>OZ252252.1:3315000-5085195 GCA_965249745.1 Deinococcales bacterium | reverse complement strand
ATGCCGTTGACGAAGCTGCCTGCCAGCGCGGGTTTGAACAATCCTGTCGCCAAGAGCGCCGCGAACGCGATCACCGCCAGGCCCAGCACGATTCTTGCGGCCAGACGCGCGTTCTGACGGATGAACGCCAGAAATCCAAACACCAGGAACGGCAGCGGCGTCAGGTAGGCACTCCAACCCATCGCGCCGGTCGCCGCCGCCTTCAGCCCCTCGAGCGGGCGCAAATCCAGGTACAGGGCCGCCCCGAAAAACACGGCGATCCCGAGCAGCACCAGTCCGACGGCTTCAATGTCCACGGTGCGGCTGTGGGCCACCGGAGCGCTCAAAGCCTTGGCGGACCTCGGTTTGCGTGGCTTACGCGGTTTTGCCGCTCTGGGCGGCGGTGCTTCGATATTGGCCATTGCTGCGAAAGTATACACAACCCGTGGGGTGGTTTGGTTTGTGAAACGCGAAATCTAGCGGTTAACAGCCACGTCTGAGCCAAATTCCGCCTCCGATCCAAAAACCATATGTTCTGTCTCGAGGAGACCGTAGGATGCGCTTGTGGCGCTGGTGCTCCCCAAATCCTTACGTTCAGAACTGCAAACGCTCGCCCACGATGCCCGCCCGCTCGAGATTGTGGGTTTGCTGGCAGGGGAGACGTTGACGCGGATCAGTGCGTTGATTCCGTTGGAGAACGCGGCGGATGAACCGACGCGGCGGTTTCAGGCGGCCCCCGCTGGACTGGTCAGGGGTTTGAAGCTGATCCGCGAATCGCGTTTGGAGCTGTGCGCCCTGTTTCACTCGCACCCGGACGGGCCCGCCACACCGTCGCGCACGGACATTGAGAGTCGGCAGTGGGACCAGCCGATGCTGATCGTGGATGCCAGCAGCGGCGCGGTGCGCGCCTGGAACCTCGAGACGGGCGAGGAAATTGAACTGGAAATCGTTTGAACCCACCAGAAGCTCAATTTTCACAGGTAGTTCTCGAGCCAGTCCAAGTACTCGCGCAGTCTGAACAGCCGTCGGTCGGGTCGGCCGCTGCGGCTCAACTCGTGGCTCTCGCCGGGGACACGCACGAAGCGGGTTGGGACGCCCTGGGATTTTAGCGCCACGAACCACTGTTCGGATTGCTCGATCGGGCAACGGTGGTCCTCCTCGGAATGCACGATCAGACACGGGGTTTTGACCTGAGCGGCGTACTTCAGCGGCGAGAGGTTCCACAGTCGGTCCGCGTCCCTCGGGACGGAGCCGTGGAGTTCTCTGGGGGCGAAGCGGTAGCCAATATCGGACGAGCCGTGGAACGACACCCAGTTGCTGATGCAGCGGTCCGTAATCGCGGCTTTGAAGCGGTTCGTGTGCCCAATGATCCAATTCGTCATCACGCCGCCGTAACTGCCGCCGACCACGGCGCTACGCTTTTTGTCCAGCCAGGAAAAGCGCTCTAAACAGGTGTCCAGAAAGACCATCAGGTCGTCGTAATCACCGCTCAGATAATCGCCGCCGATGCCAGCGGTTTGCGCGTCGCCGTATCCGGTGCTGCCGCGAATATTGCAGAAGGCGACCGCGTAGCCCTGCCCAGCCAGAAGCTGGAACTCGTGCATGTACCCGTGGCCCCAGGCGGTCGCGGGACCGCCGTGGATGTTCAGCACGACCGGGTATTTCTTACCTGACTTCCAGCCGACAGGCTTCATGACCCAGCCCTCGACCGTCTGCCCGTCGCGTTCGAAGCTGACCTGCTCGAGACCCGTGACAGCGGCGGGATCGTTCAATTTGGAAAGCTGCCGGGTGCGCTTACCGGTTTGCAGGTACAGCTCGGGCGGTTGCGCGTTCGACTCCAGCAGGTACGCGATCGCGCCCCCGTTGGCGCTCACCGCCAGGGCTGAAAGGCTGGTGTTCTTGGGTTGCGGCAACACCTCGAGACCGCCGTCAGGAGAAATTCTGGTGATCGCGCCCGCGCCGCCCGTCTGATGCAGCGCCATCAAGCGCCCATCCTCGAGCCAGTGCGGTCCGGCGGGGTACGCGCCGATGTGCGCGTCGGAGTTGACCGATTGACCGGCGTACAGGTCAGTGCTGCCCAGCCTGGTCGGAGTGGTGTTGGAGCGCAATTTGAACGTGTAAAGGTGCGGGTCGCCAGGCTGGGTTCCCGCGTCGTGGTCGGCAATCACGGCGGCGGTCGTGCCATCCGGTGAAACGGCAATCGCGCCCATCGCGCCGCCCCAACTCGTCAGCCGCTTAGACTTTTTCTTACCCAGTTTGACCGTGAACGCCTCGGAACTCCAAGAGCTGCTCTCCTCGAGACTGACCGCTGCCGTGAACACCAGATGCCCACCGTCTATCCAGTCGTAGCCCTCGACATCCGTCGGGTGATGCGTGACCTGAGCGACCTCCTCCCGTTCGAGGTCGTAGACCCAGAGGTTCAGCGGTTCGCCTGGCACGACGCCTGGACCTGGCAGACCGTTCTGTTTGTAGCGCAGGGTCGTCACGACTCGAGGTAAGCCCGCCTTGCCGTCCTCGTCCTCCCAGTCGCCCCTGGAGAGAAAGGCCATTTTCGTGCCGTCCCTGGAGAATCTGATCTGTGAGACGCCGCTTTTGAGCTTCGTCAGTGTTCGCGCCTCGCCGCCGCCCAGGGGCATCAGGCACAGTTGCGGTTTGTCCTCGCCCGCTCCTCGAGTAAAGGCAAGTTGCGAACCGTCCGGCGAAAATCGCGGGTTGGCGTCTTTAGGGCCGTGCGAGAAGGCATCGGACGGAGCGCCGTTCCTGGACAGATGGATGCGGCTCTCATACCCTTGCTGGTCGTCCTTGGCGCGCGTCACGACGAAGGCGACCAGTTTGCCGTCGTCGCTAATTTGCGGGTCGCTGGCGAAGTTCAGACCCAATAAACTCTCGACGGAGTGCTTCTTTCTCATGGCGCAGCATACCGTGATAGCGTGCCAGGCGTGCCACAAGCCCCAGATCTGTTCGCCGCCGACTGGTTGGTCATTGAAAACAAGGTGCAACCCGGCGAGCTGGTGACGATCCAAGCGGGCGCGGACAAGTACGCCCTCGTCTTCACCAGTCCCGAGACGGCGGGCATCTTTCTGGCAGACCTGCACGATGACGCCCTAGTCGTCTCGAGCCTGGCGAACTGGGTATTAAAAGAGTCCTACCTGACCGCCGCCAGCTTGATCGCGGCGACTCGAGTCATCTTCGATTACCGGCGCGGACAGCACGACGCGGTGAGCGCACCGTTGCCAGGTCTGCTCGAGTTGGTGCGCGGTCGTATCGGGCGGTCAGGATAGCCTCGCTTTGGGCTAGCTCGAGCGGGCAGTACCAGACGCCTTATTGATAACGGCACGATTCGGCTCACCCACGTTTGCGTCATAGATACACTCGATTGTCTTCAAACGTGAACCTGACGCCGCCGAACTCAGTAGTACACCTCGAGCCGTGCGGATATTCTCCAAACTCAACGCCGGTCGTTTTCCTTCCAGCCTGACACCCGTAGGGGCTTAGCACGCTAAGCCCGGCCGCAGCGGTCAACGCCAGATCAAATCCAGAACCCCTGTCATCTCGAGCCGCCGCAACAGAAACCTCGCTGAATCAATAATGGGGGCTGCGGGCTTTACAAGCCACCCCTGTTGGCTCGAGTATGGCGGTCGTGTCAGGAAAGCCAGGTCTTTGAACGTGAACGCAACCTCTAGTAACGCCATTGTGTTGGATGAAACCGTTGTGCTGTTCGGCAAGCAGCGCGTGTTCGACGAGATCAGCTTGGAGGTCCAACCCGGTTCACTGCTATGGCTCTCCGGGGCGAACGGAGCGGGCAAGAGCACGCTGCTGCGGGCCGTGGCGGGCTTGCTGCCGTACAACGGCGAGGTCACCGTCATGGGCGCACGCCCCGGTTCCTTGGAGGCGCGTCGGGCCTGCCTGTTCGTGCCGGACGAACCGGCGCTGTTTGAGGACCTGAGCTTGCGCGAACACGCCGAGTTCACCGCTGGGATTTACGCGCGACCGGTCGCCTTGGAGCGCATCATGCACTGGCTCGAGGTTTTTGATTTGGAAACGCGGCTGGACGAGTTTCCCGCCTCGCACTCCAGGGGGATGCGGCAAAAGCTTTCCTTGGCGCTGGCGTTGGGACTGGAACTGCCGGTGACGCTGCTGGATGAGCCGTTCAACGGTTTGGACGCCGCCTCGCAGGAAAGCCTGCAACGCGGCATCTTGGACATGATCGCTCGCGGGTTGACGTTGGCGTTCAGCGCCCATCAGACGGATATCACAACAGCCTTAACGCGTCACCCGCGTTGCATCGTGGCGAGCTTCAAGGATGGAACGGTCACCGTCTCGAGGGCAAGTTGAGTCCAAGCTCCGTGAACCAGACTGATTTGCAGCGGACCACGTTGGGCTTGAATCGGCTGCGTCGTCTGACGCTGACTCGAGCCACCGGGACGTACTGGCGCTGGGTGGAGCGCAGTATTGGTTGGGGGACGCTCGTCTGGCTGGTCGCCTGGCTGGTGTTTTACGCGGTCGCCGCCTCCCAGGTGGTGATCTTCAACGTCAAGCCGCACGTCAGTGACACCGCGCCACTGGTGGTGCTGCTCGTATTCGGGCTGGGCTTGAACTACGCGGTGCTGACCCGGCGCACGCCGCCGGTCATCCTGAACCGCCAGGACTTGTACCGGCTGGGACTCGCGCCGTTGACCCCGCAGAGTGTGCTGGCCTGGGAGTTCACCTACTCGAGAGGCGTGCTGTTCGCGCTCGGGGTGTTGATCGGGCTGGTCTGGTGGCTGATCGGGTACGCCTTCTTTGGGTTGCAGCCGTACCTTGCTCCGGTGGCGGTTGGCTTGTGGTTCGCGGCGGCGCTGGATTGGGGCTGGTTGCAGTACGTGGGCTTCAAGCGGATCTGGATTTTTCCGGCGCTCACGGTCGTGGGAGCCGTGCTGGATCGTGTGCTAGGGTTTGGCTTCTCGAGCGCTCTGGTAAACGCGAACCCGCTGAACTTGGTGCTGCCCGCCGTGGCATTGGTGGCCGGGATCGTCTTCTCTAGGGCCTCGTTGCAGGGTGCGTACCCACCGCAGTTCGCCTCGCAGAGCCTGATTCTGTCGCAACTGCGCGCCATGAACCTGACGGCCGCGATGGTCCAACGCCCGCCCGACCCGGACGTGCGCCGTCGCCTACTGCAAAACCTGAACCGTAAGGAAAGCTTCGTGCGTCCGGTGCGGTTTTTGCCGGTTCCCAGGGAGTTGGGCGCGGCTGGCCTCATCGCCTGGCGCGTGGCGCTGACGCTGTATCGCCGGAGCCTATTGGAGCAACTGGCGCTGGCGGCCCAGATTCTTTTTTTCGTCTTCTCGAGTGCGGGCCTGATTCAAGGGTTGATCGGCACGCTCGTGCTGGCTGTGGCGCTCAGCGTCTTGACGCCGCGCTTACTGGGCCCGAGCTTCACGCCGATGCCGGTGGACGTGCCGACCCGCACGCTCGGGCGCAGCCTGCCGGGAATCCTGATCGTGACCGGTATCGCCGCGCTCAGTCTATTGGCAAGCCCGTTGATCCCAGCCCTGACCCCTGGAACCGTTCTCTCAGGTGCGCTGCACGCCCTGCTCGCCCTGGTGATGCTCGAGAAACTGAGCCACCGCTTCGGCGTGCCGCCCGCCAGCCGCGATGTGGCGCTCGGCGCGGCGCTGTTCGCGGTCCTGCCCGAGGCGACGCTGGGAATTCTGGGCTTGTCCTCTAATTTACTGTCAGTTCAGCTCGGGTTGCTGTTCCTGCTGCTGTGGCAACCGTTCTTGTAAGCAGTGCTCGAGGAAACGCTCGATGACTCGAGCCGACAAACTGGCTGAGGAGAACTTTGACAAGAGTCGTGACCAACAATTCAAGCCCGGTTTCAAGCGGACGTTAGCCGCGCCCGGCCGCGATTGCCTCGAGGAACCAAGCGGGAGTCTGACCCTTGAAGTACCGGGTTCCCCACTCGAGGGCGTGATCGTGATAGCGTCCAGCCGCAATCGTGGCTCGAGCGGTTTCGGTCAGGCGGTGTAAGTAGCGCAGGTTGTGTAGGCTGAGCAGCCTCGGGGCGAGCATCTCCCCGGCCCGCAGCAGATGAGAGATGTAGGCCCGGCTGTGATGCTGGCAGGCGTAGCAGTCGCAATCCGTTTCTAGGGGTCGCGGATCGGTGCGAAACTTGGTGTTGTTTAAGTTCAGACGACCCTCGTCGGTCAGGGCGTAGCCGAAGCGGGCCGTGCGCGTCGGGTAGACGCAATCGAACATGTCCACCCCGAGCGCGATGCAGCTCACCAAGTCCTCCGGGAAGCCCACGCCCATCAGGTAACGCGGTTTCTGCGCCGGTAAGCGGCGCGTGGTGAACTCTACGGCGGGAATCATTTCCTCTTTACGCTCCCCGACCGCCAGCCCGCCGATCGCAAACCCAGGCGTGTTGAAGGGCAACGTCCCCTCGAGGCTCTGCTGCCTCAATTCCAAGCTCACGCCGCCCTGCACGATGGCGAACAGCGCTTGATCGGCTCGGTTTTTAGCCTTCAGGCACCGCTCGAGCCAGCGCACGGTCCGCTCCAAGCTGTTCCTGCCGTACTCAAACGTGGCCGGGTGCGGCGGGCACTCGTCAAACGCCATGATGATGTCAGCGCCGATGGCTTCCTGGGCTTCGACACTGCTCTCTGGGGTCATTTCCAGGGGATCGCCGTTGATGTGGTTCTTGAAGGTCACGCCGTGTTCGGTGATCGTGCGAATCTCGCCCAGACTCATCACTTGAAAACCGCCAGAGTCTGTCAGGAACGGTCCTGGATATGCGGTAAATCCCGGCAAGCCGTGAAACTGGCGCATCACCTCGAGACCGGGGCGCAGGATCAGATGATAGGTGTTCCCCAGGATGATCTGTGAGCCGATCTCAGTGAGTTCCCTGGCGCTCAGCCCCTTGACGCTGCCCTGCGTGCCGACCGGCATAAACATTGGGGTGGTGACCGTGCCGTGCGGGGTGATAAGTCGCGCCACTCGAGCGCGCCCGGATTGACTGAGAAGCTGGTACTCGAACACAGCCTCACGCTACCAGCTTCTAGCAGGACACGATTAGCAGGCCACGACCGGTAGCTGGTAACCTGCCCGCCATGACTCGAGACGAGGCCTGGGCGTTGGTGCAAGAGTTTACGAAGTCCGAATCGTTGCGCAAGCACATGTTGGCAGTCGAAGCCGCAATGGTTTGGTACGCGGGAATCCTGAATGAGAATGTGGAAAAGTTTGCCATCACGGGCTTGCTGCACGACTTCGATTACGAATCGCACCCCAATCTCGGCGAGGCCGGACACCCGTTCTGGGGTGTGCAATACCTGCGCGACCACTACACCGCTCTCTCCGAAGAGATTCTGGACGCGATCCTGGGACACTACCGAGACAGCGGCACGCCGCGTCTGACCTCGCTGGCCCGGACCCTGTTCGCGGTGGACGAACTGGCGGGCTTCTGCACCGCCGCCGTGTACGTCCGTCCCGACCGCAGTCTTCATAATTTGGAGACCGGCAGCGTCAAGAAAAAATTAAAAGATAAGGCCTTCGCCAAAGGAGTCAGCCGCGAGGACATCGCCGTGGGTCTGGAAGAGATGACCCAGGTCATCCCAGGCTTGACGCTGGAAGCCCACATTGAAAATGTCCTTGAAGGACTCCGCGCTCGAGCTGAGACTTTGGGATTGGCTGGCTCATAAAGTCTTCCCCTCGAGTGGCACGGCATTCACCGCAAATCCCCGCGAACCAAGAGTGATTTCAATTTCCTTTCGTGAAAGCCCGTCACAAGCGTTTCACATGCAAACCAAAGAATGTCCTCAGCTTAGCTTCAGTCCAGGACGCTATTACCCCACTCAGAATCACGAAAACGCTTTTCAGCACGCTTGACTTTGGGGGTTTGGCTTGTGTTAAAGTTACGTTTGGAATGGGGCATCAAAAGAAACTCAAAACCTGGGAAGGAGGTGAATCCCCTAAAGAGGGTCTTTTGACATGCTCAGAACCAGGCTGGAAACGATCAGATCGGATGTGGTGTCAGTACGGAGAGGAAACACGGCAACTCGCCCGGAACGCATCCCAGAGGGTTTGAAAGCGGAAAGCCTCAAATCTCAGGGGGTAATACCAAATGAAGAAAATCTCTGCTGCATTGTTCCTCACAGCGGCGTTGAGCCTGGGCGTATCCGCGTACGCACAGACCACCAACCCGACCGGACAGGTTGACCCACCAAGCGGTCAAGCTGGCAACCAGAAACCCGCCGAACTGAAAGACGTTCCGGCCGGTCACTGGGCTTCCGCCGCGATTCAGATTGCCGCTAACTGCGGCATCGTCCGTGGTTTCCCAGACGGAACCTTCCGTGGACAGGAACCCATCACCCGCTACCAAGCAGCCGTCATCATCGCCCGTTTGCTCGACGCTATCAAAAACGGAGAATGCGGTATCGGCGTTCCCGGTCCGAGTGGCACGATCAGCGAGGCTGACTTCGCCGCGTTGCAAAACGCCGTGCAGGAACTCAGCGCTGACTTGGCGCAACTCGGCGTTCGCGTCGCCGACCTGGAAGACAACGCTGTCACCCAGGACGATCTGGCTCGAGTCGAAGAGATCGCCACGCAAGCCCGCGACTTGGCTGAACAGGCCGCCGCTGGCACGGGCGTTGACACCGGAACGTTTGCTACGGCTGACGAACTGGCTCGAGTCGAAGAAATCGCCAACGAAGCCCGCGACCTGGCCGAAGCGCTCGCTAACGGCACCCCAGTCGAGGGTGGTACGGGCATTGACCCGCAAGCCATCATTGATCTGACCGACCAAGTGGAAGCCGCGAGCATCGCCGCTGACACCGCGTTGGCTCAGAGCCGCGAATTGCAGGACAAGGTGGACGAACTGAGTGGCCGCGTTGACGACCTCGAGTCTCAGCTCGGTGAACTCGGCGCGACCGTCGAAGGTCAAGCCGACAGCATCGCTGCCCTGAACGACCTCGTGGTGCTGCTGAACCAGGACGTGCTGAGCTTGCAGGACCGCGTGACGGAACTGGAACGCCAGGTGTCCGACAACACCACCGCAATCGCTGATGCCGCAAACACCTACGCCACCCAGGAGGACCTGGAAAGCCTGCGCGAGTTCACGACGCTGCTGCGCCGCGACCAGACCGCCTTGGCTGACCGCGTGGGCGAGCTGGAAGGCCGCGTTGGCGCGTTGGAGAACCGTGTGGCAGGCGTCGAAGGCCGCGTCACGGTTTTGGAGAACAACGGCTTCACGGTTTCTGGCACGCTGGGCTTGAGCTACTACCGTGGAACCACGTGGGACAATGCGGGCGCAGGCGTCGCTCCGAACTTCGACGTTGACCGCTTGTACTTCGGTTCTCCGTTCAGCACAGGCGCTTACACGGATGGCGATTTCACGGGTGACGGCTACGTCAGCAACTCGCGTGATTTCGGTGATTTCGCTCCTGCGACCCTGAACGATGTCTACGACTACGGAACCCTGGCTGGCTTCAGGGCTGCCTTGGCGAACTACATCGTTGACTCGCACAACAAGGCGCTGCAACCAACGGCAACCAACGGCGCTGGTGTTCGCATATCGAAGGTGCGGTTGACCCAAGCATCAGCCTGAACTTCACGTTCAAGCCACGCGCTTTGATCGGTGCGACGACCAACGGTATCGGTAACAACTTCAGTGTTTCATTGACGCTGGCACTGGATTCTTCGGGCGCTTATGGCAATCCGAGCGATGGTAGCGATACGGTCAATCCGGTTGTCCTGAAGTTGACCAGCCTCGCCACGAAGTACAACGTTGGTGGCGCACCGCTGTTCATCAACTTCGGTATCAACCCAGCCTTCAAATTCACCAACTACGGCTTCAATAACACGGGCGGTCGCGGTGACGGTTTCGTCGCCACACTGGACGGCTCTGGTCTGTTACCACTCAACCTGGGCTTGACCATCGTCTACGGTTCCAAGAGTGGGTTGGACCCAGCGGGCGACGTGAATCAGTTCGTCTATTACGAAGGCGTTCGCGGTACGGCATCGTTGATCCCAGGCTTCACGGGTGGCATCTACTACGCCGTCCAAGCGCCTGATGTGATCGCACCCAACTCAAGCTTTGCTCACCACCAACCTGTACGGTTTGAACTTCACCGGAGCGCTCGGACCCATCAGCCTTGACGGTGAGTACAACGTCGGTATCACTGGTGGCGCTGGCCCCGGTAAAGTCGCCGGATACGCTCGAGGCGCTGCCGACTTCGGTATCTTTACCATCGGTGGTAACTACCGCGTGATTGACAACGCTTACGAAGGACTTGGCGACACTGGCGATTACGCGCTGAACCAACGCGGTTTCGGTGCGAACGTTGCTTTGAAGTTGGGCTTCGCAACAATTGGGGTCTACTACGATTCGCGCGTCTCGCAGAATCCAAGCGCGACGGTTGGCAACGGGCCTTACAGCAACACCGATGCGGTGAATCTTGGCGGTGCTCGGGGCGAAACCGATTTCGGCGTCAACTTGTCCTTGCGCTTGATCGGTTTCGACATCAAGCCTTACGGCACACGCCAGAACGAATACGACGGTGCTGGGAACGCTCTGTTTGACCTGACCACTTATGGTGTCAACCTAACCCACGATGGTAGCAAACCCGACGCGCTTATCGGTGGCCTGAACTTGGCCTTAGGCTACCGCGTGACCGTCAACGGTACTGCCCCAGGCGGCACGTTGACGGTGCTGTACGCTTACGCTGATGCAACGATCAGTCTGGCAGGCATTGCCATCACGCCGAAGGCGTACTTCAGCCAGTCGAACGACACCAGCACCACGGGCGCGACCAACCCATACTATGGTGGGGCAGTCTTGCGTAACGGCGACGATGTCACCAACTACGGTGGCGGTTTGTCCGTCAAGACGGGCTTCCTGTTCGGCTCCACGCTCAGCCTTGCGGCGGCATACGACCAGAGCGGTCACAGTGGTGGTGCCTCAGGTACCTTCACTTCAACGACCAGTTGGGCCACGGCTGCGCTGAGCTTCAACCCGAGCATCTTCGGGACGCCTAGCACCTTCAGCATCGCCTTCGCTAACCGCAATGACGTGAACCGCAACGGTAAGGGCGCTGGCCCAAGCCTCGCCAGTCCCGTCGGTGAGCGTTCATGGGCCGGTGCTAACAGCAGCGGCTCGACGAACGGCTTCACGGGCAGCTCTTCCAGTGGTGATCGTATTGACTCCGGCTCCAACCTGAGCGGTCTGTACTTCACGTTCAGCTACTACGGGTTGGACTTCGCCTACGGTATTTTCGCCTTGGTTGACTACCGCTTCGCGTCAACCGCGCAGGGCGCAATCACCTTTGGTCAAGCCTTCCGCATCGGGTATACCCTCAAGTTCTAATCCCACCTGAGCTGATCGAAAAAGCCCCCGCTCCGGCGGGGGTTTTGCTTCGCAGACCCTCTTACTAGACTTAGCAGACAGGGTATATGTGCCGCAATTCAACATGTCCGATGCAGCAACACACCTCTCGAGCCTGGTAGAACGCGCTATTAAGGGCGAGGAAATCGTCATCGCCAAGCGGGGGAGGCGCTCGTGAAACTGACGCCCGTCAAGCAGCGTCAGGGGATTCGTATGGGAACGCTAAAAGGAAAAATATTTATCTTTGATGACTTCGATAGTCCTCTGCCGAAGGAGTTGCTCGAGGTATTCAATGGCCAGAGCAAACTTTGGAAATTCTGTTGGACACCCACATTTTGCTATGGAACTTGAACGCTGACCCGCGCCTCACTCAAAAGGCTCTGTCGTACCTGCATGACCCTGAAAACACCATTTTTGTCTCGAGCATCAGCGTTTGGGAGATAGCGCTCAAGTTAAAAATCAATAAATTGCAACTCGCGGTAAGCCTTTCAGAACTGTTGAATGTTCTCAAGCAGGATGGCCTTGAATCTTTAGCGTTTCAATGGGATCACGCGTGTGTGGCAGGTGAACTGCCCCTGCATCACCAAGACCCGTTTGATCGTGGTCTGATTGCCCAGGCGGTGACCGAACCGATGCATCTGATGACGCACGACGATTGGTTTGATCCGTACCAACTGAGCGTCATCAAGGTCTAGGACTCTTTCGTGACTTGAAGCTCGAGGCTGCCACAGACAGCGTGATAGGGTAGAGGCAATGTCTTTTTTCATTCAGTTGCTGGCCACCGACCCGTTGGCGTACCTGGTGGCGTTAGTAACACTGGCGTTCGCGTTGGTCTTAAATAACGTGGTTCAGGCGAGCGTCGCGTCGCTGATGGGTGATCGCACTGCGAAGTTGCGCGGCTTTACCAGCACTGAGCCGCGCTTGCATCTCAATTCCATTTACCTGATCTGGTTGGTGCTGTTCGGGTTCGCGTTGCCGAATCAAATTCCCTTAAACAGTTACGCTTTTTCCAAAACTCCGGCGCGGGAAGCTCTGGTGTGGTGGTCGGGTCCGCTGACGATGGTCGTGTGGGCGTTCGTGCTGTTTGTCGCCTACGTGCTGACCTTGCGCTTCGGCGGTGATGCCCTGCTGGGTCTCGGGCAAGGCTTCGCGGTTGGGGCGTCTCGAGTGCTGGGTCTGGCGACGCTGTTTCTGTTCCCCGTGCCACCCTTGCCGGGTGCTCGAGCGGTTTACGCGATTGGTTCGCCGGAGATTCGTCGTGGTCTGGCGAGTCTCGAAACCTGGATGAATCGCACGCCGTTCGGGTTCATGATTATTTTTATCGTGCTGAGCATCCTGGGCGTCACAGGTGCGATTTCAGGGTTTTTCCTGAATATCTTCCAGGCGATTTTGCAGGCTGTGGGATTGATCTGAAACCGTGACGATTTTAGAGCGGTTCCAAGCCAATCCCATTCACGCCCTGCTGTGGGCGTTGGCATTGGTCGTTTCGGTGGTCCTCCACGAGTACGGTCACGCCTGGGCGGCGATCTGGCAGGGCGATGACACACCCACAAAAAATGGTCGTTTCGACTGGAACCCACTGCGTTACCTGGATTGGACAGGAATTTTGCTGTTCTTGCTGATCGGTTTCGGAGCGCTCGGGTACGTGAAGACGCAACCGTGGAAGTACCGCAATCCCGTCTGGGGCAGCTTCGCGGTTTCAATCGCCGGGATCGTCATGAATCTAGCGCTGGTCGTCGTCAGCCTGCTGCTGCTCAGAACCTTTGAGACTCGAGTGCTCACGGAAGCGTCTGGGCTAGATGCGCTTCGCAGCAATACCGTGCTGGTCGGGAGCTTTCTGTTCACAGGGGACGCGCCGGGTTGGATTGTGTACTTTCTCGGGGAGTTGCTGAGCTTGAACATTATCTTGGCGGTCTTCAACGCGCTGCCCGTACCGCCGCTGGATGGGGCGCACGCGCTCGCGGCGGTCGCACCGGGCAATCTCGGCGCGAGCCTGAGGGCGCACATGAACGGGTCCTGGTGGTTGTTGTTCCTGGTGATTATCTTCCTGCGCGAACCGTTGGGAAATCTGATTTACGAGGTGCAACGCCTGGTTTTGCAGTTCCTGACGTAATTTACCGCGTCTCGAGCCAACCTGCGACCCATCTATCGCGCTCTTTCTGAACTAGAGGTCGCCTCAATCGTGCGCCTCCCACTCGGCCAGAAAACGGGCCACGTACTCTCGCACGTAATCGTGACGCGCTTTGCCGATAGCTCGAGCGCTGCCGGTGTGAAGGCGGTCGTGCAAAAGCAGCATCTTCTCGAAGAAGTGGTTTAAGCTGCTGCCACCCTTTTTCTGATAGGCGCTGAAATCCTCGTGGAGTGTGACAGCCTCGTTGGGATCGTGCAAGGCACGCCCCCTCGAGCCACCGTAAGCGAAGGTCCGGGCGATCCCGATAGCTCCGATCGCATCCAAGCGGTCCGCGTCCTGCACGACGCGCCCCTCGAGGGTTGGCATGTCGTCGGGGACGCCCGCGCCCTTGAAGCTAACCCTGGTGCAGAGGTCGTACACGGTCTCGACGGTTTCACCGTCCACGCCCGCCTCGGTTAACCATTGGCGAATGCGCGGCGTAGCATCCAGCTTGTGGTCCTCGAGGTCGTGCGCCAGCGCCGCGAGCGCCACGATGTACAGGTCCGCCCCCTCAATGGCTGCCAGTCGCTCTGCCATCCGCCAGACGCGGTGCGTGTGCCACCAGTCGTGGCCGCTCGAGTCGTCGGCGAAGAAGGTTTCGACTCTTTGTCGCAGGGTTTCGATGGTTCGTTGCTGGGCACGCGTCACGTAAAGATTTTACGAGACCGTCGGCGGTTTCACAGGTCTACAGAAAACCTCGAGCGTTTTTGAGACGCTCGAGGTCGAAAGGGGTTCTGATCGGTTCAGGCTTCGGCGGCCGGGTTGATGACGCGCAACGCCAGGGCCGTCAGCTTGTGATCGGTCGTGCCCTCTTCCTTGGCAATCTTGTCTAGCACCATCGCCGCCTGCTGATCTCCGAGTTGCACGGCGTAGGCGCAAACGGTTCCGTAACCCGCAATTTCGTAGTGCTCGACGCGCTGGGCGGCCGCGATCAACCCGGCGTCCATCACGTCACTATCGGCATCGCGCCGCTTGGCGATCAACTCCTCGCCCTCCTTGATGATGCCTTTCATCGCCTGACATTCGTGACCCTCCGGGTTCGCCCCGTACTGGCGAATCAGAGCCGCCACATCGTCACGTTGGCGTTTGGTGACCTCCAAATGCTCCGAGAAGCTGTTCTTCAATTCCGGGTGCGTGGCCGCCTGCATCATCTTTGGCAGGGCTTCGGTGAGCTGGGTTTCGGCGCTGTAGAGGTCGCGCAGTTGTTCGACCATTAGATCTTTCAGGGTGGCGAGTTCCATAAGGTGCTCCTTTGTAAAACTGAACGTTTAGGCTCGAAGGTGGCGGGTTCAGCGCTCGTTGTAAGAGAGTTTTTCGTCCAGCGGTGCGTTCTCGTCGTGATCTTTGCTGCTGTCACGTGAGGTTCCCTTGGGATCGGGTTTGCCTTGCGATGTGTCTGCTGTTGGGCGAAGTGGGCGTCCATCGGCGGTCTCGTCCGAAGTGTCACCTCCCTGCGGGTAATCGAGGTCGTTCGGATCTTTGCTTGGCATGTCACTCCTTTGTCCCTGTCATACGGGGATGCCATCAGGGTAAGAGCACTCTTTGACGGTCTCCTGCCGCTGATCTGAACTGACCCTGAAGCGGCTTTACTGATAACTCCACGATTCGGACTCCAAGCGCTTGCCTCTAAAACGTGAACCTGCACCACGCCGAACTCAGTAGCCACTACAGCGAATTTCATGGGAACGCAGTAACCTTGGTGAGCGTTGCAAATCCAAGCTCTAAGGGGAACCTATGAAAGCGACTCAGACCCTGCACGACCTGCATCAGAGCCTGTGGCTGGACAACATCACCCGAGGACTCCTCGAATCTGGCACGCTCGCCCACTACATCTCCGACCTATCCATCACCGGCTTAACCTCAAATCCCAGCATCTTCGAGGCCGCCATCAAGGGTAGCAACGATTACGACTCGAGCATCTTGGAGAAAACCAAAGCCGGGTTGCACGGGGACGACCTCTTCTTTGAAATCGCCCTGCAAGACCTGACTCGAGCGGCCGATCTGTTCAAACCCGTGTACGACGCGACAGACGGGCTGGATGGTTTCGTCTCCCTCGAGGTTTCACCGCTCCTAGCCTACGACACCTCGCAGACCATCGCCCAAGCCAAACTGCTGTACCAGAAAGCGGGACGGGAGAACTTGTTCATCAAGATTCCAGGCACACCGGAGGGTCTGCCCGCGATCGAAGAAACAATTTTCAACGGCGTCCCAGTCAACGTCACGCTGCTCTTCTCGAGGGAGCAATACCAGGCGGCGGCCGAGGCGTACCTGCGCGGTCTTGAGCGGCGCGTGGCGGCGGGCTTATCACCCAGGGTGGCCTCGGTCGCGTCGGTGTTTGTCAGTCGCTGGGATCGCGCGGTGGCGGAGAAAGTACCAGTGGAACTGCATAACAAACTGGGTATTGCGGTTATGGAACGCACCTATAGGGCGTATCGTGAGCTACTCGCCTCAGACCGATTCAAGCACCTCGAGTCGCTCGGGGCAGTACCGCAACGCCTCTTGTGGGCGAGTACGGGCACGAAGGACCCGAACGCTTCGGATGTGATGTACGTCTCTGCTCTGGCCGCCCCTGATACTGTCAACACGATGCCCGAGGCGACTCTGCTGGCTTTCGCTGACCACGGCACGGTCAGCGGGGTCATGGACGTGAACGGTGGCGATGGCGAGACCAGGCTCGCGGAGTTTGAACGGGCGGGTGTGGACGTGGCTGGGTTGGCATTGCAATTGCAACGCGAGGGCGCGGATGCGTTCGTCAAATCCTGGCACGGGTTGCTGGGCGTGCTCGAGTCCAAGAGCGCCGCTCTAACGCACTGAACGCACCTGCACAGCTCCGAGCAAGGCATGTGGCTCGAGCGAAAAAATCCCGCCAGCAAAGGCGGGATTTTTTATCGAAGCTTCTCAACGAGTGCCGTTGGTGGTCGGGCATTTCAGGGCGTTGCTGCCCTTCTGGGCATCTTTGTAATCGCTCTGCAACTTGAGCGCCTGCGCGTAGTTCTTGCAAGCAGAGTCCTTATCACCGACCGCCTCATTGGTCTGACCCAACCAGAACCAGTACAACGGCTCGCTGGGTTCGATCAGCACCGCTTTGCTGAGCTGCAATTTGGCTTCCTTGGCGCGGGAGAGTTCCAGGTAGACGCGCCCCAGGAAGTAGAAGTTCTCGTGATATACAGCGCTCGAGTCCACCTTGACGGCCAGTTCCAACGCTACTCTGGCGGGTTCGCGGTTTTTATTGGCGTACTGCGCGATGCCGTACTGTCCGATCACGAAGGGGTTTTTGCATTTACTGATCCCACCGCACAGGTTGAAGGCCTGCGTTGCCTGCGACAGCGCGGTCTTCAGGTCGGTCGCTTTGATGCGAATGGCTCGAGCCAGCGCGGCGCGAAGTTCGGCGTCGTTCGGGGCGGCGTCCACGGCCTTACCGAAGGCGTCTATCGCCTTGTCAATCTCGTTGGTGGCTAGGTACAGCGAACCGAGATTGAAGAGGATGTTCGGTGTTCCCGGCGCGTAGGACAGCGCCCGCTCGAAGCTGCTGATGGCTTGCTTGGAATCACCCTTCAGCTTATAGATTGTGCCGCGCTGGTTGTAGACCACGGCGCGACCCTCGTCGGTGGCGACGATGCGCTCGGCGTCGTCCAATACCTTGAGACCCTCGTCTAAGAGTGGAGCCAGACTCTTGCGGTCGCTCGAGAACTGGTACTGCGAAACGTACGCGTCGGACAGGGCGATGTAGCAACGCCAGTATTTGGCGTCCGCTGTGATGCAGTTTTTCAGGTGTTGAATCGAAGCGGAGTACAGGCGTAATCTGATCTCGGTCCGTCCCAGGCTATAGAGCGCCTCCAGATTGTTAGGGTCTTGCTTGACGCACAAACTGAAGGCGGTGTACGCCGCGTCCATCTGACCTTGCGAGTAGTACAACTTGCCAAGCGGAATGTACTGCGCACAGGTGGCTGGCTTTTTCGGATCAGCCGTCTGCGCCAGGGCGGGGGAAGCCAGCAGCAGGGCGAGCACCGCGGCCAGGACTCGAGATTGGACATTCAACACAACGTATCTCCTCAGAACTGCTTCAAAAAAATTATGCCTCTCGTGAGGCAATGCGGCGCACCCAGCGATAATCTCGGGTGGATAATGACGCGCAAAGTCTACGGAGTACGCGCCAGGGCTAGGTGAACAGGGTGTGAGAAGCGTGACGGGCACGCTTTTTATCTTCATAGTGGGCTGGCAGCCGCGACTGCGAACGAGCGGTGACCTCGAGTACACTTGAAGGAATGAAGCCCAGCCCGTATACAATTTCCATTTTCGCGCTGCTCGGCGTCATGGCGGTTTTACTATTGCTAAGCTCTGTTGCTGGTTTTCCCGTGCCGCGCTGGAGTTTTGTAGTGCTCATCATGGGACAGGCGATCCTGCGGGTGCTGAGAGACGCCAAGCAGCCCGTTTTGAGAAATCGCAATCTGTTTCAACTCGGGATTTCGGCGTTGCTGTCGTACTTTATTCTGACAGTCACTTGAAGCGTCTCAGCTAATCTTATGTTTATCGGGAAGCCTGACACACCTCGGCTTTAGCTCGTGTCTGACAGAATGCAACCAGGGTCGCCGACGGGATACTCGAGGAGGTTAAAGGAGACATGAACAGCCCATCACAGCCGACAGACTGGTTCGCGCAGATCGCCGCCTCGAGCCGTGCCCTGCTGAACCGCGCCCCGCAAGAACTGATCAACCGCGTTGTCACCCGCCAACCGCTCTACGACCTCGAGTACGGAACTGGGGTGCGCCAACGTCTGGACCTGTACCTGACGCCGCACGCCAGGGGAACGGTGATGTTCATTCACGGCGGTTACTGGGACAGCGGTGACAAGAGCGATTACCCGTTTCTGGCGGATGCGATCTGCCGCCTGGGATTTAACGCCGCCATTATCAACTATCGGCTGTCGCCGGAGAACGTCTTTCCAGAATTCGTCACGGACGCGGCCCTGGCGGTCCGCTGGCTTCACGAGAACCTGGAACGCTTCGGTGATACGTCTGCCAACCTGTTCGTCATGGGACACTCGGCGGGGGCGCATATCACGGCGTTGCTGTGCTGCGACGGCAGGTACCTGGAACGGGTCGGTGTCAGCCGCCATCTGATTCGCGGGGCGATTGGCATGGCAGGCCCTTACGATTTTCTGGACTGGATTCCCGGTGACGAGCGGATGCAGATTGCCTTCGGTGGACCGGAACGTTGGGCGGACACGCAGCCAGTCTTGCGGGCGGACGGTCACAACCCAAAGATGCTTCTACTGCACGGCGAACGCGACAGCCTCTGTACACCCCTGCACGCGCCCGCGCTCCGCGATGCCATCCTTAAACGGGGCGGGCAAGCCGTGAGTCGCTGGTATCCGAGGCTGGATCACTTCACGATCCTCGGTGCCTTCAGTCGAATTGCCCGTTGGCTCGAGCCGAGAATCGTGGAGGACGTGGCACAGTTTTTGAACGAGGCAATTTCTGAAGCCAGCACCTCCCTGCCAGCACCCTCCTGACAGCACCCTCTCGAGCGAGCTAGGGCAAGGGTGAACCGCGCACCAAAAATCAAAACGTCCCTTGGGTCATCACCGAGCCTCGAGCGACACTTCAAGGCATGTCGGAGGCAGCGACACTTCAGGGCATGTCGAAGGCGTTGCTCGGGAATTCCGGGTTTACGTCCACACTTTTGACTTCCAGATTGGCACTGGCGAACCCCGGAATTTGACTCGAGTAAATCTTGGCGTTCATCGGAATTTTCACGCCGCCGATCGTTTTGAAGCTCTCGTATACCAGTGTGAACTCGGTCTTTTCATTTTTCTCGTTGATGAAAACCGTCTTTTCCAGGTTGAAGCGTCCGTCCGCGCCGAACACGTAGGTTGCCTGGTAGGACTTGGCATCGCGTTGAATGGACGCGCCCTTGATACCTTGAACTTCGACGCTGGCACTGCCGGAAAGCTTCTCGTCGGCGGCCTTCCCAATCGCCAGCAAACCCAACACGCCCGCCTTGATCGGTGTGGAAAAGGTGAATGGCGCACCGGGTTTCAAACTCAGGGTTCCGTCCTTCGTGCCGTCCTTTTTGGTCCACTGCTTAGAACCCTGCGAGGTGAGTTGAAAAATTGTCTGCAAGGTGCCGTTGTTGAAAATCTCGATTCGTCCGCGCCGCCCGGCGAAATCCACCAGGGTACGAAACCGCAGGTTGTACAAACCCACGCCGAGTACGCTGGCGTTCACCACGTCATCCTCGAGGTAGGTTTTCATGCCGGTCAGTGCCTCGCCGCCGTGCGCCGCCAGGGCTTTCTCCAGCGTGACCGCCACGTTTTGCGGCACGGGCGATTGTGCCAGCGCACCGCACAACACCCAGGCGATGACCACGGTTCCACGAACGACGCGCTTTCTCACGAGTACCCCCAGGTGTGCTGTGCTCGAGCCTTCAACAAAAGCATCCTATGACCAGCATCTCATAAGCAGCATCTCACAGCCAGCATCTCACAGTCCAATGGGGGAATCGTTAACCCTGCTGACTTAAAGCCACGACAGCTAGCTTCGTGAATGCGTCTCACCTGACCACCCATGCGTGTCTCGAGCCACGGATGCCCAGAAGGAACTCGTGTACCGTTCAGAGGCAATCTCTCAAGGAGGTAGACCGTGGAGCAGCGTCAAGATTTGTTCCGATACGTCGTCGAGGAGTTCGCCGAGGATTACCATCAGGGTGAAATACCGCGCCGCGAGTTTCTGCGCCGCATGTTGCTGCTGGGCGGTGGCATCATTGGCGCGACCGCGCTGATGGACTCACTGGGGTTGAACGCCGCGAGCGCCGCCGAGTGGAAGCAAGCCCTGGAAACCACAGCTACCTTGGAGCAGGCGCAACCCGCGCCGCAGGTCAACCCGGACGACCCGGCCATTGAAGCCAAGACCTTGAAATATCAGGCTCGAGGGTTCGAGCAAATCGCGTACTACGCCCGTCCGGCCGGAACCGCACCCGTGCCGGGCATCTTGGTCATCCACGAGAATCGTGGGTTACAGCCGCATATCCAAGACATTGCCCGGCGCTTAGCGAAGGCCGGTTACGCCGCGCTGGCCCCTGACCTGATGTCCAAGCAGGGTGGGACCGACAAGTTCACCGACACCGCGCAGATCAGCACTTATCTGGCGCAGACCAGCGGCGATGAACACATCGCCAATCTGCTCGAGGGGGTGAAGACGCTGAAAGCCCAGCCGAACGTGCAAGCCGTGCGGCTCGGAGTGGTCGGCTTTTGCTTCGGCGGTGGTCTGACCTGGCGACTGGCGACGGAACTTCCAGAGTTAAAAGCCGCCGTGCCCTTCTACGGCCCCGCGCCCGACCTGGCTAAAGTGCCGAGCATCAAGGCGGCCGTTTTGGGCTTGTACGGTGGGCTGGACAGCCGCATCAACGCGGGGATACCCGCGCTGGAAGACGCACTGAAAAAAGCTGGGACGAAGTATCAGCTCAAAATCTTCGACGGTGCCAACCACGCTTTCAACAATGACACCGGCGCGAATTACAACAAGGCGGCCGCCGACGAAGCCTGGAAGCTGACGCTGGACTGGTTCAAAGCCAACCTCTGATTCCTCCCTCAAAAACTCGAGTCGCTTCTTACGTGGCTCGAGTTTTTCATGCAGATTTGCCGAACTCAGCCGTAAAAAAACCTCTCGAGCTGTGGGAGGTCAGCTCGAGAGGCGGAGTCACGCCCTCGGCAGGGAGGTACCGAGGGCGGCAGGGGCAACGGCGGGCCACCAGAGCGGACACCGTTGTCTGGCTGAAATTGTAATACAGGTCAAAAAAGTTGTTCGTAGACTGACGCCTGCGCTCGTGCTGGACGGATTGAAGGTATTACAATTATTGTTAGATTCACCGACCCCATGAGGTAGACTGCCGCCCATGACGTTGATCGCCTCCCGACCTCAGTTGCACGCCATTGGCTTGATCCATCGCTGGCGAGATCGCCTGCCGGTGACGGACGCGACGCCCGTGGTCAGCCTCGGAGAGGGAAATACGCCGCTGGTAGAGTTGCGCGGCCCGCCAGAAGCCAATGCTCGAGGTATCCGGGTGTATGCCAAGTACGATGGTGCGAATCCCACGGGCAGCTTCAAGGATCGCGGCATGACGATGGCGGTTAGTAAAGCGCTCGAGGCGGGTGCGACCGCGATTGCCTGCGCCAGCACGGGCAACACCAGCGCGGCGGCGGCCGCTTACGCTAGTCGCGCCGGGGTGGAGTGCATCATCGTGCTCCCGGCCGGGTACGTCGCGGCGGGCAAGATCGCGCAGACGATTCTGATGGGGGCGCGAATCGTGCAGATTGAAGGCAATTTCGACGATGCCTTGCGCTTGGTACGTGAACTCTGCGAGACGAGCGCCGTCGCGCTGGTGAACTCCGTCAACCCGTACCGGATTGAGGGGCAGAAAACGATTGCCTTTGAAATCTGCGCTGAACTCGGCGGCGCACCGGAGTACCATGCGCTGCCAGTCGGCAATGCCGGGAACATCACCGCGCACTGGAAGGGGTACACGGAGCTGCTCCAAGATGGCACGGTTGGGGGCCGCCCGAAGATGCTGGGCTTTCAGGCGGCGGGGGCCGCGCCGATCGTGCTGGGTCACGCGGTGGAAAAGCCAGAGACGATTGCGACTGCGATTCGGATTGGCAACCCCGCCTCGTGGTGCTACGCGCTGGGGGCGAGAGACGAGTCGGGCGGCATCATCGAGGCTGTCACCGACGATGAGATTCTAGCTGCCTACCAGTTCCTGGCGCGTGAGGGTCTGTTCTGCGAACCCGCCAGCGCCGCCAGTTTCGCGGGCGCGTGGCGCACGATCCGCGAGGGCAAGATTCCAGATGGCTCGAGGGTCGTGTGTACGCTGACGGGTCACGGGTTGAAGGACCCTGGCACGGCCGGGAAGCTCGCCAGTCTGCCCGATGCAGTCCCGGCCACGCTCGAGGCGATACGACGAGCGGCTCGAGTCTAAATCTGTTACGCACGCAGTAACGCGCCTAAATCACGGTTCGAGGCTGGCTCGAGGTGACTCCCCCAGTTTGACTTCGCGGGAATTGTTTTTACTTTCCCTGACACGATCTATCAGACTTGTACTGTTCTCGAGGGAGGCTAAGAACACCCTCGAGTTGAGCTTGTGAAGCGCTTTTCACAAGCCGTCAAGTTGTTCCTACTTGTGCCATGAGGTGTCAGATCGTCTCAAAAGCGGGAAAGATCTGACTCAAAACTCAAGCGAACACTAAGATTTGGCAAGATGAAACTAATTCTGAGACTGCTAGCTCAAATAGTCTAAATTTTATGCAAACTGTTATCCAAAAATTGAGCAATTGCGCAAAATAACTTGACACCTTGCATCACAGTTCGTAACCTCCGTTCAGCAGTTCGTCCTGTTCCCTCTGAGCGGAGGTCAACCCATGAACCCGATTGAACGCCTGAAAGTTGAGCAGCCCCCGCTCGAGTTGCTGAACGAATTCCCTCGCCTCAGCGCTACGCTGGTGGCAGACCTCAGTAAGGATGACCAGCAGCGCATCAAATGGATCGGCTTCTGGTATCGGGAGACCAGTCCACCCAGCCTGATGCAGCGGATTCGCATTCCTGGCGGACGCGTCTCGAGCGAGCAACTGCGAGCCATCGCGGGGGTCGCACAGGACTATGGACGCGATCTGGTGGATATCACCACGCGGCAGCAGGTGCAACTGCGCTGGCTGGACACCGCGCAGATCCCGGACGTGTACGAGCGGTTGTCACGGGTCAGATTGACAAGCTTGCAGAACGGCATGGACAGTATCCGCAACGTTGTCACCTCGTCGGTGGCCCGGCTCTGCGCCGATGAGCTGATTGACGCGCTGCCGATCACAAGTGCGATAAGCGATTGGATCACGAATTTTGAGCACGGCAACGCCGACGTGTCCAACCTACCGCGCAAGTTGAACATCCACGTCACCGGACACCGCCACGACCTCGGGTCCGCGACCAACGACATCGGCATGTACCCCGCCCGGAAGGACGGCGCGTTGGGCTTCAACGTCATGGTCGGTGGCGCGGTCGGCGGCAAAACCCCAATGCTGGCGCGCGAGTTGAACGTCTGGATCACCCCAGATGCGGCGCTCGAGGTCACGCGCGGCATCGTGGAGTTGTACAACTTGTATGGTCCACGCGAGGAGCGACACAAGGCGCGACTGAAGTGGCTCTTGGAGGATTGGGGCGCTGAGCGCTTTCGGGTTGAACTGGAAGCGCATCTGGGACATTCCTTGGAGGCGGCGGGCGAGGACTTACGCGTTCACGGCACGCCGCGAATGCACCTCGGGGTTAACTCGCAGAAGCAGCCTGGCTTGCATTACATTGGTGCTCACGTCCCGGTCGGTCGCACCACCGGAACCGCGCTCTTGGAGCTGGCAGACCTGGCGGACCGGTTCGGTACCTCTGAGGCGCGCTTCACGATCGAGCAGAACATCTTGCTCCCGAACATCAAAACCGCCGACCTCGAGACCGTCCTGGCGCACCCATTTTTTGTGCGCCACACGCCGTTCCCGAGCAAGGTCGTGGAAGGCGTCGTCAGTTGCACCGGCGTGGAGTTTTGCCCGCAGGCGATCATCGAAACCAAAAGCCGCGCCCTCGAGGTGTCCACCCTGATGGAGACACGCTTTTTGGAGGAATTGCCGCTCTCAGAGCCGCTCCGGGTTCACTGGAGCGGTTGCCAGCACGCGTGCAGCTCGCATCACATCGGTGATTTCGGCTTGCAAGGCACGAAGGTCAAGGTGGACGGGCAGATGCTCGAGGCGGTGGATATTTACCTGGGTGGCACCATCGGGCGCGACGCGAAACTGGCGCACAAGGTCATGGACCGCGTGCTAATCACCGACGTGCCGCAGAGGTTGATTGAACTGACCCGCGCTCACCTGCCGCACTTGCTTCAACCAGCCGTCCCTGAACTCGAGGCGGCCGATGATTGAAGCGCGGCTCAAAGCTCCTGCCCCAAAACCATCCGTGACCCTCAAAACAGCCCTCGAGTCAGCCCAGGTCACGCGCACGACCTGCCCGTACTGCGCGGTCCAGTGCAGCTTCGATCTGCACGCCACGGATGGTCAGGTCACGGAGTTGCACCCCACGAAAGCCTGCCCCGTGGCGCACGGCAGCGTTTGCAAGAAGGGTTTGAGCGCCCTGGAACTGGTGAATCACCCGGAGCGGCTGCTAACGCCGCTGGTTCGCAAGAACGGCGTCCTCGAGCCTGCGGGTTGGGATGAGGCGCTCGAGCGTGTGGCGGGCGGCATGAAGGCGATTCAGGGGAAGCACGGACGTGATGCCTACGGCGTGTTCGGTGGCGGCAGCCTGACGAACGAACTGGTGTACCTCTTGAGTAAGTTCGCTAGGGTCGCGCTGAAAACCGCCAACATTGACTACAACGGTCGCTTCTGCATGAGCACCGCCGCCGCCGCGATGCGCGAGGTCTACGGGCTGGACCGTGGCTTGCCGTTCCCTTTGCAGAAACTTCAGGAGATGGACTGCATCGTCCTCTGGGGCGCGAACCTGGCGGAAACGCTGCCGCCGATTTCGCAGTTCATCCTGAGAGCCAGAAAAGCCGGAGCGCCGATCATCGTGATTGACCCCAGGGATACGCGTACGGCGACGCTGGCGACGCATCACCTGGCGGTGCGACCCGGCGGCGACCTAGCACTGGCATTGGCGTTCTTGCACGTGATCGTGGACGAGGCTCGAGAGCGCTGGACGTTTTTAGAGAAGCGCACGACCGGCTGGGCCGCGGTCAAGCAGAGCGTCGTGGACTGCACCCCAGAATGGGCCGCGCCGCTGTGCGGTCTCACAGCGAGCCAGATCTGGCAGACGGCGCGACTGATGGCCCGCACCGTTCACACCGGCGAGGGCGGCGACGGCGGGCTGGTGATTCTCTCCGGGCGCGGCCCCGAGCAACAGAGCAAGGGTGTGGACACCATTAAGGCGATCATCAACTTGGCGTTTTCCTTGGGTGGTTTGTACGCGCCGCTGACCGGGCAGGGCAACGGGCAGGGCGGGCGCGAACACGGGCAGAAAGCCGATCAGCTCCCCGGCTACCGCAGCATTCAAGACCCGCTGGCACGCGGTTATTTCTCGGCGCACTGGGGCATTTCGGAAGACGAGTTGCCGGGGAAGGGCAAGAGCGCTCAGGAACTCCTGGAGAGCCTGGGGAGCAGCGTCAAAGGCTTACTGGTCTTCGGTTCCAACATCGTCGTCAGCGCCCCGGACGCGGGCGAACTCGAGGCGCGGATAGAGAAGCTGGATCAGCTCGTGGTGATTGACTTCTTTCTGTCCGAAACCGCCGCCCTAGCCGATGTCGTCCTGCCCGGCAGCATGTGGTTGGAGACTGAGGGCACGATGACGAATCTGGAGGGTCGCGTGCTGCGTCGCCGTCGGGCGGCCGCCCCACCCGGCGCGGCGTGGGAGGACTGGCGGATTCTCTGTGAACTCGGCGCTCGAGTCGGCACGCCGGGACAATTCGATTACCAGGACGTGGAAGCGGTCTTCGACGATCTGGCGGAGTCCACCAGGGGCGCGCCCGCCGATTACAGCGGCCTGACCTATCAGAAAATCGGTGACGACGGCATCTTCTGGCCGTGCCCGCACCCGAACCACCCCGGCACGCCCGAGCCGTTCAAGAAATTCTTTTACCACCAAGACGGTCGGGCGCACCTGAAGGCGGTCGCGTACTGGGACAGCGCCGAACTCCCGGACGCGCACTACCCGTTGTTCCTGACGACCGGCCGGATCGCCGATCACTATCAGAGCGGCACGCAAACCCGGCGCAGCAAGTTCATGACCAAACATCCGCACGCGGTCGCCGAACTCCACCCCGAGACTGCCGCACAGTACCGCCTCGAGCCTGGGGGTTCGGTGCGTTTAGAGACGCGGCGTGGCACGGGCGAGTTCTTGGTCGGTCTGAACCCAAAGATTCGCCCGGATACGATCTTCGTCGCCTTTCACTTCGGCGGCGCTGAGAAGATCAACCGCCTCACCAGCGCACTTCTAGATCCAACTTCAAAGATGCCCGAATTCAAAGTCTGCGCCGTTCGCATCACCGCGTCACCTCGAGCCAGCCCTGCTTTAGAAATCGCATCTCGAGACAACATCGTTGAGACCAGCCCTGCCTGAATCACAGTTCGTTAGACGACAGCCGTCCAGATACAGGGAGAACCACTATGAAAATCAATCGCCGTCAATTCCTGAAAACTGCCGTCGCCGCCAGCGCCAGCTTCGTCGCGCCGCAGATTTTTACCCGAGGCAGCGCCCAGAAAACGATTCGCCTGGGCTTTATCGCGTTGACCGACAGCGCTAGCCTCATCATGGCCAAGGAGCTGGGGTATTACAAAAAGTACGGTCTCGAGGTGGAAATCGTCAAGCAAGCCTCCTGGGCGGCACTCAGGGATGGGCTGTTGAACGGCGACATCCAGGGTGCGCACTGTCTGTTCGGGATGCCGTTCAGCGTTTACAACGGGATCGGCGGGCAGGCGGGCAAGGAACTCAAAATCGCCATGATGCTGAGCAACAACGGTCAGGCGATCACGCTCGCCAAATCCCTGTCAGCGGTGGGGCGTGACTTGAAACGGTTGAAGCCCGCCCTCGAGAAACTCGCCGCCGACGGGAAGGACACGACCTTCGCCATGACCTTCCCCGGCGGCACGCACGACATGTGGCTCAGGAATTACCTCTCGGCGGCCGGGATTGACGCGACGGTCAGCGGTAAACAACGCATCATCACGATTCCCCCGCCGCAAATGGTCGCCAATATGAAAGTCGGGAACATGATCGGCTACAGCGTCGGTGAACCCTGGAACGGTGTCGGCGTGCAGCAGGACGTGGGCTTCAGCGCCATCACCAGCCAGGAAATCTGGAAGCAGCACCCGGAGAAAGCTTTGGTGTTGAACAAAGATTTCGCCGAAGAGACCGACACGGTGAAAAAGCTGATGAAGGCCACCTTGGACGCCGCTAGGTGGCTGGATAACATCCCCAACATTCGCCAGGCCGCCAGCACGATCGGGCAGTCGCAGTACGTCAACGCCAGCCCCGACGTGATCGGCGCACGGCTCGAGGGGCGCTACGACCTGGGCGGGGGTTTGGGCACGAAGCAATTTCTGGACGACCGGATGCAGTTCTTCCGGGGCGGCAAAACCCCCTACCCGCGTCTGTCGCACGGCATCTGGTTCATGGCGCAGTACGTGCGCTTCGGCTATCTGAAAGCCGCGCCCGAATACAAGGCGATCGCTAGCAAACTCATGATGCAAGACCTGTACGAGGAGGTCGCCAAGGAAATGAGCATTCCCGTTCCAGCGGACGACATGAAGCCGTTCAGCTTGGAGATTGACAAGCAGAAGTTCGACCCGGCGAACCCGGCCGGGTATTTGAAAGCGGTGATGTGAGGAACTGCTGGCAGCGTTTCACTGGTAGCTCAAGGGTTTGAAATGAAACACGACTCATCAGGTATGTCAGGCAATGGCTCGAGTGTCAACGGAGTTTAGTTACTGATCCGCGCGTGTTCAGTTCACAAAGGCGAACTGAAAGCCTGTCTGGGACACGAGGCAACCTTCAGCGCGGGCAACGCGAATCAGTAGCGGCTCAAAGCTAGCCCACAGGAGTTTCCCATGAATCAGAACACCGCCTCTCGTCTCGAGTCTGCGCCGCTCCGAACCGCTTGGAAGATGCCCGGCTGGTTGAGCGGGTTGCTGTTTGGCATCGCCAGTCTGGGTTTGATCGTGGCCGCCTGGTACGGTGTGCGAGCCGTCGTTGGACCGGATCTGCCAACGCCGACCGCCACGGCGGTGACGCTCTGGGAACTCGTCAAGAACCCGTTCCGTTACGGTGGCCCGAACGATCAGGGAATCGGACTGTTGTTATTCTCGAGCCTGGTACGCGTGTCTTTGGGCTGGTCGCTGGGTGCGGTCGTGGCGATTCCATTGGGAATGCTGATGGGCTCCGTGCCGGTCGTGCAGCGGTTGATGAATCCGATCGTGCAGGTCTTGCGTCCGGTCTCACCGCTGGCCTGGTATCCGATTGCGCTGGTGTCGTTGAAGGTGACACCGAACGCGCTGGTGTTCGTGATCTTCATTACTAGTTTGTGGCCCACAGTGATCAATACCGCCTTCGGCGTGGGTAGCATTCCGCGCGACTATAAAAACGTGGCCAGGGTCTTCAACTTCACGCCGGACCGCTACGTGCGTCAGGTGCTCTTGCCGTTCGCCATGCCACACATCTTGACCGGCCTGCGCGTCAGTTTTGGCATCGCCTGGATGGTGATCGTGGCCGCCGAGATGCTGTCCGGGGCCAGCGGCATCGGTTTCTTTGTTTGGGACTCGTACAACGCCCTCAGTTACGAGAAGGTTATTAGCGCGATCGTCGTGATCGGTGTGACCGGGTTGCTGCTGGACAGGTTGTTCGAGTGGGCGCAGAGGAGAGTCACCTATGTTGCTTAACGCTGAAAGTCAGACCCCAGCCCTCGAGATCACGAACCTCTCCAAGACCTACACTGGCGCTCGAGGGGCGTACACCGCGCTGGAACACGTCAACCTAGAGATTCACGCTGGGGAGTTCGTCAGCCTGATCGGGCATTCCGGGTGCGGCAAGAGCACACTGTTGTCTATGATCGCCGGTCTCGAGGCTCCCAGCACGGGGGCGGTACGGCTGGACGGCGTGGCGATTCAGAAACCCGGCCCTGACCGCGCCGTGGTGTTTCAGAATTACTCGTTGCTGCCGTGGTTGACGGTCTATCAGAACGTTTCCGAAGCGCTCGAGGCGGCGCGACCGGAACTGACCGCAATGGACTCCAAGGGTCGGATCGAGATTTTCCTCCGGGCCGTGAACCTTTGGGGACACAAGGATAAGCGCCCGAGCGAACTCTCCGGCGGCATGAAGCAGCGTGTGGCGATCGCCCGCGCCTTTGCCACGCATCCCAGGGTGCTGCTCCTGGACGAACCCTTCGGGGCGCTCGATGCGCTGACCCGCTCGAGCCTTCAGGACAAGCTGAACGATCTTTGGACGGAACAAAAAAATATTGAGACGGTCGTCATGGTCACGCACGACATTGACGAGGCGCTGTTTTTATCTGATCGGATCATCGTCATGAGCAACGGTCCGCGCGCCCGGATTCAAGAGATCATAGACGTGCCCTTCAAGCGTCCCCGCCCAAGAGCCGAACTGATCCGCTCATCCGAGTTTGTGGCGCTCCGCGATCATCTGGTGTATCTACTGACCGAGGTGCTGGCGACGAAGGAATTGCACTGAAATTCTTTGCGCCCTATCACCCGGAACCCTCGAGCCTGAAGTTTCCATAAATCGCCCAGCCATAGCTCGAGGCCCCAGGTTTTCGTAGGGGCGTAGCTTGCGTCAGATCTCTGTGTGCAAGGGCATAACGCCCGGCCATCAACGTTGCTGCTCGAGACATCCCAAGAAGAAGTTTCTCGAGGACGATCAAGGTCAAGGGCAACTCGCTTCCCTC
Organism: Deinococcales bacterium; assembly: GCA_965249745.1. Taxonomy (GTDB): domain Bacteria; phylum Deinococcota; class Deinococci; order Deinococcales; family JAAFIG01; genus JANYHH01. The sequence goes on along the minus strand of OZ252252.1, from coordinate 5,055,214 downwards.
ACCCGCTGTCACGCTCATGCGTGCAAAGCACGACGGCGGTATCGAACGCAGGGAGAGGCGAAAAACTTTGCGCTCGAGTTGGACTCTTTGTAACCTCGAGAGGGTGACTTTAGGCTGGCGTATCATAGATGACATGTTTTGTCAGCTTTGTTACGTTAGGCTGACCGGGTTACGCCGATGAGACCCCTTCCTCTCTTTCCAATCCGCACGTGTTGTCGAATGTCAACGCTCGAGGCGCGTTGTTGACGGATACACGTGGCTCGAGCGCAGCGCAGATGGCGCTGCTTTTTTTCGCTGATCTTTTCAGGAGGTTCGCATGACGGTCAAACAAACGGGCGCGGTGCTGTGGTTCACGGGGCTTTCCGGCGCGGGCAAGACGACGGTGGTCGGGGCGGTCGCGCCGAAACTGGCTGCGGCGGGTCACGCCGTGGAAGTGCTAGACGGCGACGCGGTGCGCGAAACGCTCTCCAAGGGACTCGGCTTCAGCCGCGAGGACCGCGATACCAACATTCGCCGCATCGGGTTCGTGGCGAACCTCTTGGCGAAACATGGCGTAATCGTGCTGGTCAGCGCGATCAGCCCGTACCGCGACACCCGCCGCGAGGTGCTGAACGCCGCCCCGAAATCATTGGAGGTCTTTGTGGACGCACCACTCGAGGTGGTCACGGAGCGCGACGTGAAGGGCTTGTACCTGAAAGCCTTGGCAGGCGAGATCAAGCACTTCACCGGCGTCAGCGACCCGTATGAGGCTCCGCTCAGCCCCGATCTGCACTTGCGAACCGATCAGGAAACCTTGGAGCAGAGCGCGGCGCGAGTCCTCGAGGCGGTTGAAAAGCTCGGGTACGGGTTGCGGGTTACGGCGTGAGTGTAGCTGCCGCTTCAACCCTCGAGTTGCCGTTCTGGATGACGCTGCCCGATCCCTGCCCGAAGGACACGATCCACTGGGCGCTGGAACAGTTCCCGAATCTGGCGATGACGAGCGCTTTTAATCTGAACGGGGTCGTGCTGATTGATCTGGCGGCCGAGGCGGGCTACACCGGAGAAGTGCTGTTCGTGGACACCGGCTATCACTTCGCTGAGACGCTGGCCACCAGAGACGCGCTGCAAGCTCGGTACCCACAACTGCAATTCGTCACGCTGGATGCCGGTTTACCGCTGAACGATCTCTACGCCTCCGATCCGGATGCCTGTTGCGACGCCCGAAAGGTGCAACCGTTGCAACGGTACTTGAACGAACGCCGACCCGACGCGCTGCTGAACGCACGCTCGAGGGGTCAGGCGGAGACCAGAGCGGAGATTCAAATCGTCGAACCCGGCGCTCGAGTCAAGATCAACCCGCTGGTGCACTGGAGCCAGGAACGCTTGGAGCAACACGCGGCCCGCTTCGAGTTGCCCGTCAATCCCTTGTATCAGGACGGCTTTCTCAGCGTCGGCTGCTGGCCCTGCACGCGCGCCGTGCGTCCCGGCGAGGACCCCAGAGCGGGCCGTTGGGCGGGACGCGGCAAGACCGAGTGCGGACTGTGGCAGGGGAGTGCCGCGTTGTGACGACCGTATGTATCAGGGTCGGTTGCCGATTCATGCTCGAGCCATGACAAAAACGCTCCAGCCACTAGTTAACCCTCGGTAGCTCAAAGGAGTTCCATGCCCAACAGTCTGATCTCGCCGCTTGGCGGCACGCTCGTCAACCGCGTCTCAGCCCTCGAGCCGACTGATTTCACTCACCTGCCCATCTTGGAGTTGACCGACCGCAATGACGCCGATCTGGAATTGATCGCCACGGGCGTGTACTCGCCGCTCACCGGCTTTCAGGGCGAGCGGGACTATCAATCAGTCCTGGAGTCCATGCGCTTGGCGGATGGAACGCCGTGGAGCATCCCGATCACACTCGGCGTCTCCAGGGAGGCGGCGGCGCAATTTCACGGTCAGGTCTTGCTGGCTCGAGACGGTCTGCCCGTGGGCTTGCTGGATGTGACCGAACAGTTCGCGCCGGACAAGTTGGCGGAGGCGCAAGCGGTCTACCGCACGCAAGACCCGGCCCACCCTGGCGTCGCGGCGCTGCTCGGAACGGGCGAGGTCAACCTAGCGGGCGAGGTCACGCTCTTTCAGGTCTCCAAGGGTGAATTCCCAGCCCACCATTACATGCCGCTGCAAACGCGGGCCGCTTTTTCTGAACGCGGTTGGAAAACGGTCGTCGCGTTTCAGACTCGGAATCCGATTCACCGCGCCCACGAGTACCTGCATAAGGTCGCGCTCGAGACGATTGATGGTTTGTTCCTGAATCCATTGGTCGGGCGTACCAAGTCCGACGACGTGCCCGCCGAAACCAGGGTCAAAGCCTACGAGGTGCTGCTAGAAAAGTACTACCCGGCGGCCAGGGTTTTACTCGGCGTCTACCCGGCGGCCATGCGTTACGCCGGTCCGAGAGAGGCGATCCTGCACGCAATCAGTCGCCGCAATTACGGTTGCACCCATTTTATTGTCGGGCGCGATCACGCGGGCGTTGGAAACTACTACGGCACCTACGACGCCCAGGAGATTTTCGACGCGTACACCCCAGAAGAGTTAGGCATCACGATTATCAAATTCGAGCACACGTTCTACTGCCAGTCCTGCCAGCAGCTCGTGTCCAGCCGCACCTGCCCGCACGACTCGAGCCACCACCTGACGCTCTCCGGCACGCGGGTCCGCGAGAAGCTGCGCGCCGGGGAGAACCTGCCCCCGGAGTTCACCCGCCCCGAGGTTGCCGAAGTGTTGCGCGCGGCGTATCAGGCGGCGCTGGAACCAGCCTGAAAAGGGTGTTACTCGCCCACCGAATCGTGCCGTGATTGGTACTGTAGCACTCGAGAATTGATTTTTACTGCGCCTCCACTCCCTCGAGCTGGCACTGGACAGATTTGAGACCGCTCGAGTTTTGAAAGGACGTTCGCCGTGACCGCCGAAGCCGTGAAACTCAACAAGGTCGAAACCGTCAAAGCCCACAGCCGTCATCTGCGCGGACCCGTGGATGTGGAACTTCAGAACGACGCGGATCACTTCACCGAGGACAGCGGCGTGGTTCTCAAATTTCACGGCATCTACCAGCAGGACGACCGCGACCTAAGGAGATCCCGGAAGGCGCAGGGTCTCGGACCGGATTACAGCTTCATGATTCGCGTCGCCATTCCCGGCGGCGTGCTCAGCCCAGATCAGTATTTGGAGTTGGATGCCCTCTCCGACAAGCTGGCGAACGCCACGATGCGAATCACGACCCGGCAGGCAATTCAGTATCACGGGGTTCGCAAGGGCGGGCTGAAACCGCTGATGGCGATCTTGAACCAGCACCTGCTGACCACGCTGTCCGCCTGCGGGGATGTGGTGCGAAACGTTGTCGCCTGCCCCGCGCCGTTCGTCAGCCGTCAGCGCTCGGAGATCATGGCGCACGCTTTCGATCTCTCGCGGAAACTCAAACCCAAAGCCAGGGCGTACTACGAACTCTGGCTCGACGGCGAGAAAGCCGCCAGTGTGGAAGAGGAAGAACCCTTGTACGGCGAGACCTACTTGCCGCGCAAGTTCAAGATCGGTTTCGCCTTTCCCGGCGATAACTGTGTGGATGCCTACACCCAGGATGTCGGGGTTGTACCGGTACTGGACAGTGCGGGCAACCTCGAGGCGTTCACCCTGATCGTCGGCGGCGGGCTGGGGCAGAGCCATACCGTGAAGGAAACGCATCCGCGCCTGGGTGACCCGATGACGACCGTGAAACCCGATCAGTTAGCCGAGGTTGTCGAAGCGATCGTCAAGGTGCAACGCGACTACGGGCGGCGCGACGACCGCAAGTTCAGCCGCATGAAGTACCTGGTGGAAGCCTGGGGCATCGAGCGTTTCCGCGAGAAAGTCGCGGAGTACCTGGGCTACGCCCTGCAACCCGCCCAGCCGCTCGAGTGGACCTCTGGCGACGATCACCTGGGTTGGCATGAGCAGGGCGACGGTAAGCTGTTCCTGGGGCTGTTCATTGAGAATGGCCGCGTCAAGGACAACCTTCGCGCCGGTCTGCGCGAGATTGTCAGCCGCTTTCGCCTGGACGTGCGCCTGACGCCGCAGCAAAATATTTTGCTGGTCAACATTGCTCCCCAAATTCGGGCTGACCTCGAGACTGTTTTAACGGCCCACGGTATTCCCCTGCCCGAAACCGTCCGTCCCGTGGTGCGGCAGGCGATGGCTTGCCCCGCCTTTCCGACCTGCGGGCTGGCAATCACCGAAGCCGAACGCGTCATGCCGGACGTGATCCGCGAGATAGACGCGCTCCTCACCGAGGTTGGATTGGAGAGCGCACCCGCCCCAACAATTCGCATGACCGGCTGCCCGAACGGGTGCGCCCGGCCGTACAGCGCCGAGATCGGACTCGTCGGGCGCAGCCTCAACAGTTACGCCGTCTACTTGGGCGGCAGTCACCTGGGCACTCGATTGGCGCGGGAATACCTGGACAACGTGCCCCGAGAGCGCCTGCGCGAAACGCTGAAACCGCTGTTCGAGGCGTACCGCGATGCCAGAGGTCAGGATGAATTCTTTGGTGATTTCGTCCAGCGGGTCGGTTTCGAGGCTTTGAAAACGCAGAGAGGCGTGTCTGTGCTTTCAGCTCGAGTAGCTTGAGTCTTACGTGATCGCGGCAAAGAAGGTGTCGTTTTCAAGCCACTCGAGCTTTGGTTGATTTGTCATACCCTGCGGATAGGCCCTTGGAGTGGCAACCTTGGGTGATTTGTTCCTGTCAAGCTGAACTCCCAGGCATGGTCGGTATCACGCCAATTTGTGCGAACAGCGCGTAAAAGTCCACTTCGGGCCAGTGTTCAACGATTTTGCCGTCTTTGAAACGGTAAATGTGAATCTCAGTGAACTTGACCGTCCGATTCGTAGCTGGAATCCCCAGCAAGGTGTGCATGTGCGTGCCCGTCGCGGAGGTGCGTTCAACGACCTTGTCGCCGTCCGCCAGAAGGTCCTCGAGCGTGACGTTCACGTCTGGCATCGCGCCGATCACGGCGTTCCCGACCGAACGAAACCCTGGCAAGTCAGGCGTGACGCCGGGCAGTCTGAAGTGGGTGACGAAATCTTGGCTGAAGAGTTCATCTATCACCGCCGAGTCGTGCCCGTTTTTGTAGCGCTCGACGAACTGACGGACCGTGGCTTTATTCTCTTCAGTGCTCATAGTGTCCTCCGCTGACTCGTGTGGCTCGAGTCATCCAGAGAATGCACCAGTTCACAGATCAAATCTGTACCTTTTGGTACATTTTATGCAGCGTGCGCTTTTAGCACGATCATGGCACTGTCGAGCGCGAAACGTAGCGGAGCCTCATCCTTCAGCGTTTTCGACAGCAGCATTCCTCCCTCCAGGCTCGCTAACACAGTGATCGCTAAGTTCTGCAAATCGGCTGTCTCACTCAACAAACCGCGCACCTGAAGGTTACCCAACCCGCGTGCGATATGAGCGATCCAGCGACGAAAAAATGCGTTCAACTCGAGACGCAATGGTTCCTCTCGGTCGGCCACCTCGGCCGCCATCGTGCCAAACGGACAACCGCCGACGAAGCCCTGCTGCCGTTGCTCCTCGAGCGCCAGAGCAAACCACGATCTCACGTCTTCCCATGACTCGAGTCGCTCCAACATCGGAGCCAGCCGCTCTTCAAAATCGTGAGCGCGGTAGGAGAGCACCTGCTGAATCATGTCGTCTTTGCTTTGAAAGTAATGGTAGATCTGGCTTTTCCCGGTGTTGGAAGCCTCGATCACATCATTCAGGCTGGTGGCGGCGACGCCGTGAAGCTGCACGAGCCTCGCGGCGGTCGAAAGAATCGTTTGCCGCGTGCGTTCACCTTTCGGGGTTGTTGATTTCGGAAGTGCCATGAACAACCATACCCGCCGAACCGGATTTTCAACGTTGACGGGTACGACATTGTGTGACTGCAACATTGCGTGATTGCAACAGTGTGTGCTGGTGAGGCGTCGTTTCTGGCTCAAGGTGTGAAGCCAGCCAACCCCTTATTGAACCGAATTGGTATTCTCTATCACCCGTTCAAGGTCAGCCTGTAAAGCCGCAAACTCGAGGTCGGTCATGACGGGTTCAGCATTTACCACGGCAGCGTCCGTCTCGAGCGGAACCCACGAGGTGCAACCGCCATACGTAGGCGTCTCAGGGACCGTGTGCGGCTGACAGCGGTACACGCGCAGCAGCAAGGCGTGAACCCAGGGTTTGTGCTTGTACTGAAAGCGCCGCGCGACTGCCGCCGCCGTCAACGCATTGAACCCCTCGAGCCTGACCGCCATGTCCAGCGACTCAATCTTCCAGACGCGCTCCACGCGGCAAAATGCCTCGAGCCTCACCTCTCCCGGCGTGGCGTCTTCTTTAAGCCCCGCCTGAAACGCTGGGCGCAACTCGGCGGCGTTCTGATGCAAGAAAGTCGGGTACAACCAGAACGCCTCGTGTTGGGCGCTGAACCCCTCGCGCTGTTCCAAGATGCCGCCCTTACGAACCAGGACTGATATTCGCCCCTCGAGCGCCCCGCTGGTGATCGCCCCCCATTCTTTCAGTGCAACCTTCATATCCTCAGTCTGACACGCCTCAGGGGTTCACGAAACCGGCGCTGAGCTGATAGTTCAACCGTCCCAGACTGCAAAACGAATCGGCGGGCCCAGCGTAAAACCCCTCGAGCGTCAGGGCGTACTCGCCCGTCACAGGCGCTTTGAAGGTCAGCGGTTCCGCCTGGGTGTACGGGTCCAACATGCGATCTCGAGTCAGCGTGGTCGCCCCGTTCGGAGCCACGACGTTCAACCGAAAGGCAATGTAATCACCCGTGGAGCCGGGCGTTTGAATGAGTTGCAAATTCACCGTTTGATTCGCAGTGGCGGAGAATTTGAAAACATCGGGCGCGTCGCCCTCGTTGAAGGTTCCCGTAAACCTTCCGCTCAGCGCCTTAGCTTGCGCGGGCGTGTCGTTCGGCTCGGCGCTATCGGACGGCAGCAACTGGTTCTGGCACTAGCAAGCCATCAGGGAACAACAAGTCAAGACGAGCCAGAGTCCGTTTCGCATCACGAACACCTCGAGTCAAAGGGTACGCGAAGGGCGTCAATGATAGGTCAAAAAGTGGATTAATTGCGTGTTACACGAGCGTTTCTCGAGCGATCACAAATTTGAATTTGTCACCCCCTGCGAAGTAGGGGGTAGCTCGTTCCGTTAGGAACGGCTGGGGGTCGGGCAACGCGAATCCGAAACTGAGCGTTGCCCGACCCCCCGGTCTCGAGGCGAGCCTCGAGACCTCCCCCCTACTTCGCAGGGGGTACAGGTTTGCGCAGTACATTGAACGCGTGAAGACGTACACGCGCACACTCATTCCTCGAGCGCAAAAAATGCGCCGTGAGATGACCAGAGCTGAGGCGCGACTGTGGTTCGAGGTGCTGCGCGATTTCGAGCCTCGAGTGCGGCGGCAGCGTCCGATTTGTGGCTACATCGCGGATTTTTACTGCGCCGCCTGCAAGGTCGTGATTGAAGTTGATGGCGAGTCTCATTTCACGCCTGACGGTCTCGAGTACGACGCTGAGCGCACCGCGTTTCTCGAGGGGCTGGGGTTGCGGGTGATTCGGTTTTCTAACGCCGATGTCTTTGAGAACTGGCATGGTGTTGAAATGCGGCTGACTGAGGTTCTGCGAGGTGTTGATGCTTGAACCCGTGCCGCTCGAGATGCTGCTTTCCGACCTGCGCGGACTGGTCGGCGCTGCAAGGGTGTGGGCGGCTGCCAATATCGTGGCGGAATATTTGATGCACCTGCCCGCACTGAGCTTGTTGCGGGAACGCTTGCATCGCGCCATAGAACTCTCCCAGGCGCACCAAGAGTACTGAAGGGTCCGCATTCGGGAACGCGGCGCGGTTTCGCGCCTCGGGTTAGACTTCGCCGCGTGAACCCCCAAGCTCTGCGTGCCCTCGAGAACGGCGATTGGGACAGTGCGTTCGATACCCTCGAACGTGCCGCCCGCCAATCGCGTGACCCGAGGGAGCGCGGGCGGCTGAGCTTGGAACTGGCGAGCGTCTGGGCGTTGTACGGCAAGGATGGCGTGGATGGCCTGTCTACCGCGTTGCAGGACGCCGTGTTGACGCATTCACCCTTGCGTGACGACCCGCTCTACAAGGCGCTCAGAGCCGCGAACACCGCCTTTGCGCTCGAGGCGGCGAGTTTGCAGGGGGGTGATCGTCCAGACCGTGACGATCCGCGCCGCTCGAGGGGCGTTGAACTGGCCTTGGAAGCCAGGGGCGGGAACGAGGAGGCGCGTTTTCACGCCGGGGCAACCCTGGTGGTGCTGGGTGAACCGGATCGTGCCCTGGAGACGCTGGAAACCTTGCGAGTGGACGAATTGCCATCCTATTTGCGCTGGCGCTATCACTCGTGGCGCGGCGGGGCCTTGGAGGACTTGGGACGCTGGCGCGAGGCGGCCGTGGCGTATCACCACGGCGCGGTGCTGACCCAGGGCGTGGACCGGGCGGCCCTCTTGATGGACGAGGCGGCCATGCTGCTGGAACTGGAAGAACCGCATGATGCCTTGGAAGCGCTCGAGTCGGCGCAGGCGGCGGTTTTCGGGCTGGAAGGCTTGCTGGACGCCGCGAGCCGCTTGCACATTGAAGCCAGGGCGCATTTGCAATTGGAGAATCCGAGTTTAGCCAGGGAACGCGCGGAGATGGCGGCGCAGTTAGAGGAACAGGCGGGCGAACCGAGTTTCGGCGTGTCGCTGGTCTTGGGTCAAGCGCTGGCGGCGTTGGAGGATTGGCGCGGTAGCATCACCGCGTTTCAGCGGGCGGCGGATTTGGCCGTCTCGCCGGACAAGGGCTACGCGCTGCACGAGATGGGACTGGCGCAGATGGACGCGGGACTCCCCGAGGAATCCCGGCAAAGTCTGATCTCCGCGCTCGAGGACGCGGAGTACCCGCACAAGGCGGAGGTCACGAGCGACCTCTCGGAGTTGGAGTATCGCCTCGGGAATTTCGATGTCGCGCAGACCCACGCCCGGCAAGCCCTGGATCTGGGCGCGACCGTGCCCGCCAGTCTGATGCTCGCTAACATCGCCTATGAGTACTACCGCCTAGACGAGGCGTTGGAGCATTACGCCAGAGCGCTGGAACTCGCGCCGGAGGCCAGCCGCGACTGGGTGCTGGCGCATCAGATGACGGCTGACACGCTGGTGCAGCTCGGCTGGCGCGACCCGGAGCGGATTCTGTACCACGCCAGCATCGCCCTGCCGCATTTGGAACCTTCAGACGAGTGGGCGGTCACGCTGGAAGGCTACGTGGAACGCGCCAAGCAGTCGCTCACCGGGAGCGGTGCCCGCACGCTAAACTGAGGCGCTCGGATCGGGAATTGCATGCCAGCGATGCGGAATGTCACGCATCAACAGGGCGCAATCGAAACGCACCGACTGTTCAGGGAAATGAGCAAGGTCAGAAAAGAAACTCGAGGAGACCGACTCTACTTTGAGCGGATTGACCACCCAGCGGCTCGACTCCAGTTCCAACCCGTCCAAGTGCCTGCCGGATTTCGTGGCTGAAAACCCGCTGGAACCCGCCCGGAAGAACTCGGAGGCTTCCTCCAAGGAATCGAACTCGGAACTGTCCGGTAAGGCGTCCGCTTCGTGAGCCTCGAGCTTGACCGTCACGCTGCCGTCACTTGAGCGCACGGAGAGCGCGATTCGCCCATCGGCGTCGTGAACCTCGAAGTGTGTCTGGTGGTGCTCGCCGGGAAACAACCGCCCGCCCGCCAGATGGTTCAGCAGCGAACCTGTATCACGACGCGGAATGTACACGCCCTCCCGCTCAACACCGTCCTCGTCCGTCCAGCGCACGGCGATCCGATGCGCGGCGTTCTCGCTGCTGAAACCCAACGGCAGATTCAAGGCTTGCGGTCGGATCTGCTCCAAGCGAATCAAACAGATGCCGACGACCGCCGACCCCTTGTGCAACTTGGGACGGAACGGCGCGGGCAGGTGCGGTTGGATCAGTTCGGGGTGGGCGCGGAAGTTCACCAGAATCCGTCTGCGAATCACGCCTTGAATGTCGGTCAACGCCATGTTGCCCCCTGATAGGTTCAAGCGTAGTCGCCGACGCGATAGCCGTGTGTCCCTGAACGATTGAGCCACGCGCCACACGTTCCATAGGTACCTCGAGTCAACTCATCGGAGCCTGTGCTAGCATTTCATCATGTCCAAGCTCGCCGCACGTCAGTTCGATCAGCACGCCTGCCCAGGTCATGGTTTGAACGCCATCACCACGGCTGCCCGGAAAACAACGATCGAGGGCAAACTCGCGGCTCGAGTGGATGATCTGTGCGCCTGTGGCGCGACCATCGCTGTCGGTTCGAGCAAGGTCACGATCGAGGGTAAGGCAGCGGCCCGGTTGACGGATTTGACCAAGCACGGCGGTTCGATTATCTCGTCCGCGAGTAAAGTTTTTATCGCCGATTAACCGCATTCCCAAGACGCCAGAGAGAAAGCAACTGAGAGGCTATGAACCTCGTTGTGTACTCTCGTAGTTTTATACTGTTCTCGTGCCCTTATCTCATGTGAAATCTGTTCAAGATCTTCAAACAGTGACCTCAACGGGTGAAACAACCAAGCCGTTGATTGCTGGCCTCAACATCCAATATCGCCCACCCAACGTTGACCATCGTGGTGAACTCATTGAAATCTATGATCAGAATTGGAATTACCATCCTGAGTCACTGGTGTATGCCTATACCGTCATCATGGCTCCAGGGAGTATACGAGCCTGGGTACGGCATGAGCAACAAGATGATCGCATTTTTTTGCTTAGCGGTTTTATGCAGTGGGGGTTCTACGACGATAGAGTTTCATCACCGACCTACAAAATGCTGAATGTGATGACTTTTTCTGAGCGTAAACGCGTGCTCTTCACAATTCCGTGCGGCGTCTATCATGGCGTCAAAAACATTCATTCCAGCGAGAGTATAATGATCAATCTACCTACGAAACCCTACAATCATTCAAATCCCGACAAGTATCGCTTACCACCTAAAAACGATCTGATTCCATTTGATTTCTCGTGAACCCAAAAGTCACGATCATTACTGCTACCTACAACTCGAGTCAAACACTGCATTGTACGATTGAAAGTGTTCTGGCGCAAGATTTTCAGGATTTTGAGTACTTAATAATTGGAGATGCCTGTAGCGATGATAGCGAAAGAGTTGTACAGACTTTTAATGATTCTCGCTTACGATGGCACAATCTAGAAGTGAATAGCGGTTCGCAAGCGATTCCAAACAATGCTGGGCTTGATTTGGCTCAAGGTGATTACGTTGCGTATATCGGACACGATGACCTATGGTTTCCGTGGCATTTGTCGCAACTAATCGCGTGTCTCGAAGAGAAAGAACTTTCTTTTGTTCATAGTATGGCATTTTTGGTTGGACCAGAAGGGTTACGCACTGTCTATGGTGTTCCAGGAGTTGGAAGAACATATTCAAACATAGCTGCTCCACCCTCTTCTTGGTTGCACCAACGTAGTTCCCATCGCTGGCGTGATCCCGCGACGCTAGGAATCGCTGTGGACAATGATTTTTTTTGGCGCTGGTACCAATTTGACCAAAAAATAGATTGCTCGAGAAAGCCAAGTTTAATTAAATTTCCATCGCCTTGGTGGAAACTTTACGACCGCCGTGAAAATTTTCCACAGATTAAACAGCTCGAGCGTCTGAAAGAAAATCCTGAAAGTGCGTTAATCGATTTGCTGTATGAAGCTACGGTTCTTTTATCTACTTCTGGTACCAGTTTTTTGACCTGGTATCAATGGTTGAGACGAGGCGTTAGTCCATTCGCCAATCGCTTGCTCACGGCAAATCCCGAACACCCTTGGTTAAGAGCCTGGTTCCAATGGCAACGGCGAATCGTTCGTCGTAGCCGAGGCTTGGACAAACCGTGACCCCGAGCCTGTAGCGCGTTTCGCTCAAAGCGTAAAATCAAAGGTCATGGAACTCGAGCAAGCGGGTTTACTGCCCACGCAACCCGGTGTCTACATTTTTCGCACCCCGGCGGGGCGCGTGATTTATGTTGGCAAGGCGAAGAACATCAAGAATCGCATTGGGCAGCACTTCAAGGCTGGTGGCAAATCCAGCCGAATCACTAGGGACGCGGGGACATTGGAGACGATTGTCACGCAGAACGAAGTCGAAGCCTTGGTCTTGGAAGCCAACCTGATCAAACAGCATCGTCCGCGTTACAACGTGCTCTTGAAGGACGACAAGCATTACCCGTTTTTGAAACTGACCAAAGAGGTTTATCCGATGCTGGTCGTGACCCGCAAGGTTGTCAAAGACGGTGGCAAATATTACGGGCCGTTCCCAGACAGCCGTGCCGTATGGCGCGCCAAGCACCTGATTGACACGACTTTTCAGCTCAGAAAAAACAGCGGCATCCCGTTCGAGCATCGCAAACGCCCGTGCCTGAACTTTCACATGAAGCGCTGCCTCGCGCCGTGCGTGGATTACACGACGCCGGAACTGTACGCGGAGGTCGTGCGCGATGTCACCGCTGTGCTGGACGGTAAGGCGAAGGATGTGCTGCTGAACCTGCGCGAGCAGATGACAGTCGCCGCGCAAGGGCGCGAGTTTGAACAGGCGGCCGCGATCCGGGACCGGATTGACGCAGTGGAAAAATTGTTCGGAACCGATCAGGTCGCGCTGAACGTTGGCTTGGAGGATATGGATTTTCTGGGCGTGGCCCAGGCGGGCGAGTTTGCGATGGTCCAGCACTTCCAAATGCGCGCCGGGCGCGTCATCGGGCGCGACAAGCGCTTTTTGACCGGGGCGGAAGACTCGAGTTCCGAGGAGATCCTAAAGGCCTTCATGCAGGATTACTACGGCGTGGCGATGCAGATTCCGCCACTCGTGCTGGTCCCGACGGAATTCGAGGACGCGGAGGTCTGGGAGGAGTTCATGGCGTCACGGACCGGGCGCAAGGTGGAACTGCGCTTCCCGCAGCGCGGCGAGAAGGTAGACCTGTTGGAAATGGCGAACCGCAACGCGATCACAGGTCTCGAGGCGGAGCTGGCATTGCTGGAAAAGCGCGGTGAGAATCCCGGTCTGGACGCGCTCCAGGAGGTGCTGGCGCTGCCGAATCGCCCGTGGCGAATTGAGGGCTACGACAATTCCAACCTGTTCGGGACGCACATCGTTTCCGGCATGGTCGTCTTCGAGGGCGGTCGGGCCCGGAAGGGCGAGCATCGGCGCTTCAAAGTCAAGGGCTTGGAACACCCGGACGATTACGCCAGTATGCGTCAGACGGTGCTGCGGCGTTTTACCGGTAGTTTGGCGGACAAACTGCCGATGCCGGACCTGCTGATGATTGACGGTGGGCACGGTCAGGTGAGAGCCGCACTGGACGCACTGAAAGAGGCGGGGATTCAGGTTCCGGTCGTGGGACTGGCGAAACGCGAGGAAACCATCATCCTGCCCAGCATCTACGGGGCGCAGTGGTGGCTCACGACGGGCAGCGAGATTGGCAAGAACCGCGCTGTAGCACTGCCCGAGACCCACCCGGCTCTGCGGGTGCTGATCGCGGTGCGCGACGAAGTGCATCACTTCGCCATCACCTATCACCGCAAGTTGCGCGCTGAAGCGATGCTGAAATCCGTCTTCGACGACGTGCCCGGCATCGGTGACAAGCGCCGCGAGGCATTGCTGGAACACTTCACGTCGCTCGAGGAAATCCGCGCGGCCAGCTTGGAGCAGATCGCGGGCGTGCCGGGCATTGGGGTGAACTTCGCGCGGGTCGTGAAGTCTCATTTTCACGCGGAACCGGTGTGATTCGCGTCCTCCTGGAAGATCAACCGCTGGATTCCTTCGAGACGGTGGATGAGGCGGTGCGCTTTTTGGAAACCCGTGAGGGGCTGAGTCGCGGTGAGCTGGAGTGGGTGCGGGTGCAACTGCGCTACGAGTTGAGCGTGGACGTGCTGCCGCCGATCACAGGGTCGGAGTACCGCTTGGAGATTGACACCGACTGGCTCGAGCAGGGGGCGGGCGGCTAGAACACAGGGACAGACGGGTTTCTCGTCTGGTGATACAGCGTCTTAACGCATCACCTGGAGCCGAATTGATTTCAGGCTCGAGACCGAAATTTTGCGGCACTCCCGTACAGAACGGCGTTTCCGTAGGGGTGAGGCTTGCCTCGGCCGTACATTTGAACTTGCAGTCTGGGATGTGCGCCCCGCGAGGCTCGAGGTATGCTAGCCCGCGATGACCGCCGAGGTTCCCAAGAAGAAGCGTTTCACGATTCCGAAGATCGTCTGGGATCTGGTTTTCACGCTCGCTATCCCCGTGGCGTTGCTTTCGCCGAGTTTACTGGGGAAGGACAGTAAGGGGGTTGGGATCGGCTTTAGCGACATCCTCGGGAATGTCACGACCTACGTCATCGCCGCGCTCATCCCCGCGATTTACATTTTGATTGACACGACGCTGACCCGGAAGTTCAATCCGATCACGACCGTCGCCGCCTCGAGCGCGCTCCTGGGGGGCGGATTGGCGTTTTTGCAGGTTAGCGGCGCGGCGTTTGCGCTGAAAGACTCGTACCGTCCGATTGTATTTGCGCTCATCATGATCGGCAGTTTGATTCTGGGAAAGCCCTTCTTTCAGGTCTTCCTACGGCAAGCCGTGACTGACGTGACGGATGACAAGAAGCCGTTGTTGGAGAAGCTGTTCAATTCGCCGGGGGTACGGGCGGGGTTGCGAAATGCGACGTTGCTGATCGCGGTGGAAAGCATCATCACGGCCGCCGCCAACTTCGCGGTGAACTTCAGCATCGTGAAAGCCTTGTTCGGCACGAAGGATTTCAACGCGCAGGTGGCCCAAGTCAACGGCATCATGTACCTGCCCAGCACCGCCGCCAGCTTGGTTGCCTTCGGGTTGGCGTACTGGCTGGTGCAGCGCGGCATGACCAAGGATTTCGGTCCCAAGGCGCAACTGTTTGAAGATTCCATGTGGGACGCCCTGCGCGGTGAATCGCTGGAAATGGTCGAAGCCGAATCGCTGATCTAACCGCCTCAGCAGCGCTTTATTGGTTACAAGTAACTGATTTCCACGCCACGCTCACCGCGACTCCAGCGCTCGAGTCCCAACCGGGCCAATCCCAGACCGGACGGTGCGGTGTCGCGCTGCCAGGCGGTTTGTGCAGGGATCATCGCCTCAAAGTTGGATAGCAACCGTTTCTCTATACCTATCACAGTCTCGAGGATGCGCCCGGCCTCGACGCGGTACACGGCGCTGTAAACCTGGGCTTTCCGGGCATCCAAGGTCACGGCGACCAACCCGTCGCTCTGCACCGCCATCGCTTCCAGGCTTGGCACGCCGACGACCCTCGCGCCCCAGCCCTGCGCCAAGCCGAGCGCCAGACTGACGCCAACCCGCACCCCGGTGTACGAACCTGGGCCCGATCCGACAGCGATCAGATCAGCTTGGGCAGCGCCAGTATCGTGCAGGAACGCCTGGAGTTCGGGCAAGGTCCGCTCCGCGTGGGCGCGCTCCACGAGCAGGTTGCGTTCAAAGTGAGTCCCGGATGTTGTCATCCAACCCAGGCTGAGGTACGTCGTGCTGGTGTCCAGCGCCAATACGTTCACGTGGCGAACCTGCGTTTGTCAGAGGTACCGGTTATTGGGCTGCCTCAATGTTGAATTTGGTGACCTTGCCCTTGAAGCGGTCCACCACATTTTCGATCACTTCTATCAGTGACCGCGCTAGCAGGTTCGGTGTCGGCGGCGGGCTGGGTTCGGTCAGGACCACGATCGTGCTTCCCGTCACCGCATCACCGGTTTTCACATCGTCCACCACGAAATAAACTCGAGCCACCTGACCCGCGACCTTCAACCACGAGGTGGCCACGGCCGTGCGCTCCTCGTTGAAACCCTTGGCCACGAAGCCGCCCTTGCCCTCGTCTAGGGCGGTCGCTAGGACAGCAATCGTGTCCAGCGAATCGGGTCCCTGAAGGGTGATCTTGGCGAACGGCTTGGCGTAATCGGGAACCGGGTAGAACTTGTTGTTGGCGGGGGCGCAGGCGATCAACGCGGCCAGCAGGGCCAGGGCAAGGAAACGCATGGCAAACAGCTTAACAAGCGCTCGATGAGGAGTCAGCGGGGCCTTGATAGAAATTTCCGACCAGACTACGTGCGTGAGAGTCGAGGATTCTTCACGTCTCGAGCGGTCTCTTTAGGTCTTCACCGAGGCTTCATTCGAGGGCCTGGCAAAGTAATTCCTGGGAACACTCGGAAAAAACAACCTCGAGATTCAAGAGCGCTCGTCACTCGAGGAACCAAATAACCCGTTCGTGACGAGCGCGACCGGCCCGAACGAGCGCCGATGCTCTGAGCAGGCTCCGAATCGCTGCAACGCTTCGAGATGCGCGGCTGCGCCGTAGCCCTTGTGACCGGCGAAGCCGTAAACCGGGAAGCGTTCGTGCAGAGCTGTCATATACGCGTCCCTGGCAGTTTTGGCGAGGATGCTGGCGGCGGCCACGCTGTAACTGAGGCTATCCGCTTTGGGTGGCGCGAGCGTCGGCAAGGCAGTGTCCAGTTTCAGATAATCCGTGACCAGCGCGTCCGGCGGCACCGAGAGCCGCGCGATGGCGCGTAGGCAAGCTCGCTTCGTCGCGCCCAGCACGTTGAACCTATCCACCTCCACGCTCGAGGCGAACTCCACGACCCAGGCAAGCGCTTCCTGTTCGATCTCCTGAGCGAGCCGTTCGCGTTGCGTCGCGGACAGGGTTTTGCTGTCGCGGTACGCCCTGGATTTGAAATCGGCGGGCAGGATCACCGCGCCGACCGCAACCGGGCCCGCCAGCGCCCCGCGCCCGGCCTCGTCCAGACCGGCAATCTGCACCCTCCCGGCCAGCCCGTGCCGCTGTTCCAAGCTCCACATCGGATCGAGGTTCATCAACGTATCCCGTTCCGCTCGAGTTTAACGCGTTTATCATGCGCTGGGGACACGATCCCGGTAGGCTGTGGCCATGCGCCCGTTCGTTGGTTTGGTCGTTCTGGTGGCGGTCTTCACCGCCTGTCTCGATCCGCGTGTTCCGCCGGGCATCACTGGCATGGTGTACGCCCCGATTCAGTTCGCCGCCGCGCCCGGTTACGAGCGCGTGGACCTCGAGCCGTTTCAGGCGCTCGTGCGCTTCAAATCCAGTGACAGTGCACGGGCCCAAAGCTTGGGGGACGTTCTGGAACCGATCACTGAAAACACCGTGCTGCTGAGGATGCCGCAACCCGTTGGCGGCAGAGCGCAATCGCTCTCGGATCAGAAAACGCAGACGCTCGAGTGGGTCTCCGCGTTGCGCGCCCGAAGCGATGTCGTCTTCGCCGAACCCAATTCCAGGTTGCAGCTTCAGACTGTGCCTGAACCGAACGACTCGAGTTACGCGAGTCAATGGAACCTCCAGCAGTTGAGGCTGCCCGCCGCTTGGAATAGTTTTGCGGCGGAACGCGACGTTGGCGCGGGCGTGACCGTGGCCGTGCTGGACTCCGGGATTCTCTGGGATCGCTACGACCCCGCCAAGCGCCACGCGGATTTCGATTGCGAGGTCGCGCCGGGCGTCTCCAAGATCGCACCAGGGTACGACTTTGCCGCGTCACACCCCGATCCGACTGACCCCAAAAAACTGGTTCAAGGTGACGACAATCCCTACGACGACCGGCTCGAGCCAAGTGGCGCGGCCGTCTCCGGGTATCACGGCTCGCACGTGGCGGGCACGGTCGGGGCGTGCAGCAACAACGCCCTGGGAGTGGCGGGCATCGCCTGGCAGAGCCGTATCCTGCCGGTGCGCGTCTTCGATGGCGACAGCGGAACGATCGCCGATGTCGCCAAGGGCATTCTCTGGGCGGTCGGTGCGCCGATTCCCGCCAGTCCCGGCACGAGCACACCGCCGATCAACCCGAACCCGGCCCAGGTCTTGAATCTCAGTCTCGGGGCCCCGCAAGCCCCCAGCCCAACCCTGCAAGACGCCGTGAACGAAGCCAACGCTCGAGGGGCGGTCGTGGTCGTGGCCGCGGGCAACGACGGGGATGATGCCTCGCTCGAGACCCCGGCCAACCTGCAAGGCGTGCTCGTGGTCGGGGCGGTCGGACCGGAAAAGGAACGCGCCTCGTACTCCAATTACGGCGCTTCAATCTCCGTGGTCGCCCCCGGAGGTGACATCGCCAGAGCGGGCAAGGTGGCGGACGGTATCCTCTCCACGATGGGTTGCGGTCCGACGGCGACCGACCTCGGTGATTTTTACAGCCCGGTCGGCGGGCAGCCGCTGCCGTGCGCGGTGGGCAGCCAATCCGGGTACGGCACGCTGAACGGGACGAGTATGTCCACCCCGCACGTGGCGGGCGTGGTCGCGTTGATGATGAGTCGCCAGGCTGCGCTGCTGAACCCGGTTACCATGTCTGACAAAGCCAACAACTGGACGCGGGTGCTCTCCTACCTGCGGGACGCCTCGAGCCTGAATGGGGTCACGGGTTGCGAGCGCGGCTGCGGCGCGGGACTGGTGGACGCCGCCTCCGCTGTCAACTTGGCGGCGAGTCTGCCGCCGGTCGGGGCGGTGCTGATTCGCAATGCGCCGCTGGGCGCGATCAGCCTCGGTACGAATCAGACGACCGCCACGTTCGCGCTGAAGAACATCGGTGATGCGGCAGCCAGCGTGAACCTCAGTGTCAGTGGTCCCAACCTGACGGTCAGTCCGGCGGGAGCCAGCCTCGCGCCGAACGCCACGCAGACCTTTAGCCTGACCCTGAACCGCACCGGGCTGAAAGGCAATTACGCGGCTCGAGTCACGGTCACGTATGGCACGCGTCAACTCGAGACTCGGGTCTATTACCAGCAAGGCGTCAATGCAATCGCCAACGCCAATGGGTACTTCGTGCGGATTTACAAGGAGGCTTCGAGCGGCGACCGTCAGCGCCTGAACTACCCGGACACACCGCTGAACGCGAACGGCACGTTCAGCTTCCCGCGCCTCGAAAAAGGCGTCTACGACCTGACCGCGTACCACCTCGTCAGTACCAACTCGGACGGCACGGTCGTCGTGGATCAACTCGGGGAGAGCCTCGGGGTAGACGTGCAAGCAGACCAGGTTTCGCAAACACTGACGCTCGAGCCGGTCACGCAAACGATTTGCTCGAGGGACGGGACGGTGGCGGGTGGTCCGACGAAATGCCCTGGGAAGTGACGGGACTTCACGAGTTCATAGCAGCCTGAACCTGATCTGGCTTCCCGCTCGAGGTGTGAGCAATTCTCGCCGGGTGGCTGCCCTGGCGAGCGGGCGCTACAGGTGCGTTGGTTGTCAGGGTCTCGAGTGTGGCGATGGACTTTCAGAAAATGCTGCTCGAGCTGGGACTCGGCTCCTGCGCTCAGTGGTGAACGCGCACCGAGCCAGCTAGAATACTGACACGATGCAAACCCAGCTTTATATCGGCGGTCAGTGGCTCGAGCCAGCGGCAACCCTGGACGTGGTGAACCCCGCCACGGAAGCGACGATTCACCGCGCCCCGGCCGCCTCGGCGGAGCAGGTGGACGCGGCCGTGAAAGCCGCCAGAGCCGCCTTTCCCGCCTGGTCGAAACTGTCCGGGGCGACTCGAGCGGGGTACTTGCGGAAGATCGCGGACGGGATTCGTGGGCGCAAGGAGGAACTGGCGCGGCTGGAAGTCGCGCAGAACGGGAAGCCCCTGCCGGAGGCGCTCTGGGACATGGACGATTGCGCGGCTTGCTTTGACTACTACGCGGGGTTGGCGGAAAACCTAGACCTGAAACGCGAAGCCGAGATCGCGCTGCCGCACCCGGATTTTAGGAGTCTGGCGCGGCTCGAGGCGACTGGGGTGGCGGCCCAGATCGTGCCGTGGAATTACCCGCTCCTGATGGCGTCTTGGAAGGTCGCGCCCGCGCTCGCGGCGGGTTGCACGAGCGTGCTGAAACCCTCGGAGTTGACGCCGCTGACGGCTTTGGAACTGGCCAAGATCGCCGACGAGGCGGGTTTGCCAGCGGGCGTGCTGAACGTGATCTCCGGCGGGCGCGAGGCGGGCGCGGCCCTGAGCGAACACGAGGATGTGGACAAGCTGGCGTTTACTGGCAGCTTGGAGACTGGGAAGAAGGTCATGCGGGCTGCCTCGGGACGGATCGTCAACACGACATTGGAGTTGGGTGGCAAGAGCGCGATCGTGGTTTTCGATGACGTGGACGTGGAACAAGCCGTGGAATGGATCATGTTCGGCATCTTCTGGAATAAAGGCGAGGTGTGCAGCGCCACCAGCCGACTGATCGTGCAGGACAGCGTCGCCGACAAACTTCTGGCGCGTTTGAAGCTCGAGTGCGAACGGGTCAAGATCGGTGATCCAATGGAGGAAGGCGTGCTGCTCGGGCCGCTCGTGTCCAAAGGCCAGTACGAGAAGGTCACGGGTTTCATTCAGCGCGGTCTTCAATCCGGTTTGAAACTGCTGACCGGCGGCAAGCGCCCGGCGTCGCTGCAACACGGTTTTTACCTCGAGCCAACCGTGTTCGTGGACGTGCCCGTGGATTCGGAACTCTGGCGGGAGGAAATCTTCGGGCCCGTACTGTGCGTGCATCGCTTCACCACCGAAGCCGAAGCGCTGGAACTTGCTAACGCCAGCCAGTACGGACTGGCGGCGGCCGTGATGAGCGCGGACTTACCGAGGGCTGACCGGGTGGCGCGGGACCTGCGGGCGGGCATCGTCTGGGTCAACTGCTCGCAACCGACCTTCTGCGAGGCCCCGTGGGGCGGCTTGAAGCGCAGCGGCATCGGGCGGGAACTCGGCGAGTGGGGACTGGGAAATTATTTGGAGACGAAGCAGATCACGACCTACGCGACGCCGGAAAAGCCGTGGGGCTGGTACATCAAGTAATAAGCTGCCACGGCGAACCTTGGAATCTCGAGCGGATTGGGATTGTCCCCTCGAGTCTGCCAAACTTCCTCGAGGTTCACGGCGTCACACAGATCACTCGAGAAATGATCAATGATTGCTCGAGGATTCTGAGATTCGTACAACCGAGCGGTTGATTTGTTTTTGTCCCCGCGTCAACCTTTTCAGAAGCTGGCTCAGGAGGGTAGAAGTCTCAGGCTGAGGCGAGCTGTGACGCGTCACTGGCGTAAGCGGCTCGGCGCTCCGCAACGGCCGCCTCGAAGGCGGCGCGATCCTGGCTCCAGAGTTTGTTGAGGTCATTGGTGTACCCGAGGATCATCCACGGAATTTGCTCGGCTAGGTTTTCAAACATCTGCTCGGCTTGAGCTTTCCGCATCACCAGTTGTCGCTCCGTGCCATCGCGCAGTTTCAAGACGACCGCGAAACTCTTCCCGGTCGGAATGCCGTTCGTGCGGTGCTGCGTGACCTTCTGATACGCCCAGAGAATCTCTGAGACTTTTGTCAAACTCAGCCCGGCGAAGGCCTGGAGGAGCAGCCACGAGTCGGTCATCCGAACGCGACCAACTTTGATCGCGTTGGCGTTCTCAGATTCAAACGCCTGGTTGATTTCCGCGAACGTCCCGTGTTGGGCGTTGGCTCGCATCATCGGGTGACGCTCCGGGTTGCCGCTCCGCCGCACCCACTGCACGAGATACCAGAGGAAGACCAGCAGCCCGGCAGCGAAGATGCCGACCAGCCACAGGTCGGGCTTTTCGCTGGCGTTCAGCATGAACGGATAGAACTTGTCTTTCAGCCCTGGCACAGCCTTTTCCGCGTCGGCCACAATCTGCGTTCCGGGGTTCTCCGGGAACGCCTGAAGCAAGCCAGTGAAGCTCAGCCGGGTGTCGTTCTTCACCGGGGTGCGCACGATCAAGTACTGCCCGCCGATCTCGAGGACGTGGAATTCGCCGTCGAAGCTGCGCGAGCCGGAATCGCTCACCAGCGTCGCCTGGTAGCCAGCGTCAATATTGCGGGACCCTTTGAGGCTGACGTAATCTCGTTCCAGCGCGTTCAGATCGCTGATACCGTTCAGAAACTTCTGATTGACAGGTCGCGCCCCCTCGAGCAGCCCGACGACCGCCTTGCGGCTGATCGCCCCCAGTCCCACCACGAGCGCCCCGAAGAGCAGCACGATCAGGAACAGGTTGCGGTTGGTGCGACTGACTTGCTTCTCCAGGTAGGTCGGTTGCATTGGTCTCCCTGTCAACGCTCGAGTCTTCTCAGTATTTACTTCTGCGGGAATGCGCGTCTCAAAATCTTAAACTGTCTCGAGTCGGCTGGTATGACAACCTGGATTTGAAGCGGAGCTGAGAGGCCCGAGTTTTACTAGAAGCACAAGCCTCAATTCCCGAGGATATCCGCCTCTTTTTTCTCCAAGGTGCTATCCACTTTGACGATGAACTCGTCAGTGATTTTTTGCACCTCGCCCTCGCCGCGCTTCACGTCGTCCTGCGAGGCCAGCTTGTCCTTTTCTAATTGCTTGACGGCCTTCATGGCGTCCTGGCGCACGTTACGAACCGCGACCTTGGCTTCCTCGGCGTAACGGTGCGCATTCTTCACCAGCTCCTTGCGGCGCTCCTCGGTCAGGGCGGGAATCGTGATGTACAGCGCGTCTCCCTTGTTGGCGGGGTTCAAGCCCAGGTCGGAGTCGCGGATGGCTTTTTCGATGCCGCTCAGACCGCCACGATCGAACGGGGTGATGACGAGCGTGCGGGCGTCCGGGGTGGTGATATTGGCGAGCTGATTGACTGGCATTTCCGAGCCGTAGTAATCCACGGTGATCTTGTTCAGCATCCCGCTGTTGGCCCGGCCCGTCCGAAGCACGCTGAGGTGGTGTTCCAGCGCCTCGAGCGCCTTTTGCATACGCGTGCGCGCGTCAGTAAAAACTTCTTTCATACGACCTCCGAAAACCGATTCTACCCGTTCAGGACTGAATCCAAGTACCGATGCGCTCACCGCGCAGCAACCGCTCCAAATTCCCAGTCTGGTACATGTCAAACACGACGATCGGCAGTTTCTTATCCATGCAAAGCGTGATTGCCGTCATGTCCATCACCTCGAGCTTACGCTCCACCGTCTCCGCGTGGCTGATCGTGTCGAAGCGTTTGGCGTCCGGGTTCTTGCGCGGGTCGCTGTCGTACACGCCGTCCACCTTGTTCTTGGCCATCAGCACCGCGTCCGCGCCGATCTCCAAGGCTCGCAGCGTCGCGGCCGTATCGGTCGTGAAGAACGGGTTGCCGGTGCCGCCCGCGAAGATCACCACGCGGCCCTTCTCCAGGTGCCGCATGGCGCGGCGGCGAATGTACGGCTCAGCTAATTGCTGCATCTGAATCGCGGTCTGGACTCGAGTTTGCAAACCCGCGCGTTCCAGCGCGTCCTGAAGCGCCAAGGCGTTCATGTTCGTGGCGATCATGCCCATGTAATCGGCGGTGGCCGCGTCCATGCCCTTGCCGTTACGCGCCCCGCGCCACAAATTCCCGGCTCCGACCACGCAAGCAATTTCTACACCCGGTACAGCATCTTTGGCACTTTTGATAATCCCTGCCAGTTCACCCGTGGCTTCCGGCGAGATGCCAAACGAATCCCCGGAGAGGAATTCGCCGCTGAGTTTGAGGAGGACGCGTTTCAATTGCATAGGACTCCTTTTGAGCTTCTTGCTAAAAGCGGTGGAACGCTCGAGCCTGCCCTGGGTACTCGACAAAAAAAGAAGCGGGGGATGCCCGCTTCCTGAAATTCAAGGTCTTCCTCGGCTCGAGGAGAAGAGTAGGGTTGTCGCGTATTTCCAGGTCACGAATTCCTTCAGCCCTCTCGAGATGAGCCGATAGCTGTTCTTAGCGATTGCCGATCTCGAAACGGGCGAAGCGCACGATCTTCGCACCCTCAGGGAGCAGTTTTTGAATCGTCAGGTTGTTGTCCTTGACGAATTTTTGCTCCAGTAGCACGGTTTCCTCGTAGAACTTCCCGAGTTGCCCGGCCACGATCTTCTCCACGATGTTCTGCGGCTTGCCCTCGTTGAGCGCCTTGTTGGTCAGGATTTCCTTTTCCTTGTCCAAGTCATCCGTGTTGACCTCGCTGCGGTCCAGGTAACGCGGACGCTCGGCGGCGATGTGCAGCGCGATGTCCTTGGCTAAGGCGGTGTCACCGCCGACCATTTCCACCAGCACGCCGATCTTGTCGTTGCTGTGGATGTAGCTGGTGACGTGCCCGTCGGCGCTGCTGAAGCGCGCCGCACGGTTCAGGACCAAGTTTTCGCCGATCTTGGCAATCGCCTCCGCGAGGTGATCCCCGAGGCTGATCTCAGAGTTCAAAAACTTCTGGCTCGAGAGCGTCGCGGTGTCAATGACGCCGTCCAGGCCGCTGTTCTCCGCGACGTGCCGGGCGAAGTCCGCGACCAGTTTCTGGAAGGCGTCGTTTCTGGCCACGAAGTCGGTCTCGGAGTTGATTTCGACCATGCCCGCGCTTTTCCCGTCCGCGCTGACAAACGCCCGGACTAGGCCGTCGGTGGCTTCGCGCCCAGCTTTCTTGGCGGCCTTGACGATGCCGCGCTCGCGCAGCAGGGCGACCGCCTTATCCTCGTCGCCGCTCGCGTCCTCTAAGGCCCGCTTCACGTCCATCATGCCCGCGCCGGTCATTTCGCGCAGCTTCTTGATTGATTCCATCATGTCTGCATCACACCCTTCACGCGCCTCGAGCAGGCTTGCTCGAGTTTGAAACTTTAAGCCTGAACCGCGTCCGCCATCGCTTGTGCGTCGGCGTCCAGCTCCGGGGCGGCGCTCGGGGCGCTGGCCGGAACGGCTTCGCCACCGCCACGGCATTCGATAATCAGGTCCGCGAAGCGGGCCGCGATCAGTTGAATGCTGCGAATCGCGTCGTCGTTGCCGGGCACGATGTAATCAATCACGTCTGGGTCACTGTCGGTGTCCGCCAGGGCGATCACGGGAATCCCGAGCTTCTGGGCTTCCTTGACGGCGATCGCTTCCTTGGTCGGGTCAATCACGAACAGCGCGTCCGGCAGACGGGTCATGTTACGGATGCCGCCCAAGTTCTTCAACAGGTCGGAGAGTTCCTTCTGAAGCAGCACGCGCTCCGCCTTCGGGCGGGCCATGATGTCACCCGTCTCGAAATCCTTTTCCAGGGACTTCATGCGCTCCACGCGGCCGCGGATCGTGCGGAAGTTGGTCATCAGCCCGCCGAGCCAACGCACGTTGATGTACGGCAAGCCGCACCGCTTGGCTTCCAGTTCAGTGATTTCCTGCGCCTGCTTCTTGGTTCCGACCATCAGGATCGTGCCGCCCTTTTCCGCCATGTCTTTCACGAAATCGAAAGAGCGATCCAACTGCTTCAGGGTCTTCTGAAGGTCAATGATGAAAATTCCGTTGCGCTCCGCGAAGATGAAGCGCTTCATCTTGGGGTTCCAGCGCTTGGTTTCGTGCCCGAAGTGAACGCCTGCCTCGAGCAACTGCTTCATTTGAAGATACGACATGTTTTCTCCGTGGGAAACGTTCTCAACTGGATTTTGACGCACGGGCTTGACTCGCTCGAGGACGTTTCCCTTGCCTCGGGCGAACACCCGCGAATCAGGTGTGGCTGCAAAACAGCCTTTAGAAGTGTACCTGAGAAAGCCTGGACGGGCAAGGGCAGCGGTTGTAAAGCAGAGAGTTCCAGAGCAAGCTTCCAGAGTTCGGGCGACCGCAGAGCCAAGGCGATTCTGGTGGGAACCGGTTCTCGAGTGCGGTCCCAGTCCAAATCGGGCAGAATGACGCGATTCGCAACCCTGGGACTCCAACGTGAAGAAACATATAGACTCGAGTCCATGCGACTTCCCAGGCTGAGGGCATGATCCCTCGAAGAGTGGCAGTGTTCGGAAGTGTAGTGAAAACCCTTGGGCTGATTTTGACCGTGGCGGCCGTGGCTTGTACGGCCCAGGACTCCTCTGGGCCGGGCACAGGGCCAGGCGCGGGCGGAACGCCCTCGTCATCAAATCCGATCCTGTTCGTGACCCAGGTTCCAGTGCCTGGGGATTTCACAACGATTGGCTCGGTGTTTGGGAATCAACGCGGCGACCTGCAATCTGTGGCTCGAGGTGGCGACCTGTGGGTTCGCTACCCGGACGGAGGGTTGAAGAACCTGACGAAAACCGCTGGGTTTGGCGTGGACGGCTTTCAGAACGCCAACGCGATCGCGGTGCGAGACCCGAGCGTGTACTGGGACGGGAAGAAAGCCGTGTTCAGCATGGTCGTCGGCGCGCCGGAAAAGCAGTACGAGTACCAGGAGTACCGCTGGCAGCTCTATGAGATCACTGGACTCGGCAAGAACGAAACGCCGCAGATCACGAAAGTCCCGAATCAACCGCTCGCGTTCAACAACGTTTCCCCGATCTACGGCAGCGACGACCGCCTGATCTTCACCACCGATCGTCCAAGGGGCGGTGAGCCTCACCTCTACCCGCAACTGGACGAGTACGAGGAAGCTCCGACCGTGACGGGCTTGTGGAGTTTGGAACCTGCCACCGGCAATCTGAAACTCTTGAATCACGCGCCGTCCGGGAATTTCACGCCCAGCCTCGACAGTTTCGGGCGGATCATCTTCACCCAGTGGGATCACCTGCAACGCGACCAGCAAGCCGATGCCGACCGGGGCGGCGGGAGTTACGGAACCTTCAATTACGCCTCCGAAGCGGCAGACGCCCAGAAGCTGAGCAACCGCGATGAGGTTTTCCCCGAACCTCGAGACGAGAAACAACTGACGGGTACGAACCTGAACCGCCACACCTTCAATCAGTTCTTTCCGTGGACGATCCTGGAGGACGGCTCTGAGGGCGAGGTACTGAATCATCTCGGGCGGCACGAGCTGGCGGGGTACATGTCTCAGAGCTTCAACGACGACCCGAATCTGGTGGAGTATTACAGGCAGTACCCGCGCACCAATCCCAACGAGATCACGAACATGTTGCAAATCCGCGAGGACCCGACCAAAGCCGGGCGCTACTTCGCGGTGGATGCCCCAGAGTTTTACACGCACGCCTCGGGGCAGATCGTCAGTCTCGAGGCTCCGCCCTCAATGAGTCCCGACGGTGTGAAGGTCACGTATCTGACGCACCGCGATACGGCTGGGTACACCGAAGAGGGCAAGACGCCCAGCCCGAACCACTCCGGGCATTACCGCGACCCGCTGCCGCTCGCGGACGGATCGCTGATTGCAGCGCACACGGTTGAAACGCACGCCACGGGCGGACAGTACGGCGGGAATTACGATTTCCGGCTGAAGACTCTAAAATTATCCGGCACATACTGGGTCGCAGATAAAAATCTGACGAGCGGACTGACGAAGAAGCTCAGCTACTGGGACCCCGATAAAAAAGTGGAATTTGACGGTCCGCTCTGGGAGCTGAACCCGGTTGAGGTCAGGGCCCGTTCCCGTCCCACGAAGCGCACCGTGACGCTCGAGGCTCCAGAGCGGCAGATGTTCCAACAGGCGGGCGTGGACGTGAGCGGGTTGCGCGCCTGGCTGGTGCAGAACAACCTAGCGCTGGCGGTGGCGCGCAACGTCACCACGCGGGACGATCTGGACAAGCAGCAACCCTTCAACTTGCAGGTTCCGGGCGGCGTCAAGACCGTCGGCGCTCCGGGCAAGGTTTACGATGTGGCGCACCTGCAATTCTTTCAGGCGGACCAGCTTCGCGGACTGGGCGGTACAGCCGACCCTCGAGCCGGTCGGCGCGTGCTCTCACAGGTGCTGCACGACCCTATGGCCCTCGGGAGCAACCCGGCGAACTCGGGCGGCCCGGCGGGCAGCGTGGCGGTCGCCAAGGACGGTTCGATGGCGGCCTTCGTGCCCGCCCGCCGCGCCATGACCTGGCAGCTCACCGACCCGGTCGGCGCGGGTGTCGTGCGTGAGCGGTACTGGTTGACCTTTCAACCCGGCGAGGTGCGCGTTTGCGGCTCGTGCCACGGGTTGTCCGACAAGGATCAGGCTGGAAACCTAGCCCCGAGCAACCCTCCACAAGCCCTGCTGCAACTGCTGCAACAGTGGAAAACGAAAAACCCGTAAACGACAGGAACAAGATTGACTGATAAAGGCTGCGGCTCGAGCAGTTTAGAAATTCGCTCGAGCCGCGCGTTCTTTGAAGTTGATCGCGGTTTACTTGAGTAGGCCCAGCGATTGCAGCAGCGTCGTCACGGCGCCCTGCTGGTCCTCGAGGAAGCTCTGAAAGCTGTTGCCGGTCTGGAAGTACGGCAGCCAGTTGTTGGCCTCGGCATTGGATTTCCAGATCGGGTCACGGCTCAGGCGGCTCATCAGGACTTGCCACTGAGCGCGTTGACGCTCAGTGATACCGGGCGGCGCGACGACCCCGCGCCAGTTCTGGAACTGCACCTTATAGCCTTGCTCGGTGAAGGTCGGAATGCCCAGCCCGACCACGCGTTTCGGGGCGGAAATCCCGAGCGGACGAATCTGATTGGAAGTCACCAAGTCCTCTACGGCGGCGTAACTGGCGCTGATCGCCTCGAGTTCGTGATTGACCATTGCTCTAGCCCCCTGCAAGTTGCCGTTCGAGGGAATGAACTTAACTTTGTTCGGCTCTATCCCGGCCGCTTTGGCCAGCAGTCCCGCCACCATGTGCGCGGTGCTGCCCTTACTGGTTCCGCCCCAGGCGATGCTTTGCGGATTGGCGCGCCAGGCTTTCACCAAATCGTTCAGGGTCAGGTACGGGCTGTCGCTCGCCACGAAGACCGTCTCGTACTCCGCCACCATCCGGGCAACGGGCGTGAAAGCGCTCATCTGAACCGGCGAGTTCGCCAGCACGGTCGCGCCCAGCACGCCGACCCCGAAGGCCATCAGCTCGTTCGGGTTGCCTTTTTGCTCGGTGAACTTTTGCAGTGCCGCCGGGATGCCGTTCCCGGTCACGGAGTAGACCTCGACGCTATCAGCCAGCCCCTCGTCCTTCATGATCCGCGCCATTTGCTGCGCCATGACCTCCCAACTGCAACCGGGGGTGCAAGGGACCATAATGCGGTACTTGCGACCCGTCTGACCCTGCGAGAACGACGCCAGCAACACAGCGCTCAGCAGTATCAGTCCGAAAACCAAGCCTCTTTTCATGACAGCCTCCTCGAGCCTTTTCTGAACTCGAGGATAAATCTGTTGTGAGGTTTTTGGTGTACCAAATGACCAGCCTTGCAAATACCCTCGAGATTGTCCCGAGGGTATTTGCAGGGCCAGTTTCCTTGGTTTAGCTGTCGCCGGAGAGGACTGCCAGGAACGCTTCCTGCGGCACTTCGACCGTGCCAATCGCCTTCATGCGCTTCTTGCCCTTCTTCTGCTTGTCCAAGAGCTTGCGCTTGCGACTGATATCGCCGCCGTAACACTTCGCTAGGACATCCTTGCGGTACGCCTTGACGGTCGCGCGGGCAATGATCTTGCCGCCGATGGCCGCCTGGATCGGTACGGGGAACATCTGGCGCGGGATCACGTCCGCCATGCGTTCCACGATTCGCCGCCCCAGGTAATCCGCTTTGGTGCGGTGACAGACGAGCGCCAGCGCGTCCACGATCTCGTTGTTGACTAAGATGCTGACCTTCACCAGATCGTCCTCGCGGTAGCCGATCTGCTCGTAATCCATGCTGGCGTAGCCGCGTGACAACGACTTCAGGCGGTCGTGAAAATCGTACAGCACCTCACCGAATGGCACTTCGTAGCGCAGCTCGACGCGCCGCCCGACGTAGACCATATCCTTCATCTGACCGCGTTTTTCCACCAAGAGCTGCATGGCGCTGCCGACGTACTCTTCGGGCAGAATCACCGACAATTTGATGTACGGTTCCTCGACGCTCGCCACGCGGTCCATGCTCGGGAGTTCCGACGGGTTTTGCAGCATGTAACTCTCGCCGTTGGTCCGGTTGACCTTGTAAACCACGCTCGGGGCGGTGGCGATCAGATCCAGGTCAAATTCCCGCTCCAATCGCTCCTGGACGACCTCGGCGTGCAGCAATCCCAGGAAGCCACAACGAAAGCCAAAGCCGAGCGCCTCAGAAGTCTCCGGTTCAAAATTCAGCGCGGCATCGTTGAGTTGCAACTTTTCCAGGGCCTCGCGGAGCTTCGGGTAATCGTTCGTCTCGGTCGGGTACAAGCCGCTGAATACGACCGGTTGCGCCGGTTTGAAGCCCGGAAATGGTTCCAAGGTCGGGCGTTGCGCCCCCGTGATCGTGTCACCGACTTGGGCATCGTGAATGTCCTTGATCGCGGCCGTGACCCAGCCGACCTCGCCAGCGTTCAACTCCTCTGCCTTCTCTAACTTCGGGCGGAAGTAGCCCACGCCGTCCACGACGAATTCCTTGTCCGTGTTCCAGAAACGAATCTTCGTGCCCGGTTTGATCGTCCCCTCGAGCACGCGCACGAACGGAATCACGCCCTGATAGCTATCGAACACGCTATCGAAGACCAGCGCCTTGATCGGCGCGGCGGTGTCGTTCTTCGGTTCCGGGATGCGACTGACAATCGCCTCGAGAATTTCCGCGACGCCCAGCCCGGTCTTGCCGCTGGCGTACAGGGCATCCTCGGCGGGGATGCCGATGACGCTCTCCAACTCCTGGGCGGATTCCTCCGGCATAGCGCTCGGGAGGTCAATTTTATTCACCACCGGGATGATCGTTAGGTTGCTGTCCACGGCCAGGTACGCGTTGACAATCGTTTGCGCCTCCACGCCCTGCGAGGCATCCACCAACAGCAGCACGCCCTCGCAGGCGGCCAGCGACTTGGAAACCTCGTAATTGAAATCCACGTGACCCGGCGTGTCAATCAGGTTGAAGACGTAGGGCTTCCCGTCCTGAGCCACGTAATCCAGGCGCACCGGCGTGGCCTTAATGGTGATGCCGCGCTCGCGCTCCAAATCCAGCGTGTCCAGCGTCTGCTCGCGCTTGTCCCTAGCCGTCATAGCCCCACAAATTTCCAGGATTCGATCCGCCAGCGTGGACTTCCCGTGATCCACGTGGGCGATGATCGAAAAATTTCTCAGATTGGATGACATATTTGCTTTCTCCCAGTCGAACCTCAAATCCCTGGACTCGAGCTGAACGGGTCAGCGCCAGTGCCACAAATTCAGAATTTCGACGTGCGCGGCACTCCGGGTTGCGGTAACCACACCAACGTTGACTCTACCGCGCAAAGTCTACCATCTGGGGTTTCGGGCTTCCTCGAGGCATCTGACATTCGCCACCCAGCTTGGATGGTTCTAGGCTTGGATGGTTCTGGAGGCTCGAAGGTATGGTGAGGGCGGGAAAAACGACATGACCGAGAAATCGCGTTCGGATACGAATAACAGTCACACTCTCGAATCGCTGTATCAGCACTGCCAAGCCCTGTTGACGACCCGGCAGTGGCCAGCCGCACTCGAGGCGGCCGTGTCGTTGCGGGCGCGGTTCGCTGGCAACGCAGACCCATTCGACCAAATTCTGGTGGCGCGAGCGCGATTGGTTCACGCTCAGGCACTGGTCGGTCTCGAGCAATCTGAGGCGGCCCTGACGATCTACGAACAGTTGCAGGCGGAGTGCAGCCTTGGCAGTGACGCGGATTTGAACGCGGTGGGAGCCGAGGCGCAACTCCTGGCAGCGGTACTGCTGGCTCAAAGGCGGCGGCGATTGGAGGGAATATCGAAACTCGAGGCGTTATCAGACCACCGATTTTTAGGGGAGACCCTCGAGCTGCGCCGCATTCAGTCCAGAGCCGGGGCGGTGCTGGTGGGCTGGCAATTCTCGGAGCTTGAAACGGAACCTCACAGCCCATCGGAAGAGCTATTGCCGCAAGACAGCCTTTCCTCGAAGTCGGAGACGCCGAGCGCCTTTGAACGGTTGATCTCGACCTGCCAGGCGATGCTGGACCGGTACGGCAGCCTGAGCGATGCCACGGTGCTGTTCAACGTCAACCTGTCTATCGGTGTCCAGCTCGAGGCGCTCGCCTGGGAGGGCAGTCAGGCTTCCCAGACCCAAGCTAGCGCGCTGGCCGCGCTTCAGTGGGAGCGCTACGCCTCTCACCCAGACAGCCACGTGCAGGCGAAGGTCTTGAAAACGCAGCTCGAGCGCACCCAGGGTCTGGCTCCGTCTGCCGAACGGCTCCTCTTTGAGCGCCTGCTGGCTCAGTTTGGTGGCAGTCAGGCACCCGCGTTACAGGGCTTGCTGGCTGACACCTACCTACGACAGGCTCGAGCGTTACTGGTCACCGAGGGGCTGGATGATGTTCTGGGGCGGCTGACTGCGTTGCAAACCCGTTTCGCAGGATCGTCCGACCCGGAGGTGCAATGGCAGGTGATCCTCAGTCGCCAACTTCGGGTGCGGGTGCTGCGTGACCTGGGTCGCTGGCGGGACGCGCTCGAGGTGCTGCAAACCCAGTCAGAGGTGGCGGATGTCAGTCGCGCCGATCAGCGCCGTGCCGCTGCGGAGGCGGGGGACACGCAAGCCAAGATCTGGAAGCAACAGCTACCCCCCAAACTGCAAAGCACGGACGACAGCGGTGACCTGGCTGAGCAGCCGCTGACCGAGGCTGAACTTCAACACGCCCGCGTGGTACGCGATTTAAGTCAGCGCTTTGCAGCCGATCCCGAGGCTGCCATCCGTAGAATCGTCTCGCAGGCGCTGTACAACCTCGGGGTGGACCAGCGCGAGCGTCGCCATCTCGAGGACGCGGTGCAGACCTACCAGACATATTTGGACGCGTTCGCCGAGGACGAGGGCGTGGAGACGGGTACGACCGCCAGCGTCTACCTGAACCTAGGGTATTTGCTGATGATGCTCTTGAACCGTGAACAGGAGGCCTTGAGCGTATATGACTCGCTGATGGCGCGGTTTCAAAACGCCACCAGCCCGGCGATGCGCGAAACGCTCGCCAAAGGTGCCGCCAGCCGCCTGACCTGCCTGAATCGTTTGCAACGGGCTGGCAAAGAGGTTCACTACGGCTCGCAGTACCAAGACCTGCCCCTGACCGAGCGGGATGCGATTACGGCTACGATTGAACGGGGCCGGGTGCTGGGTGTCGAAGGCAAGCACCGCGAGGCCGTTACGCTGTACGACGAGGTGCTGACCCAGTACGGGCAATCGCTGCACCCTGAACTGCGCCGCCAGTGCAGCGATGCCCTGGTCCGCAAGGCCTACTCGCTGTCGCAACTCGCTCAGCGCCAAGCGGCTCTAGCTGTCCTCGAGACCCAGATTGCCACCTACGGGGCGGAGCTGAGTACCAGCATTCAGAAGGACGTGGCCTTGGCGCTGTCCAACAAGGCCTGGCAGTTGGAGAAGTTGGGGCGTCACTCGGAGGAGCTTGAGACCTACGAAGAAATCCTGCGTCGCTACGGTTCCAGCAATCTGGCGTACATGCGCGAACGCGTGGCCAAAGCGCTGTACGCCAAGGCGCTCACCTTGATGAGCGAAGCAGTCGGTGATACCGAGGCGGGATTCGCCGTGTACCAAGACCTCATCCGTCGTTGCCTGGGGGATGAAGTCGCCGTCGTGCGCCTGCAAGCGGCGCAGGCACTGGTGAACGTCGGCGCGAAACTGCGCACTCTGGGACGCCACGCCGAGGCGGTCGAGGCGTACGAAAAACTATTGGCGGCTTGCGCGGCCGAAACCGATTCTGGGATTCGAGCGGAATGCGTCAAGGCCAAAATTGGTCTGGCCCGCAGTAATCACCGAGCCGATCAGCTCCAACAGCGAATCACGATTTACCGCGAGCTGCTGGGTTTACCCGATCAGGACCTATCGAAAGAAATGCGTCTGAGCCTGAGGGGCGAACTCGGTCAGCTCGAGCCGACCATGAACTCAATTCGGAACATGGTTAGATCGGTTTGGGGGCGCTGGTGGCGGAAAACGCCCTGAGCCACGAATCTGACGGCAACCAACCCTGTCGCTGGGTCTAACGATCAAACTTTCCGGCCCCTTTAGAAGAATCAGCGCATCAGGCGTCCCTCAGCAGGAAATGGGACCATCCCAAAATCCTCGAGCCTAATTGAGTGTCGTGCCAAACGTGTTTTTATGGTTTTGGTGATCTAGAACCGCCAACTGACGCCGGGCTTACGAAAAGCGAGTACACTCGAGGACGCACCCAGAAATAAACGGAGGTACACCTATGTGGCCATTCGGTAAGAGCACCCAGCAGCGTGTCGAAGACGAGATGAAGAAGTACTCGTTCCTGAACGGTTTGCCGATCACTGTGACCGAACGCGGCGGAACTGTGTATTGGAACGGTATGGTTCCGAACGATCGCGTCAAGCAGTTCCTGGAAACTATGCCGGTAGGCATCGGCGGCGTCAAATCGGTGGACACCTCGAGCGTGATCGTGGAAGCCTCGTCATCAGAGGTACCCGCCGTGGACGAAGCTGAGGTCCAGGCGGCCGTGGACTCGAGTGCGCTCGCCAAGAAGGTCTTCCGCGCGATTGACGAGAACGGTGAGCTGACTGCTAACCCGATCAATGTCGCGCAGAGCGGCAGCGGGGTGGTGCTGAGCGGTGCGGTGGACAGCCAGCACGAGTACAACCTGGCCGTGCAAATCGCTGAGGCGCAGGGAGCCACCAACGTGGATGCGGGCGACCTGAAGATCGTCGAGGGTGCCAAGCAGAAAGCCGACGACGAGAAAAAAGCTGCCGTCGCCGCCAAGCCCGCCTACGTCAACCGTCCCGACGAGTGGCACATCGTCAAACCCGGCGAAACACTGTCCGGGATCGCCCAGGAGTACCTGGGGGATTCTGGGAAGTACGCGGAACTGGCGAAACTGAATGGGATCGCCGACGCGAACATGATCAAAGTCGGTCAGAAGATTCAGATTCCGCGCTGATTACTCGGCCGCTCGAGTGGGGACGCGAATCGCTCGCGTCCCTTTTTTGGCTAGACTTCAGAGGTGGACCTTTCCAGAGCCTGGGCCCTAATCCCCGCGTACCTGATCGCCGCCGTATCGGTCTCCGTGCTGTACTCGAGGTCGCACGGTGGTGATGTCAGAGCCAAGGATTTTGCCGGGGCGAGCGGCATGGGGCGGCAGTTCGGCTGGCGGGTCGGTGTATCAATCGCCGTCGTGGACGTGTTGAAGGGCGCACTGGCGGCTGGCGCGGTCTGGCTGTTCGCGCCGGAACTGATCTGGCTGGCTCCGGCGACTGCCGCCCTTGGGCATTGCTATCCGGTCTGGCACGGTTTCAACGGCGGTCAGGGTTTGTCGCCCGCCACGGGGGCGCTCCTTGTGGCCGACCCCGTGGTCGGTGCGACTGCCATGCTGGTCGGGCTGGGGATTATGGGCTTGCATCGCGCTTTGAAACTGAATCGCTTCTTGCCGCTCGGACCGCAACCGCTAGCGGGGATTCTCACTCCGATCGTCTTGCTGGTCGTGGTCCAAACTCGAGGTCACGGCGCGGCTGGGACTGTCGGAACTGTCCTGATGACGGCGGTGTTGCTGGCTCGCGGGGTTCACGTGCTGCTCTCTCCAAAACCTGGCACAGCCTGATTGAAGGCACGGCTTGCCTCGAGCTGTGCGGGCTGAGCGTGTAGTCTGGGCGCATGGAAGGCACAATTCGCGTCACCGCCAGCGCCAAGTCCACGATCACCGCCGTCAGCGCCCGGTTGCATCTGAAAATAGACGGCGAACGCGCCATCTTCGGCAATGCAGCGCTGGAACAAGCCAAAGAACTCAAGGAGTTCGTGACCCGTCTGAAAGCGCTCGGTCTCGAGGAATCGGCGGTTAGCCTGAAAGCGGTGCGGGTCTCCGCGCCGGGTGGGCTGCTGAAAGCCTCCAAAGCCGAGTTCAATCTGGTCGTCACCGAAAGCCGACTCGAGCGGCTCCCGCAGGTCATCGGCGCGGTCAGTGACACCAAAAACGCCGAGTTACAGCAACTCGAGTGGCAGTGGGACGACTTCGCTGCCAGCGTGCCATTGGCCGCTGAGGCGATGCGCAAGGCGCGCAGCAAAGCTGTGGCGATGGCGGAAGCCTCCGGCGCGACCGTGACCGGTGTGCGAAACGCCAGCGATTCCTGGAGTATGCCGGAGAGCGTCGTGGTGTACGACGCGGTGTCCGCCGCCCCGATGTCACTGGCTCGAGCCAGGAGCGCCCCGAGCGCCGACATTGGCATGGAGTACCGCGCCGAGCGCGACCTGGAAGTCAGCGTGACCGTGGATTTCGCAGTCTCGAGCTGAAACGGATCGAGTTGGGGCGGTTCATGTTGGTCTCGTCGGATTTTCCTCGAGGGTCAGGCTTTTAACACACAGCTCAAGCCTCGTTGCTTGGTATGGGCATGTGACTCGAGGTGTCGCCAGGGAATGTATGACGGGGCGAACGGCCGTTCGCCCCTACCGTCAACCCGGCCGAGGAGAGTTGGCGTTCCTCTCAAACCTCTCAGGGCTGCCACTGCGTCGGCAGCAAACTCTCGAAGGCTTCTGCGTACCGCACGCCGATGAACGTTCCCCAGTACATCAGCCTGGCCTTGCGTCGCTCGATAATTTCCGGCGTCACCGTTTCCGAGATGCGCTCCCCGGTGAACTGACTGGCGTGCGCCATGATCGCCCGTTCCCACGCCTCCATCACGCCTGAGACATCCACCAAGACGTTGGCAATGATGGGTGCGTTGCCCTGATAATGCAGCACTTGGCCCACCCGGTGAGGTGTCCCAGACAGCGGCGCGTTGCGTAGACCCGCGAAGTGGGTAGCAGCCGCGCAGACCCGCGCCGCGCCAGCGTGATCCGGGTGGCGGTCGGTTTCGTGCGGAACCAGTAGCACCTTCGGCTTCAAGTCACGGATCGCCTGGGCTAGCTCAAAACGGTAGACCGGCGTGTCGGTCACGCCCCCATCCGCCCAGCGCAGGTTGCCCCGATACGCCAAGCCCAACTCCCGCGCCGCTTCCAACGCCTCGAGATCACGAATCTCAGGCGTGCCGAGCGTGCCCAGCTCCCCTCGAGTCAATTCCAGGATGCCAGTGCGTTTTCCGCCCCTTGCGGCTCGCAGCAGCGTTCCGCCGCAGCCGATCTCGGCGTCGTCCGGGTGCGGTGCAATGGCTAGCATCTCGAGAGGCGAGATTGTTTCGTCGCTGAAAGCTGTACCGCTCGAGTCCCCATTGCTCAAAGTCATGCTGCTCGAGGTCATGCTGCTCGAAGGGACAGGGTAGGTCTGATGCGTCACTTCGCCTCTTGGGGCTGGGCGAGTTCGCCTGAGATCGCCTCATTTTTGGCGGTATCGCCCGGAACCGTTTTCGGCAAGCGTTGATCGAAGGGACGCTCGGTTCCCAAGCGAATCCGATCCAGGTTCTCGCGGTGTTTGAAGATAATCATGCTGAACAGCAAGCTCATCATCAGCACCTTCCACCATTCGCGGTGCATGGCAATTCCCAGAATAATTCCACTGAAGCTGGCGATCATGCTGGCGGCGCTCGAGAAGCGCGTGATTAACAATGTAGAAATAAACATTGGCAGGATCGCTAATCCCAGACCCACGTCCAGCAGTAGCACCGTACCGTAGCTCGTGGCCACGCCCTTGCCGCCGCGAAAGCCCAGGAAGATGCTGTAGTTGTGACCTAGCACCGCGCAGAAGCCGACCACGGCGATTTCCAAGCCGGGCATCCCGAGCGCCTGCGCGATCAGCACGGCGATGCCTCCCTTCATGATGTCAGCCAGCGCGACCACCATGGCTGGGCCCCAACCGGCCGCCCGGAGCACGTTGCTGGCTCCGGTGTTGCCACTGCCGACGCGCTGAATATCAATCTGGTAGGTGCGAGCCACCAGCACCCCGAACGGAATCGCTCCGAACAGGTAGGACAGCGCCGCCACCCAGAAGATGTTGAAGTTCACGCGCCGAATCATACGCAGAAAGCGTGAATGCACGGTGGATGAAACCTTCAGACAGGGTTGATCTAAGCATGGAAAAACTTGAGTCTGGCTTGCTGCTTTGAGCTTCAGCAACGCCTTTGGAAACGATCTTGACGGTCCTTAAGGGTCTCGAGGTCAGACGTATCCCGCCTGAAATCTGGACACGGTTCAACGATCGCTCGGGTTCTGAATTGTGATTGAATCGGGTATGAGATTTCTCCTGTGGCCGTTTCTGTCGCTTTGCCTACTCGCGTCTTGCACGCTCGTGGAACCCGGTGGGGCCTTCAATCCGCTTCGCGCCGAGGCTCGAGGTGCGATTCGCGTCAAGGCGGGCGGCCAGCCGCGCTTGGTGGTGAATCTGGGGTCAGATCCGGTCGTGAGGTTGCGCGATGCCGCCGGGCACTTCGCTAAAAGCGCCTCGAGCCTGCCCTTGAACGGCTCCAGCAACACTGGCGTCAGTGTCAATTTCATTCACACCCAGCAGACTCAGTTTCCGCAAGGCTGGGACTTCCACCTGGACTCAGCCACCCTGCACCTGAGCGCCACCTCGAGCAGCGAGTTGAACGGCTTCGACGAGATTCTGACGCGAACCCGCGTGACTATCAGGGACGTGGATGTCAGCGCCCAGCTCAGTGTTCCAGCCTCGGCCGCGCCGGGCGTCTACCGACTCGTGGCGGTGCTGGCATCAGATTACGGCCCCAGCAGCACGGTCAACCTCGAGGTGACGGTCGAGAAATAAATTTTTAGGCAGAGGCGCTGAGTCTCACCCACAGGCTGCCATCACGAAGCTCGAGGTTCAAAATTCGCAGGTCCGGCTGCGCCATCACCGACAAGGCTTTGACCAGATTCGCTCGCAGCTCAGGGTCTTGCAGGGTGCGCGCCACGAGCGCCGACAGATCAACCGTCAACTTGTCGCCTTGCACGTCCAGCACTCCTGGAACCCGCTCGTTGGCTGCTCTGGAGGCCCCGCCCAGCAACATGCCACGCAACCCGTTGACCAGTCCAGCCCCGAGGAAGCCCTGCGGCGCGAACCGCTCGAGGCGGGCCGACAGGCTCTGCCGCGCCTCGTTGAATTGCAGATCGCTGAGTTCCAGACTCAACCCCAAACCGCGCTCGAAAATCACCTCGAGCCTGATCCGGGTGGGTTGCAGCGCCAGCGTCCTGACCGTGCCTGCTCGCAAGCGTCCGAGGTTCAGCGGCACAGGTTTCTGAAGTTTCAACGGGATGTCCAGGTCCGCCACGGCTCGCCCCAGTTGTTGGCGCAGGACATCGGCTGAGAGTTCCAGATCGAAGTTCAGTTTCAGTTGCCCTTGCATCCTCCTCAGAGTCTAACGTCCACGGATGAAGGCATTACACTTTCCACCATGAAACGCCCTCTGCTGTTGGGTCATCGTGGCAGCCCGAAACAATTCCGCGAGAACACGCTCGCCTCCTTCGCGGCGGCTCTGGACGCGGGCCTGGACGGTTTTGAACTGGACGTGCAACGCACACTGGACGCCGTGCTGGTGACGCACCACGACTTTCACCTGGCTGACGGTCGCTTGATCGCCGCGTTGAAACTCTCCGAGCTGAACGGACACGACATCCCCACGCTGGAATCGGTGTTAGCGCTCGCCAAAGAACGAAACGCCTCTGTCAACGTGGAAATCAAACTCGAGACGCCCACCACCGACGGCCGCGAACGGGAAACCGCCGCGCTCGTCGGCAAGCTGGATATGCGCCAATCCGTGATCGTCTCGAGTTTCAACCCAGCCTCCCTGGCTCGAGTCAAATGGGCGGACTCCAAGTTGCAAACGGCGTTGCTGTACGCGCCCGACCTGAAGCAGTGGTACTTGAAAGACGGCTGGACGGCGAATCTGTTGTTCGTGAACGCGATTCACCCCCATCACAGCCAAGTCACGCCGGAATTGATCGCTCGCGCTCACGCGAGAGGTTGGCGCGTCAACACTTGGACGGTCAACGACCCTGAGACGGCGCGGCGGTTGCTGGAGCTGGGAACGGACGGCTTGATCGGGGATTACCCGGAGGTGCTGCTCACGGCGCGAGACGGTTGAGGGCAGAATTCGTGGCTCGAGCGCCGCTTCAAGAGTTCGTGGCTGACAATCCCATCTCTAACGCGACCAGTGTTCGTTCTCGCTCCAAAACCCACGAGGCGCGGTTGCCATGAATTTCCAGGGGATGCGGCTGAGGCGCTTCGGGATCGTCGCGGCGATAAACCTTGATGGCAATCGAAACGGGCTGCACTTCAATCTCACTCAAAACAGCCGAGACGCTTTCAGGATGTGACCCTGCACCGCCACGCATCAGCACCATATTGAGCCAGTTCACCGCCTTGCCGCTCAAATGCTCGCCTTCCGCCTCGAGCCGGACATACACGTGTTCGTAGGGCTGGCCGTACAGGTGCAGCGGTGCGACAATTCGCCCGCCGTCCGCCAGTTGACCGAACCATTCCAACGGAATCTCCCAGAGTCCGACTGTGGCCGTGATGCGGTCGTACGGTGCGTTCCTAGCGAACCCGAAGCCCCCATCTCCCAAAATCACCTCTACCCGCTCGAAGCCTGTGGCTCGCAAGTTCGTCTTGGCGGCGGCCACCACGTACGGTTCAATGTCTACCGTCGTCACGCGCCCCGACGCCCCGACCAGTTCCGCGATCAGCGCCGCGTTGTAACCCGTGCCCGCGCCGATCTCCAAAACCCGCTGACCGGGTTGCAACTCGAGTGGCTCGAGCATGATCGCCACGGCTGCCGGGTCTGAAATGGTAGACATGGTGGCCGCTGTCGCGCCGGGCAGAGGGTGTGCCCCACGACCGTAGACCGTTTCCAGCGATAGCCAGTGTCCGAAGGTGTGACGCGGAACGGCTCGCATGGCACGCTCTATCTTTAGATCTGTCAAGTCCTGTTGAGCTTTCAGTTTTTCGACCATCGCGGCTCGAAAGCCGGCAGCCGTCTCGAGTGGGTGGCTCATCGTGTCACGCTAACATCCCTGAAGAGAAGCATCATCGGGGCCCGTTACCCGAGCGTCGCCTCGAGTTCATCCACCATTTCCTTCAACACGTCGAAGCCTCGCTGCACGGGTTCCGGCTGGCTCATGTCAATCCCAGCGATCTTCAAAGCGTCCAGCGGGTAGACCGAACTGCCCGCCTTCAAAAACTCCAGGTACCGCGCCGCGGCCGGTTCGCCCTGCTCCATTACGTCTTTGGCCAGCGCGTTCGCGGCGGCGATGCCGGTCGCGTACTGGTACACGTAGAACGGCGCGTAGAGATGCCCGAAGTTCATCCAGCCCGACCCGAGGCGTTCCGCGTCTATCGTTACCGCGCCGCCGTAACCTTGACTGAACAGCTCCACCAAGCGCGCGCTCAAATCCGGCGCACTGATCGCCCCGCCGCGTTCCACGCGCTCGTAGAGTTCCTTTTCAAACCGTGCCAGGGTCGGCATGACGAATAAATATCGGTGAAAATTGGAGAACGCCTCCTCGAGAACTGCCAAGCGCATCGTCGGGTCGGCGGTCTGCTTCAACAGGTGCGCCCGGACCATCGCCTGATTGAAATTGCTGGCCACCTCGGCCACGAACAGCCCGTAGCTGGAGTAGACCGTTGGTTGCGTGGCGCGCGTCAGGTACGAGTGCATCGAGTGGCCCAGCTCGTGCGCCAGCGTGGACATGGAGTACAGGTCGTCCGACCAGCTCACGAAGATGAACGGATGCGTGCCCTGCAAGCCGCTCGAGAATGCGCCCGCGCCTTTGCCCGCGTTCTGCCCCCAGTCCACCCAACGCTGCTCCGACAATCCGCGCCGCATAGGGTCGTTATAGGTCGCGCCGAGCGGCTGCATCCCGTCCAGAATAGTTTGCGAGGCTTCCGAAAAGCTCATCTTTGGGCTAGGCGTGAGCGGCGCGGGCGAATCGTAAATTGGGATGTCGTAGGTCTGCAACGCCCCATTCATGGCTTTTTTCCGGAGCTTCCAATAGCGATGCCAGGTCGGCAGGTTCGCCTCGAAGGTACTGAGCAGATTTTCAAACACCGCCACCGGAATGTGATTGCGGGACAGCGACATCTCGAGCGAGCTGGCATAGCCTCTGGCGCGGGTGTTGAAGACGTAGGCTTTAATACTTCCCTGAAGCGTGGCGGCCAGCGTGTTCTGAAATGCCAGATGACCATCCGCGTAGGATTCCCAGGCGGCCCGGCGCACCCCAGCATCCGGGCTGGAGAGCAGTTCACCGACGTTCGTGTGCGAGACCTCGAGCGTCATCCCATTTTGCTCGACCGGGCGAAACTTCATATCGGCATCGGCCGCGGCACTCGCCGCGCTCTCAGCGGTCCCGAGCGGGTCTCTGGCTTGCGCCAGCAGCGTTTCGACCTCGGTGCTGCGAACGTGGGCCGCCTGCGCTCGCAGCACCTCGAAGCTGTGGCGGTACAGTTCTAGACGTGGTTCCTGCCGCATCAACCCCTCGAGCCGATCCTCGCCCAGGGACAGCAGTTCTGGTTGCATGAAGGCAGCCGCTCCGCCCAGCCCCGCGACCGCCGTGTTCGCCTCGGCCCGCATCCCCGAGTACAGGGCATTCGTGCCTTCGGTGTCGCTCAATAAGCTGGCGTACAGCCGCACCTTTCCGGCGCGGAGAGACAGCGCATCCCGCAGTTGCAAGCCCTCCCAGAGCGTCGTCCCGGACTCACCTAGCCGTCCGGAGAACGCTGCGATCTGCGTTCCAAACCCCGGTATCTCCTCGAGCGCGGCCCGCCAAGCTGCCTCTGACGGGAAGACCGTCTCCAGGCTCCAGGTTTGCTCCTGAGGTAACTGACTGCGTTTCGGTAAGCTCATGGGTCACTGTACGACGAGCACCATTTTCAACAACAGGAACACTTGCAACTCGAGACTCGATCACTTAACCGCGTGGCGTGTTGCGCTCGGCGCTCTCCAGCACCGCCTCGAGCGTCCGCATCTGGTTTAGCGCACTCGTGGCCTGCTCTGGTGCGTCGAAGCGCGGCGATTCCTCGCCCGCGACGACCCGCGCCATGTGTTCCACCATGAGCTGATATCGGTCGGCGGGCGCGGTCTCTTCCAGTGACCCGTTCAGCCAGACTTTTCCGGGTTCCGTGCGAGGTGACACGAAGCCGCCCAGCCCAATCGTTCCGGTCGTTCCCACCAGTTCGGTCTGCTGACGCAAGACGTGTTGAAACGAGCAGTCGAACATGGCGCGTTTACGATCGCTGAACTCCAGAATTGCCGCCAGTTCCATGTCCACGAACTCTTCTCTGGGCGCGCCCGGTTTGGAACCCCAGGTGGCTCGAGCCGTGACCGACCCTGGAGTTTCACCCATGAACAGCAGCGCCGTGTTCAGGCAATAGCAGCCGATGTCGAACATCGCGCCGCCGCCCTGCGAGCGCAACCAACGGTGATCGTCGCCGGGCGAGAGCGGAAACGAAAAGCTGGATCGTACCAGGCGCAATTCACCGATTGCGCCAGATCGCACCAACTCGAGGGCGCGGGCCACCTGCGGGTGATAGCGGTACATGAAGCCTTCAAACACGACGCGCCCGTGGGCTTTGGCGGCCTCCAAGATGTGCGCGGTCTCCGCGCTGTTCATAGCGGACGGTTTTTCTAAGAGGACATGCTTTCCCGCCTCGAGCGATTTGATTGCCCAGGGCGCGTGCAAGTCGTTGGTCAGCGGGATGTAAACCGCGTCTATCTGATCGCTTTCCAGCAGTGCGTCGTAACTCTTGAAAACGTTTGGGATGGAAAATTTATCAGCAAAAGCCCGCGCACGGGTTTCGTCCCTGGCGGCGA
Organism: Deinococcales bacterium; assembly: GCA_965249745.1. Lineage (GTDB taxonomy): Bacteria > Deinococcota > Deinococci > Deinococcales > JAAFIG01 > JANYHH01. Next base: position 5,011,661 of record OZ252252.1, on the reverse strand, counting down.
TCCCGACCAGTTCGGCGTTGCTGGCGGCGCGAATCGCGGGAGCCAGAGCTTCGGCAATGCGGGCGGCACTGAGAATCCCAAAGCGGAGCGGCTTGGTCGGGAGCGGTGCGGTCATGAGGTTCAGTCTACGGCGAGTTCAGTCTAGGGAGCGGGTACGACTCTGTACCCCGTCGAGGTGTGGAGGCAGCCATGTCTCGAGATTGACCACGGCGCGTGAGCTACTTGAACAACAGATCACTTCGCGGTCAGGACCCAGGTCTTCCGTAGGGGGTTGCCACGGTAAACCCGGCAGACCACGCCATCCGAAAACCAAGTCCAAAACAACCCCGTCTCGAGATCTCCTCGAGCTGAGTAGGTTTAAGCACCCGTGGTCAGGACCGCGCCCGCCCCGAGTTGTTCCGGGGTCATCGCGCCGGTCATCACCGCCACCGTGTCACTCATGCTGACCAGCTTCGGGTTGACCACGGCCGCGCGTCGCCCGAGGCGTTGAATGTGAATCCGGTCGGCGATCTCGAAAACGTGCGGCATGTTGTGACTGATAATGATGACGGGTAAGCCCTTGTCGCGCACGCGGCGAATCAGGTCCAGCACCATATTGCTTTCCTTGACCCCGAGCGCCGCTGTCGGTTCGTCCATGATGACGACGTGCCGGGCGAAGGCGGCGCTGCGTGCCACGGCCACGCCCTGACGCTGACCGCCGGACAGCGTTTCCACGGCCTGCTGCATACTGCGAATTCCAATTTTCAAATCCTGCATGTGACGGCTGGCTTCCTCGAGCATCCGCTTTTTGTCCAAAATCCTGAACAGTTTGGCGAACGGGTTCGGGCGCAAAATTTCGCGCCCCAGAAATAGGTTCTCGGCAATCGTCATTGCGGGTGCGACCGCCAAATCCTGATACACGGTTTCGATGCCGTGATGTCGGGCATCTATTGGGCTGCGGAAATGGACCAGTTTCCCATCCAGTAAAATCTCGCCCTTGTCAGGAATCGTCGCCCCGGAGAGCGCTTTGATCAGACTGGACTTGCCCGCGCCGTTGTCACCAATCACCGCCAGGATCTCCCCGTCCAGGAGTTCAAAATCCGCCCCATCGAGCGCCGTGACCTGACCGTAGCGTTTGACGAGACCTCGAGCTTGTAATACGGGTTTGGCGTTGGAGCTGAGCGGTGGGACTGAGGTTCGGGTCGTGTCAACTGCCGTCAAGGGGGTCACGCTCACTTTCGCTTGGAGAGTTGATCGGCTGTTACGGCCAGAATCACCAGAATGCCCGTGATGAGAATTTGGAACACCGATGGTACACCCGTCAGCGTCAGACCGTTGCGGAAGACACCGACGATCAGCGCTCCCAGGAGCGTCCCAAAAATCACGCCGCGCCCACCGAACAGACTGGTTCCACCCAGCACCACGGCGGTGATCGTCTCGAGGTTATCGGTTTGCCCGGCGTTCGGATCACCGACGCCCGTGCGGGAGACCAGCAGCCAACCCGCGACGCCGTAGATGGTCCCGGCCAGGGTGTAAACGATTAACAGCAGGCGCTGCGTCGGGATGCCGGTCAAACGCGCGGCTTCCGGGTTGTTGCCGACCGCGTAAAGGTGACGCCCCGGCGCGGTTTCCGACAGGATGAACCAAACCAGGATGTACAAGAAAATCATGGTGATGACGCCGTAATTGAGGACCGTGCCGCCGATGTTGAAGGTGTTGCCGAACACCAGCAACGCCGACTCCGGCGGCGAGACCGTGATCGTCTGCGCGCTCGAGTAAATCTGGGTTAGAGCGAAGGCGATATTCAGTGTGCCGAGGGTCACGATGAACGGCGGCAGACGAATCCGTGTGATCAGCAAACCGTTCAGAAAGCCGAAGGCGGTCGTCACGGCGATCCCACACAGGATCGCCACGACCGGCGGCAGGCCCAGTTGCATTGAGAACTTCGTCATCACCACGGTTCCCAAAGCCATGACCATGCCGCACGAGAGGTCAATTCCGGCGGTCAAAATCACCAACGTCTGCCCGATCGCCATGACGCCGACGACCATCACTTGCTGCAAAATAAGCGAAAAATTACTGCCACTGAAAAAGCGATCCGATTGCGTGGAGAAAAAAATTGAAGCGAGCAGTAACGCCACCACCGGGCCCAGCACGGTGACGCCGGGCAGCCGCTCGAGCAGTGTCTTTTGTTGTGGTTTGGCTAGAACAGGGTTGGACATGATTTTCTCCGCGAGCTGCTGTGGAGGCGGGTTGTTGCCCGCCCCCGTCGGTCTCAAAGCGTTACGTTTTGAGGTTCAAAGCTGAGATGGATGTGACTCGAGGAATCAGCTCTGTTCGTGACTCGAGCTGTCAGCTCCGCCTCAGCTCTGTTTAGTTGCCCCAGCAGCTTGCTAAACCGAACTTGGTGTCCTTGCTGCCGATGCCCGCGTAGGCTTTCTTGGCGATCAGGGTCACGCCGGTGTCCACGTAGCCGCTGGTCTTCCGACCAGTCTGCGCGTACTTGACGCCCGCAGCCACGCCCAGGGCGGCCATCTTCAACGGGTACTGCTGCGAGGTCGCGGCGATCACGCCCTTGTCCACGTTGCGCACGCCCTCGCAACCGCCGTCCACCGAGACGATCGTGACGGTTTTTTCCTTACCAGCGGCTTTCAGTGCCTGGTACGCGCCCGCAGCGGCGGGTTCGTTGATCGTGTAGACCATGTTGATGTCCGGGTTCTTCTGGAGGCAGTTCTCCATCGCGGTCTGGCCCTTGGCTTGGTCGCCGAAGGTGTCCTGGGCGCAGACGACATCGGCGGTCGTGGCCAGGTCAGCCGTGTCCTCGGTGATGTTGTCGGCCCCCAGGCCGTTCAGGAAGCCGTTGTGACGGGCAATGCCGACCGGGTGACCGGGGAACAGGTCCAGCATGGCGATCTTCAGCTTCTTGCCCTTCGTGGCGGCGGCCGCGTACTCACCGATCAAAACGCCCGCCTTGAAGTTGTTCGTGGCGAACAGCGCGTCCACCGCGTCGGCCGGTTCGGTCGGGCTGTCCAGCGCGATCACCATCGTGCCAGCGGCTCGAGCCTTGGCGATGGCGGGAACGATCGCTTTGGAATCGCTCGGGGTGATCAGGATGGTTTGCGCTCCGGCGGCGACCATGTTTTCGATCGCGGCGACCTGACCAGCGTTGTCGCCGTCTTGCTTCCCGGCGGCGCTGATGAATTTGGCTCCGAGGCGGGCCGCTTCCTTGGAGGCTCCCTCTTTCATTTTGACGAAGAACGGGTTGGATTCGGTCTTGGTAATCAACCCAATGATCGGCTGCTTGTTCTGGGCCAACGCCAGTCCAACGATCACGGCGGCTGAAGCGAGTGCCAGGGCGGGTAGGGCGAGCTGTTTACGCATGGTGGTTCTCCTGTGAGCATGAGAGGGCGGCGGGTTGCGGGGCGGCATGAATCTGCACACGAGGCGGCAGACGGGAAAAAGCGAGTGGTGAACTAATTCGGGACAGACTCGAGGGGCAGGAGCCGTAGCGGGGGAATCTCTTGGATTTCAATGTCCTGATCGGGGGTTTCGGCGCGCAGCAATAGCAAGAAGTCGGCGGTGGCGCGGATCGGAAACGGGGCCCAGTGCCAGGTTCCACGGTGCAGCAGCACGCTCTGACCAGGCTCGAGCAGGAAGACGCGAATCAGGAGCGGGTCCAGATCCCCAGGCGGGGCGACCACGAACAGGCTCTGACCGTGGATGGAGATGAACGCCTCGCAGGTCTGGTTGTGGCGCTCTACTCTGTCGAGCAGCGCTTCGCGTTGGTGGGCGGTCAGGTAGGCGGTGACGCCGGAACCGTTCAGGTCGGACAGATCGCCCGTGGCGTGCCAGAAACTGATATCGCCGCGCAGGGTGGTCGCGGGCCGAGCGGGTTTGTCCAGCAGTGTGCCGAACGGCGCGAAGCTCTGTGCGGTCGGGCGGGTCGCGGTCAGACTGTTCACGAGCGCTCCCGAGCTGCGGTGTTGAGGGCCTCAGGGGTGGAACGCTTGGTGATCGCCGAGGGTGGGGGTGCGCCCGTCGAGGCTCGAGGGATGAAGGTGGTAGACAGGCGTACGTTGGCCGGGCGCTGCGTGGAGTCCCGCTCGAGGCGGTTCAGCAGTGTTTCGCAGGCCAGAAACGCCAGTTCATAGGCGGGTTGGGCCACGACGGTGATCGCGGGTTGCATCAGTCTGGCCCAGCGCGAATCGTCGAAGCCGACGATGGACAGGTCGTCCGGGATGCGTAACCCAAGTTCGCGCACGGCCAGCAAGGCTCCGATGGTCATCTCGTTGTTACCCACGAACAGCGCGGTCGGGCGCTCACTGCTCGGTTTGGAGAGTAATGTGATCGCGGCGGCGTGCCCGCCGTCCTCGCGGTGATTGCCGATCAGCACGAAGTCCTCGCGGTAGGGGATGCGGGCGGTCTCGAGCGCTTCGCGGTACCCCCCAAGGCGTTCCACGGCGGTCGTGATGTCCAGCCGTCCGACGATTGCTCCGATCCGCTTGTGTCCCAGGTCAATCAGGTGTTGCACGGCCGTGCGTGCGCCGCCCGCGTTGTCCACTAGGACCGTGTGGGCATCGGGTAGGCCGCTGGCGCGATCCAGTTCTACGGTTGGCAGGTTCGGGACGAGTTTCAGGTTTTGCTTCGCCTGCGCGGTCGGCATGATAATCAGTCCCTGCGGCAGGTGACCGCGCAGGGATTCGATCGCGCGGCGCTCCTTGTCCCCGTCCTCGTCGGTGTTAAACATGAACACGGTGTAATCGCGCCGTGCGGCGGCATCCTGAATACCCTTGGCGAGGGTGGCATTGCCGGGGTTCAGCACGTCGCTGATGATGACGCCCAGGGTACGACTGCTACGCTGGCGCAGACCTCGAGCCAGTACGTTCGGTTGGTAATTCAACTCCTGAGCCGCTTTCATGACCCGTTCGCGGGTGGCTTGAGCCACCATGTCAGGTTTTGATAGTGCGCGCGAGGCCGTGGCGGGAGAAACTCCGGCGAGTTTGGCAACGGCATCAATTCCAATCATGCAATCGTTTTCACTTTCTGGCGACAACAAGAAACCCTAGGGCGAATTTATGCCGTCTCGCAAGCGCTTAGCCCGGAGGTTAGCGACTGCAATCGATTTCATTTGTGATGGCAGAAATATCTCATACCCGGCTCGAGTTGTCAAGACCGGACGAAGAACGATGAACCGGAGAAACCGGTTAAGCTGGTCAAAATGACGCGGTTTCTTCGAGCGTGTTTCGCCCTACGGGTCGTGTATCAGCCTCTAGATATAGGCAGATGCGTGAGCTGGGCGAGCTGATGTTCCTCGGCCTCGATCTGGGCACGGGATCGCTGAAAGCCCTGCTGATGGACGCCGCTGGTCGCGTTCTGCACGAGGCATCCGCTTCCTACACCGTGACTGCGCCGCACCCCGGCTGGGCGGAATCCGACCCGGAGGACTGGTGGCGCGCCGCCGAGACCGCCACTCGAGCCGCCGTCGGGCCGCACGCCCACGAGATACGCGCCATCGGGTTGTCCGGGCAGATGCACAGCCTCGTTCTCTGTGACGCCGCCGGTCGGGTCGCCCGCAACGCGATCCTGTGGGCGGACACACGCTGCGGCTCGCAACTCGAGGGGTATAGGAACCTAGCGCCTGCTCTGCGGCAGCGCCTTGGCAATCCCACGGTCACGGGCATGACGGGTCCCAGCCTGCTCTGGGTGCGGCAGCACGAGCCTGCCGTCTACGACGCGGCGGTCTGGGCGTTGCAACCCAAGGACTGGCTCCGGCTGCGCCTCACCGGAGAAACCCTGACCGATCCGTCGGACGCCTCGGCGACGCTGCTCTACGACCTGACTCGAGACACCTGGGACGCAGAGGTGATCTCCGTCTTGGGATTGCGAATGGATTGCCTGCCGCACATCCAACCCTCGCACAGCGTCGGTGGAAGGTTGACTCGAGTTGCCGCCGAAGCGCTCGGCTTGCGAGCCGGGATTCCGGTCGCGGCTGGCGCGGCCGACACGGCCGCCGCCATGTTGGGGAGCGGCCTGCTCCGGCCGGGCGCGGTTCAACTGACGGTCGGATCGGGAGCGCAGATTGTCGCACCTTGTTCAGCACTGAGCGTTGACCCGGAGTTTCGCACCCATCTCTTTCGGTCCTGCCTGCCGGTCCTGTCGTGGTACCGCATGGCGGCGATGCAGAACGCGGGGCTGGCGCTGGAAGCTGTGCGGACCATGCTCGGGCTGGGCTGGGAGGAGGCGTATAGCTTGGCTTTCGGAGTCGCGGGGAGCGACGGACTGACCTTCCTGCCGCACCTGATGGGGGAGCGCTCGCCGCACAACAATCCAAACCTCAGCGGGGCCTGGGTTGGCTTGCGGCTGCACCACGGCCGCGCCCACCTGATGCGCGCCGCCTTCGAGGGCGTGGCCTTCGCCATCCGCGATGGTCTCAAAGCATTACAAGCTGTGGGTGTGCAGGCAAACGAGTTGCGCCTGGCCGGAGGCGGCACGACCGACCCGCGCTGGCGGCAACTCCTGTCTGACACGCTCAACTGCCGCTTGCAGGCTGTCGAACTCCCCAGCGCCTCGGCTCGAGGGGCGGCCCTGCTGGGCGCACTGGCGGTTGGGGAAATCAATTGGGCCGACCTCGAGCGGCAGGAGACGCCGACCACCCTGGTGGCTGAACCTCAGGTAAACGAAGAACTGGACGCGGCGTACCTGAGGTTCAAAACAGTCTTCAATAAGCTCAGCGCTTGACTGGACTTCTTGAGAACGTCGAGGCCAGCATCTACGTATCTCCCAGTTAAACCTGAGCTGATGCGGTGTCATCCAAATCTCGAGAATGCTGCCATACAAACCGTTTTTGGCATCTAAGATTTGAACGTTGCGCCCTGTGAACAATCTTCAACGCGTCCATCCAAGACAGGGATGTCCTTAAATCCATCCACTCAAACACTCGCCCTCGAGATTTTCAGCAGACCTACTCTCCCTCGAGCGCAGTTACCCGTGCGTGGGTAACGCTCCGACTGGACTGGGCAGGAAGAAGAAGGCAATCGCCAGAATCGCGTAGACCCCTAGGAGCATCAGCCCCTCGAGCCAGTTGGTCTCGCCGTCCTGCGCCACGCTGTTGGCGATCAGCACCGCACCGACCAGCGTCACCAGTTCCAGCGGGTTATTCAGCACTAGGTTCATGCGCTTGTTGATGACCCAGGACAGGATGACCAGCAGTGGCGCGACCAGAAGCGCCACCTGGATCGTGCTGCCAATGGCGATCGTGACCGCCAATTCCATGCGGTTCTTCATTGCAAAAACCACAGCGCTGGCGTGCTCGGCGGCGTTGCCGACGATCGGAATGATGATTAATCCAACGAAGAATTCAGACAGGTGAAAGGTAGTCGTGAAGCCTTCGATACTGCCCACCAGGAATTCGGACATGAAACCCACCAAGATCGTGCTGCCCAGCAAGACGCCCAGGGACAATGGCACGCTCCAGGTGGCGCTATGTTCCTCGGCATTTTCGTCCGCCACGGAAAGCACGTCCTTGTGGGTCACGAAGGTAAAAAAGATGTTCGCGGCGTACAAGCCCAGCAGCACGACGCTGACCCCCAGCGCCAGATTCGCATCGTCAATCCTGATCGCATCCGCCGCAATCCCGAACTGACGTTCGGAGAGATCGAACAGCGCCGGGACCATGAACGCGATCACGCTAATGATCAACAGGCTCGAGGCGATCCGGGCGTTGGCGGGATTGAAGGTTTGCTTCGGGTATTTCAGGCCGCCCAGGAACACGGCCAGTCCCAGCACCAAGAGTAAATTCCCAATAATGCTCCCGGTGATGGAGGCCTTCACGACATCGAATTTCCCCGCCGACAGCGCGAAGAAGGCGATAATCAACTCCGTGGCGTTTCCGAAGGTCGCATTGAGCAAACCGCCTACGGTCGCGCCCGCCCTGGCGGCCAGTTCCTCGGTGGCTTTACCCATCAGTCCTGCCAACGGCAGAATCGCGCCTGCCGCGATCAGGAAGATCACCGTGTCGCCCGGATGCACGAACCACTCGAGGATGAAAGCGACCGGGACTAGGATCAGCAGATAGTTCAGCATCGTGCTGGCAGTGTACGGGATGGCGCAGAAAAAGGTACGGCTCGAGGGAGGAATGGTTATCAAGAATCCAGTGGGCCGGATTGAGTTCATAGTTGGATTCGGGAGAAAATATAGCGAGATTCAGCATTGAACCTCCGAGGCCGTTTTGCAGCACCCCTGTCATGCGGTACTCAACTTGAGAGTGAACGCATGATCTGTCAGCGAATTCATTTCAGCTATGTGTCTCGAGATTCTGTATCACGCGCTGCAAAAGGGACACCAGCAACACTTTTTCGGCTTCGCTAAACCCTGTCGTCATGTCTTTTTCCATTTGAACAAGGGTTGCCTTAGCGTCCGGAATTCGCAATCGTGATTTGAGCGTTAATGCGTTTAAGCTGCCGCGCTTGTCTTGGGGATTAGGTTGGCGTTCGATCACGCCATCACGTTCGAGTCGTGCCAGCATTTCCGCCATCGTGGGCTGTTCGACTTTTGCGCGTTGCGCGAGTTCCTTTTGTGATATCGGACCATCGTGTTCGAGCGCGAAAAGGACAGGAATTTGGCTCACGCGGAGACCCAGGGGGCGGATGCGTTCATCTTGGAGTTGCATCAACAATTTCGAGGCGCGGTTGATCCAGAACGAAGCTGACGCTTGCGGATGCCAATCTTCGGTTGGTTGTGGATCGCAGTCCTCGACGCTCTTCTTCGTTTTCATCAGATCCTATGTTAAGACTTTCTCGCTATTTTTGCAAAGAATACTGATAGATTTCTGCGAAATATCCACTAATTTGAGAAATCGACCCGAAACGAATGTATTTCAATGGAAAACACAATTGAGTAAGTTTGCATAGGATCCTATGTTTATGCTAGGCTGGTTTTAGGAAGAAGGAGTTGACCCACATCAAACAAAAAATGACCCGAAGGCAACTGTTGATCCGCATGGGTATTGGTGTAGGCCTCGCCGCGCTCGGCAGCGGCGCGATGTTCAAATTGGGTGGCATCAGCGTGGCGGGCGCAGCCGTGGGCGAATCCGACCAACCGCTCTTGGAGCCGCCCACGCTGCCCGCGCGCCGCCTCGAGCCTGATCTGGTGGAAGCGACACTGGTCGCCTCACCCGCTAGCGTGCGAGTTGCGGGGGTTAACCTGGAAGCCCTGGCGTATAACGGCAGCTTTCCTGGACCAACGCTGAACCTGCGCGAGGGCGATCGGGTTCGCCTCAAGTTTGTCAACCAACTCTCAAAACCCATGCAGGACATGAGCGGCAGCATGAATCATAGACCTCAGTCCAGCAACTTGCACACCCACGGGTTGCACATAGCCCCAAGCGTGGACAATCCGTTCGGGACGCTCGAGCCTGGGGAATCTCGGGTGCAAGAATTTGTGATTCCCAAGAATTCGGCTGGCACATACTGGTATCACCCACATCCGCACGGGCATGTGGCAGAACAACAATTTGCTGGACTGTACGGTGCGATTGTGGTCAAAGGAAATCTCGAGGCAGAACCAGCCTTTCAACAAGCCGAAGAACATTTGTTAGTGCTTTCGGATTTGACCATCATCGGTGGCAAAGTTGCCGACGAGACCGCGTTCGATCTACTCGGCAAGGAAGGCGAGGTGCTTCTCGTCAACGGGCAACACCAACCCAAACTGCTCGCTCGAGCCTCCACTTTGCGTTTGCGTTTGGTCAACGCCAGCATCACCCGAGCTTTCAAGTTGCAACTCGAGCAGCACCTCATGCACTTGATCGCCACGGACGGAGGCTACTTAGAGCAACCCGTGGCACTCGAAACGTTGCTCCTCGTACCAGGGGAGCGAGCCGAGGTGATGGTGCAGTTCTCAGCCAAAGGCACGTACCGTTTGCTGCAAATGCCGTACGGCCGCAGCCCTTTCTCTCTAGGCTCGAACGCCGCCCAAACCCTGCTGAGCATTGATGCGCCCGACCTGAAACCCGGCCCACTGCCGGAAAAACTCTTGACCCTCGAGCGACTCAAACCGAGCGCCAGCGCGACAAGACGCGAAATCAACTTCGATATGGGCTTTTTGCAGGGCTTCACGATCAATAACCAAACCTTTGACATGAACCGCACCGATATTAAAACCAGCCTGGGGGCGCTCGAGGTTTGGGAAATCATCAATTCCAGCCCGCTCGACCACCCGTTTCACATTCACTCGTACCCATTCCAGGTTCTCGAGCGGATGAGTAACGGTGTCTGGAAACCAGAACCGTATCTGGCTTGGAAAGATACCGTCAACCTGCGCGGCGATGAACGCGTTCGGATTGCGGTGCGCTTCGATGATTTTAAGGGCAGAACCGTGTACCACTGTCATGTTTCTGGGCACGAAGACAAAGGAATGATGGGTGTGCTCGAGGTGAACTGACGCAGATAACTACCGCAGCAAACCCAATCGAGTTCACTTTTATAAAATAGGGGTTGAGTCATGGTTCTAAAAATATTTGAAGTAGTCAACATCGTGCTATTCGCTTTCCTAGCAGGTATGTATATCAGTCCGTGGTTGGCACTCACCAAATCCCTATCCACCTTCGAGCCAAGTGTTTTTCTAGAAATTATCAAGCGTCTTGGTCGGAATATGGGCCCGCTCATGACTGTATTGACGCCAATTGCACTGCTTTCAGCCGCACCAGTCTTGTTATTTTCTTATGCCAGAAGTAGCGCTATGTTTTACTTGACTTTTATTGCCCTTGTCCTGTTCATCGTGACTCTCGCTGTTACGATATTGATTGAAGTACCGATTGTCGGAAAAATTAATTCTAGAACAGTCTCAGAACTACCAGAAAACTGGGAGAAGCTCCGTGACACCTGGGTGTCATTTCACCTCTTGCGAATCATTCCAGGCGTGGTTGGTTTTGTCCTGGCGATTATCGCCGCTGTTCTTTAGCGCTTACGCATTGGTATTCAAACCTCAGCGTTAAAACTCGAGGAAGGTTAGAGCATTTTATGGAAGCCTCACTACCTTTGCCAGTTGTGCATTCTCAAGCATGGTCTGGGTCTTCAATCTTTTTGAGGGCTGCCCGACATGAGCGGGATACTTGATGGCTCTGTTTGATGGCTGTGGACACCAAAAACCCATAAACCGCTCGAACGTTTTTTGAGCCTCGGGACCCTTGAGACATTCGACCCGTCGGATTCCGATCAGAAAGTCGCACAGCGCAAGAGGGGTGGGAATAAATTCCTGACAGCAACTCAGGCGGTGTGCCGAACCACCAGCTTTGGCGTGAACGTGACCGTGCGCGGCTTGATCCCCTCGAGTTGCTCCAGCAGTAATTGCGCCGCCAGATGTCCGATCTCGCGGAGCGGCTGATGCACGGTGGTCAGTTTCGCCGCCTGGAAGCTCTCCAAGGGCAGATCATCGAAGCCCGTCACGGCGATGTCCTCCGGGACGCGCTTCCCGGCGTCCTTGATCGCCTGAATCGCGCCCAAAGCCATCTCGTCCGAGGCGCACATTAGCGCGGTGAACTTTGAGCCTTGATGTAGGGCGCGGGTGACGGCGCGGTACGCGCCGAGTTCGGTGAAGCCGCCGTCCAGTACCTCGTGATGGGACAGGTTCGCTTCAGTTAAAATCTCACTGTAAGCATCTAGGCGTTGCTGTGCGTCCCGACCGATCGGCGCACCGGTCACGTGTGTGATGCACTGATGCCCCCTGGCGATCAGGTGACGCATGACCTCCAAGGTACCGCTCCGATTGTTCAATTCCACGCTGGCGATATCGCGTTGCTCCGCGCCGACGCCGATCGCCACGAACGGCGTGCGGCTGCGTTGCAATCTCAGGTGCGCCAAACGCGAGTCTTCCAGTCGGACGCCGGGCACGATCACCCCGGCGAAGCGGGCGTGTTCCAGTTCGGTGTCGCTGCTGAGGATGTGAACGCTGTAACCGCTGCCGACCAAGGACTGTTGCACGACATCCACCAGCAGCGTGTAATACGGGTTTCGCAACGAGGTGTCCGAGTACCGGGTCACGCCGATGATCGTGCGCGCCCCCTTCGCCAGTTGGCGTGCCCCCACGTCCGGCACGTACCCAAGGCTTTGCACCACCTCGAGCACGCGTTCACGGGTTTGCTGGTTGACACCGGCGCGGTCGTTCAGCGCCCTCGAGACCGTGCCGGTACTGACCCCGGCGGCTCTGGCGATGTCGTGAATCGTTAATTTTGTGCGATTGATGGTCTGCATGGGAGCTTCTATGTTTTTTGCTTTCAAGGGGGGTTCGTTTCAAGCGGTTCAGAGGTCCAAACTCCAAAGGTCCAATGATATCAGTTCTGTCTCACCATTCATGGAATAGAGCTTCAATGTTGACCGTGGCAGTCTCGGGGAACTCAGCTCCGTGAAGACCAGCGCTCCACCGTCAGCGAACACTTCCATGGACTGGGTATCAATCAGCACGTGTAAATCCAGCACGTCGTCAACCAAGGGCATCACCCTGGCGTGGCGACCCGCGAAATCCGGGCTGAAACTCGAGTCGCCTCGTTCAACGAACAGCTCTTCAGTTCGGGTGTCGTATCCCAGACGAATGTTTCCTAGGTCAACCCCGAATTCGCTCGCGCTCCCAAGTTGAACTTGCAGTCGTACCTCGAGCGACAATGCCAGAAACGGCAACTCGAGGCTTCCGGTCCAGCGGGTGGCCCTGAACGACTGATGCTCTCTCCGCAACGTCTCGAGTTCATGGATCGGGCGCTGCACGAGGCGCAGCGTATTTCCATCGCGTCGCAGGCTCAAGCTGCGCGGCACGGTCAGGCTGCCGCGCCATGGTGCGGTCGGCATGGGTTTGGCGTACTGCCAGTTGTTCATCCAGCCCAGCCAGACCTGCCGACCATCGCTGGCGGGCAGGTCAGACCAGGAGAGGGCCGCGTAGAAATCCTTGCCGCCGTCCAACCAATTCGGTGCGGCGTTGGGATGATCCGGCGTGAACCGCGTTCCGTCGAACACGCCCGTGAAATACTGCCCACCGCTCCCACCGTTCGGCGCACCGTAACCAACGTCCACCTTCAGAACCCAGCGCGTCTCCCGAGCGTCCTCGATGGGAAGCTCAAACAGGTCTGGAACCTCCCAGATCCCGTCCGTCGCGCCCGCCGGTCCGAAGCTGCTGAGGTGCGTCCAGGATTTCAGGTCTGTTGATCCGTAAAACTGCACCTGGCGTTCGTGCGCCAGCACGGTCAACATCACGAAACGCTCGCTGCCCGCGTGCCAGAACACCTTCGGGTCACGGAAATCGGTTTCCCCGATGTCCAGTACCGGATTTCCCGCGTACCTCTCGCCAGGTGCGCCCGTCGTCGGTGCTGTACGCCAAGCGCTGATCCTCGAGACCAGACTGTTCGGGCCCTTGCCTGACGTGATGCCCGGTGTACAGCGCTACCAGGGGCGGTTGAGCGTTCAGCCCGAAGCCGCTCAGGTTCTGCCAGTCCACCAGCGCCGACCCGGAGAACGCCATCACGCCATCCTGGTAGGGGATGGCCACCGGTAACTCCTGCCAGTGCAGCAAGTCCGGGCTAGTCGCGTGCCCCCAACTGAGGTTGCCCTGGACCGACTCGAGCGGATTGTACTGAAAGAATAGGTGGTACTCGCCGTTCCAGTAGACCAGTCCGTTCGGGTCGTTGATCCAGTGGCGGGCTGGGGTGAAGTGATAGCGAGGACGAAGGCTGATGGTCTCAAGTGCCTCCGCTCCCTGTTTTTCTATCAGCCCTGCTTCCATCAGCCTTTGACGCTTCCCGCCAACATGCCGCGCACGAAGTAGCGCTGGAACCCAATGAAAACCGCCAGCGGAATCGCCATCGAAACGAACGCGCCCGCCGTCAGCAGCGTCCAGTTAGAGGCGTAGGTCCCCATCATCTGCAAGATGCGTTGCGGCAACACGATCAGGTTCTGCTGGTCGCCCAGGAACACCAGTGGAATCAGCACGCCGTTCCAGACCCAGAGAAACTGGAAGATCGCAAACGAGGCGAAGGCTGGCATGGACAGCGGGACGACCAATTTGGAGAACATCATTGGGTGCGAGGCTCCGTCCATGACTGCCGACTCGAAGACTTCTCTGGGCAGGGTCACCACGTAGTTGTACAGAAGGTACGTCGCCAGCGGTAATCCGAAGCCGGTGTTAGCCAGCCACACACCCAGGAACGTGCCATTCAATCCCAGTACGCGGTAATCGCGCAGGATCGGAATCAACGACATCTGCAACGGAACCACCAGTAGCGCGACCAGCAGCATGAACAAGAATTTGCGCCCCGGAAAGTTCATCCAGGCGAAGGCGTAGGCCGCCAGCGCCGCCAAGAAGATCGGGATGACGGTGCTCGGGATTGCCATGATCGCGGTGTTGACGATGGCTTGCGACAGGTTGTTGGACGACGCCGCGTTGCTACCGTCGTTCCCGCCCGTACCCAGCACCTCGAGGTAATTCTGGAGCGTTAGGTTGAGCTTACCCTCGGTGAAGACCGTCCACCAACCGCTGGCGGAGGCATCGTCGGGTTGGCGCACCGAGGTGACCAGCAAGCCCAGCGTCGGAATCGTCCAGAAAAACCCGATGAGAATCAGCGCACCGTAAATCACGAATTTGGAGACGGGATTGAGTCTGTTGGCGACCATCTTGCCTTCCTCTCCCTCGAGCCTGACCAGTGATCCGATCGGATCAGCCGCACCTCGAGTTCAATCAGCTTCAAAATCTTTGGGTTTAGAAGCCCTTGGCGTTCTTACCGAAATCGCGCACGTTGTAGTACACGACTGGCAGCACGGTGAACAGCAGCACCATAGCGATCGCCGCGCCGCGTCCGAAATCGAAACTTCGGAACATCTGCGTGTACTGCTCGTTAGCGATCACCTGGGTGCCGAAATTTCCGCCGGTCATGGCGAACACGACATCGAAGACTTTGAGCGTAAAAATCACAATCGTGGTTGTCACGGAGATAATCGTCACCTGAATGTACGGCACGATGATGCGAAAGAAGGACTGCAATTCGGTCGCGCCATCAATCCTGGCCGCCTCGAGCAATTCCGCCGGGACGCCCTTCAGTGCGGCCGAGAAAACCACGACCGCGAAGCCCGTTTGCATCCAGATCAGGATCACGATCAGCAGGTAATTGTTTAAGCCTCTGGTTTGCAACCACGTTACTGGGTCGCCGCCGAAGCTCGTCTGGATTGCGTTCAGCAAACCGATCTGTCCACCACCGGCGGGGGCGTAAGCGTAGACCAGCCGCCAGATCACGGCCGCGCCGATCATGCTAATCGCCATCGGCAGGAAGACCAGCGTCTTGATCGTGACCTCGAAGCCGGGCCTTGTGCGATCCGCCAAGGTTGCAATAAATAAGCCCAGCACGACACTCAAACCACCGCCGAACACGATCCACAGCACATTGTTGCGAAACGACTCGAGCATCGCGGAGCTGGTGAAGGCGTAGACGTAGTTGTCCAGCCCCACGTAGTTGATGGACTTGGCGTCCATCAGGCTGAGCTGGAAGGTGCGAAAGGTCGGGATCAGCAGGTAATAGAAAACCAGCGCCAGGGCTGGGGCCACGAAGACCCACGGCATGATGCGTTGCCTGAATTTCATCGGCAGGAGTTCGGTGATGGAACTCACCAGCACGAACAGCAACCACGCCCCGCCGATGCCCCAGAGGAGCGCCAGCACGAACGTCACCCAGGCGCTGGCGGTTCCGCCGCGCAGATACGTGAACAGCCACCAGTATGCCACGAGCGTTACCGCCAACGCGACCGTCAGTAAACCGAGGACTGCGCCTCGAGGGAGTTCGGCGGGCGGCCGTTGAATGGTAGGGTTCGCCACAGTAACCTCCGAGATGTCAAAGGGCGAGGGAAGTCCCCTCGCCCCAGAACCTAGCGCTTACTTCTTGTACGCCGCGTCAATGTCCTTCAACACGTTATCCAGCGGTGTGCCGGTGACCCAATCGGTCGTGCCCTTCCAGAAGGCTTGGTTAACGGCTGACGGCATCGCATCCGAGGCATCGAAGCGGGCGACTCGAGCGCTCAGGATGATATTGGCGAAGTCGCGTTCCAGCTTCGTCGGGTACAGGCTGACCGTCTGGTCCTTGTGTGGGAACAAGCCGCCGCCGACCTTGATCCACGGGTCAGCCGAGGCTCCAGTCGCCAGGAACTGCAAGAACTTCGTGACTTCCGGACGGTTTTTGCCCTTGAACATCACGAACTGATCGCCGCCGACTTCAATCGTGACCGGCAGCTTGGTGTTAATCATTGGGAGCATGAACACGCCGACGTTGGCGTCCAAGTTCTTCTTGATGTCGTCCTGCATGAAATCCGTGGCGAAGCTGCCCTGCATGTGCAGCCAGCACTGGTTGGGCTTGGTGAACAAGCCCTTGGTGGAGGCCAGGAAGTTGGTCGCGGCGATAGCATTGCGACCACCGTACACGGCTTTCGGGTTGTTCCAGATGCCGTCCACGATGTTGAAGGCGTTCTTGACTTCCGGTGAGGTGAAGGCGAGCTTCCCGGTGATCCAGTTGTCGTAGGCGCTGGCGGGTTGGGTGCGGAGCATGATGTTCTCGAGCCAGTCGGTAGCGACCCAGCCGGTGGCTGCGCCCGATTCCATACCAACGCACCACGGCGCGGCGGAAGAGCCTTCCATGGATTTGGTCAGCGCTTGCAGTTCCACCCAGGTCTTCGGGACCTTGTATCCGGCGGCCTCGAAGGCGGGCTTGTTGTAGAAGACCAGACCCTTGACGTTGACGCGGTGGAAGACGCCGTAAATCTTGCGGTCGTTACCACGACCCAACTCTGCCCAGGCGGGCGAGTAATCCTTCTGAATCTGGCTGACGGTGTTGGCGGGCAGGGGCACGAGCGCGCCCTGAGCGGCCAGGTCCTTCATCACGCCGGGCTGTGGGATGGCGGCCACGTCGGGGTAATCGCCGCTCTGCACGCGCACGTTCAACACGGTATTGAAATCGGCGCTCGTGGCGTAATTGACCTTGATCTCCGGGTTCTTGGCTTCAAAGGCGTTGATGACGTTCTGGAAGACCTTGGCTTCGTTTCCACCGAAAGCCCCGAGAACATTGACGGTTTTCGTGCCCTGGGCCAGAGCCATAGTCAGGGTCAGAGCGGCCGAGCCTGCGATCAGCAACCAACGTTTCTTCATACTTCCTCCTGGGTGGTCGCCACGAATGCACTGGAACCGCCCTCTCCGAATTTCGGGGAGGAACGACCAATTGTGATTTCGTAAGCGCTTACGGGAGAGAGTAATCCCCACGAAAGGCTTTGTCAAGCCATCGCTGCCCATTCGCAAGAGACTTCAATCGGGGAGCCGCAAAATAGCTCCAAGAATCGGGAATTAGTGTCGCAAACGCCGTCCATTGGAGGCTCGAGGGTTGATGGGTCAAAATCGGTTCGAGCGCATCTGCATCCCTGGTGGCATGGGTTCCCAAGCTCTGTATTCCGGCTCGAGGGTAATTAGAGCCGTTTTCAAGAAGGGTTCTGGCGGAGCTGGTTTGCGATCCGATTGACTCTCCTAAAGTTCCGAGGCAACCCTCAAAGGCTTGGGGTTGGGCAGGTACACACTTGTTACGTCATTTACATAATGTATTTCACGAGGCGGGCGGGTAAGCTCAACCATGAACGATTTTGCTTCTGCTAAAGACCGCTTACGAGACGCAAAGTCTTACGAGCAGCCGGGGCTAGAGTGCGATCTGGTCCTGAAAGGCGGCATCACCAGCGGCGTGGTCTACCCGCTGGCAATCTGCGAACTGGCTAAAACCTACCGGTTTCGCAACCTCGGTGGAACCAGCGCGGGCGCACTGGCCGCGGCGCTGGCGGCGGCCGCCGAAAAGGGGAGAACCAGTCAGAGCGGCGGTTTCTCACGCCTGGCGCGACTGCCGGATGAACTCGGGAAAAGCGTCGCTGGCAAGACCGGACTGCTGCGACTGTTCCAACCGCAACCCAGCACGCGCCACCTGTTCGGCTTCCTGCTGGCGGTGCTCGAGGTGTTGCGCCAGAAACCACAAAGCGGTTTTCCAAGAGCGCTCGAGATCGGCCTGGGACTACTCGCTCGGGGTTGGTGGGCATACGCGAGGCGACCCTTGCGGTTCGGTTTGACCGCCTCGAGCGCCGCCCTGATCGTGGGTTTCGTGCTGGCTGAGAGCCTCATCCCGCTCTGGCTGCGCCTGCTGGCGGGCGTACTCGTGCTGCTACTGTTGGAAGTGTTGTTCCTGGTCGGCTTCGTCGGCTTTGACCTGGTGCGCGCCCTGCCAGCCAACGCCTACGGTCTCTGCACCGGTCTCGAGGGTGCTGGGAACCCGAGCGAACCCGCCCTGACGACCTGGCTGACAGATGTACTGGACGAGGTTTCGGGCAAGTCCGATGCGCCCGAGTCCGCCGCCAGCTCGAGTCACCCTCCGTTGACCTTCGGTGATCTCTGGGGACCGGACGACGCGCACCGTCAGATCAACTTGCAGATCATCACCACCAGCCTGACCCACGCCCGGCCATACACGGTTCCGTTCGAGGCCAGAGACCTGTATTTCAAGCCCGATGAAATGCGCGCCCTGTTCCCGGAGCGGGTCGTGAGTTGGCTGGTGCTGCACGCTCGAGCCTCCGATACCGCCGAACAGTTCGGACTGTGCGCCTTGCCCAACCCGAGGGACCTGCCGGTCGTGGTGGCCGTGCGGCTGAGCCTGAGTTTTCCGCTCCTGGTGAGCGCTGTCAAGCTCTACACCGTGGACCGCACCCGTCCCACGGAGCAACAAGCCCCGGAGCCGTGCTGGTTCAGTGACGGCGGTATGACCAGCAACTTCCCGGTCCATTTTTTCGACGCGCCCTTGCCGCACCGCCCAACCTTCGCCATCAACCTGCGCGGTTTTCGTGCTTCCGACGAGCAGAGCGAGGACGAATCCAAAAACGTGTTCATCCCGGCCAACCGCCGCCAGGGACGCTTCCTGACGCTGGGTAAGATCAATTCCTTGGGCAATTTTCTATCGCAACTCTTCAATACCTTGCAGAACTGGTCGGACAATACGCTCGTTCCTGTCGAAGGCTTCCGCGAGCGGATCGTTCACGTCAAGCTCAACCCGGCCGAGGGCGGCGCGAATCTGAACATGGAACCGGCAACGCTGAACCGCTTATCGGAGCGCGGCTGGTACGCCGGGAAGACGCTCGTCAACAAGTTCACCGCCAACAATCGGCAGGCTTTCGACGACCATCGCTGGACCCGCTTCACGCTGTCCCTATCCACGCTGCAAGTCTGGCTCGAGGCGTTTAGCGGCGGTTATTCCGAGAATTTCAAGCGCGTCATCCAGGCTCGAGCCATTCGGGGCGATGCGACCGACACCGCGCTGGAAACGGCAGCCCAGTTGCGCGGTCTGGTCAATCACTGGAACGAAAAAGGGGTTCGGTTCGAGGTCTGGTACCTGACGCGGGGTGAATCGGAGCGCGCCAAGCACATTGAGGCGGAATTGCGAATCCGTCCCAGGCTCTGAGCGTTTCTCGAGTAAAAACTGAGCTATCGGGAATTCGCTTCAACTCGAACTAGGGCTGGCAGACACGAGTATTCGACACACGAAACCAAGATTCGGAGGCTGCGCAGCTCGAGACTGAACGGTCGGGCCGACAGGGTTTTCTCACATTGAGTAGCAAATGTACGCACAAGTAGGGAACACACACAACGCGGACGCCTCCCAAGTGAGTTTAGCCCTGCCCGCCCTTGACGGCTCGAATCTGGGCCCTGGGGATCTCGAACCATTGCCCTTCGTCGCTCTTAATTTCTACGGTCTGCTTTAACGGGTTCAGCTTCATGACCTTGCCGCACTGCGATTCGTCCTCGGTGCTGCACACCTTCGCGCCTTTTCGCGGCAGGTCGCGCAACATCTCCTGGTACATCTCGTGCTCGTATTGCAGGCAGCACAGCAAGCGCCCGCACGGACCGCTGATCTTTTCCGGGTTCATCGGGAGCTGCTGATCGCGGCTCATGCGAATCGTGACCGGCGTGAACTCCTGAAGGTGGTGGCTCGAGCAGTTCTCCTTGCCGCACACGCCCAGCACGCCTAGAATCCGCGCCTGATCGCGCGCGCCAACCGCGCTGAACTGCACGTGAGCGGCGGTTCGGGTGTTGATTTCCTGCATCAGAGCGCGCAACTCCACCTTCTCCTCGCTGGAATAGGAGACGGTCAGGTGATCGCCGTCCAGCGTGAACTCGGCGGTCACGATCTTGGCGCGCAGGTTCTGGGTTTTCACCCTGGAGCGCAGGAACCATTTCAGGTCGTTCGCCTCGAGTTCCAGCCGCTCCCAGGTTTGCAAGTCGTCCGGGGTGGCTTGGCGCAGGATTTCTCCGGCGGCGTTGTCGCCCGTACCGCGAATCACGTCGCGCACCGTGGCCAGCTCCAGCCCGCGCCGGGAGTTGACGACGACCTGAATGTTCACGGCGTACTCGTGATCGGTTTTGAAGGGGTAGAGTTTCGGTCCGTTGAAAAAGCGAATCGCCTGGGTTCGCATAAAAGTCCTTTGGGCGAGGCTCGTTCCCTCTGGGTGAAGTCTCGAGCCGTCGCGGTGCGTCCGGGTCTGAACCCGGTCTGCCGTTCATTATCGCGCATTTCTCCGAAGGCGTTTGCAATCTGCGTCAACGACCTCCGGATTCAAGCCACAAATTCACTCGAGGTCCTGTCAGGGACACAGCTTCCAGTTTCCCGTCACCCCAGGGTAATCTGCTCCCCATGCCGCTCGAGCCGTTCTTTCCCGCCGGTCACATCGAGGTCATCTGCGGTCCGATGTTCTCCGGTAAGTCCGAGGAGCTGATTCGCCGCGTGACCCGCGCCCTGATCGCCAAGCAGGACGTACGCGTTTTCAAACCCGGCATGGACGACCGCTATCACGCCGAGAAGGTCGCCAGTCACGCCGGGCGCACCGCTGGGGCAATACCTGTTAGTACCACCTTAGAGGTCCGCGAGCATCTGGGTCTCGCGCCAGAACCGGCGCTGTTTGGCATGGAAAACCCGGATGCCCTGGAATTAACGCTTCCGGATGTGGTGGCCTTCGATGAGGCGCAGTTCTTCGACGACGGTCTCGTGCCGCTGGCGCTGGAACTCTCCAGAGCGGGCGTTCGCGTCATCTGTGGCGGGCTGGACCTGGATTTTCGCGGCGAGCCGTTCGGCATTATGCCAGAGCTGCTGGCTCGAGCCGAACACGTGGAGAAGCTCACCGCCATCTGCGTCGTGTGCGGCGCACCCGCCACACGCACGCAGCGCTTGGTGAACGGCGTGCCAGCCCGCTTTGACGATCCTGTCATCATGGTTGGAGCCTCGGAAGCCTACGAACCGCGTTGCGGTCAGCATCACAGCGTTCCTCGGTTTGGCCTCAGGTTGACGGTGCAGACTTAAAATAAGCCAGCCCCTGTGACCTAAAATTCAGGATCAGCAATAGCTAGCTTCAGTGAGAATTTCTTCAAGGAATCCTAATCCTCGAGAAATTCTGTCCAGGACGACACATACAACTCTGCACAGATTATGATAGAAAGATGTGGTCTGAGCTGGGACAGCTTGATAAAGCCCTGACATAGCACGTACATTTTTCAATTTAAGTGATGGGTACAGGCTGGTGTAAAATTAGTACGCTTGCATGGGGAGGCACGAATGTCAGAGGAACTATCGCTCAGGGACTTGTATTTGATCTTGAAAAGGCACTGGGGGTTGATTGTAGTCCTACCGGTGATCGCGGCCACGTTGGCGCTGTTGTATGTCCTGTTTCTTGCCAAACCTGTCTATAGCGCCTCGACCACGCTCAGTATTCAGACCACGACGATTCAATCCAAGCTGGAAAACCGGATCGAAACCAGCGACGCGCCGGTCTTGAACCGCGAACAGATCGAGACGATCGCGCTCTCGAGACCGATCCTGGAAGCGGTCTTGAAAAGCCAGCCAGAGGACAGCCGTCCGCGCGACGCGACGGGTCTAGCGGAAACCCTGAAAGTGAAATTCGTCCAGCAGGCTTCCACGGCCGTGCGGGTCGCTCCCAGCGCCACGCCGCTGGTGACGATGGAAGCTAAAGCCGAGACCGCTCGGCAGGCGGCCGAGATTGCCAACGTGTGGAGTAAACTCACGCTCGAGGCGTTGAACCAGTTGCCGCAAATCAGGCTTTCGGATTCAATCGTGTCGCTGGAAAAGCAGACGCAGACGGCTCGGGGTTCGCTGACCGATGCCGAAAAGCAGTACCAGGCGTTTAACGTCTCCACGACCCTGGCTTTGGATCAGGCTACCCTGAACGCCGCCATTGAAGAACGCAGCCAGCTCAACACGAAACTCAGCGACACCAGCGCCAGTTTGGAACAGGCTCGCACCGAACTAAGTTTGCGGCAATCGGAACTGAACTCCGCGCAGCGCGCAATTGGATTGAGCGACTCGAGCGACGCCGCCGGGTTTGCGGCCACCGGAACCGATCTGGCCGCCGTCCGAGGTGACGTGCAAGCGGCCCTGAAAGATGCGCAAGCGAAATACACGGTCGCCGCCGAAGCCAAACGCGGTTTCAGCGCCAGCGATGATCGTTCCTTGCTGCAAGGCAGAATCTCGAGCGGTGAAGGTCGCTTGGTACAGATCAACGCGACCCTGCAAACCTATCAGTCTCGCCTCGAGACGCTGCAAGCCAGGCTCGCGGAGACCAAGCGCCAGATCGCCGGGCAACCGCAACTCGTGACCTTAGAGCGTGAGATCACCGCCGATCCCGCGATTGCCGCTGCCATCCAGCAGAACAAGCAAAACCTGGGCGATTTGGTCGGGCTGAAACTTCAAAATCAAGAATTAAATCCTGTCTATCAAACGCTGCTACAAAGCTCTGTGCAATTACAAACCGACTTGAAGGCCATCACCGCCGAGCGTGACGCGATCACCGCCGAGCAAACCCGTTTGAGTCAGCAGGTCAGCACCGACCGCAGCCGCCAAGCGCAATTGGAGGAAAACGGGCGGCGCGTGGACTTGGACTTGTCGAGCGCCCAACAGACTTTCCAGGCCGCCCAAGCGCGGGCCGCTCGGTTGAACGGTGTTTCGCTTTCGGGGCGCACCCTGGACAGCGGCACGCCCGAGTACCAGCGGTTGCGTTCCCTCACCAGCGACCTGGACGCCACCCGTTCCAAACTCAGCGCCAACCTGGCCAGCTTGCAGCAACACGCGCAGGAACTCGATGGGCGGATCAGCACGCTGAAGCAACGGGTCAGTGACCAGACGCTGCGGTCATCCAGGCTGACGCAGAACCTAGACTTGGCTCGAGACCAGTTGAAGCTGCTAGATCAGAAACTGACCGATTTACGGATCGAACGTTCCAGCGCCGGGAATCTGGCGCAGCTCTTAGTGCCCGCTTTCCCACCGACCCGGAAGGTTAACGGTGCGGCCTTGCCCATAGCGCTGGCCGCTGTTGTCGGACTCTTACTTGGATTGATCGCGCCGTTCCTGTTGGAAGCCCTGCGTGACCCGAAGGCAAGCCCGCGCCCGCTCGAGGAGAACGACCGCAACAACAACGGCTTGATTCCTAGCAGCGCCGATTGATACGCCATCAACGTTTAAGGACAATCTCAAGTGCTACGGGCAGCTCGAGATGAGTCTCGAGCCTGCCTTGGTCTCTAGGGCGAACGGCCGTTTGCAATAGAGGACGGGGTTGGCGGGTTCGTTTCGCCGGAGCAAAACATGCTCGGACGCTGAAACCTGTCCCCGGCATGTCCCGGTTCAGGCGCTTTCCGTCACCCCTCGAGACTCACCCCTCGAGACCAATGTTGAACGCCTGGTCCAAGAGCGCCTGACTGTAGGCCTTGAAGGCCAACATCGTGCTAGTGCGCTCAATGCCGGGAATCTTCCTGAGCTGCCCGGTCACAATGTCGTCCAGGTCTTCAAACTGTGGAAAGCGCAGCACCACCACGATGTCCCAGTCACCGGTCACGGAGTAACACTCTGAGACGAATTTTACTGCCGCCAAGCGCTCGGCGGTTTCAGGGATGCGGTCTCGAGCGGCGCGCACCAGCACGATCGCGGTAATCATGCCCAGATTGTCGCATATCTGGATTGAGGTTTTACAATGCCTGTCATGAAGCGGATCGAGGGCGCGGGCGGTGTGGTCTTTGGCGCGAATGACCGCGTGCTGATGATCCGCTACCCTGGCGGCTCCTGGGACTTCCCGAAGGGCCACATTGACCCCGGCGAGACCAGAGAGACGGCCGCCATGCGCGAGGTGCTCGAGGAGGGCGGGGTGACGGCCCGCATAGAACGCCGCCTCGAGCCGACCGAGTACACCAATCCCAGAGGCGAGGCGCGCCGAATTCACTGGTTCCTGATGCGAACTTTGAGCGAACAAGCAATTCCAGAACCGGGCTTCGAGGCGGCGTTCTTCCCGGTGCAAGACGCCCTCAAAAAACTGACCCATCCCGAAACTCGGGCCCTACTGCTCGAGGCGGCAGCCTTCCTCACCGCGCCTGTGCAAGAATGACCCCCTCTATGTCGAACCCTCGGATTCTCCCGTGAAGTTCATTTCACTCCAGCGCCGCACCCCAGGCTCGAGTCGGTGAAGCCGTGTCCGCCGCGAAGCCATCCCCGCTGACTAGCCTGGAACGCGCCTACCCCGACGCCGAGCTGCCGCTGGTACGGGTCTTGCCCGACGGGGAACGGGTCATGCGCGGCTTGCACGGCAGCTTTGTGGCTCTGGACCGCCTGTGCACCCATCTGGAAACGCTGGAACTGGACGGTGCGCTGACAATGCACCTCGAGGGGAATCTGGTCGCCGTGGCGCTGCTGTTTGAGGGGCATCTGGTGAACGCCAACGCGGTCAAAACTTCTGAGCAGCTCTGGGGCGACCCGGCCCTGTTGGAGCTGACGCTCGCCTTCACCTCCGGCGGGATTGCCGAAGTGATCCGCCTGGGACGTCCCGTGGTTCACGCACTCTCCGGCGTGCAAGAGCGCGCCTGGAAGGTGCAACCCGGCGAGGGCTTCACCGGGACTCGAGGGTTGAACAACGGCTTTACATCCCTGCATTTCGATGGCGCGGCCCTCGGGAAGATTTACACTGGCACGCGAGAATCCGGTGCCTACCCCGCGCCGCTCCGCCCAGTCGTGCTGACTCTGCCGCGCATTATCGGCGCGTGGGCCTCGGAGCGCTACACCTTCACCCTCAGGGGCCGCGACGCCGTGAACCCGATCACCGATCAGTACAATCGCGCCCGCGCCACGCACGGCAAACCCAATGTCGAAGTGCTGGCGCAACTCGGGCGTGGCAAGACGCCGCTCGAGGTGGCGCAAACCTTGGAGCGCGATGTGGCGGGGCTGGAGGGCGTGATCGAAGCCTTCCTGCGCGAGGGATTGCTGATTCGCCGCCGTGACCCGGACACGTGAAGCGGGTGGAGTGCTCGAGGAACTTTCTTGTGAGACGCTGAAATCGGTGACGGGTTCGGCCGGGCGAAGCACTACGGATGCATTGCCTTGGACAGACTCACGTCAGTCCCCTCGAGAAAGTAACGACAATTCGTCATACACCATGCTAGCTCAGCCGTCTCGGGCCGCCAGCGCGTCGTGATGGGCGTCGGCGTCCGCGTTGTCCCAACCGCCCAGAATATGCACGTGCGTGTGAAACACGATCTGACCCGCACCCGCGCCGACATTGACCGCGAGGCGGTAATCGCTCAGTCCCAACGATTTCCCCGCGACCCGATTCGCGGTCAGAAACAACTGTCCCAACTCCAATGGATCGGTGATCTCGTTCAAGCGGCTCGAGACTTTTTTCGGCACGCAGAGCACGTGAACCGGGGCTTTCGGGTTGATGTCCTTGAAGGCGATGAAATGTTCGTCCTCGTACACGATGCTGGACGGAATCTCGCGGGCGATGATTTTCTCGAAGATGGTCATGGGCGCAGTTTACAAACCTTGAAGCCTTTGGGTGAGTCGGCTCGAGGTGGTGGGCTGTGGGGTCGGGGAAAAGATAGTTTTTGACGTGCTCGTAGCAACCTGTGAAGCTCGAGACTCAGGCGCTGTCGCGGTGGGATCGCGGGCATCGGAGGCGATCTGTGACATGCTTTCGCCATGCGCCAGATTCGCATCGTCACCCCGAACGCCGATCCGACCCCGGAAGACCGGGCGGCGGTCAGTGAGAGTTTGCGACAGCTCGCTCGCCCCGACCTGCACCTGTCCCATGTCTGGCTCGAGGCGGGGACCCTTCGGGTGCGAACCGAGGAGGACGTGCTCGCCGCTGCGCCCGGCGTCGTGGCTCGCGTCTTAGAGGCAGAACGTGACGGTATGGATGCGGTGGTCGTTGATTGCACCTCGCAACCCGGTGCCCTCAAAGCGCGCAGGCTGGTGAGGATTCCCGTGGTCGGCGCGGGCGAAGCCAGCTTGGAGGCCGCCGCCGCCACGGGCCGCTCGTGGGCGGTGTTGAAACCTGAGCGTTTGTACGATCCGATTGCCGCCGCTCAGGACCACCCGGACGTTAGTGTCCTCGTGCTGGGCGTGACCGGACACGCGCAGACGGCTGAATTACTTCGCGCCGCCCGCCCCGATCTCACGATTATCGAACCGCTCGAGACGGCGTTGGTGCGGGCGCTGCATTTGGCAATGGCGATCTGACCCCTTGCAACCCTCACTTTTGAGGGCGAAACTGGGCGGCGTGATCCTGCCGTGTTGAACCGCGAAGTCGCCCTGCCCTTTATGACCGTCCTGATTCTGGGAATCGGTTTGTTGACCGTCTCGAGCGTGGCCACGCCTGAGAACGTACAGAAGCAACTCTTCGGTATGGCGTTGATGCTCGTGCCGCCGGTCGTGATCTGGTTCCTGGGACGGCGCGGCATTTACCAGTTGACCTTTCCGCTGTACGGGATTGCGCTGGTGTTGCTGGTCGCGGTCAGCGTTTTCGGCGTGGAAATCAACGGCAACCGCAACTGGTTCGCGCTGCCCGGCTTTCAATTCCAGCCGCTCGAGTTTGGGAAGCTGGCCCTGATTCTGATGCTGGCGCGGTACATGCGCGACCCGATTCGCAGCCTCAAGGATTACCTGCCGGTGGCGCTGATTTCCCTGCCGATGATCGGGATTGTTTTCGTCGGCACGGGCGATACCGGCGGGGCGCTGGTACTGATTGCCATTGTGGTTGGCATGTTGCTGGTGCGTGGGATGCCGTTCCGACACGCGCTCGTCGCGCTGATTGCCATTGTCGTGCTGGTCCCCACGGTGGTCGTGCCGCGTTTGAAGCCCTACCAGGTGGACCGCCTGACGATCTTCCTGAACCCCGACAAGGACCCTCGAGGCAAAGGTTACCAGTACATCCAGAGCCGCATTGCCATCGGTTCCGGCGGCCTGAGCGGTAAGGGGTACAAGCAGGGCACGCAGAGCCAGGGCGGTTTCATCCCAGAGGACCACACCGATTTCATCTTCGCTCCCTGGGCCGAGGAACAAGGCTTCGTCGGTGGTGCGCTGCTCTTGCTGGCGTACGTCGCCCTGTTCTGGCGCATCACGATGATGGGTGGCGAGTGCGGCCTCAGCAACGACCGCCTAGTGATCGGCGGCGTGCTGGCGCTGATCGGCTTTCAAGTCCTGGAGAACATCGGAGCCGCGATTGGCGTCGCCCCGCTCACCGGGTTAACCCTGCCGCTCGTGAGCTACGGCCCCTCGAGCCTGTTGGCGACCTCCACGGCGCTTAGCATCGTGTACGTGATTCACCGGGATCGGAACAATAATTTCTAGAGCAGTTTCGGATTTTGAGGGCTTGGCTAAGTTAAAGCATTTCTGGTCATGGCATGTTCATGCAAGAATCTACCACTTCACTTTTTCGTGTTTGGGACTGCTATACCAAGTTTGTCGAATACTCGAACTCGAGCGGTTAATGATTCGACGCGTTGGTAGAGGGTAACTTGGGAGCAACAGACCTTTAAATGCCGAGTAGATAAGGCTCGAGATTTCGTGGTAGATCAGAGTAATTTTACTCTTACCGAGGGTATTCCTTTGACAGGCGATACATCCAAAATGTTAAAATTTTACGAATGATTGGCATTGACTTGTTTTCTGGCGCAGGAGGAATGTCAGTTGGTGCTCAACTTTCAGGGATACGAGTGTTGCATGCTGTTGAAGCGGATTTCTATGCGGCAGCAACGTATCAGCAAAATCACTCAGGCGTTAACATGATTCAGCAAGATATTCGGAAGGTGACGGGTCTTGCCCTACCAGAAAGCGACGAAGAAATCATTGTTTTTGGTGGACCACCCTGCCAAGGCTTTTCAACATCCAACCAAAAAACTCGATCAGTTGGAAATCCAGATAACTGGCTTTTTACCGAGTACCTTCGCATTGTTAGGGAAATCAATCCACATTGGGTAGTTTTTGAAAATGTAAAAGGCATCTTGGAAACTGATGGCGGCTCGTTTTTTGACGAAATTCTTCAAGGGTTAAATGACTTAGGTTATACAACATCAGATTTTGTTCTGAATGCAATGGATTTTGGAGTTCCACAAAATAGATCAAGGCTATTTGTAATAGGTTCACGTGAAGGTCTCGCAATTGAAGCTCCATTAGCGCAGGATGAAATTGTCACGGTTGCTCAAGCTATTGATGACCTTCCAGTGCTAGAAAATGGTGCAAATGAAGATAAGAAACGTTACAGACGTACTGCACCATCTGCATACGCGCAAGTGCTTCGAGGAAATTTGCGATCTTGCTCAAACCACCTTGTCACTAGGAATGCACCACAGATTCTTGAGCGCTACTCTCACATTCCGCAAGGTGGTAATTGGGAAAATATACCGCCAAAACTTATGAAAAATTATACAAATGTCAATGGTTGCCATACAGGAATCTATCGAAGACTACACGCTGATAGACCCTCCGTTGTTATTGGTAATTTTAGGAAAAATATGCTTGTTCATCCTTGGAGTGATAGGGGTCTTTCAGTTCGTGAAGCAGCAAGATTGCAATCATTCCCTGATTCGTTTACGTTTGTTGGCTCTATCGGATTTCAACAACAACAAGTTGGTAATGCTGTTCCACCCCTTTTAGCACAAGCACTCTTTTCGCAAATTACAGGACTCAATGCACAATGAATCAATCGTCTCACCCGACGCTAACGCTCCCACTTGAACGGAAACTGATTGAGCAAAGTGTAAGTGGCATAATGTTTCCTAATGGTGATTTAACATACCTTGCTAAATATGTATCAATTAAAAAATATCTATGTGATAACTATTATCAATGGATTGGATATACAAATAATAGTAGTAGAGTTTTAACAGATCATGGTGTAAAACATATTGATACAGTAATTAAACATGCAGGTATGCTTTTGGGTTTAAATAATAGTTTGTCAGAATATAAATTATTGCCGTATGAGACATATGTTCTACTTGTTGCAATTTTAATACACGATGCAGGAAATTTGTATGGACGTGAGGGACATGAAGGTCAAGTTTTTAGAATTTTAAACGATCTTGGCAACGGTTTAATTGATAGATTTGAAGCAAAAAACATCAGTATAGTTGCAGAAGCTCACGGCGGAATGAGAAATAATTCTAAAGACACAATCGGGCAGCATCCGTTCGCCATTTCAAAAGATTTTGGGGGTGTTTCGTATCGACCTCAACTGCTGGCGGCAATTTTACGTTTTGCGGATGAGATTTGCGAAGATCGATATCGTACTAGCTCGGCACTAGTTGAAGACGAATCAGGCATTTTGCAAGAAAGTGAAGTGCATCATCAGTATGCAAACTCAATTGATAGCGTAAAATATGACTATGAAGGAAGATCGGTTAGAATTGAATTTAAAATACCGAAAGAAAAAACCATAAGAAAATACTCATTAGGTTTAAAAAATATTTACTTAATAGATTTTATTCTTGAACGATTAGATAAAATGAATATGGAAAGATTATATTGCTCGAGATTTATGCTAGAAGCTGTTCGGGTGGATTTAATCCATGCACATGTAGAAATATGCTCAGATTCTAGCTTAGATACAATAGAGCATGAGACTTTTCAACTTAGAGATGAAGGATATCCAAATTTACAAAATTCTATATCGACGAAATACCCTGAATGGAGTGGGGTTGTGCTGCATAATCGATTAGAGAAAGGTTTTTCTAATGGATAATCCATTTAGTGTTACAACTCCTGAATCTTTAACTCCCGAACTTGTGGCTAAGTTATTTATTGTTGAAGCAATGTCTGACTACCCGCAATTAAAAGTGGTTAGTCATACTTTTATTCACGGCTCGAGGGGGACAGGTAAGAGCATGATGTTACGTTATCTCGAGCCGCGAGTGCAGCTTGCAGCAGGGAAAGTAGCTAAACTTTCGGAACTTGACCATCTAGCATTTCATATTCCGCTACGTTCAGCGAATCTCACCGTTCCAGAATTTGAACGTCTTGCAGGATCACAATTTGTTACGTTTGCAGAGCATATTTTGTGTATGCGAGTTGCACATAAAATTATTTTAGGATTTGCTGATTTGAGCACAAGTTTTAATCTTGATGAGTATAGTGTTGAGATTCAGAAACTATACTCGCGGACATTTTTAAACTTACTCAGTGGAATTGGATGGTTACAAGAACCCGAAAATCCTCCTAATTCATCAAGCAATATTTTTTACTTAATGGCTCAAATCTGTGAGAAAGAAATTCTTTCTGCGTTACGCTATTTAAAATTACTATCTTTTAATAAGAATTTACCAGCGTTTCAGGGAACTCTTGCTGGTTATCTTGATTTTTTAGTGCCTTTAGCTGAAAGTATTCAGTCATTAAGTTTTACACCCGATGCGCCAATTTTTGTAATGCTCGATGATGCTGATATTTTAGATGAAAATATGCAACGAATTTTAAATTCATGGGTATCTTGTCGTACAACTAAGTATTTATGTCTTAAGATTAGTACACAATATCGATATAAGACTTATCGTACAGTTTCTGGACAGCTTATCGAAAGCCCTCATGATTATAATGAAATTAATGTAAATACGATTTATACATCAAATATAAATCATTATTATCAAAGAGTAGAAGCCATTGTTAAACGTCGTCTTGAAGTTGCAAATATTCAGTGTAATCCAGTTGATTTTTTCCCACAGAATCAAGAGCAAGAAGAGAAAATTAAACAAATTGGTATAGCTCTTCGCCAAAAACACGACGATGGGGAAGGACGAGGCTATCGAGCATCAGATGATTCAACTCGATACGCTCGACCAGAATACATGCGTGAATTAGCAGGTAAGAGCAAAAATAGTGCAACTTATAGTTATGCAGGATTCAAAAGTATAGTGAACATTTCTTCGGGAATTATCCGCCAGTTTCTTGAACCAGCATCTTTAATGTGGAGCGCTGTGGTAGCGCAAAACGAACAATCAGA
The DNA here is from genome assembly GCA_965249745.1 of Deinococcales bacterium. Taxonomy (GTDB): domain Bacteria; phylum Deinococcota; class Deinococci; order Deinococcales; family JAAFIG01; genus JANYHH01. Next base: position 4,980,336 of record OZ252252.1, on the reverse strand, counting down.
ACCTGTAATAAGTATCCCTCATACTATCCAGAACACAGTAATTGCCCAGTGGTCTGAAGAGTTTATACTCTCAAATTTTGATAAACTGAAAGTGTCAGAGTCTAATCAAGTAGAGCGTATAGATCATGCGGGTCAAATAAGTGAACATTTGAGGACATTCTTAAATTCTCTCGGAAAAGCTTTCCGCACTCGTATTCTCGATGAACACGCTTCAGAACGTAGACTCATTTCAATCATGGTTTCAGATCAGTTATCTCCTCTAGTGGAGAGTGTTTTGAAACTTGGAGTTGAATGGAATTATCTTCAAATCTCTACAGTCACAACTAAAGAGGGAATTGGTAGGAAGCGTCAATATATTCTCAGTAGACGACTCGCTCCATATTTTAAGATTGATCCGTCAGGCTATGCAGGATATCTTCAAGTTAGTGCAAATGACCTCGAGATTGCTTGCACTGACTCAGAACAGTTTGTAAGACAACGAATTGTAAAGGGAACGCCAGTTCCAGACCATCGTATGGAAAGTCTTTTTCCTATAGAGGAGGACGAATGATTCATACAGTATTTCTTAAAGACGCAAGGGCTTCACTACCTAAAGAGATTGATATCTTTATTTGTTGTGCCAGCTTTGAAAAGCGATCTCTATCAATTGCGCTAGCTCTCGACCCGAACGCAATTGGAGTAAGTATTGTTGGTCAAGTTCAAGAATTTGAAGATTTATCGAATGAAAACTACATATTGATACAACAGGCTTTAGGCGAAAAATTGATACATACTCGATTCAGTTCTGTGTCTCCATTAGTCTCAGCAGACGCATTATCCGATGGGTTACAAAATGCGAATCTTAACAACGCTAACGTTGTAGTAGCAGACATCACCACTTTTACGCGAGAAATGTTGTTAATGTTGTTAAAACTGCTTTGGAACTGGAAGGGACAAGATCAAAGTAAACAACTAATATTTGTTTACAACCCTGCTGATGAAATGAACTATGAATGGCTTAGTAAACGTTTGATCAAACTCAGGTCGGTAGTAGGGTATTCTGGATTACTAGGAAGTGCAAAGCCACTTCATGCTGTAGTTCTAGCAGGCTTTGAGATAGACCGCGCTCGTGACACACTTGATATTCTCGAACCTGACTTAATTTCTATCGGTGTAGGAAGAAAAGAAGATTCAATGAATCCCACATTCTTTGAGCGTAACAGCAACTTTGTTGCGGAATTGGTCAGCTATTACGGAGCAAGTGTGAAAGAATTTACGTTTTCACTTGCAGATCCAGCAAGGACAAAGTTTGATATTGCCACTCAACTAGATCGTTTTAATGAATACGGAACTGTAATCGTGCCATTGAATAACAAAATTTCTACTCTTGGGGCTGGATTACTCGCTCTCGAAAAGGAAGATGTGCAAATTTGCTATTCTCAAATGGCAATTTATAATTCTGACAGCTATTCCGCGCCCTCAGATAAATGTATTTTAATTTCGATATAGATTTCTAAACGGATTTTGAGATTTAGCATTTTTTTGTCACCATAACAATCTGGATGTCTTTTCGAATAACGTTTGCTGTTTCTGAAAATATTTCTGCAACAGTTTCTTAAGGCCCAGTACATGGTGCAGTGACTGCATAATCCGAATCACATCGTCTTCTGTCAGCAGCGACCAGGCAATCAAAGTGCTAACTACGGGACAAAAGTGTAACGACATCGTCCCGTCTTGGATGGGTCTATGCTGCATGTGGTTACCTTTCCTTACCGGCATTTGGTAGCCACTATTGTTTCAAATCGTGTCAGAGACAGCAAATCTTGAGTTTTTTCCCGCAGTTAGATCAAAGTGTTTAGAAGCCTCCTCTCTTATCGTAAAAGGGCAAAAAAATTCGTCAGCAACGCGCTCGCCTCGCGCTCGAGCAGCCCGGTCCGCACGCTGGGGTGATGGTTCCAAGCCGCTCGAGTCGCGTCTATAACCCCGCCGAGCGCACCGTTCTTGGGGTTGCGGGCGGCGAAGACGATGCGACCGACGCGAGCTTCGATCGCCGCCCCGAGGCACATCAGGCACGGTTCTAAGGTGACGACCAGGGTGCAATCGTTCAGGTACGGGGTTTTTAGCGCGGCGGTGGCTTCTCGAATCGCCTCGAGTTCGGCGTGCCGGGTCATATCACCTGCGACCTTCGAGCGGTTCCGGCCGCGTCCGACGATCTCGTATCTGACTGCGGCTTTGAGCTTGAATTTCGGTTGGTCTTCTAACTGGAGCGGCGCGAAGTCGGTTTGTAGCTGGCGCATCACCACGGCTCCCACGGGAACCTCTCGGGCGTCCAGGGCTTCCCTCGCTAACGTCAATGCCAGCTTCATGGCGTCCAGTTCGGCGTCCCGTGTTTTGCCGATGCGAATGTCTGTCACGGGCGGCTGTAAATCCGTCCAGAGAACTTCGCCTGTCTGTGCGACCACGACGGTGAGGCGGTCGCGCAGTTCCCTGGGGAGTTTGCGGTCAATCAAGACATCGGAGAGTTTCCGCGTGCCACTTGAGAGGCGAATTCGATCCCCAGGCGCTCGAGTCCGCAGTCTGGCATCCGGGAAGGCAGAGAAATCAAAGCCTTCCGGCCACCTGAGGTTCGCGCCGTTTGGCATGCCGCCGAACACGTGCAGCTTCCCCGCCTGCACGACCCCGCTGCGATTTCCCGGCAATGAGACTCGAGTCGTCGCCGCGTTCCCAAGCGCCAGTCGCAACGCCTCCAGATGCGCGAAATCCACCGTCACCTGCGATGCCTCGAGCCTGCGCCGAATCAAACGGCGTTGAATCGCCTCGGATTCTAGGTTCCAGTCCGCCCAGTCTGGCACGGCGCTCGTCTGCGCCTCGAGCAGACTGTCCTCGGCGCGGCTGATGCCCGCGTAGCGCGCCAACGCCCGACCCGCGCCGGGGAAGCGCGTCTCCAAAAGCGGTAAGACCGTCAGCCGCAGCCAGTTGCGGTTGAAGCCCTGGTCGGCGTTGGACTCGTCCTCGCGCCAGGGGAGACCCTGTGCGACCAGATAGGTCTCGAGGTCGCGCTTGGACAGGTTCAGCAGCGGGCGCAGCACGCGTCCGCGCCGCTCTGGAATCCCGCTCGCCCGGCCCGAGCCGCGCAAGAGTTGCAGCAGTACGGTCTCGGCGTTGTCCTCCAAGGTGTGTGCGGTCAGGATCGTGTCGCAGCCCAAATTTTTTGCGGCCCTCGCTAGAAACTCGTAGCGCACGCGCCGCGCCGCCTCTTCGATGCCCCAGCCGCGCCGCGCGGCGATACTGCCCACGTCCACCCGCTCCGAGGCGAATTCCAGACCCAAGCCTGACGCTAATCCCTGCACGAAACCGGCATCCTCGCTCGAGGTTTCCCGCAACCCGTGATCCAAGTGCGCCACCGCGACCGCCCAGCCCACTGTCAGACTCAAGTGCAGCATCGCCACCGAATCCCGCCCGCCAGAAACCGCCAGCAACAGCCGTTTCCCGTTGAGTCTCGGGCTGAGCTGCCGCAACCGCTCGAGGTTCGCGCTCAGGGTCCGTGGCAGTGTTTCGGAGGGTGGCTCGGGCGGCATCACGACGCGCTGAGCTTACCGCAGCCCGAGAAAAGCCCTAGAATTCGCGCACCGATGAAACACATTCTCGCGCTGGACCAGGGAACCACGTCGTCTCGAGCCATCGTGTTTAGCCAGGACGGGCGCGTCGTCAGCCGGGCCGGGCGCGAGTTGACTCAGCTCTACCCGCAACCCGGCTGGGTGGAACACGACGCCAACGAGATCCTGTCCACGCAGCTTCAGACGGCTCGGGAGGCTCTGTCCGGGGCGCTCGGTGAGGTCGTGGCGCTCGGCATCACCAATCAGCGCGAGACGACCGTGCTCTGGGAGCGGAGCACTGGAAAGCCGGTTCACAACGCGATTGTCTGGCAGGATCGGCGGACCGCCGCCTTCTGCGACGAGTTGAAAGCCAGGGGTTTTGAAAGGCTGTTCAGAGCCAAAACGGGTTTGCTGCTAGACCCGTACTTCAGCGGCACAAAGCTGCGTTGGCTGCTGGAAAACGTGCCGGGCGTCCGCGCCAGAGCCGAAGCGGGCGAGTTGGCGTTCGGAACGGTGGATAGTTGGTTGATCTGGAATCTGACCGGCGGCAAGACGCACGCCACCGATGTCACCAACGCCGGACGCACACTGCTGTTTAACATTCACCGCCAGGAGTGGGACGCGGAAATCTTGGAGATTCTCAACCTCCCCAGTGCCTTACTCCCCGAGGTTCGCCCCTCGAGCGGTGCGTACGGCGTGGCGGAGGCGCTGAACGGCTTAGCAATTGCGGGCGTGGCGGGCGATCAGCACGCGGCCCTGTTCGGGCAAGCTTGTTTGGAACCGGGCATGGCGAAAAACACCTACGGCACGGGTTGCTTCATGCTGCTGAACACCGGAGAAACCGCCGTCTCGAGCGAATCGGGTTTGCTGACGACTCCCGCTTGGCAGCTTCAAGAGGCAGCGAAAACCGTGACCACCTACGCGCTCGAGGGGAGCGTCTTCATTGCGGGGGCGGTCGTGCAGTGGCTGCGCGACGAAATGAAATTCTTCCGCGACGCGATAGAGGTCGAAACGCTGGCCGCGAGCGTACCCGACAACGGCGGCGTCTACCTCGTGCCCGCCTTCGCCGGACTCGGCGCGCCCTACTGGGACCCGTACGCCAGAGGCACGATCATCGGGTTGACGCGCGGCACGGGCCGGGCGCACATCGCCCGGGCCGCCCTGGAAGCCATCGCCTACCAGGTGCGCGACGTGCTGGAAGCGATGCAGCGGGATTCTGGGGTCAAACTCGAGGCGCTCCGCGTGGATGGCGGTGCGACCGCCAACGACTTGCTGATGCAGTTCCAGGCGGATCTCTTGGGCGTGCCCGTGGAGCGGCCCGTCGTGACCGAGACGACCGCGCTCGGGGCGGCTTACCTGGCGGGCTTGCAGGCGGGCGTCTTCGACTTGGCGGGCATCAAGAACCATTGGAAATTGGAGAAACGCTTCACACCGCGTTCCGACGCCGCGACTCGAGACCGTCTGTACGCGGGCTGGAAACGGGCGGTGGAGCGCTCCAAAAGCTGGATCGAGGCGTGATCCTTGACGACAGTTTGGGTCTCGAGCCAGACTTTGAGACAGGTCAGCCCGTCTTTTGAGCCGAGCTTGCGGCTGACCAGTATCTCGAGAAGTGTGATCTCGAGAGGTAAGGTCGCTCATGGCACGGGCGACTTTTCGATACCTCTCGAGAATGGCTTGCTAGCGGCTGCGTCAGCGGCTCGAGGGGGTCGGTGAGGCGGGATAGCGGCACTCACCGACGGGGCTGTTGGGTGTAAAGTCGTTGACAGTGACGTTGATCGGGTCGCTGCGAACCCCAGCCACCTCGACCACGAGCGGGCCGGTCACGGCGGCGGCTGGAACCTTCACGAGAAGCGTGGCCGGGCTTCCCACCTGGGTCAATTCCACATCGGGCGAGCTGACGCTGACTTCACTGTTGAAAATCAGCTTGTTCTGTCCGCTCGTCCAGTCGGCGGCTGTGCCGAAGTTCTCGCCCTTGATGGCGATGTACTGCCCACGAATCACCGGGCAGGTATTGAGATCCGGTTGCGAAACACTCGAGAGCACCTTGGCTCGTCCCCCGGACACTGACTGGCCCGGACACGCCACCAGCAGCGCCGCCATTGCCAAACCCAACACCACGAACTGCTTCATACGGCCTCCTTGCTGCGTCTAGATGCCCAGCACGGACAAAAATCCGCGCCAGAGCAATTCCGTCGTGGGCAGCACCACGGCGAAATTGACCGTCCCTAAAACTGTTCCCTTGTCCTCGAGGCGCGCCTCAATCCGGCCCGAGGTGGCCGGAGCGCGCCAGCGGCCGCGCCAGGTGTAGCCGTCGGTTGTCTCGAGCTTCAGGCGTTGACCGTCCGGGAAGACCAGCTCGAGATCACCGGCTGGGATTTTGTAGAAGGTCAGCAGCTCGAAGCTGATCTCCGTGTTGACCTGCGCCTTGTAGTTTCCGGCGCTGAACAGTGGCGTGTTGGTGACGATGATCGAGACCTCGAAGCTGACCTGCTGCGTGCCGCTGAAGGCGGTCACGACCACGGTCTGTCCGCCCAGTCCGATGTCTTTCGGCAAGCGTAACGTCCCCAGGTAGCGCCCATCCTGTAAGAGCAGCGTGATTTCTAGGTCACCGAGTTTCGCCGTCACCCGGTCCACCTTGCCCTGCGTCAACGCCTCGAGTTTGAGATCGCCCCCGGCGGGCAGCGTGGTGTCCTCAGCGTTGGCGAACACGGACAGGTTGCCCGCCTCGAAGGTCGTTTCTTGAATCCGTGGCGGCAGTGCCGCGCCGACCGTGACCGGGGCTGGCGCGTCTGGGGTTTTCACCGTCACCTCCACGGGTGCGGTCGTGGAACGGTACCCCTCCGGGAGTTGGCGCGGATCGGGGACGACAGTGTACAACCCGCTGACCAGGCCGCTGACCGTGGCGTTGCCGTCTCCGTCCACCCGGACCTGCTTGGAGATCGGGCCCTCCAAGCGCACGCCGCCGTAGGCGATCCCGATCTCATTGGCATCGCGCTTGCCGTTGTTGTTCGCATCGTCGAACAGGCTGACCTCGAGGCTGGTCACCGGCGCGAAGGCCAGGTCGCGGGTCTCGGTCTGGTTCAGGACAATGTTGACGGTGCGCTCGCCGATCAGATCCAGGCCCGCCTCGAGACCGCTCGGGAAGTCAAAGCTGTACTGTCCGACGGGGGCGCGCAAGCTGTAATTGCCGTTGGCATCGGTCGTGGCGGTCACGTTGCGTCCTAGGCGCAAGGTCACGTTTTTCAGCGCGGGTTCGTCAGGGTCGCGCTTGCCGTTCAGATTCGTATCCAGGTACGCGACCCCCCTAATTTCGCCACTGCGACGACCACCGAAGATCTCGGTGATCGGAGCGGGCGTCACGAACGGCAAGTTGACGGTGAAGCCCAGTGACAGGCTGAAACGGTGCTGACTGGCGACCGAGCCGTCGAAGATGGACCCGTTCGCGGCCGACCACTGCCAGCCGAACGACAGGCTCAGCCCCTCGGTGAACAGGTCTTGCACCAGAACGCCCACGCCCAGCGCGTCGCCCTGCTGGTTCGGATTGACGAAATCAGCGGTCAAGGTTCTGGTGTACGCCACCGTGGTGGACAGGCTAGCGCTCCAGACCTGGGCCCAGCCGAAGGTCAGACTGTGCTGCTCACGCGCGGTATCGGCCACCTCGAGCTTGTAATCGTACTGCCCGTACAAGCCAGTCGCGCTCGAGAACAGGTAGCTGAGTTGCGTGCTGGCGGTCGTGGTTTCGACTCGAGCGGTATTGCCAGTGGCGCTGCTGACGGCGAATCCGGCGTTGACTCCGGCACTGAAGTTCCCACTGCTGATCTGCCCGCCAAGGGTCAGGCTGTCGCGTTCAGGGGCGTTGCCGACGATCACCCCGGTGTGCGTGTAAGCCGCGTTCAGACCGCCGAAGAGAATGCCGGGAATTAGGAAGTTGTAACTCCCGAGCGCCCCGACCGACCAGTCAATCAGGTAACTGGGACTGGTCACGATGCCGTAGCTGCCGGTGACGAAAAAATTCAGACCGGAGAGAACCGAGGCGTTGGCGATCACCGTGTTGCGCCACGTGAACTGCACCGGGTCGCCCAGCGTGAAACTCAGCGACGAGCCGCCGCGCAAGCCGAACGGAGCGGTGTTGCGTAAGCCCGCGAACAGGCTCAGGCCGTGCTGCCCGCTGAATGGAACCCCAGAGTACGACTGAAAGACTTCCAGCGCCTCGGTTTGCCAGCGCAAGGACTCGTTCAGCGACAAGCCAATGGTGTATGGACTCCCGGCGGTGGTGCTGCCCGTCAGGTCAGTTCCCAGCGACAGCGAAAGCCCTTGGCTGAGTGGCAAGCCGTAGGTGACCCCGATGCTATCGGAACGCCCATCACCGCCGACGGTCGCGCCCGAGGTGCCGCTGAAGCTAGCGTAGAGCTGAAGGTTCAATTCGTCGCGCAGACTCGTCAGCGTCGAACCGAACCGCAGGCGTTGAGCGCCGCTGGCTTGACTGTACCCAACGCTGCCGCCCAGCAGCCAGTCCTTCCAGGCGTAACTGATGCTCAGCTCCGTGTCATTCCCGGAGAAACGCAGCGCCGCGTCCCAGTTGACCGACCGCAAGCCTAGATTGAAGCCGCTCGGCAAGCTGAAGCCAGACTGCAAATCCAAGCCGAAACCTGAGCCGGAGGTATCCAGCGTGCCGGTCACGAAATCCGAGAGTTGCCCGCTCAACCCCGGCGAGACTCCGATGTTGAGACCAAACACGGGTGCCTCATACGGCGGCAGCGTGACGCTGGGGGTAACACTGAACCTAACATTCAGTTCGGTCTCGAGTTCCGTGGTGCTGCTACGCTCACTGCCGTTCTTCCCGAATCGGAACAGCACTTGAATCTCACTCACGGCATCAGACGATAGGCTGGACTCTCCACGCAGGCGCAGGACGTAAATGTACCCGCTGGAAATCTGCCCTTGCGGAACCAGCGTGACCTTGACGGTACGCGTCTCGCCGACATTCAGCGCGAAGGCTTGCGGCTCGAGGTTGACGCGCCAGATGGAGCGTTGCGGCGACAGCCGGAAGGTGTCGGCACGGTTCCCGGTGTTGGTCACGAACAGTTCAAATTGGGCCGCGTCGCCCGGCCGGGTGCGTACTTCGTCCGGGGCCCGCATCCGAACTCCGCCAACCGCCAGCACGCGGATGCTGCCGGTGATAGAGGCGACGACTCGTTCTCCCTGCACGGCTTTCAAGGTGAACACGGCCGTCTGATCCGCCAATGCCTCCAGGGGAACTCGCAATGAGAACGCCACGCTGCGCGGCCCGTCTAGCGTTAGCGACTTGTTGTTAGAGAGCGGCTCCCAGCCCTCGGGAGCCTCGAGTTGAAAGGTGTACGTTCCCGTGCCGGAGACATTGAAGCCCAGCGTCACGTAATCGCCGGGCTTGGCGGATTGCTGAGTTGGAGACTCAATCTTCAGGTCGTTGGCCGCCTGATAGACGGTGTTTGGAAGGCCGATACTGCCGAGCGTCGCCGCCAGCCAGACCAGAACTGGCGCGAGCAGCAACATGTCAGGGTTGCACGAGGGCGCTGAAATAGGTTTGCACGGCGTACATACCAGCGACTTCGTTTCCAAGCAGTTCTATGGCGAACTCAATCTTCAAATTTTCCCAGTCCCGCGTGCTGCCGTTCCTGGTAAAAATAATTTGTGGCGCACCGTTGCCGCGCAGCCACGGGCCGTTGTTGACGCGCACCATGATTTGCCGGGCGGGAACCAGCAGACGGCCGCTACCGTCGCGCAAGTCCGCGATTTCCAGCAGCAGATTCCAGACGCCGCCCACGGTTGCGTGCATCTGAAACGGCAGGATGCCGTCCGTCGGCGTGGTCGCCGGGTAACGCGCCGGGAACTGGGCCGGAGGGTAATCCTTTTCAAACGTGAACAGCACGCTGTTGGTCGGGGTGCGGGCCTCGATCAGACCCGTCGTTCCCTGGAACAACAGTTGGCGCGACCAGGTGGACTGGGCGCTGGCGGTGCAAATCAAGAGCAGTACCATCACCAGAGTTCGTCGCACAGCAGCCTCCTTCTCGAGCGTTTTGAACTGCTCGAGGGGTTCGTGTTCACAGTTCGTTTGAACTGCGCTCAGGGTTCCTCGAGCGGAACCTTGAGGGTGAAGTTGTACTCGCCCGCGACATCGCGGTTCTTATCGCCGTAGTTTAAGATAATGAGCGCCGTGTAATCCCCGGCTGGGAGCGGTCCGTTCAGCGTGGATTGCATGACTCGAGTCGCGGCGGGCAGCACCACTTGTTTGCGGAAGGCGGCGGCCGTGACGACCGTGCCGCTGCGGTCACGGACTTCGATACGTCCCTCTAAAATCTGCGCGATGTTACCGGTGTTCAGGTACTGCACTGCGAAGGCGAAATTCTTACTCGGGTTCTGACCGGGCTTGCCGAAAATGCCGGTGATCTTACCGCTCGCTTTCGTCGGTGGAACGTTGACGTAAAAGGTGTGCGCGACTCGCAGGCTCATCGAGGTGTTGACACCGCCGGGCGCGGTGTTATCCGCCTCTCCGGTGAAAAAGATCATGCCCCAGTGACTGCCCGGTGTCGCGTCTTTCGGGACGGTGATCGTGTAGCGAACCGTGCCAACATCCTTCCCGGCCACCTCGAGCACTGAATCGGAAACTTTAGCCCAAGTGGAGGCACTTTGCGCCAATTTTCCAGTTGGGAAGTACTGCAACTCACCAAGCTGCGTGTAATTCCAGTCGCCCAAGCTGACACGGACGCGGACTGGTTTGGGACTGGGGTTACCGACCTTGATGTTGAGCGTGATGATCTGCCCCGGAACACCATCGTGTAGAGCTACAGGCGGTTCCACGCCGAGGGTGGTTTGTGCCAGCGCGCCTGAACCGAAGAGTCCGGCTCCAGCTAGCATCGTGCCTATTAAGAGTTTGAGAATTTTGTTCATGGTGACCTTCATCGTAGAGCAAATTTGTAATTCCAATGTTTTATAAATTCTTTTATGAATCATAGCTAAAGAGAAGGGGACTCGAGGAGAACCCTCGAGTCCCCTGAAGGGCTTACTTCTTGCCGGAAGCAACTTCGGCGACTGGTTCCCAGGCGGTTGTGGTCAGCGTGTACTGCAACTGCGCGGTGTTCTCGCCGTTGAGTTCGCCGTCCACTGGCAGCGCCACGATGATCAGGTCATCCAACCAGCTCTTGTAACCGCAGTTGGCACGGTTGGTTGGGGTGCGGCTGCCGGTTGGTCCGAAGTTCAGGTTGCGGGGGACCAAGTGCAGCGGCTGACCCTGGGCTTCGGAAGCGCCGAGCTTGTACAGGCCGGTCGGAGCGCCGAAGGTGTCGCAGGGGTTGTCCTGCATGTAAATGTTCTTGATGGAGCGTGGGTTGGTGGCGGGGTTGTCAACGCGGGAAACCGTCAGGTCCCAGCTCGTGCCGTTGCTGAACTTCTGGAGCTTGAAGGTGCGGTAGCAGACGAAGTAGTTCTTGGAGCCTTCGACCAGCTCGCCGTTCGCGCCGATGCGGATGGGCGGGTAGGTGTTGACGACGCCGTTACCGTTGACCTTGACGTTGGGCCAGCCAGCGGCGCTGTAGCTCGTGCCGAGCGGCAGGTACTGCTTCTGGTTGTAGAAGTTGCCATCCAACGGGGTGATGCCGTCGGTGTCGCTAAAGCCGTAGACGCAGACCATCTTGCCACCGAAATCAACTGGGCTGGCGGAGGCGGCGCGGGCGGCCCACTGAGCGCCGTCCAGATCGGTCAGATCGAAGATCAGGCTGGTCACGTCCAAGTGGAGCGCGGTCGCCTTGGGGAGTTTCAGCGTGATCGTCTGTTGAACGCTGGCGGAGTTATCCGTCGTGTTCTTGGCGAAGGCGTCCTTGCCGCTGCCCGTGGTCGGGCTGATGACGGTCGGGTCGGCTTGTGCGAAGGCGGTCGCACCCATCAGTACTGCACCCGCAGCGATTGCCAACATGTGAATCTTCATAGCATTCCTCCGTAACTCCACAAAAGGGCTTTGAACTGTCCAGAGGCGTCTCTGGAACCGACACCTAGCACGAAACGCGTTCAACGTTTCGCGGCTGACATGAGGTTACTGAGAGCGCCATAAAACCGGCGTGAAGCCCGTTTTCACTGTGGAGAACGGGACATGAGAGCCTATGAAATCCTAGAATTCAAGAAATTCATGACCAGTTCATGAAGGCTTAACGTTCTTATTCATGAGGTATACATTTGAATCTCGTGAAGCCATCGGTTCCCTTCGTCTCACACATGGGGAATTGAGTTTGAACATCCGTTTCCGGATTCGGGTTCTATGATCTGATGTAAGAAATTCCACATAACCCTTCCTTTATCCTGCTCTCGGAGAAGTCCGTGCAAAACCCATCAACCACCACATCTAAACCTAATCAGGCACGCGATCTGAAGTCATTGCGCCTTCCCGTCTGGGGCCCAGCCCGGCTCGAGTTCAAGGACCGCGTACTTTCCTTGCGTCAAAAGAGCTTGGCGATCCTGTACTACCTGGCGTTTGAGGGCCAGGCGGACCGTCAGGTGTTGGCGGAACTCTTGTGGGAAAACAATGACCCCCACGGGAATCTGCGGGTGGAACTGCATCACCTGCGTAAAATGTTGACTGGCTTGAAAATCAACGCGTTCCCCAGGGGCCAGAACCCGTTGCGATTACCCGCCCAGATTCGCTTGGAAAACGAACGTGTTCCCGGTGAGCCGCTCGCGGGACTGGAACGAATGCTAAACGCCAGCCCACAGTTTGAAACTTGGCTCGAGTGGCGCAGACGGGCGGTCAACCCCAATCAGCAGGAGCAGGGTGACCGTGAAGACCTGCTCAGTAGTGCTGCCCGACGGGTGCGCGTGCCGGGGCTGGTGATCTTGCAAGGTCTGCCGGGCAGTGATCGCACCTCGTTCGCTCGAGGGTTGGCGCGCAAGTTGAACCTGCCGTTCGTGGAAGGCTTCGGTGGTCCAGATCTGGCGCTCAAATACAGCAAGCCGCCGTTCTCGCCAGAGGCGCGTCAGGCGGTCATGAACAACAGCGGGGTAATCGTGTTTTCCAGGAGCGCCTTCGGGGAAACGCCGCGTCTGCTCTTAGAAATAGAGGAAATCCTCCCGAGCGACCGCATTGTCAAACTCAGCCTGCCGCCGCTGACCTGGAAAGAGGTCCGCCAGGGCGTGCTGGCCAATCAGCGTTTCAACCGCGCGGCGCGGTTGTACATCGCCAGTCAAGGCGTACCTGCTCACCTGCGTGAACGCTTGCAGGCGGGCGACCCGCAACCGCTGGAACTCGGGCAACTCGGGCCACCGCCCGCCAAGACGCTCAGCAAACTGCAACTCGAGATGCGGTACCTGTCCCTAGATGCCCGGATCGCACTGGAAAAGCTGGCCGTGCAGCCCGGCAATATCGCTGAGGGTCTGGCCCAGGCGCTCGGGGCGGAGGCGCATTTAGAGGAATTCGAGCGGCGCGGCTGGTTCTCGTACACGACCAACTGGCATTTCAGCCACGAGTCAGTGCGCCGCGTGTTGCACGAGGGACTGCAACCTGGGCGACGCGTCAGAACCCACGGCCGGGCCGCGCAGTACTTCCTGGAACAGGGCGACGCCATCCAGGAGGCGTATCACCGAATGCTGGCCACCGAGCGCGTCAACTGGGGTCATCTGCTGGAATGCCTGAATCCTGAGCAGCAACTGATTCTTTTGGAGTGGCAGCACCTGGAATTGCAAGTCCCGGCCACTCGAGACAGCTTTTACGACCTGCCCAGCCTGCCCGCGCCACCGTTGGAAACGCATTGGGTCAGCAACCGCGAACACGCCCTGCTGGAATCCCTGCGCTACGGCGAGGGGGTTTCCCACGAGCACGGCACGATCACTGTGGCCCGCACGAGTGGCAGCGCCGAGGCCAGCGGCATCGTCTTTTCAGCCCTGGACGAAACGACCCTGGTGCGTTTGAGCGGCCGGGCGGCCCTGGAAAACATCTTCGGGTTTGGCCTCTCCGGGGACGCCATGCCGCTCGGGGTCGGGGTCTTCGGTTCGCCGGAAGCCCTGCGGTTCGTCTCCATAGAGCATCCGGTCCTGCTGCACGGTCGTCCGCTGCTGCCGACCCCGGAACGCTTCGAGCACTGGTTCGTGTTGCCCCGCAACGCGATGCTGCACCTGCACAGCCGTCTGGAACAGGGCATCCTGGAACTCGAGCTGTCCGCCTACAGTCTGGCGACCGACGGTCAACAGGTTCAGGCCTACCCGCTGGAACCCCAGTTCCCCGTCTCACCGCCGCGCCTCGAGACGATGGGAGCCGTCGGCTAAACAGGCTTCGTTTTTTGAAGAAATCCTCTGCCCTGACATGGAAAGGGATAGGCGCTCACGGGTATAGTGGCGACCGTGAAGTCGTGGATCATCGGAGTGGCGTTAGGGGCGCTGATCGCCTGCGGGAACGGCTCAGGTGTCGTTGTCACCGACCACCAAACGCCCAGTGACGTGCGGCTGATCCCGAACGCCACCCAGCTTGCCGTATCGGCCACCTTGAAGCTCACCGCCTCCGCCCAGGACGACACCGGGGTCACGACCCTCGAGTTGTTGGAGGGGAGCGCGGTCTTGAAATCGGTCAATGCCGCGCAGACGACCTTCGAGCTGACGTTCCTATCCAAAGACATTGGTTCCCACCGTTACCGCTCACGGGCCACCGATGCCGCCGGGAATTTCGCCGAAAGCCCCGAGGAAACCGTGACCGTGAGCGCGAGCGGTAACGGCGACACCCAAGCCCCGACCGCCGTCACCCTGAGCGTCAACGCCGCGCAGCTCCAAGCGCCCGCCACGCTGCAACTCACTGGAGCGGCACAGGACAACATCGCTGTGACGCGGCTCGAGTTGCGCGACGGGGAGACAGTCTTGCAATCGGTCAACGCGGCTCAGAATGTCTTTAGTCGCGCCCTGGACCTGACGGACGTGGGGCAACATCGGTATCAGCTACGCGCCTTTGATGCGGCCGGAAATTTCGCTGACAGTCCCGAACAGCCCGTTACCGTGACCGCCCCGAACCCCGCCAATCTAATTGTCAACCTGAGCGCCGCGCCGTCCACGGTCACGACGCCCGGTCAGCTCACGCTCAGCGCCAGCGCCACGCCCGCCAGTGGGATTGCCAGCCTCGAGTTTTTCCAGAACGGAAAATCGTTCGCCAAAGTATCCGCCTCGAGCGCCACACAGACGGTTTCCTTCAAAGCTGGTGAGACGGGCGGGCGCTCGTTCGAGGTGATCGCCACCGACACAGCCGGACATCAGCAATCCAAAGCCGTGACGGTCACCTTGCAAGCCGACACACAAAATCCCACCGCCAACCTTAGCCTCAGCAGCACCAGCATCGAAACCTCTGGCAGCGTTACCTTCACCGCCAGCGCCACCGACAATCAAGGAATAACTAGCTTGAGCCTGTTAGAGGGAACCACGGTAGTTCAAACCTGGAGCGCCCCGCCGTACACCCTGACCCGCAGCTATCCCACGCCCGGCAGTTTCACGTACACCGCTCGAGCAGTTGACACGAGCGGCAATCAGGGCAGCAGCCCGCCCGTGACCCTGAGCGTTCGCGCCCCGTCTACCGGCGGCACAGTCAATTTTGTTTCCAGCAACGGCGCTCAAGTCGGTGAGCTGGCGATCCCCGCTGCGAACGCCTTGGTTTTCTCCACGCCGACGGGTTGGCAAGCCGGAGATCTGCTCGTCGCGCTCGTCAGTCTCAACGCGCCCGCTTCCATGGCGGTCACGCCTCCAAGTGGCTGGCAGACGCTCTCGGGTTACCCGCTCGAGGGTGGTGGCGATGCCCTGAAAAGCGTTTGGGTGTTCACCAGAATTGCGTCCAGCGAAGCCAACAACGCCAGCTTCGGCTTTCCAAGCCTCACCAACGCAAGAGGCGTGATCCTGGCGTACCGAGGCGCGACCAGCGTCTTGGAAGCGCACGCGGTGCTGGGAACGCGCGGCACGAATCTAGTGGCTCCGGCATTGAACGCGCCCGCCGGGGCGAAATTGCTGCGATTGATTAGCATCGGGCCGGTTAACCACGACCGCCGCGTCACCAATCCGCAGAATTTGACGGTCCGATACGACAGTGACCTGACGAAGAACCTGTCCATGCTGCTGGTCGAAGAGACCCAGGCGCAGACCGGCTCGAGCGGTACACGATCGTTCGGCGTCGTGGACGATCAAGGTCGTACCGAGCCGCTCGTGGTTGGCTCACCCTACACGGCGATTACGCTGGCGCTCGTTCCCTGATCGGACTCGCCTCGAGAGCATCCCGTCAGACGCCACCGATTTCATGATTGCAAAACACTTGAGTCACCTCTTCCTTCGCACGAGGGTGTCCCAGGCTCGAGATTGACAGGTTGCCCACGCCAACTCGGTACCTTGGAGTTAACTGTCCTCCTTACCGCTCCGCCCGCTCTCCCTCGAGCCTGACGGGGTGAACTCCAACTCATGAACGCAGCACTCGGTAGACTCCACCCAGTAGACTCAGCCCCGTGAAGACCCTGAAACTCGGCATTCTCGGCGGCGGCACGGTCGGTAGCAACGTGCTGACGCTGCTGCACAGACGGCAAGACCTGATTCGCGCTCTAGGCGTTAACCTCGAGCTGGCCCCGGTGCTGGTAAAGAACGCCAAAAAACCCCGTCCGACGAGTCACCCAAGCGTGCGGTTCACCAGTGATCCGGGAGAACTCGGCGAGGTGGACGTGCTGATTGAGCTAATCGGCGGCACGGGACAGGCATTGGACCTGATTCTGCCGCACCTAAAGGCTGGGAAGCCCGTCATCACGGCGAATAAAGCCATGCTGGCAGAGCGCTGGGACGTGTTGAAACCCTTCGCCGTGCGCGGTCAGTTGTTCATGGAAGCGGCCGTCATGGCGGGCACGCCGGTCATCACCTCCATGACCTGCACGCTTCGCAGCAGTGAACTGTTTGAGTTGCACGCGATTCTGAACGGAACCTGCAATTACATCCTGTCGCGCATGGAAGCCGGAGCCGAGTACGCCCAGGCATTGGAGGAGGCGCAGCAAAAGGGCTACGCCGAAGACCCGCCGGACCTGGACGTTGGCGGCGTGGACCCGGCCCACAAGCTGTGCGTGCTGGCGCGGCTGGCGATAGATCAGGATTTCAGTTGGAGTCGCCTCGAGATGCGCGGCATTCAGAACCTAACCGGTGATAGGGTGCGCGGTGCTGTGCGTGACGGGAAACGCGTCAAGCTCGTGGGGAGCCTGATCGCTGAGAACGGGGCCTGGCGCGCCGTGGTGCGCCCAGTGCTCCTGCCGCAATCGCACCCGTTGGCTTCCGCCACGGATAGTCGCAACGCGATTGTGCTGCACGGCGATGCCTGCGGCTCAATCGTCTTACAGGGTGGCGGAGCGGGCGGGATGGTCACGGCCAGCGCAATCGTCGGCGACCTGCTGAGCTGGTTCGAGGGTTGCCCCGGTCACACGCCTCGAGCGGCGGCGGTGGCCGCGCCACGGGATCACGTCGCGGAGCGCTTCGAGGAACTGTGACCGCCGCCGACCCGACGGTTCACGCCAGAGAATGCCCCTCGAGCCAGACCAACTCTGATATTGCCCTCATCGGGGACACGTTAAACTGATGGAATACACTGAGGGACAGCTCGAGTCGGTGCGAGCGTGATTTCTCGCGTGGGGATCGTCTTGAAGGGTTTCAAAACCCGGATGATTTTGTGAAACCTGAGCGAACTCGTCGCTGACGATTCATCGGGGTCTCGAGAACCATTTGGGAGTGATCCGGGTTGCGACTGTTCAAAAACTACTGTGCAAAAAACCAACATGCAAAAACTGACGTGGAGAGATTGGGCTAGGGCGGAAATGGACAGACACGATGATTGATTTGATTCTCGCCTCGGGCAGTCCGAGGCGCAGGGAACTCTTGCAAAAGCTGGGCGTGAACTTTCGGGTGCGCAGCGCGGACATCAACGAAGACTTGCCGGAAACCGACCCGGCGCAACTTGTCAGGACTTTAGCCTTAGAGAAGGCTCGAGCCGTGGCGCAGTTGGAACCGGGCGCGTCGGTGCTGGCGGCCGACACGACCGTGGCGCTCGGCGGCGCGATTCTCAATAAACCCACCAGCACCGAAGAAAACGCTGAGTTCATTGGCAGACTGTCCGGCCAGTGGCACGAGGTCTACACTGGCGTCTGCGTGATTCACGGTGACCATGAAAGCGTCGGCGTGGAATGCACCCGCGTCAAATTCCGCGACCTCAGCCGCGCTGAGATTCACGGCTACGCCGCCAGCGGTGAGGGACTGGACAAGGCGGGCGGCTACGGGATTCAGGAAATGGGCATGGCGCTCGTGGAACGCATTGAGGGCGATTACTTCAACGTCATGGGCCTGCCCGTGGTCCGCACGGTCCTGCTGGCCCGATCCGCCGGTCTCGAGCTGCTGTCCTGGGCGGGTCAGGCGTGAACTCGAGGGTCGGACTACTGGTCGGCGTGCTGCTGGTGGTGTCCCTCATCAGCACCCGCTTTCTGGGTCGCGCCCCGCTGGTTTTTTCCAGCAGTGTGACGCCGCTCTGGAACGTCTTTTACACCGTCAGCAACAACCTGCGCGGCTTCGTGGAAACGCTCTCGGCGGAACGCGACCTGCGCACTGAGAATCGGCAGCTCACGACGCGCCTCGGGACGCTGGAAACCGACAATAAGCGTCTGATCGAAGAGGTCAAGAAACTCGAGGAGGTCACGCAGATCAAAGCCACGATCTCGCCGGGCGTAGTCGCCGTGGCGCAGGTCGTCGGCGTGCAATTCGATTCTCTGAACACCTTGCTGCGAATTGACAAGGGAACCAGGGACGGCGTGCAAGAGAAAATGGTGGTGACCACACCGCTCGGCTTGGTCGGCGAGGTCTCGCAGGTGGATGCCCGCACCGCTGTGGTGCGGACACTCTTGGATGCGGAATTCCGGGTTGGCATCAAAGTCGGCAATTACCCTGGCACGGCCCTGGCTCGAGGGGTGGCCGGAAGGTTCTTACGAGCCACGAATTACAAGAGCGCCAAGGTGAAAATTGGCGATACCGTCTGGAGCGCTAACGTCGCCGGAGGTGCGTTTCCACTGGTGAAAGTCGGGCATGTCGTCAGGCGGGTAGAACTCAGCGGCGACAGCCTCGGCTTGACGCTCGAGATCGCGCCCGTCGTGGACATCAGCGCCTTAGAGCAAGTTTATTTATTGAGGCTCCCGTGATCTGGCGGCGACTGGTGTTCGTGCTGGTCGTACTGGGCGCACAAGGCGCGATCGGGGCGCTGCTCCCCAGCTTCATTTCCCCGCCAGACCTGTTCCTGCTGACCGCCCTGACCCTGACCGCGCGCCTGCCACCGCTCTGGACGGCAGGCGCGGGATACGGCGTCGGACTGTTGCAGGACATTCTCGGCGCGGGCGCACTCGGGTTTCACGCGGCCGGACTGATGGTCGGCGCACTCGTGGCTAACTTCGTGCGGCGCGGGCTGTCTTCTGAGAGCGACCTCAACCACGCCATCGGCGTCCTGACCGCCGTCATCGCCAAGTGGCTCGTGCTGATCCTGCTCGGGTACTGGATGCGCCTCAACGCCATGAGTTTTGAAACAATCGTGTACCGCTTCCTGCCAGAACTCATCACGACCCTGATCCTCGGACCGTTCTTCTACGCCTTCGCCAACTGGGCCTTCGGACAAGCCCCCTCGAGCTACGACAAATTCCTGTAAATAAAGCCTGAAAGCGTTTTCGCCTCACCCTGAGTTGACTGCGCGCAGTCAGCGTGACGCCTAGCGAAGTGCTCTTGCTCTGCTGGAGCAACGTTATTCTTGGGCTGTCTCGAGCGGAGACGTTGGTGGCTGGGTTTGCTGTGGCAAACCCCTACGAAAATCGTGTGACTCGAGATCGGCATCCTAGAGTCAGGGCTGGGCGATCACCAGGCTAGCCTCTGAAAGATTTGTGAAGCACGTCCAGATCGCTCGAGGCGGAATTTTCTGCGAATGAGAGCTTCGCGGGTGTTCAATCTCACCGCCGTCCGTTAGCATGTCAGGGAGGTTTCGATGATCTTTCCGCGAGGTGACAGACCACGTTTTGCCGGTAACCCGCTCGCCCCGCTGGCCGTGGTGCTGACCCTGGTCATGGGTGGGTACGTGGCTCGGCTGTACTACTTGCAGGTGATGCAATTTGATCAGTACACGACGCTCTCTAAGGACAACCGTTGGCAGTCCAGCAAGATTCCAGCCGTGCGCGGCGAGATTCGCGCCAGTGACGGTAGGCTGCTGGTCAGCAGCCGCGACGCGGTGGCGCTGGTCTATAAAGGGGGCCCAGTGCGGTATCTCGAGCATATTGCGAAACTGGCGGGGTTGAGCTTGCCCTTGCCGCAACCCGATCCCAAGCTCGGCGAGGTCGTGCTGAAAAAGGACGTGCCGCCAGGGGGAATTCTGGCGTTGGAGGAGTGGCTTTCCGGGCAGGAGAACCTGGAATTGCAGTACCGCGTGCAGCGCTTCTACCCAACCGATTTAGCGGGGAATTTGCTGGGGTACATGGAACCCGCGAACGCTGACGACCTGAAACCCGCCGAGGATGGCACGCCCAGCCCGTACGACCCGAACGATCTCGTGCCGCAAGCGGGTCTCGAGGCGGGGTTGGAATCGTACTTGCGCGGCAAACCCGGCGAGCGGCTTCAGGAGATGGATGCGCGCGGGCGCGTGGTGCGCGAGCGCGTGGTGCGACCGGCGGAACGTGGCCACACGGTTACGCTGACGATCAACCCAAAATTGCAAAGCGTGGCTGAACAGGCCATTCTGGAAGCCAAGGACGACATCAATAAACGCAATGCCCGCAACGGGATCGCCCCAGTAGACAAGGCTCGAGGGGCCATCGTGGCGATGAATCCGAAAACCGGGCAAATTCTGGCACTGGCGGTCGGACCGAAATACGATCCGAATTGGCTCAGCAGTAGTCCGCGCGATCCTCGAGGGGTGGCAGCCTTCAAGGATACGAAGTACTTGCCGATGTGGAATCGGGCCGTGAAAATCTTTGAGCCAGGCAGCACCTTCAAACTGGTCACTGCGAGTGCTCTCTTGGAGGCGGGTTTCGGCAATCGGACGTTTCAGTGTTACAGCGGCTGGCGTTGGGGGAGCCGCGTCTGGCGTAACTGGAACCGCGTGCGAGACATGGGTCCGATGGATGCCAGAGGCGCGATTGCCAATTCGTGCAACACCTGGTATTTCCAGAGTGTCGTGGCATACGGACCTGAAGCGTTCGGTAACATCGAAGCGAAGCGGGCCGCCGAATTTGGGTTCGGGCAGCCGACGGGGATTGAATTGGTCGGTGAGTCGGGCGGCGAGCTGATCGGACCGGAGATTTACAAGGCGCAAAAACGTACCTGGAATCCCGGCTCGAGCCTGAACTACGCGATTGGTCAGGAGTTCCGCGCCACCCCGCTTCAGATTGCTCGAATGCTGGCCACGATTGTCAACGATGGCAAACGTCCGGAGCTGACCGTCGTGAAATCCGTTGATGGCAAGCCCCAACCGCCCAAACCGATGCAGCAACTCGAGGGGCGGTACTGGAGCATGTTGAAAGAGGGGATGCAGGCCACGACCCTGACGGGAACCGCCAAGGAGGTGCTGGGCTCGAAGGTCTTCCCAATTCGCACCGGAGGCAAGACCGGCACGGCGCAAACCCCGCAGGGCGCGCACCGCGATCATGCCTGGTACATGGGCTACGGTCCGATCAACAACCCGAACCTAGTTGTGGTCGCGTTTTTTGAGAACGGCGTCGAAGGCAGCGGCGTGGCGCTCCCCGCTGTGAAGAAGGTCATGGCGGCGTACTGGGGTATCAAGCTGGACAAAACCGGCAAGGTCATTCCGACCGCGACCGCTGCCTCGAATCGCTGAGTGCAGTCCCGCTGCGTGTAAAGTCCTCGAGCCTGCCGCACTGTTCTGGTGAGTCTCGAGCGGCTGCTCTCGCGGTGACTCGCGCCGGGTGCGAGGGGACGCGTAGAATGCGAATGATGATGTTCAGAGGTCACCCTTGAAACTGCGCGGCACGGCGGGCGGCATCAACCTGCTGCTGGAACCATTGGACACCCCGGAGAGCATCGCGGCCCTGCTGGAAAGCCGGGCGGCGCTCTTGACCGAGGGCGTAGAAATTGAGCTGAGCGGCGCGGTCTCCGGCGCACTCTTGGAAGCGGTCATGGGCTTCGTGCGAGGAGCGGGTGGGCACGTGGCGAGCGTCCGTCCACCGCGCGAGGGCAACACGCCCGCGCCGCAACGCACCGAGGTGATCGGCAAGACCATGCGGGCCGGAACCAGACGCGAGTTACCAGGGAACGTGATCGTGCTGGGCGATGTCAATCCAGGGGTGGAACTGATCGCGGGCGGTGACGTGATCGTGTCCGGCACGATTCGTGGTCTGGTTCACGCGGGCGCGGGTGGCCGCGAGGACGCGATCATCTGGGCGGGTCGGATTGCGGCACCACAGATTCGCTTGGCGCACGCACTCGCCAGAGCGCCCGAGGGCAGCACATTGGACAACTTGCGTCGTCAGGAAACGGACGTAGCAGAGGTGGTTCGGCTCGAGGGCGGGCAAATCGTGATTGAACCGTACAAGGCTTAAAGCTCAGAAAATCAGTTGTCCACAGGCTTATCCACAGGTCTGAAAGGTTTGTGGATAACTTCTTCAGTCTCGAGCGGGTGTGAGCAAGGGGATTTTGGTCTTTGACGGCGGCTGATCATTCTCGCTTCAGGATGGCATCGCGGTCACAACCGTCCCGAGTTCCCGCAGTTGCCGGATCATCGAATCGCAGGTGTCCTTTCAGGATGCTGTAAGCACGATCAATACTTCTCGAGGGCCCATTCATAGCGAGACAGTAAAACTCTGGATACCTCAAGGGTAGATTGTTTCAGCGTCTCTGGGCAGTTGCCGCACCTGCCTGAGATGGGCTGTGACCTTCAGATCGTCCCCGTGCGGGTAGCTAAATCCAAAATGGTCCGCAACCTCGAGCGCGACCACCCTGAACAGCTCGGTTGACGCGAACAACGAGTCCCAGATGTGATCCAGATTAGCGTCGGCGTAAGTGGCCTGCAACTGCGCCCAACGATCTGGGGTCAAAAAACGCTGGAAGTGCTTTCCCAATTTCCCCAGGCTGGCTTGAAATCCGGTCTCGGCACCGATTCGCCACTCGAGCAGGCGAAACAGTTGACCGCGGATGACGCCCAAGTGGTGCTGGGCGTAAATCGGTTCTCCCCGCCACAAACCCTTTGCCAGATACGGCGCGACCCACCAGAACTCGTTGCAGCACTCGAAGAAGTCCTTATCTGTTGGCGGGCTGGGCAGATAATCCGCTTCACTCGGCGGCAAGGCTGCCACCGCTTCATCCTTGTCCAGCAGCAGCACACTCAGGCTATCTGGGTCGAAGTCCCCCGTTTTCAGGGTCAGGTCCAGGCGATGCCCGTCGGTGAACTGAATCAGGTATGCGTACCGGTCCGGTGGGGGTCCGTCCCCGAACTCGTCGGGCAACTGCAACACCATGCGCTCTCCGAAACGGTCAATCCAGTCTGATTGCGCCTTGAACGAAGCCAATTCGGTGACGAGGTACACGATGTCGAAATCCTGAAAGACATCCTTGGTCGCCATAGGATTCGCCCTCGAGCCATTCAGCATCACCGCCCGAATTCGTGAGTCGTCGGTTGCCACGCCGAGGATCAAGTTAAAGATCTCCTCATCCTTTCGCATCGTTGTTAAACACGCTAGCACGAGGTTAGAAAGCGAGAATCGCCATGAAACCCTCTCGTGACTGCATCCCCTACACTACAGACATGAATCCCGATATCGCCGCTCGAGTAGAGAGCGCTGCCAGTGCGGTACGTGCCATCAGTACGCTCCAGCCAGACATCGCCATCGTGTTGGGGAGCGGTCTGGGACCGCTCGCGGAGCAGATTGAAAACCCGACAACTATCCCCTACGGCGACCTGCCCGGTTTTCCCGTGTCCACCGCGCCCGGACATAAAGGTCGCGCCGTGCTGGGGACGCTCGAGGGGCGAAACGTGTTGGCGTTCCAAGGGCGAGTTCACGTCTACGAGGGCTATACCGCGCAGGAGGTGGCGATCCCGGTGCGGCTGGCGCACGCCCTTGGTGCGAGGACATTACTTGTCACCAATGCCTGCGGCGGGTTGAACCCGGATTGGAACGCCGGGGAGATCATGCTGCAAACCGATTTCATCAACTTCACCGGGTTGAACCCGCTCGTCGGACCGAACGACGAAAAGATCGGTCAGCGCTTCGTCCCAATGATGGACGCCTACGATCCTGAGTACCGCCGATTAGCGGCGGCCACCGCTCGAGGCTTGGACATTGAACTGCGTCAGGGCGTGTATCTGGGCTTCAGCGGTCCGACGTATGCGCCCAGAGCGGAACTGCGCATGTTTCGCGCCTGGGGCGCGGACGCCGTGGGCATGAGCACCGTCTTGGAGGTGATCGCCGCCCGCCATGCTGGGATGCGCGTACTGGGGTTGTCTTCTGTCACCGACATGGCCGTGGCTGACCGCGAGGATCACAGTGGAACCACCGAGGAAGCCGTGATTGGGCGCGCCCAGGAGATGGCTCCGCGCTTCCAGAAACTCGTTCGCGCCCTGCTTCCTCAGCTCACATGACCCCTCGAGTTGGGGTTGGCGCACTGATTCACGACAATCATAATCATGGGCGAGTCTTGCTGATGCAGCGCAAACGACCGCCCGAGGCGGGCAGTTAGAGTCCCGTTGGTAGCAAACTCGAATGGCTCGAGGGATTGGAAGCAGCGCTCACCCGCGAGGTGCTGGAAGAAATCGGCGTGAAAATCCAGCTCGAGCGGTTGCTAGTCGTGTGCGATCACATCGTCCCCAAGGAATCCCAGCACTGGGTCGCGCCGATTTACCTGGACCGCATCTTGCACGGTGAAGCGCACATCTTGGAGCCGGACGCGATTTCTACTGGTTTGAGCGTAGCGGGTTGCCTGCGGCGTTGACACTGACCTCACGGGCGGCGCTTGAGGCATACGGCTGGTTCGCGTCGTAAGCTCTGAAGATGCTGCGAGACGTATTGAACCGCATCAACGCCGCTTGTCTCGAGGTGGAACGCGACCCTGGGACGGTCAAGCTGATCGCCGTGACCAAGGGTCACAGCCTGGAAGAAATCGAAAAAAACGTGCTCTCTCACGGACACCGTTTTCTGGGCGAGAACCGCGTGCAGGAAGCCACGCCGAAACTTCAAACCCATCCCGAGGCGGAGTGGCATCTGATCGGGCACTTGCAAACCAACAAGGTCAAATTCTGTCAGGGTTTCAGCGCGATTCACAGCGTGGACAGCTTGAAACTGTTGGAAGAAATCGCGCGGCGCGGCGAGCAATGGGGTCGCGCCCCGAACCTGCTCTTGGAAATCAACACGGGCGAGGAAGAGCAGAAACACGGTGCTGAACCCGGACAGGCATCAGGCTTGCTGGGGGCCGCTCGAGACTTAGGATTGAACGTCACCGGATTGATGACGGTCGCGCCGCAAGGTCTCGAGCGGGCGAGGCTCGCGTTTCAAGGATTGCGCAGGTTGCGCGATGAACTCGGCCTGGTCGAACTCTCTATGGGCATGTCGGACGATCTCGAGGTGGCGATTCAAGAGGGAGCGACGGTCGTGCGGGTCGGACGGGCGATTTTTCAACCCTAACTAACTGATGAACGCCCCCGAATCCTACGGTCTCTCGTAGGGATTTGCCGTGGCAAACCCGGCCACCAATGCCGTCGCTCGAGACAGCCCAATTAATGATGCTGAAGGCGAAGGGCAGCTCGCTGCGCACACTGTCTCTCTGTGTGCAGGGCACGTCACATCTCTGTGTGCAGGGCACGTCACATCTCTGTGTGCAGGGCACGTCACATCTCTGTGTGCAGGGCACGTCACATCTCTGTGTGCAGGGCACAACGCCTCCCTCTCCCTCACCGCGCGTCTTGCAGGCGTGACGCGCGGCCTCGCCCAGCGGGGAGAAGCGAAAAGGCTTTTAGGCTCGAGGAGCGTGGGTTGATACCTCCCTCGAGTTTTGCGGAGCGTCAATTGCCGCAGGCTCAGTCTGAGGGCTGGTATAGACTGAGAGCACTTGTGAAGTACACCCCCCTTGACATTCGCCATCAGGAGTTCACGAACGCGCTCTCCGGGTTTAGTAAGAAGGAAGTCAAGGATTTCTTGACGGCGGTCGCTGATGACATGGAAGAGTACGAGCGTCAGGCTCGAGGTTTTCAGGAGAAAATAACGGGGTTGGAGGCGCAGATTCAGGAGTTGCGTCAGGGCGAGGAAGCGCTGAAGCGAGCCGTTATCAGCGCGGAGAAGATCGCCAACGAGATTCGCCTGAACGCGGAGCGCGAGGTGGAACTGAAAATCAGGGAAGCCGAGCACCAGTCCAATCTGATGATCGCGGACGCCGAGAGCGCCAAGGAAAAGTTGCTGCGTGAGGCGCTGGCGCGCGCACGGGACATCCGCGTGGAGATTGAACGCGCCCGATCGGACAAGGCAATGTTTCTCAGTCAATTCAAGGGGTTGCTGAACACGTACATGGACAGTGTGGAACGCAACGAGGATAAGAGCACCTGAAATGGCACGAAAAAGCCGGGAGCGTCAAGCTCCCGGCTTTTCTTTGAAACCGTTACAAAAGTCAGTCCTACACAACTCGAGTCGTGCGCAGGTGGAACGACCACGGGGTTTTGATCGCGGTTTCTAAATCCTGGTACTTTTCGGTGAGGAACGGCTTGATGTTGCGCCCGGCTTGGAACCGCAGTTCGGTCGGGACGTTCTTGGTGAACGAGTACAACCCGTCTTCCAGGGCTTCCACGACCTCGAGCGGCGTGTGGCTGACTTCCCATCCGGCGATCACGCGATCCTGCGTCTCGAGTTTTCGTTCCAGCAGGTACTGACGGCTGGCTTCCAGGGCGGCGCGATGCCCGCCGCGTTGCACCGGATGACCGAGCTTTTCCAGGGCTTTGCACCAGGCGTCCTGAATTTCCAGCTCTGGGCTGGCGGCGCTCGGGGAGTCCCAGCCTTCAAACAAGAAACCGCCCGGTTTGATGACGCGGACGGCTTCGTCTAGGGCGCGGGTCAGATCGGGGATCAGGTGCCAGATGTGAACCGCGATCACCCCACTGAAACTCGCATCGTGGAACGGTAAGTCCTGAGCGTCGGCTTCCACCAGCGAGACGCGGCGTGAGACCCCGGCGTACTTGCTGCGAAAGGCGCTCATCATTTCCGGGTCTATGTCCACCCCGGTGAGTTGCACCCCCCTGGCCACGACCGGCATTCCGATGCGGCCGGTTCCAACGCCGATCTCTAAGAGGTGCGCTCCGTCGCGGAATTCTCGCTCGAGCGGTTCCACCATAGCCGTGGCGATCTTGCCAGAGACCTCGGGTGGGTGGTAACGGTTGCGGTCGTAAGCGTGCGCGACTCGCAAATTGGTCATAGGCGTCTCCCAGTCAAAACTTGGACTTCTGGATTGAAGTCAAACTGTTCTTGCTCCGTCCAAGAGGGTGCAGTGCTGAAATCCGAAAAGCTGAACTTCACGAAAAAGCGGTGATGCAAAAAATCAATCCTTGTATCCCCGCACCCGGAAATACTCAATTTGTTGCCTCCGATAAAATCTTAACAAAGGCTTCTCATTCACACAAGTGGCACATGGAACCGTTTCATTCCCGTGGTGAGACCTCGAGAAACGCGGTTGAGTCCGGCAAGTCTTGAGCAAAGCAGGTTCAAGCCGCTCGAGCGCGAAGCAGAACGGCGATTCCAACCGGGGATAGTCGGTGCGCGACTGACACGGTGAACGTCTCCTGTGAGCGTAGGTGAGCGAATTCCAAGCCGAAGTCCAGCACGACTTCCCCGTCCAAACACAGGTACAGCGTTTCAGCGGTTTCCGGGATATCCACGGGTTCGGTCAGGTGCAGGGTTTCCACTTGCACACCGGACAGCGGCAGCGGAAATCCGCCCTGGGATTTGGTGACGCGCACCAGATGCGTACCTTTCACCCCTGGAGTCTACCGTCACCAGCCCTGACTGCCCGCCTGCCCCTTGAACGGTCCGACGATTTCACCTGTAATCCAGCCGCCGTAGAACTCGCCGGGTTGCGGAACCACGCGCTCACCATCCACGAAACAGCCGTCACCGTCCTGAAGCACGACTCTGGCGGCGTAGAACGCCAGATGATCCCGAATCGGCTCAAACGCGGGCGTCGGGTTCGGGTAGTACCAAGCGACATCCAAGCTATTGGCCCGCAGGGCGTAATACCGCGCCGCGCCCTTCCACTCGCAGAGACTCGAGCCGCCGCTGGGCGTGAGCAAACTCATGCGAATGTCGGCGGGCGGCAGGTAGTAGACCGGCGGGTGAGAGGTCTCGAGGACGCGACTGGCGCGGGTCGTATCCGCGAGTGTTTCCCCACCGCTGATAATCTGGATACGCTTGCTGATGGCTTCCAGGCGTGGTGGGCGCGGGTAATCCCAGACGCTCTCCTGACCTGGTTGCGGTTTTACGGGAGTCGGTTTCACCCGTCGAGTTTGCGCTTTCAACCGCGTTTTGGCTGTGAGCCAGACTTAGATCGCGGAGTCTAAACAATCCGAGACGAGTCGCCCCAGAGGGCTCCCGTCTCGAGCCTAAGACCGATATTTACTGAAAGCGGAACGAGTTGGCGACCTTCTCCATCGTCGGGCTGATCTTCTGGTAGACGCTCTGTTCTATTGTCGTCGTGACACCGTAGACCGCTCCGTTGTGGAGCGCGAAGGTTTGATTCCAGATCAGGCTCGCTTTGCCTTGACGACCGCTGTAAGAGAGTGTGGCGGCCGGTTGACCGGACAATGTGCCGGGCTTCTGAGAAATCACCTTGAAATCGGTGATGACGTTCTCTAACTGCCCGACGGTCGCCTTGGTGACCTCCTCGAGCTTCGTGCCCGCCGGAACGGGGCTGACGACCACGTTCAGGTTATTGGCAAATTCTTTGCCCTGGGGTGGAATGGCCACGAACACGACCGTACCCATGACGCCTTCGCGCGTGACCCAGCCCTTCGGGTACGAGAAGGAAAACTTATACTGCGCGTTCTTGTAGATCGTGTCCTGCGCCAACGCCAAGCCGCTCAGGGCGACCAGCACCGCCAACATGATTCGTTTCAAGAGAACCTCCAACCGGCAGTCTATCCTCAGGCCTCCGATAAACCCATGAGGAATCTTTGAAGCTCGAGTGGCGTGAAAGCATCCCAGCGTGTTGTGCGGGTAACAGCGTAAGAACTCTTGCAATGCCTAGAATTTATTTAGCTGGCTAACTTCCAGCCAGGAGGATTTACTGAGTTCGGCATGGTCAGCTTAACGTTTTGAGGCAATAGAATGCGTCTGTGACGCAAACGTAGGCTAGCCGAAGCGTGCCTTTATCAGTAATGACAACCAATGCGCTTCCGATTCGTGGTCTCAACATCGCTCGGGTCTCGAGTCTCGCCCTCATCGGTGGCGTCGTTGCCGCCGTTCTAAATGTGCTGGTTTGGATGTGCTGGTTTGGCTGATCGCTCCGGCATTCCTCGGATCAGGCCTGCAAGTGGCGGAACCTGGAACGACGGTGGCTCAAGCATTGACTGTCGTGCCTGTGATCCTCGCTAGCTTTATCCCTGCACTGATAGCAGGCGGATTTTTGCTGATGCTGTCGCGCTTCGTGCGTCGCCCGATTCAGGTCTTTCAGACCGTCGCAATGGCGCTGGCCCTCCTTTCCCTGTTCAGTCCCTTTAGCTTGCCAGTTAGCCTTGGATCGAAACTGACTCTCTGCGTCATGCATCTGGTCGCGGCTGCCAGCATCGTCACGGCCCTGTCCCGCAGCCGAAGCGCTTAAAATAATCGCGTGTCCGATCCATCGTCGCTGGGACATCTGATCGTGCAACTCTGTCACGCGCACCGCAACCTAGGTGCAAGCCTCCTAGCGACGGTAGG
Organism: Deinococcales bacterium; assembly: GCA_965249745.1. Lineage (GTDB taxonomy): Bacteria > Deinococcota > Deinococci > Deinococcales > JAAFIG01 > JANYHH01. The sequence continues at coordinate 4,950,836 of OZ252252.1, read as the reverse complement.
CTTGCACCCTGGCCAGGAGATCATCCTGATGCAACTCTGGCGCGAGGACGGTCAAACCCAAACCCAACTGGCTGCCAAGTTAGGCGTGCAACCACCGACCGTCACGAAAATGCTGCAACGCCTCCAGGCGGCAGGGATTGTCGAACGCCGCCCCTCGAGCCAGGATGGCCGCGTCATGCACGTTTTTCTGACGCTTAAAGGACGGACTCTAGAGGCGAGTGTGCGCCAACTCTGGCTCGAGTTAGAACGACGCACCACGGAGCATTTAAATGCGGGTGAAGGGCGTCAACTCGAGGTGACGCTTGGCAAGATCATTGCTGGTCTACGTGATTCGAGTCTGGGTGACGATGACCCTTGTTAATTATTCGGCGGGTATCGCTGCCGCCGGATACGACCCGATGACCTTGACGTAACTGGCTTTTTGCAACACGCCCACCAGGGCCTGGGCGGCTTCGGGATCGTGGATGTAGCCTTCAAAGTCAATGTAAATCAAATACGAAAACGCCCGGTCGCGGCGCGGTCGGGATTCAATTTTCGTCAGGTTCAAGCCCTTTAATTGGTTCAACGTCTCCAGCAAAAACCCCGGCGTGTGACGCACCGCAAAGACCAGACTCGTTTTGTACGTCACCCCGTCTCGCTTCGCCGCTTCGTGCTTGCTCAACACCAGAAACCGCGTAAAGTTGAAGGCTTCGTCCTCGATGCCCGCCGCCAGCACCTCGAGACCGTACAGTTCCCCGGCGCGTTTGCTGGCGATCACCGCCTCGTCGGTCGTGCCGCGCTCCAAGAGTTCCTGCGCGGCTCCGGCGGTGTCAAACGCGGGAACTGGTGTTAGATGACGCCCCGCCAGGAAACCGTCGCACTGCGCCAACGCCTGCGGGTGGGAATGCACGCGCTTAATCGCCTCGAGCTTCACGCCGGGCAGCGCCAGCAGGTGATGGTTGACGCGCTGAATCACCTCGCCGGTGATGTGCAAGTCGGTTTCGGGCAGCAAATCGAGCGCCTGATAAACCGTGCCCGCCAAACTGTTCTCCACTGGGATTACGCCCAAGTCCACGCGCTCGGAAACGACCGCCTCCAAAACCTCGTGAAAGGTCGGTAAACCGATCGGGGTCGCGCTGCTCGAGACTTGCAGCGCCGCCATCTCGCCGTACGCGCCGGGAACGCCCTGAAAAGCCACCTTGAGAGACATGAGTTCAACTTACGTTGCAAGGAACGCCGCACGCAAGTTCTGAAATCAGTACACTTCGGCTGTGTCCACTCGAGTCAAAATCTGCGGCATCACCCGCGTGGAGGACGCCCTGTGCGCCGAGGACGCTGGAGCCGACGCGATCGGCTTCATCTTCGTGCCGAACACGAAACGCTTTATCACCCCCGAACGCGCCAAAAGCATTTCAGGCGAATTGGGCGCTTTCACGACCAGGGTCGGCGTGTTTCGTGACGCCCCGCTGGAAACCGTGCTCGAGACGGTCCGGGTGGCGCAGCTCGGGGCGGTGCAATTGCACGGCTACGAATCCGGTGCGCTATCAGAAATCAGTCAACACATTCCTGTGATTCGCGCCGTGTCATTCCAGGCTGGCATCAGTCTCCCAGAGGCGCAAACCTTGCACGTGGATGGCCTCGAGCCGGGGAGTGGGCAGGCGTTCGACTGGGCGGCGTTAGATGTTTTGAGCTTGCAGGGGCGGCGCTGGGTACTGGCCGGCGGCTTGAACCCTGACAACGTGAGAGACGCGGTACGGTCTTTAAAGCCGTGGGGTGTGGATGTCTCGAGCGGCGTGGAAGTCGCGCCGGGCGTCAAGGATCACGAGCGGATTCGCGCCTTTGTAGATGCGGCTAGAGGTGCTGCGTAGAACTGCCGAAGCACCTTGACTCAGATGGGCTACGGTGAACGCAAATGGCTCGAGCTGCCTTCCACGACGTGCTACAGCACGCCCTCGAGAAATTCGGTGATTACAGAATTCGCCCCGACTGGTGTCCTAATTCTCAGGGCTTACACTCGAGGGCATGAAAGCTCTGTTGTCCACCCTGTTCGCGGTGCTGCTGGTCTTGACGGTTGCCCTGGCGACCACCTACGTCGTCAAGCAAGGCGATACGCTATTCAGCATTGCCAAGCAGTTCGGTGTGGCGGTTTCCGACCTGAAACGCGTTAACAACCTGACCTCGGACGAACTGCGCGCCGGGCAGACGCTGCAAATCCCGGACAAGACCTCGAGCGTACCCAGCCCGGCGGCTCCCTCAAGTAATCCAGCAGGTCCAAACCCCGGCGACTCGAGGTTCAAATTCGTCACGGTGAATGGCGTCACGCCCGGCGTGCGCGTCACCCACCGCGAGGCCTGCATTCCTGGCGATCCCGTGCTGGTCCGCGTGTCTGGTGTGCTGGCGGGAACCCCGATCGTCACCTGGGGGACGGAACAACTCGTGATGACCCAGGACGGTGACGACTGGGTGGGAGTTGGGCGCGAGTTGCTGGGAACAAAGCCCAAAACCATTTCCCTCAGCGTCAACCTGGGCAGTGAAACGATTGCCTCGAGCGTCAAATTGCTGCCCGACCCACAACCCGTGCAGAACGTGTTCATGTCGCAATCGGTGCTGAGTACCCTGACTGACAGCAACCGCAACAAAGAGTATGCCGTGCTGAACGCTGCGTACGCTAAATCCATCATCACCCCTCGAGCCTGGAACAAGCCCTTTGTTTACCCCGCGCCACCACGGTTCATCAGCCCGTTCGGGCAGGCGCGCCTCTACGAAAAGGGCGGCAAGCTGAACTACCACTACGGCGAGGACATGGCGGGCAAGGTCGGTGATCCGACCCGCGCCACGAACGATGGAATGGTGGAGATTGCTAATTTCTACGCGATTCGCGGCGGGTTGATCGGCATTAACCACGGCGCGGGCGTGGTCAGCCTGTACTTTCACCAGAGCAAAATTCTAGTCAAACCCGGTCAGAAAGTGACGCGAGGACAAACGATCGGGCAGGTCGGCGCGACCGGTTTTGTGACCGGACCGCACCTGCACTGGGAGATGCGGGTCAGAGCCGAGGCGACCGATCCGAAGCAATGGGTGAACCGTTTGTTCCCGCAGTAAGGCGCGGCTTTTTTAGAATCATGACCTCGAGTTCCACAGGTTTTCTAGGAATTTGTCATGCCAAACCCGTCCACCCTCGAGCCACGCAAATCACGTCCCCCACATCTCGTAGGGGCGTAGCGTGTTACGCCCGGCCACCAACGTTCCTGCTCGAGACATCCCAATCAGTGAATCTCGAGACGAAGATCAAGGTCAAGGGCAGCTCGCTTCGCGTCCTATCTCTCTGTGTGCAGGGCACAACGCCCCTCTCACCCCTCGCTGGCACGAAGACCTCTCTCGTTGAGAGAGGCAAACAACAATGGGCAGGGTGGTGTGTGCTAGCTCGAGGTTGTGGCTTGAATTTCTGTGATTTGGGTCGTGCGACGTAAGCTCAAAATTCCCCCTTGTGAGTTAAACCCTTGTTGCCAACGCTATAATTAGTTCAATGGCTCGAGTTCAAACGCAGTACCGATGCTCGTCTTGCGGGTACACGGCCGCGAAGACGCTGGGGCGCTGTCCGTCGTGTTCGGCGTGGAACAGCTTCGAGGAGGTCATGCCGGTCGCGGTTTCTAAGGGCATGAGCGCGTACCGCGTTCCCTCGAGCGCGGTGGTCAGGCTGTCCAGCGTGGCCACGCAGGAAGAGCCGCGCACGGTCAGCGGGGTCGCGGAGTTGGATCGCGTGCTGGGCGGCGGCTGGGTCGCGGGCGGCGTGGTGCTGATCGGCGGCGAGCCGGGGATTGGCAAAAGTACCTTGCTGCTTCAGGTGGCGCATCACCTGGCGTCTCGAGGCGAGAAGGTGTTGTACGTCGCGGGCGAGGAGTCCCTGGAGCAGGTGCGCCTTCGGGCGATTCGGCTGGGCGTGGACAGCGACATTCTGATGACCAGGGATGTCCAGGCGGACGGTATCGCGGCGCTTTTGGAAGTGGAACGCCCGAAGCTGACGATTGTGGATTCGATTCAGACCGTGCAGGTGGACGAGGGTGGTTCTCCCGGCAGCGTCTCTCAGGTGCGGGAAGCCACGGCGCGCTTGACTCGAGCCGCCAAGGAGACCGGTTGCGCGATGGTGCTCGTCGGGCACGTCACGAAGGACGGGAACGTGGCCGGTCCGAAGGTCATGGAACACATCGTGGACGCGGTGCTGATTCTGGAATCGGTCGGGCATTATCGGTTGTTGCGTTCCATTAAGAACCGCTTTGGCAGCGTTGGGGAACTGGGCGTGTTTGACATGCAAGAAACCGGATTGCAGGGCGTGGACAATCCCTCGAGCGCCTTCCTGGCGGAGCGTCCAGTCGGTGCGCCCGGCAGCGTCGTGGCGGCCACAATGGACGGGCAACGCCCGCTCTTATTGGAGGTGCAAGCCCTGGCTGCGAAAACGCCGTACCCGGCTCCGAAACGCGTCTCGGTCGGTTTGGACTCGAGGCGGGTGGATGTCGTGCTGGCGGTTTTGGAGCGTCGTTTGGAGCTGAGTTTGGGTGGGTTAGATGTCTACGTGAACTTAGCGGGCGGGTTGAAGGTGATTGATCCGGGATTGGATTTGGCGGTGGCGCTGGCGGTTTACAGCGCCGTGATGGGCCGACCGCTCCCAGAGGGCATCGCGGTCTTCGGTGAGGTCGGCTTGGCGGGCGAGGTTCGTAGTGTTTCGCAACCGCTACGGCGCGTCAGCGAATCGCAACGCATTGGGTTGCAGCGGCTGATCGCACCGCCCGGCAGCGCTCCAACCGGCAGCCGCAGTGAGAGCGTGCGCTCGGTCAAGGATGCAGTTCGCGCCGTTTGGGGTTAGCATAGCGTTGGCACTTCACCACCAGAGGATCGTATGCCAGAGAAAACCCACCATCGCCTCGCTCGAGCAGAACTCCAGGTGCAGACCAGTCTGCGTAGGGCTTCGTTCGGAGTGCGACGGTAGTGGCTCGTCCCTGGCTCGAGTTGCAAGACCTGAGTCGCGCCGATCCTTTGCGGGTCGTGATCCGAATCGTCCTGATCGCTGTTGGGGCCTGGGTCGCGTACCTGATCGCGCCGCGCTTGGTGAACGATGGCGTCAACCAGGTCTACATCGTGATTCTGGGGGCGCTGGTGACATCATTGTTCACCAATCGCCCGAGCCAGTGGTTGCGGGTGCAACTGGCTCGCTTCGCAGCCGCCTGGGTTCACCTGCCGCCGCAAACCGTGTTCGCGGCGACCGTCGCCACGATTGGGGCGTTACTGATCAGCGTGCTCTTGAACATCGTTCTATCAAATATCCCCGGTTACGCCTGGTACGTGCAACTCATCATCACGGCGCTGCTGGAACTGTTCCTGGTCAGCGTGGCGGTGCTGAACACCGGAACCATGCGCCTGTTTTCGGGATTTGCTACCGCCCAGGAACGACCTCGAGCTGCCACTTCGACCGACTCGCCCGCCAAGTTACTGGACACGAGTGTCATCATTGACGGGCGCATTTTAGAGGTCGCGCAAACCGGATTTTTGGAGGGGACGCTGATCGTGCCAGGTTTCGTATTACGCGAATTGCAATACTTTGCCGATCAATCCGACAACGCGAAACGCAGCAAGGGACGGCGTGGGCTGGAAGTGCTAGAAAAGTTGCGAGCCATGCGCGGCATTGAACTGAGCGTCCGCGAGTTCGAGGACACCGGCGGTGGCGTGGACGACCGCCTGATTCGCGCCGCCCAGGAAATCGGAGCGCAAGTCATCACCAACGACACCGGATTGGCTCGAGTGGCTGGTTTGCAGGATGTCAGGTCGCTCTCCTTGAACGTGCTGGCGGACGCTTTGAAACCGCGTTACGGCGCGGGCGACGAGTTTGACTTGCACATCGTCAAGGAGGGCAGCCAAGCGGGGCAGGGGATTGGGTACTTGGAAGATGGGACGATGGTCGTGATCGAGGACGGTGTGGCGTTCAAGGGACGCACGGTCCGGGTGCTGGTGAGTACTGTGACCCAAACCAGTTTGGGACGGATGATCTTCGCCAAACCCAAAGAGGTCGTGCCGTGAGCCACTACAGCCTCGAGTCTAATCGCCTTTGCTACGGATGCGACCCTGTTTGGCAAAGCTGAGGACGCGGCACTCGAGTGTCCTGCGCACTGGTTTTGACGACCGGACGATTCCAACCGTTCGCAGAAACGAAGGTACTGGAATCGGGGTTGAACCACATCTTGAGATTCGTGACGCCAACACAGGTTAGTTCTTCTGGGCTGGGTGCCCAGAATCCGACTTTGTGATACGTCGTGAACGCTGCTGAGAACGCGTAGATCCGCGAATCTATCTGAACGGTTTGGTAAAAGGCTTTCTCTTCCGCAACCGTCTTTTGCGCCTGATCTAGCACCTCGGCGCTCGGGTTGTCCCAATACGGCAGGCTCGAGCCGACATCACCATGAAAACCGATGTACGCTCCCGTTGTAACGATCTTTGTGTGCGCTGCCATGAACCAATAATTGGCACACGAGGAACCGCAAACCTCATTCACTTCGAGATCGAGTTGATGGTCAGAGATGTAGCGGGCGACCTTCAGGGCGATTAGCACATCGCCGCCGTAACTGCGTACCTGTAATCTTTTGGTTTCGGGCGTTACAAGGCGAAAGAATTCCGTATCAGTGCCATTTTCAATTGCTCCAGAAAACGCGAGCACCTCTGGACTCAGCCTCGTCCATGTGCCGGGACGAGGCTGAAGTAGCGCACACCCAGTCAGGCTCAGTGCGGCGAAACTCATCAGCAACGGCTTTATCTTCATAACCTCATGATGCCGACCCTGGAACCCAAAAAAATAGCTTCCGATTTTTGGCTTGTGACTTCCGAACGAAGCGCCAAACTACTGACCAAACGACGTTATTTGCTCGTGCTGCGGCAGATCATCGGTGAACCCCGGAGCATTTCTGAGATTTCCAGAGCCATAGAAGAATCACTGGAAACCACGGCCTACCGGGTCAAGCAATTGCATCAGGCGGAGATCATCACCCAAACAATAGACAGCAGACGGTCAAAACGGTATTTGGCGCATCCGTACTGGCAGATACCTAACGAATTCCTGGCCGCCGCGAGTCTCGAGGAGTTCATGCTGTCGTTCTTTCAAAGCAGCATGAATCAGGTCTTCATGTCAATCGCTGGACATCTACAAATCTCGAGTCAGTGGGTTATGCAGATGGATTTTACCTCAGCGCAGTTCATAGACTTTCTACCAGCTTCGGCGCATCTGGAATGGTTGCCGATCTTAGAAAACCTGATTTTGCCTTTGAAGGCAGAAGACGCTTTGGAGCTTCAAACCGAGCTGCATTCGTTGTCAGCGAAATACAGGGCACGATGCGACACCACGCTTGGGAAATCACACTTACTGGGACTGATGTTCACTCGAGCTACACAAAATCGGTTTTAAACCAGCATCATCACACGTTGTTGGCGTGCATTGTGCTACATCGTGAGCTTTGGGTCTCTATTGAACTCGAGTTTTCTGATTGTGCCGGGTGGGATTGTGATGTTCCGTCCACGAATTACGACGTAAACGAAACCCTGGGCCGGAAGAATGCTAGTACGGGAGCCGAGTCTGTCCAATCCGCTCATCCTCGCTGCCGATGTGCTGTCCCAGAAAGGTTCGACTTCTTCACCGGCTTGAGGGAACCTTCCGTACTCTGGTGGGACGAGAAGACCGACCGATAACCCTCGAGAGGTCTCACCGTGTGGAACTGGTAATTCGACTTGAAACGATTCCCTATTTTTCGATCCGGTCTCTTCTATCGCTCCAACGCTGTAAAAGCTGCTCAATCGCGCCCAACCGTCTGGCAAGGGCAGGGTCACGGAGCTTGGCTCGAGGGTACGGGCGTACACGTGAACCGGAGCCGTCAGAACTCCCATTGGAGCGCGGACCGTCACGCCGTTGGAGGCAGTGAAGCTGCCACCCGGTATCAAAATCCCCTCTTCGCCCGTTTGCAAGTCTTGCAACCTCAGACCGGGCAGGCTCGAGGGTTGAGCCAAGGTCAGAAAAGTAGAGAGTGCCAGCAACGCGAGCATAGATAACCTCCGAAGTAGCTGTGAGGGCATCGTAGGCCGGTAACACTAGGAATGTCAGTGCTCGAGTCGAAGGTTTGAACCGCCACAGGTAAGCCTCGAGTATTCTTTATCTGAGCAGGCTGATCTTTAGCTGTAACAATCCACCGTCGTACAAACATACCCAATCGGGTGATGCGTGAAGTGCAGAACTGATAGACGCTCCCCACCATGCTCGAGCGCTTTGTCTCGAGTGATCCATTCGCCTTTCAGGTGCAGCTTGGCTCCGGGTTCCAGCCCTGGAATCGGGGTTTGAACTCCCATCGGGTCGCCGAAGCGAATCGCCAGGAAGACCTCCCGTTTCGTCAGCACGCAATCCGCTACGTCCGCCGCGACTTCGCTGGTGACAGCCAATGCCTCAAGTACGACGATTCGTAGGCGGTAATGCTGTCCACCGTTGGCATCGGTGTCATCTGGCTCACGGCGTTGCACAGTCGCGTTGATCTCAGCTAAGTTGCGCGGCACGCCGAGTCTTGCCGCTTTCAATTCCGGACTTAAGAATTGCAACTCCCGCGCCCACTCGAGCTTTTCGCTGGTGCGGTAACTGTTCAGGAAGTCGCCGATGGAAGCGAAACGGCCGAAGGCGGCGGGGTCGGTTGACATCAAAGGTCCTTTCGCGTCTCAAACGAGGCTGACCCTATGTAACCCTGGCAAGGTGTGAAGTCCCCAACTGCAAACTGATTATCCCTCGAGACGCTCGCAAAAAGACTGCCCCCAACGGGTTGACCAACACATTGGGAGCAGTTCTGTCTAGCTATATCCGTTGACCTCGAGCGTCCGGAACTCTGAGATTACGGGACTCTGAGATTGAGAGATCAAGCCATCGGTAGATCGGGGTTGGGAAGTGGTGCGTCAGGGGTTGGCGATGGCGGGTCAACCATCGGCGGGGTCATCGGATCGGGATCGCGGCGCGGTGGCATCTGCGGTTCCGGCTCGCGCACGGGCGGCACGGTCACGGGATCGGGTTGCGGCTGCGGTGGCCAAAAATCCGGGTTTTTCGGTGGGTCGGGCACGACAGTTGAAATCATCTTGAAACCTCCTGGTTGGTGCAGTGAATTGCACACTATGAGGGTGGTCTGGGCGAGCACTTCGCGGAACCTGAACCGAAGCTGAACAGTGTCTCTTTGTATTGCCTTATCACAAGTCAACCTCAAAGGTTGAATCGATTGTTCGCTTCAGGCGCAATTCAGTTGCAGGGCAGGGCTGAGTCAGACACACACTCAATCATGCTGCTACCAGGTTTGAGGCATCGTTCTCGCACTGGAGGAGGAACATCATGAATCGTTTGAAATTTAGTTTGATCGCCCTGACCGTCGCCCTTGCCTCGAGTGCTCACGCCGCCGATGCTTTGGACCCGACTCGAGTTCGCTTTGGTGTCAATTTCGGAATCGGCGCGGGAATCGGGTTTACCGCCGATGCGTCCATTAACAACCTGACGAACATTGCACCCGGCGTCAACCTCGGGGCGCGGATTAGCCTGGGGTATGTCAGCCCAGTGTTCTCGGTCTCGGCGGCTCCGGTGGCGACTTTTGCCTTCCAGAACGGTGGCGTCTGGGTCGGACCGTCGATTAACTTGGCGTTGGCGAACGGTGGCAGCTTTGGGTTTGGCGTGACGACCGGGGTTGAATACGACGTGACGCAGCAGATCATGGTCTACGGCGGCTTGTACCTCGGCGTCGTCCCGAGCGTGGCTGGCACTGTCACGGGCGGCGTAGATTTGGACTTAACGAATCAGTTCTCCGCCTTCTTCGAGGCTCGCACCAACTTTGGTGCTGGCACGAGCTTCGGTCTCGGGGCTGGCGTGGCCTACCGCTTCTAAATCTCTTCTCTACTGCGTTTCGGCACCGTCAGGTTCACGTTTTAAGGCAATGCCGTTTTCAGGTAGCACAGTGTGTCTGTGAGGCACGCATCAGGTAGCCGAATCGTGCCGTTATCAGGAATCAGACCCGCGTTTCAAAACGCGGGTCTTTCTTTGCAAATTTCCCTGCTCAGCTCGCGTTCAGCTTCGATTCAGTTTCAATTCCGACCCAGCTCAGCTCCAATACGGTCTAATAGAATTCATGCAACGCATCTTGGTCATTGACGATGACGCCAGTGTCCGCAGCTTTCTGAAACGCGGACTCAGTTTTGAAGGTTTTCAGGTGGACGCCGCCGAATCGGGTGAGCTGGGTTTACGAGCCGCGCTGGATCGCACGCCGCACCTGATCCTGCTGGACCTGATGATGCCGGGCATTGATGGCTTCGAGGTGCTGCGCCGCTTGCGATCTGCCGACACGGACGTGCCCGTCATTATGTTGACCGCTAATGATGCTCCCGAGGCGCAACTCGAGGGGCTGGACAGCGGCGCGGACGATTACGTGGTGAAACCGGTCAATTTTGATGTCCTGATGGCGCGGATTCGCGCCGTGCAGCGTAGACAGGGCGGTAAGGTCAGTAACTTGCTGCGGTTTGACGATTTGGTCATGGACGTCAGCGCTTTCACCGCGCATCGCGGCAAGCGCCATCTGATTCTGACGAGCCGCGAATTCAAATTGCTGCAAGAGTTCTTGGAGCAACCCGAGCGGGTCATGTCCAAACCGTACCTGTTAGATCGGGTTTGGGGCGAGGACTTCTTCGGTGATGAAAACGTCGTCGAGGTTTTCATCTCGCAGTTGCGACAGAAGCTCGAGGAGGGCAACGAGTCCCGCTTGATTCACACGATTCGCAACGTTGGGTACGTGATGCGTTCTATCTAATCGCTGGCTCGAGGTTGGAAAAGCCGGAGCAGTTTATTGCTCCGGCTTTTGATGCGTACTTTTGATACGTAACGCCGCTCAGTTCAGCCTGCCCCGCTGTTCGGCTTGCAGGTGTGCCTCGAGCATCCACAGGTCGGTTTCCAACTGGCGGCTGACATCGGTGAAGAGATCGCTGCTGGGAACATCCTCGTGGTCGTCACAGGCATCTATCGCTTCTCGAGTTGCTTCGGCCAGAAGACCGATTCGGTCTGCCAGGGCGGTCACGTGTTGCACGCCCTCCACGGCGTCCATCGGGTACTCCGGCAGTCTCGAGGCACTCACGGCGCTACGAATCGTGCCGGGTACGAACGCGCCCAAAGCGGTCGAACGCTCCGCGATCAGGTCAATCTGGTGTTCCACGTGTTCGGCAATCGCATCGAATAACAGGTGCAGGCTGCCAAACTCGAGACCCTTGACGTTCCAGTGAGCGTGCTTGGTTTGCGAGTACAGGTCCACGCTATCAGCCACGTGCTGATTGAGAATGGCGATCACCGCCTTGCGGTTTTCGGCGCTGCCCGGTGCTCGAGTCTGGAAGCTGCGAATCGCGGGTTGAACCTCAGATGCTTTGCTCGTGACCTGCTTGCCTGTTACTTCTTTGGCTATAGCGGGCGGCTTGGATTTCGATTTGCTCGAGGCGCTGGTTTTGTTTGTGGTTTTCATGGCTTACCTCCAAGAGTAATGGTGTGGGCTGGCCCTGTCCGGCGTCTGGTCTCGAGCTGGAGCGAGGCTGAAGAGCTAGCGGAAACACGTCTTATAGGCGCGACTTCTGAATGGCGACCCCTATCAGGCTGGGTTCAGCTTCGCCGCAAACAGCGCAAAGCCTGCCTGCTTAACTTCTTTTCAATACCAATGTAGTTCCAGGAGGCAGTCATGAATACGTTGTCTGACAGCACTTACTCAGCCCCCATCATCCCTTCTTACGATTTGAATACCAGTTTCACCCGGCCGACTCCACCGGCCCGGATTGCGCCTCGTACGCTCGCCAAGATGCGCGACATGGACTACCTCAACTTGGCTCGTCACCGTTTCCTGGATGGCACGGGGTGCCGCACGCCGGTCGAAGTCGTCGAGGCTGGCATGAAATCCATCTTTGACTGGTGCAATTGCCTCGTGGAAGCTCGGCTCGAGGTCGGCCGCCCAGAGGCAGAGACCAACTGACAGAATGAGTGAAACCTCTGAAGGGTCACTGCCAGAGGGTTTGGAACGCCGCGATGATGCGGCGTTCTTGCATGTTCAAGACCGCCTGCAACGCGTCGGCAGGTGGTGTCTGAGCTTTCTGTTACTGGCGGCGCTTGCTGGGGCTTTCGGGGATGGTCTGTTCAGTCTCGGCCGGGCGACCGCGTCCGGTTTGCAGGTGAGTTTTCAACGCGTCGCCCGCGCCCAAGCGACCAACACCTTCGACCTCGAGTTCACCGGGGATAGCCTGCTGTTGCTGAGGAGCAGTCTGGACGCACAGCAACTCGAGGGGATCACGCCCGCACCGGTATCGGTGATGGAGCGCGGTGACTGGCTGGTCTTTCGCTTCGCTTCCAACAGGGTCGGTCACGCGCAATTCGTGCTGCGACCGCAACGCACCGGATTCTTAGCAATCGTCTTTAGGGTAAACCCTCAGGCGCGGCTCGAGGTGGGGCAATGGATTTTCCCGTGAAGTGACAGGTTGCCAGGTGGCAGGTCGTGAGGTGGCGAGTGTGGAAACGATTTTTCGGGCGTTGGCGGTCTACCTGGGGTTCTTGCTGGTCTTTCGTCTCTCCGGAAAGCGTACCCTGGCCCAGGCCACGCCGTTCGATCTGGTGCTGCTGCTGATTATTTCCGAGGCCGCTCAGAACGCGATCGTCGGTTCTGACGATTACTCTTTAACCACAATGTTCCTGGCGGTCTTGACGCTGGTCGGAACCGACATGGGGCTTTCCTATCTTAAACAACGCAATCCCGCGCTGGAACGGATCGTTGACGACGTGCCTGTTCTTCTGATGGCTGATGGCAGGACGATAGACAATCACTTGCAACGCAACCGCGTTGACTTGGACGATATCCTCGAGGCGGCTCGCTCGTCTCAAGGTTTGGAGCGCTTCGATCAAATCAAGTTTGCTGTGCTGGAACGAGACGGGACGATTTCCATCATTCCTCGAGCCTGAAAAGAATTTTCCACTACCATGCAAGTGTCAGTCTTGTCGTGTCTGACGCATTCGAGATTTTAGCCTCAACAGAACCTCAGTCCCTGGACAGCTACTCAGCGAAAACTAACGAGCATGATGTCGAGTTCTTCACACCTTGCTGATCTTCCGCCGGGGTCCGGCGCTCACGATAGACCTACGCTGTGCGCCAAGGCGCTCACCGTCCACAAACGCCTGTGCCAGGTCTATCATTGCCCGATTCCCTTCTTCGCCGAGCGCGATCCCTTGAGCGAACTGGTTTCCAGCCTGCTATCTCACCGCACCAAAAACCGGGATTCGGCTCGAGCCTACCAGAGCTTGCGGCAGCGCTTCACGACCTGGGAAGCCGTGCGTGACGCACCCGAAACTATGATTCGGGAATTGATCAAACCCGCCACCTGGCCGGAGCAGAAAGCGCCCCGAATTCAAACGGCGCTGCGCGAAATCACCCGGCGGCACGGGAGCCTGAGCCTGGGATTTCTCGGGCAGATGCCGGTTGCCGAAGCCAGAGCTTGGCTCGAGGAGCTGCCAGGGGTTGGGGCGAAAACCAGCGCGGCGACTTTATTGTTTAGCAACTTGCGGCGTCCGGTGTTGCCGGTGGACAGCCATCACTACCGGGTCGCGTCGCGGCTCGGGTTGCTGGCTCCGGGGGCCTCGCTGGGTGTGGCCCACCGCGAACTGGCAGCCTTGTTGCCCGCGCACTGGGACGCTCAACAGGTTTACGACGATCACGAGGCGCTGATGTTGCACGGCCAGCGCTGCTGCTACTTTGACCGTCCCGCCTGCGAGCGTTGCCCGCTGAGCGACTTATGCGACGACTATCAGCAACGCGTTCAAGAACGGAGGGCGCTGACATGATCCCAGAGGAGAACCGCGCGATCTGGTATAGCGCCTCGCAAGCCAGCCGCGACCCGCTGGACCGCGATCTCGAGGTGGCGGTCGCCATCGTGGGCGGGGGCTTGATGGGGATCACGGCCGCGCTGGAGTTGGCCAGGGCAGGGGTCAAGGTGGTGGTGCTAGAGCGGCGCTGGGTCGGGTCGGGAGAGACCGGACACACCACGGCCCACGTCACGGCGCGACCAGAGACGCCCTTGCACGAGCTATTAAAGCGCCTGAACCTAGACGGGGTGACGGCGCTCTGGCGGGCGATGGATTCTGGCTTACGCCACATCGAAACCCGAAGCGAGCAGTTGCACGTCCCTTTCGCTCGAGTGGACGCCTGGCAGATCGGGGGGCGCAAATTCCTGGAACCCGAACTCGAGCTGCTGTTGCAACTTGGGGCCAGTGCCGATCTGGGAAAGCCGCCCGCGCCGTTGCCGGGCAAGTTGGCCCTCCGGGTGCGCAATCAGGCGCGTTTCGATGTCGCGCAGTACCTGCGAGCAATCACCGAGCAGGCGCAGCGACTCGGAGCACTGATTTTTGAGGACAGCGCTGTGATTGAAAGTAGCGATTCGGAATTGAAAGTTGAAACCCCGACGGGCGTCTATAAGGTGCGGGCTGAGAAGACGATCATCGCCACCCACGTGCCCTTGTTTGGGAACCCGCTGCTACTGGATCGTCTGCGCGCCGATCAGAGTTACGCGGTTGCCGCCGCCGTCGCCGCCGGGAGCGCCCCAGACGTGTTGGCTGAAGACACCGAGAACCCGTATCACTACTACCGGCTCGAGCGCGGCGCACCCAGAGGGCACGCTGCCGAGGACATCGTAATTTTTGGTGGTGAGGACCACGCCACCGGGGGTGAGGCCAAGCGTCAGGCGTTCGATGCCTTGGAGAAAACCCTGGATCGCTGGTTGCCGGACATCAAGCGTCGCGCCCTGCGGCGCTGGAGCGGTGAGATCTGGACCAGCAGCGATGGTGTGCCAATTATTGGCGAGGACGGGCATGGGCGGTACTTCGCCACCGGGTTTGGCGGCGTCGGAATGACGCTGGGAACCCTGGCGGGCACGATGGCGGCGGATTGGGCAACGGGCCGAGGCTCGAGTTGGGCGGATCTGTTCCAGCCGTCCCGGTTTTCAATCTCTGAGCTTCCCGGTGTTTTGCAGCGCGGCGCATCTTTCATGACGCAACTCGTGACCTCTGTGGTACCGCGCAAGGTTCCAGACGCGGAGAGTCTAAAGGCGGGCGAGGGTGCGCTCGTCGGCACCGAGGGCGGCCGGGCGGCCGCGTACCGCGATCTCGGAGGGGCCCTGCACCTGCTCAATCCCAGATGCACGCACGCGGGTTGCGAGCTGCACTGGAATGAGGCGGACACCACCTGGGACTGCGGTTGCCACGGCTCGAGGTTCACGGCCCTCGGGGAGGTTCGGGCTGGTCCGGCGATCGAACCGATGAAAGCTTTAGAGGTGAAAGCCTAGGAGCGCTTCAAAGCCAGATGTTCGAGATGCGCAAAGTATCTGTTTACCGCTTGACAGTCCAAAGCTGGTCTCGAGCGATTGACCTAAAATTAAGTACATCCAGTCTGAGATGTAAGTATGTAAAAATCTTGGACAGGTGAAAGCTTCAACTACATCACAGCTCCGATAGACCAAGAATTGGAATTTAGATGTCCAAGTTTTTACTCGCAGCTACTTCGTGCTTGACCACAATACTTAGAGACCTCAACGAAAACACGCGCCCGTTTGGGCGCGTGTTTCAATCTGACTAAGAGATTTATAGCGTGCCCTCGAGGCGGGCCAGCATCAGACGGGCGCTCTCGTTGTCGCGGTAGGTCAGGGAAGTTTGGTAGTACATCTTGGCGTTGGTGTAATCGCCGTACTGAAAGGCCATGTAGCCGAGTTTGCGGGCGGTCAGCGCGGCGGTATCCAGGGCGGTGTCGTCCAGCGTCACCTGAGCGCGAGCCTGGGCGAAGTGCTCGAAGGCGGGCTTCCACCACTGGGTGCGGGCGAAGTACATCGCGGCCGTCAAAACATAGGTCGGAGAGCTGGGTTCCATCTGAGCGGCGGCCTCCGCGTTGGCGATGGCGCGGTTCCAGAGCGGCTGGTCGGCGAACGCGACGGGGTAGGCGATGTCGGCTTGGGCGGCGTAATTCAAGGCCTGGTTGTAATACTCTTGGGCGCTCAACCCTGGGGTGACGGTCAGCAAGAAATCGCTGGCGGCGGCCAGGCTGGAAACGGTCACGAGGGCAGCGGCGGCAATTAAGGCTTTGAGGTTCATCTGGAACTCCTTTTGCCTCGAGTGAGTGATGTGTGGGCACTCGAGTAGTGTCATGAATGTAATCTCAGCGGCTGCTGTGAATCTGGTGAGAAGCTGAGCGGTCGCTGACGAAAATTTCACAAATGAGCCTCTTCAGTCTCATCTCAGCTTGAGAGCAGCGTGTCCTCACGAGCAGGGCTTAACTTTCTGAGGTAGCTAAAGATTTCTTTACGTGAACTTCCAAGGGAATTTCTCCCGCGATAGGGTTCTGCACGAACTATTTCCGCACGGATGCTTGAACGCGGTTCAAAGAGGAGCGAAGATGAGTTGGTTACTGCACGCAATGGTCGGAGGATTGGTCGGACTGGTGGTCAATCTGGTCGTCAGTAACCACGCCGGGTTAAAGGGCAGTCTCAACCCCTCGAGAAACGTGCAGGCGGCTCTGATCGGGGCGCTCTCGGCCGGAGTTGCAGGTGCGGTCTGGGCCCCCATGTGTCAGTCCTTCGTACTCGAGTCGCCGCTTCGCGTTCTGGCCCCGTTCTGGAGCGTTGGAATTGCCATGGTAGCGGTAATCGGCGGCGCGGAGCTGCGGAGGCGGCAATGACCACTTGGACGGATCGCCGCGACTCGAGGCAACGCCCGCAAGACCGAAGGGACTCGGGTAGTTTCTCAACCAGTGCGAGCGGTAGCGTCACGGTCAAACAGCGGGCCCAGCAGGTCTGGCACCGCCTGAGCGATTCGCGTCAACTGGGTGAGTGGTTGTCGCACGTGACGGCGATAGAGCAGCGCTCGATAGACGAGTACGTTTGGCACTTTGCGGACCTACCGCCAGAGCTAGGTTGCCCGATTCGCTTCTCGGTGCGCGAACCCCCGCAGCACCTGGCCTGGCAATCCACCGGTGGACCGATTCAAATCACTGGAGAGCTGCGCCTGCGCTCGGTGGACTATCAAACCAAGATCACCGTGCGCCTGGATTACGTCTGCACCGACGAACGGCTGCGGCCCGCCCTGCAAGAAACCTTCGATGGGTTGCAACGCGACCTCGAGTTGGATCTGACGCGCCTGGCTCTGAAGCTCGAGGAACCAGTATGCGAGCCAAGCTAATCTGGAACACCAACGCGGGCAGCACCGGGGCCGTCAATCCAGACGACTTGGTCGCGGCCCTGGCGGCGGTTGAGATTGAGGCGCAGATCAGTCGGACCAGCAGCCTCGAGGATTTGGACGAGGCCCTACGAGAACCGCTGGAGGCGATTATCGTCGCGGGTGGCGATGGTTCGGTGCGTCAGGTCGTCAAGCGCTTGCGCGGACGCGACGTTCCAATTCTGATTCTCCCTATGGGCACGGCTAATAACCTGGCTGGATCGCTTGGGATTCGCCAACCGCCTTTGGAACTGATCGCGTCATTAAAGGAGCGTACGCTGCGCCCGGTTGACCTAGGCGTGGTCCGTCACGAGGGCGGCGAGGATGTTTTCTTAGAGGGGGCGGGGGTCGGTCTGTTCGCGCAGACCATGAACGGGTACGGCGAGGACAACGGCAAAAGTGTGCTGCGTGCCCTGACCGCCGTGATCGGCACGATCACCGCGCCGCCGGTCATGAAAGCCCAGCTTCGGCTGGACGGCGAGTTGCTGGAAACCGAACTTTCCATGCTCGAGGTTTTGAACACCCCAGCCATCGGGCCGCGTCTGAACCTAGCTCCGAACGCTGACCCCAGCGACGGTTGGCTCGAGGTGCTGACGATAGAGCCGACCGCCGGGATTGGCTTTCTGAATTACGCGATTAACATTATTGGCGGTCAGTTGGAGTCCTTGCAGAACGTTACCGTGCGCCGCGCTCGCACGGTTCGCCTGGAGTTCGAGGGCGGAGCCTTACACGCCGATGGTGACAGCACCGAACTCTCTGAGGGCTGGGTCGAGTTCAGTTTAGAGCCGAGTGCCTTTCGGGTGATCCTGCCCGCGCCACCGCTCGAGACGGCCGTCGCGGACGCGCCCCAAGAGGATGTCAGACTGGTCCCGGCGGAAGTCGTGTATGCGAATTGACCTGCACAGCCACACGCAGGCGTCGCCGGATTGCCGCACGCCATTAGAGAGCGTTGCGGCCGCCTGCGCCGCCAATGGCATTGACGTGCTGGCAATCACCGACCACAACGAGATCTGGGGGGCGCAGAAATTGGCATCACAGGATCATCCCGGACTGACGATCATCGTCGGCGAAGAGGTCTACACCTCCGAGGGTGAGATCATCGGCTTGTTTCTGAAAGAGCTGATTCCGCGCGGCTTGACCCCAGAGGAAACCGTGACGAGAATTCATGCCCAAGGTGGTTTAACGCTGTTGCCACACGGGTTTGATCCGCTGAAACCCTCGAGGTTGCAACCCAGTGCTAGGGCCCGGGTGGAATCTCAACTGGACATCATTGAGGGTTTGAACGGTCACGTCTCCTGGACGGGCTGGAACGCCAAGGCGGCCCGCTGGGCCAAGCGGCACAACCGCCCCGCCAGCGCTGGATCGGACGCGCATCGCGCCGAGGACATTGGCAGTGTGTACTTGGAAACACCGACCAGAACTATCTTGACGCCCGCTGACCTACTCGAGGCCATACGAGACGGTCAGATCTACGGGCGTTGGCGCAATCCCGTGACCTCGTATTTCCGGGAGCGCTTCTCAGCCTCTCCTCAGTAAGATCACAGCCGGAGTTACGCTCTGGTTTCTACGATGCCGCTATGAACAAACTCTGGCTGCTCCCCTGCCTGCCCGCACTCGCTTGGAGTGCCATGGCGCTCGCGGGGCAACCGAGCAAACCCAAAGAGACGCAGACGTACCGTTGCGACCTGGGACGGACTGTCATCGCCCTGCAACGCGAACGATCGGTTAGCTTGATGTTGGCACGGCGCACTTACGATCTGGTCTGGGTGAGCGACTCGACGGCTCGAGGGGCGGGTTTGGAGTGGCGCTTCAACGCGGCGGGTGCGGCCCTAAAACGTGACTCGAGCGGGGGCACCCTTGTCAGCGGTTGCCAAGTACACTGAAGAAAGGTGACAAGAAACAACTCGAGCCGCGTTTTCACCCCTGTTCGAGTTTCAACCAATCTGAGCCAGCAAGTACAGTGCTGAACAAGTCCGACTGAAAACTCGAGACCTCTCACGGCGTCTCGAGTTTTCAGTCGGACTTGAAACTAACGCTTACGCTTCTGCCGTTTGTTCCGCCCAGAACGCCAGCGCAAGAGTGCTAACCCGCCGGTCAGAGCCATTGAGGCCCAGCGAATGCGACCGTCAAAATCGGCAGAGGTCTTGAGCAGCTTCGCCTTCGCCGCCTCGATCCGCGTCTCGAGCAGGCGATCCACCGGGGTAACCGCCAGTTTAGCGTGCGGCGGCAGGGTTTTCAGCGTTTGCAGCTTGCGCCGCTCGATGGCGCGGTTTAGCCTCAGGGTCGGCGACTGAGCCACAAGAACACCCCCGCAACGATCAGTGAGGCACCACCCATGATGTAACCCGCCACCGCTGGCGAGAGCGCCGTCGCCAGGGCCGTGTACGTCGCCCAGGTCAACCAGACCGAGCCGGTCAATAGCAAACCCCCCGCGACGATCACGAACACCAACGACTGAACCAAGCCTCGAGCGCGCTGACGTAACCGCAACCCCTCGAGTTCAATCAGCTCGACGGCCCCTATTAGGAGTTCTGCCAGCGCGGAAGTCATCAGCGCCCGCGCCCAATTCGTGACAGTAGGAACCCTGCCCCGAAGACCATCGCCAACGTCTGCAACGGCTTTTCACGCGCCTGGTTCTCTAACTGCTCGAGCCAGCCTTGAGCGTTGCGGCCCGCGTCCGAGGCGACATCCTTCACCTTGTCCACGTTGACCCCGGCGCGCTCGGCGGTTTGCTTGCTGTCCTCCATGAAGCGCTGCACTTGCGGGCGTGAGAAGAACTCGCGCAGCCAAGCGCTGATCGGCGCGTCGTCCTCGTGGTGATCGCGGAAGGCACCGCTGCCATCAGGACGGGCGGGTTCGTTGGAGGCCGCCTCGCGGGCGTCTTGACTGATCTGGTCCATATCGTTCTCTCTGTCGGTCATGGTTCACCTCTCTCGCAAAACTAAACGTGGGGTTTGAATGTGTTCTGTTCACATTCTGAGCTGGGACTGAGACTTCAGGCGTGAACGTAGATCTTGGCGCTCAGCCCCTCGAGGCTCTCCGTGGCGGGCGTGTCTAACGTGTAATCGAATAGCAGCTCGCGCCAGTGACCATCCCCTAGTGGTAGCGCGAGGCTTCGCTCCGCATCACGCAGGTTGACGACCACGATGGCTTCGGCTTCGCCGAAACCGCGTCGGTACGCGAGCCAGCCGTCGGTGGCTGCGAGCAACTCGAGGTCCTCGGATTTCAGAGCCGGTGAGCCGTGACGCATGTCCGTCAAAAAGGCGTAATGGGCTTTCAGGTGCAACCCGAAATCGCCGTCCAGCAGCTCCCATTGGAGCGGTCGCACCTCGAGGTCTAACGGGCGGCAACCGCCGAACTCTTGGCCCTGGTACAGCATCGGGTTTCCAACGGCCGTCATCAGCAGCGTGGCTGCCAGCTTCGAGCCGCGAAACGCAAGGTCACCGGTCATGCCCGCCGCCGCCAGTTTTTCTAGCAGTGTGGTTTCGTCGTGCGACTCCACGTAATTGACCATCCGAGCCGGGCTGATGTACCCCTGGTTGCGCGGTTGAATCGCGTCTCCCAGCCCGCCCAAGTCGTCGCCCCTCGAGGTGATCGCGTCTAGCACCGCGTCGCGGAACTGGCGATGCCAGGCTCCGTCGGCCGGACCGTCCGGCGTGGCAATCGCTGGGTTCTCCGGGATTTGTTCGGCTGTGACGTAGAAGGGTTTGCCGCCGCTCAATTCTTTTCCGGCATCGCGCACGCTCTGCACGAGTTCAAAATTGTCAATCACGGCCGTAGCATCTAGGCGGTATCCGTCAATGTGGTACTCCTGCACCCAGAAGCGCGCCACGGCTAGGGAAAAGCGCATCGCGGGGCGGGCGGGTTCGCCGTCCAGCTTCACGGTCTCGTCTAAGCGCTCGTAATCAAACTTAGGCCCGAACGACTGTTCGTCCGGGCGGGAGTCCCGGAACCAGTAGTAGTAGTCAATCTGACTGAGCGGCGAGTTGGATTCCTGGTGGTTCAACACCAAATCCAGAATCACGCGGATGCCTCTGGCGTGGCACTCGTCTATCAGCCGCTTCAAATCCTGCGGTGTGCCGTAGGTCTGCTCTGGGGCGCAGGGGTAGCGAACGTTGTATCCCCAGCTCTTATCCATCGGAAAGGTCATGATCGGCATCAGCTCCAAGGCGTTGACACCCAGGTCTTTTAGGTAATTCAGTTTTTCGATCACGCCGCCGAAGGTTCCGATGCGGCCGCCCTGACCGGCGAACTCTCCGACGTGACACTCGTAAATCACTAGACCATCATCGGCCGGGAGTGGCACGTCGTCGTGATTCCAGGTGTACTGGGTCGTCACGTCTTGACCGTCCCTGATGATGATAACTGCCTTGTCGTGTTCGCCCTCCTCGACTAGTCGCGCCAGTGGATCGGCGATCTCCACCTCGCGCCCCTGGTTGAACGGGGACAGCGACGGCAACTTAAATTGATAGGTGTGGCGACCGTCGGGCAGATTGACCTCGGCGCTCCACTGGCTGTTTTCCTGGGTCATCGCTATCGGTTCCGATGACCAAGAGCCAATCAGTTCTAGCCGCTCGAGATGAGGGGCGAACAGCGTGAAACGATGCGTTGTCGTGGCGGCTGTTTGTTGCGAGTGACGTTCAGTGGTGAGCATGTCTCGTCTCCCGGAACGCGGCCGTGCGACCAGCCGCGCCTCCAATCTGGCTTTTGTTCGCCTCATTCAAAGCGAGGCGGAGCCGTTAACTGGCTCCGCCTCGAGCAACCCGAATTCAGCGTTGTATCGCGTGAACTTCAGCGCTTGCTGTCCTCGAGCTTGGCATCGCCCTTCATGTCGTCAATCCCACTTTTGACATGTTCCACGCCCGCCTTGACGCTCTCGGAGACCTTGGTCCCGAGGTCGTCGCTCGCCTTGGCGTTGACCTCGTGGGCTTCAGCCGCACCCTTGTGAATCGTGGCGTTCGCCTTGTCCTGTGTACCCTCGGCGGCTTGCCGGGTATCGTGCAAGCCCTCCTTCATGCGTTCCACACCGTCCTTAGCGGACTGCCCAAGACTTTCTAAGCCGTCTTCGACCTTTTCCGCCACGTTCTTGACCGTATCCTGAATGCTCATAGCGTTCTCCTCTTGGTAGCCCCACACGTTTGGCAGAGCCATCCTTCTCGAGCTGTGTCTTACAGTTGACACGCTAGTCAGGTGAGCTGTGCCGAAGCTGAACGCCAATTGAGGATTCGGCTTGCGGACTCAATCTTCCAGATCCAAGCTCGCAGACTCAACTTTGCAGCTTCAAGCTCGCAAATTCAAGCTTGCGCCGTCTCAGAGCGCGTCCCGGAACGCTCGAGCAGAATGGCAATCAGTCCGACCAGCCCCAAGCTCACCCAGAGCGTCCACGGCGTGAAGAGCGCTGTCAGAATCGCGCCGCCGAAAACCGCGCCGTGCATTGTGCGCCAGGCTTCCAGCTTCAGCGACGCACCGTTGTCGGCCTTGGCGGATGGTAAGCCCCGGAAGAGGTGAAACCCGCCCAGCACCACGAGCGCCAACGCCATTGGAATTGAGCCGCTAACAGGGTTGTTCAGGGCTGAACTGAACGGTGGCGACAGCCCGGGAATCACCGTAGCCACGACCAGCCACAACAGCCCGAGCGCCGCCAATCCTAGGCTCCAGGCTTTCGCGCCGCGTCCGTACAAAGCTCCCAGGCTCGAGACTCCGAGCAGCCGTAGTGGCAAACCCGTCAGCAGGTCGGCGACCACTGGGGCCAGCGCCACGGCCACCAAGTCTCCGGCCGTCAAGGCCCGCCCGGTGCTGTTCAAAGCCCCTCGAGCCGTCAGCATCAGCACGCCCGTGGCGCACAGCGCCGGAAACGCCAGGGCGCGCGATTCCGGGTGCAGGGCGATCAACGCCACAATCAAAGCTGAGGCGATACCTGCCGTGAGCGGCGCGTCCGGGTCCAACTCTCGCCCGAGCGCCCAAGTCGCAAACGCCCAGCCCAGGCTCGAGACAATCGTGAGCCAGCCGCCGCCTAGGACCGCCGCCACGACCCCGGCCACAACCGCGACCAGCAGGGCGAAGCGGTTGGATGGATAGCGCAGGTCAATGCTGCGATCCATCCCCGTGAAACGCTGGGTCGCCGTCATCGGCACCAACGGGTTGAACTTATCGGCTCGAGGGTGAACATAGCTTGGATTCTAGGAGCCGCTTTCTAATACCCAGGTGAGCCGCGTGACAACTCGTGTGCCATAAAGTCTATCGTACTGATTTTGGTTACCTTGGCTGACACCTGGTCTCTGCCCTGAATACGGTTCTCGAGATTGCTGTGGATACGAGGGCAGAGGTCGTTGAAACTGGGCGTTTGCTGATCCGCGCGTGTTCAGCGTAACAAAGGACGAACCAAAACCCTGCATGGGGCAGCCTTCAGCGCGGGCGACGCGAATCAAGAGCGAGGCTCGAGTTGGACGAGGGTTGTCGGACACGGGCGCTATACAATCTCGGGTTTTAGTGTGACCAACATCAACCTCCGTT
The DNA here is from genome assembly GCA_965249745.1 of Deinococcales bacterium. Taxonomy (GTDB): domain Bacteria; phylum Deinococcota; class Deinococci; order Deinococcales; family JAAFIG01; genus JANYHH01. The sequence goes on along the minus strand of OZ252252.1, from coordinate 4,927,033 downwards.
ATCGAGACAGCTCGAGCTGCGGTGGGATGAATACAAGACTCAGCCCTACGGGACACGGTTTCTCGTGCGGGCAATCCTGGTGAACCCCCTGCCACAATAAGTGAGGTACGCTCGAGCAATCTCAAACGTTGGACGTTGCGCTTCCCATGATGCGATCACTCTGACATGAGCGTTTCGCGGACGCGCACGACCTCACCGATCACCCAGACCGCCGGAGCTTGCACCTCTGCTTGCCCCGCCGCCACGGTTTGTAAATCGGTGATCACGACCCGCTCTGCAGGCGTGCTGCCGCGCTCGATAAACGCGCACGGCGTCGTAGGCGTTCGCCCCGCTTGAATCAACTCTGCGGCAATCTCCCGCCGTTCCCCGACGCCCATCAGCACCACCAGCGTGTCCACGCGGGCACACGTCACCCAATCGGCGGGCGTCGAATCCTCCAAAATCGCGCGGTGACCGGTCAGCACCGCGAAGTTTCGCGCCACCCCGCGAAAGGTCAGCGGCACGCCCGCCAGCGCGGGCACGGCCAGGCTCGAGGAGATGCCCGGCACGATTTCGACCGGAATCCCATGCTTGTGCAGCCAAGCCCATTCCTCCGCGCCACGCCCGAAGACGAACGGATCGCCACCCTTCAAGCGCACGACCGTCTTGCCCGCTCTGGCGTGTTGCAGCAACAACGCCATGATCTCCGTCTGCACGCCCTCCTGCTCACCGTGGTTCTTGCCGACGAACACCCGCTCAGCCCGCCCGCCAATACGCTCGAGGACCGCTGCACTCACCAGGCGGTCGTACAACACCACGTCCGCCGCGTGCAGGGCGCGCACGGCTTTCAGCGTCAGCAGTTCCGGGTCGCCAGGTCCAGCGCCAACAATCCAGACCCGTCCAGGGTTCACGAACCCCCCAGGCTCAAAGTTGGCGGCTCGGCGCTTAGCGTCTCTGTCGGCGGTTGAAGTGCCCGGCAACGTTCCAGTTCACAACCCTGGCACGGTTGCATCTGACACTGCGCCCGTCTCGCTTTGAGCAAACCCGTCAGAACCTCGCGGGCCGCCTGAGTTTGCTCGGCGCTGACCAACGTCAAGGCCTCTGAGTCCACGAGTTTGTACCAGAGATGTTTGCGGGTCTCGAAGTTCGCAAAACCCGCCGTGATGCCAGGGCGCAGCTCGCGCAAGACATCTAGAAACGCCGCGTACTCTGGACCATAGGTTGCCGCTAAGCGCTGCTTGATTCGCACGCCCAGCGCCGGAGCCGTCCCGGACGTGGAGACGCCGATCACCAAGTCACCGCGCCGCACAACGCTCGGTAGGATGAAATGGCACCGCTCCGGGTCGTCCACGCAGTTGCAAAGAATCCCGCACGCCTCGGCTTCGTCAAAGACCGCGTGGTTGAACGCCTTGTCCACCGGGTGCGACATCACCAGCCAGAAACCCGCCATGTCCCCAGGCTGATACGCCCGCCGATGCCAGGTGATCCCCGCCAGCCCCTCGAGTTCCGGGTGGGTGTGCTCGGAGTACAGCGTGACCCGCGCACCCACCTCCAGCAGACCACGCACCTTGATGGCTGTTTCCCAACCGCCACCGATGAACAGCACGGCGCGCCCGTTCAGATTCAGCATCGCCGGGTAGTACGCCATCAGCTCGTCACCGTCACGTGGCGAATTGTACCGTGCCCGTCTACGGGTTTCGCGTCGTAGGAGTAACAATCAGTCACTCGAGGGGCGTCGGGCTAGAATCAGATTTCAACCTGGAATTCTTATAGTTGATTGAAAAATTAGTCCGTCGTGACAGATCGGCTCGCGGTCCGCCAGTCGGGGATCTGGCCATGCTCGCGCAATTCGTCGAGCTGTGGTGTTTCGATTCCTAAGTTGGCCAGTGCGTAAATGGGCCCATGCGAAGCCCACCAAGGTCGCTCGGCAGAACTACGAACCGATCCCGAAAAGCGGTTCCCGGCCGCGTCGAGCGTTGGTCGCACCCGTTCCAGCGCCTCCAGCATCATCCGCGTCCGATCCTGTCCGACCCGGGAGAAGGTGTTCTCGGCCCCGATCAGACACAGCGTCCCCCACGGTGTAGATAACAACTGCTCGAATGGAACCTCGAGCCGCGTCCGGTCGAAGCTCGATTCGGTATCGCCGATGCTCACCAGTGCGTCACCAAAGTCACCGGGGAAAAACCCTGGCTCGACCGCTTCGCCTCGGGCGGGACGCTCAAGCCAGATCGGACCCGAAACGTGATCGGTTTCGAGCAGGTCTTCGGCGTTGACGGACTCCATTAGTGGCGCGCCGCGTTTGATGCGTGCCACGTTCTCGAAATTAAGGAGCGAACTGTCTTATAGCCACCGTACAGCGTCTTGGGCATCTTCATGCCTGGCTCCTCAGTCTCGTCTTTGGTGAGCAAAGCCGGGGCTAATCGGCCGCGACCGCCCGTTTGGGGTTGCGCCAATCGGGGAACCGGCCGCTGTCGAGGAAGTCTCGGATCAGGTCGTGATCCACTCCGACATTGGCGAGCGCGTAACCAGTTCCCATAAACTGCCACCAGACGCGGTCACGGCTCCCGCGCACGGGTCCGCAGAAGCGCCGCCCGGCCCGCTCGAGGGCTGGCCGATGTAGCTCGACCGCTTGGAGGAAGCCGCACAGCCGCCCCTGATCGGTCTTCAGCCAGCGCCCGGCGTTGTTGTCGCCCAGTAAACCCAGCACGCCCCAGGGTTCGGCCAGCAAGTCCCAGAAGGTGCGTTCCTCGTGCTCCGGGGAAAACTCGAGTGGGATCGCGGCGGTGTCGGTTAGCAGTCCGGCGAAGTCGCCGAGGTACACGCCCAGCCCATCCGCCTCTTCACGCATTGGTCGCTCGAGCCAGACGTAGACCCCCGCTTCGAGCGCGTCCAACTCGAGCGTCGCAGGCATAACCTCGTGGAGTGGTGCCCCGGCCCGTACGGCCCGCACGAGTTTCTTGATTCGGGTTCGGGTCGGCTTATGCTCACCGAGCAGACTGGCGGGGAGCTTCATAGTAACCTCCTTGCATTAGGGTAAAGGTAGCAGATTGCGTGGCGGGAAAGCGATCCGGCTGCCCTCAGACACGATCAAGTACAGTAGCAGCGCCAACCCGGTCAGTCCCGTGGCTTGCTCGAGCTGGGCCATGATCGAACTGGATGGTTCGGACGCGGAGGCCACCGGGGCTGGGGCGAGCCGTCCCGGTAGCCCGGCCGGTGCCCGCTTATCATCTTTGGCCGGGAGTTGACCGGCGACGGGCAGCGGTACCTTGCCGGGATCGAAATCGCCGCGCCCCAGTCGGTAGACGATCACACCGGGTAGGGGAGAGTAATAGAGCGCGTAGCCGCCCGGAGCCTCGACGACCCCGTTCGCGCCGGGCGCGGTGCTGGGACCACCGATGATCTTGGCTCCGGCCAGGTTCAGTGCCTCAAGGTAGATGTCGCGCTCGATGACCGCGTTGGCGATCTGCTTTTCGGACTTGATCTCGTACAGGTGCCGCTTGGTGACGTTTAGGATGTCGGGCTGGAGTCGCCGCTGGGCAGTGGAGAGCTTGCTCGAGTTAAGACTGAAATCGTCTTTCAGAATCGCGCCCAGCGAAATGTGGTTGGTCTGAATCGAGTCGCCCAGGTTGAACCGACGGTAACGCTCGGCGATGCTGGCGTGGATCGCGTTCCCGATGTAGAACCCGCCCTTTTGGTTGCCGGGTGGGTCCCACTTGCCTGCCTTAAATCCCGGCACAGCCTTCATGGCATTCAGGGCCGCCTGACCGATCTGGCGCATCCCGCCGCGCACGATGTCGGTCAGTTGGTTCAGGGTGATCGAGCGGGTGACATTGCCACTCGCACCAAGTATCTTCTCGAGCACCGGCTTCAGGACGTTCACCTTCAAGCCCTCAAGGAACTTGGCCGCGGCCTTGAAATTCCCAGAATCCAGCATCGCCCTCACGGTTTGATAGGCGACCTTAATCTGCTCCTCGAGCGTGCCAACGCCGCTCATGGAGAGCATGGCGAAGGCGGCCGTCATCTCAGGGGATTTGTCTGCCGGATCGAAACTTGGACTGTTTCCCGGTGATGCTCCTCAGAACGGCGCTCGAGCGGCTCTGGAAGCCGTGATCGCTCGAGTGAGGACCAATCCGAAGCTACCATAAGTTACTTTAGCAAAAGTTAGAGTCGGATGTACCGATTGAACCCTCCGAGCTTCCAAGATTCAAAATCTATCCTCTAACCCGAGTTTCCTCTGTCAATTCCTCGAGCTTGTCCTGCGCGGCCGGATCGTGATGGGCCGGTTTGATCTCCGGAGCAGCTCCGACCTTCCGACCACCCTTCAGGGTTTTCGTGACCAAACGCTGCATTCGCACCAACGATTGTCGGGCGAAGTGTACTTGCAGGCGGCGTCCGAACAGGTGAAAACCCAGGCGGTAGAGCGGGTTCTGGATCAGCCCGGTTTTGGAGAACGCATCAATCGTGAATTTAACCGCGCCCGTCTGCAAATTCTTAGCGATCAGAAACTCGATCTGCCCACTCTCGAAATGCCCCTCGAGGGTCGCGTACCGGTAGCCCCAGACGCGCATCTTTCCATCTTTCGTGTCGCGCAGTTCGTCGGTCACGCCGGTGATCTTGACTCCAAAATAGAACGTGAAGATCAGGAACCGGGCGCGCAACAGCATCACGCGTTTCTCCAACGGTTCGTCCGGCAAGAAAATTCCGGTAATCAGGTCCGGCGGTGGGAAGCGGTACTCGCGCAGCACTTCGGTGGCGGCTTTGAAGGGTCCAACCTCGAGCGGTTCGCCGGGCGGTTCTGCGGGCAGGTCAGCCTCGTACTGATCCAGGTTCCAACCGTTCGCGGCCGTGAAATCCTCGCGCCGCTCGAGGTTCAGATTCAAGCCCAGTTTCTCCAGAGCCGTGAGCCGAGATTTATAACGATCCAGATTAGTCATGAGGCTTTCCTCGCGGTTGCCCACCATTCTCTTCTAGGGGCTGCTCGCTGACATCAATTTCACCGACCATCTGACCGTCCCCAAGCTCCACGACGCGCTCCAGGAAGGTGCGCCAGGCGGTCGTTTGGACGCTCTTGCCAACGCCCAGCTTATCGTAGGTCAGGTCCACCAGGCCGTCTCTCGAGCGGGCCCAGGAGGTGATGTTGAAACGCAGCTTGCCCGGTCCGGCTTGGCTGGCCGCGAAGCGGATGCGACCCGCCTCCGGGTGACCGCGCAAGGTCACGAAGCTGAAGGCGTCCGGCGCGACCTCAATGATTCGCACTCGACCGTTCCACGGTCCCAAGATGGTGATCTCGAACTCGTCGCCTAACCGCAATCCCCAACTCGAGCCGTTGCTTTTCTCGAAGGCGGCCAGTTCGTCCGGGCTGAGCTGATCGAGATTCTGTGCGACCCGCCCCATTAGCGAAGACGGTTCCAGGGAACTCCGAAAGCTCACCTCGTAGCGCCGCCCCAGGAGCTTCCCGAAGCCTTCGCCTTCCAGTTGCACCTGATCGTCCATGAGTTGGACTGGCATCTCGGGCGCGGCCGGGAGGGGCTGTTTGCGTTGACGCGGCGGGTTGAACCACTGCTGCACGATGCCCTGCAACCGTGCCAGCCAGCCCTGTTTCGCGGTCGGCGGCGTGCTGGCATTTTCTACAACGTTACTCACAGTTAACGCTCCCATCGGTTGATGAGCGAACGCCAGACCTGACCACCGACACTCGCCCTCGAGCGCCACGCGAACACGAAGGCCAACAGCGTGATGGCTCCGGCGGCGAGGCGTAAGGCGGGCATAGTCTCGAGGCGCTTCCGGGTCACTTGGGCGTGAACGGTGATGGTCTGCAATTCGCTCGAGACGGGCGAGGGCTTCGTTGTCACGGCTGCCGGTGTTTCAGTCCCTGGGGCTGAGTCTCGCTGCGCGTAGACCTGGGTGAATTCCGCGCCGAACAGCACGATTTGCGCCGCGTAGTACACCCAGACCAGCAGCACCGCCAGCGTTCCTGCCGCGCCGAACACCGACGCGGCCGCGCTCCGCCCCAGATACAAGCCGATCAGCGTCTTGCCGATACTAAAAAGCACCGAGGTGAACAGCCCGCCGATCAGCGCATCGCGCCAACGTACCGGTGCGTCCGGCAAAAAGCGGTAGATCAAGGAGAACAGAAACGCGATCAGCAAGGCAGACAAGACCTCGTACAGCAAACTCCACAACCAGCCCGTCCCCGCCTCGAGACCGAGCCGCGCCCCGAGTCCACTCAAGGCGGCGCTGACGGTCAGCGAAACCAGCAGCAGAAAGCTCAGCACCAGTACCAACCCGAACGAGACCGCCCTGGCCCGCACGAGCGCCCCAATGTTCGCGGGCGGTGTCGTGTCCCAGATTTTATTCAACGCCTGCTGCAACTGCCCGAAGGCACCGCTAGCTCCGAGCAGCAAACCGCCGGTTCCGAGAATCACGCTGACAATTCCGCTTCCCTGACTGGCTGAGGCTCGAGTCAATAAGTCTTTCAACCAGGCGGCTCCATCGGTTCCGATCAGCCCGCCAAGCTCTGACAGTAAGCGGTCCCTGGCGGCGTCGGCTGAGGTGAACAAACCCGCCACCGCAAGGATCACCAAGAGCAGTGGCGCGAGCGCGAAAACCGTGTAATACGCCAGGGCCGCCGCCTGAGTTGGCACATTGTCCTTCTGCCATTCCGCGAAGGTTTGTTTCAGTAAGTCTAAAGGACTACGGCGCATACGGCTATTGTCAGAACGTGCGTTGAACACAGCGCAGGATTCGGCTGAGGCCAAGCTGAGGAGAATTCAATCCGATGCCCTAGTTTCGCTCAGTCACCACGCCGCTGGTAGCTGAGTGTCGCCCGGTCAAGCCTTGAGCGATCAAACGTAACGTGTAGTGCGATGTCGGACTGAATAGGGTCAGCAACGCAACACAGCTCTCACTTCGTGTCGGGGCAAACGTCCTCAGCCGCCTATCAGCCAAGCGCCAGTTCGCTTTCAAGCCCCGTGCGTACCTTCCTTTCAGTTCAATCGCTCGAGGGAGGGCGGAACACCCCTGAGGCAGACAGCAGCAGGGCGAAATAGGAGGATTTATGGACTGGATCGCAGTGATTTTGGTCGGCGCATTAATCGGTTGGTTGGCAAGCCTCGTCATGAAAACGGATGGGCAGCAGGGCGCAATCGCCAACATTCTGATCGGTATCTTCGGTGCGGCTCTCGGTCGTTGGTTGTTCGGTGATGTTCTGAACATTGGTGGCGCTCAAGTGGCGGGCGCGTTCTCACTCACTGGATTGTTGTGGGGCGTGATCGGTGCTGCGATTCTAATCGTGATCCTGAAAAGCCTGCGCGTTCTTCGTTAACAAAGCTCTTTCTCAACAGCGGCGGAGATCAGATCTCCGCCGCTGTTCGTTTTTTGAGTCCAGCTCCTAAGTCCGGCTCTTCAGTTCGGCCTCAGCCGTGACCTGTCTGCGCGGCAACTATTGGCCTCAAGATGGGTACCGAGGAGACACCATGACCAATTCAAATCAGAAACTCGAGCGTCCACGGGGCAGAACGGATCGTCCCGAGTGGGGTTGGATTCCTCTGGTTCAAGCGCCACTGCTGCGTGCTTTATTAATTGTTGCTCTGATCGTTCTCGGGGTGCTGCTACTGGGATCGTGGGCTTCGGCGGCGGCTGGGTCGTTGCTTCTGGTGCTGGTCGCCAGCGTCTTGGCGCTGGCGCTCAACCCGCTCGTTGTCTGGCTCGAGTTGCGCCGCGTTCCCAGGGGACTCGGCGCGGTTTTGGTGGTGTTGCTGATGCTGGGTCTGATCGGTGGCATGATCGCGCTGATCGCGCCGATGCTTTACACCCAGGGGTCGCGTTTCGCCTCGGGCGCACCGACGATGCTCAATCGCCTAAAGGACTCCTTGCCGTGGCTGAAGCAAATTCCGGGGGCAGCAGATTTACTCTCCGGCAAGCTTGGCGTCAGCGCCCTGCTAGGAGCGGGCAGTGCCGCGCTCGTAAGCGGTGTTTCAACCGCCGCCAGCAGCGTCATCAACGTTCTGGCCTCACTTTTTTTGATGTTCACGATGGTGATCTTTCTCCTGGCGAACCCGCAACCGGTCGTGCGCGGTTTGCTGAGCGCCATCCCCAGCACCGTTCGCGCCCCGCTCGAGCGGCTGCTGTCACGATTAGGTCGTCAGCTTAGTCTGTGGCTGGTTGCGGCCGTCACGGTGTCGCTGCTGCTTGGAGCGCTCGTGGCAATTGGCTTGGCACTGGTGGGCTTTCAGGACGCGTTTCTGTTCGGCGCGATTTACGCGGTCTGTAACTTGGTCCCAGTGATCGGACCCCTAGTGGGGATGCTGCCCGCGATTCTTTCGGCGGCGGCCGACGCGCATTGGACGGCGCTGCTATGGGCGGTCGTGATCCCGATCGGGATTCAACAGTTGGACGGGTATTTCTTTAGCCCCGCCATCTTTCGCCGCACGACCCAGTTGCACCCACTGTCCGTGCTGGTCAGCGTCTCTGTGTTTGGATCGCTCATGGGTTTCGTCGGGACTTTTCTGGCCGTGCCAATGGTCATCATCGTGAAAGCCATTTACGAGGAAATCTACCTGCCGAGTGTTGGCGGCTCTGGCGTCTCTGAAGAGGATATCGCGGCGGTTCTGAACGTACCCCCGCCCGACGAACCTAGCCTGACCCCAGCAGAAACGCAGGAGTTGCAGCGGGACGAGCAACTAGGCACCGAGACTGGCAACGAAACCTCCCTCGAGAAACCTCGAGAGACGGAGAGCATTCAAATCGTTTCTCTCCCCAAGCCATCGCACTGAAACCCGCCCGGAAGCATAACTGCTATAAAGCGCAGGTACTGAAAAGCGCCTGCGCTTCTCGTGTCATGAAACCGTATTTCAGCACCCCTTCAGTCTCGAGCCAAGTCCACTGCAAGCCAGCCCACCATGATGCCGTTGTCCCAAAAGGGAACTGCCACAAGGAGGATTCACATGGAACGAGTTACTGCTCTTTTTCAGGACCGTACCCGCGCCCAGGAAGCGATTGACCGTCTTCGCAGCATGGGTATCACCGACTCCAAGCTTTCGGTCGTTGGCGCACACGGCGAGAACGCCGTTGACGACACCGGCGACATGATGCAGAAGGATGTCACCGAGGGAGCCACACGCGGTCTGGCGGTCGGAGCCTCAGCCGGTGTCCTGTTCGGTATCGCCGCTGCGCTGATCCCAGGCGTTGGACCGTTCATCACGGCGGGCGTGCTCGCCTCGAGCCTCGGTTCGGTCGCCGGTGGCGCGGTCGCCGGAGCGATCGTCGGTGGCACGACCGGCACACTGGCCGGTGCATTCGCTCAGGCGGGCTACGAAAAGGACGAGGCTGACTTCTACGGTGACGCGGTGCAAAAGGGCAGCTACATGGTGGCCGTAGATGCCGCCGACAGCGCCGAGGCCCAGCGCGTCCGCGAAGCGCTGAACACCTCCAACGCGCGGTACTACGAGCGCGCTAGCAACACCATGACGGGTACCACCTCAACCGGCATGAACCGCTAAGACTCGAGTTGCTTGGAACTGCCGCCCTGAAAGGCGGCAGTTTTTCTTGCCGCTCTAACAGGTAGAGCGGCTCAAAAGATGAGATTTTCCTTGACCTGGACAGAGGTTTCCATCAGCGACAGTTCAGTTCTAAAGCAGCCCACAAAAAGCCTTTGGCTGGATTATTACCGGAGCGCAATACCTTATAGCGCGATTTCAAAAAATTCTAGGAGGAACGTATGAAAGTAACGCATTTGTTGGCCATGGGCGTTGCCGCCCTCGGGTTCTCGAGCTGCAATCTGATCGGGAACGCCTTCAGCGGTGGACCCGCTTTCTCTGGTACGGTCGAAGGCACGCCGCCCGCCGCCGCCAGTTACAGCCTAGCGACCGTGCAATTCACGACTTTCGGTGGCACGGCTCCCGAGCAATCCGAGACGGCGGCCTTCGCTTCCGCTGTCCAGATCGGCGGCGGTACGGGCGCGTACTCCGGTTTCCTTGTTCCCAACATTGAGCTGGGCAATGACACGCAGCGCTTCTACAAGTTCATCATCTACGAGGACAAAACCGGTAACGGGCGCTACGACCTTGATGCCACCAACGACAAGGGTCAGAAGGACGCGGTGCTGGCGGACAGCGCCAACGGTAAGACCGCCAGCGGCAACCGCTTCCTGGTGTACTCGAAGAACGACGGAACCTGGACTGCCGGTCAGCCGATCAAGGCGGGCTGGAACCTCGTGACGGACGTGAAGAAGGACACCACGACAGACGTTGCCATTGGACGAGGCGATGACCTCGTGACCCAAGGCCTGGCTGGCATCACCATCACGTACTAAAGCAGAAACGCCACAAAAAGAACCCGTCAAACTGACGGGTTCCTCTTTTTAGCTCGAGTCGCTACTGCTAACGGCACGATTCGGCTCCCTGACGCGTGTGTCACAGACATACCAATCGCCTTAAAACGTCAACCTGACCATGCCGAACTCAGTACGACTGCCTGGACTCCAGAACTTCCTCAACGTTCGCGTACAACCCGAAGTGCGTCCAGGTCTCGAGCAGCGCCGCGACCAGATTTTCGATCATCTCCGGCGTGTGCTTCGGACCGGGCGTGAAGCGCAGACGCTCTGTGCCGCGTGGTACGGTCGGATAGTTGATTGGTTGCACGTAAACGCTGTGACGCTCCAAGAGGTGATCGCTGATCCGCTTGCACAGCCCCGCCTCACCGACCATGACGGGAACGATGTGACTCGGGGAGGCCAGAACCGGTAAGCCCGCCTCGAGCAAGCGCCGTTTCAGCAGTCCCGCGTGCGCTTGCTGCAAATCGCGTTCCCGGTGCGAGACGAGCAGATGCTCCACGCTGGCTCGAGCGCCCGCCGCGATGACTGGGGGGAGGGCCGTGGAGAAGATGAAGCCCGCCCCAAGGCTGCGAATCGCATCTATCACCTCTCTGCGTCCGGCCACATACCCGCCCTGCAAACCGAACGCCTTCCCGAGCGTGCCCTGAATCACATCCACCCGATGCGCCACGCCCTGCGCCTGCGCCTGCCCGCCGCCGGTCGGGCCGTACAGACCGACCGCGTGTACCTCGTCCAAGTAGGTGAACGCATTGAACCGCTTCGCCAGGTCGCAGATTGCACCGATCGGGGCGATATCGCCGTCCATCGAGTACAGGCTTTCAAACGCGATGATCTTGGGGCGTTGAAGTGGCAGCGCCATCAGGTGAGGCTCGAGGTCGGAGAGGTCATTGTGCTTAAAGACGATTCGCTCCGCACCGCTGCGCCGGATGCCCTCGATCATGGAGTTGTGGTTGTCCGCATCGGACAGGATCACTGCGTCTTTTAAAACCCGTCCCAGGGTGGTCAGCGCCGTCAGGTTCGCCACCCAACCCGAGGTGAAGGTCAGCGCCGCATCTTTCTCGTGAAGTTCCGCCAACCGCCGCTCGAGGCGCACGTGTTCGTGGTGCGTCCCGCCGATGTTGCGCGTGCCGCCCGCGCCGGTCGCGCCGCCGTCTATCGCGTCGCGCATGGCTTGGCGTACAGCGGGGTGATGCCCCATGTTGAGGTAATCGTTCGAGCACCAGATCACGACCTCACGCAGGCCGTCGGCTGCGTGCCAGAGCGCGACCGGGAAGCGATCCGCCGGTCGCTCCAACTCGGTAAAGACCCGATAGCGTCCCTCCGAGCGCAGCCCTTTGAGGGCGTCGCTGAAGGCGGTGTTGTAATCCAGGGGCAACTCGGGTTCTGAAGCGAAAGACTCAAGCTGAATTGCCTCGAGCTGAGCTGCCTCAAGATTGCCTGCCTCGAGCGTAGCGCTGCCCCGGCTCATCGTTGCGCCTCGTAGCGGTCGAAGCCGTGAACGATCTCGATCAACTCCGCCAGGCGCGCCGGATCGGTCTGACGGAAAATGCCGTGACCGAGGTTGAAGACGTGTGCCCCGCCCAGCCCGGAGCGCAGCACGCGCCGCGCCTCGAGTTCCAGAGATTCGGCTGAACCCAACAAGGCCGCCGGGTCCAGATTCCCCTGTAAGGTCTTGCCCGGTAACGCCAGTCGCACCCGCTCGAGCGGCGTGCGCCAGTCCACGCTGACCGCCTCGCAGGGGAGTTGGTTGATTGCGCCGTACAAGTGCCCCGCGCCGACTGCCAGATAGATTCTTGGGACCAGCCCCTCGAGCGCCTGAAGGATTCTGGTATTGTACGGCAGCGCGAACTCGCGGTAGGTGATTTCATCGTGCAAACCCGCCCAGGAATCGAACAGTTGAATCACCTGTGCGCCCGCCGCGACCTGGGCTTTCAGATATCGGATGCTCACTTCTGTCAGTTTCTCCAACAAGACGTGCGCCGCCGCAGGTTCCAAACGCAACCACGCCCGGAAGTCTTCGAATTCCTTACTGCCAGAACCCTGCACCAGATACGCCGCCAGCGTCAGTGGCGCGCCGCCGAAGCCGATCAGCGGCGTCCCCGACGTTTTCAGTTCAGCCCGCGCCAAGGCAATCGCCCGCTCCAAGAACGGCGCGATCTCAGCACTCTCCGGGACTCGCAATCGGTCTATCTCCGCTCGAGTCCGCACGGGTTGCAATTGCGGTCCCGGATTGAAGTCCACGTGAACCCCCATCGCGGGCAGCGGCGTCATGATGTCGCTGAAGATGATCGCGGCATCCAGCGGGAAGCGCCGCACGGGTTGCAGCGTGACTTCCGCCGCCAGCTCAGGTGTGCGGACCATTTCCAAGAAATTGGATTTTGCCTTGACCGCCAGGTATTCCGGCAGGTAACGCCCCGCCTGGCGCATTACCCAGACCGGCGCGGTGCGCGTGTCCTCGCCGTGCAAGGCGCGCAAGAACAGCGGCGCTCTCGTCTCCCCCTCGAGCGCCTGGGGTTTCAATGCTGCTATCGTCATGCCAACCAGCCTTTCTCTAACGCCTCGAGCGCGTAATACGAGATCATCAGGTCCGCCCCGGCGCGCTTGATGGAAGTCAAGGTTTCTCTGACCGCCCTGGGTTCATCCAACGCCCCGACCGTCGCGGCGGCTTTCAGCATCGCGTACTCGCCGCTGACCTGATACGCCACGAGCGGCAACTGCGTGACCGCTCGCACCTGGGAGAGCACGTCCAGGTACGGCAGCGCCGGTTTGACCATCAACATGTCAGCACCCTCGGCTTCGTCCAGTGCGACCTCGCGCAGCGCCTCGCGGCGATTACGTGGGTCCATCTGGTAGCTCGAGCGATCACCGAACGTGGGTGCGCTGCCCGCCGCCTCGCGGAAGGGCCCGTAAAAGGCGCTGGCGTATTTCACGGCGTAACTGAGAATGCCGGTTTCAGAAAAGCCGTTCGCGTCTAAGCCCCGCCGCAGGTGTCCGACGCGCCCGTCCATCATGTCGGACGGCGAGACGAAATCCACGCCCGCCTCGGCGTGGGTCAGCGCCATCGCCGCGAGTTGCACCAAGCTGGCGTCGTTGTCCACGACCGCTCCTCGAGGCGTCTCGCGCAATAAACCGCAGTGCCCGTGACTGGTGTGGGTGCAGAGGCAGACATCGGACATTAGCGTCAGATCGTTCCCAAACGCCGCTCGGGCCGCCCGCAAAGCACTCGGTACGGGACCGTTCGGATCGGTCGCACTCGAGGCATTTGCGTCCTTCTGCCCGCTCTCCAAAACCCCGAACAGCACTGCCGACCGCACACCCAGCTTCAAACCCCGCTCGAGTTGCCGCAGCAAGCCGTCCACGCTGAAGCGCGACACGCCCGGCAAGGCTCCGATCGGTTGCTCCACGTCGTTGCCGTCCACCACGAAAAACGGCGCAATCAAATCGGCGGGCCGCAGGTGAATTTCTGCCACGGCATCGCGGAGCGCCCCACTACCGCGCAAGCGACGCGGACGCTGGGTGATCGCAGTCACAGGCGTCTCGAGGGAGAGACTGGGAATGGTTGGCTCTGTTATCGGGTTAGGCACGTTAAACACTTCCTCTCGAGCAATTTCATCCGTAGGCGCGAGGCAAGCCTCGCCCAACATTCAAGGCGTCAACGCAAGTGCTCGCACCGACTCGAGCGCAGCTAACACCGCAGCTTCACTCGGGGCATTCGCCGTGACGACCCGATAGCCGCACGCGGTCGCCGCCCCCGCCGTACTCGAGCCGAGCGCGACCAGGGTGGCCGCCCTTGCCACGTCTACAGGCAGCGCGTTCACGGCTGACGGACTGGCGACCACGATCGCGTCCGGTTGGGGCAGGTCGCGCGGAAAATCCAACTCGAGGCCGCGGTAAACCGGGACCGCGATCAACTCGCGCCCGCTCGCCTCGAGTTCCTGTCTTAGATCTGGCAGGGCGCGTTCACCGCACGGCCAGCCGAACGGACCCGGCTCATAGCGCTCGATCAGGGCTTGCGCCAAACCTCGAGCGGTCTCAATCGGGGAGACCAGCCTCGCCGTGATGCCCGCCAGCTCGAGCAGCGCGTGGGCGGTGGACGCCCCGACCGCCCCGTACAAGCGTGAGTCTCGCGCCTGAGTTGTCCCGAAGCCATTCAGTTCCACCATAGCCTCTACAGCGCTGACGCTGGTGAACAACCACCACCGGCAGACTCGCAACCCCTCGAGATTCGCGCCTTGGATCGGTTCGGTGCGAATCAGCGGCACGCGCAGCACGCGCACGCCCAGCTTCTCGAGCTTGCCCTGCAAGCCCGCCAAGCGTCCGACGGATTGGGTCAGCGCCACAATCATCCCAGGGGCGCTCATCCCAGCACCGATCATCCCAGCACCGCCTCTGGGTGCGCGGCGCGAAGCCTCGCGTACACCCCTTCGATCACGCCCTCAGCGCTGACATCGCTAGCCTCGTAGACTCGCCCCTCGTACCAGGCGAGCAGGTGCATCCCACCCTCGCGCACCGTTGCCGACGCCCCGAGCGCGAGCTGGCAACCGCCCTGCAAGCGCGCCATCAGCCCGCGCTCCGCCCCGACCGTCAACCGCGCTCCCGCATCCTCGAGCCTGGCCAGCAACGCCACAGTTCCAGTGTCCCCGTCGCGGCACTCGAGCGCCAAGGCTCCTTGACCGGGTGCGGGCACGAACTCGTGCGGTTCGAGGGGGCGAACCTGAAGGTCATCCAGCGGCAGCGCCAAGCGGTTCAAGCCCGCCGCCGCCAGCAGAATCGCGTGGTACTCGCCGCGCCGCAGTTTCTCGACTCGAGTTGGCACGTTGCCGCGCAACTCCTCTACCCTCAGCGAATCGTCCAAGGCGTTCACCTGCGCCCGTCGCCGCACGGCGCTCGTCCCGACCACGCTTCCCGCCCGTAATCCCAGCGGTCTCGAGGCGTCTAGAGCGCTTCTCTGCGCTAACAACACGTCCCTCGAGTCCTCCCTGGGCGGAACCGCCGCGACCGTCAGCCCCGGTGTGGCCGCCGAGGGCAAATCCTTCAGGGAATGTACTGCCACATCTGCCCGCCCGTCCAGCAGTGCGTCCTGAACCGCCTTGGTGAAGAACCCCTGCCCGCGCAACTCTCCAAACGGCGCGAGATCGCGGTCGCCCTGGGTTTCCACGACCACCAGCTCGCACGCAATCCCGATCGCCTCGAGCCGGTCGCGCACCCAATGCGCCTGCCACAACGCCAAACGGCTGCCCCTGGTGGCAATCCGAATTTTGGTCTGCGAACCCGCTCCCATCATGCCGCGAACCGTAGCACAGCCTGTCGAACCCGTTCAGAATCGTGGGCGCAATGCGACCGGGGCAAACGCACTCGGGGAGAAGGAGTAGAGGGTGGGACGCACGTTTTGCTCAAAAGTCCAGCAACCGGAACTCGTGACGGATCAGCGGCACGATGGCGTGTCCCACACATCAATCCGAGCCTTCGCCTCTGGCACGTCCATCCCCGGCTCGAGCTGACTGTCGGAGGCTTTAGATCGAGGGTCTGTCCCGAGACGTATTTATCCCTGAACCAGCACCGCCCCACCCTTTGAGACCGTCAGGGTCAGCCTGCCATCCTTCGCCTCGAGCGTGTCATTCGTCACCACATCGCGCCACGCCTGCCCGCTCACCCCCAACCCGCTGATCTCCAGTTCGAGCGTGACCGCCCCCGAAGCCTTCGTCCCCACAATGATTGCCGCTTCCACCACGCCGTTCTCAGCCGTGAACACTCGAGCGTACACGAGGCTATCGGCGGTCGTCTGCAACCAGACCAGGGCCCCGCGTTGTAGGGACGGATTGCTGCGCCGCGCCGCGATCAGGGCGCGCACGTCGCCCTGCAAACTCTTGTCCCACTGGGTTTCGTCCCACGGGAACGGGGCGCGGCAGAACGGGTCGTTGCCGCCGGTCAAGCCGATCTCGTCGCCGTAATAGATGCCGGGCACGCCGGGAAAGCCCAATAAAAGCGCGAACGCGGCGCGAAGTTTCTGCTTGTCCTCAGCCATGCGCGTCAGCGGACGCGGGATGTCGTGCGAACCGATCAGGTTGTATTGACTCTGCTGCGCCAGCGGCGGCAGGACGCGGTAACGCTCCTGAATCATCGCGGCGACCTCGGCGGTCTCGAGTTGCACGGGTCGGTCGAAGATCGTTTCCCCGCTCAGCCAATCGGTGATGGGGAGCGTGAAGCCGTGATAGTTCATCACGCCGTCCTCGCCGCCGCCGTCGTGTGAGAGCGCGTCGTTCGCGCCTTGCAGGGCGGCTTCGGCGTCCCAGAATCGCTCGCCAAAAATCCAGGCTTCCGGGTTTTCAGACCGGGCAGCCTCCTTCAGATGACGCAGCACTTTCAGGTTGTCGGCATCAATCCCCCTCGCGCCCATCATGTGCGCCACGTCCAAGCGCCAGCCGTCCGCGCCGAACCGCAACCAGTGACGAACCGGCGAATCCTGACCGGTCAGAAAGCGCTCGTAGGTCATCGGCGAGGCGAAATCTAGTTTCGGCAGCGTCGGCACGCCGAAAAACGCCTCGTACTTGCCGTTCGGCAAGAAGGTGAACAGCTCCCGCTCCGGGTGATTCTCCAACGCCCGCTTGAAATCATTCAGCCGATCCCCGGTGTGATTGAACACGCCGTCCAGCACGACCTTGAAGCCTCGAGCGTGCGCCTCATCCAACAGGCGACGCAGGGCATCGTTGCCGCCCACGTGCGGGTCCACGGTTAAATAATCCTCGGTGTCGTACCGGTGATTGCTGGGGGATACGAAGATTGGGTTCAGATACAAACCGTTCACGCCGAGCGCTTCCAGGTAATCCAGCCCTTGGCGAATCCCCTCGAGATCGCCGCCCCAATGCTCAAACACGTTCCCAGCTTTCGTCGGCAGTTCGTGCCACGCCTTTTTGATGACGGGCTTCCCGTTGTAGGTGTACTCGCCGCTCGTCACGTCGTTGCTGGGATCGCCGTTGCGAAACCGATCCGGAAAGATCTGATAGAACACGCGCTCGTCCAACCAGTTCGGGCGGTGCTGATCGCAGACGAACTGGAACCAATCGCGGAAACTCGGGTTGACTCGAGTCGCGCCCTTGGTGCAGAACTGCACGCTGTCGTCAGTCGTGCCGAGCCAAAAGATATAGCGCACGGTGCGAGCCGTCAGCTCGAGGTCGGCCTCGAAAAACGTCCAGTCGGGTTGTGCCGCCACCGTGATTGACTTCATGCTGACGCTGTGCCGCTCGCCGCTTCGCAGGGAAACCAGCCAGACCTGTTGCACGGTTGCTGACTTCGGCACGCGCAAACGAACCCGCACGCTGTCACCGACGCTTGCCTCAGTTTGAGCCAGGTAGAAGGGCGTGTAATCGTGGTGAATCGTATCGGTCCAACGCATAAGCACCTCAAAGGAAATGGACAAACGAAAAGGACACGACTCTGCACGTTAGAGGTCGTGTCCTGGGTGTGACTGGACAAGCGTTGCCTTCGGGTTACCTTTGAGCAGATGTCTGGCTCGAGGTGACAGGAGTGTAGCACTCCTGGGTTTTCACGGGTCAAGGGCGCGTTACCCGCTCTACCAGAGACGAGACCAGAACCGATCAGAGCGTCTCGAGCCACGACCTCAGGGCGACCTGCGTTTCCTGATTACGGCATTTCCCAGGTGGTTTGTGGCAGCCCCTTCGCATAAACCTGGCGATTTGTACGAGCAGAAACAAACATCGTCTCTCAGGTGCAGCGGACACCCATTCACGCGTTGGGAGTGGAACCTGGGAAACGCTGTAATCGCCATAGCCGTGATTGCAAGCTCCCTCGAGGACAGCATCCAGCGATTTCATGCGGGTTATTCGGCTCAACTGGGCAGAAAATTCTTTGAGGAATTTTCCGGAATTCGTATCAGTTCCACCAAGCGCCCCAGCCAGTACTGCAAGCCCTGAGCCAGTTCATGCCGTGCGCTCGGCTCGAGACCTTCCAGAATTTTCGCGCAGGTCACCAGTTGATGCAGGCAGACCGCGACTCGAAACGAGGGCAGTTCCGCCTTCAACGCTTCGAGCGGGGCAAAAGCACTCCAGGTCTCGAGATACGTATCCAGCAGCGATTCTAGCGCCGTCGCATCGAAGAACGCCGCCAGTTCGTCAATCATCGGTAGGGCGTCAAAGAACGGGTGCGACAGGCAGGCGTCCGTCCAGTCAAAAATCCGAATCTTGCCATTTCGGACGGCAACGTTGCCCGGATGCCAGTCGCCGTGAACCAGGGAGTTGGGAATGCGGCTCCCGTTCACGACCGCCAGATGTCGCAGAGACACGTCTCGCAACCCGCGAAGAACCTCAAGATCAGCCAGGGCTAATCCGCCAGGTTTCGAGTCATCCTCGAGCAATGCACGCAGTTGGGTCTCGAGGATGACTGGGCGGCGATCTGTGCTGAGATCTGTGCGGCGATCGAGACATCCCGCGTTCAACAGCCACTCGCCGTCCGATACGAGTTCGCGTTGCACGTGAGCATAATCTGCCATGAGTTGCGTCCATTCGGGCAAGCCGACTGGCGCGTCGCGCAAGTTCGTTCCAATGTCTGGCAGAATCATCCAGCCTCGAGTCGAATCCACCGCCACAGGTCTTGGAATTAGCTCTGGAAAGCGCTCCGCTAAGCGCCGCGTCACGCGAGGCTCATCGGCGAACAAAGCGCGTTTCGTCGCAACCTTAAAGTAAAAATTCTCAGTCCTCGCACACACCCGTAAGACACAGGAGATGCCCACGTTCTTGACCTGTTCGACCCTCTCGACACCCGTGATCTGCGTTTTAATCCAGCTCGTTGCTTCCGCGAACCAACCGCGCCGTGCCCACGGCGAACGCGCCTCCGCATCCGTTTCGCTCAGGGCTGCCCTCACGATCTCATCGAGTCCCGAAGTCAATCCCCCAAGCCCCCCAGGCTCGAGCCAGTTCCCTTGAGCCTCTCTCAGCGCCTCGAGTTCGTACACCGCTGAGACGCGCTGGGTTAATTTGTCACGCTCGTATTTCAGGCAGCGCAACACGATCACGTCCCCCAGTGCAGCGCGGATTTCAGGCAGGAAGCTTTCGATATCTGTCCACTGCACCCTTTTAGCCAGCCGTAGGTGCGGCAATTGCCCCGCCTGAGACAGCACCCGCGTTCCGTCGGCATGTGGCATGACAAAGTACAGATCAGAAATCCAGTCGTTCATCGTGACCGCACGTTACTCGAGTTGTCATCCAGACTCGAGGCGATACGCCACGCACCATCAAACTCGAGGGCGTCAGTCATCTATCCGTTCAGCCCTGAGCCGATGCTCGCGCAGGTCTTCCAGTAGTTGCAGCGTCATGCCTCGAGCGGTTGCACCGTTTGAATTGCCCGCCGGTACGGACTGGCATACACCGCGTCCAACTCGAGATGGGCTAATTCACTCATCAGGCTTGCTGCAATCCGGTCTCTGTGAGCGGACGAGTCTACTCAGCGCTCTCCTCGACGGGCGGCCCTGGTTTCGCGTGCCGAATCAGTAAAACGCACAGCATCAGTAACTCTTCACAAACTCCCGGTACACCTCGAGCCGCTCTAAGATCTCCGGCAGGGTATCGCACCCAAATTTCTCGAGGTACGCCTCGGTCAGCACTGTAGCAATTACGCACTGGAAGATCACCCCGGCGGCGGGCACGGCGGTCGTGTCGCTACGCTCGCGTGCGGCGTCGGCGGCCGCGTGCGTCACCACGTCCACGGTTGGCAGGGGCTTCATCAGTGTGGCAATCGGTTTCAGCGCGACGCGCACGACCAGCTCCTCACCGTTCGTCATGCCCGCCTCCAAGCCGCCCGCGCCGTTGCTCTCGCGGTCGTAGAAGCCAGTCTCGGGCGAGGCTTCAGCGCGGTAGTACACGGCGTCGTGAACATTGGAGCCTGGTGAATCCGCGTTTTCAAAACCGCGTCCAATCTCGACACCTTTGACGGCTTGCGTGGCCATGATCGCGCCCGCGATTCGCCCGTCCAGCTTGCGGTCCCAACTCGTGAACGATCCCAGCCCCGGAACCAGTCCACGAAACCGCACCTCGAGGACTCCGCCGAGGGTATCGCCGTCGGTTTTAGCGCGGTCAATCCGTTCGATCATCCTCGCCTCAGCGTTCACGTCCAAACAACGCACCGGCGAGGCTTCGATCGTCTTCAATTTGTCCCAACCGAAGGCGACCGAACTGGCAATCCCACCGAGCCGATCCACGTAATTCGCGCCCTGCACGCCGCACAGTTCCAACAGCTTCAAGGCGATTGCGCCGACCGCGACCCGAGACGCGGTTTCGCGTGCGCTGGCGCGTTCCAAGACATCGCGCAAGTCCTTGTGGCGGTACTTGATGCCGCCGACCAGATCGGCGTGACCGGGACGCGCCGCCGTCAGCGCCTTCTTACGCGGCTCATCGCCGGGCTTGACATCCATGATCTCGAGCCAGTTTCGGTGATCGGCGTTCTCTATTTTCAGGGTGATCGGTGCGCCTGTGGTGCGCCCGGCGCGAACACCGGATAGGAACTCTACGTGGTCCTTCTCAATCTGCATTCGCCGCCCGCGCCCGTACCCGCCTTGGCGCTTCTCCAACCAGGCGTTCACGTCGGATTCCAGCAGCGGAACCTGCGCGGGGAAGCCCTCCAAAATGGTGGTCAGTTGAGGTCCGTGGGATTCTCCAGCCGTGAGGTAACGCATCGCGCTGCAAGGCTAACACGCGGGCTTCAGGCTCGAGGACCGGCAAGGCTAGACGAGCGCGAACCAAAGGTAGCTTCCATTCGCTGGAGGTGTCTCCTGGAAACTGCAACGCTCTAGCACCCGTCTCGAGCAGATATTGTCAGGCTCGATCTTGGCGAGTATTCGAGCGGCATCGTTCACGTGCGCCCAGTCACACAGCATTTGGACTGCCTCCGTCGCCAAGCCCTGCCCTCGAGCCTCCGGGACGAGTTCGTAAAAGATTTCCACCGCCCGATCCAGAGGTGGTCCTTTGAAACCTGCCAGTCCGATCACGACAAATTCGTGAATCAGCAAGTACGAACCCCAGTCTCCGGCTCTATATTTGTCTGTCACGGACATGCTGGACGCGCTCTGAAACAGTTTCAACGTGTCCGGCAATGGGAACGAATCGGGCACGGCGCACCCCAACAACCCCCCGAGACGGCCCACCGATTCAACCCGCGCCTCGAGCATGGCGAAACTCATCGGCAGTAGCGACAACCGTTCTGTCTCGAGGCGTGGCAAGACGCTTATTTCTCGTCGTCGAACTTGAACTTAACCGGCTCGAGGTCCTCGCGCACGGTGATCTCGTCGCCTTTGATGCCCAGCTTGTTCATCTGCGCCTGCCCGATCACGGCTCCGAAGGCCGCGCCGTTTGAAAGGGCGTAGGTGTCCGATTCATCGCTCGAGACCTTCAGCTTCTGGTGGCGCTGATACAAGCTGAGCGCCACGAACGCCAGAATCAGCGCTCCGAAAGCGAACACAAAGACCATTAGCGACCCGTGGCAGAGGTTCGCAGCACCGCCAGCGTCGTGCTGGCAGGCTTACGGGAGACCGGTGCCGCGACCTTGACGGCTGGACGCACCGCTCGAGACGGACCGACCTCGTAAATCGCGCGCCACGGGCGGTAACGCGTGGTCAGCGTGTCGCTCTGCTTCGCGCCGCTGGCATCGGTCACGACTCGAGTCGCAGTCACCAGATACCCGTCGGCGGACCAGTCAACTTGCGTGCGCACTCCGGCGGGTAGTGAGGCGTTGAAGACCGTTCGGGCGGGTGGGGCGGGCGTGCGGCTCAGCGTGCGCGGTGGCAGCAGCGTGACCTTGCGACCGTCGGAGACGCCGTAAACTTGCACGGTCATCGTGGAACCGCTCGTGCTGGCCCGGACCAGCAGCGGGCCGGGCGTGTTGTTGGTCATGCGAAGATCCAACGCGCCGTAGTACACGGCGGCATCACGCCCGGCCACATCGTCGTAGTAATGCACCTTGTAGGAGTGCTGATTGCGTTCCACGACTGGCAAGCCCGCCCTGTAAAGCGCGTTGAAGGTCGTGGTACTCGCCTGGCAGACACCACCGCCGACACCCTTCTGGGTACGACCGGCGGAGATGACCAGCCCTTCCACGAAGCCAGTTTCGGCGCTGATCTCCCCAACGGCGTCGTTAAAGCTGAACTGTTGCCCAGCGGGAACCACGTACCCGTCCAGTTTGGACGCGGCAATGCTGACGTTCGCCACCCTAGCTCGAGGGGAGCCGTAGTAGCGCGTGTAGCCGGTCGCCAGGAGTTTCAGGTTCTTCATCTGCGGCAGCGCGTCATCGCTGATTCTGGGCTTCGAGACGATCACGGGGAGCACGACGGCCGTCGCCTCGGGGCGCAGTACCTCGTCCTCCAAGAGCTTCTGGGCGCTCGTCACGTCCAGCTTGTAGCCGTCTCTCGAGGGGCGCTTGTTGAGCGAACCGCCGGAGCGCACGTACCGGGCGTTCGCGGCGTCCTGGTCGTAAGCATTGGAAACTCGAGCCAAGACAGCGGCGACGGCTTTCTTGTCCACCTCCAGCCCGTCGCGCTTCACAAAAAACAGGTTGGCGACCTCACTGGTGCTGAGCGTCCGCGTGAAGTTTTTCGGCGTGCCCAGCGGCGTGTACTGCAATGCCAGCGGACGCAGCACAGCGTTGGCTTGAGCAGCCAGCGGCTCGAGGTCGGCTTTCTTCGTGCTGGCTTCGACATCGGTCACGGTCAGGTTGAGTTCGGTCAGACTGGGATCGGCGGTGAACTGCCCCACGGCCGCCGCGAAATCCAGGTTACGACCACTCACATCAGACCGGATCAGGTACTTGCCATCCGCAAACACGAGTGCGGCGGACTTCGCCACAATTTGAAACGGTTCCGCCAGTGACTCGAGGCGATTTCGGAAAGTCTTGGCGTCCACCTTGACGCTCAGCGGCAGGCTCTTGTTCCCGGTGAAGCGCCGCCCAAAATTTTCCAATACGTTCCCATCGCGCCCGATCTGGTACGCAATCTGGCTAGTGGCGGCAAAATCGGGATGCCAGCCCAGCTCCGTGGCGTTGAGATTGAGCGTCCGGTCGCCCGCCTTGACGCGCACCACGGGAACTTTCACGGGTTGCCCTTTGAGCCGCGCGGCAGCTTCGGCAGGCGTTAACCCGCCCACAGGCACACCGGCCGCCACCACACCGGGCAAGATGCGCGGCGCGTGATACAGCTCAAAGCCGCCCCAACCCACTCCCAGGGCGGCGACTCCAGCCAATGGCAACAGAAGACGGGGATTCATAAACTCTCCCATAGTGTAACAGCCTTCGATCACAGAATCGTGACGCCAGAATAAGAGCGGTAAAAATCGCAGGTCGTTCGCTGGATAAAGAATGACAACGATTGCAAGAGATAGCGTTCCTCGAGTCTCATATTGACTGATTTTTATGATGCTCGAGACTAGAAAAACTCAAGCCATCTCGAGTCTGAACGCCCTTTGGCTTCTTCCAGTATTGATGGTGTGCCTTCGGCAAGACGCGCGTGTGAGGGGGCGAGCGTCGTGCAGACTGCACGCAAGGTGTGACGCGAGCTGCCCCTAACCTTCGGCTCGAGACAGCCCAAACATGGTGCCTCGAGCGGTGGCGTTGGTGGCCGGGCGAACCGCCGTTCGCCCGTACGAAATGTGTGGGACGTACATGGTTTTCTCGAAGGTGGCCGGGTTTGCTGTGGCAAACCCCTACGAAAATCGTGGGTCTCGAGCGGGCTGCGTTTTGGGCTGACAGCCCTTTGGCGTATAGCCTGTCCCTGAGACGCGCTGGTACAGTGAGACGCATGTCAGCGCGTCTGGTTCAACCGAATTTCATCACCGATATCATCGAGGACGATCTTAAAAAGG
The DNA here is from genome assembly GCA_965249745.1 of Deinococcales bacterium. Taxonomy (GTDB): domain Bacteria; phylum Deinococcota; class Deinococci; order Deinococcales; family JAAFIG01; genus JANYHH01. Next base: position 4,902,865 of record OZ252252.1, on the reverse strand, counting down.
GTCGCGTGGCGCGGGTCGTGACGCGCTTTCCGCCGGAACCCAACGGCTACCTGCATCTGGGGCATACCTTCGCGTGCTTCCTGAATTACAGCTTGGCGCAGGACTTTGGCGGCGAGTGGGTGCTGCGAATGGATGACACGAATCCGCTCACGGAGCGCTTGGAGTACGTGGAGGCGCACGTTGGCGATCTGGCGTGGATGGGCTGGACGACCCCCCAGGTGCGGTACGCCTCGGACGATTTCGAGGTCATGTACGGGTGCGCGGTGCAACTCATCCAGAATGGGCTGGCGTACGTGGACAGCCTCTCGCCGGAGGAGATGACCTCGTATCGCGGCACGGTAGATACACCAGGGAAACCCAGTCCGTTTAGAGACCGCAGCATCTCAGAGAACCTCGAGTTGTTTGCCCGAATGCGCGCTGGGGAGTTCCCGGACGGGGCGCACCTGCTGCGGGCTAAAATTGACTTGAGCAGCCCGAATATGAAGCTGCGCGATCCGGGGCTGTACCGGATTCTCAAAGCCAGGCATTACCGTCAGGGCGACGTGTGGTGCATCTACCCGCTCTACGATTTCGCGCAAGCCCTGAACGACGCGACGAACGGCGTGACGCACAGCCTATGCAGTCTCGAGTTCGTGGACAACCGCGCGATTTATGACTGGCTCCTGGACAACCTGTCGCACGAGGCGTTGCGGTCTCGTCCGCATCAGCACGAGTTCGGGCGGCGCAGTTTGGAGTACACGGTCGTGTCCAAGCGCAAGCTCCGCAAGCTCGTGGACGGCGGTCACGTACAGGGTTGGGACGACCCGCGAATGCCGACAATTGCGGCGCAACGGCGGCGCGGCGTGACCCCGGCGGCGCTGAAAAGCTTCGCGGCGGGCATCGGTGTGACCCGCACCAACCGCACGGTGGACATCGCCATGCTTGAGAACGCGATTCGGGGTGATCTGAACCCGGTCGCGCCCAGGGTCATGGCGGTCTTGCGCCCGCTGAAGCTGCGGTTGACGAATCTGACGGCGGACACGACAGTCACGATGCCGTACTTCCCGCACGATGTTATCAAGGACTCCCCGGACGGTCTCGTGTCGCTCCCCGGCGGTGAACGCGTCCCACCAGAACGCGCGACTCGAGCGGTGCCGCTGACAGAGGAAATCCTGATCGAGCGCGACGATTTCAGCCTCGAGCCGCCCGCCGGGTTCAAGCGCCTGGTGCCGGGCGGCCGGGTGCGACTGCGCGGCGCGGGCGTGATCGAATGCCAGGAAGTCTTCCAGGATGCGACTGGACAGGTTTCGGAGTTGCATTGCGAAATCCTGCCCGAGTCCGAGACTGCCAAGGGCGTGATCCACTGGGTCAGCGCCACGGCTAGTATTCCCTTCGAGGCGCGACTCTACGACCGCCTGTTCAGCGTGCCCAATCCCGAGGCGGAAGCCAAGGAACTCGAGGAGGAAGAGGACGACGGGGCAGAGGAGCGGGATTTCCTGAGCTTCGTCAACCCGAACAGTTTAGAAATCGTGCGCGGCGTGATCGAACCTAGCGTGCTGAACGACCCCAAGGAAACCCGGTACCAGTTCGAGCGCGGCGGGTACTTCTGGCAGGATCAGCGGGACTCGAGCCGGGACAGGTTGGTGTTCAATCGCATCATCACATTGAAAGATACTTGGGCAGCCAAGGTGGATTCCAATATTACGCAATCACCAAATACGGGCGTTGCAACCGTGACTGTTTCCCACCCCGTAGGGGCGCAGCACGCTGCGCCCGCGCTCTCGCTCGAGGAACAAGCGACGCTCGAGTTCCTAAAGTCACGCGGTATTAACGAAGCCGAAGCCCTGATTCTCAGCCGGGACGCCGACCTGCGCACCTATCTTGAGGGCGCGCCCGGCGACATCACATTACTTTCCAGCTTCGTGATCGGTTTCGGGTTGCGTCCAGGCTCGAGCGTCACACCAGATCAACTGGCGAGACTCGTCGGACTCGTGACCGACGGCAGCCTGTCGCGCAATATGGCCAAGGATGTGCTAGAACGCGCTTTGGAGACCGGAACCGATCCTTTGGAGATCGTAGCGCGTGAAGGCTTGCGGCAAATCTCCGATTCCAGCAGCCTCGAGCTGGTCGTGGACGCGATTATCGCTGAGAACCCCGATAAGCTCGAGGCATTCCGGGGTGGACGTGTTGGACTGCTCGGGTTCTTCGTTGGTGAAGTCATGAAGCGCACGCGTGGCGCGGGCAATCCGCAACTCGCGCAGGGATTGGTCAAACAGAAACTCGAGGGATGAGGCGTCTGATGAACCGCTCATAGCCTATTTCTGACTGTCTGCTACACTTCGCTCATGAAACTGGTGATCGCCATTGTCCAAGATGCCGACGCGAACGGCCTGATTCGCGCGCTGGGAGCGGAACGCATCGAGGTCACGAAACTGGCCAGCACGGGCGGATTTCTGCGTGAGGGCAACACCACGCTGCTGATCGGGGTCAGTGAAGAGAACGTGGGCCGGGTCAAGGAGATCGTCGCCGAGAAATGTCGCAGCCGCAAACGCTTTGTGACCCCGACCGTTCCCGTGGCCGAGCAACCCGAGCCGATGCTGGCGCAACCGATGGAAGTTCCCGTGGGCGGGGCAGTTGCGTTCGTGGTGGGCGTAGAAGAATTCTTCAAAGTTTGACAGGCAGCTATTACTGAGTTCGGCGTCGTCAGGTTCACGTTTGAAGACAATAGAGTGCGTCTATGACGAAGATGTGGCTGAGCCGAATCGTGCCGTTATCAATAGCGAATAGCTAGGAGCTAATCGTATGGAAGGGCTGTTCATCGCTAAAATTCTCGAGGATCTCAACTCGAAACTGCCAGCTCGGAATCTGGGTTGGGCGTTTCCGAATGAGACCACGGCGTCGTTGTTGCTGGAAACGATTTCCGCCTCGAGGGAAGTTTTTAATCTGGTGCTGACCTATCGCCCGCCGACGCCCGCGTTGTACTTGAACCGCGAGCGTGTCTCGGGCGCGCCGGTCAATCCGTTTCAGCGGCTCTTGGAAACGCGTTTAAAGGGAAATCTGATCGCTGTCTCGCAGTGGAAGCTGGACCGTGTGGCGATGTTGGCGTTCGCCGCCAGCGAGGGTTTCGTGGCCACCGCCCCGGCGCGGCTGGTGTTCGAGCTGACCGGACGCAACGCCAACCTGCTGATGCTCGAGGGGGGTGAGAATGGAAACGGGGACGGTCAGGCGGCCTTCGAGGGTCGCATCACCGCACCTGCCCGCGAGGTCACGGCGGACCGCAATCGCTTCCGTACCGTGCGAACCGGCGGGCAGTATCACCTGCCGCCGCCCTATGAGAAACTGGACCCCAGGACAGCCACGGATACGGAATTGCATAGTCTACTGAACGGGCTGCCCGTCTCCAAATGGGCTGGGCGGGTGGATGGGCTGGGACCGACGCTGACCCGCGAACTCGAGTTCAGGGCGGATCGTTTAGGGGACGGGGTGCTAGCGCTTCGGGATTTGGTGCGTGACCCAAGCCTGTCCGCCTCTGAAAGCCTGTCAGAGCAGGCGCAGGGGCGCTCGAGGGATGACCGCGTGGTCGCAATGCGCAAATCCTTGCGCGAACCCCTGGAGAAACGCTTGAAGCTCTTAGAAAAGCAATTGGAGGATGTGACGAGGGCGCAAGAGGCCGTGCTGGACGCCATGGAGTGGCGCGAGTGGGCGGACGCGCTGCTGGCGTTTCGGGCGCAGGTGGCAAGCGGCGTTTCGAGCGTGAAATTGCCGAATCTGTACGGCGAGGGTGAAATTGATATTCCGCTGGAACCAGACTTGGATGCCGCGCAGAACGCGAATCGCCTGTATAGCCGCGCCAAGCGCCGCGAGGAAGTCAACGAGCGTCTGGCGGTGCGCGAACCGGAATTGCGGGTGCAAAAAACAGAGGTCGAACAGTTCCTCCACGAACTCGAGACGGCGGGCGAAACCCAGCTCGAGGCGCTGTTGCAACGGAGCGCGGAATCGGTGGTCGCGCCGCCGCCCGTCGGGATTCGCTATCGCACGCGGGGCGGGTACGACGTGCTGGTCGGACGCAATAGCAAGGAGAACGACTTCCTGACCTTCCGGTTAGCCAGCAGTCTAGATGTCTGGTTTCACGTCCAGGGCTACCCCGGATCGCATGCGGTCTTGCGGGCGGGGAACAAGGAAGTGCCGTTCTCCGATATTTTGGAGGCGGCGGCGGTCGCCGCTTGGCACAGCAAGGCGCGGGGCAGCACCAGCGTCGCCGTGGATTACATGCTGAAAAAGCACGTCTGGAAACCCAAGGGGGCGAAGGCGGGCGCGGTCTATTTCACGAATCAGAAGACGGTTGTCGTGGAACCCGGTGTGCCGGAAACAGGGGGGGTCAGCAAACGCGCCGAGAAAGTCTAGCCCAGGAGCAAACGCACCAACTATGGTTGGAGGGAAAACCCAAGCAAGGGTAGGCGAGTGGTTTTCAGGGTTACCAGTACCGCCTCGTCGAGTTTCTGTTCAGCAATAAAAACGCCTTTATGATGCGTCCGTACAAGGACGCGCCCGACCATCACGCGAGGCTCGAGGCGGCGATGTAATCCTCAAACATTTACAATCTGACATCGCGGTTTCTCAGTCACGCGGGACTCGAGATTCCCGCTCCTTGAGCGCGATTTCTCACAGCCGTATCTGGCGCAGAAAGCCGTCAAACTCGCGTGGTTCGAGGTCTACTGTGACACGGCGCGGTACCGGAAACTGTACGAACTGGCAGAGAAATTGATTGATGTCGAGGATAACTTTCGGCGCTGGCGCTTCAATCACTTGGCCACCGTCGAGCGCATCGTCGGCTTAAAATGGGCAGCGGCGGCACGGCGGGCGTGCCGCCGCACCCTCGAGACGGTGGACGGTGTTGTTCCCTGAGTTGTGGCAGGTCAGAAGCAAGTTGTAGAATTCGACATTTGATGCTTTCGTCACCTACTCAATTTTTTGGTAGTAAGGTTTCGTACATTCCCCTAGTTCACAGACTTCTAACATGCATATCATGGAAAACAGGTCAAAAGAACGGGAAATAAACCGTAAAGGACTGCCTATGGTCGCACTCACCGCGTTAGCAATGGCGACATCGTGCGGACTCTTTCAACCAGCGGGCGTAGCCCCGCAAGTCTCCAATGTGCAAGTCGTGCAATCGCAAGCGCGCGTGCAAGCGGGCAATCCGGGCGTGACGCCGGGAACTGCCGCTGTACAAGTGCAATTCAACGTGCCCATGAATCAGCCCAGCGTCGAGCGCAGTGTCAACGTTTTCCCCGGCACATACGATGTCAATACCAACCCCTCGAGCTTCCAGAAATTGCAACTGACCAGTATGTGCAACGGTCAATGGCGCGTTCGTAATCCCAACGCACAACCAATGTCTTTCCAGTGGGATGTATACGGCAAGACAGAAAAAGGGGTTGGTGTCGCCGCGCCCAGTAGCGATACCTTCCTCCAAAGCACGATGGGCAGCAACACACTGCGCGTGTTCGTTGGAGCAGCACTGCAAAATACTAAAGCCACCAATCCAGCCGCTTGCTCGAGCAACTTGTATGGGTTTGCGTGGACGGACTCGAGAACGGTTCAGGTCACACCTGTCGCCGCCTTGCAAGCAAACAAGCCTTACGTTTTAGCTGTCAGCACATCTGCGAAGAATGAAGCAGGAACCCAAGAACTATCTCAGCCGGTCTCCGCATCATTTGTCACTCAGATCAGTTCAGAAAGGCAACTTGGGTTGTTGCAACCTGAGGGAACAGTGAGTTTCGCAAACGGCTCTACTGTGAGAGCTACACCTGATGCATTTAGTGGAACACCAGTCTCTGTGTATAGTGAGAGAGTCTTCCCTGAATCATTACCGACGAGATTGCCTGATGGATTTACAGCAGTAGGCAACTACTTTCGAATTGGAACTGTGAACGAAGATCTTACAGCGTCTGGTTCTAGCTCAACCTATCAAGTTACATTACCAATTCCATCTGGAGAAGATATAGCTAATTTGGCCATTGCAGCCTTCATACCGGACGTTCCGGAGATTTACGGATTTAAGTACTCAAACTATTGGACCGTCGGCTCCCCGACAAGGTCTTTAGCTATAAATGGTAAGCCATATATAGGAGTTGCAGATTTATTTAAGCAAGGAACAGTTTTCGTCTTGATAAAGATGAAGCCTCTAAATACGTTAAGTTCCTCAAATCGTGTAACAAAACTAGATAATAACATTAATGTTCCTTTCACATTTTCTTGTCTTGATGTCGAATGTAACACAGTAGATTCAAACTTAGTAAAACAAAAACTCGAAAATGCCTATCTATATTGGATTCGTGTAATGAACTTAAGCTTCGATGAGCGACCAATAATAGCGAAAACACAAATAGCAAATAATTATAGGCTGAACGACAATAGTCCAAATGGAGAACGAATCTGCATACCTCCTGCAACATACAATGGAGTATATGAACCTGCTATCAAAGCGATTACCATATGCGCAAATGACTCTGGTGGCATAGTTCAACCAAGTTATCTCGATGATCTCATATTTCATGAAATGTTTCACGCAACTCAACGAGGTATATCTAATGGAGTACGATTGGATTCACGGGATCGCCCTTCGTTTGTGGGAGGTAGCCTGGTAATTGATTTTATAGCAGAGGGTACAGCAGCCGCCGCTGGAGGTTCAGCTAGTACTGGAGTGTCCGAGCTTAGCATAAATGTCAGTAATATACCAATAGTTGCTAATTCAAGAGCTGAATTCGCTATTCAACAAATCCCGTATACATTAAGTGTAGCACAGGGTGATAGCTTAGATGTTCCAGGTGATGAGTACAGATTTCAAGATTTCTGGTCTTACTTAGGTAGACGTTTGGAACGCGGTATAACTGCACTAAAACCATTATTTCAAGTGAACCGTCAAACTCGTTATACAAACAGCGGTAATGATAACGCAGACAAAGTCAACAACTACATCGTATCTCAAGGACTTCCTGGCGGTTTGAAGCTAACGTATTGGGAATATTTGAAGAACCAAGCTATGGAAGTTAACTTTGATCTGCGTGGTTTAGGTATGGTTTGCGACCTGAATCGCAACATTAGCGATGCCAGAAAACCTTACCTAAAGAATCCTATAATTAAAACCGATGTAAATTACACTACGTTGGCATCTCAAACCCAAATAACCTCCCCTACTAATGTACGTCATATGAGCGCATCACTTTGGAATATTACGTTCTCTGAACTGCCTGCATCGGGTGGAGATGTTCGTGTTACATTGCGAGGCGGAAATAATGATATTAAAGCAGTTATTTATAAAGTTAAGCAACAGAATCCGTCTAATTGCGCCAAAACACCCGATCTTGTCAATGGAACTGGCATTATTCGCAGTGTGATGCCGGATGAACGACTAGTGGTTTTGGCGGGCAATACGTCTTTTGACCAAGCTGCCCCTTTACAAGTTGAAGTTCAACGCTTGACTACGCCTGACATGGACGACGGGACTTTAGATGGCAACCAACTGTCCATCATCGGCAACTCGAGCAGCGCGGATGCTAACAACGATGGCATTGCTGACAGCTTCCTAGCGACAGATGCTTTGCGCTACTTGTCAACCGACTTCGCAGGCGAAGACGCCGATGGTAACGGACGCATTGGAGATGGACGCGTGGATATGTCTGACTTCCGCCGCTTGCGCGATCTTTTGTTGCGCCCTGAAAACCTCGGAACCTTCGGTGGTGCTGCGACACATCCGAAATTGAATGTCGGGGCTGGCTCGAGCGTTCTTAAATACGCGGACTTCAACGGCAACGGAACTCTTAAATTCAACGAACGCGTTTCTGTTCCGGGTTTAGAGGGTAATGGTTTTACTGTCACTGGTTTTAATATCGTTCCAAGTGGGGCAAACCTGACGGCCCAACCCGTTACGGTGACTCGAGACGCGCAGGGGTTGCCGCTGCTCTCTGATTTTGAGGTGTTTTATAACACCATCTCTAAAACGCCGGGGACGTGGGTGGATGCCGATTTCACGTTGCCGCAAGTCACTCGATTGCTCGGCTCGGGTGATCTCGAGGTCTGGGCCCGCGATCTGTTCGATTATCAAGGCGTGGTTCAGGTCGTCTCAGACATCGAAAACGCCTCGTTTGGAGCTGGATACGTTCACACGCGAACCAATCAACGCCACGTTTACACCGCGCCCGCTGGCACGTATTCCGTGCGCCTTGCAGGCCTAAATGCAAACGGTGAAGTGATCGTCGGCTTACGGAAAACGGTGACGTTGACCGCTGGACAAGATGTGTTGTTCGCGCCAGCCACCGCGTTTAGCGCTGTGTTTAAAACGACCTACAACTCTAATCTGGATGACTGTGCGCGGTTGCAAGGGGTGTATTCGTTCAATACGTCTGGATTGTTTGACGGCGCTGTCCCAGAGATTCCCACGAATGATTCGTACATGGCCTTCGGGCAAAACTTGCTGACGGTCAGAGAGTTGGTGAAACAATCAAACTGGCCGCTGCGACTCGAGGCGGGCACGTACAGGCACTGCAATTTCCCCGCCGGTCAGGCGCGCCTGGGTTGGGATTTCAATTATGACTTTTTTGGAACCGCGACGCCAACCGGCTTTTTCGTGCAGGCGTTCAGCATTGTGACCATTCAGGATAACCGCTGGCCCGGGCTGGCTTGGAACAGCACCGATTTCAATGATCCGCAAACGACGGGCGGGTCTGTGCCTTTAAAGATCACAGTCACCTCGAGCTTTCCGGGTGATGCCCAGCAATTGATTCGCTTGTTACTGCCCGGAACCGCTGCGTCGCTACTACTCCGCCCAGCGACCGAAGCGCAGTACCGACTCGAGGCTGTGGACGACGATCAAAACCCAGACACGTCTTTCAGTCTGACAGCAAATAACGTTAACATCCCGTATTTGACGGACGCGAAACTCACTTACAGAGGAAGTAGTGCTTGGTTTCATCAGATTTTTTGCGACATCAACAGCGCTTGCGCTCGAGGTGGGATTCAGTCCCAGCGCACTTCTGGCCCTTCAAGCAACAGTTTGACTGCGCCTGCCCTGCCAGTTCCAGTGATTGTGCCTAGACCGCGTTTCTAATGCTGGCGCACTCTTTTGCTACATCCGCTGACCTCGAGCAGTTCGGCACAGAACTGGTCATCGGTTTACCGCACGGCGCGATTCTCGTACTGATCGGTGCAATGAGGTCGGCAAGACCAAGCTAACCAAAGGGCTGGCGAGGGGGTTGAATTTCGCGGGCGAGGCTACATCTACATTCACCAATACCCGACGCCGCATGGCGAACTCGTCCACACAGACGCCTAACGATTTGTGTGTCATCTACGGTCTATAGGCTGCTCTCAGCAACGCGAATTGAGGATCGCCAGTACAATTTTCGCATGACCCGTCGCGTCACCGCCGTTGACCCGCGACACGCCCGCATCACATGGCGTTTGTCCGTAGAGACGGTCGCCGTGTTCTTGGTGCTCTCCGCGTTGGCGCTCTGGATCTCCTCTCGGCTCGAGGCGTGGTGGGCGTGGCTGATCTACGCACCGTTACTCTTGATGCAAGCCCTCTGGTTCGAGCGGCTATATATCGTTGGTCACGAGGCGGCCCACAAGAAACTGGTTCCCTGGAACCGGGCCGCGAACGATGCGCTGGGACAGGCTTTGATGCTGCCGATTCTGTTTCCAGTCAGTGTTTACCGCAAGGTCCATTACTTCCATCACGGCTTTAACCGCAAGGACCATCACCACTCTGCGTTAGATGTGTTTGTGACCCGCTGGCAGATCACGCCGCTCGTCAGGGCGTATTACTTCGCGTTGTGGTATCTAGGCATCTTCGCGGGCGGGTTTCTGCTTCATAGCGTGGCCAGCGTGATCGTCTTTCTGTTCATCCCGACCGAACGCGCCAAGACGATCTCGCCCGCGTTCGAGAACTGGACTGCCCAAGACCGATTGACCGCCTGGCTGCAACTCGGAGCCTGCCTCGCGTTTCATGCCGTGGTATACGCCCTGCTCGGTGCTCAAAGCTACTGGTTGGTGCTGGGCTATCCGTTTCTGGCGTTCGCCTGGGTCTGGTCGCTGTTGATTTATATTTTTCACTACCAGACCACGCTGGGCGCGGACGTGCGCTTCAACGTGCGCTCCCTGGAGCAGCACTGGTTGCTGTCGTGGATCATGCTGAACTTCAATCAGCACACCACCCATCACGGCAACCCGAGCATTCCCTGGTACGGCTTGCTCGAGCGGCGGCAAATTCTGCCGGAACGGTTTGCCCGCAATCAGAACACCGGGAGTTTCTGGCGGGCTGTCGCGCAGCAACTTCGGGGACCGACAATTGTTCACACCGATGACCCGAATCCGACGCCTCACCTGTTCGTGCGTTGGGAGGATTAGGTGCGACTCCGCCGAGCGGTGAGAGAAGACGCGGCAGCTTTCCTGAGCGTCAAAACCGCGCTGCCCATGCCAAAAAACCTCGAGGCGACAGGGGGCGGTTTCTTGCTCGGAACCAGCCTGACACAGTATCAGGCGTTCATAGAACGGGACCTGGCTTGGCTGCTCGAGTCACACGGGCGCACGGTTGGTTTTGCAGTTGTGCTGGTCTGGGAGACCTTGCGCCACAGCGAAATCTGGGGGAAGCGCCACGAGGTGCAACTCGAGCCGGGAGGTGTTTCGCCCCCAGAGCGCGTGGCGTATTTCGAGCAGCTCGCGGTGCTGCCGGAAGCCAGAGCGGGAGCCTGGTATCTGGCGTATCACGCGACCTGTGCGGCGCTGGCGGCCCACGATGGGTTGCTGACGACGACGGTGCGCCAACCCGTGACCAACACCGCCGTGCTGCCTTATCTGCGGGCCGCCGGTTTCCTCCGTCTGGGCAGTATTGAGGAAACGTACCCTGAGGTCGGGCAGATCGTGTCCGACGTGCATTACCTGCCCAAAGAGCTGTTTCTGGAGCGATCAAAAACTGCCCTGTTCGGGGCCGGGCTGGCTCGAGCGAGGCGGCAGGGGGTCTCGTTGGAGGCGCTCGTGCCAGAAGCGATCTGAGCGTTTTCTAGACACTTTCTAGGCGCTTTCTAGGTACTGTAGCCTGGCACCTCCTCGAGACGGTGGTACACGGGAATACCGCGTTCCCGCGCAATTCGCACGTCATTGTCAGCGCCCTTGGATTCCCCCTCGAGTCGCAACACCGCCTGGCAGTGTTGCAGCAAGCGCCCGGCGGTTGGGTGCAGGATTTCCTCGTAGAGCGCGTCCCCGACCGATTGTCCGCCCGCGACTCGCCAGATCGGAAGCGCGACCCATTCGCCGATCATCGGCAGGTGTCCGGCACGAAACAGCTCGTAGGAGACCGACTCGAGGTGACGCAGGTTGCTCGCCATTTTTTCCGGGTCGTCACCCGTCCCAGAGCGGTACGGTCCCGCAATCAGAATCATCATAAACTGCCCCCTGAACGCCTCCAATAGAAGCAGGCTAACGATATCAAGAAATTTCGTGCAAAGTCAAGAAAAATCGTGCAGAGAGGATGTCGGATCGGATGCTGACGAGTCAACGCAAACAGCACATCTTGGAAGTCTTAAGGCGCGATGGGCAAATTGTCGCCAAGACGCTCAGCGCCGAACTCGGGCTGTCCGAGGACACGATTCGCCGCGATCTGCGCGAACTGGCTCAGGATGGTTTAGTGCAACGGGTTCACGGCGGGGCGCTCCCGGTTTCGCCCGCCATCGCCAGTTTCACCGAGCGCCAGGGGATCGCCTCCGATGCCAAGGTGGACGTGGCTCGAGCTGCCGCTCATATGGTCAGCGCCGGGCAGATCGTCCTGCTGGACGGTGGCACGACCGCCGTGCAACTCGCCCGCGCCCTGCCACGCGACCTAAACGCGACCGTCGTCACTCACAGCCCTAGCATCGCCGTGGAACTCAGCACCCACCCGACGCTGGAAGTCATCCTGATCGGCGGACGCCTATTCAAGCATTCCGTCGTTACGGGCGGAGCGGCGGCGGTCTCCGCGCTGGATTCGATTCGCGCCGATCTGTTCTTTATGGGCGTGACCGGCGTTCACCCCGAGGCGGGACTCAGCACCGGCGATCTCGAGGAGGCGCACATGAAACGCGCCCTGATGCGCCGTGCGGCTGAGACGATTGTGCTGGCGAGCTATGAGAAAATGGGTGCGGCTTCCGCGTACCTGATCGCACCCGTGCGCGAGGCGAGCACGATCATCACCAACCGGAGCCTGCCAGACGAAAGCCTGCGTCCGTACCAGGAACTCGGGTTGAAGGTCATCGCCGTCTGAGACGGACAGCTTAAATCTCGCTCGGGGGATGCGGTGTGTGTCACGGTCGTACTTTGAGGATCAGCCGTCTTCAGAGGGCGAACGCAAACCCCTTTACGGCTGGTCCGCTCGAGGCGTCGGCTGGGTTGTGTGACAGGGCGAATACAAAATTCGCCCTGTGTCCCTCGAGATGCTTTTTTGAACAGGTGGTCACGCGGGCCGCTCGAGCGCTAGACTCTGGCATGTCTCATCCTTTGACGGCGCACTTCCCGGCTTTGCGCGGCGGTTTCAGCTTTCTGGACAACGCCGCTGGGGCGCAGGTCCCGCAGGCTTGCATTGACGCGATGAGCGGTTTCCTGTCCAGTGCCTCGTGCAACGTCGGGATGCCTTACCCCGGCTCACAGGCGGCGAGCGACGTGAAGGCGCGGACCCGTCTGGAAACCGCCGCGTTTCTGAACTGCAATCCGTCCGAGGTCGTGATCGGCACGAGCGCCACCGCGCTGACCTTTCAACTGGCGCGCGCCTTTTCCAGACGGTGGGGCGAGGGTGACGAAATCATCATCTCGGAGCTGGAACACGAGGCGGACGCCTCGCCGTGGCGCGACCTCGAGCGGGTCGGGGTGACGGTCAAGGTCTGGCGCGCCGGGTGGCCCGAGGGGCGATTGGACCTGGACGACCTGCGGGCCCTGGTCGGACCTCGGACGCGGCTCTTGGCGGTGACCTCGGCGGCGAATTCCCTGGGGAGCGCCCCGGACGTGGCGGGCGCGGCTCGGATTGCGCGGAGTGTTGGCGCGTGGACGATCAGCGACCTGGTGCATTTCGCGCCGCATCACCTGCCAGACGTACAAGAACTCGGGGTGGATTTCGCGGTTTTCAGTGCGTACAAGGTCTTCAGCACGCACGCCGCCTTCATGTTCGTGCGCGAGGGGTTGCTGCCGCAACTGCCCGCTGATAAGTTGCATTTCATCCCGGACGACAGCCTGCAAAAGTTTGAACCCGGAACCACCAATCACGAGTCTCTGGCGGGCTGGCTTGGGACGCTGGCCTACCTGCGTGCTGAGCTTGGTGACGGTTCCGAGGGTCGCGCCGGGTTACAGGCTGCCTACGCGCGGATCGAAACCACGGAGCGCGACCTCGTGGCATTCGGTCTCGAGGCCTTGCAGGGCGTGCCGGGCTTAACCCTGTACGGTGAGCCGACACCCTCGGGCCGGGTCGGGACCTTCTGTTTCAATCTGGACGGGCAGGAGCCGATGCGGGTCGCCGAGCGGCTCGCGGCGGCCGGGGTCGGCGTGGCCGCCGGACACTACTACGCGACGATGCCAATGACCGCCCTCGGCTTGATGCCGTCGGGCGCGGTGCGGGCCAGCGTGCTGCATTACAGCACTCGGCAAGACCTCGAGCGGCTGGTCGGGGCGCTCCGCGACTAAATTTTTGGCGGACTGGGGATTCGGTGCGCAATCTCGAGTTTAACCTCGGATAGTCATAGTCATAGCAGACCGATTGAAACCCGTGCCACTTAGGGCGGTGAACTCAGAAAGCTCGAGACCGTTAGCAAGTTCGTGACTTCACTTCGAGCGTCCCGAGTTTAGATCTTGACGCCCTCACCGCGCAGCAACGCGACCTGACGCTCCACTCCGCCGGGCATGTGACGGCTCGGCTTGCCGTCCTTCAGCACGCGCCACCACGGGATGCTGTACTCGGACGCTTGCCCCTCGAGTTCCTCGCTGGCAGCGGCCAGCCACTTCCAGTACACGACGGTCTTTGCTGGACAGGCTGTTTCAGCCTTGCCGACCACGGCTAGTCGCTGACGAATCTCTAGGAGCGTCCGGGTTTCGCCGCTCGGAATCGCGTTGATCGCGGCGGCCACGTCGCCGGGCGACGGGATGTACATGGTCGCCGCGTTCATGCGTTCGGCTTTTGCCGACTCGAGGACGTGAAACGATCCGGCGGGGGCGGTCTGGACTTTGCTGAGGAAACTCGGTTTCGGCATGGGCGGCTTCATATGTTAGCGCACTGTAGAGATCAGCGCACCGTTGATGTCTCGAGCCGACTGAGGCTGACATCCGCCACGCGGCGGTTGATGCCGCCGTGAATCACGGTGTACTCGCGGGAGCGCGGGTGGTGGATCAGCACCCGCACCCGGCCCCAATCGCGGTGCAGGGCGAGTTCGTTCGGTGTGAAGAGTTGACTCGCCTCGGTCGGCGGGGGCAGCAGAGGGCTGGGTTCCGGCAGGTTGAACAGCGGCGGGGCTTTGATGTTGACGGGTCTGAAATCGGTCGTGTCCAACAGGTTCAGCCCGACGATCTCCTCGGACAGATCGCTCAGGGCCGCGCCGAGTGCGCCGCCGCTCGAGGGGGGGGCGAAACCGTCCTCGTTCAGCGCTGAACCCTCGCGGTCGGCCACCACCAGACAGAACTTCCGCTTGGCTCGAGTCACCGCCACGTAAATCAGATTGCGCGTCTCGAGGTCGCGGTGGCTGTCCTCGGAACCTGACAGAAGCGCCGGTTCGATCAACCAGACGCCGTCCGCCTCGAGACCTTTCGCCTGGTGAACCGTGGACAGGTTGATGCGGTCGGCGCTGACGGCTGAGTCGGTGCTGAAGTGTTCGGTGATGAAGCCGCGCAACTGGCTCAGTTTCGTGATCTCACTGCCCAGCGCCAGATCAATCAAGGCGATCATCGTCAGTAGCGCTTGCTTGCCGTCGTCCCCGGCGGTGCGGTTCGCGTCCGCCTCGAGTTCGCGCCGCACGGTGCTGAGCCGCAAGCCGTGACTCGGGCCGCGCCCACGGGCGCGCATACTGCCCTCGATGCCGTCCACGGCTTCGGCGGCGAACTCGCGCCCCAACAGGCTGAAGCGCTGACGAGAGGATAAAAGCGTCCGTGCCAGCCGCAGCAGCGGCGCGTTGTTGCGGCACAGCACGAGGTTGCCCTTTTCCAGTCGCGCCAGAAAATCCTGGTGTGGGACGACCTCGAACGAATCACGCTCTCTCTCGAGCGTGATTAAACTGAGTTGGGCTGGCTCGAGGCTCGCCCTGTTATCCTCGAGCGGCTGGGTTGGGGTCGGCAGACTTAGAGCGCTGTGAATGCCGTTCTCGCCGAATTTGGCCGCGACTCGGCAAACTTGCGGCGGGCAGCGCTGTGAGGTGGAGAGCGGTAGCTCCTCGGCGTTCAAGCTGTCACAGAGGGCGTAAAACGCGCCCGGATCGGCTCCCTGGAAGCCGTAAATCGCCTGGGCGGGATCACCGAAGCCGATCAAGCGCGCCAGCTCGGAGCGCAAACCCGTCACGAATCGCCCGGCCGCCCTCGAGAAATCCTGAATCTCGTCCACCAGCAGGTACGGGTAGTGAAAGCGCGGCAGGTTCAGGCTGCCGGGGATGTAGACCATGTCGGCGAAATCGAAGGCGGCCTCCACGCCCAACCCGTGCCGGGGATGACCACCGATGCCCCAACCGATCAGCTCCGGGATGGCGGCTTGCAAGACTGATAGGTCGAGCGGCGCTTGCGGCTGGGTCAAGGCGGCGAACGCCTCCCAACCCTCCCGCTCGAGCGTCAAAAGATTGCGCGCCAGTGTCACGCGGTCCGCCAGAATGCCGGAGAGCGCCGTTGGCAACTCGTGTTCGTTCAGCCAGAACTGTGCCAGACTGGTGTATTTGCCTGGGGTCAATTTGGTGTGGCGAAAGCTTTTGAGGAGCACGCCTCGCCCGAGGCTGTGAACGGTTCGCACCGCCACGCCCGGCATGGTCGGTTGCAGCTCGTGTTGCAGCGCTTTATTGAATACGACTACGAGCGTTGATTTCTCCGCGCCCGCCAGCGCTTTGGCGCACTGGCGCATGACCGTTGTCTTGCCCGCGCCCGCCACGGCCGAAACGACCAGCGACGCGCCAGGCTCCAAATCGTACCAGCGTTCCAGGATCGTTTGCTGCTCCTGGGTGAAATCCGCGAAGCCCCTCACGGCGTGGGTTCCTCAGTCACCTCGAGCGGGTTGACCTCGAGGACGTTGTGGATGTTCTCTGGCAGGTGCGTCCAATCTCGTTTCCCTACCAGCGCCATCGGTTTCTCCAGGCGCAAACCCAGGTGAGCGCTCGCCACGAAATGCAACTGGGTTTTCAGGACCGCCAGTTCCTCCACGGCTTTGCGGCGCTTGAAGCGGCTGAGGTGCAAGACGTTCAGCGCCAGCGTCCTGAGTTGCTCGAGACTTTCGGTTAATGCCGCGTGCCGGGCGCAGCGTTGCACGTCACCGATCTCGTGTTCCGACCAGGCTAGCCAGGCATCCGGGTTGCGCGAGAGTTGCGACTGCCACCACTTGCACTCTGGCAGGGTCATCGTGATCCGGCAATGCACGCAGGGTTTCGCTGCATCCCCAGTCAATGTCCCGCAGACGACGCAGGGCGTGTACCCGTCGCGCCCCTGGTGGCGGCGCGTCAACAGCAACGCCTCCGCCGCACGCTTGACCGCCTCGAGATTGCCGGGACTGGCTCCCTCACTGAGTTCACCGACAGATCGCCGGTCTGCCGGTGACAGCTTCAGACTCGGTTTGGCCTTGGCTTCCACCGGCTCTTTGACGCTGGCGTACTGAAACTTCAACTCCTTCGGCGCGGCCTCGCCCAGCACTGCCCGCAGCCGCTCGAGGTAAATCTGGCGCTGCGTGGTGAAGAAGTGAACGGCCGTGTGGTCCTGGACTTGGACCGTCATCACGCCGTCGCGCAAGGATAGCGCCTTCGTGGTCCGCGCCAGTTGCTTGCCGACCGCCTCGGTCCACGAGAGCAGAATTCGGGCATCGCGCATCCTTTTCGGGTGGAAGCGTCGCTCGAGGACTTCGTTCAACGCTCCGGACAGTTCTCGCTGCCCCCCACGGCGGCGCTCGCGCGGTTTTCTCGAAACGGGTTTCAGGGTGTCACGCTTCATCGCGTTCCAACGAACAAGGCGTTCTGCACCGACTCGAGCGCCCCGTGCGAGATGCTGTACAACCGAGCGGCACTGCTGGGCGCTTCGGTTCCAGTGACAATCGCTTGCGGCGCGGCCGACGCCAGTTCCAACAAAAACTCACGGCGGCTCGAGTCCAGCTCGGCGGTGAAATCGTCTATCAACAGCACCGGGGGTTCCTTGAATTTCTCGCTCAACAAGTCGTACTCGGCTTTCCTGAGCGCCAGCGCAATTGTGCGCGCCTCGCCACGCGAGGCGTAATCCATCGCCAACAGGTTATCCAGCCGAATTGTCAGGTCGTCGCGGTGCGGTCCAATCGCGGTACTGCCGCGAGCGTGTTCCTCGCGGCGCTTCTCGGTCAGGTGGGCGCTGTACTCGTCCAACCGCGCGGTTTCGACCAGTTCCAGCGTCAGACGCTTGCCGTTCCCCGTCAAAGCGGCATGCGCCTCGTCGGCCAGGGTTTTTAGTCGCGTCACGGCCCGGCGGCGCAAGCGCATCATCTCCGACCCCAATTCGATCAGCTTCGCGTCCCAGACCTCGAGCATCCAGTCCTGCATTCCAGATTGTTTTAGCACCGCGTTGCGTTGCGTCACGACGCGCTCGTAGCTCTGCAAGACCTGCGTGTAACGCGGTGACATCCGGGAGACCAACCCGTCCAGAAAGGCGCGGCGCTGCCCTGGCGAGCCATGCACCAGCTCGGCGTCCTCCGGGCGGATCAGCACGGCGCTGGCGTGCCGCGCCAAGTCAGCCGTCTTGACCCTGGCACCGTCCACCTTGGCCAGTTTCTTCCCCGGAGCCAGCCCGACTTCCAACCGGGTGATGCCGTCGTCGCGCTCCACCTCAGCCCCGATAAAGCCCTGCGTCTCCCCGAGGCGAATCACCGTCTCGACCCGGCTCACATCCAGCACGCCCGTCAAGACCAGAAACGCCGATTCCAGAACATTGGTCTTGCCCTGCCCGTTGCCGCCGACGATTCCCGTCACGCCGCCGTGAAACACCAACCGTCCCGACTCGAGGTTGCGGTAATTCAGCGTTTGCAGGGAGCGCAGGATCACCGGGTCAGTTTACCGCGCTGGCTTTCCGGCAAAAGCGCCCGGTTGAGGCTCAAAGCATCGGGGCGTGTTTGACGCCCTATCTGGGTTCATCTCGAGCGTTCGTTTGCTCACGCTCCCCGCATCACGATCACTCCCAAGAGACCTGCCTCGAGATTCGTGTTCCAAAATCCCCTCGAGCAACGTTGGTCGAGGGGATTCGAGCAATGGCGTGGGTGGCCGCTAGATGCGTGTCTGGACTCGAAAGGTTCACGAGCATCCTCAGGAACGTCCCGCACCCATCGGTGCTAGCATGACTGCCACATGAACTACGAGCTTTTCTCTGACGCCTGGGGGCGTTCGGCCGCCGATCTCCTGAAAGCCAGCGCCGCCTATCAGGCGGCCGCGAAAACCTGGGAGGGCGCGATGGTCTTCACCTTGCAAGCCGATCCCAGCCTGGGCGTGCCCGAGGCGCGCAGCGCGTATTTCGATCTCTGGCACGGTGACTGCCGCGAGGGTCGGGCCGCCACCGCACACGACCTGGAAACCGCGCAGTACGTCATCAGTGCCGATGCCTTCACCTGGAAGCAGGTCATGGAGGGCCAGCTCGAGCCGATCAGCGGCTTGCTGCGCGGCAAGTTGAAGCTCGTGAAGGGGAATATGGCGGTGCTGGCGCGCTACGTGCTGGCGGCGAAGGAACTGGTCAACGGCGCGAAGCTCGTGCCAACCCAGTTTCCCGGCGAGTGAGCATGAAAGCCGTGACCTTCCAGGACGTGGGGCAGATGCGGGTTCTGGACGCCCCGGAACCCGAACTGCTCGAGGCGACCGACGCGATCGTCCAGGTGACGCGCTGCGCCATCTGCGGTTCAGACCTGCACCTGCTGCACGGCGAGATCCCGATGATGCCAGGAGACACCTGCGGTCACGAGTTCACCGGGGTCGTGGTGGACAGCGGCACGGGCGTCTCCCGGTTTCAGCGCGGCGACCGCGTGGTCGGAACCTTTCACACGGCCTGCGGCGCGTGCAAAGCCTGCCAGCGCCAGGAGTATCACCTGTGCCAGAACGCGGCCGTTTACGGCTACGGTCCGATTTACGGTGCGTTGAACGGCACGCAGGCGGAGTTCGCGCGGATTCCCGTGGCAGACGTGAACCTGCGCCCAATCCCTGCGGACATGGCGGACGAGGCGGCCCTGTTCGCCGGAGACATTCTGACCACGGCCTACGGCGCGGTTAAAAACGCCGGGGTCTCGAGCGGGGATTCGGTGGCGGTGATCGGTTGCGGTCCGGTCGGAATCATGGCGGTCCAGAGCGCCTTCGCCAGGGGCGCGGCCAGGGTGTTTGCGATTGATCTCGTGGAGGAACGGGTGCAGCTTGCGGCGTCGCTCGGCGCAGTTCCAATCAACTCGAGCCAGACCGACGCGGTCGGCGCGATCATGCGGCTGACCGACGGCGAGGGCGCGGACGCGGTGATCGAAGCGGTCGGCGGCCCGCGCACGATTCTGCTGGCGTTTGAACTGGTGCGACCGGGTGGGCGAATCGCGGCCGTGGGGATCACGGCCGCGCAGAGCTTCGAGTACCCGTTGACCCAGGCGCTCACCAAAGACGTGACCTTCAGATTGGGACTGGCGAACATTCACCGCGACATTGACGAGACACTCGCCCTCATCTCGAGCGGCGCGATTGATCCGACGGTGGTGATCTCGCATCGGCTGGCGCTCTCGGAGGCCGCCGAAGGGTACGAATTGTTCGACCGGCGTGCGGCCAGCAAGGTGATTCTGATTCCATGAGCGACTTCCAAACCGAGCCGCGCTAGACTCACGATATGTCAAACCGATTCCTGCCCTCCGCTCGAGTGGCCGCCTGGGTCGGGCTGGCCGTGACGGGCGCGTGTGGCCTCGCGCAGACTTTGAGTCCTTACCAGCCCGGTTGCCGCGAGGTGCTGCAACTGACCGCCGGGCGGTTCTCCGAGCTGTACAGGCAGAAAAACGCCGACGATTCAGAAGCGGGTCAGGACCAAGCGGCGATCACCTGGGCAAATTGCAAGTACGACGCGAACCTGGCGCGGCTTCAGCACTTCCCGAAGCTGAAAGCCAGACTGGTCAGCCTGCCCAAGCTCGAGGGGACGTTCATTCGCGCCGAAACCGATTTGGCGGACGCGCAATCCGGCGGCGGTACCGTGTACGGGCACGAGGAGGCGCGGTTTCAACCGACGATGCAGCTTCACCTGGAACGCCTGATCGCGTTGACGACCAGCAAGAGCGGCTCGGCGCAAAGTGCCAGCATCGCGGCCAAGTGCGCGGCCGCCAGATCAACGCTCGAGGCGCGGCTAAAGCGCGTCCTGAAAACCCCACAGCCGTTCGTGGACGGTCGCACGCCCTCTGAAAAAACGACCGCCCGCCCGTTCTGGCTCGAGTCGGCGCGGGCGTATTCCAGCGCCTATGGGCGCGTTCAGGGTTTGATCGGCTCAACGGTGGATGCGGTTAGTCTTGGGGAAATGCAGTTTCTAAACGATGGCCTGTGGGCGGAGGAATTATGAGCTTGACCGTGGACCACACCCGAGACGCCTTTCAAACCTCCACGCGAGGCTTGAACCGCAACAGCTTACCGATGCGGTTGTGGCGCAAAGCCAAAAAGTTCGGCATCTGGGACCCGGAGGCGATTGACTTTAGCCAGGACGCCGCGCAGTGGCAGAAGCTCAATGACCTCGAGCGGGGCGTGTTGATTCACCAGACGGGTCTGTTCCAGGCGGGCGAGGAATCGGTCACGCTGGACCTACTGCCGCTGATTCAGACGATTGCTAGGGAGGGGCGCTTGGAAGAGGAGATGTTCCTGACCAGCTTTCTCTGGGAGGAAGCCAAGCACGTGGACACGTTTGACCGCTTCTGGAGCGCCGTGGTCGGGCATCACCCGGATTTGAGCATCTATCACACCGCCAGTTACCGCAGCATTTTTTACGAGGCGCTGCCGAAAGCCTTGCACCGTCTGAGCACCGACCACAGCCCGGTCGCGCAGGCGGAAGCCAGCGTCACCTACAACATGATCGTCGAGGGCGTGCTGGCAGAAACCGGGTATCACAGCTACGCGCTGATGCTCGAGCGCAACAACATCTTGCCGGGAATGCAAACCGCGATGGGTCATTTCAAACGCGACGAATCGCGGCACATCGCCTACGGCGTGCACCTGCTGAGCCGTCTTGTGGCGGAGCATGGCGATTCCGTCTGGGAGGCGATTGAAAACAAAATGCAGGAACTGATCGTCCCGGCAATCGGTGTCGTCAGCGAGGTTTTCGATCAGTACCAGGAATTGCCGTTCGGACTGGAGCAGGAGGGGATGGTCAACTACGCCTTTTCACAGTTTCAGAAGCGCATCAGTCGGATCGAGAAAGCCAGAGGTATGAGCCTAGAACAGGTCATTGGCGAAGAATCGCACGCGCTGGAACTCGAGGAGGTGCTGGATCAGGGTTGACGTTCCAGCCACGCGCCCAGCTCCAATGCCAGGGCGTCCTCGCCTTTGGCGGTCACGACCTGTAAGCCCACGGGCAGGTCGTCTACCTTCGTGAAGGGCAGCGAAAGCGTCGGGAACCCGGTCAAACTAAACGGTAACGTCAGTTCGATAAACGCGTCGCGGTGCGGTCTCAATCCGCTCTCCAACTCCACCTCGAGCGTACCGCGCCTTGGGGCGGGCAGCGGCGCGGCGGGCAGCACTAGGGCGTGAACCTGGCGCGAGCTGGCTTCCAGCCCGGCGCGCACCAATCTTCGCACCGCTCGAGCCTCCAGGTACGCGTCAATGCTGAGCTTCCGCCCTGCCTCAAGTGCGGTTCGCACTGCGTCACCAAAGCCTTCCGGTTGTGACTCCAAAGCCGCTTTGTGAACAAACGCCGCCTCCGCCCGCACCAGCGGCGTGTAACTCTCACCGGCTCGCTCGAGGGCTTCCGGTTTCACGTCCACGACCGTCGCACCCGCCGCCCTGAATTGTTCCAGCAGCCCCTCGAAATCGCGTCGCACCGCTGTTCCCAACCGCCCCTCGAGCCAGCCTCGCGGTACCCCGAGCCGCACGCCGCTCAGACCCTCCAACGAGCGTAGCGGCAGGTTGCGGTGCGCCAAGACCTCGAGCATCGCGTGCGCGTCCCGCACGGTGCGCGTTAGCGGTCCCGCGTGATCGCAGGTCGGGGATAGATGTAACGCCCCGCCGAGCGGAACCCAGCCGAAGGTCGGTTTGAACCCAACCACGCCGCAAAAGCTGGCTGGAATCCGCAGGCTGCCGCCCGTGTCGCTGCCGAGACTCCCAAAGCCCGCCCCGACCGCGACACTCGCCGCGCCGCCGCTCGAGGAACCGCCCGCCTGCCGCGCCGGGTCGAGCGGGTTTCGCACATCGCCCGTCCACCGGTTCTCCCCGGTGATCCCGAGGGCGATCTCGTGCAGGTTGACCTTGCCCAGAACCACCGCGCCCGCCGCTCGTAATCTCCTCACCGCCTCGGCGTCAGCGGTTGGATACTGAAATTCTGGGGGCAATGGCGCGTTCGTGCCCGCCCGCGTCGGCCATCCAGCAACGTTGAACAAATCCTTGACCGTGACCGGAATCCCGTGCAGCGCCCCCAAGGATTCGCCCGCTCGAGTTTCACGGTCGGCTGCCTCAGCCCGCTCGAGCGCACCATCCTCGTCCAGCACCGCGAAGGCGTTCAGATCAGCGCGCTCCCGCGCCGCCTCGAGGGCCGCTCGCGTCAACTCCAGGCTCGCAGTTGCTCCGGAACGAATCAGGTCTCTCGCCTCCAAAAGCGTTGGCAGCGTCATGACCGAATGATAAACGTTCGCGCCTCGCGTCGTGGGTCCAAGCACGACGCTTTTGCAATCCCTGATGCCGTAGCGAACGGCTTCTGGAACTAGAATCGCCTTGTGAACCTCGGTTATTCTTTTTGCCCGAACGACACCTTTATCTTCTACGCCCTGACCCACGGTCGCCTGCCGCTGGATTTCTCCGTCAACGAGGTTCTCGAGGACGTGGAAACGTTGAACCAGTGGGCGGTCGCGGGCAAATTGGAGATGACCAAGATCAGCTATCACGCTTACGCGCACGTCATGGACGGCTATATCGCTCTGCGGGCCGGGGGTGCGCTCGGTCGCGGCGTGGGGCCGCTCCTCGTGGCGCGGCAACCAATTTCTGACATGGCAGGAAAGACGATTGCCAGTCCGGGCGCACTGACGACCGCGCACCTGCTGTTGACGCTCTCGCAACCGGAGAGCATCCAAATCGTGACGATGCGCTACGACGAGATCATGCCCGCCGTGGAACGCGGTGAGGTGGACGCCGGACTGATTATCCACGAGTCACGCTTCACCTACCCGCAGCACGGCTTGGTGAAACTGTTGGACCTGGGGGAATGGTGGGAGGCTGAAACCGGGCTGCCGATCCCGCTGGGCGCGATCCTAGCGCGGCGCGACCTGCCCGCTGAAACCTTGAAAAAGCTCAATGCTGCCGTGAAACACAGCCTCGAGTACGCCTACGCGCACCCGCAGGAACCCAAGGCGTACATCCGCCAGCACGCCCTCGAGATGGAGGACAGCGTGATGCAGGCGCATATTGACTTGTACGTCAACGAGTTCAGCTTGGACGTGGGGAGTGAAGGCGAACGCGCCGTTCAGGAACTATTCCGCCGCGCCCGAGCCAGAGGTCTGATCCCAGACTCGAGTCTGCCGCTGTTCGTGGACGCGTGACATTGAAGCTCTGGTTATTAGTGTTCGTCTCAGGGCTGGTGCTTGCAGACGGGTTGGTGGTTCACGACAAACCGATTCGCTTCTCGGCGCTACGCCGCGACCTGACCCTTCAATACATTCGCAGCCATTACGACCCGAACGCCTCGAGTATCCTGATTCAGCCTGTGATGGTCGTGGTTCACTGGACGGCTTCTGCGACCCTGCAAGCCGCCTGGAACGGGTTCAACGCTGAGACGCTGAGCGGACGCGCCGATATTGCCAGGGGTGGAAAACTCAACACGAGCGCTCACTTCCTGATTGACCGCGACGGCAGCGCCTACCGCTTGATGCCGGAAAACCTGATGGCGCGGCACACGATTGGCTTGAACCGTCGCGCCATCGGCATTGAGAACGTTGGAGACAGCGACCTGACCGACGCGCAGCTCGAGACGGACGCTCGGCTGATCGAAGACCTCGCCCACCGCTTCCCAATCAAATACGTGATCGGTCACCTCGAGTACGGGCGCTTCAAAGGCTCTAAACTCTGGCAGGAACGCGATCCGAGCTATTTCACCGTGAAGCCCGATCCGGGCGCGGCGTTTATGACGCGGTTGCGGGCACGACTGGCAAAAGACGGATTACAGTTTCGGGCCCGTCCGTAGCAGCTCGAGATTCTCGGTTTGACTGTTGATCCAGAAGCCAGACTTCACGCGTATCACACACATTTCGTAGGGCGAACGGCGGTTCACCAAGCCATATCCCGAGAAAACGTTTCCTGGCTTTGGGGGACACCTACCTGTGTGGCTGGGTTGAGCGCCCTCAATCCCTACGGAAATCAGGCTCGAGCGGGTGGGGTGGTTCGTCCTTCTAGGCAAGATCGCCTATGAAACTTGCCTGACAGTCAACTCGAGCGGTAGACTGCGCCCATGTCCGAAGCGGTGCTGGAATCAGAATTGGTGCGCCTCGGGGAGCGATTGCACGCGCTTCGCAGTGAGCGTGGTTGGACATTGGATGACTTGGCCAAGCGTGCCGACCTGTCCCCGCCGTACCTGTCGCGGCTCGAGGCTGGGGAGCGCCAACCCAGCTTGGCGGCGCTGATTTCGCTGGCGCAGGCCTTCGAGGTTCCAATTGCGGCGCTGTTTGAAACCGCGAAGAACAGCAACTCCATCGCGGTCACACGGGCGGGGGAGGGCACGCCGCACGTGTCCAACGGCGCGTTTTACACGCCGCTGACCGGGAAGCGCACGCCGACGCATCTGAACGCCGTGCTGCTGGACGTACCCAGTAAGCGCAAGGACGAAACGATGAACCACCACGACTCCGAGGAGTTCGTGTACGTCCTGTCCGGCGAGGTCACGCTTCGCGTCGGTGACGAAAGCGTCACGCTTCGCGCCGGAGACGCCGCGCATTACGACGCTCGACAACCGCACCGCATGGACGGGTTGAACGGCACCGCCAGGGCTTTGCTGGTCGCTAGCGCCGCGCCGAAATCCGAACTCGAGCGGAATTATTAGGTCTGAGGAGTCCCGTGCAAACCGTTTCCACTGACACCCAGCCCCCACAGTCCGCCCGCACCGCGCCCGTGGATTCTAAGCCCGCGCTGTTCGCCATCACGGCCGCGCACTCGAGCGTGGACATGCAAACGGGGTCACTGCCGATTCTGCTGCCGTTGCTGCTGACGACCTTCAACCTGAATTACGCCACGGCCGCGATCATTGTAACCGCTAACAACATTGTCATTGCCATCGCGCAGCCGCTGTTCGGGATTCTTGGGGATCGGCGCTCGTTCCGCTGGATGGTCCCGTTGGGCTGCTTACTGGCCGGGGTCGCCATGACGAGTGTGCCTTGGATGCCGGTCTACCCGCTGGTGATCGCGGCGGTGCTGCTGAGCGGATTGGGCAGCGCCATGTTTCACCCGGAAGCCCTCTCGAGGGCGCGGGCGGTCAATCCCTCCAAACCGACGACGGCGGTCAGCGTGTTTTTCAGCGGTGGCAACATTGGTTTCGCGCTCGGACCGATTCTGGTGACGCTGTTGCTGGAAAATTTTGGTCGTACGGGCGGACTGCTGATGCTCGTGCCAACCGCGATCGGGCTGGCCGGGTTAGCGTCACAGTGGCGCACGATCAGCCCTCGCGCCAACACCGACACGAAGGGAGCCAACCTCGAGCCGAGGGCGAAAATTCCCGCTAACTGGGGACTGGTCGGTTTTCTGATGCTGCTCATCACCGTGCGCGGCACGGTTTCCACAGGCTTACAAACATTCATCCCGCTGTTCTTTCGCGCCAATCGCGCCCTGTCCCCGGAAGCGGCGGCGCTGCTGGTCACGGTACTGTCCCTGTCTGGCGTGATTGGAACGCTGAGCGGCGGCCTGATGGCGGACCGATACGGGCGGCGCGTCACGATGGCGAGCAGCCTCGTGGTATCACTGTTGGCGTTGTACGGTTTCGCGCACACCGACGGCTTCCTGCGGGTGGTGTCCATCGGAATTGCCGGAGCCTTCATCAGCGCCGCCTGGCCGATTATCGTCGTGATGATCCAGGAAGCCATGCCGAGCAACCCCGGACTGGCGGGCGGTCTGTCGCTCGGGACGACCTACGCCGCGAGCGGTCTGGGCGTGGCCGCGCTGGGAGCACTGGCTGACCGGGTGGGTGTCTCGAGCGTGATTACCTTACTGACCCTGCTGCCGCTCGGCGCGTTGCTACTGACAGTCTTCGTTCCAGAGAAACCTCGAGTCGCCGCGCCCATCAAACCCATAACTTGAACCCCTCACCACGCCCAGCAAGGACACCATGCAACCCTCCTCCTCGAGTCCGACCAAACTAATCGCTGTCAGCGGCACGACCGTGATCGCGGTGGTGACGGCCAGCCATTTCATCAACGACAACTTCACCAGTTTGCTCAGCCCGCTCGGCCCCGCGATCGCCGAGAAGTTCAACGTGACCTTGGCTGACACGGGAACCCTCGTGGCAATCCTGGCGCTCGTCGGGAGCGTCTCGCAACCGCTGTTCGGAATGCTCGGCGACCGCGTGGACCGCCGCTGGCTGGCGGCGGCCGGACCGGTGCTGGCAGCACTCGGGATGACGCTGATGGGCTACGCGCCATCGTTCGCGGTGCTGGGTTTGCTGATCGCGCTCGGAGGAATCGGCAGCGCCATTTTCCACCCGAGCGGCGCGGCGTTCGTGGCTGCCAACAGCAATCTGGAGAAACGCGGTTTGTACGCCAGCATTTTCAGCGCGGGCGGCACGGCCGGACTGGCGCTCGGACCCCTGACCGCGACTGCCCTGGGATTGCAGGGCATCATCTGGCTGATGCCGCTCGGTGTGCTGATGGGCATTATCAGCTTCGTCTTCACGCCCTCGAGCCGTCCGAACGTCAAACGAGCCGTCGGTTGGCGCGATTACCTCGAGACCTTCAAAGGCCCGATTCGCACGCTCTGGGGGATCAGCGTGCTGCGGTCGCTCAGCACCGTGACCTACGGCAGTCTGATTCCGTTCGTCTTCAAAGGCAAAGAAAGCGATCTAACAATCGCCGTCACGCTGGCGGTCTTCAGTCTCGCTAGTGCCATCGGCGGGATCGTCGGCGGGCAACTCAGCGACCGCCTGGGACGCACCAAAATCCTGCGCTCGAGCGTCGGCGCACTCATTCCCCTGTTCGCGCTCCTAGTCTTCGTCACCCCCTCTAGCATCGGCGTCGTGCCGTTCATGCTCTTGGCCTTCATTGTCGGCGGCGCGGCCAACGCGACGATTCCGGTGGCGGTCGTGGCCGCGCAGGAGTACGCGCCCGGCAAAACTGCCACCACGAGTGCCCTGATGATGGGCTTTAGCTGGGGCACGGCGGGCGTGCTGTACAAATTGGTCGCGGAGTTCGCGCACCTGACCAATCCGATTGTGGCCATGCTGGTCACGGTCGCGTTGCTGCTGCCCGCGTGGTGGTTGACGTTGAAACTGCCGGAACCGGAACGCGCCAGATTGGATTGAATGCTCAAAGAAGCGCTACCACGACAGCTCGAGAGCCGAGTAGGAACGTTCACTCTCGAGCGGCTGGGTGGTCTTAGTGGACGCGCCGTGTACCGAATGCAACTTCAGTCTGGCGTGAGGCTCCTAAAAACCGATCCGCATCAAAATGAGGTTTGGTTTTACAAACTCCGCGCCCCAGAACTTCGCATGGCAGGGATTGGCATTCCCAAGCTCGAGGCGAGTGGTGATGGTTGGTTACTGCTCGAGTGGTTGCCCGCGCCACTACCAGAAACGCGTTGGCTCGCTGATCCGGAGGTCTTGCGCTTGCTAGCTCGCCTCCACGAATTCGCACATTCTCGAGATTGGCAAAGTGCTTTCCAGCCGCAATGGACGACTGCGATGACTGAGCATGTGGTCAGCCTGATGCCACCAGCGCGCACCGAAGAAGTGAGGCGCAGGCTCGAGGAATTGCGCGTTCTGTGCTTGCCTCTCTTTGAGCCACACAGCCTGATCTCTGGCGATCCAAACCCGAGAAACTGGGGTTTACGCGCAGACGGCACGGTCAACTTGTTCGATTGGGAGCGCTTCACGAGCGCCAGCCCGCTGATTGATCTAGCAATCACCGTGCCAGGTTTAGGGCAACGAGGAGACTTTCAGTGTTTGGTGGACGCCTACAACACCGTTTCTGGCGGACTCGAGCTATCGGGCAAGGCTGTCGCTGAACTTGTGGCCGCAAAAGCATGGACGGTTGTCGAACTGCTCGAGAAGTTGGACGATCAAGAGATCAAATGGTATCTCGTGAATGCCCTCCCAGACTGGCTCGAGCGCGTCTCACTATGATTCAAACTCGAGGCAACCCATGTTGAATCCCGAAACGAGAATAGCTGACCTGACACGGCTTGGTTTCTCAACTCCACTCTTGGAATTGTCGGCTGGACGGACGCCTCACCCGTTGTTCCAACACATCTGCAACGACCCGTATTACATCTATCACGGCGGCTCGAGTCCCTCAGGTTTACAAGTCGTTCCAATCTGGGAAGAAGGAATGCTGCTCACAGCCGCTTCGGAAACACGGAACGGACTTCAGATCATTCGCTTCAGTCTCGAGCTGCCGAACGCGTACTGGGTGATTGCCCGCAGTGAACAGGGGCTATGGGCGGACTTGTTTGCTTCGCTTGTGGATGGCTGGAGCCGATCAGAAGCCGATCCAGACGAGGTAGAGGAAGCAGCGAAAGCCGTCAATTTTCGGTTCCTCGAGGAGACGCTCGCATTTATTGAGGCGCACCGTGACAGCGTGAACTACACAGATTTGCGAGACGAATTCGCTCACTCGATTTTCTGAACAGAGCTTTCCTCGAGCGCGGCTCGTGTTCACTGACCATAGGCCTCGAGCACTTCCGGACTGATCGTGACCTGTGGATTGAGTGCCCGAGTCGCCTCGAGAATCGCGGGGTACGCCGCTGTCCATTCGCGTGTCACCGTGAAACCGAAGAGGGCGTTGCGGCGCAGGTTTAAACCCCAGCGTTTTTCCGGGCCGCCCCGGTATTCCCTGCGGTGTAGCAGAATCACGGATTGAATACCGTCCAGCCGATGAATTCGCTTCCAACCGGTCAGCGTCGTCACCTCGAGCCGCTCTGGAGTGACGGTGAGTTGGCGTTCGTCCGCCTGAGTTAGCACGGCGAGGGCCAGAAAAATCAGCGAGCCAACCACCCAAGGGCCAAGATCGCCGCCCACGCCCCTCGAGACGCCGAACCACGCCACGGCGCTAACGAGGCCCAGACCAAGGCTGGAAAACCAGTACACCCGCAGGTCTCGAGTGAATACAAGTGCCTGCCGCGCTTGTTTCATTGAATCAGTCTACGCGGTCCGTCCCCAGTGACAGTCTTATTTGGGTTGTTCGCTGCTGACCACGGTGGACTGCGTTTTCAACCACTGCCCTTTCTGCTGTACCCACAAATCTTCCAACACCTCGTTCTGCACGAAGCTGGAGCCTGGCTTTAGCGGATTGAGGCCTCCCGCGACGAAATGCCGGTTCGCTGTTACGACGGCTCGCGTGGCTTCCAGGCGAAGGTCTGTGACTTTGACCGTGACGGTGAAGCGTGCGCCCGTGGCGAAGAGGCGCTTCATCAGGGTCTCGTACGCGTCGTGGTTCGTGTCGCCGTCCGTGTTCACGTCTATGTAGTTTGGTGACAGGTAACGCATCACGCCCACCACATCCCTTTTCGCGTATGCGGCGCTTTGCGAGTTGTACGCAGTCTGAATGGCCGCCTTGATGCGAGTCGTGTCCTCGGCGCAAGCCACGAGGACAACCAACGCGAGGGTGAGCACTGCAAACCGGAGGTTCACCGCTCGAGGCTAACAGATCAACTCTGATAGCGCTCGCGGGCAAGCCAATCGCTCGTGAGACGCTACGGCGATTGGCAGATGCAGAAGCCTGTTTGAGAGCGCAAAGTACATCCCATGACGCCTCTCTCCTATCACATCGCAAGGACCGCCCCGTGACCGCTGGTTTGCAGCACGGCTTGCACGCGGCTCACCCGAAAACCGTTAAACTCGCCGCGATGACCGATCTTCGCACCCTTGTCAACCAGGCTCGAGGCGGGCGCGTGGTTCGCACGGGATTTCTGGAGGGAACAGATTTGGATCGGCGGGCACTGGCGGCGGGCGGCGTGAAATTCGCGTCACACGGGGGGTTCACCGACGCGCAACGCGTGATTTACACGCTCTACCCGGAGCACATCCCGGCGATAGATGACCCGGTGCGCGTGTTCCAACTCGAGGCGGCGGATTTGCCGGGCGGCGTTGACGCGCAGGACATCATTGTAGCGCTGAGCTTACCGGAGGAGCTGCGCGGCGATATCCGCGAGGATCACGGCGCGTTTCTGATCGCCACGACCGCCAAGGGAGCCAAGCTTTTCGAGGAGAAAACGATCCTGAACCTTCAAGGTCGCGCCGTGGAGGTCAGTTTCACGCCCGCCGATCCCGGTTCGCTGGGGCGCGGCAGTAAAACCCGCAGCGTGGTCGTGCCAAGTCTGCGCTTGGATGTCGTCGGCGCGAAGGGTTTCGGCGTTAGCCGGGCGTACTTCCAGGCGGGCATTGAAGGCAAAAAGGTGCGGGTCAACGGTGTGATCGCCTCGAACAGCACCGGCGTGCGCGAGGGTGACACGCTCAGCGCCGATGGGCTGGGACGAATTGAGTTCAAACGCATCGAGGGTGAAACCCGGCGCGGCAACGTCAAACTGGAACTCGAGGTTCACCGCTAGTTTCTAGCAGGTGTTCTCAGCGCAACGCCTCGAGAACCGCCCTGGGATTCTGCGCGGCGACCGGGAGCAGTCACCGCGCCGCGCCCGTCGGTTTGGTGCGACCCTGTTCCCAACCCTCCAGGGTGCGCTCTGAAACGCCGATCAAGCGGGCAAACTGCGGGCGGTTGAAGTTTAATTTTTTGCGAACGTCCGCCGGGGACACGGCCTCTACCGTCGTGACTCGAGTGCCGTCCAGTTCAACTTTTTCAAAGGCCACAATGTCACTCATGGTTTGCACGACACGATCACGTTCCGAGAGTTTTTTCATGGCAACTCCTTGACCAGCTTCGCAAAAAAGGTTTTCTCTGCGGGCGTCAAATCTGTTTTGACATTTTTTGGATGCGCGAACCCCAAAAAAGACACTGTTTTGCGATACGAAAAAAATAGATGACTCGAGCGCCGCCGCGTTTACCCTTGTTTTTAATTCCTCATCACATTTTTCGCATTCCGCCCGTGCCGGGAATGGCATCGGACAGCTCTGGGTTCTCGAGCAAGGCGTTTTGCAACGCTCAAAGGTCGTCATCCGTGAACAGGTCGCGCTGATTTGATGGACCCTGGCAGCTCCACGAACTCCATGTCCCTCTATTCTACGCGTC
This sequence comes from Deinococcales bacterium, assembly GCA_965249745.1. GTDB lineage: Bacteria > Deinococcota > Deinococci > Deinococcales > JAAFIG01 > JANYHH01. The sequence continues at coordinate 4,871,118 of OZ252252.1, read as the reverse complement.
CCGCGTACCAAGTCGAGCGACCGCTCGAGTGCTGGAGTGTTCAAGTGTCCGTCGTGTATTCCACAGGCAGCAAATCACCCAAGTCTGTGACCCGCCTCTCACGCACCTCCCAGCGCCGCGTGGCAGCCTCGCGCACCAGTCGGCGGTCGTGCGATGCGAACAGAACCGTGCCGGGGTACTCCAATAGCAGCCGCTCGAGGGCTTCCACGGCGTCCAAGTCTAGGTTGTTGGTGGGTTCGTCCAACACCAATAGGTGCGCCTTGGTGACAGAAAGCCGTGCCAGGGAGAGCCGCGTGCGCTGCCCGCCGGAGAGCGTGGCAATGGGTCTCGAGGGTTCTTTCGGTAAGCCCAGGCTCGCTAGGAGCGCGTAGACCTCTCTGGTTTTCAGGTCATCGTTCGCACCCAGAAGCGCCACCTCGAGGGTGGGAAAGGCGTCCAGTTCCTCGGTGTTCTGCCCCGCCCAGTAGCGCGTCAAACCGACGCCGTAGCGGATGACACCGTTTGCTACCTCGAGCTGCCCGTTTTTGAGCTGACCGTTGATGGCCTGCAGCAGCGTGCTTTTGCCGCTGCCGTTCTCGCCGATCAGGGCGATTCGCTCGCCGCGCCGCACGTGTAGGTTGACGTGTTCCAGAATCGCCCGCGATCCTCGAGTGAGCGTTAAGTTCTCGAGCGTGAGGATTTCATTGGGTCCGTGGGTTACGCCCTGCAATTTGATGCGGGTGAGAAACTGATCCTCGAACGGTTTTTCGACTTCGCCCATGTGCTCGATGCGTTTCTCCAAGGCTTTGGCGCGGTTTGCTAGGGTTCTGGAAACGTTCTGGGCTTTGTTCTTGGCCTGCATCGTATGACCCCAGGTTTTCTTACGCTGATCGAAGCGCCCGGCGGCTTCCGCGTACTGCTTGACGCCTGCGGCCTCAGCTTCCAACCGAGTGATTTTGCGCTCGTGCTGCTGGAATGCGATCTTGGCCGCCTCGAGCCGGATTCGTTTCTCTGCCATCGCCGCCGTGTAATTGCCGGGGTACTGGTTCAAGCGCTGGCGTTCCAGTTCCAGGCAGCGTGTGACGGTGGCATCCAGAAAATCGCGGTCGTGCGAGACAATCAGGAACCCCGCCTCGCTGCGCCCAATCCACGATTCCAGCCAATGAATGCTATCCAGGTCCAGGTGATTGGTCGGTTCGTCCAAGAGATAAAACTCGGCTGGGGAAATTAATAACCTCGCCAGTAATGCCCGCCGCGTTTGCCCGCCGGACAGCGCATCCGCCCGCCAGTCACCACTGAGATCGAGGCCCGCGAGAATCTCCTCGGCTCGAGTTTCCAACTCATATCCGCCCAGTACGCGGTATGACTCCTCTAGCTTAGCGAAGGCTTCCAGGTGTTCGGGCGTCGGCGTTTCCAGATCACAGCCTGCCAGCTCCAAGTTACGCTTTAATTCCAGGTGCGCTTCCGGCAGCACCGCATCGCGCAGCAAACCCGCCTCGAGACCACCGCGTTGCGCCAAGTACGACACCCGTCCGAAACGCGTGACCTCGCCCGCGTCCGGCTGATCCAAACCCGCCAGGATTCGCAGCAGCGTCGTCTTGCCGCTGCCGTTCCGTCCGAGCAACCCGACGCGCTCCGACGGGTTTAATTCTAAGTTGACATCTTCAAAAATCAGGGTGTCAGCGAATCGCTTCGCGGCACGTTTCAAGGACAGGCTCATCGGCCGCACCTCCAAGGCTAGACAGAACGCCGCAAACGCGGCAGCTCGGGCCAATTGGAATTAGCAGCGGTAACGAGTCAAGCGAAGCAACCTTCCTGAAAGACGGGGAGCCGACCACCTGAGCAAATCCTCAAAGCGGTACGGGCAATCTAGCGGCTGAGGGTACTCCAGGTCAACGTATGCGAATTGACGTAGCTAGAATTGACCCAGAGGGTGGAGAATTGAATTCGTTTATGGCCGCCTCACGCGACTGAAAAATCTGCCCTCTAGACTTTCTGAGTGAAAAACCTACTTGCCCTCACGATAGCCGCGACTGCCCTGACCCTTTCCGCCGCTCGAGCTGCCGAGGTGACGCTGTACTACAACTTCGGTGAGGTGCGCGACAACGTGACGCTCTCCGGGAACCAGTACGACTGGTCGCCGCCCGCCGACTTGGGGCAGTTCCTGATCCCTGGAAGTCTGGAATTGGAGTACCCGGAGCTGTTCAACCAAACCCTGTTGCCGCCCAGTGAAAGTCTATTGAAAGCTTTCGAGGGGCGCGAGGTGCTGTTGAAAATCGGCGATGGCCAGCCGGTTAAAGCCAAGGTCATCCGGGCCGACATTGGACTGTTCGAGGTGAACGGTCAGTATCTGCAAGCCTCGCCGAGCCAGGTGATCTACCCGTCGCTGGACGGCGTGCGGTTCACACCGACGTACTCGTGGAAATTTGGCGGCAATGGCGGCAACGCCACGTTGACATACTTGACTAGGGGATTGGGCTGGACGCCACGGTACAGCTTGCAAATCAAAGCTGAAGCCGCGCAATTGACCGCTTGGGCAGATGTCCGTAACACCAGCAGTTTGACCTATAACGCCCCTGAAGCGACCCTGCTAGCCGGGCAGGTGGAGATTGTCGCCGACGATCAGGGCTTCGCCCGTCCGCAAGCCGCCTTTGCGACCGGAGCCGCTCGAGCCGAATCTGACAGCGTGCAGGCCACGGGAGAACTGGCGGGCTTGCAGGCGTTCAAGTATGCCAAGCCGATTGTCTTGCTGCCGAAGACCACGACCAGCCTGCCGTTCGTCAACACCAAAGCCACTTTGGAGCGCACGCTGGTGTACAACGGTGGCTTCAACCCGAACCCGCGCAGCCTCATCCCGCTGATGCGGGTCTACAGCATCAAGACGGACTCCGACCTGCCCGGCGGTGTCGTAACCGTCCGAGAAGACGGGCGCGTCGTTGGACAGGCGCAGATCGGGGACAACCCGAAGGCGGAAAAGGCGGAACTGAACCTCGGCGCGGACTTCGACTTGCGCTTGACGCGGAGCGTGCAAACCCTGGAGCGCACCCAGAAAAGCGCCAAGTACAAGGTCAGCTTCAGCTTGCAGAACACTAAGACGCGCGCCGTCAACGTGCGTCTGTCTGAAATCGTTGGCGATAACTTCGTGCTGGAACAGGTCGTGCTGCCCGGCTTGAAGCGCACCGACAACGGCTTCACCTCGCAGGTGACCCTGCAACCAAACCAGCGGCTCGAGGCGAGTTACGTCGTGACGTACAAGTACTGAGGATAGCTTAGTGATCGTGGGGCGCGGCTTGTGTCGCGCCTTTTCTGCTACAGTCACCAGCTCGAGGTGAACAGTGACGCAAGCCGAAATGAGCGCCATCAACCGAGCGGCCTGGAACGCGGACACTTACGACGGTTGGCTCAAAGAGAGTGGAACCCCAGTTGAACTCGCCGCCCGGCTCGAGCCGCGTCAGAAATTGCGCCGCGTCCTGCGGCAACTCGGTGAGGTGAGCGGGAAGTGGATCGCCAATCCGCTCGGGTCAGTCGGCAAGGCGGGCGTGGCACTGGCACTCCTCGGGGCGGACGTGACTGTTTTTGACATCTCGGAATCCAACGCCCGGTACGGTCGGGAACTCGCGGCCGCCGCCGGGGTCAACCTCGAGTACGAGGTCGGCGATTTCATGGCGCTCGAGGTGACTCGGTTTCGAGGAGCCTTTGACGCCGTGCTGATGGAGCTGGGGATTCTGCACTGGTTCCTGGACCTGAACGCGCTGGCAGAGTTGCTGTTCACAATCTCCAAGCCTGGGGCGCGGCTCGTCATCAACGACTTTCACCCGATCCCGTCGAAATTGCTGAGCCGAGCGGACGGAAGAATCGAGGCGGACCGCGATTACTTCGACGCCGTACCAGGAATCGGCAAGATTCCCCTGCAAGCCTTCATGACAGTGCCCACCCCGGATTGCCTGACGCGTCGCTGGATGCTCGGCGAGATCGTGACCGCTTTCGCGCGGCACGGCTTTAGAATTCTGGAACTCGAGGAGACACCGGGCTGGGATTGGGAAGCGCACGTGCCGGGGTTGTTCACGCTGACGGCGGCTCGAGACTGACCGCGAACCTCGAAGAAGACCCGGCTGATCTGAGGTTTTCGCTAGACTGCTGCCGTGCCAGCCAATTCACAGATCACCTTTTTGGGACACGCCAGCTTCAAGATCGTCACGCCCGAAAGTAAAATCCTCCTGCTGGACCCTTGGCTCTCCGAGAACCCCGTCTGTCCACCCGCATTGAAACACCAACCTCGAGCCGACCTGATCCTCGTCACCCACGGACACGGCGATCATATGGACCTCGAGGTGCTGGATCGCGTCGCCGAGATGGGCGCGAAGATTATCGCACCCGGACCCGTGCGCTGGTTCCTGCTCGAGCGGGGCTTGCCAGGCGAGGTGTTCGAGCCGATGAACAAGGGCGGTACGATCAACCTGGCGGGGATCAGTGTCACGATGACCCACGCCGCACACCACGCGCAGATCAACACCGCCAATGGCGCGGGTTGGTTCCACGAACCCGTGGGTTTCGTGCTGGGGTTCAGCGATGGACTCCGCGCGTACTTCGCGGGCGATACGAGCGTCTTCAGTGATATGAAACTCAACCACCCGAACCTGGCAGTGCTACCCATCGGAAATCGGTACACGATGGGCGCACTCGAGGCGGCGACGGCACTGCGTTTACTGGGCGCAAAACGGGTGATTCCGTTTCACTACGGGTCTTTGCCGGACCTGACCGATACACCCGCAGACCTCGAGTCAGAGACCAAAGATATCCAAAGTCTCGAGATCATCGCGCTCGAGCCAGGCGGTGTCTGGTCGTCTCAGTAGTAGCTTGAGATGTTCTGGATTTTAACGCCGCGATTCCCAGTACCGAGCAACTGAAACAACTTGTTCAATCATCACGTGGTTAAACCGCTCCGGCTCCTCGAACGGCACGTTGTGCGCCGATCCCTCAAACCAGATCAGATGCTTCTCAGGTGCGTGAAACTTCCCGAAGTACTCCGCTGCGACCACGGCGGGAACCTGCCAGTCGAATCGCCCCTCGAGAAAAAACACTGGTACCTGAAACGAGCGATACTGTCGGTCAAGCTCGAGCGTTGAGAGTTCCCCCCACAGGTGCTCGAGCGAGAATGCATTCCCCTGCCCAAAGCGGATCAGGTCCACCCAACTCGTCTCATCGGTCCTTAGCGCCGCCCAGATCAGATCCCCAGTGTTGAGCCGCGCGTGAAACGAGCCACCGAAGTGCTTCGACCCAGTGCCGCGAGCTGAGCATTTCAGAAACCGTGTGCGGGGGCGGACCCAACTTTTGCAACGCCTCGAGCGCCCCCTCGTCGCCGTGCACCCTGGCTTGCTCGAGCGCGAACGCATACCCTTGCCGCTCGCCCTCGGGCATGTTGGCGATCTGTCCGACCCCTACATACACCGCCACGTTCTCGGGGTGATCGTGCGCGTAAATCAAGCCCGGCACCGTACCCCACGAGTGCCCCAGCAGCGTCACCCGGCGCTTCCCGAAACGCGTTTGGACGAGCTGCACAACCTCGCCGAGGTCAGCCACGAAGCGCGAGATCGTCATGCTCTCAGGCGGGATGTCCGACCGGAACGAGCGCCCCGTGCCGCGCTGCTCCCAGTAGACGACCAGAAAATGACGCTCGAGGTCAGCGTTGAAGTATCGGAACAGGGGCAGCTCGCTCGCGCCGGGACCGCCGTGCAGCAAGATCAACACGGGCAAGTGCGTGTCAATCCCGCGAAACCACAGCATTTGTGGCACGCCGCCGATCGTCTCGAGCCGCATCTCGGCGATGCTGCCGGGAATCATGTGCCCCTGCGCGTCGGTGAACGGTCGTGTGCTGACGGGAGCGGTCAGGGCGAGCGCCAGCGCGATGACAACAATGACCGCGCCAACAATCAGGGCAACGCGGTACCAGCGTTTTGGCGAAACCTTTCGGTACTGCTTCATGACTCACCCACTTAAACTCGAGACTGTTGCGCGAACTCCGTGCTTCACCAGCTCGATCACGAACCGCCAATCAGGTTGATTTGGCTACGAATGTACTCTTTCGAACTATATTGACTTCAACATGGACGCGATTGAAACCAAGGACCTCGCACCGCTTCATAAACAGCTACTTGACGAACGGTTTGCAACCCCTCGCGCCCCACGGCTGCTGGAACTTGGACTGTAAAACACGTTGCCGCCCACCTGCTTGCACGATGCGCGATGGATACGCCAATTCCCATCACCCGCAACGCCGATGATTATCCATCGTTGGTTTTACACGTCAACACCCTCAACGCAGCTTGGATTGCCGCAGAACGGTTGAGTCCAACCGTTTTGACGGATTACCGAGCGGACCTCGATTTTTATCGTGGTTGGCCGCGCAAGACATGAACGCAGTTAGCACTACGGGAGTCGGTTGGGCTGGAGAAACGACTTCGCGGGTCTTGACATCGCTCGAGAATTTACCGAGCAATGGCACCATCAACAACAAATTCGGGATGCAGTCCAACAACCCATCCTGTCCGCGTATTTACATCCTGTCCTCGAAACTTTCCTGCGCGGAATGCCCCAAGTATTCGCTCTTAGACGCACCCCCTGGCACGGTGATCAATTTGCGAATCACGGGGAATGAGGGTGGTCCTTGGAGTTTACATTTTGGCACTGGGTTCTACGTCGTGGCAATGCAGAGTGCGCTGTAGCTCGAATCGAATGCAATCAGGATACCGCTTGGCGCTTGTTTACGAGAGGTATCTCGAGTGTGGCAGCACGAGAGAAAATCAGATTCGAGGGCGATGAGCGCTTCTTGCTCCCATTTTTGAACTTGATTGCGGTCATTGCTTAAAGGTCATTTTAGCTCTAGCAACCCGATCTTAAAAAGCCATTTTCATTGGTGTCATGCGGTTTGACTCGAATAGCACAATACAGGTCTACAGGGGAGGGAGGCCAGGCAACGGGCAGCAGAAACACCGGAATGGCTTATCGCTCGTTAACGAGGAGCAGCTTCATGATTTGGGGGATGGGCTGCCAGCGTTTTATTGAAACCTGACGAAGATGGTTCATAACTCACCCGTTCAAACTCGAGACGATGCCAACTCCGCCTATTGCTTCACCAGCTCGAGCACGAACCGGCGCATTTGCTGACGGATGTACCCCTTGAGAAACGGAGCCAGCAACCGAGCCGCGCCTTTGAGCCGAATCTTTTATCGGTTAGCCTCTATATATCTTTAAACGCCGTGTTGAGCCGTAAAGAGTGACTGTAAGAAGGATCTGACCACTGCTGCTAAACGCTCCGGTTGATCGTATGGAAGACCGTGACCAGCATCTGGTATCAGCTCGTAGTTCAGCCGAGGGTTCAGACCCTGCAATTCTCGAGCCGTTTCAAGTGAAACAATGCCTCTGCCGCCAATCACCAGCAGGAGCGGGGCGGGAATGTTGCGGATTAAATCGCGGTATTCGGGGTTTGGTGGATTCAGTACCTCAAACGCATTGACGTGAGTTTGAAGTCTTGCATCTATAATGAGTTCAATGATCTCAGCGGAACGATGGGCGTGCCGTCGTTTTGACTGAGCCATCAACTCACTCCTATCTGAATTGAGGAATTGGCGATGTTGCTGAACCACATCGCTCTCAAAAACTTCACGCTGTTGCTCGAGGCTGATGAAGGTTGGGTCAGCCAGGATGACGCCGCGAATGGCGGACCCAAGTTGGCTTGCCACCAACGCGGCTGTCATGCCCCCCATAGAATGACCGAGCAGCACCGGTGAGGTCAGCTCCAAAGCTTCGATCAGCTCCAGAATGTCGCGTGCATGATCGCCATACAAGTAACCGTGAGATGGGGCGCTCGAGTTTCCGTGCCCCCTGGCATCAGGCATCACCAGATCAAACTCTTTTTCGAGGAGGCGCGCCAAGGGCGTCCAGCACGCGCCACTTCCAGATAATCCGTGAAGCGCAATCAATGTGGCTTTATCTCGTCCCGTTCGCCAATAGTGGATGTTGACGCCGTTTATTTCGCAGGTTTCGCTTGCCCACTTCGCAGTAGTTGACTCACGGTAATGCATAAAAAAGAGCCTTTCTAGGTTTAGAAGATTTGCATGATACCCATGGTTTGATGTGTCGCACACTATGAATGATTGGATAAGTTCTTGGTGTTGCAATGGCGCGACTCAAGATTGCACACGCCCGCGTTACCGTGCCGTCATAAGCAATTCTCAACTATCGCTGGTCAGCGGACGATGCGATACCGCAGGTGCGTCACGCCCGCCGACTCGAGGGTGCGGGTTTTCTCGAGTTTGATGCCAGTCGGATCCAGACCGTCGAACAGGCGAATCCCCTCACCGATCAGCACGGGCGCGAGGTGGATTTGCAACTCATCCAGCAGCCCAGCCCGTAGGAATTGCTGCGCGGTGTTCGCCCCGCCCGCCACGCACACGTCCCGACTCCCGGCGGCATCTCGAGCCTGACGCAATGCACTCTCGATCCCCTCGGTCACGAAGTTGAACGTCACGCCGTCTCGAGTCACCGGATCCCTGGACTGGTGGGTGAGGACGAAGTGCGGAACCTTGTACGGCGTGTCGAACCCGTTTGGATCGCTGCCGAAGACGCCCTTCCCGAGGATCATCGCGCCGGTCGTTTCGATCAGTTCGCGTTGGACGAACGCCGCGTCGCCTGCGGGTGAGAAGTACCAGTCGTACAGCCCAACGTCCTCGCCGCTCGAGCGACCGATAAATCCATCGAGCGACATCGCCATATCCAAGAACACTTTGCTCATACACACCCCTCCTATTGCCGTTGCGTTTCTGTCTCTCGAGCGCGCGCGCTCAAACGGTTTTCGTGGCGTCCGGTTCGTAGCGCGAGAAGATCACGCCCGACTTGAACGTGAGCGTCTCGAGATGATGCAGGCTGTGCTGCACACCGTCCTCAAAGAATCGCTTGCCGCGTCCCCAGAGGATCGGGAAGACCATCAAGTGGTACTCGTCCACGAGGTCGTGTTCACGCAACGTCTGCACGAGCGTGGAGCTGCCAGCCACGAGGATATCGCCGCCCGGCTGTTGCTTCAATCTTCCCACCTCCTCGGCAACGTTCGCGGCGATGATCGTCGAGTTGTTCCAAGTGGCTTCCCTCAGCGTGCTCGAGACGACGTACTTCGGGATCTCTTCGATGCGCTCTCCGAAGGCGTCCGCGTCCGGTTTTTTCGGCGACCACTGCGCCGCGAAGCTCTGGTACGTGACCCGCCCGTACAAGAGCGTGTCGCTGGCGAAAAGTTCGTCGTGCTTGACGACCCCAATCTCGTCGTCCCAGAAGGGGAAGAACCACTGTTCGAAGCCCTCGGTCACGCCGTCCACGGTCAGGTACTCGGTCACAATCAACTTTCGCATAAGTTACTCCTTTGCTTGCATTCAACACATCTCGGGTCTTACCCAACCAGCAGCGGAATGGACACGAGCGCCAGCACCGCGCCCACGCCTTGCCAACGGGTCAACCGCTCCCGCAACACGACCGCCGCCAAGCCGACCGTCGCCACCGGGTAGAGGCTCGAGAGCGCCGCCCCAGCGTCCAACCGTCCAACCTGCGTGGCGAGCGCGTATGACAGGTTGCCGATGGAGTCCAAGGCTCCCGCCAGCAGTGCCAACGGCAAGCTGCCCCGCTCGAGCCGGAACGGATGCCGCACGACGAGCGCCACCACCAGAACGGCGGCGAACGCGCTAAGCCTTGCTATGACGACCGCCCAGCCGACATCCTGTGCTGTGAACTGGGCGTTCAGGCTGAAGAACAACCCGAAGCCGATCCCCGCGAGTACGGCGGGTATCAGCGCCTGAAAACCCGTCCGACTCGCTCGAGCCTCACCCCTTGAGATGACCCAGACCGCCAGGATCGCCAGCAGGAAGCCCGTGCCTCGAGTCGCGCCGGGCAGCCCCTCGGTGATCGCACCGAACACCAGCGCGACGACGGTGGCAACCGCCGCCGTGAGCGGCGCGGCAACGCCCATGCTGCCCTGGGCGAGTGCCTGGTACAGCCCGAGCGATCCCGCCGCGCCGCACAGTCCTGCCAGCACGGCGAACAGCGCATCGTGCGAGGTCAGAGCGGGAGCGTGACGCACGAGTGCCGCGCCGCCCAGAACCAGCAAACCCAGCGGTGTCGAAACCAGCATCACCGAGAGCGGACTCGAGCGCTGACTGGCGAGACCCCCGCTGAAATCGCCAGTGCCCCACAATAGGGCGCTCGAGGTGGCGAGCAGGGCGGCGAGGGCTTGGGGGTTGTGGAAGAGATCCATATACTGTGCTCCTTTCCTTGCGACCCCAAGCCTAGGCGGGGCGTGGTCGCAAGGAAATGACCAGTTTTGCGGTGGCGGTGGAACCAGTTGCCCACCAAGAAATCTGGTTTCGTTACGAACCAACCAAGACCGTTCCCATCATGCCCGCGTCCTCGTGTTCACTGATATGACAGTGAAACACCGTCTTGCCCGCGTACTGCCCGAACGGGATCAGCAGCCGAACCGTGTCGCTATTGTCCAGATTGATCGTGTCCCGCCAGCCTCGGAAGGCAGGGGATTCGCCATTCACATCCAGCACCTGAAACGGGTACGAGTGCAGGTGAAACGGTAAATCCCAACCGTGCCGATTACCGATCTCCCAGATCTCGAGCGTGCCCAGTTTGGGTGTGGCGTCCACGCGGTTTGGATCGAAGGGCTTGCCGTTGATTCGCATCTCTGGCACGGTGCGACTGTACTCGAAATTAAACCGCCGAGTCATGACGGCTCGAGTGGGGTCGAGGCGTTCGATACTCGAGAGGGTTTGTGGCAGTCGTGGCGCTCGAGCGGGGCTGCTCGTTCGCACCGTCAAGAGCGGCGTTTTGGAGTTGATCGAGAGCGTCGCATTACCGTGCGGCAGGGCATTTAACCCCCACGTCCCGGCTTGCTCGAGTTGCAACAGCACGTCGGCGCGCATTCCAGGCGCGAGCAAGAATTCACCGACCGTCACGGGGTTCTCGAGCGTGTGACCGTCGAGGGCAATCAGGTGCATTTCGTGAACCTCGAGCGCCGGGTTCTCGAGCGCGAGGCGAAACACCCGTCCGGTCGAAGCGTTGATGCAGCGCAATCGCAGTCCTGATTTCTTGGTCTGCAAAACAGGCTGAAGTTGTCCGTTGATGGTCATCACCCCGCCTGGCTTACCGAGTTGCCGCTCGAAGTCGCGGTGATCTTCGACGCGCCCAGCGTCAAATTTGAAATCTTGCAAGATCAGGACGTGTTCCTCCCAGTCGCGCAGTTCCGCGTCCAGTTCACCCGTGACGATCAATGCCCCAGCCAACCCCTTGAACTGCTGCGGTGCAACCTGTCCATGTGGGTGCGGATGATACCAGTGCGTGCCCGCTGAGGCTTCTGGAAACTCGAGCGTGATGGTTCTGGATTGCCCAGGCTCGAGCAGCGTGAAGGGATCATCCACGACGGGCGCGATACGCGGTCCGTGCAGGTGCAGGTTCGTGACGTTCGCGGCTTGATGCGCCTTGCCAGTGTCGCTCGATCTGATCGGGAGTTTATTGGTGAACTCGAGTTTCAACCGTTCACCTACCCGAACGCGCAAAGTCGGACCGGGCACGCCACCGTTGTAGCCGAGCGCGATCACATTCGTTCCTACGATTCGCGTTATCACGCCCGAGGCGACGATGCTGGCTTCGACCTCCCCTGGTCTTGGTCGGCGCACTGGCATTTCGGGTGGTTCAAGCAGGGGTTGTCGGGTTTCGAGGTTCTGTTGTGACCCCTGGCGAATCACCAGTTCCGTTCCGGCGAAGCTCAAACCTGCCGCACCCATCCCCAGGCGAGCCAGAAATGCGCGTCGGTCGAGGCTGCGGGCTGTGCCGTCGTCCTCGCCACGTTCCGGTTCGTTCGAGCGACCCCTCATCAGTTTTCGGTTTCGATCAGGTCGCGCAAGGCAGTTTCGAGCTTCGGGAACTGAAATTCGTAGCCCAACTCAAGCGCCCGCTTGGGCTGCACGTGGCGCATGAACGTGGTGACATCCGCCGCCAGCCCGACGTACCCCTTCAGGGTCTCCTCGGAAATCGTGTTGCTCGCGTTGACCTCGAGAACCCGCGCCAGCGTTTCGGCGTACTCGCGGTTGCTGACGATCTCGGGGGCGGTCGCGTTGATCGGACCGTGAACGTCCTCGCGCTCGAGGGCAAGGATGAACAAACCGACGATATCCGCAAGGTGAATCCACGCCTGCCCTTGGTTGCCGGGTGCGTTGTAGCCGCCCCAACCCGATTTGAATTGCGCGATCTGAGACGGGAGCGCCCCTCCCTCGCGCCCGAGCGCCACGCCGATGCGAATCGCGGGAACGCGCACACCAAACGATTCGGCGCGGTAGGCTTCGATTTCCCAGCGTTCGCTGTCCACGCTCCACAGGTCGGCTCGAGGCGGCGCGAAACTCTCGTCAATCACCCCTTCCGAGACTTCCGTGAAACCGTAGATACCTGTCGAGGACGCGTTGACCATGACCTTAGGTTTGGTGCTGGCATGTTCAATGGCGTTGACCAAGCCCTGGGTGGCAATCACGCGGTTCTCGCCGCCCGCTCCCAGTTGCTCAAAGGTCAGTTGTCCGGCGAATAGGTTCTCGCCCGCGAGGTTGATGACGCCGTGTGCGCCGTCCAGATGCCTCGCCCACGCGCCCTCGAGTTCAGCCGCCCACTGCACGTATTCACTTGCACCGGGCACGGTGGCTCGAGCGCGTTCCGGGTCGCGGGTGAAGACGGTCAGACTGTAGCCCCGCTCGAGCAAGGCCCTGCTGAGCGGGCGACCGATCATGCCGGTCGCGCCGGTGATGACGATGTTCTTGTTCATGGCGTTCTCCTTTTTGGCAATGCTCGATTGCCCCAAACCCGATGAGGTTTGGACAGACGCGAATGGAGTGGCTCAGCGCAAAGGGCTGTGCTGAGACGAACGGTGTGGTGCGCTCGAGCGCGTGCGGCTCGAGATCAGTTGCTTTTTGAGGCTCGAGTTTTCTTGCCGCCCTCGACCACGCTTGGAGTCTCGACGTTCAGGCGCACGATTTCAGTCTCGACCCAGGCGAGGTCGGCGTTGCTCACGGCTGCTCGATGCTCGAGGGCGCGCAGGATGTGTTCGCGTTCCCCCTCACCGATCCGGGGTTGCTTGGTCACGTGGTTTGCGCCGTTCTCGAGGTGCGCCAGGTTGAAGCGAACGTACCCTTGGTAATGCCGCAGCACTTCGAGCCGCTGGGCGATGCTGAGGTGATCGAAATTGGTGAGCTTGATGTTGAACAGATCCGGGTAGTCGAGGCTGTACTCCTCGGGTTTCAGCATCAAGAACATGAAGCGCTCCTGCCCAGCCGGGGTGATGCGGTAGACCTTGCGCTCTCGAGCGCCGCTGGGCGCGGCGTCCTTGGCTTGTTCGATCAAGCCCTCCGTCTCGAGTCGGCGGATGAGCGGGTACAACCCGCCCCAGCTCATCTGACGCACGGGACCAATTGCCAGGTTGACGATCTCGCGCAGCAGATATCCGTGCAGCGGCTGGTCGAGCAGTTCACCGAGGACAAAGAGTTCGTACATCGTCATGCCCTCAAGCGTACCGTCGAATGTCCGTGTTCTGAAGGGCTGCGAATTGCCAAGCGCCGTCTTGTCTCACGGCGATCAAGGTTTGAATCGAGGCGGGTTCGGTGGTATGAGGCTCACCCGGCATCAGGAGCGATCCCACGCGATGCACTAACGCGATGTCTGGGGAAAGGGAACGAATCCCTTTGAGTTCACCCTCGAGTCTTGAGCCTTTGAAGTGCGAATCGAACAGGTGCTGGTGGGCACTGACGATGGCGGTGCGTCCCTCGTAGTGCGAACCTTCAATAGCGACGTAATCCGCATCCAGAGTGAAGACGCTGCCGTAGCCTGCGCCGTCACCTTGATTCCATGAGGTGTTCATCCGCTCGAGCAGATCACGGATGGCTCGTTCGTCGGTGGGAGCGATGAGGCTGGTGTGGCTGGGCGTGGTTTGGGTCATAGGTTCTCTCCTGTGATGCTGGGTTCTCGAATCAGGGATGGTGAAGCGCCCAGTTCGATATAGCACAAAGATATATCACAGAGATATAAAAAACAAGCTTAACTTTCGTCTCTCATCGAGTAAGTCGAAGGAAAATTCAGAACTGACAAGCCCCTTATAGCGTCAAACATCACCCAGACGTTGCTAACCACATCAGACTGTGCTCAGGCACTTGGACTCGAGTTCTGACGGGTTCACGCCGTGCGCTCTCCGCTCGAGGTCATTCAGCAACTGCCACCACTACAGGGGGTGCCTATCGCGGGTGATGCCGTGCTGCATCTGGATTACCACCTCCTGAATGTCCTCTGTGACGGCTCGAGCGTGATCGCTGTAATCGATTGGGAAAACGTTCGTCGCGGTTGCCCGCTCGCTGATGTGGCACGCCCGCTTTCGATCTTGAGCGTGGACCCGGCACTGTCCGAACTGCCTGCACCATCGAGAGCGGTGCTCCGCAGGTTTCGTCGCGCGTACCAGATGGGTTATTTGAAGGCAGGAGAGAACTTACGGGGACTCGAGCCTTTCCTCGGTTGGGCGGGGCAGTTCATGGAGACGGATTTGGGTGTTGGCGCGGAACTGAGCGAGGTCAAGCGGCGGACAAAAAAATGGCAGAGTCGAGCAACCGTTCGGTCTGGGTGATGGGAATGCCTGTTTCGTGCCTGCCTCAACCCGTCGCAATAGTCTCCGATTTCTCGAGACAAATTTCTGGACTGACTTGGTCTTTGTGCAACCTTTGAGATCATTCCCAAAGCAAGGAGTCCGACCAAGCCACAGCCTAGATTTCGCGTAATGCAGCACTCAAGCGACGAACTCCATCCTGTAGCGCTTCGGGGCTGGGACTGCCGTACCCAAGCAGCAACCCGCCACGCTCCAGCGGCTCGAGACAGGCGTGCGAGACCGACCAAATCTCGAGACCGTTCGCTCGTGCGTTTTGAACCACGTGGCGATCATCCACGCCCGACGGCAGCCAGCCGATGCAGTGCAACCCGGCTTCGGGTGCGTCCATCTCGAGCGGCAAACCTTTGACCGCCTCGAGCAGTGCGATGCGTCGCCCGCCGTACAGTCGGCGCATCCTTGCCAGGTGTCGTGTGTAATGCCCTTCCGCGATGAAGTCCGCCAGCGCCGCCTGCTCGAGCAGCGGGCTGTGCATGTCCACGAGGCGACGCACCGCCACGAACGGCTCGACCAGCGGCTCTGGCAGGACCAGGTAGCCGATCCGCAAGGACTGGAACAACACCTTGCTGAAGGTCCCGAGGTAGATTACCCGCCCGGCGCTGTCCAGCCCTTGCAGGCTCGCCAGCGGACGACCCACGTAGCGGAACTCGCTGTCGTAATCGTCCTCGAGAATGTACGCGTCGGCGCGAGCAGCCCATTCCAACAGCGCCAGACGCCGGGACAGGCTCATCGTCACGCCGAGCGGCGACTGGTGCGAGGGGGTAACGTACGCCAGCCTCGCCTCAGGCGCTCGAGCCAACCCGGTCTGTACCACCAGACCCTCGCGGTCTACTGGAACCGGAACGAGCCGCGCCCCCACGCCCAGAAACGCTCCTCGAGCGCCGAAGTACCCTGGGTCCTCGAGCCACACCGGATCGCCCGCGTCGAGCAGCACCCGCGCGACGAGATCGAGTCCGCCTTGCGAGCCAGCGGTGATGACGACCTGCTCGGGCGTACAGCGAACCTGACGCGACAGCGTGAGATGCGCGGCGATGGCTTCGCGCAAGGGTTCGTAGCCCGCTGCCGCCTGATACCTCGAGGCTTGATGTGACAAGCGTTTGACCTGCCGAGCGATCAGACGCGACCAGACCTCGTAGGAGTGAGCGTCTAGGGCTGGGTTAACCGTGCTGAACGGCGACACCAATCCAGCCTGGACGTGCGGCTCGAGGAACTGATGCGGGGCTGCAACTTGCGATGCGGCGTGATGGGAGAGCCGGAGCGGACTCGAGACAAAGCGGTGATTCGGCTCGACTGTGATCGCAGATGTTTCGGGGGCATCCGCAGGCAGTACCCGCGCCACGAAGGTCCCGCTCGCCGGGACGCTCTCGAGGTAGCCCTCTGCAATGAGCTGATCGTAGGCGTTCAGCACCGTATTGCGCGACACACCGAGTTCTCGAGTCAGCGCCCTCGTCGAGGGCAGTTTCAATCCGCCCCTGAGTTTGCCGGTGAGGATCGCCGTGCGAAGATGCGTATAGAGCTGAAGGTACAACGGACGGTCGGGATCAAATCGAAGTGAATCAGCCGCAATCAGGGGATGCACATGACCTCGTTTATTCGACTGGTTCGAGGTGTCCGATTACCGTGACGCAAACACCGTTGGGATCGATCAACGAGAATCGCCGAACACCCCAGGGCGTGTCCGAAAGCGGTTCGACAACAACGAATCCAAGAAGCTGAATCTTCGCGTGCGTTTCGCTGACCCGAGCCGAGCTGCCCACATCCACCGCGAAGCCCGGAGGCAGTCCCTTATGTCCGTTGTCATTGACGATCAGTTGAGCGTTCGGGACGGTGTCAGAATTGAACGCCACAAAGCGATCCTCCGACACCTCCATGCCGATGTTGAGTCCGAGTATACCCGTGTAGAACTCGGTGGTCGCCTCGAGGTTTGTGGATCGAATCGAGGGAATGATGCGGGTTACGCTCATGGTTGCTCCTCTCTATAGCTTGCTTCAATCTCTTCAGGTATATTCGCCGATTTTTCTGCACCACCGATCTGAGCCATCAACGCGACGAGTTCATTCGGGGCCGAGATCATGGGCCAGTGTCCGGTTTGCAGGGTGTGAAAGGTCCAGCTCGGTTCCTGTCGCAACGCCTTGAGATCGCTCGAGACCTCGGACGAACACTGAATGTAGGTGGCAACTGTTTCGCCAGCGGACGCCTCAGCACGGCGGGTTCGGACACCGTGCGTCCCGGTTGATCCACCAATCGCGCCACTAGCCACTGCGGTTATTCGGGCAAGCGATGGTGGGAGGGGGTGGGTCACTCGAGCTTATTTTTTGTAGGTTTGCACGACGACGCCTGATGCCAATGCTTTGGACTCCACCAATTGCAGCGTGGCTTTGACACCTTCCCCGAAGAGCCGCTTTCCGTGTCCCAAAACTAAAGGACAGACGATCAGGCGAAACTCGTCAATCAAACCGTGTTTCATCAAATACTGTACCAGCACGCTACTGCCATAAATCAGCAGGTGTTGCCCAGGTAATTTTTTGAGCTTGAAAACTTCCTCGGCCACATCGCCCTCAATCAACCTAGCGTTCCACTCGAGTTCGTGCAGGGTGCTCGAGGGTACGAATTTGGGCAGGCTGTTCATACGATACGCAAAGCCGTTTTCATCCTTACTTTTGGACCAAGCCTGTGACAGCCACTGATACGTCACACGACCCAACAACAGTGCGTCACTTTCATAAAGCAGCGCACGTCCCATCGCCATTCCCTCATCGGTTAAATAGGGAGCGATCCACTCTGAGCCTTCCATCACACCGTCTAGGGTCACGTACTCTGATGCGATTACTTTTCTCATGCTTGATCTCCTCAAGTTGAATCTGGAACCGGGTGACTCGCCCGCATCACTTAATTCTCAAGTTACGCAGTGATTAAGAATCGTGTACGGTAGAGCCTCCTGCGGTCACAGGAGGCTTACCAATGAATCTAGCACGCGTCTCCGAGTACCTCCACGCCCTCATCACCAGCCCCTTCAATAACACCTGCCTTGGACTCACCGAAAGCCAAGAACGCGTCTCACACGACGCGCTCAACCGCGCTGTGAACAGCTCTCTCGAGTTCACAACGCTGCTCTCCAGCCTCGTCTCGAGGCGCATCCCAAGCGGTGGGTGTTTGGTTGTGGATGACACCATCCTCACCAAATACAGTCGGGGTTTGAGTTGCATCTTCAAACTCAAGGACACCAAAACCGGTGCGTTCACCCTCGCTGTGAACGTCGTCCTGCTCTGCTGGACGGATGGCAAGACCACCATCCCAATCGCGTTTCGCATCTACGAAGGCAAGCAAGTTGGCAAAATCAGTCTCGCCGTGGAATTGCTCGAGGCGGCTTTCACGCTCGGCTTCACTCCGACGCATGTGTTGTTCGACTCGTGGTACGCGTCTCAAGGTGTGTTTGACGCTGTGCATCGCTTGGGAGCGAATTTCGTCACGCGGTTGAAGAAGAACCGCTTGCTGAACGGTAAACAACTCAAGCGGCATCGCTTGACACCGTACTGGTCGAGCTTAGGGCGCTTGCGGGGTGGTACAGCGGTGGCGGTGTACCGTCGTGGCAATAAGTTCTACGCGACGAGTGACTTGGAACTCGAGTGGCAGGGGGTGAAAGCGTTGTATCACGCGCGAGCAGTGATTGAGGAGGTGTTTCGCTCACTCAAGCAAACCTGTGGTTGGGAGGGATGTCAATTGCGATCTGTGCGTGGGTATCGGCAGCATTTAGCGGCGGGGGTGTTGTCGTGGTTGTACTTAGATCGGGTGCGACGCTCGAGGCGGACGAGTGTGTATCGAGTGCGTCGGGGTCACATCTCTGGGCGTGTGCCAGTCTCGAAAGCTGATGTGCTCGACTTCCTCACCACTGCGTAACTTGAGTTAATTGTTAAAAAATCCATCTGGAACGCTAGGAAACCCTCAAAGATAAACCTCCGATATCGATGTACCTCGGTGTTTCTCCTCTCGAGTGACGCACTCGAAGTTAAAGGACGTGATTCAGACAGCGTCGAAGGAATGAGAACGTGTGGGGGTCGTGTTGGTGGCTCGAGCGCGGCTTCGGAGCGTAAGCACCACGGTCACGATGCCCAAGCCCCCCGCCAGAACCAGGTATGCGGCGGGCAACCCGCTCCGATCCGCGACCCATCCGAGACTCGGTTGGGCGACCGCCGCGACCGCTGTGAACAGCATTGATTGAACTGAGAGCAGGGTCGCCCGAATTTCGTCCGGCACTTCGTTTTGAAGACGACCCATCATGATCGGTCGGAGCAGGCTGGTGATCCCGCCGATCAAGGCGATCACGCCGAGCACCGGGAGAACCTGCCAGAGCGCCAGCACCACCAAACCCGCCACAATCATCATCGGAGCCACTGCCAGAACCCGCCGCTCACCGAAACGCTCTCGCACCCAACCTGACGCGCTCGAGCCAGCCGCGCCAACGAGTTGCAACGCCATCACGATCACCCCGATCCCAGCGATGGGCACGCCCAAGGACATAGATTGCGGTTGGATGAACAGCGACTCGAGCAGAAAGGCCGCCATCGGGATCAGCGCGAGGTACAAGACGGCGTGACCCACGGTGGGGCGCGTGCGGATCAGGGTGAACGAACGGCGCACGATCTCGCGGAAGGCGGGGCGCTCCTGGCCGCTCGAGGGCGCGGTGACGGGTGGTTCTTTCAGGGTCAGGACGAGTCCGAACATGATGAAAATGCTTAGACCCGCCACGAGAAACGGCACGATCAAGCCCAGTGTGGCGAGCAGGCCGCTGGCCGCACTGCCGAGGGCCATCGCACCGGTCGCGGTGGCACTGACCCGCCCGACGAGGCGGGGGTACTCTTCGCTGCGCTCGAGGCGTTGCAGCGTTTCAAAAAACAGGGCCTCGTCTGCCCCAGAGAGAAAGGTCGTGCCGAGGGCCATGCCCAGGTATGCCAGCACGATCAGCGGTAGGGTCGGCGCGAGGGCCCACGCCACGACGCTCAAGGCGGTCAGTGCCGCGCCGATGGCTAACGAGGTTTTGCGGCCCCAAGTGTCAGCAACGATTCCGGTGGGCACTTCCGCCAACGCCGCCGTCACGAAGAAGGTCGTATCTACCAGGGCGGCCTCAGCCAAGCTCAACCCGCGCCGCCCTTGCAGGTCAATCACCCACATCGCCAAAAAGAGTCCAAACCCGAGTCCTTTGAAAGTCGTGTAGGCGAAGTACCGAGGGATGTTGCGCCGCAATTGAATGGCGTCCAGCGCTGAAAGGTTCATGGCAGGCTCCCTCCGGGTCGTTCCCTGAGCGGGTGAGTTCTCGGTGGTCTCGGGCGTTCAACTGACGGCTCGGCTCGAGTGTGACGGCTTCAATTCACGGGTTGACTCGAGGGGCGAACGAACAGGAGTTCCAAATACTGGCGCAGGTGATCGAGGCACTGGAGGGCGATCGTTGGTCCCCCCTTTGCTTTGGCGAGGATAAAGGCTCCTTGAAGCACCGACTGGATGTGCAACGAAAGACTTTCGGCAGTCCACGGTCCCGTGATGCCGCACGCGTTCATGGCTCGAGCGATGATGGCCTCGATGTCGGCGGCGTGACCGCTGATGCCCCGGTCGGCCGCCTCGCGCAGAGCGGGGTGGGTCTGGTACGCCTCCTGGACCATTGTGCCAAACAGGCAGGTGAACTCTTGCAGTTCGCCCTGGAGAATCGCCTTGCGGAAGTCCACGTACTCGAGAAGCTGCCGGACTGGATCGGACTGGGTTTGGTACGGCGCGGCGGCGAATCCGGCATTCGAGCGGGCGGCGAAGTGATCTGCTGCATTGAGCGCGAGGTCCTCCTTGCTGGCGAAGTGGTGGAAAAACGCGCCCTTGGTGACGCCCGCCGCCCGACAGAGGTCGTCCACGCTGGTACCGGAGTAGCCTTGGCTGCGGATCAGGGTGACGGCGGCGTCGAGAAGTTTGGTTTTCGTGTCCTGTGGTGATCGGACTCTGGGCATGGTCGCCTCCTCGAGTTAACATACCGACTGATTGGTATGTTGTCAAGTGGCAACTTCTGTCGGATCGGGTTAACTCCGTCTGGGTCGGTAGTGAACGGCTACGACCCCCGAAGCGAAGCGTTTGGTTCTGACCAGCTCGAGGTCGCTCTTGCCCTCAATCCCCGTGAACAGCGGGACACCACCCCCCAACACGACTGGATTGATGTTCAACTGCAACTCATCCAATAACCCCAGATTCAAGAACGTTCGCGTGACGCTCGGGCTGCCCATGATGACAATATCTTTTCCGGGTTGCGCCTTGAGCTTTGCCACCTCTTCAGGGATATGATCCCTGACGATCCTCGAGTGGTTCCACGGCGCATGCTCGAGGCTTCTCGAGAACACGATCTTTTCAACGTTCTCGATCCATGCGGCGAAATCGGTCATGGTTTTCGGGCTGTCCGGGTTCGCACCGATGGCGGGCCACGCCTGTTCAAACCCTTGATAGGTGACGCGCCCGAACAAGGTCGTACTGGTGTGAGCGAAGAGTTCGTTCGTGTGCGTCCACATTTCGTCGTCCACGATGGTCCAATCCAAGCGGTCGTGGCCGAAGCCGTCCAGGTGATGTTCACGAGCGCAATTACGTTCATAATCTCCTTTTAAGTCTTTTGAGGGTGATGTTGATGACGAGCAGGACGGGGAGGGCTTAGGGGTTGTGGAAGGGTCCAAGAATGCGCTTTTCCTTTGACGCATTGGGCAAGGAAATGACCAGTTTTGAGGAAGGAATGGAACCAGCTCCCACTTTGGCTGGCGAATGCTGAGATTTGTCTTGGACCCACTGAGTTTCCTGCATCCTCCCCTTCGGCAAGACCGTGAAATCCCTTTTACCCCCCGTGGCTCACCTGACCATTTCCAACCACACTTGAGACGCGCCGTCTGATCGTCGAAGGCGTAGAGCGGCACGCCCGCCTCGAGCGCCCAACGCTCGGCGTTCTCGAGCGTGATAGAAGGGAAGTAATCGGCATTCAGGTGCGGACGGATCACGAAGTCCACCAGCCCAAGCGAACGGTCACCCCCCGCATTCTGCGGTGCGGTTTCGTCATATTGGTCATCGTGATACAACCCGGTGCGCTCGAGGGTCTCGCGGTTGACGTGCAGGCTGTGCGTCAACATCATGCTGCCCGCACTGACGCCCAGGTAAACCTTGGTCTTCAGCATAGCTCTAGCAACCGCGCTGCGAAGCCAGAAGCGTGGAACCAGTGGCTCAGATATCCGGTGTTGCCGCCACCAACGATGATGAGGTCAGCCGCCTCCACCTCGGGCAGCCAGTGTTCCTCGAGCAGGCTGGGGAGCGCCGTTAGCTCGAGGACACCGAAGGATTTCCAGCCGAGGTCGTGGAAGGTCTTCAGGGTCAGCCAGCCATCGCCCGGTCCGTTTGGTAGGGCATATGCCGCTGTGGCGACGCAGATGGCGCGGCATTCGCGGACGGGTTTCTCGAGCAGACTCTCGAGTGCCGCACGAATGCTGGGATTGGAAATGCCCATCGAGGTCAGCAGGAGTTTCATCGGGAACCGTCTTTCTCGTCCTCGTCCCGCCAAGTCCAGATTGGAACCTCTCGGAGTGGGTGCAATTCGGCGTCGCTCGAGGCGTGTGAGTTCTGCTGCGCCACCTGCGCCCCGAACTCCACGTGGGAGCGCAATGCCTCACGGAACGGGGCATCAGCGGGCATCCCAACCTCGTCGGCAACGAGCATGTACAAGTTGACGAACCGCTGACGCTGCTCCTCGGTGATATTCAGGTGGCGGTGGGCATCAATCAACCCTGGGAAGCCGCCCATGTCTCGCGTGAAATGGTCGGGTCCGCCGAAGCACTCGGCGGTGAAGGCGACCAGGTGCGCGACGTGGTGAGGCTTGCCCGCGCCGAAGAGTGGCTGAAGGAGGGGGTCAGCCAGCACCCTCGAGTAGAACGCCTCCATGAAGGCGTGCAAACCCGTTTCGCCGCCCGCGTGTTCGTACAGTGTTTCTTTCATAGGAATACTCCCCGATACTCGAGTCTGCTCATTGGAATTTGGCGAGGAACCGCTTGACCGCTACCCAATACTCGTCACTCATGCTGGGCGGCGTCACCAGCGCGAATGCGCCATGCACGCCCTCACCCTTCGGCACGAACTGCACCTTGTCCTGGCTGCCGACCGCCTCGAACACCGCTCGAGCGTTCTCGGCTTCCTTGCGGGCGCTCGAGATAAACACCGGCATCTGGAGTTGACGGGCGGCGTCTTTTACGACACCCATCGGGCGCAGGTACTCGTCCGGCGAGAAGCTCATCACCGCCGCAATCTCGTCTTTGTGTTTCGCGGCGAGCAGGAACACGAGCGCCGCCGAGTACGAACTGCCCACGACGATCACGCGCTTCCCCGGCGCGTTCGTGCGTGCCCAAGTGAGCGCCGCCTCGAGATCGGGCAGCACGTCGTTATAGCTGGCGATCCCGTTGTATTCCTGAGCGGTTTTGCTTTTGCTGCCCCCGGAGCGCTGGTCTATCGCCAGCGTGTCGAAGCCGATCTTGTTGAAGCGCGGTGCGCTCGAGTCGTACTCCTCGTGGCTCTCGCCCGCCGAGTGGAAGAGGAGCAGCAAACCCTTCGCCGTGCCGATGGTGTTGCTGTGAACGCCGTAGACGGCAACGCCGTCGGCTGCCTTCATCTCGATCTCCTCTCCGGCTGCCAGTGTCAGACCGAGCGCGAGTAGTCCCGTCGTGATCCACAGTGCCTTCATGCCATCTCCGTTCCAGGCTCGAGTCGCATCGGCTCCGCCTTTACCTGGGACAAACTATATGATACTAGTAACATATGGGTCAACGCGGTCCAACCCGCCCCGCCGTCACCAGTCTCGGATATGCCCTGCTGGGCTTGCTCGCCGAGGGTCCGCGCTACGGCTACGAACTCGCCAAGTCGTTGCGTGCGCCCATCGGTTATTTCTGGAACGCGACGCACGGACAGATTTACCCCGAACTTGCCCGACTCGTCGAAAGTCACCTGGCTACGATGGAGGTTCTCGAGCAGAGCGAACGACCTGACCGCAAGGTCTACACCGTGACCGACACTGGACTCGAGGCGTTACGCGTCTGGGCGACGACGTTTGAACCACCCGAACCGGACCGCGACCGGGCATTACTGAAAACCTGGTCGCTCTGGCTCGCTGCGCCCGAGGCGGCGCTGGCGTTTCTGCGCGAGGGTGAGCGGTATCACGAGGCGCAACTGAAACGGTATGAACTCGAACGACTCGAGTTTGAGCGCGAGGACGCCGTGGCGATCACTCGCCCGGACATGCCCGCGTTCGCGCAGTACCTCGTGCTGATGCGCGGCATCGGCTATGAGGGTGAGCGGCTGACGTGGTGTCGTTGGGCGGCGGAGCGCCTGACGAAGGCGGTGGCTGCGCGGGTGAGCGTGCCAGGCTAGGCTGCGCTTTCACGTGTACTCCCCTCGAGAAAGCGCACGAGCAGCAGCGATCACCCTGGCGTCCGTCTCGGGCTAGAATGCCGCGATGAGCGTCAAGGGCGTCAGAAACGAAATTCACCGGGGCAGCGATGTCCTCGAGGTGCTGGAAGGCGAGTACGCTCTGATCAGCCTGCCCGCCGACGCAGTCGTGACCCTGCCCGCCACGGGTGACTTGCGGGTGCTGGTTCACGATCCAGTGGAGATCACGCTGATCTTGGAAATCGGAGCCTGGGAACTGATGGCGGCGCAGCATCCGAACGCTAAGGCAAACCGTGGCTATAGAGCAGTGCGACTCTCGCAGGATTTCCCGCTGGAGACCGTCGGCGTCATGGCGAAGCTGACGAACGCGCTGGCGCAGGTCGGCGTCAGCATTATGGCGTACAGCACCTTCAAAACCGATGTGGTGTTGGTGCGTCAGTGGGAGCTGAACACAGCCCTCGGGGCGCTCTGGGATCTGAGGTTCTAGGCGCTCAGGCTTCAAGCGCTGCCAGCCACGCCAGGAACGACTCGAGGAACTGCTTGACGGGTATGGCAAACTCGGGTTGCGCCGCTAGGCTCGAGGCGTCCAAGCGCGTGTGGCGAAACCCTGTGATCCCCAGCGCCCCTGGGAAAACCCTGGCGTCCATGGTACGTAACACTTCGCGCAAGGATTCATCCGCGAAACTCGAGGCGGGGGAGATGTTCAAGACCGCCACGGGTTTCCCGACGAACTCGCCGCTGCCAACGCACCAGTCCAGCGCGTTCTTCAACGCCCCCGGCAAGCCATGCGCGTACTCCGGGGTGCAGATCAGCAGGCCGTCCGCCCCTAGCAGCGCCGTGCGCCAGGCGCTCACTGCCGGAATGGGCGTGTCCTCGAGGTCCGGGTTGAAGTGTGGCAACGCCGCGATGTGGCCTCCTAGCACGACCTCGAGATTCGTGAGCGCGAGTAAGTCAATCGCCCGCAACGCCGTGGTGTTGCTGGAACCTGATCGCAGACTGCCGGAGACACCGAGAATTCGCACGGGTGAAGTATCCGCCTGTGACCGCTCGAGACAGGTGTTGCGGGGGACAAACTCAGTTCAGCCCGTTGGCAAGATTCCCGTCAGCAGCAAGCCGACGACGTACCCGACAGCGGCCGTGCCCAGCCCGACGACGAACATGTCGAAGCCGCTGCGAAACCAGCCGCGCCCGGTGAAGGTGGAGCGTGCCGCGCCGACCGCGAAGTGCGCCAGCATCGCAATCACAAAAGAGGAAACGATCGCCGCCAACCCGCCGCCGAACAGGAATGGCACGAGCGGAATTCCAGCGCCGATCATCGTGGACACGCCGGTAATCAAGCCTTCATTGATCGGATGCGAGGCCTCGCCGCTGATGCCGAGCTTCTCCCGGGAGAGTTCCCGCAGCGCCACCTCGGGGTCACTCATCAGTCTCGAGGCGGCGACCCTGGCTTCCTCCGGGGTCAAGCCCTTCTCCTGATAGGCGCTTTCCAAATACGCCTGCTCGCGTTCGGGCCAGAGCAAGAGTTCCGCGCGTTGCGTGTTGACCTCGTTCTCGTCCACCTCGAGTTGACTCTGCGCCGCCAGGTAGCCGCTGGCTCCCATGCTGAAGGCACTGGCGACCAAGCCGGATAGTCCGGTCAGCAGCACGACCTCGCGCGAGACGTTCGCGCCGATCACGCCCGCGATCAACCCGAAATTCGCGGTCAAGCCATCGTTGAAGCCGTACACGACGTTGCGAATCGTGCCGCCGGAATCGTTGTGGTGCCACGGGTCGCCGATGGTTCCGGTCAGCCGTCCGAGCAACTGCGCGTGACCGGCGCTCTCCCGCGCCAGACGCTGCAACTCCGGGCTGGTTTTCCCAGTTTGCGCCTCACGCAGAAACCGCGCCACCTCGCGCCCCTCCTCGAGCCTTGCCAGGGACAGCACGAGTCTGGGACCGAACAGCTTGGCGGCGGTTAAGAGCGAGCGAGTCCGGGTGGTGATTTGAAGCGTTGGCTTGGACCCGAGCATTCCCTCGAAGACGCTCGCGTGAACGGTTTCGTCCCTCGCTAGCTTTTCCAGCGCAGCCCTGGCTTCAGGGTTCGTCATGCGCGGTGCCAGTTGCGCGTACAGATAGGCGCTGTTGGCTTCGTCCTGCCAGTGCTCGAGCAGTTCAGATCGGGGCAGGGGAACTGTCTTATCAGGAATCATTCTCAATAAGCTAGTCCAAGTTCGCGCAAAACGCAACCGAACCTCGAGACTGTGTAGAGGGGAACAGACACGGTGCAGCGTAAGCCCTTCAACCGATGCTCGAGCCAACGCTTTAGATTTTGGCTGATTTCTGATACGCCCGCTCGAGAATCTGGCTCGTGTGCAGCACTTCCACATCCACACTAAACTGCCGCGTCCCCGCCTCCAATTGCATCAAGCACCCCGGATTCTCCACGGCCAAAATCGCCGCGCCGCTCTCGCGGACGCGTTCCATCTTGCCCTCGAGAATCGCCTGGCTCGTCTCCGGGTGCGTGATGTTATAAATCCCGGCGCTGCCGCAGCAATCCGACGCCCCCTCGAGTTCGGTCAGTTGCACGAGCGGGTTCTCTTTCAGGAGGTCACGGGGCTGATTGCAAATGCTCTGCCCGTGGCACAGGTGACAGGCATCCTGATAGGTGACGGTCATTTCCGGCGCACCGTCGTGTAGCAGATCGGGTTGCGGCAGGTCGCGCAACCCGAATTTCTTCAGGTACTCGGATAGCCCGTAACTGCGAGCGCTGAACCGCTCGGCTTTCGCGGCGTACTTGGGGTCGTCCTGGAAGTATTTCTTGTATTTCTTCAGCTCCGCGCCGCAGCCCGCGCAATCGGTGATGATCGCGTCCACGTCCAAGGCGTCGTACAAATCTAGATTGCGTTTCGCCACAGCCCGAAAGCTCGCCAGATCACCCTCTTCGATGTGCGGGGCACCGCAGCAGGTCGTGTCCCTCGGCGTGATGACCTCGAAACCGTTCAGCGTCAGGACGCGCACCGTGGCGCTCGAGGCTTCACTGAAGAAGGCGTTCATCAGGCAGCCGAGGAAGAACGCGACGCGACCGCGTTGCTCCCCAATGGCGGGCGTGATCGGGGAGACTCGAGTTCGCAGCGACAGCGCGACCTTTTGCGGCAAGATATTTTCTAGCTCCGCGAGTTTCTGACCAAGCTTGCCAAATTTCTGCAAAATTTTGCTCCCGCGTACCCACTTCTGCAAGCCCGTCCCCTGGTACGCCCGCACCCCGAGGTTCATCGCGTCCCACGCCCACGGGTGTTTGAACGGCTCCAGAATCGCGGCGATCTGCCAGCTCGGGGGTTTGCCGCCTTGGAGTGCGATACGGGTTTCTACCGCCATCTCGCCGGGTTTGACTCCGCTCGGGCAGACAGTCTGGCAGGCGCGGCAGTCCAGGCAATCGTAGGCGGCGTCCAGCACGACCTCGTAATCTTTGGTTAGCCCTTCGGCGGCGGCGCGGTAGAGCATCACCCGGCCGCGCGGACTCTGAATTTCCTCGCCGGTCAACTGATAGGTCGGGCAGGCGCTCAGGCACACGCCGCACTGCACGCAGATATCGCTGCCCGCGATCAGCCCGGCTGAGCCGATAAAGGTTTCAAGGGTCAACGGGTCGCGCGGCGGCTCGAGGGTGGCGCTGCTCATGACAACACTGTACGGAATCCGAATCGCGTTTGACAGTGACAGAAGTGAACAAGTCGCCTGCAACAACACCGCTCGAGACTCACCGGGCAGTGGTAATTGTCGCTCGAGTTGGGAGATTTTGAGGTTGCCTCGAGTCAAGTATATCCGGCTTCTGATGTGCGCCTGTCGAAATCTTAGGCTCTCTAAACTAGCCCTATGGCACGATTTCACTTGAACTACCGGGGAATTCAAAAGCGGAAGTTTCGACTCAACGATGCGTAGCAGGAACCTTTCACGCTTGACGGGCATAGTGAATACAACCCGATTTGGGTCACTGGAGGAACCATGAAACGTTTGACCGTTGGATTATTGCTGCTGGGCGCAGCCTTCTCCTCGTGCGCGCCGAAAGCTGGCGGAACCGCCGGGTCGCCGCAAGCCATCTTTGACCGGGCGAAAGCCGCTCACGGCGGTACGGCCCTGGATACGATGAAGTCGTACAGCGACATTGGGACGCTCTCCATTTTTCAGGGCGGTCAACTGGCCGCCAAGGTCGGGTACGTGCAGAAGTACGATTTCAGTACCAGTCGGGTCCGCATCGAGGTTTCGGTGGATGGGAAGCTGGCGGTGATTCAGCAGTCCACGCCGACGGATTCCTGGCAGTGGTCGCCGCAGGCGGGAATTGCCAAGCTGCCCGCCGATCAGGTGAAAACCTTGCAGGACAGTCTCTACCAGGGCTTCTTCGCCCTGCGCGCCAAGAGCAGCGAGATCACCGATGCCAAGTACGACGGTCGTGTGGAGTTGGGCAAGGGGATCGTCGGCGAGGGCATCAGCTTCAAGCTGAAGGGTGTGGACAGCAGTTTTGTTATCGGCGATGATGGCCTGGTCTTGGGCGGCAAAGTGCAGGTGGATGGGGCGACTGTCATCACCTTGCAGAGCGATAACCGCGTGGTCGGCGGCGTTAAATTCCCCTTCTTGGTAAAGCAGAGCGTCGGGACGGAACCTGCCAGTGAGATCATCACCAACCAAGCGCAGATCAATGTCACCTTTACCAGCGCGGATTTTGCCCAACCCAAACCGTGAGACGATTTGTTCGACTAAGCCTGTTTCTCGTTCTCCTCTCGAGCGCGGCGCTGGCGGCTAGCCCAGCCCAGAACGTCTTCGACGAGGTGAGCTTTTACCTGCAAACCCAGTACGGTGGTTTCTCCAAGGTCAACCTGCGCGCCCTGCCCGCCCAGTTTCAGCCGAAGCTCGAGGCGGCTTGCATGGATCAGGCGAACACCTGCCCGGCAACAGTGGCGTATCCGGTCATCCTGGAGATGGTGAAATCCATCGGGGACGAACACACGAATTTCTATGCCGCCTCTGGCGTTGAAATCCGCGAGTTGTTGAATGGGACGGGCAAGACCAGCCGGTTTGGGATTACTCCGACGCTTCTGAAAACCGGTGTTTACGTGCGCGACGTCGCGGTGGAGAGTCCCGCTTGGGGTGCGGGTGTGCGCCGGGCGGATCGGATCATCGCCCTGGACGGTGAACCCGTCCCGAAGGATGGCGCTGAGTTTTACAAGCGCTGGGATGCTGTCAACGGCGCACGGGAACCGGTGCTGCTCAGCCTGTCCAGATCAGGGCAGCGCCTCAGCCTCGAGATCACGCCGAGCAACCTGCTCCCAGAACTCCCCAGTCTCGAGGTGCGAGCTGATGCGGTGGCCGTGATTCGGGTTCCCGATTTCATCGGGCGCGGTCAGGGCACGGTCGCGCCCAGGATTCACGCGCTGACCCTCGAAGCACAGAAGCGTGCAGCTAAGGCGATCGTGGTGGATTTGCGCGACAACGGCGGTGGGTTCGATACCGAATGTCTGGGCGGTGTCGGGGCGTTCGTGGGCGACGGCGTGACGCATCGCCTGGTCAGCGGCCAACCGCTCTTGAACCGCGAGGCTCGGTACAGTGGAGGAAGCGTGATTCTGAAGGCGCTCGGCGTCGAACGCACGGTCTACACCGTCAATCCTGCGGCTCAGTGGACGGGAGCTGCGGCCGTTCTGGTGAACGCTCACAGCGCTTCCTGTGCGGAATTCTTCGCACAGGATTTCCTGCAAGCCACTCGAGGGCCGGTCGTCGGAGAGCCAACTTTTGGCGTCGGCAACACCGCCACGCTTTTCAATCTCCTGAAAGATGGCAGTGCGCTACAAGTGACCGTGGCGCAGAACGTCAGAGCGGACGGTTCGGCACTGCCGGAGCGCGTCACGCCGACCGTGGAGGTCAGCGACGATCTCGAGACAATCAATCGCACCGGCGTGGACGCGGTGCTGGAACGGGCTATTGGAGCGCTGAAGCCCTGAGATTTTCACGGGAGTACAGCGCTCAAGCGGTTCGACCCTCGAGTTCCGGCTCGAGGGTTTCGCTTTGCCTGGACTGACTCGAGGTTTGAAGGTAACCGCAACTTCCCTGAAATGACGTTCCTGGCACAATGATCTGGACCTACGCCAACGAATGCGTTGCGAGAGCGGCTCCCTCGAGCGAACTCTTATGGGACGCGGTCTACCGCAAAGGCGAAGCTCGTATTCTTTGCCCCATATCTCGAGGACAACGATTTCATAGGTAACGATGCTCGAGTTGCTAACCCGGCAGACCAGCCAACCGAACCTTGCGCCCGTCCCACTCGAGGGAAGCGTTTTCACGCGCCTAACGAGACTGAATTCCAGTCAGGGACTCGCTTTTTTAATAATGATTCCCCTTCAGAAGTCCTTCAGTCCTCCTTCAGTCAGCAGTCTTGTAATCCCTAGCAACGAATCCATTTCGGAACACGACCGTTTGAATGTTTGAAAAGGAGGCATCATGGCTTTAAGTTTTAAAAATCTTTTGCCCTGGATGGCGGTGACGGGAGCTGGAATCTGGGCGGCCCGCCGACCGGAACAGGTTCGCCGTGGCTTGCATTCGGTGGCTGACCGCTTCGGTGATGTCGTAGACGACCTGAGCGATGCCGCTGAACCTTGGATTGACCGGGTTGGCAGTGATGTGCTGCCAAAGTTTCGGGATTCCATTGGAAACGCCGCTTTGAGCGCTCACGATGTTGCGGAGCCGCTGATGGGCACGGTCAGCCAAGCGCTGGCGAACGCCTTGCGTCACGGTTCTGAATGGGGCGGAGATGCCATAGAAGAGATCGAGGATCGTCTAGCAGACGCCCCGAAGGCGGCTCGTCAAGCCTTCAAATTTGGGGCGCGCGGTGCCAAGCAGGTCAGGGAATCAGCCGTGGATGCGCTCGAGCGCATTCCGAAAGGAGTCATGAAACGTATGGAAAAGGGACGCGAAAAGGAACTGCTGGCGCATCTGATTCGTCAGGAAAAAATGGCGCACGACATGAAGAAAAAGATTGACCGCGTGGCCAGCATGGGCTACGGGCGTCGTGGCGGCGGGCTGCCGTGGAGCTGGGTGCTGTTGGGTGCGGGCGCGTACTACCTGTACCGCAACCCGGACGTGATTCAGCGGGCATTGGATTCCATCTCCCCGAACGCGGGTCGTCACCTCGAGGCGGCGGGCGATGCGGTGAAGGGCGGTGTCAAGCGCGTGCAGGGTGGCGCTGATGTCGTGGACGCTGCGAAGGACGCTGTTCAAGAGGCGAGCAGCGAGATTGGTAAGGCTGCCAAAGACGCTAAAGCGCAGGCGGAACACGCCGTGGATGCGGGCAAGGATGCTGCCAAAGCAGCCGCTAAAGACGTGAAACAGGGCGCTCAGGCGGTCGGGGATCAGGTGTCCGACACCGCTAAGGATGTGGCTAGAGACACGAAACGCATGGCTTCCTGAGCATCGTCCTCGGTGAAAAAGCGCCACGGGTCTCCAAGACCCGTGGCGCTTCGCGGTGCGAACCCAACTCGAGGGTGCGCCCTATCGGTAACTCAATTGTAGCACTGTCTGGGATTGAATTCACTAGTTGCAAAAGCGCATAGGCATGACAAAAAAGCGGTGTTAAAGTCACCGCAGATCGTGGCGTACCGGGGTGGATCATGCCTTGTCAACGCCCCTCGAGACCCGTTCGGCTCGAGGAGAAGAGGCTCGTGTGCAGAGTGAATTTCGCGGCATCGGTTCGTACATGTGGGCGCATCGCCGACAATGGTTCCTAGGCATTCTTTGCGTGTTGATCTCGGTCGGCTCCAGCTTGGCGGGTCCGCCGCTGATCGTCGGGCGGGCGGTGGACGCGCTTCGGGCGGGAACAGCCACGCCGGAGCTGATCTTGCAGTACGCCGGGCTGATTATTTTGTTATCCCTGGTGGCGAACGGAGCCACCTTCTTAATGCGCCGCCAGCTCGTCGTGGCCAGTCGTCAGATCAGCTACGAGGTGCGGCGCGACATCTTCGTCAACCTAACGCGGCTGGACCAGGGGTACTTCCACCGGAATCGCACCGGGGATCTGATGAATCGCTTGACGGGCGACCTGAACACCGTGCAGGAAATGCTGGGCTTCGGCATCTCGCAAGGCTCGAGCACCTTTTTGACGATGATCGTCAGTTTGATCCTGATGTTCACGCTCTCGCCGTTGCTGGGCCTGGTGACGCTCTGTGTGTTTCCGGTGATCGCCACGATTCTGTTTTTCGTGGTGAAAACCATCGGTAAGCGCCACGTCGCTGTGCAGGAGCAGGCATCGGTGATCTCCGCCAAATCCCAGGAGAATTTCTCTGGGATTCGTGTCGTCAAGGGCTACGCCATCGAAGACCGCGAGATCGCCGAGTACAAAACGATGAACCTCGAGTATCGGAAACGCGTGATCCGTCTGGCCATGGTCGAGGGTCCCCTCTGGGCGTTCGTGGGACTGCTGATGAACTTCGTGTTTATTGCGGTGCTCTTGATCGGTTCGGGGCAACTGATCGCGGCCGGAGCCGACGCTCGCTTCGCTGGGCTGAGCATCGGTCAGTTCGTGCAGTTCACGACCTACCTGTTTAACTTGCAGTGGCCGATGCTGGCGATTGGGGTCATGGCCAGCCTGATTCAACGCGGAGCCTCGAGCTGGCAGCGGCTTCAGGAAATCTTGGATGTCCAGCCGGTGATCGGCGATTCGGGGCGCACCGACCACAAGGTCACGGGCTTGAACGGACACATTCGTTTCGATCACGTCAGCCTCAAAGCGGACGACCGCACGCTCCTGAACGACATCACCTTAGAGATTCCAAAAGGCCAGACGCTCGGCATCACCGGGCGCACCGGGGCAGGCAAGACGCTCTTGGCGTCCCTGGTCGGGCGAATGCAAGACCCGAGCAGCGGACGCGTCCTCGTGGATGGACGCGACGTGCGCGACCTGCCGGTGGCGGTCTTACGCAGCCATATCGGGTACGTGCCGCAGGAGCCGTTTCTGTTCAGCGACACGATTGCTGAAAATATCGCCTTCGGGTTGCCGGAAAGCGTGCAAGTGGCGCACGACAATCAACCCGACCCGGAAACGATTCGTTGGGCGGCCAGGGTGGCGGGACTCTCCAAGGACGTGGAGGATTTCCCAATGCAGTACGACACGATGCTCGGTGAGCGTGGGGTAACGCTCTCCGGCGGGCAACGGCAACGCACGGCGCTGGCTCGGGCCGTGGCTCGCAAACCGGAGATTCTGATCTTGGACGACAGCATGAGCGCGGTGGACACCGAGACCGAATCGCGCATCCTGAACGAACTGAGAACTGTGCTGCAAGACCGCACCGTTCTTTTGATTGGACACCGCGTCAGCACGCTGCGCTACGCCGATCACATCATCGTCCTCGAGAACGGACGAATTTTAGAGCAGGGCAGTCACGAGCAACTGATCGCCCAGGGCGGCGTCTACGCCGAGATGGAACGCAAACAGGGTCTCGAGGGCGTGCTGGAACAGGACGAGACCAGCACCAGTGAAACCGTGATGGACAATGCCAGACTCGAGGTGCGGTGATGCGCGAAGAGGACGCTTTCAAGAAACAGTTCGACTGGCAGCTCACGAAGCGCATCCTGGTCTACCTGAGGCCCTACCGCTGGGTGGCGATCGGCGGCGTGGCACTCTCGTTCATCATCGCGGTCGCCAGCCAGACCTTCCCGCGCCTCCTAGCGCTGGCGATAGACCAGTACCTCGCGCCGAAATCTGGCTCGAGCTTCGCGGCTCTGGGAACCGAGGCTCGGTTGCAGGGCGTGTACTTGATTGCCGGGATTTTCCTGGGCGTGGCGCTCCTGGAGTTCGTGACGCGCTACGCGTTTCAGTTCACGCTCTCGTGGCTCGGGCAGAACGTGCTGTTCGATATTCGCGCCGATCTGTTTTCTAAGCTGCAACGCCTGCCGCTGGCGTATTTTGATCGCAACCCGGTCGGGCGTTTAATCACCAGGGTCACGAGCGATGTGGACGCGATCAACCAATTTATCACCAATGGCTTGCTGACCCTGATCACCTCTATCTTCGTGGTGGGCGCAGTCTTGTTCAACATGTTCAGCCTCAACTGGCAGCTCGGGTTGATCGCCACCGCCACGGTTCCGGTGCTGTACTTCTCGGCTCGGTACTTTCAAGTGCGCTTCCGCGACGCCTACCGCGACCTGCGGATTCGCCAAGCGATTGTCAACACCAGCCTGAACGAGAACATCACCGGCATGGGCACGGTACAGCTTTTCAACCGTGAGGAACGCAACCGCCGCGACTTCGACAACCTCAACAGCCGCTTCCTGCGCGCCAACCTAACGACGGTTCACTGGTTCAGCTTCTACTTCCCGGTGGTCGGCCTGATCTCGAGTCTGGCGCTGGCGCTGGTGATCTGGTACGGCGGCGGTCAGGTCATTCAGAACGTGCTGACGATCGGCGTGCTGGTCGCCTTCACCCGCTACGTCGGCAATTTCTGGCAACCGTTGCAGGACCTGTCCGACGTGATGAACACCCTGCAAGCCGCGATGGCCTCGAGCGAACGGATTTTCGGAATCTTGGACGAACCAGAGACGGTCGCCGACAAGCCCGATGCCAAGAGTTTTCAGGATGGCTTCAAGGGTGATGTGGAATTCAAGGATGTCTGGTTCAGCTATAAACCCGTCGGCGAGGAAGTTCTGCCAACCGACTGGGTGCTGCGCGGCATCAACTTCAGCGTCAAACCCGGCGAATCGGTCGCCTTCGTCGGCGCGACCGGGGCGGGCAAGACGAGCGTCATCAGCCTCATCAGCCGCTTCTACGACGTGCAAAAGGGTCAAGTCCTGGTGGACGGCGTGGACGTGCGCGACCTAGCGCAGCGCAACCTCAGAAAGCACGTCGGGGTGGTGCTGCAAGACGTGTTCTTGTTCGCGGGCACGATTGAAAGCAACCTGCGCATGAACGATCCCAGCATTTCCTTGGAGCGAATCGTCCAAGCCTGCAAGTACGTCGGGGTTCACGACTTCATCAGCTCCTTGCCGCACGGCTATCAAACCGAGGTCCGCGAGCGCGGCGCGACCCTCAGCACCGGACAGAAACAGCTCTTGGCGTTCGCCAGGGCCTTAATTCAAAACCCAGATATTCTTTTGGTGCTGGACGAGGCGACCGCCAACGTGGACACCGAATCGGAATTACAGATCCAGGACGCCCTGGCCAAAGTCATGCACGGTCGCACCAGCATCATCATCGCGCACCGCTTGTCCACCATCAAGAACTGCAACCGCATCATCGTCATGCGTAAGGGCAAAATCGTGGAACAGGGTAGCCACGACGAGCTGCTGGTGCAAAACGGTTATTACGCGACGCTCTACAAGCTGCAATACGCCGATCAGGAGTTGACCGGCGCGTGAACGTCAGCGGAAGTGCCATCAAGCACTTGCTCGAGAGCGGTAACGCCTTCGTGCGCCCAGATCACGCCCTGGCTGACCTCGAGCCGAGCCTGGCTGTGAGCGTGCCCTCCGGTGCGCTTCACAGCATTGCCTCGCACGTCGCACACCTGGCGTGGTGGCAACGGCAAGTCGTTCAGGACATTGAAACGAACGCTGCGACTCGTGTCCGTATTGAGGGCGAGGCGTTCCCATCTATCACAACCTCTGAAGATTGGACGGCGGTTAGGGATGACTTTCTCAGTAGTCTCGAGCAGTTGAAAGCCTTCTGCGACGACGCGCAAATTTTGGAGCGGCAGTACTTGAACCGGGATTCCGTGGCGGTAACGCTGTTGGATTTCGCTGTCCACAACGCCTATCACCTGGGACAGATCGTTTTACTGCGCCGAGAACTCGGGGCGTGGCCACCCGCCGGTTACGACCCAGAAACCTGGTGACATGAACTTCGTCCATGCGCCGCACCTATCGCATCCAGCCTGATAACGAAATGCGAAGTGTTCTTATGGGCTTGGAATAAGCGCCAGAGTTCACCCGAGACAGCGCCCGGAGTAAAGGTCTCGAGGATCGCCCCATTTCCAAACTCGAGGCTGATATCTCCTAACTCGTTTCCTCGAGCAGCCCGAACAATCCAGGGACTTTGATTTCGCTGAAACAATCTGTGAAGGGTTTGGTCGCAGCGAGTCGTCCGAGGCTGTGTCCAATCGAAAGACTCTGATTCCGGCTTTGAATCCGCAGGAAGGTACATGTCTTGGCGACCTACCAGAATGCGCGTCTCGAGTGATGCGCCAGTGGGTTTGTAGGTGAAGAGAATACGCGCCGACAGTCTTGGTCTTTTGATCGCCGAACCTCTCCCTGACTCGGTGCTTTTTACCGAATTGCAGCCAAACCAAATTGACGGCTCTGCCTGCTGACCAGAGCGGTAAACCTATGAGTGGTTCGAGCGCCCGCTGAATTGAATCTCTCAAGACTTCATATAGTATGTGATTGGTTCCTAAAACTCGTCCGTATAAACGCTTATGCCAATTGAAATCGTCGAATACAAAAATAGTTGGACAGGCGAGTTCCGTGAGATTGGCTCAAAATTACGGGTGGCGCTTGGGGACTCGGCGCTACGGATTGACCACATTGGCAGTACCAGCGTGCCGGGCTTAGCCGCCAAGGACGTGATAGACGTTCAGATCACTGCCCTGAGTCTGGAAGACCCGCGTTTACGTCCCGCGCTCGAGGGGTTGGGTCTGCCTATCAAACCGAACCTGCCCGATCACACGCCGCCCGGAATGACCGTCCAGCCAATGGACCTCGAGAAACTTTTCGCCTCCAGCCTCGAGCCGCGCCGGACCAACGTTCACGTGCGCGTGGCGGGACGATTTAATCAACGGTACGCCTTGCTGTGCCGTGATTACCTGCGAACGCACGACGGAACCAGGGACGCATACGCGGAGGTCAAGCGTCAACTGGCGCGGTACTTCCCGGACGATGTGGACGCCTATTACAACATCAAAGATCCAGCTTTTGATCTGTTCATGACCGGGGCTTGGGAGTGGGCTGAATTCGTTGGGTGGCAACCGGGAATCAGTGACACTTGAACTGGTTGGCTCGAGGATCGAAAATTAAGGGGTTCACCGTGGTGAACCCCTTACCTCACCGCTGAAACGTTACGACACGATAACCCTATGGCACGTTCAGGAACACTGCGCCGACTGAAACCGGGCGTGAATGCACAACTCAAGGCGAATAAACCTCTTGCTACAATCA
The DNA here is from genome assembly GCA_965249745.1 of Deinococcales bacterium. Lineage (GTDB taxonomy): Bacteria > Deinococcota > Deinococci > Deinococcales > JAAFIG01 > JANYHH01. The sequence continues at coordinate 4,833,815 of OZ252252.1, read as the reverse complement.
TGATTTGACTCTAAATTTCAGCCCGGAATCCGTATTGGTTCCTACGCCTTCAAAGGCAGGTTCAGTCTGAAGCCATGAACCGGAATCTTTATTAAAGGTGTTTACAGAATGAAATGCTTCTATTCTGTCTCGAGCCTCGATTTCAAAGACATTTTCTCGAGTCTCAATGTGATTTCGTAGCAAAACCTTTCTGTACCAGAGAATCTTGGCTTATCCCGAACTGACGTTAAATTTGTCTTGTCCAACCTTGCAGTGTAACCCTGATCGGATCAGGCGTTCTACACCGGTGAGATACCTATGGTTGCAGTTGTATGCCGATGTGAGACCCGTTCATCCATCCAACCCTATTTTGTCATCTCGAATACATAAAAAGACTAGAATGACAGTCATTCTAGTCTTTGAGGAAGAAACCATGAATGAAACCGCCCCCCAACCCATCCGCACCGACACAACCGTCGCTATCGTCGGCGGCGGTCCCGCCGGAGTCGTCCTCTCGCTGTTGCTCGCCAAAACGGGCGTAGACGTAACCCTGCTTGAGAGCCACGGCGACTTCGACCGCCAATTCCGGGGCGACTCCGTCCACCCCTCGACGCTCGAGCTGATGGATCAGCTCGGTTTGGCGGATCGCTTGCTCGAGCAGTCGCACACCAAGACCACCGGCATCCCCACCCGCACCAGCAAGGGATTGGGCAACATCCTCGACCTCTCGGTGCTGAAGAGCAAGTTCCCGTACTTCCTGACCATGCCGCAGCCAAAGTTTCTCGAGTTCATCGTGGGCGAAGCCCAGAAATCCCCACATTTCAACCTCGTGCTTCGCGCCAACGTCCGAAAGCTAATCGAGGAAAACGGCATCGTCAAAGGCGTCGCTTACCAAAAGGACGACGGTTGGCACGAGGTTCACGCCGGACTGGTCGTTGCCACCGACGGGCGGCACTCGATGGTTCGCAAGCTCGCAAAGCTCGAGCCAATCACGGCTTTCGTGCCGCCGAACGATACGGTCTGGTTCAAGCTGCCGCTTGGACCGAACGATCCAGAGATCCGCAACGAAGCCCGCATCGGGGAGCGCGGACTGATCTTCATCCTCCTGCGCCACGAGAACGAATGGCAGATCGCGCGCAACATCCCCAAAGGCTCGTTTGCCCAGTTCAAGGCCGCTGGACTCGAGGCGTTCAAACGTGACCTGCTGGCAGGTCTGCCCGAGTTCGGGCGGCAGATCGAGGCAATTGACGACTTCAAAATCTTCAACGTGCTGGACGTACAAGGCAACCGACTCGAGAAGTGGCACAAGCCTGGCGTGCTGTTCATCGGCGACGCGGCGCACACGATGTCGCCCGCGTTAGGCGTGGGCATCAACCTAGCGATCCAGGACGCAGTGGCGAGCGCGAACATCCTGACCGAGGGCTTGCTCGAGTATCAGCGATCCGGCGCGAGCCTGCCAGAGAGCGAACTCGCCAAGGTGCAGCGCAAGCGCGAGGGTATCACCAAGATCATTCAGCGCGTGCAGGACGCGACCAGCAAGGGAACGAAAGCCGCCTTAGAGGGCAAGCCGATGTCCAGCCCGGTCACGGCTGGACTCTTGAACTTCTATCCGATAAAACTCTTGATGGCGCGGCTGATCGGACTGTGCTGGACGCCGGAACGCTGGCAGTATGTGGGCGTGAACAACAGCGCGAGCGCCGTAACGGGCGGTAGGCGGAGCGCATGAACACGAAGCTCGAGCCTGAACTGAACGTTGAGCCAAAAGGCAAACGCGATCAGATCATCCAGGCAGCCCGTGCGCTGTTCGCGCACAAGCGCTTCGACGAGGTGAGCGTGCCGGAAATCGTCAGCCTCGCCGGGGTTGCACAGGGAACATTTTATCGTTACTTCACCTCAAAGAATGCACTTGTGGACGTGCTGGTGGCAGACTTCAGTCAGGCGATTGTCGAGGCCATCGCGCCCATCCTTGCTATTGACGAGCCGCTGACCGACCGGATCGGCGAGGTGCTTCGCCGCGCACTCGAGGCGACCATGCGCTACCAGGACATCCTCTCGTTTCTCGCCACGGACGCCACCCTCTTTGGCGAGACACCCGAGGGCGAGACGCAACGGGTCGCGTTTCGCAGCCCCCTCGTGTCAAACCTTGAGCGAGACCAGGCGCGCGGTTGGATTCGCGCCGACGCGGACGTGCGTGTGGCGGCGCGGCTGGTGGACGCCTGCCTGTTGCGCGTAGCTCGCGATTGTGCCCTCACACCTACAGGCGTCCCGATTGAGGCGTACATCCAAGAGACTGCGACCTTCTTGCGCGCCGCGCTCGAGGTCAAGTCGAATCGCTCACAAATTGAGTCGAGCTGATTGGAAAGATGACTGATGCTTGTCAGCCGCTTGAGTCCCGTGTTACCAGAGGCGTAACATATTGGGAATGGAAGCGCACCACTACCTGCAAGCCCTGGGGCTGACCGAGTACGAAGCCAGGGCGTATACCGCTCTACTTTCTCTGGGACGCGCACAGCCAGCCAAGATCGCCCGCCAGAGCCACATCCCGCGCCCGAAAGTCTACGAAACCCTGGAACGGCTCGAGGCCAGAGGACTAGCCACCCGCACGCAACTCAGCCCGTTAGAGTACGCGCCGCTCAGCGCCCGCGAGTACATCACTCGAGCCGACCGCGAGTTCCGAGGGCGCTTGGAAGGGCTGGAACGCAGCCTAGCGCGGCTCGCACCGGAACCCGCACCGGAAGCGGTTTACCCATTGCGCGGCGAGGCAGCCGTCATGGCGCTGATTGAAGACATCGTGATGAACGCCACGCAAAGCCTGCACCTGGCAGGCGAACCTGCTTTAGTGGAGCGGCTCGAGGCGAGGGTGCAGCGCGGCGTCAAGGTCAGCACGGCTGCCTTGCAGAACCTGCCTGCCATCGCCGCCGAGGGGCAGCAGCCGTTCCTAGTGGCTAGGGACGGCGAAGCGGCAGTCGTGGCGCACCTGACGGACGCGAACGACGAGGCGCACGGTGTTCACACGCATAACCCGGTGATCGTGCGATTGGTGGAAGGGTACGTGGCGCTGGCGGCGAAAAAAGCCAAATAATGTCGAAGTATTGAGGGTCTACGATTGAAACCAACTCAACGCTAACGCACTGACTCGAGAAGCCAGTCATGCGAACTCGAGTGGCTTGGTAAGTATGCCTGATAGACAGGTAAAATAAGCGCTCGACAGGAAGCTTTGGCTTTTGGCGAGCGTAGTTTACCCTCTACTGGAGGACACCTCCTTATCCCGAACTGACGTTAATTAGTTCAGGGGAGCATTTCCAATTTTTGATGGATTAACTTTGCATTTCACAGCAACCCCAACCCGCGCAGGTACTCGAGCAACGGCTGACTGCCCGTAAACAGCGCTACGAGCGCCCCCGCTGCTAGATACGGACCGAACGGAATCTGTCTCGAGCCGCCGCGCATCAAGGCAATCACGCCGATAATTGCACCGACCACGACGGCCGCGGCCACACCGAACAATGCGCCTTGCCAGCCGATGAACGCGCCGACCGCCGCCCAGAGTTTGACATCGCCAAAACCCATCGCAATCGGGTCGAGTTCCTCTTCAGGTGTGTCATCCGGCACTTCCGGCGCGAGCCACCAGTAGACGCCGACCAGAATCGCCATCGCGCCCATGCCCTGCAAGCCACTCGAGAGGCTTATGGTGAGACCGGGCAGGCCGCCGCTCGAGGTTTTGACGGCGAGGGTGATGATGAACCCAACGAGGGCGATGGAGTCCAGGAACGGGATCGTGCGCTTTGCCAGAAGGTGAAAACCCATCAGCAACAAACCTGCAATGACGCCCGCTGGCCACCCGAGCCACGCGCCGACGAGTGCCGCGAGGTGAATGTTGAGATACCCTAGAGGCAACGCGGGATGTGCGGGTTCACGGAAGCGGCGCAGCACCCACGACCCAAAGCCGGAAATCGCGGCGATCAGCCCCGCGCCGACGAGCGCCCCCTCGAGCGCGGCGGGAAAGGTCCCGATGATCGCAGCGATCACCAACCCAACGCCGATGGCAGGAATCGTCAACTCGTCTGGGAGTTCAAAGGTCTCGAGGTCAATCGCGCTGCACGCCAGCAGAATCGTGAACAGGAACCAGAAGCCCACAGTCAAAAGGGTGTTCTCGAGCGGATCGAATTTGTACGCAATCGCGGTGTACGCCAGCGCCGTGATGAGTTCCACGATTGGGTAACGCGACTTAATCGGTTTCCCGCAGTAGCGGCACTTGCCGCGCAAGGCCAGCCACGACACGATGGGCACGAGGTCCAGCACGCCCAGGCGGTGATCGCAGTGCGGGCAGTGACTCGGGGGAAAGGCGATGTTTTCTTTTCTAGGCAGGCGGTAAATCAGCACGTTCGTGAACGAGCCGACGAGTGCCCCAAGCACGAAAGAGACGATCAGAACGAACGCAGTCACGCCTCGGAGTCTAGCCGTTCTAGGCTGCGACTCGAGGCGTAACGATCACAGACGGAAGCGGCGGGGCTGGCTCACCAAGATGGGGCTACATCTCACGACCCTGCGGATTGATCGAAGCCACGTCTTCCGCGCTTGCGGTAGTAGAAGATCGTCCCGAAAGCGGACAGCGCAATTGGCACGCGGTCTGGATTTGGGGCGGACAGCAGCAATCAACCAGCCAGCACATCGGCGTACTCCTCTGGATTGACAAGCTGAATCAGACCGCCACCGTAAAATCCCAAGCCAACCGTGGACCACAAGTCCAATAGGCTGTTTGGAAGCACCCCACGAAACCGCGCCACCAGATCTGAAGCGGCTGGCTTGACCGATGCCGAGGGCGTGTGGGTATCAACGAACGGCTGCAACTCTGACATGGGTCTCCCAGGGATGCTGCTGGAGGGTGGACGAAAATTCCGTCAAAGGCTAGCACGGGCCAGACGCGATTGGGAAAGGGCGAGGCTACCCGCACCGCTCGAGCCGGATCTCGCAGCACTGCAATCGCCGCAGGGTTTCGACTCGAGGTATAACTGGTGAGGGGAAACAGCACCCTCAAGCTACTGCACCCTCAAGCTGGTTCCTCTACGGTCTTTGCCACCCATGACCCGATTTGACGAGCAACAGTTCCTCCGCGACGTTCGAGCCTGCGCCGCTCGGCTGCGTCAGCTTGACTCTCGCCGCGCCGCGTTCGGCTCGAGCCAACACAGATACGCCTTCGCCGCGCCGCTCCTCGAACAATCCGTGCTGGATTACGAGGCTCAACACGGCGTTGCACTGCCGCTCGAGTATCGCGCCTTCATTACGGGGATCGGTAACGGCGGCGCGGGTCCGTTCTACGGCGTGCTTCCGTTGCCGTCGCAGCCTGGCGACCTCCGGCAGCCGTGGCCGTACAGCGAACGTCACGAAGTCCTGGATGACGAGGAATTTGACCTCGAGCCGCCGGGCGCAATTCGAGTCTCAGACTACGGCTGCGCGATGTATCTGTTGCTGGTGGTGAGCGGCCCTCACGCGGGCGAAATCTGGTGGGATGCTCGCTACGAAGCGGCGGGCTTCGATCCAATCCTGACGGAAGACGGCAGGCGCTTGCGTTTCGACGCCTGGTGGCTGGGAATCATGAATCGGCAGCTCGAGCGTTTCGAGCGGGTGCGCACTCTAATGAACACTAGTATGCCCCACGAGGAGATTCATCGGCTCCTTGATGGCTCGATCCTGCAACTCGAGGTGGATCAGACGATGGCCAGCCTGATGAACGTTGCCCTAACAGGCACGCCCAGAGTGATTCCAAACAAAGCTTGGGGACTCACTTGCGGGCAGGTGGACGAGCAATACACGCGATGGCTCGCGCGTGGTCGCCGCCTCGAGTGAAAGCTTCTGTAACCCAGCCCACGCACCCCACACGAAAACCGTACCAACGTCCCTACTCGCTTCTCCCCCTCGAGCCTAGAGTGAGGGCATGTTCGCCGACGTGCAAGCCTTCGTGAAATTCCTGGAAGATAAGGGTCAACTCGTGCGGGTGACGGAACCCGTGACCTCCGACCTCGAGATCACGGAAATTGCCGACCGGGTCATGAAGTCAGGCGGTCCGGCGCTCTTGTTTGAACACGTTACGGGGAAGGACTTCCCTGTAGTGATCGGCTTGATGGGCACGCGGCAACGCATGGCGTGGGCCTTGGGCGTGGACGACCTCGAGGATATTGCGAACCGCTTGCGAAAGCTCTTGGACATCCGGCTCGGCGGTGGGATTCTGGGACTGGCGTCCAACCTGCCGAAGTTGAAGGAATTGGCGAACCTGCCGCCGCGCCGCATCAAGACCGCCTCGGTGCAGGAGATCGTCTGGCGCGGCGACGAGGTGGACCTCTCCAAGATTCCGGTTCTGACCTGCTGGCCGCAGGACGGCGGTCCCTTCGTGACGCTGCCGCTGGTCATCACCAACGACCCGGAAACCGGTGAAATGAACATGGGCATGTACCGGATGCAGGTCATGACCAAGAACACCACCGGAATGCACTGGCAGAGACACAAGACCGGCGCGAAGCACCTGGAGAAAGCCAAGAAACTCGGGCGCAGGCTCGAGGTGGCTGTGGCGATTGGGGGCGATCCGGCGCTGATCTACGCGGCGACCGCGCCGATTCCGCCCGTGCCTGGCGTCAATGAATACTCACTGACCGGGTTTCTGCGCTCCAAACGCCAGGAGGTCGTGAAAGGCGTCACGGTGAACTTGGAGGTTCCCGCGAATGCCGAATTCATTCTAGAAGGTTACGTGGACCCAAATGAACCCTGGGTCGTGGAGGGCCCGTTCGGGGACCACACCGGGTTTTACACCTTGGAGGATCAGTACCCGCTGTTCCACGTGACGGCTGTGACGATGCGATCCGGCGCGATCTACCCGGCCACAATCGTCGGGCGACCGCCCATGGAGGACGCGTACCTGATCGAAACCACCGAACGCATTTTTCTGGTCCCCGCGCAACTGATCCTGCCAGAGATCGTGGATTATCACCTGCCACCGTGCGGCATCGCGCACAACCTGGTGAACGTCACGATCAAAAAGAGCTACCCCGGTCACGCCTACAAGGTCGCCAACGGCATGTTCGGGCTGGGGCAAGCCATGTTCACCAAGGTCGCCGTCGTCTGCGAGGCGGGCGGAGCCGTGCCGCAAGACAACCTGGCCTTCTGGCGGCAAGCCCTGCTGAACTGCGTCCCCGGACGCGATACGGTCGTCACCAAGGGACCAACGGACGTGTTGGATCACTCGAGCCGCGAGTGGAGTTACGGCTCCAAGCTGATCCTGGACGGCACCGCTAAAAGCTGGGAGGAGGGCGGCGCGATCACCTGGCAACCTGCACCGCCCAGAGCCGCGACTGAGCTGCCCAAGCTGCCCGGCATTCTGTCGCAAGCCCAACCCGGCGGTGGCCTGTGGTTCGTGGCCGTGGACAAAACCAAGCCGCGCCAAGGCTTGGAGACCGGGGAGAGCTTAGCCGTCTCGAGCCAGGCGGCCGGGATTCGCTTGATTGCTCTGCTGGATGAACTGACCGAGGTCACCGACACGGACGACGTGTTCTGGACGCTGCTGAACAACATTGACCCGGAGCGCGACTCGAGGGTCGTGGAGGGCCCGACGGGTCCGGTGCTGGTGTTGGACGGCACGCGCAAAATTGCCAGTGAGGGCTTCACTCGGCTGTGGCCCGACAAGATCGTGATGGACGAAAAAACAGTGGCCCTGGTGGATGAGAAATGGCCGCGCTACGGCATTCCCGGCGCTCGCCTCGAGTCTCCGACGGGAAAAAAACCGAAACTCGTGACTTGACGCGATCTTCATATTTCCCGAAACAGAACTTGGTGCAGAGCCGGTACACTTCACGACAATGAACTCAATCCATCGCGTCATCCAAGGCACGGCTCGAGTCTTCGTTGCGGCGGGAATCTTCTTGGTCGGCGCGGCGGGGGCGCAGACGCCGGGCGCACCGGGTTTGAACGACCCGATCTTTCCGTGGATGGGCAACGGCGGTTACGACGCCCAGGATTACAACATCAACCTGCGCTTCAGTACCGACAAGCGCTCCGAAACCGGGACGACTACGATGGAAGCCCTGGCCACGCAGGATCTCAGCCAATTTGACCTGGACTTTGGCAGCATGACCGTCTCAGGCGTGACCGTGAACGGCGCGCCCGCCCGGTTTCAGCAGAGCGACCCGGAGCTGGTGGTCGTGCCCGCGCAAGCCCTGAAAAGTGGAGAAAAGTTTCGCGTCACCGTGTCTTACAGCGGCGTGCCGGGCAGCATAGCCAATCCGAACGAATTCGGGGACGCGTTCTGGTTGCTCAACAACAACACGCTGACGGTGCTCTCGCAGCCCAGCAGCATGTTCATGTGGTCGCCCGTCAACGAACACCCGAGCGACAAGGCCACCTACACGATTGCTCTGACCGCCCCGAAGACGGACACCGCTGTCGTCAGCGGGCAACTCCTTAGCAGCTTGGACAACCCTGACGGCACGAAAACCACGACCTTTCGGATTGCCACACCGACCACGACCTACGTCGTGATGATGTCGGTCGGTGAATACACCCTGGAGGAACAGGGCAAGGTCGGAAACGTGCGCGTCCGCCATTACCTATCGCCCGCCACGACGCCCGTGATGCGCCAAGCGGTTCTCGAGACGCCGAAGATCATCGGGTTTTTCAACGAGCGCCTGACGCCGTACCCGTTCTCAGAAGTCGGTGTCATCACCACCGACAACGACCTCGGGTTCGCGTTGGAAACACAAACCCTGGTGACGCTGCCCGCCTCGTTCGGCGGTGGGGAGAGCCTCGGGTTGAACGCGATGGTCGTGGCGCACGAACTGGCGCATCTTTGGTTCAGCAGCCTGGTCACATATAAGACCAACAAGGACATCTGGGTTCACGAGGGCTTCGCGCAGTACCTCGGCGATCTCTACGTTTCCGAGAATCTGAAGGGCAGCTATCCCAGCCTGGAAGAGAACATCACCAGCAATTACCCCAGCGTCGCCAACGGTTTGTACGTCCGCAGCCTCGAGAAATCAGAGTTGGTCGGGGCGCTGAAAAATCAGTTCAAGAACGCCTCCCTGAAACCAGAAGACGTGACTCGAGCGCTCGAATTGATCTTCAGCGGAACCCTGCCGGTTTCGTACCGCGACAGCATCGTCGCGCGTAAACCCGGCTCGTTCAACACGTTGGCAGACGCCATCGCTGCGCTTCCTTTCGAGCGGGTCATCCTCCCTGCCAGAGCGCAAATTGCGCTGTCGGAACTGGCGGGCAGGAAACCCGCCACCCGGCGTCCCAATTGGGACGTGTTGACGCCACCCGGCGGGTTGAAAGCGGGCGACGACCTGTTCAACGCGGGCGTCTACGACCGAGGCGAGATGGCCGTGTACGCCCTACGCGCCAAGTTGGGCGACACCGCGTTCTGGAATTTGTTACGCGCCTACCTCGAGAAGTACAAGTTCAGCTCCGCCAGCAACGAGGACTTCATCAACCTGACCGGGGAATTGAACGGAGCCGCTGCCAAAGCCTTAGTGAACGCCTGGGTCAACGACTCGCAAGCCCCTGACCTGCCAGAACTGGGCTTGAAAGCGGCCGATTACAGGCTCGGCGCGACCTTCAAATAACACAAACCCTGGCTCGAGGGTGGATTGTCTTGACCCTCGAGCCTCCAGGTTTTCAGGGGGTTTGCCACGGCAAACCCGGCCACGCTCGAGTAGCCCCATCACACCCCACGTATGGCGTAGGGGCGAGGCGCGCCTCGCTTGGCCACCAACGTCAACGCTCGAGACATGCCAAGAAAACGATTCTCCAGAAAGGTCAAGGGCAACTTGCTGCGCTCACCCGCGCCTGAGCGCAGCCTCTCCCGTCGTGCCGAAGGCACGCAATTACATGGTGCCGAAGGCACGCAATTACATGGTGCCGAAGGCACGCAATTACATGGTGCCGAAGGCACGCAATCAATACTGGGAGAGGCGAAGGGGCTTTTCGGCTGGCTCGAGTGAGTTGTTTATTTGGGCCTCCGCGAGGGCTTGATTCGCACACGTAGTCATACGACTGAAACCTCGAGCCACAACCCTGAGGTTTGCTCTCAACGCCTCGCCGTTTACAACCCCTCGATCTGCCCTCGAATCCCTGCCAGTCGCGTTTCCAGCCCCTCGAGTTCTTTGTTGGCGGCTTGCAGACGCTCGGATTCGGCGCGGATGAAGCGCGTGTAGGGGGCGGTCGCGTCGCGCAGGCGGGCTTGGGCGCGTTCGGTCTCGAGGGCGTACTCGCGGGTCAGGACTTCGCGCAGACTGTCGCGGGTGGCGGTGATTTTCTGGATCAGCTCCAGCTTGGCTTCGGTGCGTTTCCGGGGCAGGATGAACAGCCCGACGCCCGCCAAGCCCAGTCCTAACAGAATCCCGGTGAAGTCCGCCAGGAAGCCGCCGAGAACCGCGACCAGCAGTGCGCCCAGTCCCAGCCCGCCGACCCCGGTGATGCCGGACTGGAACACGGCCGCCTGGGCATCGTTGGCGAGTTGCCGGGCGAACTCGCCACTGTTGAAGCGCTGAATTTCGGTTTGCGCCGCCTGCCCAATCCCTTCCAGCAGCGCTTTGCGGTCGTACTCAAACTTTGCGCCGCGCACCAGACTCTCCCGCGTCTCACCGCCGGGAGCCTGTCCGCTCGAGCCGTTGGCGGCGCGGTGCTCCAGAAACGCCATCGTGCTGTTCCAGAAGGCGACGTTGCTGGTCAGGAAGCGGTCAATAATCTCTCCGACGCGGCGCTCCAACTGGGCTGGGGCGTCGGTCACGACCTCGCGCTCGAAGCGTCCACGCACCTTCTCGGTTTGCAGCAACTCAGGAATCTTGGTGAATCTCAGCGCATCCTCAATAAACAGCTCGCCGCGCTTCTGCACGCCGTCCAGCACCGCCTCGAGCGGGCGCATCTGCGATTCCAGTTCCAGTTGCAGGTCGTGTCCGTGAACCTCTAATTGCGCCGCCAGGTCGGACAGCGTTTTCGTGTCGTCGCCGAGAATCTCCTGACTGGCTTGCAGGCGGCGCTTGGCTCGAGCCAGCAATTCCGCCGTGACGCCGAGCGGCGACAGCAGTTTCAGGCGGGTGCGGTCGCGTTCGGACAGCGTTTCGTGCAGGAAGCCCGCCAGCGCCGTGAAACCCACGTCGGTTCCTTCGCGCTCCAATCGGCGCACGGACACCAGGAACAGCGGCGCGGTCTGCCCCAGAACCTCCTTCGTGTTGCGATCCACGAATTCCCGCACCTCGAGTTGCTGGGCTGGGGTTTCTAACAGGTCCGCCTTATTGACGACCATGACGACTTTGCGAGACCATTGTTTGGCCAGGATCAGGAACTGCTTCTCGGATTCGGTGAAGGCGCGGTCGGCGCTCGTCAGGAACAGCAGTAAATCCGCCCGTGGCAGGAAACCCTCGGTGATCGCCTGATGGCGACGAATCACCGCGTTCGTGCCAGGGGTGTCCACCAGGGCGACCCCTTCCAGAAAGCGCAACGGTAACTCGCGGCGCTGCACGAAATCGTCGCCGTCGTAAGGCGCGCTACGGTCGGTCTCGCCGTGGACCAGAATGCTGATCCGATCGGTCGTCGGCGTGACCCCTTCCAGGAGCACCTTTTGACCCAGCAATGCGTTCAGTAAGCTTGATTTGCCACTGTTGAATTCGCCGACCACGACCAGCAAAAAACTCTCTTCTAACCCGCGCTGAGCGTTTCGCGCATCCAACAACTCGCTGGCTGGTGCGCCGGAACGCGCCAGTGCCTCACGCGCATCGGACAGCAAGTTACGCTCGAGTGACAGCAGCTCGAGGGTAGACGGTGGGACGAGGTTCACGGGTTTTAGACTATCATCACGGCCCTGAAACCTGGGATCGCTCGAGGTTGACCGATTCACAGTCTGGCGGTTCAATCCTGCTTCGAGGCTCGAGTTCGATAGGCGCTTTCAGGGACGTAATTTTCGTCAGCCAAGATCTCAACATATTGCACATCCAAGACCGGGTTCGGGCTTCTTCGGCTACGAGGCCGTCAAGAGACTGATGGAAGCTGAACACCCGACTTAATTCTCGTGTCTGACGCAAGAACGCTCGGGTGCAACTTCTCAGTTAGAGTTAACGTCAGTTCGGGATAAGGGTGTGTCCTCCAGTATGCAGCTAAGCGGAGGTTGATTCGACCGATTCCGTCTCGAGCCGATTCGAGAGGTCGGGGCTTTCGGGGAAAATGGCGGACGGTTAGACTGTTGGCATGGAGCAACGTCCCTTTGGTGCGAGCGGTTTCTCAGTTTCCGTCTTGGGTTTCGGCGCGGGCCACATTGGCGGCCACGAACTCTCCGAAGCTGACGCGGCGCACCTGCTGAACGCCGTGCTGGACCTGGGTGTGACGCTCGTTGACACGGCTCGAGGTTACGGCTTGTCCGAGGAGCGCATTGGGCGTCACCTGTCGCATCGCCGGGCCGAGTTCATTCTGTCCACCAAAGGCGGGTACGGCGTGGATGGCGTGCCGGATTGGACGCCAGAGGTCGTCACTCGAGGGATCGAGGATGCGCTGCGGCGCATGAACACCGATTACCTCGATATCTTTCACTTTCACTCTTGTCCCTTGGAGACCTTGCGCCGCGATGACCTGCTGGAAGCGCTCGAGGCCGCCAGAGCGCAGGGGTTGATTCGCGTGGCAGCCTACTCCGGTGAGAACGAGGCGCTGTCGTGGGCTGTTCAATCCGGTCGTTTTGGCGGTGTGCAGACCTCGGTCAATCTGTTCGATCAGCGCAATGCGTCGGACTTGCGCGTCGCGCAGCAAAGCGGCCTAGGCGTGATCGCCAAGCGGCCCATTGCCAACGCCGCCTGGCAGTTTGAGACCCGTCCCGTCGGGCAGTACGCCGAGGAATACTGGCATCGGTTGAAGACCATGAGCCTCGAGCCTGGGAATCACGACTGGCTGGGGACGGCGCTTCGCTTCAGCGCGTACACGCCCGGCGTCAGCAGCATCATTGTCGGCACGGCGAAGCTGGAACATCTGAAACGCAATGCAGAACAGTTGTCTCGAGGGACACTGGACGACGTGGAAGTCGCCCGCTGGCGAGACGCCTTCAAAACCCACGATCAGGGCTGGGAAGGGCAGGTTTAGTTCGCACCCCTTCGAGTCTAGAACGCGCTTAGCTCGAGACGCACAGACGGGCGGACAGGTGTTTTCGTAGGGGCACAGCGCGCTGTGCCTAGCCACTAAGGTCTCAAGCCGCGTCGAATGGAACGTGATTGGCCTTCTCGAGTTGGGGCCGGGCGAGTCTCGGGTTCTAGCAAAACATGAGGTCAGGCACAGACGCCTGACCTCATTTCACCTCGAGAGGCTCAGTTCCAGCGTCCGCCGCGCCCCTTGACCGTCTCGGGTTCTGCCGCCGCGTAGCCCATTTCCTCGCTCCGAGAAATCTTCTTCTTGCCGTACAAGCCCTCTAGCACGAATTCGGCGGCGGAAATCGTGTGTGCGTCGGTGCTGCCCTCGGCGAGTTCGCGGGCGATCTTGACCAATCCCGGAACCGTGCCCAGCTCTTTCAGCGCGGCACTCGCACCGCCCGCTTGCGGGATGTTCAGCGTGTTGCCGTCCTCGAACCATTTCTCTAAGGCTTGCGTGTCGTTCTTCCCGGCGCGGCGGCTGTACACGGCTCCGGCGGCTTTGCGGATGATGTCCTTGGCGATGTTGTCCGCGCCTTTCATTTCGCCCTCGTACTCCAACTCCATCTTGCCGGTGATCGCGGGCAGACCGGCGTACAGGTCGCTGGGTCGGGCCACAGCTTCGTCGCCGTTCATGATGGATCGGCGCTCGGCGTTGCTGGCGATCAACTCGATCAGGCTGATCGGCAGGCGTTGCGAGACGCCGGACTGCTTGTCCACGCGGTTATCGTCACGGGCCTGGAACGCGATTTCTTCCGCCAATTCCGCCATGAAGCCCGGAATCTCGGCGCGCATTTTGCCGCCGTCGGTCAGCCAAGCTTCCTGCCGGGTGATGTCCATGCCCATGTTGATGTCGCTCGGGTAGTGGGTGCGAATCTCGCTACCGATGCGGTCTTTCAGCGGCGTCACGATCTTGCCCCTGGCGGTGTAATCCTCGGGGTTGGCGCTGAAGACCAGCATGACATCCAGTTCCAAGCGCACCGGATAGCCTTTGATCTGCACGTCGCCTTCCTGCATGATGTTGAACAACCCGACCTGAACCTTCGGCGACAGGTCCGCCAACTCGTTCACGGCGAAGATCCCTCGGTTGGCTCGAGGCAGCAAGCCGTAGTGAATCGTCAACTCGTCGCCCAGGTTCGTCCCCAACCGCGCCGCCTTGATCGGGTCCACGTCACCGATCATGTCGGCGACGGTCACGTCCGGGGTGGCGAGCTTTTCGACGTAGCGCAGTTCTCTGGGAAGCCAAGCGATCGGGGTGTCGTCGCCGTGCTGGTCCAGGAGGCGGTGCGCCTCGCGGGAGACGGGCATCATCGGGTCGTCGTGCAGCTCAGTCCCAACAATGTACGGGACTTCCGGGTCCAAGAGTTCAGTGATGGCGCGCAGGATGCGCGACTTGGCTTGTCCACGCAAGCCCAGCAGGATGAAGTTCTGCTGCGCCAGAAGCGCGTTCACGACCTGCGGCGTGACAGTTTCCTCGTAGCCGACGACGCCGGGGAAGATGTCTTCCTTGTTGCGGAGTTTCTTGATGAGATTCTCGCGCACCTCGTCCTGGACGGTCCGGGCGCGGTAGCCGCTGGCTTTCAACTCGCGTAAGGTGGTGGCTTTCACGCCTTACCCTATCATCGCGCCCGTGGGGACAACTGTGCTGCGAATGACCCGACAAGCGAGTCAAAGCCCACGCTTCCAGAGCCGAAACGCGACACCAGATGAGGCTCTGGCACAGGTTTCTCATGACTTTTCCAGCCGCTTTACTCTGGCTCGAGTAATCTGTGCCATGCCCCGCGTTTTATTGATCGAAGACAACCCCGATCAGGCGTTCGTGGCGAGTCGGTATCTGGAACGTGCGGGGTTCGCGGTTGCGATTCAACCCACGGGAGCCTTGGGCTTAGAGAGCGCTCGGCTGGGCGGTTTCGATCTGGTGATGCTGGATTACGGTTTGCCGGACACCGACGGTTTGACGCTGCTAGAGCAACTCCTGCCCTTCGGTGCGCCGGTGGTGCTGGTGACCGGGCGGGCCGACGCGCAACTGGCGGTCAAAGCCTTGCAGAGTGGCGCGGCGAATTACATCGTGAAAGACAGTCACTACCTCAGTAAACTCCCTGATATCGCCCGTGAAACGCTGGAACGCCTCGGGGCGAGCACGGTTCCCATAGATTTAGAACCGAAACGCGTCCCGCTCAGCGAGGAAGAAGCCTTGGAGCGCTTCCGGCTGATCGTCCGAAAAGCGCTGGAGCCGATGCTGCCACTGTTCCGGCAACGCATCCAGAGCAGCACCTTCACCGATGCCGTCGAAGAACTCGAGCGGGTGCTGGAAGCCACGGAAACCGTGCTGGACGAGGAATTAGAGGTGCTGGATCAGGTTCTATACGAGGAACTGTCTCGCACCCTCACCGACGAGGAGCGTCAGCCGACAGCCCGGCGCTGATTGCCTCGAACGCGTGTTCCACGGATTCTAGGGTCATCAAATCGCTATACTTGATCGTCGCGCCCTGCCAGCCCTCGGTGTGCCAACGCCACGGCGCGGGAGCCTCGAGTTGGCTGAAATTGGCTGGCATCGGATAGGCATAGGCGTACAGGTACGGCTCGGTGAATTCGGCGTCGTAGGCGGCAAAGCCAAAGTTCAGGTGCGGCTCTGTTTCTTCCATCTTTGCCCCCGGAAACCACAGCATTGAGGCATCGAAGTGATGCGGCCAGACCACCAACGGCGTCATCGCGCCGTTCAACCTCGAGCGAAACCGCGATAAGCCCGTGAAGACTGTCTCCAACGCCACGCCGAGCGCGGCACTGGAAGCCGCATCCACCGTTAAGGCCTCGTCGTCCGGGACACTGCCCGCGCCAAAATTCGCCGTTAAACCCTTGACCTCGAGCGCCCGCAGGAACCCGTCCACCCTCGAGTCACCGCTCCCAACCAGCGGTGCGCCCAGTGATTCCAGACCCTCCAACACCGCCTCGAGCAGAGATCGCGTCGTGTGCTGATGCAGCGCGATCTCGCGCCTGTCAGCGCCGAGCGCGCACGCCACCCGCGCCTCCGCGAACTCCAGCCGCACCGTCGCGCCGCCCGGCAAGATCTCGGTGGACAGTGCCCCAGGTTCGATTCGCAACGCCAACTCGAGATGATTCGCTTCCGGCGCACGCACGAGCTTTCGCAACGCGCCCAGCACCCGACTGGCACGATGCAAACTCAGCGCGGTCGGCATGAACTCTTTCAGTGGTGATAGGGACATGGGCCCAGTCTAGAGCAAACGCCTCGAGCCTGTGAAAGACGCCGCTGTGGGCTGATCTTGTCAGGTCAAAAAGGCTGTGGTACACTCCGCAACCGCGTGGGTTGTTAGCTCAGTCGGTAGAGCGATGGTCTCCAAAACCATAGGTCGTAGGTTCGAGCCCTGCACGACCCGCCAGAAAAACCCCTGTCAAAGGCAGGGGTTATTTCTTTTCAACCTCGAGCCGCAAATCGTTGCGGCTGCGCTACACTCCGGGGATGACCGAGCCAAGCAAGAAAGCGTTGTTCGTCTGGGGCGGCTGGGAGGGTCACGAGCCGAAGCAATGCGTTCACCTGTTCGCGCCGATGTTGGAGCACGATGGCTTCGAGGTCACGGTTTCAGACACTTTAAATACGTACTTGGAAACCGACTTCATGCGTTCACAGGACCTGATCGTTCAGGTCTACACCATGTCCACGATCACCCCGGAGCAGGAACGCGGCTTGCTCGAGACCGTCAAAGCCGGGACGGGTTTCGCTGGCTGGCACGGTGGCGTGGCGGACGCGTTCAGGAACAACCCGGAGTATCAGTTCATGGTCGGCGGGCAGTGGGTCGCGCACCCCGGCAACATCATTCAGTACACGGTCAACATCACCGACTCGAGCGACCCGATCGTGGCTGGGCTGCACGACTTTCAGATGCGCTCCGAGCAGTACTACCTGCACGCCGACCCCAGCAACGAAGTCCTGGCCACGACGACCTTCGACGGGGCGCACTGCGATTGGATCGCTGGTACGACCATGCCGGTCGTCTGGAAGCGGCGCTGGGGCGCAGGGCGGGTTTTTTATTGCTCGCTCGGGCATGTTAGAGCCGACTTCGATGTGCCGGAAGCGCGGGAGATCGTGCGGCGCGGTCTGATCTGGGCAGCGCGGTAGAGACGCGCTCAAAGGATGAGCGGTTCAACGAAACCGCAAGTCGCGCCACGGGCCGCCGTCCTTGAACTTTTCTGGCTCGAGGATTTTCGGGCGCGGGTCTTCGGCTTGATCGAGTTGCAAGACCATCCACTTCGGGTACGGGGTGCCAGGGTCAGAGACGGTGTTCAGCAGCTCGAGGTCATCGCTCGTGAGTTTCAGGTCCACGGCGGCGATGTTGTCGTCTAAATTGCTGATCTTCCGGGCCGCGATGATGACGCTGGAAACAGTCGGGCGACTAAGCGTCCACGCGTAAGCGACCCGCGCCAGGCTGACCTCGTGCCGCTCGGACACGACCCGCAGCGCGTTCAGGATCGGCTCGCCTTTGTCCCAGTCGAAGGGCACGAACTGCCCTGCCTCGGCGAAGCGCGTGCCCTGTTCCGCCGCGCCGGGCTTCGCGTACTTGCCGGTCAGATACCCGCCCGCCAGGGCACTCCAGACCAAGACGCCCAGCTTGTGATACTCGGCGCAACTCGTGAAGTCGTACTCCAA
The DNA here is from genome assembly GCA_965249745.1 of Deinococcales bacterium. Lineage (GTDB taxonomy): Bacteria > Deinococcota > Deinococci > Deinococcales > JAAFIG01 > JANYHH01. Next base: position 4,816,025 of record OZ252252.1, on the reverse strand, counting down.
CTCGCGCCCGACCAAGCTGTAGTACATCTGAGCTGTCACGAACGGCTCGAGGTTGAGCTGTTTCTGCACACCCAGCGCGGTGGCCGCCTGCCAGCCCAGGTAATTGCTCAGCCCGATGTACCGCACCATGCCCTGACGCACGAGGTTGCTCAGCGTTCGCAGCGTCTCCTCGAGCGGGGTGTTGGAATCCCAGCCGTGAACCTGGTAGAGGTCAAGATAATCGGTTTTCAGCCGTTTCAGGCTGCTCTCCACGCCGCGCAGGATGTTGACCCTGGTCGCGCCGGAGCGGTTGAAGTTCTCCGACATTGGCAAACGGAATTTCGTGGCCAGCACCAGCTCGTCGCGGTTGCCTAATTCCTGAAGCGCGTTCCCGATCAGGGTTTCCGATTCGCCGCCAGAGTACACATCGGCGGTGTCAATGAAGTTGATGCCGCGCTCAATCGCAAAGCGAATCATCGCGGTCGTTTCCGCCTGATCCAACCCGCCCATGTTCATGCCCTTCCCAAACTGCATCGTGCCCAGGGCCACGGCGCTGACGATCAACCCGGTGTTGCCCAGCCGTCTGTACTCCATGCCAGCCTCTTTTCTGAGTGAATGCCGAAGATCGTTTCTCGAGGATTTCCGGCGTGTTGATGGTGACGACGAAAGTATATGTTGCCGGGTCTAAACCGAGGCGGCGGCTCGAGGACTCAAGGTAATACAGGGCAATATTTGTATCTCGAGAGTTGAAGACGCTGGTCGGCGTTTGTGGCGGGCGAACGGCGGTTGGCCCTACGGAACTCCTCGCCGGACTCGAGTCGGATGAACGATTGTTTTAGAGGCGGGTGCGATCCGAGCGCTTGGTGGATAACGAAAAGCGCCATTTATTCTCAAGGATCAATTGATTGCGCCAGTAACTTGTCCAGGTGCGTCCACAACTCCTCGAGCCAGACGCCTTCTGTCGGGTGCAGCGCCGCTCGGAACCCAGGTTGCTCGCCCCGGTACATCTCCAACTTGCGCCGGGTGCGCTCCGACGGATTTTCCAGACAGGCTTCGAGGTTAGCGATCCGGTCCGCCAGCTTCAACGCGACCGCCAGCGGGTGCGCGGCAATCTTCGGGTAGGTCAACGCTTTCTTCTCGGCTCTGTTTGTGCCGGGTTCGTCGGTCACGCGCTGCACCAGGTCCAAGCTCAGCCGGTTGATCGCCGCGATCTGCGAGGCTTGAAGCTTCGTGTCTTCCAGGGTGTCATGCAGCCACGCGGCACACAGCAGCGCCTCGCCGTCCGGGGTGGCGGGGGTCACACCGAAACGCTCCAAGACGGCGGCGACTGCACGCAGATGCACGATGTATGGTTCGTCGCCGTAGCATTGATCGCCGTGCGCCTGTTCTGCCAGCGCTTCGGCGTGCGCCAACGGATTTGCATCTGCTTGATTCATACGCCCCACTTTACTGACAAGGGCTTGATTCGGCTATCGTGCGTTCGCGTCACAGGCACATTCTGCCGCCCTCGGATCGTACCCTGACCACGCCGAACTCAGGAAAACGACTTGTGACCTCGAGCGTTGGGCTGCTTGGTAGATCGAGCCTGAACTCGAGCGCCACAACTCGGGGTGTTTTGCTCAAAACCTGTGCTTGCAAAACCCATGCTTCCAAAACCCGTGCTTCGATTTCGCGTCCCAGTCATACGTGTCAAGCCAAAAACGCTGCCTCTCGAGCTGTGCCAGGGAAACCTGAGACTACTTTCACAGATCCGAGCGTGTTCAACCCAACAAATTTGTCTCGAGCAAGCCTTCTGGAACACAGGCCAGCCTTCAGCTCGGGCGACGCGAATCAATAGCGTGTTTAGAACAAATTTTTTTTGAGGCTGACACCTGAGTGACGGGTGTGTGACGGCGGTCTAACGGCGGCTTTTTAATCTGTGCCTCACAAGCCCCAACCCAACACAGCAACCCGAGGGCTTCATGCGATACCAGGAGGACTATCATGAAAATTGTTCCTGTTTTACGTCTGGCCACCGTTCCATTGTTGGCGCTGGCGCTCGTTGCCTGCCCGAGTGTCTCAGATACCAGCAATCCCTCAGAGCCGCCGACTGGTACGGTTCCGACAAAACCCACTGGGTTCACGGTCTCCGCCACGACCGCGACCACGATCAAGTTGGACTGGAAACTCGTGCCCAGTGCGGCCGGGTACATTTTGGAGCGCAAGACGGGCGGCAGCGCCTTCGCGCAGATCGCCGCACCCGACGACAAGACGAACACGTACACCGACACGGGTTTGACCCTTGGCACGACCTACGCGTATTCGCTGAAAGCCAAGAACGCCAGCGGTACCTCTGAAGCCGCGACACTGGACGCGGTACCCTCGGCGGGCGGTGCGGATACTGACGGTGACGGCATCTCCGACGCCGATGAACTCGCTGGGTACGACATCAGCATCACTCGGGGCGGCACAGCGCTTTCGACGCGTCACGTCTCGAGCGACCCCAGTCAAAAGGACAGCGACGGTGACGGGCTGAGCGACGCTCAGGAACGCACCCGCTTCACCGATCCCACAAAGCCCGACACCGATGCCGACGGGCTTTCCGATAGTGCCGAGGTGGACACCTGGGTCAGCAACCCGACCGATGTGGACACCGATAACGATTCCAACGGTAATTCCGCCCTGTTCGACGGCAATGAACTGAGCAAGTACGGGACCTCGCCGACGCTCGCCGACTCGGACGGCGACCAGATCAGCGATTACCGCGAGATCATCGAACTCGGCGGGGTCTTCAACCCGCTCATCGCCAACACGCCGCGCTTCGAGATGAGTTACGCCGCCGCGCCGTCCATCACCCTGGACATTGGGCAGACCGGCAGCAACAGCGTGACCTCGAGCAAATCCTCGAGCCTGTCCTTGAGCAACACCGCCAGCCGCAGCAGCACCGACACGCAAACCCAGCGCTTCAACGCCGAGGTCAGCGCCACGGTCGGCGCGGAGGTCTCGGGCGGCACGGGCGGCTTCAACGCGACCGTTAGCGCCTCGGTGACCGCGACCGTCGGCTACGGCACGGAGAACACGAGGTCGTACACCAACGACTCGAGCCAGGCCACGGAGAAAAGTGCCGCCGAAGCCTTGGAGCAGAGCAGCGTCAGCGGGTTTGAATTGAAGGGCGGCAAGTTGACGCTCGGGATGAAGTTGAAGAACACCGGCGATGTCGCCTTCACGCTGACCAACCTCGGTGTGACCGCGCTTCGCCGCGACCGCGCCAACCCGCTCAGCTTCGTGGTGATCGGCACGATGGGTTTTGACTCTGGCACCCCGACGAGCTTCACACTGGGTCAGGGCGAATCCAGCGGCACGCTCGGCTTGACGCTGAATCTGGCGGGCAACTTGGCTCAGGAATTGATGGCTGACCCGTCCGACCTGAAGTTTGAATTCAGCTCCTACGACATCCAGGATGCCAACAGCCGGAGCTTCAAATTCCAGAACGACACCACCAACGCCCAGACCGCGCTCCTGGTGCTCGATTACGGAAACGGTCACAGCGAGCGCTTTCGCGTAGCGACCAACGTGGAACGGAGCGCCGGGCAGATCGTCGGCGTCAAGCTGGGCAAGGTTTTGACCGACACGCTGAAACGCAATTTCACGGTTTCTACCGTCAGCGGCGTGCGCGTGCTGAGCGGACTGTTCGATCCGACACCCGGCACGAACGCGCTCATCACCAGCGCCTCGAGCGATAAGACGGTCTGGGCGGTCGTCGGCACCAACGGACTTACGATCACCTCCACCACGAACGTGGACGAGATCGTGCTGAAAGCGGGCAGCGAGGTGCGCGTGATGCTGCTGCGCGACGTGGACGGCGACAAGCTGACCGACAGCGAGGAGTACTTCTACGGGACCAGCGATACCAACCCTGACTCGGACAGCGACACGATCTCCGATTTCAATGAGGTCCGCACCGGCTGGACGGTCACGACCACCGCCCCGGTGAGCGGTTACCCGAAGCGGGTCTACCCGAACCCGACGACCGCCAACAGCGATTCCGACACCCTGAGCGACAAGCAGGAGCAAACCGCCGGGACCGACCCGAGGAGCGCCGACACCGACCGCGACGGCACGGTGGACGGCGCTGACCCGCAACCGCTGAACCCGCAAGTCGGCGCGAACCTCACCCCAACGATCAGCAACCTTACTTCCAGCATCGCAGGGTCCACGGTGACCTTCGGTGCGACCGTGACCGACAACAACCTGGCGACGGTCAGCATCAACTGGGGTGATAACAGTCCAGCCACGGCCGTGACCGCCACCTCTGGCACGCCCTTCACGAAGCAGCATACCTACACCTCGAGCAGTGATTACACGATCACCCTGACTGCGACGGACGCGGGGGCGCTCACGGCAACGGCCACGAAAGCCGTCAGCATCTTGGACATCACCAGCAACCTGCTGGCGTATTACAAATTGGACGGCAATCTGAACGACTCGAGCGGCAACGGCAAGAATGGGACGAAGGCTGGAGCTTGCGTCTTCAACGATTTCAACCGCAATAATCTGGGAACCTCCGCGCTGCGTTTTAACGCCAACGACGGTGGGGCGGGCTGCACGACTGATAACCTCGGTAGCGCCCAGACCCCGTTCCTGGCGTACTCGCAGAATTTTACCTATAGCCTGTGGATCAAGCCCTCCTCCGGGAACGACATGTGGGTTTTCGGGCAGAACAGCACCAACGGTGTGAGCCAATGGGCGCGGTTCGTGCTCGGGCAGACAGAGGACAAAGCAAACGGTTCAGTCAATGTCGGCGTGAACGGCAAAGCCTCGTTCTTCATCCCGGCGGCCGGTGGCAATTCCGTCCTCGTGACCGATCCGACCGCCTACAGCCAGACCGCTTGGACGCATTACGCGGCGGTCGTTTCTAACAGCGCCGGGAACTCGACGGTTAAGCTGTACAAGAACGGTGGGCTGGTCGCCACGACCGTCAAGAATAACGTCACTTACACCAACCCCAGCACCAGCTCACCGAACCTAATAGCCAGTGAACGGAACGACAATAATTCCGGGCAGCGGCCGTACCTGGGACTCTTGGACGACCTGCGCGTCTACGCTCGAGCGCTCGCCGCCAACGAGGTCGCCGCGCTGTACAACGCCACCAACTAATCGGCAGGCGTTTGGCGAGAGGGGACGCTTACAGGCGTCCCCTCTTCTTAACCTCTAGCTCGCAACCCTGGCCGCTCGAGACCGATTGAACCCTGGGCCGCCTTGGATTGGAACTACCCATTGCGACTCTTCGTGGCACGCTCGAGCGGGTGATGCCCAAGCGGGTGATGGGTGTCGCACGCCCAATCTTGAGATAGCCTCGCGGCTAAGAACACGGGTACCAAGGTTTGACTGCGGTTGAATCCAGCCTCGAGCCGCCATCGGTCGCGGTGCGCGCCGCCGATCTGATGAATGAACCAAGCCACGAAGCACTGCAACGGTCGCTCGGATTACGGCTCGAGTTGCATGTCTGGCAGCGTGACTACGCGACCTAAGACCGTTTCCGTCGTCAATGATTGCATCGTTTTGACTGCGCCCGCCTCGCGGCGTAAGGCGTTGACGGTCAGCCTGCCGACGGGCAGATTCGGTGCCCCGTAATAGCCGTTCGCGTCGGACCTGACCAGCACCCCCGAGCCGTCCGCGCTCTGTAACTCTAGCTCGGCATTGCTGACCCCCGCACCCGCTCGAGTCACCCGCCCGAGGATTCCGCTGAGGTTCCCGGTCGGAGGGTGACCCCAGCTCGCCTCAGCCGCGAATGGGGCATTGGCCGCGCCAGTGAAGAGGCGCAACAGGTCGCGTTGGGCCGTGAGGGTCGTTTTCGTTCCCGCGAAGGTCTCGCTATCCGGCGTGCGGTAGCTGTAGCCGACCCAGCCGGAGACGCCGCGCACGGCGGTTCCCCTGGCGTACTGCTTCAGGCTGTCCGGCAAGCTATTGAGGTAGATCGCGGTCCCGACCGCCACGGTTCCCTTGCCCTTGTTATCAGCCGCGAACTTGGCCCAGCCGTTGAACTCCTGCACCTGCTCGGGGTTGGTTTCGCGCTTGTAATTCATCGGCAGGTTCAAGTCCAGAATGCCCGCGTCCATCCAGCTCACCCAGTCCTGCAAGACCTCGTTGTAGGTGCGCCGAGTGTGGAACTCGTCCACGGTACGCGGCGCGGCTTTGTACACGATCGTCGCGGCGCTGACCCACAGGTTAGGCTTGACGGCTTTCGTCTCGAGGTACACCCGCCGCACCAGGTTGGTGATCTGGTCGCGCCGCCACTGCGACCACTCGGCGTCTACCGGGTCCGGCGTGTCGGTGCGGCCGCTCTCGAGGCGGAAGCGATCCAGCGCCGCCTTGTTGTAACCCCAGACGGGACGGTAGGCGTTGTCGCCGCTGTCCGGGTAGCGCACGCGGTCGAACTGAAGGCCGTCCAAGTCGTAGTTCTGTACGACGCTGCGGTAGAACGCGGCAATATACTCGGCGGCGGCCGGGTTTCCGGCGTCCAAGACGTAATCCTTGCCTGCCAAAGTGGTGCCGTCGCGTTGTCGCGTTAGCCACGATGAATCGCCGCTTTTTAAGCCGTGCGTGTTCATGACGTGATCCGGGGCAATCGCCGGTTCGGTCGTGTTGAAGGCGGCCGTGGTGATAATCCAGGCGTGAACTTGAATCCCGGTCGCGTGCGCCTTGGCGATCACGTATTCCAAGGGATCGAAATTCGGCGCGAGTTTCGGGTCGGCGCTGCGCGGCACACTGGCGCGGTTGCAGAAGCAATCCATGCGCCGCCCGACCTGCAAGAACAGCGCGTTCAGGTGCAGTGCCTTGGCGTAACTCACCAGCCCGTCGGCTTCCTGCGGCGATTTGAACCCCGGTCCGAACCCATCCACCCAGAGACCGCGCAACTGCTGAACCGGGGCGGGCTTGGTCTGCGCCAGCGTCAAACCCAGCAGGAGTAGGGACAGCACGATCAGACTGATAGAGAGAATCTTGGTTCGCACGGGTCTCAACTTACCCGAAGTCCATGAAGGCTTCTCGAGGGTTAACTCACGACGGGCGTTTCAGAGCGTCTCGAGCCTGGGTCACGATCTCGAGCGCATGGGGCCCCAGGGCCGTCAGATGTCCCATCTTGCGTCCGGGACGGGCTTCGCGCTTGCCGTACAGGTGCAGCTTCGCGCCCCACTGAAGGGCAGCCGCCCAGTTCGGTTGGCCGTCCATCCAGAGATCACCCAGCAGGTTCGCCATCGCCGCGCCCGCGTGCGGGGTTGTATCGCCGAGCGGCAAGCCGCAGACGGCACGAATCGCCTGCTCGAACTGGCTGGTTGAGCAGGCTTCTATCGTCAGATGGCCGCTGTTGTGCGGGCGCGGCGCGACCTCGTTGACCAGGATTTGCCCGTCGTCGGTCACGAACATTTCGACGCACAGCAAGCCGATCACCTCGAGCGCCGCCGCGACCCGCTCCGCCATGTCTCGCGCCCTATCCTGCAACGCACCAGAAATGTTCGCGGGAACTGTCGTCAGGTCCAGAATCCCGTCCCGGTGCCGGTTTTGAAACACGGGAAAGCAGCGCAGCTCGCCCTGAGATGATCGGGCCACGATCACGCTGACCTCGGTCTGAAACCGCACCAGTCTCTCGAGCACGCAGGGCATGGCGAACCGTTCAAATGCTGCTGATAACTCTTCTGGACTGCCGACCCTGACCTGTCCCTTGCCGTCGTACCCGAGGGTCGCGGTTTTTAGGAGACTCGGAAAGCCGAGCCTGGCAGCCGCCGCTGCCAAGTCCGCGCTCGAGCGAATCGCCGCCCACGGCGCGGTCTCCACGCCGGCGGCGTTGATGAACGATTTTTCCAGAATGCGGTCGCGGGCCGTTTCCAGCACGCGCCGCCCAGGGTGAACCGGGACGAGTTCCTCGAGCAGCGCCAGCCCGGCTGCGGGCACGCTTTCAAATTCCAGGGTTACCACATCGCTGGCAGTTGCCAGATCCCGCAATCCCTTCGCGCCATCGAACCCTGAGACGATCACCTTGTCCGACACGCCCGCTGCCGGACAATCGGGATCGGGGTCGAGGATGGCAATCCGATAACCCATCGGTTTCGCGGCCAGCGCCAGCATCCGCCCGAGTTGCCCACCGCCCAAGATGCCAACGGTCGCCCCTGGCAAGATCAGCCTATCTCGAGCGTTTGAAGCTCCAGCCTTTGAATCTCGAGGTGCCAGCGTGTCTCGAGGTGCATTGTTTGTCGTCACTGCCCACCCGTACCCAAGAGCGTCTCCTCGAGCACCGCCTCGGTTTGACGCGCCCGGTAGGCGTGCATCTTGGTGCGAATCTCCGGGTATTTGCCGCCTAGAATGCTCGCCGCCAAGAGCGCTGCGTTGACCGCCCCGGCGCGACCAATCGCCAGCGTGCCGACCGGAACCCCGGCGGGCATCTGCACGATGCTCATCAGGCTATCCAACCCGTTCAAGGCTTTCGATTGGACTGGCACGCCCAGCACCGGCAGGGCGGTCTTGGCGGCGCACATCCCCGGCAGGTGGGCTGCGCCGCCCGCCCCGGCGATCACGACCTCCAAGCCCCTGGATTCGGCGCTCTCCGCGTACTCGAACAGCAGATCCGGGGTGCGATGGGCGCTCACGACCCGCATCTCGAACGGAATTTGCAGCGAGGTCAGCGTGTCCGCCGCGTGCTGCATCGTTTCCAGATCCGAGGTGGAGCCCATGATGATACCGACCAGAGTCTTCACGCGGCTCAGTCTACAAGGCAGTCCAGAGCGCTAAGCCGACCTACCCTCTCGAGCTGTGAGCGCCACGTCGTTTGGGGTCTCGAGGCCGCCATCAACCCATGCCTCCCCCTCGAGCCAAAACGCGCAGCCAAGCGATTGAACTCGAGGGGAAACGCGGCTTCGACGGGCGGCTCACGGCGGACTTCAGCGCAAGATTTTGTAACTCGCCGCGATCTGTTGCAACGTACCGCTAAGGGCGTGTAAATCCCCTGTTTTGGCTTGCAGCGCGATCGCGTACACGGAATTCTCCTTGTGGGTGGCCAGCACCACCAGGGTTTGATCGCCCGGCAGCGGGTAAAGAAATTGCGTCCAGACAATCCCGTTCACCTCTGGCAAGGCGTTCGTCTGCGCGGGAGCCAGTTTGAAACCCGGATCAATTCGGCGCAGCAAACCTCGAACACTCGTCTCGAGGTTCGTGTCGAAATCGCCGGTCAGGAAGACCAGGGCGGCTTGCTGGGCATCAATCTGGGCCAGGCTGAAATCGCTCTGCTGACGGATCAGCCTAACTCCGGCGGGCAAGCTCAGGCTGAATCGTCCCTGGGGGTCCTGAAAGGCGGTCGTCTGGCCCGCACTCGAGGCGGGTGTGACGGTAGGACCGGCGACGCGGAAACCGACCGCCTGGTCGTCCTGGTAGAGCCAGACACTGCCGTCGGGCAAAGGCTGGAATCTGAGCAGGATGACCGCACCGACCGCACCGGTATCTATTGCGAACTCGTTCGGTGCGACCGCCATCATCGGAAAACGACCCCCGCCCAGTTCAGCCACGAGCTTGCCGTCCTGTAGAGAAACGGTGAAGGTATCGCCGTTCACCAGCTTGTACGGGCCGACAACTGCCTGCAAATCCTCCGGCTTGGGAGCGTAGGACTTGGCGGCCTCCAATTTGGCTTTCTGCTCCAAGTACAGTGAGTCGGAGAAATCGCTGCGTGGCTCCAAATTCGTGAGTTGCTCGGTCAATCCCAGGCGGGCGACGGTCGTGAACTCGTTGGCGCTGTCCAGGTTGGTCAGCAGCACGATCCCCAAACCCTTTTGCGGGACCATTTCCATCTCGGCGGTGTAGCCATTGATGTTGCCACCGTGTTCGACAATTTTCAACCCACGGTACTCACCGGTGAACCAGCCGAAGCCGTAGCCTGGCAGCGTGCCGTCCGGCGGAGATTTGATGGCCGTTTGCTGCCGGTGCATCGCGTCCAGGTTAGCTTTGGAAATGAGCCGTGTCCCAGCAACGCTGCCGTCGCCCATCTGGAACGCCAGGTAGCGACCCATCTCGGTCGCGCTCGAGTGGATTGAACCGGCCGGTCCAGCGATCACCAGGCGGTCGAAGGGGGGAATGCTTTGGACGCCACTGAAGCCAGCCGTGTAGCCCGCCGCGAAATTTCCATCTTTGAAGGCATCGGCGAATTCGAACACGCTGCGCTTCATCCCGAGTGGCTGTAAGATCCGCGTTTTGGTGTACGCCTCCCAACTTCCCTTCGTAACGGCTTCCAGGGCTGCTCCTGCCATGATGAAATTCTGGTTGCAGTACTGAAACGTGGTTCCGGGCGCGGCAGTGAACGGAATATTGGCAACCGTCTCGAGCATCTTCTGACGCGTATCAATGCTCGGGTTAAACGTCCATTCATTGTCGGCCGTGGGTAAGCCGCTGCTCATCGAGAGCAGGTGGTGCAGCAGCACGGTCTTGCCTTTGGTGGGATCGGAGAATTTCAGGTCGGGCAGGTAGCTGTTGACGGGGGCGTCCAGGTTGAGCCTGCCCGCCTCGACTTGCTGCATCACGCCCAGCGCGGTGAAAGATTTCGTGGCGGAGCCGATCGCAAACAGGGTGTCGGCGCTGACGGGGGTGTTGCTTTTCAGGTCGCGCACGCCGTACCCCTTGGCGTAGACGACCTTGCCGTCTTTGATGATCGCCAAGCCCACGCCGGGCACGTCGAAGCGCTTCATCTGATCGGTCATGAACCGGTCCACTTCGCTGGTGTTGACGCTCTGCGCCAGCGCGGGGGTTGCGGCCAGTACCAGCCACAATCCGAAAACCTTCGCCATGTTCATAAGTTCCTCCAAGGGTTCGTGGTTAATCCGAGCGTGTAGGCTCGGCTGCGCTCAACCTACACAGCGATTGCAAACTCTACGTTTGTTCAACGCAAAGGTTCTGTCAAGATCGGTGGTGAGTCGTGAATCGCGGTTCGGTCAGCGCCGCTGGGTCGAGCGTTTTCTACTGAGTTCGGCGGCGTCAGGTGAACGTCTAAAGACAAGCGAGTGCGTCTATGGCGCAAATGTGGCTGAGCCGAATCGTGCCGTTACCAGTAGGTTTGACCAAGCTCGGTGTCTGCGCCGCGAAAGCTACGCTTCTGAAGTCTCGAGAGGTTCAATTCCAGTCGTAGTAGAGCACTCGTTTGAAACGCCTGAGAGTTCGACAGCCATTCATCTCGAACAGAATCCGCTCAGTTTTGCCTCGAGACCGTCACAACCTTGGTTTTTGACCCAAGGTGTTTCCCGAAACACCTTGGGTCACCTCGCGCTCTGCCACAAACTTCACCGCCTGAACTGGCTACACTCTTCCCATGCAAGCTTCCTTGCCGAACCCGTCCCGGTCTCGAGTCAACAAAGACCTCTGGAGCCTCGGCGTGCTGCCGATCACGGTGTTCGGTTCGTTGTCCGGGTTGCTCGGCGTGAACTGGGATATTGCCTGGCACATTGATAAGGGACGCGACACCTTTTTCACGCCGCCGCACAATTTCATTTACAGTTGCCTGCTGATTGTCCTGGTCACCAGCCTGTGGGCGCTTCTGGTGGATCGCCGCGCGACCTCGTTTCACCTGCAAATCGCTGGCTTCCGGCTTCACGCGGGCGTGCTAATCGGCACGGTCAGCGCCACGTTGGGCTTGGTCTTCGCGCCCGCCGATGAACTCTGGCATCAGTTCTTCGGGGTGGACGCGACGCTCTGGGGTCCGATGCACCTGATCGGGCTGACCTCGTTCGCGCTCTCTAATCTGGGCGGCATGATCACCTGCTGGCTCGAGCGCGAGGTGGCGCAAACCCCGGCACGGGCGCGGCTGTTCGAGCGGCTGACGGTCTTCTTCGCTGGGATGCTGCTGGGCTACGTGGTGCTGTTCCTGGCGGAGTACGAGTTCAACGTCACGCAGTTCGCCGTGGATTTCCACCCGCTGATTCTAGCGGGCGCGACACTGCTGCCGCTCTACCTGATCGCCCGGTTGGAACCTTGGGGCGCGACTCTGGCGGCGCTCGTGTTTACAGGCTTCCGTTTACTGATCGGCGGTTGGCTGATCGTTTCCGAACGCCTGGACCTGGCGGGAGCCTCGAAACCGGTGATTCCCCTCCTGATCCTGAGCGCCGTGGCAGTGGACCTGCTGGTGCGGCGATTGCCCGCCTGGGCGGTTGGGCTGGTCGCGGGTGCGGTCACATTGGCGGTCAACGCCGTGCTGGTGGCAAACACGAATATGATGGCCTGGACGCCTCCGGTGCTGATGCGCGGCGGGTTGGCCGGACTGATCTTGGCGGCTATCACTGCCACGCTCGCCGCAGGGATTGCCAGGGCGCTGCAACCCAGTGCAAGCCCACCGAGTGCAAACCTGCCGAATGGAACCTCAGCTCGAGGTGAGTGGGCATGAAGCTTGTTGGGGTGTCCCTCGGGGTGTGGCTCCTGGGCGCGTGGCTGTTTGGGTTTGGAGCCGCCAGCGCCGGGTCGTACCTCGGGGAAATCAAGCTCGAGCCGAAAACGGCCGGTACGGTTCAAACACAGATCACCGTGCAGCAAGCCTTGAACGAGCAACTGCTGGTCTGGCTCTGGCAGGACGGCGGCGATCACGACTGGCGGCGACGGATAAGCATTCCAGCCGAGCCGGAACGAAATGGAGCCACCACGATCTACCGTTTTCGCCTGCCCATCTCTGGTGGCGACTGGCAGTACAGCCTGCGCCTGGGGAGTGGCCAAATGGGTTTTAGCAGCTACGGCGGTATCATCTCCTACGACGAGAACCTAGGAGCCAAGCGGCTGCTGAGTTTCCAGAATCAGTTCTTGGACAGTGTGCCCGCTCTCGTGCAACCGATCGGTTACGCCGTCTACGGCTTGATCGCGCTGCTTGCGCTCGGGTTGAGCACCCTGATCCTGCGTCGCCTCGCGCGGCGGCACGGAACGCGGACTGACTCGGCGCTCGAGCGGTTAACGCAAGATCACACGGTCACCGGTTAAACTCCGGCGCGATGAGACGGGCAATCGGGTTGATCTTCGGCGTGCTGCTGGCACTTCTCCTGGCGGGCGCGGCGGGGGCCTATTACCTGTTCGGCGCGACCGGCGCAGCCAAGAGCACGCTCGAGGTCAAGCCCGGCATGGGCGTGAGTGAAATTGCCAGCGCCTTACAAGACAAGCGCCTGATCCGCTCGAGTTTCGTGTTTGGGCTGGTGATGCGCTTCACCGGCGCGGACCGCCGCATCCGCGAGGGCTATTACGACCTGAGTGGAAGCCAGGATAATTTCAGTCTCGCCAGGACTGTCGCTAAAAAGGGTCGGCCGCGCGAAATCCGCCTTGTCATCCCCGAGGGCTGGCGGGCCGCCGAAATTGTTGCCAGGGCCGAGGGGCTGGGCTTGTCGTCCAGAGCCGAGCTGGAAACGGCCTTTCGCAAGACCAGCCTGCTGCCGTACACCAGTGGCGCTCCCAACCTGGAGGGCTTCCTGTTCCCAGCCACCTATCCGTTTCGCCCGGAAACCACAGCCTTTGAGGTCGCCAAGACCCTGACCGCACGCCTCCAGCGGGAGGTGACACCAGATCGTCAGAAGCGGCTCGAGGCGTTGAAGCTCAGCGTCTACCAGTGGGTGACATTAGCCAGTGTGGTGCAAGTGGAGGCGGGCAAGGCGTCCGAGATGCCACTGATCGCGGGCATTTTTCTGAACCGCCTCCAAGCGGGCATTCCGCTGCAATCTGACCCGACAGTTGCGTACGGGTTAAACAAGCGCCTGCCAGAGCTAAACCGTCGCGCTGGAGATTTCACCAACGACACGCCGTACAACAGCTACACCCGCAAGGGCTTGCCGCCAACGCCGATCAGCAACCCTGGCGCCGCCGCGCTCGAGGCGATCCTGAGCGCAAATCGCACGGGTACCAACGGTCAGCCGTGGCTGTACTTCGTTCACGGCAAAGCTGGCGATTTTCACCCGAACACCAATTTCCAAAATCACCTGCGCGACGTGGAAAAATACCGTTGATGACGAGTGCAAACGTTAGCAAAGCTGAGCTGCGACTCCGCGCCAGAGAGATCAGAGCGGGCTTGCCAGATGTTTCAGTCCAAATCTGCGCCCACCTCGAGACGTTCATTCATGAACATCAGGCGCGGGTTGTCCTCGGTTACCGCGCCTTCCGCGACGAACCGCAACTCGAGCGACTGGTGGCAGCACTCTCAGAGGTTAGCTTCCTGACGACTCGAGCCGGTGCCAACGGGAGCTTGAGTCTGTATGGGTTTCAATCTGCCACGGTCCGCAACCGCTTCGGCATCCTCGAGCCACCCGAGGAGGCGGTGAGCGCTGAGTCAGAGGTCGTGGACCTGGTACTCGTGCCAGGACTGTTGTTCACAACGACCGGCGACCGCCTCGGCTACGGCGGCGGTTACTACGACCGCCTGCTGCCAGGGTTGCGCCCGGACATCCCTCGAGTCGGCATCACCCGACAAGCCCTAATCGTGCCCACCCTTCCACTCGAGCCGTTCGATGCTCCGATGACGCACCTGTGCAGTGAGGCGGGAGTGCTCGAGTGTCAAACGCGGGCATAGCTTGATTTCGCCTCTCCTTGTGGGAGAAAGCGCGGGTGAGGGAGGCGAGCGTCGTACAGACTGCACGCAAGGCGTGACGCGAGTTGCCCTTGATTTTGGTCTCGAGAAGGTTTGTTCGGGATGGCTCGAGTGACGGCGTTGGTGGCCGGGCGAACGGCGGTTCGCCCCTACGAGATGCGCGGGACGTAATCGGCGTGCTCACAGGTGACAGGGTTTGCAAGTTCAAATTTGACCCTGCGAACCCTCGAGCCGCCACTGAAGCGCTAGAACGCCTACGATATTTCCGGCAGCGTGTACTCGAGGTCGTAGAAATGCTTGCCGTCCTCGCGCCGAATGTTCATGCTGCCTGCCAGCCCCGTCAGTTGGCCGGTACCCGAGTCTGGTACGACCGTGATCGTCAGTTGCGGCGCACCCCGGTTCATCACGCCGTTGTGCTGCAACGCGAAGCTGCCGCTCAGACCATCCAGCGTCCCGCTGACCCGCTCCAGAGCCACGTATCCGGCTGAGCCTTCGGTGTCCGTTCCCGCCGCCAGCATCTGCCCCTGACTTGTCGCCTCGAGATCACCGTGGAACTGCTTGTCCAGGCTCATGCGCCCGATACTGCTGTCACCCACGCCTTCCGTGAACGCTTGCGGCGTCATCTTGACCTGGAACTCACCACTGATTTTTTGCATCATCGTGCCTCCATTCATAACCACGCCCGCATTTGCTCCTGCGTCAGATTGCCGCCGCACAGAATCACGCCGACGGTCTGCCCAGAAAAACCAGCCTCGAGCAAGGCTGCCAAGCCCGCCGCGCCGGACGGCTCGAGGACCACGCCGAGGGCTTGATGCGCCAGTTTGATCGCCTTGAGAAGGCTGTCTTCAGACACCAGAATCCCGTCGTCCACGAGGTCGCGCATGTCGTCCAGCGCCTCCCGGATTGGAACGCGGACACCGATCCCATCGGCAATCGTGTTGATGCGGCTATGTTCCACAAATGTCCCCGAGCGCCAGGATTCCAGCATGGCGGGCGCACCACTGGCTTGCACCGCGACGACCCTGGTTTTAGGACTGGCGTGCTTGAACCAGCGCCCAACGCCGCCAGTCATCGCACCGTTCCCGAGCGGAACCAGCACCGCGTCGAGCGGTTCCGCGAACCGTGCCAGTTCCACCGCGATTGTGCCCGCGCCCTCGGAGATCAGCGGTTCCAGCCCGTCCTCGACCATGAACGCGCCGACTGTCCCTGCGACCCGTTTCGCCTCGAGTTTCGCCGCGTCGAAATCCTCGCCGTGCAGGATGACGTTAGCTCCCAAGGCTCGCATCCGCTCAATCTTGAACGGGTTGGCGTTGACGCTGGCGTAAACCGTCAAGCGACCGCCGCGACTGCGGCAGGCGTACGCCAGCGCCTGACCGAAGTTCCCGGCGCTGGCGCAGTAAAACTCCTCTGTGAAACCAGATTCCAAAGTGCGCCGCACGAAGTAATCTGCGCCGCGACCCTTAAAGCTGCGAATCGGATTCAACGTTTCCAGCTTCACCACGACCCTCACCTTCAAAGCGTCGGACAGACTCTCAGCCACGAACTGCGGCGAGTTCAGGAAAACCGGATCAATCACCGACACGGCGCGTTCGATGGACTCGAGGGACAGGCGGTGAGTCATTCAGATCAGCTTAGCAGGGGTGGACTGGGTGAGCGACCTTGTGAGGGTCTCGAAAATCTGAACTCAATTTGCGGCTTCCCGGTAGACAGCGATAAGACTATCGCCTCGCACGATTACATCGTTTGCCCCCAGTGTCAGGTCTCGAGCTGGAATAAAGTTTTTCATTAATGAAGTCTGGCTTACCTCTGTCACGCGTTCCCCATCAACGATTCGCAATGCCCCGGAACTCGAGACTGCCGCGTAATGCCCGGTGTCACCGACTGCGAAAATATCAGTCTCGGTCACGCCCGGCGGCGGAGTCGTCAGCCATCCGGTCGGACGCTCATCCGTGTACTGGATGTTCTGCACGTAGCGGGTGTTGGTTTGGTTGGCAATCAGCGGATCGGCGGCGTGGCGTTGCAATTCATCAAGCTCAAAAAAGGCGAATCGCTTGCCCGGCATGTCCGTCATGAAATACAGTCGCCCATCGAACACGCCGAGCGGCTCGTAATCTCGTGGTGTCTCCGTGTACTCGCACCATCGCTTCCCGCACCACTCGCGGTTGCGGTAGTGCGAGGTGAGCGACGCGAAGCCCGTCGTTTCCCGTGTCAAGGGAACCTGTTGATTCTCGAGGTAGTTGAATTTGTACAGCGTGAAGGCGTAGTGGGTGCTCGCGTCGTCCGCTTCTAAACCCTCGATCAAGTCTATCCCGGTACTCAGCCCGTTCTGAGAGGAGAGAAAGCGATCACTCAACTGGTAAATATCGGATGCCATAAAATATTGCGCGTCGGAAAAATATTGTTCTGTACGCCGGTCCAACCTGTGGTCATTCGTGAAAATCTGAATCAAACTGAGAAAACTTGTCGGTCCTGGCAGTGACGGCAATGCGAAGGCGAGCCTTTCGAGGACGTAGTATTTGTCAGTCTCGAAGGCTTTGCGGTAATAGCTGATGCCATTGAGTCCTGGTGGATCTCGAACCGTTTTGATGCGACGCCCATCTTTCTCGAGCAGCGTGTATTCGCCGCCTTGCGTCGCCATCAGGTGATGCTTAAACACGAAGAACGATGGGAATACCTGTGTGTACAAGCCTCTACCGAAGTACCCTCGGCGCTTCTGAGCATTGGTCAGCGCCTGAGTTGACCACAGTTTGCGTCCTGACTCCGCACTGATTGCGGCGAGCGTCCCACCCCAGGTCAGGGCCAGCACACGGTCTCCGTCAAGCTCGAGTTTCGGTATCCACGCTTGGCTGGATGTGAACACCCAGCGCTGCTGCCAGCTCTTACGATCCAAGGCGATGATGCGCTGACCTTGGACGTAGTACAGCGTTGACGCGCTCGCTTGAAACGCCTCTCGAGACTCGAGCTGAAGTGTCAGTTTCTTAGGGGTCGTGTTGGATTGGCTTCTGGCATGATCGGGTAGCGTGAAGACGGCGACAAAGCAGAGGCTGACGAAAGCGACCAACGCTCGAAATGACGGCATATGCTTCCCCCGAACTGACTGTACCTCCTATGTGTAATGACTTCTTTGTACGGGGTCCTCACACGTCTGTTCACAACTTAGAGCATGTCGCTGTTGGCGGGTTCAGCTCGAGCTTGAAAATTCGAGATGTGGGAACGGTGTCCGACAGTCAAAACCCTAGCGTTGTGATTCGTTCACCTGAAAAGGGTGAAACGCTGCCTCAGCCTGTCTGTGCTATTTCTTTTTGAGGTCCGAAGCGGCGATGGCATCGGCTGAGGTCTTATCACCAGTGACCGCGCGGCGGTGGTAATCAATCTGTCCCAGGTGATAGGCCAAGTGACTCGAGAACTGGAGAAGCGTCAGCCTGATTGAGAATTCCTCGTCCGCGAACATGATAGGAAAGACTTGCTCCAAACTGTTCTCCGTTAAGTTAGCGAATCCCGCCAGCACGCCTTGCCTGGCTTTGGAGAGTTCTTGTTTGAGTTCACTGCGGGTCACACCACGCTGGCTAAATTCCGCCGCTCGATCCCGCAGGTACCCCGTCTTGCCGAGCGCCCGCCCAAAGAAGTGTTGCAAACTGCCCGCTAGATGTAAGAACAGTGTGCCCGCCGGGTTGGGTAAACCTGGCAATTCCTTCCAGACGCTCGCTTCGTCAGGGTAAAGCTCGAGTTCACGCTCGAGGGTGGCGATCTCGCGCAAGTAAAGCTTTTGCAATTCCTCGAGGAGTGTTGAATTCTGTTCTTTCATTCTCGAATCACCTGACCTTGATGTGTGAATTCGCCGACTCGAGCGGGCCGTGAGATGACGGGCAAATCTGGTCATCGTAGCGCTCAGCAAGAGTCATCAGTCATCCCTGCCTCCAGGACGGTGCGACGATTCCCACCGTGTCTCGAGCTTGCACCTTGACTCGCCTAATGCGCTCGAGCTGGGTTTGCTCACTCGGACTGCGTTCATACGCGGTCAATTCGCTCGGCTCGAGTTTCGTATCCAGGCTTCTTGGCAGTTCGAGACCGGACACTAACGCCAACCGTTGCAGCAAATTCTTCTCTCTCAACGCTTCGAGCATGATGGCTCCCTGTGTCAAAACGCTTGTTGACTGATCGTGGTATTTCATGAACGTTCTTCTACCTTTGAGGTACGACTTTCGTCACGACCCAGCGGTGCGGCGAAATCGGCCGCGTGCGGGTAAAGCCATGGTTCTCGAAGGCCGCCATCGGCCCGGTGTGCAGGAACGAACCGGACAGCGTGCGACTATCGGTCTCTTCGGGATACCCCTCGACCGTACCACCGCCGTGAC
Source organism: Deinococcales bacterium (assembly GCA_965249745.1). Taxonomy (GTDB): domain Bacteria; phylum Deinococcota; class Deinococci; order Deinococcales; family JAAFIG01; genus JANYHH01. The sequence goes on along the minus strand of OZ252252.1, from coordinate 4,797,134 downwards.
GCGCAATCTCAGTCAGCGCCCCGCCGAGGGCGGCGTCCGCGACGCCCCGGCGACGAAAGCCCTTGCCGGTGAAGAAACATGTGATGCGCCAGTCGGGGAGTGCGATGAGGTCTTTTTCGTACAGGCGTCGGCTTTTAACCTCTGGCAATTCTTCTGGGGAACCGAACTGACACCAACCCAAACACTGATCTCCTGCAAACACCAGCGCCGCGTGGGTGCGATCCTCGAGGACGCGCCTTTCCTTCTCGGCCCGGTTTTGCGCCGGGGTGCGACCCTTGCCCAACTTGACGTGGAAGCCTATGCACCAGCACCCGCCCCAGACGCCGTTGTTCGCCTCGACGAGCCTGGCGAAAGCATCCCAGGTGTCAGGTGCGAGCGGTTTGACCGTCAACCCATCAGCCACGCTGTTCTCCGTCTCGTTCTCCCTGGTTGTGGTTCGGCAGGTAAAACAACAGATCCAGTGACGGCGGTTTGATGCCCTGCGTTCGCAGCAGCACACAAATCTGTGCGGTGTGCCGCACCTCGTGAAGCATCACGTGCCACAGCAACCCCTCGAGTTTGAAGTGTTCCTCCGGTGAATCCTCGACAATTCGGTTCAGCTCTGTTGGCGTCAACCCCTCGAGATACGCGAGCGTGCTTTTCTCCACGGCCCGCCAGTACTCCAGCAGCGGCTCGAGGGCAGATTGAGCGTACAGGGAGCCGTCCGGGGCTTCCTTCAGGTTTGGGAACGCGTGTTGGACTGGCTCGTCTCGCAGGATCGTGTAATGCAGCCACCCGTCTTCCACGCCCGCGATGTGGCACACCAAGTCTTTGATGCAGCGAAAGTACTGACCGTCCAGCAACTGGCGGGATAGAATTTCGTCTGGCACAGCCTCGAGTGCCCTCCACAAATCCCGGCGGGTGCGAACGAGATAATCGTACATTTCAGGAATAGTCATAGTGCTCCTCGTGTCGGACTGCTGGAAGACCTTGAGTGTTCGGGACGTGCCTCAAGTGCTCTACTGAGGCTCAACCTCGCGTTGCCAGTGGCTCCACATGACCTGGGCGGCTTCCTCGTCGGGCATCGGCTGTTGGATCGCCTTGCGGGCCAGCATCATCTGACCGATGTGATACCCCTCGTGCCAGAGCATGTGTTGCAGCAGTAAGACCGGGTGATCGTAGGCAATTTCTGTACCTCGAAACGCCTGGTTCGCCTCCACGCCCCGCCTCACGGTTTGGCTGACCGCTCGGGCACTCGTTTTGAGCGCTTCCGCGATTCGTTCCACGGTGCGCTCGGCGATCCAAGCCTTGCCCTCGCGCTGGAACAGCCCAGGCAGATCTTTAGCCAACTCTGGGATGGCTTGTGAAACGTAGAACTGCCGGGTGTGGTGGATGTGCGCGAGTTGTACGGCCACCGACCAACTTCCCGGTAATGCTCTGGCCTCGAGTCCGCCCTCTGGCAGTGCGCCCAGGAATCCAAGCAGGATGGTGTTGTTGCGCTCCCAAGAGTCGAGCAGCGCCTTGAGCAAGCCTGTCTCGAGCAGCCCTGTCTCGAGCAACCCCGTGTCTCGCTTGATGCTTAACTGCGCCACGGCAGCCACATAGATTCCTCGTCCGGCAGCGGGTAACCGTTGGTTTTCAAGGCCAGCAGAATCTGCCCTCGGTGGTGCGCGTCGTGGGCCATCATGTGAATCAAGAATTTACCGATCGAAGCGTGCGGCAGCGTGCCTTTGTCCTTGGCTCCGAGCGCCGTCTCGAGCACCGCGTCCCTGGTTTGGATCATCACGGCCTTGATCCGTTCTCGGTCCTGCTCGGCATCGAACCTCCCGGTCTTGGGGTCGTAATTGGAGTACAGGTCAGGCAGATTTTGCAAGCGGCTGGGGTCAATTTCCGAAGCCCAGCCTTTGATGCACTCGACCATGTGCGCCAGGTGTTGCGCGACCGTGTACCCGCCGCCGGGCGTGCCCGCCTCCAGCATGGCAGGGGTCAGGTGAGCAATCAATACGTCGTTGATGGCGGCGTTGGCCTTCCATGAATCTTCGATTTCAGTCATGCCTTCAGCGTAGATCACACTCCGGTCAGATTTCGACCGGATTATTGGCTACCATACGTCACGTGTACTATCCAACCTCGAGGGTGCTGACCCTGCTGGAACTGCTGCAAAGCCGCGATGGGCTGAGCAATTTGGACATCGCGGCTCGGCTCGAGGTGTCACCGCGCAGCGTGCGCCGCTACGTGGAGCAGTTGCAATCCATGGGCATTCCGGTGGAGGGCAGGCGCGGGCGACACGGCGGGTATCGGTTGCGCCCCGGTTACCGCCTACCGCCGCTGACCTTTAACGACGACGAGGCGGTCTCCCTGGTGCTGGGCTTGCGGGCCGCGAAGCACATCGGCGCGAGCATCGCGTCCCCGGCCGCTGAGAGCGCCCTGGCGAAATTGGAGCGGGTGTTCCCGGAGCATCTGGTCTCGCAGTTACGGTTCCTGGAGACGACGCTGCATCTGACCAACCGCAAAGAGCCAACCCTGCCCAACTCCAGTACCGTGCTGGCGCTGGGTCGGGCCGCGTTCGATCGGCGGCGCGTGCGGATTGAGTATGGCGATCACGCCGGGCAAGCCTCGAGCCGCGAGGTTGACCCCTACGGCATCGCGGTTCACGAGGGACGCTGGTACCTGCTGGGCCATTGTCACCTGCGATCAGGGCTGCGCATGTTTCGCGTGGACCGCATCGAAGGGTTGACGACCCTGGAGGACGGCTTCCAGCGACCCGAGGGTTGGGACACGCTGGAAAGCATCCTGGAACGGATGGCGGTCTGGGCGGCGCGATGGACCGTGACCGCCCGGCTGGATCTGAGCCTGGAAACCGCCCGTCAGCGCGTGCCGCAGCGCTGGGTGAAACTCGAGGCGGACGGTGACGCGACCCGGCTCTCGTTTGGGGTGGGCAGCCTGGAATGGGCGGCGCGGGCCCTGATTCGGCTCGAGTGCCGCTTTACGGTGATAGAGCCGGTTGACCTGCGCAGCATCGTGCGGCGGGTGGCGCTCGAGCTGTTGGAAACGCACTGAACCGGCTTGTGATCCGAGTTACCTTCCTGGCGGGGCATTCGCAACGCGACCGGAACCGACAATGCTGGGGTGAATGCCGTTTTGACTCGAGGAAAAGCTGTAGTGATCGGTGGCGGACTGGCGGGTTTGGTCGCCGCCCACACTCTGAAACGTGCTGGGATCGCCGTGACACTCTTGGAGGCTGAGACGCTCGGTGGCAAACTCGGGCGGTTAAGGCTTGGCGGGGATAGTCTGGATGTCGGTCCGAACACGGTTCTAGAATCGAACCCGGAGATTGCGGGCTTGATTGACGACCTGGGTTTGCGTTCGCGTTTTCTGCAAGCCGACGAGGCCGCCAATCGCCGCTTCGTGCTCAGGAAAGGTGCCCTCGAGCCTTTCCCGATGTCGCCGCCCGCGATGCTGAACTCCAGGTTGCTGTCGCCCTTCGGGAAACTGCGGGCGCTGCTCGAGGTGGGCGTTGGAAAATCCAAGGTGACAGAGGAGACCGTGGCGCAACTCATTCGGCGGCGCTTCGGGCGCGAGGTTCTGGAGTACGCGCTGGACCCGTTCCTGATCGGAACTTACGCGGCCCGACCCGAGGACTTGTCCAGCCGTCACGTGCTGGCGGTGCTAGGTCAGCTCGAGGCGAAACACGGCAGCCTACTGCGCGGCGCGATCGGGATGATGCGAGCGCGTCGCAAGGCAGCTCCCGCACCGAAGACGCACTCCGGGAAACTGTTCGCCTTTCCGAACGGATTAGCGGAACTGACCGACGCGCTGAGAGCCAGCCTAGCTGATGATCTGCTCGAGGGGGCGCGGGTTGTACGGCTCGAGTCTGGACGGGTTACTTACCTCAAAGACGGCAAAACGCACACGCTCGAGGCAGACCAGATCGTCGTGGCGACCCCTGCCGATGTCACGGCAGAATTGCTCCAGGGAATCGCCCCAGAAACCTCGAGTGCGCTGAAAACCGTGCGCTTCTCCGGTGTGGCCCAGGTTTTCCTGCGATTTCCGAAGAGCAGTACCGGTATTCCAAAAGGCTTTGGCGTGCTGATTCCGCGCCTGGAACGGCGGCGGATCCTCGGGGCGGTGTTCAACTCGAGCATTTTCCCATCGCGCTACACGGGCGAGGTCGTGACCGTGTTCGTCGGTGGCACGCGCCAACCGGAACTGCTCGGGCAGACGGACGATAGCCTGATTGGGCTGGCGCTCGAGGAATTGCGGGTCATGCTGCCCGAACTTAGTATTTCATCTGAAAGCACCGTAGAAAGTGCTGTGCGCCGTTGGGCGCAGGGGATTCCGATTTATGGACTGGGCTACGGTCGCGTGCTCGAGGCGGCAGCTCAATTTGAAACGGCACATCCAAAGATCAAGCTGATCGGCAACTGGCGCGGCGGAATCGGCGTGCCGGACACGGTGAAAAATGCGCTCAACACCGCTAAAACGCTAGTCGCCGAACTCGAGGAGGTTCGGGCTTGAGTCGTCGTTCAGAGATCACCGATTTCCTGCGCGACCTGCAAGACCGGATTTGCCGCACCTTGGAGGGTTTGGACGGCCGCGCGACCTTCCGCGAGGACGCTTGGGAGCGACCCGGCGGCGGTGGCGGGCGCAGCCGTGTGCTCGAGGGTGGGCGCATTTTAGAACGCGCTGGTGTCGGGTTCAGCGCCGTGCGCGGCAAGCAGCTCCCACCGGGCGCACTCGAGGCGCGACCAGAGGCGGCGGGGCAGCCGTTCTTCGCCACCGGAATTTCCCTGGTGCTGCACCCGCAGAATCCGCACGCGCCAACCGTTCACATGAACTACCGCTACTTCGAGATCGGTGAGGATTCCAACGCCACTCCAGGGGACGGCGCGTGGTGGTTCGGGGGCGGCGCGGACCTGACCCCGAGTTACGTCTACGACGACGACGCCCGGCATTTTCATGCCTCACACAAAGCCTGGCTGGACCGCACGCACCCCAGTTTGCACCCGAGTTGGAAAGCTTGGTGCGACGAATATTTTTATATTCCGCACCGCCACGAGGCCAGGGGGATCGGCGGCGTGTTCTTCGACTACCAGGATGGACACCGCCCGCTCTACGCGGGTGGTAACCCAAAAACCGCAGAACGCCTTTCCAGTTTTGAGACGCCAGCCCTAGATTTCGAGACGCTGCTGAAAACCTGGCAGGGTGGCGGTCAAGCCTTCCTGGACGCGTACCCGCCGATCTTGGAGCGTCGCAGCGGACAGCCCTTCAGCGACGCGGAGCGCCAATGGCAACTCTACCGGCGCGGGCGCTACGTGGAATTCAACCTGGTGCATGATCGCGGGACGCGCTTCGGACTGCTGACGGGCGGGCGCACCGAGAGCGTGCTGATGAGCCTACCGCCGCTGGTGCGCTGGGAGTACGCGCTGCAACCAGAACCCGGCAGCCCCGAAGCCTTCACCCTCGAGCGCTTACAGGCGCGGAACTGGGTGTAAAGGGTACCAGCTCGAGAGTATTTCCCTGGGTAGGTGATGAAGTCTCGAGGGGATCAGTGAGCGACTGGCGGGCTGAGAGCGGCACATGACTGACGCCCTCGGCTCGAGCCAACCTCGAGCGTCCAGGGTGCGCCTAACCCGGAGCGAGCGGCGTTTGAACTTTGAGTGCCGCTCGCCTCGCTCCATATTTTAGATGCGTTCGACGCGCAATAAGTTCGTGCTGCCGTGTTGCGCGAACGGCACGCCCGCCACGATCACGATGCGGTCGCCCTTTTGCGCCAGGCCGCTCGCCAGGGCCTCCTGGGTGGCTAGGCCCACCATCTCGTCGGTGTCGTGAATTTCTGGCACGAAGCGAACCGTCACGTTACTGGCCAGCGCCAGTTGATTGCGGGCGCGCTCGCTCGTGGTGAGCGCCAGAATCGGGCTGTTGGGACGGTTTCGAGCCACGCGCCAGAGCGTGCCGCCGGTCGCAGTGAAGCAGACGATCAGCGCGTCGTGCAGCGTGTCCGCCACCTCGCAGGAGGCCAGCGCTACCGCGTCCTGGGTCGTGTCCTGGGTGCTGGGATTGCCGTGGATCGTCGCGGCGTAGACACTGCTGGCTTCGATTTCACGGGCGATCTTGTCCATCATTGCTACGGCTTCGACTGGGTACGCGCCGCTGGCGGATTCGGCGGACAGCATGACCGCGTCGGTGCCGTCCAGAATCGCGTTGGCCACGTCGGAGGCCTCAGCCCGCGTTGGGCGGGCGTTGGTAATCATGCTCTCGAGCATCTGCGTGGCCGTGATGACCGGCTTTCCCGCCTCGCGGCATTTCTGAATCAACATCTTCTGGATGAGCGGCACGCGCTCCGGTTCCAGCTCCACACCCAAATCCCCTCGGGCGACCATCACACCGTCCACGACCTCGAGGATTTCGGTGAAGACCTTCTCGTCCACGGCGCTGGGTTTTTCAATTTTCGCCATCAGCTTGGCGCGGGAACCGGCCCGGCGCAGGTGTTCCTTGGCCAACAAAATATCGTCGCGGTTGCGCACGAAGCTCATCGCCACCCAGTCCACGCCCAGCTCCACGCCGGTCTTGATGTCCTCAATGTCCTTGTCGGTTACGGCGGGCGTGGAGAGGTTTGCACCGGGAATGTTGATGCCCTTGTTGTTTTTGAGTACCCCGCCGATCAGCACGGTCGTGTGAACCTCGTTGCCGTGAACCGCGTCCACGCGAAGCTTCAAGTTCCCATCGTCCAGCAGCAACTCGAGTCCCGGCGCGACATCGCGCGGCAGTTCCTTGTAGGTCGTGCCGACCTTCTCGGCATTGCCTTCTACCTCGTCGGCGGTGATGATGAATTTCTTGCCGACCTCTAAAAGAACCTGTCCGTCCTTGAAGCGCCCGGTGCGAATCTTCGGACCTTGCAAGTCCTGCAAGATCGCCACCGTCTGCCCGCGCCGCTCGGCGGCCGCCCGAATCAGCTCCACGCGTTTGGCGTGATCCTCCTTGAAGCCGTGCGAGAAATTCAACCGGCATACGTTCAACCCAGCGTCCAGCAGTTTCTCGAACACCTCTGGCACTTCCGAGGCGGGTCCGATCGTGGCGACAATCTTGGTGCGTCTTGGTTTCATGGGTAGCTCCCAGCTATCAGCTTCCGGCTGCCAGCTTTCCAGAGTTTCTCGAGGTGAAGGCTCCCAAATGAACCTGGAAGCTGGCGGTTGACAACTATTGCCTGAACGCCTTCTTGCCGGGGTAAACCGCGCTGCTGCCCAGTTGCTCCTCCAAGCGCAGGAGCTGGTTGTACTTGGCGATCCGGTCCGAGCGGCTGGCGCTGCCCGTCTTGATCTGACCCGCGTTGGTGGCGACCGCTAGATCCGCGATAAAGCTGTCCTCGGTCTCGCCGCTGCGGTGGCTGATGACGGTCGTGTAGGCGTTGCGTTGCGCCAGTTCAATCGCCTCGAGGGTTTCCGTGAGGCTGCCGATCTGGTTGACTTTCACCAGGATGCTGTTAGCGACACCCTTGTCAATGCCCATTTGCAGGCGCTTCGTGTTCGTGACGAACAGGTCGTCCCCAACGAGCTGTAACTTCTTCCCGGTCTGATCGGTCAGTAGCTTCCAGGCGTCCCAGTCGTCCTCCGCTAGCCCATCCTCGAGCGAGACGATCGGGTAGTTGTTGACCCAATCCACCCAGTACGCGACCATTTCCTCGCTGCTGAGGACGCGGTTCTCACTCTCCAAGTGATACTTGCCGTCCTTGTAGAGTTCCGAGGATGCGGGGTCCAGCGCGATCATGATCTGCTCGCCGGGGGTGTACCCCGCCTTCTGAATCGCGTCCATCAACAGGTCCAGCGCTTCGCGGTTGGATTTCAGGTCCGGCGCGAAACCGCCCTCGTCACCAACGTTGGTGTTGTACCCCTTGGAGGAGAGCACCTTTTTCAGCGCGTGAAAGGTTTCCACGCCCGCTCGCAGGGCTTCCGCGAAGCTGCCGAACCCCGCCGGGACGATCATGAACTCCTGGAAGTCCACGGCGTTATCGGCGTGCGTACCACCGTTGATGACGTTCATCAGTGGCACGGGCAGCGTCTTGGCGTTCGCGCCGCCCAAGTAGCGATACAGCGGCATCCCGAGCGCCGTGGAGGCCGCCTTGGCGCTCGCCAGGCTGACCGCTAAAATCGCATTGCCGCCGAGCTTAGACTTGTTCTCCGTACCGTCCAAGTCCAGCATCAGCCGGTCAATCCCGGTCTGATCGGTCACGTCCATGCCGATGATTTCCTCGGCAATCGTCTCGTTAACATTTCTGACCGCGCCCAAGACGCCCTTCCCAGCGTAGCGCCCGCCACCGTCACGCAGCTCCAACGCCTCGTGCGTGCCAGTGCTCGCGCCGGACGGCACGATCGCGCGACCGCTCAGACCGCTCTCCAGGATAACTTCGGCTTCCACCGTGGGATTGCCTCTCGAGTCCAGCACTTCACGCGCCAGCACGTCCACTATTGTCGTCATACAACCTCCGTGGTTTGAAAAGTTTAGGCCGGACCTTCTGACAGCGTTCGCAGTGTACCGCGTGAGGGCAGGTAACTCGAGGGGCGCGAATGGGAACGAACGTTTGTGTTACTGAGTTCGGTATTGTCAGGTTCACGTTTTAAGGCAATGAAGTGTGTCTATGACGCACGCGTCCGGTAACCGAATCGTGGGGTTATCAATACCGAAAACTGCACTCAGGTCGCCGCCATCGCTTCAACCTCGAGCTTCCACCTGGGATCGAGCAACTGGCAACAGATCACCGTGGAGGACGGTTGATGTGTCCCCAAGTACTTGACACGCATCTGAACATTCGCCTCGTCGTACTTCGGATCAGCCAGATAGGTCCGCAGTGAAACCAGGTGATGCAAGTCCATACCCGCCGATTTTAAAACTGTTTCAATGTGCTGCCAGATGATGTCCGCTTGCTCATCGAACGAATCCGGCATGGTCTTGCCATCCTGGAGATACCCGTTCAAACCACTGATCAGCAGCAACCGCGAATCGCCCCGAATTTCCGTGGCGTGACTGTAACAACGGTACGGTGGGAACAACTCCGGCGGATTGTGTTTGATGGTCGGCATGGTCCGGGCATCGTATCAAGGCTGAGTCAACCCAGCATGTCTCATAGCAGAGACAGATTGCCTCAACAACGCTGCGATTTCAGGTCGCAACTGCAAGCCCGCGTCCCGATCAGTCAACTCGAGCAAGGCTTCACGCACGGTCTGGCACACCAGCTCACGAAACTTTTTGAGCGTTCAATCGGTGACGTTGGGCATGGCAGAAGTGTCGGCCGGACGGAGGGGTCGCGTAAGTTTGTAACTCACTTGGCTGATGCCATCGCTTTGATCTCGAGCTTTCATCTATTGATTCGCGTCGCCCGCGCTGAAGGCTGTCCCCTGTTCCACACAGGATTTTGGTTCGCTCTTTGTCAAGCTGAACACGTGCGGATCAGTAGGGTCGAGCAATTGACAGCGCACGACTTTGAAAGAGGGTTGATGCGGAATTAGAACAAACTCAATACGATAGCCACTTTTGCTTGTGATAGGCTGACCTATGCTCGAGCGCACCCGCCGACCCGCTGAGGGGGTTCAGCCCCAGAAAACCGAGCCGCTGCTCGAGCGCATCGGTCCCACCGCGAACCCCTCGCCGCTGCGTGCGCTAGCGGACACGGTGAACGGCGAGACGGCAGCCGCGTTTGCGGCAGTTTCGACACTGATGGCGGCGGGCGACTTCAAGGGGGCAGCGGCGTTCCTCTCAAACCTCGCGCCGGGCATTCGCCAGCGGGTCGTGGCGCGCATTCTGGCGAACGCGCCAAAACCTCCTGTGCTGAGCGTGACACCCCAAGACCTGAACGCGGCTCTGGCGAGCGCGGCTAGCATTTTCATTCCGCCCGCCGTGCTCGAGGCACTAAAGAAGGTGAAGCCGTTCAAGGGTGGCGGTTGGAACCCCAAGCCCAGTGAGAGCGAGGGCGCGTATATTGGGCGAGGCATTCACGACGCTATCGCAAACCAGTACCGTGAGCTGCATCCGACAGACAAAGTGGTCACCAATAGCCGACCCTTAGGCAGCATCCTCAACCGCGACTACGCCGGAAAAGCCGTGACCCAGGGAATGACGGAGAAACAACTCGACCTTCGCCCGGATATTCTCAACATCACCAAAGGGCATCTGTTTGAAATTAAACCCTTGAACGACATCGCCGGAGCGGTGCTACAGCGCGAGTTGTACATCAACACGATGGCAGCGGCGGGCATCACCGTGCAAGCTGGACCCTCGAGTGAGCCGGGAGCCAGCGGGACCGTGGCAGTCCCGAGTGGATACGCGCTCTACTGGTCGCCGCTCCCAGGGGTTATCATTTACCGCAAGTACAACGGGGACTTCGACCCAGCCAAGCTCCCGCTCCCAGGGACGCGAATGGACGAGGACACAGTGAAACAAAAGGAGCCGCAAGCCAAACCCACCACATCCACAGGCTCGCTCACGCCCGAGGGCGCGGTGATGGCAGACCTCGAGCGGGCGACCGGGTTGACAGGGGCGGCGCTCCTCTTGTACCTGGTGGTGTCCGAGTCGGCGCGTATTCTGTTTCCGCCGCGTAACCTCATTCCATTGCCTTAGGAGGTGCGATGCTGTTTCCCACGATGCTGCACGGAACCAATAAGGACGTGAAGCGCCGCTCGAACAAAGCAGCGAAGGCGTTACGAGAGACGGGCACGCTACACAGTGTCGTCGAGTCCCAGGGAATGACTGACCTATCAACCAGCTCTGACCTCATCTTCTTGGGTGACGCGGGCTACCGCTCTGCCGCCTCCGATGGCTTTCATACGATGTGGTTGCCGCTGGCGCTCTACGACGAATTCATTGATGGTCACATGTCGCAGGCACGCTATGATGCCCTCTACGATGAGTTGGTAAGTTCTCGCTGGGGTACGCTCTGCCTGTGTTCAAGGGACGTAGCGCAGGTCTTGTGTGAGACGCGTGAGCGGCGGCTCGCTTTTGCTCGCGCTTTGCAGGCGTATCAGTCAGAGTTCGTGGCACTTGGAAAGCGCTTTGAAGGAACTGGGCGGGACGGTGACGCGTTTGTTCGACATGCGGGCGGTGCCTTCTACGTCTTAGGAAACTTGGGAGCCAAGTTGCGCTTGCGCGACCTTAATCAACCGTTTGATCCATACGAACTCGTCCCACTCGAGTATTTTCAGCAGGCGCTCGGAGAATAACGTGTGAGCTTCACCTATCTAGGAGTGACGCTTCGGCTGAACCTCGAGGCGTAGGATTCGTATTCACTTGAGGTCAACGTGACCCACGCCGCTCAGGTTCGCCACGAATAGAACAACCCCTCGAGCCTGAAATCTCAAGGGGTCGTTTCTTGCGTTGGGCTGGTTTTATAGCTTCGCCAGCCACGCCTTGTACTGCTTGATCTCCGCGCTTTGATCCTTGATGACCTTCTGCGCGAAGACTTTCAACTCTGGCTTGGCAGCTTTCTTCAGTGCCAACTGGCTCATGTCAATCGCGCTCCCGTGGTGCGGAATCATGGCGTTCAGAAAGTTTTTGTCGGCGTCCGCCAGGCTCATGCCGTCCATGCCGCCGCTCGAGGTCTCCATCATTGGTTTGATGTCGGCGTCCATCAGCGCCATCTGTTTGGCGTCGGGCTTGGCGTTGTACCAGCCCTTCAACCAGCCTTCCAGTTGTTTGATCTCCTTGGACTGGTTGGTGATGATGCTGTTCGCGGCGGCTTTAACATCGGCGTTTTTGCCGGTCTTCAAAACGCCTCGAGCCATCGTGACCGCGCCCCGGTGATGCGCGATCATCTGCGACATCCAGGCGATATCGAAATTCTTTCCGGAAAGCTTAGTCAAAGCGCTCATGGACGCCGATCCCATGTTCATCTGGGCTGAAGCGACCGAGAGCAAAACGACTGAACCGAGGGCAAACAGAATCTTTTTCATACGAACTCCTTGTCTTATTACAACCTTCAGGCTCGAGCCAGAACCGCTTTTTCGTCCCTTGTGACGTTGCCCGCCACGGGTGGTTTGAAGCCGCGCAGTCGCAGGGCGTTGGTCAGGACGAAGACGCTGCTGAGTCCCATCGCCGCGCCCGCTAGCACCGGGTTGAGGGTCCAGCCCGTCAGCGGGTACAACGCGCCCGCCGCGACTGGAATCAACACAATGTTGTACGCGAACGCCCAGAACAGGTTCAGTTTGATGTTTGAGAGCGTGGCTTTTGACAAGGCAATCGCGTTTCCGACGCCGCGCAGGTCGCCGGACATCAGGATCACATCGGCGGTTTCTATCGCCACATCGGTTCCCGTGCCAATCGCTAGCCCGACATCGGCTTGTGCCAGCGCCGGGGCGTCGTTGATGCCGTCGCCCACGAAGGCGACCTTGCGCCCGCCCACCTGCAAGCCTTGCACGGCCGCCGCCTTCCCAGACGGCAGCACCTCTGCCAGTACGGTCTCGATCTCGAGTTGCCGGGCGATCGCGTGCGCGGTGCGGGCGTTGTCACCGGTCATCATGGCCACCTCGAGACCTCTGGCTTTCAGGGTGCCCACCGCCTCCAGGGAACCGGGTTTGATCGGGTCCGCCACAGCGATCATGGCTGACAGCACGCCGTCTATTGCGACGTAGAGCGGCGTCTTGCCCGCGTCGCCCAAGCGTTCGGCGTCACCTGCAAACGCGCTGACCTCGAGGTTGAGCTGCTGCAAGTACCGATCCGCGCCGACCTGCACCAACTTGCTGCCGATCCTGCCCTGCACGCCATAGCCCGGCAGCGCCTCGAAATCGGTGACAGGTTCCAGCACTAATCCGTCCCCTCGAGCCGCGTCCACGATTGCCCGTGCCACGGGATGTTCGCTCAGCGCTTCGAGGCTCGCCACGAGTCGCAACACGTCAGTCCGCTCAAAGTTGCTTGCGACCATGAAGTCGGTCAGTTTCGGCTTGCCCTCCGTCAGTGTCCCGGTTTTATCCAGCGCCACGACGCGCACCTCGGACAGGGTTTGCAGCGCGTCGCCCTTGCGAAACAAGATGCCTAATTCGGCGGCTTTCCCAGTCCCGACCATGATGCTGGTCGGCGTCGCCAGACCCATCGCGCAGGGGCAGGCGATAATCAGTACCGCCACGGTGTTCACCAAGGCAAAGGTCACGCCACTCTCACCGCCGAAGATCAACCAGATCAGCGCCGTCAGCGCGGCGATCCCGAGGACAATCGGGGTGAAGACCGCGACCACACGGTCCGCCAGCCCTTGAATCGCGGGTTTGCTGCCCTGTGCGGTTTCCACCAGACGAATGATCTGCGAGAGCACCGTGTCCCCGCCGACGGCCGTGGCGGAAAAGGTCAGGCTGCCATTGCCGTTAACCGTGCCTCCAACGACCGCCGAGCCGACGGTTTTAGAGACCGGGACGGGTTCGCCGGAGATCATGCTCTCGTCCACGAAGCTCCCGCCCGCCGTGACCGTACCGTCCACCGGGATGCGCTCGCCGGGACGCACGACGATCAAGTCGCCGGGCAGCACCTCGTCCAGTGGGAGTTCCATCTCAGCGTTCTTTTTAGCGACTCGAGCCGTTTTCGGTTGCAGCCCCAACAGCTTTTTCATGGCGTCAGAGCTGCGTCCTTTGGCGATCGCCTCGAAGTATTTCCCTAACAAGACTAGCGTGATGACGACACCGGAGGCCTCGAAGTAGACATGGCGAGCGTTTGCCGGGAACGCACCCGGTATCAGCGTCACCGCGAGGCTGTAGAAGAACGCGGCGCTCGTACCGATCATCACCAAGCTGTTCATGTCGGGGCTGCCGGAAACCAGCGCCTTCCAGCCGGTTCGATAAAAGCGCAGTCCGGGACCTAATTGAATCGGAACCGCCAGCGCCAGCATGATAGCGTTCCAGATTCGGTCATCCGCGATAACTGCCATTTGCAAGTTCATAGCGGGTTCCCAGATCATCGGCAGCATTGCCAGCAACAGCAGCGGCACACCGAACACGGCGCTGAAGATCACTGAATTTCTTAGGCTCGAGGTGGCGCGTTCACGCTCAAAACGTTCGGCGTCCTCGCGGTTCTCGCCCGCCTGAACTTCCAGCACGCCGTACCCGGCGTCACGAATCGCACGTTTCAGCCGGGCGGCGCTCGCGGCTGTCGGATTGACGGCGACCGTGGCGCGTTCGGTCGCCAGGTTGACCGATGCCTCGAGCACACCGTCCACTTTTTTTAAGGCCCGCTCCACCCGCGAGACGCAGGCGGCGCAGGTCATGCCGGTCACGCCCAGCTCGAGGTGTTGCGGTTGACTTGGGACAGGGGTAGGTTGTTGCATTTTGAACTCCTTCATCCCCCCCGGGGGATACACAAGAAGTGTACGCGCTAGAGAATCTGCGGTCAAGTTCTCCAGGTAACAATTAAAACTGTGACGTTTGCACAGGAGACGTTACTGGGGGCGCGTCGCCTCGAGCCTGGAGCCTTATATGTATTCTGCTAAACTTGACGGGTTACCGGGTGAGATCTAAACTTTGTCAGTTGATCCCCGGCTGGGGATAAAGGAGAGACGATGGATATTCAGTTGAATGTTTCCGGCATGACTTGCGGGCACTGCAAAGCGGCGGTCGAAGGAGCCTTAAAAGGCGTTTCCGGCGTGGAAGAGGTACAGGTTGACCTTGAGGGTGGCAAGGCTGAGATTCAGGGGCAGCACTTCGACGTGGACGCCTTGATCGCTGCCGTTCTGGACGAAGGCTACGAGGCACAGGTGGCAGCCGCCGCATGAGCAAAACCGCCTCTAAGCCTGAAGCCCACGAACACCTGTGTATGCCGGAGGACGCTCGCAAGCGCGCCCATCGGCGCATCGCCATCGCACGCGGACACCTGGAAAGCATTCAGAAAATGCTCGAGGACCCTGAGGCGTACTGCGTGGACGTACTGATGCAGCTCAAAGCGGTCCAGGGTGCGCTGAGCGGAGTTGGAGACGTGGTGCTACGCGGCCACTTGGAGGCGCACGTCACGACTGCCGCTGCCAGGGGAGACACGACTGAGATCGTGGACGAGCTGATGGAAGCTCTGAAGTATCGCTAAGACCAAGACCGCTAAGACTGGGACCGCTAAAACCAGTACCGCCCGAAGCCGCCTCGAGCCTCAACGCGCCGGGCGGTGCTCGTCATTGTCAGGCGAGGCGATTCCCGCTTTGGACACCTCGAGTTCCTGACCGAGCAGTTCCGCCGTGCGATCCACTGGTTCTTGGGCGGGCTTCTCCACGTTCTTCGCGGCTCGCTCCACGGGAGTCGAAGCGGCGGAACTCTGTTTTCCGGTCGCAGGCTGTGCGCCCTGAATCTTCTGATCCTTGCTGGAGACCTTTGGCATATTTGCAGCTTGCCAGGTGCGCCCTACCCCCGGCTGACTCGAGTTTGAATTGGACCTGAAGATCCAAAATTGTGACGCAACGAAAAATGTGATTGCAAAGCGTGCTACACACACGGGCTGCAAGGCGCGGTTCAGCGGGCGCTCAGCTCTCGTACTTAAATTATCAAGCAGTTGCGCCTCGTCTCTGACGAATTTTCCCCAAAGGAGCCTGCATTGTGTCCGTCCCCAAACTCACCATCGAAACTCCCTTCATCAACCAAGAGGCTGGGGAAACATTCTGCAAAGCCATTGAGCAGCTCTCACAGGTCGCCTTCGCCTATTTCAGTTTCGACACCGGCATGACCTACGTGGTGTGTCAGCCTGACCTAAGTCGCGCTGAACTTCATACGCTCTGGACGACCATCGAAGACATGAAACGCCATCAAGGGAAAGATGCCTTCACCCAGTCATCGTGGTGGCAAGAGTACGTTCCACAGATCCCACCCGATCGAGCCAACGGGTAACCCCAATCAACCCCTCTTGTAAAACTTGCGAGGTCGTGCGACAATCCTCGAGCTTTGTCAGGGGCGGTTAGCTCAGCGGTAGAGCATTCGCTTCACACGCGAGAGGTCGTAGGTTCAAATCCTATACCGCCCACCAAGTCCAGCACGCGCAGATATCAGATCTCGCGTGCTGATTCTTTGCCGTTTACAACCCCAGTAACAACTTCGAGGTTTGGGACGGTCTCGAGCTGACCGGTTCAGAGGTTCAAAAATCTCGTCCAACCCTCATCATTTCATCTGATGTGTTATTTTTACGGTCAGTGCGGTTGGTCGTGCCTATTACGGGTTAGTACAGGGGGTGGATTTGAATGATAGAGATTTCACTAACCCCCGAGAACGGTCTGGACAAGCTATTGGCGGCAGATACAGCACAAACTCGAGCTGTGGCAGTCAGTGTAGAACGTTTCGGAATGCGTTTGGGTATTCTAGAAGCAGAGTTACTCGAGCGCGTCGTCCTGGGATTGGCAGCCTTAGTCGAATTACCAGCGCTCTGACGGTATCCCAAATTCACTTCCCAGCAGGATCATTGTCCAATCGCGGCTTGGTCCATTCCAATCCAGCATTGCTAAGATCGCCCAGCACATCCTCACCCTTCGGTTTCTGCCCTCCCTCGACCCATTTCACCAGATCAGAGAAACCTTCAACCAATTCCTCGTTGCTGAACTGGCAGTGTTCCGGGCGGCGAATCAGGCGTTGCACCAAGAGGTCCCCGTTTCCGGCGGCGTTGACTTTCTGGCGGTAACTGATTTCCATTTGGACTGGCACGAAGGCGTCCCCAGTCGTGTGCAGGCTCAGGACGGGTGCGAAGATGCGCCCGCTCGGGATGCCGTACCAGTAGCGACCGCTGGTGATGCGCACAGATGGATCAGCCTTGACGCGTTGCACCTTGGCGTTCAGCGTCGCCTCGTCCAGTCCCAGCCCCGGATCAATCCGGTAACGGATGTTTTCATTGGTCGTGACCTGCTGCGTCGGGTTGAAGCCGACCAGACCGGGTTTGCTCGAGACGAACCACGCACCGTAAAAGCTGAGCGGACCGCCGTAAGAAACGTTCAAGCCTTCGATACGGTACGGGCGCTCGCCGCCGGACAGGTACTTGATCACGGAATCGAATTGCTTGCCCTTGGCGGTGTAGTTCCCTGGCGTGCCGAGGGCGGGCAGGATCAGCGGGAAGTAAGTCTTCAGGTAGAAGTCCAGATCGGTTTGCGTGTTCGGGATGAACTTCACGCCGGAGATTAGTTCCCCAGCCGCCGCGTACGCTAGGTAATAGTCGAACAGCTCCAACCCCGTCAGCGCCCCGCAAATCGGCATGGCCCCCGCGTAGAGGGTCGGGAAGTTCCCCAGGCTATCGGTGATGACATTGCCTCCCATGCTTTTGCCAAGGATGTACGTGCGAGTCGGCTTGGCGACCTTTTCCGCGAAGTACAACGCCAGGTCTCGAGTCTCGTCCGCGCCCTTCCTGACCGCCCAACCGTTGGCGCTGTAACTGCTGGCGGCCCAGGCGAAGCCGTTCTGGATCAACCACTCGCGGATCGGAGGGTTGGAGACCTCGAGTTTCTGGTTGCTGAAGGCGAAGCCGTGCGCGTACATGACCAGATTGCCGTTCCAGTTTTTGGGGACTTCGATGCGGTAACCGTACTCGCCGCCCAGAGAACCGGGTCTCGAGCCAAAACTGGCCGTGGCGTTCGGCAGCGCGTCGAACTTCGGGTCTACCACGACCCAGGGTTGCGCCAGGGCGGCGGCGCTCGAGATAAGCGTCGTGAAGAAAGCCAGCAAAAGACGTTTCACGCCCTGGTTTTACCCGATTTTGCGGTCAGGAGATGAAGGCTGGAATGCGGTTGGGACAGTTTGCGCCGTCAATCAAGACTCGAGCCGCAATTGACGGATCGCGCCAGTGTGATAGCCCAGGTGCGTCAAGTTTTTGATTGCCAGTTCCAACGCGTCCTGCGTTAATTCTGGTGAGGACCGCAGTTTCTCCTCGAGGGCCCGGCGTTGCACTCCCAGGTTGGTTTTCAGCTCAACCCATTGGGCGTCCGTCACCGTCGGTTGCTGCCAGGCAGTCGTCCAGTCCAGCGCGGGACGTTCCCCGTCCAGCCAGGCATTGACCGTCTCCAGGGTGTACAGCACGTGTCGGGTGTGCGCGGCGATGCTCGAGCGACCGGGGGCGGGGCTGCGCGAGGCGGTTTCGGCAGAGATTGATTCCAGCGTCGGGGCCAAGCCCTCGAACCAGTCCTCGCCGTCACGTCCATCGAACGCGCCGTTCAGCGCCTCGAGCAGCGCGGCTTTCACCGTATCTTGGGTCATGCCAGAACTGTAAGGGATGGTATCCGCCGAGGTGTGACGGAGTTGTTGTGGGCTGAATTCACTCCGCGCTGAGCAGCGCCTCGAGGGCTGACAAGGCAGCCGCGATGCGCGGGTCGGAGGCGGCCAGACGGCGATACTCGCCGAGGATGCCACGATCTGTTTGGGCTGTCTCTCGAGCCTCGCGTTCCTCTTCGGTCAGGCGCGGTCCACCGCGTCCCTTGCGTTCGCGTTCACCCTCGAAGCTGGGAACCTCACGCTCCTCCAGCGTGTCGCGCAGGGTTTCCAGTTCACGATGCTGGGTGATCGCTTCGGCATCCAGCGCATCCTGAATCTGGGCCGGTCCAAGGTCGCGGTCGGCTCCCAGCCCCGTGAAGCCTGGGTCCTGGTCAAAGTCCGGGTTGCCGGGGATGCCGCCGCGTTGCTCTCGGAAATCGCCATCGTGGAACCCGCGTCGGTGGGCGCGTTTCTCCAGCGCCTCGAGGTTCTCCAGGTTGTCGCCCAGCTCCGGGGCTTCGCTCAACATCGTCTTGTGATGGACTTCGACGCCCGCCTCGCTGTACCCGATCTCGCCGTCCGCCAGGGCCACCAGGGTGTCGCGCCCGATGTCTTCCTCGAGCATCTGAATTTCCGGGGAGCGAATCCCGCTCTGGACCTCCTCGGTGATCTGGCCGCGTTTCAACTCGCGGGCCTCCTCGCGGATGTCGTCACCCCGGATCTCGCGTCCCTCGGCGGCCACGCGACGCGCCAAGTCATCGTCGGACACGACGCTCCCTCGAGCTTCGCGGGCGGCCGCTGGGCGCTGCCTGACCTGCGTGATCTCATCGTCAAACCCTGCTGGATCGTGAGCGGGCTGATTGACCAGCGTCGGCTCGGCATCACCCGTCGCTTGCGTCGGGCGCTGGATCACCTGTGTCACCTCGTCGTCGAAGCCTGAGGGGGCGACAGCCGGATGGTTGACCAGCGTGGGTTCGTCGTCGAAACCGGGCGCGGTCACGGCGGGCATCTCCTGGGTCACGGCCGCCTGCCGCCCCGCCTCGAGTGACCGATTGACAGCCTCGTTATAATCCTGCCCCCAGGTGCGGGCGTCGCTTTCCATCGGTTGATCGCGGTAGCCCTGGTAATCGGCGGCGGGAGTCACGTAATTTCGTTCGTTGTCCGCCATCTGCCGCCCATAGGCCGGGTCAATGAAACCGTCCGGGTTGGCGGCCTGACGTTCTTGCTGGACGTGTCCGAACTCGTGGGCGTGTGTGCCCGCCATGCCCCGATCCTCCGCGCCTGTAAGCGCGGCGTTGTGCGAGGATTCGTTGTTGAGTTCAATCGCGTTGCGCCCCGGCAACATCTGCCCGAGCTGGCCATCGTCGGCTCCCCGCATGAAGGTCACGTCCGGGAATTCGGGGCGACCCGCGCCCTCGTGATCGGCGGTGAAACGGCGGTGCATCTCCTCGTTTTGGGCTTCCATGATCTCGTGACGCCGGGCTTCCGGCAGGTTCTGGAAATTCTCGAGGTCACTCCCAAACCGCGCCGCCATGGCGTCAGCCGTGTCCTGAATCCCGATTTGACGATCGGTCTCACGCAGTTGCGCCATTTCCTCGGCGGTGTACGCTCGTGTGACTTCTGAATCTCTGGGAGCCGTGACCTGCGTGACTTCGTTGTCGGCGTCCACGGCGGGCATTCGTTGCGTGACTGGCTCCACGTCCGTCGCGGTCACGGCGGGCATGTCCGGGATGGTCTGCGCCCCGTCCAGCAGCGGGCTGGGTCCGATGTGCGTTTCTTCCGGGTCGAAGCTCGAGGCGTGCGGCGCGACCGGAGTTTCAAAGTCGGCCGGGTTGAGCGGTTCGTGACCGCTACTGGCTGGTACGTCCCTGGTTTCCTCGTGAATCCAACCTGTCATCTGATTCTCAAAATCCGCCGTGGGAACGGTGTGACCGTCCGGGTGCGTGGAGAGCGGTTCCGGGGCCGTCACCGGCGGGGGCGGTGGTTCGTTCGGGATGTGTTCGGGTGAGCCGCCCGGCGGTGGCGGAGGACCGCCGCCCTCGTGCGGGGCTGGGCCGCCCGCCGGGGCAACCGACGCCGCTCGAGCCGCTTCGGCTTGCGCGTTGCGGTACGCCCCGACGCCCGAAGCCATGTCACCCACCGCATTCTGCCCCATGCCGACGGCGAAGCGCGTCCCGACATCCTCCCAGTGCCCGCTCCAGGTGTCGCTGTTGACCGCCGTTTGCGCCGCGCCGCTCGAGAGTCCGGTCACCCCGCCGCGCCAGACGCGGTCACTGAGGCTGCTCGCCTGCCCGAGACGGCTCTCCAGCCCGTGCCCGACCGTACCGCTGACCATATTGCCCGCGACGTTCTGCAAGGCACTGCCGCCCAGGATTTGCCCGAAGCGCAAGACGCCATTTCCAGGGCCGCGCCAGACGTTCTCGTCCAGGGCCGCCTGGGTCGTGCCGTTGATGCCCGCGCCGACCAGCCCTTGCACGCCGCGATCCACCAGCATCCCGCCCATGCCAGTCGGGTTGATCCCTCGAGCCGCGATCATCTGCTGCAAGCCCGACATCTGTCCCTCGGCGGCGCTGAACGTGCCGCTCGAGAGGACGCCCGCCGAGGCCATCTGCGCCAGGGTCAGCGCGGCGTCGGTGCCGATGGCTTCCGCGCCGTAGGCGTCGCCGAGAATCGCGGTCTTGGTGGCCATCGTGGCCGCACCGCCCGCCGCGGCGGCCAGCACGGCCGCCGCGACCTGCGTGGAGACACCCAAGGAGGCCGCCAGACTACTCAGCATCGGACCCGCCACGGCCGCGCCGCCGCCGCCCGTGGCAATCGTCACGGCCGCCGCCGCCGCTACGGCCGCCGCCATCGCCGCGTTGTTCGCCACGGCGTCCTGGGCCGCGTGATACGCCTCCACGTCGGACGATTGAAACCCGAGCGTGCGACTGATTTGCGCTTCTATATCGTGGCGTTCCGCGTCGCTCGTGGCCGCCGCGAGTTGCGACTGCAAGCCGCCCAGTCGGTCGTGCTGCGCGTCCACCATGCCGCCCGCGTCGTAAAAGAGATCGGTGAAACCGCCCAAGACGCCCGCGCCGGACCCGCGCTCGAAATCGTAATCCTCGTTGGCTCGAGAGAGCCGCTCCTGGATGTTCGCGGGTTCGCCGCGCATCATCTGCATGATGTAATGCTCGTCGCGTCCGCTCAGTTCACTCCCCAAGTCCTCGCGCAGGTCCACGCCGGTCGCGTCCTGATAGCGCGCCTGAATGTCCGCGATCTCGGCGGCGCTGTGACCCCGGAGTGCGCCGCGAATCATGTCCTCGTCGGTCCCGATCCCGTCCTGGGCGTAGCGGAGCGCGAAGACCGGATCGAGCTGACCGTGGTCCGCCAGTTGGTGCGCTCGCTCACCGTCCATCTCGCCCATCTCGTCGGCGATCATGGCATCGAAATTTCCCATTGTGCTGCCGTAGCGCGTGTTGTAGGCCGCGATAATCGCCTCGCGCTCCGCAGGCGGCCGCCCTTCCAATTGCCGGAAGATCGTGTCCTCGTCGGTGCCTAAGCCGTCGGCGGCGTTCGCCATACGGGCCGCCGCCGCGCCCGTGCGGTCGCCCTCGGACAGTCGCGCCGAGATGTCCAGCTCCGTGCCGGAGAGTTCATCCGTCATGTCGGCGCTCAGGCTGTGCCCGGTACGCGTCTGATAGGTGTCCAGCAGGCGTTGGCGCTGCTCAGGATCGGTCACCCCCTCCAAAACGCTGTTGATACGCTCCTCGTCGGTCCCCCAGTCCACGCCCAGGGTCGTGTCGTGCATCGCGGCATCCAATGCCGCCGCGTCCGCGCCCGTGACATCTCCGGTTGCCAGATGCTGCGAAATCTCGAGGTCGCTGTCGGAGAGTTCATCACTCAACATGTCGTCCAAGCTCTGCCCGGTGCGCCGCTGGTACTCGGCGGCGACCGCCGCCCGCTGTTCGGGATCGGTGATGCCCCGGAGCGTCTGCTGAATCGCTTCCTCGTTGGTTCCCACGCCGTCAGCCGCGTTCACCAGTGTGGCGGCGGCCGCGGCCACCGGATCGGCGGACAGCGCCGCCTGCGCCTGCGCCAAGTCCGTATCTGACAGCTCATCCTCGAGTTCCGCGTCCAGGTCACGACCGTAATGCGCCTGATAAGCGGCCCGGATCGCTTGCGCCTCGGCGGGCGAGCGACCGCGCAGGGCAGCGTGAATCGCGTCCTCGTCGGTACCGATGCCGTCCACGGCGCGGAAGATACTGGCGGCGGCCGCGTCCATCGCCTCCTGGTTGACGGCGGGCGGGGCGGGCGCTGGGGCAGCGCCAGGAACAGCCGCGCCGCTCGAGGCTGTCGCTGTACCGCTCGAGGCTATTACCGCGCCGCTCGAGGTTGCCGAACTGGAAACGGTCTCGGTGGGCGCAGCCGCAACGACTGGGGTGGGTGGGGGCGGCGCTGCCGGAGCCGGGTCACTCGTGAAGACGCCCCCGACCGCACTGCTGACGCTCGAGGCGGCGCTGGACAGCCATTCGGGCCACAGGGACACGGCGGCACTCGGCGCGGCTTGCAAGCTGGCCGTTTGCGCGCTGGCGCTCGAGAGGCCGCTCAGCGCGTTCTCTGTGGCGGTGTGCGCCTCGGTTTCGCTGGCGTCGTGCGGCTGACTGACCGTTTTCGCCTGATTCGACCCGAAGCGTTCGTGCTGAACCGCGTGCGCGATCTCGTGCGTCAAGACCTTTGCCTGAGATTTTGAAGTGGGTAGATTATCAGCAGCCTCGGCGAGCACGATATCGGATCCGACGGTCAGCGCCCTCGCGCCGAACTGCCGGGCGAATTGCTGGTCCTCGAAGATCTGAATGTTCCCCAAATTGTGCTGGAATTTCGGTTCCAGCAGCGCCCGCAGGTCATTCGGTACGGCACGGGCATTCACCCCCGAAAGCGGCTCGAGGGTGTCATGGCTTGAGCGGCGAGAGGCATGCTTCATGAACTGTGGGAAAGCGTAGCATCAAAGTTCTCAGCCGCCTCGAGGTGCGTGATATCTGTCGCCGGACACGCGTTTCTCTCAAACCTCGAGTTGAAACGGGTCACGATCAACCTGGCTTCAACCGAGACCGTAAGCTAGGGTGTGACGAACGTATTTCGGGTCAAGGATGTTAAAGCGCTAGACACAGCCGCCGTAAAATCTGGGCTACCACTCGAGTGGTTGATGGACGCCTCAGGGCGCGGCGTGGCGGAGGTAGTCCACCGCGACCACCCGAGGGCACGGGTTCTGGCGCTGTGCGGCAAGGGCATGAACGGTGGCGACGGGCTATCGTGCGCCCGCTGGCTGAGCGCTTGGGGTCACGAGGTGGGCGTGCTGCTCCACCCGGACGGTGCTGGGGACGAAGCCTCGAGCGAGATGCTGCGGGCACTGAATGGTTTTGGGATCGAAATCCTGCCGCTGACCACCGCGAATCTCGAGGCGGCTGCGACTGACGTGATCGTGGATGCGCTGCTGGGCATCAGCTTTCGCGCTCCGCTGCGCGAGTTTGAAACGGGCATCATCACCAAACTTAACGACCTTCGCTCGGCTCAAAACGGGCGCGTCTACGCCGTGGACCTGCCGTCTGGACTCGAGGCGGATTCAGTTGAGATTCCCGGCGTGTGTGTCAGAGCGGACGTGACCGTGGCGCTCGAGGGGTTCAAACCCGCGCTGCTGTTCTCTCCGGCTCGTGAGGTTGCCGGACGACTCGAGCCAGCCCTGATTGGCGTTCCACAGGCGCTATCTCAATCCCAGGCTAGCGCCGAGGTCGCCGACCCGAACGAACTCCGCAGGCTCCTACCCGTCCGCCCTCGAGCCGCCCACAAGGGAACCTCCGGGCGCGTCCTCGTGCTGGGCGGCACGGCGCAATACCCAGGCGCTCCCGCGCTGAGTTCCCTGGCGGCGCTGCGTACCGGGGCGGGACTGGTCGCGGTCATCACCACGCCGCGAGCCGCCCACGGCGCACCCGTGGAAACCACGCGCTTCGAGGTAGCAGGCTGGGAGCTGCGCCATTTAGAGTTTCTGAACGACCAGAAAGCCAACGCGATGGCGGCGGGCATGGGACTCGGCGAGGTCGCGCCGGACCTCCTCGAGTTTCTGACGCGCCTGCCGTTCCCACTGCTCTTAGATGCCGACGCGCTCCACCCCAGCCTCGAGCCGTGGTTGCAGGCTCGCACCTTTGAGACGGTCATCACCCCACACCCCGGCGAGGCAGCGCGATTGCTGGGAATCAAAACCGTTGAAGTCACGAATCACCCGCTCGAGACCGCGCAGAGATTGGCGGAGACCTTCAACGCGACCGCTGTGGTGAAGGGCGGCCCAACGGTCGTCGCCGCTCGAGGCAAGAAGCCCTTCATCAATACGACCGGGAACCCTGGCATGGCCTCCGGGGGCACGGGCGACACGCTCAGCGGCATCATTGCCGCCCTGATAGGACAGGAGTTGCCCGCCTGGGATGCGGCTCGAGTTGGGGTGTACCTGCACGGGTTGGCGGGGGACATTGTGGCGCGGGACCGGGGGTACGGGCTGATGGCGCACGAGCTGGCGGACGCGATTCCAGCGGCGTGGGAGGAGTTGAAAGAATCTTTGACGGCTGCAAGATAGCTACAGTTTTGAATTCAGCAACAGATATTTTTGAAACCGTTACGCGTCCCAAAACTCACAACATCTCACGCAACGAAAACCTTGACGACTCGATAGATTGTTCTGCCGCCCAGCAGCCAGGTACAATCGCCTCGATAAAATCTGCGAGCGCTGACTACAGCCTGTTCTCGAGCAGTGCAACGAAGCGTTGTGACGCACGATACGAGGAGTCAAGGGATGAACACTGTCACCACCGATATCGTCGCTAAACTCTGGAACCTCTGCAACATCCTTAAAGATGACGGCGTGACCTACCATCAATACGTCACTGAGCTGACCTACCTACTTTTCTTAAAAATGGCAGAAGAGACCGGAACCGAAGATCAACTGCCACCTGGCTACCGTTGGCACGACCTAGAAGATCTGTCCGCCACTAAGCGCCTCGAGCAGTACAAGCGGATGCTCGTCCACCTTGGAAGTAAAGGTGGCACACTCGTTAAGGAAATCTATTCTAATTCCAGTAGCTTTATTAAAAAGGCGAGCACGTTTTCAACGCTTGTCACTGAGATTGACAAGCTGGATTGGTATAGCGCCCGGCAGGAAGGTATGGGCGATTTGTACGAAGGCTTGCTCGAGAAAAATGCGAACGAAAAGAAATCCGGTGCTGGGCAGTATTTCACACCGCGACCACTGATTGACAGCATGGTCGAAGTCATGAAACCCACGCTCGAAGATGTAATCCAAGATCCAGCAGCAGGAACAGCCGGATTTTTGATCGCCGCCAATCGCTATATTCGTGAACACGGCAATCCAGATTCCTGGACGGCTAAGCAGCACGACAAGTACAGAAGCAAAACCTTTTACGGTATGGAACACGTGCAGGACACTCACCGCCTCGCATTGATGAACTTCATCCTGCACGGCTTAGAGTATGCCCCGAACGCCGCAGGCATCCGCTACGGCGACACGCTCTCACCCGATGGTGCGGCGCTGCCCAAAGCCAGTTTGATCCTGTCAAACCCTCCGTTTGGCACGAAGAGCGGCGGCGGCTTGCCCGACCGCAGCGATTTTGAATTCCCGACCAGCAATAAGCAATTTTGCTTCATGCAGCACATTTACTTAGGCCTGAGCAAGGGTGGTCGCGCTGCCGTGATCCTGCCAGACAACGTGCTGTTTGAAGGCAATGTTGGAAAGCAAATCCGCACCGACTTGATGAATAAATGCAATTTGCACACCATCCTGCGCCTGCCAACCGGCATCTTTTACGCGCAAGGCGTCAAAACCAACGTGCTGTTCTTCACCAGAGGCAAAACGAATCAAGGCAACACCAAAGAGGTCTGGGTCTACGATATGCGAGCCAACATGCCCCAGTTCGGCAAACGCACCCAACTCATCCGCAGTCAGTTCACAGAATTTGAAACCGCCTTCGGGAACGACCCATTCGGCAACCTAAGTAGCCTCAAAAAACGCGTTGACGCCGGAGATCAGGGGCGATTCCGTAGATTCAGCCGAGAGTTCATTGCCGAGAGAGGCGAAAACCTAGAAATTTCATGGTTGAAAGACGATGCTGACCAATCCAGCGAAAATCTGCCAGAACCCGCGCAACTGGCGAGAGCCGCCCTGAGCGAACTCGAGGGGGCAATGGCGGACATTCGCAGTTTGCTCCAAGCGCTGGGCGACGACTTCGCAGAGGCGGCGGCGTGAACGAACTCGAGGTGCAGCAGTTCAAACCAATTCTCGAGATCATCCAGCAGACCCGCGCCCGAGTTGAACGCCAGATTACGCATGAGTTGATTGATCTGTACTGGAATATAGGCGCGTACTTGAACGAGAAAATCCGTCAGAGCAGTTGGGGCAAAGGAACGGTGCGACAACTCGCGGAGTGGCTTTTGCAGCAGCAACCAGACCTCAAAGGTTTCTCGAGCCAGAACCTGTGGAGAATGCGGCAATTCCACGAGTTTTACACCGGCGACCAAATACTCTCACCAGTGGTGAGAGAAATTGCCTGGAGCAATCACCTCCTCATCATGGGACAATGCCGCAGTCCAGAGGAGCGCCACTTTTACCTGACAATGACCCGTCAAGAGCGCTGGACGAAACGCGAACTCGAGCGGCAAATCAAGGGCTGTCTGTTTGAACGTAGTCTGACCAACCCAGTGCAAACCTCGAGCCTACTGAAAGTCACGCAGCCGAACGCCGTGCAACCTTTCAGGGACTCTTACCTGCTCGAGTTTCTGGGCTTACCCGATGGACATTCCGAAGCCGATTTGCAGCATGGCTTGGTCGGCAACCTCAAGCGCTTCCTACTCGAGTTGGGCATGGGCTTCGCGTTCATTGGCGAGTCGTACCGCGTGCAGGTCGGCACGCAAGATTTCTTCATTGACCTGCTGCTGTACCACCGAGGCTTGCAGGCGCTGGTGGCGTTTGAACTGAAAATAGACGAGTTCAAACCCGCGTACATGGGGCAACTCGAGTTTTACCTTGAGGCGCTAGACCGCGATCACCGCCAAGCGCACGAAGCGCCAAGCATTGGTGTGCTGCTGTGCAAAAGCGCGGATGCCGAAGTGGTTGAGTACGCCCTAGCAAGGAGCGCATCGCCCGCGCTGGTGGCAAAGTATTTGACGCAATTGCCAGACAAAGCCTTGTTGCAAGCCAAACTCGAGGAGTTTTACGCGCTGGCGCAACACGAAGAGGTTGGTGAATGAGCGATCTACCAGAAAACTGGGTCGTGACAACGCTCGAGGATGTGGCCGATTGGGGATCAGGTGGGACGCCATCCAGAAGCCACAGGGAATATTACGGCGGCGAAATCCCGTGGATCAAAACGGGTGAACTTGGTCAAGGCATCATCACTGAAACAGAAGAAAACATTACGGAGCTTGGGCTGCAAAACTCGAGCGCAAAAGTATTCCCAAAAGATTCAGTCGCAGTTGCCATGTACGGCGCTACTATCGGCAAAGTGGCAATTCTTGGCATTGATGCTGCGACAAATCAAGCTTGCGCTGTTGCTCAGCCAATAGATGAACTTATCACCACGGAATATCTTGCCCATTTTTTGATGTCGCAAAGGGATGGTTTCATTGAAGCTGGTAAGGGCGGGGCGCAGCCGAACATCTCGCAGAGGATTATCAAGGAATGGCAATTTCCACTTGCCCCACTGAACGAGCAAAAACGTATTGCAGATAAACTTGAGTCGCTTTTGGCGCAAGTGACCTCGAGCCTCGGGCAGTTGGAACGCGCATCTGAGCTGGTGAAGCAGTTTCGTCAAGCGGTGCTGGCGGCGGCGACAGCGGGGGCTTTGACGAAGGATTGGCGTGAGCAAAACGGAATCTCGAGCGAATGGAAAACTGTTCGACTCGAGCAAGTCGCGGTATCAAGACTTGGAAAAATGCTTGACCAAGCAAAAAATCAAGGTGAACTCACTCCATATTTAAGAAATGTCAACGTGCGTTGGTTTAGTTTTGATTTATCAGACGTGCAAAATATGCGACTCTCCCCGAAAGAGATTCTTAAACTCACCGTGAAAAGAGGTGACGTTTTAATCTGCGAAGGCGGAGAACCCGGACGCTGCGCGGTCTGGGAAGGGCAAGAAAACTTTTACGTTTATCAAAAAGCGCTTCATCGTGTCCGTGTCAACCAAAATCTTAATCCGTATTGGTTGACATATTGCCTTAAAACCAAGGCTGATTCTGGCAAGTTAGCTGAGCAATTTACTGGCACAACAATCAAGCACTTCACAGGTGTAGAGCTATCGAAATTAGCTATTCCTCTTCCATCTCTCCTCGAACAACTAGAGATTGTCTCCCGCGTCGAAACCCTATTCGATCTCGCAGATGACCTCGAGACACGTATCAGTACCGCACGCAATCAACTCGAGAAGCTTGCGCCCGCGCTGCTCGCCAAAGCATTTCGCGGTGAACTCGTGCCACAAGACCCGACGGACGAACCCGCTTCGGTGCTGCTCGAGCGGATACGGGCGGCGAGGAAGCTTCAACCCATGACGAAGCTGGAACGCAAACCACGCACACCCGGAACCAAACCGCTCAGAGCCGGAGGCGAACCTGTGAAACGACTCGAGGAAGTACCAAGCGATCACCTGACGCAAACCATCAAGGAACGTGACCCCGACCAGAACGCGCTCGAGGCAAAAACGCTGTGGCAAGCGTCAGATTTGAGCATTGACGATTTTTACCAGCAACTCAGCCGCGAGGTCTCAGGCGGTTTACTGCGCGTGAACGGCGATCAACCTGCGATAATAAAAGTCGCATGAGAATTGATCGGCTCGAGATTCCAGCAAACCGAAACTTGCGAAATTTTAAGATTGATTTTGACGAGCGTGCGCCCATGACTGTATTGCTGGGGTTGAATGGGTCGGGCAAGAGCAATTTGATTGAAAATCTGGTTGAAATCTTTTTGGCGCTAGAGAAGGGTCAAGCACCGAGCTTTAAATACGCGATGACGTATTTCTGCCACCAGAAACGTATTGAGGTCGAAGCCGATCCGCAAGCTAAAAAAAGCCCTCTCCGAGTCAAAGTTGATGGCGAGGCAGTTTCAGCAAAATCCTTTAGAGACAAAGCCAATGAGTATCTACCAACTCATATTTTCGCGTACTACTCTGGAACAAATTCAAGGTTAGAAAAATTGTTTAGAGGACCTTTAAAAAAATACTACAACGACAATTTGTATGAGAATCCAGGCTATTCAAAAACAGATTTGCCTATACTAAGGCGATTTTTCCTATGCCGTAAAGAATACGGAGAACTAGCCTTTTTGTCTTTATTTTTCGAAGACACAGAGTTTGCTCATTTCATCCGAAATAAAATCTTACGCTTTGAATCTTTTGAGTCTGCACTGTTCGTTTTAAAAACGCCTTGGTGGATTAAATCTAAAACTCGCAACGATTTTTATTGGGGTGCTAAAGGGCGTTTTACAGACTTTATAGATAGGTTACGAAAACTTGCCCTTGCTCCAATTAAAAATGCGGAATCTTTAGAGCTTGACGTGCGCGGTAGGGTGCAGGACATCGAGCGTTTGTACTTGTTCATTCAAAACCTAGAGCAACTTCATCGGTTACGCGCCCCGAACGAAACCACCAAACTGATGTTCAATCACCTCGAGAGCATGTACCTCAGCGATCTGCTCGAGGAAGTTCGAGTGAGCGGGCATCACGCTTCTGGTCAGCGGGTATCCATGCAGCAACTTTCTGAAGGCGAACGGCAACTGGTACTCGTGTTTGGCTTGCTGCTCTTCACCCACGAAGACGAAGTGCTGTACTTGCTAGACGAACCCGATTCGCACCTCAACCCGCGTTGGGTCTACGAGTACATGGACTGGTTGGGGAAAGCATTCCGCAGCAAAGAAGGCGGTCAAGACCCCAATCAGAACCCGCTGTTGACCTCTACCGAACCGAACGTGCCGGGCGCGAGTCAAGTCATTCTGGCGACGCACAACCCGTTGATGATTGGCAAACTCCGCCGCAATCAAGTTCGGATTATGCCGTTAATAGAGGGGCAGGCAGCGACAGAACCAGAGCTTGACCCGCTTGGTTTTGGAATAGATGGTTTATTGATGAGTGATTTTTTTGAATTAGAGTCAGTTTTGCCAGATGAAATTTTAAAGAAAATAAGAGAAAGAAATACACTTTTCGCAAAGAAAGAACGATCAGATGCAGAGGACGTAAAGCTGAAAAGCCTGTCTTTTGAACTTTCTCACCTGGGAATTTTGAAAACGTATCTTGATCCAGAACAACAAAAACAAGAAAGAGAACGTGTAGAAGCCATAGAAAATTCTAGAAGAAATCTCAGCATAGAGCAAATTGTAGAAATGAATGAGAAAGCAGATAAAATATTAGAGCAATTATTTTTAGAGGAAAATTTATGAGATATATACCTCTCTCTGAATACAATTTTCCAAAGATGCATGACGGGCAAGATAATACTAAATGGGTTACTACATCACAGGAAATTCTCATTGATTTAGTTGCACAAACGGACAAATTTTCTAGAGACCAGTTGATCGATAAGAAATCAAAACATTGGCTAAAGCTCAGGCGATTTTTACTGTCCTTGTCTCATGGAAAATGTTGGTTCTCTGAAGCGCGGAACAACTTTGCAATTTTAGAAGTTGAGCATTTCAGACCAAAGAAATCAGTCAAAAGAAATGAAGGCTTACCTGAACTAGATGGATATTGGTGGCTTGCTTTTGATTGGCAAAATTATCGTATGTGTGCCAAAATTGCAAATGGTAAAAAAGGGGTCCTTTTTCCTTTAGGTGAGTATTCACCTACTGCAACATACGGCGGGTTAAGTTTAGATAATGAAGTAAACATTTTTCTTGATCCTACAAAAATCGGCGATCCTGAATTATTAAGTTTCAATGAAGATGGAAAAGCTGTACCTTACGATGATTCTGATGAAATCTCGAAGAATCGTGTAGAGTTAACTGTAAAGCATTTAAATTTAGATTTTGAACGTTTAGCGGAAGCAAGAAGAGCTATATGGAATCGATGTAGGATACTTATAGAAGAATGTAGAGAAATAGCTATTTTGCATCCTAGAGGGCCAGCAGAAGAGCAAAAGCTTAGGATGAAAAAAATTCAGTTGAAAGAATTATTTAAACCCGAATCTGAATTTTCTTCTGTGGCTATAACCTGCGTTTTGAAATCGAATATTGGATGGGCTATCCGACTGGTACAAGATTGAACGTATCCAAAGGTGAAGAATAGATTCACCCTTGGATACAACTCGAGCCGAGGATTACGCGGTCGCGGTGACTTCCACGACTTCGGCGCATTCAATGATGTCGCCGACCTCGAACTCATCAAAGCCGTTGAGGTTGATGCCGCACTCGTAGCCCTGAAGAACTTCGCGCACGTCGTCCTTGAGGCGCTTCAGGCTGCCGAAGCTACCCTTCCAGATTTCCTTCTTGGCGCGGATGACCTTAGCTTTGCCGTTTCGCATCATCTTGCCTTCGGTGACGTACGAACCGGCAATGTTGCCGCCCGCTTTCGGTACGCGGATAAATCATGCGAACCTCGGCTTTCCCAAGCAAACGCTTCATGAGTGCTCGCCCGATGCCCTGTGTTTGATAGGCGGGCGCGACGCCGATTTCGTTGATCCAGAACGCATTAGGTTTGTCCGGGTGAAGGTAATGCACCCCGGACGCCATGCCGATCACCTGCCCGTCCAGTACGGCAACGGCTAGATGGTGTCTCGAGTCGTTCAGGAATTCCTGGACCAGGGCTGGTTGCACGGGACCGTCGAAAACATCCGTTACCAGGTTGTCCAGTACGGCGGCATCGTCGGGCCCCAACAGGCGCACACCCACCGATTCGTTCACGGGTTCCTCCGTTTCCACCTCGAGGGGCTGACCATCCTCGAGCCTCGCTTACTTTTTCTTCCCATCGCCGCTGGCAAAGCGCATCGCCCGACCGTCGGACAGCAAGCCCTGACAGGTCGCTGCCAGCGTCTCGAGCGACGTGAAGCCACGGGCGGGCAGGCGCAGATCAAAGGTTAGGCCCATCGCGGGCGCGTCCAGTTCCAGGAAGGCCTTGCCGCGTTCCACGCCGACCGCGAAGCGTTCCAGGTTCCAGCCGCGCATCACGCCGAGTTGTAACGAATCGCCGTGCGCGTTGATGCCGCTGCCAATGATCTCGAGGCTGATCTTGGAGAGGCTCTCCCGGTTGAGCACCTCACGGGTCGTCTCGAGGAGTGCGTCGTGATCGCCGGTGTCTTCGAGCGCGGAGAGCAGGGTTTGAATTGTCTCCAAGAGTTCGGCGCGGGTCGGTTTGAAACTGGCTTTTTTCATGGGTTCCTCTCGAGGGATAGAGAAGGGCGGCCTTGCTACGGCCGCCCTGTCTGTGAAGATTGAAAGATTCGAGGGTTAGGCGGTCGCGGTGACTTCCACGACCTCGGCGCATTCGATGATGTCGCCGACCTCGAACTCGTCGAAGCCGTTCAGGTTGATACCGCACTCGTAGCCTTGCAGAACCTCGCGCACGTCGTCCTTGAAACGCTTCAGGCTGCCGAACGTGCCTTTCCAGATTTCCTTCTTGGCGCGGATGACCTTGGCTTTGCCGTTCCGCATCATCTTGCCTTCAGTGACATAGGAACCGGCAATGTTGCCGCCCGCCTTGGGGACGCGGATAATCATGCGGACTTCTGCCTTCCCGATCAGGCGCTCTTCAAAGACGGGTTCCTTGCCGCCGCGAATCATCTTCTGCACGTCTTCGACCAGCTCGTAGATGATGCGGTGGGTTTTGATCTCAACCTTTTTCAGGTCCGCCATCTTCTTGACGCTGCCAGGAGGCGTGGCGTTGAAGCCCAGGATCATCGCGCCCTCGGCGGTGCTGGCCAACAGCACATCGCCCTCGGTCGGCGCACCGATTCCGGCGAACATGACGTTGACATCCACCTCGTCGGTGTTTTCCTTCGCCAGAATGCCCTGAATCGCCTCGAGCGAACCCTGGGTGTCGGCGCGAATGATGATGTTGACGACGCGTTTCTCCGGGGCGGGAGCCTCGCCGGGTTTGCCTAACAATGCCTCGAGCGACAGCGAGGCGGTGCTGCGTTCGCGCTTGGCGTTGCGCTCCAAGTCGTTCGCGGCGTCCACGCGCACGTCTTTGCGACCGGCAATAATTTCACGGGCGTCGTGTTCGTTCTTGGCTTGCAGCGCGATTTCACCTGCGACCGGGGTTTCGCTGAACCCCAGAACCTGCACGGCGCTGCCGGGCAGGGCTTTGGTCAGCCTCGAGCCGCCGCTGTCGGTCATGGCGCGAATCTTGCCATAGCGTTCACCGACGACTAGGAAATCGCCGACCGTGAGTGTCCCGCTCTGAATCAGCACAGTCGCCAGCACGCCCGCTTGCTTGTCCACTTTGGCTTCGATGATAACGCCTTTGAACTCGCCGTCCGGGTCGGCCCGTAGGTCCTCGAGTTCCGCGACCAGCAAGAGATTTTCCAGCAGTTTGTCAATCCCCTCGCCGGTCCGGGCGCTGATCGGTACAACGATCGTGTCGCCACCGAAGGCTTCTGGCACGAGTTCCACTTGCATCAGGTCGTTCGTGACCTTGTCCACATTGGCGTTCGGCAGGTCAATCTTGTTGATCGCCACCATGATCGGTACCTTGGCGGCTTTGGCGTGCGCGATTGCCTCACGGGTTTGCGGCATCAGGCTTTCCGAGGCGGCGATCACGATCACCGCGATATCCGCGACCTGCGCCCCTCGAGCGCGAATGCTGGTGAAGGCCTCGTGACCGGGCGTGTCAATAAAGACAACCTTGCCGCCGCTGGTAATCGCCTCGAACGCGCCGACGTGCTGGGTGATGCCGCCCGCTTCCTTCTCGGCGACTTTGGTCTTACGGATGTAATCCAATAAGCTGGTTTTTCCGTGATCCACGTGGCCCATGATGGTCACGACCGGCGGGCGATGCGGGATTTCCTTGGCGGGCACGGGATCTACCGCAATAACCGGGGCGCTCGAGACATCCGCCTTGCCCGACCGCTCGAGCGGCTTGGTGTTGGTGGTCGCCTCTGGCTGGCTCGAGCCATTGGTGGTCTGTGCGGCCTCGTCGGCGATCAAGGACTTGACGATCTCGGCGGTCTCGTCGTCAATCGTGCTGGACGCCGTTTTAGCGTCCACGCCCATGCCGTGAAGCAGATCGAGCATTTTCTTACTGTCTACGCCGAGGTCTTTGGCCAGGGCGTGAATGCGGACTTTGGACATGTGAATCCTCCTGGGGAACCGCTGGTTATGCGCCAGCGGTCTCGGACTGACTTATTTCTTCATAAGCAACCCTGTGATGAATTGAGTTTAAACCCGTCGTGAACCACGCCTCGAGTTCCCGTGAGAGCCGCGCCGCGCCGCCTCTGGAGACCCGCATGAGCGGCTTCTCGAGGTGACAGGTCGGCTTGGCGCAAATGTAAAACCCGCGCCCGGCCGCCGACCGTTTCGGATCGAGTTGCACGGTTCCGGCCTCGTCTCGAGTCAAGCGCAACAGCTCAGCCTGCGGGAAGCGCTGACGGCACACGACGCAACTCCGCACCGGGATTCGTTTCCCAGCGGCGTCGTGCTGCTTGTGCGGTGCGCGTTCCTGCCGTGCCATAGCTGTTTCTCCTCTCGAGCCTGAACTAGCCCTCGGCCGTTTCCTTCTCGGTGCGGGCATCGGTCGTCTCGCCGTCTGGGGTGGCGCTGAACAGCGCGGCGAAGCGGTCGGCGGCACTTGAGCGCTTGCCATCCTGCCCCTTGGCGGCGTCCTGCATCGCGGCGTCCAAGTCGGAGACGCTGGCGGTCTCCTGAAGGTCAATCTTGAAACCGGTCAATTTGGCCGCCAGACGCACGTTCTGACCGCCCTTACCGATCGCTAGGCTGAGCTGATCGCCGGTCACGGTCACCCTGGCGGTTTGCTCGTCGGTGTCCAGTTCGATGTTGCCGACCTTGGCGGGCGACAGCGCGTTCTTGATAAAGTCTCGAGCGTTGCCGTCCCACTGGATCACATCCACCCGCTCGCGCCCGATTTCAGCGGTCACGGCTTGAATTCGGTTGCCGCGATGCCCGATGCAGGCTCCAATCGGGTCCACGTTGGAGTTGCGGCTGTAAACCGCGATTTTGCTGCGCTGCCCGGCTTCCCGAGCGATAGATTTGACCTCCACCGTGCCGTCCGCGATCTCCGGGACTTCCTGCTTCAGCAAGTACTCCAGCAGCTCCGGTGCGGCGCGGGACGCCAGGATGCTCGCCCCTCGCGGGGTCATGCTGACCTCTTTCAGGTAAATCTTGGTGCGCGCCCCGCTGGACAGGCGCTCGCCGGGAATCTGTTCCTTGGGGGGCATGATCGCCTCGCCGCGACCCAGCTCCACGAAGACATTCCCTTTATTGTCCACTCGGGCGACGCTCGCGGTCAGCACTTCGCCTTGGCGGTCTTTATATTCGTTGAAGACCACGGCGCGTTCCATGTCGCGCATTTTCTGGGTCAACATCTGCTTGGCGTGCTGGAGCGCGATCCGGCTGAACGATTCCACCGGGACCGGGAACTCCATCTCCATGCCCAGCTCCACGTCCGGGTCCAATTCCAAGGCGTCCGCCAGGGAGATCTGCATCTCGGCGTTTTCCTCGTCCACCTTTTCCACGACCTCGCGGATAATCAGAACTTCGATCTCGCCGCGATCCGGGTCAATGTGAACCTCGACGCGCTTTCCCTGCTCGACGCGGCGCGTGTACGTCTCCTGAAGCGCCTCCTCGAAGGCGGTGATGAGCGCCATCTTGTCCATGCCGCGCGCGATGGCGAGTTCCTCGAGCGCACCGACAAATTCTCTCTGCTGTTCTCTGTCCATGTTGGGTTTGAGCGTCTGGCTACTAGCGTCTGGCTACTAGCCTCTAGCTTGCCTCCTTTTCTATTTCTCGAGCTGACGTGGCGGGCGGATTGCACTTCCTGCTAAAATCTTGGATCTGAAAAATCGCGTGCCTGAAACAGTTCATCAACGTCTTCGGGGCTTAAAATCCAAGTTTTAGCTTCGCAGACATCAGCGGTGCTTATCGGGGAATTCCATCAGGTTGGCTTGAATGCCCGCCAGATTGAAGCTCTCCAGTTTGCCGCCGTCGGTCTCCAAGGTCACGGTTTCCGGTGTGACTTCCTTGATGATCCCAACCGTACCGCCCACGCCGGGAACCTTGACTTTCACCTTCAAGCCGACCATGCGCTCGAAGTGCCGCGCCCGCAGCAAGGGGCGTTTCGCGCCGGGTGACTCGAGTTCAAGGCGGTACTCGCCCTGAATCGGGTCTAAGCGGTCAAATTCCAAACCCAGCACGCGACTGGCGCGTTCCAGATCGGTCACCGCCACCGGCTGCTCGTCCAAGCGGTCCATCCGCACGACAACCGTGCTGACGCGGCCCGCGCCACCCGTCTGCACCTCTAACACCTCGTACCCCAGGGGTTCCAGCACGTCCCTGGCAATGGCCATTAAGTCCGCGATCCTCACCTGCCTCTCCGCCTCGAGTTGGCGGGAGCCACATCCGATTCGCCCGACCCTCGAGGTCGCCCCAAGCAAACGGGGCGGGTAAGATACCCGCCCCGAAAAACGCTCGAGGAACCAACTGAGAGGAATTCTACACCAGAGCGCTTTTTCCGGCAAGTTTGGCGTTACAGTCGGACGAAACGCTTGCTTGGGGCGGATAGCTCGAGAAAGCTGGGTCGAAGGCTCGAGTTTTGTCTCGTTGGCTCGAGACCGATTGTTAAGGGGCGCGCTGTCCGCCAATCGCTGCCTCGAGCCTACAGGTGTCTCAGATCGCTTCGACCGCGAAAATCCCGCCCATCTGCGCGTTGGCCTCCGCGATTTTCTCTTCGTTAGAGACGACCGCCAGCGCGCCGTCCCGCAAGTACACCCCCGCCACGCGGCGCAGGTCGTCGGCCGTCGTGGTCAGCAGGCGGCGTTTGAATTCGGCGCGGCGCTCCAAGGTGTAGCCTGCCAAGTCGTTGTAGAAGCGGCTGCGTCCTTTGGTGTCCGGGCTGCTGAGCGGGTCCACGTCGGCGCAGGCGGCCAGAACAGCTTCCTTCAGGGCATCCGCGTCTATCGGGTGCGCCATGAAGTCTTGCACGCCCGCGTAGACCTCGAAGGTGCGTTGGATGTGCGGGTCGCGGTAGGACAGTAACGCGAACACGCCGTCCTCGCGCATGACAGCCGCGAAGCCACCGTACGCGCCGCCTTTCTCGCGGATTTCCTTGTGCAGGTACCGCGAACGCAGAAACTCTCCGAGCGCCATCAGTGCCGGGGCGTCCGGGTGCGTGTACGGCACGGTCTGGAAGACCAGCGCGTCGTAGGCCACGGGCACGGCCGCGGTGCGCGCTTGCGCTTGACGCGGTGCGGGCGCGTAAGCAGTCCCGTGATCCACGGGCGCGTCGGCGGGCAACCGCTCGAGGAGGGCCGATAGGCTAGCCTTCAAACCCTCGAGCTGGGATTCTTCGGAGGTGACGCAGATTCGTAAGCCGCCCGCCCGGAACAGGTGATCGCGGATGGCGCTCAGGTCGGCGATCAACCCGTCCAGCCCAGCCTCGTCCAGCGCGGCTAATTTCTTGCCCAAGCGCACCTGGGTGATGCCGCCCAAGCGCTCCTTCAGCACGCCCACGCCGCCGAGCTGCGCCTCGGCGAGTTGCCAGGCGAACACGTGTCCCGCCCCTGCCACCCGCGCCTCGAGACCGGCCCGGTACATGCCCAGCAGGTTCTTCAGGTGTTGGCGGTCGAAGTTGAGCGCCGTTAAATAATCGCTCAGAATCTGAAAGGTCGCATCGTGGTTGCGGTAGAGCGTTTTGGTGCTGAGACTGAAGCCCTGACGGAAGCTGTCCAGCGCGTCCGGAGCGGTGCGCGTCCCGGCGCTCGCACCGAGACCGCCCGTGGAGGCTTCGATCCGTCCGGCCATCTCCAAATAGCTGCTGTTCCCCGCGCCCATCTTCGGGAAGACAAAGTTGAACAGCGGCAGCAGGTCTTTCAGCTTTTCGGGCAAGCCACTGAAGTCGGTGCTGAAATCCAGGTACGACAAGCCGTTCGTGGGTTGCGGGAACAGCCCTACCGTCGCGCCGTGCAGCGTCTCGATCCGGTGCGCGACATCCTCAAACGTCATCGGGACATCGGTCAGTTCCAGGGTTGGCAGGATTGACAGGTCTTGCTCGCCCTCCTGTGAGGCTTTCAGCGCCGCCGCGTCCGCCAGAATTTGCTGGACCTGTTTTGGTTCCAGGTGCGCCTTGATCTCCTCGAGCTTGCGCTTCTCGTCGGCGTCGTTTCTGGGAATCAGCTCCGCATCGGGTTTCAATACGGTCGTGACGCGGTGCGAGTTGTTCAGAAAGTGTTTCTCTATTAATCCCTCGAAGAAGCGCCCGCCCGCCCGCGCCGCCGCCAACTGCGCGATGTCACTATCAAATTGCAGCGCCTTGTACGGGTCGCCGCCGTACAGGTACGCGCCCATGACGGTGAAAGCGGGTTTGAAGGCGAACGGGAAGCCGCTGTTGCTGACCTCGCGGTTCTCGATTTCAAACCGGTGAATCGAGGCGTCCACCATCTCCTGGTCCACGCCACTCCGCACCAAGGCTTGCAGCGTCTCGAGGATCAGGGTTTCAATGGTTTCGGTGTCGGCGTCGTTCACGTCTTTCAACCCGGCGCTGAAAACCGCCTCGCGGGGGCTGTCGTTTAAACCCGTGCCGTCTGCCAGGGCGCTCCCAATGCCAGATTCGATCAGGGCTTTCCTGAGCGGCGAGGCGGCGTTCGCCAGTAGCACCCGTTCCAGCACCCGCAGGGACAGCAGTTCAAACGAATCGGTGATCGGCGCGGTCAGCCACGACACGACGACCTGCGCCTTCTTGTCCACGGGATCGGTCGGCGCGACCGCGTAGACGCCCTCGGAGCGTTTCGGGGCGGTGAAGCGTGGCTGATCCGGCACGCTCCAGTCATGCTCGAGTTTCGTGAAACGGTGCAAGACGTTCTGTTCGATTAGACCCAGGGTTTTCTCCAAGTCAAAACTGCCATAGGTGTAAAAGTACGCGTTGCTCGGGTGGTAGTGCGTCGCGTGGAAGTCTTTCAGGGTCTGCCAGGTCAGGCTGGGGATGGCTTCGGGTTCGCCGCCGGAGTTGTTGCCGTAGGTGATGTCTGGGAAGACGCCCTTGTAGATCGTGCGGTACATGCGGCTGCCGACATCCGCCATGCCGCCCTTCATCTCGTTGAAGACGACTCCCTTGTACTCGAGGGGCGTGCTGGAATCAGCCCCGTCGGCAAATTCAAAGCGCCAGGCTTCCTGCTTATAGGCTTCCTCCGCGATTTTTGGAAAGAAGGTCGCGTCCAGGTAGACGTTCAATAGATTGTAAAAGTCGCGCTCGTTGCGAGTGGAGAACGGGTAGGTCGTCCAAGCGCTGCTGGTCAGCGCGTTCATGAAGGTGTTCAGGCTGCGCGGGATCATACTGAAAAAGGGATCCCGCACCGGATATTTCTCCGAGCCGCACAGCACGATGTGTTCCAAGATGTGCGCCACGCCGGTGTCGTCCTGCGGAATCGTCGGAAAGGTCACGGTGAAGGCGTTGTTGTCGTCCGGGCAAGCGATGTGAATGTGGCGCGCCCCGGTCGCCTCGTGGCGCAACTCCAGGTACTGCCCCGCGACCTCGGGGTACGGCAGGACGCGTTCTATTTTGTACCCGCCGATGCTGGAACCAGCTTTGAATTCTGTCATGCCAGCGTCTTATCACGGGGCAGAAATTCAAACAAGACACGAATTGAACATTGCCATCAAAATCTCAATCGCTGAGGGTCGGATTCCTCGAGCCTTGCGACGACAGGGCAGGCTCGAGTGCTCGGGCGTCCCTGATCGGTGGCTCGAGGTGCTCGATTCTCGAGCTTGCTGGGTGGTTGACGGGTACCTGAGTCCTCTATTCTGTAGCCATGCAACTCGAGGCGCTATTGATTTTGATGGGTTTGATGACGGTGCTGATCGCGTTCGCGCGACGCAGCAGCCTGCCGTACCCGATTTTCTTACTGCTGGCGGGACTGGCGATCAGCCTGCTGCCGGGCTTGCCAGAGGTTCGCCTCGAGTCAGACATCGTGTTTCTGCTGTTCCTGCCGCCGATCCTGGTCAGTGCCGCGTTTTATACCCCAATCCGAGACTTCAAGCGCAGCCTGCGGGCGATTCTGCTGCTGTCCGTGGGCCTGGTGTTATTCACGACCGTGTTGGTCGGGCTGGTCATGCACGCCTGATTCCGGGCTTGCCGTTGGCGGCGGCTTTCGCGCTGGGAGCCATCGTCGCGCCGCCGGATGCGATCGCCGCGACCAGCATCGCCGAGCGGCTGGGCTTGCCGCGTCGCCTGGTGACGATTCTCGAGGGCGAGAGCCTGGTGAACGACGCGAGCGCCCTGATCGCGTACCGCGTCGCAGTCGGAACCGCCGTGACCGGGACGTTCTCCTTATCCGGTGCGGCGCTGGATTTCGTGGTCAGCGCGGCTGGCGGAGCGCTGGTCGGCCTCATTATGGCCTGGCTGGTGAACCGCGTGGTCGGCTGGCTGGACGATGTGCCCGTGGCGATCCTGGTGACGCTCGTCAACACTTTCCTGACGTACTTCATCGCGGAGTCCCTGCACGTGTCCGGCGTGATCGCCTGCGTGGTGCTGGGCTTCGTGGTCGGCCGGGCGAGCGCCCGCGTCATGAGCGCCGCGCTCCGAGTTCAGGCGGACGGCGTTTGGGAAGTGATCGTGCTGGCGCTGAACGGATTGGCGTTCGTTTTGATCGGCTTGCAACTCCCGAGCGTCGTGGGCCGCCTCGAGCAGCCCGCCCTGACCTTGGTCGGGTACGCCCTGGCGGTCAGTTTGACGGTGATCTTGGGTCGTATCGCTTGGGTTTTCCCGGCCACTTACCTGCCCAGACTGTTGAACCGGCGCATCCGCGAGACCGATCCGATCCTGTCCTGGAAAATTCCGGCCACCGTCTCCTGGGCGGGGATGCGCGGCATTGTCAGCTTGGCGGCGGCGCTGGCGCTCCCGGAAAACTTCCCCGCCAGAGACCTGATCCTGTTTCTGACCTTCTGCGTGATCCTGGCCACGCTGCTCGGGCAGGGACTAACGCTGACGCCGCTGATTCGTCGCTTCAACTTCCCGGAGGACGGGGCCTTGGAACGCGAGGAGGTCAAGGCTCGCTTCAAAACCGCCATGGCCAGCCTGAAACGCCTCGAGGTGCTGTCCGAGGAACCCTGGGTGCTGCCCGATCACGTCCAGGAGATGCGTAACCGGATTGACTCGCGGCAACGGCGGTTCCAGGCGCGCTGGGATGGGGATGGCAGTGGCGACCTCGAGGGGCAGCACAGCGCCCTGACGCGGTTGCAGGACGAGCTGATCGAGGTGGAAATGGATACGCTGGTGGCGCTCCGCGATGCGGGCACGATCGGCGACGAGGCGATGCGGCGCGTGCAACGCGACCTGGACCTCGAGCGGATGCGGCTGGCAGAGTGAGAGCTGACAGGGTAGGGACAAGCGGGTAGAGATAGGCGGGGTGAGCCGTGAATATGTTGAGCGTTGGGTACGATTCCACAAACTATTATCTGATCGGCGCTGAAACTCCGAATCTGCTGATAGACGTGGGCTTTCCGGGAACACTGCCAAAGCTCCGGCAACGCCTTCACCAAAAAGGTGCGAGGCTCGAGGACGTTGAATACTTGTTGGTGACGCACTTTCACCCGGATCACGCGGGCGCAGCCCAGGAACTGAAAGACCTCGGCGTGCGGCTGGTGGTGTTTGACCTGCAACGCGAGTTCATCGCGCCGATGTCCGCCTACATGAAACCGAGTCAGGGATACGTGCCAATCACCATGACCGACACCTTTGAGCTAAAACTCTCCGAGAGTCGCGCTTGGCTCGAAGGGCTGGGGTTAGCGGGCGAGGTGATCCACACACCGGGGCATTCGGACGACAGCGTGAGTCTGGTGTTGGACGAGGGAATCGCCTTCACCGGCGATCTGACCGCGCCGATGATGGTGGCTGACGATCCCCTCGAGCCGGTGCGTCAGAGCTGGGCGCGACTTCGGAGCTTGGGGGTTCACACGGTCTATCCGGGTCACGGTCCAAGTGCGCGCCTCGAGTGAAATTCGTCTCTGGTCAGGAATGCACTTTGGTTCCAGTGATTCGAGTCAGCAGGGTCCGCAACGAGGTTTGTTCCTCTTGGCACAAGTTCTTGAAAAATTCCTGTTCAGCGCGT
The DNA here is from genome assembly GCA_965249745.1 of Deinococcales bacterium. GTDB lineage: Bacteria > Deinococcota > Deinococci > Deinococcales > JAAFIG01 > JANYHH01. Next base: position 4,754,703 of record OZ252252.1, on the reverse strand, counting down.
TGCAAGTCCACTGAGGTCTCCGCTAACAGCCTCACACCCCTCGGCACGCTGATTTTCGCCTCGAGCTGGGCTTGCGCCCTGAACTTCTTGCACGCTCCGCTCGAGTTCGGATTGTAGATACTCGAGAATCGCGGCTCTGCCATCGTCCAAATTCGCGGGGCTGGGACCGTTCACCTTCGCACGGAACTCCGCGTCCTCCCAACTCAGATACGCAAACCGCAAGCTCGAGTCACTGCTCTTCAGTTTTGCGGGCACGAGGATGCGCGTCCAATCCGCGATGTGCAGCGCGTGCCACACAGCGCTGTAACCCCCAGCAGGTAGATCGGTGAAGAAAGACGTTTCTGGGAATTCTTCCAAGGCTTTCAAAAAGTCTTCGCCCCTCGAGAAAGCTGCTCCGCGATCAGGGTCAGCGATTCGCTCATTGCGGCTGAGTCTAAATCACTTCGTGTCGAAATTTTTGTTGGCAAACTGGGTTGCAGTTATTTACGCACGCGCCTTAGTTGGTTTGGCGTGCGTGGAACGACCGATACGTCCAGTGTCAAAAGCTTTTACATCTTTAATGGATAGCTGCGGTGCGCCACCGACATCGCCTGAAGCGAATGCGCGCTGTCCAGCTTTGGACTTCGCTAATGCGGTAGGAACCAAAACGCGTTTCGTTGAACCGTCAGGCAACCTCAGTTCGATGAGGGTTTTGTTTTTCATGCGTACCAACCTTCTACGGGTTTTAACCCCTTTTGATTTAAGTATGCTTCAAAAATTGACCAGGACGGTGAGCCTGCTTTCAAATCAAACGTCATGTCTAATGTGTATCCGAACTCTTGCCAAAGTATCCGTCCACCCTCGAGCAGTAACAAATCCTGGACGGTTTCAAGAGTCGATACTGCTTGTGCTGATACTCCTCTGGATACAAGTAAATTTCGGATCTCTGCAAGACTTGCAGTGTCATCCAGCGTCTCATCCAGCACGCCATCAAATCCCAGAATTGGCCAGACTGCGTATCCAGTCTGTGAAGAACTGCGTATCCCTATCCCACGAATGGATGTGAAACCGAGTTTAGAAGCAGCGGTAAAACCGTGTAAAAGCATCACTGTGGCGACAGACTGCTGTTGATGCTCTTTGGCAATCACTATATTTTGTAAGCTCAGTTGCCAGCGTCTGCCTTCCACGTACACCAAGGTATACAAACTCTCCAAGCCGAAATCGGCGTGACGAGCAATCACACTGATCGAATCGTCATCTTCAATCAGTACTTCCACGTTCGCTCCGTTTGGGACACCCAAGGCGTCCATCATGGTTTGAATACTCAACTTGGGGCGATACTCTTGGACGCTGTTTAGGTGAGCCTCGAGCTTCAGCTCTTCACCCTCGTCCCAGTGAAACCGCCTGACCGCAGCGCCAAACAATTGAGTTGATAAGTCTGGCATAGCGTTTTTCATCACCGCGAAGCACTGTAATTTTCGTTCAGCGCCTCTTCCAACAACAGAATGGCTGCGATGCGACGCACTATCCCCGTGACTTCCCGCGCTTCATCCACGGTCAAAGCCCGATGCAACACGCCGTGCTCACGGTACGAAAGCCACTTCTTGATGACCTGATAGCCGCCCAGCGTGTAGCTCCAGACCCGCTCCGGCACGCACCGCCAGTACGCATCATCGTTCAAGAAAACGTCCACGGCGGTCTCACCCAACCCAAGTCCGGTGAGCACCGTCTGCTCTTCGGACGTGAAACTTCTGGTCGCGGTTTTTCCCGTCCCTGGCATGGTCTTCCCGTTGGCGTAATAGCCCCAACGCGCTTTGACAGTCAGGTCTGGGACGCCCGCCGCGCCGCCCGTTCTGGAAACCGCGCCGATAGCACGCAGTTCTGCACGAATCGCACCGCTCGTCACGCCATCCACAGGCACGAGTGGGTCCAGCAAACCCGCCAGTTGCTTTCCAAGCGCCGCGCTGTGACGCAGTGCGTCCGCATCTTCTGGCAGTGGCACGCGCGGCCAGTCCTGCCGCAGTGCGCCCGCGTTGTCGGTGCGGTAGTGCGGCGAGTGCATGACCGCCAAACAGTGATGGAATAAGTCTTCCGGTTCGCACCCCAGCCGCGTTAGGTACTGCTTGGCGGTTGTGCTGAGGTTGGGGTCGCGTTCACGAATTTCCTCGCCCGTCCCGAGCAGCACGCGATGCTCGAGGTAGAGCGGGAAGTAGTTCGAGAGACCATTACCGAGATTGTCTGCAAGAATCTTCGTGGCAAGCCCTCTATCAAAGTAGTCGAGTGTGTGCTTCTGTCGAGCTTCAAGCCAAAAGTTCTCGCTCGAAATATGTGGAAAGTATTCTGTTCGTTTTTCATCAAGCAATTTTGTTTCAGGCTCCCAATAAATCCAGCGAGAATCAAATGGTCTGTAAAGATAAGGGACTACATTTTCTGGCAAAAACCCCCGACGTATCAGATTGCTTCTGGATGCAATCGCATCAAAACGTTTACTGGACTCCATAGAACTCGCTGACACCAACGTCATTTCTTCGTGGCTCACAGCCTTGTCGAAATACTTCAGCATTCTCGCCTCGAGCTGATCGCGGTCAATGTCCGTCACGAACTCGTCTCGGCTCGTTTTCACTCCTGGAAACGACACTGGGAAAATCTCTGGCAGCAACGCCCAGCCCAGATAACCGCTGCCGACCTGCGCGCGCGTGAACGGATACCCTAGCTCGAGCGGCGGCGTCACCGATTCATACACCGGCGACTCACCGCCCTCCAAACGCACCGCATCCGACCGCAACTCCTCGAGCTTCCCCTTGCCCCACAAGTTTCTGAACTGCACCCTGGCCGGTTCCGCACCCGCAGACGTTTTCACCAGCGTCACCACCGCCGTTCCGACCTGAATGCCCTCGCGGTTGTACGGCGTGCTGAAGACGCTTGGGTCGGGCGACCCGTCTGGGGCGACCTTGCCCGTGCGGTACTTGTCGCCGTTCAAGTTGTCCACGCTGATCTGATCAAACGTCTCGAGGTAATTTTCGCGCATTCCGGTGAAGGACAAGCCATCCAACCACGAGTAATTGCTGATGAAGCTGACAATGCCGCGCTGGTTATCGCTGATCTCGCGCTCTGCCATGCGGAAGAAACGCACGTACAACTCGTTCAACCCCTGACCTTGCGGCGCGGGCGCGCGTTTCACGGTGCGGTACGCTTCACTGAGGTCGCGCTCTTCCTCTATTTTGCTGATGCCCGCGTACCCGCTGTACGGCGGATTGCCGATCACGACCAGAATCTTCGTGTTTTGTTTGACGGCTTGCGCCGCATCGCGTTCCTCGCGCACTCCGTCCAAGCCCGTGATTGGCTTGGGTGGTTCACCACTCTTCCAGCCGGTCAGGGCGTTCGTGAGGTAGACCGCTGGACGTTCGTCGTCCGCGAATGGATCACCCAAAGATTTCAAGAGCAACCCGATTTGTAGGTGCGCGACCACGAACGGCGCGGGCATGACCTCGAAGCCCAAGACGCGTTTCATGGCGGCTCGCTTCAGATCGTTACCGCTCAGGGCGTCCATCGCACCGTTCTGTTCCAAGGTTTTGTGAATCCGCCGCAAGGTTTCCACGATGAACGACCCCGTGCCCGTGCAAGGATCGAGCACGATCACATTCTCATCCGCCAAGCCCAAGGCAATCCCCAGGTCATCGCGCAAGCTGCGATCCACGCGTTCCACCATGTACTGCACGAGTTCATGCGGGGTGTACCAGACCCCGAATTGCTTGCGCAACTCCGGGTCGAACGCCTCGAGGAACGGTTCGTAAAAATAGCGCACCGCTTCGGCTTGCTGGAACTTCGTGAAGAACTCCGGTTTGGAAACGCGGTTGAGAACATCGCCAGCCCAGCCCATGACTTCAACCAGATTCAGTGCTCGGAGTTGCGTGGGGTTGGAGAGTTGATGAAAGAGTTCGCTCATCACGGGGATGTGCAGTTCCCAACCCGCGTTCTTCCAATCAAAGCGGTCGTCTTCACCGTGGGTTTCGGCCCACAGCACCCACGCGCTGAAAAGTCCGTAAAAGAGCGTTTGCACGAGGGTGCTCTGAAAGAACTGCTCGCCTCTCGCCCCGTCGAAGTTGATGCCCAACCCGTCTTCCAATGCTTTACGAACATTTTTCAAAGCGCTCAAGTGGCTCCGAGTGGCGACCCTGGCTCTAGCTTCGCGGGCATAACTGGCCAGAAACCATGCTAGATCCGCTGGGTTGTTGATTGGAGCGTTGTGCAGCATTGCGCGTTCCAGGAATTCCGTGAAACGCTCTGCGTGCGTGGCAGCCACCTGTTCTGGGTGCGTGAGTTGCGTCCAGAAATCTGCTTCGCTACTGGAAAGCGTGTACCGCTCCAAGAGTTGCGTTAAGCCATCGGATTCGCGCCTGACCACTTGGAAATCGCGGTAATTCGTAATCAGCACTGTGCCGTAGGCTTTCAAGTAGTCCGCGACTTGTTTGCTCTTCGCAATTTTCAGCACGTCGTCGGCTGTGCCTTTGACTTCAACCGCGCCTCTGGACGGCGGTTGACCCTTCATGGGTTGCGCTTCGCCTCGCTCAAACTGGTCGCTGCTGAAAAGACCCCCATCCGGGATGCCCGCGCCCTTATTAGTCAGGTGAATGATTGCTTTGACTTTGGGTTTGAGGCTCGCACCAACGGCGTTTAACAGGTTTTCCAGGCGTCCGTAGTAGCTGGTTTCCTTGACTCCGGCCCCACTGGCGTGAATGTCGCGCAAATCCCTGAAGTATTTCTCGAGCGCGTCGCTGGGCACAGGTACAGTTTACCGTCTCAGGTCACTGCAAGGTTCATTCCGGCGTCAAGGCCGCAATCAGCGGCCCATGCTGCGGGTACCGCACCAAAAAATAGGCTCTCGTTTCATCCTGGTAATCCTCGTACTCAAACCCTGGCGCGACCGTGCAACCCAGCAGCGCCCACGACCCGCCGGGCAGCAAGCGGGAGCCTTGCCAGACGTGTTTCGGCGCTACCACCTGCGGGCGTTGCCCGGCGCTCAGATCGTTCCCAATCACCAAGACCTGGCTCGAGCCATCCGGGTGCAATTGCAGCATTTCCACGGCGTCCCCAGCGTAGAAATGAAAGATTTCGTCGCCGCGCAACTGGTGTAACCGCGAATAGCTATCCGGGGTCAGCAGGTAATAAATCGCGGTGCTGTGGTGCCGCGATCCGGGGTACCCGTCCGGTACAAAACATGTTTCTGAGCGGTAACTCTCCGTGAACCAACCGCCCTCTCTGGGGTGGGGTTCCAGGTTCAATAGGCGGACGACATCTTCGGCGGTCACCGCTAGAGTTTACCCGCGCAGCTTGCGACTCTCCATGTTGGCGTGAACGGTCAGGTACCGCAACCAGCCCTTGCCGCTCAACTCGCCCATGGCATTGTGCGGAACCGTGCCGGTGTCACCTGCCATGCTCTCGAGGGCATCGCAGAGACTCAGTGTCACGGCTCGAGTCGTCTTGAACCGCTCGAGCAGTTCCGCCCAGGGGGTGTCCGCGCCGGGCTTGTACTGGGCGTTGCCGTCCGGCGAAAAAGGTTTTTGCCCCAGGAGGACGCGCAGGCGATTCCCGCCCCAGCCTTCAATGGCGATGATGTGCCGGGTCAGGTCGCGGTTTCGCAGCGATTCGCCCGCCCGTTGAAACCGCGCCAGAATCGCCGCGCCGCCTCGCTCGAGGTCGAATCTGAGTTGCGAGTACGACTGGCGCTGAGCAGGATTTTCAAAGAACAACCTGCCCGCCAGTTTGAGAACCGGGTTCATGGCCCATGAATACCGCATTTGGGGCGGGCGGTGTTGATAGGGTTTGAAGCCGACTCGAGTCTGTTTCGTTCGATGTTGATCGTCTGGTATTGCATCACAGAACCAGTATCTCCAGTCACCCCCTACTTCGCGGGAGAGGAGAAGCGCTTGAAGCCCGAGATTGACAGGTTACTGTGCTGCAAACGAGGACCAATTCGTTGGAATACATGGACCTTAAGACTTCCCCTAGGCAAGTACGGGGTACTGCTCAAGGCTCGAGTCTTGATGGGGTGACGCCCGCTGTCAACCCGGCCTAGACTGGGCGCATGGCTCACGATCCCGGCCGACCGAACGTCAATGAGTACCGGCCGTATTTCTCGAGGTACATAGATCTCGTGCCGGACGGCAACGTGACCGATCATCTGACCCATGGATTCGAGCGTACCTTCGCCGCGCTGAGCGCCCTGACGCCCGATCAGGCGCATCACCGCTACGCCCCAGACAAGTGGAGCGTCCAAGAGGTGATCGGTCACCTCTGCGATGCCGAACGGGTGTTCGCGTATCGTGCGCTGCGGTTCGCTCGGGCCGACACTACGCCGCTCGAGGGGTTCGACGAGGGAGCCTGGATGCCGTACTCGCGTTTCGACGAGCGCGAATTCACGGGTTTACTGGACGAATGGCGGGGCGTCAGAGCCGCCTCGGTGGGTTTGTTCTCGGGGCTGGGCGCGGACGCCTGGTTGCGGGTCGGAACCGCGAGCGCCCACCCGGCGAGCGTCCGCGCCCTGTCCTACATAATTGCCGGTCACGAGTTGCATCACCTGGCGTCGTTCAGGGAACGCTACGGCGTGCTGCGATCCTAACCTCATGTTCCGTGAGCCGCTCGAGACCTGGGAACTCTGGGGTTACCCGCCGTTGATCGCCCTCACGATGCTGGTCATCTCCAAACCGCTCGGGTTTTACCCCGATCAACTCTTGCGACTCGAGGTGCTGAGTTTCACAACCTTGGGCGTCTGGGAGATCTGGCGCTCACGGTACAAGCGTCCGGGTCTGGCGCGGGCGCTGCTGATCGGGCTTAGGGTTCACGCTGTTCAATCGCGGTGATGGGCGGTTGATTTACGCGATCACGCTCGGGTTGATGTTGTACATCTGGGTTCTCACTGAGGGCTTGCCCGCCTTGCTCGGGTCCATCCTCGAGCGGCGACGACGGAAGTAACCCGACGGATCACTACCTCGCTTCCTTGTCCCAGTACACTGTCCCCTGTGATTCGCGCCATCCTGTTTGACTTAGACGAAACTCTGATCCTGGACGAAGCCGTTTGCGATCACGCGTTTCGCATCGCCGCCCTGACCGTGACCTCCGACTCGGGAGCGGCGGCGCAGTTGGCGATGTCCGCCGCCAGGCACGCCAGAGCGCTCTGGGCGGGCTTGCCCGCCCCGGCCCTCGAGTACGCCAATCGCATCGGACACAGCGCGTTTGAAGGTCTCTGGGCGGAGTACGACCCGGCGGTTCCCGCCGAGGCGCTGCTGGAGAGCGTCATCCTGGAGTACCGCGTCCACACCTGGCAGTTGGCGCTCGAGACCTGCCAGTTACAAGGCGATCCGACGCGGCTCTCAGGCTTATGGGCACAACTTCGCGCCCGCTATCCCTTGTACCCGGACGCCGACGATCTCTTGGTGCGCCTGTACGGCAACTACAAGCTCGGTATCGTCACCAACGGCGTGCGCCGGTTGCAACGTCGGAAGCTCGAGGGGTGCGGATTATTGCCCTGGTTTGATGTCGTGGCGATTTCTGGCGAGGTCGGCATCGGGAAGCCCCAACCCGGCATCTTCGCTCACGTCGCCAGGGAATTAGCTGTCCCGCTCGAGGATTGCGTTATGGTCGGTGATAACGCCACCAGGGACGTGCAGGGCGGCCTGAACGCCGGGCTGCGAACCGTTTGGGTGGATCGTGGGTTCAAACCCGGTGGGGCGGTTCCGACGCTGAAGACGCACAATCTCATGGCCATCCTGCCCTGGTTAGAATCGCAACCGTGAACCCAGCTTTCAAAGCGCGCCTTCGGGAGGCAGCGCAAACCTTCGGCACGCCGCTCTACGCCTACGACTGGCAGATGATTGAAACGCAACTCGAGCGGCTGCGAACCGCGTTCGGCGCGGCAAGGCTGTATTACGCGATGAAAGCCAATCCCAATCTGGGCATCCTGAAGCGCTTGAACGCCCGCGATGTCGGCTTCGAGGCGGTCTCTGGCGGTGAACTCGAGCGGGCGGTGCTAGCCGGGGCCAAGGGTCAGCAAATCGTGCTGAACGGACCCGGCAAGCTCAACAGCGATTACGCTAGAGCCAAAGAGGTCGGGGCGTACCTGATTCTGGATAATAAAGACGAAGCCAAACGCGCCGCCAGTCACGCCTTCGGGTCGCAGGTGTTGATTCGCGTCAACCCCGGTCTGCGCGTGTCCACGCACGATCACCTGGCAACCGGGAACGCCACCAGCAAGTTCGGCGTGGCGCTCTCAGACGTGCGGGAAGCGGTTCGTAACGCCGAGCGCTCCGGCTTGGAGGTGATCGGGTTGCAGATGCACATCGGCAGCAGCATCACTGACCCGAACGATTACACCGAGGCGCTGGAGCGCATGGCCGCTCTAGCGGAGCAAATCGGCTCGAGGCGCGTGTTCGACATGGGCGGTGGCTTCGGGCTGAAGTTCGATCTGGCTCCGCTGGCAAAACTCGGCTGGGCGGCGGCAAGTGCGTTCGGGGCAGAGGAACTCTGGGTGGAACCGGGGCGCTGGCTCGTGGCCGAGGCGGGCGTGCTGCTGACGACTGTGCTGGAACGCAAGCGCACCGCTCGAGACTTCGCGGTCGTGGACGCGGGCATGTCGGAACTGATCCGGCCGATGCTGTACGACGCGCATCACCCGGTCGAATCCCTTGAGGAGAGGCGCGAAATGGTGACCTTGGACATCGCCGGGCCCGCCTGCGAATCCGGCGATATTCTGGCCAGAGACGTGAAGCTGACCGACCCGCGACCCGGTGACCTGCTGATGGTTGGGGTAGCGGGCGCGTACGGCTCGAGCATGAGCAGTCAGTATCTGACCCGTCCGCGCCCAGCCGAAGTCCTGTTTGAAAATGATCAGTGGCTGCGGTTGCGCCGCCGAGAAACGATTCAGGAACTGCTGAAAACCGAATTGGAGATTGACTGACTCTAGCTGACCCTGGGCGCACCAGGCTTCACAACCACCGCTCGAGAGTCCGGGACAGCCACCAGCCTGGGTTGGGGAGACAGAAGTCACCAAGAGCCACCGCTCGGGTCGGCTTTGACCCTTCTGTACGGATGCCCGGAACCCTCGAGTGATCGCAGTTTTAAGGGTGCCAATGAAACTTTTGTTGACGCGATGGCAGGCACTTCCCTTTGAGGTTTAACAGACCGCAGCGGCGTCCTTCCAGACGGAACCGGACTCTGGTGTCAATTGATTGTCACAATTCCGGCTAAACTGTCTCACACAGGTTTTCAATCGGGGTTGACGGAGGCGTTTTGGCAAGAATTCTGATGGTCGAAGACGAGGCTGAACTCGGGCAGGTGGTGAAACGTCACCTCGAGGGGGAGGGTCACGAGGTCGTCTTGGAGAGCGGCGGTATCGGGGCCTTAGAGCAGGTGCGGCGCGAGGAGTTTGAGCTGATCGTGCTGGATCTGATGCTGCCCGGCTTAGACGGTCTGGAGGTGGCGCGTCGCGTGCGGCAACCCTCGAACCGGGCGACCAGTGCGGCCGTGCCGATTCTGATGCTGACCGCCAGGGCAGAGGAGGCGGATCGCGTGCTGGGCTTCGAGGTCGGCGCGGACGATTACCTGACCAAGCCGTTCAGTCTGCGCGAGTTTCTGGCTCGAGTCCGAGCCATGCTGCGACGCGCCAAGATCGCGTTTGAAGAGGCCAAGCCGGATCTGATTCAGGTCGGGCGGTTCGAGCTGGACACGCAAGCCAGGGCGGTGCGGATCGAGGAAAAACTGACCGATCTGACGCCCAGGGAATACGAGTTGCTACTCTTGCTAGCGCGTCACCCCGGTCGGACCTTCACCCGCGATTACCTGTTGGAGCGCATCTGGGGCGTCAGCTTCGAGGGGTCTGACCGCGTGGTGGACACGACCGTGGTGCGGTTGCGCCGGAAGCTCGGGGATGAAGGGGAGCGCGTCGTGTCTGTCTGGGGCGTGGGCTACCGCTTCGACGCGGACTGATCGCCTCACATGGGGCGTCTTCAAATCCAGAGGTCCACGTTTTAATTGGGAGAGACTGAGATGGCGATGGACTCGAGCAGCCAGGGGTTGAGCGTTCAGGGCGTGGCGAAGTCCAATAGACGGGAGCTATGGCGAACCAGGGCGCGCCAGGGCTGGCGCAGCTACACGCGGTTACGCTCGAGGGGCTTTTTCGCGGCGCTGCTGGAAACGTTGCTGCTGGCGCTTGTTTTACGCGGGACGGCGGTGCTGTTGACGCGCTTGAACGTGCCGCCGCCGTGGGCGGAACTGCTGGCGCTGCTGAGCGAGCACGCCCTCTGGGTGCTTCCGGCCTTGCGGCTGGCACGCTTCGTTGATCCGCTGGAAACGGGAATGCGCTGGACCCAGGTCTGGCGCGTGGCTCGAGTGCCGCTCTTGGGGGCGCTCTTGGGGGGTTCGTTCGGAGTGTTAGGGTCGTGGCTGGGCATGTGGTTGCCGCCGGATCGCAGTTTTTACTCGTTTCAGGCGCTGATCGTGCCCGACCCGCTGCGTCCCAATCTGGAATTGCTGGCGCTCACCACAGCCCTGCGGTTCTCGTTTTCGTACGCCATTCGCGCCGTCTGGCTCGAGGGGCAGAGCAGTTTGCGTTGGCGTTTGACGGCGCTGGCACTGTTCGGCGGGGTGTTCGCGGCGGGCATCGTGGCGGTGCTGCCGGGCTTGGTGGCACTGGTGCGCGACCCGAGCCGCAACCTGACCGGTGAGGCGCTCCGCGACGCGGCTGAGGTCTCCAAGTCATTTCAGGGCGCACTGGGCTTGGGCTACGACGACGAGCAGTTGCGCCGCCTGTTCGATTACCTCGAGTCTGACCGGTCGCGTTCCAAGCTCTCGATCATCGAGGGTGACGACTTGAGTGCCAAGGGCATACCGGCCGGGGCAACGACTCACACGGCGTTACTGCTGACGCCTGACGGAAGTGTCATCGCCTCGAACGACCAGAGTCGCTACCCGGTTGGGGTTCCACTGAATCTGATCTCCGAACCCTGGCAGGAGTTGCTGTCGGTGGTCGCCACCGGGCGGTGTCGGGCCGTGATCGTGAACAATCAGGTGTTGGCCGCCTGTCCGATTCAGGCGGCTCTCAGTCAGTCACAGGCGATTGCCGGAGCCAGAGGTTTGCTCGTCGCGGGCGTGTTGCGGCCCGTGCAGAGCGCCGTTCCATTCACCGATTTCGCGGCCCAGGTGACGCACGACTTTAGCAGTGCGCTGGACACCCTCTCGCAGGGGTTCCTGCCGTTCTTCCTGGGTCTGGGTTTCCTGGGGTACGCGGCTGCGCTGCGCCTGACACGACCTTTGGAGAAACTCTTGGCGGGCGTGCGGGCGTTGGAGGCGGGGCAGTTCCAGACACGGGTTCCCTTAGAGAACGACGACGAGGTGACGCGGCTCTCTCTGGGATTCAACGCCATGGCCCGCCAGTTGGAACGCAACGTGGACGAGTTGCAGCGTGAGAAAGCCAACGTTGAGGACCTGCTGGATTCCAACCGTACCTTAACGGCAAACGCCTCTCACGAGTTACGCACGCCGCTGGCGGTCATGCGCGCCCACCTGGAAAGCGCCGAGCTGCGCGGTGAAGCCCTGAGCATTCAAGAAACCGAGCTATTGCACCGCGAGGTCTGGCGACTCGAGCGGCTGGTGGAAGATCTGTTCGCGCTCTCCAGGGCGGAGTTGCAACGCCTCGAGCTGGTTGCGGTCCGCGTGCCGCTGCCGGACCTGACCGCCGACCTGTGCCGCGCCCTGGACCCGCTGGCGCGGGCGGGCAGCGTGACGCTGCTGAACGAGGTTTCCAAGGGACTGATCGCGGTCAAGGCGGACCCGGAACGGCTCGAGCAAGTGCTGAGGAACATCGTCACCAACGCGATTCGTTACACCCCAGAGGGCGGCATCGTGCGGCTATCTGCCAGAGCGCGCGGCGACATCGTGACGCTGGCCGTGCAGGACACCGGCATTGGAATTGACACCGAGGACCTGGCACGCATTTTTGAACCGTTCTACCGCGCCGATCCCGCCCGGACCCGCTCGAGTGGCGGTTCTGGCCTGGGCTTGGCGCTGGTGCGCGAGTTGGTGGAGCGCATGGGCGGTCGCGTGCGCGCCGAGAGCGTCGCCGGGCGCGGCAGCACGTTTACGCTGGAACTTCCCGTCTGGCGCGAGTAGGTCAAGAGCGTTCTCGAACTGCCATTCGCCCCTACTAGCGGGTTTCGGATGGCTCGAGGGGAATGGGTTATTTGGTGAATCTCGAGCCAAATTTTTTTGGAAGGGTTGCCAGCCCGAAATGACAGATGCTGGATCGCCCTACCAATCGCGTTCGCGCCGCTCGAGGTTCGCGGCGTACTCCGCCAGGGTCGCCTGATCGTGCTGTTCCAGCGCCTCCAAAAGCGTCCAAAGCTCCGACTCCTCGAGTTGCGGGAGTTGCTTGAGCATCAGTGTTAGAGCCGGGCTGTCGGTTGTGCGACGCGCTGTGAAGCGCTCCGGCGTCTCCAAGGCAGCCAATGTCACGGCGTAAACGTGCTTGCAGACCGCACCGAGATCGTAGGGGCAGGTGCAGTTCCAAGAGTCGCCCTCTAGGTTAATGCTGACCCGGTACGGATGGCTGGCACTCCCCTTGACCCTAGCGGTCAGCCTTGTCTCGTCGCGCTCACCACGTTCCACAGCACCGCTGTGGAACAGCTCGCGCCCGCGTTCGTGAACTCTCACATCCGCTTGGAGCAAGATCTCCTCGAGTTGCATCAGAGGTTTCCCCTGAGGTGCTTCATTGCCACTTCGGGGTAATCACGTCGTCCACCTGCAAGAATAAAAAGTGATCGAAGTAGTAATGGATCAGCAACGCGCTCAACACCACGCTGTAAAAGGCGAAGTAGTGCTGCTGGGCGGGATCAGTTCCCCAGACATTGAAGACGGCCAGAATCAGGCGCACCAGCAGGTACGCGCCCGCCGCGCCCATCGTGAACAGGAAGCACAGCCAATACAGGCTCTGCCCGCGCTTGGAGACCTTGGCGACGAACTCCGAACCGACCAGCCCGCGCTCAGCCCTGACGCGGTTCAGGTACAGCACGACCGCCAGGTATTGAAACGAGTGCCAGACGTTCAATCCCTGAAACGCGACATCCAGGTTGGCCAGCAGTGGCGTCACGAAGAACAGCGCCGACGCCAGGCCCATGTGCAGGGTTTTCGGACCGTGAAACAAGCCGACCCTGGCCTCCCAAACGGTTTTGACAATGAAGGCCACCAGGAAGAATAGGAACCCGGCGGTCGCCAGATAGGCCAAATACTCGGTTTTCAGAAACTCCGGGAACAGCAGGGTGCGGCCGCCCGTCTCGAAGGGTCTCGAGACGTTTTCTCCGAACAGCCAGAGCGGTGTCCCGGTGAAGCGAAACGTGGCGATCGGGTACAGGCTGGTCATCAGCAGCCCGTAATCAATCACCCGCGAAATGAGCTGGGCGCGTTTCAAGGAGGCCGCGCCCGTGCGGGTGTCCTTGAAGCGGTACGAGTCGGCGATATACGCCGCTTGGTGAATCACGTGAACCGAAGCCCAGAAGAAGAAGATCGTGACCAGCAGCGTCAGGTTGACGATGGCGAGGGTCACGACGATCACTGGCATCAGCAGTGCGCCCCAGGTGTAGCGCTTGTAGCGCTCACGGAATCGCGGTTCCATGAAGGTCATCGTGTACGTCGCAAACAGGTGCGGTCCGCCAATGAAGGCGGTCACAATCAGGTCCACGACGACGTTCGCGTTCAACCAACCGTTGCCGCCCAGACTCAGTGCAAACTGAGAAGCCAAATGCGGCAGGATCAGCAGCACACTCGAGAAGATGATGAAGGTCAGATCGTAAAAAGGCGAGATCAGCCACAAGCCCCTCGTGCTGGCTCGAGGTTGAGGCGCGGGCGTGCTGGCAGGAAGGGTCGTCATAGGAGAGTGGGTGAAGCCATTGCCGATGAATTTTAGCAGAAGCAAAATGTGATTTGAGCCAGGCTGCGCTGTAACTGGTACTCAACGCATTGCTGCCCTGTCTGCCAGCCCGAGGTTAGACGCCAGGCTGTTAGCCCGCCAACGTCTGGGCTTACAGTTCATGCCGCAGCGCTCGTGCCAGGTGAAATCGTTACAGACGAAAGTTCAAAGACACTGGCTTGAGCAGAGAGGTTTGCTTCTTCTCGAGTTCGCGTCTCAGAGTGAGTGACATTGGTTCCGGAGATTGGTTCCGGCACGGACCCTGGAAAAGCCGCTATGATTCAGCGGTTTGAAAAATAAGGCTCGAGCGCCCAACGCCTCGAGTTTGGAGGTCACATGATGAAATCCCCGGTGCGGGTCGCGGTGACGGGTGCGGCAGGTCAGATTGGGTACAGCCTCTTGTTTCGGATCGCCTCCGGCGAGATGCTCGGGAAAGATCAACCGGTCATCTTGCAACTCTTGGAAGTCCCCGTGGAGGGCCCGCAGAAAGCCCTGCGCGGCGTGATGATGGAGCTGGAAGATTGCGCCTTTCCGCTTTTGGCGGGCATGGTTCCGACGGGCGACCCAATGGAAGCCTTCAAGGACGCCGATTACGCGCTGTTGGTCGGTGCCATGCCTCGGAAGGCGGGCATGGAACGCGGTGACTTGCTGAGCGCCAACGGTGGCATCTTCAAACCGCAGGGCCAGGCGCTGGGAGCCGTCGCGTCACGGGGGGTCAAGGTGCTGGTCGTCGGCAACCCCGCCAACACCAACGCACTGATCGCGCAATCCCACGCGAACGGACTGGACAAGAAACAGTTCACCGCCATGACGCGCCTGGATCACAACCGCGCCCTGTCGCAACTGAGCGCCAAGACCGGAAAGCCTGTCAGCAGCATTCGCAATCTGACAGTTTGGGGCAACCACAGCAGCACGCAGTACCCGGACGTTTTCCACGCCAGCGTGGACGGTGCGCCCGCCGCTGAGCTGGTGGATCAGGCGTGGCTGGAAAGTAGCTTCATTCCGACCGTCGCCAAGCGCGGCGCGGCGATCATCGAAGCGCGTGGCCTGTCGAGCGCCGCCAGCGCCGCCAACGCCGCGATTGACCACATGCGCGACTGGGCGCTCGGGACGCCTCCGGGCAACTGGACCAGCATGGGCATACCGTCCGACGGCAGTTACGGCATCCCCGAGGGTTTGATTTACAGCTTTCCTGTGATCTGCGAGAACGGCGAGTACCGGATCGTGCAGGGGCTGGAAGTCAACGGGTTCAGCCGCGCTCGGATGGACGCGACCGCCCAAGAACTGACCGAGGAACGCGACGCGGTGCGCGAACTGGGACTGCTCTGAACCAATGGGCTTTTTGCAAAAGTCGAACCTGTCACCTGAATCCAAATTCAGCGAAAACAACGTCGCGAGATGGGACGCTACCTGCGATCATGCTCGAGGTTCGTGCCCGACTTTTGCGTGAGGTCTCTTGAACTGTGTTTCACCTCGAGGCTGTACACCTTCAACCTCGAGCGATTGATCGGCAGGGCAACATGCTTTGAACGACCAGCCTAAAACGCTGGTCGTTTTCTCGTGAAGCCCCGTTTTCCATGAAGCCCCATCCTTCGTGAAGACCCGTCCTTCGTGAAGAGTCTGTGCAGAGAACTGGTGTGAGGAACAATCTTTGGGCCGGGTTCCTGCCACACTATCTTTAGTTTGGACTCGCGCCTAACTTGAGCTGGAGCCTGATTCAAACTCGAGCCAAGCTCGAACCCCGCCGGAGGTCACTGTGATCGGATTCATCTGGGTACAGTTCTTGCCAGTTCTGGCCCTGCTGCCCGTCCTAGTCTGGTGGTATCGCCGCAGCTTGGCCCGACGCGGCGGCGGCACGGCGGCCCACAGCGATTCAGAGTTTCTTCAGAGTCTGCTATCGCCACGTTTCGCGCGGCGACGCGACCTGCCCGCCGCGCTGTTCGGACTGGCGCTGGTCTGCTCGGTGCTGGCGTTGGCGCGGCCAACCGCGCCAGTGCCAACTCTGGACGACCACACCACGATCATGCTGGCCCTGGATGTCTCGGGGTCCATGCGCAACAACGACGTTCAACCCTCGCGGTTCGTGGCCGCCCAGGAGGCCGCTCGAGCCTTTGCCCGGCAACTGCCCGCCGGTGTCAACCTGGGACTGGTTTCGTTCGCAGGTTCGGCCGCGCTCAACACCCCGCCGACTACGGAACGGGAGAGCCTACTGAGCGCGATTGACAGCCTGTTCATGTCCAGGGGAACCGCGATCGGCGCGGGCATCCGCGAATCGCTCGGCGCTTTGCGCGGCGCTCAACCCGAGCCTGCGGGCGCGGCTGGGAGTTCAGTCCCGACCGATACGGCTCCAGCCTTCATCGTGCTGATGACCGATGGGCGCAACAACCGCGAACCTGATCCGCTCGAGATGGCAGCCCTGGCGCAGAAACGGGGCGTCAAGGTTTACACGATCGGGCTGGGAACCCAGCGTGAAACCTCCAACACCAATCCGTTCGCCGGATTTGATCCAGAAACCCTGCGTCGCATCGCGGAGGCGACCGGCGGTCAGTACTTCGAGGCGCAGAGTGCCGGGCAACTGATGGAGGTGTTTCGGTCCTTGGGTCGTTCGCTGGGCTGGCGGGTCCAAAGCACCGAGGTCACGGGCTTCGTGGCTGCGCTCTCTGGCATCCTTTTATTTCTGTCCTTGATGGCGAGCGAGACGAACCGACGCGTGGTCTGAACTCAGGCTTTGACGCTTCTGTCACGCACCCTCGGTAGACTGAGCGCTATGAACTCAACACGCCAGGGTTGGAAACGCTCGAGCCTCGTGACACTGCTGCTGGCGGTGACAGTGAGCACTGTGAGTACCATGAACACTGTGGCCGCGCCGGGTGTCGGCGTGTTCCTGGTCGGCTCACCAACCGACGAAACCGACCCGGCCCGACTCAAAAGCTTCGAGTTGCTCGGCGGGGCTTCGGCCGGTAAGTGGCTGAAACACGACACCCTTCCGGTCAGCCCCTCGAGTTACACGCTCTGGAATCTGGTGGGCAAGGCGGGCGTGGTGCAGGGCGGCAAGAAGGTTTCTTTCGAGGAACCCTGCCCGGACACCTACAGCGTGGATGTGAACCCCGCGCCGAGCCGTCAGGACTGGTGGGTTGCGGTGGCGGCTCCGTGGAACCCGCGTCCCAGGGCGGTCACGGTCCTGCCGAACAGCAATGCCGCGTATCAAGCGGTCGTGCGTGATTTTCTGAGGACGAAAGGCTTGAAGAATCCAAAGGTCAAATTAGATCGCGTCGTCCGAACCGACTTGGACGGCGACAAGCAGGATGAAGTCATTATTGCCGCCACGAATTTCAAAGAGGGTTCCAGCCTATTTCCACCCGCCGGAGGCTCGAGCGGAGATTACGGCTTGCTGCTGGTGCGGAAGTTGGTGAATGGCAAGCTGAAAACCTTTGAGCTGGGCGCAGATGTTTTCTTGAAACCCGTCACCGAAGAGGAGATTGTACAGGGGAAGCAGAACAATCCCGACACCTTCGCCCTGGTGAATGTGCTGGACCTGAACGGTGATGGAAAAATGGAAATCATCATGTTCAACGCCATCTACGAGGATTACGGCGTGTTCGTCCTAGACTGGGATGGCAAAGCGTTCCAGCAACGTCTGGTCACGGGGTGCGGTGCGTGAAACACCGCTTTGAGGCTCCTGTCACGCCCCATTCGTACAATGAACTCATGAAATTTTGGAAAACCTCGAGCCTCGTGGCGGTTGTGCTGATGAGCCTGAACTGCGGCGCGGCCGCCCCTGGCACGGGCGCGGTGCTGGTCGGTCTGCCCAACAGCCCAGGCTACGCGCAGCAAACCGAGCGCTTCGACCTGCTCGGTGGTGCGAGCGGCGGTCACTGGATTACCCACCAAACACTAAAGCTGAGTCCCTCGAGCTACGAGCTGTGGAATTTGACGGGCAAGGCTGGAAGCGTTCAGGGCGGCGCGAAAACCTCGTTTGGCGGGACGGGCGGCGGGTCGTGCGCCGATGCCTATACCGTCAGCCTGAAACCCGCTCCCGATCGCCAGAACTGGTGGGTCGCCGTGGATGCCGCGTGGAACCCGCGTCCGCGAGCGGTCACAGTGCTGCCGAACGACAGCGCCGCGTATAAAGCTGTTGTCAAGGACTTCCTAATGGCAAAGGGTTTGAAGAATCCCAGCGTCAACCTCGAGCACCTGCTTCGCGCGGACCTGGACGACGATAAACGTGACGAGATGATTATCGCTGCGACGAGGTTCCAGCAGGGAACGGGTGTTCTCCCGCCCGAGAGCGGCCAGAGTGGCGATTACAGTCTGCTGTTGGTACAAAAGACCGTCGGCGGAAAGGTGAAGACCTTTGAACTCGGGTCGGACATCTTCCCGACCCCGACAACCGCCGCCCAAACCAAGGCGGCGGACGCGGACCAGTACCTCTCAGAGCGATACGCCCCGGTGAACCTTTTGGACTTGAACGGTGACGGCAAGATGGAGGTCGTGATGGTCAACGTTGGCTCCGAGGCGTACCGAATCTCGGCACTGGAATGGGACGGCCAGACGTTTAAGCCGCGCCTCGAGACGGAGTGTGGTCCATGAGAGGCAATACCGCCATTCTGATCGGGCTGCTGACCAGCCTCGGGTTCGCTCAGGGCGGAGGGAACCACTGGGACGAATCGCAACCCATGACCGCCGCGATTCAAGCTCGAGTCCTCCAAACGCTCTGCGCGGGCAAGATTGATGTAAAGCTGCAAAGCTGCGCCCCTCGAGCCAGCCTGAACGCCAATTTCCCCTTGCTCACGTTGGGCCTGAACAGGCTCACCGGGCCGTTCACAGCGGCCGGTGCGAAAGAAACCATCGTCAACTGGTCGTATCTGAGCGATCCGGGCACGGAAACGCAGTTCGGTGGCACGGGTTTACTGGACGCGAATCTGAAACTGAAATTCGTGCAACCCACCTGGCTCGAGGATTGCGCCAAGTTCCGCCGCTCCGACGGACGCGATTTGCTGGTCTGTGACCGCGTGGGATCGGGACAGGGCTTCGAAGAGGAAACCGTCAGCGCTGTCGAAATCCTGCCCAGCAAAACGCTCGAGACTGAACTGGTCAGCCTGGTGTCCAATGTCGGTGCGTGCAGCGATCCCGCCAAGGAGTTCGAGCTGAACGCCCTTCAAAAACGTGACCTGAACGGCGATGGGAGGCCCGACCTGAGATTGATCGTTACGGCGAAACGCGCCCCCAATCCGAACTGCGACGTGGACATGAAAAAGGTCGCTCAGAAGTCGTTCACCCTGAGCTTTTTCTTCGATGGGAAACGGTTGAAGCCGGACGCCGCGAGCGCCAAAACGATCGCCGGGTTTTAAGGGATTTCCAGAGGGGAACGCGGTGGCTAGCTCGAGATGGTTGACTCGAGATGGCTAACTCGAGCCAACTCATCCGCCGCTTCAGTCATTTTGGCAGCTCGAGCGCGTACAAGTTCCGATCCTTGGCGTTCAAATACACGACTCTCGAGCCGTTCGGACTGACCTGCCAGTCGTCGCCGGTGACCTTGGCGTTCAAACGCACCAGTTCACGCTTCTGCCCATCTTTGGCATCCCAGGAGAGGAGGCGGTGCGTGGTGGCGTTTACCTCGAGCGGGATCAGCAGCAGATTGTTCGCGTCGCGCCAGCGGTAACTGCCGAAGGCGTCCAGACGGCGCTGGCTTCCAGTTTTGGTGTCGAGCACGAACAAACCGTTTCGGGTGACACTATCAAACGCCACGTAGTACGCGACCCAGCGACTACCCGGACTGAGGCTGACTCCGCGCTGACTGAGCGCCGTGGAAAAGACCCGACCGGCTCCGGTCGTGACATTAATGGCGCGTAAACTACGGTCGCGCCCCGAAGGGCTGCTCTTGCCCGTGACCAGCAACTCCGCTTCACCGATCCAACCCGCGATGCTCGCGCCGTACAGCGTGGCTAACAGCTTGGGTTTGGAGACACTTAGACTTGAAGCGCTGTTCAAACTCGAGACGTAAATCTGCGTCGGTTGGGTGTCGTACCGCCGACTGGGACCGCTGACGCTCCAGGCCAATTTGGTTTCGGAATCGGAAAAGTATAGATTGCCCGCTTTCGTCGGCAGGGTCACGCGTTTTCCGTCCCGTAACCGTTCTACGATGCTGGTCTCGCCCGGCAAGACCGCGAAGCGCTGCGAGGCTGAGAACTGCGCGACTGTCCCAGTTAACCTCGAGCCGGTGGGATTGAGCGCATTCACGCCGTAAATTCCTGCCGCATCCTTAGTTGGTCGGTCTATGAACAGCACCCGCGTCGAATCCGCACTCCAGAACGGGGAAACACAGCACCCGCCACCTGTCAAGCGCCGCGCCACGCCGATCTTCGTCACGCCAGCCTCGAGGTCATCGGAAGGCGATCCGGTCGGGGCGGGTGCGATCACGCGGACTCGAGGCGGATAACTCAGGCGGCGGTCGTTCGGCGCGGGCGGCCACGGGAGCGCAAAGTTGTTCAACGGCGCACCGCCGCGTCGGGCCTGCGGCTGATCGCTCAGACTCTGCCAGCGGCGCGGGTTGCTGAGGTCGCGCTGATAGCCGCGCCCGAAACTACCCGCCAGCGTCAACGAATCCCAATCGGCATCCAGGTACCTGACCGGATTCAAAAAACGCTGGTGTCCAGAATCACGAATCTCCAAATGTAAATGCGGTGCGCTGATGCAGGTGAACTGCGAATCGCCGGAAACCGCGATCACTTCGCCGCGTTTCACGCGCTGCCCAACCCGCAGGCTCGAGCGGCGCAGAAGATGCCCGTACAGGCTGGACAGGTTTCCGGCGTGGTTCAGCACCAGATTGTGCGGCGGCGAGCCGTGCGGGCCGTCTACCTCGGCGACCACACCGTCCCCGATAGCGCGGACCGGCGTGCCGCATGGCGCACTGAAATCCATGCCGAAGTGAATCCCCTGCCCTGCCCGGTAATCGCTGCTGCGCCGCCGATACGCCCCGGTCGTGCTGCCGTACAACTGCCCCAGCAACCAGGAGTTAACTCCAGGCGGTCCGGCGAACGGCAAGCCGAACTGTCCTGTGGGCGGCGCGAGGCGGCTGTCCGGCACGGCGGGCGCGTTGTGGGCTGCGACCACGCCCAAACCGAGAACGATCAGCGTGACGAGTCCGGCTCGAGGATTCATGTCCCTATTGTGGCGCAGTGAAAACATCTGTTTTGCGGTCTGGCTTTCGTTCGCGGTGTTCGCTACGTCGCCATTCGTGACTCGAGCCGGACTCCAAGGGGAGAGCCTTTAGCGAACATCTGAGGTCTATCTCGAGCTTCCAAGTATTTTGCCTCTCCCTGCGGTTTAGGGGGCGAGGGCAGCGAGTTGCCTTTGACCTGCTCGAGAAACGAAACGTCTTATCGGGATGTCTCGAGCGACGGTATTAGTGGCGGGTTTGACATGTCAAACCCCTACGAAAGACGTGGGACTCGAGGTGTGGCCGGGCGTGTTTAGACGTTCAGAGGAGATTTTTAACTCGAGTCCTCGGTGCTGACATTGCTCGAAGCCCACCGTCTCGAGCCGCACCTGCACCAGTAAGAATTCTCGCTCAGACCGCGCCTACCGGTTCCTGAGTCGTGACCCGCATTTTGAACTCGTGCGGACTGGTGGCGGCGGAATAGCCGGTGTTGAAATCAATCAACCCGTCGCGGCAGAGCTGCGCCAGGTGATCGTCGAAGGCGACCATGCCGTTGTGTTCACCTTCCAACAGGGCATCCTTAAGCTTACTCATCGAGGTTTCTTCTTTGATTAAGTCCTTCACGTACAGCGTCCCGCGCATGATCTCGAGGGCCGCAACCCGACCTCCACCGTCTGCCCTGGGAAGCAGGCGTTGCGAGATTACAGAGACCAGGGAATCGGCGAACAGGACCCTGGCGATGCCGCGCTCCTCCGGCGGGAAGAGTTCCAGGATGCGGTTGATCGTGCGAATCGTGTCCATCGTGTGTAAGGTGCTGAGGACCAGGTGTCCGGTCTGCGCGGCGCTGATCGCGGCCTGGGCGGTCGCGTGATCGCGGATCTCGCCGATCATGATGACATCCGGGTCTTGGCGCATCGCGGCCACCAGGGCTTCGGAAAAACTGGGCGCGTCCTGCCCGATCTCGCGTTGCACGATCACGGACTTCTGATTGGTATGAATCATCTCTATGGGATCTTCAATCGTGACGATCATTTCTGACTTGTGACGGTTGATGTGATCCAGAATCGCGGCTAGCGTCGTGCTCTTGCCGCTTCCGGTCGGACCCGTGACCAGCACGATGCCACGCCGCTGCTGCGCCACGTACTCAATCGTATCGAACGGTAACTTGACGCCTGCCAAACGGCTGGTGTCGTTGCTGATGACGCGCAAGACCATGCTGACACTGCCACGCTGCCGAAACATGTTGACGCGAAAACGACTGACGCCGGGGATGCTGTGCGCGAAATCCACTTGGTTCTTGACGTGAAAGGTCACGCGCTGCCGCTCGTTCAAGATCGTCGTAACCAGCCCCTCCATGACCTTGGCGGTCAGCGCCCCGACTGGCATGGCGCTCATCTTGCCGTTGACCCGCAGGTGTGGCGGCATTCCCGCGTGCAGGTGAATGTCCGAAGCGCCCTCGCGGACGCACTGGGTCAACATGTCATCAAACGTCATAACGTGTATGTTACTAGGTGCGCGCTGTCCATGAGAGCCAATCTGAACAGTCACCAGAACTCGAGGAAAGAGCATTGAGCGGATGACGCCTTCGTCGGCATCCTCAGCACGAGCGCCTGCCACATGTTGCAAAGCGAACTGCGACTCGAGGTTCCCGTTGTCTCCGGCGTGGTCCGCGACGGAATCACGCCGAGCTTGTGGGGCTACGAGGCGGGGCAGGCGGGTTTTGGTGACATCCTCAACTGGTTCGTGCGCACGGCGAGACCGACGCCGCCCTGACGCCCGGCTCAAACGGGCTGGTCGCGCTGGACTGGTGGAACGGTTGTCGCACACCGCTGGTCAACGCCGACCTCTCCGGCGTGCTGGTCGGGTTGACGCTGACGACGACCCGCACCGAAATCTACAGAGCGCTTTTCGAAGCTCTGGTTTTCGGAACCAAGACTGTGCTGGACACGCCGCGTCACGGCGCGAGCGCCTCGCGGCTGGTCATGACGGGCGGGCTGGCGGAACTCAATCCACTGTTGCTGCAACTCATGGCGGACATCTGCGACCGCGACGTGGAAGTCCCGGCGGTGCAACCCGCCAGCGCTCGAGGGGCGGCGTTGCATACTGCCGTTGCTAGCAGAGTGTCCGGGATTTCGGCGAAGCCGTGGGTCGTTACGGCGCAAAGAGCTTTCAACGCTACCCCCCTCGAGTCGAGGTGAAAAGCGTCTACGACGAACTTTACGGCGTGTATCAGTCTCTGACGAAATCGTTCGCGGACGGCAACCTGATGCTCACTCTGAAACGTTTCTGTCAAGGGTGAGTCTCGAGGGTTCAGGGCTGAACATTGTGGTTTCTCTCGAGGTCGTTCCGTTTCAAGGATTCGATTTGCTGGCGTGCAAAATTGCCAAATCGTCCAGGAGTCGCCCCACCGTTTTCAGATGCCCGGTCGCCGACCAAGCGTGCGCACACGCTCTCGGTACTTCGTGACCTCGGTAATGCTGCGCGGCAACTCGCAAATGCTGCATTCCTACCTCGAGTTCCCTGGCGCTCTGTTCCAACATCGTTGCGGCATTCTCGAATGGATCAGTCATGATGTTCCTCCTCGAATGGCTTTTGGTCAACAAAAACTTAAGCCGCAAAATGCGCCTCGAGCCGATCCGCCAATCCCTCCACGGACAGCGAGCCGTCCACCTCCAAGACTGTCAATCCTCGAGCCTCCGCCTCGCGTTTGCAACGCGCCGCTAACGCTCGGTCGCGCTCCAAGAGATTGTTGAACACCAACTCTGGGCGGCTCGTCTCGTGACGCCACGCGGGTTTGTCGCGTCGCCGCATGGACTCCAGCTTGAACGCGTCGCTTGGCAGCAGCCAAATGCCCTGATTCGGTTCGGAGAGCAGCGGCGCGACTAGATCGGGCGTCAAGCCGAAGCCCTCGGCGATCAACGGTCTATCATTTACCAGATTCACCAAATCGTTCAGCACGAACGGCAAACGCGCCCCGAACGACTCGAGCGAGCGCTCCACCAACGCTGTCACGCTCGGTTCGATCCAGCGTTCGTCCAGTGATTGCCGCATGAACGCCGCGAACGCGGGATGGTTCAGCGCCAGCAGAGCGTGATGCAAACCATCGGTTCTGTCGTAGTGATACACGCGCCAGCCGTGCCGCGCTCCGAGCGTCTCGGCAACCGTGGACTTTCCCGCGTCCGTGCCACCGCCGATGAACAGCACGTTTTTCACCGCCCCCCGAAACTCTTGCAGCATAGGCTGATTCATTCGAGGCGCAGCCTAATCGCGCAGGGCGAAAATCCGCGTCGCTCACGAGGCGGATTTTTTGGGTGGAGTCTGCTACACTTTGAATATCAGGGAAGATCGTTTACTTAAATCTCGAGCAAGACGGCTTGCAGCGGAGTGGATGCTCGAGATCATGGTTGGTTCCGCTCGCCTCCGTTCGTTTCGTGTCGGAGCGCAGCGCAAAGGGATTCCAGAACGCCCCACAACACAGTCGGCAGTCTCGCCCATCGGTTGAGCGCCGCGTCAGTCAGAATCGGATGTGCGGAGGTCACGCCACCTACCAAAGGCACGGGTGCGCCGACGACCACGAGTGTGACATGAGTTTGACGGATCGCATACGAACACATGAAGCACGGCTCGGCGGTGGTGTAGAGGGTTGCGCCCGAAAGGTCCCGCGATCCCAGGGCGCGGCACGCCGCCCGCACCGCCTCGAGTTCAGCGTGCGCCGATGGGTCATTCCGCAGGCGCACGCTTTCTACCCCGTTTCCCAGCACTTCTCCGTCACGAACGACGAGCGAGCCGACCGGCACATCCTCGAGCTGGCGCGCCCGCTCAGCCAGCTCGAGACAGAGACGCATGTAGGTCTCGTGATTGGTATCTTCATTCAGTACACCTCGCATCGGGCTACATTCCCAGCTCACTGAGTCCTGGGTGGTCCTCGGGGCGGGGACCGATGGGCCACTGGAAGCGCCGATCCTCGAAACGGATTGGGATCGTGTTAATACTCGCCTCGCGGCGGCGCATCAGGCCACCCTGATTGAATTCCCACTGCTCGTTTCCGTAGGCGCGGAACCACTGTCCCACCTCGTTGCGGTACTCGTACTGAAAGCGCACGGCGATGCGGTTGTCGGTGAAGGACCAGAGTTCCTTGATGAGTCGGTACTCGAGTTCCTTATCCCACTTGCGGGTCAGAAAAGCGATGATCGCTTCGCTCCCCGAGAAGAACTCGTCGCGGTTCCGCCAAGCGCTGTCTTCGGTGTACGCGAGCGAAACGCGTTGCGGATCGCGGGTGTTCCAGGCATCCTCGGCGGCTCGTACTTTTTGACGAGCGGTCTCAAGCGTAAACGGCGGCAGGATCATCGTGGGTTCTCCCTCGTGGATTTTGCCCGACATTCATGGGCTTAACGGGTGGACGCAACCTTGCGGGCCATAAAGCTACGGATGTAGGCGGCGATGGCATCGCCATCCTCCTCGAGTGCGAAATGTCCAGTGTCGAGCAGGTGGAACTCGAGGTTTTTGAGATCGCGCTTGTACGGCTCTGCGCCCTCAGCGGGAAAGATCAGGTCGTTCTTGCCCCACACGATCAGGGTCGGCGGCTGGTAGCGACGGAAATAGGCTTGAAAGGCTGGATAGAGTGTCACATTCGTGGCGTAATCGAGGAATAGCGCGAGTTGAATGTCCTTGTTACCGATCCGCTCGAGCCGCGCCTGATCGAGCGTGTACGTGTCTGGGCTGATGCTCTGTGGGTCACGCGTGCCGTGCGTGTACTGCCATTTCGTCGCGTCCAACTCGAAAAACGGACGCAGTTTGTCACCGTTGGCTCGGCTGGGATCTTTCCAGTACACCTTGAAGGGGTCCCAGAAGGCGCGCAAGCCCTCGTCGTAGGCGTTGCCGTTTTGCACGATTAAGCCTTGCACTCGGTCCGGGTGGGCCAGCGCGAGGCGGTACCCCACCGGCGCGCCGTAATCCTGCACGTACAAGGTGTACTTGACCAGACCGAGCTGTTGCGCGAAGCCATTGATCGTTTTTGCCAGATGAGCGAACGTGTAAGCCCACTCGCCTACCTTAGGCATATCGCTCTGCCCGAAGCCAGGATAGTCGGGTGCCACGATGTGGTAACGGTCAGCGAGTAGCGGGATGAGGTTACGGAACATCTGGGACGAGGTGGGAAAGCCGTGCAGTAAAAGCAGCGTGGGCGCATCCTTCGGACCAGCCTCGCGGTAGAAAATCTCGAGACCGTCTACCTTGACGGTGTTGTATGAAATGCGGCTCGCGGTGGGTGCGGCGGTTTGGCCCGCTGCCGTCAGCAGAGCGGAAACGGCGACCAGAAGCGGCAGGAGCAGTTTGGATTTCATCATGGCAGGTTTCCCCTTCCGGTTTAGAACGTGATGACTTGGTAGCCTTGCTCCAGCATGTCGCGGTAGCTAACGCCCGAGCCGAACTCGTCGAGCAGTGCCACCTGAGCGGCCTGAGCGCCAGTGGTCGCGCCGAACACGGAGGCGCAGCCGCCGCACGCCCCGGCGATCAACCCCTTAACGTCTAAGTAAAGGCTGTGTGCGATGTGGTCAGGCTGCTCGAGCGCGGCGGGCCAGCGGGTTCCCGCACCGTCGAGGTAGACCCGAACCCCATCTCCAGCCGCGTGGAACTCCTTGGCGGTCATGAGGGCGTTGTAGGCGCGTCCCAGACCCTCTTCGCTCTGGGTGTCGGCGAGGATGACGATGGCGACCTTGTTCATGGGTGACTCCTTTGGTGGCGGTGAGAGGGCGACGGTCTGTGGCACGCATGGTTCGGATCACGCGTCGTTCGGAGTGAGCGCGGCGCGTTGCCATGTGGCGGCTGGAAGAGTTCAGATTGGATTGAACGGCGATGGCTCACGCAGGGTCCACCGTTTGCCTGTGAGGGCGGGGCGCTCGAGAACCTGCTCCGCTGTGAATTCCACGAGCCGTTCCGCCCCTCGGTGGGCTGCGACTCGAGCTGGGTCCCAGACGATGCGGGCGCTCCCAGTCAGATGCAGGGCACGGTCGCGCTCGAAATCCAGGAACAGCAGTCCCGCGCGGCCGGTCGCCTCAATGTTGCCTAAAGTGTTGAACATCGCGTTGCCCTGGTAGTCCGGGAACTCGAGTTGATGATCGTCTCGCACCCGGACAAAGCCCGATGCCCCGCCCCGGTGGGAGGCGTCCGCCCCTGTGTATGGGTGGGCGGTAGCGATGAAGAAGGTATCGGCGCGCTCGATCATTGTGCGCTGGGCGTTGGAGAGATTGGTCCTGGCACTCGGCTCGGCTGAAACGGTGTTCACGGGCAGTAACTCGGGATCGCGCTTTTGGATGTACTTCTGGCAGTTGCCGTAAGCCTCCTCAATGCTCAGCGCAAAGCCACCTGACGACTTCCAGGCGACCTCGCCGTTGACGCGTACGCGCTGGCGCGTGGCCAGGTCAATGGCAAGCAGACCCAGACGAGCGCCGACTTGAAGATTCGCCCGCAGTGGGTCTCGCGGGTCGAGCGGAACTCGCACCTCCAGGGTTTCCGGGTTAAGCGCCTGAGCGAAGCCTGGTGTGCCAGTGATAACTGAGGTCCAAGGGCATCCCTGCCGGTCGAGCGAGGCGACGACGAGCAGGTCTTGCTCGGCGATGAATCTCTGAAGGATCTGGTTTAAGTGCGGAAACACGGATTGCCCAACGCGAGCCGCCATTCCCCGCACACCAGCCCGCTCCTGCACGGCGAGTTCACCTTCATGGTAGGTCATGGACTCCTGACACCTTTCTGTACCTAACCTCTCAAGTTGACTTAAAAGGTTAGGTAGATCGTAGCCTCATTTTCCTAACTTGTCAATATCATGTGAGGAGTTAGAATATGGGGATGATACCACCGCGCCCATTGACCGGAGAACCGCTCTCCCTCGACCTGATTAACACTGTCTGGGTGGACGGGTCTGAAACCCATGACCTGCTTGCAACCGAAGAAGGTACACGCACGTGGCTCGAGGAACGAGCGTTGAGTTATGACCCAGCTCTGCTCGCAGAAATTAAAATTCATCTTTTGACCGTCCGCGCCGCATTGCGGGGCATCCTCGAGACCCCGCACGATGTTGAGCATCGGCAGGCGCTCAATCAGGCGCTCCAGCGTGGCCGGATGCGCTACCTGCTCAGTGAGCGCGGCCCCGAAGAGAGCCTTGAGGTGGCTGGGTCGTGGGAACCTGCCTGGCGAGCGGCGAGCGACCTGTTACGGCTTTTGCGTGACGCACCAGAGCGGCTCAAGAAGTGCGCCAACCCCAAGTGCGTGCTGCACTTTCTGGACACCTCGCCGAAGAATGCCCGGAGCTGGCATGACATGAAAACTTGCGGCAACCGCGCCAAGGCAGCCCGCCACTACCGCAGAACCCACGGCTGAGTTTTCATCTGCTCGTCATTGATGCCCGAAGCGCAGAGTAAAACCTTTAAGCCTTGCCTACTCCTCGTCCACCCGCATGTTCATCCAGCCGCTCGAGTTGTGAAAATTCGCCACGGCACTCCCCGGCGGGTTCAGCGCGTCGCAGGCGGCACGTAAGTCATCCGGCAGGCTCATATCCAGCACCGGCAAGAAGTTTTCTAACTGCTCCAACGTGCGCGGTCCGATAATCGGCGCGGTCACGCCGGGTTGATCCTTGACCCAGAGCAGCGCCAGTTGCGCCGGATCGAAACCGGCTTCCCTGGCGAAGGCCGCGAACGCGTTTCCGACCCGAACTGCCCTCGGTGTCACGCGATCCGCGTAAATACCACCGCGCAGGTCAGCCCGTGAGTTAGCGGCGCAAGTGTTGTCATTCGCGTAGCGGCCCGCGAGCATCCCCATCGCCAGAGGCGACCACGGCAGCAATGCCACGCCCTGCGATTGGCACATTGGGACGAGTTCGTTTTCTATCCGCCGATCCAAAAGATTGTACGGCGGCTGCTCCGAGGCGAACCGCGTGTACCCTTTCAGTTCGCTCAGCATCAAGCCGTGCATCACTCGCCACGCCGGAGCCGTGCTGCTGCCAATGTAACGCACCAGTCCGCGCCGCACCAGATCGGTCAGCGCCGATAGGGTTTCCTCCAAGGGAACCGCAAAATCAGGGCGGTGCAACTGGTACAGATCAATTCGATCCGTTTTTAAGCGCCGCAAGCTGGCCTCGCAAGCCCTGATGATGTGCGCCCTCGAGCCGCCGCGATCATCCGGCCCTGTTCCCGTCGGGTAAAACACCTTCGTGGCAATCAACGCCTCGTCGCGCCGATTCGCAGTCTCGAGGGTGCGCCCGATCAGTGCCTCGGCTTCGCCCTGACGGTACGAGTTGCTCGTGTCAATCAGATTGATGCCCGCGTCTAAGGCGCGCAGCAGCAGTTTCTCTGATTCCGCTTCGGGCGTGGGATTGAGGAAATTGTCCGTGCCGAGCGCCAGCGGTGCGACGGTCGCGCCCGTCCGACCGAGGGAGCGGTAGTTCATCGTCGTGACTCGAGGGTTGGATTCATAAGGCGTTCTATTCTGACGCAAACGCACCTCAGTATCTGCGAGTCAAAACGTAGACCTCTGCGTTGACCTCGAGTAAAATTGACGCTGTTCGTCACGACTATTTGATGCAGTCTAAGATTTTGACAGGCGTACATCTCAAACCGGATGTACTCAACTACGCGAAGCCTCGTGGCAGAATGTGAGCCATGTCTCGAGTCAGAGCTTTGATCTTGGCGGGTTTCACGCTGGCAGCGTTGACCGCCTGTCAGCCAAGTCCTGTTGCCCCCGTCGCCGGAATGCCCGTCGTCCTCGGCAGGCTCGAGTTGGGGATCGCTCAGGAGACTGCTCGGTTACAAACCGTGTTGCCCGACAGTACGGGGTCCTTCGCGCCGACCGGAGCGGCCAGCGTCTGCGACAACACCACGACCCAGACGCGTTACATCAGCCGTAGCTTTAAGTTCACCAACAATAGCGCCGCTGCCCTGACCAATCTGACCCTGAACGCGTACCGACAAGCCAGTAACCTGGACGGCACAGCGCTGAAAGGCATCACCGATTTCGGCGGGCAGGCCAGCCCCTACCCTCGAGGGATGCTCCCAGCACACGGCATGAACTGCTTGGCGCAAACGGTGGACCCGCTCAGAGCCGACCTGCAAGTCTTCGATGACAATATGACAGGTGATCTCACGACCGAGGCGCTGGCCGCTACACCGCCGCTGCTCTCGAGCGGCGAGTACCTGCTGCAACACGGCTATCTGGTGCAGCAACGCGCCGGGGACACGGACAGCGATAACGATAGCCGCACAGTCGCGCCCGGTGAGACTGGCACGGTCACGATTGGTTTACGCACCAGCATCGGCTCGAGCAACGCGTATAACTTTTTCATGACTTTTTTGCTCACGGCGGGCGGTGCGAACGAACTCGTGCAGAGCGAGGACGATCAACTGACCGACACGGTGGCTGGCTTGAGCAGCCTTCCCGCTGGGGTTCGCAAAGTCACCTTTGTTGGTGGGCAACGGTGTAGCCAGACGCCCGCCGACCTGCGCGTCGTGAACTCATACCGACTGGCAGGGAAACCCAGCGGCACGGGGGTAGATGCGCCGCTCTCGGCACCGAATTTTGCGCCACTCCCCGCCAAAGTCGTCGTCACCTCGAGCGCCGATTCCGGTCCTGGGTCGCTCCGCCAAGCCATTCTGGATGCGGCGACGATGACGGAAATCTGCTTCACCCAAGACATCACTCTGTCCTCGGAGATCACGCTTGATAAAACGCTTCTCATCTCCGGTGGGGCGAACGTCAGCATCAGCGGCAATAGCAACACTCGAGTCTTTCGTGTGCTGAGTAATGGAATTGCCGTGCTGAACGGGTTTTCTGTCATCAATGGCAGCGTACTCAGTACCACTCCAACAGGGACCGAGGGCGGTGGCGGTATTCGCAACGAGGGCACGCTTTACCTATACGGCATGAAACTTCACGACAACGCAGTTCTCACCGCTCCGTCTCCCCCCGCCATTCCTGGAGCTGGAACACCCAGCCCGAGTGCTCGAGGGGGCGCGGTCTACAACGCTGGTGTGTTGCAGGTCGCCACGAGCCGTTTCTGGAACAACAACGTGCGAGGGTTGCCGGGTTTGCCAGCCACTAACGTCCTCCAAGCGGGTGGCGTGGGAGGCAACGCGTTCGGTGGGGCGATTTTCAGTACAGCCTCGAGCAACACTATTTTGCTTCGCAGCCTCGTCACCCAGAACACGGCTCAGGGTGGTCCAGGTGGACAGGGTTTCCCTGGAACCATTGCCCCAACCCAGTCGGGGACAATATGTTTGCAACAGCCCGTTGGGGGCGGTTCGGGTGGCAGCGCCAGCGGAGGGGGCGTTTACGTGGACAAACCCGGGCCACTGTATTTCCCCGTCAGCATCACCGGGAACACAGCCAGTATCGGGGTTGGTGGTCAGTCACTCGGTCCGCCGCCCTGCAACACGAGTCAAGCCTCGTCGGGAACGCTCGGAAACGCTAACCTCAGCGGACCCTGAACCCGCTTCTCTAGACCCGCTCGAGCCGTCACCGCGCCGTGTACCCCGCGTCCACCGTGACCAAGGAACCTGTCATGTAACTCGAGGCGGGGCTAGCCAGGAACAGTACGACCCGCGCAATCTCCTCGGGTTCCGCCAGTCTGCCCATTGGGACGCTGTCCGCAATCCGCCGCATCAACTCGTTCGTGACCGGCTCATTGCGTTCTGATCTGAGCATCGGCGTATTGACCTCGCCGGGACAAACCGCATTGACGCGAATGCCGTCAGCCGCGTGTTCCAGTGCGAGTGCTCGAGTCAGGTTGTGAACCGCGCCTTTGCTGGCGCAGTACGCGGCCACGCCGGATGCGCCAAGGTCGCCCCAGATGCTGCCAAAGTTGACAATCGCGCCGCGCCCCTGTGGTTTTAGAGCCTGGGTTCTCATGGCCCGGAGCGCCGCCCGGCACATGAAGAACAACCCATTCACGTTCACGCCCATGATCCGCGCCCAGTCCGCATCCGAGGTCTCCGCGCCCGTCGCTCGCACGATCACGCCCGCCGCGTTCACCAGCGCATCCACGCGTCCAAACCGCTCGAGCGCGAAGGCGACCGTCGCATCGCAGAAACCGGAATCGGACACGTCTCCGATCTGCACTTCCGCGCCAATTTCGGTCGCCACGCTTTGAGCCAGGTTCTCATCCCGGTCCACGATCACGACCCGCGCTCCAGCAGCGGCGAAGACTCGAGCGGTCGCGGCTCCCATGCCGGACGCGCCGCCGGTCACAATGGCGATCTGATCGGTCAAATCAATTTGCATGGACTAATCTACACGACCGCTACGAGTCTGCACTCGCGCTCGAGATGATCCTTTTGGCGTGCGGACGAAGTGGCTGGGCGTACCGCTCTCGAGCGGCTTTTGATGTGCGGTGGCGCTAACGTTTGAAAAGTGGGGTCAATCGGTCGTTGGAGAAGCTGACCACCACGACATCAAGCCTGCCATCACCATTCAGGTCGCCCAATGCCGGACTGTCGGGATCACTGAGCACGACTGTCCCACTGAGGGCTAGACCACCGTCCCCACCGCCCAGCAGCCAAACGACTCGATTGTCGTCAGAAGCGGCGACCACTGCATCGAGCTTGCCATCTCCGTTCACGTCACCCAGCGCAATTTTGCTGGCTTTCGTGACTGCCACTTGACTCGAGGTAAAGCTGCCATTCGCGTTGTTTAACAGGATTGTCAACTTGCCAGCAGTGGCACTGGTCACGACCGCATCGAGCTTGCCGTCGCCGTTGAGGTCTCCCAGTGCCAAAAACTGAGGAAAAACCCCAGTATCAACCGACCCACCCGAGGTGAAGCCGCCCGTTCCGTTGCCGAACAAGATGCTGACGTTTTTAGAACCATTATTGGTGACCATCGCATCCAGCTTGCCATCGTTGTTGAGATCGCCCAGCGCTACCGAGATTGGACCTAGCCCTACAGCCACCGATCCACTCGAGGCAAAGCCGCCCGTTCCGTCGCCCAACAGGACACTGACATCGTTGGAAACGCTATTGGCTACCATCAGGTCGGGCCTACCGTCTCCGTTGAGGTCGCCGACCGCCAATCCTTTGGGCGACAATCCCACCGACTGAACTGTGTTTGAGGTAAAGCCGCCAAAACCATCTCCCAGCAGAATGCTGATGTTGTTGCTGTTGTCATTGAGGACGAGTGCATCGAGCTTGCCATCATTATTGAGGTCACTGAGCGCCACGGACGAAGGGTTACTTGCGACCAGTTCGGCTCCGTTTCGTTTGAAGCCGCCCTTGCCATTTCCCAGTAATACGCTGGCGTTGCTCGAGAGTTGGTTGGGTATCACCGCGTCCAGCTTGCCATCATTGTTCAGGTCGCCCAGCGCTGCAAAAACCGGTTGATTACCCACAGTGCCAACCCTTTGCTCAAAGCGACCATCCCCTTGGTTGACCACGAAGGTCAAGACGCTTGCTCCGCTGCTGGCAACCACCGCGTCTGGGAATCCATCGGCGTTGATGTCGGTCATCTGTAACCCAACTGGAGTTGTCCCCAGGGGGTAAGTGCTTGAACTGGGAAATGGGTTTCCGAAGGCTTGCTTCAAAAAGACAATCAAGGCATTGGTGCTTTTGCTGCTGACCACCACATCCTCGAGACCATCGTTGTTCAGGTCGATACTTGCCACACCGCTCGGGGTGGAACCGACAGGCAAAGCCAGCCCTCCCGAATTCAATAACCGTCCACCGATTGTGGACGAGTTTCGGGTCAGTACGTTCAGTGCATTCCCGCTCGAGCTTGTCGTTATCAGATCGGGTCGCCCGTCGTTGTTGAAGTTGGCGACTGCAATGGAGTCGCTGTCCGCCGCCACCGTGTAGTCTCGAGGGTTATCGGGGTTAAAGCTTCCAATCGAAACCGGTGGATTGAAGATGGTTGAAACCGAACCCAACAACACGCTGACGCTGCCACTGGCGTTGACCGTGACAATATCGAGCGCAACGTCGTCGTTCATGTTGGTTACAACCAGCGCTTGAGGGCTATTTCCCACCGCGAAATCGGTTTTGGAGCCGAAACTTCCAGCGTTGCCAATTCCGGTGTTTGTCAGCACCGAAACCGTGTTGGAATCGCGGTTGACAGTCGCAATATCCAGAAAGGAATCGTTGTTGAACTGCCCCAGCGCCACGCCGACAGGCGCAGTACCCACCGACACTCCGGTGTTGCTGCTAAATCCGCCCGTACCATTGCCCAGCAAGACACTGATGGTGTTGGAGTTGGTGTTGGCAACTACCGCGTCCAACTTGCCGTCGTTGTTCAGGTCGCCCAGCACCACCGCCGAAGGTCCACCGCCCACGGGGATGGCAGAACCCTTCAAGTAACCACCGTTGGCTTTGGCAAGCGTCACGACCATAATATTGTTGATGGTCACAGCCACAAAGTCAGACAAACCATCGTTGTTCAGGTCGCCAACCGCCAAGGCTTGTGGGTTTTGAGCCGTATCAATGATCGGTTCGGTGGCGAAGCCATCACTCAATTCTGGCGCACTCGAGACCCGAAACCTCGAGACGTTCGCGCAGAGTGTCAGCCCAGAGGCGCTCTTGATGTCTGGTGTCTGCGAGACTTCGACCTCTTCGCTTGGAAAAAAGGCTCGAGTATTGCTTTGGGTCAAGGTATTTCCTGTGTTGGAAAAACCGCCTGTGCGAATCCCAGATTGCGAGCCTCGCACGGTCATGCCCGCGCTCGAGGCGAGCGGGAACGGGAAGGTCACGGTGATATTGGCGTTCGCGGGATTGAACAGGCTGTTCGGCGCGGGCGCGATGCCAGAGCCTGCGAAACGTCCGTCGAGCGAGAAGCCCTGCGTTGCCACGAGCGGGTTCGCCGTTAACACCCCACACACGGGCTTCGTGATGCTCGAGGTGTAACTTGAGCCGTTCAAGGTTCGCACCTGCACGGGATTGCCCGCCGATCCCAGCGCCGTGGCTCGAGCCAGCACCGCAGCGTCGTTGGTGGCTGCTTGCTCCTCGAGGGACTGGGTGATGCTCGTCTCATCGCTCGTCATCAAGGCAAACCGCAACTCGAAACGGTACGCGTCGGCGTTCAACGTCGCGCTCGCTGGCACGCGGAAACTCAGCGCCACCCGACCCGTAGAAGCCGTGTCAGAACCGCACCTCGAGCCGTCCGATGCGGCAATGGTTCGCGCTCCCGCACTGGTGTGCGCCACGAAGCCGTAATCCAAGACCGTCACTGGGGTGCTCGAGGAGGCCGCGTTGTACGCCGCTTGAACCTGCGAGCGCTCACTGGCATTGAAGGCTTGCAGATCGGCAAAGTTCTGATTGACCGTGATCCCGCCGCTGGGTTGCATCAAATGCGAGGGCTTGATCGCTCGAGCCAGCCCGTCACCCGTCAAAGCGGTTCCATTGAAACTCCGCACGTTCTGAAACGCCGTGCCGCTGGTGTTACCCAGCACGTGAACCGCGTGAAAGGAAAGGTTGCTGAGCGGTGACGCGAGTTTGTTCTTGAAGGTCAGCACCGCGCTGATGTAGCGCACGCCGCCCGTCGCGTCATCCAGCACCGTAGAACTGAGATTGCAGAACTCGAGCGCGTCGGCGGGGTTGCGAGCGGTGAAGGCTTGCGTGGCCAGCGTTCCAGGGCGGACGAATTCTGCGTTGAGCCTCGAGTCAGAATCATTGATAGCAACGCGCAGCAACCCCAGTGCGCCGTTCACGGGCGGTCTCGAGGTTGGCAGCGTGGAAGTTAGCGGAGCCGCACCACATGAGACGATCAAGACGAGCAAGCAAAGCGACGCCCAGACTCGAGCCATCATCAGCCCCCCTGATTTTCGCTTGCACCGAGGTCGTTGATTGGCAGGCAACCTGCGCTGAGACTGCACCCGGTCACGACCAGAAACGCGCCGTGCGCCTCGAGGGTCGGTCGTGTATATGGCGCTCTCGTGAGGCTATGCACCTCTGTCTCGAGCGGCTGCGTTTGAGTCTGACTGACTGGCTGATCTGATGTCATGGCTCACTCCTTAGCAGTGAATCTGAGGTCAGCTTAATCACCTGCCGTTACGCGCCGTTACGCGAGGCTGACGAACGTCGAAACTGCCACCGATCTCCTCGAGTTGCCACCCGCTTGCGCCCTGAAAGAATCCTGTTCTGCACGATGTTCTTTCAAGACGTAACGGCACGTAACGGGGCATCCATAAGCTTTGTTCATGCCCATGATCGGAACCATTTCAACCCGATCAGGCGCGAAAGGAAGCCCATGTCGAAACGCTTGTCAGTCCTGCTGCTGTGTCTCTGCGCGTTGCTCGTCGCTTGCCCGAGCGAACCGGCGGACACCGGGGGAAGTTGGAACTCGAGCCAGTGGAATCAAGTCACTTGGAAGTAAGCAGCAAAGAACAATCACTCGTAGAAAAAAGGAGTTAGACCATGTTGAACCCCAGAGACCTGAAGTTTTTCGCCATCGGAGCCGTCATCGTCGCGTCCGGTTTATCGGTCTTCGCGGCAGTCAATATTCCCAACACCTTCGCACCGAACACGCCAATCAAAGCCGAGGAAGTCAACGCCAACTTCTCGAGCCTCAAAGCTTCAATCGAAGCGCTGCAAGCCAGCGCTGGAACGGTGGCTGACGGCACGCTAACCTCGAGCAAATTCGCGGATGGTGCAATCACCTCGAGCAAACTGGCGGATGTGTCGGTACTGTCCAGTAAATTGGCGAACGGATCAGTCACATTCGGTAAGTTGGCGGATGCTTCTGTCAGCGCGGCGAAGCTCATCACGACTGCGCCCGCCTCGAGCGGTAAGTTTCTAAGTTTTGACGGCTCGAGTCTGAGTTGGGCGGATGGCACGGCGGGCACGGTTGGGCCGCAAGGAATGAAAGGGGACACGGGCGCTGTGGGAGCGACTGGAGCTAAAGGCGATACCGGAGCAACTGGCTCGCAAGGCGCGAAGGGTGATACTGGCGCGGCGGGTGCGACTGGCTCGCAGGGCCCAGCAGGTGTCAGCGCCCGCAAAGTCGTTTCAGGGTTTGTGACCGGCGGGTTTATCTACGGCAGTGGGTTCACCGTCACCCGCAATCCAGCGACGACGGAATACACGGTCACCTGGCCAGCGGGCACGTTCAATGGCTTGGCGGTTCCCCTTGTCCAAACGTATGGAGGTACAGGACAGATCACTTTTTGGAATACGCTCCTTGACGGCTCAGGTTATTTTACGATGACTGGTATTCAGCGGGGGCAAATTTGGTTTACGGTCACTTCTCTCCAATAGTCGCGTCTTTCGACATGACTCGAGCTACGGTGCGTTTTAATTGCAACTCCAATCCTCGAGTTTCAAAAAGCTTGTGACGGATCTCGAGCGGCATGGTGGGTCATAAAAACAGCACTGATTTTGAGGGGGTTGTACCCATGAAAAAATTGCTTTCAACAGTTGCTCTAATCGGTTTCGGTTTGGCGGCCGCCCAATCTGGTTTCGTACTGCCGACCATCCCCAGCGAAATTGCAGTGCCCCAGGGGCACAAGGTCGCGCTGACTGCGTTCGGACGCGGCACGCAAAATTACGCTTGCCAAGCCAACGCCGCCCAAACAGGTTTTGAATGGGCGTTCAAAGCCCCCGAAGCCAGTTTGTTCGACGCGAGCAACACCAAAATCGCTTCGCATTTCGGCGGGCCAACTTGGGAAGCGCCCGACGGCTCGAGGGTCGTGGGCGAAGTGAAGGCTCGAGTCGCCAGCCCGAACACGATTCCGTGGTTGTTGCTGAGCGCCAAAAGCACGGCGGGCACGGGGTTGTTTGGTAAGACCGCGTTCATTCAGCGCCTGTCCACCACGGGCGGTTCAGCGCCCAGCACAGGTTGCGATGCCAGCACGGTTGGCAGCGAAGCGAGAATGGCGTACACCTCGTTGTACGTTTTTTACGAAAGCAAGTAATCCAACGCTGAGCGCGTATCTCGAGTGTTCAAACTGTTACTCGAGCTGATTCCCTTCCCGGGCCAGCTCGAGTTCGCACCGATCTACAGACTCTTCTGACCCACGGCGCTCGTCAGCTCGAGCCAGAGCTGCTGCCGCCCTAACGCGAACGCCGCCGCTTCCGCTAGGGATAAGTTTTTCCCTTGAGTCTCGAGGGCGCTGAGTTCTGCGGCACTGAGGCCGCTCTCTTTTTGCAGGTCGCGGTGGTTCTTTTCCCAGTGGTCAAATTTGTAACTGCCGATCAGCTCAGTCAGGTGATCGGCGGCCGCCGCGAGGATGATCGCGTCCGGGTAGACCTGGCATTTCTGGGCGATGCGAGAAAAATTGTCCAACATCACGACGCTGGCGTTGCGTTTCCCGAAGCGCATGAACAGCTCCAAGGCTTCGCTGAGGTACGCTTTAGCGGGTGCGATTTGATGCTGATCCAAAGCGTTCGCGTTCGCGCCGAGCGAACTCAAGCCTGAGGCGATCCCGAGCACGTTGCCCAACTCGCGTTTCAACAGCAGCGATTCCTCTTGCAGTGTTTTCTCTACAGCGAAGTCACCGGTTGATCCGGCGATATTCCCGAGGTTGGCGAGGGCGTAAGCGATGCCTTGCTGATCCCCAAGCGCACGTTTCAATTCCAGTGATTGCTCGAAGCGTTCCTTGGCGGCTTCCCAATGGCTCTGCATCGCTTCGACCGCGCCGAGTGCGTTCAAGCAGCTAGCCAAATGGTACTGATCCCCGAGCTGCTTCCACATCGTTTCGGCTTCCAGAAGCAACACTTTGGCTTCGTTGATCTGACCGCGCTCTCGTTCCAGCATCCCGCTGAGCATGATCGCCCCGGCTTGGGCGGACTGATCCCCAAGTTGCACCGCCAGCGCCCGGTACTCGAGCAAGCTGAGATGAGCAGCCTCGTACTGCGCGAATTCTTTGGTCAAGCTTGTCCGAGTCCAAAGCAACTTCAATCGGGTCGCGTCGGGCTGCTGATGTAATTCCAAGAAGACGCTTGCCCAGTGCAACCCTTCCTGATAGTGACCTCGGGTGTACCAGTAATCCTCTAAGTGACCCACGATCTCTGCTCCAAGCGTCGGGGCGTGTGCGCTCGCCCAGACCAGCACTGCCGAGATGTTCTGATGATCCGCTGTCAGCCGCTCGAGCCACCGCGTCTGAGTCGCGCCGCCCCTGAGCGGCATTTCGGCTTGCTGGCAAAGCTGCGCGAAGAACTGAGCGTGACTGACACGCACACTTTCGCCTCGTTCCGCCCCCAGTTTCTGCGCGGCGAAGCCCTGCACGACCGGGTGCAAATCGTAACGTCCGCCCGGCAAGCTGCTCACGAGTGAACGCCCGACGAGCGCCAGCAGCGACCGCGCCGAAACGTTCACACCCTCGAGCGCCGCGCGACGTTCAAAGCCGCCGCGAAACACGCTCAGTGCTGTCAACGCATCGCGGAGTTCATCCTCAAGGAGTTCCCAAGAATGCTCGAATACGGTTTTCAACGAACGATGCGCGTCGGGGAACTCGAGGTCGCTGGTGGAAAGCAACTCAGCACCCGCTTCAAGTCCGTCCGCCAGTGCGTCCGGGCTGAGTTCCGTTGCCCAGGCCGCCGCCAGCTCAATTCCCAAGGGCAGGCCGTCCACCGCCGCGCAGACCCGCAGGATGCCGGGCAGCGAGTCACGGTTCAGGGTAAACCCGCCGCGTCGCCGCGACGCGCGGTCTACAAAAAGCTGCACCGCCGCCGATTCGCGTGCTGCCTCCAAGTCTGGAGTATTGGGATACTCGAGACCTCTGATTGGGAGCACCCATTCGCCCAGCAACCTGAGCGATTCTCTCGAGGTCGTCAGCACGGTCAGTCGCTCCGCCCCCTCAACCAGAGAGGCAATGGGTTCCGCCAGTTCGCGCAGGTGTTCGGTGTTGTCGAGCACGAGAAGAGTGTGGCGGTAACGGAGCGCTTCGGTGACTTGCGTCCACGCGTCCGGCTCGGCTCTAAGCGTCAGTTTGAGTGCCGTGGCGAGCGCACCTGGTACGTCCTCCACGTTTGAAATCTCGCGTAGCGAAACCCAGGTCGCACTGTCCGCGAACAGCGCCTGAGCCGCGTTCAGCGTGGCTCGCGCGAGCGCGGTTTTGCCGACGCCGCCGGGCCCGCGCAGGGTCAATAAGCGCGATGCTCCAGATCGCAGCCGCTCGAGCAGTTCCGCCTGCTGTGTGTCGCGTCCAATTAGCTCGAGGGGAACGGCCGGGGGTGGGACGGGCGCACCGGAGAGCTGAGCGGCGAGGCGCACCGTTTGCAGGTGCGGTTCCGCTCCCAAATCTGTCCTCAGTCGCGCCTTGAAGGTCTCGAATTGCCGTAAGGCTGCGGTGCGTCTGTCACCGTCCGAACTGAGCTTCAACAGGCTGTGCAACGCCTCCTCGTTGTACGGGTCTGTCTCTAATAACCGCTCGAGCAAGCCCGGCAGCTCCACCGTGTCGCCGCGACTCTCCAAGGCGTTCACACGCCCCGTCAGGGCTTCGCGCCAATCGCTCTGCAAGGCGCTCCGCTCCGCCTCGAGCCAGCTCTCGAACGCACTGGATGCTTGCAAGCCTTCCATCAGCGGCCCGCCGTAGACCGCTAGGGCCGCCTGCCAGTCGGCGCACTCCACAGCGCGGCGAAAGCGCCGCAGGTCGCTGTCAGCGGTGAAGCGTAAGGCTCGCGGACTTGCCTCTAGACCGGGAAACCACGGCGCGGCTTTGGCGCGGTGCAGCGTTTGTCGCAGGTTGTTGCGAGCGTCTTGGACGCTCACGTCCTGCCAGAGCAACTCGGCAAGCTCACCCCGGTTCACCCAGCCGTCCTGCACCGCGAGGAGGCCGAGCAGCCAAAGTCCGGGCCCCTGTGCCAGAGGGGTTGCACTCCCAGCCTCGAGCCAGCGCGGTGTTCCCAGCAAGCGCAACGCACCCACGGCAGGGTCAGTCGTCTGCGTCTCGCTGGGAACCGGGTTCATCTCTCAGAGTATGCCGCATTCCCAGGGCTGATAGCGCACGATGTTGAGATTCACCCGAATCTCGAGCGATAGCAAGATTGCCACTCGAGGGGTAAATCTGGAAAAGCAGGGCGCGAGACTATCGCGCCCTGTCCACCCTGTCCAGTCCTTGAGTCTCGCTAAAACCGCTCTACGGCGCGATCCAACTCGTTTCCAGATCCCTCGAGCCTGCCAGACTGCTAATCGAAGCGGCCGCGTACTCGCCGCGCAATCGAACGTTCCAGGCGACGTGCGAGTTCGGCGAGGTCAGGTACAGCCACGGCTGATTGGGAGCCTCAGCGTCCTGAATCTGATAGCCAATCGCGCGACGTTTCTGCACGTCCAGCTCCTGACGACCTCGAGCGTAGAGGGCATCCATCTGGCTCTCGAAGGGTTCCAGACACTTGCCGCTCTTGTTGTACGCGTGCAGGTTAGAGCCGCAGGGCAGACTGTTGTTGCCGAATGGGAAGATCACGCCACCACCGCTCAAGCCCAGCAACACCGCGTCGAACTTTCGGTCGTCGCCCTCTTGCAAGAGCGCCTGGACCAAAGAATTAAAGTCTAGCGGCCGGAAGTTGACCTTGACGCCGATCTTTTTGGCTTCGTCGCTGAAGATCTTCGACAGTTGCTCGCGGACGGTGTTGCCCGCGTTCGTGTTGAGGTCAAACTCCAGAATCTTGCCGCTCCGGTCCACCAGCCAGC
Source organism: Deinococcales bacterium (assembly GCA_965249745.1). Taxonomy (GTDB): domain Bacteria; phylum Deinococcota; class Deinococci; order Deinococcales; family JAAFIG01; genus JANYHH01. Next base: position 4,713,019 of record OZ252252.1, on the reverse strand, counting down.
CGTCGGCGTTGCGCTTGGAAAAACCGATCTTCGCCAACAAACCTTTCGCCGTCTCGAGGTTGAACTCGTATTTTTTCAGGCTCGGTGAGAGCCAGTCCTTGAAGACGGCGTACACGTTGCTGTAGGCGGGCGTGCCCAGCCCGCCGAGGGCAATGTCAATCATCGCGGCACGGTTGGCCAGGTGGCTCATGGCGCGCCGGAAATCGGTGGAGCGGAACAGGCGCTGCTTGAATGGGTCGGACTTGCGGTTCCAGTTGAACACGATCCACTCGCTGCTCGCCGTCGGGGAGACGTTCGGGCGCAGCACACCCTTCAGGCCGCCGCCGTCTATCGCACGCTTGATCTGGGATAGATCGTCCGCGTTGCGCGGCCCGAAGGTGTCCACCTGTCCCGCCAAGAACTGCGCCAGCCAGATGTTCTGATCCTTCATGATCGTCTGGTTGTACCCGTCCAGATACGGCAGCCCACGCCCGCTCGAGTCCTTGTTCCACTCACCGAAAACCGGGTTTTTCTCCATCGTCAGGCGCTCACCGGGGCGGTACGCCCCGAATTTGAAGGCCCCCGAAGAAACGATGTTCTCGGGTTTCTCCGAGAGCGTCCACATCGCTTTGATTCCGGCCGCGCCCTTGGCGGCGTAGACGGGCGCGAACACGTGCGAGGGTTCCGGCGCGTAGGAGATGATCTCGATTGCGGTCGCGTCCAGCGTCGGGAATTTGATGCGTATCGTGTCGCCGTCCACCTTGGAGACCTGGATCGGTTTGTCGTTGATGAAGAAACTGTCGTAGGAGTTACTCCCCACGTCCTCGTCGGTGTGAATCTTGAAAGTCGTGACCCAATCGTCGGCGACGATCGGCTGACCGTCGGACCATTTCATGCCCTTACGGATGTTGACCGTCCAAACCAGCTTGTCCTTGGAGAGAACATACGACTCCGCCATGTACGGCACGTATTCCAGTGTGTTCGGGTCCAACCTGAAGAAGCCGTCCGGCGAAACCTGCCCCGGAATATTGCCGCTCTCGGCGGTCGTGAACGGATTTAAGGTCTTGTGATCCGACAGCACGCCCGCTCGAGCCACACCGCCAGGCTTGGCCTCTCCGGGGGCGCTGCTGGTCCACTTGGCGGGCCAGACGAACGGGGCGGCCACGGCTCCGGGTAAAGCAACGCGGCGATAACGACAAAAACTTGTTTCATGCGACCTCCTGGGACAACAAAACACTGTGCGTGGGCTTCGCTCTCTCGCTCGAGCGCCAGGCTGGTACGGGTTGATCTGCGTTTCAGGGTTGGGACTGACTCGAGCGGCGGGGCGTTCACCTCCTCTGGTGGGGATGAGCGGTGCGATCTGATGGGAGCCGGACGCTTCAAAGCCTAGACTCGAGGCGTGACACTTTGTCTGGCACGGCGTTGACTGAATTGTGACAGGTGTGACAGGCGTGTGCGCCCTGTCACCGAGCGGCAGCATTTGCAACGAAACTGACTTTGATTAAGATCGAGCGATTTGTACCGACCGCGCTAGACACGGCCACACCTGGCGCACTAAACTTTGACCGAGTTCAAAAACATTGCTATTACCCCTCCAAGGAGTTCGCATGAAGATTCGCAAAGCCGCCGTCGTCGGGTCTGGCACGATGGGCGCAGCCGTGGCCGCGCACCTCGCCAACGCCGGAATTCCCGTGTTGCTGCTGGACATCGCCGCCCAAGGAAACGACAAGAACGAGGTCGTCAAGAAGGGTTTGGAGCGCGCCTTGAAAGCCAAGCCCGCCGCCTTCATGCACCCGGACCGCGCTGCGCTCATCACCCTGGGCAACCTCGAGGATGACATCGGGAAACTCACGGGCGTTGATTGGGTGTTCGAGGCGATTTTGGAGCGATTAGACGTGAAGCAGGACTTCTGGGCGAAGGTTGAAGCGACCGGCACGAAAGCAGTTGTCAGCAGCAACTCGTCTGGCATTCCGATGCACCTGCAAATTCAGGATCGCAGCCCAGAGTTCAAACGCCGGTTCGTCGGCACGCACTTCTTCAACCCGCCGCGCTACCTAAAACTGCTCGAGGTTATCCCGACGCCGGACACCGACCCTGAAGTGATCGCCGCTATCAGTGAATTCGGCGACAAGGTTTTGGGAAAGGGTGTCGTCGTCGCCAAGGATGTGCCGGGGTTCATCGCCAACCGGATCGGCGTCTGGGGCATGATGCAGACCACGCGAGACGCGATAGCGCTGGGCATTCGCCCTGACGAGGTGGACGCGATCGCCGGGCCGCTGATGGGTCGCGCCTCGAGCGCCACGATGCGAACCAATGACCTCTCTGGTCTGGACATTGGCCTGGCGGTTGCCAAGAACTTGAACGCCGCGACCGAGTTCGATTACACCCCGCCGCCGCTTTTGGAAAAGCTGGTGGAGATGAACCGTCTGGGCGAGAAAACCGGCGAGGGTTTCTTCAAACGCATCAAGGACACGAACGGCAAGAGCGTGATCCTGACGCTGGATTACGAGACATTGGAGTACCGCGACAACGGCAAAGTCCGGCTCAAAGAAACCGAAAGCATCCGGCAACTCCCGACGCCGGTGGAACGCATTCAGGCGCTGCTGAAACTCGAGGGGAAGTACGGCGAACTCGTGCGTCGCAACGTCTACGGGCTGATCTGGTTCGCCGCGATGAACATCCCCGCCTGTGCCGACACGGTGCAGGAAGTGGACAACGCGCTGAAATGGGGCTTCAACTGGGAGATCGGAGCCTTCGATCTGGCGGACGCCCTCGGGTTAGAAAACGTGGCGGCGGGCATCAAAGCCCTTGGATTGGAGGTTCCCGCGCTGATCCAAGACCACCTCTCGAGCGGCGAGCCGTTCTACCCGGACACCGCCGGGGGCCGCGTCGGGCTGATCGTGCTAAAAGACCTGAAACGCGACGCGAGTAAAATCATCAAAACCTCGAGCGGCGCGAGTCTGGTTGACATCGGGGATGGCGTAGCGCTGCTGGAATTCCACAGCAAGGCGAACGCTATCGGCGAAGACGCGATTCGCATGATGATGCACGCCCAGAAGGTCGTGCCAGAAAACTTTGTCGGTTTGGTCGTCGGTAACCAAGGCGAGAACTTCAGCGCGGGCGCGAACCTGGCGGTACTCCTGATGCAAGCCCAGGACGGCGACTTCGACGAGATTGACATTGGCATCCGCCAGTTTCAGCGCTTCACCACATCCATGCGTTACAGCCCGTTCCCAACTGTCAGCGCGCCGTTTGGACTGGCGCTCGGTGGCGGCTGCGAGATCAGCCTCTACGCCGATCACGTTCAAGCCCACGCGGAACTGTACATGGGACTGGTGGAAGCGGGCGTCGGACTGATCCCCGCCGGGGGCGGAACCACCGAGCTGCTGACGCGCTTCACCGATCAACTCCTACCGACCGAGAATGCTTTCAGCGCGATTCGCAAAGCCTTCGAGGGGATCGCGCTCGCCAAGACCAGCACCTCCGCGCTCGAGGCGCAACACGACCTGGGCTACCTGCGTGACAGTGACGGCATCACCATGAACCGCGACCGCCTGTTAGGTGACGCCAAGCAAAAAGTTCTCGAGCTAGCCCCGAATTATGTGCAGCCGCAACCTCGAACGAACATTCCCGCGTTGGGAGACGCGGCGATTGCCAATCTCAAAGTTGCGGTGTACGGATTGCAACTCTCGAGACAAGCGTCTGAGCACGACGCGATCATCGCCAATCAGCTCGCCAAAATTCTGGCGGGTGGAACCGCGAACCGCGAGATGAAACTCAGCACGCAGCACTTTCTGGACCTCGAGCGGGAAGCGTTCCTGTACTTGGTTGGGACGCGTAAGACGCAAGAGCGAATCGCGCATACCTTGAAAACCGGCAAACCATTACGAAATTGAATTTGCACACGGCAGACAGCCCAAACCCAGACTATGGTGACGAAGTGACCACTCAGCTTGAACCGCGCCGCGCACAGCCTCGAGCCGCGTCTTGGACCCTCGGACTTGGCACAGTGTTACTGGCACTGCTGTTATCCGGCTGCACCCAGACGAGCGCAATCTCACCTCCGTCACCCGTGCCTGTGTCGCCTCCTCCAGCCGCGCCACCACCCGCTCCACCCCCAGTTACACCGCCACCGCCCACACCACCGAGTCCGCTCGAGGGGTACTCGCCGGTCACGAATTTTTCTAACACGTATTGCAGCGACGGCAAATTCCCCGACCAGTGGGTCTGGAACCCAGCCAACCTACAGGCAGCCGTGCCGCAAGCCGCCACCGACGGGCAACCGCTCATTAAGCAGGTGCGCGCTGGCAAGGTCATCGCCACGTATACCTCCTTCGGCGGAACCGGCGCGACGACTGCTGAAAACACCACGGATGGGCACGATGTAACCGGCGGTGCGTTCAGCCGCAAACCCTACACAAACTGGCAGGACGGCGACCTATTCGAGGTCTATCCCGCCGTGTACGAAGGCGAAAATCAACAACCCTGGATTGGCCCGCTGCCGGACAACTACGCGAATTACAACGCGGGAAAGTTCAGCACGCCAAAAAACATCACGATTCGCGGCATCACCGTGAACGGCAAACGCCCCGTGATTCGCAACCCCAGCAGCGGAGCCTCCAACAACACACTCGGGCAAGGCTTAGTGTACGTGGATCAATCGGAAAACATCACCATCGAAAATCTCGAGATTCAAGATTCCAGCGCGGGCGGCGGCATCGGCAAGGCGGGCGTGTACGTCAACGGTGCGAAGAACCTCACCTTGCGCGACGTGAAAATATTCGGTTTCAAAGCGCACAGCGCCAACGGCCTCTTCGGCACGGGCAACAACACGGGCACGCTGAAACTCGAGCGGGTGGAACTGGACGGGAACGGCGGCGGCGGCGGACCCGAGCACAACGCCTACATCAACGCCAGCGCCTCCGACATGAACTTCACCGTGACGATGACGGGTTCCTGGTCGCACGGCGCGTACTACGGACACCTCTTCAAATCCAGGGCGCAGGTGAACATCCTCGAGGGGAATTACTTCATGGGGTCGCGCTGGGATGGCGCGACGCAAACCGAGAATTACCTGGCGGATTTCCCGAACGGCGGACGCGTGACCCTACGCAACAATATTTTCGTGAAGAACCAGTCCGGCGACAACTCCAACGCCATGTCCGTGACCTACGCGATGGAAGGCGTCCCAGACTCGAGAGTATTGAGCCTAGACATTCAGCACAACACCTTCGTGGCGCTGGCCAAAACTTACGATGGCAGCCACCCGCTCTACCCAATGCAGTTCTACTACCCAGGCAAGCTTCCCAGTGACTCGAGCTTTCCCGTCACCAACACAGTCATTGCCCACAATGTTTTCGTCGGGTACTGCCAGCAAAACCAGCCCTTCATGGACTACCGAGGCGCGAACCCGCTGGAACTGAACTTCAACGCGATTGACCAAGCCTTTCGCCCTCGAGACGCCACGCCAGTTGGGAACCCAGGCGTGAAAGGCACGCTCGAGTACGCGCACCCGCTCAAAGCTGTAGTCAGAACGACGGCTGTGCACGGAGCGAGGGATTGATGAACCGTACCAATGAATTAGACTCAAGCGACACACAAGGAGGTAGACCATGCTGACGATGACCAGACCAAAATTCATTTACGACGACGCAGGCAAAAAAACCGAGGTGATCTTGCCTGTGGAAGATTACGAAGCACTGCTTGAGGCGCTCGAGGATGCAGAAGATGTGATTCTTTACGATGAAGCCAAACGTGAGGATGACGGCACTCGAATTTCGTTGGAAGAAATGAAGAAGCGCTTGGGCTTGCAGTGACGGGTTACATCATCACGTTTGCTGCTCGAGTAGAAAAGTCATTAGCATTGCTACCAGAAGAGGTTCAGCGCAGAGTCTTCGAACACCTCCAAGTGCTTTCGCAGAATCCATTTCCCGCAGGCGTGAAGAAGCTCAAAAACCGTGATGGTTATCGGATACGTGTTGGCGATTATCGAATCATTTACGATGTTGACACTAAAGGACGTTTAATTGTCGTCGCTGTGATAGCCCATCGTAAAGATGTTTATCGAGAGTGAAAAGGGGAAAAATCGCACGCACCCAAGCACGGGTAGAATCGAAAGCCTCGAGATCATTGATATCAGTGCCCGCAATGGCAAGCTCGAGTTGCCGATACTCGTTGAAGACGCGCTCGAGCCGGTGGATTGATGAAGCAATGACTGTAAATAACATTATGGTTGACGACGAAGCTGAGTTCTCGTCAGCGTTGAAGTTCCTAAATGTCATCGCTCAGGCTCGAGAAACGATGAATGCAATTAGAAAGATATTCAAGAAACGCTTCGGAATCTACGCTCCAAACATTGAAACTGTAGTTGGCAATAAACCCTTTCGAGAAAGAGACGCGTTGGGTAGGCGAATTTTGGATAATAGTGCGGGCAATGCACGTATAAATGTAAATCCTGAGTTTGATGCTCAATCACTCTTTAAAATCTTTTACTCGTTCTACGTCCAGCTTGAAAACAAGCAATACAAAATATTTGCTTCCTTGTGGCTCGAGATAACCCGAGAAACGCCGCTTGGCGATCCTTGGAGTTTGGAAATCGGTTCCTTTCAGTTCACTGAGACGAACCTCAATGGTGTTGAAGCCAAAATTCTAGAGGTTTCAAAAAAGTTTTTGTTTCATGCACAGACCTTCAATGCGGAAAATCCGCTCGAGGGAACCATTTTTGAAGCGCATTACCCTCGAGTTAGAGAACTTTTTACGAACACGCCGTGGAATAAGGCGCTGGAAACCTCGGGAACATACGCTCATGAACAGTTTTGCAACGGAACCTCGAATAAATTTGCAGATGATGTTAGCGATCTTCGTTCAGAACTGTATGCCATCAAAAAGCAGGCGAAGGAGTCCTCCACATGATTGAAGCTGTCATCGTATCTACCGTCCGCACGCCCGTTGGGCGCGGACAAAAAGGCACGCTCACCAATACTCGAGCCGATGACCTCGCGGCACTCGTGCTGAAAGAATCCGTCTCGAGGGCGGGCGTTGACCCAGCACTCGTGGAGGACGTGTATTTGGGCTGCGCGATGCCGGAAGGCTCGCAAGGCTTGAACTTCGCGCGGTTGGCGGGGTTGCAGGCGGGCTTGCCGGACAGCGTGCCGGGCGTGACGATTAACCGCTTCTGCGCCAGCGGTTTGCAGACGATAGCGATGGCGGCGCAGGCGGTTCGGAGCGGCATGAACGAGGTGCTGATCGCGGGCGGCGCGGAAAGCATGAGCATGGTTCCGATGAGCGGCTTTCACTTCAGCGCCAACCCTGAGCTTGTGGACACCCGCCCCGGCGCGTACATCGGCATGGGTCACACGGCGGAGAACGTCGCGGATCGCTATAAAGTGAATCGCGCTGACATGGATGCTTTTGCTGTCAGCAGCCATGAACGAGCGACGGCAGCGATAGACGCGGGGCGCTTCAAAGACGAGATCGTACCGGTTCCGGTGCGGGTGGACAAGCTGAAGGGCACGAAGGTCGTCTCAACAGAAATCCTGTTCGACACCGATGAACTGCTGCGCCGCGATACCTCGCTCGAGGGGCTGGGCAAGTTGCGCGGCGCGTTCAAGGAGGGCGGCGCAGTTACGGCGGGCAACTCGAGTCCGTTCTCTGACGGCGCGGCAGCCAGCGTCATCATGAGCGCGGAGAAGGCAGCAGAGCTGGGTTTGAAGCCGCTCGCGCGCTTCGTGTCGTTCGCGGCGGTCGGCGTGGAACCGGAGTACATGGGCATCGGGCCGGTCGCGGCGATTCCGAAAGCTCTGAAGCTCGCGGGTTTGGAGCTTTCAGACATTGACTTGTTTGAACTGAACGAGGCCTTCGCGGCGCAAGCCCTCGCGGTCGTGCGCGAGGTCGGCATTCCGATGAACAAGCTGAACGTCAACGGCGGCGCAATTGCCTTGGGTCATCCCCTGGGTGCGACCGGTGCGAAACTGACCGCCTCGCTGATCTACGAACTTCGACGGCGCGGCGGGCGCTACGGCATGGTCACGATGTGCGTCGGCGGCGGGCAGGGCGCGGCGGGCATTTTTGAAGTGCTGAACTGACAGGCTCGAGGTTGCGGGGAGCGCTCCTATGGCGCTCCCCTTTTCTCTCTCGAGGCAATTTTCCTACTTCCACGCTCAAGCCAGCCACAACCCTCGAGCCTCAAAGCCCTTTCGCCTCTCTCTGCGCGAGAGGCCGCCGAAGGCGGGTGAGGGGGCGACGCGACGCGAGCTGCCCTTGACCTTGGTCTTCTCAAGAAACGTCTTCTTGGGATATCTCGAGCGTGGACGGTAGTAGCCGGGCACAACATGTTGTGCCCCTACAAGAAGCGCGTTGTGGCTCGAGGGTAACGATTCGGGTTCAGGCGGATTTGGGCTGGCTGGGGCGCACTTCGACGCGGCTCGGCAGGGTGCGGGCGGGCATATCGAGCAGGTCTATCACGATTTGCGCGATGTCCTCGGGTTGAATCTTCCAAGCGTCGGCGGCGTTCGGGGTGTGATCGTTGAAGTACGTGGCGACGCTGCCAGGCATGATCTGGGAAACTTTGATCCCGAGCGGGCGCAAGTCCAGCATGATTGCCTCTGAGAAGCCGTTCAAGCCGAATTTGCTGGCGTTGTACGCGGCGGCTTTGGCGAACGGGTTCTTGCCTGCCAGGGAGGAAATATTGAGGATGTAGCCCTTGGATTTGGTGAGCGCGGGCACGGCGGCTTTGACGCTGTGGAAGACGCCGGTCAGGTTGGTGTCAATAACGGCGTTCCAATCTTCTAAGGTGAGTTCGTGGACGGGTTTGAAGATCCCGACGCCCGCATTGGCGATCAGCACGTCCAGCCCGCCGAAACTGGAAACGGCTGTTTGCACGGCCTTCTCTAAACTGGCGTAATCCCTGGCATCAGAGGTCACGGCAACCGCTTTTCCCCCGCCGAGATCATTCAGGCGCTTCGTGGCCGTCTCGAGGTCACTGGCATTGCGAGCGGTGATGACGACGTTCGCGCCGCGCCCCACCAGTGCCTCCGCAATTGCCAAGCCGATTCCCTTGCTGCCACCTGTCACGAGCGCCACCTTGTCTTTGAAGTCCATGCGGGCAGTATGACCCGGTGCCGGGTGGAACACAGGCAGCCTATGAGACATTTCGGAGCCGCTCGAGCCAACCTCGAGGGGCTGATCTGGATTAGACTTCAGGGAACAGGGGGTGGGTATGGCGTTCGCGGATTGGTTCGGGGTGATGCCGAAGGCGATGGTTTGGCCAGGGCTGGAAGCGTTTGTGTTGAACGGTAAAACCTCGCAGGCGGGCTTTTTCGAGGCATCGGAGACCGTGACGGTTCCGGAGCACGCGCACGCCGGACAGTGGGGCGTGGTGATTGAAGGAACCGTGGAACTGACAGTTGGTGGCGTCCCTCACACCTTGACCAAGGGCATGAGTTACACCATCCCAGCGGGCGTGCCGCACAGTGCCGTCGTTCACGCCGGAGCGGTTTTCATAGATGTCTGGGACGGCAAGCGGCTCGAGGTGACGGACTGAATTTCTGGGCGCGAGGGGCTGGATTTCGCCACGGTTCCTCCTCGGCGTGCCAATTTCCATCCGACAACCGTGTTCCCTCCGTTATACTGATATGAAGATGACGCAGGCCACCGCTGCCCTCGAGATTGCTGGTCTGACCGATCCGGGTCAGATTCGTGAGATGAACGAGGATCACTGGGCGTACCAGACCGTGCAGAGCGGTGAGTTAATCATGGTCGCTGACGGCATGGGCGGGCATCGCACCGGAGAAATCGCCTCGAGTCTGGCGACGCAAGCCCTGCTGGAAAGTATGCGGGAACTCTCAGGGACGCCGCCGGAAATTTTGCCCCGTGCGATGCAGCGCAGCAACTTCGCGGTCTATCAGCAGTCTGCCCGACGCGCCGAATCTCGAGGAATGGGCACGACGCTGACGGCCGCGCTGGTGGACGGGAATGCGGCTGTGATCGGGCACGTCGGGGATTCGCGGGCGTACCTGATTCGGGATTCGCAGATCACCCAGTTGACGCGGGATCACTCCTGGGTGGCGGAAAAGGTCCGGCAGGGCCTCATCACCGAAGCCGAAGCCAGGGATCACAAGTGGCGGAACGTCATCACCAACGCCCTCGGGAGCCGCCCACAGTTGCGTTTAGACCTGTTCGGGATTGAATTACGTGATGACGATCTGTTGTTGCTCTGCTCGGACGGGCTGAGCAACATGCTGAGCGACGCGCAGATGTTGCAGCTCGTGGAGGAAAGCCCGGAGATCTCATTGGAGGCGCTAACCGAGAAACTCGTCACGGCCGCCAATGACATGGGTGGACCGGACAATATCTCAGTCGTGCTCGCCAGGGTCAAGCGGGCCTCGCCGCGTCGCCGCAATTACGCGCTCCCAACCCTCGGGCGCGATCCGGCTCCGGCGGCCACCGAAGAAGTACCGCTCGATCCGAAGGGGACGTACATCCTGGAACCCGCTATAGAAATTGCGCCGCGCAGCACGCAAGCTTGGTTGCTCCCAGTGCTTCTGGCATTGTACGTCGTGCTGGTCGGACTGCTGCTCAACCTGCGCCGCTGACCTTCGCGCCAAGCGAAGAACACCGCCCAGGGCGTAGTTTAGGGTGTGCGTACCGGATAGGATAACTGAATCTCGAGTGTGCAAATCCAGATGCTTGCGGATTCGTGCTTGACAGCGTTCTCGAGCCTCATTACCTTCCCACTGTCGTGTTCTGCTTTTGCGGCTCGTCGTTATACGGCGGTGTCCCTGCCGGTCGGTACTCTAGGAGCAGGACGCGCCCATCCAGAAGCTGGGTCGAGAGCAGGTCGAAACCCATGTCCGGCAGCCCCGCGAAGATAGGCTCAACGCCCGTTTGCGGGAGAACCAGGGGGCAGACCGCGAGCTTGAGGCGGTCCACCAATCCAGCCACGAGCAGTTGTCGAATCAGCGATACGCTGCCCAAGGTTCGTAGCTCGGGACCATTGGTGCGCTTCAGCTCGTGGACGAAGCCCACCAGATCATCGTGGACGACTTGCAGCCCCGACCAGTCGGCTGCCTCCAGGGTGCGTGAGAACAGGTAGCCGGGCGTCGCTGCCGTCTTCTTCCACCCCTCATCGCGCGATTCAGCGGGCAGCCCGTTCAGCATGTCGTAGGTCCGTCGCCCGATGAGCATCCGGTGCGGTACAGCTCCGTTGGTTTCGATCCAGTTATTGAAATCGGGACCGGAATAGCCGTAGTAACCAGGCGAACGCTGCCCTCGAGCGAAGCCGTCGAGACTGATAATCAGTTCGCAAACGAGCTTACTGATAACGGCATGATTCGGTTAACACACGTATGCGTCGTAGAAGCTTTGTACTGCGGCGCATGATTACCCTGAAATTACCGAACTCAGTAGTCATGAATTATCTCTTTTAACGTTTTCCAACACGAGTTGCAGCTACGTCGTGTGACGCTGAACAGAGTGGGCAGCGCCCGCCTTGCAACTCACTGTTTCGGTAAATAGGTATTGACAACCACGCCGTTGGCGTAAGCCCTCGAGGTCTCGAGTTTTAACGGTCTGTGGGCGCTGAATATCCGCATTCCCTCCCCAATCGCTACCGGACTGACTAGGAAATTAAGCTCGTCAACCAAGTCGTTCTCCAGCAAGGAGGAGACAAACGTTGCCCCGCCATACGCGATGATGTCCTTGCCCGATTGCTGCTTGAGCTGATTCACCGCTTCCACGAGCGGGCCGTTTTCCACGCGCACGTTCTTCCCAGGGTGTGACTTCAGTGTGCTGCTGAAGACTATCTTGGGCGTGTCCACCATCCTGCGGGCGAACGGATACTCGGGGCTGTCGGTCTTCACACTCTCCCAGTATTTACTAAAGTCCTCGGATGTCTTTCTGCCAAGCAGGATGGTGTCGCTGGCATCCGTGAAATCGTATTCGAAGGACAACAGGCTGTTATCGTTGTCCTCGCCCCACCAGCCCGTTAGCCAATCTTGTTGACCCTGTGGACCTGCCACGAAGCCGTCAACGGTCATGTCCATGTGCAGTTTAAGTTTCCTCATAGCTCCTCCTTCAAGCTAGGACGGTGTTGACATTGACCTCAAACAAGTCAGCACCGACGCGGATTTCACAAACGCCAGACGGTTTCTGCCCAACCCATTAAATTTTTTAGGACACCCGCCCGAACAGCTTGAGCTTGTAAAAAGGATTTTACCAGATGTCGTTCTTTAAAATTGCTAAGATTTTGTGAGAAACCGACTCTATCCATTGGACTGACGTGAGCTTGAGAGTGGTCAGACCAAAAGTTTTTAAGGGAACTTCTAAAATTCAACGCCGCCTAATCCGCGCTCAATGCCTCGAGTTCCCCACTGCGATTGATGCGTTCCACTTCGGCGGTAACTTGCGTTTCCTGCAAGGCGGTGATGAACGGTTCCACCAGTGCCGGATCGAATTGCGTCCCTGCCACTTCGCGCAGGATTTCAAAGGCGCGCGTCCACGTCTTGCGGCTCGAGTACGGCCGGGCGCTCGTCATGGCATCGAAGGTGTCAGCAATCCCGACCATGCGGGCCAGCAGTGGCGTCTCCTCGGCACTCAGACCATCCGGGTAGCCGCGCCCGTCCCAGCGCTCATGGTGCGAACGCACGGCCGGGCTGATCGCCTCGAGACGCTTGCCGGACTGCTGGATGATGTCGGACCCCATGATCGTGTGTTGCTCCAGCACGCGGCGCTCCTCTGGGGTGAGCGCACCCTCTTTGTAAAGGAAGTCGTCTCGGATGCCGATCTTGCCGATGTCGTGGACGCGTCCGGCGAACAGGGCGCGTTCCTGATCGGCGGCGTTCCAACCCAGTTTCTTGGCTAGGGCTTGGGTGTACAACCCGACCCGTTCCGAGTGACCGGCGGTGTACGGGTCGCGCTTGTCCAGTGTGGAAAGCATCACGCGCACCAGCGTCACGAAGGATTCGTGTTCCTCTTGCAAGGCTCTGGCTTGCATCACGGCCACGCCGACCTGCGAGGCGAAGGTTTCCAGCACCGACGCGTCCGATTCAGAGAAGATCCGCTCCGTGAACTGCGTATCCGCGTACAGCACGCCGATCACCTCGTTCCGGGAACGAAGCGGTACGGCTAGCACACTGCGAATATCCAAGGCCAGAATGCTCGCACTGGCCGTCAGATTAAGGCTCGAGTCCTCCTGCACGTTCGTGGTGATGATCGGCTGCTGTGAACTGACCACGCGCTCCAACAGCATCTTGGAAACTTGCACGTCATCTTCACTGTCGCGGCCCCTCGAGTCCACGACGCGCAGCTCGCCGTTGACAATCAGCGCCAACGCGGCCCGCCCGGCCCGCATCAGATGCACAGCCTCACCTAAAACATCCTGAAACAGCGTCAGGACATCAAACGCATCTTGGACGCGGCTGAGCTTCAAGCCAATCGCCTGCATCGCTTTCAACGCACCGCGCTCCCCCTCGAGTTCGCGGCTGATTCGCTCCAGGACCGCGCCCTGCTCCGGGGGGAGCTGACGGATCAACTGGGCGAGACGCTCTAAGGGATGCACCGTTCAATTCTAGGTGGCGTGCGAAATTTCACTGTTCAAAAAACACAGCGAGAAGCGCGTAGAGCGCTTCTCGCCTTCCAATTCTCGAGAGATGATGCCGTGATTACAGGCCAACGCCTAAGGAAGCCGTGGTGTCGCCCCACTTCAGTGTGAGGGCGTTCTGGCCGTTCAACTCGTTCGCGGTCAGTTGCAGTGAGGCATCCACCGTATTGCTTTTACCGTCTGTCAGCAAGCTCACAAGTGTGCTCAGATCAGATCCGCTGATGGTCACGTTGAATAGCAACGAAGCGACATTGTAGGTGTACTGGCAGTTCGTCGCGCCCTCGGTCATGACCAACGTCGCGGAGCTAGGGGTCAACGCAAAGGTCTTATTGGACGTACCGCTCGAGACCTTGATGCTGGTCGTGAACGCGGAAAGGGTTAGGGTGCTGGGGCAATCGGTGGCGGCGGTCGCGCCGGGGACGACCGTGGCGCTACCATCGAAGCCTTGTTGAATCGCCCAGTCTTTGATGTTGTTGATGTACTGCGTGATATCACTGGGATCGGCGAAGACGGTTCCGGTCGTCGTGAAGTTTCCGGTTGACGCCTGAGGACGCACGCTGTCCTTCAGCAAGCTGACCGTGATCGGCTTGCCGCGCAAACCGAGAGAGTCCTTGCTTGCGCCGGAAACGTCCACTCTCGTGAGAGCGCCGCACGATGATAACAGGGCTGCCGTAGCAAATAGACCAATCACTTTCTTCATATTGTTTCCTCCTTGATTCGTGAAAAAGCATACAGCAGGCCAACTATCTGCTCTGGTCATTTTCCATTTCTATCGTCCTGCACGTCTCGAGTCACGCGTAAAAAGAATCGGTGCAGAATGGAACCCTGTGGCTCGAGGCATCAGTCGCGTTGTCGGTTTCTCGAGAGCTACATGTTCGGAGCGACGGTTTCCTAACCGCCCAATTCTTAACCGCCCGATAGTGCCAGCAACACATCCCGCGCCAGTAATCCGACCGCCGAGGCGCGCAGTCCTTCTGATAGGCGGCCCAGTTCTAGGCGGGTGCTGGTGTTCCACTCGTCTTGCAGGGCGCGGCGCGTGAAAGCCAGGTAGCGCTGCGCCAGCGGTTGCACGACTTCCAGGCTCGCTTCGTCGGCGGTCGCGGCCCGCAGTGTTTCCACGGCCCCTGTGACGTTCTGCCCGAGCCGCCAGCCCGCCTGCGCCCGGCAGAGCGCCCAGGCCCAGGCGTAATCCGGGTTGTCCAACGCGGTCAGCGTCCAGGCTTTCTGGTAATCCCCGAAAGACAAGGCCCATTGCACCTCCAAGAGTTGCAGGTGCGTGGAATCGGCGGGTGCCGTGGGCAACTCGTAGACGAAGCCATCGCCCAGCTCCAACGTGATGCGTGCGTCCCAGATGCGGGCTTCCTCGGCGTGCGGGCCGGTCTGCACGTCCTGAAAGTGTTCACGGGCCAGTTCTAAGTGTGACAGCGCGTACTCGCACAGCCCCAGATTGAACAGCGCGACCTGCTCGAAGGGTTGCAGTCCGGCCCTGGCGGCCAGTTTTCGGGCTTCGGTCAGGCGCTCCAGGGCTTCTTGGAACTCGTGGTCGCTCATCAGTTGCGCGGCGATGTTGATTTCTAGTCCGGCCCGGCTGCGCAGGTCGCCGGTGATGCGGGCGTACTCGGCGGCGCGTTTCCAGGCGTCTTGGGCGGCATCGCTTTTGCCGTGGTCCAGATGGCGACGCCCGAGTTCGTTCCAGGATTCGGTTTTCAGAAACTGATCGTCAGAGGTCTCCGCGATGTTGACCGCCAGTTCTGCCAGCGTCTCGGCCCGTTGCGGGTTGCCCATCTTGGCGGCGATACTGGAGAGCGCCGTCAAAGCTCGCACCGAACCGGGCAGGTTGCCGCTCTGCCGACTGGCTCGAAGCGCCTCTAACCCGTAGCGCCGGGCATCCCTCCATTCGCGGCGGTCACGGCTGGCCAGGCTCATTTCAATGCTCAGGTCCTCGAAGAACGGATCGTCCGCCTCGAGTTCCCCGAGGGTCGTGCGCGAGGCGGCCACAGCGCCGACGAAACGTTGCAGCTTCACCAGTCTGACCCTGGCCTGAGCCGCCAGCGATGCGCCATCAGCCAGCGGGGCGGCATCCCGTAAGACATCCTCTAAGAGTTTCAGCGCGTCCTCGTTGCGACCCGTGTGCGACAGTACCTCTGCCAGGTGGTACTTGGCTTGCTGGGTCTCTAGCAGATCCGCACCGAGTTTATCGCTGGCCTCGAGCGCCAATCGGTAGGCGCGTTCCGCCTGTGGGTAAGCGAAGGTCAGTTGCGCCGATAGCCCCGCCTCGAGCGCCCGGTTCAGGCTTTGCGCGAACTGCTCGGCGAAGAGATGGTGGTAGGCCAGTTCCAGCGGTGCGGCTTTCTGTTCTAAGAGCCTGGCGGCCTTGCCGTGCAAACGGCGGCGCTTCAGGTTCATCAGGCCGTCCAGCAAGATCTCCGAATACAGCGGATGGGTGAAACGGAAGCCCTCGCCGCCCGTGCCGGAGACCTCCTGGGCCAGTCGCGCCCGCGTCAGCGCCTCTAGAGCCTCCAAAGCCGTGTCGTCGTCCCAGTCCAGCAGCGCACGCGCGTCACTATAAAGCCAGACCTTCCCCAAGACACTGGCGGCTCTGGCAAACTCCAGGGCGCTCTGCGGCAGCGTCCCCAGCCGATGCGACAGCAGTTCGTTCAGGCTATCCGGCAATGACAGGACGCTGTGGTTCCACTCGTAGATGCCGTTCTTGCGGTAAACCGCGCCAGTTTCCAACATCGCCTTCAGGCGCTCCTCCAAGACCCACGGGTTACCGCCCGCTTGAAGCACGAGTTCGTTTTGCAGGGCTGGGTCAATGTCGCCGTCCAGCCACGCGACCAGCAGCTCGCGCAGACAGGAGTCGCTCAGCCCGGTTAGATTGACGGCCACGTTCGGGCGGGTCAACCCTTTCGGCAGCGTCTGACCCTCCGGCAGGTCCTCGAGACGGTAACTGAGAATGAGTCGCGGGTTGGTCGCGGCCCGGGTGGCGTGCGACAAAAGCGCCAGCGTGCTGTCGTCCGCCCAGTGCAGGTTCTCGAGCACTAAGACTGTCACCTCGGAGCCGCGCTCCAGGAGCGTCGTGGCGGCCTCAAACAAGCGCAGTCGAGCGACCTCGGGCGGCAGGTTCGCGTCATTCGGTAGCTCGGCCCCTTCGAAGGCGCTCGGCGCGATTCGCGCCAGTTCCCCTCGAGTCGTTTCTGGCAATCCATCCAGCAGGTTGCGGTGCGAACGCACCAGGTTCTGGATCAACCTCGAGATCGCCCCGAATGGGGTCGGATCGTTTGGGACGGCCTCACCGAAAGCGAAGCGCGTACCGTCCCTGGACCGGGCTTCATCCGCCAGCCAACGGATCAATCGGGTCTTGCCGATGCCAACATCGCCGGTCACCGCGTAGATACCGCTCATCGGCTCGGGTTCTTGCACGATTGGACGCAGTAAATTCAGTTCCGCGTCGCGCCCGACGAGAGGCGCGATCAAGAGCGCGTCCGCCCTCGGCTGGCTCTGCTTCGCGCCCGTGACGGCCGGGCTGGGTTCCAGCAGTGCGCTCGAGAGCTGGTCGGCAACCTGTGCCGCGTTACCCGGTCGGTCGCCAGGATTTTTGCTGAGCAGCGCCAGGATCAGCCGCTCGAGCGATTCGGGGATGCCGGGGTTGAAGACGGTTGGCGGGGTCGGTGGGTTGACCAGGTGCTGCATCACGACGTGGGCCAGTCCCTCGCCGACGAATGGCGGGCGACCGGCGAAGGCCCAGTACATCACGGCTCCGAGCGCGTAGAGGTCGGCTCGGTAATCCAGGGCCGCACCCCGGCACTGCTCTGGGGCCATGTACAGAACGGTCCCGACGACCGCGCCCGCCCTGGTGAGCGCGACCGTGCCGTCCAGCGATTTGGCCAGCCCGAAATCCATCAGCTTGGCGCGGCCCTCCGGGGTGACGCGGATGTTCTCCGGTTTTAGGTCGCGGTGAACGATGCCTTCGCTGTGAACCGCGCCTAGGGCGTTGGCGACATCAATGAAGATGCGTACCAGTTCCTCCACGGCGGGTTTTTCGGAAACGATATCGGTCAGGTCTTTGCCGCGCACGTACTCCATGACCAGGAACGGAATCCCGTCCTCGTCACCGAAGCCCAGCACCTTGACGACGTTCTCGTGCTGGATGCGTTCCAGGGATTTGAACTCGCGGCGCAAGCGCGCACCACCCTGAACCGCGATGATCTCGTGCAGGCGTTTCAGGGCCACCAGTTCGCCGGTCGCGTTGTCTTTCACGAGGCTGACACGACCCATCGCGCCAGAACCGAGGTCCTTCACGGGTAGAAATCGTTCGCCCTCGAGTACGGCCATGCGCCTGGCATTATGGCATTTACCGGCGCGGGAACTTGTGACCCAATCACGGCGGTGCGGTTGGTCTTTAGGGGGAGACCCTGCACCGTCCGGTCGAGTGGTTTTCTGAGACCGTCTCGAGCGGTGGCTGGGCGGAGCCAGCCGTTCGCCCCTACGAAAACTGTGTCCTGTCGGGTCTTTTTCGAGTGAGTCGCCATTGTAACGCGTTGGTAGCTGTTTCACTAGCGTAACCCTTGACGGACTTTGGGCTTTCCCTGAAACAGTTGCCCTCGAGTGCTTGACAGTGATTGAAGACCATGCTACCTTTGCTCACACCTGAGTGAAAATCTGTTATTCCAATCAAGATCAATCACCAGTCTTCACAGTCTCAAACCAAATAGTTTCGAGCCTGAAACACGCCCGCCACCCGTACCCTAAGGACGCCATGCTCGAGGAGCGCCTGCAACAGATTCAGAAAATCCTCTTCAGTCAGGGGCTGTCCAGCGTGCAGAGTCTGGCGGCGGGGACGCAGAGCAGCCCAGCCACGGTGCGCCGCGACCTGGACCGACTGGAGCAGATCGGAATCGTCACCCGCACTCGTGGCGGGGCGAAACTGGCCCAGAGCACCGGCGCGGAAATCGCGTTTCAGGCCAGAGAACACCAGGACGTTCACTTCAAACGTGCCATTGCGGAAACCGCATACGCCCTGCTGCGACCCGGTGGCATCGTGCTCTTGGATGCGGGCACGACCGTGCTGCAACTGGCGCGAATCATTCGCCTGAATCCACTGCCGTTGACCGTCATCACCAACAGCGTCCCAGTCACGCAGGAGTTGATGGGTCTGACCGAAATCAAACTTTTCACCCTGGGTGGGCAATTGCGCCCAGAGAATCTCTCGAGCGTCGGCATTTACGCCGAGGAAGCCCTGCAACGCTTCTGGGCGGAGCAGCTCTTTCTGGGCAGCAACGCCGTTCATCTGGAACACGGTTTATCCAGCCACGACCCGCAGGAGGCCCGCATCAACCGCTTGATGCTCGAGCGTTCAGAGACGCGGTTCTTATTGGCTGACAGCAGCAAGTTTGATGCCAGAGCCATGCATCACGTCGCACCGTTGAACGAACTGCATCAGGTCATCACCGATTCCAGACTGTCCCAGCATTGGCGGGCGGCGCTGAAAAAGACTCGGGTCAAACTCGAGGTGGTCGCCTGATGGGTTTCAACCTCGTGCTAGAGTCGCACCCGTCAAAGACTTCGTTCACAACGGCCGTCATCACCCTCGAGTCCGAGTTTGTGATGCGGTTTCTGGCAGGGCAAAGGTTGAGCTTTTCGGGGATTCGCCCCGTGGCTATGGAGGACGTATGAAGAAACGAGCATGGTTGGCGCTGGGCCTGGCGGGAGCCTTCGGGATCGTGGCGATGGCGCAGCAGAAAACGCAGATTGAATTCTGGTCGTGGTACCTATCACCGAAGTTTGACCCCTACCTGAAGTCCGTGATCGCCGATTTTGAGAAGGCGAACCCCAGCATTCAGGTCAATCTGACCGACAAGCAGGACAACATGGTGCGCGACCTGCAAGCCAGCATCGCCCTCGGGAAGGCCCCGGATGTCGTCAACCTCTGGCAGGACAGCACCGCCAGCTTCGCCCAGGACGGCTTCCTGACGCCCGTGGCTGACCTCACGACAGCCGACACATTGAACACACAGTTCTGGCCCAACACGATTGCCATGTTCAACATCTCCGGCAAGAACTACGGCTACCCCTGGTACGGCTGGACCGATCAGGGCGTCATGGCCTACAACTCGGAGCTGTTGAAGCAAGCCGGATTCACACGCCTGCCGAAAACCCTGAACGAGTTGCTCGCGTACTCGGCCGTTATCAAGCGCAAGACCGGCGCGTACGGCTGGTTGCCACCGATCAAGGACCCGAACGGTGCGAGCTTCCTGGGTCAGTTCTTCCTCGAAGGGCTGCCGATCTACGACGCGAGCGGCAAGGCGACCTTCAACTCGGTAAAGCACGCCGCGCTGCTGGCGAAGTTCGTGCGCCTGATGAAGGACGACATCATCCCGCAGGACTTGCTGCGTAAAGAAGCCTTCCAGCTCAACAACGAACTCTACAGCCAGGGTAAGAGCGCCTTCATCATCGGTGGGGCGCAGGCGCTGGTGCGCGTCAAAGATGCCAACAAGGATATCTACGCCAAGACCAAGGTCACCGAGGCCCCTCTGGGCAGCGCCGGATTGCAGACGGGCGGTTCAATGGCGCTCGTGATCCCCAAAGCCTCCAAGTTCCAGAAGGAAGCCGCCGCCTTCGCGCTCTTTATGACAAGCAACAAGTATCAGGTGCAGTTCTCCAAGCTGGCGGGCATCGTGCCGACCACCAAGGGCGCGGAGAAGGACCCTGACCTCAAGGCCGCCAACCCGAATGACGCGCTGGACGTGGCTACGAGCCTCGTCAGCGGCGGCGGGCGACTCATCAATCCAGGCTGGAAAGACCCGAAGAACACGACGGACGTGTACAAGAACTTCAACGACAACATCGAAGCCGCTTTCCTGGGCAAGAAAACCGCTCAGCAGGCGCTGAACGACGCCGTGGCGTTCTGGAACGCCAACGCCAAGTAAATGAATCTCAGCCTCTCGAGCCACCCAAATTTTTCGCCTCGAGAGGCTGAGATTTACCGGTAACGTAGCAGCCCGCCTGTCAAAATCTTGGACCGTGAGAGACTGACGAACGTCGCCGTTTGAATTCAGTTCGGAAGAAAATCCGAAGGTCCAAGTTTTGACTCGCAGCTACCCGGTGATTTCCCGCTCGAGCCTCGAGTTCAACTCCCACTGTTGCTTTGAGGCTCGGGTTGGTTTTGCGGTGAAACGAACAGAAGATGAATAAATCCAGAAACATCACGCTCATTTCCTACGCTTTTTTACTGCCCGCGCTGCTGCTGATGGCGGTCTTCACTTTTTACCCAGTGCTGTACGGGTTGTTTCTGGCCTTCACCGATTACACCTCGGCGAGTCTGGGGAATAATCTGCCGCCGCGCTGGGTCGGGTTGGAGAATTTTCAAAAAGTGTTCAGTGATGAACTTTTTCGCACCGGTTTACTGAATTCCGTAAAGTACTTGCTGGTCGTTCCGGTGCTACAACTCGCCAGTCTGGGCGTGGCGGTCCTGGTCAATCGGCGACTCTCCGGGATGACCTTTTTCCGCGCCGCGTACTACGTGCCCGTCATTACCAGCATCACTCTGGCGTCCGTCATGTGGGAATGGGTCTACGCCAAGGATGGCTTGCTAAACTGGTCGCTGACGAGCCTGGGGATGCTTTCCAAAAACCAGACCTTCGGCTGGTTGTTAAACGAAAACACCGCGCTCCTGGCGATCATGCTGGTGACCTTCTGGCGCGGCTTCGGGTATTACATGGTGCTGTACCTTGGCGGCTTGCAGGGGATCAGCAGCGAACTCGAGGAGGCTGCCTTACTGGACGGCGCGACGCGCTGGCAGGTGTTCTGGAAAATCACCGTGCCGCTGATGCGGCCGACGATCCTGCTGTGCAGCCTGCTCTCTACAATCTCCGCGATTCGGGTTTTGGAAGAGGTGCTGGTCTTCACGGGTGGCGGCCCGCTGAACAGCACCTACACCGCGCTCCTATACGTCTACCAGAAAGCCCTCGGTGGCTCGAGGTTCGATTACGGCGTGGCGAGCGCGGCCGGGCTGGTCGTCGCGGTGATCGGTTTCGCGCTGTCCTACTTGAACTTCCGTCTAACCCGCGAGGACGCGCCGCGCCGCGAGGTGAAAGCGTGAGCCTCGCGTCCGCGTCAAGTGCTGTTCAGACCAGATACAAGTCTCGAGCACCGTGGGGGAAATCTGTTTCCAACGGGTTGACGTACCTGCTGCTCGTCCTGATCGCGCTGTTCGCGCTGTTTCCGTTCCTGTGGACGCTGGCGATCAGCATCACCGACAAGACCGTCACCAGCGGCGTCAGCATCTACGACTTCCCGCGCAGTTTGCTGCCGAAAGCCGTGACACTGAACAACTTTATCGAGGTCTTCACCGTTTTCAACCTCGGGAAGTACCTGCTGAACAGCCTGATTATTTCCGGCTGCACCGTCGCGGGGACCTTGCTGGTCTCCGCGCTGACGGCCTATCCCTTGAGCAAACTCGAGTTTCCGGGGCGAGGGCTGATCTTCGCGGGCATCCTGGCCACGCTGGTCCTGCCCACCGAAACCAGCTTTATCGTCAACGTGCTGACCCTGAACCGCCTCGGGATCTTAGGGACTTACGCGGGCGTGGTCGTGCCAGTGATCGCCACGGCCTTCGGCATCTTCGTGATGCGCCAGGCGTACATGACGGTCCCCGACGCGCTTTTGGAGGCAGCCCGAATTGATGGCGCGACCGAGATGCAGATTCTCTTTCGGGTCATGATCCCACTCAGCCTGCCCAGCCTAACGGCCCTGGGGATTTTCACCCTGGTGGATAGTTGGAACGCGTACTTCTGGCCGTCGGTGGCGCTCCTCACCAACGAGAACCTGCACCCGCTCTCGGTGGCGATGCTGAAACTGAAAGGGCAGTTCAATTACGACCCGTTCAACATTGCCGCCGGAGCCATGATCCTGATGATTCCGGTTTTGATTGTGTTCGTGCTAGCGCAACGTCTGTTCATGCGCGGCTTAGAAGGGGCGGTCAAGTGAGTCAGTCAGTCAAAGATGTAAAAATGCTCGCCGAAATCCGCGAAGCGCCAGGGGTGGTGGCCGCGCAACTCGAGCGGAACCGGGAAACCGTGGCGCAGCTTGCGGCACGGGTGCGCGAACGCGTCCCCGCCTTCGCCATGACCGTTGCCCGTGGCACGAGCGATCAGGCGGCGGCCTTTCTGAAGTACGCCTTTGAAAATCACCTCGGGCTGGTCACCTCCTCCGCCAATCCCAGCACCAGCACGCTCTACGGCACGCGTTTGAAACTCTCCGAGGCGCTCGTCGTGACCGTCTCGCAATCGGGGCGCTCGCCGGACGTGGTGCAGACCGTGGCGCAAGCCAGAGCGGGCGGGGCGCTGACGGTCGCCATTGTCAATCAGGAAGACAGCCCACTGGCGCGCGCCGCCGAATTCGTGCTCCCAATGCACGCGGGTGTCGAACACGCGGTCGCCGCCACCAAGACCTTCATCGCCAGTCTCAGCGCCGTGTTGCACTGGCTCGAGGCGATCCGACCGGATGCCGACTTGCGGGCAGCGCTGACGCATCTGCCGCAGCATCTCGAGACGGCCCTGGCATTGGAGTCGCAGATCGCCAAGGCTGTTGGGCGCTATCGGAACGCGGAGCAGATGATTACCCTGGCGCGAGGGTTGCACCTTCCAATTGCCATGGAAACGGCGCTGAAGCTAAAAGAAACCTGCGTGATTCACGCCGAATCCTTCAGCACCGCCGAGTTCGCGCACGGACCGATCATCCTGGCCGAAGCTGGGTTGCCCGTGATCGCCTTTCAAGCCAGGGATGCGACCGCCTCGAGCGCCGAGCTGTACCGCGAGGTCGTGAAGCGCGGTGCCGAGCTGACGCTGATCGGTGATACCAGCGTGGACGTGGCCGCGCACGAACGCCTCGAGACGCCGGATACTGGGCACGTTTACACCGACCCGCTCGCGGCGGCGCTGGCGGCGTACCTGTACGCCGGACATCTCAGTTTGGCACGGGGCTTGAACCCGGATGCGCCGCGTCAACTGCAAAAGGTCACGATGACCCTATAGCGCGGTGATCTCCGCCAAGGCAAACCTGAATGCCACGTGCTTGTACCTTCAGAATTCCTCGAGCCAACTTCTGAACATTCTCCTCATACCGCGTATCAGCTCCCCCTCGAGCCTCGACAGGTGGCTGAACGACTGTTAAACTCCGCCAATCCCATGAATCTCATCGTGGGCGCAACCGCTCCAAGGAGGAAGGTATGAAGAAAGCAGCAATCGCCGTGGCGTTGCTCGGCTCTGGCGCGTTATTCGCCGCCATTGCCCAGTCCAGCAAACCGATCGTGATCGGCTCGAGCCAGCCGGTGTCCCTGGCCAGCGGCAAGGTCAGTGACGGTAACAGCCTGTACGTGCAGCAGCAAATCTACGACCGCCTGTTGGAGTTCAAACCCGGAACCTCGGAGATTGATCCCGGCGCGGGACTGGCGCTGTCCGCCAAGTCCAACGCGGATTCGACCGTCTGGACCTTCAACTTGCGCCCCGGCGTGACCTTCACCGACGGCACGATTTTCGATGCGGCCGCCGTGAAATCCAATTTTGATTTCTGGTGGGACGACACCCGCAAGGAGTTCTACAAGACCGGAAACAGCATCGTGGATCAGATCTGGGGCGCGTACAAGACCGGCGGTGCGAAGAGCCTCATCAAAGACGTGAAGGTCGTCAACGGTCTTCAGGTCAAGGTGACCCTGAATGATCCGGCCGCGAACTTTGACGAGATGATGGCCACAGGCTACTTCGGCATTGCCAGCCCAACCGCGATTCAGAAAGCGGGCGAGGACAAGTACGGCACGGCCGCCGCGCTCCCGATTGGTACAGGTCCGTTCGTCGCCAAGTCCTGGCAGACCGGCGACCGCATCCTCTTGGAAGCCAACAAGAAGTACTGGCGTCGTGGTTTGCCGAAAGCCCCCGGTATCATCGTGCGGTTCATCGCTGACGCCGCCGCCCGCATCGCGGAGTTGCGCGCTGGAACGATTGACATGCTGCCCACGGGCGCGTTGCCCTACGATTCTCTGACGACCATCAAAGCAGACAGCAACCTGAAAGCCGTCTTCCGCCCGAGCTTCAACGTCGGTTACTTGGGGTTGAACCAAGTCGCGCAGTTCGGTGGTACCAAGAATCCGCTGAGCGACCAGAAGGTGCGCTTGGCCGTGGCCAGTGCCATCAATAAGAAGCAGATCGTGGATAGCTTCTACGGCGAGTACGGCGTCGCTAACGCCTACCTTCCGCCGCTGACGCTGAACTGGAGCTACCCGAAAGCCCAGAAAGATTACGTCTATAACCCAGAAGCCGCGAAGAAGCTCCTGGCGGACGCGGGCTACCCGAACGGGTTCAGCATGGAACTCTGGTACATGCCCGTCAGCCGTCCGTATTTCCCGAACGCCAAACCACTCGCGGAAGCAATGGCGAAGGATCTGGCAGCCGTTGGCATCAAAGTGGAACTGAAGTCTAAGGATTGGGGCGCGTATCTGGACGATGTGGACGCTGGAAAGTTCCAAGCGTTTATGTTGGGCTGGACGGGCGATTACAGCGACCCAGACAACTTCTATAACCCATTGATCGGTTCTGGCGTCACCAAGGAGACGGGGTACAACAACCCAGCCTTGTTTAAGCTCCTCGATGATGCTCGCACCGCCACGAGCAAGACGAGAAAAGCTGAACTCTACGGTCAAGTCGCGGATATCTTGTTCAACGACATCGTGAAGATGCCGATTGTTCACAGCCGTCCGCTCCTGGCGCAACGCACCGCCCTGGAAGGCTGGAACCCCGGCCCGCTCGGCGGCGAAACCCTGAGCAACGTCACGGTCAAGTAAACTCAGCCGAATAGCTAACTCAACTCGAGGCTCGAGGGGAATTCAACCTCTCGAGTCTCCCGGAACCCAGCCCCTCGAGTCGGTTTCGTCTCGAGGGTTTCCATACCAGAGGAACACGATTTTGGGCGCGTATCTGATTCGCAGATTGTTGGGGTTGATTCCGGTGCTGCTGGGCGTGAGTCTGCTGGTGTTCGCCTTCGTGCGTGCGATTCCAGGCGATCCGGCGCGGGTCATGTTGGGTGAGCGCGCCACCGAGGAGTCGGTGCAACGTATCCGCGAGGATTTAGGTTTGAACCGGCCCCTCCCGGAGCAATACCTGAAGTTCATGGGGAACCTGCTGACCGGGAATGTTGGTAACAGCATCTTCTCGCAGATCCCGATTGCCGACGACATCAAACGCCGCTTTCCTGCGACGTTGGAGTTATCCATCGCGGCGATGCTTTTTGCCACGACCGTCGGTGTGCTCTTGGGGGTGCTGGCCGCGGTGCGCCGCAACAGCAGCGTGGATAATTTGTCCATGGCTGTGGCACTGATCGGCGTGTCCATGCCAGTCTTTTGGCTGGGCATGATTTTGAAATTCATTTTTTCGATTCAAACTAAAATTTTTCCACCGTCGGGACGCATCTCTGACCTGTTGTCGTTCGGCTTCACGCCGTTAACCAACCTGCTCGTGTTGGACGGCATCGTGCGTCTGAACCCGACCGTCGTCTGGGATGCGCTGTTGCACCTGGTCATGCCCGCAGTCGCGCTCGGCACGATTCCAATGGCGATCATCGCCCGCATGACGCGATCCAGCATGGTCGAAGTGTTGAGCCAGGACTACGTTCGTACCGCTAGAGCCAAAGGTCTGGTGCAGCGCAGCGTGATCTGGAAGCACGCGCTCCGAAACGCGATGCTGCCCGTCATCACTGTCGTCGGTTTGTCGTTCGGAGCGCTACTCTCAGGGGCGGTCCTGACTGAAACGATCTTCGCCTGGTCAGGGATTGGAAGCTGGATTTACGAGGGCATCTTCCAACGCGATTACCCGGTGGTGCAGAGCGGCGTGCTGCTGGTCAGCCTGATTTTCGTGCTGGTCAATCTGATCGTGGATGTCAGCTACGCCGCCTTCGACCCGAGGATTCAATACCGATGAAAACAGCTTCCAGCTTGGCGCTCCGATCTCGAGCCAGGACCGAGCGGTTCACTCGAGGTCAAGCGTGAGTGCCGTGGTTGCCCCGCCCGCCGCCTCGAGGAAAAAGATAGAGACGCCGCTCGGGATTTTCGTGCGACGGTTTCGGAAATCTGGGCCGGGAAGACTGGGCGCGGTCCTAACAGTCTTGTTTATCGCTCTGGCACTGCTGGCTCCCGTGTTGAAACCTTACGATGCCTCGAGAGACGGCGACTTGAATCAGAAGTTGCTGGCTCCCAGCGCTCAGCACATCATGGGCACGGACGACCTGGGGCGTGACATTGCCACGCGGGTTTGGCACGGGGCGCAGATCAGCCTCCGGGTCGGCGTGATGTCGGTCTCCCTGGCGCTCGTGGTCGGGAGCTTCTTCGGGTTCCTGGCGGGCTTCCTGGGCGGCTGGTTCGACACAGTCGTCGGTTGGTTTACCGACCTGATGCTAGCGTTCCCTGGCACACTGCTGGCGATCGGCATTGTCGCCATTAGTCCCAAACCGAATCTCGAGAGCACTTTGCTGGCGATTGGCATCGTGCAAATCCCGATTTACATTCGCCTCTCGAGGGGCAGTGTGATCGGCTTACGGGATTTGGAATACGTGCAAGCCGCGAACGCGCTGGGCGCGTCCAACTTGCGCGTGCTGTTCCGCCACCTCGTCCCGAACGCGCTGACGCCGTTAATCGTGCAAGCCACGTTATCTATCGCCACCGCCACCCTCGAGACGGCCGCGTTAGGATTCCTTGGATTGGGGGCGCAACCGCCGACGCCAGAGTGGGGCACGATGATCGCGGATGCGTTCAGGGGCGCGTACTGGGATAGTGCGCCGTGGACGACAGTCTTTCCGGGACTGGCGATTCTGTTCAGCGTGGTCGGGTACAACTTGCTGGGCGATGGGCTGAGAGACGTGCTCGATCCGAGGGCCGTCAATTAGACTCCTATTTCATTTCAGTTTGTTGACATAAGTTCTTCATCCGTAAACAATGGTAATTGGAGCGAATCGCCTCTCTTTGGTAACGCTCGGTCGAGCATTTTTTGGAATTGCCCCCACTCATCAGAAACGCGCATGAGCGCTAACACAGCGTGCATGTGTTCAGATAGGCGGGGATGTCCAATGTCTTCAGTAAAAAGTTGGTGGTGTCTAGCTTTCCTCGAACCTTTTTCGTTCGAAGGATTGCGCTTTTCCAATTCAGCAAGAATTCCAGGGGCTAATCTGGCATAAACAATATTTTTTGTGTAGCCAGCAACTGCCTGAGGTCTATTTACTTTCATGCCTCGCCATGTCCATTTTCTTAATCTAAATATTTCCTGATAAAACTCATCCGGGAAAACCTTAGCCCAGGCAGCAAATTCCTTTCTCAAATATTGGTCTAGTATTGCTTGCAAAGCCAAACGATCTCTTATTTCCTGATAGCCAGTTGCTTCATCTACAAGAGATATAATACCTACTTGTGCTAATCCGCGCACTAAGATGTCAGCTTGAATTGCAATAGGCTTTTGAGAGGAGTTTAACACACCTGCATCTCGAGCTTTTAGCCAAACATCGCAAATCTGTGGGAGAAGTGTTGCATCTACACCATTCGCTGTTTTGCCACCACTTCTTTTATCTCTATAAAATATGGGCTTTTTAACTAAAATCTTTAATTCGTCCGAGATGTAGCTTTTTAAAACAGTGGCCCCGATAAAAACTGGGATTTCTCCATCAGCATCTTGGGTATCTTCCCGCTTTTTTCGATAATCTTTACCACCATATCCACGGCCCAAAGCTCTCAAAACGCCTCTTTCTGATAAGACTCTACGTCCATCCTCTAGTACGGCACATGGCAAGAGTAGTTCGCCAATTTTTAGTTCGCCAGTATGAGTAGCTTCTGCGATGCCAGGATTCCAGCGACTAGTAGCAGCTTTTTCCGCGATTACTTTTCGCTGTTCTGGCGATAAGCTTTTCGCTCGAGCTAAACCTCCTGCCGCACCACGTGAAATGGTCTTTTCGGCTTGAGGGGTCGCCTTTTTCTTGCTTGGTGGAATGCTTGCGTTGTCCATAAACATAATGCTTGCACAAAGAAGATAAAATTGCAAGCATTCTCTTGATGATGCTTGCAATTTTATTGAGACGGAGATAGAGACTGATTGGTAGGGAATACAACTTCGCTTTCAGATTTGGGCGGCGCGAACCGCTCTGAACCCCCCTCGAGTTGCGGCAAGCCTGTCAGGTTGCGAATCACACCGTCCAGGCTATTGAGAAGGTGCAGCGCTGTCAACGGCGGGTTTCACTTCTGGCAGGTCAGATCCACTCTGAAACCGGGTTCCTTTGAGAGCGGTGCCCGGTCCTGATTCGAGCTTGCGCTCATCGCCCAAAGAAACTTCGTGGGCTTATCGGTCTCGTCGTCCGCGTAGAAGAGAACGGTGGCAATCGCGGTCGCGCCCGGAGCCAGATTCTTGTACAGCAGTTTGCTGTCCAAGGAATTCCCCTCGTTCGGACCGACGCCGATGCTGTTGCCCGAAGCCAGAACCAAGCTCATGTCCTGACCGCCAAAATTTGCGCCGTTCCTGACAATCGTCGCCACCTTCGGCATCCCGTTGCGGGTTTCCAGCGTCAACGCCCAAGCCTTTTCTTCTGAGTTGTACTCGAGCTTCTGGACTCTGAAGCGCCACGCGCCGTTGAACAGCAGTTCTCCGATGCAACCGCTGACCGCCGCGACCGCGTTGGCTCCGCCTGCGGTCGTAGGGCTGCTTGCTGGGCCGCCGCCTGCTGGGAAAGCTTTCTTGAGCTGCTCGAGCGAGACATAGGTTTTCCCGCCGACAACAACACTGTCCAGTTTGACGGTTTTGCCCGCCAGGGTGACGCTCAGGCTTTTCACGCCCTGAGCCACCGCGACACTGAGAACGGCGGCTGCGCCCAAGAACAAGATGGTCCGGTTCATTCGCATGATGATCTCCTCACCAGTACAGCCTACAGGAGGCTTGCCTTGAAGGGGCTAAATCGTGCGTACTGGGCGTGGTGCATATGTTTTTTGGTAACAAGATTTACATTGTATTTCTCGAGGTTTGTCTGCTCACCGCTGCTCGAGTTGAGGACCTTTCGTGACGACAATGTTTTGCCACAAGCCTCCGATCTCGAGCTGTGGCAGGGAAACTGACAGCCCAGAGTAGATTGGACGCGTGAAGCGAATTCTGATCACCGGCATGTCCGGTACGGGAAAATCCTCTGTGATTGAAGCCTTGGGGCGACGCGGCCACGACGCGGTTGACGTTGACTCGCCCGCTTGGTCCGAATGGAAGGCGGTCGCCACTGAAGGGCAGCAAGAAACCGAGGCGCAACCAGAATGGGTCTGGCGGGAAGAGAAAATCGCCGCGCTCTTAGAGCAGGAACGCAGTGCCCCGTTGTTCATCAGCGGCTGCGCCTCCAATCAGGGACGTTTCTACCCGCTCCTCGAGACCGTCGTGCTGCTGAGCGCTCCGACCGAAACTATTCTGGCGCGGGTCGCTTTGAGATCGAACAACAATTACGGCAAATCCGCTGAGGAACGCACGATGATTCTTCAGAACATTCAAGATATCGAGCCACTGCTGCGCTCCGGTTGCGACCTCGAGTTCGACACATCCCTGTACACGGTAGAGCAACTCGCTGATGAACTCGAGTGGCTCATCACGCCTCGCCTCGAGCCACGGTGATCTCGTTGGTCGCCGCCCAAGCTGCGATGTCGGAACGGTTGATGGCCGCCGCCATCAGGTCCGGGAATTTATCCGGGGTACAGGCGAAACTCGGCACGCCCATGCCCGCCAGCACGGCCGCGACCTGGTGATCGTAACTCGGTGCGCCGTCGTCCGCGAGCGCCAAGAGCGCGATCATCTGCACGCCCCCTCCGACCAGCGATTGAGCTTTCGCCAGCATCTGCGCCTGATTACCGCCCTCGTACAAGTCTGAAACCAGCACCAGAATCGTTTCCTCCGGGCGCTGAATCAACCCCTGGCAATACCCGAGCGCCAGATTGATATCCGTGCCACCGCCGAGCTGCACTCCGAACAGCAAATCCACCGGGTCGGAGAGCTGAGCGGTTAGGTCCACCACGGCGGTGTCGAAGACCACCAGTCGCGTGCTGACGGCCGGTAAGGACGCTAGCACCGCGCCGAAGACGCCGCTGTACACGACGCTCTGACCCATTGAGCCTGACTGGTCTATGCACAAAACGATGTCTCGCAGGCTGGACTTCTTGCGCCCGAAGCCGATTCGCCGCTCCGGGATGACCGTGCGATGCGCCCGCTGATAGTGCTTTAGATTGGCGCGGATCGTGCGATGCCAGTCAATCTCGCTGTGCTTCGGGCGATTGTTGCGGGTGGCGCGGTTCAAACTCCCCAGCACCGCTTGACGCATCGGAGACTCGAGCTTGCGCTTCAAGTCCTCCACGATGCGGTTCACGACGATTCGCGCGGTTTCCTTGGCTTTTTTTGGCATCACGTCTTTCAGCGCCACCAAATTCGCCGCGAGGTTCACGTCTGGCTCCATGCTCTCCAAGGTTTCTGGTTCCAGCAACAAGCTTTGCAGGTTCAAACGGTCCATCGCGTCGCGCTGCATGACGCGCACGACGCTGCTCGGGAAGAACTCGCGGATGTCACCGAGCCAGCGCGCCACGTTCGGCGCACTCTTGCCCAAGCCGCCGCGTTTCCCGGATTTCCCGCCCTCACCGAAGCCCGCCCCGTCGTACAGGGACGCCAGCGCTCCGTCTAGGCGCAGGTCGTCGCTCGAGAGGCTGACGCCTGTCCCGTCCGCGTTGTTGTGTCCGCCGAGCAGTAAGCGCCAGCGGCGCAGACGTTCTGAATTATTTGTGGGTTGAGTCATAGTATCCCCAGTGCCGCAAGCAAGCCTTGCTCGATGGACTCGAGTTCCGAGGGTTGAAACGCGCCGATGTACTCACCGAATTTGCTTCTATCTACCGTCGTGATCTGGTGACACAGCACCGAACTGTCCTCTGGTAAGCCCGCCACGCCCTGCTGAAACGAGACGATGGTAGGACTGCGAAGTTTGGAGCGCGTCGTCAGCGGTAAGATCACGAACGAATTCCAGCGCGGATTGTCATTCATCGCATTCGGGGACATCACCACGTAGGGCCGCGATCCGCGTTGTTCCGAGCCTGAGCGCGGCGAGAGCTTGACCCAGAAGACCTCACCTCGTCGCACGCCGCCCCGATGTTGATCTCACGGTCTTGGCGACAGCCTCGAAACCTGATGGAGCGCCAGTGATAACCTCGTGACCCAGTGCCGCCAACTCCGGGTCGTAATCCAGCTCTGACCCAGCCGCCGCCTCCACGAAGGCGCGCAGTTCAGCCTCGAGCTTTTCACGTCTGCGTTGCTTCAACAGTTGCGCGATCGCTTCCCGAGCCAGTTCCGTGGCGGGACGACCGGACTCCTTAGCGGCCGCCCGCAGTTGCGTGTGAAGCTCAGGGGAGAGCGGGACATGTAACTTTTGTGTGGCATGATTCATGGCAGACCTCTTGGCATATCTTACAGCTCTGGCGGGCGTGTTGAGCCTCAGCCCAATCCCAACATCTGCCGCAGCAACGGCAACACCAATTCCCCTCGAGCGGCGTCCACGTCATCAACACTTGATCCTCGAGTGACACCCGTGCCTCCCGCCTTGGCTTTCTCACCGATGTTGCGGCGTTCGGGAGCTTCAAAGGTGCTGAAGGTGCGGCGCAGCAGTGGCAAAATCGCCTGGAAGTTATCGCCGGTCAGCTCTGCGATCCACGAATCCAGCACGCCTAAGAGCGCGTCATCGTGAACCAGAATCGCGCCGCTGCCGCGCAAAAACCCGTCCACCCAGGCGGCCACAGCTTCCGGTGCGGCGGCTCGAGAGGCCGCCAAGCCCAATTGTTGAGCGGTATCCTCGTGACTCAGCGATCCCGCCTCGAGCAGCAGCCGTGCGGCGCGACCCGCGATCAGGCCGTGCAAACCGCGTTGCCCGACCAGGGTGTGCAGCAAGCCTAGCCACGCCTCGCGGTGCGTGGAGTCCTCAAGCGTCTGAATCGCGTTGTGCGTTTCTAGGAGGTGCTTGAACATCGTCTCGGCGGCATCGTCGTTCAAGCTGCTGGTGGCACCCGGAAAGCCGATCACGATTCGCGCCACGAGGCTGCTGATAACGCGCCGGACCGTCGTCGCATCGGTTTGCCTGACATTCCCGTAGCGGGCCACGCGCACCAGTGGCGGCAGTGCCTCGCAGAGATGGGCCACATCGCTCGACGAGGCCGACAACGCCTCGAGCCGTGCCAGAATCGTATCGGTCGCGGCGGTTAGTTCTGCCATCATCGCGGCATCCAAGAGCACGCTCAGCTCTGGCAGATTCGTCGCGCTCCGCGCACCCTGAACCGCGAAACTCTGGGCCGCCTCCAGCACCGTCGAGCCATAGCGGGCGACCTCGATCAGTCGCACCGAAAATGCCGGTTCCCATTTGAGTTGCCAGGTCTCGCGGAAGGTTCCCGTGCCTCTCGAGCCGCCGAGCATCCCCCAACGCACGCCCAGTAGCGACAGCCGATGCAGGAAATGCGACTTTCCCAGCCCGGACTCCTCGCGCAAATCTAACTCCAAGTTCTGCACGCCCGCGTCCAGCTTCAACCGCAGCCGCTTGACAATCGCCTCGAAATCACGCTGTAGTGGTACCGAAGGCGTCTCTAATGGCACCCTTCCGAGGGCTTCGTTGACCACTAACTCGCGCCCAATCAGATCCATCGGCGCACTGGAATCCCAGGCGAACAGCGCCCGCGCCGACTCCATCACCTCCTGCAACCCCGGAATCTGCATCCCCCGCATCGTCGCTAAGGACTCCGCCAAGCGCACCGATTCGATCACACTGGCGCTCGAGGCATCCAAATCCTTGTCGCGCAGTAGCCTTGCCACTCGAGTCATCCAGCGCACCGTGACGCCCTGCGAGTCCAAATGTCCGTGATCGAACAGGTGCGCGTACCAGCCGGGACTGTCCACGCCCGCGCCGTAGCCGCTCGAGCGAGCCAGCAAACCGTGCGACCACGGAACCCAGGTCGCGGAGACCTTCGTCTTCGGCAAACCCTTCAGCGTTTCCGCGTCTTCCTTCGCCCCTGGCAGGCTGGTCTCTGTCACCTCGAGCATCGGCGCGTGCCACGCCCCGCAGACCACGGCGATTCTCTGATGACCCGCCGCGACTGCCTCGCGGATCGTTTGCCGCATGAACGCCTCGCGTCTTGCCTCACGCGTCGCATCGCTCGAGGAATTCGGCTCACCCCCCGCTCCCAATCGCAGGCTCTCGTCACGCAACGCCCGCATCGCCTCGAGAATCCCAGGGAAGACCTGGCCGTCGTCCGATCGGGACTCCACCAGGAATTCCCAGTACCGCTCGCCGTCGGAGAACCCGGCGACCCTCGCCAGGAAACCCAACGGGTCCAACGCTGGATCGTCCTCGTGTGGCGCGGGCGCATCAGGCTGCGCCCCGACGATTTCTTCGGGTTCAGCGGATATCTCGAGACTCGGTTCTTTCGGCTGCAACTGATGCGCCTGCGGCAAATCCATGAAGCGCACCGGAATCTTTGCCTTCAACGCAAACCGCATCGCCAACCACTCCGGGCTGAACGACGCGAACGGGTAGAAGACCGAACGCCCCGGATCGTCCGACGCGTAAACAAGGAGTGCCACGGGCGGTTCCATCTCCACGTGTCCCGCCAACGAGATCACCGCGTCCGCATCCGGCGGTCCTTCGATCAGCACGCAATCCGGCTTTAAGACCGTCAACGCCCGCTCGAGACTACGGGCACTGCCAGGACCGTGATGGCGAATCCCGAAAACATGCACGCTCACGCCAGCACCGCCAATCTAGAAAACGCCGACCCGTACCACTCGAGATCGGATTTGGTCTCGAGGTCACGCGACCAGTTTGTGGGGTTCTGCACGATGTACTCGCGCACCGCGTTTAATTCGCGGGCGTTGCGGATCACGCGATCATGGTAATTCTTTTGCCACACGGGATTGCTGGGCGTGTTTCGAGATTCGTTGACGCGTTTCGTGACGGCGGACTTGAACCCGCGAACGACAGCCCCCAGTGATCCAGGTCGAACCAGCCGTGATGAATTTGAAATTCTGTCTCTCGAGGTTCCCAATTTCTGTTGCACCTCGCGGAAAAGAGCGCTGTCCGGTCGTAGGGGGGCAGCGCGCTGCCTCCCTACAGCGGGTGGGTACTCAATCCGCACGATGCCATGAACGTGGTTTGGCATGACGACGAACGCATCCAACAAAACCGTTGAACGTAACTCATTCGTTCGTTCCCATTCCTCGAGAACGATCTTGCCAATTTCACTGTGCTTCATTTGCCCCTCGAGAACTTCTCCAAAATGCATTCGCGCTGCGTCGCACAAATCGTCACGAAATACGCGCCGCTCGAGGTGTAATCGAATCGTGTCAAACGGGTGCTGTTGCGCTTATCCAAGGTCGCGGCAGGCACGGTAAATGTCCTTCCACCCGTTGCGTTCCTTGACGATCGTCTCCAGATATTCCAACCAGACCACCTTGTCCTGCACGGGGTCTTTGATGACAGCCCCGGTCAGGCTCGAGGCGATGTCGCTGGCGTTCAGGGTTCCATCTCCAAAATGCCCGGCGAGCGCTAAGCCCTGGTTGATGACACCGATGGCTTCGGCGGTGCTCATCGTGCCGCTCGGCGATTTCAGTTTGGTCTTGCCATCGCTGCTGACGCCCTCGCGCAGTTCGCGGAAGATTGTCACAACCCGTTGAATCTCAGTCAGAGCTGGGGGCTGCGCGGGAATCTCCAAGGCACGTCCCAGGCTGGTAACCCTGGTTTGCACAATGTTGACTTCATCTTCTAAGCTATCCGGCACGGGCAGCACGACGGTGTTGAAGCGGCGTTTCAGGGCGCTCGAGAATTCATTGACGCCTCGGTCGCGGTTGTTGGCGGTGGCGATCAGGTTGAAGCCGCGCTCGGCTTGAATCTGGGTGTTGAGTTCCGGGACGGGCATGGTTTTCTCGCTGAGGACCGTGATGAGCGTGTCTTGCACGTCGCTCGGGACGCGGCTCAGCTCTTCGATGCGGGCGATCTTGCCGTCCTGCATGGCGCGAATCACTGGGCTGTAAACCAAAGCCTTTGTGGACGGTCCTTCGCTCAGCAGCAGCGCGTAATTCCAGCCGTAGCGAATCGCTTCCTCGCTCGTCCCAGCGGTTCCTTGCACGATCAGCGTGCTGTCACCGGAGACAGCCGCCGCGATGTGCTCGCTGACCCAGCTCTTCGCGGTTCCGGGTACGCCGAGTAGTAGCAGTGCGCGGTCGGTCGCCAGGGTCGCCACGGCGATTTCCATCAAGCGCCGATTCCCAATGTACTTCGGTGTCACCTCGAGTTTGCCCGCCTTGCCGCCCATCAGGTAGGTCACGACCGCCTGCGGCGAGAGCTGCCAGCGCGGGGGTCGTGCGTGCTTGTCGTCTTTTTTCAGCGCCTCGAGTTCATCGGCGAATTGGTTTTCGGCGTGCTGGCGGAGAACATCGGTCATGTGGCGGCTCCTTTTGGGTCGGTGAGTCTACAAATTGGTGGCGAGTATTTTCTCCTAGGGGCAGCCCCCGTTTGTTTTTAGCGCATCACCTCGTGCATCTCGAGGCGCAGTTGCAGCGTGGCGATCAGGTCTCTGATCTCGCGCCCCGCGTACTCCCAGTACCATTGGTTCTTCTGCTTTTCATCGGCGGGCGCGTTGACCGTTTGCAGTAATGCGCTCCAACCTGGCAGGCTGGTGTGACCGTTCAACAACCTTGGAATCAGCTCGAGCGGTGTGGAGCGAACCATCAGTGTGCCGAAACCGTGGAAGTATTGACTGGCTTTGCCCTGCTGCAAGCGCGTGGCTTGCCCAGCGATCCACTCGAGCGCAGCCGTCCAGAACGTTTCGCTCCAGGTATGCTGCGCGGCTGCCAAATAGGTCAAGTCCGTGTTGGTTTCCAGAAACGTTCGCTGGGCGCACAGGTTCTCCAGAAAGCTCGGTTCTAGGACGCTCAGGGCCCGGCTCGAGTTGCGGATCATCGTGGTGTCGTAGGCGATGACGCGTTTCACCAGTTCGGGTTCTGGACTCTGATTCAGGGCGTTGGTGACGGCTTGTTGCACGAATGACTGCCAGTCCTTGTGCGTGTTCTTCAGGAGTTGAATCGCGTCCAACCCGGTGATTTCCTCCAACATAGGCAGTGTCACGCGACTCATCATCTGCCGCACCCACCACTGCTTTTGCCCGACACTCTGCGGCGCTTTCTCCACGATGCCGTCCTTCGCCCAGTCAGGATCGAAGGTGTCCGGCAGTTCCACCTCGAGCTTCCCCGTATTCACTCCGAACGCCCCTTGCACACCTTGTTTGACGCTCTCCAAGACGTTCTTGGCTTTGGGTTTGACGACTTGCAAGATTGGGCGCAGTCGTTCGCGCATCCGCGCGTTGAAGGCACTCTCAGGAATTTGCGCCAGCAGATTCGCGGCGATGTCGCGCACGTCGCTGCTGCGGTCCGACAGCGCCGCCTCCAAGAAAGATTCATCAGTGTTGGAAAGCTTTGTGCCCAGCAGCGCGATGAACTCCTTGCGTTCCGGCGCGGCGTCCTGCTTCCAGGTGGTCTCCAAGAGGGACAGCGCACGGGCTGGGTCTGCCTCGCGGATCGTCTGGAATGCTAGGGAACGTGCGCTCTTGGTTCCCGTCTCGAAGCTCTGCACGGCGTCCTCTATGGATTCGGTGTTGCCGGTCGCCCACGACCAGTTCTTGTTGAGTCCCGCCAGCCAGCGCCCTCGGGTGTCCAACAGCGCCATGATCCGAGCGCGTTGCTGCGTGCTCTGACGACCGTTATCCAGCAACAGCGGCAAGTCGCGGTGCGACAGGCGCACGCCCTTTTTGGTGAGCAACTCGAGCAGTTCTTCAACGAGTGCCCCGTGCCCGAGGACGCGGTGCAGCAAGTTCTGCATCGTCGGCGTCATCTCCGGTTTAACATCCGCCCCGCTCGGCTCGAGGGTTTCTGCACGGTTGCCGGGTACGAATCCCGCCCGGCGGTACGTGCCGACGAGCGCGGCGGCGCTCAGCAAGACCGCTTCCCTGGAATCGCCTTTCAGGTCAGGCGCGAGGGAGATCGGCGGCAAGCCTTGCCGCTCCGTGCCGATCAATGCGGTGGCGACAATCGTCTCGAGATCATTCATGCCGTCCCCCAGATGAAGCTTGACCCTCGAGGCTCGAGCCACCCCGCCTCAACCCGTAGGGGTTTACCACGGCAAACCCTCGTTCCCGCCAAAGCCCCGTTCACGTCGTCACCCCGTCGAACGCGAAATTATGAAACACCCCGTCTTGCACGACCGCCAACGGCATGAAGCGCTCCGTGTCCCACTCGCCATAAACCGTCCCTGCGTGCCCACCCGTGACGGCTAACCAATCCCATTTCAATTTGAATTTCGCATCCACGGGCAGCACCGTTCCGTTATGGTCGCGCACGGTGTCATTCGGGAGGAGCGTAGCGTGGTCAATACTGAACAGACTGCGCTCGAGCCAGGGGTGAGAAGCTAGGGCGGTCGCGTGGTCGGCCAGATTTTGCGCGATGGTTTTTCCCGGCGGTGCGGTGATGCCGCCAACGGTGCGCGGATCGCCCTTGACGAGCGCCCTGAGAGGATACTGCCCCGGATAGAAGACCAGTTCTGCCGCTACAGTGGAGCCGACCGGCAGTCCAGCTCCGAGCGGCGCTTGGGTCACGCCGAACTCGAGGATCAGGGCGTTTCGGGTCGCTCCTTGCAGCCAGGTGCGGCGGGTGCGGAGGCGGTCGTCTTGTTCGTAACTTTGCGCGATCACCTGCCAGGTGTCTTGTACGCCCGAAAACGCTAGCACGTCCTCGGTGGCGGTCGGAAAGCCGATGGCGGTGCGCGTGTCGGCTTGCGCCCCCTCGGGCAGTGTCTCGAGCCGGGTGTAGGCATTGACTGCCAGGTGCAGTGACCCGAGGGCGTTCAAGAGTTGGGCTTGCCAGTCGTCTTTCGTCAGCAATCCTGGGAT
The DNA here is from genome assembly GCA_965249745.1 of Deinococcales bacterium. Taxonomy (GTDB): domain Bacteria; phylum Deinococcota; class Deinococci; order Deinococcales; family JAAFIG01; genus JANYHH01. The sequence continues at coordinate 4,674,437 of OZ252252.1, read as the reverse complement.
CTCGCGCACCATACGCGCCAGTCCGGGCGCTTGCGCGTCCACGAGCCGCGCCCCCATCGTTTCCCAGTAGCCGTAACCCTTGCTGGGAGCGCTGATAATGCCGGTACGGATGAGATCGCGCATCCACAGGGACAGCTCGTCCAAGCCTGCACTGACCTTTTTGTGGCGGGCGGCGACGCGTTTTTCCTGGGCTTTTGGATCGGGCGGTTTTTGGGCGGCTTCGACGGCTTTCTCAGCTTTTTTCTCGGCGCGCTCCTGGCGACTTTCCAGCCATTCCTGTACCCAGCTTGGCGGTGTGGTCTCGGCGAAGTCAGTGGGCTTGGCGGCGTACAGCAGAAACAGTCCCAGCCCGTGTTTGCAGGGAAACTTGCGGCTCGGGCAGGTGCATTTGAAAACGGGTTCGGCTGTGTCAATTCGCGTCTGATACGGGTGCTTGCCGCTGCCCTGGCATTCGCCCCAGAGAATGTCACCTTGCCGGGCGACGTTGAGCCAGCTTTTCCGGGCACTGAGACTCTTACCGCTCGAGGCGCTCGAGGAATCTGGGGCGAGGGCGATGATGCGGTCGGCGGTCCAGTCAGTCATGGTGGTCTCTCTCGAGGTCAACGAACGGATTATGTTTTCAGCTAAATCTTTGACTGAATTACGAATTTAGACTATATGGCTCCCGACTCTTTTGTCAACCAACTCACCTTGTCAGTGTGACGTTACTGATAACGGCATGATTCGGCTAACTCAAGCTTGCGTCATAGACGCATTTTTCCGCTCTAAAGCAGTAACCTAACCATGCCGTTATCAGTAATTCTATCCGCCCGTCACCGTCTCGAGCGTGAGCGATTCTTCAGCCCGTGTGATAGACGGTCTTTTCGCCAGGGTATCAAACCTGTGTCGCCTCGAGCCAATCCAGCGCCGGGTGTTCGCCATCAATCAGCAACGCCGTCACGTCCCGCCAGAGCCGATCACCGTTCGCGCCGTTGGTCAGCGCCACGAAACCGCGCCCAGTGTCGCGCGATCCGATCGCCAGCGCCTTGAAGCTGCCATTGTCGCCCCACTGCCAGAAAAAGGTTTCGCTCCTCACCCGCTCGAGACCCCAGCCCAAGCCCCAGAACACGCTGTCCGATGTCTGAACCTTCTCGTGTGGCCAGCCCGGACGCCACGGCGGATCGTCGTTGACGGCGATCTGCGGCTCGAGGGTATCAAATGGGTTTCGCATCGTGGCCACCATGAACCGCGTTAGATCGGGTGCGCTCGAGTGCAGTGAGTGCGCCGCGTGCGCTTCGAGCAGTTTCAATTTCGGGACGGGCTGACCGTTCGCGTCGTGACCCGTGCCGCAGCGCGAGTCGTACTCGGGACGCCAGACGAAACTCGAGTCGTTCATGCCGAGCCGTCTCAATACATTCGCCTCGAGATAACCTGCCAAATCCTGACCCGTCACCGCCTCGAGTATCCGTTGCAGCAACCGATACCCGACGCCGGAGTACGAAAACCTCGAGCCTGGGATGAAGTGGGTTTTGAGCGTTTCGCCGTCTGCCAGCCAGTTCGGTAAGCCCGAGGTGTGCGAGAGCAATTGGCGAACGGTCACGAGCTTCAATGACGGATCAAGCCCAGCCTCACTCAGATACCTGGTGATCGGTGCATCTAACTCCAGGATTCCCAGGTCACGGAGTTGCAGCACCCCCTGGGCGACCACGGGTTTGGACAGGGACGCCGCTTCGAAAATCGTGGCAGGCGAAACCGGTGGTCCGCTAGCAGCATCCATGACGCCGAAAGCGCCGGTCCAACGCAGCCTCGCGCCCTCAAGCGTTGCCACCGCCATTCCTGGCACGGCGAATTTTTGCATCAACGCCTTCAGATGAGCCTCGAGTTCAACCGACACGGCTCAGTTTACGATTCCACGTAATGCAAGGTCGCTCGATGCGGTTGCAAACAGTGGTTTCTCGGTAGGGTGATTCAAATGAACCGCCCAGCCCTCGAGACTTCGCGGTCCTGAAGACGGATTGCGCGACAAGCCAGACCCTACAAAAACTGATTGTGCTGCACGTGAAACTCGAGACGAGTTGTGTCTAGGATGCCTTGAGCCAAAACGAAGCCGTGTGTAACAGGTCAAATCTCACCGCGTTTTCTTATCACGCATTTCCTCTTGAGAACCCCACGATTCGGTTACGGGATGCTCGTGTTACAGACACACTTGACTAGCTCGAGACGTTCACCTGACGATGGCGAACTCGGTGTCTTCTGCCGTTCATCTCACCTTTCGGGGCGCTACACTACAAACCATGAACAAATGGTTTCTGCTCCTCGGGCTGTCCGTCCTGACGCTCACGGGCTGCGTGCAAAACGTGATTCGCAGCCCGCAGTTTGAAATGCGCGAGGCGGGACTCTTGAAGCTCAACCCGCCCGGTCTGAACGGAGTCGCGCCAGAAGCCGTGATTCGCGTCACGCTGGATGCGCGCAACCCGAACCCGTTTGAACTCAATCTCGAGGAGTTGCGCTTTGACTTATTCCTGGACGGCGCGAAGTTGGCGGCGGGAATCGGCTCTAAATTGCAACTGAAAGCGGGCGGCGTACCCAGCAGCTTTTTCGTGGACGTGGAAATCCCGATCAGCACGAACACGCTGCAAAGCCTCGGCAAGATCGTGGCAGGCTCGAGCGTGCAGTACCGCTTGGATGGCAGCTTCAAGGTGGACGCGGGTCCACTCGGGAAGCCGGGCTTCGGACCCTACACACTGGCGCAGGGTCGCTATCAGTCCCCGAGCATCGCCAGCCAACCCCCAAGCTTCGCCTGGCGAAGCGACCTGACGCGCTTGACGCTCGGTGTCGGCGGCGCGGTGCTGGACCTCGCGTTTGAAGTCACCAATCCGTCAGCCGTCGGCTATCGCCTCGTCGCGCCGTTGAACCTCTTGGTCGGCGGACAGGTGCTGGCCAAAGCCGAGGCGGGCGGCGTGGTTCCCGCCAGGGGCAAGGGCATTCTCAGCACGCGCTTTCAGTTGGACCCGCTGGCGGCGGGTCGAGCCATCATTGGCGGACGCTTCGACTTCCAGGTCAGTGGCACGCCCAGCTTAGAGGTTCCAGGCTTGCAGTCGTACAGCTTCCCGCTCAGTGTGCTATTCGGTGGGAGCGCCACGCGATGAAACGGCTGGCTCGAGGGGTGTTGCTGCTGTTGATGGCCTTGGTGGGTTTCTCGAGCGCCGCGCCGCAATTGCCAAGCCTGGAGGCCCGAGTTTCGTACCGCTGGGCTGGCTTATCCCCAAGCTGGCCCGGATACGATTACGTTTTTGCTTGCGCGGCCGACGAGTCTTGCACCGTGCGCGGCGCTCGTTGGGAGAAGGCCAACGGGAAGAAGATGATCTCCTGTCCGCAAAAAACGCAGTCCGTGACCGCTCTGGAGGCGTTGCAGGCGTTGCGCCTCGCCGCGACCCGCCACCTGAAGCCCGTGCAGCAGCCGCTCGAGGTGATTGATCACACCGACGATTACCCGCGTTTCGAGGTGGCGCTGACGGCTCCGAGTGGCACGGTGAATTTGCTGAACACGTCGAACGGTGAACACCGCCCGTGGAACGTGCGACGCGCCGGGCAGTGGTTCGCGCAGACTACGGAAGACATTGAGGTGGCGGTTGCCGCGCTGTTAAAGCTTGTGCCGTGCGAGAAGCGTTAGTCCGCACGGGAGTCGTCGCGCCTCGAGTCGAAAAATGATTGGCAAAACAACAGTCCAATACGCGACCGAAGCCAATCTCCGCGCCCGCATCGAAACGCATCGGCGGTACTCGGTTGGCTCGCCGCTCGAGACGCTAGTGGATGATGTGCTTCAACTTACTGAGGCAGAATCACTGCTGGATATCGGCACGGGACCGGGCGACTTTCCGGGGCGGTTGCGGGCGGCGGGGCACACGGGGCGTTTGGTCGGACTGGATGCCAGCGCGGGCATGGTGGCTCGAGCAAATGAGAAACATTTCGGTGTGGAGTACGTGCTCGGCGATGCGATGAGCTTGCCGTTCTCAGATGCCAGTTTCGATGTCGTCACGGCGCACCACATGCTCCATCACGTACCAAACGTTGAGACAGCCTTGCTCGAGGCGAAACGGGTGCTGAAACTGGGCGGCTGTGAGATACGCGCTTCAAACTGATCCTGCTTTCACGGGCTTACTCTACGAACACAGCCAGCCGAAGTATTTTCACGGCGGTCTCGAGCGGCAGGTCAGAGCCGCGTTTAACAGGGTCAAGCTAACCGTGGTGGACCAGTGGCTCGAGTTTCCTGAGCTTACGCCAGTATTGGCATACTGGGATTCGATTCGGGCAGGGGAGGGTTTGACAGATGATGATTGGGCGCGGGGACGGGAGAAATTCATTTCAGTCCTCGAGACTCGTTTTCGTGGAGGGGCCTGGCGGGTCTGGAAGGGCATCGCGTTTCTCGAGGCGCAGTCATGAAACCTGTGGCAAGGAGGGTCGTGTGACGCTCGGTTTACGAAAAGTGACAGGGGACATGTTGCATCCTCTGGCTTGCTCTCAAGATGAACTCATGGTCTGGTCTGCTGATACTTCTGGTTGCCGACCACGGAGCGCCGAAACATGTTGGCAATGACGAGTGACGTGACCGACAGTGGGCTGCTCCAGGCGTTGCTGTCCACCTCGGTCGGTGTCGCGGTGGTCAACCGCGAGTTGCGATACACGCGTTTTAACGCGGCTCTGGCCGCGATGAACGGCAGTGATCCGGCGCAGTTCATCGGAAAGACTGTGCGCGAGGTCGTGCCGCATCTGTCCGACACGTTGGAGCCAGCCTTGCGCCAGGTGCTGAGTACCGGTCAAGCCCTGCTGAACTTGGAACTCGAAGGTGCGGGACCGGACGCGGGCAGAAGCTGGCTTGAGCATTTCTATCCCGTCAAGGACGAACAGGGTTCAACAGTCGCGGTCGCGGTGCTGGTGGCAGAGACCACTGCTCAGCGGCTCGAGGTGCAACGACGTGAGCAAGCCTTGCGGGACCGCTTGGACGCGATACCGCATCACGCTTGGACGACAGGTACGGCGGCTGGAGGAGTCAACTGGTACAACCGACGCTGGCACGATTACACCGGCTTGAGCGAGGCGGATCTGGCTCAAGTGGGCGGCGGTTCCGTCATCCTCCACGTGGACGACCGCGAGAAACTGATGAAAGCTTTCCTGGCGGGGCAAGCCGAAAACACCTCCTTCGAGACCGAGGTGCGGTTGCGCTCCAAGGACGGACGGTACCGCTGGTTCGCGGTTTCCGGCGAGCCGCTGCTGGAAGACGGGCGGCTGATCGGCTGGATCGGCACGAACACCGACGTGCAAGCTCGAGTCGAAGCGGCTCACAGTGTACGTGAGGCCCTACTCGCCTCGCGCCGAGCGGCGGAGCGGGCGGCGCTCGCGGAGGAAGCCTCGGATGGCTTTATCTACGAGTGGAATTTGAAGACAGATACGGCTGAACGCTCAAAAAACTTTTTGGGTGTCCTCGGGTACCAGCCAGGTGAGATCGCTCAGACCAGCGCTGCTTGGCGCGAGCTGATTCACGCCGACGACCTGGAACCGATGATGGCGGTGCTTCAACAGATCAACCAAACCGGAACCAACGATTTCGCCGTGGAGTACCGCGTGCGCCACCATGACGGAAAGTACCGTTGGGTCTGGGATCGTGGGCGCGTGACTCGAGACTTAGCGGGCCAGGTTGAACGCGTGGTCGGAAGCACGGTTGATGTCACCGAACGCAAACGCAACGAATCCGAACTGTTGGAAGGTCGGGTGCGCCTAGAGGCCGCCCTCGAGGCTGGACGCATGGTCGCCTGGGAGTGGAAGGTTCTGGAAGACAAGGTACGCACCGAAGGACCTCAGGAAGCTGTTTACGGACGCCGTTTGGAACAGGCCGAGCATGGATTTACGCTGGTTCACCCGCAGGACCGCGAACTCCATCACAGCACATTGGAACGGGTAGCCCAAGAGGGTGGTGAGTACCACTTGCAGTTTCGGATCTTGCGTCCCGATGGGTCCGTCGCTTGGCTGGACGAGCGGGCCGCGGCTCATCTGGATAAATCTGGACGCGTCGAACGGCTGTCTGGGCTGACCATGGATATCACTGAACAACGCCAGGCCCTGCTAGAACTCGAGGAGGGCGAATCGCGGTTTCGGGCCTTAGCAGATGGGATTTCGCAACTCGCTTGGATGGCCAGGGCCGATGGTCACATCTTCTGGTACAACCAACGCTGGTTCGAGTACACCGGTTCCACCCCGGCAGACATGGAGGGTTGGGGTTGGACCTCGGTTCACGACCCGGCTGTGCTGCCGGAGGTATTAAAAATCTGGGAGGCTTCAATCGCCACCGGGCAACCCTTCGAGATGGAATTCCCGCTCAGGGACGCCCACGGAAACTTTCGCACCTTTTTAACCAGAGTTGAACCGCTCCGTGATTCCAGCGGTCAGGTGACGCGCTGGCTCGGGACAAACACGGACATCACGGAACGCGCCGAACTCGAGTCGAAGCTGCGCGAACTGAACGAAGCGCAGCGCCGCTTTGTCTCCGATGCCGCCCACGAGTTACGCACGCCACTGACCGCGATTCGCGGCAACCTGTCCCTGCTGGCGCGCTACCCAGACATGCCGCCCCAAGACCGACTCGAGGCGGCCCAGGACGCGGAGCGCGAATCGGCCCGGTTGACGCGACTTATCACCGATCTGCTGACGGCCGCTCGAGGTGAGGCGCAAGAGCATTTCTTCGTGGAGGGCGTGAACCTGGAACGCACATTGCGGGAAGCCTGGCGTTCGGCGCGGTCACTTTCTGAACGACGGCGTTTTGATCTGGGACCGCTCGAGAACTGCCGGGTCAATGGCGATCCTGATGCGCTGAAACAACTCGTGCTGGCGCTGCTGGAGAACGCGGTCAAATACACGCCCGACGATGGAACCGTGCGCTTGGAGCTGAGCGCCGTGAGTGGCATGGCAGAGATTCGTGTCTCTGACACCGGTCCCGGCATCGCCACAGAAGACCTGCAACGGGTCTTCGTGCGCTTCTACCGGACCGACCGGGCCCGCACCAAGACCGACGGGCCGGGCGGTACGGGTTTAGGTCTGACAATCGCCAAGCAAATCGTGGAACGGCACGGTGGCACGATCAACTTAGAGAGTCAGCTCGGAGTGGGTACGACCGCCATCGTCCGGCTGCCGCTGGCTGAGGAACCGAAGGGCTGAGTCGGCGGCTGCGAACGGGTGAGGCTTGAGTTTGCGATTTCAACCCACAGGCTCAAGCACCAGTCTGTGGCGCTCGGCCGCCTCCAAGAAGGCAACCCGCCTGCTAATGTTGGTCAGCTAGCTACATACTGATAACAGCACGATTCGGCTACCGGGCGCGTGCGTCACAGACACACTCTATTGTCTTAAAACGTGAACCTGACTACGCCGAACTCAGTAGGATCGTGGTCAGTCCCTAGGAATGCTCGAGAAGCTCATTCGCGCTCCAGGGAGAATCTGCGGTCGGAGCTGATGCTTTCAAGCGTGTCGTCGGCCCGTACCACTCCCAGACTGTCACCTGCGACGAGTCGCTTGACGACTTTGCGCGACTCTTGGACAACCGATTTGTAAGTTCCATAAAAAATGGTTGGAATCAGCATCGTGGCCTCGATTCTAGGGTAGTGGAAGCAGGTTTCTCGGAGGAAAAGCGATGCGGCTGCCCTCACTGACAATTATGTACAACAGAAGCGCTAGACCCGTGAGTCCGGTCGCTCGCTCGAGTTCGGCGATCACCGGGCTGGTCTCCTCGGTCGCCAGCACTGGGCTGGGAACGCCGACCGGACCCGGCGTCCTCTGCGCCGACTCATCTTTAACAGGCAGGCGACCAGCCACCGGGAGTGGCACTTTCGCCGGATCGTAATCGCCCTTCCGCACGCGGTAGAGGATCACTCCTGGGAGCGGCGAGTAATACAGGGCGTGACCTCCCGGAGCCTCGATCACCCCGTTGGCCCCTGGGGCGTTCATAGGTCCGCGCTCGACCGGGACTCCGGCCGTCTCAAGGACCGTGATGTATACGTCGCGCTCGATCACGGCGTTGGCGATCTGCTTTTCGGGTTTGATCTCGTAGAGGTGCTTCTTGGTGACGTTGAGGATGTCGGGCTTCAGACCAAGCTGTTTACTGCTCAGCGCCAGTTTGGTGGAATCGAGGTCGAAGCCCTTCTTGAAAATCGAACTCATCGGGATTGAATTGCTAAAGACGAGATCGCTCGGATTTTGCCGCTCATAGCGTTCGGCAATTTTCTCGTGGACTTTGCTGCCGACGTACATACCCTTGGGTTGCTTCGCCTTCGGTTTCCACTCTCCCGCCTTAAAGCCCTTGATGCCTCTCATCACCTCGGCCGCGGCTGGAGGAATCTGCTTCAACGATCCCTGGACGATCCCAGTCAACTGCTCGAGTGTCACAGATTTAGCAGTCGCTTTACCCGCTGCTCCGAGGATTTTCTCGAGCACGCCCTTCAAAGTCGCGCCCTTCAGCTTCTGTCTGGAGCGCTTCGGACGCACCCTGGAAATTTCGAACGTCCAGCAGCGCCCGGACCGCCTTATACGCCTCGAACACCGCATTATTGGTGGCGTCCCGCTCGAGCCAGCCAAAGGCTTGCGTCATCTCAGGCGATTTGTTGGCTGGATCAAAGGACGGTGGTCCAGGCATTGGCTTGGACCGGCTCGAGTCCGTCCGGACAAGGGTGGGCGCTCGAGGGAGGAGTTCTCGTTCACCCATAACCAAAAACGATAGCAGCGCGATAACTCTGTATTTAAAGGATTTATTACAAATCTTCGGCAAGAACAAACGATTGCACTTGGGCGGTTGACCTATACGGTTGGCTAGATCCTAACGGTTTGGATGGAAAAAGTGCAGTCTGTGACTGCACTTTTCCTTGACGCAAAAAAGTAAATCAGCTCAGCCTCAGCTAGCGCCTAATTTCGGTTCAAACTGACCCAATAGGTTGACCCTATTGAGCGGCGGGTGCTGGGTTGGTCAGCATCTCGCTCTTCTATCCACTGAGCACAAACGGAGGGCACGGTATGTCAAACTATGATCTGATCGTTTTTTCGCACCTGCGCTGGGATTTCGTATATCAACGCCCGCAACACCTGCTCTCTAGGGCGGCCAAAGACCGACGCGTGTTTTACATTGAAGAACCCATTTTTGATGCCGTATCCCCAGAGCTTCAGATACGTCAGGATGCCTCGGGTGTGACCGTCTGCATTCCACACGTCGCCCCGAAAACCACGCCCTTAGAGACAGAGCGCCTGACCCAGAACTGGGTGGCGACGCTGCTGAACCAAGAGGGCATCAAAGACTATGCGATCTGGTTTTACACCCCGATGGCCCTACCGCTGGCGCGTAACCTTCACCCGAAGGCAGTTGTTTACGATTGCATGGACGAACTGAGCGCCTTCAAGTTTGCGCCGCCGGAACTGGTCAACCGCGAGCGCCAACTGATGGGTCGCGCCGATGTCGTCTTCACCGGCGGGCAGAGCCTGTTTGAAGCCAAGCGCCACCAGCATCACAATATTCACGCCATGCCCTCGAGCGTGGACACGAAGCACTTCGCTCAGGCTCGAGGCGAACTGCCAGAACCGGCCGATCTGGCGAACCTGAAACACCCCAGGGTTGGTTTTATCGGCGTCGTGGACGAACGTATGGATTTGGAATTGCTGGGCGGCGTGGCAGCAGCCTTGCCGGACGTAGAGTTCGTAATCGTCGGACCAGTCGTGAAGATTGACCCGGCAACCCTGCCGCAACACGACAATCTGCATTATCTGGGCGGCAAGCAATACGCTGACCTTCCGCAGTATCTGGCGCACTGGGATGTGGCGATGATGCCGTTCGCACTGAACGATTCGACGCGCTTTATTTCGCCGACTAAGACCCCGGAGTACCTGTCGGCCGGAAAGCCGGTCGTGTCCACGCCGATCCGTGACGTGGTGTTCCCATACGGTGAGCGCGACTTGGTGTTGATCGCCGATGACGTTGAGAGCTTCGCGGCGGCCGTGAGGCAACTCCTGACCGAAGATCAGACCGAACGTCTGGAGCGTAGCGACCGCTTCGTCGGTGCAATGTCCTGGGACCTCAACTGGCGCAAGATGGATTCGCTGATCTCGAGCGCCATCCTGGAACGCAACCGTGATGCCCTGCCGACAGCTTCGCTGCCTTCCAGGAGCGTCCCAGCCTCGAGTACGGCCTTGGCTCCAAGCGTTTCGGCGGGTTCCGGCGTTCAACACCTGCCGGGTGCGCCGCGTCAGAGCTGAACCCAGATGATGGTCATGGACCGCGAGGTCGAGGTCGAACCGGGTTCGCTAAGCCTCCCGCAACGCCTCTCTCCAATCTTCTCGTCGTTTGTGATGGCGGGCTTCGAGTGTTCCACCCACGAGGACGCGACTCGGGGACGACACGATGTTCTGAAAGAGACCCGTCACGATATATTCGCCCTGGATGATTACCGCGCCCTCACGGATATTGGAATTCAAACCGTCCGCGAGGGTTTGCGCTGGCATCTGATCGAACCGCGCGCCGGTGAGTACAACTTTTCTAGCGTCATCCCGATGCTCGAGGCTGGGCGGCGGGCGGGCGTGCAGACGATCTGGGATCTGGTGCATTTCGGAATTCCCGATGGCTTGGATGTGTTCTCAGCCGCCTTTGTGGAACGGGTCGCAGGACTGGCGCGTGCCTTCACGAAGGTGCTGGTGGACTTCACACCGCAGCCGTGGCTGACGCCGGTCAACGAGATTTCCTTTTTGTCCTTCGCCGCCGGTCACGAGGGTTTCTTCGCGCCGTACCACCGGGATCGCGGTCTGGAGTTCAAGCGCCAACTCGTGCGCGCCGCTATTGCTGCGACCGACGCCGCACGGGAAATCGCGCCCCACCTGCGCCTGATGCAACCCGAGCCGGTCATCAGCGTTGTCCCGGCTCGAGCCAACCCGGACAGTGTTAGTGAAGCCTGGGGACACAACGAGGCGCAATTTCAAGCCTGGGACATGCTGAGCGGCCGGTTGGAGCCGGAGCTGGGCGGCGGGGATTCGTACTTGGACGTGCTCGGGCTGAATGTCTACTCCAACAATCAGTGGGAGCGCGACATCGGCGCGAACGCGTACCGTTTGGACATGTCCGACCCGCGCTGGAAACCGTTTTCTATTTCAGCCGGAGAAATCTGGCAGCGCTACCGCCGACCGATGATTGTTTCTGAAACCGGGGCTGAGGGCGCGATGCGGCTCCCGTGGTTGGCGTACATCGGCTCCGAAACGCTGCAAGCCCTGCGCCAGGGCGTTCCGCTCGAGGGGCTGTGCTTGTACCCGATTCTGGATCACGCCGGTTGGGGCGATGGTCGTCACGTGCGTTGCGGGCTGTACGGCTTCCGGCAACGCGGCACGCGCTACCGTCACGAGGTTCTGACCCAGGAATTGCTGCACTGGCAGGGCAGGCTCGAGGCGGCGCGGCGGTCACGGGCTGCGGATTGAGCTTCCAGATGTTCGCCTGAAACCCTGGGTCGGCTACAGCGTTTCCCAGGGTCCACTCCCACCGCGTGAATGGGTGTCCATTTCACCTGAGAAACACTGCCGTTTCTGCTCGTCTCACTCGCCAAGGGAATGTGGCGGAGGGGCTGCCACAAACCTGGGAAATGCTGTAACCATTCTTCTGCCAGAGGATCAGACGGATCTGTGAGCAGAAGCCTCGTGTCCAATGTCCGCCATGACTCGAGGGGCGAGTGTCTATACTTGTCCCTCGAGTCGAATGCCGCCGGTCTATTTGCTTAGCGTCCGCCCACGCCCGTGCCGAGCGTCAGGGGCTTCTCCAGCTTCAACCAGATGAACTCGTTCGCGTCCTTCACGTCTGCGCCGCGACCGCCCGTGCCAGGGTAATTGTTGTCGTTGGCGACCAGCACGGTGTTGGCGTTCAAGACCACGATGTCCTCAATCGTCACGAACGGAAAGCCGAAGACGCCGTTCACGGTGCTGGGGCTGAGCTTGTTGGCATCGCTAATGTTCAGCAAGTCTGCCACGAGTTCCTTCTGCACGACAGCTTGAGCGTCCTTCTTGGAAAGGTCAACTTTGTACACACGCTTGAATTTCGCGGTTCCGCCGCTGCCGTTGTCGCGCTCTAAAACCAGGTATTCATTGTCGTTCACGACCGCCATGTCACCGATGGCATTGGCCGGGTCCTCTAACTTATAGAAGCCCGCCACGCCAACGAATTTGCTCGTCGCCAAATCGAACTCGTGAATGCGTAGCAGTCCCGGCGTGTCGCCCAGAACGCTCCCCTCGAGCAGCGGGTAGAGCTTGGTCTTGGCGGGGTTCATCGCCATACCCTCGAAGCCCTTCGAGGCGGGCAGGTTTGCGGCGCTCATGGCTCCCGGATTCGGGCTGCTGGACAGCACGCTCGGGTTGTTCGGTGAGCGCACGGTGTCCTTGGTGATGTCCTTGCCCGCCCCGAAGTCAGGCGTGTTGATTGGAGCCTCCAAGAGCTTGCCGTCGGCGCTGAAGTGCAACAGGTACGGTCCGAACTCCTCGCCGATCCAGATCGTGCCGTCCTTGGCGACAACGAAGCTCTCAACGTCAAAGTCGGCCCCGGTCAGATTGCGCTCTGGGGTTTGCTCGTTGATGATGAAAAATGGGACTTTCTTGTTCGGGTCGCTGAGCTGAATGAAGCGGTTGACTTTGACGCCGCCCGCGCCGCCCTGAGCCGTGCGCGGCTCCAGAGTCACGTTGTACAGGCGCAGCAGTGCGTCAATGCTGTTGTACTTCGTGCCGAAACCATTGTCCGGCATGACCCAGTACGAGCCGCCGTCGCCAAACTGAATCGCGCTGAAGCCCTGCACGGGTTGGCTCGGGAACCGTGGAGCCTCGAGCTTGCCGCCGTTCGTGTACTGCCCAGACGCCGGACCGGCCGCGAAAGTGTCGGCGGGCAGGACCGCGAAGCCCACGAGTTCAGTCTTGACGCTCTGAGCCAAAGCCGCCGTCAACGCCAGCGCACCGATGATACCGATCATTTTTTTCATTGTTGCCTCCGGCGTCACCTTGTCTTTAACTTGTCAACGCAACGTCAGCGACCTGTTCATGACACGCCTTCAAACATTCTTGCCGTCTGGGAGGTTCAAAATATCAGGTTCTGCGACGATAAATCGCCTCTCCTGTATAACAAAAGCTGCCGACCCAGAACGAGCAGCGGCTCGAGGCGAGAACGTCAGGAGTACTCACGATGAACCAACGTCAGCAACGGCAGAAGATCGAATCGAACCAGCGCAGCGTGGACTCGAGCTTAGTTCGCAGCGCCACGTCAGGCGCGGGCGAGGCGCTCCCGAACGAAACCCGTGCCAGCTTAGAGCCATTGTTTCAGCACAGCTTCAGCGATGTCCGCGTGTTCAGCGACGCGCCCGCCGCGAGCGCCGCCGAGTCGCTAAATGCCAAGGCGTTTACGGTCGGGCAAAACATCGCGTTTTCGGATGGTCGCTACGCGCCAGACACGCAAGAGGGGCAACGCCTGCTGATGCACGAATTGGCCCACACGATTCAGCAAGGTCCCGTGGCTGCACTCCCGGATCGGCTCGAGGTCAGTCGGCGCGGTGATCGGGCTGAGCGCAACGCGGACGCGATGGTTGCCGATTCCAAGCTGGGACAGGTACCCGCCCCCGTCTCGAGCGGCGCGGCGGTGCAGTTGGAGGAGGAGGAAACGCCGGTGGATTGGAGCCTCGATCCTCGAGATCCGCACGTGCGGGCCGGAATGCCGATCGGGTCGGGGACGGGCACGGCTTCCCTGGATTCCACGGCCGCAAACCTGGCGTTCAACTCACCTGACCTGTCGGCGCACGCCGGCTATAACTGGCAGACCGGCGCGAATGCCAGTTTGAAGTATCAGCTCAGCCCGGAGATCACGGCGGCGATGCAAGCCAATCAGAGCGGCATGGATGGACAGTTCCACATGCCGAACCTAGACCTGGCCGCCGGTTTCAAGGGCGGTGCGCCCTACGCCAACGGCTCCGGGCAGTACGGTCCCCTGTCGGGCAATTTCAAGTACGATCCGAGCGCGGGTCTCGATGCCGAAGCCCGCCTGAAATGGCAGACCGGACAGTTCCAGGTCGGCACGGGCGGCGCGACCTTACAGCAACAGGTTGGACCGGTCAGTGGCTCGGTCAGCACCGACTGGAACCGGATCAACGCGCAAGCCACGGGAACCACCAGCCTCTACGGGCAACCCTTGACCTTGAGCGGTGGCGGCGGGGTCGGGCTGGACGGGACTCACCCGAGCCTCGACGGGCGAGTGACCGCACCGAACATTGGCGGAACCCCGTTCTCACCATATGCGGGAGGAACCTACGTTGATGGAAGATTCATCCCTCAACTGGGCCTGGGTGTGCCGTTCTCCTTGTAAGGCATGTACCGACTCGAGTCAGAAATCACGCTGGCTCGAGTCTGAAGTTCAGTCCTTGAGTTTTTTGCTAGCTTCGATCAGCGCGGGCATGACGGTGTTCAAGTCACCGACGATCGCGTAATCCGCGACTTTCATGATCGGCGCTTCAACGTCCTTGTTGACTGCCACGATCAGCTTGGACTTCCCCATGCCGGACATGTGTTGGACCGCGCCGCTGACGCCAATCGCAAAGTACGCGTTGGGTTGCACGGTCTTCCCGGTCTGCCCGACCTGTTCCGCATACGGCCGCCAGCCTGCGTCCACCGCCGCCCTGGTTGCCCCGACGCCCGCGCCCAGCACGTCCGCCAAGCCTTCGATCAGCTTGAAATTCTCTGGCGTGCCCAGCCCGCGCCCGCCGGTCACCACCAGGCTCGCCTCGGTCAGGGCCACGCGGCTGGATTTCTCCTGGGTGCGCCCCAGCAGTTTCACGCCGCCTGGGGTCAGCTCGAGTTCCGCCTCAAAAATTTCGCCACTCTCTGACCTGGGTTCCGCGACCGCCTGCGTGTTCGGCTTCACGGTGGCGACCACGACCGGCGCGGCCGCCTCTAGCGTTTCCGTGACTCGAGCCAGGAACGCGTAATGCGTGATTCGCAACCCGCCGTCAATCGTTTCCAGCGCGGTCGCATCTTCTAAATACGGCGCGTCCAACCGCACCGCGACCCTGGGCGCGACCTCGCGGCCCGCCCTCGAGCCTGCGATCAGGACGGTGCTGGCTTCGGCTTGCTCCGCCAGCTCAGCGATCGCTTGGGCGTGGACCTTGGCGGTGTATGGCTCGAGGTGCGGGTCTGAGGCGATCAAGACCTGATCGGCGTACCGCGAGGCTTCGGCGGATACGCCCCCCGCGTTCGCGCCCATCACGAGCGCCGTAATGCCCCCGCCCAACCGCGCCGCCGCACCCAGCACCTCGAGCGCGGACTTTTTCAGTTTGTTGCCGTCGTGTTCGCAGTGAACCAGAATCATGATCTCTCCTCGGGGTTAGATGACCTTGGTCTCAAATGACTTTGGCTTCGGTGTGTAACAGCCTGACGAGTTCTTCGGCGGCCGCCACCGGGTCCTTGCCATCAATGAACTTCTGGAGCCGTTGACGCTCCTGAATCTCCTGATTGACGACCCGCACCTTGCTACCCGTGACCCCGTAATCAGCAAGCGTTTTTTTCAGCATTTCCTTCTTCTTGGCCTTCATAATATTCGGCAGCGTCGGGTAACGCGGCTCGTTCAAGCCCTGCTGCGTGGTGATAACCGCTGGCAGCGTCACCTCGAGCCGTTCCTTACCGTCGTCTACGTCGTGCGCGGCTGTCGCCTGGCTAGCCTCGAGGCTGAGTTCGGTCGTCCACGTGACTTGGTTCCAGCCCAGCGCCTCTGCGAGCGCCGCGCCGAGCGCCTGCGAATCCGTATCCGCGTGTTGGCCGCCGCAGAAAACCAGATCGGGCGCTTCCGCCTCCACGATCTGTTTCAGCAGTTTCGCCTGGGTCACGACATCTAGAGCCTCATCGGTCTCCACGTGAATCGCGCGTTCGATCCCCATCGCCAGGGCGCGACGAATCGCCTCTTCAAAACGTTGCGGTCCGACCGCGACCGCAACCGTGTTCGCGCCGCCTTCATTGATGCGAAGTGCCTGTTCCACGCCGTACTCGTCCATGCCGTCCAGTGCCATTGTGGACCCTTGCAAGTCCACCTTGCCACCGCTGGCTCTGACCTTGGCTTCCGCGTCCGGGACTTGCCGGATCAAGCAGAGTATTTTCATGCGTCACCTCTAAGAATTGAAATGGGTCAATCGGGATTTCTGAACCGAGTCTAATTTGTCTACAGCTTTCCGGCAAGCACCATTGTCCCGCGCCGGGAGAAGGAACACAAGAGCGCTGGAACGTTGGAGAATCGTAAGCTCGAGGGATGCGCTACGCTCTCGGATTGCCCCTGCCGGCTTCCACGCTCCAAAGCTGGACAGCTCACTTCTGCTTTCAGCTCGAGCCGCTGTTTCTAAACGCCCACCTCGCGCTCAAAATGCAACCTCACGCCCTGGTGATGACTCGAGCCGAGTTCAATCTTTGGATACGCTCGCAGCCGCTCGAGTACGGCGACGCGTACCAGCCGTGGAGCGTCGAGGCAGACTTCGTGGCGGTGCTGACGCCCTCAGAAATCACCGCGCTGGAACCCGAACTGCGACTCGAGGTGAACGCCGCGCAGCTCCGCCTGAAACGCGGTCTGAGCTTCCCGCTGGAACAGGCTCACAGTTTTGGGGTGTCAGATCATTTTTTGGAGCGTGACCGGGCTGAAGCTTCGTTCCTGTTGCGCCGCGATGCCTGGGAGAATTTGCTAGAGCCAGTGCAATTCGACTGGTTGACCCAATACGTCTCGAGCGACGGTCACGATTGCTTGTCCTCCTCGGGCTTAAACGACACCACCGCGCTCGAGTCCGTTGGTTGGTTGCCGCACAGCGGCGCGAACTGCTTCGCCACCGCGCTCTGTTACGGCGAACCCGATCCTGCGCTGAGACAGAACATCGCCCAGCTCTGGTTGCCGGTCGCCACCTTCGAGCGCACACTGACCGCTCGAGGATTCCAGGAACACCCACTGACCGATGCCCCGCTCGAGACTGGTGCGGTCGTCGTCTGGCGGAACGCAGGCGGCGATTTGATTCACGCCTGCGTCAGCCTAGGCGACGGGCTGGTGCTGAACAAAAACGCGCAGGGCTGGCACGCGCCGAGGCAAGTGTTGAGACTCGAGACGGTGCTGGAGGGATGGAGTGAGGATGGACTCGAGATGGGCGTATTCACTTCAGCATTACCGAGTCGAAGCTGAGGATTTGTTTCAAACTGGATTTCAAGTGAAACCCCAACGCAGACTCGAGGCTTTTCGTTACTGATACTTTCTAGGTTCTTGCATTCGCTCGAGAACCGCCAGTGAATTCTCGCTCTAACGCTTAGCTGCTCGAGCTTTGCACTCCTGCTGCACGAACTCGCGGAGCACCTGATTGATTCAGCTCTGATATTTCTCGGAGTTGGACTTGAACCATTCCAGAACGTCTGCATCCACTCACATCGTTACACTCTGTTTGACGGGTCGGTAGAATTTCCCGCGCCTCGCATCGCTCCAATTCAGGCGTTCAGGCAGGTCGCTCAAGTCAATTTCGGTGTCGGGCAGTTTCGCCAATTTTTCCAGCGCCAGTTTCTGCTTACCAGAGAGCTTTTTCATATCGTTCCCTCTCCGCTCGCGTCGCTTTTGTGGCTGAAAGGATGCGTTCTCGTCAGGCTCGTGGCAGGGATGGAATGACAAGTACTACTCCTTAATCTGAGTGACAGAATTGTACATATAAACCTCGAGGGTTGAAACCTCGAGCGATCACAGACTCAAGCTCGAGCATCTAAAAGCTTTTCCAAGATTGAGTCCCGCTCTTACCCGTCTAGCCTTGCAGTTTGCATCACAATCGGCGGCTGGGTATCTTGGCGCAGATGAGCTTACGGATTCTGATTTGCGACGAAATGAAATTCCGCCCCGGCAGCTTGGAACGGGACGGGTTCGAGATCGAGTACATCGCTAACCTGCCCCGCGAGGACGTGTTGAAACGCCTCCCGGAGTTCGACGCGCTGATTACCCGGTCTCGTACCAAAGTGGATCACGAACTCCTCGAGGCGGGCCCGCGCCTTCGGGTCGTTGGGCGCGGTGGCGTGGGCATTGACAACATTGACTTGGAGAACGCCTCGAGACGCGGAATTATTGTGCTGAACGCGCCGGAGGCCAACACGGTTTCGGCAGCGGAACTGGCGATCACACTGATGCTGGCGGCGTCCAGGGGTGTGGCGCGTTCGGACAGGTTGATCCGGGCGGGCAAGTGGGACCGGAAATACCTGGGGCGTGAGGTCAAGGAGAAGACATTGGGGATCGTCGGGCTGGGACGGATCGGCACGATTGTGGCGAACCGCGCGATGGGCTTGAAGATGAACGTCGT
The DNA here is from genome assembly GCA_965249745.1 of Deinococcales bacterium. Classification (GTDB taxonomy): domain Bacteria; phylum Deinococcota; class Deinococci; order Deinococcales; family JAAFIG01; genus JANYHH01. Next base: position 4,656,078 of record OZ252252.1, on the reverse strand, counting down.
CGCCTATGACCCGTACATCGGGGACCGCAAGTTTGAACTGCTCGGCGTCAAACGGGCGCACACCCTGGAGGAGTTGCTACCGCAGTGCGACATCGTGACGGTTCACGTGCCGCTAACAGAGGAGACGCTCGGCATGATCGGCGCGAAGGAACTGGCGCTATTGCCGCAGGGCGCGGTCGCTGTGAACGCCGCCCGGGGCGGGATCATCAACGAGGCGGCGCTGGCGGCCTCGCTCGAGGATGGGCACTTGTTCGCGGCGGGTGTGGATGTCTTCGTGACGGAACCACCGGCCGCCGATCACCCGCTGATGGGGCGCGACGACGTGGTGATGACCGCGCACCTCGGGGCGAACACGGTCGAGGCGCAAGACCGGGTGGGCAACGAAATCTTAGAGCGGGTTTGCGCCGCGCTTCAGGGCGATATCTCGCACGGGGCGATCAACGCGCCGCGCTTGGATGCCAGCACGATGGAAAAGCTCGGGTCGTACATGACGCTGGCGGAGAAGATGGGCGTGATGCTGGCGCAATTGGAGATTGGCCCCGCCACGGAACTCGAGGTAGAGTTCGCCGGTCCGTTCCCGAGCGTCAACCTGGGCGGCGCGGGCGACGCGGAGTTGGAGCCGGTTTTCGCCAGCGCGGTCATCGGGTACTTGAAGCGCGTGACAGACGAAACCCTGAACTTCGTGAATGCCAGAGCGCTGGCGCGTGAACGTGGCATCAACCTAACGTCGCGCCGGACCGACGAATCCGAGGATTACGCCAACGAGATTCGCGTCACGCTGTCCGACGGGAAACGTGTCCGCAGCCTGGCCGGTACCTGCTTCGGTCGCCAGCCGCGCATCACCCGGATTCGCAATTACCGCCTCGAGATCGCGCCGGAAGGCTTCGCGCTGGTCGCCACGAACTTTGATCGCCCCGGCGTGGTCGGCAAGATCGGGTCTTTGCTGGGCGAGGCGAACGTCAACATCGCTGGAATGCAACTCGGGCGTGACGCGCCCGGCGGCAAGGCATTATTCGCGCTCAGCCTAGACGCGCGTCCCAGCGACGCGATCCTCGAGACGATCCGGGCGCAGGATTTTATCGAAAGCGCCTTCGTCGTCGAATTCTGATCCCACCAAATCTGTAGGGATTTGCCACAGCAAACCCAAAGTCCTCCCCTTCCCACGCTCGAGCTTTAAGCTCCTGTCCTCCCCTGCGAAGTGCCAGCGGATACATGGGTTCCTGAAGGGGAGGTGGCAGCGAAGCCGACGGTGGGGTTGGGCAACGGTGGGTTTCGGATACGCATCGCTCGACCCCACGCCGTCCTGACGGACGACCCCCTTCTTGATCCTAACCATGCACCTGACGGGTAGGATCGCTCCTCCGCAGAGGATGACTCGAGCGGTATGCTGTTCGTTCTTCAACAGTTGCTCGAGATTCGTGAATGAATCGAATCTCGAGCGATGATTTGCTTTGGCTGTTGCAGGAGAGGGTTTGCCGTGGCAAACCCCTACGGGTCAATAGATACGTGTCAACGGATGAACGGGACTGGGTTGAAGTTCGCACCTAAAATGTCGCGGCTAGGAATGTTCAGCCATTTGTCCAGCGCGGTCGCGTACACCTGACGGAAATCGGTCGTCATGACCGGATCGCCATCGTCTAGCTTTTCCAAATCCGGGTACTGCCCGTACAGGCCGCCCTTGATGCCCTTCCCGAGGGCGAACATCAGTCCCGCCTTGCCGTGATCGGTTCCGGCGCTGGCGTTCTCCGCTAGGCGGCGTCCGAACTCGCTGAAGCCGATCACGATCACGTCCTCGGAACGCCCTTGTTTTTCCAGGTCGGCGCGGAAGGCGGCCAGACCGCTCGACATCGCCTCGAGCAGCGCTCCGTGATCGTCGGGTTGCGCGGAGTGCGTGTCGAAACTGCCGAGGCTAGTGTAGAAGACTCGAGGTCCGACATCGGCGGCGATCAGTTGCGCGATGTCGTGCAGGCTGGCAGCGAATTTCTCGTCGGGGTACGCGGCTCCCGCCTTGTACTTGCCAATTCCCCTTTGCACCTTGTCAATGTCGCTCAGCATTTGCCGGGTCGCGCCGCGCAGGGTCTCCGCCCGACCCTCGAGTGGGCTTTCGAGAATGGTGTCAAACGCGGTTTTGGCTTCTGGATTGATCTTGAACTGGAAGCGGTCCACGCTGGCAATGCTCGGCAGGATGATGTCCGCGCCGCGCAGCGCCAGCGGCGTCGTGCCGCCGAGGTTCGTGGCGCAGAACGGATCGCCGTACTTCTCGGCGATCTTGCCAATCCACCCGGAGGTTTCCCGCGCTTTTGGGTCGGCGGTGTGCCAGATCGCCATGCTCTCGAAGTGGCTGCGGTTCGGGTTGGGATAGCCAACGCCTTGCACTACTGCCAGCTCGCCACTGTCCCACAAGCCCATGAATGGCTTTAGGCTGGGGTTCAAACCCACGTCGCTCGAGAGGTTCAACACGTCCTTTTTAGAGATCGCCAGCACCGGGCGGGCGTTGTAGTACGCGGGGTTGCTGTACGGGACCAGGGTATTGAGCGCGTCGTTGCCGCCGCTCATCTGGACGACGACCAGAATCTTGCCTTTGCCAATCGCCGCCTGCGCGGTGCGGTTCAGGAAGCCCGGCATACCCGCGCCCGCCGCGAGCGTCAAAAACGAGGTTTTCATGAAATTTCTACGGTTCATCGGGGTCAGCTCCTTAGGGGTGCGGTCAAAACGTGGTGCAGTCAAAATGTGGATGGGAAAATTGAAACTCGAGTGCGCACGGCTTGAGCTGCATTTCTAGCTGGAACGAGGTTGGCGTCAAAGAGTCGTGTTGGCTCGAGGCGCGAAATGAAACTCGAGTTGCGGGGCGGTCAGGTTCAGGGAGAGTCGAAACTCCAAATACGTGCGCTTAAAACTCTTGAACGGACACTCGAGACGGCTGCATTTGGTGCAATCGTGCTTCATAAACGCTCCTAATGAGGTTAGCTACTAGCCGCCCTTATCCAAGGTGGTACTGCGGGCTGACCATCACCAGGTACGCCAAACCTCGAGCGATCTCTTCCGTGTTGCGCCCCTTGGCGAGGACGCGCAGCGCCTTGTCCAAGCTGCCGGTGGGTTTCTCGCCCAGGAAGGTCTTGCCGATCAGTTCCAGCGTCTCGTCCAAGGATTTCCCCATGACCCAGCTCGAGGTGACGGGTTTGACCTTGGTGGCGGCGTCCGCGCCCTTACCCTTGCCGTTGCCGTACCCGATGGGAAGTTTGGCGCTGGTGAGCGCTCCGATGAATTGCAGGCGGCTCAGAATGGTCGTGTCCGCGATCCAGTCCATGCCACCGTCCCAGCCTTTGACGTTCGGTGGGTATAACGGAATCTGCGCCATCGTGGCCGTGATGCCGGAGATCGCGTACTCGTGGGCGGGTTCCAGTTTGGTTTGACTGAGGCGAAGGCTGCCGATCACGTACTCCAGGGGGGATTTGACCAGGGCTTGGCGGTTTTGGGGCGCGTAGAAGTCTTGGCTGGTGAAAATGGTGCGCAGAACTTGCCGCAGGTCGCCACCGGTTTTCGTCCAGAGCCCCGCCAGTTCCGTCTGTGTCGCATCGGGTAAGTCTTCACTGACAAAGAAGCGCCAGAGCTTCGCGGTCATAAACTGCGCGGTGCTGGGGTGCTGACTGACGATCCGAACGATGTCCTCGGCGGCAAAATTGCCACTTTTCCCCAGGAAGGTCTTGCCGCCAGTGTCGTGCTGTTTGGGGTTGAAGACCGACCTGGGATCGGTGAAGCTGCTCAGGTCATCGCGTTTCTTGAAGTTGGTCCAACCCGTGAAGGCCCTAGCGCTCTCCTGCACGTCTTTTTCTGTGTACCCGCCGTGAACGCCCAGCGTGAAGAGTTCCATCAGTTCTCGAGCGAAATTCTCGTTCGGGTGGTCTTTGGTGTTCTCGTTGTTGTCCAAGTACATCAGCATCGCGGGATTTTTGGCGGTCTCGAGTGCTAGCGGTTCAAACTTGCCCAGTCCCAGGCGGCGAAACAGTTCGTTCTGCTGCTTCAGCGCGTAGCCGCTGCGAACCTTGTCCAGTCCGCTGACGAAATGCCCGTGCCAGAACAGCGTCAGCTTTTCTTTGAACGGCTGAGTCGTGACGAGCATCTTGTGCATCCACCAGGCTTGCGCTCGAGGAACCGCTCCGGCGGCGGCTTGCTGGGGTGGGCGACCCGCGTCGAGCGCTCGCTTGAAATCGGCGTCCAAGTCGTGCGGGTTGTCTTGCGTTCCGTCGCGGTCGTTGAAGCTCATCAGACTATCTACGGCTCCCACCGGACCCAATTGCCGGATCGTTTCGATCTCTTCGATCGTGCCGCCAAACCCCATGCGCCTCAAGAGGTGCGCGGCGTCAGAAAAACTGTAACTCGCGGGTTGATACGGTTTCATGTGCATCCTTTCAAGGCTTTTCTATCTTTCCTTGAGATGCACCTCTCCCCGGTCAGGTTCCCAAAGCTAACGCTCCGCCCGCCACTCGAGGCTCGTGGACGGCGTGAACCCGTGCGCCGCCAAGTGGGAGAGTTGGGTAGTGATCCGGGTGATGCCGCGCAACCGGGCTTCTAGGAGTAGCGCCTGGACCAGTTCCGCCTCGAGTTCGCGGGCGTCTGAGACTGGCGCGTGCCAGTACAGGAGTTCGGCGCTCTCCAATCCGGCGGGTCGTTCCACGTAATGAAGCGCGACGCTGCCCGCCGCCTCCAATCCGCCGCCCGCGATGATTGCAATCAAGCTCCCCGTCTCGAGTTGGCTTCTGATCCACGGCAGAAAGGCTTGCGTGGCACGCGTCGCGGCATCCTCGGGGGAGCCGGAATTCAGGAGCTGTTGATGGTGGTGCAAGGCGAGGATCGCGGCGTCGGCGGGCGTGGCGGGGCGCAGGTCGGTCACGCGAGAAGTTTGACATGTCAGGCAGCAGGTCGTGCGGGAGCCTCAAGGTTTTCCGAATTTGCTCGAGACTCCCAGTTTTTCTGTTTGGAGCCTTATTTCTTTGACGCGTTTTGCGCCGCGCATCGGTCGGCGTACCCGGCGGGAGACTCCCCGACGACCGCACGAAAATCGCGGTTGAAATGCGCCTGATCGAAGTACCCTAACTCGAGTGCCAGGTCTGCCCAAGGTACAGTCGGGTTTTCGGAGAGGCGCGTCGCGGCTTCAAACAGGCGGTGCTGCCGGATGACCCATTTCGGGCTGAGTCCGATGTACTGCCGGAACAGTCGCTCGAGTTGCCGTGGGCTGGTTGAGAGGGCGACTGCCAATTGCGCCACGCGGTTGATCTCCGGGTGCGCGGCGACGAGCGCGACGGCACTGTTGACAATCTTAGCGCTCGAGTCGGAGGTGAGTTGACAACTTTCTAGCGTACTTTGAACTTGTTGTACCATCTGAAGTTCATCGCTGAGCGAGAGAACTTCGCGTTCCAATCTCGAGCTGTCTATTCCAAGGCTCTCAGCCCAGCTCTGCGACCGCCCAACGAGCGAGGCGGCGCTGCGTCCAGAGAACGCGGTGAACCCGGCGGGCTTGAATTTCACGCCGAACGCGCCGCCCGTCCCCTCGAGCCGCTTCGTGGACAGCCCGCGCTCCGGTCCGAAAACACCGCTTTGGTCGCGTTCCAGAACGGCGTTGACGCAGGGGTGCGCCAGGATGTTCTGGGTGTGAGTCACGCCATCGGGTAGTTTCCAACGCACGATCCAGTACCAGTCTACGAAGGCGGCGAGACATGGACTCGGGGCGTGCCGGGAAAGCCTGAAATTGACGGCCGCTAGCCCAGGCTCGAGGATGCCCTTACGGCTGGCTGGAGGTGATTGAGGGCTGACAGAGCGCATGGATTCTGGGACGAGTCTACGAAATTTGCGGCGGTCGCGTTTTTACAAGACCGAAGGGATGGACGGTTGTTATGTTGCGGCAGTAACCAGCTCAACTACTAAGTTCGGCATGGTGAGGTTAACGTTTTAAGGCAACAGAGTGTGTCTGTGACGCACGCGTTAGGTAGCCGAATCGTGCCGTTATCAGGAAGTATCTGCGAGTCGCAACTTGGACATCAGTATTTTTTGAGAGGTGAATGAAGGCTGTGTCTCACAAGAACGCGGACGAGTCCAAGATTTCGCCAGGCGTACATCTCAAACCGGATGGACTTAGGAGGAACCACCATGAGTCAAGTCACCCATGAATCTCAGACCGCGATTCGTACTCTGCTGCGCGAGGTCGTGCTTGGACCCGAAGCCGAGTACGGCTTTCTTCTGGAACACAGTGCGGGTCTGCTGCCAGTCCTCGAGACCACCGGGATTGAATTGGCGAAAACCCCCGCCGCGCCGGGTCGTCCCAGCCTAGCGCAACACGCCCGCCACGTCACGATGTCGCTGCAATACCGCGCCGATTGGCTCGAGGGGCGCGAGACGCAACCCGACTGGTACGGCGTCTGGGCGGTCCCCAGCCCGGCGGACGCCACTTTGGACGAACTCGCTTGGCGCGAGCTGCAAGACGATCTCCGCCGGGCGTACACCGCCTTTGATGCGGCTCTCGAGACCCGATTGTGGCCAGAGAACCTCGAGGGGTTGCTGGCGGTTTCGACGCACGTGGCCTACCATCTGGCGATCGTGCGACAGCTCAAATTGAACCTTGAGGCGATCGGCTGACAGGCGTTCTGATTTCAATGTCTCCCAGGCACCGTCTCGCAGGATCGCCAGCTCCTCGAGATAACCGGCGGTTCCACTGACGCGAATTACTGAGTTCGGTAACTTCAGGGTAATCATGCGTCGCAGAAGCTTTGTACTGCGACGCATACGTGAGTTAACCGAATCATGCCGTTATCAGTAATGTATTGTCGTCGCGTCTGATCGCTGGTGACGCAAGCCGAAATCCCACTCGCTCGAGGGGAACGACCGACCGTAGCGAGCCGACAGCCGACACGCCTTGCACTTCAGCCTCTCAACTAGGGAGGTCCTCGCTTCAGCGAGGGGCGAGAGAAGGGTTGTGCCCTGCACACCGAGAGATAGTACGCGGAGCGAGCTGCCCTTGACCTTCGTCTCGAGAAATATTGCTTGGAATGTCTCGAGCAGCGGCGTTGGTGGCCGGGCGAACCGCGGTTCGCCCCTACAAAATGCGTGGGACGCAGTTGACGTTCTCGAGCGGGCACGGTTTGCCGTACCAATCCATACGAAAAACAATGCTCGTTCATCTCCTCGAGGCCGCGTATGATGTCTCATGCGGCAACGCCTGTTGATGGTCGTCCTGGCGTTCGGAGGATGGATGAGCGCTGGTCTGAGCCAATCGGAGAGCCTGTTCGAGTTCGGCGCGAACGCTGCGCCTTGGTCGGTGGTCAACGATGGCGTGATGGGTGGCGTCTCGAGCAGCACCGTTAGGATCGCGGATGGGGTATTGGAGTTTTCTGGGCAGGTGCGGTTGGAGAACAATGGCGGTTTTGCCTCGGTGCGTTCCCATTCGGTGCAGTTCAACCTGAGCGGCTTCACGGGTTTGCGGGTGCGGGTGCGCGGCGATGGAAAGCGGTACGGGTTTCAGCTTGGGACGGGTACGGCTCAGCGGGTCTTGTACCGTTCGTATTTCGATACGGTGCCCGGCGAGTGGCTCGAGCTGGAGATTCCACTGGCAGGTTTGCGGCCCACGCGGTTTGGGAATACGCTCTCCGGCCCTCCGTTGGATGGCGCGTCGGTGGATCAGATGGGCTTCATCATTGCCAATAAGCGGGCTGAAACGTTCAGGTTGCAGGTGGACTGGATTCGCGCCTCGAAGCGGTGACGGTGGCTCGAGGAATAATTTGAAGTTTTGACGCGGAGAATTTCGCGTCCTGGAGCTTCGAGAAGTCACCCGGTCGGCTCCTGACCCAGGCTCCCACTTTTTTCACAGTATTCTTAGCTCCTACTCACAAGGGGGTAGGGATGCGAAGGAAATTGTTGGGGTTAGCGCTGCTCGGTGCGGCGTGTCTGGTGGCTTGTGCGCCGGGAGCGAATGGAACGATCATGGGCTTGCAGGGTTCGGTGACGATCACCCGAGACGCCTCCGGCGTGCCGCACATTCGGGCAGACCACGATCTGGACGCGATTTACGCTTTAGGCTTCGCCCACGCCCAGGACCGTCTATGGCAGATGGAGTTGAACCGTCGCATCGGCGCGGGACGCCTCTCGGAAGTTTTGGGATCGGCGGCGCTGGGGCAGGATAAGTTCTTACGAACCTGGGGCTTTTACCGCGCCGCCGAAGCCGCAATTCCAGCTTTAGAGCCGCGTAGCCTCGCGGTTTTGGAGGCGTACGCGGCGGGTGTCAACGCTCGGATGGGGCAGGGAAATCTGCCGCTCGAGTTCACCTTGCTGGGGTACAAGCCGGAACCATGGAAGATCGCGGATAGCTTGGTCTGGTCCAAGATGCTCGCCTACGACCTGAGCGCCAACTGGTCGGACGAACTGGAGAACACGCAGGTCGCCGCGAAAATCGGCATGGCGGGTTTATTAGCCGTGAAGCGCGATTACCCGGTCGGGCAACCAACGATTCTGCGCTTGGAGGATTACCGAGGGGCGTTGAGCCTGCCGGGCCTCGAGCCAGTCCTGCCGACGACAGCCGCGAAAACGCTGAGCGCCGCACCCGTCAGTGACTTGACCGTGAACGCTTTGGCTAGGGTCAGGCAGCTTCAGATCAGCTTGCCGATCAGCGGTTTGGAAAAGGGCATGGGCAGCAACAACTGGGTGATTGGCGGCTCGAGAACCGTGTCGGGGAAGCCGCTCCTGGCGAACGACCCGCACCTGGGGTTGAGCGCCCCGAGTCTCTGGTATCTAGCGGATATTCGCGGCGACACGCTTTCCAGCATCGGCGCGACCCTACCCGGTTTGCCTGCCGTCGTGATCGGACGCAACGAGCGGATCGGTTGGGGTGTGACGAATACCGCGCCTGACACGCAGGATTTGTTCACGCTGGACTTGAAGGGCGGCGCGTTTCAAACCCCCAGCGGCCCGGTCAAGCTGGAGAGCCGCGTGGAAACCATCAAGGTCGGCTCACAGACGGTTCAATACACCGTGCGAGTCGCGCCGGGCTACGGACCGGTCATCAGTGACCTTGGCGGCGCAGCCAGCGACGACGGTCAGGCGGTCGCGCTGCGCTACGTGTCGCTCGAGCCTGGGGACACGACGCTGGACGCCTTTCTGGGCTTTAACTACGCCCACAACTGGGAGGATTTTCGGACGGCGGCACGGCGCTTGGTCGCCCCGCAGCAGAACTTCGTCTACGCGGATGTGGACGGCAACATTGGTTACGTCGCGCCGGGCAAGATTCCGATCCGGGACTGGAACGGGTCGTTACCTGCCAGCGCCAGCGCCGGGCAGAACTGGCGCGGCTACTACCGCTTCGAGGACTTGCCGCAGGTCTTCAACCCGCGTGAGGGCTTCATCGTGACCGCCAACAACCGCACCTTGCCGCAGGGCGCGGTGCTCCCAGAGTTCAGCACCTACAACGAACCGTACCGCGCCAAGCGCATCCGCGAGCGCATCCTGGAACGCCCCAAGCACGACGCACAATCTATGGCGAGCATCCAAGCCGACACCCTCTCCATTCCGGCTCGAGACTTGCTGCCGAGCTTGTTGACGCTGAGACCGCAATCCCTGGCGGCGCTGCGTTTGCAGACGGCCGTGCGCGGCTGGGATTTGCGGGCTGATCTGAGGAGCACCGGCGCGACGGCGTTCGCGTTCTACTACAATGAACTGACCCGAATCATTGAGGACGAGACTGGAATCGCGCATTTCAACGAGCCAGTCCTGATTATTCCCGGCTTGCGCGATAACTCCTCCTATTGCGACGACGTTCGCACGCCCGCCAAAGAATCCTGCGCGGCCTTCATGTCGGCCGCCTTGGAACGCGGCGCGGCCAAGCTCGAGGCGAAGCTGGGGTCTGATCCGGTCGCTTGGAACTGGGAGCGGTTGCACGTGGCGCAGTTCAATGCCCTGCTCGGAACCGCGCCGATCATCGGTCCGATGCTGAATCGGCAGATTCCAACGAGCGGCAGCATCCTGACGGTCAACGTTGGGAATTACGACCAGGACAGTTTCGTGCAGAAAACTGGTCCCAGTTACCGCGAGATTCTGGATTTCGACGCGCTGGACGCGAGCCGCTTCATTCATCCAATGGGCCAGAGCGGCGACCCGCTGAGCCGCCACTACGACGATTTTCTGCGAACCTGGCGCGACGGGGAGACGATCCCGATGAGTCAGAATAGGGCGGATTGGGGTCAGACCGAAACCCAAATCCTGAATCCCTGAACTTAGACTCGAGTAAAATCTAGGCTTTTGGGACGATTGCATCTTGTCAGCGCACGGAACGGTGTGCGTGGACATACCAGGATTTCTACAATTCTGTTACCCGTGAATACCAAGCACGGGTAACAGGAGGAAATATGAAATCAGATTCTCATCATAGCCTCGAGACCGCAGATACAGTTTTTACACCCCTATGAGATCTCGAACGAACCAATATTTTTGCCCTCGGTAAACGGCTCGCGGTGTATCTCGAGCTGAACTGGCAGCACGTTCTGGACACCGACGTTGAACGGCTCTCGAAGCTGTTCGACACCGAGGGCGACGCTGCGTATGGGGTGTACCAACAAGCGCTGTTTCGCCCCATCAAGTGCGCCCTCGAGACGGCTGGGTTGAAGGCAGTGCCAGGGTTGCCAGGCGATTTTCAGGCCTCGCGCGAGTGGGGAAACCCGGACGAAACCGAGCAGCAACGTTGGATGTGGAGCGTAATCGTGAACGCCGCGGGTGAACCTCTAGGCACGCTGGTGCATGTCATTCATCATGACCACACCAGGTTTCGTGTACCACACCCGCCCGAGGCAATCGCTCTTCGGGAAACCGAGAAAGCTGATGTAGAGCGTATCCTCTCGAGCCGATCAGATAATTTTGCGGCAGCCCTCGAGTTCAGCGTCTGGTATATCTGGTATTTGCAGGCACAACGCGAGGCAGGAAACTGAATCGAATCAGTCGTGCCAAACGGCTGCAATCCTATCGAGGTTTCATCCTTGGGGATGTGCGACTGAAACGTTTGTGAGTCACGCTCTCATGCTCGAGCCGTAGATTTGACCTGTGAATGTCACGCGTACAACAAACGCAGATCACTTGAGCGTACTAGGCTCAAGTATGACCTTCGCCGAGTTTGAAAATACGGTCCAAGAACACCTAGAACTGATCCCGCCCGAGTACCTCGAGGGGCTGCAAGGCGTTCACTGCTTCGAGCATGTCAAGCGCGACCCGGTGGAACCGCAACTGGTGCGTTTGGGGGAGTACTTGGACCCAGGCCCCGATCAGTTCCTGGATCACCGGGTTCACATCGGGCGGCACGTGGCGCTGTACTACGGCAGCTTTCAGGCGGTAGCGGGTTACAGGTACGACTGGGAAGCCGGGATCTGGGAGACGCTAACGCACGAGATTCAGCATCACGTGGAGAGCAAAGCCGGGGATCGCACGCTGATCGAATGGGACATCCAGCAGATGCGGCGCTTCAAAGCCGCCAAGGATGCCCGACCGCAATGGAGCGAATTCGCGTGAGAGCGATTGTGGCGCTGGCCGTCGGCGTGGCCCTGATCGCGCTCGGGGCGGTCGTGTTTTTGATGCCGCGCTCCAACACGCAAATCGTGGCCTTGGAGCCGATCCAGGCGACCCCGCAACGGGTTCCAGTCTCGAGTAACCCACCCGCCGCACCCCCCTCACCGCCCGCCACCGTCAAGTCGGTGGAACCGTTAACCCCGCGCACGGGTAGCTCTGGTGCGAATACCTCGAGCGTGAACGCTTCAAGCCCAACGCCGCCCGCCGTTGACCCGACGCCGGAACCGAGCGAGCGCCCGCCCGATCCCACGCCGCCCAGCCCGCCTCCCCCCCCCTCGAGCCGCCCGACGACTCCAGACCCAGCCACAGCTCCCGCACCGAAACCCGTCCCCACGAGTCTGCCAGTCCGTCAAACCGCGCAGGGCTGGGGCATTCAGGCGGGCGCGTTCAAGACCGAAACCAACGCCGCCGCGCTCCGCGACCGCCTGCTGAAAGCCGGTCTGGCCGCCAGGGTGGACACCGGGAGCGACGGTATCCTGCGCGTGATCGTGGGAGCCTTTGCCAGCGCCGACGCCGCTCGAGCCACGAGCGCCAGCGTGACTAGCGCTTTGAAGTGATTTGCCTTGGATGAACCAGGCTTTTATGTGTCGCATCCAAGAAATTGGAGCGGACGGCTCGAGAAACAGCGCTCCATACACAGCCTACCTTTGAGCGTCAAGGTGGGGTAAGGGCGCAACACGCTACGCCACGAAGGCGTCTGAGCGCAGTCTCTCGAGAGACGCCGTGGAATGTGGATAGAATCCTGTCATGGCCAAGCCCAAAATTCCCCTCGAGGCAACTGTTTCGTATTTGCAAACGCAGATGGCGTCCGGGAAGCTCAGCGCTGAACAGGTCACGCAGCATTACCTGGACCGAATCGTGCGGCTGGACAAGGGCAAGCTCAACAGCGTGCTGGAAACCAACCCGGACGCCCTGAAGCTGGCTCAAAACTTGGATGCGGAACGCGCCTCCGGTCAGTCGCGGGGTTCCATGCACGGTATTCCGGTGCTGCTGAAGGACAACATTGATACGGCTGATCGGCTCCACACCACGGCCGGATCGCTGGCGTTGAAGGGGTCTCGAGCCTCAGAAGACGCGCATTTGGTGACGCGGCTCAGGGCGGCGGGCGCAATTATTTTGGGCAAGGTCAACATGACCGAATGGGCGAATTTCATCAGCACCAACATGCCCAACGGGTACAGCTCGCGCGGCGGGCAGGTCAAAAACCCGTACGGCAGTTTCGATGTTGGCGGCTCGAGCGCGGGCAGTGGCGCGTCGGTCGCGGCGAACTTGTGCGCGGTCGCGGTTGGGACAGAGACCTCGGGTTCGATCCTGTCCCCGAGCGTCAGCAACAGTCTGGTCGGCATCAAGCCGACGGTCGGCTTGATCTCGCGGAGCGGCATCATCCCAATCGCCGCCAGTCAGGACACGGCCGGTCCGATGGCGCGTACCGTAGCGGACGCCGCCGCGCTGCTGACCGCAATGGTCGGGCGCGACCCCAGAGACCCCGCCACGCGAGGCTCGAGGAGTGAAACGGATTACGTCAGCTTCTTAGACCGGGACGGCTTACGGGGCGCACGACTGGGGATTCCCAGGGCGTACTACTGGGATTTCGTCAAACCCGAGCAGCGCCCCGCCTTGGACGCCGCGATCACGGCCCTCAAGGACTGCGGCGCGACCGTTGTGGACGACGCCGACCTCGAGACCGCGCAGGAGATCAGCGACCTGGGGTATCCGGTGCTGCTGTACGAGTTCAAGCGCGACCTGAACAAGTACCTCAAAAAGCTGCCCGCCCCACTGCCGCATAGTTTATTGGAAGTGATTCGTCTGGGCGAGGCGAACCCGAAAACGATGCTCCGCTACGGCCAGACTTTGTTGCTGGCCGCGCAAGCCACGGGCGGTCTGAACACAGAAGTATATCGGCAAACTCGAGCGGCAGACTTGAAGCTCTCTCGGCAAAAGGGAATAGACGCGACCCTGAAACGGCACCGGCTGGACGCGCTCTTCATGCCGATGTATTGGGGGGCGCAGATCGGCGCGAAGGCGGGCTATCCGTCGCTGGCGCTGCCCGTGGGCTACGCCGAAAATGGTCAGCCGATTGGGATCAGCTTTATGGGAACTGCCTGGTCGGAGGGGAAGCTGATTCGTTTCGCCTCGGCGCTCGAGGCGGCGATGAATGCCAGAAAAGCGCCACCGCTCGAGTAAAGCTTTTAGTGCAGAAGTTGCCACTGCGTGAACCACAGGCACGCGCCAATGAACAGGATCACGCCTCCGACCAAAAGCGTGAAGAATCGAGTCTGCGGGTCACCAGGAGAAAATAGACTCGAGGCGAGTGGTCGCTGAGTCAAGGCGCTGGAATCGGCTCGTTCGCCGCGCCGCAACATCTCGAGCAATTTTGATGCGTGTTGCGGTCGGTCGGTCATCCGCATCTCTAAGCATCGCGCGATCACCTCGGTGACAGCGTGATCGCCAACCGGCAAACCAGCCCGAGGATCGAAACGGATTCCCTGGGCGCGCTCCAAGCTGCTCGGCGGGGCGTGCAGCGTCAACCCGTGGTACAGCGTAGCTCCGAGCGCGTAGAAGTCGGTCGCGGGCGAGAGGACGACCGTCTGCCCAAACTGCTCGAGCGGTGCGTACATCGGGGTCAGCAATCGTTCGCGTTTGATGCGCTCGTGCAGGCGATACTTGACGACGCTGCCGTAATCTATCAGTTCAATCCGGTCGCGGGTGAACATGATGTTGGCGGGTTTCAGATCGCGGTGCAACAAGCCCAGGCTGTGCAACTCGCGCAGCACCTCCAAGCTGGCGAACAGAATGCGTCGCGCCTCCATCAGCCGCAGCGCCTCGCCGCGTTCAAGGTGTGCCTCGAGCGTTTCGCCGTGCAAGAATTCCATCACCAGATAGGCGGTGTTGTTCTCCACGAAGAAATCCAGAAATTGCGTGGCGCTCGGGTGCGCCAGGAGTTTCAGGGTCTCCGCCTCGAACTGGAACCGCACCAGCAATCGCTCGAACTCGAGGCGGTCGTGCGCCACGACCATCCCGCCGGGCAGGCGTGCTACCAAACCGTGCGGAAAGGATTCTTTGATCGCCACCAAGCCGTTCGCTCCTCTGGCTTTGTAGGTGATCCCGAAGCCGCCCTGCCCCATGACCGATAAAATCTGATACCGTCCAGCGCTGAGCTGCGTGCCGAACGGCAAGCCCAGCTCGGCTGGCTCGAGGGTCGCCTGAACTGGAACCTGAGCCGCTCGAGTCGCTTCTAGGGTCAGCGGCTGCCCACAGGCGACGCAGTGCGACACACCCACGGCGTTCGGTGTCAGACAGGCTGGGCAGGGTGAACTGGTCACAAGAAAAACCTCGAGCGGGAAACACTCGAGGCTACTACGGGCTGAACCCGCCAGGCGTTCCCTTATCGCTCCCTTACCGCGCCGGAGCTTCCACGGCCTCTAAGCGATCTGGAACCTCCAACGCCGCCTGCATCGGCTCCTCGTCGGCTCGAGACTCTGACTGATGCAACGCAACCTTTAGATCCGGGAATCGGATGATATTGAAGCGGCTGTCGCGCTGCGCGGGTTTGAACCCGGCGTCGTTGATGTGGCGGATGATCTCACGCTCAGTGACGCGCACGCGGTCGTGACCGCCCGCCGCGCTGACCACGTTCTCTTCCATCATCGTGCTGCCAAAGTCGTTCGCGCCGTAGAACAAGCCGACCTGCCCGACCTTGAAGCCCAGCGTCGGCCACGAGACCTGAATGTTCGGGATAGTATCCAGCGCGATTCGGCTGACCGCCAGGTTTTGCAGGTACTCGTGGGCGCTGGCTCCGGGAGCCTTGCCTTGCAGCCGGGTATGTTCGGTTTGCAGCGTCCACATCGCAAAGCCGTAAAAGGCGTTGTGGTACTTCTCCAGCGCCCGGTCCTGCTGATCGCGCAGCTTCAGCATGTGCTTGACGCGCTGCTCCAGGGTTTCCCCGAAGCCGATCACCATCGTGGAAATCGTGTAAAGCTGCAAGGATTGGGCCGCGTCAATGATGCGAAACCAGTCCTCGCTGTGAATCCGCGCCGGAGCCGCCTCGAGCCGAACTTCATCCTCCAAGATCTCGCCGCCCGCGCCCGGCAAGCCGTCCAGTCCGGCGGCTTTCATTTGCGTCAGAATTTCTAGGGCGTTCAAACCCGTGATGTGCTCCAAGCCCAAAATTTCCTCTGGGCTGAAGGCATCAATCTTGATGGTCGGGTGATGCGCCTTCAAATACACCAATAAGTCCAAATACCACTGATAGGGAATCGCCGGGTTGACGCCGCCCTGCATCAGAATCCGCGTGCCGCCGATCTCCTCGAGTTCCGCGACCTTCTGGCTGATCTGCTCGAAGCTCAGTGTGTACGCGTCACCCTGACGCGGTGTGCGGTAAAAAGCGCAGAAGTTGCAACCGACATTGCAGATGTTGGTGTAATTGATGTTGCGGTCAATCAGGTAGGTCGCTACGTCCGGGTTGGTGCGCTTCAAGCGTAAGGCGTGCGCGACCGCCGCTAGGTCCGGCAGCGGCACGTCGTACAGAGACACCAGCTCCGCCAAGTCCAGACGCGTGCCGGTCAGTGCCTTTTCCAACAGCGGATCGAAGTTGCCCTTCATGAACAAAGTTTACGCCTCACTTTGGTTTGCGAACAGGTTCACATGCCCCAGTGCAGGTGTCGCACAACTCACATCTCGAGCCTCTTCAAGCGCTAATTGTGTCGTCTAGCAATATGTTTTAGATTCTTAAGGTACTGTCAGGTAGACGCTTTTTGGGTGAAATTAACGTCGCCACTCGAAATCCATTTCGCAAGCTCGAGGTGATTCGTGTTTAACCCATTCTTGCAGCAGTTCACAACTTCGTACGGGATGTTGCGTGCGAACCTGACAGGTTTCGACGATAGCAATGCACTGCTCACCCCACACGGCGGCAACAGTGCCAGTTGGCTACTGTCACACGCGCTTGGAACGCGACAGGCGGTGATTTTGTTTAGTGGAGGGACCCCACTGTGGGATGAGGCCCGGCTTGGTCGTTGGGGACGTGTCTCGCCGCCTCTGACTGATCCAGACGAAGCTATCCCGTTCACTCAGCTTCTCTCCGATCTCGAGCGTAGCCAACCGCTGCTGCTGGGCGCACTTCAAGCGCTCACCGAGGACAGGGTGAACGTTGAAACACCGATGGGAACGCTTGGGCAGCTCACTTCCCACCTGGCGATTCATGAGGCGTATCACGCCGGGCAATTGGGTTTGTTGCGCCGTGCCCTCGGTATGACCGGCGCAATCAAGTGACGCACAGTTCGTATCAGATTTCAGGCCCCAATAATAACGGGTTCAACCGCGTCCGAGTTTGATGCCGCTCTCGGTACTGCTCGGCTGGACTGAGCGCGGAGCCACCGGCAACTCCTCGAGCGGCGTGCGCGGCTGGGGCGGTGGAGCTTCCGCTTCGGGAGCCGGGGCTGTCCCCAGCAGTTGCTCTAACTGCGCTTGACCGATGATCCCTTCCATCAGCGTGCTCTGTTCCAGCTTGCCCTTCTCGTTCAGGCTGTGATGCGTGATCTCCAGCAGGGCGCTCCGAGTGGACGAGGTGCGGCGCACGGCAATATCCATGCGGTCACCCTGCGGGATTTCGCTGCCCCCGAGGGCAGGTAGGAGATGCAACCGCGAATTATTCACGGCCGCAAACGCCGCCTCGAATTTGAGCGGTGAGATGCTGAACAACCGCTCCGCTGAGCCGTACCACTCTCCGGTGGTCTCGTCGAAGGGTTCTCTGGCGGCGGACATGCCCAGCGCACCTGCGACAATCGCCATGATGCCGAACTCCACGACCATCAGCACGCCGTTGGAACCGGACAGGGCCAGTCTGGGACTGCGAAGACGGCTCACCGAGGTCTGTGTGTTCATCTGCATTTTCAGGAAACCCATGAAGCCGCTCGAGCCGGTGGATTCGAGCAGCACGAGATCCGCGATCGTGTTCGGGTTGGCGCTCGCTTCGCCCGCGTCGGTCAGCTCTTGACGGACTGCTCCGAGGAATTCGATCTGGTACTTGTCGCGGTAATCCACGTTCCACAAGACGATCGCCGTCAGTAATCCCAGACCAGCCGCCACGCTTGGGTTCCGCAACTTACCGCCCTTGACCCCCATGAACAGCCCTATACCCGCAATCAATCCGGCTACAGCCGGAAAGATCAGGATTAGGCTGAAGGTCAGCAGATGCTCCACCCAGAACAGGATAGACCCCGCCACGAATGCTCCGATCAATCCGCCCACGGCGGCGACTCCCAAACCTATTCCATTAAACTTTCCACTCGGTACATATGTACGCATATACGACTCCCTGAACCGAAATAGTTCAGCGAAGTGTAACAATGCACTCAATGCGTCTCTGTGATTTTTCGTCCGGGTCGCTCGAGGTCAGACTGTTCTGTCTCCAGTTTGAACAGTCTGACCTCGAGCGTAGAACTGAAGCCCAGCTCTGCCTACCAATCAGGGCAATCAAGCTCGAGAGGACTAGCAAAAGAGACGGGTTCGACCCGTCTCCGCTCGCGCTCGCAGGTTTACTTGATGAAGCGCGTGATGCTCTTCACATCATGCCGGTGATGCGGAAAGCCGGGTTCCGTTCCGTGCCCCAGCGTGATTAGGCAAACGATCTGAGCGTGTTCGGGAACCTCGAGCAGTGCCTTGACCTTGGCGTGATCGAAGCCGCCCATGACGGAGGTGTTGTACCCGAGGCTCTGCGCGGCCAGCGTCAGATAGCTGACGGCGTAGACGCTCTGCTCGGCGGCCCACTGGGCGCGTTCGTGAACGCTCTGCTTTTCCAGGCGCTGCCGCGTGCCGTTGATGTAGCGTTCCAGCGCGGCTGGATCGCTCTGCATGTTCGGGTGGGCGGTTTCTGACAAGCGTGCCAGCATGTCCTCGCCGTCAGCGACGGCGGCGATAACAGCCGGGGCGGTAGCGAACTGACGCTGGTTAAAGGCGGACTCACGGACCTTAACGAGCATGTCGGGATTGGTCACGACCGTCCAGCGCCATGGCTGAACGTTGCTGCTGGACGGCGCGAGTCCAGCCAAGCGCAGGATTTCGTGAAGGTCTGCCTCTGGGATCGGCGCGGTTTCGTAAACGCGGACGCTGCGGCGGGCTTCGATGGCGTCTTTGATGGACATGTCACTGGTTGGTTTCTCGAGTGTGGTGGTCACACTTAAAGACTATGTCCATGGGTGCAAACGACCTGACTCTCAAGATACGAGGACTTCGTTTTCCAGGCGACATTCTTGTCGTTCAGTAGAGTCCTCACTCCCATTCAATTGTGGCGGGCGGTTTGCTGGTGATGTCGTACACGACCCGGTTGACCTCTGGCACGGCGTTGACGATTCGCGTGGCGACCGCCTCTAAGAACTCGAGCGGCAGGCGCGCCCAGTCGGCCGTCATGAAATCGCTCGTGGTGACGGCTCGCAGCGCCACCAAGTAAGAGTAGGTGCGAAAGTCGCCCATGACGCCGACGCTTTGCACCGGGGTCAGTACCGCGAGCGCCTGGGACACTTTGTCGTACAGATTCCACTCGCGGAGCATACCAATGAAGATGCTGTCCACGCGTTGCAGAATCTCCACCTTTTCCGGGGTGACTTCACCCAGCACGCGGATGCTCAACCCAGGGCCCGGAAACGGGTGTCGCATCCGAATCGGTTCCGGTAGTTTTAGCAGGCGAGCAATCTCGCGCACCTCGTCTTTGAACAACAAGCGAAACGGCTCGAGCAGTTGAAACCCCAGATCGGCGGGCAGCCCACCGACGTTGTGATGGCTTTTGATGTTCGCGGCTCCCGTTCCGCCCGCCGATTCGATCACGTCCGGGTAGAGCGTGCCCTGGGCCAGCCACTTGACGCCCTCACTCGCTAGGTCTCGAGCCTCTGCCTCGAACACGCGGATGAACTCGCGCCCGACGATCTTGCGTTTGGCCTCCGGCTCGGCTACCCCACTCAGCGCCGACAAGAACTGCTGGCTGGCATCCACGACCCGTAAATTCTCGTCACCGAGAGGTCGCAGGGCCGCCTCCACCTCCTCGCGCTCGTTCAGGCGAAGCAGCCCATGATCCACGAACACGGCCGTGAGCTGCGTCCCTATCGCCTTGGAGAGCAACAAGGCCAGCGTGCTCGAGTCCACACCGCCGGAAACCGCTAGCAGCACGCGATCCTGGCCGACCTTGGCGCGAATGTCCTGGATCAAGTCCTCAATAATCGTCTCGGCCCGCCAGGTGCGTTCCACACCGCAAATCGTCAAGAAGTTCTCGAGCAAGCTCAGTCCCTGCGTGGTGTGAACCACCTCTGGGTGAAACTGGATGCCGTAGCGCCGCTGGGTTTCGTTTTCAATCCCGGTCACGGGTGTGTCCGAGGTGCTGGCGTTGATGCGATACCCGGCCCCCAGAGAGATCACGCTGTCACCGTGACTCATCCAGGCTTGAAAATCTCCGGTAATCCCCTGAAATAATGCGCCGTTGTAACTGGCTAGGATCGCCTTGCCGTACTCGCGCACCTCACCAGGTTCGACGGTTCCGCCGTCAGCTTGGGCCATGAACTGCATCCCGTAGCAAATGCCCAGCATCGGCACGTTCAAGTCCATCACGCCCGCGCCGGGCTTCGGGGCGTCCGCGTCGTACACGCTCATCGGACCGCCGCTCAGCACGATTCCTTCTGGGTGAAGTGCCTGAATCTCTTCCAGACTGGCGTGGCTGGGCAGGATGACACTGAAGGCGTTCAGCTCGCGGAAGCGACGGGCGATCAGACGCGTGAACTGCGAACCGAAATCCAGAATGACAATCACGGCCAGCAGTCTACCGAAAAGCCTAGCTGCCGACCCTACGGGGCACATAAGCCCTCGGTCACACCTCGAGCCGACTTACCGTTCGATCCCGCCCGCTGTTGTCGTGGAACATTGCCTTCTCTGCGCTGTGTCAGCGAGGCTAGAGTGGTGATCTGACGCTACTGATAAAGGCACGCTTCGGCTAGCCTACGTTTGCGTCACAGACGCATTCTATTGCCTCAAAACGTTAAGCTGACCATGCCGAACTCAGTAATAAACAGATTGAACTCGAGTCAGAACCGGCCGCGACCGTGGATCGTGACTCTTCTCACGCCTCGAGGATTCAGCCTATAATGCCTACCAATGCCCAAGACCGCTCTTCCCGGCCAGGTGCGCGTCTTGATTGACCAGCTTGGCGAGTTATACGCGAGTCTGGGTCGGCCACCGCTGGAGGGTCGGTTCGCGGCGCTGATGCTGGCCTCGGAAGTCCCCATGTCGCTGACCGAATCCGCCCAGCACCTCGGAGTCACCAAGCCGTCCCTGTTAGTAGTGTCCACCGCGATGCTCGAGCGCGGGGATGTCAAGCGCGAAGAGGCATTACCGTCGCGCCGCCACCTGTACTCGCTGACCGATCACGCGTACATCCGTGACTTGCACGATCAGGCGGTGACGAGTCGGGCAATCGCCGCGGCTTGCGAAAAGCTGATGCAATCGCCCGACGCGCCGGGCGGCGAGGCCGCCCAACAGCTTCGCAACCATGCTCGAGTCAACCTCGAGGCTGCCCGAGCTATCGAAGCCGTGTTGCGACCCGAAGAGGCGGCTCAGAACCTGGATTTGCGTCACCATCTGGAACGAAACCCGGACGCCTTGCCCGCTCGCCGGGGCCGTGGTCGCAAACCCCCGCCAGGGTAATGTCGCTACAACCAATCTGAACTGCGTGCCTCAACGTGTTAAACACCACTGTTAGGCGTTGGCCTAACGATAGGCGGCTACGGCACTCTGTATTGTTACGATTCGAGAGATTGGTTGATTGAATCCCTCGATTCTGTTCCTAACAAAATGGTGGCCTCTCTATGAACGACGATGCACGACAGAACGCGGGTTTCTTTGAAACCTAAGGCTTGGTCAGACTCGGGCTTGACACTCACGCTCGAGCTGATCCCGCATCCAATTTGGCTCATGAACGAGGCTGGAGACCTGCTCTTTTGCAATGCAGCGTTGCGCGACCTAGCAGACGGACCACTCCCAAACCTGGCGGCGTTGATTGCCAGCGAAGACCAGGCTGAGATCATGAACCGTTGGGACACGGCGCGCACCGCGAGCCGACGATGGACGTTCCGCGCCCTGATCGCTGGCTCGCCCTTCGAGCGTCGCGCCGAGCTGCGTCCGATAGAAGAAAATCGGCCAGGGTCACCGCGCCTGTGGGTCGGCAGCCTGCTGGACACGGGTTCCACTGCGCCCTCGCCTGATGCCGACCTGACCGACCTACGCCTGACTCTGGAGGCGGCCCAGATGGGAACCTGGGATTGGGACGTGCAGAGCGGTTGGGTGCGCTGGGGTGGTCTAACCGATGTCATGCTCGGTTTCGCGTCTGGGACGGATCGAATTCGTTTCGAGGAGTACGTGTCACGGATTCACCCGGATGACCGTGACGGCGTCGAAGCCGCGATTCGGCGCGCCCTGGAAACCGGTGAACCCTACGAGTCCGAGATGCGGGTCGTCAAACCTGACGGCTCGAGCACCTGGGTGATGGGTCGTGGGCGCAGCCTGACCACGCCCGACGGGAACCTGCGAATGCTGGGCACGACGGTGGACATCAACGAATTCAAACTCCTGCAAGAGCGTTTGCAGCGCGTCACCGAAGTCCAGCGCCGCTTCGTTTCTGAGGTCAGCCACGAGTTGCGAGCACCGCTGACCGCGATCGTTGGCAATTTGGAACTGACGCGGCGCTACCCGGATATGCTGCCAGAGCAGCGTCAACAAGCCCTATCCGAGGCCCACACCGAGGCCAGACGACTCGGGCGGCTGGTCGGCGACCTGTTGGCGCTCGCTAGAGGCGGAACTGAGGCAGCCGTGGAGTACGACAGGTTGCGGCTGGATGACGTACTGCAAGCCGCTTTCGACGAGGCCCGCCACCTATCCTCCGGTCAGGAGCTGACCTCGAGCGGTTTCCAGCCGACGCTCGTTCAAGGCAACCGCGATCACTTGAAACAGCTTGTGCTGGTGCTACTGGACAACGCCCTGAAATACACCCCCTCGGACGGTCGGGTTCAGCTCGAGTTGACAGAAACGCCAGGTTGGGTGGAGGTTCGCGTCACCGACACTGGGATCGGGATTGCCCCGGAGCAACTCGAGCGGGTCTTTGATCGCTTCTTCCGAGCCTCCGAGTCCCGTGCGCTGGACCCGAACGGCACGGGACTGGGGTTGTCCATCGCCAAAGCAATCGTCGAGGCGCACGGCGGACAGATTCGAATCGAGAGCCGTCTTGGCCTTGGCTCCACGGTTATCGTGCGCTTGCCGTTCAGCTCTGAAACCTGAGCTGACGGGTCGCTGCCAGAGTTGGATCAAGGGTCTGTTGGGCGCAGTGGTTCGCCCCGTACAGATTGAAGCTTTCATCGTGCCTCAACGCGCTCAAAGATTGCTCGAGCCTCACTTTATTTGGTTGCTGGCTGATATCTGGACGATCGAAATGGATCGCGTCTTAGGGAATAGCGACCTGGGAAACACCAGGTTTTCCACTCAAAACAGTTCTAGACCCTGCTTTGAAAAGATTTTGAGTTGTTTGCAAAACTTGACAAATGAAAACATCAAGGATTAACGTGAAAACCGCAATGAATCTAAAAACACTCGAAGAAATCATCCGCGACCAGACCTCGTACAAGCCCGCCAGCTTGTACAACGCCATCGTCAAAGCCATTAAGAGTGGTCCCTTAGCGGGCAAAGCGATTCCACTGAATCGCAACGATGCCAACGCCAAGTTCCGTGTCACCAAAGCCTCGTCCAGGGATGGAAAGAGCGCCACGAAGCTCGTCACCAACTTCGTGATTATTGACTTGGAAGGCTTCGATATTTGGTTCGATAGCGCCAAAAAGGGGATTCGTACCACCAAGACCATCAACCGCGCTCAGATGACCATGCCCAGCCTGGCCGACATCAAGAGCGGTCAATACACGCCGGAACAACTGACCGCCTTCGCGCAGCACGTGGCCAGCAAGCGCTACGGTTCGCACCGCGCCGGGAAGCGCCCAGCGGCCGCGGGCGGAACCGGCAAACGCGGCCGTCCGAAGAAGGCCAAGTAAGCCCAAGTCGGTTCCAACTCGAGTACCGTTTGAGCGGACCCGATAACGGTTACCGGCGCGAGATCACCCGGCAGTTCACTCAGAAGTTCACGACAGGGGAGAGGCAATCGCGCCTTTCCCCTGTTTGCATTGCCCGCCCCGCGCTAGACTCAGACCTATGACAGGCTCCATCCACGACCCGTTCAGCTTCGATACCCTGGCGCGTAACCCTGGCCTGCCGCTGGACCTGGCTTGGGTGCGCGGCACGCGCATCAACAAAAGCGCCGTGGACCGCCGCGCCAGCACGATCCCCGGTCGGCGCAGCGTCAAGAAGGAATGGCAGGCCGCCTGGTTGCTACGGGCCATCACCCTGATTGACCTGACGACCCTGATGGGTGACGACACCGACACCAACGTGCGGCGGCTCTGCGCCAAGGCTCGTCAGCCCGTGCGTCAGGATTTGCTGGAAGCCATAGGCGCGGAAGGGCTAGGCATCACCACGGGTGCAGTCTGCGTGTACAACCCGTTCGTCAAGACCGCCGTGAGAGCCTTGGAGGGCAGTAATATCCCCGTGGCCGCCGTCAGCACCGCCTTTCCGGCGGGTCTCGCGCCGATGAAAATCAGGCTCGAGGAGGTGCGTGCCAGTGTTTCCGACGGTGCCAAGGAAATTGACATGGTGATTACCAGAGGACTGGCGCTCGGGGGCAAATGGGAAAGCCTGTACGACGAGGTGCGGCAGGTGCGTGAGGCCTGCGGTGACTCGAGATTGAAGGTCATCCTCGGGACGGGCGAACTGGCGACGATGACGACGGTTGCCAGAGCCAGCCTGGTGGCCATGATGGCCGGAGCCGATTTCATCAAGACCAGCACCGGCAAGGAGAGCGTTAACGCCACACTGCCGATCAGCTTGGTGATGGTGCGTCAGATTCGCGCTTACCTGGAACGCACCGGGTATCGCGTCGGCTACAAACCTGCCGGTGGTATCCGCAGCGCCAAGAACGCCTTGGAATATCTGTTTCTGATGCGCGACGAGCTGGGCCTACCTTGGTGTGAGGCCCACCTGTTTCGGTTCGGTGCGTCCGGCTTACTGACCGACATTGAGCGTCAACTCGAGCATTACGTGACGGGTGCGTACTCGAGCGTGCGGCGTCACCCGATGGTTTGAGCCTGCCCTTGGCGCACCAGCGAAAACAGTGATGCGGCGGCGCTTTCATGTCCCCGTCGCTCGAGCCAACCGAGCGATGCCCGACCGGAGATTTTCGGGTGCTTCAGCGAGGGGATGATTGCTCTCAAAAACCAAGCGAATAGCCTCACAGTTCGCCCACCAACCGCCTTCGGATTGTGAACTGCGATGCAGTTTTCGCCGTGCTGGCCGCTTGACTCGAGCCTGCAAATGACGCAGTATAGAACCAGTCAAGACAATTATTTTTGACCAGGGATCTGTCCCTGGTGCAGGTTCGACCAGGGGTTTTCTTGAGTCAACTACTGACTGATCGCCATCTCGTTTTCTTGCTGGTCGCCAATGGCCTGATTCTGGTAGTCGCAGCGGTTCTCTCCGGCGGCAGCTTTCTGGACCCGTACAACTTTCAGAGCATGGCCACGCAACTCCCGGAGATCGGGTTGCTCGGCATTGCCATTATGTTGACGATGGTCTCTGGTAACGGCGGGATTGACCTGAGCGCCGTCTCGAGCGCGAACCTCTCCGTGATCGTCGCGGCTTTGGTGTCTAAGAGCTTGCTGGGGAACGCCGAAAATGATGTTGGGCAGGGCTGGCTGTTTAGCCTCCTGTTCGTGGTGATTGCGCTCGGCGTTGGAACCCTGTGCGGCTTGTTGAACGGCTTGTTGGTGGCTCGAGCCGGGTACGCGCCGATTCTGGCAACGCTCGGCACTCAACTGCTGTTTCTGGGAGTCGCCACGGTGCTGACGGGCGGTCCGGCCGTGATCCTGGGCGACATCGAACCACTGTCCCAGATTGGAAACGGCACACCCCTGGGAATTCCGGTTCCGTTCCTGATCTTCGTCGCGTCTAGCCTGGCGGTCTCTTACGTGCTGAGCCGCACCCGGTTCGGGTTTCGCCTGTACCTGATGGGCAGCAACGCCAAAGCCGCGCATTTCGCGGGCATCAAAACGAGCACGATCACGCTTGTCACCTACACCTTCGCCGGGTCGCTCGCGGCCGTGTCTGGGATTATCAGCTCCACCCGCTCCGCCAGTGCGAAAGCCGACTTTGGCGTGTCGTACCTACTGATCGCCATCCTGATCTCCGTCATGGGCGGCGTCAACCCAGCGGGCGGCTACGGCAAGATTTTTGGGCTGGTGCTGGCGGGCGTGGCGCTGCAAATGCTCTCGTCCACGCTGAGCTTCATTGGCGCGAACGACTTCTTGAAAGACTTTATGTGGGGATTGCTGCTGCTCTTATCCATTGCGCTGACCGGCTCGAGCCTGCTGCGGTTCCGCTCCAAACCCGCCTCTTCTTAACCGTGGCTCATACGGTGTTTCCAGTCAACAGTTTTCGCCGCTCGACTTTCGCCTCTCGACCCTGGCAACGGGGAGCTTTCAGGAGCCACTATGAACAAGAAAGTGTTGTTGGTCGGAGCGGGAGCGATTGCCCTGGCAGCCGTGGGTGCAAGTTACACCCTGGCGCAGAAGAAGTGGACGATTGACACCGTGGTGAAAATCACTGGTATCGCCTGGTTCAACCGCATGGAACAGGGCGTCAACGAGTACGCCAAAACGAGCGGCAACAACGCCAAGCAGAGCGGACCGTCCCAGGCAGACGCCGCGCAACAGATCCGCGTGATCGAAGACCTGATCGCCAAGAAGCCCGATGCCATCGCGGTCGTGCCGATGGACCCAGCCACCCTGGAGGCGGTCTTCAAGAAAGCGGCGGATCGCGGTATCAAAGTTGTGACCCACGAAGCCGATAGCCAGAAGAACACCCTCTACGACATTGAGGCCTTCGACAACGTGGCCTTTGGTGCGAACCTCAACAAGCGCCTTGAAAAGTGCATGGGTGGCGCGGGCAAGTGGACCGTGTTCGTCGGCAGCCTTGGCAGCAAAACCCACAACCAATGGGCGGACGGCGGCATCGCCAGCGCCAAGAAGAACTCGAAGATGGAACTCGTGGACGCTAAACAGGAAACCGCCGATGACGCCGACAAAGCGTATGAAAAGGCAAAGGAAATCATCGCCAAATACCCGGACATCAAAGGCTTCCAGGGCAGCGCCAGCACCGATGTCGCCGGAATCGGTCGCGCCGTGGAAGAGGCCGGACTGAACGATAAGGTCTGCGTCTTTGGAACCAGCCTGCCGAGCATCGCTGGGAAATACCTCGAGACCGGCGCGGTGGACGGCATCGGCTTCTGGGACCCGAAGGATGCCGGAATCATCATGAATAAGGTCGCGCAGATGGTCCTGGAAGGTAAGAAGATCACTAACGGCATGAACTTGGGGATCAAAGGCTACGAGAAGGTCAGCGTCACGAAAGGCGCGGGCGCGGGCATGATTATTCGCGGCGCGGCGTTCGTGGACGTGGACAAGACCAACATGAAGAACTACCCGTTCTGAAGTTGATCCGGGCGAGGGGCGGACTAGTCCGCCCCTCGCCCATCAAAAGCTCGAGTAAGCCGATGTTGTAGAGGCTTGCCTCGCCCGCCATACCGAACGACGATTCTGAAACCTCCACGAAAACCACCTATGGCTCGAGCCTTTACCATCGTTTCAAAAGGCGAACGGCTGTTCGCCCGCCTCTTAAGCAGCCGACGACCTCAAACCTCGAGCGCCGCGATTGCTTTACAATACAAAGACCGCACAATTTACTCCCTCGAGCCTTCACCGACAAAGCAGAAATTTCGTTTAGCGCTCAACTGACAACACGGGAATCCATTTTTCATGACTTCGACCCTGCCCCCCGCCCCCGAACCTTCAATCGTGCTGCTGCGGCTCGAGGGGATCTCGAAGACCTTCGGCGGGGTCAAGGCACTATCAAACGTTTCTTTGGAGTTGCACGCCGGGCGGGTCTATCACCTGCTGGGCGAGAACGGCTCCGGGAAATCCACACTGATCAAGATCATCGCGGGCGCTCAACCGCCCGACGCCGGGCGGATCGTCGTGCGCGGTCAGAGTTACGCGCGGCTCGGGGCGTTGGAGGCGATTCGCGCGGGGATTGAAACGGTCTATCAAGACCTCTCTTTGTTTCCGAACCTGTCCGTGGCCGAGAACGTGGCGCTCACCACGCAACTCGAGGCGAACGGCGGGCGACTGGCGCGCTTGCTGGACTGGAGCCGGGTGCGCGAGACTGCGGTGCGCGCCTTGAAGCGCGTCGGCCTGCCGTACGATACTGGCTTCCTGGCGCGCAAAGTTGAGACGCTGCCGATCGCCGTGCGGCAACTCGTGGCGATTGCTCGAGGCATCGCGGCCGAGGCGTCCCTGGTCATCATGGATGAACCCACGGCGGCGCTCACCCAACGCGAGGTGGAGAATCTTTTAGAGATCATCTCGAGCTTGCGCCGTGATGGAGTCAGCGTGCTGTTCGTCAGTCACAAACTGGAAGAGGTTTTTCGGATCGGTGGCAGCGTGATCGTGCTGCGCGACGGGCAGAAGGTGCTGGACGGTGAGCTGGCGGATTACGACGAAGCGAAAATCAGTTTCGTCATGACCGGCAAATCGCTGGACAAGACCACGTACCGAACTGGAACCCCGCAACCCGACACGATCCTCGAGACTCGCGGCTTGGAACGCAAAGCTGCGTTTTACGGCGTCAATCTATCCCTGCGGCGCGGCGAGGTGCTGGGCATCACCGGCTTGCTCGATTCGGGACGCAACGAACTGGCGCTGGCGATGTCTGGGGTGAGACCAGCCGACGCCGGGGAAATCTGGCTCGAGGGTAAGGCGGTACAGATTCGCAATCCCAGAGACGCGATCGCCC
Organism: Deinococcales bacterium; assembly: GCA_965249745.1. Classification (GTDB taxonomy): domain Bacteria; phylum Deinococcota; class Deinococci; order Deinococcales; family JAAFIG01; genus JANYHH01. Next base: position 4,627,509 of record OZ252252.1, on the reverse strand, counting down.
TTGGGTTGGGGTACGTCCCAGAGGACCGCCTGACCGAGGGGCTGTTCCTGCAAAAACCGATCCGCGAGAATATCGTCGTGTCGGTCCTGGATGAATTACTGCGCGGCGCACAACTGGACACCGCCGCCATGACCGCTCGCGCCGAGGGTTTCGTCAAGGACTTGCAGATCGCCACGCCGAACGTCAGCCTGTCGGTCTCGAGTTTGTCCGGCGGCAATCAGCAGCGCGTCATGGTGGCGCGTTGGCTGGCGACGCAGCCGAAGGTGCTGATGCTGCACGGTCCGACGGCGGGTGTGGATGTCGGCAGCAAGGACGCCCTGTACAAACTCTTGCAGCGCCTCGCTGAAGGCGGCATGGGCATCATTATCGTCAGCGACGACCTGCCGGAATTGCTGATGAACACCGACCGCATTCTGGTTATGAAAAAGGGTCGGATCGCCCACGAGTTCGCCACGCCGGGTTTGGAACAGGAACGCTTGACGACCGAACTTCTCTCCGAGGACTCGAGCCTGGAAACTGTGGAACGCACCGGGGGTAGCGCATGAAATTCTGGCGCGGCCTCGCTTCGCGGCCCGAGCTGATTACCCTCGGGTTGATCGTGGCGCTGTGCTTGGTCGTCAGCATTTTGGAACCGAGGTTCTTCAGCCCGCAGAACCTGGTGGCCACGATTCGCACCTCGACCCGGCTGGGGATTTTCGCGCTCGGGGTGCTGCTGGTCTTGGCGGCGGGCGGGATTGATGTCTCGTTCACGGCGATCGGTGTCTTCGCGCTGTACGCCGCGACCACCGCGACGCTGGCTTTCTTTCCGGGCGCACCGTACCCAGTCATGGTCTTGCTGGCAATCGGTATCGGCACGCTGATGGGGCTGCTGAACGGCTTCATGGTCTGGCGCTTCGCCGTCCCCAGCCTAATCGTGACGATTGGCACGCAATACCTGTTCACTGGCTTTTTGAAGACGTTCATCGGCACGAAGCACATCATGGACATTCCGAACGCGATGGATGCGGCGGGCACAGCCTCCCTGCTGCAATTCAATACCGCCGACGGCGTGCGAGTCACGCTGCCGCTGCTGTTCCTGGTCTTGGTCGTCGCGGCCGTCCTAACGCACCTGCTGCTCAACAACACGCTGCTCGGGCGAGCTGTGTTCGCGGTCGGCGGCTCGAGTGCGATTGCCGCCCGCTTGGGTTTCAGCGTTCGCACGGTCCAGCTTTTTGTCTTCGGGACAGCCGGTCTGATCGCTGGTCTGGGCGGCATGGTTCACGGCTCAATGAATCGCCTGGCCAACCCGAGCGATCTGGTCGGTACCGAACTCGATGTCATCGCCGCCGTCGTTCTGGGTGGCGCTCGAGTCAGCGGCGGCAGCGGTTCTGTCTTGGGGGCGCTCTTGGGCGTGGTGCTGGTGGTCCTGATCAATAACAGCCTGATCCTGATCGGTGTCCCCAGCACCTGGCAGAAAGTCGTGATCGGCGGCGTGATCCTAGTCGCCAGCGGTGTTTTCTCGAGGCGACCGGCGTGAGTTACGCGATCCTGACCGCTGAAACTCTGCCCGCGTACATCAGGAGCCAGGCTGACAGGCTGCCCGCCTGGTTCGCGGCTGGGTCCAATGCTGGCGCAGCGCTGAGCGTGACCGAACTCAGCGATGGCAACCTCAACGCCGTGTACCGCGTCCGCACCCCCACCTCGAGCCTGCTGGTGAAACAGGGCTTGCCGTACCTGAGAGTGGCCGGTGCGAGCTGGCCGCTCTCGTCGGATCGGGCCGCGCTCGAGGCTCGCGCCCTGACCTGGCAGCAGCGCCTCGCGCCGGGACTCGTGCCAGAGCCGTATTTTTTTGACTCAGAGATGTGCGTCAACCTCATGGAAGATCTGCGAGATCACCGCGTCGTGCGGCAGCCGATGATCGGACGACTCGAGATTCAAGCTCTGGGCGCGACGATTGGGGATTTCCTGGCGCGGATGCTGTTCGGAACCTCCGACTTCGCGCTTCAACCGGGTGAAAAAAAACGATTGCAGGCAGAGTTCATCAACGCCGAACTCTGCGAGATCACCGAGGACCTGATTTTCACCGAACCCTTCGAGCGAGAACTGTTAAACGGTAAACAGAATCGCAACCGCTTCGACCCTGGGATCGCTCGGGCGCTCGAGACCTTGCAAGCCAATCAGCAAGTGCGGCTCGAGGTGGCGCGTTTGAAGCACCGCTTCATGACGGCTGGACAGGCGCTGCTGCACGGCGATCTGCACACGGGTTCGATCATGGCCACCCTTCCCGACCCTGGCGGGCGTTCGGACATTCGCGTGATTGACCCCGAGTTCGCCTTCTTCGGACCGATGGGTTTTGATGTCGGCTTGTTCCTGGCGAACCTGTACCTGAACGCCGCCGCACAGCGCGGACACGCGCCCTCGGAAACTGAGACCGAGAGCTACCGCGCCTACCTGTTCTCCCAGGCTCGAGACTGCTGGCAGACGTTCGCGGACGGTTTTCGGACGCGCTTAGAAATCGCCAACAGCGTCTCGTGGCGCGGTGCGGGGTTTGCTGACGCGTTCCTGATAGCGGTCCTGCGCGACGCGACCGGCTTCGCGGGTTGCGAGACGATTCGCCGCTCGGTCGGCTTCGCGCACGTGCTGGACGTGGACAGCATCGCCGACGAACAAATGAGGGTTTCCGTCCTCGAGAATAACCTGCGGGTTGGCACGCGCCTCATCCTGGGACGCCACCAAATCAACGAATACGCCGACCTCGAGCGGCTCGTGATGGAAGGAAGAGTGTGATTCAACCGACCTTGGAATTCAAAGACGGGCGCGTGCTGCTCTTGGATCAGACACGCCTGCCGCTCGAGGAGGTGATCGTGGAGATTCACAACCCCGAGGCGATGTGGGAGGCGATTCGCGCCCTCCGGGTGCGCGGCGCGCCCGCGATCGGCGTGGCCGCCGCGTTCGGCTTGTGGCTCGGTGTCAAAGATATTCCCGACAGTGCCACCAGAGCCGAATTTCTGGCTGCCCTAGACAGCACCCACGCGTACCTGGCCACCTCGAGACCAACGGCCGTCAACCTGTTCTGGGCCTTATCGCAAGTCTCCACCGCGCTCCACGCCTCGAGCCTGACCGATGCGCTCGGGCTGCGCGACCTGACCCTCGAGCGGGCGCAGGGCATCATGGCGGCGGAACGGGCGACCTCCGAAGCGATTGGTAAATTCGGATTGCCGCTCTTGCGCGGCGCAAAGAACGTGCTGACGCACTGCAACGCGGGCAGCCTGGCCACGACCGGGATTGGTACGGCGCTCGCCCCAGTTTATACGGCCGTCGCCGCCGGACAAGCGATTCACGTCTACGCCGACGAGACCCGCCCGCTCTTGCAAGGCGCACGCCTGACTGCCTGGGAGCTGCAAAAGGCGGGCGTGCCAGTGACCGTCATCACCGACAACATGGCGGCCGGTGTGCTGCGAGACATGCGGATTGATGCCGTGATCGTCGGCTGCGACCGCGTGGCCGCCAACGGCGATTTCGCCAATAAGATCGGAACCTACGGCCTGGCGATTCTGGCCCGCGAACACAATGTGCCGTTCTACGTCGCCGCGCCGTTCAGCACCGTGGACCTCGAGACGCCGGATGGTGCGGGCATCGAAATCGAACAGCGCCACCCCGATGAAGTCACGCATTTCGCCGCGAGGCGCACCACCCCCGAGGGCATTGGCGTGTACAACCCCGCCTTCGATGTCACACCCGCCAAATACGTGACCGCCTTTATCACCGACCGAGGCGTGATCGAAGCACCTTTCCTCGAGACCTTGCGGGCGGTGCGACCATGAAGGTTGCACTTCTCGAGACGGTTGTCTCGAGCGTCATCGTCGTACAGGTATGGGAAATTGCACTTACGAGCGTGAGGTTCGAGCGAGGCGTTTCAGAGCCATGGAAATATCCGAGGCAGTACGTGAATCTGCCTCGAGGTAGAGAGGTAGAAAGGGGTCAGGATGATTCAATTCGGCGCGCACGCCTTCGTCTGGATCGGTGACTGGCAAACCGAGACCGGCAATGCCACGATCCGAGCGGCGGCGGCCGCAGGCATGGACTTTATCGAGATTCCGCTGCTGGAACCGCAGCGTTTCGACAGCGCCAGTCATCGCCGTGAACTCGAGGCGGCCGGAATCTACGCCACGACCTCACTGGTGCTCCCGAAGAACGCGCACCTGCCGGATCAACCGCGCGCCGCGCTCGAGTTTCTGACGCTGGCCCTGGAACGGGTTGACGCGCTCGGGTCGCGCTATCTGTGCGGTTGCATCGGGTACGCCTTGGGCGTGCTGAAGGGGCGCGGTCCGACGGCCGAAGAGCGTCAGACCGTCGTGGATGTCTTGGGCGAGGTCGCGCAGAACGCGCAATCATTCGGGATCACCCTGGCGCTCGAGGCTTGCAACCGCTACGAGACCTACCTGTACAACACGCTCGCTGACACTCGAGCGGCTGTCTTAGCGGTCGGGGCGGGCAACCTGAAATTGCACGCGGACACCTACCACATGAACATTGAAGAGGAGGGGTTCCGCAGCCCGATCCTGGAAACTGCCGACGTGCTGGATTACGTTCACATGAGCGAATCGCACCGGGGCATGGTCGGTACGGGCACGGTGAACTGGGACGAGGTGTTCGGGGCGCTCCGCGACGCGAACTTCCAGGGGTACTTGGCGCTCGAGTCGTTCGCCGCCGTGAATCCCACGATTGCCGCCGCAACCTGTCTGTGGCGAGCGCCGAAGCACAGCGGCGCAGAATTGGCGGCGGGCGGCATCGCGTACCTGCGCGGTAAAGCCACCGAGTACGGTCTGGGTCAGTGGGGAGCGCCATGAAGCGTTCAGCGGTCAACGACGCGATCCGCTTCGCCGAAACCTTCCTGGCGGCGCAGCGCTTCACGCTGCCCCCGTTCGCTCGGCTCGAACCGCGAGACTGGGCAAATCTGGGCGAAGAGGCTCGAGAGATCGCGGACGCCGGACTCGGCTGGGATGTCACCGATTTTGGGTTAGACGATTTTCAGAATCGTGGCGCGGTCCTGTTCACGCTTCGTAACGGAACCTTGCAGCAGCTCCGCCAGGGCGCGGGCAAAGTCTACTGCGAGAAGGTCATCGTCATGACCCCCGGTCAAACCGTGTTGCACCACCATCACCGCTCCAAGACGGAAGACATCATCAACCGCGCCGGGGGTCGCCTCGAGCTGATCCTGCACCGCGCCGGTGAGAGCGGCGGATTCTCCGACGAGGAAATCACGTTCTCGAGCGACGGCGTTCAGCAGCGCGTTCCCGCCGGAGCCACGGTTATCCTCAACGTCGGGGAGAGCATCACCTTGGAGCCGTTCGTGTATCACCAGTTCAAAGCGCTCGATGCCCCGATCCTGATCGGCGAAGTCAGCACCGTCAACGACGACGCCAACGACAACTTCTTTTTTGAACCGGTCGGGCGCTTCTCGAGCATCGAGGAGGACCAGCCCGCGCATCGCTTGCTCGTCACGGAGTACGCGGAGCACTATCGGTTTGGAACGGTGCGGCATGGAGGGTATTAGCTTTTACCCCTCGAGTGACGATTTTCGAGCGTGCCAAAGGCAGGGCAAGCACGATGCAAATTGCACGCATGGGCGTGACGGCCTGCCTTTGCGAACATCAAAGTTGAACCCAGAGTCCCGCACTCGAACGCGAAGCTGCTCTCAGCCCAAAGCCACTAGTTGCCCTTCAAGGAGTCCCCATGAAAAAGATTCTCAACGACCCTAACAACTTCGTCAACGACATGCTCGAGGGTCTGTACGCGGCGCATGGTTCGATGCTGTCGCACGTTGGGGACGACCTGCGTTGCCTCGTGCGGGCGGACGCGCCGACGATGGGAAAGGTCGCGTTGGCGACCGGGGGCGGCTCGGGTCACTTACCAGTTTTTCTGGGGTACGTCGGGCAGGGGATGCTGAGCGGTTGCGCGATCGGTGACGTATTTCAATCGCCCAGCAGCGATCAAATGCTCACCGTCACCAAGCGAATTCACGGTGGGAAAGGTGTCTTGTACATCTACGGCAATTACGGCGGCGACACGATGAATTTTGATATGGCCAGTGAGATGGCGGACATGGAAGAGATTCAGGTTCGCACCGTCCTACTGAAAGACGACGTGGCGAGCGCCAGCGCGGAACGCGCTGACACGCGGCGCGGTGTGGCGGGGATGGTTTACGCCTTCAAGATCGCCGGAGCCAAGGCGGACCTCGGCGGCAGTTTGGATGAGGTGGAGACGGTTACCCGAAAAGCGGTAGCGAATCTGCGTAGCATGGGCGTGGCGCTCGGGCCGTGCATTCTGCCCGCCGTCGGCAAACCCGGCTTTCAAATCCCGGAGGGCGAGATGGAGGTCGGCATGGGCTTGCACGGCGAACCCGGTGTGCGTCGCGCGCCGTTGGAAACCGCCGACCAGATCGCCACGGAAATCTTTGAGAGCATTACCGCCGACATGCCGCTCGAGCCAGGCGCGAAGGTTTCAATCATGGTCAACGGGCTTGGGGCCACGCCTCTAGAAGAGTTGTACATCCTTTACCGCCGCCTGCACCAGCTCCTCGAGACCGCCGGTGTCGCCGTCCACAAGGTCTTCGTCGGAGAGTACGCCACCAGCTTGGAGATGCCGGGCGCGAGCGTCACAGTTCTGAAGCTGGACGATGAGCTGACGGCGCTGCTGGACCACCCGGCGCACACCCCGTTCTTCCGCGTCTGAGCCGATTCGGATAAGATCACCCATGTTTGAGATCACCGCCTCCGACCTACAACGCGCCTTAGAGCGAGCCGCGCGGCGCTTGATCGCCCTGAAGGATCACCTGAACACCCTAGATGCCGCGATGGGCGACGGCGATTGTGGTCTGTCGGCGGAAAAAGGCGCGAACGGACTGTTGGAATTCATGGCGAGTACCCCGCCCGGCGATGACCTCGGGAAGTGGTTGTCGCAGGCGGGCATGGCGTACAACCGCGCCGCGCCGAGCAGCCTTGGCACGATCATCGCCACAGGATTGATGCGGGCAGGGAAGGAAGCCGGTGGCCGCTCGAGTTTGGATACTGCTTTGCTGGAGCGTATGTTTCAGGCGGCGAATCTGGGCATCCAGCAGCGCGGCAAAGCGCAGGTCGGGGACAAAACGATTGTGGACGCGATGCATCCGGCAGCGCTCGCCTTTAACACCGCCCTCGAGACTGGGGCAGATCTGACGGTGGCGGGAGCGGCGGCGCTCCAAGCGGCGAAGGCTGGGCGCGATTCGGCGGTGGCGCTGCGCGGCATGAAGGGCCGCGCCAACTGGGTCGGGGAGCGCACCGAAGGCCAGGTTGATCCGGGCACGGAATTGTTCGTCGCGGCGCTCGAGGCGATCGTCAACCCCTGAAGACCGCTAGTCTGAGGTTCGCGGCTCGAGCCGAAAACGATCGAGGTTTTCGCTGGGGTTGGTTGACTGTTCCGGGTGGCGGGCCGCCTCTCTTTATCTGCCGCCCGCCACCCGCAAGGTCGTTCCCGTCGTGTACGCCGAATCCTCAGACAGCAGGAACATCGCGGCGGCGGCGACCTCCTCGGCGGTTCCAGCGCGTCGCATCGGCACGGTTGGCACGACGGCCGCCAGGCGCTCCGGGCCGCTCATCTCCGTGGCGATGAAGCCCGGCGCGACCGCGTTGACACGAATCCCCTCGAGCGCCACCTCACGCGCCAGTCCGAGCGTGAAGCTCTCCAGCGCGGCTTTGCTGGCGGCGTACCAGACGTAATCGCCCGGACTTCCCAGGGTCGCGGCGGCGCTGGAGATATTGAGAATCGCCCCGCCCGAACCGCCGTGCGCGGTGGACATCCGCCGGACGGCTTGCTGGGCGCACAGCATCGCCCCGAGGACGTTGATCTCCAAAGTGCGGCGCAGCGTGGCGGGGTCAACCGTGTCCAGTCGCGTGCGCGGGCCCGTCACCCCAGCGTTGTTCACCAGATGCGTCAGCCTGCCCAGGCTCGAGTCCACGGTTTCAAACAGTCGGATCACATCAGCTTCCACGGACACGTCTGCCCTCACCGCGATCCCTCGAGCGCCAAGTTGCTGAACCGCCCGCACCACGTTTTCCGCCTCCTCGCAGCGCGCCTGGTAGTTGACGACCACACCGTAGCCAGCCCGGGCCGCTCGCAGACAGACTGCCGCGCCAATCCCTCTCGAGCCGCCCGTGACCAGCAGAATTCGTTCGTTCACCCCGAAAGTATAGCCACGCGTTCTCAGCTCCCCGAATCTCGAGATTGTTTTTCGAGGTCGCGGAGTCGTCCTGCCAGATCGCTCGTTTGCGCTCGAGTCCTACGACCTTGTAGGGCAAACCCCCCTGTTCGCCCAGCCACACCTCGAGAATAACCGTCACGTCCCACCCATCTCCTATGATCGCCCGGCCACCAACGTCTCTGCCCGAGACAAAGGTCAAGTGCAACTCGCGTCACGCCTTGCGTGCAAGGGCAAGAAGGGAGCGGCAAAACGGTTTTGAGGCTCGAGGTGTGCGGCTGGCAGAAATACAAAACCCCCCAGAATTGGGAGGTTTGCTTGGCTCGAGTCGGGTTAGTTCGTGATGATGATGGAGCACCCCACTTTCAACGGTGGGTAACTCAAGTGGCATTCGATCCCAATACCGATTTGCTGCGGTTGTGCGCCGTCGGGGGCGAAGATCGCGTTGAAGTTCGTCTCGCCGCTCGCCAGAGGCTCAAAGGTCGTGCCGGGCATCAGGCGAACCTGGGTTTTCAGCGTGTCTTTCAGACCCTTCGAGGCGCGTTGCATCGCTTCGGTCTCATCGGCCGACCCTTCGATGACGGTCTCGAGTTGCGTGATGGCGTCGGAGAGCGCTTCGTGGAAGGTGTCGGTGATAATCTTGTTCTTTACCGGGTTCTTGACGCAGGAGACGTTATTGCCAGGAACCATGTCGCCCGCCACGATGACTTTGGCGCAGTTTTTGACAGAGCCGACCAGATGGCTGCTAACGTTGACAGCGAATTGCAGGCTGCTGACGTAGCCCGCTGGGATGACATACGTGCCAGTGAAGGTGCAGTTCAGTTGGCTCGAGGTGCTAGCGGCGCAATTCCAGTCGGTGCTGGGTGTGGCGGTGATCGAAGCGGTTATGAGGCTCAGACCGGCGGGCATCGGATCAACGACTGTTACCGGCCCGCTCGAGATTGGACCACCCAGGTTCAATACGTCCAACTTATACGTTCCCGTGCTGCCAGCGTTCAGTACGCTCGTGCCGTCTCGATTGACGAGTTGCTTACGAATCGCTAGGTTGATCGGCTTGGCAGGCGGAATCACGTCGGTACCGATGCAAACACCATCGTTCTGCGGGTTGATGTCACCCACGGCAGTGACTCGAGCACAGTTCTCAATGATATTACCCTGGAAATCGGCGTTGACGACTACCGGGATGGTGATTTGCACGCTGCTCCCGGCGGGCATGGGTGTCGTGGAGCTGCAAACGATGCCGGTGGTGCAGGTGAATCCGGCTGCGGCCGGTGAGGCGGTTGGGGTTCCGGTCAGGGTCAAGCCCGCCAACAGCGTGTCGGTGATGACGATCGGTTGGCTGCTGACACCAGGTCCGAAATTGGTCACGGTCAGGGTGTAGGTGTTCGGTTGACCGACTTGCAACGGGCTGGTCTTGATGTCTTTTTTGATGCCAAGGTCGAATTTTTCGGGCAGGTCGCGGCGCAGCACGCAGACGTTATCGTACTGACCCCAGGAAACTGTGGTGTTCGGTCCGGCGTACGGCGTCAGATTGGAAGAGGCCAGCGTGATTGTGTCAGCCGAACCGCTAATGTTGAGCGGGATCGGTCCGTACATCGTCCAACCGGTCGCGGCGGCCGGAACGTCAATCACGGCGCTCGAGACGGGCGGATTCCAGGGATTCAGAATGGTGCCGTTGGAGGCCACGAAACGCGCCCGCAGTGGCACGGGACTGGTCGCCGTGTTGAACTGCTTCACCGAGAAGTACACGTCGTAGGCTCCGGTCATAGCGAGGCCCACTTGGCGCACCGCCTCGCCGCCGTCCTTGAAGCCCCACATCTGCACGTAACCGGGGTTGCCGTGACCCATTGCGCCGATCCCACCGGTGACCGGGCTGAGCTGCGGCGACCCGTTCGCCGCCTGCCAGTTGGCGACTGTGGCGGGCGGAATGTTATTCCCCGGAAAGCCGCTGTTGGCCAATCCCAGCATGAACTTGGGATTCTGAACGACGTTCGCACCCGTGTTACAAGCCTTCGGGAACGACTGCGGGAAAACCCACTTGATGGGCACTTCAACGTCAGGAATCGGTTGCACGATTTCGTTATCCAAGGGTACGCCCGGAATTTTCGCCGTGACCGAACCGGCCTCATTGAGAATCTGATCGCCGAAATCTAGCGTTTTCGTCAGATTGGGAAGCTGGTTACAGGCAGCCAAGCCCGCCGCGACGATCGCTCCCAGCGCCAACTTGACCAACAAACCCTTCGCGTTCATCATGACTCCCTGAGTTTCCGTGTTCGTGCTGCCGGATTTCCAATTTAATTTCTGATTCATACAGTCCTGCTTTCCCGAGGGGATGGCCTCGTTTGGATAACAGGAGCTTAGGAGGGGGGTCATAAACAGCCCTTAAAGGTTCAAGCAGGGGGATGGGCGTCTTGACATTGACGTTCGGCTCGAGCTTCGTTTTCTTGGAATGTTTTGAGCGAGCAGACTGGTAGCCGGGCGAAGCGCTACGAAGAACGAGAGACGTGATGGGCGATCTCGAGTCGTGGCCGGTTACCCCTGCGGTTTTGTTGCCTCGAGCGTAAACGCGATGTCGTTTCAGAGTTTCGCCGCGCACTTGCGAATTCTCGAAGCGTAAAAATGAAATCAATCGCTCGAGGCAACAAAAAGCCGGAGCGCTTGGCTCCGGCTTTTTTGAATTCTTTCAGGGGTTCAAGAGTTGCGTCACATCTAACAAGCCAGCCCCGCACAGCGAACTCGAGTAAGAAAGAGGTTTGGCTTTTGCAATTATTTTTGCCTTGACCGCCGCTGGCGTGATCGCGCTCGGTGCGGCGTCCGCGTAGAGCAACAAGGCCGCCGCCGCGACTCGAGGGGCGCTGAAACTCGTGCCGTTGAACACGCCCTGCCCGCCCGAAGCGGTTGGCGCGAGGACATCCTCGCCAATCGCTGTCAGGCTCACCCAATTCCCGCTGCTCGAGAAAGCGCTCGGGTTGAGACTCCCGCCCGCCAGGTTGACACTGCCGACCGCGAGCAAGCCCGGAATCGCTGGGGTGCCGCTGGGGACGCTGTATTGGGCTGGATAGTTCACGGGGCGCGCCATGTTCAAACCTTTGTTGCCCGCGCTCGTGACGATGCTGATACCGTGACTCGCGGCGTTCTCCAACGCCCGCTGGACCAAACTCGAGGAGAGTTCACCGCCCAGGGACAGGTTGATGACCTTGACGGGGCGTGAACCTGCGCTGAGGCTCGTGGCGTAGCACACGCCCGCGACGAGGCTCGAGGAACGGCAGCGCCCGTTGCCACCCTCGCAGATTTTGATCGGTACGATGCTGGCGGCGGCGTTCAATGACACGGGATCTTTGCCCACGGCTGTTTCCAGGGTTTGCAGAATTACCCCGGCAATCGCCGTTCCATGCCCGACGATGGCGCTGGTGTTGAAATCCTTTGCTAGATCACTGACATCCGTGCCCAGCGGCGCTGGATCGGTGGGGTTGTCCTCGGCCGTGAAATTCTGCGCGGCGGCGAAATCAATCGCGTTGGAACCGTTTTTGAGTTCAAAAATTGGATGACGGTTAATGCCGCTGTCCAGCACCGCCACGCGCACGTTCGAGAGTCCAGACGGCAGCGCCAGCGGGCTGACTCGAGGGGCAGCCTCGAGCGTAGAGCCGGAGCCATCAGGTTGGTTGTGAATCATGACCGCATTTAATTCAAAGTCAACAGTGTCCGGTAAACTCTCCCCCAGTTGATTGGTCAGAGCGCTCAACCCCTCGAGCGTGCCGCGTGAGATTTGGTTGTCCTGGACGCTGACAAAGCGCTGGGCGCAAACCCCATCCGCGCCTGCCGCCGGTTCAAGGCTGCCGGTTCTTGAAAACCCCGCCTGACTGATGGCGGCATCCAAAACGCTCTGGTTGAGGCTAGCCGGTACAGCCAGAAAGCCCGCGCCTTTCACGAGGTATTTCTCGCGGTTCGTCCCAAGATCGGCGGCGGGCACATCACCGCTTCCGGGCAACACCTGGACTGTCTGCGAAACATTGCCCAAGCCCTCGAATTCCAATTGTACCGTGAATTCGCCGCTCACGAGTGGTTCAGGCACTTCCAGACGCAACGAATCGAAGGTCGCACTGGTTTCGACCACGGTCGCAGTTTGACCCGCCAGCCTGACTCGAGTGGCTTTCAGATGTTGGCCGCGCAATGTGACCGAGGTGCTGCCAGAGGCGACGAAGGCGCTGTAAATCTTGGGTTGTAGTGGTTGCGGCGGCGTGCAAGCCACGAACACCAGCGGGAACAGGCAGATAGACAGCGCGGATTTCAACATACTGCCATTCTACGACCGGCTCTTAAACAGCCCTTAAAGCCGCAACGCGAAGCGTTTCTCGGGCTTCTTCCAGGTTGCTAATGGAATCCGCTCGAGGCTCGAGATGGTTGCGCTGCATGGTTTCGATGGCTTGTTGATAGTGTTCGCTGGCGTTGACAACGTCACCCGCTTCAAACAGCAAGACGCCGAGGTTATTGAGCGAGATGGCAATATCGGTCGGGTTACCAATCTGGCGTTGCATTGCTAAGGCTTCACGCTGAATGGCGAGCGCAGCCTCTGTTTTTCCCTGTCGGTGATAAAGCGTAGTCAGGTTCGTCATGGAACGGGTGACGCGGACGAGATCGCCCAGCTCACGCCGTAAACGGATGCTCTCGAGAATATATTTTTCTGCCTCCGGCTGGTTCAGCGCCATGTAAGCACTGCCCAGACCGCTCAAACTCTCGGCCGTTCGCATCGGATCGCGCAGATTCTGGCGCAAGCGATGGGCGGTCTGGTAATGGGTTAACGCCTCGTGATACTTTTTTTGTTGAAACGCGACCGTGCCCAGCAGATGCAGGGCGTCGCCGTACACCAGCAGCGTCTCGCGGTTCTTCTGACCCTTCAGCAAACCTTGCGCCTCCAGAAGGGCGGTCTCCGCGCCCGCGAAATCCCGCAGCTCGCGTTGCAGGATGAAGCCCCTGGCGACCAACACCTGAGCGTGTTGCAGATCAGTTGTCAGCCACCACTCGGCATCGGAGAGCTGTTGCAGGGCCGCCTGAAAATCTCCGAATCGCTCGAGCAAACCCGCCCGTTCGATCAGCACCCCGGCGCGTGCGGCGTCCGAGCTGTGATCCAGGGCGCGTCCGAACCACAGCAGCGCCGCGTCGCGCTCGCCCCGGTACCCCAGACGCGCACCCAACTCCTGAAAGGCGTGCGTGGCGTGATCGGTGTCGGTCTCCAGCCAGGCCTCCTTAGCCGCCCAGTAGTGTGCGGCGGCATCAACGGCTTGTGAGGCTCGAGCGGCCCTCAGGTGCAGCAGTTGTGCTCTGACAGGGCTGAGTTGCGATTCGATGCTCTCGCGGACCAGATCGTGAGCGAAGCGCACGGTCTCCGTGGTTTGCAGCAGTGCGGCGTCGGTCAGGATGGTCAGCGCGTCGTGTTCCTCGTCTAGTGAACGACCCGAAACCGCCCGCAACAACGCCACACTCGAGCCGTTGCCGGTCACACACAGCGCCTCGAGCATCTGCTGCGCCAGACTGCCCAACCCTTCTAGGCGGGCGCGGATCAGTTCCGCGACCCGTCCGTGGCCGTCGGCGGAGCGCAGCAGTTCCAACAGGTAAAACGGGTTCCCGCCCGAGGCGCGATGCAGCGCGGCCACCTCGAGCGGCTTTCCGAAGCGCTCCGCTAACGCTTGCACCGCCGCGACCTCGAGCGCGGGCAGCGCCAGCCGACGCGCGATACCGCGCCGCGTCAAATCGCCCAGCAAGCCCGCCACGTCCCCTCGAGCCGCTTCCGTGCTGCGAAGTGTTATCAGCACGGAAAATTGTTGCAGCGGCAGGGCTTGGCTGAGACACCAGCCCAGAAAGCCCAGCGTCAACTCGTCCGCCCATTGCAGGTCGTCTACCAGGAGCGCCACCCGCTCCGACGCCTGACACAGCAGGGAACGCAAGCCCACGAAGACGGCGCGACGCTCAACGTCGGGCGGCAAGGATTCCCGCGCGTCCCGCGTTCCCAGCAGCCGTTCCAGAGCGCCCCTCGAGTCGGCGGGCAGGCTTGAGAGTTCAGCCCTGAAGTGCTGCGCCAACGCCGCCAGCGTCGCGCCGGTCAGCGACCCGTGCAAGCACTCGAGTTGCCACGAGGTCGCGCCGCTCAAGGCCAGAATTTCCTGCGCCAAGCGCGTTTTGCCCGCACCGGGTTCGCCTTCAACGACCGCCACGCGTACCCGTGTGGCTCGCAACCAGTCTTGAAGCTCCCTCAGCTCCGCCTCGCGCCCGACGAGCGGTACGTCACCCTGAGCGGCTCGCATGAGCAGTGCGGCTCGAGGAATCAGTTCAGCCCGAGGGACCAGTTCAGCCCGAGGGACCAGTTCAGCCCGACACGCGATCATATCTGAACGCGCCAACTCGAGCGCCGCGCGCGTCCCCACCATCGGCTCCACGCCCAGCTCGTCGCGCAGCAAGCGCGTCAAGCGATTGAAGACCTCGAGCGCCGCCTGGGGGCGACCCAACCCGCCGAGCGTCAGAATTAAGCGCGTGGCGGCGTCCTCCAGTGGCTCGTCACCGCCCGCCGCGACCTCCAAGAATTCCAGCGCCCCCTCGAGATCGCCCGCACCGAGTTGCGTCTGCGCCAGATTCGCCGCGAGTCGCTGGCGTTCAGCGCTGAACTTTGATCGGGTCGCGTACAACCAGTCCTGCCAGGCGTCGGAAAGCTGCATCTCCCAACCGGACAGGCGCACCCCGGTGAAAAACCCACCGCGCCACAACGCCCACGACTCGGGCCGCCCCTGGGAGAACTCCAACGCGTCGCAGGAAAAATCTCGTAATGCCAACGTTTCTAGATCTGCGTCCAGCACCGCGCCCAAGGCTTTCTCGAGCTGATTCTTAGCGACCGATACGTTATTGAGCGGGTTCGGCGCAGCCTCCCAGATCAACCCCCCGAGCGTGCGCCGTGCGGTCCGACCCTCGAGCGCCAAGTACACCAGCAGCGCCAGCGGTTTCACCCCGAGTGTCACGGGTTGACCGTGCAGCCGCACCTGGACAGCCCCCAGCACCTCGAGACGCAGCATGGGGGCAGTGTAGCAGGGGAGTCGCGGTCCGCCCGTCAGTTTCGTGGGTTTTCGCGTGCGGAGCTGGGTTGGGGTGCTTCTGCTCGAGAGGTTCTTTGCGGTTGTGGAATGGGCGAAGCCTCGCGGGTTGGCGTTGTCGGCTGGCTCGAGTGGCGGGCGAACAGCCGTTCGCCCCCACGAAAAACCGGATACAACTCGAGCGTTCGCCGTCGTTTTTGTAGGGGCGATTCTCGTTCATTGAACGCATGGGGCGCGACGTGATTGTTCGTAGAACGCACAACGAAACCGTCCTCGAGGCTAAAGTTGACCTTCGACGACCAAAATATTTCCCGACCGCAGTGAATCTCACCCCTCGTCCGGTTCTACCGGCGTCCACGCCCGCTCGCGTTTCGCCTCGAGCTTGGCGCGTTTCTCCGCTTGCAATTTAGAGATCAAATCCGCCGTGCGAGACTTGGCGCTCTCCAAGCCTTCCATCGCCTCGAGCGCCACATCTTCGACCAGCAACTCGCGGTAGAACGCCCAGTTCGCGTCCACGCCCTCGTCCTTCGGAGCGCCCTCGGGATCGCGCAACCAGCCCAGCCGATAGCCCGTCGTTTCGATCTCGCGCTCCTCTAACGCTTCGCGCGCGGCGCGTCTCGCGTTCGGGTGACGCTCGAGCCAAGCCTGCAACTCCTTGGCTTTGACCTCTAAGCCTCTCAGCACATCGTCCTCGAAGCCAGCCGCGTCCAACACCGCCTCGAGAAAGGCATCCAAGGTGATTCTCAGCGTGCGTTGCCTTGCCACGGTTCCAGTTTACGAACGTTTAGGCTGTGAATGTGACGATGAAGCGCCTGGGATCGTGGCTGATGTGGCTGGGCATTGGCTCCGTCGTCGGGAAACTCGTTGGGTTGGATGTCTTTCTATTGATCTGGCTGGACTCGTGGGGCGACGCCCTCGGCTGGGTTTTGCGGGTCGGTGTGGTCGGGCTGGGGTACTACTGGTTTCGCACGGCCGACAGTTGAAGCTTGAGCGGGCGCAAACAGGCGTCTCGAGTCACGCCCTGCGAAGCTGGGTGTCGCCGTCTGTGCGGGTGGGTGGTCGGGTGACGCGGGAACGTTTGATCGTTGGCCGACTCCCGTCTCGAGCAAAGCTCGAGACTTCCCCTACTTCGCAGGGGGTAACGGTGTTGATGGGCGGTCATCTGCCTCACGACGGTTGCCTTCAACCTTTTCGCTTGACTCCGCGCACCGCTTCGGCCGTCCACGGATCTTCCGGCCACGCGTGCTTCGGGTAGCGAATCTTCAATTCCTTGCGGACGCCCGGATAGGTGTTCTGCCAGAAGCTGCGTAGATCCTGCGTGACCTGAACCGGGCGGTAGGCGGGGGACAATAGGTGCATCAGCACGGGCGTCCGCCCGTCATTGACTCTGGGCGTCTCGAGCCAGCCGAAGACCTCTTGAAGTCGCACCGCCAGCACGGGCGCAGCGCCGTCGGCGGCGTACTCCAGTTTGATTCTAGAACCGCTCGGGACTTCTAATTTGACGGGAGCCAGCCTCTCGAGGAGTTGCTTTTGCGTCCAGGTCAGGCGGTTTTCAAGCGCCTCCGATACATTGATGCGGGCGAAGTCGTCGCGCTTGCGGACCCCGGTCAGAAACGGCTCGAGCCAGGTTTCCAAACTTTGCAACAAAGCCCCATCGCTCGAGTCGGGCAGCTCCAAGTCGGCTCGCCACAATCGCAAGGATTCCACCCGCGCCTGCCATTGCCGCGCCGCCTCCGTCCAGTCCAGAAGCGCCAGCCCCTCGAGCCGCACGGCGTTGCAGAGTGCCGCCGTCCTAGCCTTGTCGGAAATCCGCTCGAGGCGTTTTTGATCCACAATCAGTTCACCGATGAACGTCTCTAGCTGTGCGATTAGGGTTCCGGTTTTGCTGTCCCAACCGATCACCTCTCTGGTTTGCGTGGGAAGGTCGCGGATGTCCAGCGGAGCCGCCAGGAAAACGCGCCCCTCGTCCACTCCCGCGTCCAAGTGCGCCACCGCCAGGTACGACTCGTGCGAGAGCGGGTCCGACGGCATCAACCGCACGCCGCGCCCACCGCTCAGCTTGTAACGCTCGTAGGACCCGTCGCGGCGTTGCGCGATCCGTTCCGGGTACGCCAACGCAATCAACCTGCCGACGGTGTAAGCATCGCTCGCCGCCGTGCCAGCGTTTCCCTCAAGCCGACCCCGGTACGTGCCCGCGAGCTGCCGAATGCGTTTCACCGCTGGCGTGTGATCCGACCTCAGCGCCTCGAGCCGAAGCGTCGCGTCCGCGCCGACCTCTCTGGGCAGCGGGTCGCGTTCTTCTAGCAGTGCGGCGATGTCGGCTGCCAGTCCACCCAGCCCCATGCGTTGACCCTCTAACAACAAGTGCGCCAATCGCGGATGCGCTCCGAGCGCGTGCATGGCACGGCCATGTGCGGTGATCTTGCCATCGTGCAACGCGCCCAGCTCGCGCAGCAACGCCCGTCCCTGCGCCATCGCCCCGAGGGGCGGGCGGGTCACCCAGACGAGCGCGTCCTCGTGCGTCCCCCAGACGGCCAGCTCCAATGCCAGCGGCGCGAGGTCCGCCTCCAAAATCTCCGGTTTCCGGGCGGGCAACAACCCCGCCTGCGTCGCCGCACTCCAAACGCGGTAACAGACCCCGCTCGAGACGCGCCCGGCCCGTCCAGCCCGTTGATCGGCGCTGTCCCGCGTGATCCGTACCGTTTCCAACTTGGAGAGTCCCAACCCCGAATCGAACCTCGAGACTCTCATCAGTCCGCTGTCCACGACGATGCGAATGCCCTCTATCGTCAGGCTGGTTTCAGCGATGTTGGTCGCTAGCACCACGCGGCGGTCACTGCCTGGCAGAATCGCCGCCTGTTGCGCCTCCAGTGGGAGATCGCCGTAGAGCGGGTGAAGCTCAGCATCTACATCGCTCAGCGCATTTTGCACGCGCCCGATTTCCATCGCGCCGGGCAGGAACACTAGGGCGTCCCCGTCATGCTCAGCCAGGGCATTTCGCACGGTGTTGCCGACCGTTCGGAGCGCGTCGTCCGGGTCGCGGGTCGCGTAGCGAATCTCCACCGGAAAGGCGCGTCCCAGACTCGAGACGACCGGCGCACCCTTCAGCGTTCTGGATAGACTCTCCACGTCCAGCGTGGCGCTCATGATCAGCACGCGCAAGTCGTCGCGCAGGGCGGCTTGCGTTTCCAGGATCAGCGCCAGCGCGGTATCGGCGTGCAGGCTGCGCTCGTGGAACTCGTCGAAGATCACCAGCCCCACGCCCTCCAGAGCCGGATCGGACTGCAACCGCCGCGTCAGAATCCCCTCGGTCACGACCTCTAAGCGCGTGTGTTCGGAAATTCGCCGTTCCAAGCGCACCTGATACCCGACGGTGCGACCGACCGATTCATTCAGCGTCGCCGCCATGCGAGCCGCGACCGCCCGCGCCGCCAAGCGACGCGGTTGCAACATGATGATGTTCTGCCCCTCCAGCCACGCTTCCTTCAACAACTCGAGCGGAACCGCCGTGCTCTTCCCCGCCCCCGGCGGCGCAGTTAGGATCGCCACACGATTCGACGCCAACGCCGCACGCAAGGCTGGCATGGACTCGAGGACCGGCAGGGACTCGCGCAGGGACACGCCCCATCGTACCGAGCCACGGTGAGGCGTGCCGTGCGAAGCCTGCACCCTCAAACCTGCTGGGTTAAGCCATTGTCGTCATGACCGCTCGAAACGAGCGTGCGATAGTCGCATCACTCGAGCCTCACCCCCTCGAGAATTCAACTTGGAGGACACGACGATGGCACGCAGAATTCAACCCGAGGAGCAAGCCTGCTTTTGAACCCACCAGCAAACGCCGCAAGGGATTCCCATCGGAAACCCACGTCAAACGCGGCGACCGCGTGGTGCATGGCAACAAGGAACTCCTGGAGAAACTAGGGCGCAACGACCCCTGCCCGTGCGGCAGCGGGAGGCGCTTTCAAACGCTGTTGCCTCCAATCGCAACGCTTCGACGGCGTGCTGCGCGATTACTATTTCAGGGAATGAACCGACCTCGAGCATTTTTCCATTCTCTCGAGCCGCACGCAAATCCCAAAGACGTGTTTCGTAGAGGCACAACATCTTGTGCCCGGCCACGAACGACAAGGCCTGAGACGGACGAATGAAACGAGGCTCGAGAAAGCGAATTTTCTCTCACGCACCTCGAGCCGGTTTGAGTGGGCTGTGATCGTCAGGCTCGAGGTGTGGTCGGGCGTAGCACGCTACGCCCCTACGATTGGGTGAGGCGCGGGCGGGACCTAACCGTTGGAACGAACTGCGAACACGTGAAAAGGCAGCCGTCACAGGCTGCCTTTTTATTTCTCTCGAGCCCCGGTCAGCGCACCTTCGCGCCGTTCGGCAGGCTCGAGTCGGGTTCGATCACGACGACTTTGCCGTTGTCACCATCACCTGCCAGGATCATGCCTTGGCTTTCGATGCCGCGCATTTTTCGCGGCGCGAGGTTGCTGACCAAAACAACCCGCTTTCCGACCATTTCCTCCGGCGTGTAATGCTCCGCGATGCCGGATAGCACGGTGCGTTCCTCGTTGCCCAGTGACAGGCGCAGGTTCAGCAACTTGTCGGCTTTCGGTACGCGCTCACAACTTAATACTTCTGCGACGCGCAGGTCAATCTTGGCGAAGTCGTCTATCGTGATGTACTCGGGTTCAGGGATGGGTGCGGCGGGTTCGGTCACGATGGCCTCCTTGGCTTCTAGTTCAACCTTCGGGAAGAGCACATTCCCAATCGCGGTTTTCGTGCCGGGCGGCGTCAAACCCCAGGCGGCCTCGAGCGGGTAGGATTGCCCTTCCAACCCGAGTTGCTTACGAACCTCGAGCATCCGGTTGGGCAGGACGGGTTCCAAGAGAACTGAAACGACCCGCAGCCCCTCGAGCAGAGCGTAGAGGACAGTGTTCAATCGCTCAGCTTGCGCCTCGTCTCGAGCCAGTTCCCAGGGTTTAGACTCTGCCACGAAGCGGTTCAGGTCGCGCACGAATTCCAAGGTTTTCTCAATCGCCAGGTGAATCCGCAGGTTGCGGACCTCTTCCATGATCCGATCCGGCAAGGCTTTCGCGGCTTCGATGATGCCTTGCTCCCGAGCGTCATACTTGCCGGGCGCTGGCACGACCCCGCCCCGGTATTTGTCCACCATGCTCAGCACCCTCGAGAGCAAGTTCCCTAAGTCGTTCGCCAGGTCGGAGTTCAGGCGGTTGACCAGGATGTGTTCCCCAAAGGCACTGTCGGCGCTGAAGGTCGTCTCGCGCAGCAGGGCATAGCGAAGCGCGTCTATGCCGTACTTCTGTTCCATTTCTATGGGGTCTACGGCGTTGCCTAAACTTTTGCCCATCTTGCGCCCGTCGAAGCCCAGGATGTGCGCGTGAACCACGAGCTTTTCGTACAGCGGCAGGCCAGCGGCTTTCAGCATCGGCAGCCAGAAGACCGAGTGCGTTTTCAGGATGTCCTTGCCGATCAGGTTCCAGGCGTGCGGCCAGAAGGTCTCGAATTTTTCGAAACCCTCACCGCCCAGAGCGGACACGTAATTGAGGAGCGCGTCGAACCAGACGTAGGTGACGTGACCGTCGTCCCAGGGAATCGGGATGCCCCACGGCAGGCGCTCCACCGGACGGGAGATGCTGAGATCGCCGATCGGTTCTTTCAGCATTTCCAAAACTTCCCGGCGGTACGCGACGGGTTCGATCAGATCGGGATGCGCGTCTAAATACTCCAGAAGCCACGGCCGGTATTTTTCCAATTTGAAGAAGTAATTGGCTTCGCGGCGCAACTCCGGCGGGTCTTTGTCACCGGGCAGGCGTTTCTGACCGTCTGGGCTGTCCACCAGCTCTTTCTCGGTCACGTAGCGTTCAGAGCCGACGCTGTACAAGCCCTCGTACTCGGCGTGATAGATGTCGCCGGTGTCGTAGATGCGTTGCAGAATTTTTTGCACGTACTCAATGTGACGCGGCTGCGTGGTGCGAATGAAATCGTCGTTGCTGAGACCCCAGCGCCTCCAGAGCGCCTGAAAACCAGTTTCCGAGATGCGGTTGACGTACTCCTGCGCGGATTCCTCGAGTCCCTGCACGACCTTCCAGATTTTCTCGCCGTGTTCGTCCGTCCCCGTCAAAAAGTAGGTTTTGTACCCCGCCAGGCGGTGATAGCGCGCCAATGTATCCGCGACCAGCGTGGCATAGGCATGTCCGAGGTGTGGCACGTCATTGACGTAATAAATCGGTGTGGTGATGTAAAAGATTTTCTCACTCATAGGGGCAGCTCCCTCAAGGTTCAGGCATGAAAAAGCCGGGGCCTGACACCCCGGCGCGGCTCGAGGGGGCAGTCTCGAGTCTTACCGGGTGACCTCTGGCATTCGCCATGCGTTGCGTCTCAGCGCCATAGTACGGAGTATACGAGAGCGGTTTGGGCTGTCGCAACCCGGAGGGGCAAAAATGACAGTGTTGACAAGATTAACAGTGTTAAGTAGCCTTCGGGAATGCGAGTTGTCACCGTCCCCTCGAGTCCAAGATTGACCTGTACTCGGTGGATTCTTACCGCCACGAGACCGACGGCTTTTGGGGAAACTCTGACCGCCTCAGGCATTCCATCCAGTCTCGAGGGGAGACTATGACCCGGTTGCAGACGATTCGGACCAGCATCGCTAACTTTTATATTATTGCCGACGCGCGCCCCGTCGTGGTGGATACGGGCAACCCTGGAAACACGGCCTTGATCCTGAGCGAACTGGCGCGTTTGGGATTCGCGCCGAAAGACCTGGCACTAATTCTGCTGACGCACGGACACTTAGATCACCTTGGCAGTGCCGCCGAACTGCGCCGCGAGACCGGAGCGCCAGTCGCGCTGCACCAAGCTGACCTCGAGATGGCCAGATCTGGCCATCAGACGCTTCACCCCACCGGGCTGGATGGACGAATCTTGAAGCGTTTCTTTGCCACGGACTTCCAACCGCTCGAGCCGGATATCGTCTTGACCGGAGAGGGTAGTTTGCAATCCTACGGCGTGGAAGCCAGGTTTTTAGAGACGCCGGGCCATACACCAGGCTCACTGTCGGTGCTGCTGCCAGACGGTCAGTGCCTGATCGCCGACGTGTTGCGCGGCTCGTTTATTGCCCAGAACCACCCAGCCCGACACCTGTTCGCAGACGACCCAGACAGAGTGAGACGCAGCCTTGCGAAATTGCTGACCCTGCCCGTCACTCGCTTCCACCCCGGTCACGGCTACGCCTTCGGCAAAGCTGACCTGGCGCGGCGATTCGGTAGTTTGATCCCACCCGCACAACAGTTCTGACGTTTCTGCCGCCTCGAGGTTATCAGCGCAGGATAAGTTATCAATCAGCTCGATCAGGGACGCTCGTTCCTGCTGAGAAGCGTCGCATCTCCTGCCACTCGAGCCAGTCCTGTGGTGCGTTCCAGCGTTCCAAATAGGCGCTTTGCCTGGAAAGAGGCAGCGCATTAAAGCGCTCCAGCCAAACCTGAAACCAGGGTTCGGCATTGCCTTGTCGCCACCCGCCCCACCAACTCGGCATATCAGGGTACTCGAGCCAGGGCGGTGAGAAATCTAGTTCAATCACGCGGCTGGGTTGAATCAGGCTGCGCTAGATCAATCAAGCCCTGAATGGAGCTTCGAGCTTGCGGGCTGTTGTGCCAACAGGTGCTGCCGATGTGCTTGGAGATTCGCAGTGTCAAGTCACTGGCTGTCTCTTCGCTCAACTCAATTAACTTTGAGAACCCCAGCTCCTCGAGCCGCTGAATCACGGTCGCCCCGACGAATTTTACCTGGAGCATTCGTTGTCGTTCCGAGGCGGGAAAGGGCACGGCTCCAGGATAGCGCGGACAGCTCGAGAAGATCATGATGGATTTGATTTGGCGTGATCGTGGCTGGGGTTGGCTTGCCACACCTTGAAGGAATGCGTTTCCAATCCCATCGGTTCAGGTGTGGAACAATGCCCTGCCATGAACCGCGATTCCGCTTCGAGCATCGAGGATGCCAGCCCCGAATCGTTCTCGGCGCTCGCGTCAGACGCTGGGCGCTTGGATGTGGCGCTGGCGAAACTCGCGGGCGTCTCGAGGTCGCAGGCGCAGGACTGGCTGCAAACGGGTGCCGTGACCGTCAACGGTAAAACTGTTTCAAAGGGGAGCCAATCGTTGAAGGGTGGCGAAAGTTTGGAATGGACGCCGCCCCCGCCGCTCCCGTCCGAGGTGCTGCCAGAGAACATTCCGCTGACAATCCTGTTTGAAGACGAGTTCCTGATCGCCGTGGACAAGCCCGCCGGGATGCTGACGCACCCGGCCGGGGGGACACTCACCGGAACCCTAGTCAACGCGCTGCTGGGACGTGTGCCGCTGGCGCTCGAGGGGGAAGCGTTCGGCATCGAAGGCTACCGCCCCGGCATCGTTCACCGCTTGGATCAGGACACGAGCGGCGTGATCGTGGTCGCCAAAACCCGCGAGGCGCACGCCAAACTCTCCCAAGCCTTCGCGGATCGGCAAACCCGCAAGCAATACCTGGCCATCACCGTCGGCGTGCCGCCCGCCGCCGTCACCGTGGAGGCCAGCATTGGACGCCATCCGACGATCAAAACGCGCATGGCGGTGGCGGGAACCAACGCCAGAGACGCCAAAACGGATTTCAAACTGCTCGAGGTGGCACCCCTGGAAGCACCGACGCACGCCCTGGTCCGATCCCGGATTCACACCGGACGCACCCATCAGATTCGGGTTCACCTGCAATACTTGAAAACGCCGATCTTGGGCGACGCGGTGTACGGCAAGCCCAGCGGTCTGATCGCTCGGCAAGCCCTGCACGCCTGGCGGCTCGAGTTCAATCACCCGATCACGGGCGCGGCGCTGCGAATCGAAGCCAGTCCGCCCGAGGATTTCGTGACCGCGTGGCTGGGCGTAGGCGGGACTTGGCGGGCGCAAGCCTGGGGACTCGAGGATTGAGGGTTCACCAAGAAAGGCTCGAGGGTATGGCGTTGCTTGGTTTTCAGGTACAGCTCGCGCAATTGTCGGGGCGCATCGTCACAGCTCTGTGTGCGAGGCGCAAGGTGTTCGCCCGGTCAGTTTTGAGAATGCCGATCACATTCCCATTAAACCCGCTCGAGATTTCAGTCAGTCTTGATGTGACTTCGGAACATCGCCAAACCCTCACCCAAGATGGAACGTATGGTTTCCAATTCAGTACTTGACCATGTTGGGTGAAACACTTCTCCATCTGGAGTCATGCTCGGTAAATTGCAACCCCAAAAAAGCTTGTCATATAGGCTATTGGGTTCCAGATGCCTCGAGTCAAACCTGAGATGCAACGAAGTTGAGGCGTCCCAGAACAGATTCCAGGCGCTCAGAAGAGTCTGACATTCAACCGCTCGAGAATTCGACTGTCGCAGCCAAACCTCGAGCGTATCGAGATTGACAGGATCGAGTGCGGATGGTTCGGTTTCAAACTTCACGAGTTGGATATTGGCTTTTTCGGCGTAAGCCCGCAAATCAGTTGAACTCGAGAAGCTCAGGATCACCCCTGATTCATCAAATACGAGTCCGTCCTGATCGGCACTGAGAGCGATGAGACAAGCGTCTCGTCCCTTGAGCCGATACCAAAGTTCGTAAGCAGCGGTTTCCATAAGGCGCATTTTCAGGAGTGAGTGTCACTGGGCGCAATGGGCAAAGTAGCCTAAGCGAAAATGAATCGAATACTCGAGTCGAATTTACAGCGTCGGTGCGCTCGTACTCCCTTCCACCCAGCGCTCCCCCGTGACCGCCACCTCGAGCTTCCACACCGGCAGCCGCGCTTTGGCTTCGTCCACCAGCCACGGAACCGCCTCGAGCGCGGCCCGGCGGTGGGCGCTGGCGGCTCCGACGAAGATGCTGACCTCACTGGGGAGGACCCTTCCGGTGCGGTGCGCCAGCACGACGCCCGCGATCTCCCAACGCGCTCTGGCTTCGGCGGCGAGTTGCGCCATGACCTTGTGGCAGAGCGCCGGGTACGCCTCGTACTCCAATCGCAGAATTTCTAATCCCCTGTTCGGCGTGCGCGTGGACCCGGTGAAGAACGCCTGCCCGCCCCAGCCGGGGTGGAGCAACCGGGCGTGCAGCCTAGCAATCTCGAGCGGGGCTTCAGTGACGAGGAAGTGATCGGCGAAATGATCGGTGTGCGTGCCGCCGCTGACCGGGGGAATGAACGCCAGGGTGTCGTCGGCTTCCAGGATGCGTTCGGGACTGGCGTACTCGTCGTTGACGGCGACCATGCTGCCGCGCAGCTCGAGGTTGAATTGCGCGGCGATCAGGGCGGATGCCTCGCGGACGCTCAAAGCTTCTGGAAGCTCGGTCTGTGTTTCGCCCAGCCCGGCGGCGCGGCGGTGCGCGGCGAAGAACAGCAGCTTGACTCGCATGGGTTGGAGATTACGGAGCCGGGGGACAGAAATCAAGGTGAGGCGAACGATTGCTCTGGCTCGCGTAGACTTGGGGCTGTGACCGCCTTCGTGACTTCGAGTTTGCATTTCGACACGGCTGGGCTGATGGTGCGTAAAGACGAACCGACTCGGCAACTGTGGTTGAACGACTTTAACGACGTACTGGAACTGCGCGCCTTCGCCTTACCGCCGGACATCCCGGTGTCCCTGCGCGATGCCGCAGGTTTGCGCGGCTACTACGAGTCGGCCGCGCGTACCCAGAACGCGACCGTGTTGCAACTCGAGATCCTGGACTTGCCGAACCTGCCACGGATTACGGCGATTCGCTTGCTTATGCGCGCCCCAGCGAAGCCCACGGGCTTCACCTTCGTCGGCAGTCTGGCGTTGCCGTTCAAGCGCGGCAGTTTCGTGCTGCGCCATCAGGCGACCGAGGTCATGGCGCGGAGCGATCTATCGCCCGAAACCGATGCCGCACACCCGGAGCACGCGCTGAGTCGGATTCGCGCCAACTTGGAACGCGTCGCGGGCAGCATCACGTTGGATGCGGAGCTGCTGAAAGAACCGAGGTTCGAGCCGAAACCGTGGTGGGCGGTCTGGAAACGCTAACCAGGCATTGTCCTCATACGTTGCCTGTGAGGGCGAGGCTCGCCCTTGTAACTCATCAATCTCCTCGATACCCATCAACGACCAATCTCCCCCAGCGCCCGCTCGAGATCACCGATGATGTCGTCCGCGTCTTCAATTCCGACAGACAGTCGCAGTAGTCCATCACCAATCCCAATCGCCGCTCGAGCCTCCGGGGTCAGGGCGCGGTGGCTGGTGCTGGCGGGGTGCGACAGGGTGGAGGAAACATCCGCCAGGCTCGGCGCGAGCGGGATGTGCGGCGCGATGGCGCTGACAAATCTGGAGGCCGCCTCAAATCCACCCTCGAGTTCAAACGACAGCATCCCGCCGTACCCTTTGGGCAGTAAACGCTGTGCCAGTGCGTGCTGCGGGTGCGACTCCAGACCCGGATAGTGAACGCTCACGACCCCGGCGTGACCTTTGAGGAACCCGGCGACCCGGAGCGCGTTTTCGCAGTGGGCGCGCATTCGCAGCTCCAGGGTTTTGACGCCTAGTAGTGCCAGCCACGCGTCCAACGCGGAGATCGTGCCGCCCAGGTGAGTCAGCTTGGCTCGAGTCGCAGCGATCAGCGCCGCGTTTCCAATCGCGGCTCCGCCCATCACCGCGCCGTGACCGCCAATATATTTCGCCAGGCTGTGAAACACCAAGTCAGCCCCGTGCGTCAGCGGGTTCAGCAGCGCGGGACTGGCGAAGGTGTTGTCCAAGCTGACGGTGAGTCCGTGCCGCTTCCCCAATTCAATCAGCGCGGGTAGGTCTGCCACGCGCACGGTCGGGTTGGACAGGCTCTCTAAATGCAGCCAACGCGTGTTGGGTTGGATGGCCGCCGCGATCGTCTCAAAGTTTTGCGCGTTGACGAAAGTGGTCGTGATGCCGATCCTGGGCAGGTCATCGGTGAGTAAGGCATACGTGCCGCCGTAGACGTTCTGATCGGCAATGATCTGATCGCCCGCCCGAAGCGCTCCCAGCAACGCGCCCGAGATCGCCGCCATGCCGGACGCCGCCACGACACAAGCCTCACCACCCTCCAAGCTCGCCAGCACGGTTTCTAGGGCGGTCGCGTTGGGGTGACCGTTGCGGTAATAAAAATTTCCAGCCTCACCCTGATAGACGCGTTCGAACTCTTCGAGCGAGGAAAAGGCGTAGACGGTCGCCTGGTGAATCGCGGGATTGATCGGGCGACCCAAGCCCAGTTCCAACTCGAGTCCGGCGCGGGCGGCAACGGTTCTGGGGTTCATGGGATCAGTCTATAGGGGATTTAGTTCGGGTCGCCCGCCCGTCTGCGCGGGGGCGCGTCCCGAGATTCGCCATCCTCGAGCAGTGCGCGTCCCAGGGCTTTCGCGGCGTACATGCGGCGGTCAGCCAGCGATTGCAGGCGGTCCATGTCGTCGGTGTCGCTGGGACAGACGGCCAGCCCGACGTTCGGCGCGATTCGAAGCCCTTTCTGAAACTCGAGCGCCTGAATTCTCCCAATCAGATCCGTCAACACCCCGCGCGGCTCGAGTGGGGCGGGGATCAGTACTAGGAATTCGTCGCCGCCGATTCGGTAGGCCCGGTGCGGAATCTTAGCGGGTGCGGGGTCAGAACCACCCTGGCTCGAGGCTGGATTTGGATTGCCCGAGCCGCCCGCCGTGCCGCCCAGGGCGCGGGCTACGCGCCGCAGCGCCTCGTCACCCCCGGCGTGCCCGAGGGAATCGTTGATCGCTTTGAAACCCGCCAGGTCAATCACCGCCAAGCCGAACGATTGCCCGGTGCGCTGGTAGCGTTCCAGGACTCGCTTCAAGTCCTCCTCGAAGGCGCGGCGGTTGCGCAGGTTGGTCAGCGGGTCGTACCGGGCGGCGCGCTCGGCTTGCAGGCGCAGAAATTCCAGTTCCCTGGCTTTGCGTTCCAGTTGCGAGTGCAGCGTCGCGTTTTCCAGCGCCGTGGACAGGGCCGGTCCCAGGGCGGTCAGCATCTCGAGGTCGCCGCGCCCGAGAGGCCGCTGGGGTGTCCCGTGAACGTTTAGGGTTCCCAGCACGCCGTCGCGGCCCTTCAAGGGCAGACAGATCAGATTGCTGTTTTGAAGCAGGTCGGGTTGGACTGTGGTGTCGTCCAAAAGTACAGCCTGGCCGGTGCGGGTCACCTGGCCGTTCACCCCTCGAGTCAGTGGGATTTCAGCGGGCGGCTCAGTTTGTCCCTCTTGCTTTCCCAGGGTGGCCTGAAGCCGCAAGCGATCACCATCGCGCAGGTAAATCGTGGAGCCAGCGTACCCGAGCGTTTCCGAAAGCGTCACCAGCAGCGCCTTGGCGCTCTCGGCAACGCCTTGCAAGCGGGTGATCTCCTGGGTGATCCGAGTGCGCACGCGTTCGTCGTCCAGGTTTTGCCGCTCGCGGCTGTACAGCCGGGCGTTTTCCAAGGCGATGCTGGCGAGCGCCGCGAAGCGTTCCAGTATCTCGAGGTCGTGGGGTTTGAACGCGCCCGCCCGCCGGGTGTCGGCCACGGTCAACGCGCCCGCCAGTGTGAAACCGCGCCGCAATGGGACGCTTGCCACGGATCGCCAGGTGGTTCTGGCCTCGCGCACCCGGCCCGACCAGGTCTGGTAATCCTCCAAGAGCTGTGGCTCCCCGTCCAGCGCCACCCGCCCGGAGGCTCCGTCCCCGAGGCGCATGCGCCTCGTCGGATTGGATCCCAACCCGACCGCCAGCACGGTTTCCGGGAGGCTGGAATCGTTCAGGTACACGCCGCCCGCGTCCGCCTCTAAAAGCTGCGCGGCGCGGGTCAGGATGTTCCGAAGCAGTTGATCGGGTTCCAGTTGCCCGTTCAGTTCCAGGCTCACCTGGTACAGCGCCTCGAGTTGCCGGGCGCGTTCGCTGGCCTGCCGCTCCGCGTTTTGCGTATCCTCGAGCAACCTGGTTTTCTCTAAGGCCAGGCTGGCCAGGGCTGCGAAGCGTTCCAAGGCTTCCAAGTCCAGCGTGGTGAAGCGTCCCGGCGTCTGGGTGTCCACGACCGCCAGCGCTCCGAGCACCTCCGCGCCGCGTTTCAGTGGCACGGCGACTACCGAGCGCCAGCGCCGCGCGCCGCCATGACTGCCCTCCCAGGACAGGTAATCTTCTATCAAGAGCGGCTGTCCGGTTTGCACCACGACGCCGCTGGCACCCTCGCCGATTTCGACACGATCAAACGGCTGGCCACCGATGTACGTCACGAGTTTCAACCCGTCGCCGTCGCGCAGATAGAAGCGCCCGTCGTGCCCGCCGAGCATCAGCAGTGCGCGCTCCAAGATGGAGAACAGCAGCGGTTGCAGCCTGACATAATTGCCTAACTCCAGATTGACGCCGTGCAAGGCTTCCAAGAGCGCGTTACGATCCGAGGCTCGAGCCTCGGCGCGGCGCATTCGTTCCAGCAGCCGAGCGTTTTCCAGCGCGACGCTGGCCAGACCGCTGAAGCGCTCCAGGGTTTCGAGGTGCGTGGCGCTGAACCGACCCGCCCCCTCGTGGGTCAGGGCCAGCACGCCGCTGATTCCCTGGCTAGAGGTGAGCGGCGCGAACACGGCCGACCGGTACATGATCGGCTCTTCAGGAATAGCCGAGTCAGAGACGGGCTGGTCAATCCCCGTCCCCAGCGTCGCATCCTCGAGCCGCCACGCCCGCCCAGTCTCGATCACTCGGCCCGCGAACGCATCCGACGACCCCAGGGCCGCGCCCGGCAGGTTCTCGGTGAGCCTCAACTCGAGGCCGCGATCCTCGTCCTGATACTGCCAGTACAGACCGCCGCTCGCGCCGAGCAGCGGCATCAGCAGCCGCAGGGTTTGCCGCAACACCAGATCGGGTTCGTGCTGCTCCAAGAGCTGAAAACGCACCGCGTCTAAGGCCTCGAGTTGCTCCAAGCGTTCCAGCGCGGCCCGTTCGGCCTGCCGGGTCTCGTCCAGCAGTTGCGCCTTTTCCAACGCCAGACTGGCGAAGGCCGATAACCGTTCCAGCGTTTCTAAGTCGTTGACTGAGAACGGTTCCAGGCACTCGGATCGGGCGATTGTCAGCGCCCCGATCGCGGTTGCGCCGCGCATCAGTGGGGCGCTCATCGCGGCGTGCCACTGACCGGATTCGTTGGCGTTCAGATCGCGCCCCTCCCAGGAGGCATAATCCGCCACCCGAGCCGACCTGACATCGGCCATGACGCGCCCACTCAAGCCCTGACCGAAGGTACCGCCCGGACTCGAGCTTTCACCGTGCCAGGTGACGCGCTGGAAACGCTGGCGGTTGTCGTCCAACAGATAAACCACTCCGGCGTCGGCGGAGAACAGCGTCTGGGTGCGCTCGGTGAGCTGCTGGAGCATCTGTTGCGGCTCGAGTTGCGCCACGAGTTCCAGGCTCGCTTGGGACAGCGATTCCAGCAGTTGATTTTGCCCCTCCGAACGCCGTTGCGCTTCACGCGTCATGTTCAGCAGGGTCGTGTTCTCTAAAGCCAAGCTGGCCAGGGCCGCGAAGCGTTGCAGGCTGGCCAGGTCCTCCGCGTCGAAGCGACCGGCGACCCGTGTGTCAGCCAGGGTTAAGGCTCCGACCGTTTGACGATCACGGTGCAGCGGCACGCTGACCACCGAGCGCCAAGTCGCGCCGGGCTGCGAATCCTCGTAGTACGGACTCTCCATGTATTCCGCGACTAGGATCGGCTGACCGCGCTGCGCCACCCCGCCCGAGACGCCGTACCCGAGCGGGGCACGCTCCAGCAGCTCGTCACCGTGCGCCATGCGGAGCACGATTTCTTCGCCCGCGATCAGGTACACGCCGCCCGCATCGCCGCCCAACAGGGAAACCGCCCGTTCCAGCAAAAGATTCAGCAAAGGCTCCAACTCGTGCTGACGGCCCAGCTCGAGGTTGATTTCCTGAATCGCCTCTAAAATGGCGCTCCGACGCTCCGCCAGGTCTCTGGCGCGCCTCGCCTCGGTGTACAGGCGTGTCCGCTCGAGCATACCGCTCGCCACAGTCGCCACCTGCACGACCAGTTCCAGGTCGTCCTGCGAGAAATACGCTGTATTCCGATACTCCTCGAAGAAGATCGTGCCAGCGACCGCTGAACCGCGCCTCAGGGGTGCAGCGATGACGCTCTTGACCCCGGCGGTCACGTAGGCGGGAATGTGACCCGGCCAGTTTGGGTAATCATTGACTAGCAGGGCCTCCTCGGTCTGTGCGACCCGGCCGATCAGTCCCTCGCCCAGCCGAATCGGTTCGACGAACGGTACGTCTGGGTCCGATAGCCACCCCATGACCTCCTGCCCCGGTTGGATCAGACAGGCCCCGCCGTGACAGTTCAGAGCAGCGGCGCAGCCCCGAATCAGGTGCTGTAACGCCGCCAGCGGTTCGGATTCATTGAGCGCCTCGGCGACCGTCGTTTGCACGCGTCTGCGCCGCTCGGTGCGTTCCTGCGCGGCGATCGTCTCGAGCCTCAGCCGTTCATGGAGGCGCGCGTTTTCCAAGATCACGCTCGAGAACGCCGCGAAGCGCTGCAACAGCCGCAGGTCCTCGTTGACGTAAGCGTTCGTGCGATCCTCAGCGAAGACGGTGATCGCCCCGATCGGTCTGTCCCCAGAGGTCAGCGGAGCCGAGATCACGCTGCGTTGACGGTTCGGAAAGGCAGGACTGCGACCCGGCCAGTTGGCGTAATCGTTGACCAGCAGTGCCTCACCGTTCTCAATCACCGCGCCGGTCACGCCGCGCCCACCCAGCAGCCGCGACCCGACCGCCTGCGCGGTCAAACCCACCGCGCAGTGCATCTCGAGCTGGCCGTTGTCCAGGCGCAGGTACAACGCCCCAGCGTCACCACCGCACAGCGCCAGGGCACTCTCCAGGGCGTTCTGCAAGACCGCCTCCGGGTCGTGCTGACCGGCCAGAGAAAGCGTCAAACGGTGAAACACCTCGAGAATCTCGAGGTCGTTCACGTCTGACGTGCGGGGGGGACGGCTCAATGTTGCTCGAGTTTAGCAAGCCGAAACGCAAAATCTGGTGCGTGTTGCACACGTTTTACAATAATAGTTTTATCGTTTTTGAATCAGAAAAGAAACTTGCAGAACGAATAGATTATGCTCCGAAGATCGTTTACGAGCGGCTCTCATTGGAACCTTCGATATTTTGCAACCCGATTGTCGAGTCTTCAAAGCCGAATCGCAGGTGAGCCTCGCGTATCATGGGGTTGAACGCATGGTTCACGATTGGATGCTGTTGCCGATGCCAGACGCGAACCGGGTGATGGATGAGATTGTGAAGGTGCTCGAGAGAAGATGAGATAATGGCTCGAGAAGAGGATTGAATTAGATTGGGGAGTTAATTACGAAAAGCGAAGATGCAATCAATCAACTAATTCAATTTTTACGCAGATGTTTAATCCCTTGAACTTAAGGGATCAATAGCATGACTAGCTACGGATATGATTTATATATTCCTAATTTACTTCGAGAACTTGCGCCAGATGGCTATGATGGAGATAGACAAAAAATGCGTGATCTATCACCCCATATTTACAATGCTGCGTGGGAATTGGCGCGTCGAGGAATTATCAGACCCGGTGTAAAAAGCTTTGATTTGCAAAGTACAGATGATGGAAGTGCTGGAAACGGATTTTCCATTACACCGTTTGGCAAACAATGGCTCTCAGAAGCCAATAACGATACTTTTATTCCTACAGAACCCGAACGCTTCGCTGAGATGCTAAAACCCTATACCGCAAGGTTTGGTGCAGGATTCCATGAACGAGCGCAAGAGGCAATTCGCTGTTACGGAGCACACGCTTATCTTGCATGTTGCGCAATGTGTGGAGCAGCAACGGAATCTATTGTGCTGACGGCAGCCGAATCAAAGTATAAAGATAAAGAAGAAATGTTGAAAATATATTTTTCCGGCGGTGGGCGTGGAAAAGTCGAGACAAAGCTTCTTGGTCAAGCCAAAGAACACATCGTACGTGAATTCAAGGGCTTGTCCACGTTGTTGAAATACTGGCGCGATGAAGCAGCACACGGCACAACCTCTGGAATTTCCGAGAACGAAGCCTATACGTCTTTGGCTATGTTGCTCCGTCTCGCAAAATCCGTAAACGACAATTGGGATGAACTCACGGGACAGAATTAACATTCCTTACCTCGAGCTTGACCCACACCTTCTGCTTGAGTCCCCATGAGCATCACAGCCCAAACCACACGCGAAATCGTCCTTGGCACTCGAGACAGCGCACCGCTGGATTTCTGGGTCGGCATTGATGAAGGCCAAATGCTGCCCGGCGTTCTCGAGCCGTGACGAACTCGATGACCGGCTTTGCATCTCTTTATTTACTGGGCTATGACTTCGATTTCTACCAGGCAGCGCTTCGGGAGTTCGCGCACCGCGACTGTGGTGCGGGCCGGGTAGGGGGCGGTGAACTGGGTGCTGTAAACGGCGTTCATGCCCGCGAAGTCGGCCATGTCCGCCAGGTAGACGTTGCATTTCACCACGTCGTCGAAACTCTTCCCGGCGGCGGTCAGCACGGCAGCAATGTTTTTGAAGACCTGTCCGGTCTGCTCTGCGATCCCGCCCGCGACCAGCTCGCCGGTCGCGGGATCAATCGGCGTCTGACCGCTGCAAAAAACCAATCCGTGAACCGTTCTCACCCCCTGCGAGTACGGTCCGATGGCGGCGGGGGCGTCCGGGCTGGAAAAAACGTCTCTCGGCATGAGCGGAGTCTACAAGAGCCACAGTTTCAGCGTCACGACCTCGAAGGGCTGAACCGAAAGCGAAACTGTACCGCCCCGAAGTTCCAGGGCTTCCTCAGCCTCCTCGAGCAGATTGACCCGCGCCGCTTTTTTCACGCCCGCCCAGGTCAGGCTGGTCTGCCCTCGAGCGCCGTGCGGTTCGTACAGGCGCAGGATCAAGGCCTCCCCCGACTCGGCGCGTTTCAGGGCGCTCAGCAACAGACGCACGCCGTTCACCTGGAGTTGCTGTTGAAGCCTCTCGAGGAGCGGACTGGCGAACCGAGCGGCGACCTGAGCGGTGTTCGCCTCCGAGTGATCGCCCGCGTGTGGGTACAGCCCATACCGAAACCGGTGCGCCCCGAGGTCGGCGTCCGGGTCGGGGTACATCGTGCCGCGCAGTAAACTCACCGATAGACTGTCGCGGCTGGCGCTGTGACCGTACTTGCCGTCGTTCAGCAGGCTGACGCCGTACCCACGCTCGGATAGGTCCGCCCAGCGGTGCGCGGCCACCTCGAAGCGGGCGGCATCGTCGGGCAGGTTCTGGTGCGTCGGTCGCGCCACGAATCCGAAGGCGGTCTCGTAGCTCGCTTGACTGGAGCTGATCTGTAGCGGCACGACCGCCCGGAGCAGCACGCGCTTCTCCGCCCAGTCCAGCTCGTTGTCCACCTCGAGCAGGTCTGCGTGCAGCCGGTAGGTTTGCGTGATCGTGGAAGCGCGCCACTGACGGTGAACCCGCACGCCGTCCTCCAAGGCTTCCAGGCGTACCTCCCCGGTGATCGTCTCGCCGCCAACGTGCGGGCCGACATCCCAGGCTTCCCACTCCCTCGGCAGGTCGCGCTCCGCCTCGAGTGCCACGGGAGCGCTCAGCGTCTCCCGGTGACAGCTCAGATCGTAGAGGCTGTGAACCCAGCCGTCCGCGCCGACTCGCACCCGTAGCCTCGCGTTCTCGAGGATGAAGCCCGTGCCGTCGGCTTTTGGGGCGGCGGCAGTTCCAGGTTGGGGTATGGCGGTTTGCAGATTTTCCAACGCCGCGTCACGCAGCCGCGTCGCCGCCTCCAAAGCGCTGGACAACTCCCGTTCCGTGTCCTGGTAGACCTCGCGGATCGAACTGCCGGGCAGGATGTCGTGGAACTCGTGCAGCAACAAGGTTTTCCACAGGGTTTCCAACTCCTGTGGATAAGTCGTTTTATTCTGCGCCCACGCCAGGGCACTGAACGCCTCCGCCTCCGCCAATCGCGTCTCTAAATCACGGTGCAGTTTCTTAGTGCGCCCCTGGGTGGTCAGCGTGCCGCGATGCAGCTCCAAGTACATCTCGCCGTCCCAGACCGGCAGATCGCTCTGCGGTAAGCGCTGGTAAAACTCGTCCACTCGAGTCATGGTGAGTTTTGGGAGTGCCGGGTAATCCTGGATGCGGGCGTACTCTTCCAGCATCTCGCGGGTCGGACCACCGCCGCCGTCACCGTACCCGAACGACAGCAGGCTCTGCGGTTCGTGCTCGGCGACCAGCCAGCCGGGGTTACTTTTCCCCTTGAAGCTCTGCCAGGTTCCCAGTGTGCTGCTCGGGTTGACTACCGCGTTGTAATTATCCCCGGTGTTCCAGAAGCTGTGCGCCAGCACGCGGCTGCCATCCAGCCCGCGCCAGTGGAAGAGATCGTGCGGAAACACGGTCGTCTCGTTCCAGCGGAGCTTCGTCGTAAAAAACCCGGTCATGCCGCCCAACAGCAAGATCTGTGGCAGTTGCGGCTGGAACCCGAAGGTGTCCGGTAACCACGCGACGCTCGAGGTTTTGCCGAATTTCTCCCGGAAATAGCTCTGCCCATATAGAACCTGCCGCGCCCAGGACTCGCCGCCCGGCATCTGCCCGTCCGGTTCGACCCACATGCCGCCGACCGTCTCCCAGCGCCCCTCCTGGACGCGCGCCCTGACCTCCTCGAACAGCGCGGGATCGTCCACCTCGAGCCAGGCGTAGGCTTGGGCGCTCGACTGGTTGAAGCTGAAGTCCGGGTAGCGCCGCATCAGTTCCAGAACTGTGGCAAAGGTGCGGCGAATCTTGCGCCGCGTCTCCGCGACCGGCCACAGCCACGCCAGATCAATGTGTGCGTGCCCGGTCAGCGCCAAGCGACCCTGCGGCGGGTAAAGGGTTTTGATTCGCTCGAGATACGTTTGAAGTCCCGCCCGCGCCGCCCTCACGCCCTCCAACCAATTCGTCTCGAGCGGCTCTGGTTCAGGTAGATCGCCGGGCAAGCTCCACAGGACGCTCTGCTCCCCGGCGTTCCCGAGCGTCTCCGGGAGTCTGGCGCGGTACGCCGCCGCGCTCGAGGTCCACGGTAAGTCGCCTAAGACCCGTTCCGCCGCGCCCAGCAGCAGCCCCACGACCTCGTGCTCGCCCAGGGCTTCCGCCGCGCGTCGCAACGTCTCGAGTTCCGCGATCAAGGCTGTGACCTCGGGTTCCGGCGCGACCAGGTGCGCCCTTGAGAGAACGGGGGCGTCGTTGCGACTGCCGAACAGACCCTTTGGCACGGCCTCCACGTTCACCTCGAAAACCTCGCCGCCGCTCGCCTTTGCCAGCACCGGGAAGCGCCGATGAAACGGGTTCAGCCCGCCCCGGTAAACTGCGCGGCTCTGCACCGGAGCCGTCTGCCCCGCCCCGGCGACCACGATTTCCACGAAGCCCTCGCCGCCCACGTCCAACTCCAGCTCCACCGGTCGCCCGGCAAAGCTTGCTGGCACAGTCAACCCCGACCTGAATTTGACCGGCCCCTGCTGGTGCGCGTTGTACCCGCCCACGCCGTCGGTAAAGCCCCACGGCTCGCCCGGCTTGATCGAACGCGGGACGAGACCCGGCTGCTGAATCGTCCAGTGCAAGACCGGCGCGGTCACCGCGTTGCGCCACGCGCTCAGTTCCAAGATGTGCCGCTCGAGTTTGCGAAGGCGTTGCGAGACGGTTAGAGGCCACATAGCGGAAGTCAATCACGTGATCGTCTCAGAACGCAAGCGTCCCAGAACGCAAGCGTTTCTCAACCCACTCGAGGAATCAAGACATACGCGATTCGCACGTCCTCCACGACCTCCGCCCAGTGTTCTTCGTTGGCCGGAATAAAACTGATGTCGCCCGCCCGAAGCGTCGCCTCCTCACCGCCGGAAACCGCCCTCAACTCACCGGACAAGATGAACGACACCTCGTCCTGGTCGTGGCGCGACACCCCTTTGAGCGGTAACCGAACCCCAGCCGCGAACTCGAGAACTCCGGTGACTGCCGCGCCGTGCGGCAGGGGGAATTCGGCTTGAACCGGCAAGGCTGTGGGACGCACGAGTTTCACCAAGCCATCTTACCCAGCCAGCTCAAGTC
This sequence comes from Deinococcales bacterium, assembly GCA_965249745.1. Classification (GTDB taxonomy): domain Bacteria; phylum Deinococcota; class Deinococci; order Deinococcales; family JAAFIG01; genus JANYHH01. The sequence continues at coordinate 4,590,120 of OZ252252.1, read as the reverse complement.
TCACCGATTGTCGTAGGGCGGGGCGTGCCTTGCCACACATAGAGAATCACGACCTCGAGCCAGACGACTTTCGTAGGGGTTTGACATGTCAAACCCGGCCGCTTTGAGCACTCGAGCCATCCCAAACAACACTTCTCGAGCAAGGTTGAGGTCAAGGGCAACTCGCAACGAGTTGCTCTTCACCAGTGACCTTCGCCCCGCCGTCATCCCTTACAATTCACCATCCTGCTTTTCGATTCGATTCAACCTCGCATGTCTGACCCGTCCTCTTCGCTCTCCGATCCTCCAGAACCGCCGCCCGTCGGGTGGCGACGTTTGCGGTTGACGCTCGAGTGGGACGGTACGGGCTTTAATGGCTGGCAGATTCAGGGGAAGGGTGAGCGAACGATTCAAGGGGCGCTCGAGGCAGCGCTGCATCCGCTGGGCGAGTCGGCGCGACCGATTGCGGCGGGTCGGACGGACACCGGGGTTCACGCCCTAGAGATGCCGGTTCACGTAGACGTAGGCTTTCAGATTCCGGCGCAGAAGGTCTTGGGCGCCCTGAACTCGAGGCTCCCGGAGGACGTGCGCGTGCTGCACTGCGACGATGCGACACCGGGGTTTCACGCCCGTTTCGGATGCCACTGGCGGTCGTACACGTATCGGATTTACAACAGCTCGATCCCGAGCGCCTTGGAGCGCCACCGCGCCCTGTGGGTCCCGTATCGGCTCGAGGTGGCCCCGATGCGCGACGCCGCCCGGCACCTGATTGGCTTGTTCGATTTCGCTTCGTTCGCCACGAAGGAGGAGCGTCAGACGGTGCGTCGAATCCTCGCCTGCGATGTGCGCTCCGCCCCGACCCGCCATCGCCGCGACGAGCTGCGTTATATCGAGATCACCGTCACTGGCGAATCCTTCTTGCGTCACATGGTGCGCGGCATCGTCGGGACGCTTTTGGAGGTCGGCGGCGGCAAGCTCAACTCAGCCGACGTGTTGCGCGTCCTCGAGAGTCGGGATCGTGGGCAGGCGGGACCGAACGTCGCCCCGCACGGGTTGTACTTCAACCGCGCTGGGTACGAATCCTGGAAGGGTTGAAACAGCACGTGATTATCAACTCGAGGGTAATGCGTTCCATCACCCGCTGATTTTCAAACCCGATTTTCCAGCTCGAACTGGAAAGCGCCACCGCCGTAGGAGCTTGTCACAGCAAACGCTGACAGACAACGAAAAGCCCGCCATGTTAAATCATGGCGGACTCGAGCAAAAATGAGCGGTTCAGCGATGCCCGCGCGGGCCACCCAGTCCGAAGTTCGGATCGTTGGTGGCTCGAGCCAGCCGCTCGTCCGCCATCGCCTGCGTGATCCGACCCGCCTTGACCTCTGCATCCAGTTGCGTCTTCAACGCCGCCAGGATTGCGTCCTGAACGGTCTTTACTGGAACGTTCTTGGCGGTGGCGATTTCAGTCAGGGTCTTGCCGGAACGCAGTTGCGTTTCCAGGTCTGTGGCGGTCGTGCCGAGGGCTTTGGCTGCCGCCTCTAAGGTGGCGACCCGGAAATCTCCGCCCATCCCTGGACCACCCATGCCGCGCATCCCACCGCGATCACCGCCGGGTCCGAAGCCGTGCCCGCCGAAGCCTCGGTCACCTCCCAGGAACGGGCTGTTACCGTTCTGAACTTGAAGCTTCATCGCGTCCGCCTGGGTCTTAGTGATGTCCTGGTTCTTCAACGCCTCGTCTATCGTGGCGGTCCCAGCGGTTTTGATGCCAGCGTTCAGCTTGTCCTCTGTGATGCCCAGGGCACCCGCCAGCTTGCTGATGAAGACGTTCGCGTAATTCGTGGCCTGTTTCGCGGCGGTCGCTGCGGGTGATGTGGAACCAGTCTGGGCGCTGACGATCCCCCAGGTGAGCGGTGCGGCGACCAGCGCGGCACTGACGAGAGCGAGCTTGACGACATTCTTTTTCATGGTGGATTCCTCTTTCCCTCAGCGCCTCGAATCGGATTGTGCGCTGAGATAGGAGGAGTTTGCCGCGGTCAGGTAAAGGTTTGACGAGGGAATGACGAAGATTCAAAACCGAAGATCCGAATGCTTACTCTGTATCGTCAGTCTCAAGCTGCGCCAAAAGCTTTTTCAGGATCCCCTCGAGCGCGGCTTGTTCCTCTTTTGTTAACACGCTGAGCAATCGCCGCTCGTTCTCGAGGTGCAAGGGCAGGTATTGTTCCACGAGTTTGCGACCCTCTGGGGAAAGCTGAATCTTCAGTGACCGGCGGTCTACGATGCTGGGTTCGCGTCGCACCAGTCCGCGCTCGAACAGGCGATCAATTCGGTTGGTCACGGAGGCGGGCGTCACGACCATGTGTGTTGCCAGCTCGGACGGCGTGAAGCCATCGGCGGGGCTGGAACGATAGAGCGTCAGCAGCAGATCGAAACTCGCGGCGTTCTGTCCCGAGGCGGCGTAGCCCGCTTCGATGGCGGGTTCCACCAAGCGACCCGTGCGGTTCAGCGCGATGAAGGTCAGCATGGGTTGTAGGTCCAAGTCTGGGCGCACCTGCGTCCAATCCAGGGCGATCTGCTCGAGCGGGACTCTTGATGGCATGAGCCGAAGTCTAGCTTATGTTTTGCCGACATACATCTTGACATCTAATAATTTGATGCTAAAGTAAATTATCGGAGGCAGATCATGTGGACACTGTTGACAACTGCGCTGGCACCGCTCGTCTGGGGAAGCACATACTTCGTCACGACACAATTTCTGCCGGGCTGGTCGCCATTGTGGGTGGCCGCGCTTCGCGCCTTGCCAGTCGGTATCTTGTTGCTGCTGTGGACGCGGCAAAAGTTGCCTCGAGCCTGGTGGCTACGAACCTTCCTGTTGAGCCTGCTCAGCTTGGCGCTTTTCTGGGCGCTGCTGTTCGTATCTGTTTACCGCCTGCCAGGAGGCGTCGCCGCCACGGTCGGCGCGATCAACCCGCTGACTGTAGCCGTATTGGCGGCCGCCTTACTCGGGGAAAGATTGCGCTCGAGGACGCTGCTGGCGGCATTCATCGGCATCGTCGGCGTGACGATGGTGGTGCTGGGCCCCTCGGCGCGTTTGGACGGTTGGGGCATTCTGGCGGCGGTGGGCGGCAATCTCAGTTCAGCCCTCGGCGGGGTGCTGACCCGGCGCTGGGGTCAACCGCTGGGCCTGAGCCTCGGAGCCTTCGTCGGCTGGCAATTGACGATTGCGGGCGCGATCCTGCTGGTGATTGCTGTGACCCTAGGCGGACACCTGCCCAGGCTCGAGGTTCGCAATTTAGGAGCGCTCTCCTACTTGGGTCTGCTCGGTGCAGGACTGACCATGACGCTCTGGGTGCGCGGCTTGCAACGACTCCCCGCGAGTCGCGTCGCCATCCTCGGGCTGCTCAGCCCACTGGCGGCGTTGAGCTTGGACGTGCTGGTTTTACACAGGGTACTCGCGCCCGTACAAGTTCTGGGCGCAGCGCTGGTATTGGCTGGCATCGTGCTCGAGCAGATTCCTGGTATCGCTATCAGGTTTGGGCGGCGAGGTCAGCCGAAATTCTCAGAAGTGGCGGTGCGGGGCAGCCGCCCGTAGCAATTCAATCGCCACAAGGAGGAATCTATGACCATTCAACCCTTCACCATCAACATTGACTAGAGCATCCTGGACGACCTGCATGAACGACTCGAGCGCACCTGCTGGCCCGATGAACTCCTTGGTGTCGAAGGGAATTACGGTGTACCGCTTGGCTACGTCAAGCGCCTCGTCGCGCACTGGCTGAACGGCTACGACTGGCGCAAACACGAGGCTGCGCTGAACCAATTCCCGCAGTTCACCACCGAAATAGACGGTCAGAAGATTCACTTCCTGCATGTGCGTTCACCAGAACCGGGCGCGCTGCCACTCATTCTGACGCACGGCTGGCCCGGCTCGGTGGTGGAATACCTCGATGTGATCGGCCCGCTCAGCGATCCTCGAGCACACGGTGGCAATCCAGATCACGCCTTTCACTTGGTGATTCCCTCACTGCCAGGATTCGGATTCTCAGGGCCCACGCACGAAACCGGCTGGAACCGATACCGTACGGCCGCGGCTTGGGCGGAACTGATGAAGCGATTAGAGTACGACCGCTACGGCGCGGTCGGCAACGATGCGGGATCAATGATCAATCCTGAACTCGGGCGGATTGACCCCGAACACATTGTCGGATCGCACGTCACGCAGATTTTTTCGTTCCCGTCTGGCGATCCAGCAGAAATGGCAGACCTCACACCGGAAGAACAGCGCGAATTGGAAACGCTCCAATGGTTCTCCCGGAATAAGCTCTCGTTTAACACGCTGATGTCCCAACAGCCTCAGACGCTAGCCTTTGCACTAGCGGATTCTCCGGTGGGACTGCTCGCTTGGAACGCTCAACTCTTTGGAGATGATTTCGATGACGAGTTCGTACTGACCAACGTCATGCTCTACTGGCTGACCGGCACTGCGGCGTCCGCTGCCCGTTTCTACTACGAAGACGCTCATGCGACGCCACCATCAAACGAACCGACAACCGTACCGACAGGACTAGCAGCCTTCGCGGGTGATTTTAGTGGGATTCGTCGGTTCGCGCAGCGAGACCATCACAACATTGTTCGCTGGTCCGTGTTCGACCGAGGTGGTCACTTCGCAGCTCACAAGGTTCCCGATTTGCTCGTGGGTGACGTTCGGGAGTTCTTCCAACAGCTTCGAGAGACGAAAAGCCTTGAGTGAGCGGCGGTGTGGCTCGCGGTGAACTTCAACTTCTTTTCGCCCCAACCGCCTGCTGAGGCACGTGAATCACCGCTCGTAACCCGCCCTCTGTCGCCTGCCCCAAGGTCAACCGCCCGCCGTGCTGCCGCGCTACCGCGTCCACCAGTGCCAGCCCCAACCCGCTGCCGCTGATCGCCTGCAACCCCTGCCCGCGCTGAAACGGTCGCCGTAACCGCTCCAAATCCGTGTCTTCCACGCCCGCCCCGTCGTCGCTGACCTCGAGCGTCGCCTCCCCGTCGGTGCTGCCCGTGCGGAGCCAGATGCGTCCGCCCTCGCGCCCGTAACGAATTGCGTTTCGCACCAGATTGGAGGCCGCCAGTTTCAGGCTGCTGGCGTCGCCGCTAGCCGGGGCGCTGTCCAGCTCGAGGTCAATTTTCTGCCCGCGTTCTTTCGCCTGTTCCGCGTGCGTCTCCGCGATTTCCAGGGCCACGTCCGCCAGGTTCAACCCCAGGCTTTGCGCGGGCACGTGCGACCGCGCCAGCGTCAGTAAGCCTTCCACCAGGCCGGTCAATTTCTGGGTCGTCGCGCCGACCGTCTCCAAGGCGGAGCGGTAATGCTCAGAACTCCGTTCGCGCTCCAGACTCAGACTGACCCGTCCCTGCAAAACGCTGAGCGGCGTGCGAAGCTCGTGGGCCGCGGCGAGCGCGAAGGCGCGTTCCTGTTCGATCAGCGCCTCGAGCTTTTCCAGCATCGCGTTGACGGTCCCGGTCAGCCGCGCCATCTCGTCGTTCCCAATCGCTTGTGGCACGCGCTCGCCGCTCCGACCCGAGGCGGCGATGCTCGCGGCGAGGCGCGTCACGGCGTCCACGGGTTTTAATGCCCGATCCGCCAGCACGTAGCCCGCGCCCAAGCCCAGCGCCAATAAAAGCGGCACGCCCAGCACCAACAAGCGCTTCGTTCGCTCGAGCGGATTTAAGGCATCCAGCTCGCTTCGCGCCGCCTGCACCCACCAGCCGCCTGAGGTGTGCCAGGTCAGCACCCGATACCCGTCCAAGCTGCGTACGCCCGGCTCGAGCGGCGCGTTCACTGGGCTGGTGTCCAAATCGGTGCTGGTCTGGCCGTTCGCGTCGAAGACGGTCAGGATCGTGTCGCCCGCCAGTCGGGGGCGGAACCCATCGGGGGGGCGTTTCCCGTTCCCGTCCTGGTGATGCGGGTCTGGGTTTCCATCGAAGCTCGGGCCCCGCCCAGGGTTCGCCTCGTAACGTCGTGCCACGGACATCACCGCGTTTCGCAGTGACTCGTCCAGGAACTGGTACAGGCTGCTGCGCAAACTGAAGTACAGCGCTGCGCCGCCGATCAACAGGATCGCCGCCGAGACCGCGCCGTAAAAGAGCGTCAAGCGCCACCGCAGGTTCATGGATTGTCCCTCACGTCTGGATTCGTCCCAGACGATACCCCAAGCCGCGCACCGTTTCGATCATGCCCTCGCCAAGTTTGCGGCGCACGCTCGAGATATAGACATCCACGACCTTCGTGTCCACGCTGGAATCGCCCGGCCAGACCTTTTCGATCAGGCTTTCCCTGGAGTACGCCCGTCCCGCCGAGAGCGCGAAGCAGGAGACGAGCGCGAACTCTCGAGGCGTCAGGCTGACCGGTTGACCATCACGGCTCACCTCGTGGGCGCTCAGGTCCAGTTGATACTCCAGCGGCAGCGTCACCAGGTTGCTCGAGTTGCCACCCGCCCGCCGCACTAGGGAGCGCACGCGGGCGCGCAGCTCGCGGAAGTCGAACGGTTTGGTCAGGTAATCGTCGCCGCCCATTTCCAAGCCGCTGAGCTTACTGTCCATGTCGGCTCTGGCGGTCAGGAACAGAATCGGCACGTGATTGCGTTCGTCGCGCAAGCGACGAGCCAGATCGAAGCCCGCCTGGTTGCCCTCGGGCAGCATCACATCCAGGATCAGCGCATCGAAATTCCCCATCTCCGCCAAGCCCAGACCCTCAGTCGCGTTCGCGGCGTGATCCACGATCAAGCCGTCCTCCGCCAGCCCCTCGAGCATCAGGGCGGCGAGTTGCGGGTCGTCTTCCACGAGCAGTAGGCGCATGGGGGAAGTGTAGCGCCACAGGGTAAGGGATTGGCAAAGGCGCTTTCAGATGAGCGATCCGCCATTTGCGTCATGTCTTCTGTCTCGCCGCACGGTAATCTCGAGCCACCCATGCTGCTGACCGTCTCCACCACCCATCAACCCGCGGCCGACCTGGGGTATCTGCTACACAAGAATCCGGCTCGAGCGCAGTCGTTCGATCTCAGTTTCGGGCAGGCGCACGTGTTTTACAGCCTGGTTTCCAAGGAGCGCTGCACGGCGGCGCTGCTGCTAGACATTGACCCGGTGAAGCTGGTGCGTGGCGACGGACCGTTGGATCAGTATGTCAATGACCGCCCCTATGCCGCCTCGAGCTTCCTGTCGGTCGCTCTGGCGCGCGTGCTGCGTGAGGCGATGGCGGGGCGCAGCCGGGAGCGGCAGGCGTTGGCCGAAACCGCGATTCCCTTGGAGTTGCAGCTCACAAGCCTGCCGTCTCGAGGTGGTGAGGCCTGGCTGCGAGGACTGTTCGAGCCGCTAGGGTACGTCGTAACTGTTGAAGCTCTGGAACTGGACGAACGTTTTCCTGCCTGGGGTATGAGTTCGTATTTCAATGTCACGCTAGGGGCCACGATCACGCTCTCGAGCGCCTTGACGCATCTGTACGTGCTGATTCCGGTCTTGGACGACGACAAACATTACTGGGTCGGGGACGACGAGGTGAAGAAGTTGTTACGCTTCGGGGCGGGTTGGCTCGGATCGCACCCGGAGCGTGACGAGATCGCCCGGAGTTACCTGAAACACCGCCGTCATTTGCTCAGAGACGCCCTAGCGCAACTCGAGCCGGAATTGGAGCGGGAAGCCGAGACACTCGAGGGTAGTATAGCTCCAGAACCCAGGTTGACTCTGCACGGGCAGCGACTCGAGGCGGTGGTGAATGTCTTGCGATCCAGCGGCGCGAAGTGCGTACTAGATCTGGGGTGCGGCGAGGGCAAGCTACTGCGCTTACTGTTGCCAGATAAGCAATTTGAGCGGATCGTCGGGATGGACGTGTCACATCGAATATTAGAGATGGCGGCGCGGCGCTTGAAATTGGAGGACTTACCAAAGCGGCAACGCGAGCGGCTACAGCTCTTGCAGGGGTCATTGACGTACCGCGATGCCAGATTGCAGGGTTTCGACGCGGCGGCTCTCGTGGAGGTGATCGAACACCTCGAGCCGCACCGGTTGAGCGCGTTGGAGCGCAACGTCTTCGAGTTCGCCCGTCCAAAAACGGTCGTCGTGACGACGCCGAACGCGGAGTACAACGTCAAATGGGACATGCTGCCAGAGGGTGCGATGCGGCACGGCGATCACCGGTTTGAATGGACTCGAGCCGAGTTCGCAAGTTGGGCGGAGGGTGTTAGCGAGCGGTTCGGGTACGACGTACGATTGGAGATAATCGGACCGGCAGACGATGTGGTGGGTGCGCCAACCCAAATGGCGGTGTTTCAGATGTGAAGATCTCTATCCCAGAACTCTCCCTGGTCGTTCTGATCGGCTCGAGCGGCAGCGGCAAGAGTTCGTTCGCGCAACAATTCTTCAAACCTACTGAAGTCCTCTCGAGCGATTTCTTTCGGGGTCTCGTGTCAGACGATGAGAACAGCCAATCCGCGACGTCGGACGCCTTCGAAGCGCTGTATTTCGTTCTCGAGAAACGCTTGAAGGCTGGACTGCTGACGGTCATAGACGCGACGAACGTGCGCGCTGAAGACCGCAAGAAGCTGATCGCCACGGCTCGAGCCTTTCACGTGCTGCCAGTCGCCCTCGTGTTGGACATGCCAGAGAAGCTGTGCCTGGAACGCAATTCGCTACGAGCTAACCGGCAGTTCGGGGCGCACGTCGTGCGCGGTCACGTGCAAGCCTTGCGGCGGAGCCTGCGTGGTTTGGAGCGCGAGGGTTTCCGGCACGTCTTCACCTTGCGTTCCCCGGAAGAGGTCGCGGCGGTGCAACTAAAGCGAGAGCGTCTTTGGAACAACCTTAAACATTTCCACGGACCGTTCGATATCATTGGAGACGTTCACGGTTGCATCCACGAACTCCGGGCGCTGCTCGAGAAGCTGGGATATACACTTCAGGGTGACAATGCGACGCCGCCTGAGGGTCGCGCGGCGGTCTTTCTAGGCGATCTGGTGGACAGAGGAGATGACACCCCAGCGGTACTGCGGCTCGTCATGAACATGGTGGCTAGCGGCGCGGCGCTGTGTGTGCCTGGCAATCACGATGTGAAACTGATGCGGGCGTTGAACGGAAAACAGCTCAAGGTCTCGCACGGATTAGCGGAAAGTCTCGAGCAGCTTTCGACGGAGACGCCAGAGTTTCGTGCGCTGGTAGCGAAGTTCATTGATGGCCTGGTCAGTCATTTCGTGTTCGACGACGGCAAACTTGTGGTGGCGCACGCGGGCATGAAGGAAGCGTTCCAGGGGCGCGGCTCTGGTGCGGTCCGCGAGTTCGCGCTGTACGGCGAAACGACCGGAGAGACCGACGAGTTCGGGCTGCCAGTGCGGTTCAACTGGGCGGCAGAGTATCGGGGCAAAGCGAACGTCGTGTACGGTCACACCCCGACCCCGAAACCGGAGTGGTTGAACCGCACGATTTGTATTGACACGGGTTGCGTTTTTGGCGGTGCCTTGACCGCGTTGCGTTATCCAGAGAACGAACTCGTGAGCTTTCCAGCCCAGCGTGAATACGCCGTTCCCTCAAAACCATTGGCGTTGTTATCGGAAACCTTGAGCCAGCAGCAAGCGCTAGACGACGTGTTAGACCTGAGCGATGTGCTCGGGAAGCGCGTCGTGGAAACGCGCCTGCGGGGTCGCGTGACTGTGCGCGAGGAGAACGCAGCGGCGGCGCTCGAGGTCATGTCGCGCTTCGCAGTCAACCCGAAGTGGCTGGTGTACCTGCCGCCCACGATGAGTCCGGTCGAAACCTCGAGCCAAACTGGATTTCTCGAGCGTCCTGAAGAGGTCTTCACTTACTACGTCGCGCAGGGTGTGACCGAAGTGATTCTGGAAGAGAAGCACATGGGGTCTAGGGCGGTCGTCGTGATCTGCCGTGACCAAGATGCGGCGCGAGAGCGTTTCGGGGTGCTCGAGGAGGCAGGCATAATTTATACCCGCACCGGCAGGCGCTTTTTTGGCGATCTCAATCTGGAAACGCAACTGCTCGAGCGCCTGCGTTCGGCGATGACTGCGAGCGGCTTCTGGGAGGCATTACAGACCGATTGGGCAGTGTTTGACTGTGAACTCATGCCGTGGAGCGCCAAGGCGCAGGAATTGCTGAAACAGCAGTACGCCCCGGTCGGAGCGGCAGCGAGGTCCTCAATGACCGCCGCTGTACGACTCCTCGAGACGAGCAATGCACCCGAACTTCTCGAGCGATTTCAGGCTCGTTTTCAGGTGGTCACAGCCTACCGTGAGGCGTATGTGCGCTACTGCTGGGAGGTCAACGGCATAAACGATTACCGGCTCGCGCCGTTTCACCTGCTCGCTACGGAAGGCTCTGTTCACAGTGGGCAATCGCATCCCTGGCACTTGGAGAGGCTGGAGCGTATCTGTGTGGCGGACTCCACTGGCGTGCTGTTCACCACGGCGCACAAGCGTGTTCAACTCGAGGATGAAACCAGTAGGCTCGAGGCGGTGCATTGGTGGGAGGCCCTCACCGAGCGCGGCGGTGAGGGCGCGGTCTGTAAGCCACTGGACTTCATCGTTCAAGGGAAGCGCGGGTTGGTGCAACCCGCCATCAAGGTGCGAGGACGTGAATACCTACGAATCATTTATGGCCCCGAGTACACCCTGCCGGAACACCTCGAGCGATTGCGATCACGGAGTTTGAGCGCCAAGCGTTCACTGGCGCTGCGGGAATTCGCGCTCGGAATAGAAAGCCTGGAGCGCTTCGTTCAGCGCGAACCGTTGCGTCGCACTCACGAAGCGGTCTTCGCGGTCCTGGCGCTCGAGTCTGAACCGGTGGACCCGCGCCTGTAGACTCAGCCATGCCCCCCATCACCCTCATCACCGGCGCGACCGGCGGCATCGGCGCGGCACTGGCAAAAGCATTGCAACATCACGAACTGATCCTGCTGGGGCGCGACCCGGCAAAGCTCGAGGCGTTGCGGGTTTCGCTGCCGCAGGCGCACGCGGTCAACCTCGAGTTGCGCGATCCACAGAGTTTCGCCGCCGCACTCGAGATCCACCCGCGAGTGGACAACCTGATTCATAATGCGGGCGTCGTACAACTCGGGTCGGTGGAGGACACCTCGCTCGAGGTCTGGCGCGAACTCTTGGAGGTGAATCTGCTGGCCGCAGTGGAGCTGACGCGGGTGTTGCTGCCCAGATTGCGCGTGGCCCGAGGTCAGATTCTGCTGGTCAATTCTGGCGCGGGACTGGTGGCAAACGCCGAGTGGAGCGGGTACGCCGCTAGCAAATTCGCGCTTCGAGCGTTTGCCGAAAGTCTGGCGCTCGAGGAACCGCTGCTGCGCGTGCAGAGTGTCTACCCTGGGCGCACCGCCACGAGGATGCAGGAACTGGTGCGGGCCCAGGAAGCCGCGCCTTACGAACCGGAAACGTACATTCAACCCGAGTCGCTGGCAGAGACGATTCGCACGATGCTTCAGTTGCCGCGCGACAGCGTGATGGCGCAGGTGGTCGTCAATCGCTCGCTGTGAGGGCTTCCTCGGTGAGGTGTCCATCTTTTTGGATGACACAGAATCGGTTGCCGTCAGGGTCTGCCAGGACCACGTAATCCGCGTCTGGCGGGTAACGCCACGCCACTCGCGCCGCTCCCAACCTCAGAAGCCGCTCGACCTCGGCTGCCTGATCGTTCGTGTACAGGTCCAAGTGATGCCGTTGGTGGCTCGAGGCGTCCGAGGAGACCCGACTGATCGCCAGTTGCACACCGCTGCCATTTCTGGGCACCAAGACCGCCCAAGTTTCGTCCGAGCCTTCTCTGGTGCGATAGTTCAACGCCTGCGTCCAGAACTGAATCGCTCGTGGCACGTCGCGCACGCCCCAGACGATAGAACCGATGGAGATCATTGATTCATCGTATCTGACTCCGGCGTAAACTTCGTATCATGTCAGCGCGTTCACTCTTGCAGCCATGAAGATTTTGTTCGTCTCTAACGGTCACGGTGAGGACGCCATCGGCGCGAAACTGGCGTCCGAGTTTCGCCAGCTCCAACCGCATCTGAATCTCGAGGCGTTGCCGGTCGTCGGGCGTGGAAACGCCTATGAACGGGCGGGGGTGCGGGTGGTCGGGCCGCGCTGGGAGATGCCATCGGGCGGGTTCACCTTCACCTCACTCAAACTGTTGCTGGCGGATTGGCGGGCTGGCATGTACGCGCAGACGCACGCGATGCACTGGGCGGCTCGAGGTTCCAGAGCGGATGTCGTGATCGTCGTGGGGGACGTGTACGCCTTGTGGGTCACGTTCTCGTTCGCGTTGAAGGATGTGAAGCCGCCGGTCTATCAAGTGCAGCCGCTGGTCAGTCGCTACTACCAGGACGGTATGAGCGTTGCGACACGGCTCGAGCGGGCGTCCAGGGTCACGGTGGACAGTTACACCGCGCCGGAGCGGAGGTACATGCGGCGCGTCCGCAAGGTTTTCGTGCGCGACGAGCGCAGCGCCGCGTGGCTGCGGGAACTCGGCGTGCCACAGGCAGAGTTCGCGGGCAACGTCATGATGGACCTACTCGAGCCGGAGTTAGACCTGAGTTCAGCCTTGGACGGTCGCCCGGTGCTGGCGCTGCTGCCTGGAACCAGGGACGATTACCGGTTCAGCCTCCCGATCATGCTTCGAACCGTCGCCTCGCTCCCAGAAGTGCAGGCCTTCGCCGCGCTGCCAGGCGTAATCTCCAACCTCGAGCTGCCCTCTGAGTGGTCGTGGGTCGCGCCGTCCCCAACTGAGAAGACTGCTTCGGCGGAAGCTGTGGCGCTGCACGCTTCGGGCGCTCGGGTTCCGATCTTGCGATCTGCGTTCGCGGCTCTGCTTCACGCGTCGAGGCTGGCGCTCGGCACGGCGGGCACAGCCAACGAGCAGGCGGTCGGGTTGGGCGTGCCACTAGTCGGTTTCGCCACGAGGGGGCCACAGTACACGCTCGGTTTCGCCAGGGCGCAGGGGCGACTGCTCGGCGCGGGCTTACGCTTAGAGCCTGCCGAGCCCGTCCGGCTGGCCGCTCGAGTCCGTGAGGGCTTGAACGATGCCGCTTGGCTCGAGGCGACTCGAGGCGTGGGCGGTGAGCGCATGGGTGAGGCGGGCGGCGCGAGACGGATCGTCAGCGCCATCTTGAACGACTGCCACACCCCTTCCAAAACCGAGTGATTCACTCGGGAATAAACACGCCTCGAGGTGCTGCCAAGCGTGCCCTAGGACACATCGCTTGTCCCTGTTCAAACCCAGCTTTGCTATGGCATGATTCAAGGCATCTCCCCGGTCCGCCTGGGACAATAGACCGTCGTCTCGAGCATGGGCAATGCTTATCCTTGAGTCACGTTGCATACATGGATTCGGATTCCGTTCCGATCGTGCTCGAGGAGGAAAGCGTGGTGGGGGTATGAACGCTGTGATAGACAGACTTTTTCCAGATTCACCGGACGCGTCGGCGAAGCTGTGGATCACCTCGGCGGTGGCCTGGGCGATTCTTGGCATGACGTTTGGGTTGCTGATGGCCACGCAATTCGTGTTCCCTGAAATCACTCGAGGCGTGCCGGAACTCTCCTTCAGCCGGATTCGTCCGTCGCACGTCAACACGGTGGTGATGTCGTGGGTCAGCATGGCCAGCATCGGCGCGATGTTCTACATGTTGCCGCGCCTGGTGAAGACACCGCTCTGGAGTGAGCGGTTGGGCACGATCACCGGCTGGTCGTGGAACCTGTTCGCGCTGTTCATTCCGCTGACCTTGCTGACCGGTCACTCCGAGGGCCGCGAGTGGGCTGAGCTGATCGCCCCAATGGACTGGTGGATGCTGATTAACTTGGTTCTGGTTGCCATTAACGCCTTCGCTACGGTAGCCAACCGCAAGGAACCGCAGCTTTACGTGTCCGTCTGGTACTGGCTGGGATCGCTCGTCGGGATGAGCATGGTCTGGATTGTCGGCAACCGCACCTTTGTGGCCCTGGACGGCTTGAACGACGCGATTGCCAACTGGTTCTACGCGCACGATGTGTTGGGCTTGTGGATCACAACGATGGGCATTGGCATCATCTATTATCTGCTGCCAAAATTGACGGTCGGCAAGAACGGCGAACCCGGCAACCCGATCTTCTCGCACCGACTGTCCCTGATTGGCTTCTGGGGTAACTTCGCGTTTTACACCGGCATCGGGGCACACCACATTATTCAGTCGCCCGTCCCAGAATGGTTGAAAGCTTTCGCCATCGGCTCGAGCGTGCTGATGAGCATTCCCGTTTACTCTGCCAGCGCCAATTTCTTCCTCTCGAGTCAGGGCCGCTGGGAGAACCTATCGTGGAACATCCCGTTCCGCTTTTTAACCTTCGGTTGGGTGATGTATGCGATTGCCAGCTTTCAGGGTTCGTTGCAGGCAGTTCGCAGCATCAACTGGTATCAGCACTTCACCGGGATCGTCAGCGCCCACGCGCACTTGGCTATGCTCGGTGGCTTCAGCGTGGTGCTGTTCGCCATGATCTACTACACGCTGCCGCGCCTCTATAAAGTGGAGTGGTACTCGAAGAAGCTGGCCGTGGTGCATTTCTGGACCTTCACGGTCGGCTTCGTGTTCTTCTTCCTGACGTGGACGACGATGGGCTTCGTGCAGGCGGCGAGTTGGAACATGGGCATCAACGTGCAGCAAACCGTGCCGTTCCTGGCCCCGTTCACATTTGTGCGAATGATCGCCGCTGCCACAATGATTACCGGCGTCTACATCTTCGGCTACAACGTCGTGCAAACCGTTCGTAGCGCCAAGCGCGCCGAAGCCACGACTCGAGTCACCGCGCCCGCGCTTGCACCCGCCGCGGCGGACGACTGAGAGGGGGAGAGTCCATTATGTTGAACGCCAAAAATCTGGTTATCGGTCTCGCCTTCCTGTTACTCATCCTCGGTGTGACATCGCTGACGATCGTGGTTCCAGCCGCCACCTTTAACCCTGAGCCGACGCCGGGCTTGCGTCCCTATACGGCCTCCGAATCCAGGGGTCGGTTGATCTTCCAACGCGAGAACTGTTACGTCTGCCACAGCCAGTTCGTGCGTTTTCAGGACGAGGGCATGGGCCCGACCTCGCAGGCGGGCGATTTCGCCTACGACCGCGTGAACCTGCTCGGAACGCTTCGCAACGGGCCTGACCTCAGCTACGAGGGCGGGCTGTACCCGGACGAGTGGCACATCGGTCACTTGAAAGCGCCACGCTCATTCCTGCCGGGTTCGTTCATGCCGAGCTTCAGTTACTTGAGTGATCTGGACCTGCGCGATCTGGTCTCGTATGTTCAGTCCCTGGGAACGCGCAACACACGGGCTTGGGAAACCAAGGATGTCAACATCCCGGAGAAGTACCGCAACCTCGAGTCCCCTCTGGCGCAGAACGTCACCAATATCGGTGCGGGTCGTGGCATCTTCAATCAAAACTGCTCTGTCTGTCACGGCTTTGAAGGTCGCGCCGACGTACCGCTCGCCAGGGTCTTCTACCCGAAGCCCGCCGCCAATTTCCACCTGCCGCGCTACAAGGACTTCACCGATGGTCACTGGTACAACAAGACGGCCAGAGGCGTCCCCGGTACGCGTATGCCGCGCTGGGACCAGACCCTTAACACCGATCAAATCTGGTACGTCGTGTCGTACCTGAAATCCCTGGCGGCCGATCAGGACCTGACCCCGAAAACGGGGCGCGAGAAGTACTACGACAAAAAGGTCCTGCAACCCGGCGACAACGAACGCGATTATCCCGGTGCGCCGAAAGCCGTGAAGGGACACTGACCATGACCAAACCTCTGAAATGGTTGTTCGCTTTCACCCTCACTTTGAGCAGCTTGGCGCTGGCCGATCACGTGCCCGGTGTGGGCCTGGATTACAAAGGAACCTGGGTCGTGCTGATTGCGGTCGGTGTCATCTTCAGTCTCTTGGTGTTGTCGGCTCTCTGGGCGTACCTGGATGGGCAGTTCTCCAACCCGGAACGCGTCAAGTACCAGCTCACGCAACCTGACGAGGACTGGCCCTTCGGACGCGGCACATCAATTGAACGACCCAACCCGGAAGTGAGGTGAATCACGTGGCAAACAACCTGAAACCAGAAACGGAACACGCCGACGATCACACCCATGAGATTGCGGGGATCAGGGTCGGCGAACGCAACATTCCCGTTTCGGCCGTCGCCGTCTTTCTGTTCATCGTGTTCATCGCGTTGATCGCCTGGATTCCATCGCAGGGGTTTTGATGAACAAGATTTCTCAAGCGCTCTCCATCGGGTTCCTGGGCTTGCTGCTCGGCGCGTGCAACTATCAGGTCAACACCTCGAGCACTCTGAAAACCGAATCCGCTTCGGCGCAGGGCGACATCAAGATTAGTGACCTCAGTAAGCGCTCCGCGAACGCGACCCAGATCACCGCCAAGGAACTCGGCTACGACTGGCGCTACCCAAAATATCCTGACGATTACAAGATCAACCTAGACAACCGCGATCCTAACAACGGCTCGTACATGTCAAATCGCCAAGCGGTCTATCAAAAATCCGTCGAGGTCGCGCAGCAGCCAACCTCGCTCGGGCCGCTCGGGTCGTACGCGGGCCCCTGGATCGAGGGTGAAGAGGGCAAACTGCTGCCCGTCGCCAACCCGAACATTCCCCTCGGTGAAGCCATTCTGAAAGTGATCGGTAACGAGATCACCCCGGAGATGAAACCGACCCTGGACGAAAGTCCGTTCCAGGAATTCCTGAAGATTCGCAATCTCAGCACCGACTCGAGCGGCAAACTGCGTACCATCACGATCGAGCTGCCCGCGACGAATCCGGCCACGAAGAACGTGGAACCCGCCCAGTACGATATTCAATTGGATAAGGAAGCGCTTTGGAGCGTCGCCATGACGCTCTACAAGCAGCTCATTCCGGACTGGACTGTCAAAGTTCCGCTCAAGAGCGACCCGGCTTCACAGACCAATCCCAAAAAGCAAAAGGATGGGGCTGGCGTCTTCGGCAACTGCAACATGTGCCACGGTGCGGACGGTTGGGGTTTGGGGCACTCAGGTTTGAAGTTGCAACCACCGCCCGCGAACTTCCACGAAACGCGCCGCCTGCTGAACCGCTCCGAAACGCATCTGCGTCAGGTGTTGCACAACGGTATTTACGGCAGCGCCATGCCACCGTGGGGTGACAAGCTTGGGGACGCGGAAATCGCGGCGGTCGTTTCCTACCTGCGGCATTACACGTACTCCACTGAAATCCCGGTCCTGTCCGCCTTGCCGCGCTTCAAGGGCCAATGAACCTGGCGTCGCGCCGTACACTGAGTGGCGTGCAAGTGAAAAGTACGGCTTGGGAAGGCAGCTCAATTCCGATTCAACCCCACGAATTACCCTGGAGATCACCATGATTGACCGTCGTACAGTGTTGAGAGCCATCACCGCCATCCCGATCCTGGCGGTTCTGGGCGGCATCGGTGCGGCGTTGCTGTCGTACCTGAAACCCACCTGGAAGCCGCTCGCGTTCCCCGCCACCGAAAAACCGCTCAATAAGGACTTGATGGCGGCCACGTTGGAGGAATTTCCAAACGAGTACGACTTCAAAGCGATCACCTTCACGCAAACCACCGTGGAGTACAGCGCTCGAGGGAAGCAGGCCACGGACGTGCCAGGCTTTATCGTACGCATTCCGGCGGGCAAGATGGACCCGGCAACGGTCGGTGTCGGCCCGGCCGGTCTGCGGCGCGGCTTTGGCGAAATGGACTATAAGGGGCAGAAGTACGCGATTGTCGCGGTCTCGAGAATCTGCGCTCACCTGGGTTGCATCTTCGAGTACCACACGCCGCAAGAGGTTTGCGCCGGTTTCAACTACTGTGGTGCGAAGAACCCGCACTTCTCCTGCCCGTGCCACCTGTCGGTTTACAACCCGGTGGAGTCGCAGGATGTGAACGGCGTTTTGTTAGCGGGTCACGTCGTCTCTGGACCTGCGCCGCGCACCCCGTACCCGTTCGATTTTGAGTTCAAGGACAATCAGATCATCATTAAGGATTACAGCTAGATCATCTCGGCTCGAGGAGGAGGGGCATATGGCAGCACCAGCAGTTCCAGCCGTTAGAAAACCGGTACCCGGCGTTGGTCAACGCATTGCGGTCTGGTGGACGAAGAGCGCGAAGAACCTCGATCTTTTCGACGAGAACGCCGCCGAGAAGGTAAAGACCGATCCCTGGTACATGCTGGGCGGCGCAGCGCTGCTGTTCTGGTACATCACAATTGTCACCGGGACCATTTTGATGTTTTTCTATGTCCCGGACGCTTCGGCTCCCGGCTATCAGGCCTGGCGCTCGGTGCGCGACATGATGGACGGGGCGCAGGGCTGGTTGGTTTACATCATCCGCCAGCTTCACAAGTACGGCGCGGACGCCTTGATCGTGATGCTGACACTACGGATTTACCGCATGTACTTTCGCGGTGAGTTCAAGAATTACAACCAACTCACCTTCATCCTGACGGTGATCGCGTTGATCCTGTCCATGTTCTCCGGATTGACCGGGTACCTGCTGATCTGGAACCAGCGGGCGCTGTGGGCCACAAAGGTCTTCGCCACCTTCCCGACCTTCGTGGATAACTTCCAGGACATCCCAACCATCAAGTACCTGCTCCCTCCCGTGGCGTACCTGCTCGAGATCACGCTCGGGAAGTTGCAGATCGGGCATTTGATTGCGAACTTTATGCTCGCGGGGCAGGCGATCGGTCCAGCCACTTTGACGCGCTTCTACAGCGCCCACTTCATGCTGTCCATCCTGGCAATCATCGCGGTGGAAGCCTATTTCGTTCGTAAGGGCAAGGGCGAGAACGGCGGCGCGGGCCGTGTGCGTCGCATCAACCTCCCGTGGTACGCGGTCGTGACTTTCTGCGCGTTGCTGCTCGTCATCTCTATCGCCGTTACCGTGGAAACTGGCAGCCCCGCTAACCCGAGCGTCACCCCGAACCCGATTCTCTCCGACTGGTACTTCCTGGGCTTGTATCAGATGATGAAGCTCTGGAAGCCCGCGACCGCCACTCTACAAACCGTCTTGCTGCCGCTGGCCGCTTTTGCCTGCGTCTTCCTGGACGCTAGCCCGGAGCGCAGCCCGTGGAAGCGTCCGTTCTGGACAGTTGTCGGGATTTTCGGTCTGGTCGGCTGGCTCGGCTTTAGTATTCTGATCATTCTCAACATCGCCGACATCAAACGCGACCCGCCCTACGTCTACCTGGTTTCTATGCTCCTGTTGAGTGTTGGTGCAGTCTGGCACTGGCTCTATAAGGCGGGAGAGCATCGCAAGCACAAGGCGCTCGAGGCGGAGAAGGCGGCCAAGGCTGCGGCAGTCGTACCAGCCCCGGCTGGGGATTAAATCTGCCCTGGGTCGAGCAGCGTGTATGACAGCGGCTCAGGTTTTTACTGGAGGCTTTCGGCATGAAAGGTAGCACTTGGATCTTTGCGTTGGTGACGTTTGCCGCCACCATCCTGACCTTCTCGAGAGGCTACGCCGAGGTGGTTCGGTACCTGGGACGGCCTACCCCAGAAGGTTTGGGTTTAATCGCTTTGTTACTGGTCATGCTGATTTTCTTGTTGGGCGTCATGGGCTTTATCATGTACACGGTTGATCGCCGGGCCGGAAATGTCAAGATGAAGGTCAATTTGTTTGAACGACTGCTGGGATTTGAAAAGGACGCGATCCTGCCAGGTCAATCGCAACAGGAGGAGAAGAAGTGAATCCACTGAAGGCCCTCGTGGCAATCGTATTGGTAGGCGGGGGCTTGCTGTTCGCGGGTCTGACGATTGGCGCGTTCGCTCACGCCAACCCTGACGCCCTGCCGCCCGGAATTCCGCTGATTCGTGATCTCGAGGGTGGGATCGCTCGAGGCTTGAGTTTCTTAGCGTCGCCCAATGTTGAAGTTCACGCTTTCGGGCGCGGCTTCGCTTATATGGGGATCACGATTCTGCTGACCGCGATTGCTGCCGCATTGGTGGCGGAAACCACGAGCCAGACGCTGGCGCGTCCTGGAAGGAAAGGGGCGTAAATGGCGAGTTACACGGCAGATCAGGCCCCGACCTCGAAGTCCAAGGGTTTCGATAAGGTTCTCGACGGGGTTCACCAGGGCATTGTTTCGGTAGATAAACTGATCAATAAGGTTATCCCGGAGGAGTTCAACCCGTTCTATTACCTGGGTGGCGTCACGAACGTTCTCTGGGTTTTGTTGGTTCCAACCGGAATTTTCCTCTGGTTCTATTACAAGCCGACCACCGTTGAAGCCTTCGCCAGCGTGGACTACCTGACCAACGGCGTTTTTTTCGGCACGATCATTCGTGGCATCCACCGCTACGCTGGGGACGGCATGATCGTCATGGCAATCCTGCACATGGTTCGTAACCTATTCACGGATCGGTATCGCGGTTTCCGCGATGTGCCGTGGGTGTCCGGTGTGATGCTGCTTCTATTGACGGGTCTGATCGGCTTGACTGGGTACCTCTTGGTCTGGGATCAGCGCGCGCTGACGATCACCGACGCCATCGTCAAGACCCTACTAAGTTTGGACACCGTGATCGGCGGCTTAGGAACCTTCCTGGCTCGAGCGTTGCTGGCGGGCGACACGCCGAATAATCTGACGCTCTCCCGGATGTTCTTCCTGCATGTGGGTCCGGCCGTGCTGATTTTCTTTTTTCTCTGGGTGCATTACCTGCGCCTTCACCGCCCAAAGATCTGGCCGCCCGCCTTCGTGACGCTTCTGACAATCGGCGTGGTGCTGCTAACGGCTGGACTGTTGCCATTAGAGAAGACGCTGCCCGCCACGCAACCCGTGGTCGCCTCGCAGGGAAGCATTCCGTACGATGTCTTCTACCTCTGGCCGGTGCTGCTGCTCTCGAGCGTGTCGCCCGCTATAGTGCTTGGCATCTTGGCGCTCGTCTTCGGTGCTCTGTTCATCCTGCCGTGGCTGCCCGCTAAGTCGCATCGCTACGTCAACGTGGCAACGGTCACTCCAGAGAATTGCACCGGTTGTCAGCTCTGCGCGATTGACTGCCCGTTCGACGCGATCATCATGGTGGCAGGCGCGAACCCCGACCCGAAGCGTAACGAGTTAGCGGTGGTAAACGATGACAAGTGCGCCGAGTGTGGCATTTGCGTCGGAGCCTGCCCGTTCCACGCGATCAATCTCCCGCTGATGGATGAGTACGCCGTCCGCGATAAGGTGGTGGCTTTACTTCAATGACCGCTCCTGTTGAACAGACCGCAACAAACGTCCTGGCCCCGAACGGCAAGCCGAAACTGATCGGTTTCGTCTGCGAGTGGAGCCTCGGGCGGACCGATTACATCCACGAAGATGGCACCGTGAAGGGCATGGAGCACATCAAAACGATCAAGATCCCATGCAGCGGTTTCGTCAAAACAGAGTGGGTCACGGTCGCGTTCGAAAACGGTGCGCAGGGCGTGTTCGTACTGGGCTGCCCATTGGGTGACTGCCATTTCAACGAGGGCAATTTCATCATCAACGAACGCCTCGCGCAGCACGTCGGACGTCTCACCAACCGCAAGATCCTGGACGATAAAGCCAGGGTTGCGGAACTCTACCTGGGTGCGACCGAGGACAGTGAATTTCTAGGGCAGCTCCGCGACTTCTCCGCCTACGTGGAAGGCCTGCCGCCTCTCGTGGTGCAAGCCAAGAAGCCTCGAGCCGCCGCTCCTAAGAAGGAGGCTTGAACCGTGAGCGAAGCTAGCCTGGAACCTCGAGTCGCTGAGAACCAAGCCCTGGAAGTCCGCCCGGAACTGGAAAGCACCGATGCGTTGGAGAAGGACTCTAAGGGTGTCGGGTACGTGATTAATCTGATCGGGGTGTACGCCCTGTTCTTTATCTTCATGATCGTGATCGCCTGGTTCGGCATTTTCAGCGAAGTCTGAACCGTAATTTTGACAAGGGCAGTGTAACGCTGCCCTTGTATGTTTTTGTACAGAGACGCGCTAGAATCGAACGATGAACCTCGGTTGCTCAGCGATGGCGGGAATTTCACGCCGTACTCGAGCACGCCTAACTCGAGTACGGCTGTATCCGCTTGGAACCCCCGATCTGGTACGCGCATGACTCGAGCCAAGAATCCAACGCTGCTCGAGAATCTGATGAGTCGCGTCACGCTGATCGAGGCCGTCAACACCACACCGCACATTCGTCTGGAGCGCGCCCGCTGGCGGGGACGCGATGTATTGGTGAAGCGCCTGAAAACAGCCTCCTTGCGTAACGTGGCCATTTTGGAGCGCTTCGAGCGTGAAGGCGACGTACTGGAGCGGTTGGATCACCCGAATATCCCGAAGCTGGTTTACCGTCGCCGTGGCGTGCTGATGCGCGAGTACATCAAGGGGCGCACGCTCTACCATCACCTGCAATACGGCGCGATGCCAAAAGATGTCGTGCTGCACATGGCACGCAGCCTGCTGGCGGCCCTGGCCCATGCCCACGTCCGCGAGGTGTTGCACTTGGACATCAAGCCCGGCAACATCCTCCTGGAAATCGGTGGGCGGGTGCAACTGATTGACTTCGGCTGCGCCAAGGATCTGACCTTGGAGAGCATCACCCACGCCGATGCCCGCCTCGGGACGCCGCATTACATGGCTCCAGAGCAGTTCAACGGCATCCGCGAGGATCACCGCAGCGACCTGTACAGCGTCGGCGCGGTGATGTACGAGTGCCTGACCGGAACGCAACCCTTTGAGAACGATCCCTTCGTCTGGCTGACCGGTCGCGCTGTACCACCGCCGATGCCGCGCACGCCAGGCTTGTCGGTGGTCGTGGAACGCGCCATGCAGCGCGACCCGGAAGACCGCTATCAAAGCGCCCTCGAGATGCTCGAGGCGGTCGAATACGCCAGTTGAAGCTATCAATCCTGGAGAATTAGGCTCGCACGGCTAGAGGTTGTTGAGGCATCGCGCTTGGATATCTCGATAACTGTTCGTTTGTGCCTGCTTGACACGTATTTCGTAAGGGTGATCTGTATTGCCCACATGTATCGGCGTGACGTGCTCCCAGTCGCAACTTGAGTCTGAGGCTCGAGATTTTGCGGTTTCACATCTTAAGCCTTCTTGCTCGAGGTCAACACCGCGATGAACCCACGGGCTATTCCTCGATACTCGTCAGCTTGGAGAGGTCCGTCAAGACACTCATCGCGTCCGGGTAACGCTTGGCGGGGTCCTTCTCCAAAAGTCGCATGGCAACGCGGTCCAGGACGTGCGGCGCTTGGCTCTGGCGGACACTCATCGGGTCGGGCGGGACGGCGCTGAGGTGCGCTCGCATGACCTGCTGGGCGTCGCCATCGAAGGGCAGTTGCCCAGTGATCCCCCAGTACAGCATCACGCCCGCGCTGTACAAATCAGTGGAAAAAGTCAGCGGTTGTCCGCGCACGGCCTCAGGGGACAGGTACGCGACCGTGCCCGCCGTGACCCGATCCCGGAAGACCTCGTTCGGCGGACCGGACAGGTCAAAGTCAATCAGTTTCGCCTCGAGACCGCCGGGGCCGTTGCCGGGAGAGACGACCACGTTCTCCGGTTTGATGTCGCGGTGAACGAAGCCTCTGGCGTGAACGTGCGCCAGTCCATCCAGGACTTGCACGAAGACCTCCAAAAACTGGCGCATCCCGTGTTCGTTGATCCACTCGGAGAAGCGCGTGCCGGGCGCGAACGGCATCAGCAGGCCCGGTTGTCCCTCCACGGTGATGCGCTCTAAAATCGGGTTGACGTTGCGGTGGCGCAACTGACTGCCGACCAGGTATTCGCGGTCGGCTCTGGACGCCATCTCCGCTGGGAAGAGCTTTACGGCGTACGGCGTGCCGAACTGATCGAAGGCCAGGTAAACCACGCTCGAGGCTCCGCGCGCGAAGGGTCGCACGATGCGGTAACGCTCTAACAGGACCGTGCCTGGAATGGCCATTAGGATAGAGTGTAGCAAACGGGAATGCGCTTCGGCTCAGGATTCGTCACGCGCAATTCAGGGTGTCACCGGGTTGACGGTCGGGCGTTTGAAATCGTCGGGTTGTTCTGGGTCGTGGTACTGCTGGATGACCCGAGGAATCTCTTCAATGTCGTCGGTCAGCTTGAACAGGTTGATATCGTCGGCTGAAACGGTTCCCTCAGAGACCAACGTGTCACGAATCCAGTCTACTAAAGGCGTCCAGTACGCCGTGTCGAACAGGAAAATCGGGAACGGGTGAACCTTCATGGTTTGAATCAGCGTCAAGCATTCCATCAGTTCGTCCAGCGTGCCGAAGCCGCCGGGCATGACGACGAAGCCGCTCGAGTATTTCACCAGCATGACCTTGCGGGCGAAGAAGTGCTCGAAGTTGAGCGCCCTCGTCTGATAGATGTTGGGTTTCTGCTCGTGTTTGAGTTCTATGTTCATCCCGATGCTGACGCCGCCCGCCTGAAACGCGCCTTTATTGGCGGCCTCCATGATGCCGGGTCCGCCGCCGGTCACGACCGCGAAGCCCGCTTTCGCCAGCGCCGCGCCGACCGCTTCGGCCGCGACGTACCAGCGGTGTTCCACTTTGGTGCGGGCCGATCCAAAAACCGTGACGGCTCGAGGTTGCAGGTCGCGCATGGTGTCGAAGCCGATGCTGAACTCGCCGATGATGCGAAACATCCGCCAGGCGTCCTCTGAGAGCCGATCAACGCGGTAATTCATGCGGGCAGTTTAGCCCGGGCAACTCGAGGGCCACGTCAGGGCAATCCCGGAAATGCTTTGGTCGTGTTCGTCACCTGGTGACAGCTTGGAGCTTGCGATTTCTCAGGGTATGGATTTACACTCGAGCACCGCTCGCAAAACGAGCGTTTGTTTTTCTCGCGATATGAACAAACGTTCGCTCAGAGGAGACCCCATGACCCAGCTCACCGAAAAACCACTCGAGACCACTGATTCTTTCCCCCTGAACCACGCTAGTCGCAACCTCTCAACCGCGCAACTCGTCGAAGAAGCCATTCGTCGCGGCGAGGGCTGGCTCTCAAAGGACGGCGCGTTCATTGCCCATACGGGTCAGCACACCGGGCGCAGCGCCAAGGACAAATTCGTCGTGCGCGGTCCAATTTACGGTCCCGATATCTGGTGGGCCAGCCCGTATCAAAACCCGCTCGAGGGGGAACAGTTTGAAAATCTGCATCAGGATTTGAGAGCCTACTTCGCAGGTCGGGACGCCTTCGTGCTGGATGCCTTCGCGGGTGCGGACGCCAGGTATCGCCTGCCGGTTAGAATCATCACTGAGAACGCCTGGCACAACCATTTCAGTCGCAACATGTTCATCCCGTGTACCCTTGAGGAAGTTGCCAGTCACACGCCGGAATTCACCGTGGTCAGCGCCCCCGGCTTCAAAGCCAACCCGGCCCGCCACGGCTCACGAGGCGAGACGCAGATCGCTATTTCCCTGAAGCGGCATCTGGTGTTGATCGTTGGCACGGGCTACGCCGGGGAGATCAAAAAAAGTATTTTTACGGTGCTGAATCACCTATTGCCCACCAGAGACGTGATGCCGATGCACTGCTCCGCCAATGTTGGGACATCGGGCGATGTCGCGCTGTTCTTTGGCATGAGCGGCACCGGAAAGACCACCCTGAGCGCCGACCCGGAACGCGGCCTGATCGGCGACGACGAACACGGCTGGTCGGAGCGTGGGGTCTTCAACTTCGAGGGCGGCTGCTACGCCAAGGTCATCAAACTCGACCGCGAGGCCGAACCGCAGATCTACCAGACCACGCGCACTTTCGGAACCGTGCTGGAGAATGTCGTGTTTGACCTCGAGACTCGAGCGCTGGATTTGAATAGCGACGCCCTGACCGAGAACACGCGGAGCGCCTACCCCCTGACCCAGATCTCGAACGCGGTCCTGCCGAGCGTTGGTGGCCACCCGCAGCACATCGTCTTTCTGGCGGCGGACGCCTTTGGGGTGTTGCCCCCGATCAGCCGCCTGACGCCAGAGCAAGCCATGTACTACTTCCTGAACGGCTACACCGCCAAGATCGCCGGAACCGAACGGGGCATCACCGAACCGCAAGCCAGTTTCGAGACCGCCTTCGGAGCGCCCTTCCTGACGCGGGAACCGCACGTCTACGCTGACCTGCTGCGCCAGAAAATCGAAGCTCACGGCGCGAGCGTCTGGCTGGTCAACACCGGCTGGAGCGGCGGCGCTTACGGCACCGGAACCCGCATCAGCATCAAACACACTCGAGCCATGATTCGCGCCGCGCTGCAAGGCAAGTTGGACGGCGTGCCAACCATAACGCACCCAGTTTTCAACCTGGAAATGCTGCTCGAGGTGGAGGGCGTGCCGGGCGAGGTGTTGAACCCCAGGGAAAGCTGGATGGACGGGGCAGCCTACGACGCACAGGCGCAACGGCTGGCGGGCATGTTCCAGCGGAACTTTCAGCAGTTCGCGGCACATGTCTCTGAAGACGTGTCGAACGCCGGACCCTGGGCTTGAGGAGTCAAGTGCAAAGGCGGACAGCTCGAATACCCTATTCATCATCCCAAGCCCGTTGTGGCTTCCAACACTCTGGGTCGAAGCTCAAAACTCGCTCGGAAGGCAGCCTCCTGGTGTACCACCATCCTGTGCCTGACCTCGAGTCGTAACGCGTTCTGAATGAACGCCGAGCGTGTCGTCTCCAACCGTTTCGCCCTGTCGTCTACCTCGGCCGCGAGCGCCTCGTTTATTCGTACCCGTATAAGTTTCATAGGGAAAAAGTACTATAAATCTGTAATCTGAACGCTATCTTCAGGCTCGAGCCACGAATTCGTTTTGCTCAACCTCAAACTTGAACCCAATCGTCCGCTCGAGCTAAGCTTGAGGACCGGACAACGCTGGTTTGGGAGAACGCGGTCTCGTTTACGGAATTGGGGAGGAACAACATGGGAATATTGCTGCGTCTTTTGATCTGGGTCGTGACGACAACCTGGGCGCGAACCACCGCCCTAGCGCTCGGTGCGGGGCTGGCGATCGTCGGCGGGTTTGGACAGGCTGATGAGGCCGTGAAATACAAGAAGGGTGCGCAAGCCATGAGCCTGGAAACGATGCCCGCGAAGATCAAATACGATTTCGTCAAGCTGGATGCCCTGTCAGACGGCGGGTACGTCTACTTTGAGAGCAGCCGTGAACGCAGCAGCGCCAAGGATTACACGATCTTCTACCCGGTGTACTCCAAAGCCGACTACGATAAGTCCCTCGTTTCCAAGAAACCTCGAGTCACGGCAATCGTCAAGGACATGTTGGATTCCAACGAAGAAGCGTGCGTGCAGAAGGAATCCTGCCTGAAGGAAGGACTTCAACGCTTGACGGGTCGGATCTCCAACCAGGCCTTCGATGTCAGTTCGTATACGGATGACAAGAGCAGCAAGACGGTCTTTGATCTGCTAAAAGAAGATCTGACAGTTGATAACAAAACCGTGTACATAGACGCTGACTGGCGGCCGTCCACCTCCGAGGGCGCGGGCGGAACGCAGTTGCTCGGCGTGGGCTTGCTGGCCGGAGCCGTCGCCTCGGTCGGCGTGCCGCGCTTGCTGCGTCGCCGCACCGCGTAGTCCGGTCGCTATTCAATTTTTCCTGAAACCATTAACCTGAACCCATGACGCAAGCGGAACTCCTCGAGCGGTTGCAACGGGCGCTGGGACACAAGCTTCGCACCAACCCGACCGAGACATTGCTGTATCGGTACGACGCCATCGCGCAGGGTCCCGCGCCCGTCGCGGTGGTACTCGCGGAGAGCGCCGACGATGTGGTGACGACCTTGCGCCTGTGCTACGAGGCAGGTTTTCCAGTCGTGCCGCGCGGCGGCTCGAGCGGCCTGTCGGGCGGAGCGGTTCCGGTCGGTCCGTGCGTGATGATCGCCACGAACCGTATGACGCGCCTGACCGTGGACGTTGAGGCGCGTACCGCCAGCGCCCAGCCCGGCGTCATTACCGATGCGGTCAGCAAAGCCGCCAAACCCTTCGGGTTGTACTACGCGCCCGACCCCGCCTCGAGCCGTCAGAGTACGATCGGCGGCAATATCGCCGAGAACGCGGGCGGGCCGCAATGCCTGAAAAAGGGCGTCACGGGTGATTCGGTGTTGGAGTTGGAGTTCGTGACTGCCGACGGCACATTGCACCGCATGAGTCGGAGTGGGCTTGACCTGCCAGGCTTGATTATTGGTTCCGAGGGCACGCTCGCGTTCGTGACCGACGCCGTGCTGAAACTCGAGCCGATTCCGAACTTCACCCGCACCGCGTTCGCCGTATTTCACGATCTTGGGCAAGCTGGTCGGGCCGTCGCCTTCGTGACCGCTCGAGGGTTGACGCCCGCCAAGTTGGAACTCATGGATGGCAGCAGCATTCAGGCGGTCGAACAGTTCATGCGGATGGGCCTGCCGGTGGACGCCGAGGCGCTCTTGGTCTGCGATTGCGACGGCGATGACTTTGAGACGGTGACGCTCGAGATCGAAGCGGTAGAGGCGGCCTTCAGAGAGGCGGGCGCGAGCGAAGTGCGGCTGGCACAAACGACCGAAGAGGCCGCACAACTCTGGAAGGCGCGCCGCAGCGTCTCGCCTGCGCTCGGAAATCTCCGTCCGCATCGTTTCAACGAGGATATCGTCGTGCCGCGCAGCCAGTTGGAAGCCGCGATGCGCGAGATGAAACAGGTCGCCACCCGCTTCCCAGAGTTCCCATTCGCCATTTTCGGACACGCCGGGGACGGTAACCTGCACCCGAACATTCTCTTCAACCGAGCCACCGACAGCCTGGAAACCGTGGACGAGTTCGCTCACGAGATCGCTAGGGTCGCCATCGCCCACGGCGGCGTACTCAGTGGCGAGCACGGCATCGGGCTGATGAAGCGAGGCTTCATGACCGAAGCCACCCCCAAAGCCACACTGGAAGCCTACTGGCGTGTCAAACGCGCCTTGGACCCGAAGGGCATCCTCAACCCTGGGAAGCTCCTGCCCGACCTCGAGGGTTCGGAAGAGGCCGCGCCGCCTCGCACCGGTCTGGGCGAACGGGAGCTGGACCTGACGACCTGAGCGGTTGGAAATCACTGTTTGGAGAACCGCAGCGTTAAAGCTGGCGCTCGGCCGTTCTCTGAGAGGATGAAGCCGCTGCGTCTCGAGCTGACGGGGATTTGCAGCGGCACAGTGAAATGCGGCCGTTGTGAACTTTCACTAGATTTTGCCAGCTTTCCCTTTCCCCAGCCCGTATACTCGCCGCGTGTTATCGAAGGGATTCTCCGCCGCTGTGATCGGCGTGACCGCCACCGTGATCGAAATCGAGGTGGATGTCTCGCCTGGATTGCCGAATTTCACGGTTGTCGGTTTGCCGGACGCCGCCGTGCAGGAGGCGCGGGACCGCGTGAGAGCGGCGATCAAGAACAGCGGCTTCGGTTTTCCGGCGGCCCGCATCACGGTCAACTTGGCTCCGGCCGATGTCAGAAAAGAAGGCTCGAGTTTCGACCTGCCAATGGCGCTGGGGCTGTTAGCGACGCAAGGCTTCTTGCCGGTGGCATCCCTAGAAAAAGTGCTGATCGCTGGTGAGCTAGCGCTGGATGGCAAGATTCGCGGCGTCAGCAACGCCATAAACATTGCGCTGGCGGCAGCCGAAAACGGCTATCAAAGCGTCTTACTGCCCTTGGAGAACGCGCCCGAGGCGGCCGTCGTGGAAGGCATTCAAGTTTTCACGCCCGCCTCCCTGATGGATGCCGTGCGTCACCTCGCCGGAATTCACGCCCTGGAACCCGCTCAGCCCGTGAGCCTCGAGCCGGACGAAGACGCGCTGTTGGACATGGCGGACATCAAGGGTCAGGCGCAGGCCAAGCGCGCCTTGGAGATCGCCATCGCCGGGCATCACAACCTGTTGCTGATAGGACCGCCCGGTTCCGGGAAGACGATGCTGGCGCGTCGCGCGGTCGGGTTGCGCCCGCCGTTGTCGCGCTCCGAAGCGCTGGAGACCACGCGGATTCACTCGGCGGCTGGACGGATGCCGAGAGGGTTGATGCGGACTGCGCCGTTTCGTGCGCCGCACCACACGATCTCCGACGCCGGTCTGGTCGGTGGCGGCAGCATCCCAAAGCCCGGTGAGGTCAGCCTGGCGCATCACGGTATCCTGTTCCTGGACGAATTCCCGGAATTCTCGAGGGACGCCCTGGAGGTCTTGCGTCAACCGCTCGAGGATCGTGAAGTCACGATTTCCAGAGCCAGAGCGTCGGTCACGTTTCCGGCGGCGTTCCAGCTCATCGCCGCGATGAACCCCAGTCCGTCCGGCGAGTGGATGGATGCCAGCAACCCGTCGCAACGCCGGTATCTGGCGAAAATTTCTGGACCGTTGCTGGACCGGATTGATCTGGTCGTCAACGCGCAGCGGTTAACGCCGGACGAACTCACCAGAGCGCCCGAAGCCGAACCCTCGAGCGCCGTGCGCCGCCGGGTCTGGGCGGCGCGGGAACGGATGCAGGCGCGGCAAAAGATGGCGAACGCCTTCCTGCAAGGGAAGTCGCTTCGGGCGTACTGTGCGCTCGAGGCAGGCCCGGAAGCCTTCATTCGCGCCGCCGCGAAGCAACTCAACCTTTCTGGGCGAGGCTTCGACCGGGTGCTACGCGTGGCGCGCACGATTGCGGACTTGGCGGGGGTGGACAAGATTGCTGAAGCGCATCTGGCCGAGGCCGTCTCGTACCGCTCGAGAGACTGGTAGTTCCTGAGTTTGGCATCGTTACTGATAACGGCACGCTTCGCCCTCCTCACGTTTGCGTCACAGACGCATTCTATTGTCTCGAAACGTTAACCTGACCATGCCGAACTTAGTAGCTTGCCGTTTGAGACAATTTGGTGTGCCTGTGAAGAAAGTCTGCGGTGTCCGAATCGTGCTTTATCGGTAAAGTCTGACCTTCATGGTTTGATGACGGTCACACCCAGCCGAGCGATCTTGCGGTCAAAGCTCAACACCTGTGTTCCAGCCACTCGAGCCAACTCGCAAATCAAAACGTCTGGGAAATCCAGGTTGCTGGCAGGGTACACGGCTAGCGCTCGAGTCACAGCGGCGTCATCCACGACCGTCAAAGCCTCAACGCTCAGCACGATTCCCAAGACCTGCGCCGCGTTTTGTGGGGTCATCTGATACACCTGCCCCTCGAGGACGAAGATGGCTTCACAAACGTGGGCTGCGTGGACATGAATTGGGTCTTTGGTTTGCTCAAAGAACGTCTCAACAGCCTCGTATTGCTCGATAGGAGATTTTGTTGCTAGGCGAATCAAAATGTTTGTGTCTGCCCACATCACGGGCGTCCATTGGCACGGCGTTCTCTGGCACTGCGCTTCTCAGCCTCGAGCAGTTCATCGAAGGGTAAAGCGATTCGTGGTGGGTGCGGCTGAATCTGACTGGCTGCTTCGTGAAGGCTGCGGCGCGGCAACGGCTGAAGAATTAATTTTCCATCGTCGTACAGGAAAGCCACAGCGTCTCCCTCGCGCAAATCGAGACTGTCCCGCAAGGTCTTCGGGATGACGATTTGGCCACGACTACTGATCTTCGAGCGTTCCACTGTCGAATCTTACAACAGTTCAAAAGTAAGAATACTCATCAAACCTCATTGTCGCTCGTGAAGCTCGAAGACGTGCCAGATACTCCTGATCTCGAGTCCTTACCCAAAAAACGCATGAGTGCCGGTTGCTTGATCCGCGATGCTCACGGCACTATCTTGGTTGTACAACCTGGGTACAAGCCAACGCTGGAAATCCCTGGCGGTATTACCGAACAGAATGAGTCCCCAAAGCAATGCGCCAGACGGGAAATCAGCGAAGAACTCGGGTTGACCCTCGAGCCTAGGCGCTTGTTAGTAGTGAATTACCTGTCACCGACCGTAGATCGTACAGAATCCCTATCTTTCATCTTTGACGGTGGCATCCTCGAGCCAGACAGGATCGCTCAGATTCGCCTACCACCCGCCGAACTCGAGTGGTTTCGGTTCATCGCGCCCACTGAATTGCTTAGATTGCTGGTACAGCGTTTGGCGCGAAGAATGTCGGCTGCTCTGGAAGCGCTCAAAATGGGGGAGACCTGGTATCTCGAGGACGGGATTAGGCTTTAGAACGCGTCCTTCAACCAGGTCACTTTGGGGTCTCGAGCATCGCCTTCGATCAACACGGCGTCAAAGCGGCAAAATACATCATCACGCTCCAAATATTGCAGGGCCGCACGACGGATCAGCATGGCTTTCTTGGCGGTGATGAACTCGCCCGCCGTGCCGTGCGAATCGCGGCTGCGCTGCTTGACTTCAATGAATACAGTCGCATCGCCGTCTAAGGCGATTAGATCAATCTCGCCGCCGCGCACGCGGTAATTGCGTTGCAAGAGCTTCAGTCCAGATTGCTCGAGGAAGGTTGCCGCTAATGCCTCTGCCCATTCGCCTTTCACGGCGACAGTGTACGTCACGATAAAACCCGCTCACCTTGAGCGGGTCTGAGGGGCTGGATTGATTTCGCGTTCAGCGCTCGAGACGCGGTTTGGAGCTGCGGGTGAAGTGCTGAACGGCATTGCTGGCGAACGCGATCAAAGCGATATAACTGATAACCAAAACGATCAAATGGAACATCATAAAAACCTCTACCTTCCAGAAAACTATAGCACAAAACCGCAAATAAATAGAAGAAAACCAGCAAAATAATTAAAAAAGCCTAGAAAAGTAAAATTAACGCAATTTAAAAGCGAAATTCGCAAAACGGCTTTTCCTCGAGCCTGACGGGGCGGCAGTGGTTTTAAAAAGCAAATCTGGCACTCGCACGTGCGGAACTCCGTCGCTTGTTAGCTCGCTTTACGCCCCCAAACGCATGTGATAAACTCCCAGCCGCTTCCGAGGGTCGGGGCGGGCTGGAGAGGTGCCAGAGCGGTTGAACGGGGCGGTCTCGAAAACCGTTGTACTCGTAAGGGTACCGTGGGTTCGAATCCCACCCTCTCCGCCAGTGAGAAAGAGCCGGTGCATTTGCACCGGCTCTTTCTTTTCTCGAGGAAGTTTCGTGGACCCGCTCAATTACTGAGTTCGGCATGGTCAACTTAACGTTTTAAGGCAATAGAGTGCTTCTGTGACGCACGCGTCTAGTAGCCGAACCGTGCCGTTACCAGTAAAGGCTCGAGATTGCAAAACGCCTTCGATCACTTTCCGGTGAACTTGGGGGCGCGACGTTCCAGAAACGCCGCCATGCCCTCTTTGAAATCGTTGGTCGCTCCGGCAATATCCTGCAATTGCCCCTCGTACTCCAAGGCGTCCTCGAAGCCCAGCGTCATCGCTTTGTTGAGGGCACGTTTCGTCAACCCAATCGTCTTGGTCGGTCCCGCCGCTAACTTTTCTGCAAGCGACTTGACTCGAGCCTGGAATTCGGCGTCCGGGTAGACGCGTTCGCACAGGCCCATCTTAAAGGCGTCCTCGGCGTTGACTTTTTCGGCGTTCACCATCAGGTCAAAGGCGCGGTTGTACCCGACTAGGCGCGGCAGGAACCAAGTGCTGCCCGCGTCCGGGATCAGCGCAATGCCGCTGAAGGCTTCGACGAACACGGCGCTCTCGGAGAAAACGCGCAGGTCGCCCGCCAGGGCGATGCTGGCCCCCGCACCCGCCGCGATGCCGTTGACAGCGGTGATGATGGGCTTTGGGATGTTCCGCATCTTGGTCACGACCGGGCGGAAGCTGCGATCCAGGTGGTCCTTCAGCGAACCTTGAATGCCAGCCTTCAAGTCCGCGCCGCTGCAAAAGCCGCGCCCCGCGCCGGTCACGACGATGCAACGCACGTTCTCGTCGCGCTCCGCCTGGGTCAGCGCGTCGGAAAGGGCGACGAGCATCTCGAGGTTTCCGGCGTTCAGCGTTTCCGGGCGGTTCATGGTCAGCGTGCAAACGCCGTTTTCTAGGTGGGTCAGCAGTACTGCTGTCGGTGTGGCGGGTGCGGACATGGCGGTCTCCTTGGCGGGTCGCTCCTCGAGGGCTAGGCGTTGGAATCAGCCCATTCTACGCTCGAGGGGGAGCGTCGCTTCTCAGTCGGTTTCCTCGAGGCGAATCGGTCTGTCCTCGAAGCCGTTCAGTAAGTCCTGGCATAGTCGGTCTCGGATCACGGAGGGAAAGAGCGGCAACTCGCAGACCTGTCCGGCGGCGACCCAGAGCGGTTGATAGCGGTTCTCGGCGCTTTGACGCTCGACCGATTCTGGACTCTGGGCGTGCAGGTGCGGTTCGCCGGAGTTCCACTGCGCCGCGAAGTAATGCCCGACCCGGTTTGAGCCTGGATTGACCGATTCGTAGAGTTTGCCCGTCAACCGAAACGCCACGCCGGTCTCCTCCGTGAGTTCCCGCACGGCCGCCTCCTCGAGCGATTCGCCGTCCTCCAGGCTACCGCCCGGCACGACGTAATACTCGCCGCGCCCCAGTTTGAAGCGCCGCATCAGTAGCACCTCGAGGCTGTCCCCGTGACCGCGCAGGATGAAGCCGCCCGCTCGGGTGCGTTCCCCGTGATGCGAGGCTCGAGCGGGTAGGCTGAGGTCGCTCATTTGCCTTTCCACTGCGGGCGGCGCTTCTCCAGGAAGGCGGCCATGCCCTCCTTCTGGTCCTCAGTTTTGAAGAGCGCCGCGAAGTGGCCTTGCTCGACCGCCAGCCCCGCTTCGAGACCGGTTTCAAACGCCGCATTGACGCTCGCTTTGGCGGCTTGCACGGCCATCGGTGCTCGGGCCGCGATCTGCCGCGCCAGCGTCAGGGCGTTCCGAAGCAACGTCTCCGCCGGGTAAACGGCGGAGACCAAGCCCAGGGTCAGGGCTTCCTCGGCGTTCAACATGCGGGCGTTCAGAACCATCTCCATCGCCAGAGATTTCCCAACCGCTCGAGTCAGGCGCTGCGTGCCGCCCGCGCCGGGGATAATCCCGAGGTTGATCTCCGGCTGCCCGAAGCGCGCGGTTTCACCGGCCAGCACGATGTCGCAGAGCAACGCCAGTTCCATACCGCCGCCCAGGGCTAAGCCGTTCACGGCGGCGATCAGGGGCTTCGGGAATCTGGCGAGTCGTGCCCAGACGTTCGCGCTGTCGGCGCTCGGCGCGGCTTGGCCCGCCATCTCTGCGATGTCCGCCCCGGCCGCGAAGGCACGCTCGGAACCCGTCAGCACCACGCAGCGCAGCGCGTCGTTCGCGGCAATCCCATCCAAGGCTGTGACAATTTCTCCAAGGGTGGCGCTGTTCAGGGCGTTCAGCACCTTCGGGCGGTTCAGGCGAATGACCGCCACCGCGTCCGTCGCTCTCACCTCGAGCAGGATGTTCTGGAGTTCAGGCATGAGGTTTCCTTTCAGCTTGAGAGGAAGTCTAGCCTAAACGCGCCCAGCTCGAGCGCGTCGGAGGAGCGTGGACCGGTGTTGACATCTCAAATTACGCAGGTTGGCAGTCGGAGCCAATCATATGTATGATTTATGCATATGATTTTTACACAACCTGAATCTCGGCCCGTGACGCCCGAAGAGGCGAGAACACTGAACCTGCTTGGGGTTTTGTCGCTCGGCTTGGTTGACGGTCTGAAGGCGGCGGTCGAGTCCAAGATCGGGTACGGCGGCGAAATTCCAGCCGCACTGGTCACGCTCGGGTCGCAACCCGGAATCTCTGTCAATGCGCTCTCCAAGGTGCTCGGACTGTCCCATCCGGGCACGGTGCGACTCGTGGATCGGCTGACAGGCAAGGGTCTCGCGGAGCGCCGCTCAGGAAGCGACGGGCGCACCCTGGCGATAGTCCTGACCGATGCGGGTTTGGAACGACGGGCCACCGTCCTGACAGCGCGACGGGTTCAGGCTCAGGGTGGACTTCACGCCCTTGCACAACCCGAAAAACGTCAGCTCACGAGGCTGCTCGAGAAAATGCTGGCTGCGATGACGACGGATGAAGCCTGCGCCTCCAGCCTGTGCCGCCTGTGCGAAGAGGAAGTCTGCCCGCAAGCGACTTGTCCGGTGGAACAACAAGCTCGCCGCTTGGCAGAATGATAAGCGTCTTGAGGTCAAAGAAATGAGATCGCCGTGACCTCGGCCGGTCGCGCCCGAATGCTGGCGGTGGGTTCAGCCGGGATCTTCGGCGCTTCGACCGTGTTCAGCAAATTCGCGCTCGAGCGGTTCCCGCCGGTCACGCTGTTGTTGGTGCAACTGCTGGGGAGCCTGAGTGCGCTGTGGTTGTTCGTCTGGCTGACAAAGCGTTCTATCCCGCTCAGACTCGAGGTCTGGAAACGCGCCGCGACCGGTGTCCTCGAGCCTGGCATGACGTATCTGCTCGGTTTTCTCGGGTTGACCATGACGAGTGCCGGGCAGGCATCGTTGGTGGCGACGTTGGAAACGGTCATGATCCTGACGCTTTCGGCGTTTCTATTGAAGGTGCGGGTTGAACGACGCCTGCTCGGGCTGGCGCTGCTCGCCACATTCGGCGCGGTCTTGGTGATCGGTACGGCGGCTGTCTCCAACGCGCTTTCTGGCAATTTCTTGGTGCTGCTCGGGACCGCCTGCGCCGCACTTTACGTGGTCTTCAATCAGCGTGAGATTCTGGACCTCGAGCCGGTGGTGATGGTCGGCTTGCAACAACTGGTTGGCCTGGCGGCGGTCTTAGTCGTCTGGGGCGTGATTCTGGCGAGCGGTGGCCGCGTCGTGCCACGAGATCTTGACCCGTGGGGTTGGGGGCTAGCGGCACTACTCGGGGTCATGCAGTACGCGCTGGGTTTTAGTTTTTACTTTCTGGCCCAGCGGGGCATGGCCGCCAACGAGACGGCGGTCTACCTGACCCTGATACCCGTGTTTGGCGTCGTGGGCGGTGCGCTCTTCCTGGGTGAAACGCTGCGTCACACGCAGTGGCTGGGAGCGGTTGTGATCGTCGCCTCAATCGCTTTCATGGCTGTTTCGTCGCAGGGGAATAAATCTGACTGACAGCTTTGAAATTCAAACCGCTACGATATCGGGCGAGCGCGAGAAACCTGCTCCCAGCGCCGCCAGTCCCACCTCGAACCCGCCCTTGGGTCCGCTCGCTCCGAACAACCCGGCCCGTTCCAAACTGACGAAGCCGTGGACAAACGACCAGAACGCCACCGTGGAGGCGGTATCGTCGGTCACCCCCGTGACCGCGCCGACGGTGGCCAGCAACGCGTTCCAGAGCCGCTTGCCCTGGTCGCCCGCGCCTGGCAGCGTGGCGATGTTCGGTGAGACCATCAGGTCGTACAGGTGCGGGTGGTTTCGAGCGAATTCCAGATACGCCTCGGCCACGCACTGGAACGCCTCGAGCGGCCCGATTCCATCTCTGGCGCGTTGCAGTTGATCGGCTGCCAGCCGTGCGCCTTGATTGACCAGCGCCGCCTCGAGTGCGGCCCGGTCGGGGTAATGGCGGTACAGGCTGGGCGCTTTGATGCCCAATTTCTCGGCCAGATTGCGGGTGGAGAGTTCGGTTGGGCCGTGTTCCTCTAGGATCTCGAGGGCGGCTTGAAGGATCGCTTCAGGACTGGTTTTGGCGGGGTAGGGCATGACGACCAGTGTACGTCTTGACAGACGAAGCACCAAGGCGTACAGTGATCGTGTTGAAGATGACCAGTGATAGTTTTCAGATCACTCGTACTCAGGTCACTTCCAAAAGGAGTACTCCATGAAAGGCTCGCAGAACCTGATTCAACTCACCCGTTTCGGCGCGTTCAATCACTTCTTGGTCCGCGAGGACGACGGCTTCACGCTGGTAGACACCAACATGAGCGGCAGCGCCACCATGATCGTCAAAGCCGCCGAAAAGTACAACGCACCGATTCGCCGCATCCTGCTGACCCATGCCGACCCGGATCACATCGGCTCGCTGGATGCTCTACATGCGCTCCTCCCGGATACTGAGGTCATCATCGGTCGCCGTGAGATGGAAGCCCGCATCGAAGCCAAACGGCTGCTCTTCGCCACGCAGCCCACGCGACTCTTGGAACCCGGCGAACGCGTCGGATCGCTCGAGGCGATTTTTTCGCCCGGTCACTCGGCAGGGCATCTGGCGTTTCTGGACGAGCGTGACGGCACGCTGATTGCCGGGGACGCCTACGGAACGATTTTCAAAACGATTGTCGCGGGAATGCTCGTGCCGCTGTTCCCGTTCTCGGCCTTCGTGACCGAGGATAAGCTCATGGCGCTCGAGTCTGCACGAATGTTGCGCGATCTACGCCCCAGCCGACTGGCGGTCGGGCACGGCAGGACGCTGGAACAGCCCGGAGCCGCCATGACCCGCGCGATTCAAGAGGCCGAACGCGGCTTCAGCCGAAGCCTGCTAACCCAGGGTTGAACTCGACACGGGTACGAGCCGCGTCACCACGGCTTGGTCTCGGATCAGCAAGCGATTTGCTGCTGGCGCGATTTCGTTCTGCCACTCAAGGCTTTCGTACACCGCTGCGTAACTTCTGACCCGATGCGCCTCGTCCTCAAAACGTCGCATCCAGACATAGCGGTTCTC
The DNA here is from genome assembly GCA_965249745.1 of Deinococcales bacterium. Taxonomy (GTDB): domain Bacteria; phylum Deinococcota; class Deinococci; order Deinococcales; family JAAFIG01; genus JANYHH01. The sequence goes on along the minus strand of OZ252252.1, from coordinate 4,551,714 downwards.
GTCCTGCTCGTCCAGAAAGGTATCCGTAATGACCATACCCCTGAAAGCCATGAACGGGATAATCGTCGTTTCCATCATAGACGCGAATCGGTCACGCTGATTGGGCTGAGTTCTATATTGGCGAAGTTCGTAGAACACGGTACCTCCTGGAAGGGTTCAACGCGTTGAGTAATTTTGAGGTGACCGATTGACCTCGAGATGTCCGAATTGCTTGACCTCGAGCCGTTCAAGCGGCGGCTAGTGCAATCTGTTGCCCCATAGCCCAGCGTGTCGCTGCCTCCGCCACCCGCTTCCCTAAGTGAGCTGCCGTCTCGAGGTCGCTGGGATATGGAACCTTGTCAGCGCTGCGATCTATGTGGAATTGCGCCATTGCACCCAAGTAGCTGCCCAGTCGGTTGAGATCATCCGAACTGCTTTGCGAAGAGTTCCAGCCGGGGACCAGTCCCAAACCCACCCAGACCATGCCATGCTGTGCGGCGAAAATTACCAACTGTTGCAGCGTCGCCAGCTTATCGCCGCTGGCGCTGGCTGACTGCGTGAAGCCCGCCGCGAGCTTATCCTTCCAGCCTCGAGCTAACCAGACTTTGCTCGAGGCATCCATGAACGCCTTGAACGGGGCGGAAACGCTGCCCATATACGTCGGACAGCCAAAGATCAGGGCATCGGACGCCTCGAGTTCGGACAGGTGAGTCTGGGCTTCTGCGACCGGAATCAAGCTAACTTTAGTGTCTGGAACGGTTGCCGCCCCTCGAGCGACCGCCTCGGCCACGACGGTGGTGTGACCGAAACCAGTGTGATAGACGATGGCAATACGGGTCATGTGAACTCCTTCGCGTCCTCGTTGTTGGTGGACGCAAGCGAGAGAATGCCGTTTGTCCAATCTGCTCTGTGTTCCGATCTGCTCTGTGTTCCGACGAGAACACGAAAGATCGGCAAAAAGAAGACAATGGGTCATGATCGCATCTGACAGTCGTCACGCCTCAATCAACGCTCACCTCGAGCGATCCACTGAGTTCTGGGGGGTTCCAGACCCCAGCTCCGACGAATTCTGTTCACAGCAAGTGCTTGCACAACTGGTCACTGTCGCTCCTTCCCGCGAGTACCGCAAGGGGGAGCGAATCTTCCGTCAAGGTGACGTGTCAGACGGATTCTTCGTAATGCTTCGCGGACGCGTCAAACTCGCCGTGCCAGGGGGTACGACCGGTGAGCGAGTGCTGGCCTTTTGCGGCGAGGGTAAGCATCACCGCTCCGAAGCGGTCAGTCTCGTGGACGGCACGCAAGTCATGATGGTACCGCACGAGCAGTTTCACATCATCGCCCGTGAGATTCCCAGCCTGGCTTTGGAGATGTCACGGGTGCAATCCAAGCGTGTGCAAACTTTGGAAGAAAACCTCGAGCGGTTGCAACTCCCAGTGCAGGCGCGGTTAGCCTACACCCTGCTCGGACTCACTCAACGCTTCGGTCAGGAACTTGCGGAGGGCATTACCGAACTGCGCTTGGAGTTTCACCAGGACGAGTTCGCCTCGTTGGCTGGGACCACGCGGGTGCGGGCGACGCAAGCCCTTAGCGCGTGGCGCAGCATGGGTTTGGTTCAGGGAACACGCGGCGCGTACCACGTGAACGTGCCAGGTTTGCAGGCTTTGGTAGAACTGCTCGAGGCTGAGCAGGTGAAGTAATACTTTAGAACGAGCGAGGATTAGGCGCAGCACCGCTATGACCTGAAAATTACACACCTCGAGTCCTGGCTCAAGGTGAAAGAGGTTTCTCTGGACCTAGCTATCGTCCAGACTCGCTAGGCCCTCGCGGATCGCGTACAGTGCCGCCTGCGTGCGATTGTTGAGCTGCAACTTGGCGAAGATTTCCGACAGGCGGTTGCGTACAGTTTTTTCACTGATGTTGAGCTTCAACGCGATCTCCTGATTGCTCGAGCCTTGCGCTAGCAGGCGCAGAATCGCCGCCTCGCGTTCCGTCAGATCGCCGCGTTTCTCGTCCGGTAGGGATTCCTTTTTGACGCGGAAATCTTCCAGGACGTTCTGCGCCATCTCTGGGTCCAAGAGTGTATCGCCGTCGGTCACGCGGCGAATCGCGTCTATCAGCTCGGCCGCGTCCACGTCTTTCAGCAAGTACCCCCTGGCTCCCGCTTTGACCGCCTCGAAGACGTAACTGTCCTGGCGATACATCGTCAGGATAATGACGTTGGCGTCCGGGTTGATCTCCAGGATGCTCTGGGTGGCTTTGACGCCGTCCAGCTCCGGCATCTGAATGTCCATGATGATCGCATCAGGTTTGGTGTCAGCCGCGTAGCGCACCGCCTCGCGCCCGTTTTGCGCCTCACCGATCACGCGAATGTCGGGTTCGGACTCCAGCAGGCTCTTCAAACCCTGGCGAAACAGCGCGTGGTCATCGGCGAGCAAGACGCGAATCATGGACTTAGTGTAGGTTCAAAACTGAACCCGCGCCAGGGTCAAACGTTGGGAGAGATTGCCGTCCCGGAGGGTGTTTCCAGCGTGAGCTGACGCGCATTTCCAAGGATGGCGAAGCGAATCACCAGCGGAGCGTCCAGGTCTGGAATCAAGCCCTCGCCCCATTCAATGACCGTCAAGCGGGCCGTCTCGAGCAACTCTTCTAAGCCCATGCTCCAGAGCTTCCGGGGGTCCGTCAATCGGTAGGCGTCAATGTGAATCAGCTCGCCCTGCGGCGTCGGAAGCTGATGAATGTAGGTGTAGGTCGGGCTGGTGACCTCGCCGGTGAAACCCAAACCCCGCGCCAGTCCCTTGGTGAAGGTCGTTTTGCCCGCACCCATCTCACCAATCAGCACCAGCACCGCGCCAACTGGTAATTCGTGCGCCAAACGCCCCGCAAAATCTTTGAGCGCCTCAGGGGATGAAAAGTCGTGAACCCGCACCGTCGGAGTGTAACGCCTCGCTTGACCTGACTCCAGATATGACCTGGCTCGAGATATAACCTGGCTCGAGGTGACCGATCTCAAGCCTTCAGAACAACTCGAGCGCATCCCGCAGAAATGCCCGGAAGATTCGGTTCAGGGTGTTGATCTCCGCCTCGAGCGGACGCCCGCTCCTGGCAGGTTCGAGGTACAGGGCGCGGTTGAATTCCAGTCCGAAGGCGGGCACGGGCTTCGGTCTGTCGGGATGGCTGAAACGCTGACTGATGTTGTCGGCGCTCCACGGGCTGTTCAGCGCAACTTCGTGCGGCACGCGATCTGAGGCTTTGATGGTATCGCCAAAGTGGTTCTCTAGAAGTCCAATCACCCTTTGAGCCTGCGACGGACTAATGCTGGAATGCTTCCCGGCGGGCGGATCGCCGTTGCCGTCCCCGCCGGTCATTAGTGTCAGCGCCGGGCGCGGGCGTCCCCGGTCGGGTCCGATCGCGGGACCTTGCGGTTGCATCGAATGCCCGTCCACAATTAATTTCACGGGATTTCCATCCAAAGCGCGGGTTTCCAGGGCACGCTCAACGTCGCGGTTGAACCCATCCCAGTACCGCGACAAACGATTCGCTCTGGAGCGATCACTCAGCCTGAACGCGTCCGGGTACAGCGGGCGACCCTCGAAATCGGTGAGTTTGATCACGCCGTTGTCGCCGCCCTCGTCGCGCTCGCGGTTGACATCCACCACGAAGCGGCTCGTCAGCGCGTGAACGCTGGTCGCGTCGGGTTCCGCGAACAGCAAATCCGTCCACGGGTCGCCCTCAGCAAAAAGCCACTCGAGCCGAGTCTGACGGGCGGCGGCATCGAAGACCTGATCGCCCAGCATCTCAGTCAGAACTTCCATCGGAGCGAACCCGGAGCTGTGCGGCGTTAGGATCAGCGCTGGCAGGATTGTGCTAGGCAGGGTCATGGCGCAGTGTACGCCGACCTGTGATCTGCCTGGTTAGCTCGAGCCTTCACGGGCACAAGTCGGTGATGATCGCGTCTGGGAGCGGGTAAAACTGTGATTTGCCGTTGCCAACCCGATACTGCACCAGCGGTTGCAGATAAGCGCTGTCCACGCGCTTACCAGGGTCACGGAGCCGCTTCGTCCCAAGGCAAGAGAATCCTGGGTTGAAACTCCTGTTGACGACGGCCGCCGAAAATCCCTTCGAGGGCAGAATCTTCAGCTTCAAGTTCTCCGAATCGCGCAAGCTCGAGCCGGGGGGGAGCGTGTCCGCCTGATTGTTGGCCCAGGCATCTAGCTTTTTAAACCAATCCGTGTCGTAGCCCGGCTCGATCACGATGCGGTTGGCGGAGACCTGACGGGGAGCGTACACGAACTTTTCAACGGTGACGGGTTGCGCCGAATCGTTGAAGATTCGTAAGCCCATGTACAGCTTGGCGCTCGGTTGCTGCTCCATGCGCTCGTAATTGATCTCGTACTGAGTGCGCTCCGGCACGTAGGTGGCGCGACTCGGCGCGACGTACAGGGTGCGTGACACGTTCTTCCCATCCACGACGCTGAGACGATCCCACTCCACGTTCAAGCCCGGCTCTGGCACGACCTCGATCTCGAGGTTGCGCTTCTCAAAAGCGGTGATGAGACGCCATTGCTTAATCGGCAGGTTCTGAACCCGCACCGATTTCAACTCGAGTGGAGCCTTTATTTCGTAGTACACCAGGATCGGATCGCCGCCACGAAAGCCGTGCAGGAATTGCACTTTTGGCTCGAGCGGACCACGTTCCGGGCTTGAGATCAGCGCCACTAGTGCTGCCAGCAACAGGCGTTTCATGGGCTAACTCAGATTCCCAGGCTGCTCTTGGTGAACAGCGGCGCACCCGTGAACCCGGCGGCGCTGATGTTCTGCAACGCGCCCTGCTCCCGGTCCACAACGTAAATTATGCGCTCCACGCTAGCACCCAATTCGGTTAAAAGCTGCGCCGCCCGGATCGCCTGGGCGGCCGTGGTCAAGACATCCTCGACCAGCGCCAATCGGGCCTCATTGGGCAGCACGCCCTCGATCAGCTTGGCGGTCCCGTAGTCCTTCGCGCCCTTGCGGACGATCACGAACGGCAAGCCCGTGACCAGACTGACGGCCGTGACGAGCGGCACCGCCCCGAGTTCCACGCCCGCCAGACAATTTAAATCCTCTGGCAATAAATCCGCCAGACCCTCGGCAATCGGCTTTAACAGCTTTGGATCGGTGCTAAAACGGTACTTATCCAAGTAGTATCGGCTCCGCTGCCCCGAGGACAACAAGAAATCCCCCTCGAGGTACGCGGCGGCCACCAAATCCTTCCCGAGTTGCGCTAAATCGGACATCCCAGGATTCTAGCCTGCCGCGACAGGGTATACTCTGCGCTCGAGGGAAACCCTCAACCCAATTATGAGCGATAAAGTCAAACTGACCCCGAAGGGCTTCCAGAAGCTCAAAGACGAACTCGAGTACCTGTCCACGACGGGCCGTGACGAGATCAGCCAGTTCATGTCTGATGTCATGTCTGAAGGGGACATCAGTGAAAATAGCGGCTACGACGACGCCCGTCAAAAAATGGGCGCGTTGGAAAGCCGCATCTTCGAGCTGGAAACCCTGCTGTCACGGGCGGACATCGTCGAAGAGAACGAGTTGGAGCAAGTCAACATCGGTGCGACCGTGAAGATTGACACGCCCCTGGGTCGCCACTCTGAATTCACGATTGTCTCCACCCACGAGGTTGATCTGGCCGCCGGGCGGATCAGCGATCAAAGCCCAATCGGGACGGTGCTGATGGGCAAGAAGGTCGGAGACAAGGCGACCGTCAACGGTCGCAGCTTCAAGATCACGCAGATTCGCTTCGAGTAAATTTTCAAGTTGTAAAAGCTCGAGACAGATACTGTCTCGAGCTTTTTTTGTTTGGCGTAGGTAGAGGGCGCACGCCGAACGACGCTGGTTCCTCGAACGCTCGAGCCACGCTTCCCGTCGTGACCCATTCTCGAGTTGGTTGTAACAACCCAGGCTCGAGCCGTTCGCGTATTCCGGCCGGACGAGGCACGCCTATACACTTAGACTCAATCGATTACATCGTCTACTAAGCGAAAAAACCACTTCTCGAGTCACCCCCAGCGAAGTAGGGCCCAAGCCCGTGAGGTGCTGCTGTCAGGGCAAGAGGGGGTCGCCGTGTACCGGCGAGGGGCCGTACTCGCGCTGCACGACCCCTCTGTCAGCTTTGCTGCCACCTCCCCTGCGAAGTGGGGGAGGACCACGCTCGAGCCTCGAGATTTACAGCTTGCAGTGTATATAACTGAAAGTCGGTATCAATGATCTTGGATGCCCTGCCATTGATCCCTTGACGCACCCCTGAAGCCTCAACGGAGCCGCTCGAGTGTGTCCCGCAACCGCTCGAGCGCTTTCTCTCTACGCTCCGGTTTCGTGATTGCACGGTTCAGGTGATGCAGGCAGAGCACGACACAGAAACGCTGCGCCGCCCCCAGAAGATCGGCCCCGTATCCCTCGAGCAGCCACCCGGTTCGTTGCCAACCGTGAAAGTATCCGAAGCTGGCAATATCCCAGATTTGAGGACCGATGGTGGCGTCCCCAAAGTCCAGCAGCGCCGCCAGCCTCCCGTCTCGCACCAGCATCTGCCCGCCATGCAAGTCAGTGTGATTGACCGCGAACGGCTCGGACCTGACAACCGATCTCAGTTCTGACTCGAGGGCGTACAGGGACGGAATCAGCTCCGGGGCTTCCCAGGTGACCGAGTTCTCCTCGAGCGGGGACAGCGGAAACGGGTTACTCAGCCGTGACAGCAATCCATCTCGAGGCGTGTCGGTGATTCCGACGAGCGCGTCGTCGCGGTTCTCGAGCAGGCCGTATTTTGAGCAGGGAAGTGCGTGCAACTGCTCCAGCGTCTCCCCGATTTCTAGACACAAACCTCTCGAAAATTCCTCTAGGCTCGGATGGGTTCCGACGATCAACTCGTCCAGCGCAAACTCTACGCCGTTCCAAACGCCCACCTCGAGTGGCCTGGCGACCCTCGCGCCCGAGCTAAGCAACCCGCGTCGGATCGCCCCATCGGCCCGCATTCGCGCTGACTCTTGAAGCTTCCCGACCCGCAACGCCAGCACCGCGTCACGCGACCGCACGCGCCAGACCGCCGCCGTCGCGCCAGCGCCGATAGACTGTACGCCGATGGACTGTGCCTCAGGCTCGAGGTTGAGCCGCGCCAACAAGTCTGTGATTTCAGCGGGGGGCGCGTGAACGGTAGCCACGCGGCGCAGCCTAGCAAATGTTCGTGCGAGCGTCCCCGCTCATGGCTGATTATGCTTCTACTATGCCAGACCTTGCGGGTGAATTTCGGCGCAGCACAGAAAAGTTTTTCAACTACTACAAGAGACTCGGCGAGGGTGCGATGGCGCAGCTCCACGACGATGAACTTCACCTGGAGCCAGCGCCCGGTCTGAACAGTGTCGCCACCATCGTGCAGCACCTCGCGGGGAACATGCACAGCCGCTGGGACAGGCTGCTCGACGCGGACGGCGAGAGCCAGACGCGAAACCGTGACCGCGAATTTGAGGATGCCCTGGAAACTCGAGCGCAAATTCTGATGCGCTGGGAATCCGGCTGGAAGGCGCTGTTCACGGCGCTCGAGGGTCTGAGTGACCGTGACTTGCTGCGCCAGATTCGGATTCGCGGCGAAGCGATCACAGTTGTAGAGGCAATTCAACGGCAACTGTCGCATTACCCGTACCATGTCGGACAGATTGTGCTGATCGCCCGAATGCGACGCGGTGATCGTTGGGAGTCGCTCAGCATCCCCAAGGGCGGGAGCGCAGCCTTCAACGCCGCGATGCTCGAGCGGGACACGGGTTCTATAGTTTAGGAGAGGGTCATGTCTATGATAATCCGTGAGGCCACCGAGGACGATTTGCCGGGAATGGTGGAGATTTACAACGAGGTGATTCTCAACACGACCGCCGTGTACAGCGAGGAACCTCAAACCTTGGCGGCGCGACTCGACTGGTACGCGGAACGGCACGCGCAAGGGTATCCGGTGTTCGTGGCGGTAGACGAATCTGGAGTGCTAGGGTTTTCGTCGTACGGCGCGTTTCGGGCGTGGCCCGCCTATCGCCACACGGTCGAGGGCAGTGTCTACGTGCGTTCCGACTTACGGGGGCGCGGCATCGGTGCGCGGCTTATTCCGCCGCTCCTGACCCACGCCAGGGCCGCTGGCAAACATGCCTTCATCGCTGGGGTAGATGCCAGCAATGCCTCGAGTCTGCGTTTGCACGAACGGTTCGGCTTTCGCCAAGTCGCTCATTTCCGCGAGGTTGGCTGGAAATTTGGCCGTTGGTTGGACCTGCTGTTCCTGGAGCTGATCTTGGACGAAACGAGCGGCGATTGATGGCGGCCTAGTCAGCTTAGCTTTTGAAGTGTATAAAACGTTTTTGTGATGCGAATATAGGTCACCGAATCACACCGTTATCAGTCCTGTTGCCCCGCTTCACCAAAAAGGCGCTAGCGTTATCCCATGACCCCTCGAGTCAAATGGTTGCTGTTCTCGCCGCTCGGATTGACCCTGATCGGGTTCGGGTTGACGCTCGTGACGGACGCGGCCAGAGCCAAATCTGCTGGTGAGCCATGGTTCTGGTACGGTACGCTGGCGCTCGTGGTTTTCAACGCGGGGATCGCGGTCTTCGGTGAGGGCGTCAAGAATGCCGTGCTGGTTCACCTCGAGGGGAAAGGTTCGTAATGTCTCGAGGCCGGGACGTCACTGTCCATCCGTGGCAGATAGTCGCGTCCCAGGCTGCACGGCTCGAGGTGACCGGCATCGCTGATGCACGAGTGGGTGACGGTGAACGCTGCCGCTATCTGTCTCGTACAATACATGAGGCTTTGATACAAAGCCTACAATTCCAGGCATCACCGATCACAGCACGACCGAGTAAAAAGGAGTTCCTATGGGTTTCGTTCGAGCGGTTGGTTTAGCGGCCTTTACCAGTGTTTTCGCGGTGGCGTGTATGCCCAAGACCAATGCGGAGTTTGTGGCCAGCGATAGCGATTTCGCTGCTTACACGAAATGGACACTCGTGGATCGGGTCAGTGGTCCGTCGGAAACGCTGCAAGGCGCGCATCAATCCAGCAACCCAGACATAACTCGCACGATTTACATCAAAGCTAACGCAGACCGCACCGACAATGGCAAGTTCCCAGTTGGAACGATTTTGGTCAAGCAGTACACCGACAAGGCGGGCAACATCACCGGCGGGGCGGGTATGGTGAAACGCGGTGGCGAGTTCAACAAGGACTTCGGCGGTTGGGAGTGGTTTAACCTGGACTTGAAGAACGGCAAGATTGCCGTGAACGCCTCGGGGGCACAGACTCGAGGGGCCATCGGGGCGTGTAACGCTTGTCACGCCAAGACCGCTACTGACGATTACGTGTTCACTCGCTGAAGTTCAACCCGGTCAGCGCAGCTCTATCAATACCGCCCGATCAACTGCGGCTCCCTCAGCCCAGCTCGAGAATCGTTTATTGGTGTTGAAGATAGCTAGCTATCTTCACGTGTCGCGCGGCTGACTCGAGGTGGTGAAGCGCGGCCCGTAGGATCGGCGCATGAAGATCGCGGTGTTGTGTCATCCCTCGGCGGGTGGATCGGGCGTGGTCGCCACGGAGTTGGCGCTGGCGCTGGTCGGGGCCGGTCATCAGGTTCATCTCGTGGCGACACAGATGCCGTTTCGCTTGAGCGCCGTGCGCCTGCCAAACCTGACGTTGAGCGATAAGGGACCATCCGGCGAGGTTTACTTCCACGAGATCGCCAACGCTCACTACCCGCTGTTCGATCAGCCGCTGACGACGCTGGCGGCGGTCAACACCCTGTGCAGCGTGATCGAGGAGTACGGGATTGAGATTGTTCACGCGCACTACGCGATTCCGCACGCCAGCAGTGCGATTCAGGCGAGGGAGATGATGGGCGGCGTCAAGGTCGTCACGACCCTGCACGGTACGGACGTGACGCTGGTCGGTCTCGAGGCGTCGTTTTTGCGAACGACCCGGTATGCCGTAGAGCAGAGCGACGGGGTGACGGCGGTCTCCGAGTATCTGGCGAATCACACGCAGACGGTTATGGGCGTCCAGAAACCGATCAGCGTGGTCAACAACTGGGTGGACCCGGAGCGCTTCACGCCGCTCCAGGACGCCGCCTACCGCGCTCGGTTCGCCCTACCCGGCGAGGCGCTCTTGGTGCATACCAGCAATTTCCGTCCGGTCAAGCGCACGTTGGATGTGGTGCAGATTTTTGCGGGCGTCGCGCAAGAACGCCCCGCCCGGTTGCTGATGGTCGGCGATGGACCGGAGCGTCTGCGGTGTTTGGAATTGGCGAGGGAATTGGGCGTGGCGGACCGCGTGCATTTCATCGGAACCTTCCCGAACATTGAGATGATTCTCAGCGTAGCAGATCTGTTTTTGCTGCCCAGCAGTCAGGAATCGTTCGGTCTGGTGGCGCTCGAGGCGCTGGCTTGCGGTGTGCCGGTGATTAGTAGCAACGCGGGTGGTTTGCCCGAGGTCGTCGTGAACGATGAGACGGGTTTCGTGCTGCCGGTCGGGGACGTGACGGGCATGACGCGGGCGGTGCTCGAGGCGTTGGAGCCGGGCAGATTGGCGCGGATGCGACTCGCGGCTCGAGAGCGGGCGGTGACGCGGTTCCATCCGAGTTTGATCTTGCCGCAGTACGTGGAAGTGTACGAAAGAGCGCTAGCTCGAGGTTGAGAAATCAGGAGACGCTTGACCGTTTCGGGAACAACTTGGCGCTTTGCGTTTATTCTGCTAAAATCAGAATATAATGGCTCGATTTATTAAAAAACATGAATCTCTCGAGCCGCGTTCAGGGTACGGGCTGGTGCTGGCCTGCCCGGATTGTGGCGGGCGGTTGGACCTGACGTACCTGCGCGATGGCGATCAGGCGTACTGGTGCCACACCTGCGAACGTGGCTGGCGCGCGGGCAATCTACCAGACAACGCCCGGCAGAGCAAGGACGCGGCCCGCGAGCGTACCAACGCCGCCGAAGCCAGCGCGACCCCGCAGGTTTCGATCAAGCAGGCAACTCGAGAGCCAGAGACTCCGGCAGCCGCCAACAGCAAACCCAGAATCCCTCTAGGGAAGACCGCTGTGACCGGCGATCAAAAGTTGATGGTGGTACGTCCACCCCGCGAATCTCGAGCGGTCACGAAACGCGACACACTAACAGGAGGCAGTCTGACCCTGCCTGTGCCATCAATCCAGAAACCGAGCGTCAAACCCCTGATAGTTCTACCTAAACCTCGAGCGACGAAACCGATTCCAGAACCGCTCAGTGGTGCCAAGATCAGTATCGCCAAGCCCGGAGTTGCCAAGGACAGTGTTGCTAAGCCCAGAGCCAAGAGCTTTCAGGACGAATTGTTCGCGCTTCCAGAACTGCGCACCAAAAAGAAACGGGCGGTATCACCCAGTCCTCAAGGAACAAGATCGCTCGAGCAAGCTGAGATCGCCAAACCTCGCGGCAAGACAGCCTCACGCCCCCCAATTTCAGCAGCACCCGTTCCAGCACCGACTCAGCCAAGCCGTTCAGCTCTAGGTTCCAAAGTTGCCGCAGAAACGCGGCCCACCAAACTGAACAGACGTGCCGCGCCAGTAACGCTCGAGGCGCAACCGAGTCGGACCAAACAAAAGTCCGTGAAACTCGAGGCGGCGGCGAAACCTTTGAGCCGCAAACCGCAAGTCGCGGTCCAGCCGCCGCGCAAAGCGAGTCGTCAAGCTGTGCCTGAAAAAGCTAGTGCTGGAAAAGCTGTACCTGGAAAAAGCCTCAGCCAGCGACGACCCGGCAAGTCAGAAGCCCCCAAAACAGCGGCTCGAGACTCGAAAGCGACCAAGCCGAGTCTCGCGCCGCCCGGCAAGACCAGAACCGCGAAAACCAAACCTGAGCAGCAAACGCCGCAAGCTCGAGGTCAAAAAACGAAGTCGCAGGCGTCGAAATCCCCCAAACTTCTAGCGCCCCAGAGGAAGCCTGGCGCGAGACAGGCTGACAAGCCATCGAAAAAGCTTGAAGCTGCAAAAACGGTCAGTACCCCAACCCAGAGAAAAGCTAAATTTGCCGCACCAGCCGCGAAACTTGCGCCATCAAAAGCTAAGAAACTCAGTGCCGTGACGCCGCCCGTCAAAGCACCAGCCAAGAAGCAATTCACTGAAAAGCGACCGATCAAAAAACCAGCCGCCAAACTGGAACCCAAGCTTCAGAAACTTGCCATTGAGACCTCGAGACCGTCACGCGGCTCAAGCAAAGCAGCCAGCCCGCAGCCCAAACCATCAGCTCGAGGCAAAATGCCGTCAGCCACCAAAATCGCGCCCCCCAGAACCGCAGCTCGCGTTGCCCCGAAAGCCCCTGCGAAAACGCCGGTCAAACCTCGAGCCAAAGCGGTGGTCGCCGCAGCTACGAAGCCTCGAGCGGGACGGGATTCGTCGAAGCTGAGTCGGAAGAGTGCGGCTCCGGTCACTGCGCGCAAACCAAAGCTCGAGACGAAACGCGCCGCGAAGTCGAAAGCCGAGGTCAGAGCCTCGAGTGGCAGTGGCGCACGCCAACCGAAAGCCGCGCCCGTCAATCTCAAACCTCAAAGAGCGCGGAAGTAAAGCTGAGCCATCAGACCTCTTGCACGAATAGCTTGTTCGCCTCTCCCTGTACTGCTTGTGTGCAATCTGCACAGTATTGCTATTGCTTGCGTGCAATCTGCACAGTATTGCTTGCGTGCAATCTGCACGACGCGGGGAAGAGGTGGGCGCAGCGAATGCATTTGACCTGCGTCGCCAGCGAGCCGCATCAAAGTCTAACGACAACCCGCTCACGCCTAGACAAGAAATCTATTCGGAGCTGAGAAATAGTGCGGCGGCAGCGGCGTACAGCCGGGCGCTCGAGATCAAATCAGCAACGCGCACGAACTCGTCAACCTGATGCGGAATCTCGCGGTCACCGGGCCCGACTGTCACGATGGGCACGCCTGCCTTGTGCAGAAATGTGCCATCGGTCGTGCCGGGCACGCCACCGTAACGCGGTTCGCGGTCCAGCACCAACCTCGAGGCCACCTCGAGCGCGCCCACGATGGGACTGTCCGGGGCAGTCGCGGTCCACGGGCGGTCGTCTATAATCTGGTAATCGGTGTTCACGCCCTCCTCGGTCTCGAGGGTTGATAGGAGTGCCTGCAAGCTGCTGTGCAGTTCCTCGTGTGAGACGCCAGGGACGGTGCGAATGTCGAGCGCCACGAGTGCGTCGGCGTGCATGACGTTCAGTTGCGGCAGGCTGCCCGCTTGGAGGACCGTCGCGGTCAGCCACGGGAGACCCAGCACCGGATGCTCCCCCAGGCGCGCCTGCAATTCTGTCTGCAACTCGCGCACCCTAAGGATGAAACGCGCCAGGGCCGGGATTGGGTTGAGACCCGCGTACGGCATCGCGCCGTGGGCTTGCTTGCCGGTGAAGCGCACGGCCACGCGGATGCCGCCGCGTTGAAACAGGCAGAGTTCCAGTTCCTCGGGCTCGCAGACGATCGCGCCGTCGGCGGGACTGCCATCGCGCCGCCGGTGATGTCCGTCGGCCACCATGCGCTTGATGCCGAGCATCATGCCCTCCTCGTCGCAGGGAATCAGCAAGCGCAGGCTTCCAGACAGGCTGGAGTCTCGAGTGAACTGCGTTTTCAAGGTTTGCGTTTTCAGGGTTTCGGCGGCCACGACCGCCGCCGCCAGTCCGCCCTTCATGTCGGCGCTGCCTCGCCCGCGCAGCTCACCGTTCACGATCTCACCGCCGAACGGATCGAACGACCAGGCGGCGCGGTCGCCCTCGGTGACGACATCGGTGTGACCCTCTAAAAGCAGCAGCCGCCCTGGGCGGCCCGTGTCCCACTCGGCGACAAGGTTCAGGCGCTGCGGAGCGACTTCGGTCACGGTCAGGCTGAAACCGGCCGCCTCGAGCCGCGCCGCCAGCAGTTCTGCCACGGCCGCCTCATGGGGTCGGCCAGGTGCGGCTACCGAATCCAGGCGCACTAGGGTTTGCGTCAGCGCCACCACCGCGTCGCCGTCCACGGCCCGGGACATCCTCACGGCCAGATCTGAGTTCACGCCCAGAATCCTACCGTTTCCAAAATAGAGCTGTCGTCATGCCCCTCGAGCGATACCCAAAACCGAGATCGGCTGCCTGACCCATGCCGATCTGACCCGTGCCGATACCCGACCTGTCAGGCAACCAATCTCACTCGAGAATATAGCGCGTTCAAACCGCGTTGATGACGACCTTCAAGCCGTGCATGTACTGATAGGCGTCCCAGACCGCCTGGCGCGTCCAGGCCAGGTTGATGCGAATCTCCCAGAGCGTGCGCCTGCCATCAATCGCCTCGTAGAAGGTATGGTGATGCTCGTCTAGCGTGATGGCTTTCGGGCGGTTGAACAGACCCGTTTTGGGCGGCGGCGCGTAGCGCGGCGTGATGCCCCGTAGCCGCTCCGGTGTGGCGGGCGAGGACTCGGAGTGGATCGCTCCCTCGGCCACCAGGCGCTGCAAGATTCGCATGACCGTGCTCGAGTCGCCACCGGTGATAGTAACGAGTTGCTCGAGGGTCAAGCCCTCGGCGCGGGCGATCAGGTTCTGTTCCAGCGCCTCACGGTTCTCGTCGTATGGCACGGACAGGCTGTAGTAATAAATCTCAGACGAGGATTGAATGCCGATCTCCCGGCGTTGCCGCGCCACCCCCTCGAGCGCGGCGATCAGTTCCAGCGGGTCGTCGCTGATCGTGCGCTCCTGCGCGAAGTGAAACGCTTCAAACGCAATTTTCGCGTCGTTCCAGGAAACGATTTCTCTCAGAACCTCAACGCCCTTGCGTCCCTGGTACACGGCGTGAACCGGGTGTCCAAGGCTCAGGTAGACCAGCGCCTCGTGCTGGGTTTTGACGCGCAGCAAACCGGTGCTTTTCTGGGTCATGTGCTGCCGCAGGGCAGCGATAAAAATAGATTCCATCACTCTTCACCTCGGGTTATCTCTGTCAACGGAGTCTAGAGTCTTCAAAGGTGTTTGGCTGTGACGAATGAACATCTACACCCCCGGTTTTTGCGTCCTGGTAAAGATTTTCTGTGATACGAAGGAAAATATTTGATCTGAAAGTATCGGCTGCGGCTCCGAAAGAATGACGCTCGAAGCCAGCCTTGACAGACAATCTGGAGCCGCGTTGAACGGCTAGGCTTTGGGCGTGAAGAAGGAAACCTGGACGCTGATCGCGCTAGTTCTGGCCAGTGGCATCGCCTTCCTGGACGGCAGCGTCGTCAACGTGGCTCTAGCCAAAATGGACGCGGAGTTGCATCTGGGCCTGAGCGGCCAGCAGTGGGTCGTGGACGGGTACGCGCTGACCCTCTCGAGCTTTCTGATCCTGGGCGGATCGCTCGGGGATCGCTTGGGTCGCAAACGCGTCCTGACCTGGGGACTGATCGGGTTCGGCGTCAGCTCATTGCTGTGCGGCATCGCCCCGAGTGCGGCGCTGCTGGTCGCCTCGAGGTTGCTGCAAGGTGCGGCGGGGGCGCTCCTGGTCCCAGGGGCGCTGGCGATCATCCGGGCCGTCTTTGCTGACGACAAGGCTCGAGGTCAGGCGATTGGAACCTGGAGCGCCTTCACCAGCGTCGCGGGCGTGATCGGGCCGCTGCTCGGCGGAGTGCTGGTGGACGGCGTCGGCTGGCGCTGGGTGTTTCTGATTAACCTACCGCTCGTGGCGGTCACGGTCTTTATCCTGGCCCGGTTCACGCCGGAGACCACGGATGGCGCGGTCCACGGGCGGCTGGACTGGCTCGGGGCGGCGCTCGTGGTGCTGGGGCTGGGCGGCGTCAGCGCCGGTCTGATTGAGGGACCACTGCTCGGGTTTCTGACGCCGCTCGTGCTGCTGGGACTGGTGGGTGGTGCGGCCTGTCTGTCCCTGTTCGTCTGGCATCAGGCCCGCACACCCGACCCGATGATGCCGCTCAGCCTGTTTCAATCCAGGACCTTCAGCGGCATCAACCTGGTGACGCTCGCGGTCTACTTCTCGTTGGGCGGCGCACCGTTCTTTCTGCCGATCTACGCCCAGAACGTCATGGGTCTGAGCGGTGTGCAGTCCGGGGCGCTGCTACTGCCGATCCCGATTCTGATGTTCCTATTATCCAGAAGCGCGGGCAGTTATGCCGCCAGACTCGGCTCGAGACCGTTCATCACGGCCGGGGCATTCACGGTCGCCCTGGGGCTGGGGCTGTTCGTGCTGTTGCAACCAGGGTCCAGCTTCTGGGCGGCCCTGCCGGGCGCAACCGTGCTGGGGCTGGGCCTGTGCCTCTTGGTCGCGCCCTTGACCAGCACCGTCATGAGCGCCGTACCGCCCGAGCGATCCGGGGTGGGCGCGGCCGTCAACAACGTCGCCTCGAGGGTCGCGGGACTTTTAGCGGTCGCCAGCCTCGGGGTGGTCTTCAGTTTCGCCTTCAACAACAACCTAAACGTGCGGCTCGAGCGGGTGCGGCTGACTTCTGACGCGGGAACGGCGCTAAACGCGGCCAGAGCCGCCCCGACCGCCAAGGCGGTTCCGCCCGTGACGGCCCTGGTGCAGGGGGCGCAGACGGACGGCTTGCACGCCGCGATGCTGTTCTGCGCGGCGCTCAGCGCCGTGGGTGGCGCGGTCGCCTGGGTCGGTTTGCGCGAACCTGCGGCGACGGCTGTCAGAGCTTGATGGCTGCGACGCCCAGCACGGTCGTCGGCGTCTTGGACCCGCCGCTCGGTTCCAGGCTGACCGCAATCGCGGCGGCATCGGCGGGAACCTGCGTGGTCAAGCTGTTCTTGAAGGTCTCGAGCGGGCGTGGACTCGTTTCACCCTTCGGGATGAACCAGGCCTGATAGGTCTTGCCGGTTTCCGGGGCGGGCAGTTTCAAGGCAATCACGATCTTGCCGTCTCGAGTCAGAAAGGCTTGCCCGATAGGTACGGCTCCAGCGGCGGTGCTGGCGAGTTGAACCTGGCTGGCACTGGAGAGAATCGCGGTCTGCTGCGAGGTCCTTGCCCGGAGCGCTTGCAACTCGGTGTCCAGTTGTGCGCCGCGCAAGCCCAAGACCGCGATCGCCGCGACCGCCATCAGGCTGACCGTGGCGAACACGGGTCGTGCCCAAGAACGGACGACCGGCGCACGACCGAGAACGGCAGCCGGAGCGCTTTTGGACGGGGGGATTATGAGCTGCGGTTCTACCTTCAGCTCGCGCACGATGCGCGGCTCCAGGGTCACGGGCGGCTCGAGTTGCCGCACGCCGCCGCCCAGCTTGGCGAGCGCGGCCCGCATGGCCGTCAGCTCCGCCTGCAACGCGGGACTGCCCGCCACGAGGCGGTCCATTTCCTCGGCCGCACCCCCCTCGAGGGCGTGAACGGCGTGCAGGGCGAGGTCTTCGAGGCTAGGGCTGGACACGGGGTTTCCTCCAAAAGGCGTCCCTTCAGGAACGCTTCAACTGTTATACGTAGTCTAAGCGATTCTTGGATGAGGTGAAACCAGTTCCGACGCCTCTGTGACATCATTTACAGTTTTCAACGTACAAAATAGGCGGGTCAGACAGGATTCGCAGCTTTTCAAATAGTCAGGCCCATCGTCGGTCAAATTTCTGCGATCACGACCTTGGAACGATCTGGCTCGATCTTCTCGAGGTTGTCTAGATCGGGCAAAGCGTTTCATCCATAGGGGGAGGAACCCGTATACTTGTAAGACAGATGGTGGAGAGCGACGAGTATCTGATTTACGCCATCGGGGCCAGAAGCGAGGAGGCCCTGAGAGAGCTTTACCATCGCTACGGTCGCAGCGCCTACAGTCTGGCGCGCCGCATCATGCGCTCCGAGACCGACGCCGAAGATGTCATCCAGGAGGTCTTCGTCAAAATCTGGCAGAAGGCTCTGGATTACGCGCCCGCCAAGGGCAGCGTCAGCACTTGGCTGATGACGATTGCCCATCACAGCGCGATTGATGCCCTGCGCCGCCGCAGCTCGAGGGACACGATGCACCCCGAGGACGGCGAACTCGAGCGAGCGCCGGACACGCGAATAGACGTGGAGAACGCGTTGGAGAACGTCATGGTGACCGAAGCCATGAAGAGTTTGACGGCAGAGGAACGCCAGTTGATCGAACTGGCGTATTTTGAGGGTCTGTCGCACAGTCAACTCGCCAAACAAACCGGGATTCCCCTGGGGACGATCAAATCGCGGATTCGGGTCGGGTTGCAGAAGCTCAGAGAGACCCTCGGTGAGTGGTGATGCTGTCAGCCCCAAACCATGATCCAAGCCAGGATTCAAGCTATGAAGCCGCTCGGCTCGAGGCGTTGCGAGGGTACGCGGTGCTGGACACGCCGCCCGAACCGGTCTTCGATCACCTGACGGGACTGACCGCCCAGGTCTTTCGCGCCCCGGTCGCCATCATCGGTTTTCTGGACGAGTCCCGCCACTGGTTCAAGAGCGCCGTCGGGACTGACCTGCGCTGGAACCGAAGGGCCGAATCCTTCTGCACCCACACCATCTTGCAAGACGGTGTTTTCCAGGTTCCAGACGCCCTCCAAGACTATCGCTTCAGCGATCTGCCCGTCGTGAAATCCGGGGTTCGCGCCTACGCGGGCGCACCGCTGACCACGCTGGCCGGGCAACGCATTGGCAGCCTGTGCCTCTTCGACACCGCCCCTCGAGCCAGCTTGGAGGTAGCTGGCCAGCGGCTGCTGACCAGTCTGGCGGCTGAAGTCATGCGCGTCCTGAACGAGCGCCTGATCGGGGAGAGCGACCCGACCGCCCGGTTGGAAGACCTGTTGGAACGCCTGCACTTGCAGCGCCAACCGATGTTCGGTCGCGGTGAGTCGGCCCCACCAGAGCCACCCCGAGTGACCCCAGGGCCCTCAGCCCACGGCTCGTTCGAGGATCGGCTGATGGCCCGGATTCGGGCCGCGCCCCCGGCTCCGACCTCCGCCTTTCTGGTGCGCCTGCCTGAGAACCGCGTCCTGATCTCGCATCAATTCGGCACGGCCAGAGCCGACCGCGTCTGGCAACTCTGGACGCTCTCACCGCAGGGCGCACCGCGCCCCCTCGAGGCGTTCACCGATCATTTCGCCGTGCTGGACTGCCCGCCGGACGCGAAACTGCTGCTGCTCTCCGAAGAGATCAGAGGTACCCCCTCGAGTTTGCCGCTCCGCGTCCTGGCTTCCGGCAAGCTGGTTTGAGCAGAAAAACCCGGCACAGGCTATCAGGCATAGCTTCGTGAGAAATCCGCTCACTCTCAAGCCCAGTTTTTTCGGTAGTCTTCTCTTCTGATGCGAGTCGTTCTGCGCGGGTTGAAAATCCTCTTCGCCCTGGTTTTCGGGTGCGCCATCGCGGGCACGGCCGTGGCTGCGACTCTGCTGCTGCGCTGGAGCCGCGACCTGCCGGACGTGCGGGTGCTGGACCAGTACCGGCTCGAGGGGACTTCAAAGGTCTTTGCCAGGGATGGCACGGTCATCGGGGTGCTCGCGCCGACGATTGGTAAGGAACGGGTGGATCGCCGTCCGGTGAAGCTCTCCGAGATCAACCCGACCGTGGTCGCAGCGATTATTGCCAGCGAGGACCAGGATTTCTTCAAGCACTACGGTTTCGATGCCTCGCGCTTCGCGGTCTCCCTGTTTCGCACAGTTTTTCAGAATGATCAGCAGGGCGGTAGCACGATCACCCAGCAGATGATCCGCACGACCTTACTGAGTAACGAACAGAGCGCCGAACGCAAGATCAAGGAGATCATGCTCTCCGTGCAGGCGGAACGCTTCTTCACCAAAGAGGAAATCCTGACGCTGTACCTGAACACCGCCTTCTGGGGTGGCAATCTTTACGGCATTCGCGCCGCGGCCCAGGCGTACTTCGGCAAGGACCCAATGACGCTCACCACGGCTGAAGGGCTGTATATGGCGTCCCTGCTGCCCGCCCCGAACTCGAGGTTCAAGCAGCTCAACTCCACGCGCCGCTTTATGAAAATCCGTCTCGAACGCATGGTGGAAGGCAAATGGATCACCCGCAAAGAGGCCAACCAGGTCTGGCGCGAACCGATTCGTCCGAACGGCTGGAGCCATATCAGCTACGACTCGAGCGGACTGGCGGTTTTCAAAAAGGACCCCAAGACCAAGCAGATTCTCGCCCCGCTGCTGGTGAATCCCAAGATCAACGTGGTGGAGGAGTTGCGAACCTCGCTAGCACCGTACTTCATGTTCGAGATTCGTAAGATCCTGAACGCCCGCTACGGCGATAAAGCCTTCAGCGGTGGCGGTCTGCGCGTCTACACCACCCTGGACCCGAAAGCCCAGCGGGCCGCCGAACGGGCCGTGTCACGGGCCCGACGACCGCGCGGCACGGAGCAGATCGCGGCGGCCGCGATAGACCCGTACACCGGTGAGATTCGCGCCTTGGTCGGTGGTCTGGATCAATCCGGGCGCGACGAGTACAACCGCGCGGCCGCCGCGCAGTTCAAGCGCAGTCCCGGCTCGAGCATCAAGCCACTCCTCTACGCCACAGGCATTGAGAAAGGCTTGGAGCAGTGGAGTTTACAAGCCAACAACGCGCACGCCTTTTACTCGGCGGGCAACCCCTCGAAGCCTGGCTGTTCCAGAAACTATTACTGCCCACGTAATTTCCCTGGCAGTCCGGTCAACGATGGCTCGCACCCGTTGCGGTACGCGCTGGACTGGTCGCTCAACCTGCCGACGATTCATATTCTGAACGACGTGGTGACACTGCCCGTCTTCCGTGACAAGCTGCGTGCGCTCGGTTTCGAGGTTCCGGAAAGCCTGCCAATCTCGAGCGGGATCGGTGGTATTGATGCCAACCCGCTCAAGATGGCCTCCGCCTACGCCAGTTTCGTCAATGGCGGATACTGGATTGAACCGAGTTACATCCGCCGAATCGAAACCGCCGATGGGCGCGTGCTGTTCCCGTTGGAAGGGGACGAACCGAAGCGTCGCCGCGTCTGGTCGCCGCAGGTGGCGTTTATCGCGCTGGACATGATTCGCGGCGTGGTCAACGACCCGAAGGGTATCAGTGGCCAGTTCGCCACCGATGCCTTGATTCCGGGGCGTGACGTGGCGGGGAAGACCGGCACGACCAACGATGTCGTGGACATGTGGTTCCTTGGTAGTACCCAACTATGACGGCCGCCGTCTGGATGGGCAACGACGACAACAAGCCAATGCCGCAAAACGCGTACAGCGGCGATTGGATGCCGCGCATCTGGCAGGACCTGGTGGGCAACGCCCTAGCGGGGACCGCCAAGGGGCAATTCCGGGAACCCAAGTACATTAATTACCGCGATACTTACGGCGTCAAGATGGCGTACTCGTGGCAGCGCGAGGACCTCCAGCAGACACAGACCGCCGCGCCGCCCCCCCCGGAGGAGGACACACCGCCGCAACGCCCGGAGGTGCAAGCGCTTCCCTCGGACGGTGAGGCTCGAGTCGTGATCGCGGTCAACATTTGCATCACCAACGCGGCCAGCGTCAACCCGAGGGCGGACGAGTTCACGAAACCGAACTGCATTCAGAATCAGAGCGTCAGAGCCAGCGACCTGGAGTTCTACGATCCGAACTGGCAACCGCCACAACCTCCGCCCGCGCCGCCCGCTTCTCCGCCGGTCGTGCCCCCGCTCGAGCCGCCCCCGGTCAATCCTCCGGTGGACCCACCGCCCGCTAATCCCTGAGCTGGGGTTCACAGGAACCTCGGGGCTGGATACAATTAACCCGGAGCCGGTTGTGAAGGGCGAGGAGTTCGCCGCTGGTGGCTCTCGAGCAACGCCTCTTGGGACGGGTTCGTCCTGAAGGTGATTGCCAGAAGTGGGGTACTCATGACGCAGTTGATGTCCAAGACCGATGCGCTGATCCAGACCGAGGTCCGTCACGATTCCGGTGTCTACAACAAACACGACATCGTGCTGGTCCGAGGCAAAGGCGTCAACGTCTGGGATGCCGATGGGCGCGAGTACATTGATTGCATCGCCGGAATCGGTGTTGCCAACGTGGGTCACAGCAACCCGGAGGTGGTGAAAGCAATCGCGGATCAGGCGGCCACGCTGATGATCTGCCCGCAGACCTTCCCGAACGATCAACGGGCCGCCTTTTACGACGAGTTGGCCAGCATCCTGCCCCAAGGCCTGGACCGGATTTTCCCCTGCAACAGCGGCGCGGAAGCCATCGAGGCGGCGATGAAATTTGCCAGGGCCGCCACGGGCCGCAGCAAGTTCGTGGCCATGAAGCGCGGCTTCGCTGGGCGCACGATGGGCGCGTTATCGTTGACCTTTGAACCCAAGTACCGCGAGCCGTTCGAGGGTCTGGTTCACGACACGAGCTGGGTGGCCTTCAACGACTTGGCGCAACTCGAGGCGGCGATTGATGACACGACCGCCGCCGTCATCATCGAACCCGTCCAGGGCGAGGGCGGTGTGCGTCCGGCGAATCTGGAGTTCCTGCGAGCCGCCAGGGAGTTGACCCAGAAACACGGCGCGTTACTGATCTTCGACGAGATTCAAGCCGGGCTGGGCCGGACTGGTAAATGGTGGGCGCATCAGCACGCTTGCGCCGAAGCCTGCGTCGCTGACAACGCGGGCGGGTGTATCAAGTGCGCCGTCAATGATTCTTGCGCCGTGCGACCAGACCTGATGACAATTGCCAAGGCCATCGGTGGCGGTCTGCCGCTCGGAGCTATGGTCATGACGGCTGAAGTGGCCGACAAGATGCCAAAGGGCGGGCACGGCACGACTTTTGGCGGGAACCCGCTGGCGATGGCGGCGGGTGTGGCCGCACTCCGCTTCATGAAGCGCGAGCACCTGCCGGAGCGTGCCGCTGAACTCGGCGCGTACTTTATGGCGAAACTCGAGGCGATTGGTTCTAAGAAGATCAAAGAAGTTCGCGGCAGGGGTTTGATGATCGGCGTGGAACTCAAAGAGTACAGCGCCCCGTACCTGGAAGCCTTAGAGCGCGATCACGCGATTCTGGCGTACAGTGCCACACCGACCGTGATGCGTTTCCTGCCGCCGCTGGTCATCACCAAAGAGGAGATTGATCGCGTGGTGAACGCCACGGCGCGGGTGCTGGAAGACATTAACCCGAAGGTGTAAACCGCAGTTCGCATCCCCTCGAGCGATCAGACTCGAGGGGGGTTTTGCTGGACTCACGATTGAACTCGTGAAACAAAGCACGTCAGACTGTGCGCTTGACGCACCGCTGACAGACTCTAGGGTGTACACTCCACCCTCGGAAATGACCTCTATCAGACTGGCTGGCCCATTGGACGAAACCTACCTCAAGCAGTGCATCGAGGCGGCCTATCACGAGTACCCGCGCCTGATCTCCAAGGGCAACCGCACGCTGGAACGGGCTGTGGAGGACGTGTACGGGCAGATCGCCGACGACGGCTTTGCGCATATTGGCTTTGACGGAGACCAATTGTTGGGCGCGTCGTGGTGGATTCTGGAAACCGACGAGGAAATGAGCGTCGCGTACTACGTCTCGCCGGAAACGCGCGGGCAAGGTGTCGCCACACAACTGTTGGAAGCGGGGCTGGTCGAAGCCAAAGCCAGAGGGATGCGTTCCACGCTGGTGAAGACGCACCCGGAGAACCAAGCGAGCATCGCCTTGGCGCGCAAGGTCGGCTTTGAACCCGTTGTGGCCCTGCTGCGGCAAGCACTGTAAGCCTCGAGGGACAGTTCAAAGAGTTCAAAGCCGGGCGTCTCGGGGTCAGGTTCAGTGATTTCTGGTAAGCGTGAGCTTGCCGCCGCTTCGCTTTTCGGGCTGAGCGGTATGCTTTTCGACGTGGATTTCGTGTTTGAAAAAAAGTTTCGCCTGACCGCCTTGGTGGGTGGCGGCGTGCAAGGTGTGGGCTACCGGCGCTACGTGCAACGCCACGCCGAGAATATGCGCCTAGTGGGATACGTGGAAAACCTGGCGGACGGTCGGGTCGAAGTCGTCGCCGAGGGCAACAAAAGCGACCTCGAGCATCTGCTGCACTTCCTCGGGAAGGGTTCGACGCACGCCAGCGTGGCCAGCGTCGAAGCGCAATGGGCGGAGGCGACCGGACTCGAGGGGTTCTACGTATATTAAATTATGTGTACTAAACTACATCTACTAAACCAGTCTCTCTCAGTTGAGTCCCAATCGCAGGCCGGGAATCGCGTCCTCAGCGAGGCTGCTTGACCTCTTGGCCGCGTCCTGGGTCTGAGGCGAGAACAGGTTGAAGGTGGCGCTGAGCTTCAACCCATCATCATTCTCGAGGAAGACGCCTCGCATCATTTCGACCGGATCGAGGCTGTTCACATTCGCGGTGTAAACCACGAAGCGGTCCGCGCTGGGTCGGGCCCAGAGATAGCCGTGGGCCCGCACGACCTGCGACCCGCAGAGCAAGCCAAACGGTAAGGCAAGTTTGTGCAGTTGCTCGCGGCTGTAGCCTCGCGCTCGGATTGGTTCCAGAGACGCCGTGAGATCCGCGACGATCCCGGCCGGGTCGCGGGGCTGCGCGTAATCCTGGCCGCTGAAACCCATCAGGATGCGTTCGGCGTGCTGGGTCTGGCGATCAATCCACTCGAGTTCGTCCACACCCAATGGGCGGTACGCGGCTGCTGGAGCCAGCGGCGTCTGGGTTGAGACTGTCTGGCCTGAGCCAGTCTGTTCAGAAACTCGCTCTTCAGAAACCGTCTGACTCGAGGGTGGCGTGGTTGTGGGCTGCGACTCGTTCTCTGGGAGCAGCGTCAGGGTCGTCGTGTTGCCGTCAACCAGGAACGATTCGTCAGCTTGGGGTTCTGCGAAACGCACGAAATGCTCGCTCAGTTCCGTCGTGTGTCCCGCCTCGATCACGACCTTGTGGCGATAGATGTAATTCAGCAAATCATTGAAATGCTGCGTCACCATTCCGGCTTCATTGCTCGTGCCGCGATACGCGAAATTCGGTGCCCCGAAGCGCTCGTGGCCTCTCGAGGCGAACCAGACGCGACCGTCCGGCAGCACCTTTTGCACGACTCCGGTGAAGGTGTTGATGGGCAGCAGACGGCCGTACAGCAGTAACTCTCTGGTCTGAAAGTTCCGTTCCAGCTCAGCGCTGGGAATCGCATTGGTCGCGCCCTCGTCCACGATCCCGAGCAAGCCCAGCCCTAAGAGGGCGCTGGCGACAACGTGCAGCGCCTGCATCTGCTCCGCCGGGTTGTCTGTGCCGCGCTCGTACTGCAAGACGATCTGCGCCCGGTGACGACCCATCGGCTCGAGCCATTCGGGGCGAGAGAGCGAGTGGTACAGAGTCTCGAGTTGAATCTTCTGACTGAGCGGTTCTGGAATCCCGGTCAGGCGAACCGCGTGAACCCCGAATCTGGCTCGAGTCAGCCAGCCTCCGGTGCTAGGAGCCGGGAACTCGATAGCTTCGGCTTTTACTGGCTCTGCTGGGTTCAGGTAATGGAGCGCTTTTTGCAAGGCATCGGTGGACAAATGCGCCTTTCCGTCAGACATCAGCGCGACCACGCTGAGGCGCTGCGCGATGGGTTTGTCCGAGATTCCGGGAGCTTGCGAACCTGTCGGGTGCGATCCCTGCTTCTCATTACCAGACTTGGAAAAAACGGCGAACAGCATGAACAACCCGAACAATCCACTGATTATCGCGCCGATCGGATGCCAGAAGACTTGAATTAAAAACACTACCAGTCGCGCTCGAGACCCGCCGCTGCCAGCGTATTCTTGGGTCAACGGAAAAGCCATGATGAGCTAGGCTAGACCAAAGCCCAGCAGCGCCATGACGACTATGATGATTTTGACCGTGAGCGGACCGACCTCGGTTTCTCCACCTGCGGTTGCTTTTGAACCTTCGTTCACAGTTCGGAGCCTATCAACGGCTCGAGACGGGCCCTGTGATTTTCCCGCTTCCAAGGGTTCACTCGAGTTCAATGGAGGCTCGGTGTTAGGAAGATTGGACTTTATCTGCACTCACGGCGGGACTTCTCACCGCGATGAACACGCCCGCCAGCAGCAGAACCGCGCCGAGGATTGTCAGTGTTCCTGGAATCTCCCGGAATAGGATCACGGCCGCCAGGGCGCTCCCGATGGGTTCCAGCAAAATCACCATCGTGACAATCGCCGGATTCAGGAATTTCACTGCCCAGTTGAAACTCGTGTGTCCAATGATCTGCGGGACCAACCCCAGCAGCCCGATCCACAGGTACGCCTCTAAGGGATAGCCGGTGTACGGCACGCCCAACAGCAGCGGCATCGGAGCCAGGATCACGGCGGCCGTCGTGTAGGCCACACCCGTATACGCGCTCAGGCTCAGCCCGCTCTGCTGCGCGGCGCGACCCAACAGGTAATAGCTCGAGACCGCGAAGGCTCCCAGAAGCGCCAGCCCATTCCCCAGCATTGGGTTCAGGAACGCCCCGCTCCCGCCACCCGCATCCCCGAGCGCCACGACTACCCCACCCAGAAACGACACGGCGATTCCAACCAGCACTCCAGGGGACGGAATCTGCTTCCAGACGAGCCACGCGAACAGGGAGAGCCAGATCGGGTTGGTCGTGACAATCGCGGTGCTGGCCGCGACGCTGGTATAGCCCAGACTGGTGATCCAGAACGCGAAGTGCGCCGCCAGTCCGACGCCCGCCGCCACGCCCAGCCAGACGCCTCGAGTGCGTTGTGCGGGTGTCAACCGCTGCGATTCTCGCAGCAGCGCCGCGAAGCTCACGGGTGCGACCAACAGGCTGGCGAAGCCAATCCGTCCCGCCGCGATCAACAATCCGAAGCTCGGGTCGGGGCTGCCGCTGCTCACCTTCGCCAGCCGAATGAAAATGGCGCTCATCGACACCGCCAGAATGCCCAGCGTCAAAATAGAAACGATCCTGGCTCGAGTCGGGGCTGGTGGCACGGTCTGGCTCGAGGTCACGGTACCGAGTGTAACAGGCGCGATGCTGTACGGCTCGAGGTTGATTAGCCTGGGGCGGGGTGAGGTGGAACGCAGATATTGAGCACGAGAACGATGACTCGAGCCTGTCAGCGTCCACCTAACCATTCACCGAGGGTTCACCCGCCCTGCGGTAGGCTACGCCGCATGACCTCGAGCGTTCCCGCCCCGAAACCACCGCGTTCCAGGGATTTCTCGCAGCTCTCGCGGCTGCTGCAATTCACCAAGCCGTACCGCGTGTCGCTGGTTGTTGCTGGGGTCGCCACGGTCGTCTCGAGCGCGTTGGGGCTGGTCTTCCCGCAGGTGATCGGGCGACTGTTGGACGCGGCGTTTCTGAAAATCGGCTCTTCCGACACGACGGCGCTGGACCAGATCGTCCTGCTTCTGGTCGGCGTCTTCGCGGTTCAAGCGGTCTTCAACGCGGTCCAGAGTTACCTGCTCTCCCGCGCCGGGGAGGGCGTCGTGGCGGACATTCGCCGCGCCCTGTACGCGAAGCTGATGACGCTCTCGCCACGCTTTTTTGAATCCCGCAAAACCGGCGAGATCACCTCCCGGCTCACCAGCGATGTCGGCAGCGTGCAAGGGGTCGTGTCCACGGCGCTGGCGGGCCTCGCCAGTCAAACGCTGACCCTGATCGGAGGGGTCGCCATTCTGATGGCGACCAACTGGCGCTTGACGCTGGTGATGCTCGTTAGCGTGCCGGTCGTGGTGATCGCCGGACGGTATTTTGGATTGGCGCTCAGGAAGGTCTCCAAAGAGTTCCAGGATAAAATCGCCGAAGCCAACGCTCGCGCCGAGGAAGCGATCGTCAACGTGCGCGTCGTGCAGAGCTTCACCAACGAATCGCTCGAGGTGGCGCGTTACGACGAGGCAATTGCCGATTCGTTCGCCGTGGCGCTGCGCCGTTCACGCGTGCGGGCCGCGTTCACGCCGACGATCACGTTTGCCATGTTCACCAGCATCAGCATCGTGCTGTGGTTCGGTGGGCGCGAGGTGCTGGCGGGCAACATCACGCCCGGCGCACTGGTGAGCTTCCTTTTTTACACGCTGTTTATTGCGGGCAGCATCGGGGCTTTCACCGGGCTGATCTCACAATTTCAGGAGGCGTTGGGAGCCTCGAGCCGCATCTTTGAGCTGCTGGACGAGCGGAGCGACCTGCCTGAACCTACGCCTGCACCCGTGTCCACACCGATATCTGCCACCTCGCTCGAGCGGGTTCCAGAGGGTCGCGTCTCGTTTCAGAACGTCTCGTTTCGCTACGGCGACCGGGGCGATCAGAACGTACTACAGGACATCTCGCTCGAGGTGCAATCCGGTGAGGTGATCGCGCTGGTCGGACCGAGCGGCGCGGGCAAGTCCACGCTCGTGTCTCTGCTACCGCGCTTCTACGATGTCAGTGAAGGCGCGATTCGCGTGGACGGGCGCGACGTGCGCGAGTTCAGTCTGAAAGACCTGCGCGGTGGGATCGGCATCGTGCCGCAGGAAACGCAGCTTTTCGGCGGCAGCATTGCCGACAATATTCGTTACGGTCGCCCTGACGCGACCGATTTAGAGGTCAGAGAGGCGGCCTTGGCCGCGAACGCCTTGGAGTTCATCGAGCGTTTCCCGGATGGCTTGATGACTGTCGTCGGTGAGCGCGGCGTCAAACTCAGCGGCGGGCAGCGCCAGCGTGTCGCCATCGCGCGGGCGATTCTGAAAAATCCGCGCATTCTGATCCTGGACGAGGCGACCAGCGCCCTGGACAGCGAATCTGAAGCTCTGGTTCAAGAAGCCTTGGAGCGATTGATGAAATCCCGCACCACCTTCGTGATCGCGCACCGCCTCAGCACCGTGCGGAACGCCAACCGGATCGTGGTTTTAGAGGGAGGCCGGATCACCGAGTCCGGTTCGCACGAGGCACTGCTGCGCCAAGGCGGGCTGTACAAGACGCTGTTCGAGCTGCAATTCCGCACGCAGAACGGCCTGCCGCTCCCTTTGAGTGCGCTGGCGTGATCGCTCAGGGTTGAGACCCTGCTCCCGCAACGTGCCAATTCTGCTCTGGTGACGTGTGCGGGGTTCAATCTCTGCCGTCTCGAGCGATCAGGCAACCCCAGATGACCGCCTTCATCCAACTCTGTGGAATGCCAGGTTGAATGATGAATGCTCTCAACCTGGTCTCGAGCGTTCGTGGCAACCCTGGCTGCCCTGACCCTATCGGGCGTCAATGCCGCGCCGCTGCCCGCGCGAGCCGTCCCCGACGCCTTTCAAGGACAGCCGCAAAACTTGATCCCGACGCCGCAACAGGTCCAACTCACGCCGGGCGCGTTGCCGCTCGAGGGGCTGACGGTCAGCCTGGAGGGCACGACTGAACCGCTCTCCTGGGCAGCCAGGGATATCAACGCAGAACTGACCGCTCGAGGGTTCAAGCCGCTGGCGCTGACCGGGACGGGCAAGAAAATCCGCCTTGGCACGCTGCAAAACGCAGCCCTGGCCGCCGAAGCGCAAACTCGAGGACTCACGCCGGACAAAGCCGAAGGCTACGCGCTCTGGGTGGACGCGAGCGGCGCGGGCGTGATCGGTTTCGATGACCTCGGCGCGTACCGTGGGGCGCAGACCTTGCGGCAACTCCTCTCCAAAGACGGCTTCCGATTCGCGGCGATCAAAGACTTTCCTGGCATCCAGAACCGCGTGGCGATGATCTACTTAGACGCGTACTCCAAGGGCGTCAACGATTTTCTGATTCCAATGCTGGCGCGATTAAAATTTTCGCAGCTCTTGGTGATGTGCAACTACGTGCGCTGGGACAGCGCCAAAAATCTCTGGCATCCGAACGGCGCGACGAAAGCGGAAGCGTCGCGGGTCGCGGAGCTGATCCGCACCAACGGAATGCGAGCCATTCCGCTGATTGAAACGCCGGGTCACGCCCAGTGGTTCTTTTACAACGGTCAGAACCGCGATCTGACCCAGGACCCGACCTCGAGCGATCCGTACGCCTACGACACGCTGAACCCGCGCACGTATGAGCTGATCTTGCCAATCCTGAAAGAGGCCGTAGATATCTTCAAGCCGCAGTTCTTTCACATTGGCCACGACGAGGCGAAATCCAGGGATCAGTTTCCCGGTCGCCCGGACGGACAGGCGCTCGGCTTTGAGAAGCTGTTCGCCGATCACGCCGTAAAACTTCACGATTACCTGGCGACCCTGGGCGTCGGCACGATGATCTGGCACGACGTGGCGCTCAGCCCCGCGCACCGCGACACGGTTCTCCCCTTGCTCCCCAAAGACATCGTGATCGTGGACTGGGAGTACTCCGCCGCCACCGATTACCCGACGGTCGCTTACGGAGCCTCGCAGGGATTTCGCACCATGGGCGCGAGCTGGAACGCGCCTGGCAACCCCGAGGCGATGGCGAAAGCCGTGCAACGCGCCAACGCGTTCGGCGCGATTCAAACCCGCTGGAGCGGGTACTTTGGGAATCCGACAATGCTGGACGGTCAGACCGAACAGGGTGTCGCCTACGTGAACGCCGCCTCGAGCTTCTGGAACCCGAACGCGCCCGCCATCACCCAACTCGAGGCGACGGGTCGCTACCGCGACGGCTACGCGCCCGCGAAATTGGCCGCCATCGCCGGGAAACTCGTAGATTTGTCGGGCGTCGTGACGCGGCAACTCGCGGACAAGGATGAGAAGCAGTGGATTCAGCGCGGACCCACGATTGACCTGTCCGCGTTTCCGACCGGTGGCGTGACGCAACTCGGGGGCTATAAATTCAACGTCTCCGGCGCGGTCATGCTGAAAGGAGCCAGAAACGGTGCGCAAGACCTGCCAGACACCGTGACCCTAGAAATTGGCAGCACCGCCTCGAGCCTCGCGTTCCTGCACACGACCGGCTGGCTCAGCCCGCTCACCAGCCCACGCACGCGCGTCGGTGCGTACAAAATCAATTACGGCGATGGAACCAGCGTCACCCAGGCATTGGAATATGGTCGCCAGATCACCGCTTGGACGGACAGTGTCGTGAAGACGCTCTTTTACGAACCCGTCTGGCGCGGCAAAACCAAAGAGAACCTGGAGGTCGGCGTCAACGTCTTCGTCTGGCAGAACCCGAATCCGACAAAGACGATCACCAGTATCGAGTTCTCGAGCCTGGGCTTGCAGAGCAACCCGACCTTGATCGGACTGACGCTGTTCGACGCGCCGCTCTAAACCCAGGCAATCTGGCCGATTGTCCAAAACCTCGAGTCCCGGCTATACTGCTCTGGCAACGACCGGGAAGAGTACCCGGAAGCGCACCGACAGAGAGGAACGCTCGAGGCTGAGAAGCGTTCTAGGAAAGCGAACCGGAGAACGTCGCCCACGAGCAACCGGGAAGAACGAGCGCAAGCTCTAGTAGAACCCAGCGGGACGCGCCCGACACAGCGCCCTCGAGCGCCCTGAAACTAGGGAAATGCGGTGGTAACGCGGGATTGCGTTTTCAAACACGCACCTCGTCCGCAATCAAACGGACGAGGTGTTTTTCGTGTTCACGCTATTCCCCAATCTCGAGACCGCTCAGGTACACGCGCTGCAACACGGGTTGCGGCAACGTGCCGTGGCATACGCGACTCGAGGAGATCGGGATTGCCCTGAACTCCTGGTGTTCTATCACACGCCGGAGTACCCGACCGCTGGGACGCAAGTGCCCGCCGGTGGACTCGAGGCAGGGGAGAGCGTGCTCGAGGGAGCGCTCCGTGAAGCCTGGGAGGAATCGGGTCTCGAGGGATTGACGCCTCGAGCGTATCTGGGTTCCGTGCTGTACGAGAACGGGTTGCTGCGTCAGGTCTGGCATTTCTGTTGGCTCGAGGTGAGTGAAGTGACGACACTCCGTAGGGGCGACCGGATTGCGACCGCCCCTACACCAACATTGCCGGACGCTTGGGAACACCGCGCCGAAGAAGGACTGAACAGCGACGGGTATACCTTCCTGCACCGCTTCGAGCCGCTCGAGACTGCCGTGCTGCATTACGACATGGACGCGTTGCTGCCGCAGCTTTGGTCAGTGCTCGGATACGAGGTGAAGGAAAAAGCCGTGTGTTTCGTGACTCGAGCAGCCGATGAGTTGCTTGTCTTCGAGGGTCACAAGGACGGTGGTCTGCACGTTGTTCGTGGCAATCTCGAGTCTGGAGAAAGTCCCTCAGAAGCCGCGAAGCGTGAACTGCTCGAAGAAGCTGGTTTGGAACTCGGAGAACCCGTGTCCCTCGGCGTGAGTGCCTTCCCATTGGCTCGAGCAGTGCGGGAGAAATACCCAGCCGATCATCCGAAACAAAATCAGCTCTGGTACTACCATCACTTCCATTTCACCGCGTCACCATCCACAGCGGACGCGTGGATGCACCGCGTCAGCGCAGGCGCTAGCGATGGCGGGCGGGAGTATCAATTCCGATTTCAACCGCTCGAGACCGTGCGATTGCCGCGCGGCGAGGGTGTTGGGCTGGATGCGTTAAAACCTGGAAATGGGCGTACACCGCTGCGTCCCTGCGCCGTCGCGTACATCACAAGGGGCGCAGGCGATACCCTCGAGCTGCTGACCTTCACGGGCCATCCGTGGGGTGGCGTGCAAGTTATCGCGGGCGGCATTGATCCCGGTGAAACTCCGATCATTGCGGCGAAACGCGAAATTCCCGAGGAAAGCGGGTTAAAGCTCGAGGCTGGCGCGTACCTCGGGCGGCACGATTACTACGTCCGGCTCGAGGATTTGCAAGCCCATGAAGCGCGGTACTGCTTTCACTTTCACACCTCGAGCGAACTGCCGGACGCTTGGATTCACACCGTCTCGAGCGGAGAGGCAGACAAGGGACTCGAGTACCGGTTTCAATGGGTGCGGTTGCAGGATGTGAAGCTGGACTGGGAGTTGGGCGAATTTGTGCCACAAGCCGTGGCACAAATTGCGCAGGTTCACAATCTGTGCTGAAATCGTCGCACAGACTGCGCGACAAACTTCTCTTGAGACGGATTTGCTGACCGTAGCGCAACTCGAGGCAGAACTGGAACGGTTGGAAGTGAAGTCAACTGATTTTGGGGGTGATACGAACCAATGAAAGCCAATTTGATTCAATCAAAATCTTGGGAAGCAGTTATGCAAGCGTTTTACGCAGGTTGCGTCACAAGCGATCCGTTTTTCACGCCGATGCTCGAGCTGGTCAAGCAAATTGCAGGTTCGGTTTACGCTGCTGGTTTATACCCAGCAACCTCGATGCAAACGTTGTTAATCGCCCAGTCCCCCACGTTTGAATTCGGTAAGAGCGTGCTTCGGATTGACCTTGATCTAAACCAAGAATTTTTCCGATTTCAGTACAGAGAAAAATACTTCGGACGCGCCCCATACGAAAAAAAGGTGACTTTAGAAACTGCATTTCCGACACTCGAGGATTTTCTTCGAAAAAGAAAATGGTTTTTGAACTCGCTGGGAGCAAAGGAAAATCAGGTGGAACGATCAAGTGATAAAAGCTCATTGTGAGACTCGAGCAAGTGCCAGAAGAGTGGAAAGACCACAGATTCTCCTCGTTAGTACAATGAAGTCAAGGGGGTACAACCATGACCGTTTCGATTCTGGAAGCCAAGCAAAACCTAGAGGATTTGCTGCACAAAGCCGCCGCTGGGGAAAGCGTCGTGATTACCTTGGAGAATCAAGAGTTTGAAGTCACACCGAAGAAAAAATTACGTGGCGGCTGGGGAAGCTTGCCCGGTTGGAAGATGAGTGATGATTTTAATGAACCACTGAGGACATGAGAGAGTACAGAAAGTCAAATTTAGAGAGTGAATTATGAATACTTCGAATCAAGAAATTCCTGAATCTTGGAAACACAAGACAGAGTATTCCTTTAAGGTAACTTGGCTTGGCTACGAGATATTACCGAGCCGTATGGATTTACATGAGGCTTTGCTTAAAGCTACTAGTTTTTATTTTTCAACCATAGGCCATGAAAATCCAAATCTCTTGCCGATTAATGAAATTTATGTCGCATTGTACTATAAGAATGAACATTTAGATACATTTAAGTTCTTTGTTGTACAAAACTTGTTATTGAGCGAATTAGAAAACACTCTTTACCTACAATCAGAAGATGTAATGGCGCTAAAATTTCCATTGGAAATAATTAGTTTTGAGCAACGATTGGAAATTCTAAAAGATATTGAATTGGAATTTCTCAAATCATCCAAGCTTGCTTTCCGTAAAAGGTACGTCATTAAAGAACATCAACTAGAAATCGAATTAAGCGAATCGCAAACATACAATGAAATAAAGACCCAATTTCACGAAGAAGGAAATCCAGTCTTTAGCCTAATAGGAAAGAAATGCTACCTGTCATATTTTGATTATGAAAAAATAATTCACGGCGAATTTGTAGAGGAATTTGTAGCAAAAGGAATTTTGGAGATTGAAAATACTACGATAAAAATTGGTGAGTGGTCGCACAGGTTTCTATATGATGAGATCATTATTGGCTATCCATATGACAGTTTCACCTTTTATTCTGCTAATCCATTTCGGATGTTCACTGCAACTTTTGATGACCAATAAAATCTGCAAAGGAAACTCATATGAACGAACTCCCTAAATCCTACGATCCGCCATCCATCGAAACCACCTGGGCTGAACGCTGGGCGCAACCCGACACGTTCCGCGCCGATGCCACCTCCCAGAAAACCCCGTTCACCATCGTTATTCCGCCGCCGAACGTCACGGGCAGTTTGCACCTCGGGCACGCGTTGGACAATTCCATCATTGACATCTTGACGCGCTTCAAGCGCTTGCAGGGCTTCGAGGCGTTGTACTTACCGGGAACCGATCACGCGGGCATCAGCACGCAAGTTTTGGTGGAGAAAGAACTCGCGCTCGAGGGGAAAACCCGGCACGACCTCGGACGGGAAAAGTTCCTCGAGCGAGTCTGGGAGTTTAAGGCGCGGAACGGCGGCGCGATTCTGAAGCAGCTCCAGCGGCTCGGGATCAGTGCGGACTGGTCTCGAGAACGCTTCACGATGGACGAGGGGTTATCGAAGGCGGTGCGTCGCGCGTTCGTGGAGTACGTGCATCGCGGCTTGATTTACCGGGGCACGCGGATCACGAATTGGGACCCGGTGGCGCAAACGGTCGTGTCTGACCTCGAGGTGGACCGCGAGGAACGCCAGGGCAAGATGTATACGCTGTCGTACACGCTCGAGGACGGGAGCGGTGCGATGCAGGTTGCCACGGTGCGCCCGGAGACGATCTTCGCGGATCAGGCGGTCGCGGTGCATCCGAATGACGAGCGGTATAAGGCGCTCGTGGGTCAGCGTGTGCGGATTCCGCTGACCGACCGCTTCGTGCCGATCATCGCGGACGAGAGCGTGGAAATGGACTTCGGCACGGGTTGCTTAAAAATCACCCCGGCGCACGACCCGACGGATTACGAGATCGGCAAGCGTCACAACCTCGAGATGCCGAGCGTGATTGACAAGTACGCGAAGCTTTCCGGTGAACTCGTGCCGGAAGCCTTCCGGGGCATGGATCGTTTCGAGGGGCGCAAAGCCGTGGTGAAAGCGCTCGAGGCTGAAGGGTCGCTGCTGGAAGCCAAGGATTACAAAGTCAGCCTGGGCATCTCGGAGCGCACGAAGGAACCCGTGGAGCCGCTGCTCATGACGCAGTGGTGGTGCAACGTCAAACCGATGGCGCAACAAGTTCTGAACTGGCTGGACGACGGTAGCATCAAGCTCGTCCCAGAGCGGCACGAGAAGGTCAACCGCGATTGGCTCGAGAACATCCGCGATTGGGCGATAGGGCGGCAACTCTGGTGGGGGCATCAGGTTCCGGTGTGGTACGACGCGGACGGCAAGATGTACGTGCCGGACGTGGACAACCCGGAGCTGGACTGCGACCAAGATCCTAAATACGCTGAGATTCAGCTCACTCGAGACGAGGACGTGCTGGACACGTGGTTCTCCTCGGCGCTGTGGCCGTTCAGCACGCTTGGATGGCCGGAGCAGACGCCCGATTTAGCGAAGTTTTACCCAACCGATGTGCTCGTGACCGGGTACGACATCCTGTTCTTCTGGGTGGCACGCATGGAAATGGCGGGCGCGGCGTTCACCGACCAGCCACCGTTCCATACGGTGATGCTGCACGGCTTGTACCTGGACGCCAAGGGTCAGAAGATGAGCAAGTCCAAGGGCAACGGCATTGACCCGTTGGAACTCATGGACAAGTACGGCACGGACGGCTGCCGTTTCGCCTGGGCGTATCTCAGCACCGGCGGGCAGGACATCAAGCACGACGAGCGCCGCTACGAGATGGGACGCAATTTTGCCAACAAGCTCTGGAACGCCAGCCGCTTTGCGATGATGAACCTCGAGTTGCCCGAAGGCGAATTCACGGGGCCAACGCTGGCAGATCGTTGGATCGTCTCGAGGCTCAACGCCGCTATCACGGACGCCACCGCGCAACTCGAGGCGTTTGACATCGGCGCGGCGATCAGGACGATTTACGCGTTTACCTGGGATGACTTTTGCGACTGGTACATCGAAGCCTCGAAACTAGCCTTGAAGGATGGCAACCCCAGCTCGCGCGAGATTCTGAAGCACACGCTCTCCAGCATTCTGAAACTGTTGCACCCATTCATGCCGTTCATCACCTCGGAAATTCACGCGGCGCTCGAGCCAAGTGCGCCAGAGCTGTCCTTCGAGATGTGGCCCGAGCCAGAACCCGGTTATGTTGACCCGAGCGCCCTGCGCGAATTTGAAACGCTGCAAAACGCCATCGGCGCGGTGCGCTCCCTACGAAACGAACTGATGCTGCCACCGGGTCAGATGCTGGTCGTCGCCATTGACGGCGCGGGACTCGAGGCGGTCACGGAGAACCTCGAGACCTTCACCAGCATCGCTCGAGCTGAGCTTGGCACTGTGACTGGGAAAGTCATCGCTGCCGTCGCGCCCAGCCTCGAGATTCGGCTGGCGCTGGAAGGGCTGATCGAAATTGATCCGTATTTAGGACGCGCCAAAAAGAAGGTCGTGGAGTTTGAAAAGCAGGTCAAGCAAGCGCAGGGCAAGCTCAGTAATGAGGGTTTCGTCAGGAACGCGCCCCCAGAAGTTTTAGAGGAGGAACGCAGACGCATTGAGGATTTTGGATCGCAGCTCGAGCGGCTGCGCACGGTGCTGGCGCAGTTCTAAGCGGTTGATTCGGCGCTCGAGAGGGGAATGGCTCAAGCGCCTTTGAGCTTTCTGGTTTTCGCTCGGTGTGAAGGTCAAGGGCAGGACGGGGACTAGCCCCGTCCGGACATCAAACGCGAATTGATGCGCCGAGTGAGTTGAGTCGCTGATGTGTATGTCAATTCAAAGGCAGTTTCACTCGAGAGGATCGAGCGTGCCGCAGTACGGGTACAACTTGAATTCCGTGACCAACCCTGCCTTCACGGGATTCTCGAGGATGTACCGCGTCACCCCAACCGGGTTTTCAGTCTCAAGGCGAATGATGCGGTCATGGAATCGCTCTTGCCAGATCCGACCCTCCCAGCCGAGCGTCCAAGCGGCTCGAGTGGAAAGGCTTTTCAGACCGCCGATCAACTCTGAGACGCTGCGGTCTGAACCCATTGGATTCAGCAGCACGTGCCAGTGATCTGGCATCAGCGCGAACGCGTAGAGCTGATACCCGAATTGCTCACGGTGCTTGTGCATCACCTCGAGGGTCGCGCCCGCAAACTTGGCGTCCGCGAAAACCGGAGTGCGTTTCAGCGTCACGGCGGTGATGTGATAAATGCCGGGCGTGGCGTAATCGTATCCGGGAAGCCGAGTAGATTTCCGATTCGGAAGCGCCCTAGCCATCTTTTCCGCTCCGCCCTTCTGGGGTTGGGACGGGGGTTGGGGCGGGGCTAGTCCCCGCCCTGCCCTTGACCCTGCCCCTACCCCTGCCCGTAAAACCTAAAAAACCAATCACCTCGAGCGCCGCCCGCGTAAAAACGGGAATATTAACGCTGCTCATCAGCCGCAGATCCTCGAGCAGGGTTGAGCCTTCGTCTAAAAACTTTAGAACGCTCACGGCATTGTTGTGCCGGAACAACTCAGTGAAGAATCTCGAGCCGGGTTCGCGGTGGTTGAGCAGGACGTTCAGGTAAATGCTGTCCATGAGGTCGTGGCGGTTGAAGGTGGGGACGGGGTAAAGCGGTGAGCCAGTCTCGAGGAGGGATTTGACGATGGCGTCGGCTTGGCGCTGGACACGCTGAAAGGTGTACCCGGTGCTGGCTTTGGCGCGTCCCCCGGCAATGCCAATGTTCATGACCCTCGGGGCGTGCAGGCGCGGAAAGGGCGCGTCGGTCATTGGGATGACACCGAACTCGGTCTCGAGGATAGCGTAGTCGGTGAGATGCAGGTGATCCCGGATGTACCCCCGTAAGCCCGCGTCGTAGTCGGCCTCATCTAGCAGGGCGGGGGAGAAGACGGTGAATTCCACGAGCGCGGTCTGCGCGTCCAACGGCAGCACGTAGACGAAGCGCGTGTCATTCGTTTGCGGCGTGCGAAAATCCATGAAGGTCGCGGTGGACGCGTCGAACGCATCGCTCGAGGTGCGGACCATCCAGCCCTTGAAGTGCTGCAACAGCGAATGGAATTTTGTGCTTTGGGTCGCTGGGCGCAGGGCGCTGTTGAAGATCCACGGGGCGCGGTACGCCTCGCCGTCCACCCAAGCCGTGGCCCCATCACCACTCCCGTCCAGCCGCTCGAGGTTGCCGCGTTGAAAGTGAATCTGCGGTTGCGTGACCAGCCAGCGGTTCATGAAGCTGTAAAAGTCCTGACCGCGCAGCATTTTGTAGCGGTACGGCGCGATCTCGAACCGCTCGCTCAGTCCGGTACCGTGGACGTAGATGCTGTCCCACTGCCGGTAAATTGCCATCTCGAAGGGACCGTCGCCGCGCTCCCAGAAGCACCAGGTTCGCTCCATCCGCGCCGCGTCGTCCCGGTCAATCAGCAAAACTCGAGCCTCTTTTGGCAGTCGGTACGCCAGACTCAAGCCCGCCATGCCCGCCCCGGCGATGATGAAATCGTAGTCCTTTTCGCCTGGCATGGGCGCAGTCTACGTCGTGACCGACCGGGAATCTGTACCGAGAGTCCACGTGAATCTCGAGGGTCAGCTTTCAAACCCACTTGCCTGAGAGCGGGCGACGTGCTAACCTCTTCAGGCTTGTCTCGAGGTGGACCCTGGGGACGCTCAGATTCTTTTGAAGAGGTGGCGGGAATGAAACGGACTTGGCAACCAAATCGCCGTAAGCGCGCAAAGACGCACGGCTTCCGAGAGCGCATGAAGACCGCGACGGGTCGTCGTCTGGTGTCGCGTCGCCGTGCGAAGGGTCGCACGCGCATCGCCGTGCAATCACCGCGCTTCCAGTAAGCGGCGGGTAAAAAGCTATGTCAGAGCCTCGAGTGGATTCTCTCGAGGCTTCTGTCGTTGTTCAGGCTCTGAAGCCAGAGAAGTTTGTGGCGCTGCCCGTGGAGGGCTTGAGCGGCGACTGGAAGTTCAGACGTTTGAAAAACAAGGGCAAGCCCGGACGCGGGGCGCTGCTGTCCCTGCGCTGGTTGCCCTCGAAGCGTCCGGCGGTCGTGGCGGGCATCGTCGTGTCCAAGAAGGTCGGGAACGCCGTGGTCCGCAACCGGATTCGTCGCCGCATCCGCGAGGCACTCCGGCGCATGGATTTCCCGCCTGTGGAAACGATGATCGTGGCTAACCCGGAAGCCGCCAACGCCCGCTACGGGGATTTGCTGAAGGCAATTCACAATGCGGCCCGCAAGGCGGGCTTAAAGTGACCCGGATGAAAAGGCTGAGCGCTAACGCGAACGAACTCGAGGGGGCTGGAAACCTGGCGGGCGGTGGGCGCGTAGAACAGACTCTGACCGATCCGTTCGCCAATCGGGATGCACAGCGTCACAGCCTCGCGGCGCGGGCGCTGATGTCGTCCGTGCTGGGCTATCAGAAGTACCTGTCGCCATTAAAAGGGCAGCCGAGCTGCCGCTTCTACCCGACTTGCTCTACCTACGCCCTGGAGGCCGTCAAAAAGTACGGTGCGACCAAAGGGACATTCTTGGCCGTGCGCCGCGTACTAAAATGCCAACCATTCCATCCGGGCGGTTTCGACCCGGTTCCATAAGTGAAAGGTCTCGAGCCTCAACCCCTCGAGACAGGCGAGCGGCTAGGAGCCAGTCGCCAGTAATCCCCTCGAGGAGTTCGATGAGTAAGAAAGTATTGGTTCTGGGTGCGCTTTTCGCGCTGTGCTGGTCAACGGCCTTGGCCAGCGTCCAGCCGGGCTGGGCGACGGTGGATATCAACAAGGACGGGAAACCGGAGCAGGTGGCGGTCACGAACTTGCAGGACATCGCCTTCAATGATCGCGGTGAGGTCGTCGGTTGGTACGAGAAGCTCCAGAAGGGCACGGACTTCAAAGCGGATTACGGTAACAAGGCGAGCTTCTCGCTGACCGGAATTCCGAGCGCCGCAGTTGTCCTGCCCGGCACGGCTGCCACCGCGACGCCGCCCGTCACCAGGATTGATCCGAAAACGGAAGTTTTGACGGCTGTTTTTAAGTACTCCCAGGGCGACGCGACGATAGAAAAGACCTACACCATCCAGCCGCGCAAGCTGACCGTGACGTTGCAACTGAACGTCAGCGGCGTGAGCAATTACAG
Source organism: Deinococcales bacterium (assembly GCA_965249745.1). Lineage (GTDB taxonomy): Bacteria > Deinococcota > Deinococci > Deinococcales > JAAFIG01 > JANYHH01. The sequence continues at coordinate 4,511,187 of OZ252252.1, read as the reverse complement.
TCTTGAGTGGCGCGGGCTGGGCGGCAACCCGAAAGCGGACGCGCGGGCATTGGAAGCCGGGGCGACCCAACCGCTGCTGAACAGCGGCGAGGTCAAGAACGCCCAGTACGCCAGCCTGCAATGCTGCAACAGCTTCATCGGCGGGCAGGGACAGGCGTTCATCATCAGCCCGCAGGCTGGCAGCCGCTTTGGAACGAAGCTCGAGACGCGGACCCTGGTGCGCACGACCGACAAGGGAACCGAGAACCTCGAGACCTCTGTACTCTCATTGACCCTGCCTGGCGGGGTGAGCAAGCTGGACGTGTACGGCGGCTTTAACGAACTGGTGCGACTGAATCAAGAGGGCTTCTACAAGTTCCCAGGGGTCTTCCAGCCGAACGTCTTCGGGCAGTTGTCGCTGGCAATCGTGCGCCTCTTGGAATGGCTGCACAGCTTTGTCAACAACTGGGGTCTGACGATCATCCTGTTGACGGTCCTGGTGCGTCTGGCGATGATTCCGCTGCTGCAAACCCAGTACCGCTCTACCGCTGAAATGCAAGCGATTCAGCCGCTCATCAAAGAGCTTCAGGCGAAGTACAAGGAAGACCCGCAAAAGCAGCAACAGGAAACCATGAAGCTCTACCAGGAGCACGGCGTCAACCCGTTCGCGGGCTGCCTACCGCTGCTGATTCAGATGCCGGTCCTGATCGTGCTGTGGCGCGTCTTCTCTAATTACGAGTTCGGCGAGAGCTTCCTGTGGCTGCGCGACCTGAGCCTCCCCGATGGCTTTTACGTGCTGCCCGTGCTGTACCTGGCTTCCAGTATGCTTCAACTCTGGCTCTCGACGCGCAGCAACCCGGAGATGTTCCGCCAGCAAGTGATCGTCCAGTTTCTGTTCGCCTACATCTTTCTGTCCTTCCCGGCGGGTGTCACCCTGTACGGCGTGATCGGTAATTTGCTGGCCGTGACCCAGCAATACGTCATCACCCAGCGCACCCAGGCCTACATGGCCGCCAGAGGCAAACCGATGACCCTGAACGCCAAGATCGTGCCACCGCCGCCCGCCGCCTCGAGTACCAAGAAAGCCAAGTAATTCCACTCAGCCGAAGACCCATCTCAGTGACGGGTCTTTTTGATCTCGAGCAGGTTCAGGTAATCCCTCAAGCGCGGATTCGACTCACCAGCGCCTCAAGCGAGCGCAAGCCCAGTTCCAGACTCTCCGGTTCCACCCACTCGTCCAAGCGGTGCGCGTTGCCACCCCGATACACCCCGAAGCCCACGGCGGGGACTTCGTGCGGCACGGCAGCGTTGGCATCGGTACTGCTGGCCACGCTGCGTGCCTGCAAGCCCACGGCTTCCAACGCATCTTGTGCGTCTCGCAGCAGCCGAGCGTTGTTGGTGGTTCCCGCCGGGCGATCCCCGACCGCCTCGAGTCGCAGCGTGGCACGGGCGCGTTTCGCGGCGCGCGCTAGGGCGTTCTGCGCTTGCAAGTTCAGTGTTTCCAAAGCCCCTGCGTCCAGGGAACGCAGGTCTAAAAGCAACTGCGCGTGACCCGCGATCGAATTGACGCTCGTGCCACCGCTGACCGTGCCGACGTTCAGCGTGGTGCGCGGCTCATTCGGCAAGGAGAGCTTGTACAGCTCCACGACCGCCTCCCCCAATGCCTGAATGCTCGAGGGTGAACCGGCGTTGCCCCACGAGTGCCCGCCCTCGCTGTTGAAATGGGCCCGGTAGCGGCGCACGCCGACCGCCTGGTTGACCAGCAGCCCTAGGTAACCGTCCACAGCCACGAAGGCGCTGAGCTGTGCGGCGTGTTGCGCCAGGAAGTGTTTCGCACCGCGCAAGTCGCCCAGCCCCTCCTCGCAGACGGTGGCGACCAGCGTCACCTCGCACGGCGCGCCGACCCTGGCGATTTTGGCGGCGTAGGCGGTCAACACGGCTAAGCTCGAGGCGTTGTCACCGACGCCCGCCCCGACGAAGCGACCGCCCTCCTGTCGCACCCGCAGATCCGTGCCGTGGTCAAACACCGTGTCCAGGTGTGCCGCCAGTGCGACCCGCGCCTTGCCCTTGCCGGGAACCCTGGCGATCACGTTGCCCACCGCGTCCAGCTCCGGCCGCAAACCGAACGACGCCCAACGCGAGGCGATCAGACTGGCGCGTTCCCCCTCATGAAAGGTAGGAGCGGGCGTCTGTGCGATCTCTAAGAGCAGCGCTGTTAAGTCGGTCGTGGTCGTCAGGGTCGGAGCGGACATCACGACAGTTTAACCACGCCGAGGACCCTCAGCCTTCTCAGAGTCGCAATTGAAGGGACAGTTGTCACGACCCAGCAAAAAGCTCGAGACCCAGATCTGGGTCTCGAGCTTTTCAGGTCAAGTTCAGTGGCAACTGCCGCTGCCCTCGCCCTCCGGCGAAGCCTGACCGTCAGTGCGAAACGAATGACCGCAACCGCAGTTGCTGGTGGCGTTCGGGTTGCTGACGACGCTGAAGCCGCCGCCCATCATGTTCTCCACGTAATCCACGGTCGCGCCCTCTAAGAGCGGCAGGCTCATCTTGTCTACAACGACCTTGACACCGTTGGACTCGAAGAATTGATCGCCGTCCAAGGTACGATCATCAATCGCCATGCCGTAGCTGTATCCGCTGCACCCGCCGGACTTCACGAAAACGCGCACGGCGGCATCCAGCTTGTTGTTCTTGGTCAGAATCTCGCGGGCTTTCTGCGCCCCGAACTCAGTGATCGAAACCATGATAGGACTCCTTTGCTCTGGTGATAGTTGCTGCGCTGACAGCTAAGCCGCGCCAGCTCGTATTAACTCGAGCAGACTAGCACTGAAACACGATGGAAAAGGTGGGGTTCGATACGTCGAAATATTTTGTCACAGCTTGCGGTTGAGCTTCCAAGCATCAGCCCGTTTGCCCTCGAGTCCCACAGTTTTCGTAGGAGTTTGCCACGGCAAACCTGGCCACCTTTAAGCACACCGATCACGTCCCACACATTTCGTAGGGGCGAACCACCGTTTGCCCGGCCACCAACGCTGCCTCTCGAGACATCTCAATCAGTGAATCTCGAGCCGAAGATCAAGGTCAAGGGCAGCTCGCTCCGCGTCCTATCTCCCTTCTCCATGAGAGAGGTTTGTGGCGACTGGCTCGAGGGGTTGGTTCAAGGTTGTTTTAATTCCAGCACGATTTCGGTCTGGCCAGGCACGGCGAGTTGGAACTCGCCGGGGTTGTACCCGTCCACCACGACCCGCAAACGGTACACGCCGGGCGTCTTAAATAGCACGGGTCCAGGTACGGTCGCCAGCACGCTGTTTGCCTCGAGTTTCGCGGTTTCTGGGGCTTGCAGCACGACGAGGCGTCCCTGGCGGGCGGAATCAGGTTTCAGCTTAAAGTTGACGACGCTGCCCGCAACCGGATCGCCGGGCACGTTCAGGGTCGTGACCTCGGCGGGCTGGTTGGCTGGAGGGCGCATCAATAGGAGAAACAGTCCCGCCAGGCAGGCCAGTGCCAGCACCACCAGGGCGATTGGAACCCAGAGGCGGCGCGAGGCCGCGCCCGCGTCGGGTTGTACGACTTGCCGCCAGGATTCGTCGTCCTGTTCAAAGCCGATGCGAATCGGGTTGTTGGAGTCGCGTTTGACGATCAGACCGGGTTCCGGGGCGTCCAGGTCAAATTCGGATTCGCGCATGGCTCTGATCTGCACGTCGGGTTCGTCCGCCGCGAGGTGCTCGAGTTCGTGGAGTTCGGCGGGTTCCGCCTCGAAGACGGGCAATTCCGCGCCCGAGGGGCGCGGCTCTGAGTCAGGAGTTGGCTGCGCGGCGGGCAGGATAGAGACCAGTTCCGCCTCGAGCGCTTTCAGGTTCTCCTCGGTGGCGCTCAGCCTCGAGGGTTCGGGTGGGAGTTCGACTGGGATTTCTGGGGGGACCGTGTTTGAGGCTGTTCCTGGTGTTTCGGCTGGAACGCTTTCCTCGAGCGGTTTGACGAGTCCATACGAGATTGGCGGTGGCACTGACTCGCGGGGAATGGCGGTCACGCCTTGCGTCAGCAGCTTTTCCAGCGCCATGACCATCTCCTGCGCGGTCGGGCGGTCTTGCGGTTTGGCGTTGAGACCGTGCGCGATCCAGCGGCCCATCTCACCCTCGAGCATCAAACGCGGGTTGCCTCGACCGAGTGCTTGCAAGCTTCGCGCCCAGGCGAAGACATCGGCGGCGGCTGACGCGCCGCCTTCCGGGGCGCGGTAATCCGCCAGCGCCTCGCCCCACGGCAAGCCCCACCCCTCGAGCATCAGACTATCGCCGGAGACCAGAAAGTGAACCGGTTCCAGGTTCCCGTGATGCAAACCGCCCGCGTGCGCGTCCGCCAGAGCACGGGCGCTCGTGCGGGCCAGCCACTCGAGGCGCGGCTGGGACAGCGTGGGTTTGAGTGGCGCGTAGCCTGGAGCGCTGGCGGCCACGACGTAGCCCAGTTCGTGCTCGAAGCCGGTTTCCAGGATCGTCGGGATGAACTCGCTGTAGACGGATGGAATCGCGGCTGGGCGCTCTGGAAGCGTGTAAATCAGCACCGGCATTCCAGTGATCAGATCCACGCCGGTGAAGGTCTGAACGCTGCCCGCCTTCACGGCCACGCCGCCAAAGGTCAGGGTGCGGGCCGGATGCTCGCGCAGCAAACGCGTCGCAGCGTACTGTGAGAACGTCTGCATCACGCACTCCTGATCGGTTCCCGTGCCGTGCCGCACATGCCTCACAGTATACGGCGCGGATGTGGAACAGCAAAGCCGTGTGGCTCGAGAGAGAGTTATGCTGGTGACGTAATAAAGAGAGGCAGCTACTGACTGTTAGCTCCTACTGAGTCGCCTATATTCACCTTAGCGGGTGGAAGGCTCAGCGCTAAAAATATCGAGCGCAGGAGATATGGCTGACCATTTTTGAATCTCTTTCGGGTACATTCCTCGAAGCTTGCTTCGCTCACTGACGCTCGAGTCAAGAAAAACGTTTCGGTGCGAGCGTCCGATCTCGAGCTTTGTATACTCCGAGGCTTGCCTCGGTGCAGTTAAGAGAGCAGCGAAGCTGACGGTATGGGGATGTGGCTGGGACTCTGATTCCTGTATCACTCGACGTTTGCCGTAAAAGTGCTAAAGTTACTGGTAGTAAAGTACAATCAGTTCGGGGAAAGCATTATGCCGTCGTTTCGAGCGTTGATCGTTTTCGTTAGCCTCTGCTTTGTCGCCTCCCTCACGCTACCCGATCATGCCAGAAGTCAATCCAGCACCCCCCCTCAGCAACTGACGCTTCAGCTCGAGTCTCGAGAGGCGTTTCAAGCGAATGCGTCAACGCTGTACTACGTCCAAGGTCAGAGCATCATCGCCTTGGATCGTAAAAGCTGGCAGCGGCGCTGGGTGTTCACATCCAGCCAGGCGTGGATACCGAAACTCGAGCTTGACGGAGACCGTGTGCTGGCCCTGACCTGGGGTGGGACGCTCGCCGCAATCCGTGCGGAGTCGGGACGCAAACTGTGGTCAACTCAGGCGCTGACAAACGTCCAGAAGCGCCGAGGGTACTTCGGTAGAGGCTTGTACACACAGGTATTCCCGTCGTTCTTCGTGTTCCACCATCACCTGATGGCGACGCAAGGCGGCGAGTACACGCTGCTCGAGAAAGATGGGCGTCTCATCAAAACGGTTCGAGACGACCCGAAGATCAATATATTTACCTATTACCGTAAAGCCTTCGAGGCTGACTCGTATTACGTGCTCGAGAAACTGGCCTTCATCGTGACCTCCCTGCCAGGACCATCAACTTTGAGCAGTTTGATTCAGATTTTTACAAACAACAATAGGTTGGACCAGCGTTCCAATGGGTACTTTTCTGAGCGGCGGAACTTTGCAGAATCCGATATCTACAGGTTGCAAGACTATTTTCTCTCATCCCAGAACGAGCTGAGCACAGGGTCAGACTTGACCGAGGATTCAGAAGCGGACGACGCGAGCACCCACTATTTCTTCACGCTATACAAATTCAACTACATCGAGAATCCACAGGTTCCCTTGATACGGGAAACGACGGGCTTCGCGTCGCTCACCTCGCACTACCGCAACCGCGAGTGGTGCGGGAAGCGTTGGTGCGAGTACACGGAGACACCACGAGATTACGAGCCGCTGGGTGTGTTCGATGGGCGACTGTATTTCATGACTGACATGCCGGGTAAACGATTCGCCTTTTTTGAGCTTGATGAATTGCAACGCCACGCCGCTGATCCGCTGATTGCCAACCAAACTAATACCCGCTACGTGCAGAACATTCAGTACAGGGATGGGCGTCCGACGGGGTGGCTGAAGACTCCGCCATCGGGCGTGACCGAGACTGATATTTTCGCGGTCGGTGAAACCGGGCATTACGTGGCAGTCTCGAGTTCCGGGGCATTGCGAATCGTTGATGGGGAACGCGTGATAGAGGTGAGCCAGACTTCGTTACTGAAAAACTTTATTCCAGCTCGAGACCTGATGCTGGGAGATAGTGATGTGATCATTCGAGGCGACTCTAGCGTCTCGATGTATCAGGGAGGTCAGTAAATGATTCAACAACGCCTTGCCATCATCTCGTTAGCTGAGAACTTGCACCTCAAATAAATGTGTGTAACACATCACCCCTCGAGATTCAAGAATCGGTTTCACCCGCCTCAACTCACGCAATGCGTCTCGAGCGACCACTTCCGGTACGAGATCATCCCGTGCGAGTCGAGCCGCTCGACCCCAATCCAACTCAATCAAACATGACGTGGTTTCCAAAGCCGTCCAGTACGCCAGTAATGCCAATAAGAGAAATCGCATTGTGCCTCGAGCGGTGCGTTACGCCCATGCATGCAATGCACGATGTCCAAATTGATCCAACCCGAAGCGTGACTTCATCGTCTTAAAAAACGCTTCTTGACCCTAACCGTGCATTTGACGGGCAGGGTCGCTTCTACTCGCCAGCGTCGCTTCCCCCACCGTGTGATGGTTCTCCCCTCAGCCGCTCGAGTCGAGATCACGTACCGCCAAACCATCTCCCCTCGAGCTTGCCTCAACTGAAACCACGCGGCATAAACGCGTGTAATACACGATTTGAATTGCACTTGAGTCCCTTGATATCGCAAGTCGTAGAGGTGATGTCCCTCACCAATATCCCGATTCGCTTTTGAACCGATCACACCATGTAACCCCAAGGCGTTCACGCCATCAATGAACGCACTGCTATCAAACCCTGAATCAGCCAGTACGCGAACGTTGAAGCATTGCGACCACGAGGTCGGAATGCGCCTAAGAAGTTTCAAGCCAAGCTGGGTGGGACTCGCGCAGCCTTTGCCGCTCGAGCCGCCGCAGATAAACTTATAGCGCGGCTTCTGGCTTCCAGCGTTGGGCTTGTCAAGATTTTTGTCTATTGGACTGGGCAATGTTTGGGATTCGGCTAGCGAAGTTCTCATGTGGAATCGCAAGGCTTCCCTAACCCACTCTGACCCCCGACGTTAAAAGCTCAACCCTTGATCCATCACCCTCAACGCCTCTTTCCACCTCGAGACCACCGGGATTAGCCGCTAACCTCGAGCATTGTGACAATTCCTCTTACGTCAAAAGCGCTATCATCGCTCGAGTCATCAGAGGAGGTACCGTGAGCCAACCGAGTCGTCCTGTTGCTGGTCCGCCGCCCGGTGCGAGTGGCGGTGGGCGTCCCGTACCGACGCCGGGCGGAAATCGCGCGGTCGGTCGCGCCCTCGGGTATTTGCGGGCGTATCGGCTCGAGGCGGTTGGGGCGTTGCTGGCGCTGTTTCTAGTCACGGCGGCGAATCTGATCGCGCCGCAGATGATTCGGCTGGCGGTGGACGGAGGGCTGGCGAAGCGGGATCTCAACACGGTTTACATTGCCGTGGCTGGACTCGTCGGGCTGGCGGTGGTGCGCGGCTTGTTCACCTTCCTTCAGGGCTACCTCGCGGAACGCGCCTCGCAGGGCGTGGCGTTCGACATGCGCGAAAGTTTATTCTCCAAACTGCAACGCCTGAGCTTCAGTTATTACGATGGGGCGCAGACCGGGCAGCTCGTGACTCGGCTGACAAACGATGTGGAGCAGGTGCGCGGCTTCGTCGGGGGCGGTATCGTGCAGATGGCGGCTTCGGCCGTGACACTGATTGGCACGATCATTTTGCTGCTGACGATCAACGTTTCACTAACCCTGGTGGTGCTGCTGACGATTCCGCCGATCTTTTACCTGCTGATTCGTTTCGTGAGTAGCATCGGACCGCGTTTCGGACGGGTCCAGATGGCGCTCGGGAAGCTCAACACGATCTTGCAGGAGGACCTGCGCGGCTTGCGGGTGGTGCGCGCTTTTGCTCGAGAAGATTTTGAGAGCCAGCGGTATCGCGCCGCCAACGACGACCTGCGCGATCAGAACATCGGTACGGTTCGTGTCATCAGCAACAACTTCCCGGTCATTGGACTGTTTGCCAACCTGGGGACGCTGGCGGTGGTTTGGTACGGCGGCTTGCAAGTGCTGGGGCAGCATTTAACCGTTGGTGAGCTGATCGCCTTCAATTCGTACCTGGGGTTCTTGCTGCAACCGATTTTGACCCTCGGCTTTCTAGCGGCGGGCGTCTCGAGGGCGGGGGCCAGCGCGGTCCGGGTGTTTGAAGTCCTGGACGCACCGTTGGACGTGCAGGACAAGCCGGGGGCGATAGAATTACCGCCGATTCAGGGACGGGTGGAATTCAAGGACGTGCGGTTTCGCTACGTCGGCGCGGAGCGCGAGGTGCTGCGCGGCGTCAGTTTCAGCGTGCAGCCGGGTCAGGTCGTGGCGATTCTCGGGACGACTGGGAGCGGTAAGACTTCGCTGACGAATCTGATTCCGCGCTTTTACGATGTCACCGCCGGGGCGGTTCTGTTGGACGGTCACGATGTCCGCGATCTGACGCTGAACAGCTTGCGCTCGCAGGTCGGGACGGTCTTGCAGGAAGCGCTATTGTTCAGCGGCACGGTCCGTGAGAACGTTGCTTACGGCAAACCCGAGGCGACCCAGGCGGAAGTGGAAGCGGCCGCCAACGCCGCGCAAGCCCACGACTTCATCACCGCCCTCCCGAACGGCTACGAAACCGTGGTCGGTGAGCGTGGCGTGGGTCTCAGCGGCGGGCAACGCCAGCGCATCGCCATCGCCAGAGCATTATTGGTGAACCCAAAACTGCTGATCCTGGACGACAGCACCTCGGCGGTGGATGCGCAGACCGAGGGGCTGATTCAGGACGCCCTAGACAGACTGATGCGAGCCGCGCACCGCACCACCTTCGTGATCGCGCAACGCATCAGCACCGTGCGGGCCGCCGACCTGATCCTGGTCTTAGATGAGGGGCAGATCAAAGCCTCCGGCACGCACGACGAGTTGACACAGAGCAGCGAGCTGTACAACGAGATCCTCGGGTCGCAACTGAAACCCGAACCGGGCGGTCCCACGAAAACATCTTCTGAACTCGAGGTGGCGCAATGAGAGGCGGTCCTCCCGGCAGTCTGGCCAGCATGGCGCAAATCCCGGTCGAACGCGCCCAAAACCGGGGCGTTAGCCTGCGCCGCCTGCTGTCCGAATTCGCGCCGTACTCCTCGAGCCTACTACTGATGTTCGGGCTGGTCGTGGTCGGCGCGGCCGCCCAAGCGGGCGGGCCGTGGCTGGTCGGGCGGGCGATAGACGAGAACATCACCCGCTTGCAACCCGATGGTTTAACAGCGCGAATGCTCGAGTTGCTGGCGGTGTACTTGGTCGGTACGCTGGCGGGTCGGCAACAGACGATTCTGATCGGCGGTATTTCGCAGCGCGTGCTGGCGAACCTGCGAGAGCGGCTGTTCGCGCAGTTGCAACGCCTGCCGCTCTCGTATTTTGACAAGCGTCCGATCGGTGATCTGATGAGCCGTTTGTTGAACGACGTGGACACGCTGAACCAGCTTTTCTCGCAGGGGTTGACGCAGCTTCTTGGGTCTTTGTTTGGACTGATCGGGATTCTGATCGCCATGCTGAGCCTGAACGTGCCGCTGGCGCTGGCGAGTTTCACGATCATCCCAGTGATGCTGCTGACGACCGCCCTGTTCGCGGCTCGAGCCAGGGCCGCCTTTCGGAAGACTCGGGAAACCGTGGGCGACGTGACAGCCGACATCCAGGAGGAGATCGTCGGCGTCCGCGAGGCGCAAGCCTTCAACCGGACTGACGCGAACATCACGCGCTTCCGGCAGCGCAACGCCGCCAACCGCGACGCGAACGTCTCGGCGGTCGGCATCACCAGTGCTTTTTCGCCGAGCATCGAGGTGCTGGCGACGCTGGCCACGGCCCTGGTGATCGGGTACGGCGGGTACCTCGTACTGAATAATCAACTCAGCATCGGGTTGCTGACCGCGTTCCTCTTGTACGTGCAGCAGTTCTTCCGCCCGATTCAACTTCTGTCCAGCATTTACACTCAAGCGCAGAGCGCTCTGGCGGGGGCGGAACGCATTTACAGCGTGCTGGACGAAACCCCAGAAACCGCCGACAGCAAAGATGTCGTGACCCTCGGGCGACTCGAGGGACGGATTGAGTTCAAAGACGTGAACTTCGCCTATGACACGGGGCGCAATGTGTTGGAGGGGATCAACCTGACCGTGGAACCGGGGCAGACGGTCGCCCTCGTCGGCTCCACCGGAGCGGGCAAGACGACCGTCGCCAGCCTGATCCCGCGCTTCTACGACGCGACCGCCGGAGCCGTGCTGGTGGACGGGCAGGATGTCAGAAACGTTAGCCGCTCGAGTCTGCGCGGCAACATTGCGATGGTCTTGCAGGAACCGTTCCTGTTCAGCGGCACAATTGGCGACAACATCCGCTACGGCAAGCTGGATGCGAGTCAGGCGCAACTCGAGGCGGCGGCCAAGGCCGTCAACGCGCATGACTTCATCACTGCCCTCCCGAAAGGTTACGACACGGTGCTCGGTGAGGGCGGTGGCAGTATTTCGCAGGGGCAGCGGCAACTCATCAGCTTCGCCAGAGCCGTCTTAGCCGACCCACGCATCCTGATCTTGGACGAGGCGACCGCCAACATTGACACCCGCACCGAAGCCCTGATTCAGCACGCCCTCGAGACGCTCTTGGCGGGTCGCAGCAGCGTCGTGATCGCGCACCGGCTCAGCACCGTGCAGAACGCCGACCAGATCATTGTCCTAGAGGCTGGGAAGATTTTGGAGCGCGGCACGCACACGGAACTCCTGGAAAAGAATGGGCGCTACGCGGACCTGTACCGCAGGCAGTTCCGCGAACCCAAACCGAGCGCCGCCCCAGAGTTGGCTCGAGCCTGAACGGGTTGACCCCGCGAGTTGTAAATCGCGGGGTCTTGCAAGAGGTTTGCTCTACCGCACGGACTTCATGAGCTGCGTCAAGCGCTGGGGTGTCAGCGTCACCCGCTCCAGCCCCTCCAAGGTACTGAGCGGCAGGTTGATGTTGCTGGCGGGCGGTCGCACCAGCGCCAGGTTGGCGTTCTGCGTGTACACCCCGATGTAATCGCCGTTGTTGATCTCTCGGTCGCCGTTCAGATCCTTCCAAGCGATCATCAGATACGGCCCCTCCTCGAGACCCTTAAAGCTGTACGAGGCTAGTGTCGTGCCGCTGCCGACCTGGGTCGCTTGGCTGCGAACCGCGTCGCAATCGTTCCCGAGGTAGTAGCAAGCCAGCACCGCCGTTCCCTGCACGCTCGGCGCGGGGCTGACCGTGGTCTCCACCCGCAAGCTCAGGTTAGCCGTGCGCGTCAACGCCCCGCCCGCACCGCGCACGGTCAGGGCGTAACTGCCCTTGGCGACGCCTGAGGCGACGTTCAACGAGAGTTGGCTCGCGTTACCGCCCTGCGCGGTGAAGCTTCCCGTGATGCCCGCAGACGCGCCGACCAGAGTCAAGTTCACCGCGTCCGCGAAGCCGCCGGAACGCGTCAGCGTAACGGTGATAGTCTGACTCGAGCCGGGTTTCAACTGGATACTCGAGGGGTTTAAGGCTACTGTGAAATCCGGTGCTGGCGCTGGATTGCCCGCGCCACTCAACGCTTTCAACGCCGCTGCCGCGTCCACCAGTCCCGCGCCGCAATCCTGCGGCATCTGGGCCGGTCCTGGACCCGTGCAAGCCGTGGCGGTCAGCGGTTTTGCGCTGCGCTTCAACACGTCCAGCGCCTTAGAAAACGTGATGCTCGGGTCGCGGCTTTTCATCAGCGCGAGCACCCCGGCCACGTGCGGCGCGGCCATGCTGGTGCCGTTCTCGAAGATGTAATTGAACTCTTTGGACCCGTCATCCTTGGACAGGCTGAGCACGCCGTCCGAGAACCCATCGCCGTTCAAGTCCACCTGCGTGTCGCCGCCCGGAGCCATGACATCCACTCGAGGACCAAAGTTGGAGTAACGCGCCCGGCTTCCCTGGAATTCGGTCGCGCCAACCGTGACGACCCCGCTGCAACTCGCCGGCGTGAACCCGGTGGCATCAATGTTGCTGTTGCCCGCCGCGACGACGATGATCGTTCCCTTGGCGTTGACCGCATCAATCGCCTCCTGATAAACCGGTGTGTCGCTGCAAGGGCGCTGCCCCCCGAGGCTCATGTTGATGACCTGGGCTGGGGTCGGATTGGCGGGCACACCGGGCACGCTGATTCCCGCCGCCCAGACCATTGCGTCGGCAATATCCGCCTGACTGCCGCCCTGCAAGCCCAGTACTCTGATGGGCAAGATTTTCGCGCCCCAACTGACCCCGGCGACGCCCGCGCCGTTGTTCGTCAGCGCCGCAATCGTGCCCGCCACGTGCGAGCCGTGATAACTGCTCTGTCCCTTCGGGTCATCGCCCGGATCGTCGGCATTCGCATCTCGCCCGTCACCATCGCTAGCGTTCTGCGGGTTGGTGATGAAATCGTAGCCTGCCACAAACTTGCCTTGGATATCCGGGTGCTGCGTCAACAAGCCCGTGTCAATCACCGCCACCGTCACCGGATGGCTCGAGCCGCTCTCCACGTCCCAGGCGGCGGGCAGGTTAATCGCCGGGAGGTGCCACTGAAACTCGTAATTCGTGTCGTTCGGAACCGCCAGCGCCCGGTCAATGTAATTCGGTTGCGCCCACAGCACGTCGCTTCGGGCACTCAGTTGCGTGGACAGCGTCTCCGTGTCAGCGGTAGCAGCGGTGCGGTACAACCGCGTCCCCTCGAGCGCCAACGGGCGCACCGTTTGCAGGTTCGCGCCGCCCACCGAGAGCGTGGTCAGGGCCTGCGTGCGAACCGAATTTCTGAAGCGCACGATGATCTCACCGGGCACGGCCTCGCGCTTCCCAGCCCCGAGCGACGGTGGGCCAGCCACCGCAGCAAACGCCGCTTGACCCCGAGTTCCCAGACTGACCGAGCCGCTGATCTCCTTGCCCGTCGGCGCGGGCGATGAGCACGCCACCAATCCTATCGCCACCGATAAACCGATCCAACGCCAGTGTTTCATGATGCTTCCTCCATCCCCAAGCCGCAAGCTCGAGGTCTGACTAGGAGGATAGAGACTGGGGTGTGACGCAGCCGTGACTGGGCGGTTTTTGGTGTGCTGGACGTTGTGGGGCGGCCACAAAAGTTGTGTTGATTAGTCGTGAGCAGATCGCGTTTTGAGGCTCAGGCGGTGGGAAAGTTCCTCGAGTGAGACACAGACAGGGAAGGCAATCAACGCGCACGACCTCATCGCTGCCCTGCCAAAAGATCACCTGTTCCAATAAACACATAATTACTGATAACCCCACGCTTTGGCTCCCATACGTTTGTGTCACAGACGCAGTTCATTGCTTTGAGACGTGAAGCTGACCCTGCCGAACTCAGTAGTTGTCGGAACAGCTACGAGGCGAATACAAGCTGAACGAATAGCTTTTCTTTGACGTGAGGCTTCGCGCCCTGTAACTGCTCGAGTATCAATGAGGCGGTGCTGAGATTGGAGAGCTGTCCGACTCGAACCAATTCCACTGGCTCGAGCGGGCGCTCGAGACACTCTTGTAGGGCCATGATTGTTCTCTCTATGCCATCGGTATATCGATTCTCAAGGGTCAATGCCCACTCTTCAAGCCCTTGAGCAACCGACGTAGCCGTTTCGGAAAGATCTATCCTATCTTCGATGAGTTCAAGCATCATGAATGAGCCAGCATTGCGGAAACCATTGCGTTCACGAGGAGCGAGTGGTCTCCCTAGTTTTTGGCTGGCCTCCGCTTCGAGGCGACTGGCTCGTTTCTCGAATTCTTGTGCAGGTTGAAAAACCTTTTTTCGAGAGAAAAACAGAAACTTCATGATCTCACCGTCTCGAGGTTCTGCCATCTAGCGTCAGCAGCGGCCCGTACAACTCCGGGCGTCGGTCGCGGAAGAATCCGAATCCTGCTCGAAAGGATCGCGCCCGCTCGAGGTCTAGTTCTGCGACCAGCACGGTCTCTTCGGTCGTGTCGGCTTCGGCTAGTTTCTCCCCGGTGTAATCGCAGATGAAGCTACTGCCGTAGTAGGTCTGCGAGTTGCCCTCCACCGTTTCCGTGCCGACGCGGTTCGCGGCTCCCAGGTAGCAACTGTTGCTGACGGCGTGTCCGATCATAGCGCGTTGCCACATTAGTCGGCTGTCCACGCTCCCCGCCTCGGGCGGCTCGGAACCGATCGCGGTTGGGTAGAGCAGCACCTCTGCACCTTGCAGCGCCATGGCTCTGGCAGATTCAGGGTACCACTGGTCCCAGCAGATGCCCGCGCCGATCGTCCCTATACTCGTCGGAAACGCCTTGAAGCCGGTGTCGCCAGGATTGAAATAGTATTTTTCGGTGTAACCGGGTCCGTCCGGGATGTGACTTTTACGGTACAGACCCAACAGCTCCCCGGTGGCGTCAATCATCACCAGGCTGTTGAAGTGCGCGTGCCCGGCTTTTTCAAAGAAGGACAGTGGCAACACCACGTTCAGCTCTTTCGCCAATGCCTGAAAACGTGGGATGAACGGGTGTCCATCCACGGGATGCGCTAGGTTGAAATACTCCTCACGTTGCACCTGACACCAGTACAGGTTCTCGAACAGTTCCGGTAGCAGGATCAGCCGCGCTCCGCCCGCCGCCGCTTGACGCACGAAATCTATCGCCTTGGAAAGGTTGGTTTCCAGGTCAGCGCTCATGCTCATCTGGATCGTTGCGAGTTTGAAAATCGCCATGAGCGCAGTCTACTCGAGGTGTGTCAAGCGCACGGACTGGCGTTTCTGGGATTCGGAACAGATCAGGTGGGGTTAGGTCAAGCGTGGCGGCACGTGATCGCCCAGTTCGGTTTCGGTGTCCGCTCCGACAGCGGGTTGCGTCAGCCTCGTGGTCAGGTACTCGAGCGCCAGACGATAGCCTTGCGCCCCCAGACCGACGATGCTGCCAGCGCAAACGGCGGCGGTGACGCTCCGGTGACGGAACTCCTCGCGGGCGTGAACGTTGCTGAGGTGAACTTCTACGATCGCCAGCGGCTGCCCGGCGATCGCGTCGCGCAGGGCGTAACTGTAATGGGTCAGCGCGCCGGGGTTGATGATGATCGCCCGAAAACCCGTTTCCGAAGCGGTCTGCACCCATTCCAGAAGCTGCCCCTCGAAATTACTCTGCCTGCAAACGACCGACAATCCCAGCTCGACGCCCCAGCTTTCCACCTGGGACTCGAGGTCGGGCAGGGTCATGGAACCGTACACGTCGGGTTCACGCGTACCGAGCCGGTTCAGGTTGGGTCCGTTCAAGATCAAGATCACGCCGCCTCCGAGGGTTGAAGCGATACTGTTCCAGCCACAAGTTTCAGTCTACCGCGCACGGTTCACAGAACGAGCATAACGACTTTTCACGGGTCGTAAACTCGAGTCATAAACGCAGTCGGTCGCTTCGTGTGACGAATGCGTGGCCACAGGTGAACCGCTCGAGTAGAATCCTGACGTAGTGAAACCCCTGTCGAATCAAACCCCTGTCTCTCCTTTGAGGTTCGCATGACCTTGCGTGAAGCGCTCGATTTACTGGAACTGAACGAGCGCACGCTCGAGCAGTCCATGCTGGATGTGGCGCTTCAGAACCGCTTGGAGCACACGGAGTTGCGTCACGTGCTGCGCGTCTTCGAGGCGTACCGCAAAGTCAACGCCTTCCTGAACCCGACCCTGAACTCTCAGGGCGATGCCAGGGTGACGATCATAGACGAATCCATTCCCGGTGAATTACCGATGGAGGTCGCGCAGGTCTCCGCGCCCGCCGCCTGGAACGCCGCGTCGGACTGGACCTCGAAGCGGGCCTCAAACCAGAGCGTCAAAGATTCGTTTGAGAACGACCTGATCGAGACCGGTTTGTTCGACGCGATAGACCCCAAGGAGACAGTGGTTCCGGTCACCACCAGCGCCCCGACCCTGGTTTCCAGCCCGCCCTTGGCAGTCGCTCCCTCGAGAAAAGGCGTCAATACCTCGAACGCTGTGCTGCTGATGGGCTTGGGAGCCTTGGCGTTTGGGGCGGGGGCGCTGCTGATTGGACCGCTACTGGGACGGATGACTGGACCTCGAGTCAGCACTTTGCCGACACCGCCACCAGTAGCAGTCACGCAGCCGCAAGTCGCCCCGCCCGTCGTGGTCCCACCCGTCATTCCGACGCCTCCAGTACCGGTCGCGCCGCCCGTAGCGACCCAGCCGGTACAGCCGCCGACCGGAATAACGCCACCTGTGACGGTTCCGCCCGTGCCAAGGCCGCCCACACCAACCCAGCCGGTTGCTCCTCAGCCCGTTGCAGCCCAACCGACACCAAGCCCAACGCCTCGAGTCACGCCGCCGCCCGCTCCAACCCCTCAGCCCTCGAGCGTTAAACCGCCCGTGGCCGCAACGCCAGCGGTCCAACCCAGCGCCCCGTCAGTTAAGCCGAAGCCTGTGACCGTCAAACCTGTTGTCAAACCAACCGTCAAACCGGTCACTCCGCCCGCCGTTGTCGCCACCCGTCCCCCCTCGAGCCAGCCCACACCGCGCACACCGCGTACCGTTCGAGTCAAACGCACTCCGGTCAGACCAGTGGTGACGACCCGTTCACCGCTCGAGTCGTCCAGCACCGTACGTCCCACTGTGCGTCCCACTGTGCGCCCCTCGGTTCAACCGCCGCCCGTCGTCGCCCCCGTCTCGAATCGCACTGTCAATCAGCGGCAGTTCAACCGCTGGGACCGCAGCGGTGCGGTCCTGCGCTACCGCAGTTGGGCGCTCGTGCCTGACAGCGTGAGAGCGCTCAGCGCCACCCGTTTCCGTGGGGCCGTGTTCGTGTCTAGCAGTCCCGCCGCCCTGCCTGGTCTGCCCCGATAGGAGTTTCGCTGTGACTGTGCCCGAAGCCCTCCACACGTTTGAGTTGACCGAGCAGCAGCTCAGTCCCGAAACGCTCGAAACAGCCCTGCGCCACAAACTCGAGACGCAACCGGTGCTGCGGGCGTACTGGGAGCAGGCGCATCACAGGCTGGCCGCCTTCCTGAATTCCACGGATGGCATTGACACGAACCACACGCAGGAGATTCTGGTCTTCAACGAGCACCGCGAGATCGTGTTTTCCGATAACGGGCGCGCTAGCAGTGCGTTTTCCGATTCAGTCAATTCGCCTTCCATCAACTCGAGCCACGACAGCGGCGCGAATTGGTTGACAGGCGACCCCAGCCCATTCGAGGCAAGCCCACTTGAGTCAACCCGAGTCTCAGCCGTTTCAGAATCCCCGCTCTGGATTCCCGATCATCCGGAGAAGACCAGCACCAGCGGCGAGTGGGAAACAATGCTCAAAACGCTCGAGGCGGACGGCTTGCTGGTCTCGGAAGACGATCCCGCCTTTCAAAAACCGCCGCAAAACGCGCTCGCTGCCTTATCTCTTGCGGCAACACCCGCGCCCGAGGCGCAACTTACAGAAGAGCAGATCCCAGAAGAGGCGAGCGCACCACGCTCCGCCCTGGACATTCCACTGTTCGCCCCGCTCGAGCCAGCCGAACTGGCGCTGTTAGGGCAGACCTCAACGCCGACCCCGGCCAGAGAGACAAATAAGCCGACCACTTGGGACGAATCGCTGGTGTTGTCCGACAACCCACCCGTGGATAGTTTGCCTCTGAGCGGTTCATCTATGAACGGTCTAGATGTGAATGGTCTAGCTATCCACCGTCCAGGGATGAACGCTGAGGTCACTCCAGTCGCCCCGGCGGGAATCGTTCGTCAGCGGGAAGCTGCCCCGCCAGGGGTCAAAGCCAGAACCCTCGAGTCGCTCCCGCCCGAGTTGAAACCCAAGCCGCAGAGCACCGGTCGCACCCCAGAAGCCCCACCCTTTGAGCGCCGCACCTCGTACCCGTCCAGGGTCAGCTCGGAGACGCCGCGCACCTACCGCGACGCTCGAGAACGGGTCTCGCAAACCAATGTCCCGCGCCGCAAGCAACCCGTCGGGCTTTGGGTTTTCGCCGCGCTGATCCTCGGCGCAAGCGCTGTGTTGTTAACCCCGACGCTGCGCCAGCAACTCCTTTCCAGAATCAATGCCGGAGCTGCCACGGCTGCGGCGGCTCCACCAGCGGTCAAACCAGTCTTGACGGGTTCCAGCAAACCCACGCCCAGTCGTTCGACTCAACCGTTGCAAAAACCCCTTCCCAAACCCAAAGCTGCACCCGTCAAACCGGTCGTGGCGAAACCCGCGAAACCAGCAGCTACTGCTACACCAAACACGAAGGGTTCTGCCGCCTCGAGCCAAGCGCAGAAGCCGCCTGTCACGCCAACGCCCGCCGTCAGTACTGCCGCACCCGTGACCCCGACGCCAGCCGCGCCCACGACCGACCCTCGAGTCGCACCAACTCAGTCTGTACAGCCCAAGCCTGTGTCACCGAAATCTGTACTACCCAAGCCTGGGACATCTAAACCCGTGCAGCGCCCCAAACCTGTCGCGGTTAAACCCAAGACGGGACCTGCCGGATTGCCCCCGGTGACCCGCCCCGAGGCGACGACCAAGCCCGTCGTGGTGGCGGTCAAACCAGTCGCTGCAAACCCAGTCACCACGAAACCAGTCGCGCCCGCCAAACCCGCTCCGGTTCGCAAACCCGTGGCACTGCCACCACCGAACCCGGTGACGAGCGTCGAATACCAAGCCCCTCAGTCTGACGCGACCACCCAAGTCCTGCCGGGCGGTTTGACTCGAGCCGAGTTCGGACGGCAATTCCTGAACCGCAAGCAGTACGAGGTCTGGCAGCAGCAAGGCGCGGAGTTAAACTTCGCCAGTTGGGACGCGATCCCGCTGGAAACCCAGGTTCTATCCTCGGCAGATTTCAGAGCCGCCGTGCTAATTGCCCTGCCGCTCTCCGGTCCCGAACGCCCCTGAACCTTCGGGAATACATCAGGCTCGAGTTGTGACCTACAACTCGAGCCTGATTCGTCGTTTCTGGTGATGCTCTGGATGGGTCGGGGGAATGCAAATGGGCTGTCGCAGGATTGTTTCGGCGTTCATCCGGGTGGCGGGGTTTAGCAAGCCAAATCTCTACGGAATGGGGAGTCGGTGCGGTAATCCCTACAGTCCACAACTCTTTACCTCGAGAAGTTCACACCCCGCCAACGTTCAACCTCGAGACGCGCACGCTCGGCGCGCCCGTGCCGCCCATATCAAACTCGAGATCGTTGCCGATCAGCTCGATCTCTCGCAGTAGTTCCAGAATGTTTCCGGCGACGGTGAAGTTTTCCAGCGGGTGTGCGATCGTTCCGTTCTCGATCCAAAACCCGTCCGCCTGCAACGAGAACTCGCCGGTCACGGGGTTGGCTCCGGCGTGCGTGCCCTGGACCCCGATCACCATAACGCCGCGTTCGATCCCGGCTATCAGCTCGGCTGGGGGTGATGCGCCTGGCTCGAGGTAGAAGTTACTCGGGGCGATCCCGACCGTCCCGCGATACCCGAAGCGCGAGGCGTGCCCGGTGCTTGGAAGTCCGTCCTTGGCGGCGGTCTCGGTGTTGTGCAGGAAATGCTTCAGCACACCGTTTTCCAACAGGGTGATCGGTTGGCTCGGATACCCCTCGGCATCGAACGGTCTCGAGGCTCGCCCACCCGCGCGGGTCGCGTCGTCGCGCAGCGTCACGCCTCCAGAGGCGACAGTCTGCGAGAGTTTGTCGCGCAGTGGGCTTTTGCCCTCCTGGACCATCTTGGCGTTGAAGATGTCACTGAAGGTTTCCAGGAACTGCGCCATGCAGCGGTTCTCTAACACCGCCGGGTACGCGCCGCTCGGGGGCATCTGTGCGCCCAGCAGCGCTAGGGATTTCTGCACCGCCTCGAGCGCCGTTTTGGTCGGGTCTAATTGCTCGAACTCGCGGCTGAACTGAAAGTCGAAGTGCGACTTGTTCTGCCCGCCCTCCGAGACGAGCGGCATGGCGTACTGCATCGCGTAATTGGACTTGTACCCCCGCTCCAAGCCCGCAGTGTTCGCCACGGCAATTTCTGATTCGCCGTCCTGATAGGCGCTGTACGGCACGCTCTTGACCCTGGGATCGGCGCTCATCGCCGCGCGTTCCAAAGCGATGGCCGCCCCGACCTTGCGATCCACCGTGACGCCGGACAACCCCTCGCCGTAGAGGTCTCCGACGTGCGGCGGTTCCGGGTGCGCCACCAGTGCGGCGTGACCCTCGGGCGCGACCAGGCTGGCGTTTTCCAAGGCATCGTCGAGGCAGCGCCTCAACGCCTCCGGGGACTGGTTCTCAGTGAAGCTGTACCCCCACGCGCCGTTCACTAGGGCGCGCACGCCCAGCCCGCCGCGTTCGGACAGTTTGAACTCGGAGACCGCACCCTGAAACGCCTTGACCGACGTACTCGAGGAGCGCGAGGCGTACACCTCGACGCTCGCGCCGCGTTGATGCGCCTCATCCAGCACGAAGCTTTGAGCCTGGGCAAACGAAAGCTGATTCATGCGCGTCCTCCCACGGTGATCTCCGAGATCAGCACGTGCGGCTGCCCGACATCGGTTGGAATGCTGCCGGATACGCTACCGCACATGCCCTGTCCCCGCTCGAGGTCGCCCGCCACGCCGGTGATGTTCAGTAGGTCCCGTGCGCCGTTGCCGACCAAGGCCGCGCCGCGCACCGGCTCGCAGATCTCGCCGTTTCGGATGATGTAGCCCTCGTTGACGCTGAAGTTGTAATCGCCGGTGCCGGGCATGACGCTGCCGCCGCCCATCGTGCGGGCGTACAAGCCGTAGGAGACCTGCTTGATCAAACCCTCCGGTGTGTCCGGCCCTGCGGTGATGAAGGTGTTCCGCATCCGCGAGGCGGGCGCGAAGGTGTAATTCTGGCGGCGGCCCGAGCCGGTGCGTCGGTACCCGGTTTTCATCTCACCGACCTTATCTACCATGTAAGACTTCAGAATGCCGTTTTCAATCAACACCGTGCGCTCGGTCGCCATGCCCTCGTCGTCCACGTTGGTACTGCCCCAGGCTCCTGGAATCGTGCCATCGTCCACGGCGCTGACGACCGACCCAGCGATGCGCTCACCGATTTTTCCAGCGAAGACGCTGGCGTTTTTTTCGACCGCCGTGGTTTCCAAGATGTGACCGCAGGCCTCGTGGAAGATCACCCCACCGAAGGCGTTGCCGATCACGACCGGAATCGTTCCCGCCTGCACGAACCCGGCGGGCAACATCGCGTTGGCAATCCGGGCCGCCTCCAGCCCCGCCCGTTCCGGCGCGTCACCGTCAAAGAACTCCATGCCCATCGCCGCGCCCGGACTGTCGTTGCCGGTGGCGCGACGCTCACCGTCCTCGGCAATCGCGTTGACGTACAACCTCGAGTACAGGCGCTCGTCCTCCACCCAATCGCCGTCCGAGTTGGCGATCAGCACGCGCTGCACCCAATCGAAGTAGCCCACGTCCACGGTTTTGACCGCGCCGACCCTGGCGGCCGCACCCGCGCGACGGGCAATCTCGAGCTTCGCGGTTTTTTTTGTTTCTAGGGGGTGCTGACGCGCCCTGTACAGTTGGCGCGGGTTCATTACCCGGAAGTCCAACCCGCCACGTCCGCCCAGGTCGGTCACGCCCTGGAAGCCCTCCGCCCTGGCGACCGCCTCGGCGATGCTCGTCAACCCGTCCTTCGAGACATCGTTGGTGAAGGCGTACACAACCTTCGTGCCGTAGAGGACGCGAATCCCCGCGCCGAACTCGTTGCCGCCGTTGGCGTCCTTGACCGTCCCGTTCAGCAGGTGCAGGTTTGAGTTCACGCGATCCTCAATGAAGATATCCGCCCAATCCGCGCCGCCCGCCCGAGCGATGCCCAACACGTCCGCAACCAAATCAGGTTCCAACATAGTGTTCTCCTTGTGGTGAGGGATAGGCTAGCGAGTCACGACTTTCAAAGCCTCGGGCGGCTGAAGGCACAGGCTGATGGGGCGTGTTGACAGCCTCGAGATGTCAGCGTCTCGCGTTTTCTGGAACCTCAGTTCGCTCGCGGCTGATACGCAACCGTAGGCGCGAACCCCTGTGTTCGCCCGGCCACGCGTTGAGAACGGCGATTACTTCCGGGAACATTTCTTTTGGGTTCACGGGTCTCGGGGGGGCGCGTTCTGGATTGGTGTCGGCATCGGCGTTGTGGCCGGGTTTGGCGTGCTAAACCCCTACGAAAACCTGGTTCGAGGTTGCTGCTTAGCCCTCCAGTCTGGCGTCTCCGACTCGAGCCTCTGACAGGTGCGTGGGGCGCAGCAGATGTTCCAGGCAGAGGTTGTAATTGACGCCTTGCCGGGCGTCTTCCACGAGGTCGGCGACGCTGTTGTCGTCCAGAATCGCAATGATCGCGTCGCGGATGCGGGTCCAGACGCGCCCTCGGGCGTGACAGCGTTCCTGTTCCGGGCAGGGCTTGGGCCAGTTCAACGAGGTGCAAGAGAGCGCCGCGAGCGGACCGTCCATCGCGCGCATGACCTCGGAGAGCCGAATTTCACCCGGCGCACGGGAGAGCGCGTACCCGCCCGCCACCCCCTTGCGGCTCGAGACGATTCCTTTGGCTGAAAGCGTGGCCAGCAGGCGCACCAGATAGGGTTTGGGTACCCCAGTCGCGGCGGCAATCTGATCGCTCGAGGCGAGGTGGTCCTCGGTGGTGTCCTCGTACTGAATGCCGAGGTGGGCCAGCGCCTTGAAGACGTAGATGTCCGTGCTCGAGAGTCGCATGGGATCATCATACTGATAACGGTACGATTCGGCTCAGCCACGTTTGCGTCATAGACGCACTTTATTGTCGTCAAACGGCAACCTGACGCCGCCGAACTCAGTAGTCCGCGTCTGACTCGAGGGATTCTCTTTCGGCGAGCGGCTCGGTATCGGCAAATACTTACAAGTCTTATCAGTTAAACGTAGATTGGTCGCTAGCTCCAAGTGGGCGCGGGCTGTTGCATCAAAACGACAAGATAGAAGTAACGGCGCAGGCTCGAGGTTTCCATGATGCGTGTTCACAACCGATTCGACGTAGCACCCTTCCAGAGCCGATGTCGCAGGACGCAACCCCGAATGCCACACCGTATCTGAACCCTGCATCTGAACCTGGCATCTGAATCCCGCCACAATTCGCTCGAGTCACCCGCTCAGCCCTGAACGCTGGGTGTTCTCGGTGTGCGCTCAAACAGTGCGCTGAAACATTCTTTGAGGAGACCGACCATGCCCTTGAAATCTCGCACCGCGATTCTGTTGACCCTGACGCTGCTCGGCTCTTTGACTGCGCTACAGCCCGGCGCGGCGCAACAAAAAAGCGTCACGCTGCTGAACGTTTCCTACGATCCGACGCGGGAGCTGTACAGCAGTTTCAACGCTGCCTTTTCCAAGTTCTACGCCGCTAAAACCGGGACGACCGTCACGATCAACACCTCGCACGGCGGTTCTGGATCGCAAGCCAGAGCCGTGATTGACGGCTTGGACGCCGACGTGGTGACGCTGGCCCTGGGCTGGGACATTGACGCCATCGCCGACAAGGGCTTGTTGGGCAAAGACTGGCAGATCAGATTCCCCAACAGCGCCAGTCCGTACACCTCGAGCATCGTGTTCCTGGTGCGGAAGGGCAACCCGAAGGGCATCAAGAGTTGGGACGATCTGGTGAAACCGGGCCTGGAAGTCATCACGCCGAACCCGAAAACCTCGGGCGGGGCGCGTTGGAATTTCCTGGCGGCCTGGGGCTACGGGCTGAAGAAAACCGGCAGTGAAACCAGCGCCAAGGAGTTCGTCACGAAGCTCTACAAGAACGTGCCGGTGCTGGATTCCGGCGCTCGAGGTTCCACCACAACCTTCGTCGAGCGAGGCATCGGGGATGTGCTCCTGGCCTGGGAGAACGAGGCGCTGCTGGCGACCCGTGAACAAAAAGGGCAATTCGAGATCGTCGCGCCGTCGGTCAGTATCCTGGCGGAACCGCCCGTGGCGGTCGTGGACCGGAACGCCGCGAAGCACGGTACGCAAGAGGTCGCCAAGGCGTACCTCCAATACCTGTACAGCCCGGAGGGGCAGGAGATCGTCGCCAAGAATTTCTATCGCCCCAGGAACGCGGCGGTCGCCAAGAAATACGCCGCGCAATTCCCGAAGCTGCAACTCTTCACGCTCCGTTCCACCTTTGGCTCGTGGCGCGAGACGCAGCAAAAATTCTTCACCGACGGCGGCGTCTTCGACGCGATCTATCAGGCCAACCGATGACTCGAGGGGTGAACCGCTCAGGTCGCCAGGCCGCTGTGTTACCCGGCTTTGGGCTGTCGCTTGGGTACACCGTGTTCTACCTGTCGGCAGTTGTATTGATTCCGCTGACGGCCTTGGTGGTGAAAGCCGCGAACCTGTCCCCACCAGATCTCTGGGCGCTCGTCACCTCGAGCCGGGTGCTGTCGGGCTTGCAGGTCTCGTTCGGTTCAGCACTGATTTCGGCGATCGTGAACGTCCCCATTGGGCTACTGATCGCTTGGACGCTGACGCGCTACGAATTTCCTGGCAAGCGGCTGATAGACGCGCTGATTGACCTACCGTTCGCGCTGCCGACCGCCGTGGCGGGCATCACGCTGACGACGCTGCTGGCCAAGACCGGCTGGATCGGCGGGGCATTGGAGCCGCTCGGAATCAGAGTGGCGTACACGCGGGCGGGCATTGTGATCGCGCTGATTTTCATTGGATTGCCGTTTGTAGTGCGGGCCGTGCAACCCGTGCTGGAAGGCTTAGGTCACGAGGTCGAAGAGGCCGCCTCGAGCCTCGGCGCGAGTTTCGCGCAGACTTTTGCGCGGGTGATCCTGCCGCAAATTCTGCCCGCGCTGCTGGCCGGGTTCACGCTCGCGTTCGCTCGAACCGTCGGCGAGTACGGCAGCGTCATCTTCATCAGTGGCAATCTGCCGTTCAAAACTGAGATCGCGCCGCTTTTGATTGTCGGACGCCTGGAAAGCTACGACTACGCCGGGGCCGCCGCGATTGCCGTGGCGATGCTGGCGCTGTCCCTGGGATTGCTGTTCGCCGCGAACCTGATGCAAACCCGCGCCGCTCGAGTGGCCGGATCGTGAGCTTGGTTGCCAGAGGTGTCGTCCGGCGTCCCGCTCGAGAGCTGCGGGCTGGCTCGAGGATGGAACCCGCCTGGGTGCGCTTCGTCGTGATCGGCGCGACGCTGCTGCTGGTCGGATTGCTGCTCGTGCTGCCGCTCGTGACGGTTTTCGTAGAAGCCCTGCGCGGCGGTGTGGCGCGCTACGGCGCGGCGCTGCTCGAGGGGGACGCGCTGAAGGCGGTCGGGTTGACGCTCTCAGTGGTGGCCATCGCCGTACCACTGAACACGATTTTTGGCGTGGCCGCCGCGTGGCTGATCGCTCGCTTCGAGTTCTGGGGTCGCGGCCTGCTGGTCTCCCTGATTGACCTGCCGCTGGCGGTCTCGCCGGTCGTTTCGGGCCTGATTTATGTGCTGCTGTTCGGACGGCAGGGATTTCTAGGGCCTTGGCTCGAGGCGCACGAGATCAAGATCATCTTCGCCCTGCCAGGAATCGCGCTGGCCACGACCTTCGTGACCTTCTCGTTCGTGGCGAGGGAACTCATTCCGGTGATGCAGGCGGGCGGGCGCGAGGAAGAGGAGGCGGCCTTGACATTGGGTGCTCGAGGTTGGCAGGTTTTCCGCTTCGTGACCTTGCCGAACGTCAAATGGGGACTGCTGTACGGCGTCATCATGTGCAACGCCCGCGCGATGGGTGAGTTCGGCGCGGTCAGCGTCGTCAGCGGTAAGATTCGCGGCTTGACCGCCACGTTGCCGCTGCATATTGAAATGCTCTACAACGAGTACAACACCGCCGCCGCCTTCGCCGTGGCGTCCCTGCTGGCACTGCTGGCGCTCGTCACCTTGGTCGCCAAAGCAATTCTCGAGCGGCGGGTTCAACGGTCGGAGGCGAAGGCATGAATATCAACGTGGAAAACGTCTCGAAACATTTTGGCGCTTCCAAAACGGCGGCGCTCGAGGGGATCAACCTAGAAATTCACAGCGGCGAACTCGTGGCACTGCTCGGCCCGAGCGGTTCCGGCAAGACCACGCTGCTGCGCGTGCTGGCCGGATTGGAAGCGCCGGATTCCGGTCGCGTGCTGTTCGACGGGGTGGACGCGACCGCCCGCGCCCCCGGTGAGCGCGGCGTCGGTTTCGTGTTCCAGCATTACGCGTTGTTCAAGCACATGACCGTTTTTGAAAATGTCGCCTTCGGGTTGCGCGTCCGCCCTAGAGCCTCGCGTCCCAGCAACGCCGCCATCGAGAGCCGCGTCCGTGAGCTGCTGTCGCTGGTGCAACTGGACTTCGCCGCGAGTCGTCACCCGTGGCAGCTCAGCGGCGGTCAGCGGCAACGCATCGCGTTAGCCAGAGCGCTGGCCGTGGAACCCAATGTGCTGCTGTTAGACGAGCCGTTCGGGGCGCTGGACGCCAAGGTCCGCGAGGAGCTGCGTGACTGGCTCCGCCGCTTGCACGACCAGATTCACCTGACCAGCGTCTTCGTGACCCACGATCAGTACGAGGCATTGGAGATCGCTGATCGGGTGGCCGTTTTCAACGCCGGGCAGATCGAACAGATTGACACCCCGGAAACCGTTTACGACGCGCCCGCCTCTGGGTTCGTGTATCACTTCCTTGGACGGGCGAACGCTTTCACGGATGCGGAGGGACTAGCCTACGCCCGCCCGCACGAGATCGCCGTCTCGAGCGTGCCCGTGGACGGGTATCGCCAGGGCGTGCTGCGCCACTGGCGACGGGTCGGGGCAGTTGCGCGGCTCGAGGTGGCGGTCGTGGGGGAGAGTGCGCCCTTAGAGATCGAACTGGCGGGCGGTGACGCCGAGCTGCCGCTGCAAGCCGGTGCGCCGATCTATTACCAACCGAGGGCGCTCCGGCGGTTCGGCGCTGGGGCGGTGGTCTGAGTCTTTTCAACTCTAGCCTCGTGATCTCGAGCCTTGTCGTCTTGAGTACCTGAGATCGGTATCCCAAGAAACTGACAAGTTTTATCATCTTTAGCTAGATTGGCTGGACGCCCTCGAAGGGAGCGCCGATGACCCTGCTTTCCAATCCGCTCAACCCGTTCGCCCCTCGAGTCACCACCCAAAGCCAGCTCGCCCTGCGCGGTGAGGTGAGACACCCACATTTTCAATACCGGGTGAAGCTGCAATCCCAAGGCTCGAGTCTGCGCGGACGACTCGGGGGAAACCTGTTCGGTGAGGAACTGCGCTTAGACGTGACCGGAAACGAGTTGCTGGGGTTGATGACCGGCAACGCGGGCCGGCTCGCCGTTCACGCCCGCCTGACCGAATCCCAACTCCCGACCGAATCTCAACTCGAGGTGCGCTTCACCGGCACGAGTGGAACCAGCACACCGACGCTTAGCCTCGCCCGTTTGCAACTCCAAAGCGATACCGCCAGCGGCGAGCTGACCACCGATACCTCGAGTGGCACCGTCAACTTTCAGCTCAGCGATGCCACGATCACCGCTTCAACCTCG
This sequence comes from Deinococcales bacterium, assembly GCA_965249745.1. Lineage (GTDB taxonomy): Bacteria > Deinococcota > Deinococci > Deinococcales > JAAFIG01 > JANYHH01. Next base: position 4,483,267 of record OZ252252.1, on the reverse strand, counting down.
AGCGGCGAACGTGCACAATTCGCCCTCGGCGTCGCACCACGCTTCGCTGCCATTACAGTCGCCCTCCTGTCCATTGTTGTCAGCCGCATCGTGGACCGAGCGCAACTCGAATCGCTGCGCGGCATGGGCGCGTTGTAAACACGTTACGAATTCTTTGAAGGCTCGAGGAGAGAAACCATGTTCATTGACCCCAACGTCCTGCGCTTCAATCAGATCTGCATCGTCATCGGCGTGGCGCTCGCCGCGCTCCTGAACGTGCCTGTTTTGGTCTTCACCGTCGGCGCGATCCTGATCGCAGGCAGCTTCAACCCTAAGCTGGCCGTCTTCAAACGCCTCTACACCGACCTGCTGCGCCCCGCGCTTCGTCTGCCCGTCAACCGCGTCGAAGACGACCCTCGAGCGCACAACTTCGCGCAAAGCTTCGGCGGAGTCTTCATGCTCACCGCGACCGGCGCGTTCCTGGTCGGCGCACCGATCCTCGGCTGGTCACTCACGGCAGTCGTGGCCACGCTGGCATTGCTGAACCTGACCACCAGCTTCTGCGCCGGATGCTTCCTGTACTTTCAGTGGCGCATGTTGCAACACCGCCTTCACCGCGCCTAACCCAACCACCTCGAGACCACAAAACACAACACCTCGAGCCTGCCCGTTGACCTCTACCTCTCTCAACGAGAGAGGTCCTCGCTTCAGCGAGGGGTGAGAGAAGCGTTGTGCCCTGCACACAGAGAGATAGTACGCAATAGCGAGCTGCCTTTGACGTTGATCTTTCTCGAGAAATATTGCTTGGGATGTCTCGAGTGATGGCGTTAGTGGCTGAGCGAGGTGAGCCTCGCCCCTAGGAGATGCAGAGCTACACACAATCCGATTGTCAGTCGAAAAAGAAGCCCCTCGAGACAACTCGAGGGGTGATAGACGTTCGATCACGCTTTCAGAACTTCATGCGTTCCGCGTCCGCCCACAATCCCTCGAGGTCATAGAACTCCCTGGCTTCTGGCGTCATCAGGTGAACGATGACCGCGCCGAGGTTCACCAAGATCCAGCGCGGGCTGGGTCCTTCGACGCTGGCGGGGCGCACACCAATCTCCAAGAGCTTCTCGCCGACGTTGCGCTCTAACGCGCTCAGTTGCGGTTGGCTGGTGGCGGTGGCGATCACGAAGTAATCCAGGCTGTCGGAGACTTTGGTCAGGTCCATGACCACGACATCTTGAGCCTTCTTGTCTTCTAAGGCGTTTTTGATCACGCTGAGCTGTGTCCGGTAATCGGTAGTGGTGGTTGTTGTTGCGGTCACTGTCATTCAAATGTCCTTACCAAGCTCCAGGGTACTTCCCAGGAGATTTATTGCGCTGCCCCGGTTTCAGGGTTTGGGTAGTTTACTCGCTTCGACGACCAGACCACCGTATTTCTGCTTGGCATCGGTCCCAAGCACGATGGCGACCGCGCCTGCGCCGTCCGGGTAACGGTACGGGGTGAAGACGCTCGTGTCCAGCACCCTGGAGTAGAACTCGGCGCTCGCAGTGTCACCCCAGGCGCGGCGCACGATCTGGCTCGGGGTGTCCGCCGCTTCCAAAGTCACGACCTCGGGTTTGCCCCAGCCCATTCGCGCCAGATAATTCGAGAGCGCCCGTCCTAAACCCTCCACGCCACTCTGATCCACAATCGTCGGCACGAACTCCGGAGCTTTTTCCAGGTCAATTCCCGGTGTCGGCGTCAGGATTGGCTCTAAGAGAGCGCGGGTTTTCGGTTCGTCTATCAGCAGGTAGGAGCCGTAATTGGGGTCTTCAATCGTCGGCAGCGTGTAGAAGTGCGGTGTCAACCCCTTGGCGCTCGAGATCATTTGCAGCGCGAAATCGGTGCTGGCATTGGTGTACACGTCGTTTTGCAGCCCAGAAAGCAGCGTCGGGATGGCTCCCAATACGGCGGGCGATCTCATCTTGCCCAAGAGCTGCCCGATGACAGCTTTGCCGCGATCCATGCGGGCGTAATCGTTGCCGACACCGTGCCGAAAGCGCAGGTAACCCACGGCGCGCTTACCGTCCAAGTGACTGTTGCCCGCCGGGATATCAATGTAGAGATTCGCGGCGCGGTCGGTGTACTGCATCGCCTCGGGTAGGTAGACATCTACCCCGCCGAGGGCATCAATCACCTTCTCCACGAGTTCCACGTTGAACAGCGCGACGTAATCAATATTGACACCGAGCAGCGTCTCGAGAGTCGTTTTGAAGGTCTCCGCGCCGCCCTGCACGAAGGGTTGTTCCGCACCGGGCGTTTTCAGATCGGTGATGCCCCCATCTGCCAGAGCCGCCTTGCCGCCCAGGATGAAGGTGCTGTTGAGCTTGTGCGTGCCGAACTTGTCCACGACCATCGTATCCCTGGGGAGAGAAATCACATCCATCCGTCCCGGTTGAATGCGGACGAACATCATCGTGTCAGTCCGTCCGTAACGCTCAATTCCCTCGCATGGCACGGCTTTCAAGCCGATGGGGCCATAGCCCGGCTTGCAGTATTCGATGTCTCGCCCCGCAACCGCAATGTTGACCGTCGGAACCTGCCCGGAAACCGCCACCGTCAAATTCGGTGCGGCAACATTCTTTTTCTCTGGTTTGGCTTCGACGATCCAGTACGACGCTAGGCTCAGCACCATCATGACCAACCCACCAATTTGCACGGCTCGACGCAGCATTCACACCTCGGACGCGATCAGAACGACTCTGACCCGTCATGAATTTGAAATAGACCTCGAGCCGCCCAGAAACGATCTCTGAGACGGCCTCGAGAGATGTTGCATATTATGCGGTCGTGGCTGAATGGATCGTGAGTTACGAACCTTGAGCTTGCAGGTCATCGCACAGTAAGCGCTGTGGCACGGGTTCCAGGGCACTCATGCGGTCGTAGGCAGCCATCGTGCGCGGGTGAACTGGTTTGCCTTTGGATTGCAGGTAACGCACCTTGCAAAAGAGTGCCTCGCGGTAGGCGCGGTTCAGGTCGGTGTAGGCGAGGTCACGAATGTGATCGTTAACGCCGCGCCCAGGCTCGGAGACATCCGCCACGTAGACACAAATAGAAATCGGGTTGCCGTCCCTAGGGCCGGTCGTGTGTTCCTCCACAGCATCCAGAACCTCCGGGTCAGTGAAGCCCCAGGATTCCAGGATCGTTCTGGCGGCGCGACCGTGAACGATCATCGGGTGCTGACGGTCCATCTCGGATTCGGGCGGCGCGAGGCGCAGCAATTCTTCGTCGCTCAGGTCTCTGGCGACATCGTGCAGAATGCCTGCCAGATAGGCCTTGTCGGCATCCAACCCGTTCGAGGCGGCGATCTCCTTGGCCAGATCCGCCACGCGCAAAATATGCTCGAAGCGCTCCGGTTTAACCAGGGTTCGTACGTTGGAGATCCAGGCTGCGGCATCGGTGAAGCTTTTTGTGGCAATCGCGGGCATTTGGTCCCCCTTCAAGCGCATGGCGGCGCTCGAGAATGGCGGCATTATAACCAGATTGTTGACGGCGTATGGAAGTGGTCTCACAAGCTTGTGAAACATAAAAACAAGCGTTTGAATTTTCCTGGAGAATCATGAAACTGAGATGTAATTCAACCCCTTTAAGCCAGAGGTCACGCGGGCTTAAAAGGCTGCAAACCTCGAGTCAGAGGTTGCCGAATCGGTGAAACGGTGTCTCAGGATTTTCACCGGATTGTAGAAATTTCGCCGCCCGCCCAGAGCTTCAACAACGCCACGACCTGAGCCTCTTCGATTCGCAGTTGATCGGCTCCGTTCGTGACGTACCACGCCTCCAGGGGTTCGTTGCGGCGACCACTAGTGCGAATAAAGGCAAGCTCCAACCCCGCCTCGAGCCGGACTCTGGCGTAGGCTCGAGCGCCCTTCAGCGGGAAGGCGCAGGCGGTACGGAGATCGGCGGGCGTCGGGGTAGAGGACATGACCGCAGATTACGGCAAGCGGGGGCGGGCTGGCTCGAACAAGATTGACCAGGATTCCTTACCTTGATAGGATTAAATCAAGGAATTCTGAAAGGGTCACGATGCGCGCACGAGCCACGATCACCAGCAAAGGACAGATCACGCTCCCAATCAGCCTTCGCCGCGAACTGGGACTGCGCGAGGGTGACGTGGTGGAATTCACGCTGGAAGCGGGTGTCACCACCTTGCAACGTCATTCTGACGCCGACAATCCATTCGAGAAATGGGCGGGGCGTCTGGGCGGAATGCAGCAATTGACAGATGCTGTGAACTGGCAACGCGACCTAAGAGACGAAGCCTGAACTAGCTCGGGCGTTCATGAAAACCGCGATTGACTTCAACGTTCTCTCCGCCGTCTTCTGCCTCGAGCCTGTCAGTCCTGCGCTGATTGCGCTACTAGGTCGGTTGCGACTCGAGGGGATGCTGGTCGTCTGCGGCGCGGTGTACGCAGAGGTTCACGCCATCCCTGGCATAACCCCGAAACTTTTGGAAGAGTTTTTGAAGGACACAGGGATCGCGGTCGAAGCCACTCACCACCTCGAGAGTTGGCGCGTGACGGGGCAGGCGTTCGCGGCGTATGCGGTGCGACGACGCAAAGATGGTGACGGTCAGGGTAAGCGTTTATTAGCAGATTTCATCGTCGGCGCGCACGCGGCAGGACACTGTGACCAACTCTTGACGCTCGATCCCAAGCGGTACAGCCAGAGTCTTCCAGCTCTGACGCTGCTCGAGGTATAACCTAGTTTTGGTGCTTTCATCTATCAATCGGTTGCGGACGCGGCGACCACAGTCACCAAATTCTCTGTCCGATTGTGAATCGTCCACCAGAACGCGCCCCACCACTCGAGACCACCCTCAGACCAGCGCACGATCTCGAGGTCATCCTGAAACTTGTTGAAAAGGAGATCGTTGACTTTGACGAGCGTTGCCAGGCTAGCCTCTGGGAGCCATGCGATTTGAAACGCTGGATTGTCGTCGAGTACGCCAACCGTTTGCGCCGCCGATGCTGTGAGACGCAAGGCAGTCAAAAACTGCTGGACTGAAACTCGAGCAGCAGCGAATCGCTCTGGCATGAGCGGCGAGTGGTTCGGTCGGACTCGAGATTCGAGTTCCTGCAAGACGGCCCGCACCGCGTCCACGTGGACATCGCCATTGGTGCTGGTCTCGTAGATAAAGTACTCCACGACGCCTCCGGCGCTGAGTAATTTCAGGTCAGTCTCGAGTTCAGTGGGAAGCGTGGCAGGTTTCATTCAGTTTATTTTTTCAACAGATCCTCGAGCACATCTCTGGAATCGTGATTTGTTTCGAGGACGAGTTTAGCTTTTTTGACTGTCACCCAAACTGAAGCTTCGGAAACTCGGTGGTGGATCAGGTTGGTGTGCGACATCAATAGGCTCGAGCGAAGATGATCCGTTTGCCGTAGGCGCTGGGCTTCCCGGTGTGAACGCACACGCCGTCCTCTGCTTCACCGTAGATCTCGTCGTCCAGCGGGATGCAGCGGGTGGTCGCCTTGGTCAGTTCCTTGATCTGCTTCTCAGACACGGGATCGCCGCAGTGAAAGGCGCGCACGAAATACCCGGCTTCAATCAACTCCTGGAATTCCTCCCAGGTGTCAGCGGTTTTGACGCGCTCGTTGCGGAAGGTCGTGGCGCGGCTCAACAACTCGTCCTGGAACGCCATGAGCTTGCCGTGCATGGTAGAGACCGCCTCAGCCCTGGACACCACCAATTTCTCCCCGCCCAGCCTCGAGACCAGCACGACGTTCCCCGCCTCGAGGTCACGCGGGCCCAGTTCCAATCTGAACGGGACGCCGCGCATCTCCCAGTCGTTGTACTTGAAGCCGTTGCTGACCCCGTCGCGCTCGTCCACCTTGACGCGCACGCCCTGAGTGCGCAGTTCACCCGCCAGCTTCCGGGCTTCCTCAAGCATTTGCGCCTGGTTTTCCGCGCGGAAGATCGGCACGATCACGACCTGAAACGGCGCGAGCATTGGGGGCAGCACCAGGCCCTTGTCGTCGCCGTGGGTCATGATGATGCCGCCAATAATGCGCGTGCTGATCGCCCACGAGGTCGTGTGCGCGAACTGCTGCGTCTGATCCTGCGCTTGGAATGACACATCGAAGGCTTTCGCAAAATTCTGACCCAGATAGTGACTGGTTCCCGCTTGGAGCGCTTTGCCATCGCCCATCATGGCTTCGATGCTGTAGGTTTCGACCGCGCCCGCGAAGCGTTCTGAATCCGTTTTGCGCCCGGAGATGACCGGCATGGCGGCGTAGTCCCTGGCAAAGTTCTTGTAGATGCTCAGCAACTTCAGCGTCTCCTCGAGCGCTTCCCCGTGCGAGGCGTGCGCGGTGTGACCCTCGTGCCAGTAGAACTCGGTGGTGCGAAGGAACTTCCGGGGACGCAGCTCCCAGCGCACGACGCTGCCCCACTGGTAATGCAAGAGCGGCAGGTCGCGGTACGAGCGCACCCACTTGCTCCACATGTGCCCGATGATCGTTTCACTGGTGGGGCGGACCACGAGCGGTTCCTCGAGCGCCTGCCCGCCCGCGTGGGTCACGACGGCCAGCTCCGGGGCGAAGCCCTCGACGTGTTGCGCCTCGCGTTGCAGAAAGCTCATCGGGATCAGCATCGGAAAAGCCAGCGCCTCGTGATCGGTCGCCTTGAATTCCGCGTCCAGGATGCGTTGCACGTTCTCCCAGAGCGCCCAGCCGTAGGGTTTGACGACCATCGAGCCGCGCACCGGGCTGTCGTCGGCCAGGTCGGCTTTCAGCACCACGTCGTTGTACCACTCGTTGAAATCCTGGGAGCGCGGCGTGACGCCGAACTGCTGAGCCTTGTTGTCCTTTGCCATAAGCCTGTCGAGTCTATCAAGTTCCCAGCGGCGGGCGAGTTCCCAGCGGGTTTGACTCGGGGCGAGTTGTCGTGACCCGCTAAGTGCAATCGCCTCGCTCACCCGCCTGTGGCGGTATCGAACACGGGGAGGGGCGAAACGACTCGAGGTAGAAGGTTATAGCTTTGAGGTTCGTCTCGAGGTTGACGCTTTCCTGTCACTTTAGGCTTCACGGCAGAATGTTAGTTTTGAGCCGTGACCGTTGCTGACGCCTCGGAGTCGCCGCTGCGCCCGAGCATCGCGTGGCTGGCGCTGCTGTGTGCGTTGCCGGTGGCGCTGGCGTGGACGCCGTGGACGGGCTGGGTGGGAGCGTTGGCGGCGCTGGCGTTGCCGTGGCTGGCGCGGCGGATCGTCGGGGCGCGACCTTACGCGCCGTGGGCTGCCGTGTACGCGGCGCTCTGTGTGCTGCTGACCCCGCCGTACAGCTTGGAGAGTCTGGTCACGGGTCGTTTCGTGGCTTTTTTCAGCACGCTGGTATTGGGTTATCTGATCGGCGCGGCGCTGGACGGGGTGCGAGAGCGCAGCCCATGGGCGTGGCTTGCGCCGTTGCTGTGCGTCGCAGTCTTCCCGACGCCTTTGGGGGTCGCGGGCGGGTTGGGTCTGGCAATGCTGTCGCGGCTCGAGGGGAGACCCGCGTTCAGGTCGCACCTGCCGTTCTCGGCGCTGCTCGGTGCGGCGGGACTCGTGGCGGTGGCCGCGCTGCTGTCCGTGGCGCTGCCCGCGCCGGGCGCGTGGTTTGGCGGGTTGATTGCGCCCGCTACACCGGTCTCGAGCGGGTCATCGAAGGTGGACGCGCGTCCGTCCACGAATCTCGAGGATGCAGCGCGAGTCAGTGCCAGAGCCAGACAGCGCCTGCCACCTCGAGACAACTTGGCTGAGAACGACTGGCTATACCTCAGTGTGAATTTGCTATTGCTGGTCGGCGTCGCGGGCATCGCGGTGGTTGTGATTTACAGCCGCGCTCAACCCGGTCAGGGCTTCAAACGTCGCCAGCTCTGGGACATCGTGCCACTCTTGGCGGTGCTGATTTTGATGGTCGTGCTGGTCGTCTGGAGCGGCTTGGCTCCCTCAGCGCGAGACGGTTCCGCCGAGGGGTTCGCGGCCAGCAGTCTGGACAAGATTCGTACCTTTGAGCGCGGGGTGAAGCCTGAAGTGTCACCGCTCGCAAGCCCGGACCAACCGCGTTCCGCCTCGAGCGTGACCCCGTGGTTGATCCTCTTGGGGGCAGTTGCGTTGGGCTATGTTCTGTGGCGCTCGAGGCCGCGCTCGTACGGCTTTGCCCCTCCCACCGACCCGGAACCGGATCAGCCATCAGTCCCGTCCGAACTCGCCACCGACGAGGTGCGCCTGTGCTACCGCCGCTTTCTGGAACTGACCCGAACCGCCGGAATGCCGCGCGGCGAGGCCGAAACCCCGCTCGAGTTTGCGGCTCGCTTAGCCAGCCTCGTGCCCGAGGCTGAACGCCCCGCACTCCAGCTCACCCGGCGTTACGAACCCGTGCGCTACGGTCAACTCGCCGCTCAGACCCAAGCGCTCGAGGCGAAAACAGCGCTGGCCGCCGTTGAGCAAACCCTGACCCGGATTCCCCCTCGAGCCGAACCGACCGTCCCAGGAGTCAACCCATGATAGAGAGTTTTGGAGTGCGCATCAAACGGAACGTTGCCCTCGTGATCGTCGGTAAGGACGATGCCCTGGAACTGGCGCTGGCCGCGATGCTGGCAGGCGGGCACGTGCTGTTGGAAGATGTCCCCGGCACCGGCAAGACGATGCTGGCGCGGGCGCTGGCAGTGTCATTGGGGCTGTCGTTCAAGCGCGTGCAGTTCACGCCCGACCTGCTGCCGTCTGATATCACCGGAGTCAGCGTCTATAAAGCCAGCGAGTTCGTGTTTCAGCCCGGCCCGGTCTTCACCCATCTGCTGCTGGCCGACGAGATCAACCGCGCCACGCCGAAAACCCAGAGTGCGCTCTTGGAGGCGATGGCGGAATCCCAGGTCAGTGCCGACGGCGAGACGCGGGCGCTCCCAAAGCCCTTCATCGTGATTGCCACACAAAATCCCGTGGAGATGGACGGCACCTACCGTTTGCCCGAAGCGCAACTCGACCGCTTTCTGGTGCGCTTGACGGTCGGCTACCCGAACGCCGCCGAGGAACTCGAGGTGCTGACCCGGTTGCGGGCCCAGCACCCGATAGATACCCTGGAAGCCGTCTCGAGCGCGGACGAACTCTTGGAGGCCCGCGCCGTAACCCGAGCGCTGCATATCGAACCGGAACTGCGGGCGTACATCGTGCAACTGGTTCACGCCACGCGCGGCTTGGGGGACGTGTACCTCGGCGCGAGTCCTCGAGCCAGCCTGGCGTTGCAGGGCGTGGCGCAGGCGCTGGCGGGCTTGGCGGGGCGCGGTTTCGTGACGCCGGACGACGTGAAACGGGCTGCCTTGCCGGTGCTGGGCCACCGCCTGATGCTGCGGGCCGAGGCGCGACTGCGCGGCGTGACCCCGGAATCGCTGGTCCGCGAGGTGCTCTCCAAAGTCGCCGTGCCGGTCGAGCGGATCTGAGGCTCGAGATGAAACGCGGCGTGAGTTTTAGAGAACCGACTCGAGCGACTGGGGGCGACGAACGATGAACTGGCGTTGGGCGTTAGGCTTGCTGGCGGTCGCGGGGTACGGCTTGCTGCGACCCAGCGCTCTGCCGTGGCTAGCGCTGCTGGCATTGATCGGCGCGTTTCTGTACTTCGCGTACCGCCGCCCGCCACAGGTGAGGCTGACGCGCTCCTTGCAAACCGGGCGGACCTTCGTGTCTTCGCCGCTCGAGGTGCAATTAACAGTGCAGGTGCAGACTTGGCTGCCGACGCTCTTGACCTTTTCCGAGGACGTGCCGCGCACCCTGATCCCGGACCGACTCTCTGGGATCACCGGACTGTTCTGGGGTGGCAGTCAGCACGAGTTCAGCTACCGCATCACCCCGAACGCGCGCGGGTCGTACACCTGGAAAGGCTCGAGTTTGAACTGGTCCGATCCGCTAGGACTGTTCGTGCGCGACACGAAAGTGACCGCCGTCAGCATTGAGACGCTGCTGGTCTACCCCGGTATGCACGCGTTGGAACTGCCTGATCTGGTGCGTCCGTTGATCGCCGACGGTCCTCGAGCCAGAGTCTGGGGTTTGGAAGACGCCATGACGTTGCGCGGCGTGCGCGATTACGTGCCTGGCGACGAGGCGCGGCGGATTCACTGGCGGCAGACGGCGCGCTTCGGGATGGACGGGAATCACTTCAACCGGCTCGTGGTACGCGAGTTGGAACGGGTCGCTGCGACCGGCGTGCAAGTCCATCTGGACCTGTCCACGGGCGGCAGAACCGGCGAGGTTTTCTTAGAGAGCGCCACCCGACTCGCGGCGAGTTTACTGCGCCACTCATTCGACGCCGGACTGCGCGTGACCGTTTCGAGCCTGAAGCATCAACCCGAGGGCGGCTCGAGCTTTGCGGCGCTGGAACGCGCCCTGGCGTATTTGGGGACGGTTCAACTCGAGCGGGAGGCAGCCGTCGCTGTGCCGTTGCCGGAACCCGGCGCGAACCTGATCGTGATCGCGCAACGCGCTAGCACCGCGCTGATCGAAGGCTGCATTCACGCCCGCGCCAGGGCCGCCCGCGTCACGCTGATCCTGATCCCCGAAGGCTTCTACCTTGAACCCGGCGAGCGAGCCAGACCGATGTTTAACAGCGCCACCGCCGACATCCGCGACCTCGAGCGGCGCGCCGGAATCCTCGAGGAGGCTGGGGTGCGGGCGGTCGTACTGCGTGGGGATGACAGCGTGTTGAAGCTCAGCCTGTGAGGATTGAGATCGAAGCTCGAGAATGCCATTTACCTCAAGCCTTTCGAATCTCTGGTAGGGGTTTGCCACAGCAAACTCGGCCACCCTTGAGAATTCCAACCACGTCCGACACACCTCGTAGGGGCGAACGTCCGTTCGCCCGGCCACCAACGTCAACGCTCGAGACAACCCAAGCAACGCTTCTCGAGATCAAGGTCGAAGGCACTTGGCTGCGTTCAACTCCTCACCTACCGTCGTGCTGAAGGCACGCAATCAATCGTGCTGAAGGCACGCAATCAATCGTGCTGAAGGCACGCAATCAATCGTGCTGAAGGCACGCAATCAATACTTGGAGCGGTAAGAACTTAAAAACTCGAGAGTAGAAAAACGCCCCCAGCTTTGAAGCTTTGGGGGCGTTTTCAAAGGGTTGAATTCAGCGCTGATCTAATGGAACCCAGTGCGCCTCGTCTGGTCCGATGTAATTCGCGGTCGGGCGCAGGATGCTGTTGTGGCGTGTGTACTCGAGGATGCTGGCCATCCAGCCTGAGATGCGCGATAGCGCGAACACCGGCGTGAAGTAACTCTTGGGGACGCCCAGGTCACTGAGCACCACGCCGCTGTAAAAGTCTACGTTCGGGTAGATGCCGCGCCCGCCGAGCCGAGCGATGACGACCTCTTCGACCTTTTCTAGCGTGGCGTACTCCAAACTCTTGCCGTGCTTGTTGGCAGCGACGGCCGCGTACTCTTTCAGCACCCGGCTGCGCGGATCGAAGAACTTGTAAACGGCGTGTCCGACGCCCATGATTTTCTCTTTGCGTTCCAGTTTGCCACTGACGTAACGCTCGGCGTTTTCAGGGCTGCCGATCTCTTTGAGCATGTCCATGACCGCCTCGTTCGCGCCGCCGTGGAGAGGGCCCTTGAGGCTGCCGATGGCGCTGGTGATCGAGCTGTACATGTCGGACAAGGTGCTGGCCGTGGCGATGCCGGTGAAGGTGCTGGCGTTCATGCCGTGATCGGCTTGCAGAATCAACGCCACATCGAACAGGCGTGCCTGCTCTGGACTGGGTTCTGTTCCGTGCAGCATGTATAAGAAGTTAGCGGCGTGGCTGAGGTCAACTCGAGGGGCCACGACCTCTGAACCCTGCTGCCCACGGAAAATCGCGGCGATCACGGTCGGTATTTGCGCGATCAGGTTGTACGCCTTGTCCAGCTTCCCCGCCTCGGACACGTCGTCCGCTTTCGGGTCGAACATCGCCAGGCTCGAGACAGCGGTTCGTAGGGCGTGCATCGGGTGGAGGTTTTTGGGGAAGAGCTTGATGACCTCTAACAACCCGGCGGGCACGGCGCGGCGCTGCTTCAGTTCTGCATCCAGGGTTTGCAGTTCGGTCGCGGTCGGCAATCGGGCGTTCAGCAGCAGGAAGGTGGTTTCCTCGTAGGTGCTGCTCTGGGCCAGCTCCTGAATCGGGATGCCGACGTACTTCAGGATGCCCTTCTCGCCGTCTATGAAAGAGAGCTTGGTTTCGGTGAAGACGACGCCCTTCAAACCGTCCATCACGGCGGGCTTGTTGCTGATGTATGGCTCTTGCGTCACGATGCTCCTTGGAATCGCGTCTCTTGAGAGCGCGACGATTCACGAATATGCCTCGAGTTTTTCGAGGAAAGCGCTGCCAGTCTACACCCCGGCTGGAAGCCAGAATCGTACTGTTCCCGACCTCCGTATCTGCGAGTAAAAACTTGGACTTCTGGATTCCAGTTCTCGTTCCATCGGAGCTGTGAGATGGGTGAACGCTGTCACCTGTCCAAGATTTCTACAGGCGTCCATCTCAAACCGAATGTACTTCGTTCCAGGCGCTGTGGCGACGTTAAACGCGAGCCATCTCGTGACGCGGCGGTCCATAGCGATACGCCTCGAGCAGCTTGTTCAGGGCGCGCCCTCGGTGTGAGACGTGACGCTTTTCTTCGGTCGTGAGTTCCGCGAAGGTTTTGTCCAATTCGGGATAGTAAAAGAGCGGGTCGTAACCGAAGCCGCCCGCGCCGCGCGGTCCTTCTAAAATCTGCCCGGCCACCTCGCCACGGTACGATTCGACGTGACCGTCCGGGTAGGCGACGGTGATGACACTGACGAACTTCGCCCAGCGCGGCGAGGGCGTGTGGCGCAGCAAGTCCAATAGGTACACATTGCGTTCCAGATCCGAATGGACCATGCCGAAACGGGCGCTATACACGCCCGGCGCACCGTTCAAGGCCGCCACCTCGAGACCAGAGTCGTCGGCCAGGGCCGGGGTGCGAGCCGCGTGACAGATTCCGGCCGCCTTGATTAAGGAGTTTTCCTCGTAAGTCGTGCCGTCCTCGGCGGGCATGGCCGAGGCGAACTGCCCCATACCGATCAAGTCCCAACCGAGCGGCTCGAGGGCCGCGCGGAATTCCTTGAGCTTGCCTTGATTGCCGGTGGCGACGATGACCCGCATTTGTATGAGGATAACATGGGAAATGAAATTTTCTGGGACGGGCAACTCGGTTTCGTTTCACGCGGGCGCTTCAGATTTCGACACTCAAACCGGCTCCCGGATGTCGGTTGGCCGCAGCACGAGTCTCGAGGGTCAATTTCTGTCGTCAGACTCGAGGGGCGGCAATCGGTTAGCCTTTACAAACCCGCCGCCCGGAACGCCGACGAAACAATCAACTGCGCCTCTTCTAAAACCGCATCGCAGTGTGCCTCGCTGACAAACGATTCGGCGTATATCTTGTACAACTCCTCCGTGCCGCTCGGACGAGCCGTGAACCAGGCGTTTTGGGTCATGACCTTCAACCCGCCGATCGGTTCGTCGTTGCCCGGCGCTCGAGTCAAACTGGCCGTGATCGTTTCCCCCGCTAGGGTCGTGGCCGTCACCTTGTCAGGCGTCAGGCTGCTCAGCACCGCCTTTTGCTGGGTCGTGGCAGGGGCGTCAATCCGCTTGTAATAGCTCACCCCAAATTCTTGCTCGAGGCGGGCGTAATGCAGGTCCGGGGTCTGGCCGGTCACGGCGGTGATCTCCGCAGCCAGCAACCCGAGGATGATCCCGTCCTTGTCGGTGCTCCACGCGCCACCCGGCAAGCGCAGGAAGGACGCGCCCGCCGATTCCTCGCCGCCAAACCCGATCCGACCCGTCAATAAGCCGTCCACGAAGTATTTGAAGCCGACCGGGACCTCTTCTAACTTGCGCCCGAGCCGTGCCACCACGCGGTCTATCAGGCTGCTCGAGACGAGCGTCTTGCCGACGCCGACCTCTGGTTTCCAAAGCGGGCGGTGCTGGAACAGGTAATCAATGCAGACCGCCAGGAAATGATTCGGGTTCATCAACCCGGTCGGGGTCACGATGCCGTGGCGGTCCGCGTCTGGGTCGTTGCCAACCGCGACCTGGAAACGGTCTTTGAGTTCAATCAAGCCAGCCATCGCGTACGGGCTGCTGCAATCCATGCGAACTTTGCCGTCCTTGTCCACCCGCATGAATGAGAACGTCGGATCCACCTTCGAGTTGACGACCTGCAAATCCAATCCCCAGTGCGCCTGAATCGCCTGCCAGACGGGTAAGGACGACCCACCGAGCGGATCAACCCCAAGCTTCACGCCAGCGCTCTTAATCGCCGCCATATCAACCACGGTGTCCAGGGCTTGCACGTACGGGGTGATGAAATCCCAGCCCTCGGCCGCCGCCAGCGCCGCGCTGAACTTGACGCGCTTGACGCCTTGCAAGCCGTTTTTGAGCAGCTCGTTGGCTCGAGTCTGAACGGCTTTGGTGACATCGGTGTCGGCCGGACCGCCGCTTGGCGGGTTGTACTTGAAGCCGCCGTCGCCGGGCGGGTTGTGAGATGGCGTGATGACGATGCCATCGGCTTTACCGTCGGCGGTCAGGAGGCGGTTGAATTCTAGAATGGCGAAGCTCACCAGTGGCGTCGGCGTGTAATCGCGGTTGGCGTCGTAGCGCACCCCAACGCCGTTGGCGACCAGCACCTCGAGCGCAGTCATGAAGGCGGGTTCGCTCAGAGCGTGCGTGTCCATGCCAATGTACAGCGGTCCGGTGATGCCCTCTTCCGCCCGGTACTCCGCGACTGCCTGCGAGATCGCAGCGATGTGCGCGTCGTTGAAGCTGCCCCTGGTGGACGTGCCGCGATGCCCGCTCGTGCCGAACGCGACGAGGTGCGCGGCATCGAGCGGATCGGGTTGCACGGCGTAATAATCCGCCACGAGACGCGGAATATTGTCCAATAGATGAGCGGGAACGGGTTGACCGGCCAGGGAGCTGAGTGCCATGTCCGCATTGTAGAGGCTGAAGGCAATAAGGGTGCTGGACCGGGCTGCTCACTCCGTCAGGGTTGCTATTTCTGTGCGCAGCCTCCTCAGCATCGCAAGATCTCGAGGTGTTGCAAGATCTCGAGGTGTTGCAAGGTCTCAAAGTCCGACATGGCTCGAGGTTCAGACCATGAGCGACTGAATCAGGCTTTCTTGCGGGTCCGCTTGACCGGCGCGGGTTCGGCGGGCCGGGTGTTCACAGGCTCGGTGTTGGCAGGCTCGGGTCGTTCCACCTCGAGTTTCGCCGGTTTGGGTCTCTTGGCAGGCGTTTCCTTGGCAGGTTCGGGCTGTGCTGCGACGGCAACCGGTTGCGACTTGGTCGGTGCGATGGGTTTCACCGGGTCGCCGCCCTCGCGCAATCGCTCCAAAATATCTGCGTGTGTCATCTGGCTACCCTGCGCACCGATGCTCGTCGCCACGAGCGCCCCGGCAACGTTCGCATAACGCACGGCTCTGGACAAATCGTACCCGGAGAGTACCGCGTGCGCGAAGGCGGCGGTAAACCCGTCCCCGGCTCCGGTCGTATCGGCCACGCCCTCGATCTCGTAGCCCTCCAAGAGTTCTGAGAGCGTCGGCGTCCAGAGAATCGCCCCGAGCGCCCCGACCTTGATGACGACCGTTTTCAAGCCTTGGGCGTTCAAGCCGTCCAGAGCCTCGGAGATGCTGTCGCGCCCGGTGATCCGAAAGAGTTCTAACTGATTCATCAGAAGATAATCAGCACTCTTGACCATCTCTAAGAGCTTAGTCCCAGCGGCGTTGACCGCGCCGGTTCCCAGGTCAATAAAAATAGGAACGCCCGCTTTTTTGGCGATCTCCATCGCCTGCACGGTGTAATCCCGTTGCCCGCCGGAGATCAAAGCGTAGGCGCTGACGATCAGCCCATCGGATCGCTCTATGGCTTTGGTGGTCAGCTCCGCCGCATCCAAATGCCGGTTCGCGCCGGTCGCGGAGATCATCGTGCGCTCGGCGCTCGGGGTGACCAGAATCGTGATCGTGCTCGTCATCAACTCCGGGTCGGTTTGCAACGCGGACAGGTTCACCTCGTCACGGATCAGGTTTTGCAACGCCACCGTGCGAAACGGGTCGTCGCCAACTCGAGCCGCCAAAGTCACCTCGTGACCCAAGCGGGCGGCGTAGTAGGCAAGGGTGCCACCCGCGCCGCCGGGCAGCAGGGCGCTGCGAATCGGCGTGGCATCCTCGCCCGCGCTCGGGATGCGTTCCAGAAAGTGAATGTGGTCAACGGTGACATCGCCAATAACAAAAAACTTCACGACTTGATCTCCCTGGGAGCGGTCTCTATCGGCACGGTCTTCAGCTTAACGGAAAGCGAGAATTTCATCGGTGAACCCTGGGACGACCAACGTTCAAAATCACCCTCTGAAGCGAACCGAGGGTGCGATTTCCCCGTGCTGTGACGATGCTTGAGGATAGCACACCTTTGGGTCAGGCTCGAGGTTTATAACGATTTCGAGGGGACTGGGGAACCCATCCTCGGGCGTTGCGCGATTGTGCCTTGGTGTGAACGAACGGCAACGGGGACCGTAGACTCACAGTCCAGAGTGTGTTTGGAATCGTTGTGGCCGGGGTACCTCAAGCGGTCGTAACTGATAACACACTTCGCAACCACGGGGTGAGCAGGCCGACCGCATTATCCACGAGCAGTTTGGCGGCGAAGCCCCAGGCGAGGCTCTGCCACAGATCCAGCCACCCGTAAACGAGCTTTGGTACATACGTCGCCTCGAGTCCGGTGATGGCGGCGGCGATGGCGGTTGCGACGAACAGCCCGATGCCCAGCACCGCCGATCCCCTCTGAAGCGCCCGCGCACGGTTCTTCACCGCCTTCAAGTACGTTGTCGGATCAACCATCAGTGTGGTGTCCAGATTCAAGCCCTGCACGAGCATCTTCACATCGTTCGGTATGATCCTCAACACGTCGCCCCAGGCCGTGTCGAGTTGGGCGCGGTCAATCTTAGACCCCCACAACGTCAGCACGAACGTGCGGAACGCTGCCTTCTGTTCGTCGGTCCGCAGGAGTGAAATTTTCGTAGATGCTTTCGCGGCAAACTCGAGCCAGGTGAGAACCTGTGGTCTCAGGGTTTTGGCCCGTTCCGCCAGGTCGGTCAGAGTGGCTTCATCCTTCAGCTCCGTGACATTGAACGTTTTGGCTGTCTTAAACGTCGCCGCGTCTCCACTGACATCCGTCGCGTTTTCGAGGCTGGTATTCAGTTTGGTCATTGCCGTGAGCGGCGGGTCCACACCATCGAAACCCGTCAGGAGCCAGGCCTTGGCGACAGCGGCCCGTTCGAGGCTCGAGGCGAGCTGTCCGAGTTCGTCACTCGCCTTTTCCCATTCCTCATTGTTGAAGGCACGGAGTGGACGCCGCCAGAGTTTGCCTTCAATGCCGTTGGCTTTCTCGCTGACGAGCGTGGTAAAACTCTTCCGCCACTCCGTTGCGATGGCAGCGGCCTCCTTCCCGAGGGATTGTTGTTTTGCCTCGTCAGCGAAGTACTTGCCGTTCGAGACGTTAACGTCAGTTAGGGATCGGGCGAACTCGAGGGTGTCGGCCTCGATCTGACGGGTTCGCGCCACAAGCGCCAAGCCCGGATTGTACGTTTCGGCTAGAGAGCGGTACAGCCCCCCAAGCAGCAAGCCGATCACGATGGCACCCAGCGCCCAAACCCAGTGGTACCGCACGTTCAGCGTCAGGGTGAACCCCGCATCTTTGGGCGTTTTCAACGGCAGGCTGCCGGTGTACGTACCGGGCGGAATCGCCCCGGTTCCGTCCATCAGTTCGGCACTCAAGTTGACGATCCGCGTCTGCGTCAGACTGGGCGTCCCGGTCGTGGCACACGGGTCGTTCGGGCCTCCGGTCACGGCGTCAATGCGTGGACTCGCCAGCACGCGAATCGGTTGGCCGGGCCCGCCCAGGAATCCGAGTCGCGTGCGACAACCGATTTGCGTATCACTCTCGAGGAACACCTGTCCGGCGCTCAGGGTCTTGCCTGTGTCAAACGGGTTGATGGTAGCCGTAACGGTGATCCCAGTGGCGAGCGTGCCAGCCGCGATGGGGAGTGGTTCCACTGCGCGGGCAAGAGGCAGGCTCAGCCCGAAGGTCAGGGCCAGGAAACGAGCGGCGGTCCTGACTTGAATGATCCCTCGAGTCATGAGAAACGTTAGCACAGGAGGCGAACCGTACCCTGCCACGGTGAATTCAAAGCGTGCTGATCAGGCTCTAGCCAACTCTTGGCGTATCACGATACGCTCGCTCTTGGCTGCGACACGAGTTCCTAGCCCTGATGTTGAATAGAAAAAGGGAGCTGTCGTAAGGACAGGCCCCCCTCTTCTCACGCGCCTTCGATTACGCAGCGGTGACGTTCAGCTTCACTGGGATCGGCACTTCCGGGTGCGGCTTGTACACGACGTTGTACTCGCCGAGTTCCTTGATCGCCTTGCCCATCTCCACCTTGCGGCGGTCAATGGACAACCCGGTCTGGGCTTCCACGGCGTCCGCCACCATTTGAGAGGTCACAGTTCCGTAAATCTTGCCCTCGCCCGCCTTGGCTTTGATCTCCACGGTCAGCTCAGCGAACTGCCCGGCGAGTTTCTCAGCGTCAGACTTCTGGGCCTCCAAGCGCTTCACCTTGGCGCGCAACTGCGCTTCCAGGTTCTTCAAGTTGGCAGCCGTGGCGTACGCCGCGACGCCACGGGGAACGAGGAAGTTCCGGGCGTACCCGGCTTTGACTTCCACGATTGCCCCAGTGGTTCCCAGGGACACGACCGGCTCGAGCAGGATGACTTTCGCGTTTTTCATGCCTGCCTCCTTACTTTCGAATGAGCTTGTCGGTGAATGGCAACAAGCCGATCTGACGGGCGCGTTTAATCGTCAGCGCCAAGCGACGCTGGAACTTTGCGGTGACACCCGTGCGGCGACGCGGCAAGATCTTGCCGGTGTCCGACACGAAGCGGCGCAACATCTTGGCGTCGTGGTAATCCGTGACCTCGAGTTCGCCCGCTTTGAACGGGTCCACTTTTGGCTTGCGGGGGCGCTTGGGGTTCTTGCTGTTGCGCTTCTCGCGCTTGTCGTCACGGTCGCGGCTGTTGCTGCTGCCACGATCTTTGCGGTCATTTGCCATATCGCTCCTAGGGGGCTTCCAGCTTTCGGCTCGTTGGGTGGTTCGCTTCTGCCGTTCAGGTCATTCCAAAAATTTGAATGCCCCAGACAATCAAAGGCTCGAGCCAGCGGCTAGTCGCTCAAAACGGTAAATCTTCATCTGGCGGGAAATCTTGCAAGCCTTCATCAATGTCCAATCCCGCACGGGACCCTGCGCCTTTGCCCGCGCCCGAATTCATCGGTGGGGTGTTGCGCGCCGGTGCGTTCCCGCTGGCTGGGCGGTTCGCTCCGGGGGTGGTTCCGGCCGTGCCAGTGCCGGGACCGCGAGAGAGGGATTCAATGCGGCGTCCTTCGACCCGAGTGGTCGATCTTTTATTACCTTCACGGTCCGTCCAGGACTCGTTGACTAGCCTGCCCATAATTAATACCGGATCACCCTTTTTGAGTTCCCCGGCAAACTCTGCCAGGTCGCGCCACAGGTTGACCTCGACGAAATGGGTTTTCTCCTGCCAGTTTCCGGTCTTGTCCTTCCACGATTCGTTCACGGCCATAGAAATGGTCGTCACGGCATCACCGGCGGGTGTGTAACGCAGTTCGGAATCACGGGTCAAATTCCCGATCAGCACGACCTCGTTAACCGCGTTGGTGAGCCGCTTGCCGCCCACGGAATCCGTGACCAGCGCCTCCGCCCTCGAGCCGTACTGAGCGCCCTCGATGCGAAGTGCTTTGACGTTGACCGCGCTACGCTTCTGGCCCTCTGGGGTTTCCCAACTGCGGAAATCCAGTGTACCCTCCACCAGCACCGCCTCGCCTGCTTTCATTTCGCTGCTGACGCGTTCCGCTTGCTGTCCCAGCAAGGAGACGCGGTGATACCACGGCAACACGCGCGCCCGGCCATCGTTCCCCATGACGTTATCCTCACCGGCCACGGTCAGGTCAGCGACCGCCGTACCGTTCGGGGTGTAACGCAACTCCGGGTCTCGCGCCAGTGCGCCCATCAGGTACACGTGATTTAACCCTCTTGCCATACTGACTCCCTTTGCGCTCGAGGCGCGTGCTCTTCATCTGTGTCGCGTGCGGTGTCTCTCGAGGATTTCTGCGTTTTTCGGCGCTCGAGCGACATCGGTTCAAGCTGCGACCTTCTTCTTACTGTTCCATTCCGGGCGCTGCTTGACGACCAGCACGCGACGCACGTGATCGCGCAAGCGCAACGACGCCTGGATCGCGTTGGTCGTGTCGGCGGTTAGCGCCAGACGGTAGATCAGAAAGTGCGCCTCGCGGTCCTTGATGACGTAAGCCAGACGGCGATTGCCCCACTCTTCCAGAGCCGTGACGGTACCGCCAGCGTTCTTGACCGCGTTCTCGATGTACTCTTTCTCCACCTGCAACTGCGCGGCGTCGAGGTTCGGGTTCAGCAAGACGTTCAAATCGTAATTCACCATTAATATTTCACCCCGCTTTCCTGGTCGCACCAGCTTTTTCATGACACCGAACCACCGGTACACAAATGCTGGCACATAAATTCAGCCGCTCGAGGCGGCGAATTGGGACTATACCAGTCGAAGCCCTTCAGGACAAGCGGTGAGAAATTGAACGTGGGACAGCCGCAAGTTCGATCCCGACTGTCTTGAAACCGGGTGGCACGATGCTGCTGCCTCGAGCGATCAATCCGAGTCGCCCTTGCGAAAACTAACTGTCCAAGGCACGCATTCGTCCACATCTCGTAGCCGTTCGCCCGCGACTCGAGCAAACCGACGAGACAATCCATTGAAACTCGAGTCGGGAACCATCATTCTTCGACGCGCCACACAGTTTCTAGCTGGAACAGCCTCGAGCTAGCCGCAACCGTTAACCCGCGAGATGGATGCATGACCGTTGAAGCTGGCTGGAAATGAAGGCAGGGTCGGCACGGGGACCGACCCCACGACGGATAAAACCTCGAGCGGTACGAATCCCCTCAGGGCTGAAAACTCGAGGAACCCGTCATTATTTACGGCTCGAAGGCGCTGACGAACGCGCCGCGATCCGCCCGCACCCAGTACCTTGAGAAGCCCAACATATCGTCCGCCACGTAACTAACTCGAGCCATCAGAAAACAGGCAGAGCCGACCGGGAGTTCCAGCAGTCTGGCCCTGGGCGCATCCAGGTTGACGGCTTCCAGGGTTTGCTCCACGCGGCTGATATTGATGCCCAGCCCAACCAGGAGTGCGTGAATGCTCTCCTGGTGGAGCGGCATGTGCAACAGGCGCTCTGTGTGCTCCAGTTTGAAGTGTCGTTCTTCTAACAGTACTGGATCGTCACCGACGCTGCGCAGGCGTTGCAACTCCAAGACAGCGCTGCCGGGCGGCAAACTCAGCGCGTTCGTGACTTCCACGGGCGGCACAGCGATCCCGCTTTTCAGGACTCTGGTGAATGGCACACCGCCGGATTTCAAGGCGATCTCCTCGAGTCCTCGCACCCGGAACACGCCTTGCCGGAAGCGCTTGCCGGTCGGGAAGCTGCCCGCGCCCTGAATGCGAAACACGTACCCCTCGCGCTCCAATTCGTCCACGGCCCGACGAGCCGTCATGCGGCTGACGCCGTACTGCTTGGCGAGGGCGCTCTCGCTGGGAATCGCCTCGCCTTCGCGGAGCGAACCCGTGAGCAGCATGGATTTCAGCTCGGCTTTGATCGCAGGGTACTTCGAGGACATTCCTGACAGCATACGCGTCGCGTCAAGTGTCCAGACTTCAGACCCGTTCTCAACGCCCGTTTTTCAAGCCTCGAGTTTGAACGCTTAGAATGCCGGGCATGAAACCTGCAAACGCAAAACAACCCGGAACTCCGATCTGGCTCTGGATCGTGGTGATCGCGGCGGGTGTCGGTTTGGGACTCGGGTTGCGCCCGCTCATTCAGGGCGGACTCGGCGGCTCTGGCGCAACCTCGCAAGCGCCCGCCGTGCGCTGCCCCGGTCCCGACGGCTCGGAGCTGGCGCTCAGCGAATTCATCACCAGCAGCCTCAGCGGAACCGACGTGACCTACAGCCGCAGCTACCGTCTCGAGCGGCCAGGCCAGGCGGCGCTGCAATTTGACGGGGCGAACGGGGACAAGGACAGCGCTCCAATTAATTGCGCCAACGTGCAATTCGGACCCGGAGCCAGGATTTCTTTTAGCCGTGGGCGCGGCGTCAGCGTCGTGGAACTCGTCGGACCGAACGTTCACAACTGGGATGCCAGCGGCGACAAGGGGCTAACCGCGTTGATCCTCGAGCCGCGCTGGAAGCTGGGCTTGAAGCTGGACGATTACGTGGCGGGTGCGCCGAGCATCAACGAGGATGGCAAGGGCGGGCGGGTGGAACTGCGCCGGATTGCACCCAACCCGGCATTCCCGGAGCGGCTGATCTTCACGACCGCCGATGGCGGCGTGAGCTGGACTTTTGATAGGGCGGGCAGCCTGCGCGGGTTCTAATTTACGCGTATCAATTCAATGCTTCTCGAGAAAACTGACTTGCTCTATTCGCACCTGACAGTCGAGTTCACCTGAACCGGCCTCGATTCGACATGACGCGAACCGAAGTTTAAGGCGTACAGCAGCTTCCAACGAAGTTTTTCAAGTCCTGACTCGAGAAGCCAGAAGGTCACTCTTACTGAGTTCGGCACGGTTAGCTTAACGTTTTAGGGCAATACAGTGTGTCTGTGACGCAAACGTCTGGTAGCCGAATCATGCCGTTATCAGTAGCGATGACTTTCTGATTTCTCCTGACATTTACCAAATAATTAGCCACTATTGTTTTTGTAGATAAACTTAAGTTACATGGATAGGCTTCAGATTCTAAGGCTGAGGTTTTGCCAAAGTTGACAGGCGAAACCGCTGGCACGAGAGGAGGTTCACACGGACGGTTCTGAACCCTTCATGGTTGAAACGTCCTGAACAACGAAAACTCGAGCATCGGCGGCACATACGACGATCTGACTCAGCCCTGGAAATTCCAGAGAAACGAGCCTACGATGTCTAAACTACGCTTCGAGCCAAGAGGTTTTTGGAGGTTTCCCATGCTGACACTCCTTGCCCTCTCCGTATTGATGGCCTGCGGTCAACCCTCGAGCAACCCTGCATCCGGCGGTGTGGTGACCCAGACTGTGGTGCAAGAAGAAGGGACCCTGACACCAGGCGGTAGCTTCACCGCCTCCAACGGAGTGACCATTCGCGCCCCAGCAGGAGTGTTAACGGCTCCTGTTCAAGTGTTCGCTCACACATTGGCTCCCAATTCAGTCACGCTTCCACTACCGACTGGGTGGACACGAGTCGGTGATTTTTTTAGTGTGGGAGCTACAGTTGAAAGCGGTTCAAAAAATCGAGAGTCATTTCAAATCGAATTGCCAGTACCAACCGGAGTGAGTTCTCGAGGACTCTCTGTCGCAGTACTGATACCACCTAAATATTTACTTTCTCAAGAAGGAGAGATTGTTCAACCGTTTTGGGACAGCACGCTAACAACAGGAGCATCTGGACTGACAACGTTAATTTCAGATAGTCGCGTCCTTTCGGCGCAGGGCTTCACATATGTAGTAGTACGTCAGAGCAATGCTGTAATTCCTGCGAGTGATGCAGGGAGGATTGCGCCTCAGGCAACGCCAGTCTTCACAGCAGTTTGTGAAGGTAGCGTTAACGATTTTCCCTGTTTGGATTCAGTAAAAACTGCATCTGTTACGGCAGTGACGACTGCTTATAGTGATTTTGTTTCAGCTATGTCTTTGAATGGCGCAGATGCGCCAATTATAAAAAGCCAGATCCGTCTCACCTTAGTAGGAACTAGGAATTGCCCTCTTACGCCGCAAGTAGTAGCTTCTTATCACCCAGTAGAATTAATAATTCGATTATGCGTAAATTCAAATGGAGAGCCGAGAATACCTGCATATTTGAGTTCACTGCGGCATGAAATCTTTCATGCCGTACAAGCTGGCATACTTGCAAGCGTTGGCGTGCAATTTGATGGCTTATGGTCGCATTTCGGACGCAGTTGGATTATCGAAGCTACTGCCAATGTAGCTTCAGTTTCACTAAATCAAACGAACGTTCGCTCTGATGTCAATAGTAATCTAGCTAGACGTATTGCTAGCAGTTTACTTGAGGAAAGTGGAACTCCCCCTTACCAAGCTCAAGACTATTGGGCTTACGTTGGTCGTAGGCTGAATCAAGGGATCATCTATATCAAAACGATTTTGCAAAATGGTCTTGCGAATCCAACAGGCGGGGTTGATTCGGTACTGGCGGGACTTGGATATAATGGCGGGTTGACTCAATCGCACTGGGACTGGATAAAAAACCAGACCGTTGAACGCAGCATTGATGTCCGTAACATCGGGAACCAATGCAAGATGGACTTGGCAACTGTGGGAACGGAATATACAGATAACCCGATCAATTTTGACTTTGGCGCTTCACCCATCCTCCCGGTCACGCGGGTGGCGAACGCTGAAGCGCTCGGGGGACGTGCGGTCAAAATCAAATTTGCCAATGCTACGGGTGGTGTCGTTCGCATTCGCATTACGCCAACGGGGTCAGTGCGATACAAGGTCTACAAGGTTAAAGCTGGTCAACCCGCAGACTGCGCCACACTGCCAGACGGTGCGCCTCGTGGGGATATCGTCTCGAGTATTAGCGCTGGGACAGAGGTAATTGTCGTAGCAGAGAATCCTTCACTGACAACCGCGAACGATTTTACGATCAATATCGAACCCGTTAAATATTGGATGGTCCTCACCTGGGGCGCAAACCCTGCTGATCTGGACTCACACCTGACTGGTCCAACGGGTTCAGGCTCGAGATTCCACACATTTTATGGTTCACCGTTCTATTCAGATACAACTGTTACAGCCAATCTGGATGTAGACGATGTGACGAGTTATGGTCCTGAAACCAGTACGGTCTACTCTAGCTCCATCGCAGGCACGTATCGCTACTCCGTGCATGACTACACAAATCGAGATTCAGTCAATAGCAGCGCACTAGGCGCTTCTGGAGCACGCGTGAAGGTTTACTCAGGATCAAACTCGATATTGATCAATGATTTTTCTGTACCAGGAAGTGCAGGTACGTTGTGGACGGTCTTTGAGATTCAAAACGATGTGGTTGCACCGATCAATGCCATGAGCTACACCGCCAATCCCGCATCTGTGCAACGCGTAGGTTCGAGTAATACCGACAAAGAGTTAATGAATAATCTGCCTCCAAAACGTTAGCCGCTAGCATTTCAGCAAGCAAGGCATAACAACGAACTCGAGCATGAGTAATTTGTGCTCGAGTTCGTCACATAGTCTAATTGTCACTGAAGTTTATAGACAAACAACTCGAGCTGCCGTGAGGCTCGAGGCAAACCAAAATCACAGCAGTTTTTCAGCATCCAATACCGGCAATGGCGGCGCAAACACGAAGCCCTGCGCCAAGTCGCACCCCATGAAGTGCAGCTTCTCGAGTTGAAACTGGGTTTCCACCCCTTCGGCAACGACCTCGAGTTGTAAGCTGTGGGCCAGTTGCACGATGCCGCGCACCAATGACACGGTGTTGTCGTTGCCACCGAGTTGCGTCACGAAGCTGCGATCCACTTTCAGGGTGTTGACCGGGACCTCGCGCAGGCGCATCAGGTTCGAGTACCCGGTTCCGAAATCGTCCACGGAGAAACGGACACCTTGCACGCACAGTTCATGCATCTGGCGTTCTAGGTGGCGGGCGTGCCCCATGACCTGCGATTCGGTGATCTCGAGTTCTAGGCACGAGGCGGGCAAGCCACTCTTTTGCAACGCACTCAGCACGCCGCCTGTCAGATCGTCCCGCTCGAGTTGCGCGGCGCATAGGTTGACGGCGATTCGCAGCGGCAGGTCTCTGCCCGCGTTCCAGGCGACCGTCTGGGCGCTGGCGGTGCGCAGAATCCAAGCGGAAATCGGCAGGATCAAGCCACTCTGCTCAGCCAGCGGGATGAAGCGTGCTGGGGGCAGCAACCCGAGACTGGGGTGTTGCCAGCGGACCAAGGCTTCAAAACCGATCAGCCTACCGTTCAGGAGTTCGTACTGCGGCTGGTAGTAGACCCGTAACTCCTGACGCTCCAAGGCGTAGCGGAGTTGCACTTCCAGTTCCAACTGCTCGAGTTCGTTGTGTTCCTCGCGGTTGCCAAAGAAGCGCATCCGCCCGCGACCCTGCTGTTTGGCGCTGAACATGGCTAGGTCGGCGTGGGCTTGCAGTTCCTCTGCGTCTTTCGCATCCACCGGGCTGATGGACACACCTAGGCAGGCGCTCGAGAGGACTTCGTGGCCGTCAATCTTGAAGGGTTCCTGGAAGAGTTCTAGCACGCGCCGTCCGACGCCGCTGGCGTACTCCTCGTCGCCGAGGAGCAGCAGCGCGTACTCGTCACCGGACATGCGCACCAGCAAATCCGTGCTGCGTAAGACTGTTTTTAGCCGTGCGGCCACGGTGCGCAGCAGTTCGTCACCCGCCTCGAAGCCGTAGGAGTCGTTGACCAGTTTGAACCGGTCCAGGTCAATAAAGACCAGCGACAACGACTCGCCACGACGCTGCAAGCTCTCCAAGACGACCGCGAGCTGTTTCAGCAACATGCTGCGGTTCGGCAGCCCGGTCAATGCATCGAAGTAGTACAGGTATTCCAGTTCCGATTGCGAACGGCGTTGCAGGCTGATGTCCTCCAAGGTCAGTACCACCGCCAAGACCGTGCCATCGTCGTACAGGTGCGGCGCAGCCGTGATCCGCACCCACGTGGAATCGAACAGCCGCGCCTCGAGATGCCCGACCGCGAACTCACCGAGGTGATCCAGCAGTTCAGAGAAGGCCCGTCGGTCGTTGGCGTGCAGGTACTCCGACAGGGGCGCACCCAGCCGGGGTCGTAGGAGCCTTTCCAGCGCCACGTTACAAGCCGTCAACGCCCCATCGGGAGCCACGACTGCCATAGGCAGCGGACTCGAGGCGAAGGCGATTTCGGCATGAGCGTTCACATCTGGCATCTTACGAGTTGAACCCAGTCCAATGGCGGAATTTCACCGTTTCGTGACGAGCGCCGCGTACACTGAGATATGCCACATTTCAAGCACCTGATACTGAGCCTGTTTTTGTGCTGCGGAGTGGCGCTGTCCGAACCGCCCGTATCAACTGAACCAACTCAGCCTGCCGAACCGACTCTGCCAGCGGGCGTTCCCGCCGAGCCATTCTTCCCTTCGGCTCCGACAGAACCCGCGCCGCCTGAGCCGTCATCCGCTGAGCCTGCCCCGATCAGTCCTGCCCCGAGTGGTCCGGCACTGCAACCCTCGGACGAGCCTGCCGTGCAGCCCAAGCCGTTCATCGTGCCCGAATTGCCGCTCAGCGATATCGTTGTTTCTAATCCCGCCAAACCCAAACCGATTCCCACCCCGAGCGCCAACAGCGTCCGCCTCGAGTCCCGGCAGGTGCTAGGGGTTCACGTCAAGCTGGTCCGCATTAACTTGCAAAACCCGAAGGTCAGGGTTTTGCCGGTGCTGCCGGTCAAAGCCTTCAAACGCGGTGCGCAGTTCGATGCCCTGGTCGCAGGCTCGAGCGCGGTCGCGGTCCTGAACGCCGGGTACTTCGATCCGCACAGCTTCAGTCCGGTCGGGGATATCATTTACAACGGTCGCTATCTGGCTCGAGGACGGCTTCGGACCGGCCTGGCGATCACCAAAACCAACGAGGTCAAACTCTGGTTGCGGCCCTACGCCCCGGACGCCAAATCCTTAGAAACGCTGATCGGGACCGGACCGTTGCTAATTCACAATGGCAAGATCAACCCGGTTCCCAAAGCCGAGGGTTACACCGATCCGGCTGTCTGGAGCAACGCCGCCCGCACCGCTGTCGGGATTATCAATAACAAGAAACTGGTTTTCGTTTCTACCCGTGAACGGCTCAGCCTACGGGCCCTCGCCAGGGTCATGAAGGCGCTCGGGGCGCGTGACGCGATCGCACTGGACGGCGGCTCGAGCGTTGGCTTCGCCTGGCGCGGCAAAGTCATGATTCACCCGAAGCGCCGAATCGCCTTCGGCGTGGGCGTCTACATCCGCCAATGAGGTTCTTAGGGCAAGATGTTGAAGTTGGCTGCACCATCAAGAACCTTGGCTCTAGGTGTGAAAGCTCTCAATCTCTCGAGCCGCCTATGAGCTACACCAGATTCATTGCGCGTGGCAACAACCAAGCGAGCTTCGAGTGAGTCTGGCGCTCAGGGATTGAACGCAGACCAGCTTGCAGGTCAACCTTCACTCCTGGACGCGATTGTTCAATTCCCTCACGTATTGCGCCCCAGATTCGGTAGGATAGATGCGTGTGGTCTCGAGTCGTCCTATTGGTGGTGATCGTGCTGGGC
Source organism: Deinococcales bacterium (assembly GCA_965249745.1). Classification (GTDB taxonomy): domain Bacteria; phylum Deinococcota; class Deinococci; order Deinococcales; family JAAFIG01; genus JANYHH01. The sequence continues at coordinate 4,454,805 of OZ252252.1, read as the reverse complement.
GTGTCCCTGGTTTCGGCGCAGGGAGCGGCCAGACCGCTGCTGATTCGGGTCTTGCTAGGTCAGCAGGCGAGGGCTTCGTTAGTCGTGGCCACCTCGCACACCGCGATCTACCAGGATGGCACGGTGCTGACCCAGAGCGCTCAACCGCTCGAGTGGCAGTTCTCGGTGACCGACGCTGGTAAGCTCGGTGTCGCCACCGCCCAAGGCGTGCTGGACACGGGACGGCAACAGATCAACCTGCAAACCGACGCGGGCGGCTACTTTCAGTTCAACGGCAAGGTCTACCGGGGTTCCGCGATCCTGCTGGCCAGGGGTCGTGCGTTAACAGTGATCAATTCGATAGACGTGGAAGATTACGTGCGTGGCGTGCTGACCCGCGAGATGCCCTCCAACTGGGAGGATGAGGCACTGAAATCTCAGGCGGTGATCGCTCGCACTTACGCGATCTCGCGGCTCAACCAATCCGGTGATTACGATGTCTGCGCCACCGAGCAGTGCCAGGTTTACGACGGTGCGACCGCCGAAACGCCTAGAGGCAACGGCGCGGCCGATGCCACGCACGGCCTGATCCTCTCCTGGCAGGGCCGTCCCGCCCAGACCTTCTTTCACGCCGACAGCGGTGGTTACACCGCCTCGAGCAAGGAAATCTGGGGCGGCGACATCCCGTACCTGCAAGCCCGACCCGATCCGGGCAGCCGGGTTAGCCCGACCCCGTGGCGCGTCGCGGTTTCCAACGCCACAATTCAGAACGCCGTCTCGAGGTTCGCGCCGGGCGTGGGTACCTACCGCAGTCTGAGCATCCTGACTCGCTCCGAATCTGGGCGTCCGGGCGTGATCGAAATCAGTGGCAGCGCGGGTACGGCGCGAGTGACCGGAACGGGTATCTACGCGTTTTGCCGCGCCGTTGGAGCCAAGAGCAGCCTGATCGGACTCGAGAGCGCTAAACCCCTGGTTGTGATCGGGTACGGCAACGGCCATGGGGTCGGGTTATCGCAGTACGGCGCTCGAGCCTTCGCGTTGCAGGGCTTCAATTACCAGCAAATTCTGGGTTATTACTATCCCGGCGTCAGCATCGGTCAGTACGAAGTCGCGCCCTGATCTGAATTGACGTGTCCCGGCTACCACCTCGAGCCAGACCGCTGACTCTCGAGACGTAGTAACACCATTGATGACAGAGCCACTGGTCGCTTTAGAACAGTAACTTGACCGGGCGGAACTCAGTAACCCGTAACTCGTGATCGCAGACCCCTCCAGCTTTCTCTGCCGCTCACACGGTTCAGCCGCCGACGTGAATGTGCGGTCGCCGGGCCACGTTCGGCTCAGCTTGCCGCAGAATCTCGTGGGTCAGCGGCGCGGTGTCACCCTCGCCGAACAGCACGTAACGCGTGATATGCGCGAGCGGGTTGCCGTCTGACCAAGTGAAATAGCAGTGCGGCACGAACCCGGTCGTGTCACGCACGTACAACAGAAACGCGGCGATGGCGTTCGGCACGGCGGGCGCTTTGGTGCGCAGCACCCGGTAATTCCCCGACACGCCCTCCACTTCAATACCCTTGACGGTCAGGACGTGACTGAAATCCGAGGCATCCGAAATATCCACCTCAAAGAACAGCACCGGGTCTCGAGACTCGATGTGGTGATCCTCGCGTTGACGCAGTTCCTTGTCGTGATACTCGGCGTCATCGCCCTTCTGACGGCGGTTGGCGATGATGCGAAACTCGCCTCTGGCTTCCTCTTCCATGAAGCGCCGCGCCGCGTCGTCCAGTTCTACCCCGGTGACGCGCAGCTCGGTCGTGCGGTAGACGCGGGACACGAACGAGGACACGATGATGCCCGCGATAAAGAACGCCGCGATTCGCAGCCCGTCCGGGCGTTCGATCATGTTGACGACTGTCGTGTACAGGAAGACCAGGGTGATCGTGCCGAAGGCAATCAGCCACAGCCGTTCGCGTTGCACCCTGGCTGAGAGGGTCACCGCCAGCGCCGCCGAGGTGATGAGCACCAACACGCCCGTCGCGTACGCACCGCCCTGCGCGTCCACGTCAGCCTTGAAGATGATTGTGACGACAAAAGCAATCGCTGTGAAGACCAGCACGAGCGGTCGGGTGGCTCGCGCCCACTCCGGGGCCATGCCGTAACGCGGTAGATAACGCGGCACGATGCTGAGCAGCCCCGCCATCGCCGACGCCCCGGCGAACCACAGGATTAGAATCGTGCTGATGTCATAGACAGTGCCGAAGCCGTCCCCGAAGAACCTGTGCGCCAGGTACGCCAGCGCCCGCCCGTTCGCCTCGCCGCCCTTTTCAAAGGCTTCCGGCGGAATAATCAGGGTCGTGGTCAGGCTCGAGGTCAGCAGAAAGACGCTCATGATAAGCGCAGCCGTGGTCAAGAGCTTGTTCGTGTTGCGAATCCGTCCGACCGGACGGCGCACCGTGTCGTTCGGCTCACCCTTGACGAGCGGCATGACCGACACGCCGGTTTCAAACCCTGAGAGTCCCAGCGCCAATTTGGGAAATAGCAGCAGCGCGATCCCAACCAATAGGAACGGGTTGCTCTGTCTGGTGGTGAGCGCCTGCAACCAACGGGTAAAATCCTCCGGGTGCATCGCCAGGTCATACAAGCCTCGAGCCACGACCACCGTGTTCAATCCAAGGTACGCGATCACCAGCACGACCGCCAGCCCGACCGCCTCCCCGAAACCGCGCAGGAACACCGCACCCAGGAGCGCCACGAAGAACAGCGTGATCTCGATCTGACGGCCCGCCACAATGTTATGGACCAACGGGTTTTCAATCACGTGGGCGCTGGCATCGGCGGCTGACAGGGTGATCGTGATAACGAAATCGGTCGCCACGAAACCCAGGAGCGCCAGCACGAACAGCTTCCCCGTCCAGCGGTCCAAGAGCCGCTCGAGCATGGAGATGGAGCCTTGCCCATACGGACTTTCCAGCGCCACGCGGCGATACACCGGGAGCGCCCCGAACAGCGTCAGCAGCACCAGCACGAGCGTGGCGATCGGAGACAACGCGCCCGCCGCGAGCGCCGCGATGCCCGGCTGGTACCCCAGCGTGCTGAAGTAATCCACGCCCGTCAAGCACATCACGCGCCACCAGGGTTGGGTGTGCTGATGGTGACTGGCGTCGCCCGCCGCCGCCTGATTCTGCATCAACCAACGTGAAAATGGGCGACTCGAGGACGACTTGGGGTTGGGTTGGGTGTTCATAGAAGCTCGCGCATTGTAGCCCGTCTCGAGGCAATGGGTTGAGCGAGCCGCTTGGGAACTTTAGGGAAGTACAATTCGTATCACGAGATGACAATGATGATTGCCCTATGCCGCACTGCTCGAGATAACGGTGCGAAGCTGATCCGCTCAAATTACGGCTCGAGATCATTTTAAGGTGCTGACTTCCAATGAAACTCAATCCTTCAAGAAACATTTCTTTGCCGACGGCAATTATGGCTGCCCTGACTGGCATCGTGTTTTTTTGGGTGTCGTTGAACTCTTCCCTCAGGCAGCCTTCGTCTGATTGGCTCGAGGCTAACAGAGTTCAGCCTTTACCGAATAATTCTAGCAGCGCCTCGCCAACAGCTCAGAAACCCGAATCGTTCGCCTACTACCGGAGCTTGGTCACCAATCTCACTGAACCAGGGGTTGTTCGCTCGACAAGTTTGAAGATTTACAATGTTTTTCAAAAACTGGGAAACGTCAAACCCAAGCAGGTAATAGGACTCAGTTCCATTAATTGCAAAACAACGAGAGTTCTCGAGGACTCGAGTGGGAAAATCGTTGGTCGTTGGGATATTCCTGATGGAATTGAGCGATGCACAGTGTTCGTTAGCCAAACCGGACCAAGCCGATACGCCGTCTCAGTCGAAGGCGTCACGGCATTAGGGATTTATCGTTCTATCAGTGGTGAAACGATGATTCCGTCAGAACTGACTCGGGAACGTAATCGAACGACTGTCCGCGATTTTTCTCAACGTGTGTACGCGGTGCTTCAGGCCACCGGGTCAACTTTTCCTGAGGGGCGTTTGCCCGTGGATTGTAAGACGGCGACAACGCTTCGTGACGCTCGAGTCAATGCGACGGCTACCTGGGGCAGTGCGCCCGATGTAATTGCGAGTTGCGCTGTCACTCGAGATAACGGCAACATCATTGTGACGGTCACGGGGACTCCAGCGGCTGATAGCGTCATTTATGTTCAAGGTAAAAACTAAGAAGAGGCTTACGAGCCTCTTCTTGTGCTTCGTTTGAATCCTTACTTTTTGGCGGCGCTGCGGTAGCTGGTTCCGAAGCGCTTGGTGAACTTCTCCACGCGTCCCTCGGTGTCCAGGAAGCGCTGCTGACCCGTCCAGAACGGGTGTACGCCGCTCCACACGTCCACGTGAATCTCGGGTTTGGTGCTCATGGTTTCCATGACGACCTCGCCGTTGTAAATGATCTTGCAGGGAACCATCTTGGGGTGAATTTCTTTTTGCATGTCTGGACTCCTGATCCCGACGATTGCCGACCGTCGGGGAGTTGACGCTCACGCTGTCTGCGTGTGGGTCGCACCTCGGATTCGCTCGAGGACGCGGCTGGTTTCAAGGCAGCCTTGGGAATATAGCACCTGGAAGGAGACTGTTCAAGTGAACGCAATACGTTTGAGGCATGTCCCCGGATCAGTATTCCGCTCTTTACATAGCCAGTCCTGGAGGGTTATGCTTTCTCGTTCAGCCTCGAGCACCGAGAACCCAGACCCCCGCCGAACCGCCGTAAACGCCGAACCCGACACGCTCGAGACGACATTGACCCTTCTTCTCTCTCGAGGATGACCCGTGACGGGTTTCGCTAGGAGCTAACAGCCTATGAACGATAAGATCGTGATTCGCGGCGCTCGAGAGCACAACCTGAAAGATGTCACCTTGGAGTTGCCCAGGGATCAGTTCGTGGTTTTGACCGGCGTGTCCGGGTCCGGCAAGAGCACGCTGGCCTTCGACACGATCTACGCCGAGGGTCAACGGCGCTACGTGGAGAGTCTGTCCGCCTACGCACGCCAGTTCCTGGGGCTGATGGAAAAGCCCGATGTGGACAGCATCGAAGGGCTGTCCCCGGCGATCAGCATTGATCAAAAAACCACCAGCCACAACCCGCGCAGCACGGTCGGCACGGTCACCGAGATTCACGATTACCTGCGCCTGCTGTACGCCCGCGCTGGCACGCCTTACAGTACCTTGACCGGAAAACCTGTCAGCAAGCAGTCGCCGTCAGAAATCACCGAGCGCGTGCTGAAGTACCCGGATGGCACGAAAGCGATGATCCTCGCGCCAATGATTCGCGGGCGCAAGGGTGAGTACCGCAAAATCTTCAGCGACCTGAAAAAGGACGGCTTCGCCAGGGTGCGCGTGGACGGCGTACTGTACGAAATCGCGGAGGCTGAAAAGCTGAAGCTCGAGAAATACGAGAAGCACGATATTGATCTGGTCGTGGATCGCTTGAACCTGCGCGAGTCTGATCGGGCGCGCATCTCTGAAAGCATTGAACTGGCGCTTCGCAAGGGCGAGGGACTGGTGCGCGTCTTCTTACCGGACGACGGCACGGAGGAGATGTTCAGCGAGAAATTCGCTTGCCCCGAGGGTGGCAGCGTGATTGAAGAGATGGAGCCGCGTTACTTCAGCTTCAACAACCCATACGGCGCGTGCCCGGTTTGCACCGGCTTAGGCTCGAGGTTTGAGTTCGACCCGGAGCGGATCATTGAAGATGACCGCATGAGCATCGCCGAGGGTGCGATCACCCCGTGGAAGGGGCGCGATGGCGAGACGATCTACTACTGGGATCGCTTGAAAGCCCTGTCCGAGCACATGGGGTTTGACCTGAAAACGCCGTGGCGCGACCTGCCTGTTAATGTCAAGAAGGCGGTCATGTACGGTGTGGACGAACCCTTCGAGGTCGTCTACAAACGAGCTGGCAAAGAAACCTTCCGCTTCAAGGCGGAGTTTGAAGGCGTCATCACCAACCTAGATCGGCGCTTCAAGGACACCGAGAGCGAGTACATCCGCGAGAAGCTCGGGGAGCTGATGGTCGAGCAGCCCTGCCCGAGCTGCAATGGCACGCGTTACAAGCCGGAGGTGTTGGCGGTTCGCATCGCGGGCATGAACGTCGCGGAAGCCTCGAGACTGAGTGTGCTGGAAGCCAAACGCTTCTTCGAGGCGATGCAGGACGGGAAGGCGCTCCCGGTCTCTAGGGAGCTGTTGAAGCGCCACAAGGTCAAGCTGGAAAGCGTCAAAGACCCCGTGGAAATTAAGGAGCTGAGCGGCTTCGGTGACGAGATCGCCAAACCAATCCTGCGCGAGGTTCTGGCGCGACTGTCCTTTTTAGAGAATGTCGGGTTGGAATACCTGATGCTCGAGCGGAGCGCCAACAGTCTGTCGGGCGGTGAGGCGCAACGAATTCGCCTGGCAACCCAGGTCGGTAGCGGCTTGACGGGCGTGCTGTACGTGCTGGATGAACCGAGCATTGGTTTGCACCCGAAGGACAACGAGCGCCTGCTGAAATCCCTGAAGCGTCTGCGCGACCTGGGGAACACCTTGATCGTCGTGGAGCACGACGAGGAAACCATCAGAGAAGCCGACTGGGTGGTGGATTTGGGTCCCGGTGCTGGCATTCACGGCGGCTACATCGTGGCGCAAGGCACGCCGCAAGACATCGCTTTGAGCAAGGAATCCTTGACGGGGCAGTACCTGCGCGGTGAGCGCTTCGTAGCCGTGCCAGGAAAGCGCCGCAAGGGGAACGGCAAGAAACTGCGCGTCGTCGGCGCGACCGAACACAACTTGCGCGACGTAACGCTCGAGGTGCCGCTGGGGACGCTCACGGTTATCACCGGCCCGAGCGGCAGCGGCAAGTCCACGCTGGTTCACGACATTCTCCACGCGGTCTTGGCCAAAGAGTTGAACCGCGCCAAGACCACGGCGGGTAAGTACCGCCGGATTGATGGCTTGGAGCATCTGGATAAGGTGATCGAGATTGACCAGAGTCCGATCGGACGCACGCCGCGCAGCAACCCCGCGACGTACACGGGCGTTTTCACCGACATCCGCGACCTGTTCACCCGCACCCCGGAAGCCCGCAAGCGCGGTTACGGACCGGGACGGTTCAGTTTCAACGTCAAGGGCGGGCGTTGCGAAGCCTGCGGCGGCGACGGCGTGGTCAAGATTGAAATGAACTTCCTGCCAGATATTTACGTCCCCTGCGAGGTCTGCAAGGGAGCGCGCTACAACAAAGAAACGCTGGAAGTGAAGTACAAAGCCAAATCCATCAGTGATGTGCTGAACATGACCGTGGAGGAAGGGTTGGAGTTTTTCCAGAGCATCCCGACGATCCAGAAGAAGCTGCAACTGCTGAGCGACGTAGGCCTGAATTACGTGAAGCTCGGACAGCCCAGCACGACGCTCTCTGGTGGCGAGGCGCAACGCATCAAACTGGCCTCGGAACTCTCCAAACGCGCCACCGGAAAAACGATTTACATTCTGGACGAACCCACCACCGGCTTGCACTTCGAGGACGTGCGCCGCCTGCTCGAGGTGTTGCAACGACTCGTGGACGCGGGGAACACCTTGGTGGTCATTGAACACAACCTGGATGTCATCAAGACCGCCGACTGGGTGGTGGACTTGGGCCCGGAGGGCGGCGACCGGGGCGGCGAGATCGTCGTCATCGGCACGCCGGAGGATGTGGCGGAACACGAGGTCAGCCACACCGCCCGTTACCTGAAGCACGCCCTCGAGAACACGCCGGGCGTGATCCTAGAAGTGAAACCTAAGAGGGGTAAAAAGAAACTCGAGGCGTTGGCGGCAGACTGAACTTTTTGGCACAGTAACTTCAGAGCGACGTGAAACCTGCGTCGCTCTTTTTCAGACTCGAGCCATCCAGTTCACCGGATTGCACGCGGACCTCCGAGCTTCATCTTGGACATGATCCCTCTCGAGGCGTCCTTAGTACACGAGGGCGAGGTTTATCTCGCCCATACATGAGCACGTGAAAGAGGATTAGCGAGTTCGAGGTTGACAGAGGATTTGCCCAGAAACGCTTCGAGTCGTGCTCTAATAGCACAGATCCCTCGAGCGTTTCTGGAATCGCTCAAACCTGTCACTCGGCGAAGGCTTCGTGAACCGCCTCGGAGACGATGTTCACGATCTCGTCAATTTCCCCGCTCGAGGCGACGAGAGGCGGCGCGATTGCCACGCCATTGTCACCGCAACGCACGATCAAACCACGCGCGCGGGTCGCAGCTTGCAGCTTGCCACCGATGCTGAGCGGCGGGTAGGCGGATTTCGCGCTCTTGTCCTGCACCACGTCAACTAAGAGCATCATGCCCTTGCCGCGCACGTTGCCGACGTGCGGGTGTGATTCCAACGGCTTCAAACCGGACAGAAGCTCCTCCCCGCGCAACCTGGCGTTCTCCGACAGGTTTTCATCCTCGAGCAGCTTGATGTTCTCCAATGCCACCGCGCAGGCGACGGGATGACCGCTGTAGGTGAAGCCGTGCATGAACATGCGGTCCGGCTTCACCAATTCATCGAAGATCGCGTCGCTGACGCCGACCGCGCCCAGCGGGATATAACCGCTGGTGATGCCCTTGGCGAGGCTGACGATATCCGGCTGGAAGTCGTAGGTTTGCATCCCGAACATCTGACCGCTGCGCCCGAAGCCGGTAATCACCTCGTCCGCCAGCAGCAAAATCGAATGCGTATCACAAACGCGCCGCACCATCTGCCAGTATCCGAGCGGCGCGGGGCAGACCCCGCCCGCGCCCTGGGTCGGCTCGCCCATGAACGCGGCAACTGTCTCCGCACCCTCCCGCGCAACTGCCTCCTCGAGTTCGCGCTCCAAGTGCCGGATGAAATCGCTGGCGCTCATATCGTCCGGTTTGGTGCGGTACTCGTTCGGGGAGGAGACGTACAAAAAACCGGGCGCGGCGGGCCCGAAATCCTTCCAGTACGCCGGGATGCCCGTGGCGGTCGTGGTCACACCAGCAACGCCGTGATAGGCGTTCTGCCTCGAGATAACTTTTACTTTCTCGGAGTGCCCTCGGAGGCTCCAGTAGTAGCGCGCAATCTTGATCGCGGTCTCGTTGGATTCACTACCGCCCGAGGTGAACTGAAAGTGATTCAGGCTCCCCGGCATCATTTCCGCCAGCTTCGCCGCGAGTTCGATGCTGGGCGGTGTGGCCAGCCCGAAGAAATTCGGTGCGAACGCCAGACGATTCATCTGCGCCTTGGCCGCCTCAGCCAGCACCGAGCGCCCATGTCCGACGTTGATGTTCCACAAGCCTGCGAAGCCATCAATGTAGCGCCGACCGGTGCTGTCCCAGACGTGAACGCCCTCACCTCGAGTCAGAATCAACGGTCCCGTTTTGGCGTGGCGGTGCAGGTTCGTGACCGGATGCAGGATGTGCTTCAAGTCCAGTTCCAGCAGGCGCTCGGTGTTCCAAGTCTCGGTGTTCCAGGTTTCAACATCAGCAGTGGTAGCGGTCATGGCAGGAGTTTACGCCCAGAGTCGCGGCTCGAGGAGGACACTCGTTGACAGCTTTACGCCGCCCCTGTACGCTCCAGAAGAAGGTCATGTATTGGAGGAGCGAATGAAAAAAGTAATCGTTGTCTCGCTGCTGTTCCTGTTGTTCTTCAACTCGTGCGCCCTGATTTTCAAAGGGGATTCGGCGGCCGTCGCCTTCAACTCCAACCCGAGCGGCGCACAAGTCCTAATAGACGGCGTGCTGGTCGGAAACACGCCCGCGCGGCTCGTGCTGAAAACCAATCGCTCGTACACGATCACCTTCAGGCTGGCCGGGCATAAAGACCAGATTTACGTCTTGAACAATCAGATCGGCGCGTTGTGGATCGTGCTGGACATCGTGACCGGTTTCGTGCCGCTGGTGATTGATGCTGCCACCGGAGCCTGGTACGAGTTTAGCTCCACCAATGTCTCCGTCACGCTGACGCCGAACACGCTGACCACGAAACCCTTACCACACTGGGCGAAGGAACTGATCAAAGCGCAGCCCTAAAAACCCATCCCTAGAAAAGCTACGCCCGTCTCGAGGGGAAGCCAGGCGTGATGCCTGGCTTTCTCACTATGTAGCCAGACCCACCGCTTGCAAGGCTCGAGCCGATTTGGACAGTGTGGAAGGCGTCATGCCAAAGCCGTTCAATGCCGCGACAATCGGTTCCAGGTGAACGGCTGAAATATCGGTCTTGATTTCCAGTTCCAGCTCATTGAACTCGTCTAGCACCTTACCGCTCGCGTCGGGAATACTAACCTCGTCCAGCGCCAGCTCTCCCACGCCGATGAGTTGGTAAACCTGCCGCCGCGTCGTGAAGGTGTACATCGGTCGAAGCTGATACAACAGCGCCACGCGATGCAACTCCAGTAAGATCTCCTCGTCGCGGAGCTGATCCAAGTCAGTCGCTTCGCCCGCGTCCACCTCGAGTTCCTGCTTTTGATGCCAGCCGTCGCGCACGAAACTGCGTCCCTTCCAGGTGTAGAACCCTTCTCCGGTCTCGAGGCGACGAAGCCGCAAGGTCATGCCCGCCGCGCGGAGTTTGAATTCCGGCGTGTCGAAATACGTGTTCGTCTGCACTTCTATGTGTGAGAAGCGCAACGAGAAACCCGCGATCTCAGTGACATTGCTCAGATCGGGCAGGGTTCCAGTCAGTTTGAACTCACGCTCGAGCGGCATGGGTGCATTGTGAAAGTTGCGACGGGTGCTGTCAATCACGGCCGCAACTTCGCGCAACTCAGAAAGGCAAAAAGCAGGACGAGGCAAGCCTCGCCCCTACGACACTGACCATCTCGAGACCGAAGGCACGCAAGGCGTAACGCGAGTTGCCCTTGGGTTTCGTCTCGGGAAGGTTTGTTCGGGCTGGCTCGAGCGGCGGCGTTGGTGGCCGGGCGAACGGTCATTCGCCCCTACGAGATGCGTGAGACGTGATCGGCGTTCTCAAAGGTGGCCGGGTCTGCCGGGGCAAACCCCGACGCAAATCGTGTGACTCGAGCGCAAACGGGTTGCTCACAGAATCTCAAGGTCAGCCTCAATACAATTTTCCCCTCTCGAGTCAGGGCGCACTGTTCACCGTCCCCGGTGGCGGTTAAAATCCTCAAACTATGGCTCGAGCCAATAAACCTCCCTTTCAACAGCAGCAACGCCTTCGCATCCCCAAGGAAATGAAGGCGCAATCGGCGGCCGCCGAGCAGCAACGCCGGGAACTGGAGCAGGACCCGAAGAAGAAAAAGCAGTTGGAGCGCTTCGAGAGCTTGACGCTGACTGAAAAAATTTTCGTGCGGGTGCGTCCAGAAAAGGCGTACTTTCTAGCCTTGCCGCAGGATCAGCGTGCCAAGTGGGATGCGACCGTGGCGCGCTCGCAGTTCGTGGCTCCCGGCAAGAAAATGCCGGTGCCGACGAAGGCCGTTCAGGGCGTGGGTTTCGAGCTGGTCTACAAGGCGACCACGGTTGGGATGTTCCGCTACCGCTACGAGTTCGTGCAGCAACCCACGGGTTTCATGTTGCAGGCCACGCAGGGCGGTAGCATCCTGTTTGCGGGCGTGGCGGAATCGTGGGCCTTTCAGGGCGCTCGAGGTGGCACGGAGATCACCTTGACCCGCACCTACGTGCCGCGCTTCAAGTGGCTGCGGAACCGTGCGGTGCAGTATCAGGAAAAGTTTTTGAAGACGACGCTGGAGGGGTTGAAGAAGTACATCGAGGAGAACGCCTCGTAATCCAGACTCGAGGCGCACTGGATGCGTTGGTTCACGCCTGAGCAGAGCATTTCCTAGAAACGCTGGACCTGAGGACCGCCTTTCGGGTACGCTGCCGAAAACCTAACCGCGTCGCGGTTCGAGTCCAACCTCGAGAAGTTGGCGTGGCGGAGTCTGTCGAAATCAGGTTCCGTCGTTCGCCCCTCTGGAGGTCTCCCGTGGCAAGCTCGAAATCCAACCCGCTGAAAAACGTGCTCTCCAGCGATACCTTCCCCGGTCTGCTACTGATGGTCGTGGCGCTCGTCGCGTTCGTCTGGGCGAACACATCACTGCTCTCCGCTTACGAGGCGATGAAGGCGGCAGTGATTCCGTTCCCGATTCCCGCGTTGCATTTAGACGAGCCGCTCGAGTTCTGGGTCAACGACTTGCTGATGGCGGTTTTCTTCCTGTACGTCGGACTGGAACTGAAGCGCGAGGCGTTGAAGGGTGAACTTTCCAACCCGCGCGGCGCGGCCTTGTCCATCTTCGCGGCCCTCGGGGGCATGGTCGTGCCCGCTTTGCTGTACGCGGTCTTGAACGCGGGTCGCAACGGCTCGCACGGCTGGGGCGTCCCAATGGCCACCGATATCGCCTTCGCGGTCGGCGTGCTGTCGCTCCTTGGAAAGCGAATTCCGCCCTCGCTGAAAATCTTTCTGACGGCGCTGGCGGTGGTGGACGACCTGGGCGCGGTGGTGGTGATCGCCCTGTTTTACACAAACAGCCTGAACCCTGTGATGCTGCTTTTGGCGCTCGCGGTCTACGCGGCGCTGTGGGGTCTGAACGCGTTCAGAGTTCGCGCCCTGGCGGTGTACTTGTTGTTCGGCGTGGCGCTCTGGTACTTCGTGTTGCAATCCGGGTTGCACGCCACGATTGCCGGGGTGCTGTTGGCTACGACCATCCCAATGGGTAAGGCTGAACACAATCCGCTCGAGACGCTGGAACACGCGGTTCAGCCCCTCGTCGGTTTCTTCGTGATGCCGGTTTTCGCGCTGTTCAACGCGGGCGTTCCGGTCGCGGCGGCGCTGGCGGGTGGCCTCAGCCCGATCAGCCTCGGAGCGTTTTTCGGGTTGGCGGTTGGGAAGCCGCTCGGGATCATCACGATCTGCTATCTGGCGGTGCGAACCGGCCTGGCGGAACTGCCCAGGGACACGAGTTGGAGTTTGGTGTTTGGCGTCGGCTTACTCGGCGGGATCGGCTTCACGATGGCGCTGTTCATAGCCACGCTGGCGTTCAAAAACCCGGCTCAGCTCGAGGCGGCGAAGCTCGGGGTCGTCGCGGGAAGCGTCGTGGCAGCGCTCGTTGGATCGTTGTGGTTGCGCTTCACCACAGGTCCGCGCCTCGAGACAGGCTGAACGAGCGAGCGGGCAGGGTTTGAACCCCGCCCACCGCTCTTTCGAGATTCACGCTGATGATCTAGCTTTGCTTCTCGCCCTCTTTTTCCTCTTCTTTTTTACCGCCGATCAAACCGCCGATCAGGTTCTTCGCGCCCTCAAAAGCTTCCGAGACGTTCTTGGCGACATCTCCGGCCACATCCTTGACGGTTTCCACGGCATCGGCCGCGAATTCCTTAGCTTTCTCCGGGGCATCGCCGACGAACTCTTTGATCTTCTCGCCCGCGTCGGCCGCGAACTCCTTGCCCTTTTCAAAGGCGTCACCGGCGACATCGGCCACCTTGTCGCCGACCTGCCCGGCCACCTCGCCCGCCTTGTGGAGCGCGTCACCGGCGGCGTCTTTGGCTTTGTTGGCCATGTCCCCGGCCTGATCCATGACCTTGGCAGCGCCCTCTTTGGCGGTCTCGGCGGTGTTGCTGGCTTGGTTGGCGGCCGCGGCTGCCTCGGTCTTCAGTTCGTCACTCATGGTTTGCCTCCAAAGGTATTCTACGACTCGGGTGGGGGCAGGGTTCCGTCGGTTGTCCTCGGTTTCGTATTCCTTGCGGCGATACTGTAACCGTGTCTCGAGAGGGTCGTCTGTGACGTGAAAATTAACCTGGCCCACCAATCTGACCCGAGCTGAACTGGCGGCCACGGGTTTGGGTGCAGTTCAGAAGTCCCACACTCCCCTAGTATTTTGGACTACACTAGGGCATGTCACTCGAACCTGCGGGGTGCGTCACACCGGCCTGGATTCGTGAAAACCTGATCGGTGGGGCGGCCAGTTTCGAGACGCCGTTTGGAACCCGCCGCCTGACCTACGCCGATTACGTCGCCTCGGGTCGCGGGTTGAAACACGTGGAACGCGTCTTGCAGGAGCGTGTCCTGCCGCTGTACGCCAATACCCACACCGAGGACAGCCGCAGTGGAGCCACGACCACCAGCCTGGCCCACGAGGCGGGCGAGTACATCAAGGCGCAGCTCGGTGCGCCGGACTTTAAGATCGTCTTCTGCGGCAGTGGCAGCACGGCTGCCATCAAACGGATTCAGGAAATTCTTGGCCTGGCTGTGCCCGGTACGTTGCGCACCAGATTGCTCGAGGTCGTGCGCCCCGAGGAACGCCCGGTCGTGTTCGTCGGACCCTACGAGCATCATTCCAACGAGGTGAGCTGGCGCGAGAGTCTGGCTGAGGTCGTGGAAATTGACCTGTGCCCGAAGGGTCTGATTGACTTGGACGCGCTGTTAACAGGCCTGAAAGACCCTCGCTACGCGGGTCGCCCGAAGATCGGGTCGTTTTCCGCCGCCAGCAACGTGACCGGGATTCTCAGCGACACGCGCAGCATCGCCCGGATGCTGCACGCGCACGGCGCGTACGCCTTTTTTGATTTTGCCGCCAGCGCCCCGTACGTGAAGATTGACCTGCGGCCCGGCAAACCCGACGGCTACGACGCGGTGTTTATCAGTCCGCACAAGTTCGTCGGCGGGGTCGGCAGCCCCGGTGTGCTGGTCTTCAACCCCGCACTGTACAAGCTCCAAGCTCCGAGCACGGCGGGCGGCGGCACGGTCACATATGTCTCGTCGCACGGACACGATTTCACGCCGGACATCGAGGCCCGGGAGGACGCGGGGACACCCGCGATTCTGCAAAAGATGCGGGCAGCCCTGGCGTTCTGGGTCAAGGCGCAAATTGGCACGGAAAATATAGAGCGCTCGGAGCGCGGCATGATTCGGGCCGCCTTGGAGCGCTTGGGGCAGCATCCGAACCTCGAGATTCTGGGGAATACTGATGTGCCGCGTCTGGCGGTGCTGTCGTTCCTGGTGCGAAGCGGTGACAGCCACCTACACCCGCGCTTCGTGGTGAAGCTGCTGAATGACCTGTTCGGGATTCAAGCCAGGGGCGGTTGCGCCTGCGCCGGACCGTACGGGCATCGCCTGCTGGAAATTGACGACGACACCTCGAGCGCCTACCGTCGGCTTGTCAACGAAGGCTACGAGGGCGTGAAGCTCGGCTGGACGCGGCTGAACTTCAATTACTTCATTGACCCCGAGGAGTTCGAGTTTCTGCTATCCGCGCTGGAGTTCGTGGCAACTTACGGCGAGCGCTTCGTGCCGCTATACGACTTTGACTGGCACAGCGGAGCCTGGAAGCATCGGGCGGATAGGAGTCGGGTGGTCTCACTGTTCGACCCGCTGCCGGAACCAGTCGCCGCCGATCTCGAGCCTGTGCCGCACCGGGAATATCTGCGTGCTGCGCACGAACTCGCCCTGAGCCTCCAGGGGGCCACGGAGCGAGACATCCCGAAAGCCGTACCGCAAGAACTCGTGTTCTTTCGACACTGAACAGGACACGGTGAACAGGGTATCGTGAGGGTATCGTGAGGGTACGGTAAACAGGCTATGGCAATTGATCTCGCGCGACCATCAGAGGCTTATCTCGAGCCTTTCATGCTGCTCCCTGCGAGGTAGGGTCTCGAGGTCACGCCGTTTCGCATTTGCGAACAGGAGTTCGACGTGCGCCGTTGGTGTCAAGCCTAGGCGTGCAATCGGTGTCACGCCCATGTGTGCCATCGGCACTGCTCGAGACCAGGGGTCGGGCGGGACATGTTCGAGACCTAGCCTTGGCTGACCCCGTGCTTGCCCTGACAGCAGCACCTTCTGGGCTTGGGCGCTCCTCCGCAGGGGAACTCGAGATGGTCGCAGGTTGCGCCCTGACTGTGGAGCCTATCGAGCTATACGCTTCTGTTACGACCTATAACCCATAACCTGACCCTGGAACCGCTGGGTTTCCCCTCGAGCTGTCAGGGGTCACGAGCTGGTGTCACGCTAACTGTCACGCGTTCTGGCTAGGGTGTTCCCATCAGCCTCGGGGTCCGTTGCGACCGTGGCCGGGACGACTCGAGCGGTACACTGCGAGGGAATGGGGGCGGCATGAGGAACAGGGTATGGATGGGTGTGGCACTGTCGTTTTTCGGATTGATCGGCGTCACGTTCGCGCAGGGCTACCCGCCCAAGTTTGCGGTCGGCCAGACGTGGACGGGAACCTTTCAAGGGTTTGGAACTTGGAAGGCGAGCTTCACCGAACTGGACAGTGACGGTGATCCGAGGGGCGTCACCAGCACTGGACCGGATCAGCGCACGGCGGGCGGCTTTCTCAGCGATGGCAAGCCCGTCTTTTACGTGAGCAAAAACAGCGATTCCTTGTTCTGCGTCAACGGCAGCGCCCAAGAGGTCGCCAATGGCGTGTACAACGGTGTCATTGTTCGCAAGCAGGGGAGCGCTAACGCGCAGAACACGGGTACACCATGCTCGTTCTCGCAGGCGGGCGCTACGCCGACCCCGCCCGGTGACACCTGGCCGCCCAGCAATCTGCTCAGCGCCGGTCTGAGTCTGCGAATTGAAACTCGGCAGCTCTGGACGGCTCGAGTCAGCGGCAAGGACGGTGACGGCGATTGGACGGGCGACGCGACGGGAGCCGACGGCAAGACCGCGAAGTTTTACAGCTTCTCGCAGAGCGACGGTTCGTTCGCTTTTCAGGTCGCGTATGCCTCGAGTGAACTCTGCCTTGTGACGCGAAGCGGTGCCACGGGTGCGCCGGGCGCGTACACCGGGCGGCGGTTGTTCAAGGCGAACAAAGATTCGCAGCTTCAAGCCGATGGCGAGTGCCGGGTGACGATCGGGTTGGCACAACCCGCTCCGCAACCAGCCCCACAACCAGCCCCACAACCGCAACCATCGCCTCAACCCGCCCCGCAACCGCAACCCAATCCGCCCAGCGGTGCGCTGAGTTGGCCACCAAACTTCGTGCTCGGGCAGAGCTGGCGCATTGAGGTCGGCGGGGTCGGGAATTACACCGTTAACCTGGGTGAGAACGACCGCTTCGGCTCGCCGAGCGGTAAGACCGGCAATCAGACGATCAGCCTGTACTACCAGCGCTCGACCGAAGTCGCCGCGATAGAGATCAGTGACGGTCAGGCGACCGTCGCCTGCCGCTTCAAGGGAGTCGCCTCGGTCAGCGGCTCGAGCCTGCAAAACGGCGAGGTGCTGAGCCGCCCGAACCCGCAGTCGCCGTTCCAGAAGCAGAACGGTTCCTGCCGGGCGACGCTGACGGGTGGCGGTTCACCGCAGACCTCGAGTCAGCCGGTCGGTCCGCAACCGATTGGACCGCAGCCCGTAGGACCGCAGCCTGTCAATCCCCAACCCGTCGGTCCTCAGCCGATAGGGCCGCAACCCGTTGGACCGCAACCGATCGGCCCCACACCGCAACAACCGGGCACGCCGCCCAACACAGGCGTCTGGCCGGTCAGGCTCGAGGTCGGACAGAGCTGGGGCGTGGATATTCAGAAGCTCGGAGCCTGGACGATGATCTTCAAGAACCTGGACCGCGACGGCGACCCGACCGGGCCCGCCACGCCCGTCGGCGGCGCGGGTTCCAGCCTGACCGCCAGCTTCTATTACGCCAAGGATGACAACGACGTGCGCCTTGAGCTGTTTGATAACAGCGTGGATCACCTGTGCATCTTCGAGCGCAACGAGATCAACGGCTTGACCTTCAACGGCTGGCTGTACGAGGCGACCGCCGACAAGAAACTCAAGAAGACCAATCAGAGCTGCACCATGAAATACCTGGGGCGGACGACGCTGCTGAGCCTGCTGGAACCCGTTCGCTGGGGCAACTGAGTGTCGCCTTTCCGCTTCGGTCACCTGATGGTGGCGCTGCTGGTCTGCGCCTCGAGCCTCGGTCTGGCAGCGGGTGCGCTACCAGGCTCGGCTTCCCTGCCCGATCCGGCCGCGCCGCTCGAGCGGTTCACGCGCTCACAGACCCCCGATCCGCACCCCAAGTCCGTGGCGCAAAGCGGGCAGAGCTGGACGATCCTGGTCTATTTCAGCAGCGACAACAACCTCTGGCGCTCGGCGCTGCGCGACATTCAAGAGATGGAACAGGTCGGCTCCTCGAGCGGCTTTCGGGTGATCGTGTACGTGGACGGCTTGCCCGCCAATCAGGGCGGTTTTGATGGCACGGTCTACGCCCAGGTCGGACGAGCCACGGGGGGCACGCCAGCCACCTGGGACGGCGTGCGGCAGAACCTGCAAATTCTGCAAAGCCTGCCAGAGCAGAACAGCGACGACCCAAACACGATAGCGACCTTCATCAACTGGGGCGTGCGAAGTTTCCCGGCGCAGCATTACGGATTGGTGCTGTGGGACCACGGTGGCCAGTGGTTGGGCGGTTTCGGGCAGGACAAGACCAACAACGGTGACGGTATTCTGACCTGGGACTTGCGGCGCGCGATTCGCGCGGGCATGGCGCAGAGCGGCCTACGCAGTTGGGATTTCTTCGGCTTCGATACTTGCCTGATGGGTGGGCTGGAATTACTCCTCGAGTACGCCGACTTAACCGGCCTGTACATCGCCGGACCAGAATCCGATTACGGCGACGGCTGGGATTACGCGGGGACGCTCGGGGCGCTTCGTAACAACCCCGGCATGACGATGCGCCAGTTCGGGCAAACCGAAACGGCCTATTACCGTCAGCAACACCAACGCAATCTGGACGATGCTAACGAACACGCCCACGCCGTGTATGACACGCAGTACTTGCAACCGCTGAAAAACGCTTTGAACGACTTCGTGCGGGCCGCGATTCAATCGGGTGATCGGGATTCACTCGTCTCAGCCAGGGCAGAGGTCGTCAACTACGGCTACGATTCCTCCGACCCGAACGAGTTCCCGTTGTACGTGGACCTCGGGCAGTACGCGCAACTCGTGGCGAACCGCACCCGCAGCGCACCGCTGGCGCAGGCGGGACAGGCCCTGACTCGAGCCATCGCTGATGTGTTGGTGGCGACCAGCATCGGACCGAGCAAGCGCGGTGCCCAGGGCTTATCGGTCTTCCTGCCGAACGATCCGCGCCACAAAATTCCAGACGTGTACTACGACGTGTACGCCCAAAAATTGCAGAGCGGCGCTCAGGTGATCTGGAAGGACTTCCTGAACCTGTGGCTGGGCAAAATCGCACCGAGCGTTCAACCGATTGACCTGCGCGTCACCCAAGCCACGAATCTCTTGGAGCCGACCGACCGTGAACCCGCCACGGTGAATTTCACGGTCACGGGAACTGCCACGCTGATCTACGCGGAACTCGGCGAGCTGTCCGGGCGAAACGGGTTTCGGGTCTACGCGCAGCTCTACCAGCAGAGCGGCGGGGCTGGCGAGTACAGCTACGGCTGGGACGGCCGCTGGTACGAGATCGGCAGCGACGGCAACACCGACACGCTGAGCGGCTACTTCCAGCGCCCGAACGACCCGATCTTCTACGCCAACGCCAGCTACACCCCGCCCGGCGAGGTCAACGGCTTTGCGGTCACGGTCGTGACCGACCTGAGGCGCGGCAAGGTCATTAACGTGCTGGACAACTCGAGTAGCTCGCCGCGCTCGATACCGGTGGAACCCTACGGCACGCTTCGCTTCAATTACTTGGAACGCGACCAGATCACCGACGAGAGCACCCTCGTGCCGACCGGGCGCTTCGTGACGGTTCCCAGGAATGGGATTGACGGTCTCGAGATCACCCGCAACCGTGCGCCTCTGGGTGAGTACATCCTGATCTTTGGTGCGCGGGACGCGGTGGGGAACATCAAGACCGGGTTCGTGCCGGTTCAGGTGCGATAGCGGTCACACGCGAATTTGGAACTTGTCTCGAGACGGGAGGGGTCGTGCGATGCGTGAATTTCACTCGACCGTTGCGCGACCCCTGGCTATCCTGATCGAAAGCGATCGGGACGACTCGAGCCGATGGCCGTAGAGAACGAGTTTGTCTTTGATGCGCCCCTTGCCAACGTCTGCTGCGAGTCTCGAGACTGAACACCGAAGTCACCCTTACAACGGCGGCTCGAGCCAGCGGCAGACGGTGTTCGGGGTCAGGCGCACCGAGCGAGAACCCGTGCCGTCCACGATTTCTACGCACGGGTCTTGACGCTCATACCCACCCAGCCGAAACGTGCCCCTGCGCCAGTGCCCGTCCACCAGGACCGCCACGCTGTCCCACGGCTCGAGCGGACGACCCGCCAGGGTGAACGTGGGCCGCCCACTCGGGTTGATGCGCCTGACCCGACCCTGCGCCCGAGCGGGCGTGACGGGCGGTTGCGACGCGAGGCGTTCCAGCAAAACCTGACCGGGGCTGCGTCTCCGCTGGCGTTGCCCCTCGAGAAACGCGGCGACCTCACTCAGCCGCTCGGGGCGCGAGCCAGCGTTTCGGTGGAACAGAAAACCGTGCCGCGCCAGGGCTGCCACCTTGCGCCACTGGGACAGGTCGGTTTTGCGCGGGGCGCGGAACGCCGTGCCCATCAGGGTCATCGGCTGACCGCAATCCGGGCAGGTGACGCGGGTCGCGCCATCCGGCTCAGGGTGCTTGAAGACCTTGCGGCACGAAAAGCAGGCTCACTGCATCAACATGACCCGAACCATACACAGAGTGTAGTGGAGCGCCGTTCGGATTCGTCAAACCTCGAGTGGCCATTGGGCTGATGTGCGGTTCCAACCGGGTCGGTAAACTCAAACCATGAACCTCGAGATCGCCCAGCAACGCTTGAAAGACGCGACTCGGGTGGCGGTGCTGACCGGCGCGGGCATCAGTGCCGAGAGCGGCATCCCGACCTTCCGCGAGGCGCAGACCGGGTACTGGGCGCGGTTCTCGCCTGCCGAACTGGCCAGTCCCGAGGCGTACCGGGAGAACCCAGAGCGCGTCTGGGATTGGTACGCGGAACGCTATCGGACCTGTCAGGCGGCCACACCAAACGAAGCCCATCGCGCCCTGGCCAGCTTTGAAACCGTGAAGGGCGATGGGTTCGCGCTGGTGACGCAGAATGTGGACGGGTTGCACCTCCAAGCTGGCTCGAGGCGGGTCACGGAGTTGCACGGCAACTTGCGCACCGCGCGGTGCGAGACCTGCGGCGCGGTGCAGGACCTCCCGGCGGCTCACGAGTTCCAGCCACCGCCAGTCTGCGGAACCTGCGGTGGGCGAATGCGTCCCAACGTCGTCTGGTTCGGAGAGCTACTGTCAGCGGAAGCATTGCGAGCCGCCCAGATCGCTTTCTCGAGGTGTCAGGTCGCGCTCGTGGTGGGAACCTCGGGGGTGGTCGAACCGGCCGCCAGCCTGGGACGCCTGGCGAAAGGGGGCGGCGCGATGCTGATCGAGGTCAACCCGGAGGTCACGCCGTTGTCCAAACTGTGCGACCTGCGCGTCGCTGCGGGCGCGGTGAAAGGCTTGCGGGGGCTGCTCGAGCCAGCTTAGGTTGGCTTCGTGCGACAGTCGCCGCCGTGACCTGAATCCAAACGTTTTGGAAAGGTGAATCTTTCGCCCTGAGCGAGAACGATGTCTCGAGCATGAAAGGAGGCTCTAGGTTCGGCTTACCCACCGGGTTCCCTCAACTCCAACGCGTGTACATCCACCGCTCGGTCGCCGCTTTCAGGGACTGAAAACCGAGTTGCCGATACAAGCCGATGGCGGCGGTGTTTTCGGCGTTGACTTGCAAACCGATGCGCTCGAAGTGACCTGTAGCATCGTGGACGAGTTGACGTAGCAACGCCCTGGCGTGTCCGCGCCGTAAGGCATCGGCTCGCGTGGAAAGCGCCACGATCTCGAGCTGGTCGTGGCCTTTCTCCTGCACGTGGAGGGCCGCCACGGGTGCGCCCTCTACCTCCAAGACGCGAGTCCAGCCCTCGTTCAACAGTCGCTCGAGCTGTTCCGGCTCGTATTGGCGCAGGGAACCGAGGATGCCGCGAACGGCCTCCAGGTTCGTCGTGACCTGCGGCTGCCACAACCCCACTGATTTTGCCTCGAGTCGCAAGCTGTACCGCTCGAACTGCCGGACTTCCACAAGTTGACAGAACCTTCGTAGCGTTCGCTCGAGATAGGCTGTCCGCGCGTTCAAATCGAAACGCAGGCGCGTGGTCGTGGGCATCGTGTGATGGCGCTTGAAATGATCGAGCAGGACGCTAGCGTTCCCTGTATCTGGGACGTACAACTCTGCCACCAGCAAGTCCTCACCGGCCGGAAAGTGGCGCAAGAAGCCGACGGGCTGCCCCAGTTCATCCCTGAGCCAGAACCAGTCACTCGGCGACGGGTCGGGGAAGTACTCCTGCTCGTCTGCGAGTGCGAAATCGTCCGCGCCGTAAGATGCCCTGAGCAGCCCCTCGAGTGTTGGCAGGTCGTACTTGGTGAGGGGATGAACGGTCACAACAGATTTTATGCGGCGTGACTTCTGGATAACACACTCTAAACAACACTGTCCAGAAAACGACTCTTCCATTCGGCTCGAGGTAGCCAGCACGCCTCGCGCTTGCCAAAGACGCGGTAGCGGTTCCGGGCGATCAGATCGTAGATCGCGTCGCGCCAACCCTTCGGAATGAATCGCGCCACCTCGAGCCAGCGCCACGGGGCGGGCAACAGGTGCAGCACTTGAATCGCCGCGTCGGAGCGCGTGTAAACCCGATTTTCCTCCAGTAACACGACGGATTGCCGGTCTGTAAGCTCATATTGGCGCATCAACGCCTGCCCGAAGGCTGACTGCTGCGAGGCGAAACGCACCCGACCCTGGGGGTCGTGAGTCAACACGAACTGGACAACACCGTTGCAGAGGTTGCAGACGCCATCGAACAGCAGAATCGGCGGTTCCACAACCTTCAGTCTGCGCCAGAAGCGGTGTTCTGAACAGTGAGAAACGCCCTCAGAACCGTATATTGAATCCCATGAACGAGGCCGCACCCACCTGGCCACTGCTGATTCTGTTGTGCCGCTCCGGTTCGGACCGGTTCGCGCTGCCCGCCGGAGCGGTGGCTCGAGTCCTCGGGGCGGCGGCTTTCACACGGGTCTCGGGGTTGCCAGGGGCGGCGGTCGGGCTGGTCAATCTGGCTGGGGAGAATCTGCCGCTGGTGGACGCTCGCCGCGTGTTCGGGCAGGCGGTCACGGCGCTGCACCCGGAACAGCGGTTCGTGGAATTCGACCGCCCGCGCCGCTGGTTGCTGTGGGTAGATGCGGTCGAGTCGGCGCTGGAAGTGCAGCCCGCGCAGTGCGACGCGCTTTCAGTGGACGAGACCGCGCCCGCCAGATTCGCGTTGCGCTTGGAGCAGGAGACCGTGCCGCTGATGGACTTAGAGCGCCTAGAACCCGGCGAGCTGGTCCGCCCGGTGTTCGAGGCTTGAGGCGGTATCGCGGTGGCTGATCCAACGCCAGCCCTGTTGCAGCTCTTGGAACGGCGCACGGGGTTGCGCCTCGCGGGGCAGGCGGCCCAGGTGCTCGAGGAATTTCGGGAACTCGAGCGGGACTTGCGGCTCTCGTCGGCGGAGCTGCTGGAGCGACTGGCCGACGATCCGGCCCTGCTGGAACGGCTGGCGACGCGCTTCACCGTGCCAGAGACGTATTTCTTTCGGGTGACGCCGCAGATGGAGGCGCTCCGCCGAGTGGTCTTACCGTCCCTGATGAACCTCGAGTCCCGGCGCTTGCGGTTCTGGAGTGCCGGATGCAGTACCGGCGAGGAGGTTTACACGCTGGCGATCCTGCTGGCGGAGACGCTGCCAATCGCAGACTGGAACCTGAACGTGCTCGGGACGGATCTCAACCCGGACTCGCTGAAAACGGCGCAGGCCGGAACCTACGGCGCGTGGTCGTTTCGGGACACGCCGCCCGAGCTGCGCTTGCAGCACTTCGAGACGGACGGTGTGCGTTGGAAACCGCGCCCGGAGCTGCGGCAGATGACGGCCTTCCGCGAGCTGAACCTGCTGGAAGCGGACTGGGGTTTGACGGAGCGCTTCGAGTTGATCCTGTGTCGCAACGTGACGATTTACTTTGCGGCCAGCACGGCGCAACGCGTTTACGAACGGCTGGCGGCCCGGTTGCAGCCGGGCGGCTGGCTGGTTCTGGGCCCGAGCGACCCGCCGCCGGATAAAACCACATTAGAGCACGCGCGGTTGCAGGCGCATTTTGAAAACGGGGCGATCCTGTATCAGAAGACCCAACCCGCGCCGCCCGCCGTCAACCCGCGCCCCGCCCGAAGACAGGCGGAGCCGTCACTCCCGAAACCGCCGCCCCCGAAACCTCGAGTCACGATGGGCCCGGTGACTGGATCGGTTGATCCCGCGCCGGTCCTCGCCGAAAGCACCGTGCCTGAAAGTGTTGTGGCAAGAAGTGTCGTGGCAGGAAGTGTCGTGGCAGGAAGTGTTGTGCTAGAGAGCGCCGAAGCCTGGTTGCAGACGGGTCTCGCCCAGCTCGAGGCGAACCAGCCGGACGCGGCCCTGGTGGCGCTCCGCCGCGCGGTGTATTTGGAGCCGCGCTCGCCACTGGCGCAGTTCGCGCTGGCTCGAGCCTTCCAGAGCGTCGGTGAACCCCGGCGGGCCAGGGCCGCTCTGCGCCAGGCGAGGCGCAGACTGGCTGCGATGAGCGGCGGTACCGACAGCGGTTCCGACGAGGCGACGACCGCCCTGGGTCTGGGCTTCACGGTGCTGGATTTACGGCGCGCCCTGGAGGCCCTGTCTGTCATGCTGGGGGCAGCATGAACACCGACCGCATGAACACCGACCTGTTGCGCCAGCGCGCCGAACGCCTGGCGGCCCCGACGGAAAACCGCAGTCAAGACTTCCTCGAGCTGCTGAGCTTCTGGGTTCAAGCGGAACGATACGCTTTCTTGCTCTCTGACGTGCGCGCCGTGCTGCGCGGCCGGGTCACGCCGATGCCGGGTGCGCCCGCCTGGATCGCCGGGGCGATCAACGTGCGCGGTTCGCTGGTGAGCGTGCTGGACCTAGGCCGGGCGCTCGGGATGAGCGGTGATACCCAAGCGGAGGCGGCGACGAGTGTGCTGCTGCTGGACTCGAGTTTCGGCGCGGTCGGTTGCCGGATCGTCGGAGCGCCGGAGTTGCTGCGCGTTTCTGAGCTTGACATGCAAGCCCCCCCCGCCGGATCATCGCCCGCCGTGCGCGGTGTGGCGGCTGGCAGCGTCGCGCTGCTGGACCTGAACGGGTTACTCGAGGCGAGGCGTTAAGTGGGGCGCGGATTTGTCTTCAAACCGGAACGCGGGCCGTCAGCGGGAAAACCGTTTTGGCTCAGGCGCAGTCAACAAATTCAAATCGTGATCGAAAACGCTCGAGCCGAACGGCCGAGTCCGGGGGTGGGTGCATGAAGTCTTGGCGCTGGTACGACAACCTGAGTTTATTCTGGAAGATCGCCCTGATCTGCCTCGCCATCGCGCTGCCCTTTGCGGTCGTGGCGGTCGTGTTGATCTCCAATGAGATCGGGCGCGTCGTGGAACGCAACGCCGGGCAGCGCCTGCAAGAGCTGGCGTACAACGCCTCCGACAAACTGGACCGTAATTTATTCGAGCGCTACGGTGACGTGCAAGCCTTCGCGCAATCCGCGCCCGCCAAGAGCATGAAACCGCAAACGATTCAGAGCTGGATGAACACGATGACGCGAGCCTATTCGCCGATCTACCGCCTGATGGTCGTGGCGGATCGCCAGGGCAAGATCGTGGCCGTCAGCAGCATCGGCGTGGACAGTCGGCGGATCAACGCCAACGCCTTGCTCGGGCGCGATGTCAGTGACGCCAACTGGTATCAGCGGGCCGCCTACGGAACCCTGTCCGACGGAACCAGCCTAGTCGAAGACTTGCACGTGGACGACTTGATGGAGGCCGTCTACGGCCGGGACGGGGCGCTGGCGATGAACTTCACCGCGCCGATCAAGAACGATGCCGGGCAGATCGTCGGCGTTTGGACGAACCGCTTTAACTGGAACGTGGCCGAAACCATTCTCAACGAGGTCCGTGACCGCGCCCGCAGCACCGATTTCAAAACCGTGGATTTCGTCTTGAACGACAAGAGCGGCCGCGCGATTTACACCCCGACCGGGCAGGGCTTGTTAAAACCCAGCCCCTCGAGCGCCACGCTGCTGAAGGGAGCCGCCAACGCCGGGGACAGCGGGTATCTGCGCGGACTGTCGTACAACAAGATCGGCGCGAAGCTCCCGGCCCTCGAGGCGTTCTACCGCTCCTCGGGGTACTCGTCGTACGGCGGGTTGAACTGGGTGGTTTCGGCCAGCGAGGACTTGGTGGAGATCAGGTTGGAGCAGAGCGCGATTCTGAACCTGCTGTACCTACTGGCCGGGCTGATCTTCCTGGGTGTTTTATTGGGCATCTTCTGGGTCTCGAGTCAGGTCGCGGGTCGGACGCGCCGACTGGCGGACGCCGCCGTTGGGCTGGCCGTGGGCAACATTGACCAGCGGATCACTGAGACCGCTCAGGACGAGATCGGGCGACTGGCCGGATCGTTCTCCGCGATGATGGGGTACCAGAAGCAGATGGCGGGCGTCGCCAACCGGATCAGCACCGGAGACCTGAGCGGTGAGCTGCAACCCAAGTCAGAGGAGGACGCGCTGGGAACCGCTTTTCAACGCATGAACCTGAACCTGCGCGCCCTGATCGCGGAGATTCAACGCGGCTCGAGCGATCTGTCCAGCGCCAGTTCACAGATTCTGGCCTCGACCTCGCAGCAAGCCTCCGGCGTGACCGAGCAATCGGCGGCCGTGGCCCAGACCACGGCGACCGTGGAAGAGGTCAAAGCCAGCGCCGATCAGGCCGTGGACATGGCGCAGACGGTCAACGAAAACGCCCAAGCCGCGACTCGAGTCGCGGCCGTCGGTGTGGATGCCGCGCGGGACGCGACCGAGGGCATGAGCGATATTCGCACGCGGGTGAGTCAGATCTCGGAGAACATTCTGGCGCTGAGCGAACACACGCAGCAAATCGGCGAGATCATCACGACCGTCGGTGATCTTGCCGATCAGTCGAACCTGCTGGCGTTGAACGCCGCGATTGAGGCCGCCAGGGCTGGGGAGCACGGTAAAGGCTTCGCAGTCGTGGCGCAGGAGATTCGCCTGCTGGCCGAACAGAGTAAGAGCGCCACCTCGCAGGTGCGTAGCATCTTGGAACAGATTCAGCGCGCCACCAACACGGCCGTCATGACGACAGAGCAGGGCTTGAAGGTGGCCGATGTCGGCAGCGCCAGCATCGAGCGTGTGGCCGACACGATCACCGAACTGGCGGACGTGATTCAGCAGTCCGCGTACAGCGCCCAGCTTATCGGAGCCTCGGTGCGGCAGCACAGCATCGGCATGGAACAGATCGCGGCCGCGATGAACAACATCAACACCGCCACCGGCGAGAACCTGTCCGCCACGCGCTACACCAAGACCGTGGCCGAGGAACTGGCTGGCTTGGCCTCGCGCCTCAAAGACCTGACCGCGAATTACACGGCCTGAACGTGGACGCCGCCGCCATTCATGCCAGCTTCGAGCGGGAACAAGGCCTGCGACTCGAGGCGGCGCGTTTCTCCGTGGCGGCGAACGACGCGGCGCGGGCGCGACTGGAATTGCAGCGCTCGGGGGTTGCCGCCAGGGCGGCCGGTTCAGACCTGGAAACCTTTTTCACTGCCGTGCGCGACGCCTGGCAGGCTCACGCGGCGCTGCGGCAGATTGAAGCTGAAGATGAACTGCAACGCGGCTGGCTCGAGGTGGCGAACGCGTTCGCCCGCCGAGAGGACGTGCTGGCAGTTTGGGAAGCTGAGCGGCACGAGAAATCGCCCACCGCACCGCTCGAGCGGTACCGTCGGGCGGTCGCGGCGAGGGCGGCCGGGATAGACCAGCTCAAGTCAGACCAGAAACAGTCAGACCAGAAACAGTCAGACTGGCCTCAATCTAAGCAGCCTGATTCAGAGCAGCGCAGCTCGAGTCAGCCAGTTCTAGACCAGCCTGTTCCAAGTCAAACGCTGCCCGTGACTGCCAACCCTGGAACCGCGATGACCAAGATCACTCCGCCGCCCCAAGTGCGTTTTGAGGCGGCTGTCAGGGTTGAAACCCCGCCGGAAGGGGAGAGCGTCCGTGTCAGCGTCGCCAAGCTGGACGCGTTGCTGTCCCTGTCCGGCGAGTTGACGGTGACCCAGATTCGGCTCTCTGACCGACAGCGCGAACTGCGCGAACTCTCCAAGAACCTGCAAGTCGAGCGGCGCGGCTGGCAACGCCCAGGTCGGTTGCACCAGCAACCCGGAGACGCTCGAGCCATCCTGGAACGCTTCGAGGCTCGCACCAAGGCGGCCCTGGAGCAACTCGGCACGCTGGAAAAGCAGTTCGCGCAGGACAACGCTCAGCTTCGCACGCTCTCGCAGCAATTTGAAGATGAGGTGCTCGAGGCGCGGCTGCTGCCCGCCGCACTGCTGCTGCCGCCGCTAGAACGGCTGGTACGCGATCTTTCAAAGCAGCTTGGGAAGCGCGCTCGGCTGTACGCCAGCGGGACCGATACCGAGATGGACCGCAAGATCGTGGACGGCATCCGCGATCCGCTGATGCACATGATTCGGAACTCCTTGGATCACGGCTTGGAATTGCCCGAGGTCAGAGCCGCGCACGGCAAGCCCGAGGAGGGTCGGATCAATCTGGAAGTCAGCTCCAACGGCGGTACGGTCGTGCTGAGCTTGCGCGACGACGGCGCGGGCGTGAACCGCGAGGCGGTGCTGCGTCGGGCTTTGGAGCGCGGTCTGATTTCAGATCTGGGCGGCGTTCACCCGGACGCGGCCTTGGAGCTGATCTTTGAACCCGGCTTTTCGACGGCCGCCCAGGTCACCGAGACGAGCGGGCGCGGCGTCGGCATGGATGTGGTCCGCGAGAACGTGCGTCAGCTCGGGGGAACGGTCAGCCTCAGCAGCCAGCTCGGTGCGGGCACGAGTTTCACCTTGCGGGTTCCCGCCCAGCTCGCCACAACCCGCGTGCTGCTGATGCGGCTCTCCGATCAGACGGTGGCGATTCCAACCGTTCACGTGGAGCGCACCGGGCGGGTGCTGGCAGAAGAGATTGTCAGCGTCTCCGGGCATCAGGTCGTGTCGCTGGACGGTCAGACGGTTCCCCTGGCGGAACTGGGCGACCTCTTGGACGCGCCGTTTGATCGGCTCGAGACCTGGCAACCCTATGCCGTGATTCGCACCCAGGACGCGCTGCTGGCCTGCGCCGTAGATGCCTTGCTGGACGAGCGCGAGGTGGTTGTGAAGCGACTCGGGTATCCGCTGAACCTATTAGCGCACGTCTCCGGCGCGGCTGTGCTGGGCGGCGGCACGCTCGTGCCGATTCTCTCGGCTCAGGCCGTCATGGAACGCTACCAGCAAGGCAGAACGACTTTGAGAAGACCGACGACACCGGTGGCGGTTGCCAGCCCGAAGCGCCGCCGGGTCTTGGTCGTTGACGACAGCCTGACCAGCCGCACCTTGGAGCGCAGCATCCTGGAAGCCGCTGGCTTTGAAACGCTGGTCGCCGTGGACGGGGCTGAGGCCCTGACGGTGCTGCGTCGCGCGGACAGCAGGGTTGATCTGGTACTCTCCGACGTGGAAATGCCGGAGCTGGACGGGTTTGGCCTGACCGAAGCCATCCGCCGCGACCCGCAGCTCTCGCAGATTCCGGTCGTCCTCGTGACCAGCCTGAACGCTGCCGAGCACCGCGAGCGCGGCGCGGCCTCCGGCGCGGACGCGTATATCGTCAAGGGTGAGTTCGAGCAAACGGTGCTGTTAGAGACCATTAACGGGTTGCTATGAGCTGGCTACTATGACGCGGGCCATTCGTGTTCTCGTCGTGGACGACTCGAGCCTGCAACGTCAGATGCTCGTGGCGCTGCTAGAAACTGATCCGGAACTCGAGGTGGTCGGCACGGCCGACAGTGGTGAGCAGGCGATCATCATGACGGAGCGCCTTCGTCCCGATGTCATCACGATGGATTTGCGAATGCCGGGCATGGACGGTCTCAGCGCCAGCCAGGCGATTATTTCGCGTCACGCCATTCCGATTCTGATGGTGACAGCCAGCGTCAGCCGCGACGATCAGCGCTTAATCGCCAGAGCCTTCAGCGCGGGCATCCTGGCGGTCGTGGCCAAACCCAGCCTGCACGCCCCGGACAACCACGACGAGTTCCGCCGGATGGTCAAGAACGTCTCCAGGGTCAAGCTGGTGCGGCGACGCAGCACCGCCAGCCTCAGCTCTGGTACTCCCAGCCCAACCCCTCGAGTCACGCGCTCCACAAGGACGCTACCAACCCCGCCCCCGCAGGAGCAGCGCCGGAAACCACGCCTCAGCCTGGCCGTGATGCCCGCCTCGGTCAAGCGGCTCGAGATCGTCGGGATCGTCGCCAGCACCGGTGGGCCGCAGGTTCTGGAAACGATTCTGACCCGGCTGCCCGCCGATTTTCCGCTGCCCGTGCTGATCGTGCAACACATCGCCAGCGGTTTCGCCAGCAGCATGGTGGACTGGTTGAACCCGCTCTGTCAGGTCCCGGTGCGGTTAGCCGAACCCGGTCAGGCGTTGCAGCCCGGCGTCTGGGTGGCGCACACCCACCACCTGACCGTGGCTCGAGGGGTGCTGGCTCACGACCTCGGCGGGCCCGTCAATGGCCACTGTCCGAGCGGAACGGTTTTGTTGCGCTCCCTGGCCCAAGAGTACGGCTCCAAGGCGCTTGGGGTGATCCTGACCGGCATGGGCGAGGACGGCGTTTCCGGTCTGACCGCCCTGCACGATGCGGGCGGTACAACCATCGCTCAGGACGAGCAATCTAGCGTCATCCACGGGATGCCGGGAATCGCCATCGAGCGCGGCGCGGCTGACTTCGCGTTGCCGCCGCTGGAAATCGTCAAGGCGATTCTCGAGTTCACTCGGCGCGGACGAAGCGGTCAGGGAACTTGAACCTGGAGGAGTAGCGATTCAGGTAATCCGTCCGACTGGGGCTGGTCAGCTTAGTCCGTAGACTGGCGACATGAGTCTGGAAACCCTCGAGAACACCGTGAAGCGCTTCGAGAGCCTACCGAGGGAGGGGCGGATTCAGGGCTTGATTGACCTCGCGGACGGCCTGCCGAGACTCGCTCCGCCCGAGGGCGCGCACTGGGACGTGACCGACATCCGGCAGGATCAGGAGTGCCAGGACACCGTGGGCCTCTACGCCCGCCGCGACGGGGAACGCGTGCGACTGGCGGCTGAGGTCGGCCAGGAGGTCACGACACTGACCCGCGCCCTGACTGCGCTGTGGGTAGAAAATCTGGACGGCGAGACCGCCACCGAGATTCTAGACCTGGACCCCGCCGTCGTGGGCCGTGTGGTCGGTGAGACGCTGATGCGGCAACGCAGCAACACCGCCTATTACACCTTGCGCCGCCTCAAGGAAGCCGTCCAGCAACTCGAGGCACCACAGCCCCAGGCACATTGACTCGAGCCATCCGAACTTACTGATAACAACATGATTCAGCTAACTCACGTTTGCGTCACAGGCGCGGTCTCGGCTGGCTCGAGCGGGTAGAAGAAGAGAGGGCGAGCCAAATGGCTCGCCCTCTCTTTCGCGTGACTCGTTCAGGCTTCGATGCGGCGCTTCTGCGGTGGCAAATCCTGCATCTGCTGTGCCTGCTGCACGGCCGCCTGACCGGCTTGCGCCCCGAACACCCAGGCGAGTTTCAGCATGAAGGTAACCGTTTCAGCGTCGCCCAGCGCCACCCGTCCGCGCAGGTAGTCTTCCACACCCGGAGGCAGCGGCATGTCTTTGAGCTGCTCGGCGTGTTGGGCTTTCATCTGTTCCATGACTTGATCGAAATTCATATGGACCTCCTGTACCCGATAGTTAACAACACCAGACTCAAGTTTGTTGTGATTGGAGATACATGGATGGCTTGAATCAACCCTCACGAGCGGCACATTTCAGCGCTTGGGTCGTGCTTTTATTCGCCCGCCGCCGCGTCCCGTTCCGCCTCGAGCACGGCGGCCTCCAGCGCCTCGAGCGGGGTCGCGCCCTCGCCGCCGTGCGCCCGATCCGGACGATCCACCCAGGCTTGAAAACCAGCCTCGCCGCGACGAATCAGAACTTCACCGTACCCGGCCTCGAGGCTGCGGGTGTAGAGCGCGTTCACGTCGCTGCCGACATGCGTGAAGCCCTGCCTTTGAAGGACGCGCCTCAACGTCACGTCCCTCGCTTCCATCGTGCCGCCAAGAGCGAAATAGCGCGATAGGGTCTGCGCCCAGTCGCCCCTGGCGGTAATCGGAGCCATGCGTTCCAGCGCGGTCTCGAGGGCCGCATCGGTCAGTGGCTGATAGGCGTTCTCGTGCCAGACGATTTCCGGTTGCACTCTGGGGCGCACCGGTGGTTCCTCGTCGGGAACGCCGATCGTCAAGCCCGCGAACGGCAAGACGCCTTGTGGCAACTCGAGCAGGGTCACGATTTCTTCTAGCGCACTTAGCACGCCGCCGATCCAGCAACCCTGATAGCCGAGGCACTCGGCGGCAACCAGTAAGTTCTCGGCCGCCATAACCGCGTCACCGATCCCGAAATGCACGGCCGTGGCGCTCCAATCACCGAATTCGTAACCGCGATGCTCCAACAGTTGCTGCAAGCGATGCACGTCGGCGCAGACTATCAAGGTCTCGGCGGCGGTCGCCATGTGCGGGTTCTTCGTCAACTCCGCAATCTGTGAGCGTAACCCCGGATCGGTCAGCCGCACAAAGCTGTACATCTGGGCTGTCGCGTCGGTCGGCGCTCGCTGGGCGCAGTACATGATTTGCTCCAAATGCCCCGATTCCAGCGGTTGCGGCTTGTACTGACGAACGGTGCGGTGACGAGCGAAGACTGCTAGACGAGGGTCGAGGTTCACGCGCAGCAGCATATGGGGATTGCAGTCTGAGGACTAGGGATTGCAACTCGAGTTCGGCATGGTCCAGTCC
Source organism: Deinococcales bacterium (assembly GCA_965249745.1). GTDB lineage: Bacteria > Deinococcota > Deinococci > Deinococcales > JAAFIG01 > JANYHH01. The sequence continues at coordinate 4,421,891 of OZ252252.1, read as the reverse complement.
AGCTCAGTCCAGGCCAGCTCAATCCAGTGTTCCCTCGAACTAGAAGCCCCTCGCCACCGATCCACAACTCGAGGCAGATCCTTAATTTAAGTATTGACTTATTTAAGCGCTTCATTTACGCTTGAGGCATGACCGGTTTCGCGGCGCTCGCCGATCCGACGCGGCGACGCATCGTGGAACTGCTCGCCCAGAAGCCGCGAGCGGCGGGCGCGATTGCCCAAGAGTTTGCGATCAGCCAGCCAGCCGTCTCGCAACACCTGAAGATCCTCCGGGAAGCCCAGCTCGTTCGGGTTCACGTGCAAGCCCAGCAACGGATTTACGAACTCAATCCCGAATCACTCTTTGAAATCCAAGCCTGGCTTGCCAACATCACCCGCTTCTGGACGGGACGCCTCGATGCGCTCGAGTCACAACTGCGACGTGACGACGCACAGAAGGAGTGAAGAATGCCTGAGCAGTTTTCTTTACAGGACAGTCGCACCATACAGATTGAACGCGTGCTGCCCGGACCGCTCGAGCGGCTCTGGGATTATCTGACCCGAGCTGAACACCTGCGCACTTGGCTGGCAGACGGCGACGTGCCGCAACAGGTTGGCGGTCGGGTCGAATTGAGTCAACAACACGACGGCGTACCAATCCGCACGGGCGGCATCATCTGCGGTACCGTCACCCGGCTTGAAGCCCCGACCATGATTGAGTACACCTGGAGTCACCAGACCGAGGCGAGCACGCCCGCCCAACACCCGTCACTCGTGCGGTTTGAACTCGAGGCTCGAGGCGACCAGGTGTTGCTGCGGATCACGCACGGACGGTTGCGCGTTGAGGATCAGGCGCTCGTCGTCACAGGTTGGCACACCCACACGGGCATTCTCAAAGACCTGCTTCGAGGTCGGATTCCAACGCCGTTTCTGGAAACCTTCTCGCCCGCCCTTGAAGCCTTCACCGTTCAGCTCGAGCGGCAACAGCAGATTCACGCGCTTTACCAAACGTTGCTGAACGCGTGGAACAGGAGAGACGCGCACGGATTCGCCGGGCTTTTTCTGGGGGACGCTCAGGTGATCGGTTTCGATGGCAGTTCGATGCACGGAGACTGGGAGATCGAAAGGCAGCTCGAGGCGATCTTCGCGCATCACCAGACGGCCGCGTACATCGCTAAGGTGCGGCGCGTCGGATTGCTCGCGCCGGACGTGGCGGTGTTGAACGCGGTCGTCGGCATGATTCCGCCGGGACAGACCGACATCAACCCAGGGGTCAACGCGCTGCAAACCCTGGTGGCCAGACTCGAGGGAGGTGCCTGGCGGATTGCGCTCTTCCAGAACACGCCCGCCGCGTTTCACGGACGACCCGAACTGGGACAAGCCCTGAGCTTGGAGCTTCGGGAACAGTTGATCCATCACGCTTCCCTCGAGCCGAGCGGATCAGATGGAACGAGGACGGGTTGAGAAAACCCTCTGAAAGCCAATCAGTCGCCCCAACATAACCCGTCCGCAAAGGAGCCTTCCACTATGTCCACGACTGTCACGCCGTTTTTAATGTTTCAGGATAACAACGCCGAAGCCGCCATGAAGCTCTACGCCACCGTCATCCCAAACAGCCAGATCGTCACCCTCGAGCGGTACGGTCCCGGCGAACCCGGCGCGGAGGGCTTGGTGCGTATGGGTGTGGTTTTAATCGGCGGATTGAGCGTCAGGCTCTACGACAGCCCCGTGAAGCACAACTTCACGTTCACCCCCTCGAGTTCACTGTTTGTCACCTGCCAGACTGAGCCAGAGATTGATGCGCTCAGCGCTGCGCTGGGTGAGGGTGGCACATTCCTGATGCCGCTCGGGAGCTACGGATTCAGCCGCAAGTTCGCCTGGTTGAACGACCGCTTCGGGGTTTCGTGGCAGTTGAACCTGCCTTGAGAAACACTGAAGCCCGGCGCGTCACGAACCATCCAAACCCCTCGAGCCATTAAGCCTCTCGAGTCAAAGGAGTCACTGTGAATATCCCGGTTGAAATCGAAGCGATTGGGCGAACGGTCAGCCAGCGAGCGGGCAGCGGCGGCGAGGTCATCAGCCTTCTCGCACGGCGCAGCTATCCCAGGGACACTAAGCTTGTCTGGGAGGCGCTGACGGTTCCCGACAGGATTCAGGCTTGGTTCCTGCCCGTCAGCGGCGACCTGCGCGTTGGTGGGCAATTTCAGACCGAGGGCAACGCGGGTGGAAAAATTTTGCGCTGCGAAGCCCCGTACCTCTTAGAGATCACCTGGGGCGGCGAAACCAGCCTTGTCCAGCTCCGACTGACGCCAGATGAACATGCAACAACCGTAGAACTCGAGCACACGGTTCCGCTGATGTTTGCGCAGAGCGGCGCGGGGGCGCTGTTCGTCGGACCCGGTTGGGACGGCGCACTAGTGGCGCTCGCCGGATTTTTGCGCGGTGAGGATAAAGCCGATCCTGGCTCCCTCGAGACGCAACACTTCGCCAAACAATCCATGCTCGCCTGGGGGTTGGCAGTTGAGGCATCTGGCACGGCCAGCGCCGAACAGGTGCAAGCCGCCGTGGCAGCCGTCACGCCGCAATGGAGTCCCGAGGTCTGAGCCTGTACCTAAGTATCTGCGAGTCGAAACTTGGACATCCGTATTTTTTGAGCGGTGAATGGACGCTGCATCACAAGAACACGGACGAGTCCAAGATTTCGACAGGCGTACATCTCAAACCGGATGGACTTAGTCAGAACGTTTAGTACCGATGGCGTACTGCAAAACTATCACAGGAAATCCGCTGACCTCGCGTTAGGCTGAAGCTGTGATGTGGCGCTGGCTGCTCTGCGGATTGTTGCTGCTCGGGTTCTCCTCGAGCGGCGTCCTCGGGCAATCGGGTTTTACCAACCGCGACCTGGTGTACGACTTGACCGAGGTTGCCGGAGTCAACGATGGCAGCTTCACCGTGGATGGCGCTCGAGGGACACTGCGCTGGGCGGAAAATATTGCCTATTTCTTCGCTGGTAGCGCCAAGTTCATCATGAACGGCAAAGACGTGCGTCTGAACCAAGTGATCGAGCGGCGCGGCTCGCAGTGGCTCGTGCCCAGGGTCTTCCTGGAAGCCTTACAATTGGAGTATCCCGATCCGATCAGCGACGACCCTGACCTCGGCACACTGGAACTGAGCTGGGAAGAGTTGAACCTGGGTCACGACGTGCGCGGCTTGCACCTGTTCCACCGCGACGGCAAGAGCGACACCGCGAGTCTGCTGCTGCTGGAATACGCGCAGCTTTCTAAACTGGACCCGAAGACGGCTCCGCTGATACAGAAGATCATCGCGGGCTTCACGGTCGCCCAACCTGGCAAGATGCTGTATTTCAGCATCGCCGCGCAATTGAACGCGAACACCCCGACGCAACTCGAGTTCGTGCAAGGGAAGACGCGCTACACCGTGGAGGGCGGCGCGGGCTTGTACCCATTGGATGGGCAGTATCCGGCGTCCAGCATCGGCGCGGTCAAGCTCCCAGCGTACTTTGACCTGCGCACTCCGATTCGTGTGGTCTGGGGCGACTCGAGCGCCGATTACGTGTTCGCGCGTTGAGTTACTAACACCTTTGAGTTGCTAACACTGTTGAGCTGCTAGCACGCTGACTGAGCATCAAGCGCGTCCGGTCACGTTCGGAACCACGGGGAACCAGGCCCCTAACTCGGAGGGCGGTACGGGCTTCGTCCACAGGTACCCTTGGAACCGTTGGCAGCCCAGGGCGGTCAGCGTCCTGAGTTGCGCCTCGGTTTCGACGCCCTCCGCCACGACCTCTAACTCCAGCGCCCGCGAGAGCGCCAGAATCGCTTTGACGAGCCGCGTCCCGGCACCCCCAGACATCAGCGTGGAAATTAAGCCACGATCCACCTTCAGGACGTTGACGGGCAATTGCGCCAAATACGACAAACTGGAATGCCCAGCGCCAAAATCGTCAACGGCCACCGTCACCCCGAGGCGCTGTAAGGTCTCGAGTCTGACTGAGACGCGTTGCAGGTCACGCACCAAGGTACGTTCGGTGATCTCCAACTCGAGACTCGAACCGGGTAGGTCGTACTCGTTCAGGGCCGCGATCACCGTGTCCACGAAATTCTCGCGCGCCAGTTGGATCGGCGAAACGTTGACGGCCACGCGTCCCACCGCGTAGCCGCGTGCGCGCCAGCTCACGACTTGGGCCAGTGCCGCGCGAAGCACCCAGGTTCCGATCGGGACAATCTGGCCGGTGTCCTCGGCGGCTGGGATGAAGCGGTCAGGTCCGACGCGGCCAAGGATCGGATGCGTCCAACGCAGCAGGGCTTCGACCGTCAAGGCGTGTCCATCAACGCCGACAATCGGCTGGAAGCAAAGCTGGAATTCGTTGCGGTCCAATGCCCCCCGGAGATAAGATTCCAACTGCATCCGCTCTTGGACGACGCCATTCATCTCCGGTGCGTAGAACCGCACGGTGTTCTTGCCCTCGTCCTTGGCGCGATATAGCGCCAGGTCGGCGTGGCGGGCCAGATCGTCGGCCCCTTCTCCATCCTGTGGGTAGAGACTGACCCCGATGCTGGCCGTGATCGTAATCTCGCGCTCGTCCAACCTGATCGGTGTTCCCAGGGTTTCGATCAAACGCTGGGCCACGCGGGCGGCATCGCCGCTATCTTGAAGTTCGCTGAGAATGACTGTGAATTCGTCTCCGCCCATCCGGGCGACAGTGTCCGAGTCGCGCACGGCGGTTTGGAAACGCCGTGCGACCTCGACCAGCAATTCATCGCCGCGATGATGCCCCAAGGTGTCGTTGACCAACTTGAAACCGTCCAAGTCCACGAACATCACGCCGAGTTTCCGCCCGTAACGCGCGGCGGCGGTCACAGCCCGCTCGAGGCGATCCTGAAACAAGCTGCGGTTCGGTAAGCCGGTCAGCCCGTCGTGTTGCGCCTGATGGCCCAGCTTTTCCATCAACCTGGATTTCTCCTCATTGGCGCGATGCAGCGCCGCGTTGGCCGCGGCCAGGTCCTCGTTGCGTTGGCGCTCGGTCAGCGCCTCCTGGCGGGCGCGGTCGGCTTCAAAACGCAGCACCAGGGTTTTGGCTCTGGCATCCATCCGCTCGCCCTGCACCTCGCGTTCCACGCTGTAAAACTCGTGATGATGATGCAGGGCTGACACCGCGTTCCCCTGGCGCTCATAGGCTGCGGAGAGTTGCTGGTGCGTCAAGTAGACATCGCGTTTGATGCCAATCGCTTCGGCGCATTCCAGGGCGGATGTCAAGCACTGTACGGCTTCGTCTGTCTGGCCGAGGCTCAGATGGGCGCGACCCGTCTCGGCCAGACACAGGTACTCGAGCGCCGGATTACCAATTTCGCGCACTTCGTGGAGGCCCTGGTCCAGCGAAGCGAAAGCCGCATCCACCAATCCCAAGCCCAGCAGGGCGCGGCCCTGGCGGATGCGCGCTTCAATCTGCGTCTCACGATCACCGATTTTCAGGCTTTGCTCCAAAGCGGTGCTGCTAGCCAGCCTGGCCTGCTCGTACTGCCCGATCACGTTGAGATCGGCGGCTAGATTCACCTGCGCGTAGATCTCGACTTGATAGTTTGCCGACGCTTTGGCCGCGTCCAGAGCGCGGCTGTGGTACTCGATGGCTGATTCGGTTTCGCCCAATTCGTAGTAGGCCACACCGATGTTGTTCAAGGTCAGGGCGCGCCCGGTCTGATCGCCAGATCGCTCGCGCCTGTCCAGAGCGCGCATGTGATACTCGAGCGAAGCCGTGTAATCGCCGATGTAGCTGTACAGCACACCTAAATTTCCAAGCGATTGACCCTCGCCAATCGCGTCACCGATGCGTTGCCGCAACTCGAGCGCGGCGAGTTGCGTTTCGATCGCCTTGCTGTAATCACCGAGGGCGCTATGGACCATGGCTCGTAAGGCCCGACAATCGCCTTCGACCGCCTCGGCTCCGGCCGTCTGGGCCAGAGCCAACCCGAGATCGAGCGTTTCGGCCGCCAGACTGTACTCGGCGCGTCGCATGAAGACCAATCCAAGGTTGCGTTGCGCCATGGCGTGAAGTTGTGAGCTGAGGTCCGGCTGGGTCAGGGCTTCCAGGGTCAGGTGATGGGTTTTCTCGAGGTCGTGGCTGCGTTCTGCCCAGGCAGTTGTGAGCAAGGTTTCAGCCTGGCTGTGGGTATCTGTTTTTTCTTGTCTGGCAGGGAAGTCCATCGTCTTCTGTGGAGCGTACCGTGTCGGTCGGGAAAATCATGGTCAATCCTGAAGGTCGCCCCACCTGATTGCTGTGGGGTGCAGTCGGAAGAAGATTACAGCGGTGCGAACAGGTTGACGACGCGACCATCGGGGTCTTTGATGCGGGCGAAGCGCTGCCCCCAGAAGGCGTCCCACGGCTCGGCGTAGCTTTCGTAGTGAGCTTCAACCAAGCGCCGATAAATCGTATCAACCTCGCTTGGGTCGGCGCACGAGAATTGCAAATTCATGCTCTGACCAGCCGGGGTTTGAAAACGCGGATCGGCTTGCCGTGCCACCGCCTCGCTGAGAAACCCGAGCGTCACGCCATCTGGCAGGGGAACATCAACGTTGTCCTCCGCCTCGAGACCCTCCGGGATGGACAAGCCCAAGACGCGGTAGAAATCCAAGGTTTTTTTCATGTCGGTGGCGACGATCCCAATCGTGTGTAAGTTCGGCACGACCACCACTATGCCCTTCTGATACCCGATTCGTCTTGAAGGAATGCGACACCGCTGGCGCTCAGGTGTTCTCGAGTGGCCCGCATGTGCGTTGCGAATTGCTGCGGGGTGCGCTGCGCCAAGCGGCGAAATTCCCTGGTGAAATGGGCTTGATCGGCGTACCCGGCGCGCAGCGCCAAGTCGCCCAGGTTCAATGAGGGATTGCGCCACAGGGCGTCCCGCACGTGCTGGAAGCGCATCAGTTGACTGAGCGATTTGGCTGTGGTTCTGGCGCTCTTTTGAAACTCGCGCTCGAGTTGCCGGGTTGAGACCCGGCAGCGGTCTGCCAGTTCCGCAATTTTGATCTGTCCTTTTTCGCGTTGCAGTTCTGCCGTGGCCGCATTGATGACTCGGCGGTTCCAGGTGGCGTTCACGGCGCGTTCGATCAGGAAATCGTGCAGCACGCCCACGGCTGCGTCACGCCCATCCGTGTCAAGCGCCCTCTCAATTTGAGCCGTCAGCGCCACCCAAGCTTCACCGAGACCACCGACGGGTTGGTGTGAAAAGTCCATCAGCCATCCCACCAGGGCGTAGAAGCCGCCGGGGTTGAAGCGAGCGGCCAGGGCCGTGACGGGACCGCTCGCGCCGAAACGGATTGGCTTGGTGAGTAGACCCACCGCGAAACAGGCTGGGATGGAGCGTTTGATGCCCGCATGTTCCACCCAGATGGGCGATCCGAAACCGAAAATCAACTCAATCTCAGCGTCTGGCAGAATCTCGAGCACCCTGCTGGGGTCTGTGAAATCTTCGGTCGAAACCCAGAGGCATTCGACGAACGGGCTGAGGACGGCGTGCGGCTGATACTGCCAGTGATTCATTGGGTAGACGATACCCACTTGACTTATATTTATTCTGCATATATGCTGATTGCAGTTAAGGAGGTCAGTGTGTCTCGCAGACCGGTGCTCCCCAAACCAGTGCCCCGCAAACCACCCAAAGCCGAACTCGAGTTTCTTCAACGCTACGATCCCAATCAGTTCCCGCACCCCAGCCTCAGCGTGGACGTGACCCTGCTGACCGCCAGAAGCGATACCCTCGAGGTGTTCCTGATCCGCCGCGACGAACACCCGTTCAAAAGCGATTGGAGCCTGCCCGGTGGCTTCGTGAGACTGGAAGAAAGCCTCGAGGAAGCCGCTGCCAGACTTCTCAAAGACAAGACCGGACTGCAAGATGTCTTCTTAGAGCAGCTTTACACCTTTGGTGACGTGAACCGCGACCCGCGTACCAGGGTCATCACCGTGGCGTACTACGCCCTCGTGCCGCTCGAAAAGCTCACCCGGCTCGAGATTAGTGACAGCCGCGCCCTAGTGCCGGTAGAGGACGCCCTGAATCTGGACCTCGCGTTCGATCACGACCCGATTCTCCGCCTCACCCTGGAACGCTTGCGCGGCAAATTGGACTATGCCCCACTTGGGTATGAACTCCTGCCGGAACGCTTCACGCTCCGCGAACTGCAAACGCTCCACGAAACGATTCTGGGGAAGAAACTCAACAAAGACGCCTTTCGCCGCAAAATTTTGCAAAGTGGCGAGTTGCAAGCCACCGGAACGTTGGAGACCGGGCAGGGATTTCGCCCGGCCGAGTACTACCGCTTCAGGAGACCATGATGCCCATTTATTTCTACGGAACCAAAGAAATTCCCTACGGCTGCTTCTCCAACTTCAGCGCTCACCCGTTCACCCTCGAGACTGTCCGCTGGCGCACGAGTGAGCATTACTTTCAAGCCATGAAATTCGCCGGGTATCCCGAACACGTCGAAGCCCTGCGTCTCATGCCAAGTCCAATGCAAGTTGCCAAAGCTGGCCGCTCACGGGCGCGACCCCTGCGTGAAGATTGGGAAGCCGTCAAAGACGACGTGATGCGCGAAGCCCTGTACGCCAAGTTCACCCAGAACCCGGAGATTCAAACCGTGCTGTTAGCGACCGGCGACGAAGAACTTATTGAGAACACCACGCAAGACCATTACTGGGGCATCGGCTCGAGCGGCACGGGCTTGAATATGTTGGGGAAGTTGTTGATGGAGCTGCGGACGCGGCTCCGGGCTGAACTCTTGGAGCGCAGAGAGAACGAGCCATGAGCGCTTTTCTGATACCGAGGCAACCCCAACCGAGAACGCCAACTCGAGACCGACTGAATGGCTCCCTCGCCCACGTCTGGGGCGCGGCCTCCTCCTGAAGGAGAGGCGGACTTCGCTCGAATCTTTGCAGGAAGGAATACTGATGAGTAGCAATCAAAACGCTGACATCGCGGCCGACACCCTGAAGTGTCTCGAGGCTGGCGTGTACACCACCCCCACCGGTCTCGAGCGCGACCTCAAAACCTCTTTGGCAACGGCGAAGGCTGGCACGATCTTTTACGAACCCGCGACCCTGGAAGGGTTAGAATTCCAGGCTCGAGACCTTCAAACGCAAGTAGCAGTCACGCCAGAATCCACGCTCGAGGCGGCGCGGCGTATCACCTCGGATGGATCGCGGGTCGCGCTGCTGAACTTCGCCAGCGCTAAGAATCCAGGCGGCGGCTTTCTGGGCGGGGCGCAGGCGCAAGAGGAGAGCTTGGCTCGCTCGAGCGGCTTGTACCCGTGCCTGCTGACGGCCCAAGCCTTTTACCGCTTTCACCGTTCGCAGCACGACCTGCGTTACTCGCATCGCATGATCTTTTCGCCGGACGTGCCGTTCTTCAAAGACGACCCTGGCGCGACTCTCGAGACACTGTATCTGGGGAGCGTTATTACCTCTGCCGCCCCGAATTACGGCGCGATGGAACAGACCCAGGCGCATGATCTACCAAGCGTTCCAGCGGCGCTCCTCGAGCGGGCGGGTCTGGTGCTTCGTCTCGCGGCGCATCACAGGCACACGAATCTGATTCTCGGCGCGTGGGGTTGCGGGGTGTTCAGGAACCCGCCGCAGCTCGTCGCCTCGAGTTTCAAAAGCGTATTGCAATCTGGTGGTGCGTTTTCAGGCGTGTTTGAGCGCGTGATCTTCGCGGTCTACGACCGTTCCAAGAGCGGCGCGACGCTCGAGGCGTTCCAGGCCGCGTTCTCAGACCAAGTCTTCTCAGACCAAGTCTCGAGGCGAAGCTGATGCGGCTCGTTCAGTGCCCCGCCGAGGCTGCGCCGCAACTGGGCGAACGCTCCGTGTTCTTGGCGGGCGGAATTTCAAACTGCTCAAACTGGCAAGCTCAACTCCCCGAGCTGCTGCGTGAAACGGATTGGTTGCTCATCAACCCGCGCCGCGAAGATTTTGACTCGAGCAATCCTGCCATGACAGAAACGCAGATTGCGTGGGAGCATCGGCACTTGAGATTGGCGACTGCGATTGCGTTCTGGTTCCCGCCGCAAACGCTTTGCCCGATCACGCTCTACGAGTTGGGCGCGTGGAGCATGACGCAGAAACCCTTGTTCGTTGGTGTTGACCCGCAATACCAACGTCGCCTTGATGTCCTCGAGCAGACGCGCTTGGTGCGTCCCGATGTGCGTGTCGTGGATTCGCTTGGGGCACTCGTAACGCAACTCTCGGGAGGCAGGCAATGAATGTTCTTGGCGTAGAAATTCCGCAATGGTTCTGGGATTACAGCGGTTCCGTCGCCGTGATCGTGTCGCTGATTTACCTCTTCAAAAAACGTGGCGCGTACTGGCACTGGTCAAATACCAGTCTGATTCCGCTGTTCATCCTGTTCGCCGTGCAAGGCGCGTGGTTGTTCGCGGGTTTGCAGGTTTCGTACCTGATCTTCGGGATTCACGGCTTGTACCTGTGGATGTTGGAAACTCGGCGCGACACCGGCCAGATTCGCTTCAACGAACCCGCCTGGTACGCGGTCACCTGGATCGCCTCGATGGTCATTTTCGTGTACACGGTCTTCGTGACGGATTTCAACGACGGCTGGAACTGGGTGCAATTCGCGTCGGTGGCACTGTCCTTGATTGCCAATTTCGGCACGACCCGAAAGCTCACCTGGAGCTGGCCGGTTTGGATCGTTTCCAACCTCGTCAACATCGCCTGGTTTTGGCACACCCAGACCTGGGGGCAGTTCGGCTTGCAGTTCGTGCTGATTGCCATGAGCGTCTACGGTTGGCTGGAATGGCGCAAGGCAGACGAGCGCCCCGTCCTCTCGAGGGCGTGATGTACCGGCACGGGCTGGTCGTCGGCAAGTTTGCGCCACTTCACAAAGGGCATCAACTTCTGCTCGAGACGGCGCTGAACGAAGCCGAACGGGTTACGGTCCTGGTCTACAGCCACCCGGATTTTCCAGACATGCCCTCTGAAACTCGAGCCGCTTGGTTGCGAGCGCTCTACCCGAGGGTGACGGTCTTCGTGCCACAGGGCCCGCCGCCGAATGATGCCCCTGATCTCGAGCACCGGGAATTCGTGCGAGTCTGGCTGGCGGCGCACGGGGTCACGCCCGATGCGGTCTTCACCTCGGAAAGCTACGGTCAGGGCTTCGCAGAACACCTCGGCGTGGCGCATCGCCTAATTGACCTCGAGCGATTGGCGGTCCCGATTTCTGGCACGGAAATTCGAGGGGACGTTCACGCGCACCGCGACTTTCTGGATCGGTTGGTTTACGCGCATTTCGTGCAAAAGGTCGTGTTCCTGGGCGCGGAGAGTACCGGAAAGTCCACGCTGACCGAGCGCTTGGCGCGGGAGTACGGCACTCAATTTGTTCCAGAGGTCGGGCGCGAGGTCTGGATTGAAAAGAATGGCGTCTTGGAGCTTGAAGATTACCTGGACATCGCCGATCGTCACCGCCAACTTGAAGACGCGGCGCTGCTCGAGTCGAAACGGTTCTTGTTCGTGGACACGAACGCGATCACGACAATGTTCCTGGGCTACGCTTACGAGGGGAGCGGCCTGCCAGCGCTCACTGAGCTGGCTCGAGCGGCGGAAACTCGGTATCAGCACGTGTTTCTCTGTGACGCTGACATTCCTTTTGAGCAAGACGGCTGGCGCGACAACCCTTTCTGGCGCGACCGCGCCCAGGGACTCATCAAGTACGACTTGGCGGTGCGCGGTGTACCGTATACGCTGGTCTCTGGCAGCCTCGAGACTCGAGTCGCGGTGGTGCAGGCGGCGCTGGAGGGGGGATAGAACTCAGCTCAAATTCAGCTCCGGCTCAGAAATCCGGGGCAACGTAATCTCATGAGACGAATCGTGATCGGTGCTGGTTTCGTGCTTTCGATGGTGGCGGCCGCCCAGATGAGCATGGGCAATTTCGTGGCCAACCCGGATAAGTCCATCCAGATCACCGAACTCAACACCACTCGGGGTGGGCTTCTGCAACTCTCCTGCAAGACGGGCGGTTTGGAAGTCAACTTTCAGCCGCAGTACAAACTGCCCGGCGGCAGCAATTTGTCTGTCAGCTACCGCTTTGACGATTCAACCGTCGTAACCGAGCGCTGGAACTTCGGCCCGTTCGGCGCAGCGCTCTACCTGCCGACCAATCTGACACGGCGCTTCCTGACCCTCGGGGCGGACGCAACCACGCTCTCCATGAGCGTCATGGACGCCTCTAAGACCATGCGCCAGTACCGCTTCGGCGTGACGGGATTTCGGAATGCCATCTCGAGCCTCGCGTGCGGTTCGCAGTACGGGTTCGCACCGCAGATGCAGGGCGGCAGCATGATGGCGATGTTAGGGGGGGTCGTGGATCAGAACATGGCGTTCATCGCCCCGGCGGAATTCATCAAGGTCTTCACTGACGGTTCTTCCTTTCAGCCGGAAGGTGCGTTCCTGGCCTGGGAGTACAACGGCGTGAAGCTGCTGCTTCAGAAGAACAGTACCGCCGTGCAAAGCGTCTACGACAACCGCAGCATCACCCTGGCGCGGGCGGCGATCGAGGTCAAGAGCCGCACCGTGGTTCCCGCCAGCCTGGTCAGTGCCTTCTCCTGCAAGGTCGTCGGCGTCACCAAACCGACCGATGCTAAGGTACGAATCGGTTGTGGAGCGGGACAGACTTACGTCGAAAACGATTTGACCCGTTACTAAAAGCGGTCATCGGGAGCGGGGCGGATGGCTCGAGGATGGACTCGAGACCGCCTCGTTCTTTTTCTGATCCACCACCTCGAGAACGACGATGAGGTGCCAGTCAGCGGGCTTTGAGCTTGACGAAAAAATTCGATTCAGTCTTCGAGTGCGTAATCCACGATCACCGGGGCGTGGTCACTGAAGAATCGTTCCCGGAAGACGCTCGCGCCGCTGCTCGCGTTCCCAAACTTGCCCGTGCCGATCTGGTAATCAATTCGCCAGCCGACATCGTTCTCGCGGGCGCGCCCACGGTTGCTCCACCACGAGTAGATGGCGGTTTCCGCGCCGACCTGCTCACGGAAGACATCGCGGAAGCCTTTGGAAAGTAAACTGTCCATCCAAGCGCGTTCCTCGGGCAGAAACCCGCTGGCGGTCTGATTGCTGCGCCAGTTCTTGATGTCCACCTTGTGATGCGCGATGTTGTAATCGCCGCAGACCAACAACTCAGATTTCTCCTTCAACCCTTCGAGATGTGGCAGGAAGGCGTCCAGAAAGCGGTACTTGGCGGCCTGCCGGTCCTCACCACTCGAGCCGCTCGGTAGATACGCGCTCATGACGCTGTACGCACCGAAGTTCGCCAGGATCGTGCGCCCCTCGCGGTCGAACTCCTCGCTGCCAAAGCCGCTCGAGACGCTGACAGGTTCCCGCTTCGAGAGCAATCCGACGCCGCTGTAGCCTGGGCGCTCGGCGGCGTTCCAGTGAGCATGGTATCCGCTCAGCCCCAACGCTTCGAGATCGGGCAGTTGATGGGCTTGGGCGCGCACCTCTTGGAGGCAGATCACGTCCGCGTCCTGGGTTTGCAGCCAGTCCCAGACGCCTTTCGTGGTGGCGCTGCGAATGCCGTTCAGGTTTAAGGTGATGACACGCATGGTTGGATTGTATCGGCTCTGGGGTCGGTGGCCGGTACCATCGCTCGAGTTTGGCGGCGGCAACTCCTCAGATGCCTCCTCGTGAAGACGGCTGGCTTCGTGATTCTGGACCGGCAGTTCATCCCCGAGGGACGCGGCGGTCATGCGCTCTTCACCGCTCGCAAAGGTGAAACGATCAAACCTTGACGTGCGCCACGGTCACGCCGTGACCGCCCTCGAAGGGTTGCGCGTCGTGGAAGGATTCGATGCGCTTGTCGCTCTTCAAGTAATCGCGCACCACGCGCCGCAGTACACCTTCACCTTTTCCGTGAAGAATGCGGATGGGGCTTTCCTTCAGGGCTTGCGCCTCGGCGATGAAATTGCGAATCTCTTCGATCGCCTCCTCCACGTGGGAGCCGCGCAGGTTCAGCTCTTTGGCGAAGGTTCTGGGAGCCACGTACCCGCCGCCAGAGGGGAGTTTGACGCCGATCCCGTTCGGCTTTTTTAGTTTGACATCGCGGCGCTTCAAGGTGACTTTCAGCAAGCCCATCTGCACCAGCACCTCGTCGTTGCCGCGCAGTTCCAGGATCGTGCCGGTCGTGCCGTAGGCGGGGACTTCGACGCTGGAACCAGATTTCAAGGCGTCCGGCTCGCGTTGCACGGCCGTCATCTCGGGTCGGGCGGCCTGCGCCCCAGCGCGCAACTCGCGCAGTTCGTTCATGACCTTCGGGCGTTCGCTCTCACCGTCGCGCACCCGTAACTTCAACTGCCGCACCTGTTCCATCGCGTCGCGGTACACGCCGTCCGCTCTGGCCTGCGCGTTCAACAACAACTGCGACTCCTGCGCCTTCAACCCCTCGAGCCGACCGCGCAACTCGCGCTCCTCGGCCTCGGATTTTTCGCGTGCGGCTCTGGCGGCCGCCGCGTCCCGCGCCAAGTTCTCGCGCTCGCGCTCCAGGTTTTCCAGCAATTTCTCCACGTTCGCGCCCTGCGGTCCCAGCACGGTCTCAGCCCGCTCGAGAATCGCGCCGGACAGCCCCAATCGCTGGGCAATCGCCAGCGCGTAACTGCGTCCCGGCTGCCCGACGTTCAGCCTATAGGTTGGGCGCAGGTTTTCCACCTCGAAGCCCATCGAGGCGTTCTGAATGTCGGTGCGTTCAAACGCGAACACCTTCAACGGTGCCAGGTGACTCGTGACGATCCCTCGAGCGCCCTGGGTGAGAAGCTGCTCTAAGATAGCCTGGGCCAGCGCCGCGCCCTCGGCGGGATCGGTGCCGCTTCCTAACTCGTCTATCAGCATCAGCGTGTCTGGCGTGGCTCGCTCCAAGATGTCGTGGAGGTTTCGCAGGTGCGCCGCGAAGGTGGACAGGCTCTCTAGAATGCTCTGCTCGTCGCCCATGTCCACCAGCACGTCCCCTGTCACGGGAAGCTTGGCGACGCCCGCCCGCACGAACAACCCGCTCTGGTGCATCAGCACCGCCAGGCCCAAGGACTTCATCGTCACGGTCTTGCCGCCCATGTTCGGACCAGTAATCAGTAAAACGCGGCGCTCGGCGTTCAGCACCACGTCGTTCGGCACACAGTTTTCAATCAGCGGATGCTTCAAGCCCTGCAATTCAAACTCGCCGCTCGAGTTCATTTGCGCTCTATTTAGCTCCCAGTCGCGCGCCAGCGCCGCCTTCGCCCCGATCAAGTCCAGCTCCGCCACAGCGCGCAAGGTCTCCCACAACCCCGGCTCGTCGTGAACCAAGCGGGCCAACTCGAGCAGGATTCTGGCGACCTCGTGTTCCTCTTCCAATAAAATCCGCGCCAGTTCGTTGTTCAGCGGCACGACGCTAGCCGGTTCGACGAAGACCGTTTGCTGGCTAGCACTGCTATCCACGACGATGCCGGGAACTTGGTTCTCGAAGCTAGCCTTCACAGGAATCACGTAGCGCTCGCGGCGCAGGGTGATGAGCTTGTCTTGCAGCGCGTCCCCGGCGCGTTCCATGATGCCGGTCAAGCGATCGCGGATACTGCCGCGCAACGGCTCGATGCGGCGGCGAATCTGACGCAATTTCGGGCTGGCATCGTCGCGCACCGAACCGTCGCGGTCCAAGCGTTCCAGAACGCTGCGGGTCAGGATCACGTGCTGCCCGATGCCCTGCGCCACCTCGAGCAGCGGCCCCAATGAGTGCTGCGCGATGCCGCGCTTCAGGGTCATGGCGCTGTCCAGCGTGTAGGCAATCTCCAGCAGGTCGCTACCGGAGACCATGTTGCCATCTTCCAGTTTGGCGATCAGTGCGCGAACATCGGTGATCCCGCCCAGATGGAGCGACGCGCCGTACAGGGCGTCCTCAACCTGCTCGAGCATGGTTCTGACGCGGTTGCCGTCGGTGCTGGGTTGCAACGCCAAGGCGAGTTCACGCCCCAGGTTCGTGCTGGCGCGCTCGGCTAGGGCCGAACGAACCGCAGCGAATTCCAGCACTTCAATGGCACGTTGCACCTCGCATCACTTCCCGTCTACCGTGTGAACTTAACCCGCTCAGCTTCACGCCACCTGATCCAAACCAAAGCAATTTTCAGGTCGGATTATAAGTTGTTCGGCACCTAGACAGTATGGGCGTAACGGCGTACTGGCGCTGCGCGTTTTGTCCCGAATCAAATTCGGGTTACGATTTCTGTTGTGAGATGAAATTTGATGGTGTGTTTAGATCTCGAGACTGAAACTGTGGGCTTGAGGCCTTATAAACTGGGTTTTACGCTTCGCTCAGACTGCGGCCCGTCAACAAGGGCTACTCCTTGGATTCCTCTTTGAAAATAATCCCGGCTGCCCGAGTCGGACACGGTTTTTGTAGTCGCCGACGGTCGTTCACCGCTCACCTACCGCAGCCGACGCACATACCAAGCCCCTGAACCGACCGCTCGAGTGAATCCGTTTGACGAATTCTGCATACCGTGCTATTCTTTTACCTATCAGCGCCGAGAGGCGCGTTTTTTATGGCTAGCGTTTCAGAGTCTGACTCTGGCAAACCCTCGAAGCTCTGCCGCACGAACGCCTCGAACAGCGGCGCTAGGCGTTCGCGCCGCCCGCGAAAAAGCTGCGCCGCCTCGAGCGAACGCCAAAGCGGAGGTTGCAGCTCCATCGGCAGGTCCGGGTCCACGAACAAGAACTTGCGGTATTCATGCAGGAAGCGCACGTAAACGCTGAAGGCTTGGTTCTCCAGATAAACTTGAGGTTCGTCGGCGAATTCGTGCAGGAACCGCTCGAAGCCCGCGTTCAACGCGGACACGTCCCAGGTTCCCGCGACCAGTTCCAGATTGCTGCGCCCGCCCAACCGCCGCGACTCGAAGACATCCACGTACCCGGTCAACCCATGAACCCGTGCCAGCTCGAGGGCTTCGCTCGCCAGACTGTTCGGGCTGATCCAGACGCCGTTCTGGTATGCCCCAAAGCCCAGCACCGAGAGTTCCTTGCGAAAACGGTCGCGCTCGGTGCGCAACTCTTCCGGGATGTTGTAGGCCAGCACGCGCCACAAGCCGTCCCAGGGGACATCCAGTGGTCGGTACAACCGCCCAACCGCGCGGTGAACGCGCCAGCGCACGCCGGGCGTCAGCGCGTAGTAGGAGCGCCGCCCGACCCGTTTCACCTCGAGCCAGCCGGTCCGGGAACTGCGCGATACGGCCGCCCGCACGGCCGGTTCGCTGAAGCCCAATTCCGCCATCCAAGCGATGATCGTGCCGACCCAGGCCGTGTCGCCGCGTGGGTGGACGAACTCGCCGAAAATTGTGAATAGGCTGGAGCGGGCTTGCATCAGTGGCACGTCAGCGCAACGTTGGACATGCGTTCAGCTTACCGTTGCCGAATGGGTCGTGGCTCTGGACAGCAGCTTCGCCTCGCCCGCCTGGAGCGCTTCGTCCCGCCGAAAACGAGGGAAGTGAAACGGGTTGGTTTTCCCCTCGAGCCGATCCGCCACGAGCGCACCGATCAGCGGTGCGAATTTGAAGCCGTGACCGCTGCACGGCGAAACGATCAACAGCTTGTCGGACGCTGGGTGCGTGTCCAGCAGAAAATCGTGGCTCGGGGTGTTGGTGTAGAGGCAAGTCTTCGCCGCAATCAAGTGCCAGTTCTGACCCGGCAGGAAACGCTCGAGGAAGCCGTGCAGGTTTGAGAGCGTCTCCGCCGGTACCTCGTAACTTCTCTGTTCGGCGCTTGTTACCTCTCCGCTCTGGTGCGCCCCGAGTTTCACGCCCGGCAAGCCGAAGGCTGGAAAGCCATACTCGAGTGATTGGTGATTGATGAAGAGCGGGAAGCGCTCAGGCTTAAACGCCTCTAAATCGCGCGGCGCGAAGTACGCGCTGCTCTCCAACGTGACCCTCAGCGGTAACTCGAGATCGGGCAACAGATCCGTCAGCCACGCGCCCGCCGCGATCACGATTTGTTCAGCCGCGAACCGCCCCCGACTGGTTTCCACAGACAGCCGCTCGAGGTTGATGCCCGTCACCGCTGTCATCTCTAAGAGTTCCGCCCCTGCCGCCCGCGCCAGCGCCGCCAGGACCTCCACGGTGTGGGTTGGCGCGACGATGCCCGCGTCCTCTGAGTACAAGGCTGACCAGTTCTCTGGCACGCGCCACTGCGGAAAGCGACCCATCAGTTCTGGCGCGGTCAACCGCTCGAAACCGGCTCCGGCCGCCGTCATGCCCGCCGCCGTGCGCTCCAAGCTCTCGTTGCCCACGGGTCCCAAGTCCAAGCCACCCGTCAGGGTCAGCAAGCTTTCCCCCGAATCCGTCTCGAGTTGCCGCCACGCCCCGAGCGCTTCCATGGCCAGCCGAGCGTAATCGGCTTCGTCGTAGGCGAACCTGAAAATCCTCGAGTGTCCGTGACTGCTGCCCCGGTCGTGCCCGACCTGGAACCGCTCCAAGAGCAAGACCCGCTTGCCGCGCCGCGCCAACTCCAAGGCGCTGCTGCTTCCCGCCCCGCCCGCGCCGATGACAATCACGTCGTAATCCCGAACCATGCCCGGTATCTTACCGCCCTGAGTCCGCAAGAACCTCGTGCATGACAGTCAGTAGCCGGAAACCAGAAACCAGAAGCTGGACTGTCGCCTTGACCGCTCGAGCCGTAGCCATTACACTCTTGCCGTTGTCCGCGAAGCGGTACACGGTGCTGGGGCATCGTCTAACGGCAGGACAACGGTCTTTGGATCCGTTAATCGTGGTTCGAATCCACGTGCCCCAGCCAAAGTTCTACGCCTAAAGAACGAGGTTTTAATAAACTTCGTTCTTTGGCTTTCGGCTTTTTCGGCGAAATGCCGCAATCATGGTCCAATGAGATTCATGGAAGATGCAGATTGCTGGTGCGACCGCGAGGAGGGTCGCGTCACATCGGCCCGAGCAGTTAGGATTTGCAGCACGCGATCAAAGTGGTCTGAGTTTGTCACTCCACCCTGCTTTGGTTGCGCTGTGTCAACCTGTGTCAACGCAGCCGAGTCGCCGCCTAACTCTCGCCGACCCACGCACCCATCCCCTCGAGCGCGTCCGCTCGGTATTGCCGGGGGCTGCGTCCGAGCCGCAACCGAAAGCGTTTGGAAAAGTACAGCGCGTCCTCGTACCCGAGGCTCTGTGCGATTCTGGAAACAGTCAGCGACGTGAGCAGTAGTAATTGTTCCGCGCGGCGCATTCGCTCAGTCTCGAGGAAGGCCAATGGGCTTTGACCAACCTGCGCGGTGAACAGATGCGTCAAGCGTGAAACGGACAGGTGGCAGTCTTCTGCCAAATCGCTCAGAAGGAGCGGCTCGTTCAATCGCGCCCGAATGAGACTCACGGCTCGAGCCACACGCTCGTCGTAAACATTGCGCTGGATGAGCGGCAGACACTCGAGCCAAACGCGCTCGAGGGCGTTCATGGCCCACTGCTCGCGGTCGGGCTGACCGCTGGTCGCCAGTGCGTGCATGGATCGCAAAGCGGACTCGAGGCGCGCTCGCTGCGGCTTTGGCACGACAAGGCTCTGTACGCCGGGCGCGATCTGCGGCCAAGCCAACAACCAGTCCAGCCAGTGCGTGCGAGGTCTGAAATGCGCCCACAGGAGTTCCCAGTGCCCGATCTCAGCCTGGGTTTCGTAGTGGTGCGGTGTGCCAGTCCGCAACAACGTCAACTCGCCCGGTTCGGTGGCATGATCGCCGCCCGCAAAGCCGAAACGTCCAGCCCCGCCGACCGTGTAAATCAGCAAATCGTCGGCTGTCCCTCGAGACCGCTGAGTGTGGTAGTCGGCTCCCTCATTGAAGTGTCCGGTCAGCAGATGGTTGATAACAGGCGCACTTGACTCGTTGAGCATTCCCATATTTTAGCAGGATCGTCTATGTTTCTAAGCCGTCACGACCCTAGGCGCACGGGGCCTGGATCGCTACTGTGTCTGGAATCAGGAGGAAACCGTGACTCAAGCCGCTTCACCCAGCAGCACAGCAGATGATCTCTCCCAGATGCTCCGAATGTACTTTGAACAAGGCTACGTCGTCGTTCGCGGCCTGTACTCGAGCCAGGAAGTCAGCGCGATCCGCGAAGCCTTCATGGAACAGTCCCAAGACGGTCCAGTACCAGGACTATCCGACATGCCAAAGCAGGTCAGTCCAGGCGATCCGCTGAGCTTTTACCCGCGCATGATGAACCCGCACAAGCACCCCGACAAAACCGTTGGACGGGTCGCGCTCGAGTACCTGCTGGATAAACGCCTCGAGCCGCTGCTGGAAGCGATGTTCGGGGAAGAACCGCTGGCGGCGCAGACGATGTTCTATTTCAAACCGCCCGGTGCGCGCGGACAGGAACTGCATCAGGATAACTTTTACTTGCGCGTCGCCCCCGGAACTTGCGTCGCCGCTTGGCTGGCGGTGGACGATGTGGACGCGCAGAACGGCGGCATGAAACTCGTGCCTGAAACGCAGCAGTTGGAAATCGCTTGCCCGGAGGAAGCTGACCTGCGCACCTCGTTCACCGCCGATTACGTGCCCGTGCCTGCTGGGAAGACAGCCATCCACGCCAACATGCGCGCCGGAGACGTACTGTTCTTTAACGGTAGTGTCATTCACGGCAGCACTCCGAACACTTCCAAAGATCGTTTTCGCCGATCGCTCATCGCGCATTACGTGCCGCGCTCGAGCGAAGAGGTCTCTAGCTGGTATCGCCCGCTGCTCAGTTTTGGGATGAGCGAGGTCGTGGTCGCCGAGGCTTTGGGCGGCGGGCCGTGTGGAACGGTTGCCGTTGCACCCCATTAATTGGGCTGGATTGATCGGGCTGGCCGACAGTGCCCAACCCAAAGAATACTGTGTGGTGTGACAATGCTCGAACGAAAGCATTGAGGAGGCGTGACTTGCTGCATGAACCCACTGTTTCTATGAGTGGCTGATATGCAAGATTGCCGCACTTACACCTCAACCGGTATTGAGTCAGCCGATCTCGAGCCAGGTTCAATCGGTTAACCGCTTCTCAAAAGTTGTGTTTAGCAAGGCATTCATGTCTCGAACCATTCGGACCAGAGTAGTCTCATGCCCACTTTGGTTTCGCTCACGGGTCTGAAAACAAGCTCGAGGTGCTGTCATTTTACGCGTCAGTTTTCGCGTCTCGTTCGCGTTCAAACTGTTGCGCCCGCTGCCGCGCCTTTTGCAGCACCAGCCAGAACATGGCGATCAGACCGCCGCCGATCAGAAACAGACCGGGGTACTCTAGCAGCGCTCGCCAGGCGGCGGGTTCCAGTTGAAAAAAGGCGAAGATCGCAAAGCCCCAACCGAGCGCGGCGAACAGCAGTAGCGGCGGCACTTTCGGCAGGTTGACGCGTGGTAACCTCTCCGGCTCCAAGGTCGTGAACAGAAAGCCCAGGAAAAGCACGCTGACGCCAACCATGCGACCGACCGACTCGAGGTAAACAATGCCAAAACGGTTCAGGGAGCTGGTTCCCGCCAAGATCACGCCCGCCACCGCGATCAGCAGCGTGCCAACGGCTCGGGTGCGGTTGACGCGCCAGAGCTGCGCGGTGCTGTAGAGCGCCCCGCCGACCAGCCAGAGCGTGCCGTAGAGATTGAAGGGAATCGTCCAGAAGCGCGGCGTGGCGAAGCCCATCACCGTGATGTCCGGGAAGGCGGTTCCCTTCGGTTCCCACGGCGTTTGAAGCTGACTCAAGTCCAGCGGCGCGTTCAACACGACCACCAATGAGACGATCATCAGTACCACGACTACCTCGAGCAGCCGTTGCGTCCACGGGCGCTTGTCCAAGAGGTGTAGGGTTCCCTGTCCCAAGAGCGTCACACCGTGCATCGCGCCGAAGTAGTACCAGAGCCGATACCCGCCGTCCGACCACGATCCCTGCGCTCGGCTAACGGTGTCAGCCGTGACTGCCAGTGCGAAACTCGCCACACCGAGCGTCCAGAGGAGTTGGTGGAGCTTGCCGCGCTCGCGGTACTGCGTCCAAGTTAATAACGTGAACAGCCACGACACGGCTGCGGCGATGCTCGAGAAGAGAAGATCGGTTGGCATGAGGGTAAGGGTACCGAACGGCGTTCAGCGTTTTTATTGTGACGCGTCCTCGGGATGGAAATGTCCTGCTCCATTCTGGAACTGTGAGCCGAGTCGTCCCCTCAACGCTGTACAGGACACACTGGAACCGCTGAAAATTGTATTCTATGCAGACGCGTAATTCCTGGGCTGGCCGTATGATGCCCGGATGGAAATACCTCTTTTCCCGGTCGGCGAAATCGTGCTGCTGCCGGGGATGGCGTTACCGCTTCATGTCTTTGAACCGCGTTACCGCGAGTTGCTGGGACGCGTCCGGGCGAGCGGCGAGCCATTCGGCATTCCCTGCGTCCTCCCCACGGAAGACCCGGAGCTGGAGAATGATTTGGACTCGAGGATGGCCCGCGTCGGCACGCTAGCGCATCTGACCCAAGTGGATTACCTGCCGAACGGCACGGCGAATATTGTCGTGGTCGGTGGGGAACGCTACGAGATCATGGAGATTGACCACGAGAAATTTCCGTACGCCGTGGCCAACGTCCGCATCGCGCCGCTCGAGCCTTCCGATCCGCAGTGGGTTCAGGCGGTCGCCAAGGAGGTGCTGGATCGGTTCCTGGTGAAGATTCGGTCGCGCTTCGGGGATGTCTCTCAGGACGTGCCGGAGGACTTGCTGTTGAAAGCCTCGTTCGTGGCGGCTAACTTGCGACTCGGCGGCAATGAGGGTCAGCGCATTCTGGAATCCAAAACGCTCTTAGAACGCTTCGAGATTCTCTCCGAGTTCATTGGTTCCGACGGTCGCCAGTTGAATTGAACCGTACACCGGTATAACCCCGAGCTTAAAACCCCTGCGGTCTCACTCGAGCATTTTTTCAGCCAAGATCTCGTCAATGTACCTGCCGTTCACGAACGCGTGCCGCCGCAAGGTTCCCACGGGTTTGAAGCCCTGTGCGAGATAAAACCCAACCGCTCTGGGGTTGTCGCCGCGAATCATGGCGGTGATCTTCTCGAAGCTGTTCTCCTTGGCGGCCGCGAACGTGACCTGGCTGAGCTGCCCACCGACGCCTTGACCCTGGGCGTCCATGGCAATAAACGTGCTGATTTCCGCCACGTGCCGCATGGCGTTGGACCAGCTCGAGGCGGGGCTGACATCCTGGAAGCCGAGCATCCGCCCCGCCCGTTCCGCCACGAAGAACGCGCCGCGCGCCGGGAAGCCTCGGATGAACTCGAGTTGCATCTCCGGACTGATCGGCCCTTCCAGGATCGTGTACTTGCCGGTTTGAATGATCGCGTTCAGCAGCTCGCTCATAGCGGCCGCGTCGCTCTCCCGCACGGGTCGAATTGTGAAATCCATGGTTCACCCTTTCGGATAAATGGCTGTTGATCGCTCGAGTCTGGGGCCCCTCAGGCATTACGATTCAACCATGAACGAAGCCTTGCAGGCCGCCCTCTTGGAGATGCGAGCCAGGGATCAGAGAGCGCGGCTCGAGTTGCC
The DNA here is from genome assembly GCA_965249745.1 of Deinococcales bacterium. Taxonomy (GTDB): domain Bacteria; phylum Deinococcota; class Deinococci; order Deinococcales; family JAAFIG01; genus JANYHH01. The sequence goes on along the minus strand of OZ252252.1, from coordinate 4,398,338 downwards.
ACCACGCGACCACGCCGATTTTCCAACCGCTCGTGACGCCCTGCTTTCCTTGGATGCCGCCCATACCGCACAGATGAAAGCCTGGATTGCCCGGCACGGCTGGCTCGGGTTTGAAACGGTCGGTCGGGACGGGGCGACCGCCGCCTGGTTGATCGTGCAACACGCTGACGCTGACCGCGAGTTTCAGCAGGCTTGCCTCGAGTTGCTGCGCCACGCGGTGGCCCGAGGGGACGCAGACGCCGGGCAGCTCGCGTTTCTGACGGATCGGGTTCGTGTCGGGCAGGGGAGACCGCAGGTCTACGGGACACAGACTCGCGTTTTGTCAGACGGTAGCGTGGAGCCGTTTGAAATTGAAGACGCCGACCGCGTGGACGAGCGTAGGCTGGCGCTCGGTTTGAATTCACTGGTTGCGTACTTGGAAAGCATGAAACGATGATCGAACATCTTTACGTCCACGTGCCGTTCTGCCCGACCATCTGCCCCTACTGCGACTTCCACGTCCTCGAGCGGCGGGCTGGGACTGTCGAGGCGTACCTGCGCGAGCTGAAACGCGACGCGGCGCAACTCGAGGCTCAGTATGGATCACGATATGGCGGACACGCGCTGAAGACGTTGTATCTCGGCGGTGGCACGCCGTCGTTCCTGCGCGATGCCGAACTCGAGGAACTGGTGGGCATCATCAAAACGCATTTCGGCTGGGCATCCTATGAGGCGACGCTCGAGGTGAACCCCGGCACGGTTTCTCCGGCCCGGGTTGCCCTGTGGCGGGATTTGGGCTTCACCAGGGCATCGGTCGGGGTGCAGAGCACGCAGGACGAGGTGCTGAAGTTTCTGGGGCGCACCCACGATGCCCGGCAAGCCCTGAGCGCCCTCGAGCTGCTGGTGAGTGCAGGTTTCGAGGTCAGCGCCGACCTTATCACCGCCGTGCCAGGACAAAACCTCGAGCGTGACTTACGGGCGGTTGGCGCGACGGGCCTGAACCACATTTCCTGTTACACGCTGACCGTGGAACCCGGCACGCCGTTCTATCGCCAGGGCGTGACTGTGAAGGAAGAAGACGAAACCCGCGCCCTCGAGCTGGCAGAACCGGTTTTGCAGGCGTACGGTCTCGAGCGGTACGAGGTCAGCAACCACGCCAAGCCTGGGTTTCAATCTAGGCACAATCTGGCGTACTGGCAGAACCGGTTTTACTTTGGGCTGGGCGCGGGCGCGGCGGGACACTATCCCGCCCCTGAGACACACTTTGCGGGCGCAGCCACCGACGTGATCGCCGAGCGCCGCACCAACCCGCACCTGTCAGGCTGGCTCGAGGGGGGCAGGGGGGAGGTAGAGCCGGTGACACGCGTGGACTTCGTGACCGATGCGCTGTTCAACGGCTTGCGCTTGAAACGCGGCGTGGACATGGCGGATATCTCGGCCAGAGCGGGTTTGGATGCGCGGGTTCACTTCGCCGACGCCTTCTCGAGCGGCGTTGAAAAAGGCTGGCTCGAGTGGGATGGCGACACGGTGCGGACGACCCCGGCGGGCCTGTGGGTGTTGAACCGAGTCGTGACCGAGTTCCTGAAGGCTTGACCCGAAGATATTGCCGTATTGAAAATCGCGTGCCACAATATCGGCAACGCGAGGCAGTCGCGTTCCGTCCGCGAACAGGGCCTAGCTCACTGCGATTCCTAAAACCTAAGCCTTCTTTCAGCCCATCAGCGGACTTTGGGCGCAATGAAAGAGGGAATCCATGCCGAAGAAACTGCCGCTCTCCCCAAACTTGGAGCATTTGAAAGCGCAGGCGAAGGCGCTGTTGCGGGCCACGCTCGAGCAAGACGCCGCTGCCTTTGAGCGCTTACGGATGTTGACCTCGAATCAGAATTTGAAACTAGCAGACGCGCAATTTGTGATCGCGCGGGAGTACGGCTTTCCGAATTGGGTGCGGTTGAAAACCTATGTCGAAGCGGTGCAACCAAACCCTAAAGCCTCGAGCCGAAAAGCCTTCGTTCACGATCTCACCGCTCAAATGCTCGAGGCGGCTCGAGTGGGGGATTTGAAGTTTCTCGCGGAGAAATTGCTGCTCATGCCGCTGCGCGACATCCTCGCGTTGCGAGAACGGGTGGGGCAGCTTGGGATGCACGCGCAACTCGTGAATGGGTTGCTGGCGGGTTTGAAAAGTCCTGATGATCGTGTGCGTTACGCGTGCGCGGGTGCGCTCGATCACTTAGCAGACGAACGTTGTGCGGCTCCGCTCGAGGAGTTGCTGTCCGATCCCGAGCCACGAGTTCGTCGTGCTGCGCTTCACAGTTTGAGTTGCGAGGCGTGCAAACTCGTGCCGCTCACGGGTCGCGGTGATCTTATTCCGAAATTGATCGAGATGGCGTTCAACGATCCGAACTCGAGGGTGCGCGGTGCGGCAGTGGTGGCGCTATGCGACACCTGCAACGACTCTCGAGCCGTGGCTGCGTTACAAAAATGGTTGCCGCTCGAGACGAACCCTGGACGCCTGAGGCACATCCGAAAATCGGTAGTGCGCTTGTCCCGCCCTTGACGAAACGAGTGTTACATGTAACACTCGTTTCATGACTCGCCAGAAGGATGCAACCCATAGAGAGGAACTGCTCGAGAATGCAGTGCAATACGTTTTGCTTCACGGTTTCTCTGGCTTATCGTTGCGGCCCCTGGCGGACGGTATCGGCACGAGCGCCCGAATGCTGATCCATCACTTCGGCAGCAAAGAAGCACTGATGGGGCTGATCGTTGAACGCATCGAAGCGCAATTCCTCAGCCTCTCAGACAGGCTCCTCGAGGAAACTGGCGATCCCGTACGCATGCTCGAGGGGCTTTGGGGTGCGTTCACCCAGCCAGACACGGACGCGTTCCAGCGCTCCACCTTTGAACTCTGGGGGTACGCCCTAATGAACCCGGCGGGCTTAGAGCAGCTCACCGAAAACCTCGCCTCCGCCTGGGTTGCACGCTTCACACTTGGTTTCCGACACGCTGGATTGAAGAAGTCGCACGCCGAAACACTGGCTTCACTCACTGTCGCCACCATTCACGGCTTGCTGTTGCAACGCCTCACAGTGCGCCGTGATTCGCACACAAATGCTGCCTTCAAACAATTCACGCAGTGGCTCGAGGGGGAGGTGGGGCGATGAGATGAGTTTGTTTCGGTAATTGCTGATCTTCACGCTGAGCGCTCGAGCCGCAATTGATTTGCGCACTCAGTGGCGTCACTCTCGCAACTCTACGCACTGGCTCGAGACGCCACTCGAGCGGGAGGTTTCTGATGACTCGAATTTCTGAAGTTTCTCAACGTTCAATCTCAAACTCAACACTGGTCAGGTGGGTCTTGATTGGTGTCGTCTTCTGGTTCGTGGCCGCGATGATGATTCGCTTCATGGGAACAGCCGTGCTTGACCCGAAAAGCATCAACATGGTGCTGTTATTCGTGCTGAGTTTCCCGTTCGGGTTCGTGTCCATGCGACTGATCGGTTCCATCGTTGGACTGCGTGGCGCGGCGTTTTTACCGGCCGTGCTGGTGATGAGCATGACCGCCGGTTTCTTGGATGCGATTGCGTTCACGTGGACGGGTTTGTACGGATTGCCAACCGAATCACGCATTTACGGCGCGGCATGGATTCTCTGGGGTCTGGGCTGCATCTTTTTCTTTGCGCTGCTGGACTCGAGGGAAAAGGCGAGCTGAATCCATCGGTGACGCGTTCCCACACCTCGAGCCGCTTTTTTGACCCGCAGGCTTCTGGGTTTGGCTCGAGGTACTTTTCTTTAAAACTCGAGGTTCATTGCGATGACCGGACATCTGTTTTTCTTCATTGGACTCGCGCTGCTCTTCACGCACGAGTTGGACGCGATTCGACGCAAAGAATGGCGCATGTTCGTGATCCTCTCTGGATTGGAGGAAGAACGCGCGTTTCGCATTTTCACCGCATTGCACATCCCCATTTTCTCCCTGATTTTTCTTGCGGTTTTCGGAACCCTAGGGTCTGAGTTGCGCGATAACACGATCACTGGTTTGGATGCGTTCTTCGTTGTTCACGTTGTCTTGCACATCTTGTTCTTGAAGCACCCCGATAACGCCTTTCACGCAGCTTTCTCGAGGTTGCTGATGCTTGGCGCTGGAGTTTGCGGAATCTTGGATTTTGCGCTTCACGTATGAAAGATTTTCACCTCGAGGCGCTCAGTCTTGCGCCAAGCTCCGGTCGTGCAGCATTGAGGCCGCAAGGCGACGTTTCAGCGCAGGCACGGCGTTCACCACGCGCATTCCGGTTCGCATCGCAGCGAGCATCAAATCTCCGATGACGGGTTTGTTCATGGGGCTGTCGCCGTTCATCTGCTCGCGCGATTTGAGCACAGCCGAAAAGCCGTACTGCCGCATTTTCACCTCGTATTCTGAGATCGCCTCGAGCAGCGGTTGCGCGTCGTCGCGGACGGCGATCAGTTTCTTGCAGAGCAGCGCTGCGTCGCGCAAGGCCGTGTTTGCACCAACGCCGCGCCCCGGCGTCATCGTGTGGATGGCATCGCCTAGCAACGTCACATGGCTCGAGGGCCACGGGTTAATCGGCACAGAAGTACGGATGTTGATCGGGTAAACGGTGGAGGGATCGGTCAGTGAAATGAGTTCGCGCAGGTTCCTATGCCAGCCTGTGGTCATGTCAAGGGTGAGCTTGATTAGCTCTGCACCTTTCAGTGTCAACGGATCTTGCGGGAAGTGCTGGCGCGGGGCCCAGAACCCCCAGCCGATGTAATCCTCTGAAGGATCGTACTGGCGTCCCGACCATTGAGTGATCAGTTCCGCGTCGCGTGCGTTGACGCCAGGTTTCGGGCCGTCCCGATCCCATTTGAACTCCACAACGTGAATGATCAAACCGTAGCCCTTCGGGGCGAACACCATTGACATCCCCTCGAGTATCTTTGGGGACAGCAGCGCTTTCGATTCCAGTGTGATCGGCAATTTTCCGCCCATGCTGAGCATTCCAGAATCCTCGAGTCTGGCCTGCGGCAGGAGTTGCTTACGAACCCTCGAGTTTGTGCCGTCGGCGGCAACCAACACGTCACCCGTGGCGCGCGTGCCATCCTCGAAGAAGGCCGTGACCGTGCCGTCAATGTTCTGCTCAAAGTGCGTGAATCTCTTGTCGAACTGCACGACATCCTCGAGGCCAGTTAGTAACACTTGACGCAGGGTCATGCGGCTGACGTTTTTCTCGCTGTTGACTGGATCGTGGCCGCCCAAGGGCAGGTCATGCTCGTCGAAACAGAGAACCTCTGAGAACTGTTCGGTCAGCAGATTGAAATAGCGCGGTGCTCGAGCGCAGGTAGTCACGAAGGTGTCGAATAGATTCGGCGGCAGGCATTCCTTCAGGGCGTGGCTGCCACGCGGGCTGATGCCGACCCTGTAGCCTTGCGGTCCGTCCACCCGCGTGCGGTCTCGCTCGAAGACCCGCACGTCAATTCCGGCGCGTTTCAGGCCGTGGGCCAGGCAGCCACCGCCAGTTCCAGCGCCAATGATGATTACCTTGAGGTTCTTCATAGGTCACCTGATCTACTCGAGTTTGCGATTTTGGCATTGCATCCATGATGCAAGCTTTCCTCGAGCCATGACTGCCCTTCGCTGATGCCAAGAAGCGCCAGTGTTCTAAGCCGGACTGGGTTGCGTAGATTTAGCGCTGACCAAGAATCATGCCGAGGAAGTGATACCAGTCGCGTCGCAAAATTCGCGTGTTATGAAAGGCGGCGAACTGCCACGCGCCGTCACGCTTAACCGCCACATACGTCTGGATCGATTCGCGCCCAGCGGCGGGTCGGGCTTGCCAGCGCAATCGCACGTTTCCAGTGACGTGCAGAACGGCAACGTCCGGCGCGATGAAGCGAATGTCTTCGATCTGCCCGCTCAGCTTGGAACCCTTAAGGAAGCTGTCAAACAATTTCTGATGCGAGGCGGCGTTCGCTTGGCGACCCTGAAGATGACCGCCCTCGAAGGTCACGTAATCGCTGTCCAGCGTGAAGCATTCGCCGTAAGCAGTACCATTGCCCGCGTTCCAGGCGGTCTCGAGACGTGAGAATAGTTCGCGGAGGGCGGTTTCTTCGGTGGCGTGTGGTCGGTCAAGATTTTGAATCATGTGCTTCCCCTTGGCTTGGAGTAAAATCTCAGGAGTGGTGAATACGCTGAATCTAAATCTCTTAGTTTCTAAGATACTTAGAATGTAAAGGCAAGGTTTTCATTTGTCAAGCCCTCGTTTTCCAACCATCGCCAATGCTGCCTCCAAAGGGCGTCACCAGCTCGTAGAGACGCTGATTTTTCAATTGAACCGCGAACTGAGTACCCGCACCGTCCTGTTTCATGCCGCCATCGCTGAGCGGATGGGTCTCAGCCAGGGCGACCACAAGGCACTGGACCTCATCAACGACGCTGCGGACACAGGCTCGCCCATGACGGCCGGGCAACTCGCCGAAGCCACAGGACTGACGAGCGGTGCGATTACCGGCGTGATTGACCGTCTGGAAAAAGCCAACCTGGCGCGCCGTGCGCCCGACGCCCAAGACCGCCGCAAAGTCGTGCTTCAACCGACTCACGCTCGAGACAACGAGTTCTGGGAACTGTTAGCCCCGATTGCCGAAGCCACCGCCAGCGGACTTCAGGCGTACAGCGATGCGGAACTCGAGTTGATCTCCAAGTTCATTCGGCACAGCATCGAAGTGACGAAACAGGAGACCAGTCGTCTGCGCGAAGCCATCACGGACGCCTGAAGGTCGTCTCTGCTCGAGCCTTCGAGGACGGCAATGTCATCTGTAGCCCCATCCGAGCGTCGTATTTACACCCTGGGTCGCCCAGGATCGGGGCTAGACTCCAAAACATGATCGAGGTTCAAAATTTCTCCAAGCGCTTCGGACGCGTCGCCGCCGTCAGCGATGTCAGCCTGCGCGTGGTTCCCGGCGAGGTCTACGGTCTGCTCGGTCCGAACGGGGCGGGGAAGACCACGACGATTCGCGCCATGACCGGCTTGACGCGCCCCAGCTCCGGCACGGTGCGCGTGGCGGGCTTCGATGTCTGGCGCGAACCTGTGAAGGCCAAAGCATCGTTCGGGTACATCCCGGATCGCCCGTATCTGTACGGTAAGCTGACGGCCAGGGAGTTGCTGCGCTTCATTGCCGGGTTGCACAAGCTTCAAAACGCCGGATCTGAAATCGAGCGTTGGCTCGAGTTTTTCGGCTTGACGGATTTCGGGAATGAACTGATAGAGACCTTCTCGCACGGCATGAAGCAGAAACTCACGATCATCTGCGCGATGCTCCCCGAACCGCCGGTCCTGATCGTGGACGAGCCGATGGTCGGGCTGGACCCGAGGGCCGCGAAGCAGGCGCGTGAGTTGCTGAGCGGCTACGCCGCGAGGGGCAAAACCGTGCTGCTGACGACGCACAGCCTGCCGGTCGCGGAAGCTGTAGCGCACCGCATCGCCGTGCTGGATCGCGGCCACGTGCTGGCCGAGGGGACGCTGGAAGAGTTGCAAACCAGAGCTGGTGAGGCGCGCTCCGGCGTGGAGGGCAACACGCTGGAACGCATTTTCTTCAAGCTCGTGGAGGAAGAAGAGCTGGAACGGACGCGGGTTAGAGAAAAGGAAGCCGCCTGATGGCGCTCGCCGCGAACCCGAAGCCAGTCCTGAGAGAGCGTTACAGCGCGTCGCTGCTGGGCTTGAAGTGGCGCGGGCTGTGGAACGCGATCACTCGAGGCAGCCCGTGGGGTTACGTTGTGGCAGCCCTATTCGTGGCGGCGGTCGTGTACGGTGAGTGGGTCGGCGTCTTCAAAGCCCTCGAGTTCGTCTGCAACGCTGGGCGTACCTTCTTGGAGGGGCGCGCCTCGTGCAGCTTGGTCGGGCGTTCGATTGCCAGCCGCGTTCTGGAATCGGGTCTGATCGTGCTCGCGGCGGGTGTCACCTTCAGCGCGATCACCACGGCGATCACGACGCTGTACGCCTCGGATGACCTGAATTTTTTGTTGGCGCAACCGATCTCGAGCGCTCGAGTCTTCGCGGTCAAGCTATTCGATACGTATCTATCGGCGGCGGGCGTGCCAAGCCTGCTGACCGTGCCGCCGCTGCTGGCGATCGGCGGCTTCTTTCACGCGGATTGGTGGTACTACCCGCTGGCGGTGCTGGCGGCGCTCATCACCTACATGCTCCCTGTGGCCCTGGGCGCGGCGACCGCGATCGCGCTGATGCGGTTCGCCCCGGCGGGTCGCGTGCGCGAGGTCGCCACCGGCTTGGGGGTGGTCATGAGCGCCAGTCTGGTCTATCTGATTCGTGCCGCCCGCCCCGAGGAAATCCTGCGGCAGCTTAGCCAGTCCAGCAATGGCGAGGCGATTGACAAGCTGATCGCCACCTTTGGCGCACCCAGCAACCCGCTGCTCCCGAGCAGTTGGGCCTCCAACTTCATCTGGACGGCCGCTCGAGGAGATTTCAGTTACAGCATCGTGCTGCTGACCGGACTGGCGGCGGCGATGATGCTGGTCGCAGGCTGGCTCGCGTCACGGGCGTACTTGGAGGGTTGGGTGCGTGGTCTCGAGTCGTCCACGGTCAAACTCGATCCCAGACCTCGAGCGGCGAGTTGGCTCGAGCGCTCTTTGGCAGGCTTCGGTTCGGGCGGGCATCTGGTCATGAAAGACGCGCGGTTGCTGTTCCGAGATGCCACGCAGTGGTCGCAACTGCTGATCCTGGTGGCGCTCGGAGGGGTGTACGTCGTGTCGGTGCGCGCTTTTCCAATCCCGGTGGACGGCGATCAAGGGTTGATCCTGCGAAACGCGCTCGGGTTTTTGACATTGGCGTTTCAGGGCTTCGTGATCGCGGGCGTCGGCGTGCGGATGGCGTTCCCGAGCGTCTCGCAGGAAGGTTACGGGTACTGGCTGCTGCGAACCAGTCCGATAGCCACGCGCAGCATCGTGCTAGCGAAATTCTGGGGGGCCTTGCCCGCCACGCTGATCCTGGCGGTCTGTCTGGGGTACTTCAGCGCGACCAGCCTGAACCTGTCCCCGACGATTACCCTGAGCAGCGTCATGGTGGCCCTCTCGAGTGCGTTTGTCATGACCGCGCTGGGCGTGGGGATCGGCGCGGCCGTGCCGCGTTTCAAGTCGGACAATCCGGCCGAGATCGCCTTCAGCGCGGGCGGCTTGATTTACATGGTCGTCTCGCTCTTCTACAGTGCGTTGCTGGTGCTCGTCGTGGCGCGACCCGCGTACTTGAGCGTCACGCAACCGCAACTGTTTCCGGGCCTGTCGTACTTCGCCACGCTCGAGGGGGTGGTCGTGCTGGGCTTGATAGCGCTGGTGACGGTTCTGGGAACCCTGCTGCCGCTCTGGTACGGGTGGACGCGTCTTGACCGACTCGAGTAAACCATGACTTTCAGGCTGCGTCCGTTCGCCCCGGCTGACAGCGCGCCACTCGAGGAGATTCTGCAAGAAAACTGGGGCGACGAGGCGGAGCGCAGCCAATATGACCGCTACCGCCCGGACTCGAGCGGGGAGTGTTTCCCGCTGTGGCGCACACTCGTGGCGGAACTCGAGGGTCGCGTCGTGGGCTTTGGCAGCCTGTGGGAGAACGCGTTTCATCCGGCGGGCGCGTACCTCGGCATCAATGTCGCGCAGGCGGCTCGAGGGCGCGGCGTCGGTTCCAGGCTATTCGCGGCGCTCACGGCTGAATTGAAGGCGCTGCGTGGACCCAAAGACCTGCGGGCCGCCACGACCGACGCGAAGCCTGAGGCGCTAGAGTTTCTAAAGCGGCGCGGCTTCGTGGAGACGCGCCGCACGTATACGCCGCTGCTGGAGTTGAAAACCGCGAATGTAGATTTGCCCGAGACGGCTTTCCAAGGCGTTCGGGCGGCTGGCTATCGGTTGCTCAGTCTGGCGCAGCTCGAGGCTGACCCCGAGCGTGACGACAAGGTGGCGGGGCTGTACAGGTCGCTCTATACCCGCAGCCACATTGCCAACGCGGTCTCCGATCAACCGCTCGAGGTGTGGCGGGATTTGTTGCTGGACGATCATTTACTAGCCGGCGTGATCGTCGCCGTGAAGGACGATCGGTACGTGGCGCTCGGCATGATGAGCTGGCTCGTGGAAGACTCTCGGGCGGTGGGAACCGGTTACGGGGCGCTCGAGGGACAGCCGCCCGATTTAACGCTCGCCATCGTGCGAGCGCAGGTTCATTTCCTCGAGCGTCGCGGTTTGAGAACCCTTGAGTTTGAAATTGACTCAGACGACGCTGACGGCATGTGGTTGTTGGAGCGGTTGCCCCTCACGCCTCGTCCCGTGTTCGTGACCTTGCTGCGGGTTGTCCCCGATCAGACTTAGAAGAATGTGCTTCAAAGAACCTGCTCAGAAGAACGTGCCGATGTCCTTGTAGACCTGCGCCAAGTTGCTCGGGTCGCTCGAGTAACTTTTAGCTCCGGTCGCGGCGGACAGCGATTTCAGCGCCTCGGTGTTGGCGCTGTCGCCGTAAGCAATCGTGAAGACCTTGACGGCGTTCCCGCTCTCGTCCCCGCCCAGGGCCGCCTGAACCGCCTCGAGCGAGGTGTTGGAATCGGTGTCCTCACCGTCGGTCAGGAGGACCACCGCCCGGATGCGCTCGGTGTCGTTTTTCTGCGCGGCGCGGTAAACCTCTAACAATGTGTCGTACAAGCGCGTTCCGCCGGACGGAAATAAACTCGAGATATCGTCCAGCAATCGCTGGCGTTTGTTTTTCAGCGGCGTGAGCGGTGAGAGCTGACTTTGGGCGGAATTGAAGACCGTCACGCCGACAGCGTCCTCGTCGCTCAGTTGCTTGACGAAGATGGCTAGGGCGGCTTTCGCGGTTTCCAAGCGGTTCTGATTTTGCATACTGCCGCTCGTGTCCAGGATCACGCTGACCGCGACGCGCTTCTTGTATTTCCCCCACAGAGCGCGAACGCGGTTAATAATTTCCACCCCTGGAACCTCTAAGAGCTTCCGGGGTTCCTGCGGGTTCGCGCCGTTGGCGGCACCTATCGGATCGCCGGTGGGCACGTTCCCGGCGGGACGAAAACCGAACTCGAGGGCGCGGCGCTGCTGCGCGTCGGCCATTAGGAACTGGCGGTAGACCTCCGCGCCCTGGCGTTGCGCCTTGGAGACCCAGGGTGCGTTCAGCACGGCGAACGGATGATCTGACCAGAAGGTTCCCTCCTTTGGGTAGATCGCGGTCAGCTTGGTGCCGAGTTTGCCGCCACGGTTGGCGTTGACGATCAGGTTCTCGTACAGCACGGCGGCTGACAGGTAACCCGGTCCGCGCTCGATCATCTGATTGGCGAAGAACCCGGTGCTCTCACCGTAGTGAATGATGCCGCGCTCCAAGTTCCCGAGCGCCGTGCCGACCTTGGGATTCTCGAGGTCGGCCAGGGTCAGCCCGGCCGTTTTACCGCTCGCGGCGTAGCTGGCTGCAAGAATCGCGGCGATGCCGCTGTTGCTGTAATCCGGGTGGGTATGACCGAACTGGAAACGCCCCCACTGCGGGTAGCCGTACTGACTCCACGGGGTCTGCTGACTGGCCAGTTTAGCGATGTCCGCCCAACCGAGCGGCTTTTGCGGATACCCGAGCGCCTTGGCCATCGGTTGCCACATGGCAATCACGACCGGCGAGAGCACCAGTGGCAGGGCATCACCGGTCAGCTTCTGCTCGTGGGTTTTGCGCCAGCGAGCGTTCAGCACCGGGAGCAGCAGGCGGCTGGCGGGCGAGTACACGACCGGCTGCTCGCTGCCGTCCAGGATGCGGTCCACTGCTTCGGCGCTGCCCATCGGTTTCAGTGTCACCTGGACCGGCTGCCCATCGGCGGTCTTCAACCCCTGGGCGTTGAAACTCTGCGTCACCGCCTCGAGCCAGTCCTTCTTTTCGCTGCCGTACAGCACGCTGACCGTGACACCGTTGAAGTTGCCTGTCCCAGAGGTCGCCGTTGCGGGCGGTGATGCCGCGCTCGAGGAGGAAGTGTTGTTGTTGCGGTCGTTGCAGCCCAGCAGTGTGGCCGCCAGGAGAGTACCGAGCACCCACCCGCGCCTCTGGATCATTGGTTGTTGTCGCATCGTCATACAATATGTCAGCGTTTCGTCAAATTACCGTCAATCGCGTTCCAGTAGCGTCGTCCCGGTGAACTGCGCCTCCCAGAGTTCAGGCTCAAAGGCGGCATCGAAACTGGCGCTGGACACGGGCAGGATTGCCACCTCAAGGGTCGCGGAACTGAAGCGCCGCGCCAGGCTTTCGACGCGCAGGATTTCGCGCATCTGATTGACCTCGCCGTGCAAGACCAGCAGCAACTCGAGCTGGCCAGGCTGCTTGGCTTCCAACAGGATGAGCTGCGCGAAACGCGACCCGTAATGGGCTTTCAGAAGCGCCCCCAGCTCCAGCAGCGCATCCAGATTCGGGTCCGGCATTCCGCATGATAGCAAGCGCACCCTTAAGTGTCTCGAGCAGGCGTCTTGAGAACTTAGGATTGGTCACACCAAGAAGCCTCGAGCCGATTCCTTAGCCCAGTTGGCAGCCTGACTGTTTTCGGTCGCCCCGGCTTTGAGCTATAGACACGGTTCTCAACACATGGGTGTGAAGCCCAGCGCGCTGGCAACAGTAAGCGTTTCTGACGTTGACAGCTTCTTTCTTGGCTGATACACTTCGCTTCGCCTGAAAGCTGCCACTTTCAAGCCTTGCGTGCGTTGGGGAATCGTCTAATGGCAGGACGACGGTCTCTGGATCCGTTAATCATGGTTCGAGTCCATGTTCCCCAGCCACAACCTCTCCGGGTCTTGTCCAGCCCGTTGATGTTCAGGGACGGCCCCATCGTCTAGCGGTCTAGGACAACGCCCTCTCAAGGCGTAGACACGGGTTCAAGTCCCGTTGGGGTCACCAGCCGCTCGAGACTAGCAATGGTCTCGAGCTTTTTGTTGACGTAACTCAAACTGTCGCCTGCAAATCCTGGACGCAACTCGGGGTTCTACTGAGTTCGGCATGGTCAGCTTCACGTTCCGAGGCAATAGCGTGCGTCTGTGTCTCACGCGTCAGGTAGCCGAATCGCGCTTTTATCAGTGAGAAAGGCCCCTGATACCTCTCAGAAGCCTTTCGATAGCGTACCGCTACAAACTGAGACTGGCTCCGACCCGCACGCGCCAGGAGAACGGATTGGTCAACAGAAACCCAACCTCGCCGAAGGCGCTCAGTCCCAGAATCAGGTTGTACCGTGCCCCGACAATGCCTCCGACCCGAAATGGATCAGAGACGGTTGGTGCGATCACGTAGACCACTTGCGGCCCGCCGTACACGGTCACGATCCCGACGTTCAACGTGGCCAGCGCCGCCGCGCCCGCCGAGAAGCCGACGCCCGCTCCGTCAACCGAAAAGTTCCCCTCGAGGCGGGCATCCACGCCGACGATCAGCAACCGCGCGATATCGTTGGCTCCGATCAGTACGGTGGCTTCGATGTTGGGATTGGTTCCACTCCCGGCGCTCAGGTTCAAAGCCCCGCCGACGGTGAATTTCTGCGCGCTCCCCAGAGATGCCAACCCCAAAACGGCGATGCAAACCAATAACCACTGTTTCATACGACCTCCTCGAGACCGCTTTCGGGGCGGCTTCTGGTGTTAAGCCTACGGTACGCACGTTACTGAAACGTTAGTGAAACCACATGTGCTGTCCCACTCGAGTCTCTCTGTTGCATGAGTCGAGATGAGCTTGACAAGCCCATGACCGCGCCATATTCTGCAAACGCTTATCTAAACGTTTGCAGAACCCCTTGTGGCGTGCCGATCCGGTGCGTCACGAGCGTCAACCCTTGAGGTTTGTCATGCGCCGTCCCACGATCAAAGATGTTGCCAAAATTGCCGGGGTCACCTACCCGACGGTTTCGCGTGTCCTATCCGGGAAGCCGTACGTGGCGCAGGACACCCGCGCTCGAGTCATGCTAGCAATTGAGAATCTGGGGTACAAGCCGTCGGCCGCCGCCCGCAGCATGGTGCTGAACCGTACGCACACGCTGGCAATGCTGGTACCGCATCTTGTTGACGCCAACTTTGGCTTCCTGTTCGCGGGGGCCGAACGGGTCGCTCGAGCGCACGGCTACAGCGTGCTCGTCACGGATTACGAGGCGGCCCTGGAACCGCACGGGTTGTTATCGGAACATCGCGTGGATGGAGCGCTGCTGGTGGAACCCGAGCGGGCGGTCAGGTTGGAACCCAGAACGCTGGACTTACCCGTTGTGGTTCTGGACGACGTGCCGTTGGACAATAGAGGCGGGGCCCGCAGCCTAGCGCTCAGCCTGAAAACCTTGGGTCACGAACGTGTCGCGTTCGTGGGTGGTCCAGCGGATAATCTGCACGCCCAGATCAGACTCGAGGGGATTCGCCAGGTGTATGGCGATGCCGAGTGGTTGCCGGGGGATTGGAGCGCCTCGAGCGGGTACGCGCTGACCGAACGCGCCTTGGCGCTGAAGGTCACGGCAATTCTGGCAGCAAACGATTTCAACGCGCTCGGGGTGGCCCGAGGATTGCTGGAACGCGGCTTGCGCATCCCGCAGGACATCAGCCTGACCGGGTTTGATGATGTGCCACAGGCGCAGTACTTCGCGCCGCCGCTGACCACCGTGCGACAACCAATCGAAACCCAGGGCGCTCGAGCCGCCGAGCTGTTGCTGGCACGGTTACGGGGCGTGGCCGCGCCGAGGGCCGCGCCGGAACCGCTCGAGCTGGTGATCCGAGAATCCACTGGGCCACCTTTACAGGCTGCTGCGAACGGGTCATAGTAGGGATCAACGAACAATTTTTGGCTGCGGAGGTGGCTCTGGCTGATGCGTGTGCGGTAACCGCCCGTTGGTTTCGTCCTTTTTTCCTTGCGAGGTTGGCATGAAGTTAAATTCTAAGGGTATGGTCTTGGGCGCTGCGCTGCTGGTCGGTGCGGCCGTCGTCGCGGTCGCGCAGAGCGGCAAACTCGTGTATAACTCGAATCAGTCTGATCCGACCGCGAGAACCTTCGATACACGAATCGTCGAACTCTTCAAGAAGAAGTACCCGAACGTGGACATGGAATTCAATACCGTGGATCACGAGACCTTCCAGGACACCTCGGTTCGCACGTATTTGGCCTCTGACAATCCACCAGACGTGTTGACCTGGTTCGCCGGGAACCGTATGCGGGCGTTCAGCGACAAGGGCCTGGCGGCGAACATCAGCTCCGTTTGGAAGGACAACGGCTGGGAAAAGGCCTATCCGAAGGGCTTCCAAAGCCTCGCCAAGGACACGAACGGTAACTACGTGTTCGTGCCGACCAGCTATTACTGGTGGGCCGTGTACTACCGCAAAGATATTTTCCAGAAGCTAGGTTTGAAAGAACCCAAGACCTGGACAGAGTTCTTGGCCGTCTCCGAAGCCTTGAAGAAGGCTGGCATCACCCCAATCGGTAACGCCGCCAAGGCGACCTGGCCGCAGGGTGGCTGGTTCGACTTCATGAACATGCGCACCAACGGCCCGCAGTTTCATAAAGATCTGACGGACGGCAAGATTCCTTACACCGACCCGCGTGTCAAGAAGACCATGACCAATTGGAAGGTGCTGGTTGACAAGGGTTACCTATTAGAAAACGCAGCTAGCTACACCTGGGAAGATGCCGCCAATCTGATGGTTCAGGGCAAGGTCGGTATGTACTTGATGGGCGATTTCGTGCGCGGTCAGTACCCGGACGAAAAAGAGGCCAAGGAACTGGATTTCTTCCGCTTCCCAATTATTGACTCGAAGCTCCCGATCGGTGAGGAAGCTCCGACCGACGGGTTCTTCATGCCCGCCAAGGCGAAGAACGTTGATAACGCCAAGCTCTTCTTGAGCTTCCTCGGTTCCAAAGAAGTCGCAGAGTTGGCGGTCAAGGAAAACAACCTGCTCTCTGCCCGCAATGACGTTGACCCCAAGCTCTACGAGGCCAAGCCTCAGATTGCCAAGGCGCAGAAGACGATTATCAACGAAGCCGATCAGATCATGCAGTTCTACGACCGCGATACGGCCCCAGAAATGGCTCGCATCGGCATGGACGGCTTCGTCAAGTTCCTCTCTAACCCAACTCAGATTGATTCGATCCTGACCGAACTTGAGACGGCCCGCAAGCGCATTTTTAACGTCAAGTAAGCTCGAGCCATTATTTTTGCCTGGTGTGAATACTGTGTATTCACACCAGGCTCCAACAAGAGACTGAGGCGATTATGGCTGTGTCCACCACGTCAGTTGTCCAACGAGGCACACGTTTCGACGCGCAGGCATTCCGACAGTTTTTAACGGTCGGTTCGTTCATTGCCGTGCCACTCCTGCTGTACGCGGTCTGGGTGCTTTACCCGACGCTCGATTCATTTCGTCTGGCCATGACCGAATACGATGGCCTGAGCGATCCGAAGTGGATCGGGTTTGCGAACTTCCAGGAGCTGTTCAGCACCGATACGTTCAGGCTAGCGTTGATTCACAACCTGATCTGGATCGCTATTTTTATCACGATTCCAACTTCGGCTGGCCTGGCACTGGCGTTGGTGCTGAACCAAGGCGTGAAATTTGATCGGTTTCTAAAAGTTTCGTTTTACCTGCCATTGGTGCTCGCGCCGGTCGTCACGAGCCTCGTCTGGGGCTGGATTTACCACCCGCAGCAAGGGCTGCTCAACACGCTCCTGGCAGGGTTCTTATCGCTTCTAAAATCAATTGGGTTGTCGGTTGATCCAGCCTCAGCCCTGAAAATCGGCTGGTTGGGTGACCCGAATCTGGCGCTCGTCTCCGTGATCGGTGCGGCCCTCTGGCGGCAGGTCGGCTACGTGATGGTCCTGTACTTGGCAGGGCTGAAAACCATGGACGCCGAAGTGCTCGAGGCGGCGCGGGTGGACGGCGCGGAGGGCTGGACGCTGTTTCGTTACATGATCTTCCCAATGCTGACCCCCGTGACCGTCGTGGTGGTGGTCGTGTCGGTCGTGGATAGCTTGCGAGCGTTCGATCTGGTCAATGTTATGACCAACGGCGGGCCATTCAGTCAATCCGAGGTGCTGGCCAATTACATGCAGAAATCCGCCTTTCACGATTACCGTCAGGGCTACGCGGCGGCCGTGGCGGTGGTGCTGTTTCTGATCACCTTCAGCTTCAGCCTAGTTTACCTGCGTCAGGTTCTGTCCCAAGAGGAGGCGACCGCATGAGCGTCAGCAGCGTTCCGAGCAATCCCATCTCGAGCCGCCCCGCACGTAGGGGGTCAGTTCGCAGGGGACCGCCGACGTATGTCATGGTGATCGTCTGGTTCTTCGCACTGCTGTGGCTGGTCCCGATCGTTGGTGCGCTCGTGACCAGTGTCCGAACCTTCGATGACTTGAACATTCACGGTTTCTGGACGATCCCGAACCAGCTCACGCTAGATAATTTCAGTCGCGCCTGGAATCAGGCGCACATCAGCCGGTACCTGGGCAACAGCTTCAAGATCACCATCCCGGCACTGGCGATCACGATGCTGTTCTCGAGCATGTGCGCTTACGCGCTGGTACGCTTCAAGTTTCTGCTAAACCGACCGATTTACATGATGTTCGTGGCAGGACTGATGCTGCCGTTTCAAATCATGCTGCTCCCAGTGTTCATGCTGGCCAACAAGGCGCACTTCCTGCCCGCCCTATCACTGAACCCGCTTCAGCTCCAGCTCACGACCACCTACGACACCTTCTGGGCGCTGATCCTGTTTCACTCCGCGTTCCAGATGGGTTTTTCGACTTTCGTGTTGCGAAACTTCATGCGGACTGTTCCCGCCAGTCTGTTTGAATCGGCTGTGATTGACGGTGCGACCGAGTGGACGATCTTCCGACGGATCGCCTTGCCGTTGCTGCTGCCAGGATTGGCGGCATTGGCGACCTTGGAATTCACCTGGATTTTCAACGATTACCTGTGGGCAGTCGTGCTGATTCAGAACGACAACCTGAAACCGATCACCACGGGATTGGCCAACCTGCGCGGCCAGTACGTCAGCGATTGGCCGCTTCTGGTCGCCGGAAGCATGATTGCGACCGTGCCGACCCTACTAGTCTTCTTCGGTTTACAACGCTACTTTATTGACGGCCTGACGGTCGGAGCCACGAAAGGCTGATCCCATGTGGAGTTGGTACTGGAACAGCTCGAGGATGTAGGTCTGAACACACTCGAGGATTTCGGCAAGGGTATTCAATGGGTTGCACACTGTGATTCACATGCACAGTTCGCACAATAATCTTGATTAGGCTGTCGCTGGTCGGCATCCTGATTCGGCACGCAGCCATCTCATCATGGAGGTTGGGGATTATGAACATCAAAAAGGGTATGACACTGTTGTTGGCGGGCGGTGCTGCGGTCGCAGGGGTGATCGCGCTGGCACAGGCGTTCAACGAACCCAATTACGGCAAGGCCCCCGAGGGGGATATTACCCTCGAGTACTGGTCGTGGGTTCCGAACATGGAGCAGCAGGCGGCCCTGTTCACGAAGAAGTACCCGAATATCAAGGTCAAGGTCGTGAATCTGGGTGGCGGTCAGGCGGGTACCTATCCGAAGTTGCAAACGGCCATTAAGGCGGGCACAGGCGCTCCTGACGTGGCTCAGGTGGAGTTCGGGTACATCCCGTTTTTTGCCAGCACGGGCGGATTGGCTGACCTCAGCAAGTACCTGCCGGGCGACGCCAAGAATTACTTCGTGCCGTGGACTTGGAGCCAGGTCTCACAGGGGAAGGCCGTATACGGTATCCCGCAAGATCAGGGTCCGTTTGCTATGATTTACCGCAAGGATATCTTTGACAAGTACAAGGTGTCCATTCCGACGACCTGGAATGAATTCGAGGCGGCTGGCAAGAAACTGTTCGATGCCTCGAACGGTAAAGTCAAGATCGGCAACTTCTTTAGCACCTTCGCACCGTGGTTCACGGCACTCGCCTGGGCTAACGGGGCTCAGATGTGGAAGGCGAATGCTGATGGCAGCTATACCCAGACGCTCAACAGTGCAGCCGCCAAACAGGTGGCCAATTACTGGGGCAAGCTCATCACCAAGAAGTACGTGTCCACCCTGCCCGCCTTCAGTGCTGACTTCTGGAACGCCGTCAGCAAGGGTGAGGTGGCGACCAGCATGGAAGCCGCCTGGGGCACGGGATCGTTTGCGGGCAGTCTGGAAAAGAATCCGGGTGCTGGAGCAGAGTACCGTGTCGCACCGCTGCCACAGTGGACCAAGGGCGGAAAGGCGAGCGGGAACTGGGGCGGTAGTACGGCTGTTGTGACCACGCAGTCCAAGCACCCGGAGGCCGCAACTCTATTCGCGTACTGGCTGATGAGCAGCAAGGACAGCCTGGTCCAGGGCTGGAAGGGCGCGGGCGTCTTCCCAGCGGCCAACGCCGGTCTGGATCTGCCAGAACTGTCTGACCCCAAGAACAACCCAGCCAAGTTCTTCGGCGGCCAGAACGTCGCCGCTGTGTACAAGGACGCTGGTAAGGGTGTCAACACTCGCTTCCAATGGTCGCCGTGGGCCCCAACGGTGGATGCCAGCTTCCAGAAGCAGATGGATCTAGCCGTGAGCGGCAAGCAGAGCTTTGCTACAGCGCTCGACAATTGGCAAACCGAAACATCAGCGAAAGCAAAAGCAGACGGCTACAGCGTCAAGTAACTGACCCGCCTCGAGGGGCGATTCACTTTGCCCCTCGAGGCTCTGAAATTTGAATGGTTGGCTCGAGCCTGGAACATGTTTGAAAGCTGGCAGAACAAGAGATGAAAAATAATCGTCTAACCCCGTATTTGT
This sequence comes from Deinococcales bacterium, assembly GCA_965249745.1. Classification (GTDB taxonomy): domain Bacteria; phylum Deinococcota; class Deinococci; order Deinococcales; family JAAFIG01; genus JANYHH01. The sequence goes on along the minus strand of OZ252252.1, from coordinate 4,378,561 downwards.
TTCTCACACCGTTCATGGCGGCGTTTAGTCTTTTCTTTATCCTGCCCGTGCTTTACTCAGTGTATTTGAGTTTCCTGACGAAGGTGCGCAAGGGCTTCAGCCCACCTGTGGAGGTCTTTGGGGGATTCGCAAATTACGTGCGGGCATTCACCGACACGGATTTCTTGCAGAGCTTCTTGAACATCGTGATTTTTGGTTTGATCCAAGTGCCGTTGATGCTGATTGTGTCTACGGCCTTCGCACTCATCATTGACGAGGCAAACGGTGTGCTGGCGAGAGTTTTTCGAACCGCGATTTACATCCCATACACTATTCCCGGTGTGATAGCCGGGTTGCTCTGGGGGTTTCTCTACAGTAAGAACCTCTCCCCGCTGAATTTCGCCCTGATCGGTGGCGGACGTGAACCAATTGATTTCCTGAGCGGCGGGTTGTTACTTTTTTCAATTGGCAACATTGTCACCTGGACCTGGACGGGGTATAACGCCATCACGCTGTACGCCAACCTCCAAAGTGTCTCGAGAGAACTCTACGAGGCGGCCGCGATTGATGGCGCGACCGGCTGGAACGTGATTCGTTACATCAAGTTGCCATTGCTGCGCCCGGCATTGATGCTGACGCTGATCTTCAGTGTCATCGGTACCGCCCAGATCTTCTCCGAGCCATTTGTGCTGCGCGGTATTGGCAGGTATGTGCCGGTCAACGTGACGCCGAACACGTATATCTATCAGATTGCCTCTCAAGACGCGAATTACTCCTATGCGGCCGCGCTGGCAGTGGTGCTGGCCCTGATAACATTCACTTCGAGCGCTTTCTTCTTGCGGTACGTCAACCGGAGTCAAAACGTATGATCCAGACCAAACGTTCGTCTCCGCTGTTGGTGATCGTCATGGTGCTGGCGCTGCTGTACTTTCTACTTCCGCTTTACTGGGTTCTGGTCAGTATCACCAAGGACAATTCCCAGCTCAACACGACCTTCGGCTTGTGGTTCGCGCAACCGTGGCATCTGCTGGAAAATTTTTCCGACTTATTTTCCAAGGATAACGGCGTGTTCGCCCGGTGGATACTTAACAGTTTCTTCTACTCCTTCTCTAGCGGCGTGCTGGCCACGATGTCGGCCGCCATGGCCGGGTACGCCTTTTCCAAGTTCGATTTTGCCGGGCGAAGTTGGTTGTTTAGCTTGATCCTGGGCACGATCATGGTCCCGGCAACCGCGCTGACGCTGCCAATCTTCTTGCTTATCAACAACATTGGTTTGGCCAATACCCCGTGGGCAGTGATCCTGCCGCAAATGGTCAACCCGTTCGGTCTGTACCTGATGCGGGTGTTCTGGGATAACGGTTTCCCGAACGAACTCATTGAGGCGGCCAAGATTGATGGCGCGAGCGACTGGCGGATCTTCTGGAGCATGGGCTTGCCTTTAGTGCGCGGTGGTCTGATCACGGTCTTCCTGTTCACCTTCGTGGCCGCCTGGAACAACTTCTTCCTGCCGCTTGTCGTGCTGAACAATAGCGATCAGTTCCCGTTGACGCTGGGTTTGTCGGTCTGGAACAACACCAACACGGGTCGCACGCCGCAGTACACGGTTATCGTTCTAGGGGCGCTACTGAGCATCGTACCGTTGCTAGCCGCGTTCTTCTCCCTGGGACGGTACTGGCAGGGTGGCTTGACAGTTGGAGCCACCAAAGGTTGAAGAGGTACACTCTGTCATGTTGTTGCGTTGGTCAATCGTTGCGTTCCTGCTGATCTCTGCCCTGACCTTAGTAGGATTGGCGCAAACCGAGGATGGTCTCGAGGTCACGCCGCTGACCGTTTGGACCTGGCAACCGAACGGTTCTGATCTGGCCGAGGATTACCAGATTGAGAATCCCCAGGTTCGCGTCACAGTGCGGCGCTTCAACTCCGGGGCGGAACTCTATCAGGCGGTTCTGACTGCCATGCAAACCGGTGGCGAGGGTTTACCGGACGTGATGCGGCTCGAGTACGCGTTCTTGCCGCTGTTGCAGAGTCGAAACGCCGTGATGCCCTTGCAGAGCTTGCTGCCCGCCGAAACCCAGGCGCGGTTTCCGGCGTGGGCCTGGAAGCAGGCTTCGCTCAACGGTAACCTGTACACGCTCCCGGTGGACACCTCCCCGATGGCGTTGGTCTACCGGGCTGATCTGCTGGCAAAGTACAAGATCGCGCCGCCAACCACCTGGGCGCAACTCGTCACGGCAGCAGCGAAGGTCTACAAGGACTCCAAGGGAACGGTGCGGTTGTTCAACTTTGATTCCAGCTCGAGCCTGTGGTTTCTGGCGCTGGCACAATCGAGCGGGGCCCGCGTCTGGGAGCTGGTGGGCGATGGCTACGCGCAGCGCTTGAATCACGCGGTCGCGTTGCAGATGGCCGATGCCCTGGGCGGAGCGCTGGCTCGAGGCTGGCTGACGACGCTGCCCTCCAGTAGCCTGGCGCATCACCAGAGTTTGCGGGATGGCAAGCTGCTGATGAGCGCTGTGCCGCTCTCGGTCGCGGTCTCGTTGGCGCGGGTGCTGCGCGTGCCGGGCGGAGCGAAGTATCGGCTCGCGCCGCTGCCGGGTTTGACAAAACTGCCCGCGACCGGCGCGGACTGGGGCGGTTCGGGCTGCGCGGTCGGAGCGCTCAGTCAGCAATCTCAGGCCGCCTCGAAGTACTGCCTGTGGCTCAGTACCAACCCGGTGGCGCAACAGAAATCATGGCAGCGCGATGGACTACTGTCCGTGGCACTGGAGGCACAGCTCGAGTCGAGCGAACCGGCCGCCCTGACTGTCTTTTACGGCGGGCAGCGCCTTTCCAGCACCTTTCGCAATTTTGGAAAGCCCATCCAGAGCCAGACCTGGGTTCCGTGGTTGCCGATGACGGACGCCGTGTACCGAAAACTCGGTCTCGGGCTGGTCAAGGGCGATCTGACGCTCGGGGTCGCCCTGGAACGCTGGCAGGCAACCGTGCTGAAAGAGGCGCACAAGCTGGGGTTCACGATCAAGTGAAGCTTGCTTCTTCCACCCAGACAAGGCTCGAGGACGACCAGCGCGGTTGACCAGATTGCTCGAGCAGCCGCGTTTCTTCACTGCTCTTGTAGGCATTCGGGTTCATTCTGAAGGAGTGAACCCGCCTTTGAAGGCGTTGGAATCACGATTGATTCCGGGCTGAATAGAATCAGTATTATTTGCCGCCCCGAACCGTCGCTCAGACCAGTCCGAGCACCTTCAGAAACCCGCCCACCCCGAGCGCGATCAGGGCAGCCGTGCGAGCATCTCCCCTTGAGACTCCGGCGGCTCGAAGTCCAACCTGTGCCAGCCAGACTTGTCCCAGCGTGGCCACCGAGGCGGTCAGACGCACAGTCTGGTACGCAGCGCTGGTTTGAAGCTGACGGAAGGCGTCTTCAATGTCGGAGCTGTTCAGCTCGTGCCCGGCAATCTTCGGCAGTTGGATCGCTGGGGCAAGCAGCAGAGCGAATAGCGTTGCCAGGAGCGCCCAGAACAGCAAGCCCCAATAACTCAGAAACAAAACTTTCAGAAACCCAGAATCCAGCCCCGCCACCAACCCAAAGACCGCGCCCGCCCAAATCAGAAAACCGCCTCGAGCCAGAATTTCGTTCAGCAGCACAGAAGCGATCAGCCGCTCGCCGCCCGGAACCTGACCGTAAAACGATCTCGAGACCAGCCAGAGCGCCACTCCACAGAGCAGACAGGCGGTCAAGGGCAACCACCACGGCAGCCCGCGACGCGCCTCGAGTTGACGGGTGTACCAGGCGGTCACGCCTATTCGCTCACGGAACGCAAGCGGAACGGGTTGAAGTTCGTGGCGCGGTCGTAGAAGTCAACGCCTTCGGCGCGCTTCAAAAAGCTCACGACCGCGTAGGTCAGGGGGGTCAGCACGATCTCGAGACCGACCTTATAAATGTAATTGGTTAAGATCACGTTCCAGAGCACATCGCTTGGTAATGCGTTCGCACCAATGCCAAAGGCGATGAAGCTGAAGGTCAGCGTGTCCGCGCCCTCGCCGACCAGGGTGCTGCCGATCGTGCGCGTCCACAGCCAGCGCCCAGCAGTGGCGACCTTCAGTCTGGCTAGCAGGTAAGAATTCAGGAATTCGCCCAAAAAAAATGCGACCAGGCTGGCCAGCACGATTTGCGGCACGAATCCCAGGACGGTTTCAAATGCGCCCTTGGTCGGGCTGCTCGGGTCGGTCGGCAGTAACCCGACCAGAGCGAACACGAGGCTGGCCAGCAAGTTCATCGCCATGCCAAACCAGATCACGCGTCTCGAGCGGGCGTAGCCGTAGACCTCGGTCAGGACATCGCCGAAAATATAGGTCAGCGGGAATAAGAACGTGCCACCGTCGAACACAGGTTTCCAGCTCCCGAGCGTCAAGACTGCCAGCTTGGTGCTGGCGATGTTGCTGATGACCAGAACGACCGCGAAACTGCCCATGATGAGATCGAAGTACTTGAATTTCACGCCCAAGAGTGTACTGGTTTCATCCTCGCTCAGAGTGATACGGCGGATCGGGTGGCCCGATGGTGGGAGCCTCTGTCTTTTGAGAGGCAGCTTACAAAGATCACTTAATCCTTAAACTCGAGTCTAAGTCAGAGGGCGCGTTCGCTGGCTTGGAGACTGGGTTGACGAGGCGTTTCGCGGCTCAAGCGAGACAGTACAATGAAACCGTGATGAGAATTCTTGTCCTCGCGCTGGTTTTGTTGGGGGTTGCCCGTGCCGAAACCTATTTCGAGTATCAGAATCCGAGCGCGGGATTCGCCGTGGGCTACCCTAAGACCTGGACCGCCAGCGAAAACGCCAGACAAACCGGCGTCGCCCTGTTCGATAGCGCCTACAAGGGCGCGAACAAACCAGTTTTCTCGCTGTCTGCTACGAAGGCCACGCCGGGTGTCAAATTAGACGATTACGACCGTCTCGTGCCAAAACTCTTCACTTTCCTGTTCGACGATTACAAACAACACCTGAAACAGCCCACGACCCTTGGCGGTGCCCCAGCCCGAATGCTGCTGTTCGAGGCGAAAACTGCCAAGAGCAGCGTTATCGGTTTCTTGGTCTACGCCCTCAAGGGTGGACAGCTTTACACGGTCGGCTTTTTCAGCGCCAGAGACGATTACGACCGCTACCGTCAAGTCAGCGGTAACATCCTCGGCACGTTTCGCTTTCTCTAAAGCCTGTTGGGGACAGGATGCTCGAGCCTTCTGGGACGCAAGGCCTACTTTTGGGACAGTGTTCTCGCTCGAGGGGATGATCCAAGATTTGCCTCTGTCCAGGAGGCTTGAATGTAGTGAATCACTCCGATGTGCGTAAGAGCCAATTCTCCACAATCTCAGCCCGACCCAATTTAGAGCGTCCGAACAACCTGGGCTAGACTGCTCGAGTCATGACAACCCATTACCGAAGCTGCAACCTCTGCGAGGCGATCTGTGGTCTCGAGATCGAAGTCGCTGATAACACGGTGGTTGCGATTCGAGGCGACCAGGACGATCCCTTGTCCAAGGGTCACATTTGTCCGAAAGCCACGGCGCTGGCTGATCTGTACAACGACCCCAATCGCCTGCGCTACCCCGTCAAGCGGGTTGGCGACGGCTGGAGGCGCATCTCCTGGGATGAAGCCTTCACCGAAGTCGTCTCCAAATTACAAGCCGTCCGCGCCCAGTACGGCGCTAACGCGGTCGGGTCGTACCTCGGGAATCCGACGGTTCACAACTCTGGGACGCTCTTGACGGCCCCTGGTTTCTTACGGGCGATTGGCAGCCAGAACCGTTTTAGCGCCACGAGCGTGGACCAACTGCCGCAGCAACTCGCCAGCGCCCTGATGCTCGGACACCCAGCCCTGCTGCCCGTACCCGATCTCGAGCGGACGCGCTACTGGTTGATCCTGGGCGCGAACCCGCTCGTCAGTAACGGTTCGATGATGACCGCGCCCGGCGTGGGGCGGCGCATCAAGGAGATTCAAACCAGAGGCGGGCGGGTGGTGGTGGTGGACCCGCGCCGGACGGAAACCGCCAGGGTCGCCGACGAACATCACGCGATCCGACCCGGCAGCGATGCCTGGCTGCTGCTGGCAATGCTGCACACGATTTTTGCCGAGAATCTGGTGCGCCTCGGACATTTGGAAACTGCGCTGGACGGACTCGAGGATATCAGAGCGCTCGTGCAGAGGTTCACCCCGGAACGCGCTACGACCCACACCGACATCCCGGCCGAAACCACGCGCCGTCTGGCTCGAGACTTTGCCAGCGCCGACGGCGCGGTTGCCTACGGACGGATTGGGTTGAGCGTGCAGCGTTTCGGCGGTCTGTGTCAGTGGCTCGTGTACCTGCTGAACGCTCTGACCGGCAACCTCGACCGGGCGGGCGGCGCGATGTTCACCACGCCCGCCTTCGATCTGGTCCGCCCGCGCCCCGATTACCCCGTCTTCAACCGCCATCAGACTCGAGTTCGCGGACTTCCAGAATTTGACGGAGAATTCCCGGTAGCCGCCCTGGCCGAAGAAATTCTCGAGCCAGGTGAGGGACAGATTCGAGCACTCGTGACGGTCGCCGGAAATCCTGTCCTCAGCACGCCGAACGGCAGGCGGTTGGACCGCGCCCTGGAAAGTTTGGAGTTTTATGTTGCGGTTGATATCTACGTGAACGAAACGACCCGTCACGCCGACATCATCTTGCCGCCGACCACGGGTCTGGAAACCTCGCACTACGACCTGGCGTTCTTCAACCTAGCGGTTCGCAACACTGCAAAGTGGAACGCGCCAACCCTGCCCGCCGCTGCCGACACAAAGCACGACTGGGAAATCCTCGAGGAGCTGACCCAGCGGCTCCTTGGGAAGGCAATCGCCCCAAGGGACCCCGCCGCTCGCGTGGACCTGGCCTTACGCGCCAGTTCACATCAGCTCAGCCTCGAGACTTTGCAGCAAGCCCCGCACGGGATTGACCTAGGAGGGCTGATGCCACGCCTACCAGAGCGACTTATGACCCCCGACAAACGTCTGAAACTCGCCCCAGAGCTGTACCTGCGCGACCTCGAGCGGCTGGAGAACGATGAAACATCTGACGCTCCAGGCTTTACCCTGATCGGGCGGCGCGAGCTTCGTGGGAACAACTCCTGGCTGCACCAAGTTTCGCGCCTGAACCGCGATCAGCCCCGCTGCACGCTGATGATGCACCCCGAAGACGCTTTGAGCCTCGGGTTAGAGGATGGCGTGGCCATTGCGGTGCAATCAGAAACCGGACGCATCGAACTGCCCCTACAACTCAGCCCTGACTTGGCTCGAGGCGTCGTGAGCGTCCCGCACGGCTATGGACACTCTCTGCCCGGAATCGGCTGGGAGATTCCTGAACCAGCTCGAGGGGCGAGTTATAACGACCTCGTCAGTCACGAAGACCTGGACGCGACGGGTAACGCGGCACTGAACGGAGTTCGGGTTGAAATCAGAGCCGCTCGAGGGTAAGGCGCTCAGATGTGCAAAAATTAACCAGCGGCTCGAGCCGCTGGTGTGATAGACTTCTGAGAAGTATTTGTTTAAGTGGTTGGTGGGAACGTACCAGAGGAAGCGGCTAGGCTAGCTGGTGGGAACGTACCAGAAGAAGCGGCAATTTTGGCTGGTGGGAAAGTTCCTGATGAGGCGGCAATGCTAGCAGATCCAAGGAGAATGAGGCTCACAGTCAGAAGTTTGGTTAAGGTCTTCATAGATGTGCAGAGATTAGATTGAAGGAATTTGTGACCTCATTAACTTCTCTTAATTCTTTGGAAAATTGTTTGGTCACTGGCGACTATGCTCTTGGCTGGAGTCTTTACCAAGAATTGCAGCAACCAACAGCCAAAGAAGACCAACTTGGCGGCAGGTGCCTCTGGGGTCTTGGGCGTTACGAAGAAGCAAAAATACCACTTTATAAAGCAGCTCAGAAGGGTGAGTCTGGTAGCGTAATAGATATTGTTAACATTCACATGCAGTTGAACGAATTTGCAGAAGCAAAAGATTGGTTAGATGCTTCCACAAAACTGCCTCTTACTCCCCAAGACCGTATCCGTTCCTTGATCGTTCAAGGCGAGATGCACATGAAGCAGTTCCAAATTCGTCAGACAATAAAAATATTAAAAAACGCTTGGGTGCAAGCTAACTTGCTAGAAGACGCGCCGAATCTAGTCGCGCAAGTGGCCAACTCGTTGACTTGGGCATTACACGTTTCTGGACAGTACCAGGGCGCTCTAATTTATGTGAGCAAGGCCTTACCAAAAATCTCAGGTGCGTGGGAAGTGATTTTGATTCACACACGAGCCGAAGTATCAATTTTTTATGGAGATTTGGAACAAGCGAAAAACGATTTACATGATATGCAAAGAGAAGCTCGTGAAAACCTGTTGTTTGAAACGAATCAATACTTTTTGAATGGTATTTACGACATTGCCAAAGGCAATATTCCACAAGCCATTCAGAATTTTGATTCAGCCCATCAATTAGCGCAGCAAACCGAAAACAAAACATTTATTGTCCAAGCGTGCAGTTACCTGTCAGCCGCTAATTTGGCCCTAAATAATTTAGGTAAAGCTCGAGCAGCGCTCATGCCACTCAGTAACCTCGAACTGTCTCCAGCAGAGGAGGCGACCCGTCACCTACGACTGGGCCAGTTGCACGCTGTTTCTCAAGACTTTGAGCAAGCCCGTATCTCGCTCGAGTCGGCTGTAGCAGCTTTCTCTACATTGGAACACCAGCGCGAACTGTCCTGGTCACTCTTGCGGTTGGCGCACTTGCATTTGGAGCGTGGCGATCAGAAATTAGCCAATCAAACCCTGGAGCGCGTGTCAGACATAGCCAACTCGGTGGGCGGTACGGCTTTCCTGGTTCCAGAGCTGAACCTGATCGGGATTGAAACCTTGAAGCGCCTCGGGGAAATTGCTACGCCGTACGCCATGCACGTCTTGATGCCGGTTTTGGAGCCAGACCGGACGGTCACCATCCCGCTCGAGTCGCGCCCGGTGGTGCGCCGCCTGCGAATCGTGACACTCGGGAAGCCAGCGCTCTTGGCGGAGGACCGTCATGTTACGCCGCGTCTGAATAAGGCGATGGAACTGATCGCGTACTTATGCTTGCACCCTCAAAGCAGCTTGGAACGAATCTTGGACAACGTGTTCCCGGATAGCGACCTCAAAGCTGGAGCTAATTACTTTCACCAGTTGCGTCACCGCATCACCAAGGACGTGCCAGAGTTGCGCGTCGTTCAGGATAAGCAGACCAAAGCGTACACGCTGGACAGCGGCACTGTTCCTTTGGAATGCGATTACGAGGATGTCGTAAAACTCTTAAACCATCCCACGCAAAATGAACTCCACCAGGCGCTCGAGATTTACCGAGGGGCTTTCATGCCGCACCTCGAGAGCGAATGGGCTGAGGAGGTCAGAAATAACGTGGAATGGCTCTTGGTTCGCTCTGGATTGCGTGTCGTGCAAGACCTCTATGAACGTGGCGATTTTGAGGATTGCCGCAAGCTCACGGAACGTCTGCGCAAGGTCGCGCCGCTCGATGAGGGATTGAATGAACTTTTGGTGCGTGCCACCAACGAGATTGATGGTCTGTTGGCAGCCAGACGCACCCTGTCGGATGTGGAAAAATACTTCCGCCACGAGGTTGGCGAGTTACCACCAGCGCTGGAAAATCTGAAACAGGAAATTAAGTTGAATTTGAACTGATCGTGTCCCATCTGTGGCTGTAATCTTGAACTCGAAAATCTATACAGCTCACAGTGCGAATTATATTTTCGCGGTAGAGAATAATCTTTTGAAGCAGGCTCGAGGGGTAGTACCAGCCAGCCGGGAGACTGGCCGTTCTTTGAACCAGAACATCGAGCCGATTATCTGAATGGGGGCGGGGTGCTGAATTTCTCACGAATGCCAATGACCTTCTGCTCCGCCGAGGAGGAAGGGATGCTCCCGGAGTCGTCTCCCGCTCAGTTGACGGTCGGAATCGTCACCCCAGATGTCTGGGGATATCAGGAGGAACGGGCCGCCATGAAGGCGCTCGGGGTGCGCAGCGCCACGACACTCGAGGGTGAGGATGTCGTCGGCATGTGCGCTGACGGCTTTTTTGACTGTCTGATCGTGGAGTTGCAGAACCCGCTGACGATCATGTTCTGCAATGACATCAAATCTGATCCCTACACCGATGTCCCGATCATCGTGCTGGTGGACGATGTGACGCAATCGCTCGCCCCAGAGGCGTACGGGCTGGGCGTGGACAACGTGATGACCATGCCGGTCCAACCTGAAGCCCTGGCGATGCGTGCCTTGAAACTCTGCGAACGTCAGCGTCAGAATCGGGCTTTAGAGAATCCGATGGGTGTGCTGGCCGCGCTGTCCCGAACTGTGGAAAAGCACGATCCCTACACGGCCGGTCACATTGAGCGGTTACGGGCCCTGAGCGGTCACGTGGCACGCAGTTTGGGAATGCAACGCGCACAGCTCGAGGCGGTGCGAATCGCGGGGTTGCTGCACGATATCGGCAAGGTCGTTGTTCCGGGCGAAGTGCTGCGCAAGCAGGGTGCGCTAGACGAGAGTGAATGGAGCTTGGTACGCCAACACCCTGGGCACGGCGCGGACATCGTGCAAGCCCTGCGTCAGGGCGAGCTGATCGCGCCGATGGTGCGGTCGCATCACGAGCGCTGGGACGGTACGGGCTACCCGCAGCGCGTAGGTCACACTGACATTCCGCTCGGGGGACGCATCATCTCCGTCGTGGATGCCTTCGATGCCATGACCACGAACCGTCCGTATCGTCAAGCCTTGACGATTGAGGAGGCCCGCAACCGCATGACGGGCGGCGCGGGCACGCAGTTCGATCCGAATATCGTGGAGGCACTGCTGGATCTCAGCCCGAGGGTGTTGGAGAAGCGGTGGCAAGATGCGGCCGTTCTCTGAACCGTTTGACCTCACGTCACAGCCTGATTTAGAGAAATTGGCTGATCTCGAGAAACTAGCTGATCTCACATCACAGGCTGACTTTGTGGAATACAACCTTTCCCTTGGCGAGTGATACGAGAAGAAAAAACAGCGTTTCTCAGGTGAAGCGAACACTACCCGCCAGAGCGGGGTGGGAGTGGAGCCTGGGAAACGCTGTAGGTAATGCGCCTCGAGCCTGAAAGCCATCACAGTTTTTGCAGCCTCACTGCTTTTGTAACTTCACTGCTTTTCTAATTTTACGGTCCAGCCCGCCCCGCTCGAGATGCCGTACTCGGCGGCGAAGCTCGAGCAGTTAATGCCTAGGCTGGCGTGGAGCAAGCTGTTGACGTACAGCAGGTGCTGCCCGGTCTGCACGTGACCAAAGCTTGGCACGAACCGCACCGCCTCGCGGAATCGCTCAGTACCATTGTGCTGAATGCTGACGTTGAGCGTGTCACTCAGGTTGAAACCCGCCAGTTCCAATAGACGCTTCGGGATATTCGTCCAGACATTGCCGAACTGAATGTCCAGCACGGGAATACCACCGATGACGGCACCCTCTTGGATCGTTGCTTCCATCAGCTCGAGACGTTGGATCTCTGTCAGCGGTTCACCTGCCTCCTCGAGCCTTAGCGCACCCGTGGCCAGGCGTGCGCCGACGAAGGCGTACAGGTCTCGGCCCAGAAAGGTGTAGCTCTCCGATGACCCTGGGAGGCGCTGCGCGATCTCGTCCAGCTCACGGATTTCCACCAGCCCAAGGTCCGCCGCAATGAAGGTCAGCAGCCCGTTGTCGGGGCAGACGTACACCCGGCCAGCGGCGTCCCTAGCGGCCAGGCTCTTTCTAGCCGTGCCAACGCCGGGGTCCACGACGACGACGAAGACGGTCCCCGCGTCCCAGTACGGCGCGGCCTGGCGAAGACGGTAGGCACCTTCTAATAGGTTGAAGGCGGGAATTTCGTGCGTCAGGTCAACGACGTTCAGGCTAGCACTCACGCTGTGAGCCACGCCCTTCATCGCTGCGACTGCGCCGTCCTTGACTCCGAAATCAGTCAAAAGTACCAGCGGTTTCAAGTGTTGCACCTTCGAGCGACTGGCTAGCCAAGCGGGATGAGTACCGTCGGCTGCGTTGCGCCCGATGTGCCAAGTGTACCGGAGGAACGAGGCCTGCGGCAACTGAATCACCCGCAGCCACCCCGGTCAAGGACTCGAGACCGACCAGGGATTGGCGGGATTTGATGCAGCCGACCGGTTTCAAACCGGGGTCGTCCATTGCGTCGTTTCGCTTCGCACCCATAGACTGCGATTGTGACCATCACCATGGAGCAGATCCGGGCTGCCCAGACGCTGCTCGCCGAGTTCATCACTCGGACACCGATGCTGCGTGACGAGGGTCTGAGCGCCGAGCTGGGCGCGGCGGTTCACTTCAAAGCGGAATGCTTGCAACGTAGCGGTTCCTTCAAGGTACGCGGTGCGATCAACAAGCTTTCCAGCCTGACCCCGGACGAACGCGCCAGGGGTGTGATCGCGCCGAGTGCTGGAAACCACGCGCAGGGCGTGGCTCTGGCGGCGCGGTTACAGGGCATTCGCAGCGTGATCGTCATGCCGCGCTTCGCGCCGCTCACCAAAGTCCAAGCGACTCGAGACTACGGCGCAGAAGTGATCTTAGAGGGAATTAGCTTCGACGATGCCGCCGCGCACGCGCACGCCCTGGCGACCGAACACGGATACACCTACGTTCACGCCTTCAACGACCCGCACGTGATCGCTGGTCAAGGCACGATTGGTCTGGAAATCTTTGAAGATCTGCCAGACGTGACCACGGTGTTTGTGCCCGTCGGCGGCGGTGGTCTGATCGCCGGAATCGCCACCGCCCTGAAAGCCCTGAGACCCGATGTGCGCCTGATCGGGGTGCAAGCCGAGGGCTGCGCCCCGGTGCGCGCCTCTTTGATCGCCGGACATCCGGTCGTGGCGGCCGCCTCGCAAACGATTGCGGACGGGATCGCCGTGAAACGCCCCGGCGATCTGACCCTGCCGATCATCAAAGCCCTGGTGAGCGAGGTCGTCGAGGTCAGCGACGACGAGATCGCCAGAGCCATCGCGCACTGTGTGCAGCGCAATAAGCTTGTCGTAGAGGGGGCGGGTGCGGCCGGACTGGCGGCGCTGCTGTCCGGCAAGATTGAGTTGAGACCTAATGAAACGGTCTGCGTGCTGCTCTGCGGCGGCAACATAGACGGAAATCTGCTGTCCAGGGTGATCGAGCAGGTCATGGTTCGCCAGGGACGCTACATCCTCTTGAAGCTGGCGTTGGTGGACCGTCCCGGCACGCTGTCGCAACTCGTGGACCGCGTGGCGGAGAGCGGCGCGAACATCATTGACATCTTCCACCGCCGCGCCCTGTGGCTGGCTCCGCTGGGTAAAGTCGGCGTGGAGCTGGTCTTAGAGGTGCGCGACAACGCCCACGGAGAAAGTGTCCGTCAGCATTTAGAAACGCAGGGCTACCATGTCATGCGCGAGGTGCAGGGCGACTGGCTCGAGTGAAGGGCGCAATAGCTGGGCCGAGATTGTCCGCAGTAACATGCTTCGCCCGACCAATAAAGCAACTGCTCGAGCCGCCAAAAAGACGGTCTCGAGCGTCGGTATCTGCCACGTCTCGGGCAGACTCGAAGCTGACTGGGAGAGGCAAGTGGCGCTGGGCCGTAGCCGCTAGGCTGTGACAGCCGCTCGAGCTTCGAGAAAACTTGGGTTGGCTCGAGAGGATTGACCCTTCAAGCCTCGTCGTCGAAATCGTTCAGCCCATGCCACGGGTCGCCCGCGTCGCTGCGCCCATCGGGTCTTTGGTCATCGCCTGAGTCGTCCTGACCGTCCTCAATTTCTGGCGCGTCCTCGAGCCGCTCTGGATGTTTCTGATCGTTCTTTTCTGGCTCACTCACACCAGCGCCTCGAGGGTGCCGAGGATATCGGTGCGGTGATCCTTGATGCCCTGCGAATCCATGACCCTAGACTCGAAGTTCGCCCCGAAACCGCTGGCATCGGCGGGCTGTAACAGGTTTTGAATGCTGGAACGCAGCTCAGCGATTTCACTGTCCAGCAGCAGGCGTTTCTCGTCTATCAGCTCGTCGAGGCTGGCCATCATGCCGCTCAGCGGGCGCAACCACTGAAAAAACGGATCGTTGGTCACGAGTTGAAAAAAATGATACGGCCCGCCGATCTTGCCGTTCAACTTTTCGTAATCGGCTTTCACGACTTCTAAGAGCGCACTATGCGTCTGACGGAGCGCCCGGGCGAGTTCGTCCAGCCGGGCACGTTGCGCTTGCTGCACCGGGTCCACCGGGCGGGTGTCTCGAGTGATGCTCATGCCCGCAGTCTAGTCCAAACCGAAGCCGCTAAAAGTGCGTTACCGGCTCAGCCTGGCGCTGATTTCTGAAAGCCGCCGAGCAGCATGGCACAGAAGGCATCGGCGACTTGCCGGGCGTCCAAACGACCCTCTGGGTTAAACCAGTGGTACGACCAATTGGCAGAGGATAAGGACAGTAAACTCGCCAGTTTCAGATCCAAATCTTTCCTGAAATGCCCGGATTTGACGCCTTCTTCTAAAATCTGCCGATACGTGCGTTCCACGCTGGCGCGGCGCTCAGCGATCTCTTCGGTCTTGGTGATCGGCAAGTGCTTCCACTCGTGAAAGAAAACCGTCACCCAGTCCTTGTTGAGCGCGATCACGTTGAAGTGCGCTTCCAGCGCCGCCCGCAGTTTCTCCGGCGGTGCCAGTCGGCTATCGCGGATCGGCTCGAGCGCCGCGTCGAACTCGTCGGCTGCACGGTTCACAATCTCCCAGAGCAGTTCTTCCTTGCTCGAGATGTGCGCGTACAGGCTGCCGCCTTGCACGCCGAGCGCTTTGGCCAGGTCGCGCATACTGGTCGCGTGATAGCCGACTTGGGCGAAGAGTTTTCCGGCGGCGCGGTAAATCTGCTCTTTGCGAGACGGTGCGTTCACGGAACGCTGAGCGGCGGAATCCGACATTGGTGACAGTCTAGCCGGTTTCGAGAAGATAATGAGGCTCGAGGCAAGCGGCTAGATTCAGATATTCGTGAACCCACGTCTTGAGAGCTTCAGGTTGACTCGAGACCTAAGCGGGAATTGAATTTGAGTGTGAACTCGAGCATAGCGGCGTCAGAAAACCGCTGTAGGATACGGCTATGTTATGGACGAAATCGCAACGGCTGGGCGTGGCGCTCGGCGCGGCGTTCGTGCTGGTCAATCTGGTGCGTTGGGGCGGAACCGCCACGCCCGGACCCATGTTCGTGCTGGGCGTGGCGGTTTTAATTGGGTTGATTCTCGGGTTCAGCGGCTTCCTGTACTGGCTGCTGGTGGCTCCCATTCGAGGTGGCGTGATCGCCAAACCGAACGCGTTGCTGCGACAACTCGGCGCGATTGCCGTGCTGGTCAGCGCCACGCAACTGACCTTCGCTACCACCTGGGACGAAGTCTGGCATCGGCAGTACGGGGTCGGTAACGATTTCCTGTGGATGCCGCACATCATGATTTACTCCAGTTTCGCCATCTGCTCATTGCTGGCGGGTGCCGGAATTCTCTATCTGGGCTGGACGGGACAGGGCGGTCTGCGCGCTCGAGCCAGGGGTGAACCCTTGGTGGCGCTTTTATCCGCGACCAGCCTGTTTCTGATGTTCAGCGCACCGTCCGACCTGCTCTGGCACCGCATTTACGGTTTGGACATCACCGCTTGGAGTTTGCCGCACATCACCTTGATGATCGGCTTCGTCGGCGTTGTCCTGTGCGGGGCGACCCTGGCGCTCTCGAGTCAGCCCGCTCAGGGCTGGCACGGTTTGCGCGGCCTGGGCTTGAACGAGTGGCTGGCGTTGTGGTTGTGCGGCTCGGGTCTGATGTTCCTGCTGCAATTCGGAACGACCGAATGGGACAGCATCACCCCGTCGCGTCTGACGTTCGGGCTGTTTCGGACGACTGTCTTCTGGCAGCGCCCGGAGTGGCTATACACGGCCACACTGCTGGCGGTCGTGGCGCTCGTCGGTTCGTTCGCGCAGAACGCCACGAAGCGAATCGGCGCGGCCACGCTGGTGGGCGGATTCGTGCTGTTGCAGCGCAGTCTGGCCCTGTTGGTCATGGGTGGTTACGACCTCGGTATGAGCTTGAGAACCCACCTGATCGCGTTGCTGCTGCTCGTCGCGCTGGACCTGTTGGCCTGGCGGCGGAACCGGGCGACCTGGACCTGGCCGAGTGCGTTAACCGGCGGCGCGGTCGCGCTGAGCGTCGCGCTGGTCGCTATATCGCAACTCTTAATTTACCCTCGAGTCAACCTGGAAACTTTGGTCGGACAGGTCGTATGCGGCGGGTTAGCCTGGTTCGGGTTCAGTTACGTCGGTGCGCTGTTGGGCGGCAGCGTGGCGGGCATGGAAAAGCTCCCGGTGGTGCGGGTCAAGTGGCTACCGAACATGACGCTCGCCGCGCTGACCGGGGTCGTGACCGTGCTGGCGGTGGCGCTCGTCACGGCAGTCCCGCCAAGGTAAATCAAATCGGTTCAGCTCGAGATCAATTCCTACCATCACGACGCACTCGAACAGCGCAGTCACGTTTCGTTACACGGCTCCGGGGGTAGACTACGTCATGCGCGAGATTCACGTGCTGACCGGCGGTCACGATTTTCCCTTCTCTAAGGGCTTGGTCGTGGAATCGTTGCTCAACGCTGACATCCCCAGAGACGCGGCGATGGCGATTGCCCGGCGCGTCGAGCAACGCCTCTTGGACGAGGGTTTGAAATCGGTTGATCCGCAAACGCTAAAAACTGTCGTCGCCGAGGAAACCGGGGCGGTGCTGGGCGACGAGGCCGCGCAGAAACTCGAGCGGCAAACCAGCGCTTTTGAAGACGTGATCGTGCGCGACGGGGAGCGCAGCATTCCGTTCTCCAAGGGCATCCTGTCGCGCTCCTTGGAGCTGGCCGGGATTCCGATTCGTGACGCATTCGAGTTCTCCAAGAATCTAGAACGCCAGTTGCGCGTTTCGGGCGTGTCCGACATCACTCGCGCCAGCCTGGAAAACATCACCCTAGAGGAGATCGAACGCGTCTACGGTCACGACCGCAAGGAAGCCTATCTGGAGCGTTACCAGCGCGCCACTCAGGTCACCGTCATGGAGGACGGCCAGGAGGTTGCCTTCCCGTTCTCCAAGGGCATCCTGGCGCAATCCTTGATGGCGGCCAGCGTGCCACCCGCGCTGGCCCATCAGATTGCTCGAGACATCGAATATAACCTGTTGGAACGCAACGAATTGCAACTGACCCGCTCGAGGTTGCGCGATCTTGTCGAAAACGCCCTGAAGCTCGAGGTTGGCGACGACATGGCACAGCGCTATACCCTGCTGCGTTCCATCCGCCGCCCGGACAAACCCGTGCTCGTGCTCCTTGGGGGTGTCACCGGGACCGGCAAAAGCGTCCTGGCTTCCGAGGTCGCGTACCGCTTGGGGATCACGCGGATTGAGAGCACCGATTCAATCCGTCAAGTCATGCGCGCCATGATCTCCAAGGACCTCTTGCCCGCCCTGCACGCCAGTACCTTTGATGCTTGGACGGCCACGCTGGAACCGCACCTGATGAACCAGTACCGCGCCAAGGGTGGGCGGCGCTTCGTGAAACCCACCCGTGAGCAACTGCTGGACGGCTTCCGCGATCAGGTCAAGCAAGTCAGCGTCGGCGTCAGCGCGATCATCGAACGCTCGAGCGACGAGCACACCAGCATGTTGATCGAAGGGGTTCACATCGTGCCCGGCTACCTGCCGGTGGATGCCTTCAAGAATGCGATCGTTGTCCCCGTGGTCGTCGTGGTCCGCGACGAAGAAGAACACCGCAAGCGCTTTTACAGCCGCGACGCCGAGACCAGCCAGCACCGCCCGATGGGACGGTACCTGGAGCACTTCGAGGACATTCGCGCTCTGCAAGCCTATATTGAACGCATGGCGCGGGCGGTGCGCGTCCCGGTCATAGACGGCTCCAGCTTGGACGCCGCCGCCGAAGGCGTGATCGAGGTCATCACGCAACGCGTTCTAGCAGCTCGAGGTGTGCCGAGAGAACTGGCGCAGAAGTCCTAAAACAATTCGCATAGAGTGATTAGTCATCCTCGAGCCGACCGGAGCAATGCTGCAAGACTGTAATGGCGATGCTCGAGAATTGGTCGCTGCCGGGCGTAGACTTTCCTCACGGCAGTTTTGAGCGTTGCGTTCTCAGCGCTCCACAGGAGTTCTTCATGCGCTCAACCCGCTACAGCAAATACGAATCGTCCCTAGACGACATTGACACCAGCAGCCTGATGGAAATGATCCGTGACAGCATCATCGGGTCTAACTTCAACGATCCCTACGATCCCAACCCGGACGCCGGGCAAAGCATGGATGAACTGCGCGAGGCGATCCTGCAAGCGCTGATGGAACGTGACCTGATTCCGGAAGACCTGCTCCGCGAGGCGCAGAAATCGAAGAATTTCGAGGGGACTCGCCTGAACCAGGAAATCTCCAAAATGATTGAACGTCTGAAGCAGGAGGGTTACATCCGC
Organism: Deinococcales bacterium; assembly: GCA_965249745.1. Classification (GTDB taxonomy): domain Bacteria; phylum Deinococcota; class Deinococci; order Deinococcales; family JAAFIG01; genus JANYHH01. Next base: position 4,360,044 of record OZ252252.1, on the reverse strand, counting down.
GTGGACGACCCGGAACCCGGTCAGACCGCGCAGGGCGAGGGCGGCACGGGTGAAAGCGGGCAGGCAAAGTTTGAACTGACCCAGAAAAGTATTGACTTCCTCGGGTACAAAACCCTGCGTGACCTCCTGGGCGGACTGGGCAAATCCAGTGCCGGACGACACGACACCCGCGAGTACGCCTCCGGGGTGGAAATGACGGGTGACCTAAAAGATTACGAGTTCGGCGACACGATGAACATGGATATCTCGAGCACACTGAAAAACACCGTCGTGAAAGGTCTGGAGAATCTCGAGGAATCGGACATTGTGATTCGCCAGGCGGAGTACCAGTCCAGTGCCGCGACCGTGGTGATGCTGGACTGCTCGCACAGCATGATCTTGTACGGCGAGGACCGCTTCACGCCCGCCAAGCAGGTGGCGCTGGCGCTCGCGCACATGATCCGTCATCAGTACGCCGGGGACACGATCAAATTCGTGTTGTTCCACGACAGCGCTGAGCAGGTTCCCTTGGAGCGCTTGGCGCAGGTCCAAGTCGGGCCCTATCACACCAACACGGCTGGGGGCTTGCGACTGGCGCAGCAACTCCTGAAGCGCGAAAACAAGGACATGAAGCAGATCGTGATGATCACCGACGGCAAGCCTTCAGCCTTGACGCTGCCCGACGGACGGATTTACAAGAACGCCTGGGGCTTGGACCCGTTCGTTCTGGGTGAAACCCTACGCGAGGTGGCGCAGTGCCGCCGTCAAGGAATTCAGATCAACACCTTCATGCTGGCGCGCGATCCCGATTTGATCGCCTTCGTCAAGAAGGTTTCGGAGATGACTCACGGCAAGGCGTATTTCACGACGCCGTACAACATCGGGCAGTACGTGCTGATGGATTTCGTCAACAAGCGCGTCAAGACCGTGAATTAGCTCTGCGATGCTCGAGGCGAAATCTGTGCGTGCGGCTTTTATCCTCACTCTGATCGCCTCGGGATTCGCGTTTTACGTTGCCGTTTCTGGCGGAACGCGACCTGGCTCGAGCCTGCCACCCCTGTCGGCGAATCAGATTCCTTTGCAGCGTCTCGAGCCTGTGCTGCACCTGCCGTCGTACACCGACCCAAGGGCGGGACGAAATTTTCACGAAGATCCAAACGAAATACAATTGGCGATTCCCGCCGATAACCTGATCTATTACGCTCAGGGTAAGCGGCTGGTCGTGCTCGATCCGACCGCTCAACGCATTCTCTGGACGCAAGCGCTACCATGGTTGTTCACCGCTTGGCACGATCTACTCATCACAGCCGGCGAATTCGGTCTGGTCACGGCGTATCGAAATCGTGAACTGATATGGAGTGCTCGAGCGCTCAACTTGGACGGTTCGCCCTCGCAACGAATCGCGCAGTTCTTACGAGTCGTGAATGGCAATCTGCTGGTTCAGGGTTATACGAAAGCGGACTTCTACGATTCTTTAACCACCAGCTTGGAGCCGAGCGGTGGACGAGTTATTTGGAGTAAGAATGTAATACCTCTCAACCGAAAGAGTTTCGTTATCGCTCGAGACCGGTACGTCGTCATCACCCAAGATTCGGATTCCCCGATGGGGCCGCCAACGTCTTCGTTGCTAGACGTAAAAACGGGTTGGTACTTCGAGCGCGACATTGAGATTCTCAACCAGAGTCTCTCGAGCGATGAGTTCGTTCGGGTTGACTACCCGGTGTTTATTGTACCCAACAACGATCACGACCTGCGCGAATCGTACACGGTTCATGTCTCGGTCTACGCGAACCGTCAACCGCCGAGGCTGGTCCAAGACCTGGGTGTTTTCGATCTCACGCCACCGCTCAGGTGTTTGGGCAGAAGTTACCCGGTTAACCTGTATAACGGGTCGCTTGCGGCGTACAAAGGGAAGCTGATAACGACGCAATCAGAGAGCGTTGGATTCTTCGCGCTCAATGCGAATGCGGTCTGGCTCGAGATCTGGAATGAGTGCAACCGCCGATTGGTGCAACTGTCTCGAGATGGATCAAGAGCGACCAAGCCGTTTGACTTTCCAGAGCCGCTCCCGCTCAAAACACGTGAGGCGCAGTATCGCTCGAGCGGCGGGCGACTCCCATTCGTTCGTGGAATCATTCCGACTCCGACGCGAGTTGATCTGCTCGGAGAAAGCCCTGCCCTAGCGAGTGTGCGTAATCAACTGCCTCGGTCTGACGTACTCTGGTTCAGGCAGCGTGGTAGGCGTGTTTATGCCCTATTACGACAAAAGGAATTAAGGGTTTACGACGACAGAGCCGTACTGCTGAAACGCTATCGTCTGGCTGTACCAGATTTGAAGTACTACCAGGAAACAGATGACCCGAACCAGATTGATTTGACGGAACGCATCTTCACTTGGCGAGGGGGCATCATCGCCGAATCCTACTTTTTCCTTTTGCCGTGATAGGCGACAGAAGAGAAACTATGACTCTGCGAGTCGCAGTTCTACAGATGTTTATTGGCGGGTTTCACTCGAGTCGTTGATATCAGTGTCCTGGAATTGACAGCGCTCACTGAAGCTCTGAAGAATGAGTCATGCGAATCGCTCTTCTCTCTGACACCCACGGTCACATGGACGACGAAATCCTCGAGCAATGCCGCGCGGCAGACGAGATCTGGCACGCCGGGGATATCGGCGGCTTCGCGGTGGCGCGGGCACTCGAGGCGGTCAATCCGCTCGTCGCGGTTCACGGCAACATTGACAGTCACGAGTTGCAGATTGAATACCCGGAAGATCAGATCTTCACCCGTGAGGGCGTCAAGGTCTGGATGCGTCACATCGTCGGCAACCCGAAGCGCTACCGACCAGAAATCCTCGAGCGGCTGCGTGATCCACGCCAGCGCCCGGACCTATTAGTCTGCGGTCACTCGCACATCTTGGAAATCGGGCGCGATGCCTTCGGTGTGCTGTTCATGAATCCAGGTGCGGTCGGGCATCACGGGTTCCAGCAGAAGCGCACGATGGTCAGATTTTCTCTTGAGCGAGGTACGGTCAAGGACGTGCAGGTCGTGGATTTTGGCGCTCGAGGGCGGATGAAAGGGGAGAGCTGAGCGCCTGCTGGCTCAGCGGTGGTGGTTCCTGTGGCTCAAGCGGGATAGAGCTGAGCAGGATCGAACTCCTACTCGAGCCTCAGGCGATCACTTTGTCTCGAGCGGTTCCGAAACGTTCACCTCGAGCGGCTTTTCCTGAGCTGGCGGTGCGGGTCGCAGGTCGGTGTTGTTGAACAGGTTCTGCGCGTCCTTCGCACCGTCCTTGACGATGGTTGCCGCCGCGTCCGCCGCCACGCGAATCACAGCCTCGAGCAATTTGGCTTCGTCAGGCTGGAAGTTACTCAGTACCCAGTTGATGACGCTCCAGTCCTTCGGCGGGCGACTGATGCCCAATTTCAACCGCGCAAATCCGTCCGTGCCAAGTTTCAGGGCAATATCTTTCACGCCGTTCTGACCGCCGCTCGAGCCGCCCAAGCGCACCCGAACCCGTCCGAACGGCAGGTCCAGGTCGTCATAGATCACGAGGATTTCACTCGGTTCAATCTTGTGAAACCTGGCGAACGGCACGACCGCCTCGCCGCTCGCGTTCATGAAGGTCTGCGGCTTCATCAGGTACAACTTGCCCGTGCCAACGCGGGCTTCGGCTAACTCGAGTTTTGGCTTGGTTTGCCAAGAAGCGCCCAGCCGCCGGGCGATTTCGCCCACCGCTTGAAACCCGATGTTATGCCGGTTACGCGCGTAGCCCACGCCCGGATTCCCCAGCCCCACGATCAGCCGTATTCCCATGCTGCTCCCAACGGTACTTCACGAAAAAACATTTCACGAAAAAGCACTTTACAAAAAAAGGGGACGCAAAGCCGCGTCCCCTCGAGACAGCCTTGAAACTCAGCTCTCTTCTTGCTTGCCCTTTTTGATGACTTCCGGTTCGGCGGGCGCGGCCACGACGGGCGCGGCTTCCTCGACGCGAGCGTGGTGAATCATCATCACGGCCGCCATCGGATCGCCGACCAGCGTGACGCCCTCCGGGAGTTGCAGGTCGCCACTGTGAACCACGTGCCCTAATTCCAGGTCGGTGATGTCCACGATCAGTTCGTGCGGGATGTTCTTCGGGGTGGACTTGATCGTGACGTTGTGCATCACCATGTCCAGCACGCCGCCAGCTTCCTTGACGGCCTTGGCGATACCTTTGGTGTGGACTGGAACCGTGACTTCGACGGGTTCGTCGGAAACGATTAAAAAGTCTGCGTGCTCTGGGATGCGCTTGCGCTTGTCCATCGAAACGGCCTTCACCAAGATATCCAGGTTCTCGCCACCCTCGAATTTCAGGGTCACGACGCTGTTGGTGGATGCCTGACGAAACACCTTGTCGAAGGCTTTGCGCTCCACGTAAATGTTGCGGTTGGATTTCTTGTCGTACACCACGGCAGGCAGAAAACCTTCACCGCGCAGCGCGGCGAGTTTCTGACTACGATCAAAAGCGATTAATTCCATAGCACTTCCTCCGAATTCAAGACCTGCCCGACTCGAGGTCAGCGCAGTGAGCCTTGGAAGTGTACAACAGGAAACGAGAAACCGGAAGGGGCGCGATTGTGCCAGCGAGGCTGACCTGTCTAACATCTGAGTTGCCAGCCATCTTCCGCATTCCCTCGTACTGAATTCGGGGTGATGCGAATTCTATCCGTGCCGAACACGACGTTTTCGCAGGGGCGAACCTCGTGTGCGCCCCTGGCCCGAGACGAGATCAGGCTCATCAACCTTCAACACTGTCTCGATGCTAGTCGTACCGCGCCATCGCTCGAGCAGATTTGGGAGACGCCTTCTGATCTCGAGGGGGAATCGAAACGGCACTCTCAAAAGCGGGTTGCGCTCAATCCAGTAGCTCCACCACGTCGTTGTCGAACTCTGGCACGTGCAATGGCAACGTGAAATAAAAGCTGCTGCCGCGCCCACGCGCACTTCGCGCCCAGATCCGCCCGCCGTGCTGCTCCACGGCCAGCTTACAGAACGCCAGTCCCATGCCGGTATCGAAACGCGTGGTGTTGGTGACTCGAGACCGCTCGAAGTCGTTGAAGATTTTCTCTAAGTCCTCCTCTGGGATGCCCTCGCCGTCGTCGTGAACGATCAGTTCAACCTGTTCACCTTCGCCGCCTCGAGCCTCGATTTGAATTCGGCCGTCTTTCCCGGTGTGCTTCACGGCGTTGGAGACCAGATTAGTGAAGATGCGGCGCAGCACCTCGGGGTCGGCGGAAAAGAGTGGCAGGTCGTCCGGGATGCGCCACCGCACGCGGCGCGTCTTGATTTCTGCGCCGATGTCGTCCGCCACGGCCGTCAATAACCGCATCAGTTGAGAGACTGTGATCGGTTGTGGCTCTAAAGTGAGCTTGCCGTCACGCATTTTTCGCACGTCCAAGATGTTCGTGGCCATGTGTAAGAGGTGTTGCGCCTCCTCGTAGGCCATCTCGATCAGTTGGCGGTGCTGGATGGGTAAGAATTTTTGCGCGTCGGCCCGCACGAAATCAATCGCGCCCATAACGGCTCCGATCGGGTTTTTCAGATCGTGAACCAGCATGTGCGTCAGGCGATCCTTCAGCCGCTCGTCATCCACCAGACTGCTGTAGCGCGCGTCTAACTGTTCGGTGCGTTGGGCGGCTTCTAGCTGTTGCTGCTTGAAGCGGAGTGCTGCTCCCAGTCGTGCTGAGAAGCGCTTCAAGTCCAGCGGCTCCGGCTCGAAGTCCAGCACGCCAACGCCATAAAAATCTGGGGCGTACTGCAACGCGCCGACGCTCACCACCCAAGCGGTTTTCAGTTCGTTGCGTCGGCTAAGCAGTGCGGCCACATCCGGGGCGGTGATCGCACCACGCAAGCTCTGGTGAATCACGACGACTCGAGGCTCCAAGGCGTTGATTTCCAGCAGCAATTGCTCGGCGTTGTCGAAGTGGCGCACCTCGAAATCGGACAGGGCGCTCTGGAGTTCCAGGGCGACGGTCAGATCACTCGAGGCGATGACGGCGTTCACGAGAATTGATTGTATAGCAGGAGGCGAACGCTTCCGGTGCGTTCGCCTCCTGTGGAAAGATTTAGCTCACCTTTGATGGGCGGACAGTTCTGGACTGTTACTTTTTGACTTCAGCGATCACTTCGTCGGTCAGGTCCGTGCCATCGGGGTCGGCGTAGATGACCAACCCGCTCGAGGCGGCAATCTGACGGTCCATGACGAGCACGTACCCCTGCGCCTTGGCGACCTTGGCGACGGCTGAATCCACTTCCTTGGTGATCGGATCGAGCAGCTTCGTCACCTTGTCCTGTAACGCCTTGGCGCGCGCCTGGTACGCCTTTGCCAGCGTTTCGTACTGCTGGCGGTCGGCGGCGGTCGCGGAACCGCCCGCGATCTTCTGTTGCAAGGCGACAATCTGAGCCTGTAAGGGCTTCAATTCTTCTTCTGCCTTCTTGCGTTGATCGAGAACGCCCTTCCCTTGCGGGTGATTCTCCAAGACTTTCTGGGCGGTCACGAATCCGATGCGGGTGGCCTTGCTCTGCGCCAGAGGAACGGTGAACGCAGCGGTGGCAGCGACTGCCAGAATGATGGGCAAAAATTTCTTCATGTGTGTCCTTTCGGTGGGCGCGAATCCCAGTGGTTCGGGATGACCCGGTGACGCCAGAAAATTATCACGCCTCACCCAAGCCGCGTGAACGGGTGGTGAAAAATGTGAGCTATAGAGACTCGAGGGCTACATCAAAGCTTTACTAACAGGTTGGGCGTTGGAAAACCCTGAGAGGAATGGAACGAAATCGGTAACTCGAGGGTAGAAATCTGCCCGCCGCGCACAAACGTATTGTCAAAGCAAATTTGCCGAGGACTAGTGAGATCAGACCCTAATCTCGAGTCCTAGGACTCGAGATTAGAGTCTATCATGGCTCTGAAGTCATGACGAACCTCCTTAAACTCTCATGGTGTCAGCCTGTGACCGCCTGCCCGTCCCGCCCGCGCTCGCCCAGACGCCCCCATCAATCTCCATCAAAACCGAAACCTCGAGCGCAGTTGTCGTCCAACTCTTGCAGGGCGAACCCGCCGGACCTCAAGGTCCGGCTGGCTATGACCGCGACAGACCCGAACATGAGCGTCAGTTTCAACCCAGCGACACTGCGCCCCGGAGGCTTCACCAGTGCGGAAACTCGCACGTCCACAACGTCACTGACGTACTCTTATGAACTCACCCTCAAAGCTCGTCGGTTGCCGCCCCGTATTCGAGCAAGCTGACTGTCACCGTGCCGTAGCAATGTTCCAGCTACCTCCCTCCGATTGCGGTCACAGACAGCCAACGTGGTGATCGTCCCAGCACGAAACCGCCACTCGAGGCATACTGATGCCATGTCGGATGTCACCCTTTCAGGTTCAGCGACACAACCCTCCCGAGTTCGCCTGCCCGCCTCACTGCTGTGGCTGCTGGCGGTATTGGCGGCGCTGGGCTTGGGCTGGTACTTCGGTCGCTCCGTCACCACCGCCCCCCTCGAGAACAGCCCAGAAGTCCGCTTCACCCGTGACATGCGCGCCCATCACGAGCAAGCCGTGGACATGAGCCTACGCCTCTTGAAGCGCACTCAGGACGCAGAATTACGCATCTTCCTAACCGACATCCTGCTCACCCAGCAAAACCAGATTGGACAGATGACCGCCTGGCTAGAAACCTGGGATCGCCCACAGAGCGGCCTCGAGCCGCCCATGCAAGGCATGGCCACCGCGATGGGAATTGCCAGTCAAGAGGATGTTCAACGCATCTCGAGCCTGCCGGTCAGAGAGGCTGAGATTCTGTTCCTGCAACTGATGCACCGCCACCATCAGGGCGGCATTCTCATGGCGCAAGATGTCCTGAATCAGAACCCACAAGCGCAGGTGGCTCGCATGGCGCAGGGGATTGTGGCGGGTCAACGATTAGAACTCAAGATCTTAGAAGATTTCCTGCAACGCCGCAGCGCCCAGCAACCCCCGAGTCTCGAGCCGATGAGGCGGTGAAATCATGCTTTACAGAGGAGCAATCACACAGTCTTCACTGCTCTTCTATCAGGCGATGTTTCCAGAAGCGTGTAGGGTAAGGTCCACCAGCTTCGTCTCTCTATACGCCCGAGTTCCTGTGTCCGACATACCGTTCCAATTCTCTGATTCTTCGACTGCCATAGCCCTGTCCCCGAGTTGATGCGATGAACACTGCTCTCCATATGCGCCGCGATTTCATTTCGCACTTTAGCAGCCGCTCGAGGGTGTGAAAAAACCTTTCCCTTTGCTTTACTAAATCGCGTACCATCATCACATGTCTAAAGCTGTCAACGTCAGCCCCAAACCTCGAGCCTTCAGATGGATGGTTTTGGCATTGCTGGTCGCGGTCGTTGGCTGCGCCTCGATCAGCCCCGTCACAGTGGTGAAACCGCCTTCAAACACGCCGCCGACAGTCTCACCGCCGGTCTCGACACCCCCGACGCTTTCACCCCCACCACCTGCTTCACCGCCGCCTGCTTCCCCCCCAACGATTGCACCACCTCCCCCTGTGCCACCGGTCGCGCAGCCCATCACCTGGGAGTTCTGCGCCAAGGAGTACAGCGGTTGCGGCTTCAGCGGGCTGCGCGACGTGCGTTACGTGCTGGACGGCAAGGTCACCGTTAAAGCTATGTATGGTGGTCTCGAGTCTTGCGACAACGGGCATTTCGGATTGGCGAACGGCGGTTCGGGACAGGCGATCTGCGAGGTCGCCAGCCGATACAAAACCGTCAGCCTGGAGAACCCAATGCCGGGGATGAGTGGTTTAGGTGCGACAGTGACCGTGCCACTGGGTGACCCTGGCTACGCCGAGCCTCGAGTCGCGGACACCGACGACCGGGGTAACCCGAGCGATATCGGCGCGTTTCGTGTGCCCTGTGCGCCGACGCATTTCGGTTTCGACGATCCGATCGTCTCGCCCGGAAAGCCCGGAGCCTCGCACCTGCACATGTTCTTTGGGAACACGGGTACGGACGCGTATTCCACGACTGATTCGATCAATAATCGCGGCTCCTCGAGTTGCGCGGGCGGCATCCTCGACCGGACCGCGTACTGGGTTCCGGCCATGATTGACGGGCAGGGCAAGGTGGTGTTGCCTGACAGTGCAATTTTTTATTACAAAACTGGATATCTGGGAATCAAACCTGCCGATGTGAAAGCCATGCCCTCGGGACTTCGCATGATTTCTGGTGACAAGAATCTCTCGAGCGCACAGGGGCAGGGACACTGGAGTTGCCTCGAGGTCTTCATTGGTCACAAAGATTCCATCCGAGACGTGGTGAACGATCCGCGCTGCGTTTCAGGCGATCACATCAATCTAGAGGTGAGCTTCTCGCAATGCTGGGACGGGAAGAATCTGGACTCGAGCGACCATAAAAGTCACATGACCGATCCGGTGAGTGGCTCGTGCCCGGACAGCCATCCGGTGGCGTTACCGGAAATCACGTTCAATGTGCGGTTTCAGATTCCTGAGCGCGGTGCGGAGAACTGGTACTTGTCGTCAGATATGTATGATTATAAAACTCTGGGTGGCGGGTTTTCAGCGCACGCCGACTGGTGGAACGGGTGGGAGCCGAACACTGAACAAACCTGGATCGAGAACTGTGACAACGCCTCCAAGGATTGCCACGCGTACCTGCTCGGTGATGGACGAACCCTGCGTTAGACGGTACCGATAACGGCACGATTCGCCCTCCTCACGTTTGCGGCACCGGCGCATTCTATTGTCTCGAAACGTGAAGCTAACCGTGCCGAACTTAGTAGATCGTTCCAACCTCGAGTCGTTCAGGCGGGCTGCCAGTACAACCCACCGTCAGCTTCCCTGATGACGCGACCCAGCCCGGAACCTGGTGTGTGCGGCACGTGCAACAGCCAACCCTGTTCGGCCGCCCGTCGCATCACCTCCCCTCGAGTTTGCGCGGCTACGTTTTGATCGGTGTCGAAAACAATGCTGACCTCTGGGTGCGTCACCTGAAACGGCGCGTGCGACACGTCGGCGGTCAATAAAGCCCTATCGTCCACCAGCAGGCTCGAGGCACCCACGCGATGCCCTGGCGTTAGCAGCGCCTTCAGGCCAGGCGCGAACTCTGGCGCGGTTTGGAAATCCCCCAACGGGGTCGCCTCCACAATGTCCAAGAGACCCGCGTCCTGAATTGGACGTAAATTATTCTCGAGCCATTCACGCCGCGCCGCGTCCTCCTGGAAGTCGTTCCATTCCACTTTTGAGATGACGTGCCGCGCATTTTTGAAGGTGATCCCGCCGTCGCGTTTCCGGCGATCCGACAACCCGCCGATGTGGTCCGCGTCGCGGTGGGTGATGAAAACTCTGTTGACCTGTTCGGATTTGATGCCAAGGGCGATCAAGCCGTCCATCAGCATCCAGTGTTCCGTGGTCGGCGGCAACCCCGCGTCCACCAAGGTGAACTCAGCCTCGTCACGCAGCAAGCACAGGCTCTGCCCGAACCGCAATTCCGAGGCATCCGCACCGAAGAACTCTGGCAAACGCCGTTTCGTCTCCTCGAGACCCGCCGGGTTCGCGCCCGGAAAGAACTGGGGCGCGGGGCGGACCGATTCCGGTTGCACAGCGATCGAGATCAGCTCGAAGCGTCCGACTTGCACGGTGTGGGTCTGCGTGGCGTGAATGGGCACGCATTATCATACTGAGTTCGGCATGGTCAGGTTCACGTTTCAAGGCAATTGGTATGTCTGTAACACACGCGTCTGGTAGCCGAATCGTGCTGGTATCAATAAGCTCAACAAGACGATGGAGTGATGTGAGTTTTGGATGGTCCAGCGCTTAGAACTCGCTACGCCTCTACTTCCTCGAGTCGGAGCTTTGGAAAACAGTTCGCGTAGACCCGCATGTCTAAAGTCATCAGGGTTAAACCTCGCTCAAAAGCGTGTGCGCCGATCACGAAGTCTGCTAGGATGCGCCGTGGTTCGGGCAACGTATGTTTCTTGCGAGCCGAGGCGTAGACCTGAAACCCCGTTCCTGCTAACTGCCAGATCTTTGGTTCCAGAATCCAGTCTATTTCAATCCGGGTCGCTTGCAAAAATCCATCCACGCTACTAGAGGAGCGCTTGGGTTTTGCCAGCAATTCAGCATATACGGGTGGACAGATCACCAGCTTACCGCGCTCTGAGGCTGACAGGAGCGCGTCCTCTGCTCGCTGTGCGTGAACATCGTCCCCCTCGAGCAGGGCTGAGATCACGTTCGTGTCGAGGCTCGTCATTCGTTGACTGAGCCGCGCATCAATCTGGACTCTTGTCGAATCTGTTCCAGTGTCTTTCCATGCCCGACACGTTCCGAGCCACGAAACCGGCGGAACGGATTGTCTCTGGGTTGCGGTCTGATTTCCACGGATGACTCGAGGATTTGAAATTCCACGGAGTCGCCAGCGCCAACGCCCAACCGCTTACGAACCTCGAGTGGGATGGTGATCTGTCCCTTGCTGGTTATTTTCGCAATTGTCCTCATAGTCTTACTTTAATGTTTTTATTCCTTACTTTCAAGCGATTCCTTGAACAAATAAGCGTAACCAGACCCATGAACTCTGTCTGGTTACGCTCGGATTCTCTTACCCGTGCAACACCTCGAGTAATTGCTTGCCGTGCTTCTCAATTTGTGCCGCGTCCAACACGCCGAACATCGCGTCCACGTTCTCCGGCGTCAACCGGGACAGCCGCTCGAGTTGTTCGGTGCGCAGAATCTCGGCTTCGACCAGACCTTCCCGCTGGGCGGTCTGGCTGCGCCAGATTTGTAGCCGCTCGAGCTTGCTGGGGGCGGGCGCGATGACAATTTCAGGCTGGCTCGAGTGTATCGGACTCGAGACCCCCTGCTGGCGCTCCTGGCGGCGGATCAGCGCGAAGCCGCCAATCGCCAGCGCCAGTGCGACCAGCCAGGCGTTTTCGGTTACAAACACCAGTCCGGCAATCGCCGTGAAAATCCACGCCGGATAGATCGCCCAGGCGTGATGTTTCGGCTCGAGGTGTTGGACCAGCCAGAAGCCGCCCGCGAAGCCGACTAAGAAAATGCCCTCGAAGGGCGTGATGCCTTCCAGCAGTGCGCCAACGGCGATGCCCGCCAGAATGCCGCCGGGAACCGCGAAGCCGTGCAGACCGGTGCGGCGGTGTGCGACCAAAAACCCGAGCGCCATCGCAGTGAGCACGAAGAAGCCTTGTACGCCGTCGTTGAACGCGGCCAACAGCACCAGCCCTCCCAGCGCCAGCAGCCCGTATCCGAGGCGTTGGTCTCGAGCTAGAGCGTTCAGGGCGTTGGGGCGGGTGGAAGTTTGCGTGTTCATCGTATTCCTCTGCTTTCATATTGAACGGACGATTGCGAGCGCCAGTCTCGAGCGGTGGGGCGCGAACCCAGGTTCGCTCGAGAATTTCGTGGGCGGTTAAAGCATGTCGCGGCGGTTGAAGTCCCAGGCGGCCAAAACCGTGATAACGACGGCGAGCGCGACGGACAGCAGCATTGCCAGTTGGTTGCTCGGAGCCTGTAAGTTGTAGGCCCCCGCTGGGTACGACCACGGCACGAACTTCCAGTACATCGCGCTGTTGGTGGCAAGGCCGCCCGCGATGGCTCCGAACAGCGCCACCCCGAGGCTTACCCCAAAAGCCTTGAAGCGCGTCGCCAGCCAAGTTTGCACGGCAACGATCCCGAGCGCTCCGACGAAGGTCAGCCCCGGCCCTCGAGCTAGGTCCGCCCAGGGGACGCTTTGAAAGCCGGTGACGGCTCCGCCGATCAGCAGGGCGCTCAGACCCAACGCGACCGATCCGAGCAGCACCAGTGTCGTGACCGCTAGCCACTTGGCGATGTAGACCGCGACTCTGGAGGGACCCAGCACGAGTGCGTGCTTCCACTGGTTGTCCCCGTGTTCTAGGTTCAGCACGAGCGCGGCGATGATGCCTAAGCCCAGCGGCAAAAACAGTTGCGTCCAAGTGGACATGCCGCCGCCGATGAAGATTGCCCAGCGCTCGTCTGTCGCCAATTTGTGCAGGCGCGGCGTCAGGGCATAGATCAGCAAGAACAAGAGGTTGATGGCGACCGGCACGCCGACCGCCAGGAACAGGGCGCTCGTGCGGCGGTACTTCAGGGCTTCGGCGGAGATGGCGCGCGAAAACATGTCAGGCTCCCTTCGTCAGTTCCAGGAACAGGTCTTCCAGGGAATCGGCTTTGACTTGCAGACTCGAGACTTCCAAGCCCGCTTCGATCAGCTTGCGATTGACCCGCGCCGCTTGCTCTGTCGCGTAGAACTCGAGTCCGGTCGCGGTGCGCTCGGCGCGAATTTCAGCCATGGCCAGCACCTCGAGGGCGCGGCTGGGATCGTTGACACTGACTTGCACGCTCGGTTGGCTCTGGGTGCGCAGAGCTGATAAGGTTCCCTCGAAACGCATTTTGCCCGCGACGATGATGCCGACGTGCGTGGCGACCTGCTCAATTTCCAGGAGTAGATGGCTCGAGATCATCACGGTGATGCCCTGGGCGGGCAGGCTCTGGATCAGTTCGCGGACCTCGCGGATGCCTTGCGGGTCCAAGCCGTTCGTGGGTTCGTCCAGGATCAGCAGCTCGGGATCATTCAGCAGCGCCGCCGCCAGGCTGAGCCGCCCTTTCATGCCAAGGCTGTAGCCGCGCACGGGTCGGTTCGCGGCGTCCTGCAAGCCGACCAGCTCCAGCGTGCGAGCAATATTGGTGCGCGGCGCGTTCAACATGCGCCGCGTCACCTCGAGGTTCTCCCGACCCGTCAGATGCCCGTAAGCGCTCGGGGTTTCGACGAGCGCCCCGATGCGCCCCAGCGTGCGGTTGGAGAGCGCTTCCCCGAAGACCTGAAGGCTGCCGCTCGAGGGACGGATTAGTCCGAGCAACATGCGAATCGTCGTGGTTTTGCCCGCGCCGTTCGGTCCGAGAAAACCGTAGATCTGCCCGCGTTCCACACTCAAATCCACGCCGCGCACCGCATGAACATTGCCGAAGCGCTTTTCTAAATCGTGAATTCCGATCACGTCACCGGAATTCGTGATGGGTGCGCTTTTCGTTTGCGTCATCATGGCCTGCATTCCTAACCTCCTAGGCTCGAGAGTGGGGGTGCTCTCGAGCGGTCAGGTCATGATGCGCGGCGCGTATTGGGGGAAGGCGAATGCTTTGCAAAGAAACCGTCAAGACTTCAGAGCCGTTTTTGCAGACACAGCGTTTCGTGATTCTGACCCTGCCAGTGCCAGAACGAGTGCTTGAAGAAGCTGTACCCCAGATGTCGGTACAACTCGAGCGCCGCGTGGTTGGCGGGTTCCACCATCAGCGCGACCGAGGTGAGACCGTACTCCAAAGCGGCCGTCTCGAGGTGACGCATCAGCGCCTCGCCGATTCCCTGACGACGGTGCGCGGGCAACACCTCCAAGGCCTGCACGTACCCCTTGGTCATGCCGTTTGCTAGCTCTGGGTCATCGTGCCGATACACGAGCTGCACGGTTCCAACGATCTTATCGTTGTGCAGAGCGATGAAAATCTGGCAGTCGCCGTCTCCTTGCGCCTCGAGTTCGCGCCCGATCAGCTCCCTCGCTTCCAGGCGATCACCGGCTCGCCACGTTAGAAAGGCTGCCTCACGTTCAGGCTCGAGACGCTGGATCATCGGTGGATTGTACCCCTTCACAGAATCTTGACATTCCCTGAAACTGGTGTGAACGGCGCGACTTTAAACTTATAAGAGACTGCTTGCAGAGAACTCGAGTCTAGTACAAAGATTCGAGCCGTTGACTGCTTCTAACCAGCTCGAGCGGTATCGTTGATTCGTCATTTCCCCTGGGAGAACCTCATGTCTATCGTCGCCACGCTCAACCCACTGATCTTGATCGTCGAAGACGAACCGCACATCGCGCAAGTCTTAGACGGATACCTGAAGCGCGACGGTTACCGCACCGAGGTCGCCGCCGACGGTCAGCGCGCCCTGGAGCTGCATCGCGCCGCCAAACCAGATTTGGTGCTGTTGGACGTGCAACTCCCGAAGATGGATGGTCTCGAGGTGCTGCGCCGCATCCGTGAAGTGGCTCCGACCCCGGTCATCATGGTCACGGCGATGGCGGAGGACTTGGATAAGTTGCTGGGTCTGCGGATGGGGGCGGACGATTACGTGGTGAAACCGTTCAGCCCGCTGGAGGTCGTGGCTAGGGTCAAAGCCGTGCTGCGGCGGGGCGCGTCAGTCGTCATCAATCAGCAACCGCCGCTGCGAATCGGTGATCTCGAGGTGGACCCGGTGGGCATGGTGGCGCAGGTGCGCGGTCAACGCCTGGATCTGACGCTGACGGAGTTCAAGCTCTTAGAGACGCTGTGCCGTCACACCAACCGCACCTTCACTCGCACCGAACTCTTGGAGGTTGCCCTGCCCGACAGCGACGCGCTGGAACGGGTCGTGGACGCGCATCTGGCGAACCTCAGGAAGAAATTGGAGCGGGCGGGCTTACAGGACCTATTGGAAACCGTGCGCGGCGTCGGTTACCGCGTCTGGGTGCGTTGATGCACCCTCACTGCTCGAGATTCGACTCGAGCCTTCACCGTCACCGTCATCCCGTAGTGGCGAGGCTCGCCTCCCCCTGCTTCAACCCGTCCTGCCCCCACCCGTCCTGCTGCGACCCGTCCCTACCCACCTCAACCCTCGAGCCTCAATTTCCCACAGCCCACAGCCCATCCCCCACCTCCCTCTCCCCATGAACCGCATCGTCGTCCGTCTCTTAACCGCTTTCCTGACCGTGATCGCTTTCACGGCGCTATCTCAACTCGCGGCGGTCGTCTTCATTGGCATCGTGATCGCTCGAGGAATTCCGCAGGCGTCGCTGCAAAAGGTTGGCAAGGCGTTGCAGCAAGCCTTCGAGACGATTCACGTCTCGCCCAGCACCGAGGACAGTTACATTTTGCTGGCATTGCTTTTCGGCTCGGTGATCGTCGCGGCGCTGCTGGCGGTGTTCTTGGCGCGGCGGATCGCCTTGCCATTGGAAGCTGTCTCGAGAGCCGCGAGCCGCGTGGCGCAGGGCGACTGGCAGGCTCGAGCGCCGTTGCACCCGCGCGAGGCTCGGGGCGGTTCGGAGACGGCCAGACTGGTGCGCAATTTCAACAGCATGGCCTCATCTCTGGAAGGACTGGAGGCGGAGCGCAAAGCCACCGTGGCCGCCATCGCCCACGAGTTGCGCACGCCGCTGACGGTGCTGCGCGGTCGTTTGGAGGCGGTGCGTGACGGTGTGTTGGAAACCACGCCCGAGGAGTTCAGTGTGCTGATCTCGCAGGTGGAACTGCTTTCAAGGCTCGTGACCGACCTGCGTACCTTGTCACTGATGGAAGCCGGACAGCTCTCATTGGAGCGGCAAGAGCTGGACTTCGCGCTCTTGGTGCGCTCGGTGGCGCTCGGGTTTCAGACGAAGGCGTCGGAAAAGCACCTGCGACTCGAGGTCAGGGCCGACGAATTGGTGCCGCTCAGCGTGGACGCGGAACGCCTGCATCAGGTGATCGCTAACCTTTTGGAAAATGCGGTCCGGTACACCTCGGAGGGTTTCGTGCGCGTCTCGCTCGAGGCGGAATTGAGCCGCGTCACTCTGCGGGTGCGCGACTCTGGCGGCGGCATCCCAGCGGAAGCCCTGCCGCACATCTTCGAGCGCTTCTACCGCGCGGAAAGTTCACGCGCTCGAGTCTCTGGGGGCAGCGGCTTGGGATTGGCGATCGTGCAAGCCATCGTCACCCTGCACGGCGGCAACATCGAGGCACGCAACCACCCCGAGGGCGGCGCGGAGTTCACGGTGACCCTGCCGCGTCACGGCTCGAGCCTGGTAGCGACGAAACAGGTGACCCTGCAACGGCGCAGGCTGCAACCTGTGACACCCGTGAAAGACGGGTTTATCGCCCCCGGCAGTTTCACGGCGGCGCTCTACCACGCCATTTCGTTTCCGTTAGGGTTGCTCTACTTCATTTTGATCGTGGTCGGCGGGTCGGTCGGACTGGCGACCAGCATCTTAGGGGTGGGCCTGGTCATCCTGCTGCTAACTTTCATCTTCATTACCTACGCCGCCAACTTGGAGCGCTGGTTGAATGACTCTTTGCTCGGGGTTCCCGTGGCGTTCACCGCTAAGCCAATGCGGGGCAACCTGTTCAAGCGATTAACGATCAGCCTCCGCGATCCGATGACGTGGCGCTCGCTGGTCTACCTGACCGTAAAATTCCCGTTCTCGCTGGTCTCGAGCGTGACGCTTCTGATTCTTGGCGTGCTTTCCGCTGGGTTGGTTCTGTCGCCACTGATTCGCGTTTTTTCCAGTCAAGTAGAAATCACCTTGACGCCGCTCAACTGGAGCGTCAAAACCCTGAACGATTCGCTGCTCGCGTCCGTGGCAGGCGTGATCTTGACAGTCTTGACGTTCCTGCTTTCTAATCTGTCGGCAACGCTCTGGGCGCGATTCGCTCGTTGGATGCTAGGCGATTCTGCGGGCAGCGCCACGCGAGCCTCTCCGCCACAACCTGTTCTCGAGCGTTGAGAGGTTTGGGGTCTTCAGATTGGGCGGCGCTTGATGGCTGAGGCGCTACCAGTTTTTGCAACGCCACCCTCTGCGCTGAGGCAGGCTCACGACCTGAGCCAAACCCGCCTCATCGCAGAGAGGAAGAGCGCGTTCAGGCGTGCAAGTCGCTCAGTTCCTGAAAGTCGTCGTCAGACAAGTTCAGACCCGCAGCCGCCGTGTTCTCCTCGAGGTGCTCCACGCTGCCCGTGCCCGGAATCGGCAGCATCACCGGGGAGCGCTTCAACAGCCACGCCAGCGCCACCTGCGAGGGTGTGGCACTCAACCGCTGCGCGATGGCGTCCAGTTTGCCGCCGGGTTTGGCCAGGCTGCCCGTGGCGAGCGGGAACCACGGGATGAACCCGATGTTGTTCTGCTCGCAGTAATCCACTACCGCCTCGTGCTCGCGGTCCGCTAGGTTGTACCGATTCTGCACGGTCGCTACCGGAAAGACCGCTCGAGCCGCCTCGATTTCAGCCACACTGACCTCGGAAAGACCCAGGTGTAAAACCTTGCCGGAATCCTGGAAGGCTTTCATGGTTTCAAACTGCTCCTGGGCGGGAACTTTCGGATCAATCCGGTGCAACTGCCACAGGTCAATCCGGTCCAGCTTCAGGCGACGCAGGCTCATCTCCAAACACTGTTGAAGATACTCGCGGCGTCCGACCGCGACCCACTGATTCGGACCGGGACGGGTGTTCGCGCCCTTCGTGGCGACCACCATGCCCGCCGGGTACGGGTGCAAGGTCTCAGCGATCAGGTCTTCACTGATGTCGGGGCCGTAACTGTCGGCGGTGTCAATGAAGTTGATCCCCAACTCCGGGACGCGCTTTAGGGTCCGCCGCGCCTCCTCGGGGTCTTTCGGGTCGCCCCAGATGCCGTCGCCGGTCACGCGCATCGCGCCAAACCCGAGGCGCACTACCTCGAGCGAACCGCCGATTTTGAAGGTACCACTCTCTGCCGCGTTGATCGTCGCCATGCCCTCGAGTCTAGCTCAAGATTGATAAAAGGCTCCTTCAACTCTGGGGCGGGCTGAGGAAAGACGCGATTTCTTCGGCATTGTCGTGCCCCTCCCGTAATTCGCCTTGATACCCGATCAGTGTCAGTGTGCAAGGTTTCGCATCGTGGTTGAGTTCTGGCGCGGCGTCATTGATAGTCTCTGACAGTTCGCGCAACAACCGCTGGTACTGCGCTGGACTGAGACGAATCGTGCGGGCTTGGAAATGGGCTGGATAGGCTTGTACTTCTGCCTTCTCGAGACGCTTTGGTTTCGGCGGCAGGCTTTCAGGGTCAACGAAGCCGATGGCGTGATAATCGGGATCGTCCGCTCCCAGGTAGAGTGCCTCGCTCGCGGCGTAGGCGGGTAGAAACCCAGAGGAGAGAAGATTCAGTGCCGCCGATATTTTCTCTCCGTACTCGAGTACATCCCTGCCATGGGTGAACTCTTTCGCGGTGAGTTGATAATAAATGCGTTTCCCTTCGCGCTTCGTCTCAGTCAGCAAACCCAGTTCCACGCCGCGTTTGACGTGGTGATGCACCAAATTTGCGGGCATCCCAATTTCCTTGGCGAGATCGCTGGGGTTGCGCTCGTCCAAGAATCGGTGCAGTACGGGCGTGTCGCGGATGGTGCGGACGGCTTCGGGGTTGGTGAGTCTCATACGGTCTTTTTGCATGGGTGCATTGTGGCTCAAATCTATTTCAGCCCGCTACAACCAAAGCTGAAATAGATTCACATCACGTGCCGGGCCCATAACGGATTTCAAACTGAACCGTCTGACTCGAGATGAACGCAATTCCTGGAACCTCCTTGAAGAGGACCGCGTATTGTGATTTCGGAGGCGGCAATGTTTTTGGTAAGCATGGTTCTGGGTTTGGTCGGGCTGCTGGTGATGGCGTTACTGGGGATGGGTCACGGACACGGTGGTCACATACATGGTGCTCATAATCATGGTGCGCACGGTCACACTGCCTCAGGTCACGCTTCCCACGCGGGTCACAGCCACGACTCGAGCCTGGCCAAGTTCCTCGGGCTGATCTCCCCGAGAACACTGTTCAGTCTGGCGCTCGGGTTCGGCGCGGTCGGACTGGTGATGCAGAATTTTCTGCCGCTGCTGTTGGCGCTGGCGGTCGCCGTGGTTGGAGCCTTACTCTTAGAGACATTGCTGGTTTACCCGTACTGGACGTGGCTGATGGGCTTCGCCTCCGCACCCGCTGATACCCTGGACAGCTTGGTGCGAGCCAAAGCGCGGGCGGTCATGAACTTCGACGCGAACGGCTCCGGGCTGATACGCCTGGAACTGGACGGTCAGGTGCGCCAAGTCCTGGGAACCCTGCGCTCAGATCAGCGCGGTTTGCCGGTACTGACCGGGGACGCGGTGCGGGTCGAAGCGGTGGACGCCCAAGGAAACTGTACGGTCAGCAAACTCGTATAAGGAAAGCGTGCTCGAGGGAACGAAATCTTCGCGCACAGAAGAGAGAACCATTATGGATTTCGGTGTTTTCGCCCCCATCATCGTCGCGGTTGTCGTCATTCTGATCGTCATTCCGCTGATCGTCTCGAGCTTCCTGCGCAACGTCGAGGCCGGTTCGATTCGCATGGTCTCGTGGTTGAACGGTACGACCCGGATTTACCGAGGGCCCGGCAAGAGCCTGGAAGTGCCGCTGTTCACGCAGGGCACGACCCTCTCGAGCAAGGCGATCAACGTGGACTTGGACATCACTGACCAGACGGCCGACATTGACAGCGCCGGGATTCCGCGCCCGATCAAGATTCAAGTCTTAGCCAGCGCAATCGTTAGCGTCGGTGACACGGACGGTTTGATTCGCACCGCTGCCAACCGGTATTTCGCCAAGCCAGAGGTGGAACAGCTCAACACGCTGTCCGACCTTTTGACGAGCGCCGGACGCCGCGCCATCAACCTCCTGACCCACGATCAACTTTTCAGCGCCAAGACACCGGGGCAGCGTAACGAACCCGCCCCCGACAGCGAGGACGACGACCCGCTCGCCATCATCATTCGTAAGGCGTGCAGCAAGGAACTGACTGACTTAGGGCTGATCTTTAACAGCCTCAACATCAAAGTCGTGCGCTCCGAGGTCGCTGAGGCTCGCCGCCGTCAAAGCGCTGCCGAAGCCCAAGCCAGCGCCGATATCGTCAGCACCCAGCAGGCCCGTCGGGCCCGCGAGGCTCAGTTGGAAGCCGAACGCACGATCAGCGATAAAACCCGTGAACTCGAGCAGACGAAGGCTTCCAACGCCGCGCTGATCGCGCAAGCCGAAGCTTTGAAGCAGGATGCCTTAGCCTCCCAACGCAGCGCCGAGCTTCGCGCCACGCAAATCGCGCAGGCGGATGCCGACGCGGAACGGGTCAAGATCGCGGCGCGCGCCCAGGCGGAATCCGAGGCGATTAAGATCAGTACGATTGCCGAAGCCAACGCCGCCGCCATTCAAAAGGTCAACCAAGCCATCGCCGAGGGCGGCGAGCTGTACCTGCGCTACCGCCAGGTGGAAATGCTGCCGCAACTCGTTCCTGTGATCGCCGATGCGCTCGCCCAAGCCAAGCTCGTCACGGTCTCCGGGGGTGAGGCTGGCGGCGCGCCGACCCAAGCCGCATCGCAAATTCAGAGCGTTATCCAGACTGTGCTGGCGGCGCAACTCATCACCAAATCCGGTGTCCTCGAGGGTGAGACGAAGACCGCCTGAACCACTCGAGGAATGGGGAAGACGTGGGGAGGCTCGAAGCCTTCCCACGTTGGGTTTTGCCCCTCGAGTTAGTTCCAGGCCACACCCCGAGCTTGAAAGCACCTTCGCCTCTCCCTCGGGGAGAGGCCGCACGCAAGCGCGGGTGAGGGAATGGGCGCAACTCGTTGCCCTTAAACTTGATCTCGTCTCGAGAAACGTCTTTTTGGGATGTCTCAGGCAGGAACGTTGGTGACAGGGTTTGTCATGACAAACCGCTACGGAGTTCGTGTGGGGTGGACGCCCGAATAGGCAATTCTCACGACTCGAGGGTGATGGGGGCAAAGATTTTTTGTCGCCTCTGGATTTGTTTCAAACTTGAGTCAATCGCACTCAAGAACTCAGTATAAAAGTTACTCAAGATACATCTTCTCATTGGACTCGAGGGGTATGCTTCCGCCCATGAGATACGAACAGGTTAACAATCCATGTGCGGTCTCGAGCACTAGTTTTCAGAATCAGTTGGTATGATTCGCGTCACGGGTTCGGCATCACCTTATTAATAAGCGTGCTGAGGCTAGACACCGCCTGTAAGGTGCCAGCGCATTCCCTCAACAAGGAACAGCGAAAAGGAGCAACAATGCGTTGGGAATTACCCGTTCTTGCACTTCGCAATATGGTGATCGCTCCCGGTCACGCTCAGAGCATCGCGGTCGGTCGCGCTAAAAGCCGCCGCAGCGTGGAAGAGGCGCAAGCCGCCGACCGCCGCGTGCTCTTGGTGACGCAGCGCGATCAAAACAACGACGATCCGACCGGTGCAGACCTGTTCGAGATCGGGACCCTGGCAGCCGTGAAGCAGGTCGTGCGGATGCCCGACCAAACCCTGGAAGTGCTCGTCGAACCCCTCGAGCGCGTCCAGATCGTGGCGTACTTGCCACTGCCGTACTTGCGAGCCATCAGTGAAACTGTGGAGAGCGTGGCCGACACGGACGCCAACACTTTGCGCGTCCTCGTGGACGAGGCCAAATCTGGCTTTGACAAGTACGTCGGTCAGAACAAGAACCTGCGCTTGGACAACATTCACTTGGAGCACTTGCGCCAACTGACCGATGCCAGCCAAGTCGCGGACACGATCGGGTTCCACGCCACCTGGGATGTCGCCGAAAAGCAGGACCTGCTGGAAACCCTGTCCATCCGCGAGCGTTTGGAGAAGGTCATCAAATTCCTCAACCGGGATTTGGAGCGCTTCGACATGGACAAGAAGATCGCTGCTCGAGTCAAAGAGCAGATGGATCAGAACCAGCGCGAGTACTACTTGCGCGAGCAGATGAAAGCCATCGGCAAGGAACTCGGCGGTGGCGAGGACTCTGTGGCCGAAGTGGACGACCTGCGCCAGAAGGTCGAAGCGGCCGGGATGCCGGAAAAGGTCAAGGAAAAGGCGCTCAAGGAAGTCGCTCGTTTGGAGCGCACGCCCGGCGGCAGTCCCGAAACGACCGTTGTCAGGAACTACATTGACTGGCTCCTTGATGTGCCGTGGACCAAGCGCGACGATGAGATTCTGGACATCAAGCGCACCCGCGAAATCCTGGACGACGATCATCACGGTCTGGACGAAGTGAAGGAACGCATCCTGGAATTCCTGGCGGTTCGTCAACTGACCCAGGACATGCGCCAGAACGTCGCGCAAGCGGCGGAGAAGGATGCCAAAGACAAGCCCGAGGACCTCGAGTTGCGCGCCCCGATTCTGTGCTTGGTTGGACCTCCCGGCGTCGGCAAGACCAGCTTAGGGAAGAGCGTTGCCCGTGCCTTGAACCGTCAGTTCGTGCGGATGAGCTTGGGTGGTGTGCGTGACGAAGCCGAGATTCGCGGTCACCGCCGTACCTACATCGGCTCCATGCCCGGTCGCATCATTCAGAGCATGAAGCAGGCAGGCGTGGTGAACCCGATCATCCTCTTGGACGAGATTGACAAGATGGCGTCCGACTGGCGCGGCGATCCCGCTTCTGCGATGCTCGAGGTTTTAGACCCGGAGCAGAACCACACCTTCCAGGATCACTACCTGGAAGTCCAGTACGACCTCAGCCAAGTCATGTTCATCACGACCGCCAATAGCCTGAGCACGATCCCGCGCCCGCTGTTGGACCGCATGGAAGTCATCGAGATTCCCGGTTACACCGTGGACGAGAAGATGGCGATTGCCAAGGGCTTCCGCCTGCCGCGCCAGATCAAGTCCCACGGCTTGAACGAGAAACTCAATATCACCGATGCCGCGTTGAAGCGCGTGATTCAGGAATACACCAAGGAATCCGGCGTGCGTAACCTGGACCGTCAGATTCAGAAGCTGACCCGGAAGGCCGCCCGTGAACTGTTGGAGAAGCCATGGGAGGGCGGCAAGACGATTGACGCCGACGAAGTGGAGAACTACCTCGGGATTCCATTGTTTGAAGTGGAGAGCAAAGAAAAAGTCTCGCAGATTGGCGTCTCGCAAGGCATGTATTACTCACCCGTCGGTGGCGGCATCCTGCTGATCGAAACCCTGGCGACTCCTGGTACTGGCAAGGTCAGCTTCACCGGCTCGCTGGGCGACGTGATGAAGGAATCGGTCCAGGCGGCCCTGGCGTACCTGCGGGCCCACGCCACCGAGTACGGCGCGGACCCAGACTTCTACAAGACCCTGGACATCCACGTTCACTTCCCGTCCGGCGGTACCCCGAAAGACGGTCCGAGCGCAGGCATCGCCATTGCCACGAGCGTCATCAGCGCGATCACCAAGCGTCCAGCCAGAGCCGACTTCGCCATGACCGGTGAGATCAGCTTGCGCGGCAAGGTCCTGATCATCGGCGGCGTCAAGGAGAAGCTGCTGGGAGCCTACCAGGCGGGTATCCGCAAGGTCATCTTGCCGAAGGGCGACGCACCGTTCCTGAAGGACGTGCCAGAGAACATCAAGAAGGAAATGGAAATCCACCTCGTGGAAGACGTGCGCGAAGTCCTCGAGATGATGCTGGAACCCAGAGCGGAAGGTGACGCCCCGCTGGATACCCCGCCCGCCGCGCAGGGCGTGACCGAAGATCCGTTGACCCCGCCGCCCGCCAACCCGGCCCTGCCGCAACCCGGCGTCTAAGATCTAAGTTCAGCAAGAAAAGAGGAGCCACCTGGCTCCTCTTTTTTATGCCCCGAAGTTTTTATGGCTCGAGCGATTTGATGGTCCGCCCAGGACTCGGGCGTGGTGTGGCAGTGAGGCCGAGGCTCACTCTCTCAGATGGCGCTCAAGGGTGAACTGGCGCGGGCAGGGCTTTTTCTAAGCCACCCGCGTTCATCTCGGAGCGTCCACTGAAGACGGCCCCGGATTCGATGTCCAACGCCGTGGCGCGCACGTCTCCGAACAACCGCCCGGTCTTGGTGATCGTGATCTTGCCCTTGGCGATCACGTTGGCCCGCACCTCGCCGTGCAGAATTAGATTGTCCACCTCCAAATGGTCACCGGTCACGCTGGCTCCCTGCGACACCTCGAGGTTCCCTTGCACCTTGACATTGCCTTCCAGCTTGCCATCGCAGCGCACGTGACCCTTGGTCTCGAGGTCGCCCTTGATGGAGGTTCCAGCCTCTAGGTACGTGTACCCGACGGCTCCACTATGGGCGGTGGCTTTATTGGCATTGTTGCGTCCGAGCATAGAGACCTCTTATTTCGTGGTGGGCAGCAGATCGCCCAAGTTGGCGGTTTTGGGACGTTCTCGGAACAGGTACGGTCCGGGACTGATCGGCTGACCGTTCAAGCGTAACTCGTAGTGCAGGTGTGGCCCCGAACTGTACCCCGTGCTGCCGACCAAGCCGATCAGATCACCGGCACTGACGACCTGACCCGCCCGCACTAGAATCTTTGAGAGATGTCCGTACAGGGTTTTCAGGCCGTTCCCGTGATTGACGATGATGTGAAAGCCAAAGCCGATGCTCGTCCAACCGGCCGTCTCTACGACTCCCGGCGCGGTCACGGTCACGGGCGACCCGAGCGCCGTGGCAATGTCCCAGCCGGTGTGCCGCTCCCAGCGCCCACTCGGACCGAAGCGCGTGCCGAACTTGCTAGTGATCCGCCCAGACGTGGGAAAGCCCGACGGAATCGCCGCCTCACGGCGCAACTGCCCATCCAAGGACGGTAACGCCCGGTCGAAGCTGGTGTTGACCTCAGCGAATTGCGCGTTCAACGCGGCCAAGATTTTGAAGGGATCGGTTTCTACCAGGTTGGCATTGCCACCGCGAGGCTTCAAACTGGCTCGAGTCACCCGCGTCACGCCCGCCCGCTCCGAGACATCCTGAACCCGCGATTCCAACGTTTGCAACCGTGCCCCCATGTCCCGAGTTTGCGAGGTCAACGATTCCACCTTGGCGGCTTCAATGTTCAAGCGCCGCTCGAGGTCACGCTTTTCGCCCTCCAAGGTCAGCTTTTCGGACAGCATCGTGACATTGGCTCTGAGGCTGCCCGCCAGTAGCAGCGGCGCACCGAACGCGCCTAGCCCAATGCACAAGCCGGTCACGCCGAGGGCCACCATCCAGCCCCAGCGCAGCGAGAAGCGCCTCGAGCCGCCGGTACTGGCGTCCGGGATGACGAGTACCGTCATGCCAGACCGCAGGGGTTTGCGTTTGATGATGCTGTCTTCCGGTTTACGCCACCACATCCCACCGATTCTAGCCGATACCAAGCGTGAGCCAGGGGGGTTTTTCACGAACGGTCCCGATTCTGTTGCCACCAGGCAACTCAAAGGCTTTAAACCACGGACGATTTGCCTGAGCTGAACAGCTTTTTAACGACTCGAGTCCCGGAAACCTTGCCGATAAACAGACGATCCCCGTGAGCCTTATAGTAAGACCACATGCAAAATACGTTGCCCCTGAGAGTGCCAGTCTCGAGGTATTTCTTCCTGTCCTCGTACTGGTTCGGGTTTTCCTTCCACTGGTTCTTTCTGCTTCCCATTCTGATGCCTGCCGACGTGCAACGCCTCGTCGGGGCAGCCCAGAAGGGCGCGTACTTGGGTTGGATGGCTGGACTGGCCGCGATTATCCCGCTCGTGCTACCGCCGTTCCTGGGCGCGTGGTCGGACCGCTTGGGGAGGCGCATGATCTTCCTGGCGGCTGGGACAACCGTCAACATCCTGGGTCTGGTGGTGATGCTGGTCGCCAACAGCTTCCCGCTGTACGTCGTCGGGTACTTGTTGGTGCAACTCGGGAACGCGGTCGCCTCGAGTCCGTACACGGCGCTGATCCCGGACGTGGTGGCTCCGAGCGAGCGCGGCCGGGCGAGCGGCGTGATGGGCTTCTTCCAGTTGTTCTCGCAAATCGCGGGCGGCGTGGCCGCGTTCGCCCTCGGTGGCTCGAGAGACGGGCAGTACCTGGCGGTCATCATCGTGCTGGCCGTGACGACCCTCATCACCTATCTGACCGTGACCGAAACCTCGAGACCCCGCAGCGAGACGCCACTGACGCTCGGTAAATACTTCCAGCCCGAGTACCGAGATTTCCGCTGGGTTTTCCTGACCCGCGCCTTCACCGAAACCGGGCGGTACGCGGTCCAGCCCTTTCTGGCGTTCTACCTGGCGGACGTGATCGGCCACTTCGAGATTTTCGGTTTCGTCATCAAAGGTGCGGGACTGGCCTTGACGCTGCTGCTGGTCATGTTATCTGTCACAGCCGCCGTCACGGCCGCGATCAGTGGTGGGCTGTCGGACCGGATCGGCAAGCGTCCGGTCGTGCTGGTCGCCAGCGTCG
The DNA here is from genome assembly GCA_965249745.1 of Deinococcales bacterium. Lineage (GTDB taxonomy): Bacteria > Deinococcota > Deinococci > Deinococcales > JAAFIG01 > JANYHH01. The sequence continues at coordinate 4,333,043 of OZ252252.1, read as the reverse complement.
CCATGGCGGTCGCGGCGGCCGGTTTCGCTTTTTCCAAGGACTACCCGCTCGCGGTGGTCATGGGACTGGCGTTTGGATTAGGGTACGGAGCCTTCGTCAGCGTGGACTGGGCGCTCGGCACGAGCGTCCTGCCCGACCCCGCCCACAACGCCCGCGACATGGGCGTCTGGCACATTGCGATGGTCTTCCCACAACTCTTCCAGGGCTTGTTCGGACAGGTCTTAGACGCGGGCAACGCCGCCAACCGAAACGGCGGCTACCCGATTCTGTTCGGCATCGCGGTGGTATTTTTTGTCCTCGGCGGTGCGTTCATTTCACGTGTCAGAAGCGTGCGTTGAAGGTAGCGTGATTTGCTGCCAAGGCTCCCCCAAAACTCCTGGTATCCTCTCCGAGTGACCCAGCCGACTCGAGCCAGCATTCTCGTTGCCGAAGACGATGCGGGCGTGTGCCAGTTGCTCGAGGTGATTCTAGGTTCGCATTACGATGTTCACATCGTCAACAATGGCTTCGAGGCGCTGGAATACGTCAAGCAACACACGCCGCACTTGGTGATTCTAGATGTTGGCATGCCGCGCGTGGACGGACTGGAAGTCTGTAGCCGCCTTCGCAGCATCAACCGCTTCCTAAACACCGCCATCATCATCCTGACCGCCGACGCCGACCCGCGAACCCGAGACGGCGCTCGGTTGTACGGCGCGGACCTGTTCGTCACTAAGCCGCTTCAGGCTCGCCGGTTGCTCGGTCAGGTGCGCAACCTGTTGGAGTCATACAGTCGGCGCGAGCCGACCAAACCCTCCGTGAGTGACACCCTGCCGCGCTGAGCGCCCTGACCTGTTGGAGTCATACAGTCGGCGCGAGCCGACCAAACCCTCCGTGAGTGACACCCTGCCGCGCTGAGCGCCTTGGTCTGATTCACCTCGAGCGAGTCGCAGAGTGGCTTTGAGATAAAACGGGTTTGAAGACATAAAAAAAGCGTCAACACCTCATGGGTGTTGACGCTTTCCTACCGCACTGCTGAATCTCTAGTCAAAGACTAGGAATCAGCGATTCATTCGTCGTGAACGTTTAATTTGATCAACCACAGGCTGATCAAAACTAACCCGAAGGTTATCGCCGCGAGCGGTAATTCCTTGGTCACTGGCAGGAACAATGCCAGCTTGACTGATGAGAGCACCACACCGGAACCCATTTTCAACAACGCCTGCGCCATGCCATTCTGATAGCTGGGCGTTCCAAGCACGATCACCGTAGTCAGCGATGACCAAACAATGGTTGACCCAATTCCGTCCAAGAACCGGAGCGCGATCAAGTGCTCGGTTGACATAGGCCCAATGCAAGGCATCAAGACCGTGATGGCAAGAATCATGGCCCCGATACCTGCCAACACCATTGCGCGATTGCGCCAGTTAGGTTCGGAGGCTTGCGGAGTCACTTCCTTGATGCTCCACGCACCAAAGATTTGACCTGCCGCCGCCGCAAAGTAATAGGCTGCCACCGCTTTACTGGTATCGCCTAATAAAAAAGCGAGGAGACCATGATGCTGGCTCTCGAGACTTGTTTTGAGCCAGAGTAAACCCAGTGTGTCACGCAACCCCCAGGTCATGGAAACCAGTAAGATCAGCCAGATCGCCCCGGTTTCTCTGGAGTATTGCAGCAGACTCTTCATCGTCTCACGCACCACCGCGCAACTCAGGTTGGTTGGCGCGGGATTTCTGAAATCCGCGCTCGAGAACAGCCCCAGCATCACCACAATCACGGCCGCAAAGGACAGGGCATCGAACAGAATCGCTTTCTGACCGAAAACCGGAAACAAGAAAAACCCTGCCAGGACCGGACCGCTGAGTTGCACCAAGCCGTCCCAGATGTCTCTGGTCGCACCATCACGAACCGGATGATTGACCCTCGAGCGGAACAGCGCTGTGATCGGAATTGCGCTGAACGCCCCGAGCAGCGCGTACCCGATGAAAATGGAGGTCAGCGCAGTCGGTTTGGCGACTGCCATTGCGACCGCCAGACACAACAGCGCGGCATTTGGAACGAGGTACAGGAGTCGGTGAGACCGGTAATCCGTCATGATGCCAGCCACGAAAGTCGCCATCGCTCCCGGAAGCCATTCCGCCACCTGTGCGAACACAAGATCACGCAACGGGTTCGGACTTGCCAGAGCGACTTGACTGACAACAAACTTGGAAACCGATGTGCCCAGCTTATTCAGAGAGGACAACAGAATTGGGACGCGAACATCCCGATTGAATTTTTGGATCAGCAACGTACGCAACGCTACCAACCACAACCACAAAAAAGACATGCAAAAACCCCGAGGTCACCTCGGGAAGAAACAACATGACTGTCAAAAAACCAGTCAGTACAGTCCACTGACAAGTTCAGGGTAGTGCAGCGATGTCAATCCAGTATCAGCCACCGCTCGGCTCAAGTCATGCTCTGGTCCTTCGATTTACGACTTCACCGCGTACACACCCCCAGAACGCACCTCGAGCTTGAAGGCTGGTAACGGCTTTCCGGCCGGACCTTGTTTGACCGCGCCGCTACCGGCATCGAATAGGCTGCCGTGACACGGGCAACCCAGCACGCCACTCTTGGGCGCGTTGACGAGGCAGCCCAGGTGCGTACAGACCCTCGAGAGCGCCACCAAGTTCACCCCCGAGGCGCTCGCTCCTAGTGGTTGCACCTCGGCGGTGCGAATCAGCAGCGCGGGCGTTCCCGCGATCTCGAGTTCTTTGAAGCTCCCGACCTGCGGAAAATCTGCGACCGCCGCGAGGCGGACCCCATCGGCGGGCAGGCTCGAGCCGGGATTGTCACGCTGTGGCAAGCAACCCGTCAAGCCTAGGCTAGCTCCGACGACGGTCATGGTTCCCAGCGCTTCTCGTCTCGAGATCGGGTTCATGTGCGGAGTGTAGTCCAAAGCGGCGATCCGAAAACAGGTTCTCAGGACTCTATCTGGGCTGGGGATGATTTAGCTTGAGTTTGGCGGTGCTGCTCGAGAGGTGTGGCGCGAGTGTCGAGGGCAGCTCGCTTCGCGTCACATCTCTCTGTGTGCAGGGCACAACGCTCCTCTCACCCCTCGCTGAAGCGAAGACCTCTCTCAACGAGAGAGGTTAATGGCGGGACAACGGCCAGGCTCGAGGTGTGGAGCTGGGGAGTCTGTTCTGGTTTAGAATTGCACGTCTGGAACGCCCAGCTTGAACGCTTCGGGTTCAATGTGGATCGTCACGCTGCACTCTGGGAGCACCGCGACAATCGCGTCCTCGAGGGCATCGCAGCGGGCGTGCGCCTCGCCGACGGTCAGGTTGGAGGCCAGGATCAGGTGAAAGTCAACGAAGCGTTTGGACCCTGCCGCCCTGGTTCGCAGGTCGTGAACCTCGATGTATTGCCCGCGTTGCGATTCCAACGCCAGTCGCAACAGGTGCAAATCCTCGTGCGACAGCGCCGGGTCCAGCAGCGCCGAGACGCTGTTTCGCAGTAAGCGAAACGCAGTGAAGATCAGCAGAATCGCCACGCCGAGCGCCAGCACTGGGTCCAGCCACGGGATTCCGGTCAGCGCCGCCAGCACCGCCCCGACGATCACGCCGCCGCTGGTGAAGACATCTGAAAGCACATGCTGCCCGTCCGCCTCTAACGCCGCCGATTTCAGCCGCTTCCCGACCCGCACCAGATACCGCCCCAGAAAGACATTGACCACGCTTGCTACGAGCGTCACCAGAAACCCGAGCGGCACGAACTCGAGCGGCTTCGGGTGTTGCAAGCGGTCGGTCACGGCGCTGATCGTGAGCGCCCCGGCCACGCCGATCAGTAGCGCTTCCAAGGTGCTGGACAGGTACTCCGCTTTGTCGTGCCCGTACGGGTGCGATTCGTCCGGTGGGCGCGAGCTGTACGCCACCGCCCAAGCGGTGAACGCCGCCGAGGCCACGTTGACGATGCTCTCCAGCGCGTCGGACAGCACACCGACCGAACCCGTCAGCCACGCGCCCAGCAACTTCAGACTCAGCACCAGGACGCCGCCCGCCAGGGCCAGCATGGCGGCTCGAGATTTCTGATGTTGCGGGTCGGGAAGCGTCACGCGCCCCATAGTAACCAGATACCAACCAGAACGCTGAACCCAGGCTTTCACCTGATTCCGTCTCGAGGAAATTTGGGGGAATTTACCAGTCTCGAGGGTTCTGGCTCGCGTGTGAACCCCTGATTTTGACCAGACAGTCCCTCGAGTTTGGAGCCAGTTCAATTCCCTCAAAGGATGGGGACTTGACCCGGCGCAGATGAGAACGGGTGCTACGTTGACTCTATGGCTGACCCCATAGAGATCCGATTGGCGAGCGACGGCAAACACCTGATGACCGCAGACGGACGCCTGCTGTATTACTTCGTCCCGATGCGCCAAGATCCAACGCATCAGAACATTGATTGGGGCGACGAGTGGCCCAGTTACCTCAGCCAATGGGTCGTGGACCATTGGAAACCGTTGACCGGCGAACCCAAGGCTTTACCGCCATTGAAGAAAGAGGATTTCAAAACCTTTGCCCGCCCCCCGAAAGCGCACGTCGGACAGCAGATCACCTATCGCGGCTGGTGGTTGTACGTCCCAGTGAAATCCGAGCTTGGATCGCAGGCGGTTCCGGGACTGTGGGAATTGGTGAGTGCCGATATTTCCCCGCTGGGCGACGATGATGTCGGTGATCCCAAAGTTCCAACAGGTGGACCGTAAATCTCGAGTTAAAAACTCCTCATCACTTCATATTCGAAACCCATCAGTAGGGCTTCTAGCTTTTCTGTGCTTATCGGTAACGGCTCGAGATGAACAATGCGGCGGTGTTGCCACGCAGTTAACTTTCCGGCGTCTCTGATGATGGCTGCCACAATCCGTTTGCCATCAACGGCGGGCACAGTGAGTGCCAGCATCAACAGAGCGTCACGATGCTGACTGCGTTCAATCGCGCTCGCCAATTCAATTTTCGCAAGGTGGGCAGCTTCTTGATGGTTGCCCAGCGTGTATTGCACCCAGTAATTCAGCATTTGCGCGTCACTGTAAAACACTGGATTCCCCTGCCTTGTACCCCACTCGAGCGCTTGCCTGGCGTGCCTTGAGGCCTGCTCGAGGTCAACGATTTCCAGATGCGCGTACCCGAGCAGCAAATGCAGGTGCGGCAGCAAGCCTTCTGCGCCCATCTCGAGGGCTTCATTCAGCGCCGCCTCGAGGGTGGCCACGATTTCTGGCTGAGGCACGCGATGAAAAATTTCCAGGTGTCCCTTCTGAATCACCGCCAGCAACGCTCCGGCGCGATCACCGCAGGCGCGGCTGGCGTGACGGGCCGCGTCGAAGTGGCTGGAGGCCAGATCGAACTGCCGATTCCCGAGGGCGCAGACCGCCAGCGATCCGAGATAATTCGCCCCGCGTCGTTCATCGCCCAACTCTTTCGCTATCGCCAGCGCCGCCTCGAGCGAAACGGCGGCGTCGCTGTACCGTTCGGCGTTGAGGTGCAGGTTTCCTACGACGTTGTGCGCTTTCATGGCCGCCTGATCGCGCGCTACTCCGCGCAGCACCTCGTCGCATAGGTCAGTGGCGCGTCCCTGCTCTCCCAGCCGAAACGCGAACCAGGCCAGGTCAGCCCGGAACCCTCGAGCCTGCGGGAACTCCTGAACTGCGTCCTCGAACAGGCGTTTCGCTTCGCGGTGACGGCCCAGTCGGTCCAGGTGTGTCGCCAGATTTCCCAGCCGCTCGAGGTGAACCGCTAGGACCTCCGGGACGGTGAAGGCAGCCGCGATGTTCTCGAACTCTGCGCCCACAGCTTGCGTGGTCGTGGCATCAGAAACCTGCGCGTCCATCCCCTCGAGCCACGCTAGCACGTACTGGGCATGTTTCTGCGTCCAGGTGTCCGCGCCGAGCGTGGCGCGTTCCCTGGCGGCGAACTGGCGAATCAGTGGGTGCAGCTCGTAGCGGCTGTCCTCGCGGCGGCGCAGCAAGGCGTGATCCACCAGGGTTCGCAGCGTGGGCGCGTCGGTGTTCAGCACGACCGTCAATGCGGACTTGGTGGCTGAAACGGGAAAGGCGGTGAAGCCGGTCAGCGTTTCGCGGGCGCGACCGTTCAGTCTGACCCAGCTCTGCTGAAACACCCCTCTCGGGCCTCGGCCCTCCAGCGCGTCGTCCAGCAACCCGAGGTCGCGCCCCAGTTCCGTCACCAGCTCAGGCAGGGTCAGGACGCGCAGCAAGGCCGCCGCCAGTTCCAGCGCCAACGGCAAACCGCCGACGAGTTCCGCCAGCTCGAGGACGAGCGCTTTGGTCTCAACGTTGATGGTGAACGTCGGCTGGTGACGGCGGGCGGCTCGCTCGAAGAGTTGCAGTGCGGGAACCGAACCGGTTCCGCTCGAAGGGCTGCTCTCAGAGGCGAGTCCGCGCAGGTCCAGCACGTGTTCGTCCAGCCAACCGAGCCGCCGCCGGGCGGTCACGACGACCCTGACCGGGCTACCGTCTATTAGGTCGCGCAACAGCTCTAAGTCGCTCTGGTCATTGCCCAAGTCGTCCAGCACCAGGGTGAGCGCCGAGGTACCGCTCACGGTGGCGATCAGCGCAGCGTCAGAGTCGGCAGGCTTCCCCAACGCCTCGGAAATTCGTTCCCGCAAGTTCCCGCCCTGCCCCTCGAGCCGCACAGAAGTCACATCAGAAGTCACGTCCGAGGTCACCTTCGCCAGCCCGCGTGCCCAGTGACGCACCAGGGTCGTCTTGCCAACGCCGCCCAGCCCGCAAACGGTAATCAGCCGCGCCCCATCGCTGACCAGCGCCGCCAGGTGTTCCAGTTCCGATTCGCGTCCGATCAAAGCGGGTTCAACAGCAGCAACGGTTGAGCTTCGCAACCCCTCGAGTCGCGCCAGCAACTCAGGCTCCAAGCCCTGCCCCAAGTCGCGCATCACGCCGCTCAATCCCTCGAGCGCATCGGGGTCGCAGGTCTCGAGCGGTAGCAGATTCAGGGTCGTTTTGAACCTGGCACGATCCCCGTTCCCGCTCGAGTGGAGGGCGACCAGCGCGTTGACAACCGCACCCGTGACCCGCGCCCTGACCGTCTCGAGCCAGGTCTGTAAGGCCGGGTTGAACTCCTGCGGTTTCGTGCCGTGCCCGAAGTTTCCCCGATACACTTTCAGCACGCGGCCGTGTTCACCGGATTTGGCGGCGGCGAGTAAGTCCCCGATATCGCTCGGGACGGTCGCGCTGAGCTGCCAGCCATCGTCGTGCAAGCCGTCCGGGGCGACGCTTCTGAGCTGATGCAGCGCCGAGCGCAGACTCGCGTCCGGGTCGTTCCCGCCGCCCCAAAAGAGTTCTCGCAGGGCACGTCTGGAACTCGAGCCTTCCAGAAGCAGGTACGCCAGCAGCAGCAGCGGTTTTTGCCGGGCGAGCGTTTTGCTCCCGCCCCGTAAACTCCACCCGCCCAGCGTCAGGAAACGCGCTTGCATTCCATGAAGCATACCGAAGGTCAGGGCTGGGCGTTGTCATCGGTCTCGAGATGGGTGGCGGTTTGCGGATTGGGGTCTGACAAGTGTTCGGGTTGCCCGTACCTCACACATTCGTAGGGGCGAGGTACGCCTCGCCCGGTCACCAACGTTCATGCTCGAGACACAAATCAAAGTCAAGGGCAGCTCGCTTCGTGTCCTCTCTCTGTGTGCAGGGCACAACGCTCCTCTCACCCCTCGCTTCAGCGAGGACCTCTCTCATAGAGAGAGGTTGGTGGCAACGGGCATGGTAGGCAAGCTCGAGGGATTGTTTCATCACTGACCTGTTAGGCTTCTCCCATGAATCTCCTCGAGCCTCACGATTTGACGCCGCGCCAGGCGCGGTTCGTGACGCTGGCCCGCGAGTTGGCGGTGGAGTTTGCCGCTCGAGTGGACGCGGAGGATCGTGATTCCCGGTTCGCGGCTGAGAATCACCGCTTGCTTAGAGAGAGCGGTTATCCCGCGCTGGTCGTGCCAGAAGCCCTGGGTGGTCAGGGCGCGACCCTGCACGAGTTCGTGCTCTCCCAGTTTGAACTTGGTAGGGGAGACGCGTCCACGGCGCTCACAGCCGCGATGACCGGTCACATCCTGGGCGCGGCCGCCGAGGGGAAAAGCTGGCCACCAGCCTTGTTTGCAACAGTCTGCCGCGAGGTCGTGGCCACGGGTGCGTTGGTGAACGCGGTCGCCTCCGAACCGGAACTCGGCAGTCCCTCGAGAGGTGGTCGCCCGCGCACGCTGGCGCAACCTGTGAACGGTGGCTGGCGGTTGAGGGGCCGCAAAACCTGGGCCACCGGAGCGCCCGCCCTGTCGTACTTTATTGTCAGCGCCGCCATGATGGAATCGGATGGCGTAGCCCGCTTCGTCGTGCCCGCCGATGCGCCCGGTTTGCGCCTCGAGCCGACCTGGACCGATACGCTCTCCTTGCGCTCGAGTGGGGCGCACGATGTCATTTTTGAGGATGTGTTCGTGCCGGACTCATTCGTGATCCCGCCCGGCGCGGCGGGCGCGAGCGGTTCCGGCTGGTTCTGGGCGGCGACGGCGGCGACCTACCTGGGCGTCGGTGCGGCGGCGCTCGAGGCGTTCTGTGATTACGCCAGAGAGCGCGTGCCGACGGCGCTCGGAAAGCCGATTGCGACACTGCCAGGCGTCAAACAAGCCGTGGGTAGGATGGAACTTGAACTCTCGAGCGCGATGACGTTTCTGCACAACCTGACGCGGCAGTGGAGCGAACACCCGGAGCGTCGCATGGAACTGCTGCCCGGTCTCGGAGTCGCTAAGACGCTCTCTATCAACGCCGCGATTCACACGACCGATCTGGCGCTCCGAGCGGCGGGCGGGGCGGCCCTGACTCGCGCCCTGCCACTCGAGCGATTCTTCCGCGATGCCAGAGCCGGAATCGCGCACCCGCCAAACGAGGAAACGGCGCTGGAAACGCTGGGAGCCGCCAGGCTCGAGGAATCAGATGGCTAACCCCAATTGCTCGAGACTGACTTGCCAGAGCCGTTCCTGGACTGCCACGTCATGCGTGACGGTTGAAGTTTCCACAAATTTTGTCTTGTCGAAGAACTTCCCAGTCAGACCTTCTACGTCTGGTGACAGCGCCATGTACAAGGACGGGAACGCGCCCTGCTCGACCGGTTTTTTCAGCGGCTTCATCAAACCACTGAGGAATTTCCCAACACCCGTCACCTCTCGAGCGATGCCCGTGTCCACGATGCCAGGGTTGACGGCGTTGGCCGTCACGCCTGTTCCTTGAAGTCGCCGCGCCAGTGCGTTCGTGAACAGAAGGTTGGCGAGCTTGGATTGAAAGTATGCGCCGGGACCGCTGAAGTGGCGCTCGCCCTGTAAATCATCGAAATTCAGGCGTTTGGCGTACCAACCCGAGGCGACATTGACGATTCGAGATGGGGCGCTGGCTTTCAATCTGGGCAGTAGCGCCAGGCTGAGCTGGACGTAGGCCAGGTGATTCAGCGCCCAAGTGCGCTCGAGTCCGCCGATCAGTTTGTGCTCGGTGAAGTTGCCGCCCGCGTTATTGACCAGCACATCCAAGCGACTGTGCTGCCGCTGAAACTCTTCAGCGAGGGCGCGAACCTGCGCTGGCACGAAGAGATCAGCGATCAGTGCCGAGACTCGAGGGTTGCCGGTTTGGCTTTGGATCGCCCGAACGGTTTCCTGGGCTTTCGTTGCGTCGCGTCCAGCGATCACCACTGTCATGCCCTGCCGGGCGAGTCCGAGGGCAGTTGCGCGACCGATACCGAGGGTCGCCCCGGTCACGAGTGCCGTCTTGTCTTGCAAATCAGATGGGTGTGTGTTGCTGACGGATGGTGAATTCATGGCAGACCGCCTCCAGGCAGTTACTTTTTGTGCCCTAGGGCAGTATGATGACCCAAGCGGTCTAGCACAAGGAGGCACACCCATGTCACCACGGCAACTCGAGTTACCCGCCTGCGATGGCGGAAAATGCGTCGAAGTCAAGGATGTCCTGGCTCGAGTCGGCGATAAGTGGAGCCTGTACGTCGTGGTCAATCTCTACGAGGAAGCTTTGCGATTCAACGAATTGAAACGCCGCATAGAGGGCATCTCGCAGCGTATGCTGACCCTAACTGTGCGGGGTCTGGAACGCGATGGTTTGGTGACGCGCACCGTCTACCCGACAAACCCACCGAGCGTTTCGTACGCTTTGACCGCCACGGGCCAGACGCTCTTAGAGCCTGTCTTGGCGCTCGTGCAGTGGGCAGTTTCACACCGAGCTGAAATTGAAAGGAGTCGCAACAGCTTCGACGCAGAGTTGCAAGCCGCCTGACTTGGGTTGAGAACCTCGTCTCGAGCAGAATTCCAGTTGGGGTGTCATGGTAGGCTCTCCCACTGGTCAGGGCGCACAGCTTGCGACCCTGAGCTTCACGAGGAGTAAACGCGAATGACAGAATTACAGGATAAATTAGAAGCCCTCCGGGGGTATCTTTGACATCGCCGGTAAAACCAATCGGTTGACGGCGCTGGACGTAGAAATCAACGATCCGAACCTCTGGAACGATGCCGACAACGCTCGCAAGGTCACGAAGGAATCCACGGCGCTTCGCCGCGTGGTGGACGACTTCAACGGGCTGGAGAGCGATGTCAGCGGCTTAGCCGAAATGCTTCAAGCTGCCTCCGAGGACGATAAGACCATGCTCGAGGCGGATGTTCAGGACGCGGCCAGCCGAGTGGACGCGCTCTACAAGGAAACGCTGTTCAACGATCCGCACGCGGACGCCCCGGCGATCTTGACGATCAAGCCCGGTGCGGGCGGCACGGAATCACAGGACTGGGCCAGCATGATCTTTCGCATGGTGACGCGCTTCGCGGAGCGTCGCGGGTTTACCGTGGAAATTCTGGATGTCAGTGACGGCGAGCAGGCAGGCATCACCAGCGCCGAGTTGATCGTGCGCGGGGAACGCGCCTACGGCCTGCTGCGCCCAGAGAACGGGGTGCATCGTTTGGTGCGCGTCTCGCCGTTCGATGGCAACTCGAGGCGGCACACCAGCTTTTGCGGCATTGAAATCGTGCCGGAGATTGAAGATGCCTCCGAAGTGGAAATCAACCTGGCGGACGTGCGCATTGATGTCTTCCGGGCGGGCGGTCACGGCGGGCAGGGCGTCAACACGACCGACAGCGCGGTGCGTCTGACCTATAAGGCGGGCACGCCGGAGATGATCGTCGTGACCTGTCAGGATGGGCGCAGCCAGCTTAAAAATAAGGATAAAGCCTTCACCGTGCTTCGCAGCCGTCTCTACGAGCAGCAGATGAAGAAGCGCCGGGTGTTGGAGGACAAGCTGCGCGGCGAGCAGAAAAGCATTGAGTGGGGCAGCCAGATTCGCAGTTACGTGCTGGACAAGCAATACGTCAAGGATCACCGCACCGGCGTCATGCGGCACGATCCCGCGAACGTGCTGGACGGCGATATCGAAGAGTTCATTTGGGCGGGACTCGAGTGGCTAGCGGGTCAACGCGCCACGGCCGCTACGACCGACGACGATTAAGGCAGACGCCAACAAAAAGCTCGAGGGGAAACCGCTTTCCCCTCGAGCTTCTCTTTCTCTTATGTTCAGTCGTCGGCGGCGCTAGCGTTGACCTCGAGCGAGCCGTGAAAGCGCGTGTCCGCGTTGCGCTGCTGCATCACGCGGCGCTGGGCGCGGCGGCGAGCGTTGCGGTCATCGGCGGGAAGGAACCAGCTTTCGGGCGGCAGGATGCGCTTGCGCTTCGTCATGTCTCAAATGTGATCCTGGTAGCTGATAGCCGGTTGAAACGAATCTGAATTCAAGCTGAACTCACCCTTCGAGTGCCAGGGGGGCGTCCCGGTTTGAGGCGGCCACGATACGGCTGTAATTGCGAATGAACAGCTCCTGCCCCTTGGCGGCACTGGCCTGACGATAGTTGTTCATGCCGTACTGCAACTCCCAGGCTTGAAGCTGCGCGAAGTCAAAATACCCGCGAATCTCCGCGCTATCGTCATACGTCACCAGCCACGGGTGAGAAGTCGCCCTCAGGGTGGCCGCGAATTCCGCGTGATCGAACCCCGTGTGCAAATCGCCCTTGTTGCCGTAGAGCTTCGATTTTGTGGCGCTGAAATACGGCGGATCGAGGAACACGAACGCCTCGAGTCCGGCCTCAGCCACGACCGCCCGATAATCCAGATTTGTGATCCTCACCCCGCTCAGAACCGCCTCTAAGCTCTCGAGCCGATCCAGGCTGCTGTGCGTGAAGCGGGATTTGAAGGCGGCTTCCGAGTAGCCGCCGCTGTCAGTCGTGCCAGAAAAGGTGATGCGGTTCATGACGAAAAAGCGCACGGCCCGCTCGAAGTCCAACAAGGCCGCCTGAAAACGGAAGTCCCCGTAGAGCGCCCGTCCGTCCCTGGTGTTGTCCTTGATATGCCGCAATTCACGTACCAGAGCGGGCAGATCGGATTGTGCAGTGCGCCAGAACGCGACCAGATCCGGGTTCAGGTCATTGATCCAGACCGACGCCTCCGGGAAGCGTTGTCGCACCGCAATGAAGACGCTGCCTCCGCCCACGAACGGCTCGCGGAAATCATTGAAACCTGCCGGAAATTGCTCGAAGATGCGATCCAAGGCTTTGGCTTTGCCGCCAGGGTAACGCAAGGGCGAGCGAATCGGCACGAGCTGATTCTACCGCCCTCGAGCCAGAGACGTTATTCCAATACCGTGAATATCGAAGGTCCGGGTGGCATCCAAAGCTTGCCTTTCCCCCTCGAGCAGAAGATCTCGAGGGGGGTTTCTGAGCGGTGAATCCTCGAGGCCAAAGCCGTTGAACGGGAAAGCCTCAGTCAAATTTTTCGCCTATTTACTGCACGTCAATCTTATCGAGGTTCAACCAGTTAGAACTGCCCTTGCCCGAGTTGTAAATCAGTGAGATCGTATTGCTCCCCGCGTTCAACGGGATGCTGAGCGAGACGGTGCTGTAATTGCCCCAACCGCCCGTGCCCGCGAAGCTCTGGTTCGCCACGCGATCCGCGCCGTTGACGAACACGAGGCGGCTCGAGTTGCCCGCGCCGCCCGCGTAGCGGAAGGTCACGGTGTAGCTGCGGCTGGTCGGAACGGTGACGTTAAAGTCCACCCATTGCCCGTCGCCGTTCCAGCCCGCCAGGTAGCCGGAACCGGAGTATCCGCCGTAGGTGGCTTCCACGACGATGTTGTGACGGACGCCGTTCTCAGCTTCGTAAGTGGTGGTAGCCCCTGGGTTGTACGGCGGCGGCGTGGTGGTCTCGCCTCCGGCGTTGAGCAACGCGACCTCGCCGATCAACAGGGCCGCTGCCGCCTGAGTCGCCTCGTCCACGCCCGTGTTCGGTCCCGCCCATTTCACGCCGAAGCCGTTGCTGCCGTCCCGACTCGAGTTCCAGACCGTGTTGGCGTTGTTGCTCAAGTACGTGCCGTAGGCGGGCTTGTTGCCGCGATCAGCGTTGTACAACCGCGAGAGTCCCTGAGCGAAGATGCCTTTGAAGATGCGTCCATCGCCGTCGCAGCCGCCCGCCTCGCAGGGTTCGCGCAGCGTGCCGTTCGGGGACTGCGTGTTGATGGTCGCCTCGGCGATCTGTTCGGCGCTCGCCAGATACCCGCGATCCCCGCTGATCCGCCAAAGTTCAACCAGCCCGCCAAGAATCACGCCTTGGTTATACGTCCAGGTGGTCCCGCCGTTGTTCTGGCACGACGAGTTTAACCCATCATTGACGAGGCGTGAGCCGTTTATCATGCCGGAGTTCTTGAACCAGTTCCATTCCTTGAAGGCCCAGTCGTAATAACTGCCTGCCCCAGTCCCATTCGGGGCGCGGCGGTGCAACCTCGAGGCGGACAGCAGGAACAGTTCGTTGGTGATGGCGTTCTTGTAGGCGCGGTCGCCGTTCCACCAGACGCCACCGCCGCAGGTCCCGTCCCAGGCGGTGGTCAGTTTGCTGAAGATACTCTTGGCTTCGTCCAGGTACTTGGCTTGCCCGGTCACGTCGAAGGCGCGAATCCAGGCGTTCAAGTACCAGGCGTCATCGTCGAAATAATAGGATCGCCGCCCGTTGTAATGCTCAAAGGATTTTTCAATCACTGATAGAAACCGCGCATCCCTGGTGCGCTGGTAAATGTTGATGACAGCATCAACGCCCAGCGCGGGCTGCCAGGCCTCACCGGTCGGTGTGGTCCAGACGCCGCTGCTGGGGTTGAAATCGTTCAGCAAGCGATTGATCGCGGCCAGGTCGCGGTCCTCGGCGACGCCCTGGGTGGAGACCGTCGGAGTTGGACGGACTGTGGCTGGCTCGAGTTGCGAGCAGCCTGCGAAGATCAGGCTCAGCCCGAGGGCGGTTATCAGACGTGTTGTCATACGACTCCTTTGGGGATGCGTGAACCGCGAGCCGACGACCTCCCCGTCAGGCGGCATCGCTCCACCGTTACGATGAATGGTTCTGGCTCGAAACCGGTGCGCTTCAGGACGAGTGGCAAAACTTGTCCTGCGGTCCTCTCAGCCCAGCACCGGTGTTTTCTGTCCCAGCTCGAGCACGACCAATTCCGCGAACAGGCTGTTGGCCCAGGCGAACCAGTCGCGGGTGAAGTCGCTCGGGTCGTCCACGGCGAAACTCTCGTGCATCACACCGGTTCCAGCCGTGGTGCGTTCCAACATTTCCAAGAGCATCCGGCGTTCGTTGGCGTCCGAGGAGGTCAGACCCTGGATCGCCAGGGCAATCGGCCAGACGCGCCGACCCGGTGTGTGCGGACTGCCAACCCCTCGAGCTTGACTGCCAGTGAAGTGATAGGGATTTTCATCGCTCAGGATGAAACGCCGCGTGTTCTGATAGATCGGGTCGCCTGCGGGACGGTAGCCCAGGTATGGGATGGCCAGCAGGCTGGGCACGTTCGCGTCGTCCATCAGCAGGTGACGGCCCAGACCGTCCACCTCGTAGGCGTAGATCGGACCGAAGCGGGGGTGTTCGACAATTCCGTAACGCTGAATTCCGGTTTCGATCTCGTCGCGCAAACCAACCGCCAGCCCAGCCAGTCTTTCGTCGCGGAATACCTCCCTGGCGAGAGACCCGATCTGACCCAGTGCCACCACGGCCATCATGTTCGCGGGCAGCAGATAACTGTAGGTGCAGGCGTCGTCGCTTGGTCGAAACCCGGACCAGACCATGCCGGTGTACGCAGACGCTGGCCCGCGCCCCTCGCGCACGAGCGTGTCCGTCTCGAGCACCCGATGCGTGGCCGGGCGGGTGAAGCGGTAGCCGGAGCGCTCCTCGTGGTGTTGCTCGGTTTGCATGACCCGCACGACGGTGTACAACATGCGGTGAACCGTATCGTCCAGGGCCGCGCGATCCCCGGTGGTCTGCCAGTACGCATGTGTCAGCCGAACTGGGTAACACAAGGAATCCAGCTCAAATTTGCGTTCCCAGACCCACGGGTTTTGCCGTGGCTCGTCATCGGTGTGACCGGCCCCGCTGGCGGTCTCGTTGAAGGCGTTGGCGTACGGATCAACCTCGAGACACATCGCCTGACGACGAATCAGCCCGGACAGCAACCGTCGCAGGTCGGTATCGTGACCGGCAAGTGCCAGATAGGGATTGACTTGGGCCGACGAGTCCCGCAACCACATCGCCGGGATGTCCCCGGTGAATACGAAACTGGTTCCGTCACCCAGCAGCTTGACGGTCGTGTCCAAGGTGTTCGGCAGGCAACGGGCGAAGGTCTCAGAGCGCTTTGGGTCGAGGCGCTGTTTCACCTCCTCGATGAGCGCGTGGACACTGGGGTAGCGGTTCACAGGCTGGCTCCTTGGGTCGTGGCCGATTCGGGACGCATGGGGAACCCAGTCTCGAGGAGCGTCTGACCTCGAGACTGATCTGGGTGACTGGTCCGGTACTGGGTTTACTTGTTCTGCTTGATGATCTCGTTGATCTTGTCGGCGATGCTCTCCAGCCCAACCTTGGCGTCGGTCTTACCGGAGAGGATGTCGTTGTAACTGGCGTTGATGACATCCCAGGCTTTGCCGGACCAACTGGCGAGGAAACGCACGCCCTCCTTGTCCTTCATTGTCAGCATTGCGTTCACACTGTCGGCTACACTACCCGCGTTGCTCTTACGAAGCTGATCGAAGTACGGCTTGGCGCTCGGCAGATAGGCGCTCGGCGCGACCGGCGTGGACGGCAACACGTTTTCCCAGGCTTTCGTGTCCAGGTACTTCATGACCTTCCAGACGGCATCCGGGTTCTTGATGTAGCTCGGGCTGGCAATCCCCACCGCGTCGTAGATCGTGACCTGGTTTTTACCGGTCGGCAGCGGCGCGAAGCCCCACTTGAACGGCAGTTTCCCTTCGATAAAGCCCTTGGCGAGCCATTGCCCCGCGCCGAGCATCGGAACCTTACCGGCCGCGAACAGCTTGTCCAAGCCGTCGCCGGGGTAGTTGCGCGGGGTGACGCTGCCCGCTTTGATCGCGGCCGCCCAAGCTCTGGCTCCGGCAATCATCTGCGGACTGGCTGTCACCTTGTCGGTTTCTAGGATGCGGTTCTGGAACATCGCGCCGCCCTGCGATCCGGCGTACTGGCTCAGCATGAACAGGTCGTTGCGCGGGTCGTACACGCCGTAACGCGTCACCGAATCGCCGTTCTTGACGGTCAGCTTGCTGGCGGCGTTGAAGAATTGCGGGTAGGTCCAGCCGACCTTCGGGAGCGGTAACTTGGCAGCCGTGAACAGATCGGCGTTGTAGAAGTAGCCGTAGGTGTTCATCAGGCTGGGCAGGCCGTACAGCTTCCCGTCCAGCGTGAAGTTCGCCACGGCTCCCGGCGCGAACTGCTCGAGCGCGAAGTCGTCGCCCTTGGCGGTGGCTTGCTTTGTCCAGTCGAACAGGATGCCCTTCCGGCCGTATTCCAGGAGCTGGTCGTTGCCGACCCAGAACAGATCTGGGAGTTGATTGGCGGCGATCATCGTGTTCCTGGTCTGATCGAAACCGACGCTCGGGACCTTGACGATTTCAATGCTGATGTCCGGGTTTTTCGCCTCGAAGGGTTTCATCGCCGCCCCGATCTGATCGTTCATGTCCTGGCCCTCCCAGGTCATGATTCTGACCACGGTCTTGCCCTGAGCGCTGACCAGCATGGCGGCTGAAACCATAATTGCCCCAAATGCGACTGCGAGTTTGATAGCGTTCATCCCTGACTCCTTGTGATCCGTCCGACTGCTCGAGAGGGCTTATGGGGTTGCGACCAGTGCCCGCGTCCGGGAGCGTGTCGCGCCGAAAGGCTCGAGGGGAAGTCTCGAGAACGGAAAGGGTGGTTCTGAGTTGCTAGCGCTGAGAGCGAGCGCCGAGTGCGCCGACGCCCTGCATGAAGTACTTCTGGGCGGCGAAGAAGACCAGCAGGCTCGGGATCATGTACAAGAGGTTGGCGGCCATGAACAGGTTCCAGGGGGTGGTGGCCGTACCGATCCCGCCCAGGCCAGACAGGCTGGCCAGTCCCAGGGAGAGCGGCCAGCGCTCAGGGCTGAGCGGCATGTACACCAGGGCGTTCAGGTAATCGTTCCATGATGCCTGAAAGGCGAAGATCGCGCAGGCGATCCAGGCGGGTCGGGTCAGTGGCACGAAGATCTTGGAGAAGATCATCCAGTGGTTGGCTCCGTCTATCAGCGCTGCCTCGTCTATGGATTTCGGGATGGAGAGCGTGTACTGACGGATTAAAAAGATAAAAAACGGATTTCCAAAGAACGGTGGCAGCACGATTGGCCACCACGTCCCGTACCAACCGAGCGCCAGGAACAGCTTGAACAGCGGGATCAGGCCGACAATCGCGGGCAGCATCATCGAGCCAATAAACAGGTAAAACCAGATCTTGCGCCCCGGAAAGCGAATCCTCGAGAGGCCGTAACCGATCAGCAAACTGGCGCTCACACTGCCGATCACGTTCAGTACGGCGTACAGAATGGAGTTCAGGAGCAGCGGTCCGAAATTGATTTTCTGCCAAGCCGTCAGAAAGTTGTCCCAACGCCAGTCCTCTGGCCAGAAGCGCGGCGGGATCTCGAGGATATTGCTGTCGGACTTCAGGGCGGTTGCCAGCACGAACAGCAGCGGGAACAGCATCATGCTCGCCAGCCCAATCAGCAGCGCGTACACAGAAATGTTGCTGAACGTCCAGAAGGACTGTGATCCGGTTTTCGAGCGGGCCGCCTTGCGCGGTAAGACCGGGGTCACGCCTCGTCCTCGGCGTAGACGAAGGCGTTGGAAAGCCGGAAGACCGCTACGGTCATGACCGCGATCAGTACCAGCAAGATCCACACGAGCGCGATCGCATAGCCGAACCTCGAGTCGTTGAAGGCGCTGGAGTAGATCTTCCACATCAAGAAGTTGGTGGAGAGGTCCGGTCCGCCCGGACTGGGGTTGTTGGTGATGAGTTGCGGCTGCGCCATGCTTTGGAGAGCAGCGATAATCCCGGTCACGGTTTGCAGCAGCAACACCGGTGAGATCATCGGCGCGGTGATGTGCCAGAACAGCTTGAGATCGCTGGCCCCGTCCAGCTTCGCGGCCTCGTAGAGTTCGGTCGGAACGGCTTGTAAGCCCGCCAGGAAGATCACCATCGAACCTCCCGCCGCCCAAACCGTGATGAGGACCAGGGCAGGGAAGACGAGATTGACATCGCCCAGCCATAGGCTCGAGGGCAAGCCGAGGGTGTGCAGGGCTTGGTTGGCCAGGCCGTAGGCCGGGTTGTAAATGAATTTCCAGAGCGTCAGCGTGGCCACGATTGGCAAGACTGTCGGCAGGTACAACACTGTGCGAAAGACGGTCATGCCGGGAAGTGCGCGGTTGACCAAGACCGCCAAGAGCAGCCCGGCGGCCACCCCAGCGGGGACGCTCCACAGCACCCAGAGCGCGGTGGCCTTGAGCGATCCAAGGATGCTGGGGTCCTGGTTGAAGATGTAGCGGAAATTCTCTATCCCGATCCAGCGGGCGGGCGTCGCGCCGTTCCATTCGGTCAGCGAATAGTACCCGCTCGAGACGAGCGGATAGACCACAAAGACGCACAACCCAATGATGCCGGGGAGGATGAACAGGTATCCGGCCAGGATGTCAGCTCGCTGTTTCTGGCTGGTGCGCCGGGAGACGGGGCGTGAAGTGACGATCACGGGTTCACCTTTCTTGTTGCCCTGGGTCGGTTCAGCTTTTCTGATTTCGTGGGGAAGTTTTGTGCGGGCGCTGTTTTTGGCACAAAAAGCTCTAAGCTTTGCGGTCAAAGCGGCTCTAGATGACTTGTGACAACGTTGTCACTACGCTAATTGGTGAAGATTATTTTGTCAAGCCCCCAAAGCCGGTTTGCTGACAATCACCCTCAGCTTGTGCCGCACGACAAGCTAAAATGAAACCATGACTAGCTCGCGCCCCACCATGCACGATGTCGCACGGGTCGCCGGGGTCAGCCTGAAAACCGTCTCGAGGGTCGTCAACAACGAACCGCGCGTTAACAGTCAAACGGTTGCCAGAGTCAACGCTGCGATTGACACACTCGGGTTTCAACGCAACGAATTCGCCCGGCAACTCAGAAGCAAACTGACCGCCACGATCGGCCTCATCATCGAAGACATTGGCAACCCATTTTACTCGCAGATCGCCCGAGGGGCAGAAGCTGTGGCGGGCGAACACGACTGCATGATGATTACCGTCAGCTCCGAGGAAAGCCCGGACCGCGAGCGCGCTCTGGTGAAAACCCTGATCGAACGCCGGGTGGACGGATTGCTGATCGTGCCCGCCAGCGCCGACCACAGTTACATCGCGCTCGAGGCGCGCCACGGGACCCCGGTCGTCTTCCTGGACCGGCCACCCGGCAAACTCCAAGCAGATACGGTGCTCCTGGAGAATCGGCTCGGTGCGAGGCGAGGCGTGGCCCACCTGATCGCGCAGGGCCACAGGCGAATCGCCTTTATCAGCGGTTTTGAAGCCGTCTACACCGGAGCCGAACGCTTGGCGGGCTACAAGGAGGCTTTGCGTGCGGCAGGAATTGATCTCGATCCGCACTTGCTGAACTTCGAGGGTCACACGCCGGATCACGCCGAACAGACCGCCCTCGAGATGCTGGGACGGCCCAATCCGCCGACCGCGATCTTCGCCGCCAGCAACCGTCAAAGCCTCGGGGTAATTCGCGCCCTGAACCGCAGCGGACATTCGGTGGCGCTGGTCGGTTTCGATGATTTCGAGTTCGCCGATGTCCTGCCGTTCCCGATCACGGTGCTGCGCTACTCGGCCGCCGAGATGGGCCGCATAGCGGCCGAGCTGCTGTTCAAGCGCCTCGAGGGGGCTGCCTCTCCGCACCAGAACTTTGTCGTCCCGGTCGAACTGTTCACCCGAGGAACACGTCAGGACACGACCGCTCCGGTCGCCCGATTCGCTCGCCAAAGCCGTGAGCTTTCACAGCTTTGAGAGGGCTTGGCGTGACCTGCCGAGATTTCTTAAAAACCCCCTTTAGACCTGTGCGCTGAACGAAGACCGCCCGTGACCTCGAGGTGGACGCTCACCGGACTGACCGGAAGCTGTGACCGCGCTATGACCGGGCCGCTTTGAAACTCTGACTCGAGCAGGATTTCAAGCACGAGTTCAGAGCCTCACGGTGGTCTGTTCGGATTGGTTCGTCGAGGAGTGAAGCATGAAAAACGCCTGTCAGCACGCGATCGTCATCGGCTCGAGCATCGGTGGCTTGCTCGCCGCTCGAGTTCTCAGCGATCGCTTCGAGCGGGTCACGATTTTGGAGCGCGACGAGTTTCCGAAGGCTGATCTGCCCCGCAAGGGCGTGCCGCAGGGCCGTCACGCGCACGGATTACTGGCGACCGGCTGGCGTATCCTGCAACGCTTGTTTCCTGGACTGGAGCAGGAGTTGCTCTCGGCGGGTGCCCAGATCGGTGATTCGACCGGGGACGGTCTCTGGTTCCAGCACGGCGGCTATCTGCGGCAGACGAACAGCGACCTGCCAGTCGTGTGCCTCAGCCGTCCGCTCTTGGAGGCTCGAGTCCGGGCGCGACTCCTGGCGCTGCCGAACGTGCGAATTAACTCTGGCGTGGACGTGAGCGCTCTGGTGAGCGCGAACGGCGAACGGGTCACCGGGGTGACGGTCTCGCATCTCCCGGCTGAGACCCAGAACGGAATCGTTCTGGAAGCCGATCTGATCCTCGATGCCAGTGGGCGCGGCTCGCGGGGCGGCGCGTGGCTCGAGACGCTGGGCTTTGACAAACCCGAGGTCTCAGAAATCAAGATCAACGTCGGGTACGCCAGTCGCGTCTACAAGCGAAAGAGCGGCGAACTCGGCGGGAACACGCACCTGATTATCGCCGGGAAGGCCCCGCACCAGAAACGCGGCGGGGTGCTGCTGGCGCAGGAACACGAGACCTGGGTCGTGACCCTGACCGGGATGCTCGGCGATCACCCGCCAGGCGACGAGGCGGGCTTCCTCGAGTTCGCGCAGAGCCTACCGACGCCCGATCTGTACAATGTGATCGCTCGGGCTGAACCGGTCTCCGAGATCAGCACCTACCGCTACCCCTCGAGTCTGCGCCGTCATTTTGAACGCCTGCGCCGCTTCCCATCGGGTTTCGTGGTCTTCGGCGACGCGATGTGCAGCTTCAACCCAGTCTTCGGGCAGGGCATGACGGTCGCCTGTCTGGAAGCCGAAGCGCTCGAGGCGAGCCTGATCGCCGGTCTCGAGGGGCTGTGGCCGCGCTTCATCGCCCGGGCCACGGGGGTCGTCAACATTCCGTGGACGCTCGCGGCGGGCGCGGACCTGGCCTACCCGGAAACCCAAGGCAGACGTGGGCTAGAAGTCAAATTCATCAACGCGTACATCGGGCGGCTGCTCGAGGCGGCTTGGTCAGACCCGAAGCTGGTGACGGCCTTTCACCAGGTCAGCAATCTGGTCAACCCTCCGACGAGCCTGTTTGCGCCAGAGATCGTCTGGCGGGTGCTGCGGAACGCCAAGCGCCCGATTCCGTTCACTGGGCCGTACGACGCACGCCCCGCGACATGAACGGAACGGGTGAATTCCGGTGGCTCGAGAGTTGAACTCTGACAACTTCACTCTTTAAGCTCTACAATATTTCCCAGGTTTGTGGCAGCCCTTCCGCCACGTTCCCCTGGCGAGTTGGACGAGCAGAAACGGCAGCGTACCTCAGGTGAAGCGGACACCCATTCACGCGGTGGGAGTGGGACCTGGGAAACGCTGTGAGCTGTCAGAAACACAAATTTCGTCAGCTCGAGTCCTAAAAAATCCGTTTCGACTAGAGTGTCAACCATGCGGTACGAAGTTCAGTGCATCCAGGTTCTGGATGTGTGCCAAGTTCAGACGTTGATGCTCGAGAGTTCTGTTTTCGGCAGCGTGGATTTAGCTTTTATTTCGATTCGTGCAGAGACCGTTCGTAAGACTCGCGGAAGGCGTCTGTGAGGCGGGCCGCGGTGTCAGACTTGGCGCGGCAACTCGGGGTCGTGCTCTCGAAACGGGTCGGGCTGGCCGTGGGTCTTTGGGGCGAGCCGGGCATCGGCAAATCCCATGCCGCTCAAGCCATCTTAGGGCGCGTCCCGTGCCATCACCTGAGCCTGCACGCCACGTTTAGCGGCGCACAGATCGCGGCGGCGCTGCCGGGAGCCAAGGGCTTGCCCGCCTGGGCCACGTCGCAACTCCTGCGGCTCGAGCGAGGCGAGCACGTGGAGCCGAACACGCTGGCAGCCACACTTGGAGCGGTTCTGACGGCGCTGGCTCCGTTCGTATTGCACTTGGAAGACTTGCACGAGGCCGACCCGCAACGCCTCGAGCTGATCGTCTCACTGGCCCGGGCGGTCGGCCGGACTCGCGGGGTGGGTTTGCTCGTCACGAGCCGCGCCGAACCCCCGGCCCCGTTTCAGGCGCACCGTCTGGAGCCGCTTGACATTCAGGAGATGGCGGATCTTTTGGAGGGGGCTTTGCAGGCAGACGTTCCCCGCGACAGCTTGGATTGGGTGTATGCCCGTACCTGGGGGAACCCGCTGTTCACACTGGAATTCCTGCGGTATCTGATTCGTCACGGCTTTCTCTGGTCTGACGGGCAGCACTGGCACTGGCGCAGTCCACCGGACGGGTTCGTGCCAGTCACCGTGGAAGCCCTGATCGCGCAGTTCGCCACCAACCTGACACTCAGCCCTGAGGCGCGCACGGCCCTCGGCGCTCGAGTCAGCCTGCCGTCGGGCTTGGACACGAATCGGCTCCAGGCGGTCTGGGCGGCCGTGGCTGATCTGAGCCGCGAAGACCTGGCGCACGCCGCCGCTGAACTCGAGCGTTGCGGCGTGCTGGATACCCGTCAGATCGCGCATCCGCTCGTCGCGGAGACGCTGCAACAGGAGCTGTCCGCGACCCAGCGCTGCCAATTCGCACGGCGCGCTCTGGACGCGCTCGAGCCGCTGGACGCGGCGTTCGCGGCGGAGTACGTAACCGCGGCCGGGCTGGAACCGACAGAGGCAACCGAGCGCCTCGAACGCTTGTCGGCCCGGCTCCAAGCGGGCGGTGATGTCGGACGGGCGGCTCGGGTGCTGGCGCGGGCGGTGCAACACGCGAGCGATGACCGTCGTGGACCGCTGGCCCTCGAGGCGGCGCGATTACTGCTCGCGCACGACGTACCAGAGTCCGAGCGCCTGTCGCGGCTCGCCATGGGTGACATGTACTTTCGTACAAAGGCGACCTTTCTCTGCGCCTCGGCAATGCAGAGCGCTGGTCGCCACGAGGAGGCGCGATCGTTGCTGGAATCGCTGCCGCCAGCGGACAAGCATGGCTTGACGTGGTGGAGTCAGCGGGTACAGTTTCATGCGGCCGCCGGAGAGTACCGCGAAGCCGTGCGCGTCTGGGACGAAAGAGCAGATTTTCAGACGCAAGCTCTACCGTGGGTGCAATACCAGATCATCTCCTGCCTGATTCACCTCAGTCAAATCGAACGGGCCGACAGCCTGATCGAGACGACGCTAGGCCGAACCGACCTGACCCCGAGGGATCGGGCGCGGACGCTGGAACGACGCAGCCTGTTGTTGCTGCGCGAGGCGCACTACGAATCTGGCGAACGCAATCTGACCCAGATCCTCGAGCTGATCGGTGAGGATGCCTTCGTATCGGATCGCGTCGCGTACCTGGGCAATCGCGCCCTGGTGCGAGTCCGGCTCGGTAAGTTCCTGGAAGCGCGCGAGGACATGGAGCGAGCCTGCCAGCTTTCCCTAGTCACCGGCGTGCTGACCCACCTGATTGCCATGCCGACCGTGCTGGCAGAGGTGCAGATCAACCTTGGCGAGTTCGAGGCGGCTGAAGTCGGGCTGCTCGAGGTGACGGCCCTGGCGCAACGTCACGGGCATTACCGACTGTTTGACTGTTACAGCCGTTTGAGCCTGTTGTACCTGCGTTGGAACCCGCCTCACGGTCGGACATTAGCGGGCCGCTACGCGCGGCTGTCGCTCGAGGCGGCCCGCCTTTTGGAGCGAACCGACGCGCTGGTGAATGCGCTCGAGGCCTGCGTCCGAGCCGAGCTGAGCTGGTCCGCACCGGAGGCGGCCCTCGGGTACGCCCGTGAACTCGAGGCGGTCGCGGAGCGCTCCGGCTTGAAGGAGGATTTGACGATCAGCGCCGCCCTGATGGGTTGTGCCCTGGCAGCCCTGGGCGACCGCGCGGCGCTGCCTTATTTACGGCGGGCGGTCGCCCTGTACCAAAGCCAGGGTAACCCCAGTGAAGCTCTGGCGCACGCCCTCGAGATTGACCGGCTGGAACACGACCTGCCCGCCGCGCACCAGAAACTCGTCTGGTTCCGCGACCACCAAGACCCGTATCACGCGGCACGGGTGCTCGCGTACTTCCCGGAACTCGAGCCAGAACGTGGGACTGTGCCGCCCGTGACGGCTGGCCCGTCGGCGCGTTTGAACGTGCTGGGTCCCGTCAGCTTGGAGCGCGACGGTCAACCCGTGGGCACGCGGGCGCGCAAACGCTTGGAGATTCTGACCTATCTGCTGGAGACGCGCATCGCCGGACGAGCCGAGGCCAGCACCCTGGAACTCGTGGACGCGCTCTACGGCGACATGCCCGAACCCGAGGCGAAACGCGCCCTGAAGCAACTCGTGTATCTGAACCGTTCCAGCCTCGGGACGGATTGCATCGTCAGCACCCCGACCGGGTACGCGCTGCACGCGGTCTCGAGCGATGCCGAGGACTTTTTGCGTGGCTCGGATTCAGCGCTCTGGCGCGGCCCGTACCTGGGCGATCTGACTGAGGGCTGGCAGGCGGGCGTGCGCGACGCGATGACGCTGGCCTTACAAACGAAAATCGAGGTTTTGCTGGACTCGAATCCGATTGAGGCGGCGCGGCTCGGGGTGATCCTGCTGGCGATGGAACCCTTCAACGCCACGGTGCTGCGTCTAACCGTCAATAGCTTCGAGCGCAGCGGACATTTGCAACAGGCGACCGCCGTCTACCGCGAGGGTCGCAGCCGCCTGCTTGAGGTCGGTGAGGTCTTGCCCGAGACCATCAACGGATTTTTAAACTTGCAAGCCGCCGACTAAATTCGTCGTGCAGTCTCGAGGCGGGCGTGCCCACCAAGGCGAGGCGAGCCTTCACGCTAGAGGCACGCTTTGAAGGTGTTGCCGGGGTGCGATGAGGCAATTTAGGGAACAGTAACTTCGCCGTTGCCAACGGGCGATGGGTCAACCTGTGACCGCGCCATGACCAGACAACCACGACCATGTGGCGCGGTTGACGACAGCCCTGGGAGGACGGCTCGAGCGGTGGGGATGCCACCCGCTTTGAACTGGTACGGGTCTGTCCCAAAGCCGAAATTGCAAAGGAGAAGGCAATGACGTTGACGCCCGAAATGGAAAGCTTGAAAACCCGCCTGAGAACCGCCTGGATGTCCGGCGATTACGCGACCTTCGCCAAGCCGATCGAGGCCGGTGCGCTCGAGGTCTTGGAGCGCTTGGATCTGCGACCCGGCACGCGCCTGTTGGATGTCGGTTGCGGCGCGGGACAGATTGCCATTCCCGCCGCCAGAGCCGGAGTGAACGTCACTGGACTCGATGTAGCGCCGAACCAGATCGAAGCGGCTCGAGGTCGCGCCAGCGCCGAGGGGTTGAGCGTGCAATTCGACGAGGGCGACGCCGAGCTGATGCCCTACGAGGACGAATCGTTTGACGTGGTGGTCAGTTTGCTTGGTGCGATGTTTGCCCCGCGACCGGACCGGGTGGCCGGAGAACTGACTCGAGTCTGCCGCCGGGGAGGGCGGATCGTGATGGTCAACTGGACGGCCGAGGGCTTCATCGGGCAGATGTTCAAGATTATTGGCCAGTACGTGCCGCCCTCGCCGCTGATGCCCTCACCGCTGCTCTGGGGCAACGAACAGACGGTCCGCGAACGGTTTTCGAGCGGAATCACGGAGCTGCATCTGACAAAGCGTCCGTATCCGTTTCACTACAGCTTCGGACCCGGCAAAACCGTGGAGTTTTACCGCACCTATTACGGTCCGATGAATCGCGCCTTCGCCGCGCTGGACGAAGCCGGGCAGACAGCTCTACATCGTGATCTCGAGGCGCTGTGGACGAGGGCCAACCAGGCCACGGACGGCACGACGAAGTACGGCTCCGAGTACTTGGAGGTGATCGCCGTTCGTCATTGATGCTTGCCTTTCGAGGCGCTGATAACGGCCTGATTCGGGTAACTCACGGATGCGCCACAGAAGCTTTGTACGGCGACGCCTGATGACCCTCAGGTTTCCAAGCCCAGTAGAAGCACGCTCTCGAGCGGAAAATCGCGTTTCAATCAGAACGCCCGCTGATAGAACCTGAACAGGAGTTTCAAGTGAAAACACCAACTTTAATTGCCATCACCATGACCGCCCTCGCAATCGGTACGGTCATCGCCACGCAAGCCGCGCCTTCCGCTCGCTGGGCCGCCAGCTATGACAAGCTGACCATGCCCAAGGACTTCAAAGCCATGATGGTCGTCGTGGACTTCCCGCCCGGCGCGGTCTTCCCACTACACTCGCACGGCGGTCCCGTCGTGGCAATAGTGATCGAAGGCGAGATCACCCTGACGCAAAACGGTGTCAGCAAGGTCTACAAGGCGGGTCAGAGTTGGACCGAAGCGGTCGGTCAGATTCACCAAGCCAGCAACAAGGGGAGCGCCAAGGCGGCCGTGGCCGTGACCTACCTGTTGGCCAAGGGAGCCGCGCCGGACATTTTCGTCGGTAAGTAACCAATCGAGTGATCCGCGCGTGTTCCGCTCCACAAAGAGCGAACTAAATCCCTGTCCGGGACATGGGACAGCCTTCCGCGCGGGCGGCGCAAACCAATAGGAACGGCGGGTCCGAATCCCTCGAGACGCACCCCCAGAGCAGCGACCGAGAAGCGGAAAGGGACGGGCAGCCATGGCAGCCACAGGTCACGACGGTGGAGACGCAACGACCGAAGATGATGATGCCCCCGATCCGTCACAGGCAACGGTCCAGAGGGGAGCAGGCTCGAGGTCTGACCCATCAACCTCGAGCCTGCCCGGACGGTACGCGGCCCGCGTCTGGGATCTCGAGTGCGTCCTGGAACTGCACCTGGACTGTGCGGGTCGCTTGCAAGGGTCGTTCAGCGCCGACGGCGAACCGCTGCTCGTGGTGATCGGTCTGACCCACGCGAACGGCCAGGTGAGCGGTCAGATTCGTGCTCGCAATCTGGCAGAGATCTTCGCTGGCTTTCGCGCCCGGCTCGGGGGCGACGGTAACGATCTCAACGTGGACGTGACCGACCCGGACGGTGAACTCGAGTCCAGCCAGCTCGAGACGGCCGCGCAGGTGCTGTTCAAACGTTTGCCGTGAAGCAAGTCCGCCCAAAGGAATCTCGTGTGCCGCAACCCGTGAATCACGCCCTGTCTCGAGCCGTCTCGCACTGATGTTGGGCTGGCCTCGCCGCCAGGTCCGGCTCGCCGAACAGAGGCAACCCCTCGAGACGCGTCTGACGGCGCTAAAGAAATTCGTGCGCTCGAGGAAGTCGCGCTTGTTGCTGTCGGCGATAGATCGTATCAGGAGAAGCGATGAATAAATTGATCGTTGCCACAATCGTCTTGGCCAGTTTTGGGCTGTTGGCCCTGGCGGTAGCCCAGACCAGCAATCCAAGTTTTCGCGCCATCAAGCTCCTTGGCGAGAACGAACGCATCACTGGAGTGAGTTGTGCCTCAGTCAAGAGTTGCGTCGTCGCCACCGAAATCTTTGGCGGGGCTGGACACGTCTACGCCACGGACGGCCAGAAGATCACTGGGACGTTGCTGACCGGGAACAGCGCGATGGCGGAACCTCTGGGAAATCTGGGAACGATCAGTTTCGCTGGGTTCTCAAAGGTCGGCAATCGTCTGATCGTCCACGTGGACGGGGCGGCCACCTCGCTCGTCAGCGCCAGCGGGGATATCACGAAAGCCGCCTCGTGGAGCGCGGTCAGAATTGGCACAGTCAATGGGGGCTTTGGGTTGAACCAGCAGATGGGGGTCGGAATGAAAAACGACCGCTGGGTGCATTTCACCCTCAATTTGATCTACGAAACGAGCGACCCGCCCGGACCGGGCGCACTTTGGACGCCGCTCTGGTCGCCCGTGTCTCCGTCCGTCCCCAGCAACTTCGAGACGTTGAAACGCGCCGACCCCAAACTTTGCGATTCCAATCCGGGCGTCAGCATCCTGCCCCACCTGACGCAGCCCGCCTATGTCGCGCCGGATCTGGCTGTGATCCTATATCCGGCGGGTAGCCGCAATCAGAGCGGCACCGACTCGCCCGGCGTCTGCATCTCGACCGATGGCGGGAAGCGCTTTTACCATGTGGAGTTCAAAGGATTGGCCGACGATTACGGACCGCTCGGCGTGACCTGTCTGAATGCCAACAAGTGCTTCGCCTTCGGCGGCTTGGATTACGCGGAGGACTCTGCCTTCATCTACGTCACCAGTGACGCGCAAAAGGGCGTGAACTCCAAGTGGACACCAGCCAAACTGCCAGTCTTACGCGAGGCGACGAAGTTCAGAAGCCTGTCCTTCGCACCGGACGGGGTGAACGGCTGGGCGGTCGGATGGAGTGGCAGCAATGAAACGCTCCTGTTCCAGAGCAGCGACGGCGGCAACAGTTGGAAAGACGTGACCTCCACGATCCGAGCGCTCGCCCCAGAGGTTCGCCTGCACACGGTCTACGCCTTCGATGCTGCGCACGTCTGGATAGGTGGCGAGCAGAACACGTTACTGACCACGGGTAACTGAACCTCGAGACTGCACTTAGAGATCGCCTGATTTCATTTTCTACAAGCTATCCGCAACCCAGTGGTCATCATCCCATCACCCTCGAAAGGAGTCGCGTCCACGTTCCCGAACCCGTCAACAGACCCTGCCCGGTCGCTCGAGCGTCAGGCTCTATCGTCCGGAACCACCAAGGAGAACCCATGCCCCGTTACCTGGTCGAACGTACCTTTCCCGCCGGTCTGGACATTCCCATCAACGCCGAAGGAGCCGCCGCCTGTCTGATGATCGCCGACAAAAACGGCGAGGGCGGCGTGACCTGGTTGCACTCTTACGTCACCGAGGATCACCAGAAAACCTTCTGCATCTACGACGGTCCCAACCCCGATGCCATCCGCAAAGCCGCCGAGCGCAACGGTCTGCCCGTGGATCGGATCATTCCGGTCAGCGTGCTGGACCCATACTTCTACCGCCCCTAACATCCATCCAGAACAAGCTCGAGGCGAGACAATGAACGGCGCTCGCCTCGAGTGACAACCCTCCATTTTGACCTAGGAGAAAAGCATGAAAACGTTGACGCTGGCCTTTCTGACCATGATCGTTGGCATTGGCGCGTGGGCGGTTGCTCAGTACACGCCGCAACCGACGCTCGATCAACTCTCGCAGGTGCGCGGTTCGCTCTCGCAGTTTGAGAACGTGGACGCCGCGCTGAAAGCGGGCTACGCGAAGTTCATGGATTGCATGAGCAGCCCTCAGGGGGCGCAGGGGATGCATTACACCAACGCGGCGCTGCTGGAGGACCCTAAGCTCGACCCGCTCCGCCCCGAAGCGCTGATGTACGAACCCAGGGCCGATGGATCACTGCGCCTGGTGGGCTTGGAGTACCTGGTGTTTCAGAAAGCCTGGCACGATGCGGGCAACAAGGCGGCTCCATCACTCTTGGGGCGCGAGTTCTCCCTGAACACGACGCTGTTGCCGCAACCGTTTTACGCGCTGCACCTATGGGTCTGGCAGTACAACCCGCTGGACCTGTTCGCCAACTGGAATCCGCTGGTGATCTGCCCAAAGACGACCACGATGAACCACGCGCCGCCGGTCGGTCGTTAGATCGGCTCTGAAGCGCAGAATGCTGCAATCTCCAGAGAACGCCGTGCTTCAGCCGGAACAGACTCGCTGAGAACAAAAAAATGTAATGGCATGAGAAGAATACGAAACAGGGCTGACTCGAGGATTCTATAAGCATTCAGGGCTAAACGTTCAGGACTAAACGCATCAGCCTCGAGCTAGAACGACTCTGTGGTTCATCAAACACCTGAGAAAGTATTTCCTCGCTCGGGCGGCGACAATCTAAGGGTGACTCGAGCAGACCCTCGTGATTTATTCAACCCGCCGCTCGAGATCAAGTCCTGAGCAGGCTTCACCGCATCAACTTTTATTGGAGACTTTCATGACCCTCAAACCGTTCATCATCGGCGCGCTCGCTCTGGGCGCACTCGTCATCTCACTGGACATCGCCTCGCTGGGCATCGCGCAGCAAGCCGCCCCCGCCTCTCGTTTGGACGCCATCAAAAAGCGCGGCAAGTTGATTTGCGGCGTTAACGCCCTCCTCCCCGGCTTCGGCTTTCTGGATTCCAACGGCAAGTACAGCGGCTTCGATATTGATTTCTGCCGTGGCGTGTCGGCGGCCGTGTTCGGTGACGCCAGCAAGGTGGATTTCGTCTCTCTCAATGCCGCCGCACGGTTCACGGCGATTCAATCCGGCGAGGTGGATGTCGTCTTCCGCAACTCCACGATGACCTCGAGCCGCGACGGGGAGGTTGGCGTGGATTTCGGGCCGGTCAACTTTTACGATGGTCAGGGCGTCATGGTGAAAACCGCGAGCGCCGTCAAAGGCATCGGTGAACTGGGCGGCGCGACCATCTGCACCAATCAGGGCACGACCACCGAGCAGAACATCAACGATTACTTCCGGCAGCGCAAGAAAACCATCAAAGTCGTGACCTACCAGGATTTCGACAAGGTGATGTCCGCCTTCGACCAGGATCGTTGCGATGCGGTCACGACCGATTCCTCGGGGCTGGCCTCGCGCCGGGCGACCGCCGCCAACCCGGAGACGTACCGGATTCTCGGCGAGACGATCAGCAAGGAACCGCTCGCGCCGTTCGTGGCCCAGAACGACAGCCGCTGGCGCGATATCGTCACTTGGACGGTGTACGCCATCATCTACGCCGAAGAGTTAAACATCAATAGTCGCAACCTCGAGACGGTGAAAACCAGCCCCGATCCCGTGATCCGGCGCTTCTTGGGGTTGGAGGGGAACAGCGGTAAGGGCTTTGGGCTGGACAACGACTTCGCGGTCAATGTCATCAAAGCGGTCGGGAATTACAAGGAGATTTTTGACCGCAACCTGGGCGCGAAAACCAAACTCAACCTGCCGCGCCGTTTGAACTCCGGGTATTTGCAGGGCGGTTTGTTGTACGCCCCTCCGATTCGCTGAAACGCACTGGCGTTCATTACTGATAAAGGCACGCTTCGGCTAGCCTACGTTTGCGTCACAGACGCATTCTATTGCCTCAAAACGTTGAGCTGACCATGCCGAACTCAGTAAGGTGGCTCAGGGTGGCTCGAGCGGGATTTGCCGTTCACCCACTCGAGCCTATCCCCCGGCGAACCGCGTCTGATGGAGGTAGCGTTCGGGATGTGGCAAGCCGGACGCGACTGCCCGCTGACACTCGAGTTCGTTGTCGTATGGCACGCGGATCAGGCTTAGCTCCAGTCCCGGTCCACCACCGAGAATGCCGTAGACCGGAACCGGCTGGTCCATCGGGTTGCCGACGCTGCCGACGTTAAACAGCGTCCGGCCCCCGTGAGCCGCGAGTTCCGGGATGAACCCAGGCAAACTCAGCACGTAAGCCACGTGAATATCGCCGTAGCCGACCGCCACCGGCGTCCGAGTATCGAAACCCGTGAGTTCGGTCGCGGCGAACATACCGATCAGTTTTTCGGTTTTGCCGCCCACGAGCGCCCCGATGCCGACCCCGTGCCACAAGCCCTGCGGTGAGGCGTGCAGCAACCGGACCAGACCCGCTTGACGCTCGAGGTTGACCACCAGCGGTAAGCCGCGCAGGTACGCCAGGCGCTCCGAGCCAAGGTTTTCGCGTTGCCAGGCGATGGTTTCCACCATGTCCGCGCGGATGCCGCTCGAGTCACGTGTCACGAGTTCGTCCCAATTGCCCTGAATCGTCGGACAGTCGAGGTCACGGACGGCATCCACGCACGCCGCCGGGTTCGGACCTCGCCCGACCAGATCCCCGAGGACCACCACGCGTTCGATCTCACGTCGCCGCACGTCGGAGAGCACCGCCTCGAGCGCCGTGATGTTGCCGTGAATATCAGACAGGATGGCAACGGGTTCGTCAGGGGCGATGTCCACGGGTTCTCCCGGCTGGATCGGTATTCTAGACGGAACTACTCGGTGCGCTCGAGCCATCAATCTTCAACCCTAACAGAAACGCGTCCCCTTGACCCGTACCGCCCAGCAAGCGCATCCGTTCCACCACGACCGGCACGTAGCGCTCGGCGGTGAACGTCTGCACGCCGTTGTCCATGGCCGTGATCTTCCAGTCCTGGTGGGTCTTCTCGAGCTGTGGGGTATGCGTCCCGTAATACTCGAGCGCCGCTCTGGAACGCAGCAGCAGCGATTCCGACGACCAGTTGACCTTCGCCACGCCCGCCGCGACCGCCAAGCGCAAGCCATCCTCGCTCAAGCCGCTCGAGCCGTGCAGAGCAATTCCAACAGACCGACCCGTCAAGCTCGAGGCGAGGGCCTGATGCGCGCGCACCGCGTCGGCGCTGAAGGCCGCCTGACTGCCCAGCCCGTGCTGCGTGCCGACACCGGGGGCCCACAGCGAGATTCGTCCGGGGTAGTGAGCCTCCACCCCGCCCAGCAATGTTCGCGCATCCGCCAATGGTGTCACGCCGTCGTCCACGCCCGCTTCCATCTCGAGGGTTACGTCCACGCCAACTTCCTGCGCCGTTTCGCAAAGCTTGCAGATCGCCGCGATGTTATCCGCGTGGGAGAGTTCCGAGGCGTCGAGCGACAGGCTCGAGGGGCGGAGCTTCACGCCGCGCAGGTCAAAGCCGCGAATCGCGGCTTGCAGCAGTTCCAGCGACCCAGCGCCCTTGATGTGGTCGGTGTGGAACACGACCGGCACCCTCGCAAACTTGGGTGACGCCGCCAGCAGCTCGAGTTGCGCTAAGTAGCGCGCCATGCCGAGCGCCGCGTCGCCCGCACCGAAGCTATGGCCCTTCAACTGCCAGAGGCTCGTTTCCACAATCACCGGCGCGTCCGCTTGCCGGGCCGCCTCGAGCGCATCGGTGATGCAGGCGGGGCTATCGGCGTTGATCGCCAGAACCGCGTAGTGGTGCTCCAAGGCGTGCTGGAAAAGGGCGCGGGTTTGGGTGGCGTTCAGCAGCATAAGCTCCTTGGATCTCGAGGGTATAGGTTATGGGTCGAGTCTAGTGATGAACCGATTGTACCTGCCCACGGTTCGACTCGAGATGCACGGCTAAAATTGCACCTTGACGTGCTTCGTCCTGACGTACTCCATGATCCCGCGCCGCCCCAGCTCCACGCCGAAGCCCGATTCCTTCCAGCCCTCGTACGGCCCATAATTCGTGTTGACCGCGCCGTTGTTGACGCAGACCGTACCCGCCTCGAGCGCTTCGGAGACGCGGGTGATCGTGGCGTAATCCCTGGCGAACAGGTACGCGACGAGTCCGTAGGGCGTGTCGTTGGCGCGGCGAATCGCGTCCTCGAGATTGGAGAAGGTTATCAGTGGCACGACCGGCCCGAAGGTCTCCTCGTGCAGCATCAGCGCGTCCTCGGGTACGCCTGCCAGCACCGTCGGCGCGTAGTAATTCCCGGTCTCGAGCGGACGCTTGCCGCCCGTGACGAGTCGTGAGCCTCGAGCCAGCGCGTCTTCGACGTGGGTTTCCACTTTCTCCAAGGCTTCCGGGGTGGCCATTGGTCCGAGGTCAATCCCACCGTCGGTCACGCCGTCCCCGATGGAGAGTTTCTCCGCCAACACCTTCAGCTCCGCCTCGAGTTCGGCGACGACGCTCTCGTGGGCATAGACGCGGTTGACGCTCGAGCAGCTCTGCCCCATGTTGCGAAAACCTTTGTAAGCGATAATCTTGGCGGCGTTCTGCACGTCGGCATCGGCGCAAACGATGGCGGGCGCGTGTCCACCCAACTCGAGGCTGACCTTTTTCAGTTGCGGCGCGACGCTCTCCAAAATGCGCTTCCCGGTGGCGGTGCTGCCGGTCATGGCGATCTTGTCCACGCCGCTGTGGGTCACGAGTGCTTGACCTAACTCCGCGCTCGAGCCGGTCAATACGTTCATGACGCCCTCGGGCAAGCCGCCGTCAAAGAGAGCGCGACAAAACGCGACCGTGCAGAGCGGCGTTTGTGGTGAGGGTTTGACGATGCTGGCGCAGCCCGCCGCGAGCGCCGGTCCGAGTTTCCACGACAGCAGGCTCAGTGGGTAATTCCATGGCACGATCAAGCCGCACACGCCGACGGCGGAATAGATCACGCTCGAGCGCAGGTTCGGGCTTTCGGTCGGGTTGGTGTAGCCCTCCAAGCGCACGCCCTCGGCGGCGTAATAATCAATCGTGTCGCACGAGGCGACGACTTCACCCTTGGATTGATTGAATGGCTTGCCGCTCTCCAGGGTCATCAATCGCCCGATCTCGTCGGCTTTCGTTCTGACATACGCCGTGGCTTTCCGGGTCAGGCTCTCGCGGGCATACGCGGTGAGGGCCGCCCACGCCCGTTGCGCCGCCTGAGCCGCCACAACCGCCGCCTCGAGGTCGTCCTGCGTAGCGTCGGGAACGTGGGCCAGCACCTCATGGGTGGCGGGGGAAAGTAGCTCGTAGGTCGCGCCGCTCGAGGAGGCTCTGGATTCAGCCCCGATCAGCAGCGCCGTCTCGAGGGGACGCTCGAGCAGCTTTTGTGTCACCGCCGCGCTCACGAGGCGGCTCCGGGGAGGATCGTGACTTTCAGCGCCACGCCGCTCGCCATCAGCCCCCAGGCGTCGTTGATTCGTGACAGTGGCAATTGATGCGTGACGATCTGAGCCGCTGGGAAGCGCCCGGATTCGATCAACGCCTTGGCCGCCTGGAAATCGTGCGCGTTCTCGGAGAAACTCCCGGAAATCTCGAGTTCCTTGTAATGCACTTGATTTAAATCTAGGCTGGCGCTCGGGTTGGTTTTCGGCAGCCCCGCGAAGAAATTGACCCGCCCGCCCTTGCCCGCCATCGCAAGCGCATCGGCGCAGGCACTCGCGGCGCTGACCGCGACGATCACGACGCTCGGACCCTCACCGCCCGTTAAATCCCTGACAGCCTCGAGATGCGAGCCATCGTTTGCAACCAATACTGTGTCGTCAATCTGAAACTGCCGCGCCCCCTCGAGCCGGGCCTCGTTGACATCCAGCATCAGCACGCGCTGCGCCCCCTGGGCCCGGGCGACGAGGGCGTGCATCACGCCGATGGGCCCCGCGCCGAAGACCGCGACGGTATCTTTCAAGCCCACGCGGGTTCTCGAGTACGCGTTGATGACGCAGCCCAGCGGCTCTGCCAAACTGATCTCGGCGCTCGGAATGTCGCCTTGCACCTTGTAGAGTTGCCGCACCCCTCGAGCCGGGACGCGCATGAACTCGGCGAAGCCGCCGTCGTGCTGATACGCCATCGTCGTGCGACGGTCGCACAGGTTCGCCCGACCGAGGCGGCAGTACTTGCATTGCCCACAGGCCAGCACGATGTACATCACGACCCGGTCCCCGACCGCCACGTGCGCGTCCGGTGCGGCGCTCTCCACGACCCGCCCGACAAACTCGTGCCCGAGGATGCGCGGAGCCGCAATGTTCTTGTGCCCGTGGTGAAAGGTTCGCATGTCCGTGCCGCACACGCTGCACGCCTCGATTTGCAGGAGTACTTCCCCCGCCTCGAGGGTGGGTGACGCGACTTCTTCTACGACGATGTTTTCGACGCCCTGAAAAACTGCTGCCCGCATGGTCTGACCTCCGTGAGATGGCTCGAGTGGTTTGATGTTCGTTTCCGCTTAGCGCCGCCAACCGCGCTCCCGCCCATACGCTGCCAGCAACACCAGCAACACCGAGCCGTAAACGATCTGCCGTGCGAATTCCGGCAAACCCAGCGTAATCAGCAGGCTCGAGACGAGGGTCAGCACGAGCGCGCCCGCCATCGTCCCGGCGTAGCCGCCCGCGCCGCCCGCCAGGGCTGTACCGCCAACGACGACGGCCGCGATGCTTGGAAGCGTGTACTGATCGCCCAGGTTGATGAAGACCGCCTGCGTGTACCCGAGCAGCACGAAACCGCCGAGCGCGGCGAATAGCCCGGAGAGCGCGTAGGTCAGCGCGAGGGTGCGTTCGACGCGCACCCCCGACAAGCGGGCCGTGTTGCGGTTGCTACCGATGGCATAAAGTGACTTGCCGTAGGCGGTGCGTTGGAGGATGAAGGCCATCAGTCCGCCGAGCAGCAGCCAGATGAAGACATCGCCCGCGATGCCCGCGATCCACGGATCGCTGATGATCGCCTTCATCACGGGCGGCGTGTCGCCCTGCGGTCGCCCGCCGGTCACGACCAGAATCAGTCCCTTGACGACCCCGGTCATGCCGAGGGTCATCACCAGCGGCGGAATCTTGACGTAAGCCACGCCGATTCCGTTCAGCAAGCCGATCAGAAATCCGACCGCGAGCGACAGCAGAAGCGCTGGAACGAGCAGCGCACTCGAGCCGTCCGTGACTCGAAAAATGATGATTGCCCCGAGGGTCACGACCGCGCCGACGCTGAGGTCAATCCCCTCGCCGCCCGCGAGAATCACCAGGGTTTGCCCGATGGCGATCACGCCCAGAAACGCGGCGACGCGCAGGATGTTCATCAGTTGCCCGTACTCCGCGAAACCGGGACGCACGATCTCGCCCAAACCGAACAGCAGCACCGCTAAGCCCAGGGCAATCGCGGGCGGGGAGCGCCAAGCTCGAGGGTTGAAGAAGCCCCCGAACGATCCTCTCGAGGGGCTGGGAAGGTTCTGCTCTTTCATGCCCGCCTTCGCAGCAAGCGCCAAACGCCCGGCCCGGCGAGCGCCAGCACGACGATCAGGCCGTCTATCAGCGTTTGCCACTGCGGGCTGAGGCCGCTACGAAACCCGAGCTGAAAGGCGATCACTTGTCGCAGCAATGACAGCACGATCACGCCGATGATGCTACCGACGATGCCGCCCGCCCCGCCGGAAAGCCGCGTGCCGCCGATCACGACAGCCACGACGCTGGAAAGGGTCAGCGGTGCGCCGATCAGCGGATCGCCGGTCGCGGTCTCGCCGATCAGAAAGAACGCGCCGAGTCCGGTGATGAAGCCCCCGGCGGCGTAGCTCAGCAGCTTCACCCGCTCCACGTTGACGCCGCTCGAATACGCGGCACTCGGTGCGCCGCCTGTCGCGTAGAGGGCGCGGGCGGCTCGAGTGCCCAGAAAATACTGCCAGCCGAGAATCAAGAGCGCGATCACGACGACTGCGAACGGGATGACCGGATTGAAGCGCACGAAGTCCTGTAAGCCTTGCGGCACGATTCCGCCGGGTTGCGGCAGCACCCAGA
Organism: Deinococcales bacterium; assembly: GCA_965249745.1. Classification (GTDB taxonomy): domain Bacteria; phylum Deinococcota; class Deinococci; order Deinococcales; family JAAFIG01; genus JANYHH01. Next base: position 4,295,132 of record OZ252252.1, on the reverse strand, counting down.
GCGCTGTTCCGCCCCACAGACTGGCGGTGGCGAAGGTGGCGATGATCGGTTGCAGCCGCAGGTACGCGACGCTCCACCCGCTCACCGCTCCGGCGAGCGTGGCCACGACGACACCCGCGAGAAGTCCCAGCAGCACCTCGAGCGCACCGGGATTGTCCCCGAAGACGCGCACCATGACGACGCTGGAAAGCGTCAGTACAGCGCCCAGGCTGAGGTCAATTCCACCGCCAATCACGATCACGGTTTGTGCGACCGCCAAGCAAATCAGCGGCAGATAAGAGCGCAGGTTATTGGCCAGCGTGCGCCCCTCGAAATAGGCGGGTTGCAAGACCAGCACGACTAGGCTCGAGATGACGAGCAGCGCCAGAGCCAGCGCCCACGGCTGACGGGCGATTTGACTAACGATCCGATTTTCCCCCTCGGGTCGTGCGGCGATCACGCGCTCACCGCATCCGCGCCGAGATTGTCTGCACCGAGGCTGTTCGCACCGAGGCTCTGCGCGATCAGATTGGCTCGAGTCAACGCCGCAGCGCCCCGCCCAGTCCCAGCCAACTCCGCCACGACGCGACCCTCGAGCATCACCAGCACGCGGTCGCACAGGGAGAGCAGCTCGTCCTCGTCCGAGGAGTTGAAGATCACCGCGATCCCCTCGGCGCGCAGTTCAGCCAAGAGGTGATAGAACTCCGCTTTCGCGCCAACATCAATCCCCTTCGTCGGATCGTCCAGCAGCAGCACGCGCGGCGCTCGCAGCAGCCACTTACCGATCACGACCTTCTGCGCGTTGCCGCCCGAGAGCGAACCAATCCCATCCTCGAGCGTCCCGAATTTCAGTTTTAGCTTCTCGCCCATGCGGAGCGCCGCGCCTCGAGCCGCCGCGACCTTCAAACCGGCCGCGCCGTTGTGCGCGTCCCAAGCGGGCAGTAGCATGTTCTCAAAAATGCTGCGCGACCCGAGCAACCCCTCGCGGTTGCGGTCGCCGGGCACGAAGGCGATCCCGTGACGCATCGCGTCCCTCGGGTGCGCGAAGTTCACGGCTCGCCCGGAGAGCGTGAAGCTTCCCGCCCCGAGCGGCAGTGCCCCGAACAGCGTCAGCAGCAACTCCGATTGCCCCTGCCCCTGCAAGCCGCCCAACCCGAGAATCTCGCCGCCGTGCAAACTCAGTGCGACCTCGCGCAACTTGCCCGACCGCACGAGCCTCGCCTCGAGTCGCGGTTCGGCGTCGCGCACGGTGGCTGCCGTCTGCACGCGCTCGGCGCGAAGGGCCCCGCCCGCCTCGGCGGTGATCAGGCGCACGAGCGCCTCTCGGTTCGTCTCCGCCAGGCTCGAGCAGCCCACGACCGCGCCGTTTCGCAAGACCGTGACCCGATCTGCGATGCGCTCGATCTCCGCCATGCGGTGCGTCACGATCACCACGCCGAGGCCGCTCGCGCGTAAATCGCGCACGATCTCGAACAGGCGATCCACTTGCTTCGCGTCCAAACTGGCAGTCGCCTCGTCCAAGATCAGCAGTTTCGGCTCGAGCGACAGCGCCTTCAAGAACTCCACGAGTTGCCGCTCGCTCGGCGCGAGACCCGCGACCGCTGCGTCCGGCGCGACCTCCGCGCTCACCACCCCAGAAAGCCGCTCGAGCAGCGCTAAGGTCCGCGCCCGCGTCGCCCGTTTATCCACCCGCACCCCGCCGAGTTCGTGCCCGAGCCACAAGTTATCCTCCACGCTCAAGTCCGGTACGAGCGAGAGTTCCTGATAGACCACGGCGATCCCTGCCCGCCTCGCCTCGAGCGGCGAACGAAACCGGGTTGCAACGCCGTTCAGTTCAAACGATCCCGCGTCCGGCGCGACCGCGCCCGCGATCACCTTGGAGAGCGTGCTCTTACCGCTGCCGTTCGCGCCCAAGAGCGCGTGAACCTCGCCCGGTTGCAAGCTGAAATCCACGCCACTGAGCGCCACGGTCGCGCCGTAACGCTTCATCACCCCTCGAGCCGAGAGTAAAGTCACAGCGACCTCGAGCGGGAATGTGTTTTTTTAGATTCTGGATTTTTCATGGTTGAAAAAATTCTTGTGCTCTCGAGCTTTGAGTTTCCGAGATCAAGGTCAACGGCACTTCGCTGCGCTCAGCGCCCTCACCCGCGCTTTCAGCGCGGCCTCTCCCGCAGGGAGAGGCGAAAGGGCTATCTCGAGTGGCTCGAGGGTCTTAGAAATTCTCGAGCCACTCGGGGGTGGGGTTACTTGAACAATGCGTCGGTGGCGGCTTGGGTCAGGATCGAGTCCACGGTGTAGGTGTCTTCCTTACCCTGGTCAATCAACAGGTTGTAGGTGCTGGTGAGCGTGGTGTTGTCTACGCCTTTGGGAATCGGGACGTAGATCGTGTTCTTGCTGGCTCCCTTTAGCACGCCGTCTTTCAGTGATTTCCCTTGCAACCAGTTCAGCATCACGCGCAGGCCGGACGCGCCGACGCCGGGAGGGTTCGGCAGACCGTAGCTTTTGAAGCTTGGGTAGGACTTCTTGATGTCCGACCAGAGCTTCATGTACCCGACGTAGGCCTCGCCGGAGACGACCGGCATGTTTTTTGGCTTCGCGGCGATCAGGGCGCGCAGCACGCCTTGACCCATGCCATCCTGGGTGAACACGCCGTCAATGTTGGGTTGCGAGGCGAGGATGCTGCTCATGACCTGCTGCGCCTTGGCGTGATCCCAATCACCGTTGGCGCTGTTCAGCACCTTGATGTTTGGGTACTTAGCAAGGGAATCTTTCTCCCCGAGGACTCGAGCCTCATTCGCGGGATGCCCGGCAATGCCGTTCATGATGACGATGTTGCCCTTCCCGCCCAGAGTTTTTGCGAGCCAGTCCATCTTGTTGCGGGCCCAGTCGCGCTGGTCAATCCCGACGTTGATCGCGCCCGCCGCGCTGACCTCTTGATCCACGACGATAACCTTGATACCCGCGTCGGTGGCTTCCTTGATAACGGGATTGAGCGCGGTTTGCGAGTTCGGGTTGATGATGATGCCGTCCACCTTCGCGCCGATCAAGTTGCGAATCTGCTGAATCTGACCTTGCACGTCCACGTCAGCGCTCTGAATCACCAGTTCGTTGGTGAGGCCCTTAGCCATGTAACCCTTGTTGACGGCCGCCAGATTATCCAGCATCTGCGTGCGCCACTCTGAACCGACGAAGCCATTGGAGACGCCGACGGTGAACTTCTTCGATTGCGCCTGCGCCCCGACCGCCAGCAGCGCCAGGGCCGCGCCCGCCAGAGAAACCAAGACCGCCGTGCGTGCCTTCATTCGTGTTGCCATCATCCGTTCCTCCTGTGAGCGATGCGCTCGAGTCCGTGGGTGAATTGCCGAGGGGCGGTTGACTGCGAAAAGGGTGGAGTTCGCGGGAAAGGCGGAGCGTGCGCGAAGGGATGCGTCATAAATGCCTGACCTCGAGCGGGACGTAGGCGCGGTCAGCTCTGGCGGATTGAATCGCGGCGAAGCACAAGCCCAATGAGCGCAAGTTGTCGCGGGCGTTGTTAAGCGGTGAACGATTTTCCTCCACGGCGCACAGCAATTCAGTCATCGCTCCGCCGAAGCCGTCGTTGAACCAGCGCCCCTCGAGTTCCGGCACACCCTCACCGGCCGCGGTGTAGACGCGCACCCGCTGCTCACCGAGGCTGGGGCCGTCGCTGATTAAACTGCCTTCGGAGCCGCCGATGTACGTCGTGTCTCGAGCGCCGAATTTTTGGTGCGCGTCGAAAATCAGCGACGCCTGCCCGCCCTCGAGTTCGATCAGGACTTGCGCCATCATTGGAATGCCGATTCTTTGCCCGGCCGCGAACCCTCGAGTCGCGGTGACGCGTTTTGCCCGGTCTCCGACGAGACTGGCGACGAAATCGAACCAGTGAATTCCGAAGTCAAAGAGGATCAAGTCCTCCACCCGCTCGAAGGGCGTACCCGCCGTCCAGGTGTGATCCCAGTGCAGGTTGACGTGAACGCTTTGCAGCGTGCCGATCAAGCCAGCCCGCACCGTCTCGCGCAGGTACGCTAAGTGCGGCGCGAAGCGCCCATTCTGATTGATCGCCAGAGAGACGTTGTGTTTGTCCGCCAAATCACACAGCCGTTCGCCCTCGTCCAGATCGGTCACGAAGGGCTTCTGCGACAGCACGTGCTTGCCCGCCCGAATCGCTGCCTCGAGCAAGACTGATCGCCCCTCCGGGTGCGTCGTGATGTCCAAGACCTCCAAGTCCGGTCGGGCAATCGTCTCGAGCGCGTCGGTGCTGATTACCGCGTCCGGGTAGAACTCGTCGCGTCGCGCGACCGCCTTGTGCGCGTTGCGGTCGCACAGCACCGCGACCTCCAACCCGGCGGCGCGGTACGCCTCCAAATGCGCCCCCGCAATGCCGCCGCAGCCGATCAGTCCGATGCGGTGCGAGTGCGTCGGACGCGGTGGGCGGTAGTTCACGACGGGCGCGGCAACCCGTGCGACTGGAGCTGTCTCGAGGGCGTACTCGGCGATCAACGCGGTCTGCGTCATGGCGTCTCCAAGGAGATCGTGCGTTTTTCCTGGGCGCTCCGCACCGCCGCGTCCACAATCCGCTGCGCGGTGCGGCTGATCCCCGGTTGGAGCGGCCCTATCGCGTCCTCGCCGGTCTCGAGGATGTGCAAGAAGTGACCGACCGCATTGTCGTAACCCGCTGGCAACGCGTCCACCGCGACCTCGAGACCGTTCGGGTGCTCGTGGTTTTGCAAGCGCACCGTCGCCTCGAAGTCGTAACTCGAGATTGTCCCAGCGGTTCCCACGAGCACGAAGCCGCATTTGGGTTGCGGTTGCCGCACCCACGGGTCAGAAAAGGTTCCCCAGCGCGTCTCGAGCTTCGAGAGGCCGTACGGATAGCGGCAAACCGTGACGCTGTGCTCGTCCACCTCCAAGCCCTCGCCGCCCCAAACCGTCGTCGTCACCTCGAGCGGGCATATGCCACCGTGGAACCACGTGCCGAGGGTCGCGCCGTACCCCAGGTAGTCCAATAAGCTCCCGCCACCCGAGGCGCGTTTGTACCACCAGGATTCCGGTTTCTGACGCTGGACTTCCGCGTCGCCCACCTCCAATTTATCCGCGAGGTGATAGAGCGGCCCGCGATTGCCGTCGTAAAAATGCACCTCGCGGATCGCGCCGATCCTGCCCTCGCTCAGTAAACGCCCCGCCGTGCGGTGCGCGGGATACCAGGCGAGCGGCCAGTTGACGACCATCCGCGTGCCCGCCGCCCGCGTCGCGGCGATCATGCGGTCGGCGTCCTTCAAACTCGAGGCGAACGGCTTTTCTACGAGCGCCTGCGCGCCGTGCGACGCGATCCCTTCGACGTACTCGGCGTGCAGGTTCGGGGCGGCGCAGAGGATCACCACGTCCGGGCGCGTCTCTGCCAGGCAACGCCGCCAGTCGCTGTAGACGCGCTCCGGGGGGATACTGAAGTTCTGAATCGCCGCGTGCATCCGCGCGGGCGTCTCGTCCGCGACCCCGACGATTTCGGCGTGCGGGTGACTGTGCGTCAGGCGCAGCAGATCGCCCATGTGCATGTGATCGAAATTGACGCCCGCCACGCGGTAGGTTTTCACGATTTGAGCCTCCCTTGCGGCGGCTCTGCGCTGCGCTCGAAGCTCTGATTTTCCAGACTCGAGGTCTGAAGATTTTGAATCGCGCCCGCTCGAGGGTCGTGTTCCTGCGCCCACAGGCACGCGCCGAGCAGCCCGGCGTCCTCGCCCAGTCCGGCCGCGACGACGATTGGTAGGTGCGGGATCATGCGGGCGTTTTGCTGCAAATACTCGCGGATCGGCTCGAGCAGCAGCTCGCCTGCGCCCGCGATGCCACCGCCGATCACGACGATTTCTATGCCCAGCACGTGAACCAAGTTGGTGATGCCCCAGGCCAGCGCGTGCGCGGCGCGGGTAAAAATCTCCTGGCATTCCATTTCGCCCGCTCGAGCGGCGTCCGCGATGGAGCGCGGCGTCAAACGGTTGAGGTCGTTGCCGATCAACTCGCGCAGGGTTGGCACGCGACCCTGACGCAGGGATCGCACGGCGCTCGAGACAAGCGCCGGGCCGCTGGCGTAGACCTCGATGCAGCCGGGACTGCCGCAGCCGCAGCGCGGCCCGTGCGCGTCCAAACACTGATGCCCGAATTCCCCGGCGGTGCAGAAGCGCCCCAGGAACAGCTTGCCGTCCAGGATCAGTCCGCCGCCAACGCCGGTTCCGACCGTGATCCCGAGCGCGTCGGTCGCGCCCGCCGCCGCGCCGAAGCGCGCCTCTGCGAGCGTGAAGGCTCGAGCGTCATTCACCAGACTGACCCGCAACCCGGTGAGCGCCTCGAGCGCGTCGCAGAGCGCAAAATCCGTCCAGCCCGCGCCGAAGTTCGGGGGCAGCACGACCCGCCCGCGCCGAGCGTCAATCACACCGGGAAAGCCCACGGCGGCGCGGGTGATCTCCACACCGCTCGCGGCGGCGTTGCGCTTGGTTTCCAGCAGCGCCGCGCCGAGGTCGGCCACGATCTCGTCTCGAGGTCGGAAGGCGTTCGTCGGTTGCTCGCGGGCGTCACGCAACGTCGTATCCTGAAGCCAAGCGACGCTGAACGTCGTGCCTCCGAGATCGAGTCCAATGCTGGCGGTAGGATGGCTGACATACCCGTGCATCACGCGGATTCCTTTGCTCGAGCGCTGCGCGTTCGAGGCTGGGAGTGGAGTTGCTTTTTGGTCTGTCCATGGACTATAAAGGTACGGACCACCGAATGTCTAGTGCCCCCAAGCAAGTTTGAGGTTGTAGCCTCGAGCCGTGGAGAAACCGATGAACCACCACAGCGCCCTGCCCCCCTTAGACAGCTCGAGCGCCCTGCCGCTCTACCGTCAGCTCCGCGACGGCATCCAGGGTTTGCTGTCCTCCGGCGTCTGGGACGGCGACACGCCGATTCCCTCGGAGCGCGACCTGACCGAAAGCTTGCGCGTTTCCCGCGCGACCGTGCGCCAGGCAATACAGGAGCTGGAACTCGAGGGTTGGCTCGTGCGCCATCAGGGACGCGGAACCTTCGCCGCCGCGCAACGCATCGAGCAGCCGCTGAAGCGCATCACCGGTTTTTCGGAGAACATGCGGAGCGTCGGACTCGAGGCGGGTTCCAAACTCGTCAGCGCCCGCTTGGAACCCGCCCTCCCGGCCGTCGCCAGGGCGCTCCGATTGGCAATCGGGATGCCGGTCGCGGTCGTCACGCGGTTGCGGCTGGCGGGCGGTGCGCCGCTGATGCTCGAGCGGGCACACCTCAACTACGCGCTGACGCCGGGACTCTTGGAGCGCGACCTGACCGGCTCCTTGTACGACTTACTCACCAGTGTCTACCGCCTGAAATTCGCGCGGGGCGAGGAAACCGTCGAGGCGATGCTCTCGAACGCGAAACTCGCCCGTGCGCTGGAACTGGAGCGCGGCGAACCGCTCTTGTACACGCGCCGCACGGTCTTCACCGACGACGGCGCGGCCCTCGAGTACACCGAACGCTTCGGACGCGCCGACCGTTGCTCGTTCCGGGTGATTTTGGAGGGCGACAACACGCAGATTCACTTCAAGGACTGACCTCGAGCGACGACGGTTGCAAACAAACCGATGCAGATAAGACCGAGCGACCCACCAGACAAAGAATTTTTGAAAGGAACACGATCTTGAACGACGCCCCCACAAATGACACGCTCCTGAACGACACCCTCGCCCTCGAATACCTGGATGGCTGCGACGCGATCCTGAAGCGCGTGCGCGAAACGCAGATACCGGGCATCGTCACGGCCGCCCAGTGGTGCGCCGACGCCATCGCCGGGAAGCACCTCGTTCACCTCTTCGGCAACGGTCACTCGAGGATGGCGGTCGAAGAGGTTTGGCCGCGCTACGGTTCCTACCCCGGCTTTCACCCCATCGTCGAACTCAGCATGACCAACCACCATCAGGTCACGGGCGCAAACGGTCAGCGCCAAGCGATGTGGATTGAACGTCAGGAGGGGCTGGGGCAGGTCATCATGCGAAACTTCGTCTTTCACCCGGAGGACGTGATGATCGTCTTTTCCACCTCCGGCAATAACGGCGTCGTGGTGGACGTGGCGCTCGAGGCGAAACGATTGGGCATGAAGGTGATCGCCGTGATCGCGGAAAGCTACGCGCGGATGCTGCCGCCCGGTCACTCGAGCGGAAGGTGCTTACACGACATCGCCGATCTCGTGCTGGATAATTGTGCTGTGCCCGGCGACGCGATGGTGGACGTGCCCGGCGTGGACGTGCCGGTCGGGCCCGGCAGCACGATCGGGAACACCGCCATCGTCAACAGCATCAAGGTGCTGGTCGCGCAGGAACTCGCCGCTCGAGGGCAACCGCCGCTCGTGCTGGCGGGCGCGTGGAAGATGGGCAAGGCGGAGAGCGCCAAGCGTTTTGATGATGCCTACGACGATCACCGGGACCGCGTGAAGGTCGTCTATGGCGGGTGAGATCACAAATCTAGATTCGTCTCGAGACGGGAATAATCTCGTTTCACACCGCTCCAGTCACCCCCTGCGGAGTAGGGGGTCGCCGCGTGAGCGGCGGGGGGTCTTGCGACGCCGATTTGAGACTAACTGTTGCACGACCCCCCGGCTCGAGCAAGCTCGAGACCTCCCCCCTACAGGAACCCATGTATCCGCTGGTCCTTCGCAGGGGGGGACAAGTGCTCGGGGCGTGCCGTGTTAAGTCTCGAGGGGCAGGTCTGCATCATCACGGGTTCCACCGGCATCGGCGCGGCAACCGCCACTTTATTTCATACTCGAGGGGCGAAGCTCTGCGTCGTCGGGCGCGACCCTGAGCATCTCGAGATGTTAAAGCACGAACTCGAGGGGATTGCGACCGTCGCTGTGGATCTGACGCAACCCGGTGCGCCCGCGTCGGTCGTGCGGCACTGCCTCGAGACTTTCGGGCGCGTGGATGTGCTGGTGAACGTCGCCGGAATTTCTGGACGCAAATTCGGGGACGGTCCGGTTCACGAGGCGAGCGACGCGGGTTGGGACGTGGTGATGGACACGAACGCCAAAACCACGTTTTTAATGTGCCGCGAGGCGTTGGGGCCGATGATGTCACAGGGCGCAGGCTGCATCGTCAACACCGCGAGCGTGCTGGCGTACGCGCCGAACAAAGATTTCTTTGCGACGCACGCCTACGCCGCCTGCAACGGGGCGCGGATCGCGCTGACCAAATCAATGGCGGCGTACTACGCGCCGCGCGGCATTCGCGTCAACGCCATCGCGCCGGGGCTGATCGCCACTCCGATGAGCACGCGGGCGCAGACCGACCCGGCGATTCTCGAGTACATGCGCTCAAAGCAACCGATCACCGGGGGTCTGGGCAATGCCAGCGATTGCGCCGAAGCCATCCTGTACCTCGTGACCGCTCCTTTCATAACGGGCGTCGTGCTCGAGGTGGCGGGCGGTTGGAGCGTGGTCGGGTGAGCTTCGAGGCTTTGCGGCACAAGGCGATTCCGGTCTTACGCGGCTCGAACGCCGACGTGGTGCTGGCTGTGGCGCGGAGGCTGATTGCGGAGGGCTTCACGACGCTCGAGGTGACGTTCACCGTGCCGGACGCGGCGCAAGTCGTGACAGAACTCTCGCTGGACAAAAACGTGACGGTCGGTGCGGGCACGCTCTTGAACGCGGCAAACCTCGAGGCGGCGGTGGCGGCGGGCGCGAGGTTTCTCGTTAGTCCCGGTCTGACGCCCGCGCTCGCGGATGCGGCTCGAGAGGTGAATATCCCGTTTCTGCCCGGTGCGCTCACCCCCTCCGAGGTCATGGTCGCGCTCGAGGCTGGGTTCGATCACCTGAAACTCTTTCCCGGTGAACTCGGCGGCGCGGCGCACCTGAAGTCCCTGCGTGCGCCGTTTCCAGCGGTCTCGCTGATGCCGACTGGCGGGGTCAGCGCCGACAATTTGGCAGAGTGGGTCGCGGCGGGCGCGTTCGCCGTCGGAATCGGCTCGAGCCTGATTGGGGACGGCAGTGAAGCGGGCATCAAAAGCCGCGCTCGAGCCTTGCGGGTGGCGCTCGAGGCGGTCGGATGGTCGTCATGAATCGTTCGTACCCACTCCCTCGAGGTTCACATGGCTGAGATTTCATTCACCGCTTCCGTCCCCGTCCTCGCTGAATGCGACGTGCTCGTGATCGGTGGCGGCAGTGCGGGCGCGAGCGCGGCGATTGCGGCGGCGCGGGGTGGCGCGACCACGATTCTGGTAGAGCGATACGGTTTTCTCGGCGGCACGGGCACGGCGGTGCTGGACACGTTTTACGGCTATTACACGCCCGGCACGGTGGAAAAGAAAGTCGTCGGCGGCATCCCCGACGAGGTTGCGGCGGGCTTGCAGGCTCGAGGGGTGCTGCTGAAGCGCCCGAACACTTACGGCGCGGGGGCGGGACTAACCTACGACCCGGAGGTCTTGAAGGTCGTCTGGGACGAACTCGTGATGCAATCTGGGGCGCGGGTTTTACTGCACACGTATTTTGCGGACGTGCTGAAGGACGGCGCTCGAGTCAGGGGCGTGGTGCTCGGCACGAAGCGCGGTTTGCGGGCGGTTCGCGCCAGTGTGATCGTGGACGCCTCGGGCGACGCGGACGTGGTTGCTCGGGCGGGCGGCGCGTTTGAGGATTCCGGTGCGCTTGGGATCGCGCAGAGCCTCACCACGACCTTTAAGGTCATCAACGTGGATGTGGATAGGGCGAGCAAGTTTCCGAAGAAGGAACTCTGGGCGCGGATGGCGCTTGCCAGCGATTACGAGCTGCCGCGCAAGGAGGGCAGCGCCCACATCACCCCGCTGCACGGCGTGATGGTCACGAACATGACGCGGGTCGCGGGCGTGGACGCGACCGACCCGGACGCGCTCAGCGCCGCCGAACGCGAGGGACGCAAACAAGCCCTCGAGTACCTGCGTTTTCTGCGCGATCAGATTCCGGGTTACGAGCGCGCCGAGCTGGGTGGTTTAGCGGTCAACATCGGCGTGCGCGAGACGCGGCGGATTCGCGGCGAGTACTGGATTACGAAAGAGGATGTGCTGAGTGCCAAAAAATTTCAGGACAGCATCGCGCAGTGCGGCGCACCGATTGAAGAGCATCACGCGGGCGGCGACACGAAATGGGAATACCTGCCCGATGGCGAGACGGTGGATATCCCGTACCGTGCGCTGCAACCCATCGGTCTCGAGAACGTGCTGGTGGCTGGTCGCTGCCTGAGCGCCTCGCACGAGGCGCACGCCAGCATTCGCAGCATCGGGCAGTGCATGGCGATGGGTCAGGCGGCGGGGGTCGCGGCGGCGCTCGCATCTCGTGATCGCTCGAGCCGTGACTCGAGTCGCGGGGATGTGCGCGGCGTCAGCCTCACAGAACTCCAATCGCGGCTGCTCGAGTTGGGAGCGGTGCTGTGAAGATCGTTCGCACCGTCCTGGGCGATGTCCCCGTTTTGAGCCTGAACGGGGTGATGCTCGGGCACGATCACCTCTACACGCTGCCGCCCTCGGACGTGACCGATCCCGACCTGCGGATGGATTCCGAGGACACCGCCACCCGCGAACTCGAGCATTTCCGGCAGGCGGGCGGCGCGGCGCTCGTAGAGATGACGACTGTGGATTACGGGCGCGACGGCGCGGCTCTATCGCGCATCTCGAGATCCGTCTCGAGACAGGGCGGCGTGGCGGTGGTCGCCGCGACGGGTTTCAACAAGGGCGTCTTCGCGGATCGCTTGACCGCCGGGCGCAGCGTGGCAGAGATCGCCGCTTGGATGACGCGAGAAGTCACCGAGGGTCTCGAGCGATTTTCAAATGAGCAACCGCACAATGAACACGCACCCGGCGTGCGAGCTGGTCTGATCAAAGCCTCGAGCGGCTTGAACGGCGCGAACGAAAGCGAGCGCAACGTCTTCGAGGCGGCGATTCGGGCGCACCTGGCGACCGGCGCACCGGTTGGCACGCACACGGAAAAGGGAACTTGGGCGCTCGAGCAGGCAGAAACCTTCAAGCGCGGCGGCGTGAACCTGGACCGCGTCTTGATTGGACACCTCGATCTGAAACCCGATTTGCCGTACCTGCTCGAGGTCGCGGCGACCGGGGCACGATTGGGCTTCGATCAGTTCGGGAAAGAGAAATACCTGCCAGACGCGACTCGGGTCGAACTGATCGCGCAACTCTGCCAGGCTGGACACGCGGGGCAGATCATCGTCGGCGGCGACATGGCGCGGCGGAGTTACTTTGCAGCCTACGGTGGTGCGCCGGGACTGGCGCACATTCCCACGACCGTTCGCACCATGCTTGAGGCGGCATTGACGTTGCCGCACGTGAAGTTGGTGCTGACCGAAAACGCCCGCGATTGGTTGGGGTTCACGCCCGCAGAAGGAGCCATATGAATTCGATTGGCACGACCGCCGCCATCGTCGGCACGGGTTTCATCGGACCCGTTCACGTTGAAGCTTTGCAGCGCATTGGCGTGCGCGTCAAGGGCATCCTCGGCTCGAGCGCAGAGAAATCAGTGGCGGCGGCGCGCTCCCTCGGTCTCGAGACTGGGTACGAGAGTTACGAGGCGCTGCTGTCCGACCCGGACGTGCGCGTCGTGCATCTGACCAGCCCGAACCGCTTCCATCACCGCCAAGTCCTGCAAGCCCTCGAGTCCGGGCGACACGTCGTCTGCGAGAAACCTTTGGGAATGACGACGGTGGAAACTCAGGCATTGATCGCGGCGGCGGCACGTTTTCCTGAGCTGATCTGCGCGGTCAATTACAACATTCGCTTCTACCCGATCAACCTCCACGCCCGCGCGATGATCGCCGCTGGCGAACTGGGGGACGTGCTGCACGTCAAGGGTTCCTACGTGCAGGACTGGCTGCTGTACCCATCAGATTTCAACTGGCGGGTGCTGGCGGCAGAGGGTGGCGACCTGCGCGCCATCGGTGACATCGGCACGCACTGGCTGGACTTGATCGGTTTTCTCACGGGTCTCGAGGCTGTGAGCGTCATGGCAGACCTGCACACCATTCATGAAACGCGCCACGCGCCGCCGCAGGGCAGCACCGAAACCTTCGGCGCTCAAAACGGTGAGCCGGTGGGGACGACGCCCACCCCAATTGATACCGAGGATTACGCCAGCGTGCTGCTGCGCTTCAAAGGCGGTGCTCGAGGGGTGATGACCGTTTCGCAGGTCACGGCCGGGCGCAAAAATGCGATTGAATGGGAGATTGCTGGTTCCAAAAAGGCAATCGCCTGGCACGGTGAGCGCCCGAACGAACTCTGGATCGGTGAGCGCGACGAAGCCAACCGCGTGCTATTGCGAAACCCAGCCGTCATGGACAGCACGGCGAGCGCCTACTCGAGCTACCCGGCCGGGCATAACGAGGGCTTCCCAGACACCTTCAAACAGCTCTACCGCGCAATCTACGCCGACATCGCCGCCGGAAAACGATCCGCGCACCCGCTCTACGCCACGTTCGCTGACGGCCACGAAGAACTCTGCTTATGCGAAGCGATCCTCGAGAGTCACCGGAGCCAAGCATGGGTTCATGTTCAGCGCTGAACCTCTCAGGCCTCCACGTGTTCTTCGTAGGGATTTACCACGGCAAATCCGACCACCCTCGAGCCACGCAAATCACGTCCCACACATCTCGTAGGGGCGAGGCGTGCGTCACATCTTTGTGTGCAAAGGCACAACGCCCGGCCACCAACGCTTCGTCTCGAGACATCCCAAACATGCTGTCTCGAGACGAAGGTCAAAGGCAGCTCGCTAGCGCGTACCATCTCTTTGTGTGCAGACCACAACGCTTCTCTCACCCCTCGCTGAAGCGAGGACCTGTCTCCATGTGAGAGGCAGCACAGCAGGCTCGACGGTATAGGTCCACGCATCAATCGCAGGTCTCGTAAAGGAGTTCGTATGCAACTGGGTTTCGTCAGTGCCATCTTGCCGGAGTTGAGCCTCGAGGAAGTGTTCAGCACCGCCGCCGATCACGATTTTGAAACCGTGGAACTGATGTGCTGGCCGCTCGGCAAGGCGGAGCGGCGCTACGCGGGTGTGACGCACGTGGATGTCACGGCGTTGGATGACGCGGCGGTGACGCGGATTCAAGGTTTGGTGGCGCAGTACGGCGTTGGCATTTCCGCGCTCGGGTATTACCCGAACCCGCTCGTGGCGGACGAAGCGGAGGCACGGGTTTACATTGACCACATCAAAGCGGTGATCTCCGCCTCGAGTCGCCTGGGGTTGCCGACGATGAACACCTTTGTCGGGCGCGATCACACCCGCAACCTGCGTGACAACTGGGCGTTGTTCGACGAGCGCTGGCCGGAGATCATTCGTCACGCAGAGGCAGAGGGCGTCAAGGTCGCCATTGAGAACTGCCCGATGTATTTCAGCGACGATGAGTGGCCGGGCGGGAAGAACCTGGCGACCTCGCCGCGCAACTGGCGCGAGATGTTCACGCGCGTCTCGAGTGACAGTTTTGGTTTGAATTACGATCCTAGCCACCTCGTGTGGCAGATGATGGACCCGGCGTTGCCGCTGTTGGAGTTCGCCGCGAAAATCTTTCACGTTCACGCCAAAGATGCCCGTGTGGATCGTCAGAAACTCCTCGAGGTCGGCACGATGGCCACGCCGCTCGAGTATCACGTGCCGAAACTGCCGGGGCTGGGCGATGTCAACTGGACGCAGTTCTTCGCGTGCCTGACCGAAGCGCGCTACAACGGCGCGGTCTGTATCGAGGTCGAAGACCGGGCGTACGAGGGGTCGCTCGAGGATCGGCTGCGGGCATTGCGCCAATCCGGGCGGTACTTGCGAAACTTCGTGGAGTGAAGACGGCGATGGTGGCACGGTGTCGCGCCCTGAGCCAAGACTGTGCCGAATCAGGACCTCTACCTGATCCTGAGAAACGCCTCAAGATCAATGCGGCTTGCGGCTCGAGGGCTTGCCGTTGAAACGCTAGCCAGCCAATATCTTCGAGCGGCACACGAGCCGGAGCTGGCTGGGTTGTGACAACCAAGGGTACACGGTCAACGTGGCGACTAATTTTTCCAGCGATTTTAAGTGATGAGGCTCGAGGTGCGGCGAATTGTGGCGCTCTGATTCTGCACAAACTTTGTATAAAAATGTGATTTCTCAATACTTCAGCTCGTCCTGCGCCCACTTGTTACACTTGAGACTGTTCATGCCAGAGATTCGCGTGCAACTGCTTGGCTCGGCAGCGGTGGTAACCGTCGGTGAAACGCCGACGGTCTTCGCCAACGACAAGCGGTATCGCCTGCTAGCGTACTTGGCGTATCAGGCCGATTGGGTCTCGCGCGAATCGCTGGCGCACCTGTTCTGGGCGGACTCGGACACGACCGCCGCCCGCAAGAACCTGCGTCACCTGATCGGACGCACCCGTGCCCTCGAGTGGCTGACGGGCTTCGACGCGAATCTCGAGTATTTGCGTTGGCGGGTTCCTTGCGATGTCCACGAGTTTCGCGCCGCGCTGGAACGCGCCGCTTGGGACGAAGCGTTGAAGTTGTACGACGGGCTTCTGCTGGCGGGGAACTCGGACGGGGATTCGACCGAGTACAGCGATTGGCTCGAGGCGGAACGCGAGAGCTTAGGCATCTTGCTCGAACCGTTTGGTGATCCACAGGTGCGCGGCTTCGAGCAGCGCGTCCCCGACGTATTCGGCGTCGCCAAGGACAGTCAAGGGTTCGTGGCGCTGTTGAGCGGGCCTCCCGACGTTCCGGCTGTCTTTAGCGCCCCGGAATTCGCGGGTCGGGTGGCCCACGCGCTGTCCATATGGCGAGACCTCGAGTCGGTGATGGCGTACTCGTACGGCGGCTTGCACGCCGAGGCGCTCGCCAAACGCAAGGACTGGTTCACGCACGGGCCGTGTCCCGGTTACGTGGCGTTATGAACGGCTGTACCACCAAGGCTCGACGCCAGAAACTTTCAACTTCAAACAGCCGTTCTCGCCTGACGGAAATCCTTACACGATTGACCGCGACGCGGTGAAAAAAATTGGGCTTGAGAACCAAGCTCGGGCACGAGATGCGGGCATTGGGTAGGAATGCTAGATTACCTTGATGTCGTTTCCACTGCACCCGAACACCATAAAGTCCTGCTCGAGAATGACCAGATTCGGGTGACTGAGACGCTCTTAAAACCCAGCGAGGGAACGGCTGTTCACACGCCTGTCTGGTCTGGGTTTTTGTACATCATCTCATGGAGCGTATTGTCTGCGAATTGCGATTGCCAACCAACGCAGTGTTCAAGCCGATTTTGACCTGCTGGCAACAGAAGTGGTGCGGCTTGGAAAGGAAATCCGGTCAAAATGATGAAAAACGACATATTTCTGGCCAGCAGCTCGAGCGACTTTCAGGCCTTCGCAAGGTTGGTGCGCGAATACGTGACCTGGTGTCGGGAACGCTACGCCGATGACGTGTGGTTCGTCGAAGCCGCTTTCGGGCATCAATCGCTCGAGACAGAACTGGCGACGCTGGCGGTGAAGTTCAGCCCGCCGCACGGCAAGGTCTTGTTGTACCAGGAAGCCGGTGTTGTCGGTGGTGCCTGCGCCTACCACGTCTTACCGGACGGCACCTGCGAGATGAAACGATTTTTCGTATCCGAGTCGTTCAGAGGTCGCGGCATTGGACGGCGCTTGTGCGAGGGGATCATTAAACTGGCTCGAGCCGACGGATTTGAATTAATGCGGCTGGATACCGCCAGCCGCTTCGCCGAAGCGCAAGCCATGTACGCCTCGTTCGGATTTCGACCCTGTCAGCCGCACCTCGAGTACCCGGAAACCTTACTGCCGTTCATTGTCTTCATGGAATTGCCGCTCGGGGGCATATCGGGAGTGGGGTGAAGCACGCGAAAATCCCGTCACCAGCGGCTCGAGCGATTCTCAGGCGTCTACAGCGCTCAATGAATACATGGCGCTATCAGAAACTCGAGAGAAACGCCGCGCCGAGGTTTATCAGTCTCGAGTTTGAGTCCAAACTGTCCGAACTCCACGAGAACTCGCCGCTCGAGTGAGCTGTTTTCAGCTCGTGCCCCGCTCAGCTCGAGACTGCTCTTACGGCTGAGCGCAGTCTCGAGAGGGTGATCGGTTTAATTCCAGTAACGGACCATGCTCAGGCCCCTCGTCGCACTGAGATACGATGTGCCTATCGCAAGAACTTGACCGTCCGGCTGCAAGAACACGTTTTTCAGAAAATCGGCGTTCGTTTGAATGTCCGTGTACACTTTGCCGCTCGAGGCGGACGTGGTGGATGAGCTGATGCTCAGTACACTGCCAATTATCCTCGGATCGAGGATCGCCCTGTTTGAGCGTGGATTGCCGTAGAGCCGCTGGACACTCGTCTCGAGTCGCAGCTTTAACAGCGGATTGGTGCAGGCGACGTACCAGCGTTGGTGGTGAGGCAACGATTCAGCCCTCGAGCGCGTATTGAAGGCTCGAGGTAGACCGTGGGCACAATAAACGTTTGATCGCTAAGTAGAGCTTATGAAAAGCACAAAAAAAACTTTGGGGAAGTAATGAATGAAGTCAATTCAAAACGAAATATTTTGGGTTTAGAAGCTAAAATCGCTTCTGAATTAAGTGCTTTGCTGGAGAAAAGTTCTGTTGAGTCAAAGTTAGAGGTAAAATCGTCTGATGACATCTTGTATTTACTGGAATTATATATTCCGCGATTGTTTTCTCGCAAATATCTAGAGTGGGAATACGAGAGTCTGGATGGGTTTTTATTAGCAAACGCACGAAAAATTCGATCAGATACCGCTGAACTCGCTGGCTTGTGCATTTTGATTAGCGACCAGACCGTTACCCCTGTTTTTATTCGCCTAGCTCTGACTCCATCGCACGATTCACTCGCGTCGTATCAAGTGTTTTTGGGTGAGCCGGGTAGTGGTCCCCTCGGAATCTCCGGGCCTCCTTATAACTCACCACATGCCCACAAATTGCTGGGAACCATTATCGCACGCCTAAATAACATCTGCTGGTCGTTCGCAGTTACGAGTGATCCAAGATAAGACAAGTTATTCCAGCTGTCCAAAACACTCATTCAGTTGATCTTGCGTAATCAATACATCTCGAGACTTGAAACTGTTACTTCTTGAATAATCTCCTCGAGCCTCAGCCCAAGCCGGGGAAGACGTTCGCGGTGATGCGGTACCCGCCGTAGACCAACACCGCTGCGCTCAAGCCCCCCAGCACCCGACGGCGGTCTCGAGGTGGCGGGCGGGTGAAACTACAAGCACCAGTTCGCTCGAGATTCTGTCAATCGCTGAGGGTCAGATTCCCCGAGGCTTATCTGGTTGTCGCAACGCTCGAGTGATCGGTTGTAGCCCATGGGTGGCTCGAGAAGATTCAAGGCTGTTGGTACCTCGAGCCACGGCTCGAGGTTCTTGATTGCGGGCCCAAATCTCACGGGCGTCCTCATAGTGTGACCAACTGCGTGCCGATGGTTTCTAATGTCAGCATCCGGTCCAACGGCACGCGCCCAAACTTCATCACGAACTCTAAGAAGCCTACCGTGCGTTCCTGTGGGGTTCCCAACGGCAGCAGGTGTTTCTCTAAACGCGTGAACTGCCCGGTCGCCGTGTCCTCGGCGCGCAGCAGTGACGCGCCGAGCTTGGACTGCAATCGCTCCAAATTAAACCGGAGGCTGCCCTCACTCTTCATCAACGCCTTCCCCAGCCCGTCCTCGAACGGAACCAGGTTGGAGCGCAACGTCCCAAAACTCCCCTCTAAGGTGTTCAGGGCATCCGTGAAGGCTCGAGCGGCGTCGGTCTGTGCCAGCAGCTTGGCTTCCAGCACCTCGCGTCCACAGGTCACGAATTCAGAGGCGGTCAGATCGTATTTTTGAAGGATTCTGACCACGGGCGGTTCCAGAATCGTGACGCTCAGGCGCGGCTGCATCAGCGGTTGCGGCACGCCGTGCAAATCGTACACGCCGCCTAATTCCAGGTGATACGCCAGCTCGCCCGGTCCAAGCACGTTGAGCGCCACCGGGAACGTGGCATCGGCGATCACGGGACGCAGCCCGGCGGCGGGCGTCAGACGGCTCGGTTCAGATTCTAGAATGACGTTCAGTTCATCGCGGGTGTAATCGCGGTCGGCTTTGAAGCGCTTTCCGTCGAATTTCAGCAACCGCCGCTCGCCGTCGTCACCCGTCAGGAACAGGTTCGTGGCGTTTCCGGTGCGCCTCAGTTGCGCGTCAAATCCGATCGCCTCGAGGTTCACGGCAGCCGCCTCGATCGCCTGGCTGGACTGCAACGGACCCTCGAGTTCGCGGCGCAAATGCGGCTTGAACAGCGGCGCGATCGCGGGATGCATCGGGTCAACGACCAGTAAGCCGTGACTGCCCAGAAGCTCCAGCAACAACCGAGCGAACCACTCGGCGTAATTCTTGGAAGCCCTAAAACATCGCTCGACAGTTTCTATGACGGGCTGTTTGAAGTCATCCGGTGCGTCGAAATCGCGCAGCACCGCCAGCGTCGCCTCGAGCCAGGCCGGGTCCAACGCGATTCGCCCGATTGAACGGTTCTGCGGCAAGGGCAAGCTCAGGCTGTGCAATCGCTCGTTCAAATCCAACAGATGCGTCCCGCGCACCTCATCGGCGTCGTGATCCTGGGACGCCACCCAGAACATTGGCACGACCGGGCGTTCCTCCGTACTCAGCGCTCGAGCCAGCAGAATCGCGTTGACCGCCTTGGAAACCGTGTAGACCGGACCCAACAGCAACCCAGCCTGTTGACCCGCCATGACGACCTTTGATTGCGGGTGCGCCAGTTGCTCCAGCGTCTTCAACGCCGCTTTCGGTGCACCGACCGACTCCAGGTACGTTCTAACCGCCGCCGCCAGCGCCGCCCGATCCGACGGGTGTTCCACCTCCAACGCAGCGCTGATTGCCCCCGGCTCGAGACGGTGAAAGGCGCGCAATGCGCCGGAACGATAAGCCTCGAGCAGGGTCACGGGCGCGATTCTAGGCGAAAAACCGTGTATCGCAGCGTTTCCAGGGCTACCGGGTGCAGGGTTATCGGATGTAAGGGCGAGGGGTGGCTGCGCTTGCTAGCCCCGCAATCCGTCAGAAACGTTCCGTGGACAGCAGTGTCAGCGTCAACGTCTTGCCCGCTGCAATCTCAGACTCCAAGGTGAACGCGCCCGGCACGCGCTTGAAGCCACTCGAGCCGCTCGCCTCCAATTTGATGCCATCACTCAGCCGCTCTAGGAGGCGTAGGTTGATGGCTCTGGACTTCGTATTTTTGATGGTGAAGATGATGCGGGCGCGTTCCAGTTTCTTGGTGCGCTCCAGAACTTGTGCGCTGCGATTGAGCTTGACATCGAAATCCTTCCCCAAATTGATCTTGACCACCGTGTCTTTGGCGGTGTTCCCCAGATCGGTCTGACCGACCAACTGCCCGTTCTCGCGGACCGTCACGATTCCGGCCGGTAAGCCCTGCTGCGCCACGAAACGATACGTGCGTTGCAAGCCAACCTTGAAATTGCTTTCGGTATCAAACTGGCTGCTGTACTCCAATACGCGGCGGACAGCCAGATTGCCGCGCACGAACGGCAAACTCAGGCGGCTGCGTCCGTCCAAATGAAACGCCTTCGGATACTCGAAGCGCTGCAAGCCACCGACCTCACCGCTCGAGACGACTCTGGAACGCTGGGGGCTTGTGGAAGCGGGCAGGTTCCCGGCGAAAGCGATATTGCGATTCTGCGATTGCTGCAATTCATCCTGACGGTACTGCGGAACCACGTCCCCCGCGAACAACGTGGCCTTCGGGGCGTCGTACACCAAGCTGCTCTGATTGCTGATGTCCGCCCAGGCGATCAGGCTCGAGGGTGAGCTGGCCGCAGTCTTGCCCTCCTCTACGTCCAAGGTGTACCGCGTGTTCTCCCAGGCGACCGCCGCTGTCGCGTAGCGCAACTGTGCGCTGGTCGCGCCGCCCGTGCGTTGCCAAGAGAAGGTCGGCGCGTAACTCACGCCGTCCAAGCTGGGGTACAGCACCTCCGCGCCCGGCAGTTGAATGAAGGCACCGTCAATCTCGAACAGGGAAATGTCAGCCTTGACGACCTTGGCGGTCACGAAGGCATCGTGAAACCAGACCCTGACCTCCTTCCCCTCGAAGAGCGCCAGAATGCTTTGCGGCGCGGACATCAAGCTCAGCGATGTGACGCTGGGATCGCTCAGTTCTAAACTTCCCGGAATCAGAAACTGACTCAGGTCACTGGCGGGCGTCCAATCGAACCTCGAGCCGCTGAGCTGCACGGCGTCGCGTACCTCGGCGAACGACGGGTAGATGTTGAGTTCCGACGCGTTGGCGGAAACAAGGGCGCTCGAGAGGACGAGGGTTGCGGTCCAGAAGATTTTTCGCATGAAGCCTCCGAGGGCATTGTGGCACGCGGGTAAGGCAAGTCCGTGAACAGAAAGTTTTGGTGCGGTGGCAGAGTGCGACTCGAGATAAGGCTCGTTTAGGCTTTATCTTGAGCGGCTGCAACAACAACTCGAGCTTGATCTTCCTGCCCGCTTCCACGTTTCAATCCTCAGCCGCCCTTTCGAGCGGCTGCAACCGGCGTACTTGGCGCGGCTGGATTCGTGCCATTCGGTTTCAATCCTCAGCCGCCCTTTCGAGCGGCTGCAACAAGTAATTCGGGCGCGGCGCGTACCGCACGAGAGCGTTTCAATCCTCAGCCGCCCTTTCGAGCGGCTGCAACCCTCGGTATCGCGCACCCCGCCACCGATTCCAACGGGTTTCAATCCTCAGCCGCCCTTTCGAGCGGCTGCAACCTCGAGATACACTTATCGCGGCTCGGGCGAGGTGTTTCAATCCTCAGCCGCCCTTTCGAGCGGCTGCAACGTCATACGAGTTCGCCACGCCGCTCGATCGCATGGTTTCAATCCTCAGCCGCCCTTTCGAGCGGCTGCAACGTTGTCGCGTCCACACCAGCGGGCATCAGCACGGGTTTCAATCCTCAGCCGCCCTTTCGAGCGGCTGCAACAATGGATATCAGCGGATGGACAATGGAGAATCTAAGTTTCAATCCTCAGCCGCCCTTTCGAGCGGCTGCAACGAGAGGAATTGCACGTTCTGCTGCCCTTGAATCTCGTTTCAATCCTCAGCCGCCCTTTCGAGCGGCTGCAACGCCAAACGCAGGTGGTTTCACGGGCGGTTACGCCAAGTTTCAATCCTCAGCCGCCCTTTCGAGCGGCTGCAACTCCCGCGTGAAACAAAAGTTGTTGAGAATGCGGGTTTCAATCCTCAGCCGCCCTTTCGAGCGGCTGCAACTTGGATGCTGGCTGACACGCGACTCACTTCATCTCGTTTCAATCCTCAGCCGCCCTTTCGAGCGGCTGCAACGCTTGCCGCCCGAACTTATCGGCACTGCTCACGGTTTCAATCCTCAGCCGCCCTTTCGAGCGGCTGCAACGCAATCACGTCTACCTCGCGGTCAGCTACTCCCGTGTTTCAATCCTCAGCCGCCCTTTCGAGCGGCTGCAACTATTGTCAATGGTGTATCGTTTTATTTGGTTTCAGTTTCAATCCTCAGCCGCCCTTTCGAGCGGCTGCAACCGGTAGTACTTCATGTACTCCTCAAGGGGCATGTTGTTTCAATCCTCAGCCGCCCTTTCGAGCGGCTGCAACACGTGGTGAGCCAGCAGCGCGCATTAGATCATAACGTTTCAATCCTCAGCCGCCCTTTCGAGCGGCTGCAACCTGCCCTTGCCGCTGTGCCGCGCCGCGCTGTAGCGCGTTTCAATCCTCAGCCGCCCTTTCGAGCGGCTGCAACCCGCACGGCTCGAGTGTCACCATTGTTTTTGTGTTTCAATCCTCAGCCGCCCTTTCGAGCGGCTGCAACTCGCAGCATCGCCCCCGTGCTTAAATCGGGGGCAGTTTCAATCCTCAGCCGCCCTTTCGAGCGGCTGCAACTTGTCGCTCTTATAGCCATTGTCGCTCGTGATTGGTTTCAATCCTCAGCCGCCCTTTCGAGCGGCTGCAACTGCCGTCAGCCTTGTAGGAGTCACTGCGACGTGCGAGTTTCAATCCTCAGCCGCCCTTTCGAGCGGCTGCAACGACAAATTTTACGCAAATTATCTATAGCTCTTCTAGTTTCAATCCTCAGCCGCCCTTTCGAGCGGCTGCAACGTTTTGACTGTCAGTACGTTGCCTCCAGCTAGTCAGTTTCAATCCTCAGCCGCCCTTTCGAGCGGCTGCAACTTCGTACTCGACTGACATAGCAACTCCACCACCATGTTTCAATCCTCAGCCGCCCTTTCGAGCGGCTGCAACCCCCTACGCGGCGGCAAAGGTGCGCGTAGACACGTTTCAATCCTCAGCCGCCCTTTCGAGCGGCTGCAACTGCGCTTCCAACTATAGCGTACCTCACGCATTCTCGTCACCTCCCAGCGCGAACCTCGAGATTTGATGGTTCGATGCAGTGAAGTGTTAGACCTCTGATTTTCAAGGAACGCTTTGTGGGACTGCTTTGTTTCTCTTGCGCGAACCCCCCAGGATTTCACCCAGCACTTCAGGTTCGCGCTGCACATGTTCGATTCTTTCCCTGAGCGCCAACTGTAAACACTGTACAGGATTTGCTTTTCCTCTTGTCGAATCAATCAGAGCTGTACCACACGCTGTTTTATTGCGTCATCCTTTGGCAATCCCGTGCGCCATGATCTCCAGCAACAACAGGAGGTGGTGCGGGTTGGTCAATCTTTTGGCGCGGCGTGCGTGAAGTTCACAACTTGATTTGGAGCGCGGCGGTCTTGGCGGGCAACCGCGCTCCAGCCCCAACAGGAGGCGCGATGAAGTTTAAGCGTTTTGTGGTTGCATTGCTGGCAGTTGGATTGCTTTCGCTGACCGTTGCGGGAACGGTGCTGCACGGGTCACCAACGGGTTCGACGCTCGTCGCAGATGATCCGAAACCGAGCACGGGCGGCGGCTAACAAAGATTCCGGTTCATTCTGAAGGAATGAACCCGCCTTTGAAGGCGTTGGAATAGCCACGGATTCCGTGCTGAACGCAATCTATTCGCAAGAATAGATGAAGTGATGAAACGGAATCCGTACAAACCGAATCGTCGGTCACTTTGGGGCACGGCCAATCTGGCCGTGCCCTTAAACTGTTGGGCGTGTCGCGTGCACTTCTTAAAGACTGTCTCGAGTCCGTGCCGGACTTGATTCGGTTTGAACGCTGGGACGAGTTGCTGCTGACATTTCAGCACGCGCTCGGGTTCGCCTCGAGCCGAGCCGATGGGATCGCTCTGCAAAACGCGATGCGTGAGGTTCCGCTGGCGCGACGGGCTGATAGGGCGTGGCGACGTGTGGCCGTGCGGGCGGCGTACCGTGGGGGGGATGTCAAAAGCTGCGAGGAACTGCTGGCTGTGATCGAAGGCTTGCCGCAGCTCGAGGCGTTTCGCGCCTGGGTTTGTCGTGAGCGCGGCGATCACGAGGCGGCACTGCGGTTCTGCGAGGCGGCCGTTGACTCTGAGGACCAAGATGTCGTGTTGCGCGTCAAACCGGTCGCGGCGGTGATGTTGCGGCGCGCTGATTGGAGAGAGGTTTTTGCGGCTTCTCTAGGTTGTTTGCAGGGACGACAGCGCGGACTGACCCTGGTGGAATTCGGGGCGTTTCTGACCTATCACGGGGAGGACGCCGCCGCTCGCTCGGCGTACGCCGAATCCCTGGCGTTGCTGCGCGGTGACACGCATTTCGTGGCGCACTTGCAGTACAACATGGCCATCGCCTGCTTGCGTTTGGATCTGCTGGACGCGGCGCTGGAACACGCGACCCTCGCCACGCAACACGCGGCCCACCCGGACGGCTCGAGGCTCAGGGGTCGGGCGTGGAGCGGTTTGGGCGCGGCTGGGCGCGCTCGAGGCGAGTGGCCCAGGGCGCTCCATTCGTACGCCAACGCGGTCCGCTTCTCCACGGACGCGGACGACCGCATTCAGGCGTGGCGCGGGCTGGCGTGTACCCTGCGCGTCACCGGGCACGCAGCCGAGGCGCTGACAGAGCTGTACGAGGTCGTGAAGTTCGATCCTCATTTCAACCGCGTCTGGGCGGACATCGCCGCCGCGAAACTCCAGACCGGCGACAGGCGCGGCGCACTCGAGGCGCTGGAACAGTTGGGCGACACGGCGCTCCGCGAGGAGGGCGGCCGGGTGGCGGTCGTCCAAGCCGAGCTGATGCGAACTTCAAATCGCCCCGAGCAGGCCCTCCAGACGCTACGAGCGGCGCAAATTCCCGCCTCGGTCGAACGCGAGGAACGGCTGTGCTTCCCCGAACTCTTCGCGCAGCATGACCCAGGCTTGCAACCCATGCGCGTCCGGCTGATCTTGGACGGCTCGGTGCGCGTCGTTATCAATGACCTCGAGTTGACACCGCCGCTCACGCACCGCGAGGCATCGCTGCTGGCGTGCCTGGTTCACGCGCAGGGTTCGCTCACGGCGGAGCGCGTATTGGACGGTCTGGAAATCCCTGGTTCCACTGAACGATTGCGTTCCCAGGCGCTCAGCCGCATCAGGGGAGATTTGTGTATCGCGCTGGGCTGGACGAAAGCGATCAGCCTGGAACGCGCACGGCGCGTTTACCGCCTCGACCCGAACGTGCAATGGGACGCGATCTACCCCACGATGGCTCGAGCGGACGCGTTCTGCGACGGTCTGAATGACCCGTGGGTCACGGATTGGCGGCACGAACGATTGCTCGGATTCGCATCAACCACGATTGACTCTAAATGACTCAGGTTTTGTGAGCTGATGCTCTCTTAAGTGACCGTGCGACAGCGGTGCGACACAGTCTCGTTACCGTGCCGATGTGTTGAAAGCCGAAGCCTCGAAACCGAAAGACGAGTGGATCAAAACCAACCGCCTGATTGCTCTCACGGAGTTGCTGCGTGAACGCGAACACACGGTCGAACAACTCTGCCGCTTCTTCCAGGGCGAGGCGACCCCCAGGGATGTGCAACGCGACCTGCAAGACCTCGAGGCAATGGGGCAGTACGTGACAGGCTTCGAGCGCACCAGAACCCGCCCGGTCAGATACCGTATTCGCAGCCAGCAAACCACGCTTCATCCGATTGAAACGCTCGCCATTCACTCCGCCACGCGCCTCGTGTACCACCGCGCCAGAGGTCACAACAAGCATTACAGCAACGCCCTGAAGCTGATCGGGAAATGGCTCCCGGATCGGATTCAAAACGTGGTCGGGCGCAGCGTGGACGGGATCGGGCTGAAAAAGTCCTCGGAAAGCAGCGCCCTAGAACACGCCGCCGAAGCCTGGTTTGGCGGGCATCGGCTGAAATTCCAGTATCAATCCGCGAACGGTCAGAACGGTCTGCGCACCAACGAACTCGAGGTCTACTTCATCGAAGTTCACCCGGTCAACCTGTCGCTGTACGCGGTCGGCCTGGAAACCACGTTCCATCACAAAATTCGCACCTTCAAACTCTCGCGCATGAAATCGCTCGAGGTGATGCGCGACACGTCCTACAAAATCCCCAGTGACTTTGACCCGCAAGAGTTCTTCAAGCACGCCTGGGGCGTGACCGGGCAATCCGACGGGGCCACGATCACCGTCAAACTGCGCTTCAGTGCCAGCGTCGCCCGCCGCCTCGAGGAAGAGGAATACCAGCACATGACGCTCAAAAACGAAGCCGATGGCAGCAAAACCGCCACGATCAAAGCGGGCGTGGACAGCACAGGCTTGCCGCTCGAGTTACTCGTCTGGATACGTGGTTGGGGACCGAACGTGGACGTGGTGAAACCGGAGGCGTTGCGGATGCGCTGGCTCGAGGATTGCCGCGAGGTTGCGCGGCGATATGGTGAGGTATGAAACCGGAATTTGTGGCGCACACGCCGAGGGATGCTCAAGATCCAGCCAGTCCGTGGCACGGTCTGACGGAACACCTTAATGGTGTGACAACAATGGCAGAGCGATTTGCAAGTAAGTTTGAGGCGTCCGAGATCGCACGGTGGGCCGGGCATTTGCACGACGCTGGTAAATGTAGCGAAGCGTTTCAAACCTATCTCCGGGAGGCGTACCTTGCGAAACGAGACGGCACGCGTGCGCCTGAGCGCGGCAAAGTGGATCACTCAAGCACGGGCGCAGTGCTGGCTCGAGAGTGGTCTGAAACTGTTGGGACGGATGGCGCAAACTTAGAGTTGGCATTCGTAATTGCCGCCCACCACGCGGGACTTGATAGCGTCAACGGACTCGAGACGCGCCTCAAAAAGAAGCAAAACGATGCGATTGTTGAAGATGGGATCACACGGTTTTTCGCCGCTTACCCAGAATTTGCTCAACACCTTGAGGTGAACGACCCACCCACGCTTCCAAAGTTTGTCTCATCTTTAGAGCGCGAGGTATTTGTTAGGTTTTTACTGTCTAGCCTTGTTGACGCAGATCACCTGGACACCGAGTCTTTCGGAAGCCCACAAAAGACGGCTACGCGTGATGATAAACGAAACTCGTTTTCTACTATCAGACAACTTTTGATGAAGTTAGAATCAAACCAAGCCGTGTTGCAAGCAAAAGCGAAACCTACGCCATTGAATGCTGCACGGAAAGAGATCTTTGAGTCTTGTCTCGAGCGTGCGCTGGAAGCGCCAGGTTTTTACAGATTGAGTGTTCCGACGGGTGGAGGGAAAACTCGTTCTTCACTCGCTTTTGCATTGCGTCATGCTGATGAACACAAGCTTGATCGCGTGATTTACGCGCTGCCTTTTCTGACAATCATTGACCAGACCGCCAAGGAGTTTCGTGCGATTCTTGGAAACGAAGATGTGCTTGAGCATCACTCTGCGTTTAATCCCAGCAAGATCTCTGAAGACGCATCACAAACCGGGGATGACTGGTCAAACCTTGCGAGTGAAAACTGGGAAGCGCCCGTGATCGTCACAACGACGATACAACTGCTCGAGAGTTTGTTTGCGCGTCAAACTGGGAAGCTACGCAAGCTTCACAACATCTGCCGTTCTGTCATTGTTTTAGATGAAGCGCAATCTCTGCCCGTGCCGTTGCTCGATCCAATCCTGGATATGTTGCGTGAACTGGTGAGGGTGTATCGGGTGAGTGTGGTGTTCTGTACCGCCACGCAGCCCGCGTTCGAAGCCCTGAAGATTACAGGAATCACTGAAATCATTCCTGATCCCGCCAAGTTTTATGCGCTGCTCGAGCGCGTGAACTACGATCCACTTCCAAACGAACGTTGGAGTTGGGAACGAGTTGCTGAAGAGATGACCGCGCCCGAAACCGAGCAGGCGTTGTGTATCGTCAACACGAAAAAACAGGCTCGCGCATTATTTGAAAAATTAGGGAACACCGAGGGTACATATCATCTCTCTACAAACATGTGTGGCGCTCACCGTCTGAAAACCCTCGAGACGATTCGCGCACGATTAAAACCTGATCCGCCACTCGAGAAGAGACTGCCATGCCGAGTCGTCTCGACTCAACTCATCGAAGCTGGGGTTGATCTGGATTTCCCACGCGCCTTCAGAGCCATCGGACCGCTGGATTCTATCGCTCAGGCTGCTGGACGTTGCAACCGTGAAGGCGCATTGCGAAACGAACGCGACGAACTTGTGCCGGGGCGCGTGACCGTGTTCCGACCTGCAGACGACGGATCACCGCAAGGCGTCTACCAAGTCGCAATGAAAATTGCGCTCGATTTCTTAAAGGACGGTGTTGATTTTAACGACCCGGACACATTCAAACGCTACTTTCAATACCTGTACGCCCATACCGGTACTGACGGATACGACGTTCAAAAGTACCGCAGACTTCTGGATTACCCAGAGGTGGAATCTCGTTTCAGACTCATTCCAGACGACACTCAACCTGTGCTGATTCGCGGTTATAACCCCGAAATGGTCAACCCAATACTGGAGGAATTTGGACGTGCCACACGACAGTTCGCAAGTCGCAAGGTGATCCATGAGGTCTTCCGTGACTTGCAACCTTACTTCGTCAATATTTACACCAAGAAACTCGAGTTACTCAAATTAGACTCTCGAGGATTGGTTCGGCCCATTGAGCAATTTCGGGCTATCAACATTGAACTCTTCGAGTGGACGGGAAAATACAGCATGGACTTTGGTGTACTCGAGGAGTCGGATGCTGAATCGTTCTTTATTGGCAGCTAAAGGAGGGCACATGTGAATCTGGTCGAAGTCAAAGTCTGGGGGGATTACGCTTGTTTTACCCGCCCAGAAAACAAGGTCGAACGCGTCAGTTACGACGTGATGACCCCAAGTGCCGCTCGCGGCATACTCGAGGGAATCCTGTGGAAACCGCGAATGCGTTATCGTGTGCGCGAAATCGCAGTCCTCAAGCCCATCCGCCGAGCCAGCATTCTTCGGAACGAGATCAACACCGTGCAATCGGCGCGAGCCGCGCAGAGTTGGCAGAAGTCCGGCGGTGGATACGCCAGCGATGAGGATAGGGCGCAACGCCACGCTTTGGTGCTGCGCGATGTTGCGTACGTGATTCGCGCCGAAATTCAACTGACAGTGCTCGCAGAGGCGGACGAAATGCCTCAGAAATATCTGGCAATGTTCAACCGACGTGTCGAACACGGGCAGTCTTATCGTCAGCCGTACCTCGGAACCCGAGAATTCAGTGCTAGTTTCGCCCCGCCAGAACCGACGGATACACCGATTGAATACTCGGACGAACTCGGACGGATGCTGCTCGATATCGCTTTCACGCCGCGCAAGAAGGGTTCGATGACATACCGCAGGCACGACGCGACGGGTTCCCAACTGACCGAAGGACAGGCCACCCCAGTCTTCTTCAGGGCGCGTCTCGAGAACGGCGTGATGCGAATTTCCGCAGAGGAATACACACGTCTCGAAGGGGTGAAATAGATGCTGCTCGAGCAACTCGTGGAATACGCCGCACAGCTCGAGCGGGCGGCGGCGCAGTCTGGCGCGAACGCCTTGCCGAGCATGTACCAAGAGCAACCGATCAAATGGATTCTGCATCTGGACGGTGACGGCAATTTGGAACGTTGCCTGCCCACTTCGGATGGCAGCGGAAAGAAAAATGATCGCGGCAAGCGTTACGCGTCGCCGCACGTGATTCGCACGGTCGGCGTGAAACCCAAGCTTCTGGCGGATAATGCCGAGTATGCGTTGGGTACGCCAAATCTAGAGAAGAAACGCAGCGAGAAAAGTGATCCTCTCCAGTCGGTCCTCGAAAAATTCACGGCCTTCAGACTCGAGGTTGAAGCCTGCGCTGAAGCAACCGGTCTTACCGAGGTGCGAGCAATCCAAAAATTTCTCGAGCGCTTGACTGATGCGCCTTTCGTGCCACCCGAGACGTTCAGTGCCGATGACATCGTGAGTTTTAGCGTGAACGGCGTGTTGCCATTTGATTTGCCCGAAGTGCAAACGTATTGGGGGAGCAAATTCTCTAACGCGCATGACGATGCATCTAACTCGAGTTCAGATTCAGCAGCATTCCAAGCTGAATGCCTGATCTCTGGTGACTTCGGTCCAGTCATGGAGCGCGAGCCAGTCAAAATCAAAGGCATTCCAGACGGTCAAACTACGGGCATGAATCTGGTCAGTGCAAATGCCGCCGCCTTTGAATCGTACGGATTGCACGCCTCACAGATCGCACCGATCAAACTTTCATTAGCAGAAAAATACGCGAATGCCTTGAATGCTTTGCTGCGCGATCCATACACGCACCTCCGGGTTGGACCGCTGGTGTACGCCTTCTGGACGCGCTCCGAACCGATCCCAAATCTGGTCGAAACCCTGAAGAATCCCAAAACCAACTCGAGGATCGCCGCACGAAGGCGCGGTGAAATCCCTCAGCCGCTCGAGGTCAGCGCCCGCAGTGAGCAGGTGCGTGACGAGCTGAAAGGATTGTTCTCCGGCAAGGTGCTCGAGGTTGAAAAACCAGACGCATTTTACGGCGTGGCACTTTCTGCAAGCGGCTCGAGAGTCGTTGTGCGGGAACATATCACCAGCACCGTGCAAGCGGTTGACGAGGCACTGAGTGAGTTTTTTGAGACGCAACGGATGATTGATGCCGAGGTCATGGGGGTCTTTGAATTGTCCGCCAGTCTGTACCGCGATGCGAACAAGGAACTCGTCTCGAGCGTACCGACGGCACTGATCGCGTTTGCCTTGCAGGGCCAGAGATTGCCGTTGGCGTGGCTGGCGCAACTCGTGGGTCGCAATCGTGCCGAGCAACGTCTGACCCGTCCTCGAGCCGTGATGACCAAATTGATTCTGGTCTCGAATGCCCCACAACACCAAAGGAGCCAACGCATGAGCGAACTCAGCAAACTCAGCCCGAATCACCCCGATCCTGGTTATCAACTCGGACGCCTACTTGCTGCCCTGGAAAATCTGCAATACGACGCGTTGGGAGACCTGAACTCAGGCGTCGTGGACCGCTATTACGGCTCGCTCTCGAGTACGCCCGTTGTGGCATTTTCCCGGATGCTCGCTAACGCGCAGAATCACCTCGCCAAACTTCGCAAAGACCCCAGTAAGGGCGGGGCTGCGGTTGCGAACGACAAGCTGTTGCAGGAGATTCTGGGTCAGCTTGGCCCGAGCATCCCGAACACGCTTGCGCTCGAGAGTCAAGCCTTGTTCGGGCTGGGGTATTACCACCAGCGCGCCGAGCGTTTCGCTCGGATCGAAGCTGCCAGACTCGCCAAAGTAAACAAAGCCCAGAACGTCCAAGGAGGCAACGCATGAAGCACCTCGAAGCCGGTGTCCGTCACGATTTCGTCCTGTTGTTCGATGTTCTTGACGGAAACCCCAACGGCGACCCTGACGCTGGGAATCTGCCGCGTGTAGACCCCGAAACCGGTCAAGGACTGGTGACGGACGTGGCTCTGAAGCGCAAGATCAGAAACTACGTGGATGAACTCAAAGGTGAAAGCGAAGGCTATAAGATTTACGTTCAACAAGGCGCAATTCTCAACAACCAGCACGCTCGTGCTTACACCGCGCTCGAGATCAAACCGAAATCCAAAGAGGAATCGCCCGGTGTCCGCAAGTGGATGTGTCAGAATTTTTTTGACATTCGAGCCTTCGGCGCGGTCATGAGTACAGAAGTGAATTGTGGTCAGGTACGAGGTCCTGTGCAACTAACGTTTGCTCGTAGTGTAGACAGAATTCTGCCTTTGGACGCCGCAATCACACGCGTCGCATTGACCAAATCAGATGAGAAGAACACCATCCAAAACGATGCTGGGGAGGACACTGCCCGCAGCGGAACGATTGGACGCAAAGCCTTCATTCCGTACGGCTTGTACCGCGCTCACGGCTTTTACGTGCCGAGTTACGCCAAAGACACCGGCTTTGGCAACGACGATCTCGAGGTGCTTTGGAGCGCTCTACAAAACATGTGGGACTTGGACCGTAGCGCCTCCAGGGGAACCACTGCCTGCCGTGGACTGTACGTGTTCAGTCACGACTCGAGCCTGGGAAATGCCCCGAGCCACAAACTGTTTGGACGCATCAATGTTGCTCCAATTGAAGGCAAAGTCCCTCGAGCTTTCACCGATTACACCGTGACCGTGGATCAATCCCCGCTCCCGAACGGCGTGACGCTAACCCCGCTGCTCGAGGGCTAACCCGTGCCCGATCCCTTGGAGCAAATCGCGCTCTCGGCGTTGCAGCATTTCGTGTACTGCCCGCGCCAGTGCGCCCTGATTCACGTGGAGCAAACCTGGTCAGAGAACGCGCTGACGGTGCGCGGCTCGCAGTCGCACGAGCGCGTGGATACCACCGATGACGAATTGCTCGAGGGGGTGCGGGTGCTGCGCGGCTTGTCT
Source organism: Deinococcales bacterium (assembly GCA_965249745.1). Lineage (GTDB taxonomy): Bacteria > Deinococcota > Deinococci > Deinococcales > JAAFIG01 > JANYHH01. Next base: position 4,262,326 of record OZ252252.1, on the reverse strand, counting down.
TTGTGGTCGGATGTGTTGGGTTTGAGTGGACGGGCGGACGCCGTGGAGATTCTGCTGGATGGCACGCCGTTTCCGGTGGAGTACAAGAGTGGCGCGAAGAAACGCCCGGTGCTGAACGAGGATGGACTGGACGTGTTCTCTCTGGCAGATGACGTGCAACTCTGCGCTCAGGCACTGTGCTTGGAGGAGATGATGGGTCGCGCCATTCCAGGTGGGGCGGTGTATCAGATCAAGAGTCGCCGTCGGCGCAACGTAGCGTTCACGCCCGCGCTGCGCCAGAAAACGCTCGAGGTGATCGCCTCGGTGCGCTCATTGCTCGAGGCTGGTGTCACGCCCGATCCCGTGAACGACGCTCGCTGCCCGAATTGCAGCCTGATAGATGACTGTATGCCGGACGTGACCCGTCACCGCTACGATCCGTTTGTGATTCTCGAGGAATCCGCCTGATGCCTAGAACCTTGTTGAATACCCTGTACGTGCAGAGCCAAGGCGCGTACCTGCACCTGGAATCCGACACGATCAAGGTGGAACTGGACGGCGAAACCAAGACTCGAGTGCCGCTGCATCACATTGGGGGCGTGGTGGTCTTCGGGAATGTTTTGCTCAGCCCGTTCCTGATCGGGAAGCTGGCAGGGGAGGGCAAGAGCGTCACCTGGCTAGCCCAATCTGGGCGCTTCCAGGCGCAGGCGCACGGACCGCAGAGCGGGAATATTCTGCTGCGCCAAGCGCAGTTCGCGGCGGCACAGCAACCGCAGCTCTGCGCCGATCTGACGCGGCGCATCCTGGCAGGGAAGTTGCAGAACTCGCGCACGACCTTGCTGCGGGCCGCTCGAGAAACGGGCGACCCGAGCGACTGGCAAGCCTTGAAGGGTAGCGCCGAATCGCACGCCAACGCGATTCGCAAGTTGCCGGGTACGTCCACCGTGGACGAGCTGCGCGGACTCGAGGGGGAGGCGGCAGCCCGGTACTTCGAGGTCTTCACGCATATGATTCGCGTACAAAGATCAGATTTCTATTTTCATGCCCGCATCAAACGCCCGCCGAGAGATGCGATCAACGCGCTGCTGTCCTTCATCTACGCCCTGCTGACGACCGATTGCGTCGCCGCGCTGCAAGGCGTGGGATTGGACCCGCAACTCGGCTACCTTCACGCGGTGCGCCCCGGACGACCCAGCTTGGCGCTGGATTTGCTCGAGGAGTACCGCAGTTGCATTGGGGATCGCTTGGCGTTGACGCTGATCAACCGTCAGCAGATTCAACCGAAACATTTTTTAAGCAGAGAAGGCGGCGCGGTCATGCTGAACGACGACGGGCGCAAGGTTGTCTTGATCGCGTATCAGGAGCGCAAGAAGGAAACCCTGACGCACCCGTACACGGGTCACGTGACGCCGGTGCAACTCATCCCTCACGTCCAAGCCCGGCTGCTGGCGAAAACCTTGCGCGGCGAACTCGTGACTTATCCGCCGTTCATCCTCAAAGGCTGACATGGACATCCTGATCGCTTACGACGTGAACACCGAAGACCTCGAGGGTCGGCGGCGCTTACGGCACGTCGCCAAGTTCTGCACCGCCTACGGGCAACGCGTTCAGAAAAGCGTGTTCGAGTGCCGCGTGAACGACGCGCAGTTTGAGGTCTTGAAGCACAAATTGCGAAAAACGATAGACGCGCAGACCGACAGTATCCGCATTTACAAGTTGCGCCAACCTAGGGAAGATCACATCGAATGCTTCGGCAAGGACGATTACACCGACTTTGACGACCCGATGGTGCTGTGAGCGCGAACCTCGAGCGATGCCCGAAACCCTGTGAGGTTCGCGGGGCGCTAGAAACCTTGTCTCGCAGCGAGTTTTTTGATAATCACAGTTGCAAAGCTTTACTGCGCTTCCCCTCGAGATTCGGAGGTTCGCGCAAAGCGCAAGCTCGAGCGCGTGAGGGACGCGAGGCTCGAGGGAGACGTTTCAGTCGTTCGGGAGGACGGCTGAGGATTGAAACGTGATGCGATCGCACGGCATCACCCGCCAATCGCGGTTTCAGTCGTTCGGGAGGACGGCTGAGGATTGAAACAACTTGGAGCCACGAGTCGTTCGGGAGGACGTGAGGATTGAAACAACCCACGACGGCAATCAGTCGTTCGGGAGGACGGCTCGCGGTTTCAGTCGTTCGGGAGGACGGCTGAGGATTGAAACCTGCGGTTCTCGCGCAGTCGTGCCTTTGACACCAGCATTATCGCGATGCCGCGTTTCAGTCGTTCGGGAGGACGGCTGAGGATTGAAACAAAGCGGTGCGCAGTCGTTCGGGAGGACGAGGATTGATGCCACGCATCCGCTCCTGCGGCCAACCCGCGCACGTTTCAGTCGTTCGGGAGGACGGCTGAGGATTGAAACTCGAGCGTTCCGGGCATCAGTCGTTCTGAGGATTGAAACGGCAACTGTGGTTTCAGTCGTTCGGGAGGACGGCTGAGGATTGAAACAGTCGTTCGGGAGTCGTTCGGGAGGACGGCTGAGGATTGAAACAAGGGCAATAGCTTAGAGTGCCTTGGGGCGACGAACGTTCGCGGCTGAGGATTGAAACTCGACAAAGTCGTTCGGGAGGACGGCTGAGGATTGAAACAAGTCCCGGCTGAGGATTGAAACGCAGTTTCAGTCGTTCGGGAGGACGGCTGAGGATTGAAACCCGCGTCGCGAAACGGAAGGACGGCTGAGGATTGAAACACAATGATCATGCGAGTCGTTCGGGAGGACGGCTGAGGATTGAAACTGAGCGCGTTTTTCAGTCGTTCGGGAGGACGGCTGAGGATTGAAACTTTGTGCATAGATGAGGAGCTGAGGATTGAAACAGCATCTGTTTCAGTCGTTCGGGAGGACGGCTGAGGATTGAAACGCCGTCAGCCGTGCCCGGCAAGGCGCTGGTTTCAGTTTCGGGAGGACGGCTGAGGATTGAAACTGCAATTACTCCGGGGCGTTTCAGTCGTTCGGGAGGACGGCTGAGGATTGAAACACATGACCCCTGCGCAGGTTGCAGCCCGGAGTCGTTCGGGAGGACGGCTGAGGATTGAAACGGCCTGCTCCGGGGGTTTCACGTTCGGGAGGACGGCTGAGGATTGAAACTCGAGGGGGCGTTGATTTCAGTCGTTCGGGAGGACGGCTGAGGATTGAAACGCGGGCTACGGTTTCCCGGGGTGTCACGCTGCGCTACCGCATTCTAAAAACTCGAGCGCGAATCTGAACCTCCCGACATTTGCACCCTCGAGCCTGCCCTGATAGCATCGCCCAGCCTATGAGTTCAGCGCAGTACGAAGCCGTGTACCCGCCCCCATCGCTCCCCTGAGGCCGAACGATTTTGACTTCTCGAGATTGAGTGGCACGGAGGTGCGTATGGCAGGGCATAGCAAGTGGAAGCAGATTAAGCGCAAGAAGGCCGTTACCGATAAGCGGCGTGGCGCGATGTACTCCAAGCACCTCGCGGCGATCACGGCCGCCGTGCGGAGCGGTGGCTCGGGCGATCCGGCGGCGAACCTGTCACTGAAAAATACGCTCTCGCTCGCCAAGCGTGATGGCGTGCCGGTGGACACGATTTACAAGGCGATTGACAAGGCGGTCGGCGGCGGTGAGGGCAGCAGCTTGGATGAAGTGGTCTATGAGGGGTACGGTGCGGCGGGCGTCGCGGTCATGGTCTACGCGCTCACCAACAATCGCAACCGCACCGTTGGCGAGGTGCGTCACGCTTTCACGAAGCACGGCGGCAACATGAGCGGCGGCGTGGCGTGGATGTTCAATCGCCAGGGCCTTATCACTGTGCCGAAGAACGACGAGGCGACGCAGGAATTGGCGATTGACCTCGGGGCGGACGACTTCGAGGCGTACGACGACGAGGGCGAGCCGCGTTTGGACGTGTACACCAGCTTCGAGGACATGGTGCATGTCGCGGAGGGCTTTCGCAAGGCGGGACTCGAGCCGATCAGCGCGGAATTCACCAGCGTCACGGATAACATGGCGGAGTTGAGTGCGGAGGACGCCGGGAAGGTCGTGCGGCTCTTGGAGGCGCTCGAGGATTTGGACGACGTGCAGAACGTGTACTCCAACGCGAACTTGGACGCTTTAGAGGAGTGAGGCTTAGCACAGGAAAACGCCCGCCCGGTCTCTCGAGCGTGCGAAGCGTTGACCGAGTATTCTCTCGGACCACCGACCCAGAAAACCTGTCTGGTGGCGTCATCCACCGTGATTTCGTAGGGGCGAACGGCGGTTCGCCCGGCACGACCCGCGCCCGCCCCTCTGAATCCTCGAGTCTGAATTCTGGAGCCTGAATTCCGGAGACAAGAAAGCGCGCCCCGTGTGGAGGCGCGCTTTTTCAGGCATGGAAGTTTACTGCTTGGCGAGCTGCCCGCGAATTTCGCCGTTGGGGTACTTGACGGTGTGCAAGTTGACGTACCAGAGTCCGTTGTTCACGTCAGTGATCTGGGCTGGGGTCAGTGCCGTGGTCGTGCCGGTGATCGTGCCGCTTCCGGCGGTGGTACCCTCGGTGTAGGTCAAATTGAAGAGGATAGGAGCGTTGGCGGTGGCTGCGGCCGGTCCGTGAATGTGTGCGCCAGGAGCAGAAACTGCGCCAGAGAGACCAGTGTAGGTGCCGGTCACAGTCATGATGTTCGTGTTCAAATCAAGAACCGCCGTTACGCTTCCAGTTCCAGTCGAGACGACGGCTGGTGTTTGCACTTCGTTGGCCGCATTGAGCGTGGTTTTGTAGGTGTTGGTCATCGTGCCACCGGGGCAAGCGGTCAGGACTGCGGCCAGGGCGACTCCAGCGAGTAATAATTTCATCATAGATTCCTCCGTCGAACTATCGTTCAGAAAGACGATAAGCCTTTGGTTTCTGAGAAAATGCACGAGAGCTTCATAGTTGGTTACAAATTGTAAGGCAGCACCATTTTCACTAGCCCGAGTCAGACCAAATGTCAACCCAGTATTTCTTTAGACACGTTGACATCGGCGTACCCGCACAATCCAAGCGCCGCGTCAATCTCCCATCGCAGCAACTCGAGGATCTGGGTCACGCCCGCCTGTCCGCCCAGCGCCAGCGCCCAGAGAATCGGGCGTCCGATGGCGACGGCGTTCGCGCCGAGCGCCAGGGCTTTCACCACGTCCGTACCTCGTCGCACGCCACCGTCCAGGATGACTGGGATTGCACCACCCACGGCGTCCGCGACTCGAGGCAGGACATCTATCGTGGCGGGGGCAGTGTCCAGTTGTCGTCCGCCGTGATTGCTGACCCAGATGCCGCTGACGCCGTGTTGAACGGCGAGTCTGGCGTCGTCCTCGTGGCAGACGCCTTTGATCAGAATCGGCAGGTCGGTTACGGAGCGCAGCCAGGCAACGTCGTCCCAACCTAAGTCCAGCTTAAACATGGCGTTCACGTACGCCGTCAAGCCCGATCCGGCGCTGTCCGGCAGCGTGTTCATGCCGCGCATCAGGTTCCCGAGGTGAATGTGATCCGGGAGCTTGAAGTGATTTCGGATGTCGCGCTCGCGCTTGCCCCAGACGGGCGCGTCCACGGTCAGCACCAGGGCGCTCGCGCCGATGGCTTCGGCGCGGCGAACCAACTCGAGGTTCAAACCCTCGTCTTTGTAGAGGTAGACCTGGAACCAGAGTGGGGCGTCGGGGCAGGCGGCGCGGACCTCTTCCAGGCTGGCGCTGGCAATCGTGGAGAGCGTCATAATCGTGCCCGCACCCTGGGCGGCGCGAGCGGTCGCCAGTTCGCCGTCCGGGTGCGCCATGCGCTGAAAGGCGGTCGGTGCGACGATCACCGGCAGGGACAGCTTGTGTCCCAGCAGCTCTGTTTGCAGGCTGCGGGTTTCGATGCCGGTCAGCACACGGTAATGGAGTTTCAGACGAGTGAAGGCATCGCGGTTCTCATTCAGGGTGATTTCGTCGTCGGAACCGCTGCGGTAGTAGTCGTACGCCATCTGCGTGAGCCGTTCGCCCGCCGCCGCCTCGAGTTCAAGAAGATTCAGGATGTCCACGGTGCGGACAGTCTATGAATATTCGGGTACTCCCGAGTGATCTCGTGGGGGCGCAGCTCGCATGGACGAATTGCATAGTCGAATCGTGGGGTTGGACTTGTATCGGCAAATAAGGAGGCTGAGCTTGGGCGATGCTGAATCCTCGAGACGAATCGGCATCGCTATTCCCGGTTCGCCGCCCGAGTCTGCGACGCATCTTGCCTTGTGCCAATCCGACGAAGCGTTAAGATGCCAACCATGAGTGTCATTCCATACGTGATCGAACAGACCGGGCGCGGCGAGCGCATGTACGACATTTACAGCCGCTTGCTGAAGGACCGCATCATCTTCATTGGCACGCCGATTGATTCGCAGGTGGCGAACGTGGTCGTGGCGCAGTTGCTGCTGCTGGATTCGCAGAACCCGGAGCGCGAGATTCAGATTTTCATCAACTGTCCTGGCGGCGAGGTCTACGCGGGCCTGGCGATGTACGACGTGATGCAGTTCATTCGCGCCCCAATTCGCACCGTCTGCGTCGGAATCGCCATGAGTATGGGCAGCGTCCTGTTGATGGCGGGCGCGAAGGGTCGCCGCACGGCGCTCCCGAACAGCCGGATCATGATTCATCAGGGCAGCAGCGGCTTCCGTGGCAACACGCCGGACGTGGAAGTCCAAGCGCGGGAAATTTTCGCGCTCCGGGAAATCATGACCAACCTGTACGTCAAGCACACCGGTCACGACGCGGAGAAGCTGACGCGGGACATGGAACGCGATTACTTCATGACGCCGCACCAGGCCCTAGAGTACGGCTTGATTGATGAGGTCGTGGAGATCATGCCGAAGAACGTGGCGGACGCGATACGTGGTGGCGATGAGCTTTGAGCGCGCTGAGGCTCGAGGCTCGAGGTGGGCGAGTCAGCCCAACGTCTCAATGCTGAACCCTCGAGCTTCCATGAGGTTCGCCCGTGGCTAGGTGTTCCTTTTGCGGCAAGCAAGCCAACGAGGTCGAACACTTGCTGGAGGCTCCGCAGGCACTCGCGTGGATCTGCAACGAGTGCGTGGCCAGGGCAGACGAGATGCTGCGCTCGGCTAAAAGCAAACAATCCGCCTCGGAGACCGAACCGTTCAGCTTGGAGCGCGTGCCACACCCGCGTGAGATCAAGGCGCACTTGGACGAGTACGTGATCGGGCAGGATGCCGCGAAACGCGCCGTCTCGGTCGCGGTTTACAACCATTATCAGCGCTTGCTCCACCCGGATGCGGGCTTGCAGAAGTCCAACATCCTGCTGATCGGTCCCACTGGAACTGGGAAAACCCTGATCGCGGAAGCGATTGCCAGAATGCTCGAGGTTCCGTTTGCGATTGCTGACGCGACCACCGTGACCGAGGCTGGGTACGTTGGTGACGATGTGGAGAACGTGCTGGTGCGGTTGCTGCACGCGGCCAACATGGACATTGGAAAGACGCAGCGCGGCATTATTTACATTGACGAGATTGACAAGATCGCCCGCAAATCAGAGGGGCAGAGCATCACCCGGGATGTCTCCGGCGAGGGCGTGCAGCAGGCGCTCTTAAAAATGCTCGAGGGAACCGTGGCGAACGTACCGCCGCAGGGTGGGCGCAAGCATCCGGGTGCGGAGCTGGTGCAGATTGACACGCGGAACATTCTGTTCATCTGCGGCGGGGCGTTTGATGGCTTGGAGAGCATCGCGCGGGCGCGTATGAATCAGAACATCGTCTCGTTCAACAAAGCCGCTCATCTCAGCGATGCGCCCGTGGAGTACATCCCGGAGGACACCATCAAGTTCGGATTGATCCCAGAGTTCGTCGGACGCCTGCCGCTCGTGGTGACCTTGCAGCAGTTGGAGGAAGACGCGCTGGTGCGTATCCTGACCGAACCGAAAGGGGCGCTGGTGCGCCAGTACCAAACGCTGTTCAAGCTCTCCGGGGTCAACCTCGAGTTCGCCGCTGAAACGCTGCGCGAAGTCGCCAAGCGCGCCCTGAATCGCGGCACGGGAGCCAGGGGGTTGAGGGCTGTGCTGGAAAGCGCCATGACGAACCTGATGTTTGAACTCCCCAGGGACGATGTCAGTGCCCTGCGCTTGGAACCGCGTCACCTGGACGCCCCGTTGGAAGTCCTGCCGCCCGCGCCGACCTTGAAACTCGAGGGGCTGTCGAAGACCGCTTGATGGTCCCTCAAGCTGCTGCCGGGCGAGCTGCACCTTCTCGGCTTCGGCTCAGGGCAGAAAACGGTGCTCGAGGGGCAGATCAAGGTTTTGCTGCTAAACTCGAGCCTGTTTCACTCGAGCGGGTGACGGTTCCAGTCCTTGTAGAGCAGGTAACTGGCTGTCGTCTTACCAAGCGCCCCGAACCACTGCGGGCAGTACGGAGCCATGTAAATCACGTCGCCCGCCGTGACCGGGTAGAAGGTGTCCCCGAGGCGGTAGATTCCGCCGCCTCGCAGCATTAGCAGCCCGTGTTCCATGACGTGCGTTTCTACCAGATGCAGGTGCGCGCCGGGATCGAAGTTCATAACGTTGACGCAGAAATCAAAACCGATGTTGTCCGGGAGCAAGACCTGGACCTGCAACGCTGGGTCACCGTTCAACGCGCTCGAGGTGACCTTATTGGCATCACCAACGAAGGCGGCTGGAGCTGCAATCCCCTCGAGTTCCTGGTACGGCTTTTCGTACACGACCGCGCGTCCGCCCTTGGAACTCTCAAAGGTGTACGCGGCACTGGCGGGGATGAAGGCGTAGTGCCAGGGGGTGAGCGCGTGCTTCTTCTTACCCAAGGTGAGCGTGAACTCGCCGTCCAGCACGAATATGACGCAGGAATTCCCCTCGAGCGCGGAACTGATTTTCGCTTTTGGGCCAGCTTCGACGGTGTACATCGCAAACGCCGCGCCGCTAGCGGGGTTGACATGCACGACCCTGGTCGCGTTTTGATCGCCTGGCAGCGCCGCGCGAATGAAGCTGTCCGGCGTGAGCAGCATGTGCTCGGGTTTGACGCTCGTGCGAGTGAATCCGAGTTGGTACATCGTGAACGCCTCCGGGAGCCGAACTCGTGCCACCTGAAGCGCATGGCGTTGACGAATTCTGCATACCGTGCTATCTTAAATCTATCAGCGCCCAAACGGGCGCGCTTTTTATTTTCCAGCACTTTATTTTTCAATACTTTTATTTCAGGTGTTCTCGAGCTGCTCGGATTCAACTCCGATAAATTCAACCCCTGCAAATTCGATTTGCTCGAACCTGTCGAAGCGCGAAGCCTCCTGCTCGTCCGGGCGTTCGATCCGGTCAGATGTGTCCTGAAGATAGCGCTCATCTAGCAGCGCCGCGTCTAGGTCACCTCGAGCGCGAACTCGTCGCGCCAACTCCGTCACGGGAACCTCGAGCCAGTACAGGTGAACGGCGGCATCGGATTGCTGGGCGACATTCCGCAAGGTCTCTCGTTCCGCTTTAGACCACGATCCGAACTCGATGACGACATCGCCGCCCTGCCTGAGAATCCCTCGAGCCAGTTCGGTCAGTTGCTGTTCCAGGCGCTCCCGGAACGCGGCATCCAGGATGGAAACATGAAGCGCCGTCATCCACTCGTCCGGGCAGAGCCGAACCGCACCGGATTGGGCTTCCAATTTCTTGGCCAGGGTTGTCTTGCCAGCGCCGGGCAGACCACAGACCAGATGCAGGGTCGCCCGAGGCTTGTCTCGAGCGTCGGCGTTCGTGCCATTGCTTAAACGGGTCACTCGGGTCCGGTCCAGACCATCTTCATGTACCGGGTGCCTTGGCGCAACTCCTCCAGCATTTGTGCCAGCCGCTTCCGCTTGGTGGACTCCAACTTTGCCCGGTTAATCCAACTCAGATAGTCGTTGCGCTGGTAATCCGGGCGCGCCTGGTATGCCCTGAGTAAGCCGCTGACCTCGAGTTCGCGCTGAACGAATTCCGGCATCGGTTGCAAAGCTCGTTTCAGGCGGGCGTTTGTCTGTTTCTCCATGTTGACCTACTTCGTGGGAAGCGAATCAAGTTCTCCAACTCGAGGTTGAATTCAGTGCCTGCGATCACACCGCTTTGAGACTGAGCGCGATCTGGCGAATCGCGCTCAGATGATACGCGGCGTGTGCCACGAGTGCGACGCCGCTCGTGAGGAGTATCGGGTTGGACGGGTCAAACCCGTTCGGCAGCCCCTCGAGCAGGCGCTCGTACTCGTGCTTCAAACTCTCCTGTAATTCCGTCCAGCCTGCGTCATCCACCTCGTGAACCGCCCAGCTCTCAGACCAGTCCCTCGAGGCGGGTTGCCCGCGCATCGTGGCGTTCGCCATCGCCAGGCTCCAGCGCAGGTGATTGGTGTGGGCCGCGATGCTCGAGCCGCCGTCCACCAGGGGTCTCGAGGCGGTTACTGCGCCTATCGGTTGCAGGGTAGCGAACAGCCCGCTGCCCTCGCCACCATCACTGAACCAGGATTGCGCGGTTGTACCTTCATAGGCTTCTTTTAACAGGTTCTGGATGGTTTGCACAAATGGGTCCATGTCTGTCTCCTAGAGCAAATCTTAGATCGGATTCACGTCAGAACGTGACGTGTTTGCGTGGCAGAATGACCGGCATGTACGACCCGACGATGCGGGTACTCGCCACATTGGAGCTGCTAGAGAGTCACGAGTTCATGACCGGACCGGAACTCTCACGGCAACTCGAGGTCAGCCCGCGCACCGTGCAGCGCTACGTCCAGCGTTTGCAGGACTTGGGCGTGCCCGTAGAAGGCACGAGAGGCGTGGGCGGCGCGTACCGATTGCGCCCAGGGTTCCGCCTGCCGCCAATGGTTTTCGGTGACGACGAAGCCTTGGCGATCATGCTCGGATTACGCGCCCTGCGTTCCCTGGGCTTGAGCGACCTCGCGCCCGCCGAGGCGACGGCAGCCGCGAAACTCGAGCGGGTCCTGCCGAAAGCGGTGCGGGAAGGATTGCTGGACACCCTGACCGCCTTGGAGTTGGAGACCTCGCCGTGGGTCGTGCCAGTGGACGCAGACCTTGTTAAGCAACTGGCTCGAGGGGTGCGAAGCGGCTGCGTGGTGGCGATCACGTATCAGTCCGACGCGGGGGAACAGAGTGTCCGTCAGCTCGAGCCGTACGGGGTGTTGCATCATGACGGACGCTGGTACGCGGTCGGCTACTGCCGCCTGCGCTCCGACGTGCGGGTCTTCCGCGTAGACCGGGTGCGAGATGCGACCCTGCTAGAGACGAAATTCGAGCGTCCCAGCGACTTTGACGCCAGGGCGTTCTTGTTGCGGACCCTGCCGTTCGCCGCCTCGAGCTGGGCGGTCGAAGTCTGGATAGACTGTTCGCCCGCCGGACTGCAAGACCGCGTGCCACCGGGACGGGTGACGTTGACCGAGGCTGAATCCGGGACGCTGCTGTGCGCCCAGACCGCGAACCTCGAGTGGCTGGCGGCGATGCTGCTGAGTTTGCAATTCCCGCTCCAAGTGCGTGCCCCGGAAGCTCTGCGCGAGGCGTTCGCTACGCTCGCCGTGCAGGCTGCTGCGTACTCGAGAACAGGCTGAGTGCCAACCAAGTCGCCTCGAGCCAGAAAAAACCTTGAGCTTAGGTGATCTTGAGGTTTTCAAATTCTTAGATTTAATTGCTGCGCTTGCAGCGCTGACAGACGCCGTGGAACGCGACCTTGGCTTCGCGGACCTGAAACCCTGGCAGGCTCGAAACGGCTAGACTGACCAGGTCGGGCATCTGCGCTACGACATCGAAGACCTCGCCGCAGGTGTCGCAAACGAAGTGCGCGTGATCGTCCAAGCGAGCGTCGTAGCGGGTGGGCATACCGGGTTGCTGGATCTGAATCAGATGACCCTCGTGGACTAGCGCGTCCAGTGAACGGTACACCGTTCCCAACGAAATGCTTGGCACGACGCGGCGCACACTTTCAAACACGTGTGCGGCATCGGGATGCTCAGAGGATGCCCGGACCACCTCGAGCACCGCCTGTCGTTGTTTGGTGAAACGCACGATTGCCATACTGGTTTGACTCCATGAGTTTGATTCTGGGGAAATGCAAATGGTTCCCGTGAACCTGTAGTATACCCGCTCTTTGGCAGGGGCGCGTGAGCCACAGCACGGTTTCAGAACTTGTCGCTATAACGGCTGTCAGACTCGAGGTTTGGCGCTTCCAATCCATTTTTGGCGGCATTTCGTATCATGGTGCATGGCCAGGTCCAACCCGAGCACCACGACCGACCCCACCCCGGCGCAAAGCTGGCGGCTCGAGGTCATGGGCGTGCCGCGCTTGACCGGGGCGCACGGGTCTTGGACGCTGGAGCGCAAAACCGCCGGGCTGCTGACTTTCCTGGCGCTCGAGGGCGAGGCGACCCGCAGCCGACTGGCGGGGTTGCTGTGGAGCGATACCGACGAATCGCGGGCCCGGGCGAACTTGCGCCAGTGCCTGTACCGTTTGAAGACGACCGTGGACGGGGACATCGTGCGCGTCGGGGACACAGTGACGCTGGAATCGGGCGTCCGGGTGGACGCGGTGCAATTGGAGAGCGGCAGCTTCTTGGGCGATGACGGGTTGGCGCTGACCTTGGAGCACGGCTTGCTGGAAGGGCTGGATTTCGAGGATCAACCCGATTTTTCCGATTGGCTCGAGGTGACGCGCGGGCGTTTTTCTGCGCTGCACCGCGAAGCCCTGCGCCGCGACCTCGAGCGGCTGGAGGGTGCGGCTCAGCACGACCCGCGTGCGATCGTGACCGCGTTGGAACGCGCCGAGCGCTGGCTGGCACGGGAACCGAGCGCTGAAGAGGCGTACCGCGCGATCATGCGCCTGCACGCGGCTCGGGGTGACCGTTCGGCGGTTCTGAAAGCCTATCAGCGCTGCGAGCAGATGCTGCAACGCGAACTCGGGGTGATGCCGGGGGCGGAGACTCGAGCCTTGGCGCAACGCTTGGAGCGCGGCGAGGTGTCAGCGGCGCAGTCGGCGGTGCGGCTGCCAGTCAGTGTCTTGCACCCGCCGCGCCTGATCGGTCGTGAACGCGAGCTGGAACGAATGCGTTTCGCTTGGCAAAACGGTCAGGTCGTCGTGATTCGTGGCTCACCGGGGATTGGAAAATCGCGGTTGATGCAGGAATTCATCGCCGCTCAAGGCATTAACCACAGCCCCTCTGAGGGTCGCCCCGGCGACGCCATCGCCGCGTACAGCACGGCTGCCAGGGTTTACCGCCGCTTGCTCGAGCAGTTTCCAGAGGTCGCCCTGGAGGGGTGGGTGCGGCGCGAATTGTCGCGCTTCCTGCCGGAGTTGGGGGACACCCCGCCGCCGCTGCTGTCCGAATCGGATCGTTTGCGGTTCTTAGAGGCGCAGGCGGCCGTGGCTCGAGCGGCGGCGGGGGCGGGTCTGGCGGCGGTCGTCATGGACGACCTGCAATTCGTGGATGACGCCAGCCTGGAGGCGTGGATTTACGTCTACGCGCAGCACTGGGGGCGGGCGGACGGGTTGCGGCAGATTATCGCGTATCGGACGGGGGAACTTTCAAATCGCGCCGAAACCCTGATCGGTCGGGCACTGCAAATGGGGCAGGCGGTGGACATTCACCTCGAGCCGCTGGGCGAGAAACAGATGGGTCTGCTGATAGAGAGTTTGAAGTTACCGGCGCACGCCGATAACCTTGGCGAACGGCTGGTGCGTCACGCCGCCGGGAACCCGTTGTTCGCGCTGGAAACCGTGCGGAGCTTATTAGAGCAGGACGCGCTGCAACGCCCGCTCGAGCGGCTGCCAACCCCCGAGGTCGTGCGCCGCGTCGTGCAGGAACGCCTGTCGCGTCTGCCCGGGGACGCGCTGAAACTGGCGCAGGTCGCGGCGGTCGCGGGCACGGATTTCGATTACGGGCTGGCCGCGCGGGTACGTGGCCTGGACGCGCTCGCGTTGGTGGACGAGGCCGCCGCGCTCGAGTCAGCGCAGATTCTGATCGGCAACCGTTTCGCGCACGACCTGATCTTCGAGGCAACCCTGGACGGCATCCCGCACGGGATTCGCGTGCTGCTGCACGGAAGGGTCGCGGCGCACCTGGAAGCGTTGAACCTGAACCCGTCCCGAATCGCCCATCACTGGCTCGAGGCGGGGGCGGAGCTGAGCGCCGCACCGCACCTGCTGAGCGCCGCCCAAAAGGCCAGGGATTCCTACGCGATGTCGGAGGCGGCCGAGGGCTTCACTCGAGCGGCTGAGATTCTGGCTCGCGCCGGGCGCACGGCGGAAGCCGTGGAAGCGTTTTACGGGGCGGCGCAGCAACTCGCTGCCTTTGATGCTGGGCAGGGCTTGGAGGTGGTCATCGAGCGCATGTTCACGCTTGCCGCGTCGGAGCGCTCAAACGCTCTGGCCTGGCTGGCGCGGATGCTGCGACTCAACACGATGCAGCACGCCACCAGCGCCGAAACCGCCGCTCGAGCTGCCCTGCAACACCTCGAGACCGTGGAGGACGACGGGTTGCGGGCGGTCGCGCTGGCGGGCTTGGCGGAGGCGCTCTGGCGCTCGCAGCGGTACGCGGAGGCCGTGAGGGTCATCCAGGACGTGATCGCCTTGTACGAACGCCTCGGCGATCCACAGGGGCTAGCCGACAGCGAGGCTCGGCTCGGAATTATTCATGGAGATTCCGAGCAGCACGAGCTGGCGCGGGTTCACTTGGAGCGTTCGGTGGGGCTGTCCTCCAAGCTCGGCAACGAGTTCAGCCTCGCCAAGTCTCGTAACATGCTCGGGATTACGCTCGGGCGGATTGGGTTGGTGCGGGACGCGTTTCAGCAGCATCTAGAAGTCGAAACAATCTGCGCTCGGTTGCACGGCGCTGAGATTTTGACCCGCATGAACCTCAGTAACCTCGCGCAGCGCTGCTTTGATCTGGACCGGTACGACGAGGCGTTGCGCCGCAGCGCGTGGTCGTTGGAACTCACCCAATGGGATTTCGGGTGGGCGCGGGCCTACGCGTTGACCCATCAGGCGCGGGTTCACCTGCGCCTCGGGGCGCTCGAGGAAACCGCAGAACTTTTGGAGCAAATCGCGCAGACCCCTGACCTGCGCCCGGACATGCGCTTCGATTCGCTGTTGCTGCACGGACGGCTGCACGAGTTGAACGGGAACTTTGAGGCGGCTCAAGGTGTGTTCGACGAAGCCAGAAATCTGGAAGGCGTTCGGCGACCGTTCAGTCAGGCGGAACTCTGCATCGCCGCCGCAAGCTGCTCCAATCAACACTCTACCGATCAACCGTATGCCCTGGCGCTCGAGGCGTGCGAGTTGACCGAGCGGCACGGGTTGAACGGGTTGGGGATCGCGGCCCGAACCCGACTGGCTCAGGTGCTTTTGTCAAGCGGCGACCCTAGGACGGCCGCCACGCAGATTGGTCTCGCGGCGGAGAACCTGAGGCGCTACGACCCGAACAACTTCTACCGCGCCGAGGTCTGGTGCACGCAGTACCAGGTGCTGCAAGTCCTGGGCGATCCGACCGCCAGATCTATCCTCGAGACTGGCGTCTCCTGGCTGCTCGAGCTGGTCCGATCTCACGTGCCACCATCGCATCGCGCCTCGTTTCTGAACCGAAACCCCGTGAACGCCGCCATAATCTCCGCCGCTCGAGACACACGTCTGGACGTTTCCGGGTTCCAGTGACGCCCCAGTGACGCCGCTGTTTCTATCCTGATCTCAGAACGATTCAGAGCAACAGGGGAGAAACATGAAACGAGAACGCATCCCGGATTACGTGCGCCGCGCCAAACGGCGTTTCTTGGAAGGCTTGTGGCATCGCACGCCGATAGACGCGGTGCTGGCGGGGAAGCGCACGTTGGATCAATGGACGGACCTGCTGAACGAGGAGCGCGAACTGGCTCGAGGGGGCGCACCCGGTCAACCTCGAGTCCCAGCGGGCGGGACTGGGAGACGCAGCACTGGGAGACAGCCCGCCGACTCCTGAATCACGGCGAGTACGATCTAACGAGCACGGTCTAATAAACACGATCTAAGCAGCTCGCTCGGATTGACCAGAGACGTTCCACGGGGTGACACGCCATGAACCACAGTTTGACTCGAGCGACCACCGTTTTGACGTGCTTGTGCAGCCTCGGGTTGCTGGTGGTCAGCGCCCAGGGAAACGGAACGATTTCCGGTACCGTCTATGCCACGCCCGGCGGCAGTCTTCAGGGCGCGGTCGTGATCGCTTGCCTCGTGGAAAACGACACGTGCAGCGACTCGCGTTCCGGGGCGCAACCCATCAATTCCAATGCCGCCAGTGCCAGCTTCGAGATCACCAACCTCGAGACGGCTGAACACCTGATGCTCGCCTGGCGCGATCTAAATAATAATGGAGAGGCCGACGCCGGAGACGAGATCGGGGTGTATCGGCAAGGCGGGAAACCGGCGCTGCTGACGCCGCCCGCCGCTGGCATCGAACTCAGGCTGCAAGCCTTCAATGGCGATCTGGACGCGCTTGTCTCGCAAGCCGAGGGTCATTCTGGGAGGGTTGCCTCGCCGCCAGTCTCACCGCAACCAATCTCACCGCAAACAGTCTCGCCCCAGCCTGTTCAATCCCCGGCCAACCTGAGTCTCAGTGGGCGCGTCACGTCACAACCCGGCTCGAGCCTGCTTGGAACGCAAGTCTTCGCGGCGATTTTCGCCAACGATACCTTCGACACGAAACGCACCAAGGGCGTCACCGTGGGCGCGAACGGGGCGTTCACGCTGCTCAACCTCGAGAAAACCCGGTACGCCCTGTTCGCCTGGCGCGACACCAGCAAAGATGGCAAGATCGGCGCGGGCGACGAAATGGGCGTGTACCTCGTGTCCGGCAAGGTCAGCCCGGTCACGCCATCGCAGACGAATCTGACGCTGACCCTGAAACCGTACTCGAGCGCGGGCTTCGATGCAATGCGCGATTTGTTCTTGCCTAATAACTCAGTCTCGAGCAACACAACCCCGAATTTTGGCTCGAGCAGTCCAGCCTCGAACGCCGGACTCGGCAACACAGTCCTGACGTACACGATTCCCAAGAGTTGGCGCGACACGGGAAACGGAAATTACGAGGCGGATTTTGGCAAGGACGACTCTATTTATCGGAAGGGCAGACTGGACCTACAAATCTTTCCCCCTCGAGCCAAAGTGGGCGGCTTGGCAACTCAGACGAGAGCCATCTGGCAACAGGAGACCAGGGGCAGCCTGGACTTTCAGGGTCAGAAGGGAGCGGTGTTTGTGCGCCGCACCGCCAGCGGTCTGAACGTCGGCGTGACCTTCGGGACGGCGGGATCGTTCGATAATTCTGCCCACGATAAAGACTTCCCGAAACTCTCCAATTACAGCGTGCTGTTCGTGATTGAGACGGCTGCGGTCGTAACGCCGATCTTCTTCAAACTGAGCCGACCTGAGAGCGGTCTCGGGTACATCACCTACGAGAAAGAGGGCCGCCCGCTGATGCTCGAGTTCATGCGCGGCGTCAAGAGTTTGAAGCCCGTGACCGTGACACCGTTGTACGTTGAAAAAGATTTCGTCGGCAAGTGGAAGGAAACCTCCGGGACGTACAACGCGACCGACTGGTACAACCCCAGCGGCACCTACGCCACGAGCACCTGGGTATCCACCGGGTTCACTTTGAAACTGGGCTTCAACGCTGGTGGCGTCGGGACGTATTTCGCGCAGCTCACAACGGTCAACACGGGCGCGTTCAACACGCAAACCGAGAACGAAACCATGAAATGGCGCATCAACGGCGATCAGATCGTAATAGAGCGCCCCAAGTCCGGTCGCAAGAGCCTCTATCAAGTATTCGCTCGAGGCAAGGACGCCCAAGGCAACACGGTCTTCCTGACAGATCTAATGTATAGCAACCAGACGGTCACTGACTTAGACGCCAGCCCTGAGAACACCTGGGTCGTGGATCGGTGAAGGTCCGGTGTCGAATCTGTTGAACGTCTCGTTTTGAAAGCGCTCCGTTTGAGTTGATGGGCGGAGAATTAGTCCTGCACATCCCCGCCAGTACTGGGGTTGAGCGTTCACGATGTCGAAGCCGCAATTTCGCACTTTGCAACACTCGGGTTTACTCTGGAAGGGCGCGGCAAGCACTACTCGAACGGCGTGCCAACGGCGTTTCTCAACCATCCAGGAAGCAGCGTGGCCCTCGAGTTGGTGCAGGCTTCTGGGCAGCCCGCGCCGGGCTTCCTGCACTTGGCATTTGAGGTGGATGACCTCGAGGATAAATGTGCCAAGTTACTCGCGGACGGCTACGAGTATGAGGCTGCCCCGTTTCTCAACGAGCGCAACAACACGCGGATGGCGTTCATGCGCCATCCAGCCGGACTCGTAGCACAAATCAATCAAATTTGAAATCACTCGAGCTTCAGCTCCCTATGCTCACGAGTCATAGGTATTACTGACCCCCATGAGTCTCGAGCTGGTCACAGCCTGCAATACAACTCCCTTCGATCCTCGAGACAGGGTGGGACTGCCCCGGTTGGGCAGATGTGGAACGGGGACTTTTCAAACCTCGAAACGTGTGCTACCCTGCGTAGCCTTTGTGCGGAAGTTCCGCACGCCATTTTGTCGGTAAAGCCCGCTCAGCGCGGGCAGTAATTCTGAGGGTTACCCCTCGGGTACGTTGACAAGCGGCATCAGGACATCAATTCCCAGCCCACGCGCTGGGACTCGAGGAACGCGGGCAGAGACTCTCCCGACGGCTCGAGATGGAGGAAGTAGTTATGGCGAAGGGTACGTTCGAGCGCACGAAACCACACGTCAACGTCGGCACGATCGGACACGTTGACCACGGCAAAACCACCCTGACCGCAGCCATCACCTTCACCGCTGCGGCAGCCGACCCGACCATCGAAACTCAGGATTACAGCCAGATTGACAAAGCCCCCGAGGAAAAAGCGCGCGGCATCACCATCAACACCGCCCACGTCGAATACAACACCCCCGCCCGCCACTACTCCCACGTTGACTGCCCCGGACACGCCGATTACGTCAAAAACATGATCACCGGAGCCGCCCAGATGGACGGAGCCATCCTGGTGTGCAGTGCCGCTGACGGTCCGATGCCACAAACCCGCGAACACATCCTGCTCGCCAAGCAAGTCGGCGTGCCCTACATCGTCGTCTTCCTGAACAAAGTTGATATGGTGGACGACGAAGAACTACTCGAGTTAGTCGAAATGGAAGTCCGCGAGTTACTCAGCAAATACGAATTCCCCGGCGATGACACCCCGATCACGCGAGGCAGCGCCAAAGAAGCCCTGGATTTCCTGGTGGCTAACCCCAAGACCGCGCGCGGTACGAACAAATGGGTGGATCGCATCTGGGAGTTATTGGATAGTGTTGACAGTTTCATCCCAACGCCGGAACGCGCGATTGACATGCCGTTCCTAATGCCGGTCGAAGATGTCTTCACCATCACCGGTCGTGGCACCGTCGCCACGGGTCGAGTCGAACGCGGTCGCATCAAAGTCAACGAAGAGGTCGAGATCGTCGGGTTGAAGGACACCGTGAAAACCGTGGTCACCGGCGTGGAAATGCACCGTAAGCTACTCGATGAGGGCTTGGCGGGCGATAACGTGGGCGTGTTGCTGCGCGGTGTGAAACGCGAGGACATCGAACGCGGACAGGTCTTGAGCAAGGTGAACAGCATCAAGCCGCACACGAAGTTCAAAGCGAGTGTGTTTGTGTTAACGAGGGAGGAAGGGGGTCGGCACTCGGCGTTCTTCGCGGGGTACCGTCCACAGTTCTACTTTCGCACGACCGATGTCACCGGGATTGTCACGTTGCCAGAGGGTGTGGAGATGGTGATGCCGGGCGATCAGGTGATGTTCGAGGTGGAGTTGATCAAGCCGATTGCGATGGAGAAGGAACTCAGGTTCGCAATTCGTGAGGGTGGTCGCACGGTTGGTGCAGGCGTCGTAACCGAAATCCTCGAGTGAAGACATTCCCGCCTCGGGCAGGGGTTCATCCCTCGCTCGAGGCGAAATGCTGGAGATACTATGGGACCAAAGATTCGTATCAAATTGCGCGGCTACGATCACCGCTCACTGGACACCAGTGCAGCCAAGATCGTGGACACCGTGCGCCGCTCGGGGGCGGACGTGGCTGGACCGATTCCACTGCCGACCCGGATTCGTCGTTTCACCGTGATTCGTGGACCGTTCAAGCATAAGGACAGCCGCGAACACTTCGAGATTCGCACTCACAACCGCCTGGTGGACATCACCAACCCGAACAAGAAGACGATTGATAGCCTCAGCACGCTGGATCTTCCCAGCGGCGTGGAGATCGAAGTCAAGATGGTGGGGGGCGCACAATGAAGGGCATCCTCGGCACGAAGGTAGGCATGACGCAGGTCTGGAAGAATGACCGCGCCATTCCCGTGACCGTGGTGCTGGCCGGTCCCTGCCCCGTGGTTCAGCGCAAGACCTCCTCCACCGACGGCTACGAGGCCGTGCAGCTCGGGTTTGGCGAGACCATGAAAAAGCGTCTCAACAAACCGCTGATCGGACACTTGGAGAAATCCAAGGCTGGCGTGCTCCGTCACCTGCGCGAGTTCCGCGATTTTAGCCCGGACGCCGAAGTCGTGACCGCCGAGATTTTCGCCGATGGTGAGAAGGTGGACGTGATCGGTACGACCAAGGGTCGCGGGTTCACCGGCGTGATGAAGCGCTGGAACTTCCAGGGCGGTCCCGACGCGCACGGCTCCAAGAAGTGGCACCGTCGCGGTGGTTCGATCGGCGCTCGCAAGACGCCGGGCCGCGTCATCAAGGGTAAGAAGATGGCCGGTCACTACGGCGCTGAACGCGTCACCACGCAGAATCTCGAGGTTGTCGAGGTGCGCGGTGCGGAGAACTTGCTGCTCATCAAGGGCGCGATTCCCGGCGCGAACGGCGGCCTTGTGGTCATCAAGCAAGCTAGGAAGGGAGGCAAATAATGCCAGTCGTGCAAATCATCGGGCAGAATCCAGGAACCCTGGAACTCAGCCTCCCGAAACCCAAGACACACGTGTTGTACGAGGTCGTCAACTGGCAGCTCGCCAAGCGTCGTCAGGGCAGCGCCAACACCAAGACCCGCGCCGACGTGAGTCGCACCGGTAAGAAACTTTATGGTCAGAAGGGCACCGGCAACGCCCGTCACGGCGACCGAGCCGCGCCGATTTACGTCGGTGGTGGAGCCGCTTTCGGACCGAAGCCACGCGATTACAGCTACACGCTGCCGAAGAAGGTTCGTAAGCTCGGGTTGCAGATGGCGGTCTCTGATCGCGTCTCCGAGGGCAAGGTCCTGGCGGTCTCCGGCTTTGACTTGGACGGCAAGACCAAGAACTTCGTGGCTTGGGCCAAGCAGAACGGATTGGACGGTTCGGCTCGAGTCTTCCTGGTGACCGACGACGAGGCGGTCGTGCGGGCCGCGCGCAACCTGCCGTGGGTCACGGCCGTCAAGGGCGCTGGTCTGAACGTGTACGACATCTTGAAGCACGATTACCTGGTGCTGGACAAGGCTGTCCTGGAGGGCGTCGTGGCGGGCGTTTCCGCCAAGGCGGACAAGGTAGAGGTCGAAGCTACGCCCGCGAAGGCAGTTAAACCAGTCGCCGCTAAAGCTGAAAAGCCCGTGGCGGCAAAAGCGCCAAAGGCTGAGCAGGCGGTTGAAGCTCCAGCTCCAGAGGCTGAACCTGTCAAAGCTGCCCCGAAAGCAGTCTCGAGCGGCGACGACCTGAAGCGCATTGAGGGCATTGGGCCAAAAATGAACGACGCCTTGATCGCGGCGGGGATTGACACCTTTGAAAAGCTGGCAGGCTCGAGCGAAGACCAGATCAAGGCGGCTCTCGAGGCGGCCGGTGCGCGCTTCGCGCCGAGCCTCGGAAGCTGGGCTGAGCAGGCGGGCTTCCTGGCCAAGGGCGACGAGGCGGGCTTCAAGGCACTGAGCGACAGCTTGACCAGTGGTCGCAAGGATGGTGAAGCATGAACTCGGTGTACGACGTTATTTTGAAGCCGCTGCTGTCCGAAAAGGCGTACGCGGCCATGGCTTCGGGGCAGTACAGCTTCTGGGTTCACCCGAAAGCCAACAAGACCCTGATTAAGAACGCTGTCCAGACCGCCTTCAAGGTCAAGGTCGTCAGCGTCAACGTGCAGAATCAGCGCGGCAAGGACAAGAAGGTCGGCCGCTACAGCGGAACCACCGCCGCTCGCAAGAAGGCAATCGTGACATTGGCCGAGGGCCAGAAGATCGAAGCCATGGAAGGGTTGGTCTAAGATGCCAACGAAACCGTATCGTCCGTACACGCCCTCCCGGCGTTACATCACGACGTTGGAGTTCAACGAACTCACCGACAAGCGCCCAGAGAAGAGCCTGACGACGGCACTGCCGAAGTCTGGTGGGCGCGGCAACACTGGGCGCATTACCAGCCGCTTCCGTGGCGGCGGTCACAAGCGCCTGTACCGCATCATTGACTTCAAGCGCCGCGATAAGACGGGCGTGCCCGCCAAGGTGGCCGCCCTGGAATACGACCCGAACCGCACTGCGAACATTGCGCTCCTTCATTACTTGGACGGCGAGAAGCGCTACATCCTGGCTCCGGACGGCTTGAAGGTCGGCGCTCGGATCGTCAGCGGCCCCGAGGCTGAACCTCGAGTTGGAAATGCTATGCCGCTCCGCTTTATCCCGGTCGGTACGGTTGTCCACAGCATCGAGATGGTTCCCGGAGCCGGTGCTCGCATGGCCCGTTCGGCCGGAACCAGCGCTCAGGTTCAGGGTAAGGAAGGCGATTACGTGATTCTGCGTCTGCCCTCCGGAGAGCTGCGCCGCGTTCACACCGAGTGCTACGCCACGGTCGGCGTGGTTGGCAACGCCGATCACAAGAACGTGGTCATCGGTAAGGCCGGGCGTCAACGCTGGTTGGGTCGCAAGCCACACCAGCGCGGCAGTGCTATGAACCCAGTGGACCACCCACACGGCGGTGGTGAGGGACGTGCCCCAATCGGTCGAACTCCGGTTAGCCCGTGGGGTCAACCGTCTAAGGGCTTCAAGACCCGCAAGAAGCGCAACCCGTCGGATCGCTTCATCATTACGAGGCGCAAAAGCTCACGTTAAGGACGGGTCGGGTCGCCTGGGTTCAGGCGATACCCTCCGTTCCGCGCCAGGGTTTCCTGGCAAGGAGGCAAATAATGCCGAGAAGTTCCAAAAAAGGTCCCTTCGTGGACCTCCACCTTCTGGACAAGGTAGACACGGCTTCCGCCAAAAACGACAAGCGTGTCATCAAAACCTGGTCGCGCCGCAGCACAATCGTACCCGAGATGATTGGCCTCACCATCGCAGTTCACAACGGCAAGGTTCACATGCCGGTCTACGTGTCTGAAAACATGGTCGGCCACAAGCTCGGCGAGTTCGCCCCCACCCGCACCTTCCGCAGCCACAGCGGCGGCAAAGACGCGAAGACGACCGGGAAGAAGTAAGCCATGACCCAACCTTCTCCCCAACCTGCCCAGCAAGCCACCGGTCACGCGAAGTTCATTCGCATCACGCCGCGCAAGATGCGCCTCGTGGTGGACGCGATTCGCGGCAAGTCCGTGAAGGACGCCGAGGATTTGCTGAAATTCATCCCGAAGAACGCGTCCCTGCCGATCAGCAAGGTCTTAAAGCAAGCCAAGAACAACGCCACGCACAACTTCTCCATGCTCGAGGACACGCTCTTCGTGAAGGCCGCCTTTGTCAACGAAGGTCCGACCTTGAAGCGGATCATTCCTCGCGCCCGTGGTCGCGGTGACAGCCTGTTCAAGCGCACCAGCCACATCACGATTATCCTCGAGGAGAAGCAGGATCGTCCCTCGCGCAGGAAGGCGGCCAAGTAATGGGCAATAAGATCAATCCCCTGGGGTTCCGCCTCGGCATCGTCAAGGAACACAGCTCCCGCTGGTACGCCAACAAGAAGGATTACAAGAAGTTGGTCTCTGAGGACAGCAAAATCCGCAAGATGGTCACGAAGGAACTGGCGCACGCCGGTCTGGCCAGCATCGTGATTGAGCGGGCCGCGCACCAAGTCAACGTGACCGTCAAGGCCGCGAAGCCCGGTGTGGTCATCGGTCGTGGCGGCGAGAGCATCAAGAAGCTCCGCGAGACGCTGGATACCGTGGTCGGCAGCGGCGGCACGGTCGCCGTCAACGTCGAAGAGGTCGGCAACCCGAACACCAGTGCGCCGCTCGTGGCTCAGCGGATCGCCGAACAGATCGAGCGCCGCTTCGCCTACAAGCGTGCCATGCAGCAAGCCATCCAGCGCGTCATGGAATCGGGCGCGAAGGGCGTTAAGATCGTCGTCAGCGGTCGTTTGGGCGGTGCCGAACAGGCGCGCCGCGACACCCGCATGGAGGGCCGCGTGCCGCTCCACACCCTGCGCGCCGACATTGACTACGGCTTCGCCGAAGCGATGACGACCTACGGCAAGCTGGGCGTTAAAGTGATCGTCTTCAACGGCGAGATCATCGGCAAGCAGGACATGAGCGCTCGAGCCGCCGGGGTCAAACCCGCCAGCACCGGTGATCGTGCCCCGCGCCCGGACGCCGCCGGAGGCGACCGCCCGCAGCGCCGCCGTCCGCAAGCTCGAGCTGGTTCTGGCTCGGGTCGAAAGGGGGAGTGAGGACAGATGCTGCTGCCGAAACGCACCAAGTACCGCAAGATGATGAAGGGCCGCATGCGCGGCGCGACCAAGGGTGGTGATTACATCGCCTTCGGAGATTTCGGTCTCGTGGCAATGGAACCCGCCTGGATCAAGTCCAACCAAATTGAGGCCTGCCGCATCACGATGAGCCGCTTCTTCAAGCGCGGTGGCAAGATTTACATCCGCATCTTCCCGGATAAGCCAATCACCCGTAAACCTGCCGAGACCCGAATGGGTTCCGGTAAGGGAGCCGTGGAGTTCTGGGTGGCCGTCGTGAAGCCTGGGCGCGTGATGTTTGAGGTGGAGGGCGTCACCGAGGAGCAAGCCAAGGAAGCCTTCCGTCTGGCCGGACACAAGCTGCCGATCAAGACCAAGTTCGTTTCCCGCGAGGTATACGATGAAGCTCAGTGAGCAAATGAAGGCGTTCCGCACGATGGACGCGGCGACGCTGACGGCGGAAATCTCGGCCCGCAAGGAAGAGCTGATGAAACTGCGCTTTCAGCAGGCGGTCGGGAACGTCTCCAGCCCGGCGCGGCTCAACACGCTCCGCAAGGAAGTGGCACGACTGATGACCCTGGCGACCGAACAGCGCCAAGTGGGTCTGGAAAAGAAGGTGAAGTGAGATGGCACGGAAAGCCTTTGTCGGTGTCGTGGTCTCGGATAAGGCGGACAAGACTGTTTCCGTGAAGGTGGAACGTAAGTTCACGCACCCCCTTTACGGCAAGGTCGTGACCCGCTCCAAGAAGTACGCGAGCCATGACGAGAACAACGAATTCAAAACCGGCGACACCGTGGAAATCGTATCGGTGCGTCCGATCTCGAAGACCAAGACCTGGAAGGTCGCCAAGCTAGTCGAAAGGCCCCAGTCATGATTCAGCCCACCACCTATTTGGATGTCGCTGACAACACGGGCGCACGGCAAATCTCGTGCATCCGCGTCATGGGCGGACTTTCTCGAGGCTCCGGCAATCAGAAGTACGCCGGGGTCGGCGATGTCATCGTGGCCAGCGTCAAGGAGTGTGCGCCGCGCGGTACCGTCAAGAAGGGCGACGTGGTGAAAGCCGTGGTCGTCCGTACCTCGAAGGAAGTCAAGCGTCCCGACGGCAGCGCGATTCGCTTTGACCGGAACGCAGCCGTCATCATCAACAAGGAAGGCGAACCGCGCGGGACTCGAGTCTTCGGACCCGTGGCCCGTGAGTTGCGCGACCGCCGCTTCATGAAGATCGTCTCGCTCGCGCCGGAGGTGCTGTGATGCCCGTTCCCGCGAAGCCTGTCAAGATGTTCGTCAAGAAGGGTGACACCGTGAAGGTCTTGCGCGGCAAGGATCGCGGCGCACAAGCCAAGGTTTTGAAGGTCTCGCCGAAAGCCAATAGCGTGATCGTCGAAGGCGTCAACGTCGTCAAGAAGGCGATCAAGCCGACCCAGGAGAATCCGCGCGGCGGCTTCGAGACCTTCGAGGCTCCGATTCACGCTAGCAAAGTCATGGTGATCGGAGCCGACGGCAAACCGACCCGCGTGGGCCGCAAAGAAGTGGGCGGCAAGACCGTGCGCTACGGCAAGAAGGACGGACAAGTCCTCGAGGATGCGGTGAGCTGATATGGCGATAGAGAGACTCAAAGACAGTTACAACAACGCTGTGCGCCCAGACCTGCAAAAGCGCTTCGGGTACAGCAGCGATATGGCCGTGCCACGTCTGGTAAAGGTCGTCGTCAATCAGGGCTTGGGCGAAGCCAAGGATGACAGCAAGCTGATGGACAAGGCTGCCAAGGAAATGGGCATCATCACCCTCCAGCGCCCAATTGTCACCAAGAGCAAGAAGAGCATCAGCAACTTCAAGCTCCGCGAGGGTCAGTCGGTCGGTCTGAAAGTCACGCTGCGCGGCGAGCGCATGTACGCTTTCCTGGAAAAGTTGGTCAACGTCGCGCTGCCACGCATCCGCGACTTCCGTGGCATCAACCCGAACAGCTTCGATGGGCGCGGCAATTACAACCTCGGCATCAAGGAACAGATGGTCTTCCCGGAGATCACCTACGACATGGTGGATCAGACTCGAGGCTTCGATGTCACGATTGTCACGACCGCCAAGAACGACGAGGAGGCCCGGGCACTCTTAGAGGGTCTCGGCTTTCCGTTCAAGAAGTGAGCTGCTGGTTCCAGCCTGTACAAGT
Organism: Deinococcales bacterium; assembly: GCA_965249745.1. GTDB lineage: Bacteria > Deinococcota > Deinococci > Deinococcales > JAAFIG01 > JANYHH01. Next base: position 4,235,517 of record OZ252252.1, on the reverse strand, counting down.
AGTCGCAAACGAAGTACAATTTCACGCTTGGTTGTGAGAAGTCAGTCGGATGTAAGCGTCAACAGGAAATAAGCGAATAGCTCATAGTCACTAAGGAGTCGAGATGGCCACAGAAGCAAAAAGAGTGCGTCAAAAGCAGCGCGAGGTGTTGGTGAAGAAATTCGCTGCCAAGCGCGCGGAGCTAAAGGCAGCCGGCGATTACGTCGGTTTGCAGAAGCTGCCCCGTAACAGCAGCCCGGTGCGCTTGCGCAACCGCTGCGACGAGACAGGCCGTCCCCGTGGGTACGTCGGTTTCTTCGGGTTGTCTCGAATCGTGCTGCGCGAAAAGGCGCATCGCGGCGAGCTACCAGGACTCACCAAAGCCAGTTGGTAACTTTGAGCGATTACTGAGTTCGGCAGAATCAGGTTGACGTTCCAAGGCGATTTGTGCGCCTGCAACGAAAACGAGAAGCGGCCGAATCCTATTTTTGCAGTCAAGCTCGAGTCACGCGGAAACGGTCGGGGGTTTCGCCCGATACCGTCCGTAGAACCCCTCGCACCGTGTTTACAGCCGGATAGCAAGCAGAAATTCGGCATGAGAAACCAGGAGAAGAAATGCTGTCAGACCCCATTTCAGATATGCTCACCCGCATTCGCAACGCGGTGAGAACCCACAAGGAGAGCGTGGACGTTCCCGCCTCCAAGTTCAAGCAGCGGATCGCCGAAATCCTCAACCGCGAGGGCTACGTCGGCACGGTCGAACGCGTCAAGCTCGAGACCACCGGCTTTGAAGTGATTCGCATCGGTTTGAAGTACGGCGCGCGCCGCGAGGCCGTCATCAAAAGTATCAACCGCATTTCTCGTCCGGGTCGTCGCGCTTACGTGACCTCGGAGAACCTGCCGAAGATTCACTCCGGCATGGGGATTGCGATTGTCAGCACCAGCCGAGGACTGCTGGTTGACCGCGAGGCTCGCAAAGCGGGCATCGGCGGCGAAGTGATTTGCGAGGTGTGGTAATGAGCCGCATCGGTCGTCAACCGATTACCCTGCCCAAAGGCGTTGGCGTGAGCTTAGCGGCTGGCCTCGTGACCGTCAAAGGCGCGAAGGGCGAGCTGAAGGTGCCCGTCAACCCTGAGATGCAGATCAAAGAGGAATCCGGCAGCATCGTTGTCAGCCGCCCGAGCGATAGCCGCACCCACCGTGCGCTGCATGGTTTGACCCGCACCTTGGTCGCCAACGCGGTTCAGGGCGTTTCCGATGGTTACCAGCGCAACTTGGAGCTTCACGGCGTCGGTTTCCGCGCCAAGTTGACCGGGAAGGCCCTGGAAATGACGATCGGGTACTCGCACCCGGTCATTATTGAGCCGCCCGCAGGCATCAGCTTCGTCGTGCCGGATCAGACCAAGATTCAGATCGTCGGTATTGACAAGCAACTCGTTGGCCAGGTGGCCGCCAACGTCCGCAAGATGCGCGTCCCAGATGCCTATCACGGCAAGGGCGTGCGCTACGAGGGCGAGCAGATCACCTTGAAGCCGGGTAAGTCGGCTGCCGGTGGTAAGGGAGGGAAGAAGTGAGCTTACAAACCGCTCAGCGTCGCGCCTTCCGCACGCGCAACAAGATCAAAGCCGTCTCCGACCGTCCGCGCCTCAGCGTTCACCGCAGCGACCAGCACATCTACGCCCAAGTCATAGACGACGCCAAGGGCATCACCCTGGCGGCCGTCTCGAGCGTCACGATGACCGATTCGGGAACCAAGACTGAGAGCGCCAAGCTGGTCGGGAAAGCCATCGCCGAGGCAGCACTTGCCAAGGGCGTCAAAGCAGTCGTGTTCGACCGTGGTGGCTTTCAGTATCACGGTCGTGTGAAGGCGCTCGCGGATGCGGCGCGGGAGGGTGGCCTTGACTTCTGATCGTGGAAACAACAGCGGCGGTAATCGTCGCGGGGGACCGGGCGGACCTGGCGGCAATCGTCAGCGCCGTGACCGCAACAACGACCGCAACCAACAAGATGTGCAGGTGGACTTCGAGGAGAAAATGATCTCCCTGGAGCGCAACGCCAAAACCTACCAGGGTGGTCGCCGCTTCAAGTTCCAGGCGGTCGTCGTAGTCGGTGACCGCAATGGTCGCGTCGGACTGGGTATCGGCAAGTCCAGGGAAGTGCCGTTGGCAGTCGCTAAGGCCAACGCCAACGCTCGCAAGAACCTGATTCGCGTGCCGGTGGAAAACGGCACGATTCCGCACGATATCGTCGGCGTCAGTACTACCAGTCGCGTTATCCTGCGTCCGGCGGGCGCGGGTACTGGCGTGATCGCGGGCGGTGTGCCTCGAGCCATCGCCGAGTTGGCTGGGATCACCAATTTGCTCTCTAAGGAACTCGGTTCCCGTACCAAGGTCAACGTCGCCTACGCTGTGTTCGCGGGGCTAAAAGCCCTCCGCACCCGCGATGCCGTGCGTCAACTCAAGGAGAGCGCCCAATGAAGGTCAAACTGGTGAAAAGCCTGATCGGGCGTAGCCCGAAGCAGCACGCCGCAGCCAAGGCTCTGGGTTTGCGCAAAATCGGCGACACCGCCGAGGTTGCCAGCCACCCGGCCGCCGCAGGGCTAATGGAGAAAATCAAGTTCCTGCTCGAGATTCAATAAAGCCATTCAGCCGCCAGTTACCAGCTTTCAGCACAATCTTCTCGAGTTTGATGATGGAAGCTGGTCACCGAAAGCCTCAGAGGTTCCCATGAAATTGAATGATTTGAAACCCAACCCCGGTGCGCGCAAGCACAAGAAGCGCGTCGGTCGCGGTCCCGGTGGCACTGATAAGACGGCCGGTCGCGGTCACAAGGGCCAGGCCAGCCGTTCCGGCTCGAGCCTCGCGTCCTCCGGTTCTTACAAGTCCGAGGGTGGTCAGACGCCGATGATTCGGCGTCTGCCAAAGCGTGGCTTCAACAACCCAATGAAGACTCAGTTCCACCTTGTCAACCTGTCCGATCTGGCAAACTTCGCCTCGGGCGCGGCCGTGAACGCCGAAACCCTGGTGGAGAAGCGCCTCATCAAAAAGGTCAAGTACCCGATCAAGCTCCTGGCCCGTGGTGCGGTCTCGGTGGCCCTCAACATCACCGTAGACGCTGCCAGCGAGGCAGCCGTAGAGGCCGTCAAGGCGGCGGGCGGCAACGTCACAATCAATTCGTCCTCGAGCGCCGAGGCGGCGTGAACTTCTCTCGCAGCCTCGTCCTGCGCTGCACTGTCCTGTGCTGTACTTGTGAGGTGAAGTGATGCTGCGAGCTTTCCGCGACGCCTTTCAAATCCCGGAGCTGCGTCAGAAGTTCTTGCTGACGCTGCTCCTTTTGGCCGTCTACCGCCTGGGGTCAGCCATTCCGACGCCGGGCGTGGACGTTGAACGCCTGACGAATAACATCAATCAAAGCGGCGCGGCGGGTGCCCTGGGGTTGCTCGGACTGGTGTCCGGCGGTAACCTCTCGCAGTTCAGCATCTTCGCCCTTGGCGTGCTGCCGTACATCACGGCCAGCATCGTCATGCAGATCCTCACGACCGCCTTGCCGCAACTCGAGGCGATGCAAAAAGAGGGGCCCGAAGGACAGAAACGCATCAATCAGTACACTCGAGTCGCCGCGATTGCCCTGGGTGCGGTGCAGGCGTTGTTCTTTGCCTCGTTGCTGCTGACCCAGAGCGCCAAGGTCGGCTGGGGTGCGAATATTCCAATGTTTTATTTCACTGTGGTCTTGACGCAGTGCGCGGGCATCGCCGCGACAATGTGGCTGGGTGAACGCATCACCGAGTACGGGATCGGCAACGGCATCAGCTTGATTATTTTCGCGGGCATTGTGACGCGTTTTCCAGTGGAATTTCAGCAAACGCTTGCGTTGTTAAACACCGGTCAGGTTGACTTGCTACGTATCCTGGCATTCTTTGTGATGATTATCCTGGTGGTGGCCGCGATTGTCGGCATCCAGCAGGGTGAGCGGCGAATACCTGTGCAATACGCTCGCAAGGTCGCCACCCGCAGCCCAATGGGACAGAGCGCGGGGCAAGCCTCATACATTCCGTTGAAGATCAACACGGCGGGCGTCATCCCGATCATCTTCGCCAGCGCTATTCTGCAACTCGCTAGTTTGGTTCCACAGATTCCAGCGCTGAAGGATTCGGATTTCGCGGTTCAGCTCTCCAATTTTCTCAGCGTTCGCACCTTCAGCGGGGCAGCCGTAGAGGCGCTGTTAATTATCGCCTTCACTTTCTTCTACACCACGATCAGTTTCGATCCGAAGCGCGTGGCGGAAAACCTGCGGGAGTATGGCGGCTTCATTCCCGGCGTGCGACCCGGCGATCAGACGAAGGAACACCTCGAGCGGATTTCGACTCGTATCACACTGTTCGGGGCGCTTTTCTTGGCGGCGCTGGCGGTTATCCCGACGATTGTCTCCAACCTGACCGGCATCACCACCTTTCCCTTGGCGGGCACGACCTTGCTGATCGTGGCGGGCGTGGCGCTGGATACCCTGAAACAAATCGAGTCACAACTGGCGGTTCGCAACTACGGCGGTTTCTTGCAAAAGGGTCGTTTGCGCGGACGCGGTGGGTTCCAACAGTAATGGGTGAGTCATCTTCATGAGCAAAGTCGTCATTTTTTTGGGACTCCCCGGTGCTGGGAAGGGTACGCAGGCGAAACGTCTCGCGGCGGACCTGAACATGGTCCAGCTCTCGACCGGGGATATGCTGCGCGATCACATGGCTCGAGGTACGGCTCTGGGAGAGCAGGTCCGCGAGATTCAGAACTCCGGGCGATTGGTCTCCGACGAGATTGTCGTGGCGCTGATCCGCGACAAACTCTCCAACATGGATGACATCCGGGTCATCTTCGACGGCTTTCCGCGCACGGTCGCCCAGGCGCAAGAATTAGACATGCTGCTGGAAGAGTTGAGTGCGCCGATCTCGAGCGTGCCGCTGTTTGAAATCCCGGAGGCGGTCGTGCGCGCCCGCCTGTTGGAACGTGCGATCAAAGAGAACCGCCCGGACGACACCCCGGAAGTGATTGAGAAACGCTTGCAGGTTTATCGCAGTGAGACCTATCCGCTGGCTGATTACTACTCGCCCAGAGGCTATGTTCATACCCTGAACGCGTTCGGGAACCCCGATGAGGTCTACGAGCGCTTGAAAGCCATCGTCTGATGAGCATCGTCTACAAGCGTCCCGGTGAGCTGGAACTCATGGCTGAGGCTGGCGCGTTGCTCTATCGGGTTCACGACCTGGTACAGAAGGAAATTGCGCCCGGTGTCACGACCCAGCACTTGAACGACGTTGCTGAGCGTGCTATTCTGGAGTTTGGTGCTAAGCCAGCATTTTTGGGCTACAACGGCTTCCCGGCAACGATTAACGCGTCTATCAACGAAGAAATCGTTCACGGCATTCCAAGCAGTCGTAGGCTACGAGGCGGCGACATCATCTCGGTGGATATCGGACTGCACTACAAAGGCTGGGTCGCGGATTCCGCCCGCACCTACGCCGTGGGCGATATTTCGGCAAAGGCAAGGCGGTTGCTCGAGGTCACGGATGCGGCCCTCTGGGCTGGGATTCGTGCCGCACAGGCGGGTAGGCGATTGGGTGACGTGAGTTGGGCCGTGCAGAAAACCGTAGAGTCCGCTGGATTCTCAGTGGTACGCGAATTCGTTGGGCACGGGGTGGGACGCAAAATGCACGAGGAACCGCAAGTCCCGAACTGGGGTCAACCCGGCAAGGGGCCCGTTTTGCGCCCCGGCATGAGCTTCGCCCTCGAGCCAATGGTCACGGTCGGACGCACCAAGGTCAACGTTCTGTCCGACGGCTGGACGGCTGTTACCGCCGACGGGAGCCTCAGCGCCCAGATTGAACACACGATTGCCATCACTGAAAAGGGTCCTCGAGTGTTAACCCTGGCTGCGGGTGCCGCCTGGGGTCCGGTCTACAAGCCGCTCGAGTTAGTCGGTGCGACTTAAGCCGTTGCAAGTTAAGTCGGTGCAAGTTAAAAGAGTTCCCATTAGATTTTCATTGCCGCAGTTTCGGTAGCTTTCCCCGTCAGAGGGGACATCAACACCTGAGATCACAGTCAGACTCGGGTAATTCAAATCCCCTCGGAGGGTGAATGGCACGAAAAGAACGCGGACCCCGAAAAGAACGAGTACCTCAGAAGGAAACCCAGGAAGTCATCCGCACCGAGGGCGTGGTCCTCGAGGCGCTTCCTAACACTACCTTCATGGTGAAGCTGGACGCCGGTCACGAATTGCTGAGTTACGTCAGCGGCAAGATGCGCATGAATTACATCCGTATCCTCCCCGGCGACCGCGTGGTCCTGGAAATCTCCCCCTACGACCCGACCAAGGGTCGGATCGTGTACCGCAAGTAAGACCCATTTTCAACCTCGAGCTTCGTCGAGGTTTTGTAGGACAGAGGGTTGCAGGACGAGTTTTGGTAGAACCAGGTATTGCAGGACCCAATGTTGTTCTCGAGATGGTACGCGGTTTGTGCCGTCCAGCGCTGCTGCCAAACCAAATTCAAAACGGTCTGCGGCGCGAAGGAGGAAGTTGTGAAGGTCAGGACGAGCGTCAAGAAGATGTGCGACAACTGCAAGGTGGTTCGTCGTCATGGAGTGGTCTATGTGATCTGCAAAGACCCCAATCACAAGCAAAGGCAGGGCTGAGCATGGCGCGTATTGCAGGCGTGGATTTGCCACGTGAGAAGCGCGTCGAGATCGCGCTGACCTATATTTTCGGTGTCGGTTTAACCCGCAGCCAGGAGATTCTGACCGACACGGGCATCAACCCCGACACTCGAGTCAAGAACCTGACCGAAGCTGAGCAGACCAAGCTTCGCGACCAAGTGGAAAAGAACTACAAGGTCGAAGGCGATTTGCGCTCGGAAATCGGGCAGAACATCAAGCGTCTGATGGACATTGGAACCTACCGGGGTCTGCGTCACCGCAGGAGCTTGCCGGTCAACGGTCAGCGCACCCGCACGAACTCTCGCACCCGTAAAGGTCCACGTAAGACCGTTGCCGGTAAGAAGAAGGCAGCGAGGAAGTAATCATGGCGAAACCTGTTAAAGGAAAAGTCACGAAGAAGCGCCGTAACCTCGGCAGTGGCAAGGCGTACATCAACGCCAGTTACAACAACACGATCGTCACGATCGCTGACCCGGACGGCAACCCCGTCGCCTGGTCCAGTGGCGGCACGATTGGCTATAAGGGCAGCAAGAAGGGCACGCCCTACGCCGCCCAACTGGCCGCCGCCGACGCCGCTAAAAAAGCTCAAGGCATGGGCATGACGATTGTTGACGTGGTCGTGCGCGGTACGGGTTCCGGCCGCGAGCAGGCGATTCGCGCGATTCAAGCCAGCGGCCTGGACGTGCGCTCGATCATGGACGACACCCCGGTTCCGCACAACGGTTGCCGCCTGCGCAAGAAGGCGAGGCTTTAATCATGGCTCGTTACACAGGTCCCGCCATCAAACTTTGCCGCCGCGAGGGCGTCAATCTGTTCGATTCCGACAAGGTCGCCAAGTACCTCAACAAGCGCCCCTACGCCCCCGGTCAGCACGGTCAGACCCGCAAGCGCGGTGGCCGCGCCAGCGACTACAGCGTCCGTCTGCGTGAGAAGCAGAAGCTGATCCGCATTTACGGCATGACGGAAAAGCCATTCCGTAACCTGTACAGCGAAGCCACCCGTCGCACCGGCGTGACCGGCACGGTTTTCCTGCAACTCCTCGAGTCCCGTCTGGACAACGTGGTCTACCGCATGGGGATTGCCAGCACCCGCCGTCAGGCGCGTCAGTTCGTGTACCACGACCACGTGTTGGTCAACGCCAAGCGCGTCAATGTGGCCAGCTACCGCGTCAAGCCCGGTGATGTCGTAACGCTCAGCAACAGCGGCAAAGCGATGGATGTCATCAAAGGCAACCTCGAGGCGCAAAAACGCCGTCGCACCATGCCGTGGCTGTCCTTCGACGTGGAGCGCAGTGAGGGCAAGTTGGAGCGTCTCCCCGCCCGCGAAGATCTGGCGATTCCGGTCAACGAGCAGTTCGTGGTCGAGTACTACTCGCGATAAAAGCTGTGTACTACTCGCGATAAAAGCTGTGTACTACTCACGATAAAGCGGTTGTTGGAAAGGGGATGTGGGTTGTAGGAAGCGCTGGACAGGAGCAGGACTGCTGAGCTTTTCCCACACCCTACACCCCATCACCCCATTCAACCATCTCACCCGTCATCACGGCGCACCCCTCGAGCGCCTCGCATCACACTGAAACTGTGCCGTGAACGACGCGCGTACTGGAGGCAACTGTGGACTTGAAAGCCCGCCTAGTCGCAAAAACCGATAACACCTACGGCGAATTCGTCCTCGAGCCGCTGCAACGCGGTTACGGCGTCACCCTGGGGAACCCGCTGCGGCGCATCTTGCTGAGCAGCATTCCCGGAACCGCCGTCACCAGCGTTTACATTGAGGACGTGCTTCACGAGTTCAGCACCATCCCCGGCGTGACCGAGGATGTCGTGCAACTGATTTTGAACCTGAAAGAACTCGTGGTCAAGTTCCACACCCCAGGGGCGAAAACCCTCAGCATTCGCGCCGAGGGTCCCCGCGTTGTCACCGCCGCCGACCTGGAAGTGCCGAGTGACGCAGAGATCGTCAACACCGACAAGTACCTCTGCACGATCGGTAAGGGCGGCAAGCTCGTCATGGAGGTCCGCGTCGAAGAGGGCGTGGGGTACGTGCCTTCCGAGCGTCACAACACCAAGGATCGCATCAACAGCATCCCGGTGGACGCGATCTACGCGCCGGTCACCCGCGTCGCGTATCACGTCGAGGACACCCGCGTCGGGCAGCAGACAGACCTTGACCGCCTGATCCTGCGCGTCTGGACCGATGGTAGCACCAGCCCCGAGGACGCTTTGAACATCGCTGTGGACATCTTGCGCGATCAGCTCAGCGTGTTCTCGAGCGTGGAGCGCATCGCCGCGCCGGTGCAACCCCGTTCCGAACCGCGTTACGAGGCTCCGGTCGCCGCCGCCAAAGCTACGACTGCGGCCCCTACTACCGCTTCTGCCACGGCCACCATCGCCGCACCTATCTCCGAGGCCGTCAAGGCCGCAGGCGGCGCGTCGTTGGACGGGTTGGGCTTGACCACCCGAACGCTCCATAGCCTCAAAGAAGAGGGCGTGGACAGTGTGGCAGCTCTGGTCAGCCTGTCGGAAAAAGACCTAAAAAAGGTTCCCGGCATCGGCGAGCGCTCACTCGACGAAATCAAAAAGCAGCTCGCTATGAGCGGCTTGGAACTGAAGGACTAGTCCAAAGCTAGGTCCACGACTCAACGTTCACCCTCGATCGCACACTGCCTCGAGAGACCCCAAAAGGAGACAAACTATGCGTCACGGTGTTGCCGGACGAAAATTAGGGCGTAATTCCTCGAGCCGTCGCGCCCTGGCGACCGCTCAAGCGACCGCTCTGCTGCGCGAGGGGCGGATCGAAACCACCCTCGCCAAAGCCAAGGAACTTCAGCCCTACGTGGAACGCCTCATCACGACCGCCAAAAAAGCCCCAGCCGTCACGCCGGGCTTACGGTACAAGGCGCTCGAGGAGGGCAAGACTGCCCGCGAGGGCGACGTGCGTCGCATGGCCACTCCCGAGGAACAGGCCGCCAGCGCCCACGCGCTGCACCTGCGTCGCGTGATCGGTGCGGACATCAAAGACAAGGCCGTGCTGAAGAAGCTGTTCGAGGACATCGCACCTCGTTTCGCCAACCGTCCTGGCGGTTACACCCGGATCCTGCGGACCGGTGTGCGTCGCGGCGACAGCGCCCCGACCGCGTTGATCGAATTCGTGGACTACGAACTGCCGGTAGCTTCCTAAGCCACAAGCACGCTCAAAGGCTCGAGTCCACACGGCTCGAGCCTTTCTTGTCGCGTCAACCCTCGATTCGGCGTCAACTGACCTTCAGCTCCCTCGAGCTAAAATTGCGTCATGTTCGATACGCTGGACACGATCAACAGTGAAATGCGCCGTTGCACGCAATGCGACCTAAAAAATGGGCGCACCCAGGTTGTGATTCCGTCTGGGAACTTTCAATCCAGGGTCGCCGTGATCGGTCACTCACCGAGCGGCACCGACGACGCGAGCGGGCGGCCGTACACCGGACCCGCCGGGGAGGTCCTCGAGGAGCTGCTGTTCAAAGTCGGGATGCGCCGCTCTGAACTGTACATTTCTAATTTGGTCAAATGCTGGCCGTGGAAAGAGGTCGGGGACACACGCCTCAACCGCATCCCGAACGCCGGAGAGATCAAGACCTGCACGAACCTCTGGTTGCAACGCGAGCTGCAACTGTTGCAACCTCGAGCCATCGTCTGCCTGGGCGGTCCGCCCGCGCAGCACTTTCTGGGAAAGAGTTTCAAGATCACCGAATCCAGAGGCGTCTGGCAAACGCTACCAGCCTCGAGTCCCTATGCCAAAGTCTTCGATACCCAAGCCCCCGCCGTCATGGCGATCCTGCAACCCGCGTACCTGATCCACCTCGAGCAGCACGCGCCGGAAAACTATGGCGCAACCCTGGAAGCGATGGTGCAGGATTTACTCGAGGTCAAACGCGTGCTTCACGGCGGAGAACCGGCCCTGCCCGATCTGGCGGGGAGCGTGACCTGAAAGCAATGCTGGGGTTTTGAGCTGGAGCTTAGTCCTTCGGCTCAAAAGCCAGAGACACCTATGAGACGAGGCGCGGCTAGCCTTCCTTGAAGGTCCCCGGAACCTTCAAGGACAGACTCGAGCTGTCACAGTGCCAGCATAGTGCCAGGAAACGAAAGGGTGATTTGATGAACCCAAAAGGATTGAGAGTCGCGCTGCTGATGGTAGCGATTGTGTGTGGGACGAGTGGGTTTGCGGCTCAGCTACTCTCGAGCCGACATAAAGCTCAGCCAGTTTTTGAGCATTGTTTTCCGGTTGGCCCATACGGCGGAATTGGTCCCGGATGGGGTCCGCGCCCTTGCAACCAATAGCTCAGCCAGGGTCTGTTAAAGGGAGAACCGAGCATAGTAAACAAGAACTTGAAACGATGGCTGATGGTCGCTGTCTTACTGAGTTCGGCGTAGTCAGGTTAACGTTTGAAGACAATAAAGTGCGTCTACGACGCAAACATGGGTTAGCCGAATCGTGCTGTTATCAATAGGACGAATCGCTCGTTCTCAAATCGCCTCTGCGTTGGCGTATCCAGAAGCGTGTTGCGAAACCGTGCGATCGGGAATAGTCGTCGTCCGCTGCAACTAAAAACCAGCATCGAACAGTTGAGAAGTGAGGAGAACTATGCCTGGTATTTGGCCATTGAAGCATTTTTCGATTGTCGCAGTGATGACCCTGCCAGCAACCGTCTCTACCTTAGGCGTTGGCAAAGTCAGTGTAGATTAACCCGCTCAAATTTGTTATCCAGCACCCAGGCTGTGTCCAGAGAACCCCGGTGTTGATTTTCCACAAAGGACGAATCCGACCCCTGCCTGAGAGTCGCCTTGGCGACTCGAGCGATAACAAATCACCGCGTTGGTATCGAGTGAAGCCCAAAACAACCGGGTTTACTCGAGCGCGTTAAAGCCCGTTAGATCTCGTTCCGCAATGAGCGCGTGAATGTCGTACATACCCTTGTAGGTGTCCACGGTCTCGAGGTTCAATCGAGGTCAAAATGAAGTTTGAGCGCCGCTGAAACAGCCAGCAATACATTTTGGTTGACGGTTCCGATTCGCTCCTGAATCCGTTCGAGATTGACCGCTCGAGTTTGCGGGATTTGCACCTTGGAATCACGTGTCAGTCCGCCCTCGCCAGCTTTGAGATACACCTCGAAACGGTAAATTCGGTGGACGCTCGAGGTGATTGGGGAGACGCTGATGAGCGGCATCAATTCGTTGTTCGCATCGCTCGAGACCACCAGCGCGGGTCTGACTCTACTGGCTTCGCTGCCAAGTGACGGATCGAGGTCAACCCAGTAAATCTCGCCGCGCTTAATTGATTTACTCAACGCCTATCCCGTCTCCAACGGTTACATCCCATAACTTGACATCTTCGCTCCGCGCGTACTCGAGGGCCGTTTCGGCATACTCTGCCCGAAGCTCTGCGGCGCTCAGGGCCAGCAGAGCGCGTTCGATGACTTCAGACTGGGTACGAACCTTGTGGCGTTCCTGGAAGTCTCGCGCAAAGCGCGCCAGCCTTGGATTGATCGTGACACTGACCTTGACGGAATTCACTCAGATATAATGGCAGATCCTTTGTGGAATGCTTTATCACTCGAGCGCGTTGAAGCCTGTCAGATCTCGCCCCACAATCAGGGTATGAATGTCGTGCGTGCCCTCGTAGGTGTCCACCGTCTCTAAATTCAGCATGTGACGGATGATCGGGTACTCGGTGGTGATGCCGTTGCCGCCGTGCAATTCCCGCGCCAGCCGTGCGCCTTGCAGCGCGACACGGACGTTGTTGCGTTTGGCCATGCTGACCTGGGCGTAGTTCATCGTGCCCGCGTCCTTGTGCTGCCCCAGCCGCGCCGCCATCAGCAATCCCAGCGTGTGTTGCGTGGCCATCCAAGTCAGCTTGTCCTGCACGAGCTGTCTCGAGGCAATCGGCTTCCCAAAGGTCGTGCGAGTCTTGGTGTACTCCAACGATTCCGTCAGAACCGCCTCGAGGGCCCCAATCGCGCCCCAGGCGATGCCGTACCGGGCTTGGGTGAGGCAGCCCAACGGGGATTTCAAACCGCCTGACCCTGGCAGCAGATTCTCGGCTGGGATGCGGCAATCTTCCAACACAATCTCGCCGGTGATGCTGGCGCGCAGGGATTGCTTGTGCTTGATTTTTGGGGTGCTGAACCCCTTAGCATCTCTGGGGACGATGAAGCCGCGAATCACATCGTCGCCGTCCGTCTCGAGTTTCGCCCAGACCACGGCGAGGTCGGCAATCGGGCTGTTGGTGATCCACATTTTGGAACCGTTCAGAACGTATCCATCACCGTCTTTGACAGCCCTGGTTCGCATCGCGGCGGGATCAGAGCCACCGTCGGATTCGGTCAGTCCGAAGCAGCCGATAACGCGGCCGCTCGCCAGTTCCGGCAGCAGTTTCTGCTTCTGCCCCTCGGAGCCGTACGCCAGGATCGGGTACATCACCAGACTGCCCTGCACGCTGGCGCTCGAGCGGACGCCGCTGTCAGCACGTTCCAATTCGTAACAGATCAATCCGTAGGCGGTGCTGCTGACCCCCGCGCCGCCGTACTGCTCCGGCGTGGTCGGTCCCAAGAAGCCCAGATCGCCCATGCGGGAGAGGAGTTCCCTGGGGAGGGTTCCCTCGTCCCACCACGCGCCGACGTTCGGGATGACCTCTTTGTCCACGAATTCGCGGGCCAGCGCGTGAATGTCTCGCTCGTCGGAGGACAGCGAATCCAGCGCCTTGTAGTAATCGAACATGGACGTATTTTGACACGAGGAATTGAAGGACAAACGGGAAAGCTCGAGGATTATTTACCGACGGTGGGCGTGGCAAAGTTCAGCACCCAGTACTGCTGAATTCCAGCCGCGTCCCCTGGCACGAACACGTGCCCAGCCGCGAATTGCGTGAAGATTGGATTCATGATGTTTCGGCAATGAATTGGACTCTCGAGCCACCACTTGACAGCGTTTCGCGCGGAACTCCCCAAACGCTGCCCGCCGAGGATGTTCTCCCCGGTGCGTGACGCCGCATACCCGGCGGCGGCGATCCGATCGGCCGCCTTTAACCCATCCGGGTCAGTGTGCTCGAAGTAGCCGCGCCGCTGCATGTCGGCCGCGTGACCTCGAGCGGCGGCGCGCAGTTTTAGGTGCGGCGTAAGCGGCAGAATCGGTTTGGCTCCGTAGGCTTTGGTATCGCAATTGAAGCCGTGCTGCCGCGCGTAATTGACGCGACCCATCACCTCGAGTTCTATCGGCTGCCACGCGGCGTTTAGATTGAACGCCAGCAGCAACACGAGTGGAATCATGCAAACCCCCTACGAAATCTCCCGAACAGCCGCTCGTGTCGGCCTGAGTTAATTTCCTAGCCTCGAGTCACGTGGGTTCACGGCGTAAACCGCGCCCCAGGGCTTGTAGACGCTTTTGGTCGTATCCTTCCTGACCTTACCGTCCGCCATCACAACCTGCCTCGAGATGACGGCCGTCATGCCCTGCATTGGCACGTCAATCCGCCGCGCCGCGCCGAGACGCATCTTCGGATCAGCCGTGTAACTCGGGGTGGCGGCGGGTTTGAAATCGCTGATGCTTGGTTTGGAGATTGTCACCTTGCGGTCCGGGGCGTGACCGAACAGGTAAAAGCCCAGGGTTTGCGCCTTCTCGTCCCACTCGGCTTGGATGAGCAACGTGCCGCCGGAGTCGTTCTTGAATTTCAGGTTCTTCGCCGGGGCGTACACGGTCGCCTCGAAACCCACGGGGTCGTAATAGCTGACCCGGTGCGAGTGCTCATGGCGTTCGGTGATTGGCAACCCGGCGTTGTACGCGGCGCGAAACAGGGTGGTGCTGACCTGGCAGATGCCGCCGCCGTCTTCTTTCTCCAAGGTACCCCCGACGATCACGAAGCCCTCCACGAAGCCGGTGGCCTTGTTGATGTCACCGACCGAAGCGTTGAAGTCCAGCTCGTCGCCCTTATTGAGGTAATCGTTGTCCAGCTTGGACGCGCCGACGATAATGTTCCGCACTCGGAAGCTCGGCGATCCCTTGAAGCTGCTAATGCCCTTCCCGAACAGCGTGGTGATGCCGGACTCCGCCCAGTTTTTGACGTTGCGTTTCGGCGCGGTCACGGTCAGCGCGACCTCCGCCGAGGATTTACCAGCTTTGAGGGCAGCCAAAATATTGGCTCGAGTCTTCTCAGCGTCCGCCTTCCAAGCGCTGCGTTGTCGCGCCACCCAGGAACCGGCCTCCAGATTGAAGCGGGCGTCCTTACCCTCCCTGGTGAGCGTCTTGAAAATGCTGCCAAGTTTCGGCTCCAAACTGGAGCTGATCTTATTGAACTTCTGGCTGCGGGCTATCGCCCCCGCATCCAGCGCGAAACTTTTCTTGATGATTTGCACCCCCAGCTTGCCCTTCCTGATGAACGGTTCAGAGACGCTGACGGTCAGCCTGAACTTGGCCGGTTTGGCGGCGGCTTTCGGAGCCTGCGCCAGCGTCAAACTCGAGACGGCAGCGGTCGCGGCGAATGTCAAGGCGAGAAGAGTCTTCACCCGATGAGAATTTCGTGTGGGGTTGAACCCCGGCTGAGCGCGGGTTGAACCAATGCGTTAATCTGGAAACCATGAAGCTCGATCATGTGGCGCTGGCGGTTCACGACGTGGAAGCTGGACTCGAGACCTTCAAGACGCTTGGGTTTGAATTGAAGCGGCGCGGCAAGCATTACGCCAATGGGATGCCGACCGCTTTCATCACCAACCCGGCGACCGGCATGGACCTGGAACTGGTTCAAGTCGCAGGGCAGCCCGCACCGGGTTTCTTGCACCTCGCCTTCGAGGTCACGGACATCAACGCCAAATGCGCCGAACTGCTCGAGACTGGTTACGTTTTTGAGCGCGAACCGTTCTTCAACGAGGGCAACCGCACGCACATGGCGTTCCTGCGCCACCCGGCCGGGCTGATCGCGCAGATCAACCAGCCGGAGTGAGTGACTCGAGGCTGGCCGATTCCTGGAGCCTACAACCTTATACTCACACCAGGACTGAGCCTCCGGCTACGTCCAAGACGATGCCAGTGATCCACGCAGATTCGTCCGAAACTAGGTAGAGCGCCGCGTGCGCTACATCCTCGGGCGTGCCTAGCCGCCGGATCGGGTGCGATTCAATGAGCGTCTTCTGCTGCTTTGCCGGGATGCGCTCCTCGTTTCGCTCGGTCAGAATCGTTTCTGGCGCGATGCAATTCGCGCGGATGCCGAACGGACCCACTTGGGCCGCCAGGTCCTGGGTTAGCACCTGCACGCCCGCCTTGGCGGCGGCGTAAGCCATAGGCGAGCCTGGGTGCGGCCTACGAGCGGCGGCTGAGGAAATCGTGACGATATTTCCGGACTTCCGGGCTTTCATGCCGGGTAAAATGCTTTTGATCGTCAAAAAGGTTCCAGTCAGGTTGCCGTTGATCGAGGCGTGCCAGCCTTCCTCGGTCGTATCCTCGAGCGGGCCGGGTTTGGTGAAGCTGCCGCCCGCGTTCGCCACGAGAATGTCAATCGGCCCGAGTTCGACTTCGATCCGTTGCCGCATGGCTTCGATTTCATTGAAGCTCGTGACATCGGCCTGGAACTCGATGGCCTGACCGCCAGCTCGCTCAATCTCGGCTCGCACGGTTGCGAGCGCCTGCGTGTCCCTGCCGTGAAGCGCCACCTTCGCGCCCCGCTGCGCGAACAACTTAGCGATGCCCGCGCCGATGCCGCGCGAACTGCCTGTGACCAACGCTACCTTGTTCTCGAGGGCATTCATCGTTTTTCCTCCGCATCTCGAATCTTTGTCTCGAGCCTGACGCAACCGTGAATTCAGGCGCGTTCAACGACCCGGTGCGATGTTGCTGAGGTGAACTCCGGCCAGCCGCCACTGTGTACCCTGCTGGACGAGCATGACCGTCTCGCGGAACTCGCCTTGCACGTCGCGGTCCTCGTACTGGCCGGTCTGTTCACGCGTCCCGATGGCGAGAGCGGAGTCATTGTACACGCGCACCGCGACGCCTTTGAGCGTGAGCGCGGTGAGTTTCAGATTGCCAGAGGCGAGGCTGCCCAGCCAATCTGTTTTGTTCAGCACGAACCCGGCGGGACCGACGAGGTGGAAGTCGTCGGTCAGGAACGCATTGAGCGCGGCGTTGTCGCGGCGAAGCTCGTTGGCGATGAACTGCTGAATCAGGTCGTTCAGTTGCTGTTCCACGGTTTTGCTCTCCTTTTGCGCGGCGTTCTTAGGGTGGAACGCACGGCTGGACGATGGCTTGGGATTCAGGGCGGTCGCGCTAGCAGGCCTGTTGGCGTTTGTCAGGCTCGAGAAGGCGATCAACGAGACTATGACTGGGGCGATGAGGACGCAGATTCTGTTCACGAATGGTCTTCCCGGTGTGGTGCGGTGCGGCGATGGGGGAGTATGAATCCTGCCGCGATCAGCCAGATCATCCCGAGGAAGCGACCGATGGGAAGCAGGTACTGAAGTGGTTCGACCACCATTGACAAAAAGCTCAGCTCGGACAGCGCCGCGATCACCAGCCCAGCCCAGGCGAACCAAGCGGGAACGAGTTTCAGGATCAGACTTGGAACCGCGATGCCCGCGATCAGAAGGCCGAGGCTGACGACGAATCCGACTCCGCCCGTGATGAAAGAAAGGTACGACAGGGCGTGAGCCAGGGTAGCGTCGGTCGTGATCTCGGGACGGCTCAGCACCCAAACCAGAAACGCGGAGATGGCAACGAATATTGAGGCGGCGATCCCGCCGTAGAAACCGATATTCGGTCCGGGAACGCGGACGCCGAGCCGAAGCTGGCGTGCGTAGATCGTGGCCGCGCAGATGCCGAGCGGGATTGCCGATCCGAACTGGAAGAGCGCCGCAACACGGAAGCCGAGCCAATGGTCGTGTAGACGCTGGGCCACCTCGGCGGTGCTACCAAAAGGAGACGAGTCAGTCGCGCCCTGCGAGATTATCCCGCCGATGATTAGACCAGCGAGCAACAAGAGGAAACTCACCAGAGCCAAAACGCCTGGGTTGGGGCCATCGTTGCGGCGAGACTCGAGGCGAGGTTCACGAAGTACACCAGCCTTTGATTCATTCATAGATATAATGATTACATATACGAATCATTTTGTCAAATCAGTTATACTGATATCGTGAGTCAACCTTCTCGACGAACCGCGTTCCTGCTCACCCAGATGGGTACTTTCGCGGCCAAGCAGTTCGGTGATCGAGTCAATGCGATAGGGCTAAGCCGCAGCGACGCCGGAATCCTTCGTTTGGTCTCACGCAACCCAGCGATTAGCCAACAAGTTTTAGCGCAACGACTTGGAACGCCTCCGAGCCGCGTCGTCGCGTTCATTGATTCGCTCGAGACGCGGCAACTGGTCTCACGCTCACGCAGCGAAAAGGATCGCCGCAACTACGAACTCAACCTGACCGAAGAGGGGCAAAAGACGCTCAGCCAACTGCGCCGAATCAGCCAAGAACACGAGGCGGCTTTGCTCGAGCCACTCTCAGCGGAGGAGAGCATTCTTTTGGGCAAGCTGCTCGAAAAACTCGCCGATGTCCATCGGCTCGATCGTGATGTCCATCCGGGCTACTCCGCACCGCAGTCAGACGACCAATCGGGTAACAACCAATAGGAGTGGTTTGAGCGGATAGATTGTTCCCAGGCACGACGAACCACTTTTCAGCGCTCTCCCATCCATCACAGCATCTCGAGGTAGCGATGTAACTCCCACTGATGCACGGTGCTAGCGTACAACTGCCACTCGGCGCGTTTGGCATCCAAGTAATGGTGGTAGATGTGATCGCCCAGCGCGTCCCGAATCACGCGGTCCCCCTCTAACTCGTTCAGCGCTTCCCGCATCGTGGTCGGCAGGTTTTTGACTTTATGGCGGCGCTTGTCGCGCACGCTCATGTCGTACACGTCGCGCTGAATCGGTGGCGGCGGTTCCATTTTCTCCCCGATGCCACTCAGACCAGCGGCCAGGATGGCGCTGAGGGCTAAATACGGGTTGGCGGTCGGATCTGGGATTCGTAGCTCCGCCCGTGTGCCCGCACCGCGTCGCGCCGGAACGCGAATCATCGCGCTGCGGTTGCTGGCGCTCCAAGCCACGGTGGTCGGCGCTTCGTACCCCGGCACGAGCCGCTTGTAACTGTTGACGAGCGGATTGGTGATCGCCAACATGCCCGGCGCGTGCTCCAAGATGCCGCCAATAAAGTGCAGCGCACTTTTAGAGAGCTGGTACTGCGCTTTCGCGTCGAAGAAGGCGTTTTGATTGCCTTTGAACAGGGACAGGTGCAAGTGCATCCCGTTGCCATTGATGCCCTCGATTGGTTTGGGCATGAAGGTGGCGTGCAGGTTGTGTTCCAACGCCACGCGCTTGACCACGAATTTGAAGGTGCTGATCGCGTCGGCCGTGGTGAGCGCGTCCGCGTATTTGAAATCAATCTCGTGCTGACCGGGTGCGACCTCGTGATGCGCGGCTTCGACGTTGAAGCCTAGCTCCAACAGAACTGTCACCATGTCGCGGCGCGCCTCTTCACCCTTGTCTATCGGAGCCAGATCAAAATACCCGGCGGCATCGTTCGTGACCGTGGTGGCCGTGCCTGCGCTCGAGCGTTGAAACAGGAAGAACTCCATCTCAGTTCCGACAAAGGCATTCTCAAACCCAGCCTTGCGGGTTCGCTCGAGGGTGCGCTTCAACGCGCCTCGTGGATCGCCCTCGAAGGGCTTCCCGTCTGGCAGGGCGATGTCGCAGATCACCCTGGCGATTCGCCCGTGTTTGGCGTCGCTCTCCGAAAACGCCGGGAAGACGCGAAGCGTGTCGCAATCGGGTTGCAGCAAGACATCTGACTCTTCGACTCTGGTGAAACCCTCGATGCTGGTCCCGTCTATCGTGATCTGACCGTCCAAGGCTTTCTCGAATTGCCCGACGGGAACCTCGACGTTCTTCCCGACTCCCAGAACATCGGTGAACTGCAAGCGCAAGAATTTGACATCCTCGGTTTTCAGGGTACGCAGGACTTCGGCTTGGCTGGTCGGCATGGCGACAAGATACCAAGTTACAACCCTGGATCGTATGGCTCGAGATGCGCGTCCTCGAGAATGGTGTGAGGCTGGAAGGTGGCTGGGCGCAGGCGCACTCCTACGATGGCTGAGTCTGGGTGGCAGCCTCGGATTCGCCGTCTGTAAAACCCGTAGATTGCGGGGCATGAAACGATTCTGGATTTTGCTGATGTTCTTGCTCGCGGGGTCGCTGTCAGCTCAGACCGAGGCCGTGACTCGAGACCCGGCTGGCTTTCTGATCGCCCGCCCCTCGCAACCGAACGGCGTGCTGTTCATGCTCTACCCCGGCGGTCTGGTACCCGCCCCGGCCTACAGCTTCATTGCGGCGGCCCTAGCGCGGCAGGGTGTCACCACGGTTATCCCGGAGATGCCGCTGAACTTGGCGTTCTTCGACTTCAACCACGGTGAGCGCATCCTGCAAACCTTGCAGAGCAGAGGAGAGCGCTTTCGCAAGGTCGTCTACGGCGGTCACAGCCTCGGCGGGGCAATGGCTGGACTCGTCGCGGGTTGGGGCGGCAAGGTGGACGGGCTGGTGATGCTGGCCGCCTATCCGGGCGCGAATTGCCGCGCCCTGAACGTCCCGGCTCTCTCTATCGCTGCCGAATTCGACGGGTTGCTGGGTGTCGAACGGGTTCGCACTTCGCTGTCCCAGATGCCCGCAGACACGAAGCTCGAGGTGATCCCCGGCGGGGTTCACGCCTTCTTCGGGCGCTACGGTCCGCAAAACGGCGACGGCACGCCGACGACGACCAGAGAGCAATTTGAAGCGCGCTTACTCGAGGTACTGGGTGTGTTCTTCAAGCGCTTCTGATGGATTTAGATTTTGACGAACATCGGCGGTTCAATCCCGATCATGCGCGCCATCATCCAAATCTGACCCTTGTGGTGCGCCTCGTGGGCCAGCATGAAATCAATCATCCCGTGAACCGGCATCTCCTGACCAAAGGCGGGCACGACCCTAGCCAGCACCTCGGGCGTCAACCCTTTGAGCGCCAGTTTGGTGTTCTGCGTCACCTCCCGTAAGCGCTCCACGGCGGCTCGCAGGTCCGCGCTCGGCTCGAGTTTCTTTGGGGCCTGACCGCTCATCATGGCGCTGACGCGACCTGAGCTGGCGCTCAGGTGATCGGCGAGCCTGCGAAAGCTCATGCCCTCCGGCCAGGCGGTGAACTCGCCCTGGTCGGCGGGGATCTGTTCTAACAAGCCCATCAGGGCTTCGCGGTGCATGGAGAAACTCTGCGCGTACTCGGTTCCAGTGATGGCCATGCGCGAAGTCTACGAGGAAAAACGCAGGACGAAGGTCTCCAGGATTGGAGAAGGAATAGACTTGAGATATGAAAGGCTCGATTCCGATTGAACAACTGATTCTCGAGGCAGACCGAATTGGGGTGCGCCTCGAGATCATTGCTGGTTTGCCCGTCTGGGAGGCATCCCCTGTTTACCGGCATCAGGCTGAAGCTGACCGGATTCGGGCCAGCATCAAATTGCTCGAAGGGTCTGACTGCACCTGCCATCACACCGCCGATACCCTATTCAAATTCAAGGACGGTTCGCTGAACCGTCCAGATATTGCCGTTCTCTGTCGTTTACCAAGCGAGGAGGAAATGGATGTGGCGTTAACACAAGTCCCAGAGGCGGTCATTGAAATCGTGAGCGATGGGTATGAGGATAAAGATTTGAAACTCGCCCCAAGTTTCTATCTGTCGCAAGGCGTCAAGGATGTACTGATCTTGGAACCGAAAACCAGAATCGTATGGCATCCGTGTTGATGGCGTGCATCGTGTTGATGGGCGTGCATCGGTATGACTCACCGCAAGCCTTTACCCTTGAGTGCGTTGTGGCTCGAGAATCGTCGTTTCAAGGCAGTCAAGAATTGAATGGACGTGACTGCTCAGCGGATTTAAAAGACAAGCTGGTAATTCCGCTGAAGGAAAGATTCTTGATCTTCCCCGTTCTGCATGGACCTCGAGCGAACGTTTCAGGAGGCTATCATGAATGACCTCGATTTTCTCTGGTTTTGCACGTTGCAACACGATGGCGAATTCCTCGGCACACGCGAACTCCCACCGCGCCAACCGACTTTGGAATCCATTGCCAACCAAATTGATACCGCCGGAGAAATGGGCTTCAGCAGCCTACTCACCGCCACGAATTACCACAGTTACCACGAGAACTTCACCGTTTCCGCCGCCGCCCTGGCTCGCTCGAGGAATGCCGGGTTGCTGGTCGCGGTTCGCACCGGCATGTTCGACGCGGCGATGTACGCGAAGATGGCGGCGACGCTGGCTAACCTGTTTCCGGGTCGGGTGCGAATCAACATTGTGACTGGCAGCAGCACCGCCGAAAACGCGATGTACGGGGATCACGCGCCGCACGAACAGCGCTACGAGCGCACGCTCGAGTTCATGAAACTGTTGCGGCTGTTCTGGACCCACGAGGGGCCGATCCATTACCAGGGGCAGCACTATCAGTACACCGGCAGCGTCTTAGAGCCGAAACCGTCGCAACCGATCCCGCTCTACTTTGGCGGTGCGTCCGAGGCGGCCATGCGAATTGCGGCCGAACTGGCGGATGTCTACCTTATTTGGGGCGAGCCGATGGAGATGGTGCAAACCCGGATCGCGCGGATGAATCAGCTCGCCGAAGAGTTCGGGCGCAAAGTCAGGTATGGACTGCGCACGCACGTCGTGGTCCGCGAAACAGAAGCGGAAGCGATTGCAGCCGCGAATCACATGATCTCCAAAATTGACCCAGCCGTGCGTGAAAACTTCGTGAAGTCCTACGCCAAGCTGGACAGCACCGGCCAGACCAATCAGGTGCGAATCCTCCAGCACGCCCTCGAGCGAGGGGACTTGTTTATAGAACCGCAGCTCTGGGCGGGCGTCGGCATGGCCCGGAGCGGGGTCGGCGTGGCAATCGTCGGTGATCCGCAGCAGGTCGCGGCCAAAATTCAAAGTTACGTGGACGCGGGCATCAGCACCTTCATCTTCAGCGGCTACCCACACTTGGACGAGTGCCGCCGCTTCGGGGAACTGGTCATGCCGCTGGTGCAAGGCAACATGACGGTCTCGAGCGGGGAGCGCAACTTGTACGAGGTCGGGGTCGCGCCGACGATCTGAAGCTCGAAGGAACAGGTTTCGTCAACCGTCCAAATAGAGTCGGCTTCAGCCCGTGCCACTCGAGACCCATGCGCTGATACTTTTCGTCTCCGCTAAACTCGGTAGACTCTGAAAGAAAGGCTCGAGGCGGCTTTTTCGCTCGAGCCTTTCTGATGCTGTGTGACCGCTCCCCAAAGGATTCCTGTGAAAATACTGTTCGGATATTTGAGACCGTACCGCTGGCTCGTGGCGGTCACGCTGCTGCTGGCGGCCGTCAACTCTGGTTTTTCGTTGCTAGACCCGATCATCCTCGGGCGGTTGGTCGCGGTCGCATTCACGCATCAAACCGCTGGCTCGGAGTACACCTGGGATGCCTTCTTGCGAACCGTGGCATTGCTGCTCTTGGCGTCGGTCGGCGTGGCCATGGTCAGCCGAATCGCTAAGAACTTCCAGGATTACTTCCTGAACGTCATCACCCAGAAATTTGGCGCTCAGGTTTTCACCGACGGTTTGCAGCACGCCATGAAACTGCCGTATCAGGAGTTCGAGGATCAGCGGAGCGGCGAAACGCTGTCCATTTTGACGAAGGTCCGGGTGGATGTTGAAAAGTTCTTGAATTACGCGATCAACATTCTCTTCGGGATCTTGGTCGGTGTGGTTTTCGTGTTTATTTACGCCTCCATCTATATTCACTGGACGGTCCCGCTGGCGTATCTGTCGGGCGCGGTCGGGCTGGTACTGGTTACGAACGCGCTGAGCGCTCGGATCAAGACGATTCAAAAAGTTATCGTCGGGCAGACGACAGCCCTGGCCGGGTCCACCACGGAATCGTTGCGGAACATCGAACTGGTGAAAAGCCTCGGGTTGACCGAGCAGGAAATTGCCCGGCTCAACAACAACACCCTGAAGATTTTGGGGTTAGAACTAGAAAAAGTGAAGCAAATTCGCAGCATTGGCTTCATTCAGGGGACGCTGGTCAACACCTTGCGCCAAGTGATCCTGTTCATTCTGATGTGGTTGATCTTTCGCAACACCATGAGAGCCGATCAGCTCGTGACGATGCAGATTTTCTCGTTTTTCATTTTCGGACCGCTCCAAGAAATCGGCAACATTCTGGTCTCCTACCGCGAGGCGGAAGCGTCCCTGTTGAACTTCAACAAGCTGATGCAGAAGACCCCTGAGGCCCGTCCGCTCGAGCCAAAGACTCTAGGCACGGTCGAGCAGTTGCGCTTCAACGGAGTCGGCTTCAAGCATCAGTCGGCCGGGCAAAACGCGCTGGAACACGTGAGTTTCTCAGTCAAGCGCGGCGAGACGATCGCCTTCGTCGGACCGAGCGGTTCGGGTAAGACCACGCTGATGAAGCTTCTGGTCGGGTTGTACCGCCCACTCACGGGTAACATTCAGTACAACGGTCTGGACGAGAACGAGATTGACTTCGAGGACCTGCGTACCCAGATCGGGTTCGTCACCCAGGACACGCAACTCTTTTCTGGCACGATCAAAGAGAATCTGTTGTTCGTGAATCCCAACGCCAGCGACGAACTGCTGCGCCGCACGCTAGATCAGGCGTCCTGTCAGGCGCTGCTGGCGAAGGCGGAAAAGGGCTTGGACACGACCATCGGCGAGGGCGGGCTGAAACTCTCAGGCGGCGAGAAACAGCGTCTTTCGATCGCTCGAGCCTTACTGCGCCAGCCGAGCATTCTCATCTTCGACGAGGCGACCTCCTCGCTGGATTCGCTGACCGAGGAGGAGATTACCAACACGATCAAGGATGTCACCTCGTCCCGCCATCAGATCACGGTGCTGATCGCGCACCGACTGTCCACGATCATGCACGCTGACCGGATCTACGTTCTGGAGCAGGGCGAGATCGTGGAGACCGGCTCGCACGAGGCGTTACTGTTGGAGAAGGGCTTGTACTACGCAATGTGGCGGCAGCAGATCGGGGAGCGCAAGAAGGTCGTTGCCTCACTGGTGGCTGCCTGAGATAGCGTTTTTCACGGCACTGATTTGTCGTTCACGTTGGGAGTTGGTTGACGATGAACCGGCGCAACCTGCTGCGATTGACACTGGCGCTCGTGACCTCGAGGGTTGGAGCCACTGGCCTTGCCGCCCCTGGAAGGCGTTCGATGAAGGGTTTTGAACTCTACTCCTGGGAGGAGCGCGGCTCCTGGAAGTTCGCTTTGCTTCTGGGTACCAATCGGCTGAAGCGACCTGAGGAGATCCAAGCGGCCGCTGTGACCCTACCCGACCTCGAACAAAAACTGGGGGATGTGGCGCGGGGTGAGTTTATTCTTTGGGGGACGACTGAGACTCCTGGACTCAGCCTACCGCCCGCCGAGACGGTCGCTCGGGTGCGCCGACAGTGTCAGGCACTGGGTTTGCAACTCCAGATTCAATCGCAGGGCCGTTGAAGGTGTGGCGATTGAATCTGGAGTTGACTGCGTGCGGAGGGGCACTTCTCGAGCCAAATGCTGGAAGCACTCCAGGTTTTTCGGGCGTACCTCGTGATAAAAGCCTGCGCTAACTCGAGCGAAGCTCATCCCTGGGGATAGAATTGAATCGTGCGATGGCTGATCGTGACGTTCACGTTGCTGGGCTTCGGGTGGGTCGTCGCTCGAGCGGATCTTGCCGCCAGTGGGCGCGGCCAGCGGTTGATCCTGACCGTCGGTACTGTTCAACATCGCTACATTCTGTCCGAGCAACGCGTCGGTGTGGACATGGACCGGGCGAGCGTCTTGGCGTTCCAGACCCGTGCGGGATTGACTTACGTGCTCCTCGATGTGAGCGGACCGTCCAGACGTTACGGCCCGACGCACGAGTGCGGCGCGGGCTACGAATCCAGTCTGGTCTGGCTGCGGCTGAAAGGCTGGCGGTTGCTCGAGATTCGGGCCGTCCGCTACGACTCGTGCTGGTTCAGTCTCGAGGTTGACGGCGAACCGCAGCGTGGGGCGCGCTACAGCGTTTCGTTCTGGGATTTCGGGACCATGAAATACAAGACGGTGACCTATGACCGCGCTCACCCCGAGCGCGGTTTCGAGCTGATCGGACGGCCGATGCCAAAGTGATGCGCGTCTCTTGGAGCCATCAAACGAACAGAGCCGCGCTTGCCGCCGCTCGAGCGCGGATTTCAAACTGACGGGCAGCCGTAGAACGGTTGCCGCCAGAGCGCCCAGTTCGTTGCTCTGATCGCTGGTCACGGGTGTCTCGAGTTTCCCCGAGGCTGATCTGGTCGGCTGGCGAACAGGGTCGTCAGGGCGACTGCACTGAAGTTTCAGTTTCAACCTCGCGGCCGGTAATGCCCGGTGCGCGTCTCCTCGAGGTACTCCTCTAACTGCGGCATCCCGCTTTGCACGGCCAATCGGCACTCCAACTCGTTGTCGTACGCGACCCGAATCAGGCTAACCTCGAGCTGCTGGGTTCCGTGCAGAATCACGTAACTGGGGTGCGGCTGATCGAGCGGATTGCCGACGCTGCCGACGTTGAAGACCATCCGACCGCGCACGGCAGGGTTCAACTCCGGGAAGCTTCGCAGGTGACGCACCAGGACGGTGTGAATGTCGCCGTAACCGACCGCCATCGGTGTCGGCGCGTCCAACCCGACGGCGGGCGTGGCCTCGAAGAGGTCATAGAAACTTTGCAGCGGATCGTTCTCGCGGACCCGCGTCCAAACGCCGCGACTCGAGGCGTGCAGCAGGCGCACCAGACCGCTCTCCCGGCGAAGGTCCAGGCTGTACGGCAAGCTGTTCAGCCACTCGAGCCGCTCCCGTCCCAGGCGTTCCCGTTGCCAGTCCAGTGCCTCGGTCATGCTGGACAGTTGCGGGTGCGCGTCGGGGCGGAGCGGGCGCACCAGCAGTTCGTCCCAGTTTCCGAACAGACAGGAAATCTCACGGGCGCGCAGAGCATCCACGGTTTCCGCCGGGCTGGGACCCTTGCCTGCCACGTCACCCAACATGACAATCTGTTTCACGCCCCGGCGATCAATGTCCGCCAGAACCGCCGTCAGAGCCGTGATGTTGGCGTGCGTATCGGAGATGATGGCAACCGGTTCCAGGGTGGAAATCTCGAGGACGGCGGGCGGCACGCCTTGAAGTCTACCTGCTGGGTTTAGCTGTTGGGCCTGCTTGCTGCCTGTTTAGAGTCGCCTGGACAGACTCGCTTGGATAGTCTCACTTGGACATTCTCGCTTGGACATTCTCGCCCTGAGATAGAGTTCCTCATGCGTCAGATTCTGCTGGAGGCGTTCCACGCGGCCGTGCGCGCCGCGCAGCCGGAGGACGCCGTGCGTCGTGCCCTGCCCGATCTGAGCGCTCGAGGGGACGCGATTGGTCGGGTCAAGGTCGTGGCGGTGGGCAAGGCCGCCCCCGCGATGGTCGCGGCCCTGGCGGGCTGGAGCGAATTCACGGGCGTGGGCGTCACCAAATACGGGCAAGCCCCAACTTCAGCCACTCCCAGAATGCGCTGGCTCGAGGCCTCGCACCCACTCCCGGACGCGGGTAGTGTCGCGGCCGGTGCGGCGATTCAAGCCTTCGTGACGGGTTTGCGCCCGGATGACCTGCTGTTGTGCCTGATCTCGGGCGGGGCCAGCGCCCTCGTGTCCGCCCCGGACGGCGTGACGTTGCAGCACAAGACGGCCCTCTCGGTGGAATTGCTCGGCTGTGGGGCTGATATCGGGGAAATCAACACCGTCCGTAAGCACCTCTCCAAGTTGAAGGGCGGGCGTCTGGCGGCACTGGCGCACCCGGCTTCCGTGCTGAGCCTAATCGTCTCCGATGTTGTCGGAGACGACATCGCCACGATCGCCTCTGGACTGACCGCCCCGGACGGCACGAGTTTCCAGGCTGCGCTCAAAGTACTGAACCGTTACGAGATTCCCGCTCCAGAAGTCCGAGCGCGCCTGACGGCGGGCGCTCGAGGGGAGATTCCTGAAACCCCGAAACCGCACGATCCGATCTTCCAACGGGTGACGAACCAGGTGATCGTCAGCAACCTCGTGGCGCTGGAGGCCGCCCGGAACAGCCTCGAGTCATGCGGTTTTGTCGTGACCCTGGTTGACGACGCCGTGCAGGGCGAGACCAGAGCTGCCGCGCTGGATCACGCGAGACTGGCTCGAGGCTTAACGGTGGGACAGATGGTGCTGACGGGCGGCGAGACCACGGCGCGGGTCACGGCTACCAACCCCGGTCGCGGCGGGCGTAACCTCGAGTACGCGCTGCAACTGGCGATTGAGGACGTGGGCGTCTGGGCGCTCGCCGCCGACAGCGATGGCATAGACGGCAGCAGCTTCGCGGCCGGTGCGCTCGTCACCCCGGACACGCTGACGCGAGCCGCCAAACTGGGTCTGAACCCGCTCGAGGCGCAGGCCCGCAACGATGCCCACAGTTTCTTCGAGGCGCTCGGGGATCTGATCGTGACCGGCGAAACTGGAACCAACGTCAACGACCTGCGGTTCGTGACGAAAGGACTTTCCGGTTAAAACGTAGCGACCGGGACACAACTCGAGTCGGGTTCAGACTGTCAGCTAAACGGCGCTCGCCAGCTCGAATTTCATCCCGGTCTTGGACGGACTCAGAGCGATTTGAAGTACGCCAGCAATTTGGCAACCAGCACCCGCTCGAAAGCCTCGTGGGTGGTCGTCGGCGTGCCGTCGCCGTCCTGCGGGCCGTAGCGACCGAAGAAACTGTGAACCCCACCCGGAATCGTCGTGATCGCGGTTCCGGCAGGCAGTTTTTCGAGACCCCCCTTGACCTTGGCGGCGTCCGCCACGCCGTCGTGTTCGGCGGCGATGTCCAAGACCTTGAAACTCTTCCCGGAGAGATCATCCACGCCGTACGCGCCCATCAGCACCAAACCGTCTACGGCGTTGCTGAAAGCGTACCGAGCCGCCATCGCGCCGCCCAGGCTGTGACCACCGATCACGAACTTCTGAATCTCCACCCCTTGCCGCTCGAGTAATTTACGAACCTCCGAAGCCCGGTCCGCACCCAGGACCGCCAGTTCCAACGGCATCTCCGGGATGGCCACGATGATCCCCTGCGCGGCCAGGGCGCGCGCCATGAACTCGTAGCTCTGAGCTGGGACGCGCCCACCAGGGTAGTAGACGAAGACCGTCCCGTTTGGCTGCGCGGGCTTGGCCAGGATGATCTTTCCCGGCTCGAGCGTCACGGTCACGCTGCCCGTGGCGGACTCAGCCGGAATCGGGTCAACCCCCAGCGTCGTTTCGCGCGGGCGCAACCCCCAGGCCAATCCCATCAGCACACCGAGCGACACGTAAAGTACATTCAGGAGAATTCGTTTCGAGAGCTTCACCCGTGGATTCTATGCTGTGCTGCGTGATGGGCACAGAACGGCCAACCAGGGTATGAAATAATCACCCATGCGATTGGCCTTTCTCGCTCCCATGCTGCTGCTCGGCTCGGCACTCACGGCGCAATCAGCGCTAACGGTTGTCCGAATCGCTGGGGCCGCGCCGCTGACCGGACCGGACGCCACTAGCAACCTCCCGATTCAGAACGCCGCGCAAATGGCCGTGGAGGAGGCCAGAGACCGCTTCGCGCAGTTCGGGGTCAAGTTGGAGTTCGTCAACGCCGACGACCAGGGCAGCGAAGAGGCCGGTGCTCGAGTGGCCGCCAAGGTCGCGGCCGACCCGACGGTGCTGGGTGTCGTGGGACACGTGTATTCATCTATTTCCATCAAAGCCATGAAAATTTACGCCGCGTCTGGACTCTTGATGATCTCGGCCGCCAGCACCAATCCAGCCGTGACCGACGAGGGTCTGCCCAACGTCAACCGCGTCTGCGGACGTGATGACGTGCAGGGTCCCATCGCCGCGCAATTCGTGCGCGATGGGCTGGGCCTGCGCCGCGTGTTCGTGGTCAACGAGGGCACCCAGTACGGGATCGGTCTGGCGAACGCGTTCCGAAAACGCGCCACCGCCATCGGCTTGTCCGTGGTTGGCTTCGTCACCAATCCTGGCCTAGACGGCAAGCCGCTCGAGGCGGATGCGCTGAGGAATCTGGCGCAGCAGATCAGACTCTACCAGCCGCAAGCCGTGTTCTACGGCGGCAACGACCCTCAGGGCGGACCGATCGTGAAAGCCTTGCGAGCGGCCAAGTTTGGCGGCGCGATCATCGGCGCGGACGGGATTGACACGGAAAACTTTGTGAAACTAGCAGGGGAGAGCACCAAAGGCGTGTACTTCACCTCGACGGCGGGCGCGCTCTCGCTGCTGACCGGCGCGGGTAGCTTCGCCAAGCGCTACACCGCTCGCTTCAAAGCCGCGCCCGAGCCGTACTCGCCGTATGGCTACGACGCCGCGAATGTCGTGATAGACGCGATCGCAGCCGCCTTCAAGGCATCCGGCAACAAACTCCCAACTCGAGCCGCCGTATCCAAAGCCGCCCGAGTCGGTGGAACTCGGCGGGGTCAGTGGACGCATCGCCTTCAACGAGCGCGGTGACCGCCGCGTCGCGGATTACTTCATCAAGCAGTTCAAAGCCGTCAAATACCCGGCCGATGTCATCCGTAAACTCTCGAGCGCTCCACCCGGCCAGTAGGATTCCGTTTTTGTAGGCCACGGGCGAATCTCGAGAATTTCAGGTGTCTCGAGATTGGTGATGAAGGCGGCCAGACGAGGTAAGTCTCGCCATTACGATTGCTACAGCTCAGAGCAGCGTTTCACGGCTTCCAGTTCGGTTCGCGCTTCTCCAAAAAAGCGCTTACCCCCTCGCGCAAATCGCTCGTCCCTCGAGTCCAGGCGTTGACGAGGACGGCGTGTTGGATCGCTTCGGAAAGGCCCATGCCCGGCAGGACCGCCAGCAGTTCCTTCGTGCTAGCCAGAGCACTGGCGCTGTTCTGGGCCACCTCGAGCGCCAGACCTAGGGCACGTTCCACGGTCTTCGCGGCAGGCACGACCTCGTTGACCAACCCGATCCGATAGGCCTCCTGACTGGAGATCAGCTTGCCGGTCAGCAGCAACTCGCGGGCATGTTTCTCGCCGACTGAACGCAGCAGAAACACGCTCACAATGGCGGCCACGAAGCCCAACTTCACCTCGGTGTAGCCCAGCCGCGCCTCCTCTGAGGCGACCACGAGATCGCAAGCCGTCGCCAGACCCGCCCCGCCCGCGACCGCCGCCCCGTTGACGGCCGCGATCACCGGTTTCGGAAAGCGATACAGCCGTTCCAGCAGCGCCGCCAAGCGGCTCGAGTCCTGCTGGTTGGTCTCGGCGCTCACGGTGGACAGCGCACGCAGATTCTCCAGGTCAGCCCCCGCGCAGAAGGCGCTGCCCGCCCCGGTCAGCACCACGGCTCGCACCGCCGGGTTCGCCTCGAGTTCGGACAGCCGATCTGACAGTCTCTCCAGTAAAGCGGGCGAGAGCGCGTTCCGCACCTCGGGACGGTTCAGGGTCAGCAGCGCCACGGGCGGGCGCAGCTCGAGCAAGACAGGATCGGTCATGGGTGACAGGGTACTCGAGGGGCGGCTCAAAGTTGCCAGCGTTCACACTAGAAGGTGCAACGTCCCTCGTGGCAGATCTCCGGTCGGTGCATACTATCAACCATGACCCTGTACACCAAACCCGGTTGCTCGCTGTGCGACAAGGCGAAACTGATGCTGGAACGCGCCGGTCTCGAGGTGCGGCTGGTCAACATCTTGGAGGATCAGGCCGCGTTCGCCCGGTACGAGTACGAGATTCCGGTGCTCACGGCGGACGATGGGCGGGAACTCCTGAAGGGTGTCTTCAGCGAAGCCAGGGTTGCTTCGCTCATAGCTCGAGGGTGACGCGTGCTGCACCTGCGCGGCTTGCGGTACACGCCTGACGGTTGGCGCGATGGGGCGCACCCGTACCGCGTGGCAGCGGTGCGGCACGTGCTGAAACACGGGTTGCGGTTCACCGCGCCCGTGACCCTCTTCGTGGGTGAGAACGGAACCGGCAAGACGACCGTGCTGGAGAGCATCGCCGCCCGTTACCCGCGCCTCGGGTCGTACTCCCCGAGCCTCAACACGCTCGGGACGCTGCTGAGCTTAGAGGACACGCCGCTCGGTTGGAACGCGCAGCTCGAGACCGACAAGAACGCCGCCACCGACGGGTTCTTCTTGCGCGCCAGCACCTTAGAGACGCTGGTCGGTGCGATGGACCGCGAGACGCGCTCCGTCTCGCGGCGCAACGCTTCGTATAGCGCACGGTCGCACGGCGAGGGACTGCTGAACATCCTGCAACAGCACTTCGACACCCGAGGCTTCTACCTGATGGACGAACCCGAAACCGCGCTTTCGTTCCGCTCCACCCTGAGCGTCGTCGCGCTGCTGCATCACCTCGCGGAGCGCGGTTCTCAAGTCGTTTGCGCCACGCACTCCCCGGTGCTGCTGTCCCTGCCCGGCGCACAAATCCTGGAGTTCGGTGATTGGGGCATCCGCGAGACGCCTGCCGCCGACCTCGAGCTGCTGCGCGACTGGAGGTCGTTTCTGGGGAACCCCGAGCTGTGGCTCCGGCACTTGCTCGAGTGAGCGCCTGAAGTTTGATGGCTCAAGACTCACACTAGGGGACGCTCGAGACTGAGAGGTGTGGTGCGCTCACCCTGCCCTCGAGCGTCAAACTGCATCCACGCTTCTCGAGGGGTAACGGGGAGCCTTCATGATTCCGTCTGGCCGTTTCACTCATGGGGAGGTTTATAATCCTGCCGAGATGCATCCAGAACTCTTTAAAATCGGTGATTTCAGCATCGCCTGGTACGGCGTGCTGATTACGTTGGGCGTGTTGATCGGCGCTTGGCTGGCGAATCGGATCGCGGCCCGGCGCGGGCTGAACACGAATCTGCTGTCCGACATGATCTTCTTTTCTGTCCTCTGGGGCGTCGTCGGTGCGCGGGTCGTGTACGTGCTGACCTCGCCGGATCAGTTTCGCTGGCTGACTGGGGAATCCTTCTGGCAATGGGCGCTAAAGCTCATTAACATCCGCGAGGGCGGCATCGCCATTCACGGCGGCTTGCTGTTCGGCGTCGGGGCACTCTTATACTACCAGCGCCGCTACAAGATCAACTTTTATCAGTACGCCGACCTGTTCGTGCCCGGTGTGGCGCTCGGGATCATTGGCGGTCGCCTGGGAAATTTTTTCAACGGGGCGGACACGATTGGGCGGTTCACGAATCTGGGCATCGGTTGGACCTGGCCAAACTTTGGTGACACGATCCTCGGGATTTTCAACGCGCAACGCAACTGGACGGGGATGCCCGGCATCTGCAAGCAACCGAGCGGTGAGGCGATCGTATCGCTCTTGTGCATCAATGGCGACGCGTCTCGAGGGCCGGTTCACCTGACCCAGATTTACGGGGTGTTCATCGGCGTGATCTTGACGATTGCGGCGTTCTACTGGTTGCGAAGCCGCCGTCCAGGTTGGGTCTTCTGGCAATTCATTCTTTGGTATAGCTTGCTCCGTTCCGTTCTCGAGGAAACGTTTCGTCTCAATTCGGTCAACGTCAAGGTTTTCGTGGACAACAACCTCGGGATTGGGCTGTTCACCTACACGCAGATCGCCAGCATTCCACTGATTCTGATTGCGGTCTGGCAACTCTGGCGCATTCGTCAGCAACCCGAACGACCCTGGGGCGAGGGTGTGGCGGTTCCCGTTCCGACACCGCCCAGCAATTTGGTCTCGAGCGCGAAGGCGAAGTAGCAATGCGCTTAAAACGGGTTCGCCTCGAGTTGCTTCTGGGTACTGAATTTCTCGAGGTTCGCTGATGCCCCTGGCAGTCGTGATCCTGGCGGCTGGGCAGGGCACGCGCATGAAATCCGAATTGCCAAAGATGCTGCACGAGGCGGCGGGTCGTCCGCTGCTCGGGCACGTGATCGAACGCGCCAAGGAATTGCAACCCCAACGGATCGTGGTCGTCACGGGTCACGGGGCGGACGCCATAGAAACGTATTTCAAGGATGCGGACGTGACCTTCGCCCGGCAGGATCAGCAACTCGGCACGGCCCACGCGTTTCTCTGCGCCGAAGCTGCGTTAGCGGGTTTTAGCGGCGATGTCTACGTGCTCTACGGCGATACGCCACTGATGCGCCCAGAAACCCTGCGCACCGCGCTCGAGTCGCACCGCGAGGCGGCAGGAGATCGAGCGGCGGGGGCGGGCATGACCGTCATCACCGGCGTTTTGGAGGATGCGACTGGCTACGGACGGATCGTGCGTGACGAACACGGTCAGGTTTTGCGGATCGTGGAACAGAAATCGGCCACGCCCGAAGAGAAGCTGATCCGGGAATG
The DNA here is from genome assembly GCA_965249745.1 of Deinococcales bacterium. Lineage (GTDB taxonomy): Bacteria > Deinococcota > Deinococci > Deinococcales > JAAFIG01 > JANYHH01. The sequence continues at coordinate 4,201,421 of OZ252252.1, read as the reverse complement.
GAACAGTGGCATGTACCTGTTCGACTCGAGCGGGTTTGAACTGGCGCACGCGATTGGTAACGACAACTCCGCCGGGGAGTACTACCTGACGGACATCCTCGAGGCGTACCGGGCGGCTGGAAGACCCGTGCGGGCACATACGGCCGATTCTTCGGAGCTGGAGGGCTGCAACGACCGCCTTCAGCTTGCGAAAGCGGACCGCGCACTGAGAGACCGCCTCAGAGAACGTTGGATGCGGGCGGGCGTGACGCTACGCGATCCCGCCACGACCTACATAGACGACACCGCGAGCCTGGAACCCGACGTGATCCTCGAGCCTGGAGTCGTGGTCTCTGGGCAGAGTTTTATTGGGCGCGGCAGCCGCATCGGGGCGTACAGCGTCGTGCAGGACAGCCGTTTGGTCGGAGCGGTTCATGTCAAGCCGCACAGTGTCCTCGAGGGGGCGCTGGTGCAGGCTGGTTCGGACGTGGGCCCGTTCGCTCGCTTACGACCCGGCACGGTCTTGGAGCGCGGGGTTCACGTTGGGAACTTCGTGGAAATCAAGAACAGTCACCTGTTGGACGGTGCCAAGGCTGGGCACTTGGCGTACATCGGTGACGCCGAAATCGGGCGCGAGGTGAACTTTAGCGCCGGGGCAGTCACCGCCAATTACGACGGCGTGGATAAGCACCGCACCACGGTTAAAGACGGCGCGTTCATCGGGACCAACGTTACCCTGGTGGCTCCATTAACGGTTCATGAAGCCGCCTTCGTCGCGGCGGGCAGTACTGTGACAGGCGATGTTCCCGAGGCGGCGCTGGCGGTGGCTCGAGGGCATCAGAAGATTCTGGAGGGCTGGTCGGAGCGGTACTGGACGCGAAAACTGCAAAACGTCAAGCTTGGAAAACTTCCCTTCATCCAGAACTGGCTCGCGGCGCGTATACCAAAGCAGAACGACTGAGCGGGAACCAGAGGCGTTCAAATTTCATCTCATCTTTAGATTCCCGAGTAGACTCGAGAAGACAAATGTCTGACGTATAGAAGCGCAGACTTGCCGTGAGAAGAAAGACCTGGAGGAATGTATGCCAAATCTTGGAGCACCCGAAATCATGGTCATCTTGTTGCTCGCCCTCGTGTTCTTTGGCGCGAAACGCCTGCCGGAACTCGGTAAGGGCTTGGGACAGGGCATCCGCGAGTTCAAAAGGGCAGGCAAGGACATTCGTTCGGAGCTGGAAGACAGCTTCAAGGACGAAACCCCCAAGCCCGCCCCCGTCACCAGCAGCGTCTCGAGCGAGCCGAAGGTCTAAGCGCCCTCCACCCTCGAGGAACGGGCGATTAACCCGCTCCTCGAGCTGAGGTATACACCTATGGCACGCACCCGACAGCTCAAAGCCGAGACCTTCAAAGAAGCGCCGCTGATTGACCATTTAGAGGAGTTGCGCTGGCGCATCATCTGGGCGGCTGGCGCGTGGGTCATCGGGGCGGGAATCTCGTTCAATTTCCTTGGTCAGATCATTGACTTCCTAAAGCAGCCGCTCGAGCTGTACAAGAAAACTAAGGGCCAGCAGGTCATGATCGTGTCACTGGACGTGACCGAGCAGCTCACGACCTCGTTCATGATCGCCGCGTTCGGTGGTCTGATTCTGGCGATGCCGGTCATTCTGTCGCAAGTCTGGCTATTTGTGGCCCCCGGCCTGACGAAGCGCGAGCGCGGCTACGCGGTTCCGTTTATTTTTGGGGCGCTCTTTTCGTTTCTGCTCGGGAACGCCTTCGCGTACTACGCGGCGCTCCCGTTCGCGCTGCAATTCCTGCTGACCTTCCTGCCGGGCGTGACGGCCCAACTGACGATCAGTAACTACATCAACGCCGTGCTCACCCCGATGGTTTTGATGGGCTTATTGTTCCAGCTTCCGGTCTTGATGTTCCTGATCTCCAAGATCGGCCTGGTCTCGAGCAAATTCTTCGCGGCGCAGCGCCGCATCGCGGTTTTCGCCATCGTCGTGCTGGCCGCAATTGTCACCCCGACGAGCGACCCGGTGAACCTGGCGATTGTCAGCGTGCCACTGATTATCCTCTACGAAATCGGCATTCTGCTCTCGAAGCTCGCGGAGCGCCAGAACGCTCGAGCCGTCGCGCTCGGGTTGCGTGACGACGAAGAAGTCTGATCTTTGAGGCGTGAAAGGGCGAATCCGAGTGGTTCGCCCTTTTTCGTGGCGTTTGACAGGGATTGCCGTCAGCTCGTACACTTCCAGACGCCATGAAGCCTATCACCTGCTCTTATTGGACGTAACGACGCCTGAGTTAAAACTCGGGTGTCAACTCACTTCGGCTCACGCCGGAGTTCTTTTTTGAAAGGAAGCAACTATGAACACAGACCCCACGATTCTAGAGTTACGCGACCAGGTGGACACAGTGAATCTGGAAATTTTGAAACTCTTGAACCGCCGCGCCAGCATCGTCGAACAGATCGGCGCTCGGCAAACCCAGATTGGCACGCAGCACTACGACCCGAAACGCGAATCCGAGATGCTGGACGCTTTAGGGGCAGCCAACGCTGGACCGTTTTCTGGGGCCACGATCAAGCAACTCTTCAAGGAAATCTTCAAAGCCAGCCTAGACCTGGAAGAGACGCAGGACAAGCCAAAACTGAAATACAGCCGCAAAGCGCACCCGGAGAACACCAAGGTCTCCGTCTCGAGGGGCGACCTGCGCGTGGAGTTCGGTGGGGCGCACCCGGTGTTGATCGCGGGTCCGTGCAGCATTGAGAGCTGGGAGCAGATGGACACCACGGCCGCGTTTGTGAAATCCAGGGGCGTAACCCTGATGCGCGGTGGGGCGTACAAACCGCGCACCAGCCCGTACGGCTTTCAGGGCCTGGGCGTCGAGGGTTTGCAGTACGGCGCGAAGGCGGCTGAGAAGCACGGCTTGCTGTTCGTGGCTGAAGTCATGGACACTCGAGATGTCGCCGTCGCCGCCGAGTACGCCGACATGCTCCAGGTCGGCACGCGCAACGCCCAGAACTTTCCGCTCTTGCGCGAGGTTGGGAAAGCGGGCAAGCCTGTGCTGCTAAAGCGCGGCATGAGCAGCACGATGGAAGAGTGGTTGCTGACGGCGGAGTACATCCTGAACGAGGGTAACGATCAGATCGTTCTCTGTGAGCGCGGCATTCGCACTTTTGAAAAATGGACCCGCAACACGCTGGACATCAGCGCTGTGGCTGTCGCCAAGTTGGAAACCCACCTGCCGGTGATCGTGGATGTGACCCACGCGGCCGGACGACGCGACATTCTGACACCGCTGGCAAAGGCAGGGCTGGCGGTCGGTGCGGACGGGATTCACATCGAGGTTCACCCCGACCCGGCGACCGCGCTCAGCGACAATCAGCAGCAATTGGACTTCGCAGGGTTTGACAAGTTCCTCAATGATGTCGGGGATGTGTGGGGCGCGAAGGCGGCTGTCACGCTTTAAGCGGTTCCAAGCGATGTTGTGGCTCGAGGGGGCGCGCTCAGTAGCCTGTAGGGAATACGGTTTTTCGTAGGGGCGATCGTCATGATCGCCTGACCGCAACGCGTGAATGACTGCAACGAGCCACGCTAAGGCTTTAAAATTGTCCTTGGATACACGTCATCGGGTGACGACCTCTGGGCGCAGCGTGCTGCGCCCCTACAAGGGTTTCGAGGGCGTCCAACGCAAATCGCTCGAGACGAGACTGGTCTGATCAAACCTTGAGATGCTTCATCAGCCTAGGATCCTGGGAGAATGTCATGCACGACATCCACCCAAGTCTTTGAGCGCGTAGAATCGGGTGTGGTCAAAGGCTTTCTCGATGCGTTTATGAATCTGACCGATCCCCGTCCGACGTACACGGGGGATCGCTGTCTGGTGGAACGAAACGCGGTCGGTGGCTGCGACAAGTGTATGCAAGCCTGCCCGCACGACGCGGTGCGGATTGGCAACAACGTGCAAATTTTGGAGGAAGCCTGCACGGGCTGCGGGTTGTGCGTGCAAGCCTGTCCGACCGGGGCGTTGGAGTACGACCTGATCGCCACGCTCGGGACGCTGAAGCAGCAGGGAACCACAGCGTCCACGGCTGCCGCACAGGAACGCGAGCCGTGCAGCCTGAAGTGCAGCAAGGTTCCTGGCGATGGCGCGACGCTGGAATGCCTGGGTCGGGTCACGCCCGCGATGCTGCTGGCGAGCGCCGCCTGGGGGCAGCGCCTGACCCTGGCTCGGGGCGATTGCGATGGGTGCAAACTCGGTGGCTCGAGCGTGCCGGGCGCGGTGGAGAACGTCATCCAGATCGCGCAAGCCTACCGCGAGGAGTTGCGGGCGGAACCGATGGACGTGCGCGTCGTGCAATACGGTGCCCCTCGAGCGTCAACCGAATCGGAGAGTTTGCTGGAACCAGTCGCGGAAATCGCTCCGGCCGTGTCCGTCTCACGCCGCAACGCGTTGCAAGCGATGGCGCAAAACGCTCGCGGGGGTATGGCGCGAGTGATTCCTGACCGGATCATTCCGGGCGTGGACACGAAAGTGGAAGCCCAACCGATCCCAGACGAGTGGGTCTGGCGACGCAAGGCGCTCCGTCCCACGCCGCAGATAACCGCGCCGCAGTACTGGCCCGCGCCGACCGTCAACCAGAACTGTATCTTCTGCCCCGTCTGCCAGAACGTCTGCCCGACAGACGCAATCACCAGAGACCGCGAAACCGACGGTTCGTACAAGCTCAGCCTCGAGGTGGCCGCCTGCACCGGCTGCAATGCCTGCGTCGTGTCGTGCCCGCCGAACGCGATGACGCTGGAAGCCAAAATGCCGTTCGGTCAGCTCAGCGAAACCGTGCTGCTCTTAGAGGGCGGCGGTTTCGATTACTGAGCGTTCCAAATACAGGATTTCTTGTGCGCATTGAAGCTATCACCCGCATCCAAGCCCCTCGGGGGGACAGAATCGTGCTTCGCCCTCGACCCAGAACGACCTCTCGGGATCGGGCGTCCGGTACAGGAATGGCTCGAGCCTCGCGCTCGACTTTGACAGCAGGTTTACAGGGCTTTGCAGAATCTTGACACTACCCGTTGGGAACTTTCATGGGCGTGTTGCGTAATGAACCCCATGAACGATTCCTTGGAACAATCCGTCCATCAACCCTTTGAGCTTCGCACCGAAGAGAAGACCTGGGGCTTGATCTGTCACCTCTCAGGCTTTGCCATGTACCTGCTACCAACGCTGGGGAACATCATCGGAACGCTGGTAGCCTGGCTGGTCTTCAAGGACCGATCCAGCTTCGCGGACGATCAGGGGAAGGAAGCCTTGAACTTTCAGCTCAGCACGACCCTGTACGCCGTTCTGCTCGGGGTGTTCGCCATTTTCACGCTCGGGGTCGGCTTAATTCTGGCCATACCCTTGTGGGGTGTGCTGGCCGTGTTTCACATCGTGATGATGATCGTCGCGGCAGTCAAAACCAACGAGGGGATCGTCTACCGCTACCCGCTCACGATCCGCTTCATCAAGTAAGCCCTCAAAACTCGAGTGGCTTGTCTTCCGGGTCATCTGGGGTCGTGTCCTTGACCGCATCCGCGTAGTAATTCGCGGCTTTGTACACGGGTTCCTCGGGTTTCTTCTGCCCGTCCCAGCTATCCTCGAAGAACTCGAAGTTGAACGCGCCGATCTGCACGGTGTCGCCCGGTTTGACGCCCGCCTTTTTAAGCTGGTTGTTCAAACCCTCGCGCTTGAAAACGTTCTCCAAGTACTCTGCTGCATCCTCGAGATGGCGGCTGAAGCGGTTGATGCGCGCCTCGAAATTGCCGCCGGTGACGATCCAGAGCAGACTGCCATCCTCGTGGTACGCGCTCGCCTTGGTGATTCGCACGGGTTCTGGTCCGGTCACGGGCTTTTCCGTGACCAGAGAGACCTTGGCCAGATTCGCGGGCAGCACGTCAAACAAGGTCTGCTTCAAGGCGGACAGGCCATCGCCGCGCTGCGCGGAAACCGCCACGACCGGCAGCCCAAACCGCACCAGCTCGTCCTCCAAAATCAAGCGCAATTCCTCGTCCAGTAGGTCAATCTTATTGAGGACGATCAGCGATGGTTGCTCTAACAATCGCTCGTCGTACTCGCGCAACTCCGTCTGCAAGGCATCCAAGTGTCCGCTCGGGTCCTCGTTGCCGTCCAACACGTAACACAAGAGCCGGGTGCGGCTGATGTGACGCAGAAACTCGAGACCCAAGCCCTTCCCCAGGTGCGCCCCTTCGATGATGCCGGGGATGTCAGCCAAGGTGAAGCGTTCCAACTCGTCGCGGTCGCTCTGAATCACGCCCAGAATCGGATTCAGCGTCGTGAACGGATAGGACGCGACCTCCGGGTTGGCGTTCGACATGGCGCGCAGCAAACTGGATTTCCCGGCATTCGGATACCCGACCAGGCCGACATCGGCGATCAGCCGCAGTTCCAGTCGTAAGCGCCGTTCCTGTCCTGCCACGCCCAATTCCGCGAAGCGCGGCGCTTGCCGTGTGCTGCTGGTGAAAGCGCTGTTACCGCGCCCGCCCTCGCCGCCCTTGGCGATCAGGGTCTCCTGCCCGACCTCGAGCATGTCCGCGATGATCCGGTTCTCGTCCAGGTCTATCGCCACTGTCCCGAGGGGCACGTCAATGTACAGGTCCACGCCGTCGTAGCCGTGCATCAAACGACCCTTGCCGTACTCGCCGTTTTGAGCGCTGAACTTGCGCTTTCCAATCAGCGTGTCCAAGCTTTCCACGCCCTGAATCGCACGCAGGTAGACCCCGCCGCCGCGCCCGCCGTGCCCGCCGTCGGGACCACCCTTGGCGTTGTACTTGGCGCGGTGAAAGGCCATACTGCCATCACCACCCTTGCCGCCGGTCACTTCTATCTCGAGCAGGTCACGGAATTTCATGGCTTTTAAGCTCCTGGCTCCTCGCCGCTGGCTTCTAGCTTAGAACACTGGAAGCTCGAGCAGGCAGGTTGATGGGTGATGAGGATTAAAAAACCTCGCACGTGAGCCGGTTGGCTGTTCGTGCGAGGGGACGAGCTAACAGCGGGTGGCGAAAGGGTAGCGGCTCAATCGTCTGCGGCAGCGGCCACAACGGGTTCCACGTGAATGAAACGACCGTAACTGCCTTTGTCCTGGAACTTGACAGTTCCGTCGGACAGCGCGAACAGGGTGTGATCGCGGCCCATGCCGACGTTCTCACCGGCGGTAAACTTCGTGCCGCGTTGACGCACCAAGATGTTCCCGGCGCGCACGACCTCGCCACCGAATTTCTTGACGCCCAGGTACTTCGGGTTGCTGTCACGTCCGTTGCGGGTGCTACCCACGCCCTTCTTGTGTGCCATTTCAAATCACCCCTGTAGTTTTGATGCGCTAGAAAGATCAGGCTTTGACGGCGGTGATCTTGATGTCGGTGTATTCCTGACGATGGCCGTTGCGGCGGCGGTACTGAATGCCGCTCTTGTACTTGTCAATGTAAATCTTTTTGCCTTGCACGTGACGCACGACTTGCGCGGTGACGCTGCCGCTGTTGAACGCGACGCTATCGCCACCCATCATCATGACCGGGAGTTCCACCGAAGCGCCCGCCGCCTGATCCAACTTTTCGACGCGGATGATGTCACCCTCGTTGACCTTGTACTGCTTCCCACCTGTTTTGACGATTGCAAACATCTTGATTCCTCCGACGGACACGTATCGAATTGGTTAAACACGCCCGCAAATTGAGCGCCCCGTCGGGGCAAGCTTTGGAACTATAGCAAACTTAAGGGCAACACTCAAGTGCGGGACAGGCATTCAGACTTTGAGACGAGCAGTCCTTGAAGCTCGAGATGCCCCTTTGTCAGGCCACGAGCACGGAATCTCGTCTTCAAATCTTGCAAAAAGCCCCTGTAACGCATCAACTGCTCGAGCGGCAGTCTGTTGGCTCTGAACTGCCAAAAAGAAGACGCGGTTAAATCTCGGCGGGTTAATTTCTCGAGGCTCGCCTCGTACGTTTCGCTGTGGGTTCAGGCTGACTCATGAGTACGTAGCTTCACAAGCATCAGAAGGTCACGGTGCTGATGTACCACACGGTGCTGATGTACCACATTGTCTTCTTGATCCTGAGGGCAGCAGCTAACGGGCTTGGGTCGCTGCCCAGCAAAATATCGCAGAGTAGTCTTGACTCGAGCAGTGAAACTCGTGTTGAAGGCAATCTGCGATGAGATCGAACTGCGTTACGAGATCGAATTCCTCGAGATTGGAGCGGACCGGGATCATACGCATTTCTTGGTGCAAAGTGTGCCGAGGTACAGCTCAACGAAAATTGTGCGGATTGTCGAGCGCATTACAGCAAGGGAGATCTTTGCTCGAGTGCCGAACGTGAAGAAGATGTTGACCAGCGGATACATGGGTTCCTGTGGGGCGGATAGTTTTGGTCTCGAGGGTATTTCATGGCGCAGTTCAATCTGCCGCAGACACGATTTCTTGGCTCCAACTGCGAATCAGCTCGAGGTTTGACCTCACCAGACTGAGCGATTCAACCGGACTGTCCCAGCAAAGGGAACGTAACTCGTCCAGTGCGGCGTTCGGGTTGGTTCGTTGACGCCACAGGACGCGGGTGTGTTCGAGCAGCCACAGGCAGCGTCGGCGCTGTTCGACCGACCAGCGCGGCCCGGTCACGGTGGCCGTGATCGCCTGTTCAATCTTCAGCGCCGCGCGATCCAGGGCGGGCAGGTAGTTAGACCAAGCTGGCTCGGGGGTTGGGTCATCCATTGTCGTCCGTGGGTCCATCCGGAAACCAGATCGGCGGCCAGTGAGACGGTTGATTTCCGATGGCCACGGTGACTGACGGATGGGAAGTTCCCGACGACGGGATCGCCCGAACGGCCAGGATTCCGAGCAGGGCAAGCAGCAACCAGACGGTTCGTTTCATAGGCTCCTCGAGTCTTTGGGCGCGTTGGTCGCAACCCAGGAGAGACGGTAGCATGTTGGCGGGGAAAGTCCGGGGAAACCGTGTCTCAGACGCTGGAAAAGCGTTGCGCCAAACTGCTCTCGGGCACGCTGCCGAACTCGTCGCGCAGCATCGCGGCGTAGCGCCGGTACAGTCGCCGCGCGGCCTGCGGGTCCTGACCCTGCCAGGCGGCCTCGATGGCTCCTAGATGGGCCGCCTCGTGTAAACCATCGAGCGCCACCGCCCGTTCGAAGACCGCGCCCGCCTGGGCCGGACTGGACGGCAGGAGCAACTCACCGAGACGCAGCAGTGCCCCTAGGGCGCGGTCGTGGAACTCCATGCGGAGCGTTTCGACCCACTCGCCGCCGGAGTGCGGCAAAAACGGACCGGCGTAGACGGCTGTCGCCAGCTCGAGGTCGCGCTCGGTCGCCGTCGGACCGAGTCCTGTCAGCCACTCTAGGTCCAGTGCAATCTCGAGATCGCTCGCCAGACAGTACTGTCTGTCGTCGTAGGGCAGTGGATTGAATGCCACCCGACCCTGCTCGCTGAGACAGCCCCGCAATCGCCGCACGGTCAGCTTGAAGTACTCGATGTTGCGACGGTGATCCGAGCTGGTCCAGAGTGCCTCGATCGCTCGGTCCCGAGTATTGGGTGCGTGCAGCGCCAACCAGACGAGCAGTTCACCCGCCTTGGCGAACGGCAGGCGAATTGGGAAGCCGTTGAATGAGACCTGCAACCCACCAAGCGTACGGATCTCGAGCCTGGGTCGTGGGACGGTCGTGCGCTCAGGTTGGTCGCTCTTCCCGCGCCGAAGCAAAGCCTGCCAGCGTTCCGATGACCAACCCTCAGCCTGGCAGTGGCCAACCAGCCGCTCGAGCCGGTCCAGATCGGGGAGCAGCGCGCTGTCCGAGCCGATCGCGTCGGCGGTGCGAAACAACTCGCCGATTCGGTCAGCTTTGAGTGATCCCCGCCGACGGGATAGCTCCGCCTGGTATGCCAGCCCGCGCACGAGGTGGCTCGGTTCGAGGCTGTCGCGCATCGCGGCCGCGAAACGCCGCTCCGCCTCCTCGGTCCGGTCCTCGTCGAGGGCGATCTGGCCGAGGCGGAAATCGAGAAAGGCCTGTAGCCACGGTGGTGATTGGCTGTGTCCCGACTGCGCCCGATTCAGCAGCTCCCGCCCCTCAGGTTCGCGGGGGCTGTAGACCTCTGAGAGCTTGAGACGAATCCTTGAGGCGATCAGGTCAATCCCATACGATTCTGCCGCCCTCAGCGCCCGCTCGTAGGTCTCGAGCGCCGGTTGAAGTTGAAAGAATCGCAGGTCGCCCAGCACCTCTTGCAACAGCGCCTGCATCGCGTTCGGCTCCTGTTGGACCAGCTCCAAGGCTCGTCCGATCAGCGATTCGGCCTCGGTGAATCTGCCTCGTTGACGGTAGCGATCCGCCAGATCATTGTATAGCTCGAGAATTTGAGGCGGTTCGCCGAGACTGCCGTACAGATCTATGCCCCGTTGCAAATAGCGCTCTCGCTGCGCAGTCTCGCCGAGCACGAGATAGACGAATTGCGCGGCGGCGGCCGTGGCGGCCATCAGAGATGGATTATTGGATGCTTCGCTCCAGTCCAAGGCCCGTTTGATCGCCGCCCTGGCCAGGTCGAGAGCGCCGAGCGATGCGAGCGCCACGGCCCGGAGGCCATCGAACGAGATTCGCGCTTGGGCGGTTTCCAGTGGGCCGATCTGTTTGCAGAGTTCCAGAATTAGCTCGTACTGCCCCCGACGGGCGGCCAGCAGGCACCGGGTATAGGTCAACTCGAGACTGTCGAATCCCGCCTCCACCAGTCGCTGCAACAGGGTCTCGGCGCGCCCAGACTGACCGACCTCGAGGTGACAGCGAGCCAACAGGACCAGTGCGCCCGACTCGAGTTCGTCCTCCGGGACGGTTTGCAGAATATCAAGCAGCAGATGAAACCGCCCGGCTTCGATCAGGGTCAGGGCATAGCCGTGTACGGCGCGCATCAGCGTCTGACGATCTCCGGCCAGGCGGTAGTGCTGGGTCGCGCGAACGAACTCGCCGCGACGTTCGCACAGCCGCCCGGCCAGCCCGTGCAGCCGAGCGTGGCGCTTTACCGAAGGCTGTAACTCGCGCTCCAGGGCTTCGATCAAAAGCTGATGCGGTCGGAACCGGCCTGCGCCGAGCGGGGCGATCGGGAGCCCGAGCTGTTGTACCGTGAGCACCCAACCCGAGGGCAAATCGCAGCCGACCTCGCGGGCCGCCGCCTCGGACCAGACCTCCATCACCGCTGCCTCGGCGATCCGTCGTCGCAAGGGCGACGGCAGTGCGTCCAGGGCATCGAGCACGAGATTGGCCGGGGTGATGTGAGGTGAGCTGCTGGCCGCTACGAGCGCCAGACCGGCGGGCCAGCCGTCGAGCAGTCCGAACACCTCGGCCAGATCGCCAGTGAAGCCTCGGGCCACCAGATAGGTGTCGCTCTCGGCGCGGTCGAAGGCCAGGTCGGCCGGTCCCAGTACGAGCGCCCCGCCGTCGGCCACCGGACGCGCCAGCCGCAGGTGCTCGAGATCATAGCCGCTGAGAAAAACGCGGTGACCCTCGGCCAAGCCCGCGATCAACTGACCCAGGGCGCGTCTGGCCTCCAAGCCCAGCAGGTTGAGGCCATCGAAGACGAGATTGAAATTCGTGGGTTGGTCGTTTAAGCGCCGCGCCAGTTGCTCTAAGCGTTGCTCCGGCGTGTGCGATGACGCATCTATTTGAACGGCCACCTGGGCCAGCACCGCCCGCATCAGGTGATCGAAGAGCGTCTGTGGGTCGGCGTCGTCGGCTCGCAAATGAATCCAGAGGGTGGGTTGCGACGAGACCCTCACGTACTGCGCCATCAGTGTCGACTTACCAAACCCGGACGGGGCGATCAGGGCAACGATCCTCGCATCGACCGCCGCTTCGATCCGTTCGATCAAACCCTGACGTGGCAATTCCGTCCGGGTCGGGCGGGGAATCACCTCGGGGGGTGACAGCGGGGCTGGACGGGACCGGCGTGCCATAAGCCATCTGCCTTTCGGCGAATCGAACCTGCGCTCCTGGTTGTATCACACGGATGAGGGACTGGGAACCCGCACCGCTCGAGAACCCGTTTCCCCGGCTCGCCCCCAACTCTTCCCCGGACGCGTGCGACGCTGCCAGCCTCGGGAGCGGATCACCGCGTCAACCGGACTGGGACGGACTCAGACCAGGAGCGGCCCGATTCCGGCTGAAAGGAGGGCAACCGAATCCGATGTCCCACGCCTGGTGGCTTCATTGACCGAACGGGCCGCGCTTCTTCTGACCGACTCCCACCCAGGGGCGGATGTTTCACCGGAGGGTTCATGCACCGATTTCACAGCTTGGCGCTCACCGTCGCACTCGCACTCACCGCAACGGCCTGCAACAGCGCCGTTCCAGCGGCCAGAACCGCCCTGCTTCCCTGCCCCGAACCGATTGCCCAGCAGGGTCAAGCCGTCAGCAATCGCCTGCCGAACGACCCGTGCAATCCATCCCCGCCACCTCCTCCACCGCCACCGCCCGCCGCCCCGCTGTTCCAACCGATGTCCAACTTTGACGCACGGGCCACCGCCCTCGGCATCAGCCGCGAAGCGGCCATGTTTCCCGACGTGGAAACGACGCTGGCTCGAGCCACTGGAGATCTCGGCGGTGTGGGCGTGGCGCGCACCCAGGGTTACCCGCTGAACGCCACGTCGCGCACAGATTTCGTGCAAAAGCTGTTCGCCAACGGAAGTTGGATCACGCCGCCGGTCGGTGTTACCCCGACTGGACCGGCGATTTTGGACCCGAATTGCACCCGGACTCCGGTCAGCGAGACCTACCGACCCGATAAACTGGTGGCCTTCGGATTGGGCGAGGACACGTTTTATCCCGGGTCGCTGATTCAGGGTCGCTGGATCAACCTGGGCGGGCCGAGCCTGCTGCCGATCAGCCTACCCGCCGCCCAACGCCAGTTGATCAGCCTCTTCTCGCCCCAGTTGGGTCTCGCCCAGACCTCGACCGAGGCCAGCGCCAGCGGTGTGACCGTGGCGATCGCCGCGATCCGTGACGGTGGACGAACGCGCTTCCCGAACGGCGTGCCATCAGTCGGCTTCGCCAGCGAGGTCAAAACCGCCTCGAGTCTCCAGGAGGCGATGATCAAGTACGGCTACGACGCCAGCTACGCGCTAGCCGGTCTGAGTGCCTCGGCCAGCTCCAGCGCCGAGGCGATTCGCACCAGTTCCAGCAACACCGTCTTCATCCAGGCGGTCGAGACGAGCTATCAGATTGCGATTGACCTGAAGGGGCAACGCCCGGAGAACGGTCTTCCACTGGACACCACGCCGGTTTCGACCCTGGAGCAGCTCGGCGCGAACAACGACCTCGGGTACGATAACCTGCCGACCTACTCGGCGGTCGTCACCTACGGGCGCAAACTGATCGTGGCCATGCAATCCACGGAGAGCACCAGCACGATGGAGGCGACGCTCAAGGCGGCCTTTAAGGGCCTGGGGGCAGATGTCAGCACCAACCTCACCACCAAGCAGAAGAAGGTGATGAGCAGCTCGAACTTCACCGTGTTTCAGCTCGGCGGGTCCGGTAACCGCATTGTCAGCGAGACCGACGTGAAAAATGGCGAGTGGCGGAAATTCTTCACCGAGAGCCGCGACCCCTACGCCTATCAGCCCCTGAGCTACGAGGTCATCGGTTGGGATCGCAACCCGGCCAAGTTTTCGCGCACCACCGAGTACGAGCTGCGAACCTGTCGGGTCACCCCGATTGACGCCTACCCGTTGCACCTGAAGAACATCTACACCAACGTCAACGTCACCCACACGCCATCGAACTCGAGCACCCCAGTGCTGATCTATTCCGGCAGCAACGACACGACGATTGACCTGGGGCAATTCCTGACGGGCGATACTGATGCCTTTACGATCTCGGTCACGGGCGGTCGTCCGAGTGGTTTTCTCTCTCGTTGGCAGTGGCAGGTCGGGGTCAACCTGAAAAGGAATGACGACTCCCCGATGATTGACGATGACAACATCGGTTGCAAGGGGTGCAATTCGGCCGACGCGGCCCGTTTTCATATCAATCGCACGACGGGTCAGATCACGCTGGATTTCGTCGAAACCTCCTCTCGATAGCGCAGACTCTCGATCTTTGTGACGAAAAACCGGGCCGCCCTTATCTGAGGGCGGCCCGGTCAGTTTGACCGGGGTCGGTCAGCCAAACAATTGTCCGATGGGAACTTTGCTCTTCGATCTGTGCGGGTGTCGCCGATGGCTTCCTGTGCGGTGCCCGTGTTAATGATGTCGGCTTCATCTCAGACAGCAGTTGTGCCGATGTGACCTCTCGGAACGCGCCGGGTAGCGGCCTGTCTCGAGCTAGTGACTGTTCGGATTCGTACTGTAAGAAATTCTTAAAGAACGAGCGGGTAGGCTCTGTCTAACACGACGAAAACCTACCCATCTCATCTTGGGGCGGATCTAACGACGTGCCGGTTGCGCGATACAGTTGAGGCGTTGCGCTCGAGCGACGGCGTTGACAGCGGTGTCCAGGCAGGCGACAGGGATCATGGGAAGTCCCAGGGTTTGGCGCTCGTCGGCGACCGTTTGCGCGGTCGCTGCCAAGCTCACATCGCCGGTCAATCCCACGTCAGTGAGACAGGTCTCGCGGATGAACGGATCGGAGATCGAGCCGCAGACTGGCATCGCTCTGGCGCGCGCCTCGTCGGACAGAGGCACCGTTGCGCCTGGGAAGCTCGGGTCGTGCGGTTGTGCGGCATCGGTGAATAGGCGCTCGTCGGCGCGCACCGCCCATTCCTTGGCGTATTCGCCGTACAAGCGTTCCGTCGTCAGCGGGGCTGCCAACAGCGTACCGTCGCGTTTGGCGAGGTCGTTTTCAGGCTGACCGTCGAAATTCCCCAGCAACCCAGAGATTTGACCCCGCATGGCTGGAGTTGGGCTGGGGCTGATTTGCAGCGATGCGATGCCCGGCGACCCCTGCGTGCGCACGACCACGGCGAACGTGTCGGCTTGCGGGTCGCTCGAGGGCCATGTCACGACGAGGGCCATAGGCGCACGCAGCGCACCGTTCACGACCCCCTCGAGCCGCGCGATCAGGCCACCGTTGGGGAGGCGCACGTACCCCGTCGTGGCGAGTGCTTCGTCTATTGGCGCACCGTTGACGAGTGCGCGCAGTGTGAAGCGCCCGCGCAACACCGGTCCCGGCGCGATTTCGACGGTCGCACCACCGACTTTGGACGCTAACCGCGTTGGGAAGGTCACGCCCCATACCGGGTTTGGAGCCTCGAAGCGCACTTGTACGGGCGCATCGGGGGCGTTCAGCAGCACGAACTCGCCCTTGCCCTGGAAGCTGTAGCCGAGGCCGTCCATCGTCACCAGATGAGGGTCGCCCCAGACATCGTTGCTGCCCTGGCAGATCAGGATCACCGGGATGCGCTGCTCCTGCGTCAGGTTGCCGCTGTAATCGCGCAAGATCGCCCTGCCCTCCCACGCGCCCGGATCGTCCGGGCAGGTGTAAGACCCCGTGAAGCTTTTGGTCGCCCCTGCGTCCAATTGCCCCTCGCCGCCCTCGAGTTTCGTGTGCTTGGGCGGTTCAGTTTTAACCCAGTACGGCGAGCGCTCGGTTCCATTGTTTTTGACGACAAACTCGAACGTGCCGCTGCGCTTCACCAAGTCGCGCACGACCACCGGTTGGGCGCTGAGCTTGCTCTCAGTGTTGCAGACGCGCACCTTGCGGTCGGCGGACATTGGCCAGCCCTTGCCGAAGTTGGCACCTAAGAATTTTAGCTCGCCCAGGATCACCACGTCTGCCTTCAGTCCGGAACCGTCCGCTGGGCACTCCTTTGGGTTGTAGGTGACCGGGCCGCCAGCGGGCGCGGTCTGCTGACCGTGGAGGGAGTTGCGCCCGGTTGAAACGTCGCTGCGTGCGCCCAAGTGGACTTCGCTGGCTTCGGCTTCCACCCACTCGAATTTCAGTTTGGCTGTGCCCGCCTTATCCTCCAGGGTCTGCGCGAGCGTATTGATCGGGGTTTGGGCTTTGCGCTCAGCGACGATGTCCCAGGTTTGCTCTAATTTGAGCTTGTCGGTGATGAATTTGAGTTTCTTGGCGATGTAGCCGTCGGCTTTGCCCTCGAGTTTCAAAAACAGTGGTTTGAACGACGCGTCAGAGCGCTTGTTCTCGAGCCAGGCTTTGTTCAAGGTGTACGCCGTGGCGGTGAACTCGCTGCCGGGCCCGAAGTTCAGTTGCAGGTTTCCCAGGCAACCCTCGGTCATGCGCTCGAGCACGGTCTTACCGTCCTTACTCTTGCAGGCCTCTTTCAGCCCGCCGGTCAAGTCGCCGCCCTTGGTCAGCAGGTTCATGATCTGGCGCTCAATGCGGTCTGCCAGCCAGGGCCAGCGTTTGAGCAACTCGACCAAACCGTTCAAGCCCATCACGTTGGTGTACGCCATGAAGCGCACGGGCGCGTAGAGTTTGGTTTTGAACTCGAGTTTGCCGGTCACGCCGTCAATTCGCTTGGCATCCACCGCGAATTTAGGGTCCACATCGAGCTTGAAGCCGTCCCCGCTGAGGCGGCGCACGCCTTGATCGCCGGAGAACTCGAGCACCAAGTCCACCGTGAGTTGGCTTTTTAAGCTAAAGACCTCAGCGTCTACTTTGACGGTCGCTTTGAACTCGGGCACGAAGTCCAAACGTGCGCCGAGCACCAACCCGAGCAACCCAGGCATAGGGACTTGCGCGATGGCGACATCTAGGCTGCATTTCACACCGAACTCGCCGGTGATCGGTTTCAACCCCGCACTGGCCCGCACGCCCGCGTTCAGGACCATGCGCGGGCCGCGCTCGAAATCGAAGCTGAACTCCCGGGCGTCAAACGCCCAGCCATCAAGCTTGTATTCGATGGCGTTTAACAGCTTTCTATAGGTGGGCGTGTCCTCACCGGGGATGTCTTCCTCGCCGCCGGGCCGGTTCAGCTCTTTGACGAGTTTGCAGGACGGCTTCCAAGACTGGGCCCGAGCCACGCCCGCGACCTGGGTTTGCTCACCGCGAGCCGCGAGTTTGAGCAGCCCGGCGTCCATCAGCGGTTTGAAATCCACGCTTTTCTGAAAACTGGCAAATGCCTCGTCAGGCATCAGTTGCTGCACGCTCAAAAGCACCTGTCCGTCCCTGGCGGCGACCTTGCTCACCACGCGTCCGAAAGCGTTCGCGCCGATGATGATTTGCCCTGGCGTGAGCGCATCGGCCACGCCCTGCGGGGCGCGCATCGGGAACTGCGGCGCGCTGTCGGCGCTGAAAGCGTAGGCGCTGACGTACTCCTCGAGCGTGAACGGCAGCAGCGGATTTGCGGGGTCCAGCTCGTCCGCGGCGCGCACGCGCTCGAACTCCGGGCGGGTGATTTGCGCGTCGTACACGGCTCCCGGTAGCGGCGTGGCGACCTCGGCCGAGGACACGGCGCTTTGCACCTCGGGGTCATTGGATTTCACACCGAAGCTGGCCACGCCGTTGCGGGCTGGGGCTTTCAGAGTCAACCGCCCCGGCTCGAGCCAGCGCAACTCAAAATCCGGGCTGAGGTTGACGATGCTCGAGGCGGCCGGGTCCGCCGGGCCCAGGTCGCGGCCGTCGGGGGAAATCAGGCGCACATCAAAGGTTTGGCTCGCTCCGGGAGAGAGGATCGCGGTTTGTGGCGCGATCTCAAAATGGGCCCGCGGCGGTTCAGCGGCGGTCGGTGTGGGCGAGCTTGGGGCGGCGGGTGGCGGCGCGGGCTGGGTGCAAGCGGCGAGCAGAGCGAGACTGAATACGGCACTCACGGACAGCGTTCTCAGGTGCTTCATGGGGTTGACCCTCCTCGCGTCCCAGGCTAGAGAACACTCCCTGAAAGCCGTCTGGAAAGCACGCGGACCGCGTCAGGCTGGGGAGATTGTCGTGCCGGGATGCAGCGGTTCGTCAGCCAGCCAACACTTCACCCGAGGATTTTTCAGGGCTGTTTCAGACCCTGTACCGCAAACTTGGTGTCATGGGAGACCTCCGCGTTATTGTTGCTGTTACCTCGAATTCGTATCACAACGCTCGGCGGCGCAGAACTCAGGAGTTATCACGCGCCTTTGCTAGGCTGGGTGGCCATGACCGTGACGCTCGATTGGTTGGGCGTGCCGACCGTGCTCGTCGGCAGCCGACCTGTGCGGCTCGGGATCAAGGCGGTGAGTGTCTTGGCGCTGCTCTCGCTTGAAGGGCGCGTCGCGCGGCGCGAACTCGGACGTTGGCTGTGGGGCGGTGCGAACGATGCCCTCAATAGCGTCTCAAGCGTGCGGGTCGCCCTGGGACGCGCGCTCGGGTCGTCGCTCATCGGTGGCGACGCGGAGCACTTGTGGCTCAAAGGAGAGTGGACGAGCGATGTCGCGGCATTTCAGGCGGCGCTCGGCTCCACCGACGCGAGCGTCTGGAAAAGCGCTTGGGCCTCGTGGCGCGGACCTTTCCTGGATGGACTGCACCTGCGCGATTGGGAACGCGGGTACGGCGAGGAATTTGAGGAATGGCTCCACGGCAAACGCGAGGCCTTGCACGGCGCGCGCGCCGAACTCGCCGTGCGCTTGGCGCGTTTCAGTCTCGGCCATGACAACTTTCAAGTGGCAGTCGGGCTGTTGTCTGATCTGCAAGCCACGTTGCAGGAACCGCGTGAGGATGCGGCGCGGCTGCTGCTGCTCGCTCACGGTGCGCTCGGGGAGCGCGACGCGGCGCTCGGCGTGTACGCGCGCCTCGAGCGTCATCTGCACGACAGCCTCGGGCTTGCGCCAGCCGCGAACACGCGCGCGGCCTTGGAAGCCTCGCGGGCTGGACCAACCCAGAGCGCAGCCGCATTGCGGGCTGAACTGGACTTAGGGGTGCGACTGGCCTTGAGTCCGCCCGTGTTCAGCGATGCACCGTTCGTTGGGCGCGAGGCCGAGTTGCACAGTCTGATTCAGGCTGCCTTTGAACCAAGCGCGGGCGCGCGGGCGCTGTTGGTCGTCGGTGAACCCGGTGCGGGCAAGACGCGCTTGCTGCGCGAGGCAGTTGCGGGCGTGCTCGCGGCCGATCCCGAGGCGTCTCTCGTGCAGGTCACGCTGCACGCCACGGGGTTGCCGTTCGAGGGCGGCATGGGCGTGGTGCAGCAGCTCCTGAAGTTCTGCGGCGCGCAACTCGAGGGACTGCCCGCCGTGTGGCGCGAGTTACTGCGCCGCGTCGAAACCAGCCCGAGTGACCTTGGCGACTCTGCAAAGGTGCTGTTCGCAGCCGTGCTGGCACTCGTGCAAGCCGACAGGCGGCGCGTTGTGATCGCGGTGAATGACCTGCAATGGGCGGACGCGGCGACCACCGAACTGATTGGGGCGCTCTTGGGGGCGCGCAACGTCATTCTGGCGCTAACGTTGCGCGATACTGAAAGCCCGCGCGCCAGCTTGGACGGGCTGCTCGGACATGTGACGCGTGGCGGTCATGGCGTGCGTGTGCGCCTGGGTGGTTTGAGCCTTCAGGAACTGCGGGCACTCACCGCGCAACTCGGGCGCACGGACGTGGACGCCGCGCAACTGCATCGCTCTTCCGGGGGCAACCCGTTCTACGCCTTGGAGCTGCTGCGCGGTGCGCCTGAGATCACGCGGGCGCACGACATCGTGGCGGTGCGCCTCAGTGCGTTGAGCAAGCTCGAGCGTCAAGTGCTCGAGGCACTCGCCGTACTCGGTGACGAGGCCACGGTCCTCGAGTTGCGCGCCGTGTCCGGCCACGCCCTGGAAGAGGTGAGCGCTGCCCTAGAAGGATTGCGGCAAGCGGCGTTACTGCGCTTGGATGAACGCATTCGCTTTGTGCACGACTTGACGCGAGAAGTGATCGCCCGTGAATTGGGTGCCGCCCGCGAGGCGCTGCTGCACCTGCGCGCCGCGCGCGGAAGTCAGGGTGCGGGGGGGGCGATGCATCACTGGGTTTCGCGCGCGCTATGGGACGACACAGACCGCAGCCAAGCGTCGCTGGCGTTTCTCGAGGCGGGGCGTGTTCACGCGCGTCACGGCGACGCGCGCTCGAGTGCCGAGTGGTTCGAGCGCGCCCTGATGGTCGCGCCGGACATTGCGGCGCGCATCGGCACGCTGACTGAGATCGCGCAGCAGCGCGAGCGCTTCGGGCAGCACGCCTTGGCGTTTGAGGCGTTGGACGCTGCGCAAGGCCTGCTCGAGGTGGGCTTCGATCCTCTCCTGGCGGGCGACGCGGCGATTACACGGGCGCGCATTCTGGCATTGAAACTCGGGCGACCCGGAGATGCTGAAGCCCATGTGAACCGCGCTCTGGACTGGCTCGAGCACAGCCAGGGTGCGCCACCGACGCGCTTGCTAGCGTTGCGCGCCGACGCCCTGAGCGTTGCGGGTACGGTGGCGCGCTTGCGCGGCGATACGGCCGGGGCGGTCACGCATTTCCAGCACGCGCTGACGTTGCGCCGCGCGCTGAACGAACCCTGGGGGGTGGCGGGCGCACTCAACAACCTGGCCACCGCGCTCTTGCAGCGTGGTGACAGGGCAGCCCACGGGCTGCTCGAGGAAGCCATCGGTTTGAGCGAATCCAGCGGCGATGTCGTCGGACTCGCACGGGCACTGAACAACTTGGGCGTCTACCACAATGAACTTGGAGGGCGGCCCGAGGACGCTCGGAGCGTGTACGGGCGAGTGCTCGAGTTGCAGCGCGGTATTGGGGACTGGTGGGGAATCGCCGCGGCGACGCTCAACCTAGGCGTCACCGCGTACCTGGAAGGGTGGTACGTAGAAGCCAGAGGCTGGTACGAGGAAACGCTCGCGCTCGCCCGAGCGCACGACCTGGCCGAGCGCCGAGCGGAGGCGCTCTACAACCTCGCCGAAGTACACGTGCAACTCGGCGCACTCGAGGAAGCGGGCGGGTTGATCGAGGCGCTGCGGTTGGAACCGAACACGGCGGCCGATGTGAAGCTGTTGGAGCGCACGCTGGAGCGCGCTCGAGGAGAACGATGACCCCACTTTTCTGGAGATACGCCTTCGCGCTCGGGGCGTCCACTGCCTTCGTCGCTTGCACCGCCCCCGGGCCGACGCCCTCGGTGCGTTCAGTCTCGCCGCGCGTGGCGGCGGCGGGTGAGACCGTAGCCGTGAGAGGAGCGAACTTTCAAGGTGGTTTGAATCTGCGCCTCGGTGACTCGAGCCTGCGCGCCGATGTGATCTCACCCGACCTGTTGCGCTTCACGATGCCAGGACTGTCGGTCGGCGAGTACACGCTGCACCTGAGCAACCCCGGCGGTGAGAGTACGTCTGTTCCGGGTCCAGCCGTGCTCGGGCGGGACGACGAGGACGTGGTGAGCGGCACGGTATTCGTGACCTTCGCCGCCGACACCACGCAAGCCGTCGCCGTCCAACTCGCGCAAGACGAGGGCTTTAGCCTCGAGTCGTTCGCGCCGCCGGAGGCGGGTTCGAGCGGCGCGTGCGGCAAGGCGAGCGCCGTGTACCGCGATCTACACGGGCGCAGCACGTCTGACGCGATCAACGACCTCAACGCGGCGCTCGAGCGGCTGAATCCTTTGTTTGAGGCCGATCCGCGCTCGGCGTTGACCGGCAGCGATGCCCCCACGATCTTTGCTCCGTCAGGTGAAGTGCAGAAACTGGACGTACCCGCCAATATCGGTGCGGTGCGCGTTGCGGTGCTCGACACGGGCGTGTCGCCACACCCGCTGTTGAGTGACCTCGAGCGGGGACGCAACTTCACCGTGCGCGGTAGCGCCGAAGATGTCAGCGACGACGGGCTTTACGACGGCGCGACGCTCGGTCACGGAACGGGCGTCGCGGCGCTCATCGCCGGGCAGTTTCCCGAGGATCCACCGAGCCTGTTCGCGTGGAACTTCGCCGTGCAAGCCCTGCGGGGCGGGGCGCGCGGCGCACGCATCCTCCCTGTAAAGGTCTGCGCCGCTGCCCACGGGCGCAACCTCTGCATCGGTTCGGACGTGGTGCAAGGCGTGTGCTACGCGGTGAATCGCGGCGCGAACGTGATCAACCTGTCCTTGGGGGGGCGTCAACCGATGCGCGCCCTGAAAAACGTGCTGCTCGAGGCGAGTGCGCAGGGCGTCACGGTCGTCACCGCCGCCGGGAATCGCGGGCAGGATTCGACCCGCCCGAGACACTACCCGGCGGCCTATGCGCCGGAGATTCCCGGATTGATCGCTGTTGGCGCGACCCGAGACGACACGGGCGCACCCTTCAGCTCACGAGGCGGGTGGGTCAGTCTGGCTGCACCGGCCGACCCGGTAAAGACGGCGGTGCTCGGCGGTGAACAGGCTGATTTGTCGGGAACGAGCTTCGCTGCACCGCAGGTGAGCGCCGTTGCCGCCGTACTGCACGCTCAGCATCCGACGTGGAACGCAGAGGAGATTCGCGCCCGTATCGTGGCCACGGCGCTGGCCACGCCACGTTGTCCCGAAGACGTGTGCGGTGCCGGTGTGCTCGATGCGAGTGCCGCGACCCGCACGCCGTAAGCGAGGGTATCGAACGAAGTGTCGAACTGTCACCCTGAACATGGGTTCCGATGCCGTTTAGACACTTGCGTCCGCTAAGCTGGGGCGATGCGGCTTGGGTTGCCCATGTTAGAAGCTCGAGACCAACGACCGGGCTTTGAAGCAGAAACTCGTGAAGTACAACCAGCCCTTGGCGAGTGACCTGAAGGTGGTGGCGTTCAGGCCACTCGCCGCTCGAGGCTTCACCACGAATTGGTATCCCAGGCCAGCCGCGATGGGTACATCCCCACCGTTCCCCGCAGCTCGCTTGGGAACGATTTGGGAACGTTGTCCTGGTAGCTTCATCCTCGAGCCGCATTGCTTACGCCCAAGGTCGGCTCAGCCACCCCTAGAGCAACGACCTCGAGCCGGTTATCGCTTGGATGTCGGCTGAGTCACCTCTCCCACACGTCCCATCCACTATCCAAAATTGATGAAGGCACATGATCTTCCAAACCAGACAACTTTGACAGACCCGCTCGACCACAGGAGGCCAAGATGCGTACTGCCGCGCTGCGCGAGAAAAAGAACGCCTCGAGTTTGCAGCCTGCCGGGTCCAGTTGGTTTTCAGATCGCCTTTCGCCGCAAAGCGATCCATCCCTGTACGGCACAGAGTTTGGCCATTCTTACGCGGAACTCGCCATTTTTCCACCCGACACCACGCAACACGACTTAGAGCTTGACCAGGCAGACACAGACCGAGAGGAGCATGAAACAGCGGACGCTGCCACCTTGCCTGAGGGCGTAGAATCCGTTCTGAACACACCGGGGAGGCCACTGCTAGCCGACGCGCGAACCAGGATGGAAGCCCGTTTCGAGACCAGCTTCGCCGATGTGCGCTTGCATTCTGATGGGGCGGCCATGCAGTCCGCCGCCGAGGTCGGAGCCACGGCCTACACCGTCGGGCCGCACATCGTGCTCTCTGGTGAACCCTCGAGTCTCGAATCAAGCGCCCTGCTGGCCCACGAACTGACGCACGTGGTTCAGCAGCGCGGTGGCGGGATGATTCCAGAGCTTTCTAGGGACGCCGCCCACGAGCGCGAAGCGGATCGAGTAGCCAACGCGGTGGTTGTTGGTCCAACAAAGGTCGCGGTGCAACATCAAACGGGTGTTGGGTTGGCCCGGCAGCCAACTCCAGATGAACAGCAAATTGTTGAGGACCATGTTCGATTAGAGAATCAGAAATTAGACACTCAGAAAGAGCGTGCCGCCGAAATACTGGCTGAAGAAGGAATAGACCATCAACCGCACCCTAACAAAGCTCACCGCACCAAGACCGCTAGGGTGGGTATCATCAAACAGGGTCTGGAGCGCGTCGCAGGGGATCCTGGATCCCCTCGCCAAAAAGCCGCTCAAGCCTTGCTGGGGGAGATCAACGAAACGCAAAAGAAGATTAGTGACCTCGAGAAACAGCGAAGCAACAGGAACCAGACGTACTCTCGACAAGGCTCGAAAGATCAACCCAGCCCTCAATCCTCCAAATCCACGGATGCGAAACAAATTTCAAACACACCCAACAAGCAAGTCCAGACCAAGAATGCACCTGTGATCCAGAGTCCTTCAACAACAAACAAGCCAAAACCTGTCTCGAGCCAATCCAAGCCGTCTGGAAACGTAACTTCAACACCTTTGGCCAAAGGCTCAACCTCTCCTGTTGACGCAGCCAAGAAGCAAGCATTTAGCTCGGCGCTGGCGGGTCATTTGGCGACGAGCAGCAAGAGTCTGGCCCGGTTGGACCGGTTCCTCAAGGGACTTTCTGCGTTTCTGACCGCCAAGGGCGCACTCGATCACGCGCTTGGGGTGCTCGAGGCCATCAAGGACATGACGAGCCTGCTGGCGCACGGGACGGCGCTACCAGCCGAGCAGCGTCAGGCGGATCAAGTTCTTCAACAGAGCACCGAGGCCAGCGATTGGGCTGGGAGTGTGATGGACGATGTTCCGGTGCTGTCATGGATTCCCCTGATCGATGGGGCGGCGCGGCTCGAGGATGCCCAGAGTCTGTTCGCTATTGATGAGCACCTGACTCAACTGGGTTCCTCACTCGAGAAGTCGCAGCTCACCTTTCAGGATTTGGCGCAGGAGCTAGCTCAGAACGCTGCCGACCTGAAGGGGGCGCAGTTCAAACAACTCGTCGAGATCGTGATGCCTCACATGGATGGCACGGCCTCCAATGCCACTGCTTTTGCGCTGTACCAATCGCTCGAGAAGTTGCACGGCGCGATTCTGGCGGCCAGCAAGAACTACGCGGCGGCGGCGAATACGCTGTCTGGTTACGTGGCAGCCTTGAAAGGACTGAGTGATTCGGCGAATTCGGCTGGCTGGGATGCGGCGCAGCTACAGGCTCGGCGTCGCTACGAGCGTGAGCATGGGAAGCATTGACGGCTGATAAGGGCTGACCAACATTTTTTGTGGATCAACCAATTTGTGGAGAGTTGAGGTGGCGAGATTTGAACTCACGACCACTTGACTCCCAGCCTCAAGGCAGCTCGTTTCCTCGAGTGTCCTCCGAGGCCGGTCATACTCGAGAACCTTGTGTTGTTTCTAACGTGGCGTTTTTTCTCGGTTCTGCCGTTACTGATAAAGGCACGCTTCGGCTAGCCTACGTTTGCGTCACAGACGCATTCTATTGCCTCAAAACGTGAAGCTGACCATGCCGAACTCAGTAGCTTGATATCTGGCTCGAGCACGATCACTTGCCCGAGTAATTCTGTCGCGGCTGGGAAACGTTGCAACCGTGTTTCTGCTCCACATGGAGTGGATCGTGATGCGAACCACTCGTTTGAAACGGTACGGCTGAGGGTGTAGCGAAGAACTTTGCAACCATTTTCCAACTTCGCCACACCAGCTTGGCGGGGCTGCGGGGCTTGGATATCAAGCTGGTCTCAAAGCGATTGGGTCACGCGATAACTCGGTGTACCAGCAAACGTACCACGAGGCGCACCGCCGGGCGGCACTCTCGAGCGCTGATCTGCTCGGAAACGGGTCTGCGGTCAAAACCGTAAAAAAAGAGAAGGACGCGGCCGATTGAAACCGCGTCACCGTCTTGGTGGGGCTGAGGGGATTCGAATCCCTAACCTTCTGAGTGCGATGAACGTGGCGTGGGTTTTCTGCGTCGCAACGCCTTGGCCTGAAATACGAAAAGATTGTCTGGTGCAATCTTTCTGCCAGAAGACTTTTCTTCTGATGCGACGCCTTCTCCTCGGTTCTGCGGTCAGCGGCTTCAGAAATACCGTTGCTAGAATCGTCCTAACACTCTGCCCGACAAACAGATTTGGTACATCTCGAGACTTCATATCTTCTTAGGGAAGCTGGTCGCGTAAAACCTGCGATAACTGGCGTGCTTGTGACCTTTGAGGGTTCAGGTTGAAGCGGTAAATCAACAATCACTCTGTGAGTCGCGCTTTACCCTAATGCACATCCCGATGAATCTCGAGGGTTTTGATTTAACGGTTTTCCCTGGGTCTCCCGCGAATGAGAGACCCAATGATTGGCACGCGTTTTGCGTTCACCCACGCTTGTTAAAACCGCCACGGTTAGAGAAACATTTGCTCAGAGTCAATCCGCCGCGATCGCTTCCACCGCCCGCACCCGCTGGCGCGGTGGGGCGGGTAACGGTTCCACCACCGCGTCAGTTTCTTCGAGCGGCTCGAGACGATAGCCCATGGGGCCGCGCTCGTTGACTCCGATCAGGCAGCGCACCGCCTGGCCAACCACCAGGGTCTTACTGATGCCCAGCGTGAACAGGTTGTGTTCCAACTCGTTATCACAGGTGATCTTGACGAAACCCCACCCGGCCGGGTTCAGTTTGGAGATCACGCCATGAATTTCGCTTTCTAGGGCGAACACGTCCTCGGCTCGCAGTTCCTTCGCGCCGCGCAAGGCGGGCAGGGCGCGAAAAACGACCCTGGAACCGCGACGCAAATCGTTGGCCCGCGCCAGGTTACGCGTCTGAAAGTAATGCGGTGTTCCGGTGCGATCCACGATAAAACCGAACTTAGAACCGAGGCTCGAGACGACCCCCGTGACCCAGCGATTCTGGTTGACGATAGGTGCGACGCTTGCAGCCTCCGCTGCGTCACGCCCAGGCTTATTGCCTTGACTGCGCCAACCGAAACGCGTCTCTGACCATAGCAACTCGTAGGCGGTCAGCGGATCGGGCAGCCCCTCGAGGCTCAGTTCGTGGCGCGACCCGAGCAGCAGCTCCGCCGAGCGATTCATCGTCGCGGCGATTTCTGACATGGCCGTTGCCAGAAGAAGCGATTCGTCCGCCACCAACGCACCCGCCTGAGCCGCTCGGGTCAGCGCGAAGGCGCGTTCCAGGGGCGCGCCAAGGTAATCCACGCCGCGATCAGCCGTCTCGAAATGCACCAGCTCGCCGTGGGCGATGGCTGCCACGCACGGCAGGTTGAGAGCGGCGGCTTTTGTCAGGAGCGTCACGCCCGCCGCGACGGCCGCCTTGGTCTGGGCCGACTCGAAGATCAGGAAGACGCTCTGCCCGGCGTGCTTCAAGAATTCCCCATCGTGCAGTGCGCCCACCTCGAGCGCTAGATCGTACAGCGCCGCCAGATGCTCCAACGCTGAACCGCCACGTTGACGGTCCTCGAGTTGATTGACCACCAGCACGGTTTTTCGGGCTTTGGCGGTCGCTTCGGAAATAATGTCACTCAGATTCATATTGCACCTCCTCAGTTTTTTGTTTGCGCGTTTTGTTTCTGCCCCACAGTTAACCTCGCGGTTGAAGCTGCGCCTGCCACCTGCTCGGTCACCTGAATGTTTAAGTCGTGATTCAGCGAAGACTGGCGCAAGCCATGCCCGGTCCGGGTCCGTTCGACGCATTCGAGGCGCGCTCATGAATCATCACGTAGGCGTTCGCCGGAATCCGCGCCGTGTCGAAACTGCTGCTCGAGTTGTTCGCCCCGCCTGAGTTGGCCACGACCTCCGTCAGCGCCAAGCGAATTGCGCCAGGTTGAGCGCATGAACCGGAATGCAAGTGAATGGCGTGCGCCGAGCCTGCCTCCAAGCCCAAGATGGAGACCGTTAGCATCGT
This sequence comes from Deinococcales bacterium, assembly GCA_965249745.1. Classification (GTDB taxonomy): domain Bacteria; phylum Deinococcota; class Deinococci; order Deinococcales; family JAAFIG01; genus JANYHH01. The sequence continues at coordinate 4,173,884 of OZ252252.1, read as the reverse complement.
TTTGCCATCCAGTTGCGTGGCGACTTCCAAGCGACCCTGGACGCGGCTCGAGGCGGCGTTCGTACCAACGGGCACGATGGCGCGGTTACGACTCGAGACGGTTTCAGCGGTGGTGGGTGCGCCTGATGCCATCCCGGAATTCGGCGCGGGCGCACAGGCAACAAATGGGACGAGCAGTAACGGGATCAACTGTTTCATCGTGTTCCTCCTCTGAGGCGAGCCTCTGCGAGCCAATCTAGGCAATCCCAGAAGTTCCAACGTCGAAACCCCACATTTCGAGTTGATCAGAGACAGGCATTGTCATGTCAGGGCAAGCAAAACACCTTAGATTTTCAGCCGCTCGAGGAATGAAATCGAATTTCAGATCACGTCGTCTTGAACCCCAAGCGTTCTGTCAGGTGCGATTTCAACTGAAGTTGCGCACAGATCTGATTAAATGGTGGTGAACGAATCTTTTTTCGTTTCGGGTTCTTTGAAATCTCAACCTGCTGCTCGAGCATCACGCTCGAGATTGTGTTGTGAGCTTAGTGCTCGTGTCTTTTAGATCTAAGAAGAAACATGCAAATAAACTACTGGGAATTCGATCCTCGTGCGCAAGCAAATCTATTGGCTGGACTTATGCATCAAGACCAATTGGTTTTGTCTATGTTTGTAGAAGCGATTGCCGAATTGCAGTCACAGTTCCTCGACGCCATAATCAGTGGTCAACCTGAAAACCGTTTTTCGGTTCGATTGAAGCTCATTGAGGCATTGGAAAACGCCAGTTTTCAGGAAACCGAGGTCATAATTGTGACACTCATTTTCCATCTGACAAAAGGGCAACAGAAAGAGCTATGGGCGTTCGTTCTAAGAGGAAAGGCAACTATTCCAGTTGAAGTCGCGTTAGGGTTTGTTCAAGATTCTGACAATATTCCCACGTTTGCTACCCTTGTGGCTAACGCGAGTATTGAAGATGCAGATGCGATGCTTACGCTCTTCAATAGTTCGACTTCTCCACTACAGTTTGAATGGCTCGAGCAAATCCTATCTATGGAGCCAGAATGGTTCTCCGAAATCATGTCGACACTGATCCAGCGCCGATTGACTCAGGCTCAAGAGCTTGAAGCTAGAGCGCTGCTGGTGGACAGCATTCTCCGCTGTCTTTCCACAGAGGCGATAGGAGAAATTGTACTTGCCATAGTTAACACGTGTCCGCAGTAGGTTGAACTCACAAGCGCCTTCGCTTGGGCAAAGAACAGAGTATCAGAACAGAAATTAATTTCTGTTCTGATACTTCATTTTGATAAACCTCAAAGAGTGTGATCTCTTCTCTTGAATTGACGGTTCAATGTAAAATTTATTGAACAAACTTTGTTCAGGGTTCTTTGAAATCTCAACCTGCTGCTCGAGTGTCATGCTCGAGATTGTGTTGTGGGTCAAAGACCTGTGTTGTTTATCTTTTTGGAAAACTATGAACTACTCAACTCGAAATTTCGCAAAAATGATTTTGACTTTCAAGCAACCCAAGCAACGTATTGTGCTGCTCAACATGATATCTGTCTGGTTTTGGGAAAAAATTTGCGAGGTTTTCCCAAAAAACACCTATCAGGATTTGAGTGAGGTTGTAGAGAGTGAATTTGCGGAAACTTTTTTGGCATTGCTGTTTTACTCCTTGTCCGATAAGGAAAAGGAACTGCTTTATAAGCTGATGCAGCAGCCCACTGTTGCAGAGACTTCGTTTTCGGTGATATTTGAATTCTTTCAGCATTCCGAAAACATCCCGAAATTTGTCGGGATGTTAGACGAGAGTTGCCAAAAAGACCTGCTCAAATTGTTCTCTGATGGAAACGATAGAGTTGACCTATCCGGTGCAATCAGACAGGAATTCCTGTCACACGATTTCTCGTACAAGAAGGCAATCCTGGTAAATGAGATTCTAGTTTTGCTTCCTCGAGAAAAAGTCAGAGCGCTGGTAGGAATGATTTTAGCATCATAAACTAGTAGGTTGAACCTCGAGCGCCTTCGCTCGAGCAAAGAACCGGCGGCTAGAAGAGAATTCTCTTCTAGCCGCTTCCTTGTGCGCTTCAATTCTCAGAACGCGTATCGCAAGCCCGCGCCGAAACTAAAGCCGCTCGAGCCAGTCGGTTGCCAACGGTAGACACCGGTCAGGTTGAGCGCGATGTTCGGCAGGAAGAAGTACATGCTTTGTGCCGTGAGCGCGCCGACGATCGTCTGACGGAATTTTAGATCGGCTTCCAGGAGCACCAGCCACGGAAAGCTGTAAAACGTCAGGTTGCTTTCCAGCGATCCCGTCAACCGATCCGGTCCAGCGTCCACTCGAGCGGTGGCGCTGAAGACGACGGGTTCCAGGTTCAAGTTGGCGGTGAGTTGCCCGACGAGCCGACCAAACCAGACTCCCTGGGTGGCATCGAACTCCGCGTTGAAGCCGCCGCGCAGGGATAGGTTGCCGTTGAAACCCCCATAGCGAACCCCCAGACTGAACTCGTGGCTGGTCGTGCCGAAAACGCGGGCATCGTATTGCGCTTGCAACTGCACGCCGAACTCGGTGTTGGCGCTGAGGGTCGCGCCCCAGATCAGGGCGCTTTCGCGGCTGCGTCCCAGGTACAGATTCAGGTTGACGGGTTCCAACCTCGAGGTGTTGTAGAACAGGCGTTCCTCGTCACCGGGGGCGGTGGTCAGCGTCAACCGCACCCCGAGCGCGTCCCGGTCTGTCAGGTTGATCGCCCCCTCGAGCGAACCCTGATAGATCACCCGGCCGTCACGGGCCCGCAAGCCCAGACCGACGCCGAGGGTGAACGGCTCCAGGATATCCGTTCGGAGCCAAGTGTCAGCGCTATGCACCACGCGAGAACGAACTGGGTTGAGGTCTGAGCTGAGGGCATAGTCGAGGCTCCAGTTCCAGCGCTCCGCCAGATCACCCCGGAACCCCACTTCCCCGGTGTGATACTCGTAGCCGGTGCTTCCTCCAGTGTTCGCCTCGAGCGAGTAAGCCAGGGTTGCGCCACGCAGGGCTGCGATGTTCGCCTCCGGCGCTTCGTAGAGCATCAGTCCCGCCAGTGACAGGTCACGTCCGCTGACGCCCGGTTCGTTGTTGAGGCTGAGACCAGCGAACGCCTGCTCGAATCGCAGGTCTATCTGCCCACGCTGTCGGATCACGGTCAGCGCCTCGAGCTTCACGCTGAACACGCCTGCGCCAATCGGAAATTGCAGCGCGGCATCCAGCGCCGGGGCAGAGCTGAAGTTGCCGTTCTCAAAGGGGTACAAGCCGCGAATCTGCACGAAGTTAGCGAACGGGTTGACGCTCTGCGCCCCAGCCGTTCCGCCTCCCACAATTGCGGCGCAGAGCGCCATCATTCCTGCGTTTTGAAATCTATTCATCACTTCTGAGCCTCCTGAAATTTCGACAATTGATTACTTCTGCCGCTGAACACGCCTGCGCCAAATAGGGCGCAACGGTGACGCATCGGGGCAATCACTTCACTCGAGGGCTGATCGGACTCATTCACCACTGACCGATTTTGATGCCGCCCGGATCGCCGTCGCGGAGCAGCGCATCCACAGCCTCAGCCACGCTCGGGTGAAGTAGAAATTTCCCCTTGGCGCGAATCTCCACGGCGCTATCGAACACGGGTCTCGAGCGGCGCTTACCCGCGTCCAGATCGAAATCGCCCATCAGCGGGTGAAAGACCGGGTTTTCCAAGACGTCCTGAAAGATCCTGCCGTGAGCCGTGGCGATCACGCCGACGCCGCGCCGGGCGGCCGTCTGGATCACAGCCACGTCACCGTGATAGCCGATCTCGTCACAGACGATAATTTCGGGGCCGTGATTGGCAATCGCTTGCATGATCGTCTTGGCTTGCAGCTCTGGACTCGAGACTTGCATCCGCCGCGCCGCGCCCAGTCCGGGGTGAACGATGCGGCCGTCACCGCCGATCTCGTTGGAGGTGTCCACCACGATCACTTTGGGTCCGACGCGCTCGGCGCAAATACGAACGATATCGCGCAGCAAGGTGGTCTTGCCGACGCCCGGCGGTCCGATGACCATGAAGCCGTTGGCGCGTTCCACGTACTCGCGCAGCGGTTCGGCCACACCCAGGACCATACGTGCCACGCGAATCGTCAAGCCGTCCAGGTAATCGTAGCGGTCTCGCTTGGCGCTGATCCGGTGCAGCGTGCGGTCAATCCCGAGGCGGTTGTCGGCCCGGAACTGCCCGGCCCGGTCCACGATGTAATCCAGGTCGCGCTCCTCGACTTGGCGTTCAAATAGCTTGTGACGATCCCCGGCGCGAATCGCCAGCGGCTTTCCGAGATCCAGAGCGATCTCTTCCAATCCATCCTGATGTTCGATGGCGATCTGACGCACCCAGCCGGGCAAGAGGCGTAGCAGTTGATCGAAACCGTCAATCGCGGGTGCGCCGGTTGCTCGAGGTGCCAACGGCTGAGGCGTGGCGATCTGGGTGGCGAGAGCCTCCGGCGCGACCCTGACGGCCGCCTCGAGTTTGGCTTCAGGCTCGAGGTTGACCAGACGTGCGTCCTGTGGTGATTGCGGAGCGGTGAAGGGGTAGCGCTCAGCGGCGCTTGAGGGCAATGTAGACATAGAGTACCGACCTCACATAGTTCTGGGTTTCCGGGTACGGCGGTACCCCGCCGTACTGACGCACGGCACCGGGGCCAGCGTTGTACGCGGCGATCGCCATCGTCCAGTCGTGGAAGGTGTCCCACTGAGTCCGCAGGTACTTGGCGGCCCCGTACAAGTTCTGGCGCGGGTCGTGCGGGTCCACACCGAGTCCTCGAGCCGTACCGGGCATGAGTTGCCCGAGTCCGATCGCGCCCGCCGGACTGACGGCGTTGGCGCAGTAACGCGATTCGATCCAGACGAGTGCCACCAGCAGTTTGGGTTCCAGTCCGAACGCGAGCGCCGATTCGGTCGTCCAGGCATCCAGCTTGGCGGGCACGAAACCGCAGGCCAGGCTAGTCCCCGGCAGGCTGAGGCATAGCGTAACCGCCACTGCCCGGAAGCAGGTTGTTAGCGTCATGGTTTCCCTCCTGTTTTGAAGCCTTGCCAGCCATCTGAGCCAGCAGCAATCGCACCGCCACGAGTTCCCTGGAATTCGCCTCGAGCTGATCCTGAGTGGCTCTGGTCCGAATGGCCAGGCTCTCAGCGAAGAGCAGTGTGGTTGCGGAAACGCAAGCCAGCACCGCCGCCATCAGGGACCCGCTGAGAAATCCGAGCGCCGCTACCGCAAAGCTCAGTCCGGCCATCACTCTAACCACGGTGACCTTGCGGGTCGGGTTGGCGGATACGGGTTTGGAATGCCCTCGAATCATGGGTTGCATCTCACACCTCTTTCTTGGAACAAGGGTCTCGGGACTTGGTGAGCCAAATAAAGAATCTTGAAACTCTGAGCAAACTCTCAAAAATCCGGTGCTGTCAAACTCGAGCGGTGCGATTTCAATCAAAGGGCAGGTGATTGCAGCGGCGGGATCGGTTGAGGCCTAGGGCCGAGTCTTTCGTTTGGGTGGGTCGGCGCGAAAGCTGTACGGTCTGGCCTGCTTCCAGGCGCGACCGAACCAGTTGATGCTGCGATTGATGTCCGTCAGACTGGTACTCGCCTCGGTCCGGCCCGGCTCGAGCGGATTGGGAATATCTACCAGGAGCGGTCCCGAGAGCAGGAGTTTACGATCCACCACCGCCTGCCCGGTGCGCAGACCGCGCAGCAAACGCACCTGAACGTTGCCTTTCAAAAGGCTCAGACCTGGCAGGTAACTGGCGCGTTCCTCGATCAGGCTGGCATCGGCCAGAATGTACACGACGGTTCCGCGCTCGGTGGCGGCGCGACGCAGACTGTCAGCGACTTCCTTGGAGCGCAAGCTCGGCACGACCAGCAGAATCTCCTGGGTCGCGGCGTACATGACGCCACCAACCATCTTTGGTGACTCGAGCAGCCGCGCGGTTTCTCCTGCTACGACCAGTCCTAGACTGAGGCTGACGGTCACGATAGCGGCGATCAAGCCGTGTCGAGTGGTGTGTCGGCTGGGCGTGGTGGTGTTCGGCGTGGCGGTGTTCATGCCATTCAGAGAATCACGCGTCCCGAATCCGGTGCGGCGAAAGCCCACGCGAACCCTGGGAGGGTCATGAATCGGCTGAGTGCCGCGTCGGTGAAGTTCTTCAGCCCTCGGGACTCGTTCGTACGGACCCACCGACGCCGCACCTCTCGGTACTCGCCTAGCTTGGACTGACTACTTACCCAACCGGCGTTGGGCACGATTCTTGTTGACGGGTGACACCGGCTCGCGTGCGGTTTGTTCTGTGACATTGACTCACGCTGCGTAGCATTCAGCCGTCGGGTTTGGCGGCTTCCTTTTAGAAGGCCGACCCCGCAGGAGGACGCAATGCGTAAACAATGGATGCTGATAATCCCGTTGGCGGCACTCGTGGCGTGTGCGCCAGCGGCTGTGGTGGCCCCGTTCAACTTCGCCGATGGCGCTCGGCTGTTCAGCTTGCGCGTCAACGGTCAGACCGTACCCGTGCGCGGTGAGGTCTTCACCTACAGCGCCCCTGGGTTTGACATGGGGCTACGGATGGGACGCCAGTTCATTCGGCTGGACTTGCAGAACAACTCCGGCGAGACCTTGCGCGTCGCCTGGGACGGCTCGAGTATCGAGTTGCCCGATGGACGCAAATCAGAGATCGGCTTGGAGCAGACGACCAACGTCAACCAGCCCAGACCGGGTGAGCCGACGGTGCTCGGGCCCGGCGCTCGAGTGGTTACGAACCTGTACCCGAACGGAAACCGAGGCTATCAAACCCTGTCCGGGATTCAGGCAGACCCGATGTTCATCTTCCCGATTCGGGCCACGACCTCGATTCGGCTGACGCTGGCTCTGGAAACGCCCGCTGGTCGCACGAGCCTACGCTTCAACTTCTTGGCGCAGCCCGATCACTGAGCTAGCAAACCGCGTTCCATCCCGAGCCGCGTGGCCTCAGCCCTGGTGCGACACCCGAGCTTGTTGAAAACCGAGTTCAAGTGAAACTTCACAGTGTGATCCGATAGTCCTAAGGCTCGAGCCACGCGTTTATTGGAAAGCCCGGCCGCGACCAAGCGCAGGACCTCAGCTTCGCGCTGGCTGAGTTCGCCGCTGGCGGGCGCGGGCGCACCCGGACGGGTGACGGTCACCTGAAGTTCGCGCTCTAAGCGCAACGCCGCCTCGACCGCCACACCGAGCGACCAGCGCCGGCCTTCGCCGTAAGCGGTCTCGAAGGCTTCAACACCCAGCTCATGGCGGATGAAATCCAGGCGTTGCTGGCTGGCGGGCGCATCCTCAGGATCGGGCAAAGCCCCGAGCGCGTCGCGCAGCGCGGCACTCGAGCCGAGCAAACGTGCGGCCACCTCGACGTGGCCCGTGGCGGCCGCGACCTCGGCCAGGGTCTCGAGACACCAACTGACTCCGAACGGTTGCCCGATCTGGTAGAGCAGTTGCAGGCTCTGCGACCACGGCCTGGCGGCACCGCGCAGGTCGCCACGCAACCGCTCGATCTCGCCCAGGCCGATCAGCGCGGCGGCCTCGCCCTGTTGCTGTCCAAGTTGTCTGAACAGACGTTGGCTTTCGGCGAACAGTCTGGTGGCGCGTTCCAGTTGGTCACCGTCAATCACGACACTGCCGAGCCGCAGTAAGGAACTAGCGACACCGCTCAGGTTGCCGACCGAGCGGTGAATCGCCAGGCCCTCTTCGACGAGCGCCTCCGCCCGTTCCAATTCGCGGCGGTCGCGCAACACCATGCCGAGACTGACCAACAGGTCAGCCGTGCCGTGGCGATCTTTGAGACGACGCTTGACCTCGAGCGCGTTCTGATAGAGCGACTCGGCACGGTCACGCTCAAAACGCACGTAGGCGGCCGTACCGAGCAGACTGACCGCTTCGGCCGCGCCGAACTCGTCTTGCAAGCCCATGTACGCCGAACAGGCCCGTTCCAGAGAGGTCGTGGCGGGCAGCAAATCACCGGCACTCAAGGCCAAGGCCCCAGCCGCCAGTAGCACCTTGGTACCCGCTGGCGTGGCAACGTCAGCCTGGTCAGACAGCGCCTCGAGCCAGTGACGGCCCTCACTCCGGTAACCGCGTGTATCCCAGAAGCGCCACAACGCCCCACCGAGCCGCTGCCCGAGGGTCAGATCGTGTTCGTAACCCCAGCGCAGGGCGGCCCGCAGATTATTGAAATCGTTCTCCAAGCGCTCCAACCACTGAAGCTGATCGGGGCCACGCAGGTGTGCCTCGGCGGTTTCGGAGAAGTCAGTGAAATAGGCGGCGTGGCGTGCGGCGGTGGTTTCCAGCTCGCCGCTTTTCGTCAAGCAAGACAGCGCGAAGACGCGCATCGTTTCCAGCAGCGCGAACCGAGGCTCGCGCTGGGTACCGACCGCCCGCACCAAATGACGATCCACCAAGGAGAGCAGGCTCTCGAAGGTTTTCAGCTTCAACGCGACCGCCCCCACCACCGATTCGGCCGCCGCCACCGACCAACCGCCCTGAAACACGGCCAGACGGCGCAGCAGCGCCTGCTGATCGGGTTGCAGCAACGCGTAACTCCAGTCCAGGGCCGCCTCGAGCGACCGATGTCGTTCCGGGCCATCGGCCGCACCGGCCGTCATCAGCGGCTCACCACGCTCCAAACGTTCCAGCATCACCCTGGGGCTGAAAACGTCGGCTCGAGCCGCCACGAGTTCCAGCGCCAGCGGTAGGCCGTCTAAACGGGCGCACAATCTCGCCACCGCCGAGACGTTATCGTCCGTCAAACTGAAATCGGGCGCGACCGCCTGGGCACGCTCCAGAAAGAGCTGCACGGCCGGGAAGCGCGTCAGTTCCGGAAGCGGGGTTTCCTGCGTGGTGAGCTTCGGAACGTCCAAGGGCAACACGGGCAAACGTTGCTCACCGTGCAGGCGCAATGCCTCGCGGCTCGTGGCGAGGACACGCAAACCGGGACTGGCGAGCATCAAGGCAGCCACGGCCGAGGCCGCCCCTGAGACATGTTCCAGATTGTCCAGCACCAACAGTGCCCGCCGCGATCCGAGGTGATACTCGAGCAGGTCCACGGCCGGTCGTTGCGCGTCCCGCAACCCGAGGGCCCGCGCGACCACCTCGGGAATTTTCTCCCCGAGCCGAATCTCGGTCAGGTCAACGAACCAGACGCCGTCGGGGAAATCCACCGCCACAACTCGAGCCACCTCTAAAGCCAGTCGCGTCTTGCCGACGCCGCCGGGCCCGACCAGGGTCAGCAGGCGCACGCCTGAACCCATCAGCAGATGCACGGCCTGGGCCAACTCGTTTTCTCGGCCGATCAGCGCGTTCAACACGGCCAGCAAGGGCTGGGCGGCGATCTGATTGGGTTGATTGGCAGCCTCCTCCCGCACGTCCTCAGCCCCCCTCTCACAACAAGTACCTCAAACCCGACAGACGCGGATTGTTGGCGTCTTACTCCAACCGCTAGACATTGCACCTGACCCCTGCCGGTGAGATCAGCCGCGACTCTCTCTTCGCTACCCCCATGAGGCCGTCGCAGACAGGCGATTGAGCCATCGTTTCCAAATAGATTGTACCGTGTTCAGCTCGAGCAAAACATGGATCGAGGCGGATTTGAACGCTCAAATCAGAGAAGCGCGAAAACACCGGCTTTCGACCGTAGCCCCAGCTAAATTACGGACCACTGTGGGCGTTCGTTCCGGCGACCCACTGAGAGGGAGTGCCTATGCCAAGAGTGATTCTCGTCGGCCTTTGCCTGAGCGCGTTGGCCCTGTTCGCCATTGCTCAAAGCGCCAGTCGCGTACCGGTTGGACTGCTGTCCTACATCGAATCCAATCCGCTCGAGGGTGCGGCCAGCGAGGGCGTGGAGCGCGGCCCGCTTGGCGCGGGTATCAAGCAGGCTTTCGTCGAGGTGATTCACGTCGAACGCTGGAGGCAGTTTCAGGCTTGCACCAGGGCGGGCGGCAAGTGCAACACGCCCGCCCTCCGCCACGAGTGGTCGGTGCCGTTCATTCCCGATCAGAACTCCGACAAGCTCGAAGAGGCGCTCTCCAAGGCGTGGAATCTTTTCGATGCCCGCACGATCTGGCGTTTGAATTCAGCCATCAACTCCGGCGCACAAGATTACAGCCTGCCAGCCTACAGCTACCTCGCCAACTGTATTGTCTCGAGCGGAGCCTCACCGCTTCGCACCGATGTGATTCTTGGGGCCTGGGATAAGATTCTCACTGCCACCATCAGCCGCGACGAGTTCTGCGACAATCTGCCGCCGGAAGTCGCGCCGACGCACGTGCCCGGTTTGCCGTGCAGTTTGTACAACGAGAAATCACCGGACACGATCATCTTCTGGCCCGAAATCAAGCGACGTTACGACGCGGTCCTGAAACACTCCGACGTGACCTATTACCGACTGCGGTACTGGGAGAGCGTGGGCGACGCAATCAGTCGTTACATGCCCTGGAGCCTAGACTGGGATGGCGTCTACGATCTCGGGAAGGTCGCGGTCGGAACCCTGGGCGGCTCGACCATTCAACCCGTGTACGCTAACGTCCCGCAACCCGATCAGTACGCGGCGCTCGCCCAACGCGCCCAGTCCAAGGACCCGAGGGGTTACACGTACATCCTGCAACGCTACCCGTACGGCGGATTCAAGATTGACAAGCGTATTCTGAAACCCGCGCCCGGCGAACGTCTCGGGGCTGAACCCCCGGCGATTCCCGCGCTCGAGGAACTGAAACGCGACCTGCCGAAACGCAAAGACATCTTTGCCGTGCAGTGGCAATGGGCCAACCCACTGACGGCTCGGCCGACCGGGACCAAGGGCCTGGGTGACCTGCGCGAGTACGAGGGCGTCGGTCACGCGACCTTTGTTCGCGCCTTCGCTCAGCAGGACCGCGAGTACAGTCCCAGAGCCGTCAAGCTGATCGTGTCTTGCCGGGTGGGTCCGTTCGTGCGTCTGAAACAAGTGACCGTCTCGAGCGGTACAACCGGGCGTTATCCGGTGAAATTTGAGAAAACTCGTGCTCACACGGGCTGGATGAGTGTGCCGGAGGGCTACGAGATCTACCACGTGCGCGGCATTCCCTCGAACCGAGAACCGACGACCTCACCGGCCTTCGTCCCACCAACGGCCGGTTCGGTTTCCGGGTCCAAACCGCCCAACGTGCCGGTTTCACCGCCGGGGCAAGCGAAACCGCCCGCCCCAACCGCGCCGGGCACACCCAGCCCACCGGCCCCAAAACCCAATGCGTTGCGCTGGAATCCCAGCAAACCCGGTGATCAGAACTGCAATGTGGCGACCGTGCAGTACGCGCTGCGCGATCACGGCATCAAGGTCTCGCTGACCGGCAAGTACGACGCTCAGACGCGGGCGGCCGTGGAACGCTTCCAACGCGGTAACGGCGTGACCGCCGACGGTGTGGTCGGCCCACAAACCTGGGAGCGGCTGTTCGTCGGTACTAACCGGGGTGATAGCGGCAACGGGGTCGCCGCACTGCAATTCACCTTGCAACGCATGGGCTACTACCAGGGTAAGGTGGACGGAAACTTCGGCGCGGGTACGGAAACCGCGCTGCGCGAGTTTCAGAAGTCGCACGGTCTGCAACCCAACGGCATCGCCGGGCGCTACACCTGGAACGCACTCGTCAACGCGGGCTGCTCGAGCGCTCCGGCGGCGGGCGCGGACAACCTGAACATCTCCGCTAGGGGGCGCGAGCAGATGCAGCGCCTGCTCGCCTTCGCTCGCGCCAACAATCAGGGAGCCAGCCGGGGACGGTGCATGGAATTCGTCTGGCGTTACATGACCCAATCCGGCTACGGTAACCTCAACAGTGTTGGCGATCTGCCCGCCATGGACGGCAGTCTGGCTCGAGGTTTACCGGATTACCTGAACGCCTCGCAGGCGCATCTGGACGAGGCGGGCCTGCAACGATTGGACACCGGGCTGAACCCGCCGATCACCAATCCGCACGACTCGCGCATCCCGCCGGGCGCGATCATCGTCGTGGCGGCCGGGAGTTACGGCACGAGCCACCCGACGGCCGGTGATATCGTGGTCCGAGGCGACCGTCCGGGCGAGTTCATCAACGACGGGCCGAACATGAGTTACGGTACCAGCAGCAGTTGGTACGGGCAGGTGCGCGGCGTGTACGTACCAAAGTGAGGCGCTAGCAAGAGAAGCTAGCAAAGAGAAGCTAGCAAAGAGAAGCTAGCAAAGAGAAGTCCCACCGGCTGGCTCGAGGTTACGCTTTTAGTGGAGCCGCAACGGACCAGGGTGGGGTACCAACGGGAGCTGGGTTGATTCAACCCAGCTCCCGTTGGCGTTGCTCGCGTTCCTACAGCCTTTCCCAGGTTTGTGGCAGCCCTTCCGCCACGTTCCCTTGGCGAGTCGAACGAGCAGAAACGAACAGCGAGTCTCAGGTGAAGCGGACACCCATTCACGCGGTGGGCGTGGAACCTGGGACTCGCTGTACGAGTATCGGGGTCAGACAGCAAACCGTGCCGCCGATTGTCCGACGATCCGGCTCGCGCCATTCGAATCGGCGAGAAGTGTTTGAGGACTTCGAGATATTGTTAACTCGAGTTGGGTTTGAACTGTCTCAGCGAAACGCCAATACGGGTTTAAGCCACTGGCAGACGGAGGAATTTGATGACGTCTCGGGCCTTGGTGTCGCAGGCTAATTTTTAGGGGCATGTACTGGAGCCACCATTTTGGAAAGATAGCTTGGCGCATCAGCAAACCGAATTGACGGTACCCTAACAGCCCTGGGTGCGACCGCTACCTCAGCCTGCCAAGATTTCAGCCGAGCGAACACCGAATCAACTCGAGGCGACCGAATCACAAACCTTTGGCGGCTCGAGATGGGAACAGCCCGAATCTTTTTGAGCCACCGATGGGTCAGGCAGCACCCTTCGAGCCTCACCGTAACGAGGTTTCACCCAGAGAACCCTGGCCCCCCAACGCTCGAAGAGGCGAGGATAGAGGCGTGAACGAAGGTCGCTTGCGCCAATAGGTTTCGGATGATGCGAGGTTCTTCTCGGTTCGCGGCCGACGCCCTCGGATGGGACCGAGAAAACAAAACGTGGCCTCAAATATCAGACGATACCGCTGCAATCCCCTTGACTGAGACTGCCAGTCAACGCAAGATCTTCCATGGTAAAAGCGGCTCGAGTGAACTTACTCGAGCCGCCCGTTTAAAAACCTGCTTCAAAGGGTCAGGGACGGCCACCTCCGGGCATCACTTGGACCCGCAAACTTCGTTCCAGCAGGTACGCGTTTCCACTTCCCGTCTCGAAGGCGGTCCAGCGCAGTTGCAGGTCGCCGGGTTTGGCATTGCTGACAATGATCGTCCCGAGGTGCGCCTGACCGGGCCGCAGGGAGAAGCTGGTCGCATCCACGCGTAAACCACCGCTCAGATCGCGCCCGGATTGCTGGATGTGCAAGCCATTGGCGTTCAGTGTCACCGCTTGGCTCCCTGTGTTCTTAACGGTGTAATAAATCGCCAGTTCGCCGGGCCGATCGCCGAGCACCTGACGCAACACCCCAAACTCGAGCCAGGCGGGGTTGAACTCGGGACTGCCAGCGTTGGCACTCTTCTGCGCGGCCGACACCCCACGCTCGAAGGTCAGGTTGTCCACCGTGACGCGACCCTTTGCGGGCGCGCTCGTCATGACCTTGATGGAAATTTCGGTCAGGCGCTTCAGCACGTTTTTGACATTCAGAGGCGACTTGACCCAGCTTGGTGCGCGAAAGCTCGAGAGCGGGATGCGGTAGGTCTTCAGCGTGTCATTCACGGCGATCTGAACTTGCGGATATGCACCGTACTCGCTTTGCAACCCGTTGTCACGGCTGCGAAGTTCAATCACCAGCGTCTTGGTTCCGGTCGCCGCCAAGTCCAGCGTCAGGGCATCGTAGCCGCTCGCGTCCATGGCGCGTTGACGACCGCCCGCTTGCGGCAAGGCGCTGATGTCCAGACTCGCCCCCGCCCACTGGTTCGGGGCACGGGTTTCGTAATCGAAGAACGCCCGTTGCGTCAACGCGCCCTCGGCATCCAAGAGCAGCGCGGGTCCGCCCGAGGTGGCATCCGGCAGCGTCGTGCGAGCCGCCGGGTTCTGCTCGAAACTCGAGACCGTGGCGCTGCCGCCCTTGGTGCTGACCGGGCGCACGTCCTGTAACCGCTCGAAATCCGCGAAGACCATGCGTGACGGTGCGGTCGCTCGTGGTGAAGCAGCGGTGTTACGCACCGAGGGATCGTTCAGTCCGACCACGGCGCTGGCGGCCACAGTGGACGTGTTGGCTGGCGGGCGCGGTGTCGAAACGGCGACCGGCTTGGGGGCGGGTTTGCTAGCCGCGACCGGTTTGGCAGCGGCAGCAACGGGTGGGGCAGCGACCGGGGCAGGCGGCGCGACTGGGGGCGCTGGAGCCGGTGGCGGTGTGACCTTCGGGGCGGGCTTTTGAAGCACGACCACGTACCGTCGAGGCGCATTGCCCTTCGTGAAGGTCACGCGAAACAGTTGCGTGCGCGCCCCGACCTCGACGATCAGATCGGTCGCTCCGCTTTGAACCAACGCCGAAATATAAATCTTCGATCCGTTGACTTCCACCTTCATCATGCCGGGCCGCCCGGACGCCACCTGATCCACCTCTTGAAAAAATTCCAGGACCGTCAGATACCCCGGTGAAACCGCGATCCCTTTCGGCGCTCGCGCCAGATCGTCAGCGTAAAAAACATCCGTCTGCGCCCACGCCCCTCCCACAGTGAACGCGATCAGCGCGATTAACTTCAACCAAGACTTCTTCATCTCAAATCCTCCTCGAGCCGAAATGTGCAGGCAGTTTACGAACCGGCGCTGGCCGCGTCCGGTGTTTTCGCGCCTCGAGCGGGCAGCGGCTCCCGGTGCGCGCCACCCTCCATGGCGTCCTCGACCACGATCCGCTCGAGTTCACGCACCAGACGTTCCACCTGTTGCCGCCGCGAGATACTGTTCCAGACGAACTCGCGGTCCAGTGCAGCACTCAGGGAATGGAGCCGTCCCAAGATCGGTGCCCCGCCGACGCTCTGGGTTGGTGCGATTCGTTCGCGCAGTTGCGCGTTACTCCAACCCTCGCGCTGGGCGGTTTCCAGCACCGCTCGGCGCTCCTCACTGTCAGAAACTCGAGCGATCAATCTGGCCCGCAGCGGCGAGATTTCACCGCAGCGCAACGCCTCGATCAGATCGCCCGGCAGCTTCAACAAGGGCAACCGAGTGGCGACAAAACTCTGCCAGGTCAGTTTACCCACCGCGCCGAAAGTCTCCTCCACGGTTTTCTCGGCGTCGCTCCCGAGAATTTGCGGGCTGACCTTTGCCTTATGTTCGTTGTCCATTCGGTACAGCAGTGAGACCGTTTCAGCCAGACTGCGCCCCAATCGCACGGAGAGTAACCCCAATAACCCCTCGGCTTCCTCGATTTCACTCAAGTTCTCGCGTTGCAAGTTTTCCAGGAGCGCCACCTCCAAGGCTTCAGCGTCACTCATCTCGCGCACCACGGCTGGAATCGTGGTGCGGCAGGTTCGCTCCGAAGCCATAAACCGCCGCTCCCCGGCCACGATCTCGAAACGATCACCACCGATTGGGCGCACCAGAATCGGTTGCAACACACCCCAGGTGCGCACCGAATCGCAGAGTTCCGTCATCGCCTTCGGCTCGAAGCGCTTACGCGGTTGATGCGCCCCGTACACGATCTGCTCCAAACGCAACTCGAGCTGCTCCCCATTTTTGACCTCAGTTGCTTTGGTCGAAGGCGTGACGGGCACGGTTGTCACCTCCACCGCGAGCATCGCGCACCTGCGCGGTCAGGCTACGCACGGGTTGCCCGGTGTCGTACATCAGGCGCAACAGTTGCCGCACACCGCCCAGATCAGCCTTGCAGCGTGGCGCTCTCACGAGAACCTCGAGGTATCACGGGTGGAGCGCTCCGGTCCGAAATCCGGGTCGTTCAACGGCTCGAGATGATCGGCCGTTTCCTCCAAGTCCAGCCTGTTGTCATCGAAGCTATCGTCATCATCGAAGGCGCACAGGTTCGCGGCGCAGACCATGCCGCGCTCCGTCAACCGAATGCGTCCGGCTTGCTTCTCGATCAGCCGTTGTTCGCGGAGTTCGCGCATCGCAGACGTGACCGATTCGCGGCGACACCCGATGATGGCGCTCAGCTCATCCTGCGTGCTGACCGATCCGACCGTCAGGAGCGCCCACAGCATCCGCTCCGAGATTTGCCCGCTGGTACCAACCGCCCAACGAATGAGTTCCCCCAAGGGTTGCAGTGCCGCGTCGTCCGCCTGAAAGGCACGCACCGCAGTGTTTGTGGCGGCCTCCGCGTACCAGACCTCGGAGACCCAACGCACGCCCGGCCAGACGTGGTTGCTGACCAGCGTGAAGGCCGGGCGCGTGGCATCGGGACCGTACAGCAGGACCGCGCCGGAAGTCACCAGGAACGGCTCGGTCAGGTCCAGCACCGTTCCCTCCTCGAGCATCAGGTCCGATTCTGCGTTGATGGCCTGCGGTGCGCGATTGGCGGGCGCGTGACGCACACCGCGTATCGGTGCGTTCCAGCGTTCGGGTTCCAGGAAGCGCACGGCCAACCCGGCGCGTTGCGCGTAGACCAGTTGCCGCCGCGTCACCTCGTCCATATACCCGTTGACGTTCAAAACGATCAGTTCATCGCTGTGATCAATTTTCTGTTGCTCTAGCTCATCCAGCCCGTTCCCACCAGCCGCACCCGCGTCGTCTTGCGGTGCGTTGACAATCGAGACCACGACGTGACCTTCCAGGGTCAACCAGTGGCTGGCCGCCTCGAACGCCTCCGGGAAACGGCTCGAGCCGCATAAGCAAACAATTCCCTTGCTGACGCGCTCACCGCGACGCCCAACATCCATATGCGCCATCTCAACGCCTCCTTTTGAGCACGAAAGCCTGGAATTCAACGGTTCCAGGGACAAGACAGTTTGGGTTTGAACGCCCCAATAACCACAACGCCCTTCTCACCACGACCACCTCCTCGCCCGATAGACGGGCTAGCCAGCGTGATCCGAATTTGAGCAACTCTGGCAATCGCAGCGGTCTCTGCGATTTGCCCCTCCTCTGGTTGCTTTCTTGGAGTGAGTTTGCCCTGAATGGATGGTCCTTGACTTCACCCAAATGGATAGGTGAGCGCCCTTACCCATCACCTACCCATTACCGCCCGCTCCTACCCATTACTCGAGTAGGGAAAGGTCGGAGCTGTCCATGACGAGGTTTTTGACTGAGTGCGGAGGAATAAATAACTCGAGGTCGGATCGGTCTCATCTCTGGGCCCTATCGGCTCTCATAATCGCACTCGTTATAGGAGGGCTTGACAGAATGGGCTGACTGGACTGAACTCGAGATTTGCTGTGGCTGTACTGCCTTGTAATAGAAAAAACCCTGGGTCGCCCCTCGAGAATGAGTATTTCAGGTGAGCATGGATTGCTGGCGACGACTTGCTTTCGGAGCGTTTAGCCCACTTCTTTTTCCGTTCGGTAGATATCAACATGAAACGGCCGGAAGAGAAAGAATCTCTTCCAGCCGTGGGTTCTAGTCTCAAGCGAAGGCGCTCGAGTCAACCTACTGCTTCACAACTGTTCCACTTGAGTGTGCCAGCAATGTAAATGCGGTACCACATCTCATTTCGCGCTGAATTGTCAATTGTACTAGCAAAGCTAGCACAACTAATCTCGCATCAAAGAAATTAAGCAGAACTATGTGGAGTTGCACTCTTAAACACAATTCATCAAAGTCAAAAACTCTTGGATCGTCCAAAAGTGTAGTTTACTTGAAGGTAAACCGGATTGTGGGCCAATAATGCTTTAACCAGTAAGCTTCGTTGCCACTGGTCGAAGCATAACCAAAGGATGTCAACATTGCTTGCTTGGTCTTCAACGGGAAGGGTGCCGTATGAACAAATTTAGAGCATGCTACTTTCCTAGATGTGCAGGTGGACACGGGTCTTCAACCCAGATTAAAGCTCGAGCAAAACTCGAGACAATGGGTAGGTTGAATTTTCAAAGAACCCGAAGCGAAACAAGTTTCACTCCAGAAGAGCCTACGCAACTGCTCGAGGCGACCAGGGTGAAAAGACACTCAGGGTTGCAGCCGCAAGAACGTCAGTTCAATTGCGGCGTAGGCGTGCATCGCAAATTTGTAAAAATGCCCACGAAATCAAAACGGCTGGAAGAGAATAAATTCTCTTCCAGCCGCAGGTTCTATTCCCGAACGAAGACGCTCGAGTTCAATCTACCGGAATCTAGTCTTCCAACCTGATTCAGAGGCCTCTTGCATCAGAATCCATAGAGCTTCGCGTTGCTCATCTGAGAGAGTTTCCAAGAGAAGACCTATCTGATAGGCGCTGCTGAATTGTATCTGTGAGCGAATTTCTAGACTCCGTTCGGAGTTTTCAACTTGCTCTTTGTCATCATTCAGGGACGCTGCAAACAGGTCACAGGCAACCTGATGTTCTTTGACCAAACTTTTAATAAGGCGAGCTTGCTTCTCGATACTTAACGTAGCAGGAGATGGAGAGAATGACATATCTTTTTCCTAGTAAGTGGACACAGGTTTTCAACTTAAATCAAAACTCGAACATTAACCTCGAGACAATGAGTAGCTTGATTTCCCAAGAACCCGAGGTGAAATAAATCTCATCTAGTAACCAGAGATGCGTAGATGAAAACAAGCTTCTGGATGTAAATGACCCCTCGAGTCTCGTTCAATATCTCTTATCAGGGTCATAAACCGGATCATCCCAATGTTGTAGGGCGAATTCATCACGTCGACAGCGCATGAAGTCTGTCCTCCAACCGTACTGATGAGCTAAACCGATGAGAAGCCATAGCACTTCTCTTTGGATTGGTGTGAGGTTGTCGAGTAGCTGGCCTATTTCGTTGGCATCACTCGACTCGATTCTTAATCTCGTCGCCTCAAAATCAAAGGAGTTTTGCCCCGAAAGAGAAGCCGCTCTCACAAGTAGATTGATGACTACTGGATGTTTTGAAGCGAGATTGGACATCACTTCAGCTTCCATCTTGGCTGACGATCTTCTTGCAGGCGCTTGCGCTAATCGAGTCTCTGCGCCAACCACGGGGTTAGTTTGCTCCTGCTCCCTAGCGGCTAAAGCAAAAGAAGCATATAAACGCGACTCTCGACCAGAACTCGGCAAGGTGTGGAAAAAACTAATAACTGAGCGTATGAATCTGACTACAAACATATTTTTCCTAAGTAAGTGAATACGGGTTCTCAGCCCAAATTAAAGCTCGAGTCTAACCTCGAGATAACTGGTAGGTTGAATTTTCAAAGAACCCAGAGTGAAATGAATTTCACCACTCAGAGTCTATGAGGTGTCTCGAGACAGCCTAGGTGAAATCGCACTCAAAAGGTTAGGTTGATGCGATTGACCATGACTTAGCCATTGCCCGAGCGAGGAAAGGTCAGAGCTGTCTGTGACGGGATTTTTGAGTGGATAAGGGTAAAACAACTCGAGGTCGGAAAGGCAGGATTTAGCCGTGAAACCCAACACTTTTGAAAAAGCTGTATAGAGATGGTGGGTTGCGCGATGAGCTAAGCCATACAAATGCCTACGTGCTGCACATGAAACTCGAGTTTTATAGTGCTTAGAAGGGCTTTAGTTAAAACGGAGCTGTGTGAGACGAACTCAATTTAACCCTGTTTTCTTATCACGCATTTCTTCTAGAAAAGTTAAATTTCACCATAAAGCGACTTCAACCAAGTGCATACTCGAGAAGTTCCATTTTTCGCGCGGTCGATTCTGCGCCTGTGTTATGAATTTTAGTTCTAATGACGGTTTGTTCATCCTCGTTTGCTTGCTTGGACAGTTAATCTGTACCATCGCAGATCGCGGGTTGGGTCAATTTCAAAGCACTTTATCTTGGATTCCCCTCGCAACTTTTTTCCTGGCAGAAGTTCTGGGTAAGGTTGGGTTCCAAGGAATCGTTGCCCATTGGATCGGATCGGAATTTTCTTTGCTGCGAATCTTCGCAGTAGTCCTTGCGATACCGCTCATCAACGCGTATCTTCGAGGGTTGATGGAGTTCCATCTGATCACTTGGATTGGAGTGATTATATTTTTGTCAGGAGCAACTATCCTGACCTTGTTTGGACGTTCCTAATTTGGTCGTTTGAATGAGACTGAACTGGTGTTGAAGCTTTGCTTCTTCATCAGTTCTTTTTTTACGCCATTCAAATGAATTACTAGTAAGAGATTTCAGTTATTAAATCATGAGTCTCGAGATTAATGCGCTCGAGTACAGTCGGATCGTATCGTGGTAACTCGTCTGCCTCAAAGAAGTAGTGTTTGCACGGATTTTCTTTGGTGAATCAGTTTTGGAAGACTAGCTCGAGAGTGTGAACTCAATAATCTAGCTTAAAGTCATAAAAAAAGAGCAATGGTTTAAAACCATTGCTCTTTCATCGCGTACCTATCAAGCCTAAGTTACAGATGTAACCAAGGAAACAAGTCTCTGGCTACGAAATACCAAGGAGATTTCGTGAACTTAAAATCAAACCAAGGGAATTGGTCAAGGTTCGTCCGAAACGCTCGCGACTCAGTTAAATCACCAGGAGTATGCCATCAATAGGGCAATAGAATCCTCGGAGACCAGCTTCGAGCATTGCTTTTCTCCCACCAGGAGAGTCTTCTAGAGCCACCCCTGTCTTTTCAGGTGGATAAGCAATCATGGCTGCATAATACGCCTTTCCATCCGCGAAAGTTCTCAAGCGCGTTTTTCCATAGAAGTGAAGAAATAAATCTTCAAACTCTGGATAAAGCTCTTGCGCCCATAAACGGCAGATGTAGGTGTGGTTGTTAGAACACACGACTATCTTGATTTTGAAAAGACGACAAATTCTGAAAAACCTTTTTACCGTTTTGGTCATCGGGTCTTTCTTCGCTAAGTCCACCCAAATAAATTGCATGATTTGAGCAATCTGAGTAGGAGGAATGCGATTTCCAGTCTTTTCAAAAAACTTGTCTGAAAAGAGCTGACCGTATTCGGGGTGTCCCGCAGCGGAGCCAGCAACACTTTCGGGTAAGTCTGATAACTTGAAGTCAATCCCAAGATAGCGAGCTAACTTTACCAACGCGACTTCGAACAGTTTCTCCGAAGCGCAGAGGGTATTATCCCAATCCGCAAAGAAAACACTGATCGGAGAGCCTAGAATCCAGTAGCAAACTGCTAAAAAAGCGATACGTAACAAATTCAACAATTGAGCCATAACGTAAAAACTCCAAAATAGGTTTAAGTTGTCAAGGTGCGCTGAGCAGAGAAGGCTCTACTAAGTTCGGAGTTTAAGCGTGACTCAAAATCAGAAAGGTGAAACCGTACAAACTGCGGCTTCACCTCTTGCTTCATAAGGCAACATTGTCAATATCGTTTTCGGAGTTTCTAAGCCCTCGCGCTCGAGCGGCCACGGAACTTGTCTATCACCACAGCGATCACAATCACCAATCCCTTCACCACGAGTTGCCAGAAGAACGGCACATTTAAGACGGTCAGTCCGGTGTTCAGCGTGGCGATTACCAGCGCACCCATGAGCGTGCCCCAGACGCTGCCGACCCCACCCTTGAGGCTCGTGCCGCCCAACACCACGGCGGCGATGGCGTCCAACTCGTAACCCTGTCCCAGCAAACCGTTCGCGGCGTATAACCTCGAGGCGCTCATCACCCCTGCGAGACTTGCCAGGAGTCCGGCGGCTCCGTACACGAACAGCAGTACGCCCGCGACTTTGATGCCGGTCAATCGCGCGGCTTGCGGGTTGTCACCAACGGCATAAATGTGAACCCCGAGGATGGTTCGTTTCAGCACGAACCAGCTCGCGGTGACGACCACGAAGGCCAGCCAGATCAGCCACGGTACACCCAGGAAGCTGTCGTTGCCGATCCAGGCGAACGGCAGGTTGTTGTTAATAAAGGTCGTCCCATTGGCAAAGATGTATGCCAGTCCCCGCATGAAGGTCAACGCGCCCAGCGTGGCGATGAACGGCGGCAATTCCAGGAAGGCGATCAGTGCCCCGTTGACGAGTCCCAGCAGTAGCCCAGCCCCGAGCGCGGCGGGCAACGCCAGCCAACCCAGACCCGGCACGAGCGAAACGCCGACAGCGATCACCGCCGTCGCCCCGAGGACGCTGCCGACCGAGAGGTCAATCCCGCCGGTCAGGATCACGAACGTCATTCCGACCGCCAGAACGATGTTGATGCTCGAGGTGCGCAAGATGTTGATCAGGTTGTCCAGGCTGCGAAAATTTTCGGAGAGCAAGAAAAACAACAGGTATAGGAGGATGAGGATTGGCAAGATGCCGATGGCTTGCACCCAATTATTGCGGCTAGCGGTGACTCGAGGCGTTTCCTGAACCGTGCTTTGTGGGTTATCGGATAGGTTCATGCGTGGGCCACCTCCTGGGCGATACCGGTGGCGTACCGCATGATGTTTTCCTGGGTGATCTGATCGGCTACTCCTGCCCTGTCCCGGCGCGGCGCGAGTTCACCGACGATTTGGCCTTCGCGCATGACGATCACGCGGTCGCTCATACCGACGATTTCTGGGAGTTCGCTGGAAATCATGATGATCGCCACGCCCCGTTTGGCCAGTTCGCCCATGATGCGGTAGATCTCGGCTTTCGCGCCGATGTCCACGCCGCGCGTCGGTTCGTCCAGGATTATCAACTTTGGATTGATGGCTACCCAACGTGCGACGAGTAACTTTTGCTGGTTGCCACCGGACAGACCAATCGCTTTCGCGCCGAGGTTAGAGACGCGAATGCGAAAGTTGGCGATCGCGTTTCGGGCGAGCTGCGCTAGGCTTTTGTCGTTCAGAATGCCGCTCGAGGCGTTTTCGTTCAAGGTGTTCATGGCAATGTTTTCTAAGGCGCTCATTTCTAGAAACAGACCTTGTTCTTTGCGGTTTTCTGGTACGTACCCGATGCCCGCGCGGATTGCATCCACCGGAGAGCGGACCTTGATCTCGCGGCCGTTCATCAGCAGGCTGCCACCCTTGGCAGGGTCAGCGCCGAAGATCAAACGGGCGAGTTCGGTGCGGCCCGCGCCGACCAAACCCGCCAGACCTAGAATTTCGCCTGCGTGAACCGTCAGTGAAGCCGGGGCAAGCTTGCCGCCATCGGTCAAACCACGCACCTCGAGTACGGGCGCACCGGGCTTATCAGCCCTTGGGTGTTCGTAGAAATCCTGAAGTTTGCGACCGACCATCATCTGGACGACCCGTTCCGAGCTGATCTCGTGACGCTCCAAGGTTCCGATGTACTCGCCGTCGCGCAGCACGGTCACACGATCCGCCAGTTGATAAACTTCCGCCATGCGGTGCGAGATATAAATGATGGCGATACCATTGGCGCGAAGACGCTGCACGATCTCGAACAGCCGCTCGGTTTCGCGCTCCGAAAGGGCGGCTGTCGGTTCATCCATGACCAGCACTCTGGGGTTGAAATGCAGGGCCCGAGCGATTTCCACGAGTTGACCCTCGGCAATTGATAGACTCGAGACCAGGGTGTCCGGGGTGAAACTCGCTCCCAGGCTTTGCAAGATCGCGCTCGCGTTGCGACGCATGGCGGCCCGGTCCACAAGAATGCCTCGAGCCGGTTCGGAACCCATGTGGATGTTCTCCGCGACCGTCAGGTTGCGCGCCAGGTTCAGCTCTTGGTAAATCAGGTTAATGCCGCTCCGACGCGCTTCGATCGGTCCATTGATGCGAACCGTCTGACCGCCAACGATAATCTCGCCCGTGTCCGCGCTGTAGGCCCCCGCGAGAATCTTCATGAGCGTGGACTTGCCAGCGCCATTCTCGCCCATGAGCGCGTGAACCTCGCCCGCGTAGGCGGTGAAACTCACGTCGTGCAGGGCGCGCACGCCGGGAAAGCTCTTGGAAACACCGCGCATCTCGAGGGCTGGCGCACCGGCCGGTACGGCTTGCAGGGGTGGCCCTTTGAGCGGCGGCGGGTCGGGCGGGGCGCGGTGTTGCGGTGTGGTCATGAAGAACTCCTTCGGGAACCGGCGGACACAATCGGTTGGGTCAAAGCCGAGAATTGCAAAAATAGTTTGTGGTTATAGCTTCCAATGTTAGACGCTTTTATCTGGCGGTGTGCAACTCGAGGGGTGGCAGGGCAGAGCTGCGGTTGGGCGAAGCGAGCCTCCTACGGTGATCGCTGAACGCGCTCGAGGGGGGATCGCGCGATCCCCCCTCGAGCCGATAGTCTTACTTCCAGCCTTTGTACGTGCTGATGTTCGCGCGGGTGATGAGCTTCACTGGCACGAGTTGCACCTTGCCATCGCTCTTGCGCTTACCGTCGCGGATATCCTGGGCCAGTTGGACAGCCGTCGTCGCCATCGTGTAGGGGTCTTGCGCGGCGGTCGCTAGGTAAATGCTGGTCTTGTCTTTCAGAGCGACCTCGGCATCGGGTGCCCCGTCCACGCCGGTGATGAAGATTTCCTTTTCGCGCTTGGCCTGTTTAATCGCCAATTCTGCACCCAGACCGGTCGGGTCATTGATGGCGAACACGGCGTCAATCTTCTTGTTGGCGGTCAGCAAGTCGGTCATGACCTTCAAGCCACCGTCACGAGAACCCTCGGCATTCTGGTTGTCACTGAGGAGCTTAATGCCTTTGTTCTTGGCGAAGACGGCCTTGCAGCCGTCCACGCGGTCGGTCACGGCGGTGACGGGCGGTCCGTTGAGAATTACGACGTTGCCGACGCCCTTCAAGCGGTCAACGATGAACTGACAAGCCAGTTCGCCAGCCTGAACGTTGTTCGAGGTGATGATTGCGTCTGCGCCCTCGTCCACGCCGACATCGGCTCCGACAACGGTCATGCCAGCGGCTTTAGCTCGCTTCACGGCTGGAATCATGCCTTTGGGATCAACCGCGTTCAAAACCAAAATTTCCACTTTCTGAGCGATGTAATTGTCAATCTGAGCGCTCTGCTTACCGATATCGTAATCGGCGCTGTCTACGGTCACCTTGACGCCCGCGCCGCCAAGCTCCTTGGCCTTGTCGGTGACACCCTGTCCCATGCGGACAAAGAACGGGTTGCCGAGTGAACCGAGGCTCGCGGCGACTGCCGTGGGCTTTTTCATCTGGGCGCTGGTGAAACCAGCCGTGAGTGCCACGGCCGCCAATCCAAACATCATGGTCTTCTTCATAGATCTCTCCGTTTTGCTTCTTACCGTCTTCGCGCACCGTGTTGCGATTTGGTGGGCGAAGCGCGTGACGTTCGGCTTTGGCCGGAGCCGAACGTTTCAGCCAAGATTAGGGAAGAACGTTTGAGCCTCGAGACGCTTTTCTGATGGAGGCGCGTTTGATGGGTTCGGGCGGGGTCGGCGTGAGGTCATTGGTCAGGATCGTTTCGATGCCCAACCGCGCCAGTTCCAGCTTCGCGCCGGGCGATAGTTTCGAGTCGGTGATGATTGCGTTGACTCCGGAGAGTGAACAGGTTTGCGCCATCAGCTCGTGACCCCATTTGGAGGAGTCCGCCACGAGACAGTTCCAACTCGAGTTGGCGAGCGCCGCGCGCTTGACTTCGACTTCTGCTAGGCTCCAATCGGTGATGCCCGCCGTGGGTGACATGCCTTGTGCCGCCAGAAAGCAGCGGTTGAAGCGGAACTGGTTGATGGTTTGCACGGCGATCGAACCGGTCGCGGAGTAGCTTTCGCGGTAGATTTCACCGCCGATCTGGACGACGTGCAGGTTGGGCAACCCGGAGAGTTCAGCGGCGATGTTGACGGCATGGGTGACGACGCGGATGTTGCCAAGCTTGGAGTCACGTAGTTGCCGTGCGATCTCCATCGTGGTGCTGCCCGCGTCCAAGTAGATGCTCTCTCCTTCGCGCACCATCGAAGCGGCGATCTGCCCAATGGCGTGCTTCTCCTCGAGCCGATGACCCAGACGGGTCGCGTAACTGACCTCAGGTTTGACCTTGGCGTATGCGCCACCGTAGACCCGTGTCACCAGCCCGCGCCCCTCGAGATCGGCCAAGTCGCGGCGGACGGTCATCACCGAGACCTTCAGCGCGTTGGCGATCTGCTTGTTAGAGGCAGAGTCGGCGCTTTGCAGCAGTGCCAGCATGCGTTGATGACGGGTGTGGATCAGCATGGATTCCTTCGTGGGGACCACGGCCGCATCAGAATGACGACGCAGAGCCGAGGCGTTGAGGGTGGCTTGTTTTCCGTGGTCACAAACTAGCACAAACGAGAACAGGTTTGTCAAGTTCTGCTCTTCACACATCTGGTAAAGTTGTTAACCCGAGCCGAATCCTAATCCGGAATTCTCGAGCGAGTGTTGCAAAAAATAAGTTTCTGACGCAATAATTTACCACTTGGCAGATAACAGCTTTTCGTATTTCTTAATCTTTGCCGGGCCAGCGACCCCGAGGCTCAAACTGACACAAACTAAAACAAAGTGTCTCACGGCGAAACCGTTTGACTGGCTGTGAAACCAGGAAACCCTGTCCCACAAGAAAATCTTGAGGGTTGCCCCTTCCGGCCAGTCCCTCGAGACTCGGACGATTAAAGCTTTTAGATGACGGGTTTTAAACTTGGCTCAACGAACACCCGCCCGCTTTGCCAGAAGCGAGAAACCCCCACCATCCCAACGCACTGGAACTCGCGGCGGGATGGAGGTCAGATCGTGAACTCCACAATCGGAATCCCTGAAACGCTGGGCTGTATTGGCGCACTGGCCCGCGATGAGATCAGTTTTAAAAGAGTGCGATTTTATCCGACTCTATCGTGTGGCGGTCGTCGTAATACACCACCCCGTGCGGCTCCCACGCGGTGAACCCTGGAAGCTCGAGATTGCTGACTAAGACGTTCGCTTTACTCCCGCCGCTACGACTCAGGTTCAGGTACAACGCGCCAGTCGCCGCCCGAAAGGTGGTCAAGGCGTTTTGAGCCAAGCGGCTGGTTAAACTGCGATCAAGGATCATATTGGCGATGACCGTCCCTGCGGCGGCTCGAGCATCACGAAACGCCTCGAGGGTCAGAAGTTCGGCGGGCATGGAACGACCCGAGAAGGCATCCAGAATGACAATCTCATGCCTTATAGCACCGGGTCGGGCGGCACTGGGTCGGGCGGCACTGGGTCGGGCGGCACTGTGCAGCGCTAAACGCGCCGATTGGGCCTTAAACGTAATCAATCCCGAGAGCGGGCGTTGCCACAGCCACTGTTCAGCCACAGTACGAACCTGAGGGTCAATGTCAACTGCCGTGCTGCGGACACCGTGGGCCGCCAGATCCATTGGAATGGTAAAGCCAGCCGCACCGATCACCAGCACGTGGAGACGCGGTTTTTGCCCCAAGACCAGTTGAACCAGGTGACGCGAGTACTCGAAGGCAGAGTGTTCGTAACGATCCAAGCCGCTCTGCGGCGTGCGGTTGACTATCAAGTATCGCGCCTTTGGCGAGGGATCGAAACCCCGGATTTGATCGCCCTGGTAAACACGAATCGTTTGATAAGCGGTGTCAATCACGGCCACTGCCTTCGACGAGGGTAAAAGTGCGAGGCTTATCAACCCAGCCGTCACCCCAGTCACGACCGTGCCAGCCTTGAAAGCGCAGACCAGGGCGCAGATCACGAGAATACCGAGAACGAGTCCGGCGCTGGCACTGACACCGATCAGTTGAAACAAGACAATCGGTGTGAGTGCGCTCCCAGCAACACTCCCGAGCGTTGAGAAGAACAGCATTTTCCCTGCTCCCAACCCGGCTCGAGTCGAATCCGTGGTGCTGAGTTGCGTCAGTAACGGAATGGTTTGACTCGCTAAGAAGACGGGAAGCAGATACACCAGACTGGCCAGGGCGATCCCAAGCTCGAGACCGCAGCCTGGTACTAGCACGTCCAACAGGAACGGATGCAGCATGAACGCGATGGCGTAAAGGGCTGCGGCCGCCGCCAGATAGTGGGCCAGCTTGCCACGGATGCGCTCTCGAGGTAACCGGCTGCTGAGTTCGCCACCCGCCCAGTATCCGGCGCTCAGGGCGAGCAGCACCGCCCCGAGCGTGATGCCGGTGAGGACGATGGAACTCCCGACGACTGGTACCGCCAGACGAATGGCGATGACTTCGACGGACAGCGTGGTGAACCCTTCCAGAGCGGCGATCACGGCGATCAACCAGCCGGGCATGAGAACACTAGCAGGCTTTGCCCTGGTCACGCGACCTTCTGGACTGTCTAGTATCATGATGCCTCCGATTGTTGGTCCTGATGTTTTTCAGAGCTGGGTTCATCGCTGAACTCGAGAACGGGACGAGTACTCGTTCTCTACTGAGTTCGGCGTGGTCAGGTTCACGGTTGAAGACAATGGAGTGCGTCCATGGCCCAAACCTGGCTTAGCCGAATCGTGGGGTTATCAATAAGGGGGTGGAAGATGACCGGGTATCTCGAGCGGATCGTTTGAAGCCTGGTCTGAGACTCGAGACCTGGCCTTGACGGGTGAGCGCCTGATTCTCTTCGGCGGTTCTGCTCCGAAGAACTTCACGCGACGCTGCCGAGGCGCGAACCACCGCCTGGAGTAGCGCCTTCAAACGGTGGGCGGAGGCTGACCAACTCAGGCGCGTGTCGAACTCGTGACGGGCCGATAAGGCAAGCGTCTCGTACCCTCGAGGCTGAGCTAGGTTCAGCGCGATGCGCCCAGCGTAGGCCGCCCCAGAGGAACCGCGCGGCAGGAGAAAACCATTGATGCCATCGGTCAGTAGACTGCCCACCCCACCGACCTCTGGGGCCAATGCGGGCAAACCGAACGCGTTCGCTTCACCGATCAGGGTCGGCGTGTACTCGGCGTCTCGAGGCAGGATCAGGTAGTGGGCGTTGGAGAGCGCCTCGTTCATCAGCGCACGCTCGGTTGGGTCACGCCGATCCAACGCGCCGAGATGCGAGACTCGAGGGTCCGCTAGCCACCAGTCTGGTGGGTCGTTCCCGATGGTGGTCAGTGTCGCGTTGATGCCCCGTGCCGATAGGGCGTCCAGCGTTTCCAGCGGGATTCGGCCGCCCTTGCCCTCCCAGTCCGCCTCGAGCCACAGCAAGCGGCAGTCACGTCGCAGCCGAGCGTCTACCAGGCATTGCAGGCTTCCGGTGCTCGGGGTGGGCTGCAAATTCACTCCAAATGGTAAGACGTAAACCCGAGCCGGGTCAGCGCCAAAGTACTGAATCGCGGAGCGGGCCGCCCAGTGACTCGAGTAGATCAGCAGGGCCGCCCGTCTGACCGCCCGTCGTTCCACGTGATAGTCGGCCGGAGGCTGATCGGGCAGCGCACCGCAACCGCACGGTCCATTCGTCCAGAGAACGATGGGAACGTCCGTTTCCAAGCCTGCCACCGCCAGGGAATTCGTGGATAGCACCACCTCGGAGGGCGAGACCTGTAACGCCCGCTGGAGGTGGTGCGCGTACTGTTGTAATTGGCAATCCCGCTCGGCCGACGCGAGAACTTTGGGCAGGTTGACGGTTTGCACCGCGACATTCAAACGCTCCAAGGTCGCCCCGAGATACGCATCGTTGAGGGAATGTTCGGGTTGAATTCTGGCGTGGGTGACGCGAAGGTGAGCGTTCATGGTTTGAGCTTAGAGGAAGTCCAAACCTCGCCCGAAGCGAATCTCACAAACCCTCAGTACCGTCCAACAAGTCTGGTCGCATCGTGGTGGACATGGATTTGACAGTTGAAAATGAGCGAGAGCGTGGAAAACAGAGATTGGCTCAGCCCTTCGGTTACCCGACCTGTTTTGGGTAAGCAGTTTTTGGGTAAGCAGTGTGCTTGCACGATGAAAAGGCGGAACGAGTCAGCTCGTTCCGCCTTTTTAGAACGCACGTTTAGCTCAAGAGTCCGCCGGATTCTGCGCGGGTTTCACACCGAGGCGCGGTGGTCTGCGATCCGTCGCGCTCGAGTCGGGCACCAGTTCAGGTTGTGACCCCGTTGCGATCGGTTTCGCGCCGAGTCTGGGCGGGCGACTGAGCGATGGCGGGTTAAGCGACACAAGCGGCTCGAGGCTCGAGGCAGTCGGTTGGACGGGTTGGACGCACGGCTCGGTAAGCTCTGAGCCGGTTGAAGGCGGCTCGAGCGATGCGGGTTTCAACCCCCCGACTGACTCGAGCCTCGACTCACGCCGAGGAGGGGCCGACTTGGAAGGCTGGACAGACGCGGGCGCTTTGGACAGGGCAGATGACGGTGGTGGTGGCCCCGACGTTGCAACCGCTCGACCGGCTTCCACTGAACCCCCTCGAGCGGCCCGCGCCGTGATCGCCTTGTGAAACTTCGTGACTCGCGTCAAACCCAGTCGCGGCACGACCACGGTTCGCTCACCCAACTCGAGCCAGCCTTTACCGACCCATTCTGTCGCCTCGGCAGGCAGGTCTGGCAGATCGCTGCGCTGCACGGTGACGCTGACGGGTTTGCCATCGTCCACGTCTGCCTGCAACGCCACACCCGTCCCCAGGAGCGCCTCGAACCAGGCGCGAAAGTTTTCCGCCAGCGGGTTGCGGGCCGCTTCGGGCGGCGTGGCCGGAGTTAACTCCAAGACGGGTGCGGAGGCGGCGCTGACGCCGGGCTTCCTGAGTTGCGGCGTTTTATAGCTGGACGTGATTCTGGTATAGAGCTTCCGGTACGGGTTATCACGCTCGTCTAATCGCGGCATACGGACCATCGCCGGGGGAGAGCCGATGGTTTCGATCACGGCGTTGCCGTCCGGGAAGGTACGCATCGCTTCGGCCGAGAGCAGTGCGCGTTTGGCGACCTTGCCACCCTGCATTTTCTTGACCTCCGCTAACGGGTTCATGAACAGAGGCCCGCTCGTGCGCGTCCGGCTGAAGCTCTCCTCCAGCACCGTCATCTCGCCGAAGATCTCAGAGAAGAAGGTCGCGTCCTCGAGGCGCAGGCTGCGCGGGAAGACGACCATCTGCGCGAAATTATTATTGATCATGCCCGCGAACTCTTCCTTGCCGTAAACCGCTTGTCCCTGGGCTAGATTCTGCATGGCGATGTGGTACGCGACACGGCGAGACCGCATCGTGGCCAGGTTCTCGGCGATGTTCGGGATTGGCCCGAACGATGGGAACTCGTCCAGGTAAATGGACAGGTGAACCGGCAACCGCCCGCCGTTCTTGCCCGCCACGGACAGAATCGCCTTGTCCAGGACACGCTTGATAAGGCGCAGCAAGACCTGACCCTGACCGCCCTGAATCTCCTCCTGCGGCAAGCCGATGTACAAAAATCCCGGTGTGGAACAGAGCGACTCGAGGTCTAGCAGTTGGCCCTGGCCGCTCGAGGTGGCCCGGTCCAAGTTGGGGTTGGTGAACGGCAGCAGATCACCCATCAGCCCCGTGGCGATGCCGGTCAACATGTCAGCCCGCAATTCCAGGATTGTGCCCAGCAAGGACTTCAGGTACGGGCGTTCCTTGGCGAAGGCTTTCAGGCTGTCCGCGCCGCCGCCCAAGAGATCGAAGACCTGTTTCATGGACGGGTTGGGGCCCTGGGCAATCCCGAGGATCAAACCCGCCAAGAGTTGCCGTTCGCTGTTGCGGTAGAACGCGCCGGATTCCTCTTCCTTGCCGCCGGACGGCCGGAAGGCTTCCGCGACCGAGAGCGCCTCCTGCACGGTTTTCACATCACCGATCAGCGGCATCCGCACACTGTCAGGGTCGAACGGCGTGAACGGGTAGACGCCTCTGCCCCAGGCTTTGAAGTAATTGATCGTGTCCAGAAAGCCGCTTTTTGGGTCCGGGTACTTCAGGTCAAACACCACGGCGCTGACCCCATCCCTGGCATCCAGGAGCAGGTTCGGGTTGACGTAGCGCGTGGTCTTGCCCGCGCCCGTGCCGCCGATCACCAGCGTGTGAGCGCAACGAGCATTCTCTGGCAAGCGAACCACGTGCTTCCCTTCCAATAGGCCCAGATAGCCAACCCGTCCGGATTTTTCGCCCAGGTACGGCTTCATGTCCTGACGTGTGGCCCAGCGCGCCTCGCCGGGGTCCTTGCGGTTGACTCGAGTCAGCACCCGGCCCGCGATCAGGCCCGCGATGCCCAGCAGTGGCAGCCCGAGCGCCCAACTCGGGAATCGGTTTCCCCAGACGGTCGTGAACGCCTTCCCGCAGGCTCCGTCCACCAGGCAACGGGCCGCGAACTGACCTGGGTCTCGAGCGGGCGCATGAACCGCTCGGGCCCAGCCTCTGGCCTGGAGCGCTCTGGCGCTGCTTTCAAACGACTCCCAGCCCAGCCAGCCGATCAAACCGACTGCCAGCACCAGGGCGAGTCTCGAGAGGCGAGCGAGCGAGGTAATTTTTGGATCGGGTGGCATCATAGGCGTGACCTCTGGATTGACGGGGCGAAGTCAGGAATTTTGGGGTGGCGTGAAGTGCTCAGATGAGTGCGACCATGGCCACGTCTTCTGCCACTTCAGCCGCGGTCATCCCTTCGGCCGCCTCGCCAGCCGCTTGAGACGCACCCGCCCCAGAACCGCCTGGACTGGAATTGCCGCCGCCAGAACCACCTGGCTTGGAAGCGCCACCCGAATTGCTCGAGGTGACGCCGCTGGGACTGGCTCCGCTGGAACTCGTGGCCCCAGGACCTGTTCCACCAGCGCCGCCCTGACCCATGCCCGCACCGCCCTGACCCATGCCCGGACTCTCGGCCAGTTTGGCATCAAAGTTGGCAAGATCCGCCTGATGCTCTCCCTGGCTCCACTGACTCCAGGCCGCATCATCGGTTGGATCGGTCGGTGTGCCGTGCTCGTCAAACCTTGGGGAGCCACCGCCGCTACCACCAGGACTGTTAGTACCACCACCCTTTTCACCGCCCGGTTGACTCTCAGGGCGTGACGGCGAACCGCTGCTCTGAGCTGACCCTGAACTCGAGCCACCACCTCCGGTCAGACCGCCTGCGGTGGCGGCCAGACCGGCCCCCGCGAAACCAGCCGCCGCCGCCAGCGGCGCGAGGTTAGCACCACCGCCACCACCCGCCATGCCGCCAACGAAGGCAATGATCTGACTTTGCGCGGCGAAGATCAGCATGACCGCGAAGGCGATTCCCACGAACAGCATGATGATCGAGGAGACCAGTCCGAACGACAGCGTGCCCAGCGAGTTCCCAACTTGTTTCGCGGCCGCCTCGAGTTTGTTGCTGGAACTTTGTATGTAGGACAAAAAGTTTCGCGGGTCGGCGTTGCCGGGTTTCAAAGAACCCAGGATGTCGGTCGCCCCCTTGAACTGCTCGGCGCTCTTTGTGAGGGCCACATTGTAATTCTTGGCCGGTTCGATGAAGCCCAGGGTCATGGCGGCCGAAAAAGCAATCGGGCTGAGCATGACAATCAGGATCGCGCCGGAGGTGGCCCGAAACCACATCGAGAACCACATCCCCATGGCCGGACTCGGAAACAGAATCATGACGCCAGAAAACGGAATCAAAATAGAGGCCAGCATCACCGCGAAGCCGGTCACGATCACGACGATGTATTCCGAGGTGATGATCGCGGCCAGTCCACCCACGACGTATTTGACCAACTCCAGGATGATCTTGCCATTGTTGATGACGCCCTCCTTGGCGTCTTTCATGGCATCACCCCTGTCCTTGCCGAGCAGGGCTTTACCGCCCTCGATAATGATTGGGGCGGCCAGGATGCCAGCGCTCAGACCCATCATCGTGTTCCGCAAGTTGGTCAGTTCGTCGTTGGCTTGATTGGTGGTCTTTTCTGTGAAATTCGCGGAACCCCACTGGTAGCCCATGGACCACAGGCTGCGGACTTCGTTCCCGATTTGGAGACCGCTGAACACCAGGGCGCTGGCGACCAGCACGCGGACCACGAAGCCCTGCATTTCGGTTGATGCGCCCAGGCTAGCGATCCGTAAACCGTTCCAGACGACGCCCAGCACCAGAAAGATGATCGCCAGACCGCGCACGATTTCGGGCAGATTGGCGGCGGTGATCTGCGCCCAGACATCAATCAACCACTTGTCTGGGTCAACGATGAATTTGGTGGCAAACTCGAACATGTCAACACCTCGTCTCTAAGTATCTCCATCTGGGGAAACGCGCCTGTAAAAATCTTGGACCGCCGAACATGAGCGCATCAAAATTTGCAGTGAAATCTAGAGGTTCAGGTTTTACTCGCAAAGACTCAGTCGCAAAGACTCACTCGCGCTGGCTCGAGACCTGGACCGTGATAGGCCGGGTGATCTCGAGCGGCAGACTGGAACGCGCTTCTATAGGGGATGGGTTCAGGGAATCGTCAAGTCTGGCGTTTTCCCGCTGCCAGAGGCGATCAGGGTCTTACTCCAGCCGTTCAGGGTTTCTTCCACATACGTCGGGTACTGGCCTGCTTCCGTCACCAGGGATTTGAAATCTTCGGTGGAACCCGCCAGGGCGCTCTGCTGCTTTTGCAACTCGAGGTTGGCGATGGTGGTGAGTTGCTGCGTGGTCAGGGCACTGCTCTGGGCTTGCGCGGCCAGGACTTGGACTAGGTGCAGATGCTGACTGGCAGATTGTTCCATCATGAAACTCAGTTGCTCACCGACGACTTGCAGCGCCGCCCGACTCGAGACGGCCGTCTGGGCGCGTTGGGCTGTTTGCTCGGAGGCTTTCTGAGCCGTGCTGAGCAGGTCGGCGGCCGTGGTGTCCTGACTGAGATTCTCGGCGATGCGTTGCGCCGACTCGCCGTTGGCAGACGTACCCACGATCTGCTTGGCGGTCGTGGCTTGCTGCGAAAGTGCGCCGAGCGCCAGGCTTTGCGTCGCCTCGTTCCCGGAGATCTGCGATGCGGCCGCGTTGGCCGCCTTGGAGGCCCCAGGGGTACTCGAGCTGGCATTGCTCAGGGTCTGCTGGAGCGTGTCGGCCTGTCCGGTGAAGATCCCATCTAGCTGTGTGTTGATGTCGTCCACACCGCCGATCAGGTCGTCAATGCTTCCGGTGGAGAGCGTCTCGGTGATGGTCTGGCGCACGCTGTCAAGCTGCGGCGAATCGCGCCCGAGAATCGGTTGCAGGGCGGCTTGCAGGGCTTGGGGTAAGGAATTGCTTCTGAAGGCGTTCAGGGTTTTCTTAATCGAATCAGACACCTTGACGCCCTGCGCCACCGCTTTTTCGACATCGCAGGCCGTGCTGGGAAGGTTGAGAATCGCACTCACCTTGCAGAGTGCGCCTAACACCTTCTGAATCTGACTGATCGCGGGGTCCTTGGCCGCCAACGCCGACGAGCCATACAAGGACAGCAGCAGAATGACAATCAGCTTGGATCGTTTCGCGCTCTTCATCTCACGCCCATACCTTTCTTGGAGCTGGTCTTGTCGCCGTAAGCCAGCAACATCAGACCGTTCAATAAATCGCCGCCGGAGCGCTTGATCGCCTCGTCGCGGCGCGCCATATCCCGAGCGGAAGTGGTGAACGCCCAGAAATCCAGCGGCGAGGGCCGCACCCAGATGACATCGCCTTCCGCGCCGGTCTCACGGCGCACCCAGGCCAGCACCTCGCTGTAAAGTCCGTCAACGCGTTTTAAATTGCGGAAGGTTTCCATGGCACTCTCCGGAAGGCGCAGCAGTTCCTTGACCGCCTCGTCCTCGCCGGGCACGCGCAACAGGTAGTGGTACGTGGTGTTCTGCAAGATGCCGTGGGCCTGAGGCTTACGGAAATCCTCGAGCGATTGACTGATGCTCCAGACCGCCGCCAGATATCGCCGCGCACGGCGGTAAAGTTCCACCATAAAATTCGCAGCCGCCGGGATTTCCAGCAATGCCCAGCACTCGTCGAAGATCACCACCTTGCGCCGCGACTTGTCCGCCTTGACGCGCCGCCAGGCCAGATCCGCGATCAGCATCGTGCCGACCGCCGCCAGCGGTGACTCGAGGCGAAATTTGGAGGTGTCGTAACACACCACCCTGGCCGAACTGACTGGGACGTTGGTGGGGCGGTCCACGAAGTGACCGAGCGGACTCTTGCCAGTCCAGTTTTGCAGCGTGCGCGCCAAGGCGTCCGCCAGTTTCTTGTCCTCCGGGGTCACGGTTTTTTCGCCGACGCGTTCCAGGTTGGTGAGCGTCTTCACGAAATCGGACAGGAACACGCCTTCAAACTTCGGGCGGTACTCGCCGTTTTCAAACACCTCGTCCGTTTTACGGGCGTAGGCGGTGCGAATCGCGGCGGTAATGATCGCGTCCTCTTCGGCTTCCAGGCGCGGGTCAACGCTGCCGACCATGGCGCGGATGATCGCGCCCAGGAAAGCCACCTTTTCCTCGTCCGGTTCGGTTTCGCCCGGCTCCAAATCGAACGGGTTGACCGACATCTCACCGCCGGGTTCCACGTCTATCATTGCGCCGCCAAGCAGTTCCACAGTTTTTTCGTAGCCGCGCCCCCGGTCCACGATAATCACATCTACGTCGTTCTGCCGGGTCAGTTCGGTAATCATGTACTGCGCGAAAAAGGTCTTGCCCTGCCCCGAACCGCCGACGATCAACGCGTTCCAGTTCGTCATGCCCGGATCGAACGGGTCCAGAAAGGTCAGTGACTTCCAGCGGTTGTGAAACATCGCCACGTTGCGGTCGTGACCGCTCCACGGCGAGCCGACCGGGAAGAAATGCGCGGCGTTCGTCTCGAGCATACTGACCCGCTGGTCCAGCGTCGCCCCGCCGAACGGGGCGCACATCAGAAACGGTTCCCACAAGCCGGATTGCATGACCGTGAACGGACTCCCCGGCACGGACGCGGCTACGGAGAAAGCCCGTGTGATTCGGTCCTCCAAGTCCTTCGTGTGCGTGCCGATCACGATCAGCGACGCGCCGACCTGATAGACGTGATCGCCGTTGGCGGCGATGTGTTCAATCGCCGCCTCGGCCTCGCGCAACCCCGTGCGGACGTTCGGGTCCACGTAGTACTTCGTGTCCACCGACGCGGAATAGAACTTGCGGGCCATGCCTTTCAGACGGGTGATCGCCTCCTCGTACGGTTCGTGCATCAGGTCAATCACCAGATAGAACTCGCCGGAAGCGTCCAGCAGCGCGTTCATCATGCCAAAGATGGTTTCGTCCGGGCTTTGCGTCAAACCCATCATGCGCACACGCTTCCAGCCCAAACCGATCTCGTGCAACCGGGCGTTATCCACCTCGGATTTGGCGATCTGGGCGCGCAGGCTGGGCGGAGCCAGCCCCTCGAGACTCGTGACCGCGCCCTCCGGCGAGACCTGCCAGGTCGGATGATATTTCGGCACGGCCACGTGCTTCAAACCCGGATTGAAGAAGCGAAAGCACAGCGCGAAGACTTCCTGATCCCCCATGGACCTCGGGGACATCCCGGCCGACCGCAGGAAATTCGTCAGGCGTACCCGTGTGGCCTGCGCCAGCTCGAGGCGCTCGTTGAACTCTTCGAGCGTGTACCCGACATGCGTCTTGTTGCGCAGCATGGGAATGACTTTGGAGAGCGCGTAGGCGGGCAGGGTCGGATTGGTCGCCAGGCGCTTCTCCCCGAGCGTCACCATCAGAAAAGCTCGCCACTCGAGCACCTCGTCGGGCAGGCTGGCCAGACCCTCGTAGTGTTCGGCGCGTTTGTCACCCAGCAGTCTGGCTACGCTGTCGTCGGCCGTGGTTTCATCACGGTAAAGAGCGATCGCTTTCTTGCCGGGCGGACCAACTTCGATCACCAAGCGCAGCCGCTGACCTTGCGGCACGGCGTTGCGAATCACGTTCTTGAGTTGGCGGAAGATCATCTGCAAGCCGCCCTCGGTCAGGAACATGGCGGGTGCGAACTGCACTTCCACGCCGATCTCGAGGCGACCGTCGGTCAGAAACATCACGCCGTCGTGCAACTCCCAGAACGGCAACGAGTCGGTTTCACTGCGGGTTCGGCTCGCGGTCAGCATGGACACGGTTACTCCTTTGAGAACCGCACGAGCGGCGCGGCAATCGGTTTTGGTTTCAGAGACGGCATTCGCGGGCCATCGGCAGGTACGGCGTCGGCGGGAAGAATCAGCGGCAGGCAGCGCGTTTCGCGTTGCAGGGTGTAACGGTCGCCCTGGGTAATCCAGGACAACAGGTGGTAAAACGCCCGTCCCGGAAAGTACCGTTTGATGGTGACGACGATTTTGAGCAGGATGAACCCTGTTCCAGCGGCAATTGGAAACGGTAAGATGGATGGCAAGACGCTGCTGTAGAATTGCAACGAGACGATCGCTCCGCCTGCGACCACACCCAGCGCCCACAGCTCTAATCCCATGAGCGTGATCGGCAAACTTAAACGGTAAACGCGCATACGTAACATGATGGTGATCTCCGGATTAACCAAGACGGCTGCTCGAGTACCCAAATTGCTAGGGTTAAAAGGTTGATGCTCGCAATCCTTGAATGGCTCGGCTGGCGAAGGCGTACTTAAATTTCGTTCGCGCCTTCGCCATAAACACTGTGAATTGCTTGAAGACAGGAACCCGACCAGAGCTAGGAACTCATCTCAATCAGACGATCCCGTCACAGGTGAATCCACCACCGGCAGTGCCTCCCGTACCACCGCCTGTAATGAAGCCAAGCATGGTGCGGGCACCGAACACGACCACGGC
The DNA here is from genome assembly GCA_965249745.1 of Deinococcales bacterium. Classification (GTDB taxonomy): domain Bacteria; phylum Deinococcota; class Deinococci; order Deinococcales; family JAAFIG01; genus JANYHH01. The sequence continues at coordinate 4,135,296 of OZ252252.1, read as the reverse complement.
ACCAATGATCGCGGACATCAGTAGCGATGTGGAATTTCTACCACCGAAAGCTAAGCTCAAGCCAGCCACAACGACGCAAGCCACAATGATCCCAATGCCAATCGGACCTTGCAAGAAATTGGCGATTGAACACACGATCTTCCCGATTCGGGCTAGCGGTTGTTCTGTCAATGTGTCCGTGCCACTGGGAGGCGTCCCCGTCCCGGCTCCCGCTGCCGGAGCAGCCATGCTGACGCTCGCAGTAAGCGCTATCGCCATGCCCGCCATGAATGCCTTGCGGTGCGTTAACTCGCCCGAAGTGGACCAGTCTTTGACACGCTCGAGAGCTAAAAAGGATTTGACTGCCAAGAGTTGAAAATTCGCTTGCATAATCACACCGTCCCTTTCATATTTTCTTGCGACTCTCAATATGAATGCCAGAGTCGGGGCTTCAAGTAGAAACCGAACGCGCCGCGCCTGTCCCATGACGCTCAGAGCAGTGGTATTCCGTCTGACAAGACCTCAATTCGTTTTGTCCTCGAGTGGTGAACGCAAGAATCTTGGTGCAAGGCAACGTCTGACCTGGCGGGTTCGGTCGGCTACATTGATCCGATTCGCCCGGTCTAGGCTCCAAGGCATGAGAATTCGAGAGGATGTCAAGCTAGAAATCCAACAAGCCCTGGGTCGCGCGATTCCCGACGCGAACGACCGCGATTTCCCAGCCTTTTACTCGCAGCTCGAGTTGGAGCATCCGGAGCTGGCCTCGAAGATGGTGGGAGCCATTGTGGACGATCCGGTCGAGGAACCGCTCTTTCCGGAGCAGTTGTTGCAGGTGAAAACCCGCTCTCAGGCGCGCACCATTACGCGGAGCCTGTTCTACCGTCAGGACCCGTACACCAAGGAATGGCATCTGGCCAAGGGGAAGGTCGGACTGGCGGCGCTGACCGGCATGATGGCCCTGGTCGCACCGATGCTGTTCCTCTCGCCGAGCGTGGCCAGAGCCTCGAGACCGAAAGTGGCGGAGACGCCCAAGGTGGAGACCGTGATCGCCGCGCCGAAACCCGCTAAGCCCACGCCGGTACGCGACACCACGCCGCTCGTACCGCGACCCCAACCGGTGGACAGCTTACCGCCCGAAGTTCCGCAAGCGCCCGCTCCGGTCGCGGATTACGTACCGCCCGTGCCACCGCCCGCCGCACCCATCCCGTCGTACGTCGCGCCTCAACCCGCGCCGCAACCAGCTCAGCCTCGTCCGCCGCAACCGCCCGGAGGCTTGATCTTTAGCAATAAACGCGAGGCTGGCGGTGTCACCATGTTCCGCCGGAACGCCAAGGAAACCGCTGGGGCCGCGTCACCGAGCGCCTTCGTGGCAGGGGCCAACGACAGCACCCTGTTCAAGCGTCCCGGCTCGAGCGATGCCGCGACACCACAACCCGCCTCGTTCGGCGATGCCCTGGTTCCGGGGGCGATCGTGCCCGCCTCGCTGGCCACGGGCATCATCCTGGCGGAGGGCGGCCAACCCGTACCGGTCGTGGCGCGCACCGATACGGGCGTGACGTTTATCGGGACAGCCACATTGAACACGGCGCGGCGTATGGAGTTGAATTTCAAAGAGGTCGTCATCAACAATCAGAGCGCTGGTTTAAGCGCCCAGGCGTTCTCGAGCGACGGCATGCCCGGTGTGGCGGTCAATGTCGTAGACATGGCTCCGAGCCTGTTTGCGGATCTATTGCGCGCCTCGGCGGGCGGCGTCTCGAGTTACGTCAAGGGACTGGCCGAAGCCACCAGCACGACGCTCGTGTCAGGTGTCGGCGCGGTCTCCAACCGGCAGGCTCCACCACTCGGCGCGACCATCGCCGGGGCGCTAGCCGACCTGTTCTCGGTACCGCCCGAGCAGAAGGCCTTGATTCGGGTGGCTCAGGTTGAACGGGGGACCAGTATCCTGGTGACGGTACTGTCCGCGCCGCGCCCGTTGACGCAAACGCCTTGAAGTAATCTACTGAGTTCGGCATGGTTAGGTTACTGCTTTAGAGCAGAAAAATGCGTCTATGACGCAAGCTTGAGTTAGCCGAATCATGCCGTTATCAGTAACAATAGAGGAAGGAACCGGCTATCAAAGCCGGTTCCTTTTTTTGGTAGTACTCGTAACTTCGGTATTGATTCGTCCACCGGTAGGCTCAAGCCCTCAGTATTTCCCTGGAAGGACACAGCTTTCTTAACATTCGGTCCAAACCAAAAATCCACGCGTTCCGGTCTGGAATGAACTCCAGAAGCCCAAGTTTTGACTCGAAAAGACTAGGGTCACTTGTCAGGTGCGAGGTAACATAGCCCCCGGTCGGTTCCCGTCCGATCTTCTCACCATTCGCGTCGCCCGAACGAGGTTTAACTGTGTTGCAGGGTCGCAACGGATTGACTGACTTGCCGATTCGCCCGGAAGATTCGCCGCCGCTGGTCGGTTTTCTGCCGCGCCCGCCGGTTGCCCTGATCGGTCGTGACCAGGATTTGGATCGCACGAGCGCATTCCTGTTGGATGGGAATGCACGCCTGCTGACCCTGATTGGACCCGCCGGGGTTGGTAAAACCAGCTTGGCGCTCGAGTTGTCCGGAAGGGTGCGGTCGGCGTTTCGTCACGGCGTCTGGTTCGTGGATCTCAGCGCTGAGCGGGACGGTAACGCGGTACTCAGCGCCGTCTCAAAGGTATTGGGTGTAGCCGAGCGCGGTCATGGCTTGCTGATGGCGTACCTGGGCGACCGCGAATTGCTGCTGCTGCTGGACAATCTCGAGCAAATCCCGGACGCCGCGAGCGCCGTGTCCACCTTACTGTCCTCTGGACAAGGCATTCGCGTGCTGGCCACGAGCCGTCAGGCGCTTCACCTCCGTGCCGAGCGCCGCTTCCCGATCAAACCGCTCGAGGTCGGTGAAACCTCGGCCGAAGCGGCCCAATCCCCAGCCGTCAAACTGTTCCTGGCGCGGGCCCTAGAATCTAACCCGGATTACCGCCTGACCCCTGAAAACGCCGAGGATCTGACGCGCTTGTGTCTACGCCTGGACGGTCTGCCCCTAGCGCTGGAGTTAGCCGCCTCTCGAGCCGATACGCTCTCAGCCACCGCCATCCTGGCCTATCTGGAATCGCACAGTGGCGTGCCGTGGGTCGGTGCCTCGGACAGCCCGGAACGACACCGCTCGTTGCAGGCGGCGCTGGACTGGAGCTTTGACTTGCTGGACGAATCTCACAAGATTCTGCTGCGACGGCTTGGAGTGTTTGCGGGCAGTTTTGATGTCGAAAGCGTCGCGGCTGTGGCAGGCACGGCCGCGTTGGGACTGGACGCGCTGCTGGCGCTGGCGGAGTTGTGCGACCGCAGTTTGCTCATTCCAGTCCCGCGCGGTGATGAGACCCGCTTTCGGCTGCTCGTGACCGTGCGCGACTACGCCCTGGAAAGGCTCGAGGCGGCCGGTGAACTCGAGGAGATACGCGTCCAGCACACTAATTTTTTTCTGGGCCTGGGTGAAGAGTTGCAGCGTCGCGGTGCGACGGATACGGCCGCCATGGCGAGGGTTGACCTCGAGAACGAGAATATGGACGAAGCCCTGCGCTGGGTGTTGGCCCAGCCCATGAGCAGCGATCAGGGCAGTCTGGCCTATCGGCTGGTCAGTCTGCGGGCCGCCTACTGGAGCGTTCGCGGCAGACTTTTAGAGGCCAGACGCTGGTACGAGGCGACGCTGGTGCGACTCGGGGCGGATCAGCCTAGCCTGCGAGCGCGACTGATGACAAGTATCGCCAGCGCCGCCACGCAACAGGGCGATTTTCAAACGGCTCGCAGATTGTTCGAGATGGCGCTGAACTCGATCCGAGGCTTTCCGACGGACGAATCGCTCGGTGGCGTCCTGATTCGTTACGCGAACCTGTTAAACGCACAGGGTGAACTCGGGCGCGCGGTGGCGGCGGCCGAGGAAGGTCTCGAGGTGATACGCCGAAACTCGCTGGATGAGGACCTGATCGGGGCGCTGGCCACGCTCGCCTCGGTCATTCTGGACCAGGGTCAGCCTGAACGTAGTGAGGTCCTGGTACGAGAAGCGCTGCTGCTGGCGCAACGAACGGGGCAGGGCTTACTGGCTGCCAGAATGCAAGGTTTCCTGGCGGCCACGATTTACTTTCAGGGTGATTCGCAGCGGTCACTCCTCTTGTTCGAAGAGGCACTCGCGGCTTTTGAAACTTTCGGCGACGAGATGTCCATTGCCCAGACGACCGCCAACTTCGGTGATGCCTATTTTTCATTGGGCGATCTGGACCGGGCCCGCGCCTTGTTCGAGCGCAGCGTCGAACTCTCTAAGCGCACCAACACCCTGCGGAACCTGCCGGACGTGATGACCAGTCTGGCGCTGCTCGCCTTGGCGCAGGGGCGCACTGAGGAAGCCGCCCACAGGTTGCTCGAGGTTGTCTCATCAACCGATATTCATCCACGCCAAATCTCGAACGCGCTGTGCGGCGTAGCGCAACTGTGCGCCGCCAGCCATCAACCACGTCTGGGGGCAGTCATGCTGGGCGCGGCGGAACGGAAATTAGAAACGCACGGTATGACCTTCTTTCTGACCGTGCGGGCGGTCGTGGACAAGGTGCTCTCAGACATTAGATCGCAATTGCAACCCGATGAACTGCTGCAAGCCTGGGAGGAGGGACGGGTCAGACCGTTCTCAGACCTGCTCGAGGTGATCCGCCACAATAACTTTGCGGTTCGAGTCACTCCTGAACCCGCCGAGCGGCAAAAGAGCATTTTTAATCTGAGCGACCGCGAACTCGAGGTGCTGCGATTGGTCGCTCAGGGGCTTTCCAACAAGCGCGTGGCGCAGAAATTGAACCTATCGGACAACACCGTGAAGTTTCATCTGACTTCTGTCTTCAACAAGCTTGGGTGTCGTACCAGAGCCGAAGCGACCCGTATAGCAGTGACGCAGGGTCTGGTCTGAAGGCTACCGAAGGGCCGTTGGGTAGCCGATTATCAAACTCCGGTGTAGCGTGATCCTCGGAGGTACGTCCATGCCTAGCCAAAAAATTCTTGCCATCGTCGGAGCCGCCCTCGCCGTGTTCGGCGTCGTCTGCCCGCCCTCTTTCGTGCTCGGAATCGAACTGATGGTCGCTGCGGCTCTGCTAGGTCAGCTTCGGCGCACCCCACCGCAATGGTCAACCTTCCAGCTTTTCACTACGCCCAAGTTGGCAGCCTGAGTGTTTAGGGTTTAACACTCACGTAACTGATCCGCACGCCCGTCAATGCGTTCGATTCCAGGTTGACGGTTTGTTCGTTGAGACGCGTGGAATTACCGTTCCTCTGGGTGATCGAGACCTGCGCGGCGAACCCGGTCTGTGGAACCGCCCTAATCGTGTACATCCCAGGTCGCAACGACAAAGCGGTTCTGAAACCCGTGCCGTCATCGGTGAAGCGATTGCTGAAATCAGCCCCGCTGACTGTGACGGCAATTTCAGTGTTGGCAGGTCCCTGGATATCCAGGGTCATCGCGCCCGGAGGCGGCGATAATCCCAGCGTGTCCTGAATCAGGCCGCAGCCGGAAAGGGCCAGCGCCAACGCGATGCCGCAAGCGGCGAGTGAACGGCACGAACGAGAAATCCTGATAGGTTTACTGCTCATCGTGAAGCCTCCTTGGAAGTCACCGCTAGGCCTGTGCCACCAATGCAGGGGCCTTTCGGTTCGGGCGCGGTGGCAGCATCGCGATAGGTGTTGTAAAACTGCTCGAGTCGTAGCGTGTCCGCCTGATTCAAGCGCAATTGCACGCCCCAGGCGGTGACGACCACGGGTGTGGACTGATAGCGGTACGGTGAAATAATCGCTCGAGGCAGGCGTCTCAAAAGCGCTAGCCGCATTCGCTGCGACCTCTCGAGATCTGGCCGATACGTGATCCAGACCGCGCCGTGTTCCATCGAGTGAACGGCCGCCTCAGGCTCAATCGGTGACTCGTACAAACCGCAGTTCGCCCAACCCGGACGATGTGACCCGCCGACGGGTGGGCTGAGGAAGGCTTCCGAGCCAACCAGGGTGTAACGCACTCGAGCCAGCGTGTGATCGCGCGACAGGCTGGTGTAATGAACGTCTATACCCAGACCAGGTTCTTGCCCCCCAGCCACGGGTTCTGCCGAGCTGATTTCGAGCTGACCGCGCGTCGCCTCGAGCCTCGCCTGCGCTCGATCGAGCTTGGAGCGTTCGAGAAGCAGGTTCGCACTCCACAGGAGCGCGGCGAATAGGGAAGCACCCGCCAGCCAGAGGCGACGATCCCTTTTGGGCTTGGGGACGATCATCTATCCATTGTCTCGGGGCGCTGAAGAAGCGTGGGGCAAGACCGCACTTTTTTTCTAGCCATCTCGAGAACACAGCATGTATTGTGGTTTTATCGTTTCCTATAACGTGTACAAAGCGCTGTGGGCAGAGGTCCCAATTTTTGGTTCCAGTGAGAAATTCTTATGGAATCATCAAATCATGAGGGACTAGATGATTTTATGAAAAGTCTGAGGCACGTTGTATTCGTTTCTATAACGTGTTGTACCGATCAGAGAAGTGAATCTAAAGAAAAAATCTGAGAAACACATGAAACTTAGATTTGCTTCGGTTCAATTTTTCTTTAAGCTTTCTCATAAATTCTAACAGATTTTGCTCCTACAGTGACTTCACTTGCGATTGAGTTCACATCAAATCTTTTGTGATTGACCATTTTATCCACCTGGTTTATCCACTTGGGCGCTCGGTTTGCATCCCTGGTAGGTAACATTCTCACTGGAAAACAACGGAGCTAACCATGCGCCTCGAAACACGCTACAAGCTGTGTCCGAAATGCCATCGTAGCGTCTCCATAACCAGTGACGAGCAACGTTGCGTCAACGACGGAACCCCGATGATCGAGGCTTGCCCTCGGTGTCAGGCTCCAATCGGGGTGGCCGGAGCGCACTTCTGCGCCAACTGCGGACTCGAGTATCAGCTAACGCAAGCCACGCCCGTCGTGGCTGGGGCAGCGACGAGACCACTCGAGTCACCCAGGCTAGCTGAGACCGCAGATCAGGACGTGCGACAATCCTGGGCGGGTACCCGCCGTGGCCGGGCGGCTTCGATCCTGGCCATTCTGACCATTGCGGGCGTGGCTTTTTTTGCTTGGTACACCAGAAACAATTTCCAGAACGGCAGCTTCGTCGGAGAAATCGCTGGAACCTCGTTGTTTATCGGCTTGACCGCACAGGGTGGCCAGGTGTTCGCGTATGTCTGCGACGGGGTTCGGGTTGGAGAATGGTTCAAGGGTAGCCTGGCAGCGGATAGCAAACTCGACCTGAGCAGCATGTCTGGCTCGAGACTGACAGCCCAGATAGCTGGTGGTGTGGCGAGTGGCAACCTGAAGCTCAGTCAGGGTGGCGAGTACAGCCTCGCCATGACGCCCGCTTCAGGCGAGGCGGGGCTGTACCGCGCCACTCGGCGCACCCCAAACGCCAACGTTGTCGCGGGCTGGGTCGTGTTGTCCAGCGGTCTGCAACGGGGAGTGATTTCAGTCAATGGCAAACCCATGCCAGCGCCACCGCTCAACCTCAAGCAACTCAAGGTGCGCGTGAAAGGCATGGGCGAACTCGAGGTTCGTCGCGCTGAACCATAGTCGCATCAGCGAGGCGAACGTTTCGACCTCGGTCTCAGGGGATTTCTGGCGTGTACAATCCGGTAGTCTAGAACTAAGTATCTGTGCGTTGAAACGTAGACTTCTGAATTCTTCTGTAATTCAAGAGAGGTCGTGTCAGGGCTAGTTTGAAGAGCATAAAACTTCGACAGGCGTCCATCTCAAACCGGACGTACTTAAGGAGTACCGCTCGAGCCAACGCGATGCGGTGACCGTGCGTCCCGAGCTTTCTGGTATTCATCAGAGGCGTGCCAACCCCGCAGAACAGGGTTCGATCACCGTCCCGTCCCAGTCAGTGCGCCCGCCAAAACTTGGGCGGGCACGAAACCGTCCCAACGCGCCGCCAGTCTGCCATCCGGGCGAATTAAAAAGATGGTCGGGGTCTCACGCAGCCCGTACTGGCGACCGACCGCTCCGGTGGGATCCTCGAGCAGCGGTAGCCCGTTCAAGTGCCAGGTCAGGGCGATGGCTGTGAGGTCTGGTTGATTGGCCGCGCCGCTCGCTCGCGTAGCGTCCACCAGGACGACGTTCACGCCGTACTGCCTCGCCATGCTGATCAGAAACACGACCTGACCCCGCGACGGGTTGCCGACCCGGCCGGTGGGGTCGCTCAGGGTGTTTACAAAGCAGAGCAAGACGCGCTTACGACGATATTCCCTGAGTGAGACCTGCCCTCCGCCCGCCCGCTCGAGTTGGAAGTCCGGCGCTGGAGCTTCAATCGCCGACACCTGACCGGACGGCGGGTGCGGCAGAAGGTAGAGCCTCGTTACGAGGCTCACCCCGAGCAGCGACGCGCTCAGCGCGAGCCGTAAACCCACTCGAGAACGGGCGAACCAGAACGGGTTCGGTGGGGCGCGCCTCATCGGATAGGCCTTTCTTTGAGAACTCGGAGCGTCTGAACGGATTCCTTTTCGTCGTTACACAATCGCACTTGCTCGAGCGAGCGCCTGGAAACACCGTTCAGGAGGCGGGAAGGTCTCGAGGAACTGCCAGCGCCTGAACGGTGTTGCCTCTGCTTTTCTTGCACTCTATTTACTTGGACTTTTTTACTTGAACTCAGCCGCCCCGATGTCGTAGCTTCCGCCCTGCGGGATACCCGTACCGAAGAAATCCTGTGCGCCCATACTGCCGACGTTCGCACCGGTGTTGATGGCGGGGGAACCGCTTTGGAGCGTGAACTGCGTCGTCGGCTTGCCCGCCGCGTGGTAGGTCGGGCTGTTCAGCAGCGGATCGGCTTGCTTTCCCTGGGCGTCCTGACCCGTGGCGCTCTTGTAACCCGCGAAGCTGTTCCACCAGCCGCCACCGTAGCCCCACGACGGGCTGGAGCCGTTCGTGTACCAGTACAGGTTGTTGTTCAGCGTCAAGGTGTTGTCCGTCCAGATCAGCTTGTCCACGGTGGAAACCAGAATGTTGTTCTTGAACATCCGTTCTCTCGAGCCGGTGAAAACTGTGCCTTGATTGACGAGTACCGGCTGGTTGGATATTGGGTTCCAGTAGCTGGTGTTGTTATAGATTCGCACGCCGTCAATCTTGCCGCCGTTCCAGGTGGCGAGGTTGAAATCGCCCTGACCGACCTGCCCCTGGCCGCGCCCGTTGTTGGCGCAGACGTTGTAACGGATCGTTGCATTGACAGTCGTGTAGTTTTCGGCTCCGAAGACAGAGGCGCAGTAGCCGTCGGCGTCGTGACCGTAGTTGTACTGCACCAATCCGTTGGTGGTGTTCCAATCAATGTCGTACACACCGCCGTCCACGCCGGGCGAATGCACGTCGTAACCCTCGTTGTACTGCACGGTGCAATCTTTGCAGGCCCAGGTCCAGATGGCGTTGGGCGTACCGATACCTCCGGTGGTGATTTTGCCCACGTCAGCAGCGACATTCTTCTCGATCAGGCCGTTGTTGCAGCCGAAGATCGTAATGCCGTCACCGCCCACCGTCCAGGTCGCCGAGTTGCGAATGATGATGGAATTGGCATTTCCAGCGAAGTTACTATTGCCACTGCACGAGATATGAATCCCCATCCACTGAGCGCTGTGGTGCGCCTGCGCCCCGTCAATGATCACGTCGTCGAACTTCGCGCTGCTTCCCCAAGTCGGGCCGACCTCGATGATGCCGGTGTCCTTGGAGGTCGGTGTACCGCCCACATCGTGCGCGATCAAGTTGGTGATCCGAAACCCGGCGAAGGTCGTGTTGGCCGTGTCCCCTCCAATCTTCACGCCGTCCGGGTTGCCGCCTCGGGTCTCTATATTCTCAACCGTCCAATGGTGCTGGTTGAAGAGCCTGATCGCGGAACTCGAGCTTCCACCGTCAATGATTGGCAATCCACCGGAGGAGCCGTAATAGCCGATCCCCGCCTGCTGACCCGACGCGCCCGAGCCTTTGGGCCAGAGTTGCCCGTAACAAGTTGTACCGCGCTTCAGGAGGACCCAGCCGTAGGGACCGTAGGTGGTGTTGTTCGGTCCGGTGAGCGAGTTCCAGGGACTGGTTTGTGTGCCGCTGCCGTTCGTGGCGCTCGAGCAGTCTACGTAGGTCAGCGACGTGACCGCCTGTGTTCGGGCTGTAGTTGTCGGACTGATGTTCACCTGAGAGTCGAGGCTCGAGCAACCCGTCAAGGCGAGTGCGGCGATCAATGCAGGAAGGGTGATTTGGCGCGAGCGCGCGGAATGCAGCATGGCGACTCCTGTCTCCATCATTTGGAACCCAGCGATGCGTCTGAGCACCGGATTCAGAGGGCTGCTCGAGGGGGAACGAGCCATTCGGAACGCATCATTGCTATCGTCTCGTCTGTCCCGTCCGTTCTCGAGCTGGCCAGTACGGACGACAGGTTGCGAGCGGGGATCACCTCCTTCGGCTCGAGATTGGTGGCGTGATGCCGGGCGCGTCCGCCAAGTCATCACGCTCAAATTCCTGAGTGCGAGGTCGAATTTTAGATGTGTGAGCGATCACAAGCTAGCATGAACCAAAGAAGCGCGTCAAGCGTTGCCAGTTCTCTGTTGTGTTTCCTACCCAAACAAATATAGATGCATATCAGACAAGAACGTTTCTTTTTCAGTCGGGTGGTAAGTAAAAGCCCACTCAAACAGTGTTTTTGAATCTCGAAGCGAACCGACAGGCTTCCTGGAAAGTCGAACCCCGCTCCTGGTCACCGCCCGGTGAACCTCGAGCCTCGAATGGTGTAACCCGCCTGACTTGACAAGTCTAGGCTGTGGCATTATCTTGTGAACGTTCACAAATACAAGCTGCAAGCGCAACCGATGAGTCGGCTGACGCCCCGGTTATCTCGAGAAGATCCTCGGAGATGCCAACAGGAGGAAGCATGAGCGTTCCGTTTCGAGCTTTAGGTATCGTGGCGCTGTTGACGTTGACAGCCGCCCAGGTTCAATCCCAGAACGCACGGGTGGAACTCAGCATCTGGGGTGGCGACGAGGCTGCCATCAAACGCTTCGAGCAACTGAACCCCGACATCAAGGTCAACCAGCTCAAGGTCTCGATGGGTGCGCCGTACTACGACAAGCTGCTCACGGCGCTAAAGGCGGGCAACGGGCCAGACATCGCCAACGTGGAATACCAAATGCTGCCCACCGTCATTTCCACCGGCAAGCTGCTCGACATTGGCCCCTTGGGACTCGCGCCACTGAAAAGCCAATACGAGCAGTGGATGTGGAATCAGGTCTCGTTCGGCGGCGCGATTTACGGTATGCCGGTGGATGCGGGTCCGATGGCTCTGATGTACCGCGCTGACCTCTTCAAGAAAGCTGACGCCCCCGCGCCGACCTCGTGGGCCGCGTTCGCGGACGCGGCGGCGAAGCTGAAAGCCATCAACCCCAATGGTTACATCGCCAGCTTCGCCTCGAACGATCCCGGCTGGTTCACGGGTCTCGCCTGGCAAGCGGGCGCTCGCTGGTTCAAGCAAAGCGGCGATGGCTGGGAAGTGAAGATCAACGACGACGCCACCAAACGCGTCGGCCAGTTCTGGCAGGGTCTGATCGAGAAGAAGTTCGTCAAGATCGGCCCGGCCTGGAACGACGAGTGGTACGGCAACTTCCAAAACGGCAACTACGCCACCTGGCCGACCGCCGCCTGGGGACCGGGCTTTCTCGAGTCCATCGCTCCAAAGACCACCGGGTCCTGGCGCGTGGCGCTGCTGCCCGTCTGGGACAACGGAAAGCCAAGCTCCGGGAACTGGGGCGGCACGGCGCTCACCGTCACGAAAGACAGCAAGCACTCCAAAGAGGCGGCCAAGCTGGTCGTTTACCTCGGCAATAAAGAAAATACCATCAGCGCCGTCAAGGGCGGCATGTACCCGGCCCTGAACGCGGGGCTGGAATCGTCCGAACTCGCCAAACCGTTCCCGTTCCTCGGGAACCAGAAGAGCAACCTCGTCTTCCGCCAGGCGCAGCGCCGCGTGGACCCCTCCTTCCAGTGGGGGCCGACGATGACCCAGGTCTACCGCGACTTCTCCGACCAGTTCGGTCTCGTCGCCACCGGGCAGATCACACTGCCGCAAGCGATTGACGCCGTGCAAGCCAGCACCGTGACGTTTATGAAAAAGCAGGGTTTCAACGTCAAGTGAAGTGACGGACAGGCGCTCGAGCAGGCAAGTTGAAGGCAAAAATTCGATACTCTTGCCACGAATGGTTCTCGAGCTGCAACTCGAGGTGAGCGGCAACCGGATTCGTGGTTTCGCGGGTGACGTGCTGATAAAGGGCGATGTCACCCGCGAAGTGGTGACCGTGCTCGAGGGCGGTGTTCGAGCGAGGTAGGGTTTTGCGCTCATGTGCGAAGACGAAGCGATTATCAGCGAAGAGACTTGGGTGATTTCAATCACTCAGCTTGACGACCCAGAAGGAGACGACATGACAACAGCGTCCATCAAAACAGCTCCCCGCCAGCCCATCCAGACCGCCCGCGCGGAAGGGCGCTCGCCGTACCACCTGAGCGAAGAGCAAATCGCCTTCTTCGACGAGAACGGCTACCTGATCCTTCGTGGGTGGATTCCGAAGCCCCTGCTGGCGCGGCTCCAGGAGGCCGGTCAGGGCTGGATCGAGCGGGGCTGGACGCAGTACCAGAACGACGGCGAGCGCACGAGTAAGGCGCGTTGGGACGCGGACTGGGCCTTCGCCGAGCGCGAGGGCAAAACCGTCATGTGGCGCGTCAACTACTTGCACGACAAGGGCTTCGCGGCCTCGCTCGAGTTGCTCGGCAGCCCAGAGGTTCTCGGCGTGGCCGAGAGCCTGTGCGGCCCCAATTTCATCCCGACCTACGAGAGCATGGTCTTCAAGCAGGAGGGCGACGGCAAGGAGGTGATCTGGCATCAGGACGCGATTCACCCGCGCAACCACCGCATCTTCAACCTCGACGTGTACTTAGATGCCTCGAGGGGCGAGGCGGGCGCGCTGCTCGTCGTCCCGAAGAGCCAGACTGCCCGCCAGGACTTCTGCGACCTCACAGATGAGTTCGGTTGGGACGTGCCGGACGCGGTCGTGGTCGAGATGGAGCCTGGCGATGTGCTGTTGCACGACGTAATGGTCGCGCACGGCTCGCCCGCCACGCGCGGTGCGGCCCTGCGCCGCACGCTCTACTACGAGTTCCGCTCCGCAGAGCAAATCCTCAACGAAGGTCCCTGGGACCGCGACTGGATTGACAAGCGCTTGCGGCTGATCCCCGTGGCGCTGCGCGCCTTCGAGCGGCAGTTCCCTGAGGCGGTCCAATTCGAGTGGAACCTCGAGGCTGACCTTCGCCCGAAGACCGGTTCCGACGATGCCGCCGAACTCCGCATCGTTCACACCGTCCACACCGAGTCCGCGTTTTGCAGCGCGGGCGATGTGATCCCCAGCGTAACGCCGAAGCAGTCGTGAGCGATGTGAGGCGCTACGGGGATGTTCGCGGGTTCAGAACCTCCCGTCGGGATGACAGCTTCTGATCTGAGAACGCGGTTTTACACGCGAGAGAAAATAGCGCGCTCAAAGCCACGGCTCGAGTTTTCGGACGCCCCATCGGCGTCTCACTCTGTCCTCGGTCTTAGGCGATTGCAATCCGCACAACCGAGAACCTCGAGGCAAGGAAAAAGAGGGAGTAATAGCGTTGAATCTTTTCGAGCCACCCGTAAGGCACGCCCGATCACTCGAGCGTTGCAACCACAGGGTAAGCCTCGGGGAATCCGACCTTCAGAGATTGAGGGCGTGTTTGGTCTTGTCCCCGCATCCAACTTGACGAACTTGATCGGCGGACACTATATTGTGAACGCTCACAACCATGAAGACCTGGGTTTGATCGCCTCGGGCAGAAAGCACCCGTGACTGCAATGGAGAAATCCGTGCCCCATGTTCTCGTCAAAACCAGGCCAGCCGAGAAGCGCCGCCGACGCCATGACTGGTGGATACCGTACACCTTCGTGGCCCCGTTCGGGATTTTGTTCGCCCTGTTCTTCGTCTTGCCTATTCTATACGCGCTCTGGCAGAGCCTGTTCAAGCTCACCCGCAGCGGATTGGGCCTCGAGGCCCCACAACTGGTCTTTCAGGGCTTAGGCAATTACCTCGAGGTCTTCCAGGACGCCAAGTTCTACGCGGGTCTGAAAAATATTTTGACCTACGCCGCAATTCAAGTGCCGCTGATGCTGGTTCTGGCGCTGATCCTGGCGCTCATGCTGGACGGTCTGACCTCGAGACTGGTGGGATTCTTTCGTTTGGCTTTCTTCGCGCCCTACGCCGTGCCTGGGATCATCGGGGCGCTGTTGTGGGGGTTCCTCTACAACCCGCAACTCAGCCCGCTCGTTAGGGGACTCGAGGGCTTGGGTGTGCACACCGACTTGCTGGCACCGGGTGGGGTTTTGCTCGCGATGGTCAACATCACCGTCTGGCAATTCACCGGCTACAACATGCTGATCCTCTACGCTGGGTTGCAGGCCATCCCGAAGGAACTCTACGAATCCGCAGCGCTAGACGGAGCCAATGGGTTCCAGGTGGCTCGCTTCATCAAAATCCCGATGCTGCTGCCGACACTGGTGCTGACCACGATTTTCTCGAGCATCGGCACGCTGCAACTCTTCAACGAACCGGTGTTATTGAGAGAAATCTCGAGCGCCGTGCCGAGTTACTTCTCGCCGAATCTGTACGCCTACAGCACGGCCTTCGGCGACAACAACTACAACTACGCGGCGGCCCTCGCGGTGATCCTGGCGCTGGCGGCCTTTGTCTTCTCCTTCGGCTTCCTCAGGCTCGTTCGCCGCTACTCGGGGGTTTAACGTGAACCAAACAAAATCGCTCCCATCGCTGGCGCTCCTGACCGCCCTCGCGGCCTACTTTTTGCTGCCGTTGGTCTGGCTGGCGGTCTCGTCCACGAAGAGCCTGGGCGACCTGTTCAGTACGCCCGGCCTGTGGTTCGGCGAGTGGAACCTGTTCACCAACCTGCGCGAATTGTTCTCGCAAGACCACGGGATCTACGCGCACTGGTTGTTCAACACCTTTCTCTACGCCGGGGTGGGGGCCACGGTCAGCACGCTGATTTCGACAGCGGCGGGCTACGCGCTGGCGAAGTTCAGGTTCGCGGGCCGGAACGCCTTCTTTAACGCCGTATTGACCGGTGTGCTGGTTCCGGGAACCGCGTTGGTGCTGCCGCTGTATCTCCTCATCAGTTCGTGGGGGTTGGCCAACACTTACTGGGCGGTGTTGCTGCCAAGTTTCGTGAGTCCGTTCGGCGTGTACCTGGCGCGCGTTTACAGCGATGCCTCGATCCCGGACGAGCTTCTGGACGCGGCCCGAATTGACGGCTCGAGCGAGTGGCGCACGTTTTTCAGCATCTCCCTCAACATCCTGAAGCCCGCCCTCGTGACGATGTTCCTGTTCGCCTTCGTGGGCATCTGGAACAACTTCTTCTTGCCGCTGGTGATGCTGAGCGACCAGAAATTGTTCCCCGTTACGGTCGGCTTGCAATCCTGGAGCGTCAGCACGAGTGGCGGAAACCAACAGGTGCTGATTGCCCTGATCGTGACCGGCGCGTTCATCTCGATCATCCCGCTGCTGATCGGTTTCTCCTTGCTGCAACGCTACTGGCAGGGTGGGCTGACGGTCGGCAGCGTGAAAGGGTGAGGGCGATGCGTGAACCGCTCTGGAAGGCTTTCGGGCGCACGTGGAATCCTCGAGAGTTGGCAGCGCACGCTGTGTGGCAAAATTCATGAAACGACCGCCACTCGAGCCAGGAAACGCCCCTCTGTCTCCGAACTACTCCCCGAAAATGTGCCAAGGTAAACCATGCTGAAACTCAGAACCAAAACCGCGACGATCAACGATGTTGCCCAGCGCGCCGGAGTCTCCTATCAAACGGTCTCGAGGGTCATCAACCATCATCCTTCTGTGGCGCACGAGACGCGGGAGCGCGTGCAAACCGCGATTCGAGCACTGGATTACCACCCCAGCACGGTCGCGCGCAGCCTCGCCACGAAGCACTCGGCGAGCATTGGTGTGGTCAGCTACGGCATCGCGCATTTCGGACCGGCACAGATGCTCGCCAGCCTCGAGTCGGCCGCCCGAGAACGCGGGTACAGCCTGAGCGACGTGAGCGTCAGCGAACTCACCACCGAGCAGATTGGTCAGGCGCTTCAGACGCTGCGGAGCCAGCGCGTGGACGGCATCATCATGTTCGCGCCGCTGCTCGCGGCGGGCGACGCGCAAATCGAGGATCTATGCGCCGACCTGCCCCTTGTGCTAACCGATGCGGAGCCGAAGGCTGGGCGCTACGTCACCGCCGTAGACCAGTTCACCGGGGCCAGGCTGGCGGCGCAGCACCTCTTAGGCCTCGGGCACAGACGCATCGCCCTCGTCAACGGGCCGTTGCGCTGGTACGCAGCGTTGCTGCGCCACCAGGGGTGGCTGAGCGTGCTGCACCAGTCCAAACTTCAGGCGGTCGCTGACCTCGAGGCGGACTGGACGGCGGCGGGCGGCTACCGCGCCACGCGGGGCTTACTGGAGTCCGGCGCGGATTTCACGGCGCTGCTCGTTGGAAACGACCAGATGGCGCTCGGTGCGCTGCGGGCCCTGCACGAGCGCGGTCTCTCCCTGCCGCGCGACGTGTCGGTGGTCGGCTTCGACGACATTCCGGAGGCTCCGTATTTGGAGCCGCCGCTGACCACGATCCGCCAAGACTTCAGCGTGCTCGCGCGGCAAGGGCTGGATCAACTCATCACGCGAATCGAGACCCCGGAACGCGCCAACCAACTCACCCTGCTCGTCCCCAGCCTGATCGTGCGCGACAGCACCGCCGTGCCGCGCGACGTGCGAGGGACACTGTGACGCATTCACCAGTAGACCGCTTCACCATCGGCGTGGACTTCGGCACTTTATCCGGTCGCGCCGTCGTCGTGCGCGTCGCTGACGGCTTTGAGGTCGCCTCGAGCGAACACGTGTACGCGGATGGCGTAATTGAGCAATCCCTCCCCGGCTCGAGCGAGCGACTGCCGTTTGAGTGGGCGCTCCAAAATCCAGCGGATTACATCAGCGTTTTTAAGATCGCTGTTCCCAAAGTTTTGAAGCTGAGCGGCGTTGACCCCAATTCCGTGATCGGCATTGGCATTGATTTCACGGCTTGCACGATCCTGCCGACGCTGCGCGACGGTACGCCGCTGTGTCAACTCCCGGAGTACCGCAACCGCCCGCACGCGTGGGTCAAGCTCTGGAAGCACCACGCCGCGCAGCCACAAGCGGATCGCGTCAACGCCCTTGCACACGCCCGCAATGAACCGTGGATCGGGCGCTACGGCGGCAAAATCTCGAGCGAGTGGACATTCCCGAAAGCCTTACAAATGCTCGAGGAAGACGCTGAGCTATTCCGTTCGGCTGAGCGGATCATCGAGGGCGCGGACTGGGTGGTCTGGCAACTGTGCGGCGTGGAAACCCGCAACACCTGCACCGCTGGGTACAAGGAGATTTACCAAGATGGTGCGTACCCGTCACCCGCCTATTTGGCTGCGCTGCACCCAGACTTCCCCGCGATCCTCGAGAAGTTAGGGCATGAACTCTCCCCGCTCGGCTCGAGGGCGGGCGGTTTAACAGCGCAAGCGGCCGCGTGGACGGGTCTACCCGTTGGCATCGCGGTCGCGGTTGGCAATGTGGACGCGCACGTCACCGCACCCGCCGCCAACGCGGTCAACCCAGGGCAGATGGTGGCGATCATGGGCACAAGTACCTGTCACGTGATGAACGGCTCGCAACTGGCTGAAGTGCCTGGCATGTGCGGCGTTGTGGACGGTGGCATCACACCGGGGCTGTGGGGTTTTGAGGCGGGTCAGAGCGGCGTCGGTGACCTGTTCGGCTGGATGGTCAAGCACGCCACGCCGCCCGAGTACGCGGCTCGAGCCGAGGGGCGTGGGATCAGCCTCCATGAGCTGCTGACCGAGGAGGCGGCGCAGCAAGGAATTGGCGAACATGGCCTCGTCGCGCTCGATTGGTTGAACGGTAACCGCAGCGTGCTGGTCAATGCCGAACTCAGCGGCGTCTTCGTTGGTGTCACCCTCGCCACTCGAGCACCCGATCTGTACCGCGCTCTGCTGGAAAGCACCGCGTTCGGGACGCGAATGATTCTCGAGACTTTCGAGAGTGTCGGCGTGCCCGTCACCGAACTCGTGATTGCGGGCGGATTGATGAAGAACACACTTTTGATGCAGATTTACGCCGATGTTACCGGACGCGAGCTGAGCCTCGTCAGCTCGACCCAGGGTGGGGCGCTCGGCAGCGCGATCTTCGCGGCGGTGGCGGCTGGGGCGCACGCCGACATCTACGCGGCGGCCCAGGTGATGGGTAAACGCCAGCACGGGGCGTACAAACCCATTGTCGAGAACCAGCGGTTGTATGACCGTCTCTACGCCGAGTATGTGACGCTGCACGATTACTTCGGGCGTGGCGCGAGCGACGCAATGAAACGCCTGAAGACCCTAAGAGCCGAAGCCGTCGCCGCTCGAGCAGGCACACTTTCGCAAACTCACGATACTGACCTGATTACGCTCGAGGTTAGCGCATGACCGAAGCCGATCTGCGATTGCAGCTCGTCGCACTGCATTTGGAATTGCCGAAAGCGGGCTTGGTGACGTGGACGAGCGGCAACATCAGCGCTCGAGTTGGTTCGGGAATGCTAATTAAACCCAGCGGCGTGACCTTCCCAGACTTGACGCCAGATCAGATGGTGCATTGCGATCTCGAGGGTAAACCTTTAGAGACGCGCTTCAAACCCTCGAGCGACACCGCCACGCACGCCTACATTTACCGCCACATGCCCGAGGTCGGCGGCATCGTTCACACGCACAGCCCGTACGCGACCGCGTGGGCGGCGAATGCGCGGGCAATCCCGTGTTTTCTGACCGCGATGGCGGACGAGTTCGGCGGTGAGATTCCGTGCGGGGGCTTTGCAATGATCGGCGGCGAGGAGATCGGGCGCGAGGTCGTGCGGGTGCTGGCGAATCACCGCAGCCCAGCGATTCTTTTAGAAAACCACGGCGTGTTCACGGTTGGCAAAACCCCAAAGGACGCGCTGAAAGCCGCTGTCATGTGCGAGGACGTGGCGCGCACCTCGCATCTGGCGGTGCAACTCGGCGGGGTCAAACCCTTGGCGCTCGAGGACATCGAGCGGCTGTACAGGCGTTACACGAACGACTACGGCCAAGCACCGAACGAGGAGAACAGAACCTGATGTCAGACGCGAACCCGATCGTGAACCTTTCAAACCCGAAGCTCTGGCTTGTCTGCGGCTCTCAAGCTCTCTACGGCCCCGAGCCGCTCGCGCAGGTGGCGGAGAACGCGCGGGCGGTGGCGAGGGCCTTGGACGCCTCCGACGCGATTCCGCTCACGGTTGAATTCAGGGCGCTCGTGACCACACCCGAGGAAGTCCGCCGCACCTGTCTCGAGGCGAACGCCGACCCGGACTGTGCGGGCGTGATCCTCTGGATGCACACCTTCTCGCCCGCTCGAATGTGGATCGGCGGGCTGACGCAGCTCGTCAAGCCCATCTGCCACCTGCACACGCAGTTCAACCGCGACCTGCCGTGGGACACGATTGACATGGACTTCATGAACCTCAACCAGTCCGCGCACGGCGACCGCGAGGCGGGTCATCTGCACACGCGCCTGGGCTTGCGGCGCAAGGTCGTCGTCGGGCACTGGTCCGACCCGAGGGTGCAGGCGCACCTCGGCGCGTGGGCGCGCGCGGCCCACGCTTGGGCGGACTGGCAGGGCGCGAGGATCGCGCGTTTCGGCGATAACATGCGCTTTGTGGCTGTGACAGAGGGCGATAAGGTCGCGGCGGAGGCTCAGTTTGGGTTCGCGGTCAACGGCTACGGCGTTGGGGATTTGGTAGAGCAAGTGAACGCCGTCACAGACTCGAGGATTGACGCATTGCTGACCGAGTACGACGCACAGTACGAGGTCGTTCCTGAACTGCAACTCAGCGGCTCGAGGCGATCAGCCTTGCGTTACAGCGCCCGTCTCGAGCTTGGCTTGCGCGACTTTCTCGAGGCGGGCGGCTTCAAGGGCTTCACCACGACCTTCGAGGACCTGCGCGGCCTGGAACAGTTGCCCGGCCTGAGCGTGCAGCGCCTGATGAACGATGGCTACGGCTTCGGGGCCGAGGGCGACTGGAAAACGGCCGCGCTGCTGCGCGCCCTCAAAGTCATGGCGCACGGATTGCCGGGCGGCACGAGCTTCATGGAGGACTACACCTACCACCTCGAGCCGGGCCGCGAGCTGGTCCTGGGGGCGCACATGCTCGAGGTTTGCGAGAGCATCGCGGCCGCGAAACCTCGGCTCGAGATTCACCCGCTCGGCATCGGCGGCAAGGCCGACCCGGTGCGCGCCGTGTTCGACGCGCCGCCCGGGGGGGCGCTGAACGCCTCGTTGATTGATCTGGGGCACCGCTTTCGCTTGATCGTCGGTGAGGTCGAGGCCGTCGAGCATCCGCCGCTGCCCGAATTGCCTGTGGCCCGGGCCGTCTGGCGCTGCCTGCCGGATTTCGAGACCGCCTGCCACGCCTGGATTCTGGCTGGGGGCGCGCATCACACCGTCTACAGCTACGCCGTGACGACCGAGACGCTGACCGATTTCGCCGAGATCGCCGGGATTGAACTGACCGTGATTGACACGCGCACAGAGCTTCGCGCCTTCAAGAACGAACTGCGCCAGAATGACCTCTATCACTCGCTCGCACGCGGCATCGGCGGGCGCTGATGCCAGCCTTCCGGTTCGGCGTGGACTACTACCCGGAGCAGTGGCCGTGCGAGCGCTGGGCGGTGGACGCGGGGCTGATGCGCGAGGCGGGCTTCAACCTCGTACGACTCGCAGAATTCGCCTGGGTTCGGCTCGAGCCGTGCGAGGCTGAGTTCGACTTCGCTTGGCTGGACGAGGCCATCGCCGTTCTGCACGCACACGGTCTCGAGGTCGTGCTGGGCACGCCCACAGCCTCGCCGCCCGCGTGGTTGCACGCGCAGAACCCGGAGATGTTCCGCACGCTCCACGACGGGCGGCTCGTGACCTACGGCCACCGACGCGGTCCCAGCCCGCACCACGCCGAGTACCAGCGCCACGCGCGGCGGATCACCGAGGCGCTGGCGCAGCGCTACGCGAGTCACCCGGCGGTCATCGGTTGGCAGATTGACAACGAGTTCGGCGACCGCGATTACGGCCCCGCCGCTCGAGCCGCCTTTCACGCCTGGCTCGAGCGCGAGTACACCACCCTGGACGCGCTCAACGCGGCCTGGGGAACGGTGTTTTGGGGACACACCTACGGGCGCTGGTCGGAGGTTCCCGTACCGCTCGAGTCAGCCGGTGGGCCGCACAACCCCGGCTTGGCGCTCGACTTCGCCCGCTTCTCGTCGCAGGCGTACACCGCCTTTCAGCGCCAACAGCTCGAGATCATCCGAACGCACTGCCCCGGTCATTTCGTGACGCACAACCTGATGGGCTTCGGCTACGAGACGCTCGATTACTTCGATCTGGCCGCCGACCTCGATTTCGTGTCGTGGGACAACTACCCCCGCATCTGGTGGAACGTCTCGCTCAAGGACGACCCCAGCCGCGCCGCGCTCGGGCACGCGACGATGCGCGGGGTGAAGCGCAAGAACTTCTGGGTCATGGAGCAGCAGGCCGGTCCCGGCGGCTGGGAGCAGATCGTGCCGCAACCGCGCCCCGGCGAGTTGCGCCTTTGGGCGTACCAGGGCATCGCCCACGGTGCGGACGGGATGGTGTTCTTTCGCTTCCGCACCGCCCGCCACGGAGCTGAGCAGTACTGGCACGGGTTGCTGGAACACGACGGGCGCGTCGGGCGTCGCTACGCCGAGGTCGCGCAGATGGGACGCGAACTCGAGCGCATCGGTGAGCTTATTGCAGGCTCCGTCACGCGCTCGAGCGTCGCGTTGATGCTCTCGTACGATGCGCGTTTCGCGTTCCAAGTTCAGCAGAACAACCCCAACCTCCAGTACAGCGATCAATTCCAGTATTGGTACGGGAGCCTGCACCGCCGCCAGACAGGTGCGGACATCGTCGCGCCAAGTGCCGACCTCTCGAGCTACCGGCTGGTGATCGCGCCCTTGCTCCACATCGTCACGCCCGCGATCGCGCGCAACCTCGAGCGCTTCGTGCAGAACGGCGGGACGCTCGTCCTGACCGCTCGCAGCGGCGTCAAGGACGAGCGCAACGCTGTGGTGAACGCGCCGCTCCCAGGTCTGCTGCGTCAGCTTGCTGGGGTCGAGGTCGCGGAGTACGACTCGCTGATCGGCAGCACCAACGCCGTCGTGTTCGACGAGTCTGGCGTTCAGACCGTCAAGGAATACCCAGTCACGATCTGGTGCGATGTGCTCGAGCCACACGGCGCGCACGTGATCGCCCGTTACGCACGGGGGTACTACGCGGGTCGGGCTGCGATCACCGACCACGCGTTCGGGCGCGGGCGCGTGGTTTACGTTGGCGCGTTGGGTGACCGGCACATCCCGGACGCGCTGACAGATTGGTTGCTCGAGCGGTGCGAGATTCAACCGGTGATCGCTGCACCCGCCGGTGTCGAAGTGACCGAGCGCTCGAGTAATGAGCAGTGTTTCGTGTTTGCCCTCAACCACACCGACGGGCCGCAGACGGTGGAGTTGGGCGGGCGCTACCGCGACCTGGTGACGGGTGACACGCTCGGAGAACACGTTCAACTCGAGCCGTTCGGTGTTCGTATCCTCGAGGTGTTCAGAGGATGAACGCGACGCTTGCTGAGGATAAATCCGAGTCGTTGGACTCAGCCAGTGCCCCCGATTTTGGATCTCAGGTACGCAACAAACAACGCAACGTCTGTTCGGAAGCGGCAACGGTGTTTAGCAACGATAGGTTCACTATCTCCATACCTAGCTTTCACTATCGCTTATGCAATTATTGGCGCACACACAGTACTCTCACTTAAACCTATTTGCAGCTCAGTGTTAACAATGTTACCAGGGGGTCAGTCTTTTGTGGCTAAGGTGACTTCCATGGAAATCTCGAGCGATACGATTCAGAGACTGGCCTCAAACGTCTGGCGGGTTGCGGTTCAATGCGTGTTTGCCGTTTTCACCCTATCGTTCGTCGCTTGTCTCAAAGCAGAGCCAATCGCGGGTCAGAATCCACCGCCTTTGGTGGGTCAGCCGCCCACACCACCGCCAGCGACACCGCCACCCACTCCGCCACCCGCCTCGAGTGCGTTAACACCAGGACCAATCACTTTCCCAGACGGTTTCATGAAGAGTGTCAAGGATTACGGCGCAAAGGGTGATGGCGTCACCGACGACACTGCGGCGATCACGGCAGCTCTTAGTGATGGGCGCGACACCGACCAGGATTACAGCGGCAAACCCAAGGCGCTGTACTTTCCGGCTGGAACCTACCTCGTTTCTAACACCGTCGAGTGGCGCGGTTGCTGTGTCACCCTCCAAGGTCAGGGGAGCGGCTCGAGCGTGATCCGGCTAAAGGACAGCGCGTCAGGGTTTGGATCGAGTGCCGCTCCGAAACCCGTGATTCAGACCATTGCGGGCAACATGGCTTTTAACCAGAACATTTGGGATCTGGCCGTCAACACCGGCAGCGGCAACGCGGGCGCGGTCGGGATTGATTACATCTCGAGCAACGTCGGCAGCCTGCGGAACGTAAGCATCACCAGCGCCGACGGGGCAGGAGCCAGGGGACTGGACATGACGCGGCAGTGGCCGGGACCGCTCCTGGTGAAAAACCTGCTGGTGCGCGGCTTCGATGTCGGCATAGACGTAAAAAACGCCGAGTACGGGCCGACGTTGGAGAACATCTACCTCGAGAACCAGCGCCGAGCGGGGCTGCTCAACGATGGCAATACGCTGGCGATTCGCAATTTGGTGAGCCAGAACACCGTGCCCGCGATTCAGAACACCGCCTCTTATGGCAGCGTGATCCTGCTCGGTGCGAACCTGACGGGTGGCTCGAGTGGTGTCAGCGCCATCGAGAATGGCGGCTACCTGTACGTCCGCGACGCCTCGAGCGGCGGTTACGCCTCGCTCATCAAAGGGGTCAGCGGCTCGAGCGTCACGGAGTACCTGTCTGGGACGGTGAAGAGCCTATTCTCCAGCAATCCGGCTGCCAAATCTCTGGGGTTGCCAGTTCAGGAGACCCCGGCGGTACAGAACGCCGACCTCAACAACTGGGGCAAGTTCACAGCGAAGTATTACGGCGATACGGACAGCTTGCAGGCACTGTTGGACTCTGGGAAATCCACAATCTATTTCCCGTCCGGAATTTACTTTTCCTATGCGGAACGCGTTGTGACCGTGCCGCCAAGCGTCAAGCGCATCGTCGGGTTTGGTGGCGCGGTCAATCGCGGCGACGGCGCGAATGGCGGCGGCATTCGTTTCATCGTGGCAGACGGCAGCAGCGACCCGCTCATCATCGAACAGTTCAAATACGGCATCAAAGTCGAGCAGCGCGGCAAGCGCCCAGTTGCCTTGAAACACGGCTCTTACGAGTACCTGAGCCAGTCCGGGGCGGGCGACCTTTTCTTAGAGGATGTCGGTCTCGAGCCGCTGACGATACGCGCCGGGCAACACGTCTGGGCGCGGCAACTCAACGACGAAGCCGATGGCACAAAAATTAGGAACGACGGCGGCACGCTGTGGATACTGGGTTTGAAAACCGAGCGCGCCGGAACGGTCATCGAAACCCTGAATGGCGGCACCACCGAACTCCTCGGGACACTGATCTACCCCGCCGCGAACGTCCCCGCAGGCGACGTGGCGTTCAGCAGTGTGGATTCCAAAATCAGCCTGATCTACTCGGTCAGCAGCTACGTTCCCGGCGGCGATTACGCCGTCCAGGTGCGGGAGACTCGAGGGGGTGTGACGAAATCATTAGCGCAATCCGAGGTGAAAGGCAGGATGCCGCTGTTCGTGGGGTACTGATTCCGACCACTCGAGACCGTAGATTGAAGCCAATCAGCCGACGAGGAACCGACAAGCCTCGAGGCGGACGCATCACCAGAGAACATCATCGTCCGCAGCACCGGGAGGTTCATCATGAAACCAGCCGCCGTTTTCATCGCCGCTCTCGCGTTGGTGCTGGGGGCTTGCACCGAACAACCCAAGCCCGATCCGAGCAGTCCCCCACCCGCTGGGACACCGCCACCGGTAACGACTCCGCCGGGCACACCCGTGACCGCCCTCGAGGGCGCGTGGAGCAACCCCTCCACCTGGGGCGGCAAGCTGCCGGACGCCTCCTCGAGCGTTACCATCCCCGACGGCAAAACTGTCACACTAGACAGCAACGCAACCGTAAAGAACCTGACCGTCAAGGGGAAACTCGTCTTCGCCGACAAAGATTTGGAGCTGACCACCGACTGGATCATGGCTGAGGGAAAGGGCGTCTTTCAGGTCGGTCTCGAACTCAAGCGCTACGTCAATAAGGCCACCATCACGCTGACCGGCGCGCCTAGCGAAAACATCATGGGCATGGGCGGCAAATTTTTGGGCGCAATGATGGGCGGGAGTTTGGAGTTGCACGGCGAGCAGCGCCAGAAGGTCTGGACTCGAGTCAGTGCCAGCCTCGAGCCGGGCGCAACCCAGATGACCCTGGCGGAGGACGTGGACTGGCGGTCGGGTGAGAAGATCGTGCTCGCGGCGAGCGGGTTTGACCCGGAGGAAGCTGAACCGCTGACCGTCACCGCTCGAGACGGGCGCACGATCACGTTTTCGCCCGCGCTGAAGTACAAGCACCTCGGCGTGATCGAAAATTACGACGGGAAAAGCTTAGACATGCGCGCCGAGGTCGGCTTGCTGACGCGCAACATCGTGGTCCAAGGTGATGCCGCCTCAGAGAATATGAAGTTCGGTGGGCACACGATGGTGATGGTCGGATCGGTTGCTCACGTTGAGGGCGTGGAGTTCTACCGCATGGGGCAAAAGGGGCGGCTGGGGCGCTACCCGTTTCACTGGCACTTGGCGGGCAACGTTGCGGGGCAGTACGCGAAGCAGAACAGCATCAATCACAGCTACCAGCGCTGCCTAGCAGTGCATCAAGCCGATGGCGCACTGGTGCAGGAGAACGTCGCCTACGACAACGTCTCGCACTGCTTTTTCGTGGAGAACGGCTTCGAGAAGGGCAATATCTTAGAGCGCAATATCGCGTTCCTGTCGCGCCCGACCGACGCCTCGCAGACGAACCGCGAGACCGACCTTCGCACTGAGGAGTACGCCAAGGCCGCGCAGTTCTGGATTCGCAACCCGAACAACATCCTGCGCGGCAACGTCGCGGCTGGCGCGGTTCACGGCGCGGGCTTCTGGATTGACCCAGCCGACGACGACCGCATCAGCCTGAAAGCCTCGCAGCAACCGATTGGGGAATTTACGGGCAACAGCGCCCACAGCCAATCCCCGACGACCTTACCGCTAAAGTTCTACCCGCCGCTGGCGTCTGGCTTTGGCTTACTGTCCATCGGCTGGCAACCGAAGACACTGCAAACCCTGCGCGACTTCACCGCGTACCGCAACAACGCTGCGGGCGTCTGGCTCGAGGTCAATCAGAAATTAGAGGATTTCATCGTGGCCGATAACCACATGGGTTTCGCGCCGTTCAACGTTGACCTCGAGAACGGTGTGATCGTCGGTCACACACAAAACGGGATTGGCTGGGTCGCGCCGGGCGGTTCCGCGCCGTACTTCGTCGGGATTGGTCACGCCTTTTACCAACCGATGCCGCCGTACAATTCCAACCAAAATCCGAGCGCACCGACGCTGAAAAACGTCAGCTTCGTCAATTTCAATCCGGCTGACCCACAGTACCGAGGCTACGTGGCGGTCACGCAGGAGTTCAATCTGCACAGCGACCAACGCGCCAACGCCTCGGGCATCAAGTACTTCAACTCGCCATCAATCTTCAGAAGCTACGAGGGGATTTACGGCAAGTACGGCAGCATCGCTATTCAGGACATGGACGGCACGCTGTCGGGATCGGGCACGCCCAGCACACTGGTTTCCAACAAAGGCATCAACGTCACCAGCGCTTGCGTCAACATTACCGCGCCCACCGACGGTAATCCGCCAATCGCCCGCTGCCCGACGCAGCAACTCGGTTACCTGAGCCTCGATTACCACCCGAACGGTCGCAACATGGCGACCGTCACCCGCGACGACGGAGCCTCGAGCCTGTTGGTCTACGGCTTTGACGATCCTGACGGTACGGCGGAACATCACGTGACCACGAAGCACCTCTACACCGTCAGCCTGCCGACCACGCCAACATCACGCTATTACATCAGCCTCGCCGAGACGACCGACTGGATTGACATCGCCATTCCCGTTCCCAGCAGCGCTAACCCCAGCAACCTGACGGTTGTAGGTAGCAAACGCGATCCGGGCAGCGGCAACACCTCGCCCGATCTGAGCAACAAACTCAGCGCCGCCCCCAGCCTGACCGACGCTGGGTATCTGGCTGGCACGAAGTACTACTTCAAAACCGATTCTGGTAAAAATTTCGTGTACCTCAGAATGGACGGGTCTCGAGCCGGAGCGGATTTCGTCAATCCGGGCAACGGGCACACGACCTCGGCCGCGCAGATGGGCATGGTGATGTGGGTCTGCCAGACGAACGATTGCAAGTAGTTTCAGTCGCTCGAGCGTTTCTCCTTAATCTGCCGGAGGTTGCCATGAAAACACCGCTTTTCTACTCGAGTTGGCTGGTACTGGCGCTCGTTGCCTGCCCCAGCCAACAAGACAGCAATCCCTACGCGGGCGGAGTGACTCACCCGTGGCAGAGCCAGCCCAGCGCCACCGCCTTAGCGTTCTCGCCCGTCAATGGCGATAACCCGCTGTCAGACCTCGAGTACTCGAGCGCCAGCAGCGGCTGGGGCCCCATTGAGAAAGACCGCTCGAACGGCGAAAACCAGCCCGGCGACGGCAAGCCAATCACGATTGGGGGGCAAGTTTACCCCAAAGGCTTGGGCGTTCACGCCGACTCCAGCCTGAGCTACCCGCTGGGTGGACTATGTACGCGCTTCGCGGTCGAGGTCGGCATGGACGACGAAATTGACGCGAACCCCAATCGCAACGGCGGTGGCAGCGTGATTTTTAGTGTCATCACCGATGGCACGCTCAAAGCCAGCTCTGGCGTCCTGCGACCAACCGATGCCGCCAAGCTGATCGTCGTGGATGTCACGGGCACGCGGGAGTTGCGGCTCGAGGTGCGTGATGCGGGCGACGGCTCGGCTTGGGATCACGCCGATTGGGGCAACCCTCGAGTCACCTGCACCACCTCGAGTTCGCCTCCAACTCCGCCGCCAGCCCCGCCTGCGACACCACCTCCCGCTGGCGATCAGCCGCCGCTGGGCTACACCCGCTGCGCGAGCGAGGGTCAGCACTGCGCCTTTACTGGAACCGCCAATGTCGTCTACGGCGCTCGCAGTACGTGGACGGCGGCGCGTCCTTTCAGCGGCGGCACGGAGTGCAGCAACGCCGTTTTTGGTGATCCAATCTACGGCGTCGCCAAATCGTGTTACGCGCAAGCCGTGACCAGCCCTCCACCCGCGCCACCCACGCCTCCACCACCAGCCCCACCTACACCTCCTGCACCGCCACCAACCGAGGCGGGATTCGTCAATCTTTTCAATGGCAGCGACTTCACTGGCTGGTCGGGCAGGGGAGGCGCAGCAATCGGCAACAACTGGAGTGTTCGCCAAGACAACGGCAAACCCGTCATGCACGCCGACGACAGCGCGCCAGCGCCGCGCACGGAAATCTTCACCACCACCAAATACGGCGACTTCACGCTACGGTTGCGCTGGCGCAACACCTCTGGCGGCAGCGGGTTGTACCTGCGCGACCAGGGTCTGATCGTGGACTTTCCCGGCGGCAACCTGTTCTCGCCTTACGGCTACCCGTACAGCGTCAACACCACCGCCACGGGTGAGCGCACGGCGGAACTGGCGGACGGCTGGACGACCTGGGAAGTAAAAAGCCAGGCTGATACGATCACGCTTTCCGTATTGCGCGCGAACGGCGCGTGGGTGAAGCTCTACGACGCGGCCGTGACCTACACCGACCCTGGTGTGGACGCACGCCGCGTCGGAGCGATTGGCTTTCAGACCGGTGAGGGCCCGACCATCGCCGATTTCGCGGATATCCGCATCAAAACTCAGTAAGCGACTCCAACGAATCTCGAGCCGCTCAGCTAGGGTGGCTCGAGTCCTCACTTGCTCGACGAATGCGATTTTCTCTTCAAACTCGCGGCGTTGCTCGAGTGTTGGCGCTGCGTCGTTGGCGCGATGCGGTTACAGTAGGGCGCGAAGGTCGTTGAATCGAAGCATCAAGTCGGTGACAGTCTCGAGGGATTTGAGCGCAGAGGAAAAGCATCAGGTAGTCTGGAGCTGAAGCGGTGAAACCGTGCAAGTGAAAGACCATTTGATATCAATTCATAATTTGGTTATTCGGTAGCGCACCAACTCGAGGCCACCACGAAAATAACGCCAGTCCACGAACCCGGTTTCGAGTTTGGCGGTGCGTGTCATGGTGTGATGATACCGACTAAAACAAAAACGATTTGATATCAGACTGGAATTTTGCTCCAGGAAAACGCGAAAGTTCGCCACCTCAACCCAATTGCGCTGACCGTAGGATTCGAGAATCCGTAGTACGTAGTCGGCCAAACACTGTGTTGGCGTCAAGCAGAGAGTACCGCGAGTGCGTGCCGAACCATAACCACAGTGAGATCATCAAGGGAATGCGAGCAGAAGAAAGGTGCTTTCGTCAGAGGCAAAAAGCGCTCTGGCCCTTCATGGCGGAAGCGGACACTTGACCGCAAGGAGAGTCGGAGAAACTCAGGAAACGCTGTCTATACTGCTATCAGCGCACGAATCGGAACGACTCGAGGTTACCGATGCCCGCTCCCCCTCGAGCCACGAGGAAGAGGTCGTGAACCCCGCTCGCGCCGCTGATGGCGGCCGTCTGCGCGGTGTAAATCTCGAATCCGCCCGTGGATGCCACGATTAGCGTCCCGACTAACTTCCCTTGCGGGCTATCCAGCCGCAACTCGAGCGCCTGACCCGCGTACTGCGCTTCCACACCGATCTGCGCCCTGAATTCGCGCACGCCCGCACCAAAATCCAGGCTCGAGTAGTTGACCCAATCGCCGTTGTCCAAGCTGCCGATGTCGTTTGAGTTGAGGCTAACGCCGCTCTGGGCATCGAACAGCTCCGCCTGCCGGGTGTAGACCGCATCCCACGGGAGTGTCCCCGGCGTGGGCGGCGGCTTGGCGCTCTCGCAACCCGCGAAGTTGCAGCCGACGCTGGCGGTGTAGCCTTCGGTCGCACCCGCAGCGCTCACGCCGTTGCCGCGCTCCTCGCCGCCGGTAAACGCGCTGTTGATCTTGCCGACTCGGCTCGAGACCAGGTTATCGAAGACCCTCGAGCCGTTCGCCTCGTCAATGTCGCGCAGGTTGATGCTGAGGTCGGCATCGCTCAGGAAGGTGTTGTTGCGGACGGTGCTGCCCTGGTTGATCTTGTTGCCGGGCGTGTCGTTGTTGCCGTTCAGGATCAGACCGTTGTTGATGTTGTTCCAGAAGACGTTCTGGTACACGTCGAATTTCTCGGAGCGGTTGTCCATGTACAAACCCGTGATCGAGCGCGTCGGGTTGTAACTGTTTACCACCTGCTGATCGTGAATCCAGTTGTGATGAATGCTCGAGCCGCTGGCGTCCAGGAAGCAGCAGGTGTAGATGCCACCGCCGTCCGGCGAGAGCAGGTTGGTGTTGAAGATGTTGTTATACGAAATTTCGTTGTCCGCGAAGCGCTTGCCGCTCACGTGCCAGTCCACGGTGATGCCGTCGCGCCCGGCATTATAAATCGTGTTGTGGGTCACGACTTGATTCTTGCCGGTGAGGTTGACGGTCGTGGCGTAACTGGTGGTGTACCCGGCGTCGTGGATCAGGTTGTTCTCTACGCGATTACCGCTGCCCTGAAGGAGCACGCCGTTGCCCGCACTATAGATCAGCGTGCTGTTCTTCAAGACATTGCCGGTTCCATTCAGGATAACCCCAGAGTCCAAGGCGTGCGAGGCGACGATGTTGAACTCGCCCTCGTCGTAAGCCAGGTCGCTCGAGGCGGGACGGGGCAAGGTGTTGTAATGCGAGCTGTACCGCACTTCCAAACCGTCCAGTACGTTACTGCTCGAGGTCGCGTCGGTGATGACCGTACTGGCAAAGATTTTGATACCTTTGACCGTCACGCCCTGCTTGCCGCGCAGGTCGAAGGCGTAATTGCGCCGCTTGGCGGTGACGCTCAGCGTGTTCGGGTCAGTCCCGTTCGGTGGAAAGAAGTACAACGCACCGTTTTTATACAGCCACTCGCGGCTCGAGTCTACGAGGCGCAGGTCGCTGCCGCCGACCAGAAAGTAGCGTCCGCCGGGGAGGGCACAGAAGACTGGGCAGATGGAAAAGACATTGAAGCCCACGCGTCCACTCGAGGACACCGTGATCGTGCCGGTTTGCTGGGTGAAGGCGTTCTCGCCGCTGTAAATGCGGATCGTCGCGCCAACGAAATCGTAGGTGGGCAGGTTCGGGTCGTTCACCGCGTCTTTGGTCGTGCCTGCGCCCATGGTCGCCCAGTTGGGGCGCATCAAGTCGTCGCTGGGATTCGGGTAGCTCGCCTCGCGCATCATCTGGTCGCCCACGAAGACTTGATTCGCTAAGAAATCTGTGTCGCTGTTGCCGGTCACGGGCAGTTTCACGGTCGCCTTGTAAAGACCGCTCGGGTCTCGAGTCCAACCGGTCACTGGGTCACTGCCGTCCACGGTCACGCTCGCGCCAGTTTGGGCTTCGATCTTGACGCCAGAGTTCGGGGTGATCGTCTCGCGGTACACGCCGCTTCCCACCGCGCAAACCTGACCACTGCTGGCCGTGCTGGCGCATTTTTGGATCGTCGCAAACGGCTGAGCGGCGCTGCCGGGGTTGCTGTCTGCACCGTTCGCAGCGACGTAAAATGTGCTCTCAGCAGATACTTTGACTCCCCCAGCGGGCTGCTCTGTACAAGCACTGAGGCTGAGCAGTACCGCGAGGCTCGAGATCAACCGCAGACGGTAACCCAGCGTCAACATCGGTCTTCTCCTTGTCGTGAATCGGCGCGATCAATCCGCGCAACGGTGCTGATGGTCGGCGTTCGGGTCCTCATCGTTTTCTCCCGGTCGGCTCGAGACCGTTGATTGTCAGAGCTTGTTAAAGTCTGGCAGATTGAGTCTGAGATAAGCGCGTTTCGGCTGAGAACACTTGTTGATGGCTCATCAGCCGCAACCGCTCGTCTACCGAGTAAAAGCCGCAAAGTCAGCTCTCGAACTCTTGGCTACCCGCTCGAGACGTTGCTGGCGGAGAAGTTCGCCGCCGCCTGCGGGCTGGGTCTAGATAGTACCCGCCAGAAGGACTTCTTTGACCTGGACACCATCTCTCACTCGGAAGCGCTCGCCGCAGACTCGCTTCCTCGAGGCGGCTCGGAATGAGCGTCCCTACGCGCTGTTCCATCTCGCCCTCGTGACCGGATTGCGGCGCGGCGAGTTGCTGGGTCTGCGCTGGCAAGACCTCGAGCATCCGCTCCACTGCTAGGTGGCGCTCGCACTGCAAATCGCTCTTCGCAAGGAGGAACTGCTGGGGTTGCGCTGGCAGGACGTAGATTTTGAGAACGCTTTTGTGCAGGTGCGTCAGACTGTGACCTTCGAGCGCGGCAAAGCGATTATTGGTCGGACACGGACCTGGTATTCCCGAGTCGCGTCGGCACGCCAATGCCCGATAAGACTGCCCGCAAGCTCTGGCATGACCTCAGGGCGAAAGCGGGTGTTCGTCGCGTGCGCCTCTACGACACGCGCAGCACGTGGGGCAGCGAAGCGGCGCGGCGCAAAATGAATCCTAAACTGCTCGCCGACCGGATGGGCCACACCGACGTGCGCTTTACAATGAAGCGCTACGTTCGTCCCAACGATCTCGAGCGCCGAGAGGGCGCTATGCCGATCTCGGAGATGTACGCTCCAGACCCGCCGCTGAAGCTGGTTGACGCTCCTAAGCCCAAAGCCGATGACTCGAGCGCCGCTTAGAGCTTCTGCACAACTTCTGCACCACCCGCAGCTTTGTAGCTTGAGGCAAAGAAAAAGCCCCCGTCAGAGACGAGGGATTCTGGTGGAGCTGAGGGGATTCGAACCCCTGACCTTCTGAGTGCGATTCAGACGCGCTCCCAACTGCGCCACAGCCCCACGCGATTGCAGCGTCAGAGGTTATCACAGCCCTTTGAGAGGGTCAAGCGAGCTGTGAGCCGAAGCGCCTGTGAAGTTAGGCTCGAGTGTTGTGCTGGGATTCCTGACACGGGATGGGGCGTACTGGTGAGGCGTGCCCCGTTGTAGGTTGTGGGTTCAAACGCTGGTTCAGTGACTGCAACGCATCTGCCAGTCGCACTCGTAGGCTTTGGGGCTGAGCGGCTAGATTTAATCGGCGGTTGTTTTCAGCCTCCAATAGGAATCGCGCCTGACGTTCCTGAATCCGAATTTCCAGTTCCAACCGGGTCATGGTGACCTCCTGGTTTGCTAGGCTAGGCATGAGAGAGCCGCAAAACCATCAATTCGGGCGCACTGAATCGCTTGTCTGAGGGCCGGTTTAAAAGTAAAACGGTTCCGAGCTGGTTCAACTTCACCTGGCCACGCTGGATTTGACGCGAACCAGTTTTGCCTTTTCACCGCTCTGGGAGACTACCGTGCGACCCGCGGCCCGAGCCGCTTTGCGATTCACCTGCCTTGGATCTGCGAGGCTTGTGAACAGACTCGAGACCTCGATCTGGGACTGCTAGCGGCCTTGATCCAGCCGTGCGCCTACATCTCAGATTTTCTGACGCTCCACCGGTCACGCTACCGCCGGAGTTCAATCTAGAAATCAGCACCCTTCTGGCGACGGGTCTGCCAACGATCAGGCTCGAGGTGTTGAAGCTGTCACAGGAGTGGGGAGAGCTGCCAGACGAGGTGCAGCGCTTCTGGAGCCTACCTTTGAGCCGCACTGGCCACGGTTCCGGGCGATGCTCGAGAATGACATCTCAGTTCGGGCGCAGCCTGGCCTTGGGCGGGGCGGGTGTGCTGCGTCTGGGCAAATCCCTATGTTCCGGCGAGGACGGTACGTTTCACCTTGGGGGGCGCGGGCTGTTGTTGCTGCCATCGGCGTTTGTCTGGCCGCGCCTCAACACGGTTCTGGATGCCCCCTGGCAACCGACGCTGGCGTACACGCCTCGGGGCGTGGCGAAACCTCTGGCTGAGCGAACCGCCGCCCGTCGGTCACGCGCTCGAGTTGCTGCTCGGGCGGGGCCGGGCGGCGGTGCTGATGAGTTGGAGCCGCCATCGTCCAGGGGGAGATCGCACGGCAGTTGTGGCTAACGGCGTGTCTGAGCATCTGGCGGGGTTGGTGGAATCGCAACGACGCGGGCGATTCGTGTACTACCGCCTGAGCGGAACCGGCTTGGCGCTCCTGGAATTGCTAGACACCCAAAATCACCCGCACCGGAAAACAGATCTCGAGTGGGCGCATGAACGGGTCGGCGCACGCGTCTGATGGATGAACCCGACTGCCCTCTATTAGTTGTGTGGTGCGGACTAGAAAGCTGAAAATCGCTTACTGCACAGGCTGGCTCGAGATGCGTCTGATAGAAACGGCTTCCAGGTGACAGAATAGAAGCCGTGCTGAATCGCGCCTGGAAACTGATCGTGTTGGGAGCCTCTCTGGTGGCCTGCCACGAGACTCGAGCGGCAATCCCAGTGCAGCTTCCGCCCGGAACCTCGGCATCTCTGGAGACCCCTGAGCCGAGGGCGGCTCAGACGCGCCCGATCACGAACCCTCGAGCCGCGAAGCTTGTCGTCGCAGCGGTGGCGCAGTTCGGTGAGACGGTGCTGTACGACCCGAGTTACGTGCGCCTGACGTATCCGGCTGGGGACCTGCCACGAGATCGTGGGGTGTGTTCCGACGTGGTGATTCGCGCCTTGCGCGGTGCGGGCGTGGACCTGCAACGGTTGGTTCACGAGGACATGAGCGCGAACTTTGCCGCGTACCCGAAGCTTTGGCGCTTGCGTCGCCCGGACGCGAACATTGACCACCGCCGGGTGGCAAACCTGATGACGTACTTCGCGCGCTGGGGGAAAACCGTGCCACTGAGCCATTCCGATTATCAGCCCGGCGATTTGGTGGCTTGGCGGCTTCCGAACCGGCGACTTCACATCGGTGTCGTCACGGACCGCCAGGCGTCAGACGGTCAGCGCCTCCTGTTGGCCCACAACATTGGCGCGGGCGTGCAGTTAGAAGATATCCTGTTCGCCTGGCCGGTCATCGGGCACTACCGATTTTTTTGAAGCCCTTCACCTAAAACCCTTCACCGGCTTCTCGTGAAGCGTTCACGTCCGCCGAAAGTGCGGGTGCTAACCTGACGCCGATGAAAACACGTCTCGTTGCCCTCGGTGGCTTTGCCGCGCTCATGGTCGCCTGCGGCGCGACGCTCGTCGCCAAAACCGTTTCCGAAGCCTTCACGCAGTACCCAGGTGACCACACGATTGTCACCAACGCGACTCCCACGGCGACACCCGCGATCACCACCGACGTGCCGCTCAGTGCGAACGACAGCTTGGCTGTCATCAGCAATCCCGGCACGTTCACCGTCAATGGCTCGAGTGTCAGCGCCCAGGTCGCGGCGTACATCAATCCGTTCAGCACGGCCGCCATCCCCCCGGTGGTGACCCAAGGCGGTAAGCTGCAAGGCGTCAAGCCGCAAGCCGTCTGCGTCGGTGCGGCGAGTGCCACCGCCAAGATTGCCAGCACCCAAGTCGGGTTCGTGCTGCACATGACCCAAACTGCCCGTGACGCGTTCAAAACCGCGCTCAGTGGGGTTTGCACTGTCAACTCCTCACAAACCGGTTGCAACGAGAGCGCGGGAACCAGGGCGGTGCTGTACACCCAGGCTGGAACCAGCGTCCCGGTCTCGAGCGGTTTGATAGCCCTGCGCGCCAATCATTTGAACTCCGTTAATAGCACCTCGAGCGCTGGATTCCAGAGCGTGTATCAGGTCAAGTTCACGCCAGTCACCTCGGGAACGGCCACGGTCAATTCGGGCGACGAGATTTACCTGATGGACCTCAATTCCGCCTATCAGATCGCCAACCCGCAGTGCCTGCCAGCTAATCCTTGACACCTTCTAACCGTGCGGGTAACATACCGTCCGCTACGATGTTTCACGTGGCAGA
Source organism: Deinococcales bacterium (assembly GCA_965249745.1). GTDB lineage: Bacteria > Deinococcota > Deinococci > Deinococcales > JAAFIG01 > JANYHH01. Next base: position 4,098,923 of record OZ252252.1, on the reverse strand, counting down.
TGTCGGGGAATAGCGCAGCCTGGTAGCGCACCTCGTTCGGGACGAGGGGGTCGGAGGTTCAAATCCTCTTTCCCCGACCAAGCACCGGGAAGTCGAACACCGGAAGTCAGACAACGGGACGCGGAGGACGCGTCCCGTTGTCTGCTGTCAGAACCGATCCTGAGCCGCCCGTGCTAGAGTCTGCCAGTCCTCGAGTCCGGGTTCCGAAACTACGTCTCGAGACACAGTTCTCCAGCCCCATCCAACTCACCTCGAGCCGCGTACCCATCCATGCCCAGACTGCTCGCCATTGCCGATCCGCACCTGTCCAGCCTCACCCCGAAGCCGATGAGCATTTTCGGTGGGAACTGGCAGGGACACCCTGACTTGTTTTTTCGGCGCTGGCGCGAAACCGTGCGCGACGACGATACCGTCATCATTGCCGGGGACATCAGTTGGGGCTTGAAATTAGACGATGCCCTGCCAGACCTGGGGATGATAGACGCACTGCCGGGCCAGAAGGTCATCCTGCGCGGCAACCACGATTACTGGTGGGGGAGTATTAGCAAGCTGCGGGCCGCTTTGCCGCCCAGTCTGTGCGCGATTCAGCACGACAGCCTGGTCGTCGGGGAAACCGCGATTCTGGGGTCTCGAGGGTGGACCAGTCCGGGCGGGGAGGAGTTCACCGCAGAAGACGAGAAGATTTACACGCGTGAACTCGAGCGGCTGCGTTTGGGGGTGAAGACCTTGCAGGGGAAAGCCTATCGGCAGCTCGTGCTGGCGCTGCATTACCCGCCGACCAACGGCGCGTTTCAGCCGAACGGTTTCACCGATATTATCGAAGAGTTGCGACCGACAGCCGTTGTCTACGGGCATCTTCACGGCGTCAATCCGGGCCGGATGCTGCGGAACTGGCACGGCGTGCCGCTCTATTACGTGGCCTGTGACGCGGTGAACTTCACGCCTCAGGTCATCCTCGAGACCGTCTGAAGCCTGGCCAAAAAGCGCTCCAACTCGAGCCTAGACGCTGTTGGTCTTAGTCCAAACTCGAGTTGCTTCTGACTCTGCTCGGGCCTTGGTTCAGGCGGGGGTGTAAATGACCAGTTTCAGCGCCGGGTCGTCATTGGATTGGAAGCTAGCGTGATCGAATCGCAGTGCGCCCCGCGTGGGATGGTTCAACACTTTCTGACCGGATTGAACCCCGCGAATGTCGTGCGCCTCCCACCAGCCCCTGAACTCTGGGCTGCCCCGTTGCAGGCGCTCCAGCAGCTCTAAAAAGGCGAGATCACCGGCCCAGAGGTCGTAAGTGCTGCGAAACTGCCCCACCATGCGCCTCGCCTCGTCCGCCCAGGTGGCCCCGAATAATTGCTGGGCTTCCGGGTCGGTCAGCGCGTACAGCAGGATATTCCGGTCTTCGTTTGACAGCCGCGCAAACGCCGTGAAGATCTCAGCCGCCGCCGCGTTCCAGGCCAGAATGTCCCAGCGGCGACCGGTGACGTAGGCGGGCTGGTGGAGGCCTTCGATAAGTCGTTGCAGCGAGTCTGGCACGGTCTCACGGCTGAAGGCGCGGCGCTTCGTATTCAGTGCCAGCGCCCGCAGATGGTCCACCTCTGTCTTGCCGAGCCGCAAGGCTCGAGCCAGCGCCTCGACCGTGGCCGCCGACGGGTTGACGTTTCGTCCCTGCTCCAGGCGAATGTACCAGTCCACGCCGATTCCCGCGAGTTCCGCGACCTCCTCGCGCCTCAAACCCGGCGTTCGCCGCCTCCGTGCGCCCCTCAATCCCAGCGTTTCCGCGCTCAGTTTCTCACGGCGCGATCTCAGAAAGTCACCGAGTTCGTTCTTCCTCAAGTCTGTGCCAGGCGTCACGGCGAGCGTATCAGGGGGAGTCATGGGTCCTAGGATCGTACCAGGCCTGAATGTGAAATCGGCGCTGACGAAAATAGGACGCGTGAAGAGAATCCTATTACCAGGGACGGCCCGACCGTGAAGTCCGCCGTGTTGAACGCCTTCGGATCGCCGTTGACGATAGAGCGTCTGCCAGACCCCGTTCTGGGCACGGGCGAGGTGCTCGTGGAGGTCGTGGCCGCACCCGTGCTGTCCTACGCCAACGAGGTCTTCAGCGGCGCACGGCAATACCTGTTGACTTTGCCAGCCGTGCCGGGAACCGGCGCGATCGGCCGGGTGCGTGCGGTCGGACCGGACGCGACGCATCTGATCGCGGGCGATTGGGTGTTCTGCGATCCCACTGTGCGATCCCGTGACAGCGTCATGTCGCCCGACATCACGCTGCAAGGACTGAGCGCCCGAGGTCAGGGCGGACTGCGCCTGCAACAACACTTTCGGCACGGGTCTTTCAGTGAGCAGATGTTGATCCCAACCGAGAACGCCTTTTTCACGGGTCCGCTCGAGGCCAACGAGGCGGCCCGGTGGTGCGCCCTGGGGAGTTTGCTGGTACCGTACGGGGGATTGCTGGCTGCCAATGTTCAGGCGGGCGAGACCGTGCTGGTCAGTGGTGCGACCGGAAACTTCGGCAGTGCCGCCGTGGCGGTTGCCCTGGCGATGGGCGCGGGCTGCGTGATCGCGGTCGGGCGCAACGAGACGGCCTTGCAAGATCTGACGCGTCGGTTTGGACCTCGAGTGCGGGCTGTCAAACTGAGTGGCGACGAGGAAACGGATCGGGAGCGGATGCGTCAAACCGCGCCAGGACCGATTGACTGCGTGCTGGACATTTTGCCGCCCTGGGCCAGCACGACCACCGTGCGGGCGGCGGTGATGTCGGTCCGGGCGGGCGGGCGAGTCGTGCTGATGGGCGGCGTCGGGATGCTCGGTGGTGACGGGCTGGACCTGCCGTACCCGTGGATCATGCGCAGCAACATCACCATCCACGGCCAATGGATGTACCCGCCCGAGGCGGTCGTGCGGTTGATCGCGCTGATCCGGTCTGGTCTCGTGCGGCTGGCCGATTTCGAGGTGACGACCTTCACCCTGGATGACGCGAACGAAGCCGTGACGCACGCCGCCTCCAACGGCGGTCCGTTCAAGCTGACCGTCATTCAACCCTGACCGATGTGGCCTGCGCTCGAGGGTCAGACAGAAGGGTGTTCGTCAGGCTCGAGCTAAGAGATCGGATCACCCTGAGACCGCCGCTCACGCCCGCAGGGGCGGCGGCTGACGGTCACGTCGAAATCATGCTTTAGAATCCCTTCCATGCTGGGGCGCTATCAGATTGTGCGAGAACTCGGGTCTGGTGCGATGGCCCAGGTTAGTCTGGCACTCGATATTTCTGAGCAAAAACTGGTCGCGTTGAAGCGTTTGCATCAGCTTTACGCGCTCTCCGGCGGGGCGCGGATGCGTCGCGAGTTCCGGGCGCTCAGCAGCCTGGACCATCCCAACATTGTGCGCGTCTTCGATCACGGAGAGAGCGGCGGGTTGCCGTATCTGGCGCTGGAGTACGTGGACGGCGTGACGCTCGGCGTGTGGCTGGAATCGCCGCGCACTGTCGCGGAGACTGTCGCGGTCTTCACTCAAGTTTGCGATGCCCTCGAGGCCGCGCACCGAGCGGGCCTGATCCACCGCGATCTGAAACCCGAGAACATCATGGTGACAAAGGATGGCACGGCCAAATTGATGGATTTCGGCTTGACGAAGCTCCTCGAGGCCAGCCTGGACCTGACTCGAGTCGGGGCGATGGTCGGAACGGTCCTGTACATGTCGCCGGAGCAGTGTCGAGGTGAGGAACTGGATGCCCGAACCGACCTCTACGCCCTTGGTGCGGTGCTGTACCGGGCGTTGGTCGGTCAGGCCCCGTTCACTGGAACCAGTCTGGCGGCGGTCGTGTACCAGCATCTGAACGCCTCTCCGAGCGGTTTGCGGGCCCACCGCGAGGACATCCCGGCCTCGCTCGAGGGGCTGGTGCTGCAACTGCTCGCCAAGTCCCCGGCGGGTCGTCCACGCACGGCGCTCGAGGTTTCGGGGCGTTTACGAGAACTGAGCGTATCGGCTCAGCCCGAGCCGCCAGTGCCACCGTCGTCAGTGCCAGCGCCGTCAGTGCCAGCGCAGTCGGTGCGGCTGCTGCGCGCCCCGCTGATTGGGCGTGGGGCGGAGTTGCGGCAACTCGAGACCGAGCTGAGACTGGCCGCGCCTGGCTACGTGGCGCTGACCGGTGAGGCGGGCGTCGGGAAGTCGCGGCTTTTGGAAACGCTGGGCCAGTCGCAGGCACTGGTGATGGCAGGCGCTCTGTCGTCCGACACGGAACCGTTCGCGGCGGTCGAGCGCCTGTTGAAAGCCATCCGGCGCGAGGCTCCGGCGGTGCTGGGCGGTATTCTGCCGGAGCAACTCGGCTGGCTGGGTCATCTGGCGGAACCGGTGGAAGGCGATGTAGCCCTCATCAACGCGCGGCGTTTCGAGGCGTTTCGGGTCGTGCTGGAACGGGCGGCGGGCGTGACCGTGCTGGCGCTGGAGAACCTGCACTGGGCGGACGCGGGTACGCTGGCGATGCTGGCTCACGCGGTGCGTGGCCCGACCCAGACGCGGCTGGTCGTGACCTACCGACCGGAGGACATCGCCGGGGAGCGCCCGCGCTTGCTGCCCCCACCCAGGGCCAGTCTCAGGCTGGACCCGTTACCGCCCCGTGATATGCGGGCGCTCCTGGAAGCGCGACTGGGCGGCCCGACCGAGGCAGGTCTGCGCGACGCGCTGCTGGAAGGCTCGAGCGGTAACCCGTGGACGCTGGACGAACTCTTGCGCGACATGCTGTCACGGGACGCCATTTTGGAGGAGAGCGGCGTCTTCGAGTGGGACCGCAATCAGGCGGCCGCCTCCGGGCTGTTGGAGCGCACTGGGCAGCGCTTGCGACACCTCGCGGCGCACGCCAGGGCTTTCGCGGAGGCGGCGGCGGTGCTCGGGCGCGAGTTCCAATTTGAGGATGCCAGGGCGCTCTTGGGTTGGGACGACGATCTGGCACTCGGGGCTTTGGAGGTCTTACTGCTCTCCAAGGTGCTGCTGGAACGCCCGAGCGGTGATGAGTTTCAGTTCGCGCACCCGGAGTACGTCGGCTGGTTGCAGGCGCAGCTCTCGCCCTCGCAATCCAAGCTCTGGCACGCTGCGGCCTTGGGTCGTCTTCGCGGCCGGGCAGACGATTTCGCGCTCGCCACCCACGCCGTGAAAGCCGAGCAATTCGCGGTGGCGTTCGACTTCGCGCTTCGGGCGGGCGAGAGCGCCCTGAAGAAACTCCATTACTCCCTGGCGGAACGCGCCTTTCGTTTGGCGCTCGAGGCGAACGTCGAGGCTCCCACCCCGCTGGAGCGTCAAGCCCGCTTCGGATTGGCGGAAACGCTCAGCGCGATCGGTCAACCCGAGGACGCCGCCGCGCTCTGGCAAGCCCTGGCGGAGCGTGAAGACGAGACGGCCCGCCGCTCGAGGTTGCAGCTCGCGCACTGGCACGGCGGTCGCGGTGAGACGGAACTGGCGCTGGAATGGTTACGGGCGGACGATTCGGTCGAAGCCAGACTCGCCAGGGCCAAGATCGCACTCAGAGATGGGGACTCGAGTCTGGCCTGGCGGGAGGCTCTGAGCGCCTACCGCCAGAGTCCAGAGAACGCCGAATCTCTGATTATGCTGACCGATGTCTCCAACATGAACGGGCATTACCAGCGGGGAATTCACTTGGCTCGAGCCGCCCAGCGGCGGAGTCAGGACTTGCTGACGCAACTGCGGGCCCGCAACTTCGAGGCCGGAGCCTTCTTGGGACTGCGCGAGCTGGACACGGCGCGGGGCTTGTACCAGGACATCGCGGAAACGGCTGAGCGGATCGGACACCTGTGGTTGCAGCTCAGTATGCAGAACAATCTGGCAATCATCCTGTTCTATGAGGACCGCATTGAGGAGACCTTGCAGCATTACCGTCAGGCCTGCACTCTGGCTCGTCGTGTCAACGACACGGAAAACGAGTACATCATCACCACCAACATAGTCGAAAGTCTGGTCATGCTCGGGCGGCTCGAGGAGGCCTTGACGACTGTCGAGAGCTACGAGTATCCCAGCGCCCGGTTGTGGGCTACGGCGCTCAACCTGCTCGTGAAACGAAAGGCGACTCCCTTGCCGGACCGGAACCTCATCTCTGCTTGGCACGGAGCTTTTTACGAGCTGGTAGAAACGCAGTTGATGCTGCACGACGGTGATTACCAGGCTGTCATCGCGCGATGCAGCCTCAGCCACCGTGATTACTCGTGGTGGTGGAACCTGTTTGAACTGAACGCCCGCTTGCGCCTGGGGCTGGATTACAGCGCCCCGCTCGAGCGCTTAAAACACCCGCAGCTCATGTCAGGGATTCAACGGGCGTTGGCGCTCGAGTACGTGGGGTTGCTCGAGGGATTCCTCGTGCGGCAGGAATCCCTGCCACCGTCGTTAACGTGGTTGCTGCTGGGTGGGTTGTTGGATGATCCGCTGGTTCAGCGTTGATTTGTTCACGGGCTGCGGGCAAGAGCTGAAACCGATCAACATGCCCAGTCCAACCAACATGAGTTTAAGAACGAGTTTTTTGTTCATGAAACCTCCTGTCTGAGAGTCTAGTACAGGATTCTTTTTTGGACTCCAGAAGACGAAAAAACCGCCAGCAGCACGCTGGCGGTTGAGGATAGATACCATTGATAGAGAACTCGTATTATTTTGTGCAGCTCGGGATGTCTATCGGTAAATCCCTGGTCTGTGAAACCGCGACGCGGCAACCGGGGTAGGTGTAAAAGGTGTTGACCATGCGTGATTCGTTATCCAACAGCCAGCGGCGTAAGTTCACGTCTGGCACGTTACGCATCAGCCAGGCCTTGGCAATGCGACCCTCGCCGATCTGCAAGCTGTTGGCGTAGTAGCCCAGAGCCGCACTCTTCTGCCCGGCGGCGTCGTTCTGTTCCACAGACCGCAGGAAGTCGTAGTAGTGAAACAGGATCGTCGTGCGAATGCGCTTCGGGTACTTGGCGGTGTTGTCGGTCAGCCGTAACTCGTCCCAGCCCAGCACGTTCGTTAGGAACGGCGACTTGCTGCTATCCAGCCCGACCATAAAGGAGAGCGGCGTGCCGAACATGGCGATCTCCGCCTTGCCGTCCCCGTCCAAATCCTCCACCTGGGTCACGCCGCTGCCGCGACCATCAACGATGCCGATGTTGCGTAAGCCGCCCTCTAAAGTGAAGAAGTAATCCGTCCAGTTGTTAGCTGTCTGCTTGGCCCGCAACCACAGCTCGCGGTTGCCCTTCCCGGTCAGTTCCACCAGGTAGGCTTCAAAGTCAGTCCCCTTGATGGACCGCTTCGTTTGCCCGTCCTGAACGATGCGAAAGACGCTGTTGTTCTTGTCCACGGCGTCCACCCGCAAGCCAGTGTTGCCCCAGACCACGGGTTGAAAATTCATCGCGCCGGAGGCCGCACCGAGCACACCGATCAAGAGCGTGGTTGTGAGAATTCTTTTATTCATCTGTGAACAGTATGACCTTTTCCTGGAAGCGGCGTCAAACCGTCCCGGAATCTGGTTTTTCCGGGACGGTTTGAGCGGGCGTTTAACTTGGGCCCTCAGACCGTTGGCGGGGTCTTGTTGCCGCGACCACCGCGCCGCCGCCGACGGCTTGAGCGGGCTGCGGTCTCAGTCCCGGTTTCTGTGGGTTGCGGCACTCCCGGTGCTGGCACACTCGAGCCTTCGGCGGGACCGCGATTGGCACGGGCGACGTTGCGTTCCAGGGTTTGCTCGGCGCGGCGTTTTAACTCCGCGATCCGCGAGGCTTTCGCCTGGGCCGCGTTCGGGTTTTGTCCACCCGAGTTCTGATTCTGAGCTGCGCCGTTCACTTTCGGGGCGTTGCCGCCTCGAGCCTGATGGGGTTGCGGGCGGCCGTTTTGCGCTTGTGGCCCGCGAGTGGCGGGCGGGCGGTCATTGCCGCCTCGAGCGGAGCGCCCGTTGGGGTTGCTGCGGTTCGGGGCGCGGTCCTGCTGTGGGCGCTCCAAGGCGATCTCGCCGCCGAACTCGTCGCTGGCCACGAACTGGGCGCGGCTCCACTCGCCAAAATACAATTTGCGAGCGGTGACGCGCACGCTGCGTTGGTACTCACCGCGCGGTTTGGCGTGCAATACCACGACCTGACGACGCGGGGTTTCGGAACTGGGGTTCGCGCCACTGGGGCGCTTCTGCTTACTCATAGGGTTCTCCTTGCCTAATGAAAGACGAATCCATCGCCCGGAGCCAATCACATGGACTCGAGCGATACTGCCGGGTTTGAAGACGCGCCCCGAGCGGCCTTTCAGGCTCTGGGGGGCGTCGCTGTATTGGTACTCCTCGTCCATGTCCTGAATGGACAGACGAGCGTTGGAACCGTTTTCCAGGGTCAGTTTCAGACCCCACGGGTCAATTTGGGTGACAATTCCTTTGACTTGAGACCCGAGCGCGATCTGCTCGCGGCGCAGGTACTGCTCCAAACTGTGCCTGGCCTGACGGGCGTTCTCTTCCAAGCCCGCCAGTTTGGCGGCTAGCACGGGTAGAGTCTCTTCCAGGCTTTCGCGGCGGCGCACGGAAAGCTTGGTGATGGCAAACGCCAGCACGCGCTGGTTCAGTAGATCACTGTAGCGCGACAATGGCCGGGTCAGGTCCAGCGCGTACTCGGGCTTTGGGAAGGCGGTCGCCATCAATCCCGCCGGGCGGGTCAGACGTTCGCGCAAGCCCTGAAGCATGGCCGGAGACGCGCCGCCGGACCGTTCCAGAGCCGTCTCGAGGTCGTTGTTGCCAGGGGGGGTGTAGCGGTAGAGCGCAGGGGCCTCAGCCGCTGCCAGGGTGGTCGCCACGAGGCGGTTGGCCAGCAGCAGTAACTCCTCCAAGAGTGTCGAAGCCGTGCCCCCTCGAGCGCTTCGTAAGCCAGAGGTCAGGCGTTCCAGAAGCTCACGTTCCGCACCGACCAGCCCATCGTCCAGATTTGCCTTGGCGTTCACGACGCTCTGCCGCACGATGTAATTGACGACGTTCCCATCTGGGGACGCCTCGATCAGCACGGACACTGCCAGGCGATCCGCACCGATTTCCAGGGCGGCGCACTTGACGAGCGCGGCGGGCAGCAGCGGCACGGTTTCTCTGGAAACGTTTTCTCGAAGGGCGGTTTCTCGAGAGATACTTTCCTGTGGAGCCGTCTGGGTCGCAGCCCCGAGCTGAACTGCCGTCAGGTCCACGGTCACGCCACGCTCCTGCGCCTCGCGGTCAACGGCTTTGCCTTCGTCCACGAAGTACTGGGCATCCACGATGTGAACCCCGATCAGCACGTTCCCGTTCCCCAGGGGTTCCGCCTGGACGCCCACCTCAGCGGGGCCGCCGAGTGCGACGCTCGAGGCGATCACGCGTTTGACCCGCAGGTCCACCCGTCCCAGCAAATCCTTCGTGGCGACCCCGGCCACCTTCTGCGCCTCTTTCAAGGCTTCGGCTGAAAATTCCCCTGGCAGATTGAACTTCACCATCACGGCGCGACGCTCAGTCTCCAGGGAATCGGTCTCACCCAGAAGCGTCACGACCGAGCCGAACGCCTCGTCCTCGCCGGTAGCTTCCGGGTAGCGGGGCTGCACCGCGACTCGAGCGCCCGCCCGCAGGGATTCCCCAGCTATCCCTGGCTCTCCCGGTATCACGGGAATCGCAGGTACGCCCGCCTCGTCCGGGCGGAGCGTCAACGCGCCCCGACTGTACTCCAGGGTTCCGACCAGAACGCCCCTGGCCCGCTCGAGGACGCGAATCACCTTGCCGTGCGCCTCGCCGTTACGCTTGGTTTCGCGGGCCACCACGCGGTCGCCGCTCCAAGCGAACAACTGGCAATCCGGAGGGATCAGCATCTCGCGGAGGCCCGGCGTTTCCGGCTCCACCACGCCCCAGCCGTCCGGTCGGACGCTCAAGCGTCCGACGACCGCGTTGACCTCGCGCGTCAGGCTGTAGGTGTGGCGCTTCAGTTGCATCAGCGCCCCAAGGCGCAGCAACTCGTCCAGCGCCTCTTCCAGCCCCTTGCGACCCCCGAGGCGTTTCAGCAGCCCGTCCTCCAAGTCCTTTTCTAGATCGCGCAGCGCGTGCCCGCCCGGATTGGCCCGCAGGTACTCCAGCAGCATCTCCAACGGGTTGGTCAGTTTCGCCTGGGTTTCAAAGACGTTCTCGCGGGCGGTCTTGCGGACCCGCACGAGCCGCTTCGGTGCGACGGCCGGAACGGTCTCCCCCTCGAGCGGCGGCAGCGTTTCACCGCTTGGACCCAAGAGTTCGTCAGGTTTAACTGCCGTTGATTCGACTGATTCGGGCGCGACCAGCTCGAGCTTTATTGATTCAAGCCCTGCTGATTCAAGCCCTGCCGATTCAGGCTCTGCCGAAACCACCTCCGGGCTGACCTTGCGTCCTCGAGCGCGAGGCTTGACCGGCTCTGGCACGGGTTCTGGGGCGACGACCGCCTTACGACCGCGACGCGCTTTGGGTTGAGCCGTTGCGCTGGCTGCCGTCTCGGTTTCGGGCGCGGCAATTTCAGTGATTGACTCCTCGAGCGGTGGGGTTTCAACCAGCGTAACCTCGATGGGCGCGGCTTCCACTAGGCTCAAGCCAGCCGTTTTTCGCCCTCGAGTGCGCGGTTTTGGCGCTTCGGTACTTTCGGGCGCGGTTGCTTCTGCGGCAGGGGTTTCTGGAACCTTTATTTCGGTGGCAACCGGTTCCAGCGCCACAGCTTCCAGGGGAACCATGTCTGGCACTGCCCCAACCGCCAGCTTCGGCTTTCGCCCTCGAGTTTTCGGCTTCGTGGCTTCAACCGCCTCTGGTTCGGGCGTGGCGATCAGTTCTGGCGCAGGCTCGAACAACTCGGCAGACGCGGCCACTTTGCGCGGCCGTCCCCTGGTTTTCGGCGCGGGCGGTTGAAGCGCCGCCTGAGACGCAGACTCAGCCACCGATTCGGGCGCGGTGGCGGATAGGTCAATCGTGGCGAGTTCAGGAGTGGGGTTTGGATGGACTTCAAAGAGGGTGGGTTCGGCGCTCTTACGGCGCTTCCCCGTGACACGTTCGGTGGTAATGGTGGCTCCTACCGCAGCTTTCCAGGGGTGCGCCCCGAGGAGGTGTTTGACTCACTCGAGAGGACACGGCATCGCGCTTTGCGCGTTCACCGATGGCTGCTGGATTCAATCTTCTCTGCGCTCGAGCCGATGCTTCGGCTCACGCAACGCTGGACGCACTATAGCACATCAGCGCCGCGTTTACAGCCTTTCTCGAGGTTGTACAGGCTTTTATCACGACGCGAGTCCAAGAAAGGGTTGCGCTGGTCGGGGAGTTGCGTCAAGAATGGGAGTGGGCTGGGGATTGTGGTCTTCATCAACGACAATCATCCCAGCCCGCTGATTTGAACTCCAGTCATGATAAAAGCCTGGAGGTTGTGGCTCCCCCATCGCCATAACCTCGGCGAGTGATACAGAGATAAAAACAGCGTGTCTCAGGTGAAAGGGACACCGCCCGCTTTGGTGAGGGGTGGGAGAGAACCTGAGAAAGCTGTAGCGCAAGAAGCGAGCGGTTGCAAGCTTTCATCAGGCCAGGAGTCCAAGAGACTACCACCAGCGCATAACTCGAGCCATACCAAGTTTCAGCGACTGACGAACAACCGTGAGCGCTCAGGTGCGCTCTTGGTGGTCAGGGTCTTGGTGGTCGCGCCCTGGGTCTCCTGGACCTGCACATCGTAATTGCGGGTCGTGTAAGTGATGTTGGAATAGAGCAGCGACGCCTTCGCGCCGTCGCGGAGCTTGAAGGCGATCTCGCCCGGCGGCATCGTATCGGTGGCCGGATAGAGCAGCCCGCCCAGGAGTTCGGTGCTGCCGTTCCCTGCATCTATCACCGTTTGCGCCCCCTCGGTTTTCATGCCCATGATCCACAGAGTTCCGCCGCTGTTGACGATTTTCGTGCGGTTGCGCTGCTCGTTGTTGACCTGTCGCCCCCAGAAGTGCTGGCTGGCCTGAACCGTAAAACCATCCATCTGGGCATCCTCGGCGTAGAGGTCGCCCGCGCCGGGCAGGGCGGTGTAATCGTACAGCACGATGTTCTTCACCACGACCGCCCGCTTGCCGCTGTGGGTCAGCTTGACGCCGTACCCGAATTGCTCAATCACCAGCGGGTCGGGGCTGTCGTCGGTCACATTGAAGCGGATGCCGCCACCGTTGACGCCGCTCGAGTCGGTGTTGATAACGCCGTGAAAGCCAACGATGCGTTTGACCGTGGCGGGCACGGTGACACTCAATTCGTTGTACACCAGCCGCACCCCGGACGGGAAGTACACGGTGGATTTCCCGGAGTTCAATGCCGCCTGCAACTGCGAGGCGACCTGACAGTCGTAGCCGGTGCAATCCACCTTTGCCCAGTGACTCGGATCGTTGTCGGAGAACGTCGGCGTGTTGCGAACGGGGAGCTTCAACATCTCCGGGGCGGGTGTGGCGAACAAGCTGTAGCTCTTCGCGCTCGAGTACCATTCCGTCAGACTGGTACCGGGAACGACCTTGCCATCGTCGGAAATCAGGCTCTGGTAACCGCTCGAGGATACGTTTCTCAGGTACACGAAGGCGTCTTTGCTGCTGGCGGTGCGAATCGCGCTGGTGCCGGCACCACCCCCCTCGAGTTTGCTGTCCAGCAAAGTAATCAGTCCCGTGCCGTACCCGTCGTTGATGATCGCCGGGACACTGTTGCGGCTTTGCAGGTTGCGAATCGCCATGACCGCGCCGTCGTTTCTGATACCCGCGAGGCGCTGGTTTTTCAGCAAGATATTTTCGTAAGTCTGACCGTACTCAATGAATTGCACCCGGATGCCGTAATCGAAGCCGTCTATCACCAGGTTCTTGAACAGGCACGGACCGGGCCAGTTGCGGGTCAGCTCTAAACCGCTGACGCCCGCGCCGTCCTCGGATTTCAGAAGTACGTTCTCCACGACGCCACTGTTGTTGCTGATGTAATCCAGCGCCATCGCGCCAGGGTTGCCGGAGCCGACCAGAATTTGCAGGTCGTGAAGATTCTGACGGAAACTCTCGTTGCCGTTCTCGGTTTGCACGACCGCCCTCGGCGCGGCGGGATTTGAAAAGCCGCTCGAGCCGGATTTGAGCTTCAGCACTGTCTGGTTGGGTCCCTGGCCTTGCAGGGTCAGACAGCAACCTACCCAGCGCACGGTGTTGCTGAGCAGGTACGTGCCCGCCGGGAAGTACAACGCCTTGGGACGACCGTTGAACTCGGCGGGCGGGAAGAGCGGTTTGCCCGCACCGTCCACGCGCCCGTCGTTCAGGGCCGCCTGAATCGCGGCCGTGTCGTCGGTGATGCCGTCGCCAGCCGCGCCATACTCCTTGATGGATTTCATGAAGCCCGTCGGGAACTCGAGCTTTCCCGAGGGCAGGATGGTCTCCGAGCCGGGCGGCGGTTCTGGGGTGGCGGGCGGTGAGGGTTGCGGCTGTCCGCCCCCAGACTGGTTACCTCCAGCCGGATTGGAACAGGCGATCAGCCCGCCCAAGATCACCAGGAGCATCAACCCTCGAGCCATAGCTGCCTGAGGTAGAGAAGCTAGGGGTACAGAAGCTAGAATCACAGGCGCTCGAATCTCATCTCGTCACCGCCGAAAAACTTGAAGTGCAAACCTGTCCCGTCAGCAACGAAGCCGCTGGTCGCCTGAGCGTTCAACGCGGCCAAGCTCACCGTGGCGCTCAGCGGCTCCCATTTCACAGGATCAGCCTTGCAACTCGAGCCGAATTTGCAGAACCGAACCCGATACCCGCCCACTGGGAGCGGCGCGGAGACACTGACCGAACGGGTCGTCCAGGCGGGATCGTACACCGTGTTGCGTCCCCCGATGGGCGGTGTTGCCTCGGCGAGTTCCCCGACACTCAGACCCAGTTGCAGGTACTCGAGCTTACTCACGGGGTAGACAGCCGTGTCAGTCGCGCTCCTGGAATTGCGTGTCTCCAAACGGTAGGTCTTGCCGGGAATCACGTAACTGACCCAGCGGAAATGGTTGGGTGTCACGCGATCCCCGTCCTCGTCTCGCACCACATCCACGTGCCAGTCGGGGTTGGCGAAGCCAGCGCCCGTCGGATAGGTCACGTTCAAGGTGCGGTAATCGTAATCCGGGCAGATCGCCACGCCCGCAGCCGAGTTCTTGAGGCACTCCTTTGAAACCAGGCCGAATGTGTTCCCCAGACTCACCAGTTTGCGCGTCCCAGCCTGCTGACTAAGCGAGCCATCAATGTCGTTCTGAATGATATCGCCGCATCCGGCGGCCGGGTCAGAATCCATCAACTTAGAACCCTTGGCGCTGAAACGCGGGTACTCGATGCCGCAGGTCAGCGTGCTCGAGACGGTGCGCCCATCCTTAAAGCCGACCCAGGTGACGTTTTCAGCGTTGGCGAAACCGCCGTAGGCGAACATGCCGGTCGCGCCCCAGTCGGGGTGGGTGTCGGTGTTGGCGCTACGGCTGACGACTGTCGAGTCTTTCAGCAGCAGTTGACTGATCGCCTTGCCGTTGTCGGCCAGCATGGAATCGGTCACCAGGCCGCGCCCGGCGGTTTCGATGGCTCGAGCGTTCTTGTAGGCCGTGAGACCCTCAAAGTGCAGCACGCCCTCCTGACTGGGAACGTAGCCATCGGTCTGCCAGACTGCCCAGGTGGTGCTCTCCGTGTCCGGCACGCGGCCATCGCTGTGCGAATGGACCGTATTGTTTTGGAATCTTAACAGTGCCTTGGAAGCGTTGTTGCCGTCCACGAAGCCCATGTCGAACCAGTACCCGGCGAAGGCCCCACCTGCCGAAGCGTTGCCCGTCACGGTCGCGGCCGCCGTGCGAAACCAAAAGTTGGCGGCCGCCCTGTCGTTCTGATCCTTCAAGCCGTCCACAGTGAATGTGGCTGCCCGTGGCAGCAGGCCCAGATTGCCGTCGAAGACCGTGCCGCGTTCCGAGCCGTCCTCCAAGACATAGCCGTGACCGACGGTGTTAAAGACCACGTTCCGTTCCACCCGCAGGTTATCCGACCCGTGAACCACGATGCCGCGTTGCAGGCTGTCGTGAACGCTCGAGGCGGCGACGAAGCTCCCCGTGGCATCGCGCATCTGATGAAAGTGCAGCGGGTAACGCCCCAGATGATTGAATTGCCCCATGCGCCTGAACTCCACACCGCGAATCTGCGCCTCGGAGCCGTTGTTCATGACCATGACGTGCCCGCCAAATTTGGAGGCATCGCTCGAGGTGTCCCCTTGAATCACGATGTTGCGACTCAGCAAGCCGACCTCGGCACGTTCGTCTAGCGATTTGCCGTCCACCATCTGCATCTGTCCAAAATGCGCGTAACTCAGGCCCGCGTCCAGCGTCAAGGTTTTTCCGTCAGCCGAGACGGTGACGATACCGCGCACCTCGGCTTCGTCCGGGTTCAGGCTGCTCGAGGCGATCACGATCTTTTCTCCGGCTCGCCAGCCGCCCGCCTCGAACAGGGTCACCCGACTCGAGCCAGGGTTGACGCTGGCGCTCAGCTTCGTCCAGCTCGGGCGATTCTCGCCGTACACCGCTAAAGCCCCGCCGCCCATCGCGCACAGGCATTTCGTGCCCATGCCCATGATGTTCTCCGCCTGATCGTTCCCGGTCAGAGTGACAGTGGCGCGCTTCAGGAACGGCTGCGCGGGGCTGCCAATCCGAAACGCGCCGCCGGATTCCACCATGATCCAGTTCGCTTTCACCTCCAAATTGTCCACGTCCGCCCATTGCAGTGCGCCGTTCACGGTCAGGCTGCGCACGGCCACACTCGAGTCCAGCGTCACAGTTTTTCCGGCCGGAATCGTCACGGCGCTGTTGGCGTCGGGGGTTTTGCCGCCCCAGGTGGTGGGGTTGCTCCACGCGCCGTCCGAGCCGCTGACCGGCGTGGCGGGCGGTAGGCCACCGCCGCACGAGACCAGCAGGGCGAACAGGTACATCGGATGACTCGAGGTAACGCGCATACCGCATCCTAGTGCGCCAGTCCGCGCGCGACTGTCCAGTTTTTTACGCGGCCAACGCAGGACTGTGGCTAGGACTTACAATAAATCGCAAATGCGTCAACTCGAGGGGCTGTACGTTCAATTCTCGACCAGCTTGGATGTACTGGAGAACGCTCGGATGCACGCGTTGTGCGACCACCTGCTGGCCCATCCGCTCCCCGGCGTGACTGATTTATACCCAGGCTACGTCAACCTCTACGTGGAATTTGACTCGAGCCGCGTGACGCGCCCGACCGTGCGCGGCTGGGTGCGGCGACAGCTCGAGGGGGTAGCGCCAGAAGGTGTAGCGCCAAAACCCGCCGGGCGCGAGGTCACCATCCCGACCCGTTACGACGGCGAGGACTTGGCCTGGGTGGCGGCCCAAACCGGTTTCAGTCCAGCGGAGGTCATTCGGCGACACTCGAGGGCGCTCTACCGCGTCTACACCGTTGGTTTCGTCCCCGGACAACCGATGCTCGGGACCTCAGATCAAGCGCTTTACCTGCCGCGCCGCCCCACGCCTCGAGCCTTGGTGCGGGCCAACGCCGTGGCCGTGGCGGTCTCGCAAACTACGATTTACACGCTGCCAACGCCCGGCGGCTGGCACCTCTTGGGGACAGCCCTGCGAACGATCTACGACCCGAACCGGGCTGATCCCTTTCTGCTCACAGCGGGCGATTCCGTGCGGTTCGTTCCGGCCGATGGTCCAGACCCAGCCCCAATCCAGCCCCTCGAGACCTTGCCAACGGCTCCCGACCTGCCCGTGTTTCGCGTCGAAGAACCGGGCTTGCTGGACCTGATCGTGGACGAGGGACGGTTCATGAGCGCTCGGTTCGGCATGGCCCGCTCCGGCTGGCTGGACCCCCGCTCAGCGCGCGTGGCGAACGCCGTGGTTGGAAATTCCGGTAACGCCCCCTGCCTCGAGTTGACCTTGAGAGGACCCGTGCTGAGTCTGCTGAGAGACGCGGTGATCGGTTTTGCCGGAATGGGTTTGAGCTGCCAACTAGATGATGTGACGGTTCCAATGGCTCAAGGCATCCCAGCCCGCGCCGGTCAACGGCTGAGTTTCACGCCGCTCCAGCACGGCGCGCGCGCCTATCTGAGTGTCGCGGGCGGCTTTGCCGGGACTGAGTTCATGGGAAGTCGTAGCCCCGACCTGCGCGGGCGCGTCGGGCGTGCTCTCAGAGCCGACGACCAACTCGGACTGGCGGCGTCGCGCTCGGTGCGCTCAGGTTTCGAGGCTCGAGTCTTCGCCCGGCCCGAGGGAACCGTGACTGTGCGCCTGATGGCCGGACCACAGGCCACCCCTGCGGCCTTGCGAGCGCTTGGCAGCGCCGAATTCACGGTCGTCAGCCTCGACCGGATGGGTGTGCGCTTGCGCGGGCCGAAGGTTCCCGGTAGCGAACTCATCAGTGAGGCCACGCCGATGGGCGGCGTGCAGATCACCACCGAGGGCGACCCGATCCTGCTGTTGAACGACCGCGGCCGCATCGGTGGTTACGCCAAACCGGCCGTGATCCACCCCGACGACCTGCCGCTGGTGGCGCAATTGCGTCCAGGACAACGCCTGAAATTCAACTGTCCCGCCAATTCCAGCGCCCGTCACTGGTTCCTTCAGGTCTGAAGCGCCTCGAGACGGCCACGCATCAGGCTGAGCCTGGAAGCTAGACTGACTGATAACGGAACGATTCGGACACCATATTTTTGCGTCATAGACGCACTCTATTGTCTTGAAACGTGAACCTGACCACGCCGAACTCAGGAAGATCATAAACTCGCGCCGAGCGGAATTCGGGTTTGGATGAAGGCGGTAAACTCGTGTCAGAGGAGAAGCCATCATGCCAAAATTGACGATTCTAGGAACCGGTTGGGGCGTCAGGGTTCAGGCGGCCGCGTTTCGCGCCGCCGGGTGGGACTTGCACGCGATCTGGGGACGCGACGCGCAGAAGGCAGAGGCGGCGCGGCTCCAGCACGGCTTCGCCCTGGCAGCGGATTCTTGGCTCGAGGCCATCCAAGGCGCGGACCTGGTTTCGATCACCACGCCACCGATGGAACACAAGGCGCAAACCCTGAAAGCTTTGGAGTTGGGCATTAACGTGTTGTGCGAAAAGCCAATGGCGCTGAACGTATTGGAGGCGCAGGCGATCGTGGATGGCGCAGAGTCTTCCCGCGCTTGGGCGCTGATTGACCACGAGCTGCGTTTCTTGCCAGTGCGCCAAACCATGCGCGACCTGATCGCGGACGGCTTCATCGGTGAACCTCGAGCCGCCGAGGTGCGATTGGTGCTGGGCGGTCGCGCCGATGCCAACCGCCCGTACAACTGGTGGTCGAGTCGCGCGCTCGGCGGCGGTGTGCTGGGCGCAATCGGTTCGCACGTACTCGATGGGCTGCGCTTCGTGCTCGGGCGCGAAGCCAGTGTGGTCGGGGCGCACTTGAATACGGCTGTCACGGCGCTGCCCGACTCGAGCGGCGAACTGCAAACGGTGGACTCGGACGACTACGCCGCGCTGCTGCTGGACTTCGCGGGCGTGCCGGTCACGGTAGGGTTGAATATCGCCGCCCGGCACGGTTTCGAGGATGTCCTCTGGGTGCATGGCTCACAGGGGTCGCTGGTGCTGCGCGACGGTCTGAAGCTCGAGGGGGCGAAGACGGGCGAGGCGCTGCAAAACCTGGCACCTCCGATGACAACCGAAATTCCGGCGGGTTTGAACCCCAATAACGCCTTCGAGGTTGGCACGGTGCTGCTTGCGGTGTACCTACATGACCTGATCGAGCGCGGCGCTCGTCCCGACGCGGGCGCGGGTTTGGAGGATGGTTTGAGGGTGCAGGAATTGCTGGACGAGGCTCGCCGATTGGCGGGTTGGATGGGCTGACAGACTCGAGTTGCCACTTCGATCAGCCCAACTACACCCTACTCAACTCGAGCTGATGATCCTAGAAAGGAGCTGCTATGAACGTACCGCCGACCGTGCCGTACGCGGAGTTGCCACCAGAGAGAATCGGGATTCGACCGCCCAGGTTCCAATTGCCCGACAAGGCTCGTTTGGGACTCGTCAGCTTGCAGATCGCTGACTTGGAGCGCTCGCTCGAGTTTTACCAGCGCGTGATCGGGTTCACGGTTTTAAGCCGTGACGACACTCCCGGCGCTCGTGTGGCTCGGCTCGGCATTGAAGGCAGGACGGCGCTGCTAGAATTGCGCGAGAAACGGGGCGTTAACCCCGCCAAGCACCGGGGTCGGTTGGGGCTGTATCACCTCGCGTTACTGCTCCCCAGTCGCGGTGACCTCGGCAGGTTTCTGGCGCACGCGCTTGGGACGGGAGCGCACGTGGGGCAATCCGATCACCTTTACTCCGAAGCCACGTACCTGGTGGACCCCGATGGGATCAGCTTGGAAGTCTACGCTGACCGCCCAAGATCAACCTGGCGGGTCACGCCCCAAGGTGAACTGATCGGCGGACTCGATCCACTGGATACCGAGGCGTTAAAGATTGCGGCCGGTGACCTCTCGTGGACGGGCTTGCCCCTCGGCACGACCGTCGGGCATCTGCATTTCTACGTCGGTGACCTCGAGGAAGCCGCCCGTTTTTATCACGCGGGTCTGGGGTTTGCGAAAATGTCCTGGAACTTCCCCAGCGCCCTGTTCTTGGGCGTGAACGGTTACCATCATCAGATCGGTGTCAACACCTGGGCGGCGGGTTCGCTCCCCTCCAGCGACGATGATGCGCGGCTCTTGAACTGGGAACTCATCCTGCCCGATCAGCAGAGTCTTCGGGACTTGCAAGCAAATTTGGAAGCCACAGGATTTTCACTCGAGGTGGCTGAGTGTGACTTCACCGCTCAGGACGCCTGGGGGATTCGCGTGCATGTTCTGAGTGCCTGAGCAACCAGTTCGCCCGATCCGAAATTGAACGAGCGCGCCTTGGACGCGAGTTTCGTTGTCACCCGCCCAATGATGCCCTGCACTCGAGCAATCAAGGAATCAGCCACGCTCGAGACCTTCATCGTGATGATTTAATTTCAAAGAACGCAAGGCGCAGACTCGAGGTCAAAGCTGCGATAGGAACGCCAGATGTTCTCGAAGTTTCACGCGTTGAAGTTTGCTCGAGTCAATTTCGCCGCCCATAGCGATTGGGGGGAAGAAGCCATAGCATTCGTCGCGCTGAATCGGACCGAGGCGTGGCAGAGCTTCGAGATACAAATCATAAAAAAAAATATCATTCAAAGTATCTTCATACGCAAGAACATCATCGAAAACAAAATTGAAAGCGTTTGAGTAGTAACCTGTTGTGCCTGTAACAACATTGAAATGAGCCACTTGAACTCCATCCCAAAAGAAGAAAGTTCCAAAAGCAGTACGTAAAAATGGTAAAGGCTTCTCAACGTCTGATAGCCAAGGCTGTACTTCTTCTAAATATTCAATTGAATTAACTAGCCAAAAAAATCCATTGCCAAAACTAGATAAACCAAACTTGTTCCACAAGTAAATGAGTTCATCAGGCAAATTATAATTTTTCAACTGGCCAAAATCGAAATCCATTCGATTCTTGGGATCACCATGCTTTGCTATAAAAGCACCAAGATTTAATACGGAATTATTCTCAACCATAATCAAATTACCTTCAGATCAACGTTCATTTTCGCGGTTGGATAAACTTTGACAGAGATATTCTTGCGAATAAATATCTCTAATGTTTGAGCGTGTTTCTTCCATTGCGCGCCCAGTGAATAGTCAACTCGAGGATCACCCAACGATTGAGTGCCCTGCCCCGCAAGTTTAGTTGAACTACCACCCGCTGTCTGATCCAATTTGTGCAGCACAGCTAAGAAACTAATGATTTCTTGTGCCTTCACCCCTGCCTCTTCCCGAGTACAATTTTTATCACCAGTCTCGAGAAGCTGTTTCAACTGGATGCGATGTTGTTGTTGCACAGGTGTCAATCGAGGATTCGCAATGCTCAGATAATTAATGACGTTTTGGGTATCAACTCTCGCGGCCCCCTGAAGCTGAGATACACCACCTTGGCGGATTGCAAGAACGAGTTCGACAACCGCAATTCGTTTTGCGTCTTGAGCTACACGATCTCCTGCTGGATCTCGTCCTTGCGGGTTCTTCACCCCTGCCGCTTGCTGCTCCGCTTTAATCGTAAAAAACCTTGAGCGTTGCTTCAAGAATTGCTCAATCGAAAGCGAGTTCATTTCACGCTCTGCCAAGTTCACTTGCCGCTCAAACTCCGGTTTATCCAAACTCTTCTTGCACTTGAAGACTACCGTTTGCCGATCCATACTCGTTTTCAAACCAGCGCTTTCGTGACCACCGATCAACTCAAACAAATGCTTTGCGGTATCTGCAATCTGACTCGTGAACGGTTCCACCAACGCGCCAATGTTCGCATTTTGATTCTTACTCAAACCTGCCTTGATTTTCGTCAACGCCTGATCTGCTTGCGTCTGACCTTGCTGCGCGAGTAGAAACGCTTTGGTCTGCTCAGCGCCAGTGAGTTTGGCTTCGGCATCCAATCGTAGGTGTCTGAACTGCGTTTTGGCTTCTCGAGGCGTGCTGGCGATTATCAGCGTGGGTATGGCATTGGTAATCTTTGCCCAAACGGAGTGCGGCTCTTTGGCGGCAGTGAACGACTTCTTGCCGTACACGCCATCAATGCTCTTTTTCGTTGGAGGCGTGGCATTCTTCCCCTTCGGATTGCCCTTGCCACCCAGCTTGTCGAGCAGTGGTCGCACCAGCTTGACCGCTCGAGCAATCAACGGGTCAGCCACGCTCGAGATTTTCGTCGTGACCTTCCCAATAATGTTCCTGACTCGCGCGATGAACGAGTCAATCTTTACCAGTCTCGCCACGAAATCAAGTGCCACGCGCATCCCGCTCAGTAAGCTCCGCTCAATCGCAGTCGCGGCGCTCGAGACATTGCCCGCCGCAATCGCTGCGAAGCTTCCCATGACGTTCTGGACCAAACCGGCAATGTCACTGGCTTTACTCACCAGTACGCTGACCGTATCGAAAATCGCGCTTATCGTGCCCGCACCAGGAATCAGTTTCAGCAACACGTTAATGCCAGCGCGAATCAAGCTTTCTTGCGCTGCGCTTTTCAGCCCATCCACCGCTTGCGTTTTCAAAGTTGGCAAGACCTCTTGAGTGAACTCAGCACTATTATGTAAGCCTTTACTGAGACTCGAGACGAGCGGCACACTCTTTTCCGCTGCCGCGATTGCTTGGTTCCCCTTGGGTCCGAGTTGCCGGGCAATCTTAGCCCGAATCGCGTCCCAGCCGAGGTTCAGGCTGGATAACAACGCCATCAGAATCGGCAGCGGCTCGAGCTTCGTGGGGAATTGCAGGTTCAAGCCCTTACCACCGAGCCACCCGCCGAGCACCCCAGAGAGGTGTTCCGGGGCGTAGGTGATGAAATTACCAAAACCCAGTTTGACGCCATGTAAGAGATTATTAGCGAATGCGCCGGGATTGGCGATGACTTGCAGCAAACTCTTCCCGATGCTCTTCAACGCTTGCAGAACACGCTTCCCAGTTTCACCAAACGGTTTGGCAGCGGCAGCGAAAACTTCCATGAACGCTCGCGCCGCTTTCTCACCTAGAAACTCGAGTCCGTCCATGAATTTCGCGCCGAGCCACTTGGCTCCCTCGGCCGCCCAGTCGAACGGGTTCCACCAGGAGCGTTGAATAGACGTGCCATCTGCGGCGCGTTGCACGGACGGACCGAAGATCGGTGCGCTGCTCATCAGGCCCTCGAGATTACCGACGTTGCGCGTGGTCGTCGTGGTCAGGCTCGAGGGGATCGGGGTGGCGCTGCGTTGCTCGGCTGGGGTGGTCAGTGGCGCTCGAGATGCGATGGTTCTGACCGCACCTGAGACTCGAGGGGTTGAACTCGAGACGGTTTGCAGATCTTGGTATGAGAGTTCAGCTCCCTTGCCTTGTGCTTCCAGCTCGAGACCGTGATCCCGATCCACGCCCGCCTGCACCAACCCATTCGCTTGCTGTTGGGTATGCCAGGTTTCATGCGCGATGAGTTGCAATCCCTCGAGACTCGTCGGGTTCCACGTGCCAGATCGAAAAAACATGTCATTGCCCGTCGTGAGCGCTTTCGCGTTCAACTTCTTCGAGATTCCATCCGCGCTCGAGTCTGTATGAACTCTGACCCTGGACAGGTCCACATTCCACTTCGTCTCGAGCATCGCTTTGACGTTCGCAGGCAACGCTTGCCCCCCGCCTTGAGATGCCGCGATCAACTCAGCCGCGTTCTCTCCGCTGGTTTCCTCGAGGGCTTGCCGTTGCGCTAATGGCTCGAGTTCCCTCTGCCAAGTCTCGCGTTGCAACTCCAAACCTTCCTCTCGAGCGTCCAAAGCGCGTTGCAGTTGACCTGGGAAACTCGGGTGATGACCCAAGGCGGCAAACGCAGCCGATTCCACTGCACCGCGTTGACCCGGATCAGTGAAGCGCTGAATCGCCCCTGCCAAGTCAGTCATGGTGTGACTCGAGCCGGGGCTTCTAAAGTGCTTGACGAGGGCTGCGCCAGTGTTTTTGAAGCCTTGGTAATTGCGGATCAAGTTGGGATCGCCTTGAATCTGTCCCTCTGCCTTATCGCGCATGTGTTCAGCCACATGCGACAAGCTCAAATCAGCCTGGCGTTGGGCGACTGGCAACGGGGGGAGAAGTTCAGCCTCGAGTCGTTGCGCTACCAAACCCTCGAGGTGATCGGCTTGGCGTTGCACTACGAATTCAGCTCGAGTCTCAGCGGTGACTCGAGCTGTGCGGGCGTGATCGTATAGAGCGCGTTGTAGCGCCAGAGTTTTACTTGTTCCAGCTTGCCAGTTCGCCTGAGAGACTCGAGCCTGAGAGCGTCGGGCATCTTGCGCCCTCTGAATCTCGAGCCGAGATTGTTCCAGGTCAATCCGGCGTTGAATCTCGAGTGTCTGCTGGCGTTGCACCTCGAGTTGTACGGGTGTTGGCGCTTGTAACTCGAGTTTGGAGAGCACCGCGCCTCGAGACCCGCGCCCACTCGAGATTCGTGCTTTGGGCGTCGTCTCGGGTTGACGTTGCAGCGTCACCATTGGTTTCTGGAGACGCTCCCGTGTCATACAAAAAAGGATAGCAGATTTTCTTCGTTAGAAGGTAGCCTAGACGTGTCTAATGATCTAAGCTGTGACAACACATATCGGAGCGTGAACGACCTGTCGGGACGGACGCTGGTGTTCACCTCGCAAGATGTTTCCACAGGTCAGGCGAGCCGCTCGAGGGCAAAGGACAGTTTTGTCCTAGCAGACGAGGCGACGGTTCGGTTTCAGACCTTCAAGCCAGGGCAGGATTTGCGCGGATCGTTCAGCTTGCGGTTCGGCTCTGTCTGGACTCGAGGCGATTTTCGCGCCCGGTGGCAGCCGCAGCGGGTCTTGTGTGGCTGATGTGCTTCAGACCGAACACACCTTGTTTAGCTGGATGTAAGGCTGAGTAAGTCTGACTCGAGCGGTTCAGCAATTCAGCCTCGAGTTGCTGTGATTCGGGGAGTGTCAGGGCTGGTTTCAGCGGTTTCGCTTCAGCAAGGCGCTCGCCACGCGCCGCCAGTCTTCCAGGCGCACGTTCTGAAAGGTTTTCTTGCCCTGGGCTACGAACTCCTGCGCCAGCTTCTGTACTTCTACTCGTTCCAGGCGCGGCAGGTCAGCCCGGCGGGCGCGGAAGTAGCGCTCCGCCAACATTCCCAGCGCGTAAGTTCCGGTGAAGACCATCGGGGCGTTCAAGACTGGTCCCAGCACCGGCACGAATTTCAGTAAGCTCCGCGCAGCCGTGCGGGTCGCGTAGGTCATGAAAGCCGCGCCGCCAAACTCGAGGGCGATTTCTTTAGCGCGCTCCCTGGTGAGTTCAAAACCGTAGACCTTACCAATCTGCACCACCATGTCCAAGTGCATCGGAAGCACGATTGCCAGGTCCAGCAGCGGGATCGGCTCGAGCGCCACGGCGGCGCACAGCGCGGCGCGGTTGCGGACGAGGGTTTCGACCTCCTCGTGTTCGCGGCTGCCATCACTGACGGAAATAGTCACGGTCGTGTCGCGGTAAGGCTCGAGCATGTCCTCATTACGCGGTCTTCCGGCTGAGGGTTGCAAGGGGCGAGGTTGCTATTAGGCTGAGGATCGCGGAAACGCCGTGCCTTCTCTCGAGGTGACAGGCTCGTCGCAATCTTGTTCAGTGGACGCTGCCGTGGGGAGGAATGGCTTCAACCTGGAGGTCCAGGATTTGACTCGAGAATAGGTCACGTTGAGCTTTTCGCCGGACTGCTCGGGTCAGTACCCGAGCTTCGGGTTGTCTCTGGCCAACAGCCAGCTCAGCAGTGGCACGACCAGCCCCACGAAGGCCCCAGAGACCCCCCACCAGCCCGGCGCGAGCGTCGCCCCAAGCCAACCGATATCCAGCACTAGGAGCGCCAGCCCGATCACCCAGTTCTGTCCGCCGCGCCGCTGCTTCACCAAGTCGGCCCGGTTGAACGGCTTGGCGTGCCAGAGCATCATCAACCCGCCCAGCACGGTCACGGCCGCGAACGGTAGGAAGATCAGCAGCGAGCGCGGTTCTAACGTGGCCCGCCACAGGATCAGCGGTGTGAACAGCGCCCAAGCGGGGGCAATCGCCGCTAACAGCTTCGCCCAGCGCACCTGCACAGCATTGGCAGGAGACATCCGCAGGAGTTCCGGCGCGTCCTCCGCGCCGACCACGACCTGCGTCAGATTCTGCGCCAGCGACCCACCCAGAAAGATCGCCGCGAACGCCAACAGCGGGTACAGACCGACCAACCCGAGCAGGTTCGCCCCTCTCGAGCCACCGCCACCCAGGAACACGAACGCGGTCGGGATGAGGTACACGAGTTGTAGTAGGGTTTGCGAGATCAGCATCGGGTCGCGGAAAATTAAGCGCCACTCCTTCCTGACGACGTTCAAGAAAAAGTTCTGCTGGAACCGGGCGGCTTTGAGGTTCTTGCCCAGTTTGACCCGCCCACCGCTGATCCCGGCGGTGGCTCCGGTCAGAAAGGCGCGGTGGGTCAGTTGCACACTGATCGCGTAGACCGCAACGCCCAGCGCCAGCATCAGCAGCGTCGGGAGTGGTTCAAACAGCGCCGCTCGAGCCGGAAACAACAGCGGACTGTCAGCCGGAATCGTGCTGATGCTCGAGTAAACATTTTGCAGCCACGGCAGGCTGTCCCGGTTGATGAACCGCCCGAGTTGCGTCACCAGATAAAAGATTGCGCCTAGCAGCACTCCGACAACCTGCGCCACGGTTCGGGCCCGCCTCGCGCCGAGCCAGCGCACGAGTGCCAGCGTCAACAGCAAACCCAGCCCGGCCGTCATCAGGGCCACGGCGACCATTAGCACCAGCGCCCCGAGCGGGCGCGGCCCCAGAAAGATCACCGCTGCCAGCGTGAGTGGCAGAATAAACACGCCCAGCGATATCAGGCTGTTGACCACCACCCACGCCCCTCGAGCCGCGAGAACGGTGCGGGTATCGAGCGGGCTGGAAAGCAGCAGGTCAATATCACCGCGCTCGAACAGTGTTTGCACGGCGTTGCGGACGCTCAGGGACAGCATGATCGTGAACAGGAACACGATGCCCAGGGTGATGATTGCCAGAGCTGCGCCGGGAAGTTCGGCGGGCAGCGTTGGCACGTCCCTAGCGCTCAGATTTGCGCGCGCCACGAGCGCCCCGATCAAGCCTAGCAAGACCAGTCCCAGGAACGCCCAGATGATCCAGCGACTCGAGGGGGTTTCGCGGGTCTGGAGCTTCAGTTCAAACCGCAGCAGCCACCACAGATTGGCTCGAGGTGAGGCGCTGGGCGTGGATGTCATGTCGCTGTGTCCGATCACAACGCCTCCGCTGCGGAGGCGTCACGCGTCAATTCCAGGAAAACATCTTCTAAACTGCCCGTCTCACCGCTTTGCGCCCGCAACTCTTGGAGTGTCCCGAGCGCCTTCAAGCGTCCAGCGCTGATAATCCCGATTCGGTCCGCTAAGCGTTCCGCCACCTCTAAGATGTGGGTCGTCAGAATCACCGTATTGCCCTGCCGGACGTATTCCTGCAACAAATCCTTGACCTGCCGGGCGGCTCCGGCATCCAGACCTGTCAGCGGCTCGTCCAGGATCATCAGCTTCGGCTCGTGTATCAGCGCCGCCGCGAGCGCCATCTTCTGCTTCATGCCCCGTGAGAACCCCTCGATCAGCTCACCGCGATTTCCCCACAAGCCCAGCCACTCGAGCCAGTGCTGAGCGCGTTTCTCGGCTTCGGCGGCGGGTACGTTCCACAAGCCCGCCACGAATTCCAGATGCTCCATCGGGCGGAGCTTCCCGTAGAGCAGCGGATCGTCCGGCAGGTACGCCAGCACCGCCTTGGCGGCCGTGGGTTTGGTGGCAATGCTCTCGCCGAGCACGAAGGCGTCACCGCCGTCGGGTTTTAACAAGCCCGCGATCATGCGAAGCGTCGTCGTCTTGCCCGCGCCGTTCGCGCCCAAAAAGGCGAACAGCTCTCCGGGACGCACCTCGAGCGAGAGCTGATCCACGGCGACCTTGCCATTGAAGCGTTTCGAGAGCGATTGAAGCTGCAAGGCGGGAACGGAGTTCACGCTGTAACTTTACGCGGTCATGCTTGGAAAGGTTTCGTGAACAGGATAAAAGTCTGAACCTCTAGGGTTGAGGTTGTGGTTTATGAGGCGGGCTGGATAAACCGCTGTTCGTACGGGAAACGGTGTGCGGCTCGAGTTGGTTTGTTTATGGTCACAGGATTGCATTCAGGATTCTGCTGACCGCTCGAGGTTGAGCCTGCGTCGCATCGGATGATCGGCCGCATACTCCACCAGATCCCAGAGGTTCCGATACAAATCCTCGAAGACCGCGACCGTGCCGTATGCGTCCGTCTTCGGTTGGCGGACGAACTCCACACCGTTCGCCTGTAACGCCCGGTAATCGTGCCAGAAATCGCCCGTCGCCAGAAACAGAAACACCCGTCCGCCCGCCTGATCCCCAATGAACGCCGCCTGCTCAGGCGTCGAGGCTCGAGCCAACAGCAGTGTCGTGCCGTTTGAATTGGCGGGGGCCACGACCACCCAGCGTTTATCCTGCTGGGCTTGATACGAGTCCTCTAAAAGTTCAAACCCGAGTTTCTGGGTGTAAAACGCGATCGCCTCGTCGTAATCGCGCACCACCAAAGCGATGTGAGCAATGCCGCGTTTCATACTTTCTATCCTACGTCGTAGCTCGAGCGATGATAATTTAAGCCATGCCAAGCGTGCTGTTCCTGCCCTGCGACACCCGCCCGCCAACTTTGGATTATCCGCTGCAACTCTCCAAAATGGCAGGTTTAGAGCTGCGAACCCCGCCGCTCGAGACCCTGAATCACCTGAACCAGCCGGGCGACACCGCCGTCATCGCACGGTGGCTGCTAGAGGGCTGCCAAGCCGCCAGTGCCGCGATTATCACCTTAGAGACGCTCTGTCTGGGCGGCATGATTCCGGCGCGGCGCGTCTCCGATTCCCTGGAGGATGCTCTGGGTCGGCTCGAGGTGCTGCGCGAGGTCAAACGCTTGAACCCAGCCATTCGCCTGCTGGCGTACGGGGTGATCGTGCGGGTGGCGCACGACAACGACCCGTTGGAGGAAAAACCGTATTACGGCGAGTGGGGCCAGGCGCTTCGGCTCGTTTCGGAATGGACGGATCGGGCCGAGCGCGGCGGTGATGCCAGTCAACTCGAGGCTGCCAGAGCGGCGGTTCCGGCTGAGATTCTATTCGACTGGCTCGGCACGCGAGAACGCAATCACACCCTCCACCGACGTGCGTTGGAGCTGGTCGCGGACGGCACGCTGGAACACCTGTGTCTGACGCTGGACGACACGACACCGTATGGATTGGCGGCGCGGGACCGCCGTCGGCTCGAGGCGCGGGCGGAGGAACTGGGCGTCTGGGGCAGGGTAGACGTGTACCCTGGTGCTGACGAGGTGGCGGTGGCACTGCTCGGACGCGCTGCCCTGGCGGACGGGACCGCCCCGAAGGTGCTCGTGCGCTATCCCTCGAGCCTGTCGTACACCAGCCTCATGCTGTACGAGGATCGCCCCCTTGGTGAGCTCGTGAGGGCGCATCTGCGCGCCGCCGGGTGCGTGCTGACTGATTCGCTGACGGAAGCCGATTTCGTGCTCGGCGTCAACGCCCCGGTGGTCCGGCAAGCCCACCGCGAACCGGATTTAGAAGTCGTGGACACCGCCGCCCGCCACCTCTGGGCGTTCACTGAAACCCTCGCTCGAGACGAGGCGCACAAGCCGGTCGTGATCGCGGATGTGGCTTACGCCAACGGCGCGGAGTCACGTTTCACCCGGCTGATGCTCGAGGCGCTGGATGTCACGGGGCTGTACGGTTACGGCGCGTGGAACACCGCCGGGAACACCCTTGGGGGCGCGATTGGGAGCGGCGTCTGTGCGCTCGCGGCGGCTCGGGCTGGGACTTTAGACGCGACCAAACTGGCGGAGGCGAACTTCTCCCGACTGGTGGACGACTGGCTCTACCAAACAGTCGTGCGCGGACAGGTCCGCTCAGCGCTGAACAACCCCAGCCCATTCGATCTTGGAGATCAGCGAGAAACCGCCGAGCAAGAAATCGAAACCCGCATGAAACCGCTGGCGCTCGAGCTATTTGCGAATCACTTCGCACCGCGTTTGCCCGGCATCAAGCTCCACTGGTACCCCTCGAGCCTGGCGTGGCCGCGCCTGTTCACCGGCGTGTTCCCACTCGAGTTCCAGCCTGAATGAGGCTACGATGCTAGCCATGACCCATCACCTGAGCGCCGCGCAGATTCACACCGCCTGGGACAATTCTTTGCCGCCACAATTGCAAGTTGAACCCGGCGATACCGTCGTGCTGGAAACCCAGGAGGCGACTGGCGGTTGGGTCGCCCATCAGACCGCGTTGCATCGCGGTTTAGACCCTGACCTTGAGGCGCTGATTCGCGCCAGCGCTCACCCGGAACGCAGCGAACGCCTCGGTGGTCACGCGCTGACCGGACCCGTGTTCGTAGCCGGAGCCGAACCCGGCGACACCCTGGAAATAGCAATCTTGGAGGTTGCGCCCGCCGCCTGGGGTTTTGTTTCCTGTCGTCCCGGATTCGGGTTGCTGCATCCGGACAACGACATGGAGTTCCGGATTAAATTCCTGGACTTGCGTGGTCCCGCAATTCCGTTCGCTCTCGGCGTTCGCGTACCGCAAGCGCCGTTCTGCGGCGTCATGGGGGTGGCGCTGGCTGAACCCGGCGCGCACTCGACGATTCCGCCGCGCAACGTTGGCGGCAATATGGATGTGCGGCATCTCAACGCAGGCTCGAGGTTACTTTTACCCGTGCAGGTTCCAGGTGCCTTGTTCAGTGCCGGAGACGCCCACGCCGCGCAGGGCGACGGCGAGGTCAGCGGTTACGGCGCAGAGTGCGATGCCACGGTGACACTGCGCTTTGACCTGCACAAGAATCGCACCATCCGCGCTCCACAAATTCACGCCGCCGCTCGAGCGGGTGAAACAGGCCCGTGGTTCATCACGACCGCCCACGAACCGGACTTGCTGGGGGCGGCCCGAGCGGCACTACGCGACATGGTGGCGCACTTGCAATCTCAGCACGGTCTCGAGCGCGAGGAGGCGTACATGCTCAGCAGCCTGTGCGTGGATTTGAAGATCAGTCAAGCGGTAGATCTGCCGCACTATTCGGTCAGTGCTTGCTTACCGCTGAACATCTTCGAGTAAGCTCGAGCTGTCAAGATTGAGAGCAGGGTACCTCTCAAAATATAGAGACGATTCAGCTCAGAGTAAGCAGAATGGACTAGTGCCGCACTACGCCGTGCGGCGCATCACAATCACCGGCTGCGCCCCGTACCATGCCTCTCGAGGTGAAAGCGCATCCCAGTTGTGGACCTGTGCCCAACCTCGAGCAGTCAACGTCATCATTCGTGATGACCAGGAGAAACAGCCATGACGTATTCGATTTCACAACCAAACAGCTATTCCAGACCCACCGGGTCTCGAGGTTCGCTCATACTGAGCGATCTGAGCTGCGGTTTAGGTTTCGTCTGGTCCGCCAAACAGCACAGCGATCTGCGACCCAATACCTGTTATTTCAACGCGGAGATTCGCACGTAGTTCACGGCTAGGTTTATCCCTTGGGAGCCTCGCCAATCGGTTTGAGGCTCTTTTTTCATTTCAAGTAAAAAAATTTCGTGTTCGTCGTCGTCCAAGAGCAGGACGCCAGGTTGTGACCCTGGAAACTCTGGTGCGAGTCCAGACGGTGAACCCATAGCTCGAGTGTTTCTCTCGAGCGAGTTCTTTGACAACTCGAGTGCCAAGAAAACGCCTCGCGGCGTTCACGGGACGATGTTGAAAGGCTGCTCTGTAGGCAGCGATGGTTCAATGTCATTCTCGAGCCGCTGCGAGGCTAGATATTACCCATCGTTCAAATGGTTTTGTCCCGTGTGAAGCGATGTCGTGGGCAGATGGCAGAGCGGCTTATTGCACCTGACTGTAGATCAGGGGTCTTCGGACAGCCGGAGGTTCAAATCCTTCTCTGCCCACCAAACACGAATTCCTCGAGCCGAAGGCGCACGGTTATCCTCCAAACGATACGTACCGTGCTTCAACCACTTGCTCGAGGTTTGCAACCCCCTTTTGCAGCACCGCATATTGGCTCGTAGCTCAGCGGAAGAGCGCCCGACTGTTAATCGGAGTGTCGCAGGTTCGATCCCTGCCGAGTCAGCCAGCACGACTCTGTGATCCAGTGGTTTACGATACTTGACTGTCTCTCAGGAAACACGGGTTCGATTCCCGTCAGGGTCGCCAAAAAACTCATACCAAATGTGCTCGAGGCTCTAAAGCATTTGCAAACATTCAACCATAGGGGCGAACGGTCAGTCGCCCCTACGCGACGCCAACATGCCCGACAGCTCGAGACCATAGCCTGCGGCGAGCCGAAGAATCAGGGTTATCTTCTTTTCCTAAGAACGCCTCCGGGCTTTCCCTGATTTACCCCTTGTTCGCCGTTTTCCATTCTCGAGGTTTCAGTTCATGGTTTGAATCGGTAACTCAATGGATAGAGACCCACGCGTCACACCCTTGTGTGAATGAGCACAACGAACGTGGATGTTGCAGGTTCGAGTTCTGCCCGATTGACCAGTAAGCCTCGAGCGATTTAGCTGGAGGCACGTTTTTGACCTTGAAGCTCAATCAGACGAGCGCGAGCCTACGAAGCTCGAGGGTGCAGGTGCGAATCCTGTCAGGGTCTCCACGTGGAACCGTAGCTCAATGGCAGAGCAGTTGCCTTTTAAGCAACGAAGTGAAGGTTCGAGTCCTTCCGGTTTCACCAGCTTCGGAGGTCGGACTCAAGGGGAGTCTCCCGCTTTGGAGGCGGGTCATCAGGCAGGTTCAATTCCTGCACCTCCGACCAATGCTCGAAGGGAATCTCTCGAGTGTGTGGGAACGAACCAGTTTCCACATGGGAATGTAGCTCAATTGGGAGAGCACCTCTTTTGCACAGAGAAGCGCATCGGTTCGACTCCGATCATTTCCACCACAACTCGAGGCGAAAACCTCGAGTGTTCCGGCGCGTAACTCAGTGGTACGAGTGCCGCACTTACAATGCGGATGTCGCAGGTTCAATCCCTGCCGCGCTGACCAACGCGTTTCTCCGGTGAAACGCACCCTCGAGCGCTACCTCCGACGGCTCGAGGGACGAAACGAAGGTTCGTCCAATGGCAGGACACCTGTCTGATATGCAGGCAACGATGGTTCGATTCCATCACCTTCGATATTTTTACAAGTCAAAACTTGGATTCGAATGCGAAGATTTGCGGTGTCTTTGGTGATGTGACGCTAGCGTTACGCGATCCAAGATTTTGCCATGCACGGCGTTCGGTACTCAACAAGTGTTGCGGTGTGCGTCCGGTGACGCATTGAGTCTCATACGCTCGAGCGGCGAGTTCAACTCTCGCCACCGCACCCAGGTTTATCTCGAGCCGATGCTTGACGGTTCTCTGGCGTTGACGGGTAGGAATTCATTCGTGCCTTCAACGAGTCCGCAAGGACAGCTTCGTCAGCACAAACTTGCTCCAGAGAAACATTCCGGGAGATGGTGTAGCCGGTCTGCACGGCTGTCTGAAGCACAGCAAGTCCTGGTTCAACTCCAGGTCTCTCGACCAGTGCGTTCCGGGAGGACGCATCCCTCTGAGCCGATGTTTCACGGTTACGGGTCAAGCCGCAAGGCGAGCAGATTCAAATTCTGTACTCTCGAGAAAACTCGAGATATTCCGTGAGGCACAACTTGCTCGAGGGGGAAGGACTCAGCCTGTTCAAAGGGATGGGGAAGTAGCGTAACTGGTAACGCAACAGCCTTTGAAGCTGCCAAATCCGAGTTCGAGTCTCGGCTTCCCTTCCATCTTTTTAGAGGTCAAAACTTGAATTTCTAAATTGCACGGATGAGTGTGACACCAAGATTTTGACATCAGGACCGTGTTTAGAGTCAAAACTTGGCTTCACTAAGATTTCGACATCAAAATCATCAACAGTTTGGTCTCGTCGTCCAACGGTTCACGACGCTGCGCTCTCTACGCAGAGACAGGGGTTCAACTCCCCTCGAGATCACCACGGGTTTTTAGCTCAACTGGCAGAGCAGATGCCTCTTAAGCATCGAGGTCTCGGTTCAAATCCGAGAGAACCCACCAGTTTTACACCGTCAAACCTTAGACCTCTCCGCATCAAAAATTCCAACCTCGAGGTGGGTAAAAACCAGATGACGACCGTCCAAGATTTTGACATGTCCGGCAAGCACTTTTTTGATGGTTCTGAAGCTCAAATTGGCTCGAGCGCTCGTCCTGTAAACGAGATGATGCAGGTTCGATTCCTGTCAGAACCTCCACGAATGCGGAAGTCTTCCAACAGTTAGGATGCGCCTCGACCGAGGCGGCGATGCAGGTGCGAATCCTGTCCTTCCGCTCCAAACCCCGCACGGCGTGGGGTCACAAACCCCGCACGGCGTGGGGTCAAAACCCCGCACCCTTGCCTCACGTCAACTCGAGCGGAGTTTGACGGTGCGCACCGCTCACCAAGCGCACCACACAGAGGCAAGGGCTTGTTCTGCTCGAGGTTGCAACAGGTTCGCAGTTGTCATCCAATGGCTGAAGATGGCTGCCTTCCAAGCAGCTCATGCGGGTTCGAGTCCCGCCAACTGCACCAGATGTCCCGGTGGACAAATTGGCAAAGTCGCCCGCTCGAGAAGCGGGACACCTTGCGGGTTCAAGTCCCGCCCTGGACACCAGTTACTCTGATTGAATTACAGATTCACCTTGAGCGTCTCGAGATTCAAGATATCAACATGAAGTTCTTGCGCTGATAGAGAAATGGCAAACTCGCCTCGCTTAGAACGAGGAGCTTGTGGGTTCGACTCCCACTCGGCGCACCACGCAGATTTCGTCTAACGGCTAAGACGCTTGCTTGCCATGCAAGGGACGGGAGTTCGACTCTCCCAATCTGCACCACACAACCTCCCTCATCCGTCTCGAGATGAAGCCTCGAGCCACCTTCTCCCGCTGGGAGAAGGGAAAGGTCAAGGGATGCGCCGGTAGAGGAATGGCAGACTTGCGTCGCGCCTATGCACGCAATCAGGACAGCTCAAACCAAGGAACCCGCGGGTTCGACCCCGCCCGGCGCACCACGCTCCGATATCCCAACTGGTAGAGGAACTCGGCTTAGAACCGGGACGTTGAGGGTTCGATTCCCTCTCGGAGCATTCGGCTTTTCACGCTCAACCTTCTCGAGACTCGAGCTTTGACGCATCGGTCGCGCCCAGTCAGCCAACGGTTCAGGCTCACTGTTTTTCACACAGAGAATCGGGGTTCGATTCCCCGCTGGGCGCCCACATTTTGAATAGTCGAAACTTGGGGGAGTAGCGCAAACGGGAGCGCACCGCAAAACGTAGAAGCGGCAAGCCGAGAGGCTGCGGCGCAGGTCAAAAACCGTCGGGGGTTCCAGAAGCACTGAAAGGCGACTCGAGGTGAAGAATCTCGAGTGGGTCGTAACTTGCCGCAGGAAGCGGGTTTCCCAAAACCGACAGCGCCGACCATGCGGGTTCGAGTCCCGCCTCCTCCACCAAGCACCACAGCACCATCTCGAATGACCTCGAGCCAGACGATTATGGATGATGGCTGCAACCCATCAGGTTTCGGTTCAATTCCGAACGAGGTCTCCAGTTTTTTAGGGAAGGCGTGCGGCATGGACGAGTACACCGTCTTGAAAACGGCTGGGTGTAAAAGCCTCCAGGGTTCGATTCCCTGGCCTTCCTCCAAATCGTAGTGCTACGCCCGCATGAGTCTGAATCCCGACTGGCTAAGGGAATACGTCTCCAACACGTATTGATGGGGGTTCAAATCCCTCCAGGCTCGCCAATGGCTCAGCGGTGCTTCTCGAGCGCAGTGATCGCACGCTCAATCGCCGCTTGCACATTTTCGTGCGCGTCCCAGAACGCATCCTCGAGCGCTGGCAACGCCTCTGGGTCGGCAATACGTTTCAAGCCAATCGCGGCAGCCTCACGGACTCGCCAATGCGCGTCCTCGAGCGCGGCGCACAGGGCGTCCACGGCAGCCAATCCAGCGTGCAGACTCAAGGCCCGAGCGGCGTTCATACGCACGCGCCAGTGCGGGTCGTGCAGAGCAACTAGCAAAGGCTCGAGGGCGCTGTCGTGCCATTGGTAGCACAGGGCGCGGGCTGCCCAGGCGCGTCCCCAGTAATCATTGGTGGTGCTCTGGCGAATCAGGCTGGCTGCGCCACGCCCACCGATGGCGACGAGCGTTTCGGGCGAAATGTCCTGCAAACGCCTGGCGCGCAAGGCTTGCAGAATTTCGGCGACAGAAACATCTCCGGCAGTCCGGGCGATTTCAGGCTCAAGCATAGAAGAAGTATAGATGGAATCGTGGCAGAGCTGGTTTATTGCGCTTCGTTGCTAACGAAGAGAACGAGAGTTCCGCAGGTTCGAATCCTGCCGATTTCGCCAAAACCTCGAGTCTGTCTTGAGGTGAACCGATGTACCCTTCTCGAGAGATGAAGGTTCGTGTGGGGCGGTAGCTCAGTCGGATAGAGCAGGAAAAAAACATCCTCTGCATCCCTTGCTCTGTTCTTATGTTAAAATCTTAAACCAAGAAATTTGTGTGCAGTACGGGAAAACTGACGTGTATCCGGGCTGCAAAGGTCTAAGTTTTAACTGATAGATACGTAGAGCCGAAGCGTGAGGGTTATCGACTTCAGATCGCCGGGTCGTGGGTTCGAGTCCCACCCGCTCCACCAGTGCCCTCAGGCGTTTTCTTGGTGCTCGAGTTGTCGCTCTTTCATGGGGACGGAATGCTCACGAGAGCTTGCCTTTCGTGAGTGCTCCCTCTGGCGAACCCTTGCTCCTAGGAGCCGCTGTTCAGCAGGGTTATTGGATTCCATACGTTCGACTCGTATCCGTCCCCCAATGTGAATGTTCGCGGTGTTCGTATGGTCGAAATCTTGGTCCAGCCAAGTTTCGACTTTTCAGAAAAGACGAACGAACCGCTCGCAGACTTGCGCCCCAGAGACCAACTTTGGGGGCAGCGCTAAGAAGGTGAAAACATGAAGCACTTGCTGAAGGCCCTCAACCCAAATCTCACGCCGCAAACTTTGAGCCTTCGAGCCGATCAAACTCGCAACAACGCGGGCGGTTTCGTCTGGAAGGTCAGCGACGAGATGCGCTTCCTGCGTTTCCTGATCCTCGGAACCGAGGGTGGCACGTATTACGCCTCTGAGCAGAAGCAAACCAAGCTCGAGTCGGAGTTCGTGAAAACGTTTGTGACTCTTGAGGGTGTGCGTGCCGTGCAGCTCATCCGTGAGGTGGCGCGTGACAACCGCGCTCCGAAGGCGGACGCATCGCTGCTGGCGCTAGCAGCCGTGGCGAAGCTCGGGAATCTCGAGGCGCGAAAGGCGGCTTGGGAGGCGCTGCCAGAAATTGCTCGCACCGGTACGCACCTGCTGCACTTTTTAGAGTTCGTGCAACTCTTCGGCGGTTGGGGTCGCTTGACGCGGGCTGGCGTGGCGAAGCTGTACAACGATATGCCGCTGGAGAAGCTATCCATGTGGGCCGTAAAGTACAAGGCTCGAGATGGCTGGTCACAGGCGGACGCGCTGCGATTGGCGCACCCGAAAACATCAGACGTGAATCGTAATGCGATCTTTAAGTTCATCGTGGACGGCGTTTTTGAGGGTGAGGCAACCGACGTGGCGCTGAACCTGATTCGCGGTCACTTGCTGGCGATGAACGCGAAGACGGACGCCAACGCAGCAGCCCTGATGCGCGAGTACCGCCTGCCGATGGAAGCCATCCCGACGCACCTGCGCGGCTCCGCCGTGTACCGCATGGCATTGGAGACGAACGGCATCACCTGGGCGCTCCGTAACCTCGGCAACCTCGGACGTATTGGTTTGTTGACGCCCGGCAAGTGGGACGTGATCGAGCAAGTCGTGGCTCGAGTCACGGATGACGCTGCGATCAAGAAGGGTCGCGTTCACCCGCTTGACGCACTGAAGGCGATGATGGTTTACGGGAGCGGCAAGGGTGTGCGCGGGGACGGGGAATGGAGCGTCGTGCCACAAGTCAAAGACGCGCTCGAGACAGCGTTCTACAAGGCGTTCGGTGCGGTGAAGCCAACCGGGAAGCGCTTCGTGCTCGGCTTGGACGTATCGGGTTCTATGACAACCGGCGCGATTGCGGGCGTGCCAGGTTTGACGCCGAACCTCGGCAGCACGGCAATGGCGATGGTCACGCTCCGCTCAGAAGTGAACGCGCACGTCATGGGCTTCGGCGATAGCTTCCGCGACCTTGGGATTCGCCCGAAGGACACGCTCGAGGCGGCGCTGAAGAAGACGCAGAACCAGAGCTTCGGCGCGACCGATTGCGCCCTGCCGATGATCTGGGCGATGCAGAACAGGGTCGTGGCGGACGCGTTCGTGATTTACACCGACAACGAAACCTGGCACGGCAAGATTCACCCAGCGAAGGCGTTGGAGCAGTACCGTCACAAGATGGGCGTGGACGCACGTCTGATCGTGGTCGGAATGACCGCCACGGGGTTCACGATTGCTGATCCGAAGGACGCGGGCATGTTGGATGTGGTGGGCTTTGATGGGAGCGCACCGAACTTGATCTCGAGCTTTTTGAAGGGCGAGTTTTAAATGGCTGGGACCAAAATGGGTCCCAGCCTTCTCGAGGGCTAGCGAATCCCGGAAGCGAAACCTTCAATGCTCCGGTACTGTGGCGGGTAAAACCCCAGCACGATTCGGTCTTTCCCAATGCCTGACTCTAGAAATTCTTGGGTGAAGTCAATCTCTGTGTTGTTTTCTTCGACCCAGACCAGGCCGTCACGAATGGCGAAGTGAATCATCACGTGATAGACACGCTTATCTCCATTCCATCCATTTATCAACACCTGGTAATGGTTGTTCACCGTGTCGAAGATAAATTCATATTCGATCCCTCGAGTGCGCCAGTCTTGTATGGGTTCAAAAACACGCCAGATCGCTTGTTGTTCGGGCGTCAGTTTTTCGAAAGGAACCAGACTTTTTAGGGTTGCCATTGAAGTGCCTCCGTCTCTACATCGAAAATCAGGAGTTTGATTTGAAGTCGTCTGACAGAACGTTGTGCGAGTTCTGTCATGAAAAAAGTCTCGTAAATATTCTGAGGGATTGCAAGAAAAAGTTGCCGTTCAGGATCGTGTTCTTCGAGGTTCACGAAGTAATTCATGTATTGACCAACTGCTGTATGAAAGGCTTGCACCAATGACACGTTGCCGAAGACTTTGATTTCGACAGCGATTCGTTGATTCCCAAGCTCAGCCGCAAGAAGACGTTCCGCGCCGAGATCAATTTGCAGATCAGTTCTACCAATATTCATCACGTAAGGGTCATCAGTAATCGTCCAACCCGCTTTTCGAGCGCGTTCCTGACAACGTAATGATATTGGTCTCGAGCCATGTCTCTGCTGAAGTGTACAGCACAAATCAACGTTTCTAAACTCTTAAAACTTTTCCTCAACCTTGTAAACTTTTGACATGGACACGACATTCAGAATGACCCTGTGGCATCAGTTCGGCGGATCAATTGACATGCTGGAGAACGCCATCATCGCCTGCCCGGATGAAGTCTGGGGCGATCAACCCGAGTTCTCCGCCTTCTGGTACATCACGTATCACACGCTGTTCTGGCTAGATTACTACACGTCAGAATCGGTGGAAGATTTCGCACCACCCGCGCCGTACACGCTGAGTGAGTTTGATCCCGAGGGCGCATTCCCGGATCGTGCGTACACCAAGGCAGAAATGCTGGGGTATCTCGAGTTTGCCCGCGAAAAACTGCGGGTGCTGATTCATGGCTTAACGCCAGAAACGATGGCACTGCGATTTGTCAATCAGAAGCGCGATTACAGCCGTTTTGAGATTCTGCTCTACAACATGAGGCACGTGCAGCATCACGCGGCGCAGCTTAATCTGTTGTTGCGACAGGGCGGATTGACGCCGCCGAACTGGGTCGGGCGCACGAAGCACCCGTTAGATCGGTAACCTCGTTCGCTCGAGGCAGTGCCAGACGCGCTCCGGGGGGAATTCTCAGGCGGAGATTCGAGACGGGCTGATATGATTTTTCTGGGGCGCGGAGGCTGGGAGAGCTGCGGACCACCGACCTCGAGGAGATCACTATGGGACTGGCTGAAAAACGTGCGGTGAAGGCATTCCAGGACAACAAACTTCCAGCGATTCAAGCGCAGATTGATGCGGCGGTTGGGAAGCCCGTGCCACTCACCGTGGACTGGGAACAGCTCGCGCTCGAGGGGTACGGGGAGCGTTACGAGGAGCTGTGGATGGCGAGTTGCTTCGATCCGCTCGTAAAGGGGCTGCAAGAGGTCGGTGTTGACGACATGGGACGCGAGGCGCTGAACGAATCGCTGAAGTCAATTCGTATTCTGGGCGATTACGCGCACTCGTTGAACGCCAAGTTTGAGGACGGCGTGCTGACCCTGGATTTCCGATTGTGGAACGCTCCCAGCGAAGACGAGAAAAAGGAATTCGTGAAAACGATTCGTTCCACGCTCGAGGAAGCGTTGTAGTCTCAAAAGTTACTCTGCGGGGCGCAACCTGGGTTGCGCCCCTTTCTCGTGCCCTATCGTCGGTTGCGCCTCGAGTGGTGCAGCTCGAGGCGTGTTCGATCTCAGTGAACTGGCTTTGAAGTCGCTAGAGGCTTTCCATCACAGCGTTCATCTCAAATTACCTCAAGCGGAACGCGAAAATCCGTAGACTGATTCTGTGACGATCACGCTCCACCTGCTGGGCCGCCCGTCATTGTGGGTCGGGACGGTGACGCACGAGCTGGAACGAAAATCGGCGGCTGTGCTGGCGCTTTTGGCGCTCGAGGGGGAGCAGGCGCGGGCGCGACTGGCGGCCTGGCTGTGGGCGGACGCGGATGGGGCGCGCAACAGTTTGCGCCAAGTGCTGTTCAAGCTGCCGAAGGGCATCGTCGAAGGCACGGACCCGTTGCGGTTGCTGGCGGACGTGCGGGTGGACCTACGTGCAGACTTAGCGCTCGAGGGGGAGCTGCTGGGCGCGTTCGAGTACTGGGATTGCCCGGAGTTTAGCGACTGGTTGAACCTGGAGCGTGAACGACTGGCGCTGTCGCGCTTGGAGAGTTTCGCGCTGCAATCGGAACGGCTCGAGGTGGCGGGCCAGTTCGCGCCCGCGCTGGAACTCGCGCGGCGACTGGTGAGCTTGGAACCGCTCAGCGAAACCCATCACCGCCGTGTGATGAGGCTCTGCGAGGCGACCGGCGACCGCGCCGCGGCCGTGCGGGCGTTTGAAGACTGCCGCACGGTGCTGCGCCGGGAGTTGAACCTCGAGCCGGGTTTGGAAACGCAGCGCCTGGCGGTCCTGGTCGCCAGGGGCGTGCGCTTGCCAAGTGTCAGGCACGTGCGCTTGGAACCACCCGAGCGTCTGCCAGATGCGAACCGTGAGGTCACCGCCCTGCTGGAGTCGGCGCGGGTGCTGGATTCGCTCGGGCGGGCTGAGGCGGCGTTCGAGACGCTGTTGGCGGCCTGCGCGGTGCTCTCGGAAATCGAGGCGACGGATGTATTGGAACAACTCGTGCGGCAACTCGAGGTGCGAGCGGGTTCGGATGAGTTGATCGCCAAGGCTTCACAGGCTAGAGCTTGGCTGCACTTTCAGCGCGGCGAGTTCGTGGCAGCCGAGGGGAGCGCTGGGCGCGGTCTGGAATTGACGAAAGACGCCGAGTTGCGCTCGGGGTTGGAGAACGAACTGGCGGCGGCGTTGCTGCGTCAGGGTCGCGTGATTGATGCGCTAGACTGGCAACGCCGGGCGGTGGACACCTTGCCACCGGGCAGCCTCGAGTACGCGGTGGCGCTCTCCGAACTGGCGCTCAGTCTGGCGAACGCGGACGAGTATCTAGCAGCCGAGGGCGCGTATTTGGAGGCGGACGCGCTGCTGGAACACTTCGGCGCGACCCGTCACCGGATCACGCTGCTACATAACCTGGCGATGACCCTGAAGCATCAAGGGCGGGCGGGGGCGGCGCTCGAGCCTCTGGAGATCGCCTCGCGGCTGATGGCGGAAATTCCGGGACTGATAGACGACGAGCGCTACGGCTACGCCAATCGCGCCGAGGTGCTGCTGCAATTAGAGCAGTTCGACGAGGCGCTCGAGTTGCTGACCCGAGCGGAGCGGTTGAGTCTGGCGCACAACTTACCTTACAGCTTCGTGCATTACCGCCGCGCCCAAGTGCATCTGATGCTGGGTGAGGCCAGCGCCGCCGAGCGCGACCTCGAGCGGGCCACCGAGAGCGCTGGGGTTCACGCCAGGGGACGCGGCTTCGCGCTCCTCTTGGGAGCCAGGGTCGCGGCCTTGCGCGGGCAGAGTTGGCAGACTGCGCTAGCCACCGCCGAGGCAGCCCTGACCCGCACGGGATCGCGGGCCTACCTGGCGCGAGCGCACCTGTTGCGGGGGGCCTGGAGCGAACCCGAGGCTGGTTTTGCAATCGCTAGCCGCACCGTGATCGAAGCCAGAGAGCTAGGCATGGGGGGTCTCGAGATCAGCGCTCTGAGCGCCCTTGTAAAACAGGGGAGACTCCTGGGTCACGACGTGGAAGCAGAATTGGCTCGAGCGGGCGAGCTTTTGGAGACGCTGGAACCGCTGGATTTCACTCGAGCCGAGGTGCTGAGCCGTTTGCAGGGACAGCCGCACCTGCCGCACGCAGAGGATGCGGCGAGCGGTCTTCGAGACTGAAGGCTGGGGCGCTTTACTCCGCCGCCAGTGCGTCGGCTCTCTCTCGTCATCACGAGAGCGGGTAAATTCTTGTGGAGCACGGCTCCCTCAGCTCGGTTACGTCTGTGTGCGCCATCTGCATGGAGAGACGGGCTGGGGATGAGTGCCGCCCCTCAGCGATCTTTGAGCCTAGAGTCGCATCTCGAGGTGTCGTGTGAACTTCGTCATGCACGCCTGATCCGCACCTCCCCAAACCGATTGACGCTGAAATAACGCCCCCCATGGACA
The DNA here is from genome assembly GCA_965249745.1 of Deinococcales bacterium. Lineage (GTDB taxonomy): Bacteria > Deinococcota > Deinococci > Deinococcales > JAAFIG01 > JANYHH01. The sequence continues at coordinate 4,056,339 of OZ252252.1, read as the reverse complement.
CTGCTGGGGTCATGAAAAGCGTCAAAGCGAAAAGTTTCGTGATCCGCACCTGGCTCGAGCCGGGCGGGGCAGCCGCGTGGCGAGGGGTCGTGACCGAACTCGAGACGCGGCGTTCCAAGGGCTTTAGTCGGTTCACCGATCTCGTGCGGCACTTGGAGACTGAGGCGGGCGCAGCGGGGTTGGCGGAAGCGGACGAACGACCGAAATCTTAAAGTTGGGGAAAGGACAGATATGAAGCGATATGGTGTTCGGCACGGTCTTCGGTACGGTATTCAGCACAGTATTCTGGTATTGATTGGGCTGGCGGCAACGGTGGCGCTCGCCCAGGGACAGTACAAGCTCAGTTTCGGTGGCAAGACCTCGAGTCTGGCGGGAGTCACGGTTTCCGGGAAGCTGGCGCTGTCCAGCAAACCGCTGGCGGCGGCGCTCGGCTCGAGCGTCTCGATTGATTTCAAGGGCAAGACGGCCAGCTTCACGCGTAACGCGCAGACCGCTAAGGTCAGCGTGAGCCTTCAGAAGGACATCGCTTACGCGCCCATCCTTGAGGTGGCCAAAGGCTTAGGGCTGAGCGCGAGCGTTTCCAGTAATAGTGTGAGCGTCACGAATCCCACGCCTGCCACGGCCACGAACGGTTTGAGCGTCCAAGGCGCGACCCAGCAGAGCGGCGGCGAGGCGCAGGTTGGGCAGACCTACACGCTCTTCAAAGGCGATGGTGCGCTCAACTATCAGATCACGAAACTCGAGTACAGCGTTGGGAATTACTTGTACGACGGCGGCAATAAAAACGATTACCTGGTCGCCCCGGATAAAAAAGCGCTGGTGATTTCCTTGACCGTCCAGAATCCCAATAAAACTGAGCGCGGTGTGGACGGCAGTAGCATTCGCTTCACCGGCGTGGACTCGAAGAACAACAACCTTTCCGGCGATGGGTACTGGTACGAGCAGGGCACGCTCCGACCCGTCAGCATCACCCTGAAGGCGGCGCAGAAGATCAGCGTCTTCACTCGGATCCTGATGGACGCCGATGTCTCCTTGCCCAAACTGATCGTGGACGACAGCAACAACGCGGTCTGGCGCTACGACTTGCGCGGAAAAATCGCGCCGCTGCCCGCGCCGTTCGCCGATCCAGGCGTGCCGAACGGCTCGAGCGCGCTGACCGTTTTCCCGGCCCTGTTTGGCGCGTATTACCCTGGCATCACCAATTTCAGGGTGGACAAGGTGCTGTACTCCACCGATACATGGTTTGACGGCTCCCCACCGCCAGAGGGTGGGCGGTGGCTAGTCGTGTACTTCACGGTCAAGAACATCGCCAAGGCTCCGAGCGGCATTTACGGCGGCAACAGTTTATTGTCCTTCATGGACCAGGACGGCGTGGAGAGCCGCAAATCGGATTGGGTCTACCGCGCCAGCCGCGACGCGAACCTCGAGGCGATTGATTTGCAACCGAATCAAGAATTGCAGCTCCGCGCCCTGATTGATGTCGAAAAGGGTGTGCAGCCCAAAAAGATCAGGTTGGTTTGGCACGGCTCGAGAACGGCTGAGCTGGATATCAGCAACCTGAACTGATACGAATTCTGGGAAATCTCTCTCGTCAATGGCGCGTTCACTCGAGCCTCCGCTCGGGGCGGTCGAGTCTTGCTCGAAAACAGTTCCAGGAGAATCCACGAGACCCAACATTCTGTTGCTGGCGGTCGCATCCGTGGTTCTGCTGGCGACCAGCAGGTACCTGAAGGTGACGACCACGTACGACCTGACGGGGACGCCATGACTCGGCGCTCACGCTTAACCTGCCGCCTACCGACGCTCGCCCTCAACCTTACCGACGAGCTGGATTTCGTTGGCAACCCCATCAGGAGCTGACCATGAAACTGAATCTCTGGCCCATCGTGCTCGTCTGGAGTCTCGCGCTCTCCGCTCCGGGTGACTCGCAAACCATGACCGACCGGCGCGGTGTCTGCGCCTACAGCGTTCCCCAAAGCTGGAAAAAGAGCGGCACGTTCGCGGTGCAACCCGACGGTCACGCTCGAGCCAGTGCGATCAGCGGCGCGTACACGCCCGCCGACATTACCGCCGCGACCGCCAGTTTCAAGAAGCAAACCGTGGAGCAAGACGCGCATCACGTTCTGTATCGCATCACGATCACCGGGGAACTGGCCGCCTTCGCCACGCTGGAATACTACGAGGCGATCTTCAAGAATGGTCAGGGCTGCATCGTGCGCTCCAACACCGACCTGAAAAACCCGGCCTCACTCGAGCCTGAACTGCGTCAGATCGCTTTGAGCGCGAGGTTCAAGTGAAAGCGCTTTTCGGGTCGCTGCTGGTGTTGGGGGCGGGACTGGTGTTCGGGTTGGGGCTGGCAGCCGGTTCAGTGGTGGTCGTCGTCAACGGCAAAACCAACACGATGCCAGGGTTCGCAGATAGAAACACCGTATTCGTGTCGGCTCGAGCCTTCCTGCCCGCCCTGGGTGCGAGCCTGGTCGGTCTCGCGCCCAGCAAGGCCACCGTCAACCTGTGCGGCAAGTCCAGCGTGCTAGGCTTCGAGGTGCGTGACGGGCAACCGTTCATGGATGGCGTGCTGAGCGCCCAGGCGTTAGGGTTTCAGGCGAGCGCCAGCGGCACGACCCTGACGGTGACCGGCGACGCGGGAAATTGCGCCCCGACCAATACCGCACCGCCCGGCATCGGCTACAACGCGACCTTCAGCTCCAACATGACGCTGAAAGACGACGGTGGCGGCTATACCTATCGCCTCCAAGGTCACGCGGTCCTGACCTCGGCTCGAGCGGGCGAGGCGTACTTGCAGGGCGGGGACCTGCCTGTAGGTGCGCCGTTCACGATTCTCGCCGAGGGCCGGATGGAACTCAACTACCAGAGCGTCACCATCAACCCCGCGAAATGCCCGATCGTCGGACAGAGCGGCTTCGCGTACCTGATGCTGCTTCAGACAACCTTGCCAAAGGGGGGAACCCTGCGGGTGATCGCGCTCGATCCCGGCCTGCCGGGCGGTCGCGGCCTCGCCCCGAGCGAAACCGTGCAATGCCCTCGAGCCGTCAAGTTGCAAGGCTGGTACGCCGCGTTCACCGATTCGGTCAAAGAAACCCTCGGTGTGGTGATCGCACCCCAGGACGGGCCGCACCCGGCGCTGCTGCTGAACGGCTTGCCGGAACTCACCCCAGGAGGCGAGGTTGTCGAGTACAGCGTCGGGGGCAACGCGCCGCGGCAACTCGGCAAGGCGACGCTGACCCAGGACACGCGCCTGAAACTCGAGCCGATCAAGTAGCCCATCAAGTCATCAAAACTCGCCCACGGTTCCATCCCGCTCGAGGTTGACCCTCCGAGTGGTCAAAGGAGTGATCTATGAAACATTGGCAAGCGCTGTTCGTGGTTCCCGGTTTCGTTTCGTTGTTGGTTGCCTGCGGTGGGAGCGGTACGGTCACGCTGCCACCCCCGCCCCCACCGCCGCCCGTGGCGAACGGCTCACCGGTCTCCGGGACAATCTCCAACTGGATTCCCGGCAAGACGGGTTCGTTGTACGCGGTGGTGCTCAATTTCTCGGCTGTTACCCCTACCAAGAGCGCGAGCGTACCAGTTTCTGCCAACGGTGCCTTCAGCAATCTGGTCTTGCCGACGCCGACCACGGCCGATCTGACGCCAGCCGTAGCCAGCAATTGCAGTGGTGCGGTGACCGTCACGCCGTCCGATGCCAAGGCGGCCGTGGCACTCCTCAGCACGAACCCAGATTCGGCTGCGCTAAACGGCGGCGGCGTGTACGAATCGAGCATCTCTGGGTCGAACGGATTGTTCAACCCTCAACCGGGGAGCAGCAACCTTCTACGGTACTACCTGGACAAGGACGCGACGATCAGCGGTTCCTGCACCACCACGACCGCTACCCCCAAATACATCTATAGCTATAACCTGACGCTGGTCAAAGGTTGGAACCTCGTCAACACCGTGGTCGGACCCCGTGCAGCAGCCTCGAGCGACCCGATCTCGCAAACGCTCACCTCTGGGGACGCCCCTGGCAGCGTCAAGTTCTTTCAGACGCTGCCGGAAACCGGGAACATCACGCAGGCTCGAGGCGATTACGCCAAGAAGCTGTTTGTCGGCTGGGACGGGGTGCCGGACGCGACTGGGTATAGCTTGGAGCTGAAAGCGAGCGGCCTGGACCTGGGCAACGGACCCGGCAATTACGGCAATCCGATTCCGGTCACAGGCATGTCCACCGTGGTCGCCGCGAACCCGAAAACGAGTTACGTCGCCCGGGTGAAGACCAAGTTCGGATCGGTGCTCAGTGAGGGTGCGGAAAGCTTTTTTCTCAGCACAAGCGATCTCAACCCGGACGGCTTGAACATCCTCTTCCCGGAGCAGGGCATCCCGTACCCCGTGGCGGTTGCGGCGGGCGGTAGCCAGACAGTCGCCTTGGACCTCGAGCGGGGCGCGAATTGCACCCAAGCCCTGACGCTCAACCTGTCTGGGGCTTCCGTCGGAGCCGCCTCGAGCGGCACGATCTCTGGTACGTTCGCGCCGAACGCAACCTCTGGTAATGCTAGCAGCCTGACGCTGACGGTCGGCTCGAGTGTGCCGTCGGGGGTCTACAGCCTCGATCTGGACGCCTCGGGTTGTCCGACCGGGGTGGGCACGGGCTTGACCCTGACCGTACCGTAAAGGATGGCGGGGCTGGGGTTGAAATCCAGGGCTGCCGTCTCTGACAGGCTCAAAACTCATCTGGTGCCGTGCTGACCCATCCCTCGAGTACCATCAATCGTATGACGCCGCGCACCCTCGGAAAGTCTGGCATCGTCACGAGCGGCCTCGGACTGGGCTGTTGGGCGATCGGCGGACCGTTCTGGGAGCGCGGCGGATTCATGGGCTACGGTCCGGTGGACGACGATCAATCGCTGGCGGCCTTGCACTGTGGGCTGGAGCTGGGCGTGCGCTTCTTTGACGTGGCGGGCGTTTACGGCTGCGGTCACGCCGAGACGCTGCTGGGACGGGCGCTTCGGGTGTACCCGGATGCGATTGTCGCCGCGAAATTCGGGTACACCTTCGACGCCCAATCCAGAGCCGTTACGGGCACGGAGGTCACACCAGCCGGGATTCGCGCCGCGCTCGAGCTGAGCCTGAAGCGATTGGGCCGCAACCACATTGACATCTACCAATTGCATCTGTTCGACCTGCCCCTCGAGACCGCGTTTCACATCAGCGGGACGCTGGACGAGCTGGTGCGGGAGGGTTTGATTCGAGCGTATGGCTGGTGCAACGAACAACCGGAAAAGCTCCAGGATTTCGCCGCAGGGAGCCGCGCCAGCGTCGTGCCGATCTTGTTGAACGTCCTAGAAGGCAACCGCGACTTACCCGCCCTGGGTGAATCGTTGGAGCTGGGCCTAATCGTGCGCCGACCGCTCGGGATGGGTTTGCTGACGGGGAAATTGAGCGCCGGACATCGGTTTAACCCGCAAGACATGCGGCTGCGCTTTCACTGGGACCTCAGGGTGGGCAAGCAAGCGGCGCAGTTGAAACAGCTCGAGGCGATTCGTGAACTGCTGTGCCAGGGTGGGCGGACGCTGGCGCAGGGGGCGCTCGGCTGGCTCTGGGCGTATCACCCAGGACTCGTGCCGATTCCAGGCTTCAAAACGGCTGCCCAGGTGCGAGAGAACGTCGGAGCCATGCGGTTCGGACCGCTCTCACCGGACACCATGCGCCAGATTGACGCCGTGCTTTCGGGTCTCAGGACAGGCGGCTAGGGCATACTGAGAGGCATGGACCTCGCCGCTCTGAAACAGGAAGCCAGAAGCAAGAAAACCGCGCCAGGGCGACTCCTCGAGCTGGCACGGGTCGCCGACCCGAGCGTTCAATTGGCAGTAGCGGGCAACCCAGATTCACCGCCCGATGCCCTCGAGTACCTGTCCGGGCACGGCAAATTCAATATTCTAAAAGCCGTCGCTAAGAATCCCGCCACGCCCGCGTCAGTGCTGGGAAAACTGGCAAACCACAAACAGGCGACTGTCTGCGCCGCCGTCGCGGGCAACCCGAACACGCCTCAAAACACGCTCGAGCGGCTGATGAATCACCTGGACTCGAGGGTGCGCGAGGCGATCATCAGCAATCGTAACGCGGGCGCGAAGATTCTTGAACGCCTTAGCAACGATCCCAATCCGACGGTGCGCTACTGGTTGGCTTACCGCGCCGATTGTCCGGTTAAAGCGCTGGAGCAACTCAGTCACGACCCGGACGCAACGGTACGCCTTTGCGTCGGTTGGAACACTCAGACCCCTCGAGCGGCGATCATCGAACTCTCGGCTGACCCGGACGCCAGCGTCAGGGCGGGCACGATCACCACGTTATGGCACTTCAGGCAGACCGATTTGCGCTGTGGCGTGCAAGACTCCCAAGTGTTAGAACGGATGCGTCAACTCGCTCGTGACCCCGACCCCAGCGTGCGCCAGGTATTCGCCACCGAACGCATTCCCGTCTATGTCTGATTTGGATCGAAGTCGTCAAGTCTCGAGTACGCGCTCAATGGATACGGTGGGTTATGGGCGCGACCAGAACTTTAGAACGCCGTCCACTTCTGATCGCTGCCGCTGCTCTCCACGGCTTTCTCAATAAACCGCACGTCCCGTCCGCCAGCGTCGGAAAGCCCCCCTCGAGTAAGCCCAATTCGCGTCCCTCGAGCCGCGCCCGAATCGCTTCGGCCAGGCCGACGTAGACGTTGGCGAACGCCTCGAGATCTCAAAACCGAAAGCTAAACCCGAACTTGAACGAGAAATTGTTGCTCCCCAGGTACTGTAAGCCCAGCGAGAAGGCGTTCAGGGAGGAGATGTTGTAACTGAAGCTGAACTCCGGTTTCAACCCGACGCTCAGATCGTTCGCGTTGTTGGTGGCGTTCAAATCGAACGGTGTGCTGAAACGAATCCCGAAACGGCCGTCGTCAGATTGGTAATTCAGGTTGATCGCGCCGGTTCCAAGCGTATCCACCTGGAAGTCCAAACGCACCGCTTTGGAGAGATCGAAGCCCAGGCTGAAGCGGAAACTCAGTTGGTTCAGCTCGCCCGCGCTCAGATCGGAACCGTTGAAGATGTAATTGAACAGATTGGTGCTGACCGTCAGGTCAATTCCGGTCGCGTCCTTGAACTGGCGGCTGAACTCAGACAGGAAAAACAGGCTGAAGGCGGTGTCCAGCGCCTGCTGACCGATGCCGCTGACCGTCAGCCCGGAGGTGTTCCCCAGGGTGACCAGGCTGTACAGCTCGGACTGGCTGAGCTGCTCGTACCCCGACGGGGAGGTGTAGGTCAGGAACGGTTCGATCACCAGCTTGCGGCCGCCGCCCGGTGTGCCATCCGAAACCCAGCGCACGGTCAGGCGCAGGTTGACATCAATTTCCTTGGTCTCGAGCGTGCCATTGCCATCAGTTTTTCTGAGTTGCGTGCGAATCCGTCCTTTGGAATCCACCGTGACGACCGGGTACAAGCCGTCCACGGCGCTGAAGGCGGCGACTGCCGATTGAACGGTGTAACTGTTCGATCCCAGGCGAATCGTGCCCTTGCCGCTCGAGGAACCCAGCGCGTCCACCGTGCCGGTGATCTCGGGGCTGGCGGCGGTTCCGTTCAGGGTGAGCGTTCCGCCTGCCTCTAAAGAGGCGAAGGACTCGTTGATTCGTAAGCCCTGCGGCGCGTTGACACGAATGCCCCCGAGCTTAATCTGCTCCAAGAAGGGATTGCGTCTCGCGGGGGCGGCCGCGACGCTCGAGACGGGTGGTGTTGCCGGGGGCGCACCCGGAGTTGCCGCCCGCTGACCCTGGTTCAGGGCCGCCGTGAGGCGAGCAATGTTGACCTGACCACTGACCAGGTACGACCGCCCACCGTCGCCTCGGAAGCCGATGTCCGCGTCCAGCAGGCTGTCGCTGACGAAGAAATCTGGGATTGGCACGATCAGGTTCCGTCCGGTCAGCCGCAGGTTCAGCACCGGCGAAATATCGCCATTGATGCTGAGCGGTCCGCCCTTCTGCCCGGTCGCCTCGAGCTTGAAGCCGCCGGACGCACCGTAGATGCGGGCGTTGACGTTCTGAATCAAACCGACCGGGCGCACGTTGAGGCTACCGCTGGCCTTTGCCTCGAGACCACTGATGTTGAGCGGGCTGAGGCTTTTCACCTTGGCGGTGGCCGTGGTTTGCAGCACCGCGCCCAGGGTTTCGTCGCTGGCCACTGTCCCAGTCAGCTTGAAATCTCCGTTTTGCAGGCTGCCATCCAAGCGTTGCGCGGTCAGAGCGATGTTGCTGATGCTGCCGCGCAAGTTTTGCACTTCCAGCGTGGCGTTCGGGTTGTCGTACTGCCCACTCAGTTTCAGGCGCAAAGTTCCACTGGCGTCTGGGTTGTACTCGCGTAGGTTCGGGATCAGCGCCAATACCGGCGTGAAGCTGGTGTTTTCAAAATCCAGGTTCAAATCCACACGGTCGCGGGTGTACCGCCCCGATCCAGTCCAGCGCCCTCGCCCGCGCAGGTCCAACTGGTCCAGTGTGAAGTTACCGTTTTTGAAGTTGAGCGCCCCCGCACCGCTGAGTTTGTCGCCGCCGCCCTCGACCTCGAGCTTTTCCAGCGCGACCCGTAACTCGGATTTGGCAATTTCCGCCAGGTTGAAGTTGTAGCGGGCCAAACCCGTGGCAGTGACACTACCGGGCAAGGCTCCGATCACGCCCCCGATCAGGCTGTGCAAGGGCACGCGGCGCATCTCCAACAGGCCGCTGGCGCTTTTGCCATCGAACGAACCGTTGAACTGACTCTCGCCGTACCCGTCGAAGTTGGACTGGAACGATTTCGTGACGCCGGGTTCACCCGTCAAGCCAACGAGTTGCCCGCTGTAACGCAGACTGTTCCCGGCGGATGTGCCGGAGACGCGTAGGCCCAGCCGCACGCGTTGGCTCGAGTCGGTGCTGAGATTTGGCAGCGTCAGTTCCGGTACGCTGATCTGAAAGTTGCTGATCCCGTCTGTGACTTGGACCACGCCGACCGCGCGACCGGTGGCGTACGGCAGGCGCTCGTGAATCAGTGCCACATCCTCCAGTTTCACCGTGTCGAGACGGGCGCGAAGCGTGTAGCCCAAGTCGCCCGGCGCGGTTTTGGTGTACGCCTCGAGCATGGGGATCAGATCGGACAGACCGCCGCTCCCGGAGACCGTGACCTTACCGCCGAGGGCGGCAGCCTCGCCGCTCGCGGTGAACGAGTCCTGATTGAGCTTCACGTCCCCGGTGACCGTCACCGGCACACCGAGCAGCTCGAGCGCCAGGGATTGCGCGGTCGCCTCGCCTTGGAGGCCGGTTTCGGTCAGGCGAATCTGTCCTTTGACGCCGCCCGCGCCGCGCGCACCGCGCAGGTCTAGGTTGATGCTGCCCTGCCAGAGCTTGTTCTGAAGCCGCAACTCGGCCCCGGCCGTACCCGGCGTACCCGCGTAGTTCAGCGCCAGTACACCTGTTTCGGTGTTCAGGCTGGCGCGCCCCGTGCCATCCACCTTCCAGCCGAGCGCGGGAATCTCGAGCGGTGTCGTGACATTGTTCCAAACCGTGCTGGCCTGCCCGCGCCAGCCGAGGGTCGCCTTGTTATCCATCGTCAGATTGGCCCTTAAAGAGACCGTCCCGCCAAAGCCAGCCTGCCCGAGGCTGCTCAGATCAAAGCCCGGCAGCTCGCCGGAAACAGTCTCGTTGCGGAGCGCGAAGCTGCCGTTTCGCAGCCCATCGGAAAGCGTCAGCGTGCCCTGGGGTTTGCCGCTCTCGAGACTCAGATTCGCCCCGGCACTCGCCTTGCCGTAACTGGCGCTGGCGGTCGCCGCCGGTCGCTCGAGCGAACCGGACGGGGAGACGTTCAGCGTCAACCCCGCGTCCTTGTAGGTGATCGTCCCCTCGAGCTTGTTGTTCTTGTACGTGACCGCGCCGCTGGCGTTGCCCGCGCCCTGGATTCGCGCTTGAAGCGGGCTGAGGCTGGCGCTCAGTTCCAAGCGAGCGTTCAGCGTTTGCGCGGTTCCGGTCAGGCTCGGCGCGTTGAACGCTCCGCCCAGCCGCAGGTCGGCTCCACCCGCGCCAGGGGTCGGGTCGGCGGTTCCGAAGGGGCTGCTGGCGGGCAGTCCATTGAGCCTGAACCCGCCCGTCCAGCCGAGCTTCGGGCTGCCCTGGGCGCTACCGTTCAAGCTGTAGCCCGCCACGCCCGCCTCGAGTTGCAGGTCCAATGTCTCGTTCGCGTACCGCCCGCTGAGATTGCCGCCCGCGTTCCCGGAGAGTTTCGCGTTGTACGTCAGGTCGGGCGGCGCGGTCTTGCCGCTGGCGTTCAACAGCAGCTTGAAGCCGCTCGCGTCCACCGGCAGATTGGTGACGCTTAACTTCGCGCCGTCCCAGCTCAGCTTGCCGCCCGTGTACGACCCGCTCGCCGCCAGTTTTCCGGCGTCGTAACTCGCGGCGAACGTCAAATCCGGCAAGGTCAGGCTCGAGACCTTGCCGGATTTGACGTTTCCCTGAAAGTTAGCCGTCGGCTTGGCAATCGTGCCAGATGCCACCAGCTCACCCGTGACGCGCCCGCCCAGCTCCTCGAGCAGTTTCAACCCGGCTAGCTCGAGATCGGTTTTGAAGCGGCCCGTGATTCCGGCGTCCAGAAGAGTTGCGCCGCCCGTCAACGTCAGGTCGCCGCTCAGCCCGGCGTTCTGCAACGTATACCCGCCGCTTCCATCGCCTTGCAGCGCGATCTTCTGCAACGCTCCCGGCAAGCTGTTGATCTGCGCCTCGAGCCGCCCGGAGAGCGCCGGAAACGTCCCCTCGAGCGAACCCGAGAGCGATCCTAGCGGCAGTTTGGCGTTGCCGCGCAAGCTGACTCGAGGCGTCTGGCTGAGGGGATTACGGAGGCTCACCTGCAACCGCCCGGTGGCGCTGCCGTTCAGCGCCACCGTCCCTGCCAGACTGGGGTTCAGCAAACGATCCGCCACGCTGAGATTGGCGGTCGCGCCCCAATCCTGCCCCGGTAGCTTCAAGTCCGTCAGCCTGACCTCACCGCTGGCGGTCGGATCGCGGATCGCACCGCCCAGCTTGACGCGCCCGTTCGCCAGCCCAGCCACCCCGAGCCGCTCCAGGGATACTCCAGCCAGCGTCAACTCGAGGTTCGTGTCGCGCGCCCCGAGCTTGCCGACGGCGTCTATCGTGCCGGACAAGGCGCGAACGTGCAGGTCGGTGCTGAGTTGTCCGGCCGTCAACCGCGCCGCTCCCTGCGCGGTGAAGGCTCCGACCGGATTCGCGTCGCCGCTCAGGTTCAGACTGTTCAACTCCACGTCCGGCAGTGCGCCGTTCATCAAGCCAGCCGCCTTGAAGCTTCCAGAGGCGTTCAGCGCCTTGACCTCCACGGGCAGCAGCGACTCGAGCGCCACGGCCTCGAAGCGCCCGCTGGCGGTGTACCCCTTGGCATCCAGCGCCGCCACCACCTCGAGCCGCTCGCCGCGCAACGTGGCGTTCAGCCCAGCATCGGCGTAGCTCAGCTCGAGGCGGCTGTTCAGGCTGGTTTCTTTGCCCGCCAGCGCGCCCGTGAAATTCGCCACGGGTTGCGACCACGTGCCGGTGACCGCGCCCGCCCCCTGAAGCGTCAAACGCCCCGGTTTGCCCCAGAGCGCCCCGAGGTCAAACTGTTCCAGGTTCAGGTCGCCCTTCAGACTGCCGCTGAGGCTGCCCGGCAACTTGGCTCGGATCGCGCCGCCGCGCCACTCGAGGCGAGCCGCGAGGTCGCGCTGACCGCGCAATAACAGCTTAGCGGCGCTGCCTGACAGGTCACCCGAGGCGTTCAACACCCCACCGAAGCCCGTGTCTCGAGTCCAGGCGGGATTGCCGCTCACGTTCAGACGGGTGTCGTTGTAGATGACCGGCGCGTTCAGGTTCAGCCCGACGACGCTGATCTGTCTCAAATCGCCCAGCACCTTCCCGTTCAGGCGCTCGCCCTTGAGGTTGAGCGCCCAGCGCGTCCCATCGAAGGTCGCCGCGAGGGCTGTACCCGGCACGATCAAACCCTGCTTCGCTTCCGTCAAAGTCCCCTCGAGCTTGACGAGCGGCGTTTGAATCGAGCCGCTCGCGGTGGCGGTCGCGGTGCCCGGCGCGAACGGGTTGCGACTCTCCAAATCGGCTTTCAGCTCCAGACTGGGCAGCACTTGGCCGCTTCCGGTCAGGCTGAAATCGCGGTTGCTGGCGCTGAAGTTGGACAGGCGCAACGCGCCGCCCTCGAAGCTCGCACCGCCGCGCACCGCAAAGCCCGCTGCCGTGCCCTGAAGCCCCTCGAGTTTGGCGGTCGCGCCATTCACCGACAACGCAGCCGAGAGGTTGCCGTCCACGCCCGCCACGCCGCGCAAAGAGGCGGCGTTCAGTCTGCCGGTAAGCTTGACGCCGGACTCACTGGCGCTGCCGCCCGCGCCTATCGTCACCGCGTCCCAGGCGACGTTCAGATCTAACCTCGAGCCGTTCAGCGAGGCCGCCACCCGGCTCGTCTTGCCGTAAAACTCCCCGTCTAACACGAGGCTAGCGCTGCGTTGCCGCGTCTCCAATTTTGAACCGGTAAAGCGCCCGCGCAGCCCCTCGAGTTGCAGCGCGGCGTCGGCACTCGGGTACAGGTCGCCGGACACCGCGAAGCTCAGCTTGCCGGGCGCGACCCCGCGCAGGTCGCTCGAGATCTGACCGTTTCGCAAGGTCAAGTTGCCGTCGGCGCTGGCATCGAAGGCACGAAGGCCGCTCAAACGAAGACTGCCCGCACCGCGCTTCAGGTCGTACTCTGGCAGCTCGAGCGAGCCGACCGCCGTGCCGGACGCGGTGATACCGAACAGTCGCAGCAGGCGCAGGTCCAGGTTGATCTGACTGGCGCTGATGCCGTTCCGGTCCGCACGAAACTCGGTGCGGCTGCGTCCTAGTGCCAGCGCGCCAGTGGCAGCAAAACCGTTGCCGACAAAACTGTTACCAGCCAACCCGTCTCCCAGACTGGCGCTGAGCTGCAAGCTGGCCGCCTCGCCGTCCACGCTGGAATTCAGCAGGGTCGCGTTGACGCTTCCCGTCAGCTTGGTCGGGTTCAACCGGGCGAAGAACTGCAAGCGCCCCGCCTCGAGTTTTGATGTCAGGTTCTGATCCAGCGCCCGCGTCAGCGGTTCCAGCGCGACCGAGCCGCGCAGGTTGGTGTCGGTCAGACTAGCCTCGCCTTGCAGATTAAGCTGGCCGCTCGTCTCGAGGCTCAATCTGGGATCTGCTAGCACGCCTGTGACGGCGGCGTTCAACTGTCCGTCCTCGTCCCAGGCGCGATAGCGCAGCTTCAACCCGCCCGCCCAGCGTTTGCCGTCGAAGGTCGCACTTGTACCTGTACCCTGACTCGAGACTTGACTCAGGACGCGCAGCTTCAAACCGTTGGTGGCGCTCAAGTCAAACGGGAAGGCCTGCGCCGGAACCGAGAGTGTTCCGCCCGGAACGTTCAGGCGGTACGTTTTGAGATTGATCTGACCCTGGGCACGCACGCCGTTCGTCAAGTACAGCGTTCCCGTCGCGCTCACGGGTAGGCTCGAGTCTTTCGAGGTCAGACTGATCGGTGCGACGCCCAGCGGGAAATCCCAGCGAGGCGAGGCGAGGCCGACCGTCAAGCCCGCCGTGACCTCGCCGCGAAACGCGCCGGACGCCAACCAACGCGCCGAGAAAGGCAGGTTAGAAACCGTGCCCGACGCCTCACCGGTGATCCGCGCCCCGCGCAACGAGAGCATCCCAGAAACCTGGCTCGAGGCGATCGTCACGGCGGTCAGCTTGAGATTCTGGGCGCGCACGTTGCCAACCCCGCTCGAGTCGTAGCGCAAGGTTGCCTCATGGCCGTTCGCATCGGTGGCGACGGCGTTGGCGTTCCAGGTCGCGCCCTGCCCAGCAATCTTGCCATCCAGCAGCAAACGCTCCTCATTCTTGCCGAGTGCGCCGCTCAGATTCGCCGTGTACTTCGCGTCGGGTAGCGACACGAAGCCTTGCGCCCGAAGCGTCGTCCTAAACTGCTCCGGCAGCGTCACCCGCGCGACTCGAGCCAGCGTGCTGGCTGGCGCGGTGGCGTCCAGCGCAATCCGCGACCACGGCCCGACGGCGTTCAGCTTCCACCCCTGCCCGGCAGCGCTGGCGTTGAGCTGCCCGATCCAATTTTGGTTCGGGTTTCGCAGGTTCAGTTCTATCGTGCCCGCAACTTGACCCGCCACCGATTCGCCCTGCGGTGCGCCCTGAAAGCCCGTCCGAAAGCCGCTCGAGAGTTGATCGCCGACCAACGAGGCGTTAGCGCTCGAGGCGCTGAGTTGCACCTGCTCGCCCCGATACACGCCCGCACCGCCCTCGCTTGAGAGCCGCGCCGTTAACCGCCCACTAGCCTGCGTCACGCCGAGCGTCACCCGCTCGAGTCTGAGCCGTGCCCCCGCGAGGCTGCCCTGGACCGATCCGGCTGTCGTGTCTACCCGCAACGATCCGCCGGAGTACGAAAACTTGCCGTCAATGCCGCTCGCCTGGATGGGTTCGCCCTGGTAGGTTGCCGCTAGGTCGCCGTTCAAACGCGCACTGAAATTCCCGTTCTGATAGACACCGTTTGAAACGCGTAACCCGCCAACCTGCCCCGTGACCTCGAGCGCCCCAGACACGAAGCGCCCGGCGGCAGTGAAGCGCTGATTCCGAAACTGCACCCCCGCCGTCTGGAGGGCCGCCAGCTTAGGAATCGCGCCTCGAGCCGTGAAGCGCAGGTCGCTGTACTCACCCGTCACCCTGGCGGTCACACCTTGATACTGCACGCGGGCGTTCAGATTGGGGAAGACCTGCCCGTTCAACTGCGCCCCGGCAAAATCGCCGCCGGTCACGGTCGCGCTCGAGGTGGCGCGATTTCCGTTGAACGCCACCTGGGCCGTCAGTGGCACACCCGAGACCGTAGCCGTGACCCGCGCCGTCGTCAGTCCACCATCGCTCTGCACCTGCGCCGTGCCGCGCACCAACCCCCTCGAGTCTAGCGGCAGCGCCAGATCAACCAGGCTCAGGTCCACGCCACCTCGCGCCCGGATTTGCGAACCGTTCACCGTTACGTTGAGCCTCTGGTTGACGCCACTGGTAATGAAGCCGCCCGCGCTCAGCGTCTTCGTGAACCCCAGCCGAATCTCGCCACCGACCTTCGCCACCGAACTGCGCGGCTGGAGGTTTAATTGCAGGTTCAACGGCTGCAACGCCAGCGTTCCGTTCAAGCCTAGCTCGAGCGCTTGGTAGCGCACCGTGCCAGCCAGCCGCAACGCGTCGCCCTCACCCGTCGCACTGATCTCTCCGAGCGCTCCGCTTCCCTGTAACGCGCCGCTGATTTTTAACCCGGCGTAGGTCAGGCTCGCATCGCCGTTCAGCGCTAAACGCTGACCCCCGTAACTGACCTCCCACCCTCGAGGTTGCAGCCGCACCTGGCGCTCGTCAAAGCCCGCCAGGAAGCGATCCGTATTCCAGTGCCCGTTCAGCTTGGAGCCGTTCCAGGCGAGGTCCAAATTTCCCTGCGCCGCTTCAAGGTTCACTCCCTGAAGGTTCAAATCGTACCCCTTCGTCTGTCCTTCTATCGCGCCGGAGCCGTTCGGATTCAAACGATACGTCAGCGCCGCGCTCACCCGTCCCGCAGGCTCGAGCGGTAGCCCCGCCACGGTCAGCTCGCCGGAAGCCGGTGCGCCGCCCGTGTTGACGATCGCGCCGCGCCACACCAATTGACCCCTTGCCAGATTCGCGTTCCCAGACAAGCTTTTGCCGTTCCAGTTCAGCGCGTACGGTCCCGCCACATCCCGCGTTTTGACGCCCGGCACGACGAAGCTGGCGGGGGAGAGCTGCCCACTGATGTTCAGGTCACTCAATCGTCCGGTCGCCCGCGCCGTGCCCGAGATCCGACTCTCGAGCGGGACCGGGATTCGCAGCTCAGCGAAGTTTCCCGTGGCGTCCAGGCGGTCGCCTTTGATGCTGCCGCTGGCAGTCACCGAACCACGGAGCGCCCTGCCCGTCAGCTCGAGTCGCGTCAACCCGCGATACACGTCAATCCGGGCGTTCGCACTCAAAGGGGACTTCAGGAACTCGCCGCCCGCCGTGGCAGCCACCAGCACCCGCTCGCCCTGGGTTTTGACGCTGGCAGTGAGCGGAATCGTGTCGCTTCCCAGCTTCGAGGCCGCCGTGCCGCTCAGCTCCAAGTGATCGCTAAACCGCCAGTCGGTCTTTAGGTTCTTCAGCGGAAAGCCCGTGACTGACGTATTGGCTGAGCCGGTTGCCGTGCCACTCAGATTCAAGGTTTGCCAGCCGTCGCCGCGCAGGGTGACCGCCAATCGCCCCGTGCCTGCCACGCCCGGCGCGAACAGCTTCAAGGCGCTCGAGACGCTCGGGCTGAGTTTTCCCAGCACGCTCCAACGCTCCCGGCTGATGTCCACGCCGATGTCCGCCTCGAGGTCGCCGTCCAGGGCTTGCCCGGTCAACAGGGCGCTGACCTTCGTGTCAGCCGTCAGATTGACGCGCCCGCTGACCCCGCTCACCACCAGGCCTTTCAACGGCTCGAGGCGGCCGCCGTCCAGCCGCGCCTGCGCGGTCACGAACTTCGGGGTCACCTGCACGCTTCCGGTGATCCGCCCGCCCAGAATCGGCTCGTACCAGTACCGCGCGATCCGGGCATCCAAGTCGGCGTTGATGTTCAGGTTTGTGGCGAAGTTCTCGCCGATGTCATAGCGCACCGCCGCCGTGCCGGTGCCGCCGCTGGCGGTCAGCGCCAATTTCAGGTCGCCGCGCAAGGTCTTTCCTGACCCAGACTTCCCTGGCAAGGGTTTCTGCTCGAGGACGGTGATTTTCACGTCGGGCGAGAAGAACGCCTTATTGAACAGCTTGACCGTCGTGTCCGCCACCCGCACCGACTCGAGACGGATTGTGACGGGAAGCGGCGCGGGCGGTGTGCCGTTGGCTGGGGCGATCAACTTGCCCGGATCAAAATTCAGCTTGCCGCCCGTAACGCTGACATCCAGCTTGACCTCGCGCCGGGTGAGCAGCGTCCACAGGTCGTACCGCACCCGGACCGATTTGACGCTGCCGTTCACCAACTCGCTTTTCACGGTGGCGTCGGTCGCGGTTACACCGCCTAACAGGTTGCCGCTGAGCGATTTCGCCTGGATATCGTAGCCGCCCGCCTCGGCTTGCGCGAGCGCGAACCGCAGCGCGGGCTGACTGCCCGCCGCCAGATACGCGCCGCCCACCAGCACCGCCAGCGTCCCCAAAATGCCCACGCCAAGCCAGCGTCGCCGTCTGGGACGCTGTGCCGGGGTCTGGGCTGCACCGACGGCGATTCGGTTGGTCGCACGTGGCGCTCGAGCCATACAGCGCTATTCTATGAGAAGTTTTTTGAGAACACCGTGCGTTGTGTGAAGCCTTCAAGGGGAATCACCAGTTCACCTCGAGTTCAGTCCCCCCGTAACCCGTTCCATCGGGTCGGATGCTCGAGGGTGCATAGCGTCAGGCGGGACTCAGCAGGCGCGGGATTTTGCCCGTGCGCCGGGCGTACTCGGTGGCGATTGTCTCGCCCGCCGCTCGCCCCAGACCGCGCGCTGCCAACATCACGACACTGCCACCAAAGCCGCCCCCGGTCAGCCGTGCCCCATATATGCCCGGCGTCGCCCGCGCCAGCTCTACGATCAGGTCAATCTCGGGTTCGGACACGTCGTAATCGTCGCGCATACTCTCGTGCGACTGGTAGAACAGTTTGCCAACGCACGGTAAATCCCGGCTCTCGAGCGCCGCCACGGTTTCCAGCACGCGGGTGTTCTCGGTCACGACATGCCACGCCCGCCCGTTCAAGGGCGCGGGGAGGGCGCTGATTCGCTCAAAGTCGGCCGTGGTCAGGTCGCGCAGGCTGGCCACACCCAGCAGCTCGCAGGCGCGCTCGCACTCCAAGCGCCGCGTGCGGTAGTTGCGAGTGCCGCTTTCAACTGCGGCGTGACTGTGGGTGATGCCAGAGTGCAGGATCACCAGTTCAATTTCTGGCGGCAGTGCCACGCGCCGATAATCGAAGGTTTTGAAATCAATCAGCAGCGCCTCGCCGTCTCGCCCGAGGCTGCACGCCATCTGATCCATCAAGCCGACTCGAGCGCCGACCAGTCCGTTCTCGGCGCGTTGCGCCAGTTGCGCCACCTCCAAATCGGTCAGGCCAAACCCGAACAGCTCGCGTAGCCCTTTCGCAACCGCGACCAGTAAACAGGCACTCGAGGAGAGGCCGCTCCCCAGCGGCACGTCGCTGCTGATGAGGGCATCGAAGCCGCCCAGTTGGAATCCGGCGCGGCGCAGTTCCTCGGTGATCCCCTGCACGTGATCCACCCAGCCCAGCCCAGCCGTTTCCGCGCCCAGCGCGTACTCGAGGCTGTGACCCATCTGCACGCTAAAGGCGCGCACCGTCGTGACCACACCTCGAGCCGCCAGCAGCACCGTGCAATGCTGCGGGATCGGTGACGGCAGCGCCCAGCCGTCGTTGTAATCGGTGTGTTCCCCGATCAGGTTGACCCGGCCCGGACTCGAGACACTCAGGCTGGCGGGGTGGGAGAAGAGGTGCTGAAACTGGTCCGCGAGGGGTTGGTGAATCGGAGGTTGGTTCATGGATGGCGCAGTTTAAGGCAAAGCTCAGGTCGCTTGACCGGGTGGCTCGAGCCTGTTTGGCTGAATAGCCACATGCCGCCGCTAAGCTTGTCGGGAACGGGTGCGTCCGCTCAATCTGGCAGTGCGGCGTGCAACACGAACCGCAGGGTTTGTTCGCGGAGCGTGTCCAGGGAGCGCGCGTGATCCGGTTCGGCGCGTTCTCGCAGCCCTGCAAACCTCGGGATCGCCGCGAGCGTCATCATCGGTAGACTCAACATGTTAGCGATCACCGTTTCCGGCGCGATGTCCTGACGGAGCAAACCCAACGACTTGGCGCGGTTCAAGAGTTGCAGCCCCAGTTCAAAACTCGGCTCGAGCGGCTGACTGGCCTCGCGGAAGATTTTCCAGTCAGCGGACATCTCCCAGGTGAAGAGCTTCAGATAACGTGGGTGTTCTAAAAAGTGATCGAAAACCCAGGCGGCACTGGCTCTGAGCGTGGTGCGCAGCATCTCGGCAGTCATGGGCAGGTCTTTCAGAGCGCTGGCGTTCATGGCTCTCAGAAAGGCGGCGTCGCTGGTTTCGCGCACGCGGCGGATCACGGCCACGTAAAGGTTTTGTTTATCGCCGAAGTACTGGAAGATCAGGCTCTTGTTGTAACCCGCGACCCTGGCGATCTCGTCCACCCTGGCTCCTGAAAAGCCGTCGCGGGCGAACAGTTCTTCAGCAGCGTCGAGAATCGTCTGGCGGGCGCTTGCGGCATCTCGAGGTCGGGGAGCGGGTGTGGGACTTGACATGGCGATGAGGGCAGTCTAACATCTAACCATCTGGTTAGTTAGGAGTTCATTATGACAACGCCCTCGAGCCAACCTGCCCCGAACCCCGCCCCCAGCCCTCGAGCCGCGCCGCTGATCGGCAACTTTAACGAGATGATGAACGGTGGGGCGCTCGGAGCCTTCAGTCGCAATTTCACCAATCACGGCGATCTGTTCCGCTTGGATCTGGGAAAGCGCCGTAACCTGCACGTGATCTCCTCGCCGGATCTGGCCCAGGAAGTCTTAGTTGACCGCAACACCGAGTTTCCCAAGGCAGACGCCGTGCTGCGGCTACTCCTAGGAAATGGACTGGTGACGGTTAATGACCACAGCCAGTGGATGGCCAACCGCCGCATGATGCAACCGATGTTCCACCGCGCCCGGCTGGCCACGATGAACGACAAGATGGTCGCCGCCACCGGACGTTTATTGACCCGACTCGAGGGCGTGGGCCGCACCGACATCGCGTTTGAAATGATGGAAACCACGCTCGATCTCATCACCCAGATCATGTTCAGCGCCGATGTGCTGAGTCAGGCGGGCACAATTGGCCCGGCCGTGATCGAATCCACGCGTTTCCTCCAGCACCGCCTGCAAAATCCGTTGCCGCTCCCGATGCCGTGGCCACTCCCCAGCCACGAGCGCTTCCGTCGCGCCAAACGATCCATCGAAGCGATTGTCCAGCGGATCATAGACGAGCGCCGTCAGAGCGGAGAGGTTCCCGGCGACCTCTTAGACATGCTGTTGGAAGCCAGAGACGCCGACACTGGACACGGCATGGACGACGCGCAAGTCCGCGACGAGGTGCTCACCATCTTCGGCGCTGGTCACGAAACCACCGCTCACACGCTGTCCTTCGCGCTGGCAGCCCTGGCAGAGCACCCAGCAATGCAAACCCGCTTGCACCACGAACTCGAGACCGTACTTCAGGGACGCACCCCAAGCACGTCCGATCTCGAGGCCCTTCCGTACACCCAGCAAGTCCTAAACGAAACCCTACGCCTCTACCCGGCCGCGCCGATCACCAGCCCGCGACGCGCCACGAAGGACACGCGGATCGGAGACTTCGACGTGCCAAGTGGAGCCATCATCATCCCCAGCATCTTCAACATTCACCGCCACCCGCGCTTCTGGGACGACCCACTGCGGTTTGATCCAGACCGCTTCGCGGCCCCATTTGAACCAAAGCATCGTCTGGCGTTCATGCCGTTCGGCGCGGGCCCCCGAAAGTGCATCGGCAGTAACCTGGCACTGATCGAAGGGCAACTGATCTTGGCATCACTGATTCAACGCTTCAGCTTCGGGCTGGAACCCGGCCAGACCGTGGAACTCGAGCAGGCGGTCACGCTCCGACCGAAGGGCGGGTTGCGGATGCGGATCACAACGCGCTGAAGATTGCCGGGAATTTCTTGGACCGCGTAAACTCGCATCATGCCGAAACCGATCATTGCTCGAGCGGGAGAATCAATTGCGGCGGTCGGCTCGAGTTTTGAGCTTCAGGTGTGGTCCGGTAGCGGACCCGCGTACTTGCACGTTCACTACTACTGAGTTCGGCATGGTCAAGTTAAGGTTCCAGAGCAAAAAAGTGCGTTTGTGACGTAAACGTGAGGTAGCCGGATCACGCCGTATCAGTAAGGACATCCGGTTTGAGATGTACGCCTGTCAAAATCTTAGACTGCATCAAATACTTGTGACAAACAGCGTCAATGTTACTCGAGGTCAACGCAGAGGTCTACGTTTTGACTCGCAGATACTCAGGTACGTCCAGAACTGCGCGGAACTTACGTTTTTGACGAACCTGCCTTCGCTCGAGGTTTAGGCTGTCTTAGCTTGAACCTCGAGCGATCTGATGTTTCGCCTTACTTTTTTTGCAATGTGCAACGCCCGTCGGTCAGTCGCGTAAAGCTGCCCGAGCCGCTTTCGCTTTCCACGAATCCGGCGAACAAGCCTGAAAAGCTTTGATCCCCGTACTTCCAATCGCTGAAGACGCAACTCGAGTCTCGGCCAGCCACACTTTTGTCAATGTCCACGTACAGATAATTTCTGCCGTTGATCTGAGCGCTGTAAACCAGGTAATAACGGTTCTCGCTGAAAAAATCCAGCCATTCGACGTTATCCACGTTGGCATTCTGATTGAATGTAACGATGAAGTTACCGATGACAAACGCGTTCTTCCCGTAGACCCGTGCCGCTTGCGAAACAGCATTGAATCGCAGATCCAAACTTTTGCGGAGTGAAGTGCCCGTACTGTTGATGGAGAGCGTATACAAGTCCCCGACGCCGATTGGTACCCCTCGGGAGCGGTTGAAGGTCCCCGGAGCGCAACTGGAAAATAAAACGACGAGCGCGATAATGAGCGGGATAGAGAATCGTTGCACGCTCATGAGTATAGCTTGAGTCTGGAATCAGCTCAGGTTTACTGAGTTCGGCATGTCAAGCTAAAGTTTTAGAGCAGAAAAATGAGCCTGTGACGCAAACGTGAGTTAGCCGGATCATGCCGTTACCAGTAACGCCTCGAGTGAGTTTGCGCCGCTCACCACTCAAGGTCAATCAGCCTTTTGTAAAGCTCATGGCCATACCGTTGAAATACTCGAGCCATCAAGTTAGATTCGTAATGAACCCGTGCCAGCCGCTCGAGGCTTCCGGCAGCGCGTCGCGTTGCTCCTCGGATTGCATCACACCGTCGGCGTAGGCGCGCACGACCAGTTGATGCGATCCCGCCTGCGGCATCCATGGGCTGCGCCACTGCTGCCAGGCGTATTTGGAGCGGCGCGGCAGCAGTTCGGCGGTCCGCCAGTTCTGCCCGCCGTCCGTGGAGACTTCGACTTTGGTGATGGTCTTGGTTCCGGCAAAGGCGATGCCGCTGATTTCTTTGATCTCGGTGGCTCTCAGGTTGACGGCGCTCTCACCCGGCGAGTCAATTCGGCTCATCGTGCCGACGAAGGCGGATTTGCTCCAACCGCGCTCCACCCAGTAGCCGGTGACATCCGTGGCAGAAAGTTCGATTTCCGTGATCCAGCGCGGTTGCTTCATGCCTAAGCGGCCCGGAATCAGCACCCGCAGCGGGAAGCCGTGCTTTTGCGACAAGGCTTCACCGTTCATGCCGTAGACCAACAGCACGTCCTGTTCCAGCGCCTGTGCCAGCGGCAAGGATTCCACGTACCCATCGGCGGCCCGCCAGATCACGAACCGGGCCGAGGGCTGAATGCCAACCTCGTCCAGCAGGCTCTTAAACGAGAACCCCGTCCAGATCGCGTTCCCGATCAGCCCACCGCCGACCGCGTTGGAAATGCAAATCATTGTCAACTCGAGGTTCTGCGCGGGTCTGGTTTGTAGCTCAGCCAGTGTGTACTCGCGGGGTGACTTCACTAAGCCTTTCAATTTCAACTTCCAGGAGGCTTCTTTTAGTTTCGGATCGAACGCCTCGAGGTTCTTGGAGATGCTGTAAAACTCGGTTTGGGGTGTGATGCCGTCCGGCAGTTTCGCGCCCCCTCGAGCGCCAGTCCCAGCCGCTGCTAACCCATCCGACGCAGAGCCGAAGACGTAACGCAGCAGCGTCACACCGCCCCCACCGACCAGTAGCCCCGACCCGAGCGTCAACCAGCCCAGCGCGTTTCGCCGATCCAGCCTGGCCCCACTCCCCAGCTTTGGAGACTCGAGAATTGAACGCACCGCAAAGTACACGGCGGCCGTGCCCACTGCCACGGGGATAGGAACCAGAACGACGCAGACCAGCAGCACTGCTAAGGCTGCCAGCGGTGGCCGTAACGCGCCCGCCGCACTCAGCACCACCAGCCACAGCGCGAAGCTGCCGGCAAACGCGAAGACCTTCCCGCCCGCGCCGTAGCCCAGCAGCTTGTGAACGATTTGAAACATTGCGGGCGTGCCCAGAAACTGGGACAGGCGATTGAATAACTCCTGCGGCGGGTACGGAACCTCCGCCACCAGTCGTGCCAACAAGCCCAGGGCGCTTACGACCACCAGCGCGACGAATCCGCGCATCAGTGGCTCGAGTTTCAAAAAGGGTTTCATACTCTGGTGTACGCGCCCGAGGTGATTGTTGGTTTGCGCTGGGCTACAGAGGTGAGCATGAAACGCACAGGGTCGTGCGCTTGGACTCGCCTGGCAGCTAGAAGAAAACCCCCGAAGCCATCTCGGGGGTCGTTGCAGTGCCTGGAGCCTTACTTGCCGCCGAAGCCCATCGAACCCATGACGACCTTGTCCTCGTTCGGGGTCAATTTGAACGCAGCCTTGCCCTTACCATTCAGAAGCCCGAAGGCGAAAACGCTGTACGTCTTGCCGCCCGCCACGCTGATACCCTTCAAGTTGTACACCACAGGCTTCATCATGCCCGCTGGGACGACGTTCAGGTTGACACCCATCGGGCTGACCGAAACCGTAGCGCTCTTGCGGTACGCGAGGTTGTTGACAACCTTGGCGTTCTTCAAATCAACCGCCAGCGCGTCCACGTTCGGGGACTTGTACGACAGGTGATAGACCGTGATCTGCGCCTTGTCTTTGTTCTTGTTCAAACCCGGATCGGTGAACACCTCGAGCTTACGATCAGCCGCCAGGTTGACCGCGGCGACGGTCGTGTACGTGTCTGCCTTGACCTCGAAATTGGGAACGCTGAACAGCACGGACTTCTTGTCACCGTGAACCGTCACGGTCACGTCGTACTTACCGGCTGGCACGTCACCGTATGGGGTGACACCCGTGTACGGAGCGCCGTCCACGGTCTTGAGTTCCATTCCCTTGCCGTCCTTCAAGAACACGTCCACCGCCGGAGCGTCACTGATTGCGTGAACCACGCGAACGTACCCGTTCTTACCCATCATCGTCTGAGCGCCAGCCAAACCCACGACCGCAATACCAGCAGCCATTACAAACAATGCCTTTTTCATAAGTCCTCCATAAGTCAGAGCAGGTTGGTCCCGCTTCATATGGGCTTACGGGGTGGCAAACAGAATTGGATGAACCGGTCTGCACTCGAGGTCATGGGTCTTCGGCGAGTCGTAACACCTTCTCGAAGATCCCTCCGATTGGCTCGTTGTCGAAGGGTTGTACCTGGCCCACGCGTGATGCGAAGGCGGTAAAATCACCATCGCACAAGGAGAAAACTATGGCTCGAGTCAGCACGTACCTGAACTTTCCGCGCAACACCGAAGAGGCGTTCCTGTTTTACAAGACGGTCTTCCAAACAGAGTTCTTGGGTCCAATCACGCGAATGGGTGGCAACCCGGACGGTGGATCGCCGCAAATCCCTGAAGCTGACCGGAACCTGGTCATGAACGTCGCCCTGCCGATTCTCGGCGGTCACGTTCTGATGGGGACCGACGCGCCGGAATCAATGGGCTTCAACCTGAACCCAGGCGACAACGTTCACCTGAATCTGGAACCTGACACGTTGGAGGAAACCGAGCGCTTATTCGCGGCTCTCTCCGACGGCGGTAACGTTGGCATGAAGCTCGAGCGGATGTTCTGGGGCGCTTATTTTGGCTCGATCACAGATAAATTTGGCATTCACTGGATGTTCAATTGTGCTGTGCCAAGCGAGGCATAGACGAGAAAAAAATATGGGCAAGCTATCCTCGAGAATCGTCAAGCCGCGAGTTGGTATGGGATGCTCGAGGGGTGGGAACGTGCGGAGTTCACATCTCGTCGGGGGCTTCGATGCCCAGTACACCCAGCGCCTGTTTGATCGCGTCGGCAACCCGCGCCACGACCGCCAAGCGCGCTTCGCGTAATCCGACTGAGGAGTGCATGATGTTGGTATCCGACTTCCCGTTCTCGTCCTTGTGGTTGTAATACCCGTTAAAACCCGCTGCCAGCTCGAGAGCATAACTACACATCGGGTGCGGGCTGTCCTCACGGATGCAGAGTGCCAGAACCTCACCGTACTTCGCCACAGTCTTCATCAAGTCCAGCTCGAGCGAGCCGATTTGCGACCAGTCTGTTATGCCGCTGAAATTCTTGAGCGCGTACTCTCTGACGATCTTCCTGGCCCTGGCGTGCGCGTATTGGACGACCGGCGCGGTGTCACCCTGCAACGCGAGCGCACTGTCCCAGCGAAAGTCAATCTGGCGTTCCGGTGAAGCTTTTAGAAACGCGAATTTCAACGCGCCCAGCCCAATCGTTTTCGCCACATCCTGCGGATTCTCCAGGCTCGAGTTGGTCATCTCTAGGGCGCGGGTCTGCGCTTCGGCGATCACCTCGTCGGCGCTGACCGTGATTCCCTTACGGCCGCTCATCGTCTGCCCCTCGAGCAGCACCGTTTCGTTCGCCAGGTGATGCAGGTTCTGCGCGTGCTCCTGACCGTATTCTAAGATGTTCAGCGCGGCTTTCACGATGATTTGCTGCAAGCTCTGCCGCGCGTCAATCACGTTGATCGCCGCCTGCGCGTGCGCGAATTGCCGCTTCGTGTCCGGCGCTCCATCCGGGGTGGTCGTGAAGAGGGGCTTCAGAATTTGCCGGTCGGCGAAGGTCTTGAAGGTCAATCCTTCAAACAAACCAAATTTCCAGAAGTGAAACCCAATGTCCTTTGTGACGTACACGAACGTGCCGTTGCTGCGAACCAGCACCTTGTACGGTTCTTCCTGTCCCGGCGCGAAGCTGCTGACATCAATCCCGAGCGTGCCCGCGTAGAGTCCCTCAGTCGGGCGCAGCAGGTACGGACTGGTCTCCAAAACCTCCAGCGCCTTCTGCACGAAGCCCGCGCCGACGACATCGGACTCCCAGGTCAGCAGGTCGTACTCCACCCCCAGGCTGTACGGCGTCTCGAGTTGCGAACGCACGATCTCTGCGATCACGGAGCGCAACTCGCCGCGCTCCAAGGCGTGCGTGACCTCGGTGATGCCGGGTTCAATCTCTGCTTTCTGCGGCGAGTCCTTCGGGTAGTCCTTGTGGAGCCGGACGTACAACTCGCCCAGCCAGTGATCCAGTTTTCGGTTCCAATTTTCTGGGAGTAAAACAGCCGACTCTTCTTTGAACACCTCGAGCCAGTGTTCCCCCTTGTAGTGCTGCGCCGCGAACAGGCTCTCGGCGGCTTGGCGTCCGGTGTCGTCAATGTAATTCTGAATTTCCACGGTGTACCCAGCGGCCCGGTAAATCCGTCCCAGCGCGTCTCCAATGAGCGCGCCGCGAATGTGTCCGACGTGCCACTCCTTGTTGGGGTTGACGCTGCTGTGTTCGATGATGACTTTTTTAGATTGCGCCTCGGGCTGATACACACTCGAGACGACGCTCTGCACGAAACCGGGGGCATCCACGAAAAAATTTAGGTACGGTCCGACCGCCTCGACCTTCTCGATGCCAACGGGCAGCACGACCCGCCCCTCGAGACTCTTGGCGATCTGCGCCGGGTTCTGCTTCAACGCCTTCGCCAGTTGAAATGCGACCGCCGACCCGTAATCGCCGGGCTTGTCGGTGGGCGTGTCCTGAACCACCACCTCTATCTTCAAATCTTCCGGCAAGTTGTCTGGCAGGGCGTGTTCCAGCGCGGTTTTCAGTTGGGCTTTCAACGACGACATGGCGCGAATGCTACCAGAGGCGGCGCAGGCGGTGCGGGACCCTTGGGCCTTTCTGCTGAGTCCAGTCCGCGTCCATCCCAGTCGCTCGCGTTGCCGTGAAATCCTTTTATGTCGTTTCTCGAGGCGAGCCGACGTTCCGCCCTCGGGTTCGTGCTCCACGCCAGTTCAAACGGTTTCGCGGCGCAATCCGAGTCGGGAGCGTTCTCGGTGAAGTCCATGTCGGGCGGGACGGCGCGGTACACGGTCGGACGCAGCGAGATGCTTTTGGATGATGGTGCATACACGCTGCTGAACGACGCGCAGCCGTACAGCGTGGAGGTCGCACCGGGCGTGGAATCGTTCTGCTTGTTCTTCGATGCCGCGACCGTGCGCGGTCGCTGGCAGGCGCAGACCGTGAAAATAGCAGGCTTGCTCGAGCGACCCGAGGCGACCGAAACGCCGCTCTTCTTCGAGCGTCGCTACGAGTCGGACAATCTGGTGACACCGTGGCTGAATCACTTGCGGGCGGGCAATCGCACGAATCGTTGGTCCATCCTGGAATGGGACGACCTCGTGCTGGAGACGCTGGACCGCTTGTTCGCCGCGCATCACCTCGAGTTGGCGGCGGTAGATCGTCTCTCGGCGGCGCGACCCGCCACGCGGCAGGAACTGTACCGCCGTCTGCATCGGGCGCGGGACTGGCTTGAGGCGAATCTGGCGAATCAGGTCAGTCTGGAACGGGTGGCGGGCGTGGCTGAGCTGTCGCCGTTTCACCTGCAACGCAGTTTCAAGGCGTTCTTCCGGGAGTCGCCCGCCAGGTTTGTGACCCGTCGTCGTCTCGAGCGAGCGCGGTTTTTGCTGGCGCACTCGGACCGCTCTGTCTTGGACATTTGCTTGGACGTGGGCTTCGAGAGCCTCGGGTCGTTCGCTGGTCTGTTCCGCCGCGTCACAGGCTTGACCCCGGCGGCGTACCGAGCGTTGCAATCCGATTCGCGCAAGATTGGAGAAGCGCCGCCGTGACCGCCCGCCGTACAGTGACGGCATGAAGACAAATGATCTAACAGTCGCCATCAAAGGCGGGCAGCTCGAGACGGTGCGCGAGGTTGTCACGGCGAACCCAGCGTTGCTGCAAGAGCTGGTTACACCGTCCTGGGTGCTGCTGGCGCTCTACTACGGGCAGCCCGCTGTGGCAGCCGAACTCGTGACGGGCGGCGCACCGGTTGGCATCTTCGAGGCGGCGGCGCTCGGGGAGGGCGACCGATTGAACGGTCTCCTCCAACAGCAGCCTGAACTGCTGAACGCCTTCAGCGATGACGGCTTTCAACCGCTCCCGCTGGCCATCTTTTTCGGACATACGACGCTAGCCTTGGACCTGTTGAAGCGCGACGCGGAGGTTCATACCACCTCAAAGAACGCGCAGCGCGTGACAGCCCTGCATGCTGCCGTGAGCGCCCAAGACCTGGCAGTCGCCGAGGCGCTCATCGCGGCCGGAGCGAACGTTAACGCTTCCCAGCAGAACGGTTTCACGCCGCTGCAAGGCGCGGCCCAGAACGGCCAACTCCCAATGCTCGAGGCGTTGCTCGCGGCCGGAGCTGACGTGAACGCCGTTTCGGATATCGGGAAAACCGCGCTGGCTCTGGCGCTCGAGGGTGGGCACGAGGCGGTCGCGGCGCGGTTGCGGACCGTTTAGGAGTTTAGCTCTGACGAATGATCGCCTTACCGTCTTTGACCCGAAGCCGGATCGTGTCGGTGTCACGCCGCCCTAGCCGCCGGCGTTGAACCCGTGCAAACCTTTGAGCGCTGTCCAAGGCGGAATGCACCAAGTCGGTGATGGCGTTGCGGACGCTGAAAACCCGAGCGACACAGGTTAAATTCATGGGAACCTCCTGCGTCCCAGTTTGCGTTGCAACTTGGTGAAAATACGAGCCACCGCTTTTCACCTCGCCCGGTCATACTGGGAACGTGAATTTCACGCCCGTTCCCAGTTTGCGCGTGACCGATCCCGAGGCGGCGCGGTTGCTGGCGGACCCGGATTCGTTGCGCTTTCTCGCGCCGTTCGTTGGACGGGCGGTTTCAGCTACCCAGGCGGCGGCTGAACTCGAGGTCAGTCTGCATCGTTTGCTGTATTGGGTGCGGCGCTTCGTGGTGTTGGAGCTGATCGCGGTCGCCAGCGTGGACCACCGCGTCAAGCTGTACCGGGCCGTGGCGGACGCATTCTACGTACCCTTCAACAGTACCGACGCCGAAACCGGCGCGAGTCTGTTGGAACGCTGGAACCGTCCGTGGCAGCAAATCTTCGTGCAGAACTTCCTGCGCGAATTGCTGACGGTCTCGCCGGAGTTTGGGGTCCGCGTGCAACGCACCGAGAACGGTCTGGGCGTGTCTCTGGCCAGCAGCGAGGAGCGCGACTGGAACTTCTTCGATCCGGCCGCTCCGAACGTCGTGGACGGCTGGGTCACGAACCTGCACTTAGACCCAGAAGACGCCAAAGCCATGCAGCTCGAGGTGCTCGGGGTGTACTTGAAGTACCTGGAGAAGCGCGGCGCGGGGCGCTACATCGCTAAGGTCTCGTTCGCACCGATGCGTGAATCGGACGCGCCGTTCGGAAATCGGGACTTGCGGCAACCTTATTGATAAAGGCGATAGTTCGGCCAAGCTACACTCGTCAATCAGAGCGTGGCAACTCGAGGTGAGGCGTAAAAGTCTCTGGCGCGGTTCCGCAACTGAAACGCCTGCTCCAGGCGCGATTCTTGCAAGCGCGCCTCCAGGGTTCTCAGTTCCTGCTCCATCTGACGCCGGGCGGCACTGCCGAGAGAATTGTCGCGTTCCAACTCTGCCAGGATCACCTTGGTTTCAAACAGTGCGTCGCGGATGCGCTCGAAGTTGAGGCGGGTTCGTTCCGGGATGTGTCGCTCCTGGGTCATCGGACTGTCACGGTACAACCCCCACTGTCAGCGAACTGTCAGGTGGACTGAGATTGAGGGACCAGCTTCCGATCTAACCTTAAGGCTGTTAACATCCGATGCTGGGGACGATGATTACCTCATTTGAAGCGTGAATTCAGGTTCTCACACAGCGTTTGTAAGACCAGTCTCGAGAGGGCGGCTGTGATGTAACGAGCTGCGGATTTCGCCCAGCCGCACCCTGTGGTTTCTTATCGCTTCTTATCAAACCCATCCCTCGAGTCTTATCCCTCGAGCTGACGGCTCGCCTCTACCTGGAACGCCCGTGGCTCCCATTTCCCAAACCTCAAAGCGATTCTCGAGGCGCAACGATGGTCGTCTGTATCGCGTTGATCGGGTACGGCAGTGACGGCAGCAGCAACGGGCGTGACACCGGTCTGACTTGGGCGCGGCAGGCTGCGTGTCGTGGTCAGCGTTCTCGTTCACACCTACCAGAACCAGGAGGGCTTGCGCCGCGCCCTGCGTTGCCTGCGTGCCCAGACCGACATCACCTGGGAAGCCGTTGTCATGGACAGCGGTGACGGCGAAGGTCTGAGCGTCGCCAGAGGGTTTAGCGACCATCGCATTCGTGCCTATCGCAACCCCGGTCAGGGTCAGACGGCTGCCTTGAACGCCGCGCTCGAGGTGGTGCGGGGCGCAGTGATCGCGCTGCTGAACGACTCGGATTGGTGGGAAGATTCACTCTACCTGCAGCGAATCTGTCAAACGCTCAGGGGTGGCGAGGCGCTTCTTTACAGCCGCGCCAGTGAAATCCATGATTTTGAGACGGAAATTACCCCAGAGGCGCTACGCTGGCACAACCCGATTCCCGTGTCCGGCATGGCCTACCCGACGGTGATGCACGACTGGCTGGGCGGGTTTGACTCCAGCGTGGGCCAGCTCTGGGATTGGGATTGGAGCCTGCGCGTGACCGCGTCTGGCGTGCCGCTACGACCGATTCCAGACTCGAGCGTTTGCGTCACCCCAGGGATGGTCACCCATCAGGCCGCGACTCGCGCTCGAGACCTGGCGCATCTGTGCCAGAAACACGGGTTGGGTGAGCTGCGGCAAAACTTCGACCCGACTCCGCTCGAGTCGCTGGCGGCAGATTAGCGCCGCGTACTGCTATCTGGCAGTTTGAAGCCGAATACCCCATGACTTGAACTATCGCCAAATTTAGGGTGACATAGGCTCACACCATGAGCGTGACACTGGAAGTTCAACTATTTGGTCTGCGGAAATCCCAGGAAACCAGGGCGGCCGAACGCTTCTTCAAGGAGCGGAAAGCCAAAATTCACCTGGTAGACCTGAATGAGCGCCCAATCGCGCCGGGCGAACTGAAACGGTTTTTAGACCGATTCGGCTGGAACGGCGTTTTGGACATTGGCAGCAAGGTTTACGTGGACGCGGGTCTCGAGTACCTGCGAGTGTCCGAAGCTGGGATGCTCAGCAAGGTGATTGCCGAACCGCGTTTGTTGAAGCTGCCCCTGGTGCGCTGCGGCAAGCTGCTGAGCGTCGGGCACGACGAGGACGCCTGGAGGCTCTGGATGCAAACCCCCACCAAGCCCACCCCGAAAGCCTCGTGAGCGACTACTGGACCTGGACGACCTTGCCGGGTGGGGCGCTGACCAAGCCTGGCATTCCCGGTTATCCCGCTTTGGAACCCTCCCAGGCGTTGCTCGTGGCGGCGTTGGACGATCTGGACTTGAGTGGGGTGGGGCGTGCTCTGGACCTTAGCGCTCGAGGTGGGGCATTGCTGCTGGCGTTACGGGATCGCGGTCTGGCGGTGGCCGGGACGGACTCCTCGGCGGCTTCACGCTCAGCCCTAACCCGCTTTGAGATCAGCGACGCCGGTGTCAACGACGACGGTTTCAGCAACGACGGTTTCAGCAACGACGATGCGCCCAGCGATCTGGTCTGCCAGATTCTCAGCGGTGAACGCGGCAATGCGCGGGTGTTCGCTGAGTTGCACCAGGTCTGGACTCGTACCGCGCCGGGCGGTCGGGTGCTCGTGGCGGGCGACAAGGACAAGGGCTTCGAGCGGTACTTGAAAACCGCCGCCGCCTGGTTCGGCGAATCCGAAACGATTCGTCGCGGGCGCGGGTTTCGCGTGGCGCAGCTTCGCAAAACCCAAACCGAATCGCCCCCTAGCTCCGATCCGCTACGTTTCAGCATCCAAGCTCGAGGTCACACGCTGAATTGCGTCGCGCATCCCGGAACCTTCGCGGGCGGCAAGCTCGACGCCGCCAGCGCCTTACTTCTGGAGCATTTGCCAGCCGTTACCGCCGGGAAGCGCGTGCTGGACATCGGGGCGGGCTACGGGGCGCTCGGGGGATTGCTGGCGCTCGAGGGGGCGGAGGTGACGCTGCTGGAAGATGACGCCTTCAGCGTGCGATCCGTGCGGGACACGCTGGCGCTCAATACTCTCAGCTCAAGGGTCTTGCATTCGGACGTGGACAGCGCCCTGGCAGCGGAGGCGCGGTTCGAGTTGGTCGTGATGAACCCACCGTTTCACGTTGGACGCGATCTGAAACTGGACGTGGCACTAGAGTTCATTCGCGCCGCCGCGCGTCACCTGCTCCCCGGCGGCGAGGCGTGGCTGGTGGCGAACCACTTTCTGCCGTACGAAACTCCGCTGCGACAGATTGGTTCGGTCGAAGAAATCGCCTCGAAGAACGGGTTCAAGCTCTTGCGAGCCAGGAAAACCTGATTCTGTTAGGCGAATTCGCGCTAAGATGGCGCGGCTGGAACCGAAGCGCCCCCCTCGAGCCTGAGGTTCAGGCCTTCTCACCCAATCTGGTAAGCTCAGCCCTCGGAGGAAATGCAAATGGCAGATGTATACGCTCAAGTCAAAGATGTGATCGTCGAAAAACTCAGCGTGGACGCTGATAAAGTCACAATGGATGCCTCGTTCGTGGATGACCTGAACGCCGACAGCCTGGAAACCGTGGAACTCATCATGGGCCTGGAAGACAAGTTCGGTCTGACGATCGCCGACGAGGACGCCGAAAAAATCCGTACCGTCAAAGACGCAGTGGATTACATCTCCTCGAAGCAAACCTGAACGCTCGAGCGCACGGGAAGCGGGCTGTCCATGCCGCTTCTTTTTTGTTGGCCACCCGCTCGAGGTTTACAAACGTTAACGCCATTCTCGTGTGACCTCGAGGATGTGATGTTGCTCCAAACGGGTTGTTATAGCGCTCAGTGAGCAATTAACAGCCAGCAGCTAGGAGCGTCCCTGCCCGTCCTTCGCACGCACGGCGCATCTCGAGTAAACTCCTGATGTTTATGGGTCATCGAGTCGTTATCACAGGTGTGGGCCCCGTCACCCCGATCGGTATTGGGGCGGCGGCGTTTCACGAGGCGCAACTGGCGGGCAAGAGCGGTGTGCGTCCGATCACGCGCTTCGACGCCAGCAAGCTCAAATGCCGCATTGCGGGAGAAGTGGACGTAGATTTCGCCGCGTTCGGCATGGACGCACGGGAACTAAAACGCATGGATCGCTACACGCAAACCGCGCTCGTGGCGGCTGATCTGGCGCGGATAGATGCGGGCATGGAAATGGCTGACCTCGAGGGACCAGAGGTCGGGACCTTGATTGGAACCGGCATCGGCGGTATGGAAACCTTCGAGCAGCAAACCCGGGTCATGATCGAGCGCGGCGCGGATCGTCTGTCCCCGTTCTTCATCCCGATGATGATCGCCAACATGTCCACCGGGCAGATTGCCATGCGTTACGGCTCCACCGGCCCGAGCAGCACGGTCGTGACCGCGTGCAGCACCAGCACGGTAGCGATTCACGACGCGTATCACTTTTTGAATCGTGGCGATTGCAGCGTCATGATCTGCGGCGGCTCGGAATCCACGGTCACGCCGCTGTCCATTGGAGCCTTCGGCAACATGGGCGCTCTGTCCAGCCGCAACGACGATCCCCAAACGGCCAGCCGCCCGTTCACCGCTTCCCGTGACGGGTTCATCATGGGTGAGGGCGCGGGCATCATGATCCTGGAAACGCTGGAACACGCCCAAGCCAGAGGTGCCCGGATTTACGCCGAGGTGCTGGGTGCGGGCTTGGCGGCGGACGCGTACCACATCACCGCACCTGCCCCGGAGGGACGCGGCTACGCCTTGGCGATTCAACGCGCCCTGAAGAACGCGGGCGTCAACCTGGAACAGATCGGGTACGTCAACCTGCACGGGACCAGCACGCCGCTGAACGACCTCGCGGAAACGCAGGGCATTAAAAAGGTCTTTGGAGAGCACGCTTACAGGCTCGCCACCTCGAGCACGAAATCCATGACCGGGCACCTGCTGGGTGCGGCGGGCGCGGTCGAGGCGATTGCCACGGCGCAGGCGCTCTTCACCGGCATCCTGCCGCCGACGATCAATTACCAGGACCCCGACCCCGAGTGCGATCTGGATTACATCCCGAATCAACCGCGCGAGCAGCAGGTGGAGTACGCGATCTCCAACTCCAACGCCTTCGGTGGCCAGAACGCGGTCGCGGTCTTCAGACGCTTCCAGTAAGCCTGTCACGCCTGAGAGAGTCTCGAGCGCCCCCTCGAGCGACTATTTGTGGGGCAGCCCCATTAGTCTGAAGGTTGTTTTCGGCTGGCTCGAGCGTCAGGCGAGCGGCTCGGCGGTGATAGTGCTCCTGGCTGCCACAGGTTCTCGTGGTAGCCAGGCTTGCCCCGTCCGTCATGTCCCGCACATGACGCCCCAACCCTCGAGCCTCGAATTTGAAAACCGCGATTCGACAAGACCTGAAGGGCCGTGTTAAGCTCCCAAGGTTTGTAGCGGTACTGGAAAACCCCAGTGCCGCGCACGCCCAAAAATCTGGGTGTGTCGCGCAGAGAGAAGATCTCTGACGCATCGGGCGCGCAACTCACGCCCGCCGTTCCTCAGGGAACGAGAAAAGGGAATTTATGGCAGAAGTTAAACCCAAGAACCGCAAGGAACGTAAAACGATTCGCGCCAAGCGTCGCGGAGCCGCGCAGGAGAAGCGCAACCGCCAGAGCCTGAAGCGCCGCGCTCGCAACCGCGCCGTCAAGAGCACCATTAAGACCTACGCTAAGAAAGCGGTCAGCGCTGTCACTGAGGGCACTGAGAACGCGGTCGCCATGCACCAGAAGACCCAGAGCCTGATTGACAAAGCCGCCAAGGGCAGCGCCTTGCACAAACGCGCCGCCGCTCGCAAGAAGAGCCGTCTGGCACGCGCAATCAATAAGCTCCAGGCTGCCAAGCAAGCCCAAGCCTGATCGCTCGAGATTGGAATCCAGAAGCACCCGTTTGGGTGCTTTTTTTGGCTCGAGCCGAGGGTGATCTTGAAGCTTGGTCTCGAGCGGTCGTTTGCGTGATGTGGCGGGCGAAGCGCGCCGCTACAGAATGTTGGCTGCTGGAGGCTGCCAGACAGCGCTATCCTGAAGCTCGAGACGAGGAACGCGGATTTGCCAGCCAGAACGTTTTACATTCCAGCTTTCAAATTGCGGGAGTGGCTGGGAATCTTTCAAACACCGACCGCGGACGAACTGGATTTTATCTCGAGGGGAGAGCAATCGCCCAACTCGCACCGGGAACCTTGACGATCACCGAGAAATCGCCGGTCATGCCGAAGTACCCGTCCGCCGCGAAACGCCCGTCTGGGAGCCGCGTGACGTTTAACGGAATGTTACTCATGCCGTGCGTGGACATGTCCAGCGCGACGCTGATCGCGGCGTCCGGGGTGAGCGTGTACCCTGGCTTGCCGTTGATCGCAAACTCGAGGTGAACCCCACCGAGGGCCGTCGGTTCCGCCACACCATCCAGCGTCCAAACGCCCTGGGTTTCTGCAAGGCGAATCGTTTCCTTCAAGCCCGCGCCGCGCTCCGGGGGCGCGGTGCTGGTCAGTGCCGAGGTAGACACTAGGATCGCCGTCAGCATCAGCACCTCCAACCCCATAAAGCGCTGGAAGCGCGGGAAACGGCTGGGGATGCGGCGCAGCAGGGGCATCCACTGGAATCGGTTGATGCCCGCCAGCGCGAGCGTCACCGCCACGAGCGCAAGCTTCAACACGAGCGTCTGCCCGTACTGCGTGACGCTCAGCAGCTCCGGGGCCCAGAGTCGCACCAGCGAGGCGTAAATCCCGGTCAGGCTGAGCGTCCCAACCGCCAGCACGCCAAGGTTGGAGACGCGCTCCAAAACATGGACGCCCTCTCTGGGCGTGGCAAAGCGGTACAGCGCGGTGTACAGAATCGCACTCGTCCAAATCACCATCGCCAGCAGGTGAATCAGATCGCCGACGACCGGCAGCGTCTCGCCCCTCGAGCCAACGTGGCCGGTCATCGTCAGCGTGAGCGCGATCAGGACCGACAGTACGCCGTGCAAGACGCGATCAACCCAGGCGGTCGGGAGTCGCGGCAAGAGGTTCAATTCTGCTCGAGATTGTAGCCCGACCCACCACAGGAGCGCCGCGAGTACCACCCGCAGCATCACCCACTGCCCGTTCCAGGTCCGGGTCAGGTACGCGCCGTACAGGTACGGGTTCAAATCCCCGAGGGCGCGGGCGGCGGTGAAGCCCACGTCCAGCAGGCTCGAGGCGATCAGAACGAGCGTGCCGAGCAGGTGCAGGCGCTTGAAGAGCTTCGTTTCTGCCCCTCCTGGCTCGAGGTAACGGGCGTACACGCCGCTCCCCACCAGCAGGATTAAAGCCACGAAGTACAGGAATTTGAAGATCACGGCGTCGTTGGAGACAATCATTGGCAGGCTTTCCTGAGTCGCACGTTTCAGATTAACTCGAGCGGCTGCTGACGTTCATCTCAGATGATGAGGCTGGCGGTTATGGGGAGCGGGCCGGTATGGCTCAGGTCTTGGTTTCGATCTCGTTGGAGCGATCGCCCGAAAGCAAGTGCCAGCCCTGGGTTTCAAGACGGTGTTGACGAACTCGCCCTTGAGACTGGACCGATTCTCGAGGGCAGCGCTCAAACCGATACCGAACTGACGTAGCTTGATGCAACGGTCTACCCTCGAGGTGCGCCGGTCTAAACGCGCCGTGGAACGACATCGGGCGTGGCCGCGTGACGGCCCCTCATCTCGAGCGACCAACCCTCGAGACCGGTCTGATATCTTTGGATTCAAGGTTTGTAGACGAAATACGTGTAATCCTCCACAGTGTGCGTGTCAGAGCTGAGCGCCTTCCACATCACCACGTACACGCCGGGTTTCAAACCGGGTTTCAGTTTTAACTCCACCGTGCGGGTTGTACCACTGGCGGTCACCCCCGCGTCGGCTCGAGCGGCGGCATCGTTTTTCAGCGCGGTTTGCTGCTTGGCGAAGTACCGCAACTGCCCTCGAGTCACCTCGCCGGTGTACTTGTAGACCTTGAAGGTGGAGAAGTCCGATTCGATACTCTCAGCAAAATTCAGCGTTACCTTGGCGGGCATGGCTTTGATGACGCCACCGTTGGTCGGCGTGCTGCTGGTCAATTCAGAATGCGCCAGCGCCCAGCCGAGCAGCAGTACGGCGATGAAGCTCAAGAGTTGTTTCACGGTTTTGACCTCACATCTTTCCATCGAAATGAAAGTGAATAAAGCCCGTCACGGTGTCGCCATCGGCGGCTTTCAGCTTCCACATTGTCACGTAGACGCCGGGTTTCAGACCGGGCTTCAGGTTGATGACGACCTTGGTGGTCGCGGCGGTGGTTTTCTGCATCCCGGTGTCCACTCGAGCTGAGGTGTCCTTGGCGTTCAAGTACTTGTTGGTCGCAGCTTCTGCCACGTCGTCCATCTGACCGGGGTTCATCATCTTGCCGTTCTTCATCATGCTGGTCATCGGCAGGTAGTAGACCTTGAAGATAGCGCTCTTAGCGGCGAACTTCTCATCGAAACCGACCGTGACCGTCTTTGGCGCGGTTGTTACGTGAGCGTGGTCGGCGGGGGTCGCGGTCTTGACCGTGGAATGGGCCAGCGCGACCCCGAGGGCGATTAACAGGACGGTAGCTAACAACATTTTTTTCATAGCACTCCTTGTTTTGCAACTCGAGGGAGGGTGACATCAACGAACGTCGCGGTAATTCTTCATGGCAATTTTGGCGCGGAGAACTGAGCGTTAGTGGTGAATGACGTATCGGTCAATGATTTTAGGAATTCAATCAGATCGGCGACCTCGGCTTTTGTCAGTTCCAGCGGACGCATCAGCAGGTCCACATTGTCGTTGTCTTTGCCACCGGCGTTGTAATGCGCCAGCACCGCGTCCAGGGTTTTGATGCTGCCGTCGTGCATGTACGGCGCGGTCAGCGCGACGTTGCGCAAGGTCGGCGTTTTGAACTTCCCCGCGTCGTCCTGCCTGCCCGTCAAGCGTCCCAATCCCAGATCCACGTTCTCGAGGTTGACGCCGGTGTTGTGGAGTTGCTCGTCGGTGAAGTTGAATCCGGGATGGCAGTGGAAGCAGTCGCCCTTCTCCCCGAGGAACAAGTCCATGCCGCGCAGCGCGGCCGGGGTCATGGCACGCTCGTCCCCGGCGCGGTAACGGTCATACGGACTCGAGTCCGTCACCAGGGTGCGTTCAAAGGATGCGACGGCTTTGGTGATGTTCAGCATCGTCAGGCCGTCCTCGAACTCGGCGCTGAATTGGTTTCGGTATCCTGGAACGGCACTGAGTTTTTTCACCAGCGCCGCCGGTTCCATGCCCATCTCGTCGTGCGCGGTGATCGGACCCATCGCCTGCAACTCCAAGCTGGGACTGCCGCCCTCCCAGAACAGGCTTTTGCGCCACCCGACGTTCCCGAGGCTCGGGGCGTTACGAGTTCCCTTCTGGCCGCCGATACCCGTGGAGACGCGGTTTCCGGCATTGGTGAAAGCGAATTTTTGCTGGTGGCACGAGGAGCAACTGAGGCTGTTGTCCGCGCTCAGCCGCGCATCGTAAAAGAGCTGCCGCCCGAGCCGAATCTTGGCGGCCGATTGCGGGTTCTCAGTCGGGATCGGCATGGCTGGAAAAAACGAGTTGGCCAGCGCCACCCCGAAGATCAGGGCGACACTGGACACGAAGGTAGTGGCGTTGAAAGTCATATCAGAACACATCGCTTTGGTGGTTGAAGACTCGAGACAGCCGAGTCACTTGATCGGAATGATCTCGAGGTTGATGTCCCGTGCTGGTGGCGTGACAAAGAGCGGATCGAAGGTTCCGGGTGTGAAATAGCCACCGATTTCCTCTGTCTCCGGGTCGTGCTGGCGGTTGTCGTTGAGGTCGTTCAGTGCGTAAACCGTGTATTCACCGTCTGGTAAGCGCACGAAGCTGTACGGAAACTTTATGCCGTCCTTGAGTTTGATGCCCGTTTTGCCGCCAAGCGCAACCACACCCACGGGTTTGGCACACATCTCGTCAGCCTTGGCGCAGGCGAGCACGATCAGTTTGTCTGTGTTTTTCACGCTGGCTGGCACAGTCACGAACCCCGTAATGCTGCCCCCACCTTGCGCTAGCACCAGGCTCGCGATGCTCGAGACAGTCAGCGCCGTGAATGTTGAGAGACGTTTCATTGTCCGCTCCAAGCACCAAGCAGGTTCAGGTATGCCTGTCCCATGAAAGGTCCACCGTGCATGACGCGCTGTGCGGGGTTGCTGAGGTCCCAACTGGCTTGCCCGTTCGGGCCCTTTTCAAAGAGCTTGGCCAGATCCAGGTTGACCCCGTAGCTACCGCCCTCCGTGACCGCCACCTTCACCTTGTTGCTGGTGAGATCGAACAGGTTGACGCTCATGCGCCAATTGTCGGTTCCCATGTGCAGCAGCCAGGGTTGCGCTTTGCCATCAATGATGGTCTTCCCCTCCAAGCGAAAGAAGATGTACCCAGGGTTCCAGGCCCAGAACATCCCGGATTCCAGACCCAATGGCAGTGGCATTGTGCTGGCATCGCGGTGGTTCAAGTCCTTCGGCACGCCGACCTCGAAGCGCAGGCCCTTATAGTCTCCCGCCGGGGCTTTGAGCTTGAAGAAGGTCGCCCCGCTCAAAGTGGCTGGGTTGTACATCTGCCCGTCTTCCATGAGCTTCCCGCCTTGCGCCGTGGGCGCGGCGTTGCCCGCCATCCAACTCGTCAAACTGACACCGGGCAAGGTCAGGCTCGAGCCATCGTTTTTCACGAGTTGCACGTTGCTGGTGTAAAACCGCACGAGATCCACCTGATACTCGGTTCCGGCTGGGGTTTTGTATAGCTTCCCCAATTCCAGCGGTGCGCCACCCACGGTGATGTTAGCTTTCAACTCGAAGTTGACCGTGCCGCTCTGCGCCTGTCCATCTACACTGAGTGCCGCGACCGTAACAACGGCGAGCGCAACGAAACCGAACCAGATTTTTTTCATACCACTCCAACGACTCACCCTCGAGCGTGACTACTCGAGCCAGAAACCAGGAAAGACCCTCGGTGAAGACACGAGGGTGACGGTTTTCAGATTGGTGGCGGCGCGTGCGCGTCCGGCAAGCCAATGTCGTTGGCGAACTCGAGTCCGGGTGCTTCGTGCCAGTTCGCGGCTTGTCCATCTTTGTAACGCGGCGGGGCGACGAAACCGACCGGGAGTTGAAAGCCGCCTGAGAAGCACAACTCGCAATGCTCGTGACCGTCGTGGTCGTGCGCGACGCTGAACGCCAGCGCCGTCCCGGCCCCCTCGAGACTGCCATGCTGGTGCGTGTGCCCCGCGCCCGACCAGACGGGGGCGTCCGGCGCGGCGTGATGGGCGCTGAAAACCAACAGCCACAGCGTCAACACCAGACGAGAGGCGAGCTGCCAGCGGCGGCGCGAACGCATGGGTTCAGTTTAATGCGGACCGTTAGTGAAGGGTGTGGAAAGAACCGCCTCTGTGACGTGACTGACACTAGGCCAGCCGGGTAAAACACACAATCCTGTTCGCCTCGAG
Organism: Deinococcales bacterium; assembly: GCA_965249745.1. Lineage (GTDB taxonomy): Bacteria > Deinococcota > Deinococci > Deinococcales > JAAFIG01 > JANYHH01. Next base: position 4,015,585 of record OZ252252.1, on the reverse strand, counting down.
TGATACCCTGAGGGCGTGCCGATGAGAGTCTTGCTGGTTTCCTTTTTGCTCTGGAGCGGGGTTGCCCTGGCAGCCACGAAATCTGCCAGTGACTTCTTCGAGGACTTAAGCCTCGGGAGTGTCAGCAAGGTCGTCATCAGCCCGAACGGGCAGGCGGACGTGGATGTCAACAGCGGCAGCAATTACAGCGTGCAACTCGTGTTGGAACCCGGCTTGTACAAGGCGTTAGAAGACGCCTCGGTGAAATACAAAACCCATTACCGGTTAGAGCGTCCCGCCCCGGTCGGTGAATACTTGGGATTCGGGATTCAACTCTTAGGAATCGTGGCTATCGGTGCGCTGTTTTTCTTTTTGCTGCGCGCCCGTTCCGGCGCGGGCGGCGGTGACGGCGGCGTCAGCGCCTTCACTCGCTCCAAGGCGCGTCAGGTGGAGAAGCCCACGACGACGTTCAAGGAGGTGGCAGGGTGCGACGAAGCCAAAGAAGAGTTAGCCGAAGTCGTTGACTTCCTCAAGAACCCCGCCCGTTACCACGACATCGGCGCTCGCATCCCGAAAGGAGTCCTGCTCGTCGGACCGCCCGGCTCCGGCAAAACCTTATTAGCCAAAGCCGTCGCCGGAGAAGCTCGAGTGCCCTTCTTCACCATCAGCGGGTCTGACTTCGTAGAAATGTTCGTTGGGGTCGGAGCCGCTCGAGTCAGAGACCTCTTCGAGCAAGCTCGTAAAACCGCGCCGTGCATCATCTTCATAGACGAGATAGACGCTGTGGGCAGAAAGCGTGGCTCTGGGATGGGTGGGGGGAATGACGAGCGGGAACAAACCTTGAATCAATTACTGGTGGAAATGGATGGATTTGAAACCAAGCACGACATCATCATCCTCGCGGCAACGAACCGACCCGATGTGCTGGATGCCGCACTCTTAAGACCGGGACGATTCGATCGTCAAGTCGTGGTGGATGCGCCGGATGTCAAAGGGCGGGAGGAGATCTTACGGGTTCACTCGAGGAAGAAACCGTTAGAGGAGAACGTGGATTTGAAAGTGGTGGCGAGGCGCACCCCAGGGTTCGTGGGGGCGGACTTGGAGAACTTGTTGAATGAAGCGGCGTTGCTAGCGGCTCGAGCGGGGCGACGCAAGGTGAGTGTCAAGGATATTGATGAGGCAGCCGATCGGGTGTCCATGGGACCCGCCAGAAAGTCAAAAGTCGTGATCGAAGCTGACCGCCGACTTGTCGCGTACCACGAGGCGGGGCACGCGGTGACCGCGAACCTGCTGCCGCTCTCCAACAAAACCCATAAGCTCACGATTGTTCCCAGGGGGCGCGCGGGCGGCTACATGCTCCCAATGCCGACCGAAACCATGCATTACAGCAAGGCCAGATTGTTAGACGAAATCGCCACGACCCTTGGTGGGCGCGTCTCAGAGGAACTGTTCGTCGGGGACATCACGACCGGGGCGCAGCAGGACTTCCAGCAGGGAACCAGTATCGCCCGCCGGATGGTCGCCGAGTGGGGCATGAGCGACAAGCTAGGGCACGTAGCACATATCGTCGAGAACGAGGGCTACCTGGGGTACGGCGGCGAATCGCGTCAGTACAGCGACGCCACCGCCAAGGCGATAGACGCCGAGGTGCGCGGCATTATCGAAACGCAGTACACCAGAGTCACCCACCTGCTCGAGACGCACCGAGATGCGATTGAACGTGTCGTAGCGGGACTTTTTGAGCGTGAAACGCTGACCGGCGAAGAGGTCCAGCTCCTGATCGAAGGCTACCCGTTGCCGCCAGAGGAGACCAACCCGCCCGAACCCAGCAAACCCTCGAGTCCGAAGCCGGACGCGGGCGGGTTCATTCCGCCGCTGATGCCGAAGCCGGGCGGGGTGTAGAGAAAACTGCTCGAGTGGGTGCTGTTTTTTCAGTCGCGCAGTTCTTCGATCAATGCGACCTTGGCGGTGCGATTCTTGCCTAAATGAGGAGAGAGTTCTCTCCTCTGGACCAAAAGAAAAGGCTCGAGTCGTAAATCCTGGCTCGAGCCTTCTTCTACATTCAATTATTCCATCGTGACGAGGTAATCGTACAAGTCGGGCCCGCCGGTGCGAACTTCGACGCTAAGCTGCGGCAACGCCTCGTTTAAGCGCACGACCAGCCCCTCAGCCCGTTCGCTCGAGACCTCGGCGTTGGTGAAGATCGTGACGATTTCCTGCATCGTGTACGAGCCTTTCAGCATGTCCACCACGGCATCTTCTGGTGTGCCGCCGTTGTGAATCAGAACGTCGTCGCGTAAGCCTATCACCTCGCCCGCTTGAATCTCGCGTCCGTCTATCGTGGCGGTGCGGCTGGCGTGCGTCACCTCGAAGGTCAGGACGCGGGAAGCGCCCTCTTGCATCGCGGGCAGCAATTCCTCCACGCTCGAGTCCTTTAGAAACGCTAGCGCCGCCCCGAGTCCCTGCCCGAGCGTCTTGGTCGGCAAGACGTGAATTCGTTTGTCGGTGCTGAGTTCGGCGGCTTTCTGGGCGGCCATAATGACGTTCTTGTTGTTTGGGAGCACGATCACATCAGGCGATTCGACGCTGTTCGCGGCGTCTAATATGTCCTGCACGCTCGGGTTTTGCGTCTGACCGCCGCTGACAATGCGCACGCCCAAACTGCGGAAAACCTTGACCAGCCCGTACCCGGAAACGACCGCGACCGCGCCCGTCAGGGCAGTGTCGGTTTTCGAGGCGGCCCCGGCCATGCTGAGGATTTCGGTGTGCTGCTCTGACATGTCCTCGATTTTGGAGCGCACCATCTTGCCGTAGCGGGCGACGGTGGCCAAGAGTGCGTCGGGGTCATCGGTGTGGATGTGACCCTTGACGAAGCCCTCGGAGCCAACGACCAACAGTGAATCCCCGAACGGCTGCACCAACTCGCGGATTTCGCTCGCTGGCTTCGTGGCGTTTTCCAACAGGAATTCGGTGCAATACCCGAACTCCTCGTTCTCGAAGCCTTGCTGGGCGTAACTCTCAATCGCTGGGGCTTCCGGTAGGGCCGTTCCCTCGAGTTTCGCCAACACGCCCGTCAAGACGTGCAGGTAGCCCGCGCCGCCGCTGTCTACAACGTTGGCTTGCTTTAACACGGGCAGCAGGTTCTTCGTGTTCTCCAAGCTAACCCGGCCAGCATCGAGGGCCGCGTTCAAGAGCGCCCGCACATCCAAGCTGGAATCTTTGAGAATCGCGGCTCGAGCGCCCTCGGCGGTTTCGCGGGCTACGGTCAGAATCGTGCCCTCGACGGGTTTCATCACGGCCGCGTAGCCGATCTTGGCGGCGCGTTCTAGGGCGGCCACGAGCTGGGCGCTATCAATCGCGGTCAGGTCGCGCACGGCCTCGGTGAAGCCCTTGAAAAGCTGCGACAGGATCACCCCGGAGTTCCCTCGAGCGCCCAAGAGCGACCCGTAAGAAATGGCTCTGGTGACATCCGCCATTTTGCTGTGATCGCAGACATCCAGTTCTCGGCGCACGCTCTGCATCGTTAGGTGCATATTCGTGCCGGTGTCGCCGTCTGGGACCGGGTAGACATTCAGCGCGTTGGTCTCTTCCTTGTACACGCCCAGCCAGTCGGTCGCATAGATGAAGCAATCGGCGAGTTGCTGCGAGGATAAGCTGACTAGGTTATCCACCGCGCGCCCCGCGTTTCTTAGGCGTTGCACCGGGCTTGGCGACTCCGACGACGTGAACCCGGACCGACTCGAGTTCGATCCCGGCTAACGATTTGGCGGCGTGGACGATGCGGTCGCGCACGCTCTCGGCGACGGCCGCGATGCCCGTACCGAAAGCGACGACGATGTGAATTTCCACGCTTCGCCGCGTGCCATCGCCGCTGACGACGACGCCATCACGCGCCTGAGATTGCCCCAGAATCTTCTGGATGCCTTCCTTGACGTTCGCGGGAGCCATGCCGACGACGCCGGGAACCTCGTGCGCCGCGAGTCCCAGCAGTGACGCCAGCGCGTTTTCGGTCACCATGACCGTGCCCTTCACAGGACACTCCAATTATTGGCGAGCTGTACCATTCTCGGCAGTATACGACGCTTGCCACGGAATGAAAGGCGTCAAAAGCGACCGAGCTGAACCAGTGCCGCCCGCAAATCTGTGATGCCGCATGCCAGCGCGGGAATCCCTTGAGCGGCTGCCACACCCGCCGCGATGCTTTCAGACTCGAGCGAGTCGTTGAACGCCACCGGGGAGCGCCACGCGGGAACAACGCCAGACTCGAGGTAGATCAAACCCGTTGGTGCGGTGAACTCGCCCGCTTCCAATTGAACCGCCAGACCCCTTGCAGCGATGCCGGTCATGTCCTCCAGCGCGACGACCGCGTCCGGCGCGGTTTCCCGCAGCGCTTCCAATAGCGGAGCCTGCCGCATCACCTCCAGTGCCACCAAGACCACGCGACCCTTGAACGCTGGAAGCTGCTCCAGTTCTTCCAACGCCGCTCGAGCCAGCGGTAACGGTGCGGTGACCAACACGCAACGGCTGCCCGTGCCGCCCTCCAGGATTGTGTACGCGCTGCCGAAGCGATCCGTCCAAGCTCGAGTGAACTGTGGTTGAGTGAATTCTGGTGTCATGCCTTTACGGTCTGGCACATTTCGACGAGCGCCCGGAAAGGTGCCAGGTGTTCAGGATGCGCCTCGAACAGCAACTCGGGGTGCCACTGGACCGCGACCACGCCGCTCGTCTCGAGACCTTCGACCAGCCCGTCCGGCGCGAAGGCGGTCGCACTCAGCCCCGGTGCCACGTCTTTGACGCCCTGGTGGTGGTAACTGTTGACACGCAAGCTATCGGTTCCGTAGTGCCGCGCCAGCGCCGACCCTGCGGCCAGCCGCGCCCGGTGTCCGTACACTGGCGGGCGGGCCGTCTGCGCATGATCCGCCCAGAGGCCCGCCACGGGCGGCAAGTGCTGATGGATCGTGCCACCCTCGGCGATGTTGATGAGCTGGAAGCCGCGACAGATGCCCAGCACGGGCTTCCCGGCATCGCGGGCCAGTCGGTACAGCGCCATCTCGAATTCGTCGCGGCTGGCATCCACCTCGCCCAGACCGGACTCGTGATCCGCGCCGAACCATTCCGGGTCCACGTCCACGCCGCCAGAGAACAACACGCCGTCCAGGTACGTCAACTGTTCGGCTTCCGTGCCGGGCAGCACCGGCAGCATCACCGGCAAACCGCCCGCCTCCAAAACGCCCCTGGAGAATTGCAACGAGGTCCCGTTGAACAGGCGTTGCAGGGCAGGGTCGCGGCTCTGAGAAACGGTCACGCCAACTCGAGGCTTCATGGGCGTCAGTCTACCAGCCAGGCTTTTATTGGGCTTTCGATTCTATCGGTCCATTGAATCGTTGCTGACGCACTCGTAGGGATATAGCCTGTAACGTCTTCACACTGGCTCGAGAGTCAGCCGCGTTCAGAGCACCGTTCTCGAGACAACCTCAAAATTCTGGGTGCTGCGTTGCGCTCGAGAACCGCGAAAGTCCTTAGCCTGAAGCCGTGGAAAAGCTCTTACCCCTCGGGAACCTGATCGCCACCGCCTTCATGTGCGGTGTGATCTGGATCATCCAGGTCGTGCATTACCCGCTCTTCAACGCGGTCGGACGCGAGGGGTTCGCCGCCTACGAGAACCGGCACACCAGCCTGATCACCCTCGTCGTCGGACCCGCCATGCTAATAGAGGCGGCGCTGACGGGCTTGATGCTGTTCACCCCTGGAGCGCCACGCTCGCAAGCCTGGCTGCCGTGGGTGTCCGCGGCGCTGTTGGGGGTGGCCTGGCTCAGCACCGCGTTGCTGCAAGTCCCTCAGCACGGTTTACTCTCGAGCGGCTTCAATGAAACCGCGTATCGGGCGCTGGTCGGCGGCAACTGGGTTCGCACGGTCGCCTGGTCTTTGAAAACCGGGCTGCTGACCTGGTGGGTCTGGCTCGAGTTGAAAGGATCGTGATCTACGAAATCCTCCCAACTCGAGAACCTGCGCCGCACAAACCCGATTAGGCCATCCCCCGTACAGAAGCCCCGTTCGCAATCTGTTAGACTGCCGCCTGCGGCGACGGCATCAGTCGGAAACGATGCACCCACCCCAGGGTTGAAACGGGACTGCGGCTCGAGGTTATCCGAGCGCCCTGACTCGAGGGGTGCAAAACGCGAAATCGAGTCCCGCTTCAGGGTTAACGAAGCCCACGCACGGCGGTTGTGAACATAGCAACCCCGTGTCAGCAAGGGAGTTTTATGCAAAGTAACGGTCTTCAAAAAACGAACCTCCGGTTCGTCGTTCTCTCACGTCATCCGAAAGCCCGCCAGCAATGAGCGAGCAGAAGCATCTCGAGATCATTCCACTGGGTGGCTTTGGCGAAATCGGCAAGAACATGCTGGCATTGCGGTACGAGGACGAGATTCTCGTCGTGGATGGCGGCATGGCCTTCCCAGACAGCAACCAGCCCGGCATTGACATCATCATCCCGAAGATTGACTTCCTGTTGGAGCACGCCGCTCAAATCAAAGGGTTCATCGTCACTCACGGTCACGAGGATCACATCGGCGCGTTCCCGTACATCCTGCCGCGCCTGCCGAAAGTTCCGCTCTACGGCGCGAAATTGACCCTAGGACTGTTGCAAGAGAAATTCAGTGAGTTCGGCATCTCGAGCGAGGATTTGGACCTGCGCGAGATCGAAACCGATTCTCGCATCAAGTTCAGCAAGCACTTCACCGTGGACATGTTCCAGGTGACGCACTCCATCCCGGATAACTCTGGCATGGTGATTCACACCCCGGTCGGACGCGTGGTTCACTCTGGCGATTTCAAACTGGATCAGAACCCGGCCGACGGCAAGACGAGTCACCTGGCCAAGATCAGCAAAGCCGGTGAGGAGGGCGTGCTGCTGCTGATCTCCGACAGCACCAGTTCCGAGCGCGTCGGCACGACTCCCAGCGAAGCCGATGTCGCTGAGGTTCTGGAAAAACTGATCCTGGCGGCTCCCGGTCGAATCTTCGTGACAACCTTCGCCAGTCACATTCACCGCGTCCAGAACATTGTCCGCGCTGCCGAGAAAGCCGGGCGGCGGGTCGTCATGGAGGGGCGCAGTATGCTCAAGTACTCCGAGCTGGCCCAGCGCCTCGGGTATTTGGAGTTTAAGGACAGGCTGATCAGCACCGACGAGATGGGCGACCTGCAAGACTCGCAAGTGCTGTTCGTCTGCACCGGCAGCCAAGGGCAACCGATGAGCGTGCTGTCACGGCTTGCCTTCGGTAATCACCCGCGCCTAGCGATCAAAGCGGGCGACACGGTGATTCTCTCCTCGAGCCCGATCCCCGGTAACGAGGAAGCCATCAACACCGTCATCAACAGCTTGTACCAGAAGAACGCCAGGGTTTTCTACCCGCCGACCTACCGGGTTCACGCCTCCGGGCACGGCAGCCAGGAAGAGCTGAAGATGATGCTCAACATGGTCCAGCCCAAGTGGTTTCTGCCGTTCCACGGCGAGCCGCGCCACCAGGTCAACCACGCCCGGTTAGCCGAGACCATCCCGCACCCGCCGAAGCGCACACTGATTATCAAGAACGGTGACATCGTTCACGTCAGCCGCGACGATTTCAAGATCGTCGGAACCGCCCCCGCAGGCGCGGTCTACGTGGACGGATTGGGCGTTGGCGACGTGTCCGACGAAATTTTGGAAGATCGTCAGGCGATGGCAGGGGACGGCGTGCTGGTGATCGGCTGCGTCATGCACCCCAAGCCGCACGCCAAGATCGCGTCACGCGGCTTCATCAACAACGGCGAGGAACTGATGGAAGCCATCGAGGAGCAGGTGGACGGCGTGCTGGAACGCGGCGCGAAGGAAAAAAAGCCGCTCGAGAGCGTGCGAGACGACGTGTACTACGTGGTGCGGCGCTTCGTCCGCAAAGCCACGGGGCGCAACCCGGTGATTATCCCGGTCGTCGTGGAGTAACCAAAATTGTTAGCTCGAGGGGCAGATACGAAATCTGCCCCTGATTCCCATTCATGTCACGCCTCTCGGTTTTTTCGTAGGGGCGTAGCGTGCCACGCCCGGCCAACGCCTAAATCTCGAGACGGGTTTGACGTGCGATCAGCCAGAACAAGGTTGATTGGGGCGTGACGGACATTCTCGAGGGTGGCCGGGCGATCATGAGGACGCGTAGGACTCGAGCGCAAACGGATTGATAACCAGAAATCCCAGCCCTTGACTCGAGCACCCGACTGCAAGCCACATCTTCTCGAGCCGTAACGCCGTTCATTCCGTCGGGTACGTCATCTCGAGCGGCACGACCCAGGCGTCGAACTCTTCGGGTGTCACGAAACCCAGCTCCACCGCCGCCGCTTTCAAACTCGAGCCGTCGTGATGGGCTTTCTTGGCGATCTTGGCGGATTTGTCGTAGCCAATATGTCGGTTCAGCGCGGTGACTTGCATCAGGTTGTTGTCCAGATTCTCGGTGATGCGGGCACGGTTCGGTTCGATGCCAACGGCGCAGCCGTCGTTGAAGGACATGCTGGCATCACCCAAGAGGCTGACGCTCTCCAGCACATTTTGTACCATCACGGGTTTGAAGACGTTGAGCTGAAAGTTTCCCTGGCTGGCGGCGAAGGCCACGGCGGCGTCGTTGCCGTAGACCTGCACGGCGACCATGGTGAGCGCCTCGGATTGGGTCGGGTTTACCTTGCCGGGCATGATTGAGGAGCCGGGTTCGTTCTCCGGGATGGTGATTTCGCCGATGCCGTTGCGCGGCCCCGACGCCAGCCAGCGCACGTCGTTGGCCATTTTCATCAGTGCACCCGCCAATGTCCTGAGCGAAGCCGAGGTCGTAGCGAGCGCGTCGTGGGCGCTCAGGGCTGCGAATTTGTTTTCAGCGCTGTGAAACGGCATTCCGGTCAATTCCGCCATTTTCTGAGCCGCCAGATCACCAAACTTGGGGTGCGCGTTCAGCCCCGTGCCGACCGCCGTGCCACCTATCGCTAGGTCGTACAAGCCTTGCTCCGCGTGATGCACCTCGAGCAGGCAGTAATCAATCTGCGCCACCCAGCCACCGATTTCTTGCCCTAGGGTGATCGGCGTGGCGTCCTGAAGGTGGGTCCGTCCGACCTTGACGATATCCTTGAACGCCTCGGCTTTGCGGTGCAGCGTGTCGCGCAAGACCTGGACCTTTGGGTAGAGCTGACGGTGCAATTCCTGAACCACGGCGATGTGCATGGCGGTCGGGAAGGTGTCGTTGCTGCTCTGCCCGCGATTGACATGATCGTTCGGGTGAACCGGTTTCTTGCTGCCCAGTGCGCCGCCCGCGATTTCAATCGCGCGGTTAGAGATGACCTCGTTGGCGTTCATGTTGCTCTGCGTGCCGGAACCCGTTTGGAACACGACCAATGGAAAGTGAGCGTCTAATTTGCCGTCTATCACCTCGTCGGCGGCTTGCACGATCAGTCGCGCCACGTCCTCCGGGAGTTGCCCCAGCTCGGCGTTCGCCAATGCCGCCGCCTTCTTCAAAATCCCGAGGCTCTGAATAATCGCCCGTCCCCAGACGAAGCGGTCGCGCCCAATCGGGAAGTTGTGAATGCTGCGCTCGGTTTGCGCGCCCCAGTAACGGCTCGAGTCCACCTGGACTTCGCCCATCGAATCGGTCTCGGTGCGAGTTGCCATAGGATGACTTTAACACGTGTCAGAAGTCAGATTCCCGCCCGTCTCGAGAGGCGATTTAACCCATGGGGACGCCAAAATGTCGGGTTTTCACGGCGCGCCTGACACTGCCAAAATATGCTCCCCTTGTGAAGTGGTCCCTGGTCTTTCCGCTCTTGTCCTTAACCGCCTGCCTGAACGTGCCGCAAAAAGTCGTGGAAAACGCCGCGCCGACCGTGACCAGTTTCTCCTCGAGTCCCAGCGCAGGGCGTAATGTGACCTTCGCTTGGGGTCTCAGTGATGGGAACGGCGACGCGTTGCGCTGCGATCTGGACGCGAACAGCGATGGAACCCAGGAGTTCACCGGGTTGGATTGCAGTGCCACCAGCTCGCAGGCGTACACCTATCCCGCCAGCGGGGTGTTCACCGCAAAACTTACGGTCTCTGACGGCAAGGGCGGTTCGGTCTCGAGCAGCACCCAGGTCACGATCGGTCCTGCACCGGTTTCACCACCGCCCGGTCCAACGCCACCCGCGCCGAATCCGACGCCTGTACCACCAACGCCTGTCCCTCCAACCCCGCCGCCGCCGCCCGCCTCACCGCCAGCCCCGCCGCCGGTCACACCCCCACCGCCCGCGAATCGCCCACCCGTGATCGCCAGCTTGACCTCGAGCGCGAACGGCTTGACGGGCGCGGTGAGCTGGTCGGCGTCCGACCCGGACGGCAACCCACTCACCTGCAACCTCAACTGGGGTGATAGCAAGAGCGAAACCGTGACGTGCAGCATTAACACCAAGACGCACGCCTACTCGAGCGCGGGATCGTTCACCGTGACGCTGACCGTCGCGGATAACGCGGGCGGCAGCGCCAACCGGAGCGTCACCGTCACGCCCGTCACGCCCCCCACCTCGAGCAACGGTTACACCGTGACCGTCCTGTTTGAACCGAGTGTCGCGGATAAGTACAAGCCTGTCTTCCAGCAAGCCGCCGCCCGCTGGCAAAGCATCATCACCGGTGACCTGCCGGACATCAGCAACGTGGACACCTCGAGCATCTGCGCCCCTGAGGTCAGCATTCCCGGTTCGGTGGCCGTGGACGATGTCGTGATCCTCGTGGGAACCTTCACCGAAGCGCCGTCTGGACTTTTGGGCTACGCCGGGCCGTGTCGCACCAGAGCCTCGAACGGACTCACGGCGGTCGGACTGATGAAGTTCGACACCGCCGACCTGGACGGCTTACTGAACGCGGGACTGCTGAACGCGACGATCACCCACGAGATGGGTCACGTCCTCGGGATTGGCACGCTCTGGGGCAACAAGGGTCTCACCAGCGGAACCTCGAGCAACCCGAATGCCTGCGGCACGAATCCTCGGTACATCGGCGCGCGCGGCGTCGCGGAGTACAAGGCGCTCGGCGGCACGGATACCAGCGTGCCTTTGGAGGACCAATTCGGACCCGGCAGTTGTGAGGGTCACTGGCGCGAATCGGTCTTCAAGAAGGAACTGATGACGAGCTACCTGAACGGTGGCACGAATCCATTGTCCAGGCTCAGCATCGCCTCCTTAGAGGACCTGGGATACGCCGTCAGTTACAACAGCGCTGAAACGTTCAGCCTGACCGCCTCCGTGGGTGCGCAGCCTCAGGGTTTCCCCGCCGTCCCCCACAGCCTGCCCGTGTTTCCGACAGGCGTGATTGATGACACCAAGTAAACTCCAACCATGACCAAATGGCTGGCGTTGCTTGGATTGCTGGTATTGACCGCGTGCCCCTCGAGCGACCCGCCGAGTAATCCTGGGTACAACGTGACGTTGCTGTTCGATTCCTCTGTGCAACCTCAGTACAAAGCCGCTTTTCAGAGTGCGGCGACCCGTTGGGGGCAGATCATCACCGGGGATTTGCCTGACATCAAGCAAGCTGTGGACACCTCGAGCGCCTGCGGGACTGGAAGTAACAGCGTCAAGATTCCCGGCAGTGTTGCTGGCATTGATGACGTGCTGATCCTGGTCGGGACGTTTACCGAAGGACCGGGCGGGTTGTTAGGGTTTGCGGGTCCCTGTCAGCCACGAACCTCGAACGGGTTGACTGGGGTGGGGCAGATGAAGTTCGACACGGCTGACCTAGACGGCTTGCAGGCGGACGGGCAACTGGACGAAACGATCACCCACGAGATGGGGCATGTTTTGGGCTTCGGGACGCTCTGGGATAGCAAGAACCTGATCAGTTACTCCAACACCGACGCCAACAAAGACGGTTGCGACGACAACCCACGGTACATTGGCGCGAAAGGGGTCGCGGCGTACAAGGCATTAGCCGGACCCGATGCGACTGTGCCTGTGGAGGATAAGTTTGGACCGGGAAGCTGCGAGGGTCACTGGCGCGAATCGGTCTTCAAGAAAGAACTGATGACGAGCTTTCTGAACGATGGCGCAAACCCGCTCTCCAAACTCTCCATCGCCTCAGTGGAAGACCTGGGCTACACCGTCAGTTACGCTCCCGCCGAGGTTTTCGCGCTCTCCTTGATCCCAGACCTCAGCTCACAGTCCCCCCCTCGAGTCCGCCTGCACAGTGTTTCGTTGCCGATGACCGGGACGATCAACGACTGGTAGTTTCCACTCTTGACGTTCCAGCGTTTCGATTTAGCATTGAGGGCATGATGTTCGATCTCGCCATTGTCGGTGCGGGCCCCGTGGGTCTGGCCGCCGCCATCGAAGCCAAACGCGCCGGGCTGTCCTACCTGATTCTGGACAAGGGCTGCGTCGCCAACGCCATCTTCGAGTACCCGACCTACATGACCTTCTTCACCACGGCTGAGCGGCTGGAGATTGGCAACCACCCGTTCGTGACGAGCACCGAAAAAGCCACGCGCAAGGAAGCCCTGGCGTATTACCGCCTCGTGACCGCTCGAGAGGAACTCAATGTCCGTCAGTACAGCGAGGTCGTCGCCATTCACCCCGCGCCCGCTGGTTTCACCTTAGAGGTCGAAGAGAAAAGTGGTGCGATGGGCGTCGTGGAATGCCGCAAATGTATTGTGGCGACCGGGTATTTCGACAACCCGAACCACCTCGGGATTCCCGGCGAGGACGGCGAGAACGTCAGCCATTACTACACCGAGGCGCACCCGTTCTGGGGTTTGAACGTGACCGTTGTTGGCGGCGGCAACAGCGCCGCCGACGCCGCGCTGGACTTGTACCGCCACGGCGTCAACGTAACTTTGGTGCATCGCGGCGCGGACCTGCGGCACACGATCAAATACTGGGTCAAGCCGGACTTGGAAAACCGCATCAAAGAGGGTAGCATCCGCGCCGAACTCGGCAGTGTCACCCGTGAGATCACCCCGACCGCCGTGGTCGTGGACGGTCCGAGCGGCCGCCTCGAGATTCCGACGGATTTCACCTTCCTGTTGGTCGGCTACCGCCCCGAGACCACGATGCTCGAAGAAACCGGGGTGACGACCGACGCGGATGGACGGATCGCCTATGACCCAGAATCCTATGAGACGCTGGATGTACCGGGTTTGTACGTGATTGGCAGCGTTTACGCCGGACGGTTCACCGGGCAGGTGTTCATTGAGAACGGCAAAGTGGACGCCGTGAAAGCCGTGAAGCACGTGCAGACGCAACTCGAGGCGCGGGAGCGCTTGGTGGCGGTAGCCTGAACGCCACCAATCTCGAGCCGCGCATCAACCCCGGTTCTCGTAGGGGTGAGGCGTTAACAATGTCATAAACAAAAATCATCTCGCTCGAGATGACAAAGTCAAAAGTCTCGAGGTGTGGCCGGGCAGCTCCTACAGTTGTTTGCCTTACAGCAGCGAACGAGCTTGTTCACGACTGACCTCCATGCCTCCTAGGGGCGCAGCGGAAACGACAACCAAGCTCCCAAACCGCTCCTCGAGCCGCCAAGTTCCCAGGTTTTGAGCCTCGTGCCCTGATCTATGGCAAACATGCTCGAGCTGTGGCCAGAAGTTGGTGTACGCCTGTGCCATCTGATGCCTTCACAACCCAAAAATTCGCGCTCGAGTTGGGAGGGAACTCGAGCGCTTGGGAGGGAGGGTTGCGCTTTGTGGGCGCTGAGGAGAATGTACCGGGTGTGTCTGAATCTGCGGTGCAGGAAAGACGAAGGCAGTGTGAACGTCACAGCCAGCCGCGCCGCCGCAGCAGTGCCAGCAAGCCCAGCACTGCGCCGACGCAGAGCAGCATGACAGCGGCGAACGACCACGGCTCGTGCTGCCACGGGAGCGGCACGTTCATGCCGAACACACCGGTGATCCAGGTCGGCAGCGCCACCATGACCGTGACAATTGTCAGCACCCGCACGACCTCGTTTAGGTTGTTACCAATCACGGCCGCGAAGGCACTCGTGGTCGTGCCCAGAATGGACAGCGCGATGTCGGTCATCTCAAACGCCTGCGTGGTTTCTACCACGACATCTTCAAGGGTCTCGCGGTCAGCACCGATCAATCCGTCCTCGCGCCGTAAACGTTCTAAAAGGGCCAGGTTGGCTCGGAGCGCGGTTTTGAAGTAGACCAGGCTTTTTTCCAAGCGCATCAGTTCCAGCAACTCCCGGTTCTTGGTGCTCTTAGAGAGCCGTTCTTCCAATGACTCGAGGCGGCGGTCTATCGCCCGCAAATCCAGCAGGTAACGCTGCGCGACCCGAAGCAGCACGTGCAGCAAAAACCGCGATTGATCGGTCGTGGTCGTCACCCGGAATTTGCTGCGTTTCAGGTCTAACAAGACCGTGTGCCGATGCCCGCAAACGGTCAGCACGTGATCCGGCGTCAGGATCACCCCGAGCGGCACGGTGTCGTAGGGCGTGAGCGACTCGTGACCCAGCCAGTGCGAGACCTGCACGACGATCAAACGACACGTGCCCTCAGTCTCGAGGCGGGGGCGTTCGTCGGGGTCCAGGGCGTAGACCAGGAAATCTCTAGGTAGCCCGTGTTGCTCGCGCAAGGCAAGGCGTTCCTCGTCAGTCGGGCGCACCACGTCTACCCAGCAACCCGGTGATGGTAGCAGCACCCGCTCGAGGTGAGCGTTGGCGCAGGCGTAGTACTGGATCACGCCCAGAATCTAGCATTCATGGCTGTCAGGCTTTCAGCCCATTTCTGAGTGCGCTCGAGACCACCGCGTCACCCGTGGTACATCTCAGCTCGAGATCGGTTTTTGGCACAGTCAGTGGTGACGGCTGGCGCAACGGGGTCACGTGTTGATACTTTCGGGGCTTCGTTAAACGGCTGAGTTGGCGCGTTCCAGCCGCATCGTGAACCATCCACCCCAAGGCTGGCAGGCTGTCTCGAGGGTTGCGGCTACAGTCTCAGCGGTTTCCACCTCGAGCCGAAGCTTCCTGGTTCGCAAATAGGTTGTGACGTTCGTGAAGCCAATCGTTTCGCAGAGCGCCCACGAGTCCACCAACTTCGAGCGGTTATCTGCGCTCAGACTAATGCCGCAGAAACGCCGCGAACCGCATTACTCACCGACCACGTACAGGCGGTTATCCTCGAGCTTGTAGAGCAGTGGCGTGACACCGATTTTTGGGTAGCGCGCCCGCAGGCGTTGCGCCTCCAAGCGCACGAAGGACACCTCGTCCTCAATTTCAAAGAACGGCGCGTACTGAAAGAAATACTCCCTGGCTTGCGTCTCGTCCCAGCCCGCCGCGTCCACCATGCCGCGCACGAAAGCACTCAAGCGATTGCTCAACCCGACCATGCCGCAGTTGGTGTGCGCGATCAGAGCAATATCTCGCACGCCGCCGACACTGATCGCGTAGGCCACCCGGAACTCGTTGTGGCGCATGTTCGCCCCGGAGGTGCGCAGCACGAACGCGAAGTTATCCGGGATCTGGAGGGTTTTGCGGTTGTCCATGCACATCCCGACCAGCAGCTCAGCCCGTTCCACTGGCAGCAACTCGCGCCCGAGGTTGTGATACTCCAACAGCCGACCGATCGGCGTGTCGCGGTGCTCGAGCGGAATGTCATTCAGGGTGTCCACGGCGATCAGTCGGTCCATGACCAGAGTGTAAGGGTAGCGCCGCAGGTTGTTCCCATGCTTCTCATATCCGTTGCTCTTAACTGTTCGTATGAGCTTCCAATTTTGGAAAAGTATTGCGTTGAGTGCGACAGTATTCGCCGCAATCGGGGCTTCGTCCGCCAGCGCTCAAACCGCGACGCTGGAAGAACTGGCGGGCAGATTGCTCGGGTACGGCTTTGACGAGCCGGAACTGATCGTCGGCAAACTTCCCGCGGCCTCTCCACTAGAGTTACCGCTTCCCACAGGTGCTCGAGTCGTCGGTTCGGCGGTGCGCGGTGTGGACGATTTTCAGGTCGTCGTGGACGTGCGTGACACGCCAGAAGGCATTCAGAGTTTCTACGCTCGAAGATTGACTGGGTTTCAGAGTCGCGGGTCCACGATGACATCCAGGGGTGGTTTCGTGGACGTTGGTACGAGCGCTCCGTACGTCAACGATAACCTGTACTGCCGAGATGATGGTTTGTCGGTGTCGGTAGTCGTGTACCGCTTGGACGCGGCCATCAAGGACCTGAGATTGCAGGTTAACACCTATGATTGCCAGTTCAATGCCCCGTCCAGCGTGACGGTTCCCAATCTACTGCCACCGAATGGAGCCGAGGTGCGGGAACTCGTCGGTGGCTACGGCGGAGATTTGATCTCGAGCATCAAGCTGAGCACCTCCTCGAGTCCACTGGAGGTGTACAACGGGTACGCCCAGCAGCTCCAAGACGGGGGGTGGAAGCTGCTCGAGACCACCACGCTGAAGGTCGGGATGCTGGGTTCGTTCGAGTTCCAGGGTGGGCGCGGCGTCAACTATCAACTCGTGCTGCTCGTCACAACCGGGGGCGATGGTCAAGTCAGCGCTTTACTGCTTCGAGTCACGGGGGGTTGACCGTGCGCGCTTGGGGTCTCGAGCTGGGATTAACGGCGCTCGCGGTGGTATTACCCTTGGCGCTGGCTGCGCCCCGCCTTGGGGATGTGGCCGCAGATTTCACGATTTACAGCCCGACCCTGCGGAAAACCGTTCAACTTTCAAGCTTGAAAGGGCAACCGGTGGTGCTGAACTTCTGGGGATCGTGGTGCGCCCCCTGCCGCGAGGAGATGCCCGCCCTGAACGCGGTGGCGGGGCGGTTGAAAGGAAAGCTCAACCTGCTGGCAATCATCGTCGGTGAGCCGTCCACGAAGAGCCTGCAATTCCTGGCGGATCAGAAACTCGAGGGGCTGACCGTGCTGGGCGGGTCAGACTTGGCGGACAAATCGCCCGATACCGGGGACAGCGTGGCGGATACATATGGCGTTAACAGCTACCCGACCAGCGTCTTCATTGACAGGAACGGCGTGGTTCAGGCGGTCAAGGTCGGTCCGATGACGGAACGCAGCTTCCTGTCGTACCTGCGAAACATAGACGTGACTCCGTAACCCTTGAGGGTTTCCCGGGCTATCGAAACAGTTGCCTGGGATAATTCTTGAAGGTCGTGCCGTGCAGGCTCTGAAAAAACCGGGCGATCAGCGCTTCCGGTTCCGTCGGATACCCGCCCTCGCTGAGGCTGTACTCCAGGAGCAACGGCAATTCAAAAATCCATTCGTAACCGCGCTCGGTGAACAGGCGCTGGTACGCGCCGGGCGGACCCTTCTGCCAGAGTTCGTACAGGATCAAACGACCATCGGGAGCCGTGTGTGGCGTGACCCGCACCGCAAGTTCCTGACCGTTCTCGTGTAGGAAAGTCAGGATGTCGCCGTCAACGCCGTTTAAGGCGTAGGTGCTCTGCTTCTCGAGCGCGATTTCTTCTGGCGTCATGGGGTTCGTCCTTTCGAAACGCAGCTCGAGATTTCTGCAACAGCTCACCCAGGATACACGTTCACCCCTGCCGTGTCAGATTCCGACCTTTGAGCCTTGACGAGCGGCTGATCTGAAGGTGGAAGGCTGCAATCAAATTCGAGGGTTTTGAAGGAAATATTCACTCAACGGTTTATACTTATTATCTCGAAAGCGGGGGTCTGCATGAATCGTTCTTCCATCCTCAAACTCACTGTATCCATCGTTGCCCTCGGAGCCGTGACCGTGTTCGCCCAGGGGCAGACCGCCCGTTGGCAAAAGCTGCTTGGCAACATGATGCTCAGCAATGTGGACGCCGCCAGCACCCAGGGGAGCGGTGTGACGGCTCGAGCTGGGGAAACGCAAACCGGTATGGGCGGCGTGACCGGCGTCGGTGACCTAGGGAACGTGTCCGGCAGCAGTGTCATGAAGTTGCACCTGTGCGGGGACAAGAGCTTCGTGTTGCAGAGCGTGGACTCAGCGAGCGTCCCAGGGGTCAGCAACACCACCTCGTCTTCGAAGATCACGGGAAGCTGGGCGATCGGTGGCGCGACTCAGGCCGATGCCAAGGTGAAACTGACGCCGCGCAATGCCAGTGATGCCAAGGTGCTGAAAGCGGCTGGTTTGCAGAACTTCACGGTCTCGTTCACCGGGGACCGGACCTTCGTCAACGAAACCCGCTGGTATCGCATGAAATCAGCCATCTGCAAGAAGTAAGCACAGACTCCTTCACAACCTCGTCCATGAGAAGAGGTTTTTTCGGCTAGATTCCAACACCGCTTCCCGAGATGAAACCGCTCGAGCTTTCACACGCCCTCGAGTCTGAGTTTGCCTCGAGATTGCTGGTCACTCCCTTACTAGCCTGTTCTGAGAGCTTGTCAACCCAGTACACTCGAGCCACCGTGAATCCCCCAGCCAACGTTCCCGTTTTTCACCTCAACATCAACGATCCAGACTTCGTGCGTGACCCGTACCCGAGGCTGGCGGGCGTGCGTGAAGCCAGTCCGATCTTCTGGGACCCAGAATGGCAGAAACTCTTTTTCACCCGGTATGAGGACATCGCCGCCTTGCTGCGCGAGCGCCGCCTCGGGCGGAGCATTTTTCATGTTTTATCCCGCGACGAACTGGGCTTTCCACCGCCAGATTCCAGGGTCGCCGCCTTCGATCACTTTCAAAAGAACCACATTCTGGACATGGAACCGCCCGGTCACACCCGAATTCGCGGGCTGGTCCAGAAAGCCTTCACGCCGTCCAGAGTGGAGAACCTTCGGCTTCGGATTGAAGGCATTGTCAATCACCTCTTGGACGCCGCCCGGTCTCGAGGGGACGCGTTCGATGCCGTGGCTGACTTCGCGGAACCTTTACCGGTGCTGGTGATCGCTGAACTATTAGGCATCCCCGCAACTGATAGAGATCGCTTGCGTCCGTGGAGCGCCGCGATTGTCAAGCTCTACGAGTTGGGCTACACGGAAGCGCAGATGCGCGCCGCGAACAGCGCGACGGCAGAGTTCAGCACGTACATCAAAGCCCTGGCAGACGAGCGCCGCCTCGAGCCGAGGGACGATCTGATCACTGCGCTGGTACAGGTGGAAGAGATGGGGGAGAGGTTATCGAACGACGAACTCGTGGCCAACTGCATCCTGTTCCTGAACGCCGGTCACGAGGCGACCGTCAACGGGACGACCGCCGCGCTGCTGACGATGCAGCGCCTCCCAGCGATCAAAGCGCAACTGGGTCGCGCCGCCTCGAGTCAGTCCAATAACGCCGCGATCTTCAAAACCGCCGTCGAAGAGTTCCTGCGCTTCGACACGCCGCTCCCGATGTTCGAGCGTTGGGTTTTGGAGGATTTCGAGTTCCGGGGCGTGAGGCTGAAACAGGGCATGGAGCTGGGATTCTTCTACGCCAGCGGCAACCGCGACCCGCACAAGTTTACCGACGCCGACAGCTTTGACGCGACCAGAGATCCAAACCCGCACCTGACGTTTGGGCTGGGGACGCATTACTGCATCGGTGCTCCGCTGGCGCGACTGGAGATGAGTGTGGCGCTGCACGCCTTCTTGAAACGCCACCCAAATTTTCAGGTGCTAGACCAACCGCTGGATTACACCGGCTTCGTGATTCGCGGTTTGAAACGCCTCGAGATCGCGCTTTAAATGAGGCCAGCTTGACACCTCGAGCCAAAAAACAGGAAAGCTGGCAGAGTTAAGCTTGACCCATGATTGTCAGACCCGTCGAACCCAGGGACCGCCAGCACTGGTTACGAATGCGAGTCGCGCTCTGGCCCGATGAGGACGGACTCGAGGTGGGCATCGAAGCGTACTTTGCGACCCCCAACCCGGCGGCCGTCACGCTGATCGCGTTCGACGATCAACAGGCGCTCGGTTTCGCGGAGGTTGGCACTCGAGCCTACGCGGAAGGTTGCGAAACCTCGCCGGTCGCGTTCCTGGAAGGCTGGTACGTGGAACCTGAGGCGCAAAGGAAAGGCGTCGGGCGGGCGTTGATGGCCGCCGCCGAAGCTTGGGCGCGGGGCAAGGGCCTGCGGGAGTTCGGCAGCGATACCTGGCTGCACAACGAGGCGGGAATCGAGGCCCACAAGGCGCTGGGATTCGAGGAGACCGAACGCCTGGTGTGCTTCTTGAAACGGTTGTGACTACAAATTGCTCGAGGTGATCTCGGGTTGATGACGGCTCGAGCGGGCGAGGACTCGATTTGTGATTCTGTCCAACACCACGCATTTCTCGGAGGGGCGAGGCTTGCCTCGCCAGCCCCTAAGCCATCTCGTCCATCATCGCGGGCAGGTCAACCTCTTTGACATTGCTCCGCCTCGAGACGCTCACCACGTACCGAACCAGTGCCACGGGATCGCTCGGCGGAATCAGGTCTTCGCGGGTGTTTTCGTCAGAACTGGCAATGCTCCCAGGATTGATGATTGTCACCCCGATGCGGCGTTGACGCAAGTGTTCGCGTAACCCGTGCGCCACACCGCGCAAGCCCCACTTGCTGGCGTTATAGGCGACCTCTGGCATCCCAACATTTTCCAATCCGTTGACGCTGCCGATCAGGATGATCTTCGGGTTCGCGCTTCGCTCCAATCGCGGCAGCAACGCTCGAATCAGCGTGATCGCGCTTTCCAGGTTGACGCGCAGAATCTCGCGGGTTTCGGCGTCACTCACGCGCTCAAAGTCGTAGTTGTTGGAGAACGCCTCTCGTTCCCAGATGCCCGCGTTGTGAATCAGCACGTCCAAGGCGTGGTCGCCAAGCGCTGCGAAAATCTGGTCGGGCGCGTCGTGGTGGGTCAGGTCAACCGGAAACCAGTGGCGCTCCACACTGTCGCGTAGGTCCAGCGCGGGCGGGCATCCCCTCGAGACGAGAAACACCGTGTCGCCCGCGTTTGGCAGACCGCGAGCCAGCGCGTCACCCAGGCCGCGACTCGAGCCGGTGATGAGGCTGTTCACGGTTTGTCAGCGGTCGAACTTGCCGTAGCCGCTGGCGTTCCGGCGGTACTCGAAGCGGGCGTAATCCAGTTGCTCCAACAGGGAATGCACGTCGCCCTCGGTGAAGAATTTCATGTCCACCCAGTTGCTCAAACGCACCCCGCCGAGGTGAATGTGCAAGTGCTGGTCTTCTTCCAACGCGAAGCCTACATCCAAGTTGTTGTCGTCCGCCCATTTGTCAGCGGCCGCCACGGCGTTTTTCACGGCGTCGGTTTTCGGTAACTCTAAGGGTTTCTGCTTGGCGTCTAAAAAGTGAATGTCTGCCATCGCGCACCTCTGCGGCTCTAATCTAGCATGTGTCCCTCAAAACGTTTATCCCCCTAGCGCCGCGTTGAGCCGGTCTCGCAGGGCAGTCGCAGCCCCTCGAGCGGCAAGGGCGTAATCGGTTCCGGTGGAGGCGTACTGCAAGGCTCTCGAGGCGCTGGCAATCGCGCCGAGTCCGTCTGCATCAAAGGCGGGTACCAGGTCCTCGGCTTTCGCGCCCTGCGCCCCGAGTCCTGGGAGCAGCAGCAGCACGCCCGGCATTCGAGCGCGCCAGTCCGCGAGTTCGGCGGCGTGCGTCGCGCCGACGACTGCGCCCACTGCGCCGTACTCGCCGTTCGCTTCCTGGGCCAGATGCGCTGCGATGACTTGCGCCACCGTTCCGTCTTTGGTCTCGAGGTCCTGGATGTCTTTAGAACCGGGGTTACTGGTTTTGACCAGCACGAACACGGCTCCGCCGTGGGCGCGGGCGACGGTCAGAAAAGTTTCGACTGTTTCAAAGCCCAGGAACGGATTGATGGTCAGCCCGTCCCCGGCGTGCGGTCCGCTCAGCCAAGCTTTGGCGTAGGCTTCAGCGGTGCTGGGAAAGTCGCCGCGCTTGCCGTCCAGAATGATTGGAATCTGCAACCCTCGAGCCGCCCGGCAGACCGATTCCAGCGCCCGCATTCCCGGCAGCCCCAGCGCCTCGTAGTAGGCCAAGTTTGGCTTCACGGCGCAGATCAACTCCGCGCACGCCTCGAGCGTGTCCAGGCAGTGTTTTTCAATACTCTCGGCGATCCCCTCAAGGTTGTCGCCGTGCGCGTCCGGGTGCGTGCTGGGGTGCATTTCCGGGCGCGGGTCCAGCCCCAGGCAAAGGCGCGTGTTCAGCTCCAGGGTACGAGCGTGCAGCGTTTCGGTGAACGTCATTGCGGATGACGATAGCAAAAACCCTCGCCGGACGCGACGAGGGCTGACTCGAGCTAAACCGGTTCAGACAACGGGCGTCAGGGCGCTGTTGTCGGACTCCCCGGTACGGATACGGACCACGTGATCCAGGGCTTGCACGAAGATCTTCCCGTCACCGACTGCCCCAGTGCGCGCCGAGCGCACGATCGCGTTGACGGTGCGTTCCACGAACGGCTCAGAGACGGCGATTTCCAGACGGACTTTCTCGTGGAACTCGAAGACCAGTGGGCGACCCCGGTAGGTTTCCAGGTGCTCCTTCTCGCCGCCGTGGCCGCTGACGCGACTGATCGTCAGTCCCGTGACCTCTTCCTTGAACAGTTCCGCTTTGACATCGTCCAGCTTTTCGGGGCGAATGATGGCCACAATCAACTTCATACTTCCTCCTTGAAACATGGGCTGTGTCTGAGACGCGCAAATTCTCACGGCACGACGGCTCGCGTGTCAAGTGTCCAGTGAAACGTGAACACTTCGGCGCAAATCATCGCACAAAACCAAAACTTTTGCTCCAAAATGGCGCTCCGCTAGTCATTTTTAGCTCGAGTTGCCGCATTTTGGTTGACAGTTGCCAGAACCGTCCGTATACTCCCGGCATCTCGAGGCGCAGATTGAAGGCGCACGAAGGGGGACCTATGAGGCGATTGAAAGCTGGTTTGACGCTCGCACTGCTACTGGCTGGGACCGCATCGGCGGGCGACACCTTCAAGCCTGACACGGGTGACACCGCTTGGATGCTGATCTCGAGCGCACTGGTGATGCTGATGACGCCAGGGCTGGCGTTCTTTTACGGTGGCCTGGTTCGCAGCAAGAACGCGCTCAACACCAAGATGATGTCGTTCATCGCGCTCGCTATCGTGTCGGTCCTATGGGCGCTGGTCGGCTTCAGCCTGGCGTTCTCCACTGACAAGGACCCGAACATCATCGGCGGGGTTCTCGGCGGCTTCAAGTACGCCTTCATGAACGGCGTGGACGGTAACAGCGCTTACCCAACCGCTGGCACGATTCCGATCAATGTCTTCATGCTGTTCCAGCTTATGTTTGCGATCATCACGCCCGCGCTCATCAGCGGCGCGATCATCGAACGCATGAAGTTCACCACGTACATGGTTTTCATCGCCATCTGGTCGCTGGTGGTCTACGCGCCGCTGGCGCACGCCGTCTGGTCACCGGATGGCTTCCTGTTCAAGATGGGAGCCTTGGACTTCGCCGGTGGCACGGTGGTTCACATCAGCGCCGGTGTCAGTGCCTTGGTCGCGGCAATCATCCTCGGGCCACGACGCGGGTTTGGGCGCACCGCGATGGCTCCGCACAACGTTCCGTTTGTTTTGCTGGGCGCGGCGCTACTCTGGTTCGGCTGGTTCGGCTTCAACGCGGGCAGCGCCGTCGGAGCCGGTGGCCTGGCGGGCAGTACCTTTGCCGCGACCCACTTTGCGACCGCCGCCGCGATGATCGTCTGGTGCCTGGTGGAACTGTTCCGCACCGGTAAGGTCACCGCCGTCGGAGCCGCCACCGGCGCGGTCGTCGGCTTGGTCGCCATCACCCCCGCCAGCGGCTACGTCAGCATCATGAGCAGCTTAGCCATCGGCGCGATCGCGGCCGTGGTTTCGTACACCGCGATTCAGATCAAGAACCGCCTCAACCTGGACGACTCATTAGATGTGTTCGCCTGCCATGGCATCGGTGGTATTACCGGCGCGTTGCTGACCGGTGTCTTCGCCCAGAAGAGCGTCAACTCCGCCATCGCGGGCGGTTTGATTGACGGCAACCCCGGACAGCTCGGCACGCAAGCCCTGGCGGTCCTGTTCGCTATCGTGCTGGCCGTGGTTGGCACGACCGTGTTGATGTACGCTCTGAAAGCCATCATGGGTTTACGCCCCAAGAGCCAGGACGAAGAACTCGGGTTGGACCTCGCAGATCACGGCGAAGCTGCGTACCACGGTGGCGAGTACGGCAGCGCGAGCGGTTCCTCCGCGATTGGCTCGAGCGTCACCGTGAGCCTTGGCAAAGCCGTCGCGGGCGACTGACCGAAAATCTGTAGGTAACCCTCGAGCCTGAAGGCTCGAGGGTTTTTTGTTGCGCTGTGATTCGGAAAAAGGCTTCCCTGACGTATTCTCTGGGTGTTGGGAATGTTTTGGGAACGCTCACTGAGTACCTGACAAAAGTCTGTTCAATGCGTTCAGGACAGTTCTAAAAGCACATCTCGAGCCACCAAAATAGCAGCTTTTCGTTCACCTCTAACGACAGGACACCCCTGGGACAGCCCGCCCGTTTCGAGTGAGCGACGCGCTCGGAGACTCTCGAAACTTTGGCGGGCAGAACGAGGCTGTCCTGGGAAATCTCGAGTCGGTTGAGTCGAACCTGGTTCGTGCAGGACACACGCTTTTGATTTTTGTCGGGTACAGAGGAACGCTCATTGGCTAGCTTGATAGCAAGTTTTATCTCGAGACCAAAACTTAAATCTTGCTTCACTGAAAGAGGTTCATCATGGCTGAAATTGCCTTGAAGATCGCCAGTGTGCGCTGCGTTGACGAGACCGGTGGGCGCTGGGCGGAGAAATTCGGCAACGACGAAATCTATATCGGCGCGGTCTACGTGCTGATTAACGCTAACAAGTCGTTCACTGTGGGAACGACTGGGGCTAGGTTGGTTGGAAATAACTTTGACGATGGCGAGACCGTGCGTTGGAACCGTGACCTGTTCAGCCTGCCGCTCGGTGATCCAAACGTGTATCCGTACCCGAAGGCGGTTCTGGCCTCAGTCATGTTGGCGGAACACGATGGGGGCAATGGGCGCAACAAGTTCCTCGAGCAACTGGCTGAAGAGTTTCGTAAAAAGCTCACGGCTCAGGCTCTTGAGGGCGCGATCAGTGCCAGAGTGGGGCATGGTAGCAGTGGTGGCGTCGCGTTCGCGCCAGCGGCGGCCGTGGTCGTGGATGCGCTGAAAGATTTCGCCAAGGATAAGCTCAAAGAACTCGGCAACTACCTGATTGGGAAGGTCAGCAGTTGGGTGGGAGACGATATTTTCCCAACCTCGATCAAACTCCTCGACCTGAGCAGTGACAACCAGACCTGGAACGGTCAGCCGAGCACCCCCGGTGAAACCCTGGAATTCCGCGGCCACGATGGTGTCTATACGGCCGTGATGCGCTGGGAACGAAGCTGAGCCAACCTCATGCTCTCCCGCCGACAGCGGGAGGCGGGACCAGAGACGAATTCAACGCGGTGGTTGCGATTCCAGCAGCAGCACGCCGCTCGAGGATACGGTGTAACGCCCGCCCGGAACCAGATTGAGACTCCACCAGTTGCGATCCGGTTCAAACTTCAGGTCGTACCTGGCTCCTGGGCGCAGGTTGGTGATGAGGTATTGCCCGATGCCGGGCGGCACGTTCACGCCATCGAACGGCAGGGTCGGACCGACGAAATTGAAGAACACGGCGGTGCGTTGATTGCCTCGAGTCACGACAATCCCGGTGACGCTGCCATCGTCGGGTAGACCCGTGGGGTAGGTCAGCTCGGCACCCTCGTCCACGTCCAGGGTTTGCAGCACGTTGAAGAAATTCTGTGTCGGTTGCAACTTGTAATCGTAGAAGCTCCAGTTCAAGCGTTTGCCCTGCCAGGTGTACTCGACGCCTGGAACGCTCGGTTCCAGCGCGGCGAACACGAAGCGTTTATCGGTGCTGTAAAACTCTTGACCGTCGGTGTTGGCGTTGTCCACTGGCGTCAGCGCTTCCGGGAACTCCAACGAGGCGCGTTTCACGCCTACTGTCCGGTCAACCGTCAGGACCATGTGCGGCAGCGCGATCACCTGACGCGAGGCGCGAGTCGCGCCGGGGTAAAGCGCTTTGACATCATTCACTGCACCGTAAGCAAACGTGCCGCAATCGGTCAGCGCCGCGCCCGAGGCGGCGGTCCCGAAGATCGTTTTGGCTCCGCGCTGCCACTCGAGCGCCCCGGAACTGGCCAGGGCCACGCGCTCCGAGGAGCGCGCCCACGGTTGGCAGTTCGGCGCGGCGGGTGGGCGGTTCAGCAGCGTTAGCGCCGCGCCGCCCACGAGCAGTAGACCAACCGCGCCAAGGGCGGGCAAGTACCATTTCGGTCGCGCTCGAGGGGGTACCGTCGCGTCTATCGGATGGTCGCCGACCGGCCAGTCGCTCTCGGTCATCGCCTCGAGCGGATTGGGAACGCCGGGCGGTTGCCGCCACTCGAGTGGCTTTTCCATAGAGACCGGTGGATTCGGACGCGGTAGGGTTACGGGCGGTGCTGATACTGCGGGTTCAGCCGCTGATTGCCCCTCAAACAAGGCCCGCCCCTCGAGCCGTGCCAGCGCCTCGCTCATGCTCTGCCACCGCGCCTCGAGCGGCTTCTGGAGGGCCCGCATGACCGTCTCTGACCAGGGTTGCGGCAGATCGGGCCGCCAGGTTTGCAGTGGTTCCGGGTCGCCCTGGACAATGTTCATCATCAGCGCCACGATGCTATCGCCGAGGAATGGGGTGCGACCGCTCAGGAGTTGATAGGTGACCGCGCCCCAGGCCCAGATATCGGCCCGCGCATCCACCGCCTGGCCACGCACCTGCTCGGGAGCCATGTAGAGCGGCGTCCCCGTGGTACTGCCCGGTTTGGTGAGCTGCATACTGGTTTGCTCCAGCCGCGCCAGTCCGAAATCCAGAATCTTCGTCACCAGCGAAGCATCGAACTGCTTTGCCAGCAATACGTTCCCCGGTTTTAAGTCGCGGTGAACGACGCCCTGCGCGTGCGCGTGCTGCAAACCTCGAGCCATCTCTAGGGCGATGCGTTGCGATTCGGGCAGACTCAGCCCCGGCTCGCGGTGCAGGCGTTGCGCCAGCGTCTCGCCATCGTAAAAGCCCATCACCAGAAAAGTGCGATCCTCGAAGCTCTCCAGCGCGAACAGCGTCCCGACGTTCGGATGGTCCAGACGCGAAACCGCCCGCGCCTCACGGGTCAGCCGCGCCAGGGCTTTCGGATCGTCGAACAGTTCCTCCGGCAAGAACTTCAGCGCGACCGTGCGGCGCAGCTTCAAGTCCTCGGCGGCGTAAACCACGCCCATGCTGCCCGCGCCGAGCCGTCGAAGGATGCGGTAGTGCAGAATCTGACTTCCGATCACAGGGAAATTCTACCTGAGCTTTACCGCGACTCGAGGTATGTCTGGAGCCGAACGAAGCCACGCTAAGCTTGATAGTCGCCCGGCGCACGGCCGCGCACGGTTGGTCACACGCCTCTCGAGCCTTGAATATTTCCTGGGTCAACGCTCCTCAGCCCGTCACCATCGCGTCCAGCTCGATTTCCACCAGCATCTCCGGATGAATGAACCGCGAGACCTCGACCATCGTCGCAGCCGGACGAATCGCTGCGAACACCTCGCCGTGCGCCCGTCCGATCGCTTCCGAATCGTCAATATTTTTGACGAACATCCGCGTTCGCACCACGTCGGCGAAACCAGCCCCAGCCAGCTCGAGCGCCCGCCGCAAGGTCTCCAGGGTTTTCACAGTCTGCGCGTAGGCATCCCCGGAGACGTTCCCGTCCGAGTCAGCCGCCGTCGTCCCAGACACGAAGATCTGATTCCCGACCCGAACCGCCCGCGAGTACCCGATGGACGCTTCCCACTTGCCGCCGCCTGAGAAATTTTGCCGTTTCACGGATTCCTGACTCACTGGCAGACCTCGAGGAAATTCTGGAGCATCGCGTGACCGCCCTCGGTCAGGGCGCTCTCCGGGTGAAATTGCACGCCGTGAACCGGAAACTTCTTGTGCCGCACGCCCATGACGGTGCGCCCGCCGAGTTCGTCCACCCAAGCGTTGACCTCCAAGCAATCCGGCAGGTCTTCAATCACCAAGCTGTGATACCGCGTCGCGGTCAAGCCGTCCGCCAGCTCCGCGAACACGCCCGTGCCATTGTGCTGAATCTGTGAAGTCTTGCCGTGCATGAGCTGTCGCGCTCGTGTCACCCGCGCCCCGAACGCCTGCCCGATGCTCTGATGCCCCAGGCAGACGCCGAGGAGAGGAATCTCAGGACCAAAGCGCGTGATGACCGCGACGCTCAATCCCGCCTCGAGCGGTGTGCAAGGACCGGGACTGACCACGATCCCGTCCGGCTGTAGCGCCGCCACATCCTCAAGAGTGAAGCCGTCGTTGCGCCAGACAGTCGGCTCCGCGCCCAGCTCGCCGAGGTACTGCACGAGGTTGTACGTGAACGAATCGTAATTATCTATCACCAGAATTTGCTTCATGCCGCCCCCTCGTAACTCAGGTTCATGGCGCGTTTGACCCGCGCTAACGTCTCGGCCGCCACCGCCCGCGCTCGCCGCGTCCCCTCGAGCAGCCTCCTCAGCACATCCTTCCGGTCGAGGGCCGCCCGACGCTGACGGATCGGTTCCAGGAACGCGTTGACGTTTCCCGCCAGTTCACGCTTGCAGGCCACGCAGCCTCGAGCACCCGTCCGGCATTCATATCCGATAGTCTCGAGCTGTTCGCCGCTGAACAGGCGATGGTACTCGAAGACGGTACACACCTCCGGGCGTCCAGCGTCGTGGAGCCTCAGTTTCTGTGAATCGGTCACGGCATTCGCAATCCGCTCGTTGACCGTCTGCGCGGGGTCGGACAGGAACACCGCGTTATTCAAACTCTTGCCCATCTTCGCGTCCCCGTCCAGCCCGCGCAGCCGCCCGTGACCGACCACCCTCGCCTGCGGTTCCCGCAGCGTCTCGCCGTAAAAACGATTGAACCGCCGCACGATTTCCCGAGTCTGCTCGAGCATCGGGCGTTGATCCTCGCCGACCGGAACCAGGCTGGCGTCGAACGCCGTAATGTCCGCCGCCTGGGAGACCGGATAGCCCAGGAAGCCGTAGGTCACGCTCTCCCCGAACAGGTCGCGCTTCTGCGCGATCTCCGCCCTGACCGTCGGATTCTGCCCCAAACGCCCGACCGTCACCAGATTGCTGTAAAAGACTGTCAGTTCCGCGATCTCCGGGATCAGACTCTGAATGAAAGTCGTGGACCGCGCCGGGTCAACCCCGCAGGCGAAGGCATCCAGCGCCACCTCGAACACGTGCTCCCGGACTTTTTCGGGTTCGTGAAAGTGATCGGTTAGCGCCTGAACGTCCGCGATCATGAAAAACGTCTCGAATTCGTCCTGAAGCGCCACGGTTTGCTGCAACACCCCGAAGAAGTGCCCCAGGTGCAACCGCCCCGTCGGACGAATCCCCGTCAAAATCCGCTGTCTCACACCGCACCTCGCCGCTCGAGGAAGCGCTCGGGATTGGTCAGGATGTACCGCCTTTTCTCCTCGAGTTCCGTGTCGTTACGCAAGACGCGCTCCCAGTAGTTGCGTTCCCAGAAACGTTTCTCGAACGGCTGCCAATTCGATTCACGAACGCCTTGGATGTATTGGTGCGTGGTGATTGATTTGAACGCCTGCACGATCCGCCCCACCGATCCAGGTTCCGTTCCCGTCGGATGAACGTAGGGGCGATCCTTGTGATCGCCTTGGGCGACGCGAGAATCACCGCCTCCAATCGCGGGAAGGGTGATCTCGAGGGGTGAGTCTTGGTTGTGTCTCGAGCCGCGCACGGTTTGGTTTGGTGGGATTGATCGGCTGGGTTGCGTGGCTGGGCGAACACAAGGTTCGCCCCTACGAGGGTCGGGTGCGTGATTCGTCGTCTTGCGCAATACAAAAATTGTGTGAATATGATCGGGCATCACGATAAAAACGTCTAGCTCGAGGTTCGTGAACCGGAAGGGTAAGGCCACGAGTTCTCGAGCGACCATTTCCCCAGCCGCGTTAGGTTGCATCCCGTCTCGAGTCACCTCACCCAACAGATTCCCCCCTCGAGGCTGGGCGCAGACGGTGACGAAGTACGCGCCTGAACTCGAGTAATCGAATGTTTGCAGCCGCGAACTCTGGCGGTGGTTCTGAAATCGTCGGTCCATGCCTCACAACCCAGCTTCGGCGAGTTCCACGGCGCGGCGCAGGGCGCGGGCTTTGCTGAGGCTCTCTTCAAATTCAAAGCTTGGACTCGAGTCGGCGACCACGCCGCCCGCCGCTTGAATGTGAATCTTGCCGTCTTTTACCAATGCTGTGCGCAGGGTCAGCGCCATGTTCATGCTGCCGTCCAGCGCGATGTAGCCGAACGCGCCGCCGTACCAACTGCGCCGGGTGCTTTCCAACTCTTCGATGATTTCCATGCTGCGAATTTTCGGTGCGCCGGTGACAGTTCCCATCGGTAAGGTCGCAGCCAGCGCGTCCAGCGGGGTCTTGCCGTCTGCCAGCTCTCCGCGCACGTCGCTCACCAGATGCATGACGTGGCTGTAGCGTTCGACGAACATCAGCTCGTGAACCCTGACGGACCCGTATTTGGCGACGCGGCCGATGTCGTTGCGTCCCAGGTCCACCAGCATGATGTGCTCGGCGCACTCCTTTGGGTCGGCTTTCAGTTCCTCCTCGAGCGCCAGGTCTTCGGCTGGGGTCGCGCCGCGCTTGCGGGTTCCGGCAATCGGGCGGGTGATAACGGTGCGTCCTTCAGACTTGCAGAGGCTTTCCGGGCTGGCGGCTACGAAGGTGCAATCCCCCAGCTCCATATAGCCCATGTGTGGGCTGGGGTTGACGTTTCGCAGGGCGCGGTACACGGCGAACGGATGGGTGTGAAGTTCGGCGGTGAAGCGTTGCGAGATCTGCACCTGAAAGATGTCCCCGGCGCGGATGTACTCCAACGCCTGCTCCACGGCCGCCTCGTAGCCCTCTTGCGTCCAGTTGCTGGTGAATTCGCTCTTCCGGGCGGGTCGGTCGCCGGGTACGCCGGGGAGTGCGCCGCGCAATTTGCGCTCTAAGGATTCTACGGTTTCTCGAGCGCGGGTGTAACTCAGCAGGTCGCCGCCAGTCGCTGTGGCGACGATGAACATGCGGTGCTTCAGGTGATCGAAGATAACCATGCCCTCGGGCGCGATGAACAACAGGTCGGGGATGTTGATCTCGTCTGGGTTCTTGGCGGGCAGCCGCTCGAAGACGCGCACCAGGTCGTAGCTGGAATAACCGACGGAGCCGCCAAAAAAGTCTGGCAGGTTCGGGTCGGGCTGGGTCGGGGCGACCGTTTTATCGAACAGGACCTGCAACGGATCGTCCGTCTCGAGTTTCTCATTCCCAAAGGTTCCGGCTAGCGTCACCTGGCGGCCGTGCGCTTTGATGCTGCCCTTCGCGCCGACCCCGATAAAACTGTACCGCGCCCAGCGCTCGCCGCCCTCGACGCTCTCCAGCAGGAAGCTGATCGGGTTTCCCTGCGCGATTTTCAAGTACGCGCTGACGGGCGTTTCCAGATCGGCCAGAATCTCGCGGTAGACGGGAACCCTGGTGTTGACGGGGACAGTCTGGAATTGCTCGAGGGTCAGGTTCATGGGTTCTCCTGGTGTGCGATCAGTTAACAGGTTGGTGCAACAGGTTTTGGTGCAATAAAAAAACGCCCTGAGATCCATCCCAGGTGCGTCGGTACAGCAGAGCCTCGAGCCACCCAGGGTTTTAGCCGGGCCACCACCAGCAGCGGTTCGAGATTTTCATCACTGCGGTCACGCTAACAGCTTTGACAGATCGCGTCAAGCCACGACTGTTTCTGTCGGCTGGAGCGTTTCGACGGTTGCGGTCACAAAATCTTGGGGGTGGAGGACCCCGGTTCGCAGCCAGGCGGTCGCCGTTTCGGTGTTGGCGGGACGGGCGTAGACGTAGCCCTGAATCGTGTAGCACCCGAGTTCTTGCAGCCGCTCGAGTTGCGCCACGGTTTCGATGCCCTCGGCGGTGACGTGCAGGTTCAGGTTTCGGGTGACGCCGATGATCGCTTCCAGCAGCGTCGCGGCCCCTGCTCGCTCAGAATCCTCTCGCTCCAAACCCTCTCGCGTAGCACCCTTGGACAGGTTGGCGGTGAACGCCTGCGCGATTTTCAGCGTGTCTATCGGGAGCTGCGTCAAGTAACTCAGGCTCGAGTACCCGGTCCCGAAATCGTCCACCGCGATGCTAATTCCCAGGTCGCGCAGCTCACCGATGGTGCTGGCGGCCTGGGGTTGCGCCAGCACGCTTTCGACCAGTTCAATCTGTAACCAGGCTGGCTCGAGACCAGACGCTTCCAGGATAGTACTCAGGGTTTGCGTCAACGTGGACTCACCGATCTGAAGCATTGACAGGTTCACGGCCACCCGGACCGGATCTAAGCCCAACCGTTGCCAGGCTGCGTTCTGCTGGCAGGCGCGGCGCAGAACCCACTCGGAGAGCGGTCCGATCAAACCGTTTTCCTCCGCGACCGGAATGAAGCGATCCGGGGTGACCTCTCCCAAGACGGGGTTACGCCAGCGCAGCAGCGCCTCGAGCGTGACAATCCGGCCGCTTCGGGAGTCCACGATCGGCTGGTAGTGGAGTTCCAGCTCGTCGCGGGCAATCGCCTGTTTGAGCTGCTGCTCTATCC
The DNA here is from genome assembly GCA_965249745.1 of Deinococcales bacterium. Classification (GTDB taxonomy): domain Bacteria; phylum Deinococcota; class Deinococci; order Deinococcales; family JAAFIG01; genus JANYHH01. The sequence goes on along the minus strand of OZ252252.1, from coordinate 3,982,978 downwards.
GCAGACGTTCCTCTATCTGCGCTTTGATGCTGGCGGTGAAGCCCTGCACCTGACCGTGCCCTCGAGCCTTAGCGGTGTACATCGCCGCGTCAGCTTGGCGTTGCAGCGTCTCGGCATCCGAGCCATCGGTCGGAGACAGGCTGTACCCGACGCTGGCGCTGATGCTGAACTCCAGACCGTTCAGGCGAAATGGTCGCTCCAAGCTGGCGATCACCGCTTGACCAGCGAGTTCGGCGCGTTCGGCGGTGGCATCGGGAACTGTCACGACGAACTCGTCACCGCCGGTCCGAGCGATCAGTTCGCCCGACCCGAAGCGCGTTTCCAACCGGCCCGCCACCGCCCGCAAGAGTTCGTCCCCAACCGCGTGACCGAGCGTGTCATTGATGCGTTTGAAACCGTCCAAGTCCACGAACAGCACCGCGACCGCCTCCCGTTGCAGCATCTCCTCGAGCCGCTGTTGCAACAGCAGGCGGTTCGGTAAGCGTGTCAGCGGGTCGTGCCTGGCGTTCCATTCGATCTCCTCGGTCCGCTCTTGGACCCGATGCTCCAGCTCGTTGGAGAGTCGCCGCAAGCTCAACGTCAGTGCCGCGTTGTCAGCGAAGGCAACCCCTTGCCGGGCCATGACTAGAACAGTGACGATCAAGGCACCGACGTACGTTCCCTCGTGGGCCAGTGAACCCTCCTCACTCTTAATGAGCAGGAGGGCGAAGGTACCGATGATGGCGATGAACGGTGCCAATTGGACCAGCAACGCGTTCGATACGGACGGGTCGGCGCTCGGGGCCGCGACCAACCCTTTGAGCCGATGACGACTCAGGCTGGTCAGGCTGGCCGCCGCCAAGCAGGTGGCGGCCCAGCCCCAGAATGGATCGAGCGATAGGGCATTGGACTCGGTGTTGCCCATCGCGGCCACGGTGAACGAGACATCGGCGATGCCCTGAAAAATTACCGCCCCCAGCAACCAAGCCAGTTCTCGTCTCGAGCCTCGTAAGCTGTTCCTCGAGGCGGTCAGCAGCGTCAGCGACAGCAGTGCCAGATCGGTCAGGGGGTAAGCCAAGGAGGTCACGAACGCCAGCGGCGGCTGGCCAAGGCCGATGATCTCAGCCAAGGCGAAACGCCACAAATAGGTTCCGACGCCCGCGATGATAATAGCGATGTTCAAAACCACACGCGCGGTTTCGATCGGTCGAAATCTGGCTCGAGGGAACGATAGTAATCCAGCCGCGAATAGGAAGGGCAGGCACAGGTAAAAGCCATCCGCCAGCGACGGAAACGGGTCCTGCCGCAGGACGCTCTGAAGCATCAGCCAGGTCAGGTCACCCAGAAAGTAGGCGACCGCCGCCCCGCCCAGCAACCACCAGGCGCGCCGCAACGCGGGTACCCGCCAACCCGTGTACAGGCAGCTCAACCCGGCGAACAGGTAGGGTCCGAGCGACAAACAGTTGCTGACGAGCTGACCGGTTTCACCGGTACCAAACAGGGCCCAGGTTTGTTGCGCGACGGCCGACACCAGTGTCAAAACCATCAATGTGGCGGCAACTGAGTCCCTCTGGCGGCGAGCAACGGTCATCAGTCTCTAAACGACCCATTAAACGCCAGATTGAAGCCCGGTCGTGTCCATCCAGCACAACTGAATGATTCAGCTCAGAGCCGCCCCCAGCACGCCTTCGTTGTGGCTGGCGTTGGGATAGACAGTTCGGCTGTTCACGGGAAAGCCCGCTCCTTTCCGCCGATTTCCAAAACTTTGCTTTTGAGACTCGAGCGGTACGGTCAGTTCCCGCTTTCACGACTTATTTCGCGGCACTTGACCTTGTGCGAGCAGAATGTCTCGAGGAACGATGTCTTCTCGAGCTGGGCGCTGTGCTTTCATAACCGGATGACGCCCTGTCTATTCGGGTTAGAACCAGGTGCGAACGACTGGAATCAGTAGCGTCAGCAGCAAGCCAATGTGAAAAACCCACTGGGCCACGATTGCAGGCAGGGTTCCGCCGCTGCGGGTCGTGAAGTACAGCAAGCCGACCGCAATTCCAATCAATAACGGCAACGGAGAGGCGAGCGCCAAGGCGTAGATGACACTCAGGATGGCGTACGCGATGCCCTGCCCGTACCGCTTTTCCATCGGGTAGAGCGCGAAGGCGCGAAAGAAAACCTCGCTCAGCGGCAGGATCAGGATGGCCAGCACGAGCGAAACCCGAAACGTGTTCAGATCCAGGTAAAAGCCTTTAAAGTGGATAAACTGGACGGCGAATTGATACAGGAGCGTCAGCGCCAGAATGCCCACGCCGACCGCCGGTCCGTCCAGTACGACCTCGCGTTGTGAGCGTCCGAGGAGCTGATCCCGTGCGTTCCAACCGTTACTCGTCGCGGTCTGAAAGCACAGCCCGACCAGGGTCAGCGCGAAAAAGATGAAGTACAAGTCCCTGGTCAGGGCCGATTGGAATGGGGTCAGGATCGCCAGGTAATTGCCGTAGATCACGTTACCGCCGACCAGCGCGGCGACGCCGCCGACTAAGGCGGAGAGCAGTAACCACAGGTACGCGTTCGCCACGGTCCACGGGCGCGGACCATCCTGAATCTCAATCGTGGAGAGCGGTTCGATCCGGCTCTCGCCAAGAAGGTGCAGCACCAGCAACAGCACGATCCCCAACAGCCACGGCAGAGCGCGAGAAATGAACAGCGCGAACAGGTTCCCTTGGTTGTCCATCAGCGTCATCACCCGCTGACCCTCTGGGAAGCGACCCTGCCCGAAGTAGGCGTAGGCCAGCGCTCCGAGCGCCTGCTGATAGACGGCCCGCTCGTTAGAGAACGACGCGACTCGCCCGGTGATCCCCTCGAGCGTCCCGATTGCCGTGTTGAGATCCCCGGCGATCCATTGCGCCCGCCCGAGGTCGGCCAGGAGCGGCGCACTCGTGACCGGCGCATCCTCGAGGATGGTCACCGCCTGCTTGGGGTCACGTTTCAGGTACAGGGTGGCCAGTTGACGCCGGACTAAACTATCTCTGGGTTCTAGGCCCAGGACGCGCTCGAAATCCGCGATTGCCAAGTCGTCGTGACCCTGCCGGGCCAAAACCGGGCCGCTGACCCGAAGCGCCCGAATCTGTTGCAGACGCGGCAAGGTCACGTCTCCCAGGGCACGTTGGGCGCTCTCCAGTGCGCGCTGCCAATCCTCCAGATTCAAAGCGATCTCGGCGTCTATGACTTCGTTTTCTGGGTTGGCATCACGACCTCGAGCGGCTGAGAGGGCGCTCTCGGCCTGACCTGGGTTGTGGTTCGCCAGCAGCACCCGCGCGTACATGCGCTGGTAATCGCCGTTCTCCGGCGCGAACTGCACGGCGGTACGGCAGAAAGACTCAGCGGTTTGCGGGTTGTCCTGACGCACGAAAAATTGCACGCAACGACTGAAGGACTGCTGAGCCTCCTTGAGTTGCGCTGATGCGACGCTGCCAAAACTCAGCAGCGCGAACACGATAGCGATGACCCTCACAAGCCGATCTTAACAGAGGTTGGCGTCGCGGGCAGGCAAAGTGGCCGTAAAATGCCTCCCATGATGCGGCCGCTCAGTCTGGCGCTCGGTGGGGGCGGGGTTCGCGGTGCGGCCCACCTCGGTGTGCTGCACGCCTTGGAGCAGGCTAGGTTGCCACCCCAGGGCATCGCTGGAACCTCGAGTGGGGCGATCACGGCCATGCTGTACGCCTTGGAGCCGCAGGAGCGCTTCGGGCGCGACACGTACACTCACATTGAACGGATCGGCTCGCAGGGGTACGCGGAACTGCGGTTGCTGTTCCACCCGCAAACGGCTCGAGCTGTGACGCTGAGCGACCGCCTGAAGGTGCTGGCGGGCTGGGAGCGCGTGATTCGCTCCGGCGTGTTCGGCGCGGGCATGGTCAGTCAGGAGGCGTTGCGCTCCAACCTGATCGCCCTAGTAGGCGGGGCGCGGTTTCAGGATGCGCGCCTCCCGATGGCCTTCGTCGCAGTGGACCTGAACTCTGGTGAGAAAGTCGTGCTCAGGGAGGGTTCGATGCTCGAGGCGGCGCTGGCCTCGAGCGCCATTCCGGGGGTTTTCCCACCGGTCTCGTTGAACGGGATGCTGTTGGTGGACGGTCACGTCGTGGACAACATCCCGGTGGACGATGCCCGCGAGCTGATTCCGGGAGCCTTCGTGCTAGCGGTGGATGTCGGCGACGCGGCCACGCCGAGCGCACCACGCACCGCTTTAGAGGTGATCCTACGGGCCGGGGCGATCTCGCGGGATCACCTGCGGCGGCACAGCCTGGAACGGGCTGACTTGGTGCTGAGCTTCAGCGATGTCCCTGGCGGGTCGTTTGAATACGAGAAAAGCCGCGACCTATTTGAAATTGGCTTCGAGCGCACCACGGCGCTCGCGCCGCACCTCCGGGACCTGCTCGAGCGGGACGCGTCCGGTGACCCACCTGAACCTCAGGCGCTGACCGATTCGCCGGACGCGCTGGAACTCTCCTCGTCCTGAACCCTGGGAATTCGGTACGCCACGACCGTTAGCCGCAAGACCGCCAGCAGCAGCGCCTGCGAACTGGCGAACAGCAGCACCCACGCTCCCAGCCCCAGCCCCTCCAGCACGATCACCAACAGCCCGAAAATTGCGGGCAGGGCGCTCGAGACCCCCAGCAGAATCGCCAGTTGCAGCCCGGATTTGAGGCTCGGGGCGCGACCGAACTCGCGTTCGGCAAAAAAGGCGATGCTGCCGTACATGACCCCACTCATGGCCAGCAACCACCACGACCAGCCGAGGTTTCGGGGGGGTGGCGGCCCGATCAGCCACACCCCGAGGGCCGTCAACACGACCAACCCGAGCTGTGAGCCGTAGACCGCCAGCAGCGCCTGCCGCAACCCGGCGGCCACGACCGATGCCGAGGGGCGCTTTTCGCTCAGGGCAGTTTCTAGGGAACGCAGCATGACAGCGCCAAGCCTAAAGCCCAGCCCAGCCGAATGCCAAACTGCCGCCGTTACCGGTCAAACCTGCTCTGCAATCGCTCGAGGTGGCGCTGAATTTCGTGGGGCGATTGGGCAGTGAGCCAGAAATGTGGTGGTTCCTCAGTGACGGGCAGATCGTTCCCGCCCGAGACACTCTTCTCTCGAGGGTCAGTTTGCGCTGGCATCCCAGTCAAGCCCGACCGCCAAGGTTCCTGCTCGAGACATCCCAAGCAACGGTTCTCGAGACGAAAGTTCAAGGGCGACTCGCTGCGCCTCACCCACCACAGCGCCGAAGTCACGCAAACAAAGATGGGGAGGCGCAAGGGCTTTTCAACCTCGAGACGGGGCTAGCTTTAAACCGCTGATGCTGAGCGCTGACCCAAGCAGCCCTCGAGGACCGCGATTAGACTCGAGGGAAAACGAGTTGTCAGTTCAGCTCTGTTTATCAACTCAGCTCCGTTCGTCAATTCAGCACCTTGCCTCAGTTCAGTACCTTGCCTCAGTTCAGTACCTTGCCTCAGTTCAGTACCTTGCCTCAGTTCAGTACTGTGCCGCCGTCAATGTTCAATCCCTGCCCCGTGATCCCGCCCGCCTGATGCGAACAGAGAAAAACGGTCAGCGCCGCGACCTCTTCCGGTGAGATCATGCGACCCATCGGTACGTCCTTGACGAGGCTTTTCAGGGCTTCGTCCCTCGAGCGTCCGGTTTTTTGCTGAATGTTGGTGAGTGTCTGTTCGACCATCTCGGTCTGTACCCAGCCGGGGCAGACGCAGTTGACGGTCACGTTGCGGCTGGCGTAATCCAGCGCCACGCTGCGCGTTAACCCCAGGAGCGCGTGCTTGCTGGCGTTGTAGGCGGCGCTGTACCGTAACCCCGTCTTGGCGGCGATGCTGGCAACGTTGACGATTCGCCCCCAGCCCCGCGCAACCATGCCGTCCACGGTCAGTTGCATCAATCGCATGGCGCTGTCCACGTTGACGCTCTGCACGCGCTGCCAGAGTTCAGGGGTCATCTCGGTGAATTTCACACCCTGGGTGATACCTGCGTTGTTGACCAGAATGTCCGGCTCCCCGAACTCCGCGAGGCTGCTCGAGACGAGCGCTTGAAGACTGATTGGGTCGGTCAGGTCGCACGGAACCGCCAGGGCCCGCCCGCCCGCCGCTGTAATCTCGGCCACCAGCGTCTCCAGGTCGCTAGCGCTGCGAGCGGTCACGGTCACGGCTGCCCCCACCTCGGACAGTGCCAGCGCGACCGCCCGCCCAATGCCTCTCGAGGCTCCGGTTACCAGGGCGGATTTGCCGCTCAGATCAATTTTCATTTCGTCTCACGGTCGGATCAGCACCTTGCCGGTACTCTGACGGTTCAGCACGAACTCGAAGGCTTTTCCGGCGTCCTCCAAACTGAAGACTTGCCCGACTTGCGGCTTGACCGCACCGCTCTCCAAGAGCGGGTACATGAAGTTGCTCGCCTCGAGCATCAGGCTGGCTTCGCTCGCAAACGGGGTCAGCCAGACGCCGGTCACGCTCAGGTTCTTCTTCATCAGCGCCGTCGGGTTGAGACCGCTGCTCTCGCGGCTGGCGTTGCCAATCACCAACACCCGCCCGAGGTTGTTCATGACACTCAAGCGGTCCTGAAAACCGGGTCCGCCCGTGACTGACAGGTACAGATCAGCGCCCTTCGGAGCTACCTCTATGATTTGCTGGCGCAGGTTCTCATCTCCTGACAGGAAGGTGTGATCCGCGCCCAATGACTTGGCGATCTCCAATTTTTCGGGTGTGGACGCGGTGGCAATCACGACGCAACCCATCGCCTTGGCGAGCTGAATGCTGGCGGTTCCCAACGCGCCCGCCGCCGCCTCCACCCAGACAGTCTCACCAGGCTGGGCGCGACCTAGGGTTTTCAGGCTGAAGTACGCCGTGAAAAACGAGACTGGCAACGCCGCCGCCTCGAGCGGGCTGAGCTTTGCGGGCACGGGCAGGCAAGCGGCGGCGAAGACCGTCGCGTACTCTGCAAAGGCCCCGCTACCCCCGAGGGCCGCCACGAGCTGACCCTCCCTCAACTGCGTCACGCCATCGCCCAGGGCCACGACCGTGCCGCTGAACTCCATGCCAGGCGTGAACGGCGTCCGGGCGCGCGTCAGGTACTCGCCGCGCACGTTCAGGATATCTGCGAAGTTCAAACCGACCGCCTCAACCTTTAGCAAGACCTGTCCAGCTCGAGGTTTCGGCACGGGAAGCTGTGCCATCTCCAAGACTTCGGGACCGCCCAGCCTATTGACTCGCACGGCGCGCATGGTCTCTGGAAGTCGCACGGCTTCTGGAAGTTCAGGGTTCACGGCTTGACTCTAGCAAACCCCTCGAGACCTAACAGCATCCCTCGGGCTGGTTTTATGGGTTGCGCCGCCTCAATCGTAGCTACACTAAAGGAATGCACACCTTTGAGCGCCCACAGGCGTTGCTGCTCCCGGCGCACCTGACCGCCAAGGGAGAGGCGTACGCGGCGGCCGTGCGCGGCACGGTGGATTACGCCGATTCTAACCAGACGAGCGCCAAGGTGCGAACCGATCACCTGACCGGGAAGCTCGGCGAGGAAGCCGTGCGGCTGGCCTATCAAAGCTTTGGCGTGCCCGTGGATGGACCGGATTACGAGATCTATCGGGGCAAGCGAAAATCCTGGGCGGCTGACCTGAAGGTGGACGGCGAAGACCTGCACGTCAAAACCCAGACCCTAAAAGCCGCTTTGCTGTACGGGCTTTCCTGGATGTTCCAGGACTCGAGCGCTCGCAGCGACTTGGTTTTAAAGCAGCAGGACGACTGGGTGGCGTTCGTGCTGCTGAACGAGGAACGCGCCAGCGCCACAGTCTTCCCGCCGCAACAGATGAGAGCCTTGCGATTCAGCCCGCCGATGCTGGCTCACCTGCAAGGCAAGAAGCGGGTCGTGTACGCCAGAGAGCAACGCTGGTTCCAGCACGACTGGGCAAACTCGTAACAGAGATTGGAACCTGTCTCAGGGTAGGGCGCAGATATGTCTGTCTCGAGCCACTGTGAAGTTCTGCAAAAAAGACGATTAACACACCCGTCTCCCGCATCCGGGGGTAGCACGCTACGCCCGGTCATCAACGCCCCGGCTCGAGAGACTCTAACAAACGAATCTCGAGCAAGATCAGCGTCGAAGGCAACTCGCTGCGCTCGCCTCCCTGACCCGCGTCGTGCAGACTGCCGCATGGGCGTGACAGGCGCGGCCTCTCTCGTCGTGTCGAAGACACGCAATCAACAATGTCGAAGACACGCAATCAACAATGTCGAAGACACGCAATCAACAATGTCGAAGACACGCAATCAATCCAGGGAGAGGCGAAAGGGCGTGCGTTCTCGAGACGGTTCGCTCAACTCGAGGCGTGACCGAGTAATTTTTTCGCCGTTTCCCGGTCCAGCCCCAGTTGCGTCACCAATGCTGGTAGCCCCGCAAATTTTTGTTCCGCCCGAATGAATCCCTCGAACAGCACGCGCACCTCGAGTCCGTACAGGTCGCCATCGAAGTCGAAGGCGTTGACCTCGAAGCTCTCGGTCATGCCGCCCACGGTCGGACGCGTGCCGATGTTGGCCATACCGTTCAGTTTCAGTTCCGGGGTCTCGAGGCGCACGGCGTAGACGCCTTTGGGAAGCAGTTTGCCTTCGGGTACGGCGATGTTGGCGGTCGGGAAGCCGATCGTGCGCCCGAGCTGTTGTCCGCGCACGACGACGCCGTTGGCGCTGTAGGTGCGACCTAGCATTGCGGCGGCCCCCACGACATCGCCCGTTTCTAGAGCGGCACGAATGGCGCTGGCTTTGACCGGAACGCCCTCTATCGCTCTCATTTCCAGCGCGGTCACGGGTGCGACCCGTTCCAAATCGGGAATGCCTCCGGCTCGAGCGCGTCCGAAGCGAAAGTCGCCGCCAACCACGATGGCTTGCGGTTGCAGGGAGCGAATATCCTCCAGAAACGCGTCGGTGTCGCGCTGGCTGAATTCTCTGGTGAACGGTACGGCAACTGTTTCGTCCACGCCCAGCCCGCGCAAAATCTCTAATTTTTCGGGGAGCGTGTACAGGAATTTGCTGCCCTCCAAGAGCACCCGCGTCGGCTGGTCAAAGGTGAAAACGATGCTCGGGACGTGATGGGCGGCTGCCTGACGACGCAACTCCGCGATCAGCGTTTGATGCCCCAGGTGCAAGCCGTCGAAGCTACCGATGGCGACGACGGCGGGCGTTCTCGGGCGATCTAGTGGATTCTGAAAGACTTGCATGAAAACCTCGAGTTTAAAAGAGTTCAGGTGGCTCGCGCCTCTTGGAGCAGTAAATACGCAGCGGCGAGCGCCGGTCCGCTCGTCTTAACTTGCCCGGTTCGTGCGCCCTCAATCAGTTCAGCCGGAGCCAGATACACAACCTCAATGTCCTCGTCGTCGTCCGGCGTGCCGTGCGCGGGGCCTAAGTTCGTGGCGCGAATCAGGTGAACCAGTTCGTCGGTGAACCCCGGCGAGCTGTACAGGCTCGTCAGGTGTGTCAGATCACCGCCCAGACCGCACTCCTCGGCAAACTCCCGAGCGGCAGCTACCAGGATTTCTTCACCGGGTTCGATCAGCCCAGCGGGAATTTCCAGCGTGACAGCGCCGATTGCGGCGCGACGCTGCTTGACCAACAGCATCTCAGTCCCTCGAGTCGCCAGGATCGCCACGGCCGGTTGGTGTTCCACGATTTCCCAGCGCTGGTCGTCTACGTGCAATTTCAGGATGCGGCCCTCGTAAATCGTTTTCCTCACGTCACTCAGCATACCGGGTCGCTTGCCGGGCAAGGGTGGCGGTGATAGACTCGGCGGCGGTTGCACCCGTAGCTCAGTTGGATAGAGCGAGGCACTCCTAAGGCTTAGGCCACTGGTTCGATTCCAGTCGGGTGCACCACAGTAACCCCGTCCTGAACGGGGGTTTTTTATATCTGCTCGAGACTGCTGGTTCGGTTGAGGTTTCGCTGCCAAATCTATGCCAAACGTCATGGCTCGAGGCGAACGCTGTTCTGCTCGAGCCTGAAGAGACAAAACCCCCGCGAATGCGGGGGTTTTGTCTGACGTTAAGCTGGTTTATTTGGTGCGTCCCGCCAGCAGGTCTTCGGTCTGCTTCTGTGCGGTATCCAGTGCGTCCTTGGCGGTCTTCTTGCCCGCGACGGCTTCCTTGATCTGCGCTTCCAGAATGTTGAAACGAATCGCTTCCCAGTCACCGACTCGAGGTTCGTAATCCGCGAATCGGGCTTGCTTCAGGACAGCCGCGTACTCCGGGTTCTTTTCCAGGTATGCCTTGAATTCTGGGGTCTCCGAGGCCAGGTCGCTGATCGGCACGTATCCGGTTTGCGTGGCGAAAATCGCGCTGTTGCGGGCTTGCAGGCTGAAGTTCAGGAACTTCGCGGCGAGCTGCTGCTGCTCGCTCGAGGCGTCCTTGAAGATGACGACGTTCGTGCCTTGGATCAGCGCCGTGCCGGGCACGCCGCGTTTCGCGCCGACTAAGGGCAGCACACCGAGGTTGAATTTGGCAGCACTTTTATAGAACGGCAGACCGGCGCTGGTGTCGAAGGCGAAGCCGAAGGTGTCGCTGAGCTGCGAGTTGATGAAACCACTGGTGATCGGCTTAGCAGCCTTGTCTTTGACCAAATCCAGGAGCCATTGCAGAGCTTTCACGGCCGTATCGCTGTTCAGTTTGATCTTGCCGTTGACCTCGTACTTGCCGCCCAAGCTCAGGAAGATCGGGGCGAAGGTGCTGGACGACGGCGTGAACCAGAACACGGGCGCACCCGCTTTGGCCGACAGGTCACGGGCAGTCTTGGCGAACTCGGTCAGAGTCGTGGGAACGGCCGCGTTGTACTTCTTCAGCAGGTCCTTGTTGAAGTACATCAGTTGCACGCTCTTGTTGAACGGCGCACCGTAGAGCGTCCCGTCGAAGGTCGCCGCGTCCACGAAGCGCTTCTGGAGGTACTGGGTGCGAACGCCCAAAGTTCCCAGATTGGCCAGTTTGCCCGCCTCGAGATACTGCGCGATGTTGTTTTCAAAGCCCTGCGCCAGCGTCGGAACCTTCCCGGCGGCGAACGAGGCTTTCAGCTTCGTGGAGAGATCGCTGTAATTGCCCTGACTGATTGGCAGGATGCAGGCTTTCCCGGCCGTCTTGTTGAACTCGGCCGCCAGCGCGTTGACCACGTTCTGCTGCGAGGCGGAGCTGAAACCGTGCCAGAACTCGGCGACCGTGGTCGCCTGAGCGCACTGCGCCTTCACCAAGTCGCCCGGCGTTTGCTGAGCCATCACTGTTGCCGCCGCCAAAACCGCACCCGCACCGAGAACTGCGTAAATCTTCATGCCCACCTCTTTCACTGGCGCAGCTTGGCTGGGCCCGAATGGTTGACGCTTCCTTTTGAGATTTCCTCAAAGCAGCGCTTCAATCTAGCATTCCGTCCTAGCCTTGTCAGGAAGGCGTCAAGGCACATTTGATGTTATCGTTTGCTGACAGCGACCAGACAGTCAAACCTGAGATCATGGAGAACAATGTAAAGTTGAGTTCGCACCGTTACAACCACGGGTTTTGAGATCTAAGCTATTGACATCAGGTACTTCCAAGACCGGGATTGACTCAGGGGAGGTTTTTATGGATTGGCAATGGGTACTCGTGTTCTTGCTGGGCGGATTGGTCTTCTGGATACTCGAGTGGATTTACGACACGTTTCTGTGGCGCAACGCGCAACCCAGGGACGGTGTGACGAACGACGACGTGCGCGGCACGCTGGCGGCCCGTGAGCGCGAGGTGCTGGAACTGCGCGCCCAGGTGGAGAGTCTCAAAGGCGGACACGGATGATCTTGGAGCGGCGACGCGGTTACCCGTTCCATCCTGTCAAGATTGCCGGAGCGTTGTTGCTGGGACTGGGCGTGCTGGGTGGGTGGGTCATGTCCCAGGGTCCAACCCTGGTCGCGCCAGTGTTGAACCCGCTCTCGTCCGGGTTGCTGGCGGGGACCACGACCTTTTCGGGAACTGGCACGCCGAACTCAAAGGTGCAGGTGTTCGTGAACGACGGCCCGGTCGGGATTGCCAACGTGGACGCGAACGGGGTCTGGACGCTCAGCGCCAACTTGCCGCAAGGCACAGAGAAAGTCGTGGCCAGGGCGTTGGATGGGGACAAGCCGACGCTCGAGTCGAACGCCTTGAACCTGACCGTGGGCGCTCCGAGCGCCGCGCCGATGGCGGTGCTGGATGATCTGACGATCAACGAACCGAGGGTGGATGCCAACGCCTTCTTGCCGAACGCGCCGTTCTTGCTGACCGGGACGGGCACGGCTGGAGAGATGTTAGATGTGTACGACGGCGCGGACAAGATTGGCACGGCGGTCGTCGGCGCAGATGGCGCTTGGTCGTTCCGGGTGGACCCCAAAGGCGTTGGCGACCGCGATTACAGCCTCCGTAAACAGGGAGCCAGCGGGGGGCCGGTTGTGACCCTGAACATTGCCGGGAAGGATGCCACGGGACCGTCCTGCCCGTGCAAGCTGCGCTTCATTCTGATTAACCCGAGCGCCCAGGCGGCGGCCGTGGCTTTGACCGGATCGGGCACGGTTCCGCCCAGCCAGACGCAAACGGTCAGTTTCAACGGCAAGACCGTTCAGGAAGTCTTTTACCCCAGCCTAAACGCCGGGGACTTCAAGTACACCGTCACCCAGTCGGGCTTCAAGACCGTTCCAGGGTTGGTGTCCCTGCCGAAGAACCGCGCGATCAGCGTGTATCTCGATCCGGCTAAGTAATCAAGAATCTGCGGGACGAATGGCGAATCAATCGCTGTTCGCCCCTCACGTTTTCAAAAGCGCTGAACCAATTCCTCGAGTGTCTGGATTTAGCCGTAATAACCCTGATTGACGATCTCCGCCTGAATCCGCTCGAGTTGCTCGTCGTTGGGTTGCACCAGGGCCGCGAATTTCCACGAGACGATTTCTGGTTTGCTGTCAATGATTCGTCTCGTGGGACTGCCCTCAGGTTCTCTCGGGGTGAGTTTCGTGATCCGAAAACTCAGGTCGCTCGCCACGATGAACATCTCCGAGGACTTGCCCCAGTTCTCAATATCCTTGGCGCGCACCTCGAAATGCCCGAAGGCCACCCACAGGCGTCCGGTACCGATCAGCGGCTCGAGGTCGTCCGGGAGTTTGCGGCGGCGGGCGGCATCACCGATGCGAATCGGACCGGGCGTCTCGCGGCGGTCGTGAACGATTTCGGTCACGCGGCCGGTCAGAATGGCGATGGCTCGAGCGTCTCCCACCACTTTAGCCTGGGTCAAAATCATAGAGAGAGTATACAGATTGCGTGCAGAGCGAGAATGTCTCCCGCTCCGCGCCATCAACCAGCTCGAGGTGGGCGCGGTTTGCGCTCGTCCCCTCGGGCGGGTCATGCTATCAGATGTGTTCCCTGTGAACGTATCGCGCTCAAAATGGCCGGGCTTGCTGCTAGCGGTGGGGGTCACCGGGCTGGCGGTTTGCCTGGCGGGTTTACCGGGGGTCAAATCGGGCTGGTTGGCGGGCCTGCCGGGCTTAAAAATCCTTGGGGCGCTCGGCTGGGCCCTGGTGCTGGGCGTTGTCTGGCGCAGTTTTCGGGGCGTATCTGCGGCGTTCAAGCCGGGCGTCTCGTACGCCGCGCGGACCGTCTTGCGGCTGGGGATCCTGCTGCTGGGGGTGCGACTGAACTTCCAGAACATTCTGACCGGCGGACCGCTGATTCTCTTGCTGGACGCGTTGATCGTGACGGTCGGGATCGTCGCGGTCGAACGCCTGGGGAAAGCCCTGGGATTATCCAGGGGACTGCGGTTGACCCTGGCGTTTGGGACGGGGGTTTGCGGCGCGTCGGCGGCGGTCGCGGCGGGCGGAATCGTTGGAGCCGACGACGAAGAGGTCAGTCTCGCGGTGGGAACGGTCAGCCTCTTGGGAACGCTCGGGGTGCTGGGGTACATCCTGAGCCGCGAACCGCTCGGGCTGAGCGCCGAACAGTACGGTTTACTCACCGGCAGTACCCTGCAAGAGGTCGGGCAGGTGATCGCCGCTGGCACGGCGGGCGGCGACCGCGCCCTGGACACGGCGACCCTGACCAAATTGACTCGAGTGGCCCTGTTAGCCCCAGCCTTGCTGGTTGCCTCGAGTCTGCTGCGAATGCGGGCCGCTCAGGGCGGCGATGCCGGAACCCACAGGGAAGCCCGTCAGCCGCTCGTGCCAGGGTTTCTGCTGGGCTTTCTGATACTGGGGGGCGTGAACTCGTTGAATGTCTTGCCCACTTGGTTGGTGACCCTGGCGCAGCAGCTCAGCGTCGTCCTGACGGCGATGGCGATGGCGGGCATCGGTCTGGGCGTGGATGTAAGAGCCGTGGCCCGCGTGGGCATCAGGGTGCTGGGGCTGGGAGCGGTCGGTTTTGGAATACTCGTGCTGCTGGCAATCGCCGTGACGACGCTGACTCGAGGGGCCTGATTCTGTGGGACTGGCTCGAGGTTAGAGGAACCGCCCTCAGAGTTTGGACTCGCTGAGCCGCTCCAAGAGTTCTTCGGGCGGCGCGGGGCGTCCCAGCAGGTAGCCCTGCCCGATCTCGCACCGCAACTGACGCAGGATTTGCAGTTGCTCGTTGGTCTCAATCCCTTCGGCCACGACCTCCATGCCGAGCGTGTGGGCCAGCCCGATCACGGCCTGCACCAGCGGCATCGTGTCGTGTTCGCCACCGAGGTCTTTAACGAAGGTCCGATCAATTTTCAGACGGTCAATCGGTAGCCGTTGCAGGTAGGCCAGGCTGGAGTACCCGGTTCCGAAATCGTCCACCGCGACCTGCACACCCAACGCTCTCAGCCGCTCGAGTTGCCGCGTGGAATCTTCCACGTCGCGCATCACCAGCGATTCGGTCAGTTCCAGCTCCAACCAGCGCGCCTCGAGATCGTATTTTTGAAGCGCCGCTCGCACGTCCTCGACCAGATCGTGGCGCTCGAATTGCAGGGCGGACACGTTGATGGCGATCCGAAACGGTGGCATGGACTCCTCGCGCCAGCGCCGCGCCTGACGGCAAGCCTCGTGCAGCACCCATTCTCCGATCGCGGCGATCAGGCCGCTCTCCTCGGCGATCGGGATGAAGACCGACGGGGGAATGAAGCCGCGCGTCGGGTGACGCCACCGGAGCAGCGCCTCGACCCCGAGGAGCCTCCCCTCGGCGAGTTCAAACTGCGGCTGGTAATGCAGGAATAATTGGTTTTGCTCCAGGCCTCGGCGCAGGTCACGCTCCAACTCGAGTTGTTCCTGAGCCACCCGCGTCATTTCGCTACGGTAGAACTGGTAGTTGCCGCGCCCGGACTGCTTGGCGCGGCGCTTGGCATCGTCCGCGTGACGCAGCAGGCTTTGCGCATCTGGGCCGTCGCCGGGAAACAGGCTGATGCCCATGCTGGCGTTGATCGTCAACTCCTGACCGTCTAGCAGAAACGGCGTTTTGAAGACCTCGAGAATTTTTTCGGCCACCACCGCGCCGTTGTCGGTGGAACGAACCGCGTGCAAGATCATCGTGAACTCGTCGCCACCCAGCCGGGCCACGATGTCGTCGTGACGCAAGCAAGATTTCAGCCGGGCCGCGACCTGCTGGAGCAGCGCGTCTCCGGCCGCGTGCCCGAAGGAATCATTGACCAGCTTGAAGCGGTCCAGGTCCAGAAAGCCCACGGCCAGTTGGCTGTCGCTGCGTCGCGCCACCGAGATCGCCTGCTCGAGGTTGTCACTGAACAGGCGGCGGTTGGGCAGATCCGTCAGCGAGTCGTGCGTGGCGCGTTGCAGCAAATCTTGCTCGGCGTACTTGCGTTGCGAGATGTCCACGTCCACGCCGATAATGCGAATCAGTGCGCCGTGATCGTCCCAAATGGTTTTAGAACGAGAGCTGACCCAACGCTCCGTGCCGTCCGGCAGAAGCACCCGGTAATCAATCTCATTCAGCCACTGCAGCGGATCGTAGGTCATATTGCTCAACTTTTCGCGGTCATCCGGGTGAACACAAGCCAGAAAGGCAGCGATATCACCCTTTTCTTCGCTCGGGTCGTACCCGATTAGCCGGGCGAACCCGTCCGACCAGCGGTGCAGGTCGTTCACCACGTCCCATTCCCACCAGCCCATCTCGGCCGCCTCGAGCGCCAGCTTCAAGCGCTCTTCGCTCTCCTGCAATTTGCTTTCAATCCGTTTGCGTTCGCTGATATCCTGAATGTGGGTGATGAAGGCGCTCGCCGCCCCATCGGTTTCGCGGGTCAGGGCGACGCTCAACTCTGTCCAGACGTGATGACCAGATTTGTGCAGGTAACGCTTCTCCAAACGGAAACTTTCCAGCTCTCCCGCCAGCAACCTCTGCGTCAAGCGCAGGTCCTCCAACAGATCATCAGGGTGGGTGATCTGTTGGAAATCCAGTTTGAGCAATTCCTCGCGGGTGTAACCGAGCATCTCCAGAAGCGCTTCGTTGACCTCGAGCCAGTGGCCGCTCAAGCCGACCAGCGCCATACCGATAGCGGCACTCTCGAAGGCGATTTCAAAACGAGCCTCACCCTCCTGATGCGCCAATTGCTCGGTGATCGCATCAGAAATATCGTTCATGGCAATCACCACGAACGAGCCACTGCGGCTGCTGCGAACCCGCAACCAAGTTCGGGCGACCGCCGGGTTCGTGCCTCGAAACGTCAGTTGATGCACCTGCCCGGTTAGGGCCGTGTCCAGGTAAAGCGCGATCGTGTCACGCGTCCGGTTCTCAGGAAACCGCTCACACAGGAGCGCACCGATCAGGTCTGCCTTGTCGTGACGCAGCAACAGCTCAGCGTTGCGGTTTAGATCAACGATCTCGAGATCAACAATCTCACCCGTTTTGTCTCGGAACGGACGCGTCAACAGCAATGCATCGAAACCGTACTCGAGCAAGGCTGGTTCGACTGCCCCAGCATGATTCATGCGGTCATACTACGCGGCACAGAACAACCGTCACGGTCATTTTGGGAAGGCAGTCACTCATGGGTTACAAAGCGAGCCTGATTGCAATTCTTACTGGGATTTGGTGTGATCGGGTTCAGGTTTTATTGAGTTCGGCATGATCAAGTTAAGGTTTCAGAGCAAAAAAGTGCGTCTGTAACGTAAGCGTGAGGTAGCCGAAGTGCGCCATTATCAGTTAAGGTTCTCAATCGCACGGTCGGTCTCGGGTGGACTTACCTCGAGCACTGTGTCTGACGTTTTTACAGCTTTAGAATCTGTTTTACAGCTTTAGAATCTGTGAATCCTTGGAACCGCCCCAGCGCACCGTTTCACCCGCCGGGGTGAGGATGAAGGCGTTGCAATCGTCCTGCATCTGACCTCGAAGCAGCTTCAACACGCGGTTACGGACCTTCTTGTCCAGAATCGGAAAGACCAGCTCCAAGCGCTTTTCAAAATTGCGCGGCATCCAGTCGGCGCTGCCCGCCCAGACCTCCCAGTCGCCGAAGCGTTTGAAAGCAGCGATTCGGGAATGCTCTAAGAAACGCCCGACCAAGCTGCGCGCGTTGAACTTCGGGTGAAGCAGCGTCAGGGTGCTCCTCACGATCAAGTCCACCTTCGCGCCCGCCTCAGCCGCTTCGGTCAGCGCCTTCAGCACGGTCGGATCGGTCACGTGGTTCAATTTCAGGATGATGTGACCGGTCGGGTGCGCCTCGTCGTTGATGCGTTCCACCAACATGTCACGGGCTTGAACGCCGACCTTCATCCATTGCAACTCCGGGTAACGCGATTCCTCTAGAGCCGTGAAAAACTCGAGCGCATCTTTGGTCAGGCGCTTCGAGGCCGACAGTAGGGAGAGGTCGGTGTAGAGCTTCCCAGTCGCCGGGTTGTAATTCCCGGTTCCCAGATGCACGTAGCCCTTGCCGCCGCGCTGCACGTAGAGCGCCTTGGCGTGAACCTTCAGGTCTGGTGGGTACGGCAGCACGCGCACGCCGCCGTGCCGGAAGCGCAACTGCCAGTACAGATTGGCCAGCTCATCGAATCGCGCTCGCCCCTCCAAAAAGACCGCCACGTCCTTGCCGCGCTTGGCGGCTTCCAAGAGCGCCTCGGCGATCGGGTTGTTGCGACCCAGGCGGTACAGCGTGGCCCGCATGGTGGTCACCTGCGGGTCTCTGGCCATAGAGAGCGCGAAGTTGACGACCGTGCCGTAATCGTCCGACGGGTGGTACAGCGCCAGATCCTGCTTTTCCAGATAGCCGCTCGAGTTCTGATGAAACTTGGAGCGCTTCCGGGGCGGCAGGGGCTGAAATTTTAACTCTGGCCGCTCGAGATCACAGACTCGCTCCAGCAATCGGTGATCCAAGGGCGGGGCCAGGCTGTACACCTCCTCGGGCATCAGTTCCAGCCGGGTGCGCAATTCTTCCAGCCACGGGAAGCCGGTCTCCACTTCCAAACGGGAGACCAGCCCGTCCAAGCGGCTTTCCAGCGCGTGCGCCAAGTCCTCCCAGTCCACGTTGCCGCGCAACTCAATCTGCGCCCTACGGGTGACGCGCATCGCGTACAGCGGCAAGGGTTCCGGCAGGAACAGGTCGCTGCGGGCGGCGATCAGGTCCTCCAAGCGCACGAACACGCCCTCGCGTCCCGGAACCTCGATCAGCCTGGGGCGAAACACGGGCACGCGCAGCACGAACTGCAAACCGTTCTCGGGTTTGCCCGCCGCCAGATACAGCGCCCTCGAGTCCAGAAAGTTCATGCCCTCGGCGGCGATCAGGTCGGTCAGCGGCGCGATGCTCTCTGCCAGAAACGCTCCGAAGTAGGCCTGTTCGTCGCTTTCCAGGTCCTCCCAGCCCAGCACCGAGATATTCGCCGCCAGGAGTTCCTGTTGCAGGTTCGTCCAAAGTTCAGAGGCTAAAGTCTGACTCGTCCGCGCCGCCTCGAGCAGGTCCAGGTACGCGGGGCGCTGCGACGCGTCGGCCCGACCGAGTTCCTGCGCCCCGGAGATGCGGGCCGTGAAGAACTCGTCGAGGTTATTGGTGAAGATCGTCAGGAAGCGCACCCGTTCCAGCAGTGGGAAATCGGGGCGGGTGGCTTGCAGCAGGACGCGGTGATTGAAGGCCAGCCAACTGCGTTCGCGCGACAGCGTGACGGGTAAGGTAGCAGGTTTGGTGGAGCGCGACTTGGCGGCTCGAGGTTTCGCCGCACCCGGTTTTTTCGTGACGGGTTTTGCTGGGACTGATTTTTCCATGCCGGATTTCGCGGGCGCAGCTTTTACGGTTTCGGATTTCCCAGCTCGAGGCTGTCCTGTCCGAGGCTGCACAACTCGAGCCTGTCCTGTCCGAGTCTGTCCGGCCCTAGATTGGCCAGTTTCAGACTTGCCACCTCGAGCTTGTCCGGCTCCAGACCTAGCACCGCCCGAGGCTCTGGCAGCGGCAGGCTTGGCTCCGGCCGATTTCGCTGATCCAGTTTTTCCTGGGGGAGACGATGTTGTAGCCGACTTGGGTTTTGCTCGAGCCATTGTGAAGGCATCATGACAGGCGAGACGGGCGGCTTGTGTCATGGAATGGTTGTTCCACCCTGTCAGGTACGATAGCTGAGATGCAGACCCCGCCTCTCACACTTTGTAGTCAGACCCACTCTTGGCAGCCCATTGCGTGCTCGAGCGGCGCTTTTTCGCAGCCTGCTCGAGTCTGGCTGGTCGTCTGGCTGGCCGTGCTGATCGGTTGGTTCTGCCCGCCGACCCAGGCGCAACTGCTGTCCGGGAAGGGCGGCGAATTGCCACTGCAAACCGTGGTTACGCCTCATTTTCGGGTGCTGCACCCGCCGCGCTTGGAAGCCTACGCCCGTCGTGTGGCGGCCGCCGCCGAATACGTCCACGAGGCTGTAGTCGGGACCGTTGGCAACGATCCGGGGCTGACGTACATCCTGGTCAATGACGAGACCGACGAGTTCAACGGCTACGCCCTCCCCGGGCCGTACCCGTTCATTCG
This sequence comes from Deinococcales bacterium, assembly GCA_965249745.1. Taxonomy (GTDB): domain Bacteria; phylum Deinococcota; class Deinococci; order Deinococcales; family JAAFIG01; genus JANYHH01. The sequence goes on along the minus strand of OZ252252.1, from coordinate 3,963,047 downwards.
CGTCTACGCCGCTTTCCCGCGCCCGACCGACATTGGGGCGCAGTTCCAGGATGTCATGGTGGAACTCGTCGGGCACGAGTTCACGCATGTGGCGCACCTGACCACGCGGAACGACTTGCGCCGCGCGGTTCGAGGGGTGTTCGGGAGCCTTCCCAGTCTGCTCGATGCCAGAGTCCCGCCCGCCTGGTTCGTAGAGGGCTACGCGGTCTATCTGGAATCCAAGCTCACCACGGGCGGCCGGGTGCGCGACAGCACGACCCGCACGATTCGCCGTAGCATTGCCCGAGGCGGCGCGTTTCCCAGCCTGTCCGACGCGGGCATCGGCACGCTGGAGAGCTATCCGTACGGCAACACGCGGTACGTCTTCGGGGCGGGCTTCGTGGATTTCCTGGCAGATCGCTTTGGTGAGGCCGGGATTCGCCGTGCGATCGCCCGCTACAACGAGACACTGACCTTCGACGACGCCTGGCGCGACGTGTCCGGCGTCACCCTCGAGGCGCTGTGGGCAGAGTGGGCGCAAGAGGAGACGAAGGCGGCCAGGCTGGAGTCTGACACGCTTGTCTCGAGTGGCTTGCCCTCGGGTCAAGTCTTGCACCTGGGCAGCGGCGTCCCCGCCTGGCAGGGGACGCGTTACGCGTTCATGCAAGGCAATTCCGTGCGCTTCGCCTCCCTGGATGGAAGCCGCGAAACGCTGGAACCCGGCTTCGTCATCCTCCCCTCGAGACCGAACCGCCTGTCTTTCGCAGCAGACGGGGCACTCGTTTACTCGAGGTTGGTGGCGCGAGGTACCACGACCTACGGCGAGGTCTTCCGCTTACAAAATGGTCTGGAGCAACAACTGACCGTGGCTGCCAGAGCCAAGGATGCCGTGGCGGACGGGCCCTGCATCCTGTATGTGGAGGACCACCTCGAGCAGTCCCGGTTACGGCAGATCTGCGGCGCGGAGAATCGCGTCGTGTTCGCCGCGCCGGACGGCTGGCATCTGTTTCAACCCGCCGTGAACGCCGGACACGAGATCGCCCTGACCGTCTGGCGACCCGGCGGCTTTCTGGACGTGGCGCTCTTGAAATCGGACAAGTTGGCGTTTCTGACCTCTGACGCCGCGCAGGATCAGTTTCCCGCCTGGCTCCCGGACGGTCGGCTCGTCTTCTCGAGCGACCGCAGCGGCATCGCGCAGTTGTATCAGGTGCAACTGTATCAGGCGCAACCCGGCGGGGCGACCATTCAGCCGATCACCGCGAGCGCCAACGGAGCCTTCGCGGTGTCGGTCTCAAAGACCGGCGCACTCGCGTTTTCCGCGTACACGTCCAGCGGACTCGAGACGCGCCTGCTGCTCGCTTGGACGCCCACCGCTTCGATTCAACTCAAGATGTCTGAACCGCAACCGCTCAAAGGGCTGAGCGGCGCGGCGTACCCGGTGGAGGCCTTCGCACCGAATCTCGCGCCGCTGTTCTGGAACCCGCTGACGGGTAACGGCTTGGGCGCGACCGTCTACGGCGCGGACGCGGCTGGGGTCAACTCCTATCAGCTCAGCGCCGGGTACGATCTCTTGACCGGAACCGGCTTCAACGCCGCTGCCGCTTACAGCTTCGCGCCGCGTCTGGACTGGAGCCTGAACGCGGGGGTCAGCTTCACCTCGAGCGGCGGCTGGAACGCCTCCCTATCCGCCCCGTTCGCTGGAAAGTCGGAGTCGCAACTCACCGGGCGCTTCGAATACACCGTCACGCCCTACGCCACCTTGGAGAATTCGGCCGCTAGCCTCGGGTTTTCCGTGCGCTTCGACGCCCTCGGACGCGACGTGTTCGGCTACACCGTGCGCGGGTGGCGGACCACGTTGAACTTGGACACGACTGGACTGTTGAGTGCCTCGCTGACCCTGGCGGACGCTGTGCAGAGCCTGCCCGTGACCCTGGCGCTCCGCTTGGATGTCGCCGCGCCGAAAACCCCAAGCCTGACCGCGCGCCTCGAGACGCACGTCTCGTTCGGGATTCACTGGCGCTCCCCGGACGGCTTCGTCGGACTGGAGCGGGTGACACTGCTGCCGTTCGTGACCCTGCAAGCCGAGAACGCTGTGTACCGCCTTGGTTTCGGGGCGCAGGCTTTGCTGGACCTGAACCTCTACTACTACCTGCCGCTCAGCCTCGGGGTGGAGGTTGCCTGGAGCGGGAACGCCTGGACGCTTCGTCTCGTATCACTCGTGCCACTGCTTCAAGGACTGCGCTAACTCGAGGTGTGGCGGTGAATGAGAGGCGACTCAGGGAGGGGATTTTAAGATCATGTCCTGGAGATCACGGTCTATGGGTGCAGCCTTGACTTTTTATTGACAGGTTCTTCATACCGCCCCACGACAATGGCTTCGTCAGGCGTGCTGTCAGCGGCTCGAGGGTGCGCTTTGAACAGTCGCAAAACTAGCTTCGTGAGAGAGTATTTCAAGCAGGTCCCAGGAGTTTTTTAATGAAACAGTTCGCCCTAACCGCCGTCGCCGTGACCGTCGCCTTCTCCGCTGCCGGGGCACAAAGCCTTAGCAAATATGCGCCCGCCAACGCCATGTTCGCGTTGGAACTGAACGACTTGGGCGGAGCCAGCAAGACCGCCAACAGTTTCGTGCAGCAGTTCAACAAGTTGCGCCTGGCCGACATCCTCGGTGAGGTCAGCGGCTCGAGCGTCCGCGAACGTAAAGACCTGGAAACGATGCTGTCCGATTTCACCACGCTGGTGAATCGTGAGGGCTTCGTCGGGATTTACCTATCCCCGAAGACGCAGCAAGCCGGGTTCCTGCTGGCGGCTCGTCCAGCCCTCGGCAGTGATGCCAAGATGCGCGCTTGGCTGGGCAAGAGTCTGGCCGATGCCCGGAAATCCGGTGGCGTCAACAGCTACCGCGTCGCCGGTCTGCCGGTGTATGCCGACGGTCTGCTGAACTACGGCTACGAGGGCGGACTGGCCTACGCCGCGACCGACTCGCAGACGCTGACCGAATTCCTGTCCCGCTACAAAGGTCAAACCCAGAACTTCAAAACCTCGAGCCTCGGTGGATCAGCCAATTTCGACGAGATCATGAAAAACGTCGGTGACGGCAACCTGCGCGTCTACGCCGACTTACGCAACGTCACCCAATTAGCCCGCGCCGCCGTGGACGCCTTCGACCCAGAACTCCCCAACGGCATCAAACTCGAGCCGCTGCTGGATAGCCTGACCACCCTCGGGCGGTACGGTGCGGCCCTGAAGGTCACGCCGGAAGGTTTGGACACCACGACGCTGCTCGTGCCAGAGAAGCGCGGCGCGGATGTACAACTCCAACGGCTGTTGACCCCGAACACGACCCTGGACCTGAAGGCGGCGGGCGTCGTGCCCGCCAGCGCCGTGGGCTTCAGCACCTCTGCCAACAATCCGCAAGCCACCTATGACTGGCTCTCCTCCCTGGCAGACCGGACCGGGTTACAACCCGGCGGGTTGGATGGTTTCTTCAAGCAGGAGCTGAACGTGGACGTGCAGAGAAGCCTGCTATCGTGGATGACCGGCGAAATCGCCAGCGCCACCTTCGTCGGTAAGGGAGCCACGCAGTCGCTCGGAGAGAGCGTCACGTACCTCGGGACGAAAGACGACCGCGCCGCCGCCCAAGCCTTGGAAACCGTGCTGCCCAAGCTGATCGAAACCGGTCAGAAGCTGGCGGGGCAGAAGAACGCCGCCAAGTTCAGCAAGGCGCAGTTGGGTGACACGACCGTCTACCGCTACCCGCTGGCCGATCAGGTGACACTCGTGGCGGCCGTCAAAAGCGGCTACGTGATGATCGCACAGTCAGACAGTGCGCTGCTGTCCGCGCTGGGGACCGGACCTCGCTTGGAAAGCAGCCAGAGCTATAAAACGGCCGTGGCTCGAGTTCCAAAGGACGCGCTGGGCTGGAATTACGGTGACACGACCGCCAGTCTGAAGAGTGCCGCCGGAGGCGTTGGACAGGTGCTGGACTTGGCGTTGCCGTTGGCGCTGGACCTGAAACCCAGCACCGCCCGCAAATTGTCCGCAGGCTTGACGGACTTGCTGAACTTCCTCGGGGATCGCGCCGGATTCGCGGTCGGCTGGACCGAGGCTGTCTCGAGCGGCACGAAAATGCGGAGCTTCCAGCCGATTAAATGGTAAGGCTGTAAACGAGCCTTTGAGGCGAGGGAGTACCCCTCGCCTTTTTCATGCCTCGAGACCAGACGATTTGAAAAACAACTCAAGTTACGCAGTCTTGAATAAACGTGTACGGTAGAGCCTCCTGCGATCACAGGAGGCTTACCAATAAATCTAGCACGCGTCTCTGAGTACCTCCACGCCCTTATCACCAGTCCTTTCAACGCAAATAACCTTGGCTGCAACAGTCAGCTCGAGTTCACAACGCTGCTCTCCAGCCTCGTCTCGAGGCGCATCCCAAGTGGCGGGTTTTTGGTTGTGGATGACACATCAGAAGTGATGTCCGGTACTCGGGATGAGAAGCTCTGTCCTTCAGACCAAGGCGTATCAAATTTGCTCTGTCAAGCCAGATATCTTGCCCTGAAATCCTGCCAGGTCGCCGGGAGGTTCTCCCCGATTTCCGCGAACTGGGCGCGCGCGGCCTCGTACAACCGGGTCGCACCGCGCGCGTCGTGACCCGCCTCTAGGGCGCGCAGGCTGAGCGCTAGCACCTCGAGATCGAAGGGATTCGCCTCGAGCAGTAACGCGCCGATCCGAGCGGCCTCAGAGGGATCATCGGTCGTTTCTAACGCTCGGATACGCTCGTGGAGTGCGCGAAGCAACCGGTCGGCGGCGCTCGAGGTGGTGAGCGGGCCAGATTGATACGGGCCGCGCCAGAGTTGGGTGTCACCCGTCTGCAAGAACCGCTCCGCGTCGGAGGTCACGGCACCCAGGGCGTAGCCGTTCTCGAGCCGTAAAATCGCGCCCGCTCCGAGAGCGGCTCGCAGGCGGTACACGAGTTGCTTCAGGGCGCTGGCTGCCCTGTCTTCTGGTACGGCCGGGTAGAGCGCGTCGAAGAGTTCCAGGTCGCTTCGCCCGAAACGCCCCGCCAGCCGCGCCTCGAGCAGGGCGACCAGAAACTCGTTCGCCTTGCCGCCGCCCCGTCTTAAAGGGGTGGTGTTGACGGTGATTCGGATGGGCCCCAGGACCTCGAGGTGGACGGGGATGGCAGCGTCTTGCGGTTCTGTTGCTTGGTTTGGTGCAGTCATTGAGAGATCTCGCAGCTCGGGAAAGTAACGCCCCGTGACCCACAGGGCGCTCAGCGCTCCGGCGCTCTCAAAGCGCTCCGCACGCCGGGCCGCACCCTCAAGGTCGCCGTTCAAGCGATCCAACTCGAGGTTCATGCGCTCTAGCGTCGGTCCGAGTCGCATCGGCGCGGCGCGTTCGGCTGCCCGCTGGAACCAGTCTCGTGCCGCATCACGATCACCGAGACGTTCCATCGCCAGGGCGCGTACCCAGGCGGCTCCAGCCGCGAAGCTAGGCTGGGCGGCGGGTAATTCTTCCAATTCGTTCGCCAGTCGCAGGCTCTCCTCGGGGCGACCGTGCAGCGCCTCCGCCCAGGCGGTGATGAAGATTGCGCCGGACATGAACGACGGCGGCCGTCCCGCCCGTTCGATCTGCGAGAGCGCGGCCCGAGCGTGTTTCAGGGACAGGGCCGCGCCGTGCGGCGGGGCAGATTCCAGATACAGTCGCGCCTGAATTCGCTCCAGCATAGACAGGTAAATCGGGTTGTCAATCCGCTCGAGCACGCTTCTGGCCTCTTGCAATACGTCCTCGGCGCTCCCGTACTCACCGCTCTCCAAGAGATACAGCCCGAGTTCGGATTGAAGCTGGGCGTAATGGCTGGCATCTCCGATCTCGGCGTGAAACGGCAGGGCCTGACGGATGTCCTCTGTGGCCTCGGCGGGTCGCCCGAGCACATTGCGCATGTACGCCCGCAGTTGCAACGCGCCCGCCCGCATCTCACAGTAACGCGGTGAGCCGTCCGATAGCGCTTCCAGCGTGTGCAGGAAGGTCGTGAAGCCTGTCTCGGCGGCGGCGTACCGCCCAGCGAAATTCGCTACAAAGGACTGCACGTACAGAAGTTCTGCCAGCTCGAGGTTGGAGAGTTTCGGAGCGGTCAAGGCACCTGCCAGCATTGTCTCGGCCGCCTCGAGGTGATTGATCTGCACCATCGCCCGCGCGATCATGGCTTGGGTGACCGCGCCGGGCGGTTCGGGGTTGCGGCCCTCCCAGAGTTGCAGCACCCCAGCGTAATCGTGGCTGAGGTGCTTGACGCGGACGCGAGTCTCGAAAACTCGTTGGGTATCGCCCTCAGTTTCGGCTGTTGATAACTGCTCCAGCAGCCGCTCCGCCTCGTCGCCGCGCCCCAGGGCCGCTAAAAGTTCAGCGGTGAGCAATCTCACCGCGAGGCGCTGGTCATCCAGCGTCAGGGCCTGCTGGGCCAACCCGAGTGCCTCGGCGAGATTGACTCCCTGTGCCAGTCGCGCCGCCTCGAGCAGTAAGTCCACGCGGGTCTTCGCCTCGGAACGCGCGGCGATCTGGGATAAGAGTCTCGCGGCGTTGCCAAGATCGTTGGCTTGCCGCGCCCGTTTCACGGCCCGCCCAAGCAGATCGCGCTCCGCGTCCAAGTCCAAGTCCGCCTCGGCGATGAATTCGACCGCCGCGACCGGATCGGGTGCGCTCAGCACTGCCACGGCTCGCCTGGCCAGGTCGCGGCGTTCCGCCCGGCTGAGGTCGGCGCGAAGCGTTTCGCGGTACAGCGGGTGCGCGAACGCCCCGTCGCGCAGCAGTTTTCCCCGCTCGAGGTCAGCAATGGATGTCTCGAGTTCGGTGGGCGTCAGACCGGCGACCGCCGCCCACAACGCGAGGCTGGTATCGTGAGGCAGTACCGCGCGAGCCGCTAGGGCCGCCCTGGTTTCCGGGGTCGTGCCAATGGCGTGCAAGTGATGTGCGATAATCGCCTCGACGCTGGTCGGCAAGCTGTCGCTCTCCGGGGCGCGCCAGCGCCAGCGACGACCGTCACTCCAGAGATGCCCCAACCGGGTCAGGTGACGAAAATACTCCAACGTGAACAGCGGGTTGCCGTGCGCGTGCGACTGAATCCAGCGGTTCGCCTCCGGGGGCAACTTGGACCCGGCCGCCGCGTCCAGCAGTCCGGCCGCCGACTGCTGCTCCAAGGGCTGCAACGGATGCGAGTCAAAAGGGGAACCCGGTTCCGTGCGACTGGTCACGATCAGCCCCACGCCTCGAGTCCGGCGGGCTGTGGCCGCCAGTTCGGTCCACAGGGCCGTGCGTTCCGGATCGGCTTCGTGCAGGTCCTCCACGTGCAACAAAAACGGGGCCAGAGCGGCCAGCCACGCGGCTAATGCGTCACTGATCGCCTTCGGTTCAGCGCTCTCACCTCGCTCGAGTCGGGCCACGACCTGTTCGGCCCAAACGGGTAGCCGCTCAGGGTGCGGCAAGGCGCGCAGTATTGCCAGGTTCGGCGTGGTGGCGTGCAGGCTAATCCCTCGGCACGGGAGTTCGCGCAGCCAGCCTTGCACGGTGTGGGTCTTGCCGACCCCCGGCTCGCCCCAGACTGCGATTGCGACGCCAGCGCGTTTCGAGAGCACCGCGCCGAATCGCTGCAAGGGTGAAACCGTTGTCGTAGCCATGACCAGCTTCACTTCCTAGCTTCATTTCTCAGCTTCACGCTTCAGAACGACAGATCAGACTTTTACTGTAGCACCAGAGCAGAATTTCACCCAAACTGAACGCTCGATTTACCCTGACCAACGTCGTTACCGCCGCGTTACCAGCCAGCGCCGATCATGGATTCACGCTCCTGTCATCGCTACTGATTACGGCACGATTCGGCTACTAGACGCGTGCGTCACAGAAGCACTCTATTGCCTTAAAACGTTACGTTGACCATGCCGAACTCAGTAAGCGCAATCCCCCGCCGCAGGAAAGGAAGTTTGAACCTTGAGTCGTGTCAGTGCCCGTTACCGTCTGTGTCTACAGTGTGCCAGAGCCGTGCCTGTTCACTCCAAGGAGACGTACTGCATCAACGACGGTTCCAAAATGCTCGAGGCTTGCCCGCGCTGCGCGACTTGGATCACCGCGCCGCAAGCGCGATTCTGCCCGAACTGCGGCCTCGAGTATCGCCGGGGATTGCCGCACTCGGAGGGGAACTCGACCTGATCCAGGCAGCCTGGATGGGGCGCAATCAGTAACGAGCGATCACAACCAGCGGCGCAGATGAACCCTCGATCCTGCGCACCTGAAGGCGTCGGGCAAGCGCTTGAACCTCGAGTGGCAGCCACGTCCCAGCCTTTTTCGGCGAGTTGTTACCGCCGCGTTACCGATGACCCGAGACAATTCGCCCTATGAAAAGTCTTCTCAAAGTAGTCCCCATCCGACTCAGCCCGTCGCTTCACCTGGATGACAATCCGGCTCGAGTGACACCTGCCCAGGCGTGGACGCTGCGCCGCGCCAGACCCGAACACGACCGCCTGCTGCTCGAAGTCTACGCGGGCGCTGCGCTGGAAACCTTGTCACAGCTCACCTCAGCCCAGCGATCCCGCCTCGTGGTCGTGACCGAGAACCCCTGCCCGGAGTACGCGCTGGACCTGTGCGATTTTGAGCCTGGGGTCCTCCTGACTGGCTCGAGGTCCACCGCTGCCGAGATCAGCCGCGCCCTGGAGCGGGTCGAAACCGGTCAACCGCGTATCTCACCGCCAGGATTGGATTCCCTGCTATTGCCGAGCGAGCGGGCGATTCTGCGCTTCCTGCCCGCCGGAACCTGCAACAAGCGGATCGCTCGCAGTCTGGGTTTGAGCCATCGCACGGTGCGGAACCGGCTGGTCAACATCGCTGAAAAGCTGAAACTGGAAAACCGCACACAGATTGCCATGTACTACACCGGGCAGTGGCAATGGCTCTCCGGTTACCGCGCTCGCTTGGCCGACGCGAACGTCTGGCAGGAGCGGGTGGAGCCGGTAGCTTGCGCGGCAGATTGAGTCTCTCGCTGGTGACATTGCGTTACTGAGTACGGCACGATTCGGCTACTAGACGCGTGCGTCACAGACGCATTCTATTGCCTCAAAACGGTAAGCTGACCATGCCGAACTCAGTAGTGAAGACAGTGCGTTACCGGATCGTTACCGAAGGCCTCGCAGAATCCACGCGAAAGGAGACCCAACCTTCTCCCAGCCCGATTCAAGCTCGAGTCCGCCCTGAGACGCGGCTCAACCTGAACGTTTCAGTTTTGAAAAGAGGAACCATGCCCGTAGAAGCTGTGACAACCAAAGCCAATCCAAACCGATCCATCCTCGCCCTACTGAGCCTGTCCGTGCTAACCGTCGGCCTGATCGCCTGTCCGACCGATCCGGTTCAACCGCCACCGCCGCCTCCAACGGGCGATGCGCCAATTCTCAAACGAGCCTCGAAATCCAGCGCGATCGCCATCTCTGGGAACGATAAATACGTCGTGCAAGTCAATCCAGACAAGGATTCGATCACCGTCATCAAAACGAGTGACGACAGCAAAGTCCTCGAGTTTCCCGTCGGCGACGAACCGTCGTCGGTGGTGATTCACCCGGACGACACGACCGCCTTCGTGGCCAACCGGGCCGATGGCACGGTCGTGAAGATCAGCAATTACTTCACCTCCCCCAGCATCACCGGGACGGTCAGCCTCGGCTCAGAGCCGACCGGGATCGCGCTCTCGCCTCGAGGGGACAAGCTCGTGGTGGCCGAGTTCGCCGAGGGTCGCGTGGCGTTGGTTGAGACCGCCTCGATGAGCGTCAAAGCGTTCGTGCCGATGACGAGTCCTCGAGCCGTCGCCATCAGCAACAACGGTGATCAGAACGACAACGACGAACGGGTCGTGGTGACCGAATTCTACGGGCGGCCAACCGGGCCAGAAGCCAGCGACTCGAGCCGCACCGGAGCGGTCAGGCTCTTTAACCTGAACGGCCTCACCGACGCGGGCACAGTCTTATTTGAACCTGCCAACCCTGGCGATTTCGCCCCGACGGTCAGCACCGCCCCGAACCAACTGGCGAGCGTCGCCATCGCCGGGGACAGGTTCTACGTGACCGCCGTGGCCGCCTCGCCGGACGGCACGCCCGCCTTCAATCAGAACGTCTTCCCGTTTGTACTGGTCGGCAGCGTCAGCACTGCCAGCAAGGTTGCGGCGATCAGCTTGGCGGACAACATCAAGTCGCAGGTCACGTCCCCCACCAAGAACTTCATGGCAGACCTGATAGATGTTGCCCCGGTTGGGAATTCCATCCTGTACTTCCTGGGTCGCGGAGCCGACGCCGTGCAACGCGTCGTCGTGACCGGAGACTCGAGCCTCGCGCTGGGGTCAACCGCACCCGCGGTGCAGCAGATTGACCTGCTCGGGAACGGTTGCAAGAACCCGATCGGCCTGGTCACGCCGAACGACACGAGCGATAGCAAGAAGATGTACGTCAACTGCCTCGTCAGCCGCACAGCGACCGTGGTGGCGCTCGATCAGCAGAAAGCCGTCACTAAGATTCAAGCCTCCGCGCCGCCCGCCGCTGGTTCCCTGGAGGCGCGAATCAACAACGGCCAGCGCTTCTACTTCACGGCTCGAGGCCGCTGGTCCAAGGACACTTGGAGCAGTTGCGGTTCCTGCCACCCGGACGGGCTGTCCGACAACATTACCTGGCGCTTCCCGACGGGGCCGCGCCAGTCCATTTCGATGGACGGAACTTTCAGTCACAGCGGGGGCAAGCTCAAGCAGCGTATCCTCAACTGGACGGCCGAGCGCGACGAGATCATGGATTTCGAGCGCAACACCCGCCTCGTTTCCAACGGCTTAGGCGCGATCACGAACGGGGTTTGCGGGGGCGATCTTTCTGGCGAAAATATCGTTAGTCTCAACCCGGCGGACGCGACTGACCCACAAGGTCTGAAGGTACAACTCCGATTGCCCGTCCAAGAGGTCCAGGACAACCCCGCCAACAATGTCTGCGTCAAGGACTGGGACGATATCACCGAGTTCACCAAGACCATTCGCCCACCGAAAGCCCGGCGGACATTGGACGCCGCCTCAATTTCAAAGGGACGCGATGTCTTCGTGGAAGGCAAATGCCAGAACTGCCACGGCGGACAGGGCTGGTCGCTGTCACGGGTCTTCGTGGACCCACTCAACAGCGCGAACACCAACGCGCTGGCGGACGTGGATTTCGTCAAGCCGGGTCACACCAAGCTGCTTCAGACTGAGCAGACCAACACTGCGGGCGTGGTCATCACCCCGGAACAGATCGCCTGTGTCCTGCGAAAAATTGATACCTTCGGAGCCTTGAACCCGGCTGAGACCGCCACGCTGGAAAAGAAGCAGGGGAATGTTAATCCGTCTCAGGGCCAGTTCTCCGGGTATAACATCCCCAGCCTGCTGGGACTGAGCGTCGGCGCGCCGTACCTGCATCACGGACAGGCGAAGACACTGGATAACCTGTTCAGCGACCCGCGCTGGAACGCTCACCTGCTCTCCGGCAACCCGGTTTTCACGCTGACCCCGCAGAAGCGGGCGGACCTCGAGAATTTCCTGTTCTCCATTGACGCGGGTACTCCTGAGATTGCCCCGGACGCTGGCGTGGACCTCTGCCCGGTCAAGTTCCCCTGAGTGCCAGGCTAAACTGCGAGCCGAACCTTGGACATCTGGACTGCTCGAGGATGAAATGGCGGCTGTGTGATCCAAGGATGTCGGGCGGGATAAGAGTTCGAGATGGACCCATCTCGAACTGGATGGACGTGAACAGCGTTGCTGGCAAGTTTCACATCAGCGGGAGCCTCGCCACTGGCGAGGCTCCCGCTCGCTTATGCCGTGAAGATCAGCTTCTCGAGATTTCTACAGGGCGAAACTGACACCACTCGAGGGACTGAGCACCGCCCATGGACATCTAACCTTGTCTGAGATGGGGCTTGTGGCCCTCCCGGTGACGCTGGATCGCTAGGCTCAGAGCATGTCGAACCCTGTAACAGACATGAAAACCAACCGTCACCCTCAGCTCGCTCGAGTCGCTTCTATTCACGGGAGGTCGTTGTGAAACGAGGTCGTCCAAAGCAGCACGTGCGTTACATTCGCCGCGCCGTGAAGAATTTCTTGAAGGGAACCAACTGCCGCACCCCGGAACAGGTCGTTCGCACGGGTCTGCGCACCCTTGAGGAGTGGGCCGATCTGTTGCGTCTAGAGCGTGACGTGGACCGGGTGCAAACCGCTCAGATGCGCTCTGGGCGTCAAACCGGGGCTGACCTCCAGCCAGACCTGGTTTGACGAGGTTAAGCCTCGCTCAATCTCAAAGAGTCCCGAGGGTTGATACTGATCCGCGCGTGTTCAAGTGCATGAAAACGAACCAAGAACGCCGTGTGGGAACTCTACCAGCCTTGAGCGCGGGCGACACGAATCAATAGGACTGATTTTGGCTCGAGTCGGGGACGAACACGTCACACCGTTTCGCTCGACAAAAAAATAGGGCTTGGCAGGGATTCTGTGCTGCCTGAGACTTGGCGTGAACTCCTGAGTTCGGCGTGGTCAGCTTGACGTTTGCAGTCAATACAAAGTATCTATAACGCAAATGCTTGCGAGGCGAATTAGGCAGTTATCAGTAGGGTTGAACCTCGCTCGAGGTCAAATGTCACTCTTGAGCTTGGCTCGCACTCGAGTTCGCCTGGCGCAGGTCTATTGTTAAAGTAACCTGCTGCGTGCCTGGCAGAGGCGGAACCGTACCGCCTTTCGTACGTCATGTGGCAGAGGCTCGTTTCCCGCCAGCGTGATAGGCTTTTCTGGCTCGAAAGGCGGTCGTGGGACGTGCTGGAAGCGAAGCTTTTCGGAATCTCTGAATTGCACCTGCTCGGGGTGCGGATCAACCCGCCAACCCGTAAGGCGCTCGGCCTGATCGGCTTGCTGCTTTTGGATGGTGAGACGAGCCGGGACCGACTGGCGAGCTTGCTTTGGGGTAAAGCCAACGCCGAGCGCGCCCGGCGCAACCTGCGCCAAGAATTGTACCGGCTGTCCATCACGCCGCTCGGGAGGCTCCTGGAACAGAGCGGAGACGCCCTGCGCCTGACACCGCCGTTTGAGTCCGATGTGGCCCAGTTTCGGGCGGCGGTGCGGGCAGGACGCTTCACGGAGGCGCTGGAACTGCACCGTGGCAGGTTGCTGGAATACATGCAGGTTCCCGGTGCGCCGGGATTCGTGGACTGGCTCGAGCGGGAACGTGCGGTGCTGGCCGCCCTGCGCCGCGAGGCGCTCAGGGGTTGGGCGGCCCAGCTCGGGCGTGCCGGGGCGCACCGCGAGGCGCTAGCCGCCTATCTGGAGTGCTTGGAGGAGGACGAGCTTCAGGAGGACTTGCACCGCGAGGTCATGCGCTTATACGGCTCGCTGGGCGAGCGCGGCCCGGCGCTGGCGCAGTACCAACTTTTGAAACGCATCTTGCGCCGTCAGGTCGGCTTGGAGCCTTTGCCGGAAACGACCCGTCTGGCAGAACAGATTCGTACAGAGCAGGCGTTGCCGCAACCGGCCGAGCAGTTTGTGACTTCGCCATCCACCAAGCTAGCTCCTTTCGTCGGGCGCGGGACGGCGTTGAACCAACTCAGAAATTCGACGGGCGTCAGCCTGATCGGCGGTGAACCGGGCGTTGGCAAGACGCGGCTCTGTCTCGAGGCGGCTGGCGAGCGGTCGTTCGTGCTGCGCGGGCAGGAACTGCTGGGAGGCGTGGGCTTGCAATCGGTCGCGGATGCCGTGCGAACAGCCCTGCAACACGGCTCGAGACTGGACGGGTTGCCGGAGGTCTGGCTCACGGAACTGGCGCGATTATTGCCCGAACTGACCTCGGTGGGGGTTCCGCTCGGGGCGGGGTCGGCCGCTCCGGAGGGACGGGCCAGATTTCTGTACGGTTTAGCTCAGGTCTTGGCGCACTTAGTCCCGCGCGGCGGAAGCCTGGTTCTGGACGACCTGCACTGGTTCGATGCCGTGAGCCTGGAAGTCGTGACGCAATTGGAACCGCTGCTGAGCGCCTCGGGGGTAGGGATTATCGCCACGGCTCGAGACGCGGAGCTGCTGGAGAACGCGGATGCCACGCGCTGGCTAGCTGGCTTGGAGCGGGCTGGGAAGCTGAACCGCATTTCACTCAATGGGCTGACAGAGGACGATCTGAACGCGCTCAGCACTTGGATGCTCGGCTCGGCCTCGAGTGACCTGACGGTGCGCCTGCATCGCGCGACCGCCGGAAATCCCCTGTATGCCCTCGAGACCCTGCGTGATCTGAGCGATGCTCCCGGTGATGACGCAGCGCTACCGATTCCGGCGAGTGTCATGAGCGCCGTGAAGAACCGCGTGGATCGCCTCGGGAAGGCGGTGCGGCGGGCGCTCGAGGCGGCCAGCCTGATCGAGGGCGAGGTTCGGCTGGAACTCGTCACGGGCGGGAGCGCCCTCGGCGAGTGGCAAGCTCTGGAAGCTTTGGAACGGGCGACCGTCGCTGGGTTGCTGACCGAAGTAGACGATGCTCGTCGCTTCAGCCACGACCTCGTGCGCGAGTGCTTGGCGCGGGAGCTGAGCGCCGAACGCCGACGCCTGCTGCATCGTCAGCTCGGGCAGGCGTTGGAGGCGCAACGCGCCCCGAGCGCCAGCGTGGCCGTGCATCTCGAGCGCGGCGGTCACGCCAGGCGCGCAGTTTCATTTCGGATTCGGGCCGCTGAGGAAGCCGTGCGGGTGTTCGCCTACCGTGAGGCGTTGACCCACTATGAGGTGGCAATTAATAACGGTCTAGACGAGTCCGAGACGTTCCGCGTCCGTCAACAACGCGTGCGACTCTTTGAGAACAGCGGCGAGGTCGCGGGTTGGTCGCTCGAGGTGGACGCGATGAACGGCCTGGCGGTGCGATTGCGCGATTCTGAGCTACAACTCGAGGTCAAGTTAGAGCGGGCACGCAACCGGTTCGCCACGGCCCAATTTGAGGACGCTCGAGCGATCAGTCAGGCGGTGCTGGCTGATGCTGCCCCTGGGTCGCTCCTCCACACGAGGGCGCTCGTGCAGAGCGCCAGGGCGTTGCAGCGGCTAGGAAGAATCACGGAAACCCAGGAGCATCTCGAGCGAGCGCTGGCGGAATTGAAGCCGGACGCTTTCGCGTTGCGAGCGGAGGTGTATGAGTTGCTGACGGCGGTTGCCTTCAATCGGGAGGATTGGGCGATCACGCGGGCCCACAACGAGGCCGCTCTGAAAGCGGCGATCAAGGCTGGCTCTGAAACGGGGGAGATTATCGCTTTGAACAACCGCGCCCGTTTGGCGGAACGGCAGTCCGATCCAACCGCGAGTGCTCTATTCGAGCGTGCCTATCTTCGCGCCTTGGAGGCCAGAATGGTTGCCTTACAAGCGACGGCCCTGCTCGGCTGGAGCGCGGCGCTGATGAACGGCGGGCGATTCCACGAGGCGGCCACAAAAACTGAGGCGGGATTGGCGCTGACCCCAGACCTCCAGAATCCCAGGTTGCGCGCCAGATTTCTAACGAATCGGGCCATCATCCGAGAAAGTCAGGGGGCGCTGGGTGATTCTATTTCTTGTCAACTCGAGGCCATTGCCATCTTTGACGAGATCGGCGAGGTCTTTCACGCCACCCACGCCCGTATCAACCTAGCGGACCTCTTCGCGGACTGCGGCGATACGGCGGGCGCTCGAACCATTCTGGAACCTGCCCGGACCGCGATTCAAACGGCGGGCTTCGCTGGCTTACAAGTCTGGCACGAGGCAACCTTGGTGCGCTGCGATCTGACAGATCAACGGTCGCCTCGACTGGAACGTTTGGAATCTCACCTGAACAGCGATATCAAAACCGATGAGTTCGCACGCCGATACGCCCGGTGCGTCCTCGCGGAGGCTCGACTGGCAATCGGCGACGCCGTGGAAGCCCTCGAGTTGGTCGCCGGTTTAGACGCTCCGTCGCCGATTCATGCCGTAGCCGTGGCGATCCGCGTGGCTGCCCAAGTCGCGCTGCGTCGTCAATCCGTTGCCAGCCTGGAGGAAGCCCTGGCGCTGATCGATTCATTGAAAGTCCCGAACGGCCCGAAACTATTGTTGTACTGCGCCACGGTCAGCGCCTTGGAGTTGCAAAGACCAAAAAACAGGGCGCTCGAGCTTCGTGGACGGGCCCAACGATTCATTGTTCGCCTGGGGAATTCGCTCGGACCCCAGCACCGCGAGGGGTTCCTGGCTAACTGGACTCGGCAACTCGAGGCTGGCGTCAGAGTCGGATCGCCGGGACGCGCGTGAAGTTAGACTGTCGGGACGCGCGTGAAGCTAGACTGACAGAGCGAATTTCAGACGGGCGGCAACCCGGTGCGCGAAACGGCTATCAGGGAAAATAGGTGTTCAGTACGGCTTCGCCAGCTCTTTTGTGACGCACCAGTGACGCAGGGCATTTACGGTTGTCCTTGAGAAAGTGCCGACGTTGTTCAATCGGCTGGAATCGAGGACTCAATGCTCGAGCGTACCCATCTTGAGTTAACCTTGCTGGGCAGACCATCGTTGCGCGTCGTGAAATCTGGTCACGTCACAGACGCAACGGTTACAGCGGTGGCAGGGGCAGAGGTGACAGTGACAGAGGTGACGCTGCCGACCCGCAAATCGCTGGCGCTGGTGGCTTACTTGGCGCTGAACGGGACCACCGGCCGATCGGAACTCTCGAGCCTGCTCTGGGGTGGAAACACCGATGCCGAGGCTAGGAAGAATCTGCGACAGGACGTGTACCGCTTGCAGTCCACGCCAGTCGGACCGTGGCTCGTGGCGGACCGGCATCGTTTGGGTCTGCTGGGCGAGGTTCAGGTGGATGCCCGCCGCCTAATGCAAGCGGCGGCGCTGGGCGACTTGGAGGGCGTGATCGCGCTGCATCGAGGACCGCTTCTAGACGGGTTGAGCTTGCCCGGCGCGGAGGAGTTCGAGGCTTGGCTAGAGACGGAACGCGAACGGTTAGTCCGGCTCTACCGCGAGGCCCTGAACGCTCACGCCCAACATCTCGAGGCGCGCGACGATCTGCGCGGGGCGCTGCAAGCCCTGGAGCGACTGGTGATACACGACCCGCTCCAAGAGGCGACGCAACGCGAGCTAATGCGCCTTCACTGGCAGCTCGGTGAGCGCCCGCAGGCGCTGGAACGGTTTGTGCACCTGGAAACCCTGCTGCGCGAAGAAATGGGATTGGAACCGGCGACCGAAACCCTGAACCTGGCCCAGCAGATTCGCTCGGCCAGACCAGCGGTCGTGCCAGCCCCCGTACCCGGCGTGTCGCGGCAGACCGCCCTGGAACTACCGTTCGTGGGACGGGCGGACGCCTGGACCTGGCTCGAGGCGCAAACCGGCTTGGCGCTCCTGACGGGCGAACCGGGCATCGGCAAGACGCGGCTGGCGCTGGAGTTCGCACGCGCTCAGATGGCTGGCTCAGACGACGCGCGGCTGCTGCACCTGCGCGGCTTTGAAACCTTCAATGGCACGCCGTACTACCCGATTACCAGCGCCTTACTGGAGCACTTCGAGCGCTTTCCGGAGGGCTTCGACGCGCTTCGTCCCGCTTGGCGGCGCGAGGTCGAACGCCTCTTGCCTGGGCACGATGGACGCACCCGCGAACCGCCGCCCGCCGAGGGTCGCGGCTGGTTCCTCGAGGGACTGGCCCAGACGCTGGTGGCGCTAGCCGGGGCGACGGGTTGCCTACTGCTGGACGACTTGCATTGGTTCGATGCTCATAGCTTGGAGGTTGTCCGACACCTGACGCGACGCGCCCCTGGATTGCGGCTGATCGGTACCTTGCGCTCCGACGAACTCGTCGCTCCTGGCCTCGGGTCTGGCTCCAGCAACGGTGCAGACATCAGGGTGGCAGGCCTTGGACTGGATGCCCTTTCCAACTCCAGGCTCGAGCTGGCTCCGCTGGTGAAAACCGAGGTCCTGACGCTGTTTCACCATCTGGCTGGACCGCACAGCGAGGGGCTGATCGGGTGCGTGCTGAAGGTTTTTGAGACCACCGGCGGCAATCCGCTGTTTCTCTCCGAGACCCTGCGCGACGCGCTGGATTCGGGTGCGCTGGGGCTTGACGGTGACGGTTGGCTGATGGAAACGCAGGCGCATTTACCGCCCGTGAGCATCGTCTCAGGCGTGCGCGAGACGATCAATCGCCGCATCGAGCGGCTCGGGCCAAGACTGAAACGCCTGTTGGAGGCGGCTAGCCTACTAGAGGGAAGCTTCAATCTGGAAACCGTGAGCATCGCCACGGAGATCAGCTCGTGGGAGGCGTTGAACGCGTTGGATGCGGCGGTGGAGTTACACCTTTTGGAGAACTGCTCTCAGGGCTACCGCTTCGTCCAGGCCGTGACCCGCAACGCGCTCCGCGAAGGATTGGGGGATCAGCGCAGCGCCCTGCTGCACTCGCGCCTGGCCAGAGCCTTGCGGAGCGTCCCCGGCAATGCCACCCAGATCGCCGGTCACTTTGAATGGGCTGGCGAACCACTCGCGGCGATCCCGCATTGGATGCGGGCCGGTCAGGAGGCCGCGCTCGCTTTCGCCTACCGTGAGGCACTGAACGCCTACGATCAGGCGCTCGCGGCCGGAGCTGACGCGAAGCAAACCCTTGAGATTCGCACGGTGCGCGTGAAACTCCTCGAGTACCTGGATGACCGTGGTGCCTGGGCGTTGGAACTGGAACGACTCGAGGCGTTGGCGCTTGGGGAGCACGATGTGAGGGTCGGTGGACGGGTCAACCTTTGCCGGGCCGAGTTCGAGTTTCATCATGGACGTTATGAGGCAACGATACAGGCGCTCAATGACGTGATTGACAGGGACGATCTGGACCTTCACCTGCGCGTCGCGGCGCTCCACCGGGCTGGCATGGCCCTGGTCCGCCTTGGGCGATTGGACGCGGCCCAGGTGCTCCTGACGCGCGCGCTGGAAATTGCTCCAGTTCACGACCTCGAGCGATGCGCCGCGATTCAACACGCGCTCAGTATCACCGCCTTTCACGGCGGTCAGCTCACACTGGCGCTGCATCACAACGCCACGGCGCTACGAAGTTTTCAGACTATCAACGACGAGCGCGGTCAGGCGATGGTCTTGAGCTTCGCGGGTCGCTTAAAAGCTAGCCTGGGCCAGCCCGAGGCCTCGCTCGAGGCGCTGCAACGCGCTCTGGGTCTGGCTCGCGGTTCGGGCTTCATTCCGCTGCTGCGCTCCACGCTGCTGAACGTCGCGGCGGCCCTTCTCAACAACGGTGATTTTGCCGACGCGCAACGCTACTTGGACGAGGGTGCGGCCCTCGGTCAGGAGCCGCAAGACCCGCGCATGGCGGGCTTGTACCTGACGCACTCGAGCGCCGCGTATCGCGCCCGAGGCGAGCTTGGGAACACCCTCGCCGCCTACCGTGAGGCGCTGGCGCTGTTCGATGGTGCGCACGCCATGCACCCGGCCGCCTTCGAGCGGCTCAGCCTGATCGAACTACTGCTCGAGTCTGGGCTGGCAGAGGAGGCTCAGACCACGCTCCGAACCGCTGGGCGTCTGATCGAAACCCACGGTTTCAGCGACCTGCGTGTTTGGTTGACCGCTCTGGAGCTGCGTTTAGCGGTGGGGCGAGGCGGGCACGTGAACCTGGGACCGCTCCAAGTGGCGCTGCGCGAAGCAACTCCGCTCAGAGTCGAAATTCGCCAGGAGGCGCTGCTGGCCCTCGCCGAGGGGCAATGCCACGCGGGTCAGTTGAACGCCGCGCTGGACACGGCCGCCACCGTTCGTCACCCGCCGGAGAGTCGGGCCCGAGGGTTGACCACGCTGCTGCGCACCCGCGCCGAACAGGGATTGGCGTCTGCCGGAGAGATCAACGAAGCCCACACCCTGCTGGCATCGGCGCGGGTCACGCCGCTCGCCAAGCTGGGATTGCGATGCGCCTTGACTGGTGCGCTCGAGCTGCGAGGCGAGGCGAGGCTGGCGGAGGCCGCTCGCGCTCAGAGCCGTCGGCTCATGGAGCAACTGGCGCTCAGCCTCGACGCGGCCGCTCGAGCTGGCTTCCTCGCCCACTGGGGACGTTTCACGATGTTAGAACCGCGTCTCGAGGCGGCAGATTAAATTTTTTGCGAAGTCACATTGGAAACAGGGACACCTCGAGACGAATCACCCTTGAACTTGGCCTCATCTGTCCGTAAAAGATTCACAGGCTTCAGCCCCTCCCACGAGAATGTGCCCCTCGAACTGATTGCCGCTGAAACCCCGCCCGCGATCTCGAGACGGAGTTGTGGCCATCGGCCGTGTATCTTCAGTAGCTTCAAACCACCACCAGCATGACATTCTCTCCCACGCGTCCTCGAGCCGATGGTGGCGCGGAACTCGAAGCGCTCGAAACCTGGTCGCGCCGGGTTGACGCGCACGCGGGTACGCCGGGTCACGGGCGGCGCGTGGCGGACCTCAGCGCCCGTCTCGGAGCGACGCTCGGCTGGTCGGCGGAACACTGCACTCGGTTGCAACACGCGGCGCTGCTCCACGATCTTGGGAAGCTCGCACTGCCAGGGCGGTTGCTGGTTCAGACCGGAGCCGTCAGCCCGCGCGATAGGGCCGCGCTTCAGTCTCACGCCCGTCTCGGAGCGCAACTGATGGAGGTCGCGCCGCCCACGATTCGCTCACTGGCTCGAGCGGTCGCGCTGCATCACCACGAAGCCTGGGACGGCGGCGGCTACCCGATGCGGCTAAGCGGTGAGGACATTCCCTTGGAAGCTCGCGTGGTCTGCATCGCCGATGTCTTCGATGCGCTCACCGGGCAGCGCGCCTACAAGCGCCCCTGGCCGAAGGATCGGGCGCTACGAATCATGACCGCCAACGCGGGCACGCATTTCGATCCGCACCTGCTGAAGGTCTTTCTGACCTTGCTACTGGAGTGAAACCCGTTGTGGCCCAGTTGTGACGAGCCGCTCGGTAGCTTGCCAGTCTCGAGCCGGGGCCCTCGCCGCCCGCACCCTCCCGGCAGGCGACGCGGGAGATCGAACCAGTTCCTCCTCCGGTTCGCCCGGCTCGAGACTTGACAAGAAAGGACAGAACCATGACAGACAACGAACGAGTCGTTCGGGCGATGCACGCGGCCTTCGACAACCACGATCTCGCGGCCGCCGCGGCCTTCATCGCGCCCAATGCCAAGAACCACGGGGAGACTGTCGGACGGCAAGGTTTCCAGTTTGTTTGGGGTGACATCGCCACGCGCAGCCCAGACGTGAAACTCGAGATTCTAGACGTGGTGGCAAACGGCGATTGGGTCGTGACTCGCAACCGCTACAGCGGCACGCACACAGGGGTGCAGCGTATCCCGGTGGATGGGGGTTTTCTGGTCGGCGTGGAACCGACGGGCCAGAAGTTCAGCGTTCAACACATCCACATGTACCGCGTGCAAGACGAACTCATCACCGAACACTGGGCGAACCGCGACGACATTTCAATGATGGAACAGCTCGGGTTGCCGTTGCAGCTTCGTCCGCCCATCAAACGCCCCTGAAGTCCTCTCAGTTCCGCTCGAGACGCCGTTGCCCGGCGCAAGGAGTCAGTATGACCGATTCGATTGAAGCCCAGACCCGTGCCACGCTGGAGCGCCTGCCCGCCGCCGTCCGCGATCGCGGACTTTTGGCGCAGGTGGAATTCTTCGCCCCGGACCACCTCAATCACGGATTTCCTTCCAACCGTGAACTCGTGGCAGAAGTCTTGCAGAACATCCTCACCACCTTTCCAGATACGCGCTTTGAGATCATTCAACGGATGGTGGAGGGCGAATGGGCCATCGAGTTCTGCTGGTTCAACGGCACGCACCTCGGGAAGGCGCAACACCCGTACGTGCATTCCGGCGTGCTGACCGGGATTGAACCGACCGGCAAAGCCATGCGTGTGCATCATGTTCACCTTTTCCGCATCCAGAACGGCCGCATCACCGAGCACCACGGAACCAGGGACGACTTGGACATGGCGCGGCAACTCGGAATCAAGCTCGAGCCGCAACCGCCCGTGACTGCTTTGAAGGGTTGAGGGCCAGTATGACCTCATCCACCCAACTACAACCGCGCCGCACATTGAAACCCGCCAGCATTTACAACGCCGTGCAACGCGACCGCGTGACCTTCCTCGGGACGCGCAGCGACAGGGACGGCGAGTACAGCCTGCACCGTCTCGAGTTGGAACCCGGCGGTGGCAACGCCGCGCATCGTCACGCGGCTTACTCGGAAAGTTTTCTGGTGCTGAGCGGCGAGCTGTATCTGGAAGTGAACGGCCAGTTGAGCGTACTGAAGGCGGGCGGGCATCGGTCCCAGTCGGCGTGCCGCATCGCTTTTTCGCGGAGATCGAACCCGTGAAGTTCGATATCGAAATTCGTCCGCCGCACCGCGAGGAATTCCTGTTGCGCGGATTGTACGGACTGGCCAACGACGGTCTGACCGATGCTCGAGGGATGCCGAAAGACCTCAGGCACACCGCGTTGCTGGCGCACGCGGCAGCCACCTATCCGGCGCGCGGTCCGCTGTGGCTGCACCGCACGGCGCTGGGAATTTTGGCCAGGATCGCCCGCTGGCAGGGGAAACACCACGACCTTGAGAAGTACCTGTGATCCAGGAGGCTCACGTGCAGCAACGCGCTCGCAAACATCGTAGCGATCAACTTGGCTTTGAGACACCCCGAGGTGGGCAGCCGCTCGAGGCGGACGTGCGCGCCGTGATGGAACCGCGTTTCGCTCACGATTTTTCCAAGGTGCGGGTTCACGCCGACGGTCAAGCCGATGCGCTGGCGCGTTCGTACCAGGCGCATGCCTTCGCCTTCGGAGATGACCTGTACTTCCGCGATGGCGCGTACGACCCAACGTCCCATCAGGGCATACACACCCTGGCACACGAACTCACGCACGTGGTTCAACAGAGTGGCGCGATCGAAGAGGGAAATCGCTCGAGCGGTCGCCATGACCGAAGCGAGCATGAGGCCGGAGTTGCGGCTCGAGACGTGATGATGGGGCGCGGCGTCAACGTGCAGGCGGGCAGCGTCAGTCAGGCGCAAGTTGCCCGCATAGACGAGAACGAAGCGAGTGGACCCGAATGGATGGCTGCGATGGCTAGCCTGCCGCCGACGATGGACCCACCGCCGGTTTCGATGGACCCGCTGTTGGAACCCGTGAACGCCTCGCCGCTCAACCCGCCGATCCCGAGACCACCCGGCGTGCCGACCGGTGGCATGAGAACCCGGGCCGGACCGGGCTACGACCCGTTCCTAGAACAGGTCGAACTCGAGACGGAGCTGGCCAACGCCGAGGCGCGAGTCGCGCAGGAGGCTCTCCAAGTCGGCACGGCCGACACGATCCCGGCGGTCGCGGCGGAAGAGGCCGCCGCCCTCGGCACGGCTGAAACCATTCCAGCGGCCGCTGCCGGAGCCGAAACCACGGGAGCGGTTGTGGCGGGCGCTGAAAGTACAGCCCTGGGCGGTCTGGGCGCGGGCATCGGCGCAATCGCGGCTCCACTGTTGGCTGGATTGGGAACCTTCTTGTGGTCCAACAAAACCGCGCCGCGCTGGATGGACGAGATGAACCCAGTGACCGGACAGCCTTACACCAGCGAACTGGAATTTCAACAAGTCCAGCAAGAACTGCACCGCTGAGCGCTCGAAGAACAAGATGCTGGAACACCGAGCGCGTCCTGAACTCAAGCTTGAGCTATTCGTAAAGGAAAATCATGATGACCGTTAAACCCTTCTTGTCTCTGTTGGCATTGAGCTTACCCCTGTTGCTCGTTGCCTGCACCGATCCGACAGCCGTTCAGGGTGCAACACTGGCGATCACCTTCGACATCGGCGATGCCCCAACGAACTTCGAGGGCGACGTTTCCGTAGTGGGCTCGAATGGCTTCAATCAGACCGTGCGACGCAGCCAAGGTCTGACTGTTCCACCCGGCACTTACACCGTAACCGCGAACCTCGTGCGCGTCAAAGGTCAAGTCGTTGACACCCTGTTCGAGGGCAGCATCGAAACCGCCGTTGGCTGCTGCGACGCCAAACGCGATGTCGTCGTGACGAGTGGCGAAACGGTGTCGGTGAACGCAGAATACGATCCGGTTCCCTCGAGCGGACTGTTGCGACTCATCGGCGGAACCACTGCCGTCCCCGTCCTCAGCAGTGTACTCGAGTCGGGTTTGGGCAATCCCCTGCCCTCGAGGCAAGTCTGCGAGCAGGACGCTCGAGGTGCAGCCTTAGATGCTAGCCTGACCCTCTGGGTAGCGTGCGCCGACACGGCGACGCTTCGGCAGTACAAGCGCTTGGATTTCAATCCGCCTCAGTTGGTGCAGACCATCACCCTGCCAGCGGGCATGCAGGCTCGAGGCATTGCGTTTGATCAGAAGGGCAATCTCTGGGTCGTGGATGCGGGTGCGTCGGATCGCGTACTGGGGTACGCGAAGAAAGACTTGGATTTGAAAGTCGGCGGCTCCCTCACGCCGTTTGATACCATCGTCGTACCCGAACCGTTTGATTTTGGCAGTGATATTGATCAGCCTGAGGCGGTCGCGTTCGATGCTGGCGGCAACCTCTGGGTTTCGACGTTTAGCTCCAACGATAGCCTGTTGAAGTTTGACGCGGCCACGCTGACGCAAAATCCAAAACCGAGCGTGGTCATCACGTTTAAATCCGATCCGTTCCCCGATGTGAACTTCTCTTTGTTTACACCCAAATCCATTGCCTTTGACAAAGACGGCAACCTCTGGGCGAGCAACCGCGTGAACAAGACCGTCGCCAAGTTCAGCCCACCATTCACGACGGGCAATCCCACACCCGCGCTGATGCTCACGAACGTCGGTGAAAACCTCGGCGGTATCGCCTTCGACAACGCCGGAGCCTTATGGATCAGCGCCACGGGCAAGCTCGTGAAGTTCGCTCCGGAGAAACTTTCGGGAACCGGAGCCGTTTCCTTTGCACCGGACACCGCGCTCAACTTCCCAGCGAGCGCCAGTGTTGCCGCGGTAGTGTTCACACCCACGCCGACCGCTCTGCCGCTGGCTCGGTGAAGCTCGCTTGAGTTACGCATGAAACACATTTCTTTTCAACCCCCATCACGCTTACCGCTCGAGTTGCTGTTCCGCGCTGGGTACGCAGGGGTCTTCCTCGTCAACGCTGCCTTGGCCCTTGGTTGTTCACAGTGACGCTGTTGAAACTCTCTAATCTGCTGATGCACCTCTGAAATTCTTCCCTATCTTTGGTTGTTCCCTCAAGGGCCCGAAGCTCTCGGGTTAAGGAGTTCGTTTATGAAAAAGCAGCAAACCCGCCGTCAAGCCTTGCAAACCCTCGCTCTCGGTGGACTCGGTGCTGCTCTGGCTGGACAGCTCACGCCTGTGTTGGCGCAAACCGCATCGAAGTGGCCAGCATTTCAGAGTCGCCGCAATCTGGACAACAGCATTTACTTCGGGGCGCACCTGTTCAGCGTACTGGCAGACAAGAAAGCTACGGGTGGCGGCTACAGCCTGATTGACGCCACAGTGCGTCAGGGCTTCGAGGCTCCGCCGCACACGCACACCAAAGAGGACGAGATTTTCTTCCTGCTCGAGGGTGAAGTGGAGTTCACCTCTGGCGGCATCGTGACGCTCGCCAAACCCGGCGATCACGTCTTCCAACCAAGAAACGTGGAGCACTGGTTCAAGTTGAAAACCCCGACAGCTCGAGCACTCGTACTGTTCACCCCAGGTGGTTTAGAGGGCTTGTACCGGCAACTGTCCGTGCCCGCCAAAACGTTGGAGTTGCCCGCACCACCTACCGCAGCGCCAACACCGGAGCAACTCGAGCGCCTCGTGAAACTGAACGCGGAGTACGGCGTGCTGATCACACCACCGAAGAAGTGAAGCTTTGACGCTCGATAGTTTGATCTCGAGTCGTTTACGGCATTCCAGGTCTTGGTTGCGTAGCGCACGAGATACCCGCCAACCCCTCCTACGCTTTATGGAGATCGAAATGAACAAGACAATGCTTTCTAAAAACAATGATACGACCACATTCGTGCTGGTTCACGGTGCATGGCACGGTGGCTGGTGTTGGAAAAAGCTGACGCCCCTTCTGCGGGCTGCCGGACACTTGGTGTTCACGCCCACGCTCACGGGATTAGGCGAGCGCTCTCATTTGCTTACGGCAGATATCAACCTCGATACCCACATCAAGGACATCACCTCGGTTCTGGAATATGAGGATCTACAAAAGGTAGTACTCGTCGGCCATAGTTACGGGGGCATGGTGATCGCTGGCGTAGCAGAAGTTCTCGCCTCTCGCGTTGCACAGTTGGTGTTTCTGGATGGATTCCTGCCAGAGAACGGGAAGGCGCTAACCGACTACGCCCCCCCGATACCGATGCGAGATGACGGCTGGCGCGTACCCTCGCTGGGAACCAGCCGTGATTTTGGCGTCACAGGCGAAAGCGACATCGCATGGGCAGACCCGCGACTGGGCGATCAGCCGTACCGCACCATGACTCAGCCAGTGCAATTGTCCACCCAGATGTACGAGATGCTCCCGAAAACGTACATTCAACTGACCGAATTGCCGTGGTTTGTAGAAGCCGCAGAGCGGGCGAAGCGGCAAGGATTCCGCTCTTACAGGCTGCCCTCGGGCGGACACGATGCCATGATCTCCCAGCCGAGAGAGTTGTCGCAAATTTTGCTCGAAGTTGCACGGACACAAGCAGATTCCAAACTTGCCGCTTGACTAGAGGCGTGCCAAACCACAGCAGCTAATGCACTCGTGAACTTGAATGCGTAGCACAGCGTATTCATCTCACAACTAAAGAAGTCACCTTGCACGCATCACCTCGAGCCAAGTCTAAAAACTTTTCGTTTGCCTAAAGAAAGTGAGTCACCTATGTTCGCCCAACTAAAATCCTATCTGCTTGCCGCTACCATCACACTCACCGCCTCGAGCTTGGCCGCGTCACCGATTTTTTACACCGGCGACGATACGGGGGTCGTGATCGTGGGCTTTGACGCCAGCCAGAACGCCACGATCAAGCTGGACGCCGGGCGGTTGCTCGACGCTCGAGACCTGATCCGAATTTCGTACGGCACGATCAAGTTGGATACGTTGCTGCGCGTCAAACTAATCACTGCACCCAAAGGGATCACGGTCGGTTTGGACGACAGCAGCCTTAGCGTGCAGAACGACTCGAACGAGTTAAAAATCGTGTTCGAGGTGAGTAACGATCACGCTGAAACGGGCAGCTTCCAGGTCGTCGTGACTCTCGAGAACGTGGAGACCGGCGCGACAACTGCGGTCACCCTGATGGTGCAAGTTCAGTAATCAACAAGTTTCTTATTCAGTGCGTGCCTCGAGGCAACACCCTCGAGGCACGCCTTCCACGGAGGTCATCTATGAAAACCATCGGTCTGCTCGGTGGGCTTGGACCGTTCGCCACGATGGATCTCGAGACGCGGTTACACGCGGTCGCGCAACGCCTGATTCCTGCGAATGGCAACCGGGGTTACCCAGGCTTGGTCGTCTACTACCATCGCCGCCCGCCGGTTCTTGTCGTGGACGGTCACAATGACCGCCCCGTTTTACCGATCCAAGCCGATCCCGATCTGCTCGAGGCGGCGCGCTGGCTGGGCGAACGCGCGGACTTCCTGCTGATCGGTGCGAACAGCGCGCACCTGTTGCAAGAAGATATTGAACGCGCCGCAGCGCGTCCGGTGTTGAGCATGATCGAAGCCACCGTGCGCGAGGTCCAGCGGCTCGGTTGGCAGAAGATTGGTGTTCTCGGCTTTCCCGATCCGAACGTGTCGGTGTACACCAGCCGCCTGCGTGCGCTAGGACTCCAGTTTGAAGTGCTCACCGCTGAACAGCAGGTCAGGCTCAATCTGGCGATCACCCGCGTCAACGAGGGTCACCTCGCGCCCGATACCGCCCAGAACGCCCTCGAGATGCTGCGTGCCAGAGGTGTGGATGGCATCATTCCTGGGTGTACGGAGATTCCGTTGCTGCTTGGGGCAGACATGAACGCGCCCGACTTAGTGAACCCCGCGCAACTTTTAGCGGAAGCCGCGATTCGACACGCGCTGGACTGATCTTCAGCGCATTCGCAGATGCCAAATCTACCCGCCACTCGAGTCCCCGTTCAGCTCGAGAGAAACACACACGCTTTTTTCAACCGTCCAAGGAGAACACCATGTCAATTTTAATCACCGCTGAAGCACCCCACCAAACCATAGAAGGTTACGACGGCATGATCGCCGTTTTCGGAGACATCATCAAAGCCGCACCAGGGTTCATCATGCACGGCGCGTTCCCTGTAGAAGGCGGTTTTCGCAGCTTCGAGGTCTGGAAATCGGAGCAGGCGGCCACCGAGTTCTTCGTGAAATTCATTCACCCGAACCTGCCCGAAGGCGTCAAGCCCAAACGCACGGTTCATCAGTTGCACAGCCTCGTCATGCCTTGAGTCTCCCAACATCTCGAGCCGTCTGGACGAGCAGTCTCGAGATGGAAAGCCATACGAAATCAGGCCCACAAGAAAGTCTACGGACGGAATCAAGGAGAACTTATGAATACGCTCCACATCAACAAACCCAACGAGGGCGAACACCTGATGGTCGGGGCAGACATCGCCACGATCAAAGCCTCGAGCTTGCACACCTCCGGCAACATGGTCATGCTCGAGGTGCGTATCGCACCTGGCGGCGGCCCGCCCGCACTGCATCGTCACGAGTCTTCCGAAGTGTTCTACATTCTGGAAGGTGAGTTCGAGGTCAGTACCGCTGATGATATGGGCGTGGTAACTCGAGCCATGCTGACGACCGGGGACACGTTAGCGATCCCTTCAATGGCGTGGCACAACTTCAAGAACATCGGCACGAGCCAGGGTCGTGTGCTGGCGGTTCATAGTCCGACCACCATCGAAGCATTCATTCAAGCGGCTGGCGTTTCCATCAGCGATCCGCTCGATCCGCCAGAGGTTCAGAAACCTACACCAGAACAGATGGAACGCATGAAAGAAGCCATGAACAAATACATGGAAATTTTGCGGCCGCAGTAAGCTGAGCGTCCCTCGAGTCAAAGAAGGTGTGATGATGCGATTGCTGAAATACTATGTCGCCACGACCGCCGACGGTTTCATCGCACACACAGACGGTTCCGTCGAAGGCTTTCTGACTGAAGGCGAACACATCACGGATTACCTCGAGTCACTGCGAAGTTTCGAGGTGGCGCTGATGGGTCGCGCAACTTACAAATTCGGTTTGAAGTACGGCGTCACCAATCCGTACCCGTGGATGAAGAGTTACGTGTTTTCCACGACAATGATCGGTAGCCCGGATGCGAACGTGGAAATCGTCTCGAGTGGCGCAGCGGATTTTGTGTTGGAGCTGAAGGAGCAACCGGGCGGTGACATGTACCTGTGCGGCGGTCAACAACTCGCCACGGCGCTGCTGCCGCTGGTTGATGAACTCATCGTCAAGATCAATCCGGTGCTGATTGGATCGGGCAAGACACTTTTCAGCGCCATGCCGCAACCACTGAATCTCAAGCTGACCAAGACGAAGGTTTACGACAATGGAGTTGTGTTTCTGCATTACGATGTACAGCTCTAAACAATTACCCAAGTCCGTAACCCAAAACACCACCTCGAGCGTGACGAGTCTCGAGGTGGTGTTTTTTTGGGGTGTTGTGGCGCTGTTGTGACGGTGGACTCCATAGGCTCCTCAAAGCTGCGATTTGAAATCTCAGTTTGAAAGGAAAAACCATGAAGGACACCGCATCATTTACCCTCGAGATTCACCGCGACCGTTCGGAGCGATCATGATTCGCTCCGGTGACACGCTCCACAACCCCGTGACTTTGGAGACGATGACCTTCTCCAAAACCAGCCGTGAAACCAACGGTGAACTCACGAGCGTTCGCATCACCCTGCCACCGCACGCGCCCGGTATTTTCTTGCATCGGCACACGACGTACACAGAGCACTTCCGCGTGCTCGAGGGGCAGCTTAGCATCATTGCGGGTGATCCGAAGAAACCGCTGGTTTTACGCGTTGGGGATCGTCAGCTTGTACCGC
Source organism: Deinococcales bacterium (assembly GCA_965249745.1). Classification (GTDB taxonomy): domain Bacteria; phylum Deinococcota; class Deinococci; order Deinococcales; family JAAFIG01; genus JANYHH01. The sequence continues at coordinate 3,933,003 of OZ252252.1, read as the reverse complement.
TCTACGCGCTTCACCGCTTCTGGAATGCGACGGATGTTCCCGTGACGTTTGAAGTAGAGATTCGTCCCGCCCGGCGTTTCGAGGAAACGATAGAAACGCTGTTCGCATTAGCGAACGCGGGGCGGACGAAGCCAGACGGTTCCCCGAAGCACCCGCTGGATCTGGGCATCATCGCGCAGATGTCGGAATCGTACCTGCCAGGAGCACCCATTGCTCTGCAACGGGGTTTGTTTGCATTGCTGGCGGGCGTGGCTCGAGTGCTGAATTATCGCCCGCTCACGCTTGTGGAGCGGAAGAAAACCTGAAGGGAATGACCGTGAGAATTCTGTTTACCACTACCGCGCGGCTCGGACATTTTCACCCGCTCGTGCCCCTCGCGCGAGCGGCAGCGCTGGCAGGACACGAGGTTGCGTTCGCCTGCGCGCAGTCCTTACACGACGCTGTTGAGAGCAGCGGTTTCAAAACGTTTTCATTAGAGAACGACACGCGCCCCGATGCGGAGTTGGACGCTGCACTGCAACGCATGGGGGCAATCCCAGCCGGTGCTCCTCGAGCCGCTGCGTATCTGATGGAGGTCTTCGTCGGCATTGAAGCGCGACGCGCCCTGCCGGAACTCCTGGCGCTCTGCGGGCGTTGGAACCCCGATCTGATCGTGCGCGAGGAGTACGAATTGGCGGGCGCGATTGCGGCGGAGCACCTGGGCTTGGCACACGCAGTCGTCGCCGTTGCGTACGCTTCAAATTGGCAACAGTACGCCGCTGCCATTCCCACTGCGATGCAGCGTTTGGACGAGCTGCGCGCCACGGTCGGGTTAGCGCCCGACCCGGAATTGAACATGCTCTACCGCCAGCTCTACCTCTCCTTTGATCCGCCATCCTTGCTGGAACCAACCCTCAAATTGCCAGCAACGGCGCGTCACTTGCGCCCGCATCCTTTTGACCGCTCAGGGCTGGATGCCTTGCCGGATTGGGTTCAGACCGCGCCGCGTCCGCTGATTTACGCGAGCCTCGGAACGATTGCGCCGACGATGCCGAACCTGTTTCCAGCGGTTTATGAAACGCTGCTCGAGGGGTTGCGCGAGATTCCGGGGGCTTTGGTGATGACCGTTGGGCGTGACCGCGATCCGGCGGATTTGGGTCCACAACCGCCCCACGTTCATGTACAGCGCTACATCCCGCAGTCCTTGCTGTTGCCGCATTGCGATTTGATCGTCACACACGGCGGGCATAACTCGGTGCTATCCGCTCTCAGCCTGGGACTCCCGATGGTGATTGTACCGTTCTTTGCGGATCAAGCCGACAACGCCGCGCGTTGCGCTGCGCTCGGGGTGGGCCGCGTGATTGCCGGGCGAGACCTGACCCCAGAAAGTTTGCGCGATGCCGCTTATGACGTGCTCGTGGATACACGCTACCGTCAGAACGCCCTGCGAATCCGCGATGAAATCAGGACGCTGCCCGGTCTTGAGGAGGGCGTGCGGTGGTTGGAAGCCCTCCTCGTGCAGGTTTGAAGGGACTTGGGTGAGCACGCTTCAACATCAGCGCGACCCTCGAGCCAGTTCATCCTTCAGCTCGAGCGTTCGCCAATGAATTTAAATTTCTTCATCTGTTTCCAGGAACAACTTATGAACAAAATCGTTCTGACCGTCGCCGCAATCCTCGGATTGAGCGCTCTGGCCTTCACCGCCACGCTGCGCTCTGAAACCCCTGATGCACTCGCCGCCCCTTCAACCGCAACCACCTCGACCAGTGATCTCTGGAACCGCACGGAATTATTTTTCGGTTCTGGAAAACCCGACGGCTCGAGCGTCTCAGAAACCCAGTTTCGCAGCTTCGTAGATCACGTTGTCACGCCGCGCTTTCCGGACGGATTGACCCTCCTGACGGGGTACGGGCAGTTCAAAGGTGCAAGTGGCAAAATCGTCAAGGAACGTTCCTTCGTATTGGTACTGCTGTACCAAGGCAAAGAAGCGAACGCAAAGCTCGAGGCGATTCGCGCCGAGTACAAGCGCGCCTTCCGCCAGGAATCCGTGCTGCGCGTGGATGACATGACACGCGTGAGTTTCTGATGCGTTGCACCCTGAGCCGTCCTGCCACTCCGAAACCCTCTGACCCGCGCCTAATCCTCGAGCGACGTTTTTACAGGACTCGAATCACCGCCGTCGTGCATTCTGCGTCCGGTGCGCCGCGCCTCGTCCTCGTGAAGGAACCCATATGCTCAGATTCTTCTATCGCTTCCTCCTAATATTCATCGTGCTCTTCGGGGCTTCGCTCTCAGAAGCAACCGCGCAGAGCATTGCCCCAACGATGCAAACCAATTACGTCGCGTTTCCCGTGACGACCCTCGAGGGGCAGGCCCTCACCGCGACTGGCAAGCTACAAATCCCGCGCGGGCTGACTATGAAAGCCCCAGCGGTGCTGATCCTGCACGGCTCGGCGGGTGTGGACTCGCGGGGAACCCTGCACGCGACCGATCTGGCTCGAGCCGGGTTCGTGACGCTGGAATTGGATCTGTGGGGACCTCGAGGGTTGACAGGCGGCGCGGGCAGCCGTTCAGCCCACCCGAGCGAGAACCTGCCGGATGTCTACGGCGCGTTTTCTTATCTGGCGCGGCTGAAACAGGTGGATGCCAAGCGCATCGGGATCATGGGCTTTTCGTGGGGTGGGGTGCTAGCCTTGCTGACGGCGCAGAGGGAGTTGACGGCGCGGTTTCTGAAGGACGGCCAGCACTTCGCCGCTCACCTCTCATTCTACCCGGCCGTCTGCTGGGGATTGAACCGCGTGCCCGGCTTCGAGTGGCGCGGCTTGACCGATGCCCCCGTGCGGATTCTGGTCGGGGCGCTGGATCGGTACGAAGCCGACAGGGAGAGCTGCCCGAAGATGGTGGAGCGCTTGCCGACCGAGGATCGCGGCCTCGTCACCGTCCGCGTGTTCGACGGTGCGTACCACGGCTTCGACATGCTCGAGGCTCCATTGACCTACACCGATCCGTACATCAACCAGGGGCGCGGCGGCGAAGGCTACTCCGAAGCCAACCCGAAGGCCCGCCTCGAGTCACGGGTAGACGTGCTGCACTTCTTCTCAAAGTTGCTGCATCCGTTGCTGCTGCACCGGTCGAATCCTCAGCTCGAGCTTCGCGGGGCATCGCGGGAGCAGTGACGTGCCACGACTGGAATTGTGGATTCTGCAATTTGGGGAGCGGCACTGGGACGCGTTCATTGACCTCAAGGGCTATCAGCGAAGCTTGACGCGCGGCGGAGAGGTGCAGCACGATTTTGAAACGAGCGGTTCGGAACGCCGCTCGCTGCCGAGTGAAACTTTTGCCCAGGTGATCCTCTGTGAGCATTACGATGCTGGCGTGGATGTCAGCCTGATCCCGAGCGTCACCGTGCAAACCTGGCGGCGGGCTGGCCAGCTCAGGGTTCGCCTCTCGGAACGACTCGCCTCCGAAGCGGCGTTCGCGCAGATTCCGACCGAGCTGAAAGTGCGGAGTTTCAGGTCCACCAGCCACCTGCGTCTGTCCATCAAACCGGAGGCGCTCGAGGTCACCCTGAGGCTGTTCGGGGACGCACCTCACCTTGTCGTCTAAAGCGTTCACCCTGGAGTATTCATCTGATGCCATTCACGCTTTCGAGCTTTGATCCATGGTACGCGCCCCTGGTTCTCTCCTGGGTTCGTTCCGCGATTGAATTGGAGTTCTGGTGCTCACGCACCGATTTCCCGCCCGCCGATCCTGAGATTTTCACCCGCTGGCACGCCGATGAGAGCGTCGCCCCGAATCTGCTGCTCGAGGGGAATCAGCCAGTCGCTTACGGCGAGATCTGGCGCGACGATGACGAAGCGGAATTCGAGCTGGCCCGTCTGATCGTGTCCCCGCACGCCAGGGGGCGCGGCGTTGGAAAGGCGCTCGTCGCTCACCTGCTCGGGACGCTGCACGGGTACGAGTGGGCCTACGTTCGGGTCGTCCCTGAGAACCGAATCGCCATCGCCTGTTACACGGGTGCGGGCTTTCAGCACTTGCCTGGAACGGAGGAGAGCCGCTTTAATGCTGGACAACCGCGCTCGTACACGTGGCTACGTTACCGCGTCTCGACAGGTTCTCGAGACTGATCAGGTCATACTCGGGCGGTTCCGTTTTGGGGCTTGTGAGATTGCGAGCCGTCCTGTGCGACCAAGTCGGATGACTGAGACTCGAGCGAGCGCTGTTCATCGTCTTGCCGAGCAGTTCGGGTTACGTGTCCTACCGTTCCGCATTGCGCAGCGTGGCGGTCAACCCGATGTTGGCCGGGCTGTACCACTGGAAAGACCTGTCGAAGTAAACCGTCTGGCTCAACAGTTTGATTCGACAGTCTGCCTCAACTTTGTTTTTAGAGCGTTTTCTAAACTTCACACATACCTCGCCCTCGCTCAACTGTCCGTTGCACCCGGAAACCGCTTTACACCCTTGGTGTAGCAGCGTTTGAACCATCTTCAGGAGAGTCGGGTCACCCTTCAGCCCCGTTTGAGTTTTCAGACGGGAGCTGTCGTTTTGGGTTTGTGGCCATCTGGTGACGGTGGATTTTCTAAGGTCGTGACGGTGACTTGTCTTTCATTCCCGTCACCAGAACGACACGCAGCCGAGTTGCCCTATCTCCATCCATTCCACCCTCGGCTCGAGGAGCGCAGATGCCATGAGAAATCCTCCCCCGTTTTCGCTCGAACCGGCATCGCACATCTTCCTGGAGGAACAACCATGACCAAGCCCAGCCCCTCGAGTCCTGCCAAACCTAGCGGCGTCAAACGCCCGTACAGTCGTCCGCGCCTCGAGACCCATCCCAGTTGGCGGGTGCTCGTCGGACAGGTCGGCTCGTTTCCGGCCGGGCGACTGCCCGATGCGCAGGAAACGAAATGAGAACCCCCGTTCTGCTCGGGATCGCTCTGAGTCTTCTGGCAGTGGCCTGCACGGGTCAGAACCCAGCGCCTCTTAACCCGACGGTGCTCGGAATGGTGGAGTTCACGTTGCAAGACGATGGCGGGCAGATTCAGTCCACCGCGCATTGGATCACGCCGGGTCTGTCCACCGCTGCCGTCAGCCTGACCTCGAGCAACCTGCCGGTCATCACGCCAGCGGGCAGCGCGACCACGAGCGATTTTGCTGGTCGGCGGTATTTATCGGCCTCATTCAACCTGCAAAATCCGCTCGGTGGCGCGAAATACGACAACCTGACCTTCCACGCCGTGACCGTTGACAACGCCATCGGCGGTGGCTCGAGTCTGGCTGGGACGAGTTTGCGAAACCTGCGCGACTCGGGCGGCGCAGCGATCACCGACCTGTCCGTGGCCCGGGGAATCAAGCCGACGCACAAACTCGTGAACCTCTCCGGGGTGATGCAGGTGGACGCGAGCGGCGCAGATTTTCAGGTCTTCGACCCGATCACAGAGATCAATCCGGTGCAGAGCGCCATCAACGCGGTTCCAGCCCTGAACGGTCACGTCACCGCCCTAAGTTACGGTTTCGTGGCCCGGAAGGCAGCCAACAATCCGGCTCGAGGGATCACAGCGGGGCAATCCGGTTTCGTGACCCTGGGCTTGCACTTCCCAATCGCCGCCTCGGGCGACCCAGGCACACTCAGTCTGACCTACGTCGTGGTGAACGAAACCACGACTCGAGTCAGCGAAGCCCCTGAGGAGCAGGGCGTGAACTCGGGTGCCTTGGCTCGAGCGCAGGCGCTCGGTGCGGGCGTCGCCGTGAACGCGCTGCCCGGTTCCACTTTAAGCGGCGCGAGGCTGGTCTGTCCGGTCACCTGGGCCACCTCGAGCGCGGGTCTGCCCGCCTCGACGAGCGCCTGCCCGCCCGGCGCGGTCGGTGATTTCCCGATCATGTTCGTGACGCACCTGCCGATTCGTGCGGATTTCACGACGATCGGTTCCACCTTCGGCAATCACCTGCCCGACCTGGAGAGTGTCGGACGCGGCGGCGACCTCTGGATGCGGTACCCGGACGGCAGCCTGAAGAACCTGACGAAAGCCGCCGGGTTTGGCTCGAGAACCGTCAACGCGCAGGGCTTCACCGTACAGGACGGCAACGCCATCGCGGTGCGCGATCCGGCCGTGTCCTGGGACGGGACGAAAGCCGTGTTCAGTATGGTCGTTGGGCTGAATGGACGTTGGCAACTGTTCGAGGTCACGGGTCTGGGCAAGAACGACACGCCCACGATCAAGAAAGTGGCGAATCAACCGAACTTCAACAACGTTTCGCCGACCTACGGCACGGACGACCGAATCATCTTCACCTCTGACTTGCCGCGCACTGGCAACCCCGCCGACACGCACCTCTACCCGCAACGCGACGAGTACGAGGAGCAAGCCACCGTCACGGGCTTGTGGAGTTTGGAGCCGAGTTCGGGCAATCTGAAATTACTGAATCACGCGCCGTCGGGAAATTTCACGCCGTTCGTGGATAGCTTCGGGCGCGTCGTCTTCACCCAGTGGGATCACCTGCAACGCGATCAGCAACTCGGGAACGACGGTGGGAACTGCAACGGTTCTAACTACGGACTGTTCAACTTCGCCAGCGAAGCCGCGAACGCCGCGAAGCTCAACGATTGCAGTGAGGTCTTCCCGGAGCCGCACGGCAACGCCTCGGAGCGGGTTCCGGGCACGAATTACTACGCGCACAGCTTCAACCTGTTTATGCCCTGGACGATCCTGGAGGACGGTTCCGAGGGCGAGGTCTTGAACCACGTCGGACGCCACGAAGTCGGCGGTTTCGCGCAAGTCTCCTTTTTCGACGATCCCAATTTGACTTCCAGCACGGGTCAGCAAATCGAGCATTTCTTTCACCTCAAAGAGAACCCGCTCGAGGCTGGGAGCTACTTCGCCACGAACGCTCAGGAGTTCGGGACGCACAGCGGTGGTGAGATCGTGTCGCTGAAGGCCCCGCCCAGCCTGAACCCGGAGAACATCAAAGTGCAAACGTTAACGGTCGCCGACAGCGGTCAGTACCGTGATCCGCTCCCGCTCGCCAGTGGCGGCCTGATCGCGGCGCACACCGCCACGAACGCGCTCGAGGGCGGCGGCGGGACTTTCTCCACGTTGTACAAGTACCGCCTGAAAACCCTGGGCAAGAGCGGGCAGACGTATACGGCGGGCGCGACTCTGACGCCCGGTAACGGTCTCGAGGCAAAGATTTCGTATAGCGGCACGAATTTCGATGGGGCATTGTGGGAACTGAACCCCGTCGAAGTCCGCGCCCGGCCGCGTCCAGCCCGACTCACGGCGACTCTGCCCACACCGGAAACCCATGTCTTCGAGCGTCTCGGCGTCAACCCTGCTGCGTTGCGCACGTACTTGGAGCAGAACGACCTAGCGCTGATTATTTCCAGAAACGTCACCTCCAGAGACGACGCCGACCGTCAGCAGCCATTCAATCTGCGTGTGCCGGGAGGGGTGGAGAGCATCAGCAAACCTGGCAAGGTCTACGACGTGACACACCTGCAAATGCTTCAAGCTGATGGGCTGCGCGGCACGGGCGGCATCAATTCGCCAAAACCTGGGCGGCGCGTGTTGGCTCAGACACTGCACGACGCCAAGGCGGTCGCCGCGAACAAACCCGTGACCGGACCCTCTGGTAGCGTCGCTATTGCCAGCGATGGCTCCATCGCCGCGTTCGTGCCCGCCCGTCGCGCCCTGAGCTGGCAACTCACCAACGCCAGCGGTCTACCGGTCGTGCGCGAACGTTTCTGGGTGACGTTCCAACCCGGCGAGGTGCGCGTCTGCGGGTCGTGCCACGGGGTCAACGCGAAGGATCAATTGGGTGGCCCGCCGCCCGTCACGGAACCCAAGGCGCTCGAGGAACTGCTGACTTACTGGAAGAATCGGTGAGCCGGTCGCGCTGTTTCTGGTCACGCTGTCTCGAAGTCAGGGTTGGCGCATGCTTGAAGCGGCTACTAGTGAAACGATTCGGTTTGCGCTTCTCTTCAGTTTTTCAACAGGGAACCAAATGAAAAATACCGTCTTGTTGCTGGCCATCCTGACAAGCCTCGCCGTAAGTTGCACCCCCAAAGACCCCAACCCTCCACCCGCGCAGGTACTTGGACTCGTGGAATTCACCCTCGAGGATAACAGCGCACAGCTTCAAAGCGGTTCGGGTTTGACGGTGAGCGCCACCAACCTGACCTCGAGCAACCTGCCAAGTATCACGCCAGCGGGCAGCGCCACGACGAGCGATTTTGCTGGTCGGCGGTACTTGTCGGCCTCGTTCAACTTGCAGAACCCGCCCGGCGGCGTCAATTACGACAACCTGACTTTTCATGCCGTGACCGTGGACGGCACCATCGTGGGCGGCTCGAGTCTGGCCGGGACGGGTCTGCGGAACTTGCGCGACTCGAGTGGCGCGGCGATCACCGACGCGACCGTGGCCAGAGGGGTGAAACCGACGCACAAACTGGTGAACCTCTCCGGCGCGTTGCAGGTGGATGCGAGCGGCGCGGACTTCCAGGTGTTCGATCCGATGGGGGAAGTCAATCCGGTACAGATTGCGATCAACGCGATTCCCGCCCTGAACGGTCACGTCACGGCGCTCGGGTATGGCTTCGTGGCCCGCAAAGCCGCCACCAATCCAGCTCGAGGGATTACGGCCGGACAATCCGGCGTCGTGACGCTCGGCTTGCACTTCCCGATCTCACCCGCCGCGCCCCGCTCGCTCAGCCTGACGTACATCGTGGTGAACGAAACTGCGACTCGAGTCACCGAAGCCTCCGAAGAACAGGGCGCGAGTTCAGGGGCAGTTACCCGAGCGCAGGCGCTCGGTCTGGGCGTGAGCATCAACACACTCCCCGGCTCAGGTCTGACGGGAGCGAGAACCGTGTGCCCGGTCGTCTGGGCGGTCTCGAGTGCTGGCTTGCCCGCCTGGATGACTGATTGCCAGATGCCGCCACCGTCGGAGGCGACGTACCTGGTCGGACCGACCCGGCCGTTCAAGACGCTGCAAGCCGTGATGAACAACCTGAAACCGGGTGACATCGTGGAGTTGGACGGGGATGTCAGCTACCCGAGCCTGATATTCACAGCTTCTGGTACGGTCTCCAAACCGATCATCGTGCGCGGCCGAATCGTCAATGGCAAGCGCCCGGTGATCCAGGGCTACGCCGCCGCCTCGGGTTTCGCTGGCGTAAAATTCGTCGGATCAGATCACGTTGTTTTTGACAACCTCGAGATCACGAACGGCGCGGATGCCAATAAGACGCAAACGACCGCCTGTGTCTTCAACGAAGCCGATGATGTCACGCTACGGCGCGTCCGGGTCCGCGACTGCCCGAACCACGGGATTCTCGGCGCGGACACGGACTCTGGCAGTTTGACCTTGGAAGAGGTCGAGGTCACGACGAGCGGCTGCGATGTGACGCTCTCCATGACCTGCAACGGCACGAGCCTGAAGCATCCAATCTACGTCGCCACCGATCCCGGCACGCACCCCGGTGCCATGCTACGCATCGTCAACAGTTACCTTCACGGCAACAACGCGGGCGAGAACATCAAGACCCGAGCCGAACGCGTGCAGATCGTCAACAATTGGCTCGAGACGACCGCCAGCCAGTACCGCAACCTCGGGCTGTACGGCTATCAGGAGTACACGGCTGGCGTGGATGCCCCCGTGATTCATCACGATATCGTGGGGAACGTCATCGTGGAGCGCGGTTCCTCGAGCGCCGTGCGCGCCGGGGGGGACGGCACCGGCAGCACGCGGGGACGCACCCGGTTCGTCAACAACACCATTGTGTTGGACTCCAGCTTTGGCGCTCAGGCGAAACCCGTGATTCGCTTGGACGGCGATCTGGAAAGTTTGGAGCTGCACAACAATCTGGTCGCGGTCGTGGCGGGCAACGAATCGCTGCAACTCATCCGCGAGAACGACGACCTGACCTGGATCGGCGCGGGTGGGAAACCGAAGCTGGTGGTGACGCACACCAACCTTGGGGCTGGATCAACCTTACTGCGCGTTGTGAACGGCACAGTTTATACGCTCAGTAATCTCCCCCCAGCCAGTTCCGGGTATCGCTTCGAGACCACCACAAGCCTAATGCCCGGATTTGTGAACGCCTCGAGCCTGCAAGATCTGAACCTTCACCTCATGCCAGGGTCACCTCTGCACGGACTGGGAACCGCGGTCACGAACACTGCCGGGTATGAAATTCCCTGGAGCCTGCCGTTCCCCCCGCGTGAGGTACCGACCATTTCCCTGAGCGGCGAACCCGTCGCTGGGGTGATTCGCGGCGACGCGGCAAAGCCATCGGTCGGTGCTTACCCGTGAACCTCTGCGTGCCCCGTGGATCAAACCCGTCTTGGTAACCGGTACCTGACATGTTGTTGCCTGGAATGGCTGGCTCGAGTTCTGGCAGATGTCCAGCCAGCCGTTCCTGACCGCGCCACTGAGGAACTGGCGTGGCGAGGTGCTCGCCACCCCGATTCGCCTCGAGCTAGCCCCGCAAACAGCGTCTTTCTAGCCCGTCAAAGCTCCGTTTGCGGTAAGCCTGATTGCCAGCGCGAGGCTGTTTCGCGGCATTCGCATTCAGGGTGCTTATCAAGCTCAAACTCGAGCCTGTCCCATCACTGACTCAACGCTGGGTTCATTCCTACCCAGTCCACATAATGCAGCTCGAGGCGGCCATCGCTGTAGATCACTTGCCCCTGGCGCATTGTCAGTCGCACGCGAGGCGTCTGGCCCGCCGACACGAACACCAGATCGGCTCGAGCGCCAGGGGCGATCCGACCGCGATCCGTCAAGCCCGTGGCTCTGGCTGGGTTGTCGGTGACGAGTGCGACCGCCGTATGAAGCGGGATAGCCTCGAGCTGATGTAAGCGCAGCACAGACTGGAGCAAGGAGGCCGGGTGGTAATCGGCGGCCAGCAGGTCCACCACGCCCGCCCGGAGGCCGTCCACGGCGCTCAGGTTGCCGCTGTGAGAACCGCCGCGCAAGGCGTTCGGTGCGCCCATGGCCACCCATAAACCGTGCTGTTTGGCGGATTGGGCCGCCTCGAGCGTGACCGGGAACTCGCTGATGCTGGCACCAAAGTCGTGCATCAACCTGACCTTGGCGTCGGTGTCGTCGTCGTGCGAGGCGACCGCCACGCCGCGCTCCGTGGCGGCTCGAGCCACCTCGCGTCCGATGTCCCAGGAGGCTGGGCGCTCCTGACTCTCGCGCACGGAGCTGAGCGCCGCCTCGCGGTTCCCGAGCCAGCGCGTCATGTACTCGACGTAGTGCTCCAAATCGCGGAACTGCCCTTGGCCGGGCGTGTGATCCATCAAGGACACGAGCTGCAACTCGTCCCTCGCCAGGCAGTCGTGGATCAGACCGACGCTCTGTGGCAGACCGATCTCGAAGCGGGCGTGAACTAGGGTGTCTACCAACAGCTCAGAGCGGGCGGCGTGAATTGCGGAAATCAGTTCCCGCGCCCGCGACTCAGAGCGCAAACCCGGCCCGTCCGCCAGTGCCACGGCCGCGAACGCGGTGGTGATGCCGTTCGCGGCGAGGCGCTTGTCCAGTTCAAACAGTGCCAACTCAGTCGGAAAGACGGTGCCGGGGCGCGGCTCGAGTTCGCGCTCCAGCATGTCACCGTGAATGTCCACGATGCCGGGAATCAAGGTCATTCCCTGTCCGTCTACAGTCGCACCGCGCTTTGGGGGTTGCGAGGCGATCTCCACGATCCGTTCGCCCTCGAGTCTGACGCTCCCACCCTCGAGGACGCTATCCGGTAGCACGACCCTGAGGTTGGTGAGCCACATCTCAGCCACTCAGGTCAACCGCTGCCGTAGGCGGGCGCTCAGCGTGTCCAGTAGCACGACCGCCACGAGGATCATGATGATGATCGCGCAGGCGGCGCGAAAATCGAAGCCACGAATCGCCTCGGTGATGTAAAAGCCGATCCCGCCCGCGCCGACGATCCCCAGCACCGTGGCGGCGCGGACATTGCTCTCAAAACGGTACAGCGTCATGCTGACCACGTGCGGCACGATCTGCGGCCAGACGCCGTGGGTGAAAATCTGAAACGGCGAGGCTCCGGTCGCCTGAACCGCTTCGATCTGACCGGTGTCCACCGCTTCAATGCCCTCGGAAAAAAGTTTCGCCAGAATACCGGCCGTGTGAAGCGCCAGCGCCAAGATGCCGGGGAACGGCCCCAGCCCGACCGCGACGACGAACACCAGCGCCAACACGAACTCGTTCAGGCCGCGCAGCAGATCCAGCAGGCGGCGCGTGGCCACGTAGACGGCTGCGTTCGGCGTCGTGTTTCTGGCGGCCAGAATGGACAGCGGTAAACCCAACAGGACCGCCAGGAGCGTGCCCCAGATTGCCATCTTGATCGTGACTAATAATTGCTCGAGGTACTCTGGGAAGCGATGAAAGTCCGGTGGGAAGAAGCCGGAGTTGGGCCTACCCGCCTCGCCGAACAGCAGCTTCCAGCTTTCCCCGAGTCCCAGGAAGAGTCGGGTGAAGCTCATTTCCGTGCCGAAGTACGCCCAGACCAGCAACGCGATCACACCGACCCAGACGAAGCGATTCAGCCACATCCTTCTTTTCAATGGCGCGGGCGGCTCGAGGTTCGGCGTGGCCGTGGCGGGCAGGCGAATATCAGTCATCGCGGGTGTCCTCTCCTAGCAGAAGGTCATAGCAAAAGGACTCGAGGCGTGAAGCCTCGAGTCCTGGGTATCACTTACTTGCCGAGGCTCTTCTTGACTTCGCGGGCGTCGCGGATCGGATCGAAATCGCTGTCCTTGGACTCCAAGTACCCCTTGATGTTGAAGCCGTCCAGGCCCTTCGGGTCCTTGAAGCTCAGGAAGGCGGCTTTCAGGGCGTTGCGAAGCGAAACCGGGAGGTCCTTACGCACGGCCGTCGGGCCGTTCGGGATCGGCTTCGAGGTCCAGATGACGCGGACATCGCTGGACTTCAAGACACCCTTGTCCAACGCGGTTTGCAAGCTCTGGTCGTTCGAGGCTCCGACTTCCACGGTTCCCTTGGCGACGGCCAAGATGGAGTTCTCGTGGGTACCGGCAAAGATCACCTTGGAGAAGTAGTCCTCGGGTTTGACCTTCAGGTCCTTCAAGAAGTACACCATCGGGATCAGGTAGCCAGAGGTGCTCTCCGGGTCCACGAACGAGAAGGTCTTGCCCTTCGCGCCCGCAATGTCCTTGATCGCGCTGTCACCCTTCACCATGATGATGCTCTTATAGCTCGAGCCACCCTTGACGTTGTCCGGGATGACCATCGCTTCGACGTTGCCGCCGGTCTGCTCGACCGCGTCCAGGTACGAGTTCGCGCCGTAATCGGCCAGTTCCACCTGCTTGGCTTTTTGGGCCAAGATGACGGCCGTGTAATCCGCACCGTTCTGAAACTTGATCTTCAAGCCCAGCGTCTTTTCCAGGTGTGCCAGCAGCGGCGCGTAGCGCTGGGTGGCGTCCTTGCTGGCCTCGGAGGGTACGGCGGCGTAGCGCAGCTCGTCCGGCCAGCCGGTGCGATCCTGAGCCACGGTCGAAGAGTTGAAGGCCAGTGCGGCCAGGCTGCCAAGTCCAACGGTCAGTGCGATGATTCGTTTCATATGTCCTCCAGGGCGTGGGTCGCCGCCCACTCGAGAGTTTGCGAAGGGCCGAGGTTCCAGCGTGGATTCAGGCTTGAGAGGCGGCGGGGCCGTCGTTCAGGAACGGTGCAGGGTTCGGAAAAGAACCGCCCGCCTCGTGGGTACGATCCGTGTTTGTGATCTCGCCGTAGTACAGCTCTCTGGTGATCTCGTCGCTCAGTTCCGGCACGGAGCCGTCGAAGAAAACCTGGCCGCGTCGGAGCGCGATCACGCGCCCGGCGTACTCCCGCACTGCATCCAGATGGTGCAGGTTGGTTAGGACCGCGATGCCATCGTGTTGCTGAATGTCGCGCAGCAACTCCATGACCTGCTCGGAAGATTTCGGGTCCAGGGCGCTGATCGGTTCGTCGGCCAGAATGAGTTGCGGGCGCTGCGCCAGAGCGCGGGCAATCCCGACGCGCTGCTGCTGCCCGCCGGACAGGGTATCCGCCCGCTGCCAGGCGAAATCCGCCATCCCGACCCGCTCCAAACTGTTCATGGCCTGGGTACGTTCATTACGGTTGTAGAGATGCAAGCTGCTACGCCAGACGGGCATGTCACCCAAGCAACCGAGCAGCACGTTTTCCAGAGCCGTCAGGCGGCGCACTAGGTTAAAGGACTGAAAGACCATCCCGATGCGGCGGCGCTGCAAGCGCACGACCCGTTCCGGGGCGTGGCTGATCTCGGTGTCGCCGATCCAGACCTGGCCCTGGCGCGGTCGCACCAGTCCGTTTAGAACGCGCATCAACGTGCTCTTGCCCGCCCCGGACGGTCCGATCAAAACCGTGAAATCTTCGCTCCCCAGACGCAAACTGACATTCTCCAGTGCTCGTGTGCCATTGGGATAGGAATGGCTGACCCCCTCGAGTTTGATCGTCAGGTGTTGCGTCACGTGATACGTATAAGAGCGAGGTGTCATGGGTGTGTCTGTCAGGTGGGGCTGACACTGGGGAACAGATTGACAGTCCCGTGTGGCACGACTGGGAAAGCGACAGCGCTCTCAAAGATTGACTCGAGATCAAGGCGACTCTTTCGTGGAATTCAGCCCTGAAACCACAAGGCTCCACGAACGTCCGATGGGAATCTCGAGTCGGACGTTTGCGCCAGATCGGATCAACACGCGACCCACCCGGTATGCTGAAGGCAACCGTGACAAAGCGTTCCATCACCTCGAGAGACGTGGCTCAGCGGGTCGGTGTCTCGCAGGCGGCCGTGTCCTACGCGTTCAGCCCACGCCCAGAGAAGCGGGCGCTCGTGTCCGCGCAGACTCGCGCTCAAATCCTCGAGGTGGCAGAGGCGCTAGGCTACCTGCCGAACGCCGGGGCGCGCGGCATGAAAAGCGGCAAGTCGGGCCTGGTGGCACTCTGGGTTCCGAATTTTGAGAACAGCACCTATCTGCGCACGATGGGCGGAATGCAGGCGGTCGCGGCGGCGCAAGGTTTGGACCTGCTCGTGTACGGCGGCACGGGTGCTCGAGGCATGGAGGGCGTGCTGCGATCCATGGGCGAGCGCCGCGTGGACGGCGCGATCCTGATCGCTCGCCCGCTCGCTGAGACTGCGAAAGCCACGCTCCGTCAACTCGAGGTTCCCCTGGTGACGATGGGCGGCAGTTTGCGTTACGAGGGCATAGACGCCGTGCTGACGCGAAATGCCGAGGCGTTTGAACAGATGGTGCGGTGGCTGGCGCAAAAGGGGTATCAACGCATCGGGCATATCTCCGGGCCGCTGGGAACGCCGACCGCCCAGGAACGGCTCGAGGGCTTCAAGCGCGGTTTGCGACGCGCGGGCCTGCCCTTCCGCAAAGCCTGGCTGCGCGAGGGTACCTACCGGGCCGGGAACGCAGGTGGGTTGGCGCTCGAGTTGTTGCGGTCTGAGAGTCCCCCAGACGCGCTCGTGGTCGCCAACGACCTGATGGCGGTCGAAGCGATTCTGGCCCTGCGCGACCAGGGCTACCGCGTGCCGCACGACCTGGCGATTGTCGGCTGCGACGATATTCCGGAAGCCGAAGTCGTGCGCCCGCGCCTGACAACGATTCGTCGCCCCAGAGCCTCCGCCGCGACCGCCGCGTTCGAGTTGCTGCTCGAGCGAATGAACGGGTACGCGGGGAAGGCTCGAGTCGTCTGGCAGGACGCCGAGCTGGTGATCCGCGAGAGCGCCTGAGTTGAAACTCTTTTCAAATCCTCGAGTCTCCGCCGGGTTTTCGTAGGGGCGAACCGCCGTTCGCTCGGCAGGCACGGAAACGAGAGAAGCCTGTGAATCTCGAGGATTTGAAAAGCCAGATGCCGTTCGCCGCTCGAGCGATTTGAACTTTTGCCAATCTCGAGCGAGGTTGATTTGGATGTGTTTGCGGCGGCGTTGGTGGCCGGGCGCAGCGTGCTGCGCCCCTACGAAACTAGAAGAATTGTTTATGGCTGAACGTCTGAGCCGTATTTCTCGAGGAAGCTGGGCATGTCTCGGAAGTCTAGGAAACGCGCTTCCAGTTCGGCCCGCGACCAGTTCCACCAGGCGATTCGCTCGAGTTGCTCCGCCACGTTTTCCTTGAATCGCGGGCGAATCGTTCGGGCGGGAACCCCGGCGACCACGGTGTAGGCGGGCACGTTCTTGGTGACGACTGCGCCCGCACCAATCGCCGCGCCGTTGCCAACGCTCACGCCGGGCAGCACTGTGGCGTTGTGGCCGATCCAGACATCGTGCCCAATGTGAACCGGGTGCGCCTCGCGCCAGGCGAAGAAATCCGTGTCGTCATCAACCGCGAAGCCGTACTGTCGGGCGCGGTAGGTCATGTGATGCGAGGTCGGGCGTTCCAAGGGGTGATTACCGGGGTTCAAGCGCACGAAGCTGGCGACCGAACAGAACCGCCCGATCTGCGTCCCGATGATTTGCGCGTGCTGCATGACGTAGCTGTAATCTCCGAGGCTCGAGTCGGTCAGGCTGGCGTCGTGCGCGATCTGGGTCCACGCGCCGAGGACGCAGTTTGTGACGACGGCGCTGGGGTGAACGGTCGGGGCTTCGGAGAGAGTCACGCGAAGACCGCCGTGTCTGGGCCTGGCAGCAGCGCGTGACCCGCCCAATAAATAATGCGCCCCGCCCGGATCGTCGCCGCGACGCGCCAGCGGTCACGGTGATCCAACAGCACCAGGTCGGCGCACGCCCCAAGCTCGAGGCTGCCCCGGTCGTGCAACCCCACGGCCCGAGCCGGATTCTTTGAAATTAGGTTGATCGCCCCCGGCAACTCGAGACCGTGATGCTGGTGCAGGTGAAGCGCCGCCCGCAGCATCGCCGCCGGGTAGTAGTCGCTCGCCAGGATGTCTAGCGCGTTTGACTCGAGGGCTTCCAGCGCCGAGAGATTACCGCTGTGCGAGCCGCCGCGCAAGGCGTTCGGTGCGCCCATGACAACTTGCATCCCGGCGGCGCGGGCGGCGGTGGCCGCCTCGAGCGTGACCGGAAATTCGGACAGGGTGGCTCCGACCCGGCGCACCAGCTTCACCTTGTCACTCGAGTCGTCGTCGTGCGAGGCGATCTGCAAGCCCGCTTCCGCCGCGAGTGAGGTGACCTCGGCGATGACCTGCCAGGAGGGGGGCGTGTCCGCGTTGCGTTGCATCCGGTCGCGCACGTTCTGTTCCACCTCCTCACGGGTTTTGCCCTGCCACTTGGAGACGTATTCGATAAAGTGCTCCAAGTCGCGGTACTGCCCCTGACCGGGCGTGTGGTCGTTCAGGGAGACCAAATCCACCAGGCCCGCCGCGATCAGGTCTTTCAAGACCGGCGCGGCTCTAGGATTGGTGATCTCGAAACGGGCGTGCAGGCGAAAATCGGTCAGCAGGGCAGACCGGAGCGCCCCGACGCCCTCGACGATTTCTCTGGCGCGTTCCTCAGAGCGGATGTGGTTGGCGCGATGCTCCGAAAACGAGACTGCGGCAAACGCCGTCGTCACCCCGGCCGCCGCGAGGCGCTTGTCCAGTTCGAACAGCGCCAGATCCATCGGGAAGGCCGTGCCGGGGCGCGGCTCGAGTTCGCGCTCCAACATGTCGCCGTGCAAATCCACGATGCCGGGGATCACGGTCAGCCCCGCACCATGCAGGTCAGCCTGCGGCGCGGGACCCTCGCGCAGCTCCACGATCCGCCCCGCCTCGAGCCGCAGACTGCCACGCTCCAGCACGCGGTCGGGCAGCACCAGCCGGGCATCGCTAAGCCACACCGGCAACCTCCTCGAGATCTTCCAGCAAGCGCGGATCGGTGTCGGCGGGTGGCTCTAACCTGATCTCGCGGTCTATCAGTCCGGCGGCGTCCTCCGGGTGGTGTAGCACGCCAATGGTTGCCACGCCCTCGGCTTTCAGTTCCGCCAAGCGTTCCCTGAGCGCGACTCTGGCCACGGCGTCCAACGAGGCGGTCGGTTCATCCAAGAGTAGCAGACGACGCGGCTGAATCAACGCCCGCGCCAAGTTGACCTTCTGCTGCTCGCCGCCGCTGAAGGTCGTCGGGTAGGCCGCCCAGAGTTCGGGTTTCAAGCCGAAGCGCTCGAGCGACAGCTCGGCTCGGCGGGTCGCGGTTTTGAGATTGACGCCCGCGAACAGCAGCGGCTCCGCCACGAGTTCCACGGCGCTGACCCTCGGGCGGGGTCGCAGGAACTGGGTCACGAAACCGATTTCCTCCTGGCGGAGCAGAATCAGGTCCACGTCGGCGGCGCGCACCAAATCAATTCGCCCGCGCAGACTGTGGAACCAAGCCTCGCCGCTCGAGGCTCGGTAGGAGCGGTACAGCGTGCGTAGCAAGGTACTTTTACCGACGCCGTTCGGGCCCGCCACGAGCAGGAACTCGCCCGCGTGCAAGTTGAAACTGAGTGCGGAGAAGGCGTGAACCTCGCGCTCGAGCGCGTGCAAGCGAAACCCCTTTGTTAAGTCTTGAACCTCGAGTATCACGATTTCTCCTATAATTTGGCGTGAACCAGTTGCTGCGTGTACGGGTGCTGCGGGTCTTCCAGCACGGCGTCGGTCAGGCCGCGCTCCACGATCCGCCCGCCGCGCATTACGACCACGCGGTCGGAGAGCGTGCGAATCACCCCGAGGTCGTGCGAGACGACCAACATGGCAATCCCCAGATCGCGTTGCAAGCGGCGCAGCGTGTCCAGCACGAGCGCCTGCACGCTGACATCCAATCCGGTCGTCGGTTCGTCCAAGAGTAATAAGGCTGGTTTCAGGGCAATCGCCTTAGCGAGCTGCACGCGTTGCTGCATCCCGCCCGAGAGTTTTCTCGGCGGGTCGTCCATGCGTGAGACCGGAAACTCGCTGACCTCTAAGCTCTGCCGGGCGGCGCGGCGGAGCGTCCCGAAATTGCGTTCGCCCGCCATCACCAATCGCTCCGCGACGTTCCCGCTCGAGGTGTGACGCATTCGCAATCCCAGATGCGGGTTCTGATAGACGATCCCGATGTGTTTGACACGCAACTCGCGGCGCTCGAAGCGGGTCAAGGTCAGCAAATCGCGTTCAGCGTAGCCCGGCAGCTCGAGGTGATAGCGTCCCGCGTCGGGTGATTCCTCTAAATTCAAAACGCGCAGCAGCGTGCTTTTACCGCTGCCGCTCTCGCCGACTACGCCCAGCACCTCGCGCGGGTACAGCTCGAGGCTGACATCAATCAGCGCCTCGACCTCGCCGTAGCGTTTCGAGAGACCGGAGACCGTCAGCAGCGGCGCGTGCTTCAACAGGCGCGGCGGCTCCAAAACTGGGGCGGCATCAGCGAAGAAGCCCGTCATGGTAGAACCTCCCGTCTTGGTCGTAATAGGTGTCACCAATCTGCACGTCCTGACCGTCTTGGAGGCGCAAGAGCTTCTCGCCGTAACCGCTGTCGGACAACTCGAAGCGGCTCGAGCCATCGTCCAGCGGGAGTTCGTTCAAAAATTTGTTGCTGGCTCCGGTGCGGTAGCAGCGCTCACCGTGCTGATCCTCCACTCGGAACGGCACGTCGTCGAACTCGAGCGGGCGCACCTGGGTGTACGGCGGTACGGCGTAGAGGCGTTTCTCGCGCCCGGCGGACAGGATCGTCAGGTGCGCCGACTGGTGCAGCATCAACACGTCCCAGCGCGGGATTGGGCTGGGGGCCATGACGTAGCGCCCGCCCACCAAGAGTGGGTAGCTCGCACCCTGGATGATGCGGCGGTAGCGCACCATCTGCTCGTAGAGCTGGAGCCACATGCCGCCGTAGTCGGCGTCGGCGTGCAGCTCAGCCGCCGCAGCGCTGCTGGTTTCCACGCCGCGCAACGGTTCGGGTTCCGGGACTTGCAGAATCAGCACTTGACCCTCCCGCAACCGTTCCTCCGGGATGCGGTGGCGGCTCTGAATCAGCGTGGCTTCCAGCGCGTCGGTGGTCGTCCGGGCGTCGCTGACTCGAGCGATGAAGCGCCGGATGTTCGCGGCGTTGACCGAATCGTCCGCGCCCTGGTCAATCACCTTCACGGTGTCGTCCGCGCCGACCAGGGTCAGCGTCACCTGCAAGCCGCCCGTGCCCCAGCCTCTAGCCATCGGGACTTCGCGGGAGGCGTACGGAACCTGATAGCCGGGAATGGCGACCGCTTTCAGGATTTTGCGGCGCAGCTCGCGCTTGCTGGCTTCGTCCAAGAAGGCGTAACTGTGATCCTGCCACGGGTGTGCCAGTTCGGACAGGCGGCTCACGACGGCACCTGCTGTTCTTGTTCTTGTGCCGCCTCGAGTTTCTTGACGCCGCGCATCGCTTCCAGGCTGGACTGAAAAGTCACGTAATGCGGCAGCTTGAAGTGAATGCAGAAGCCGCTGCTCTCCACAGGTTCGGTGTGGTACAGCACGAACTCCGGCGTTTGCGACGGATGACCGGGGCGCTCCATGCTGAGGTCCAACATGGACGCCGCGATCACCTTGACCTCGTTCCAACCGAGGGTCGCGCTAAAACCTAATTCCAGGCGCGGGTCCCTGGGGTTCCCAGCGAAATTGGTGACGATCTCACTCGAGGAGACGCGCACCCGCCCGGCGCTGAACGACGCCCCGGTCGCAGGGTGCGTCAGGCGCAGCTCCGCGTACCCGAGCCTGACCTCGTTGATCGTCGGATGGACCGCGCCGTAACCGCGCATGTTGGCATAGCCGAGCGCCAGCACGCCGCCCGTGTCGCCCCGCGCTAGCGATTGCAACTTGTGCGCCCTCGAGACGGGAAACAGCAACGGCTCCCGCGTCACATCGCCTACCTCACTCGGCGGCGTGGGATCGGGTTGAATCTCCGGCAGCAGTCCGGCGCGGCGCTGCCAATCCGCCAGGGCGGGAAAGACAGGCGGGGTCTCGAGGTGGTGCTGCTTTTCGAGCTGAGCTGGCTCGAGTGGCTGGTTCTCGGGAGTCGCGTGCTCTTTCAGGACCTCCATCCGCAACATGCGGTGGCTGTAATCCAGCGTCGGACCCAGCACCTGCCCGCCGGGGATGTCCTTGAAGGCCGCCGAGATGCGCCGCACCGTGGTGAGTTCCGCTTGCTCGACCGGCGCGGCGTAGGCTAATCGCGGCTGGGTCGTGCGGTAGGCGCGCAGCAACAGCACCGCCTCGTACAGGTCGCCGCCGGTCTGCGTGACCGCCAGCGCCGCCAGTTCCGGCGCGTAGAGCGATGCCTCGCCCATGACCCGATCCAGCAAATACGGCAGCGTCTCGAGCGTGTGCTGAACTCGTTCCGGTGTCAGCTTCCCAAGTAGCCTTTGGTACAGCGCCTCCGCCTCGAGAATCGCCGCCTCGCCCCCTCGAGCCGCCACGTAGGCCATGTCAGATCACCTCCGCGACGGTCGTGCGCGGCAAGCCGATGACCCGTGCGCCGTCCACGAACATAACGTCCCAGCCAACCGGAAACGCGATCACCTCCTGGCGAATCCGCCAGAACTCAGGCGGCACACCAAGCTGGGTCTCGAGCGGGGTTTGAATCCCTGCGCCGGACAAGCGGACGCGCCCGCCCGTCTCGAAGCTCGCGCCGATCACGAGCGTCGCCGCCCGATCCGGGTACAGCGGTGAACCACGCTCGGCGCGTCGCAGCGCGTTCAATCCGCCGGTCTCGAGATCTGATAAGAAGAGATACTGCGCCGCCTCAACGGAGACGGGTCTCGCGCCGGTAGCGCGTAAAGCGGGCGCGAGGGTTGCATCACTCGTGTAGATCGTGACCTCGAGATCCAAGAGCGCGTCAGCAACGGCGGCGAAACCAGATTGATCCGCCACGAGCGGCAAAACTTGCGGGCGTCCGGGGTGCGCCAGCGCCCACATCAGCGCGTTGAAGCTATCATGCGTGCGCCGTTCAAACGCGGTCTGCGTGGGCATCAGAACGTCTCCATCTGGACTCGAGTCGCCTCGATTTGCGATGCCAGCACGCCGTCCTCGAGCGCCTGATCCTGCCGCGCCGTCTCGAGGAAGTCTTGTATCTGGGTCGCGCTGACACCCGTCTGCCACGCTAGGTCAATCAGCGCCATGCCGAGCGCCGCCTCGAGATCGCGCCCGAGCAGAACGCCGTACCCGAGGGTGTCGCCTTGGCTTACCTGAGCCTCGGCGACCAGCACCTCACCGAGATGAAATACGGTTCCCTGGACCGTGTCACGGTACGATAGCATCACCAGCCCGGTGCGGTTCTGGGTGACGCCCAGCGACCCACGCGCCTCGAGTTCCGGCAGCAATCTTTCCGCCAGGGCTTTCACATCGGCGGCGGGCGCTCGAGCCAGTCTGGACAACAAATTCGATTGAGCTGAGTCGCGGGTCTGATCGGTCATTCCCGGAGAAAGTACAGGCCGATTGTCAACTCCCAGTCAACTTATACGAATAAGTACGTCCTGACAAACCCATGATCTTCTCGAGACACATTGCTGACAGAGCGGGAAGAAACTCGGTGCTGGAGGGCAATATGAACAAGCGCAGCCTGCTGGTTTCGACATTCGCAATCCTCGGTTTGACCGTTGCTGTACTGGCGCAAGGCAAGACCACGACGCTGAACTTTTACTCGAGCGGCGATGTCAACGTCAAAAGCCTCTGGGAGAACAACCTGATCCCAATGTTTGAGAAACAGAACCCCGGCATCAAGATCAACCTGGTCTTCTCGCAGAGCGGCGCGGGCAATCAGGCGACGATTGACCGTATGGCGGCCGCCAAGAAAGCCGGGCAAGCCTCCGGGATTGATATTCTCGAGGGACCCGTCTCCGACGCTGGCGACGCGGGTCTGCTGACAAAACTGGATGCCAAGAAAATCTTCCGCCTCAACCGCGTCGAAGAGAATGTCTTCAACCGCCTGAAGGGGTACGGCCTGCCGTATCGCGGCTCGAGCGTCGTGTTGGCCTACGACAGCACCAAGGTCAGTAAGCCGCCGCTGAATTTGGAGGCGCTGCTCGCCTGGATCACCGCGCACCCCGGTCAGTTCACCTACAACACGCCTGACACGGGCGGCAGCGGTAACGCCTTCGTGACCCGCATCCTGCGCCTGGGGATCAGCGACGGTGACGCCAACACCTTCGAGACCGGCTACGACGCGGCCCTGGTGAAGCAGTGGGACAAGGGCTTCGAGACGCTGAAAAACCTCTCCAAGTCGCTCTACAACGGCGGTCAGTACTCCAAAAACAATGCCGAGACGCTGCAACTGCTCGCCAAGGGCGCGATCACGATGGGACCCGTCTGGTCCGATCAGGGCTTGAGCGCCCTGTCCAATGGAACGCTGCCGACGAACATCAAGCTGGCCCAGATCAACCCGCCGTTCTACGGCGGCAGCTCGTACCTGGGCGTGGCCGCCGACAGCCCTAACCAGGCGGTCGCCTTCCGCTTCTTGAACTGGGTGCTGTCCGACGAGGCACAAACCGTCGTGACCGACAAGATGAACGGCTACCCTGGCGTCAAGGTTGTGTACATGCCCGACACGGTTCGCAACCGCTTCAAGGCGCTCGCCAAGACCTACTCGTTCGGGTTTAGCAGCAAATTCGGCGCGGACATGAATCGCCTCTGGTACGAGCGCATCGCGGGCACCCCCCAACCCGGCAAGTGACCGCTCGAGCCACCATTCGCACCATCGTTCCTCTGCTGTCAGGGCAGAGGAACGTCTTCGTGCGGGACGAGGGCAAGCGAGCGAAAGTGATAGAGTCGCGCCCATCGCGTGCTGCCTCGCACCTCGAGTTCGTTGCGGTGATGGCCGGGCGAACCACCCCTATGGAAGATGAGGTTTGCAAGGGCAACTCGAGACTCGTAGCAAAACCTGGGCCGCATTTCTACGAATCCTGGCTCACGAGCCTGAAGGTGCAACTCGAGGTGTCTGATTGTCTGACTCGAGATCGCCTGACTCGAGGCTGCCTGTGAGACGCCGCGCCAATTTGGAGCCGGTCGTCGGGCTGTTGCTGGTCGTCCCGGTACTCGCGGTGCTGGTCCTGCTAATCGTGATCCCGGCGCTCGAGGCATTGAGGTTCTCATTGGGCTTCGTGCCGGACGACAATCCGGCCTACGCCTCTGGGTTGGACCTGGTGCGCTCCAAGACTGGCACGCTCGAGGCGTTCCAAAAGCTGTTCGGCAGTTCGTTCTTCTCAGGGAATCTGGCGTTGACCTGGCGTGTCTCCCTGCTGTCGGTGCTGCTTTTGGTGCTGGTCGCCTACCCGCTGGCGCTCTACGCCCGCTTCGGTCGCGGACGGCTGGCGACGCTGACCCGGGGGCTATACCTGCTCCCGATGTTCGTGCCCGTTATCATCGCCACCTACGCGCTGATTACCTTTTACGGCGACAACGGCTGGCTCGAGGCGATTCTGACGCCGTTCGGGATCCCGTATCACTCGATCATTCGCCAGGAGGCGGGCATCGTTCTGGGCCAGGTCTGGGTCGGGATTCCGTTCGCGGTGCTGATGATCTCGAGCGGGCTGGAGGGAATCAGCTTCGAGAGTTTGGAGGCAGCCCGCGATCAGGGGGCGTCGTTCTGGACGACCTTCTGGCGGATCATCCTGCCGCTGAATCTGGTGCCGTTGTTGATCGTCGTGACCTTCGATTTCATCGGGGTCTTTGGGAGCTACACCGTGCCGTACATGCTCGGTCCGAGTGCGCCGCAGATGCTCGGGGTCAGTATGCAACTGAACTTCAGCGCCTTCCGACAACCGCAGGCGGCCGTGGCGATGGCGGTCGTCAGCTTTGCGATCTGTGCCGTGGCGGGTGCGCTCTACGTCTGGGCCACGACGCGCCGCCGCGCCGGAGAACGGGGTCAAGCGTGAATCTCCTGTGGTTCTGGCGTGACCCGACGATGCGCCGCGCCCTCGGGATGAGCCTGCTGGTGGTGTTCGGTGGCTTTCTCTTGCTGCCGCTCGTGACGCTGCTGCTGTGGGCGTTTGCCAATCGCTGGTTCTACCCGGCGCTCGTGCCGCAGGAGTTCGGCGTGCGCTGGTGGGGCTGGATCGTTGAGAACACCGATCTCTCCAAGGCGGCCGCCTACAGCTTCACGATCGCGCCGACGGTCACGCTGCTGTCGGCTGTGATCTGCCTGCCCGCCGCGTACGCCTTTTCGCGCTTCCGCTTTCCGCTGCGGCGCTTCTTTTACGTCTCCTTGCTGGCCTCTAACGCCTTCCCGAAACTGGGTTTGTACATTGCTATCGCCACCGTGTTCTTCCGCCTAAACCTGATCGGAACCTTCTGGGGTGTGGTGCTGGTGCAACTCATCAACACCCTGGTGACGATGACCTGGATTCCGGCCGCCGGGTTCGGCAGCGTGCCGCGCGAACTCGAGGAGGCGGCCCGGGACTTGGGGGCGGGTCCGTGGCGCGTCTTTTTCAGCGTGACCCTGCCGATTGCCATGCCGAGCGTGATCGTGGCCGCGATCCTGACCTTCCTTGGGTCGCTCGACGAGGCGCAGGCCACGTTGTTGATCGGACAACCGAACATCATCACAATGCCGGTCCAGATGTACACACTGGTCGGGAATTACCCGGAACCGGTCGGCGCGATTTTTAGTCTGCTGCTGACCCTGCCGAGCGTGGCGCTGCTGTTCGCGGCGCGCAAATTTCTCTTAGGTGGGTACATAGCCGCCGGGTTCAAAGGATGAACCTGGAGGCACGGTAACCGCTCAATCTCGAGCCGTGAAGAGTACCCCCCTACTTCGCAGAGGGTGACTCGAGCTGAGAGAAGAGCCTGAACACCCCTCGAGAACTTTTCTAGAAGGAGCCAACCGTTGACACCGATCTCGTTTCAATCCGTCACTAAGCGCTACGGTCCGAAGGCGGCCGTGGACAACCTGTCTTTGGAGATCGCGGGCGGTGAGTTCGTCAGCCTGCTCGGGCCCAGCGGTTGCGGCAAGACGACCAGCTTGCGGATGCTGGCGGGTTTTATCACCCCGGACAGCGGCGACATCCAACTCGGCGGCTCGAGCGTGCTGGGAATGGGACCGGAGTCGCGCCCGACCGCGATGGTCTTTCAGCGCTATACCCTGTGGCCGCACATGAACATTTTTCACAACGTTGCCTTCGGTTTGCGGTTGCGGCGCGTGTCGGCCTCGGAAACCAAGGCTCGAGTCGGCGCGATGCTGGAACTCGTCGGGTTATCGGGCTTCGAGCGGCGCTCGCCGGGGCAGCTCAGCGGCGGGCAGCAGCAACGCGTGGCGCTGGCTCGAGCGCTCGTGGTCAATCCAAAGGTGCTGCTGCTGGACGAACCGCTCTCGAGTCTGGACGCGCGCCTGCGGGTGGCGCTGCGCGACGAGATTCGCGCCATCCAGCGGCGACTGGGGATCACGACGGTTTTCGTGACCCACGATCAGGAGGAGGCGCTGGCGGTCTCGGATCGGATCGCGGTCATGAACGATGGGGTGCTGCACGGGGTCGCCAGTCCAGCCGAGCTGTACGCCCGCCCGGAGACGCTGTTCGCGGCGCAGTTCATCGGCAGCATGAACCTGATCCTCGGCACGGTGCGATCGGATCTGCTCGAGGCGGGCGGGTTTCGCCTCTCCGTGCCAGGGCTGGCGGACGGTGAGGTCACGCTGGCGGTGCGCCCAGAAGACCTGACGCTGGGCGGTGAGGGCTTGTCAGCTCGTTTGGAGCGCAGCACCGACCTGGGACACTACCGCTCGCTCGAGGTGAACGTCGGGCAGGATCGGCTGACAGTCTTTGCCCCGCGCGGGGCGGCGACCGGCGAATGCGTGCGGCTGAACCGAGCGCTCGTCTACCGCGACGCTCGGCTGGTGCAGGAGTGGACGCCGGAACCGTCTGTAGCGAACCTGTCTGTCGGGGCGGGCTGATGCCGCTCACCCCGAGGCTCGAGGGAGTGATTGCCGGGCGCGGTTACCTGCGAAGCGCGCACCGGGGCGCACCAAGTTTTGGCAAGGACAATTCTGAACGAGCGATTCTGGCGGCTTTGGAACACGCTCCCGACCTGATCGAGGTGGACCTGCACCGCACCGCTGACGGCGGCACGATCCTCTGGCACGACGCGCACATTGAGGTCGGCGGCGAGCGCCTGACGCTGGCGCGCACGAAACTCGAGCGCCTGCGCGGGTTGCGACTCGAGGATGGATCGCGCTTGTTGACGCTGCCAGAGGCGCTAGAAGCCACGGCCGGACGGGCTGGATTATTGATTGACCTGAAAGCCCGCCGTCTCGAGACAGAGATTCTCTCGGCCTTGACGCGCTCCCCGGCTCAGGACGCGGTGGTTTGCGGTGGCGATACCGCCACACTCCGGGCGGTGCGGGCGGCGGGCGTGCCCGTCTCGTACACGCCTGACCCGTTGCGTGACCTGTTCCGCCAGCGCCTCGTGACTCGCCCGGAATGGGACGCGCTGACGGTCTATCACCGCACCGTGACGCCCGCGCTTGTGGAGCGGGCGAATCGGTTCGGGGTGCGAATCATTGCCTGGACGGTGGACGATCCGAAGCGGATGCGCGAACTGATCGGCCTGGGCGTCCACGGACTCACCACGAACCGGATCGAACTTCTCCAAGGATTAGACAACCCGGAGCGCGCATGAACCGACTGGCGGAATTCACTGGCACGGTCTCGCCCACGACGACTGAACCTTACATCTATCACGAGTTCACCGTTCCCGAGGGCGCGCGCCGCGTGCGGGTGAGGCTCGCGTACGACAAGCCCGGCATCTGCCAGCTTTACCTGTCCGTCTTCGCGCCCGACGGCTATCGCGGCTCGCGGATGCTGCCCGCCGCGATTGGAGACGTGCGTCTCGAGCTGGATTTAAGCGCGTCGCTCGCGTCCCTCGGCGGGTTGCGCGGCGAGATCACGCCCGGCGTCTGGCGGGCGCAACTGGATCTGGAGCGAACTGCGTACACGGTTGATTACCGCTTGACGGTTGAAGTTTCTAACGAAGTCCCGCCGCTCGAGCCAATCGTGGTCCATCCGGTCCCAGTCAAAACCGTGCCGCTCGAGACGGCCCGCCTCATTAGCCAGACCCCCGGTTGGTATCGCGGCGAATTGCACAGCCACAGCCATCACAGCGACGGGCGCACGTCGGTTGCCGAGGTGATCGCCTCGGCGCGGCATCACGGGCTGGACTTTCTCAGCCTGACCGATCACTTCACCACGGCTGGTTGGCAGGAACTCGAGGGGGCGGCTGACCTGTGCCTGATTCGCGGTCTCGAGATCACCGGGCATCGCGGGCACGCCAATCTGCACGGCTTGCAGGGTTGGGTCAACCCGTTCACCGACGCGCCCGAAACTTGGAGCATCAACGACGCCGCCAGAGCCGCGCACGCTCAGGGGGCGCTGTTCGGCGTCAACCATCCGTTCTCGTTGGATCTGGGTTGGCGCTACCACGAGTTCGACTGGAACCTGTGCGATCTGATGGAGATCTACCATCACCAAGAGGGCGAGGACAACACGCGGCAACTGGCGCTCTGGGACGAACACCTGCGCGCCGGGCGGCGCATAGTCGGCGTGGCGGGCACGGACTCGCACGACCCGTTTCGCGGGCGGCACCGCCTGGGTCAAGTCGTGACCGTGGTTCGCGCCGAGGCGCTCGAGACCGGCGCGATTATCCAAGGTTTACGACACGGCGCAGCCTATGTGACCCTGGGACCGACCCTGCGCTTCACCGCTCGAGCAGGCGACGACGCGGCGGGCATGGGCGAGACGTTAAGGGCTGAACATCCGGTCCAGCTCGAGGTTCAGCTCCAAGACCTGCGCTTTCCGGCGCGGCTGGTCGTGCTGAAAAACGGTTGGTATCACAAACATGTAGACCTCGAGGCCGGAGCGCACCACGATCTCAGCTTCGAGGATCACGAGCCGATGGACGGGTATTACCGTCTCGAGGTTTACGCCAGAGCGCCGCAGCCCGACCTGGGTTCCGGGCGAGCCTGGGCGCAAACGCTGTGCCTGTCCAATCCCATCCACATTACTCGAGCGCCACTCGAGTGAGGCTCCTCCAAGTCTGGCTCGAGGTGTTTTCTCCTCAAAGCAGAGACAGTCGGTTCGCGTGGGTCGGGGCAAGCCCCTTGAAGGGGCTTGCCCCGAAAAAGATCTTGGAAGCCCTCTAGTAATCCTCGAGCAACCGGCTCAGCTCTAAGTGGCCGCGCACTACGTCTACGACGTGATCTCGGTACAGTCCGGTCAGTAGAGAAGCGGCCCGATCAGCCTCAATTTTTAGATGCTGCATGACCTCGTGGGCGGTCGCTAGACCGTTCAGTTGACGCAGAAACAGATTGGCGATCATGCCCGCCGGTGGGTGGTACGACGCGCCGATCTCGCGCTTCCTGGCCACGACAATTGTCCGCAGACCCGCCACGGCGCTCGGCTCAAGTAAGCCACGCCCGATCAAGGACCTGGCGGCTCCTCTGGCCCGCATCACGCCGTCCTCGAGCGCGGAAAA
Source organism: Deinococcales bacterium (assembly GCA_965249745.1). Lineage (GTDB taxonomy): Bacteria > Deinococcota > Deinococci > Deinococcales > JAAFIG01 > JANYHH01. The sequence continues at coordinate 3,903,627 of OZ252252.1, read as the reverse complement.
GCGGTCAATCGCCTGTTGCAGCGTGCGCCGTCCGTTCAACAGCCGACACAGCGCCCACTCGTCCGGCGACAGCGCGGTAGCGGCCGTGATCGCGCCCATGCGCCAGGATTCACCCAGCGGTAAGTCGGAACCATCGGTGTCTAGGCGGTCGCGCTCGTGCAGCGCCGACAACGGCACGCGGGGATGCAACGGCAAGGCGGACTCGGCGCGGTAAAAGTTGTAGCGCTCCGGCGGCATTAGTGCCAAGCTGTCCAGCACACCGTAGACCTGCCGCTCGAGGGCGCGACGCACGGTTTCCTGAGGCAGGTGAAACGGCGCGTCGGTCAGCGTCAGACCGAGCGGGCGACTCCCCTGAAGCCGCAGCGCCTCTGCCAGGCTGATCTCACTGATCGCGCGCCCCGCGATCAAAATCTGACCGAGCGGCTCCGCGCCCCGTGCGCCGACGATCTGACCTCGCTCCAGATGCAACCACAGCTTGCCGGGTTGAAACTCGAGCCAGGACGGGGTGGTGAGGACCGCGAAGCGCGCGATCACACGATCGAACGAATTCCCCTCAAGGCTACTGGCGTACGTGGCGCGACGGTTTTCTATGCCCTGAGCGGGCACGGTTTGACTACTCTGCATCTCTCCTCCATTGCAAGCCCTAGGGCTTGCCTCCCGACTCCATTAAATGCAGAAGTAAGTATGGAAGTCGTCAGGGTGCAGTCAGCCGGTTGTCAGCCAAAAGTAAAACTAGAAAGGTCTGTGCGGCAAGCTTCAATCAACCTGTGGCAAATATCAAATTCGGCAATCTTCTCAGCCCCTTTCGGTCTGCGAAAGGCGCACTTCGTCGGGCGTTACACGAGACGAACCTCGGAACTTCTTAGCGAATTTTGTCTGTTCCCACCTCACTACTGCCGAGTCTCGAGACGTTCAACTTCCTGGATCTCCTCGAGAAGCGCCGCAGCTCCCATCCCGAGCGAAATCGTTTCGCCCAAGGCTGGAACGCGCACGTTTCCTGGCAAACCCCGCTCCGCCCAGACCCGTTCCGCCTCGAGTTGCCAACGGCTGTCCTCCCAGCCGAACCCGTCGCCGGGCGCGTCCTCGTGACCGCTCAGATGCACCAGCCAGCTTTGCTTGGGTTCCAAGACCCGTGCGAACCTCTGAATCAGGGCAAACGACGCGTGACTGGCGGGGCGACCGTCCGGGCTGGCGCTGTACGCCCAGGTGTTGCTATCAAAGAAAATGTGATCCGCGCCCCGCAAGCGCCGCACCGCCTCCGATGACGGGTCCTCGAGCCAGAGATTGCTGGCATCCAAATCCCACAGCAGCCCGACCTTGTGATCCCCGACCTCGTGATCGGAGAACTCGAGGAGGTACCCGGCGCAGCAGGGGAGCGCTTCAGCGGGTCGTTCCGGGTTCAGGTCGGCCGTGGAATGCGACTGAGAGATCGGTGTGATTTTCACCCCCGGCAACTCGAGTCCGAAGCCGTCTAGCAGAGTCCCCATTGGTTCCGCCCCGCCAAAGTGATGTAAGTCCAGACCCGACAGGTGCAGGTGCGGGTACAACCGCTCGAGCCAGGTCGCGCTTCCGGTGCGACACCAGACCGGGACCCTGGGACTTGGTTCACCGCGCCTCCGCCTCGAGCGCGACCAGGTGTTGCATAGTCGTGTCAGTTCGGCCGTGTGGTCCGCGTGCCAGTGCGTCAGCACCACCGCGTCCAAACGCGGCGTCACCTGAAGCGGCGGGTACTCCAACAGGCTGTCCATGACGCCCGCGCCAGCATCGAACAGGACGTGCGACAGCAACTCTCCGCGCTCGTCCTCGGCGAACAGGGACATAGAAGTATTAGCGGCCCTCGTGCGGCGAGCGCAGCGGGCGCAATCGCAGCCGAACTCCCGGATATAAGCGTTGTCCAAGCCGTTGACGCGAAGTGTGTAACGCACCTGACCTCCGTGATATGGACCATGAATAGCTGGGCTAGGTCAGGCAGGGGTCAAGCGCAGGTCAACCAAGCTCGAGTGGTATGGGCTGTTGCCTTGGAATGCAACGTGTCCCACTCGAGAACTCGTTGTCTCCATGGGTTGCTCTAGCGTGGCAGGTGAAGTTTCCCAGACCACTCAACGCTTAATTCGAATTAGACTCCTTCATTCCATTAATGACAGCAATTACCTCTGTGACCAATGCGAGCGTTTCGGGTGAAACGACACCAATGAACCCTTGCAACCGCTGTTTATCCACTGCACGCAGCAGTTGCGGTTGAGCTTTTGAATCCCGCTCTAAATTGCCATCACCGGCTGGAATGAAGACCTCGAAGCTGTAAACGCGGTGAACGCTCGAGGTTAATGGGCATACGATGACCGTTCTGGAGTGTAGGTTCATGGCATCTATTGAAACTACCAGTGCTGGTCTGGTCATCGCGGCTTCTGAGCCAAGGGCAGGATCGTGGTTGACCCACCAGAGTGTCCCGCGCCGAATGCGTTCAGCCACGCAAGCCATCCGCATTTGTGAAGGCCCACCAGTCAGCATCGGCTTGCTGGTCGGGATCGTTTGCAGCCAGCATAGCGTCTCTCTCGAGTTCTGAGCGGCGCAATGTGCGGATTGCTTCTTCAATCGCATCAGAGCGTGTTTTGAGACGGTGGGCAGTACGATATCGCTCTAGGTAATTGGCCAGTTCACGTTCGACCGTGACATTGAGTGTAGCTTTCATAACATGAATTATAACATAATATGATTCTGTGACAATTGAGTTCGAGACGAGTGATTGGTGAATCGCAGTGGTGAGGAAGTCGAGCACATCAGCTTTCGAGACTGGCACACGCCCAGAGATGTGACCCCGACGCACTCGATACACACTCGTCCGCCTCGAGCGTCGCACCCGATCTAAGTACAACCACGACAACACCCCCGCCGCTAAATGCTGCCGATACCCACGCACAGATCGCAATTGCACCCTCAACCACAGGTTTGCTTGAGTGAGCGAAACACCTCCTCAATCACTGCTCGCGCGTGATACAACGCTTTCACCCCCTGCCACTCGAGTTCCAAGTCACTCGTCGCGTAGAACTTATTGCCACGACGGTACACCGCCACCGCTGTACCACCCCGCAACCCTAAGCTCGACCAGTACGGTGTCAAGCGATGCCGCTTGAGTTGTTTACCGTTCAGCAAGCGGTTCTTCTTCAACCGCGTGACGAAATTCGCTCCCAAGCGATGCACAGCGTCAAACACACCTTGAGACGCGTACCACGAGTCGAACAACACATGCGTCGGAGTGAAGCCGAGCGTGAAAGCCGCCTCGAGCAATTCCACGGCGAGACTGATTTTGCCAACTTGCTTGCCTTCGTAGATGCGAAACGCGATTGGGATGGTGGTCTTGCCATCCGTCCAGCAGAGCAGGACGACGTTCACAGCGAGGGTGAACGCACCGGTTTTGGTGTCCTTGAGTTTGAAGGCACAACCGCGTAAGGATGGTGCCCTTTCTTTCGCCTCGAGTACGGATTCTGAACTCAGAGAGCTGTCACAGCGCGGTTGAGCGCGTCGTGTGAGGCTTTCTCCAAGGCAGGTGTTACGGTGATGAGGGCGTGGAGGTACTCGGAGACGCGTGCTAGATTCATTGGTAAGCCTCCTGTGACCGCAGGAGGCTCTACCGTACACGATTCTTAATCACTGCGTAACTTGAGTGGTGAATCAAGTATGGCTGCACTCAAGTTATCGAACGCTTGCACCTCAGTGCTTACGGCCGGGCTGGCGGTGGACATCTGTTGGCGTTTCCAGGCGCGGTAGCTGCGCTGGGCTTCCGCGTTCAGCGGGTTGGGTCTGACCGTGGCTTTCACGACGGGCATCGGTGTGTTCGCGCCCTTGACGGCGTGCCAGATGATGTCGTTGAAAACGCGCTCGTCCACGGCGTCGGCTTTGGACAGGTTCAGGTGATCCGAGAGATTCGATTTGTAGGACAGCACCGTGTTCATCTGATCCAAGGGCTGCTTCGGGGTGATCGCGGTGTACGTTTTCAAATCCGGCGTGTCCTGGAACGCGGCGATCATCGGGGTCGCAGCGGCATCGAACTGGGTCATCGGCGGCAAGCCCAGGATCAGCTCGATCGTGCGGAGCACCGAGACCGTCGAGTACTGCGTGTGATCTCGAGCGCCGCGTTTCGAGTAGGCACTGATCGCCAGTGCGGGCATCCGGTGCGCATCCACGTGGTCCGCGCCGTTCTGCGCGTCGTCTTCGACGACGAAGATCGCCGTGTCCTTCCAGTAGATGCTCTTAGAGACGGTTTCTACCAAGCGTCCGAGCGCCAAGTCGTTGTCCGCCACGTACGCGGCGGGTACGGGTGAACCGGCCCGCGTGCCGTTGGTGTGATCCCTCGGGAGGCGCACGACCGAGAGCTGCGGCAGCTTGCCAGAGGTCACGTAACCGTCGAATTCCTTCTTCCAGGCCTCGAAGCGCACCTGATCGCTGATGCCCATGTCGTACCCTGGGAAGGTCGGCGAGAGCCGCCCCTCGAGCGCGGTGGCGAACAGGGTTGGCTTGACGTTCGGGACAGCAGAAGCGAAGTCGTTGAACTCGCCGTAGGAGCGGTAATCCAACCCGGCGCGTTTGGCGTAATCGAACAGGTATCCGGCGGCCGGTGGGCTGGCGGTGGACCCCATCTCGAAGTCGTAGGCGCGGCCACGCGGCGAGTAATTGGCGGGCCAGTTCTTCTGGGTGTAGGCGGTGGCCATCGCGCCCATCGTCCAGTTGTGCCCGTCGGCGCTGACCTCGGCGTCGGCGTACAGGTTGTCGAACAGCCCGAACTCGAGCGCCAAGGCGCGGTGGTTTGGAGTCACGTCCTGACCGAAGAGTTCCAGGCTCGGCTCGCCGTTGCCCTCCTTGAGTGATCCGAAAACCTGATCGTAGGTGCGGTTCTCTTTGAGGACATAGATCACGTGTTTGATCGGGCTGGGATCGCCGGGTCGGAGCGGAATCGCGTGCGGCGTACTGGAAGCGGCTCGAGCCAAGACGCCCTTGGTGTTTTCCAGACCATTGTTCTTAACGACCTGCGCACTGTACGCGGTCAGCGCCGTCGTGTCCGGGCGGGCGATGACGCTGACGGTTCCTCGAGCCATTGAGGCGATGTACTGTTCGGCCGGGTTGCGCTTGTCGGGAACTGGACCCTGCGGGTTCGGACCCGCGCCCAGCCCCTTCATGTTGGTGGCGAATAGCAGGCTGCCGTCTTTGCTGAGCGCCAGCGTGCTCGGGAACCAGGCGGTCGGGATGCGCCCGGTGACATTACCTGAAGCAGTGTCCACGACGGCGACCGCGTTCTCGCCCGCCAAAGCCACGTAGAGCGTCTTCGCGTCCGGGGAGACAGCCAGCGCGTGCGGCATCGAACCGGCTGGGGCGTTCGGGTACGGCTCGAGGTTCAGCGTGCGGCTGACCTTGTTCGTCCCAGAGTCCACGGCGCTGACCGTGTTGGCGTTGGTGTTTGCGGCGTACAGCGTCTTGCCGTCCTGGGTCAGTGCCAGCGCGGTCGGATGCTCGCCGACTTCGACTCGAGCCGTCTCTTTCAGCGTGGCGGTGTCCACCACGGCGACCGACTTGGCATTCTCCAAGGCGACGTACAAGGTCTTGCCGTCTGGCGTGAGTTGCAGCGCCAATGGCATCGGTCCAATGTCGGTGCCACTCGCGGGATTGCCGAATTTGATCGTCTTGAAGGTCGTCTGGGTGCGGCTGGAGTTGATGTCCACGGCCGAAACCGTGTTTCCCAGGTTGTTGGCCACGAACAGCGTCTTACCGTCCGGTGAGGCGGCTAAGCCCGACGGAAAAATGATGCTGCTCGCGTCACCTAGCACGATGCTCGAGCCTTCGGTCAGGCGGCCCGCGTCGAAGCTGTAGGTGCGAACCTTGTTGTTCCCACCGCCCGAGGCGTACAGGCTCTTGCCGTCGCTGCTCCAAGTCACACCGATGTACAGCGCTTCCGGCGCGTTGTACGGGATGCTCTGCACGACCTTGCGGCTATAGGTATCGAACAGCGCCAAGCTTTGCACGCCCTGCCCGCAGTTGACGATTGCCAGATAGTGCCCATCGGGGCTGGTCGCCACGCCCATCGGACGGTCGCCGACCTCCACCTGTAAGCCCGCCGGGGTCAGTACCCAACTGTTCGGGGTGACGCCCGTACCGTCCGCTTGCGGTCCGACCGCGCCGAAGAACGAGAAACCGGCCGCGACCGCGCCCGCCGTTAGTCCGGCCACGACTAGCCCGCCTGAGAGTAGTCCCTTGAATTTGACATCACGCATACGTTCTCCTGACCAGCCCGGTTCCGATGAGATTGTTGACAGGGCTGGGTGACACGGGTTCTGTTTCAACGAAGCGTGTCGCCGGTCAGGCCAACGGTCCGTTCTACATTCTTGGTGGTCTCGAGAACCAGCTTGTTCGTGCGGCTGGGTTGGGCCATTGCCCGCTCGAAGCTCGAGTGCGCCCAGCTCGCTAGGTGGTTCGTGCGACGACTCGAGCCGGTGACCGGCATCGGGGTGTTTGCACCTTTCGCGTCGTGCCAGAGAATTTCGTTCAGGACCGCGTCGTTGACCCGATCGGGGTGGGAGAAATCGTAGTGCGCCGAGGCTGCCCCCCGGTAGGCGAGCGCCGTGTTCGGTTCGTCCAAGCGCTGCTTTGGAGTGATCGCGGTGTAGGTTTTCAGGTCCGGCGTGTCCTGGAAGGAGGCGATCATCGGGGTCGCGGCGGCATCGAACTGGGTCATCGGTGGCAAGCCCAGGATCAGCTCGATCGTGCGCAGCATGGACACCTGCGAGTACTGCGTGTGATCCACGGCTTTGCGCTTGCTGTAGGCGCTGACCGCGAAAGCAATCGTGCGGTGCGCGTCCACGTGATCGGGACCGCTCTGGGCGTCGTCCTCGGTCACCAGGATGACCGTGTCCTTCCAGTACGGGCTGTTCGAGACAGCCTCGACGATCTTGCCAAAGGCCAGGTCGTTGTCGGCCACCATTGACCTCGGGTTTGGTAAGCCCTTCTGCGACCCAGCCGTGTGATCCCTGGGGAGCGCCACGATCTCGAGCTGCGGCAGGTTGCCGTTCTTGACGTAACCGTCAAACTCGGTTTTCCAGTTCTTGAAACGGTCCTGATCGCTGTAACTCATCTCGAAACCCAGGTAGGTCGGTGACCAGTGCCCGACCAGCCCCGGCTGCGCGGGCGAGGGTTTGACGTTCGGTGGCTCCGAGGCGTAATCCCAGAACTCGCCGTAGACGCGGTAATCCAGTCCGGCCCGCTTGGCGAAATCGAACAGAAAGCCATTCGTGGGGTTGGCGGCGGTCGTGGCCCCCTCCCAGTCGTAGCCCCGGTTGCGATCCGAGTAATCGGCTGGCCAGAAGCGCTGGGTGTAATCGCCCGCCACGGCCGCCATCGCCCAGTCGTGCCCGTCGGCGCTGACTTCGGCATCGCAGTAGAAATTATCCAGCAAGCCAAACTCGAGCGCCAGCGCGTGATGGTTCGGGGTCACGTCTTGGCCGTACAGCGTCAGGCTCGGATCGCCGTTGCCCTGCTTCAGATCACCCAAAACCTGGTCGTAGGTCCGGTTCTCCTTGATGACGTAGATGACGTGCTTGAACACGCTCGGATCACCGACGCGGCGCGGAATCGGTTGCGGTTTCGTGCCCGCCGCGCCCTTCACCAGCGCCTGCCGAGTCTCGTCGAAGCCGTTGTTTTTCACGACCGTTGCCGTGTACGCACTCAGCGTCTTGTCGTCTGGCGTCTCGAGGATGCTGACTGTGCCGCGCCCGAGTCCGGCGATGTACTGCTCGTCCGGGCGGTCCACGCCGTCAATCGGCCCTTTGGGATTGGGACCTGCGCCGAGGCCCTTCATGTTGGCGACGTAGAGGAACTTGCCATCTGGGGCGGTCGTCACGGCGCTCGGATACCAGGCGGTCGGGATCAGCCCGCGCACCTTGCCGCTGGCGACATCCACGACTGCCAGGTCGTTATTGCCGCCGTTGGTGACGTACAAGGTCTTGTTGTCCGGCGACAAGGAAACCGCGTTCGGGATGGAACCGAACGGCGCACCATCATATGGGCGCAGGTTGATCTCACCGCGCACGGCACGGCTGGCGGTGTCTACCAGGCTGACCGTATCCGAATTGGCGTTCGTCACGTACAGCGTCGCGCCGTCGCTAGAGAGTGTCATACCACTCGGGTGATCGCCGACCGCGATCTGCTTTTGCAACTCCAATTTCTCCGTGCCGACCACACTGACGGCTTTGGCGTTGGTGTGGCTGACATAGAGCGTCTTGCCGTCTTTGGAGAGTTGCAGCCCGTATGGGAGGGTGTTCTTCCCGGTGTCGCTCGAGGCTTCCCCGAACTTCAGCAGGCGCACGCCCAGCCCGTTGCGGCGCGTCGTATCAACCGCCGCCAGCGCGTTGCCGTAGTTCAGTGCCGCGTAGAGCGTTTTGCCGTCCGGTGAGATTGCCAGTCCGGCCGGAAAGATTGGACTCGAGAGATCACCCAGCATGAACGGCGCGGTCTCAGTCAGCGTTTTGCCGTCGAAGCTATAGCTGCGAATCTTGTTGTTGCCACCGCCCGACGCGTACAGGTTCTTGCCGTCGGGACTCCAGGTCACACCGTAGAACAGCGCCTCTGGATCTGGGTACGGAATCTTCTGCACGACTTTGCGGGTGTACGCGTCCACCAGCGTCAGGCTTTGCGTGCCCTGCCCGCAGTTCACGACCGCCAGAAAACGCCCGTCGGGACTCCAGGCGAAGCCCATCGGTCGGTCGCCAACTTCCACTTGCAACCCGGCCGGGGTCAACTGCCACTTGTTCGGTGTGACGCCCGTGCCATCAGCTTGCGGTCCGACCGCGCCGAAAAACACGGAATTGGCCGCGAGCGCCACTGCCCCCGCCAGACACGCGCCCACCACGCCAAACGAGAATCGTCTGTTCCACTCGAGCTTGTTCATGATGCCCCCTTTGGGAAACGCTGAGGGTGTGCCGGGTTGACGACGGCCGTCATTTCACTGATTTCTTGAACGCCTCGAGCTTGCGGATCACGTTGTAATCGGCGTCTGTGGCAGCCACAAAGCCTTTCAGCCCGATTCGATCGAGCGCCTTCTTGTCTTTGAAGCTCAGCACCGCCTTTTGCAGCGCGACCTTCAAACTGGCGGGCAGATCGCGGCGGTAGGCAAGCGGGGAAGTCGGCACGCGCTCCGATTTCCAGAGGATGTTCAAATCTTGTAGACCCCGAATCTCGCCGTCACGAACCGCCACCTCGAGTTCGCGCTCGTCGGTCGCGGCTGTCTGGATTTGACCCTCCACGACGGATTCGATGTTGGCCTCGTGCGAACCGCCGAAGGTCACGGTCTTGAAGTACGACTGCGGCTTGAGCTTCATGACTTGCGTCAGATGAATCATCGGCAGCAAGTACCCGGTGGCGCTCTGCGGGTCCACGAAGGCGAAGGTTTTACCCTTGGCGTCTGCCAGCGTTTTGATCCCACTGTCGCGCCGCGCCACGATCACGCCCGCATTGCCGGTCCCGCTTTTCAGCGTGTCCTCCTTGGCAAAGGCTTGCGCGTTCGCTTCCCGCGCCGCCAGAACGTAGGAGAGCGGTCCTAGATACCCGATATCCACCGTGCCCGCCTTCATCCCTGCCGTGACCGTCGCGTAATCCGCGCCGTAGTAGGCCTTGATCTTCAAACCCAGCTCTGTCTCCAAGTGCGCGATTAGTGGCTTGAAACGCGCCGCCAGTTCGCTGGATTTCTCCGTGGGAATGATCCCGAACTCGAGTTGCTGCGGCCAGCCGGTGCGATCTTGCGCGGCTTCCAGCACGACGGTCATGCTGCCGCCCGTTGGAGTTGACCCAGATCCACTCGGCGCATTCGTGATAATCGGTCCCGCGACCGCACTGACGAGTAGCAAGCCCAACGCGCTGTGTCCGAGAATATTCACATCACACCTCTGTGCTGCATGGCGGTGGCTGAACTCGAGGCGGTGAGAGCTGGAAACTACCCCGGACTCGCTTGGCCTCAATGCGTTATTAGGCGAAAATTAATAGGCGCAAGTCAAGTCAAGGTCACTGACAATCCCGTGACAGATAGGAGTTGTTCATGTCACAGTTGGCGGCTCGAGGTTGGCGCGGCGTTCCAGAAAGGTCTCGAGTCCTGATACGAACGAGGGTCCTCGAGTTGGGCCTTGCACATGTATTCCAATGAGTTCGACTTTATCGCCCAGTACAACAGATCAAGGTCACCCCCTACTCAGCAGGGGGTCGCCGCTACAGCGGCGGGGGGTCGTGCGACGGTCGGTTTCGGATACGCGTCGCACGACCCCACCGTCAGTTTCGCTGCCACCTCGCCTTCAGGAACCCATGTATCCGCTGGTACTTCGCAGGGAGGACAGGGGCTTGAATCTCGAGGCTGACAAGCTCCTGAACTTCAAACCGCGCCTCACTCCACTTCGCCGAGGACCGTGAAGTGATTCTTGGACGGGATCGCACCCAGATCGTGCTTCTGGCACAGCCGCTCGAGGAAGCTCACGCGCTGCGGTTCGTGCGGGTCGCGCGAGGTGTTCGAGCCGCGCCAGCTCATCAGGACCGTCGGCTCTGAGAGGTGCAGCAAGCCGTGCGCGGCACTGGCGCGGAGGAACCAGTCCCAATCCCAGTAGTTGCCCAGCGCTGAATCGAACGCACCCAGCTCCTCGTGGAGTGATCGGTGGTACGCGACGCCGGAGGTCAGCAAGGTGTTATCGCGCCGCAAGGATTCCGGCGTCGTCGGCGGGTCGAACTCCAGTCGTTTTGTCTCGAGCCAGAGTCCATCGTCGCGTGGCTCTTCCAGCACCAGCCAGCCGCCGCGATGCACCAGTCCCGGATGGGTCGCCAATGCCTCCACGACCCGCTCGAGATGATGACTGTCCAGCCAGCGGTCATCGTCGTCCAAGAGGTGAATGTATTCCCCCTGAGCCTCTCGCACAGCCGCGTTTCGGGCCTCCACCTGTCCCGCGCCCGGATTCATCAGCGCTCGCACTCGAGAATCGCCCAGCGCCCGCATCGCCTCGAGACCCGCGCCATCTCCATCGTCTACGACGATTATCTCCCAGTCTGGAAGCGCTTGCGCCTGAACGCTGGCAACGGTGCGTCGCAGCAACTCGGGGCGGTTGCGCGTCGGAGTAATCAGGCTGATCGCGGGGCGAGTCACCCAATTAGCCTTGTTGCACCGCGTCATGGTTTCGTCATGGGCAGCGGCGCGGCGAAACCTGTGAAATGATCTCGAGGTGCTGGAACCCGCGCCCGATCAGAGCCTGACAGTTCTTTCCGTCAAATACGGCTCGAGTCAACTGTTGAAGCGGAACGCGGCGCTCGTGAGACGGTTGAACCCCAGCGCGGCGTACACCTGGATCGCCGTCAACAACGATCTTGAGCCAGGGTTCGCGGCTGATGCGTCGTTTCGGGTCATCCCCGGCGCGACCCGCCGGTTGCGCGGCGACCGAGGCAGTTACCATCACGCGGCGGGGTTGATGCTGGGCTTGGCGGAGGTCAGGACGCGCTTCGTGCTGCTCCTGGATCACGACTTCTTCGTAGTTCGACCCGGTTGGATCGCAGATTTACTCGAGCACATGCAAGTTCGGCGGCTCGGCTTTTTCGGTTCGGTCTGGCACGGGCGTTGGAGCTATCAGCCGCGCGATTTTCCATCGGTCCATTTTTTGTTGATTGACTTGGAACAGGTTCCCGTGGCTGAACTGGATTTCACCCCTGGCATGGACGAACCCGGTTGGGACCGGATCGTCAGCCACCCGCGTCTGCCGCTGCCCGCACCGCTCCGTCAACTGCTGCAAGTCGGCGGGCTACGCGACACTGGTTTTCGCGTAGCCCGCCGCTTTCAAGCAAAACGAATTCTGTACGAGTGCCTGCAGCCCCATTTCGATCTCGAGACGGCGCTGAAAGACGCGCACTGGCTGCACCGCTTCGCGCATCGGTTTCTGCCCGACCACCTGAGTGTGATTCCAAAGCGCCTGGCCTCGTTCACCCCACAGAGCTTCTTGCGCGAGGACGCGCCGCTCGCCTACAGGCGCGGCTGGGAGGAGTTCTTCTGGCAGGGTGAACCCTTCGCCTTTCACCTGCGCGGCGTCGGCAGGGACGCCAACGACCAAGCTCGAGATTTCACGGAAGTGACCCGACTGCTCGAGTCGTATGGCCTAAACGTAGGCTGACAGTCTTGAGTCGTGAAGTGTTCTTTGAGATTCGGGCGAAGGGCGGCTCACGGGGAAGGTCTTGGGTTCAAACTTCATCCGCCCGAGTTCGTCCGCACCTGCTCGAGACCGAGAGGTGGGCTGCGCTCACGCTTACCGACTTCATCGAAAACGCTGATCCGCCGCGCAAACCTTCGACTCGAGTCGAACGCTTTCAAACTGACCAAGCTGACGGAAGCCTGACCCGATCTTCACGCCGCTCGGGTAGACCTGAACTATGCCATCCCTGGATCATCTCGAGTTGACCGTGATCGGTGCGGGGTACGTTGGGCTGTCCACTGCTGTCGCGTTCGCGTTGTCCGGTCACCAGGTTCACCTCGTGGAACGCAACCCAGAGCGGCTGAATCGCTTGCTGGCGGGCAAGCTACCGTTTGACGAACCCGATCTGGCGGCGGGGCTGCAATGCTGTGAGTCGCGTTTACGCTTCACCGCCGATTTACCGTCGGCGCTGGAAACCTCGAGCCTAGTCGTGCTGGCGGTCGGCACGCCGCCGAGTCCGGCCCACGGCGCGGACTTGTCGCAACTGTTCGCGGCGCTCGAGGAGATTGCGCCGCAACTCAGCCCCTCGTGCCGGGCGGTCGTGGTGAAGTCCACCGTGCCGGTCGGAACGACAGCCGAAATCGCCTCGATTCTAAAGCGGCGCACGCCAGATATAGAGACGGCTGTGGTCAGCAATCCAGAGTTCCTGCGTCAGGGTCGCGCCCTGCGCGATGCCCTGTTCCCGGATCGGATCGTCGTCGGGGTGAGGCAAGCCTGGGCGCAGGCCCTAATGCGCCAGCTCTACCAGCCCTTGCGCGAAGCCAGAATGCGAGTCCCGCCGAACCTCGAGCCGCACCGCCCGAGCGGGTTGATTCCCTTACTGGAACTCAGCCCGGAGAGCGCCGAACTCGCCAAGTACGCCGCGAACGCGTTTCTGGCCATGAAAATCAGTTTCATCAACGAGATCGCCAACGTCTGCGAGGGAACCGGTGCGGATGTCGAAGAGATCGTGGGCGTGCTCGCGGCGGACGCCCGAATCGGCGGCGACTTCCTGCGCGCCGGACTGGGCTACGGCGGCTCGTGCTTCCCAAAGGACACCCGCGCCCTGTCGCAGATTGCCGCGCGGAGCGGGTACGAATTCCGCTTGCTGCGGGCGGTAGTTGATGTCAACACCGCGCAACGCTTCCGCGCCCTGGATCGTTTGGAGCGCACGCTGGACGGATTGCGCGGCAAGACGGTCTGCGTGTTGGGACTGACCTTCAAGCCGGACACGGATGACCTGCGCGAATCCATCGGTGTGGACTTGGCGCTGGAATTGCAGGCTCGAGGGGCGATCGTGAGGGCCCACGATCCACTGTCGGCCGAAGCCGCCCGCCAGCAACTGCCCGCCGCCATCAGCGTTTCCGACAATCTCGAGGCGACGTTGCAAGGCGCTGATGCGTGTTTGCTGGTGACCGAATGGACGGCGTACCGTGACGCGAACTGGACTGCATTGGGACGGCTCATGCGACGGCGCACGATTCTGGATGGGCGCAACGCCCTGAAGGCAACTCAGATGCGAGCGGCTGGATTCGAGTATCTGGGCGTGGGCCGGGCTGGTGGGGGAGAGGCGGCTCGAGATTAGATGGGGATTGATTCCTGAGGCTTTCGGGCGTGACCGAGCGAGACCAGAACCACCCCAGGGCAACCGTGGAGGTATTTGCGTTTGAAGGAGTTCTCGAGAGCGGCTCCGTTACGTCTTCAACGCATCTATCTCCAGACTCCAGCAAACGGTGTGGTGTCCCAATTCGTAGAGTGACTTTACGGTCGCTCGGAGAACCGCTTTTGACTGAACTCGAGCCGAAAAGTCGTGGATCGAAGCCACATCGGCCTCGAGGTCATGACTCGAACGGGAAGAGTCTACGGCGCTGCTTTTTCACTGGCGGCAACGTGCGCCGTTTTGAGCGCCACGGCTGTCTCGGAGGTGGCCCGCTTGATCGCCTCGCCGTAACTGACGCGTTTCTCAGCCGTCAGGCGGGCGGTGAACCCGGCGATGTTGAGCGCCGCGACCGCCACCCCCTGCGCGTTCAGCACCGGGGCGGCCACGCTGAACTCACCGACCGCGTAATCGTCCACCGACACGCGCAGACCCGTCTTTCGCACCCGGTCCAGCTCGAGTTTCAAAGCGGCGGCCGTCGTCAAGGTTCCCTTGGTGTAACGCTGCCGCTCGCGTTTCAGCACGCTTTCCAGCACGCCCTCTGGTGCGAAAGCGAGCAGCGCCACGCCGAGACCGCCGACGTGCAGCGGCAAGCGTGAGCCGAGCGCCCAGTCCACCCGTAACGAGTGGGTACTGGTGCGGCGGTCAATCACGACCCGCTCCAAGCCGCCGCGCACGGCCAGCAGAATGCTCTCGCCGGAGAGCGCGGAAAGCCAATCCATCGGTTCCTTGGCGGCCTCGATCAGCGCCCGGTAGCGGTTGGCGCGCTGGTTCAGCAGCGCCAGTTTCGGCCCAAGGTGATAACTACGATCCGCGTCTCGCACCACGTATCCGTTGCCTTCCAAGGTCAGCAGCAACCGATGCGCGTGGTTGTGAGTCAGCCCGGCCTTCACAGCCAGAGCACTCATGCCCTGACCCTCTTCCTCCGCGACCGTCTCGAGCAACCGCAGCGCGACGCTGACCGCTTGAATCTGACCGCTCGAGCTGGCGGCTTGGCTGGCGGGTTGATTTGAGGCTGACACGGGCATGATGCTCCTTTGAAATGCTGAAAAGGTAGAAATAACATTTCTATCAGGTAGAAATACCACGTTTTCTCGAGTTGGCCAACTTGTCCCTAGCCCTCGACTCAGCGCACCTCGGAGGAACCCATGCGAAACAAAACACCCGTGATCGTCTCGAGCCTGCTGATCGGGGCTGCCCTGACCCTCGGCGCGGCCGTTCGCGGTCAGACCCAGGGGGCCGTGAAAATCTCGTACTGGAACATCAACACTGAGAACTTTGGCGGTCCGGCGGTGCGCGAGTTGATTCAAAAGTTCCAGGAGAAAAATCCTGGCATCAGCGTGGAGCCACGCTCGTTCCAGAACGCCTACACCGGCGTTTTGCAGGGCGTGCAGGCGGCGGTCGCTGCGAACGACCCGCCGGATGTCGTCCAGGTCGGGTACCTCTACACCGATTACGTGCGCTTGAACCTGCCGTTCGTACCGACCACGGAGCTGGCCAAGAAGTTCAACGGCGAGAAATTCCTGACCCAGTTCCGCGCCAACATCCTCGAGCAGGGGCAAGCCGAGGGTGTCCAGGTTGGCTTGCCGTACTCGCTGTCCAACACGATGGTCTATTACAACGCCGACCTGTTCAAAAAAGCTGGGTTGAACCCGGACTCACCGCCGCTCTCGTGGGCTGCCTGGCGGAGCGCCGCGAAGCTCATCAAAGAGAAAACCGGCAAGTTCGGGTTGTACATCAATACCTTGGACGACAACTGGACGACCGAGGCGCTGATGGCCTCCAATGGCGGTGCTTTGATCGGCTGTCAGGACGGTACCGTGACCGCCACCTTCGATAGCGCACCGG
Organism: Deinococcales bacterium; assembly: GCA_965249745.1. GTDB lineage: Bacteria > Deinococcota > Deinococci > Deinococcales > JAAFIG01 > JANYHH01. Next base: position 3,887,895 of record OZ252252.1, on the reverse strand, counting down.
CCGCCGAGGCGCTTCAAACCTGGGCTGACTTGGTGAAGGACGGATACGCGCTGAACGCGCTCGCGCCGCAGGGCGAGCAGGCGTTTCTGTCCGGGGAATCGGCCGCCTTCGTGGCGACCATCGCCAAACGGGCGGCCCTCCAAGCCAACGCCAAGTTTGACTTGAAGGGCGCACCGTTCCCGCGCTTCGGCACGAAACCGACCCGGCTGCCCGGTGGCGGCAACGTGTTGGTCGTGTTCAGCAAGGAAGCCGCGAAGCAGGAGGCCGCTTGGAAGTTCATGCAGTACCTGACCTCCAAGGAGGGCTTCACCGTCTGGACCAAGGGAACCGGCTACGCGCCGCTGATTCGTGGCTTAGACCGTGACGAGAACTACCTGAAGGGCTTCGTGGCGCAAAATCCGATGCAGCGAATCGGGATTCAGCAGCTCGGGAACGTCTTCCGCTGGACCGCCTTCCCCGGCGCGAACGGACTGGCAGCCTCGCAGGCGCTCTTCAAAGCCACGCAACGCGCCCTCGGCGGGCAGGCCAGCGCCAAAGATGCCCTGGCCCAAGGTGCGCAGGAAGTCAACGCGCTCATCAAGGGCGAGAAGTGCAAGAAGTAGAACCACCTCGAGCGCTCGGGGGGAGAGATTCGCCCCCCCTCGAGCGCCCCCTGAAACGACCCTCGCCTGAGATCGCGCCGTACCTGCTCCTGGCTCCAGCCATGCTGGCGCTCGGGTTGTTCGTGTTCGCGCCGCTCGTGCGAACCCTTGTAATCAGCTTTTACGAGTGGAACCTGGTGGGTCCAGCGCGGCGTTTCGTTGGCTTGGAGAATTACCTGGCGCTCGTCGGCGATTCCAGTTTTGTGCCTACCATCGCGCAGAGCTTCGGGTACATGGGGCTGGCGCTAGTCGGAAATTTCGCGCTGCCAGTCGGACTGGCGCTGCTGACGCTGCAACTCTCCGAGCGCGAGGCGGAACTGTTCCAGTCGCTGCTGTTTGCGCCAGCCGTCGTGGCCGTCTCGGTCGGGGTGCTGGTGTGGTCGTGGTTCTATCAGCCCGCCGGGGGTATGTTCAACGTCGCGCTCGGGGCGCTGGGATTGCCGCAACCGGCCTGGCTTACCGATCCGGGGCTGGCACTGCCCGCCGTGTCGCTCGCGGCGAACTGGAAGTTCCTGGGCTTCAACTATCTGATCGCCCTGGCGGGCTTGCGTGCGATTCCCCGCGAGTACCTCGAGGCGGCTCGCGTGGACGGCGCGTCCGGGGTGTTTCTGCTTTCCAGGATTCTCTTGCCGCTGTTCGGTCCGAGCGCGATGTTTCTATTGGTCTCCACGCTGCTGCAATCCCTGGAGCAGGTCTTCGTGCCGATCGAAGTCCTAACCGTTGGCGGTCCGGCCGGGGCGACCACGAATCTGATGTACGCGGTGTACCAGGAGGGCTTCAAGTTCTTTCGGGCGGGTCGCGCGGCGGCCGAGAGCCTGCTGCTGATCGGGTTGTTCTCCGGGCTGATCGTCTGGCAGTTCCGACTGTTCGAGCGGCGCGTGAACTATGATCGCTGATTCCTATGCCTCAACTCGAGGTGACCCGTGGCGTTGAACGCGTTAAACCCATTAAATACAGTGCGCCAACGGTCTCGAGCCAGGACTGGGGTGCTCGCGGCCAGGGTCGCACTTTCAGTGGCGGCCGGGCTGATGCTGTTACCGCTCGTGTATCAGCTCGGGCTGAGCTTCAAAGCCCCAGAGGATGTTTTCGTGAACCCGATTAACCCCCTACCCTCGCAACCGACCCTGGCCAATTACGCGACGGTGCTGACGAACCTGCCGATGGGCGCGTACCTGCTGAACAGCCTGATCTTCGCGCTCGGCGTCACCCTGGGGCAGATCGCGCTGGCGGTTCCGGCCGCCTACGCCCTGTCGCACGGCCGCTTCGTCGGGCGGCCGTTTTTCCTCTCCCTGGTGCTGCTCTCCATGATGATCCCATTCGTCATCACCTACATCCCCAATTACCTGACGGTCGCCTCGTGGGGCTTGATCGGGACCTTGCCCGGCATGATCCTGCCGCTGCTGGGCGGCGGATACGGCATTTTCTTGCTGCGTCAGCACTTCGCCAGTTTCCCCGTCAGCATCCTCGAGGCGGCTCGGGTGGACGGTGCGAACACACTGCAAACGCTGCTGTTGGTCCTCTTGCCCGCGAACCGCGCGGCGACGACCAGCCTGTTCGTGTACCTGATGATTCAAAGCTGGAACCAACTGATCTGGCCGCAACTCGTCGGTGCTCGAGACACGGCTTTTACGCTGACCGTCGGGGTGCAACGCTACGCCAACGGTGAGGGTGGGAACGCCTGGGGTCCGATGATGGCGGCGGCTGTGCTGGCCAGCCTGCCGACCCTGATTCTCTACTTGCTAGTGCGGCGCGGCGTGCTGGCCACGTTCAGCGATGGAGCCGTGAAGGGCTGAGGGAAGCCTTGCAATCTTTTCCATTGCAAGACTCGAGGATAGGTCTCTGTAACAGTTCAGATTCGATTTGCAACTTATTGATAACGGCACGATTCGGCTAAGCTACGTTTGCGTCATAGACGCACTCTATTGTTTTCAGACGTGAACCTGGCTACGCCGAACTCTCTATTTTTATTCGGAGACAAGCATGACCAAAATTCTCTTCATTGGTGACATTGTTGGCGAACCCGGACTGGCGTTTCTGGAAGCGCACCTGCCGGAGCTGATCGCCCGTCACGGGGCGCAGTTCGTGATGGCCAACGCCGAAAACATGCACTTGGAACATCACCCGAACGGACCCTGCGGCATGACGGGCGCGGAACTCGAGCGGCTGTTTGCGTTGGGCGTGGGCCTGGTGACGGGCGGCAACCATTCCTGGGACGGCCCCGAAGGGATCAGCGTCCACGCTGATCCGCGCGTGCTGCGTCCGCTGAATGCTGGAACCGGCTGGCCGGGGCGCGGCGCGGCGGTCACGGTTTCCAGAGACGGGTTTCGGCTCGGGGTCGTCAACCTGGCCGGGCGGAGCGCCATCCCTCGAGCCGACGATCCGGTGAGCGCGTTAGAACGACAACTCGAGGCGTGGCGGGCAGAGAGGGCTGTGGACGCGGTGCTGGTGGACCATCACGGCGAGAGTGTCTTCGAGAAAATGACGTTGGCGTACGCGTTCGCCGGTCAGATCGCCGCGCTCGTCGGGACGCACACGCACGTCCCGACGCCTGATGCCCGCCTGCTCGAGGGTGGCGTTGCTTACGTCAGCGATGTCGGCATGACCGGACCCAGTGGTGGGGCGCAGGGCTACGATCCGGCCGCGTTCGTGGAGTCAATTCGCTCCCAGGGCTTTCAACGCCCACCGATGCGCCTCTCGAGCGGACCCGTGGAACTCGGTGCAGTTCTGGTCACACTGAACGATGCTCGAGCGGTAGGAATAGAACGGGTGGAGCCGATGCGAGTCGGGTAACCGTGTCTAGAGTCGTGTCATGAGGGGCTGGGATTGTACTCGCGGAAAACCCCGGCAATCGTAGGCGTCTCGTTTGGTTCGAGACATCGTTTTGCCTTACGTTAGTGGAAGGCTTCGCCGCGCCCGAGTTGCGCGACCATCTCCGCGATTCGCCGTGCTCGAGTCTCGGCGCGTTTCGCAGTCTGAAGGCGGTGGTAAACCGCGTAGCGGTTTCTGCGATCAAGCGTTGCGAAAAACCGCTCGGCATCGGGATGCTTCTGAAGCTGCTCGAGGAAATCCGCTGGGATCACCATGTCGGCTGAGCCAGCGTAGGCTCGCTCCCAGCGACCATCCCCACGCGCCGCCTCAACATGCGCCAAACCGGGAGGTCTCATCCGCCCCTCGAGGATCAACCGCTCGGCGTGCTCGCAGTTCCTCTTTGACCAGTCTGACCTGGGACGGCGCGGCGTCAACCGCTGGAGAAACGAAACCTCATCGAGCGACCGTCGTTGACCGTCAATCCAGCCCCAGGTGATCGCCGCCACGACGCAATCGTTCCAGGTGACGGACGGCCTTCCCGAGTCCTTTTTGTAGAGGCGAACCCAGAGTTCGCGCCGGGTCTCGTGGTTCGCTTCCAGCCACCCCTCGAGCTGAGCGGGTGTCTCGAAGGACAGCGCTTCGGTTGCATCCATGACGTGCCTTCCCGTTCAGAAGCGCTCATCTTTTCAGATTCCCGAGCGCGAAGCGATGCGTTTCAGAGGTCGAACGTCTCGAGAATAGCATCCGCGTTTGACCCTGCACAGAAGGGATAAGTCACGGTTGCCTTGCATAAATCCCCTATCGCTCAGCCGATGAGTGCGAGGCTGGCGCTGATGATGAGACTCGAGAGAACGAAGTACGGGCCGTTGACGCGTCCATAGAACAACGGGCGGGCGAAGACCGGGTTCATGGCAATCTGAAAGCTCATCACTACCAGATAACCAACGCCGAACTCGAGGGTATTACCGATAGTATTGATCCTGAGGGAACTGCTGAGCAGGGCGCTGGCGACGGCGTGGGAGATGGTGATCCGAGTCCACCGCTCGGCCTCGAGTCAATAGCTGACCTGAAGGTCTAACACCCAGGTCACACCGAACTTGTCTTTCAGCATCCCGTACAGCGGCGCTCCCCAGGCGGCGGGACCCAAATCTGCCAGGACGAGCGCGCCCTCTTTGAGCTTGGTCCAGTAACCGGTGATCTCATCGCTCGAGTCGCCACGCACGGAGACGAAGACTGGTTTGTCGCCCGGATCGTAGGACAGTGCCGACGGCACGTCGTAAGCCATCACCTGAAAGCCCTGATCGCTCAGCACCTGACCCCACATGATCTGGTTGGCCTCCTCAGGCGTGGCCAGGCCGCCTTGGCTCTGCACGTTGTGAGCGTCGGCGAAGGTGATGGCGGCAGTCTGACCGCCGAACACGGACTGGTAGAACTCGAGGGCGGCGCGGGCATTGCCACGGAAGTTGAGGTGCGGGGCGACTTTGATCATGGTGTTCTCCTAGTCAGGCTTTAGCCTCGAGCGCGTGTTTACGCGCTCGTCGGGGTGGTGGGCAGCGGGGATTCGTTGCCCTGTGGGTTAGTGGGAAACCTGTTGCCGCTCGAGTCTGAGATGGCTCGCGTCCGGTATAGCTCGAGGGTTACAGCCGAAGTGCGGGCAAGATCACGCCGTCCACCATGGACAGCAGAAACTCCAAGGTGAACGGTTTGCGCTGGACGAGGGTGCGGTAGGCGGCCATCGAGGGCAGGATTTGAGAGAGCGTGCCAATATCGGCGTCAGCCGCGACCTCGCCGCGCTCAACGGCTCGCTGCATCATGGCGTAGTGCGCTTCGGCCCACGGCCCCGTCACGGCGGCGTTGGCGCTGTCGGCGAGCGAGTGATCTTGCGCCAGCAAGGAGGCGAGTCCAGCCATGATCTTGAGCCGATGTTCCATCTCTTCGATGGATTGCGGCTTGGACAGCTTGAACAGCTCGAGTAGGTCTCCGCGCAGTGTGCCGGTGTCGGGCAGCGACTCGAGATCAACCTGAATGCGTTTCAGGTGCGCGACCGCATCGGTGAACAGCTCGGTCTTCGAGGGCCAGCGGCGGTAGATCGTCGCCTTGCCCGCTCCGGCCCGCGCGGCAACGAGATCCATGGTCAGCCCGACCACACCGACCTCGGCGAGCACCTCGAGGGTGGCCTCGAGAATGATCGCGTCGCGCGAATGGTCTCGTTTGCGGCCTAAGGTCGTTGGCTCGAGGGCGGTGGTACTGACTTCTTTTACAGCCATGTCATTTGTACCTCCTCGAGAAAATGATACTACATAGTTCCGAAACTGTCAAGTTCCGAGACTGAAACGTATCGCATATCTGTGGAGGTTCAAAGCCCGTTTGCATCACGCTATTTTCTTGCAAAACGTACTTTTACACTCGAGCTTGGCTCTCGTACAACGACCAGATTCCGGCTCAAGATGAACTCACAGCGCAGCAACGCGTGTCACGGCGTCCGTGTCGGATGGACTAAATTCTCCTAGATAGCAGCAATGCCTCGGATGTAGCCCGGCAATTTGGGGCGGCTGACAGGGTACGTTGCGGCCAATGAAAAAACTAAACACGGTGCGGCTTCTGGTATCGGCGCAACTCGAGGCGTGAAACCAAGGTGGGTTTCAGAACAACTGCCGCTCAACTCGGTGGTCTACCGTACTTGGCAGATCAGCTAGCCGAGTCTGCCGATCACACGCCGAAGACACGACAGTCATCAGGAGGCCCACCATGTCCGACTCTGCCCAATCCAGCCCACTCCCCGCTGATGACCTGAGCCGCTCACTCACTGTGGCACGCCCGGAGACTGACCAAACGTTGGAACACCTCGCCGTGGTCGGCGATACCTACACCATCCTGGTGGACGGCAGACAAACGGCTGGACGGTACACCCTGATTGATATGCTGATCCCACCCGGCGGTGGGCCGCCGCCTCATCGTCACAACTTCGAGGAGCTGTTCAGCATTCTCGAGGGCGAAGTCACCCTGACCTTTCGGGGCGAGACGATCACGGCTGGGGTGGGCACGACGGTCAATATCCCAGCCAACGCGCCGCATCAATTTCAGAACACGTCCGGCGACACCGTACGGTTGCTGTGCTTGTGCGCCCCGTCGGGACAGGAAGCGTTCTTTCGGGAGGTTGGAATACCCGTGGCGACCCGCACGACGCCCGCACCGAAACTTAGCGATGCTGAGCAGCAGGCGTTCAAGGAGAAGTCGTTGGCGCTGGCCGCTAAATACCAGACAGAGCTGCTCCAGCACGCCTGAACCCGCTGTCCCGAAAAAGGGCTAACACTATTCAGAGTGAATTCCGCCGAGGCGAGGTTCCAAACAACCACCAAACCACTCGAGCGGTTTAGAAAGGATACTGTCTCAGACATGACTGATGAGAAAAAATTTGAGGAAGCACCTGACTTTTGGGACAAATTCTCCGCCGTGTTCGATAACAAACCCGATCACAGTTTACGCGACCCAATCACACTGCAAGCATGGACGAAAAAGCTGATGGGTTGGCTGCCAATTCCTCGAGCATCGGTGCTGGACATCGGCTGTGGAACTGGATCACTCAGCGTTGTCATGTCCAGACTTGGACATGACGTGACCGCAATCGATTTTTCACCCGAAATGATCGCTCGAGCGAAAGCAAAAGCAATTGCCGCGACACAACAAATCGAATTTCACGTGATGGATGCAGCCCATCCAACATTCCCGGCTCAAGCCTTTGACGTGATCTTGTGCAGAAACCTTCTCTGGGCGCTACCAGAACTAAACTTGGTTCTCGAGCGTTGGACCAACCTGCTCAATCCGAAGGGGCGACTGGTGATGATCGAAGGTGTCTTTCACTCTGACAAGGGCTTGCCTTCCGAAAAAATCCTCGAAGCGTTGCCTTCGAGCTTCACAAACATTTCAGTTGAAAACTTGAGCGATCAACCAGAACTCTGGGGTGCTCCAGTCACAGATGTGCATTATGTTGTTCTTGCTAGCCGCTCGTAAATTCACTCGAGCAGACAGATGTTTTTATCTGGGTGTGGCTGTAGAAATGCTCGAGTGAATTTACGGCTGCATTCCTCAGAAACTTGAATCAACATGCTTCACAATAACTACCGTTTTAATCCGCCGCCTGAAGAACCGAAGCATTCGCTGTGCGGAGTTGCAGTCTAGGAATCAACAGCGTTACCAACAATCCTGCCGTCACAATCAAGGTCGTGTAGAAGAAAACGCGCATCGAGGCGTCTGTCAAGGCGAGCTTGACGGTGCGTATGGTCTGTGCGACTAACTTGTCAACGCGCAACTCGAGGCGCGTGTTGAGTGACTCGCTAGTCGGGACAAACCCTTTAGCGTCCTTTTCAACGGCACTAGGAGCCTCGAGACGCAACGCCTAGTCCCCGAACCCAAGCCCGTTTCGGGAGGAACCCTTGAACCCGCTGCCAGAGGGTCTCAATGACTTGATTGCGGTGCAAACGGTGTCCGCCTTTGAAGGCGAGAAGTTTCAATAGTCTACGAGGGCGGCTGCTCCCAACAACGTCGCCAGCTCGAAAAGTCGTGTGGGTATACAGTGGGTGTCCCGAAGCAAACCACCCGTCAAAGCCTCAGCGAACAAATCCCATGCCCGAGCCACATTCCCACCGATCACTACTCTATCCGGTTGAAACGCGACGATCCACGGCTCGAGAATCGCCCCGAGGCGGTGCCCCAGCTCGGTGAAGGCATGCTGCGCCTCGAGATTCCCTGTTCGAGCCAATGCCGCGAGTTGTGCGGCCGCCCAGCCACGGCGCTCGAGCGCCCGACCTGAAACGAAGTCCTCCGCGATGCCGTGCGCGTAAGGGATATTCCACAGTTCGCCGCCGGGTGGAACGCCGAAACCTTCGGTGACGATTCGTCCATTTGCCACAAATCCCGATCCCAGACCCGTGCCGAGGGTGATACCGAGGACTCGAGCCTGACCGGCTGCCGCGCCCGCCCAGGCTTCGCCCAAAGTGAACAGGGCGGCATCGTTGGCGAAGTGGGGGCGTTGACCCGTGAGCGCCGAACCTCGCCACAGCCGCATCAACCCGTCCTGGATATTCTGCCCGTACAGGGCAGCAAATTTATGCTCGAGCCGTGAGATTCCCATTTCGTAGTCGAAGGGTCCTGGCATGGCAATGCCGACCCCGTGCAGCGTGGTTTCGGGCAGGCTGGCTTCGGATGCCCGTTGGATCGTCTCGAGCGCCGTTGATGCCCAGTGCTCGAGGAGTACCTCCGCTGCCGCGTCGTGGGCGATCTCGCGCCGCACCAGCGTGTCTGGCAGTATCGCCCGCGCCGACACGTCCACGAGTGCCGCGCTCGTGTGCGACCCGCCGATGTCGAGCGCGACGACGACCCTCAAGACCGTTCCGGTTTGACAAACGCCTGGATGACCTTGGCTTCACTGGAGCCTTCGTTGACGAGTCGGTACGAGCCTGCGGCGGCGGGCACGATGAAGGTCTCGGCGTAGTGGTAACGCGTGCGTGCGCCACCGCTGGTTTCGATCATCAGCGACGCGCCCTCGACGAGCGCCAGAACGTGACACTGACCGTTCGCGGCAACTTCTAGCGAATCTGAAAACTCGAGCCGATGCACGTCGTAGAAATGCGCTTCGTGCGTGGGCAGGTGAACGATGCGCCAGCCGTCGCCCCTCTGCAAGAGCGTCGGTTTGGCGATCAGGGTTTCGCGCACGGTTTCTCCGGCGTACTCAAAACGCAGGTTCTCGAGCGCCCGTTCGATGTTGAGCGGTCTGGGCTTGCCGTCCAAGTCGAGGCGCAACCAGTCGTACATTTTGAAGGTGAAGATGTACGGCGTGGCGCTGATCTCCAACACCAAACTGCCTTCGCCCGAACAATGCACCGCGCCGTTCGGAATCAGGAACAGGTCGTGCTGGGCGGCACGGTGTCGCCTCACGAAACGCTCGATGTCCAGCGGCGCATGGTGCATCTGACTCCGCACGAGTTCGCCGCGAAACTCGAGCGGGTCAATCCCCGCCTGAAAGCCCAGGTAGACCGTGGCTTCCGGTTCCGCCTCGAGGATGTAATAGGTCTCGTCCTGCGTGAACTGCTCACCGAAGTGCTGACGGATGTACGCCGGTCGCGGGTGGCATTGCAGCGACAAGTTGCCGCCTTTTATGGTGTCGAGCCAATCGAAGCGAATCGGGAACTCGAAGCCGAAACGCCCCGCCGCCTCGCCCAGAACCGCTTCGTGGGCGTGAAACATCAGCGTCTCGAAGCCGACCTCGAGCCGAACCCCGTCACTCTCGAGCAGCAGTCCGTTTTCGGGCGTGATGAGTTCAAAACTCCAGGCGTAATTCGGCGCGTCCTGCGGGAGTTCTGACACGAGTTGTTTGATGCGCTGCCCACCCCAGACGCCCGGCTCGAACCACGGACGCGCCCGGATGGGGCGGCGCGACATCTGCGTCAGCGCGGTCCTCAAGTTGGAACCGCCGATGAAACTCGGTTCATCCGGGCGTTGCGTATCAACCAACAGGTCAATCCGCTCGAGAATGTTTGCCTTGTGCGCGTTCAGCACCGTCCAGTCCACGAAGTACGAGCGCTTGTACGCGGCTTTCGGCTCGAGCGGTGTCGGCGCGGCGAGGTTGGTCGGCAGCCCCGCCCTGGCTCGGAATTGCAATTCGTTTCTGGGCAACTCTAGGTAGCCGAGCAGCCCAGCCCAGCCCGCCAGCGACGCGCCCACGCCGTAGAGCAGGTTGATGTCGGCGTTTGAATCCGGCTGGAACGCCGCCAGTCGGTCGCGCTCAAAGAAGTCCAGCAAGCTTCCGGTGAAACGGGTTCCGAACACGGGGTCATCCCCGAGGAAGGGCTGCACGAGCGCCTCAATGTCTTCCGGCGCTTTGTGGGCAGCGGTGATATTTGTCCAGACTGGCTCGAGTCCGAGGTGACGCAATTCGGTATCCAAGCGCGTGCGGAAATCCTCCCACATCACCCCAGTCGCGCCGTCCAGAATGATGGTGCGTTCCCCGCTGAGCCTCGCCGCGAGCGCCTCGAACCCCAGATGAACCGTGCCAGACTCGAGCGCGAAAGTAGGATAAAGGTCGTAGCCTGCTGGGGCGGGTCTCTCCCGTCGGGCGGGCATGAGGGTCTGGGTGGTGCGGCGAAACGTCACAGGCAGGACTCCACGGTGTCGGTGGTGTAAAGCTGCATGGACATTGGAGCCAGGGTGTCCTCGAGGTGTTCGGTGCTAAACAGTGCGCCGTCCACCTCGCCTAGCCGCGTGCGATCCTTACGGATGACCCTGAACCGCCGTCCTTGCGGATCGCGCGGCAAGCTCAGCTCGATGCAGCGCGATTCGCTCGGGTGATCGTTGATCAAGAACAGGTGCCTGTGACCGTCGGGCGAATGCAGCAGGGTTCCCCAGACGTACTGCGGGTACTCTCGGTTGAGCGACGCGACGGGATGAACCGCGCTGCCGGGTCGGGCGTAGCGCATCAGCAGTTGGAAGCTCGGGTAGGTGTGCGGCTCTCGCGTCACCTGACCGCCCTGCACGCCGAACATGCGCCACCACCCATCAATGTTGTTCGGGTTGAGCGGAGACCAGATCAACGCCCCGCGCACGCCGACGTTAATCATCCGCAGGATCGTCTCGGCGGTCAGCAGGGTCGCCTCGGCACTGGCCGCACCCGCCGGGTTGATCCGCTGCCCGTAGTAAAAGCTCCCCACCTCGCAAGCCAGCAGTGGTTTGCCGCGCCCTTCGGTGTAACTCACCAAGCGCCGAATCCACTTGTCCACCAATGTTCGCAGCGGATCGGTATCTGGCTCGAGGGCTGTTTCTGGCGCGTAATCAAACCGTCCACGGTAGGAGTGGATCGCGTATGCCGCCACGTGCGGATCAATGTCTATTCCCCTTGCCAGGTATTCAAACACCGGAAAGTCAAAGGGGACATCTTTGTCAATGCCGATCAAACCGATATCCCGTAGCCCCGCATCGTCCAGCGCGGCTCGCATCTCGGCGTACATATCCACGTAATGGCGGTACACGTCCGGTCCACCGGGCGGAACCTGGTAAACGCCGTAATGAATGGGTTCGTTGACCGGGTTGAAGAGCGAATCGCGCCCAATCCGCGCTCAACGACGACATGCTGTAAGAGCGGTGCGACGAACTCCCTGGCGTAAGCGCGGTTGTCTCGAGCCGCCATGTTGGTCATGTGGCTCACGAGCGCAGCGGGCGGATCGAACTCGAAACGCTCAGGGATGACGAAGGGGTCGAGGATGACTGTTGCGCCGTGTTCCGCGCACCAGCCAGCCACCCGGTCAAGGTGGGTGAAGTGAAGGCTGTCTCTGATCAGGTTGCCCTGCGCGTCCAGAATGCGATCCGGCGGAATGCCGAAACGAATGAAACCTGGATTTAGGCGGTCAAATTCTCCTAGCAGCGCACTCCAATCGGCGCTGTCCTCGAGTGCTGGGTAGGTCTGAGTGCTCAGCGGGTAATCGGGATTGCGGGCGTACAAACCACCCGAGCCGAGGAAATCGAACCAGTTGAAGCCGATGCCGAAATCCAGGGTGCTCGAGGGGGTATCTGAGATGGAGAGGGATTGTGTTTTCATAGGATACCTTGGGGAGTGATGGTAGACGAACCTTTTTCAGTCCTCTAAACAGGGCAAGCGGATCGTTCACGAAGGGCATTCATTGTTTCGTAGGTAGGGCGCTCTGAAATTTGAACGCTCCCGAACCCAATTCGAGCACAGGTTTTCCCTCCTCGAGCTTGGACTCGAGCACCCCAGCCTGGCTATCTGCCTCGAACGGGATTTCCACTGCGAAGGGATAGCGCAGGATGGCGGTGGCGTTCGGGGGTACGCGAACCTCAAGCGTGAAGGTGTCATCTTTGATCGTCCAGGCGCTCTGAAACGTTCCACGAATGGAACGATAACTGGCTCGAGCGTGGGTCAATTCGCCGCCCAGTCGAGGTTTGAAGGTGACGTTCGCAAATCCAGGCGTTGCCGACTCGATTCCCGCGACGCTTGTGTACAGCCACTGCCCGACGCTGCCCAATGAATAATGGTTGAAACTGTTCATGCCCGCGTCCTGAAAGCCGTTCGCTTCCGTCCAGCCATCCCAGCGCTCCCAAATTGTGGTCGCCCCGTTGCGAATCGAGTAGCCCCAACTTGGGAAGGTGTCTTGGAGCAGTAGCGCGTATGCAGTCTCGAGATGTCCCGCCGCTTCGAGCGCGGGAAGAAGATAACTGACGCCCACAAAGCCAGTGCTGAGGTGATTCCCTCGCGCTGCGATGGATTCCCTTAACCGTGCGGCGACCTGCGCTCGAGCTTCCGCTGGAACGAGGTCAAAATGCAGCCCCAACACCTGCCCGGTCTGGGTGCGCCCCTCGAGCCAGCCGTCCTCGTGTACATAGTGTTGGATGAAGGCTGACCGGATGTGCCCAAACAGCGTTTGGTAACTTGCGGCAGCTTCCGGTTTCTCGAGTGCTTCCGCCATCTCGTGCATCAAGCGAGCGGCGTAGGCCCAGTACGCCGTGGCGAGCAACTCCTTGGGTGTGCTCGAGCCGAAGGCATTCGCGGGGTCGTCACCGTCCTGCGCCAGCCAATCGCCGTAATCGGAGCCGCGCCGATGCTGCCAGAGTCCGTTGGGATTGGCGGTTTCGATGAAATCCATCCAGCGCTCCATCGCGTCCCAGCAGCGCACCAGAATGCGTTTATCGCCGTAAACGCGCCACAACGTCCAGGGCACGATGATGCCCGCGTCACCCCAAGCGGGGCTGCCCTCGCTCATGTTGCCTAGCCGGGGAGCCACGTCGGGAAAGATGCCCTCAGGCGATTGCGCCTCGAGTACGTCCGTCATCCACGAACCAAAAAAAGCGGCGACATCGGCGTTGAAGCTGGCTGTGCAGATGAAAACCTGCGCGTCCCCAAGCCACCCGAGCCGTTCGTCACGCTGTGGGCAATCGGTGGGTAAGCTGAGAAAATTTCCGCGCTGACTCCAACGAATGTTGCGCCAAAGCTGGTTGAGCAGTTGACTCGAGCACTCAAACTCGCCGACTTCCGGGGTGTCCGAGCCGATGACCACACCCTCGACACGCTCGAGGGTAGGTGTGCCGGGATAACCGGTGATTTCGACAAAACGAAAGCCGTGAAAGGTGAAGCGCGGCTCGAAGGTCTCGAGTTCGCCTCCTTTGCAGATGTACGTGTCGGTGGCTTGAGCGCTCCGCAGTGCCTCGGTGTGAAGCGTGCCGTCAGCGTTCAGCATCTCGGCGTGACGCAAGCGGATTTCGACGCCCGCTGCGGCTGCGAGTTTGAAGCGCACCCAACCCACCAGATTCTGTCCTAAATCGAAGATGTGAACGCCCGGCGCGGGATTCGAGAGGGCAATCGGTTGCACAGTCCAGCGCCGCCGAATCGGTTCAGTCATCGCCGCCGAAAGCCGCACGCCCCCAGCGAAGTTCTGGGGCAGGTTCCAATCCGAGTCATCAAAACCCGGCGCGTTCCAGCCGGGCAGCTCGAGACGGGCGTCATAGCGCTCACCATCAAGAAAATCCGAGTACCGCAGCGGACCCGTCGTGACCCTCCAGTTGCCTCCTGGGTCACCTGTGCCAAAGGTCAAACGCTGCCCATCGGCGAACCCGATCTCGAGCTGCGCCAGCAGTTGCGGACTTTTGCCGTAATGGTGGCGCTGCCCAGCGTAACCGATGCGCCCCGCATACCAGCCGTCGCCCAAAATTGCGCCCAACACGTTTTCGCCTATCTTCAGCAGCGCCGTCACGTCGTGGGTTTCATAACGGATACGTTGCCCGTAATCCGTCCAGCCGGGGCTGAGCAGCGCGTCCCCGACGCTCGAGCCATTGAGGGAAGCTTCAAACACGCCTCGAGCGGTGATGTAGAGCCGCGCCGACACGGGGGCGGTAGGCAATACGAAGGGCAGGCGCAGAAACGGACACGGCATCGAAGCGTCCTCGAGAACCATCTCACTCGAACCGATCCAAGTCGCGCTCCAGTCGGTTGCGTCGAGCAGCCCCAGCTCCCAATGCGCGGTTTCGCTCCAAGGGGATTCGTTCCCTGATTCGTCCCAGACCCGCACGCGCCAGAAGCAGCGCAGGCGCGACTCCAATGGTTTCCCGCCGTACACAATCTGGTTTTGCTCGCATGAGAACACCCGCCCGCTGTCCCACAGGTCGGAGTGGGCTGGCTCGAGCCACTCACGGTTGGAGGCGACCACAATCTGGTAGGCGCTCTGAACTTTGGCGCGACCCGCCGATTCGAGCAGCCAGCTCAAGCGCGGTTGCGGTTCGTCAATGCCGAGTGGCTGCTCGAGGTATTCGGTACGGAGGAAGAAAGGAGTTAAAGACATTCAGTGTTCCCCTGGGAGGGGCGGAATGCCGAAACGAATGAAACCCGGATTCAGGCGGTCAAACTCCGCCAGCAGCGCATTCCAATCGGCGCTGTCCTCGAGTGTCGGATAGGTCTGGATGCTCGAGGGGCTGTCCGGAACGGAAATGAGTTGTGTCTTCATGGGAAATACCTCGGCGGGTGATGGGTTGCGAATCTTTTGATGGTCAGTCGCGTGAATGAGACGGGCGTGTCAGACCTCAGTCCCGCTTCCAGTGCGAGCGCAACAGGTGCGCCGCCATCTTCGGACGACGGTCTCGAGTGAAAACGCCCTTGTGGTTCAACCCGCCAACGCGGAAGAGGCCCTGCCCGGTTTTGAAATCCGCGAACACCCAGAGTTGCATTCCAACAACGTAGGGTTTGCGGTCTCCTAACTTGAGGTAAGCCTGTAAGAATTCGGTTTGGTATTCTTCGGTCCACATTTCGCTCGGGTGGTTGTGCAGTCCCGCGACCGTGTCCGCGCCGAACTCAGTGAACAAAATGGGTTTCCCGAATTGCGCGTGGAGTTCGTCAAGCTCCCGCTCGAGCGCAGCGACGCCCGCTTCAATCTGCCCGCCGTGCGTGTACCAGCCGTAATAGCGGTTGATGCTGACGAAATCGGTGATGTTCAACCAGGCTCGAGGTCCGTTGATCTCACCGACGAGCGTCACGGGGCGCGTGGGGTCGTGGGTCTTGGCTTGTTGGTAGAGCGCCGTGAACAGTTTTACGCCGATTTGCGTGGCGTGCTCGCGGCTATCGTTGGAGGTTCCTCCGATTAATGGCTCATTGGCAATATTCCAAGCGATTACGCTCGGGTGATTCTTATCGCGCTGAATCAATTCCTCGAGTTGCACCTGACACTGCCCAAACCGTGCCTCGATCAATGTGTCGCTGTCACCGAAGTTGTACGACACCGCTGGAATCTCCGCGATGATCAGGATGCCCAGTTTGTCCGCAAGTTGCGCGGTTTCCTCCGAGTGCGGGTAATGCGCGGCGCGAAAGGAATTCGCGCCCGTCCAACGCATCAATTCAAAATCTCGAGCGATGGCGTTCAGGTTGGTAGAGCGCCCGCTGATCGGTGCGTCCTCATGACGCCCGTACCCTTTGAGATGAATGGGTTTGCCGTTGAGTAGGATCGCGTTTTTACCCACCTCAACCGTGCGAATACCGATTTGTAACCGGTACGAATCCGTGACCGCCTCGCCACGTTGGAGTTCCACCGTGAGCGAGTAAAGGTGCGGGTCTGCGGGTTCCCAGAAGCGTGCGGATGCCACGCGCAAACGCACCGTCGTTTTGAGCTTCGTCGTGCTGAAAGTCACGCGTTGCCCCTCGAGATCAACCTGACCGCTCGCGTCCGCGCTCGTTCTGACGATAACTTCGACGATGCCGTCCTGCCCTTCGATGCTGGTCAGCACGGTCAGGTCTGCAATGTGCGTCTCAGGAGTGCTGAACAGATGCACGGCGCGGTGCAGCCCAGCGTAAGGAAAGAAATCGTAGGTCGTGGCGGGATGGGTTGTGAATGGCCCACTGAAGATTCCTTCCGCCGGTGTCGGACCCGCTGGCACGCGCTCGGGCAAGGGGTGGT
Organism: Deinococcales bacterium; assembly: GCA_965249745.1. Classification (GTDB taxonomy): domain Bacteria; phylum Deinococcota; class Deinococci; order Deinococcales; family JAAFIG01; genus JANYHH01. Next base: position 3,871,505 of record OZ252252.1, on the reverse strand, counting down.
TCTCCACGGCGATGGCGATGATGTTCGGCTTATCCCAAAGCAGTGCCTCAGTCACATCTGCGACGAATGGCAGATGACCCCCGAAGTGTTCGGTGACAAGAAAGCCGTTGACCCAAACCTTCGCGGTGTAATTGGCAGACCCCACACGCAGCCACACGCGCTGCCCGCGCCAAGCGACCGGCACAATGATTTCCAGACGATGCCAAGCGAGTCCGAGATAATTCTTGGCATCATCAAACAAGTCGTTCCAGTTGCCAGGCACGGGAATGAAACGTGGGTTTGGCAGCGCATCGAACCACCGTTCACGCTCACCGATTTCGTTGGGGTCAAGTTGAAATTCCCACAGACCCGAGAGATCAAGGCGGTTGCGGTGCAGGTTTTGTTGCGGGTACAGCAACCCACCGATAGCTTCTGTCGTCATGAACCCATTCCTCTCGCTGGGGTTGCGAGCTGCGGACAACCGAAATGCAATCCGCCCTACTGGTGATTACGACTCGAGGCGAACCGTGTGCGGCAGCCGCTCAACTCTATGCTGAGACTCAGCGCCGCAGCTCTGCCGTCCCCGAGTTGATCGGCGTTTCTGTTTTGGCTGCACTTGAGACGGTGACTCGCGCGGTGTTCCAATCTTCCAAGATCACAAGTTCGCCGCGCACGCTGCGACGCACCCCATCGGCGAGAGCGAACACGGGCACACCGGCTCGCTCGAGAACGTGTTTCAACGCGGCCGCGATCAGACCTTCGCTCCACGTTCCAATGTATCCAACGCCACCCGTGCCCACGTCACGCCAAGTGGCGGCGGGCGTTCCCGCGAACAGGTCTTCGCCGTACCGCGCCAACGCTTCCGTATCCGCAGCGCATTCGAGCTGCTCCGCCCAGACCTGAGCGTTGATGCCGTTCCCAAGGTCTAAACCAGCCCCCTCGAGTGCCATCTTCACGCCGTCACGGATCGCGTCGAGGTTCGCCACGCGCACCCCAGCAAGTTTCCAGAGCGGGTGTGTATCGCGCTCCGCCCAGACCTGAGCGTTCGGTTGCCGAAAGGCGCTACGTGCCCCTAGGAGTACTTGCCCGCCCGCTTGCGCGAACCGCTCGAGGTGCGCGGCGGTTTCGCGGCTCATGATGTGCAACGCCGGGGCGATCACCACGCTGTAACCGGTGAGATCGCGGCTCGGGTGGATCACGTCCACGTCCGCGCCAAGCGCTCGCAGCGCGGTGTAATACTGCATGACTTGCGTGAAGTACCCCGTGGCTTCGCCGTGCTTCTGGTGATCGTAGGCCCACAGCGATTCGTAATCGTGGAGCAGCGCGACTCGAGCTTGTACTGGCTCGAGGGGAAATGCGGGAAGTTCTGGTGCAAACGCGGCGACCTCTGCGAAGCCGCGATCCGGCGTGCCGTCGTGATGCAGCAGCCCCGAATGCATCAGTTCTTGCGCGGCGGTCGCTGCTCGCCAGCGAAAGAAGGTCACGGCATCCGCCCCGTGCGCGAGGGCGTTCCAAACCCAGAGGCGAATCGCGCCGTCGGCGGGTAAGGCATTCGTTGCCGCCCAATCCGCCTGACCACACTGGTGCTCCATGACCCAGTGCCCCCGAGTGGGAAGCTCCTTCAAGCCGCGATACAAGTCGTGGTTGAAGGCTCCGAGATCGGGATGCCCGGTGCGGCGAAAACGGGTCTTTACAGCTTCCGGCTGATTCGAGGTCTCGAGCACCCCGAGCGGGTAGAGGTCAAAGCTCGGAAAGTCCAGGTGCGCGGCGGCATCGTAATGATTGAAGTCCGCCATGAACGGCATGAAGTTGTGGGTCACGAAACGCCCAGGACTGTGGCGGCGCAGAATCTCGGTTTGCGCGCGGTCAAAAGTCACGACCTGATCGCTCGAGTAGCGACAGAAATCCAGCCAGTGCGAGGGGTTGACCGTGTAAACGACCGCGTTTGGCAGCTCGACTTCTGAAAAACTACCGTACTCCTGAGACCAAAAGACTGCGCCCCAAGCCTCGTTCAATGCGTCCACATCCACGTAACGCGCCTCGAGCCAACGCTGAAATCCCCCCCGGGCGTTTTCTGAGTAGGAGCGCGTCGTGTTGTGGCAGCCGTGTTCATTGTCGGTCTGCCAACCGATCACGGCTGGGTGATTGCCGTAACGCCGCGCCAAGACCTCCGTGATGCGCGCCGATTCCTCGCGGTAAGCGGTGCTCGAGTAATCGTAGTGCCGCCGCCCGCCGTGCGTGTGCCTGCGCCCCTCGTGATCCACGAACAGGACTTCAGGGCGTTCGCGCGTCAACCAGGCGGGCGGCGTGGCGGTCGGGGTACACAGCACCACGCCCAAGCCTTCGGCGTGGAGCGTCTCAATCGCGGTGTCCAACCAGCCGAACTCAAAGCGTTCCCGGCTCGGCTCGAGCCGCGACCAAGCGAACTCCGTGAGGCGCACGAAACTCAGCCCGAGCGACTTTTGCTGCCTTGGATATGTCAACCACGTCTCGAGCGGCACGTGTTCGGGGTAATCGCAGACCCCCAGGGTGAACGGTTGAGGAGCTTGATGTTGTTTCATGGGATCACTTTCTGTCTTGAGGAGGGCGCTGGATTTGAACCGAAAAATGCGGATGCCAATCTTTATCAATCCTGTTTTTTGGTTGAGCGAAATGAACCCTCGCGGGCTGCGCTCGAGCGTGGTAGAGGAATTCCACGCTCGAGCACGCCTGAAAACTTAGTGCCTGTAGAGGCGCATATCTGAAATGCCCCACCAGTTTTCAAACGAGAAGTACGCCGCGCTTCTCAGCACGATGCGGACGTAGCGCGCCGTCTGCGGCGCGAAGGTGATGATCGTGTCCAGTCCAGCCTTGCCGCCGCCCGTTCCGAGATCCGTCGTTCCGCTCGCCTCAGGCCCCCAGCCTGCGCCCGTGACCAGGGGATTTCCCAGGTTTGCGAGATCGTTCGTGGCGTACACCGAGTAGCGGCGCGGGTAGTCCGTCAGCGGGTACGGCCCACCGGCTTTTAAGACGATCTTGTCAAACGTTTTGCTGCTCCCCAGGTCAAGCTGAAACCACATGCCCGGCTGCTGACGCCCGCCCGTGGACCAGCGGTTACTGGTCGAAGCGTCAATTGCGAAAGCGGGCGGCTCGGCGGAGTAGGAACTCGAGGCGCTCGGCGTCCAACCCGTGCGGCTCAGCTCGGTGGCGCTCGAGGTCACATTCTGGCTGTTCGCTACGGTCAAGACCGTCACCGAGTCGGGATCGAGGCTGAGCGTGCCATCGGTTGCGCCCGCGAAACTGACTGTTTTGGTGTAAAAGTATTTCGGGTCTGGCGCACTGATCAGCGCATCGAAACTCGAGGTCGTGCTCCAGTTGAAGAAACTGAGTTTCACCGTCTGCGCACTGCCGGAGCGGTTGATGAGCGCCACGGATTTACGACCGCTTGTGCGCGTGGCGAGCACGACCACATTGGCGTTATCCGAAGTCGCGTTGACCTTCGTGCCCGTCAGGTAATTGTTCAGCACCCGCATGTTCTGTGCGCCCATCCGCAATGAGTTGCCATCGGGATTGGCGGCGGTTTCGTCGTTGTTGTTGAGCTTGCCGTAGTATCCATCACGGTCGTTCCAGGTCGCCGTGGCGGTCGTGCCGGTCTCAATCCCCGCCGTGAAGATCAGGGTGTCGTAGACCGCTCCGGCGGACAGAGATTGACGGTAATCCTGGTTCCCAGCGTAGTTGATGTTGAACTCGGTGTTGAAGATCGGCACGTTTAAACCCTGCTGCCGCGCAATGTTGGCGATGTCTTGCCCGTGCCGCGCCGCCGACCTCGAGCGGTCGTACATCGGACCGTTCGCGCCGTAAGGATCGTCATTGGCGTAGAAGTGATACGCCACGAAATCCAAGTTGGCTTTCGCGCCCTGGATGAAGCGGTTGACTTGATCGTTGAGATCGCCGCGTGCCCAATCGGGTCCGCCGACCAGAATGCCTGGGTAGACCTGTTTCACCGCGATGGCCGCTTTGTTGTAAATCGTGACGAGTTCGCTGATCTTGTCGCCACCGTTTTGGAACGGCACGTAATACTGCGCGTCCCATTCGTTCATCGGCACAAAATACTTGACTTGCCGCCCCTGGTTTTTGAGGATGGTCGCCAGGCTCGCGCAGAAGGCGGCGTAGTTATCAAACTCGCTGGGGTCAAGCAACTTCACGGTCTGACCGCCGTACGTGTAATCGTAGGTTTTCATCCACGATGGCCACGTTGGCACGTTCATCATGTACGAGGCACTCCACGTCCCGTTGCCGTAATCCGTGGTTTTGAAGCTATCGAAGGTACTCATCACGGTGTTGATACGCGCCGCGTCCCATCGGCGGTTCGCCTCGTCCACCCAGCCTCGGATGTCGGTGGCTGAATTGTTAATCAACCCTCCGTAGTGGAAACGCAGCAATCCAGGCTTGAAGTACCCCATGTTCTTCTTATAGCTCGTCTGACTCGAGATGCTCGGAGCTACACCGCCGTAGATCCCCGTGCCGTACAGTTCATTGGTGATCGTGGCCTGCGCGTCACCCCAGTCCACGAATAGATTGGCGTTGGCCACCGCCTGAGCTGAAACCGCCACACTAGGACTCGCGCCAGCGGTGGCATTCAGGGGAGGCGCGTTCTGCGTGCAACCAGCCAAAGTCAAACTGAAGCTCAGGAACAGCAGTGCTTTCGGGAGTTTTTGGGGCATAGTGAACCTCCGCAGGTTTGCGCCTGCCTGAGACCGCTGGATTCCGCTACGCAGCGCTGAACACGGCGGTAGTGGGATCCTCGAGAAGCGTTTACGTAAGAGCGACGTGGGTGTTCACAGGAGTACGTTCAGCCCTCCCTGGCGCTGAGGCTTTTGAGCAACGAACCGTGTGTTTCAAAAAGGATGACTCGAGCAAGGATCGCTTAGAAAAAGTTCAGTGCTTCAACTCGGTCCGAGCGGAGTAGCTCGACCTTCTTCCGTTCAGGCGATGTGAAACGCGCCGCTCGAGATTCGTCGCTTTTAACCTTTCACCGCGCCCGCGATGGCGTCCACGAAGTAGCGCTGCAAAAAGAAGAACAGCAGCATGATCGGGACGACGGTGATGACGGCTCCCGCGCAGATCCATGTCCACTGGGTTTGGTTCTCCCCGATGAAGGCCTGCATTCCCACCGCCAGCGTTCTGAGCTTTGGATTCCCAAGGGTGAACACGAGCGGAATGAAAAATGAATTCCACGTCCACATGAAATGAAACAGCGCGACCGTGGCCGTCATTGGTAAGGCCTGCGGGAAAGCGACGTACCAGAAGAGTTGCAGGGGGCCAGCACCGTCCACGAGCGCGCTTTCTTCGATCTCTTTTGGCAGTGTGGCAAAATAACCACTGTAAAGCGTGGTGTTATACACCACGCCGCCAGCGGTGATGACGAGAATGATCCCAGCTAAACTGTTGAGTAATCCCAAGCGCGCCACCAGATCAAACAGCGGCACGATGGTGTACCCGCCCGGCATGAAGAACAGCGCGATCATGGTTCCAATCACGATGCCCTTACCAGGAAATTGGGTGCGGCTGATTGCGTAACCGCTGGCGGAGGTCACGGCCACCATCAGTAAGGTTGAACCGACCGCCGTGAGAACCGTGTTGAAAAAGTAGCGCCCAAACTGCCCCTGATTCCAGGCGTCAGCGTAGTTATTCCACTGGGCGGCTGCGGGGAAGGCGTTCAAACCCGCCGAGAAGAACTCGCCGCTCGTTTTCAGTGAGCTGCCGAGCATCCAGACGAACGGAAAAACGTAGACCAAGCCCACGGCGATCAGAATCAGATGCGTTGCGACCAACCGCCAGCGCACCGTGGCTCGAGGACTGTGTTTGGTCGCAGCCTGGCGTACCACCGTCATGCCTTCCCCTCCAATCCTTCCTGGCGCACTCCCTGACGACGAAAGACTAAGAATTGCAATAAACTCAGCATCAGCAGGATGAAACCCATGAACAGGGCCGCCGCCGAAGCGAAGCCGACATTCGGCTCAGAGCTGTACCCGAAAGCGTTGCGGTAGATGTACGTGGAGACCACTTCGGTTCCCGCCAGCAGTCCGCTCGCGCCGCTGCCACCTAACACCAGCGGCAGTTCAAACACGCCGAGCGCACCGTTAAAAGCCAGAAAAAAGATCACCAAACCTGGTTGACGCAACATCGGAATCGTGATCCGCCAAAAGGTCGTCGAGGGTCCCGCCCCGTCCAGCGTGGCGGCTTCGTAAAGTTCCTTCGGGATGGATTGCAGTGCAGCCGTGAAGTACACCAAATTAAAGCCAATGCTATGCCAGATTCCGACCACAGCCACCGCGATCATCGCAAAGTGTGGGTCGGAGAGAATCTGCACCGATTCGTTCGGGCCAATCAACCCTAAGCTTCGCAGCAAACCGCTGAACGGTTCAGACGCACCGTTGTAGATAAAGCTGATGACGATTCCGATCACCGCCAGCGAGGTCACGGCGGGAGAGAAAAAGACGGCTTTGTAAAGGCTCGAGAATCGCAGTTTCGGGTTGTTGAAAACAACTGCCAACCAGAGCGCCAATCCCAGCGTTAGGGGCACAGTCAAGATCAGGTAAAAGAATGTATTGCGAAACGCGCCCCAGAAGTACTGGTCCTGAGCGACTTTAAGAAAATTCCCGAAGCCCACGAACCGCGACGGTTCACCGATGCCCGACCAATCGAACAAGGTGTAGGGGTAAGAAGCCAGCAGCGGGTAAACCACGAACAGCAGCACCAGCAGTACGGAGGGAGCGATCAACAGGTAAGACCCGCCCGCCGCAGCCATGCGCTGCCCGAAGCGCCGGGGGCGCGGTGAACGCCCCCGACGGCGAGGCTGAAGCGGGTTTGAATGGGTCGTCATAGGATTCCTTCAAAGCCTCAGAGGAAGAACCAGAGGCTCACTTGTAGCTCGGTTGGTTGGCGAAGGGGTTCCAATTCGAGAATTTGAAATCCTCGAGCGTGACCTTACTGCCCGCCGTCTGCGCCGCTGATACCGCATCCGCCAGGGCTTTGTTGTAATCCTCGTCAAGCTTCTTTAGTGCGGCGGGTAGGTCGCTGCGCTTCAGTTGACCGGTGGCAGCAGCCAGAATCGTAAACTCGATGCTCTGCGTCGGCTCTTTAAATTTCACATCGTTCAACTGCGGGCGCACCACCTCGAGGGTCGGAGCGATGCGGTTGTTGAGCAGGGCCACGCGCGCCACCTCACCCGCTTTGCCCGTCGCGGCGGCCGCGGTCTCCGGCCAGACTCGCACCGCTTCGCCGTAACCCACCCAGCGCGTGGCCGAGGCTTTGGAGTTCATGAAGGCGAAGAACTTCCAAGCGGCTTCAGCGTTTTTGGTTTTGCTCGAGATCACCATTTCACGAGCCGCAGGCAGACCCGTGTAAATGAAGCTGCTGGCTCTGGAGGTTCGCATGGGAAGCGTGGCGACGCTGTAATCGGTGAAGTTTGGTGTGGTGTCTTTCAAGGAGTTGACCAACCAAGGGCCGTTCACGTACATGCCGAATTTCCCATCTGCGAAGACCGGACGAATCTGTTCGTCGTTGAGCGTCAGCGATTGCGGGAAGATCGTGCCGTCTTCCTTCATGCCGAGCCAGAAGTCAAACCAATCGCGCCAAACAGGGCTGCTGCTGAACTCGAAACGCCCGGATTTCGGGTTGTGATAGTAGTACCCAATCGGGCCGTGCGTCGGCAACCCGGACATGCGGACGCTCTGGGCTTGGATGTTCATCGGGTAATCACCCGATTTCGCGCCGAAGCCCACGCCGTAAACCTTGCCGTTGGAACGATCAAAGATTTGTTTGGCGTAGCGGCGCTCCTCCGCCCAGGTCTTCGGGATCAGCACCTGACCACTTCCATCCACCAGTCCCGCATCGCGGAAAACCTTGTTGTTGATGAAGAGCGGCAAGTAGTTACCGCCGCCGCCGTACCAGGGTGCGGAGATAATCTGGTCGTCAAAGACGTTGATTCCATCCAGAAACGAATTCTTTGGGAACGTGCCCTGCCAGGCTGGAGTGGCCCATTTGTTCAGCGGCAAGAACCATTTGCTGGAGACCATCGTCTTGATGTCCGGTGCGCTGTCGGTAGGGATGGTGAACACGTCCGGGGTTTCACCGCTTTTGAAGGCGAGGTTCACGACCTGCGTGTACTGCGCTCCGGCCGTCGTGACGCGCTCCACCTTGATATCGGGATTGGCCTTTTCAAAAAGCGCAATCTCTTTGTCGTAGGCATCGGTGGAGCCGACCCTCGAGGTCCAGAATTTCAGGGTCGTCTGGCTGTTCTGCGCGGCCGTGTGGGCCGCCAAACCCAGCAACGCGAGGGTGACGCCGATGATTGAGAGTCCCAGGGTTTTCTTCATGCTTTGCTCCTTTGTTTCGCCCGTTTCGGGCTGTCAATCTGTGAGGGGATGGCGCTTGGCCTGAGCGCCTTGACTCCGGTTGCTGGTGATGACGCAGATGTTGGTGGCAGGGGTGTTGGTGGTGCAGTCGAGGCGCGCACGACGAGGTGACTTGGTAGCTCGAGGTAAGGTTCCGGGAGCGGCACTCCGGCGATCAGGCTGAGCAGCATTTCGGCGGAGCGTTCCCCCATGTGAAAGAGCGGGTGATGGACTGTGGTGAGCGCCGGGTGGACTTGGCTGGCCTGTGGGATGTCGTCTATCCCAATCACGCTGAAGTCCTCGGGTAGGCGCAGACCGCGCCCTCGAGCGGCGTCCATGACGCCGAAGGCGCTGAAGTCGTTGTAGGCGAACACCGCCGTGGGCGGCTCGGGCAGATCCAGCAACCCCTCGGTCAACTGGCGGGCCCGAGGCTGCGAGTTGTCGCCCTGAACGATCATGGCTGGATTGACCGCTATCCCATGATGGGTCAGCGCTTCGCGGTACGCCCGCAGGCGTTGGGCGTTGTCCTGACCATCCTGACCGCCGATATAGGCGATCCGGCGGTGGCCCAATTCCAGCAGGTGTCGCATCGCTTGGCTAGCCCCCTCGAAATTTTCGGTGCAGACCGATGCCAAATTTGGACGCGGGTGCGGCGGGTGCAGGATGACCACGGGCCGCGCGGCCCGCTCGAGGGCTGCGATCTCCTCCGGGGACTCGAGCGGTAAAACCATCAGCAGACCGTCGGATGGGCCGGACATCAGGGTTTGTACCCGTTCGCGTTCACGCATACGGTCGTAGGAGGAGGTGTAGAGCACGACATCCATGCCCTGCCTCGAGAGGGCTTCGGACGCGCCGCGCAGGATTTCCACGAAGTAAGGGTTGGTGAGTTCTGGGACCAACAGTCCGACCAGATGGCTGCGCCCCCCGCGCAGGCTGCGGGCCGCGTGGTTGACGACGTAGCCGAGGTCACGGGCCGCCTCGAGCACGCGCGCTCGGGTTCCGACCGAGATGCGACCCTTCTGGTTCATCACCTGCGACACGGTGATCGGGGACACTCCGGCGCGTTTGGAAACGTCCTGGACCGTCACCGATCTGCTCTGTTCTTTGGGCATACGAAACTCCAGATGGCTCGAGTGGACAGGGCCGCTCGATAGCTCGGGACGAGAATAGACGTTGATGTATCGTTACACCAAACTGTAACGGTCGCACCTCGGGCTGTCAAGTCCGGCTCGAAAACAGTCATCCACCCATCGCAAACCTTGCTGTCTCTGACGCGAGATTGAGTCGTAATTGCTTTAGCCTACTGAGGCTCGAGGAGGCAGCCGGGCAGCGATTTTCTAAGGGCGATTGCGGCGTTTGGAAGACCATCCCCTAAAATGTTGAGCAACCGCTTTCTCGGTGCTTTGGCCGAGGAGTCTTTAAACGCGATTAGACCTATCCCGAACGCAAAAAGTCACCAGCAAACCCTAGAGAACGCCGCGAACAACGTTTCATCTCTCAGGGTTTTTGAGTAAGCTGTTACTCGAGACCTCTGATGCCGACGATTTACGACGTTTCTAAACGAGCCGGGGTGTCTACAGCCACGGTCTCACGTGTGATTAATAACAACTTGAAAGTGGACGCGGATTTACGAAACCGCGTCTTAAGGGCGATGGAAGAATTGCGGTACGTGCCCAACGGCAGCGCCCGCAGTCTCGTGACGAAGCAGACCCGGCGAATCGCGCTGATTATCTCGGACATCACCAACCCGTTCTTCGCGCAAACGGCTCGAGGGGCGCAGGACGCGCTGGATGAACGCGGCTATCAATTGCTTCTGGCGAATTCCGATGACCGTCCGGCACGCGAGTTACGCTACCTTGCTACGTTCGCCGAAACCGGTGTTGACGGTGTTTTAATCGAGCCAGCCATGCCGGATAATCACAGCGCCGCCGGTCAGCGCGGGGTGCGTCAGGCGTTGGCGCGGCAGCTCGAGGCGTTTAATCTGCCCGTGGTGGCGCTCTCCCCGGATCACGTCATGCCGAACGCGGACACGCTCTCGATAGACGAAGAGCACGCCGCGTTCAAAGCGGTGGATCACCTGCTGGGCTTGGGGCATCGCACGGTCGCCATGATTAACGGTCCCGAACACAGTCCGGTCGGGAAGCGTCGCGCCTCAGGCTACCGCCGAGCGCTTCAGCAACACGGGTTTTCCTGGGATGGCGACCTCGTGATACACACGCATTTTCGCCGCGAAGCGGGTCATGAAGCGATGCAAAACCTGTTGGCGGCCCGTTCGGACATCAGCGCCGTCTTTGGAGCCGATGAATTACTGGCGAGTGGTGCGCTGCAAGCCGCCAAGGAACACGGCTTAAAAGTGCCGCAGGAATTGGCGGTGGCTTGCATCGGAGACGCCATCATGTCCGCCGAGAGCGACCCGCCGCTGACGGTCGTGGCGCACCCTCGAGGTTACGAGTTCGGACGCATCGGTTCGCAGTTGCTGCTCGAGCGAATCACCAAGTCCGACGCCGAACCGCTCGAGTCTCGGGCGGTTCTTTTGGAGACGCGTTTGATCGTGCGCGCTTCGACCGTGTTGGGGACCGGGCTAGATTCCTGAGATGAAATACCTGTCCTAAATCTTCTCGAAAGATCAACAACGGGCACGCTCATTCTCACGTCATAGAAGCAAAACATGCCTCGAGGGGTCAGCCTCGAGTAGGGTTGAGAACCTTTCTTTAAAGTGTATCGCGGCTCCAAAAAGCGCCTGAGTTTCGGGTCAAACGAAGCTTCCTAAACCCTAGGCTTGACAAGCGTTGCGGCTCGAGCTACCATCAGCCGACAAATACAAGTAAGCGCTTACTCAGACCGACTGCCCACCCTGGCCAGCTTGGCGCAACTAGGTTCCGGTAACCGCGCGGTGTTTGTAAATCGTCTGGCAGTCCATCTTGGAAAAGCAATCGGTTGCGATTGGTTAGACTCTATTAGAGACGCTAAAGGAGAAGGTATGGTTTCTCGGAAATTACTCGCTGGAGTCGTTATTTTGGGATCGCTGACCGCTGTCGCCCTCGCGCAGACCGGGCGTTGGAGCGCCGCTGAAGTCAAGGCCGCCACCGGCAAGGAGGGCTGCCAGCAGCTCACCGCGCTGCCGAAACGCTTGAAGAGCAACTACAAGCTCGCCTTCATCAACCCCAACAAGGGACACCCGTTCTTTGGCGTCTGGTCGGGCGCGATGAAAGACGCCGCAAAGTTCTACAAGGTTCAGTTCACCGAAACCGATTCGGCAGGCGATTACACGAAACAAGCCGACCTGCTCGAGACGATGCTGGCTGGGAAACCGAACCTGGTCGGAAACGGTGGCACGTCTCCCGACATTTACGAGGGCTTGGCGGCCCGCCTGCAAGACTTGAGCATCCCATTCCTGGGCATGGACAACGGTCCGAGCGATTACTCGCCGTACGTCTTCGGCATCCCGAACGCCTACGCCGGAAAAACTGGTGGTGAGCTGTTGGCGCAGGGCGTCGAAGCGCGCCAGAAGACCGATTGGAAGGGCAAGGAACTGTTCTTCATCGAGTTCACCATTAAGGGTCTGCCCGCCTGCGCTGACCGCACCGCCGCCGCCGTGAAGGTCTTCAAATCAAAGTTCAAACTGGACGACAAGCACGTCATCACGGTTGACCTCGGGGCGGGTGCGAACGGTGCGGACGGCATGAAAGCCGCCCTGGCTGCGAATAAGAACGCCGTGTTTGCCTTCATCCCGTGCTGGGACGGATTAGGTTTCGAGGCGTACAACGCCGCCAAAGACTCCGGGCGCGAGAAGGACGTGTTGATGGTGACGCTTGGTGGGGATAAGCCGAGCGCGGACCTCCTCATCACCAAGCCAATCGGTTACTACGGCTACGTCGAATTTCAACCGTACTGCCAGGGTTGGGGCTGGGTCGAAACCGCTATCGGAATTCTCGAGGGAATCCCAGTGCAGCCGTACCAGACTCGCCGCATCACGACGCAAGCGACAATTGATGCACGCTACCGCGAGTTGTACGGCGAACCAAAGAAGTAAAACGCTTCACACGAACGGAGACCTGCTCTCGCTTGAAAGCCGCCCAGGTCAACCGCTGGGCGGCTTTTAGCGTCCTCTCTTAAAATCTTAGAATCCACCGAGACCTGCCACTCACGAACTCGAGGAACCATGCAATCACGCCTTCACAACCCAGAGGTGCAGCGGCTCGAGCCAAGGTGGGTGCGCCGATTGGGGTTGTTGCTGTTAAACAACGCAATCCTGGTGGCATTGGCTGTGGCGGTCGTGGTGTTCTCTATCGCATCGCCGGATGTCTTCTTCACCCCGACCAACCTGATCAGCGTTTTGCGCTTCGCTTCGCTCGGCGGAATCGTGGTCGCCTTTTACACGCTCGCTATGATCGCGGGACAGCTTGATCTTTCGACCGTGCAAGTCGGAGCGCTGAGCGGGATGGTTTTCGCCGCGCTGTTTCAGGTGGCGGGGCTACCGCTGCTGATCGCGCTGCCGCTCGCGCTCACGGCGGCAGCCCTGTTTGGACTGTTTAACAGTTACCTCATCAACGCGATTGGCGTGCCGTCGCTTGTCACGACCCTCGCGGTCGGCACGCTCGCGTACGGGGTGAGCTTTCTGATCCTGGATAGCTTTGGCAGCTCGAGCATCATGCGGCTCAGCCGTCCGCCACTGCGGAGCCTGATCAACATGGAGCTGTTCGGCGTCCCGATCACGATTCCGCTGATGTTCGTGGTGTACATCTTCGTGTATGTTCTACTCAATCACACCCGGCTCGGAGCGCACCTCTACGCGGTTGGCGGAAACCCCAACGCCGCCCGGCTGAACGGCATCTCCGTCACCGGCGTCGTGACCTTCGCGCTCGTCGTCACCGCCCTGGCGGGTGGCGCGGCGACGATCATGCTCGGCGCACGCCAACTCGCCGTTACCCCGGCGATGGCGGTGCTGACCTCGCCTCTTGTGGCGGCACTGTTCGCAGGGGTGAGTCTCTCCGGCGGCAGCGGACGGATTGAACGCACACTGATCGGCGTGCTGTTCTTCTCCGTGCTCGGTATCGGCTTATCCATTTTGGCGCTGCCCTCGTGGGTGCGTTTCGCGCTCGAGGGCAGCGCTTTCGTGCTGGCGCTCCTGACCGACAGCTTACGTTCGCACCTCGAGACGCGGTGAATTCATGAAAGAGATGCGCGTGCTGCAAACCTCAGGTTCAAAGATTAGTCCGCGCGGCTCCGTGATTGACTTCCTTTTGGAGAACGGGTTGTACGTTTCCACCGCGCTGTTATTCGTGATCTTCGCGCTGATGATCCCATCCTTTGCGAGCCTCGAGACTGTTGTCAACATTCTCTCCAGTGCAGCGCTGAAAGGCATAGTTGCAGCAGGCTTCACGATTGCACTGATCGCTGGACTGATTGATACCTCAGTGATCGGCGTGGTGGCGGTCAGCACGGTGCTGACGGGTGCGCTGTTTCAGAACCTCGGGTGGTCATTGACCGCCACGATGATCGTGGTGCTGCTGGTAGCGTTTCTGATGTCGGTGCTGAATTATCTGTTGGTGATCGGGGCGCGGATCAACTCTTTTGTTGCAACGACCGCCACTGCGGGTATTTTTCTCGGTGTAGCCCTCGCCATCACCGGTGGGCAGACCATTTCCATTACGCGCCCAGAGCTGCAAAACGTATTGCTCTACCGCCCGCTCGGGATTCCTGTCGCGGTCTGGGTGCTGCTCTTCGTCTATGCGGCTGGCTACGTGATGCTGAACCAAACGCGTCTCGGGGCGCATCTGTATGCCAGCGGCGCGAACAAAAACGCGGCTCGAGTCACTGGCGTTCCGGTGTCTCGCGTGACGATGATCGCCTTCGCGCTTTGCGCCCTTTGCACCGCGCTCGGCACAATCTTTGCGACGGCTCGAGCGGGCAGCACCTTACTGTTTGGGACGACGATTGCGACCTTTGACCTGAGCGAGATTTTCACGGCGGTCTTGCTCGGCGGCGCGAGCCTCTACGGGGGCAGCGGCAAGATTGAACGCAATCTCGTCGCCGTGTTGTTCCTGACGATTCTGGCGTTTGGTTTACAGCTTCTCGGCGCAAAAACCGGTGTCTGGTTGGTTCTTAAAGGCAGCGCGTTCATCGCCGCGATCATTCTCGATGTCGTTCGTCAGCGGAGGCAGTGATGCTCACAACCGTTTCGCCAACCAATCCCAATACCTCCACACCACTCCCCGAACCGATCCTCGAGACGACCGCCCTCTGCAAATCCTTTGGAGCCGTACGCGCCGTGAGGGACGTGACTTGGAGCGTGCGTCGCGGTGAGGTCTGCGCGTTGTTGGGCGACAACGGCGCGGGCAAGAGCACGCTGATCAAACTCATCAGTGGAGCCATCGCTCCCTCGAGCGGCGAGATTCGTGTGCGCGGTGTTCCAGCCCGCATCGGCAGTCCGTCCGACGCGCTGAAGCTTGGGATTGCGCCCGTGTACCAGGATTTGGCTTTGGTGGAAAGCCGCAACGTGATTCAGAATATGTTCCTTGGGGGCGAGTTGACGCGCGGACCGTTCAACTGGTTTCTCGATCACGCGCGTATGGCGCAGGAAACGCAGCGTGTGCTGAATGAAATGCACTCACGCATCCCGAGCGCCAAGGAAGTCGTGCGAAAACTCTCCGGCGGACAGCGACAAGCGGTGGCGATTGCACGCACCCTAATTCGTGGCGGCGAGATCATCATCATGGACGAACCCACCGCTGCCCTAGGCGTGGAGCAGACCGCTGAGGTGCTCTCCTTGATTCGCAACTTGCGTTCGCAGGGACGCACGGTGATCCTCATCACCCACAACATTTCGCACGTTTTCGAGGTCGCGGATCAGGTCTCCGTGATGTTTCGCGGTGAGCTGATCGGCACGCGCCGCATTGAGAGCATCACCCAAGAAGAAGTGGTCGCCATGATCGTCGGCGCGAAACGCGACGCGATGACGAGCCAAGCTCAGGATTGAAGCTCGAGCTGAAGCCTCGAGATCAATGCCTGGGAGCGCACCCTTTGAGCGCTGCACTGAATAGAACTCAGAAAAGAGGTTTGATAGATGCAGAACCAAGCTCCGAGCGTCCTCGCGTATTACTTCCCGCAATATCACCGCGACGCTCGCAACGACGCTTTTCACCAACCCGGCTGGACGGAATGGGATCTTCTTCGCGCGGCAACCCCGCGCTTCAGCGGTCATGGGCAACCCATCGTGCCCGCCTGGGGCGAGTTTGATGAATCCGACCCAAACTGGACGACGAAAGAAATTGACCTCGCCGCCAATTACGGCGTTGATGGCTTCCTGTACGACTGGTACTGGTACGAAGGGAAACCCTTTCTCGAGACGGGTTTGGAGCAAGGCTTCCTGAAATCACCGAACCGCTCGAGGTTGAAGTTCGCGCTGATGTGGGCGAACCACGATTGGGTGCGCTTGTTTCCACATCGGGCGGGCACGCCGCTCGAGCTGATGATGCCCGGCGCGGCGACCAGGGCTTCATTCGACGCGATGACTGATTACTTCGTGGAGCATTACCTGCACGAACCCAACTACCTGCTCGTGGACGGTGCGCCGTACTTTTCGATCTACGAACTTGGCACGTTCATCCAAGGCATCGGCGGGCTGGACGCGGCACGGGATGCCTTAGAAAGTTTCCGCAACAAGGTCAAAGCGGCAGGCTTCCCAGACCTGCACCTCAACGCCATCGTCTGGGGCGTGACAGTGCTGCCGAGTGAACTGCAACTAGAGAATCCGGCGCAGGTGATTGGGTATTTGGGCTTCTCGAGTACGACTTCTTACGCTTGGGTGCATCACTTTGACCTCAGCCAAGGCGAAGCGATCACGCGCCCCTACGACGACGCGGCGAACGCGAATTACGCAGTCTGGGAGCGCTACGCCACGGAGTTCGGCGTGCCGTACTACCCGAGCGTCTCGATAGGTTGGGACCCTAGCCCGCGCACCGGACAGGACGCCGCGTATAAGGTCGGCGGCTATCCGTGGACGGCGATTCTGACGGGCAACACCCCAGCCGCCTTCGCACGTGCGCTCGAGCGGGCACGTGAACACGCCGTCAAGCACGGTTCCCCGATCATCACCGTGAACGCGTGGAACGAATGGACGGAAGGCAGTTACCTCTTGCCAGACACGGTGCATGGCACGGCGTACCTCGAGGCGATCCGCGACGTGTTCGCGCACAACCTCGTCGCCAGCGATTGAATCAAATTCACCGAAGCGTCTGAATACCGCGTCTGGCAAGAGCTATCTCCTGCGTAGAAGATCAGGGTATGGCTCGAGGGGTGAGAAAGACGCTGATTCACCGCCAGGATCATCCCAGTTCGGCTGCGCTCGAGGAGGTTTTTCTATGAATGCGTCTCGTTATGGCTTCATTGGTTTGGTCTGGATGCTTGCCGTAACCGCTTGCACTTCCACAGCCCCGCAAGAAGTTTCCGTACTGCCCCAGATGGTTGTCGGCACGACCTATTACGTGAACAACAAATCTGGTAGCAACTGCTCGAACGGCGCAGCCGGAAGCTCGAGCGCCCAACCCTGGTGCGATTTCACGCCGGTCAACGCTCGCACCTTCCAGCCCGGCGACACTATTTTGCTGGCTCGAGGGGCGACATGGTATCAAAAGATGGATTTGAAGGGTTCTGGAACGAGCAGCGCGTGGATTACGGTTGACGCGTACGGCAGCGGTGCGAGACCGATTATTCGCGGCAATGACAACGCCACGGATCGCACGATTCTGATGCGGGACAGTCCCTCGTACTGGACGGTCCAGAACCTCGAGCTGAGCCACGCCGGGGACGGCATCCGGGTTAATTTCACCTCGCCGGGTCACGAGGGCTTGCGCTTTCGCAACCTGTACATTCACGACATCAACGCCATCGTGGAAGGCTCGCCGGGTCAGTCAGATTACGGCATCTACTGGTCTACCGCGATCACCCTTGGCTCGAACGGCTTCAACCCCGGCACGGGCTACGTGGTGCGGGACGTGGTGATTGAGAACGTGGAAACCGCCTTCACCACGCCGATTTCCTTTCAGGGTCCGAATTACGACAACATCCTCGGCTGCGGCGACCCGCCCTCGGCGCAGCCGGACATCACGATTCGCAACAACTACTTTCACGATGCCATCGGCAACCTCTCGTTTCAATGCACCTCCAACTTGCGCTTTATTTCCAACCGCATGGAGCGCATGGGCACGCGCAACAAGTCCAGCGGAACCACCGGTATCTTCTTATGGCGCTCGCAGAACGTGACCGTCGCCAACAACATCCTGGCGGGCACGCCCAGCACGGGTTCGCCGGACATGACCGCGATTGATTACGAGGGTTACCTCTACACCATCAACACCTGGGGCAATCTCATTACCGGAAACGCCGGGTCGGGACTCGAGTTTCTGGCGCTGAACGGGCGTCCGAACGATTTCAACCTCTCGCACGACGTGGCGGGTAACACCTTCGTGAACAACAACACTTCGGGCAGCGGAACGTATCGCAGCAGCCTCTTGTACATCAACGAGAATGGCGCAAGCATGACTGGCACGGTGCGCGACAACCTCTACGCCGAGCCGAGCGGCTTCACACAGACCAACAGCGGCTCGCAGAACATGGGCTTCACCAACAACCGCGCCGTGGCGGCGGGCGATGTCTACCACGCGGCGGGCGGTTTCAGCGGTGTGCAGGGCAACAACGGCTGGTCGTACCAGTTCTTCAACGGCTCGAGCTACAACAACATTTCCCCCTACGACACGGCGAGTGAACACTGGGGGGCGGGCGGTTACGTCTCGAGGTTTGACCTCTTGCCCGATTCCTGCGGTTCGTGCTGGATCGCTCGAGTCTGGACCGCGCCGAAAGCGGGCACGGTCAGCCTGCGCGGACGCGCCTTCAAAAACGATCTCTCAGGCGGCGACGGTGTGCAAGTTCGCATCTCCAAAAACAGCAGCGCGATTTACAACGCCCGCAACCTCGCCTATAACGACGGAAGCGGCGTGGACACCAACCTCGACGGCGTGACCGTGGCGGCGGGCGATGTGCTGCGCTTCGAGGTCAACGCGAACAGCAATGCCAGCGGCGATTTGACGAGTTGGACGCCTGTGGTCGCGTACACCGCCTCGAGCGGGGGGTCGGGCACGAAGGTTGATGACCGCAGCGCCCAAATCGCGTACTCGAGCGGCTGGTCGCAGATTTCCAACTCCGCATACTACGCGGCGACCAGCACCTTCAGCACGAGTGCGAACGCGCAATTCCAGTACGGCTTCAGCGGCTCGAGCATCGCCTGGTACGGCGTGTTAGGCAACGACCACGGCAAGGCGGACGTGTACATTGACAATAATTTCGACGCCACCGTGGATATGTACGCCCCCAACCGGTCGGTACAGGCGGTCTACGCCAAGACCGGACTCTCGAGCGGCAACCACACGTTGAAAGTCGTGGTTCGCAGCGACCGCAATGCCAGCTCGAGCAACAATTATGTCGAGGTTGACGCGCTCGAGACGGGCGGAACGGTGACGCCTCCCGCACCGAACGCCACGAAGCTCGATGACCGCTCAGGGGCACTGTCCTACACGGGCGGTTGGAGTCAGATTGGCGGCGCGAACTATTACAGCAACACCAGCACCTTCACCACCGTTTCGGGGCAATCGGTGCAGCTCTCGTTCACCGGCTCGAGCGTGCGCTGGTACGGCGTCGTCGGCTCCGATCACGGCAAAGCGGAGGTGTTCATTGATGGCGTTTATGACGCCACGGTGGACTGCTACGCTCCTAACTGGGCGGCGCAATCGGTGTACTTCAAGAGCGGACTCTCAAGTGGCAATCACACCCTCGGCATCATCGTGCGAAGTGACCGCAATCCGAGTGCGACGAACAATTACGTTGAAGTGGACGCGCTCGAGTATCAGTAAGGCGCTGAGGGCTGAGGCAGGAACGGCACAAGGGGGGCTGTGCTGGCAGCGACTATCCCATACGCAGCACACTTGGCACGCCGCCGAGATGGTTTCAGACCCCTAGAAAACGCCCCAGATTCGGAGAACACGCATGTTTTTGACCTATCCTCAACTTCGCACTCACCTCGCTGTCGTGCTTGAGAACAAAGCCCAACAGGGACACGACACTTCGGGTTTGAGCGACAGGCTCGCCCACTTGCCAGATAGCTACGACGCCCTACACAGCTTCTCGCTCGAGCTGTCCGACCTGCCGATGCGCCCGGACTGGACGTACGTTGAACCCAGCGACTGGGCAGGCATCCTCGAGGGGTGCGACCCGACGCGCCCCCTGGAACCCCTGGCGGTGCTGAGTCCAGCGGAGGAATCGAGCCGCATTGAGGCGGCGTTTCTAGGGTCGGTGTGCGGCTGTATATTGGGGAAACCCATCGAAATCAATCCCACCCTCGAGGAGATTCGGGCTGCGCTCGAGCCGCTCGGGGAGTGGCCCCTGCGGGACTACCTGACCCGCCAAGCCGCCTTCGCCTTTGAACGCGGCCCGCATCATGACTGGGTGGAGACCGTCCGCGAGAACCTGCGTTTCGTAGCTCCCGATGATGACCTCAACTACACCTTGCTGGGCATGATGGTGCTCGAGCAGTACGGGTTAAACTTCACCCGGCAGGAATTGCTGCGCTTGTGGATGCACTACCTTCCGTTCGGTTTCACCTTTGGCCCTGAGCGAACCGTGCTGACGAGAGCGTCGCTCAACGCGCTGACTGCGGATTGGACTGAGCCAGATGACGATACCCTCGAAGGGTGGGTCACGAACCTCAACCCTGACGACGAGGCTTGCGGGGCGATGATTCGGGCTGACGCTTATGGCTACGCCTGCCCTGGAAACCCGGCTCTCGCCGCGCAGCTCGCCTGGCGCGACGCCAGCTTGACCCACCGCCGCACCGGAATGTATGGCACGATGTTCGCAGCAGCGGCGATCTCGAGCGCTTTCGTGTGTCGGGACCCGCTCGAGATTTTTTCCACCGCCCTGAAGTTCGTGCCCCAGAAGAGCCGCTTTTACCGTATCGTCTCGGACTCCTTGAACGAGGTGGCTGCTGCTGGGGACTGGCTCGAGGGGTATGCCCGCATTCACAGCCGGTATGGGGAGTATTCGCACTGCCAGGTCTATCAGGAGAGCGGCACACTCATCAACACCCTGCGCTTTGCCCAGAGCGTGGGAGACGGTATCTGCAAGCAGGTGATGCAAGGGAACGATACTGACAGTTACGGGGCGACGGCGGGTTCGATTCTGGGAGCCTATTTTGGACCGGGGCATCTCGAGGACCGCTGGATAGCCCCCTTTGATGACCGGCTTCAGACCAAGCTGGCAGGATTCTCTGAACACCGCCTGGGCGCGGTGGCGGCGCGGCTGGGTCAGCTTCCAGGTCGGCTGCGCGAGCGAACGGGGTCGAATGAAACACGTTAAAAACAATTTAGCTTGGGGGGTGCTGCGGTGACTCGAGATTCGGAATTACCCGCGTTCGCACGCCCTTCGGTGGACGCCCTGAAAGCCTGGGAGACCTGGGGTTACGGCATGTTCATCCACTTCGGCATGAGTACTTTTATCGCCGAGGAACACCCCAGCGGCGACTATCCCTCGAGCGTGTACGCGCCTTCTGCGCTGGACGTGGACGGGTGGATTCGCGTCGCCAAAGACGCGGGCATGAGCTACGCGGTGCTGACCACAAAGCACGCCTCCGGTCATTGCCTGTGGGCATCACAGCAAACCGATTACCACGTCGGAACCTCGAGCAACCCCACCGATGTGGTCGCGCAGTTCGTTGCCACCTGCGCGCGTCACGGCATCCGACCCGGCTTGTATTACTGCTCGATGGACAACCACCATAAATTTGGTTCTAAGACCCCTCGGGATGTCGGCTGGGACGGCGCGTACTTCACCACCCGCGCCTATCAGGATTTCCAGACTCGCCAACTCGAGGAACTGCTCACCGGGTACGGGCAGGTCGCAGAAATCTGGATTGACATTCCGCAGGCGCTGCCGAGGGACTACCGCCAGGAGTTGTACAGGCAACTGAAAAGCTGGCAACCCGACAGCATCGTCATCCTCAATCAGGGGCTGGGAGCCGACCCTTCGCAGTGCAACCGAGATGCGTTTCCAACCGACGCCATGACGATAGAGCGCAACCTGCCGCTGGGGAAGCACGACCCCTGGTTTGAACTCGAAGGTGAGCGCCACTACGTGCCCGCCGAGGTCTGTCAGACCCTGGGGCAGGAGTGGTTCTGGGTGGAGGGCGACGCCCCCCGAAGCGACGCGGAGCTGCTGGGGATGTACCTCGTGACGCGCAGTCGCGGCGCGAACCTGCTGCTGGATGTGGCTCCAGATCGGCGCGGCGTCATTCCCGAAGAATCCGTCGCCGCGCTGATGCGCCTTCGCAACAATTTAGAGCGATTCGGTGGGTTGGAGCCGCTTTGACCTCGAGCTTGAAGGTCTTACTTCTCGGCGGTCCGATGTACGAACCGCTGTACGCGCACTTGCCAAAATTCACGCGGCGTAACGATAGAAATCAGACTGTCCCGCGACTACCCCGATTTGAATGGGATCGAGGTGAGCCTCCTTCTGTCTTCGCTTTGGAGCTTAGACCTCACTGACTTGGTGCGGGCGGGAGAAAACCCCCTCGAGCCGAATCTCGAGGGATCGCGTTGAGATGGCGTGAATTTCCCACCCTGACCTGGCGAGCCGATCAACCTAGCTGATCCTGGGGTGAAACCCACGTCATCCTGTCACTTGATGTTAGTTTCATGTTAGAATCTTAGACATGCCCTCCAACCAAGACGCATTGGCTCTCGAGCGTCATCAGCGCATCTTGGAACGCGCCATCACCCACGGCGTCGCCCGCACGCGCGACCTCGCCACGGAGCTTGGGGTTCACGAGATGACCGTGCGCCGCGACATGGACGCGCTGATGGAACAGGGTCTGTTGGAACGGGTTCACGGCGGTGGGCGAATCCTGCCGGAAGCCAGCCAGGAAATCGCCTACAGTCTCCGCGCCGCGCGACAAACCACGGAGAAAACCCGAATCGCCAGGGCTGCGCTTTCCACCATTCGGGACGGTGAGACGATAGCGATAGACTCCAGCACGACGGGGTTGGCGCTCGTGCGAATGCTCGCCGCGAAGCGCGTTCACGCCATCGTCACCGGGCTGGATGCCGCGAACGTATTAGCGCAGAACGGCGTGCGGTTCACCCTGATGGGCGGCACGTACCACGCCCCGGCGAGAAGTTTTGTCGGATCGGTCTTCAGCGCGGGCTTGAAGCGCTTCAACCCGGATCGCGTGTTCTTCTCCAGCAAGGGATTCACGTTGCAGCACGGTTTCACCGACGCGCACCCCGCCGAAGTCGAAGCCAAGGAGCAGCTCATCAACGCCGCCGCGCACAAGGTCGCGCTTCTGGATCACACCAAGTTCGGCGTGCGCGCCGCCCACACCATCCTCGAGACCGGGGGTGTCAACCTCATCATTACCGACGCGCCGCCCGACAGGGCGTTTCGCAGCAGCCTGAAACGATCAGGTGTGCGTTTGATCGTCACGAAGGAGAACCCATGACTGCCATCACTTTGAGCCTCCTGGAAGCGCTGAGGGCGCAACGCATCGAAACGCCGTCGTGGGGGTACGGCAACAGCGGCACGCGCTTCAAGACCTTCCCCGCTCCGGGCGCGGCCCGCACCGTTTGGGAGAAATTAGAGGACGCCGCCGAGGTTCACCGTTTAACAGGAATTGCCCCGAGCGTGGCGATTCACATCCCGTGGGACAAACCCGACGATTGGTCGAAACTTTTGAGCTTCGCGGCGCAGCACAAGATCGAGATCGGCGCGGTCAACCCGAACGTCTTTCAAGACGAGGCGTACAAACTCGGCTCCATCGCCCATCCCGATCAGAGCGTGCGCGAAAAAGCGGTGAAGCACATCCTCGAGTGCATTGAAATCATGAAGCTGACCGGCTCGAGGGATCTGAGCCTGTGGTTCGCGGACGGCACGAATTACGCGGGACAGGACGATTTCCGTAAGCGCAAGCACCGCGTTCGGGACTGCCTCGAGCGGGTTTATGAGGCGCTCCCGGACGGCAAGCGAATGCTCTTAGAGTACAAGTTCTTCGAGCCAGGGTTTTACTTCACTGACCTCTCCGATTGGGGCGTGGCGTTGTCGCACTGCCAGGCGCTCGGTGACAAAGCCCAGATTCTCGTGGACTTGGGCCATCACGCGCAGAGTGCCAACATCGAAGCCATCGTCGCCAATCTTTTGGATGAACGAAAACTCGGCGGTTTTCACTTCAACGCCCGCCGCTACGCAGACGACGATCTGATCGTCGGCACGACCAATCCGCTGGAGCTGTTCTGCATCTACGCCGAACTCGTCAGCGCCGCTCGGGACCCGAGGCTCTCAACGCACACGAACGAAGTCGCGTACATGATTGACCAGTCGCACAATATCGAACCGAAACTCGAGGCGATGCTGCAAAGCGTGTTGAATTGCCAGGAGGCGTACGCCAAGGCGCTGTTGATTGATTTCGAGCGTCTGAACGCCGCGCAACAACAGGGTGATGTCCTCGAGGCGCACCGCACGTTGATGGACGCCTTTAAAACCGACGTGCGCGATTTGCTGGCGGAAGTCAGAGCGGAGATGGGCGTCCCGAGCGATCCCATCCGGGCGCACCGCGAGAGCGGCTATTTGGAGCGGGTCACGGCGGCTCGAGGGACAGCCGAGGGCGGCGGGGGCTTTCCATCGTGAGCGCACCCAGAATCGGTATTTTCGGCATTGGACTCGAGGCGTACTGGGATCAGTTCCAAGGCTTGAAAGAAAAGCTCGAGGGGTTCCAGCGTCACGTCGAAACGCAACTTGCAGAGGCGGGTGCTGAGGTCATCAGTGTTGGGTTGGTGGACAGTCACCCGACTGCCCAAACCGCGGGCGACCTGTTCGCCCGCAGCGATCTGGATTTGCTCGTCTGCTACGTCGGAACCTACGCCACTTCCAGCACCGTGCTGCCGGTCGCGGGGCGCACCAAGGTTCCGGTGCTCGTGCTGAACCTGCAACCCGTCGCGGCACTCGATTACCAGCACACCGACACAGCGACTTGGCTCGAGGCCTGCTGCGCCTGCTGCGTGCCGGAGATCAGCAACGCCTTCGCCCGAGCCAGGATTCAATTCAACGTGGTCAGCGGACAGCTTTTCAACGACCCTCGGGCTTGGGCCCAGATCACCGATTGGGTGCGGGCGGCGGGCGTGAAACGCAGGCTCTCGAGGTCACGCATCGGTTTCCTGGGGCACACCTATCCGGGGATGCTCGACCTGTACTCGGATTTCACCGCTTGCACCGCGCAGACCGGGGCGCACATCGAAATCCTCGAGATGGAAGATTTAGAAGCCTGTGTGGATGCCGTGAGCGACGCGGAACTCGAGGCGAAGCAGGCGGAGATTCACGCGGTCTTCGACATCGCCCAGCCGGGACAAGACCGCGTTTCGGTGGCGATCACCGACGAGGGCTTCGCGTGGAGCGCTCGAGTCGCCTGCGGGCTGGATCGCCTCGCCAGGGACTTCGATTTGCAAGGGTTGACGTACTACTACCGTGGTTTGAACGGCAACCGCTTCGAGCAAATCTGGTCGGGACTCATCGTTGGGAATTCCTTGCTGACCGCTCGAGGCATTCCGGCGGCGGGCGAGGGCGACCTGAAGACGTGCCTGGCGATGAAGATCATGGACGGATTCGGCGCGGGCGGGTCGTACACGGAGTTCTACGCGATGGATTTCAATGAACACTTCGTCCTGATGGGTCACGACGGCCCCGGTCACATCGCCATCAGCGACACCCGCCCGATTCTGCGCGGACTGGGCGTGTACCACGGCAAGCGCGGCGCGGGCATCAGCGTGGAGTTCAACGTCAAGCAGGGACCGGTGACGATTCTGGGAGTGACGCAAACGGCGACGGCAAGCTGAAATTGCTCGCGGCTGAGGGCGAATCGCTGCCCGGACAGCGATTGCAGATTGGCAACACCAACTCGAGGTTGAAATTCAGCCTCGACCCAGCCGCTTTTATGGACGCGTGGTGCGAGGAAGGACCGACGCATCACGTGGCTTTAGGTGTTGGGCATCAACTCCCGAAACTTAAGAAATTCGCCCGTCTCGCGGGACTCGAGCTGACGGTGGTCGGATGACCGCCGTCCCGAACAATCGCTGTGAGCGTTTCTTGGAGCGAATCGCAGAAAACGCGAGCGATTACGACGGTCCTCCGCTGCTGATCGTCGCGCTCGGCGATAGCGTCACCCAGGGTTACACGGCGCACGCGATGATAGACCACGAAGGGGTCTATCACGCCCGCTTGAAGCGTAGGCTCGAGGCGCTGTACCCACTGACGACCTTCAGCGTTCTCAACGCGGGTGCAGCCGGACATACCGTGCCGGACGCGCTGAAGCGCTTGGAGCGCGACGTGATTCGTCACGACCCGGATTTGATCGTCGTCGCGTTCGGGTTGAACGACGCCGCGCGTGGCGGACTCGAGGGTGTACGTCAGTTCAAAACGGATTTGAATCACCTGCTCGAGCGGGTAGACCGTGACACGAAGGCGCAAGTGCTGCTTGTCACGCCGAGTTTCACACTGAAACAGGTCAGTGACCGCATTCATCCCGAGGAACTCGTTCACGTGCCAGGCCTGTTGCCGCTGCAACGCAGCGGGGTTATCAAAGCCTACGCCAACGCGATTCGTCAGATTGGCGCGGCGCGCGGTCTGCGGGTCGCGGATGTGTACGCCGCTTGGGAGCGTGCGGCGCTCGAAGGGGTGGACACGGACGATTGGCTCTCGAACGGTTTGAACCACCCGACCGGTGCGGCGCACGCGATCACCGCCGATCTGCTTTTTGACCTCATCACGCAACCCAGTATCACCCAGCCCAGTGTCACACAACCCAGTAGCTCACAGCCGAAGGAGTCCTGACATGCCGAAGAACCTCTGGAACGACAACGACGCCCCCGACAGCGATGGTCTCGAGAGCCTCGCGTACCGATCACGCCTGCTGGGGTCTGACCGCTCCGTCGTCAACATTTTTGGGGGCAACACCAGCACCAAGTCCCTCGAGACCGATCACCTCGGGCGTGAAATACAGGTGCTCTATGTCAAGGGCAGCGGCAGTGACATCGCCAACATCACCGGAAGGGGCTTCGCGGCGCTGAAACTCGAGGAGGTGCTGCCGCTGTTCATTCGCGCCTCCATGACCGACGAGGAGATGACGGCGTATTTGGAGCGCACACAGTTTGACGTAGGCCGTCCGCGTCAGAGCATTGAAACGCTGCTTCACGCCTTCGTTCCGGCGAAGCACGTGGATCACACGCACCCGGATGCGATCATCAGCCTGGCGTGCAGCCCGAACGGGCGCGAGGTGATGACGGAGATCTACGGCGAGCGCGCCGCGTGGGTGGATTACATCCGCCCCGGCTTCACGCTCTCTCAACAAATCGGTGCGGCCGTGCGCGACAATCCAAGTCTCGAGTGCGTGGTCATGGGGAAGCACGGGCTGGTCACCTGGGGGGCTACCTCCAAGGAATCCTACGAGACCACGATTCGTATCCTGAACGAAGCCGAGGCGTACCTAGCCACCAAAAAGCTCGAGCACCCGTTTGGGGCGCGGGTCGTGGCAGCCTTGGGTGAAGCTGAACGCTCGAGCCTGCTGGTGAAGCTCCTGCCCGTGCTGCGCGGTGCGATGAGCGGCTCGAGGGCAGCGGTGCTGAGCGTGGACAGCAGCCCGGAAACCCTCGAGTTCGTCGGCGGTGCGGACGCGGCGGCGCTGTCACAGGTCGGCGCGGCGTGCCCAGATCATCTGGTGCATACGAAGCGCATCCCGCTGTTTTTGGATTGGACTCCGAGTGATGGCGAAACGGCCTTGCTCGAGGCGGCGCGGCAGGGCGTGGCAGGTTTCACGGAAGCGTACACGGCGTATTTTGAAGGGAATAAATCTGACGGCGACGTGATGTTCACCGCCAACCCCAGGGTCGTGCTGATTCCCGGCATCGGCATGGTCACGAGCGGCGCGGACGCGAACGGGGCTGAAGTCTCAAAGCAACTCTATCGGCGGGCGATTGAAGTCATGCGCGGCGCGGTTTCGCTCGGCGGCTTCGTCAGCCTGACGCCCGAGGAGTCGTACGCCATCGAATACTGGCCGCTGGAACTTTACAAGCTCTCACTCAAACCCGCACCCAAACCCTTGGAGGGCAAAGTCGCGCTCGTGACCGGCGCGGCCAGCGGCATCGGTAAGGCTATCGCGCACAAATTTGCGCTCGAGGGGGCGCATGTCGTGATCGCTGATTTGAACCTCGAGGGGGCGCAGAGCGTCGCGGACGAGATCGTGGCGGCGCGAGGCTTCCGGCGCTCACAAGCCGTCAGCATGAACGTGACCGCTGAGGACCAGGTGCAAGCCGCGTTCCAGTGTGCGATCCTCGAGTACGGCGGCGTGGACCTCGTGGTCAACAACGCGGGCATCGCCTCGAGCGCCCCGATAGAGGAGACCAGCTTGGAGATGTGGAACAAGAACCAGAGCATTCTCAGCACCGGGTATTTTTTAGTCGCCAGGGAAGCCTTCCGGCTGATGAAAGCCCAGGGTCGGATCGCGGGCGAGGGCGGCAACCTCGTGTTCGTGTGCAGCAAGAATTCTTTGGCGGCGGGCAAGAACGCGGCCGCCTACAGCGCCGCCAAAGCCGCCGAGCTGCACCTGGCGCGCTGCTTGGCAGAGGAGGGCGGCGCGGCCGGGATTCGCGTCAACTCGGTACTGCCCGACGCAGTGCTGAGCGGCAGTGCGATCTGGTCTGGAACCTGGCGCGAGGAGCGGGCCCGCAGTTACGGGATTCGTCCCGATGAACTCGAGGAGTTCTACCGCAAGCGCACGACCTTGCGCGTCAACGTCTACCCGGAGGACATCGCCAACGCCGCGTTCTACTTCGCCAGCCCAGCCGCCGCGAAAACGACCGGTGGTGTGCTGACCGTGGACGGCGGCGTCCCGACCGCCTATGTCCGCTAGCGGTCACATCGCGGTGGACCTCGGCGCGAGCGGCGGACGCGTGGCGCTCGGGTGGTTTCAGGATGGACGGCTCGAGGTTCATATCATGCACCGCTTTCCGAACGGTGCGGTTCCAGTTCGCGG
Source organism: Deinococcales bacterium (assembly GCA_965249745.1). Classification (GTDB taxonomy): domain Bacteria; phylum Deinococcota; class Deinococci; order Deinococcales; family JAAFIG01; genus JANYHH01. Next base: position 3,843,029 of record OZ252252.1, on the reverse strand, counting down.
GGCCCTGCACTGGGACATCGTGGGCTTGTGGCGCGAGGTGCTGCACGGCTTAGGCCTCGCGGGGACGAAGGCGCGCGAACTCGGCATCGGCGTCTCGAGTATCGGTGTGGATTCGTGGGCGGTGGATTACGCGCTGCTGGACGAATACGACGAACTCCTGGGCGGCGTGCGTTGCTACCGCGACCGGCGCACCGACGGCCTGATGGAGGCATTGCTTGAGACGCACTCGAGGTCTGCCCTCTACGGCGTCACGGGCTTGCAATTCTTGCCGTTCAACACGCTCTACCAACTGCTCGCCGTGGGGCGCGACGCGCCAGAAACCTTGAAGCGTGCGCAGACCTTCCTGATGGTTCCCGATCTGCTCGCGTTCTGGCTCACGGGTCGCAAGGTCTGCGAGCGCACGAACGCCAGCACGACACAGTTTTTTGATGCAAGCTCGGAGGACTGGGCGCGAGAATTGCTCGAGCGCCTGGGCTTGCCGGGTCACTTCCTGCCGGAGATCGTGGATGCCGGTTCCGTGATTGCGCCGCTCGAGGCAAGGCTCGCCGCAGAACTCGGTCTCGAGGGCGCGGTCGTGACCGCCGTGGGCACGCACGACACCGCCAGCGCGGTCGCCGCCGCGCCGCTTTCCAGTCAACGCAGCGCTTACATCTCGAGCGGCACGTGGAGCCTGGTCGGTTTGGAGACGCCCGCTCCCGTGTTGAACGACGCGGCGCTCACGGCGAATCTGACGAACGAGGCGGGCGTGTCTGGCACGAACCGACTCTTGAAGAACGTCATGGGCTTATGGATCCTGCAAGAGTGCCGCCGCGCCTGGGGTGAACCCGACTGGGCTGTCTTGTACGCAGAGGCTCGAGCCGCCGTGACACTCGCGCGGATTGACCCTGACGACGTGCGTTACCTCGCGCCCGGCACGGACATGCCCGTGCGACTCGAGCGGCACTGCACCGAACTCGGGCAGCCCGTGCCAATGTCCCGGGGCGAAACCGTGCGCTTGGTCTTGGAGAGCCTGGCCGCCAAGTACGCGAGCGTCCTGCGCGAACTGGAAACGGCGAGCGGCGTCACGGTGGACGCGATTCACGTCATCGGCGGCGGATCGCAGGTGGCGCTGCTGAACGAGTTGACCGCGCGGACGACGCGACTCCCCGTGATCGCCGGGCCCGTGGACGCGACGCTGATCGGCAATCTATTGGTGCAACTCGAGACGCTCGGCGAGATCGAAGCTGGCACGGGGCGCGACCTCGTGCGGGCCTCCTTTCCCCTCGAGCGCTATGAACCGCAAGGAGAGCACAATGGCTGACGGTGCGACCCGCTGGATTTTCCCCGATGGTTTCCTGCCCACTCGAGGAGAGGGCGAGCAATACGTTGGACACGACTGCGTGTGCATTCTCAACACCGGCTTAGAGGAGGCGGTTTGCGTGCTGGATTTCTACTTCGAGGATCGTGATCCTGCGCTTGGCGTGCGTGTGACCGTCGGTGCGCAGCGCAGCCTGCACCTGCGCCTCGACCAACCAGAGCGGCTCGGTGGGTACGCCTTGCCGCGCGAAACGCCGTACAGCCTGCGCCTGACCTCCAGCGTGGCGGTGGTCGCGCAGTACTCGAGGCTCGACGTGACGCAACCCAACATGGCCTTTCTCAGCAGCCTTGGATACACTGGGAACGCATGAAAGTCAGCCTGTTCATCACCTGTCTCAACGACACGCTGTACCCGCAAACGGGTGTCGCCACGGTCAATCTGCTCGAGCGACTGGGCTGCGAGCTGTCCTTCCCCGAGGAGCAGACGTGTTGCGGGCAGATGCATGTCAACAGCGGTTATCAGCCCGAAACCTTGGAGCTGGTGCGGCGGTTCGTTGGTATTTTCGAGCGCGAACTCCAGACCGGCTGCGACGCCATCGTCTCGCCATCCGGCAGTTGCGTGGCGATGGTGCGCGAGTGGTTCCAGAAGGTTTGTCACTGGGCGGGCGATGCCGCACTTCAGGACAGAGCCGAGCGCGTGGCGGCGCGAACCTTTGAACTCTCAGAATTTTTGGTGAACGAGCTGAAAATTGAAGATGTCGGCGCGTACTACCCGCACCGCGTGACCTATCACAGCTCCTGTCACGGCTTACGCACCTTGGAGCTGGGCGACGCGCCGTACCGCTTACTGAAAAACGTGCGCGGTTTGGAGTTGATGTCTTTGGAGAACAGCGATCAGTGCTGCGGCTTCGGTGGAACCTTCGCTGTGAAAAACCCGGAGACCAGCACCGCGATGCTCTCGGATAAAGTGCGCTGCGTCCTCAACACGAAAGCCAGCACCTGCACGGGCGGCGATAATTCGTGCCTGATGCAGATCGGCGGCGGGCTGAGTCGCATGGCGACGGGGGTCAGGGTCGTGCATCTCGCGGAGATTCTGGCGAGTCTGGAAAGCGGTACGGACAGCCGTTTAGAAAGCGGTGCGTGATGCCGTTCGTCAATCCCAAGCCATACCCAGCCGCCGCTCGAGTCGCGCTCTCAGACCCGCAACTGCGTCGTAACCTCGGGAAAGCCACCGGCGCAATCCGCGAGAAACGCTTACGGGTCGTCGCGGAGCTTCCCGATTGGCAAGCCTTGCGCGACGCCGGAGCCGCGATCAAAACGGACGCGATGGCTCGGCTGCCGGAACTCTTAGATCAGCTCGAGGCGAGCGTCATGCGAGCGGGCGGTACGGTGCATTGGGCGCGCGATGCGGCCGAAGCCAACCGCATCACCCTAGAGGTCGTGAAGCGCCACAACGCCCGCGAAGTCATCAAGATTAAAAGCATCACCACCGACGAGATCGGGCTGAACGACGCGCTCCAAATCGGCGGCGTGACGGCGATTGAGACCGACTTGGCGGAACTGATCGTGCAGCTCAGCCACGACCACCCGAGCCATATCCTCGTGCCCGCGATCCACAAGAACCGCAGCGAGATCCGCGAGCTGTTTCTGAAGACCTTTCACCTCGAACCAGCGTCGCTCAGTGACGAACCTCGAGCCTTGGCTGAAGTTGCGCGGCGTTACCTGCGCGAGAAATTCCTGACCGTGCCGGTCGCCATTTCCGGCGCAAACTTTGCGATTGCCGAAACCGGCACGGTTGGCGTCGTGGAATCCGAGGGCAACGGACGGATGTGCCTGACGCTTCCAAAAGTTCTGGTCAGCATCATGGGGATTGAAAAAGTGCTGCCCGAACTGCGCGACCTCGAGGTCATGCTGCAACTCCTGCCGCGCAGCAGCACCGCCGAGCGCATGAACCCGTACACGAGCCTGTGGACGGGCGTTCACGGCGGGGACGGACCGCAAGAGTTTCACTTGATTCTGTTGGACAACGGTCGCACCAGCGTTCTTGCGGATGAAGTCGGACGCCAGGCTTTGCACTGCATCCGCTGCTCGGCCTGCCTGAACGTCTGCCCCGTCTACGAGCGTGCGGGCGGTCACGCCTACGGCAGCGTTTACCCAGGTCCCATCGGCGCGATTCTGACGCCGCAACTGATTGGCTTAGAGACTGAGCACGCCCAATCGCTGCCGTTCGCCAGCAGTCTCTGCGGGGCGTGTTACGAAGTCTGCCCGGTCAAAATCAATATCCCGGAAATTCTGGTTTACCTGCGCGGCGAGGTCGTGGAAAAGAAATCCTCCTCGTTCTTCAACCTCGAGGCGGCCGCCCTGAAAAGCGTTGCCTGGGTCTTCATGGATCGCGCCCGCTACGAGTTCGCGCAGCGCGCCGCGCGCGTCGGACAAGTGCCGTTGGTGCGCAACAACACGATCTCGAGCCTGCCAGGGATTATGTCCGGTTGGACGACCTCCAGGGATTTGCCCGCCGTACCAGCCAAGTCCTTCCGGGATTTATGGCGCGAACGCGCGGCGATGAAACGAGGCAACCCATGAGCGAAGCGAGAACCGCCGTTCTCGAGCGCATCCGCGCCGCGCTCGGCTCCAGCCAAGTCCCGCGCCTCGAGATTCCCAGAGCCTACCGCGCTCAAACCGGAGCGCCTGATCTCCTAGTCTTGCTCGAGGAACGCGTCAGTGATTACCGCGCCGAGGTTCACACCTGCACGCCTGGAGACTTAGCCGCGACCCTGGCGGGTATCTTGGCGCGGCTCGAGGTCAAACGCGTGGCCATCCCAGGAGATCTGCCCGAAGCCTGGATTCCCGCCGGTCTCGAGACGCTCGTTGACCACAGCGACCTCGAACTGCGAACGCTCGAGACCGCCGACGCGGTGCTGACCGGGTGCGCCGTTGCGATTGCCGAAACCGGCACGCTCGTGCTCGATCACGCGGCTGCGCAGGGACGACGCGCACTGACCCTGATTCCAGACCGCCACGTTTGCGTCGTGTTCCAAACGCAAATCGTGGACAACCTACCCGCCGCAATCTCGAGGTTAACGGTAAGCGTCGCGGCTGGGCGACCGCTGACCTTCATTTCCGGTCCGAGCGCCACGAGCGACATTGAACTGAGCCGCGTCGAAGGGGTGCATGGGCCGCGCACTTTGGAGGTCGTGATCGTCAAACGCGCGTAACGCCCGAGGATCGCACTCAGAACCGGATAGATTGCACCAGGATCTTCGCGGGTTTTGACGAACGCACGACCTGAAGGAAAGTTTGGATTAGGCGACATGACGCAAACTCATCACGCAGTCGCTAGGGTGATGCCATGCCGCGCTCGAGTGTTCTTCCCACCGCCGCCTCAGATTTACCCATACCGCTGGACCGCTTGATTGGGCGCGAGGCTGACCTCGAGCGGGCCGAGCGCCACTTCCAAACCGGTTTCGAGCGCCTTCTGACCATCACTGGCCCCGGCGGCGGCGGCAAAACACGCTTCGCGCTCGCCTTGGCGGAGCGTCTCTCTAGTGGTTTCCGGGACGGTGTGGTGGTGATTGACCTCAGCACCCAGCGCGAGTCCGTGCAAATCCCCGCCGAGGTGGCTCGCGTGTTGAACGCTCGCGGCTCAGGGTTCGCTGAGGGAAACTCGCTCGATGGACTACTCAAAGCGAAAGATTGCTTGCTGGTTCTGGATAATCTGGAACAGATCGCGGGAGCGGGAGCGCCGATCACGGACCTGCTGGAGCGTTTTCCGGGGTTGCATCTGCTCGTCACCAGCCGTACGACGCTCGGCATTCGCGGGGAGCGCCGCTTTCCGTTGCAGCCGCTACCCTGCGTGGACAGAGACGGTCGTGTCGGTCCAGCCGTGGCGCTGTTCCTCGAGCGGGCCAGAGCGGTCAATCCCGACTTGGAACTCACCGAAGGTAACGAAGCCGTTTTCGTGAAATTGTGCGAACGGCTCGATGGACTGCCGCTGGCGCTCGAGTTGGCGGCCGCCCGCAGCAACCTTTACAACCCTGAAGGGCTGCTCGCTCTGCTCGAGCGGGGCGGTGACTTGAGCGTCTCAGGACGAACCGAGCGACACAGCAGTTTGGAGAGTTTGTTGACCTGGAGTTGCGATTTGCTCGAGGCGTACGAGCGCACCTTACTGCGAAGGCTGGGCGTGTTCGAGGGCGCGTTCGATGCCGAGGCCGCCTCCGCCGTAGCGGGCGAGTTTGGCGTGAACACGCTCGAGGCACTCAGCCAACTGTCAGAACGGAGTTTGCTGGTGACTTTACCGGGGGAAACGCCTCGTTTTCGCTTGCTCGAGACGGTGCGAGCGTATGTGCTGAAAAAGCTCGAGGTGATGGGTGAGACCGCTCAGACGCGGGACCAACACGCTACTTATTACGGATCACGCGCGGCGATCATCCACGATTCGATCCATGAACCGGGCTTTGAGTGGGGACGCACCAGTATGGTTTGGGCTGCCGCTCAATTTGAAACGGCATTGGATTGGAGTCTCGAATCGGTCGCCCCGACTCAACTTTTGGCGGCGACCGACTTGATGCGTACTCTTTGCATGTACACGCGGAGCGTCAACGGTTCGCATCGCTGTTTCCGGCAGCTCGAGCAACTGATTCAGCGGCTGCCTTCCGCCTGGGTGCGAGAACGGATTGACCTGAGTATTATTCAGCTCTACACATCATATTTTAAAGATGTCCCTTCGAGCTTATTAAAGATTGAAGCGTTAATCGTCGAATCTCAATCACTCGCTGATCCTCTCACGCTGGCACAACTGTACTGTCTCTCAGCCGTGATACACATCAGGTTAGGGGTTTTGCCTGAATTTATCCTACAGAGGCAATACCGAGCGCTGGAGTCTTTAAAAGATTTCGTCGGTAACAATGAAAAGATACAGCGAGCCAGCATTTACGATGTATTGTCCCATCACTACAACTTAGCTGGTGATTTCGAGCGTTCATTGACTTGCTCTGAAAGCGCATTGAACATCGCTAGAGAATGTAAAATTCATCACGCAATCTGCAATTGCCTCGAGAACACTGCCTTGACTCGGTTTATTGTTCAACCTGACCACACCTGCATTTCAATGCTTGAAGAGGCTATTAATCTGTCCACAGCCAACGGATACGAGAAAAGAACCTCAGTGGCTCAACAATTGGTCGCAGAAATTCATCTCGTTTTTGGTCACGTGGAACCCGCTTGGGTTTACAGTCAGAGTGCCGTACAACCGGGCGTATTCTCGAGTGGGCCGGGTTGGGAACGGCGCACTCAAACGCTTCACGCCCAAATCCTCGTCGAGCGAGACGCACTTCAAGACGGGTGGTCGCAGGCGGCACAAGTGCTCCGTGCCTCCTTGAGTGAGAAGCGATGGGTTTACTCGAGTCTAACGGCGCTGACGCTAGCAGATTGCCTGGACCGTGTCGCCGATCAGGAGCGAAGCGCTCGTTGGCTGAGGTTTAGTGCCCACTGCGCCTCGTTGAGCGATTCAACGCTCTCGTTGGCCACGGATCTTCACCTGAAGCGCACCCGATCCGAGCAACGCGAACGGCTCGAGCGCGAACTGATCAAAAAAAACTTGAACCTCACAGCCCAGGGTGCCAGCGCCGAACAGGTTCTCGAGTGGCTCGAGCAGGACACCTTGAGCTTGGCGACCACTGTTTTCGTGCACGCCAGCCCACAGAATGCAGATTTGACTGAAGTGGTCACACGAACGACCAAAGCCGAATCTGTGCTTCGTCTCAGCCCTCGAGAAACGGAGATCCTCTCTTTGCTTGCGCGAGGGCAGACCAACAAGCACATCGCCCAGCATCTCGCCTTGTCTCCTAGCACCGTCGAGACGCACCTGAAGCGGCTCTTTATCAAACTCGAGGTGCGAACCCGAGCGCAAGCAGTAAGCCGCGCTACAGAGCTTGGTTGGTTGTAGCCGCTGTCCCATATTCATGGGACAGACAATGCACCTGAGACGGTCTACCGTAACGCCTGAGCGCCGAGACGAATTCATCAGATTTCAGGGTTTTGCAACATCCTGCGTGTCTGCTGGGGTCTTCGCGCTGTCCGAACGAGCCTGTTCTTGGCTCGTTGGCGTTTCGTTTTTCCTCGAGGTTTGACAGGGAGTGTTTCCTCGAGCGCAGATGGTGTGAACGCCGTTGACTCGGTAGGTCCATTGATGGCTGTCCACGGTTTAGGCCCAGTCTCGAACGATTTCGGGACGATCAACCCAGGAGCGAATCGGCTCTTCTTCAGCCCGTCGGAGGACTATTCAATGAATGCTCGCACTTTAGCTCGTCTCGTGACCGCTTCCGGTCTCCTCGTGGTTTTGGCCGCTTGCAACACCACTCCGAAGGTGCCCGCCACCGCCGCACGAGCGCTGGGCGGGCTGGCTAACGGTACGTATGTCATGGTCAACGTCAACTCGGGTAAAGTCATGTCGGTCGTGAATGCGGCCACCGCCAATGGCACACACTTGCACCAATGGACCAACGCCGATGCCCCAGATCAAAAGTGGAAGTTTGAAGATACCGGAGACGGTTCATACAAAATCATCAATGCCTTCAGCAACAAAGCGATGGATGTTAGCGAAGTCTCAACCGCGAACGGTGCAATCCTGCACCTCTGGGATTACGTAGGTGGAGCCAATCAACGCTTCACCCTGTCCGATGTAGGGAACGGCTCGTACTCGATCAAGGCGCTTCACTCCGGCAAAGTCGTGGAGATCGGTGGCTTGTCGAAAGCTGACGGGGGCGTGGCGCAACAATGGGATTGGGCAGATGTAGACAGTCAAAAATGGCGTCTGGTCAACGTGAACGGCACGCCAAACCCGACACTGACTCCTCAGCCGACGCCCGCCGCAACACAATTAATGATCTACGACGATGCCCTCGCTAGCGGTTGGCAGGACTGGTCGTGGTCGTCTACCGTGAACCTTGGGGCGACCGCTCCGGTACAGAGCGGCTCCAAAGCCATCTCGGTCAGTTTGGGCGCGTGGGGCGGGCTATCGCTCCGCGCACCACAGCCCGTCAGCCTGAGCGGATTTGATTCGCTGAGCTTCGCGGCGTACGGCGCACCGGGCGGCTCGAGCTTGCGGGTGAGTTTTAACACCGAGGACTCGGGCGATGCAACGCCATACGCGAGCGTCAACGCCCCCGAAGGGGTGTGGACGCGGCTGGTCGTGCCACTGCGCGACATGGGAAATCCAGGGCAGATCAAGCGCATCAACATCACCGATGGGATGGGTCAGGTGCAAGGTCCGGTCGGGATTGACGACCTCAAATTTGTCGGCCAGACCAACGCACCGACCCCCACGACCGGTGGACAAGCCCCGATCTTCGTGCCTGACGCGAAACCAAAAATCGTGACCGATCCGAACGCCGCGCTGATCGGCGTTAACCAAGAACTGGTCATCAACGCGAAAGTCGCTGACATCAACGGTAAAACCTATCCCGCCTCGAGCCTCGAGTGGAAGAGTTTGAACCCGAACGTGTTGCAGATCGTGGGGTTAGAGAACAACGGGTATCGCGCTCGAGTCAAGGTCACGCAAGCGAACCAAGGCGGGCAGTTGCTGGTGCGCTCCAAGGATGACGCGAGCATCGTGTCCGATGTGATTCTGGTGGCCAACGCCACGTTGCAATCGAACGTGCGAACTGTGCCGGACGCAGCGGTGCTGTTCCCAGCCAAGCAATGGGATTTCTACAACACCAGCCTGCCGAGCGGATACGACAACACCAATGTCGGATCGTTCACCAGTGCGGAAGTGGTTCAACGCGCCTCTACGGACGTTGCGGGCGCAAAGCCGATGGTCGTGCGCGGCACGGATTACGCCGTTGGTGATCTGCTGATCGCGGGTGGCGGGGCAGGGGTCAACGGCCGCGTGGAAGCCGTGCTGGAACGCGATGGCAATTCACTGCTGACCGTGAAACCAGTCACGCCGGGCGTGCTGATGAAGGACATGGTGATCGCACCGCCAGAGCAGAGCGATCTGACGGACTGGGTGAACTCGGGTACGAGCGTCGCGCTCAACTCGAGCAGCCAATCGGGTGTGATGAGACCACAGGCGGTGGATATCGGCGGTTTCCAATGCGAAACGTCTTATGGACTCACGGGGGCGGAGTTGAGCTTCAAATCCTCTGCTTCGATTCAACCGATTGCGACGGCCGCGCCGAGCGTCGTCAATGGTCGGTCGAACGCGACCATCACGCTCGGCGCTCGGATTCCGGTCTCGATCAGTGCGTCAATTAACTTCCCGCTCGGCGCGGTGCTCGAGGCCAAATGTACGGATAAGAAATTCGAGCAGCGAGTCTCGGTTCCGGTTGGTGGACCGTTCTCAGCGTTTTTAATTGCGGGTGAGTTAAAAATCGCTCCGGTCATCAAAATCTCGGTGAGTGCGAAAGCAATACCGTTATCAACCACCTTAACCGCCATGGCGACGCCGATTGGCTACGGAACGTTCACGATTGGCGATGATGGTTTCCAAGGCGGGGAGTTCAAGTTAGATATTGAGAAACGAGGGGTCACCACGACTGCCTATGCGTCGTCACCGGGATCAAACGTTCCGGGGATCACGGAGTTAAAAGTCGCTGTTGGGTTCGAGGGTAAAGGTGGCCTTTCGCTTGGTGGCAAAGTGGGCACCGATTTTCGTGCGGGGCTGGATAAATTTCCCTCGAATCCGATTACGGATTTCGGGCGAGGAATCGTGAACCTCGCCTCGTACTTCAACATCTTCAAAATTTTCAGTGGCGTTGAAGAAAAAGCGGGTTATGCGAACCGGGATCTGCTCAAAGCGGAGAATAAGAACATGAGCGGTGCTGGAATCAGTCTGGTGGCTCAACAAGCGTTTGAAAACGATCAAGCCAACGCGTTTCTCGGTTGGTTGAAAAGCGTCGGATTCAACTCGAACAAATTGATCGCAATGAAGGGTTTAGAGCAAACCCTCGAGCTGGAAAAACAATACTCTGGTTTGAAATCGTCGGACGTGACGTTTAATGGAAAAACCGTTGCCTCTGATGGGACTGTGCAGATAAGCCCGAATGGAACGACAGTGCAGTTGACGACTGTGTACCAGTTTCCAAGCTCGACGATTCTGAATCCGGTTGATGCCGGCTACATCACCTTCGAAGGTGAGAGTGTCTCTGCGACTCTTACCGCGAATGGAGCGGTGCTTTCTGGCAAACTCGATTCGGGGCTTTGCTCTAAATTTGGTGGTCGCACGCCAACGGGTCACATCTGGGCGTACAACAAGATGTTTGGGTTGCTTCCCACGGCCTCGCTGATTGGCAAGTACACGTTCACCTGCTCGAGCAATCCAGTACCACCAACCGGAGACTTGGGTGTACCTCAAACTGGTGATCCGGGCTTCGACTCGCTGCCAGCGGCGTGCGCTTCGTGGGTCGTCAATGGCACACCTGTGACGAAATGCGCTGACGGATGGGATAAGAATTTGCCCGAAGAGGGCTTCCTTGTCTTCACCGTTGCTACGGACGAACGCTCACTGATCGGCATGACCGATGCGTGCGAGGGGGTAACTCAATGGACGAAGGTGGAACGGTACAATAATAGTAATTACGTTGGCTCATCTCCAATTAACACAGCTGCTTACAAAGCAGTGTATTTGCTTGGAACTGGAGAATCGTACGCAGGCCAGCCAGGTTACCCTCAATTCGCCCAGAACATTCATCAAGATGCCCTCGGTTTATACGCTAACATTGGTTATTTGGCCTACTGGCGCTATTACATATACCAACCACCTAAATCAGGGCAGGGGTTAGGTCCGAAGATTCGTGATATCGAAGTCAAGCAAACGGTGAAAATGAGTATCTCTAAGACGGATCCGGGCGAGAAATTCCCAACTTTCGGCTTCAACTGTGCATGGCAGGTTCGCGGATTCTCAGGTCAGATTGCACCACATTAAATTTCGAGTGACAAAGGTCGTCCAGTGCAATCCTTCTCGAGATATAAACCTCTCATTGTACGTTCTGGACGGCTCTCATCACACCAGCAACACATTCACTCGAGTTGAAAGCACTGTTCGCAACTCTCAAAGCTAACCCGCGCCGAAAAGTGCAGCTTCGCGAGCGAAGTTAAGAGAAGAAAAGTCCACTCCGATCCGTAAGTCTTTATTGCCTTCCGCAAGCATCGCAAAGTTAAACGCTCAAAAGGTGGTAACTATGAACGGCCTTCTATCAATTCGCTCGAGAGTGGCGCTCCACTCCCTGGTTCTAGTGGCTTCATTCGCAGCAATTCTGAGCAGTTGCAGCCAGACGCCACCCGCACCAACCAGCAAAGCGACCGTTGCAGCGCAGGGGCTGCTCGTCAATGACACGTATCAAATCGTCAACGTCAACTCGGGCAAAGTCATGTCGGTGGTGAACGCCGCCACAGTGAACGGCACGCGCTTGCACCAATGGACGAACGCGAACGCTCCGGATCAGAAATGGAAATTTGAGGATACGGGGGATGGCTCTTACAAGATCATCAACGCTTTTAGCAATAAGGCGATGGATGTCAGCGAGGCTTCAACTGCGAACGGTGCGGCGTTGCACCTATGGGATTACGTGGGCGGTGCAAACCAACGCTTTACCCTGTCCGAAGTTGGGAATGGCGCGTACTCGATCAAAGCGGTTCACTCTGGGAAAGTCGTTGAAATCAGTAATTTCTCCACGGTTGACGGGGGTGTCGCGCAGCAGTGGGATTGGGCGGGCGCGGACAGTCAAAAATGGCGTTTGGTCAAGGTTTTAGGCACACCAGACCCGGTTTTAACGCTACCGCCAGTCGTGGATATCCAAACGGCGATTTACGATGACGCGCTCGCCTCGGGCTGGCAGGATTGGTCGTGGTCGTCAACCGTCAACTTGGGCGCGACCAGCCCGGTGCAAAGCGGCTCGAGGGCAATTATTGTGAATCTGGGTGCGTGGGGCGGGTTATCGCTACGCACGGCAGATTCATTCCTTTTAGGCAGGTATGCCTCGTTGAACTTTGCAGCGTATGGCGCTCCGGGCGGCTCGAGGTTACGGGTGAGCATGAACACCGAAGACTCGAGCGGCTTGACCCCTTTTGTGGAGGTGACTGCACCGGCTGGCGTGTGGACGCCGGTGGTGATTCCGTTGACGGCCTTTGCTGAGCCGGGGTCTGATCGGAAGCCAGCCTCCGTGAAGCGAATCAATATCACGAATGCGACCGGTCAGGCGCAGGGTCCGGTCGGGATTGATGAACTGAGGTTCGTGGGTCGGGTGATCGCACCAAACCCAACGCCAGCTCCCCAGCCAAGCCCCACGCCGACCCCGGTGTTCAACTTGTCCGAATTGCGGACAGCCTTAGGTCAAGGGGGACGCACCATCACGCTGGCTGCGGGCAGCTATGACCTTGGACCAGTGAAAATTGCGCCGAACACAACCCTGGTCGGGGCGGGCAACTCGACCGTTTTGAATGGCAGCCTCGAATCCGCCGAGGCTAGCAACATCACGATTTCAAACCTCGCCTTTCGCGGCAATCCGAGTCTCGAGATGGCGCTCAACTTCGATCACGCGCGGAACTTGCAGGTGTCCCACGTGGACATCCAGAATTATTACTCGAATGGCATCACGTTATCGTCCGCCGTGGATAGCAGTTTGAACGATGTCAGCATTTCAGAATCCACGCGCTACATTTACAACTCGAGCGGTGGGTTGGCGATTGATGGGTACACGACCGGGTTGAGAATTGGAACCTCGACGAACGTCGTGTTCAAAGATGTGACGGTTGACGCTTCGGGGGGCGGAAAGCCGGTCACGTCGTTGGGCGGTTGGAACACGGTCTACAAGGATGTCGTGTTCGATGGCTTGAAGCTGACGACGACCGGCGGCTTCAACGCGCCCTGGTGTTGCGGCGGCGAAAATATTACCAGTTCGCCGCAGATTTCGATGGAACTCTGGGGCGTCGTTGGAAACGTCACAGTCAAAAACAGCACCTTCATCGGCGGGGCGCTGTCGCTGGCCGGTGAAGCCAACAAATCGGCATGGACCTTCGATGGGAATCAAGTCCAGTGTACCGAGGCGTACCAGTACGGCGTCGAGGTCTACGGTGATCTGGTCGGCAAGAATAATACCTTCAGCGGACCTTGTTACGCCGCCTATGCTAGTTTCGGTGCGCCGGGAACGATCATGACCTCGGGTGATCGGTTTGCAACCGCTTCCGGTGTGCGCGTCAATGGAGACAATAGCTTTTCCAAGATCGAAATTCGATAAAATATCCCTTTATTTCGGCTTCGGGGTCGGTTAAAACCCTCGCCTTCAGGCGAAGGCTTTCGCTGAACGCCGTGTCAACATCGTAATCTGATTGATGTGGAGTACCGTCATGGGGCGCACACGAAATTTGAGATTCACGTCCATATCGTGTGGGTCACAAAATACCGCAAGCCGATTATGACTGGTGAAGTCGGTTCTCGAGTGAGGGAACTGATCCGACAGGTGTGCCGCGATGAGGATGTCGAGATTCTCAAAGGGTCGGTGTCCAAGGATCACGTGCATGTCTTTTTGTCAATCCCGCCGAAGGTAACGATCAGTCGACTTGTGCAGCGAATGAAGGGTTTTAGCTCTTATACGTTGATGCTGGAGTTCAAGCATTTGGAGCGCACGTTTTGGGGTCGGCACTTGTGGGCGCGAGGGTATTTTTGCGTGTCGAGCGGACAGGTGACGGATGAGGTGATTAAGGCGTACATCGAGAATCAGGGCACGGAGAGCGATGGTGACTTTCGAGTGGAGAGCTGAGGATTGTGGATGGGAACGGCTTGAGCCGTTGGGTGGCGACTTCTAGTCGCTTGAGGGAAGCTACCGCCTGAAGGCGGTAGTGTTCAGGTCACTCGTATTCAAACTAGTCAAAAACTATTCACGTTAGATAAACGTTGATCTTAATACGTTTATCTAACATATTTTGCTTCTATTATTATAATTCTGATTTTTTCTCGCAAAAATAGTCATTAGAAGTCTTAGTTATTTCGTGCAAGATATTTCATATCAAAATAAAGTCTATTATAATATCCTCAAAATGTTTAATTTAGAAGTAAATGTTTGATAAGAAAGCCCCTCCTCGATTTGATTTGCAAACTACAATTTGAATTTATGTTGGATTTGATCAAATCCCCTTCACATCGTTCGCCAGTTGATTTGGGAGACGATTCATGAGCAGAACAGTCATTCGACACCCCACGACCCGACCCTTATCGCACTTCCATCTTGGCTCACTCTGCCTGGTGCTGAGCCTCGGGCTGATCGCCTGCACCGAGAGTTCGCCCGCCGTCCAGAATCCGTACGCGAACGGCGCTCAGCATCCCTGGAAATCAGAAATTCTTACCGCTCGGCCCCTGAAAAATGGATTCCTCTCCGATCAAGGCTTCAGTTTCGCCTCGAACGGCTGGGGTCCCGTAGAACTTGATGCCAGCAACGGTGAAGCCGCAGTGAAAGACGGGCGCGGTCTAAGTGTGGGCGGCACGACCTATCCCAAGGGTCTCGGTGTTCACGCCTCCACTAAAATCAGCTACGCCTTGGACAATACGAACAACTGCACGACTTTCAACGCCGTCGTTGGTTTAGATGACGAAATCCGCAACCAATCGCGCTACGGCTCCGTGACCTTCCAGGTCTGGACGGACGGCGCACAGGTCTGGGAATCGAAACCGCTGAAGGTCTCGAGCAGTTCGGTCTCAGAGACGCTCAGCGTCCCGATCTCTGGGAAATCAACCCTCGAGTTGCGCGTGACAGACGGCGGCGATGGCTTGGAGTACGATCATGCCGATTGGGCAGACGCCCGCGTGACTTGCGGCGCGATCCCTCTGAGTCCAACCCCACCGAACCCGTCGCCCACGCCGACAACCCCACCGAACGCGGACGGGTACATCTGGAAGCCGTTAAAGGTTGGCGCGGGCGGCTTTATTACCGGCCTTGACTTCTCGAGCGACGGCAGCGTAATGATCGCACGCACCGATACCTACGGCTTGTACCGCTGGACGGGCGACGCTTGGAAGCAACTCCTGACCACAACATCGCTCCCAGCCGCCGATGTCAAACCCCGGAACGGCGCGGGGGTCTTCGAGGTAGCGATTGCGCCCAGCGACCGGAACCGCGTGTATATGACTTGGCGCGACGGGGTGTACCGCAGCGATAACGCGGGCGACACCTGGACGAAAACGGCACTCACTGATTTGAAGCTGGACGCCAACGATGACTGGCGCACCTGGGGCGACAAACTCAAGGTGGACCCACGCAACGCGGATGTTGTCCTGGTCGGCACACCCAGGGGTGGGTTGTACATCTCGTTGAATGCAGGCTCGAGTTTCACGAGGTCCACCAGCCTTCCCGCCGGTCAAGCCGAGAAATCGGACGGCAGCGGACCTGGAATCACCGGGATTGATTTCGATGCCTCGAGCGCCGCCGTGAGCGGCGGTCGCACCGGAATCGTGTACGCCTCGAGCCACAAGAATGGCGTCTTCAAAAGTGTGAACGGTGGCGACACGTGGGTCAGAATTCCCGGTGGTCCCGGCACGCTGGGTCGCACCGAGGTCGCGGGCGACGGCACGCTGTACGGCATGGGCGAGGCGCAAGCCTGGCGCTTGAAGGGCGGCACTTGGACGAAGCTGGCTCCGCCGAAGGCGGGTGACATCGTGACGGTTGCGGTCAGCCCGAAAGATCCGAAGCGCGTCATCACGGTTTCGGGTGGCGGCGATGCCTCCCAGAGCGTTGATAGCGGCGACTCCTGGCGCTCGCTCGAGCGTTCGTACACCGGCGCGGGTGACGTGCCGTGGTTGGGCTGGACGGATCAGTCGTTCTTCGCCACCGCGCAGGTGCGGTTCGATCCGGTTCAAGAGAACCGCCTGTGGACGGCGATGGGGACGGGCGTGTACCGCACTGAGTTGACCCCGAGTGCGAGCGCCTACACCTGGCAATCGCAATCTCGAGGGATCGAGCAACTCGTGGGCAACGATGTGATCGCGCCTCCGGGGGGCAGTGTCGTCCTGGGCGCTTGGGATTTCGGCACGTTTTACAAGGACAAGTTAGACGAGTACGCCAGTGAACGCGCCGTCAGCAAACGCTTCAATAGCGTCTGGCAAATCGATTACCAAGAGAACAACCCAAAATTCATGGTCGGTAACACCTCAGATCACCGGTTTTGCTGTGCTGAGGACGGTCTGGCGGTTCAGGCCGGGTACAGTGAGGACGGCGGTAAAAGCTGGACGCGCTTCCCAAGCATCCCGAAGATCGCAGGCAAGGAATCCGATCCGTGGGCCTTCGGCTTCGGCAGCATCGCGGTGAACGCGGGCAATCCAGACAATGTTGTCTGGCTGCCGACCTTCAACCGCACGCCATACTACACACTGGATCGCGGAAAAACCTGGTCTCGAGTGAATTTGCCCGGACTCGAGGCGGAGGGCGACGAGGCGGGATCGCATTTTCAGTTGTACTTGAACCGCAAAACGCTGGCGGCGGATCGCTCGCAACCCGGCACGTTCTATCTGGCGCACAGTGGTGTCAAAGACGGCAAAGGTGCGGGCGTCTACCGCACCACGGATGGCGGCAAAAGCTGGACACGCGTCTACAGCCAGGAAATCATGCCGTTCGGGGTCTTCAACGCGACCCTGAAGAGCGTGCCGGGGCAAGCCGGGCATCTGTTCTTCTCGAGCGGGCCGCTGGACGGGGAACCAGATTTCTCTGTGCCCTTCAAGCGCTCCAAGGACGGCGGCGTGACCTGGCTGGCCGTGCCCAACCTGACGAACGTTCATGCCTTTGGTTTCGGCAAGGTCACGCCGGGCGGCGCGTACCCGGCGATTTACGCGGTGGGCTATCTCAACAAAGCCTACGGTGTGTGGCGGTCCACCGACGAGGCCGCCTCCTGGAAGCGCATTGCAGAGTACCCGCTGGGCAGCTTGGACGGCATCCGGGCGGTGGATGGGGATAAAAGCGTGTTCGGCAAGGTCTATGTCGCGTTCGGTGGGTCGGGCTTCGGATACGGGATCGAAGCCAAGTAATGTTGAGTGGTGAACACCCCCGACGCGTCCTAACCTCGGGGAATCGCCACCACGGTTGACTCGGGAATGGTATCGCTCGTCTCTCAGTTCCAGGAGGTTCAATATGGGAAAGATCACGCCGCGACTTCAACGTCTGCTCGAGGCTCCGAAACTCGGCGCGACCGGCTTGGTGCTCAGCCTCGCCCTGATCGCGTGCAACTCCACGCCAGGCGTACCTGCCACAGCAGGCTTGCAAAGGGTACTGCCGAACGGCACGTACGTGATGGTCAACGTCAACTCGGGCAAAGTCATGTCAGTCGTGAACGCGGCCACCGACAACGGTGCGCGTTTGCACCAGTGGACGAACACTGATGCCCCGGATCAAAAATGGAAATTTGAGGATACGGGCGACGGCTCGTACAAGATCATCAATGCGTTCAGCAACAAGGCGATGGATGTTAGTGGTGGTTCGGCCGCCAATGGTGCGCCATTACAACTCTGGGATTACGGAAGCGGGACGAATCAACGCTTCACCCTCTCAGACGTGGGAAACGGCGCGTACTCGATTAAGGCCGTCCACAGCGGCCGAGTGATCGAGGTCAGCAACTTCTCCACATCCGACGGGGGCGTGGCGCAGCAGTGGGATTGGGCAGATGTAGACAGTCAAAAATGGCGTTTGGTGAGCGTGCCAAACTCGTCGCTGACTCCGATACCGAAGCCATTGGTGGTCTACGACGATACCCTCGCCAGCGGTTGGCAAGACTGGTCTTGGAACTCCAATGTGAACTTTGGGGCGGGCGCACCGGTCAGGAGCGGTTCCAAAGCCATCTTGGTCAGTTTGGGGGCGTGGGGCGGGTTGTCGTTGCGGTCAGCGCAGGTGGTGAACTCGAGCGGGTTTGATTCGTTGAGTTTCGCGGTCTACGGTGCGCCGGGCGGCTCGAGTTTACGGGTAGGTTTCAACACGGAAGATACGAGCGGACCGACCCCATTCGTGAGTGTCAGCACACCCGAAGGGGTGTGGACGCAAGTGGTCGTGCCGTTGCGTGACGTGGGAAGTCCGAGGCAGATCAAGCGAGTCAACATCACCGATGGTAGCGGTCGGGCACAGGGGCCGGTCGGAATTGACGATCTGAAGTTCGTCAGCGTGAACAGCACGCCGACCCCACTTCCACAACCGACCCCGACCCCGACGCCGCCGCCGCCTTCCTCGAGCCTGCCGTTCTCACGCGGGGTCAACCTGGCGGGCGCGGATTTCGGCGAGAGCATTATGCCTGGCGTCTTCGGTGTGCAGTACACCTACCCCAACCAGGGGGAAGTGGATTACTTCAATGCCAAAGGCATGACGATCTACCGCCTACCATTCCTCTGGGAGCGTCTCCAGCGCGCGCTGAACGCTGACTTCAATTCGGATGAGCTGGCGCGTCTGGATGCTTTCGTGACCGCCACGACCGCCAAGGGCAAAATCGTGATTTTGGACCCGCACAATTACGCCCGCTACTATGGCAACCTGATCGGCTCGAGCCAAGTCCCCAACGCCGCCTTCGCCGATTTTTGGACGCGACTCGCGGCGCATTACAAGTCCAACCCGAGAGTTGTTTTCGGGCTGATGAACGAACCGCATAACATGCCAACCGCGCAGTGGGTCAGTGCCGCGAACGCCGCGATTGCCGCGATTCGCGCGACCGGAGCAAGCAATACGATCTTCGTGCCGGGAAACCGTTGGACCGGCGCGTGGACCTGGTTCTCACAGGATGGGGACGGCCCATCGAACGCGGATGCTCTGCTGAACATAGCCGATTCGGGCAACAACCTCGTCTTCGAGGTTCATCAATACCTGGATATCTACGCCTCCGGCACGGAAGACCCGTGCGTCAGTGCCACGATTGGTTCAGAACGCTTGAAGGCGTTCACGGGCTGGTTACGAGATCACGGTCGCAAAGGCTTTCTGGGCGAGTTCTCGAGCGGCAAGAATACCACCTGCGACGCGGCGCTAGACGACATGCTGCGGTATGTCGAGGCGAACAAGGACGTGTGGAACGGTTGGACGTACTGGGCGGCCGGACCGTGGTGGTCGCCGGGAACGAGCCTCGAACCGAGCAACGGTCAGGATGCGCGACAAATGCCAATCCTCGAGAAGTTCTTGAAACCAGCCAAGTGATTCCATTCCTCTCGAAACACCATCTACGCAGGCGGCGGAAGCCTGAACGACGCTCGAGGTACCATCGTCCAAACGGTTCCCCTGAATCTATCTACTCGGTCTAACTGAGCTTTCGGTGGACTCTTTGCGCCGCTACCGCTGCTGATATTTGACGGAATACGCTCTTGAATGCAACCTCCAAACAGGTTTCCAAAGGGTCATGGTATCCGAAATTCCCCCTCGGACGTTCATCAAGTTTGGATCACGTTTTCTCGACGATTCACCAACCAACGGCGGTCAACCCCTCAGTGCAAGAGGACGGAAATCTTTATACCCCTTTCCTCTTGCACGCTTTTTGGCAAGGATGAAGGTTGACCTTCTGCGTGCCATTTACACGAGCGCACTGCAAGGGTTGAGCGATTTGAAACTGAAAACCGTGAAGTGGTCACTTTGATCTATTCCTCGGCGAACCAACCCTGCTCTTGGAAAAACGCTGTCTAGCACGAAATCTGGGGCTGATTGCCGTTCTACCCGAAGAGCGGAACGGTGTTTCAGCGCCTTAATCCCGAGGCTCCTGTCGTCAAACCTCCGAAGAATCCAGGATGACGAGATTTGAACTCACGATCACTTGACTACCAGGAATGCACTTCAGCCCTGATCGGTCGGTCGGATCAGAATCTCGTTGACGTTGACTCGAGGCGGCTGTGTCACGGCGTAGAGAATCGCGGCCGCGATGTCCTCAGGCTCCAGCCGTTCCCACTGACCGGTGACGTTCAGGTAGTTGGTTTTGGTGGTCTCGTGGGTCATGTGATCGGTCAACTCGGTCTTGACGACGCCGGGTTCGATAATTGTGACGCGAATTTTTTCTTTCGCCGAGAGTTCCTGCCGCAAGGATTCCGAGAACGCCCCAACGCCCCATTTGGTAAGGCTGTACACGCTCGAGGTGGCGGACGTACCGCGCCCGGAGACGCTCGAGAGGTTGACGATGTGTCCGCTCCCTTGCGCCTTCATGATCGGTAGAGCCGCGTGTGTCACGTACAGGAGCGCCATCAGGTTGATGTCAATCATGCGTTTCCAGTCGCTCAGTTTCGCCTCGGCGGACGGGCCCAGCAGCATGATGCCCGCGTTGTTGACCAGAATATCCAACCGTCCCAGCTCAACCTGCGTGCGCCGCACCGCGTCTAGGGCTTGCGCCTCGTCGGTCAGATCAGCGGTGACGACCAGCGCTTTACCGCCCAAATCACGGATACGCGTCTCGAGCGCTTGCAGTCGGTCCTCGCGTCGAGCCACCAGTGCCACGCTCGCGCCCGCCTCGGCGAGTTGCAGGGCGGTCGCCTCGCCAATCCCGCTCGAGGCTCCGGTGACGAGGGCGACCCGACCCAATAATGCTTGTGACATGGTTTCTCCTGATTTTACTGATCCGCGTGTTCAGCTTCACAAAGGGCGAACTCAAACTTTGTGTGGGACAGCCTTCGGCGCGGGCGGCGCGAATCAATAATAGCTTCAGTTTGACGGCTCGAGCAGGTGACAGGCGCTGAGCTGACCGGTTGCCCCTCTGGGTTCTAGGCGTGGAATCTCCACGCGGCAACGCTCGAAGGCCTGCGGGCAACGTGGGTGGAAGGCGCAACCGGGCGGCGGCGCGAGTGGGCTGGGCAGTTCGCCGCGCACGGCTTCGATCACCGACTTCCGCGACGGGTCGAGGTCTGGGGCTGCGGCGAGAAGCGCCCTCGTGTACGGGTGCTGGGGGTCGGAGAACAGCCGTTCGGTGTCCGCCAGTTCCACGACGCGCCCCAGGTACATGACCGCCACACGATGCGAGATATGACGCACCAGACGCAGGTCGTGCGCCACGAAGAGGACCGTCAGATGCAGCCGCTCCTGCAATTCCAGAAGCAGATTCACGACCTGCGCCTGCACACTGACATCCAGGGCGCTCACCAGCTCGTCGGCGATCAGGGTTTCCGGTTCCACCGAGAGCGCTCGAGCGATCCCGATGCGTTGCCGTTGGCCGCCGGAAAACTCGTGCGGCAGACGGTGCTGGGCCTCCAGGGGCAAGCCGACCAACTCCAAGAGTTCACGGATGCGCTCGGGGACTTGCGCCGGGGTTCGCAGCCGGTGAACCAGCAGCGCCTCGCTCAGTGTTTGATAGACCGTCAGGCGCGGATTCAACGAGCTGAACGGGTCCTGAAAGACCATCTGCACGCGGCGGTTGTAGCGGCGCAGATTCGCACCGCGCAAGCCCAGCACGTCCACGCCGTCGTACTCGAGGCTACCAGAATCAGCCTCGTAGAGCCGCACCAAGCAGCGCGCCAGCGTGCTCTTGCCGCACCCGGACTCACCGACGATGCCGAGCGTCTCACCGCGCCGCACGTCCAAGCTCACCCCGGTCAGGGCGCGCACCGCCTTGATAGGCTGACCGCGCAGACGAGACAGGGCTTGTCCGGCGACCGCGAAGCTTTTGGTCAGCTCCGTGGCGCGTAGGATGACCGCCGATTCCACTGGGTTCATGACTGACGCTCCAAGGCGGTCATCCTGGGTTCAGTCCCATCGGTTTGACCCGCCCGCTCCAATCGAGCGTGATGAATGCAGGCCGTGAGCCGCGACGAGGAAATAGCCTGCAATGTTGGACGCTCGAGGTCGCAGGCTGGGGTGGCGTAAGCGCAGCGCGGCGCGAAAGCGCAACCGGGCGGCAGCGCCCGCAGGCTCGGCGGTGCGCCAGGAATTGGAATCAGCGGGCGACGCGTGCCGCTCGAGCCTGATTCTGTCTGGTTGGAAACCACTTGACCGGGCACAGAATTGAGCAGCCCGAGTGTGTAGGCGTGACGCGGTTGGGCGAAGAGTTCGGCCGCCGGTGCGATTTCTACGATTCGTCCGGCGTACATGACCGCCACGCGGTCACAGGTTTGCGCCACGACGCCCAAGTCGTGCGTTACCAGGATCACGCCCATCCCGAGGGTGTCCTTGAGCCGCAAGAGCAATTTCAGAATCTGATCCTGAATCGTCACGTCCAGCGCCGTCGTCGGTTCGTCCGCCAAGAGCAGACTGGGATTGGACGCGAGCGCAATGGCAATCATGGCGCGTTGCCGCATCCCACCCGAGAACTGGTGCGGGTAATCCTTCAGCCGCTCCCCCGGTGAAGCGATCCCAACCAACTCCAAGAGTTCCACCGCTCGAGCCTGCCGCTGCCGCCCTGAGAGCTGTGTGTGCTCTTGCAAGGTCTCGGTGATCTGCTGCCCGATACTGAGGACTGGGTTCAGGGCCGTCATCGGTTCCTGAAAGATCATGCTGATCTCGCCGCCACGCACGCGGCGGAGTTTGGATTCCGGCAACGCCAAGAGATTCTGATCGCGCCATTGCACAGTCCCAGTCACCACGCCGGGCGGGCGCACCAGTCGCAGAATAGAGCGTAGCGTGACGCTCTTCCCGGAGCCGGACTCACCGACCAGCCCCAGCACCTCGCCGTGGTTCAGCCTCAGGCTCACGCCGTCCACCGCCGTGAACGAACCTCTGGGTGTGTCAAAGACCGCTCGCAGGTCGCGCAACTCGAGCAGTGGCGTGTCACCTGGGACAGCTTGGTGCGTCATCCTCTGGGCCTCAGCAAGTCCGCCAGGCCATCACCCAGCAGGCTGAAGCCCACGCCCGCCAGCGTGATCGCCAGTCCCGGATAGGTGGCGATCCACCAAGCGGTGGATAGGAAATTCTTGCCGTCGGCGATCAGCACGCCCCACTCGGCGGTCGGCGGTTGCGCCCCCAGCCCCAAGTACCCGAGGCTCGAGCCAAGCAGAATCCCGAGCGCCATGTCGGTCATCAGGTAGACGATCACCGGCGTGATCGCGTTCGGTAGCAGGTGACGGAAGATGATTCGGCTCGGGGTGTAACCCATGACGCGCCCGGCCAGGGCGTACTCGGCGCGTTTCTGAGTCAGGATTTCGCCGCGCACCAGTCGCGCGTAGGTGATCCAGCCGACGGCGCTGACCGCGATGAACATGTTCGTCAAACCCGGTCCGAGGAGCGCCACGATGGCGATCACCAGCACCAGAAACGGAAAGGTCACGACGACATCCACGACGCGCCCAAAAATCGCGTCGCCCCAGCGCCCGTAATACCCGATCAACGCCCCCAGGAGCGTCCCGAAAATGACTGGGAACAGGGTCGTGAACAGGGCGATCTGCATGTCCACCCCCGCTCCCCAGACGACCCGTGAGAACATGTCGCGCCCGAAGTTGTCCGTGCCAAAAAAGTGCTTGGCGCTCGGACCCTGCAAGACCGCGTTGTAATCGAAAGCTGTCGGGCTGTACGGTGCGAACACGCCCGGCAGCAGCGCCAAGAGCACGAAGCCGCCGATGATAGTCAGCCCTGCAATCAGGGTCGGTTTCAATCGCAGCTTCGAGCGCGGCCTCGAGGGTGCGGCTGCGGGCAGAGCGGGAGCCGCCATTCAGACCACGCCCTGCCCGGATCGTGGCTGCCCAGATGGTCGCTCGGGCGGTTGATGGCGTCTCGAGCCACGTTTTCTAGCCTTCTCTCGAGAGACAAGGCGTTTCATGCGACCTCCACTCGAGGATCGAGTTGCGCGTGAACCACGTCTGTCAGAATAAACGTCAGCGAGACCAGCACCGCGAAGGTCAGTGTCAGGCCTTGAATCACCGGGTAATCCCGGCCAAAAATGGACTCGACCATGAGGCGTCCAACGCCGGGAATGGCGAAGACGCTTTCAGTAATGACGGCTCCGCCGATCAAGCCGCCGATGTTCAACCCGAAGAGTGTGACCGTGGAAATGACGGCGTTCCGCAGCACGTGCCGTCCCAGGATCAATGTACCCGGCAAGCCTTTGGCGCGGGCGAAATCCACGTACTCGGATTGCAGCACCTCCAGGATAGACGCCCGCAGATTTCGCATCAGAATCGCGGCCAGATTAAACCCGAGCGTCAGGGCGGGCAGGAACAGATAGCGCAGGTGTTCCCAAAAGCCCTCGCCGTACCCGCCGACCGGAAACAGCCGCAGTTGCGCCGCCAGCACGGTCAAGAGTTGCAAGCCGATATAAAAGACCGGCATGGACAGCCCGACCTGGAACACGCCGCGAATGACTGCGTCGGTCAGCGTGTCCTTCCTGAGAGCCGCGACGAAGGCCAGCGGAACCGCCAGCAGCACCGCCAGAACTGCTGCGTAGAGCGTCAGGAACAGCGTCACTGGCATTCGTTCCAAGATCAGGCGAAAGACCGGAACCTTCAAGTTGATGGATTCGCCTAGGTCGCCCTGAAAGAATCTCTGCACGAAAATTCCGAACTGCACGACGATCGGCTTGTCCAGCCCCAGCTCTTTGTTCGCCCTAGCGATCAAGTCTTCGGTTGCCCGCTCCCCGAGGATGGCGCTCGTCGGATCACCCGGCAGCAAGCGCACCATGACGAAGACGAGGGCCATGACGACGAAGAAGGTCGGGATAACCTGTAAGACACGCACGAGGACGTAAGACAAGCGGTTCATCGCACTCCAAACCTGGGAATCGGAACGGGATGACTCGAGGGCTGAGACTGAACTGTACTCTTTGAACCTTTAAATCGTTTCGCCTCGGGCGGTGAGATTTGAAACCCGCTCACGTGAGCTACCCTCACTTCTCGAGATACGTGCCGGAGAAAACGTTGTTGCCGAGGGGAATCTGCACGAAGTCGCGCACGCGCTTGCCCAGAGCCACCGGGTACGGCGTCTCGTATAGGTAGACCATCGGCGCGGTCTCAGTGTGAATCTGCTGGATGCGCTTGTACATCGCGGCCCGCTTCGTGGGGTTGACCTCTTGTTGACTCTGCGCGAACAGTTTTTCCACCTCAGCGTTCTTGAAGCCCGTCTTGAAGGACTCGGAGCTGGAATAGACAGCCGCGTAGGCGGTTAACTCGTTCGGGTCGGCGATGTCGTCCGTCCACGAGTTGAACGATAACTGAAAGTCGTGCTTCTGATACTTGTCGTTGGAGGAGGCGCTGTCCAGTTGCTCGATATTGAGCTTCACCCCGATCTGGGCCCACATCTGTTGGAGGGCCGTCGCCAGGGCCGTTTGATCGGCACTGCCGGAAAGCGCCTGAACCGTCAACTCGAGGTTCGTGGGCGCGCCGGAGTCCGCGTAGAGCTTTTTCGCCTTTTCCAGATCGAAGGGGTACATCGGTTGCGGCGCGAACAGCGGCGTGCTTGAAGACATGTAGGACTTCATCTCCTTGCCGATCCCAAAGGTCACGAGTTTGATCAGCGCCTGTTTATCGGTGGCGTAATTCAGGGCCTGCCGCAATTTCTGATTGCCCAGCGGATTCTCGGAACCGTCGTTCAGTTTGGGGCGGTTGTTGATGACGACGAAATTCACCTTGGTGGACGGAAACAGCTTCATACTGAGCTTAGAATCCGCCTGCAACTCCGCGACCCTCGAGAACGGAATGAACTCCGCGCCGTCCAGCTCACCGCTCTGGAGTTTCAGAATGCGAGCGCTGTCGTCCGGTACGATCTCGAAGCGCAGCTCGTCCAGGTACGGCAACGGTTTCCCGTCCCCACCCTTGCGCCAGTAGAACGGGTTGCGCTTCAAAACCATGAACGAGCCGCGCTTCCACTCGGACAATAAAAACGGACCGCTGCCAATCGGTTTCTCCGCGAACGCCTTGCCTCGAGCCTTCTCGTCGGCTCCCTTCGCAGCGGCGTACAGTTTTTGCGGCAAGATGCCCGTGTTGAAGGTCGCCAGCGCCGCGGGCAGGCTGGGGTCAGGGTTCTTGAGCTTCAGAACCACCTGATTGCCCTTCGCGGTGACGCTGGCAATCGAACCCAGCAGGAAATTCCACGCGCCGTTCTTTGGTTCGCGCGCCCGATCCAAGGAGAACTTCACGTCCCCTGACGTGATCGCAGAGCCGTTCGAGAACTTCGTGCCAGCCCGTAAGGTCAGCGTGAAGCTCAGCCCGTCCTTGGAGAACCCGTAACTCGAGGCCAGCCCCGGCACGAGGCCCTTGCCGCCCGGACCGGGCTGAATCAGCGTGTCGTAGAGATTGGTCAGAATCCAGATGTCCAGGTTCGCATCGGTGAAGACCGGATCTAAGAACAGAGAATCCGCGTAGCGCCCGTAAATCATCTTGCCGCCCCTCGTCGGACCTACGGCGTCACTCACGCCCGCAACTATCAGACCCGCGATCAAAACCCCAGCCAAGACCTTTCGCATACACGACCTCCAACTGAAAGAATTTTCGATCCAGACCACTCGAGACGGGAACAGTTGGTCGCCTCTCCCTGGACTGATGGCGCGCATCGGCGCGACGGGAGAGGACGTCCGAATGCGCGGGTGAGGGGGCGAGCGAGCTGAGTTGCTGTTGCCGTTGAGCTTCGTCTTGTCGGCGGTACCGCTATTCTCGAGGCTGTCCGGGCTACGATTTTGTCTGTCGCGGCGTTATTTCTCGTTCGAGGCGTTGACGAAGATGTTGTTCCCAAGGGGAATCTGCACGAATCCCTTGACGGACTTTTGCAGCGCGACCGGGTACGGCTTTTCAAACATGAAGATGATCGGCGCGGCGTTGTAGTAGATGCGTTGAATCTGCTGGTAGAGCACAGCGCGTTTCACCTGGCTCGGTTCGCGCTGCGACTGCTCGAACAGCCCCTCGAGTTGATCGCTCTGAAAGCCGGTGTGCAGGCTTTCGACGTTCTTGAAGATCGCAAAATAACTGGTGATCTCGCTCGGGTCGGCAATGTCGTCCGTCCAAGCGCTGATGCGCATCTGAAAGTCGTTGGCGCGGTACCGGGCGCGGGCGGTCGCAGAGTCCAGCAGGTCAATTTTCAGCCTGACGCCGATCTGGGCCCACATCTGTTGCAGCGCCGCCGCGACGCCCGCTTGGTCGGCATTGCCGGAAACGGCCAGCGTGCTCGTCTCGAAACCGCTCGCGTAGCCCGCGTCCTTCATCAGCTTTTTGGCTCGCTCGAGGTCGAACGCGTAGCCCGGCAGGGAATTGTCCACCAGGGGCGTGGCGCTCGACATGAAGGACTTCATCGGTTTGCCGTTGCCGAAGGTCACGAGTTTGATCAGCGCGTCCTTGTCGGTCGCGTAGTTCAGCGCTTGGCGCACCTTGGCGTTGGAGAGTGGGTTTTCTGCGCCACTCTTTAATTTGGGGCGCATGTTCATGATGACGAAATCTACTTCGGTGGACGGGAAGAGTTGCATGCTGAGCTTTGGATCGGCTTTCAACTCCGCGACGCGGGACAGTGGGATGAATTCCGCGCCGTCCAACTCGCCGCTCTGGAGTTTCAAGATGCGTGTGTTGTCGTCCGGGACGATTTCAAACCGCAGTTCATCCAGGTACGGTAGCGCCTGACCATCCTCGCCTTTGCCCCAGTAGTAGGGGTTGCGTTTCAGGGTCATGCGTGACCCCTTCTTCCAATCGCTCAGCACGAACGGCCCCGTGCCAATCGGTTTTTCGGCGAAGGCTTTGGCTTTCGCCTCGTCGGTCGCGCCGGGGGTGGCGGTGAACAGTTTTTGCGGCATGATCCCGGTGTTGAAGGTCGCCAGTGCGGCGGGCAGGCTGGGGTCGGGGTACTTCAAGCTCAGCACAATCTGGTTGCCCTGCACCGCGACCGAATTAATGGAAGCGATCAGGCTGTTCCAGGCTCCGTTGTCCGGGTCGCGCGCCCGGTCCAAGGAGAACTTCACGTCTCCCGGCGTGAGCGGAGAACCGTCGGCGAACTTGACGCCCTGGCGGAGCGTCAGGGTGAAGGTCTTGCCGTCCCTCGAGAGGCTGTACTTCGTGGCCAGCCACGGCTTGACCGATTTTCCGTTGTCGGTCGGTTGCAGCAGCGTGTCGTACAGGTTAGTCAGAATCCAGATGTCCACGTTGGCGTCGTTCAACACCGGGTCCAAAAACAAGGAATCCGCATAACGTCCATAAACCAGCGTGCCGCCGCGTTTCGGGGCGGCCGCCACCAGACCCGCGACCATCAGTAAGGCGACGAGTGCGAGCGAGACCGTTCTCTTCATGCTGACCCCTCCTTGGAAAAACCGGAAATTGCACGAAACACCTTGCGCCAGCGAGGCTCGCTGAGGGCAAAGTGTGATGGCAGAGCTTAACGCCCTTGGAAAGTCAACGTCAAGACCTCGAGCCTGAATTGCTCATAGGCTCGAGTCGAAAAATCACCTGATAGGTGTGAGAGACAGATCTATTAGGGAAAATTTGATTCCTTAGGACAAGCAGCGGAAGCGCCTGCCGTCCCTAGAGTTTGACCGCTTCTCTTGCAATTGTTATGCTTTTGCAGCACACTTGTCGCAAACCACCAAACCTTCGAGGATGCCGCGTGAAGATTCGCATTGACCGAGACCTGCCCGTATCGCTCAGCCAACAACTG
The DNA here is from genome assembly GCA_965249745.1 of Deinococcales bacterium. Lineage (GTDB taxonomy): Bacteria > Deinococcota > Deinococci > Deinococcales > JAAFIG01 > JANYHH01. The sequence continues at coordinate 3,814,263 of OZ252252.1, read as the reverse complement.
CGCGGTCAGATCGAATACGGCGTTGCTTGTGGCGAACTGCCCGGCGGTCATCAACTGGCCTCGGTACGCGATCTGGCCGATGAACTGGGGATCGCCACGGTCACGGTCTCGCAGGTCTACCGCGAGCTGCAACAGTCCGGGCTGCTGGAAACCTTTCACGGGCGCGGCACGTTTGTCACCTCGAGCGGGGCGCAGGTTGGGGCGGGTCAGGAGCGGGTGCTGGAACTGCAACGCCTGATTGATCGGCTGATCGGTGTGGCCGAAGCCAACGGCCTGACCCGCTCGGAACTCTCCAATATGGTGAACGCCCGGCTGGGACAACGCGGCTCCAAGCGGCCCGTGCGGCTGGTGTTCGTCGGCATCTTCGCGGAGGCGACCCGATCCTACGTGAACGACCTGCGCCCGATGCTTCAACCGACCGACACCCTCGAGGCGGTCACGCTGGGAGAGTTGCAGCGTGACCCCAAAGTCTTGAAGGGTGTGCGCCGGGCGGATCTGATCGTGGTGATCGCCAATCGCAAGGCGCAGGTGCAGGCGGTCGTCGGCGACCGGGTGGCGCTCGCCACGGTCAATTTCATTCCTTCGGAACGCACCCGCACGGCGCTGGCGGAACTCGGGCCGCGCACGCGGCTGGGGTTGCTGTCCACCTTCCCGGAGTTCCTGCCGACGATGAAATCTGGCGTCGAACGCTTCGCCTCGCACCTGGACGCGCCCGCCGTGGCGGTGCTGAGCGACCGCGCGGCGATGAAACGCCTGACTCGAGTCTGCGACGTGATCGTCTTCGCCACCGGTTCGGAATCCCTGTTGGAGGGTTTACCCGAACACGTACGGGCCCTCGAGTACCGTCACGTCCCGGACCCGCGCTCGGTGGAACGCGACGTGCTGCCGGTCGTGGAGCGCTTGCGGGAACAGAAATCCGCCCAGCCCGTGAAAGCGATCAGATCACCGGGGAAACCCGCTCGCTCGAGCCAGCCGAAGGAGCCTCGGTTGAAGGCGCGTCAGTTAAAGGAGACCCTATGAAGATTTCCGAGATGAATTGGATGCAGGTGGAGCACTACCTAAAGACGGATGACCGTTGCGTGCTGCCGCTGGGCTGCACCGAGCAGCACGCGTACCTGAGTCTCAGCGTGGACAGCATCCTGGCAGAACGGGTCGGTGCGGAGGCGGCCGAACCCGTCGGCGTGCCAGTCTTCCCGGTCGTCGCTTACGGCATCACGCCGTACTTCCGAGCCTACCCTGGCAGCGTTTCCCTGCGGGTGACGACCTATCTGTCCCTGGTGCGCGACGTGCTGGATGGCTTACTGGAGCAGGGCTTCCGACGTATCCTCGTCGTCAACGGCCACGGCGGCAACACGCCCGCGCAGGGCTTCAGCGGTGAGTGGATGGCGGATCACCCGGAGGCGCAGGTGTTGTTTCATAACTGGTGGAACGCGCCGAAGGCTTGGGCCCAAGTGCAGGCGACCGACCCGGTGGCCTCGCACGCCTCGTGGATGGAAAACTTTCCGTGGACGCGGCTCTCTGGGATCGCGTCACCGCCGGAGCAGAAACCGATGGTGGACTTCGCCCGGCTGAAGATGCTGCCGCCCAAGGGTTCACGCGAGCTTCTCGGCGACGGTAATTTTGGTGGTTACTACCAGCGCCCGGACGAGGACATGCGGGCCCTCTGGCAGACCGCGATCCAGGAAACCCGCGAGTTGCTCGAGAACGGCTGGGCCTGAGTGCGAGCCGCCCAAATGCGGACTGCACAGCCGATTTTGATCTGGGGCGCGGGCGCAATCGGCGGCACGCTCGGGGCGTATTTCTTGCGGGCTGGGCGGGACGTGCTGTTCGTGGACACCGCCGCCGATCACGTCGCGGCGATCAATCAACGCGGGTTGCGCCTTGAGGGTCCGATCGCGGAATTCACCATCCCGGCTCGGGCCCTGACCCCGGATCAGCTCGAGGGGCAGTTCGGTACCGTCTTCCTGTGCGTCAAGGCACATCACACAGTGGCGGCCACGCGGGCCCTCGAGCCGCATTTGACCGTTGACGGCCTCGTGGTTTCCGCGCAGAACGGGTTAAACGAACTCGAGATCGCGGGGGTGATCGGTGCGGGCCGAACCGTCGGTTGCTTCGTCAATTTCGGGGCTGATTACCTAAAGCCGGGTGTGATTCACTACGCCGGGCGCGGTGCGGTTGTGGTCGGAGAACTGAACGGTGCGCTAACAGAGCGTTTGGCTGAGATTCATCGCTTACTGCTGAACTTTGACGAGGCAGCGGTTCAAACCCCGAATATCTGGGGCTTCCTGTGGGGCAAACTGGCGTATGGGGCGCAACTGTTCGCCACCGCGCTGACCGATGCCTCTATCGCCGACGCGCTCGAGGCGGTGGAGCATCGGGAGCTGTTCACCGAGATCGGGCGCGAGGTGATGCGTGTCGCCGCCGCCAGAGGCGTTCGAGCCGAGGGCTTCAACGGCTTTAACCCGCACGCCTTCACCGCCTCCGCGCCCAACGAACTGACCGTGCAAAGTCTGAACGAGATGGTCGCCTTCAACCGCCGCTCCGCCAAGACGCACTCCGGCATCTGGCGCGACCTGGCGGTCAGGAAACGTCCGACCGAGGTGGACGCGCAGCTCGGAGCGGTTGTCCGCCTGGGTGCGGAAGCCAGAGTCCCAACGCCGCTGACGGCGCAGATTATCAATATGGTTCACGAGATCGAAGCCGGGGCGCGAGCGCTAGGCTGGGACAACTTAGCCGAACTTCAACGGGTGATGGCGTGAACCCGGAACTGATCCGAGGGATGGCGGAACTCTCTGGGCTTTCGTTGTCCGTTGAGCGAGCGGCGGCCCTGATTCCCGCCCTCGAGCCGGTTTTCGCGGGAGACGCGCTGGTCGCGGCACTGGGGTTGGGGACGCTCAGCCCGCTCGGACTGCCGTGGAACCTAGAGTTAACCGAGGTGAAACCAACAGGGCTGGAGTCACCAGAATCTATTGAGACGCCATCGCTCGAGTCAGAATTTCTTGAGGCTGGGCTGCCGCCACCCTATAGGAACGCCGATGAGTGACCCGCTGACGCGTTCTATTGCGGAGATTGGCGCGATGTACCGCGCTGGAAGCCTCTCGCCGGTGGAACTGACGCGGCGCTGCCTGGATCGCATCGAGGCTTTGAATCCCGTTCTGAACGCCTTTATCACTGTGACCGCGATTGAGGCGCTGAAGGCGGCCAGCACCGCCGAGCGCGAGTTGCGCGGCGGGCAGGATCGCGGGCCGCTGCACGGAATTCCGATTGCGCTGAAAGACCTGATTGACACGGCGGGCGTTCGCACCACCTGCGCCTCGAGCATTCGGCGCGATCACGTGCCAGCGCAAGACGCGGCGTTGGTCACGCGCTTGAAAGCCTCGGGCGCAGTCAGCCTTGGAAAGACGAATCTGCTGGAATTCGCCTACGGCATCGTTCACCCGGAGTACGGCCAGACGAACAACCCGTGGGACGCGACGCGCACCTCGGGCGGCTCGAGCGGGGGATCGGCCGCGGCGGTCGCAGCCGGAATGTGCTTCGCGGCTGTCGGCACGGACACGGGCGGTTCGATTCGCATTCCTGCGAGTTACTGCGGCCTGGCTGGGCTGAAACCGACCTACGGCCGGGTTCCGCTGCAAGGCGTTTTCCCGCTGTCGTGGTCGCTCGATCACGCTGGACCGATCGCCCGCTCGAGCCAGGATGCGCGGCTCCTCTTGGAAGCGATGCTCGGCGAGTCCGTGGTTGAACGGCCTTCTTTACGCGGGTTGCGTTTCGGAGTGATTCAGCACGACGGCGCGGAACTGCAACCCGAGGTCGTCAGCGCCTTCGATCACGCCTGCAACGCCCTGGAAACCGCCGGAGCGCGACGGGTTCCCGTGGCTATCAGAGACCTCGAGCTGGCGGACGCGGCGCTGTTGAATGTCTTGCTGCCCGAAGCCAGCGTCGTGCATCAACCGTGGCTGGCGACTCGAGGGCAGGATTACGCGCCGCTGACCCGCACGCAAATTGAATTGGGGTTTGCGATTCCCGCCGTGGTTCACATTCGCGCCCAGCAGTACCGCCGCCATCTGACGCGCCAGTTCCTGAACGCCTTTCAACTGGTGGATGTGCTGCTCTCGCCGAGCGTTCACTGGGAAGCGCCCCACGAAGACCCGGTGTTTGCCGCCGACGACGCGGGCGCGCTCGAGGCGCGGCGCAGCGGCCCGCACAACCTGACCGGACTACCAGCGCTGAGCATCAACTGCGGGTACGGCGCACACGGCCTACCGCTCGGCTTGCAGATCCTCGCCCCGTCGCACCGGGACGGGCTGGCGCTGGCGGTCGGAACCGCGCTCGAGGGGTTGCTGCCCGAATCGCAACAGCTTTCCCCGATGGCTCGAGCATGAGAGCTGGTGGTCAGAAACACCTCGAGCCTCGAGATATTCTCTTCGCGTGCGGAGTGGGCTGGGGGGTGACGAAAGGGTCGTCTGACGCTGGACCGCTGGGTTCGACCGCTGTGTCGCTCGAGCTGTGGCCGGGCGAGGCAAACCTTGCCCCTACGAGTCCGGGGCGGAGGACTCGCCCTCGTGCGGAAATGCCTTTTCGTCTCTCCCTGCGTTCGGCGAACAGTGGTTCGCCCTTACGGGTTCGTGGTACTCGAGCGCGACCTCGAGGCGTGGCCGAACAGAGAGGTGTGGTCGAACAGAGAGACCATCGGCGCAAAAGGGGAGACCGCGCCCGACATTCGCAGGAGATCCAGTCTTCTCTCCCTCGAGATCTCAGATCCAACCCTTTCTGGAGGAACCCATGAACCTTCGCTTCGACCATCAGACGGTAGTCGTGACCGGTGCGGCCCACGGCTTCGGGCGGGCCATCGCCCAGGCCTTTTCCGCGCTCGGCGCTCAGGTTCACGCCTGCGACCTCTTGGCGGACGAACTCGAGGCGACGCGGGCGAGCGCGACTGGACACGTCGAGACGCACGTGTTGGACGTGACCGACGCGGTAGCGGTCAACTCGCTGCTCGGCGCTCTGGGCGCGGTGGGGGTGCTGGTCAACAATGCGGGCGGCGTGCTGGGTCAGACGGGTGTGCCCCTGGAGACGGTCACGCCGGACGCTTGGAACAGCATTATTGCGGTCAATCTATCGGCGGCGTTTTACTGCGCTCAGGCGGTCGCGCCGGGCATGAAGGCGGCTCAGGCTGGGCGAATCGTCAACATCTCGAGCGGCGCGGGCTTGGGGGCCTCCTTGACCGGGATTCAGGCGTACTCGTCGGCGAAGGCGGGTCTGATCAATCTGACGCGCCAGCTCTGCCACGAACTCGGACCGTGGGGTATCACCGTGAACTGCGTCGCGCCGGGCTTCGTGCGCTCCAACCCTAGCACCGAACGTCAGTGGCAATCCTACGGCGAGGACGGGCAGCGGCGCTTGCTCGAAGGGATCGCCTTAAAGCGGCTCGGCTCGCCGGAGGACATCGCCTCGGCGGTGCTGTTCTTGGCTTCAGATCGGGCGGGCTGGGTCAGCGGTCAGGTTCTGTCGGTGGACGGTGGCAAGTGAGGCGTCGTGAGGGGGGTTGTTTGTGAGCGCGTTGTCTGTGAGTGCCTACCTGGAACTGTGCGGGGTCGTGAACGAGGTCAGCGACGTGCTGAACAGCTTGAACATTCTGACCTGGGACGCTCGCACGCAGATGCCGCCCGGCGGGGTCACGGGGCGCGGTCAACAGATCGCCACGCTGTCCGCTCTGGCGCAGGAACGCCTGGCATCGGATCGGGTGCGGTCCCTGCTGGAGCGGTGCGAGACCGAACTCGAGGGATTCCCAGAGGATGGCATTGAGCGCCGTTCGGTCGCGGCGGTGCGACAGGCGGCAGATTTCTATCGCCGGTTGCCGCCCGCGCTGACCCGCGACTTCGCGGCGCTGAAAACAGTGGCCCAGCAACGCTGGGCTGAGGCTCGGGCCGCGAACAGTTTCGCGCTGTTCGCGCCTGATTTGGGGCGCGTGATCGCCCTCAGCCGTGAGCTGGCGGAGACGATCGGGTATCGGGATCACCCGTACGACGCGATGGTCGGGCTGTACGAACCCGGCATGACCGCCTCGCGGCTGGGGGGGTTGTTCGCGGAATTGCGTCAGGGGTTGCTGCCGCTGCTGGGTCGGATCACGGCTTCCGGGGCCGCGCCCGAAGCCGATTTTCTGCATCGGGAATACCCTACTGAACTGCAACGCGAATTCGCCCTCGAGGTAGCGCAGGCGTTTGGTTATGACTTGACTCGAGGGCGGCTGGACGCGTCCTTGCACCCGTTTGAAATCTCCTTCACCCAGGACGATGTTCGTATCACCACGCGGTACAACCAGAACTTCCTACCGCAAGCCCTGTTTGGACTCTTGCACGAAACCGGTCACGCGCTCTATGAACAGGGTGTCGCTCCGGCGCTGACTCGAGGGGCGCTCGCGGTTGACCTGATGAACCTCTACGCGGTAGGTGGCACGAGTTTCGGGGCGCACGAATCCCAGTCTCGTCTTTGGGAGAATCTGGTCGGGCGTTCCGAAAGGTTCTGGGCGCACTGGTATGGGCGTCTACAAGCCGTCTTCCCGTCGCAGCTCGAGGGGGTGAGTCTGAGGCAGTTTCACCGCGCGGTCAACCGCGTCGCCCCGAGCCTGATCCGAGTCGAGGCCGACGAAATCACTTACAACCTGCACATCATGTTGCGAGCCGAACTCGAGATGGCGCTGATGGACGGTTCGCTGGCCGTGGCGGATTTGCCGGTGGCTTGGAATGAAAAGATGCGGTCGTACCTGGGCGTCACCCCGCCAAGCGACGCGCTCGGTGTGCTTCAGGACATTCACTGGTCCAGCGGCTACATTGGTTCGTTTCCAACGTATACCCTCGGGAACGTCATGTCCTGCCAGTTCATGGCCGCCGCCCACTCGCAACGGCCCGACCTCGAGGGGCGGTTGGCGGTGGGCGATTACGCGCCGCTGCGCGAGTGGTTGACGCAGCACGTGTATCGGCACGGCAGGCGTTTCACGTCGGACGAGTTGCTGCAACGCGCCACTGGGCGCGGCTTGGACGCCCGCCCGTACCTGAATTACTTGGAGACGAAATTCTCCGCGCTGTACGGTTTGGAGCGCTCGGGTGGGTAGCGACCTAAGCGGCAATGTTGAGCGGCGGTTGCACTGTCGCGTCAGTCCTCGTGAATCGCCAAGTACAGGCCCGCGCGGCGAATCCAGCCCCGGTACATGCCTTCCGTGTTGTACGGCAGCGTCACATTGCCCTCGCGGTCCACGGCGCAGGCCCCCGCGCCACCGCCGAGGGCGGCCAGCTCACCGTGAATCAAACTCCCCGCCGCCGCCTCGAGCGACTCGCCCCGGTACAGCATTCGTGCGTGAAGCTCGTGTCCAAAGGCGAGGCGAATGAACAGCTCGCCCTTGCCCGTGCCAGAGACCGCGCAGGTGCGATTGTCCGCCCAGGTTCCCGCGCCGATGATCGGTGTGTCACCGACCCGCCCGACGGGTTTGGCGGTGTACCCGCCGGTCGAGGTGGCCGCTGCCAAATTGCCGTGGGCATCCAGCGCCACCGCGCCGACCGTGCCGTGCCGGTCGCGCTCCGAGGCCGCCGCCAGATTCCCAATCCGTTCACGCTCTAGCATTCGGTCCAGCGCTTCACGGCGGGCATCGGTAGAGAAATACGTGTTTTCTACAGTCGCAAACCCGTTCTCAAGCGCCCAGGCATCGGCGGCGTCGGCGATCAGCAACAGCGGATCGGAGACCTCCATTAACCGCCGCACGACCCGCACCGGGTTGCGAATCCGGCTGGTACCCGCGACCGCTCCAGCCCGCCCGGTCGCGCCGTCCATCAGCGAGGCATCCAGCTCGTGGCGACCGTCACGGTTGAAGGCCGCACCAAAACCCGCGTTGAAACTGGAGTCGTCCTCCATCACCGCGATCGCCTCGGTGATCGCGTCCACGGCCGGACCACCCGCCGCGAGCACCGCGTACCCAACCTCGAGCGACCGTTTCAACGCGGCTCTGGCGGCTCGGTCGGCGTCCGGGGTCAGTTCCGCTTTCGGGATCGCGCCGCAACCGCCGTGAATCGCCAGCACAGGTTCAGCCATAGAACACTCCTTATTGAATCTGGACCGATCCTACGGCCGCCACGCCCATCAACTCAAAAATACCCTCGAGCGTTGCGGCTCGAGATTGGCAGAGGAGACTCGCATGAACGACTCCAGATTAAGCGGCAAGGTCTGCATCGTCACCGGTTCGGCAGGCGGCATCGGGCGCGCCATCGCGCTCGGCATGGGCGCGGCGGGCGCTCGCGTGATCGTCTCCGACGTGCAAGTTGAAAGAGGAGACGTGACCGCCGCCGAGATCGTCGCCGCCGGGGGCGAATCAGCCTTCGTACCCTGCGACGTGTCCGATCCCATCCAGGTCAGTCGGCTGGTCGAAAAAACCTTGCAGCGATTCGGGCGGCTGGATGTCTTGGTCAATAACGCGGGCATCTCCGGCGGTTCGGCGCTGATCCACGAACTCGAGCTGGAAGCCTGGGACCGGGTGATCGCCGTGAACCTGCGGGGTCCGTTTCTGTGCGCCAAACACGCGCTCCCACACCTGATGCCCGGTGGGGTGATCGTCAACATCGCCTCGACCTACGGGCTGATCGGCGCACCGCTCGCCGGGGCGTACTGCGCGTCCAAGGCGGGTGTCGTCAACCTGACCCGGCAACTGGCGGTGGATTACGGCCCGCACGGCGTTCGCATCAACGCCATCTGCCCTGGGTACGTGGACACCGATATGGGCGGACATCGAGCCTCGCTGCCGCCCGCGCAGTCGGCGGCCGCGAACGCTCGCCGCGAGGCAAACGCAGCCCGGCAACCCATCGGGCGGCAAGCCCAGGCGCAGGAGATCGCTCGAGTCGCCGTGTTCTTGGCGTCCGAAGAAAGTTCGTTTATGACCGGGTCTATCGTGACTGTGGACGGCGGCTGCACGGCAACCTTCAACCAAGGGTAGGTGGTTATTTCAGAACAAAACAATCCAGGGCAGCAATTTCCAAATTGCTGCCCTGGACAGTGTTTTTAGCGAAAGCCAAAGCGATTACGAAGTTCAGCAGATGCGCGTGCCGGGCTGAAACAACGCCTCGTTCCACGGGCTAGGCTCGAGGTTCAGTGACTTCCAGTAATACTGAAATTCACTGCTTTTCCAACCGGCGTAAATCTCCTCCCACGGTAGATCGCAGTGCGGCAGGAGCGATTTCGCCTCGATTGGCTCATCGTCCGGCTGGTAACGTACATCGAGCGACAACCGGATGCGGTCGGTCAACGTGGCCCGCAGCGCCCGGTGGACGGTGAAGCACGGAAAGATCAGCACGTCGCCGCAGCGGTAATCCGTCTCGAGCCAATCGGTCTCACCCTCGCAGAGTTGCGCCTCGAGTCCACCCGCTCCAGAGGCCGTCCTGACGGGCAGGTAGCCATTGCGATGCGAACCGCGCAAAATACTCAGTCCCCCCAATTCGCGTGGGCAGTCACCGAGTGGGAACCAACACGTCCACGTGTTTTGACTGCCCTGAATGAGTGGGAAATCCTGGTGAATCGGCGTTGGAACCAGGCTGCGGTGCGGTGTCGCCATACGGGCGATGTGGCGCGGATGGACGAACGGCGTGCGATCAAACAGCGTACTGAATAACTTGAGTAGCTTTGGGTGATGCGGCAAGCGATGGAAGCGCTCGAGGCGTTGCACATCGTCGTAGGCGGCGATGCTGACGCCAATATCCAGACGCATCTCAGCATCACTCACTCGGTCAATAACTGTTTTTTCGACACGGTCGCCCAGAGCGTCCTGCCCCGGCGTGCGCCAGCCGTGACGTTCCACCACCGCAAGAAACTCCTCCCGCAACGCCAATACGTCCGCGACCGGCAGGAGTCCGCGAAAAAATAGATAGCCGTCCTCGAGCGCCCGTGCCCGCAGGACTGCGGGGTTCTTTAAGAGCGGTATCGAGTCAACGAATTCGGCGCTCTTCGTGGCGATGGCGGGTTGGTTTGTCATGCCCTTACGATAGATTTTGTAGAGTGCGCTGACCATAGCTCAACCTGTCGTCCCATGGATATTTCTATCAAGCAGCCAGCACGCCCCGATCCAGTGATCGCCCTCGCCAACTGGTTTCAGTTCGGTGCGGGTGAACGCATCGTCAACGCTCGCGTCGAAAGTCGAATGCTGTTGTGGGTCGTGAGCGGCTCTGGGCGAGTGCGCGTCAACGGGGGGTGGATCGCGCTCGAGGCTGACGATTTCGTGTTTCTTCCGTGGGGACGCGAGATCGTCTACGAAGCCGCCGCCGAGCAGCCTTTTCGGGTTGGCGGGGTTCACTTGATCCCGCATTACGACCGCCTGCAAACAATCGAGTTTGCCGTTTCGCACACTCCCAATGACGCACTGGCACGGTCTGAGCGCCGCTCAGACTGGCATTGGAGCGAACTCGAGGGCATCAAACGGGGTTCGTTGGCGCACGCGCCATCACTGCGTCTGCTGTCCCGCTACATCGTTGAGCGCTTCATCGGTTCAGCGCCTACAGAACGAGCGATGCGATCCTTGGCGCAACTGCTCTTAGAGGAAATCAGCACGGCGATCCATCAGCAGTCCACTGCGTCAACCCATATCCCAGAACCATTGCAACAAATACTGGAATACATCAGCACCCACCTCGAGCAGCCGCTGACCGTAGAGGTGCTGGCAGGTGTCGCCGATTGCAGCCCGGCAAGCGTCCATCGCCTGTTCAAGCGCTGCATGGCAACCTCACCGAGCCGCTTTGTAACAGGTCTACGCGTCGCGGAAGCCAAGCGCCTGCTTCGCAGCTCGAGACGCCCGATCCACGAGATCGCGGCTCAGGTCGGTTTCGTTGACCCGTTTCATTTCTCTAAGCTGTTCAAGCGCGTCGTCGGGCAGTCACCGCAGACCTTTCGCGAGCAATCGCGGTTGCTGTGATGAAACGCTTCTTCAACGAACCGCAAACTGGTACTGCGCTCAGTATCTCCCGGCTAAAACACAGATGATGCGTGTTGTCCAAATCTCGAGAATGCTGTCATACAAGCGATTTACAGTAGACCTCTTGCATAAGTGTTCTTTCGCCTCTCCCTGCGTTCGATACCGCCGCAGGCGGGTGAGGGGGGCGGTCGTGCCTTGCACGCATGGGCGTGACGCGAGTTGCCCTTGAACTTGACGTTAGCCTCGAGATTCAAATGAAAGTGCATTCGCTGCGCTCACCCCTCACCCCGACCCTCTCCCGGTAGGGAGAGGGAGAACAGCAGCGACTTATGCAAGAAGTCTAGTGCTTTCTGAATGCTTCGAGAAAAACCTGTTTGGAACGGTGAAGTCTCTTGGTTCAAGCCAAGTCATCAGGCGTGTTTAAGCATAGCTCGAGTCCAGCTTCGTGTACGGCTCGAGGTTTTTCCGAGTGCGTACCGAGTTTGTTTGAGATCAAAGATGCCCTACCGAACGAGGAATGCTCAACCCAACACGAAACCGTTACAGCGGTTTTGTGTTGGGCGTTTCACGCTTGCGACATCTTCAGCCACACCAGTTGCACAGGGCCAAACAATCCCGCGTCCTGCTGTGCACCGTCCACGTACGGCGATGGCGTGTCCGCAAAGACATTGGCGACCGTGTTGGCGACCAGAATCTCAATCGTGTTCTCGCCGGATTGCACGAAATCGGTGATCTCGAGGCTCCACGGCGCAGCCAGCACCACACCCGCTTCTCTGCCATTGATCGTGACCCGCGCGGCTGCGACGACTCGACCGAGCTTCAACTCGAGCCGTTGCCCCAGCGCGAGCGGTTCTAGGTTCACGCGCCTCGAGTAACTTACGCCCCCGGAGTACGATTCCAGCCCGCAGTCCGACCATGCGCCGAGCGCGGCGAGACCGCGTTGGCTCTCGACGGAGACGGCGCTCGACAGAACCGCGCCTCCAGAGCAGCCAGCGTCCGGTTCGACCCGTAAAGCCAGTTTCGCCGCTTGCTGGTGCGGTACGGGAACGCGCAGCGCATACGCCCTCGAGCCGTCAGCCGCTGGCTGTTCCTGGCTGATCTCGAGCGGTTGACCGCCCAGCCACGCCCGCAATGACCCGCGCACATTGACGGCAAGCCGCGCCGCCCCCGGTGGAGCGGTGAGGCGAAACCACGCGGTTTCAGGCGGGTCGGTGGGACGGTGATCGAAGTGCGCCGCGTTTCCCGCGAACCACGGCGACTCGAGCGGCTGACGGGTTTGATCTGGGCTTGGAGCCTTGACGACCACGAGGGCGCGGGTGCGCTGCTGTGGCTCCAAGGTCAGCCGCACGAGCAGGCGTTGGCGACCGGACTCGGGTTGAAGCTTGAGGCTGTGCAGCGGAGCGCTGTAATCGGGGATGCCCCACGGGGCGAAGTGAGCCGCACCGAGGCTGTGAGGCTGCTCGAAGACCGCTTCGTTACCGATCCAGACGCGACACGCGGCACGGCTTTTGACGATCAGGTGTGCGTCCTCACCACCTTTGAAGGTCGTCCAGAGATAAACCTGCCAACCCGCTCGAGCCGGGTTCAGCTCAAGCTCGCTGACATCCAGAAATTCGTCAGCCACGTGTCCCTTGAGTCCGTGCGGACCCGTCAGCCAGTGGCTCAGCAGTGGATCGCCCGCAATCCCGAGCCGCTCCGAGAACGCGTACGGCGTCCACTTCAGCCTGAGTCCGTTCAGTTCAACCGGCTGGTTTGGATCAATCCGCTCGAGCGCCCCTAACACCCGCTCTAGGGCCTCCAAATCCTCATCGGGCGCAACGGCCTCGAGCCGCCAGAAGCGCGGTCCGTGGTCAATCAGCACTTCGGGCCACGACTCGTCCTCGAGTTGTGGCGCTGACAAGTCCTCGGTTGCGGCCGCTTCGGCGTAGCGAAACCTTCGCAGGGCCGGCTGGACGCCTTCAGCTTTGGCGGGCAATCGAAAATCTCCGTAGCGGTTATCGAGTAAGGGCCTGATCTCCGTCTCCCACAACCCGTCCAGCATCAGAGTTTTTGCTGTCGTCCAAGACGAATCAGCCTGGAATTCAGCCGCTCGGCTTTGGTCGAAAACCACCAACTGACCCTCGAACGGCTCGAGGGTCAACGGGACGCGCTGATAGGGGCCAGTCACGCGGCAGCCGAGCGCGGGGGTGGCCCCACCCGTCCACGCGTCCCACAGTTCCGCACGTCCGAGCGCACAAAACAGCGGCGCGACCGCCCGGCGCGTTGAACTGCGGTTGAAGATGTAGTACGCGTCCAAACCATCAATAACGCGGTGCAAAACGCACAGGTCAGATGCGTCCGGTACAAAGTCACGCTCGAGGCGTGCGTCCAGCCGAGCGCTGACGGCCGCATCGTCTGCCGCCACACCGGACTCCGCGAAGAGTTCCTCGAGCATAGCGTTCAGAACGGCATCTTCGCGTCCGGCGCGGTCGCTGCACACGGGCACGCAGCCCAGCGCGACTACCAAGCCACCGGCGCGTTTGAAGGCGAGCGCCTTTTCAAGGCTCGAGAAGCGAACTGCCCGCACCGCCGGAAAAATCAGCGCACGGTACTGTTCACCGGACACGCGCAGGGTGTTCCCATCCACCGTGGCCCGCTCGAGCGATTCGAAGTCTAGGAAATCGAAGTCCGTTCCAGTGTCGCAGAGTCGCCGTCCCAGACTGGCAGCCGCCTCCGGTGCGCCCTCGAAACCCGCCTCGAGATCGGTACTCGGGTACAGCATGGCGATATCGCAGCGGTGATGGCCGCTCGAGAGCATCATGCTCAGCCGCGTGACGTAGGCCCACAGTGGCGCGGTCATCGTCCAGTACGGCTGGCGAAAATGAAAGTCGGGCGGGGCCCACTCCCACCAGCCGCCGAGCGTCGTGTAGTACAGCGCGTGCGGATTAAAGAGCGTCGCGCCGTAGGCGAAATCTTCGTTCAGCGCCGCGAGCAGTTGCGCGGGCGTCACGCCCCAGCCGCTGCCGTAAAAACCCTCGTTCCAGACGCGGGGTCGCCCATAGAGATGGGCGATAGAGCTGTTGACTTTGAAGCCCATGAACCGCCGGTCTTCGTGTAAGTGCGGGTCGTCGCAGCCGGGCGCGGAGAACCAGCGCATCGTGCGGAACGCGTCCCCGTAGGCTGATAGGCTTTCAGCAACGTTGCCGCGCCCGAGGTTGTCGTGCCCGAAGAGCGTCCCGTGGCGCTCGTGCCACTCGAAGACGGGGCGGAAGTAGCCCTCCTCGGTCAGCGCCGTCACCACATCGGCGTAATCAATTCGCAGCTTCGCGGTGCGCGGTCCCAGATCAAACCACAGCGCCGCGAGTTCAGGCTCGAGGCGGTAGCCTTTGCGATTGAAGAAGGCTTGCGAAACCTGCGCTGACCAGCGCGGCTGGCGGTTGCCAAAATCGAGTTCGTCTTGGAAAAAGACATCGAGCGTCCGCCCCAACTCGTCCCCGCATCGCGCGGCGAACGGCGCGTACAAGCGCTCGATGGCTCGAGCGCCGGACTCCGGGTGCAACGGATTGAAGCCGCTGGCGCGGTTGCAGACCGCGACGACCGTCCAGAACCCGGCGGGGGCGATCCATTCGAATCGGGCCGAGGACGGGGAACCATCAACCAACAGGTCAATCGAAGTCTCGAGTTCCAACGCATCGCCGTGCGTCGGATACGCCCGCAGCGCAACGACCTCGGCATCAGCAGGCAGCTCGAGTCGAACCGTGTCGCCATTCGATCCCCGTGCGCTGATGTGGCAAAGCGTACCGCCCCGCAGGGCTGGATGCTCGCAGGCGAGCGCCTCGAGGGTCGGGTTGATGATGCCGTAATCCTGCACCCCGACGCGCATTCCCAAGCGCTTGGATTCCGCGATAAACCAGGTGAACAGTGCCCACCAATCCTCGGAGAACACGGGCGGATCGCCCGGATCGAGGCGGTCATCAGGCTGATGGATGTAACTGACAATCGTGCCCATGATGCCCTGTGCTCTGACCTGCTCGAGTTGCCACGACAGGCGCTCGCGGGTCAGGGCTTCGCCGTTCCAGAAATAAAACGAGATCGGCGCGTACTCCCCTGGTGGCGATTTGAAGCGCTCTAAGAGTGCGGCGTGCGAAATGGGTTTGGGGATCGTCAACACGGTCTATGCACCCTCCGCAACAACGCGCTGAACCTGCTCACCCAGACCGTCAATCCCTAACCGCATCGTCTGACCCGCCTCGAGATACTTCGGGGGTTTCATCCCCAATCCCACGCCCTGCGGCGTGCCCGTGCTGATGACATCGCCCGGATGCAACGTGAAAAACTGGCTGAGATACGCCACCAACTCCGCCACGCCGAAAATCATGTCCGCCGTGCTCGAGTCCTGATAGCGCAGCCCGTCCACCTCGAGCCAAAGCTTTAGGTTCTGCGGATCTGGAATCTCGTCTTTGGTCACGAGGTACGGTCCAATCGGACCGAAGGTATCGCAGCCCTTGCCCTTATCCCACTGCCCGCCGCGCTCCAACTGATACTCGCGCTCTGAAAGGTCGTTGATGACGCAGTACCCAGCCACGTACTCGAGCGCTGTTTCTTTCGAGACATGCTTAGCGGCGTTGCCGATCACCACGCCCAGTTCGACCTCCCAATCGGTTTTAACGCTCCCTCGAGGAATCCAAACATCGTCGTTCGCGCCCCCAATGCTCGAGGTGGCTTTCAGGAAAAGAATCGGTTCAGTGGGAATGCTCGCGTTTGTCTCGAGCGCGTGCTGACGGTAATTCAAGCCGATACAAATGAACTTCCCGACGCCTCCCACGCACGCCCCGACTCGAGGGTTGCCCTGCACAACTGGCAGCGTCTCGAGATCGAATTGCTTCAATCGCTCCAAGCTCGAGTCAGATAAAGCAGCGCCGTTTAGATCGGGAATAATGCTCGAGAGATCGCGGATGTTCGCGCTCGAGTCCAGAATGCCGGGTTTCTCTTTGCCTGTTTCGCCGTATCGCAAGAGTTTCATCGTTTATGCCTCTCGAGCTTCAAATTCATCAGTCGCTCTGAACCGCAGTCGCTCTGAACCGCGCATCCTTAGTTACTCCATCCGCCATCAATCACGTGGGTTTGCCCGGTCGTGAAGGCGCTCTCGTCACTCGCTAAATACACCGCGAGTGCCGCAACTTCTTCGGGCGTGCCAACCCTGCCCATCGGTTGCCTCGAGACGAATTGCTGTTTCACCGCTTCGACATCCTCACCGTTCAACCGGGCTTGCTCGAGCACGCGACTCTGCCACGATGGAGATTCAATTGTGCCGGGGCAAATCGCGTTGCAACGAATGCCACGCGTCACGAAATCGGCGGCAATACTCTTGGTGAGTCCGATGATCGCAGCTTTGCTGGCGCTGTACGCAAACCGATTCGGCACGCCCTTCAAGCTCGAGGCGACGCTGGAGATATTGACGATGCTGCCATGACCGCGCTCGAGCATTCCAGGCAGCGCGGCTCCAATCGTCCAGAACTGCGATCTGACGTTGAGGTCAAACGCGAGTTGCCACTGATCGTCGCTCGTCTCCAAGATGCTTCCTGCGTGGACGATGCCCGCGCAGTTGACGAGGATGTCCAACTCGAGACTCGAGACCAAACCGACAATCGCGGCTTTCTCGAGGACGTTGAGGGCTTCGACGCGACCAGCGAACCCCTCGAGTAGACCCGTGTTGAGATCGGTGGCGATGACCGTTGCCCCCTCGAGCTGGAAGGCTTCAGCGATGGCGCGACCGATGCCTTGACCGGCGGCAGTTACCAGTGCGGTTTTCCCAGCCAAGCGATTCATGCATGCCTCCACGCAGCGCCGTCAGGAAACGCGTACATCTCGAGCGAATCGGGCTTCATTTCGCTGCTGTACCCAGCCGCGAGGGGCGCGACGTAATGCCCATTGCTGATTTTGCAAGGCTCGAGAAAGTGTTCGTGCAAGTGATCCACGTACTCGGTCACGCGCCCCTCCAAGCTGCCCGAGACGACGATGAAATCGAAGATGCTGAGGTGCTGCACGAGTTCGCACAAGCCCACACCGCCCGCGTGCGGACAGACGGGCACGCCATACTTGGCGCACAGCAGCAGCACCGCCAAGTTTTCACTCACACCCCCCATGCGAGCCGCGTCAATCTGGCAGTACGAAATCGCGTTGGCTTGCAAGAGTTGCTTGAACAACACGCGGTTCTGTCCCATCTCACCCGTCGCCACGCCGATGCCAAGTTCATCCATCGCCCTGGCAATCGTCGCGTGTCCCAGCACGTCGTCGGGACTCGTCGGTTCCTCGATCCACAGCGGTTTGAACTCAGCCAGCGATTGCATCCAATCAATCGCCTCGCCGACATCCCAGACTTGGTTGGCGTCCACCATCAAATGGTTATCCCAGCCGATCTCCTCGCGGATGATCGCGCAACGCCGCCGGTCGTCAGATAAATCGCGCCCGACTTTGATTTTGATGTGCCTGAAGCCATCCTGAAGCGCCTCGCGGCACAGACGCCGAATCTTGTCGTCCGGGTAGCCCAACCAGCCTGCGCTGGTCGTGTACGCCGGATACCCAGTCTCGAGCATCTGTGCTTCTCTGAGGGCTTTACTCGGCTCGAGGCGGGTCAGCAACGCCAGCGCTTCCTGCGGGGTGAGCGCGTCGGTGATGTACCGGAAATCCACGCAGCGCACCAATTCGGCGGGGGTCATGTCCGCCAAGAGTTTCCACAATGGTTTCCCGGTCTGTCGCGCCCACAAATCCCAGACGGCGTTGATGACGGCTGCCGTGGCGAGGTGCATCACGCCTTTCTCAGGACCGATCCAACGCAGTTGACTATCGCCGGTGATGTGACGGTAAAACGCGCCCATGTCAGCGGTGAAAGATTCAAAGTCGCGCCCGACGATCAGCGGCTCGAGGGCGTTGACGGCGAGACAGACAATTTCGTTGCCGCGCCCAATCGTGAACGTCAAGCCACAACCCGTCAGCGCCGAGTCGGTCTCGAGGGTGACGTAGGCGGCGCTGTAATCCGGGTCGGGGTTCATCGCGTCGCTGCCATCCAGGGCGCGTGAGGTCGGGAAGCGGATGTCTTGAACGGTCAATCGGGTGATTTTCACGGGTTGATCTCCAAACTCTCTGTGGGTCTTTAAGCTATGAATTTCTTTTCGGTATGGATTGCAATTTCCTCGAGCCACACGATCAACCGAGCGATTTACCGCCGTCGAGCGTCAAGACCGTGCCGTTGGCGAACCCGTTCTGCGCGAGGAACAGCACGGCGTTCGCCGTCTCCTCGCTCGTCCCCATGCGCCCCACGGGCAGCCGGGCGGTGATGCCCTCAAGGGTCACCGCTGGCTCAGGCTGAGCGCTCAACCACTCGTCGTAAAGCGGCGTGCGAATGTCGCCGGGGCAGACGCAGTTGACGCGCACCCCGAGCGGCGCGAAATCGAGCGCCAAGGTTTTGGTGAGCGCGATCACGCCACCCTTGGCAGCCGCGTACGCGACCGCACCCGCCTGCCCCTGCAACCCAACGAGGCTCGAGACGTTGACGATGCTGCCACTGGTCTCGATGAGGTGCGGCATCGCGGCACGGCACGCCCAGAAGACGCTCGAGAGGTTGAGGGTTATCAGCTCGAGCCAGAGTTCAGTGCCTGTCTCCAAGAGGGGTGTGCGCCTGTTGCGACCCGCGTTATTGACCAGCACATCCACCCGCCCGAAGCGCTCGAGAACCTCTGCGATCAACCGCTCAAGGTCAGCTTCGAGGCTGACATCGGTTTGCACGAAGAGCGCCGAATGACCCGCGCTCGTGAGTTCAGCCGCGAGGCTCGAGCCGCTGTCCTCGTCGCGCTCCGCGATCACGACCGCGTAACCGTCCGTGGCAAAGCGTTGAGCGCAGCCAGCCCCGATCCCGCGACCCGCGCCGGTGATAACCGCAACCTTCGGCTGGGCGCTCGAGTCGGTCACGCGATCCCTCCTCGTAGCCCATCGCCCTGGGATGTCATTGCGGCGCGGGCGTCCGCTTCAATGCGCTCCAGCGCCTCTGCGACGCCCCACTCGCCCAGCAACGCGCGCCGCAAGCCGCGCCAAATCAGGTCTTCCACCGCCGAATACGCCGTGAACTTTGGCGGCACGAGCGCCGTCGCCGCCGCGCCCTCGAGCAGTTCCCAGCGCCGCATCTCGAGCGAACCGGTCTTGGCTTCGACGCGCGCCGCACTGAGCGCCGAGCGTCGCGCGGGCAAGCTGCCCCGCCGCGCCTCGAGCAACTGACTGTCGGTGTCGGTCAGGAAACGCAGCAGCCTGAGGGCGGCGGGGCGGTCGCGGACACCCTTCGGAATGGCAAAGCTATGGCAGCCCGCGTAGACGTGTCGCCCAGCCGCGCCGCTCGGGTAGAGCGCCAGATTAAAACGCCCCGCGACGCGGCTATCGGATGCGTTGTACGCCGCGAAACCGGCGGGCCAATCGCTCGAGACTGCCGCGTGACCGTTCCGAAAGCAGGTGGCCACCTCGTCGTAATGCCAGTCGGTCGCCTCCGGCGGCGCAGCTTGGCGGTACAGCGCAACCAGCAACTCGAGCGCCCAACGTCCGGCGGCATCGTTGGCACAGAGTTTGAGTTTACCGTGCTGATCGTGCTGGAAGAGCTGCCCGCCCGCCATCGCTTGCAGCTCGAAGAAATGCCCGAACAGACCGCTCTCCTTGCCCGGAAACGCGAAGCCGTAACGATCCGGTGCTGAAGTCAGTTCCGTGGCTCGAGCTAGCAATTCCTCCCAGCTCGCTGGCGGTGCGTCCATCAAATCGGTGCGCCAGTGCAGGAGTTTCACGTCCAAATTGCGCGGCAAGCTGTACAGCGCACCATCAATCCGTCCAAGCTCGACCGTGCGCGGCTCGAAATCCGCCAAGTCAACGGGTGAGAATTCGAGGAGCGGCGTCAACCACTGCATCTGCGACGGGGCATACTTGGTGTGCGTACTGATGAGGTCGTAGGGCGCTGAGCCGCCGGAGAACTCACGCTCGAGGCGCTGATTCAAATCCGGGTGATCTCGAGTCACGCTCACCTCGACGGACACCCCCGTTCGTTGTGTGAACTCTGGCAGCCTCGAGTAGAGCGCTTCGTACATCGCACCACCGACCAGCAGCGCTCTCAGCGGCACGCCTGTCCCTCCCAGAATCTCAGCCAAGCCTTCATCCTTTCAGACCGCCCTCGAGAAACCCGCGCACCCAGTAGCGCCGCAGCAGCGTGAACACGAGCGCCACCGGAATCACCGCCACCGCGCCCCCCGTGATTAAATCCGCCAGCGTGATGAATTGATCCCCACCCGTCGAACCGCCGACCACGAGGCTGGATTGGCTCGCCGCCCAAGTCGCCAGACCGATGGGGACGGGTTGCAAGTCTTGGTTTGAAACCATCAGCCACGGCAGGAAAAAATTATTCCACGAACTGACGAAGGTCAGAATGGCAACGGTGGCCAGCAGTCCTGCCACGCTCGGCAGAGCGATCCGCAAAAACGCCGTGACGTGTCCCGCGCCGTCCAAGCGGGCCGCCTCGAGCAACTCGTGCGGGAATTGCTTTTTGAAAAACAGATAGATCAGGTACACCCCGAACGGATTGAGCGAGGCGGGCAGGATGAACGCCAGTGGCGTGTTTAAAATGACGATCTGTGGAAACGCGTGCGTCACAGCGCTGAAGGCGTAAAAGAGCGGTAGTGCCGTGGCCGAGGATGGAATCAGCATCGCAATCAACGTGACGCCGATGACCAGATTCGATCCGCGAAACGGGTGAACCGCTAGCGCGTACCCAGCCGTGGCGGCCAGCACTGTTGCCAGTACGGTGATGCTAACTGTGTACATGACGCTGTTCATCAGCCACTTGCCGTACTGACCGCTGCCAATCTCAAAAATGTGCCTGATGTTCTGAAACAACCTGAATTCACCAGAGAAACCCAGCGGGTTCTGCGTCAGCGCATCGGGCGATTTGGTCGCAGCAATCATCATCCAAAGAATCGGAATCACGAAGTACACGCAGTACAGCAGCAGCACAGCGGTGATTGATCCGTCCGCCAGCGAGCGCCGGATTCGATCTGCACTCAACCTCGAGTTCACAGCGGGCTGATTTTGAAGCGATTTCTGACTCACGAGCCACGCTGCTTCTGGATTGACCTCGAGATCACGAGCGCGGCAACCGACGCAAAGAGGACGATCAGAATCATCAGGTTAGAGGCGGCCGCCGAGAGGTTGAAATTGCCTTGCTTGAAGGCTTGCGTCGAAGCCCAATAGTTTGGGGTGTAATACTTACTGAGCTGCAAACTCTGCGTCAACATGATCGGCTCCGCCACGAGCTGCGAAATATAGGCGAAGGTACTAACACCCATCACCACCAAGGTGTCTGCCAATAACGGAATTTTGATGTTCCAAACGATGTCCCACTCACTCGCGCCGTCTATTTTGGCGGCATCCAGGATCTCGCGCGAGGTGTTTTGCAGGACAGCGCTCAGGACCAGAATCCAACCACCCGCGTTTTGCCAGCAGATAATGTTGACAATCGCAAAGGTCAGATTCTCGATGGTGATGAACGGCAGGTGGATAATTTCGTTGCGCGATAAAAAGAATTGATAATCCTTGATAAACCCAAACAGCCCGAAAAATCCTTGGTACGGGCTGACCTCCGGGGTGTAAATGAAGGCCCACATAAATGTAGAGACGGCTGGTGGCATGGCGAATGGCAGGAAGTACAAAAACGTCGAGACACCCTTGAGTTTTCCGAGCGGCGAATCAATCAAAAGCGCTAAAAAAATAGCCAAGAACAAAAAGAGCGGTACGCCGACCACCACGTAACCAATGATGATTTTGATTGATTTTTGAAAATCCTGATCGCTGAGGACATCAGCGTAGTTTTTCAGTCCGACAAACGCATTTCCAAACGCGTCACTGAACAAGCTCGTATACAGCGTGTAGAGAATTGGCAAAATCATGAAGGCGGCTAAAAACGCGATATACGGTAAAGCGAAAATCATACCGGTGGCATCAATTTTTTGTCTTTTTTGTTTTCTGACAGTCATAATTCCTTTTCGGGTGAGCGCTTTTTTGAGGCGCTCACCCTCACGCGCTGGCTCAGCGAACGGTGAAGCCTTGCTTAACGAAATCCTCTTCGACGGCTTTTTGAAAGGCATCCATGCCATCAGTAACGGAAACCTTACCTGAGAACATATCGGGGAAGTTGGTATCGGCGTAGTTCTGAATAAAACTATCGTTTGGACCGTACTCCCAAGGCGCGCCGAGCTGCACGCCCTTAATGTATTCCGGAGCCAACGGACGGGCGTAGTACGGGTCGTTCTTGAAGGCGGCCACGGCGGGTGTGCCCGTCCACAGCGGCTTGTAGGGCGGCACGACCGCTTCACGTCCAGCGTAGTAGTCGCGGTTGGTCGTGACCCAGGTGATGAACTCGGCGGCGGCCTTCACCAGTTCTGGTTTGGTGGTCGTGACTTGATAGACTCCACCATCCCAAATGCCAGCCCGATTCGGCTCGGAGTCGCGCAACCGCATCGTGGCCGAAAACGCCCATTGTCCGGGCTGTTTTGCGCCCTCGTTGAGCTGCAAAACGTAAGGGCCGTACCAAGTCGGCAGCAGAATCAACACCATCTTGCCTTCGGACACGAGCTTGGTCGCGCCCGGCGTGAATGGATTTTGCGCATATCCAGCGCCATCGCGGACGATAGAAACCAAGTTCTCCATCACCTCTTTGGAGCGTGCCGTGTTGATTTTAATGCTGTACGACTTGTCGCTGATGCGGCGCAGCCAACGCTCACCCGTCGCTGCGAAGATGTTGGGTCCGTACTGCGCGTACAGAAACGTCGTATTGATGTAGTAGCCGGGATGCTTCGCTTTCAATTCTTTGCTGAACGCTACCAAGCCCTCAATGCTGGTCGGGAGTGTCATTTTTAGTTCATTGAGGAGTTTGACATTGTACCACAGCCCCGTTGACCCCGTGTCGTTCGGCATTCCGTACAGTTTGCCACCAATCGTGAGGGGCTGGATCGTGCGCGGCGCAAAGTTGCTGAGTACCGATTTGGGAACATACGGTGTGATATCAGACGCGTAGCCTTTGCGAACGAACTCTGGCGTCTCGGCGGCCGTGCCAAAAATGACATCCGGAACCCCGGAGCCTGCGCGCCGCGCCAAGCGGACTTTTTCGTTGATGGTTCCGGGGACTTGGTTGACAATTTCGATTTTGACGTTCGGGTTGGCTTTCATGTACAACTCTGCGCCCGCTGGTCGGCCCGCGCCATGCGTCCAGTACACCAGTGTGATCGGCGCGTTCTGCGCTTGTCCAGCCACCAACGCGCCGAACGCTACGACTGTGACCGCAACACCAGCCGCGAACAATGAGCGAGCTTGAAAACGTTTTGAACCAATCATGGGTAGACCTCCAATAGCCCTTGCATTTTTAGATCAGTGATTCCTGGAACGTGACCGTCAGCTTTCACCCTCTTTACTTCAAGTCATGAACATCCTCGATTCGTTATCGCAGGTCTCGAGCAGTGAATTTGCCTTAAATTTAAGCTTCAACGCTAGTTAACCTCGAGTGCATCCACCTCGACATACTGGTTCACTGCATTTGGATTCTTATCCCCTCGAACGGTGATCTTGAGGGTGTGAGCGCCTGAGCTGAGATTGCTGACCGCGTAGAGGTTGGTTTGATCGATTCGGTTGGGATCGTACAGATCAATCGTTGCCTGGAAAACCCCATCAAGAAAAACATCTGCTTTACCGTGGTCGTTGCCTTTCGGACCGATCCACGCGATTCCTGATCCGTTAAAGCTGAACTGCGCGAACGCACCGGCGGTGGTCGAGAAGGTTCCAGTGGACTGGTAGTACCGGCTGCTCGAGACCTGCCCCCAGGTTCCGGTATACGCAATTCCCGCACGGTCATCTATTTTGGTGGCAACTACAGTGATCGCCTCGAGCGCGTCAATTTCAACGAAGCGATTGCTCGAGGCGGCGTTCTTCTGTGCTCGAACGACGATTTTGATCGTGTGTGATCCGTTCCCTAACCCTCGCTTGGCGTAGACGACCGTATTGGCAGCCCAGTACGGTGCGTAGGTGTCCACGGTTGCGTCCCAGACGTTATCAATGTATACATCGGCTTGCCCGTGGTCAGCCCCGACAACGCCGTACCATTTCACGCCCGTGCCAGTAAAGGTGTACTCAGCAGTGCTGCCCGTGTTGAGGCTGTACGTACCGGTTCCATTGGCGTAATTGCTGCTCGAGGTCGTCGCCCAACCGCTCGAATAGCTCACATTGGCATTTCGGTCGTCTATCTTGGCGCTGTGAATCGCTGCGTTCAAATTTTGGAGTTGACCCAGGGTGGCGCTCGAGATCAGCGTGTCTTGATAGGGTGCGGCGTTGTAGCTGAATGTGCCTTGCCCTTTCATGACGTTACGCGTGTAGTCCGTCACAGTCGAATTGGTGTAACGCGGGGCGACGGTTCCGGGGTCTTTGTGAACCCAGAAATCGTCCATCCAAACCAAGGTCTGCCATTGCGAATTCCCCTCACCCGAAAAGCGACTCGAGGGCAGACGATTGATGGCGTCATCTTCGCCTGCGGCGTAATCAACGATGCCCTGCCCAGTCGTGGAGTTCCACTGGTTGTAACTGAAGTTGAATGTGACCAAGCGCTGTGGGTTGCCGCTTCGCAATTTCTGTGCGTAGGTATTGAAATTGTAACGTGCACCGCGACCCGCACCGAATTGCGCGTAAGACGGTGGTGAATCGTAGCAGTTGTCAACCCACCAACCCGCGAGTCTGTTCCCGTAGCGATTGCCGATTTCCTCCACGAGGTCGTACTGCAACTGAGCAAAATACGCGGGGTCGGTATTGAACCTACTCGCATCGCGCCACGCCACATCTTCGTCCGTACCGACCGACGGATAGTAAAACACCATTTTGATCCCTTTGGGATTGATGGCGGCGAACAGGTCGGCGTACAAATCTCTAGTACAGGTGCGACCCGCGATGACCGAATCGAGTTTTGCGCTTGGGAACGCAAAATACTGCTGAGCGTGAGAGATCGTGAAAATGACGTAGCCCGCGCCAGCGCTCTGCAACTGCTGGGCGAAGGCGTTGACATCAAAGCTATTGACGGCCGCGCAGTACGCGCTCGGCGCAGCCCCAGACTGAGGGCGCGACTGCGAAGTCCAGTGAACCATCACCCCGTATCCAGCGTTCATCAGCCAATCGCTCGAGCCAGCCGGAGCTGACAGCGGTCTCACGTTCGGCCGTTCACTGACGGGTTGGGGGGTCGCACTACACGCGACGAGGGTTGCGGCGAACAGCCCGGGAAGTGCATGTCGGATCGTTTGAAAAACATTCGTCATTCGTAAACCCCCCTGAGAATTCAATCGAACCCGCATCGTTAAGGAATATTCATCAGATCATTTCAGTCGCTTGCTCGAGCCGCCCCACCGCTGCTCATACCAGTGACTGGTGCAGCATTTGTGCCTCGAGAAGCACGGACTTCGTATTCGCAAAGATTTGATAGCGATCAGTCTAAGGGGCAAAACCGAGATTTGAAATGGCTGTACCTGCCAAAAATATGTAGAATAATCTTGTCATGCAACCTCGTCCCGAATCGCCTCACCCACCATTCCTGCCCTTCAGCCAGATCGCGCCTCGGCATCACATCAAACGGCGCGGCTACTCCGCGTGGCGGCAACACGGCACGGATGACTGGTTGCTGAAGCACACCATCGCCGGGAAAGGCAGGTTTGGCTTCCAGGGTGGCGGAGAAATCGTTATCGAAGCGGGCGATGCGATCCTTGTCCGTCCGGGGACACTCCACGATTACGGCGTCGAACCTACGATGGAGTACTGGGACATCGTTTGGGCGCATTTCCGACCAAAACCGGGTTGGCTCGAGCTGCTCAACTGGGCGGAGGTCGCGCCGGGTTTGATGCTGCTCAAAATAGCAGACCCTGACGCTGCCCGCCGAATCGAGGTGCAGCTCAAGGAAATGAATCGTCTGGCGCGGAGTACATCACCCAAGCGCGAGGCGTTCGCGCTGAACGCCCTGGAGAAAGCCTTGTTGATGTACGACGAGTACCGCACGTCCAGCTCTGGCAGAAGCGTTGATCCGCGAATCGCTGCGGTGATCGAACACTTACGGCGTGATCTGCAACAGAAGTTCTCCTTGGCAGAGCTGTCGCGCATCGGACAGCTTTCACCCTCGAGGCTCTACCATCTGTTCACCGCAGAAACCGGGCAGCCGCCGTACGAGTTTCTCGAGTTCATCAGGCTCGAGCACGCCAAGCACCTCTTGGAGACCACGCGCCTGAAAGTTCAGCAGGTGGCCGCCCAAGTCGGTTTCGAGGATGCGCTGAACTTTAGTCGCCGCTTCAAGCACCGCGTTGGCCTCAGTCCGCGCAGTTACCGAAGTGACATCAGCGGTTTGACCGAATCAACCAGCATTGACCGAGAGTAACTTCTCAATTTGCTGATTCAGTTCCTGGTTGGACGGTCAATCCGTTCAATACGATTGCTTAGCGCAGCAGCGCTTCGGTGCTTTCTCGCGGCAACAGTACATGGCGACCAGATGGGGACATCGAGCCGCACATTCACAGAGCGGCTTTGACACAGGTACGGTCTCTTCAATCCGGGACTATTCCTGTACAGACCTCCGCTGAGAAGTACTGCCGCCGACCCTCGAGTTCAAACCACGGTTCAAAGCGTTTCGGTGGCAAGCCGCGTTCAATCCGTGGATCAGTCATGAGCCACACCGAGCTAATTGGCCGCGTGGAAGGCTCGAGGGTAGGGCACAAAGATGCGATTTTGTAGCGTGAAGCGCTCATAAAAGTCTGTTTTGAGCTTCGGTTATTGGCATTCGTATGAATTTTTCACATCAGCGTTTCAATACCGCGCCTGCGGCGCTCCAACTGCCGTCAATCCCTAGAACGATCCAGGACGGCGGTATTGAAATTCGCCGTCCTGAACATCATGTTTTGGTCGGGGTGGCGAGATTTGAACTCACCACCACTTGACCCCCAGGCAGCCCTGGGGTGAGATCCTCTCGTGCGACGTTGTGGTCATTTGCCGTTGCTGACACGCCCTACAAGACTAGAGCAGGAGTAAACTTGACCTTTGTTGTGGCGCTTTTTCCTAGCGTCTGCGGTCAAGCGGAAACCTTTCCGCTCGAGCTTCCATGCTCGCAATAGACTTTACCGCGCGTGTTTCGGCGCGAAATCGGGATCAATCAGTAGGCGATGCCCAGCGTACTCGAGGATCAGGGTGGCGTTGCGAATGAATTGAAGTCGCATCTTGCAATCCCCTTGGGCACAGCTTGCAGAGAAGATTGCCAGTGGTGAGTCACGCCAGCGAAACATCAGCGCGAGTGCCCACCGCGAGGTCTTCCACAGACAATGACCGCTCCGGTTTCGACATCGCCAACGCATATCCGTCCGGGTCGCGTACGACGAAATTGCGATCACCCCAGTAGCGGTCTTGGAGCGGTTCGACGATGATCGTTCCTCGCGCCTGCACCGTTTCGTAGTACCGCTCGAGATCGTAATCGTCGGGCAGGTAGACCATGAAACCTACGGCGCTCGAGTCGAAGTCGGTGTTCCTCACGCGGGTCAGTCCTAGCCGGGCGCGTCCGAGGCTGACGCGGGCGAAAGCGGTTGTTCCATCTGCGCCTGGCAACGAGAAGTCGAGGTTGAATTCGAGAAGCTGCGTGTAGAAGTTGAGGCTCTTATCGAGATCGCGTATTGATAGCGTGGGAAAAATCATAATCCACCTCGAGCATCTGTTGCGAGTGGGAACCGACCGTCTAAGTGAAGCCATCTTGAAGGTTGCCTCAGACCGGTGGGTGCAGCATGCCGGAGAGCAATACCGTGTTGCCGTCGGGATCGTTGACGAATGCGAAGCGCATTGCGGTCTTGCCGCTGCCAACGTCGTTTGGTGCGCCATGACTGGCGTATCCGAGCGCCACGAGTTCGGCGTGCAGCGCGTCCACGGCCTGTTTTGTCTTGAGGTAAAACTCGAGCACGGCGTTGTAATTGCCGGGCGGTGGCATGGCGGGTGGCGCGACGAAACCGGGATCCCAGCGCTGCGGTCTCGAATCTAGGAAAAAGGTCAAGCCGTTCATCTCGATCTCGACGTGCGATTTGTCGTCGCTGTCGTCTGGAGTCGCCACGCCGAGACGGCGGTAGAACGCAAGCGACGCGCCCATGTCCCGCACGATCAAACCGATCATGTACAACGAACGTCCCATGGTGTCTCCTTGTCCATTAGCGCTTAAGTCAAAATCCGTCCCTCACACGCGGGTTAGACCGGACTTGCTACCTCCCTAAACCAGCGCGGGCAAAGACGGCTGTGCCGTCCGCGTCTGGGAGAGAAGTCGGGTGTAGAACTCAATGCTCTGCTCGAGATTGCGAACGGACAGCGTGGAAGAAATCATGCTTCACTTCGGGATTTGGGCGAGGTTGTTGGAGTTTCTAGCTCCCACGCATACATCACAATTTCTTGGGCTGGCGCATAGCGGGCATACAGGGCGCGGGCAGCGACGTTATCAATTTCCGTACCGAGCCACACCTCTTCGCAGCCGAGGGCTTTTCCCCAAGTCACGATCTCTTCCATCAAACGGGTCGCCACCCCTTGCCGCTGATACTGCATTGTGACACCGACCTCGTCTATGTAGAGTTCGATGGGTTTGTCTGGATGGTAATGCAGAACTGCTGCAAGCTGTCCGATCACTAGACCATCGGTCACGGCAACGATTAACAAGTTAGCAGGATTCTCGAGGTAAGCGGTGACGCGTGCCGACACGATGGGTTCATCGAAAACCTCGTCGGCAACTTGGTTGAGCAGGACAGCGTTTCCGTGGTGAACTCGTACATATTGGATTGACGACATTGGTTTCCCCCTGCTACCCTCTAGTTGCAAATGCAACTAGAGGGTAGCATCGCGGAATCACATGGTCAAGCGCCAACCATGCAGTCAGCCTCGAGATTAGCCTCAAGCGCAGAGATGCCGGAAGAACGCGCTAGATTTGAGCGCATGTCACTGGATTATCTTGTGCTCGGCATCGTCAAAGACCGCCCGATCTCGGGCTACGACCTGACTCGAGAGTTTGAGTACGTCGTGCAGTACTTCTGGCAGGCAGAGAAGTCGCAAGTGTACCGAGCGCTGTACCGTCTGCGCGACGCCAGATGGGTCAGCATCCGCGAGGTCGCTGGTGACAACGCACCGAGCAGGAAGCTTTACAGCATCACCGCTCTGGGGCGCACGGCACTCGAGACGTGGCTCGCCGTTCCACCACCGCCGCCGCCAACGCGCTTGCCGTGGCTGGGACAGGTGTACTTTTCGGATCAGCGCGACTCAGCCGCTCTCCGTGCACTGCTCGAGAGGCGCATCGAAACGCTCAAACTGGGCTTGCGCGAACTCGACGAGCGACGGCGAGGGAACGATTGGGACACCATCTTTACCTATCAGATCGAGCAGACGGGACGCCTGCCGACCTCAGCGATCACCCTCGAGTATGGCGTGGCGATGCTGCAATTTGAAATCGAATGGGCAGAGCGCACGCTGGCAGCACTGCCAAGGCTCGAGGCACAGGTGAACGATCAGGCTCGAGCGGTGAAGCGACGTGCAGTAAAAACTCGCTCGAAGCGAACGAACGCCCCCGCGAAACCGAAGCGGTCCAAAAAGGTCGAGCGATGAAACGGTTTGTTGAAATTCGCAGCGACCCACCTCGGGCGCACCCGCGCGCAGGCGGTTCTCACGCTCGCCAAGCCACCCACGCGGCAGCGAACGCGAGTAGGGCGCACAACGGCGTGTAAAAAACGCTGTCGAGCCGTGCGAATCGTGTACTCCTGACGCGCTTGAACGCACCGATGTACCGAAAGTCACCAACGGTCCGCAAGGCGAATACCGCAAGTCTAGCCACCCGCCCGCGC
This sequence comes from Deinococcales bacterium, assembly GCA_965249745.1. Classification (GTDB taxonomy): domain Bacteria; phylum Deinococcota; class Deinococci; order Deinococcales; family JAAFIG01; genus JANYHH01. The sequence goes on along the minus strand of OZ252252.1, from coordinate 3,784,398 downwards.
CTGCCACGAGCAGCGCGGCGCACAGCAGAGCCGTAGCGACCATCGCTGTCGCAAAGACACCCGGTTGGAAGGTGCGAGTGCCATCTGGTCGTGTAGGCACAGCCACGCTTGCTCCAAGCTTTCCTCCGAGCGCCCAGTACCCATGTATGACAGCGAGCGAAACGAGCGTGACGAATAGCAATAAAGTCATACGTCCCTTACAACACTGAATGTCTTGCGGTGATGCGCGAGGCACGAGCCGTGCCTTATCAGCGTTAACGCTTGTGCCGCAAACAGGAGCGAACTCAGGCTGAGCCATTTTTTCCATGTCTCGAGGTTCATCCCTTCCCCGTTGCTTGAAGCAGAATCATCAAGGCGGGCATGAAGACGAGCCAGAATCCTGATGCGGGCATGAAAAAGACGCCGACCCCTGCGACGAAGACTAAGCCCCATCCGAAGAACGCGGGCAGCCCTCCAAGAACCGTAAATGCCCACAATGCGAGCGCCCCGGTGAGGATGGCAAGAACACCGAACAGCATGAAAAACACGGCGAGTCTGCGCTCAGGGACGTTTCGCACGGTATTGAACCCACGTTCACGTGAGATCGCCAAGAACTCACGTCTGAACGACGCGAACCCAAGTCCGACGTGCAACGTACCGATCAGCATCAACCACGCGCCAGGGTTGGCGAGCAACCCTCGCATCAAGGTTCACCAAGGCAACCTTGCGGCTCGTAACGCGCAGCGGCACAATCTCCGCTCACGCCACGACCTCCTTGACTTCTAACAGTTGAAGCCGCCCGTGCCTTTCAATCATTTGTAGCGCCGCCACTCGAGCACTGGCGAACGAGGCATCGGCGAGGAAACCCTCACCGCCCACCCAATCGCCTACCAGGTACAAGCCCGTCACGCCCGCCGCATCCACGCTCGGTCGTCCGGCGAAGCCACCGCTCGAGGCGGTTGGAAGCGCACCGACCGCTTCAATACGCGGCAGGAACACGCGCTCGATCACGAGATCGCGCCAACCGGGTTGTGCGGCGTCGAGCAGCCCCTCGAGTTCACGCTCGTCCTCGTGCGGGTCGGTGGTGATCCGGGGATCGAGTTGCTTGAAACTGGTCAGAAAGCCCATACCCTCCGGGGCGACGCGAGCGAAATGCGACTGTGGGGATACAAAGCGCGGCTGCTCGAGGTCTTGCACCACCGAGCTTCGCGGATTCGGCAGCCTTAGGAGCGACACATCGAGGCAGGCGACGTGAACTGGTGTGAGCGCAGCGATGACCGCTGATAGACTCGAGCCTGCCTTGCCCTCGAGCAGCCGCCCCGCCTCCTTCGGTGTCGTAGCCACCACGACAGACCGAGTGTTGACGGGTCTGCCATCGCGTAACCGCACACCTTCGATGTGACCGTCCCGGACGATCAACCGTTCGACGCCCGATCCGGTCACGATTGTCACCCCGGCACGCTCGGCAGCGTTTCGCAACCCGTCCACCAAGACGCCCCAGCCTCCGTCCACGTACTGCACGGGATGCGAGAACTGCCGCTTGAGCTTGTCAACGAGCACCTCGGCGCTCGCCAAGTCGAGCGCGTCGCTGTAGACAAAGGTTTTGGCAAAGGCGCACACGAATTGCCGCACTCTCGAGTGGCGCACGCGTCCGTTGATGAATCCTTGAACGCTTTGGTGGGCGACCGTCGCCGCCTCGAGACGGGCGATGCCGATCAGGAACCGCGTCAACTCAAGGATTTCGGATAGGTTCAGCAGCTCACCTCGAGCGAGCGCCAGCGGGTTTATCAATGAAGACAAGGCGTGAACGCGACCGTCTCGCAGTATCAGCGGAGCGGCTGGCGAGTGATGGATGAAACTCACGCCAAGTTCCTTGAGGGTGCGGCTGGTTGCGCCACCGCTGTAAATGGCGTGCGGTCCGAGGTTGAAGCTGAACCCCTGACGCTCGTGGGTCGCGGCTCGCCCGCCGAGGGCGTTGGCTCGCTCGAGCAGGGAGACCTGCAAGCCCGCCCGTCCCAACAGGGTGGCGGCGGTTAGTCCCGCCAATCCGCCACCGATCACCACGGCATCAGTCGCTGCACTCAGCGTTTGCATAAATACCTCCTTCATTTCAGTCAAGGTCGTGATTGGGGATTCCAGTGTCTCGAGGTCAGGGTCAGGGCAGCACCGCGACCAGCAGGCGCTTAAGGTACTTGGCTCGCGTCTCGACTTTTGTCAGGTATTCAGAAAAGTGAATCACATACAACCACCTGTTCGGCTCGCTTTTTAAACGATGATTTTAACGAGTGTGAAGTAAGCAACGAGTAGAGCGGGTATCAGGAAAAATACTAAGTTGCCAACCATATGCCCATATTCCGAACGACGAAGATGTGTCGCCATTGCTCCAGCCATGTAAAGAGCAATTCCGACTGCTGCCAAAGGTGTGAGCGTTCTCAGAAAATCTAGAAACAGTGGAGCGATGAGACCAACACTGCCAGCTAGTTCAAAAACACCCATCAGGCGAATGTGCTCTGGTTTAAACTCTTTAGACCAAGCTACGCGTGATATGTTCGTATATTTCTCATAGGGTAAGATGAGTTTGAACAATGCACCTATGCCAAGCAGGACGCCAAGTAAAACTTGAACGATTAAAACGAAAATATCCATAGATTTATTTACCTTTTCTAATGGAGTTAAGTAGTTTATGCGGAGTATAAATTGCAATTTTGCAGCTCGGTTTCTTCAATGATGATAATTTCCCCTCCAGTCTCCACTGTTAATTATCTGGCTTGTGAATTGGTCAACTACTGCCTCATGCCTTCGTTCAATTCATGGTCTGTGCATGAGGTTGGATTTCAGCCTTTCAAAGTCAGGTCAGCACCGCGACCAACAAGGTTTTCAGGTGCGCGGCTCTTTCCTCGAGAAACGCGGGGTCGCGCACGTCCACCCCGAGCGGCGTTCCGAGCGTTTGCCCGTACACGAGGTGAGCGCTGCACAGGGCGATGATGCTGATGACCATTTGTTTTGGGTCTTGGGTCGTGTCGCCTCGGCGCTTCAGCACGTCGCGCACAGTTTCGACCGCTGTGGCGATGGCGTCCCATTGGCTGGGCAGTTCGTTGATCGCGCCGTTGCCTTGAAGTTCTGACCATTGCACAAGCCGAAAGAACAGCGGGTTGCGCTCGAGGAACTCGAGGAATGAATCCACGAGGGCTTCAACGAGTTGTGGCAGGTCGGCTGATTCTCGAAGCCGAGCGAAAGCGCTCGGGGCGACCTCGAGTGCCTCGAGATTGGCGGCGTCGAGGACCCCTCGCCACAAGCCCTCTTTGTTGGTGTAGAAGTACACGGGGGTAGCACGAGAGACGCCCGCAGCGTCGGCGATTTCACCGATGCTCACGCCCTCGAAACCTCGAGCGCCGAAGAGTCGTGTGGCAGTCTCGAGGATGGCGTGGCGCGTCCGGGTGGCGTCTCGAGTGAGTGGTTTGGTGGCGGTCAAGAGACTGTCCTTTCAAACAACTTGCTAAACGTTCGTTTAGTTATTTTGAAGAATAAGGCTGTTCTGAAGATTCGTCAAGCCCCGTCTTGATTCCTCTGTGCGAACGGGCGAAACTCGGAACTGATGAAACGTATTCTCGAGATTCGCACGTACCGTTTGAAACCCGAATGCCGCGATCACTTCCTCACACTGTTTCAACGTGAAGCCAGCCCGCTGCTCGAGCGTTGGAACGTGGATGTCGTGGCGTTCGGCGCATCACTCGAGGACGATGGCGCGTACCTGATGCGTGCCTTTGCCAGCCTTGACGCGCGACAACGCGAAGAGGACGCGCTTTACGGCAGCGCTGAATGGAGGGACGGTCCCCGAGCTGCGATTCTCGAGTGCATCGAGTCGTACCTCGACACCGTATTGGAACTTGACGAAACGCGCATGGATGCCTTGCGCGAACCCCGCGCGAAATGACTCCCTACGCTCAAGCCCACGGGGAACCATGAAGAGCCGATCCTCAACCCCCGCTGTGTTCATCGCTGGCGGAGCCAGTTTCGATACTATTGTGCATCTCGAGCAGTTCCCCGATCCACGACCCGGCGTGGTCTTCGCCCGCGAGGGCTATCAAACACTGGGCGGGACATCGGCGGGCAAAGCCTTGAATCTCGCCGCGCTCGGCTGCACGGTCACACTTGCGGCGCAAATCGGATCGGATCAAGCAGGCGCAGCAATCCGCGCTCGCTTGCATCAAGCTGGCGTGACGCTCATTGAGCTGCCGGATGTGCACACCGAGCAGCATGTCAACCTAATGAACGCGAAATTCGACCGCTTGTCCATTTTTGCCCTGACCCGCACCTTCGCTCCCGAGGTTAGCCTCGAGGCCTTCGATGCCGCTATCCTCGCAGCGGATGTCGTCATGTTGGACATCATCCACTGGAGTCGCGCTCTGATCCCACGCATTCGAGCGCACGAGAAACCCATCTGGTGCGATCTGCACGACTACGACGGGCAAAATCCCTACCACTGGGATTACCTCGAGGCGGCGGATGTCGTGTTTTTCAGCTCTGAAGCGATGCCAGATTGGAGAAACTTCATGACCCAAACCGTTGCGAGCGGCAAGCGGCTGGTCGTCGCCACACATGGCGCTCGAGGCGCGTCCGCGCTGCTCGAGGACGGCACTTGGTTCGATCAACCCGTCAAGCCAGATGGAGAGGTCGTGGATACGAATGGCGCGGGCGATGCGTTCATGTCTGGCTTTTACGTCGCAGACAAGGCGGGACTGAACGTGGGTGCGTGCCTCGCATTCGCCAGTCGCGTCGCCGCTGAATGCATCGCTAGCCGAGAACTCGTCGGTGCGCGGGTGACGCCGGAACTGCTCGGCGACTCGAGCTAGGACGACTGATTCGCACTTGCCCGTGCTGGAGAAGCCACCTCCGCAATCGGCGGACACATCTTGTCGGTTCGACGAATCTCCGCCAGCCTGAATCAGTTGTGTTCACGCACTCGCAGCGCTTTACAGCGGGCAACTGACTCTGCTATTGGCGGGGTCTGCCTTGATGAGTTGACACAGCGCACCCGGCTCGAGGTTGTACTGCGCGGGCAGTTTGAAACCGCGCTGCTGCAACGTGTCGCGCAGCATGTTCGGGTAATCGGTGATGATGCCGTCCACCCCCGCATCAATTAGGCTCTCGTACGTCCCTCGGTCGTCCACGGTCCACGGCACGACTTTGATGCCCGCCGCGTGCGCCTCTCTGACCAACTCGGGCGTCGTGAACGCCACGTAGCCCGGCGTGCCGGAGCGGCCATTCTGCGGGTCACCGTGAACCGGGGAGATCGTGTTCGCGCCGAACGATTTGGCGGCGGCGACGAGTTTACTTTGTAGGGTCGCCCCGGCGAAGTCATCAATGTCCAGCCCGCCGAGCCACGCGGACTTACCGGCTTCGCCCATCTGCAAGAACTGCTGTCCGTTGGTGAGCGCGACAATCGGTAAGCTCGGCTCGAGTTGCCGCGCCAGCATCAAGGCGCCCCAGTCGAAGCTTTGCAGCGTGACTTGTTTTTGCAAGTTCGACCGGCGAATCTCCTCGAAGACGGTTTTGACGAAGACCTCACGGGGCGCGGTCTCGCTCGGCGCACCCGCCTCGACCTTGGTTTCGATGTTGAGCATCACGCCGTCGGCTTTGTAGGCTTTGACGAGCGCGAAGACGTCACTTAGCTGCGGCATGGTGATGCCGGGGATCAGGCGTTGGAACGGGAAGTCCGCGAGTCGCTGCGAGCCGCAATCCAAAGTTTTGACTTGGGCGAGCGTCAGGTTGACGATGAATTTGCCGACGTAGGGGAAGTCTGGATCGTTTGGTGCGGCAGATGCAGTGTCTTTGCATTTCGCAGCGGAAATCTTGCGGTCATGCGTGACGACGACCTTGCCGTCCTTCGTGACTTGGGTGTCCAACTCGAGGGTGGTCACTCCGGTCTCGAGACCGGTGGCGAAGCTCAGCAAGGTGCTTTCGACCGCGAGTCCCAATCCGCCCCGGTGGGCTTGAAGGTCGAAGGGACGCGAGGCGTTGGATTGTTGCGCGAGGCTCGAGGTGATAGCAGCGGCGAGCAGCAAGGTAAGTGCTACGGGTGTTTTCATGGCTGCACTGTAGGTAGTAAACGTCAGCTCATTGTTGGGTGGGATTGAGCGATTTCTAGTACGTCGGTAGTCCATGAAAAATCTCTCTGGAACAGTGGGCTGAATCCAGATTTGTGCAGTTTTTAGCTTTCGCAGATTAGAACTGCTCGAGGACACAAGCCGATCTGTCCAGTGTTGCTTCTAGCTGACCCATGTACCCGTTCGGCTTGACCTTCCAGCGACTGGAAGGTGCAAACTGAGATCCAAGGTGACCCGTGAACAACCTCCTCTCGATCAGTCAATTCTCTCAGCGCACCCGGTTGACCGCCAAGACACTGCGCTTCTACGACGAGCAGCACCTGCTTCGCCCAGCCTTCGTGGACGAAGTGACCGGGTATCGCTACTACAGCCTCAGTCAATTCGCGGACGCCGAGAAGATTCATCTCCTGCGCCGAGTCAGTTTCCCGCTCGAGGATATCCGCCTACTGCTGCGTCTGCACGATCCCGCTGCCTTCCGCTCTCAACTCGACGCTCACCGGGCAGCACTGATCCGGCAGCACCGCGCGAAGCTTCTCGCGCTAGACGAACTCCATGAACTTGCCTCGAGCGACACCTTTCCGGCGCACGAGATCTTCGTCAAGCGCGTGGACGCCCAGCCGTACATCAGCCTCCACCTGAACTGCCCGCCAGCGAGCGTGTGCCAGTCCGTCCACAACGCCTCGAGGCGCCTCAGCCATCACCTGCGACGCGCGGATGTGCGCCCCGCTGGACCCGGTTTTGCGATCTACCACAGCCCGGACGACCGCGACGTGTGGGAGGTCGAGGTGGGTGTACCAGTTCCCTCGAACACCATCGTCCCCGAAACTGACGGCGTCGCGCAACGTTGGCTCGGCTCGAGCCACGTGGCGTTCACGGTTCACGCCGGACCGTACGAGGGCGCAAGCGGACTCGATCCTGCGTATCATGTCCTAAACGTTTGGTTGCAGCAGGGAAAGATTCAACCCCTCGCCCCGATGCGAGAGATTTATCTCTTCCACCCAGAGAACACCGCTGACCCAGATGATTACCGCGTGGAACTCGCTTGCCCGATTCAAACGTCAAATCAGGTGATCGGCAGCCAGCGCCACACGCCGTCGCAGATCAAGGTGAGCTGAGATGCTGGCATCACAGGATCACGCGCTGATCCGAGAGACGATCCAGCACTACTTCACCGGTCATCACACGGGCGACTCGCGTCATATGCGTGAAGCATTCCTGTCCACCGCCCACGTCGAAGGTCTGCGCGGCAGGCAATTCGTGTCGTGGTCGTTGGATGAATACTGTGCCCTGTTTGACGGGCGTCCGGCAGAGGATGAAATACAGCGCCAACGCACGGTTGATTTGATTGACTTCTCGAACACGGCAGCGATGGTCAAGGCGACCTTGCGTCACGGCGAGCAAATCTTCACGGATTACTTCGTGCTGCTCAAGGTTGAGGGTCGGTGGAGGATCGCCAACAAGGTGTACTCAGTCTCGAGCGCGTAAAGGGGGATCATGCAGATTGGTTTTCTGGGGCTGGGCATCATGGGCAGCCGCATGGCGGCGAACCTCGTTAAGGCTGGCCACGACCTCACCGTCCACAGTCGCAGGCGCAGCCAGGCTCAACCGCTGCTCGAGATGGGGCGCACGCTGGGCGAATGCCTCGGCTCAGGCATCTGAAGGTTTGAGAGCGTCCATCTCATCAGATCAAGCCCAACTCGAGCGCTTTCAACACCGCTCGCGTGCGATCCCTCACGCCGAGCTTCCCCAGCACGCTCGAGACGTGGTTCTTCACCGTACCCTCCGCTACGCCCGTGCCATCGGCGATCTCGCGGTTGCTGTACCCGCCCGCCATCAATCGCAGGACTTCCGTTTCGCGCTCGGTCAGCGTCTCCGGGCGTAGCAGTGCTTCGCTCATTCCTCGAGTCCCACCCCCCATCGCTGCGAGGTGCAACACGCGGTCGGTCAGGGCCGGTTGCAGCATCGTGCCGCCCCCGGCAATCGTGCGAATCGCCCCAAGCAAGCGCTCGAGCGACACGTCTTTTAACAGATACCCACGCGCCCCGAGGCGCAGGCAGGCGAAGACCACCTCGTCGTCGTCAAACGTCGTCAGCACGAGTGTGGGACGTGCTTCGCCGCTCGAGGCGAGACGCTCCATGACCTCGAGTCCGCTCAGGTCTGGCATTCGCACGTCTAAAAGCACCACGTCCGGGCGCAGCGCAGGAATCACCCGCAGCGCAGCCTCGCCCCCGTCGGCTTCGGCGACCACTTCAATGTCCTCCGCGAGGCTCAACAAGCTGAGGATGCCCTGGCGCACGAGGGTCTGATCGTCCACGACAACCACGCGAATCGCACTCATCGCTCACCCCGCGAGGTCACGGGCAACCAAGCGCGCACGTCGAACCCCTGACCCGGCGCGGTCTGCACCTCGAGTGAGCCGCCCAGCCCCTCGAGCCGTTCGCGCATCCCGCACAATCCATTGCCGGGATGCACAGTGTTCGCGCCACGCCCATCGTCGCGTGCCTCGAGTCGCACGCCTTGCGAGCAGCCCTCGAGACGCACCCAAAGCTGACTCGCGCCCGCGTGCCGCAAGGTGTTCGTGGCGACTTCCTGAAGGCAGCGCAGCAGGGCGCGGCTGCGATCTGGCTCGAGGGGCGGCATCGCCGGGTCGAAATTCACGTGAACCTGCAACCCCGGCAAGTCCGCGAGCAGCGCCCGCCCAGCCGTCGCCAGATCGGTCGGTGCGGCGTCGCGCATAGACCCAACCGCGTCACGCACATCCGCCAGCAGCAATCGGGCAACCGCGTGCGCTCGAGCGACGGGCTGCAAGCCCACCGGGTCGCGGATCAGGTGTTCCGCCGCCTCAAGGTTAAGGTTCAGCGCCGTCAGGTGATGCCCTAAGAGATCGTGCAGCTCGCGGGCGATGCGGACGCGCTCAGCGTTCCGGGACGCCGCCTCGAGCTTGGATCGCGCCGCGACGAGTTCAGCGTTGATGTGCGCTAAATCCTCGCGAGCTTGGCGCTCGCGCACCACGGCGCGCACCGCCGCGACCGCGAAGACGCAGACCACCGTGAACGCGAGGCTAAGATACAGCGCACCCGCCAGTCCCTCGTTCGGGAGTAATACGAGCGCAAACGCGATGCCCTGCGCGACGACCCATCCCAGGGCTGCACCCATCGGGAGTTGCGCGGCGGCGAGGGCAGCGGTCATCACGAGCAGTTGCCCGTGCCCGCCATACTGCGGCATGATCGCTGCCAAACCAATCACCGTGACGCTCATCCCCAGCGTCAACCCGAGGCGCGCCCTCACCCCGAGTGAGCCGGGTGCGCCCGGCTCGAGACTTGCCCACCAGAAGCCCAAGCCAAACGCGAGATACCCAGCCGCCCAGAGCACCAACTCGAGTTCGGAGAGACGGTTCAAGCCGGGGCGACCCGAGCGCAGGTTCAGCAGCGCCAGCAGAGCGACGCTGAGCCAGAGCGCCAACCACACAGGGCGCGGCAGACCACCGAGCATCAGGGAGCGCATGGTTCAGCCTAGTCCCATGGGATGGGCTGCGCCTGTGCCAGAAGTCATGCGCTGAGTACAACTACCATACTACTGACTCGGGCGGGATTGAGAATCGCTGTCATCACAAGCGTGACGCGGTGTTCGCAGAGGATGCGTGTCGCTCACGCAAGCCGCGACGGGCTTTCGCGGGGTTACGCGATGCGTTGCTGAGCTTTTCCCATCTCGCAGGAACCGCTTAAGCAGCTACTTATTTGTACCTTGATAAGCGGGGTACAGCGGCATCGGCTCAACGCCTGACCATTGCGTGATCAGTGTTGCGTGCAGTTGTGTTAGGACGAGGCCAAGTGCTGGCAAGACTTTCTGCAAATTGGCTCGAGCCAGCAGGTTTTCAAGGCGGTGTAGTTGCCGCTGACGCACAGAGACGAGTCCCCACTCACGGTCCTCGTCCTGCCAGTTGCCCATCCACGGCCAGACAAACGCGCCGATCACCCAGCTTGCCAGCATCAACGTCAATTGCTCCTCGAAGTTCGCGCCGCCGGGAAATTCTTCGCGGTACGCCGCGATCAACTGTTGCGGCAAGTTCTGGGGTAGCTGGCTCGTGCACCAACACGTCGGAAATGGCGCGAGCAGGTACGCGGCATCGAGCAACGCGTGGCGCATCGTGGCCCATTCGCAATCGAAAAAGACAACCCGGTCATCGCGCAAGAAGTGATTGTCCGGACAGCAATCCGTTGGCGTGAACGCAAGGTACTCACCAGGGTCCTCAAGGGCGCGTCCGATGGTCGCCAGTTCAGCATCCAAGTCCACGGATAAGTCAATCGAATACCGGCTCAGAACGGTTTTCAACCGTTCCACGTCCTGCACCCAAGCGTAACCACGTTGGGGCATCGCCGAGCCCCCGATGCGCGCACGAGACTCGAGCCAGCGCGCCTCTTGTCCTTGGGTAGCGGTGTGCATCGCTCCTAGGCTACGCGCGTAAGCAAAGAGCGCGTCGGTGCTGACCACGGGGTCATTGCCAGTCAAGCAATCTGCGAGGCTCACGCCATCACCCAGGTCTTCCATGATCAGAAACCCGTGCTCTGCGCTGTCGGCGAAGGCTCGAGGTCCAAGTCCCAACGGCTCGAGCATGTCACAGCCCGCCCGTTCGTTGCAAAAGCACGCGAACGGCGTTCCTGGGGCATCGTCGCCAACCACGTATGGGCTGCCTTGCTCGCCTGTCGAAACCTTGAGGATGGCGCTGCTGACTGGAGTGCCACTCAAGGTAAGCCTGTACACGCGGCTGCGTCCTTGGTCACGCAGCGTGTCGGAAACTTGGCAAGCGACGTTGTCGCCCCATCGTGCCCGCAACGTGGTTTGTGCGAGTGACCCCCAATCGATCATGCCGCAGTGTAATTCCTCTGATGCCAGAAGTCATGTGCTCGAGCCGTGACTTCCGGCACGCGCCGACGCGCCCCATGCACCACTAGGGTGAGTCTCGCAAGGCAATGCAGGAGGTGGTTTTATGAAACAGTTGCTCGCCGTCACCGCCCTCACGCTGATGTTCGCCGCGTGTTCAACCACGCCCGATCCGCCGAGTTCCCAGCCGCCCACCGTCATCGAGCAACCCACCCTTTCAGAAGCTGACCGTGACAGTCTCGTTACGTCCGCTCAGACGGAATTCACTGATGCCCCGAGCGATGCCGAGGTCGCGGACACCCTGAAAGAACTCGAGGGAGCGCTGACAAATCCTGCGGACGATCCGGATTTCGCGGTGGAAACCCCGACCCCGGAAGATGGTTCAGCTATCGCTCCACAAGCCGCTCGCTCGAGGCTGGCGTTCGTGAACTACATGATTCAAACGCCGCTCGATAACTTCTGGGCAATCCGTCAGAATCCCAATTACCGCAAGGGTTGGTACGCGTGGTTCAATTGGAATACCGATGGATGCAGCGGCTACACGAAGTGGTTCAAGCCTTCGGCTTTCCTCAAAAAGATGCTCGATGTGGTTTGGTTTAAGGCATGTGTACAGCACGATTTCGCGTACCGCAATTACAAGAAGGTTTTCAACATCTCGAATATCAAGACGCAAGCTCCGAAGTACAAGGCACTCGCGGATCAGCGTTTCCTGGACGGGATGAATTGGACATGTGACCGTACCTTTGACCGTTTTGTGGAGAAACCGTTGAAAGCGTTATGCCGTAAAGGGGCGGTGTACGTGATTGGGTTCGTGCGACGATTCGGTACTTGAACATAACCACCCTAAAAAAAGGAGCCGCAACCAATCGTTGCGGCTCCTTTTTTACGATCTCGAGTGATTGAAGGTGAAGACCACTCGAATCCATCGCATCATCAACGTACAATCGTATATGTCCATCTTGCGAACAGTTCCAAACCTCAAAAGTTCTGACCTCGAAAAGAGCCGACGCTTTTACCACGAGACCCTGGGGTATGAAATCGTCATGGATCTCGGTTGGATCGTGACTTTCGCTTCTCTAACGCATCCTCACGCTCAGTTGAGTGTCATCACCCAAGACCCTTCCGGCTATCACCCAGTCGTCAGCATCGAAGTGGATGACGCCGACGCCACTCACGCGGAGCTTCTCCAGCAAGGCTACGAAGTTGTCTACCCACTCCGAGACGAGCCGTGGGGAGTGCGGCGATTCTTTGCTCGAGACCCCGACGGCACGATCATCAACGTCGTCACGCATCTCAAGACATGAATCGCTGAGGTCGCTCGAGACCCACAGCCTCGGAAGAGTTGATGTGCTGATTTAGGGCGTCCGCTTCAATTGATGGGATTGCGTCGTTCAATCAGGATCAGCGATACGCCCTAGCTCGAAGGTCAGTCGCTGAACGCCTCGCTCGGTCAGCAGTTCCGCTGTAAAAGGCGCGGTCACTGCTGGCGCACCCGTCGGTAACCACGGTCTGCCCGCCCGCACCACGATCAACAAACCGCTCGCATCCCCGAGCGCCGTGAACTCCGGGTGCGTCTGGTTCAAATGAGGGCGCAACCCGTACGCTCGCTCGAGGTATTTCACGCTCTCTGGGACATCTAGGGCAACACAGCCGATTTCGGCGATGCTGCACACACTTCGTGCATCAAAAGGCTCGAGGCTGGTGTCTTGGAGGGCGTGACGAGCGATCAGTTCAGCAATGTTGCCATCTGCGTCCGCAAAGTAAACGCCGTGAGCGTTCCACGCCTCGAAGTGAAACGAATCGCGTCCGGCTGAGTCGGTCAGTAAGGGAACGCGTGCGCGGAGCCACTCGCGGGCTTCGGCAAACTGATGTTCGGGAATTCGCAATGCGTAATGGTACGTTCCTAAAAAGCTCGGGTCGCGTTCAAAGTTCAGCGTAGCATCACCGATCCGCAGGCGGAGCCGCTGCGCGTTTGACTCGAGCGGCGCGAACCCAAGTTCATCTACCCATAGCGTCCGCTGTTCCTCGAGATTGCGGCTACGGAGCGTTAAGCTTTGAATATGCATGGAAGTGGTCATTGCATTGAAGAGTAGTTTCAGGCATCTGTAGTTTGAGGCTCTCCGCTCACAATTCATATTCTATTTCTTTGGCAAAAACGGTTACAATACCCTCGAGGAGATGAGTGATTTATGGGGATTCGGCAGCTCATGTCAGACGATGCGGCGGCGTACTTCGCCTTGAGACTCGAAGGGTTAAAAGAAGCACCGAAAGCCTTCGCGCTTTCGGTGGAAGAGGAACGTCACGACTCGCTCGAAACCGTTGCAGTGCGCTTGACCTCACAAAACACAGTCACGCTCGGGGCTTTTAAGGAAAGCAAACTTGTTGGGATCGCCACCTTTATTCGCGCGCCCCACCTCAAAACCCGTCACAACGGCTGGATTGTAGGCGTTTATGTAGCTGGGGATTCTCGAGGGCGCGGTATAGGACGGGCGCTGCTGAACGAACTCTTGGCGCGTGTACGCGATATCGCAGGTGTGGAGCGCGTTTCGCTGAGTGTGGCGACCACCCAGGTGGCGGCGCAGGCACTGTATCGTTCACTGGGCTTCGAGGTGTTCGGGCTTGAACGGGCGGCCATCAAGCACGAATACGTAGATGAAGAGCATATGACGCTCTTTTCAGCGCCATAGCCTTTCGGTAAGCGGTCCCGATCCGCAACCTTGTACCGTTCGTAAAGCTGTCGCCGCAAGCCAGCGAGGAGGCACAGATGTATTACCCCATTGTTCGCGCCGAAGTACGCCGAGGGTTCGCCGCGCTCAGCCGTGGAGATCACGAGTCGTTGCTGCGCGGATTTGCAAACGATGTCCTGTTTTCATTCGAGGGTGAACACGCGATGGGTGGCGAGCGGCGCGGGGTTGACGGCGCACGGCGCTGGTTTGAACGCGTCCGACGCCTCTTTCCAGGATTGCGTTTCGAGCCGCTCGACATTGTGGTGATCGGACCGCCTTGGAATACGCGCGTTCGCACACGATTTCGGGTCCACGACATGCTCCCCGGTGGCGTCCCGTATCGAAATGAGGGCGAGCAATGGCTGCGTCTGCGCTGGGGGCGCGTGGTTGAGGATCGCGTGCGTGAGGACACACCGACGCTCTTAAAGGCGCTCGCGCATCTCGCGCAGAGCGGCGTTCAGGAGGCGGCAGCTCCTCCGCTTACGGATTAGACCGCGCCAGCGCGACTGGTGTTCTAAAACCAGCAGCATAGACCTTCGAGCTTAGCCAGCACATCCTCGTTGCAATGCTGTGACTCTTAGCGCGGCTCGAGGTCGAGCGAATATACAACGCTCACACGAACCTGTCTCACACCCAAAAGACAGCGACGGCCATCGCGAGTGCGCTCACCCCGAGGATACCCCAAATTGCACCTCGAGATAAATCGCGCTGTCTGTTCGCCTCAAGAATTGCGAACACCGGAACGGTCAGCAACGTTTTCAAGACGAATTTCGGTGTGTTGACCGCGCCGCCCTGCTGGGCAGCGATGGCGAACTTCACAGCAACGAGTAGCACTCCTGAGAGGAACGCGATCCTGGTTCCGTTCACGACGACGCTCGAGGCTCGGCGCGGCACAGGAAGTTGAGTTAGCGCCCCGCCGATGAGAGCCGCCCAACCGATGAAATGTACGTACCGCAAGATCAGTCGAAGTTCATCCACTGTTTTCCCTCCAGCCGCTTCGGTGCGGTTTCTGGCTTAGCTGGTTCGCGCAGTGTGGCTTCGCAGCCTAAATTCCGAAAAATTGGAGCGCAGTCTTTCTTCGGTGCGATTCAGTAGGCAATGCCAACGGTTTGCCGGATCGTCTCGGGTTGCTCGAGAGCGTTGAGCATGAGGTGGGCTACGTCCGCCCGCGAAATGAGCATGCCGCGCGGGAGGTTTTGCCCGAGAGCCGTTCGGTAAACCTTGGTCAGAGCTGCGTCGTTGAGTTGTGGTGGGCGCACGATTGTCCAGTCGAGATTGCTTTCGCGGAGTTTATCTTCCATGATCGCAAGGTCCGCGTAGTGCTTGCGTAGGACGGTTTTGATGATCGGACCCAGAATGTATCGCATAACAAATGCGTCGCCGGGATCGAACTGGGGTGGCCGTGGGCGACCTGGGGATGGGACTGTTGCAACCGGTGCGGCACTGACCACGACGATACGGCGCACACCGTTTTCGTTCATCGCTTGAATGATAGATTGCGTGCCACGGGTGGCGACGCCAGCCTCAGCCGCCGAGCGAGGACCAAGCCCTGAGAGTACCGCGTCCGCTCCTTCAAGAATCACCTTGAGAACGATTGAGTTTGCGGTTGCCATATCCATCGTCACGCTGCGTACCGGAGTCGAAAGCTTCTTCGGGTCTCTGACCACCGCCGTGACATCGTGACCGGCGGCTATAGCTTGCTCGAGAACCTGCCGACCGATCCCGCCGGTCGCACCAAAGATGACGAGTTTCATCGTTCCTCCAATAGAAGTGACTTTTCAGTTGCGCTTCTGCTCAACATTTAGGCTGGCTTTAGGTCGCTTCACTTTGAAAGCTCGCGGCGTGGTCTGTGACCCACTGCGCGAAGCTCAGGGCAGGGCGACCCAACACTTGGTTGACGGTATCTGTCAGCGGTTCCGGTTGTTGAGCGCAGTCGGCGAGGAACGCCAGCATCCGCTCGGCAGCACTCTCTGGCAACCCTCGAGCACGCATCGCTTGTTGGATCGCCTCAGGCGAGGTTTCCTGCCAGGTCAAGTTTCTTCCGATGGTCTCGCCGATCAAGCGCACTTTTTCGCGTTCGGTCAGGGTTTGCGGACCAGTGATTGTGTAAATGCCTGTGTCGGTGTCTGAGTTTGTGAGTGCGCGAACACCCATTTCGGCGATGTCCCGTTCGTGTATAGAACTGGTCGCTGCTTGACCGTACGCACCGCGCACCACGTCGCTCGAGCGGATTTGCGGTCCCCAAACCCGTAGGTTGTTGACGTTGAACGACGCGCAACGCAGGATGACCCAAGGCAAACCCGAGGTTTGAACGCATTCCTCAATGCGCCGGAACTGTTCGGCGAACTGGGGCGCACCGAGCTTGTACTCCACACTCAGGGCGGACTGCAACACCACGCGCTGAACCCCATGTGCCGCTGCCGCTGCTAGCGCGAGTAGTTCTGCACAGGAGTTCCCTATTGCAGCGGGATTGAGGTAGAGGGCTGTTGCGCCTCTCAGGGCGGGCAGCAGTGTGTGCGGCTGTGAAGGATCACCGATGACGGCGTTCGTCATTCCTCCTGCGGCTTCTGTCCGACGGGTGACCGCTCTGACTGGCTCGCCTTTATCGCCCAGCAATCGCACCAGCTCTCGACCAACGTTTCCTGTCGCTCCCGTTACTACGATCATGCGGACGCCTTTCTTCAAACTGTTTCATCCAATCTGCTATTGTTAATCGGAAAAACATATATTACGAATTTCATATTATATGATTATCAAACTAATAGGATGAGGCGCAAATGAGTCAACCGAAACGAAGAGAATCTGCAATCAGGGACGGACTGCGCGATCTGAGAAATCAACTCGCCTCGCTCAACCAACGCGTTGGAACGCGGCTCGAGCTAAAGGGAATCGAACTGGACTGCCTCGACTTGATCGCGCGTTTCGGTCCGATCAAACCCAGTACCCTCGCTCGACATGCCAACCTGCACCCCGCAACGCTGACAGGCATCTTGGATCGCCTCGAGCGAGACGGCTGGATTGTGCGCGACCGCGACGCTTCCGACCGACGCGCCATCACGGTGCGTGTACTCGGCGAACGAGGGGCGGCGGTGCTGGGTCTTTACACCGGCATGAACGCTCGGATTGGTGCGATTTGCGCGGATTACACAGAAGATGAACTCGAGCTGTTGGCGGGGTTTCTGCGTCGCGTGACCGAAGCTGGACGACAAGCCACCGACGAGCTGACCGAGGCATAAAAATCGAGTTTCCCTAACTCGTCACGCTCGAGGAACGCGGTGCTTCGATGCCATAGCCAGTTTCGCTTGAAATGTATATTCTATTTTTAGCTTTAAAACGGTTACAATGTGTTCCAGGAGTATTCATGTCTAAACTTTTGCGTTTGCAGATTTCCTTCGTCGGGTTCGTAGCGGTCTCGCTGTTTTGCGCTGCGCTCTCGAGCGCCTCCCAGACGCTGGTCAACGCCGACGCTGGAGCCGACGCACGCAAACAGGTGCTGACCGTGGGCACGGACGGCGTGCCAGTGATTGCCTACATCGAAACTGTGAAAGGCGTCTATCACGCCTTCGTGAAGCGCTGGAGTGGCAAGAGTTGGACGACGCTCGGCGCGGCGTTGAACCGCAATCTCGAGTTCAACTCCTTTGATGTGGCGCTTGATTTGGACGAGCAGAATCGCCCGGTCGTCGCGTGGACGGAGCGCAGCAACGTCTCCGACGGCAAGGTTAGCGGGCCCGGCAAAATTTACGCGGCTCGTTGGGACGGCAAAGCTTGGAATACCCTCGGCGATTCTCCGAGCAAGAATGCTTCGAGCGCGAGCGATCTACCGGTGATGAAACTCGATCCGCAGGGCAATCCGGTGCTGGGCTGGAACGAACTCTCGCCTGACTTCAATGGCAACAGCGTCTTCGTGGATCGCTGGAACGGTACGCGCTGGCTCGAGGTGGATCGCGGATCGCTCAGCAGCGATGTCAGCAGCGCCGCGCGCAGTATGGACATCGCGGTGACCAGCCAAGGCGAACCAATTTTGGCGTGGAGTCGGCAGTTGTACGACCCGAACCGGGGCACGCTGGACTTCAACGTCTTCGTGGGACCGTGGGGTGGTACGACGTGGACTCGAGGCGGGGGGAGCCTCAACGTCAACCCAGAGCGCTACGCGGGTTCGCCGTCGCTGGTACTGGACTCACAGGATCGCGCGACAGTGGCATTCACCGAAGCCGACAGCGGCTTCAACGTTTATGTGAAGCGTTGGGACGCCAAGGCGTGGGTGCAACTCGGAGCGACCGTTAATGGGAACACAGGGCTGGCGAACGCGCCGAAAGTTGCGCTCGATCAAAGCGGCAACCCAACCGTGGCGTGGCTCGAGAACGCGGGGAGCATCAAAGTCTTCGTTCGGCGCTGGGACGGTAAGGCGTGGCAGCCGCTCGGCGGGTTCCTCAACGTTGATCCGAAGTCATACGCGGAAAGCGTCAGTCTGGCGCTCGACCCGAAGGGCAACGCGGTCGTGGCGTGGAACGAGGAGGTCACGCGCACGCAGCGCCGCCTGTACGTCAAGCGCTGGGACGGGAAAGCGTGGATTGGGTTGTAGCGATCAAGATTGGGTGTAAGTGAATACACCGTCACCTAAGCTAGGTTCACATCATGTCACTCGAACCACTGCCATCAGGCAAACAGGTGCGTGCCACGATCCAATTTTTCAATGTTTCTAGGTAGCCGGGTGCGAAGTCATCACCCAGCATCAGCCGATGCCCCGCGCCTTCAAAGACCTGCACAGTCGCCTTTTGATTGTGCATCAACGCTTCGTTGTAAACGGCAACGCTGTGTTGCACCGGAACCGCCATATCAGCACTTCTGAACAGCGCCAGCAACGGCATCTCGAGCCGCTCGAGGCTGGTAATCGGCGATCAGCGCGACGAAGCCCCAGAGCGCTTCGTCCGTGGGAATAAACGTGTGGCGCTCGAGCAACTCGAACAGGGGTTTCTTCACTGGGTCGCCACGGTACGCGCTGAAGGCATTGAACGACTGTCCGCTGTGCACCATCGAGAACATCGTATCGAAAGCGTCCATGCAGCGTCTCACCGTCTCGAGGTGGGCGTGGGCATGCAGCAAGCCCGAGCGAGCCGCGAATCCCTCCTGCTGGGCGGGTGATACGCCCGGACCGGAGTTCGTGACTACAAAGGCGAGGCTCGAGTCTCGGGCGGCAACCTCGAGCGCGACCCAAGCGCCTTGGCTGTGCCCGAAGACGCCGATGGGAACATCTCGCAGTCGAGCGTCGCTCCGAAGCGTGGCGATGATCGCAGCGATGTCCAGCGCTTGCTCAACGATTCCGGCGGTCTGCCACGAACCGCTCGAGCCACCCACGCCGCGCTTGTCGAAGGAACTGACCGCCAGGCTCGCCTCGAGCAGACCTTGGCGGATCGGCGGAAAGTACACGTCGTTGTCGCGGTCTGATGGGCCTGAGCCGGGGATCATCACGACGACTGCCGTTGGCGTTTCCTGCGGCAGCCAAAGGCTTCCGGCGAGATGGTGGGACTCGAGCTGGGCGATCAGATTTTCCATGCGGTGCTTTCAAATCTCGAGACGGTTTTGCGAACACGCTGACTCTTCAGTTTAGGGGTTCAGAGCGCTCCACGTTTTGCCGTTCCAGTGACTCACATAGACGCGGCGCTGGGTTCGCGTGACCTCTTCACTCCACGCGACCGTTGGCTGCCCGCTGGTATCGAGCGCCAGGCTCAACGATTCTGCATACACGTTTGGGTTCATGTTGAGCGAAGTGCCGATTGGTTGCCAGGCTTTGCCGTCCCAACGCTTGACGAACACTTTGATGCTGCCCGCGTTCTCGAGCCACGCCACGGTTGGATTCCCGCTGGCGTTCAAAACCAATTGTGGTGCACTGGCGAGTCCGGTGTTGCCGTTGACGGTTTCCCCGAGCCGCACCCACGCCTTGCCGTCCCAACGTTTGACGAGGACATTGAACCCAGATGTCGCCTCCATCCATGCGATGGTCACGCGATCCTGAGCGTCCAGCGCGAAACTGGGCGATCCAGCGTTGTGTTCGGGATCAATGTTCAGCGACGACCCGCCAATCGCCTGCCACGCCTCACCACTCCAAGCGCCGACGAAGACGTTGAAGTCCAGTGGTCCTTTGACCGGATCGAACACCTGCTTGCTCCAAGCGAGCAGTGGAAGGTTCTTCGCGGTCACTTTGATATCCATGCTGCTCGAGACGCTGCTGCTGCCCGCCGACAGCGTTCCGGCGTCCACGGATCGCCACGCCTTGCCATCCCAGCGATCCGCGAAGACACCATTGCCGCCGTAGCCTGTGGCGAGTTCTGTCCAAGCGATCAGCGGATTGCCGTCTGCATCAAGGGTCATCGTCGGCAAATCGGGGGCGAAGGATGGGTTCTTCATCAGCGAATCGCCCAGTGGCAGCCAGGTTTTGCCGACCCATCGCGTCACGTACAGCCCGCCCGCGCCGCTGGGTTTGCCGTCGCTCGAGACGTTTCGTTCCGTCCAAGCGACCACGGGACGATCTTTGGCGTCGAGTTTGATCAGTGCAGCGAAGGTGTGATACGCGGGGTTGCGATTCAGTGCGCCCCCCAACTTGACCCACTCCTTCCCATTCCAGCGTTTGACGAAGGCGCGAGGCGTGCCGGATGCCGTCTCGAGCCAAGCGATGACTGGGTTGCCGCTCTTCTCGAGGGCGACGACGGGCTTGCGGGCATCGGCGTTCGGATCGTTATTGACGAGCGTGCTATTCGGTGAAAGCGCTCCAGCGGTGAGGACAGCTCCGCAGAGCACCAGCGCAGTGATAGGGATCGTCAAACCTCGAGATTCCTGACGCCTGCTCATCCGTGTCCAACCCTTTTTGTAACCATTTGAGTAATTTTAACAGTTATTCAGAGAAGAGATGCAACAATGGATTGCGATGTTCAGTGACCGTCCGACCAAGCACCCGAAAAGCCGCAGTGTAGAGACCATACGCCTCAACGCGGGCGCAACCTGCCTCGACTTTTTGAACACGAACGCCTTTCGCGCCGGTCAGCCGCGAGAATGGCTGAAGGGTTACGCCGACCTGCTAACCTTCGCCACGCGCACTGGGAACCTGAGCGCAGAGCAGAGCGCCGCGCTGCTGCAACAGAGTTTGGCAGTGCCCGAAGCCGCCATCGCCGTCACTGCCACCGCTCGAGCGTGGCGCGAGGTGCTGTACCGCGTCGTCACCCATGCTCCCTTACCCGGTGATCTCCTGCGGTTGGACGCAAGTTTTCGAGATGCGTTCACGCAACGCCAATTCAAGGCGACGCCCGAGGCGTTTGCGTGGGCGTGGCCGGAAGATAGGCTCGAGCAGCCGCTGTGGATGATCGTCTTAGACGCCGCCGATCTGCTGGTCTCGGGGTTGTCTCCGCACGTTAAAACATGTCCGGGAGAAGACTGCGGGTGGGTTTTTCTCGATTCCGGTCGCGGCAAATCGCGCCGCTGGTGCGCGATGGATCTGTGCGGAAATCGGGCTAAGGTCAAGCTTTTCAGAGAGCGGGAGGCCGACTCGACGAACGTGCCCCTGCGCTCTCGCTGAGCCAACCGGTGAGCTGCCTAAGCTCGGCAGCCAGTTGATCCAACGTCTTCTCGTCGGTCTTCACGCGATGAACCCAAGCCGGGGCTTCCCTCTCCAACCGTTCCCGACGCTCAGCGTTGCGTTGCAGATGACGCTCGAGCGACAAACCAGACTCGCGCAACGTCAACCGTTCCCGCATGACCTCGTTTGACACATCGAGCAGGACGGCGGTGATCTTTGGATCGTCGCCCATCGCACGGGCGAGTTTATCGGTTTGAACGACGCTCACCACATTGGTGTAGATCAGCCGCCGATAGCCGAGCGCCCGATAATTTTGCCAGATTGCCTGCAAGTTCTGCTCCTCCAGCCCATGTTCCCAAGGTGGTGGATACGCCATGTCGAGGTAATCGCCTTCGATGACCGTGTGCTGAACGCATCGCATTGAAAGGAGTTCATGAAACGCCGATGCGACGCTGGTTTTGCCCGTACCAGCCCTACCACCGATAAACAGAACTTCACTGCACTCAATCACACTGTCAGAATACAGGCTGGGTCTTGCATCTCTTTTCCGGTGGCGTAGGTAAGTAGATCATTGGCGCGTAGCAATTCGAGGATCATTTAAGCTCCGCTGTAGATCTCGGGCAGGTGTTTCCGCAATAAGCTTGAAGGCGACCTCGCGGCGGTCATGTTGAAGACTGATAGTGCGCCATAAACAGTTTGTCCCCATCTGCTGTCGCTACTGCTTTATGGTTTGACTGTCACTGAACGCTGAAGACCTACGGATTGGGTTCCAATAAAAACCGCGACCAACCCAGCTTGGAAGATCACAAAGGCATACCCCAACCCGCTTGGTGTGATTGAGCTGACGAAAAGCAAACCAATGCTCCCCGCCACCCACAGCGCGTTCAACGCGATGACGATCCAAATGGCGACGCTCGAGGGCTGCTTCTGCGTCCAGAGAAGAAAAATCACTGCTGCGAACACGAACAGGAACCAACCCGCGTAGCGCAGCAGCGTCAGTGGCAGACCGAGAAGGTTCTCGAGCGGCCCCGCCGCGACCGCTAGGATCAACCCGACCGGGCCACCCGCTACAGCATCAGCTAGCAGGGCAGAGCGGAGAAAAGATGAAGCGTTAATCACACACAACCTCCTTTGATAACATTATGTTTGGTGGTCTGATCGCAGGAACCTACGACAATCTGGCTTTGAATGGTGTACTTGCCGGGCAGAATGTCGTCGGTGTTGATACTGTTCCCGAACTTCCAAGCTCGAGGCATGGGTTCAACCCCCCGCAACGGGTTGGTTATCCACTGCTGCCCACGACCTCGTAATGCACCACCGTCGGCTCGAACTCGAGCAGAAAATCTTTGTCCTCGGGGTAATACTTGGCGATCTCGATCTGGTCGCCGGTGAAACCTTTGATCGCCTCGAAACTGCGCCAGAAGGTCAGGGTGATGAAGTGCGTCACCTCGCCCTCGGCGCGCTCGAGGATGCTCACGCTGAGGTTGCCCTCTACCGATTGGTAGTCGGGGATTGCTCGAGCGGTCACGAATTCCCGATACGCCGCCGCTTTTTCGGTCGGAGCCCTGCCGTGCCAGATTCGCGCAATCATGAAGCCTCCTCATAGACGATGGTGTTGCCAAAACCCGTGCCCAGCTCTGGAATATCCTCGAGCACCTGCACGTACCCGAGGTCGCCGTTGACCCGCACGCGCTGCCCGGTCTTCAAGATACTCGTCGCATCGGTTACGCCGACCACGGCGGGAAGACCGTACTCTCGAGCCACGAGCGAGCCGTGCGTCATCAGCCCGCCAACCTCGGTCACGAGTCCCGCCGCCGCCACGAACAGCGGCGTCCACGCCGGGTCAGTGAACGGAGCCACGAGGATTTCACCGGGTCGCAACACCGTTTCATCTGGGTGGAGGATCACCCGCACGATGCCCTCGACGACGCCCGCAGAAACCCCCTGCCCAGCGAGTGCGCCCTCTGGGACGTGATCGCCCGCGTGACTGACCCTAATCTGTTCACCGTCGCTCGTCACCCCTCGAGGTGGCGCGAGGCGAGCCTCGTGTTGGAAGCGGTGGTGGCGCGAGGCGATAATTTCCCGCAGCGGCAGACTCGAGTCCGCGAGGGCGGCACGCAATTCTGGAAAGGTCAGGAACCACACGTCGTCCCTCGTCTCGAGCTGCCCGCGTTCGGTCATCACCGCGCCCGCCTCGAGCAGAACGGGTTTGATTTTGTCCAGCACGCGCACGATCAAGAATTTCAGGTGTTCGCGCAGTGGCAGATACGTGCGTACTACACGCAGGAGGTGGCGCACGAGCGGACCGCGTAGGGGTCCCGTCGCGTGGACGACTCGCTCCCCAGCAGCCTGCGCTTCTACCGCCTGGCGAGCCGCACGGATTCGGTGTTCACCTCGCGTTGGGGACTCGAGGTTTCCAGCGAGCATATTCAGCAGCGAGGTCGGATCTTCGCGCCAGCGGGGACGGCTGAGATCAATCTCGGACGGGGCGCGGGAACCGTACAGCCCCAAAAACTCGTGCCAGTTTTTCAGGAAGCTCGCTCCCCCTGGCAGGTGTTCGACGCGCAGCCGCTCGAGGGCGCTCAGGTCGGTGCGGCGTAGGTGCGCGGTGAGCGCTGGAAAATCGCGCACCGCATCGGCGAGACCCCCGACCGCCAATCCCATCTCGGTCGTGACGTTGCCTTGTAAACCGGGCGTCAGCGCCGCTAGATCAGCCCCTGTTGCGAACGGGGTTGCCAAGCGACGCAGCAGAGCGTCCGCCAGAATCCCGGTCATGACTTGGGCGACGAGGGGGATGGTCGCCCTGCCCAGCAGCTCCGTCAGTTCGCGCATGGTGATCTCTAAGCGAGCCTCGAGCGAATCCGCGCCAGAGATGTGCCGATCAATCTCCGCCACGCGCTGGGAGATGCTAGCCAAGGCTCGAGACGCCGCCCCACCCGATGCTGGGAAGAGCAGATGACCCATCGCCCGCGCGAGAATCGGTGCGAACCCGCGTGCGGCATTCGTGAGGTTGACCCGTGGTCCACTCGAGAACTCCGGACGGCTCGCCAGTTTCGCTAGCGCTGCACCGACGAGCGCGTCAATGTTCTCGCCCGCGATTCGAGGCAGCGCGTGTCGCAGCAACGGGTGACGCAGCGCATAGGAGACATCCACGTACAACCGCCCACCTGATGTGGTCAACACGGGGTTCTCGAGCATCCCTGGTGTCCGACCGAAAGGGAACAGCAGCCGCCAGACCGACGCGGCGAGCGGTGGCGTTGCGTCGGTCATGACTTGGAAGTGGCTGAAGCTGACGTAGGCGTGCAAATTGTTGTCGGTCGGATGCGGCTCGGGCAGTGGGAATAAAGTCGTGATCGGGCGAGCCTGCAACACGAACCAAGCGCCCTGCGCTCGCGCCCACTCGATGTCTTGCGGCGTTCCATAATGCGCCTCGATGCGTGCCCCGAGCGCCGTCAACTCGAGCGCTTCAGCGTCGCTGAGCGCCGAGCGTGTCCGATCTTGACCCTCGAGCGTGACTTGGGTGACGCCCCCGTCCGGGTTGGGCTGGATGGCAAGTGCTTTATCGGAGACGCGCCGCTCGAAGATGCGCCCGGCGCGGCGATCCACTTTGATGTGATCGGCGCTGACCAGACCGGAAACCAGTGCCTCGCCCAGACCAAAGCTCGCGTCAATGCTTGCCACGGCGCGGTTGCCGGTGACCGGGTCGGCGGTGAACAGAATGCCGGAGACTTCCGATGTGACGAGCCGTTGCACGACCACCGCTAGACTCACGCCCTGGTGGCGCACGCCGCGCTGTTGACGGTAGAGGATCGCACGTTCGTTGAAGAGCGACACCCAACAGTCGTGCAGCGCGTTCAGCAAAGCCTCCCGACCGCGCACGTTGAGGTAGGTGTCCTGCTGCCCCGCGAACGAGGCGTCGGGCAAATCCTCAGCAGTGGCGCTCGAGCGCACCGCGTATGCGAGATCCTCCCCCAGTTCGGTCCAAGCCTGCAAGACAGTGGTTTCGACCTCGAGCGGCACGGGCAAGGCGCGTAGCGAAGCCTGCCATCGCGCTCCCAATCTTCGCGCTCCCACGGCATCGTCTGGCCCCAGTGCCTCGAGATCCGCATACAGGGATTCGGCGTCGTGTGCGTTCGCCATAAAACGCTGGAAGGCTTCAGTGGTGACGCAGAATCCCGGCGGCACTGGGAAACCCGCGTGGGTGAGTTCGCCCAGATTCGCGCCCTTACCGCCGACGAGCGGCAGGTCGGTGGCACGCACTTTTGAAAACGGCAGCACGAGTTCAGATGTGATCACGTTCGTCCTCTCTCAATCGCAGACCGTCGAGGAAAAGGCTCACGATCAGATCTGCCGTGCCATCCGGCTGCTCGAGGGTTCCGCCGGATCGCATTGGTTCTAGAACACCGAACGCGAACAGCAATCCGGTGAAGGCGAGCGCCAGCTCCTCGGGTTGACCGAGGCGTCGCAACCGCCCAGCGTTCATCTGCGCCGCGAAGTACCGGGTGAGTATCGCCCGTGTGCGCTCCGTACCTTGCCGGATGCGCTCGAGGTAGGTTCGTTCGGCTTCACTGCCGAAGACGCTCAGCCGCAGCAGTCCGCGCAGGTCAAAGACCGCTCGGATCGCGGCGCGGGTGAGCTGCTCGAGGTCGGCGCGCACGTCCTCGCTCGGGGTGAGGCTGAGTTGACGCAGCAAGCCTCGAGGTGCAATGTGATCCACCACGGCGCGCACGAGCGTGTCTTTGTCACCGAAGTGCCGATATACCGTGGCGACACCGATGCCTGCTTCTTGGGCGACCGCCTCCATACTTCCCCCGAGCAGACCGTGGGCGCTGAACACTTCGTGCGCGGCGCGCAGGATGCGGGTGCGAGAATCTTCACTCACGTCCGAGCCGAGCCGAGCAAGAACCTCCGCCTTGCCCCGAACTTGGCGGTACAGGGTCGCCCGCGAAAGTCCGCTTTCGGTGGCGAGCTGCTCCATGGTGAAGCCCTCGCCCGTGCGCTCGAGGAGTTTGGCAGCGGCAGAGAGAACGGCATCGGGCGAAACCTGAGATTTTATAATAGATAGTTCTATCTTTCATATCGTCTCAGGTCAAGGGCGAACCTCCCTCGAGTCGGTTGGCGGAATGGATGATCTCGTCTCGATGGCGTCCAAAGCGCCCGCGATCTCTACTTGTGACTCGAGGAAGGGTTGGGCAGCGGAGCCAACCCGAGGCGCAGTAAGTATCGCTGCGACCCAGATTGTGGGGCGTAGCGCCGCCAAAGTGCGTCAAGGTCACGTTGCAGTCTCTTAGCCTCGGAAAAGTCAAGCATGAGTTCAGGCCACGCCGAGTACGTCGCCGGGTTGGCAGGCGCAAGGAAATCCTAAGGGCGATCCGCAGAGAATGCAGCATCAATGGTGAGATGACCCCTTGGGTCGCGGAAGATCCAGACGCCAAACTCGCCTTCACTCAACTCTCTGTGGCTCACGCCGATGATGCTGTGGACGAGCAGGCGTTCGAGGTGAAGATCGAAGGCGAGCGCCAGTGCCTCGAAGTCGCCTGAGGACACAAGCTGGGAGGGTACGAAGAAGCCGTCCGCGCTCGCAGTGTAGCGCTTCACCGCCCGCCCGACCCTCGGCTCGAGGCGCACCACGCGCAGGATACCCAGCGCGTGCGCCCGCCGCACGCGGAAGTACAGCCGGTCGAGCGGAACCTTGAGCGTGTCAGCCGCTTCGGTGACGGTGCGCTCGAAACCAATGAACGGCTCGAGGTAACAGAGTTCGTCCGGGTCGGCGAGGAGACGTGCCGCCCGAGGCGACCCGAGACGCTTCCAGGCATCTGAGCACGTACTGAATTTATTCTCTAGCATGTTCAGTAGCGTATCAATACACTCGAGTTGAAACGGAGGTCTTCATGCCACACTTTCGATATTCCGTCCGCGTTCCCCTCAATCGAGAGCGTGCCTTCGCGCTGTACACGAATGCCGAGCGCCTCACCGACTGGTTCCCCGGAGCGAAGGCGGTGGAAAACCTCACCGAGCCAATTGACCGCCCCGGCGCACGCTACACCATCCGCTTCCACGCCCGACCCGACGCCCATGAGGAGGTGCTCGAGGTCGTCCCAGATGCGCTGCACCGCCGCCGCTTCGTTCAAGTGTCCGGGGGCGTGGGCGGATGGGGCGATGCACGCATCCACTTCCGTACCGTGAACGGCGAGACCGAGATCGAGGAGGATGTCGAATACGGCTTCCAGCCTGCTTGGTTGGCTGGGCTGCTGTCCGTGTTCTACGACGCGTGGACGCGCAAGGCACTGCAAGGTGAACTCGATGGCTTCAAGCGTCTGGCTGAGTGGGAAGCGAGCGGGGTCGCGGGTGACATTGGCGCACGCCGTGCGCCAATGTCGTAGTCGGTCAGAATTTCGGCGAATGAGCGAGCGTCTCGAGGATGAGGTTCAGGAGTTCGTCGGCGCTTTGCATATTTTACGTTGGGAGTTGCGATCCCAACCCAGACTCAGCTTGCCGCTTTCTTCACAAGTGCGGCGATCCTCGCCTCTGCGGCGTCAGTCAACTCCTTCAGGGCGAAGCTGGTCGGCCACAGGGGCCCGTCATCGAGGTTTGCCAGGTCGCTGAAGCCGAGCGTCGCGTACCTAGCGTTGAACTTCTGTGCACTCTGGAAAAAGCACACGGTCTTACCGTCCTTGTTGGCGTACGCGGGCATCCCGTACCACGTTTTCGGTATTAAGGTCGGCGCACTAACTGCGACGATCTCATGGATGCGCTGCGCCATGGCGCGATCCGATCCCTGCATCTCTGCGATCTTTGCCAGTAGGTCGCTTTCCCCTTCCGCCCGGTTCTTGGCGGCGAGCGCTTCGGATTTCAGCTCCTTGGCACGTTCCTTCATCGCGGCGCGTTCATCGCTGGTGAATCCCGCCGATGTCAGATCGGTTGCAGCGGCACTCTTGCCGGACTCTTTCGAAGATTTCTTTACACTCATAATACCCTCCGGTGCATGTTTTTCCGTTTTCCGTCGCGCCCATCTCCTAGCGAATGCGTAAACGCCCGCACGAAGTTTCGGTTCAGACGGACTTGAGGACTCGGCTTTCCGGGCGAAGCGCCCATGAGACGACCATCAGCACGAGCAAGTGTGCAGCGTTAATAACGTGGAACATAGGGGAACCGTACCGCGCTGGAATTGGGACGCCGTTGATAACGGTTACCACTAGCCAAGAGATGAGTGCGCCTGCCATGTTGAAGACAAGACCTGCGTACGCCCATTCTTTAAGCCTTGGCAAGCGAGGGGCGAGAATAGTGATTGCTCCAAGAATCTTGCAAATTCCAATGATGTAAACAAAGTAAAGTGGATATCCGAGGATTGCTACAACTGTCGCTATGCCGATGCTCGAGAACTCCAAGCCGGTTGACACGTCGAGCAGTTCCGCCACGCCACCATAAAACAGTGCCAGAGCGACGTATCCAGTGATCACCCAGTAGGCGATCATCCTTACCCTGGAGGGAGATCCATTCCACAGGTTTTGGGTTCTCAAGTCTTTCGTTACCATTTGGTGTACCCCTTTCTTGCTGCGCGTTCGTCCTCTGTAAAACCCGTAACTGTTTCGCTGGTCGCTGACTTTTCGGTGGCTTTCTTTCCTCTCATCGGTTTCTCGTGCGCGGTTTTCTCGCGCACCACACATCCCGCGATTTCGAGACGGGTTGCGGTTCGCTATGGAATGATGGTTAGTGTGTGTTAGTCGCTCGAGACGGCTCTCGAGCGACTAAGGGCGTGCGCGGATGCGGACGAGGTTACCCGCAGGATCGCGGAAGGCGCAGTCGCGCACGCCGTACGGCTGATCAATCGGCTCTTGAACGACCTCGGCATCGGTGGCTTGAAGGCGCTCGAAGGTCCCATCAAGGTCGTCGGTGTCCAGCAAGATCGCGGCGTACGTGCCCTTGGCCATCATCTCAGAGATGGTGCGATACTCGTCCTCGGTTGCGCCAGGGATAGAGGTGGCAGGGTGAAGCACGATGGACGTGCCGGGCTGACCAGCGGGCCCGACCGTGATCCAGTGCAGACCGTTGTATTCGACGTTGCTGCGAACCTCGAACCCGAGGGCATCGCGGTAGAAAGCGAGGGCGGCTTCGGGATTGTTGTGCGGCAGGAAACTCGCTTGGATGTTGATGTCCATGCCCGCTATTGTAGGTGCGGCTCGAGGTTTGGCGCTTCTCGATTTCGGACAGGTCGGGTGACTTGCTTCGCCACGCAGGGCGGCATTCCCGCCGTCTCGCCCGCCGCGTGTTGCCGGTACGCGCTGGGCGGCACACCAACCAGCTCGGTGAAGCGCGTGCTGAAGGTCCCTAGCGACGAGCAACCAACCTCGAAGCAGACGTCGGTGACACTGAGGTCGCCGCGCAGCAGCAACGCCATCGCGCGTTCGATGCGCCGCGTCATCAAGTAGCTGTACGGAGACTCGCCGTAGGCGAGCCGAAACTGGCGACCGAGGTGTCTGGCGGACATGTTCGCATCGTGAGCAAGCATCTCGAGATCCAGCGGTTGCGCGTACTCGCGGTCCATGCGGTCACGCACGCGGCGCAGCCGTGCGAGATCGCGCAGGGTCTGTTCGGTAGCGGTTCTGCTCATCATCGGTTGGATTTTACTATTCTGATGTCAGGATTTCTGGGTTGTCCCAAGGCGTTGATCCTTTAATGCAAGGCTCTCAGCCACTTCCCCTCCGAGCCTGTTGGTAGACACAGCCGATGAACCGCAACCGGGCTGGCAGCCACAGCCTCACGCGTTTGAGCGCCCACATCGTCTGGGTCACAACGTACCGCTGCCATGTGCTGGTCGGCGAAGTCAAGCCGCACTGACGAGAATGGCTGGTGCAGATTTGCGAGGCGCAGGAAGCGTTGATTCTCAGCGGCGTGGTGAGCGAGGACTATGTGCAAATGCACCTCGAGTACTTACCATCGTTGTCGGTGAGCGATTTGGTCAGGCGGCTCGAAGGGAATCGGTTGCATCTGCTACAGCAGGGGCGGTGAGGTATCGAGCCGGGAGTATGGGAGTGTGACGGAGGCGTTGGTGCCGGAGTACCTGTCGCATTATCAAAGCCTGAGATATCAGGAGCGAGAAATCCAGAGATTCAATCGCGCTCGTCGTGTACACCGCCTTTCTGATCGCCGCCAGATACGAAAAGCACGGAATCGCACGAGGTCAGTTCCCACGCCAGCTCTGACCAATTGCGGGGTACTTCGCGTCCCACGCTGCCGCGAACGCCCGAGCGCCGTGTTCACCGCGTGCCCAGGGCATTCAAGCCGTTGGCGCAGGTGATTCTTCAGAGTCGGGTTTGAACACGTATCCCGCAAAATGATTGATCACGCGAAAACCGCACGATTCGTAAAAAGCGCGATTTTTTAGTTCTGAAAATACCAAAGCCGTGTGTGCGCCCAGTGTCTTCAAACGTGTGAAACCCTCGAGGATCACAGCCTGACCCAAGCCTTGCCTGCGAAACGCCGCCCTTGTTCCCACCGGTTCAAATTCGCCCACACCGTTTGAAAGCCAGACGATGCAGTACGAAACAAACGTGTTGTCAGACATCGAAATCACGAGGTCGAGGTTTGGGTTGTACCCAGGCATCGAGCGTACTCGAGCGTACTTCTCTAACGTAAATTTGGACGGGTGAAACGCATCGCGGTGAACGCTCACCTGTTCTGGGTATTCAGTCTCGAGTACATGACGCGCTTCAAAACCATTCGGAAGCTCAATCTCAGGGAGTGGATTTCTAAGATCAAATGTGTACATCAAAAAATCGTAATTAGAGCGCACAAACCCACACGACTTGAGCAACCCAATCATGCGTGTATCGTCTACAAGCTTTTCACTAAAAATCGTTTCAGGACAAACCCTTTTCGCCCAATCCACGATTTCTCGGGCTACCAACTGAAACGCGTCTTCCTCGAGACTCGGGTGCAGGTGAATCTCGAGATGTTTCCCGGAAAGCACCCAACCAATCCCGATGAGCTTGTCCGTCTCGAACCACAACCGGAATTGGTGGAGTTCAGCTTCGTGTTGCCCGTAGCGCCACCACACGTCCCCTGCATGAATTGGGCTGTCCTTATGACCAAGGAGGTCCCGGGTTTCATCGAAAAAAGCTGTGATCATTGGAAGGTCACTAACGCCTGTGCCTTCGCGGTTTGTTAAATTCATGCATTAAACTAACAAGTTAATAGTGGTTCTTGCATGAGTTAAATGGCTTATTGTTTAACTTAATCACTAAAGACTTGAAAAAGCTTGCAATTTACACCTCAATTGCTTTTTAAGTCTTTGCTTAGTCAAAAGTGCGGCTTATATCACTCAATATTGCTACCCATTAACTCAATTAGAGTTATTTGAGAAACTATAGTTGAGTGATACAACGTTTAATGATGAAATGTGTCTTTACCCTAGTTTTATTCCAAAAATTACCTGAGATAAGGAGAAAAATTCGGTTATTTAATCTCAAAGGTAGAAGATTTTTAAATATTATGCATTGAGCGATTTGGGCGGCTTTTAAAACGCGACCTGCCAGGCACAGCGCTGCATCAACGCTATCGAGACACTGCTTTTGCCAGAAGCGGGCGTGCTTGAAATCACGAAAATTGGACGCATGTCAGACCTCAGCCACCTATTGCTTCTAGACCCTCGAGTGCTCGAGCGACGAAACTCGAGCGTGAGCATTGATCGCCGCCACCGGGAGGGCGCAGACCATCCCCTCGCTGAAGCCAGCCGCGCCAACGCCGAGGGCGAGGTTGAAGCGTCCGCGCATGTTCTCCAAGGCGATCACGTGCGTGAGGGACACGATCTGCGCTTCGTGGAAGTGTTGTCGCAGCCGGTCAAAGAGCGCGTCCGGCACATCAATCGGCGCACGGCTCATGCCGACCACGTATTCGATCACGAGCTTTTCTAGCGGGGTAAACAGGTCGCTGTCTTGATAGTGCGCCAATGCCAACAGGTGCGCGTCGGTCAATCCCGATTGGCGTGCGACTTGTGAGCCAAGGTCAATGCAGTACTCGCAGTTGGTGATGGTGGCTGCCTTCAACTCCGCCAGATACCGCAGGCGCTCGTCCACCAGCTTGACCTTGGCGGTCGCCGTCTCGGGCGAAGCGTACCCGGAGAGCAACGCTGGGACGTGGGCGTAGCGTTCGAGCGGTTCCATCATGCGTTCGGGCGCTCGTCCCGTCATTTGTTTCATGCTGCGTCGCGTGAAGAAGTGGACGAGCTTGGTCTGAAAACCTGAGGCACGTACGGGAATGACTGGAATGCGTGGCATGCGATGCTCCTATGCAATATACGGCGGTGCGAGGCTCAATTTCTGTGGTGATCGCTGTTCAACTCGAGCGATTCGTGAATTGCATCAGTAAGCGTTTAGTGTGAAGCCAGATTAACGTTAGGGTGTATTCAAGCGCGGGATCTAAACCCAAAACACAGCCACCGCGACCGCCAGCGCACTGCTCCCCAACGCCCCCCAGAAGGTGTTGCCGCTCAAGCCGCGACGCCTACCCACCTCGAGCAACGCGACGGGGATGATGGATAGCAAGAGTTTGGCTCCTATTTTGGGATAGACAATAGGCTCACCGCCCTGTGCGGCGAGAATGCTCCTAGTAACGACCAGAAGTACACCTGAGAGCAGCGCCAGTCGCGCACCCCATTGGGCGGCTGCCATTACGCGTCTATCCGAGACCGTCCACTGGGTGAGCAGCCCACCGATCAGGGCAGCCCAGCTCAGGAAGTGAATGAAGCGAAGAATCAGGCGAATCGTGTCCATGCGTTGCTCCTATGTCGTTTGTGTGCGATCCGTAAGTTCAAACGCGATCCGCGTCTTGCGTTGGAACCTTCGCGCTCGAGATCAGCCTCGAGCGTGAAGGTTCAGCGAATTTCAAGTGATTCAGCCATCGAAGTATGAGTCAAGAAACGCCTACGTTTTCAGGTAGCTGTCCCAGGGCACTAACGCCCAAGGATGCAGCTCGTGGACGAAGACCTTGTTCACAACAGCCGGGTCTTCGAGAATCAGTGCGTTTGCCGCAATCATGTCATCAGCCACGACCACAGCCGCCCCGCCCGCATCGTCCGAGAAGGGTCCAGCGAATTTCAAGCTGCCTTGGCGATACAACTCCAACAGGAATTGACCGTGTTCCTTCAACGGCTGTTGCGACACGGGCAACCCAGCGATCCAGGCTGCAGCCGGTTTGTAGACGACCAAGAACATCGGTCTCGAGTCTGTTTCCACAAGAACCTCACCCCTAAAACAGGTTGTATGACCCAACCACCGTCAGCGGTTCGGGCGCGGTCGGTTCCGCCAACCATCCCCGCATGTGCTCCTGAAACGTTCTGAATTCTTGGATGGCAAGAAGTGGGTTCTCGCTCGGGTTCTCGAGCGCCAACAAGATGATGAAGGTCGTGCCGTCCGAGGCTCGAGACGACGCGTACTTGACGCCCTTTGGTTTGTGTACTTCGAGGGCGGCGAACATGGTTTTGACCGCTGATTCGACATCGCTGACGTGCTCGGGTTTAATTTTTGCGTTGAACATCATGACCTGCATGGTGAACTCCTTTTGTTGACTCGAGATGAGTTCCTGACCGCCTGCATTGCAACTGGGTCACCAGGCAGCGCCCGCGACCTGCTTCGTAGCGACGTTGAGGCGGTTCCAGACATTAATCAGCCCAATGGACAGCACCAGTGCAGACAGGCTCGGCTCATCGAAATGCGTTTTAGCTTCATTCCAGATCTCGTCCGGTACGGCATCGGCGCGGTCGCTGAGGCGAGTCACGGCTTCGGTCAGCGCCAATGCCGCGCGTTCGGCGGCGCTAAAGAACGGCGCGTCGCGCCAAGCACCCACGGCGAAGATGCGCTCGTCAGTCTCGCCCGCCTTTCTCATGTCATTGGCGTGAGAGTAAACGCAGACGCTGCACCCATTGACCTGGCTGGCGCGCAGGTTGACCATGTTGCGAAGCGTGGCGGGCAAGCCGCCGTGTTCGATGGCTTTCGAGATTCCGAGTAACCCTTGCATGGCTCCGGGGACGGTCGTGGCGGGGTTGTTCATGCGCTGTTCCATCGTGGTGCTCCTCTCACGGTTTGGGCGTCACCTCACCAGACAGGAAAACCGCATCCCTGTCAGAGGCGTCGAGCAATGAAGAGCCAGATGCCGACGCGCAACATCGCGTGGCAGATGGTCAAGAAAAGAGGAAGGACTGTTTTACAACGAGGGATAAGCCTCGAGCTGTTGGGTGAGCAGACCCTCGAGTTTGTCGAAGTATCCCGGCCACGCTTGGCTCGCACCCGTGTGGGCATGAACTTCGTCGGCTCGGAACCCACTTTGTTCCATTCTCACGAGCGTACCGCCTTCGACGGTCTCGAGCGTCCAGGTGATCGTGGTTTCCAGCGTGTTGGTTTCGCCGTCTCGAGCGGTGTTCCAGGTGTAGGCGAGGTGGTCGAACGGGTGGATGGCGATGACTTCGCCGGTGGTGACGCCGTTCCAGCCGGGTCGCGGTTCGGCTTGCATTTGGAAGCGGTGTCCGATCTGGGGCTGGAAATCGCCGGGCATCAACCACTCCTCGAGCAGCCGTCCATCGGTCAGCGCTCGCCAAATCTTCTGCGGCGCGTGCGGTAGGAAGCGCTCGAAGACCAGTGATCGGGTGGCAGTCGTCATTCCTCAATCCTCTCGAGCAGCGTCTCGAGGCGTTCAAATCGGGAGCGCCAGAAGTTGGCGTACACATCCAACCAGTCGAGCATCGGGGCGAGTCCTCGAGGGTCAGCGGTGTAGTGGACGGTGCGCCCCGAGGGTCGCTCAGTGACGAGTCCGGCTAATTTGAGGACGTTCAGGTGTTTGGAGACGGCGGGTTGGGAGACACCTGCGTAATCGGTCAAGGCGCGGACGTTTTGCTCGCCGTGGCGGATGAGCTGCTCGAAGATGGCGCGGCGGGTTGGGTCAGCGAGGGTTTTGAATAGTTCGGTCGGGACGTTGACAAATTCATATTCATAACCCATGCACTATTTATATCTGATAGGTTATGATTCTGTCAAGTAGGCGTTAAACAGGAACAGGCTTGCACCCCTCCAAGTCTCGAGCAGCATCTTTAACGGCAATCCGACCGATTCGTAACGTCACAGAGGAGCGTGACCGATGAAAATACTGGTGTTTTCCGATATGCACGGTAACGCTTTCGCCCTCGATACGATGCTGGGCGATGCACGCGGTGAGACCTTCGATGCGATGGTCTGCCTAGGCGACGCGATTCAAAGCGGACCGCAACCTGCCGAGACCGTCTGGAGATTGTGCGAATTAGGTTGCCCCGTTGTGATGGGCAACGCCGACGATTGGCTGCTGACCGGCGAGGACTCCGGCGCGGAACAGATCGCCTCGGAGCGCATGGTCAAGATGAACGCGGTGCGCGACTGGTCGCTCGCGCAACTCTCGAGCAGCGACCTCGAGTTCATTCGCACTTTCCAGCCCACCGTGCGCTTGCCGCTGGCGGACGGTCTCGAACTGGTGTGTTCGCACGGCAGCCCCAAATCGTTTGACGATGTGATCCTGCCGACGACGGGCGACGAGGAGTTGCGGACGCTGCTCGAGCCGCAACCGGGCTTGCTGTACTGCGGTGGGCACACGCACGTGCAGTTCGTGCGTCACCTGCGCGAGACGTTTCACTTCAACCCCGGCAGCGTCGGCTACGCCTATCCTCACGAGCAGCGCTTCGATGTGCCGCTGATCCGCAGCGACCCGTTCGCGGAGTATGCGGTGCTGACTGTGGGCGAGGGTAGGGTGCGACTCGAGTTCCGCCGCGTGGGGCTGGACGTGCAGCGACTGATCGAGGTGTACCGCTCGAGCGGTCGTCCGTACGCAGACGAAGCGGCGAGTCAGTACCAAACGATTTAGAATCCTGCCGGAAATATTCGCGGAGATAGTGGCGAACCTACCCATAGTGCACGAGGCTATCGAGACACTTGAGTGTGTGGCGCTGAAAATATTAATCGGACAACCGGGACGGGCTAACGCACGAGACGAAACGGCAGGTCAGTTGGGTTTTGGTTAAAGTTAGGTTCACAGAAAGGGTTGAACCCACCAAAACCATGAACACTTCAATCACAAATAACGCTGACGGTTGGCTGAACGACTACGCATTGTTGGCGCTCAGACTCAACCGCTGCATCGCGTCGCTCATCAACGACGACTCGATGATCGGTTACCACGGAGCGCCCGAGTTCCTCGACCAGGTTAAGCAAGAGCCAGAACCTATCCCCGCGCAACTTGTCCGCGACGCGCAAATCCTTGTACAAACGGTGACGGCGCAGGGTTTCGAACCGAATCGTGCGCTCTATCTCGGCAAGCTGGTTCGCGCCCTCGAGACGGTTGCGCGTCGCGTCGCGGGTGAAGCCATCCCGTTGCGCGACCAGGTGCTCGAGTGCTTCGATCTGCACGTTGATTACACCCCGGAAAGCCAATTCGTGCGGGCGCACGCCCTCTACGACGAGGCGTTGCCGGGCACTGGCGATGTGTTCGGTCGTTTGCAAACCTGGCGAGCGCACCATACCCTTCCCAGTGACAAGCGGCACTTGCTTGTCACCTTCGTCGAGCGGGCGCTTCACGAGTCGCGGCGGCGCACCAACAACATGATCGCACTTCCCAACGACGAAGAAATATCCATCGAGGACTTGCAAGATCAACCCTTCCGCGCCGTCGCCGACTATCTGGGAAACCGCCGTTCCAAAATCCTGATCAACCGGAACGTTCCGTTCAACCTCGCTGAACTGCTCTATCTGGTGTGCCACGAGGGATACCCCGGTCATCTTGCCGAAATCGTCCTGAAGGAAGCGCACCTGATCGAGCAACAAGGATTTCGTGAGCAGCAAATTGGCTTCCTGCTGACCCCGCCGTTTGTGATCAGCGAAGGCATCGCCCTGTGGGCGCACCGGATCGCTTTCCCCAATGACGAGGCTGCGAATTGGTTGGCGAAGCATGTCTACCCGGAAGCGGGCATCACCCCGGATGGGTCGAACCTGAGGATGGTGCTCGAGGCGACCGATTCGCTGTGGGGCGTGCGGTGCAATGCCGCGCTGATGCTCGAGGACGGACGTTCAGAGGAAGAAACGGTTCAATACTTGAAGCAGTACGCCCTCATTGATGAAGCCGCTGCACTCCGCGCCGTCAATGGGCTGCGACTCCCATTGCGCGAGGCGTACATTTTCACATACCACTACGGTCTGCAACTGCTCGAGCCTTGGCTGGGTCACGAGGGGCGAGAAACCGCGCTCGAGCGATTGTTAACCCGACAGATTCTGCCGTCAACCCTGGTTGAGCAGCTTTCTTGAGACTCGAGAGATCAG
This sequence comes from Deinococcales bacterium, assembly GCA_965249745.1. GTDB lineage: Bacteria > Deinococcota > Deinococci > Deinococcales > JAAFIG01 > JANYHH01. Next base: position 3,746,810 of record OZ252252.1, on the reverse strand, counting down.
TGACTTGAAAAGTTCGGCTGTCTCGGGTTTTGAAAGGCAGAGATGATAGCGTTTTCATAGACGCACAGGTCAACTTCGAATCCAGGGATGCAAAAGCCATCACAGCGTCTCGAGGCTATCGAGACATTGATTCCCGTCAAAAGCTTAGAAGTAAGCTCTCGGTGACGGACGTGAGACATGGTGTAAGAAGTCCGTACATTCCCGGTGCGTTGCCTGTAGCGGGTTGGAGGCTTGTAGCGCTTAAGGGTTTGCGGGGTTGATGGGCGTCAGGGCGACGTGCGCCAGGTACGAGCCGCTTCCCGCCCGGTCCCGGTAGCGCGCGAACACAGCCTCGAGTTCGCGCTGCATGGCTTTGGCATCGGCGAACTCGAGCCTGAGTTCCTGCCAGGAGAGCAGGATCGCTGGAGCCTGGAGGCTGAACAGGTCGAAGTTGATCGTCCGGTCAGGGTGCGGGGCGTGGCGCGACACCAGCCGCCCGTCCGCGTCGGCGAAAACCACCAAACCAAAGTCGCCCATCGCGCCGCCGACCATCTGTATGCCTGCCTTCAGAAAGCTGTGCAGGATGCGTCGGTAGAGCGGTCCGTACTCCTGCATCAGCAGATCCTCGACGCTCGTGAGGTTTGTACTGTCAAAAGGCACGTAGAACCGCTCGGCACGGGCGCGATAGATTTTGATGCCTCGTCCGGTGCGCGGGATTTCATGCGCCACCTCGAGCAACTCCGCGCCGAGCAGTCGCCGGACCCAGTACAGCAGGGTGTTGAGACCAACACCTAACGCTCGAGCGGCCTCAACGGCGCTACGACCCTCGCCCATGAACGGTCCTAGGTAGCGCAGCGTTTTGGCGTCCAGCAGCAGGGCCGCTCGCTTCGGATCGCAGACCTCGAGCGTCCTACTACGAGAATGATCCATTATTTTCACTAGATTAGACCTAGCCTTTGTGCGAGTCAAGAGAATCGGAAGGCGGAACGGGAAGAGGATGACGCAAGCGTTTATTGAACTTAAGCGGGTGACCAGGCACTTCAACGGTCCGGCGGGACCCTTCGCCGCATTGGCTGGGATTGACCTGGCGATCTCTGAAGGCGAGTGCGTGGCGGTGGTGGGCAAGTCGGGCAGCGGTAAGTCCACCCTGCTGAACGTTCTTTCCGGCATTGACCGACCCTCTACGGGCGAGGTCTGGATCGGCGGCACTGCCGTCCACAAGTTGAGTCAAGACAGAGCAGCGCGTTGGCGTGGGGGAAACCTGGGACTCGTGTTTCAGTCGTTCCAGCTTCTGCCGACCCTGACCGCACAAGAGAATGTCATGCTGCCGATGGATTTTTGTGGCACCTTCGCTGGCGGGCGCGAGGCGCGGGCACTAGCACTGCTCGAGCGGATGGGCATCGCTGACCAGGCCCGCAAGCTGCCCGCCAGTCTCTCGGGCGGCCAGCAGCAGCGGGTCGCCATCGCCCGGGCGCTCGCTAACGATCCTCCGCTGCTGCTGGCCGACGAACCGACCGGCAACCTCGATTCGCGCACAGCGGGCGATGTCCTCGAGCTATTCGCTGGGCTTTCGCGCCTGGGTAAAACGGTTATCCTCGTCACGCACGAGCGTGACATCGAGGCGTGCGCTGATCGCACGGTGACCATCGCTGATGGCCAGATCGTCCTGTCATCACGGGAGCTAGAGCGTGTTTAGCCCCCGCTGGCGCAAGGTCTTCCGGGATCTCTGGGGCAACAAGGCCCGCTCCGGGTTGGTGATCGCAGCTTTGGCGCTCGGCAGCCTCGGGCTGACAACGGTCTCCACAGCCTTCTCAATCCTCGAGCGCGACCTGCCGCGCAACTACCTCGGAACCACCCCGGCTTCGTTCATCATCCACACGGACGCGGTGGACGAGGCGCTGCTGCGCGCGGTGCGGGCGCGACCCGGCGTCGCGCTGGCGGAGGCCGGGCACACCGTCCTGGCGCAAGTTCGGGTCGGGCGGGGCTGGAAACCGCTCAACCTGTTCGTCAGCCCAGACCTGCGGCGCACGCAGATTGCCACCTTCCGGCTTGTAGCGGGCGACTGGCCAGCGGGTCCGAGTGAGATCCTGCTCGAGCGCTCCTCAATGTCGGTTCTTGGGGCTAGGGTCGGCGACCATTTGACGGTGCGTGTGCCTGGGGGTCCCGAGCGCACGCTGATCGTTAGCGGCGCGGTTCACAATCCTGGACTCTCGCCGGGTTGGATGGACGGATTGGGAAACGGCTTCTTGATGCCCGCTAGCCTCGCCCAGCTCGGGGGGTCAGGTCTGGACGAGATCAAGGTCGTGGTGTCCGAAACTCCCTACGACCGTGCCCACCTCCAGCACGTGGGTGCTGACCTCGCGGTCTGGCTCGAGCGGGGCGGTCACCCCGTCTCCGAGCTGCAAATCCCTCCGCCCGGACGACACCCGCATCAGGGGCAAATGGATGCTCTCGTGCTGGTGCTGGCTCTCTTTAGCCTGTTCACCCTCGGTCTCGGCGGGGTGCTGCTCGCCTCCACGCTCGCCGCCCTGCTGGCGAAGCAGACGCGCCAGATCGGGGTGATGAAGGCGGTCGGCGGGCGCACCTCCCAGATTGTGCCGATCTACCTGGGGACGGTGCTGATGTTGGCGCTGACCGGTCTCGCCATCGGCTGGCCCTTCGGTCTGTGGGCGGGGCGGGTTGGGGCAGCTTACATGGCTGGGCTGCTCAACCTCGAGTTGTCCGACGAAGGCGTGCCCCTCTTCGCCGTGTCGCTCCAAGCCGGGGCGGGACTGCTGCTCCCTCTCGCCCTTGCCCTGTACCCAGTGTTGCGCGGCGCACGGGTCACGGTGCTCGAGGCGTTCGGTAGCTACGGGGTCAATCCGCAGGGATATGGCTCGGACGGGTTTGACGGCTGGCTGGCTCGCCTGCGTTTCCTCAGCCGCCCCCTGGCGATGTCGCTCCGGAACACCTTCCGTCAGCGGGAGCGGCTGTGGCTCACCGTCGGAGTGCTGGTGGCGGGTGGGACCCTGTTCATCAGCGCCCTGAACGTTTCTCGCGCCTGGAACCAAATGTCCGAGCGGAGTTACGCCGCCCGCCCATACGACATTGAAGCCCGCCTAGCCCAGTCGGTCCCGACCGTGCTGGCTCAGACCCTCGAGACGATCCCTGGGGTTCGCGCGGTGGAAGCCTGGGGCTACGCCCCGAGCGCCGTCGTCGAACCGAACGGGTTGCAGGTCACCGGGGTGTACCCTGACAACGCCCACGGCAGCTTCGTCTTGTTAGCCCCGCCCCCGAACACCCGCATGGCGAACCCCCAGGTTCAGCGCGGGCGCTGGCTCGAGCCGGACGATGTTGGAGCGGTCGTATTCAACGAGACCGCCCTGAATGAAAACAACGGGCTTCACCTCGGCGATGCTGTGACGTTGCGCGCCTTCGGGCGAGACACCCACTGGCGGCTCGTCGGGGTGATCCGCGAGACCGCCGCGCCCGCCGCCGCCTACGTCGCTCTCCCTGCCTTTGCACGGGCCGTCGGTCAGCCCGGCGCGGCCCAGACGTTCCGGGTGGCGACCGAGCGCCGAGACGCGGCCCTTCAGGCGAGCGTCGCACGTGCGGTGGAGGACGCGCTCGAGCGGCGCGGAGTCGCCTCGAGTTACGTGCTGACCCTGAGCGACACGCGTGCAGCCCTCGACAACCACATCGTCATCCTGACCGGGACGTTGCTGGCGATGGCCGCGCTGACGGCGCTGGTCGGCGGGCTGGGGCTTGCCTCGGCCCTCGGCATCAATGTCCTCGAGCGCACGGCGGAGTTCGGCGTGATGCGAGCGGTCGGGGGTCGGGGATCTCAGATTCTCGGCATCGTGCTGGGCGAGGGATTACTGATCGGCGCGTTGAGCTGGTTGGGCGCGGCGATCCTCGCCCTGCCGCTGTCGAACACGCTCGGCATCGTCATGGGACAGATCGGGTTCGGTATGTCGCTCGAGCTGACTCCTGACATTCCTGGAGCATTGCTCTGGCTGGGCCTCGTGATGCTGATCTCAGTCATTTCCAGTCTAGTCCCTGCTTACAGCGCTGCACGGCTCACCGTGCAGCAAGCTTTGAGCTACCGATAAGGAGGTGAACTATGGAGAATAAACCGCACCGCAGCCGTCTAGGTTGGTGGATCGTCGGGATCGTCGCGCTGGCCCTGCTGGTGGGGATGCACCTGGCGGGCCGGGTCAATTGGGCCGCACTTCACGGAGGGTAAAGCGCGTTTTCGACGCAAGATTTGCAATGGTGCGGAAGTTGATTTGTTTCGATCCGCGCACAAAGCCTTGATCGGAGTGTCGAACGCTTTGGCCGTCCGAGTCCGCAGTCGCCCAGCGCACGCTCGAGAATGCTCTCTCGATGCTCCTTGGGTTGATGAAAGAGTTGCGAAATCAAAAACACCAAGGTTTGTCTCCGAATAGAACACGCGATCATTTCCCGACAGCACCAGAAGCTAGGGAGTACGGATTGATTGACCACATGGTTGAAGTCGCCAATGAATAAGGAACCGCTCGAAGGGATATCCCCTCGAGCGGTTTGGCTTCCCCGAATCACCTACGCCATCAGCACGTTCCGAACGAAGTCCTCGAGCGTGTCGAGCGCCCGAGCATATGAGAGGCGCTGCTCGAGAAAAAGCAGGTGCTTGGCGGGGTCAAACTTCGCGCACAGCGCTCGCTTGAACTCCACGCGCACCACCCGCACCCCTCGAGACCGCACCCGAGCCAGCAGCTTCTCGAATAAGAATCGCTCGAGGTTGCCAGGCTGCTCGGTCTCCGGCACTGGTGTTTCGTTCGACCAGCACCGGGTTCGCCCCACGTCCACGCCGTCCACCGTGACCCGCGCGTACCCCGTCCCCCTCGAGGAACCCTCAAAGTGCGCGGTGGTGCTCGTCTCGAGGGTTTCCTCCTCGCTGTCCACGAGGAAGTCGTGCCCTCGAGCGCGGTTCGCGGCGGCGATGCGGTCGCAGAGGGACTCGAATGGGTAACTCGAGAGTTCCTGCGCCGCCTGCCACGCCTCAACCGGGTAGAGGTCATCCGGGGTGACGCGGAAGCGCAAGCCGCCCATCGTCACCCAATGTCAGGACTGCCGTTTCCCACCTTCTGCCTTTGATGGATCGCGGTAGACGCGCATTCTCGAGACTGGTAATTCCGAGGCTTCGCTTGCTAGATCGCGTTCGGCACGCAATTTCCTGGCGCGGTCGGCGAGGCGACCCACCGCGTAGACGATGGCTTGCGCCGCCTCGCGCTCTTCGGGCGTGCAGTCCACCCGCACGCGCTCGCCTCGAGCCTGCGCTCGTCCGGCGTTCCAGAGGAGGCGTTTCGCGTCCTCGTCGCGCTGGAATTGTTCGCGCAGGAAGGCGAGCATCGCCTCCTTGGAGGTGAGGAGCGCACCCTGCTGCTCGAGGTAAAGGTGGCTGATGAACTGCTCGACGTGAAGCTGGATCATGGATACTCCCACGCCCAGCGGCTTTCGGTGATCCCGGTTTCCCGGTAAGTAACCGGGAAACCGTTGGGTTGCCAAGGATCTCACACCTGGGATCAGACGATGCCGGGTGTCAAACCGAGTGTGATGACCGACTGGACTCAACCACCAACCCTGCTGGCAAGGCTGGCTTACTAATCGTTGTAGATCTTCACGGCGCTTTGCTCAATCTGATCGGAGACGTTCTTCAGCGACGTTAACGCCCTTAAGAGTCATGACCGACCGGAAACGCCCACCCGACGCCCTGATCCAACCGTTCATCTTCAGACGGTAGTACGCAAGTTTCCAATCCTCTTCTGAGATGCCGAGCTGTCGCGCAAGACCGTCTATGTCCACCCAGACATTACTTTGTCCGTTTGTCAAGCTATAAATTTTGAGAAGTAATCGCTCAGCGACTCCATGACGTAGAGCCACGATTCGAGCTTCCTCACTCTGTAGGAGGAGATCATGGGTTACGAAACGGGCTTTGAGCGCCGACCTCCAGCGACGTGACGCAACTCTCAAAATCCCCAGCCACTTCTGGGCGCAGGTAATCGCTACCTGAAGCACTTGGTTCGCAACCTGTCGCCGTCAACATAGCCCTTAAATCACTGCGCCTATTGCCTGCATTGCTCATGTGATGTAGGTGCAAACCAGACATATCTGACGGAACCTCCGCCCGCCCAAGCCCGATAACGATAGTACGGTCAGGATGCTCGAGCAAAGCTGCTCCGGCTTCAAAAATCACGTTAGGTCGAGGTTGCCAACGCGCCTGATCGGTAGGATTGTCAGTGGATTTAACGAGCCCAGGATTCAACGCAGCATACTCGTCGGGAGTCCACAGTACGATGATCGCTTGCGCCTCACTAAAGGCTTTTCGGACAACATCAGTGATATGCACTGTGCCGCCCATCGCCGAACGATAAGCGCTGAAATCATGGGATTCGAGACCAATAGTGCTTAGAAAATGTTTCGTGGCGTTAACAGCCGCCTCGTTTCTACCGTGGACGATAAATACGGTTCGAGTGTTTTTCGGCACGCGGGTTCCTTTCGTAGTGGAAGCGAAGACTGGGGCGAGTTTCAACCTTGCCTCGTTGCGAATTGAAGCGAGTACCTTTCTAATCTCAGTAGGCGAAACATCAAAGTAGGCAGCCGGAATATGCTGTTTGTGAAGAATATCGATCAATCCAGGTGAAGCAACTCGTATCCCTTCCTCAACCTTTTGCTCAAGCTCTTGGACACTCTCTGGAATAGCTTGATTGTAAATGGAACCGACACGATGATCCTCGATCTTAATCATTCGATCTTGGGAATCACGCCAAATTACGATCACGTTGCGATATTTGGGCATGTCTTTTGCAGAGACAAGAGAAAAGTCGCCGCTTCGTTCTTGACGTGCCCAGGTTGCTAAATCACCATGTCCTTCGCTAATCGCAAAGAACTCGAGCTTAGATAGAGCGCTCGAGAGGTTTTCATTCTCGAGCGCATGTATTACATCTGAGAAACCATACATAGATTCTCATACTACTAAAGATACTCAGAGGGCGATACAGCGCCTCGGCTCACTCCGAGCCAAAGCGTTTAACTCAATCCGCAGCTACCTCAGCTTCGTTTTGGTCGGGGTCAAACGCTGTCGCTAACCTAACGTCGTCTTCCGAGATCAGCCCGACCTGTTTACCCAGCTCCTCGAGTTCGTCATCGAAGTCATCCTGTGCAACCTCGAGCTTCACCGCGACGGGGTTCGCGTGCCTCGAGAACTCGAGTTCCGGCGGCGTGAAATCAATCGGAATCTTCGCCTTGTGCGTCAGCACTTCTGCGATGATCTTCGCCTTCGGGTTGTCCATCAACGCCTGCGCCAGCATCTCGCCCAGCGCCGCCGCCAAGTACGGCTCGAGCCTTGCCTTGGGGAAGCTGATCGTTTTGAGGTACTCCTCGTTGATCTCCCACGCCTCGCCGCCCTTGACGCCGAGGTGCCCCGCGATCACGCCGTTGACCTTGAGGCTACGCTTGCGCTCTTGGAAACTGCCGTCCGTCGCCGCCACGAAATCTCCAATCATCGTCGCCAGCAGGCGCGTCAGGTCTGGGGTTACCCCTATTACTTATTCGCGGGAATCCCAGATCAAGCGAAACACTTCCTCGAGTCCGAGGGCAGCGTCTCAGGCGTGACCCACGGGGCGTCGTCGAAAACGATGAACTCGTCCTCCTCCGCCTGCGCTGCTACCTCTAGCTCGAGGCTGTGACCGGACTCGTCGCGCTCGAGCAGCCGCGTCACTGGGGTTACCCCTAATTACTTATTCGCGGGAATCCCAGATCAAGCGAAACACTTCCTCGAGACAATTCGCCACGACCGGCTTTACGCGCTTTACTTGATCGTGATCCTCTCCGGTTTGCGCCGAGGCGAATTGCTCGGTCTGCGTTGGCAGGACGTAGACCTCAAGAACCGCACCTTCTCCATCCGTCACACGCTGATTTTCATCAACGGCAAGCGCCACGCCAAGGACGGCACCAAAAGCGAGCGCACCTTCAAAGTTCCGGCGGAGATCGTCGAAGCGCTCCACGAGCGACAGGAAACTTATGCCCTCGAGCGCGCGGCGGCGAAGGATCGCTGGCAGGAACACGACTACGTGTTTGGCTCGAGATACGGCACAGGGTTATACGAAAGCTCGCTGCGCCGCCGTCACGACGCGCTGATCGCTCAAGCGAAATTGCCGCGCTTGACAATGCACGAGTTGCGCCATACCTACACCAGTTTGGCGTTGCTACGCGGGCTGGACATCAAGGAGGTCTCAAGACGGTTGGGTCATAGGACGGTCGAGGTCACACTCGACATCTACCAACACCTCTACCCGGAACAGGACGAGTGCGCGGCGCTCTCGAGCGGTGACCTGCTTGGCAGCTCAGCCCTCAAGCAAGCACTCGAACAAGAGCCGCAGACGGCAGAAAACACAGATGCGAATTCTCCTGCCGTCAATCTGCCGTCAGAAGAGAGAAATGACGAGGACGCGGCTGATTGAAACCGCGTCCTCGTCGGTGTTTCTTTGGTCGGGGTGGCGAGATTTGAACTCACGACCACTTGACCCCCAGTCAAGTGCGCTACCAGGCTGCGCTACACCCCGACTCCTGGAAACCTCGTGAAAGGCTCAGGAAGGGTATCACCGCCCGCGATCAGGGTCAAGGGGTGCGTTAGACTGCAAGCGTGCGCTCGAGTCTGGCAGCTTGGTTGGCGGGTATGTTGCTCCTGGTTTCGGGCACGCTTCTGGTGTTCGTCGTTTCGCCGTTCCCGCAACGTCTGGTGATCGCCTGTGTGACGGTGTTCCTGGTGGACGCGTTGGGTGGTCGTTGGTTCGGGTATTTCAGTTTGCTGGGTTTGGTGGCTGGATTGTTGAACGATCCGGGCGGCGTGTGGTTGTTGATGCTGCCGCTGGTAGCGGGGAGTTTGTGGGCGGCGTTGTTCTTGCGTCACGCCGAACCTGGTTGGTTGGGGGTACCTCTAGGCATTATTGGCTTCATCCTGCCGCTGGTGGTGTTGCTGCTGCTGAGAAAACGGCTCGATCCGACGCTCGAGTTGCCGTTACAGAATCAGTACCCGTTGCTGCACGGCTTGACGGGTGGGTTCGCGGTGATCTTCTCCACGCTAGTCGGTTTGCCGTTGCAGACGCGTCAGAACGCTGCCAGGCGTCCCGCTCGAGTCAAGCGTAGTCCCGCCAGGCGATGAGCCGGATCAGGGTTCTCTGGCGTTGGCTGCTGATGTTCTCGGAGCGGCTGACGCAAGCCAGAGTCCCGATTCTGGCGGCAAGCCTGGCGTATTACGCGACGTTCAGCCTGTTTCCGGTGTTGCTGTTGGCCTTCGCCGGGTTTGGGTTCGCGCTCTCAAAGTACCCAGCTCTGCGCGGTGAGATTCTGTTTTTTTTGCAAAACGCGGTCTCACAGACTTTCCCGAGCGCCGCCGATCTCTTGAACAGCACCCTGGCGGAATTGAAGCGAGGCATGCTGGACCGATTTCAGGCGAACGCGAGTGTCACCGGGTTGATCGGTGTTGGGGCGCTCGTTTGGGGTGCCAGTGGCTTCTTCACGGCGCTGCAAGGGGCGTTGACGCTGGCGATTCCGGGGCGGCGCAACCGCAGCGTCCTGATGCAGCGCTTCGTGGCGGTGGTCAGCCTGTTCACGCTCGCGCCACTGATGCTGCTGCTAATGCTGGTCGGCACGATTATCAGCTCCCTGTCCAGCGTGCCACTCCTGGCGCAGATTCAGGGGTACTCGAGCAGTGTGCTGCCGATTCTCGGGGCGTTCGGCTTGTTCAGCCTGTCGTACCGGTTTTTGCCCGCGCACAATCCGGGCTGGCGCGCCAGTCTTTTGTCTGCCTTACCGACCGCCCTGGTCTGGCAGGTGGCGCGGCTCAGCTTGGGCTTGCTGACGCCGCTCAGCAGCTTTCAGGCGACTTACGGCATCCTGGCGGGCTTTCTGTTGCTGCTGGCGTGGCTGTACCTGAGTATGCAGATTTTCCTGGCGGGCGGCGTGCTGGTCAGTATCTTGGAGCGAGATCGCCTCCTCGCGGGTGAACAACGCCCGCTCGAGGAGGTTTCAACCGCCGCGCAGTGACTTGGAGCGCTGGGCGAATCGCGCCGCACCGCTCGAGATCCAAACGCCGAGCATCGCCAGACTGCTTATCACGCACCAGAAGCAGACGGCGTGAATCACGAACAGTTCCAGGTAGGTGAACCAGAGATAGGCCAGCAGACCCAGGCTGGAGATAAAAAACGTTAGTCGTTCGGTGGGCAGGCGCGGGTTAAAGACCCCGACCAAACCCAGCGCCAGCAGTGTTAGAAACGCGAAGAAGCCAATCGTGGCGACCGGAACCCCGAGCAGACTCGAGTAGGCGCTGGCTTGCACCACCTCGCAGCCTTGCACGGGGCAAATCAACCGCGAGAGTCCCAGGTGGAACAGCCACAGGTACAGGGCTACGAGCGCACCGAGGAGAGCGAATAGGCTCGAGATCATGTTGTTCAAGACGGCATTGTTCGGGACCGTAGTACTGGAAGTGGTGGTACTCGAGTCTGGACCGCTCCAGCCAGAACTGCTCGAGACTGTGGGAGCCGCCCCGTGATTTTCCTGGGAAACTGGTTTCACTGCACCCCGAAGGCGGCCATGATCGCCCGGAACCCCTCGATCGGGAAGAGGTGATCGCTGTCCACGCGGTAGCCGTTGACCACGAAGGTCGGCGTACCCGTGAGCTGCACCGCGTTCCCGGCCGCCATATCCGCCTGTACCGCAGCGGCCGATTTGTTCGCCGATAGACAGGTTTTGAAGCTCGCCTCGTCCAACCCGAGCTGCCGCGCGTAATCCACCAGTTGCGATCTGAACACATCGTCGCTCGAGTTGCTCCACAACGCCTGCGAGCGGTAGAGAATGTCGTGCATAGGCTCCCAGCGACCCTGATCGTTGGCGCAAGCGGCGGCGTTGGCGGCCTGAGGCGCGTTCGGGTGGATGCCCAGCGGGAAGTCGCGGAACACGAAACGCAGCTTGCCGGTGTCAATAAACTCGGATTTGAATTGCGAGCCGACGCTTGTGGCGTACAGGCCGCAGGTCGGACACTCGTAATCGCCAAATTCCACCATCGTGACCGGCGCGTCCGCCCTGCCAAGCGTGAAACGCGCTCCGGCGGCCGGATCGGCGTTGACCTTGGTGAGCTTGATCTCCTGCGATTGCCCGTTCTCGGTGAACTTCACAGTCTTGATATCCGCGCCCGCTGGGGCACTTGAAGCGCCACTCGAAGGGCGCTGACTCAGGACGATCAGCCCGACGCCGATCACGGCGATGACAATCAGCGCCCCCAGAAAAAGATTTCGCGTTCCTGAATTCATGCCGGAAAGCCTAGCAGAGATCAATGAGACTGGCGTCCCAGGTGTACACGCCCGCTCGAGGAAGGCTCGCTCAAGTTCTTGCGAAAGTCGAAGCCAGCACCCGAATACAGACCCTCCAGGAGGGGCAAATCTCGTTTCCCCCTCGAGGGATGAGGTGACAGCTTCAGCTCACGCCGAATTGCTTGAAGATTTCCTTGTAGACCTCGTATGGCAAGGCCCCGGAGAACATGTAGCCGTTGATGACGAAACTCGGCGTGCCACTGATGCCGAACCCGGCGGCGGCCGTAATGTCGTCCTGAACGACCTTGCTGTGCCGTTGCGCGGCTAGGCAACTCGTAACCTGCTCCGAGTTCGCGCCGGTTTGACTCGAGAGGCTAGCGAGTGTGCTGTTCAAGGCCGGACCCGGAGCCACGGGTTCCCAGCGGGCTTGCTGCGCGAACATCAGGCTGTGAAACGCCCAAAACTTGCCCTGCTCGGCCACGCACAGCGCCGCGTTGGAGACGGCCACGGTCTGCTCGCCGCCGACGCTGACCGTGTGGCGATACGCGTAGCGCACCTTTCCGGTGTCCACGAACTCGGCTTTCAATCTCGGAAAGGTCTCGAGTTCGTACAGGCGGCAGTAGCCGCAGTGGTAATCGCCGAACTCCACCATGCTGATCTTGGCGTTCCCTTGACCCAGAATCTCCTTCGCGCCGTCCATACCGTTCCCCACGACGGGCGTGCCGACAATCTGGGCGCTCTGACCGTTGATCTGCACGTTGATGACAATTGGCTTTCTGGCTTCGGCCGGTTTCGGTGCGCCCTGGGTTCCAATCGCCACGCCTGCAATCAACCCGAGAAACGCCCCGAGAACCCCGGCCGCGAGCGGATTGAAGCCACGCTTCGGTGCGGGTAGCGCATCTTTGAGCTGCTCAACCGTTGGCGGGACGATAACTTCTGAACTCGAGTCCGACATAGGTTCAAACTAGCAGATTACAGACCCCGTGGCGGTTCACGGACTCACCTTCAACGACGAATTCTGACCTTAGACTCACGGCGAACGCAACCTTAAGAATACCCCTGTTGCGGCTCGAGCTGGATCATTAGACTCAGACACCTGAGCTACCTTCGTACCAAGGGTTATCTCGAGCCTAACGGGTGTCACAGGCCCGTCTCGAGGCAGGCTGGCGTTTGAGGGCCAACAGCCGTTTGCCGCTGCGAGCATATCTAAAGAACCTGAACGGGTTCAATTTTCTGAAGAGGTCTAAGGGATCAACCGCGAATCTCGAGACGCAACTTCGACAGGCCTCTCGCTCGAGCCAGGACTCATGGCTAACGGGCGAAGGACGCGCCTGTGGTGGCGTTCACGGCGACCACCCGGTCAATCTTGCCACCGCCCGTCACGATGACGCTGGCGAACGGACTGGTCAGGGCTTGACTCGTGACACTTCCCGGTGATGGTTCGCGGACTGTGACGCGCACGGTCAGGGTCCCACCCTCGAGGGTGGCTCCGGCGATGGCGATGCCGTATCCGCCGGTCGCTTTCTGACCCTGGAAGACGGTGACCACGCTGGCGCGGTTGAAATCCACGTCCGGGAGCGGCGGTTGTGGAACCTGATTGCCGGTCATGAGTGCCCAGGTCGCCGAAAAACTCCCGGCTGACCGATCCAACCGAACCGAGGGGGCCGTTCCGGTGTACGCGCTGTTCCCACCCGCCAGCAGCGGCGCGAGTTGCAGCGATTCGGCTTCGGCGAAACCACCGAGTAGATCCACGGGAACTCCGATCTGTACGTACAGCGCGGTGATGTTATTCCGGTCGGGGCGCGGGTTCAGGCCGAGCGGCGAGTCGGCGTGGTTGGCGTTGTTGATGAGCGCCAGACCCATCGGTTGATTCTTGAATTTCGTTTGCAGGTACGCCGTCAGCGCGTCCGCTTCGGGATCGGTCAGTAAGCCCACACCACGCAATCCCAAGCGCTCGCGTTTGGTCAGTTTCAATTTGACGTTTGCCTTTAGTTTTTTAGCATCGCCCACGTCGTACCAGCGCTGACCGTCGAAGTAGTACACGCTCTCCAACGGGTCTCGAGTCAGGACGCTCAGTTCATTCCCCAGCGGTACGGTCGCCAGCGCGAAAACCTCGCGTTGCGAGGCGGTGTTGGTCAGTAGCGTCGGCGATCCGTTGACGCTGAGTGCTCCCGGAACCGCCAGCGCCCCGACCGGCTGCTCGGAAGAGAGCACTAGATTCAGCGGTCCCAGCGTGACGGGCTTCGTCTGTCCAGCCTCGAGCTTGCCATAAAAAATCGTGTGCCGCTCTTTGATGCCGTACAGCACGATGTCGTCGGCGGTGTAGCCACTGGGTTGGAAATTGCAGGCGGTCAGTGCCAGGGCGGCCACCGCGATCAGGAGTCGCTTCATGAACGCATCGTAGCCCGAGGTGGTGAAACCAGATGAAGCCAGCGTGAACAGGGGCTTTACATTCGTTCATGCTCACTCACAGTCTCTTGCTGAATTCCGTAACCTTCCGAATCTCTAGGGTAGTGCGCTCATAGATGCCTTGGGGCTTACACAGTAGCCTCGAAATCCAGTGACCTGATCCGCCGAGGTCATCTCGAGCCAGCAACGATTCGCGGTTCGGGACGAAATTGTGGTTCTTAAGATGTGGACAAGCGATCATCACGTCCTCGTATACAGGCATATAGATGAAACATGCTCACCTCGAGCCAATCCGTTCAGGTGTTAACATTCATTCATTCTCTGGTTTGAAACCGCCCTCGTGAAACGAGCCATCATGAACTCCGAACCGATCCCTCGAGCCAGAATCTTTAACTTGCCACTGGACCTCGTGGACCTACCGGGAACGCTTCGCGTTTTGAGCCAGTGGGCCCGCGATCCCACGTCCAGACGCACGGTGGTGACGCTGAACCCCGAGTTCGTGGTGCAGTGCGACCATGACGCTCAGTTCAAGCAGGACATTCAACGCGCCGACCTCGTGACTGCCGATGGCGTCGGCATCACCTGGGCGGCCAAACGCTTCGGGATGGACGTGCCCGGTCGCGCTCCCGGTGTGGACATCGCGCAGGGTTTGATGAAACGAGAAGGCTCGAGGTTGCGAGTCTTCTTCTTGGGGTCCAAGCCGGGCGTCGCGGAGCGGGCCGCGAAACGCAGCAGCGAGCTGTACGGCGTTCAGATTGCCGGGTTCCAAGATGGGTATTTCAAACCCGATCAGGAGTACGCCATCGCCGGACGCATCCTCGAGGCGGACACACACCTGTTGTTGACCGGCCTGGGCGGCGGCAAGCAGGAGCGCTTCAACGAGGCGCACCGCGCGGCCAGGGTCGCCATTGGGTGCGGTGGCACGCTAGACGTGCTGGCCGGTGAGGTCAGCCTCGCGCCGAGTTGGACGCGCCGCCTCGGGGTGGAATGGATCTGGCGGATCGTCACGATGAACCGCTGGGCCAGAGCCAAGCGCCTGCTGGATTTTGCTGTGAAAACCGTGCGGACGCAAGTTCCGTGACAACTTGGTTTGGGAACCCGCCGTGGATTCGGCGCGTAACGAGGACAGTATGAGCTTCCTGGATGACCTGCGCGACAACCTGAGAAAAGGCTACGACTTCGCCCGCGAGAAGGGCGAACTGGGCGCTCGAGTGGCGCGATTACGGTTGGAGATCGTGGGTTTGAACCGTGACCGCGAATCGGCCTTCAACCGGCTCGGGCGCACGTACCACGCCAATCCCGGTGACACGGCCGCGTTGGAACCATTGCGCCGTGAGATTGACCGGTTGACGCAAACCGTGCGTGACCGCGAGAGCGCCCTGGTTCAGCTTCAGCAACCGGCACCGCTCGAGTTGCCCGCCCTAGAATCTGCCGCCCCAGAATCGGCCGTTCAGTCTGACGGGACCGCTCCTCTACCCGAGACTCACTCCTGACTCGAGGGGCGGCGGAGTCGTTCTCCGTCCTCAAGGTCAGTTGATGTCCACTCCTGCCGTAGCACCCTGCCGTCTCGAGCGATCAGCCCTGAAAAAATGTGCTACCGATTAAATCCTGCTCGAAACAATCGGGTTCACTGCTAGGGAATGACGCCTCGAATCGGACGCGCTCACAGGAGTCATGTCCGGTGACGGCATTTTTCGGAACTGTTGCTGAGGCGGTGTTGCGATTCCCTCAGCGCCGCTTCTTGATGTGCCACGCCTCCTCTGAAATCCCGGCTCGAGCGTTCACGACCCGCGCCAAGATGAACAGGAAATCAGAGAGCCGATTCAGGTAGCGGGCGACCTCGTGGTTGCTGGCTTCCTCCTCTTCCAAGCGCAGCACCTCGCGCTCGGCTCGCCGGGTCACGGTGCGCGCCAGATGCAGCGCGGCACTGGCGGGGTGACCGCCGGGGTGAATGAAGTTCTTGAACGGCGGGCACGCCTCCTGATACTGATCTATCAACCCCTCTAAGGTCTCCACATCCTCGGCATCCATCCGCACCAAGTTCTTCTCGTATTTGGAACCGACCGGTGTGGCCAGGTCTGCGCCAACATCGAAGAGCGCGTTTTGCAGGTTCGCCAATACGCCATCCAACTCGGTGTCTGTCAGGCTGGCTCGAGCCAGTCCGATCGCGCTGTTGCACTCGTCCACGGTTCCGTAGGCTTCTACCCGTTGCGAGAATTTCTTGACGCGCTCGCCACCGTACAGTCCTGTCTCGCCCGCATCGCCGGTTTTGGTGTAAATCTTCACGCCCTAGTGTACGGCTTCAGGTATTCATCAGTTTTCGGTTCTAGCGTTTTCGGTATGGCAACCCTACAGGACGTGCGGGCATTCGTGAAGCAGCAAGGCGATCTCACCTCGGAAGAACTCGAGGCGAAGCTGGCTTCGGAGTTTAAGATGAGCCGCGACGAGGCGGGGCAGATGCTGCGCGGGTTGAGTTCCGAGGACCCGAGCCTCGAGACGGTCCAACCGACAATCGTGGATGCGGCGGTCGTCGCGGCCGGTCTCAGTGGTTCCAGTCTGGCGGGCACGACGCACAGCGCGGCGGGCACGGCCGCGCTGATGACGGAGATGGAGCCAGAAACGGCCGAACCGCACGAAACGAATTCTGGCAACAGCGAAACAAGTCGCTAAACCAGCAATTTGAAAAGAGCTTCCAGAGGATTGGGAAGCTCTCATATTTTTGTGGGTCGCCGAATCTCTCGAGCCTGATTGAACTGCGTTGAGTACGGCTAAATCTAGAATAGCACTTCAACGCCTCGAGTTGATTCTGGGCAGGCTTGAAGCGTCTCTCACACGGCCTTAGAATTTTGTTATTTACATAATTTGTGCTATACTCTGCCAGTGAAACGGAACCCTGTCGAGACCATCAAAATCGGACGCAGCGTCCTCGAGCTGACCCAGGAAGGACTCTTCCCAGCTCACCCCGCGTTGCAGGAACTCGGGATTGACCTACCCGCCACGGGCGTCAGCTTCTTCCTCGAGGGGCTGGGCTTTGAAAGCCACGAGGCGGAGTTTGAGAGCGGCCGCCAACTTGCCCTCACGACCAGCGAGTTCACCCGGCTGGCGTTCAGCTTAGAGACGCCCGAAGCCAGGCGTTGGCAGAACCGCGCCCAGAAGATGATGCGCGACTACCTGGAAGGCGATATTCGCTTGGCGGCCGAGGTTGCCGACCGCAACCGCGATAGCAACCAGCGCCGCTGGCTCGCCACGCGCCTGACCGGAGTCGAATCCCGGAAAGCCCTGATGAGCACCGTCGCCAGAAACGGCGGACGCGGCGCGGTCTTCCAGCAACTCGGCTCAGTCAGCAATCGCGCTGTCCTGGGCAGCAGCTCGTCTGAGATTCGCCGCGATCGCCAAGCCAAATCCACTCGAGACGCTATGACGAGCGCGGAGTTGCTGCGCTTGGGCTACCTGGAAGCCGCGACCGCCCAGGCGATCGAGCGCGGCGCAGCCAAGGACAACGAAACGATTCTGCAACTGCATCGCCGCAACGCCGAGATCGAACGGCAAATCTGGGATGGGACAGGCAAGCCCGAACACGCGGCCTGAACCCTGCAAGCAGAGCGAGTCTCGAGTGACAACCTCGAGACTCTTTTCGTGGGTTTTGAAAATGAAATTTTTTCGAGGCTTGGGTATCACGGTGTTGAAGGTACTCGAGTTGTGCGCCCGCCTATCTTTTGCGAAACTGGAATCCTGCCACACCCGAGGTTGAACTCTACCAGCGAGCCAGAGAACGTGAGCGCTCGAACGACATAAAAAGAAGGAGCGCTAAAAGCGCTCCTTCTTTTTACCAACATTCCCAAGATCAGCCGATGGCTAATTCAAGCAACCTTCTGTAAGCCGCTCGAGAGTTCGCGGTACGTGCGGCGCAGGTCGGCGTACAGCGTGCGCTTGTCGTCGCTCGGGGAGGTGTTGTTGCGGCGCATGATCCGCCGCAGGGCACTCTCACCGCCGGGCAGGTCGCGCACAGCGCGAATCATTTCTTGGATCATCTTTTCTCTGGCTTTGGCTTCGCTGATCGCGGCACTCGGCGGGCGCGGGGGCATCGTCATTCCCTCGGGTTTCGGCAGTCTCGCCTCGAGCTTCGGGGTTTCCGCCACGGCCCAGGCGGGCAGGGCGGGCGTCTCGAGCGGACGTTCGGTTTCTTCGTCCCAGTCCACCCAGACGCCGTTGATCTTATCCAGGCTTCTGCCAACGCCGAACTTGGCGGCCGCCGCCCGGAGCGCTTCGCCCCTGGCCTCCTGGAGGTCCTCAGCGTGGGTAGAAACGGCTTCTTTGTGAACCCCCAGCACCGTCAGGCGGCAGGCGACGTGACCGCTGGTGAGGGTCTCGTAGCGCTCGGACCAACCGCCCGCACCGACGGCGCTGTCCAAACGGTCAATCACGACCCGTAAGCCCACGTCTGGCTTTAATAGTGCCCGGCGTCCGTCGCGGCTGAGGCCGGTGACGCGCCACTGAATCTCCTGAAGCGGGAAGGGCTTCACGAGATCGTCAAACCCTCGAGCGCGCTCGCTCTGCCGGGCTTCCAGGGGGGCTTGCATCGCGGACATCGGGATGTTGATCTGCTCCAGCTTTTCCGAGGCGCGACGGTTGAGATCGGGAACCTTCGGGAAGGGACAGCCGACGCGTCCGACGGTGGCGGTACACTTGAAATTTGCCTTCAAGCGACACCAGCCCCCGATTGGGCTGAGATGAGGACAGGTGTGGTCGGGCATGGAAGGTCTCCTTCGTGAAGGGTTAGGCGGAACGGAGTTGCGGCTGAAAGACGTTGATGGCTTTGAAGACGCGCCTGTGAATCGTCACGGCTTCAGCTTGAATCGGGGCGGCCTGTCCGAATTCCTCCAGGTAGGCACGGGTAGCGTTGAGCCAGCCCTGGGCGACGGCGATGGCCGGGTCGCCCCGTTCGCGCATGGCGCGGGTTAAACGAGCCACGCGGTACTCCAGCTCGTGCAAGGAGGCGATGCCACCGGTGTTCTCGAGTTCGATCAGGGCGTTCAGGACTTCGGTCGGGTGAGCGCGTTCAGTGCGTAGGGTCTGGGCGATGGTCTCGAGAATTCGCATGGCTGCCTCCGGGTGAGTTGAAGTTTCTCTGCTGATTTAAGTTATAACATAATTCTGTGATGACTTCAAGCGAGAGGGCGGATTACGTCTTGACCGGAATGGATTCTCGTGCTACCTTCATCACAAGCAGAACTGTCGCGGTTTTTTAAGCCACGACAAAACTCGAGCGTTCAATCCAGACCCAGAGAAACACCGAACGCAACTCGCCTATATCTAATAGTGCGCTCGAGGGAAGGAGGAGTATGAAGCTGCACGAACGACTCCGCGAACTCCGTCAGGAACGCGGGCAACGACTCAAGGATGTCAGCGAAATCGCTGGGATCAGCATTCCATACCTGAGCGACCTAGAGCGCGGTCGCACCAACCCCAGCCTGGAAACGCTGCAAACCCTGGCCGGAGCCTACAACATCACCGTTCACGACCTGTTGGTCAGCGTCGAATTCTACGGCGAGGTCAGCCAGCAAAGCCTGCCGAAGGGTCTGGCCGACCTGATCTCTGATCCGGTTTTGGGTCAGCAGATCACCCCCGATTGGGTCTCGAGCCTGAGCCGGATCGAATTGCGCGGCAAGCGTCCCCAGACCAAGGAAGACTGGTACGACATCTTCCGTAACCTGAAACGCATCCTCGAATAATTCCAAGTCAGATCGAGGGGGCGCAGAGCACGTCTGCGCCCTTTTTCTTGCTCGAGTTTTGAAATCGCGTGTTCAATCTGTGATAAGGCTCGTGGTGGCCGTTCCGGACCAAATTCTTCCCAGAGGGGGAACCAAATTCCATCTCGAGTTGAACCCCTTGCGGCGTTGCTGATCGCGGCATCTAAGTATCTCCCAGGTAAAACTGAGATCATCAGTTGAGACTCTCGCTGAATGTACGTCGTCGGACACGGATTCGCTCAGATCTAAGATTTTACCATGGCGTACATCCAAGACCGGGATGTACTTAGCTTGGTGGATCAGTGGGTCTCGAGCGTGCAAGGTTCACTGGGGATTGGGTGAATTGGCTCGAGGCGTACTAAGGCGCGCTCATCAGGCAATCCATTTCAGCTCCCCACGAGCGCGTCTATCTCATTGCGGCGCGGCAGGCTCGGTTGCGCCCCCGGCTTGGTACAGGCCAGTGCGCCCGCCGCCACCCCGCGCCGCACCGCCCGCTCCAAGGGCAGGTTCTCGCAGAGAGCCGTGCAGAAAACGCCAATGAAAGCATCCCCAGCGGCCGTCGTATCCAGCACCGGCAAGCGGTAACTCTTGATATGACCCTCTCCGTCGGGGCTGACATAGACCGCACCCTGTGCCCCGAGAGTAATCACGACCGCGCTCACCAGCTTCATCAGTTGACGCCCCACCTCGAGCGCTTCAGAGGGTGTCTTCGGCGTTCGCCCGCTTAGGATACCCGCCTCGGTCTCATTGACCACCAAAACGTTGATGTCCGCCAGTTGCGCGGCGCTCAGTGCCTGGGCGGGAGCCAGGTTCAGCACCACCTTGACGCCGCCGCGCTTGGCGATACTGGCAGCCTTCAGCACCGTCTCGAGCGGGGTTTCTAATTGCATCAGCAGAATCTTAGACCAGGCGATCTTGCTGGGCGTCATCTCGTCGGCGCGCACCAAGGCATTCGTGCCGGGCGAGACAATGATCGTGTTCTCGCCGCTTTCGGAGACCGCAATAAACGCGGCCCCGCTGGCTCCTGCGACGCTTTTCACCAGTGAAGTATCCACGCTCTCGCGTTCCAGATTGTCACGCATGAACGCTCCGGCCGCATCCACGCCCAGGCAACCGATCATCCGCACTCGAGCGCCCGCCCGAGCCGCCGCAACCGCCTGATTCGCGCCCTTGCCACCGGGATGGGTTTCCACGTCACCCCCCAAGATCGTCTCGCCGGGCAACGGATGGCGGGAGACCTTCACGACGTAATCCAGATTGATGCTTCCTAAAACGGTAATCACAGTCTTCTCAGTATAGAACCCACTCGGCGGTTACAGCTCGAGTGCCTCGAGACTGATGCGATACAGCCCAGAACCTCTTCTATACTGATAACGGCACGATTCAGCTACCAGACGCGTGCGTCACAGACACACTTCAGTGTCTCAAAACGTGAGCCTGACCATGCTGAACTGAGTAACCAGATTCCTGTGCGGCTTTGAGAAAACTGTCTGCCTCAACGCCCGGTTTTCTCGAGGCGCACGTCGTGCTTCTCCAGCGCTTTGATCACTTCCAGCGCGGCTCGCTCGCCCGCCTCCATCGCGCCCTCCACGTACCCGTAGTACCAGACAGCCGTTTCTGTGCCCGCGAAGTGAATCTGACCAATCGGCTCGCGCAACTCCTCGAAGCCGTTCGTCATCACCCCCGGCGGCGCGTAGCACTGATAGCCACCGCCGATGAATGGTTCGGTCATCCAGTCGTGGTCGAAGTAATCGCGCGGGTAGAGCGCCTCGTCACCGTAAATCATGGCCAAATTCTCTAGCACCGCCCGGCGGCGGGTTTCACTCGGACGGTCCGACCAAAATACGGCGTCATCCCCACCGATAAACGCGACCAGGGCCGGGTGGGCGTCACCGTGGCTGCTGGCATCCATCGCATGATCGAAGATCAGGTTATCCGGGTCTATCGCCTTGATCGGACGCTCGCGCCAGAAGGGACGGTCGTAAATAGCGAAGCACTTGATGACGCTGCCCATCTCGAGACGCTGCATCAGCTTCATGCGGCGGCGCGGTAGCACCGGATCAAAATCAATTCGCTGCGCTTGATTCGGCGGAATCGCAATGATGACCCGCTTGGCGTTGATGATCGCGCCTTCGGCGATCACGCGCACGCCGTCGGAGCCATGTTCCAGCTCATAGGCCTGGCAGTTCAACCGCAGACGATCCCCCAGCCCGTCGGCCAGTTTCGTGCAAAGCATCTGCATCCCCTGCTTCAAGCGCAGCGTGTGATTTCCCCCCTCGAGGTCAATCAGGTCTTCAAAGCCGCCCGCACTGCGAATGCTGTACAGCAGGAACAACATGCTGAAATCCTTGGGTTCAATCGTGTACTCGGTGCGGACCACTTGGTCAAACAGGTGTCGCAGGTACTCGGATTCCAGGTTGGTGCGTTTCCATTCTTCCACGCTCATCACGTCCAGCGCCGCCGCGTCCGGCGTGTCAGATGGACGCTCCACGTTGACCTGATCCACCAGCCAGCTCAGCTTCGCGGTGTACCAGGCCCATTCCGCCTGGGTCAGCTTGTCCATCTCTGCCAGCGGTTGAGCGCTCAAATCCATGCGTCCGGTCTCCACCTGCGCGAACGTCTCGAGACCCAGTTCTTTGATCAGGTTGATCGCGCGCCACATCTCCGGCCCGAGCCACTGCCCGCCCAAGTCGAAGGCTGTACCATCGGAGAGCATCTTGGAGAACAGGCGTCCGCCGACGCGGTACGAGGCCTCTAGCACGATCACGTCGCGTTCAGCTTGAATCAGGTTCCGGGCGGCGATCAGGCCACTAATTCCAGCGCCGATCACCACGACATCGGTGTTTATTTCCGTTGACATTCACTTCACGTCCCTTTGAGCAAAAGCGCTCGCGTTGGGAGCAGAATACGCCATTTCGGTCAAACTCGAGCGGGACCCTGTGATCCGAGGCGGGGGTGCCGTGAGTGCCAAAGGTGGCTCAGGCTTGCGCTGGTGCAACAAGCTGTCTCTCAAAAAACTCGAGCGCCAAGCTTTTCACCTCGCCCTACAAGGAAACTGTGGCGAAGAAATGAGTCGTCAGCTTGCACGCGTGAGCCTGAAGAGAGTCACCCGCTTCACATCGCACTACAGCCAAAACGCTGTGACAGGCTCGAGGTATGCTCACCCCATGAAAATGGTTTACGACGCCCTCGTCGTCGGTGGCGGGCATAACGCACTGACCACGGCGGGATATCTGGCGAAGGCGGGTTACAAGGTCGCGGTCCTCGAGCGGCGGCACGTGATCGGCGGCGCGGTCTGCACCGAGGACGATATTTTCCCTGGATACAAGGTGGATGTGGGGAGCGGCGTCCACATTATGATTCACTTGACGCCTGTGGTGCGCGACCTGGACTTGGAAGCGCATGGCTTGAAATACCTGGCCATGGACCCGATTGCCTATCATCCGCTCCAAGGTGGCGGCGGGTTCGGGCTGTACCGGGATTTGGAGCAGACCTGCGAGAGCATCGCCACGGTTTCGCCGAAGGATGCGGTGGCATACCGAAAGTTCGTGAAATCCTGGGATGGGTTTGCCGATAAGCTCTTTAGCGCTTTTCAGAAACCGCCGACCCCAGTCAACCTCATCAGCAGCTTCGCCGGAACGAAGCCGCCCGATATGGACTTGCTGCGCGGTGTGGTGCAAAGCTACGGTCACTACTTGCGTTCGCACTTCGAGCATCCAGCGGTGCGCGGCGCACTGGCTTGGTTGGCGGCGCAATCCGGTCCCGCCCCGCACGAGGTCGGCGCGGGCGGTTTTCTGATGTGGCACGCGGTTCTGCACCGTCACGGCGCGAAACGAGCCGTCGGTGGCAGCGGAGCGCTCACCAGGGCGATGGGGCGCAGTATTGAAGCCAATGGGGGAGAGGTTCACCTGAACGCGCCCGTCGCCCGGATCGAACTCGAGGGGGGGCGCGCCAAACGCGTGGTCTTAGAGGATGGGCGGGTCTTCGAAGGGCGCGTCGTGATTTCAGGGGCGCACGTGCAGACGACGCTGCTGGATCTGGTCGGGGAGGCGAACCTGCCGGGGAACTTACCGTGGAAGGTGCAGAATTTGCGGGTCGGAAACGGCTTTGGCTTGATTCATCGTGTCACCGCCGATCGTCTGCCGCAGTACGCCGGAGCGCCAGAGAGCACCACCAACGGGATGCAGTTACTCTGCCCAGACCTAGACTATCTCGAGGCGGCGTTTCGGGATTACGACGCTGGTATCCCCAGCCGCCGACCCGCCGCCCTAGGTATGACCTTCACCGGGCTGGACCCCAGCCTCGCGCCGCCTGGGAAGCACCTGATTTACCTGTGGGGACAGTATTACCCGTTCGAGCGCTCCGACGGACGTGTCTGGGACCGCGACGCGGAGCTAGAAGAGGGCGCGAAACTCGAGGAGGTGCTGTACCGTTACGCGCCGAACATGCGTGGCGCGATAGAGCAGCGTTTCACGCAATCGCCGCTGGACATTCAGAACCGGATCGGACTTCGCAAGGGAAACGTCATGCACTTGGAAATGAGCTTGGACCAAATGTTCACGTTGCGTCCCCTGCCGGAACTCTCGGGGTATCGCACACCCATCCCAGGACTGTACTTATGCGGTGCCTCCACGCATCCCGGCGGGGGCGTTTTCGCCGCGTCCGGGCGGAGTGCGGCTTTGGTGGCCATGCACGATCTCGAGGGTGGGTTCTTCGGCAAGACTAAGAAGTGGCTCCAGGGTGCGCTCGGGTCACGCGATCTGTCACGGAATCTGTAACGCGCCCGTGTATCATGGCTTCAACTCGAGGACAAAGCAGGGGTCAATCAGACCTCGAGACGGAGGGTTCATGAAGGTATGGCAAACGGGAGTGATCGGTCTGGCACTGGTAACGGCGATGACGGCCTGCCCGAGTGGGCGCGGTGGGGATGCGACCAGTCTGTTTCCAGTCAAGAGCGGCGAAACCTGGGCGGCGAAATTTGCCACCAGCTCTGGAAACGTCACGATTGGGTATCAACTGGACGGTGCCCCCCAATTTGATGCGGATGGTGATATTGAGGTTGATTTCGCCACCACAAATAATGTCGAAGGTGGCTACGGTTTCGTACTGATGAAGGACAACATCTTCCAGGCCTCGTTCGTTCTCAGTAGCAAGGACAAGGTAACGCTCTCTTGCCTCGCGCCGAACGGCTCGGGTTTGGCGGCCGGTGCCAAGGGCAACGGGATTCTGAACCAGAACGGCAATCGCACGCGCGGCATTGACTGCACAGTCCAACGCGTCAAGTAGGTCGCCTAAATATGGTCATCAACCTGGGTGAAATACCCAGGTTTTTTGTTGTCCGCGAAGCTTCGGCCGACAAACTCAGCCCTTACTCGAGTAATGCGAGGCTAGGGAACTCGAGCACATCCTTCTCGGCACCGACCTACTCCCAGCCTTGACCCTACGATTAGGCAAATAGAAGTGCCCCTCGAGCGGTTCTCAAGGGGCACTTGTTTGTTTGACTCGTGAAGGTTGAGAGCTGATGTTACTTGATGATGTTGACCGTCACCACGATGATGACCTGGGTCTGCGTGCTGCTCGAGTTGGACTTCTTGAAGGCATCACCGATCAACGGGATGCTCGAGATGAAAGGAACTCCTGAAGTACTGCTGTCTTCAATGGTCTGGAGGAGGCTGCCTAACAACATTGTCTGTCCGTCTCTCAACCGCACGGTTGACTTGGAGGAGCGGTCAATAAAGTCAATTCGTTGAAAGTCGGTGCTGTTCGGATTCAGAACACTGCTCACGAGGGCACTCGTTTCCAGAGTGATGTTGCCGTCGGCAGCAATGCTAGGTGTGACCTGGACCTCGACGCCATAATTCAAGGTACGGCTCGCCAAACCGCTTTGGGTAGTGGTTGATCCAGTCGTGCCACTGGTCTGAGAAGTGATCTCGATTCGGCCTCCAACTTTGACAAGCCCGGTGCCGTTATTGAGAACGGTCAGTGTTGAATCGTTGACTCGCTTTGATAGGCGTTGGGTTTCCAAAGCGTTGAGTGCGGCTCCAATGTTCAAGCCTGCCAGGCTGCGAGTCGCATCGAGCACAAAGTTCAAGGCTCCGCTGGCGATGCTCCCGGAAAAATTACCGATTCCAAAGGACCAGTCAATTCCAAGATTGCGTCCAGCCTCATCTGAAACTTCCTGGATACGAACGCCCACGTTCACCAACTGTTGAGGCTTATCGAGTGCCGGAATGATTTTCAGGAGCCGATCCACGTCGGCTACCGGTCCATTGATAATCAAAGAGTTGGAGCTTTCCTCGGCAATGACCGTCACGCCTACCAGAGGCGTCGTCGAGGTCTGACCTGGCAGGGTCGTGGCTTGGGCCGATGCGGTCGCATTGGCTGATGCCCCGGAACTCGCCGTTGTACCAATGATCACTTTCTGTAACACATCAGCTAATTTGACAGCTTTGGCGTACGAGAGTGCAACTGTTTCCGTCTTGGTTATAACAGTCGCAACCGGAGCGGGAGGTGGCGGAGCCACATCCACATCGCTGATGACCGCAGCAATTTGTGTCTGCTGGGCCGGTGTTGCAGTGATCACCAGTTTATTCCCAACGATAGAAATCTTGACGCCAGGGAACTGAGTTTCGATCAAAGTGCGAGTCGCTGCTGAGTCTCCTTTAATCGTGTAATTGCGGATCTCGGGTTTGGCTTCGACAGGTACCGGCGCAGGAGCCACATCAACTTCGTTCAGAAGAGCCTGAATTGCTGTGTGCTGTTCAGCCGTTGCTGTAACGATCAGCTTGCTCCCGACAGCAGAAACCTTCACAGCAGGAAACTGAGTTTCAATTAAAGTCTTAATGGCTACTGGGTCGCTCTTCACCGTGTAATTACGAATTTCGGTTTTGGCTTCTGGCGCTGGCTGAGCACTCGGAGCTTGGGGTTTCAGGGCAGCGATGGATTCTCGAGGTCCAACGATCACCAAGTCATTGGGTTGGAGCACGAAATCCAGCCCATAAATAGCAATGATGTTGTTCCAGACTTGGCGAAATGGCAAGTCCTTGAAAACCAGGGAGACTTGGACCGCTGGCACGTTCGTGGGAATGACCTGCAAACCAACCGAGGAACCCAGGGTCTTCAAGTATGTCTCGAGGTCCACGGCAGGCAAGTTCATCGTGACCTTACGGTCAAACCGGGCATCGGCTGGAAGCTGCGAGGCCCCGGAAACCTGTGCGTGTGCCAGTCCAGCCAGACTCGAGAGTGCGAGCAGGCAGACCAGCAGTGATTTCAACATTTTCGTCATGGATTCACCTCGAGCGAGATTTAGTTCTTTTTGAGTGTGAGGGTTTGAGTTCCGAGGGCGAGGACAGCTTCCGTTTCGTTGACTGATTTGACTGAGATTGATGATTCAGGAAGTTTGTCTCCGACCGCTATTAAAAAGAATGCATTCTTGCTCGAGGTGAAGGCACCTTGGGCGCTCGCGCCGCTGACGAAACCTCGGTACACCAAGCTGTTGGTTTGCAC
This sequence comes from Deinococcales bacterium, assembly GCA_965249745.1. GTDB lineage: Bacteria > Deinococcota > Deinococci > Deinococcales > JAAFIG01 > JANYHH01. The sequence continues at coordinate 3,719,839 of OZ252252.1, read as the reverse complement.
GTAATTTTCTAGCGTTTGCAGGTCAGCGGAGGTTGTGGCCACGGCTGGGGGTGGGGCGGCGGGCGGTTGGGTCGCTGTCACAGGTGGTGTGGGCGGGGGTGCTACGGGTGGGGCAGGTGGTTCAGGTGTCGGCGCGGGCGGTGGTTCCGGTGTGCTCGGAGGCGTCGCTGGTGGTGAGGCGGGTGGTGGCGTTGGCGAGACCGCTGGCGGTGGTGATGCGGGCGGCGGAGTCTGTGGAGCAGGAGGATTGGCAGCGGGTGGCGGGGTTGGCGTCGGTTGTGGGGCCGCTGGTGAAGGAGGAGTAGCGGCGGGCGGAGTCGGTGGAGTTGCGGGCGGGGTTGGACGAACGGGTGGTGGGGTGGGCGGAGTGACGGGCCTAGGGCGCGGTTGCGTGGTGGTTTGCAAGATTGGTGGCGCAATCGGCAGCGATCCTGCATTGATTGTGCTTGGACGGATTGTGGGACGTACCGTGGCCACAGGGGCAACGCTGACCGTTGGCGCGCGTACGCTCGGCTTACTGGTCGCTACGACGCTCGGTACGGGTTTGATCGGTGCGAAGACACCGGGAACGGGTGGTAAGGGGACGCTGTTGGTGACCACGATATTACCGGTCGGTCTCGGTGGTCTCACGGGTGGCAATGGTGTACTTGGCGGGGTGGGAGTGGGAAGCGGTGCGGCAACTGGAGGTTGAATCGCTAGGGATGTGTTCGGTGCGACGGTTGGCAGCGGTGCGAACGGATTGACATTTCTGGGAGCCACGGGACGTACCACTCGAGCATTCGTGGGTTTGTTTAGTTTAGTCGTTGTCGGTGTCACAGGGGCTGTGGCCAGCAGCGGAATTTGTTGCACCTCGAGGGATCGGCTCGGGGTGGCGGTGTTGGCTGCACTCGGGGGGGTGGGGGTTGTCGCGTTCGGGTCAGGTGAAACGGGCTGCGTGGCTAGAGCGGGCGGCGTGACCTCGACGGGGGCAACCTCTGGCTGAGACTGATTTAGGAAGTACCAGACCCCAATCCCAAGGACGGTCGCCGCCAGCACACCGCCCAGAATCACGGGTCTCGAGAGGCTGAGGCCACTGAGTCCCGATTTTGCGGGGGTGATTTCGGTTGGGTTTTCGATCAGGGTGTTTTCAGTGTCATTGTCATTCATTTTGGTACCCCCGCTCCAGCGTCGGCGCAGACGGGATTGATGGGTGTGGCGGCCGCGTCACGGTTTGGGTTGTCATACACGTAGGCGGTCATAACCATCTGGGATGAGAGCGCTGGGTTGGAGACCGCGACCGGTTGCCCGGTGGGGGAGAGCTGCGTTCCGGCTTGCGCCATGCTGAGGGTTTCTACTCGCAGGAACCGCTGTTGCTGCTCGAGTGACCCTAGCAAACCCCGGATGCTGTCCAGAGTTCCCTGAAATGCCATGCTGACGTTGATGGCTTTGACGCCTGCGGGCACGGCACTGCCAGCGGCCGCCCCAACCCCACGAGCGATCGAGTTAATTTCACCTTGGGTGGCTCTCGCTTGATTACGCAGGGTATCTAACAGACTCGAGAATTGTTCGTTGCTGGGGAGCGCTTGCAGAAACTCAGCCTTCTGACGTTGCAAGTCGGTCACGATCTGACAGAGTTGAACGACGTTGGCGCGAGCGCGCTCACCAACTTGTTTTTGATCGTTCAGGGTAGCAATCTCGGTTCTCAACCCGTCGGATTCAGTCAAGGTGTTGGAGTAAAGCGTGAAGTACCAGACGACCGCTACCAGCACACTGACGCCAATGACGATCAACGCAATGATTTGACCTGATAACTTGGACAGCATCACTTACCTCCTGCGGGTGGTGTGGCAGGTGGCGGTGTTCCAGGGGCTGGAGGCGTTCCCGGGGCCACGGGTGGAGCAACAGGCGGTGTCGGCGCGGGCTGATTTGGATTGACGATACCGACGATGGCACTGAAGCTGTAGCGCGGATTTAAGGCGTCACCAGACTTGCTGTAATTCTGGAACTGAATACCGAAATTCTTATCTGTTTCAAAAGCGCGCACGAAGACAGCGATATCTCCGGCGGAAAGCGCCTCGCCCTGAAGCGTGAATTCGGTGTTGACCAACTTACCGTCGTAGAGTCCGGTTTGCGCCTGCTGGGTTGCCAGCGCATCATCCACGTGGCGCAGGGCAATGCTCTTGACGGAAATGGCCGCCAGGTTGGAGTTCAGGCTGCTGCGAGGAATCCGGCTCAGGAAGGTGCGAATTTCCTGCGACCAGCGTACTCGGTCGCGCTCGAGTTGCGCTTTGATGGCAGTCGTGGTTTCCAACTCTTTTTGCTGCTGGTTCAGTTGGGTTTGCGCTTGCACGTACCGCTGCAACGCGTTGACTTCGGTTTGCACCTGATCGCGTTCGGTGACGAGTTGGTCTCGAGCACCGTTGGCGCTGAGTTGCAGACCCGCGATAACAGCCAGAACCGCGATTGGCACGGTGATGGCGATCAGTCGCCACCAACCCGGTTCGACGCGTTTGCGGAGCGTTTTTGGAAGAAGGTTAATTCTAATCAAGACCGCTCACCCCCCGGATGGCCAATCCCAGTGGCACGGCGAGTTCGGCGGCGGAGGAGCGGAGGAAGGCTGAATCAAATTTGTTCTCGTCGAATAACACGGAGAGCCAGGGATCACCGACCTCGACTCGGAAGCCGAGAGTGTCGCCGATGGCATCGGCCAGACCGCGCAGTTTCGCACCGCCACCAGAGAGGTACATGCGATCAATCGTGATGTCGCCCGATTGCACGCGGTAAAACTCCAACGAGCGGCGGATTTCGGTGGTCAGATCCAGCAGCGGCGTGCGGATCGCGTCGAAGATCTTGGCGGGCGAGTATTTCTCTTTGTTCACGTCAAAATCCAGCAAGTCCTCTTCGTCCTCGGTAGGAATCGTGGCGGTCGCGTACTGCAACTTGATTTCCTCGGCGGCGTTGAAATCCAAGCTGAACGCTTTCTGGATGGCCACAGTAAAATCGTCGCCAGAGACGTTGATCGTACGGTTCAGCAAAATCCGATCCCCGCGCACGAGGGCGATATTGCTGCTGCTGGCACCAATCTCGAGCACGACGCCGACCTCGCCCGACTCGGTGAAACGATTTCCGGTCAAGGTCGTCTTATTGCGATGCTCGCCAAGCAAGCTGCCCCGAAGCGCACGCAGAGACGCGAACGGTTTGACATCAATCACTACAGGCTCGAGACCCGCGAGTTTGATGACTTCCACGAGGCGGGCGATCACCTCTTGCTGGGCCGCCGCGATCATGACTTCCATCTGACCATCGGGTGGTACATCTTCGGGGTTGTCCAAGGTATCGTAATCCAGCACCACTTCGTCAATCGGGAAGGGGATGTAACGTTCAGCTTCCCACTTGATCGCCTCGTCTAGTTCCTTGACGGTCATCTTCGGCACGGAAATGATGCGCGTGATCGCCAGTTGCTGTGCGACCGCCGTGACAACGTATTTATTTTTGATCTTCTTTTCCGCCAGCAGCGCACGGATTTCGTTGGCGACGGCTTGCGGTTCGACGACTTGACCATCAGTCACCGCGCCGGGCGGCGTGGAGCGAATGCCGAAAGTGGCCAAGCTCGGTGGCGCACCAGCTTTCAGCTCTACGATCTTGATCGTACTCGTGCCAATCTCGAGACCGATGGCCTCGATACGTGGGTTCACGAGGCGTTGCAGCATTTCACGCATAAGCCCCCTTGTGAAAAAAGCGTAACATAGACATTTGTCCGGTGAAGTGTATAACACGCATGTTGCAGGCGTGTTGATTTCATCACAGAGACTATCGGCTTCGCTGGGGATGTGGCGTGATAAATAACCAAGATGAGGCCATCAATCTCTGGCACGATGCTCGAGACGTGGCTTTGAAGCTCGTTGCTCTTTAGCTCACAGCGATGGGCTGTCGCACGACGATTTATGAGAGACAGTTGCGCGGCAGCAATCGCCGTCTGTGACGGGAGAAATCTCACTGCGATCTGCCTGAAAAAACGCCGAGGACTCATGATCCTCACCGCTAAAGAGGCTTTTCTGGCGCAGCTCGAGTTGAATTCAATTCTCGTTCATCCTACCCACGAGTCGTCATTTCAATTCACAAGCGCGCTTTCAAAAAAGACCTGAACCTGCGAGGTTGACATGCTTAAAAGGGTATTCGTTGGTTGCTTCATCCTCGCTTCGTTCGCCACGGCGGCTACGGTTCAAGTGCAATCTGGTGACACGCTCGGCGAGATCGCCGTGCGCTACAACACGAGTATTGGTGAGATCATGCGCCTCAACCATCTGTCCGACCAACGCATTCGCGTCGGTCAGGAATTGCGTCTCCCTTTGAGCGCCACGATCACCGTGCAAGCTGGCGACACCCTAGAGGCGATTGCCAAACGCAACGGAACCTCGGTCGAAGCTCTGCGACGCGCTAACAACCTGAAGAACGACTCCTTGCGTCCCGGACAGGCATTGCGCCTGCCGGATGGTGGAAGCTCGAGTAATTCAGCCTCTAGTACCAAGACGATAAGTGTGGCAAGCTCAGCTACATACACGGTTCGCTCCGGCGATACGCTGGAAGGCATCGGTAAACGCTTCGGCGTCAGCGTGGATCAGCTCAAAGCCTGGAACGGGTTGAAAGATGATGCTTTGAAACTGGACCAGGTTCTCAACACCTCAGCGCCTCGAGTCAAAGCCCCAAGCCCACAAGCCTCGAAGCCCGTCTCACGATCAGCCAGCCCTGTGCCAAGCGTTAAACCGTCGAACGCCAAGCCAGCCAGCACAGGCATGGTCACAGGTACGGGCAATACACGCACGGTCAAAACAGTTACGGTCAAACCGGGTGATACCCTGAGCGCGATCGCCAAACGCGGGGGGGTTTCGCTCGAAACCCTGCGTCGTCTGAATGGTCTGACCTCGGATGCGATCAAGGACGGGCAGACGCTCAAAATCAGCGAGATCAAACCGGTCGTCTCGAGCGCACCGAAGAAACCCGCCGTCACCAAACCTGCCGTTACCAGAATCAGCGCTTCCCCTTCTAATACCAAGAAGCCGAATTTGACGGTGAAGCCTAACCCCGTCAAACCTGCTGTCTCGAGTCAACCGAGCGTTGCGTCCGCCAAGAAACCGGCGGTCGTGATTCCAGCGAAACCAACTCCCAGCGGCAGCAAACCAGTTGTGGTAACGGTAAAACCCGCGCTTCCTGCTGATGTCCAACCCAGTGCGCCTCAGCCGATGGACGAGGGTGCGGCGGCTCCCGCGCCAACGGCTCCCTCGGACGTGCTCGAGGATGGGACCGATTACCAAATCATAGAGCCGAACCTGCCCGCGAACGTTAACCGAAACGAACACCTGCTCTGGCCGCTCTCCGGCGTGCTGACCAGTCCGTTCGGCTATCGTTGGGGCAAGTTGCACACCGGATTAGACATTGCCGTACCAACTGGGACCTCGGTTTACGCCGCGCTCTCGGGGACGGTGCAGTTCGCGGGCTGGAACCGCTTTGGGTACGGGTATTTGGTCGTTGTTCGCGGTGTGGACGGACGCGATTATTATTACGGTCACAACAGCCGCTTGCTGGTGCAGCGAGGTCAATTCGTGCGCCAAGGCTCGCAGATCTCTCGGTCTGGCAGCACCGGTTACAGCACCGGGCCACACCTGCACTTCGAGATTCGTATCGGTGGCAAGCCGCGCAACCCGATGGCCTACCTTCCCTCGAGCCAAGTGCAGCAAGCCCGGTACGCGGGTCGCTAGTTCCCCCTAGAGTTAAAACTATCAACCTTGAGAGGTTGAAGCGCCTAGCGCTTGACGACCTGACGAATCGCTCGAGTCTGATTCCGGCTCTCCCAGGCGTCCGGGTAGGCCGAGTTGCCCTTGCGATCGGGCGGGCGCACGAAAACGTTGGAGTCCACGCTGATCGGCATTTCGGGGCGCAGCTTCTCGCGTTGCGGACGGGCGGGAATCCCGAAGGCGATGGTGTGCGGCTCTACGTCCTTGGTGACGAGCGCCAGCGTCCCGATCATGCTGTCATCCGAGAGCGTCGCACCCGCTAGGACCGTCGCGTGATAGGTGACGCGGACACCGGCCCCAATCGTCGTGTGCTTCAGTGTGACATCGGCCGCCTCGAGCGGGCTATGGGTGTGGCTGTAGAGGTTGACGCTATCGCTTAGGCTCACGCGGTCGTGCAGGGTGACGCCGCCGATATCGTCCACCAGAACGTTTCGGTGAATCACCACGTCGTCCCCGACGCTGAGGTTGTAGCCAACAGAGAACTGCACGCCCGAAAACGCCTTGAAGTGACGCCCGACGCGCTTGAAAATGTGCCGCGCCAGCACACGTCTGAACTTCACGCCGAACTCCACGCTCTGCGCGGCAGGGGAGAGGTCAAAGTTGTACCAGAGCCACAGCAGCGGTTTGACGCGAGCGAACAGGGTCTGATCGGTCGCGGCGTAATACTCCGCTTCTAGGGTGACATTGCGCGGGTCTAAGTTCAGGGCAACCACCGGCATTGCCGTCTCGAGGTCGCTATAGGTTCTGGCGTACAAGAATTGCGCCAGCAGGTCTCGGCACAGCTCGTTACGGTTTACCTTCTGATCTGAGAGCTTGGCGTCCAGACCATCCAGGAACGCTGAAAATGCGCCATCGGCAGCGCTTGGAATCGGACGAGCCTCGAGCCAGGACATACCCACGAGTGTACGAAGTCGAGCCTGGTTCGGACGTATCGGGCTTTACTGGCTCAGCTCACTGGAGAGTGTGTTCACTAGCAGGTGCTTACTAACAACTCTGTTCACTCGAGGTCAGCGAAACCCAGCCCATCGAAAAAGCCAGCTAGGGGATACCGAAGAATTGCAGTCCGCGTCCCACCCAGAGCGAAACTCTCCACGTCCACGATCCGCGCCATCATCGCCTCGCGCTCCTCGGGCGGCAGTTGATTCATCCTGGAGTTGACGCCGGTCTGCGAGCGGTGCGCGGCCAGGGCCGCGAGTTTCTGATCGCGGTACGCGCCGACCTGCATCCTGACCGCAATCGTGTCAGAGGACACGCCGTACAGTTCTGGGTCCAGACCGGGCGTCGGACTGGCGTTGCCGTTGAACATGGCGCGCGCCATCTCAGTCGGAAAGGCTGCGAAATACAATCGTCTGGGCGGGTGAGGCGAGTTGCCGCTCGAGAAAAATGCGTCCAATGTGGCGCGGTGAATCACCAGATGATCCGGGTGGCCGTACGCGCCGTGAGGATCGAAGGTCAGCAAAACATCCGGTTGCAACCGGGCGATAGAATCCCGCACCCGCTGTTCAATCTCGAGCGGATCGGCGTTAATGCTGGCCAGTGGATCGTCGCGTCGCAATCGCTCGAGTCGTCCGCTGTCGTGATAACTCATGAATTCTGGTTCGTGAATGCCGAGTGCGGCGCAGGCATCGCGGAGTTCCTGCTCACGGAGCTTGCCGACATCTGCAACCTCGCCCAGCCCTGGATCGGTGATCTTGCCCGCCTCACCTCGAGTGCTGCACAGCAAAAACACGTCTACCCCAGATTTCGCGTAGTGCGCCAGCGTGCCACCGCTCGAGAACGCTTCATCGTCCGGGTGAGCGAACACGGCCAGCAACACGGGTTTGCGACTCATGGTAAGAATTCTACGCGCTGAGACTCGTGTTCACTCTCGAGTGACAGCCACGGTGAACCCCTGGGGTGAGCTGGAAATCGGGTTGACAACTGTAACTGTCTTCATTATTCTGTTCGTGACAGAAAACGAAGGAGCCAATATGAACAACGCCCCAATCCAAGTCCACTTCACCACCCGTCTCGGCAGTGCCATTACCGTCAGTTTGGAACATGAGGGCGAACTGATGGAAACCCTGCGCCGATACGGCCGCCTCGGCTGGACCAGCGGCGAGATCCCGGCGGGCGGCTTACTGCTCCCCTACAGTCTGGCAGACACCTTCGACTGGAGCCTGATCGGAGCTAGAGAGGGCGAGATCGAGGGTGAGCGCGGTGTCTGGTACAAGGGGCACTTCTACAAGCGCCGCGAACTGGCCGCGCGCCAAGACAAGAAAATGAAACTCGCCGATTGCGTCAAATACTCGAGGGGCGCAAAACCGACCGATCCCGCCCATCTGCGCGAACCGAGCGGCGAGCAGGAGTACGTCACCCTGGTCGTCTTCCGAGGTGGTGGCGAGCTGAAAACCTACGAGAAACCCGGCGAACCAACCGCTCGAACCACAGTCAGACCCACGCCAAACGCCGCCTCGAGCCGCGCTTAAACTTCCAAGCTGAACGGTTCCACCCCGAAGCGCTCGAGAACCCCATCCGCTTTCTCGAGCGCGAAGGTTCCCTCCACCTCTTTTTGTACCCGAATCAGCGCCAGACCGTACAGCCGCGTAGACACTGCCCACTCGAGCGTGTCCCGCGCCATGTTCGCGGCGCTGTACTGGAAGCAGCGAATCGCCTCGAGGTCATCGCCCACGGCCCACGCCTGCAAGCCGTAGACGCGCCAGCGCAGGCTCATCGTCAGCGTCCGCAGCTTCGCGTCAGAGATCGCATCACCACGCAGCGCTTGACCCTCAAGAGCGGAGAGAGCATTCAGCATGGTTTGAGTCTAATCTGTCTCGAGCGAATCGTCTTCACGTGATTGATTGCAAATTACTGACCTCACCAGGTATTCTTCGGCGTTTGTAGCCGCTGCTTGGTGAACCTGTGATTGAACTAATTTCTGAACTCCAACCCCATCTGACATTCGAAACCTATCCAGCCGCGACAGAGATCAGCGGCGTCTGGGTGCAAGCTCTTCGCAAGAACCGATCCGAAAACGGTTGGTTCATGGAGTATGTCAGGGTCAACGACGGACAAACTCAGAACACGCCCCAGCCGCTCGAGCTGCGCCAGATTTCCGTCTCGAGCGCTGAGCCTGGGCGGGTAAACGCGTTTCACATTCACACCAAGCTGATTCAGAACGAAATCTGGACCGTGATTCAGGGTCAACTGACCGTCTGGCTGGTGGACTGCCGCAAGGACTCGAGTACCGCCGGAGTCAAGCGCAGGGTGATTCTGTCCGGCGAGCAACCCACCCAGTTGTACATTCCCGCAGGTGTGGCGCACGGGTACATGGCAGGCTCGAGCGGAGCCACTTTGCTCTACGCAATGGATCAACAGTTCGACATGGCTGATCCCAATGAGGGTCGTTTACCCTGGGACGCGTTCGGGGCGGAGCTATGGGCGGAGAACCGAGGATGAAGTCCATCCTGGTCACGGGCGGTTGTGGGTTCATCGGCGCGAACTTCGTGCGACTGCTCCTAGAGCGTGGCTACGACAATTTGGTCGTGCTGGATAAACTGACCTACGCGGGGCGACTCGAGAATCTGACGGGGATCAACGTTCCCATCGTCATTGGCGATATCGGCAACCTCGAGCTGGTTCGGCACGTCTGCCAGACCTACGCGATTGACCTGATCGTTAACTTCGCCGCCGAAACCCACGTGGATCAAAGTATCCTCAATCCCTTCGTCTTTACTGAAACCAATGTTCGCGGCACACACGTGCTGCTCGAGGTCGCTCGAGAGAGCGGTATTCGGTTCCATCAGATCAGCACCGACGAGGTCTACGGCACGATAGAAGGCGATCACCATAGCCTCGAGACCGACGCGCTCGCGCCTCGCAGTCCGTACAGCGCCAGCAAAGCGAGTGCCGACCAATTGGTACAATCGTACTTCGTGACGTACGGCTTACAGACGACGATTTCACGCGGCAGCAACAATGTCGGACCCTATCAATTCCTCGAGAAAGTCGTCCCACTGTTCGCCACAAACGCGCTCTTAGACCTGCCGCTGCCGGTTTACGGTGATGGCTTGCAGATGCGCGATTACACCCACGTCCGCGATCATTGCACCGGCATCCTGACCATCCTCGAGCGTGGAAAAATCGGTGAGATCTACAATGTCGGGGCAGGACAAGAAATTACCAACCTGGACATGCTAAACGTCCTCCTCGAGACGCTGGGAAAGCCGCGTAATCTGATTCGTCATGTGACCGACCGCGCCGGACACGACCGTCGGTACAGCGTCAGCGTCCAGAAGCTCGAGGCGCTCGGCTGGCACGCCGAATTCGCCCCTCGAGAAGCGGTCGCCGCCGCCGCCAGGTGGTACATGGAACACCCGAACTACTGGCAACCGGTGCGTGAATCGGCCAGTTTCCAAGCGTATTACAACCGCCAGTATGCAGCTCGGCTCGAGACGGTGAGTGCATGAAGGGATTGATTCTCTCGGGTGGGCGTGGTACTCGGTTGCGCCCACTGACGCACACTAGAGCCAAACAACTCGTGCCCATCGCTAACAAAGCCAATATTGATTACGTTGTCGAAGACATCGTGCGCGCGGGTGTGACCGATATTGGCGTCGTCATCAGCCCAGAGACGGGGGCAGAAGTCAGCGCGCATCTTGGGGACGGCTCGAGGTTTGGGTGCGTCTTCACATTCATCCCGCAAGACCAACCCGCTGGACTGGCGCACGCCGTGAAAATCTCGCAGGGTTTCCTGGGAAACGATCCTTTCGTGATGTATCTAGGCGACAACCTGCTGGACGGCGGGATCAATCACATGCTCGAGGTCTTCAACGAGGGCGGCATCGAAGCCTGCATTCTGCTGACCAAAGTTCCCAACCCCTCGAGCTTCGGTGTCGCTGTGCGTGACGAAACGGGGCGCATCACGCGACTCGTCGAAAAACCAAAGGAATTCATCTCAGACCTAGCCCTCGTCGGCGTCTACGTGTTCTCCCCGAGAATTCACAAAATCATCGCAACCCTGAAACCCAGCGCTCGAGGGGAGTTGGAGATCACCGAAGCGATCCAGCAACTCTTGGAGAGCGGTGCGACCGTTCACGCCGAAGAGGTGCGAGGGTACTGGAAAGACACTGGCAACGCGAGCGACTTACTAGACGCGAACCGACTTGTCCTCTCGAGGTTGCGCTACGACGTGCAGGGAACGGTCGAAGATTCGGAACTCGTCGGTGAGATCGAGATTGCCAAGGGTGCGGTCGTGCGCCGCTCGAGGATACGCGGGCCCGTGTCCATCGCCACTGGCGCGATCGTCGAAGACAGTTACGTCGGGCCGTACACCAGCATCGGAGACGGCGCAATCGTGCGACACGCTGAGCTGGAGTACAGTATCCTGATGGGGGGCGCGCGGCTCGAGGGGACTGAGAAGCGTTTGGACTCGAGCATTCTAGGCGAGGAAGCACAGGTGATCGGTGAGGCTGGGCGGCGCAACACCGTGCAGTTCTTTCTGGGTGATCGCAGCGTCGTCAAGCTGTAACAAGCACTCGCGCTGCCTCGAGGATGGCGGTCACATCTTCAGCCGTCTCAGCCTCGCAGTAGACCCGCAGCATCGGTTCTGTACCGCTGGCGCGAAACATCAACCAGCCAAAACCTTCAAACTCGAGCTTCACCCCATCCAAGGTGTTGACTCTCGCCACACTGCGTCCCGCGACGCTCGAGACGGCAAGCATACGTTCCAAAAACGCGCTCTTATCAACGTCCCCGTCCAACTCCAAATCAATGCGATCATACGCATGGGTCACGCCGAGTTGCGACTCAATTGCTGCGAACTGCGCCTCGAGCGATTGCCCGGTCGTGACGACTGCCTCCAAGAGCAACAAGGAGTTCAGCAGCCCATCGCGCTCCGGCACGTGACCCATGACCGCGAGACCACCGGATTCCTCGCCCCCGATCAGCACGGCTTTGCTTTCGTCCATCTGCCCCTCGAGAAATGCGTTCGTGATGTACTTGAAGCCCACGGGTGTCTCCACGACCTCGAAACCGAGTCGCTCTGCCAGCAACCCCACGAGGCTCGAGGTCGAAACGGTCTTCACGACCCGCCCGCGCAAGCCCTTGCGCGCCAGATGCGCCAGCAGCACCGCGAAGATCTGATGCGAGTTGAAGAACGCACCGCCCGCCACAACCGCGCCAACGCGATCCGCGTCACCATCGGTCGCCACGCCAAAGGTCAGTCCAGACTCCGTGGCGAGCGCCGTCATCAGCGGCTCGAGGTTCTTATCTATCGGCTCCGGGTTTGCACCGTAAAACAGCGGATGCGCCGGGTGCCTGATCTCCACGACCTCGAGCGGTAACTTCGCCCAACGTGCGAACGCCGTGAGCCAGCCCGCGCCCGCGCCGCCCATCGCATCGAAATACCAACGCCCCGTGTACTGTCTCAACGCCTTGAGATCGAGGATGCGCTCGAGTTGCCGAAAGTACATTTCCCCGATGTCGAAAGTGGACAGCGTTCCCGCTGTTGAATCCGCCTTCCTACCCACCCGCTCGAGTTCTGCTTCCACCATTGCCAGCAACTCAGGCGTGGCGATGCCCCCATACGCGCCCTTCAACTTGTACCCGTTGTACGCCGCCAGGTTATGCGACGCTGTAATCATCACGCCCGCATCCGCCCCGAAATGCGTCACTGCGAGCGACAACGCCGGAGTCGGATTGATCGCCTCGGAGAGCAGTACCTCAAGACGCAGTGCGAATTGAACCCTACGACCGCATCATGACAGCCCGCTTTCTGAATTGCCCTGACACGTGCTGCCGCGATAAACACACGTCATTGGAAGTGAACTCCTCCGAGACAAACGTGCGACAGCGATCAGTACCTAAGCGAATCAAAATGAGCAGTTTACCAACTCATGCGATGGATGGTACGCTTCGCAACAGATGGCAGCGATCAACGGGAGAGTCACTAGTCACTCTTGGAGTTCGTGTTATTAATGCTGTCAGGCGGCAGTGGGGAGCGCCACCTCGAGATTGGACGGCACATTGGGGTAGATGTGAATGGGTTGATTACGAAATACCATGACTGGTAATGATTTGATCGTCAAGGCAGGACTAGTGGATGACGGTATTGCTAGGGATGACAATAGCGCTTTAATTGCAAGGAAAGACTATACTCAAGATCTGTAAAAAGTAGTATAATAGATGAATGAAAACTAGGGGCTGACCGATTTAATTATAGATATTTTAATAAATTCGAAGTATTATTCAACTACTCACGCGACTATATTTTTGAATAGTAGAAACCCAAACTTCAAACCCTAATGTATAAATACTACCCAGGAGTACTGCGGTTTTTATCTGCAATGAGCTTTTACCTATATCCAATAATAGCTAGTCATTTTATTTCCTCAAAATTAGCTGCTGAATTGTTGATCAAATACTCGTTAGCTCTAATCAGTATAAATATTATTGCAGTTTTTGTGGAGCAAATTTATATAAAATTTCAAAACTTTGATTTTGATTACTACTTTGTCAGATTAATTTTAATCTTAACCCCACTAATGGCTTTCGCTGTCTCGCTTTCCTTTCATCAGTTAGGTAACTACTGGGTACTAATGCCTTACTCTACTGCGGAAATCCTCTTTAGATTTCATGTAAATAAGCTGGTTATATTAGAAAAAATATCTGAAAACATTAAAATAAATATACAAAAAATAATTGTAGAAGTGTCATTAGTTTTATTATCATTATTTTTCATTTCAGAAAAGTATATTGTACCATTTGTTTTTATTATATTGAGTTTTAGTAGAAGTTTTGCAATTTTTCAATATTTTATATTGCCAAGGTCTACCTCAATAAACCAAATGAAAACTAAAATCTGGTTTCTTTATGGAATACCTTTCGCATTCTTATCATTTTTCGTGCAATTACCCACAAACTATGTGCAATCCGGTTTTGATCTTACAAACTCATACCAGGCTGATTTAATAATATTTAATCGCTATGGTTTTTTAATTGGTACTACCTTATGCGGTATAATTCTAGTGGAAGCAGCACCGAGAATGCTTAGGGTATATAAAAATACAAAAGATATTACTTTTCTGACTTCAAACTTACAAAATTACCTTGTCTTTATTCTGTGCGGGGTATTAGTGTTTTTTACTGGTAAAACTCTCGGAATTACGAATCGCGATTCAATACTGCTAAGTTTGGGAAGTATATCATTTTGTCTATATAACTTTGCACAAAAAACTATAGAAATCGGCGGTAAAAGTATAATCATTCTAGGAATCATAATTTTGTCCTCCGCTTTTTCAATAATCCTCTTTATTTTCGTAAAAATAGATGTAATTGCATTTTCAAGTGTTTTTGTCATAAATTACTTTCTAGTTTCTACTTCAGCGCTCAAAATGGAATCTAGTCCTCATACTAACTTTCATTTTTGGCTTAGCACAATACTCATTGTACCTTATACAATTTATATATTTTCTTAATAATAATCAGTTAATTCTGTAAAAGTAAACTATGAAAAATATCAAAATCTTAGAAAACATTATATTCTCAACTTTACTTGGAGCATATGTAGTATTCATGTTTATAATCTTTTTTAATTTTGTAGAACCAGCCTTTACGGGTGTTACAAATGAACGGGTCGGTGCAGATTCACTTACTTACATACAGGTAGCAAAGTCATTGGAAGAGACTGGGGATTTACGTTTAGAAAGTTTTATAAGGCTAGGTGGAAATTTTTTGGGACCTACAGCGACACTTTGGATTTTCGATTACAATTATTTTTATATATTTCTCTTTAATTTACTTTTATTTCTTGGATTTCTAATTTTAGTGATAGTTAAACTAAAAGTTAGTAAAATTCCCATTATGATTTTTATAATATTTAATCCTTTGGTAACTTTTAGCGTACTGACAGTGAACAAAGAAATCTTTTCAATACTTGGGATTGGTTTTTTAATCTATTATACAAAAAAACGATCATTATTATCTATAATAGTAGCAATCTTTTTTTCAATTTTTGCAAGATGGCAGCAATTGCTTGTTTGTTTGGTAGTTTTAGCATATTTTAACTTCGGATTCCTGAACAGAATCAAGATGACATACTTTACGGTTATAATTTTGTTAACAGCCTCCCTTTCTTTAGTCCTTTTTTCATCAAATATATCTAACTTGGTAGATGAAAATCAAGATTATGTAACTAGCCAATACTCAGCTTTAAATTCCTTACTACCCTCACTTAACCGACTCCAATCTCAAGGTTTTTATTTTCTAGCTTTTCCAATTAAACTTTTTTTTAATTTAATTGGAAACCTTTCAAGAATCCAAGACACTTTTAACTTATCAAATGACATTGATTTTTATAACAGGATACAGATATTCCATCAAATTGCCATGCTAATAGTTATAATAATAGCATTTTATAAACAAATTTTTTATAAGAAGCATTTTTTAACACTAACCCTTTTAATATATTGTATAGTTTTTACAATTAATCCTACAATTAATTATCGATATTACTTGCCAGTTTATTTTTTACTCATTCTGAGTTCGTACTCTCCTTCACGAGAAATAGAGTTGAGTAGTGGGTTAAAATAGAAGTTAGAAGTCTCAATGTTTACTGGAGGTTGATGTGAGATACTCAATTTGTATGACTACGTATAATGGTGAAAAATACTTAGCAGATCAACTAGAATCTATACTTTGTCAAATGTTAGACGGCGGAGAATTGATTATAATGGATGATGCATCTAGCGATAAAACCTGTGATATACTTAGAGAAGTCGAGAAAAATGATAGTAGAGTGAAAATATTTTTCAACACAACTAACTTGGGACACATTGAGAATTTTTCAAATGCGCTACGCGAATGTTTGGGAGACCTAATCTTTCTTTGTGATCAAGATGATGTTTGGGCATCCAATAAAATCGAAAAAACTATTGATTATTTGGATCGCAATCCAAAGACTTTCTGCCTAATTTCAGACGCTGAAATTATAGATAAAGATGGTACTACAATTTCGGAATCATTTTTTTCCAAGATGAATAGTGGATCTGGGTTTGCAAAAAACTTCGTTAAAAATACTTTTTTGGGTTGCTGCATGGTATTTCGGCGAGAAATTTTGGATGTAGCACTTCCGTTTCCGCCAGGATTGCATTCGCATGATACTTGGCTTGGACTAATTTCCGAATGTTTTGGCGAAACAAAGTTTTTTAAAGACAAATTGATAAAATATAGAAGGCATGATTCTAATGCTTCTCCACTTAAAAGATTTGGAATTCGAAAAATTTTTCAAATGCGTATATTTTTAGCGTATCATCTATTAACTCGATTAACATCTTGGCATATAAAGAGGTTCTCTTATGCAAAATAAATGTATACTTATCACAGGCGGTACAGGTTCATTTGGTAAACAAATGCTTTTGCGTTTATTAAATGAGGATGTAGAAGAAGTTCGGATTTTTTCTAGAGATGAGCTAAAGCAGGAAACTATGCGAACAGAGATTGCAGACACCAGAGTAAAATTTTATATAGGCGATGTTCGAGATTTGTCAAGTATTGATCAGGCTATGCGTGGAGTAAATCTTGTTTTTCATGCGGCGGCTCTTAAACAAGTACCATCTTGCGAATTCTTTCCAATGCAAGCAGTTTCGACTAATGTAATTGGTAGTCAGAATGTTATTGAAAGTGCCGTTCGTTGCGATGTTCAAAAACTCGTTTGTTTGAGTACCGATAAAGCTGTTTATCCTATTAATGCTATGGGGATGACAAAAGCATTAATGGAGAAAATAGCGATTTCAACTTCACGGCACTCTAAAAGCAATCAAACAGTGATTAGTATAGTGCGTTATGGAAATGTAATGTACTCGAGAGGCTCAGTCATCCCGTTGTTTATTCAACAAATTAAATCGGGAAAACCTTTAACTGTTACTAATCCAGGAATGACTCGCTTCTTACTTTCATTGCATACGGCTATTGAACTTGTCTCTCATGCTTTTGAAAACGCAAATCAAGGCGATATTTTTATTCGTAAGGCTCCGGCGTGTTCAGTTGCTGCTTTGGTTGAGGCTTTGAAGCAGCTTTTCAACGCGTCCAATCCTGTAAATTTAATCGGAGTGAGACACGGTGAGAAAACGTATGAAACCTTAGCAACTTCTGAGGAGTTACACAAATCGGAAGATATGGGTGACTATTTCAGAATCCGTATGGATGATAGAGACTTGAATTATGGAAAATTTTTCACCGAAGGTGAGGTTGCACAAAACACGCTAGAGGATTATCACTCTCATAATACCCATCAGCTATCCGTAGAACAGGTGAAGGATTTGCTTCTGACTTTACCAGAGATGCGCGCTGAGTTGGGGATGGTTTGAATGAGTCTTACGATTGGGATTACGGGTGCTCAAGGCTTATTGGGTTGGCACACGGCTGTTTTCTTGAGAACGCTGCCAGAAGTTTCGGTGTTGCTGGCTGACCGAAAGGTTTTCGACGATTCCGTTGCACTTGAGCAACTTGTCTCCCAGTGCGATATAATTTTCCATTGTGCTGGGATGAATCGCGGTTCAGATGCGGAAGTTGCTAAAACTAATTTTTTCCTAACACAAGCGCTGATTAATGTGCTGGATATGCATCAACATACACCACACGTGGTTTTTGCAAATTCAATCCATGCTGATCGTGATACCGTTTATGGTCGAAGCAAACGGGAGTGTGCACTGTTATTTAAGGATTGGGCGTTACGCTCTGGTAGTCTGTTCACAAATCTGATTTTGCCTAATGTTTTTGGTGAATCTGGCAAACCTTTTTATAATTCGGTCGTATCAACATTTTGTTATCAAGTAGCTTTTGGTGAGACTCCCACGGTACATCAAGACATACAGCTAGAGCAGATTCATGCACAAACTGTAAGTCAAACTTTTTGGGATTTAGTACTCCATAAGCATGGCGGTGATGTGCGACTACAAGGGCAAAAAGTCAGTGTTTTAGGACTCCTTGAAATGATAAGAGGTTTTCACGATTTATACAGGAACCATATAATTCCAGATGTACGCAATGACTTCGACTGTGATTTGTTTAATACTTATCGCTCTTACTTATATCCAAATATTTTTCCGCGTTTGCTAACTCCTCATGCAGATTTGCGCGGATCCTTGTTCGAGGCGGTGAAAACATTGAATGGTGGCCAGACTTTTTTATCAACGACAAAACCGGGCATCACTCGAGGAAACCACTTTCACATCCGCAAAATTGAGCGTTTTCTAGTAATATCTGGTGAAGCTAAAATTCAAGTCAGAAGAGTATTAGACTCAAAAATAGAAAACTTCAATGTATCGAGCGATCAACCTTGTTACGTAGATATTCCAACGCTACATACACATAATATCACAAATACTGGTTCGAGTGAATTAATAACTTTATTTTGGGCACATGAATTCTATAGACCTGAAATGCCTGATACAGTTACGGATTTAGTGTGAAATATTCACCAATGAAAGTAATGACCATTGTGGGTACACGTCCAGAAATTATTCGACTGTCCCGAGTCATGGCGGTGTTAGATCAAACTATCAATCATGTTTTAGTTCATACTGGTCAGAATTATGATTATGAGCTTAATGAGATTTTTTTTGATGATCTTGGAATTCGTAAACCCGATCATTTTCTAGAAGCGGCTGGTAATACAGCGGCTGAAACTATTGGGAAAGTGATTATTAAAGTCGATGCAATACTAGAGCAAGAACAGCCTGAAGCCTTGCTGATTCTGGGTGATACCAACAGTTGCTTGGCAGCCATTCCCGCCAAGCGACGTAAAATCCCCATTTTTCATATGGAAGCGGGCAACAGATGTTTTGATCAACGCGTACCTGAAGAAACGAATCGACGAATTGTAGATCATATAGCCGACGTTAATTTGACCTACTCGAGTATTGCACGCGAGTATTTATTGCGTGAAGGTCTACAGCCAGACCGAATCATTAAAACAGGTAGCCCAATGTTCGAAGTACTCAATCACTACCGTAGCAAAATTGAAGCTAGTAGTGTCCTTGAGCGCCATAACCTACAATCCCAGGATTATTTTGTTGTCAGTATGCACCGTGAAGAAAACGTTGATTCAGAAGTGAACCTTAAAAAATTACATGAGAGCCTTAATACTATTGCGGAGCAATATAGTAAGCGGATTATTGTTTCCACTCACCCACGTACTCAAAAACGTATAGACGCTCAAGGCTTGAAGTTCGATGATCGAATTGAGCTTTTGAAACCCTTGGGTTTCTCAGATTATGTAAAATTGCAAGTAGACGCAAAAGCAGTGCTATCAGACTCTGGTACAATATCTGAAGAATCCTCAATCCTAAATTTTCCTGCCCTGAATATTAGAGAATCCCATGAGCGTCCGGAAGCTATGGAGGAAGCAAGTGTAATGATGGTTGGACTGGAGCCACAAAGAATTTTGCAGGGACTGGCATTGCTTGAGCGGCAGTCCCGAGGAATACGCAACTTCCAATCTGTTGTTGATTACACTAGGCCTAATGTTTCTGAAAAAGTCGTGCGGCTTATTCTAAGTTACACGGATTACATTAATCGCGTGGTTTGGCGCAAGTAATTAGTTCTTTTATGAAAATACTAATCATCACGCAATATTATCCCCCTGAGCCTTTTCGAGTTGGCGACTTTGCTGATGGTTTACAGCAGAAAGGCTGTGAAGTTATTGTTCTCACGGGGTTTCCTAATTATCCACACGGAAAGGTATACGATGGTTACACGCAAAAGATCTTTCAAATCGAAAACATAAACGGCGTTCGTGTTATCAGAGTCCCAATTTTTCCAGACACTAGCTACTCAAAATTGAAACGCATTGCAAACTATCTCTCTTTTGCGATAAATGCTTTTATAATCGGAATGTTTCTTATAAAACCTCAAGATTATCAAAGAATTGTTATATGGCAACTCTCACCTATTACTATTGCTCTTCCTGGAATTTTTATTCGTTTTTTCCAGAAAAGCAAAGCCCCAATATTTCACTATGTACACGATTTATGGCCTGAAAGCCTTGAAGCGAGTGGGTTAGTGAGAAGCAAAGTTTTACTTCGAATTGTAGGTATTTTAGTGAAATTCATATATAAGAATTCTAATAAAATCATAGTACAATCGAAAAATATGATCGAAAGTGTGGAAAAATATAAAATTACTAAAGAAAAAATTATTTATATTCCTAATTGGTCTGAAGATTTTTATAAACCTGTACCTTATAATGAAGAGCTTGCGAAGAAAGAAAATCTATATGGTTTTTTCAACATTGTTTTCGCTGGGAATCTTGGGAAAGCACAAAATCTCGAATCTCTGCTTGAAGCGGCAAGATCATTGATCTCTTTTCCTGAAATTCAGTTCATTATATATGGTGAAGGATCTAATCGTGCAGTTTTAGAAAAACTAGCTGAAGATTTACCAAATGTAGTTTTTAAAGGTAAGAGGGAAGCGATGGATATGCCTGATTTGCTCGCACTGGCGAACATAACGTTAGTTACACTAAAACGGGAGCCTATTTTTGCTTTAACAATACCTTCAAAGATACAATCTTATTTAGCGTGTGGACGCCCAATTATTGCTGCTTTAGAAGGAAGTGGAGCAGATGTTATACGAGAAGCGAATGCGGGTTTAGTTTGCCAGCCAGATGATTATGTTGCACTAGAAAGGGCTATTTTGAAGTTGTACAGACTTAATATTGATGAACTTGAGGAATTTGGTAAAAATGGAAGAAATTATTATGAAAAGCACTTTAGCAGAGAAGGAATCTTAAATTATTTCCTCAAAATATTCTCTGAATGATGCAAACATATATTGAAACTGATCCAAGAATATAAAAGTACAACTATACTACATAAAATTATCAATTACATCAACTCGAATTACTCGTTTACTCAACGACGTTGTGGATTTCATAAAGAATATAAATCGTGTATTCCTCAAGCAATGTAATTGCTGAAAAACCAATGAAAGTCGGAATAAATCACAATATGGCATCATTTCATCAAAAAATCTACTCTTTTCCCAAGATTTTTTTTGATCTTTTGTTCTCAATATTTATACTACCGATATTTTTACTAATACTCCCTGTTTTCTATATTTTAATATCTCTTGACTCTCGAGGTAGTACATTTTTCATTCAAGATCGAGTTGGTTCGAGAGGTAAAATTTTTAAATGTTTTAAATTTAGAACTATGAAAATTAATACTCCAAACATTTCCACTGAAGAGATGGAGAGGCTTGGTCTGAAACCCATTACTCGTGTAGGCTATTGGCTGAGAAAAACTAGTCTTGATGAGTTACCTCAAATTTTGAATGTTTTATTTGGGCAAATGAGTATTATAGGGCCACGGCCAGCTTTACCATCACAAAATTCGGTACTTAAAATGCGGCGTGATTATGCAATTGATAATCTACGCCCGGGAATCACTGGATTAGCTCAGGTCAGAGGACGTGATAGCTTGAACGATATAGAAAAAGTAAATTTTGATAAGCAATATTACGATAATTTTTCAATAGGTCAAGATATCTGTATTTTGTATGAAACTATAAACACAATTATTAGCAATAAAGGTAATAAATAATGAAATATGCTAATTATAAATATAATTTATTTCTTGCAACAATGTTTAGTATTCTAATTTTTGTTTACTCCGAACTTTCGATATTAGCACTTATCTTTTTTGCAATTCCGCTTATTTTGAAGTTTAATGTGCAATTAAAGGTTTTAGTAACTTTATTTTTTCTATATACTTTTATCTTAATTGGAAAAATCTTCGACTCCTTTGAAAATATTCTTATAACTATTTTATATACTATAATTGCAGTTTTTATGCTTTCAATTTTTTGTAAAAAGAGGATCGAAGGCATTTATCTTTTCAAAATTGCTAACCTATCACTTTTTGTTGTTCTAATGATCTCACTGTTTTTTTCGAATAATTTTACGAACAACACAAAATTGCGATTTGAATCAATTAACGTTAAAAGTACTTATAAAAATAACACTTTTGTTTTGATAGCAAATAATGAAAGAGATTCTTGGGGATTTTTTAATCTTGGTTTTCAAGGTTCTGGTGAAATAGAAGCAAAACTTGAAATACGCTCGAATATTCCAAGGAGTGTAAATGTCGGTCTTTTACATAATGATCTTCCTCAAATATGGAATTACAACTCTTGTAAAATAAGACTTGATTGGTCAACATGCGGATTAAAAGCAAAACTTTCGTCAAGAAATGTGCTAACGTTTGGAATTGGCGGCTGGGCAACATGGAAATCTACGGATGCGGCTATAGAAGTGCGAAATCCTCGAGTATTGATTGTAAAACCGCCGATCTGGTTTGAATATTTCCAGTTTATTCAGCGCTTTAAAGGGTTTTCGTTTAACGAAAATGCGTTTGGTGCTCAAGTTGCCGTAGCTAGCCTACTCCTTATCGCGTCTAATCAACCGCTTGCGTGGTCATTCTTCACGGTGATCTCTGCTATGCTATGCATATTATTAACTGGCTCTAGAGGGTCTTTGACTGCTTTTGCTGGAGGTTTGCTTGTCTTTCTTCTGTCTTCCACGCGTTACTATAAAATATTACCATTTATTCTATCTTTAGTATTTTTGGGGATACTAATACTTCAAACTGATGCTATTCACAGCGTTTCCCCATCCGCACCTAATCGAATACAACCGATTTTACGCTCCCTTGATATTGTAGATCAAAATTCTGCCCGAATACGCCTCGAAATTTGGCGCTTAGCTATCAAAGCGTGGCTCGAGAATCCGCGTAGCTTCCTGATTGGTACTGGCAACCTAACCAATGCTATGAAAGCGCAATTTGATGCTCGCTCGAGTAATTTTGGCTTGAGTAAAGATTCTTTGACTCACGCACATAATCTTTGGATTCAAACTGCTGGTGAGAGTGGATTAGTAGGATTGTGCGCGATGTTGTGGCTGTGGGGCTGGGTGATTCTGCGTGCTTGGCGTTTGCGAGATACTGGCGCTTTGGCGCTGTTAACTGCAATTTTTGCAATCAACTCAGTGGATTATTTATTTTTTTACGCCCCAGTTCATCTATGTTTTTGGATTGCGGCGGCTGGATTAAAGAAAATCGAAGCTCCATCCATCATTACTCCCATTGCTTACCTAGGTCCTGCTTAGATTTTTAGAGCCAGATTTCAAGTGAAGAAACGCTTACTTGATGCTAAATTATGACATGTTGAATATTTTACGTACAACTCGAGAGAAACTTGCCCTCGAGTTGTTTGCATGGCTGTTCGCAGGCTTGCTGGCTTTTTTCGTGCGTTTAGATTTACCACTGCTCGATCACAAACGTGTGATTGCTTTATACCTCGCGGTCGGGCTGTTGCCTAAAGCGGGTCTAATTTTTTACTTCGGATTGCATCGCCAATCGTGGCACAAAATTGGTGTACGCGATTTGTACCGGCTGACCGCCGTGATTTCGAGCTGGACAGTGTTGGTGTACGTCGTGAATTTCGTGCTATCCCAGTGGACGCACGTTCCGCGCAGTGTCCCACTGATCGAAGGGGCGCTCGCATTACTCCTAATGGGCGGCATGCGCCTGCTGGCTCGAGTCCTTTTTGAGCGTGAGGGCATGCGCGCCACATCAGGCAGCTCGAGACGGGTGCTGGTGATTGGTGCGGGTGAGGCGGGTACGATGATGGTGCGAGAGCTTTTGCGTCATCCAGAATCGGGTTTGATTCCGGTTGGTTTTCTGGACGATGAACCCGCGAAGCGCGCACAGCGGTTTCTGGGTTTGCCGGTGCTGGGAGTAGTTGATGCGTTACCTCGAGTAGTGATTGATAAACAAGTTGATGAAGTACTCATCGCCATGCCCTCAGCACCTGGTCGTATCGTGCGCCGTGTTGTCGAATTGGCTCGAGAGGCTGGGGTGAAGCATCGCATCATCCCTGGCATCCACGAGATTCTTTCAGGTCAGATAGCACTCTCTCAGATCCGGGACGTATCGCTCGAGGATTTGCTGCGGCGCGACGCGGTGCAACTAAACAGCAACGAAATTTCAGGATATCTCAAGGATCGTGTAGTGCTGGTGACGGGTGCTGGGGGGAGTATCGGCTCCGAAATCGTGCGGCAAGTTTCCAGATTTCGGCCGCGTAAGCTGATTCTTTTGGGACGTGGCGAAAACAGTATCTTTCTGATCGAGCAGGAGCTAAAACGAACCTGGCCTGAACTCGAGTACGCGCTTGTGATCGGTGACGTGCGTGATCGAGAAAAACTGGGTGATGTTTTCAGGCGTTTCAAGCCAGAGGTGGTGTTCCATGCAGCGGCTCATAAGCACGTGTACTTGATGGAGCACAATCCAGACGAGGCAATTCTGAACAATGTTTTCGGCACGAAAAATATCGTGGACTTGAGTCTCGAGTTCGGTGTGAATCGGTTGGTGAACATCTCTACGGACAAAGCGGTCAATCCGACCTCGGTGATGGGAGCTTCCAAGCGAATAGCAGAGTACATTGTCGAATCTGGATCGCGGCGCGCACGACCGGACCAGGCGTTCTCGAGCGTGCGTTTTGGCAACGTGTTGGGTTCCAGAGGCAGTGTCATCCCGAAATTCCGGCAGCAAATCCTGGATGGTGGTCCCGTCACTGTGACCGATCCGAACATGGTGCGGTATTTCATGCTGATCCCTGAAGCCGCCCAACTTGTGCTGCAAGCGGGTGGTTTACCGGAGAATGGCGCAGTCTATGTTTTGGACATGGGGGAACCCGTCAAAATCGTGGACTTAGCCAGAGACGTGATTCGGCTTTCGGGGTTCGAGGTCGGTCAGGATATTGACATCGTGTTTACGGGTGCTCAACCCGGTGAAAAGCTTTATGAGGAACTGCTCACCAGCGAGGAGGGGACGCAATCCTCGAAGTACGAAAAAATCTTTGTGGCTCAACAAACCGCGCTACCTGACACCACCCTCGAGGCTGTGCTTGGTCAGCTAGAGCGTGCAGCGAGAGCGAGAGATGGGGCCGGTATTCGCGCAATACTGCTAAACCTAATACCGGGTGCAAAGATTCTGATTGATGGCCCAACGCAGTGAGGCTTATTATGCTGGGTCGGGTCTGGGAGGATATCTAAAATTTTCTTTGAACAATTCCGGGGCATGGTGATCGCCAAACCCTTCGAGCGGGCGACCCCGCCATTCTATCCAAGCGTGTCCCTCAAGTTTATGGTTCCTGTGACGAACTCCACTGACGAATTGCACATGAATATTCCGTTGACGCAATGCTAGATACAGAGATAGCGACCTAGGTACGCAGGCGTTTTTGCGTGGTCCCACTAACAGAAGCGCTAAGTACGTGCCGCGCTTTAAACGAATCAATTCTTTGGGATTGGTATTCGTTTTGGGCGAATATTGCTGCTCAAGGGTTTGAAAGAGTTGATACAAGTCTGGTTGGTGTCGCAGTTTGTGTTTGACTCGAGTGACGATGGGGAGCATGGTCCATACGCCGTTGATCGCATGAACGAGGCGGTCAAGTTGGAAATGTAAATGCTCGAGTTCATAAATTCCGATTTCCCGCATAGTGCGTGAGTACCATTTCAAGCGCTGCCAGAACGTTGGTGGCGCACAGTGAATCCAATTGTTCCAAGGATCGCACGTTTCCAACGCGGCAATGATAGTTTGATGAAAACCCAATTCGGTGGCTCGAGCCTGAAATTTCTTTAGCGTGATCCCGGATTGTTGAACGATTGCCCTAGCATCTGGGAGGTCGCTGATGCGACGCGTCCACTGGTCACCTCGTGCTCGGTTGAGCAAGTTGATCACCATGCCGTCGAGAGGTGTCGGGAGCCAGACGGTAGTTCCCTCCCAGGGTTGTTGAATCGCGGATTTCCACAAGCTCGCCGTCAAGCGTTTCGGATGATGTTGTCCCCAGAGTTGAATGCCTTGCAAGGCGAAACGATGCAAGTCAATGCTGACCAATCCGTTGCTCGAGACGATGTGCGCGTCTTCGTGTGAGTGGGGATTAGCACTGGCTTCCCGTCTGAACACGACACTCCATCCAATTTGCTGTGCGATTTCGACCGCTAGCTTAGTTTGTGCTTCTGGCATCAAGACGTCTATGTCGCCATAGCCACGGTCGCCGGGGCGTTCATAAATGAATTCAGCTAGCCAGAAACCTTTGAGCAGCATGGCTCGTAGCCCAACTGCATTCCACGCTTTCAGCAAAGGTAAAAACTGGTGTTTCACCATTTGATGTCGCATCTCGAAGTCGCGCCTTGGAATACGAAGATTCTCTCGGAGCGGATGTGTCTCTGGAAGTGTTCGGTAGGCGTATCCTGCAAGCCGAGCCTTTACCAAAGTCTCAGCCGAGACGGTTGCAGTGTCATCGCCCATCACGAAACGCTCCAAATTTGAGGGGTTACGAGTTGCGCTCATCTCGAGCAGTATGTTAGCGCGTTTGTTCCACGAATTCATCATCTAGCTGCTCGAATCGCCCCGGAGTGAGAGCGTTTCAATCCCAGTTAGAACCTCTTAATAGGCCTATGGGCTAACTTAATGCTCTGTCTCGAGCATCAATCGCTCAAAGTGTGTGACGCAAAATGCGGCTAAGAGGTTAACCTTCCCGTCATATCTCTTGGTAGACTCGGGTCGTGAGCGAAATGGTAGAGCAAGCGGAATTGTCCTTACGTGACCTGTACGTGATCCTGCATCGGTGGCGCGGTTTCATCGTCGTGTTCACGGCGATTTGTGTGATCGTCGCGTTGGGAATCTCGTTGATCTTGCCGAAGAAGTACACAGCTAAGGCGACGGTCTCGTTGACAGTGTTGAACCAAACGACGGTTTCCGGTGCGTCGTTGTCCGGTCAGTTATTGGCGAATCTGCCCAGCTTATCCGCGCTGGCACAGGGCTTCGGTGATTTGCTCAGTACGAGTGCTCTGGTGGAGAAATTGGGCGCGGTCAATCCAGAGAATGTCTACAAAGTTAAGTTCGACGAGAAAAAGGGTGTGTTCAGCCTCAGTGCCGTTGGGGACACAGCATTGGACGCCAGGGATAAGGCAGAGAAGTTACAGAAGATTTTTCGTGCATACTTTATTGACAGCATCAGCCAGACGGTCGTGACGAACATCACTGCCCTCATCACACAGTCGCGTCTGGATATCGGGAACGCGCAGGAGAGTCTGAAACGCGTGCAGCAAGCGTTGAAAGATACGCCTCAGGAGACCCGGACGGTCGAGAGCATTCTTCCTGCAACCATTGGCAGTGGCAACGGGGCGTTTACTGCCAAGGCGACCAGTGCGGCTTACAACATGTTGAGCGTGCAAGAAGCCACGTTGCGATCAAATCTGGCAACCTCGCAGGGGCGCATTCAGGTGTTGAGCCGTTTGTTATCACAAAAATTGGAGATCGAGAACCTGATCGGACAGGCCATTCAGATTCAGATCCTCGCCCCGGCCGCAGAACCGCTCACAGCCGATCAGCCACGCCCTCTCCTGTACGCAGCCCTGTCTGGCATTCTGGGCCTCTTGATCGCCCTGATCGTGCCATTCGTGGCGGAAGCGGTGCGAGACCCGAACAAGCAGCCCCAGTCAAAGGTCTCCACCTCGAGCGCAGTCAAACCCGTTTCCAATCCGCATTGATTCCTTTGCCGTGCGACACGTAGAATGGGTGTGGATGAAACGATTTTTGATTCTGATTTTGACGCTGCTGCTTGGTACCGCTTTGGCTGAACCCGTCTCTGTGCAGCTCGAGTTGCCAACGGGTTTGAAGGCGGGGGATGTGCCAGTCACGGCCTCCGTCGCGGGTCTCGAGGGGGCGAAGTTAAGCGTGGCAGTTGACCCTGGGAACGGGTTGGCGGCTCGGGAAGTCGCGCTGGACAATGGGTACAAGGGCGTGCTGAAGCTGGATGGGGTTTCGGACGCGGCGCAGGTCACGGTGAAATTGCGTCAGGGCGGGCGAAACTTCGCGGCGACACAGCTTTACACGGGTCAGAATCAGTTGACTTTTGTGATGGAGGAGCCGCGTTCACGTGCCAGCGCACCGTACTCGCTTCTGCCGTGGCTGGCGCTGATCGTGGTGCTAGGTTTTTTGGCGATTCGTGGGGCGCAGAGCGCGTTCTAATTCGCTGACCTGAAAGCTGGTAGACTCGAGGGAAACCTCGAGTCGCTTTTTTTGGGGTACATATTAGAGGAGGAATTTTTAGATGTCTCAAAGTTTGCGCCTGAAACCTCAGGTGGGTGTTTTCGTTGATACGCAGAATTTGTATCATTCGGCTCGGGATTACTATCAGCGCACAGTCAATTTCGAAAGCCTGCTGCGCTACGGCACGGCCGACAACCGCGAGTTGTTCCGGGCAATCAGTTACGTGGTGGAGCGCGAGGCGGACACGAGCGCCTGGCCGTTCATCTATAAGCTCAGCACCCTGGGCTACAAGGTGCGGCGCATGACCTTGCAGGTGCATCACACGACGGACGCGGGCAAGATCATCTGGGAGGGGAACTGGGATTTCGGGATTTGCGCGGACATCGTGCGCCTGATGGACCACTTGGACGTGATCGTGCTCGGGAGTGGCGACGGCGACTTCATGGACCTGATGGAGGTCATGATGGAGCGTGGGAAGCGCGTCGAGGTGATCGCCTTCAAGGAAACCACGGCGCAAAAGCTGATAGACGGTGTGGACAAGTTCACGCACCTGCCGGACATTGAGGGTGCGTTCATGCCGACCCGCGAGAAGGCAGCCCTGCCGGAGCAAGAGGCCCAGGAAGCCGAAGCCGTTCCCGTCGGTTAACGCGCTCGTGACGTACACGCTCGAGGATTTCGATTTCGACTTGCCGCCTGGACGCATCGCGCAGACGGGGGCGGAACCGAGAGACTCGAGCCGTTTGCTGGTGGTGCGGCGAGGAAGCTTTGAGTTTGAGCATCGCCAGTTCCGTGATTTGACCGCATACTTGCGCGCCGGGGATCTGATGGTTTTCAATCAGACCCAGGTGATCCCGGCGCGCTTATCAGCCCACAAACCCACCGGTGGCAAGCTCGAGGTGTTGCTGCTGCGCGAACTCGCCCCGGATCTTTGGAGCGCCTACTTGAAACCGGCGAAGCGCCTGAAGCCGGGCAGTTTCATTGAGTTTGGTGAAGGGGTCACAGCAGCCGTGGAGCGCGTTTTGGAGGATGGGGCGCGGGAGTTGCGGTTTTCCGAGGACATCAAGCCGCACCTGTCCACCCTGGGAGCCGTGCCACTGCCGCCGTACATCGCGGACTCCGAGGCGGCTCGAGGGCGGTATCAAACGGTTTATGCCAGGGATGCCGGATCGGTTGCGGCTCCGACGGCGGGATTGCACTTCACGCCTGAATTGCTTGAGCGGTTGCGAGTGATGGGCGTGGAGATAGAGTTTCTGACCCTGCACGTCGGTGCGGGAACCTTCAAGCCTGTGACCGATTTGAGCAGTCACGTCATGCACAGCGAACCGTACAGCGTCCCGGAACGCACGGCGGTGGCTGTGACCAGGGCGAAACTCGAGGGGCGGCGCGTGGTCGCAGTCGGGACGACTTCGGTGCGAACCCTGGAAAGCGCTTGGAGAGACGGTCGGCTCGAAACGGGGGCGGGGGAGACGGCGATCTTCATTCGGCCTGGGTTTCAGTTTCGGGTGGTGGACGCGCTCGTGACCAATTTTCACCTGCCGCGCAGCACCCTGCTGATGCTGGTCGCGGCCCTCTCCGGTTACGAGACGATGCGGGCCGCGTACCGGGTGGCGCTCGAGCGTGAGTATCGTTTTTACAGTCTGGGCGACGCGATGTTCATTGCCTGAGGACTGGAGCTGAGGTCAGCGGCAATCGGTAGACCGCTCGAGCGTTGTCTGACGTGATGGAGTCCATCTCCTCGAAGCTCCGACCGCGCAGCTCTGCCAGGGCTGACAGGGTGAACCGCACGAAGGCGGGACGGTTTTTCTGGCCCCGATGCGGGACGGGTGCCAGATACGGCGCGTCGGTCTCAACCAGTAACCGATCCATCGGGACTGCTAGCGCCGAATCCCGAATCGTCACCGCCTTCTTGTAGGTCAAATTCCCCGCGTATGACACGTGAAATCCTAGCTCCAGCCCGACCTCGAGCAGTTGGGTGTCCCCGGCGAAACAGTGCAGAATGCCTCGACCCCAGCCCGCGTTTTTTAGCGCCGCCGCGCAGTCGGCGAAGGCCGTTCGCCGTCCGTCCTTGTCGCGGGTGTGAATCACGACGGGCAAGTCTAAGCGTCGCGCCAGATCGAGCTGCCACTCGAGGGCGGCGAGTTGCCCGTTTCTGGGAGCCGCGTCCCAGTACCCGTCCACGCCACTCTCACCGATCCCCACGACTTTTGGGTGGGTTGCCAGACGTTCAATCTCAGCCCTCAATTCCTGTGAGTCTAGCAGCGCATCCACTGGGTGCAAGCCCACGGTCGCATACACGTGCGGGATGGTATCTGCCAGCGCCAGACAACTTCTCGCTCGCTCCGGGTTGAAACCGATCGTGACAAGCGCCGTCAAGCCGGACTCGTTCGCCGCCTCGAGCGGGTTCTCCACCCCGTCCAGGTGGCAATGCGTGTCAATCACAATGCCGATTCTACCCTGCCAGGTTGAAGCGTCCACGCGTCTGGGCTGATAGGCTGAACCCATGCCTCGAGAACTGGTGGCCCTAATCGCCCACGACGACAAGAAGGATGATCTGTCAGAATTCGTTACCCTACGCCGCGAGGTCTTTGCTCGGTTCCCGCTGGTCGCCACTGGGACGACCGGGCGCATCATTTTTGAAACCACGGGTCTCGAGGTGCGGCGAATGCTGTCGGGCCCGATGGGCGGCGATCAGCAGATTGGCGGTCTGGTGGCCGAGGATCGGGTGCGGGCGGTGTTCTTCTTCCGCGATCCGTTGACCGCTCAGCCGCACGAACCCGATGTCAGCGCCTTGCTACGAATCTGTGACGTTCACGACGTGCCGCTGGCCACGAACGTCAGCAGTGCCACGGCGCTCTGCGACTGGCTCGAGGTTCAGCCTGACCTCTTGATCCCGACCTCATGAACTCGAGTACAATTCTGGGATGTTGACCCTGGAACTGCCCAGACGTAAACGCCCCGATGGGGACTCGGATGGAGGCGATCTGATCGGGGTCGGTGCGCCTCGAGAGCCGCGCCCCGGCGCGGGTGGTGCGGAAGCTTCGCCGCCCAGCCACAACCCGGAACGGCGTCGGCAACCGGCGACCGTTGGACCGAGATTTCCGAGGCGGCGCTAAAAGTAAAACGTTCCAGGCATTCGTTTCCTTTAATCTCGGAGGGTCTCATTCCCTGAGGCTTGCCTAGTCGTCGCAACGCTCGAGTGATCGGGCGTACCTCATGGATGACTCTAGGAGTTGCATATCTTGAGCCTCGGCTCCAGGTTCTTGATTGCATGAGCCTCGCAAAAGATAGAGTGTGACGCAATCAGTGGGCGCAATTTCTGGGCCGCAATCCCAAAATGCCCATGCCACGCTACCAGCGCTATTCGTCGTCACCCCTCGAGCTTCACGGAGCTTACAGGACGAAAATGACAGTTCGCTCCAACGAATCCTCGAGTCGTTGGCAGTCCTTGAGGATTCGCTTCCTCAAGATTGATCGTTCATCGTGCTTGCTCGAGTCGCAGCTAGCTCAGGGTAGGGTTTGCTCGGTCACAGGTGTGCATCAGGTGGCTATGCTTATTCAGTAAACTTACCCGCGAAAGGTTAAGTCTTTTACATTTCAGTAAGCATTCGTTGAAAACGTGGTAAATTGACTGAACCCGAGTCCAATCAGAGGCTTCCGAATGAACCCCTCGGTCTGCGTCTC
This sequence comes from Deinococcales bacterium, assembly GCA_965249745.1. GTDB lineage: Bacteria > Deinococcota > Deinococci > Deinococcales > JAAFIG01 > JANYHH01. The sequence continues at coordinate 3,688,293 of OZ252252.1, read as the reverse complement.
CGTACTTTTAGGCGTTCGCTCGTGACCTGATTCGAATCGGGCCGCTCGAACCACTTTTCGGTTCTCGTCGTTCGCCCTCAGGGGTCACGAGACGCTTCTTGCGTCGTGTGCCGGAGCATGAAGCTCCACCGTTGAAGTAAAGGAGTTTTATCGTGAAACGATCACACAAACCCATGAATTGGCTGATTCCAAGCGCTCTGGCCCTCGGAGCTGGCATCGTACTGGCTCAAAACGGCAACCAAACCATGATGAGCGGGAACTTTGCGGGGCATCTGTACGCCATGACCAATGCCGCTCGGGGAAACGCCATCGTGCATTACGGGCGCGGTGCTGATGGGAAACTGAAACGGCTCGAGATAACCCCCACTGGGGGCAATGGTGTCGGAGGCAAGTTCGTCCCCGATCTTAAAAAGGAAGCCGTAGACCCGCTGTTCTCCAATGACAGCCTAGTCTTGAGCGCCGATCATCACCTGTTGTTTGCGGTCAACGCCGGAAGCGGCACGGTCTCGAGCTTTACGGTGGACTCGGCGGGTTCGGTGAAACTGGTTGGACATGTTCCTAGCGGCGGCGACCAGCCCACAGGCTTGAGTTTCAACGGCTCGGTATTGTACGTGGGGCACGCCAAAGCCAACAAATCCGGGGTGCAATTGACCGGATTCAAGGTGTCAAGCGCGGGTGTCTTATCGGCGATTCGTGGCGCGGCGTACTCAATGAGTGGCAAAACGCTGGTGACGCAAGTGTTGTTCAGTCCGAACGGCAAGCTGCTCGAGGTCAGTGAGTTGATGACCGGTCATGTGGATCTCTTCCCCGTCAATGACGATGGCACACTCGGTACACCCGTGCTCAACCCGAGCGCCGTTTCAGGTCCCTTCGGGGCCGCCTGGGTGGATGATGCGACGCTGCTCGTCAGCGAGGTGCATCCCGGTCAGAAGAACAAGGGATCGGTCTCGTCGTACAAGGTTGACCCGTCGGGGAGCATCACGCCAATCACGCCGAACGTCACGAACAATCAGAACGCGACCTGCTGGCTGACCTTGACCCCGGATGGCCAATATCTGTATGCCTCCAATACGGCCTCGAGCAATGTCTCTGTTTACACGGTTTCCGACGGCGCTCTGACGCTGCTGAAGGGCAATGCGGCATCACGCGCCCCGCAGGGAACCTTCGATTTCATGGGTAACCCGGCCAGCGGCCCGGTGGACGCGGTCAGCAGCCAGGACGGCAAGTTTTTCTATCAGCAGTTTTCCGGGTTGGGCCTGATCGCCGCGTACCGCATCGCCGCCGATGGAAATCTGACGGCGCTGGTTGGGGGCGACGGAACCGGATTGCCGAAACTCGGCGCTGAGGGTCTAGCCGGGTACTGATCGGCATCCCTATTCCATCAACCTGCATCATAGGTTCACTCGTGATGCGGGCTGATGCTATATCTATCTTCTACGACGCTGCCTTCTACGATGCTGCGCCCTCCGCCACCAGCGCCGCCCTCGCCAGCGCCTCCCCTCGAGTCGCGCCGTGAACCGGGAGCTGACCCTCGGCGCTGGCCGCGAATCCGGTGGCGGTTTCGTGAACGGTCAAGCCGTACAACGCGATCAGATCAGTTTGCAGGTCAGGGTCTTCCAGGCCTGGAGCCAGCACCCAGGTTTTAGCGCTCGGCAGATTGAAACGGTCCACCGTGACGTTCAAGGCCGATACGCTGGAATAGGTGTTGAGCTGGCGCACCAGGGCGTCTTGCGCGTCGTCCTCGAGCAACATGCACAGTCGCCGCTCGGTCACCCGAGCGGCCAGCACGGGATCGGCCTCAAGGGATTCCGGGAGCCAGATCGTCACGTCACCCTCGGCGAACTCCACGGGTAACTCCCGCGTCTCGAGTTTCAGGCAGCGTTCCAGCACCTCTTTGATCAGGTTTTCCACGCCTCAGCCTACGACGCTGCGTACAAAGCCGTCCGGCGAGTAGAATGCGCGGGAACCATGACAGAATTTCTTTGGATTGTCCTCGGACTGGTCGTCGGCGGGATCGTGGGTTTCCTGATCCCGCGCAACCAGAAACGCCTTGTTGCCCCTACCGACGAAGCTGTCAGCTTGCGCGGTCAGTTGGGTCGCGTTCACACTGACCTGGAAAACGCGCGGCTGGAGACGGCCAGGGCGCTCCAAGCCAGAGATGCCCTGGAAACACAGGTCAAAGAGCTAAGCGTGCGCCTGCCCAAGCTGGAGGGTTTCGAGCGGGCCAACGCCGACCTGCGCCTGCAATTGCAGGGCTTTGAAGCGGTCCGTCAGCGTCTCGAGACGGCTCAGGCGGAGTTGCAAACTGCCCGTCCGAAGGTCACAGCCGCCGACACGATGGCTGCGAGTCTCGAGGAGACCCAGGCCGAATTGTCTGCGCTGAAAACCAGAACCGCCGGATTTGAAGGGCTGCAACTGAAAGCCGCGACCGTGACCGAATTAGAGGGGCGCGTGACTGACCTCGAGGCGAACAAGTCCAAGCTCATTAAAGAGGCGGGCGAGGCGGCCCTGAAGGCCAGTGACGCCGAGGCCGCGCAACGTAAGATCCGATTGGCGCTCGATGAGGCGGTGGCGGAGGTCGCCCGGACCCGTGATGGAATGCGGCAATTCGAGACTTTGAAGGCCAGAATTGACGACCTGGAAGGTCGCGGTCTCAGCCCGGAAACCCAGGCGCGACTGGATGGTTTGGAACGCGATCTGAGCGCCGCCCAGAGCAAGAGCGCCGCCCTGGAATCCGACGCGGGCGCGAAGCTGGAACTGCAACAAACCCAACTCAGAGTTCTGGACCTGGAACGCCAGATTGCCACCGTGCCAGTCTTGAAGGACGAACTGCATCAGCGCAACGCCGAACTGACCGCCGCTCGAGACCGCGTGGCGCAACTGGATACCAGCCTGTCACGCGTCAAGGAACTCGAGGCGGCCCTTGCCGAACGGGAAGCTGAACTCGAGCGGTTACGGGTTCCCGCTCAAGGTGCGACCTCCTCACAGGGCTGAGCTGAACTAATTTCTGAGCGCTGGCGCTACTTCTCGACGATCCACCGCTCGAGCAGCTTCGTGTACTCGCCGCTGTTGTGCAGGTCACGAATCGTTCCATTCACCACGCCCAGCAGGTCGCTGCCGCGCTTGACCGCCATCACGTACTGCTCACTCGTCAGGGTCGTCTCGAGGCGCTGATAGGTGTTGGGTTGCTTCTGCTGCAAGTATTCCAGGCTCGGGGCGTCCAGGATCATCGCGTCCACTTTGCCGCCGCGCAATTCCTTTAAGCCGTCAGCCACGTTGCTGTAGACCTTCAGTTTCGCGCCTTTGGGTTTGAGTTGCTCGTCGGCGGCCAGGAATCCCGTGGTGTTGGCGCGCACGCCGACCGTGCGCCCCTTCAGGCTGGCGGTCTGAAACTTTCCGGGATTGCCGTCGCGCACGGCGTAGACCTGCGAATTGTCGAAGTACACGTCGCTGAACTCGAGCTGCTTCTTCCAATCCGCTCGGGCCGTCACGCCGCTGACCGCCAAGTCCACCCGGCGATTCCCGAGCGCGGCGGGCAGGGCATCCAGCACCGTCGGTTGGACTGCTAGCCTGACCCCGAGTTTTTTAGCCACGGCCGAGGCCATGTCTACATCGAAACCGACGATTACGCCCTTCTCATCGCGTGACTCGAACGGCGCGTACTGCGGGTCCGTCCCGAGGGTGAGCTGCCCCTTCGATTTCACCTCACTGACGCTCGAGGCGAGGACGACAGCAGCAGCAGTTATGAATAGGATAGACAAGCCAAGAGTCAGGGAAGTTTTCATAGGGTTGAGACCTCGAGTCAGACCTGAGGCGGCGCTCAGATTACCAGGTAGACTTTGCGGGTGATGGTTGAACGGGTCCGCGCCGCGCTGGAACCACGACGAGACCCGGAACGCGCCGTGGTGATGGCTGCGTACATGAAGAACCAGTTCGCGTTCCTCGGGATTCCCAACCCTGAACGGGTGGCCGTCCTGAAACCGCTCTGGAAGCCCTGGCAGCCGGACTCAGACGAACTGCTCGAGGTGGCAGCCGCGCTTTGGCACCTACCCGAGCGTGAGTACCAGTACGCCGCCCTGGGAGCCTTGTGTCGCCACTGGAAACGCCTGGACTCGAGCGCACTGGAAACGATTGGCCGTTTGGTGACCGTGGAAAAGCCGTGGTGGGACACGGTGGATGTCGTCGCCAGTCGGCTCGCGGGGGAATTGGTGCGTCGAGATGCGGGTTTGCTGGTCTTGATGGACGCTTTCGCATCAGACGACAATCTCTGGCTGCGCCGGATCGCCGTCCTGCATCAACTGCGCTATCACGACGGGACTAACGAGGAACGGCTGTTCCGGTACGCGCTGATGAACGCTGCCCACGAGTCGTTCTGGATTCGTAAGGCGCTCGGTTGGGCGCTCCGCGAACACGCCAAGCAAAACCCAGCGGGCGTGCAGCAGCTTCTCAAATCCAACCCAGACACCTTTTCCAAGTTGACGCGTCGTGAGGCGCTGAAATACCTCTCCCAAAGCGCCACCATTGAGCCAACCTTCACGCTTTTCACCCCGCCTATGATGAAATGCGACTCATGAGACGATTTTTTCTTCCATTCACCTCGAGCCTGATCCTGGGTGTGGCTCTAGCGCAAGCGGGTTTTGTGGCGCAACCGTACGGCGATCAGATTGTCAACAACGATCAGAGCGTGACCCTGCCGCAGGGCGGCGTGATCCGCGATAACAAGCGCGGCTTTTCAATTGACGCCAAGTACATTCAGTACAAGGACAACGAGTTCCTGAAAGCCACCGATGCCAAAATCAAGAACAACACCGGGGAGAGCATCAGCTCCAAAAGCGTGGATTACACGATCAAGAACGACCGCATGAACATCGCCGGGCCGCTCTCCTACACTGACAGCAACGTCAAGAACTTGAGCGGGGATCGGGCGGTCGCGTACCCTGACCGCAAGATCATCGTGGCTGTCGGTGGTTTGAGGTCAGCCTCGCCGGTCTTTCGTGCCGACGCGGCCGCGTTTGACCAGAGCCGTAATCAGGCGTTTCTCTACGGCAACTTCGAGTACACCTCGGGCGATGGAAAAACTTACAAGGGGAACTCTGGGGAAGCGGCGCTGCTGGTGGATTACACCGTCAAGGGCAAGCCCAGCTTCAAGCAGGGCAAGGCGATCCCCGCCGATGTCCAGGCAAGCTTCGTCAAGCTCATCCAGTCCAGCAGGTAAACTCCTGGCTGAGGTTTAAAAAAGACGGGTGTGAAACCCGTCTTTTTTTAAGAAACCAAGATTTTGAGAAACCAAAACTCTAAAAACGCGTTCTCGAGGCTGCCCAGATGAAAACCTTGCTCCTGCTGATCCTGTCCCTGTGTCTGAGTTCAACCGCCCTCGCGTTGGATTGCGCGCCGTCCCCTCAGGGAGCCAGTCTGACCGTTTCCGGTTTCGGCGAGGTCCAGAGCGCCGGGCTTGAATACGACGGGGATGTGGCTATTCTTTACGATGCCTGTCTGAAACGCGGCGAGTGGCTGGTCAGGTTCGAGCAGGTTCGCATCACCAACCCCGATGAGAGTGCCAGCCTCGAGTCTGCCAGGGCGACCCTGGAAACAACCGGAGCCACCGGAACGGTTTTCAACCTGCGCGGCTCGTCGGAAAACCTGCAATTTGCGGTCGCTCAACTGAGCCTGGACCCCAGCTATCAGCTCGAGGGGTTCCCGAGGGCGCGCTACACCGCGAGCGCCGCCTCGGGTGGCTTGGATGCCGGGACGCTGACGCTCAACGGGGCCGTGTTGAATCGCCTCGGAAATGATGGGGCATCTTCGAGCGCTACATCGTGGGACTTGGCGCAGCTTCGTGATGGCAAGGCGGCGCTGAAAGACGTGCGCTTGCTGCAACCTAACCTAGCGGTCAACGCTGCGACCGGCTCGAGCAATGAGTCAGGCGTGACCGCGCAGGGCGTGACCGGTCAGATCGGGCGCAACTCGGCCGGGTCCGAGGTCACCTTCAGCGCCGCGAACGCCGTGCGGCTCCAAGGGGGAGCGCTCGTGTTTCAGGGCGCGACGGTCTACTTTCTGGGTTTGCCGCTGTATCTGGGGAGTGTGCGCTACGACCCGGAATGCCCACTGGAACTGCCGATCCTGTTCAGTCCGTTCGGCGGCTTGACGTTCGGTTTCGACAATATTCGCTTTGGGTGCGTCGGAAACGCTCGAGCCACGATTATCGGGCGCAATTTGCTGTCCGCCACGCCCAAATACATTGCCTTCATCACTGCCAGCGAAGGGCCCCTGTCCCTGTTCGTTGGTCAACGCCAGGACGAGACGCTGAAAGCCAACATCCTGCAAAACCCGGAGATCGGCTTCACCGCCGCCTTCTCGCTGGACAGCGGATTCAACCTGGAACAAACCCTGAACGGTGAACGCTTTATAGAAACGCGGATCGGCGTGGCGCAAGCCTTCAACCTCGCCATTGTCCGGATTCGTCCCACCTTAGAAGTCGGAGCCGCTGGGCAGAGCACCCCGGCGGGCACGACCGATGCCACCGTCGTGTTCTCCAGAGCCGGAGTCTCAGCCGCCGGGCAGGTCAGCGCCGGACCCGTGACCTTCTCCGCCAGCGCCGCCTCGAGTTTCGCGCTGTACTCCGACGGCTCAGGGGCCGCGAACGCCAACGTCGCGTTTGGGTTGCGTTTGACGTTCGGTGGGTTCTCGGTCGGAACCGGGTTGCGGTACCAGCAGCAGTTTTTGACCGCCCCGATCGCCCGGCACAACCTGGACGGGTACACCCGCTTGGATGCCGATGTCCGCTTCACCCTAGGCGAGAGCGCACCGCCGCTCGGATTCGCAGGGCTGCGCCTCGAGCGGCCACTGATCGGCGTGACCCTAGAATACGACCCACGCAATGCGGTGTTCGTGCACCAACGCTTCGAGCTGGGTGGCACGTTCTCCCTGTACGACGGCAAGATCCTGATGGACAATTTTGGGCAGCCGTATCAGACACCGATTTTCGCGCTGTCACCGAAAGGCTTCTATGATCTCGTGACCCTCGAGGGTGGGCTGGGCGCGATTGTCAGCCTGTACGGGCCGGGCTTGATCTACGACCTAGGCGTGTTCGTGACGCTGCCGACCGCCGGGCTGAATTTCTCCTTCGGGGTGCGCTTACGTTAGGATGCCGCCCGTGACCCGCTTAGCGCGCAGCATTGCCTGGGAGGTTATTCCCAACTTCTTCATCGGCACGCTGCTGTACGTGGCGATCTTCCTGGTTCAACGCGTGCTGGCGCAACCGTACTTGAGCGCCCTGCCAGGAAGCAGTTTAGTCCCGTGGTTGCTGTACCAGATTCCCGCCTTCGCGCTGCAAGCCTTTCCGATCGCCGCCGTGTTCGCGGTGCTGCTTGCCTTCGGACGCTTAGCCAGAGAGAACGAACTTTTGGCCGCGGCCGCCGGTGGCATTAGCCTGGCTCGAGCGGTGCGTCCCGTGCTGCTCTTCGGCGCACTCCTGGCGGTTGCCGGGTTCCTGATCGCCGAATTCGTCGCCCCCAGAGCCAACGAATTGACCGCTCGGACCTGGTGGCAGGGTGTCAGCGGTTCCGGCAATGCGCTGGAACGAATCGTGGGCAAACCCATTCCGGTCGGTGATCGTACGCTGTTCATTGGTGGCGTGGACAAGCTAGACCTCGTGGATGTCAGGCTCGAGTGGTGGACGGCGCACACGGTCAACGTGTTCTTCGGCAAACGAGCGCGATATACAGACAAGAAACTGGTTTTGATCGGTTACCGCAGCTTCTCTGTCAATCTTGATGAGTTCCCCGCCAAGCCCGAGGACCCCGACTGGATCAACCGCGCCTTTCCCTCGAGCATCGTTCCGTTCAAGGCGGACGCCAAAACGACCTTCAATCTGGCGAACACCGCCGATCGCGTCGTCGCGGACAACGCCGACAGCGGTTTCGAGGACTCGAGACGGCTATCCGAACTCTGGCGCGAGTACCGGGTTGACGGGAAGCGCGAGGCGGGAGCGCAACTCGGTTTCAAAACCGCGCAGCCCCTGGCCAGTTTCGTGATCCTGCTGTTTGGAATCCCGATCGCGGCTCGAGGGGCACGCACGACCGGCGTGGCGTTCGGTTTGGCGGTCGTGATCGCCGTGGGGTTTTACGTCGTGCTGTACCTGGGACGACAGCTTTCCCTGGTCGGGGTCTTGCCACCCTTGCTGGGCCCGTGGCTGGCGAATCTAGGCTTTCTGTTGGCGGGCGCGTGGCTGTTTCGCAGCCGCACCACCTGAACTCGAGTGCGTCCGATGCTTAAGTTCAAGGGCAGCCGTGGGGATTTGCTCTTACGAACGACCGAACACAATCTCGAGTCCTAGCTCAGCTCCACGACGCTGGCGTCGCTCAGCACCAAGCGGTGAACCCTGGGGACCTTGTTCGATCCCTTGACCTGCGCCTTACGCCCGATCAGGCACTCCTGCATCCGCACTGGCACGTCCTCCAAACGCGCCTCGTCCTGAACGATGCTGAACTCGAGTTCCACGTTTTTCAAGCTGGCGCTCTCACCGATGCTGGTGAACGGTCCGACGTAAACGTTCTCCAAGTGCGAGTTCGCGCCGATCAGCGCGGGGCCGATCACCGTGGAATCTTTGACGACGGCTCCCGCCTCGATTCGCACCCGCCCGACCAAGCGGCTGTTCAGGCTCTCCCCCAGCACGAGCGGTTCGATGCGTTCCAACAGCAATCGGTTCGCGTCCAGCAGATCATCGTGCCGCCCGGTATCCTTCCACCAGCCCGTCACCTCGAGACCCCTGACGGTTCCGACGTTCATTAAGCCCTGGATGGCGTCGGTGATCTCGTACTCACCTCGAGCGCTCGGGGAGAGGTTGTCTATCACGTCCAGGATTCGGTTCTTGAAGCAGTACACGCCAGCCACCGCCAGGTCGCTCGGGGGGTCTTTGGGTTTCTCCAAGATTTTCATGACCTTGCCCAAACTGTCCAGCACGGCCACGCCAAACTCGCGGGGGTTGGGAACTTTGACCAGCGCGATCACGGCATCCACGTTCTCCGCCCTGAAGGTATCCACGTATCGGGTCACGCCATCCTCGAACAAATTATCGGACAGATACAGGCAGAAGTCGTCTCCGGCGAGCCATTCACGGGCTTGTTTTACGGCGTGGGCAATCCCGAGCTGTTCCACCTGACGGATGTACGTGATCGTCACGCCGTCCACGTCCAGACCCTCTTTTTCCATCGCGGCCTTCACGAAGTCAGAAACGATGATCCCGATCTCGGTGATGCCCGCGTCGCGCAGGTCCTCTATGGCAAACATGATGATCGGTTTGTTGGTGACACTCAGTAAGGGCTTGGGCAGTGTATACGTCAAAGGGCGCAGGCGCGTACCAAGCCCGGCGGCAGGAATCAAACCTTTCATGTCACTGCAAAGTTAGCACAGGTGGGCTAAAAGCGAACGCTCGAGGATTAGACTGTCGGCGACGCTACACTCGAAACCGTCAGGCAAGGGGACTTCTGATCTCGACACCCCTCACCCTCCAAGACCAGCTCAGCGACTCCTAAGCTTTCGCTTGTTACACTGCCCTCATCGCTCGAGGGAGCCGTAACCAGGACTCGAGACCGTGGGAGCCTATGAGTTTTGATTACTTGATCGTCGGGGCGGGGTACGCGGGTGCGGTGCTAGCGGAGCGCATCGCCACGCAGCTCAATAAAAAAGTCTTGATCGTGGACAAGCGCTCGCACATCGGTGGGAACGCGTTTGACACCTACGACCAGCACGGCATTCTGATTCACCCGTACGGACCGCATATCTTCCACACGAACTCGCTCGAGGTCATCAATTATCTGACGCAGTTCACGGAATGGCGACCCTATCAGCATCGCGTCCTGGGCAGCGTCGAGGGGCAGCTCGTACCGGTTCCGTTCAACATGGATTCGCTGCGCCAACTCTTCCCGCCGAGTTACGCCGAGCGGCTCGAGGGGAAGCTGGTAGAAAAGTACGGGTACGGCGTCAAGCAGCCGATTCTGAAGATGATGGGCGAGGAGGACGCGGACCTGAAGTATCTGGCGGAGTACATTTACCAGAACGTGTTTCTGGGGTACACACTGAAGCAGTGGGAGCGCAAACCGGACGAATTGGACGCCAGTGTCACCTCGCGCGTGCCAGTTAACATCTCCCGCGACGACCGCTATTTTGCCGATAAGTACCAGGCGATGCCGCTCCACGGCTACACCCGGATGTTTGAAAAAATGTTGTACCACCCGAACATCAAGATCATGCTGAACACCGATTACCGCGAAATCATGGGGTTCGTGCCGTGGGAGCGGATGATTTACACTGGCCCCGTGGACAGTTATTTCGATCATCGCTACGGCAAGCTTCAGTACCGCAGTCTGCATTTCGATCACAGCACGCTGGATCAAGAAACCTATCAACCCGTCGGCACGGTCAATTTTCCAAACGAGTACCAGTACACCCGCATCACCGAGTTCAAATACCTGACCGGGCAGCGGCACGACAAGACCAGCATCGTGCTCGAGTACCCGCGCTCCGAGGGCGACCCGTACTACCCGATTCCGGTCCCGGAATGCACCGAGCTGTACAAGCGCTACGAGGTGGACGCGCAAGCCGAAGCCCCGAAGGTGCTGTTCGTCGGTCGTCTGGCGACCTACAAGTATTACAACATGGATCAGATTGTGGCGCAGGCGCTGAGCGTTTTCAACAAGCAGATCGCCGCGTGAAGCGAGTCTTCGTGACCGGCGGTGGCGGGCGGATGGGCAAGGAACTCCTGCCGCTGCTGCACACCTCCGGTTGGGACCTAGTTGCACCGCGCAGCTCAGAGGTCAGCATCCTCGAGCCTGAAGCGTTGAGCGCCGCTTTGCAGCCTGGCTTTGACGCGGTGCTGCACCTCGCGGCGTACACCGATGTGGCGGGGGCGGAGAAAAACCGCGATGCTTGTTGGCAGATCAACGTTGTCGGAACCCGCCATGTGGCTCGAGCGGCGGCACAGGCGGGGGCGCGGCTGGTGCATCTCAGCTCCGATTACGTGTTCGACGGCGAGCGTGGGCTGTACCGGGAAACCGACGCGCCGAACCCCAGCAACTATTACAGCCTGACGAAAGCGCTGGCCGAGGAGAGCGCCCTCGCCGCGCCAGACGCGCTGATCGTCCGCACCAGTTTCAAAGATGCCGTCTGGAAGCACCCGGTCGCCTTCACCGATCAGTTCACCGGAGCCGACTACACCGATGTGATCGCCGCTGAAATCGCGCTGCTGCTCTCACATCTCTCGGAAGTCCGGGATTCCATCCTCCACGTTGTCACCGAACGCAAAAGCGTTTACGATCTGGCAGTTCGTCGCAACCCAAACGTGCAACCCGGCTCTAGGGGAGGCGTCGCGGTTCACATTCCGCCGGATGTCAGCCTGGATAACTCGAGGTGGACGGCGTTGAAGGCGGGGTTTGCGCGATAAACTTCTTGCGACAGTCCAAGCCATCACCAGAATCCAAGCCCTTGTGTAGTATTTGCCCTCGAGCGAGAACCAGGTCTCGAGATCAGACGTTTGGGATGGGTAGGCTTGAAGTCCCCGCCAGACTCTCGCACAAGGTCTGGTAAGGGGTTGGAATGCTGGAGGCCTGCTGTGAAACGAGCGGAACAGTGCTGAGGCGCACGCAGCTCGAGATTTTCTGGCGTGAACCGGAGGCGTTCGCTTCAACCCTGCGCTTGCGCCATCCGCTCGAGGTCGGCGCGATTCGTGATGCCGGTCATCGCGCCGAGGGCAGAGACGTTCATCGCGCCCGCCGCATTGCCCAGCCGGGCGCACTCGAGCAGGCTGCGATCCTCCAGAACGCCGGTCAGGAAGCCCGCGATGAAGGCGTCGCCCGATCCGGTTCCGTCCACACTTTGAACCGACAAGGCTGGAACGAGGTGGGACTCGCCTGTGGCATTCATGACGAACGATCCCTCAGCGCCCATCTTCAGCGCCACGCAGCGGCGCACGCCTAGCCTGAGCAGTCCAGCGGCAATCTCGGGCGGGGTGTCGCGTCCAGTGATCCGTTTGGCATCGTGGACGCTGGGGCAGAAGATGTCGGTCTCAGGGAGAATGTCGCGGATATCCCAGCGATCTCTGGCGTCCCAGACGTTATCTAAGCTCGTTAACATCCCCAGTCTCGAGGCTTCCCGAAACATCGTTTTCGTGGGTTCGCCAGCGTTCGCCTCGAAACCCGGCAGTGCGAAGTAGCCCGCCAGATGCAACAGGCGCACGCCTCGAGCCTGCAAGACGGTTAGCGGCACGTCGTCCGGGGTCAGCGCGGCGTTTGCGCCGATGCTGTGCAGGAAGCTGCGCTCGCCGTCGCTGTCCACTGTGACCAGCGTGGCGCTCGTCGGGTGCGCGTCGCGGATCAGCAGGCTCGAGTCCACGCCGTGCCGGGTCGCTTCGGAGAGCAGGAAATCACCGAAGCCATCGCGTCCAACGCGCCCGATCACGGCGCTGGGAACGCCAAACCGCGCCAGGCTGTACCCGGTCGTGGCGGCGCTGCCACCGCTGTACAAGCCGACACTCTCCACGAGTGCCAGTTGCCCTTTGCCGGGCATGTCGTGAACCGGACGGGCCACGCAGTCCGCGACGACGATCCCAACCGAGACCGCCTCGAGCCGCCCGTCGGTCATGCCGCTCCTGGGTTAAGTGACACTGCCTGCCGCGTCGCCTGTGACTCGAGGGCGGCGCTGAACAGCGCGTGACTGAGTGCGGTTTCCGCTGGGGTGGCGCACTGGAACCGGGGTGAGTTGCCGCTGACCTCGTCCACGAAGGCGGCCCACATCTGCTGGATCGCGTCGCACAGCCCGAACTCGAAGATATGCCCGGTGATCGCCGGGTAAACCGACTCGTAGCCCAGCTCGAGTTCCTGCCAGGCTTGCGGCTGTCCGCGTTTGTACTCCAGGAAGCGCAGCGTCTTCGGGCGTTTCGTGCTGAACTCGGCGCTGAACTCGGTTCCAACGACCCGCAGGAACCAGGTGTTCGTCTCGCCGGGCGCGATACGTTTCATGCTGAGCGTCATCGGAAACTCGTACCGCTCGAGGTTTGGCTGTGCGGTGGAGACTGTGGTCAGCAATGTCGCGTTGTCCCAGGTCTCGCAGGGAACGCGGTTGCCTCTGCCGTCCGGTCGCTCGGTCACGATGTTGGATAACACCGCCCGCACGTCTTTCGGGAGCCAACCCAGCCGGAACGGAATGTGGCAGGTGTGAAAACCCAGGTCGCCCATGACGCCGTACTCGCCGTTGATGGCAATTATCCGCTTCCAGTTAATCGGTTTCTCCGGGTCGAGGTCGCTCGAGTGATGAAACCCGGCTTCGACCTCGATGATCCGTCCGAACCGGTCTGACTTGGCCCAGTCAAATACGCGCTGCACCGCCGGGTAGAACGGGAATTCGCTCGAGCAGCGCACGATCAACTCCGGGCGTTCTTGGAGCGCTCTGACGATCTCCGCGTTCTGCGCGGCGTCCATGCCGAACGGTTTCTCGCCCAGCAGATGCTTCCCGGCGCGGATGATGTCCACGTACAGCTTGGCGTGCAGGTTGTGCGGCACGGCGCAGTACACGGCATCCACGTCCGGGTTTCGCAGCAACTCGAGGTAATCGGACGTGCTCTGTTTGACGCTTCCCAGGTTCTGGGTGAACCATTCTGTCAGCTTTGGGTTGGTGTCGCAGACCGCGACGATCTCCGGTTTCGCGTCCATCTCCGTCAAGTGCAACCAACGCGCCGCGGCCGAGGCGAACTCGCGCCCCATCAGCCCACAGCCGATCACGCCGAAGCGTACGACCTTTTGGGCGTCAGCGTTCACGAGGCGCTCGCAATCAGGCTGCCCGCGTGGGCGGCGGACATGGTTTGATGCACGATCCCCATCAGTGCTCGAGTCATCCCGGCCGGATCGTGATGCTGAATGACGTTGCGGCCGTAGACAATCCCCTTCGCACCCTGTCCCATCAGCGTGAACGTCCGCTCCAAGATTTCCGTGTCGGTCGCCCGCCCGCCGCCCCGCACCAGAACCGGAATTTCCCCGGCGATGCGGATGACTTCACTGTATTGACTCGGGTCATCGCAGGGATCAGCCTTGATAATGTCCGCGCCGAGTTCGACCGCCTGCCGCACGAGTGGCACAATTTTCTCTAAATTGCCGTCCACGGTGTAGCCGCCCGCCGAGGCGTTGTCGCGCATCACCAAGGGTTCAATCATCAGCGGCATCCCGAGGCGCTCGCAGGCGGGTTTCAATTGCAAAATATTCTGGATGCAGGCGCGGTGAACCTCGGGTTGGTCGGGCAGCATGAACAGGTTCACCACGACGCAAGCCGCATCCAGACGAAGCGCCTGCTCGAGCGGTTCGTGGATGACCTCGCTAAACAGGATGCTGGGCAGGCTCGAGCCGTAGACGTTGGCGACATCGGTGCGAAGTACCAAGGCGGGTTTTGGACCACGGATGCGTTGCAGTTTCTTAGCTTGCCCGACCGTGAGCTGCACCGCGTCCGGCGCGGCGTGAACCACAGTTTGCACGGCGCGTTCCATGTCCTCGATACCGCTCAAAAAGGCGCGCTCACCGAAGAACCCGTGGTCAATGGCGACATCGAAGCACTTGCCGTCGGACGCGAATAGGCGATTCAATCTGGGTTCAACCGACACGTGAAACCTCCGGGGAGTTTGGATGCTCGGGCATGACTCGAGGGAGTGAGGCTCGAGGCGTTCGGGTTCTCTTTCGTGAACTGAGTTGCTCGCGCCGATTCTGACACGTCTTCAATCCCGAGCGCGCAGGCTCGAGTGCGGCTGTCGCTAGCCGTGTCTAACAGGATGGTTTGGTTGATCTCGAGAATTTCTGGCTGCATTATTGTGGGGCAAACCGCGGGCTGGGCGCACGGCCGTGCTACGAGGGTACTGTCCCTGTGCGATTGCTTTGGCTCGAGTCCGACTGTCCCAGCTCCAAGAAGATCGCTGAGCCGCGTCTAGCGCGGCAAGCCCTGACTCAGCACCTCGAGCCGGGTTTTGACGAGTTGTTCCAGCGCCAGCCGGGCGGGGGAGAGCAGTTTGCGCGTGTCCCACTCGTCCGGGTGAGCCATCGCCGCCGTTCGGAGCGCCCGTGAAAAGGTGCGTTGCAGTTCCGTGCCGACATTGACCTTGGCGACGCCGCGCGCGATCGCCGCGCGAAGCCCGTCGTCCGGGACGCCGCTGCCGCCGTGCAAGACGAGCGGCGCACTTGTCGCGGCCGCGATTCGTTCCAGTCGCTCGAGGTCCAGCGCGGCATCCCTGGAGGCTTTCTGGTGGACGCTGCCGAAGCTCGTGGCGAGCACGTCCAGCTCCGTGTCGGTCACGAAGCCGGGCACGGCCGCCGGATCGGTCAGCACCCCGCCGGAGACGATTTCTTCCTCCTGCCCGCCGATCTCGCCCAGCTCCCCCTCGAGACTCGCGCCCGCCCGATGCGCGATCTCGGCGGCGGCCCGGGTGATTCGCACGTTCTCGTCGTAGGGGAGCGCCGCGCCGTCAATCATGATGCTGGAGAACCCGGTGTCGGCGGCGTGTTGTACCTCTTCTAAACTCGTGCCGTGATCGAGGTGCAGCGCGATCTGTAACTTTGAGTTCGCCGCGATGCCGCGCACGGCGGCGGGTAGGGCGTCCCAGCCGCTGTATTTCAGTGCGCCCGGCGTGAGTGCCACGATGACCGGGCAGCCAATAGACTCGGCCGCGTTGACCACGCCGCGCACATATTCCAGGTTGATGCAGTTGAACGCGCCGACGGCGTAACCGTGCTGGCGGGCGGGGCGCAGAATCTCGAGACAGGTGACGAGCGGCATGGGTGGAACCTCCGGGTGAAATTAGTTTTGTTCAGGGCTAAACGGTTTGACTTCTGGCAGGTCACGAAACCCGAGCCGCACCGTGCGACCCCCCCGCCAGGCAATCAGGCCCGTTTGATCGGAGACGAGAGCATCCGCGCCCGCTTGTCCCAGCTTCAGCGCCAGGTGGCGATCGTGGGCGCTCGGTCGTCCGCCGCGCATCGCGTGCGACGGTCGGGAGAAGCGCAGTCGTCCGCCGAGGCGAGTCTCGAGGTGGCGCAGCACACCCTCCAACTCGGGGTAGCCCTCGCTGGCCACGACGAGCGCGAAGCCTTGGCGCGTCAAGCCTCGCCGGACGCTCGCCTCGAGTTCGTCCGCCGTGAGCGGCTGTTCGGGAACCAGGATCGCGTCCGCCCCGCCGACCCGGCCGATGCGCTCGGCCAGAAAACCCGTGTCGCCGCCGAGGGTTTCTAAGGCCCCGAGGCGCGGCAGGGCTTCCAGCGTATCGCGGAAAGCGTCCAGCAGAAACAATCCCAACGTCACCGCGCTATCGAACCCGAGGCTGTCCTCCGACCCCGCCACGTCGTTGTCAATCGTCGCGGGCAGTCCCACAACGCGCACCCCGGCCTGTTCCAGGGCGGCCGCACCGCGCAACGAACCGTTGCCGCCCAGCACCAGCAGATGTGACACCCCGGCCCGCTCGAGTTGCTGAGCGGCCGTTCGGATTTGCGAGGCGAAATCCGACACCCTAGAGGTTCCCAGAAACGACCCGCCGAGCCGAGCGTGCCGCAGGGTTTGAGCGGCTTGCAACTCTATGAATTCGCCGCGCAGCAGACCCGCGAACCCGTTCTGCACGCCCAGCGCCCGCCAGCCGGACAACTCGAGCTGGGCGGTCGCAGCCCAGACGGCGGCGTTGATACCGGGCGCGTCGCCGCCGCTGCTAAGAATCGCGGCTGTCTTTGTCACGCGCCGACCATCAGCTTGACCACCTCGTCGCCGTTGGTGTCCGCGATTCGCCGCTCCCCGGCGGTCACGCCGCGCCGCAAGACTAGAATGCGGTCGGAGACGGCAAAGATGTCGCCCAGGTTGTGGCTGATAAAGATGATTGCCACGCCCTGGGCTTTGAGTTTATGAATCAGTTCCACGACCTTGCGCTGCTCTGGCACGCCCAGGGCGGCCGTCGGCTCGTCCATGATGAGGAGCCGCGCCTTCCAGAAGATCGCCCGCCCAATCGCCACCGCCTGCCGTTGACCGCCGGACAGGTCGCGCACGGGGCGCTCCAAGCTGGTATGAATGTCCAACGTCTCGAGCACCGCGCGGCTATCCTCGCGCATGGATACCCGGTCCAGCGCCGGAAAGACACCCCAGATCTTGCGCATCCGTTCGCGCCCCAGAAAGACGTTGGAGCCGACATCCAAGTTATCCGCCAGCGCTAGATCCTGATAGATCGTCTCGATCCCCAGTGCGCGCGAGGCTTGCGGGTCGTCTATCACGACTTCCTGCCTCTCAAAGATGATTTTGCCGTCGCTCGGTTGGTGTGCGCCGCTGATGCATTTGATGAGGGTGCTTTTGCCCGCCCCGTTGTCCCCAGCCAGCGCCAGCACCTCACCGGGATAGAGCTTGAAGCTGACGTTCTCCAGCGCCGTCACCCCTCCGAAGCGCTTCGTCAGGTTCTGCACCTCGAGAATCGGCGCGCTCGAGACTGGATCGTGGGCGTGTGGCATTTCCTGTCCGGCCATATTTTCACGACTCGTGTTTTCACCACTCATGTTTTCACCACACTGCGCCGCGCCTGATCTACCAGCACCGACACGATGATGACGCTGCCCACGGCGATGAACTGCCAGAACGGGGGTACATTGATGAAGACCAACCCGAACTGAATGATCGCAATAATCAGCGACCCGATGACCGTGCCGCGAATCGTGCCCTCGCCACCGAACAGGCTAGCCCCGCCGATCACCACGGCCGCAATCGCGTCCAACAGTGTCGGTTCGCCCGCCTGGGCCGCGCCCGCCGTGAAGCGCCCGGTGTAAATCGCTCCGGCCACGCCCGCCAAGAGTGCCGTCAGCGTGTAGAGCATGATCGTGTGCCTTGAAACGTTGATGCCCGCCCGAATCGCGGCGTTGCGGTTGCCGCCAATCGCGTAGGTGTACTGCCCGAAGCGCGTCCTCGAGAGGATGTAATGCATTAGTAGCACGATCAGAGCCGTGACCAGCACGGGGATCGGCAGGATGCCAAAGAGGGAGTCGTTGCCGAAGCTGCTGTTGACCGGGTTGGTGGTCGGCACGGTCGTGCCCTCAGCGGTCAGGAACCCGAGTCCCCTGGCAATTCCGTACATGCCCAGCGTCCCGATGAACGGCGGCACGTTCAGCCGCGCCACGAGCGCTCCGTTGACCAGTCCGACGCCCATCGCGGCCACCAGGGAAACGGCGACCGCGATCAGAAACGACAGCAGCGGTGGCAGGCTCGGGTCCAATAGTTGCATCAATCTGGCGGCCACGACCGCCGCCAACCCGACGGTGAACCCGACCGAGAGGTCAATCCCGCCCGCGATAATGACGAGCGTCAGTCCGAGCGCCAGCAGCAATGGCTGCACGGTGGCCAGCAGAATGCTCTGCAAATTGTTGAGGTTCAAAATGAACGATGACCCGTAGGCGGCCCTGCCCCAGACCTCGAAAAAGATGCACAGCAAGACGAGGAACAGGTACGACCAGAGGTTCGTCACGACCCTCAGCAGGCTCGAGCCTTCGGGCCGGATTGGGCTTTTCGGCGTGGCTAAGCTCACGTGAGTCTCAGGCTTCGAGTCATTTTGAGAACGAGAAAAGAGTTCGTCATCCGATGTTGTCCCTCTAAAAGAGTTCGGGTCGCAGGCGTTTCCAGCTCAGCTTCTTGAGGCTGGTCTCGAGGCTTGGCGCTCGAGGTTGGTTGGCGGGAGTTCTCCCGCCAACCAGATTGGGCTTTACTTGCTCGAGTAAATGAACTTCTGTACGGCTGGGTCGTCAATGTTGCCCTTGTTCATGATCGTGTAGCCGGTGCCGTAGCGGGTCGGGACTTTCTCTCCGTTCAGTGCTTTCACGGCGTATTCCACGCCGACGCTGCCCATCTCGGCGGGGTGCTGTGCGATGGCGATATCAATCGTGCCGCTCTTGATGTCGTTGACAATGCTTTCCGGCGCGTCGAAGGCAACGATGTTGACGATGCCGCTTTTCTTGGCGGCCTTGACGCCGTTGGCGGCCCCTTGGGCGCTGAACAGGTTCGCGCCGAAGACCCCGGCGAGGTCGCTGTTGCGGGCTAGCACGGCCGCGAACTGGCTGGCGGCCTTGTTGGCATCGTCGTCGTTGAACTGGGTTTCCAGCACGGTGATGTTCGGGTATTTCTTCATTTCCTCTTTGAAGCCCTGCTCGCGCTGATCGGTCGTGCTGATGCCCGGCTTGACGTTAGAGACGTAAACCTTACCCTTCTTCCCGATTGCGTCCGCCAGCGCTCGGGCGGCCACACGGCCACCTTCAACGTTGTCGCTCGAGACGTAGGAGAGCGGGAAGTCGGCGTTGCCGGAACCGGTTTGGTACTTGCCGTCCGTGCCGATAAACGTGTCCACGGTGATGACCTTGATGCCCGCGTCGGCCGCCTTTTTCAGCGGGGCAATCAGTTGCTGCTTGTCGGTCGGCGCGATCAGAATCGCGTCGGGTTTGCGGGCGATGACCGCGTTCAGCACCGGAACCTGGGTCACGGGATTGAAATCCGGTGCGCCCTGGAAGTCTAAGGTCACGCCGAGCTTCTTAGCGGATTCCTCCGCGCCCTTACGCATGGTGATGTAAAAACCGTCGGTCGTCAGACCCGGAATTAGTGTGATGCGGTAGTTCTTCTGGGCGACTGAACTGGGCATCAGGGTGGCCAGAGCGGCGAGACCGAACGCGGCCAAAATTGTGTTTTTCATAGATCTCCTGAGGGTTCGGATGAACGACGGAGTTCGGCTTGTACAGCTTCACGTCTCGAGCCAATGACGTCTGTCTATGACGCAAGCGCGCGGTAACCGAATTACCCCTTCATCCCTAAGGTCGTGCTGGGCGAACTGTTTGTCGAGTCACGGCTTCCGGGAGAGGAATCCGAGCGAAAGCCCCAACTCGAGGCGTGCTCGAGGGTCACGAGAACTTCATCAGGTCATGACCACCTCCGTTCGCACGGCTGTCGGTAAGGCTGGGACGGGAATTTTGGAGCGTTGAATCGCTTTCAGCACGCACTCGGCAGCCCCCGCTGAAACGTGCAGTTCCACGGGGGCAATCAATACCGGCAGGCGTGCCCCCCAGTCCAAAAACGGGTAGGCTCGCTCCTCGAGCTGTTCTCGCATGGCGGGCAGCAGCAGATCCGCCCAGGCCGCGCCGGGTCCGCCCAGCACGAGCGCGGCTGGGTCCAGCAGATTGACCAGACTGACAGCGGCCACACCGAGGGCCTTCCCGGCGGCCTCGAAGCTGTGGGTTGCTAGGGCGTCTCCGCCTCGGGCCAGGGCGGCGATCTCGAGCACGGTTTTGGAGACCAGCGTTTTGTGGGTTGCCGCGTACTCCGTTTCGATGGCTTTGGACCCAGCTAGCCCTTCGACGCAACCGCAATTACCGCAGGCGCAACGCGCCCCGTCGCGGTCCACGCTGACGTGTCCGAACTCCCCGGCGAAGCCGTGCTCACCTCGGTGAACCTCGCGGTTGATGACGATGCTGGCTCCGATGCCGCTCGTCAGCAGGATGTACACGAAGCGTTCCAGTCGTGTGCGGTTCAGATAGGCAGTCGCGGCGGCCGTGGCATCGCGCTCCAAACGCACCGGTATGTTGAGGTCGCGCTCCAAACGCACCGCCAGATCTAACCCGCCGAGGTCCGAGAAATTCGGCGGCCCCAGCACCGTGCCGCTCCGGGCATCAATCGGTCCCGGCGCGGTCACGCCCACGGCCGCGAGCGGAATCCGGGTTTGCCGTTTTGAGCGTGCGTTGAACTGACTGACCTCGTTCAGCACGGTGGCGTAAACGGCTTCGCGGCCCGTCCCGACCGGTAACTCCGTCCGTTGAATCTCGAGCGGTTGCCCCACGGCATCGAATAACCCGAGTTCCAGACCGCTCACGGCTACGTCCACGCCGATCACGTGGAAGCGGTCGCGGTTGATTTCCAGGGGGGCCGGGTGACGCCCTCTGAAAGTCGGGGTCGGGGCGCGTTCCAGGACCAAACCGCTCTGGATCAAATCGGATACCAGATCGCCCAGGGCAGGTTTGGAGAGCTGCATGGCTCTCGCTAGCTCAGTCCGGCTACGCGCCTGTTCGCGTAGCAATTCAAGCGCTAGGGCGCGGTTGTTGCGTCGCACGTCCTCGGGACGTCCGCCCTGAAAGGGGCTGGAAACGACACGAGGGTGAAAGCGCACAGATTGACTGGCTCGCTCGAGCATGGTGACCTTTCGGTTGTGATGTGGGACAGATAGTAAACCTTTCTAACAAAGTCGTCAAGGGAGCGAATCAGGATTCCGGGTTTAGATTCGCAGTCAGCCTTGCCAAACCGCGAAAATCGGGTAGCGTGAAGCCTTCATGCTCGAGTTCGACCCAACATTGGCATCGGTCATCGTGGCCGATATCGGCGGTACCAAGATTGCCCTCGGGCATCTGGAGCGCGGTCTGCTGGCAGACTCGGAGCGCAGTGTTTCGTCGGAGGTCTTGCGAGTCGCGGACCCGGCGGCCGCCCTGGGCAAGCTGCTCACGGACTACGCCAACGAACTCGGGTTGACGGTGGAGGCCGCCGTCCTCGGGGTACCGACCAGCCTGTCGCTCGATCTGCAAACCGTGCTCTCCAGTCCGAACATCCCGCAACTCGAGGGTCGCGCCCTGGGTCGTGAACTTGGTGCGACCTTGCGGGTTCCGGTCTTCTTGGAGCGGGACATCAACCTATTGCTGCTCGGCGAGGCCAGAGCCGGGGCTGCGCGTGGCTCACGTAGCGTGCTTGGCGTATTCTTCGGCACGGGTGTTGGCGCGGCCTGGCTGAACGCCGGGGAACTTCATCGCGGCCACAGCGGCGCGGGGCTGGAACTCGGGCACATTCCCGTACGGAGTGAAGGGCGGCGTTGCGTTTGCGGCAATCTGGATTGCTTGGAAGCCTACGCCTGCGGTCACACCCTGCGCGAACTGGCGGAGCGTCACGGGATCGCGGTCGCGGCGCTGTTCGCGGAGCGCCACACCAACCCAGACCTTGAGCGGGCACTGGCAGAATTCGTGCGCGACGAGGCGTACGCGCTGGCGACGGCCATCAACCTATTCGACCCTGAAGTGGCCGTGATCGGCGGCGGCCTGCCAGACATGGCGGACTATCCGTTCGAGGCGTTGGAACAAACCGTGCTAGCGCATCTCAGGCGACCCAACCCGCGCGGCAGCGTACGCCTTCAGCGGGCGCGGCTTGGGCGACGAGCGGCCCTCTGGGGTGCGCTCAGTCTGCTCGAGCGGCAGGCACTGTGATGAAGTCCAAGTCGAGCGGCGCGAAGGTTGTCAACCCGGCCGCGTCCTCGAGACGCACACCATCTGGGACCGGCGTCATCCGGGTAACCGCTCCGAAGCCCGCTGGCACGTCTGCCATGCCGAACAGGAGACGTACCGACAGCCTTTCGGAAAGCTCGAGCGCCGTTTCCAACCCCGCCTCGAGCAGGGGATTCTCTAGCGCTGCCCTATGGCCCAAGTGGAAGTACGCCGTGATCTCTTCCAGTCCAATCACGTTGCGGTGACGACCATTGAAGGGTGCGTATTTCCGACCACCGTTGCTCTGCCAGAGGATCGTGCTGCGAAGCACCCTGGGATTTTTCAGTGCGAACCAGACCCAGCCTGCCCGTGGCGCGGTCGCCGCCGACCACGCGAACGGCAAACGGGTATCAGCCACCAGCATCAACAGGTCCTCGTGATCTTTGAGCGCCGGATAACGAGTCAAATCCACGGGTTGACCGGTTTGCAGGCTGACCCCCGTGAGATCGTGAAACGTCTGCGGGTACAACAGCTTGGAAACCCCGCCCGGCTCGAGCGGACTGGGCGGGGTACCGCCCCAGATCCAATCTGAGAACCCGAGCAGCAACGGTTCCGAGGCGTGCAGCATCGCGTGATGCCCCACGGGGAGTCGCCCGGACCCGCCGTGAAAGACATGCTCCTGATAGACGATCGCCTGACCCTGCCGGACCGCCACCCGCTTCGTGACCTGAGCACCCATGACCTGCCCTTCCAGCTCGAGTTCCAGGGTTAAAGCTGAGCCTCCCTCCGGGTCGGCAGGACCGCTGGGTGACCAGCGCCCGTTGGCGGTCGTGCCATGCGGACGCGTTTCCTCTGGGATTAGATCACTTTCACCGAACGGGGCGCAGAAGAAATCGCCGCGCAACCAGCGCAGCATCGGCGGAATTTCATCGGGCAGCCGTTCATTGGCCCACGGTGCGACGTGCATCGGACTCACCCAGCCGGCCTGGAGGCGAAAATCAGGCTCGAGCGAGCCGCCGATGGCCTTCACCCTAACCCGCACCGCGTCGTTGCGGAGCGTCCAGTCGTGACTCAAGTCGGCCGCTTCGAGATGGGTCGGTTCATGATCGGTCGAAGCAGCATAACTCAAGCCATTCAATTCCCCTTGAGCCGCCTCGCCTGTCGCCACTCGAGAGGCTCGAGGTGGAGGAGACGGTCCGCTCAAACCTTGCCTGAGCGCATGTTCGGGACTCGAGTTATCTGAAATCAACTCGAGATAGAGTTTCCAGAGCGCACTTGAGATGCAGCTCTTAGAGCGCACTTGAGATACAGCTCTTAGAGCGCACTTGAGATGCGACGCAACTCCAGAAAAGCTCCGGGAATCATGGCCAGTTTGCGGCGACCGCTGACGCTGGCGCGCTTCGTGAAATTGTCGAAACCGTTGCGCTCCAACGCCCCGAGGATGCCCTCGTAGGCGGTCGCGGCCACAGCCACGGCAATCTGCGCCGGGCCATGCAATCGGGGCAGGCCGCGCCAGCCCTCACGGTATAAACCTCGAGCGATTCGGTCCAGCTCGCGCATCAACGCGATGTACTCGGGCGTGACCCGCCCGGCGCTGAGATCACAATCCCGCACGCCGTGACGGTCCAGCAACTCCCTGGGCAGGTACATTCGGCCGCGCTCGAGGTCTTCGCCGACATCACGCATGATGTTCGTGACCTGCATTGCCATGCCCAGTTTCAGGGCCCGTTCCAGCGTCGCGTCACCGCCGTCAAACCCAGCGATCGGCGTAATCATCCAACCGACCACGCCTGCCACGCGGCGGCAGTAGAGCATCAGATCCTCGAGCGTTTCATACTGGTAGCGTTCAAGATCCATTTCCAAGCCCTGGTACAGCTCGTGGTACGGCGCGTACTGAATCGGGAATCGGCTGGCCGCCCAGCTCAGTCCCCTCGCCATCGAATCACTGTCAGGATTCCCGGAAATGGCACTCTCAATGCGACCGCGCCAGCTTTCCAGAGCGTCCCTGGCGGCTTTGCCTTCTAGTTCGTCCACCGTGTCGTCACCGATTCGGCAGGCGGCGTAGACCGCCCAAACCGCGTCGCGTTGCGCGGCCGGAAAGAAGCGCGACCCGAAGTAGAAGGTCTTGCTGTGATGCTGGGTGACGCGGCGACAAAACTCGAGGGCGTCTCGAGGGGGTGTCGTGGGCGTCGTCGGATTCATCAAGGGGTCCTCGGTGACACGATCTTATCAGGGTGGCGTAGCAGGCTGGCTGCATCTTAAGTTTTGGAATGGGTCGGGATTTGAGGCCACGTCACGGTTGGTACGGCCGTGCCTCAGGATGAGGGTGCTTTAGCGTAAGGGTTCTCTGGCAGGTTTTCCGGGTGCCCTAGCTAATTTTCGCTCCACGTCAGGCGCAGTTTCGGGCGGGCGCTCGGTTTTGACGAACAGTTCCAGCGCTACAGCGCGTCGCACCTCGGCTCTGGTGCGTTCCAGACCAGTTGTGAGCAAGTGTTGTCTCACCCAGTCACGGTTCGGAAAGCGCACGCCGCTGAGCTTGAAGGCCGCTTGCGAGGCGCTGCCCAGAGCGGTGTCGGAGGCTCTGAGGTACATCATGAAAAGCTTCCCCTGCGGTTTCAGCACCCGCGCCATTTCCGCGAGGGCGCGACTCGTATCGTGAAACTCGTTCAGGCTCGCACCGACCACAATCCCATCGAAGCTCGAGTCCGGGTAGGGCAACGCTTCGACGTTGGCGCGTTCGTACTGGATGCTGTACCCGGCGGAGCGGGCAACCGCTTTTTCCAGCATCGGTTTTGAAATATCAATCGCCGTCACGATTGCGCCCCGGTCGGCCACGGCTCTAGCGTAGTTTCCGGTGCTGGTTCCAACATCCAGAAACTGCGCGCCGGGCTGCACGTCCAGCCACTCGAGCATCAGCGCGAACTCCCGGCTCAGGGGGTAGCGTTCTCCGGTCAACAAACTCAGGCTGCGTTCTCGCCAAGCGTCGTACAGCAGTGCCGTGATCGGAATGAAATTGCTGATCTGGGCCGGTGTGTAGGCGGCCGACTTCGGCATTTTGTTGGGAATCACGGCGACCACCGGGTCAGCTTACGGGGTATGCCAGATTCGGACGGTGGGGCGCGGTGCAAAGCGAGCCGCTCGAGGGCACAGTTCTTAGGCGCGGACTCGAGGAGCCGATGGTTCAAACCTTGTGCAAGGTGTTCGTATGCCTTAAAGGAGTTTTTGAGTCAGATTGCATTTTCTGAGTTCAGAATCGTCAGGTTCACGTTTTAAGGCAATAAAGTGTCTGTGACGCACGCACCTATAGCCGAATCGTGAGGTTATTAATCTCTGAGGGGCAGATTCCCCGAGGTTTATCTGATTGTCGCAACGCTCGAGTGATTGGGCGTACCTCATGGGTGGCTCGAGAAGATTCGAGGCTGTTCGTAGCTCGAGCCACGGCTCGAGCTACATGATTTCGTCAAAAAATGTTGTCCAACCTGCAAACAGATTGTGATGTCCCTTGACATTGTACAAACCTTGTACATATAGTTGTGGAAGCCTAGTCCAACTCGAGGTCAGCTTGCCTGCGGCTCGAGTACAGAACCTTCACGATGCAAACCATTGCGTTTCAAACGACTGCAAAGGACACCATGCCCACCAACCCAGAAACCAGCACCGAATCGGCTGATACGCCGTTGTTCACGGCTGGCGAAGTCGAGGAGCGGACCGGAGTTCCCGCCACGACGCTGCGCCAGTGGGAACGCCGCTACGGATTGCCTAATCCGCAACGCAGTGCCTCTGGATATCGGTTGTACAGCCGGAACGACCTGAAACTGATCGAGTTTTTCAAAACCAGAATCAGCCAGGGCATCAGTGTGTCCCGTGCCGCGCAGCTTTACGCATTGGACCGCAGCCTGCCTAGCCTCCAGAACGCACCCAGCCAACCCAAAACGCCGGTAACGCAAGCTCGAGGGGGTACGGTTCCCAGCGCTCTGGTAGAGCAACTCGTGGCCAGTACCGTGCGCGGCGAGTCGTTCAAATCCGACAAGATTCTGGCCCAAGCCCACGCCACGATGTCGGTGGAGCGCGTGGTGCTGGACCTGATTCAACCGACCCTCGTGGAAATCGGCGAACGCTGGCATCGCGGTGAGGTCACAATCGCTCACGAACACCAGGCCACGCATTACCTGCGCGGTAAACTGCATCACCTGCTCGAGCTGGCGGGCACGCCGCGTCAGGGTCCGACGGTCGTGCTGGGTTGTCCACCGAACGAATGGCACGAGATCGGTGCGCTCTCGGTAGCGCTGTTCCTGCGCCGCGCCGGGATTCGCACCCATTACCTCGGCGCGAACACACCCGTGACGGATTTGGCGCACTTCGCCAAAGAAGTCCAAGCTGACGCGATCATGCTGAGTGCCAGCACCCCGGAGGTGATTGAGGGCTTGCGGCCCCAAGCGCACCTGCTCGTGGAAGCCGTGCCACTGGTAGTTTACGGCGGCTACGCCTTCAGTCAGAATCCGGTCCTGGCGGATGAGTTGGGCGGGCATTTCGTCGGCAATAACGCCGGGGCCGCGCTGGATTTCATGCTCTCGTACCTGCACCCTCGAGAGACCGCTTCGACATCACAGGGTGCGGTGTACTCGTGACCGTCTCCACGCGAGCGCGAGTAGAGCGCGAAGACCTGCACGCCGACGTGACGATTATCGGCGCGGGCTTCGCCGGACTGGTCGCGGGGGCGCTCCTGAGCCGGGATGGGTTCAAAGTTCGCATTTTGGAGCGCGACATTCACCCCGGCGGCTGCGCCGCCCGCTACGAACGCAAACACGCCGCCGGAACCTTTGGCTTCGCGGTCGGCGCGACGGTTTGCGCGGGCCTCGAGCCGGGTGGGGTGTTTGATCGCATTTACCGCCGGGTCGGGATTTCCAGGTCCTTGCCAAATCTGGACCCAGTGATGCGGCTGCACCTGAATGACCGCCAGGCGCTCGTACCGGGAACTCGGGCGGGCTGGGACGCGGAACTCGAGCGAGCCTTTCCGGGGCAGTTACCAGAGAAGCGCCGCTTCTGGCACGAGATTCAGCGTCTGGCTGACACTATGCACCACGTCGCCCGGCACTTTCCGGTTATGCCGTTCAAGAGCGTCAACGATATCCTAGACACGGCTCGAGGGGCGCATCCCGGTGTGCTGGGTGTGCTGCTGAACCTGGACCGCACGGTCGGGCAATGGCTGGATGCCTGCAACGTCCGCGACCCGGCCCACCGGGCGTTCATAGACGGGCAACTGCTGGATTCGATGCAGGTCGTGTCGTCGGGTTGCATGTTGCCGAACGGCGCGTACGCCCTGGAAGTGTACCGCTACGGGGCGCAGTACGTTCCCGGTGGGCTGGCGACACTCGCGGAGGATTTGGCGGGCGCGATTCTAGCCAACGGCGGCGAGATTCACTACGCGACTCGAGCCAGACGAATTATCACCGATGGCGGTTCGGGAAAACGTGGTGCGGTGCGCGGCGTGGAAACCCACGCCAGAAGCTTCCTCAGCCCAGTCGTCATCAGCACCGCGCCCGTGCCGGACACCGTGGCACTGACGCAAGACCTGAGGCTCGAGGCGTTGCAAGCAAAGTTTGAGGCTATGCCCGAAGTTTGGGGCGCGTTCACGCTCTACATTGGCGTCAAAGACTCCGCGCTTCCAGCCGACGCGTTGCGCTTCGAGCAGGTCACCGATTATGACGACAGGGGCATCACCGAAAACTTCCTTGTCAGCAGCAGTGCCAGCGGCGATCTGACTCGAGCGCCCGCCGGGTATCGCAGCCTGACGATTAGCACCCACGTGTGCGCCAAGGACTGGTTCGGACTCTCTGAAACAGACTACCAAAATAAGAAACAAGCCTTCGAGAGTCGCATCCTGAGCCGTCTGGAACGCATGTTCCCCGGTTTTGCCGATGGCATCGTGCTGCTGGAAAGTGGCACGCCGCGCAGCTTCCAGCGTTTCACCTTGCACAGCTTCGGACGCGTTGGCGGCATCCCGCAAACCGTGAGCGGTGCCGCCTTCAACGCGATCCACCACACCACCCCGATTCCCGGACTTCTGATGGCAGGAGAAACCGTCTTCCCAGGGCAAGGAACTTTAGGCGTTTCAGTCAGCGGCTATAACGGTTACCGCACCGCCAAGCGGCTCCTCGGCGGCAAACCTCGAGCAGCCAAACTCTCACAGGCAGTCCATGTCTGACAGGAACGCCCAGCAGGAACTCGAGCCTCTCACCGGGCGCGACGGAGGATCTATGACACTAGGAAGCAGTCGCCCACATCAGATGCGGTACCGCCGGGGTCAGACCGTGTACTACGAGGGCGATCCGGCGCTCAGCATGTTCCGCGTCGAATCCGGTCTGGTTCGCATCGCCAAACTCACCCCGAAGGGTCGGGTGCTAACCGTGCGTCACGTGCTGCCCGGCGATTTCTTCGGCGAGGAAGCGCTGACCAAGCAGTGGCGCGACCATCAGGTCGAGGCCCTGACCGACGCGACCCTGGTTCCGGTGGACCCGAGCACGATCACCGGCGAGAGCCTCAGCAGCGTCACCCGCAGCCTGTCCGAACAGCTCCAGCGCGTCATGGCTTACGAGTATCACCTGCAAATCGGCGATCTGCGGCAACGCGTGGCGCGCTACCTGATGCAGCTCGCGCAGACGCCCCTGAGCGGTGTGGACGAGAGCGGGCAGACGTACGTGCGCGCCACCCACGAACTGATCGCCGAGGGAACCAGCAGCACCCGCGAATCCGTCTCCAAAATCATCACTGAGCTTCGCGCCGACGGACTGGTGCAGAGCGGTTACCGCCGCATCACGCTGCTGAACCCAGCCTCGCTCGAAGTCTTGGCTGAGCACAACGACCTGGACAACGACAGCTTCTAAGAGCGGGTGATCTGAATGCAGGTGGTCTGAGGGCAGGCAAGCCTCGAGTTGCAGTTTACTTTGCTGCTTCAAGCCAACGATCCGCAAATCCTCGAGTGGTCAGCGCAACACGGGCTGACCACTGATGTTTGACCTCAAGAAATCCCCATCTTTTTAAGCGCAAAACCTACTCTGTAGCCTCGAGTCATGTCCTACACATCCTCCAAGGTCATTCTGAGTTTATGAACGTCATGGTCACAGGCGCAACCGGGTACGTTGGCAACTATGTGGTGAAAGCCTTGCTCGAGGCGGGACACAGGGTTGTCGCGGTCTCACGCAAGGGAGCCAAAAGCAGTACCGCCAGCGGCAAGGATCTGGGTACGCAGAGCGGCGCAAAGTACGTTGTCGGCGATGTCGCCAGCGGCGCGGGGCTAACCGAGGCCGCCCAGGGCTGCGAAGCGGTGATTAACCTCGTGGGCGTCATCGCTGAAAGGGGAGACCAGACCTTTCAACGCGTTCATGTGGACGGCACGCGTCACGCGCTCGAGGCTGCCAAATCCGCTGGGGCGCAACGCTACTTGCAAATGAGCGCCCTCGGAGCCGCCAGGGACGCCGCATCCGGGTACAGCGCCACGAAGTTCCAGGCGGAGGAACTCGTGCGTCAAAGCGGTCTCGAGTGGACGATCTTTCGCCCCAGCTTGATCTTTGGCATCGGTGACGATTTCTTCGGACGGGTCTTGAAAAACCTGGTGGCTACTCCTGTCGTGCCGCAGATCGGGGATGGCAAATTTCCGTTCCGCCCGGTCTGGGTCGGTGATGTCGCGCAGTGCTTCGTGCAGGCGCTGACGAATCCGGTCACGGTTGGGCAGACCTACGATGTCGTGGGTCCGAAGGAATACACCTTCCGCGAATTATTAGATCTGGAAATGAAAGCCCTCGGTGGGCTGAAGCCGGTGATTCCCGCGCCGATCTTCCTGATGGACATTGCCGTACCGCTGATGCAGCTTCTCGGGCCGCTCGCCCCGATCACGCGCGATCAGTACGCGATGCTAAAGGCGGGCAACACCGCCGATCCGACAAGAATGCAGCAAGCCTTTCAGCTCGAGGGTCGCAGCTTGGAGACGGAATTGCCACGGGTGCTCGGAAAGGCCGGATGACAACGAAGGCATGTCACGCTTGAGTATCCTCTGCCAGCATCTGAACGAACGCGTTCGCTGCGGGCGAAAGCGCCTCGAACGACACAGCCGCGAAGACTACCCGACGGACGACTCGAGGATTCAACTCGAGGGTTTTGAGTTGTCGTAACTGCTCAGAGCGCAAGGACTTTGATGGCAAAACCGTGATGCCAAGCCCATGACGCACCAACTCGAGCAATAATTGGGTGTTCTGAGCAGTTGCTATCACTCTAGGTTCTACTCCGGCAGTGGCGAAGGCTGCGCGCACCAGGTGTTCGGTAGCGTCGTGGGGCATCAGAAAAGGCTCACCAACCAAAGACAGAGGAGATATTTTGCCAGAAGAGTTGACCTGATTTTCTTCTGGCATCACCACCAGCAGTTCATCTTCGTAAGCGGGAATGCTCACCAGGTCACTTGGGATCGGCAACGCCATCATTCCTAGATCTACCTCGCGCTTGCGAATTGCTCGATCTACTGATTCTCCTGCGTCCTCTCGTATGTCTAGGCGCACGTTTGGATAACGGCGTTGGTACGCCGCGATTAAGGCAGGTATGGACGTGTTCGCAGCACTGGGGAAGATATCCAGACGCAATTCACCAGAAAGCAGTTTGGACTCAGCCCATGCAGTGTGCTCGAGACGTTCGAG
The DNA here is from genome assembly GCA_965249745.1 of Deinococcales bacterium. Classification (GTDB taxonomy): domain Bacteria; phylum Deinococcota; class Deinococci; order Deinococcales; family JAAFIG01; genus JANYHH01. The sequence goes on along the minus strand of OZ252252.1, from coordinate 3,657,347 downwards.
GTGAACCAGTGCCACCCGAGCCTCGATTAAAGCCCGGCTCCCAGCATTGGTTAGGCTCGCTCCTTCACCGCGCCGCCGCTCGAACAAGCGCACGCCAAGCTTGGACTCGAGTTCGCGGACGCTGTGACTGATGCCAGGTTGCGTCAGGTTCAGTTGCATTGCCGCCTGCGTGAAACTGCCCGTTTCGGCGATGGCAATGATCGCCTGCAAATGCTGAACGCTCAAATAAGTTTTTTTCATACCTCATATTAGAGACATGACTTTGACAAATGCTTACGGGGACAAGCAGTATCTGATGTGAAGGCAGTTCTTGTCTTCGATGCCACACTTTTCCAGGCCATCTCTCGAGAGGCCGCACTTTGGGTGCTAAATGGGGCTGATTTTATCGGGAGAGGGACGTGAGAAGGAGAACCCCATGAAAATACAGAACTCCAATGCTCGAGTCATTGACGACCTAGTGGATGCCTACAACCGACGAGACGTTGAATCATTTGCCAACCTATTTACTAAAGATGCTGTGCATGGCGTATTGCATAGCGAAGTGCAGCAACGTAGTCGTCAAGAAATTTTTGATCGCTACACCGAGGTATTTGGCATGTACCCGGAGAACAGAACCGAAGTCATTCACCGGATTGCCTTTGGGCGGTTCGTAATTGACCATGAAAAAGTCAGCCGAAGTTCAACCTCAGAACCGTTTGATGTTGTCGCTATCTACACGCTCGAGGCGGGATTGATCTCTCGCCTCGAGTTCGTTCGTTCGTGAACGCAGAGGCTCAAACAGCCTGACTGGAAACCTCGAGACAAAAATAAGCAGCCGGTTCTGTCGGTCTGGTAGAACCCTTAGTGGTCGTCTGGCATGGCGCGGCTGGAATAAAGAGGCGACACGTCTCGAGCTGCACCAAATCGCTTAGTTGCCTCAAATCCCCTCGAGTGTCGCCTGGACGTACCCGAGGCACATCTCTTCCTCGGTTCCCTCGCCCCAGACGCGGTAACGCGGTTGGCGCTGCTCGCCGTTCAAGTAGGGTTGATTCGCCTTAGAGTTGTCAAAGACGCAGGCAATCCGTAGCTTGTCACCGGCTTTGACGCCCACGGGTTCCTGTAACCAGTAAAAGCCCTGCCAGTGAAAATCCCAGCGCGGAATGTCCAAGAGCACGTGACTCGAGCCGTCTGGGTGCAAGATTTCCAGTTTGATGCTCCGTCCCAGGTAGTGCATGTGACCGAGCACGCCGTACACGGTGAAGCGGGCGGGCACGGCGTACTCGCAGCTCGTTTCGATCCGGGTCACGTCCACCGGATGCTGGAACCACTCGAGCGGCTGATTGCAGGTCTTCAAATCGCGCCCATCGCGGCGGCGCTGGTTGCCTCTGGAGTTGTTGAGCTGCAAGACCCTGGCGTAAGCCGCCTCGCGCGAGCAGGCGTCTTTTGGATCGGATGGCGTGGTTCCGGCACAGGCGACCTCCACGGGGGCGACCGGTCCGAAATTCAGCAGCGGTTTCAGCTTCGTGCCTTGTGGAGCCAGCTCCAAATTGATCGCGGTCCGATCCGGGGCGGCTCCGTTCGCCAGGTTGTAATGCACCTGCACCAATAGACTCGAGCCGTCGCGCAGTCTGGCTCCGGTTCCGGTTGGAAATTTGACCCCGGCGCTCCCTGGGGCCCAGGCTCCGATCGGTTGCAGGCCACTGCCGACTCTGGGACCACCGAAGCAGGTGTAGCCGCCTCGCCCATCGTTCTCGGCTCGCTCGAGTTGCAGTGCCTCGTCCTTCAGGTTCCCCGGTAGTTCGTACATCAAAACGTGATGCACGACCTTGCGATTGCCGGGCGCGATATCGTACCCGGATAGGAAGCGTTCACCGCTCAGCTTGGGTTCCAGGATGAAGCAGCGGTACTCGTCGGAGAGTTGCGCGTTCGGTGCGAAATTCCGACCAATATCCAACCGCACGTCGGCGCGAATGGACTCGCTGGCTCGAGGGGCCACAACTTTGGCTTCCCTCGCGTCGCCCGCAGGGGCGTTGACCCACGACCAGTTGGCCAGAATCGCAATTTCTTCGTCGGTCAGGTGACTCTCGTGAGTGAACCTTGGCGAGTCCCCACCGGGCGGAAACGGTGGCATCCGTCTGGCTCGAGTTGCCAGGTAGACGCTCCTGGCGTGATCGCGGGCACTGGCATAATCGGTGAGCCTGAACGGCCCGATGCCGCCGTCCACGTGACAGGTGACGCAGTTGGCATCCAGGATCGGTTTGACATGCCGGTAATAATCCGGGAGGTAATCCAGTATCGGAGGTACTGTGCTACCCCTGCCGCTCGAGACTTCTGTCATGGCGTGACCGGGCATGGTCGTGAACGGACGCGTCTCTCCGCCGGACAGAGGACGCACGGCCAACACGGCGGCCGTCAAACATATCCCGACTACCGATAACCAACCTAGAACTCGAGTCAAGCGCATGAACCGAGTCTAACAGGCTCGGTTCATGGAATCTTCATGTGTTTTCTTGAGTCAGTCTGGCACGGGCGACTCAGGGCGCACCTTGGCGTCTCAGGATTGTCAGGCTCGCTCCAAGTTGGCGGTGGCAAGTCCGTCAGTGAGGGCGCAGCGCAGGTCGCCGAGGCGGGCGGGTCGGTGGTGACGCCCATTCCAAGCTCGAGCGAGGCTGGGTTCATCGGTTCGGAGAACTGAGCGTCGGGATGAGCGCGATGTCCGTCGCGCCGTTCGCCGGTTCGCTCGAGGTCAATCTCGGCGGCGTGGTGTCGGCAGGCGTGACGGAGACCGCGACCGATTTCGCCGAGTGATTGTCGCTGTCGTCCTGCGTGTCCACCGCGTAGAAGTAAGGCGTTTTCCTTCGAGGCGTGCGGGAGCTACGAGGCCTCGGTGATCTCGAGAGTTGCCTGATCGTTTGAGACCACCAAGGTCTGCTGGCTCGGCCTCAGTTCCCGCTCGTCAGCAACCCACCGCCCTCGCCACCGATCCAGACGTGCGTGGCATCCAGGGCGTAAACCGCGTGCAAGCGGCCGCTGGGCGCAAGTGCCCGGATCGTAGAAGTCGCGTCCTTCCAGCTCGCACCGCCGTCGGCACTGGTGAACATCAGCGTGTCCCCCGAGCCGCTCCAGCCGACCACCCAGCCATTCACTCCGTCCGGCGCGAAGGATAGGCTTCTGAACTTCGTGTTCTCGCGCAGGGTTGGGAGCTTCGATTTCGTCCAAGTGGAGTTCACGCCCTTTTGCGTGTCGTTGCTGAAATACACGAAGGCAGAATTGGCATCGTAATCCACGCCGCCGTACGCGAAGCACGTGTTGGGGTTCAGGCAGGTCACGCCGACCGGCCCAACACTCTCCTCGAGACCTTTGAAGCCCACGTGGTAAAAGCGCTTCCCGCCATCGGTGGAGATGCACACACCGGGCGAGTCCGTGCCGCGCTGATTGCGTGAGCCGGACGGGTAGAGAATCGCCGCCAAATCCGCCGCGACGTACCCCGGCTGGGTCAGGTGCGGTGAGATGCTGACGCCCGGATCGGAATCGCAAAGTGTGGGGTCGGCGCGCTTCAACGACTCGAAGTTTCTGGGGACGGACGGAGCCACGGGCGACCAGAGCGGTGACCACAAGGCTCCGGGTCCCGGCGCGTCGTTCGTGTCGTAGATCTCTCTCGAGTTGAACTGCACCCAGCGGTCGTCCTTCGTGCCAATTCCCATCTGCTGATTGAGACCGAAGGTTTCGCCCGCCCCGAGCGTGCCCGTTTTGACCGCCGTCCACGAGGCAGCTTTCGTGACGTCTCCGGTGGCGCTGACGAAGGCCGCGCCAGCGCTGTCCACGTGGGCGATCAAGCGACTCCCAACCTTTGTCAGACCCATGAAATTGATCGTCCCCAGCGTACCGAGCGATTCAGCCAGTTTGCTCTCCCCAGTCAGCAACGTGCCCGTGATCTTCTGCCCGTCCGAGGCGTAGAGATGCCCGGCTCCGCCAAAGATGCTCGTGGCGACCACGCACGATTTGGTGTTGGTGCAGTAGAAGCCCGTCACACGGTCATCTGGCGCGAGTGATTTTACGACTCGGAAGCCAGGGGCACTTTGCGAGTGCGCCAGGGCGAACACCAAAAACCCGGTTGCTACGGCGGCGTTTAGAGCGACTATCAATGGTTTTTTCATAAGACTCCTTTTTTGCGTCAAGCAAAGCTGTTTTCAACTGATCGGATTTGAGACTGACCAACTCGAGACTGGCTAGTAGGCGTTCGTGCCCAGGCGTTTCGCCTCGAGGTTGAGCTGCATGGCTTCTATTTCTCAAAATTGCAGTAGGTCGCCCAGGTCCTGCCGGGGGCGTCGGTGCGAATCAACGTCATGACAGCCGACAATCCCTGAGGGACGAAGGCGGCGGTCGCTTCCATGACAACCGCCCCCTGGCGGGCTTGCTCGGTGACGCGTGTCCGTTTCAGCTTTGAAAACACGCTGTCCATCAGCGCTCGCCCGCGCTCGATATCGGTTTCGGTCAGGCCCAAGCAATCGCGTTCCACGAGTTCCGTCAAGTAAAGGTAGGCTGCGCCAGTCTTGCGCGAGGGTGTCCCGATGTACATGATCGCCGCGTAATGTGCGAAATTCCGGTTGCCGTCTGCCCCAAAAAATAAAGACAGGTCTGTGCTGGTGGCATCCAACTTCAGCGTCAGGGCGTACACCTGTGTCCGCTTCAAGTTCAGCGCGGCGATTGGTACGACCGCCGAGAGCGGCCTCCAAGCGATGAGCATCTTCCGGGCTTGCAGCGTGGCGCGAACCGAACTCTGCTGCGCCTCTGAAAAGGCGATTCCCGCGAACAAAATAGCGAGCGTCAGAGCAAGCGTGTGTTTCAAAAGTATTCCTTTCACGGTCTGAAAACGGCTGTTTCTCGAGTCAGGGAATTGCAGGCTGAGCCTTCCCAGTCACTGACCCGCCAACTCGAGGTGTTGAGAGGAGTTATGTGTTTCCTGTTGCGGGGTACGCAGGTAAAACTCTTGACCAGTCTCGAGTTGTTGCTGATAACAGCCTGGATTGGCTTTGAAGCGAAATTTAGATGTCCAAGTTTTGCAGACACTCAGCTCAGCCGCTCGAAGATCACCCGCTCAAAACTCAAAGGGTCTCCGAGGGTACGCACCTCGAGCAGCAGCCCCTGCGCGTCCGCGCGCGCTCTGAACAGCGCGAACGGCTCAGTCAGATTGGCGGCCCGGATCAGCCCACTAACCTCGCCGTTCGGCTCGAGTGACCCGACCAGCACCTCGAGCCGCTGCCCGTCCGCCTCGAACCAACCTTCTAAGCAGTCCAGTTCGTTCAGGCGTGTTTCTAGCACGCAGTCCAGATCCCAGACACAAGCCCAGAACCGTCCCGTCAGGCTGGCCCGCGCCCGTTGCGTCCCCTGATCGCGCCCACTTTCCAGCGTCTTCATCGCCGCCCCTTTCCCTCTCGAGCCTCGCCTTGGCTTGGAGTGAGGGCATGGTCGGGGATGGCTGGTCAAAACGCGGTCAAAAGTTTTTGAACACCCAGAGGCAGTTCGGCTCGAGGCTTGAATTCGGGCGGTACTGGCTCAGCAGGCTAGCTTATTGATAACCCCACGATTCGGCTCACTCACGTCTGCGTCACAGCCGAACTCAGTAGGCGGCCGGGCTTAGGAGGCTGAGGCGAACAGCTCGAGCGTTTCAGGGAGTTGTTCACCGATTTCCTGAAGCCGAGTCCGCCCCTCGGTGTAGGTGCGGCGTGCCGTGCGCCCGTCGCCGGACGCTTCCAGCGCACGCACGGCCGAGCGCAGCGCGTCGGCATCGTAGGGTTCCATTTCAACCAAGATCGCACCGAGCCGCGCGGCCTCGGCGGCGTTGGTTGACATCAGCGCGGTGAGGCAGGACTGCAACTCCAAGACGAGGGCCTCGCGCACTCCCGCTCGCCAGCCATCGCCCAGGTTCGTCAGATACGCGCCGCGCCATAAGCCAGGGTCGTGCGAGTGCAGCGCGTCCTCAGCGTCGCTCGAGACCGCGCCGAGCGCGTATCCATTCGGCGTGCTGATCACACTGTCCGCCCCGAGACTCGAGCGAATCAGGTAGATCTGCTGCTTCAAGGTGTTACGCGCTTCGGTCTCCGGTTCGCCGGAGTAGAGGGCGTCCAGCATGTCCAATACGCTGGTTTCGACCCGCCCACCGATGCGCGTCTCTAACAGGTACGTCAGAATTTCTAAACGCTTCTTAGCGCGGGTCGGTACGGCTTGACCGTCGCGCTCCAAGGTCACGGTTCCCAGAACATTGATGCGCGCTGTCGGCATGGTTGGTAGTTCCAACGGTGGCCTCTCAAAACAGGCGTCCGCGCGCCGCACGCCCAAGCCCAGCCCGCGTTCGGCAAACCAGGTGCGCTGTGACCGCACGCCCTCCCAGTCGGATTGCAGGCGTGCCATCTCGAGGGTTGCTTCGTGCGACTCATAGGAGAGCCGCAGCGATTGTGCAATCTGCAAGGCCTCACCCCAACGAGTCAACGCGTTCGTCGGCTGGTGGTTCGCCTCTAAAACGTAGGCGAGCGAGGCCCGGCAGAGGTACGCGTCTTCCTGTTCGGTATCGTCCCCGAGTAGATGTACAGCTTCGTTCGCCCACTCGAGTGCCTGCCCCAGCTCGCCGCGCCACGCGGCCACGCGGGCGGAAACCGCCAGGGCCAGGTGTGTCAAGTCGTAATTCTCGTGCGCTCGAGCGTGACTGAGAGCATCCCGCGCAAATTTCCAGGCTAAGGTTTGACCGTACGGTGCGCCCCACTCGGCGTAAAAGAGCGCGATCTCGTACTCGCAGGCGACGCGTCTGGGATTCAGCGAAAATTGCAAAAACGTTTCGTAGGCTTCCTGGAAAACGGTTTCTGCGCGCTCAAATTTTCCTTGTCGAAGCAATAAGTTGCCCTGAAAAATGCGTGCGTTGGCCGCCGAAGCGACCGCTCCCGCCTGCTCGTAAAAACGGATGCCCGTTTCCACACCGAGCTGCGCCGCCTCGAACAGTTCCAATTGGCTCTGATTGATGGCGCGTTCATAATAAAACGAACCGAGGTTTTGCTTGTGCCCATCAAGGTGAGCAATATCAATCACTCTGTCGTACAAATCCGCAGCTTCTTCTTCGTGTCCCTGCTGCGACTTGATGTACGCCAGTGCCCCGAAAATTCGACTCTGGGTGCGAAGTTCCAAATCGCTTCGTTGAAGCGCTTGGTTGATGATCTGTTCCGCCTGCTGAAACTCTCCGAGGTTGCAATGGTTGTCCACCGCGTAACTGATGCTGCGACCCTTCGGGAGCGACCACAAGGCCGCGTGACGGTTCCAAATGGTGATGGCTTCACGGTGACGCCGAGCCACCGTCAAGGCACGAAAGCGCACCTCGACCCAACGGATCTCGAGCTGTTCCTCCTCGGGCAGCCCCGCAATCAGTGTGTTCACGTCCTCGAGGCGGTGAATGTGCGCGAGGACTTGTGCCAGCGCCCACTGTGCGTTTCGGTTCTCAGGTTGCACCGCTAAGGCGAGTCGTGCGAGTTGTTCCCGCGCCTGGTAATCGCCAGTCGAGACCAACCCAGCTTCTGCCTCGAGCGCCAATGAAACGCGTTCCTCCCCCGTGGCAGAGTGGGCCGCACGGCCAAGCAAACGCGCCGCATGAACCTCTTCACCGCGTTCTCGAGCCTGTGACACCGCACGTTTCAACAACTCCAACGCTTCCTCGTCCCGCAGTCCTGCTAACGGAATCAATTCCGCCGCCTGTTCGGGATCGGTTTCTTTCAGCACTTCGAGCGCACGACGTGCCAGAGCGCACTTCGTTTCGCCCTCGAGTTCCGCCGCGATGATTTCGGCGAACAGTGGGTGCGCGAAATCATCGCCGCGCAGCAATCCGGCCCGCTCGAACGAAGCTCGGATTTCTTCCAGCCTCAATTCATTCACGCCCGCCATCCCCGCCCAAAGGCCCTTCGAGCGCACCGCGCCCCATCCACCGGGAAGAATCGCACGCGCCTCGATCACGGTTTGCGCTTCAGCGGTGCTCGCAACGCTGGAAACGAGTTCGGTCACGAGCGCTCCGATACTGACAGGCATGAATTCCTCAGGTGGCTTGCGCCAATGCCAGCGCTCCCCGTCCGACCAGAAAAAGCCTTGCCGCCGTAAGTACCGCACGAACTCCAATGTGAACAGCGGATTCCCGCGCGTCCGCCCGAAGACCCATTCCAGACCATCCTCCGGCGGTTGCGCCTTCAACTCCTGCTCGAACAAAACCGTTACCTCAACCATTGAAAGCCCCTCGAGCTGATGGTTCCGAAACGGTTCCGGGAGTTGGGCGCGGCTCGTCACAAGTAAACCCACGCCGCGCGAACGCAGTACCGCCCTTGCCAAGGATTCCACGAGCGCCACGCGTTCGGCGTTGGCTTCGTGCAAATCCTCGAGATGCAGAACGAACGGAGCTATGGCGCTCAATGCCGCTGCAAGGGTCTGCACCACGGCGCGATCTTCAATCGGTTCACCGCGACTCAGACGCTCGAGTTGCGCGACGGTCCAAGCGGGCAGCGTCCGGGCGTGCGGCAGTGACGCGGCGATTTGTGCGGTGCTCGCCGTTGCGTGCAAACACAGGTGGGCGCAGGGCAGGTGCTCGAAGATCGCGTGAACAGTATGGGTCTTGCCGATGCCGGGTTCGCCCCAGAGACCCACGGCTTGCCCGACCCGTTTCGAGACGACCGCGCCCAGTTGTCGCCTGACCTGCGAAACGGTCTCCTGCCTCATTGATGGGCCTGAGCTACTGAAAGTCCATCACGCCGCATGAAAGGCATTGTATCGGAGTTCAGATTCTTCACCTGAAATGGCTCGAGAATCGCGGCTGATACGATTTTTAGCGGTTGAAATGCGATTGAATCTTTAGACCCTGAACATCTCCGCGATACTTTCGCCTGTGTGGATGCGAGTGATCGCCTCGGCGAACAGCGGCGCGACCGAGAGCACTTTAAGCTTGTCGGTCTCCGCCATCTTTTCTGGGGACACGAAGCAGGAGTTGGTGCTGATACACTCCACGATGTCTAACCCCTTGATGCGTTCCACGGCTGGACCGACGTAAACCCCGTGACTGCACGCGACGTGAATCTCTTTCGCGCCCGCCTCTTTGATGACGCTGACGGCTTCGACCAGACTGCCCGCCGTGCTGATCTCGTCGTCCACGATCAGGACGCACTTGCCCTTAACATCCCCGATCAGACCGCGCGCCTCGACGCGGGTGTCGCTGACGCGACGCTTGTCAATGAACGCGATGCCTGCCCCCAGGCGCTCCGCCAGGCTCGAGGCGCGTTTGATGTCGCCCGCGTCGGGGGCGAGCACCACGGCATCCTCGAGGTTGCTGAGGTGGGTGATGAAGTAGTTGGCCAGGACCGGTTCGGCGCTCAGGTGATCGGCGGGGATGCTGAAAAACCCGTGAACCTGCGGGCTGTGCAGCGTCATCGTCAGCACTCGGTCGGCCCCAGCGGTTTCCAAGAGGTCCGCCACGAGTCTTGCCGCGATGCTGATCCGCGGACTGTCCTTCTTGTCGCTTCGGGCGTAACTGAAGTACGGAATCACGGCCGTGATCCGAGCGGCCGATGCGCCCCTGGCGGCGTCCATCATCAGCAGCAATTCCATCACGCTGTCAGACACGTTGAATTCCCCGTTGCCCGCTAGGGATTGCACGATGAACACGTCGGCTTCACGTAACGATTCCTCGAATTGCACTTCAATGTTGTCGTTGCTGAAGTGCCGCGACAGTGAGCGCCCCAGCGGAATGCCGAGGTTGTCACAGATTTCCTGAGCCAAAAGCGGGTTGGCCTTCCCGGTGAAGACCTTCAATGGTCGTTCCATACGTTCCCCCTCGAGCCAGTGCGGGTTTATCCCACACGAGTGCTTGAATGCGTGTGTGAGTCTAGCCCACGAAACAAGCCGAGGTAAACCCGCCACGGGCTGCCGATGGGTGCGCGACGTGACAGGAACGTGACGCATCACGCAGTTTCCGCGTATAATGCGGTCATACAAGCGCCAGACCGTCTTCCAGCGCCGCTCTCAGAGGCGCACGAAAGGATTCCATGACCAACACCGAACAACGCTTGCGCGACGCTGGTATCAGCCCCGAGGACGTGGAAACCCAGATTCATGGGCAGGACAAGGCACTCGTCATCACCGCCAGAGAACTGGTATTTCTGAACGGCGAGGACATTCAACGCGGTCGGCTGCGGGACATCACCAACGTCAAGACCGCCAAAACCGGTGAACTCAGTGTTCGTTCCGCTTCGGAATCTCTGTTAGACGGCAACATCCTGGGCTTCGACCGCACCGAACTGAAATTCTTCTTCGAGGGCGTCAAGAACGCGATCGCTCGAGCCAAGGCGAGCGTGACCAGCGGATCATTACCGCCGATGCCCGCTTTCGCGCCCGATTCTACCGCCCCGAGTTCGTTCACCTCGAGCCAATCTGCTTTCGAGTCTCGCTCAGTCACGACTACCGCCGACGATTGGCGGGCCCTGACCACACCGTCGGCTGACACGCCGATGTCCGGGGTCGTGCTGGGTCTGGATACACCGGATTCACCTCCGGCCGCGCCGGTATCAGATGCGCATGAGATGACGGCTGACACGGGTTCCCCCGCTCTCGCGCATCTCAGCGATTGGGACGAACCGACGAAGACCGACCATGCAGCGCTGGCAATGCCAGCACTTTCGGAGGCGGCCAGCCCCGAAGAGGACCCCTGGATTTCCACGAAACAAACCTTCGAGGTTGAACCTGAGCACTCGGCCGCGCCCACCGCCCCTGTGCATCTTCAAAACCAAAATGAAAGTCTCCCAGAGCAGGCGGTTGCCGACCCGAGCTGGAACGACCCGTTCGACCATAAACCCATCATCAACGAGGCGGTTGGGGATGCTGCCTTGGGGGGCGTAGCGCCCACGCCGAGCAGTCAATGGGGCGGCGATACTCTGGAAGCCAGCAAGGCGCTCAGCATGGAACGCCCCGACATGGAGCGCAAGGTGTCGGTGATTGGAACCGATAACCTGGCGGCGCTTCAGGGCGTCTCGAGGTGGCTGAAAATCATGGCCGTGCTGTTCTTCCTGTCGGGCGCTGCGTTTACCGTCACGTTGCTCCCGAAGGACTCGAGCAATCTGCTGGGGTACTTCGTGCTGCTGGCGGCGCTGTTCGGCAGCATTCTGTTCTCATTGATCGCCTGGGGCGTCAGCGAACTCCTGTCGGCTTACGCGGTCAGCCTGCAAGACCTGCGCTCGATTCGGCGCGCCACGCTTGGGCATTAGCCAGAAACGGCAACATGAAAGAACGGCTTAACCTCGGGCCGTTCTTTCATGTTGCCTCAGCGTTCTTTAAGAGGCTTAGTCTGGGTCTCGGGGCTGGATACCGGCAGGCTCGAGGGAACCTGAGTCCGGGTCAGACTCCACAGGTTCTTGCCCGGTACCGTGGCGCGTTCAGTCTGGTATGTGATGGGTTGAGTATGTTTCATGTGGACACTCGGGGAAATGCGAGAGGGATAGGTTGATGTGTGCAGAAATGGCTCGGGTCTGGGCAATGAGATCGGTCATGAGTGGACTCCTTGTAAAGTACCGGCAATAAAAAACTCCGGCGGGGGTTCCGCCGGAGCCATGCTTGACAGGTGTCAGATGGGTCTGGCGGGTGGAGCTTGACCGTCAACGAGAGCGGCAGACGCAATCGCGGCGCAACGGGCGATGGCAGTAACGGGTTGAAAAGCGCTGGGTTGAAAAGTATTGGGCAGGTGAATGTTGGCTCGAGGAACACCGAGCTGAAGAATCAGGTTGTTGATTGTCTTCTCCATCGCCGCACCGCCTTTCCAACTTTCCAAACCGTTTTTGAAAACGAGACTGGTGATGCAAATTGTAAGTTCAAAGAGCGCATCTGTAACTACGCCAGACGGCTTACTGATTCGCGTTGCCCGCGCTGAAGGTTGCCTCGTGTCCCAGACAGGCTTTCAGTTCGCCTTTTGTGAAGCTGAACACGTGCGGATCAGTAGCAGAGCAACCTCGAATCGGTTGCGATCAGCTCTTTGAGAGAACGCCCTCAATGCACCTCAGGCTGGACTGTACGGTTTAGAAAGCCGTGCCGCTAAATGTCTTCACGCCTGTCGCTCAAACAGCGCCCTGAGTCTCGAGGTGAACGCTGCTGTGGATGCCCGGCACTCACTCGAGGGTTCAGCCTCAATCGCTCGAGATCACCATTTCCAGACGCGCTTCGCTCTCTAAGACTTCCAGGAAAGCGTCAACCACGTTCGGATCGAATTGCTTCCCGGATTGCTTGACGATTTCGGCTCTGGCCTCGGTTTCGGTCCAGGGTTGCTTGTACGGGCGTTGCGCCATCAGGGCGTCGTACACGTCTGCGACAGACACGATCCGGCCCACGAGCGGGATGGATTCGCCGCTCAAGTTGTGCGGGTAACCGCCGCCCGCCCAGCGCTCGTGGTGGGTCAGCGCCACGACCTCTGCCATTTGCAGCAGCGGCGACTGACCACCGCTGAGGATGCCCGCGCCGATGGTGGTGTGTTCCTTGATGCGGTCAAACTCCTCTGGGCTGAGCTTGCCGGGTTTTAACATAATCAAATCCGAGATTCCGATCTTGCCCACGTCGTGCAAACGCGCCGCCAGTCGTAGCAACTCGATGTCCTCGGGCGGCATTTGCAAGCGCTGCGCGATCAGCGCCGAAAGCTGCCCGACCCGCCAGGTGTGCTGCCCGGTGTTGTCGTCCCGGTACTCGGCCGCGACCGCCAGTCGCATGACGACTTCGACTCGGGTTTCCTCGAGTTCACGGGTGCGTTCCCAGACTTTCTCTTCCAGAAGTTCGTTCGCTTCGCGGATGACTTCGTTGCGTAACCGATACGTCTCTGATTCTGTTCTGGCGCGTTCCAACTCAAAATGCACCTTCAGGTTTTTCGTGCGCCGTTCGGTTTCCTCGCTCAGCAAGGATCGTTCCAGGCGGTGAAAGTCCTTGTAATACGCCAACGCCCGCTTGTCATCCCCGAGCCGCTCGAGCGATAGGCTGAGCAATTCGTGAATGTCCACAATGAACTTCTGACGATCTGATTCGCGTGCCAGCGCCAGTGCCTGTTCCAATAGGTTTGACGCCTCGAGCGCCGCGTTCGCCGCCAAGTGCGCCCTGCCTAGGCTCATCAGCGCTTCGATCTCACGCTCGCGGTCCCCAAGCTCCCTGGAAATTTCTAGGGCCTCTCGGTTCGCCTCGAGCGCCGCTTGGAGCTGTCCGAGTTGCAACTGCACCGACCCGATGCCGTCCAGGGCGGCGATTTCGACGGGGCGAAATCCGATTTGCCGTGCGTTCTCGAGGGAGCGCCTGAAAAGTTGGAGGGCAGTTTCACTGTGACCGAGTTGATGTTCTACTGTGCCCAGATTAACCGAGGCCATGATCCCGACCAGTTTGTCGTCCACCTTGTTGGCCAACTCGAGCGCCTCGCTGTACATCACTGACGCTTGCGCTAGGTCGTGGGTGTCTTCGTAGACGCGACCAATGTTAATCAGGCAGTTCCCCTCGCTGCGCGTGTCCTGGACCCGGTCTTTCAGCAGGGCGCGTGCCTCGAGCAGATTTTCCAGGGCACGAGGATAGTCACCCTGATCTATACAAAGAACGCCGATGTTGTTCAAGCAGTTGGCTTGGCGCTGATAATCACCGCTCTGTCGCCGCAACTCGAGCGCCCTCTCCAAACGCTCCAGAGCCTGTGAGAACTCGCCCCGAGCGTGATGGATTCCAGCCAGGTTATTCAGCGCATCCGCCTGCGCCTGTTGATTGTCAATCGCTAGCCCGATCGCCAGGACACGTTCCAAGACATCAGAAGCTAGGTCAAACTCGCCGAGGTTGCGGTAAACCTGCCCCACGGTGCTGAGCGCCTCGAGTTCCCCATCCAAGTCTTCCAGGGTCTCGAAGGCTCTGGCCGCCTCGAACAACGATTCGATGGCAGGCTCGAGTTCCCCGAGTTGGTGTTGAGCCAGACCGATGGACAGGTGAGCTTGAGCGAGGACATGTTCCCATTGGTGATCCAGGGCGTGATCGCGGGCGGCCTCGGCCAGCTCTAACGCTTGGTGGGGATCAACCGTCAATAGTTGACGCGCCCGCGCGAGCAGATCACGCCCGGTCAATGCCTCTTCATCGCTCAGCGGGGAATCCCCCCAGAGCAATTCGTCAGCCCCATTCACAAGCTTCATTCTGCCACCTAGGTCGCAAAGCGAGTGTGACCGGACCGGCGCGAAGTTCTGCTATATTTCAACCCAAAGATCGAACCAGAGATCATCCGGGTGAACCTTTGAGAACGCCTCGTGAGGGAGGGACGCGCCACTGTCACTCATCAACCTGAACAGCTTGCCTGTCACGCGACGCCTATCGCTTGGGTGGATGGTGCAAACGACAGATCCCCATCGCTTTCTCTCGGGAACCATCCTGGCTCGCCTGCATTTGATGTAACAAACTCCTCAATCGTCGTGTCAAACCTGCTCAAGGTTGAAACGGTGCCGTGTACCGCACGTCCGCAGCCTCGAGCGCCAACTGCCCCTCAACCGTTACCAGCAACTCCCCGGACTTTTTGGGTCAACGAAGAAAGCGGGCAACCGATCTGGGAGGTCCCGCCAGCGAACGTTTCTGGTATCGAACGCGTCCCAGTCATCAGCCGTGACGCTGTAGGTGGGCAGTTGCAGCCCGTAAAACCAGTCATCACGATGCTGCACGTTCGCCGCAATCTCATCCTGTTCGTACTGACGCACGTGTTCACCGTAGACGTTCCCGAACTGGCCACGGTCCACAACGCGGAGAGCGTGCGTTCTTGGTTGGACACCGAGTTCCCACATGACGGTGAGCACTCGTTTCGAGACGATGATCCAGCCGAGATTGTTCTTCGGGATATCGCGCTTCTCGAGGAGGTCGAACCATCCAAACACAACTAGGGGACTCGGGACAACTGGGTTATCGAGCCAGCCTTGACGACTGTAAATACCTTGCACCGGAAAGCCGTTGTTCGCTACTTTGACCACTTCATCGTATTGCTGCGTGTTCGTCCACAGGTCGTCCCAGGTGTTGTCGGGATGGATGCGCGTGCGCTCTTTAACACTCAAGTTACGCAGTAGCGAGGAACTCGAGCACATCGGCTTTTGAGACTGGCACACGCCCCTCTCTGGTTTCTGTCAATCCAAGGCAGGTGTTGTTGAAGGGGCTGGTGATGAGGGCGTGAACGTACTCGGAGACGCGTGCTAGATTCATTGGTAAGCCTCCTGTGACCGCAGGAAGCTCTACCGTACACGTTTATTCATCACTGCGTAACTTGAGTAACAGACAGGTTCTGGAAGTCGGTGCTCAGCCCGTAGAGATCGGGCTGAACGGTCACCGTTTGAGGGTTGAGCATCTAACGCCACCTCCGTCGTTGAATTGCCCGGCGCGAAACCGAGCGTCCCGTTAGGTTTCCTTTGGCAACTGATCGGGGTGGTTCAGGAAGAGATCTCGGATCTCGTCTTGGGTGCGCTTCACAAAATCGAGCAGTTCCTGGTCACTCCCCTGTGGAACCAGTTTTCGCAACGCCTGCTCGGTTTTTTGTTGTGAGGCGCGTACTCTTGCTTCAACCAGGTCATCGAACGCGGAATGGCTGCTCTGGTGCGGCACTTCAGGAAACTTCGGATCTATCGTCCTCGCCCGAGATACATTGGCGGCCGATTCCCCAAGTTCAATCAGGTTAGCCTTCTGATCCATATTGCCAATGCCACGCCGCAGAAGCTCTTGTAAGACCTCGAGTTTGTGCCAGATGTTATCGGCGATCAGGTGGTGGATCTGGCTACCGGTCTGCAAGATTTTCGTCCTGTAATTCGTCGCGTACCGCGCTCCGTCCGCGATTCGGTACGGACTGCTCGATTGAGGAGTTCTTGTTCATACGCCGAATGGTTCCGTAAAACGAAGACCTTGGATGCCCGAATCAAGCAGTGCGTCTCTCACCTCTACTCTGACAATCAAATTACTGATGAGTTTCGGATCACGGAAAACGAGCGGCACTTCCGAAATCTCGATATCCTCACGTACAACTCGTTTTTCTGGTGATGACATCGCATCTGCGGCGTCCGCTAGTAAACTGAACCGTGAATGAACTTGAACTTCCGAGAACCAGTCGTGCGATACGAAAGCGTCGGACTTCACTTTGAAATGTTCCAACTCAGCACTCGAGATCGGAAACGCTGGTTGAACATTACGATCTACAACGGTGAGCGGCACGCGCACGTACTCCGTGAAACCAAGCCGATTGAAGATCTCTGTAATTTCCCGCGATAGAATTGTCCAGCGTAGATCATTACTTGGAATAGAAGTCAGGGGCAACAGGTCAAACCAACCCAAAAATACTGGTGGGGTTGAAAGCTTGAAATCAAAGTGATCATCGAAATCGCCCGTGTCAAAGAAATCAATTGTGAAAGAGTTGTTTTCGCGCTTGAACGCCTCGTTGTGAGTGGTGAAATCCGTCCACAAGTCGCGCCAGAGTTCATCACGATGAACCCGCGAAAACGCTTCTCCTGGTAAGGACGCGCCAGCGTCACCCAATAACCTGAATAGCTTGCCTTTCACGCGACCCCCACCGTTGGTGCCAACGGTACGGGTGCGGACGCCAAACCGCCATTGGGTTTCCTCGGAAAGCGTCTTGGTTCATCTCGCAATAGCCTTAATATTTCATCCTGCGCCCGCTTCAACGTATCTAAAAGTTGTTGGTCAGTGAATTTCAAGATGTCAATCTGCCTGTAAGTCCGTGTAGCATTGCGAACAAAATCACTCAGTATTCCATCAGCGATTTGATCAAAAAGCGGATGTTCACCCAAGTGCGGAATTTCTGGGAAGCGGGGATCAATTGCTCTCGCTCGAGTAACATCTGCTGCCGTCTCACCTAGCTCTATCAAGTTTGGTTTTAAGTCCATGTTGGCAATTCCACGACGTAAGATTTCCTGAAGCATCGGCGTCCTTCGCCACAAGTTATCTGCGAGCAAATGGTGGATTTGAGAGCCAGTCTGCAAAATCTTCGCCCCGTAATTCGCCGCATACCGCGCCCCGTCCGCGATTCGGTACGGGCTGCTCGAGAGCGATTTCGGCACGTCCCACTCGCCCCGGCTGATCCGCGAGGTTTTCAAGAGCGGTACTTTCGTAGCGTCGGCGGCCTCCAGGTACGCGTATTTCACCCCGTCCACCACCGCGTAGCGATACCCTGGCGGCAGCGTCGCCTCGCTCGCCACCTTGCCGATGAAACCGCTTTTCAGGCTCGCCCAATTTGCAAATTTTCCATAGATCGGCTCGAGCATCTTCAAGCGGTTCGTCCAGAAGATCAATCGCGCTGCCGCGCCCGTCGTGGCGGCGGCCGTGCGCCCCGCGCCTGCCAAACCCGCTGCGGCTCGAGGGGCGACCGTCGCCGATCCACCCCCGACGAGTGCGCCCGCCAAGGCGGGCTGGCGTGGCGTGCCCGTCATCGCGTTCGCCGCGTTGTTCAAACCGCGTCCCACATCGTCCGCCACCCCTCGAGCCGCGGCCTTGGACTCTTGCACCGCCGCCGCGAGCGCCTTCCCGGCCGGGGACGCCGCGAACTTCGCGCTGGCCACCTCGAGCTGGGCGCTGACCTTAGCGATCGCCGGGAGTTTCTCCAAGCGCACGGCGATCTGCCCGATTTTGCCGAGCCTCCCGGCCTTCCCAAGGGCCGCCAGACCCTTGATCGCGCCGATGCCGTCCAGGAACATCAGCACCATGTTGGTGAGAACGTTTCCGATCAGCCAGCCCCGGTACTCCCAGCGCATCACCAGATCAGTCTGGTTCCACTTCTGTTTGACATCGGTGAAAACCGCCTGCGCCAGCTCCGGGATGTGACCCGCCACGCCGACGATGCTGGCGAAGAACCCGGCGATATCGTCGAACAGCGACCCGGTGATGATTCCCTTGACCGCGCCCCAGACGAGATCCAAAATCGCTTTCACCATATCGAACAGCGCACTGCCGACCCCGTGGAAAAGACCGGCCACGAAGGCCGCGCCGCCCAGGGCGAACTCACCGACCGCGCCCGCCGCATCCTTCAAGCCCTGAAGCGCGGCGCTCGTCAGGCTACCGCCCGGCACGGTTCCAACCAGGCTCAGCGCGTGGTTCAGACCGGGAATCCAGATGTACTCTCCGGCGGTCGCCCGCGTTTCCTTCCAGGCGCTGGCGTCCGTCCGGTTCTGCATCGCGCTCGGTTTGAAGATGCCCGCGCCGCGACCCCGGTTGACATGCTCGAGCACGTTGACGAAGAAGCGCAGGTCCTGATCGCGGTTGTTGCTACGGTTGACGAACGCACTGAAATGCGCCCGCGCCAAGTTGATGGCGAACCCGCCCGCGCCACTCGGGACTTTGACGAGTTTGGCTTCGGGATCGGTCCCATAATCGATCATCTGCACGTAGGTGGCCTTGACCCAGCCCTGGCGACCATCGGTGGTCGTGACGCTGCACCAGGCTCCGCTCGCGGCGGACGGACTGAAGCGCGTGTTGACGTAGAGCTTGGTGTTCAATCGTAAGCGAGCGCCCACGGCGGCACTCTCGGCGCTCGGCTGGGCGCGCAGGGCGACCCCGGTGCTCTCAACGGTTGGCGCGTCAGTCTCGTGTCCGGTGATGCCGATCACGGCGAGTTGATGAACGGGTTGCCCCTTGGGTTGCTTGGGGTTGTCGCGGGTCGGTTCCCCCGGTTGACGCTCGCGTTGCACGGCTCGAGGGTTGAAGTCGGCCGGTTTCGGGATGTGATTGCTGATCCCTTTGGCTTTCAATCCGGTTCCGCTCGAGACACTGCTCAGATCAGTGCTCGAGAGTTCAGCGCCTTTGCCCCTCGCTTCCAGCTCGAGACCGTGATCCCGATCCACCCCCGCCTGCACGAGTCCGTTGCCTTGTTGCACGGTGTGCCAGGTTTCATGCGCGATCAGTTGCAACCCCTCGAGACTCGTCGGGTTCCACGTGCCAGCGCGAAAGAAAATATCATTCCCTGTGGTAAGGGCTTTGGCATTGAGTTTCCTCGAGATGCCGTCCGCGCTCGAGTCCAGGTGAACTCTGACCTTGGACAGGTCCACATTCCACCGCGTCTCGAGCATTGATTTCACGTTCTCCGGCAGGGGTTGCCCACACGCCGCCTGAGCTGCGTCGCCCAGTCCTTGAGCCATAACGATTCAGTCTTTGAGTTCTGCATCCGCGCCTTGCTGATTCAAATAAATGACTTTGACTCCAGAATCCAGCAATGGACGCTTCTCCTGGGCTGGCCATCTCGAGATTCCGGTACACAACACATACCGTTTCGACGGGAAGGATTTCTCCGTATATGAAACCTAAATACCTAACAAAAGTCTATCCGATGTGTCCAGCACAGCTCCGAAAGCATAGTATATAGTATAAGTATTATTGTTCTAATGAAAAATAACAGATAAATTTAAGGCGACAGCCTTCTCAAGAAAGGCTTTTATGATTTCATGTACCTCAAGGGTTTCGGAACCAGGTTCTTCTTCTTTGAGTTCAATAATTGCGGTTTTTAACAGTTCTATATATGACTTTAATGAACCGACAGATAGATTCTTAATAAGTGAATTTGGAAAGTCGAGATATGTTCGCGTTGCAGATAAATCTACTTCTTCATCGTAATTTGCTAAGAGTCTAACGTCTTTTTCACTCATGTTTGGTAAAAAAAGGCTTGAAGGTACTTCAATGTCGGTGTTATGTGAAATAGAATCCCACTCTCCATAAGAAAGACTAATTTCTGAGTATAAATGTTTTAAGTTTGAATGTTCTTGTAGTAAAGTTTGAATTACAGCATTCTCAATTTTTTCAAAAACAATAAAGTCCTGACCAATCTTTTCTATTAAGCAGTTAGATAAACCGTGAATTACTACTTCAGAAATTATCTCGATTTTCTCTGATACAGACAGACTTTCAAGTTGATCTTTTAATCCATAAGCATAGACAGTCGACATGCTAATCCTTTAATTGCATATCTTTTCCATTAAAATCAAGGTAAATAACTACAGCACCTGAATCAATGAGTGGACGCTTCTCCTGCTCTGCCATCTCGAGGTTTGGGAATACAACGCGAACCGTTTCAACGGGTAACAGTTCTCCATCGTCATCGAATTCCTTGATCTCCACAATGTCGCGCAGCATGAAAATTTCGTGCGGTGTGATGTGCCGATCCGGTTCTACGAACGCGGTGAACTCCATTGTCTTCGTGGTTGCGTCGTACCCAACGGTTCGCACGGTTTGATCACCTTTGCAAAGTTCGTCGTACAACTCGAGTTCATCTGGTCTGGATTAGGGTAGTAATACTCTGTCAATCCTGGTTTTGCAGCGTACGCGAGCTTCCATTGCCTGGCGTGCAAGTCGCGTTTATAGGCTAGGTTATCGGCTTTGTTTAAGCCTCGAGTCAGCAGGATGTGATCGCCGTAATCGGTGCGGGTATCCCAGGTGCTGAGAAAATCCTCGGGGTGATCGTAAGCAGCGGCGATGTCAGCGTGGGTGATAGTTTGGAGTTGAATTCTGGTCTGAGCCAGGGGCGGACAGGGGAAGAAGGAGTTCGTCATGCGTTTCATGGTGTAGGTCAGCTTGGGGTTGATGCGGATGAATTGTTGGCAGAGTTGGTGACAGGCGTTGAGGAACGCACTCGGAATCTCGAGGGAGTCAACGTATCCGTTGTATAAAACTATTTCGAGTTCATATCTGCCAGTGAGTTTGCGATCAATAGATTCCTCACGCAACCAAACGCTGCGTTTGTGATCGTAATTCAGCACCCAAAAGTAAATACCTGGTTGTTGATTCTCGAATTGCGAAAGGAGTTCTTCTTTTGAAGCGGCTTTGAAGCGGTGGTGATCCTCCCCGCCGTAATCGAGTGACTCGAGCTTCCAGCCACACGATTGCTCTAAAAAATCTGTGGCCTGCTGGAAGATAGATCTGAAATCACTTGGTTCGATGCGTTCCACCCAAAGTTCGAGACCGTCAACAAAATATTTTTTTCGGTCAATCACCGCATCCATCGCAATATCCCTTCGTCGTTATAGTAAGCAACGTGAATTTTGGCATGCATATCTTTTAACGTTTTTATCGCACCCTCATATGCTTTTTGCGTATCGAAGAAGTAGATGACGCCCTCGTACTCATCCCCCGTCTTCATCGTGATCTTCCCATCACGCTCCAGTGCAGCCGAGTACCGTTGCGCCTGGTCAGGTTTGTATGCTCCCGACCCGCTTTTATCCTCTACTGCGTACCTTCCCGGTGGTGGTGCGCCCTTCCCCCCAGCGCGTCGCACTTGCAACACGTCATCGAATGTGCGCTTGGTGGATATATTTGCTGGTCTCAACTCACCTGACTTCTGCGTCCGCAACCCCTGAAAGTTCGCGCCCATCGTGCGCTGCCGGAATAAGGTGAACAACTCCCCTTGCATCTTCGAGTTCGGCATCAACCCAAGCAGTTCTTGCAACGCCACCATCTGCTCCTCGCCTTGGCGCTTCAACGCGGCGTTCACGCACGCATCACGCAACTTTCCTCGGAAAGCACTCTGCGCCGCTCGGGTGTTACTTGGTAAACCCTCAACCAAATCGCTGAGCTTCACCCCCAAACCCTCGAGTTTCTCCAAGATGTTGCCGTACCCCCGCAGGTGACGGGCAATATCGGCGGGTACTTTGAGATCGGTGATCGCTGTTTCCAACGCTTGCACTCGAGCTGGAATCGCTGGTCCCAAACGAACTGCGCCGCTCGTGCGCGTCATGAGTTGTCTTGAGCCATCAGTGAGATCCTCAAAATCGAAACGCACGCTCTTCAAACCCGCAGCGAGCGGCATGGCAACAGCCAGTACCGCGTTGACGACACTGAAAACGTGCGCGAACCGAGCTTGATCCACTTCGGTGCTGGTGAGTTTCTCACCGTACTGCCCGACCTCTGCGAGTTCCACCACGGCAGAGGATTTCACGACCCCACGCGCGGCCGCGCCACCGCTGACGAGGGCGAGTGGAATGGCGAACCCTGGAGCGAAGAAACTGGCGGCCGTCAATCCAACTTGCGCGAGCAGCAAACTAAGATCGAGCGCCGTTTCTTTTCCGCGCTCGCCATCCAACCAGTTCAGAACGGCGCTGCTCCGAGGGTCATTCGCTTGGCGTCGTTCGTTGCTCACCTCGAGCGCCTTGAGCACGTCGCGGGTCACGACATCGAGTTCCAACACCGGTAAGTATCCACTGCTGATCTTGCCTCGAACACTCGCAATAATGCCTTTGGTTCTGCCAAACTCCTGTTTCATCCTTTGTGACAGAGCAGCATTTCCTTTGGTGGTATTGCTTTGCGCTGCAAGTTCCCGTGAAGCACCATTTTTACTGAGCACAGCCAGGGCAGGATATTGCGCATGCAGGAAATCTCTTGCCTCTTCCACGCGTCCGGCATGGTCAAACACATCTTTGATCGGGGCAACCAAGCGATTGAACCGCTCGAGGCGAGCACGGGTCGCGGCTGGGGTATTACCGAAGCCTGTTTGGGCTGGGTGAGCGGCGTTGTCTTGCACAACCCAGTCGTTGTAAAGCGTTTTGATGAAACCCTCTTTATACGCTCGCAGACTGGTGCTTGGCTGCATCAGCATGGCTGGAATCGCTGCGCTGCTGAGCTTCGCGGCTCGCAGCAACGTGGGAATCTGAGCTGCGAATTTCATTCGCGTCTCGAGCAGTTGAGCGTCTTTGCCAGCCAAAAGGTGGAATTGCTGCCATGCGGGTTGATTGGCATTCGGGTTCGCGTATTTGTCTTGCTCTGCGTTGAGACGACTCGTGTTTCGGTCGAGGCGGTTTAAGACTTCTTTTTTCAGCGCGGCTTTAAACGCAGTCACGTAAGCGTCTGTCGTCTGACGCCCTAAGTCACTGGATGCCTTCTTTTCTCGTTGCACTGCGTTGCTAATGCGCGTGGCTCGAGGCGATGCGGGTTTGACTGGGTTCGTCACTCGACCCGTTCCATTCGAGACCGTCGTTAAATCCGCACTCGAGACTTCACTGCCTTTGCCTCTGGCTTCGGTCTCGAGTCCAGCGTCACGATCCACCCCCTTCTGCACCAACCCATTCGCCTGTTGTTGGGTATGCCAGGTTTCATGCGCGATCAATTGCAGCCCCTCGAGCGAGGTCGGGTTCCACGTGCCCGCTCGAAAGAAAATATCCTGTCCACTCGTCAAGGCTTTCGCATTCAACTTCCTCGAGATGCCATCCGCGCTCGAGTCCAGGTGAACTCTGACCTTGGACAGGTCCACATTCCACTTCACCTCGAGCATCGCTCTCACGTTCTCTGGTAGGGGTTGCCCACTCCCTCGAGCGACTGCGATTTGCTCAGCCGCATCGTTTCCACTCGCCTCTTCGAGCGCTTGCCGTTGCGCGATTGGCTCCAACTCTCGCTGCCAGATTTCCCGTTGCCCCTCGAGCCGTTCCGCTCGAGCATCCAAGGCACGCTGCAATTGACCGGGGAAACTCGGGTGATGACCCAGCGCGGCAAAGGCAGCACTTTCCACCGCGCCACGTTGACCCGGATCGGTGAACCGTTGAATCGCGCCTGCCAGATCAGTCATCGTGTGACTCGAGCCTGGAGATCGGAAGTGTTTGACCAGGGTGGCACCAGCGTTTTTGAAGCCCTGGTAATTACGAATCAAGTTGGGATCACCGTTGACTTGTTCCTCGGCTCTCGAGCGTTGAATCTCTGCCACGTACCCGAGGGAAGGCGTTTGACCTCGAGGGGGTGCAGTGACCTCGGGTAGAACGGCTGTTTGGAGTCGTTGTGTTACCAATCTCTCGAGATGTTGCTGTGAGCGTTGAGCAACGAATGCAGCTCGAGTGTCAGCCGCGACTCGAGCGGTGCGCGTGTGATCGGTCAGGGCGCGTTGCACGGCTGGGATTTTCAGACTCGAGGTGCGCCAGGTTGCTTGGGAGACTCGAGCCTGAGAAAGCTGGGCGTCGTTTGATCGTTGAATCTCGAGTTGGGATTGCTGAAGATCAACGTGGCGTTGAACTTCTAAAGCTTGCTGGCGTTGCCCCTCGAGTTGCGCGGGTGTTGGTGTGTGTAACTCGAGTTTGGAGAGCGCTGTACCTCGGGACCTGTGCTGGCTCGAGATTCGGGATTGGGGCGTCACCTCGGGTTGGCGTTGTGGCGTCACCACTGGTTTCTGGAGACGCTCCCGTGTCATGCGAAAAAGGATAGCAGATTTTAGACTTTCACTCTCGCGTCTTGATGGTATAAAGAACAGAGCGCCTGGACAATTAAGCCAGGCGCTCTGTTCTTCCATGAAAATCTAGGGGTGCAAAGTATCAGTGAGCAGTTGCTCGATATTCAAGCGTCCCTGTCCCAGCAGATTCAGGTAAGCGGCGTTCGCGCCGTTGGCGTACACCCCATCCACTTTGGTCTTCGTCTTGGTGGACAGTGCCGCGCCGGAAACGTTCAAGCTTTCCCCAAGCGCGAGCGCGATGGCTCCACTGACCATCGGAGCCGCCATCGAGGTCCCAGACCAGGCTCCCATGCGGTTTCCGGGAACTGGCGCGTAGACCATTTCGCCCGGTGCGACGATCTCCAAGGGCTTGGCGCTGGTTCCGAAGTTGGAGAAGCCAGACTTCGCGTCGCTGCTGTCCACGCTACCGACGCTCAGGCTGAACGCGCCACTGAGCGTGGCATCGTTGTAGGCCTCGCTGGCGGGATAGGTCACGCTGTTGCTGTTGGCGTTTCCGGCCGAGGAGACGATATAGATACCGTGCGAGGCGGCGAGCGCCAGTGCGTCCTCGACTGACTGCGAGAGTCCATCACTGCCAAGAGACAGGTTGATGACCTGGACGTTCTTGCTGACGGCGTAATTGATCGCGGCGACGACCTTGCTGATGTCCCCGCTGCCGTCCGATCCCAACACGCGCAGTGGCAAGATCTTGGCGTTTGGAGCCACTTGCAACACGATCCCCGCGACGTTCGTGCCGTGTCCGTATGCGGGTTGGCCGTCAGTGCCAACCTCCTGCGGCGTGGCGTCGTTGTCCACGAAATCCCACATGTCCGATTGCAACAGCGAACCGTTGAACGCGGGGTGGGCAATGTCAATTCCAGTGTCAATCACGGCGATCTTGACCCCATTCCCAAGATGCGTGGCGAGGTTCTGCCCTTGTTGCAGGTGAATCTGCTGCCAGTTGCCTGTGTTTTGTGGAACGGGTGCATAAGTGCCACCAGACCAGGCGGTGACACTCCCGCCTGACCAAGCTGTGACGCTTCCACCAGACCAAGCGGTAACGCTGCCGCCTGACCAAGCTGTGACGCTTCCACCGGACCAAGCGGTAACACTTCCCGTAATCCGGGCGTTCGGACGAACACTAAAGAAGGCCGCTTTATTCGACTCGAGGCGTGAGGCGATTTCCGGGTTTTGCAGTCCGGCGTCGCCCTTACGGAAGCCCAGCACCGCGAAACCCGCTTGCGGTTGGAAGACCACGATGCGGCCACCCAGGCGACGCTCGAGGGATGCCTGCGTTTCGGTGACGGTGATTTTCTGGCTGAGCACGTAATCGTAGCTCAGCGAACCGGCCGACAGGTCGGCTTGCGGCTGCGCTTCCAGGGTGCTGCACGCGCCGAGCGTGACGAGGCCGAAGGCGGCGAGTACACCAATTTGAGCGACTCGAGCGAATTTCTTGGACGGGTTCCTCGGCATAGTGTTCCCCTTTGAGATTCTGGTGAAATGCCCCCCAAGTAACAGGACTTGTGGTTGCTTTCAAACCACAAGTTAACATTGCATTCATTATCTCGTTGCGAGAAACTCAACATGTGGCTTGCTCAATGAATAGGAACTTCGTGCAGTATTGTTGCATTCAGCGTTTCGGCTTTTCTCCCTGTAAGACAGCTCTATTGACTGAACCGCCTGAGAAGGTGAATCAGACCGCTCAGCGAATCGTGATCTGTGTTTTGGTTCATGCGTCTCGAGCGGACGTTCATTTTTATAGAACCGATGAGAGAATTGGATAAAGAAAGATGAGTTGTTTCTAATAGCCTAAAGCGCGATCCACCAGATTCTCCAACGGTTCACCGCGAGCGAAACGAGTCGCATTCCGCCTTAGGAGTGCGGCCGCCTTGCCAGCCCAGTTCGGCCCACCGCCCGCGATGTGCGGCGTGATGATGCAGTTCGGCGCGTGCCACAACCTCGAGTCGCCCGGCAGTGGCTCGCGCTCGGTGACATCGAGCGCCGCGCCGCCAATTGTGCGCGCCTCGAGCGCGTCGCACAACGCCTGTTCATCAATCGCATTTCCGCGCCCGACGTTGACGATCCAGGCTTTTTTACCCAGCAGCGCTAGGCGCTGCCTAGACAGCAATCCGACGGTTTGCGGCGTGTTCGGCAGCACCAAGATCACTGCGTCAAAAACGGGCAGCAGCGCATCCAGATCGCCCAGCGCGTGCGTAACGAAACCGCCTCGAGTCCCCGCACTCATCGCTACGCCCTCGACGATGGTTCCGAAGGGCTGCAAGCGCCGCGCAATCTCCACACCAATCGCGCCCATGCCGACGATCAGCACCCGCGACCCCTCGAGCGTCATCTCGTTGCCACCCTCGAGCGCCTGCTGATACGCGTCTTTGCCCCAGATGGCCGCGTTTTGTGAGTCCCTGAAGAGGTGTAAGCGGCGTACAGCCGCCAGTAACAGTGCGACTGCCAGCTCGGCGGTCGGCGCGTCGTGTAGGCCTTTGCCGTTGGCTACGGCGATGTTCTCCCTGGGTTTCAGATTCAGTACGTGATCCACACCCGCCGTCAGCGTTTGCACCCAACGTAGGCTGGACATGCTCAACAGCGGCTCCAAGGTGGTGCGCGGCATTCCCCAGATCAGCAGTGCTTCCGCATCCAGATTGGAGTCTGGGACGGCTCTGAGATCGAAGCGGATGACCTCGAGTGGCAGGTCTGGGAGCGGGAACTGGATCGAATTCGGAATCAGGATTCGCATCGGGTGATTCTATCCGGCGCTATACTTCCACCGTGAACCGTTTACCGATTCTGATCGTGCTGGCCCTCTTGTGGCTGGCGGTCTCAGCTCAGGCCAAGTCGTACAGCTTCTCTCTGGAAAAACCGTTTCAGGTTTCAGTCCCACTCACGGCCGCCGCCGGAGACTCGATTCGGTTGCGCGTGGTCGGTAACAAATTGGAGGTGCGCGTCAGGGTCAGGTTGCAACGGCTGGCTTTGGAGACGCTCGAGTCTGAGATTGATCGCGGTGATGTGAGAGTGGACGATTTCAACTTCGATGGCTACGCCGACATCGCCGTGACCAACGGCAGCGGGTACGGCGGCGTGAATTACTTTTATACGCTGTACACATATCAGCCTAAAATCTCTACGTTTGTCGCCGTCAGCTTCCCAGGCTACGAGGGGGGCAGCCTCTGTAATCCCGTGCTGCGCCCAGCCCTGCGGCAGATCGAAGCCAACTGCAAGAGCGGCCCAAAGTATTACCTCGAGACCTTCAAGCTTTTCGCTGGCCGGTTCTACCGCGCTGAAAGCGGCGAGATGATCCTGCTGGACGGCTTTCAACAGAACGAGTTCGTGATTTACCAGATCTTGGAGTACGCGCCGAACGGCCAGACGACCGGAGCCAGCCTGCGCGATATCAGCGCCGAACCCGGTGCACCGCTGCGCTACCTGCCGGTCGCCAAAGCGTACTTGTACACCGCGCCGAACACGGCCTCTAAGACTCAGAGTTACCTCGTGCGCGGCGACGCGATTCGCCTAATTGAGGTGCGACAGGTTGGGGAGCGGCAGTGGTTGCGGGTGGCGTACCTGAGCCGCAAGCTGGGACGCATCGTGCGCTGGCTCTGGCTGACCTGAATCGGATTCACGCACGAGTCCCGAGGACAGCCTGAAACGAGCAGCCCGAACGAACCTCGAGTGGCGCGGGTGTCACACCGCTTGTAACGCTCCAAGAGACACGTCGCCCACCGATCCGAATGACTTCTAAAGCCAACTAGAATCTGCGACACGGCGGAACAGGACCGCAGATGCGGTGTTTCCTCGCAGTTCGTTCACATCTTGCGGATAGACTGATGCCCATGAAAATCCTTGCCCTAGCATTCATGGGTGTGGCGCTGGCAGGTGCCAGCTTCGCGGCGGGCCGGTTGAGCGCATTTTCCTCGAGCGGGGCCGTCACTCCCGAAACTCGTCCCGTCGTGACCCTGACGCAGAACTCGAGTCCCGCCCCGCAAGCCCCGAACGATCCGAGAGAGATGATTCCGCTGGGACCAAACGGTGGGCAACAGCCGGGTCAGAAACCGGGGCAACAGCCCGGCCAACAACCCGCGCAGTGCCCGGTGCAAATTTACCAGGACGGGAAGCTCTACACCTTCCCCCAACCGGGTCAACAGCCTGGTCCCGGAAACGGGCCGCAACCCGGTGGTCCCGGTCAGCCGCAGGAACTGATCCCGATCAATCCCGGCGGTGGCAGTCCCAGCCTGCCCGCGAACCCCGGTCTCACCCCGAACTCGCCCACCAATCCCAAGGTCAGGAGCTAACCCATGCAACCCAGCACCACCTCGTTACAACCGCAGCAAGTCACCGAGGCCGCCTCGAAACTGAGGGGTCTGCTGTTTGAAGTGAAAAAAGTGATCGTTGGGCAGGACCTGATGCTCGAGCGGATGCTGGTGGCGCTGCTGGCCAGGGGTCACATTCTGATCGAGGGCGTGCCGGGCTTGGCGAAGACGCTGGCGATCAAGACGCTCGCCGATGCCATCGGTGCGTCGTTCAAGCGTGTCCAGTTCACACCGGACCTCGTGCCCGCTGATCTGATTGGGACGCGGATTTACAACCCCAAGGAAGGCAAGTTCGACACTGAGCTGGGACCGATCGTGGCGAACATGATCCTGGCCGACGAGATCAACCGCGCCCCCGCCAAGATTCAGTCCGCACTGCTGGAAGCGATGCAGGAACGCCAGGTGACGATTGGGCAGCAGACCTTCCCGCTGCCGAACCCGTTTCTGGTTCTGGCCACGCAGAACCCGATCGAGTCCGAGGGTACCTACTTCCTGCCAGAAGCCCAGGTGGACCGCTTCATGTTCAAAGTTGTGATTTCCTACCCCGGTTTCCACGAGGAGATGACGGTCGTGGATCGCGTCTCCATGAAGTTTGAAGCTATCCAGGAAAAGATTTCCTTAGAGGAACTGATCGCGCTGCAACGCATGGCGGACAATGTTTACGTTCACCCGAACGTGACCGAGTACGCGGTGCGCTTGGCTCGGGCCACGCGCGACCCGGAAGAGGTCAAGGCTCCAGAGCTGAAGAAGTACGTCAACATCGGCGCGAGTCCTCGAGCCAGCGTCAACCTGATCCTGGGGGCGAAGGCGATGGCGATTCTGCGCGGGCGCGAGTACGCGCTCCCGGAGGACGTGCGCGACCTCGCCGGGGATGTCCTACGCCACCGCGTTTCCCCGACCTACGACGCGCTCGCCGAGGGCGTGTCCGTGGAGAGCATCATCAATCAAATCGTCAAGAACGTGCCGCTGCCGAAGGTCCACCTTGGGGACCCGTACAAGACGCCAGTCAATAACTCGGAACGTCTCGAGATCAACCTGTGAGCCTGTGACCCGTCCATGACCCAGACTGCTCCCGCCCCCGTCAAACCTGGACTGTTCGCTCGCCGCGTCGCGCCGAAAGCGACCGCGCCGGTCGCCTTCCAACCGCCCAAGCCGAAGGAACTCCCGGAGCAACTCTTGCGCCGCCTCGAGTTCACGGTCTTAAAGCGCTTGGATGGGTTTTTCTTCGGCGATTACAGCGGCGTCTTCTACGGGCCCAGCCTGGACCTGGCCGAGGTGCGCGAGTATCAGCCCGGCGACGAGGTGCGGCGGATTGACTGGAACGTGACCGCCCGGAGCGGCGGCGTGCTGCACATCCGGCAATACCGCGAGGAGCGCGAGATCACCGCCTGGGTGATCCTTGACGGTGGCAGCTCCATGCACTTTGGTACGCGCCGTTTGACCAAGTACCAGCTCGGGTTGGAATTCGCGGCCCTGACAGCTAGAATTGTCACCAAGCACGGCGATAAAGTCGGCGCGATTGCCACCAATGCAACCGGCCTGAAGCTCGTCACGGCGGGCAGCGGGCGCGGGCAGGCGCTCAGAATCATCAACGAACTCTCCTCCGGCCAGCCAACTAGCACCGCCATCGGTCTCCCAACTCAAGCCGTCTCGAGCGAGTACCTGAAGGAAGCCCTCGAGCGTGTGGAGAAAACCCTGCGTCGCCGTGCGCTGATCTTCGTGGTGAGTGATTTCATGCGCGGTTCCGACTGGGTGGAACCGCTTTCCAGACTCTCGGTCAAGCACGATATCGTGGCTGTGCGCGTCTCTGACCCGGTGGAGCGCGACCTGCCAAACGTTGGCGGCGTGCGCTTCCGCGATCCCAGCTCTGGCAGCGAGACCTGGGTGGACACCTCGGACCCGAAAATCAGAGCGCAACACAAGCGCATTGTCTTTGAGCGTAACGCTCGGATTGAAGGGGCACTCAAGCGGGCCCAGGCGGACACGCTGGAACTCCATACTGAGCGCGACTTGGTGCAGCCGATTCTGCGTTTCGCGCTGAAACGAAAGGGGCGGAGATGAACTTCGGAGCGCCTTGGTATTTGCTGTTGCTGTTGCTCGTGCCGCTCGGGTTTTGGTGGCTGCGAAGCCTGGCTTTGGGACGGCGCAAGACCGCTCTGGAGTACGCCGACGCCAACCTGATCGGAGGCGTGGTGCAACCCGGCAACCAGCGCCACTCGAGTCTGCCGCGAATCCTGCAACTGGTCGCCCTGGCAGCGCTGCTGCTGACCGCCTCGCGCCCGATTGCCACGCTCGCCCTGCCGCAGAACAAAGCCGCGATCATCATCGCGCTGGATACCTCGAGAAGTATGCTCGCCACCGATGTCGCCGAGAACCGCTTGGCGGTCGCTAAAGCCGTTATTAAGAAATTTCTGGAACGCGCCCCGCAGGACACCCGGATTGGATTGGTGACCTTCTCGGAGAGCGCCGCGTCCATCGTGCCGGTTACGACCGACCGCGCTCAGCTCCTCGAGCGGCTGCAAAAGATCACACTCTCCAACGGCACGTCGCTGGCTGACCCGCTTGTGGCAGGTGTCAAAAGTCTGCCGGGTCGCAAGGACGCCAAGGTTCCCGATGAACTTTCTGGGCTGAAACGCAACCCGACCGCGCCGGGCGCACAGCCCGCCACGCCGCCGATTGATGTCAACAGCCTGCCGCCCGGCGCGATTCTGTTGCTGTCTGACGGGGTTTCCAACACGCGCAACAACGCTCAGGCCGCCGCCAAGTTCGCCAAGGATTACAAGGTCAAGGTCTACACCGTGGCCGTTGGCAAGGAGGGCGGCGCGGTCTCTCGGATCGGCGGTCAGGATTACTTCATCCCGTTCGATGCCAAGTCACTGGCGCAACTGGCTCAGGACACCGACGGTAAGGCGCTCACTCCGGACGACAAGAACTTAGACGAGGTGTTCAAGGAACTCGGGACCGCGATCCGGTTTGAACCCACGAAACTGGAACTCGGCGGACCGCTCAGCGGCTTGGCCGTGATCCTGCTGACGCTCTCGGGCGCGATGAGCCTGCAATGGAACCGGAGATTGCCATGAACGATTTCAATTCAAAAGGCTCGAGGTTCGCATGATCGGCTTCATCTGGCCGTTGCAATTGCTGGTGCTGGTCTTGCTGCCGCTCATGGCCTGGTTGTACCTGCGCAACGTGTCCCGGCCCGCCGAGGCGGTCGTGTACCACCCGGACGCGGAATTTCTGACGCAGGTCAGGAAGCAACGCTTCTCCGTGCGCCGCGACGTGCCGGTGCTGCTGTACCTCGTGGCCATGGGATTAGGCGTGACCGCGCTGGCCCGGCCGACCGCGCCGGTCCCCGTGCCCGACAACCGCACGACGATCATGCTGGCGCTGGACGTGTCCCTGAGCATGGAAGCCGACGACATCAAACCGACTCGAGTTCAAGCGGCCCAGGAGGCGGCGAGGCTGTTCGTGAAGCAGCTCCCGGCGGGTACGAAGGTGGGGCTGGTCTCGTTCGCGGGCTTCGCGGCGGTGAATGTCCTGCCGACCGCCGATCACGACGAGGTGCTGCGGGCGATTGACGAACTGACCCTCGGGCGCGGTACCGCCATCGGTGCGGGTCTGCTCGAGGCGGTTCACGCGTTACCGGACCGGGCCGGGGAACAGCTCCCGAAGAATCCCGCCCCGGCCGCGATCGTGCTCCTGACGGACGGTCGCAACAATCGCCCCCCAGAACCAGAGGAGGGCGCGGCTGAGGCTCGAGCCAAGCAGGTTCCGGTGTACACGGTCGGTTTGGGTACGCAGGATGGCGTCATCAACTTCGAGGGCGGCGGTATGATGGTCGGATTCGACCCGGACACGCTTCGCATGATTTCGTCCACGACCGGCGGCCAATACTACGAGGCTCGCAGCGCCGGACAACTCAACGGCATTTATCAACGCCTCGGGCGCACGCTCGGCTGGAGCACCAAACCCGGCGAGGTTACCGGGATTGTCGCGGCCGTCGCGGGGCTGCTGCTGTTCGGGGCGATGGTTGTCAGCGAACGCTCGAGACGTGTGATCTGAGACGTGCAATTTAGCAAATTTTTAGAGTTCAGCCTGATTCGCCGCTCGAGAACTCCGTCAAGCGGCGTGCCGAAGGTGGGTGAAACCCCAACACGATATTGCTGGCGGGTACCCCCAACGCCATGAGTTCGGAGACGATCTCGCGGTCCGTGTTGTTCTGCTGAATCCAGATTTTCGTGCTCCAGACTGAGATGCCGTAGACCCGTCTCGAGCCTTCCCAACCCATTCTCAGCACCTAATACTGATCGTGACCTGTATCGGACAGGAGTTTGTAGCCATCGGGCTGCTGGGCGTTATGGAGGGCGACAAATTCACTCAGAAGGTGTTGGATGATGGTTCGATAGCTCTGAAGCATCCCTGTCTTCTGGAACATCTTCAAACGACCCGTTCAGTTTCGCGCATCGCCAGCTCCTCGAGCGCCCTCCGAGCCGGACTGCGCGGCAAGCCCTCGAGGGCCGCGACCGCGTTCTCGGCGCGACGACGAATCTCCGTCCGGGCCAGCGCGTCAGTTCCGTGCTGCTTCACGAGTTCTCGCATTCGCGCCACATCCGCCGGGTCGCTCGCGCGGCGTTGCAGGATTTCCAGGGCTTCAGAAACGTTTTGCTCGAGCAGATACAGCACTGGCAGCGTGGCTTTCCCCTCGTGGAGATCGCCGCCGATCGGTTTCCCAATCGTCGCCTCGTCGCTCATCAGGTCTAGCAGGTCATCCTGAATCTGGAAGGCGCGTCCGTACTCCAATCCAAACGTCTCGAGGGCCTGGATAACGCTCGTATCAGTCGTGGCCAGCATTGCCGCGCCCTGGGTGGCGGCCGCCGCCAGGGCAGCCGTTTTGCCGGTGATGATCTTGAAGTAATTCTCTAAACTGTATGTTTCTAAGGCGGCAACCTGGAATTGCAGCACCTCGCCCTCGCAGATCACCCTCGAGGTCTGGCTGATGAGCTTCACGAACTTGGCGGCGTCGTTGCCGAATTCAGAGATTACACCCAGCAGGGTGCTGAGCAGGAAATCGCCGCTCATGACGCTGACGACATTGCCGTAGCGCTTGAAGGCGGCCGTTTTGCCGCGCCGCGTGTCGGCGTCGTCTATCAGATCGTCGTGCAGGAGGGAGGCGCTGTGGAGCAACTCAATCACGGCCGCGAAATCCACGACCCGCTGATTCTCGTAGCCCAGTGCACGTGCGGCCAGAAACACCAGTTGCGGTCGCGCCCGTTTGCCGCCCGCTTCTAGCAAATCCTCACCGATCAATTCAATGAACGCAACCTCACTGCGCACGAGGTCGCGCAAGCGCAACTCGAGGGCATCCAGATCGGCTTGAATCAGCGGGTTTCGCATGGGTTCATCCTGACAGAGAATCGTGCAGACTAGACTCGAGTATAGCCTGTATCTGACGGGACGAATGTTGCAAGCCGCCAGAGTGTGCGCTCCCTCGAGCCGGAGCGGTTTTAAGGGGCTTGGGTGTAGAATTCTGCAACGTGAAAACCCATGAAGTCGTCATTGGCACGGTTCGCCGCGATCTGCCCGTTATAGAAGTCGCTCCGGGGGTCAGCGTGGCGCTGCTGAACCTCTTGGGCGATACAGAACTGACCGAGGAAGCCGGGAAGTTACTGGCAGCCCTGCTGCCCCCAGAGGTGGACGTACTCGTCACACCAGAGGTGAAAGCGGTTCCGCTGGCCCATGTGATCTCCCGGATCACCGGCAAACCGTACATCGTGGCCCGGAAGACGGAGAAGCCGTACATGAGCGCCCCGGTCACCCGTGAGGTCGTGTCCATCACCACCGGAAAGCCGCAACTCCTCGTCGTGGACGGCTTCGATGTCCCGAAGATCAAGGATCACAACGTCGCCATCATTGACGATGTTGTCAGCACCGGCGGTACGCTCCGCAGCCTCGGGGCGCTGATGAAGGACATTGGCGGACATGTCACCGCCACATTGGCCGTATTCACCGAGGGCGACGAGCGCGACGACGTGATTGCGCTCGGGCACCTGCCGCTGTACTTGGAGAAAAAGTAAAGCCCCAATACAGGCTCGAGGGCAGACTCGAGCAGAGGAGAACCCCATGCCGACCGTGACCGATACTACGCAGGAGACCTACACGTTGAGAGTTGGTGAGTTGAGCCGCGAATTGCCGTTGGTCCGACCCACGCCGACCCGCAAGTTGCCCCTGGTGGAATTCTTGGGCGACACGCAACTCTCCGAGGCGGTGGCTCAGGAAATGCAGGCGCTCGTGCCGAAAGACACCGATGTACTGTTCACCTGCGAAACCTCGAGCATCCCACTGGTTCACGCACTGTCGGTGCTGACCGGAATTCCCTACGAGGTCGCCCGCAAGCGCCGCCGCCCGTACATGCGCGACCCACTGATCCAGGATGTTGCCAGCATGACCCTGGGCGTCGGAGAAACGCTCTGGCTGGACACGCGTCACGCCGATAAATTGAAGGGCAAACGGGTCACGGTCGTGCTGGATGTCGTGTCCAGCGGTGGCACGATTCAAGCCCTGGAACGCCTCGTGACTCGAGCCGGGGGGCAACCGCACGGGCGGATCGCGGCCTTCTCGCAGGGGCAGCCGAAAGTGGAGATTCAGGTCATGCAGCCGTTGCCGGTCTTCGATCAATAAGCTTTCCCAGGACGAGGCGAGCCTCACCGCTCCGAGTGATTATCGTCGCGCCTCGGCGTGAATTGCCAGCTCGAGCTGAAACCGATTTGATTCCCAGCCTCTATACTTCACCTCGAATTCACCTGAGTCCCGGCACACTGAGCGGGTCTGACGGTTCAAGGAGACGTGAAGAATGCAACTAGGCATGATCGGGCTGGGACGCATGGGTTCAAACATGGTGCGGCGATTGCAAAAAGCGGGTCACACCTGCGTCGTCAACGATATTCACCCCGAAGCGATCGCGGCGCTATCCGACGTGGGCGCACTGCCCGCCCCGACCCTCGAGGAATTGGTGGGTCAACTAGAAGCGCCTCGAGCCGTCTGGTTGATGCTGCCCGCTGCGATCGTTGACCGGATGCTAGAGAGATTGGTACCGCTGCTCAGTCCTGGGGACATGGTGATTGACGGCGGGAACTCGTATTACGTGGACGACCTGCGCCGTGCGGCGGAACTGAAAACGCGACAGCTCGAGTATGTGGACGCTGGTACGTCCGGCGGCGTGTTCGGGCTGGAACGCGGCTACTGCCTGATGATCGGTGGGTCCACCCCGGTCTTCCAGCACCTCGAACCGATTTTTGCGGCGCTCGCACCGGGTTTTGAGTCGGCGGCCCGCTCGAGCGGACGCACGGGCGACCCCAGTAACGCGGAGCGCGGCTATCTGCACTGTGGTCCTAATGGCGCGGGACACTTCGTCAAGATGGTTCACAACGGCATTGAATACGGGCTGATGGCGGCTTACGCCGAGGGTATGAATATCCTCGGGCACGCCAATGTCGGCAAGCAGGGCCGCGCGGCGGACGCGGAAACCTCGCCGCTCCGAAACCCGGAGCATTACCAGTACGATTTTAACCTCGCGGACATTGCCGAACTCTGGCGGCGCGGCAGCGTCGTCAGCTCGTGGTTGCTGGACCTGACGGCGATTTCTTTGCAGCAGAATCCAGGTTTGGAGAACTTTGCTGGGCGCGTCTCTGACAGCGGCGAGGGTCGCTGGACGCTGCAAGCGGCGATAGACGAATCCGTGCCCGCCCCTGTGCTGGGGTCAGCCCTGTTCGACCGCTTCAGCTCACGCGGCGAGGCGGACTTTGCGGATCGTTTGCTTTCCGCCATGCGCTACCAGTTCGGCGGCCATCAGGAACAGCCTGCCAAGCCCAAGGAGGGCGGTTCGTGAAGGTCAGCTCGCCGTCCGACTCACTGGTCTTCTTCGGGGCGACCGGCGATTTGGCCTTTAAGAAAATCTTTCCGGCGCTCCAAAAGATGGTGCAGCGCGACCACTTGGACATTCCGATCATCGGCGTGGCGAAGGCTGGCTGGGATCTGACCCAGTTCCAGGCTCGAGCCAGGGACAGCCTAGCGCAGCACGGCGGCGTGGACGAGGCGGCCTTCACCAAGCTGCTGGCACGGCTGAGTTACATTGATGGCGATTACAACGATCCGGCCACCTTCGCGCAATTAAAAACTGCCCTCGGAAGTGCGACTAGGCCGCTGCACTATCTGGCGATTCCGCCCAGCCTGTTCGGTAAGGTCGTGCAGAGCCTCGCGGCTGCCGGGTGTGCCACAAACGCCCGAGTCGTAATTGAAAAACCCTTCGGGCACGACCTCGAGACGGCCCGGGCGTTGAACGCGACGCTGCACGAGGTCTTCCCGGAATCCTCAATTTTCAGAATTGATCATTATCTGGGGAAGGAACCCGTGCAGAACATTCTGTACTTCCGCTTCGCCAACAGTTTCTTGGAACCGACCTGGAACCGCGACCACGTGGAGAGCGTGCAGATCACGATGGCGGAGAATTTCGGCGTGGCCGGGCGCGGACGGTTCTACGAGGAGACCGGGGCGATCCGCGACGTGGTGCAGAATCACATGCTCCAGGTGATTGGTCTATTGGCGATGGACCCGCCCAGTTCCACGCATCAGGAAGCCATCCGCGACGGCGTGGTGCGGGTATTGCAATCGGTTCGCGCCCTCAAAGGGTCCGATGTGTTGCGCGGGCAGTACGAGGGCTATTTGAAGGAGGACGGCGTGGCTCCGCAATCGGTCGTGGAAACCTACGCCGCCGTGCGGTTTTACCTGGACTCGTGGCGCTGGGCGGGCGTGCCGTTCTACGTGCGAGTCGGGAAGAATCTGCCGGTCAGCGCCACGGAAGTTATGATCGAGTTCCGCGATCCGCCGCAACCGGTCTTCGGCGAACATCAGCCCGACAACTCCAATTACCTGCGCTTCCGACTCAGCCCGGACGTGCAGATTGTTTTGGGCGCTCGAGCCAAGCTGCCAGGGGAGACCATGCGCGGCGAGCCGGTCGAACTCGTGGCGCGGCACCAACCGAGCGACGAGATGGAACCCTACGAGCGCCTCTTGGGAGACGCGCTGAAGGGCGACGCGACGCTGTTTGCCCGGCAGGACAGCGTGGAAGAGGCATGGCGAGTCGTGCAACCGGTACTGAACGCCACCGACACGCCGCGCTCCTACGGGCAGGGGAGCTGGGGTCCGACAGAGGCGAATTCTTTGTTGTCGGATCAAGATTCCTGGCACGACCCCGCCGCGACGGAAACCACGTGAACACCTCTGCATCCCCTCGAGCGCACGGCGTCGTGTTCCTGCTGGACGTGGACAACACGCTGCTGAATAACGATCAGCTAGCAAAAGATCTGCACGCGCATTTGAGAGAGCAGTTCGGTGCGGAGCAGAGCCAGGGGTACTGGACGGTCTTCGAGGAGTTACGCAAAGAACTCGGGTACGCCGATTACCTTGGAGCCTTGCAGCGCTACCGCCTCGTCTACCCGCATCACCCGCACCTGCTGCGGATGTCGTCCTACCTGATTGATTACCCATTTCACGACCGCCTCTACCCAGGGGCGCTCGAGACGGTTCAGCATCTGCGCCGCTTCGGACCGACCGTGATCCTGTCCGACGGTGACGTGGTGTTCCAGCCGCGCAAAGTGGAGCGCTCCGGGATTCTCGAGGCGGTCGCCGGGAACGTGCTGATTTACATTCACAAAGAACTCGAGTTAGAGGACGTAGAGCGGCGGTATCCGGCGCGGCATTACGTTTTGGTGGACGATAAGCTCCGCATCCTGGACGCCGTGAAACAGGTTTGGGGTGAGCGCCTGACGACGGTTTTCCCGCGCCAGGGGCATTACGCCTTCGATCCTGAAATCATCGCCAAATACCCGAGCGCCGATCTGACTGTTGAACACATCGCGGATTTGCGACACGTCAAACCGAGCGATCTCTACCCGCACCCATCCTCGAGCTAAGTAACCTCAAGCTAAGTAACCTCGAGCTGAGCAGCAAGAAAGGTGAAGCGATGAACATCTTAGTCGTGGATATCGGCGGCACCCACGTCAAACTTCTGGCGAGCGGCCAGGACGCGATGCGCCGCTTCGGCTCGAGTCCGAAACTTACCCCAAAGCAAATGGTTTCCAACGTCTTGGCACTCGCTGACGGCTGGGCCTTCGATGCGGTCAGCATCGGGTATCCGGGTCCGGTGCTGGGCGGGAAACCCGTGTCGGAACCGCACAACCTAGCACCCGGCTGGGTCGGTTTCGATTTCGCCGCCGCCTTTGGGAAACCGGTCAAGCTCATCAACGACGCCGCGATGCAGGCGCTCGGTGGGTACACCGGCGGCAAGCTCCTGTTTCTGGGACTGGGAACCGGACTGGGCACGGCGATGATCGTGGACGGCACGGTCGAACCGATGGAACTGGCGCACCTGCCGTATAAAAAAGCTACCTTCGAGGATTACGTCGGGCAGCGCGGATTGGACCGCCACGGCAAGAAGAAATGGGCGGGGTATGTCTTTGATACCGTGGAACGCCTGAGCGCCGCGCTCGAGCCGGACGAGGTAATCCTGGGCGGCGGAAACGCACTGAAACTACCGAAGCTCCCGAAGGGTGTGCGCCTCGGGGAGAACACCAACGCCTTCAAGGGCGGATTCAAACTCTGGGCGGGCCCGGCCAGCCTGCCCGCGCCCGCCGAACCGCCCAAGAAAGCCGTAAAGAAATTGCCTCCCAAAACATCACTCGCCAAGAAGTCGCTCACCAAACCTGCCGCGACGACGGCAAAGCGACCCGCTCGCAAAGCACGCACCGGAGGAGGCTCGAGATGACGCCTGGTTACGACCATCCGCTGTACATTCTGCCATTCGATCATCGCGGCTCGTTTGAAGAAGGACTGTTCGGTTGGACAGGTGCGCTCACGCCCGATCAGAGCGCACGCATCGTCACTGCCAAAGCCATCATCTACGACGCGTTCCTGGCAGCCGTCGCGGGCGGAATTCCTCGAGACCAGGCCGGGATTCTCGTGGACGAACAGTTCGGGGCTGACATCCTGCGCGATGCCAATTCCAAAGGCTTCACGACCGCCTGCCCCGCCGAGAAAAGCGGTCAAACCGAATTCGATTTCGAGTACGGCGAGGACTTCGCCGCACACATCGCCGCGACCAACCCGACCTTTTGCAAGGTGCTGGTGCGGTACAACCCGGACGGCGACGCCGCGCTGAACGCACGCCAGGCGGCGCGCCTGAAACGCCTGAGCGACAGGCTTCACGCTTCCGAGCGCCGTCTCATGTTCGAGTTGCTCGTCCCCGCAGAGGGTGTGCAACTCGGGCGGGTCGGCGGCGACAAAAAACGCTACGACTACGAGTTGCGCCCAGCCCTGATGGTCGCCGCGATAGAAGCCCTGCAAGACGCGGGCGTGGAACCGGACGTGTGGAAAGTCGAAGGTCTGGAACACAAAGATGACTGCCAGGCGGTTGTCACTGCTGCCAGGCGAGGGGGCCGCGATGCCGTCGGTTGCATCATCCTCGGGCGTGGCGAGAACGAAACCGCCGTGCGCCTCTGGCTCGAGATCGCCGCGAGCGTACCGGGCTTCATCGGCTTCGCCGTTGGCCGCACGACCTTCTGGGACCCGCTCGTCGCTTGGCGCGACGGGAAAAGCACGCGCGAGGACGCCGTGACCGAGATCGCCCGGCGCTACCGCGTCTGGACCGATGTCTTCGAGGCGGCTCGAGGGAAATGAGTGAAGCCACGCAAGCGCCTGACTTTCAACGCGTGTTGCTTTGCCTTGCGAAGACTGAGGAGAAAATACTGCAACTCGCGTGGGTGCTTAGAAATCAACCCAGATTCGTGAGCGCGAATAGTTCCCATTCCTTACGCAGTTATTCGACGAGTAGGTTCCACTATAATTGGGCGATAACAATTAACGATCCGGCTGAAAATCGGCTCACCTGGGATTTAGTCTGCCAGTTTCGTAGCGGGTGGAGCGTCGAACTCGAGATTTTCCTTGCCAGAAAAGAAATGGGCGAAGATGAAAATATTGTTTCTTACCCATTCAGAATTGTTGAAACAGCTTCCGAACTGATCGCTGCCCTCGAGTGGGGCGTCGCAGAAATCGAAACCAGCATCACTTCTCGAGACATCAGTTCGTGGGTAGAACTCGCCACTTCGTAAAGCTCATTTCACCTCGCGCTCGAGCCGTCTGATTCTTTGAGCTGTTCCGCGACCTGCGCCGCCTTCGGTTGTCCCTGCTCTCCGACTAGCGTGGCGACCAATCCCGTCCAGCCCGTCTGATGCGACGCGCCCAGCCCTGCCCCGGTGTCGGCGTGAAAGTACTCGTAGAACGGAATCAGGTCGCGCCACAGGGGATCGTTCTGGAACACCGCGTTCGCGCCGAAAACGGCTCGCTGACCCGAGCCGTCTCGAGTGAATAATGATATTAAGCGTTTCGAGAGTTCGTCTGCCACGGCGTTCAGCGGCAGGTACGCGCCGGAACCCGTCGGGTATTCCACGGTGAAGTCGTCGCTGTAGTACAGGTGAAACTCGCGCAGGCTTTCGACTAAGAGATAATTCAGTGGGAACCAGACGGGACCGCGCCAGTTGGAATTGCCGCCGTACAAGCCGGATTGACTCTCGCCGGGTTCGTACCCGACGCGGCAGTGCGTGCCGTCCGCGTCCAGTTCAAACGGTTCTGTCAGGTGAACCTTGGAGAGGGACCGTACCCCGTGGTCGGACAGAAATTCCGAGGCGTCAAGCATTCGCGCCAGGACGCGTTTCATGCGGTGACCTCGAGCCAGCGCCAGCAGGTGACGGTCCGTGCCGCCGGGTTCCATCCAGCGTGACACGAGGCCCGCCAAGTCGGGGCGGTACTGCAAGAACCAGTCCAGCCGGGCGCGGAACGCCTTGAAGCCCTGCAAATCTCCGGGCCGTAGCGTTTCCACCGCCAGCAGCGGAATCAGCCCGACCATGCTGCGAACCTCGAGCGCGTGAGCGCTTCCGTCCGGGGCGCGGAGCAGGTCGTAGTAGAACTCGTCCGACTCGTCCCACAGCCCGAGCGTGTTCAGCGCCTGGGCGATGTACAGAAAATGCTCGAAGAACTTCGTGGCGATCTCTTCGTAAACCGGGTTTTCGCGCGCCAGTTCCAGCGCGATCTTCAGCATGTTGAGCGCGTACATGCCCATCCAGGCCGTGCCGTCCGCCTGCTCTAACCGCCCACCGCCGGGTTGCGATTGGCTGCGATCGAAGACGCTGATGTTGTCTAAGCCCAGGAAGCCGCCCTGGAAGACGTTGCGGCCACCGGCGTCCTTGCGGTTGACCCACCAGGTAAAGTTTAGCAGCAGCTTGTGAAAGACCTTTTCCAGGAAGCCTCGGTCGGTCCGCCCGTGGCGATCACGCTCTAAGGTGTACACGCGCCAAGCGGCCCAGGCGTGAACCGGCGGGTTGACATCGGAGAAGGTCCATTCGTAGGCGGGCAGTTGGCCGTTCGGATGCTGATACCATTCGCGGGTCAGCAGCAGCAGTTGATGCTTGGCGAACTCCGGGTCCAGCTCAGCCAGCGGAATCGCGTGAAACGCCAGATCCCAGGCGGCGTACCAGGGGTACTCCCAGGTGTCCGGCATGGCGATCAGGTCGCAGTTGTTGAGCGTGTCCCAGTCGCGGTTGCGCCCCATCTGTCGGGACGCGGGCGGCGGTGGTCCGGCCGGGTCCCCCTCGAGCCAGCGGCGCACGTCGTAATGGTAGAACTGCTTGCTCCAGAGCATCCCGGCGTAGGCTTGGCGTTGCACCAGCCGTTCGTCATCGCTCGAGTCTGGTGACTGCAAGTGCCTGTAGAACGCGTTGCACTCTGCTTGCCGGGCGCTGAACACCGCGTCGAACTCCTGGAACGGCGTCTCGAGTTTTTTGTCACTGAGGCGCAGCCGTAGCGTCACTGACCCGCCCGCTGATACCTCGAGCTGACTCCAGAGGGCTGCCTTGGAACCGCCGGTCGGGTTGACGGCGTTGAGATTGTTGTGGATGACGCGCTCGTGAAAGCCATCCTTGGCGGTTTCCGACTGGTTTGGGACGCCGTAGAGCCGCTGGCGGTTCGTCTCGTTCTGGCAGAAGATCGTTTCGGGTGCGCCCTCGAAATGCAGCCATCGCGAACCCAGCTCCGGGTGATCGGCGCACAGTGTATTTGCGCCGTCCGGCACGACCGTGTGGCGGGTCGCGTCACTCCCAGCGAACGACCAAGTGTTGCGGAACCAGAGCGTGGGCAGTAGGTGCAGCCTCGCAGTGTCCGGTCCTCGGTTGTGGGCGGTGACGCGCATCAGCAGGTCTTCCGGCGATGCCTTGGCGTACTCTATTTCCACGTCCCAGTACCGATCAGCCGCGAAGACACCCGTGTCAATCAACTCAAACTCTGGGTCGGCTTTCCCTCGAGCCTTGTTCTCAGCCACCAATCTGGCGTAGGGAAATTCCGCCTGCGGGTACTTGTAAAGCGCCCGCTGATAGGCGTGCGTCGGCGTGCCGTCCAAGTGAAAGTAATACTCCTTCACGTCCTCGCCGTGGTTGCCCTCCTCGCCGCTCAGCCCGAAGAAGCGCTCCTTCAAGATCGGGTCGCGCCCGTTCCAGAGCGCTAGCGCCAGACACAAACGTCCGTGATCGTCGGAGACGCCCAGCAAGCCATCCTCGTTCCAGCGGTACGCCCGAAAGCGTGCCGCGTCGTGTGGGAAGCCGCGCCACGGGTCGGCGTCGGCGCTGTAATCCTCGCGGACCGTTCCCCAAGCGCGCTCCGCCAGGTACGGACCCCAACGCTTCCAGCGTTCCAGACCCAAACGGTCACGTTCCAGACGGTCACGTTCGGGATTGGAAGACGGGCTGTTAGGCGTGGGCTGAGACATGTCGTGCGCTCATCATAGACGCCCGTTCGTCGCAGCGTCTCGAGT
Source organism: Deinococcales bacterium (assembly GCA_965249745.1). GTDB lineage: Bacteria > Deinococcota > Deinococci > Deinococcales > JAAFIG01 > JANYHH01. The sequence goes on along the minus strand of OZ252252.1, from coordinate 3,613,930 downwards.
GTCTCGGCCTAAATCTCTCAACTCGAGCTTTTGAAACCGAGGGTGGTAGCGGCGCATCTCACCCTCAGTTTCGGTCCCGCGTTGGAGTTCGGGGTTGGGCGCGTCTCAACCGGCGGTGCAGATGAAGCCATACGGCGTGCGGAAGCAGTGGTAATCGCCGGGCTTGGCGAGCGCTGAAGCGGCCAGGGCGGCGATCAGGACGAGGCTCATCACGAGCTTGACTTTCTTTGTACGGGACACAGACTTCATACGGGTCTCCTTTTGACTACATTGCGAGGGTCGCGTAACTCGAGTGTGACTGGATTTTTTTGTCGGAGAGCCACTCAGAGCGATGGCGGTGCTCACTTTAAGGTGAACGTGACCGGCTGCGGCGTGGACAGGCTCGAGAAATTTCCTTGCAATCCGATCCCGGTGATGTTGTCCGAGGCGCTGACATTGCTGCCCAGTCCGCTGGTGATGCCGCCGCTCGCGGCGAACAGCGTGCCGGTGTAGTTCCCGGCGGGCAGCGCACCACCGCCACCAAGATTGTCCTTTGGCTGGAAACTGAGATCCGACCCGACGTAACCGTCACCGCCACTCGTTCCGATCAGACTGACGATGTAGAGCGGCGCGTAGCCCGGCACGCTCGAGCCGCTGTCGGTCCAAGAAGCGGTGAAGCCGCTGGCATTGTAGGTCTTACCGCTCTCTGGGAGCGCCCAGGCGAGGTTCCCGACGGCGTAAGCACTCCCGGACCCTTCCACGGTACCATTACCGTCCACGTCTATCGAGAGGGTGTATAGCTTCCCGGCTGGCAGGCTCGAGGAGTTGAGCAGGTAGGTACCTCCGCCCATGTCTTGCAAATCAACCTTCGCACCGCCCGCTTCGCCCAGCGTCATTTTGGCTCCGGCGACTGGACTCGGATTATCCAAGTCGCCGTCGGCGTTCGGTACCCCCGTCTCGAGTTGCACGAAAGCGGAACCGCTGCTCAGCACGGCGGTCGCCTTGTACAGTCCGTTCGGGATCAGCCCGGTTTTGATCTGCACCGGGTTCCCGGCATCACCGAGTCCCAGGGTGCGGACACCGCCGCTTTTGGTGGACTTGCACGGACCAGAGGTCAGGAAGGGAAGTTCGTCCTCGATCTTGCCGATTTCGATCACCTTCGCGCCGGGCTTGGAAATCAGGTTGCCCTTGTCGTCCACGTAGGTATCCGTGTACGTCTTGGTGGCAAAGAACTCGACGTTGCCGGTTCCCGTGGTCACGTCCGCGAAGCCGCTGCTGTCGGTCACCGCCCGCAAGCCCGGCCTGGCCGTCACGACCGCCCCCTCGAGCGGCTTTCCGGTGAAGGCGCTGACGACCCGCACGGCGGTGCAGCGTTGATCCTTCACGGCCGGAGCGCCGCCGTACCAACTGAAGTGCCGCACGTTGGCCCGCAAGACCGGCGTCACGCCGTCCACGCTCGAGACCGCCACCGTGCCCTCCACGAAGTCCTCCCACTTGCCGGTGTCGGGATTGAAGGCGTAACAGTGGATCGTGCTCCCCAGCGGGTACTGGGTGCGCAGGGACGGCGGGATCGGCAGTTCCACGGTCGCGTTGGACCCCGGCTTCAGGTTGACGCGCTTTCCGGCGCTGTCCAGGATGCTGAACTCGGCGAAGGTTACGGCTGAGAGCGGCGTTGGCGATGCGCCGCCCGCCACGAGATCGCCTGGCAGCGCCGATGCCTCTTTCGTCGGGTCGAGCGGTGTCACCGAAACGCGCAGGTTACTGTCAGCGCTGTTCAGGCTGTTGGGCGCGAAGATCACCGCGTACGGGCCAGCTTCGGTGGTTTGTGAGAGGGTTTTGGAGGTGCTGGCGTCGTAATCCTGAAGACGCCCTTCCTTTTTCAGCGCGATCAGTGCGGTCTGGGCGCTGCTGCCGGATTGGGCGGTCGCGTAGCCCGGCGCGTACCCGCTCAGGCTGACGCTGAAGGTCACAGTCCCGGCGGGCAGGTTGTTGAACACGAACTCGCCGCGCGCGTCTGTAACGGCGTTTTGGCTTCCGCCAACCAGCTTGACCGTGACCCCAGAGAGCTTCGCGCCGCTGCCGATATCGCTGACCACGCCGCCCACGGCGTTCGCGGCGCTCGAGCCACCGCCAGGATTGCCGCCTCCGCCATTGTTCCCACCCCCACCGGGACAGGCGACGAGCGCCGCACTCAACCCCAGCGCCCCGACGAATCTGATTGTCCTACCGCGCCACACTTGGTTCATACATCCTCCTTGGATCGTTTACTTTCCAGAGCGCATGGAACGCTCTCTATAACTCCGCTCTTCATAACTCGGACTAGAAGCATTAGCCGGGATCACGGCGACATCGAACGACAGACCGTCTATCGGAATGGCTCTAACGATCGTGAGCGTTGCCAGGTCAAACACCAGTAAATGCCCGTCGGTTCCGCTCGAGACGATGTACGCGGTTCTTCCACTCGGCGAGAGGGCCGCGTGGGTCGGGTTGACAAACGTCTGCGCGTTCATTCTGAGCGCCACCGTTTGCGATGCGTGGGTCTCGAGGTTCACGACGGAGAGGCTGTTGCTGTAATAGTTGAGCACCAGCACGCGCCCGTCGGGGAGGCTCAGCGCCCCGAGCGGGCCGGGTTCCACGCCTGTTGCCTCACCTGCGGTATCCGCCCGAAACTCGGTCACGGTGTTGGACTCGAAGTTGGAGATCAGCACCGAATTTCTCTTTTCCAACGGCAGCAGCGCCGACGGGTCAGACCCGAGTGGTTGATCTGAGAGCGGCGCGACGGAGAGTGGCATAAAGCTCGAGTCCAACCAGCGCAACGCACCCGCCACCGTAGACGGTTGCTTCGGGCGCAGGCTGACCGCGTAGCGCGAGCCGACCCGTGCGATGTCGGCGGCTTCGTTGGCTGTTCCCGCCGGGGTCAGGCTCCAGGTACGTTCCAGTGCCCCTGAACTGCGGTTCAGCACCGACAGCCGCGTCTCCCGGAGGTGCGAGACGACTAACTCGCGCTCGTCGGGGCTGAGCGTCAAACCGACCGGACGCCCGCCCACGTAGAGCGGCTTGACGCCGCTCGCAGCGTCATTGTGACACGCGAAGCAGGAGCTGTACCCGGCGGCGTTCCGGTCAACGTGTCCCTGAATCGGGCTGCCATCGGCTTTCGTCATCGGCACGGGTGCGGTCAGCATCGTGCGTTTCACTTCCAATTGCACCGGGTCAATCTCCGCGACCGCCTGTGAGCCGACCAGCACGGCGTAGACCTCGCCACTTCGAGCGACCAGCAGGCGATGCGGCAACATGCCGACCGTGATGCGCTTGACGGTCTCGCCGCGCAACGGGTCAATGACTGCGACCGTGCTCGAGCCTGCCTGACTGACCAGCACGAGATGATCGGTCACGGCAGGCGTGACAGGGCTGGTGGTGCAGGCTCCCAGCGGCACCGCACAGATCACCAACCGATACAGATAGGTTTTTTTCGCGTTCACGATGCGCTCACCCCTTTCGTCCGACTTTACCGAAGGCAGCGTGACTGGAGCGTCACTGGAGGTCTCGAGGAGCTGAGTTCGATCGTGTTGGCTCGAGGTTGGTTTAGCAGCAATCACTCTTTTGAGATCTTGTTTCCTCGTGCCACGCAGTGCCCTACAAACCGTGCTTGACAAACCGTCTAAGCAGACGGTACACTAAAACCGTCCAATTAGACGGTTTGAAACCTGGAGCGATCATGTCTAACGAAGCCCTCGGCAGCCCCCAAACCAATCGTCGGCTCGGCCTCGAGCCATCAGACGCTATCGGCTCGGATACTAGGAATCCCGCGCAGCGGATTGAACTGCTGGACGCGCTACGCGGCTTCGCCATTCTCGGGACGCTCGGTACGAACGTCTGGTTGTTCACTAACGCCGGGAACATCGCGGCGCTGCTCGGGACCGCGTCGTACTCGAGCACCGCCGAAGGGGTGCTGCAACAAGCGACGTTGTTCTTCACGAACGGGAAATTCCTGGGGATGCTGACGATCCTGTTCGGAGTCGGACTGGAATTGCAGTTCCAGAGCGCCCGGCGGCGCGGCGCACGGTTTATCGCCCCGTATCTCTGGCGCTCCGCGCTGCTCTTTCTGGACGGACTGATTCACTTCGCGCTGGTGATCGAATTCGACATTCTGATGGGCTACGCCGCGACCGCGATGCTGGTCGCCCTGATCGTGACTCGAGGCGAAGCCGTCATGCGGGTTGCGACTTGGGTGGCGGCCAGTCTGCACCTGACAATGGTGGGTGCGCTGACCGCGCTACTGATGTTGACACCTGCCGCGCAACTTCAAGGGGTATTAGGTGATACGGCCGCAGTTAGCCGGGTCTATCTGAACACGTCCTATCCAGACGATGTGGCGTATCGCCTAGCGAATTTTTTGACGCTCCGTGCCGAACCGCTCTTCATCATCCCGATGGGGGTCGCGCTATTCCTGCTGGGCGTGCGACTGATGCGGGCCGGAGCCTTCGCCGACACCCCGGAAGGCTCAAAGATCACCGGCCTGATGCTGCGCTGGGGCTTGGGATTGGGCATCCCGCTGAACCTCTTGGCGCTCGAACCTAGTTTTGGTTTGGACCTCGCCACGAGGTACGTGTTCGCGCCGATCATGGCGGTGGGCTACATCGGACTGATCGCCCAAGGCGTGCGTCGGGGCTGGCTGGCTCGAGGCGTGCGGGTGGTGGCGCGGGTCGGGCGGATGGCGCTCAGCAATTACATGCTGCAAGGCGTGCTGGCGTCCATCCTGTTCTACGGGTGGGGCTTCGGATTAGCGCGCTCACCGAACGCCTTTGTCGCGCTCATAGCCTGGATCGGAATCGCCATCGTGCTGGTTTTCTTCTCCAAGCTGTGGCTCTCGAGGTTTCAGCAAGGACCCTTCGAGATCGTCTGGAAGAAACTCAGCGAAGCGCCGTTCAAGCCTCGCCAGTTTGAGGCAACGCCATGACCCTTGGCACTCGAGTGCTCGCTCGAGTTTGAAAATCGTGTCATCTCAGGCGCTCCTCTCAGCCTGACGCCAATAGTGCTGCCAGAGCCGTCACTGGAGCGTCACTGAGAGGAACACCCTCGAGCCTCACCGATTGAAGATGCTGTCAGGAGAGCGCTGATTTGGAGTCGAACAAACCGCTCCAGAGATGGACTCTCGAGCGATGAAAAGATGCCTCGATGGGTCAGCGCGAACATCATTCGCGTTGGCTACAGCGGGTTGGGCGGAATCCAGAACTACGGACACGAATAAACTGTGCCAGGTGGGGGTTTTGGGTATGGTACGGGTCGCGGTTTGGGCTGCGCGTGCGCGATTGAACCCCCAAGCAGACCTGCTGCGATCACCCAGAGAACGGTTTTCTTCCAGCTCAGTTTCATATTACTGATAACGGCATGATTCGGTTAACTCACGTATGCGTCGCAGAAGCTTTGTACTGCGACGCATGATTACCCTGAAGTTACCGAACTCAGTAACCTCCTGCGTTGTCGAGCGCCGGTGTTCGTCGCTTTGGTCTCGAGGATTGGGGTCAGCCGCCTCGAGACCGTGGTGGCGTGCGAGGTATGTTTAATTGGCTTTGGTGAAACTCCATTCAAAAGTGGTCGTACTCGAACCATCAGCACTCTTCACGACGTACTGGTCTTGAAACGAAATCAGGTTCGGCGAGGTGAAAAAGCCAAGTCTGGATTGAAGTTCCAGCGGGATGGATAACCACACCTCGCTGCTAGTGAAAGTGAGCGGTGGCGGTGTCCCGCTGCTACAAACCGAGTACGTCATAGTAATGGTCGTTGCCGATGTGCCCGAGCCATAATACTGAACCTGGGTCGGTAGTACCGCGTTGTCTGGGGCGAAAAACAGCCTGCCGTTGCCGGGCCCGATCACTCCTGAGCCGCGCGTCTCCTCGAGTTTGCAGTTGACATCGGGCCCGGTGATCGTGTCCGACTCGGTCACGGTGAACTCACCGCTGACGCTGACCATGTTGAGCGAAGGTATGGTTGCGTTCTCGAAGACGGCTGTGCCCTCGGTGACCCTCGTCCCGGTCACGCGGTCGGTCTTCCTTGTGGTGATGATTTTGAACTTCGCGTTCCATTTTTTGACGGGAACCCACCACTGATCGCCAGTGGGCGGTGGCGTGGGTGGTGTAGGGGGCGCAGGCGGACTTGGTGGCATGGGCGGTGCTGGAGGAGAGGGCGGGGATGGTGGTGACGGCGGGCTGGGCGGCGGTGGTGTGGGTGGCGTCGGAGACGCGGGCGGCGCGGGTGGCGGCGATACGACAGCGCAATCCGAGTCACTGCTCGAGGCTGTCCCAGTCGCAATCACCGTCAGCGTGGCGATGCAGCTTTTGACGCTCCCGCCCGCGTTGCTGACCGTCACTTGGAACTTGGCGCTCGAGTCGGTCAGCGCGGCAGCGGGCGCGGTGTACGTGGACGCAGTTGCACCGCTGATGTTTGCGCCGTCTCTTGCCCATTGGTAGCTCAGCGGCTCAGCGCCCGTCGCGGTCACGCTCCAAGTTGGCGCTTGCCCGACCAGCACTGTCTGGCTGCGTGGTTGCGCGGTAATGACGGGCGGCAATGTCATGCACGCGACCAATGCCAGCAGCGTGCCAGCCAATCCGATCTGTTTAAAGTTCATCTGTCCTCCTCTTCGCTGCTCGAGCCTCGAGTCACAGTGCGAAATTGTCTACTTTGCCGTCCAGCTCCAGTTTCACGCCGCCCGCCCCAGCCGTTTTCAGGTCGGCGACGGCGCGGAACCGCAGCGTCCCAGCCTCGAGACCTGTCACGCTGAACGTGCCAGACGTGGCCTTCAGGCTGGTCTTGCCGCCGCTGTAGATCAGGTCGCAGGCGCTGAAACTGCTGCCCGCCGCCTGAACCGTTCCCAGCGTGCACGTGAACCCAGCGCTCAATTTGGCGGTGATTTGCAGGCTGACGCTGCGCACATTGGCCGTACCGCCGCCCAGCTCGAGGGTGATCTGCGTCAGGTACAACCCCGCAGCGTTCCCCCCGGAAGCCGTGACTCGAGTCGCCTCGAAGTTGCTCAGCTCCAAGCCGCTTGCGTCACCCGTCGGGTTGGAGAAGCGAACGCTACCCGTATTGCTGGTCGGTTTCACGGCGGGCGCGGTGGCGAGGGGGACGCAACCGCTCGAGATCAGGCTGAAGGTGAGGGCAACGGCGATCAAATGTCGTTTCATGGTTGACCTTTCTTGATGACCTCAAGCGGTTGGACTCGAGCGTGTGCGGGAGGCCAGTTTGTGAGTCTCGAGCCTGTACCAGATGCCAGTTCGTGAGTCTCGAGGTGCGTCACTCTTTGCGGTATTGCAGTTCCGTACCGCTGGCGGGTTTCAGGAACAGATAGCGGTTGGCGTTGATCGGGTCGGTCTCGAAGCGGTAGGTGAAGCTGGTGACGGGTACGAGGCTGCGATCCTCCGAGGCACTGCCGCACCTGAAGACCCTCATCACATTGCTCGTCGGGTAGAACGTGATCTGATCGCCTGATGTCACCGCGTTCCCGGCCTCGCGCCGCTCGATGCGGTAGCAGTTGGTTGTGCTAATTAGTGTTCTCGAGTACGTGCCGTCGCTGTTGATATCGTAGATGTCTGTGCCGCTGTCCCGACCGTTCCAACTGCCGACGACATCGGCGCTGACCTTGCCAGCGGGCGCTGGACTCGAGCTGGGCGGGGTTGCGGGCGGAGTGCTAGGGGTGGCTTTCAGTGCGATGTTTATCTGATTGGCGGGCGGTTTGACCCGCGTGTTGTCTGATCCGTACCCGCCGAGGTAATCGATGGTCTTGATTTCGCCAGCAGTGTCCAGCGTGACCTTGACGGCCAGCACGACGTAATCGCCCGCGACCAGATTGGGGATCGTGTACGCGGCGCTATTGCCAGATTGTTTGATCGCCACGCCAGCCGTTTTTGTGTCGTCGCAGGAGTCCGTGCCGACCAGAAAGCACGCGATCACGAGTGTGTCCTTGATATCTACACCTTGCGGAACCGTGACCTTGCCGCTGATGGTTCCGGCGGTGGGTGGTGTAGTAGGCGGTGGGGTCGTCGTGGGCGGTGTGGTCTGACCCGCCGTCGGGCAGGCGGTCAGGGTCAGTGCGATGAGCAGGCCCAGCCAGCAGAGCTGTTTCATAGTTTCTCCTCGATGAAATCATCAATTTCGTGAATCGGGACGGCCTCCGGCGCGGCCCGCAGAAACGCCGCGAGCGATTCGGGACTCGAGAAGAACCGTCGTTCCGAGGTTTTGGGGTCGGTCAGGCTGGCCCGCCACGCGGGGTTGATGGCATCCGGCTCGAGCCAGATGCGGACGATGAAGCTTTGCGAGGGTGTCATCAATGGGGGCCTCCCGATGCGAAGCGCGGGCTGTTGCTCGCCAGCCGATGTTCACGGTGTCACGCGGTACAAGCCGCTTCTGGTGGTGATCCACAGTCGCCCGTCGCTGGGGATCATCTGGTAGGCGGTCGCTAACGCTTGATTCGGATAGAGCGGCGCAGCGGAGCCGCCCTGTTCGACGAGCAAGTCACCGCCGTTGCTCGAGACGTTGGCCGCGAACAGACGGTCGCCCGGATCGAACACCAACAGATGATTGGCCGCCCAGGCACGTGCGTCTGGGGCGCAGATCGTGCCGCCCGCCGCGAGCTGGTAGATCGCGTTCTCAGTGCCGATCAGCAGGTCACCTTGTGCGTTGGCAACGAGGGTGATGATCGCGCCGTTGGAAGAGCAACGTGGGTTCAGTGCGCCGTTTTGCCACTCGTAGACCGTGTTTGAGCCTCCAACGCCGGTCGTGGCCACGAACAGCCTCGAGCCGACCGCACGCAGAGCCGTGATCGCTTCGCCCGGCGGCGCACCCAGCAGCGTCAGACCGGAACCGATCTCGATCAGTCTCGAGGGGTTGCTTGGGGGAAGGTGGGCGTCGGAGGTCGAGACGTAGAGTAGGTTGTTCCAGGTGACGATCAAAGAGGGAATTTCGTCGGCTTGCAGGGTCAGCGGCACCGGAGTCCAACCCGTCGCGCCGAGCCGCAGCAACCTGCCCGAAACCGTTGGCGCGGTGCTGATGTTGGCAACGCTGAACTCCGAAGCGTAGACCTCACCGCTCGCTCTCGAGCCGATCTGCCCAATCCCGCTCGCGCCACCCGCGACGGCCGGTGTGGTGTAACTCAGGCTCGAGACGGTCGCGCCGGGCGCGAAGCGCCGGATCTCGCCTCGAGCCGAGCCAGCCGCGTAATTGCTGGCGAAGACCGTCCCATCCGGTGCGGCGTGAACAGGCGCGAACGGCTTGGCGTTCCCCTCGAGCTGGGTGTAGCAGTCGCCCGCACCGCCCTCAACGTCGGCCGTCACGGTCAACGGGATGCTGCCGGTGTACCCGGACGCTCCCTGCGCCCCGCTGACAGTCAAACTGTAATTGCCGGGCGGTGTGCGGCGCGTCTCGAGGATGAAGTTGCCGCTGCTGCCAGCGTTCAGTTTCTGGGGCCCAGAAAAACTCACGCCCGCGATCAACGAGGTCAGGCTGACGCTCACCAGTCCGCTGGAGGACGCGAACCCCGGTTGAACGCTGACCTTGAGGCTGGCGGCGTTGGAGTCGTGGCTGCACTCGTAGATGGGCGCGGCCGCCGCACCGGAAAGCGTGAAGGCGGGCCGCTCGGGTGTGGCGAAGAATGCCTTGCCGTCACAACGGAACAACTCGTCTGGGCCGGTGACGATTGAGCCGCGACAGACCCTCGGGAAGAAACTCGTTTGCGTCAGCCGTCCGTCCAACGCGACCAGCCAGCTTCGCACGCCCGTCTCGAGCCACTGATACCCTGTATTGAAGGGTTGAACGCCTGCCGCCCGCACGCGGTACAGCCCCGCTGGAAGCGGTACGAACAGCGGGTCTTTGTCGGGTGTCGTGAAAAATTTGGACTCACCGCTCGGTTGCAGCGTTTTCGGATTCAACGCGACGATTTCCACCGGCAGGCTGCCGATCAGCGGCTCGCCCTCGTCGCGCTGACCGTTGGGCTTCATTCCAGACTTCAGCGCGTCGTAATACACACCGATGCTCAGACCCGTGGGTGTACCGAGAGTTCGGGCGGCGACTGGCGGCTCGGTTTGATTGCAGGCGACGAGCGCCGCGCACAACAGGGAGACAGAGGCTTTTGAGAGGGGCGTCATGTGAACTCCTTTTCGAGTCTCGAGGGGAACAGGCATCACCTGGGTGCGACGACGCGAGCCGCGTCTGTTTTTAGTCCGGGCGATTCCTAGGCTATGAAAGCGGGCGTGACGCTGGCGTGACACCCGAAAGTGCGATCAGGACAGGCTTTCTGATCGGTTTTGACTGATCCCACCTGAGCTATCCAGCCCCGCCGCTCGAGCCGCTGCAATGATCGCGGCGTTCGTCGGGTTGTGGGTCAGGAAGGACTCGCGGTGCTCGGGTAACACGTGCCCATCGGCGATCTCGAGCAGCGCCGCGAGGCTGCGCTCGAGGTGCGCCCGCAGCTCCGGGTGCGGGTTCGCTCGCAGCGCGCGGGCGTGGGTCAGCCAGACCTCGCTGTGTTGAAACCCGAGCGGCAATGCGCCGTACTCGCTCAGCAGTTCCATCGCGCTCCGGGTCTGCTCGAGCGCCTCGCCCCACCGCTCGAGAGACAGCAGCGCCTGCGCCAGCCGGGTGTGGGCCATGACTTGCGCACCCAATAGCTCCGACGCGCGGGTCTGCTCGAGGGCGTCCTTGGCGAGCGTCAGGGCTTCACTCGGCGGCGCGGCGATGCAGCGCCAGAGTTGCAGCGCAATCGGAACCAGCGGGTGCTTGACGCCCAGACTTTCGGCCGCATCGAAGTGTTCCAGCGGGCTGAGGCCCCGCCGCTCGGCGATCAAACCGCGCACCACGAGCATCGAGACTCTGGCGTCGGGTCGCGCACCGTTGGCGCTGGTGGCACGCTCGAGCCAGGTCTCGGCCTCGTCGTGACGCCCGCAGATCAGGGCGATCAGCGCCAGGTTGCGCTCGGCGCTCGGGCGGACGTGAGCTTCGGATGCCGGGGCCAGCTCGAGGACGCGCTCAGCATGGCGAATCGAGTCTCTGTACGCGCCGAGTTGCAACTCGCACGCGCTGAGCTGATACAGGCAGGTCAAGCGGCGCTCGAGCACGTCTGGCATCTTGTCCAGCAAAGTCTTAGAGCGTAGCAGCGTCGCCAAAGCCACGCGTCCCTGCCCCATCTGCATCTGGGTCGTGGCGAGGTTCGTCAGCAACCCGGTTCGCACCACGAGGTCGTCTTTCATCTCCAAGGTCTTCAGGGCGCGCTGGAACGTGGCGATGGCCTGGCGGTGTTGCAACAGCGTCGCTTGGAGCGCCGCGAGGTTCGTGAGGTTGATCGTGACGTTGGCGATGTCGCCGCGTCGCTCGCTGAGGTCGGCCGCCTCCTCAAACAGCGGCGCGCAGTCTTCAAAGCGCCCCTGCGCCCAGAGGATTGCGCCGAGCAATCCACTCAGCTCGCCGCGCAGCAGCAGATCATCAGTGTCACGCACCGCCTCGCGGGCCTTGCGGGTGAGGCGCTCGGCCGCGATCATCTCGCCCGCGTCGAACAAGGTCTGCGCCCGACCGAACCGCGCGTAGCCTCGTTGCGCGGGCGTCGCGGCCGTGCGCTCGAGCCGAGCGAGCAGGTTTTGGATTAGCGCCGCCGAACCCAGCGTCTGCGCCCAGGACTGCGCGGCCGCGACGCGTTCGAAGGCGGCCGCAAGCTGTCCGCCGTTTTGAAGCAGGTCTGCGGCCCGCAGGTTGAACGCGATAGCCTCCTCGAAGCGGTAGGCGGCGGCCGCATCGGTGGCCGCCCGCATCAGGTGCGGGGTGGCCCGGTCGGGCTGAGTCGCGCCCAACCAGTGGTGTGCGACTCGGGCGGGCGGTGCGCCGACGGTCTCGAGACGTTGAGCGATGCGGTCGTGCAGCAGCGCTCTGATCGTGTTTGGTAGCCCTTGAAGCGCCGCCTCCAAGATCAGGTCGTGCGTGAACGCATCGCCGCGCATCACCTGGGCGGCCTCGAGTTCGCCGACCGCCGGGGTCAGCTCGAAAATATTGATTTCCAAAACCCGCGCCCCGAGTTCCAGCCCGAAATCCGTCCCGGCGACCGCCGCGACCTGAGCTAGCCGTAACGCAACGGGTGAGAGCCGTTCCAGACGGCGGCGAATCAGCGGTCCGACCTGGCCGGGCGGCGGCAAGTGTTCCGGGAACGCGCCGGTGAGCTGGCCGGTCTGGATCAGGTGCTTCACGGTCTCGACGATGAACAGCGGGTTGCCGCCCGTGTAGCCTGCCAAGGCAGGTCCGAGCCGCTCGAGACCGGGCACTTCAATGCCGTCCAGCAAGTCGGAAACGGCGGTCAGGTCCAATGGCTCGAGTTCGATCAGAATGGCTGCGCCCGCGTCCACCATCTGCGCCAGCCGCTCGGCGAACTCGGATGGCAGTTCACCCGTCCTGAAGGCGTTCAGCGAGCGCGGCCAGACGCCCGCCTCCGAGGCGGATCTCGGCACGAAGAAACCGCCCATCTCGAAACTGCCCGCGTCCATGAATTGCAGATCGTCCAGCGCGACGCTTCGCACGCCCCGACCGGCAATTTCCAGGAGCGCTTGAGCGGCCGCTTCGTAGAAGCGCAACTTGTCGTGCTCGGAGCCGATGGCCGGTGCGGCCTCGCTGCTCAGGTCGGGTTTCAGGCGGGCCAGTTCGTGCTGCACCCACCCTTCCAATGGCACGTCGCTGTACTCGGAGAGCATTCGGCGGAAACCGCGCGCGTGCGTTGCGTACGGTACGCCCGCGTCACCCGGGCGGCCCTCGAGTCGCACGAACGCGCCTTTGCTGGCAGCGAAGTCCAGCATCAGCCGGGTTTTCCCGACGCCGGGCGGGCCGCTGATGAAGATCACCTGGCGCAGTTCCCAGGCTGCCTCGAGCTGTGCCCAGGCGACCGACCGCCCTACGAGCACGGGCGGTCGTAGCAAACTCAGCGAAATCTGCGGTCTATCCGGTACGGCCCAGGCGGGCAGGGCTGAGCCGCGAGCGATTAGGTGCGCCAGTTCTACTGTTTCCGAGAGCGGTTCCACGCCGAGTTCATTTTTTAGGACGCCACGGCAACGCTCGAAGAGACGAAGCGCGGCGGTGCGGTCGCTCGCCAAATAGTGCAATCGCATCGTGCGTCGGTAGAGCGCTTCGGAGACCGGATCGAGCTGCAACAACCGCTCGAGGTAGCCGATGGCCAGCCGGTACTGATAGGTGTTCTCCGCCTCGAGCGCCAGCTCACTCAGCGCCGTGCGTCTGGCGCTCTCCAAGCGTTCGCGCATCGCCAGCACCCAAGCTTCGAGGTCGGGCAGATCGTCGTAATCCAGTCCCGCCAGCAATGAACCCTCGCGTTGCAGGGCGGTGGCGTAATCACCCACAAAGATCAGTGACTCGAGTTCGACCGCGTCCACCGTCACGTCGGGCCGCAAGCGCAGCGGCTCATCTGACACGACCAGTTCAACCTCGAGCGATTCGCGCAGCCGCTTCAGGCGTTGCCGCAGGTTGGCGCGGGCCGTTTCCTCCGTTGACTCCGGCCAGAGCAGTCCCGCAATCTTTGATCGTGGTGTCGGCCCCTCGAGCGCCAGATACGCCAGCAGCGCCGCTGTGCGTCGCTCGAGCGGTTCCTGCTGGGTTTCGTCGCGTTGCAACGCTACCCCGCCCAGCAGCCGCAATCGCCACCGTGCGGCCGTCCGGGGGTGTTTGCGGGGGCGTTGCGGTACCATCGCCTCCGAGTGTACTGGTCCAAGTTAGACCCCTGTTCTTGAGGCCGGACGTAGACTGTCTGAGGCAACGTTTTTGCAATACAGAAGCGAAATACAAAATCGCGGAATCACCGAGCGGACGGCCGCTCCTCTGGCGGTTTCAGGCGCTGAAAACCGGCGTACAGGCTTAGGTCGTACAGAATCTTCAAGCCGCCCGCCAACACGAACGGCAGCAGCGCCCCCGCCCCGATCAGCGGCGTGGCCACGACTGGGGCGAGCATCGTGCCGAAAGTCCGCGCCAGATTGGTGAAACCGGCCGCGCTCGAGCGTTCAGATTCGTCCACGACCGCCATCACGTAACTCTGGCGGGTCGGCACGTCCATCTGTGACAGTGCCGCCCGACACAGGATCATCAGCGCCGCCAGTGGCAGGTTCGGCATCAGCGGCACGGCGCACAGGAACAGATTGCTGGGGATATGGGTGAAGACCATCGTGTTGACCAGCCCGAACCGGGCCGCGACCCGCACGGCTGCGATCTGCGAGGCGGCCGCCAGCAAACTCGAGGCGAAGAACAGCGCCCCGATGATCGCCAGACTCGCGCCGAATTTGGCGGTCAACCAGTACACGACTAGGCTCTGCACCACCAGTCCCCCGGCGAAGGCATCCAGCGCGAACAGCGCCGACAGGCGAAAGACCGTGTTCCGAGAGCGGCTCAACCCAAAAGAGAGCGGGTTGGTCGTCTCCGTCCGGTTGACTTCAACGGCGCTCGAGACGCCCCGAAAGACGAGCGCCAGCAGCAGACCCAGCCCCGCGTACCCAAGAATAACCGTCCGATACGCGCCGAGCGCTCCCAGCTCAGGCGTCAAGGACTGCACCAGCAACCCACCCAAGAGCGCTCCGACGGCGGTCGCGGCATAGGCGATCAAGTTGTACCAGGCCAGCGTCGCCGTGCGACTCGAGGCGGGAATCAGGTGCGACAGCGCGGCCTGCTCCAATGCCAGAAACGGTCCGACCTCGTTGCCGCTCGGACTGATGACGCCGATGATGGCCGCCACGGTCAGCAGCAGCGGGTTGCTCGTCAGCGCGAAGCCGACGCCCGCTAAGACCATCAACCCGGCTCCCAGCACCAACATGCGTCTGCGGCCCAGGCGATCCGCCACGCTCGAGATCAACAGGGAAATCACCGCGTCACCGACTAGCGTCAGCGTCAATAGCAAACCGAGCTGCGCGTCCGACAAACCCAATCCCGACAGGTACAGGACCAGCACGACGCTGAGCGCCCCGTACGCGAACAGCCGCACCGACCGGGCGGCGAACAGCCTCCGGGCATCCGGGTTCAGGGTTCGCAGCACCTCGAGTTCGGGGAGCAGATTCATCGGGTCGGCTCAAATGGGGAAGGCGTGTCGGTCAGGAGGTTCGCTGTCATCGCCTCGCACGATACCGCCCAAAGGCTGGTGTTCACTGCGAAGTGGCGCGAGGGAAGCCGGACAGCTCTAAATTGGATCTCCTACTAACGTCTTCCGCCGTTGTCGTAGCAAGCTTCGCCCCCGCAGCCAAGGCTATCTCGAGACCCGTGAAACGACACGGCTTGAACTCGAGACCCACCCCGAAGGTTCGCAACCAATGAAGAGGTTGGATTGAACCGTCACCTGCTGGCTCGAGAAAGACGGAGACGCCACCTACGGCTCCGTCACCTAAACTTTTTACCCGTCTTGTCTCGAGGTCTGGCTCAACGCTTCAGGTTCATCACTAGGATCGAACGGTAATTCGCCGCATCGCCGGGTTGCCAGGTCACAGCCGGAGCGCCAATCGCGCTGGCCACGCCTTGCTTTGGCAGCGGTGCGCCCGTGCGATAGCCGGAGAAGATCAGTGTCGCGCTGCCGTCCGGGTTGAGCGTCACGTTCGGCGAGTACACCCGCCCGGAGTAGTACGCGGCGGGCAAGCTCGAGGGGTAGCTGTAATCCACTTGGGCCAGCGGATTTCCCGGCCCGTTGTCCACCGTCCAGTTGATCGCGTCGCTCGAGTGGGCGTAGCCGATGAAGTGGTACGCGTCGGCGTCGCCATCCTCGCAACCGCCGCCGGAGAAAACCAGGCCGTAGGTTCCGTCGCTGTAGCGCAGCACCGTGCCGCGCGGCCCGACATAACGAAAGCCGTTTTTGTCGGCGTTGTCGTTCGGGTTGTTCAAGCCCGTCACCGGGCCCAGGTCGGTGAAACTCAGACCGTCGGTGGTCGTGGCCAGACGCAACTCGTCGCGGTCGTAATTGGCGGTCTTGCCAGTCAGCGGCTTGGATTGCGCGTCGGTGCAGAGCTTCGTCGCCTCGAGACCGGCCGCGGGTGCGGTGGCCGTTCCTTTGACCTTTTTTAAGTACAAGACCTTTACGGGGGTATTGGCATCCGTGCCGGACCCCGGAACCGCCCCGAGAATGCCGTCCGGGTTCTGCAAACCGCTCGTCTGCGCGACTCCGGCGGGAACGGGTTTGTCGCCGCTGACGGGTTCGTCCGCCGCCAGCGTGGCCGCCCCGGTTGAAACGTCGTGAATCAGCAGCCCGCCGTTGTCAACGACCGGCGCAGCCCGATCCAGCGTGTACAGGAAGGTCTTCTTCCCGACCGTCAACACCGCCGGGTGACCCTGACCGTTGTCGTTGCCGATAGGGGTGGCGGTGTCCTTCGGGCAGGTCGCGCCGTTCAAGCGCAACTTCGTGGCATCCAGGGTCCAGGTCAGACCGCCGTCGCTCGAGACGCCGTGGGTGATCGCCTCGTCCTGATCTTTGACGCGGTAGTCGAACCAGCCATCCAAGGCTTTACCGGAGCCGGTGATAAACGGAAAGTAATACGGCTGCATTAGGTGCGTGCCGGAGTTGGTTTGCAGCGCGCCGTTGGCGCAGTACCCGTTGAGCGGTTGCCCGAGCGTGGCCGGGCCCTGTCCCAGGGTCCAGACGCCGTTGGTGACCGAGGCGACCTGCGGTGCGCCGTTCGGCTTCCAAGGTCCGCTGGCCGTTTGAGATTGCGAGACTGTGGGAATTAAGGCTCCTGCGGCCAGGAGGGCGGCGGACAGCAGTGCGGAACGGGTCATGGAAACTCCTTGTAGGACTGGGGGGTCTAGAAAGATCAGAAAGAGCGAACGCCCCCAGTGTCAGCCGCACGTCAGATCGGCTCGAGAGAGGTGCTATTCAATGCGGCTGACACGTCCTTGACTCGCTGGGGCTGAAGTGACCCTCGAGACTCGTTCAATCATTTGCAACGAGCCGAACCCTGGAGGCCCATGAAAAAAGTAGCCATCGTTGGATTGATCGGTGGAGTGTCGCTCGTCACGGTCGCGTTCTCGCAGACCGCGCCCGCGCCGGTCGTGTTGTACTCCGCTATCGGGTACGCCCAGAAGGTCACGGATGCCTTCACCAAGCAGACCGGGATTCCGGTGAAGCTCGTGGACCTTTCGACCGGGCCGCTGGTCGCCAAGGTGCAGGCGGAAAAGCAGAACCCGCAATGGAATTTGGTGTGGTTCGACGGTGCGGAAGCCATGCGCGACCTCGCCAATCAGGATTTGCTTTCCAAGGGTTGGGAGCCGAACGTGCGCTGGAACGCGCTCGCCAAGCAGGTCCGTCCGGCTGACAAGGCCTACGTGCCCGGCGGCGTGACGCTGGCGGGAGTGTTCCTGGTCAATACCAAATTGGTCCCGGAAGCCAAGACGCCGCAGAGCTGGCAGGACTTGACCAAACCCGAGTGGAAGGGTCTGGTCGGGATGCCGAACCCGGCCGTTTCCGGGCCGACCTACCCGCTCGTGGCGGGCCTGATGCAGTCCTTGGGCGGCGTCAAGGCCGGTCAGGCGCTGTTGACCTCGTTGAAGGCCAACGGCCTCCAGGTCTTCGACACCGGCGGCCCGCTCGTCAAGCAACTTTATGCCGGGGCGATCGCGGTCGCCGCGACCCAGAGCACTCGAGGCATCGCCGGGCTGGTCAACAAGGAAGCCGTGCGCGTTGTCTACCCGAAGGGCGTAGCTCTGTTGCCGTCGGATTTCGGTCTGAGCGCCAAGTCCAGCCCGGAAGCTCTGGCCAGCAGCAAGCGCCTGATCGAGTTCTTCCTGTCTCCCGAGGGTCAAAAGCTGGCGCTCGAGTCGGGCGACAGCGACGGCTACTACTACCCGCTGATCGAGGGGGCGACCGCCAACGCTTTCAACCCGCCGATTGAAAAAATCGCCTATCAGCGCGTGGACCCACGCTTGTGGGGGCCGCGCGAGGCGGAGATCAACACCTGGTTCGCCAACACGATCGCTCGCTGAGCATTCTGAAGCTATCTGCCCCGCTCGAGCCAGCATCAGTTCGCATCTCATCGAGTTCGGCCTGGTTAAGTTGCTATTTTAGAGCAGAAAATGCGTCTGTGACGCAAACCTGAGTTAGCCGTATCGTGCTGTTATCAGTCAGGCAACCGTGGCCGCACCCATCTCTCCCGCAAGTTCGCTGAGCGCCCGGCCAGTTCGTGGCTGGGCGCTCGCGCCATGGCTCGGCACGTTGCTGCTGGCGCTCGCTGTTGGCGTGCTATTGATTTACCCACTCGTCAGTTTCCTGCTGTTGTCGTTCGTGCCGGGACTGTTCGGTCAGGCGGGCGGCGGGGTCGGCTCGTTCTCGAGGGCGCTGGGCGGGTACGCCTTGGAAGCGCTGCGGAACTCAGTGCTGGTCGGGTTGCTCTCGGCGGGTGCGGCGGCCGGACTGGGGTTATGGCTCTCCTTTCTGACCCAGCGCACGACCCTGCGCGAGGCTCAGAGGGTGGATGGGTTGGTCTGGGTGCTGCTGCTCGCGCCGTCGTACTTGATCTCGGTCGGTTGGTTGACGCTGGTGCAACGCGGCGGTGTGCTATCGGGCTTGGGACTTGATCTGCCGTGGCTGCGTGACCTGATCCTCGGGCCGTTCGGGGTGACGCTGGTGCTGACCCTAAAGCACGTACCGTTCGCGTATTTAGCAATCTCACCGGCCTGGAACGGGGTCGGCGGCGAACTCGAGGAATCGGCCAGGGTTCACGGCGTCACGGCCGCCCGAAGCGCGCTGCTGACGGCTCGCCTGCTGACCCCGGCGGTGGCGGCCGCGTTCTCGGTCTGTTTCGCCGAGGCGCTCGGGGATTTCGGCGTGGCCAGCACACTGGCCGCGAACGCGCACTTCCCGGTCGCCACGTTTGCGATTTACCGGGCGCTCTACGCCAACCCGCTGGATTTCCCGCTGGCCTCGTCCACGAGTTGGTTGCTGCTGCTGGCCTCGGGCGTGGCGCTCTGGTTTCAAGCACGGGTGGCGCGTCGGGCGCGAGCCTACGCCGCCCTGACCGGCCGCTCGAGACTGGCGCACCGCGTGGATTTGTCCGTCTCAGGTCGGCTGCTGGCTCGAGGCGGGCTGGTGGTGGTCGCGCTGCTGGCCCTTGGGGTTCCGGCCCTCGGCACGCTGGTGAGCGCCTTCACGCTGAAGCTCTCCGACGGGCTGGCGCTCTCCAACCTGAGCTTGGTGCATTTCGCGGAGGCGGCGGCGGTTGGGCTGGTCGGGCCGTTCAGTTTTTCCTTGCTGATGGCGGTCGTCGCGGCCACGCTGGCGGTGCTGCTGGGCCTGGGCTTAGCGGGGATGCTGTCGCGCCCGACGCCGCTGGCTCGAGGTTTGGACTTGGCGCTGCTCGGCGCGATGGCGCTGCCGGGCTTGGTGTTGGCGGCTGGGTACATCTTCGCCTTCAACCAACCGTTCGCACCGCTCTACGGAACGCCGCTGCTGCTCTGTGCCGCCTACGCCGCCGGGGGGATGCCCGCCGCCAGTCGCCTGCTGCTGGGACCGGTCACGCAGTTGCATCGCAGCCTCTCGGAGGCGGCTCGAGTTCACGGCCTGCGTCCGGGATCGGTCACGCGCCGAATCACGATGCCGCTCTTAGCCGTGCCGCTGTTTTCGGCGTGGCTGTTGGCGGCGACCCATGTCATGTTTGAACTGCCGATGTCGGAGCTGCTCTACCCGCCCGGCTCGCCACCGCTGCCGGTGGCGCTGGTCTCGTACACCAACAACTTCGAGTTCAGCCTCGGGGCGGCCCTGGAACTCGAGGCGGTGGCGCTCGTGCTGGTCGGAGTTGGCTTGGCGCACCTGGTGTTCGCCCGGTTGATCCCACCGGGTTGGCGGCGCGGTGCCTCGTCTGGGAGCGTCTCGTGAGCGGCTTGCGACTCGAGGCGGCCCGCAAATCCTTCGGGTCGGTTCGGGCGCTGGACGGTGTGAGCCTCAGTGCGGAAGCGGGCGAGTTCGTGGTGCTGCTGGGTCCGAGCGGTTCTGGCAAAACCACCCTGCTGCGGGCCCTGGCCGGACTCGAGGGGCTGGACGAGGGGCGCATCTGGCTCGGGGAGCGGCTCGTGGAGGACGCAAGCGCAGGGTTGCGCCTGCCGCCGGAGGCTCGAGGGCTAGGCATGGTTTTTCAGGAGTACGCGCTGTGGCCGCATCTGTCAGCCCTGGAGAACGTCGCGCTGCCGCTCCGCGAGCGGCGGGTCGCGGACTGGCGCGCTCGGGCGTTGGAGGCGCTCGAGGGGGTCGGGCTGGGCGGGCACACGACCCGTTTCGCGTTTGAACTGAGTGGCGGGCAGCAGCAGCGTGTGGCGCTGGCGCGGGCCCTAGCAGGACGCCCGGCGGTGCTGCTGTTCGACGAGCCGCTCAGCAACTTGGACGCGCAACTGCGCGACGAACTGCGCCTCGAGATCGCCCGCTTGACCCGCGCCCACGGAATCACCGGCGTGTACATCACCCACGATCAGTCGGAGGCGTTCTTTCTGGCGGATCGCTTGGGCGTCATGAGCCAGGGAAAGCTGGTCCAATTTGATCGCCCCGAACGCGTTTATGAAACGCCCGCGACCTATTTCGTGGCCCAGTTCACCGGGGCCCTGGGAGGTTTGAAGGCAGAGGTCTCCGGCTCCGAACTGCGCTTCGGCAACCTGCACCTGCCGCTTTCCGCCGATCCGACGCGGCCGCAGGGACGGGTGCGGGTGGCGCTCCGCCCAGAGGGTCTGACGGTCTACCGCGAACCGCAGCCCAATTCGCTCGAGGTCGCGCTGTTGCACTGCGCCTACAGCGGCAGCCACTACCAGGTCTGGCTGGGTCTGCCGGACGGCCAGCGCCTGCTGGCCCACACCGAAGAACGCCTCGTGAATCTGGAGCGAGTCTGGGTGACGCTCGATCCGGCTCGGGTTCTGGTGTTCAATTGGGATGTCGGCGCGGTGAGTTGAAGCGCCGAAGCGTTAAACTCGAGGGAGCGCGTTCATTACCCACACTGTTGCAACGTAAATCCAGCCAAAGTAGAAGGTGAATCCCATGCATGAACTGTTCCTGGTCCTCGCCGCATTTCTCGCCTCGGCTGTAGAGATGGTCGAGGCGCTCACCATCGTGCTGGCCGTCGGGTTGACTCGAGGCTGGCGCTCGGCGCTCGTCGGCACGGGCGTGGCGCTGCTGGTGCTCGCCGTGATCGTAGCGGTTTTCGGGCCAGTATTGGGTTTGATTCCATTGGAGACGCTGCGGTTGATCGTCGGCGGTCTGCTTTTGATCTTCGGGATTCAATGGTGGCGCAAGGCGATCCTGCGCGCCAGCGGCTTCAAAGCGCTCCACGACGAGGACGCAACCTTCGCCGAGGAAACCAAAGCCGCCTCGAGCGGGGCCGCCAGCACCCGCGCCGGGCTGGACTGGTACAGCTTCACGCTGACCTTCAAGAGCGTCTTGCTGGAAGGCTTGGAGGTCGCGTTCATCGTCGTGACTTTCGGCGCGAGCGCCCGGCGAGTTGACCTAGCGGCAATCGGCGCGGCGGCAGCGGCGGTCGTGGTGCTGCTGGCCGGGGCGATCCTGCACCGCCCGCTCAGCCGCGTCCCCGAGAACACCCTGAAATTCACCGTGGGCCTGCTGCTCTCGAGCTTCGGGACCTTCTGGGCCGCCGAGGGAGCCGGAGCCGTCTGGCCGGGTGGGGACGCCGCGATCATCGGGATTCTGGCGGTCTACGCGGCCGCCTCGTGGGTCTACGTGACTGTGCTGCAACGCGAGAAACAACACCGCGTCGTGGGAAGCGGAGCCAAGGCGTGAGCGCGATCACCGCTTTTTTCCGCTTCTGGTACGACTTTATCGTCGGAGACGACTGGACGGCCGCCGCCGCCGTGGTCGCCGCGCTGGCCCTGACCGCAGGGCTGGCAAAGCTCGCTGGCGTTTGGGTGCTGCTGCCGCTGGCGGTGCTGGCATTCCTGGGCGTCAGCCTCTGGAAAGCCACCCGACCGCGCTCGTAACGCCTCGCTGGAGTGTAGGTAAAGCTGGTCTCGCCCGGAGATGTTGCGCTCGAGCTAGCCTGGAGCTGACCTTGGCAATTCTCCTCGAGTCTCATGCGGAGCGGAGTCACAGTCAAGTGCGACCAAAGTCGGTGCGGTTCTCCGTGTCACGTCGCACCCATGAACGCCATCAACACACTACTGATTACGGCACGATTCGGCTACTAGACGCGTGCGTCACAGACGCATCCTATTGCCTCAAAACGTTAAGCTGACCATGCCGAAATCAGTAAGAGGCGAAACTTCTTTCAGGCTCGAGGTCGCTTCAACACGTACAGCAGTGTGGTCGCGCCGACCCAGGCACTTGTGACCGCCCAGCCCGCCAGCACGTCCGACGGGTAATGCACGCCCAGGTAGACCCGCGACACGCCGACCAGAGCCACAAAACCCAAGCCGAGGGTAACGGCGATCCAGCGCCAGCGGGTCGGCCACAACAAGGCAATCAGCGTCAGTACGACCGCCGTGCTGACGCTGGCGTGACCGCTCGGGAAGCTAAAATCCGACTCTGGCACGAGATGCGGTACTATCTGCGGACGGCTTCGGTGGAACTCGAGTTTCAACAGGACGTTCAGCGCTGACGCCCCACCAATCGCCAGCGTCACGAACCACGCCTGCCAGGGTTGTCGGCGCAGCGCCAGGACGCCGATCAGCAGCGCCGTGATCGCTGCCATAATAGGTGCGCCGCCCAGATTGGTCATGAACTCGAGGAAGCTGCTGAGGGCTGGGGACGCCAGCGTGTGCAGTTGCCGTGTCACGGGCCCGTCCCAGGCGAAGCCCTCGTGGGTCCAGACATCCTCGCCCAAAGCTAGAAACACGAGACTCGAGACGACGATTGAGCCTACTACGGTCGCCAGGAACGGGTTGATCTGAGGTTTGGTCGGGCGAGGCAATTTTTTGATGGTCGTAAGGGTCAACGGCGGGTCTCCGAACGGCAATCTAAAACGCCAAGGTGGTTTTCTCGTGAAGATGGGAGCGTTTCAGGCGTTGGCGTCTTTACGGAGCACGTCTCGAGGGAGCACGATCTGATCGCGCTTGGTGACCGTCAGGTACACGATCACCGACGTGATCGCCACCAGGAAGATCGCACTCGTCACGGTCGTCCCGAGCGCCAAGCCACCCGCGTCCCTGTCCTGCGATAAAAAATCACCGATGCTCGCCCCGAGCGGGCGGGTCAGAATGTAAATCGCCCAGAAAGCAAGGATGGCGTTCAGACCGGCGAAGCGTTGCGCCAAGGCGATCACCAGAATGATCGCAGCGAAGATCAACGCCGAGACCCAATACCCGAGCGCCAGACCTTCGGCCGCCAGATCACCGGCGGCCGTGCCGAGGGCGAAGGTGAACAGCACCGTCAGCCAGTACCAGGCCTCGCGTTTGGTGGTGTAAATGCTGTGGATAGAGAGCGTCTTCTCACTGACGTACCAGCCGATAAACGTCGCCGCGAGCGCCATCGCAAAGGCGACCGTACAGGTCACGAGACTCGCGCCGAGGTTGTCTACCAAGTTGTCGGTGATGAGCGTGCCCACGACACTGACTAGGACAATGGCGACCCAGTAGGCGACGGGGATGTACCGGCGCAAACGAAACTGAACGACCAGCGCCACGACGAGTAAACTGCCCATGACCAAGGTCGTGCCCGTCAAGCCGAGGTTGAGGTTGGTGTTGAGAAAATCAGCCGCCGTCTCGCCGACCGTGGTGGCCAGAACTTTGATGATCCAGAAGAAGACCGTGACCTCTGGAACTTTGGAGAGCATTGTCCGGGCGGACATCGCCTGGCCCGCCGCGTTGGCGTTCACGCGCCTCCCAAGCGGGCGAAACTCGAGACTGGGCGATGCGAAGTGCGGTTGATCTTGTTCATCTGAGGCTCCTTGGCGTGCTCGGGTTCACATCGGGGACGGTACGGGGCGAAGGTTACGGATTGGTAAAGATTCAGTCACGGATTCAAAATTCTGCCTTGAGGTTTAGGGGAACGGCGAAAACCTCGAGCTGGAACGCTCGAGGTTCCAAACGAAGTCAGGAATTCACTTGTACAAGAAATATGGCCGGAACTTGACGATATTCTTCTTGCCAATTCCTTTGACGCGTTTTACCAGGTCCGCCTCGTCCTTGTACGGGCGGCTTTTGATGATCGCGTCCGCCAGCGTTGCCCCCAAGCCGGGAACTTTCATCAGCTCTATTTTGGAAGCGGTGTTGACGTTGACGGGTTGAACTTGGACGGCTGGAGCGGGCGGGGTCACGGGTGCACTTGGGGCGGGAGCAACTGGCGGAGCCGTGGGCGGCGTGGTCTGCGCCAGTGCCAGCGCCCCGAAGAGCAGTCCGACTACCGCGAGTCCCCTTCTCAAAAATTGAACATGGTTCATCTGGTTCTCCTTGGCTCGAGCTGACTCCCGGAGTGACGGCCGCTCGAGGTGTCCTGAAGCTAGGGATGTGAGGTGGAATCGAGGTGAACTCGCGTTTCGCGGGGGGTGGTGGCTGACAGAGCCACGGGTTTACTGCGCCCCAACTCGGAGTTGAAGGCTCATTCGATTCTCGAGGGTAGTTCATCGGACTACCCTCGAGAAAATCTGAAAAATGGACCGCCTGACCTCGAGTGGGGTGATCGGGTTTGAACTGGTATGCGCTCAGCGCACACTGAAATACGTCTCGAACACCACGCGCCCCGCCAAGTTGACGCTCGCCATGAGCCGTTCCAGGCTGGGTTTTTCCTCGTCCAGAATGTCTTCAATTCGCACGTATTCCAATCGCGCCACGAGCCAGTTCGCCTCGCGCAGGGCTGCGCCTGAGCCGGGCAGTTTTTTCAGTGCGTCCCGCATCCCCTCCAGGCTGTAACGCACGCTGCGCGGAAAGCTGTTCTCCAGGAGCAGGAATTCGGCGATCGTGCGGGGTTCTAGACGGGTGTGGTGCTGCTTGCGGTACGCCTCGTAGGCGCTGGCGCTTTTCAGCACCGCCATCCAGCGATGGTTTTCCAGGGCTTCGGCGAAGACCGGACTCTCGGCTTTGGATTTGCGGTACCGCACTTGCAGCAGACGCAATAGGTTATCGGCGCGTTCGATCATCTGCCCAATGCGTAAAAACTGCCAGCCCTGATCGCGTTGCAGGGTGCTGAGCGCAATCCCGTGGAACAGGTGGCTGGCCTCGCGCACCTTCTGGCAGTACTCGTGCAGCGCGTCGTTCTCCATCACCGTGTCGGTGTTGAAACAGAGTTCCAAGTACGCCCGGTTGAGGCACTCCCACATCTCCGATGAGATGCGTTCCCGCAAGCTGCGCGCATTTTCCCGGGCTTGGGTGATGCAGCTTCGGATGCTCGAGGGGTTGTACAAGTCGAAGGCCAGCCAGAACGGGACGCTTTTGGCGTCGGCGCGACTGTGATGCCCACGGAAGTTATTGTCGCTCCCAGTAATCGCGAGCAGTGGCGGCCACTGCTCGGTGACCAACCCCGCCCCCTCGAGAATCGCGTAGTAGTTCACGTCCAAGAGCCGTGCGGTGCTCTCGGCGCGTTCCAGGTAACGACCGATCCAGTACAGGCTTTCAGCGACTCGAGACAGCACGCGTTCCTCCAATATGTCGGTTTAGGATTGACTCTGGGACTGGCTCTGAGATTGCGATTGGGACTGTGTTTGGAGAGACGCGGCGGGCGTCTCGTCCAGCAAACTGCGGTCGTCCTCCAAGACCCAGGTGTCCTTGCTGCCGCCGCCCTGCGATGAGTTGACCACCAGTGACCCGCGCCGTAGGGCGACTCGAGTCAGCCCGCCGGGAATGATTGTCACGTCGCGCCCGACTAGGATGTACGGTCGCAGGTCAATGTGGCACGGTTCCATCTTGCCGGAATCTGGGTAGTAGGTCGGGTGCCGCGACAATGGAATCACCGGCTGCGCGATGTAATTGCGCGGGTTGGCGCGAACCTTTTCCAGGTACTCGTCAATCTCAGCTTGCGTCGCGGCAGGCCCGACCAGCATCCCGTAACCGCCCGCCTCACCGACCGCCTTGAAGACCAGTTCGGCCGGTTTGGAAAGCATCTCCTGAAGGTGATCCTTGTCCCAGCCCAGAAGCGTCGGCACGTTCGGCAGGATCGGTTTTTCGCCCAAGTAATACTCAATCATCTTCGGGACGTAGGCGTAAATCGCCTTGTCGTCCGCCACGCCCGCCCCAACCGCGTTCGCCAACGCCACGCGACCCTGACGGTAGACCTCGATCAGTCCTGGCACACCGAGGCTCGAGTCGGGGCGGAAGACGACTGGGTCTAGAAAGTCGTCGTCAACGCGGCGATAGATCACGTCCACCTGCTGCCGCCCCTCAGTCGTGCGCATCCAGACGCGCCCCTCGGACACGAACAGATCGCGTCCCTCGACCAGTTCCACGCCCATCTGCTGCGCTAAAAAAGCGTGCTCGAAGTAGGCGCTGTTGTACATGCCGGGCGTCAAGACGACAATCGTCGGATTATCCCTCGAGCTGAGCGAGCGCAAGAGTTCGGACAGGGCTGTCGTGTAGTGCTGGACCGGGCGCACACCCATGTTCTCAAACAAGCCCGGCAGGATGCGGGTCATCGCGGTGCGATTCCCGAGCACGTAACTGACGCCGCTCGGGGTGCGCAGGTTGTCCTCCAAGACCAGATACTGCCCGTGTTCGTCGCGGATCAGATCGGAACCCACAATGTGTGTGTAGACCCCGAGTGGCAGTTTCAGATCGAAGACCTCGCGCCGAAACTGCGGGCAGCTCAGCACCAATTCCCTTGGGACGACGCCATCGTTCAGGATCGCCTGCTGGGAGTAGACATCGCGCAGAAAGGCGTTCAGCGCCAACACGCGCTGCGTCAGCCCGCGCTCCAAGTGCGCCCACTCCTGCGATGGGATGATGCGCGGTACCGGATCGAACGGAAAGGTCCGTTCGGTTCCGGCCGCGTCGCCGTACACGGTGAAGGTGATGCCCTGATTGCGGAACGCCAGGTCGGACAGGGAGCGTCGCCGCTCGAACTCCGATTTTGAAAACGCGCTCAACCGTTCCAGCACCGCCCGGTAATGTGCCCTGGGCGTGCCGCTCGAGGCGAATAGCTCATCGAAGAACCCGGCCTCGTTGTACGCATCGAACATGTTTGAGTATACAGGGCTTGACCCGCGCATGACAGACTCGAGGGTCGTTTGCTCGGGATGTGAGGGGCGTTCCCTGGTGTGGCCGGGTTTAGCTTGCCAAACCCCTACGGGAGGGCTTATTTCTGGCAGTCCAACCGCACCCGCAGGCTGGGGTTCGGGACGGTGAACGCCACGCCCTTGGCGCGTGTGCTGTCACCAATGCCTTTCGGGTCAATCTCGAAGAGGAATTTCGTCGGGGATTTCACGGCCGAATCTGGTGTGCCGAGCGGGTAGTAGAATTTTAATTGTTGCGTCACTGCGCCGCCCGTCGGCATCGTGTTGAAGGTCAGTTTCTGGACATCGTAGGGGTCTACGTTCAGGGTGCTGGCGTCAGCAAAGGCGAGTTGAATTCCCTGCCCGGTTCCATCCACGCCCGCGTCGGTCGGTTTGATCGTGGCGGGCGAGCCGTTCCGAACCTCCACGGTCAAACCCCAGCCGGGCGTGTCGGCATCCTTCTTGATCGCCTCGAGCTTCACGGCTTTGACCCGCCAGATCCCGTTGAACAGCGTCTCCCCGAGGCAACCCTCCAGGGACGCCCGCTGATTCGCACCGCCCTGAGCGCCCGCCGCTCCAACACCGGGCAGCTCGAGCTTGACCTCGGTTTTCGTGACCGTCGCTTTGATGCCCGCCCCCTGAAGTGCCTCGAGCGGAATGTAGGTCTTGCCGTTCTGGACTATCGCGCCCGCCGCCGACGGCTTGCCGTTGATGCTGAGGCGCAGCGTGCCGGTCGCCGCCAGCACCGCTAGGCTCGAGCCGATGGCGAACAGTGTCAGGAAAACAAGGGGGCGTCGTTTCATTTCAGTTAGACTAACAAGCCTGCAAAACAACCTGCCAAAACCTCCCTTTCAGGCTGACAGGGACGCGAGAACAGTGATACGCTTGGTCCACCTCAGAGGTGACGCGTGGACGATAAACCCAGCTTTTACCCGCCGAACCGCCAAGCTTGGCGCGGTTGGCTCGAGGCGCATCACACCAGTCAGCGTGGCATCTGGCTGATCTTTTACAAGAAGGCAACCCAAAAACCGACCGTGACCTACGAGGAAGCGGTCGAGGAAGCGCTCTGCTTCGGCTGGATTGACAGCCGCCCCGCCAAGCTGGACGACGAGCGGCACCTGCTGTACTTCTGCCCCAGGAAACCGAAAAGCGTCTGGTCAAAGCCCAACAAACTTCGCCTCGAGCGATTGCTGACAGCCGATCAGGTCATGCCCGCCGGTCTCGAGGCGATCCGAGTGGCGAAGGCCAACGGCTCTTGGACGGCAATTGATGCGTCTGAGGCGATGATCGTCCCGGACGATTTACAACTGGCGCTCGAGGACCATCAGACGGCGCTCGAGTTCTGGACGGGTTTCCCGCCCGGCGTTCGCAAGAACATCCTGCAATGGATCGGCAGCGCGAAGCGAAATGAGACCCGCGCCAATCGTATCGCGGAAACCGTGAGGCTAGCGGCAGAGAACATTCGCGCCAATCAGTTCCGGCAGTCGTGACGAGAGCGGTTTCGAGTTGGTCATTCCGGTTAGCTCGAGTGGCCGGGTCCGCACGGGACTTTGTGTTCCACTGAATTTGTTCTCGTTACAGCACAGCACCTTGTCAATCTCGAGACTTGGGTAC
The DNA here is from genome assembly GCA_965249745.1 of Deinococcales bacterium. Classification (GTDB taxonomy): domain Bacteria; phylum Deinococcota; class Deinococci; order Deinococcales; family JAAFIG01; genus JANYHH01. The sequence goes on along the minus strand of OZ252252.1, from coordinate 3,585,221 downwards.
TTGTCCTCCCCTGTGAAGTAGGAGAGGTGGCAGCGAAGCTGACGGTGGGGTCGTGCGACGTTAGGTTTCGGATACGCGTCGCACGACCCCCCACCGCTTTGGCGGCGGCCCTTACTCCGCAGGAGTGACACTGATTCACTGTACTGGATGATAAAGTCGCGCTAATTGGTATTGATCCACGGGACCAACTCCTACGAGGTCTCGAGGGTATGAAAACCGGGGCAATTCATTTGGAAATGCGCCCGCAGAGCACAGTTTTTCGTAGGGGCGAGGCGTGCCTCGCCCGGCCAAGTCTCGAGATGCCCGTAGCGCACCGCCCAACGGTGCGACTGCCGTGAACCGACCGCACCCAACTTGACACGCTCGCAAACCCTCTGCTAGCGTGACCAGGATGAAGTCCGCCTCCAACTTGCTAGGTCTAGCCCTAATTTCTTCGAGGGCTGAGTCCTAGTCGCATTCGCGCCGCTGACCCGACCCTCGAGCCAACCCTCGAGGGTTTTTTTTGCTTCTGAAAGGACGAACCGTGACGCACCGCCGTCAAGTACACTCCGAACGACTATCTTGGTTCCCTCCGACTTTCCCTTTGAGCCAACAAATCAGAAGCCAGGAGCTACAACATGCGACACATTAAAATTTTCGACACGACCCTGCGCGACGGTGAGCAATCCCCCGGCGTGGCCCTCAACACCGCCCAGAAGTTGGAGATCGCGCACGGCTTGGCGCGACTCAACGTGGACATCATCGAGGCGGGCTTTCCGATCACCTCGGATGGGGATTTCGATTGCGTCAACCGAATCGCTCGAGACGTGCGCGGACCCGTGATCGCGGCGCTGGCCCGCACCCACAAGAAGGATATCGAAACTGCCGCCAAAGCCTTGGAACCCGCCGGTAGATCGCGGATTCACACCTTTACCAGCGCCTCCAAGGTTCATTTAGAATTCATGCTGAAAAAGACCGAAGCCCAAGTCTTGGAGATGTCCGACGAGATGGTGCGCTACGCGAAAACCTTCGTGGACGACGTGGAGTTCAGTATGCAGGACTGTATGCGTGCCGATCCCGAGTTCGTCTACCAGCTCGTGCGCGCTGCCATCGCGGCGGGTGCGACCACGATCAACATCCCGGACACGACCGGGTACGGCACGCCGCTCGAGTATGGAAATCTGATGCGAAACGTGTTCATTCACGTGCCTGAAGCTGCCAATGTGACGATCTCGGCGCACTGTCACGACGACTTGGGCTTGGCGGTCGCGGAATCCTTGGCGGCCGTCGAAGCGGGCGTCTCGCAGATCGAATGCACGATCAACGGCATCGGTGAGCGGGCGGGCAACACCAGTTTGGAGGAAGTCGTCATGGCGCTCTATACGCGCGGCGATTACTACCAGGCGAAGACCCAGATCAACACGCGGGAACTGTACCGCCTGTCGCGGCTCGTCTCGAGGCATTCCGGTATGGTCGTGCAAGCCAATAAAGCCGTCGTCGGGGACAACGCCTTCGCGCACGAGGCGGGAATTCACCAGGACGGCGTACTGAAGAACAAGCAAACCTATGAGATCATGAACGCCGAAACCGTCGGGCGCGAGGCGGGTGTGCTCGTGCTGGGGAAGCACTCCGGGCGGGCCGCCTTCAAGAAAGCCTTGGAGGACCTGGGCTACGACCTGGCCAGCCCAATCCCGGATCACGGGCTGACCGAAGACGCGGTGGCCGCGTTGTTCACGCGCTTCAAGGAGTTGGCGGACCGCAAGGGCGCGATTGGCTCCGAAGAGTTGCGTGCGCTCGTGGAAACGCGGGACAGCATCTATGAAACCTACAAGCTCGAGGCGATTCAGGTACTATCGGGCACGCACGTCATCCCGACCGCGACGATCACCCTGGTCACCCCGGACGGGACGAAGCAAGCCGCGTTCAACGGTGATGGTCCAGTGGACGCCGCGTACAAGGCTGTCAACGCAATCACCGAGATCTACCCGACTTTGGAGAGTTACCGCATCGAAGCCGTCACCAAGGGCAACGACGCCGTGGGCGAGGTCAGCATTCGCGCTCGAGTCGGCGAGGTCGCGTACAGCGGCAACGGCGTAGCGACCGACATCGTGGAGGCCAGCGTGCGCGCCTGGCTCGAGGTGATTAATCAGAGCGTGGTGAACGCCCGGAGCAAGAAAGAATTGATGGAAGCGGTCTAGGCATGGGGTTCTCGGTGACCGACAAGTTGGATGAGGCCAACAGTTTAGACGTGAATGCCTGGAATTGGCGACCAACGCTGGCATTGCTCGAGCGATTCGCGGTGCTGCCCGAGGATGAACTCGAGCGCATGGGGTTCAACGGGGGCGGTGGTGAGGCGACGGTGGATCAAGCCAGAGTCATTGCCGGGAAACTCGAGGAACTGCTCGAGGGGTTGCGAAAAGATGAACGGGTCAGGCTGGATTTATCCGTCACGGACGAACCCGATGACGGCACGTTCTATCGTGATGACCTGACTAAGAATTACAGCGCCACTCGGGAATGGCTCGAGCAGTTCGCCGGATTCTGCCGTACTTGCAACGGATTTTACGTGACCTGACTTTTCTTTCACGCTCAAATCTTCAACCCTTGAGTCAGCAACTCTCGAGCCTCACCCCTCGCCGCGACTGCACAGATTGGGACACCATGACGGACCTAAAAACGATTGGGCTGATCGGCGGCATGAGCTGGGAATCCAGTTTGGAGTACTACCGCGCCATTAACGAGGGCATCAAAGCGCGACTGGGTGGGTTGCACAACGCTCGCAGCCTGATGCTGACCGTGGACTTTGCGGAAATCGAGCGCTTCCAGCACACAGGTGATTGGGACAGCGCCGGAAAAATCCTGGTGAGTGCGGCGCAAGCCCTCGAGCGGGGCGGCGCGGATTGCATCGTGATCTGCACGAACACGATGCACAAGCTCGCGCCACAAATCGGAGCGGCCGTGAAAATTCCGCTGCTGCACATCGCGGACGCCACTGCCGAACGGATTCAGGCTCAAAGGTTGAAACGGGTTGGACTGTTGGGCACGGCGTTCACGATGGAGCAGGATTTTTATAAGGGGCGACTGATTGAGAAATTCGGTCTCGAGGTCGTCGTGCCATCAGCGGCGGACCGTGGAATCGTCCATCGCGTGATTTACGACGAACTCTGCCTGGGCGTGATCAACCCCGCCTCGAAAACTGAGTATGTTCGCATCATGGATCAGCTTGTCTCTGACGGCGTGGAGGGCATCATTCTGGGTTGCACCGAGATCATGCTGCTGGTCGGTCAGGCGGACTCGAGTGTGCCAACCTTCGACACGACCACACTGCACGCGCTGAAAGCCGTGGATTTTGCGCTGGACGGTGCATCGTGAACCTCTCGAGACTGCTGAAATTTCTGGTGGAACTTTCCTACAGCAACAATAAGCCGTGGTTCGACGCGCACCGGGGCGAATACCAGGCGGTCAAAGCCGAGTTCGTGAGTTTCGTAGCGGAGACAGTCGCGGGCATTTCCAAATTCGACTCGAGCGTGAAAGATGTCAACGCCAAGGACTGCCTGTTTCGCATCAACCGCGACACGCGCTTTTCCAACGATAAGAACCCGTACAAGACGCAGTTCAGCGCTGCGATCAACCCGGCTGGGCGGCCGAGCGCGATGCCGCTCTACTACTTTCAGATCTCCGGCACTGAAAGCTCCACCGTGGCGGGCGGCATCTACATGCCGCAGCCAGCCGAGCTGCAACAGATTCGCCAACACATCGTCCAGCACCCCAAGAAAGCCGCCGCATTACTGAAGGAAAAACCGATGCTCGAGACCTTCGGCGGGCTGGGCGGCGAGACCTTGAAGCGCCTGCCAAAAGGCTACGACGCGTCCGCGCCACACCCGGAATTGTTGAAGCACAAGAGCTTTATCCTCGGGCAGGATTTCGACGCGTACAGCTTGGAGAGCGAAGCGTTGAAAGCGCTGCTGCTCGAGCGGTTCCAGGAGATGCAGCCCCTGATGCGCTGGTTACGTGATGCGTTCTCATTCTCGGAAAGGAGCCAAAATGCCTGAAGTTTTGGAGAAGGTTAACCTGCGCGATAAGTTAACGCTATTCACGGAGCACTTCAGCCCCAAATTGGTCGGCCAGGTCAACGACACGGCTGTGAAGCTCGTCAAATTTCAGGGCGAGTTCGTCTGGCACCATCACGACACAGAGGACGAGTTGTTTCTGGTGCTAGGCGGTTCGTTCGAGATGCACTTCCGTGACAAAATCGTTCACCTCGAGGCGGGTGAATTTCTAGTCGTACCGCACGGCGTGGAACACAAGCCTGTGGCGGAGTATGAGGTCAGCATCATGCTGATCGAACCCGCCACGACGCTGAACACCGGCAACGTCGTCAACGAGCGCACCGTGGCGAACCCGGAAACGATCTGATGATTCGCGCCGCAAGTCCGGCCGATGTGCCCGGCATCGCTCAGGTTCACGTGGACTCGTGGCGCGAAACGTACACCAGCATCCTGCCGCAAGCCTTCCTGGACAGTCTCAGCGTCGCCTCGAGGGAAGTGCAGTGGAGCCGCAGCCTGGCGTCTGGGAATGCGGTCTTCGTCGCAGAGCAGCACGGCGAAACTGTCGGTTTCAGCTCGAGCGGACCCTCCAGAGATCCCGCTTACGACGGCGAGATCTACACGCTCTACCTGCTGAAACGCCATCAAGGAACCGGGCTTGGGCGGCGACTGTTTCAGACCTCGCTCGAGGCGCAGCGTTCCAGGGGAGTGCGCCATATTCTTGTCTGGGTGCTGGCGGCAAATCCGACCTGCGGCTTTTACAGTCACCTAGGCGGTGTGAAAACCTTGGAACAGCCGCTCGAGATCGGCGGTATCACGCTGCCGGAGTTGGGTTATGTTTTTTCACTGACAGAGGAGACCCAATGATTCTGGAAGACGCGACCGTGACCGTGAAGCCTGGCAGTGAAGATGCCTTTGTCGAAGCCGTAAAACGCGGACGGAGCCTCGTTACCGGTACACCAGGATTTGTCAGCCTCGAGTTGCGGCGGGGCATCGAACGGACGAACGTCTTCAAATTGCTGATCCGCTGGGAAACCTTGGAGGCGCATACGATAGATTTCCGCCGATCGGATCGCTTCACCGGGTGGCGCGGTCATATCGGTGAATTCTTCGCGGAGCCGCCGTTCGTGGAACACTTTTTTGAGCCCGTCGTGACGGCGTAGAATTCAAATTCGGAACCGACTGCGAAAGAAAAGGAGGGAGAGACAATGACGACTCGAGTTCAGAACGAAGGTGGCAAGCTGATTCTTTACGACGCCACGCTGCGCGATGGCACGCAGGGCGAGGGCTTCAACCTCTCCCTCGAGGACAAGCTGGAGATTGCGCGGGCGCTCGACCGCTTCGGCGTTCCGTACATTGAGGGCGGCTGGCCGGGCAGCAACCCGAAGGATGCCCGGTTCTTCGAGGCGATGAAGGGCGTGAACTTGCAGCGGGCGCGGCTGGCCGCCTTCTCGTTCACGCGCCAGTCGAACGTCAAACGTTGCGAGGACGACGCCAACCTGCGCCAACTCACGGCGGCGGAAACCCCGGTGATCACGCTGGTCGCCAAAACCTGGGACAAGCACGCCACGGACGCCCTGGGTGTGACCTTGGCGGAAAATCTAGCGATGATCCGCGATACCGTGCGCTACTACAAAGATATGGGGCGCGAGGTCGTGTTCGACGCGGAACTCGCCTTCCTGGGTTTCCGCCACAATCCCGCCTACGCCCGCCAAGTCCTCGAGACGGCCGCCGGAGAGGGCGCGGATTGGTTGGTGCTGTGCGACACCCTGGGTGATGTCCTGCCCGAAGAGGTGATGCGCTGGACCGAGGAGAGCCTGACCCTAGGCGTCCCGGTCGGGATTCACACCCACAACGACCTCGAGATGGCCGTCTCTAATGCGCTCGCGGCGGTCCGATCCGGCGCGACTCAGGTTCAGGGCACGATCAATGGCGTCGGTGAGCGCACCGGGAACATGAACCTGATCTCGTTCGTTGGCTTAGCGCAGACCAAGCTAGGGTATCAGCTTGTACCGGACGTGTCCAAGCTCACGGAACTGAGCCGCTTCGTGGATGCCAGAGCCAACCGCACGCCCCGCAACGAGCAGCCGTTCGTCGGTGCGTCCGCCTTCGCGCACAAGGGCGGGATGCATGCCAGCGCCGTCGGTAAAGACCCCAGCCTGTACGAGCACATGCCGCCGGAAACCGTCGGCAATCAACGCCGCGTGCTGATGTCGGACCTGTCCGGGCGCAGCAACCTCGTGGCGGCCGCCGCTCAGTACGGGATTCAACTTTCTGGGAAAGACCCGGCGGTCGCGGCGGCCGTGGTGAAACTCAAGGAACTCGAGGACGAGGGTTTCACCTTTGAAGGGGCAGACGCCAGCGTCATGACGCTGCTGCGTCAGGCCAGGGGCGAACCGGAGTTTTTTCGCGTCAGCGTGTTTCGCGCCCAAATTGACAGCTTCGCGGACTTCGACACCGAAGCCGAAGCCAGCGTCCAAGTCTGGGTCGGGGAAACGCGGGAACACGCGGCGGCGCTCGGTGATGGTCCGGTCAACGCGCTGGATAAAGCCCTACGAATTGCCCTGGAGCGGCATTACCCAAGCTTGCGCGAAGTTGAACTCTTGGATTACAAGATGCGCGTCATCGAAGGTTCTATGGGCACGGCCGCCAGGGTGCGCGTGCTGATTACCTTCGGCGATGGACGCCAGCAGTGGACGACGGTCGGTGCGGGCGTCAACAGCATCAAGGCGTCGTTCATCGCGCTCTGCGACGGGCTGACGTTTAAGCTGGCGCGGGACGGCGTGCAACCGCCCACGCTCGAGGAAACCGGGAAGCACGTCAGTCAGGTTTGACGTTGATCGCGTACGGAAACAAGTTGTCCAGCTCGAATCGCCAACCCGGAAGCGTGGGTTCAGCATCTACAACCTCGCGGCGCGTGAAGACTCGAGGTTGGGTTGGCGTGTCTGAACTGTAGGCTCGGATCGTCTCGAGCGCGGTCAAAGCCACGTCCCAGACGAGCGTTGTTCCGGCGGCGAGGTGATCCTCGATTTTCGCGGCGATCAGTTTTTCGGCGCTTGGTGCGTAGTCGTTCTCACTGCGAATCTCTACGGCAAAAGGTGGCGCACCCTCGAGAAACTTCATGCCGGTGCTAGCGCCAGTAAAAAACGAGGCGTCCGGGCTGAAGCTTTGACGGTTGGGTAGATCCACTTTGAAAACGGTGTTACCGCTCAGAGCGTACCCAGTCCGATGGGTCAGGGCGTATCTCGTCACTGACCCGCGCGTGCTCAGCTCCACAAACAGCGGATCAAAACATTGTGTGTGACATGGGACAGCCTTCAGCGCAGGCGACGCGAATCAATAAGTGCTCGAGAATCGCGGCGGCAGCAAATCCACGGAGAAACCAGTCGGAGGAATTTTTCTGATCTTCCGTCCCACCAACTCTGCTCTGCCCGCCCCTCGAGCCAAATCTTTCATGGTCGCAGCTCTACTCATTGGTGCAGTGTAAATCTCAAAACCTTTCATCGTCCTCGAGGGTCGAAGCGGTCGCGCAATCCATCGCCCAACAGGTTCAGTCCCAACACCGTGATGGCAATCGTCACACCAGGAAAAATCGTTGCCCAGGCGCTCTGGTAGATGAAGGTCTGCGCGTCCCTGAGCATCACACCCCAGGAGACCAGATCCGTGGAGCGCACGGCCGGTTGAATCCCCAGCCCCAGGTACGACAGCGCCGCTTCGGCCAGAATCGCCACGCCGAACGAGAACGTGGCTTGCACGATCAGCGGCGCGGCGGCGTTCGGCAGCACGTGCCGCCAGAGAATCCGCCAGTCGCGTGCCCCCAAAGCCCGCGCCCCATCCACGAACTCGAGGTTCTTGACGCTCATCACCCCCGCCCGCGTTAGCCGGGCGAAGACCGGGACGTTGCTGATGCCGACCGCCAGCATCGCGCTCCATAGGTTCGGGCGAAGCGCCGTGGCAATCAGTAGCGCCAGCAGAATCGTTGGGAAGGCGCTCAGCGCGTCCAGCACGCGCATTACTAGGTCGTCCACGATCCCGCCAGTCCAGCCCGCGAGGGCCCCCAGCAGCAACCCGAGGCTCGAGCCGATCGCAACGCTGATAATGCCGACCAAGAGGCTGGTGCTCGCGCCGCGCAGCAAACGACTGAGCGTGTCACGCCCCAGGCTGTCAGTCCCGAGCGGATAGGAGAACGTCGGACCTTGAAGCTGAACCACGAAATCCTGATTGACCGGATCGTGCGGCGTCCAAACCCAGCCCAGCACCGCGCAAAATAGCAGAAATCCGATCACAATCAACCCAAACAGAAAGTTCGCCTCGAGCGTGCGGCGGACTCGAGGTTGAACGGGTGCGGTGGCTGGGAGCGGTTTTGACGGGATTCACGATTTCCTTTATTACTCGTAGCGAATGCGCGGGTCTAGCGCACCGTACAGCAGGTCCACGATCAGGTTGACGAGGACGATGATCGTGGCAATCGTGAACACGACGCCCTGCACGAGCGGGAAATCGGTGCTGCGAACGCCGTCCAGCCCCAGCTTGCCCAGCCCCGGAATCGCAAACACCGATTCCACGACAATCCCGCCCGCCAAGAGTTGCCCGAACTGAATCCCAACCAGGGTGAGAATATTGATTGCCGCGTTTCGCAGGATGTGCCGCCCCATCACTAGCCCCTCGAGCAGTCCCTTCCCTCGGGCGGTTCGCACGTAATCCTGGTTCATGACCTCCAGCACGCTCGAGCGCACCATTCGCACCAAGCCCGCCGCCTGCCCGAGCGCCAAGGTCACGACCGGCAGCACGAGGCTTCTGGCTGCCTTGGCGGGGTTCTCGCTCCAAGCGGTCCAGCCGTTCGCGGGCAGCCAGTTCAGCGCGACCGCGAAGACCAGAATCAGCATCAGTCCCAGCCAGAAGCTCGGGATCGCCAGGCCCGTCTGCGTCAGCGTGACCGTGACCAGGTCAAACACAGTTCCCTTGCGCCGCGCCGCGAACACGCCCGCTGGAACCGCGATCACCAGTGACAGCAGGCTCGAGAGGATCACCAGCGGCAGGGTCACCGGGAGACGCGTCACGATCAGTTCAGCTACCGATGTGTTCAGCGATAAACTCTTCCCCATATCGCCGCGCAACAGCCCGCCCCACCAAACGACGAATCGCTCGAGCGGTGGTTTGTCCAACCCGAGTTGCCGGGTCAACAAGTCGTGTTGCGCCGGTTCGTAATTCAAGCCCAGAATCAGTTGCACCGGATCGCCGGGAACGATCAAGAGCGCCGCGAAGACCATTGCGCTCGAGAGGACCAGCGTGAGCAACGCGGTTAGGACGCGACGAATCAGAAAACTCAGGGTCACTGCGGTTCAGTCTAAACCATTCCCTGTCGGCGTCATCGCGCCTCGAGTCTCAGTTGAACGCACCCTGCAAGCTTCAGATTTGAGGCTCGGGATGAACAGGGGAGGGGCGTTGCAGCCCCTCCCGCTCGAGATTGCTCTGTTACTTCGTCTTGAAGACGCGGGTTAGGTTGCTGTTCAGCACAGCCTGATTCTGCCACCAGCCGTAGACGTTCTTGCGGGTCGCGGCGATGTACGGCGCGGTGAACGCCCAGATGCCGGGGGCGCGATCTGCCAGCAGGTACTGCATTTTGATGTATAGGTTGTTGCGCTCCACGTTGTCGCCCGTGGTCTGGGCCTTGGCGTTCAGTGCTTTGTAATCGGTGTCGTCCCAGTTGAAGTAATAGCCGTCCCTGGCGTAGCGGTCCAAGTCGTAGGATTCGGCGTGACCGATGATCGTCATGTCGTAATCCTTCTTGACGAATACCTTATCAATCCAGGTGTTGAACGGCACGAGTTCGATTTCGGCGGTGACACCGACCTTAGCGAGTTGCTGGGCATAGATTTCAGCCGTGCGGCGCTCGATCGGGAATTCGTTGGCGACGGTGAACTTGATCTTCAGGTTGTTGGTGTACCCAGCGCTCGTGAGGAGCTTTTGTGCTTGGGTCGGGCTGTACGGGTAACGCTTGGCGAGGTCAACGTAGTACGGCTGCCCCGGTGAGTTGAAGCTGCCGATGACCGTGCCGTACCCAAAAAAGCCACCCTTGACGATGCTTTGCTTGTCCATCGCGGCCGTGAAGGCGCGGCGCACGCGGATGTCATCGAAGGGCTTGCGTTTGTTATTCATGGACACGGTGATCTCACCGGATGAATTTCCGACAAGCACATTGAAGTCCTTCTTCAACGAATCTACTTGTTCTGGTGGCACGTTGTAGGCGATCACATCAATGTCGCCGGAACGTAAGCCAGCCACCTTGGCGTTCTGATCGTCACCCAAGAAGCGAAACGTCACACCGTCCAGATACGGCAAGCTCGAGATGTAGTAGTCGGTGTTGCGGGCCAGTTTGACGCTGACGCCGCGATTCCACGCCTCGAGCTTGAATGGACCCGTGCCAATCGGTTTGACTTTCAGGCCTTCGCGTCCATCCGGGGTTTTGAACAGATCACCGGGTTCGATGATGCTCTCGGCGCGCGCCAAGTTGTACAGGAAGTCGTTATTGGGCGACTTCAGCTTGAACACGACCGTCAGCGCGTCCGGCGTGTCCACGGCGGTGATGTCACTGTAATACGTCGGGCTGGCGTGCGTGGTTTTCGGATCGCGGGCCCAGTCAAACTTCACTTTCACGTCGCTCGAGGTGAAATCGCTGCCGTTGTGGAATTTGACGCCGCGCCTGAGCTTGAAGGTGTAAGTCAGGCGATCCTTGCTGATAACGGGACTGGCGGCCGCCAGGGCGGGAAACAGTCGCCCGTTTTCCTGAAAGCCCATCAGACCTTCCAACACGTTCTGGTGCATCATGCGGGTGATTTCCGCGCCCGCGCCGGAGGTCGGGTCCAGATACCCTGGTTCGACGTTCATGGCTACAACGACGCTGCCGCCGCGCACCGGACTGGGTTGACTGGTTTGCGCCAACAGCAGCGGCGCACTGATAAGGGCGATGGCGGGGAGCGCCAGCAGGGGGGAGATTCTTTTCATACAGCCTCCTCGGACCAGTATCGGGATTTCGAGCCGCCACAATGTAGTCCGCCTAACGAACGCTTGTTTGAACTCGGTTGAGCGGTTGGCTGTTGTCCCAAAACTGTCGTGCCAGAGGAAGTTTAACACGCTCAATCTGACTCGAGAACAGTCTGAATTTACGTATAGCTTCCAGAGCTAACGTGACGGCCTCGCTTGCAAGCCTTTGCCGCCCGCCCGTAGAATCCTGCATGTCGTCCCGGCGCGAGCACCTCCTGGAAATGCTGATCGAGCGCTTTATCGCCTCATCGCGGCCGGTCTCGAGTCTGGAACTCTCAGAACCCCTGGGCGTCTCGAGCGCCACGGTTCGCAATGACTTCGTGGTGTTAGAAGAGATGGGTTTGCTGCGCCAGCCGCACACGAGCGCCGGGCGCGTCCCGACCCGCGAGGCGTACCGCGCCTACGCCCACAAGTTCATCCCGCCGAAAACCCTGCCCCAGGTGCAACTGGCACGACTGGAAAACACGCTCTCTCGCGTGGACGGGGAGGCACGGTTTCGGTTCGCGGCGCAACTCGCCTCGAGCCTGAGCGGGTACGCGGTCGTGACCAGTCTGGCACCCAGAGATGCCAGGGTCGAGGCGGTGCTGCTAAACGCGCTCTCGGATGGTTGCGTGCTGTGCGTCGTGATTCTGGAGGGCGGTGTGGCCCGGCAGTTCCGGTTGGACATTGGCTTCACCCCGGAACGCGAAACCCTGGAACGACTGGAAAACGACCTGCGCTTGGACATCAGCGCCCACGCTATGCCCGCGAAACTCTTGCAGCTCGAGTCGCACGCCTCTCCGACCGCAGGGCGCGTGCTGCGAGCGCTACGCGAACGCTGGGGCGAGGTCGCGCCCAGCCTGAACTATTCCAGCGGCGCGACGCCCGTGCTGAGTGAACCCGAATCGCACGACGTGGATTTCCTGCGCCTGATGCTGGACCTCCTGGAACACCCCGCCTCGCCGAGCGACCTGTCCAACGGCATGAACCTCAGCGTGGACGAACCGAACGGTGTCTCGAGCGTGACGATTGCCTTCCGGTCTAGCCTGGGCCGCGCTAGCCTCAGTATTCTGGGCCCGACGCGAATGCGCTACCCGCAGGCGATCAGCGTCGCCAAAGCCGTTTCCGACGCGCTCGTCTGAGTCTCTAAACGAATTCGGATTTTCGCATTCGCCAACGATCATTCGCCCTAGCGCCGCCATCCGAGAAGCTGCCGATCAACCTGCTCGGGGAATCGTGAGCTGCGCCTAATCGCTAGCGTCGCCCGCAGTACAGCCCCATCTTCACTCTCGAGTCACAATACGTCCATGAAAGCCATCTGGAACGGTCAGACAATTGCGGAATCCAACGATACGGTCGTGGTCGAAGGGAACCATTACTTCCCCGCCGAGAGCGTCAAATCCGAATTCCTCTCAGACAGCAAAACACACAGCACCTGCCCGTGGAAGGGCGAGGCGAGCTATAAGTCGCTCGTGGTGGACGGCAAGACAAACACGGACGCCGCCTGGTACTACCCGGCACCGAAGGACGCCGCGAAGCAGATTACGGGCCGCCTCGCCTTCTGGAAGGGCGTCGAAGTCAAAGCCTGAAGCCAACTTGAAATGCCCGAAGGGCGCAACCGTTGCGCCCCTTTTTAGTTCTCGAGTGCTTGGTATGAGTCTTTAGTTCACGCCTCAGGTCACGCTTCAATGCGGCGCTTCGGAATGGCTTCCGCCTCGCGCTCTTGCTGCGCTAGGAGGGCCGCCTGCCCGGTTTGCATCCCGAAAATCCAGGCCAGCCGGTGCATGAACGCGACCGTCTCCAAGTCACCGGCCATCACGCGGTCGCGCATGAATTCGTCCACGCCATCCGGAAAGGTCACGCCGCGCACTTCGTCGCCGTGCATCTCCTTCATGCGCTCGATGAACGCTTTGACCTCATCCATGCCGTGCAGTCTAGTCCCGAAAGCTGAGCTTCCAGGGTCTTTGTGGGCACAATCTCGAGTGCGAGGTTACAGTGATAGGTCACACTGTTTTCGCCCATCGGATCAGATCGCCATCGTCCGGGTCGAACCCCGTTCCAACGCGTTGAAAATCGCTCTTCTCCAACACCCGAGCCGACGCTGGGTTCGTCACGGCGGTGTCGGCCGTGACGCGCACGATGCCGGGTTGCCGCAACAGCCAACCGCTGAAGGCGCGCACGATTTCAGTGCCGTAACCGCGATTCCAAACGCTCGGGTTGAAGCCGTACCCAATGTCGGCCGTGCCGGACTCGTCCGCGTCGCCCTTGCAGCCGATCTCTCCGACTGCCGTCAAACCCTCCCGCTCGATCACCACCCCGCCCGGTGACAAGGCGTTCCCCGCCTCGAGCCTGTCGCGCATGTTGGGGTACATCGCCAGGGCGTCCCCTGGGAACTCGGGTGGGAAATGCACCTTGCCGACATTTATGAGCTCGAGCCAGAAATTCTCGTGTTCTAACCGGGTTCGGATGATCTCGGGCGAGTTGGAAATGAGTAGTAAGCGCGGGGTTTCGATTCGCATTCCAGAAAAGTCTACATGAGCACTTGCTTGACCTGTAGACTCGATTCACTTCAACCAAGTCAGGGAGGCACGAATGCAGGATTTCGAGAAGCTCGGTGCGTTTTACCTGGGGAAGAATTTTCACGACGTGGCGCTCTCCGAAGATGTGACGCTGCTGGAATCGAAGACCCTGACAACCCACGCCGTCATCATCGGCATGACCGGCAGCGGCAAGACCGGTCTGGGCATCGGGTTATTGGAGGAAGCGCTGATAGACAATATCCCGGTGATTGCGATTGACCCGAAGGGCGACCTGACGAATCTATTGCTATCCTTCCCCGACTTAGACGCCGCCAGCTTTCAGCCCTGGGTGAGCGCCGACCTGGCCGCGCAGAACAATCAATCCGTAGAGGAGTTCGCCGCGTCGCAGGCGGCCGTCTGGAAGAAGGGCCTGGCGGACTGGGGCCAGGACGGAGAGCGCATCCAGAAGATGCGGGCCGCCGTGGACTTCACGGTCTACACGCCCGGCTCCAACGCGGGTGTGCCCGTCAACGTGCTGCGCTCCTTCGATCCGCCCGCCGCCGGAGACGAGGACGCTTTACGCGGCGCGATTCAAAGCGCCGTCTCGAGCCTGCTGGGGTTGCTGGGCATTGAGGTTGACCCGATTCGCAGCCGCGAACATATCTTGCTCAGCAGCATCCTGGCGAACAAATGGGCGGCGGGACAAAGCTTGGATTTGGGGGCACTGATCGCGCTGATTCAACAACCACCCTTCGAGAAAATCGGCGTCATGGCACTGGACAGCTTTTACCCCGCCAAGGACCGCTTCGAGTTGGCGATGAGCCTGAACGCGCTGCTGGCCTCGCCCGGCTTTCAAGCCTGGATGCAGGGCGAACCGCTCGAGGTGAAGAATTTTCTGTACACCGCGCAGGGAAAGCCTCGCCTGAGTGTCTTTTACATCGCGCACCTGAGCGATGCGGAGCGGATGTTCTTCGTTTCTGCCTTGCTGAACGCGACGCTCGGTTGGATGCGCCAGCAATCCGGTACGCCCAGCCTGCGAGCGCTCCTGTACATGGACGAGATCTTCGGGTACTTCCCGCCGAACGGCAACCCGCCCAGCAAGATGCCGATGCTGACGCTGTTGAAGCAAGCCAGGGCGTTCGGGTTGGGCATGGTCCTCAGCACCCAGAACCCGGTGGACCTGGATTACAAGGGCTTGGCGAACACCGGAACCTGGTTCATCGGGCGCTTGCAAACCGATAACGACAAAAATCGCGTGCTCGAGGCATTATCTGCCAGTGCCGCCGGGGTCAGTCAACAACAACTCAGCGCACAGATTTCCGGGTTGGGCAAGCGCGTCTTCCTGATGCACAGCGTCAACCAGCCGCAGCCGATCACCTTCCAGACGCGCTGGACGATGAGTTACCTGGCGGGCCCGATGACCTTAGAGCAGATCAAGCGCCTGATGTTCGACAAGAAAAATGCGTCAGTCTCGAGTGTAACGTCGCCTTCCAGCACAGCGCCATCTTCGAGCACAGCGCCATCTTCGAGCACAGTGCCACCTTCCAGCACCTCGCCGCAACCCGCGGGCAAAGCCGCCGCCTCGAGCCGCCCGGTCCTGCCCCCCGACGTGAAGCAGTACTTCATCCCGCCCAGCCGAGGCGAGAGCGGACACCTGTACCTCCCGATGATTTTGGGCAGCGCCGAAGCCAGGGTGTCCAGCACGAAGTACCGCCTGGACACGGCGCAGACCGTGCAACGGCTCGCGGAAATTGGGGATGGTCCGGTCGCGGTGGACTGGGACAACGCGACTGAACTGAAGCTGGAACTGGATCGGCTGGAGCAGGACGCGCCCGGTAGCGCCGAATTCTCGGAGTTGCAAAATCAACTGAGCGGCAAAGCACTGGATAAGTGGGGCAAAGAGTACGCCAAGTGGGTCACGCAAACCCAGGGCATGACGCTGTTCACCTCGAGCGCCCGCAAGCTCACTTCCGAACCCAATGAGTCCGAACAGGACTTCCGCATTCGTCTCTCGCAAGCCGCTCGAGAAGCCAGGGACGAGGTGGCCGCAAAACTGCAAACCAAGTACGCGCCGAAAATCGCGGCCCTCCAAGAGAAGATTCGCAAAGCAGAGCAAGCCGTTGCCACGCAAAAAGCTCAGGCGCAACAGGCGC
Organism: Deinococcales bacterium; assembly: GCA_965249745.1. Lineage (GTDB taxonomy): Bacteria > Deinococcota > Deinococci > Deinococcales > JAAFIG01 > JANYHH01. Next base: position 3,569,501 of record OZ252252.1, on the reverse strand, counting down.
AGCTCTCGACGGCCGTCAACGTCGGCATGGGGATTCTCGGGGCGCTTTTGGGTGGTGGTCGCTCGAGTTCCATCAACAAGGCGGGCAGCGCCCTCAACAAAGCCGGTCGCGCCTACCGCGAGGGACAGGACGTGACGCACGCCGCCGAAAACGTCTCCGAGTACAGCGCCCAACTTCAGGAATTGCAAACCCAACTCCAGACTGAACTTGAGACCCTGCAAGCCGTGGATGTGGAAGAAAAGCTGGACGAGGTGCAGATCAAACCCAAGCAGACCGATGTCACGCTGCAAGTCATCGCCCTCGCGTGGGCCCCGTTTGAGCGCGATGACAAGGGACGCCTGAATCCAGCCTGGGAATGAGAAAACGGTAAACCTCGAACTGTTCCGGTTCAGAAAATTAGGTGAGCGCCCCGCGAGTTTTCCATGAGCGCCCCGCTTCCGTAACCGTTAACGACTCCAAATCTTCAAATACTTGAGACTCGAAAACGCCCTCGAGCACGTGCTCGAGGGCGAATCTCATGAGATCATTGGCAAGCTTGTGATACTTTCACACAGACGTTTCGGGTTTCGTCGTAGAGGCTCGAGATGGGAGGAGTTTAATGAAGAGTGTAGCGAAGTTATTATTGGCGGTCGCGCTCGGCGTGACTACGTTAACCGCGTGCCCAGGTGGTGGCGGTGGCGGTAGTGATGGTGGAGCAACCATCAACAGCTTCAAGGCGAAAATTGCCAACACCACGAGGGATTCAGCCGAAACCTTGACGCTACCACCCGTCGGTGGAACCGTTCAGTTCGACTGGTCCGTCACGGGAGCCGACTCGGTTGAAATTGACAATGCAGTCTTGGCTCCTAGCCCCGTCCTTACCGGTAATGCACAAAAGACCGTGTCCACGACAACCACCTTCACATTAAAGGCGAAGAAGGCTGGCAAAGCTGACGCCACGAAGACGGTCAGCGTCAACGTTCAGACTGGTATCACCGTCACCGGTAAGGTGCTGAAGTTCAACGGCGAGGGTGCGTTCGGCGTTCGCGTCCAAGTCGGCGATGCTGACGGTACGTTCAATCAGCAGATTCAGTCAACCTCTGATGGTTCGTTTACCTTCCAGAAAGTCCCCACACCGTACGTGGTTTCCGCTGTGCCAACCACGGCTATCGAAAGTCCCGTTTCGTACAAGGGCGTGACCACGCCAAATCCAGTCATCGTTTTGCAGCCACGCACGGGTATCACCACAGCCTGCGCTAATTCGCAGGAGGGGTACATCCGCTTCCGCTTGCCCGCTGGCTCGAAGGTTGACGACACCGCAGGCACAACGGCCTTGGGTTACGTGTACTTCATCGCCAATGGAACTCGTGCGACTGCACTGCACGAGGATTCTTTGAAGTCCAATGCTGTTCAGGTTTTGAAGCCCGGTCAACGCACCGGTTACATCCGCGTGCGTTTCAGCCAGAATAGCTGCGCCAGTCAAGTCGAAGGCAGCTTGGTCTACATGGAACGCAACGCGACTGGTTACACGCAGTCTGGTATTCGCCCGAACGTGATCGCTCGTTCAGGCTCTACGACGCCCGCTTCCGGCGATCAGGCGTACGAAATCCCAACCGGTAACAACGGTTCCAAGGCCATCTCGGGCGAGATCCGTTTGCCCGGTGCCTTCACCAGCGGTTTCGCGTTCCTCGTGGTTGAAATTGGTGGCGGCAGCGTCATCGTTTCCGACCCGCGTGACATCAAGGCAATTAGTCTGACGACCGAAGGTCGCCGCTTTGCCTTCCAGCTCCCACAGGACCTCGGCTCGAGCGTCAAATACCGTATCGGTGTTTACGCGACGGGTCCGAAGCATGATTCCTGGTTCTTCAGCGACAACATCCGCCCATTGCCGAACGAGGGTAAGACGGGTGTCATCATTGAAACGCCGAACGAAGTGAGCGCTCAGCAGCCATCCGGCGTCAACAGCTTCCCGCCCGCCAGCGCTCAGAAGATTTCGTTCGACTTCGACTGGCCAGAATCCACTGGCGCGAACCTGTACTTCATCCAATGGGCAAAAGCGCTTCCATTAGCTACCAACTGCACCAATAACGATTACTTCTGGACCGCTGTCAGCGCTGACCCAACCAACGTTGAGCAGCTCACCAACTTCAGCTTGCCCGTCCTGCCAGAACCAGCTCGTCTCGAGGCTGGCACGGACGCCAAGCCTTGCATTTACAACTGGACGGCGGACAACGCTGTGACTGTGCGTGCCTTTGCTGGTGGCGACGCTCCAGAAACCGCTGTCACCAGCGACAAGATGCTGGATGGGCGTTTGGTGTTGAAGCGTCACTACATCCGTTCCGATTCTGCCTTCACGGGTGCGTTGAATTTCTTGTTGGTCGTCCCAGTGATCGTGACGCAAACAGCTAGCCCGACAGAGGCACAGCTTTTGTTCCGTGACGAGAATATCTGGAAGTTCAAGAACGAACCCGCTACTTTCCTTGACATGATCGGTGGTAACGCTCTTGCTGAAGCCAGTGTCCCTGCCGTTCTTGATATTTCACCGACCAACTCCACTGGGGCTGACGTTGCTGGTCCCTTCCCAGAGGGTCCTTACACGATCCCGAACGCTACTAACGAGCAGCTCAACCAGTCGTACAGCAGCGAATTTGTCGGTCCCTTCAACAACCCATCAGAAATCAAGTCCGGTGTGATCTCGAGGGTGATCCAAGAATTCCGCATCAAGCTCGGTAACTAAACGTACTGAGTTGGCAATGGCTCGAGACCGATTCATTCGGTCTCGAGTTTTTCTATCCCTCGAGAGAATCTCACCAACCTCGAACCTTCTAAACCCAATCCCAGCCATTACGTCTCGAGCGAAATCGGGGTAGACTAGCTCTCAGATGAGGTTGTTGCACACCGCTGACTGGCACGCTGGGCGCGTTCTGCGCGGTATGGATCGCACCCCGGAAATTCGTGCGGCGCTCCAAGAAATACTCCAAGTGGCTGTTGCGGAAAAAGTGGACGCGGTGCTGGTGGCGGGCGATCTGTTTGATAGCCCCAACCCGAGCGCGGATGCCGAAAACGCGGTCTACGAATTTTTCTTGCGATTGGGAGAACAAAAGATCCCGAGCGTCGTGATCGCCGGGAACCACGACAGCCCGCGCCGTCTGGACAGCGTGGCAGGCTTGCTGGGCGGGGTCGGCGCGACTGTGCTAGGCGAGGTCAAATCCAATCTCAGCGCCGTCACGCTTGACCTCGAGGTTGGGAAGCTGATCGTCGGGGCGTTTCCGTTCCTGTCGGAGCGGCGACTGGTGAAGGCGGCCGATCTGGTGGACAGCACGCTGGACACGGGAGCCTGGAAGCAGAAGTTCCGCGAGGGGATGGGTTTTTTCATGAATCGCCTGGAGGCCGGGTTTCGGGCGGACGCGGTCAACGTGATGATGCTTCACACGGCGCTGGATGGCGGCGAGCTGTCGGGTTCCGAGTTCACCTTTCACGTCAGCAACTCGTACTGCGTTGATCCGGGCGCGATGCCAAGCACCGCGCAGTACGTGGCGCTGGGTCACCTGCACAAGCCGCAACAGCTCCGCGATGGTCCGCCCGTGGTCTACAGTGGCAGCGCGATTCAACTGGATTTCGGAGAGGCGGGGGAACAGAAGCGAGTCGTCTTGGTGGAAGCCCAACCGGGGCGGCGCGCCCGGTTGCATGAGGTTCCGTTGCAGAGCGGCAAGACCTTGAAAAACGTGCGCGTGGATGTGGACACCTTAGAGCGCCGCCTCGAGGAGTACCGGGCCTTCGATGGTTGGTTGAAGGTCACGGTGAAACTGGAGCACGCGCTGCCGGGCCTGAAGGACCGGGTGTTGAAGGTCTTGCCGAATGCGCTGGCGGTGGAGGTGGAACTGAGCGACGGCGCGGTGGCCCTCGAGGGTGGGAAGCCGGAAGCGCCCGTCTTGGAGCCACTCGAGGCGTTCAAGCGATTTTATCAGGAGGCGCGCCAGAAGGACGCGCCGGAGGAATTGCTGCGCGCTTTCGCAGAGTTAGAGGCGGAAGTCAACGGCGAGGAACGGGAAGCTGCCGCGACTTGATCGCGGTCTGCCCTCAAGCTGTACCGAACTCCCCTCGAGATGTCGCGTCTCGAAATGCAGAGTCCCGAGACGCTACACGCTACAAAGACACTCGAAACCCGCACCCGGTTTTGGCGCGAACCTCTTCTACTGTCACGCCCGGAGCCAGCTCGAGCAGCCTCAAGCCGCCCTCTAGGCTGAACACGCACAGGTCGGTGATGATCGTGTTGACACAGGCGCGTCCGGTGAGCGGCAAATCACAGATCTCGAGAATCTTCGGTGTGCCGTCCCTGGCGTTGTGTTCCATCACGACGATGACGCGCTTGGCTCCGGCGACCAGATCCATCGCGCCGCCCATGCCCTTGACCAATTTGCCGGGAACCATCCAGTTCGCCAGATCGCCCGCGCCTGAAACCTGCATCGCGCCGAGGATCGCCAGGTCAATGTGTCCACCGCGAATCATGGCGAAGCTGTCCGCGCTCGAGAAAAAACTCGCGCCGGGGAGTGCGGTCACGGTTTGCTTGCCCGCGTTGATCAGGTCGGCGTCCACCTCGGATTCCGTCGGAAAAGGTCCGATGCCGAGCAAGCCGTTCTCGCTTTGCAGCACCACGTCCATGCCGGGCGGGATGTAATTGGCGACCAGGGTCGGAATTCCAATCCCGAGGTTCACGTAGTAGCCGTCCTGCAACTCCAAGGCGGCGCGTTTCGCCAGCTCGTCCCTGGACCACGGCACTCAGCTCACCGCCTGCGGGTTAGAACTGACGGTGCGTTTCTCAATCCGTTTCTCGTTCAGGGTCGCCGGGGTCACGCGTTGCACGTAAATGCCCGGCGTGTGAATCGCGTCCGGCTCGAGACCACCGACTGGCACGATCTCCTCGAGTTCTGCGACCGTCACCCGTCCACAGCTCGCCACAAGTGGGTTGAAATTTCGCGCCGTCTTTCGGTACAGCAAATTCCCGTGCGCGTCGCCCTGCCAGGCTTTCACGAGGGCTAAATCCGCGACGATGCCACGCTCCAGCACATAGTCCAGACCGTCGAAGGTTTTCGTTTCTTTGCCGTCAGCCACGCTCGTGCCGAACCCGGTGCGGGTGTAAAAGCCGGGGATGCCCGCCCCGCCCGCCCGCATTCTTTCCGCGAGCGTTCCCTGCGGCACGAATTCAACTTCCAACTCGCCCGCCAGGTATTGGCGCTCGAATTCGGCGTTCTCGCCGACGTAACTCGAGACCATCTTGCTGATCTGCCGGGTTTCTAGGAGGAGTCCCAGACCGAAGCCGTCCACGCCGCAATTGTTGGAGACGACCGTCAGGCCGCGCACGCCGGAATCGCGCACGGCGGCGATCAGCGTCTCCGGGATACCGCACAATCCAAAGCCGCCCACGGCAACCGTCATGCCGTCCCTGAGCTGATCTTTCAGACACGACGCGGCATCAGGTACCAACTTGTTCATCTGACCTCCGAAAAAGATTGAACTGGGCTTCCAGCCTAACTCGAGTTAGTCCTTGTTGGTCGCAGTTCGCCTTCCATTAGCTCCGATGACCAGAGTTGAGCCTGCTGTCCAAAAACCTGTGCGTCTCGAGCCTTCAAAAGCGCCTCCTACTTTGCAGGGGGTACCTCGAGAAAAGCGGCAACCCGCTCCGAGTTCGCACCCCTCGAGACCTGCATTGGCCGAGTCGGCTCGAGACGGGCGTTTTCGGACGAGTGATGTCGTTTCCGCGTTGCACGGGCGGGCTGCGCCCCTACGGGCTGGTGCTTCCCTGGTGCAACCACAGGCGTGCGTACGGCTCGAGCCAGACCATGCCGCCCCAAAACGGCAGCGGTCGCTCGGTGATGGCATCCACGGCGCTCCCGATGCCTCGTTCATGCAGGAGTTGTGCCGGAATCGCCTGCCCGGTCTCTGAGAAGTTGTACAGGCAGACCAGATTCCCCAGCGGGTGCGGGCGCTCGTAGGCGAAGACGTGCGGGTTGCCAGTTTCCAGGATATGCGTCTCCAGGGTGTCATGAAGTTGCGGCGTGCGCTTCCGGGCGTGAATCAGGCGTTTGATCCCGGAGTAAAGCTGTTGCGTGTGAGCAGGTGCGGTTCCAGCTCGAGCCGCGTTTGCGGTTTCCCACGGCATCTCTGGGCGATGCACCCAGCGGTTGTCGGCGGCGTGCTCCGGGTCGTGATCGAAACCGTAGTCGTTCAGCAGTCCCAGCTCGTCGCCCATGTAGAGGAGCGGAACCCCGCCGTACCCCAGCACAATCGCGTGACCCATCAGCAGTCGCTCCACCGACAGCTCAATGCCGCGCCGGTCGCAATTGTTGATTGCCCGTTCCAGACCGGACAGGCTGGCGGCGCTGCCGCTGATGCGGCGATCCCCGGTTTTCTGGTTTTCCTGGAAAACCAGCCCCTCGGCGAAGGTCCCAGGGAATTGACCGCTGTAAAAGTCGCTCAGGAAGCGGCGGTGGGCTTCGCCGTTCAAACCTATGGCGGCCGCATCGTGGTCGTCTATCGCCCAGCCGATATCGTCGTGACAGCGCAGGTAGGTGTTCCAGGCGGTGTTGTCAGGCTTTTCTGGGAAGCTCCTGAGTGCCTGGGTCATCAGGCGTGTGTCACGGGCGGCCAGGCTGCTCCAGATTTGCACCATCAGGCTGTTGTGATAGGCGCTGTCACTGACCAGTCCGTAGTGCGAGCCGCGCCCCAGGTAGGCGATCAGTTCGCTGGGGGCGACGATCGCTTCCGCTTTGAAGATCACGGCCCCACAGACGATTCGGGCCACGGCGCGTAGGGCCTGGGTGATGCTGTGAACCTCGGGCAGGTTCTGCGAGGTCGTGCCCAGGCGCTTCCAGATGAAGGCGATCGCGTCTAGCCGGAAGATGTCAATTCCCTTGTTGGCCAGCCACAGAATCAGATCGGCAAACTCGAGGAACACGTCGGGGTTGCTCCAGTTGAGGTCCCACTGCCAGGTGTTGAAGGTCGTCCAGATCCAGCGCTGACTTGCCGCGTCCCAGGTGAAATTGCCGGGCGCGAAATCGGGGAAGACCTCGGGGAGTGTGCGTTCAAACTGATCGGGCAGCCTGCGGTCGGGGTAAGTGTGAAAGTACGCCTGGTATTTCGCTTCGCCCGCGCCCGCGCGGCGCGCCCATTCGTGTTCCTGCGCCACGTGGTTCAGCACCAAGTCGCAGCACAGGCTGATGCCGCGTTCGTGAAGCGCCGCCGTCAACCGCTCCAAATCGGCGAAGCTTCCCAGATCAGCCCGGACAGTGCGGTAATCCGCCACGGCGTAGCCACCGTCGTGCGGCGCGGGGCGCGGCTGTAAGAAGGGCATCAGGTGCAGGTATTTGACGCCCAGTTCCTCGAGGTAATCAATTCGGTCCAGCACGCCGTTCAGGGTTCCGGCGAACCGCTCGGTGTAGGCGACATACGCGATCATCTCGGGGCGTTGGAACCAGTCTGGCGCGAGCAGGCGTTGGTAGTCCAGCGCTTTCAAATCCTCGGTTCGCTCACGGTGGTGGTTGACCATGATCTCCAGCAATCGGGTCAGCAGGTCGGGGCTGGCGTAGACGGCGTTCAGACCGGTCAAGAGTTCGGGCAGGTGACGCTCAAAACGCGATACGAACTCAGCGCGGCCCGGCAAGTCAGCGGGAATCTGCGACTCGAGGCTGTCGGACAGCGCTGCTTCTTGGGTGGATAGAGGGGATGAAAACACGAGGACTCCAGGCTTGTAAGCGTTTACGGAACTCTATCAGAAGTCTGGCTGACGCGGTACGAGACACGACCACCGAACCAATCCTTTCAGCTCACCTCGAGCCAGTGTGACTTGTGCAGCACGCTGGCGCGCACCTCGCCCCAGTCGTCGGGCAGGCCGCGCCCACTGGCCCGTTCGCCCGGTGCGAAGCCCAGAGCCGCCCATAAAAGCGCGTAGGGTGCGGCGGCGTCCCAGGCCTGCGGGTGACAGGCGGCCGGGTACGGCACGGGCGGACTCGAGGGCATACCGGGGCTGGACTCGCGCTTGAACCCCGCGAACAGCTCCGAGAGTCGCGCATCGGGAACTAGGGCCGCCGCCTCGAGTTGGGCGCGGGCCAGTTTCTTGACGTGATCGTGCAGCCCATAGCGCGCTAAACCCAGCGCGATCAGGGCGTTGTCGTGCGGCCAGACCGAACCGTTGTGATAGGAGACCGGATTGAAACGCGGTTGACCTTCCGCCAAGGTGCGAATTCCCCAGCCGCTCCACATCGCCCCAGAGAACAGCGTCTCCGCCAGCTCGACCGCGTGAGATTCATCTACAATCCCCGCCCAGAGGGCGTGGCCTGGGTTGGACACGATTACCCGCGCGGGTCGCTTCTGGGCATCTAGGGCGTGCGCCAGCGTCTTCAAGTCCTCGAGCCAGAAGGCCGCCAAGAACTGCCGCTTCAGGTTGACCGCTTTCGTCTGCCACAGATGCGCCTCTGCTTCGTCCCCGAGCGCCCGGAACAGTTTGGCGGCCGACTCGTAGGCCCGAAACGCGTACCCCTGGACTTCCACGACCGCAATCGGAGCCTCGAGGTCGCGGCCGTGTTCGTCGAACACGCTGTCCCCGGAGTCCTTCCAGACCTGATTGGTGATGCCGCCGGGTTGTGGGCTGTACTCCAGGAAGCCGTCCCCGTCCGGGTCGGCATCCTCCGAACCCATCCAGGATAGGGCGGCCTTCAGATTTGGCTCGAGGTCGCGCACCGCCGCCAGATCGCCCGTCCAATCCAAGTAATCACCCAGCAGGCAAATCCAGAGCGGGGTCGCGTCTACGCTGCCGTAGTACGTCTGAAACGGCGTGCGCCCAGTGCGGCTGGCCTCGCCGTCGCGTTGCTCGTGCAGAATTTTCCCCGGAGCCTCGAGGTTCTTCGGGTTCAGAGTGCGCCCCTGATGGGCCGCCAGATATTTCAGGGTTCCCAGGGCGATCTCGGGATACCAGGGCAGCGTGGTGAGCGACACGATCAGCGAGTCGCGCCCGAACGGCGTGCAGAACCACGGGATGCCAGCCGCTGGAAAGACCCCCTGCGGGGTATCAAATAAAAGCGCCCGCAAGTCCTCGCTCGAGCGATCGAACACCCGCTGGATCAAGCGATTCCCGACCCGCACCCGGCTGCGCGTGCGCCACGCGCCGTACTCGCCCTGCAAGCTTTCCAGGCTCGAGGCGCGCAGCGGCGCGTCGGCTATGCGTGGCGTAATTGCAATTTGCAATTCCAGCGGGGTATCCCTCGGGATTTGCCAGGTCACCCTGAGCGCCCGGCGCGGCGCACTCGTGTCTTGCACCTCGTCGCCGGTGTTCTGACTGTCGTCAAAGGTGACCGGGGCGCTTCCCAGCCGGTCCTCCAACAGCACCTGCGAGACCTCGCCGCCTGGGGTGACCTCGACATCCACGGTTCGCAGAATCCCGTCGCGTCCCAGGTACGAGAGTCGCACGCCGGACTCGAGCGGCTCGGAGATCACCGCCTTGGCGATGCGCGGCAGGCCGCGCACCTCGAACATGTCACTGAAATCCGCGTCGAAGGTCAATTCTATCTGGCCCAGATCGGCCCGTTGCCGCTGGTAGGGGGAAGGTTCCAGCGGATCACCGAAGGTTTTCAAGCGCAGGGTCTCCGCGTACGCCCCGCCGCTCAGCCAGCCCCGCCGTCGCAGCTCGAGCCATTGCACGTGACCCAGACCGGGTTCGGTGGCGTGCTGCGAGAAGCGAAACGGCTCCGGGCTGTGCGTGGACAGCACCGTCGGGGCCTGACCGCCGATGCTCCATTCCAAATGGCTGACGAAGCGCGTGTCGCGCACGTACAAACCGGTTTCACCACCGCTGATCTGACCGCGTTCGTCCGCGACGAGGTACATGCTGTTCTCTTTGAGGCGCAAGGGGGAAGCTCCTAGCTGCTAGCGTTAGCTCGAGTGGTGCGATGGGGTCGGCGTTCGATTCGGGTTTGTGACTGCGTATTCAAGCGATTCGCTCTGAGAATACATACCTTTAGAGACGGGTTTTTCAAGACTCACTTTGAGAGACGCCTCGATGCTGCAAGTTCACTCATTCCTTACCGCCGCTCGTCGCGGCGCTCGCCACGAAGTAGCGCTGGAAGACACTGAACAGGATGATGACGGGAATCGCGCTGACAATCGCCCCCGCCAGGATCAGACCGTAATCACCGGCCGGACCGTACAGGCGGTTGAAGCTATTCAAACCGATTGGCAGCGTGAACTTGTCCTGCGGGCTGGTCAGCACAATCAGCGCCCAGAAATACTGGTTCCAGGTTCCTTGGGCGGTCAGAATCGTCAGTGCTCCCAGCGCGGGCGTGGTCAGTGGCAGGATCACGCGCCAGAAGGTCTGAAACGGAGAGGCCCCGTCAATCTTGGCGGCCTCCTCGAGTTCTCTGGGGAGCGTTTCAAAAAACTGCTTCATGAAGAAAACCTGCCCGGCCGCCACGAACGGCAGCACCAGCCAAACGCCGACGATGTTGTTCAGCAAGCCCAGGTCGCGCAGCACCAGGTAATTGCTGATGAACAGCACCTGATTCGGGACCGTCATCACGAACAGCACCAGAATGAACAACGCGCCCTTGAAGCGGTAATCTAATCGCGCCATCGCGTACCCAGCCATGCTGGCGAAGATCAGCGTAGACACGGTGTTGAACACGACCAACAGGAAGCTGTTCAGCATCCACTGGGCAAACAGCGGCCGTCCCGTGGTTTGAGATCGCGCCTCGTCGAAGATGCGAAAGTAATTCCTGAATAGGTAATTGGCAAAGCCCGGCGCGGCATTGATGAAGCTCTGAATTCTCGGGTAGGCGTACGGGAAATCGGACGTGGCCGCCTGCGGTTGCTCGAGCCGGGATGGGTCCAGTGTGCTCTCGGTGAAGATGTAGCCGCGTTCGGCTTCCAGGGTCATCGGGGTGCGGTCAATTCGCGGCGCGGGTTTGGCGGGGTCGTCCGCGTTCTTGGCGGTTTCCGGGTAGTTGATCTTCCACTCGTAGCGCACGCGCTGGGCGGGTTTGCCGTCTGGCATCTGCGCCGGGCTAACCTCAGCGACTTTGAGATCGGTGACCTGAGCGTAATCGGCGGCGTACACGAAATCTCCGAGCGCCAACGCGCCCGCACCGGGTCGCAGGCGCGGAACCTGGACCGAGAGCGGCGCAGGAGTTTTCCCGGTACCCAACACAGAATCCGGCACGACGTAAGTCGCGTAGAACGACAGGCTCTTTCCGGGCGTCAGCCCGCCCGTCCACGGGTTGCCGCTGCCCTGGGTTCCCAGCGACCAAGCGGCCGCCCAGTTGCGCGGCCGCAACTCCTCGAACGCGACCCTGGGCGGGTACTCGAGTGGATCCACCTTGAGGCTGGACAGGGCCGCCATCAGTAGCGGCCCCATGAAGAACAGCGCGAAGAAGATCAGTATCGCGTACAGCAACCCGACGTAACTCCAGCGGCGTCGCATCACCCAGGCGGGTGTCACCTCCACGCCACCAACGCGAACCGTGACCGGAGCGGCGGCGCTCATTTGGAACCACTTTCGTCGGACACGAAAAAGCGTCGCTGAATCTGCACGACCGCCAGGGTCAAGAGCGCCAGGATCAGCGCGGCCGCGCTGGCCACGCCGACCTGGGCATCGCCGGAGCCTCGGAAGATACTGTTGTACACGAAGTACGCCAGCGTGATCGTGCCCTCCAAGGGAGCCGTGCCATCTAACATAGCTGCCTGATCGAACATTTGCAGTGTACCGATGATGCTGATGGTGACGACGTAAAACGTCACCGGGCGCAGCATCGGCACGGTGATGTAGAGCATCTGCTGAATCGGGTTCGCGCCGTCTATCGCGGCCGCCTCGTAGACGCTGTTGGAAATGCCCTGCAAACCCGCCAGAAAGGTCAGCATCAGCGTCGGAATCGTCGTGAAGGTGTTCATGACGATAATAACGGCCAGCGGGTACGGCAGGATGCCCAGCAACTTATCGCGGCTGGATAACCACGTCAGCGGCGCAGGATCGAGGTTCCCGATTCGGACCACCCCGAAGGCGTTCAGCAAGCTCACGCCAATCAGCGCCACGACCAAAGACACGACCAAAAGCGCCGGATCGAACCAGCTCGCGGGTAAGCCTCGAGACTTTTCAAACAACACCTGTGCGACTTGCAAAACGACGGCGAGTACTACGAAGGCCAGGATCAGCGCCGAATAGTTGTTGAGCACCGTGCCGAAATACGAGATCAACCCGGTCGGACGGAACAGCCAAATGAAAATCAGCGTCGTGACCGCGCTCGAGGCGATGCTGGGGAAATAATAGGCGGTGCGAAAAAAGCCTAAGCCACTCAATTTTTGGTTTAACACGACAGCCAGCAGCAAGGCTCCAATGGTTTGCAGGACCGTCACGGTGATCGAAAAAACGAAGGTGTTGGTCAGCGCCGTGATGAACAACGGGTCGGACGGAATATTGATGTAATTACTTAACCCAACAAAGTCCTGCTTGTCGAACAGGTTGTAATTGGTGAAACTAAAAAAGAGCGTGCGCCCGAAGGCGAACGCGAAAAACACGGCCAGCGCCAGCAGAAACGGCAACAGGAACCAGAACGCGGTCCAGGATTCCCGGTTGAGGGATTTCACGACGCACCTTTTCTCATTCGTGACATCTGACACCTCGTATCTGGAATGTCATCACTTGTCTTAATCCGCGAAACACAGCTCGAGCGGGCCAGTGGAGCAGGACTCGAGGGTGGGTTGCTGCCTTACCCTCGAGTCCCTGAAGGGCTGTGACTACTTCTTCATCACCCGGTCGAGACCCGCCTGAGCGTCCTTGATCGCCTGATCCACGGTCTTCTGACCGTCCATCACGGCGTTCAGCGCCTCGTCTATCGGGCGGTACCAGTCGCCACCGAACTTGTCGGGCGCGAACGACACAGCGTTACCGTCAGAAGCGCCGGTGAAGACGTTCTTGAAGGCGACCTGCTCGGGCTTGTCACCCTTCAGGTACGGATCGGACTGCAACGAGGTGCGGCTCGGGAGGGCTAAGCCGCTCCTGAGGATAAACTGCTGCGCCTCGACGCTGGTGAGCGCGTTCAGCACTTTGACGGCGGCGTCTTTATTCTTAGTACCAGCGTTGATCGCCCAGGCGACCGTGTAGATCAAGTTGCCGCGCTTTTTGGTGGCCGGGTCCAGAGGCAGCAGGGCTGTGCCGTACTTCAGGTTCGGGGCGTTGTCACGCAGGAACCCGAGCGCCCAGCCGCCCTCGAAGGCTGTGGCGACCTTGCCGCTCTTGATGCAGTCGCCGCCCCAACCGGCGTTAACCTGGGCGGGTTTGACCGCAAATCCCTTTTTGACGAGACCGGTGTAAAAGGTGAAAGCGCTCTTGAAACGGCTGTCCAGAATCGTGCGGTTGCCCGCCAGGATCGGCTTCCAGCCGGTGGATGCGGCGAACGCGCCGAAGCGGGCGTATTCGGCCGGGAAGCAAGTTCCGTAGTAGCCCTTCCCGAGGGTCGTCTGGACCTTCGTGACCTTGGTTTCAAAATCGTTCCAGGTGTCGTTGCTGTCCGGGTAAGCGACCTTAGCCTGATCGAACAGGTCCTTGTTGTAGTACAGAGTGAGCGTGTTGAAATCCTTGGCGATGCCGTACTGCTTGCCATTCTGTGAGAAGACCTTGTTGAGGCTCGGCAGGAAGTCCTTGGCATTGACCAGACCGTTCAATGGCAGAATCTTGCCGGTAGAAATTAATCCCTGCGCAGCAGAATCCTCCAAGTAGAACAGGTCCGGTGCCGTGCCAGCCGAGAGCTGGTTCAAGATGGACTTCCCGAACTCGGCCGTGGGCACGTACTTGACTTCCACGCCGTCGGCAGCCAGCTTGGGCTTGACGTACTTGTTAATGAGTTCGTTGACCGTGGCGGTGTCGGTCTGACCGTCGTACCCGCCGATCGTGATGACGTTGCCTTGACCCTGCGTGGCGCCTGAACCGATGATTCCGGCCGCGCCGAGCGCCAGAATGCCGAATGCAGCTAACTTGTTCATGGTGGGACTCCTTGGATGAGAGGGCGAGGGCCGAAACGCGGACTGAACGAAACCAGAACAGAGAATCAAGAGGAATTCAGCGGAGCAGTGTTGAGTAGCGCCGCGCTCGAGCCGCGCACGATCAGCCGGGTCTGGATGAGCTGATGGCGCACCGGCCTACCCGCCATGCGCTCCAGCAGCAGTTCGGCGGCGCAATGCCCGATCTCAAGAATCGGTTGCCTCGAGGTGGTCAGCTTGCTGTGACCGGCCAGCGGCAGGTCGTCGAAACCGGTCACGCTGACATCCCAGGGGACGCGCTTTCCGGCATCCTCGAGGGCCTGCATCGCACCAAAGGCCATCTCGTCGGAGGCGGCGGCGATGGCGGTGAAACCGATCTCAGTCTCCAAGGCGCGGCGCACCGCTCGGTACCCGCCCAGGGCCGTGAAATCTCCGTCCCAGACCAGCGCTGGGTCCACGACGATACCGGATTCGTGCAGCGCCGTCTGATACCCCTCGAGCCGCTGCACGCTGGCTTGCCCGGTGTGCGCTCCGGTGATGTGCGCGATTCGCCGATGCCCGAGGGCGGTCAGATGCGAAACCGTTTCGCGCAAACCGCCTTGGTTGTCCACATCCACCCAGGCCTGGTTTCGCAAGGAGCGCCCGATCATGGCGAACGGCACGCCGCGCGCCTCGAGACCGGCCGGGCGCGGGTCGTCTAAGTGAACCCCGAGCAGGATGATGCCGTCAGGGTTGCCGCGGATGTCGGCGCTGCGCTCATTGGCGATGATCTGGGTGTGATAGCCCTCGTTGGCGAAGCGTTCCTCCAGGGCGTCGCGCAGAATGCCGTAATAGGTCGCGCCGCGCCGCAGGTCGTCGTCCAGCATCAGGCCGATCACGTGCTTGCCGCGCCGCGCCAGTTGCCGCGCACCGGGATCGGGTACGTACCCGAGGCGATCCATGACGCCGCGCACCAAGACCCTGGTGTCGTCATTGACGCCATCACGGGCGTTTAGCACCCGTGAGACCGTGCCCTTGGAGACACCCGCCTCCTGAGCGACCCGCTGGATCGTGACTTTCGACATGACCGTCCTTTGCTGACGCCGCGATGAAACAGTTCGTAATCGGTTACAAAAACAGTATCTAAGTTTCAGGCTTTCGTCAAGCTGTCACGTCATAGTTTGATGATTTGTTTCACAAACACCGCTCTGAAAGGTAATTCATGCTGATATTCCAGCCTCGAGTTTGGGAAAGCAGCCCTTCAACGTTCCGTAACCGCTTCCAAAGTCAACCCGATTCGTCCAGCTTTGAGCCAGCTCTGGGACTAGCAACCCAAGCCTGGTTCCGCCACCAAATCAGCCTCCCAACAACGGTTCGACTCGAGGTTGTTACTGAGTTCGGCGTGGTCAGGTTCACGTTTGAAGACAGTGGAGTGCGTCTATAACGCAGACGTGGCTTAGCCGAATCGTGGGGTTATCAGTAGCGCCGAGGCTTTTCGCGGCAAGTTGGAGTCACGCTTGGTTCCATCCATGATTTTCGTTAGAATGCCCGCGTCTCGGTGACTGGCGAAACGACAAACACGGAAGTCCGTGGGGGAGCCGAGAAGCACGCCCTGATCGCTCGCCTGGGTCACTCGAGTCTTGCCAGTATTGTGTTAGCAGTATTGGTGCGCGGCAAGCTCTCAGGAGTCCCCATGAAACGCGCTCTGCTCAGTGTCAGCGATAAAACCGATCTCGAGTCCTTCGCCCAGGGGTTGGTCGCCAGGGGATTTGAACTGATCTCCACGGGCGGCACGCATTCGGCCTTACAACGAGCCGGATTGCCCGTCACCTACATCAGCGATGTCACCGGCTTCCCGGAAATCCTGGAGGGCCGCGTCAAGACGCTGCACCCGAACGTTCACGCGGGCATCCTGGCTCGAGCCGATCAGCTTGCCGAATTGGAATCGCACGGCATTCAAGCCTTTGATCTGGTCTGCGTCAATCTCTACCCGTTCCGCGAAACTGTCTCTCAGGTAGATGTGACTCTAACAGACGCCTTAGAGAACATTGACATCGGCGGTCCGGCGATGATTCGCGCCGCCGCCAAGAACTTCCCCCGCGTGCTGGTCGTGACCAGTCCCAATGATTACGACGCGGTGTTGACAGCCCTGCCCGATCCGAGCGCCGCCGTGCGCCAAGCGCTGGCCGCGAAAGCGTTCACCCACACCTCGAGTTACGACGCGGCCGTCACGGCGTACCTGGAAGCGCCAGGGCTGAACGCGCAGATTTCGTTAGAGCTATCCCAGGTGCGCTCCCTGCGCTACGGCGAGAACCCGCATCAGGCGGCGGCGCTGTACCGTCTTGGGAATCAGCGCGGTGCGGTCTTGGACGCGACGGTCTTGGCGGGCAAGGAAATGGGTTTCAACAACTACGGCGATGCCGACGCCGCCTGGGCGCTCGTCTCCGAATTTTCAAGCCCAGCCTGCGTCGCCGTGAAGCACGCCAACCCGTGCGGCGTGGCGCTGGCAGATAGTCCCCAAACCGCCTGGGAACGCGCCAGAGACGCCGACACGCTGAGCGTCTTCGGCGGCGTGGTCGCCCTCAACCGACCCGTCACGCTAGCGGTTGCAGAAGCCACGAAGGGAACCTTCCTCGAGGTTCTGATCGCGCCAGAGATTGACGCCGACGCGCTGAATTGGTTTAGAACCAAGAAACCCGACCTGCGCGTGCTCGCCGCCGGAGATTCGCGCGCCTCGAGCTTAGAATACAAGCAGATCACTGGGGGACTCCTGGCGCAAACCCGCGACCTGCGGGTCTGGAGCGACCTGACCCCGACGGTCGTGACCCAGCGCCAGCCGACCGAGCAGGAATGGCGCGACCTCGAGTTCGCCTTTTACCTGACCAAGCACGCTCGCAGCAACAACGTCGTGCTGGCTAAGGACGGCGTGACCGTGGGCTTAGGCGCGGGCGCGGTCAGTCGCATCTGGGCGGCGGAACGCGCCGTACTGAACGCGGGCGGCCGCGCGGCGGGGGCGGTCCTCGCGTCCGAAGCCTTCTTTCCGTTCGACGACGTGGTGCGTTTAGCGGCAGGCGTCGGCGTCAAAGCGATCCTGCAACCCGGCGGAGCCAAACGCGACGCGGAAGTTATCGCCGCCTGCGACGAGCTGGGCGTCAGCATGATCTTCACCGGCTCGAGACATTTCAAGCATTAGGGCAACACCCACCCCTAGGGGTTTGCCACGGCAAACCTGGACATTCTCGAGCACTGCGTCGGCCACCAACGCCGTCGCTCGAGACAGCCCAAGAAGACGTTGCTGGAGAGGGGCAACGGCAACTCGCGTCAAGGCTCGAGGTGTGCCTTTACAGGTCGCTCCCCATCTCCCTCGAGTCCCAAGCTGGCACGGCCCGTCGGAAGGTCTCCAACGGGACGCGTTCCGCCATGCGGCTTAAAAATCCCACGGTGCTGAGCGCTTGGGTGCGGTGCGCGGCGATGGCCCGCAGTTTCGTGGCAAGGTACGGGGTCACGTCCCGCTGATGCGTCGGAGGCTGCCAGGTGTCCGCCCAAGCGGGGTTCAGCAGCGTCGGGCTGGCAAAGTAATACAGCCGCGTGCCCCGCTCCAAATGCCCGCCGCGCTCCAAGGCGGCCATCGTGATCTCGTGACTGGCAATGTGGTCCGGGTGGCGGTTGCCGCCGTCCGGGGCGAAAGTCAGGACGACTCGCGGCTGCATCCGCTCCAGGTCTTGCATGACTCTGGACACGATTTCTTCTCTGGGAACCGCTTGCAGGCCACCGATGAACTCGGCGGGCACACTGACGGCGTGGCTGGCCACGCGGTCCACCGGGCTGGCATCGGGGTAATCGTACTGCTGGAAATCTCCAACCCCAAGCGTATCCACGCTCAGTTGCAGCTCGGCCGCGCGAAAGTCCGCCAGGTCCTCGGCGTTGCACAAGCCCAGACTGCGCCCGCTCGAGCCTCTGGTGAGGGTGATTAAACCCGTCGCGCGCCCGGTCTGGGCGTACTCGGCCAGGGTTCCGCCGGTTCCGTACACCTCGTCGTCGGGGTGCGCCACGATCAATACCAGGTCAGTTGCCATCGCTTGTCACGCTATCACTCCGCTCGGTGAGCGGGGCGTCGTGTACCAGACAAGCCTGTCTAACTGAGTTCGGCATGGTCAGCTACCGTTTCGAGGTAATGGAATGCGTCTTTGACGCAAACGTGAGGAGGGCGAATCGTGCCGTTGTCGGTAATTAACGCGGGCCGTCTCGTGCTAGACAATCTGTGCGCCGCCTCACACCGACCCGAGCGGTCGGTGATGTTAGCCTGAACCATGTCCGTTTCGTCGCAACCCGAACCGCTGGAAGGTTCGGCGAGTCTGCCAGCCGACCCTGGCGGCGATGCGACCGAGCTGGAGATTCGACTTCCGTCCAGCCTGCTGGAACGCTTTACGGCGCTGCTGGTGGCCAACCCGCCGCTGCCGCTGCTGGTGGAGGAGACCTTCTTCGGTCTCGAGACGCTGTTCGATCTGGACTTCTTGCTGTTGTACGCGTTGCAACCGGAAAGCCTGCGTCCGGTCTCCGGGTCGGGGCGCGGCGCACTGCAAGAGGTGGCCCGCCTGATGACAGAGGTTTCCAGGGACGACGACGCGCTGTGGCAAGCACTGGAGTCTGGCGTGGCGGTTTTCAGTGAGCACAGCCGTTCGCTCAGCCCTGGGCTGGACTGGTTGCACGCCTCGAGTCTGGCGGTGCTGCCGCTGCCGGGCGCGAACGGCGCGGTGCGCGGTGCGCTCGTGCTGGGCAGAGTCGGTTCGCCGCAACCCTGGGGCTTGGCGCGGCAGAAAACCCTGATCTCGGCCAGTCGAATCATCGCCGTGAACCTCGAGCGGAGCCTGTCGGTCACGGCCGCACCGTCGTCCGAGGGCGTGGCGCTCAGCAACCTGTCGCGCTTACTGGACGGGGTTCACACTGAGGTTGAACTCCGTAGAGCCGCTCTGGAAGTGCTGCGACCGCACTTGGCGGGTGTCAGCCTGACCTGGGTGCATTTGCAACAAGGTCGGTTGCACCTGCTGGAATACGACGGCAACGAGGCGTTGGAATCGCACCTCAGAGACAGCCACCTGCCCGACGACGAGCCGATCCTCGAGGCGTCGGCGGGCGACTCGGTGGTCTGCCTGGAAGCCTTAGAGGGGGGCGGGCGGTTCTCCGCGCTCGGGGTCAGCGCCGCCTGCGTCATGCCGGTGCGTCAGGAGCTGGCACTGTTGGCGCTCCGCCAGTCGCGGCAATCGGGCTGGTCGGCCACCGAATCGCGGCTGCTGAGCGCCGCCGGAAAGACCCTGACCGCCTCTTTGGAGCGCCTGCGCGCCCTGGAAGCACTGATTGACGCCAGAGCCAGAGCGGAATTTCTGGCGGGCTTATCGGATGCCTTGCAGAGCACGCAAACCGCCGAGGAAATCTGTACGACCGCCATGTCATTGCTGGGTCCTCGAGTCAACGCCCAGAACATCCTGACCTTGCGCTTGCTGCCAACCGGCTCGAGCGCCGCGATTCGCGTCAAAGCGATGGGCGTCTGGGGCGAAGTCCCGCCGTTGTACGGCAATCACTTGAAACCCGAGGGCGTGGCGATCGAATCCACGAAGCTGACCCGGCAAGTCTTCGAGACGCGAGAACCGTTTTACGACCAGGGTTACATCCGCGAGAAAGACCCGGCCCGTTCCAAGGTGGCGCTCGGGTTGGAACCGATTTACGACAGCGCCCGGAATGTCCTGGCCGTGTTCAGCGTCGGACGCGACCCGCGCCTCGGGGAGTGGAAGCAGAGCGAACGCGAACTCTTGGCGCGGGCCGCCGGAACCGTCGGATTGGCGTTGGAACGCGCCCAAGTGCGCCTGGAACTCGAGAACTCCCGGCATCGCGCTCAGGTCTTGAAAAGCCTGTCCGACGCGCTGCAATCCGCCCGTACCGGCGAGGAGGTGGCCGCCTCCGCGATGTCGTTGTTGAGTCGCGCCCTGAACGCGCTGAACGTCATCACCTTGAAGCTGGAACGGCGCGATGGCGGCTTGTATTTGCGGAGCATGGGCATCTGGGGCGAGCTGCCGGAGCAGTACGGCGGGTACTTCAGTGCGCCGGGCGTCAACATCAACAACACATTGATTTCCAAACAAATCGTGGAAACCGGGGAGGCGTTCTACGACACCGCGTACAGCGACTCGCTGATCCAACCGTTGCAGGCTCGGCGGGTCAGCATCGGTTTGGAGCCGATCAAGGACAGCTTCGGTCGGGTGCTGGCGATCTTCTCGGTCGGTCGGGCCGTATCAGCCGGACCGTGGACTGACACCGAACGCGACCTGATGTCGCAGGCCGCGTCCACGATTGGCTTGGCCCTGGAACGCGCCCGCAACCGCGAGGAAATCGAGGAGCGGGCCACAGCCTTAGAAGAAAAAACCGCCGAGATGGAAGCCTTCGTGTATTCCGTCTCGCACGACCTGAAAGCCCCGATGGTCTCTCTGGAAGGCATGAGCACGCTGCTGCAAGAGGCGATGCGGATGGGCGACGCGAGTGAACTGGAATTCTTTGTTTCCCGGCTGCGCGCCAACGTGCAAACGATGACTGGTTTGGTCAACGGCTTGCTGGAACTCTCACGGGTTGGGCGCGTGGACGAATCGGTGGACACCGTGGATGTTGGCAGCATCATCCAAACGGTCCTCTCCGAGCGGGCCGTGGCGATTCTCGTCTCACGGGTCCAGGTGGACCTGGCCAACGACTTCCCCTGCATCACCTTCAGCCCAGAACGCTTCTATCAGCTTATGAGCAACCTGATCGGCAACGCGATCAAATTCTTACCGGATCACCACCTCGCGCCGCGCCTCGAGATTTCCTGGCGGTCTCTGGAGAACGCCCTGGAGTTCACCGTGTCCGATAACGGCCCCGGCATCCCGGATCACCTGAAACCTAAGGCGCTCGAACTGTTTTCCCGGCTTAACCCGAGCGTCGAAGGGACCGGCGTCGGACTGGCGATGGTCAAGCGCATCTTGGAGCTTAACGACGGCACGCTCCGGCTGGGCGACACGCCCGGCGGGGGGCTGACGGTCGTGTTCACCCTACCCGCCTCGAGCTGGGTGCGGTGATGTCAGAACAAAGTCGCTTCAAAAATGCAGCAGAAATCATGCTCGCCTTGACAGAAGAAATCGGTGAGGTCGCTCAAGAAGTCGCCTTACTCGAGCGCATTGGCTCGAAAACGAACTGGGTCAAAGTCGGCGACCGTGAACGACTTCGCACTGAGATTTCCCATGCGATGAATTGCCTGCTGGCTTTACAAGAATTTTACGATCTCGAGCGTTAATTGGGAATCACTCGAGTCTCGGGTTTTCGGGATTCGTTTGCAAATCTATGACCTGAGCGGTGAAGGTGCGACCGTGCGGTGCTCACTGGCTGGGGCGGCGCAGGTCGGGCAAATCCAGCGGCTGGAACTCGTAAGTGGTCGAGGCGGAGTTAGAAAGCATCGGCGCGAAGTACAACCCATTGGCTGTCCACGCCAGCACGCCGTTTCCCACCAGCGCGAAGTCCAGCACATCGGCGTTGTTCGGCAGGGTCAGGGGTTGCTGGATGGTGCTGCTTGCGGACAGCGGGTTGCCCGCTTGCCCCAAGCTTTGCTCGTTGATGAGCGCGGTTTGCCATAGGCTGCCGTCCGCGAACAGGCAAAACGCGGTCAGCACCGAGGTCGAATTGGAACCGTTCGGTTGCGCGATGCGGAGGCTGCTTTCAAAATGCTTTACGGGCGTGTTGTGAACGCGGTATTTCCCGTAATACACGCGACCATCCGCAAGCTGTCCGAAGGTGTTGTTGATGTCAATCAAATCGGGGCCGCCACTGGTGACTTTGCGCTCGTTCGGCGGTGCTGGCTGGCTCGGTGTGCCACCTAAATACTCGTTCGTGCCGACGATCTGCGCCGAGCCGTCCATCTTCAAGTAGGTCACGGACAACTCGTTAGACAAGATACTGCCGATAAACCTCGAGCGTGAATACACCCGAATTGCGGCTACATCCGCAATATCCGGCTCGAGGGTCGCCGCGAGTTTCTCGGCCTGGAGGTTCAAGCGCCACACGCGCCCGTCCGTCCCAAGCGCAAATCCCACGAGCGCGAACGTCGGGAACTGAGCGACGGCGATGTCCACCACGCCGCCCTGAATTTGCGCGACGCGCTGCGGCGCGAGTTTAGAATCCCACGTCCAGACTGTGCCATCGGCGGTGGCGGCAACGGCCGTGTACTCAAGATTGCCGCAGCAGTCAATCAAGCCGACCGACTTGGCATCACTGACTCCTGGAACCGCGCTCGAGGTCGCGCTACTGCGCTGCCAGACGGAGCCATCGTTTTTGATCCAGACGGTCACGCGCCCACCGCTGGCGGCGGTTGTTGTTCTACCCAAGCCGCGCACGACCGTCTGGCTACCGCCCGTGATTGTGACCTCAAAGGTTGCGGACCCGCTCGGAAATTTCACGAGGACATTTTGCTTTCCGAGCGGCGCGGCTAACCCAGCGTTGACCGTGACAATGGCCCGCACCTCGGCTGGATTCGGTCCGGACGGGGCGACTTCAACCGTCAAGCCGCTAGAAGGGTTGGTGGCTTCTGCCGTGATAACGGGTGCAGCCTGTAAACCTGGCGCGACCACGCCGACGGAAACGCTCGAGCCACGCGCCACGGTGACGCCCGATTTGTTGAGGCTGTACGAACCGCCCGTCAGATTGCCGCAAGCGCTCAGCAGGAACGCGAAGAGTCCCGCGACGGTGACTCGAGTCAAGGTCAGGTGCTTCATGGATTTCCCCCGAATTTCAGGCGGTACACGCCGTACGAAAACATTTCTAGGTTGCCCGATTCCGCACCGAAGAAATACAGACCGCCTTCTGGAGAGAATGAACTGCTGTACGCATCAATCGCCAAGGCTGGCCCCGTGCGATTCCCCGCACCATCCAGCACACTGGAGGCGACCCGAGTCCATTTCGGGGCACTCGGTGAGATGGCGATGATGTCTCCCTTCGTAAAATCAAACCCGAGTGCGCTGTTGAACCCCGCGAGCGCGTAGAAGCGCCCGTCTTTCCCGAAGCCAATCAGCCTCAACACGGTCGAGGTTCCGACACCGCCGAAGTTGACCCACGGCTCCAACGCGCCGCTTAGGTTGACCTTTTGAATCGTCGTACCAGCACCGAGCGGGGGCACGAAGTAGCGCTCGCCCGCGAAGTCATAGGCTTGCGCTTGCGGTTGCGGCAATGAAATCGCAAGTGCGCCCTGAAACTGGAAACCTAGGGTCGTGGTGAATACGTACGCGCGCCCCAGCGGGTCAACGCCAACGGAGGCAGCCGCGTAACTGGCGGGTAAACCGCTCACGGCTGTCCACGCGCTGCTGCCCTTGAGCTTCACGTAGATGCGACTCGAGCCTGGCGGCGGTGGCTTGGCTAGCGCATCAACCACCGCGTACAACGATCCGTCGCGGTCTAGAGCCGCGTACTGCAAACGCAAAGCTCGAGAACCGGGGATGAGCGTCCAGGGGGCTGTGCTAGACGCTCTCGTGTACATCCCGTAACTCGAGACAAACTCCGTGCCGTCGCGGGCCACTTCGTAGACAGCCCCGTACCCACCAGGAGTTTCTACGCTCTCCCAGAGGTTCAATGCGGCGGTGTACCTCAGATTTCCGCCACTGCCGGAGTAATACAGCGGCGTGCCGTCTTGCGCGAAGCGAAACCCGCCAAAATCGCGTAGTTTCGCGCCAATCGTGTACCATTGGGAATCACCGCCAGGGGCCGTCAATGAGCTACACGAACTTAGCAGCCAAGCCGCGGCCAGCAATCCCACCGCACTCCAACTCTTCATCACTCGAGCCTCCTGACTCTGAGCCTAGCCTGGCGGCGTAACAGTTCCCGTGACAGTTGCCGGGCGTTCGGGGCGTACTGACATTGAAGCCTGAATACCCTCGAGCGCACGGTTGACTGGTATCTTCAAGTTCGTTGACCGTTTGAGGACACACGGCTGCGCCCTCTCGAGTACGATGGGGACATGTTCGAGATCAAGCGGCGCGAAACGGTTTCGGTCAATGTCGGCGGGGTGATGGTCGGCTCCGCTCATCCGGTCGTGGTGCAGAGCATGACTAACACCGACACAGCGGATGCCAAGGGCACAGCCAATCAGGTCATCGAGCTGGCCTACGCCGGTTCGGAAATTGTACGGATCACGGTCAACAATCAGGAGGCGGCCAGAGCCGTCCCGGAAATTAAAGCCCGCATTGAGGAAGCCGGGTATCCCGTGCCGCTGGTGGGGGATTTTCATTACAACGGTCATATCCTGCTGCGCGAATTCCCAGAGACCGCCAAGGCGCTGGCGAAGTACCGCATCAACCCTGGCAACGTCGGGGTTGGGAAGAAGCACGACGATAACTTTCGCACCATGATCGAGGTCGCCAAGGAGTTTGAAAAGCCCGTGCGAATCGGCGTCAACTGGGGTTCTTTGGATCAGGCGATGGTCGTGCGGATGATGGACGAGAACACGCGCCGCTCCGACCCGAAGGACGCCAACGAAATCATGATCGAGGCGATGCTACAAAGTGCGATTCAGAGCGCGGAGATGGCGCAGGAGTACGGTTTAGAGAAAGACAAAATCATTATCAGCACGAAGATCAGCAACGCGCCGATGCTCTGGGTCGTCTACCGACGCCTGTCCGCGCTGACCGACCTTCCACTGCACTTGGGTCTGACCGAAGCGGGCATGGGCATGAAAGGAATCGCCGCCTCGAGCGTGGCACTGGCTCCATTGCTGAGTGAAGGTATCGGCGACACGATTCGCGTGTCGCTGACGCCAGAACCCGGAGCCTCCAGAAAGCTCGAGGTCGAAGCCTCACGGCAGATCTTGCAGGCGGTCGGGGCGCGCGTGTTTAGCCCACAGGTCACAGCCTGTCCCGGTTGCGGGCGCACCACCAGCACGCTGTTTCAGGAACTCGCCATGAATATTCAAAACGACCTGGATGCCAAGATGCCCGTCTGGAAGACGCAGTTTCCCGGCGTGGAAAACTTGACGGTTGCGGTCATGGGCTGCGTCGTCAACGGCCCCGGTGAGTCTAAGCACGCCGACATTGGAATTTCCCTGCCCGGTACCGGCGAGGAACCGAAAGCCCCCGTGTACCGCGACGGTGAGTTAATCACGACGCTGAAGGGTCCGAGCATTGCGGACGAGTTTATGGCGATGGTCCAGACCTACGTGGAAACTCGCTTCGGCAACGCGCAGAGCTGACCCGTGGGACTCGAGACGGTCGAGTTCATCATCACCGTTGAAACGCATTTTGCGATTCGGCTCGAGGATGCGGAGACGCAAGCTTGTGTGACCGTGGGTGATTTGGAGCGGTTGATCGCGGCGAAACTCGAGGTGCAGAGGCGGACCGCGCCCGATATTTTCGAGACGCTGAAACGCATCTTGGTGGAGGACTACGATCACCCACCCTGGCAGGTCAGGCGTGAGACCAGTTTCGTGGACGATTTGGATTTCAACTGATCCGACGGCGGGTGTAGCGGATCACAGCACGAGTCTCGGGTAATATGGATGGCTTGAGGTTTATGCGCAGCGACTTCCACCTCCTCGAGATCGCCTAGCTCTTCGTGTCCATGCTCACACTGTTTCCAGCTTGTCACCGTTTCTTGAACGCGCTTTGAGCGATACCTGTACAAGCTGATGCAGACCTTACGCGAACGCCTCGAGTCTGTCATAATCCCGTATGGGTTCACCCCATAAATCCAGGAGGATGTATGAATAAACCGTTGGCATTCGGTGCAGTCGCGGCGATGTTGGCCGTTGGCATCACCACAGCACAACAGCCGGTTCGTGTCGGTATGGCGTTTGACGCGGGCGGCAAGAACGACCGCAGCTTCAACCAGAGCGCCTACGAGGGCGCACAGCGCGCCGCCAAAGCGTTCGGCGTGGAAGTCAAGGACTTCGAGCCGTCCGACCCCAGCCAAGTCGGTCAGGGCATCCGTAACTTCGCGGAGAACGGTTTCGATCTGGTGATCGGCGTCGGTTTCGCCAACGAACCCAGCATCACCAAGACGGCCGCCGAATTCAAGGACACCAAGTTCGCCGTGATTGACAGTGTGCCGACCGGCGACAACACCGTCGGCGCGGTTTTCCGCGAGCACGAGGGCAGCTTTTTGGTCGGTTACATCGCCGGTAAGACCAGCAGCACTGGTGTCGTCGGCTTCGTCGGCGGTATGGATATCCCGCTGATTCACAAGTTCTACGCGGGTTACAACGCTGGCGTCAAAGCCTCCTGCCCGACCTGCAAGGTGATCGAGAACTACACCGGCACGACCCCGGAAGCCTGGAATAACCCCACGAAGGCCAAGGAAATCGCCACGGCTCAGGGCGCGGCGGGCGCGGACATCATCTACGCGGCGGCGGGCGCTTCCGGTGGCGGTGTTTTGCAGTACGTCACCAGCACCAAGTGCATCAGTGGTACGAAGCCACCAGCAGGCATGAAGCTGAAGCCAGCCAACAAGGCGATGATGGCCATCGCTAAGCCCGCCGATTACAAAGCTAAGTGCAAGGGTGCGAACGACCGCCCGATGTTCTTCATCGGCGTAGATTCCAACCAGAACTACCTGGGCGATTCTGACAGGAACCCCAAGACCCTAAACTATGTGTTGACCAGCATGATGAAGCGCGTGGACCTCGCGGTCTACAACCTGATCGGTAACGTCGCCAAGGGCCGCCCGTGGGTCAAGGGCACGACCGAATTCGGTCTGGACAACAACGGCGTCGGTTACGCCCTAGATCAGTACAACGAAGCTCTCATCAGCGCCGATGTCATCAAGGGCGTGGAGCAAGCCAAAGCCAAGATCATCAACGGCTCGTTGGACGTGCCAGAGAAGTAAGCGGGTCTCGAGATATAAGAAGGGCAGCCAAACGGCTGCCCTTCTTCATTGGTCACTCGAGGCTAGTCCCGAACGAACCGTAGGGGTTCGCCACGGCAAACCCTGCCTCCGCGAACGCTCGAGCCTGAGCTTGCCGCACCCTTGGCCCAAGACCCGTCCCGCTCGAGACCACGCTTGACTCGAGACCGCGCTCGTGACAGCCTGACGCCATGTCCATCCCCGCCAACCGCTCGAGCAAACCCGGTGTCTTCGTTGGCGTGGGCGTGTTCGCGCTCGCCTTGGGCGTGGCTGGTTACACCCTTCTGTCAGGCACGCGTTACGCCAACTCCGAGGATGGCTTGCGCGGTTACTTGGAGAGCGTGCAGCAGAAGCAGTTGGAGTACCAGTTGAAGCACGCGGGCTTCGCCGCCAAGATAGAGGACTTGACTCCAATCGGTTTAGCGGACGTGCCAGAGGGTTTCACCGTGGATTACCGAGGCTCAAGTCCGCTGGATTACTGCTGGCTTGGGAAGGCGCAGACGGGGAAGACGTGGTTCACGGTTTCCAAGCTGGCGATTCACCGAACAATACTCCCCAAGGACGGCGTGCCGCCCGTGACCTGTGCGCCCTGACTCCAGGGATTTGAAACAGGACGGACTGCAACCTTGCAGCACACGGTTTTCTGTAAAGGCGAGGCACAACGGGGTCGTGGGTGCGAGGAAGCTCAGCCTAAACTCAACTCGAGATTCAGTTCACGTTTTCAAATCGAAACGTGCGACCTTCAGTTCTGAAAATCCTTACCGACCCGCACAGTGATGTCCGCGCCCAGCACGCTCTCGCCACTGACCTGTTCCTGACCCGCGCCGAGGTCCACCCGCACGAACTTGGCTTCTGCCAGATTGCTCGGGCTGAGCACTGTGGTCTTGTCCGGGTTGCCAGGTCGGGAATTAGAGATCCAGACGTTCTCGTATCCCTTAGCGCGCAGCCGCGCCCTAGCTTGTTCGGAAAGCGTCCGACTGCTCGAGACGACGGCCACACTCAGCTCCTTGACGTTGCGGGCTTCTGGGGCGGCGCTGTCCTTCAGGTTGGCGTCCACCATCGCCGCGATACCCCTGGGGTTCGGAATCCAGTAGCTCACGCCGTAGAGACTACCGAAGTCGCCGGGCAACAGCAGCGTGTCCACCCTGGGGCGTTTCAGCAGGAAACCCAGCGTGGCCGCAACCTCTTGGCGGGTCAGGTTGGTGCGCGTGTTGCGCTCGAAAACCTTTGCCAGAGCCGGAATCTTGGTCAGTGTCGCCGGTTCGCGTAGTTTATCCAAAAGCGCCCGGAAGAAAGCTTGCTGGCGTTGCACCCGACCAATATCGCCCAGGTTATCGTGGCGAAACCGCAGGAAGCCCTCGGCTTGTGCGCCGTTCAGCGTCTGCCAGCCGGGTTGCAGGTCAATCTTCAGTTTTGCCGCCGTGTCGCTATACTTCATGGTTTCCGGCACGAACACGCGCACCCCTCCGAGCGCCTGCACCAGTTCCCTCGTGCCATCAATTGAAACCATCAGATACCCGCTGAGCTGAATCCCGAGCAGCCCCTCGACCGCGCGCACGCTCGAGTCAGGTCCTCCGGAGATCGCGGCGTTGATCTTGTCGTTGCTGGTGAAGCCCGCGCCGACCCGCGTGTCCCTGGGAACGCTCAGCATTTTGATCGCGTTCTGCGCCGGGTTCAGTTGCACCACGACCATCGTGTCGGTCAATCCTCGCTTGAAATCCTGATCCATGCTGGCGCGCTGGTGATAGTACTTGTACGCGTGTCCGACGCCCGCCAGCAGAATCGTCACGGGACGCGTCGGGGCGCTCGGCAGCGCCGCGAACCGGGAGATCAAGCCCCAGGCGGGCGCGATCCAGAACCCGAACGCTACCAGCAAACCCAGAATCACTATTGGAATGAACCGTCTCAATCGCATCGTTGTTGTCCCGCTCGAGGGTTGAAGCTCGAGTCATCCAATCTTAAGGGGTGGCTGTGAGAAATGTGAAGCGGGGCGCGTATTGCACGCGCCCCGCTTTGCCCGATAGAGAATCAGTTGACCGGAGCGAGCGTCAGGTCATTGCCTGGCTTGGTCGTGCCATCGTATTGAATGTTCGCGCCACTGATGCCGAACAGGTCACCGGAATCACAGGCGGTCTGATTCGAGTTCTTGTTGACGCAGGCCACAACGCGGTAGGTTCCAGGCTGCAACGGCTGACCGCTCCGATTGATCGTGACGCTGTAGTTAACCGCGCCCTCTTTGGAGGTGAAGGTCACCACAGAGCGTCCCGCCTGCGGGCTGTTGCCGTCGTAGCAGGCGTTGTTGCTGGTGCTGGTCGTCGGCGGGCAGCTCGCCTTCAATGGATCAGCGTAGACGTAGATGGTCGTAGAGACCGCCGTCGCTGCCGGGTTCTGCGCCTTACGCAAGGCCGCCCCCGCCTGCAACAAGCCACCGACGTTCGGGATTTGTTTCGCGGTTTCCTTCAAGAACTGCGTCACCTGAACTCGAGTCAGGGTTGGCTTCTGCGAGAACATCAGACCCGCGACCGCCGCGACCTGAGGCGCTGCGAAGGACGTGCCTGCCAGGTACCCGTAGTCGCTACCGTAGGTGGACAGAATGCCTTGTTCGTTACCGTCTTTGTCCTTTCCTGGCAAGCCGCCCGGCGCGAAGATCAGGTCGTTCTTGCCCTGATAGGCGCTATAGTACGTGCGGGCATTGTTGCCATCCACCGCGCCGACCGCGAGTACATTGTCGTCGCTGGCGGGGAAGAAGACGCGGAAATCGCCATCGTTCACGTTGCCTGCGGCCGCTACCAGCAATGCGCCTTTGCCAACCGCGTAATCGAGCTGAGTCTTCACGACCGTATCGAAATTACCGCTGCCCTTCTTGGCGAACGGAATGCCGAGGCTCATCGAAATGACCTTCGCACCCGCGTCAGCCGCGTACTTGATGCCGTTGCTGAGCGCGATGCTGTCGGCGTTGGTGAAATCCGCGCCGCCAATGCCCGATTCAGTGCTATTCCCGAACACCTTGACGACTAGGATCTTGCCACTCTGAGAGATACCCGCGATACCAGCGCCGTTATTGGTCTTCGCGGCCACAATGCCGGAAGCGTGGGTTCCGTGACCGCCGCTGTCGTGCGTAGTAGCAATATCGGTGCTGTCATTGTCCTGACCGACGCACGAACCGTTCGCGTCAATCTTCGGGCAGAAGTCAATCCCGTTGTTCAAACGCCCAGCTAAGTCCGGATGTCCAAAGTTCGCACCCGTGTCCAAAACCGCAATCAAGTTATCGCTCGAGAGCGCCGTCTGGACCGACCACGCGCCCTGAACATCAATCTGGGTCAGATTCTTTTGGTCGTTGAAACGCGTGTCGTTCGGCACGTCCATCGTGCGGTACAAGTAATTCGGTTGAACTCGAGCACCGGTCTCAGAGGCGACCTTAGCGGCGAAGACAGCCTCGTCTTCACCGGCGGGCACGAAGGCGCGCAGGAGTCCGTTACCGACATTCTCGAGTCGGGCGCGTTGCAGCGTCGCAGAGACAGCTTGGGTGCGAACCGCGTTGCCGTTCTCGCTGACGATCAGTACCTGCCCTTTGACGTGCGGCGCGGTCCAGTCGGGAGCAAAGGCTTGGGGTGTCGCCGCGACAGCCTGGGTCGTGGCGTTGGCGGGAGCGCTCAGCAACCCGGCTGGAATGTTAATCGTGCCTGCGATGCCGCCCTGAATCACGATCGTGATCTCGATGAAGCCGCTGACGCTCGGGTTAGCGACGCTCGTAGCGCGAATTCGCACCTTGTCTGGGCTGGGAACGGCGGCTGGGGCGGTGTACTCGCCGTTCGCTGAAATACTGCCCTTGGCGGGCGTGGCATCATCTATCGTCCACGTCACCCGCTGGTCTGAGGTATCTTCAACCGTCGCGTAAAAGGTGGCCTTGGTGTTGATCGCCACCTGAAACCCGTTCACCACGTTTTGGACGGTGACCTTGGCTCCAGACGGCGGTGGTGCTGGCATCGGACAGGCTACAAACAGGCCTGACAGCAGCAACGTTAAAGTTCCCCACATCAATGACTTTTTCACAAATTCAGTCTGCGCTCACGCCTTTTATGGAACGTAAGCTCGAGATGAATAAGTGTTCATCAAGCTCTGGGAAACCCTCACCCGTGGCTCGAGGATGCTAGCGTGATCTGTGCCGAGCGGTCGCGTTCACAACCTCATCAACACCTTGACACTACTGGGACTCGGGGCGGTCGCCGGGTACGTCCAGCAGCACCGCCTACTCAACCTCGAGCCGGGTGCGGTCGTGGCTTTCGCCGGGTCGTACCTGGCGGGAACCTACCTGCTCAGCCCTGATCTGGACTTGGCGGAGCAGAATGTGTCGGTGAAAAATAACTGGGGCTGGCTGGGGTTTCTCTGGGTTCCGTACGGCTGGATCTTCTCGCATCGGGGAATGTCGCACACGTGGCTGATCGGGCCACTGACGCGGTTGATCTATCTAGGGATGCTGGTGGCGCTACCAATCTATCTGCTTCGCGGTCCGATTCTCGGGTGGGATTTAAGCGGCGTCTCGAGCGGACCAATCCGCGATTTGCTGATCTCGTTTCAAGGCTTTTGGTTGCGCCCGGCCGTGGCCAGGGACACGCTGCTGGCGCTGATCGCGGGATATTACGTCTCGCAGTGGTTGCACCTGATCGCTGACGGCGTTGCGCCCGACGTGGGCGTGCGGTTCTCGAGCCGTCGTCGGCGTTGAAGAAAACACGCTCGAGTCGCCGAGCGCGCTCTTGATTTGCATCACTCGCGCCGAGGGCTGTCCCATGTCCGGCACAGGATTACTTGTGGAGCTGAACACACGCGGATCAGTAGAATCGGTGGGTGTTTCAGACTTGGACGCAACGCACGTTGGAATTTGAAACGCTCTGGATGGAGACGAATGTAGCGGGCATCGAGGTCTGGCTCGAGTGGAACGAGCGGGTGTTCGCGTATCGCTTCGGGTACCGGGCAGGGGAGTACGTGTCCCGCAGTCACCTCGGGTACACCGATTCGCTGGCTCAGGCACAGGACCTAGCTGTAGAGATGGTGCGGGCGTACTTGGCTCAAAACGAACCCACCTAAATCCTCTGTCAACGTCCGAGGGCAGGCTCGAGTTCACGGGTGCCTTGAGAATGACTTACCAGTAGGGGCGCAGCACGCTGCGCCTCTACAAGCGTGCGCGTAGAGCGTTCTGGTTTCAACTTTTAGAGGCGGTCTATTGAAACAGGGCGAACTCAGTGTTCGCCCTGTTCTATTTTGAGAAGAACTGTCCTCTCGAGATCACTCTGAACTTTAGACAGCACCCTGTGTGACTGGGGGCACGTCCAGAGTGCGCTGGGCGCGTTCGACCGCTTCGCGCACGACCTCGCCCGCGATAATCTCGGTTTCTAAGAGCGCCTTGGCAACATCGTGCATGGCTCCGGCGTACTGCTTCAGAATGCTCCGCGTGCGGGTGTACGCCCGTTCCAAAATGCTGCGAATATCGGCGTCTATCAGTCTCGAGGTGTCCGGGCTGACCTCGGAGCGGTTCACGAGCTGCTCGCCCAGGAAGACCGGGCCGCCGCCCTGGCCCCAGGCCATGTTCTTGAAATTCTCACCCATGCCCCACTCCAAAACCATGCGACGGGCAATGCTCATGGCTTGCTGGAAGTCGTTCGAGGCTCCGCTTGTAATGGGCCCAATAAACAGTTCCTCGGCGGCGCGACCACCGAAGATCATCGCCAGTTGGTCCTCGGCGTCCTCCTTGCTCATCAGGATCATTCGGCCCTCGTCGGGCGGCGTAATCGTGACGCCCAAGCTCTGACCTCGAGGGACGATCGTGACCTTGCTGGGTTTGCTGGCGTTTGGCAAGACTTGCGCCACAACCGCGTGACCCGCCTCGTGATAGGCAATCGTGCGCTTGACATCCGGGGTGAGCACCAACGACCCGCGCTCCAACCCGAGCAGAATTTTGTCGAGCGCCCGGCTGAAGTCCTGCCAACCGATCGTGTGCTTCCCAAGTCGTGCCGCCTCGAGGGCCGCCTCGTTCGCCAAGTTCTTCAGGTCCGCGCCGCTCATGCCGGGCGTGGTCTTAGCGATTTCTTCCGGGTTGACGCTCGGTTCCAAGGGCTTGTTGCGAAGATGAACGCCCAGAATCGCCTCGCGCTCCTTGACGTTCGGCAAGCCGACCGTCACCTGACGGTCGAAACGACCGGGGCGCAGCAGCGCGTTATCCAGAATGTCCGGGCGGTTCGTGGCGGCCATGACGATGATGCTGGTCGTCTTGTCGAAGCCGTCCATTTCCGTCAGAATCTGGTTCAGCGTTTGTTCGCGCTCGTCGTGACCGCCGCCGATGCCCGCGCCGCGCTTGCGACCGATGCTGTCCAACTCGTCAATGAAGATGATCGCGGGGGCCGCTTTGCGCGCATCGTCGAACAAGGACCGAACGCGGGACGCGCCGACACCGACGAACATCTCCATGAACTCGGACGCGGAGACCGTGAAGAACGGTACGCCCGCCTCACCCGCGACGGCCCTCGCTAGCAGCGTCTTGCCGGTTCCGGGAGGGCCGACCAACAGGACACCCTTCGGGATTTCCGCGCCGACCGCGTGGTACTTACCGGGGTTCTTCAAGAAGTCCACGACCTCGACCAGCTCGCGCTTGACCTCTTCGTGACCGGCCACATCGGAGAACGAGGTATTGACCTTGCGCTCTTTACCGTACTGGCGGGCTTTGGACTGTCCGAACTGCATGACCTGCCCTTGGGCACCAGAGCTGCGCATGAAGATGAAGTAGAACAGCCCCAAAAACAGCAGGGTCGGCAGCAACGCCGAAAGAATCGGCAGGAGCGCCGAAGGCTGTTGGGAGAGCAGCGCCACTCCCTTGGCTTTCAGATTGTCCACGAGCTGATTGTCTCTCGCCTCCACAGGCAAGAGCGCCGAGCGGAAGCTGGACGACCTCGAGAGTTGCCCGTTGATCGTCGAGACATCTTCGACCTGCTTGAGTTTGATGTCCACATTTTGATCGGTGAAGACGACCGACTCCACCTTGCCCTGATTGACGAGGCCCAAGAAGGTGTCGTAACTGATGACCTTCGTGTTACCGCCCGATGTGAAATTAAAGATCGCAAAGGCTGCGATCACGGCTATTAAAATAAACCACGGATTGATTCTCAACGTCGCCTCCAGGCTATAACTCTCATGCAGATTACACCGTGTAAATGGGAGAACATTGTGTGAAGCCTATCAAGGAGATTCATGCTCAGCATCACGAAATTGCCAGTCTCAAAGCTGCGAATGTCGGTTAGGTGGCCGCCCGACTCCAGTCAATCTCGGGTTGCCCGAATTCTTGCAGCGCGGCGTTGATCTTGGAAAACGGTTTTGAGCCAAAGAAACCGTTGTGCGCGGAGAGCGGTGACGGGTGGGCGCTCTGGATCACGACATGCCTCGAGGTGTCAATCAGCGGTAGTTTCTTCTGCGCATGCGCTCCCCAGAGCACGAACACGACGCGCTCGGGCTTCTGAGAGACGGCGCTGATAATCGCGTCGGTCAGTTTCTCCCAGCCTTGGTTCTTGTGCGACCCCGCCTGATGCGCTCGCACGGTCAGGGACGTGTTCAGCAACAACACACCCTGCTTCGCCCAACCTTCTAAAAACCCTGATTTAAGCTTCGGAATCCCCAGATCCGTCTCAAGTTCCTTGTACATGTTCGCCAGGCTCGGCGGGACGCGAACGCCGGGTTGGACCGAGAACGCCAGGCCGTGCGCCTGCCCGTCGTCGTGATACGGGTCCTGCCCGACGATCAGCACCTTGACCCTATCCAGCGGTGTCACTTTGAGCGCGTGAAAGACCTGTTCTTCGGGAGGAAAGACCTGATGTTGGGCGCGTTCGGATTCCAGGAAGCCTTCCAGTTTTTGCAGGTACGGCTTCTGAAACTCGGGTTGCAGGGCGCTTTGCCAGGATGGTGGGATTTGCTCTAAAAGGTTCACGGTGACTCCCATAGTAAGAGGGTTAGCTGAAGATTTGCCAAGGCTCGCCCAAGGTAGAAGGTGACCTTGAGCGAGCGGTTGCCCTGATCTAGATCTGAAAGGCTGTTGAGAACGATTATTCCTGGCATGGGCTTGGTGCGCACAATCAAAGTTCTGACTCCCGGCCGACCACCCTTATTTCAAACTCGTGGGTTTAGAAAGCCCGTTTGCAATGGCGTGACTCAAGCATCGAATGCCACCAACAATCTCAGTTTTGACTCCCATCAATTCGCTAATTTCTCTCCGAAGCTGAACCGGCCGTCCTTGAAGTCCACGTTCAGGCTCGAGTTGTCGTGCAGTTCCCCGCCGAGAATCAGCTTGGCGATCGGCGTCTCGAGTTGCCGTCCGATGGCGCGTTTCAATGGGCGAGCGCCGTAAGACGGGTCGTACCCAATCCCCGCCAGGTAATCCTTGGCGTTGTCGGTCAGTTCCAGTCGCACACCGCGCTGAGCCAGTCGGTCGCGTAAACCCACGAGTTGAATATCCACGATCTCGCGCATCTGATGGACGCTGAGCGCGTCGAAAACGACGATCTCGTCCACTCGGTTTAGAAATTCTGGTCTGAACTCGCGTTGCAACATGTTCAGCACGTTCTCGCGCACCGCTGTCGTCATGCCGCCGTCCCTCGAAGCCTCGAGGATCAACGGACTGCCGATGTTGCTGGTCATGATGATGACGGCGTTACGGAACACGACCGTGCGCCCCTGTCCGTCGGTCAAGCGTCCGTCGTCCAGCACTTGCAGCAGCGTGTTGAAGACATCCGGGTGCGCCTTTTCGATCTCGTCCAGCAGGATCACGGCGTACGGGCGGCGGCGAATCGCTTCGGTGAGCTGACCGCCCTCCTCGTAACCGACGTAGCCGGGAGGCGCACCGATCAAGCGGCTGACGCTGTGCTTCTCCATATATTCGGACATGTCCAGCCGCACCATCGCGTCCTCGGTGTCGAACAGGAAGCCTGCCAGCGCTTTCGCTAGCTCGGTCTTACCGACGCCGGTCGGTCCCAGGAAAATGAAGCTTCCGATGGGCCGCTTCGGGTCACTCAAGCCCGCCCTCGAGCGGCGGATCGCATCGGCGACCACGCGAATCGCGTCGTCCTGTCCGATCACGCGATGATGCAACTCCTCTTCTAACCGCAAGAGTTTCTCGCGTTCGCCCTCCACGAGTTTGGAAACCGGAATCCCCGTCCAACGACCGACGATTTCGGCGATGTCCTCGTCGGTCACCTGCGACGACGCGAAGCGCGCCCCTTTCAGCTTCTGCTCGAGGTCGCGCACCTCGGCTTCCAGCGCGGGCAGGGTCCCGTACTTCAGCTCGGCGGCCTTAGAAAGGTCGTAATCGCGCTCGGCGCGCTCAATCTGCACGCGCACGTTGTCCAGCTTCTCGCGGGCGTCCTTGAGACGCAGCAACTCAGCCCGCTCGGCTTCCCACTCGGAGCGAAGCGACTCGGTGCGTTGCGTCACGTCCTGCAACTCGCGCTCCAAATCATCCAGACGACGCGCACTCTCCTCGTCCTTCTCTTTCTTGAGCGCCTGCTGCTCAATCTCCAACTGCAACTTCCGCCGCTCCAAACTGTCAATCTCTTCCGGGCTGCTCTCGAGTTGCATCCGCAAGCGGGCCGCCGCCTCGTCTATCAGGTCAATCGCCTTGTCGGGTAGTTGCCGATCCGCGATGTAGCGGTGGCTGAGCGTCGCGGCGGCCACCACGGCGGGATCGGTGATCTCGACATTGTGATGCACCTGGTAGCGCTCTTTGATGCCGCGCAAGATGCTGATCGTGTCCTCAATGCTGGGTTCCTCCACGAAAACCGGTTGGAAACGCCGCTCTAACGCCGCGTCCTTCTCAATTTCACGGTACTCCTTGAGCGTCGTCGCGCCGATCAGGTGCAGTTCACCTCTGGCCAGTGCCGGTTTCAACATATTGCCCGCGTCGGGGCTGCCCTCGGTCTTGCCCGCGCCGACGATTGTGTGCAACTCGTCTATAAACAGGATGACCTCGCCGGAGGCCTGCGAGACCTCCTGCATGACGGCTTTCAGGCGCTCTTCAAACTCACCGCGAAACTTCGCGCCCGCCAAGAGATTGGCAATGCTCAGGCTGACGATGCGTTTGCCCTTCAAGCCGTCTGGGACATCGCCCTTGACGATGCGTTGCGCCAGACCTTCCGCCACGGCCGTCTTACCGACGCCCGGCTCACCGATCAGCACGGGATTGTTCTTCGTGCGCCGCAAGAGAATTTGCATGATTCGGCGGATTTCCTCGTCGCGCCCGATCACAGGGTCCAGCTTGCCGTCTCGAGCCGATTGCGTCAGGTCAACCCCGTACTTCTCTAGGGCTTCAAAGGTTGTCTCAGCGGTTTTACTATCCACTTTGCGTCCACCTCGCATCTGCTCGAGCGCGGCCTTCAGAGCGCGCACGTCGGGGAGTTCGTTGCCGGGGTGCTGCTCGCGCATGGCCAAAAACAGCGCGTCGGCCCCAACGTAACTGTCGCCGAGTTCTTTGGCAATCGTTTCGCTGCGTTCCAAGCCCTTGCCGAACTCGTTGCTAGCGTACTGCCCGGCGTTGCTCGAGGATTTGGCTTGGCGTGACAGGTGGCTCTCTAGGGCAGCTTTGGCGGCTTGTACGTTCGCACCCGCGAGTTCCGCGACGCGCACGGCGGGGCTATCCGCCTCCAATGCGACCGCCAGAAGATGTGCCGGGGTCATGGCGGGATGGCCCATCGCCTGGGTTTTGGCTTGGGTTTGTTGGATCAGTTGCATGGCTAATTCCGTGTATCGTTCTGGGTTCAAGAGCTGCCTCCTGGGCGCGACTCGGGTATCCCTCGAGCCGGACACTGCAATAGGAAAATCATAAGACTTGAGTGTATTCATGTCAAGTTTGGTGATCTGAAAATATGCCTGTGAGTCTGGTTGAAACCTGCTATTGTTTCTCAATGACGAGGGAGCGCGTCGCCAAACCCACTCTGACCTCATCCGCTGACGCGGCATCAAAAACGGTCCAAAGAGTACGGCAAACGGTCTCACAAGCTCGAGCCTTGCCAAGCTTTGCACTGACGGTACCAACACCCGTGCAACTCGAGGGGCAACGCCAGCAAACCTTGGAGCTGCAACGTCAAGCTGATCTTCAGCAATCCCAACTCGAGATTCAACGATTCCACGACACCCAGCTTTCTCAGGCTCGAGTCTCCCAAGCAACCTGGCGTACCTCGAGTCTGAAAATCCCAGCCGTGCAACGCGCCCTGACCGATCACACGCGCACCGCTCGAGTCGCGGCTGACACTCGAGCTGCATTCGTTGCTCAACGCTCACAGCAACATCTCGAGAGATTGGTAACACAACGACTCCAAACAGCCGTTCTACCCGAGGTCACTGCACCCCCTCGAGGTCAAACGCCTTCCCTCGGGTACGTGGCAGAGATTCAACGCTCGAGAGCCGAGGAACAAGTCAACGGTGATCCCAACTTGATTCGTAATTACCAGGGCTTCAAGAACGCTGGTGCCACCCTGGTCAAACACTTCCGATCTCCAGGCTCGAGTCACTCGATGACTGATCTGGCAGGGGCGATTCAGCGGTTCACCGATCCGGGTCAACGTGGCGCAGTCGAATCGGCTGCGTTTGCCGCGCTGGGTCATCACCCGAGTTTCCCCGGTCAACTCCAACGAGCCTTGGATGCTCGAGAGGAAGGTTTGGAGGGGCAACGCGAGACTTGGCAGCGAGAACTCGAGCCGATCGCGCAACGGCAAGCGCTCGAAGAGGCGAGTGGTGAAGGTGCAGCCGGGTTGATAGAACAAGCGCGAGGGGGTGGGCAACCCCTACCGGAGAACGTGAGAGCGATGCTCGAGGTGAAGTGGAATGTGGACCTGTCCAAGGTCAGAGTTCACCTGGACTCGAGCGCGGATGGCATCTCGAGGAAGTTGAATGCGAAAGCCCTTACCGCAGGGAACGATATTTTCTTTCGAGCTGGGACGTGGAACCCGACTTCACTCGAGGGATTGCAGTTGATTGGGCATGAAACCTGGCACACGCAGCAACAAGCCAATGGGTTGGTGCAGGCTGGGGTGGATAAAGATTGTGGTCTCGAGCTTGAGGCGAGGGATAAAGGTAGCCAGCTCTCGAGTACTGATCTGAGCAGTGTCTCGAGCGCGAAGACGAAAAGTGCTGAGAACGCTACTTCAAAACTCGCGTCTGCCTTTGGTCACACTGCTCCCTCGAAAGCTATGCAGCGGCAACCGGATGGAGCAACGACCGCCCGTGGAAACCGCCAACCTACGCCTGAAGGCGTTTTAGTTCCGATTAGTGCGTCGGTGGACACGCCGAAAGAATTGATGGTCAATCTGCTCGAGAAACTCGGGTACGACCGGGCACTGGCGCAGCAGCACACCGATCAAAAGGGCAAGTTCAGTTACGGCGATGACTCCCGGTCGTGGTCTTTCTGGCGTAAACCCACGACACAAGAACTTCGCGTCGGCGCGGTGTTCGTCTCGCTCAGCGCCGGTGAGCAAACGCAGACTCGAGCGACCGCTTCGGGCGCGAACCAGCAATACCGCTCGATTCGCAGCACGAGCCGTTCCCTGGGTAAGCAGGGTGCAAGCGCAACGAACTTAAAGACCGTTTCCGAACAGATGGGTGTTGGTCTCGTCTTCAACCCGGACGGCGTGAACCTCTACCGCTCGCCGAACACGAGTGGTAAGGACAAACCCACGCAGCGCCTCGCGTTCAACACGAAAGCCCTCGTGGTGCGCGAACTCGAGGGGGGCTGGTATCAACTCAGCCTCTCTGGGGGCGGCACGGGGTACGCGAACAAGAGCTTCATGCGCCTCTACCCAGACGACCCCGGCGCGAGCCTGCATCAGGTCAGTGCCGGTCAGAGCGCCGTCGGGGTGGCGGAGCAGTATTACCGCCGTTTCGCGCAGCCGGGCATGGACTTACGCTACTTCGTCAACGTGCTGGCGAGGGTCAACCCGAACGCACTGAAGAACCCCGACGCGGGCAATTGGAAGGACGCCGCGTTCAATCAGAACGTCGTCATTTACGTGCCCGGCATTCAACGTGCGCTCGCGCTGCGCGATCAAGTCAACGACGGATCGCTCACGAACGGCGCGTACGCCAGCATCACGAACGGCATGGGTCGCATCGGCGACCTGGTGAAAAGCGTCCTCGAGAGTCCGCAATTCATTGGTGAAGTCCTCGGGGAACTTTGGGAGGTCATCAAACCGAAGCTCCCAGAATTCATTGCCATCACCGCCGCCCTGATCGCCGCTGAACTGACCGTGTCTGCACTGGCCGCTGCGCCCGAGCCGACGATGATTACGAAGGTCGTGGCGATGCTGCTGCAAGGCGCGATTCTGCTGTTCGCCGGATACGGCGCGGCGGTCAGCCTGTACAGCGCCCTGACCGAGGGCGCGAGCTGGATCAAAACCGCCTGGAACGCGAACGGCAAGTA
Source organism: Deinococcales bacterium (assembly GCA_965249745.1). Lineage (GTDB taxonomy): Bacteria > Deinococcota > Deinococci > Deinococcales > JAAFIG01 > JANYHH01. The sequence goes on along the minus strand of OZ252252.1, from coordinate 3,529,183 downwards.
CGATCAGGTGAAACTTGCCAGCAAAGCCTTTCTGCGGATGGTCGGCAGCATCGCGCTGGCAGTCTTGGCGATCATGGGTGTGCGTGGGAGTTTAGGGCGGTTCCGGGGGCTGTACACGAAGTTCAAAGCGCAACTCCCCAAAGTGGAATCCGAACCAACAATTGCATCTCCTTTGAAAGGCAATCCGAAGGCGATTTGGCGAGGCTACGCAAGTTTATCGCGTATACAACAAGAAGTTTTGAACCAGCTACCAGGAAAAGGCTCACAAAAGTTAATTCCAAAAGGAATTTTTAAACTCAAAGATTTAGCTGCTTTGTCAGCCTCAACTGGCGATGAGTTTGCAATGTTTACAATGGCTGGAAGAAGGTTGATTATGCGAGGTACGAGAGATGGCGTTCCAGTCAATCAAGAGCTAGCTGCTTCTCTAGCGAAAAAGGGTTGGCGCTGGTCGGCGCATACGCATCCCGACGGTAGTTTACGCTCCTCGGCTGGAGATAGACTCATTCTAAGCGAGTTTGGCAATAAACAAAGCGCAATTCTAACTTCGGAAGGTACGTGGAAGCTGTTTAATCAGAATGGTGATTTAATCAACTCAAGCTGGTTGCCATAATTTATAGGAGTGCTATGAAACCTGATGTAAAAGTTCTTGAAAAAATTGCACAAATCAGAATGAAGGAGGTTTTGAGCCATTATATAATTGATGAGAGTTTAAAAAAAGAGATCACTTTAGGCTTTACAATAGAGGATGGTGTATATGTCTGGGATTTATATATACCACAAGAAAAACCTCAGGACGCAGTAATGATTTCCGAAGTAAGAATAAATCCCAATACTTTAGAAGTAAAAGTGAATGTTTTTGAAAATATCTATTTAAGACCTAAAGTTACATAGATTATCTCGGTCTCGAGATGACGCCCGTTCACTCGCAGATCAAAATCAAAGGGACTCCCGGTAATGGAGTAGGAAGCCGCCGTTCTACCAATCACGAAACGCGCCCCCTCGAGCGAGGCCGAACCGCAGCAACCGGGTCTCGAGAATCGGGAGTACAAGCCCAAACCTGGGGAGCGCAGCCAGACGCGGGATCAGTACAATGCCGATCCAAGGAACGCACAAGGCAGCATGGGTCGTCTGATCCGGTGATCGTGAAGGGCCCACGATTATTCTTTTTTCCTCAGGGAGATTAAGAATGAAATATGCTCGACATTTCTCGACCTGCGCGTATTGAACTTCTGATATGGAAACGGTGCGAGAAGCGATGGCTTACTTCTTGGATGTGGATACCCTAGAAGAAGCACGCTCTGTACCCGACAAAAGTCGAAAGCGTATGTCCTACATGAAACAGATTCGACTCGAGATTTCCCAGGGCAGCTTCGATCTACCCGCCAAGGTTTCGAGCGCGTCGCTCACTCGAAACGGGCGGGCTGTCCCAGGGGTGTCCTGTCGTTCGAGGTGAACGAAAAGCTGCTGCTTTGATGGCTCGAGCTGTGCTTTCAAAACCTTTTTGAATGTCAGTTGGGGATAAGCGAGGGTTCTCTGGTACAGAAAGGTCTTGCCGGGAAATCAGGTTGAAACTCGAGAAAGAGGTCTTTGAAATTGATGCTCGAGCGGTACCGCTCTACAAGAAACGAGATGAGAGCCGTCTCATTGGGTTTGCCCTAACTTCAATGCCAAGATGCTGAGCGACGAGGACAAAGCCAAAATTCGCGCCGAGGAAGAACGGAAAGCGCAGGCTGATCGCGCCGCTGCCGAGGAAGTCGCCCGGCTCGAGGCGGCGGCCCAGTACCGCGAGGCGGTTCAGAGCGAGCTACGCGGCTCCCCCCGAGTGCCAAGCCCGAGGCGAAATTCACTCTGGCTCGGGTGGCTCGCGGCGCTGGCCGTGACCGCACTGAGCGCGTACCTCCTGTTCCCTCGAGCTGCTGACGGCGCAGATGACATTAGCGGCGGCATCGCCACGTCTGTTTTGATTGCCAGATGCGTGGACGCCGTTCGCAACAAGCTCGGTGATTTTGCCGCCAAGTTCCCGCCGAGTGACGAAACCGGGGGTCAGATCTCCGCCAGCGCCGACGGCAAACGCTGGGATGGCTGGGTCGAGGGGGTGAACGGCAACAAAGTTGAACGGCTCGAGTTCAGTTGCAGTTACACGCCCGCCAATGATGGCTTGGAGGTGCAGATCATCAAGCCCTAAAAATCTGCCTCCAAGCCCTAAAACGCGAGTCTCGAGAGGATGTCTTGAAGAAATTTTCTCGAGTGAAAGGAAGCCCGATGAAACGAATCGCTCTGATGTTGACCGTCCTCCTCAGCCTCGCTGTCGCGCAGCCCGCCGCGCCCACGGTGACTGTCCCGAGAGAAAAAGTTTCCCTGATTTGCCAGGACGAGTACTTCAAATCCGAGCGCGTGAACTTCCTGTTGCAAGACGAGAACTACCCGAGTTGCACGCTGCGCCTACCGCTGGCGTTGAAGGAGCGCTGGGGTGGACGGCGCAACTTTTACATTATCCCGCGCCTGTCAGCCTCCCTGTACGCCAAGGACAACAACGGTAAAAGCTCCTGGTTGCCACTCTCACCGCTCGTCAATCCCGGTGCGGACGCCTTCCACCGGATTGTGGACTCGAGGACGTACCAAGCTGTCGAAGTCGTTGGGAGGTTCGGAAAACTGACGGATCGTGCCGGAAGCCTAAAACCCGATACCGTCGGCGCGGGTGGCAAGGTCACGGTCTGCGTCGCTCCGGTTTACAAGGGTGAGGAACCCTGTGTGACCTTCGATGTCAGCTCGAGGTTTCGGGTGTACAACCGCTGACCTGTTGATTACCCTCATCTCTGTAAGTTCAATCTCAACGGGTCGAGATGAACCGATGCCTCGAGCCGCCGTGTGAAAGCAATGTTGCTAAAAACGATGTTTGGGCTGGTCTAGGCGTGAGCGGACACAAGCTTCGTCCTCACGAAAAACCTCGTCCTGTAGAGTTATTAGTCTGATCGTCCGTTGCAACTCGCGGTGACCCGAACAGACCAAGCAATCAGATACTGCGGTTCCCCCGTCCCTCGGCGCTGACATTTCCCCAGAAACATGCTAACCTTAAATCCCGGTAGGGCTGATGCCCGCCGGGTTTTTCTTTTTCTCTTCTCTCAACACCTCGAGCCTGTCCTGCTCGAGCGAAAGGTGTTTTCCATGAAATACATTTTTGTCACCGGCGGCGTGGTCAGCAGTCTCGGGAAGGGGATTGCCACGAGTTGCCTCGGTGCGATCCTGCGCGCCAGAGGGTACAAGGTCGTGGCCGTGAAGATTGACCCGTACATCAACCTGGACGCGGGCACGATGCGACCCTACGAGCATGGCGAGGTCTTCGTGACCGGCGACGGTGCGGAAACCGATCTGGACCTAGGAAATTACGAGCGCTACTTGGATATTGAGGTCAAGCGCGGCAACAACATCACCACCGGGCAGGTGTATTTGAGCGTCATTCAGAAGGAGCGGCGCGGTGAGTACCTGTCGCAAACGGTACAAGTCATTCCACACATCACGGATGAAATCAAAGACCGGATTCGTGGTGCGGCTGTTGAAGCGGGTGCCGACATCTGCGTCGTCGAGGTCGGCGGCACGGTCGGCGACATCGAAAGCCTGCCGTTCCTGGAAGCCATCCGCACGATGCGTTTCGACGAACCCTACGAAAATACCGCGTACCTGCACCTCACGCTGGCCCCTGAGATCACGACCGGAGAGATCAAGACCAAGCCCACGCAGCACAGCGTCGCACAGCTTCGATCCGTCGGTATTAGCCCTGATTTCGTGATGGTCCGCAGCAAAACGCCCCTCGGTGACGAACTGCGCCGCAAGGTCTCACTCTTCACCAGCGTGGAGCCGGAGCGCGTTTTCAGCAGCTTCGACGTGACGGACCTGTACGAGATCCCGCTCGCCTTCGAGGAGCAGGGCTTGGGGCGCGAACTCGAGAAGCGCCTGAAACTGGAGAAGATCCCACCCAGTTTAGCCTTCTGGCACGACGCCGTGAAGAAAGTTCGGCAACCCAGCTTCAGCGTCAATGTTGCTTTCGTCGGCAAATACGTGGCGATGGGCGACGCCTACCTGAGCATTCTGGAAGCCTTCAAGCACGCCGGGATTTACAACGATGCCCGCGTCAATATCCGCTGGGTCAACGCCGAGGAACTGGAAACTGACGAGGACGCCGCTCGAGCTTTAGCGGGCATGGACGGTGTGCTGGTCGGACCGGGCTTTGGGATGCGCGGCATTGAGGGGAAAATCCGCGCCGCGAAATTCGCGCGCACGAACGGCGTGCCGTACTTCGGGATTTGCCTGGGCTTGCAGATCGCTGTGATCGAATTCGCCCGTTCCGTCGCCAGTCTGACCGATGCCAACAGCACCGAATTTGATCTGTACGCCTCGCGGCCGGTGATTGATCTGATGCCGGAACAACTCGAGGCGGGCGGTTTGGGCGGCACGATGCGCCTCGGGGATTGGGAAATGCGAATCTTGCCGGATACGCTCTTGGAAAAGGTCTACGGGGCCAGCACGGTATTGGAACGTCACCGTCACCGCTACGAGGTTAACCCGATCTACGTGGACGCGCTGAAAGCGGCCGGATTGATTGTCAGCGGCGTCACCCCCGGCAAGGAGGCTCGAGGGGCGGGGCTGGTCGAGGCAATAGAACTCCCGAACCACCCGTTCTTCCTGGCTGTCCAGTCGCACCCGGAGTTCAAGTCTCGACCGATGCGGCCCAGCCCGCCGTTTCGCGCTTTCGTCGCGGCGGCCCTGGCGTTCAAGCAGAGCGCCGCCTCGAGCGTGGCGCAAGAAACGCAAGTCGCTTAATGTTTTTGACACCCATGAGCCGCGCGCCTCGTCAGTAGTTTTTTTGTGGGTCACGCACGTAAAAATCTTGGACTGCTCAACTTTCGCGTGTACCGGCTCCAATTCAATCTGAAGCGTAATTCAGAAGTCCAAGTTTTTAGTCTGAGATACGCTGACGCTCGAGGAGAACGATCAATGGCTCAGGATGGGTTTGTCACGACGGGCAACGATTTTTCTGGGTATCGCATCGTGCGCTATCTGGGCGTGGTGCGCGGTATCACCGTGCGCTCGAGGAGCGTGTTTGGGGCAATCGGCGCGGGCTTGCAGCAACTGGTGGGAGGGAATATTTCCCTTTACACCGAACTCTGCGAGAAAGCGCGGGAGGATGCCTACGAGCTGATGCTGACACACGCCCGGCAGCGCGGCGCGAACGCGGTGATCGCCATGCGTTACGACGCGAACGAGTTGACCGATGGCGTGACCGAGGTGCTGGCGTACGGGACGGCCGTGGTGATCGAAGGGGCGTGAGTGGAACCCACCGCTCGAGACTCCGGTGAATCTCGAGCGGTTTTTGCTGACCATTCCCCACCCAGCTTTGAGCTGAGATAGACTTCACGGTGTGAACGACACCTCGCCTGGAAAGATCATCTTGCTGAACGGGGCATCCAGCGCCGGGAAGTCAACCCTGTGTCGCGGGTTGCAAGCGCAACTGGACGAACCGTTCCTGCAATTCTCCTTGGATTTCCTGATGTTTGGCGCGGAGGTCCTGCCGAAGCGCCGCGACGAGGGTGGCGCGTTTGGCTGGGGGCAGATGCGTCCCAAACTCTTCGCGGGCTATTACGGTTGCTTGGCTGCCCTGGCGAACGCGGGCAACAATCTGGTGATTGATTACATCGTTGAGACCAAAGACCAACTCGAGCGGCTGGTGGGACTGTTAGCGCCGTTCGATGTCTTCTTCGTCGGCGTGCATTGCCCGCTACCCGAACTCGAGCGGCGCGAACGGGCCCGAGGGGATCGGCGCGCGGGTGACGCCAGGCGCGACCTCGAGACGGTTCACAGCTTCAGCCGGTACGACTTCGAGCTGGACTCGAGCGGGTCACCAGGAGCGAACGCCGCGAAGATCATCTGCGCCTGGAAAGCACGTCCAGCTTCGGGCGTGTTTCGTTGGTTGGCGGCAGGATGAACCTCGAGTTCCGCGATTTCGTTTCACATGACATGCCTCTGCTCTGGGAACTGCACAACCTGTTTCAACCGGGGAATGAACCTATTGAGTTCTGGCTCGAGCGGGCGGGACGCCCCGCGAACACAGACGGGGCGGCGGAAACGGTTTCTCTGGACGGGCAAGTCGCTGGGTTTCTTCGGCTATCCTCGCCACAAAAGCCTGTAGGATATCGGTCGGTGCGCCTCGCGGTGCAACCAGCGTTCAGAAACCGGGGCATCGGCGCGGCGCTCTGGGCGCGGCTAAATCGACACATACAACGGCTCGAGGTTCCGACTGTGCGCGTCCCAATGGCGAACCCGGACGCGAATTCATATCGCTTTTTAGAGCGGAACGGCTTTGAAATTCTCGAGCGCTCGCTACGAAGCACGTTGCCCCTCGGGGCATCGGTTGACCTGACTCTGGTGCGGCAACTCGAGACGCGAGGCTATCGCTTCTTCGCACTCCTTCAGGCGGGCGATACCTTGGAGAACCGCGAGAACCTGTACCGGCTGGTGCGAGAATCGGTCGAAGACGATCCATCTTTCGAGGGCGAATTCGAGACGTTACAAGAGTTCAATCATCGCCTCTGGGACGTTTATTGGCGGGACGCGGCAACGATATTCATTGCCTCGAGCGGTGATGACTGGGTGGCGCTGTCTGGGGCGCATTTACAAAGTACGCCCGAACAAGGTGCTGCTACCAGCCTTGCGGGCGTCAAGCGTTCGCATCGCGGGGGAGGGTTGGCGCAGGCTGTGAAATTGCTCGTCATAGACGATCTGACGAAACGCGGCTCTGCCGGGCTTCGTACCGCCAACGACTCGAGAAACGCGCCGATGCTGGCGATCAATCGCAAGCTCGGCTTCCAACCCTCGGGTGAATTCGTCTGGTTTCAGCGGAAGTTATCGGGCTAGGTGTTCTCGAATTCTTCTGTCTAACTCGATCATCAGATCCTCTGGTACAAATCCTAAGCGTCGCGCAATTTGAGTCACACTGACGTGCCGAATCAGGTCTGTAGCCACTCACTCCCGTCACTTGGCTCGGGACCGTCGCTATAATCCTGAAGAAAATTGAAAGGTTCGGGATGCTGACGGTATGCATCTGCAAATGCTTGATAGCCTTCACTGAGTTCTTGCTTCTGCGACGCTTTGGCAGCGGCGAGCAAGAAATCGCTACGACTCGAACGGCCTTTTTCAGCCGCGTACTGCTCGGCGTACTCTAGGATTTCGGGTGGGAGACTGATTTTCTGATATACGACTCACCTCGAGTAGTTCGGGGCTTCCTGCGTGATCGTGACATCGTGCGGGTGGGACTCAATCAGTCCCGCCATCGTGATGCGCGTGAACTGCGCCTGCAACCGCAAATCCTCCAAGGTCTGACTTCCGGTGTAGCCCATCCCGGCTCGCAGACCGCCGATCATCTGGTACAGCACATCAGACACCGCACCCTTGTACGGCACGATCCCCTCGATGCCTTCCGGCACAAACTTCTTGCTGCCGCTCTGAAAGTACCGGTCCGAACTGCCCGCACTCATCGCGCCCGCGCTGCCCATGCCGCGATAGGTTTTGTACTTGCGCCCCTCGCGCAAGATCGTCTCGCCGGGAGCCTCGTCGGTCCCCGCGAACAAGCCGCCGATCATCACGCTCGAGGCCCCGGCGGCAATCGCTTTCGGCAGATCGCCCGTTTGTTTGATGCCCCCATCCGCGATCAGGGGAATATCACCCGCGACTGAGGCGCATTCCAGAATTGCCGTGATCTGCGGCACGCCAACGCCCGTGACAACTCGAGTCGTGCAGATGCTGCCCGGTCCGATCCCCAACTTCACCGCATCCACACCCGCCTCGATCAAAAACTGTGCGCCCTTGGCGGTGGCGACATTTCCGGCGATGACATCTATTTCCGGGAATAAGTTCTTCAATCGCTGCACGCCATTGAAGATGTTTTTGCTGTGCCCGTGAGCGCTGTCCAGCACGAACACATCCACGCCAGATTCCGCGAGCGCCCGCGCCCGATCCTCGAAATCTTGGCTGACCCCGATCGCCGCCGCGACCAGCAACCGCCCCAGCTTGTCCTTCGCGGCGTTCGGGAATTGCACGCGCTTCTGCAAGTCCTTGATAGTAATCAAGCCCGTCAGCGCCCCGCTCGAGTCCACCACCAAAAGTTTTTCTATTTTGTTGGTCTTGAACACCTCCCGCGCCTGCTCGAGGGTTGTACCTTGGGGCACGGTGACCAGGTTTTCTTTGGTCATGACCTCGTCTATCAGCTTGCTGTAATCGTCCTCAAAACGCAGGTCGCGGTTGGTGATGATGCCCAGCAGCTTGCCCTCAGCGTTGACGATTGGCACGCCACTGATGCGGTACTCGCCCATCAGCGCGTCAGCATCCTGCAATGTTGCTGTGGGCGGCAGTGTGATTGGGTCTACGATCATGCCGGACTCGGAGCGTTTCACTTTGCGGACCATCTCGGCTTGCGTTTCCAGCCCCATGTTCTTGTGGAGCACGCCAATCCCGCCCGCCCGAGCCATGGCAATCGCCATCCCCGTTTCCGTCACAGTATCCATTGGACTCGAGACGAGCGGGATGTTCAGGTTGATGTTGCGCGTCAAACGCGTTTTCGTACTGACCAGATCGGGTGTCACCTCGCTGTACGCGGGTAGCAGCAGCACGTCGTCGTAGGTCAGTCCGGTCAGCGCGATTTTCTGGGAGGCATCGAAACTCATCGGCTCAAATCTACTCGAGGAGGCAGGTCTGCGAAAGTGTTGATCCCATTCGACTTGCGCGACTCAAGAATCGTCGCACGTTTGAAACACGGTTGGACGATGGGGCGAACACGGTGCAAAACTGCGTTCGTATTCCCTCCGGGCTGGTAGGCTCCATCCATGCCTCGAGCCTCACGCCCTCGTCCTCAACGCCCGATGAAACGCTTCGGCGCGTGGGCCGTGGATCAGGTCTTCTTGCGCTACGAGGGTGGCCGCGTCCAGGCGAACGTCTGGTTGACCTCCTCGGAGAACGAGGTTCGCACCGAACGCTTCTTCGCGCCGCACCGCGACCCGGTGGACGCCGTTTCCTGGCTCGGTGATGCCGTGGCCGCCTCGGGTCGCGTCACGAGCGCCTGGGACGTGCGGCTCCGCTGGGCGTCCGACGAGCCGTTCTTGGAGAAGCTGAAAGACGACGAGACGCTGGAAGACGTGTTTATCAACGCTTTCGAGTCCGCGCTCGAGGATGTCCGCGACAACCTGCGATAACGAGTGTTTGATTTAGCTTTGACGAAACATGGTCTTGTGGAGATGGCGAATGACTCGCTCAAGTGTCCAGAATCTGCTATTGTTTTTTGCATGACACGGGAGCGTCTCCAGAAACCTGTGGTGACGCCGCACCGTCAACCCGAGGTGACGCCCCAATCCCGAATCTCGAGCCAGCACAGGTCCCGAGGTACAACCCTCTCCAAACTCGAGTTGCACGCGCCAACCCCGGCGCAATTCGAGGGGCAACGGCAGCAAGCTTTAGAAGTTCAACGCCACGTTGATCTTCAACAAGCCCAACTCGAGGTTCAACGATCAAACGACGCCCGGCTCTCCCAAGCTCGAGTCTCACAAGGCGTTTGGCAGGTTGCTACAAGCAAAACCCCAGCCGTGCAACGCGCCCTGTTCGAGCACACCCGCACCGCTCGAGTCGCCGTTGACACTCGAGCCGAATTTGTTGTGCAACGCTCAGCCCAGCACCTCGAGACCTTGGTGGCGCAACGCCTGAAAGCTGAACTCCGCCCCTCGTTGCCAGCCGCCCAACGCCAAGCTGATCTGAGCCTATCGCACGTGGCTGAACACCTGCGCGACAAGGCAGAGGGACAGATTCAAGGCGATCCCAATCTGATCAGAAATTACCAGGGCTTCAAGAACACTGGCGCAGCCCTGGTCAAGCACTTTCGCTCTCCCGGCTTGAGTCACACGATGGGTGACTTGGCAGGGGCAATCCAGCGGTTCACCGATCCGGGTCAACGCGGCGCGGTGGAATCGGCTGCGTTTGCCGCCTTGGGTCATCACCCCTCTTTCCCTGGTCAGCTTCAACGCGCCTTGGATGCTCGAGAGGAAGGTTTGGAGTTGCAACGCGAGACTTGGGGGCGGGAACTCGAGGGGACCGCGCAACGCTTGGCGGAAGAAGAAGCCAGTGGTGAAGGCGCAACCACACTGATAGAACAAGCTCGAGGGGGTGGGCAACCCCTACCTGAGAACGTGAGAGCGATGCTCGAGGTGAAATGGAACACGGATCTCTCCAAGGTGCGGGTGCATACGGATGATACAGCGGATGGCATCTCGAGGAAGTTGAACGCGAAAGCCCTCACCACAGGCAACGATATTTTCTTTCGAGCGGGGACGTGGAATCCGACGAGTCTCGAGGGGTTGCAATTGATCGCGCATGAAACGTGGCACACGATGCAGCAGGCGAATAACTTGGTGCAAGCAGGGATTGATCGTGACGCTGGACTCGAGACCGAAGCCAGAGGCAAAGGCAGTGAAGTCTCGAGTCAGGACGTTCAAACCGTTTCGATCACGAAGGCTAAAAGTGCTGTGAATCCAACTTTGAAAGCGGCAGCATCTTCAAGTTCAACCACTCGAGCCGTACAACGCGACAAGCAAAGCGCTCTGAGTAACAACGCATCCGCAACGCGTGAAACGAGCAGTGCAGCTTCAAAATCAAGTGTTCAACAGTTAAATCGCGCCTATCAGATTGCCCGGTTGCTCAACAATGCCACCATCCCAGAAGTGCGTGAACTGCAAGGCTTGATTCGAGATTTGCTCAACAGCAACCAGTTCAACGCTGCACTAGACGCCATTCACGAGGTCAACAGCAGTCTGACTCGAGCCAAGGTGCTGAGCATGCTGATGATTCCAGAATCGCTGAGTTCATTCAGAACACAGATGACCGTGCAAGCCTTGGGTGGCATCGAGCAAGTCACCTTCGATGCGTTCGTCGAGCAACTCACGAGTTTCATGGTGTACGGAAACAACAGTGATTTTAGTAATCTCAAAAATCCAGCCAATCCGAAAGATGGCGTTACGAAAATCCTCAGTGCCTTCGGGTACACCGCCACGCCCGCGATTCACGGTGCGTGGGGACTCCAGATGATGATTTTCGCACCAATCTCTGGGAAAGCGAAGTACAAGCAAACCATCCTGGCGTTTCGCGGAACCGAAGCCGTGAAATTTCCGGTGGCGGGCGCAGCCAACGCTGCGAGTTCAAACGCGAACCCAAGTGCGTATCGTACCGATAACGAGAGTGAATTGGACAGCGCCACTGATTTCACGTTATCCAGCATCGCGTACACGCAATTCGACACGAATCACGGGTTGATTGCAGACACGGTGAAAAAGGCAACTCGAGGTGGAAACACCGTCGTCAGCGGGCACAGTTTGGGTGGTGCGTTGGCGCAGATCACGGCGGCGCGTTTTCCTGTGTTCCAACAAATTTTGACGTTTCAAGCACCGCACGTCAAAGCGGAAGATGTGGATCGGTTAGAGGCACAAAAGAAGTTGCGCTCCCGGAATTACCGGATGAATTGGGATGTCGTGCCACGCGGTGGTCCGCAACCGCGCATGGCGGGTGAGATCGTGGTCTTCGAGGATCAGAATACGACCCTGAACACGCCTTTCGCATCGCATCACACGCCGATGCTGAGTGAACTGTTGGAGCAAACACGGGCGGAAGGTGGGAAGCTAAACCCGCAACAAGCGGCGTTGGTTGATGCGGGGAAACAACCACCGAATGAACTCAGTAATCCAGGTGGAAACGCGAATCAGGTGCGGTTGCAGCAAATGATTCCTGGGCGGGAGGATCGGACGTTGGTGTCTGAGTTCCCAGAGGTGTTCTTCGGGGCGCAGAATCAAAATGTGGTGGCGAATAACTTGTTGGTGAACGTGTTGAGGGAAGTGTTGCTGCCGGAACTCGAGAAGATCACGGTGGCGAGTATCAAGCAAGGCGGGGGCGTGAACGCACTCCTAAATCGTTTGGGACAGACACGCAGGGATATCAACGGAGGCGAACTCATTGCACAAGCTCGAATGCGTGCGTTCTCGAGCGCATCAAAAGAGATTCTCGAGGCATACGGAAATGCAACCCTGTCTTCGCCATGACCGCCACGCAAATCAAAGCGGAATTATCCGTGAACACCATTGGTATGGAAACGCGACGCAAGCTACTCGAGGTCGCCCTGTGGTGGAAAACTGGTGATCGTAGCGAAGCTGTCAAAAATATCATTACCGCAAGTCAAAGACTTGCTAGTGAAGACCTCGGGCGGTGGTGGTACTCCGTGAACTTGGACGGCGAAGACTTGTACCGTGCGCTGGTGGAACGCAGCAAACAACTCAATCTTGATCCACCATACTTATGAAAACAGTATTGGCCTTCATCGCTGTTATCGTTATCGGCTTAATCGCATGGTCGCAAGCTCAGCAGGTCGTGTCCCTGCTAAAAGGACAAGGTAGACCAACGATGACTCACCAAGAATTGTTTGACCGTACTGTAGAGGTGTTTCGTGAAGTCCCGTTCATTCGTGAAATCCCATGCACGATTGATCCTGACTACCGCTACAGTGCGTGCTTCGGGCGGGAAGAAGGCAAAGGACAAAACGAACTCAATGCGTTGTTGCCTGCTTTGCTCGAGAAACGCGGGTTGAAGTTTAACGAGCTACAGAGCGGTGAGAGTACGAGTGGTGGGACGGTGTACGCACCGGGTCTCGAGCCGTACCGGGTGGGTGTAACGATTAACGAATACGAAGTGAGTTTGTGGATGAGTGGCACGTTGATCAATTTGGGAGCTGTGGAGAGTGCGGATGGAAAGTACGACGTTGAGCGGTTTGCGTATAAATCGTTGCGGGATGCATCAAGCGATATTGCGATGCGATTGCTTGGGAGTGCGGAAGTCAGTCGGAATCGCGTGGCGTGCCAACCCTCGAGCGAACACGCCTACTGCATCACCACTACCAAAAGCGGACGCGAAATACTTGACACAGTGGTGAGGAGCTTATCGTTCAGCAGCGGACAACCGCAGGCATATCAACGCGGCTACGTGAAGGGAGAATTCAGCATCAACAACATAGATGCTGACGGTAAAACCGTTTACTCGAAGATTTCATTTGAGAAAAAAAACGGAGTTGAGAGATACACCCTATTCAATGCAGATTACAAACGCAAGAATTTCAGGATCACATACTCGCCTTCCTCGAGTGAGGGTGAAAACACCTTGCGTGTCGAAGCCTCGTGGATAGATGGTTACACGCCTCCGTCTGAAGAAAGATAATTCAGTCGCATAAGCAACTGAATGCAAAATACTCGTCGACGAGTATTTTGCACAAAAACCATTTTTGGAAAATTGAAAGGCAAAAATGAATATTTTCAATAAAAGCAATATTTTCTTTACGATATCTGTTTTCAGTTTTTTACTATCATTAATTACTTCTTGTATTGCGAGTTCAAATGGAGATTTTATCATTGGATTTGTAATACTTATTTTCGGTTGGTTTGTTTTTCCTTTACCTTGGTTAGCAAATTTTTTCTTGCTTTTTGGATTTCGTGCGTTCAAGAAAGATACTCATTTTTCAATATTTTCTTGTTTTTTTGGATTTTTTGTTGCATTAACATCATATTTTATGGAAGATTTTCCCGATTATACTCTTTCAGGAGCGTCTTCACCAGCTCATTTTACCGTAGGGTTTTACTTGTGGATTAGTAGTTTTATTACTTTGAGTATCGCAGGTTCTTTCAAGTTGCAAAATCCCTCTTCATGATCTATATTTCTTGAGAAAAGAGACGAATCTGGAAGATATACCATATTCAATGCTGATTGCAAACGAAAAACCTCGCAATTAATTACATACCTTCCTCAAACAAAAGGAAAAACTCACTTCACATAGAAGCCTCATGGGTGGATGGCTGCACGCCTCCCACCGAAGAGAAATGATCTCGAGCCTACAAGCTCGAGCGCTTCAGTTCTCGAGCGCGTCCAAAGAGATTCTCGAGTCGTATGGGAATGCAGCCGCTGTTTTCGCCATGAGCGCCGCGCAAATCAACGCGGAATTATCCGTTCAAACGATTGGCATGGAAACCAGACGCAATCTCCTCGAGATTGCACTCTGGTGGAAAACCGGATTGGACTCGCAAGCCGTCAAATTCATTATTGATAAGAGTAATAAGGATTCCGGTTAATTTCTTTATTTACTTTCCCGAACGATGAGAATGGACTCGTGTGCAGAACAGCATTCCTAAAAACCGTTTTTGCTTTATGGGTTAGTTTTAAGAGGTATGTATTTCCGGAATCCTTATAAGGTGTTAGCCAATTAAGACTTTGGGCGTTGGTAATACACTATGGTGGTTTAGTCTGCTTGCAAAATCAACGTCTTCAAATACAAACTCTCCGGCACTTGCAGCACCCACGGGTGATCTGCGGGCTGATACGTGACATTCAGCACCTCGAGCCTGCGCCCGGCGTCGCCCGCCGCGAAGCGCGTGGCTTCCAAGAGGTCATCCACTTTGATGTGGTACGCGCAGGTGGAGACCATGACGATACCGTTCGGCTCGAGCATTTTCAGCGTGTTCTTGGTGGCAATCGTAAAGATTCTTTTCGCGGCGGTGACTTCATCTTTTCGTTTCGCCAGCGTCGGCGGGTCAATCACGGCGTGGGTGAATCTGCGTCCCTCGCGCAGGAGTTGGTCCAGCACCTCGAGCGCGTCGCCCAGTCTGGAGCCAATCTGCGACTCCAGGTGATTGTTGCGGGCAACTTTTTCCAGGGCTTGCAAGGCCACCGGGTCTTTGTCCACCGCCATGCAACTGGCACCTTTCGCGGCGGCGTGCAGGGAGAAGCCACCCGTGTAGGAGTAAACGTCCAGCAATTTGCTCGAGGCGTTTATTAGCTCCGCCATACGGCGGCGGTTGTCGCGTTGATCCAAGTAAAAGCCCGTCTTTTGCCCGCCGGTCGGACTGAAACCAAATTTGATACCGTCCTCTTGGAACTCGAGCCAATCCGGAACCTCGCCCCAGAGCACGCCCGTGCGCGATTCGAGTCCCTCTTTTTGACGCTCCGAGGTGTCGCTGCGTTCAAACGCGGCGCTGGCGTTCGTCTCGCGTTTCAATGCCTCGAGAATTAGCTCTCGATGTTGTTCCGCGCCCATGTTGCGAATTTGCACGCTGAGGACGTTATTGAAGAGATCGGCAATCACCCCCGGCAAGCCGTCGCTCTCGGAATTGACCACCCGAATGGCATTTGTACCCGTGACAGCGAGGCGTTTTTCAACAGCGGATTTGATTCTACCCCGGTAAAACTCGAGGTTAATTTTGCGGCGCTCCAAGCTCAGGATGCGGGCTGGGATGCTGGATTTGGGATTGGCGTAGGCCAGCCCGACAAAGGCTCCCTCGGAGGATCGCACCTCGTCCACCGCGCCGGGGGCGGGTTCGGGCTGCCAGCGATCCACGTCGTCCTTGAACACCCAGGGGTGGAAGTTTCGCAGGCGGCGTTCACGGTTGGGTTTCAGGATCAGCACGGTTCAGATTACTGAGAAGGCCGCGATTCGGCTAGCTTGGACCCTCATAACCAGCGTGTGATTTGTAGGCCCTCAGGTAGCCTCAGTCATCACTGACTCATGCTCTTCTCCTGAAAAACACACTCTCGAGTCCTCGAAACGTGTACCATGACCTTATATGAGTGTGGATCACTTCCTAAAAGGTGAGCCAAACGCGGTCCCTGACGAGTTGCTGGGGGTCGTGACCGCTCACCTGTTGGAAGAGATGGCGCGGCGCGATCCCCTGACCTTCGCGCATTCGGAACGGGTCGCTCAGATCGCGGTTGGGATCGGCGAGGAGATGCACCTGTCCGCGCAGGACCTCGAGGATTTACGACTTTCGGCGTTGCTGCACGACATTGGCAAGATTGCCGTGCGGGGGGCGCTGCTTTCCAAAGCGGATAAACTCTCCAATCAGGAATTCGCCCGCATTAAGGGCCACACCGAGAACGGTTTCGAGTTATTGCGCAACATCCCTGGCTTGGAGCGGTTTGCGCCCACGGCGCGCTGGCATCACGAACGCTGGGACGGAATGGGGTACCCGGATCGTCTTCGCGCCGAGGCGACACCGCAACTGGCTCGGATCGTCGCGGTGGCGGACAGCGTGGATGTGATGTTGCAGGGTCGCAGCTATCAGGAAGCGCAGAACCCATCCGAGGTCATCTCCGAGGTGCGGCGCTCGGCCGGGACACACTTCGATCCGCTCGTAGTGAACGCTCTCATGTCCGCTTGGATGGGTGGTCTGCTGCCCGGTTTCTAGGTCACCCGCTCGAGTTGATAAATTCTCCTCGAGTTGCGGTTCAAATCATGTTCCATATTGCAGTCCCCCGCATTGAGTCCTCGCTTGGGGCTGTGTAAACTATGGAAATATGTTCTTGGCTGTGGCATAATTCGTGAAACATCGCACGAGCGTTCTCATTTCTTCAATCACTCCAGTTACCGCGAAACTCCTCGGAGGTCAGCAATGAACGAATTCCTCAACGTCTTCATCATGTTCCTCGTCGCCGCAGGCATCGGCGTGCTGGCATTGATCGTCGGCGCAGTGTTAGGGCCCAAAAAAGCCTCGAGAGCCAAATTGCTCCCCTACGAATCCGGTAACGACCCGATCGGAAACGCCCAGCAACGCTTCCCGGTTCACTTCTATCTGGTTGCTATGTTGTTCATCATCTTCGACATCGAGACCGCTTTTTTCTACCCGTTGGCTGTCGCTTACAATAAACTCGGCGTGTTCGCGTTCTTTGAAGCCGTCAGCTTCGTCGCCCTGGTCGCCGTGGGGTACTTCTATATTCTGAAAAAGGGCGTGCTCGAGTGGAAGTAAAGGCAGCCAGTAGCTTCCGGCTACCAACTTTGAGCGCCACCCCAAGCCCACTCATCCCGCTAGACGCTAGGAGCTAACAGCCACCATGTCCAACCTCAAAGACCTGTTCGAGAAAGACATCCAGGAACTCGAGAACGACGGGATTCTATTTTCATCCTTGGAGAAACTCGTGGCGTGGGGACGCAGCAACAGCTTGTGGCCCGCGACCTTTGGACTGGCGTGTTGCGCTATTGAAATGATGGCCTCCACCGATGCCCGAAACGACCTGGCGCGGTTCGGCAGCGAGGTCTTTCGCGCCTCGCCCCGGCAGGCGGATGTGCTGATCGTGGCGGGGCGGCTCAGCAAGAAAATGGCTCCGGTCATGCGGCGCGTGTACGACCAGATGCCCGACCCGAAATGGGTCATCAGCATGGGAGCCTGCGCCAGCAGCGGTGGCATGTTCAACAATTACGCGATCGTGCAAAACGTGGACAGCGTGGTCCCGGTGGACATCTTCGTGCCCGGTTGCCCACCGCGCCCCGAAGGCCTGATCTATGGGGTGATGCAGCTCCAGAAAAAAGTTCGCGGCGAGGCGATGGACGACTTTGGCACGCCGCTTCCGATGGTCGAGGCGTGGACCCGATGAGTGCCCTCAGCACTGCCCTGGAACGGGCCGCCCTGCGTGAGTACAGCCTGATGGAGGCCAAGCACTCGGCCTTCAAAACCGTGATCGCGCCCAGGGAAACATTGAAGGCGTTCCTTTTTGAATGCAAAGCGGCAGGTTTCAAACTGCTGGCAGACCTGATGGGCGCGGATTATTTGGAGTACACGGAATTCATGCCGGAGCGCTTCGCGGTCATCTACAACCTGCTGGAACCGACCACTGGCGAACGCTTATTCGTCAAAGTGTTCGTCCCGGACGGTGAATCCCTGCCAACCGTGACCGACTTGTGGCGCACCGCCGAATTTCACGAGCGTGAGGTTTACGACCTGTTCGGTCTCGAGTTCGCCGATCACCCGGACCTCCGCAAGATTCTCACCCCCGAAGACCTGGACGGCTACCCGCTTCGCAAGGATTTCCCGCTGGGAGAATCCCCGACGCTGTTCCGCGAGGGACGCTTTCTGGACCCGGCCGCGTTTCGAGCTGGCCTGACCGGCAAGGACACGGGACTCAGCGGGTGGCGGGGCGGCAGCCGGATTGACTCGAGCCTCGTGCCACAACTCCCCACAGGTTCGCCCTCGAGTGTCGCTCAACCCATCAAGGAGCGGTGAGTATGACCAAGCCCGCCGAAAAGCCGAAAACGCCCAAGAAGCCCCCCGTCCCGAAACTCGAGTCCAGAGCCGAGGTACTGATCCCGCAGGCAGCCTCGAGCCTGATCGGTGGTAGCGGCTTGTTGCACACCGAAACGATGACGCTGAACGTCGGCCCGCAGCACCCGAGCACCCACGGTGTGCTTCGCGTCGTCGTGGACATGGACGGCGAGAACGTCACCAAGGTCGTGCCGCACATCGGTTACCTACACACCGGTTTTGAGAAGACGATGGAGAACCGCACTTACGCGCAGAACTTCACCTTCGCGCCGCGAATGGATTACCTGCACGGGCTGGGGTACGAACTGGCGTACGCGCTCCCGGTGGAGCAACTCGTCGGGGCGGACGTGCCGGAACGCGCCATGACGCTGCGAGTCTTGCTGGTGGAACTCAACCGCATCAGTAGCCATCTGGTGTTCCTCGGGACGGGTATGCTGGACCTGGGTGCGATCACACCGTTCTTTTATACCTTCCGCGAGCGTGAATCCGTGCTGGATATCTTGGAAGCGATTGGCGGGCAGCGCTTGCACCAGGGGTACTTCCGCGTCGGCGGCGTCGCCAAGGACGCGCCGGACGGTTTTGAAACGATGGTTAAGGCTTTTTTGGACGGTTTCGATGCCAAGGTGGACGAGTACCAGAACCTGTTTGAGGGCAACCCAATCTTCCAGGAGCGCAGCAAGGGCGTCGGCATCCTAACCGCTGACATGGCACTGGACCTCGGGATGACCGGACCGAACCTGCGCGCCAGCGGCATCGCCCTAGACCACCGCAAGACCACGCCTTACGCGGGTTACGAAGGCTACGACTTTCATGTCCCGACTCGAGACCACGGCGATTGCTTCGACCGCTTTGTGGTCCGCGTCGAAGAGATGCGCGAGAGCGCCAAGATCGCCCGGCAAGCCCTGGGCAAGTTGAAACCCGGCAGCATCCAAGACCCCAATCGCAAGATCAGTCTGCCACCCCGGGCTGAACTCGAGACGAGCATGGAGGCCGTGATTCACCACTTCAAACTGGTCACCGAAGGCTATCATCCACCGAAAGGCGAGGCGTACGTGCCGACCGAATCCGCCAGGGGAGAGCTGGGCTGCCACATCATCTCCGACGGCGGCAGTATGCCGTACCGGATTCACTTTCGCAGCCCGAGCTTCGTGAACCTGCAAGCCTTGCCGGTGATCGGGATTGGCGGCTTGTTCGCGGATCTGATCACGGTCATCGCCAGCCTCGACCCGGTGATGGGTGACGTGGATCGGTAAGCTATGACTCAGGTTTTGCCGCCACAAACCCTCGAGACGGAAGTGCAGCGCCCGCACTTCACGCTGGATCAATTTATGCAAATGGCCGACCTCGGATTCTTTCAGGATCAACACGTCGAACTTATCCGAGGAGAAATCGTCGTCATACCCATCATCAATCCGCCCCACGCGTCCTTTATCCGCCGTCTTACACGGCGTTGCATTGAAGACTTCGGAAAAAGAGTCAGCGTTTCACCGCAATGTCCTGTCATTAAAAACCGGGTCAACGATGATTATCTCGAGCCTGACGTGGCGTTACTGAAATACCAAGAGAACGAATACGCCGACCGAGATGTCAGTCCAGCCGATGTCTACCTTGCCATCGAAGTCAGCGACAGCACACTTCGGTATGACCGCTTCACCAAAACTTTGCTTTACGCAGAGTACGGCGTAACTGAGGTTTGGATTATCAATGTCAAGCGCAACGAACTCGAGGTGTACCGCGACCCGAGCGAAGAAGGGTATCGCCACAAGCAATCGTTTGACCGGGGTGTGCCAGTCTCACCCCAAGCATTTCCCAATGACCTGCTCGAGTGGTGGTAAGGAGTCTCATGGATTTTTTTGCCGGTAAACAACAACTCGTCTCAGACATCCTTAAAAAATACCCCGAGGGTCGAGAGCGCAGCGCCGTGATGCCCTTGCTGCGGGAAGTCCAGAACGCCGAGGGTTACGTCAACGACGCTCGAGTCGCCGAGATCGCCGAGATCATCGGCACGACCGCGACCGAAGTCAAATCCGTGATGAGTTTTTACAGCACCTACTCGAGCGTCCCGACCGGCAAGTACCACTTGCAGGTCTGCATGACGCTCTCGTGTGCGCTGCAAGGCTCAGACCAGATGTGGGATTACCTGTGCGAGACGCTCGACATCAATCAGGGCGATGTCACGCCGGACGGCTTGTTCAGCCTTCAGCGCGTGGAATGCCTCGGGTCGTGCGGCACGGCTCCGCTGATGCAGATTTCCGATGCCGGTTACTACGAGTGCCTGACGAAGAAACGCCTGAACGCGCTGCTGGATGAATTGAAACGGCGCGGCGATGGCAGCCTGCCTGCCAGCGACACACTGCCGCCTGTGGCGATTAAGCGCCTGGGAGACTCGAGCGGACAGGTCACGGCGGATGGGCAAACCGTGGGAGGTATCGCATGACGGCTGTGATGGAAAACCAGGCTCCCGAGAAACCCAAGAGCATCACGAGCGGACTGGACCCGCGTTTCAAACCGCGCTTGTACGAACACGTCGGCGTGCCGAACTCGTGGACATTGGAGTACGCGCTGAAGCACGGCGCGTACGAGGGCGCGAAAAAAGCCTTGGCGCTGACCCCCGAAGGCGTGCAGGATGAGGTCAAGAAGTCCGGTTTGCGCGGGCGCGGCGGCGCGGGCTTCCCAACCGGCATGAAGTGGTCATTCATGCCCAAAGACGACGGCAAACCGCACTACCTGGTTTGCAACGCCGACGAGTCCGAACCGGGCACGTACAAGGACCGGTACCTGATGGAGCAAGACCCGCACCAGCTTCTCGAGGGGATGCTAGTCGGGATGCACGCCATGCGCGCCAACGTCGGGTACATCTATGTGCGCGGCGAGTACATTTTAGCGGCGCAACGACTCGAGGCGGGGATTGCCGAGGCGAAGGCGGCGGGCCTCATCGGTGAGAACGCGCTCGGTTTCGGGAAACCCATGCAGGTGATCGTTCATCGAGGCGCGGGCGCGTACATCTGCGGCGAGGAAACCGCGCTCATGAATTCATTGGAGGGTCAACGTGCCAACCCGCGTTTGAAGCCGCCGTTCCCGGCGCAGGCGGGCATCTTCGGGATGCCGACAACCGTTAACAACGTCGTGTCAATTGCCAGCGCCGCGCTGATCCTGCGTCACGGCGCGGACTGGTTCGCAGGCATGGGCACTGAGAAGTCCAAAGGAAATTTCCTGTTCCACATCTCCGGGCCCGTGAAGCGCCCAGGCGTCTACGAACTCCCGCTCGGAACCACGTACCGCGAGATCATCTACACCTGGGGCGGCGGTCCGTTAGAGGAAATCAAAGGCTTCAACCCAGGCGGCTCGAGCACACCGATTTTGCCGTTCACCGACGAGATTCTGGACATGCCCGCCGATTACGAGAATTGCGCCGCGAAGGGCACGTTCCTCGGCACGGGTGGCATTATCTTATTGCCCAAGAACTGCGACATCGTGAACATGATGTACAACTACGTCCGCTTCTACAGCCACGAATCCTGCGGAAAATGCACACCTTGCCGTGAGGGGATTGGCAGTTGGATGCAACGCCTGTTCCAGAAGCTCATCAGCGGCAAAGGCGACCCGAACGATATCAAGATCCTCGAGGATTTGTTCGGGAACATCAAAGGGAAAGCCTTTTGCCTCCTCGCAGATTCCTGCATCATGCCGGTTCAGAGCGCGTTCAAGCTGTTCCGCGAGGAATTTGAGTACATCGCGCAGAACGGGAAGCCGATGTACAACAGCTACGCGAACCGCTGGGCAGACGAATAAATATGGGAGGTGAATCCATGACGCAGACGCTCGAGACATCAACCCAGAATGAGGCTCAATCCATTCCGATGAGCCAGCGGCGTCATCGGTTCACCGTCGCAGAATTCGAGAAGGCATACTACGCCGGGGCATTTGGCGAAAAACGAGTCGAATTGATCGAGGGAGAGGTCATTGAAATGCCCCCAATGAACGACGGACACGTCAACTGGCTAGCCATCTTGACGCGACGCTTGGTTCTCGCGTTCCACAATGTCGCTGTCGTCATATCGCAAGTTCCCGTGCTGCTCGAGGATACGCACTCCCAGCCGGAACCAGATTTTGTCGTGGTCGCTTTAGACAGGTTCAAACAGAAAAAAGTTGCCCTTCGGGACGCTGCGATCATCATGGAAGTCAGCGACTCGACACTCGAAGACGACCGAGATGTGAAAACCAAGTTGTATGCACGCAACCACGCCAAAGAATTCTGGATTTTGAACGTCAGAACCAATGAACTCGAGGTGTACCGCGACCCGGAAGGGGAGACGTACAAAACGAAGTTCACGCTGTCCAGTGGGCAAGCTGTCGCGCCGTTCGAGTCTCCAGAAATCAGGCTCGAGTGGTGGAGCTAAGCGAATCTACTCTTTGGCGGCATTGCTGTGAAACTTTAGGAATAAGTGGCGGACTGAAAACATGGAAGACGGATGGATGGTACTAGAAGCTCAAAAAAAGAATGTTGAGGACACTATCCCGTGGCACTTCATTGCCTCGCAGCATTTTGGCAGTAATAGACATTCAAGGTCTTTTTTCAATGACAACTCTAAATTCGATGGAATTAATTATTACGAATCATTTCTAGAAATCAATTCTTTGAGCCATGAATCTCGAGAAATTCAATCCAGGAGTTCTGCTTTGCAGCTCGAGATGACACATAACGATTTTGACTCGGGATTGAATAGATTTGCAGAGAGTGCTGGGATTGATGAGTTTTAACGGCTAAGATCGCTTCTGCAACAATCGCAAGAGCAAAGAAATACCGATTTCGACACGCGCTTCATCCTCTTTATCAGAGGTTAAAATTCCCTGTGAGGTCACATGCCTAAAGTACTCGTCAATGATCGTGAAATCGAAGTCGCCAACGGAACCTCTGCGCTGGATGCGGTGTTCCACGCCGGGTACG
This sequence comes from Deinococcales bacterium, assembly GCA_965249745.1. Lineage (GTDB taxonomy): Bacteria > Deinococcota > Deinococci > Deinococcales > JAAFIG01 > JANYHH01. Next base: position 3,506,086 of record OZ252252.1, on the reverse strand, counting down.
ACGTGCCGTACTTCTGTTCCAACGAGTACCTGTCGCCGATTGGCGCGTGCCGCATGTGCCTCGTGGAGGCGGGCAGCCCGCGCAAGAATCCGGATGGCACATTCATCATGGACGATGCGACCGGGCAGCCGAAGCTGTTTTTCTTTCCGGGCGCGGTCGCCAGTTGCACCCTGGCGGTGTCAGAAGGCATGGTCATCAAGACGAAGACCGATCCCGTCGTGAAGGCGCAGGCGGGCATGATGGAGTTCACGCTGCTAAATCACCCGTTGGATTGCCCGACCTGTGACAAGGGCGGTGCGTGCGAGTTGCAGGATCGTGCTTACGAGTACGGGTACGGCGAGGCACGCTTCGAGTTCACGCGCCGTCACGCTGACAAGCATCACGCGCTGTCTGACTTTATCGTGTTGGACAAGGAGCGCTGCATTCACTGCAAGCGCTGCGTGCGCTACTTCGAGGAAGTCCCCGGCGAGGAAGTCCTGGACTTCATTGAGCGTGGTAGCCACACGTTTATTGACAGTTACCAGTCCGAGGATTTGGCGGGTGCGAAGCTCGGGAATTTCTCGGGGAACATCAACGATCTCTGCCCGGTCGGGGCGCTCTTGGACAACGTGGCGCGGTTTCGTGGGCGCAACTGGGAGTACGACCGCGTGCAAACCACGAGCATGGACAACGCGGACGGCTCGAGCATTTGGGTGGATGCCCGCACGGGTCGCATCGAGCGCATTCGCGGCGCGCACAACGCGGCGGTCAACGAGATCTGGATCAACGACGCGCAGCGCTTCGGGCACGAGTGGGTGGACGCGGACAACCGCCTGCGCCAGCCGATGGTGCGACGGAACGGCAAGCTCGAGCCTGCAACGTTTGACGAGGCGGTCGCCGCGATCAAGTCCAAACTTTCTGGTGTGAGCGGTGCGAACATGGGGTTGTACGCCAGCGCCGATATCACCTTGGAAGAGGGCGTGGCGCTCGAGCGGTTTGCGAAGTCCTTGAACACGATCAACCTGGATCACTTCCCCCGTTACAACGCCGCTCTTGGGAACGCCCCTCGAGCCTCGTTCACCGATCTGGCGAAGGCGGACGCCATTGTCGTCATCGGGGCTGATCTGTACGAGGAGAGCGGCACGGCCTTCCTGCGAATCGAGGAATCCTTGAAGGGCGTCATCACCTCGGATTTGACCTACAACCACGGCGTGCCACTGGCGGATTTGCGTTTGAAGGAACGCATGGACCGGAAGCGCAACAAGCTCGCGGTCTTCGCGCCTACGCCCGTGGAACAGATGAAGCACGCTGGCGTGAGCGGTGTCTACGACCTCGGCGCTGAACTCGAGCTACTGGCACAGATCTTGCAAGCCAAGAACGGCAGTGAATCAGCTTCCGACGCGGCGAACAAGGCGGGCAAGTTGCTGGCAGGTGCGAAGAACCCCGTGATTGTGCTGGGCGGGTACGCCCTCGCGGGTGACGCGGAGAAGGTGCTGAACGCTGCCAAGAAACTCGGTGCGAAACTGATGCCAGTCCCCGCTGCCCCCAATGGCGCGGGCCTCGAGCTGCTGGACCTCGTGCCGGGCAAGAACGGGCGCGCCTTCGGACAGTGGGACGGGTTGAAGGCCGCTTTCGTGAGCGGTGCGATGCTGCAACACCGCCCGAAGCATCTCGAGTTACTGGTGGTTCATACGCACACGCTGACCGGTGCGGCATTGGAAGCGGATGTGGTGCTGCCCGCCAGCAGCGCCTATGAAAAACGTGGCACGACCGTGAACTTGGAGGGTCGTTTCCTGCCGCTATTCACGGCTGCCGTGGACGCGGGCGAGAGCCTAGATCTGATCGGTGCACTGCAAGTCCTGACCGAGGCGATGGACACGAAACTCGAGGTGCGCGGAACCCGTTCGGCGCAGCGTTTGCTGCAAGACCGATTCGGTCTCGAGTTTGAAACGCTCCCATTAGAAGGCGCGTTTGCCACGAAGAAAACGGACGCCAAATCCGCTCCGATCAGCCGCACTGACACCGCGAATCAGGACACAGTGCTGCTCGCGCCGCGCATGTGGCAAGAAAAAATGCTCCGCTCCGCTCGAGTCCGCGACGCCGTGGGCAAGGACGTGCTGACCCTGAACGCCAGCGCCGCGCAAAAACTCAGCCTGCGCGACGGCTTCAACGTGGAACTCGAGGTGGGCGGCAAAACCCGTGACGTGCTGGTGCGCGTGGACAGTCGCGCCAGTCACCCGACTCTACCCGCGCTCGAGGGGGAGATGGCGGGAGCGGTCGTGGGCGTTAGAGTGGCGGTCATGGCGGGGGGCGATGATTGATGAGCCTGAAAATGGTCTACTGGCAAGACGAGGATATGTTCGTCGGACGGTTACTGGACTATCCAAACGTGGCCACGCAAGGCGAAACCCTGGAGGAACTCGAGGAGAACATCAAGGATGCATTTGAATTGATGTATTTCGAGGATGTCCCTGAAAATTATCACGTTAAAGAAGTTGTGATTTGAAGCGATTTACCCTGATTCAATTCCTCGAGTCCAACGGTTGCACTTTGCTGAGGCACGGCAAGAAACACGACCTGTACATCAACCCGGCGAATGGTTTACGGCAAGCCGTTCCGCGCCATTCGGAAATCAAGGATTCACTGGTCAGAATCATTCTCCGGGACCTGGGAATAGCACAGAAAGGTTAGGCATGATTCTCGAGATTCTGATTACAAAAGCTTTATCTACTCCTCCTGAAGCCTTGAGTGAAAGCTTGATCGTTGGAGTGGCGGTCATGGCAGGGAGCGATGATTGATGCGTAAGGTTCTCGGGGTTGTACTGCTGGCTTTTGTTTTCTCGAGTTGTGTTCCGACGCTGCTCAGTTCCAAAAACTGGGTTCGTATTGCTTTCGCTCCAGATGCCTCCGAAAGAAATGCTGCTTGTAATCGCGCCCTTTCGAATGCGGCCAACAACAACTTCTCTAATCTTGTTTCTGGAGTCGCTAATCTAAACGTGCCTAACGCAAAAATGGGTTTTTATTCATCTCTTGGTGGCACCTACACGCTCTGTTCCATATTCGGATTGGGTGGCGGCTTACCGCCAGGACTGGGTGTTCCAGAAGTTTATTCTTTCATTGTGTTCGAGCAGGCTCAAATAAAATCGAACGAAGTTAAGTTGCGCGTGGATTTCTTCGATGAAAATAAAGTTGTTCTGGGTTCTATTAATGCCAATACTCCAGATGCCAAAACTGGAGAATCAAGTTTTGGTTTTCGGAACATCAAAGGTTCGGACCTTGATGTTATGAACCGCAGTGCAGGGTTCAACGTTGTCTTAAACCGAGGCCAAGGTGATGAGACCTATCCAGTCACTCGAGAATCACTCGGGACGGCGTTGCTTCAGTTGGGATCGCCTCGTGTGCAATAAGTTTTCGATCAAGAAAGGGTTGGAATAAGCATGATTCTCGAGCTTCTGATTACCCTCCTGAAAGCCGTCCTGGTCGTCTTAGGGCTGCTGACGACCTTCGCGTATATGACACTCATTGAGCGCCGCCTGCTGGCCCGTTTTCAAATTCGCTACGGTCCCAACCGCGTTGGTCCAATGGGTCTACTGCAACCCGTGGCAGACGCGATCAAGAGCGTCTTCAAGGAAGACATCCGCATCACGATCGCCGATAAATTCGTTTTCATCCTCGCGCCGGGATTGGCGATCACGATGGCGCTCTTGGTCTTCGGAGCGCTGCCCGCCGGACCAGAGAGAAGTTTCTTCGGCGCGAACCCGTGGGTCTTCAACCTGGACATTGGACTGCTGTTCATCTTCGCCGCCTCGAGCCTCGCGGTCTACGGTATCTTCCTGGCGGGCTGGGCTTCGGGCAGCAAGTACCCGCTGCTGGGCGGTTTACGCTCGAGCGCTCAGATCATCAGTTACGAGTTGGGTATGGGGCTGAGCGTGCTGGGTTTGCTGATCCTGGTGAACACCAAAGATGGCCCTTACGTCAATATGAACCTGAACGAGATCGTCAAATGGCAGGCGAACAACGGCTGGATGATTCTGTTTCAAGCCGTGGGTTTCATGACATTCCTCGTCTCGAGTTTCGCGGAGACGAACCGCACGCCGTTCGATTTGCCAGAAGCTGAACAGGAATTGGTCGCAGGGTATTTGACGGAGTACAGCAGCATCAAATGGGCGTTGTTCCAGATGGCAGAGTACGTCCACATGATTACCGCCTCCGCGCTGATCTCCACGTTGTTCTTCGGTGGCTATCGTGGCCCGCAATGGCTGGACGCGATTATCCCCGGCATCTCGAGCTGGCCGTTCCTGTGGTTCTTCCTGAAGATCGCGTTCTTCCTATTCATCTTCATCTGGGTGCGCGCCACGCTGCCGCGCATGAGGTACGACAAGCTGATGCAGTTCGGCTGGAAGTTCCTGTTCCCCGTGGCCCTGCTGAACACGCTGGGCGTCGCGGCTTTCAAAGGCTTCGCATCAGACGCGCCACTCTGGATTCTCGGCGTGATCGAACTGGGCGTTGTCATCGTCATCCTGGGGTTGAACAGCAGCACGAAAGACTCGAGACCCGCCAAAGCTCCAGCTCGAGCCGTGGGAGGGGATTGAGTGCTGAGAAATTTTAGAAGATCTTTCTCGCCTTCTACCGTAGGTCTTTCTATTCAGGCAATTCTTTGGCGTGTTTTCCTAAGCATCTGCATTTTCTTTATTGGAATATCATCGCTCTTTTTGCTTCAAAGTTTTATCGATAAAGATATTTATCATAATTTTCGCTACATTCCCATGCTTGCTATTTGGGCGGCGTGGGTTTCGATAGATCAATATCTTCTGCGCGTTTTGTCGCAAGAAAAAGCTCGAATTATATCAAGATGGACTGTCACCGTGGTAATTTTGCTTTTCCTATTAATTATTTTTTTCAGTAAGTCATTCATCGGAGGCAACTGATGGGAGTTCTCGAGATTGCTAAAGGCATGGGCGTGACGCTGGGGAAGCTTTTCAGCAAGCCTGTGACCGTTTCGTACCCGGAGCAACCGGCGCGGTTGCAGCCTCGTTTTCGTGGGCGGCACATCTTGACGAAGCACGCCAATGGCTTGGAGAAGTGCATTGGCTGTTCCTTGTGCGCGGCGGCTTGCCCGGCGTACGCGATTTACGTCGAGGCGGCGGAGAACTCGCCGGACAAGACCGTTTCGGCGGGCGAGCGCTATGCCAGCGTCTACGAGATCAACATGCTGCGCTGCATCTTCTGCGGCATGTGCGAGGAAGCCTGCCCGACCGGGGCGATCATCCTGGGGACGGATTTCGAGATGGCGGATTACAAGTACCGCGATTTTGTGTACGGCAAGGAAGACATGATGGTCGGCGTGGAGGGAACGAAACCGCAGCGCCGCGAGGCGAGCGCCAAGAACAAGCCCGTCAAGGTTGGCTACACGATCACGCCGCGCCGCGAGGTGGAGGAAGCCCTGAGCGCCCTGAAGACCCCCTCGAGCCGCGTGAATACTATGCCTGCCAGTGGGGTCGGCGTGAAGCCTCTGGAGCGCGACGCACAGGATAGCGTGGGACGCAGCAGCCCCTCGAGAGAAGGGTTGGCTCCGCTCCCCGCGCACAAGGAGGGCAAGCGATGATCGTGTTCGCGCTGCTCGCCATTCTCGCGGTCGTTGGCGCTCTGGGGACGGTGCTGTTCAAGAACGGAATTTATAGTGCGCTGTCGCTCGTGGGGACGCTGCTGACGGTCGCCTGCATCTACGTGACGCTCGAGGCGCAATTCCTGGCGAGCGTCCAGGTGATCGTGTACGCCGGGGCAATCATGGTCTTGTTCCTGTTCGTCATCATGTTGTTGAACGCGGCGCTAGCGGAGAAAAGTGTTGACCCGCTGCCGTGGGTCGGGAGCTTCGCGGTCGTCGGTGGGTTGGTGATCGCGGGCGTGCTGGCGTACGCCGCGTTTCAGTTCAAGACTCCAAAGCCCTTAGAGGAGGCGGTTAAGGCGCTCGGGAGTGGTGCGCCGGGCCCCATTGGTGAGACGCTATTCACGCGCTTCCTATTGCCCTTCGAGGCGGTCAGTATCCTGCTGCTGATTGCGGTCGTCGGCGCGGTGGCACTCGTGCGGCGCGACGCGCCGGAGTCTCGAGTACTAGAATCCACGGCTGAGCTAGCGACCAGCGTCCACGAGGAAACGAAGGTCGTAGACGGACGAGGGGTGAGGGCTTGATGGTTCCAACACCGTATTACGTTGCGCTGGCGGGCGTTCTGTTCAGCATCGGGGCGGTCGGGTTTTTGACGCGGCGCAGCGCGATTCAGATGTTCCTGTGCGTGGAGCTGATGTTGAACGCCGCGAATCTGGTGCTCGTCGCGTTCGCTAGGGCGTACGGGGATTTGCAGGCGCAAACCGCCGTGTTCATCATCCTGACGTTGGCGGCCGCCGAGGTGGCGATTGGGCTGGGCATCATCGTGGCGATCTTCCGTAAACGCGCTTCCACCAACGTGGATGCCCTCTCGAGCCTAAAGGGATGACGATGACTCGAGGAACGGGTGATACGGGTGGGTTGACAGGCGAGGCGAGCCTCGTTGTTACAACGGGTAGATGGGCAAGATCAACAATTCGGCTCGAGGCGGGGATGACCTGATGGAAAACTATTTTTATTTGATGCCGCTGTTCCCGCTCTTGGGCTGGTTGTTTCTGATTGCGTTCGGGAAGCGCCTACCGGAACCCGTGCCGGGTTATCTGGCGACCCTGACAGTCGTGGTTTCGTTCTTCCTAGCGATCTTCGGCTTTATCGCCATGCGCGGCGCGACAGAACAGGCAAATCGCATCGCGCAACCCTTGTGGGATTTCCTGCCGTACATCGGCGGTGGCGGGCGCAATCTGGCGCTGGGCTTTGAACTGAACCCCCTCTCGAGCCTGATGACCCTGATTATCACGGGCGTCGGGGCACTGATTCACCTGTTCGCCATCGGGTACATGCACGGCGACCAGGGCTTCAGTCGCTTCTTCGCGTATCTGAACTTCTTCGTCGGCATGATGCTGGTGCTGGTGCTGGGCGACAGCCTGCCAGTCTTGTTCATAGGCTGGGAGGGGGTCGGCGTCGCCTCGTTCCTGCTGATCGGTTTCTGGTACACGGATTTCAATAATTCCAACGCGGCCCGGAAAGCCTTCGTGGTGAACCGCATCGGTGACGCCTTTTTCATGCTCGGGATGTTCCTATTGTTCAAAACCTTCGGCACGCTCAACATCCACGACATCCTCTCAACCTTCTCGAGCGTGACCGTTCCCCTCGCGGGGCAGGTCTCCACGGCTCGAGTCGCGGCGGGGACGCCCGCGTTGGAGCTGGCGTGCGTGTTCCTGATGCTCGGCGCGGCGGGCAAGAGCGCTCAGTTGCCGCTCAGCACTTGGCTCCCGGACGCGATGGCGGGCCCGACACCGGTCTCGGCGCTGATCCACGCCGCGACGATGGTCACGGCGGGCGTGTACTTGATCGCGCGGCTGTCGGAACTGTTCAGCAATGCCCCCGGAGCCTCGAGCTGGGTCGCGTGGATCGGCGCGATGACGGCCGTCTACGGCGCGTTATCAGCCTTGGCGCAGACGGACATCAAGAAGATTCTGGCGTACTCCACAATCTCACAGCTTGGATACATGTTCATCGCGGTTGGCAGCGGTGCGTACTGGGCGGGGATTTTCCACGTCTTGACGCACGCGTTTTTCAAGGCGCTACTGTTCCTGAGCGCGGGCAGCGTGATTCACGCCGTGGACAACGAGCAGGACGTTCGCAAGATGGGCGGGCTGGCCAAGAAAATGCCAATCACCCACGCGGTCAGTTTGATCGGGACGCTGGCGATTGCGGGCATCCCGTTCCTGTCTGGCTTCTTCAGCAAGGACGCAATTTTAGAGAGCGCCTTCCGTTCCCCGTTCGCGGGCGGTGAAGCTGGCGGGTATCTGCTGTGGGGTACTGGGATTCTGGTCGCGGGGCTGACGGCGGGCTACATGTGGCGCTGGTACTTGCTGGTCTTCCAGGGCGAGTATCGCGGCGACGCGCACCCGCACGAATCCAACAGCCTGATGACGACACCGCTAGTTGTCCTGGCAATTTTCAGCGTGCTGGCGGGCTACATCGGCTTGCCGGGTGTGCTCGGGAAAAACGCGAATCTGTTAGAACCATTTTTGGAGAAAATCAGCCCGAACGCCTCGGGGTTCACGACAATCTCGCCGCTGTTGGAGTGGGGCTTGATCGCGGTCAGCGTGATCGCGGCCGTGACCGGCATTCTGACCGCCCAGTACTTTTATCGCAAGAACGGTGCGCGGGACGTGGCGGAGATGCCAACCGCTCTCGGGGAAGCCTCGAGAAACGCGCTCTATCTGGATAAGGGCTATGAACTGGCGCTCGCCAGCCCCGCAAAATTTCTGAGCCAGGGACTCGAGGCGGCTGACGATTCGGGCTTACGGGCCGGGTTTCAGATGCTCGGCGAGCAGGTCGGCGAGGCAGGCTCGAGCCTGTCCGTCTGGCAATCCGGGTACGTTCGTATGTATGGGATTGGCGTGCTGATCGGGACGGCGGCCTTGCTGGGATACTTGATCGTGCAACTGCTGCGAGGTGCGCTGTGATTTATCCGATTCTGCTCAACACGTTCATCTTCTTGCCGCTCGTGGTGGCGCTGCTGATTCTTTTGCTGCCGAGATCGTCTCGAGGGCCAGCTTCGGTCGTGGCGGGACTGGTTAATCTGGTGATCGGGTTGTATCTCTGGCTGGCGGACAGCCGCGTGGCGTTCATCACGGATTGGCTGCCGGGCTTCGGCGTCAAGTACGCGGTGCAACTCACGGGTGCGTCGCTGTTGCTGGCGCTCGTGACGGCGCTCATGGTTCCCATCAGCCTGTACTACCTGACAACTCGAGACGACGGCAAAATGGGCGGTTTCTACGGCTTGGCCCTTGCCATGACGACCGGGCTGATTGGTATTTTCGCCGCTCGAGACCTGATTCTGTTCTACGTCTTCTTCGAGGCGACGCTGATTCCCAGCCTGTTCATGTTGGGACGGTACGGTCGCGCCGCTCGAGTTTCTGCCTTGACGACGATGGCGCTGTACACGGTGCTGAGCGGCTTGCTGATGCTAGCGGCGATTATCGGCACGAAGCTCCTCGGTGGGGCGGGATCGTTTCTGCTCTCCGACATGCAGAAGGGCGTTCAGACGATTCCGCTCGGTACTCAGACCTGGTTGTTCCTCGGGTTCCTGGCGGCCTTCGCGGTCAAGACCCCGCTGTTCCCGCTCCACAACTGGCTCCCCGAGTTCCACGCGCAGAACCATCCGAGCGGCGTGGCGGATGTGATGGGGACGCTCTACAAGGTCGGTGGGTACGGCTTGTTCGCCTTCGCAATTCCACTCTTCCCGCAGGTGGCCGTGAACCTGCAAATCCCGCTGATGCTGATCGCTGCCTTCACCGCGCTCTACGCCGCCTGGATCGCTTTCGCATCAAAGGACTTCAAGCGGCTCCTGGCGTATTCGGGACTATCGCACATGGGTTTGGTGGCGCTCGGCGTGTTCAGCCTCAACACGGTCGGCATGGCGGGCGCGATGTACCTGCTGGCCTTCCAAGGCGTCTACTCGAGCGCGTTGTTTCTGATCGTCGGGATGCTCGAGCGCCGCTTCGTTCAGGTGCTCGGCAGTGATGAAAGTAAGGAGAAGGTGCTGGATGAGGCTATGACCGTCGGACGGATTCGTGGGCTGGCCGCGAGCGCCCCCGCCTTCGCGGGCGTAGCGTTGACGGTCTGGTTCGCCAGCATCGGCGTGCCCGGATTGGCGGGCTTCGTCGGCGAGTTCAGCGTGCTGCTGGGCGCGTACCAGTCGCAGCCGTGGCTAGCCGCCATCGCGGTCGCCACGGTGGTCGCCAGCGCCGCCTTTGCGCTGCAAGCCTATCAGCGCACCTGGTATGAACACGCGACGGCGAGCGTGCGCGACCTGCAACCCAAAGAATGGCTGGTGTTAGGACCTGTGATCGTCGTGATCGTGCTGTTCGGCGTCTACTCGAGTCCCGCGCTAAAGCTGATTGACATCAGCATCAACGACCTGCGCTCGAGCGGCGTTTTTAGCGTTGTCAGCGCCGAGGTGAGGCGATGAATTTCCCGGATATCAGCTTCGCTTCGATGTTGCCGGTCTTAACAGCCTTGTTGACAGCGGTCTTTGCCACGGTGCTGCCGTTTTACACGACGCGGCGCGGCATCGCTGGTCTCAGTGCAATGGGCTTGGTCGTCGCCATCGTCTGGTGCGTGGCGCTCTGGGGTCGCAACCTCAGTTCGTTCAACGGATCGTTCGTGGCAGACAACTTTGCGCTCGGGTTCAGCATCGTGCTGCTGGTGGCGGGCTTACTGGCGATCGTCTCGAGCCTGGACAGCGCCAAGCGCGACGGAATGCCGCAAGGCGAGTTCTACGCCATCTTGCTCTACGCGATCACCGGCACAATGTTGTTGGTCCACGCCAGGGATCTGATTACGCTGCTGATTGGCTTCGAGATCATGAGCCTCGGGGTGTACGTGCTGGCGGGGTTCCAGGAGCGCGACCGCTCCGAGGAAGCGGGCATGAAGTACTTCCTGCTAGGGAGCTTCGCCAGTGCCATCCTGATCTTCGGGATCGGACTGATCTTCGGCGCGACCGGTCACTTTGACCTGACCGGTATCCGCGCCGCCCTCTCGAGCGGCGCACAGAACCCGGCGCTTTTGGCGGTCGGGGCACTGATGGTGTTGATTGGCTTCGGTTTTAAGGTCGCCTTCGCGCCGTTCCACCAGTGGACGCCGGACGTGTACAGCGGTGCGCCGATGGCGGTCACGCAGTACATGAGCGTTGGCATCAAAGCGGCCGCCTTCGCGGGAATGCTGAAGATTTTCACCGAGGCCATGCCGAACGCGGTGGGTTGGCAAACTCCGGCGCAATTCTTGATCGCGCTGACACTGATGATCGGCAATCTCGCGGCCTTGCGTCAAAATAATCTGAAGCGAATGCTCGCGTACTCGAGCGTGGCCCACGCGGGGTACATCGGATTGACGATTCTGGCAGCGCCAAAGGACGCGTATCCGGCGGCGCTGTACTACCTGGCGGTTTACACGTTGATGAATGCGGGCGCGTTCTCGGTGCTGAACGCGATCAGTCCCAGCGACGATGGGATTGGCACGGAATCACTCGCTGGGCTGGGCAACCGGAAACCCTTTCTGGCAACGATGCTGACCTTCTTCCTGGTGTCCCTGGCGGGCCTGCCGCCGCTGGCGGGCTTCATGGGCAAGTACTTTGTCTTCAGCGCCGCTGCACAAGCTGGCTTCTACGGACTGGTCATCCTGGCGGCCGTCACGAGTGCGATCAGCCTCTACTACTACCTGCGCCCCGTGGCGCTGATGTTCTTCAGCAATAAGGACAATCACTTGCCCGACCTCTCGAGCGGGTACTCGAGGGTGGCGATGGCCTTGTGTGCGGCGGGCGTCGTGGTGCTGGGGGTGCTGCCGAATCTGGTGGTCGGGTTGATTCAGAATATTGGGCAAGTCGCTCAGAAGTAACATCGTTAGAATCTCGAGGACGCGGAGTTTAAATCTGCGTCCTCTACATTGGAATCTCGAGCATAGGGTTGCGATGACCCTCAGATTGTGCCTCCGTCACACATTTCGTAGGGGCGAACGGCGGTTCGCCCACCCCTCAAGATCATCGCTCGAGACATCCCAAGTAACGTTTCTCGAGACGAAGATCAGGGCCAGCTCGCCGTGTTTGCCTCTCCTACGGGAAGAGTCGAAACCCTTTGCGACTCGAGGAATTTTCACGGTCTCAAGGGTCAAATTCCACTCGAGGTTGGGAAACGTTTATGATGGGTCACAGCTCAGTGATATCGAACGTTTGTTCGGCTTATCCCCAGTGTCTACAAGGAGAACTCTGTGACCCAAACCGCTCCCGTCAAAGACCTCACCCATGCCCCGGTGGTCATCCGCACCGAGAACCTCAACAAGTACTACGGGCAGTTTCACGCGCTGACCGATGTCTCGCTCGAGGTGAAACGCGGTGAGGTTGTCGTGGTGATCGGACCGAGCGGCAGCGGTAAGAGCACCTTTATTCGCTGCTTGAACCGCTTAGAGGAGCATCAGACGGGTCGGATTACGATTCAAGAAACCGAGTTGACGAACGATGTCCGCAACATTGACGCGATTCGCAAGGATGTCGGCATGGTTTTTCAAAGCTTCAACCTGTTCCCGCATTTAACAGTCTTGCAGAACATCACGATTGCTCCGATGCGCGTTAAAAAGTTAGAGAAAGCCCAGGCCGAGGAGATCGGGCGGCAGCTCTTGGAGCGGGTCGGGATTCCTGAGCAGGCGGACAAGTTTCCGGGGCAGCTCAGTGGCGGGCAGCAGCAGCGCGTGGCGATTGCCAGGGCGCTGGCGATGCAACCGAAGATCATGCTGTTCGATGAACCGACCTCAGCGTTGGATCCGGAAATGATCAAAGAAGTCCTGGACGTGATGAAGGAGTTGGCGCGCAGCGGCATGACGATGATGTGTGTTACGCACGAGATGGGTTTTGCACGGGAGGTCGCGGATCGGATTGTGTTCTTCGACAAGGGGCAGATCGTGGAAGAAGCCACGCCGGACGACTTCTATAACAACCCGAAAACAGAGCGCGCCAAGCTCTTCCTGTCGCAGATTCTCGGGCATTGACCTCAACCGAAAGCTCTCACGGGGTCAGTTTTTCTTTTTCAGCGCCAATTTGTTAAACTAACCAAGTTTTGCCCTCGGGCAATCGAAACCGCTCGCTCGAGGTTGCTGAGCTAGGCGTTTCAAGGAGAGTTCATGATTAGCGTTACGGATTTGAGAAGCGGCACGAAAGTAGAGATGGATGGCAGTCTCTGGGAGACCGTGGATTACCAGCATCAGAAGATTGGTCGCGGTGGCGCGAAGGTTGTGGCCAAGTTTCGCAGCATGGAGACGGGGAGCATTGTGGACCGCACCTTCAGCGCCACGGAAAAGTTGCAGGACATCTTCGTCGAGGGCCGCACGATGCAATTTTTGTACAAGGACGGCGACGAGTTCATTTTCATGGACATGGAAACCTTTGACCAGGCGGGATTGCCGATGATTCTGGCCGGTGACGCCGCCAAATTCTTGAAGGAAAACACCGAGGTAGAAGTCCAGTTCTACAAGGACAAGCCGCTGAAGATCACCCTGCCGAACCAGGTCGTGCTGAAGATCGCGCAGACCGATCCGGGCTTGAAGGGTGATACCGTCTCGAGCAGCGGTAAGCCCGCGACCTTGGAGACTGGCGCGACGATCACCGTACCCTTGTTCGTTAGTCAGGGCGAGGATGTCCGCGTGGACACCCGCACGGGCACCTACCTCGGCCGCGCCTGAAGCGTTGCAAAGCACAAACCCCGCTTTCTGGCGGGGTTCTGTTTTGCACCGGGTTGACGCACGCGAGGGTTTAACCTCTGATTCAGTCACGCGGCGCGGATTTGCTTTAGAATCTCGAGCGTTCACGCCACAGCTTGGCGATTCATACAAAAGCGAACCTCTCGTGTTTCTTGTTGCATTCCTCGTTGCATCGCCCGCTGTCCTGTCACGCTCTGCATCGCCCCGTGAGGAGGCTTATGGACCCGAAAGTACTGAAACGATTGCTGGACGCTCTCCGTGACGCTGAAGTCAACGAGTTCAGCCTCGAGACGCCAGAATACAAAATCGCTCTGAAACGCGGCGCGGGCCAGAGCTTGATGAGTGCCCCGACCGTGGTGGCTGCGCCGCTCCCCGTGCTACCCTCGCAACCCGCTGTCGCCCTTGTAGGACTGCCACAACCAGCTCAGCCCGTGGCCGACACCCCAGTTGCCCCCGCAGTCGTCGCGGGTCACACCATGAAGGCTCCGATTGTCGGAACCTTTTACAGCTCCTCGAGTCCCGATGCGCCCGCTTTCGTGCAAATTGGGGACCGCGTGGAAATCGGCAAGGTCTTGTGCATTATCGAGGCCATGAAGCTCATGAACGAGATCGAGGCCGAAACCTCCGGAGTCGTGCGTCAGATCTTGGTGCAGAACGCGCAACCCGTGGAGTACGGTCAGCCGCTGTTCATCATCGAATGAGGGCAGCCGTTCGCTCGAGCGTTGCACCGGGCGGCACCCAGGTCTCGAGCCAAGCTTCACCGGTAGCGTTATCGGCTGTGCCAGCTCTTCGCTAGGAGCTGGCAGCTAGGAGCCACACATGTTCAAAAAAATCCTGATCGCCAATCGCGGCGAGATCGCGCTCCGGGTGATTCGTACCGCTCGGGAAATGGGCATCAAGACGGTGCTGGTTTACTCCGAAGCCGATGCCAACAGCCTGCCGGTCCTGCTGGCGGACGAGTCCGTCTGCGTCGGGCCACCCGCCTCGAGCGGGTCGTACTTGAATATTCCAAACGTTCTATCAGCGGCCGTGATGACCGGGGCGGAGGCGATTCACCCTGGCTACGGTTTCATGGCGGAAAACCCGGATTTCGCGGAGAAATGCCGCGATCACGGAATCGTCTTCATCGGACCCACGCCGGAGAGTATGCACGCCTTAGGCAGCAAAGCGGGCGGGCGCGAGATCGCGGCGCTCAGCAACGTGCCGACCGTGCCTGGAACGGGCGTCCTTGAGGATACTGAGGATGCGGTCATCCAGGCAGAAAAGATTGGCTATCCGGTGCTGCTGAAAGCCTCGGCGGGCGGAGGCGGGCGCGGGCAGAAGGTCGTGCGATCCAGTGAGGAGATGCGCGCCGCGTTCGGGCAAGCCTCGCAGGAGGCGCTGATGTACTTTTCCGATCCAGCGCTCATCATGGAAAAGTTCTTGACGGAGTTCCGCCACATTGAGGTCCAGGTTATCGGTGACGGTCAGGGTCACGTGATTCACATAGGAGAGCGCGATTGCAGCATTCAGCGGCGCAACCAGAAACTGATCGAAGAAGCCCCCAGCACCCTGCCGGACGACTTGCGTCAGGAGATTCTGGCGGCGGGCGTGCGCCTGGCCAAGCACGTGAACTACGCCGGGGCGGGCACATTAGAGTTTATCGTTGACCCGGACGGCGGTTTTTACTTCATGGAGATGAACACCAGGATTCAGGTGGAACACTGCGTCAGTGAAATGATCTCCCGGCTAGATTTCGTGCGCCTGCAAATCGAGGTCGCGGCGGGGTTAGGACTGAAGTTAAAGCAAAAAGACGTGCGCTTAGAGGGGCACGCGATTGAATGCCGGATCAACGCCGAAGACCCGGACAAGGATTTTCGCCCAGCCGCAGGTAAATTGGAGATCGTGCAATTCGCGGGTGGGGCCGGGGTGCGCGTGGACAGCCATGCCTTCGCCGGGTACACGATCCCGCCGCACTACGACAGCCTGATCGGAAAACTAATCTGCTGGTCCCCAAACCGCGAGCAAGCCATCGCCCGCACCAAGCGCGCACTCGAGGAAACGGTGATTCAGGGCGTCAAGACCACGATCCCGCTCTACATCAAGATCATGGATAACGCCTTCTACCAGCGCAGTGTGGTGATGACGAACTTCTTGAAAACTCGCATGGAAATGTAAGGCTCGAGTTAATCCCTCAGGACAGCGTTCGCCGCTCGAGCCTCACCACGCGGGGCGGTTGCCAGACGGCTGGTGGCTCGACGGCCTTATTCTGCTTGTGGGCGTACAGCATTTCGTCCGCCTCGAGCATGGCGGCTGAGAGATCGCGCCCCTCGACCAGCGCCCAACCGACGGAAACGTTTGGGAAGCTGCGGCGAACTCGAGACCGCAGACTTTCGGCGTCCTTGAAATTCTGGTGCAGACCCATGAATTCGTCGCCGCCAATGCGGAAGAGTTGGTCGTCGGCCGCCGTGGCACTCTGCAAGGCCCGAGCGAAATTCAGCAGGTACTGATCCCCCGCCGCGTGACCTTGTGAGTCGTTGATGCGCTTCAAGCCGTCCACGTCCCACATGGTAATCAGCCATTGCCCGTGAAGTTGCCCGAGTTTGTCCAGCTTGCGGCGGTTGTTCAACCCGGTCATAACATCCAGCGTGGCAGCCTCCTCGAGTTGCTGGTTGACACGTTCCAAACGGCGAATCAAGCGCGCCATGCTGGCCCCGCTGAAACCCACAATCGCTAGCAGCGTTGTCGAAGTAATCATCTCGGCGGGTGAGGCCAATCCACCCAAGCCGATCACAGACATGACGATTGTCACGAGTGCGCCCGGCCACCCCCACAGCAACCCCATGATGAGCGTGGAGGGCACACCAAGGGCGGCCCGTCCGACCGCACGAATCTCGAGCAGATCGTTGAATTCTGGGGCGCTGAGAAAAATTGCTAGCAGCGGAATCATTCCGAGGGCCAGCGCGGTAATCGCCCAGCGACGGCTGAACCGCGCCGCGTAACGGCAAACGAGGCTCCAAATGAGCATTACCCCGTAACTCAGGAAAGCGCGGCCGTTCAGCGGGCGTGGACTGCCGGAAACGAACAGCAGCGAAGCCATGCCGAGCGCCACAAAAATCAAACCCCAGTAGGAGCGAATGAACTGCGCTTGCAACAAGGTCACGTCCACCTTTGTAGCCTAAGATCCCAATCTGAACTCGAGCTGAAATTTGGAGTCCGAGTTAGGTCTCAATCCTCGCTCGAGGACGCCTGAAGTGGACCTTGAACTCGGTCAAAAACTCAGCTTTGTTTGGCAACCCGTATAGTGAGGAATTCACAGGCTCGAGGAGGCGGGATTATGGATTTGATTGGGAAGCTGCTGGGGCAGTTCATTGACATCATTCAATGGTTGGACAGTTCCAACGACACGCTGGCGTACCGCTTCGAGCGGCAGGGCAACGAGATCAAAAACGGCGCGAAACTGATCGTGCGTCCCGGTCAGATGGCGGTCTTCGTCAACGAGGGGCAGGTGGCGCAGGCCGCTTCGGAAACGAATAAAGGTGTCGCGGACGCGTTCGGACCCGGAACCTACGAGTTGGAAACGAAGAACCTACCGATCCTGTCCACGCTGCAAGGCTGGAAGTACGGTTTTAACTCGCCGTTCAAAGCCGAGGTTTACTTCTTCAGTATGCGGTCTTTCACCGGCTTGAAGTGGGGCACGCCGAATCCGATCATCCTGCGCGACCCGGAGCTAGGTCCGGTGCGTCTGCGGGCGTTTGGGAATTACGCACTGAAAATCGCTGACCCTCGCAAGTTATTGGAAAAACTGATTTCCACCGATGGCCGCTTTGAAGTCGAAGAGATCGCTGATCAACTCCGTTCGATGATGGTCTCGAGATTCGCCGCCTGGGTCGGGAAGTCCGGCATGAGCATCTTCGATTTCGCCGCGCAGTACCCGCAGATCGGCGGGGCGCTGCGTGAGGCGCTGTCCCCCGATTTCGCGGAGTACGGTCTGGAAATTGAAGCCGTGCTGGTAGAGAACGTCACCCTCCCCGAGGAGGTCGAAGCCGCGCTGGACAAGCGCTCGCAGATGGGCGTGATCGGGGACTTGAACAAGTACACGCAGTTCCAAGCCGCGAACGCGATCGAGGAGAGTGCCAAGAACCCCGGCGGCGGCAGTCCCTTCTTGAACGCGGGCGTCGGCGTGGCGCTCGGGCAGCAGATGGCACAAAACCTGAATAACACGATGAATAGCCCCACCTCGAGCGCACCTCCACCGCTGCCGAATCAGGGCTGGTTCGTCGGCGTCAACGGGCAGCAGCAGGGACCGTTCGATCAGCCGGCACTTGCCAAAATGGTCTCGAGCGGTCAACTGACGCGGGATACCCTGGTTTGGCAGACGGGCATGGGCGCGTGGACGAAAGCGGGCGAGGTCGCGGCGCTCTCGACACTGTTTGGATCGGTCCCGCCACCTCTGCCGCAGTGAACCGACCTTGAGGTTTTCAACGCTGCTACCTCGAGCGAACCGTGGCTTGAGGGTTGAAGGCTCTCGTGACAGCGCATTCTTGCTTTAGGGAATTGCCCATCCATGCCTGACGAACAAACCTTTGAAATGCTCTGGGATTGCCCGGCCTGCGGCACGAAAAAGCTGCTAGCGCGTTCCCAACGTCACTGCCCGAACTGCGGCTCGCCGCAGGACCCGGCGTGGCGTTACTTCCCGGCCGAGGGCGACGCCACGGCGGTCGCCAATTACCAGTACGTCGGCGCGGATGTCATCTGCCCGAACTGCCAAACGCCGAACAGCAAAGCCGCGAATTTCTGCGTCAACTGCGCCGCGCCATTAAAAGAGGGCGTCAGTGTCACGACCTTAGGGTCGCAGACTCGAGGCGAAGGGGAGAGCTTCGCGCAGGAGGATTTGCAGGCGCGACGAAAACGTGACAAAGAGGCGGCTCGAGGAGTTGCGCCCACGCCGAAACGCGGCTTTCCGTGGCTAGGCGTCGTCGCTGGCTTGGTCGCGGTGGTCGCTGCCCTGGTCTGGATTTTCAGCTTGACGCGGGATGAGGTTGTGACCGTCTCTGGTCACGCCTGGCAACGCGAGATTCAGGTGCAGCGCTATCAGCCCGTCTCCGGGAGCGCGTGGTGCGACAGCCTGCCGTTCGGGGCGTACAACGTCTCGAGCTATTCCGCTGTGCGAAGTTACCGCGATGTGGCCGACGGGCAAACCTGTCAGACAGTGCGCCGCGACAACGGAGACGGTACCTACAGCCAGCGCCGCGAGTGCCGGACGAAATACCGTCAGGAACCGATTTACGACCGCCAATGCAGTTACGCCGTCAACACCTGGGTGACGGCGCGAACTGCGAAAACCAGCGGTCTTTCGAGGTTGCCCGATCCGTTCTGGCCCACAAATTTCTTGCAACAGCCTGGTTCCTGCCTGGGTTGCGAACGTGAGGGAGGACGCTCCGAGGTCTACCAGTTGCAGTTGCGCCGCCCGAACCCGAAAAATCCTGATTTCGTCTGCAAGGTCCCGCAGGATGTCTGGGCGCGCCTCACGGAGAACGCTGCGCTGGACGTGAAGGTCGGGCAAATCGCGGGCGATGCGCGATGCGAAACGATGAAATTTAGACCGTAAAGGCGGCTTTCTGGCTTGGCGGCGCAGATGCGCCGCTTTTTCTTGGCTCGAGTCGCCAAGGATTGCCAAGCATTTTGATAAATATTAACTAATAAGCTTGACAATTTTAGAAAACTACTCATAAGATATGCCGTAAGAAACTCAAATGTTGTTGATGCCACTGGCATCGGAAAGGCACAATCATGAATCAGCAACAGCGCATCCTGGAACTCGTCAAGAGCGGCAACATCACCGTGGAACAGGGCATGGAACTCTTGAAAGCGCTCGGGGAGCCAGAACGCCGCGCCCCGCCCGAGCCTCCGCGACCCCCAAGACCGACCGAACCGGCATGGCAAGGCGGTAAGCCAGCAGCCAAAGTTGGACGCCCCCTGTCATCTGGTGGTGGTCAACTCAGTTTCGATCAGATCGTGCAACTGGGCATGTACAACATCAAACCCGAATTCGTGGAACAGATGCGCCAGGTCGGACTCGAGGAATTAGGCTTCGATACGATTGTCAAGCTGGGCATGTACAACATCAAACCCTCGTATGTTCTCGAGATTCGGCAGTTGGCAGAGGAAATGGGCGTCCCGATGCCCTCGACCAAGAAAATTATTGAATTGGGCATGTACAACATCAAACCGAGTTACGTCCGCGACATGATGAAGAGCGGCGTGATGGGACTAGACGCACTGAGTGAGGACGGAGCAGAGTTCGAGGAGCGACGCGCCAAGCTCCAGGCAAAACTAGAAAAAGTGACGAGCAAGCTTGATAAGGCGCGAACTGACCGCGAGCGCGAAAAACTCGAGGAGATGAGCGCCGACCTTCAAGGTGAGCTGGATGACTTGGAGGAGGAGATCGCCGACGCGCTCAAAGCTGATCTCGAGGCGGAACTTGATGATGAAGACTCTGAAGTGACGATCAAGACTGCCAAGGGAACGGGGCGAGTCGTCAACCGCTCCGACAACCTCCAAGACAGCGGTACGAAAAACTCGCTCTCCATCTTCAATCTAGATCAATACGTAAACCCGGATCTGGCCGCCGCCGAACGCAAAGTGGCACTCGAGGAGGCTTTGCAGCACGTCAATGCAGAGCTGGGTATCGCCCAAAACGAAGAGCAGCGTCTCCAGTATCTCGAGGTTGTAGAGCAGTTGCTAGCAGCGATTAAAAAAGCTTCAGCGGAGCTAGACAGTACACTTTCAGCATGAAGCCCTACCCACTCATCACCCGCGACCCAATCACCGATGACGAACTCGTCGTCACCCGCCTGGAAAACAAGTCTCGCGGGTTGGTCATGGAGGGCGAGTTTCGCTTCGGCTGGATCGGTCGCCTGAGCGTGGAACAACTCGAGTTCGCTGGGCTGCTGCTGCGCTACCGGGGCAACGTGCAGAAGTTGGCGGAATCAATGGGCGTCAGTTACAACACCGCCCGCTCGAGGTTGGACGCCATCGTGGACGCCCTCGGCGGGGGAGAGCCGGAAGCTCCGCCCAGCTCGAGCGGGTCAGGTGATGACGTGCTGGGAAAACTCGAGCGGCGCGAGATTGATTTCGAGACGGCGATGAAGTTGCTGAAGCGCTAAGGGTTTACGGTGGCGGCTGGGTACAGTGAAGGTTGCTGCCGATGGCTAAAACTGTTGGTTATCAAGTTCTGAGGCTTGGGCTGGGATTGATGTTGCTAATAGCGTCATTCCGGTTGATCGTTCCCAACACAGATTTTAGTTTTGGGCTAATGATTATCATTTTAACAGTTGCTGTCGTAGCGGTCTCTTTACAGGGGATCAATGTCATTTCATGGTGGTGATACACCTTGCTGTGGACGGTCGGCTTCACCTGCTTGTTGTTCTTTGGTCTCGAGTTGTACATGTTGCTGGAACCTAAAAGTATAGAGCGCATTGGACCTGGCGGAATCGTTTATATCTTGCCTGTTCTGACCTTGATGTTCGGCTTTCCAATAGGCGGTTTACTACGATTCTTTTCTGGCGGAAAGAAAAGCTGAAAGCAAAACCGGATCGGTCTCGAGACAGCGCTGAAGTTGCTGAAGCTTTGGGTCTCAAAAAAGAAGGGACGCGGCGTTGAAGCCCCGTCCCTCTCTGGCCCGAGCTGAGGTTCAGACTGCGCAGGAACCCTTTTTCAGACTGCCCTTCTTGATGATCTCAGCGTCTTTCGGGAGCTTGCAGAGGTCGCTGGCTTTCAGACCCGTGTTGGTCTTCCAGTCGGGAATCGTGACATCGAATTGCAGCACGCCTTTCGCATCAAACGATTGCGTGCGGTACACGCGCCAGCCGCTTTCCAGCACCCAGACCTTGAGCCGATCAAAGTCCAAGTTAGACGTTTTCTTCGGTGTGCCGTCCAGCACGTAGGCCTTCCCGGCGGGCGTCGTTTCCGAGATGATGGGCTTGAAGTCCACTTGATCCCTCGGGAGGGTGGATTGCAAGTCGTTCAGCGCACTGAAGTTCAGGTTAAAGCCGCTGACCGCAGTCTGCGAGCTGTTCTTCTGAATGGTGACCTGATTGGTGATGAACTGATAGTTGTAACTGTTCTGGTTGTCCAGAATCAAAAAGTTATCTGCCAGCGCGTCGGGGGCCAGAAAATCCACTCGAGTCAACTTGGCGGCGGTGATGCCCGCAATTTTCACCTCGAACTTGGTTTTCTGATTGTTCTGCTCGGCGCTGCCGGTCACGGAGGCAGTGAAGTCTTTGGTGGCTTTTGAGGTCGTCTCGAGGTTCTTCAGCACCGTATCCACCGTCACGCCCTGCGCGAGTGCCAGGGGAATCAGGATGCTGCCAGTGATGATGAAGGGCAAAGTGAGTTTCACGGTCGTGCCTCCGAACTTCAGGGAAACGAATCCCCTGTAGGTGTCATGGAGCGGCGTTATCAGCCGCTGATGGGTATTGTACCGAGTCAATTCCTGAGTCTCAGTGAGCGAAGCGCCAAGAGAACTTGAGGGGTTGAGCTGATGAACTCAAGGGTTGAACAAGGCTCCCAGGTCCACCCGATACGCGACCCGTAAGCCCCAACCGAACGCCCAGTTGATGTCCGCGCCGCCGTACCCTTGAGCCACCGCCACGCCCGGTCCAACGTTTAATTCTAGGTTCGCGCCGAACCGAAACGGTAATACATCTAGCCGCCAGATCTCGTAGATCACGAAAGCATTGAACAATCCCAAGTCCTCGAAGCGGTAATTGAAGTTCAAGCCCGCGCCGCCAAAGCCGAACCCAACCGTTTCGTTAATGCCCACGAAGCCTTGCGCCTCGAGACTGAAGGGTTGACTGGCGGGCGACCAGCGTACGGTTGGATTCAAGCCGTAGGTCAAGCCGTTACTCTGCCACGCCAGCAGCAGGTTCCCACCGTAGTTCCAATCGCCCGCCCGATTCTCCAAACCGGTGAAAAGCCGCGATTGTGCCGAGCCGTAGCGTCCGCCCGCCGTCAGAAACAACGTGCGGCTCAAGCGATACGTGCCTTGACCGGCGAAGTAAAAGCCGCCGTCGGTGATCGGATCGGGATTCCAGGCGAACGGTGCCACCGGGTTGAACGCGCTCGAGGTGGCGCTCCAAGCGGTGACTGCCAGTTCCAGCGCCACAGGTCCGATCGCGCCGCGTGCCGCCGCCTCGAAGCGCACGCCGCCAGCGTAGGCAACCCCGAACCGGGCGTAGGCGGTGGCGCGACCGATTGGGGCGAACTCGAGGGCGCTCTGCACGCCCGCCTGTACGCGGCGGTTCGAGGCGGCGAATTCTACCGATAGCTCCGGGTTTTCCAGCACGACCAGATTGGTCAGTGCCAGATTGACGCTGAAGGGCTGCGAGCCATACGAGAAACCCAATTCAAGATTTTGCGCCTGAGCAACGGTCCACGCGCCTAAAAAGCCGAGAACGGCCAGAAATCGTTTCATCAGACGCTATCGTACTCGAGGAAACGCTGGCAAATGTACGATCAACAATCGTGTCGGCCGACAAACCGAGGTCAAATGCGACTGTGGAACTGAAGACTGAATTCTCGAGCCGCGAGGCGGTCACCCCGTATCTGGCAGAGGCGCTCAAAGGGCTGTACAGCACGGAGCCAGCCGCGTCAGCGGTGGCGGGCGGGCGGGCGGCCGCCCTCGAGACGCTGCGCACGTTCACCGCCATCGGCTACGGGCGGCGCAATTTTGTGGACGCCCCCACATCCAGACTCTCGATGTACCTGCGTCACGGCGTGCTGTCCATAACTGAGGTCGCGGATCACGCCAGGTCTATCGTCGGAGGCCGTGAGCGCGACGAGTTCCTGAAGCAGCTCGCCTGGCGCGAATTTTTCAATCTGGTCTTGGCGCAGGAGGGCGCGGCTGTGCTGGACAACCTCGAGCCAGCAAAGTATGCGGCGCACTGGAGGGCGACGCTGCCGGACGACATCCGCGAGGCTCAGACCGGGTTGCCGTGCGTGGACGCCTGGGTCACGCGACTGATCGAAGACGGCTACCTTCACAACCACGAGCGGTTGTGGTTCGCGGCCTACGTCACGCACTTCCGCCGCGTGGACTGGCGGGCGGGCTGGGATTTTTTCCGCGAGCACCTGCTGGACGGAGACATTGCCAGCAACGCGCTCTCGTGGCAGTGGGTCGCGTCCACGTTTTCCAGTAAGCCCTACTTCATGAACCAAGACAACATCGCCCGGTTCAGCGGTAACCGCTGGTGCGCCCTGTGCCGCGCCGCCTGCCCGTTTCGCAAATCCTACAAGCAGCTCGAGCGTGACCTGTTCGGCGGGTCGTTCGGTTGGGCGGGATGATCGTGATCGTCATGGGGGTCGCGGGCAGCGGCAAGAGCGAGGTCGGTCGGATGCTGGCGGCGCGTTTGAATGGGCACTTTATCGAAGGTGACGAGTTTCACCCCGGCAAGAACCTGCGCAAGATGGCGGCGGGCGCACCGCTCTCCGAGGTTGACCGCGCCCCGTTTTACGCTGCTCTTCGCTCCGCGCTGCTGAACCTGGTGACTGCCCAGGAGAGCGTCGTGCTGGCCTGTTCCGCGCTGAGAGCCAGTCACCGGGCGCGGCTCACGGTTTCCTCGCAGACGCGTTTCGTGTATCTGAAGGTCGCACCAGACTTGCTGCGGCGGCGGCTCGAAGCGCGAACCGATCACTTTTTTCCGCACGGGTTGCTGAGTTCTCAACTGCAAACGCTCGAGGAACCCGTTGAGGTGAGCGCCGTGACAATCGTGGTCACGGCTGAAGATTCCGTCACGGACGTGGTGGACAAAATCGAGGCGGCACTGTGATATCGGGCGCACGATGACACCGGACCTTGGGGGCGCACTCGTCTGGTTGCACGGCGGTAGTCTCTCCCCGACCGATCCGGCCATGCTGGAGAACCCGGACGCGCCCGCCATCTTCGTGTTCGACCGACCGTTCCTGGAAACCAACCGAATCTCCTTCGCCCGACTGCAATTCATGTTCGAGAGCGCGACAGAAGCCTTTCAGGGGCGCGCCAGAACTCGAGCCTGCCTTGGTGTGCCATCCGAGGAGATCGCCGCCTACGCCAGGGAACTGGGTCGCACCCAGATTCATGTCACCAGGGTCTACACGCCGGAACTCGAGCGAACGCTGAAGGCGTTGCAGTCGGAGGGCTTCGGCGTCGTGGTTTACGCGGCTCCTCGGCTGACCGGGTACGGCCGACGGGTCAAACGCTTTAGCGCGTTCTGGAAACAGGTGGAACGCGAGGTGCTCGGCTGATGCCCGGAAAGATCTTCGGCGGCGGCAAGAAACCGAGCGAACGCCCCAGCAAAATCTGCCCAGTCTGCGGCAAACCGTTCACCTGGCGCAAAGCCTGGCGGAACAACTGGGAGAGCGTGGTTTACTGCTCGGACCGCTGCCGCGCGAACGCCAAACGCGACTGACCTCGAGCTGCCGATCCCAAAAGCTTGACATCGGCAGCTCGAGGTGGTCGGGACTGCGAGCTTGGGAATTACAGCTTCCCCTGCGAACGCCAATCCTCGAGCGCGTCGCCGTTGCGATCCGGGATGCGCGGCGTCTCACCGACCGGGCGGAGCTTGGCGTTCTCGTTTTCCAGGTCACGGATGCGTTTGCTCATGCGGCGCATCACGAACGAGCGCCGGACCAAGTGCGGTGAGGCGATCAGTAAGCCGTACAGCAGACCGCCGATGAAACCGAACAGCAGCGCCAGACTGGCGAAACCGCCAATCGGAGCGGCGAACGGAATGTCGAAGATCACCGCGCCGTTGCTGAGGTTACGAAAGTGGAACACCGCCAGATAGACGATGCCAGCGATGAGCAGGAAGACCTGAAGGTACTGCAAGGCTTTCATTGATCGGATTCTAGCAGCGTCGGTCACTCGAGTGTTTTCGGTCCTGAGAGAAGGCCGGGCTAGCACCGCGACTCGAAGCAAGTTTGTAAGCGGATCGCCGAGTAAACCCTCGCCACCCGTTTCCCCTCGAGGGTGACAGTATCCGTTCTCACTCGTCTCGAGGGACAGTCTGATTTGAATGAAGGATATCCGGTTGGAGTTGTACGCCTGTAAAAATCTTGAACAGGTGGACAACTCCAAGTTTTGACTCACAGATACTTATTCACCCCGCCTCGAGATCTGACGCGCAGTAACCTCACCTAGCACGAAGCCTTCCGATTCATCTTCGTCACAACCCCGTCATCGTTCTTTAGACGCTACCGGCTAGACTAAACGGCGTGTGTTGGACGACACCAGAACCAAGGGGGTTCCATGCGTAAAACCTGGATAGTGACACTGGCCCTGAGTCTGCTCGGCTCGGGGGTTTCGGCGGCTCCGTTCGTCTGGAAGGCGGGTTGGACGACAGGCGCGGCCAGCGAGGCGCAACGCGGCGGCGTGCTGCGACGGGCGCAGACAAGTGACCCGCGCACCTTCAATCCGTTCGTGACTGTGGAGAGCGGTAGCGTGCCGGACATCATTTCTGGTCCATCAGGATTTTTCACGCTGGACCCGAAGACCTACGAGTACATCCCGTACATGGCGGAGTCCTACAAGGTTTCCGCCGACAAGCTCACTTGGACGCTGAAAGTCCGTCCCGGCATGAAATGGTCGGACGGGAAGCCGCTGGTCGCGCAGGACTGGGTGACGACCTGGAAGATTCACACCGACCCGAAAGTCTCGAGCAATTACTTTGACACCTTCCAGATGGAAGGAAAAACCGTGCAGGCCAAAGCGCTGGATGCCAGCACGGTTCAATTCGTGTTCCCTCGAGTGGACGCGACGGCGATTGAAATTATTTCGTACTCGCCGTGGCCCAATCAGGTCTTCGGTCCGATTTACGCCAAGGGCGGTGCGGACGCGATTCGCACCGCCTGGCGTTTGAACAGCGATCCGAAAACGCTCGTCAGTTTCGGTGCGTGGCGACTGAGCGGGTTCAAACCCGGCGAGCGCTTCACCTTCGTGCGAAACCCGCTCTGGGGTGAGTGGAACAAGGACGAGAGCGGCGCGGCGCTCCCGTACCTGGACGGTTTGCAGGTTTCCGTCGTGAAGGATTCCAACGCGGCCCTGCTGTCCTACCTGAGTGACGCGGTGGACGTGTACTCGCCGCGCAACTCGGACGACTTGGCTCAGATCAAAAAGGCGATTGACGGCAAGAAACTGAACGCCGAACTGCGCGCTCGAGTCAGTCCAGCCGCAAGTTCCAGCTTCTGGGAATTCAACATGAACAAGAAGTCCGACCCAGAGAAAGAGCGCCTGTTCCGCAGCGCCGATTTCCGACGCGCCATGAGTCATCTGGTAAACCGATCTGCGATCATTGATATCGCCTACGGCGGGCAGGCGACCCCGGCGTACTCGAGCGTGTACGAAGTTTTCAAGGACTGGGTGGCTCCGAAGATCAGCAAGTACGATTTCAACCCGGAGGCGGCCACGAAGCTGCTCTCTGGGCTGGGCTACGCCAAGAAGAACGGGGCTGGATACCTGGTCAACGCCAAGGGCCGCGTGCTGGAATTTGATCTGATGTACGGCGCTTCGGAAAAAACCGATGCCGCGACCGCCCAGATCATCCGCGACGAAGCCAAGAAGGTCGGCGTCAAGATGAACCTGCGCCCACTGGACATCAACTCCGTCTACGAGAAGCAGGACGAGGCAGGGCTGGACCGCAAGTGGGACTCGAGCTTTCTGGGCTTGGGCGGTGGCAGCCTGCTGTTTCCGTTCGGGCAGAGCGTGCTGTCCTGCACCGGACGCCTGCACGACATCAACCGCAGCGGCAAGTGCTTGTTCGGCTGGGAGCGTGAGCTGCAAACGTTGTACACCAAAGGCGTGCGCGAGTTCGATATTGTTAAGCGCAAGCAGATCGGCTATCAGATTCAGGCGATTCAGAGTAGCGTCCAGGACGTGACCTACATTGCCTCGCCGTTGGCGCACTTCACCTGGAACCAGCGCGTTCGCGGCGAGTACCCGAAAGAGATTGCCAACGCGATCACGGGCGCTCGAGCTTTGGAGATGACTTGGATCGCTAAGAAGTAAACGCGCCTTTCGTTCAGGGCAGGCGTCAATGCCTGCCCTTTTTGTGACGCGAAGCAACCCTCCTCGAGACCAGTTCGATCCCGCTCTGCTAGGGCTTACGCCTCTTACTCTATCAAGAGGCTCGAGGTTTGATGGACCCGATCTTGGCTCGAGCCGAGGGCGCAGATTGCACGTAAAGGTGCGAGGGTTCGCCCTGCGGAGAACCTTTGTCTGATACTTCTAGAATCTCCATTCCCCAGACCTGAGATCGAGGTGTGCGACTGATTTCTCGAGGTTCAAACACCGTATCGGTAAGCCCTGCTGGCCCCGCCACGTTTCCCTCGAGGTTTCAACGGAGCTGCGTTAGATTAGGGGCGACCTCGCATGACCCAACCGACTCCCGACGCCGCACCTCGTCCCGCCATCACCCCTCGAGGGCGACACAAGATTTACCTCGGGATGGCGGCGGGCGTCGGCAAAACGATGCGGGCCCTGCACGAGATTCGAGACCTCCGCAACGATGGTGTGGACGCGGTCGTCGGACTGCTGGAAACGCACGGTCGCAAGGACACGATGGCGGCGGGCGAAGGCTTGCCGCTGTTTCCGCTCCTGGACATTCCGTACAAGGGTGTGACGCTGAAGGAACTTGACATTGATGGCATCCTGCTGCGCCGCCCCGAATGGGTCATGGTGGACGAGTTGGCGCACACCAACGCGCCCGGCTCCAGGAATCCGA
The DNA here is from genome assembly GCA_965249745.1 of Deinococcales bacterium. Taxonomy (GTDB): domain Bacteria; phylum Deinococcota; class Deinococci; order Deinococcales; family JAAFIG01; genus JANYHH01. Next base: position 3,478,010 of record OZ252252.1, on the reverse strand, counting down.
AGCGCTTTATGGACGTGGAGGCGCTGCTATCAAACGGCATCAACGTGCTCAGCACCCTGAACGTGCAACATTTGGAGAGCTTGAACGACGAGGTGGCGCGCCTGACCGGGGTGCGTGTCCGCGAGCGCGTGCCGGACGCGGTGGTCTTGGACGCCGACGAGGTGGTGATCGTGGACATCTCGCCGGAGAGTCTGCGTGAACGACTCAGCGCGGGCAAGATTTACGCCAGGGACAAAATAGATCAAGCCCTGGGGAGCTTTTTCACGCCAGAAAACCTGTCCGTGCTGCGTGAGCTGGCCCTGCGGCGCACCGCCGACGTGGTCGAAGAAGAACCGACGCACCCGGAAGAGATCTTCGGGCGCGGTGTGCGCGAACGGATCGTTGTGGCCGTGCGCGCCGAAGCCCGCGATGCCCGTCTGATTCGACGCGGCGCACGCATCGCGCAACGCTTGAAGGGCGACCTGCTGGTTGTTCACGTCAAAGGACGGTCCTACGATGATGCGGAACTCGAGCGTTTGAACGAACTGGAAAGCCTGGCTCGAGACCTCGGCGCGAGTTGGAGCGTGGTGGAGGGCGGCCAGGTCGCCTCGAGCCTGGTGACGTTCTTGCGACACCAGGACGCCACGCAGGTCTTGTTGGGCCAATCGCACCGCTCACGGTTTCAGGAGATCGTATCTGGGTCGGTCGTAATGGAAATTATGCGGCGCACGCACGGGATAGACGTGTACGTGATCGCCGATGATGGGTGAAACAATCCAGTCAGCCTCGAGTTGCGAGGGGTAGGTCAGTTGACCGATCAGCCTGAACCATCAGACCGATACCGCCCGTGAACCCTCGCGCCTAGATTACGGGCATGATTTTCGTTCTCTTGTTCGCGGGTTTCGTGGCCGTTTGGGCGACGCGCGGTTTCGTGGCGAGCATCCAGCACGAGCAACACAGTGCGATCACCTTGACCGACTGGGTGGTCAGCGCTTTCGTCGGCGTGCTAGTCGCGGCGATGGTTGTGGCGCTGTTTCGCGGCATTTGAAACCGCTCAAGCGTCATTTTTCAAGGCTCGAGCTAGGGATCGTCGGCTGGGTCGTAGGGCAGGGCGAATACAAAATTCGCCTCTACATCACGCTCTTTCCTATCAGCGCTTCTTGTGTTCGTCCAGTACGTCACGGCAACGCGAATGCGCTCTGAGACAAGCGATTTCGCATTGCCCACAGGACAGGTGAATCACCCAAACCGCGCTGCGAAGCTCGGGCTTCGGTGAATCGCAGGTTCAGGCTCGAGGGGTTGTGACCGTCTGTGGCAGAAGCACGAGAACGCCCCAATTTTACGTCTCGAGCGCGAGCCAGGGTTGGATTAGAGCAGGCCGCGCCGAAACGCTTTGACGGCTGCCTGCGTGCGGTCGCTCACGCTCAGCCGCTCCAAAATATCCTGCACGTGCGTTTTTACGGTGGACAGGCTGATCGCTAATCGCTCGGCAATTTCTTTGTTGCCCAGTCCGTCGGCCACGAGTCGCAGCACCTCGAGTTCCCTGGGGGACAGCGGCGAGGTCTCGTCGCTGGCGGGTGTGATCCGGTTCAGCACCAGATGCGCGATTTGCGGGTCCAAGTACGCGCCGCCGAAGGCCACGGCCCGAACGGCGATCATCAAGCTGTTCGGATCGGTGGTTTTCAGGCAGTAAGCATTCGCGCCGCTCGCCATCGCGGCCAGCACCTCCTGTTCCAACTGATGCACGGTCAGCATCACGACTTTGACGGCGGGAAAGGCGGCTTTCAAACGCCGCGTCGCCTCGATACCGTCCATGCCGGGCAGGCCGATGTCCATGACGACGACTTCGGCGTTGTGCGCTGGATACAGTTCCAAGGCTTCCTCGCCGCTCCTCGCCTCACCGACGACGCGCAATTCTGGGTCACGCCCGAGGGCGACCCGTAGGCCGTCCCGCGTGAAGGCGTGGTCTTCGACCAGGAAAACGCTGTGGCTCACGCCTCGACCTTGGATACTGGGATCTCTGAAACTGGGACCTCTGAAACCAAAGCGCCACGATCATCAACTGCGCCCGCGCTCGACTCGAGGTTGCGCCCGCCGATCTGCGAGCTGGCGGCGGGCAGCTCGAGCCAGAAGACGCTACCGCCACCGACCCTCGGATGATATCCGATACGCCCGCCGTGGGCTTCGATGATTCGCCGCGCCAAGTACAAGCCCAGCCCTGTGCCGCCGCCCGCTCGCCCGGACGAGAAGCGCTGAAACAAGCGCGGTTCCAAGTCTAGCGGCACGCCCGCGCCACGATCTGATACCTCGAGCCTGACGAGGTTGTCGCGCCGATCAAGGTTGATCTCGATCGGTGATTGCGGCGGGCTGAACTTGACGGCGTTCTCCAAAAGGTTCTGAATCACGCGGCGCAGGTCGGCGGGATTGCCGTCTACGGCTGTCTCGCCCTGGACCTCCCAGTGAAGCTGGGCTGAGACAGGCAGGCGGGCGGCGCTCGAGCGGGTGGCGGCTTCCAGGCTGACGGATTCGGGCGGGCGAGGTTGCGCCTCGCCGCTCTCCAAGCGTGCTAGCAGCAGCAGTGAGTCCGCCAGCGCCAGCAGGTCCTCGTTGGCTTCCATGCCGTTCAAAAGCGTGCGGCGGTAGGCTTCGGGTAGCTCACCAAAGGCTCCCTCGAGCGCTAAGCGCATGTTGACGCCGTTCGCCACCAGCGGCGTGCGCAGGTCGTGACTGAAAGCGTAGACAAGATCGCGGATCACTCCGGCGCGACGCTCGAGTTCGGTGCGGTTGACCTCCAAACGCTCGCCCAGCTCGGCGCGTTCCAGCGCGTCCCGAAGCGCGGGCAGCAGTTCCTCTAGCGTGTCAGCCGCGTCTACGCTCGGTTCCAAGAGCGCCAACAACACTGGGGGTCGCCCGCCCCACTCGAGACCCGCGACCAGGGCCCGGTTTGCAGTCAGGCCGTACTCGCCGGGTTGCTCGGACAGAACTGGTTGCGGCGGCGCGGCCCCCACCAATCGCGGCGGCAACGGCGTCCCCGCGCCCCAGGCGGCGAGTGAACCCGGAAAGCTGGCTCTAGGCGCACCGAAGACTCGCACCCCGCCCGAAGCCAGCACCACGCCCCGCGCTTCAAACGCAGACGCCAGCACCCGAGCCGCCCTGGAAATCGCCGCCTCGAGCGTGCGTTCCTGCCCGACGGCCGTGATCCGTTCGCGGTCGCGCTCGCGCCGGGCGCGTTGCTCCCGCAGCCGCGTGGCGTTCAAGCGACTCGAGGTTTGCGACAGTGTGACCGTCATCCAGCCGACCAGGGCGAACGAGGTCGCCAGCAGCGTGCGGTTGAACAGGCTGATCGAGTCGAACCCGCGCTCCTGATTGGCGTTGATCGCGCCCGCGACCGCATCCGCGACGATGGCAACGACCACCAGCCCCAGCGTGAAGCGGCGTTTGAAAACCAGCCCGGACAGCGCCAGCGGGATGTTGAGCAGGATCGCCGCCACCAGGCGTTGCGGCGTCAGAATGTCCAGCGCGACGATGCCCGCGAACATCAGCAGGCACAGAGCGATCACGGCGGCTCGAGCGTTCACTGCGCCCATTATGCAGTTTCAAAGCGGGCAGCGGGTCAGTCACCTGACCGACCCCGCGTCACCGGGTGGCGGATGGTGGCTCGCCCCCTCGAGTCCTAGATTCACCGGTGGAGGTTTTTCATGTTGTTATGGATTCTGCTCGTAGTGGCCGTGCTGCTAGTCGGCTATCTGCTGTACGCCCTCGTCAACCCGGAGGCGTTCCAATGATCTGGGGTTTGTTGGTTCTGATTGGGCTGTTCTTGCTTTGCGGGGCCTTCATCGGCGTGGGCGAGGCGGTCTGAATGCGTCTCGAGTTCTCGAATAGGCCAGGGTGAAGCTGTGGAAATCGTCGTTTCGTACGTTCTTTTGTTCGCACTGGCGCTGCCGCTCGGCTGGTATATGGCACGGGTCTTCAAGGGCGAACCCACGTTTTTGGATGTGATCTTCAACCCCCTCGAGCGCGGGTTGTACGCGTTGATGCGCGTTAACCCGAAGCGTGGCATGACCTGGCGGGGCTACGCGATGGCGCTCTTGTGGAGCAACCTGCCAGTCGCCCTGATCGCCTACCTGATCTTCGTCTATCAGGGCAGCCTGCCGCTGAACCCAGACAAGATCCCAGGTATGGGTTGGGAACTGGCGCTGCATACGGCCGCCAGCTTTATCACCAACACCAATCAGCAGCATTACTCGGGTCAATCGCAACTGAGTTACCTGTCGCAACTGGCCGCCGTGGTCACGATGATGTTTGTCACCCCAGCCGTCGGACTGGCGGCGATGGTGTCCGTGCTACGCGGCATCACTGGTGGGATTCGCTCCAGTAGCACGACTGCTCACGAGGCGGTGGGGGCCACGAACATGGGGAATTACTTCGTGGACGTGACTCGAGCCATCACGCGGGTGTTGCTGCCGCTGTCGTTCGTGCTGGCGCTGCTCTTGATCTGGCAAGGTGTCCCCAGCACCTTTAACGGCGCGAAAACTGCCACGGTCTTGGAGCCGCAAACAGTCTCTGGAAAGGCGATCACCTCGCAGACGATTCCGGTCGGACCCGTGGCCGCGATGGTCGCCATCAAGCAGCTCGGAACCAACGGCGGCGGCTGGTATGGCCCGAACAGCGCCGTGCCGCTGGAGAACCCGACACCGCTCAGCAACCTGCTCGAGGCACTGTCCATCCTGTTGATTCCGGTCAGTAGCATTTTCATGGTCGGTTTTTTCACGGGTCGCAAGGGTTTCGGGGTCAGCGTCATGAGCGTCATGGTCGTGTTGAGCGCCGCGCTGACCTTCGCCATCATTCCGAGCGCGCTGCAAGCGAATCCCGCCTTCACCGGGCTTGCCGCCTCGAGCGCCAACCTGGAGGGGATAGAGCAGCGCTTCGGGGTAATCCCATCCGCGCTCTGGGCGAGCTGGACGACTCAGACCAGCAACGGCAGCGTCAACGCGATGCACGACTCGTTGAACCCGCTGGCGGGATTGGTTCCACTGATCGGCATGTGGTTGAACGTGACCTTCGGCGGTGACGGCGTGGGTTTCCTGAACTACTTCATTTACCTGATCGTGGCGGTCTTCATCGCCGGACTGATGGTCGGGCGCACCCCGGAACTGTTCGGACGGAAAATCGAAGCCAGGGAGATGAAGCTGGCCTCCCTAGCGCTGCTGATCTCGCCGCTGCTGATTTTGATTCCGAGCGCCCTGGCGGTCTCCATTCCTGGCGTGGCCGCCAATCCCAACCCCGGCTTTCACGGTCTGGCGGAGGTCTTTTACGAGTACTCGAGCGCGACCGCCAACAACGGTTCCGGCTTCGAGGGTCTGGGCGATAACAGCACCTGGTGGAACGTTTCGTGCGCGGTCGTGCTGATCCTGGCCCGTTTCGTGCCGATCATCGCGCCGCTGGCGATTGCCGGGTACGTCGGCGCGAAAAAGGCGGCTCCCGAATCGGCGGGTACGCTCCGCGTGGACACCCCGGTGTTCGCCGCGACCACCCTCAGCGTGATCCTGATCGTCGGGGCGCTCAGTTACTTCCCGCTCGCCGTGATGGGCCCGATCGCCGAACAACTGACTGTCAACCAGTCAAAACTTGGCTCCGAATTGGTTCCTCGAGACCTTCCGAAGCGAGGCGTTCATCCCGCTTTTGAAGCCAAGATTTTGACATCAACAGCCGGTCAACCCTTGCCGCAAGCAGTCCCACTGGGCAGTCTCGAGCCGATACAGCCCGCTCCTGGTCTTGCTCACGTTCAACCCGCTCAATCTCCAGAGGGGAAATAATCATGCAATCCGCCACTCCATCCAGCCCCTCGAGCCGCCGCGCCGAGGCGATCATCCCACAGGGTCAGCTCGGAAACTTGTTGTTCGACAGCCTGCGGAAACTCAATCCCGTTTACATCGCCAAGAACCCAGTCATGTTCATCGTCGAGGTCGGGACATTCATTACGCTGTACCTGACGCTGGCCAAAGCCTTCTCCGGGCAGAGCTTCGGGTACGAACTGGCGATCACCGTGCTGCTGCTCCTGACGGTCCTGTTCGCCACCTTCGCCGAATCGGTCGCCGAGGCGCGCGGCAAGGCGCAGGCCGCCTCGCTCCGGGCCGCCAGGGCGGACACCCCGGCGAGGCGCGTGCTGGACGGTAGCAAAGAGGAAATCGTCTCGAGCACCGGGTTGAAGCACAACGACCTCGTGCGGGTCGCGGCCGGGCAGCTCGTGCCCGCCGACGGTGAGATCGTGCAGGGTCTAGCGATGGTGGACGAGTCCGCCATCACCGGCGAGTCCGCGCCCGTGCTGCGTGAGGCGGGCGGCGATTTCAGCAGCGTCACCGGCGGCACAAAAGTCATTTCCGACGAGATCACCGTGCGCGTCACCAGCCTGCCCGGTGAGAGCTTCCTGGATCGCATGATCGCCCTAGTCGAGGGCGCGAGTCGCCAGAAGACCCCGAACGAGATCGCGCTCAGCATTCTTTTAGCGGGCTTCACGCTGATTTTCGTCCTCGTCGTGATTGCGCTGCTCCCAATGGCGGCCTTCATTGGTACGCGGCTCGAGGTGACGACGCTCGTGGCGCTCTTGGTCTGTCTGATCCCGACGACGATTGGCGGTTTACTGCCCGCCATCGGGATCGCGGGCATGGATCGGGCGCTCCGAGCCAATGTGATCGCCAAATCGGGACGCGCCGTGGAGGTCGCGGGCGACATTGACACGCTGCTCTTGGACAAAACCGGCACGATCACGTTAGGCAACCGCCAAGCAACCGCCTTCATCCCTGTGCCCGGCGTGACCGAGGAACGACTGGCCCACGCCGCGCATCTCTCGAGCCTCGCGGATAACACGCCGGAAGGGAAAAGCATCGTGGAACTGGCAACCATCCGTGGCTCACGGGTAGAAAGTAACGTGCGCGACACGGCAGAATTTATCGAGTTCACCGCCCAGACCCGCATGAGCGGCGTCAACCTGACCGGTGGGCAGCAGATTCGGAAGGGCGCACCCGACCGTATGAAGCGCCTCGTGACCGACAGCTTCCACCCCATCCCGCCCGAGTTGGAATCTGAGGTCGAACGCGTCGCTCGAGGTGGCGGCACACCGCTGATCGTGACCGAGGATGGCCAGGCGCTCGGCATCGTGGCGCTCAGCGATATCGTCAAGAAAAATATCAAGGAACGTTTCGCTCAGCTTCGCAAAATGGGCTTACGAACCGTCATGATCACCGGCGATAACCCGCTGACCGCCAAAGCGATCGCCGCCGAGGCCGGTGTGGACGACTTTCTGGCGGAGGCCACGCCGGAAGACAAGATGCGGCTCATCAAGGAGGAACAGGCAAAGGGCAAGCTGGTCGCCATGATGGGCGACGGCACGAACGACGCCCCAGCACTGGCGCAGGCGGACGTGGGCCTGGCGATGAACTCTGGCACGCAGGCCGCCAAGGAAGCCGGGAACATGGTGGACCTGGATTCCGACCCGACGAAGCTCTTGGAGGTCGTGGAGATCGGCAAGCAACTCCTCATCACCAGAGGCGCGCTGACCACGTTCTCCATCGCCAACGATGTCGCCAAGTATTTTGCCATCATCCCCGCGATGTTCGCCGGGACGATCCCAGCGCTGAAAGTCTTGGATGTCATGCAGCTCACCAGCCCGAACAGCGCGATTCTCTCGGCTGTGATCTTCAACGCGCTCGTGATTCCGCTGCTGATTCCGGTCGCGCTGCGCGGCGTGGCCTACCGACCGATGAGCGCCGATGCGATTCTGACCCGCAACCTATTGGTCTACGGATTGGGCGGCGTGATCGTGCCGTTCATCGGGATCAAGGCGATTGACCTGATGATCGGCGTGCTGCGCCTCGCGTGAAATCGGTTGGTCTCGAGATGAACGATCTCGAGGGGTGATAGTTGGTCTAGGTTGTTCGGCACGTGATTGCTCAGCTTGGCCGGGCGATCACGTGCCGGGCATGAGCGCGATAGACCCGGATCGCCGCGACGAGATTTGCCTGACCGACGAATCAACCGATCGTTGTTGAGCGTTTGTGAATTTCTCGATTTCAAAGAAAGACTGGAGAACCACCGTGCAAACCGATGCCCCACACGTCAAAACCTTAGCACCGGACCTCGACTCGAGCGGTGGCGGTCCGCTCACCTGGCTGATCTTCACCGTTGTAATGATCGGGCTGTTCGGGCTGGTCTACCCGCTCGTGACCACGCTGATTGGACAAGCGCTGTTTCCAGTTCAAGCGACCGGCTCGCTCATCACTCGGAACGGAACCATCGTCGGCTCGAGTCTGATCGGGCAGTCGTTCAGCGGCGAGAAATACTTTATTGGACGACCCTCGGCTGCCGGAAACGGTTACGACCCGACGAGCGCCAGCGGCTCGAACGCGGCTCCCAGCAACCCGGCGCTGGTGGAACGCGCCACCGCGACCGCCCAAGAGATCGCCGCCCGTGAGGGCGTGCCAGAAACGCAGATTCCGGTGGACCTGATCGCCGCGAGCGGATCGGGTTTGGACCCGCACATCAGCCCGGCGGCGGCAGACCTGCAAGTGCCGCGCGTCGCTCGCGCTCGAGGCGTCGGTGAGGCTGCCGTGCGGGCGGCGATTGCGCGTCACACTGAGCAGCCCACGCTGGGTGTGCTGGGACAGGCTCGAGTCAACGTCTTGGAGTTGAACCTGGATTTGGACGGATCGCGGTAGGACGAAACCTTTCGCCTCGTGAACCCGTAGTCTGAGCTTGTGTTGTCCAACTCTGTTTCGTCTCGGGCTGTGTGTACCGCCAGACCGAAACCATCGCCTCGCGCTGCCCCGTTTGCAGCGCGAGGCTCGAAATGATCGCCGCCCCATCCCGCCTCGAGCGGGGGAGACGCCTGGCCGGAGGTCGTTTCGAGTTGCGCGGCGTGATCGGCGCGGGCGAGTTCGGCGTGACCTACAAGGCGATTCAAAAGGCGACGCTGGACATGGTGGCAATCAAAGAGCACCTGCCGGGAGAATTGGTTCAGCGCCACCCAGACGGTTCGCTCGAGGTGAAACCGGGCAAAGCCGCCGAGTTCGCGCTGAGTCTGGCGCATTTTCGGCGCGAAGCCGAGACGCTGCGCCGCCTTCGTCACCCGAGCGTCGTGGAATGCCGGGAGACCTTTTTTGAAAACGGTACAGCCTATTTGGTGCTGGAATACCTGGAGGGCGAAACGCTCAAAACGCGGCTGTTGCAGGGGCGGCGCTTGACGGGCGCGGAAACCCTGCGCTTCCTAGCCCAACTTCTATCCGCCCTCGAGACGGTTCACGCGGCTGGGGTGTTGCACCGCGACATCAAGCCCGCCAACATCGTGCTGACCGCTGGGCGAGCCTACCTGGTGGATTTCGGTGCGGTCATGCGGCAGTACCAGAGCGCCACGACGCGGCTGTTGACGCCCGCCTACGCGCCCTTGGAGCAGTTCAGCGCGAGCGCCCAACTCGTGCCGCAAACCGATCTGTTCGCGCTGGCCGCGACCGCCATCGAAGCCTTGACCGGTACGCCGCCGCGACCCGTGCTGGAACGCGCTAACGGTGCGAGCCTCGAGCCGCTCTGTCACCCTGAACTGCCCCCGCACGTGCTACGCGTGCTCGAGTCGGCACTGGCGCTGCGGATAGCCGAGCGCCCCGGCAGCGCCGCTGAGATGCGCTCAAAGCTTGGATTGGTGAAAGACGAGCGGGTCTGGGGACCGGACTCGAGGGCGGTCTGACTTAGGGTGCGCCCTGACCAGCTTGATTGACCGCGCCGTACCAGTTGACGAACGAAGCATCGGTGTCCTTCTCCAACTTGTCGTACACGCCTCGGCACAGCTCGAAGAACTGGGCGACCCCGGTGGTTTTCCAGTGCGCCGCCAGAGCGCCAAACGAGGATTCGTGCAGGTTCCCCAGGGCGTAAGATCGTGGAAAGCCGTACTCGAGCGGGACGAGCGTGCCGTCGGTTTCGATCACCAGCGGCGAGATCAGGTGCGCCAGCGGCAGGTTGGCCGCTTCCAAGCTGGGCTGACCCGCGAAGATTCGTTCCGGCTGGCGCAGCAACGCTTCGCGGTGCGCCAAATCGAGCTGCACGTACATGCGATCCCCAGCCGTGCCCTGAAGCCGGGCCGCCTCGAGGTACGCGTAACTCGATTCTAGCCAGTCCGGACCAGAACCCGAGAGCTTGATGCGGGCCCGACCGACCTCTGCGAGTGGATGGATTTGCAGCAGCCGCGCTCCGGCGTCCAAGGCGAAATGTACCACCCACTCGAGTTCGTGGACGTTGTATTGCGTCAGCGTGAAGATGAACCCGAAGGTCAACCCCGTGTCTCGGAGGCGCTGAAGCTGTGACCTCATCGTCTCGAAGGCTCGAGGGTTGGCCCGCATCCGATTGTGCGAGGCTGGCAACCCGTCCAAGCTGATCGCCAATAGATCAGTGCGACCGACCAAGAGCTTCAAATGCGCGGCATCTAACAGCATTCCATTGGTTGTCACGGTGGTCGTCATGGCGTTCTCGTGGGCGTGTTCCAAAAGTGCTGCCAGACCAGGGTAGAGCAGCGGCTCGCCACCGGAAACTCCGACCACATTGAATCCCTCTCGACCGGCGTCACTGATGGCTGAGCGCAGCAGGCTCAGCTCCAGGGTTTCGGAGACCTCAGGCCCGGAAGCCGAGTAACAATGCAGGCAACGCAGGTTGCAGCGGCGCGAGGGATGGATTTGCAGAATGCGGTGGGTGTCTCCGGTGGGTCCCATGAAACTCCTCTGTTCTGAGTCAGTTTTGTTTAGCGCTGACGTTGGTGAATTTCCGAGCTGAGTCCGGCATCCTCGCAGTCAACATCTCGAGTGGGCAATATCTCGAGGCGAAAAACTGTGCCTTACTGATAACCTCACGATTCGGCCTCCGCACGTTTGTGTCACAGACGCATTTGGTTGCCTCGCAACATGAAACTGACGGTGCCGAACTCAGTAGCGTCCGAAGCCAGGCGTCTTGAACTCAATCCGGATCAGATCTGGGAACGGAATGCCGTTAATCAGGATGTTCAAGTCCAGCCGGAATTCCCGAAACAGAATCAGATCATTGAGTAACGCGGCCGTCGCTTCCGGTTTGCTGTGAATCGCGCCGGTCAGAATGTCAGGCACGGGTTGGCCGTGATCTAAGATGTGAACCAGGCGCGCATCGTGCTTTTGCACCATTGTCACGAAGGCTTTCAGGGCTTCGGGTGTGATCCCATGCTTATGACCGGCGAGGTGTTCTAACAATTTTTCTGAACCACGGGTTTCTTCAATCATACGTGTCCTTTGCAGGCTCTGAGAGGAGATTTGAATGGATTGACGGACGATTACCGGTTTGCAGGCACCTCCTTTTGACAACGATCAATGAGTTCAGGCCTCTCGAGGATCATCAGACCTGCGGCACCGGTCAAAACCTGAAATCGAATCGAGCGAAGTCCATCAGTTTGAGTGTCAAGCCCGCTGAGGCTGGAGCGCCTGAACCCTCGAGCCTGCCGGTACGCGGCTCGAGCGACGAGACCGCAACACATCCGAGACAGATGTGGCCTGGCTGAAACGATCCGGATTGAGACGGTTCAAAAACGCTGGACAGCAGAACGATCCAGAGAAACCTGCCTGGCAAGATGTAAAGAGATTGATTTGGACCTGAAAGGGTACAGCTCCAGCCTGGGTTTGAGTGACACAGGAGAGGCTGGTAAGTAACTGAAGAATAGGCTAGCAGACTTTGCGAATTGCAGACGAAAATGACCTCTGGAATTCGGCCAGCACACCTGCCCGAAGTTCTGTTCTAAAACTGGTCAGGTTTGATGAGCTGGATTTCATGGGTCGGTCAATTTCGAGCCTGAATCGGCCGCTCTGTTGTTTTGAGCGCTCTGAAAAATAGCAAAGAGGTCGGGTGCGTTCGCCCGACCTCTTCCACGTTGCGATCAGCGATTCAGGATGTGAATACTGTGCTTGTTGGCTGATTCCGCCGCCTCGAGCATCAACTCGGACAGCGTCGGGTGCGGGTGAATCGTCAGGGCAATATCGTCTATCGTGGCCGCCATCTCTAACGCCAGGCAAGCCTCACCGATGATGTCGCTGGCGTTCGGTCCGACCACGTGAACCGCCAGCACCAAATCGGTTTCGGCGTCCGCGATCAGCTTGATGAGGCCCTCGCTCGAGCCGAGCGTCAGGGCGCGCCCGAGGGCCGCGAGCGGGAACTTCCCGACTTTTAACTTGAAGCCCTTCTCTTCCAACTCCGCCTGGGTCGGACCGACCCAGGCGACCTCCGGGCTGGTGTAGACGACGCCCGGAACCGCCACCGCGTCTTGCAGGCTGGGCTTGCCCGCGCAGCGCTCGGCGGCCACGAGGCCGTCCTTCATCGCCTTGTGCGCCAACCAGACGCCTTGCACCACGTCACCGATGGCGTAGACGCCGGGCACGCTGGTTTCCAGGGTTTCTGGGTTGATGTCAATCGCGCCGCGCTCTAAGAACTCCACGCCCAGCTCCTCGAGTCCTAAGCCCTTGCCAGTCGGGTGACGCCCGACGGCGCTAACGATGCGGTCAAACACCTCGACCCTCGTCTGCTTCGTCTCTAAATCCTCTAGGGTCACGTGCAAGCCGTCGGGTTTCTTTTCAAAACCCTGCGCCCCGGTGCGCTTGAAGATGCCGATGCCCTGCTTGCGGTAGGATTTTTCGGCCTCTTTGATGATCTCCAAGTCGGCCGCGCCGATAATGTTCGGCATCGGTTCGACCACCGTGACCTTGCTCCCGAGGCGATTGTAAATCGTGGCGAACTCCATGCCGATCACACCGCCGCCGATGCACAGCACCCGCTCCGGCATTTTCTCCGGGATAATCAACCCGCTCGTGCTATCCACGATGTCGGTCCCGTCCACCGGGAAGGTCTTCAGATGATTCGCCGCGCCGCCCGTGGCCACGATCAGGTTCTCGAACTCCACGGTTTGTTCGCCGTCTTTGGTCTTGACAACCGCCGTGTGCCGCCCGGTGACTCGAGCCTCACCGAAGTGCATCGTCACGTTGTTGCCTTTCAACAACCCGTTCACGCCGCCGGAGAGCTTTTTCACGATGCCGTCCCGGTACTTGTTGACGGCCTTCAAATCTAGGTTCATGTCCAGGATATTGATGCCCATGCTGGAGCCGTGCTGCGCGTTGTAGACCTCTTGCCCGACGTGCAAGAGTGCTTTTGTGGGGATGCAACCCACGTTCAGGCACACCCCACCCCAGAATTCTTTCTCCGCGATCGCCACCTTCAAGCCTAACTGCGCGGCCCGAATCGCCGCGTGATACCCACCGGGTCCAGAGCCGATCACGAACACATCGAAACGCCCAGCACTCTCGTTCGCCATACCGCCTCCACAGAACACAGCTCGAGTCTCGAGCCGAGGATTGACACAGCGCTAGTTTAGCCCGAGCGGTGGAATGGGTCTGTCTTAGGGCTTGCGATGCGAAACGCGATTGACAGTCCACCTCCCTGCTTTGAGCTTCACGCTTTGGTGAACAGCCCGCTTGCACGGACATCACGGACACCAACGCCTCTGCTCGAGACTTCCCAAGAAGATGTTTCTCGATTGGGTCAGCCGTGCAACAGCCCGGAGAAGACCGTGAAGGCGCTCACCAAGACCAGCAAACTCGAGGCGGCGATTCCGGCCGTCAGGGCGTTCCACTGCCCGCTGAAGCTCAACCAGACGGTGCCGTTGAGGACGCGCAGGGCGTAGAAGACGGTCGTGAAAATTTGGACCAGGGCGGCGGCTGGAATCCAGGCGGCCCCAAAGATGAACGGCAGCAGCGCGGTGAACGGTGCGAGCGGGGCCCAAAAGAGGGCGACCGCGTACCCGAACGACTCGAGTTTGCCATCGCCGTCCTGTCGGAGCGCCGCCACGTAAGTTACGAAGACGAAACTGGCGTAGGCGAGCAGACTCAGCAGCAGCGTGGCCAGCATTCCCTTCCAGCCGATGCGAAAGACCAGCAGCGCCGTCAAGGTCGCGCTGACGGCGACGTAGCCCAGGGCGCTCCCCAGGCTTCCCCTGGCACCGAGTTGTTCCAGCGTGTTGGCGTGCGGCGATTCCAAGGCCAGCTTGGTGTCGTCCAGCCAGCCTTGCAGCAGCTTCAACGGTGGCAGGGCGGGCGCGGTGCTGGGTGCGCCGCGTCTCGAGGGGACTGATTTGGCGCTCGGTCGTTTGGGGCTGGCTGAGTTTGACGGTTTCGAGCTATTCGATCCTGACGCGCGCTGGATGGCTTGAGCCGAACTCTGCTGAGCTGGCAAGGCTGGTTTCGCTCTGGCCAGGCTCGAGACGGGTGGCTCGTGACGCTCCGAGGCTTTGTCCGATCGTTTGCTGCTGGCAGGTTTGGTCGCGGCGGGCGGTTTCTCTGGGGCGAGATGGGCGGGTCGAAGCGCGGGTTTTCTGGATTTGGGGTTCTTGAATTTCGCCAGCTTTTTCTGGATGTCGCCGCGACCCATGACCGGGCTTTTTCCGCCGCGCTCTTCGGGCGGGCGGATCGGCGCGGGGCGGCGTGCCGGGGATTCAGCTCGAGGGTTTTTCATCGCTGCGGTTCAGTGTAGCTAATTTTTCAAATCTGTGCCGAACGAATGCCGAAAAAATCACATCCTGGACAGCAGAACCGTGGCTCGAGTTTGGACATGAGCCGCCGCTAGCCCCTCGGAGGTCTTGAAGCCCAGCCCAACATTCACTGGATCAACCTCGAGCAGGGTTGCCAAGTTTGCTGCCAGCGCGTCTCGAAGCGCCCCGAGTTTCGGCTGGTCCAGCGTCACCACGACGACCAAGTTGACGATCTGCCAGCCCGCTGCGGCGACGCGCCCCAGGCAATCGCGGAGAATCACGGCAGAGTCCAGATTGCGCCATTTCGGATCGGTGTCCGGGTAGAGCTTCCCAATGTCGCCCAGCGCCAAAGACGATAGCAGCGCGTCACTGACCGCGTGCAGCACCGCGTCACCATCAGAGTGCGCGACCGCGCCGTGCGGCGCGTCTGGAATTTCTAGCCCCGCCAGCACAAGTTTTCGCCCCACCTCGAGCCGATGCGCGTCCTCGCCGTAGCCGATTCGGAAGGTCATGGCTGGCAGTGTACAAGCGTTCACTCGAGGGTTGCGATTTGCGTCATACTTTCAGCATGACCCTGGGAAATGATCTGACCTACCACCGTTGGGCAGTCGAGCGCACCCTGCAAGCCGCCGAAGCCTTGACCCCGGAGGAATTCTCGCGCGACTTGGGCGGCAGTTTCAAAAGCGTTCGTGACACGCTGAATCACTGGCTGATCGCGGACAATGCCTGGGCGCACCGGGTTCGTGGCGAGGCGTTCACCCGTCCCGCGCTCGAAGATGGACCGAAGAACCTAGCCGAACTGCGTCAGGCTTGGGAACCCGTGCTGAACGGTTGGGACGAGTTATTGCGAATCCATGACGCGGCTGAGACGATCACGTACCACGCCTTCGATGGCGCACCGCACAAGAGCAGTCTCGAGGACATTGTCCGTCAGGTCGTCAATCACGGTTCCTATCACCGGGGTCAGGTCGCTCTGATGCTGCGCCAATTAGGCCACGCGCCGCAGAACACGGACTGGATCGCCTTCACCCGGTTGGAGCGATAAGCAATTCGTCGCTGATATCAGTCTGATTCGGCTGCCAGAGATTCGTGGCATACTACCCACACAGCCATATTGAATTGACCTGAAACTAGAAGCTGACCACGCCGAACTCAGTAGGATGGCGGGATGCAACTGGTCTATATCGCGCTGTTCGGTGCGTTCGGCAGTTTGGCGCGTTACGGGCTGGGGCTGGCGGCTCGAGCCTGGTTCGGGATGAGTTGGCCGTGGGGAACGCTGCTGGTGAATGTCCTCGGCAGTCTGGTGCTGGCGTTCGTCGTGACGCTCTCATTGCAGGGTCGCGTCTCGGAAACGACGCGACTGGCGATTGGCGTGGGGTTCTGCGGCGCGTTCACGACCTTCAGCACGTTTGAACTCGAGACCCAGCAATTGATCGCGCAGGGGCGAACCCTGGAGGCGATGGCGTACCTGTTGCTGAGCCTGGTCTTGGGTTTTGCGGGCGTGCTGCTGGGGCAAGCGCTCGGCGGGCGGCTGGCTGGAACTTGAAGAGATCAGACTCAAAGCTGAAACTACGACAGGTTCGCGTCTGGGTGAGGCTCGAGGTTCACACGGTTGGAGGTGCATTTGGGAACTCGAACGAACGTTGATGCTCGAGCCAGAGACTTCTGTGCCCAGCTCTTACCCCCGGCTCGCCTCGAGGATCACCCGCGCCGGAGCGCCGTCGGCGGCTTCCAGGTTGAGTGGCAGGCAGACCAACCGGTAGCGACCCGGTGTGACGTGTTCCAGCGCCAAACTTTCTAAGATGCAGACACCCGCCCCTGCCAGCGCCGCGTGTCCGGGCAGGTCTTGGCTTGTCAGCGTGTCGGCGCTCGGCGCGTCCGTGCCGATCAGATCAATCCCATGCGCCGCTAGAAACCCTGGCAGGTCGGGGTGAACGGCCGCCCAGACCTGCGGAAACTCGAGCCAGGTGTTCGGCTGCCCGGTGCGAAACACGATTTTGCTGATGCCGGAAAGGTCAATTCCTGCCAGTAAATCAGGGTGCAGAATCTCAGCGCCGCGCACGTCCACCACGAGGCACTCACCGATCCAGACTTGCAACGGCAGCTCGTGCAGTTTTTGCCCCGTGTCCAGGTAATGCCAGGGCGCATCCACGTGCGTGCCGCTGTGCGTGCTAAAGGTTACCGCGCCGACGTTGACGCTGTTCCCGTCGGCGATCCGTGAGGTCATGCGGTAGTTCACCGGCGTGTCACCCGGCCAGTTCGGCGAGGCGTTGCTGATTCGGCGCGTGACATCCAGGAGCGTTTCAGTACCCATCTCGTCAGCCTACCCGCATCGTGGCCGAACGCGCCAGCACCTCGAGCGCGAAGTCTTGCGTGATGACCTGATAGTGGCGGTAGAGCGTCGGCTCATCCAGCCCCTCGAGCCAGGCGGAGGTGCGCACCTCGTCTAAGGAGCTGGCCAGGTCGCCGCGAAAATCGTCCAGCGCGGTCACGCGGTAACTGCGAAGCTCAGTGAACTCCAGTTTGAAGCGGTGCAGGCCGTCCCCGTCCGCGCCGTACTCGGCGTTGAGAATCCCCTCGAGCCGGAGCGTGCCCGCCGTCAGCAGCAACGAGGTTAGCTCCAGCGCCTCGCGCCCGCGCAAGTGTCCGAAGCGCGTCCTGACCGGGTGATAGGTCGGTACAACTATTGGCACGGCCGAATTCTAAGTGTTTCTCTGTGGCAGGATGCGAGACGGCTTGATTCAGATTGATTCAGACAGACGGCTCAATAGAAAAGCGTAGGCTGGCCTGCAAACCACCCTGCCCCGCTGGGCGCAGCTCGAGTGTCCCGCCGTGCTGCTCAGCGACCGCCGCGACGAGCGCCAGACCCAGGCCGGTTCCCGCGATGCCCTGCATTCCCAAGCCGCGTTGAAACGGTTGCCGCAACCGCTCGAGGTCGGCCGTGGGAATCCCCGCGCCATCGTCGGACACTTTGAGCGAGACGCTGCCGCCGTGCGAGTTCGTGCTGATCCAGACGTTGCCCCCCCTGCGACCGTACTTGATCGCGTTCGTCAGCAGGTTGCTCACCGCCAGCCGCAACGCGTGCGGGTCGCCACGCATGGCCGCGATGCCCGGCTCGAGGTGCAGCCGCACGCCGCGTACCTGGGCTTCGACTTCCAGTGATTCCGCCACGCTGACCGCGAGACTCCCGAGGTCCAGAAGGGCGCGTTGCGGCGGCTGATGGGTCTGCGCCAGGGCGAGCAGGCGGTCTACCAGAGCGCTCATCTCGCCGCTCGTCTCGAGCAATTCCTGGGTGGCGCGTTGATACTCTTCCGCGCTGCGCGGTCGTTTCAGGGTCAGGCTGGCCCGTCCGCGCAGCACCGTCAGCGGCGTTCGTAACTCGTGGGCGGCCGCCAGGGCAAAGGCTCGCTCGCGCTGAATCGTGGCCTCGAGCTTGGCCAGCATGGCGTTCACGGTGCGCGTCAGGCGTGCCATCTCGTCTTGCCCTAGGCTTTCGGGAACCCGCGAGCGGTAATGACCCGAACTGGCGATGCTGGCCGCGAGTCGTGAAACGCGATCCACCGGCTCCAAGGCGCGGTCGGCGATCAAATACCCGCCGCCCAGCCCAAGCAGCACCAGCAACGGCAGCGCGACCAGCAGAACCCCCTGCACCCGGCCCAGCACCTCGAGCGTTTCCGCCTGACCGCGCATCGCCTGGACCCAGCTCCCGTCCGTTAGGCGCTCGGTGTAGACGCGGGTGTCAGCCACGGTCTGGTAGCCCGCTTGTAAGGCGACCCTGGCACGCGGCACGCCGATCCGATCGGTGACTTTTCCGTTTCGGTCGTACACGATCAGCACAGTCGCGCTCGAGACGCGCGATTGAAAGGCGTCGGTTTCAGGGTCGGAGAACTGAGGTTTGGCTTCATCGCCGGTCAGTTGGCTGGCGGCCAGACTGGCCGCTTCCCGCAAGCTCCCGTCTAGGGTCGCGTGAACACTCGAGCGTAACGCCAAGTACACCACGACACCGACGACGATCAGAACGGCTGCCAGCAGTGAACCGTAGAAAAGAGTCAGTCGCCATCGAAGGTTGAGACGAACGAGACTCAAAACGGTGGTTCCTTAGCGAGAGTTCCTGCGTCAAGACGCCCGAGGCGGTAACCGATGCCACGCACCGTTTCGATCACGCCATCCCCAAGCTTGCGGCGCACGGTGGACACGTAGACATCCACGGCTTTCAGGTCCACCGCCGTGTCCTCCGGCCAGACGCGTTCGATCAACGCCCCGCGCGAATAGGCCCGTCCCGCGTTGATCCCGAAGCACTCCACGAGCGCGTACTCCCTCGGGGTGAGCGTCATCGGTCGCCCGCCCAGCGTGATCTCTCGCGCACCCAAATCCAAGGTGTAACCCAACGGCAACCTGACCAGGTTGGACGATCCGCCCTTGGAGCGGCGCACCAGGGCGCGAATCCGGGCGTGCAGCTCCCGAAAGTCGAACGGTTTGGCGAGGTAATCGTCGCCGCCCGTGTCCAGACCCGCGACCCTGCTGTCCATGTCACCTCGAGCCGTCAAGAACAGAATCGGCGTGGTGACGTGTCGCTCACGCAGTGCTCGCGCCAGCGTGAATCCGGCGTCGTGCCCCTCAGGCAGCATCACGTCCAGAATCAACGCGTCGAAGCTGTGAACCTCAGCCATGCTCATCCCCTCTGTGGCGTTCGCGGCGTGTTGCACGACTAGCCCGTCCTCGCTCAGACCTTCGACGATGAGCTTGGCAAGGCGAGGGTCATCCTCGACCAGTAGGAGTCGCATGGGCGCAGGGTAAGAATACGGGGTTTGGGATTGGTAAAGGGCGATCTGTCAGAGAATGCAGCCGCCTCGAGCCGTCTCGAGAAGATGCCATCACCTCCCGAGCCAGGCTCCCAGCCTGCCCGTCTATACCGTTCTCAAACCTGGCGGGTTCACACTGCCGCCACTCGAGTCACCCGTTTCAGTCTCGAGAGAACAGAGGACCAAGATGAACAAGACCACTATGTGGGCGCTCGCCACCATCGCCTTGTCTGCCCCAGTCGCGCTGACCCTCGCCTCGAGCGCTGCGCCCATGTCCAAGCCTGTCACGCCGATCATCTCGCAAGCCGAAGGCGCGAACCCAGCCGAATTCACCCTGACCGGCTTTACGGATGCCGCACGCGGCTGGAGTTTCCAGCGCCCGACCTCGTGGACGCAGGACAGTGCTTTCAAGGGCGGTGTGCGTTTCGCAGGCGGCGACGAGTGGCTGAGCTTACAGGTGCTGGTCAGCCAGCTCAGCCCGCAGGCCTACACCTCGAGCCTGGTGATTCCGGCAGGAGAGACGAAACTGGGCGTCAAGCCCTTCAAGCAAGGCGGTTTCAACGCCAGCGTGCTATCCACGAAATCCAGTGGCAATTCCAGCGTGACCGGAAAGCCGCTCGAGTTGCTGACGGATCGCTGGGTGTTCGCAGCGAAACCCGGCAAACTGGCCGTGCTAGCCGTGACCGGACCTCAAAGAGTTTTCGATTGGGAGGGCAACCGCGACATGGCGCTCTCGGTACGGGTCAAATGAGCGCCACCCACAGCTCCTCGAGCCAGGGGGCGTCGCTGCGGGTGCGCGATGTCTTCAAGATCTTCAAACAGGCTGAGATCGAAACCGTGGCCCTGCGCGGCGCAAACCTCGAGGTTCAACCGGGCGAGTTCGTGGCGGTCGTCGGACGCTCCGGCTCTGGGAAAAGCACACTGTTCAGCTTGTTGGCTGGGCTGAGCGAACCGAGCGCTGGGCGGATCGAAATTGACGGGCGCGACCTGACCGCGCTGACCGAACAGGAACGTTCTAGGTTGCGCCGCGAACGCGTTGGGGTGACCTTTCAGAGCGGTAATCTGCTGCCGTTTCTGACGGCTCAGGAGAACGTCGAACTGCCGCTGGGGTTATCCGGGAAACCCGGTCCCAGTGCGCGATCTCAAGCCAGGGCGCTGCTCGAGTCGGTCGGTTTGCGTGAACGCCTCTCCTCACTGCCCGCACAACTGAGCGGCGGCGAGCAGGCGCGGGTCGCCCTGGCAACCGCCTTGGCGAACGATCCTGGCGTGCTGTTGGCGGACGAACCGACCGGCGAACTCGACTCGCAGACGGCCGAGGAGATTGTTGTTATGCTCGAGCGGTTGAACCGCGAACGCGGCTTGACGGTCGTGGTCGTGACCCACAACCCGGAGCTGGCGGCTCGAGCTGGGCGCGTGGTTCGTATCACCGATGGCGTGCTGAGCCAATCTGGGACGGTGCTGCCATGACCTTGAGCCGGATAGACTCGAGTTTGGGCATCAACCCAAGCCTGCCCGCTAACCCCGCCGAGTTCGCGCTCGAGACCCGCGACCTGAGCCGCGTCTTCAACCTCGGTGACCGTCCGGTGCGGGCGCTCGAGGGGGTGAACCTGCGCGTGTGGCGCGGTGAGCGCCTGGCGATTATGGGTCCGAGCGGTGGCGGCAAGAGCACGCTGCTGGCGCTGCTCGGCGGGCTGGACGCGCCCACGTCGGGACAGGTCCTGGTTGGCGGTCGGGACCTAGCCGCAATGACCGAGGCTGAACGGGTTCAACTGCGGCGCGGGCATCTCGGGTACATCTTCCAGGGTTACGATCTCTTGCCCGCGCTGACCGTCCAGGAGAACATCGAATACCCGCTCTTGGTCTCCAAATTAGAGCCGAGTGAGCGCACGCGCCGCGTCAGAGCCGCGCTGATAGAGGTCGGTCTCGAGGGTAAGGAGGGGTTTCTGCCGGACGAACTGAGCGGCGGTCAGCAGCAGCGCGTCGGCATCGCCCGCTGCTTGGTCGCTGAGCCGAGCGTCGTGCTGGCGGACGAGCCGACCGGTAACCTCGATACGATCACGACCGACGCGATTTTAGAGCTGCTGCGGGTTGCCACGCTTCAACGCGGCATGACGCTGGTGATGGTCACGCACGACCGGGCGGTCGCGGGGCTGGCGGACCGCATCGTGCGAATCAGAGACGGCCGATTGGAGGAATCCTTGTGAACGCACTCTACTCGCACGCGGCTCGAGGGGTGTTCAGAAAACCCTTGCAGACGCTGCTGTACCTGCTCGGGTTGACCCTGGCGGTCGGCTTGTTCGCCGACACACTGTTTTTCGTGGACCTCTCGCAGCGCGACATGACGAGGAACGCGCTCGCGCCCGTCCAAGTGGACATGGTGGCGCGGGCGACAACGCCCGATTTAGCACCCGCTGCCCTCAAGCAGACCCTGGCGGGGCAAGCCCTGGTCAGAGCAGCCGAACCCGTCGCAGTCGCCGATTTCGCGTCGCTGAACAAATCCGGCGCAGGCGTCTCGAGTGCCGCCGGGAGGGTCTTCGCGTTACGTGAGTCGTATTACACGACCTTCAACTTCTTGCCCATCGTCTCCGGCAAGTTTGACCCCAGCGGCGCGATGGTCGGTGACGCGACCGCGACGCAACTCGGCTTGAAGGTTGGGGATACTTTAGAGCTGAAGTTCGCGGCGGGCATTGCCAAACCGTATCGGGTGCGGGTCAGCGGCATCGTCGGTATGGGCGCATCCGAACCGCTGTTCTTCAACCCCGACCCGGCGGGTGGCGAGGGGTACGGCGTCGTCGCGGATGTCGTGTTCCTGCCACCCGCGAGCTTCGAGCGAGACCTCGCGCCGAGCCTGTCCAAGCTGCCCGTCACCACCTCGAGCGTCGGTCAGACTGGCTCTAACATCGTGCTGCTGCCGGTGGAGCGTCAGGTGCATTTGAAAGTTGACCAGTCGGGATTGAACCCCGACCCCGCGAAATCCTTGAAGCAACTCGATGCCCTGCGGCGCAGTTTGGAGCAACCGTTCCCCGGCCAGGTGCGCGTGCAAAACAACCTCTCGAAGCGGCTCGAGAACGCCAAGAAGGACATTTTGGCGGCCAAGATGCTGTTCCTGTTCCTGGCGCTTCCGGGCGTGTTGCTGGCGGCGTACCTGTCCAAATACGCGGTTGAACTCTCCAGTGAGCAGCGCCGCACGGAGCTGAGCCTGCTTCGGGTGCGCGGCGCTGGGGCGCGGGAAGGGCTGCTGGTCACCGCCTTCACCGCGCTGTTGATCGCCGTCCTCGGCAGCCTTCTGGGACTGATCTTCGGCGCGGCGATGCTGGTGCTGACCCTCGGCGCGGGCATCCTGACTCCGGCGAATCTCGAGTTGATCGCTCCAAGCGTCGGCTGGTCGGTGGTCGGTGGTTTTGTCTTGACCGGGCTGGCGTTCTTCCTGCCTGTCTGGGCGCAACTCCGCGCTGAGATCGCCAGTGGGCGGCGCACGGTCACTCGAGTCCAAGCGGTTCCACTGTGGCGGCGCATGAACGCTGATGTAGTGATGCTGGTCGTGGCGGGCATCGTGCTATACGTGACCGACGCCAACGGCGGTTTCAAACCGACCGGCACGGAAGGCACGGCCGTGACCCTATCCTTTTACCTGTTCCTCGCGCCGTTTCTGTTCTGGATCGGGGCGACGCTGCTGCTGATTCGCCTGCTGGACTTGATCCTGACTCGAGGGGCAATTCCTGTAGCGCACATATTGAAAACCCTTTTCGGTGACTTCGGCGCGGTCGCGGCGCGAGGGATGACGCGCCGCTCGAACGGCGTGGGATCGGCGGTCACTTTGACGGCGTTGTCCCTGTCGTTCGGCGTGGCGCTCTCCTTGTTTCTGGGAACCTACGCGACGCAGCGGGCGGGCGATATTGCTTACATCGTCGGCTCCGACGTGCGCGTCACCCCACCCGCCAGCGCCAACCTGACGCCCGCCTTCGCGGATCAGCTCTCCAAGCTGGCAGGCGTGATGGCGGCGACCTCGTTGGCTCGAGACCCGGTGGCGTTGATCGGTTCGGAAAAGAAAAGCGTGTATGGAATTGATGTTCCAAGCTTTCTGAAAACCGCGTACCTGCCAGACGCGATGTTCGAGAACGGCAGCGCCAAAGCCACGCTCGAGACGCTGGCCAAGACGCCGAACGGCGTGATCCTGGCTCGTGACCAAGCCGATAAGTACGACATCAAGACTGGAGATCCCGTGCTGATGCGGCTGTACAACCCAAAAACCGCACAGTACGTACAAGTCAAAACGCTGACGGTTGGGATTTACACCTATCTGGCCACCTCGAGCCAGGACGCGGATTTCGCGCTCAACCGCGATTTCATGACGCGGGCCACAGGCACGAGCGGCGCGAACCTGTTTCTGGTCAAAACCTCTGACCCGGCAGCCGTGACCAAGGGTATTCAGGCGCAATTCGGTTCCGTCCTGACGTTGAAACTCGAGAACAGGCTGACCGCCACCAAGGTGGACTCGAGTTCCTTGACCAGCCTCAACCTGACAGGGCTGGGCGGCTTGGAACGCCTGTACACCGCACTGATCGTCGCCTCGAGTTTGGGCGTGTTCCTCGTCTCAATGCTGCAATCGCGCCGCAAGGAGTTCGGCACGATGCGCGCCCTCGGCACGGACGACCAGCAACTTCGCAGGCTGCTGGCAGCGGAGGCACTGAGCATCTCGAGCGTCAGTCTGGCGGCGGGCATTGGGATCGGCGCTGGGATCGCGGCGCTGTTTGTCATGTTGCTGCGCGTGATCTTCCTGATTCCACCGGCTGGACTGACCTGGCCGGTGACCGATCTGGGGTTACTGCTGGGTGTATCGCTGCTGGGGATGATGTTTGGGGTGCTGTTGGCGAACCGGGCCCTGGCGAATCTGCGCGTCAGTGAAGTGCTGCGCGAGGCGTGAACGGTGAGCAGGCGGCAACCTACTAACTCATTGCAAGCCCTGTGTAGTTTCGACGGAATGGAAGACTCGAGGGTATGGAATAGCAGTCGCGTCAGCGAAATCGTGAGTTCAAAAAGGCAAACAGTGACCAGGGTTCAGAACCGGAGGGCGCATCTGAAAACCCAGCCAAGCTCCACCGAACAGGCTCGTCTCGAGCCGCAATCCCTGGGAGCGTCAACCTCGAGGGCATGAGGGCGAGTCCCACTCTCAAGCCACGACTGGTCCCTCGAGCCGGTCAATCTCAAAGCTCGCCTCGACCCAGCATCCACTCGAGATGACCCGCCATGCCGTCCCGCCACGAGACCCAGTTGTGTCCACTCGGATGTTCGGCGTAGCCGTGCGGGTACCCCCGGTCGAACAGGGTCGCCGCCAGACGGCGGTTCGCGCCCAGCAGCCAATCCAGTTGCCCGCAATCCAGGGACAGGCGCAGCGGCAAGCGCTCACGACTCGCCAGTTGCGCGGTCAACCACTCATCTGCCCCTCGAGCGTAGCTTGTTCCAGGTTGACCCTGCACGGCCGCCGATTGGGTCACGACGCGCCCGAAGGTCTCCGGGAACTGCATCGCCGTCCAGAGACTCGCCAGGCCGCCCAAACTCGCGCCCCACAAGCCGCGCCCGGTCGCGTCTCGAGCGACTGGATATTGCGCTTCGATGCGCGGCAACACCTCCTCGAGCAAAAATTTGGGGTACGCGGGATTGAAGTAGTACTCCTCGGTGCGGTCCTTCGGCTCCAGGAAGACCAGGATGGCTGGGTCAACCCGTTTCAAATGAACTAGGTTGTCCATGACAGCGCCGAGCTTCCCGGTGCGACGGTACGCCACGCCGTCCTGCACGTAGAAAACCGGGTAAGTCCTTGAGGTATCGAACTCGGCGGGCAGGTAGACGTAGGCGCGGCGCGTGCCGGGCAGCACGGAATTCGCCCACGATAACGATTCGGTCCTGCCCGGAGGGGCATCCATCAGCGGCTCACGCCACGGGTTGGGCAGGTACCCTGGCAGCGCCACCGAACGGTACTCCTTGTACCAGGGATGCTCCGCGCCGTTTCCGTTCTCCGGATCGGCCAGGCGCTTCCCAGTGGCGTCCAGAAAGGTGTATTCCACCAGAGCCTGTGGTGGAAACTCGAGGGTGACGCTTTGGCCTGGATGCAACGCGAGGGGTCGGTCGGTGTCGTCGGTGAAATCACCGATCAGAGCGGTCGCGCCGGGTGGGGCGGTGAAGGTGATCGAGCGACCAGAAACGATGGTGGGCATACGGAAAGTCTACGGCTCATCGGCGCTCAGAATAGCCGTCCAAGATGCGACCCATGCTGATCTGGTTGAACGGCGCGTTCGGTGCGGGAAAAACAAGTCTGGCCCACGAAATCCAACGGCTTCACCCGCGAGTCTTGATCTTCGATCCCGAAGAAATCGGTTTTGCGCTCCGACGGGCGCAGACGCCTAGGCCCGGCGGTGATTTCCAGGACGACCCGCTCTGGCGCGAGTTGGTGCTGGTCAGTCTCGAGCGGCTATTGGCGCGGGAAGTTCGTCCAGTCGTCGTGCCGATGACGCTGGTGGAACCGCTGTACTTCGAGGAGATCATCGGCGAGCTGCGATCTAGTAGCGGTCACGACCTGCACCACTTCGCGCTGATCGCCTCCAAGGACACGATTCTGGATCGCTTACGGAGTCGTGGCGAGTTCGGGAATTCGTTTGCCGCGCAGAACCTGGATCGTTGCCTGAACGCCCTGCATCAAGAGGGATTTGCCACGCAGCTTCAAACCGATCACGTGCCGCTCCAGACCTTGGCTCGAGACGTGCTGAACCGCGTCGGCTTGTCAGTGTCTGAGCCGCCACTCGAGCCGGACTGGAAGCGGGCTTGGCGGCGCTGGACCCTGTGGTGGCGTTCGCTGAGATTCGATTAGATTCCAACCGCATGTCATTTCAGGGTTATTCCTCGAGGCGCACCACGTCGGGAATCCTGCGCCCGGAGAGCGGGTACGGCGATTCCAAGAGTGTTTCCTCGCGGCACAGCGTTTCCAGGGTTGACCACATCTCGCGGTACGCCCTTCGAGCGTCGAACGAGGACATCAGCCAGGCGATCAGTTGGAACAGTCGCCGCGTCGCCTGGTAGACCGGCGCGGCGAAATGGCGTTTGACGAGCCACAATCCCCCCCGCGCCCCCTCGAGCGTCAGATTCGGACCCCTGGCGGTGCTGGACCCGCCGAAATGGACAGCGGTTTGCGGCAGCACCAGCAGCTCGTACCCCGCCCGGCGCACCCGCCACGACAGGTCAATCTCCTCGTTGTACAGAAAGAACCGCTCGTCCAGCCCGCCGACCCGTCGCAGCACCCCTCGAGTTGTCACCAAGCAGTAGCCGTGCAAGATGTTGGCTCGGGTCGGGGCCTTCACCGTGCGCCAGTTCAGTGGGTAGAGCGGGCCGAAGGATTGCTGTCGCCGTCCATCTTTGGTGAGTGCCAAGGGTTGGACCATGCCAGCACTGGGATTATTTTTCAGCTCCTCTAGGCACGCCTCGAGCGCTGCCCGCCCAACCAGCACGTCGCTGTTGAGCATCACGATCACATCACCGCTGGCGAGTTCCACGGCGCGGTTGTAGCCGTGGGATAACCCGTGATTCGAGCTGCGAGCCAGCTTGACCCACGGAAACCGGGTCGCCACCAGTTCAAAGCTCCCGTCGTTCCCACTGTCCACGACGATCACCTGGCAGTCGGCGGCTTCGCGCTCGAGGTGGGTCAAGGTTTCCTTCAACGCCTCACGGCCGTTGAAGCTCGGGATGCAAATGGAAACCCGTTCCAGGCTCATAGTTGCTGATTCACAGACGCGTCAGCTTCCCCGCCACGACCGCTCGAGACGCGCCGGTCGTGTGCGGCAAGGTGTTCGCCCAGCCCTGGGCGCTGTAATACCCCAGCAGCGCGAAGGCAGCCGCCTCGCGGGTGGCCCCAGTGAAACCGGCCGCCCCGAACTGAGAATCCTCGAGTTTCAGCACCCGCACCTCTGGCAACTGGGAAGCGAAGCGCGCCATGAAGACCGCGTTCTGCGAGCCGCCGCCCGCGACCAGAATTTCGTCTAGGCCAGCCTCCAAGACAAACTTCTGGTACTGCCGCGCGGCGCTGTCGGCACTGAACGCGGTCACGCTCGAGACGATGTCCTTCGGACTGAGTTCGTACACGCCCGCGAGGCGCTCCAGGCTCCAGTACTCGCGTCCGGTGCTTTTCGGCGGCGGCATTTCAAAGTACGGGTCGCGCGCCCAGATCGCGCTCAGGCGCTCGTCCACCGTGCCATCAGCGGCGATCCGACCGCCCTCGTCCAGCCGCCGCCCGAGTTTGCCCATCGCCTCGTCTATCAGCGCGTTCGCGGGTCCCGTGTCGAAGGCAATGATGCCCGCTGCGTCGGTTCCTGGTAGGTACGTCAGGTTGCTGATCCCGCCGAGGTTGTGGAGCGCCCGTCTCACGCCGCGCTGGGCGAACAGCACCCAGTCGGCGAACGGCACGAGCGGCGCACCCTGACCGCCCGCCACCAAGTCCGCCGGGCGAAAATCACTCACGACCGGCTTCCCGCTCCGCAACGCCATCAGGCTCGGTTCCCCTATTTGCAGCGTGGAGCGCACCGACCAGTTTTGGGTCTCGTCCAGCCGTGGGATGTGATAGACCGTTTGCCCGTGACAGGCGATCAGATCTGCATCCCCCGCCAATTCCTGCGCCGCCGCCTCGTAAAACTCACCGAGCGCGAAATGCAACTGCGTCAATTCAACTGTCGGCAACGTGCCGCGCATCGCCTCGAGCGTCCAAGCGCGCAACTCGTCCGGGTACGCCCGATACGCGTGTGCCAGCACCCGACCGCGCGGTACAGCCGCGTCCAGCGGCGGTGGGGTTGCGCCGCCCGCGCCCAGCGCCGGAAATCCGGGCAGTTCCAACAGCACCGCGTCCACACCGTCGGCGCTCGTACCGCTCATCAGACCGAGGACTCGAGGGGCGGGCATCTCGGGAGAGCTTACCGCATGGGCGTACCCCACGAGGTTGATGCGGCGACGTGAGAGCCAACTCTCGAGTCGCGTGGTTCGTAGTGTTCGTTATTCTGCTCGGGCTATGGCGAACCAAGCGCGGTTCGCCTCTACAGGCCAGGGTTTTTGAAGAGGCTTTTTAGACAATCGCCTCGAGATCGTTCAATTCTGTACAACTGAGTGGTCTTTATCAAAGACGTTGCGATTAGCTCGGCAATGCCAGCGTAGAACCAGCACAAAAGCGCTCGAGAACCCTATCGAGCCATCGCTCTCACCTCGAGTCGCTCATGGAACGCTTTAGCGATTCTGAATCTCCGCTAAACGTTACGCTCAGAATACTTTGTAAACTCGAGGGTGTGAAACTGTTGCCCATCCTGTTATTCGCTGGCCTCGTCGCCTGTGCGCCGAGCGCCAACCGGCTCGACACCGCCGCCCTGCGTTCCAATTCGGTGGTTCAGAATCTCAAACCCAACAAGGGCGAGGGCGCAACCTACAAGATCGGGGAACAGGTGCGCTTCACATACGCGCTTGACCGCGCCGGATACGCCACCCTGCTGACGACCGACAGCGACGGCGGGACCTACGACTTAGAGCGCGGCATCGCGTTGAAGTCCGGTGCCGGGGTGCTGCCTAGAGCCACCGACACGAACGCCACGGGAGCGCAGGCGGCGTACCTGGTAGACATCCCGACCGGTCCACAGCGCGTCTTCCTGATCTTCACCGATAAGCCCGGTCCGGCAGGCTCGAGGATCAGCGGTAAGTTTGATAACGCGGGGTTGCAGAAGGCCATCCGTACCTATATCGCCGCTTCAAATGCGACCGTCTACGACGTTGCCGAGACGGAGTTCGAGGTCGTCAAATGAAGCGTTACGCGCTTCTCGGGGCGCTGATCGCCACGGGCGTGATCGCTTGCACGCCGCCCACGCCACCGCCCACGCCGCAAGCTTGCACCGTAGTGGGTAAAGACGCCAGCAGTTCCGTGACCAGCACCCTGACCCCGAGCGCTCCGGTGAAGGCGCTCGACCCGAACAACGTCCAGACCCTCGGCACGGACGTGTACGTGGACGACCCGACGAACGCACTGTCACTGAAGTCCGGTGATGTTATTGCGTCCGATTGCAACGAGGGCTTGCTGCGGAAAGTGACCTCGGCATCTGCCCAGACCACTGGTGTCAGCGGCGCTCAGCCGCTCGGGATTCGTAAGGTTTACATCCAGACCGCCGATGCTAGCCTGGAAGATGTCGTCTCCGACGGGGATGCCACGATCAATTACGGCGACATGCCGATCACCAATCAGAACACCACCAACCTCGCGCCCGGTGCCAGGGTTCAGGATTTGACGGCTACGCTCACGATCAAAGACTTCAAGGTTCCAGTCAGCGTCGGCAGCCTGACCTTCAACGGTTCGGTGAACTCGTCGCTGAACCCAGTCTTCAAACTCTCGTTCGCCGGTGGCAAGGTCAAGAGTTTCGAGGCCAGTCTGACCGGAAGCTTGAAGCTGAATATCTCGAGCACGCTTCAGGCGACGGTCGGCGGGGGCGTCGGCAAGGAGGCGCAGATTTGGGCGGG
This sequence comes from Deinococcales bacterium, assembly GCA_965249745.1. Lineage (GTDB taxonomy): Bacteria > Deinococcota > Deinococci > Deinococcales > JAAFIG01 > JANYHH01. Next base: position 3,448,130 of record OZ252252.1, on the reverse strand, counting down.
CAGTTACACGCGTGCGTTCCTGCTGGGCGGTATTCCGATGGTCGTCGTGATCGAACCGAAATTATTGGCCGGAGCCAACGTCAGCCTGAACGGAACCGCCAGCCTGACCGCCGGAATCGCGCCCTCGTTCAGCACCGGTTTTGGTGTCAAGTACGATGGGGCCACCAAGAAGTGGTCCTCGGTTGGGACCGCGCCGACCTTCGCGCTGAACCCGACCTTCGATTACTCCGCCAAGACCAACGGCACGGCATCCGCCTACGTGCGCTTCATCATCGGCGTGAAGTTCTACGGCGTGGCCGGGCCCACGATTGAAGCCAAGCCGAGCCTCGACCTGACGCTGTTCCCGAGCGCCTCCGAGGGCGCGAAGTTGACGGCCAGCGTGCTCGGTTCGGTCGGTGTCCAAGCGGGCTTCAAGGCGCTCGGTGCGGGATTGGCCGTGGCCTACACCGATACCCTATTCGATCCGAAAACGCTGTTCACCTGCAAATACAGTGGCAGCGCCTATACCTGCTCCTAAGCTTCAAAAAACCCCTCGAGACCGATCACGAGTCTCGAGGGGCTTTGTTTTGAATTCGGGTTTTGAATTCGGGTTTTGAATTCGGGTTTTGAACTCAGGCTTCGATTTTTGGCTGCACGCCCTCCAGGAAGGCGTAATCGTCCTGGAAGTGAACCAGCACGCCGCCGAAGATTGTCTTGAACAGGTCCTCGGAGAGGGCCATCCCGAGCGGGTAAAACGCGATATACTCCAAGAAAACATTGCCGTCGTCGTCCATCGAGCGGCTGAAGGCTCTGGCGCGGTTGCGTTCGTTCAGAAACTGAATCACCTCACCGCGACGGCTGCGGTACTGGTTGTGGGTAACGCAGGTGATCTCTAAACGGCTGGTCCCATCCTGCCCGTCGTTCAGGCTGATGATGCACGCACCGTCGCCCATCTCGAACTTCCAGTTGGTGCGTAGAAAACGATTGCCGTTGTTGTTCTCCATCTCGAAGTTGACATCCTGGCGTTTCAGGTACATGCCAATTGTCTCGAGGGTCAGCAGGGGAGTGATGTCCATAGCTGGCGGAGTCTATCAGGTTTAACGGGCTTGAAAAGGGATGCTCGAGCTGACTTGATCCGAGGTTGACCGGAGCGTTAGAGACGGCTTTTCGGGGTGTGCGTCAGGCTCTCGTAACCCGTATCAGTCACGACGACCGTTTCCTCAATTCGCACACCGCCCAGACCCGGCAGGTAGATTCCAGGTTCCACCGTGACGACGTTTCCCACCTCGAGCCGTTCGTCTTTGGAGCGAAACGACAGGTTCGGGGTCTCGTGAATTGCCAGTCCGACACTATGCCCGAGGCTGTGCCCGAAGTGCTCGCCGTACCCGGCGGCCGTGATGAAATCCCTAGCAAGAGCATCTATGTCAAAACACTTCTGACCCGCCCGGATCGTTTTGAGCGCCTTCGCTTGGGCATCAAAGACGGTGTTGTAAATCTTCTTCAGCTCATCCGACACGTCACCCACGGCGTAGGTGCGGGTGCAATCGCTGTGATAGCCGTCCAGTCGTGCGCCCCAATCAACCGTGACCAGTTCCCCGTCGCAGATGAGTTTGCTGGACGCGCCGCCGTGCGGCATCGCGCCGCGCTCGCCGCTCGCCACGGTGATGTCAAAGGCGGCCGCCTCCGCGCCGCGTCGTCGCATCGCCATTTCCAGTTCCAGCGCGACATCGCGTTCCGCCACGCCCGGTTTCAGCATCGGCAGCGTCGCCGCCAAAGCCTCGTCCGCGATCTTCGCTGCACGTTTCAATACGTCAATCTCGGCCGCCGATTTCACGCCGCGCAACGGTTCCACGACGCTCTCCACCGGGCGTAAGGTCGTTTCCAGCCCCTCGAGCAAACCACGAAAGGCAGAATAGACCACGGCGTCCGCCTCGAAGCCGACGTTCTTGCCGGTCACGAGCGGCTTGGCGTGCGCGAAAACTTCCTCCCAGCGCGCGATCTGGACTGGCACCCGGCTCTCTTGCTGCGCCTGAACGGTGTATCTGGAATCGGTGTAAAGCACCGCGTCCGATTCGGTCACGAGCAGCTTCGCGTCCTCCGGCGAGGTGAAGCCCGTCAGATACCGAATATTGGCCGGTTTCGCCACCCAGAGCGCGTGAATCTCCAGGGCTGGGAAGGCGGCGCGGACGCGATCTAACATGCCAGGGAGCCTATCACGCGGCTCATTGCAGCCCGCGCGCCCGGTGAAAGTTGTCCCTCGAGATCAGAGCGAGACGTGCGGGTCGTTCCATTCACGCTTCAACGCCCACGCGCCCAGCAGTTCGATCACCCTGGAAAGATCGTGAGCTGCCCGAAAGCGAATGTAGGGCACACCGCCGTAACGCGTGCCAATCTCTTCGACCGACCCAATCTTGATGGCATCCCAGTTCTCCCCGCGAGTTGGAAAGGTACACCAAAGACCGATGAACGCCTCGAAGGGTGTTTCCATGGTGGGAGTTATGCGTCAAGTCCATCAAAGGTTCCCGATCCGGTCAACTCGAGGTGCAAAAGGCGCTTCTGGTCTAAGCTGAACTATGAAAGACGACCATCGGCTCGAGGCGTTACAGGCCCGCGTTTCCGTCCTCGAGGGGCAAATGCAGGTGATCCTGGAACATCTGGGTGTCACAGGTCAGATTGACGATGACCTGCGCGGAGAGATCATTGGCTTGATTCGGGCGCGGCAGCAAATCGCGGCGATCAAACTCTACCGGGAGCGAACCGGCGTCGGACTGGCCGAGGCCAAGCGCGTCGTGGAGGATATAGAGCGCGGCTCGAGTTAACCTCGGTTCCAGTGAAGCGGTTTCAGTGAATCGCTCAGCGTTTCAGCACCTCGAGCGTGACCGGGGCGACGCCCTGACGGAGTATTCCCAGCTTCGCGGCGGCCGTTTTGGATAGGTCAATGATTCGATGGTAATTGTCCCACGGCCCTCGATCATTAATTTTCACGATGACGCTGCGCCCCGTTCCGCGATGCGTGACCCGCACCCAGGTTCCCAGCGGGAGCGTGCGATGCGCGGCCGTCATCCGTGTTTCGGCGTCGCGGCGACCACCGTAGTAGACCGCCAGCCCAACTTGGCGAAAGCTCGAGGCGATCACCACACCGGCTAGGAAGACAGCCAGCACGATCAAAGATTTCAACATCCACAGAGTGTAGCTGAGCCAATCAACCTGCGGCGTGCCAAAACTCGCTCGAGCGAATACGGGTGTGAGCCGCGTCTCAGGTTGTGACGGGTCTTGGAGAGGAATGGTAGACCGTCTGATCCTTGCCTTGCGATTTGGCCTTCAGTAAGGCCATATCTGCCAGGTGCAAGGATTCTTTCAGCGAATCACCGGGTCGTAACTCGATCAGACCGGCGCTGACGCTGATGTTACTTCGGTACGGGGTGACAATCTCTTGCCGCCACGTCTCGAAGCGTTGCTGCGCGGTCGTGGCATCCAGGCCGGGCAGCAACAAGGCGAACTCGTCGCCGCCGAAGCGGGCCGCCAGATCTTGCTTGCGAATCGTCGCCTGCAAACGCCCGGTGATCGTTCGCAGCACCGTATCGCCCGCCGAATGCCCGAACAGATCGTTGACGCTCTTAAAGCCATCCAAGTCCAGCACGACCAGCACGCTCGAGCCGGGTTGGGTGCGCAGCAAGCCCTCGCCTCGCCGCAGAAACTCGGTTCGGTTTAGCAATGAGGTCAGCTCATCGGTCGTGGCCCGCCGATACCAGACTTCCAGTGGACTCGAGACCGTCCAGATCAGCGGGATTGCCAGGAGTGCCACCACCAGACTGATGATGATGGTCTGAATGAGCTGGCGGTTGAAGAGCGCCTGGGTGGACCCCACGAAGTCCGCCTGGGGCGCGTGAATCCCCAACCACCAGTTGGCATCACGGTTCACCAAGAGCGGCCGGATCATGCCGACCCAGGTGATGTTCTCCTCCTCGAAGCGGTGAAACGAGGTGTCCGTCACCCCGAATTTCTCGAGCGCAATCGCGGTTGGAGAACCCACATCGGCCAGCTTCGGAAGGGTTTTACTGTCGGGTTTCAACTTGTCTTTCAGCCCGGTCATCCCCACGACCTCACCGGTTCCGGTGACAATGAACGAGGTCCCGTGCGGGCTGGTTGGAATCGTGCCAATAAAGTCTGACAGCGCCGAAATTTCAATGTCCACCCCGATCACACCTGCCACCTTTGCGGAGGCCGCGTAGGTTGGCATGGCGGTCGTGATCCCAGGCTGCTGAGACGTAAAGAACACGTATGGACCGGTCCAGATCAACTCGTGCCGTTGCATCGCCTCGCGGTACCACGGACGGGTTCTCGGGTCGTACGTGTCTTTCGCATCCACTCGAGACGCGACCAGCGTCAGACCACGATCAAAGTCCTGAAATGAAACGCTGCGCTTTCCTGCCTGATAGCGAATTCGCTTCAGGGTGAACCCGGTCGGATTGCGTTTGGCGAAGGTGAATTCGCCTCTGGCGTTGCCAAAATACACGCCTGTGATCTGCGGATTGGTGACGAGTTGCTCGAGCAGGTCACGCTCGAAGCTGGCCGTTTCCGGGGCGATCAGGTTTTGTCGCATGAACCTGTCCAGCTCATGCACGGTTTGTTCGGCCGGAGCTAGATAGCTTTTGGTCTTCGAGAGGACGTTCTCAGACACGTGCTGCATGACCTCTTGCGCGTTGGAAAATTGCAGCGCCTCCATGTTGACACGGAGCGAAGCGGTCAACACGATCAGCGCGACCCCTTGAAGTAAAAGCAGTCCGAGAACGAGCCATTGACGGATCGGGGGCGTGCCACCCAAAGGTAACAACGGTTTCACTAAAAAAGTATTTTAGCTCATGTTTCCTGGGGCAAACGTGATAATTACCTTGGAAGAACCCATCTGACTCTGAGCCTACACCGCGCTGCCTAACAAAGAAAACCCTCGAGTATTTCTGATTTTCTCGAGGGTTTTCTTTGAAGTTTTAGAGCTTCGCCAGCCCGAACCGTCCACCCTCGTCCAACATGACGATAAAATCCGTCTCGAGCGGCGCGGCGAATTCCAGCCTCTCCGCCAGGGTTTCCGCCCTTAGCGTGTCCGCCCAGACCTGCAACGCCTCGAGGGCGTCCCCGGTCAGCTCGAAGCGCAAGGCAATCCGGTTGGAGACCTCGAGTCCCGCGTCCTTCCGCGCCTGCTGCACGGCGCGTTGCAAATCCTTCGCCAGTCCTTCAAGCACGAGTTCCCGCGTCAGATGCGTGGAAAACGCGACCAGGAAGCCGTCCTGCTCCACCGCCGCGTAGCCCTCCGGGGAATTCGCGTCCACCAGCACGTCCTCCGGCTCGAGGGTGAATTCGCCGTCCGCTGTTGGCAACGTGAAACTTTGACCGTCTCGAGCGTGCCGGGCGATAGCAGCGGCGTCGCTTTTACCCAGCGCGTTTCTGATCGCTGGGATGCTCTTACCGTACTTCTTGCCGAGCGTCGGCAAGTTTGGCTTCAAGCTGTACGAAACCAGATTCGTGCCCGCCTCGAGGAGTTTCAATGCCTTGACGTTCAGCTCCTCGGCAATCGTGTCAGCGAAGCGTTCCAGCGCCGCCGCGTCCTCGGGTGATCGGGCGCGGACCATGACCTCAGAGAGCGGTTGGCGCAGTTTCAAGTTGGCTTGCCCCCTGGCGGCGCGTCCCAAGTCCACGACTTTCAGCACGGCATCCATCTCAGAGACCAATTTCTCATTGTATCGGCTGGCAGCGAATTCCGGGAAGTCGCACAGGTGAACGCTTTCGGGGGCGCTTGCATCCACATTTCGTACGAGGTTCTGATACATCGCCTCCGCCATGAACGGCACGAACGGCGCGGCCAGCTTGGAGACCGTGACCAGCGCCTCGTACAGCGTCGCATAGGCGGCCGCGTCCACCGCGCCGTCCTGCGCCCAGAACCGCCGACGATTGCGGCGGATGTACCAGTTACTCAAGCCCTCCACGAAGGCCTCGAGCGCTTTGCCAGCTTTGCGCGCATCGTAGGCCTCGAGCGCGTCGTTGACGGTCTTTACGGTCTGCTCCAAACTGCTGACGAGCCAACGGTCAATTTCCGCTCTCTCCTCGAGACTCGGAACCTGCGCCAGATCTGGCTTGTCCAGGTTGGCGTACAGCACGAAGAAGGAATAGACGTTCCAGAGCGTGTTGACGAAGCCGCGCTGCGCCTCACTCAGCAACCGCTCCGAGAACCGCTTCGGATCGCCCGGTTCGGTCGCGGTGAACATGTACCAGCGCACGCTGTCCGCGCCGAATTTATCGAAGGCGGGCAGCGGGTCCACGACGTTGCCCTTGGACTTCGACATCTTCGCGCCCTTCTCGTCCACGACGTGACCCAGGCAGATCACGTTCTTGAAGGCTGGAGAGTCGTACAGCAGGGTACTGATCGCGTGCAAGCTGTAAAACCAGCCCCGCGTCTGATCTATCGCCTCGCAGATGTAATCCGCCGGATAGTGATTCTTGAACGTCTCCAACGCCACCGGGTCCTGCGCCACGCCGTCCGGGTCCATCACCAGATGCCACTGCGCGTACGGCATCGCGCCGCTGTCAAACCAGACATCCAGCACCTCTGGCACGCGGCGGTAGGTCTTGCCATGTTTAACGAACGTCACGTCGTCCACGTACGGGCGGTGCAAGTCCAGTCCCTCAAGCCTCTGCCCGCTCAATCCCTCGAGTTCTTTGAGACTGCCGACGCACACCACATCGCTGCCGTCCTCAGATTTCCAGAACGGCAGCGGCGTGCCCCAGTACCGCTCGCGGCTGATGCTCCAATCCACGTTGTTCTCGAGCCACTTGCCGAAGCGCCCGTGTTTGATGTGCTCTGGGACCCAATTGATTTTCTCGTTCTGCGCCACCAGGTTTTGCCGATTGGCGTGGGTGCGAACGAACCACGAGGGTTTGGCGAAGTACAGGATCGGGTCGCCGGTGCGGTCGTGGAACGGGTAGGAGTGATAGTACGTCCCGCCGTGGTACAGCACGCCGCGCTCGCGCATTTCCTTGGTGAGTTCCTTGTCGGCGTCCTTGAAGAACTTGCCGCGCTGATCGGTGACTTGCATGATGCCGTTGCCGTTCGTGCCGAAGCACAACACCGCCCCGTACACCCGTGAGAGCGCCAAGTCCTCCGCGCCGTACACGGGCGCTTCGTGCGCCACGCCAGAACCGTCGTCATCGGTCACGAAATCCGCCAGCGCCACGAAATGCGCCTTTGGCTTCCCACCCACGAATTTCTTGGCGTTTAGTCCCAACTCCTCGAAGACCTCTGGGAACGGCTGCTCGTACTGCCACCACTCCATCAACTCGCCCTTGAATCGCGCGATAACCTCGAGCGGCGGGGCGTCTTTGTTCAATTCACTGAGCCGCGTGACCGCACCCGAGGCAACGACGACGTGACCCATCGGGGATGCCGCCAGCACGTACTCCAACTCCGGGTTGACCGCCGCCATCGTGTTGCTGGGCAGCGTCCACGGTGTCGTCGTCCAAACCACGAGCGCCGGATTCTCCAAATCCTCCAGCTTGACTCCTTGCGCCTCGAGCGAGGCTTTCAAGGCATCCGGGGTCGTTTCTAACTTCACCGGGAAGCGCACGTAGACGCTGGGATCGTTGACCATGCGGTAGCCGTCCGCGATCTCGTTGGCGCTGAGCGTGCTGCCGATGCGCGGGCTGATCGGCACGACCTTGTAATCCTCTTCGACCAGTCTCTTGTCCCACAGGCGCTTCAAGAGATTCCAGACCGATTCGATGTACTCGTTCTTGAAGGTGACATAGGCCTGTTCTAAGTCAACCCAGTAGCCCATGCGCTCGGTGAAGTAATCCCAGTCCTTGATATTCGTAAAAACGCTCTCGCGGCACAAGCGGTTGAATTCCTCCATCTCCGCCCGCGTCGCGCCGTGATTGCGTCCCTGCCAACCCAGTTTCTTCTCTACGCTGATTTCCACCGGCAAACCGTGCGTGTCCCAGCCGCCCTTGCGGGTCACGTGAAAACCCTTCATGGTCTTGAAGCGCGGGAACAAATCCTTGAACGCTCGCGCTAAGACGTGGTGCATGGCGGGCTGACCGTTCGCCGTGGGCGGACCCTCGTAGAACACGAACTCCCCCGCACGAGATGGTTTCTGGCTCGAGGCGTGAAAGACCTGACGCGCCTTCCAGAAGTCCAAAACCTCTGCCTCGAGGGATTTGTAATTGGGTTGCGGACTGACTTCGTTAAAAGTTGGCATTCGATTCTCCTCGTGGGACTGCTTATATGGATTTTGAAATTATTGGCTCAAAGATGGGGTCGTAATCAGAAATCTGGTAGATTTCGTAACAGGGTTCAATATTCACGTCTGCCATGTTCCCGCTGTACCAGTCCCTTTTTCGGTACTCAAGAGCGGCAGGCTCGAGACAAAGAAAGCATTGAACAATGTCTGGACCCGACGAATTTTGTGGCAGCAGGCGATAACAGCACCGACCATCTATCGTCATTTCGATTTCCCCTACGAAAAACGGGGTCTCGAAACCAATGAAGACAGTGGGTTCAATCCAACGCGCCTCTGGATTGCTCAGTATTTGATGAATGACAAACCGTTGAGACTCTAGAGAAGTCCGGTTTAGCGTGAACCACTCGAGCACCATTTGTCCTGCGAACGCGTTCTCAGACATAAAAATCCCCAATGCCACGGCAAACACCGCGACGTTGGGGCGCAAAAGCGCGTTACCACCCAACTTCACCCAAGACCTTTCGGTTCTCGAGCCTCGTGTCGTCAATTCCCATTTAAAAGAACTCAACGACGGACGCTGTAACGGGCGCACCCGGACGGGTCTACAGGAGCGATTGGCTCTTTCTTCCATCTGGCTCAGGGGTGATCTTCGCTGCGAACCGTTTCGTGACGCTCTCACCGTCCGTCACTCGCTGAGTAAGACGTGCTCGCAGGTACTGTCCCCGTCAATGCCAGCCTGATGTTACGCAGTCCACCCCTGGGTGTCAATCCGCCGCTTGGCGGAGTCGCAGGGCAACCGCCAAGTTATTAGCTCGAGACATTTGAGTTTAACCACGCCACTGACGAGGGTTTGCCGTCATCTCCTTCATAGCGGTCAACCGTTACGGGAAAATCGGTTTTCGTGGGACGCGAGGTCTTGCACCCTCGAATGAAGGAGCAATCGGCGCTGATGTCCAAGCCGCTCGAGCCTCCAATCACTGTCCGGTTGTGATGAACTTGAGCTTTTGCCAGCGTGAATCACTTGAAGCTTTTTTCCAGGAAGGCGTAAACCGTTGTCATCACCAAGTTTTGCGCCTCTGGCGATTGCGGATTGTGACCTTGCCCTGCAAGCTCTAAGTATTCGGCGGCGATGCCTTGTTTGGAGAGCTGATCTTTCATCGCTCGAGATTGAGCCACGGGGACTAATGCATCGGCTGACCCGTGAATCAGCAACCAATTCGTTGCGACATCTTGTTTGGCCACGCTCGCTTTGACCCGCCAGAGCGGGGAAAGGCGCTGCAAGGCCGCCGTATCTTGCAAACCACCAAGGTATGCCCCAATGAGCTTCGCGCCCTCAGGACTCAAGCTAGAAATCGGAAGGGTCAGATCAGACGGTCCCCAGAGGATTACGGCGGCCTTCAAATCGTTGCCCGCTTCGGTCGCTGCTATTGCCGAAAGATGTCCGCCCGCTGAATTACCCAAAACTGCCAGACGCGATGTGTCCACGTCCAGCAATGCCGCTTTCGATTTCAGAAAGTTCAAGGCCGCAATGACATCCGTGACCGGTTCGTTTGGACCGACGTTCGGTTGACCAACCAAACGGTAATCAATCGTGATAGCAACCATGCCTCGAGCAGCAAGCTGCTGAGCCATGCCGTCCAAGTCTGATCGGTCGCCTGCCCACCAACCACCACCGTGAACCATCAGCACCGCCGGGTGTAATCCAGCAGTATTAGGTTTGTAGACATCGGTTTTCAAATTCAAACTGGCTTCCCAAACCAGGTTGCGCTCGATGGTGGTATTTGGGACAACCGGAGGTTTGGTGGTTGAGCAGGCTGCCATGAGGAAAGCGCCGAGGATCAAAACACTTGTGGCCTGGTGAAATCGCACATCCCGCATGGTAGCACCAGATAAAACTGGAAGGGTTCGGTTTTTGTGCTTGGATGCGACTGAGTTTGGCATGACTAGGTTCACCTCTCACACCAACAAAGTCTGTCCGTAACACAAAAGTTTCGTAGCTGAATCGTAGGGTTATCAGTCGGGCCTGCATAATCGCTCGAGGCGAAATGTGAACTCGAGAACATACCCTCTAACCTCGCGTCTCTCCGCACGGGTGGAGCTGCGAGGATTGAAGCCCCCGACAAATTGCAACATGAAACGCTTCTCACATTCTGTTTTGGGTATACTCGAGCGTTACGAGTGGCTGTTTTCGTGTCCTGTGACCGAAAAGGCTTGTCAAAAATCAATGGATCGCACGTGCGGAGCGTGCGTAGGAGAACTGCGTGAGACTGGTAGAAGACATTGGGATTGACCTCGGCACGGCAAACTTTCTGGTGTACGTCAAAGGCAAGGGCATCGTCTTGCAGGAGCCATCGGTGATCGCTATGGTGCGTGATACCAAAGAGGTCAAGGCGGTCGGCGAGGAAGCCTACCGGATGATTGGGCGCACGCCGGGCAATATCGTCGCGGTGCGACCGATCAAAGACGGTGTGATCGCTGACTTTGAACTGACCAAAAAAATGCTCACCAAGTTCTTGGACAAGGTGATTACCGGATACTCGAGGTTTTTCCGTCCGACCGTCATGGTCGGCGTTCCCAGCGGCGTCACGAACTTAGAGAAGCGCGGGATCATCTCTGCGGTTCTGGAGCGGGCGCGCAAGGTCTATCTGATTGAAGAACCGATGGCGGCGGCGATTGGGGCGGGCGTGCAGATTGCGGAGCCGACCGGCAGCATTATCGTGGATATTGGCGGTGGCAGCAGCGACATCGCCGTTATCAGCTTGGGCGGGATCGTGGTCTCAGACAGCATCAAAATCGCGGGTAACGAATTTGACGAGAGCATCATCCGTTACGTGCGGCGCAAGGAAAACGTCATGATCGGCGAGCGCACCGCCGAAGAAACCAAGGTGAAGATCGGCGCGGCCATGCTGAGCGACGGCGACGATATCCTGACGGCTGAGGTTCGCGGACGCGACCTGATCAACGGCTTGCCGAAAACCGTGCAACTGACCAGCGCCGATGTGGTGGAAGCCCTTCAAGAACCGGTGCAGAAAATCGTAGAACTGGTGAAGCGCGTCCTCGAGACGACCCCCCCAGAGCTGGTCAGCGATATCATTGATCGCGGCATCATTATGACGGGTGGCGGTTCGCTGCTGCGAAACCTGGACGAGTGCTTGCGTCAGGCGACCGGAATTCCCGTCATCATCGCGCCAAACGCGATTCAGGCGGTTGCCCTGGGAACCGGCAAGGCGCTGGACATCATCCCAATCATCCGTGACGCCCTGGACTCGAGCGATAACTACCGAAACGGCAGGTAAAGCCTTGCAGAGATTGAAAGCGTGGTTCGCGGCAATCTCATCGGGGAGTGAGCTATACAGAGGGCAGATGCGTTTGCCCTCTCTTTTGCTGTCGTTCGCACTCGTTTTCAGTTTGCCGGTGCTGGCAGAAGACTTTAAGTTCAGCGACGTGAAACCCGATTTGACGGGCTACGCGGTCACCGCCGGGGTCGGCAACGTCCTCGAGCGCTTCGACGTGAAGGTCTTGGAGGTGATGCGGGACGGCTCCTTGCCGCTCGTGTTGGTGCGCGGTTCCGGGAAGTTTCTGGACACTGTCGGCGGCATCGGTCAGGGCTTCAGCGGTTCACCGGTTTACCTAGGGGACAAGTTGCTCGGCGCAATCAGCGGCGGCTTCCCGAACGACGGTCACCGCCTAGCGCTCGTGACCCCAATCGAATTCATGCGTAAAGCCCTTCCAGTCGCCTCGAGCCTGACGCTGAGCCTGTTGCCCTCCGAACTTCAACCTCGAGCTGCCGTTTGCCTGCCTGATTATGGCTGTTCAGTGCCGCTCGCCACGCCGCTCAGCGTTTCGGGTTTGTCCGGGCGGGCAGTCACGGCGCTGCAAACGGCATTAGCGGCGAAGGGCTTGAGAACCCAAATCCAACCCCTACAAGCGGGTGTCGGCGGCTCGAGTCAGCGACCGTACAAATTGGAACCGGGTGCGCCAGTCGCCGCGCAGCTCGCGGGCGGCGATGTCAATATCGGCGCGGTCGGCGCGGTCACGACCGTGGAGGGGAACCGTGTGCTGGCCTTCGGGCATCCGGTTTTCGGTGACGTGCGCCTGCGATATCTGATGCAGCCCGCGTACATCCTCGGCTTCGTCAATGCCACGGACGTTCCGTTCAAACTGGCGGAGTCCAGCGGCAGTCCGTTCGGTTTGTTTCTGAACGACCGCCCCTACGGGGTCGGCGGGCTAACCGGAACCGCCACGCCGCTGCCATTGGAAATCAACCTCAAACGCGGTACCACCTCGAGCCTGACGCGGGTCAACCTCGCGCCCGTGGAGGAGATCGCTGGGGCGCTCAGCCTGGCGGTGACGCTTTCGGCGCTCGATGATGCCCTCGAAGTGAACACGCCCGGCAGCGTCAAGCTGACCTGGCGACTAGATTTCAACGGGCGGCCCGCATTGGAGTACGGCGATCTCGTGGCGGACCCGGACGATGTGGCCGTTGTCACGGCGCAACGAGCCGGGCTGCTGCTGGCGCTGCTGGCTGAAAACCCGTATCAGACCGCGAACCTGAAACGCCTCTCCCTGACGCTCGAGGTCGCGTCGTACAACGCGCTCCGGGTCGTGAAGGCGGACGCCGAGAAAAAAACCCTAAAGGCAGGGGAGAGCACGACGATCAACCTGCGCCTGCAACCGTATCGCAATGCGTCCGTGCAGCGCCGCGTGCTGTTCCGGGTTCCGCCGGACGCCCAGCCAGGCGTGCTGCACCTGCGCGTGCGCGGCGCGGGCACGCCAACCCCGCGAACCGCGCAGACCCAACAGCAGAACCCCGATCCCTGGGACGGGTTACTGACCTACGACGAACTCCTGGAACGTCTACGCTCGAGAATCATGCAGAACAGCGTCCTGGTGGAAACCACTGAAACCGACCGCGAACCTAGGTTAATCGGACTCGAGACGTTTGAAAGCGTCGTCACGGGTTGGGCCTACGTGGATGTGACGGTGGTCAAGTGATCCGATCCGAACTGGCAGCACTGCTCGGTGGCACGCTGCACGGTGAGGACGGGCGCGTCGCGCGCTTGCGTGAACCCGACGTGGCGGCTGAACACGATGTCGTTTGCGTGCTGCGCGATCAATACCTCGAGGCTGCCTTGAAGAGTCGCGCCGGGTTGCTGGTGCTGAACGGGTCCACGGCGGTGGACAAGGCACACATTCGTGTGACCGAGATCGAAACCGCCTGGGTTAACCTATTGCGCGCCTTCGCCCCCCCACTCGAGCGGGCTGGGATTCACCCGAGTGCCCTGATTCACCCTGAGGCCCAGATTGCGGCGGACGTGCAGATTGGAGCGGGCGCAGTCGTGGCTCGAGGGGCTGTCATCGGGCGCGGCTCGGTCGTCGGCGCGGGCAGCAGCCTCGGGGAGCGGGTCGTGCTGGGCGAGGATTGCTTGTTGCACGAGCGCGTCACGGTTCGCCACGACTGCCACTTGGGAAATCGCGTGCTGGTGCAATCTGGGGCTGTCATCGGTTCGGACGGCTTTGGATTCCAGCGCACCCCGGAAGCCCGACACATTCGCCAGGAACAAATCGGTGGGGTTCACATCTCAGATGACGTGGAAATCGGCGCGAACACCGTCGTGGACCGGGGCACGCTCGGGGACACGACTATCGGGGAACGCAGCAAGATTGGACCCGCCTGCGTGATCGCGCACAACTGCAAGCTCGGTTCGGATGTGATTTTCATCGGTGCGGTTCAACTGGCGGGCAGTATTACTATTCATAATCGCGCCGTACTGTGGGGACAGGTAGGGAGCGTCGGACACCTAACGATTGGCGAAGGCGCTGTCATCACAGCGCAGAGCGGTATTAGCAAAAACGTTCCGGCGGGAGCCACCTGGCGCGGTAGTCCAGCGCAAGACATCAAGACGCAATTACGACTCGAGGCGCGGTTTATGGCACTGGAAGAGACCGAAAAACGATTGAAAGCCCTAGAACGTCTGCTTTTAGAGCGGGAAAAACCTGCATCGTGATACACTTCCCAAGTCTCCGAGGGAGGGGACGCTATGAACAGCATTCTCGAGCCGCTGCGAAGCACGATTGACTCCCTCGGCATCCCCAGGTGGGACGGACACGGAACCAGCCCCTGGATCGTCGGAACCGGCATTCACACCGGGGAAACCACTCGAGTTCGCTTCATCCGCGCCCCGCTGGAACCGGTGCGACTTCTGAACGACGGCGTGGAAATTCCTCTGATTGCCGAAAATGTCGTCAACACCATTCGCGCCACCGAGATCGGACTTCACGGGCGGCGCGTTTCCACGATAGAACACCTGCTGGCAGCCCTGTACGCGATGGGCCACTGGTCAGGCTTCCTGATTGAAATAGACGGCAGTGAGGTTCCGATCTTAGACGGTAGTTCGATCGGCTGGGCGCACGCCCTGCGCGATGTCGCCCCCGAACCAGTACTGAGCGCCCTCGAGCCGCGCTTCGAGACGGCTGTCGAGGTGCGCGGCGGCTATGTCGGGCTGGAATCGCTGAAACCCGGCGAGTCCATGCGAATCACTTTCACCGTCGGTTACCCGCACCCCAGCATCGGTGAGCAATCCTGGACCGGTGTGCGCCGCGACTGGGAACGCCTGCTGAACGCTCGCACGTTCGGTTTTCACAACGAACTCGAGCGGCTGATGGCCCAGGGGAAGGGCATGGGTTTCAACGGCGAGAACGCGGTCGTGTTCTCCGACGAAGGTACGAACATGGCGCTTCGTGGCCGGGACGAACCGGTGCGTCACAAGGCGCTGGACCTCTTGGGCGATCTGTACTTGGTCGGACGCCCGCTGAACGCGCACATCGTCGCCGAACGCGCCAGCCACGAGGCGCACGTCGCGTTCGCACTTGCATTACGCGGGCGCTGACCCAGCCGCACCTGTTTAGAAACTTTCTCGAGTGTACGGAATTTGCTCGGCTCAGGGCTGGACTGCGCTGTATCGTCTGGCTGGAGATTTCCCGGCGTTTTCGGGTGGATTCGTGGAGGCTTTGGGTTGCTCGAGGATCGTGCCTCCCGGAGTGACATATAGTGACATGCGCCCTGCCGGTCACGTGCTAGTTTGAACTATGCCCAAGACGGATGTGCTCATCATCGGTGCGGGACCCGCTGGACTGTTCGCCGCCTTTTACACCGGTATGCGTGACCTCAGCATCCGCGTGCTGGATGCCCTGCCGGAACCGGGCGGTCAGTTGACAGCCCTTTACCCTGAAAAGTACATCTACGACGTGGCCGGGTATCCCAAGGTCCGCGCTAAGGAACTCGTCAAATTCCAACTGGAGCAACTCGCGCCGTTTCACCCGGTTTATACGCTCGGAGAGCGCGCTGAAAAGCTAGAAAAGCTCCCCGAGGGTGGCTTTCGCGTCACAACCGACAAGGGGAGCACCCTGGAAGCCTCGAGCGTGATCGTGGCGGGCGGCGTCGGAGCCTTCGAGCCGCGCAAGATAGTCGCGCCGGGCATCGCTGAATTTGAGGGCAAAGGTGTAGAATATGCCGTCAAGAATCTCGAGGCGTATCGCAACAAGAACGTGCTCGTGGTCGGTGGCGGCGACAGCGCCGTGGACTGGGTATTGATGCTGAAAGACGTGGCTAAGTCCGTGACACTGATTCACCGCCGCGATTCCTTCCGGGCGCACGCCGCGACTACCAACCAGATGATCGCCGCTGACGACGCGGGAGAGATCAAGATCCTGACCCCGTATGAGTTGAGACGGCTCGAGGGGGACGGCGGCAAGCTGCAACGCGCCGTCATTTATCACAACACCACCAACGAAGACACGACCCTGGAAATTGACGCGGTGCTCAGCATGGTCGGGTATTTGTCCAAACTCGGTCCGATCGCCGAGTGGGGCTTGGACCTGGAAGGCAACCGCATCAAGGTCTCGCAGGTCATGGAGACCAACATCCCCGGTGTCTTCTCTTGCGGCGACATCTGCGCGTACCCCGGCAAGTTAAAACTGATCGCCACCGGCTACGGTGAGGCCGCGATCGCTGCGAATCAAGCGGCCGTGATCGCCAACCCCAGCCTGAAGTTTGAACCTGGTCACTCGAGCGAAGCCAAGGAAGCGCCCGGAACCAAACCGGCCGTCGCCCCAGTCCAGACCGTTCTATGAGCCGTTAGATCCCTCGCGCTCAACCCAAATTTCTGTCAGCTTCACGCATCTCATGGCGTTGGGCGCGATATTCGCGGTGTGACACGGGTCGCGCTCATTGCACTGGGAATTCTACTAGCTCTCGGGTTGGTGGTTAGTGTATTGCCTGTGAACAACAAGGAACCCCTCGGAGACGTACGCCTCGAGGGGGTCAAGTTGGAGTTGTACCCGGCGGCCGACCCGGACGCCAAATGGACATTTCAGGCGAGCAACGTGGTGTACAACCCTGACACTCGAGAAAGCAAAGTAGACCTCGAGGGGACTGGCAAGCGCATCTTCAAGGGCGAAGAAGACCTCGAGTTGACGGCATCACAGCTCATCATTGATGGCAACGATAATCTCAGAACGCAGCAGGCGGACGTGTACGTCCGTAAAGAATGTACGACGGTCAAACTTGGCTTCGCGGACACTACCTCGAGTCCACCGGTCGTGATTGATCAGAACACAGGTTATCGCGCTCCGTATGCGGAAATCATCGCCCCCGATTACCGTCAAACAGGTTCAAATCTGGATTCATCGTTCGATTTGAAGGAACGGTTCAACATTGACAAACCGAAGATTCGCTTCGTAGACGGTGGCAATGAATCTTGCGTCAATGGGAAACTGGTAAAGGAGTCCAAATGAAACGCTTCACACCACTGATTCTGATCGCTTTCGGAGTCACCCTGGCTGCCGGATCTCGCGTTATCGAAATCTCGAGCGATAAGCAAAGCGGAAGCCCTCGCTCCTCGAGCATCGAATTCACGGGGAACGTCAAAGGGAGCGTTCAAAAGTTGCAAATCGCTTCTGATAAAGCCACACTGAGCGCCTCTGATGGAGCACCTGTCGCTGGCAGCGAAGGCAAGCGCACCGCAGCCTTCACGAATGGCGTCACGGTCACTCGAGGCCGTTTGACTGCCAAGGGCCCGACCCTGGAGTACAAAGAAACGACGGGTCTCGGTATTTTAACTGGTCCAGCCAACATCGTGCAAAAACCGCAAAAGGCTGACGGTGACGATGTGAATATCACCGCCAGCAAAGCCACCTTCGACGTGGACACGAACGTTTCCACCTCTGAGGGTGGGGTCAAGCTCGTCAACGGTAACCAAACCGCTCAGGCGGGTAAGGTCGTGTACGACGAAGACTCGACTCTGGGCTGTTTGACGGATCAGAAAACTGTAACTGTCATCCGTGAACCCAAAAAACCGGGAGACAATCGCCTTGTCATCACCGCTCGAGATGTGCGGGTTAACACCGACGCCAATACGCTCATCGCTTTTGGCGGTGTCAGGCTCGAGGCGGGAGACAATGTGACGACGGGCGAAGGTCTGTACTATGAAGACGCGAAAGACACCGCTTGGGTGATTGGTGATGTCGCTAAGAAAATCGCTGCTAAGAACGTTAACCGTAAGAGTGGTTCGACTGTCTCGGGCGGTACGATCATTAACTTTACGAAGAAGAATCAAACACAACGCCTCGGTGAACCGTTCAAAATTCCAGTTGAGAAATTTAAGTGTTCGTCCGATAAATAATGGGACAGCCAAAGGGCAAGGTCTTGAACAGAACAAATATCCGTTTGAGACCATTGCTCAGGCTAATGATCCTCTGTTGGGCAGGGGTGGTTGTAGCTCAAGTTGATCCAGAAGTGCCCGCCACTACGTTCCCCCCTACAATCATTCTCGAGCGGGGTGACAAGATTATTACAGCGATCAAATACGGTCCTGACGATGCAGGATTAGTGATTGATTGCACTCCTGGCGAAGAGGATCAAACCAGAATCACCCGAAGCGTCTATTACGACCTTGCTCCCTACTTGGTTCATGTGACCGTGGACAAGAACATTATCCGCGCCCCGATCGTCGTGGCAGCCAAAAAAGACGGTGGTGACGGTCAACTTGAGGCATACGCGGGTACCGCCCGAAAGCTCGAGGGCGAAGACGCCCCTTGTCTTCCAGAAGTGAAAGCCGATCCCAAACCCGGCACGGTTTTCGTGGATCAGGGCAAGACTAGACTGACCGGCTCGAGACTGGACTACACCGAAGAGACCGGGATCGCGGTGATTCAAGGTCCGATCGTCTTCGAGCGCCCACAGGATAAGGGCGACACATTGCGCGGCAACTCCGAGAAGATCACCGTGGATGTGGATCAAGAAAAGACTTTCCTGGAAGGAAAAGTCACGCTGGAATCCAAGTGCCGTGTCTCGAGCGCGGACAAGGTGGAGTACGACGACAAGAAGAACCTAGCAGTCCTGTTTGGCAGTCCGGCCGTGTCCCGCAACCGCGACGGAACCGGGGAGATCAAAGGCGAGCGCCTGGAGTATGACCTGGACAGCAACGATGTCGTTGTGACGGCTGTGAATGACGGCATCACCGGAGCTTTCGAGGACGAAGCGCCACCTTGTAAGTAACAACCCTCTAAGTAACGCGGCTTAAAACCCTATCGCAGCTCGAGGCGGCGTCTTCGACGCGTCACAAGCCGTTGCGATATAGTAACGCGTACACCAAATTCAACTCGAGTGGCCCAGGCTTCTCGAGAATCCTCGGAGGTGAAGGCGTGGGTTTAGCGATTACGGTTCTGGCCGGAATTCTGGCGCTGCTGGCGGGCGCGGCGTTGACGGCGAACATCTTACGAAAGTCCGACGGTAATGAGCGGATGCGGGCGATTGCGGCTGCCATTCAGGAGGGTGCGAGCGCGTACCTGAGTAAGCAGTACACCGCCGTGGCGATTGTCGCGGCGGTCGTGTTCGTGATTTTGCTGGTCGTGCCAGGGCTGGGATTGACGACCGCCCTCTACTTTCTGATCGGCGCGATCGCGTCCGGTGCGGCGGGCTTTATCGGCATGAACGTGGCCGTGCGCGCTAATGTTCGCACGGCGCAAGCCGCCAACGACGGTCTGGGTGCGGCGATGCAGGTCGCCACCTGGGGCGGCGCGGTTACGGGTCTGTTCGTGGTTGGGCTAGGAATTCTGGTGCTGGGCGTGCTGACGCAGGTCTCGCCACTCGTGGACGGTCGGATCAACCCGGACGCGCTGATCGGGCTGGGGTTTGGGGCATCGCTGATTAGCGTGTTCGCTCGTTTGGGCGGCGGCATTTACACCAAAGCCGCCGATGTCGGTGCGGATCTGGTCGGTAAAGTGGAGGCGGGTATCCCCGAGGACGATCCACGCAACCCGGCGGTGATCGCGGACAACGTGGGCGATAACGTCGGTGACGACGCGGGCATGGCGGCGGACCTGTTTGAAACCCTGGTCGTGACGGCCGTTTCTGCCATGTTGCTCGGGCGTTTAGTGGCGGGCGGCAACGACAGCCTGGTCTGGTTCCCACTCATCATTGGCGGACTGGGTATCTTGGCCAGCATCGTCGGTGTTTTCGCAGTCACACCTCCGAAAGATGGCTCGCAGATCATGAACAGCCTGTACCGGGGCGTCTGGGTCTCGAGCATTCTGTCACTGGTGCTGTTCTTCCTGGCGATCAACGTCTTCGGCTTGGTAGACGTGAGCGGCGCGACGCTGCCCAATGGCTCGAGCCTGTCGCTGTTCAACCTGTTCCTGGCGAGTGCCGTGGGAATCGGTGTGACGTTAGGCTTGATGTACATCACCGATTACTACACGGCCTCCGGTTACGCCCCGGTGCGCGGCATCGCCAAGGCGAGCATCACCGGGCACGGCACGAACATCATCGCGGGTCTGGCGGTCGGTATGAAAGCCACCGCGTTCCCGGTGCTGGTGATCGTGGCGGGGACGCTGCTGGCATATGGCCTCGCCGGTCTGTACGGCGTGGCGATTGCCGCGATGGGGATGCTCAGCCTGTGCGGGATCATCGTGACCGTGGACGCCTTCGGACCGATCACCGATAACGCGGGCGGCATCGCGGAAATGGCAGAGATGGGCGAGAACGTTCGCAACGTCACCGATCCGCTGGATGCCGTGGGTAACACCACCAAAGCCGTTACGAAGGGTTACGCGATAGGCTCGGCAGGTCTGGCGGCGCTGGCATTGTTCGCGGCGTACACCGCCGAATTCGCCAAGCGTGGACACCAACTGACCTTCGATCTCTCGAACCCGTACATCATCGCGGGCTTGCTGATCGGCGGCATCCTGCCGTGCCTGTTCGCCGCGATGAGCATGGAAGCCGTCGGACGTGCGGCGGGCGCGGTCGTGCTCGAGGTGCGCCGCCAGTTCCGCGAGATGCCGGGCATCATGGACGGTTCGCAGAAACCCGATTACCGCCAAGCGGTCGGCATTGTCACTGAAGCGGCCCTCCGCGAGATGCGGGTCCCGGCAATTTTGCCCGTCGCCGCGCCCATCGCGGTCGGCTTAATTCTGGGTGCGCAAGCGCTCGGGGGAATGCTGGTCGGTAGCATTGTCGTCGGTATCTTCATGGCGATTCAGATGACCACCGGCGGCGGGGCGTGGGATAACGCCAAGAAGTACATCGAATCCGGCGATCTGAAAGACGAGAACGGCGTCGTGCTGAAAAAGGGCAGCTTCGCGCATCAGGCGGCCGTGACCGGCGACACCGTCGGCGACCCGTACAAGGACACGGCCGGACCCGCGATCAACCCGATGATCAAAGTCGTCAACATCGTGGCGCTCTTGATCGTGCCGCTCTTGGTGGCGCTGGGTCGCTACTAACCGACTTAAGAATCAGGAAGGGACGCTTACACGGCGTCCCTTTTTTCGTGCCTCGAGTCTCGAGAAATTCGGTGAGTCTGGAGCGCGTCGTGTTTGTGTTGAGAATCCTTACGGGTGCAAGCCCGTGAACTCGAGTCCGGCTGTCTCATCCCAGCCCCTCGAGATGTTCAAGCTCTGAATCGCGTGACCGGCGGTTCCCTTCACCAGATTGTCAATCGCGGTGATAACCACGACGCGCCCGGTCTCAGGGTCCAACTCAAAGCCAATGTCGCAGTAATTCGTGCCATCCAGCAGCTTCGGGTCGGGGTAACGGTGAATCCCCTTCTTAACTTTCACGATTCGCGTGAACGGCGCGTCGGCGTAAACCTCGCGGAAGGCTCCCCAAACATCGCGCTCAGAGTACCCGTCCGGCAGGAACACGCTCGAGGTCGCCAGAATCCCACGAATTCGTTCCACGGCGATCGCCGTCACGTGAACGCCGACGTTCGCGGGAATCTCCTGAATCACTTCCGCCGTGTGCCTGTGACCGACAGGCTTGAACACCCGCAAGCTCCCGGCGCGCTCCGGGTGGTGCGAGGCGTCGCTCGAGGCGGCTCCGGCGGCGCTGCTGCCCATCAGCACCGTGCTGAAGACATCTTTGCCGGGGAGCGGCACGCCCATCTTGTACAGCGGGTACAGCCCAAGAATCATGGCGGTCGCGCCGCACCCGGCGCAGGCGATTCTCGAGGCTCCTTTGAGTTCCTCCTTGTGCAGCTCTGGATTTCCATAGACGAAGGTAGACAGTAGTTCTGGGCGCGGGTGCGCTTCGTCGTAAAACTTTTCGTAGAGCTTCGGATCACGAATCCGAAAGTCGTGCGAGAGGTCAATCAACACCTCTTTGGCGAGCGCGCTGTACATGTCGAAGTTCTTCGCCGCCTCGTGATGCGGCATGGCCAGCACCACCACGTCCGCAGGCTCGAGGTCAGCCGGGCGCTTGTACTTCAGGTTCGTCTTGCCACGCAAGTTCGGGTGCGTGAACGTCACCGGGTCGCCCGCGTTCGCCCTGGAAGTGATCTGCGTGACCTCGAGGTTTGGGTGTGACAGGGCAAGGCGCAGGAATTCCCCGCCCGCGTAACCGGAACCACCAACGATTGCGACTGTTAATTTAGACATGCCATAAACCCCTTCGTGAGTCACGGACTCAAGATCAAATCTCGAGTTTTAATTTGTGAATCTTTATTGATCTCTCGAGCTTGTGCAATATGCGCTCGGAAAATGTCATTCCAAAATCGGTGACTCCATCTGTGAAATTGTACGAATAAGTTTTTGGATCGTCATTTCCGACAACAAAGAACTCAAAATCAGTCGCATCATCTATCAAGTAAAAAACCAAATTTTTGTCAACGAATAGAAACATCTCTTCATGTATGAAATACGTCGGATCGAAAACATCTTTTGTCGCATCTCTCAGGCTTTCAAGTGAAATACTTCCTCTCAAAATCGAACTGTATTCAAAATGTCCGTGGGGATTTGGTTTTCCAATAACTGACAGAAATTCCTTATAAAACTTTGGCAACTCAAATCCAAGAATGTCCTCGTGTAAGGCAATTTCTGCGTCCGTGTAACCAGCGACATAGCCCCAAGACAAGACCGAATGATCCGACTTTTTCAGCTCGATCAATTCTGCTATTCGTGTTTTCAATTCATCGCGAAACATAAATTATGACGGCAGGCTCAAGATGGCACACTCGATCTAGTTAGCTACGATTTCAACACACGTCACGCACTTGCCTCGAGCCAAGCTTTCAAATAAGTGCACACTCGCAACGAAAGCTTGACAGCAGCCTGGGCTTGTCGCGGGGTCGTCTCGACTTCGATGTAACGTGCCCCAATCGCATACGGCATGATCTCTAGGAAAATGTCTTCAAAGTCATCCGTCTCTGGCGATTTCGCTACCTGCTCTTCAATGCCAAACCACAAGCGATCCAGCTCATGGGTTCGTGGCGGCTCGAGCTGCAATTGCACCCAGCAGGCTTTGAGCATTTTTTCGATGGCTTGTTGCATCAGTGAAGCGCAAACATCGGGTGTGTCCGTTGGGTTCATTGTAGAAACAGCTCGAATGTCCTGTTCAGCGCGGCTGAGCCACCGTTGCGCTTCAAGCTCCATACAAGACCCGACTGTCCTTCATCGCCATTTTGAAAAACACACTGCCTTCACGAAGACGTTGTTCAAAATAAACCCGTGGGACAGCCACAATGTCCAGCACGATGGTTCTCCCCTTAGCTGCCTTGAATGCCGCCTTAGATAACTCGTGCGGATCGCCATCTTTCGTGATGACCAGCAAATCCACATCCGAATCTAGCCGCGCATCCCCCCGTGCTCTCGAGCCGAACAAAATAATCTGCTCTGGCTCGAGAGCTTCCGCAATTCGCTGCACGATGCGGTCAAGCTCGAGTTGCGCTTCTCCTTGAGTCATGAGCAGATCATAGCCTCGAGATGGCGTACTCGGCGATCTTCTTTGGGATGTCCACGCCGGTGGTGCTGACGCTGTTCTTGAACTCCATCGTGTGATTGACTTCTATCACCAGCAACCCGCGCTCCGGGTCTTCCATGACATCTATGGCCACGACCGCACCCCCGACGGCTTTCGCTGCTGCCTCACCGATTGATGCGAGTTCCGGCGTCACCTCGCAGTTTGAAGCTTTCCCGCCTCGAGCGGTGTTCGTGATCCAGTGATCGGAGTTGCGGTAAATCGCGGCGATGGCTTTGCCGTCCGCGATGAACAAGCGAATGTCGCGCTCTGGCTTTTGCACCAGTTCTTGCACGTAGAAAATCTGGTGTTGATAGCCGCCCAGCACTTCCTTGTGTTCGATCACCGTTTCCGCCGCGTCACGGTCGTTGATCTTGGACAGCAACCGTCCCCAACTCCCGATCGGCGGCTTCATCACGCAGGGGTAGCCCATTTGCTCGATCACGTTGAGCGTCGCGTCTGGCTCGAACGCCACCATCGTGCGCGGTGTGGGGACGTTGTGCTTTTTTAGGAGCGCGTTCGTCACGAGCTTGTCGCCGCAATTGGCGATCACCGAACTCGGGTTTACGACCTCTACGCCGAACGCCTCGAGCGAGGCGGCGATCGCGTACCCTCTGGATTGCGACACGCACCGCTCGATCACCACTTTGTACGGGGGCGCGTCGCCGTGAAAGTCAAACGTTAATTGCGGCGCGTACACCTTGTCGTACGGCACGCCGAGTTCATCCAGCGCCCGCCAGAGCATCTTTTCATCCTCGCGAACGCGGTCGTACACCACGGCTAAGTCAGCCATAAAGTATAAGGGCAGCTATGGGCTGCTAGCTCGAGCCGTGTTCTGTGGGGACTTGAAGCGCGGTGGACACGTCAAGAATCAACCCAAAAAAGCGGGTGGCTAGCAGCTCTTAGCTCATTCCCCCCAGTCCTCGCCTTCTTGCGGGGCGGCTTCCAGGCGGGGCGGCTCGAGGCTCACGACCTCGAACTCAGAGCCGGTCTCGTCGTCAATCACGATCTCGCCCAGCTCGGGATTCTCGAGTTCGATGATCGCGCCAGATTCAGGGTTTTCAAACTTGATCTTTGCCATACGTTCCTCCGAAACCTTCTTGCTATTTCCAGCAGGGCAGCGCGAACGCGTCCCGGACAGGTGAATCAGGGTGTATCGAACTCGAGCTTGAATTCGTGAGCGCAGTTCGGGCAGCGGGCACGCCCGGTTTCTAGGTCAGCTTCGGAGAGTTCAAATTCGGTATCGCATTTCGGGCAGACGGTCGTGTCGGCGAGTAATTCAAACTCGGGCGGGTCGGTGCTGACCACCTCGAGTTCAGAATCGCAGGCATCGCAGACCAGCACGTCGCCCAGCACGAATTCTGCCCAGTCCGCCTGGGTTAGCTCCAGTTCCTCGCCGCATTCGGGGCAGGTCACGATCAGATTTTGTATCGGCTCGGGCATGTTCAGGACTCACCGGGGAACTTCTGGTACTTCTTGTAATACTCCAAAATGCTGCCCTCTTTGAGCGCTTCGCGCAGAAACTCCGGCGGTGGCGGTAAACGCAGCACTTCGCCGCCCGCGCGAGTGATGATACCCGCGTCGCGGTCGTATTGCACGATTTCGCCGTCTATCAGTGCATCTGGAATCTCGAGGCTGTCAAACGCGGGAATCCCGAGGTTCAAGAGGTTCCGGTAATGAATACGCGCGAAACTTTTAGCGATGATTCCGCCAATCTGTAATTTTTTCAGGGCTTTCGGCGCATACTCGCGGCTGCTGCCCAAGCCCCAGTTCTTGCCGCCGACAAGTAAGTCACCGGGTTGCACGTCTGCGGCGAACTCGGGGCGAAAATGCGCGAAGGCGTACGTGTGGAAGACATCCGCGCCGACCATGAACGGCGCGTACTTGCCGGGCAGGATGTCATCGGTGTTGATGCTGTCGCCAAATTTCCAAACTCGAGCCATTTATTCTTCTCCTCGCACCAGCAACGCGCCACCCATCTGACTTGAGTTCAAAAACCCGTGAACCACGCGCATTTCATCGCCTGAACAGCCGATCAGCACTTTCATTTCCGCATCGCGTTTCCCGAGATCAACGGTCATGACCGCGCCTGTGACCTTCGTCTCGAGACTTCCAACAAAGACATCAATCCCACCGCTATCGCTTGCCGTTGTCTCTTCGAGGAAGCCGTAATCGAGCGGGTAGAGAATGTCCTTGTAGCGCGGGTGAACGCTGCCTTTTGCTCGGTCAATCACGACCTGACTCGAGGTAACAAGCCTATCCAGGGTTTGCCAAAAGGTTTCGTTCACGACGATCCGCCAATCTCGAATCGCTCGAGACTGCAATCTGGTGATAATTGCTTCAAGTACCCCTCGAGTTCGTGAGCTGCGGCGTTCAACTCCTCGAGCGAAAAAGGGGAGAGGCTATCCAGCACGAAATAGGCGTTCCTCGTGTCCTCGGTCAGTCGCGTCCGCACGCATTGCCGCCAATTCCAGGCGCGGCAGGTCACGCCCGCGTCGTCGCGCCACACGACCTCGCCGGACTGTGGATGCTCTGTGATCGGCGCGCCGTCCTTCACCGTGTCAAAAATTTCATCCCCTCGAGCGATCTCGAGGCGCTGTGCGCCGGTGGCTTTGCCCAAATCCTCACCGCCAATCGGCAGCATGTGCCGCACGCTAATGGCGTTGTACGCGTCCGCGAGCCAATTGATACGCGGCAGTTCCCCACCCTTCAAAACCCGTAAGATTAGCGCCTCAGCGGAGTTCAGCATCTTGTTTGGCTTCACGCCGAAGGCTTGAAACGCCTCGCGCCACGCGGCGATGTGCGGATGCTCCGACGCTTTGCCATCCCCGAACGCCGCTCGAGCTTGCGCTTCAGCTTGGCTGAGAAGTTGAGCGCTGAACTCGTCACTGGCGCGATTCTGAAGCTGGTGGGCGTAGATCACGATGCCGCGATAGTGCGGGAATCGCTCGAGGATGACAGGGGAGATAATCGGCTGATGTGGTGCGGTCATGGCAGTTATCCGTCCTCACCCACGGCGATGGCGTCCGCTTCAAACAACACGTCGGGACGGAAGAAGGCGGTGACTTGGACGGTCGTACTGGCAGGCGAGGCTTCGAGGTTCACGAACTCGTCACGCACGCGGCGCAGCGTTGCCAGATGCGACATGTCGGTGACGAACATGCCCAGTTTCACGACGCTCGAGAACTCCAAGTTCACCGCGTTGAGCGCGATTTGCAAGTTCTTGAAGGTTTGCCTGCATTGCGCTTCAAAATCCGCTGCCATCTCGCCATCGGCATTGATACCGACTTGACCCGAAAAGTACACGGTGCGCGAGCCTCGAGTTTCTACGACGTGGCTGTAGCCGTTGGGTTTGGGAAGTTCGGCTGGGTTGATAAATTTTGGCGTCTGGCTCATGCAGCTCCTTGCTCGAGTCGAAGTCGCTTCCTCAAGTCAGCTTCGAGGTTGTGCATTTCAGGCTCGTTAACGAACAGGTACAAAGAAATCGGCAGGCGTTCGTATTTGGATCGCAGGAACAATCTAAAAAGACTCGTGTCGTTTTGACCTTGACTGTAATCCGCGTACAACTCGAGTTGGTCAAAGGAATCGAGGCGGAATTGGAGGATTTGCTGTCCGAACATTCGTTTAACAATAATCTCGAGCTGATTATTCGTGGGGTCAGCCTTGACAAAAATACCGAACGGATAGTGCCACTCTCGGATCAATTCCCAAACGAGCCAACCGAGTCCGACAGCCGCTCCAACGACCGATTCAAAAATGAACCAACTCAACCCCGCAACCAGCAGACCGACTCCTCCGAACACGAAGACTCTGCCCGCTGGTCCTCGCATGGACTCGAGGCGGAAGCGAGGGTTACCCGCGTCGCCCTGATAGTGCAGGCTTTCATCGCGTCTCGAGGCAAGGTCTCCCAACACATGGGCAAGCTCGCCGATCATGCTTTCACCTGAAGATCTTCTGGTAGGGCTATCTCGCCCATGATCGCGGTTGCGGCGGCCACGGCGGGACTGGCCAGATAAATCTTCGCGTCTTTGTCGCCCATGCGCCCAATGAAATTGCGGTTGCTGGTACTCACGCACACCTCGCCCGGAGCCAGCACGCCCTGATGCCGCCCCATGCACGGCCCGCAGCCTGGCGTGGACAGCGTGCCGCCCGCTTGGATGATCGTCAGTAATGTGCCGTCCGCCATCGCCGCCTCGAGCACTTCGGAGCTGGCAGGAATCACCAAGAGCCGCGTGTGCGGCGCGACCTTGTGACCCTTCAAGATCGCCGCCGCCGCCTGCAAATCCTCGAGCCGCCCGTTGGTACACGTGCCGATAAAGACTTGATTCACTTTGATCCCACGCAGCGAGGCGACTTCCGCCACATTGTCCACGTAACTCGGGATGCTCATGCGCGGGGTCAAACTCGAAAGATCAATCGTGATCGCGTTGATGTACGCTGCGTCCGGGTCGGGATAGACCCAGTCCGGCACGTCGTACATCGTCAGAATCTCGCCGCCCGGAACGACCATGCCCGCCTTCGCGCCCGCTTCCACGCAGAGATTTGCGAGGGTCATGCGCTCGCCCCGGCTGAATTTGTCTCCGGCGTGAATCTCCACGCTCATGTACGTCGCGCCGTCAGCGGTCAGTACGCGAATCATCTCGAGGGCAATGTCTTTGGCGCTCACTCCCGGCGCGGGTTCTCCGTCCAAGGTGACTTTCACGCTTTCAGGCACGCGCAGCCATGTCTTGCCCGAGGCGGCCGCGAGCGCGATGTCGGTCGCACCCATGCCCGTCCCGAACGCGGCGACCGCGCCGTAGGTCGTGCTGTGACTGTCCGACCCCAGGACAATCGCACCCGGAAACGCGAGGCGTTCCTCAATCAAAACTTGATGGCAGATACCGCGTCCCACGTCAAACAGCTTCACGCCGGTCTCCGCCGCAAATCGCCTCGAGACTTGATGGCTTTTGGCGACGTTGACCGATGATGCGGGAGCCACGTGGTCAATCACGATGCTGACGCGTTCCGGGAATTTTGGTTTGGCGAACAGTTCGGTTTCCAAGATTTCGATCACAGACTCCGCGATGCTGTCCACGATCATCACGTTGTCCACTTCCACGACCGCCAGATCGCCCGCGAACACGGTTTTGGAGCCGCGTTTGGAAAGGATTTTCTCAGCCATCGTCTGAGGCTTCATTTCGCTTCCTGCTTTCTACACACGTACGCTGCAAAAATACCTGACGGACTGTAATCGCGTTTTTCGATCACGAAGCCGACCCCTTCTAGCATCGCCTCGAGCAACCAGGTATAGGTGAAATACTCGGTTTTCACCTCGTGCTCGAGTTCAGCCCGCGTCCAACCCTGGGCGGAGTCGGCTGCGGCGTTCGTAAACCACCGTTCTATGGCTGGCACGGTTTCAATCGGGGAAAAGTGAAAGGCCAGGTCGCGTAAACGCAGGACGCCGCCTGGCTTGAGGAGTTGATACATGCGCGTCAGCGACACTACTTTCCAAAGATCTGAGACGTGATGCAGTGTGTTGCGCGAAAAAAGAAAAGAGGGCGCATCCCCCTCGTGCTGGTACGACAATAAACCAGCGCACGCACTGACAATGTTATTGATTCCGAGCGCTCGAGTTCTTTGCTGAACCACCTCGGTCATAGCAGGCGAAATATCAACGGCGATAACTGTGCGGCAGTGCGCGGCTGCGGCAGTGGCGAAGGTTCCCGTACCAGCGCCGAAATCAATCACAGTATCTTCAGAACCAAGTCCTAGGCTCTGCAAAAGTTCTATATCCGAACGAGGGTCATAGCCAGCTTTCTGATCGTATTGGCTGATCTCGTCGTACGCAAGATATGGATGGGGATCAACCGTTTCGGTCGGCCACCACGAAGGGATATCAGATCGTGAACCTCGCATCATCACACCTCATTGACCGAAACGTGGCTGTTGTGCTGCGCCACGAGCTTCCACGCATCTGCCTGCCGCACGAACACGAAGGTGCTGCGCCCGAACCAGAGCGTCGGCTCGCCTTGCCCTTCGTACTGAAATTCGGCGAACACCAGACAGGTGTTCTCTAAGGCCTCGAACTCGAGGTTGCGAAGCCGAAGGCTCTGAAAGACTGGGTTCTCCACGACGTGCCGGATGCGGGCTTCCTTGCCCTGATGCTGCGCGGCGGTGCCGGTGAAGCGAAACGAATCGGAGAGCAGCGTCTCGAGTGACACCGCGTCCTGGGTTTGCAGTGCGTCCAGAAACGCGTCGAAGGTTTGCTTCAGGCTCATACGACCTCCTCGACTGTGCCGCCGACACCTACGGCGAGCGCTACGCCGTCCCTGGCGATGAACTTAGCGCGGAGACTTGAGGGTTTGCCCATCGCGTACCCCTGCGCCCCGGTTAGGTTGTACACGCCGTTCGACGCGAGCGATGCCAGATACCCGCACAGGCTGGCCAGCGTGAACGATCCTGCGTTGTCCTCACGCAAGCCCTTGTGAGGCGCGAAGAAGCGAAAGTTGACCTGGGCGCGGTTGGTACCGAAGGCGGCCAGAATCGCGCCGTTGATTCCGGTTTCCAAGAGGTGCGCTGAGAGTGCGTCGAAGTCCGGTTTCAAACGGTTCAGCGCGTCGTCGCGCACCGGGACGATCAGGTTGTACTTGTCCACGGTTCCCGCGCCGAACAGCGACAGCTCTGGATCGCGCTGCGCGTTGCTAACGTTCAAATCTGCTAGCCACGTCTCGTCTGTCAATGGCGACGGCAGCACGTGATGATCGCCCTGCGCCGACCAGTACGCGCCATCCTCGAGCTTCACCGTCAAGCTGCCGCCCCCAGTCGTCACGACGAAGCCCGTCTCGAGCTGACCGGATGCCAGATGATGCGCCACGACGAGCGCCCCGCTGTCGCTGTCAGGCTTCTCCTGACCGCTCCGGTTGAAATACCGCACATCAGCAGTGTTTGTGTCGCTCGAGACGATAAACGCGGTCAATGACGATTCACTCGCCTGCGCCACTTCACTCATTTGATTCGAGTCAGGCGACTCTGCTACCGCCACGCGTTTCCCGCCGGTCGTGACCCCGTTCAGCGTCCTGCCGAACACGCGATACTGCTTCATAACCTCACCTCGAGCGCCTTCCCGCCGACCCAGACGGAGTTCGCCGCACTTTTGAAAACTGTCATCCGCACCTCGAGCCGCGACGGTTGCTGCATGGCGTACCCTTGGGCACCGCTAAAACCTCGCGCTCCATCGTCAAAAAATTGTCTCGCCGCCAAATACCCCGCCAGCGCCGCGTGCGCGTTGCCCGTCGCGGCATCCTCCAGCACTGTGCTGCCCTGCACCGAGAAATGTCTTGTATCGGTGAAGCACCCGCCGCGCCCCGGAAAGGTGAAGGCGACGACTCCCGTCGTATCAGTTTCATTGCACAGTCTTTTGACCGCCTCGAGATCGGGTTCGATCGCGTCCAGGATCATCGCGCTGGGAACTGCGCAGACGAGTTTGGTGCGTCCCACACCCGCGCCTAATACGGGCAGGTCCTCGTGCAGGTCTTCTGGCTCGAGACCTAGGGCGACGGCGACTTGCTCCGGCGAGGAGGGCACGACGGGCTGCGTCCCTACGGATTCGTGTTCTATCTCCCACGCTTGTACATCTCCGTACTCGAGCCAGGCCGTCCCGCCCGTGAACTCCGCGCTCTGCAACCCCAGGTTTGTTTCGAGCTGGAACACGCCGTCCGGCAACTGAAATCCGTTGAAACCACCTCGAGTCTGAAGCGCGGTCAGGGCGGCAATCGTTCCATGTCCGCAGATGGACTCCTCGATCTCTGGCGTAAAGAATCGCAGTCTCAGCGGCATGGTCGCACCAGCCTCGAGCAATCGCTCGCTCACTCCGACGAAAACCGTCGCAGGTGCGCCCGTGCTAGCCGCGATGCCCTGCATTTGACGCTCCGACCCCACGTCCGCACCGAAGACCACATCCGCTCGGTTTCCCCCTCGAGTGGCGGCGGTGAACGCCTGATAGGTCACGACCTCCAAGCTCATGCGACCACCGCGAGTTCGTCCAGCGCCGAAGTGACTGGATTATTGGTGATGTAACGCCGCGTTTCCTCGAGTTCACGATCTGAACGGACGATGTTCACGATCTGAACGGACGATGCGCTCAAAATAATTGCGTTGCCAAACGGGGATGCCGGGTGTACCCCTGGATTCGTCAATGCGTTTTGTGACGGCCGATTTGAATCCGGCGACGAAGGCCCCGAGTGATTTTTTGGCAGGCCCCGGTGCGACGTTTCCCCGTAGGGGCGACCGGCCGGTCGCCCCTACACCCAATACGACCGAGGCGTGCCCAATATCGGTTCGGGGTTCTTTGAGAATCCAGACGATTCCGTGAACGTGATTCGGCATGACGACGAACGCATCCAGCTCGAGTTCTTTCCTGATCTGGGCGGATGCCAGCCATTCCTCGAGCACAATCTGCCCGTGTTCGGTCAACACCATCTCACCCTCGAGAATGTCACCGAACAAATGTCGCTTCTGCACTGTACAAATCGTCAGAAAGTACGCGCCACTCGAGGCGTAATCGTGGTGACGCGAGCGTAGGCTGCCGCGATGGTGAAGTTGGGTCACGCGCCCTCCGCCAGTCGCTCCAACGCGGCGCGGTCCAAGCTGTACTCAATCCAGACCGGGTTGGGGGTCGCGCCTAACCCTTCGTAGAACCGCTGGGCGGCTTGGTTCCAGTCCGCGACCGTCCATTTCACGCCGTTGCACCCGGCCCGTTTCGCCTCGAGCGCGGCGCGGGTCATCAGCGCTTTGCCCGCGCCGTGGCCTCTGGCAGCTTCTGTGACGAAGAGTTCCTTGATGTACAGCGCGGGCTTGGCGCTCGCGGTGAACGGCAGGAAGTAATAGACCAGCACGCCGACAATTTCTGTCTCGAGTTCCGCGACGAGGCAGTACAGGTTCGGGGGTTGCCGCTTGAAACCCTGCTCGAAGAGCGCGGTTTCGGTCACGTTGAAGGCGTCTATGTATTCTTCAAAAACAGCTAGGTCGCGCATCAGCGGGAACACGGCTGGGATGTCGTTGGCCTGCCAATGTCTGACGTTCACGCTCTGACCCAGCCGCGCAGGATGTCGTTGATGTGTTCGTCGTCCAAGTCCCCGTGATCCGCGAGCGCTTTGATTTTGCCGGTGATGGCTTTCAGCGCGTCGTCCCCGAAGTGCAAGCCCAGTTCTCTTGCCCGATGAGCAATCGCGTGGCGACCGGTGATTTTGCTGCCAATCTGAAGCGTGCGACCAACCCCGAAGACCTCGGGTGGAATCGCTTCGTACGCGCCAGGGTTCAGATAAATCGCTTTCAAGTGCATCCCGGCTTTGTGGTTGTACGCGAATTCCCCGGTCAAGTAATTGTTCCACGGCACGGGCAACCCGGTCATGCGAGCCATCATCCGGTCCAAGTCTGGCAGCATCTCGAGGCGGTATTTCTGCATCAAGCCTTCCGGGTCCAGCGTGAACATGCGTGCCAGAAAACCGCCGAGCGGCGTGATGCCGTTGCGCTCCCCAATGCCGAGAATTGTGGTGTCCACGTGCGTGCCGCCCGCCTCGAGGAATTCAAAGGCGTTGGCAATGGCGCAGCCCGTGTCGTTGTGCCCGTGGAATTCGATGTCGCAACTCACGGCGCGGCGCACCTCAGAGGTCAGCGTGTACACCTGGCGCGGTGTGGCCACGCCGACGGTGTCCGCCAGTCCGACGCGATTGACGCCCATCGCGTCCACAGCCCGGTAGATTTCCAAGAGGTCTGATTCTTCACTGCGGAAGGTGTCCTCGGCGCTGAAGCGAACTTGGACGCCGTGCGAGCGAACGTATTCGATCACCTCGCGGGCGGTTTCGATGATCTGCTGGATGGTCTTGCCGTGGCTGAACTCGCGTAGGTAGGAACTGGTTCCGAAGAGCAGATCTAATCCCGCGACCCCGGTTTCCACGGCGGCTCTGGCGTCGTCCATGTGACAGCGGGTGTGCGTGATGATCTTGGCTTTCAACCCAGCGCCGACCAGCATCTCCGCCGTCGCTCTGGACTCTGGGCTGGCGACGGGCGTGGTGACCTCGATGAATTCCGCGCCGAACTCGTCGAGCGCCTGGGCAATTTCCAATTTATCGTCGCGGCTGAAGTTGCCCCGTGCGAACTGCTCGCCCTCGCGGAGCGTGCTATCAATGATGTTCCAGCGGAAACTGCTGTACTCCTGAGCTAGAGTGGCTCGAGCTTGGCTGTCGGTACGGGTTTCGATTCGCTGCATCATTGGTCGTTCCCCCAGGGTGTCACAGTGGCTACGGCTCGAGTAAATCTAGGTGGTCGCAGCTCAAACTGGATTTCAAGTCAAATAAAAACCGGCTCGCCACAAGCACGAGCCGGAGGTCTGCGATGGTCGCCTTACGCGCTCGCTGCCTCCAGGATCGGTTTTTTCGACGTGAACATTAGGAGAGACGATAACCGTGACGGGAATCACTTGTCAAGCGCCGTCGGAGATCGTCCTTGAATCAGATTCTTCAACAACGACGCGCCCTGTTGTTGCAGTTCTCGCTCGAAGGTTTGCGTGCAGGTGCAATCTCCGCAACTCCATGGGTCGCGGCCATTTTCATGCTTGCAGGCGCGGCGATCGTGGGCGTCGGTCACGCTGAGAAGCTCGAAGTACGCTTCCCAGTACGGGCGTTCCTCCTCGAGCGGCGTGTGGCAGTAACAGACTTCGACCCATTGCAGCTCGCCGTTTGGCATCAATCGAGCCTCAGCCATATTCCGCAGGTACTCG
This sequence comes from Deinococcales bacterium, assembly GCA_965249745.1. GTDB lineage: Bacteria > Deinococcota > Deinococci > Deinococcales > JAAFIG01 > JANYHH01. The sequence continues at coordinate 3,413,875 of OZ252252.1, read as the reverse complement.
CCGCCCGCCACGGAGCCTCGTCCTAGGGTACGTCTCTGAATCGCCGTCTTCAAAGCAGGGGCGCGACCCGGTTTCAGTCTGGCGGTCACGTGATAGCGCATGGTGTTTAGCTGTGACCGCTGATCTTGTGCGGCACGTACTTCTCCTCGAGCTTCTGAATCTCTTCCGCCTCGAGTTTCACCCCAACGCTGGCAATCGCATCTTCTAAATGCTGCATCTTGCTGGCCCCGATGATCGGTGCGGTCACGCCGGGTTTCTGAAGCAGCCACGCGAGTGCCACGCTGGCACTCGGGAGGCCTCGAGCCGCCGCCACTTCGTTTAGGGCATCCACGACGTTCCAATCGTCGGAAGAGCCGTAGAGCGTGTTACCGAACGCGTCGGTCTCGGCGCGCTTGGTGAGTTTCTCGCCGCCGCGCGTGCGGTTGCCGGTCAGCATTCCGCGGGCCAGCGGACTCCACGGGATGACGCCGACGCCGGTGTCCTGGCATTGCGGGATCATCTCGCGCTCCTCCTCGCGGTAGATCAGATTGAAGTGATTTTGCATGGAAACGAACTCGGTCAGGCCGTGTTCGCGGGCCACGCGCTGCATCTTGGCGAACTGCCAGGCGTACATGCTGGACGCCCCGATGTAACGTACCCGGCCGCTGCGAACCAGATCGTTCAGGGCGGTCATCGTCTCCTCGAGCGGCGTGTTCGGGTCGAAGCGGTGAATCTGGTACAGGTCCACGTAGTCCATCTGTAAGCGTTTCAAACTGGCGTCAATCGCGCTGAAGATGTGCTTACGACCCAAGCCCTGAGCGTTCGGTTTATCGCCGCCGACACTGAAGTAGACCTTGGTGGCGACCACCACGTCGTCCCTCGAGGCGTATTTTTTCAGCAGCGCTCCGGTGATCTCTTCGCTGCGCCCGGCGCTGTACGTATTAGCGGTGTCGAAGAAATTGATGCCCGCTTCCACGGCGCGTTTCACGAATCCGTCGGCGTCCTCGAGTGGCAGCGACCAAGGGCGCACCGCTGGGTCGCCATAGGTCATCATCCCGAGGCAGATCTTGGAAACTTGCAAGCCCGTGCCGCCCAGTCGCGTGTAGTCCATGTCAGAACTTTAAGCGCTGCTCCCGCATGGCAATGTCAGACGCGCAACGCGAGCCGTGACACTGAATCCCGATAGCTCGAGGGTAAACTAAGGGCAATGAGTGCGCGTAAATTGCTGGCGTTCGATTTGGACGGGACATTGATCGGGAACGATGGCGCGATTGCCGGGCGCACGCTGAACGCGATCCGTCGCGCTCGAGCCGCCGGGCATCTCGTCACGGTTGTCACGGGTCGGGTCACGGCCAGTGCGCGGTCGTACCTGAACACCTTAGCGGTAGACATGGCCTTTGGCACGGCGCAGGGAGCCTGTGTCCATCACGAAGACGGCTCGCTGATGCGCGACGTGCGCCTGCCGCACGCGACGCTGGTGGCACTGGTAAAGATGTTCGGAGCCGAAGCCGTGGAGTTTTTCGTGCCGCACGGGGAGCATGTTTACGTCAAGAATCCCGACTCGCGGCACAGCGACGGCACGGACTACTGGGCGTGGATCAAATCCGAGGGTCGCCCACTCTACGCGATAGACGCCCTGCCAGTGGAAGACGTGTACAAGATTTCCCTGCATCACGCCGCGCTAGACGAATTCACGCCTCGAGTCATGGCGGCGTTTCCGGGGCATCAGTTCTACCCGTGGGGCGGGCGGCATTTGGAGGTCGCGCACGCGGACGCGCACAAGGGCGCGGCGCTGGAACTGATCGCGGCCCACGTCGGTATTCCCCAGGCGGACGTGATCGCGTTCGGAGACGGCAACAACGACCTGACAATGCTCGAGTGGGCGGGTCATGGAGTTGCTGTCGGTGAACTGGAAGCGCACCACGCGGGCGTAGCGCAGGAAACCGTGGCCGTGCCGGAAGAGTACGGTATCGCCCGTTGGCTCGAGGCGAACCTGCTCTGAAGACAGATTGCGCGATAAGCTACACTGTGTGAATGTTCGTCGTGCTGCACGTAAAACTCGAGACATACTGTGCCTGGGGCGTCTCGAGTCAAAGCGAAGATGTGTGAGACATATTCAATCTGACCCTATTTTCTTTTCACGCATTTCCTCTTGAAGAAACCCTGCCCCGCTTGAGTTCGCTTCCATTTTCCGGCAGACTGACGCTACAGCGCATGGCGAAACTGATTGACATCGAAGGGATCGGTAAGGTCTACGCCCTGAAACTCGAGGCGCTCGGATTGAAGACCACGACCGCCCTGCTGAAACGCGCCGCGACGCTGAAGGGCAGACGCGACCTTGCGGAACGGTTGGCGGTCTCAGAGAAGCGCCTGCTGAAATGGGTCAACCGCGCCGACCTGATGCGCGTCAAAGGGGTCGGCACGCAGTTCTCGGATTTGCTGGAGGAAACTGGCGTGGACACCGTGCGCGAGCTGCGAAACCGCGTCCCGGAGAACCTGCACGCCAAACTGATCCAGACGAACGCAGCCAAAAACTTGGCGCGGCGCGACCCGACGCTGGACGAGGTGCGAGGCTGGGTCAATCTGGCTCGAGACTTACCGCCCGTCGTGACCCACAGCGCTCGGGGAGAGCGGCAACTGGCGCATCAGCGGGCGCGCGCCAAGTTGAAGCTGCAAGGCGTCAACACGCTCTCGCCGTAAGACGGTCTCAAAGGACGCCTGACACGGCTTCTCGAGGAGGTGCGCTTTACTGAGTTCGGCATGGTCAGCTTCACGATTCTAGGTAATAGAGTGTGTCTGTCACGCAAACGTGAGGAGGGCGAATCGTGCCATCATCAGTAAGTTCATCCCGCTCGAGTGGGGGCTGCGCTGGAGGGGATGTTTCTCGTGGTCTCGTTTCCCGTTAAACTGTGACTTCGTGGATTTTTTCGGTCAGATTTCTGGAACCCTGGTCAATGCCGCCGCCGTGCTGATTGGGACGCTGATCGGCCTGGGCTTGCGGGGTCGCATGAGCGCTCGCATGACCGGAACCGTCTTGCAGGCGCTCGGGTTGCTGGTTGTGACGATTGGGATCGGTATGAGCGGCGATGCCGGGAAGGTCACGGGCAGCCTCGCGCCGGGCGTGATCCTGTCCCTAATCGCGCTGGCACTCGGCGGGGTGATCGGTGAGGCGCTTCACATAGAGGACAGACTCGAGGGGCTGGGCGAGCGCTTGAAGCGGCGCGTCGGTGCCTCTGGCAGTTTCACCCAGGGTTTCGTCGTGGCGAGCTTACTGTTCTGCGTCGGACCGCTGACGATTATCGGCAGTATTCAAAACGGACTGTCCGGCGACTCGAGGGCGTTGGTGATTAAGTCCGCCCTGGATTTCATCTCGAGCATCGCGCTGTCCGGCGCGTACGGGATCGGGGTGGGCGTTAGCGTCCTGACGGTGCTGGTGTTGCAGGGCGTGATTTCATTGGGGGCGGGCGGGTTCGCGGCGCTGATTCCCGATCCGGCGAACGACCCACGGGTGCTCCTAGTGAACGGCGCGGGCGGCGTGATGATCCTCGGGACGGGTGTGAATCTGCTGCTGGCGGGCTTGGGTTTGGATCGGTATCGGGTGCGGGTCGGCTCGCTGATCCCGGCCTTGCCGCTGGCGGTGCTGGTCTATTACTTGGCGGTCTGGATCGCACCGAAGTAATCCCGCTAGGCTCGAGGTTGTAGACTTCCCCCCATGCCCGACCCGATCACCGACGCGGAAATCGCATACCTGAAAACTCTGGCGCGCTTGGAGATGAGCCAGGCCGAGACGCAGCAGGCGAAGACCGACATCAACAACATTCTCGGGTCGTTCCAGAGGCTTCAGGAGCTGGACCTGGATGCGTACCCGGAGATGCCGCGCCCCGTGCCACTGGTGAACGTGCTGCGCGACGACGAGACGCAGAAGGGCCTGACGCAGCTCGAGGCGATGGGGGTCGCTGTGGAAGCGGAAGACGGCTTCTACAAGGTTCCTCGTACGGTTGAGTAAGCGCTCTGGAGTAAGCACGCTCGAGTCATTCGGGAATAAGGTAAACTTGGCGCATGAAGCGTTTCACCTCGAGTCAGTCCCGTTCCCCTGCGGGGGACACCGTTGCGCCCAGCGTCTAGCCCGCATTCCCTCCGCACGGTTGTGGGGCGCGGCTGATGCGCCCCATCGTTATTTCTGTAGGACTACATTTCTGTAAGATCACGCACTCACGCCCCTGACAGGGTGGCAGCAAAGGACAATCACGATGCTCGACATGAAATTCATCCGCGAGAACCCCGACGTGGTGCGCGACGCGATTCAAAAAAAGAACCTCAACCTCGAGCTGGATGACTTGCTGGCGTTGGACCTTAGGATTGCCGGAATTCGGCGTGCTACGGAAGACAAGCAAGCCGAGGCGAACCGCGTCGCCAAGGAGATTCCCAAGGCTGCGCCCGACCTACGGGGTGAATTGGTGGCTCAGGGGAAAGCCCTGAAATCTGAACTCGCCAATTTAGAGCCTGAATTGCGTGATCTGGAAGGGCAGTGGCGACAGTTGATGCTGCAAACGCCGCAGATTCCCTGGACCGGCAGCCCGGTTGGACCAGACGACAGCGGCAATGTGGAAACCCGCCGCGAGGGAACGCCGAGGGTCTTCGAGTTTCAACCGCTCGATCACGTGGCGCTGATCGAAAAAAACAACTGGGGCGAACTCGAGCGCATTGCTAGAATCTCTGGTTCGCGCAGTTACGCGCTGAAGGGCGACCTGGCACTGTACGAGCAGGCGCTTCTCAGGTTCGCCACCCAAGTTATGCTCAAAGACGGCTTCACCTTCATGACCCTCCCCAGCTACGCCCGCGAGGACGTGTTCGTCGGACACGGACAGTTCCCAGCAGCCAGGGATCAGGTGTTTGAGCTAGATCAAGATAAATTCCTGTCTGGCACGGCTGAGGTGCTACTCAACAGCTTGCACGCCGGGGAAATCCTCGAGTTGGCTGACCTGCCGAAAACCTACGCCGCGATCTCGCCGTGCTTTCGCGCCGAGGCGGGCGCGGCGGGCAAGGACACGCGCGGATTGATTCGCGTCCATCAGTTCAACAAGGTGGAACAGTACGTGCTGCTGCCCGCCGATATAGACGCCAGCGCCGCGATGTTCGAGCGCCTGCTGGGGAATTCAGAGCGCATTCTGCGCGCCCTGGAACTGCCGTACCGCGTGCTCGAGGTTTGCACCGGCGACATGGGCACGGGGAAATTCCGGCAGATTGATATTGAATCCTGGGTTCCGAGCGAAACCGCGTACCGTGAGACGCACTCGTGCAGCGCCCTGCACGACTGGCAGGCGCGACGCACCGGGCTGCGGTATCGGGATACCGATGGCAAGCTGCGGTTCGGGTTCACGCTGAACAACACGGCTTTAGCGACGCCGCGCATCCTGGTGATGCTGCTGGAAAACCATCAGAACCCGGACGGAACCGTGGGCGTGCCCGCCGCGCTGCAACCGTTCATGGGGAAGGCCCAGCTCGAGCCGACGCGCTGAGCGCACGATCAAAGTTGGCTGGGTTGCGTGTGCCTGCCATACGAATCTTAAGAAAAAGTACCTCCCTATGAAGTGGAGGTTGCCTCAAGCCGCTAGAAGCGACCTGCTGCCCCTCTCGAGATAAGCCCGTGCTGGCGCTCCTCCCATTTCTCTCAGGAGTCCTGAACGTATCGTGTGCGCCGTGAAGAAACCCCTCATGTTCGTCCTGGGATGGCTGGCGCTCAGCAACGGTCCCGCCGCCGCCCAGCGAATTGGCCTGTACCCGCTGACCAACGAGAACGAAACCCTGGCGCTGGCTGTACCGACCGCCGTCTCGCGGGCCCTGGAAACGGTGGACGGCGCGATTCTGCCCGCGCCGATCGAAATGTTTCAGGCGGTCAAAGCCAGAGCCTCATTTGAAGCCAAGCTCGAGTCGGTCTTCGGGTTGAGCACCCTGATTACCGGGAAGCTCGAGGGGGCAGTCGGAAGTTACAAGGTCACGTACACGGTGAAATCCGGCACGAACTCGCAGACCGTGACGGTCCAGGGCGCGGATTTCCAGAAACTCGTGGTGGCGAGCGACGCGGCGCTGCTAAAGGCGCTCGGCTTGAAACCATCGGCGGCTGACAGCGCTGAACTGGCGGGCATTGAAAAGAACCTGCCCGCCCCAGAGGTCGTGGCGGCGGCGGCCGTTCCTTTGGAGCCTGGGAGCGCGGCGGTCCTAGAGAAAGCGGGCGACAACCCGTGGGCCCTGGCGGCTCGAGCCTTGGTGTTCTTACAGAACGCCAAGGATGCCGATGCGCTGCCATTGGCGCTGAAGGCGGCGCAACTCGCGCCGTTGGATTTGAGCGTCAACGTCACGGCGGCCCTGGTGCAACTCAGCAACCGCAAGAACCCGGAGGCGAAAGCCGCGATTGATGCTGGGTTAAAGCTGAACCCCGCCAAGCCCGAACTGCATTACCTGCAAGGGCGGTACATCCTGCGGACCACGACGCCGTTGACCTCGGCAGCGGCCAAGGTGGCCGTGGCTTCTCTCGAGCGCGCCCTGCAATACAACCCGCGTTTCCTCGAGGCGGCGGTCGTCGCGGCTGACCTGTACGAACGCCTCGGGGATCTGGGCAGCGCCTACGATGCGCTCACTGGGTTGGTCGCGCGGATGCCGGACGAACCGGCGCTGCACAACCGCATCCTGGACCTGTTGCTGAACTCCAGCCCGGATCAGGCCACGTCGTATTTGAAGCAGATCATCGCCGCTTACCCCGACGTGCCGGACAGCGTGTACTCATTGGCGACGCGATTACAGGACACGGCGGTGGCCGTGAAAATAGTCACCGATGGCGAAACGCGCTACCCCAAGAGTGCCGTGATGGCCACCTCGAGAGGCAATCTCTTGGAGCGCCAGACGCAGTACGAGGAGGCCGTGAAGGCGTACAAACAAGCCCTGGAGCGCGACCCGAAATTGCAACGCGCCGGGCTGGCCTTATCAGGCTCCCTCAGCAAGCTCGGACGTTTCGACGAAGCGGAAGCGGCGATTCAGCAGGCCTTTGGGCGGGTGGATCAGAAATTGCTGGCCCGCATGTACCTGCAAACCGGGCGCTACGACCGCGCCAAGGTCGTGCTGGACAAACTGGTTGCGGCGGCTCCGACGGATGCCGACGTGCCGTACTATCAGGGCGTCATGGCCTTGCGCCTGTACCAGCCCGAGGATGCCCGGAAATCGCTCGAGGCGGCCGTGAAATTGAAACCTGATTACACCCAAGCCAAGATCGCGCTGACCGAAATCCCGGACGCCGCCCGACTGGGGGGCCCGAAACTGACCGGGGCTGGTTTGTACGCGCTACAACTCAGCCAATCGCTGATTGACAACGGCAACCTGCTCGAGGCGGCCAGCACGCTCGAGGCGGCGCTGAAAGCCAGCCCGCAGGACTTACACCTGAATTTCTACTACGGCTATGTCCTGTTCCAAACCAAAGACCCGGACGATGCCGTGGACCAGTTCGCGGCCACCCTGAAGCTCGCGCCGGACAACGTGGTCGTGCTGAGCTTCGCGGCGCTGAGTTACCTGGGGAATGGTCGTTTGGATCTGGCCTTGGAATACGCCAACAAAGCCATCGCCAAGGACCCGAAGTACGCCAGAGGCTATTACGTGCTGGGCTACGCCAACTTCCAGCTTGGCAATGCTGCCCCCGCCAGGGATGCGTTCCTGAAAGCCGTCGGGGTGGACGGCAACTTCAAGATTCTGATTGACCCGCTGCTGAGCGCCTTGCCAAAGTAAATCTTCAATCAGGCTGGGGGCGACAGATTGAACACCTGTCGCCCTGCTTCATGAAATCTCCTGCCAAGACCCAGCCTAAGCTAGGGTTGTACGTGCGGGTGAAGCGTGCCTCGCCGCTACAAACACGAGCGGGAGGTGTTGACGGGTTCTGACGGGTTTGACCTTCCGCCAGAATCCATTTGGGTTCAAAGGGCGCTACCGCATCAACAGCGCCTCGAGCGCCTCCGGGGTCGTGACCGGAAGCTGACAGGCCAGATTCTCACAGACGTAAGCCGTCGCAGCGCCGCCGCTCAGATCGCGCCCCTCGAGCACGGGCAGGTACGGATTGTTCGGGGCGGCCACGACAGTCGCGGTGTGCGGCAGGTAGCGCCGGTTTAACCGGGAGACCAAGGCCCGCGTGTCGTTGTGGTCTGGGTCGCCGAGAATCGCAATCTCGCGGTGCGAGGAGAGATGATGTGTCAACGCGGCGTTCAAACTGCCAAACCCGGTCGGCTGGCGCGTCATGACCTCGAGCATCTGCTTGATAATCGTAACTGCCGTGTCCTCCAAGGCGGTCTCACCGGTCAGTCTAGAGAGCTGAATCAGCAGTTTCGCCATCGCGCCATTGCCGCTCGGCATGGCGCTGTCGAAGTAGGATTTCGGTCGCACGATCAGCGCCTCGCCGTCCTCCGGGGTATCGAAAAACCCGCCGTCCGCGTCCGCGAAGCGTTCCAGCACCGTGCGCGTCAGCGATCTGGCAAACTCTAAGTAGGTCTGGTCGAACGTCGTGCCGTACAGCTCTAAGAACCCGAGCGCCACGAGGCTGTAATCCTCTAATAACCCGGTGACTTTGGCGGTTCCAGCCTTGTAGGTGTGCCACAGGCGCGTGCGTCCGCTCGAGTCGTGAACGCTCAGCTTCTCCATCAGGAAGTTGGCTGTTTTCAGGGCCGCCGCCCGGTACTTCGGGGCGCGACCGCCCATGCCCCGCCCGGCCAGCGCTAGCGCGGACAGCATCAAGCCGTTCCACGACGCCAGAATCTTGTCGTCCAGCCCTGGTTTGACGCGCCGCTCGCGCTCCAAGTACAGGCGCGTCTTGGCGCTCTCCAAGCGCGCGTACACCTCTTCCACCTCGAGCCGGAATTCAGCCGCCAAGTCTGCGTCGCCCTGCACCCGCCAGAGCACGTTCTTCTCCTCCCAATTGCCGTGCCGGGAGGCTCCGAAGGCGCGTTTGAATAGGTCGGCATCTTCACCCAACAGAGCATCCAGTTCCGACTCCGCCCAGACGAAGAACTTACCTTCTACGCCCTCAGAGTCCGCGTCCTGAGCGCTGTAAAAGCCGCCCTCGGGCGACCACATCTCGCGCAGGGCGTACTCCAATGATTCCTTGGCAATCAGAAAATACGATTCCTTGCCGGTGACCTGATGGGCGTGAATGTAAACCTGAATCAGTTGCGCGTTGTCGTACAACATTTTCTCGAAGTGCGGGACCAGCCAGCGCTCATCGGTGCTGTAGCGCGCGAAGCCACCACCCAGGTGATCGTACAAACCGCCCGCCGCCATTCGCGTCAGCGTCACCTCGAGCATTTCCAACGCCAGCGCGTTCCCGGTGCGTGCGTGGTGTTGCAACAAGAATTCCAGATTGCCGGGATTCGGGAACTTCGGGGCACTCCCAAAGCCGCCCCAGGTGGCATCGAAGACCCGTTCCAGCGTCTCGAGCGCCCGATCGGGCGCGTCTGGGTTCACGTCCTCGGCGGGTTTGACGCGCTCGAAGTTCTTCAAGTGATTCGTCAAATCGGCCGCGTTCTCCAGCATTTCGGAACGGCGGTTTTGCCAGGCGTCGCTCAGCGCCGCCAGTAAGCGTCGGAAGCCGGGGCGACCGTAGCGGTCGTCCGGCGGGAAGTACGTGCCGCCGTAGAACGGCTGACCGTCTGGGGTCAGGAAAACGGTCATCGGCCAGCCGCCGGAACCGGTCAGCGTTTGGACCGCGTTCATGTAAATGCTGTCCACGTCCGGGCGCTCCTCGCGGTCCACTTTGACTGGCACGAAATGCGCGTTCATCAGCGCGGCGATCTCCTCGTTCTCAAACGATTCGCGCTCCATGACGTGACACCAGTGGCAAGCGCTGTACCCGACTGATAACAGAATCGGTACCCCTCGAGCCTGGGCTGACTCGAAGGCCGCCGCGCCCCACGGCATCCAACGCACTGGGTTGTGGGCGTGCTGCAACAGGTACGGACTGGTCTCACGGATCAGGGCGTTCGGTTCGGACTTCACGTTTCCAGGCTACACGGCGTGGCTGGACCGGAGCTGTGGCGCGGATGACTCGAGGGGAGCGGTGAAACGGCTTTCAGGCTCGAGCTTTGACCTCGAGTCACAAGCCTTCGCCTGCCAGCAGCGCCCCGAGCAGGGCGACCGGAGCGGTTTCGGCGCGCAGGATGCGTTTTCCTAAGGTCACCGTCTGAAATCCTCGAGCCACCAGCAGCTCAATCTCCGCGTCGGAGAAACCGCCCTCGGGTCCGGTCGCCACGGTCACGGGGGCGTCCCAGCCCACCGCCTCGCGCGGCAACCGACTCGAGCCGGGATGCGCCACCAGACCGCACGGCACAGCCTCCAAGTCGCGGGGTCGAATCGGATTCAGGATTTCCGGGATCAGGCTGCGCCCGCACTGCTTGGCGGCCTCGAGCGCCACGCGGCGCAGGCGTTCCAGCTTTTGCGCCCCGATCTCGCGGGCGTCAGCGTGATCGGTGACGAGCAGTTGAAACCGGGCCGCGCCGAGTTCGGTCGCGGCCCGCACCACATCCACGAGCTTGTCGCCCTTCAAGAGCGCCACTGCTAGCGTTACGGGTTGTGGCGGCTCGAGATTGACGACGGTGATCTCCGCCAGTTTCAAGGTCACGAACGGTTCCAGCGTCACGATGCGCGCCTCCGCCTCGAGACCCGCGCCGTCGAAGACGGTCACCGCATCGCCAGGTTTGGCGCGCAGCACGCGCAGGTGTTCTGACTCGGCGGGGGAGAGCGTCACGAGCGCCGCCAGTCTGGGGTGATGGGCGCGATGCGCTCGCACGGTCAGGGCTTCGCTGACCGGAGCGGCGTCCGGGCTTCGATCAGCACCCAGTCGCCCGCCTGCTCGCGCCGCACGAACTCCAGCCCCTCACGGTGCAGGGCGGTCATGACGAGGCTCTCGCGTCCGCTCGAGGTGTCCCAGGTGACGCGCTCCCCAGCGTCCGCCTGGCCGACGCCCGCCATGATCCCAGTCATCAGCAGCGTTCCGCCCGGTTCCAAAGCGGCGCGGTATTGCGGCATCAACAGATCGTGCAGTTCCGCAAACAGATTCGCCACGACGATCTCGAACGAGGTCTGGGCTTCACCCTCCAGGCTAAACTTCCCCGCCAGCACCTCTTCCAAAACGCCGTGATGGAACTCTGCCCTCGAGCCATTGCGCCGCGCGTTGTCGTTCGCCACCGGCACGGTGCTGGCATCGTTGTCCAGGCCGATCGCCCGTGCGCCCAAGCGTTCCGCGACCATCCCCAGAATTCCCGTGCCCGCGCCGACATCCAACAAGCGCTTGCCCGTCAAAGGAAGACGCTGCAAGGCTTCGATTGCCAGCCGCGTCGTCTCGTGCTGTCCCGTGCCGAACGCCATGCCAGGCTCCAGATCAATCAGAATGTCCGGCGACTCGATGAAGTCCAGATCCCAACTCGGGGTGATGATGACCCGTCCGATCCGCACGGGTTTGACGCTCCGCCGATACGCCTCGAGCCAATCCGTATCGTCCGCCTCGAGCCACTCGCCGCTAAACGGCAACGCCACGCGCTCGGCAAAATACGCGATCAGCTTCTCTCCGCGCTCCTCGAGGCCCTGGCAACCCGCGTCCCACAGCGCGGGCGTCAACGCGTCTAGGCTGTCCAGCGAGCCGTGCAATTGATACGTCAACATAAGGCATCTTACCGTGGGGGAGGGCCGGGATTGGCTCGAGGCAGCGCTTCGTATCTCGAAACTCCGGTGTTCTAGCGTTCGTAGGGGTGTCGGGCTGGATACCCCGTTGTAGCGGCCCGGCTTGAGCTTTACCTCGAGGCTGCGATTCAGCGCCAAATCTGACCATCGTCGAATTCGACTTCGATCAGTCCGCTGTACTTTTCAAAATGGAGTGTCCCGCCGCTCTGCCCGACGAAGCGCCCCGAGGTCGGTGGCACGTCGCCGTAATCGCGGCCCAGCCCGACGATCGTGTAGCCCAGATTGGGCCGCCGGGCGTTGGTCGGGTCAAATCCGACCGCTTGCAAGCCACCGTTTTGATCCGGAATGATCGCCTCGAGCCAAGCGTGCGAACCGCCCTCGCCGAGCATGTGGCCGGACACGTACCGCGCGGCCAGGCCAGCCGCGCGGCACAGGCTGATCGCCACGTGCGCGTAATCCTGGCACAGACCCGCGCCAGTCTCCAAGGCCTCGGCGGCCGTGGTTCTAACGCCGGTCACGCCGGAACGATAGCGCATGTTATCCGAGACCCAGTCGCAAATGCGTTCGGCCAACTCCAGCGGCGTCGCGGCTCGAGCGCTCAATGCTTTGGCCACCTCGAGCAGGCGCGGGTTGGCGGCCGTCAACCGAGTTGCTTTGGCGAGCAAATTGGTCATCTCACCCTCTCGAGGGCCGCTGACCGGTTTGCGCCGGTCGCGCTCCACGCAGAACATCACCTCGAACGCGGTCCAGTCGTTGATCCGGGCAATCTCCAGTTCAATAACCTGGTTTTTGAACTGGTCGGTGTGTTCGCGCAACGATAGCGCGACTGGTTCCACGGTGATCTTGAAATCCAATCGCCGCTGATTGCCGTGACGGGCGGGCGGTTTAATCATCAGCCGCTGTGATAGGTCCAGCACCAGACTGGGATAGACGTACTGAAAGCGTTCGTAAGCAAAGAATTGGGTTCGCACCACCCGCGACCAATCCAGATTCTTGTAATCTAAAAAATTCACCTGGGCCGCTATCAAGCGGTCCAGACTGGTGGACGGATCGGCGAACAGCGCGGTCGGCTCGAGACCCAGGTGTTTCGGCTGGTTGTCCAGAGAACCTACGGGCATCACGTTCTCAGCCTACCTTGGACGATCATCCCGGCGTGTTCGCGGCGTCAATGCCCAGAGTTGACCCGGACGAGGCTAGGTTCCCATCGCCTGGATTGGCATCATCGGCCCAGACGCGGAGCTTCGCCAGTGTCGTCGCACCGTAGGTCGTGGAAAACGCGGTGTCGGCCGCGTCGCGGCCCCGCGCCACGACCACCCGGCCAGTGCGCGGGCGGTTGTGGCGGGCATCGAAGGTGCGCCACGCGCCGCCCAGGTACACCTCGAACCAGGCGTGAAAGTCCATCGGATTGGGATCGAACGGCACGCCGATGTCCGGCAGGTAGCCGCAGACGTACCGCGCCGGGATGCTCAGGGCGCGACTGAAGGCCACGCCCATGTGGGCGAAATCGCGGCAGACGGCCCGGCCAAACCGATACGCCTCGAGCGCGCTGGTGGACGAATTGCTGGCCTGGCCGTAGGGAATCGTGCCGTGCAGGTGATCGCAAATCGCTTGAACTTGTTGCCAGCCGCTGGGGGTTGATCCGAAACGGTCCCAGGCTTCGGCAGCCAGTTTGTCGGATTCGCAGTAGCGGCTGGGCAGGGTGTAGACGATCACCTCGTCCGGCAGGTCTTGCACCCCAGAGGCGAACAGTTCTGGATGCACCGGGTCGAGGCCAGCGCTGACTTCGACCGTCAGGTCGTGAAACACGCGAAAGCTTCCGGCGGGCGCGAAGGTACGCCAGACGATGTTGCCGTGCGCGTCGTCGTAACTGCGAAACAATCCCAAGCCAACGTTCGGCTCTAACCGGCGCTGGGTTCGCAGGATGTGCTGCGAGGCGGTATCCCTCGGTTCCAGAACGAACATCATGGGTGACGGGACCGGCAGCCTATACTCGAGGTCGCAACCGATTCGGACCAGCCGCGTGCCGGGTGCGGCGACGCCTGATTCCGTCACTGGCGGCTCCGCTGCCGCGATGGTTGATTGTTCCCAGCCTTCGGCATCGTGTAACTCCTCGGGTTGATGCTCGGTGGCGCGTTGATCGGGTGAGGGCGGCATGGGCGCAGTCAAGCGGGCGCGGCTGAACCTAACCTGAACCACCTTCGCACGAACGCCTCGAGACTGCAAGTTTTGCGGGTGTAAGGCGTGAGACAAAACCTGGTTTGCTCGCGTCCGCTCGAGCCGTGCCAGGTCTACGGTACACGGATTTCTCGTCAGGGCGAATCTCGTGCTCGCCCTCGTAACTGGTTTGTGAAGTCGCCTGAGTCAGTCTCGAGTTGCACGCCACCGCAACGAGCCATCCGCTTTCTCCTCGAGACGAAGCGTTCAAAATAGCTCGAGCCGTGTCACTCCTGTTTGCGATCCCATGAACGCGGTCTCGAGCACCAGCGCCGACCATCCGATCTTGCGAAGGTCTCCGATGATCTAAGCCCAGCGCAGCAATCCCAACTCGAGCGGGTTGGACAGGTCATCGCGGTACGGCAGGGCGCGCACGCCGACCTGAAACTCGCCCGCTTCGGGGACGACGACCGCGCCGCTGTACTCCAACCAACCGTCGTCGCGGGTCCCGGTGAGTGCCAGCGGCGTGTGCCAGACGGCCGTGTGACCGCTGGTCTCGGTGCGCGCCAGGACAGCTTGGACTTGCACGTCGGTTGGGCGTTCCGTACCCAGCCAAACTCTGGCTGTGACGGTCAACTTTCTGCCGGGTTGAGTCTGATCGGAGCCAGTTTCGATCTCGGCGGTCAAACGCACATCGTTCCAATTCTGACGCGCGGTTTCCTTCCACGCCGCGAGCGATTTGGCTTCGGCGAAAGTGGCGTCACGCATCTTCACCCCTCGAGCCTCGGCGGGAACGTACAAGGTATTGACGTAATCCATGACCTGGCGCTGCATACTGAACTTCGGCGCGACCGTGCGAATGGCGGCCCTGACCGTCTCGAGCCAGCCGTGCTGGTTGTTGTAATAGAGCGGCGCGATCTCAAATTCTAAGGTGTCGTACAGGCTCTGCGAGTCGTTGTCGTCTTGCGCCCGGAGCGATGCCTCGTCCCCGGCGTACTCGGTCTCGTCACCGATCGCCCAGCCGTTCGTGCCGTCGTAGGCCTCGCGCCACCAGCCGTCCAGCACGCTGAAGTTGATGCAGCCATTCAGAGAAGCCTTCTCGCCGCTCGTGCCGGACGCCTCCAAGGGGCGGCGCGGGTTGTTGAGCCAGATATCGCAACCCTGCACGAGATGCTTGGCGACGTTCATGTCGTAATCTTCCAGAAAGACGACTTTTCCCTTTAAGTCCGGGTCCTGACTGAAGCGGTAGAGCGCCTGAATGAATTCCTTGCCGGGGTTGTCGGCCGGGTGCGCCTTGCCCGCGAAGATGAATTGCACCGGACGATTGAGGCTGTTGACAATCCGCTTCAAGCGTTCCAAATCTTTGAACAGCATCGTGGCGCGCTTGTAGGTGGCGAAGCGTCGGGCGAAGCCGATCAGCAGGGCATCCTCGTGCAGCACATGTTCGCTCGAGGTGACGGTGTTGTTGCGCTGGTTCTGGCGGTGCAAGCGGGCGCGGGTGAAGGCGATCAGTTTGCGCTTCAAGCCCTGACGGGTGTTCCAGAGTTCCGCGTCGGAGATGCCGGTCAGCTTCCAGGTGGCGGGTTGCTCTAAGCGGTCGTCCCAGCCCTTGTCGAAGCTGCGGTCAAATAGCGCCGCCAGTTCCTTGGCCAGAAAGGTGCGGGTGTGAACGCCGTTGGTGACGTGCGTGATCGGTACCTCCGGGGCTTCCACGCCACCCCATAAAAAGCCCCACATGCCCCTCGAGACCTGGCCGTGCAGCTCGGAGACGCCGTTGGCGAAGCGCGACATTCTCAGCGCCAGGACCGTCATGCTAAAGGTTGGCCCCCACGGCTGGGTGTGCAGCGCCATACTCATCAGTTCGTCGCGGCTGATTTTCAGCGCGTCCGTCCAGTAGGGCAGCAGTTGTTTTTCGATCAGGTTCGGCGCGAAGGCGTCGTTGCCCGCCGCGACCGGCGTGTGGGTCGTGAAGATGCTGCTGCTCGAGACGGCTTCGGTCGCCTCAGAAAAAGACAGGCCCGCCTCCTGGTACTCGCGGATGCGTTCCAGGCCCAAGAACGCGGCGTGACCCTCGTTCATGTGGTAGACGCTGGCGTGAACGCCGATGGCGCGTAGCATTCGCACCCCGCCGACCCCGAGGATCAGTTCCTGCGCGACCCGCAACTCTTCGGGTGGCACGCCGCGACGACGCCCAGAGTCGTAGAGCTGCGCGGTAATGAACCTGTCCTTGTCGTCGTTCTCCGCGACATTGCTGTCCAAGAGGTAGACATTGATCCGACCGACGCGGAGCTTCCAGGCTTGGATCGTGACGCCCCGCGTCCCGATCTGGACCAGCATTTTCACAGCGTTGCCGGAGGTGTCCGTCACCAGTTCCAATGGCATGTTGTTCGGCTTGATGTCCTCGAAGGTCTCGTTCTGCCAGCCGTTCGCGTCCAGTTGCTGATGAAAGTACCCCTCGCGGTAGAGCAGTCCGACGGCGCAGAACGGCACGTCTAGGTCGCTGGCGCTCTTGCAGTGATCCCCGGCCAGCACGCCCAAGCCGCCCGAGTAGATCTGAAACGATTCGTGAAACCCGTACTCCATGCTGAAGTAGGCGATTGAACCCTTGAAGTCTGGCAGGTTGGCTTTGAACCAGGTGTCCTTGCGCCGCATGTACGCGTCGAATCCCTCGAGCACCGCGTCCAGCTTCTCCAAATACGTTTTATCACCCGCCACCCGTTCAAAATCGGCTTGCTGGCATTCCAAGAGTACGCGCACCGGGTTGTGATTGCTGCTTGCCCAGACGGTTGGGTTGATCGTCTCGAAGAGTTCCATCGCGGCCGGGTTCCAGGACCACCAGATGTTCTTGGAGAGCCGTTCCAGTGGGGCGATGGCGGCGGGTAAAACGGGAAAAACGCGAATCGTGGCGATGAATTGCATACAAACCTCCGGGTCAACACTCGGGTCTCGCGGGCATAGGGTGTTCAGTTCAACAAGGTCTACCCAACACTGTCTGCGCGAAACGTCAGGGTTCTGACAGCTCGCCCCGCCGCGTTGGAAGCGCTTCCGTAAGATTGGTCGCTTTTCAACACGGCGAATGTTACCACGACACGAAATTGATCGCTTCCGACGAGCGCCCAGACCTCGAAAGAATCGCCGAACCACATAACCCGAACCAGGTAACAAAGTTTCTAGTCCTACCAGTGCAGGTTTCCTCGATCTCGAGACGAGACTCGCTTAGGATTGCAGTCGTTGTCGGGAACTCGAGACCGACCAAGAGATCCATCACTCGGTTTTTCAAGCCGCTGTTGAAACGAAAGCTAGTTTGAGTCAAGCGCTACTACTGAGTTCGGCATGGTCAGCTTACCGTTTTGAGGCAATAGAATGCGTCTGTGACGCAAACGTAGGCTAGCCGAAGCGTGCCTTTATCAGTAGTGACACAAATCATCACCGCAGCTCAAATTTGATCCCCGCTCGCAGTTCAACCGCAACCCGTACACTTCACCTATGTCCCTCGATGTACGCCGCGTCACCGACCCGCTCGATCCCGCCATCGCCGGATTCGGTGCGTTGCAATCCAGCACCTATTTCGAGCCTGAGATGCTGATCCCGGCGGCCTACATTGGACGAATGCTGTCAGGCGAGGGGACGCGGCAGAACGCGCTCTTGGTCGTCGAAGATGCGGAACGGGTCGTGGCGGGCACGCTGTTTCACTTTCTGGCGGCCTCCAACGCGGGCTTCTCGAGTTATCTGGCGGTGGCCCAGGACTATCGCGGTCGCGGGTTGGCGCGCCGCTTGCACGAGGCGCGTCTGGGGAGGCTGATGGAAATTTCTGACGGGTTGTTGGCGGGGGTCTTTATTGATGTCGTCAACCCGAGCCGTCTGTCAGCCGACGAACTCCAGCGGGAACACCGGATTGGCAGCGATCCGGTGCAGCGCTTGAAGGCATTTTCACAGCTCGGGTTCAGACGCGTGGACGTTCGTTACGAGCAGCCGACGGGCGGCTCGGGTGGCGGGCCGGTCACGAACATGGATCTGCTGTTCTGCCCGGTCGCGCCCGCCGATACGATTTCCACGAGGTTGGTCGTGGACACGATGCGCGCCTACTGGACGCCGTGGCTGGGCGCGAGCGTCGCCGAGCGCGAGGCGCAGGCCTTACAAACTCGAGCGGGTGGGGAAGAGATTGCGCTGCTCGAGTTACTGTGAGCCTTTTTGCTGTGAACCTTCACCCGGCGCTCCGCTTCGCCTTGGCTAAAGCTAGAAACTCGTCGGCAGAGAGCGCGTTGACGAATCGTGATTTGGTCACCGCCGCCTTGCGGGCAATGCGAATGCCGAATTTCAGATCCTCGAAACCGGCCGTGTGATGCGCGTCGGTGTTGACCGCGACCCGCACATCCTGCGGTCCGCGCAACAGGTCCCGCCAGTCCAGATCCAAGCGGTACGGGCTGGCGTTGATCTCGACCGTCGTACCCGACGCGTGCGCCGCCTCGAGCAGGGCTGGAATGTCCAATTTGTACGAGGGGCGTCTCAGTAACAGCCTGCCCGTGGGATGGCCCAGAATCGTCGTGAACGGGTTTTGCACGGCGCGGATCAGGCGCTCGGTCTGCTTGGCTTCGCTTAAGTCAAACTTGCTGTGAACGCTGGCGACGACGAAATCGAAGCCCGCCAGTACCTCATCGCGGTAATCCAACGAGCCGTCCTCCAAGATGTCGCTCTCAATCCCCTTCAAGACGCGAATCCCCTCGAGCTGCCCGTTCACGGTGTCAATCTCCTGCCACTGCTCGCGCACTCTGGCGGGCGTCAATCCGCCCGCGTAAAAAGCGGTCTGGCTGTGATCGCAAATCCCGAGGTAACTCATGCCCATCGCCTTGGCGGCCAGCGCCATTTCTAGGACGCTGTGCGCCCCGTCCGAGTACGTGGTGTGGACGTGCAACATGCCCTGCACGCTCGAGACGGTCACCAGGTCTTCGGGATCGGGCAGCGTCACATCGTCGTGTTCCGGTTCGCGCCATTCCGGGATGCGATACGGGAGTTCCAAGGCTTTGAAGGCATCCGGTTCCGAGGGCGTGGGAATCAGTTCGTACCCGTCGTACAGCCCCTTGCTGGTCAACTCGCCGTAGCCCAAGCGCTGGGAGGCATCCAGGGCGCGCGCCAAGAATGGCTTGCTGCCCGTCATCACCAGCAGCGTCGCGCCGAAACTCTGCGGCGTGGCCACCGCCAGTTGCAGCTTCAAACCTTCGACTGAAGCGCTCAACAGCCACCCATAGGTCGGGTCGGGCGTCACCCCGAGCGGCTGCAAGGCGGCACTGATTGCGGCAGCATCGCCGACCGCCACGGCGTCCAGGTCACCGACCGTCTCGAGACCGCGCCGCAACGAACCCGCCGCGTGAACCTCGGCGATGCCGCTCAGTACACCTCGCAGGGTTTCAAACGCGTGCTGAGCCGCCCCGACCCGGTGACGCTCACCGACCGACAGCACGAACTCGGCCGCCTCGAGCAGCTTTTGCTGCGTGGACTGCCCGAAGCCTTTGAAGGAACTGAGCGTCCCATCCTTGGCGCTTTGCACGAGGGCTGGAATCGAGGCCACCCCCGCGTCCCAGAGCGCCCGGATTTTCTTCGGACCCAAGCCGCGCACCCGGAACAGATCCAGCACCCCGGCGGGAACCTGAACCCGCAACTCCTCGAGCGGCTGAAACACCCCGGTCTGGGCGTACTGCGTCAGGCTCGTCCCGAGTTGCGCCCCGATGCCGGGGGCGTCCTTGAAGCTGTTTTCGGTGGCGGCGTCCCAGTCGCCCTCCCAACGTTCCAGCAGGCGCTCGGATTTGCGGTAGGCCAAGGCGCGGAACTCGTTGCCGCCGAGGAGTTCCAGCAGGTCAGCGGTCAGGGACAGGACACTCAACGCGTCTTTCTTGGTCACAGAACGCAGTCTACCGGGCGCGAGGCAAAGCAAAAAGCCTGACCCCGTTACGGGTCAGGCTCGAGAGATGATCGGATCGGCGGTTATACAGCTTATCGGTTATACAGCGCCGACAGTGACAGGGTGACAGAGGTTCCGTTGTACAGCGTCAAGAATCTGACCGCGAACGGCTCGCTGAACTGATAGCGCAAACCGCCGTAGACATCGCCGAATCCGAAAGGATACACGCCCAGATCCACGCCAGCGAAGAGTTTCAGCATGTCGTTCATCAACAGGTAATCCAGTTCCAAGTACGCCGTGGCCGCGGGTGCCAGGACGAACGACGGCGTGACCGTCGCCCCCAGGTCGCCCTGGATGCCAAAGTACGCGCCCAGGTTCTGCGCCAGCGCGTAACCGCCCTCGATTTTCAGTTCTACGCCAGCGCCGAAGTTTCCGTTGAAGGTGGCGCTCAATTCGGCGTAGAGGTCAACGTAGTACCGGTCTTGATTCAGTAAACTCGTCAGATAAAAAAGCTTGCCCGTGACCAAGTACCCGATGCTGTTGCCCGCCCCGATGTCGTTCAACAACAGGTCCGCCCGCAATGAGGCTCCCAGTCCGCCACCCAACGCGGCCGTGACCTTGGCGAACACGTCAACCGAAGAGGTCGTGGTGAATGGCAGGGTGTACTCGAGACCGAACTTGGCAACGGCATTCGGCGCGACCGCCAAAGAGTAATCCAGGGCCGCGAAGGCGCTGAAGCTGCTGAACTGGGTCGTCTTGAAGGTCAATTCGCCGCTGATCTGAGCGGCGGCCGGAGAACTCAGAGCGGCGACAGTGGCGAGAACAGCGAAGGCTTTCAAATATTTATGCATGTCTTTCCTCCTTTGGGTATGTAAGCACATTTCTAGGTGTGTTACTACATGAATTGTATTCCACAGCGCTCATAGTTTGATCGTGCTCTAAAGAATAATGCGTGCAGGAGCGAGTAAATTCACCATGAGAAATGTCTTTTCCAAGTCAGAATGGCGTCTGGTGGGTGCGGTAGCCGCACCAATTCGTCCGCTCGAGACTGACCCATGAGTGCAGCCTACTGATCCGCGCGTGTTCCGCTCCACAAAGAGCGACCTAAAACCCTGTCTGGGACATGGGATAGCCTTCAGCGCGGGCGACACGAATCAATAAAGCCACGCCGTTTCACAGAAATACCTGAACGTCGTTTGGTAGAAGCCGCCACGAGTCGTCAAAGAACTGATCCCACGAGAGCGAATTCGCGTTTACTCAGAGTTGATACGCCAGACTCGAGTTTGACTAGATCACGAAGCTCAAGCTTGGCGTATCAGGAGGGTGCTGACTCAGACGATGGCTCAGTTAATCAGGCGTTCCGGTTCCTCGGGTTCGCCGTCCAGGGCTGGGTTGCGCTTCGGCTTCAAGCCCGCCGAGAGCGCGGATTTGAGCGGATCGAGTGGGGGCGCAGGCTCAGTCGGCGCTTCTGTGACAGGTTTCTTTTGGGCGTCCAGGAGTTGCCAGGCGGTGACATCGAACAAACCCTGATCGGTTATTTTTAGGTGCGGGATCACCGTCAACGCCAGAAAGGAAAGCGTCAAGACCGGGTTTGGCAACCCGCACCCGAGTTCGCGGGCAGCGGTCTCGAGTTCACGCTGGGCGGACACGATCTCGCTGGCGGGCGCGTCGGACATCAGCCCCGCCACGGGCAGCTCCAGCGTGGCGCGAACCTCGCCGTCACAGACCACGACCGCGCCACCACCGAGGTGCATTAATATTCGAGCCGCCAGGGCCATGTCCTCGTCGTCCACACCCGCCACGATGATGTTGTGATGATCGTGGGCGACCGTTTGCGCGATCGCACCGCGCTTCAACCCGATGCCGCTGGCGAATCCGATCCCGGTGCGACCCGTGCCCCGGTGACGCTCGACCACGGCAAGCTTCACCAGATCGCGGGCCGGGTCGGCCATCAATAAACGCTGCGGCTCGAGGGCGTCGGTGTAAATCTGATCGGGTCGCACGCCGATCACCGGTCGGCGACGCGGGCGACGCACCGCCAGATCGGCCGCGCCCCAAGTGGCGGGCAGCTTCACGGAGTTCAGCGCAATCGGCTCGGCCGCCCTGGTCGCCTCGAGCAGTGCGCCGTCCCTGGCCACGATCCGCCCGGCGATCATCGTCCAGAGGACTTGAAATTCGGTCAGGTCCCGGAACAGTACCAAATCAGCCACGTGACCCGGTGCGACCGCGCCGCGCTCCGGCAAGCGCCAGTACTCGGCCGGAGCCAGCGTCACCCCGCGAATCGCGTAAGTCGCGGGTACGCCCAGCCGCACGGCCTCGCGCAGCAAACGATCAAGGTGTCCGCGCTCCAAAAGTTCCCCGGCGTCGGCATCGTCGGTCACCAGCATCGCCCTGTGCGGTTTCAGGCGGGCCAGCAGCGGCGCGATGGCTTCCAGATTGCGGGCGGCGCTGCCGTCGCGCACCATCAGCCAGCTCCCGGCCCGCAGGCGCTCCAGCGCCTCGGCTTCGGTCACCGCCTCGTGATCGCTTTCCAGTCCCGCGTTGACGTAAGCCTGGTACTCAGCCCCGCGCAGCCCGGCCGCGTGACCGTCCATGCGCGACCCCCGAGCCGCTTCCAGGATCGCCCAGACCTCCCCTTGAAGGTTCAGCACGCCGGGGTAATTCATCATCTCCGCCAGTCCCAGCACACCGGGTAGATCCAGCGCACGACGGACATCGCTGGCGGTCACAGTCGCGTTCCCGGTTTCAAAAGCGCTCGCCGGTACGCAGCTCGGGACGCTGCCCCAGACCCGCAGCGGGGTTTCCGCCCCGGCGTTCAGCATCCACTCGAGACCGGCGATCCCGGTCACGTTGACCAGCTCGTGCGGTTCGGCGACCACGCCGACCGTGCCACGCGGCACGACGGTTTCGGCGAATCGGCGCGGCGTCATCAGGCTGCTCTCAATGTGAATGTGCGCGTCCACCAACCCCGGAGCCAGGTACGCGCCCGCCGCATCCAACTCCTCGAGCGCCGAAACGTCCTGCCCGACCAGCGCCACGAAGCCGTGCTTCAACGCGACGCTGGCGCGGTGGACGGTTCCGGTGTACACGTCCACGACCCTGGCGTTGCGAATCAGTAAGTCAGCGGCCAGCCCACCCCGAGCGACCCGCACGAGGTCCTGGCGCTGCTCGAGGCTCAGACTGGGATGGTTCAAACTGGATTGGCTCGAGCTGCGCTGATTCCGGCCAGGTTGGATGCTAGTTGGTTTCACGCTCATGATTGGTTCCCGTACAGCATTTCCAGAATTGGCAGATGGATTTTCGGTCGAGGCTCGAGTGGCGCTGTCAATTACCCCAGCTCAGGATCTGGCTAGTTGATCTCGAGCAGGCTGGTGGTGTGATGCCGCAGGCTGGTCCAGACGATGTTACGCCCGCTGAACTTGGCCTGATAGAGCGCCTGATCGGCCCGCCGCACGAGTTGCCCGGCGGACTCGCCCTCCAAGCGCGCCGCGACGCCGAAGCTGGCGGTGATCGGTTGCGGCACGCTGAAACGGTGGGCGCACAGGCGCTGCCGCAGCGTCTCGGCGAGCCTATCGGCGCGTTCCAGAGAAACGCCGGGCAGGACGACCAGGAACTCCTCGCCGCCCCAGCGCCCCAGGCTGGCGGCTGGTAAGCCCGATTCTGCCAGCGTCTCGAGGGCAATTTTCGAAGAGTCTCGCAGCACGGTGTCGCCCGCGCCGTGTCCGTAATCGTCGTTGATGACCTTGAAGTGATCCAAGTCGTAGAGGATGACGCTGACTCCGGCGTTCAGCGCCTCGTCCAAGTCCTCGGCCACCTTGCGGCGATTGGCGGTCCCGGTCAGCGCGTCGGTCGCGGAGAGAACCCGTTCGCGCAGGAGCTGTTCCTTGGTGGAAGAGAAAACATTGAAGAACGCGCCCAAGATGGCGCTGAAGATCAGGAACCGTGACCACACGGAGAGCATGTCGTGCAGCCCTCCGAACATTAGCGGCGCACTGAGCGCACCGACCGTCACGACGATCGTGGCGTTGATCAGGTTCGCGCGGCGCGTCTCGAACAGGAGATGGGTAATCAGTAACAACGAGATAACCGAGTGCTGAACGGCATTGAACGCCGACCAACTGGTGCTATTGGGAATAGGTTGCAGAAGGTACAACCCGAGCGTCTGCGTCACGACCACGAAGACCGTGTACCCAAATCCGAATTGTTCGATTCTATGCACATGATCTGGCCCAGCCGGACCGCGTTTGGAAAGTGCGACGGCTAACACGATCAGATTGACCACCAAGTAGACCGGGTTGGCGTAGCGCACCAACGGGTCCGTTACCTCTCGCAACCACCAAGTCACGACAATGCCCGCCAGGCCACCGAACAACACCACGATGTACGCCAAGCGGCGCAACTCGAGCGGTGAGTGGGCTAGAAGGCGGCCTGGCATGGTGCATGATAGCCAATTCTGGGTGGGTGATGAGACGCAATTCCCACAGTTTTCGGAACAGTCGCCCGCGGGTAGAATCCGATCATGATTTTGCTCACCGGTTTCGAGCCGTTCGGTGGCGACGTGCACAACCCCTCGAGCGTCATCTCGCAGAGTCTGGACGGGACTGTGTTAGACGGGGTTCAAGTGCGCTCGGCGGTGTTGCCTGTGGACGGGGCGCGGCTCGGACTGGAACTCGAGCGGCTGTTGCTGGAGGACGTGCGAGCCGTTGTCATGCTGGGGCTGGCTCGAGGGCGGCATCAGGTGGCGTTGGAACGGGTCGCAGTCAACCGGGCTGAGTACCGGATTCCCGACAACGCCGGGCGAACCCGGAGCGGTGAAGCGCTCTTCTCGGGCGGCCCCGACGCGATTTTCAGCTCCTTGCCGCTCGAGCGGATTCTGGCCGCGTGGCGTCAGGCAGAATTGCCGGGGTACGTCTCGGAGAGCGCCGGGCTGTACCTCTGCAATCAAGCCTTCTACAGCGTGCGGCACCTGCGCCCTGACTTGCCAGCCGGGTTCATTCACCTGCCCAGCGACGAGACCTTGGCGCTGCACGGGCGCGAACCGTTCGTGCCGCTCGAGTGGCAACGGCGCAGCGTGGCGGTCACGCTCGGAGAGCTGGCGCGGTTTCTCACCGGGGATTGAGCGTTCGTTGAAACAACCCTGAGCAAAATGAAAGTGGTGCTAGGCTACCTCTGGAGGCATCCCAAACAGATTCGGTACCATTCCCGCATCGGTCTGGATGAAACCATGAAACGGCAAACCCCAATCGCCACATTGTTCTCCTTGCTCGCGGTATCGCTGAGTCTGGCTGCCCCGCTCGGGTTGAGCGGTTCGATCAAGACCAACCTGCCCAACACCGCTAATCTGCGCGTCGGTGCGTTTCTGGCCGATCACAGCGGCAACCCCGCCAAGGAAATCGTCTCCTCGAGCGGCACGAGCGGCTCGTTCACGCTCTCCTTGCCAGATGCCGCGCCACCCAGTGCTGCGCTCGGGGCCGTGGTTGTGGACAGCTTGGACTGGCCCGGTCTGGTCGGCAAGGTCAGCGTCAGCGGTTCGGCTCGAGCTGTACGGGTGGTCCTGCGCGCCTACCAGGACAACGACCGCTCCGGCGGCAACAACGGCGGCGACCGAATCCTAGAGACGGCCGTAACGCGCGGACGCGGCAGCCTGATCGTGATCTACAGCGATGCCAAGTTTCGCGTGCAAGGGGACAAGGGTTTCGATGTCACGGTGGAACCGGGTTGGAACCTGATCTCGGTGGACCTCGGCAAGAACATTGAGACGAAACGCGTCCCCAGTCTGGACGGTTTGCAGCTCGAGGTGTTCGCGGGCTGAGCGGGTAGTATGAATTCCGTATCATTGTGATGGATAGCAGCGGAGTCACTCACGGCGACTCCGCTTTTCTTTCGTCTCGAGCTGCTGGGGGTGAATACGAGATTCGCCCCTAGCAGAGTGCTTGGATTGCGGTGACAGCTTCGACGTTCGCAAGAAGTCCACTTTCAGGGCGTTGTGGTCGCCCCACTTTTTGTCATCGTTCTCTCGCAAAAGGACGCGCCCCAGAGGGTAAGATTGCCAGTCGTGAAGCGCGTCCTGCCCCCCCTCGTGATTCTCGTCGCCCTCGTCGCGGCCTTCATTCTCAGCCGCCCCAAACCCGTGAGTAGCCCAGGTTCCAAGACCTTTGAGGTTCCAGCCTTGACGCTCTCAGGTTCGGTCGCCGCCCCCTCGAGCGACGTGCCGGTGCGGGTGGCGGCCCTCGTGAACGGTCAAAGCGTCGCGGACAGCGGCGTGGTTGACGGCAAGTACAAGCTCAGCCTGCCAGGAAAACTCAGCGCCGACCTCGGAGACCTGAAGGGCGTCTCGCTGCTGCACGGCGACGGCCATTTGCGGGGCGAGGCGAAAGCCAGCGAGGTGAAAATCCTGATCTACCAGGACAACAACAAGAACGCCAGCTACGACCTTGGCGAACCGAAGCTCGAGGCGGCGCTCCTGCCGGGCGGCAAAGACCCGAACTACCAGGGGTTCTTTCAGTACAAGGTGCTGCTGCTGTCGGCCGCGGCCAGCCTGAAGGAATCCCAGGACAACGCCACCGGAGCCAAGAACTTCTACCGCTACGACATGCAATTTCAGCCTGGCTATAACATCCTGGAAGCCGAACTCGCCTCGAGCGGCTACGAGATGCGAGCCGCCAGTGGAGGAAACTGGGATCTGCTGGCCCCGCTCTTGCGCGGCGGCAAAAGCGGCCCAGCCACATTCACGCCCTGAGGTCTCAAATCTCGAGTGGTTTGTTGCGTCTCTGTGAATCGTCCAAGAAAAGCTGAGAAAAGCCCCGTCAGACCCGGCTCGCTCGAGGCTTCCGGGCGCGAGGTTGTAAACTCCTGCTATGGCCGAAGTCGAATCGTTCAACCTGGATCACACCCGAGTCTCCGCCCCGTACGTGCGCCGCGCCGGACGGCACGTGACCGCGCACGGCGATGTCATCAGCAAATGGGATTTGCGGTTCGCGCAGCCGAATCAGGCAGCCCTGGAGACCGGCGCGGTTCACACGCTGGAGCACCTGCTGGCGGGCGGTTTGCGCGACGAGTTGCCGAACGTCGTGGACCTCTCCCCGATGGGTTGCCGGACCGGGTTTTACCTCGTTCACGACGGTGAGCTAGAACCCAGCCAAGTGCAGACCGCGCTGGAACACACGCTGGAGCAGATCGTCAACACCCGCCGGGTTCCGGGCGTCAGCGAACTGGAGTGCGGCAACTACCGCGACCACGACTTGGAGGGCGCGAGGTCGTGGGCGGCGAAGGTGTTGAGCGCGGGGCTGCACGTTCAGGAAACCGTGAAGATTCCCGATGGAGCCTCGAGCCAATGAGGGATGTGCCAGTCAGAGACGTGAGCGACAGATCAGGCGAGATCGTGGTGCTGGCGGCGATGGGTTCCGAGGTCGAACCGATCCAGCGCTACCTGCCAGACGTGCTGATTCGCGCCACGGGCGTCGGCAAAGTGGCCGCCGCCAGCGTCACGCAGCGCGTCATCCTGGAAGAGCGACCCAGGGCGCTCGTGTTCGTGGGCGTGGCGGGCGGGTTGGCGGGCGACCTCGAGCAGCTTTCGGTCGTGATCGCTCGGGATGCGGCCCAGTGGGACGTGGACATCACGCCGGTCAACGGGGGCGAGCCGGGCACGCTGAACGACGGGCGGCGATTTATCGCGCTGGACCCGACCGGCACCGGCCTGGCGCTCGAGGCGGCGCAAGCCCTGGGCTATCACGCACGGCTCGGGCGGGTCGTGACTGGAGACGCCTTCCTGGCGAGCGCCGAGAAAGCCGATTGGCTGAAAACCGCATTTTTAGCCGACGCCGTGGAGATGGAGGGCGCGGCCGCGCTTCAGGTGGCGCACGATCACGGCGTGCCGATGGTGCTGATCCGCGTCATCTCCGACGGTGCGGGTGACGAGGCGGCGCTGACCTACGGCGATTTCCTGCCTCGAGCCTGCGAGCGGGCGGCCCTGGTGACCGAACATTTCCTGCCGCGCTGGCTCGAGTTACTGACCCAGAATGGTTGATCCGCCGGACGAACGGCTGGTGATGGCGCTGGATCGCACCCTGACGAGGCTCGCGGCGGCGATTGACGCGGTTTACGTGGAGGAACCGCTGCATCGGGTGCTGGGCGATGCCGAGGAGATCACGGCCGCGCAACTCCGCAGCTTGAGGCAACTGATGAGCGTCGAGAGTCTGACCGTCGGCAGCCTCGCCGAGGGCTTACGAATCTCGTACCCGGCGGCCACCAAAGCCGTGGACCGGCTCGTGGAGCGCGGGCTGGCCTCGAGGAAACGCGACGCGGGCGATGCCCGTAGCATCCGCGTGCAACTGACCGAGCGGGGCCGCGGGTTGGTCGGGAAACTCGCCGAGGAGCGCCGCGAAAAGTTGCGGGGTGTGCTGCAATCGCTCGGCGGTGACTGGCCCGCGCAAGCGCTCCTGTCCTTGCTCGAGGCGTTCTTGGACGAGAGCCTGCGCGTCTGACGAGGAATAGCCAGTAAGCCTTCGATTAGCTCGAGGGATTACAGAAAGATTCGTGCCAGAACCTTCTGATCTACGAGGCTCAAAGTTGCCGAACGGGTTAACACTCGGCAACTTCGAGCCTTCTAGTCTATGTCAATCAGGGATGTGTTCGGGTGTCACTTCTCGCAGTCGTACTTGGCGCACATCTCCTGCGCGTTCTGCGAGTTGATCTCGTCGGTGCCCAGAGTAATCTTCTTCGGGGGTTTTTCGCCCTTTTCCAGAATCCGCGAGGCCCAGTCAATCGCTTCAGCCGCCCCGTTCGGGTAAACGAACGACGCACCCAACCGACCCTGAAGGATGCTGACAATCGAGCCGTTCTTGTCTGGCAGCCCGTCAATCCCCAAGAACAGCATCTTCTTCAAGTCCAGGTTGGCGTTCTTGGCAGCGATGTACGCGCCCTCGGCGGAGTCGTCGTTGTGGGCGTAGACGACGTTGATCTTTGCGTTCGCCTGGAACGCAGCGGCGGCGGCGGGAACCGCTTTGGCTTTCTGCCATTCGCTGGTGACGCTGGCCGCGATCTTGGCGTTCGGGTTGGCTTTGATGCCGTCGCGGAAGCCCGCGCCGCGCTCCTGAGCCGGGGTGGAACCGGAGAGACCGGAAACCTCCAAGATGTTGCAAGGCACGAGTTTCTGTGCGGTACACCATTTGGCGACGTACGCGCCAGCCTTGTTGCCGATGAACTTGTTGTCAGCCCCGATGAACATCGTGTACGCGTCACCCAAGACGTTGCGGTCCAGTACGATCACGGGTGTGCCGCCCTCGAACGCCTTCTTGACGATGGCGGTCAGCGGCGCGGCCTCGTTCGGCGAGATAATCAGCACGTCCACTTTTTGCGTCAACAAGTTCTCCACGTCCGCGATCTGCTTGGAGCTGTCGCGTTGCGCGTTGACAATCGTCAGCTTGAAGTTCGGGTGCTTGGCGGCAGCCTTCGTCATCTGGTTGTTGAACGCCACGCGCCACGGATCGTCGAACGCCAATTGCGAGAACCCGATGGTGTACTTCTTGTCCTGCGCCTGCGTGCCTTGCAAACCGGCGGCGGCCAACGTGGCCATGCCCAAGGCGGTCAACACTACTTTGGTGATGCGATTCATCCCGACTCCTTTGTCGTGTTCTGGAAAAGTGCTAGCCTCGGGGCGGATGGGGCAGGTCCTCGTCACGTGTGACGGGATTCGTTTTTCTTCAACCTGAGTCGTCGTGGGCGCGGGCGGAACGGAGCGAATCCTGTCATGTCATCTCACCTCCTCGAGCGAGTGAAGGGGGCTGTCTGGGAAACTCTGAGCAGTGGCTCAGGGGAGAACGGTCTCGAGCAGAGTGTTTTGAGTTGAGTCTCGAGCCGATTTCTTTAGCGAGGTGGCTTGAGTGGGGCTGGGTTGTGGGCCAGCTCAGGCGCGGCGCTGCAATCGTTGAAGCGCGACCGCCGCCACGATCAGGCTGCCCTTAATCAGAAGCTGCACGTCGGATTCAATGTTGTTGAGGTTCAGCACATTGTCAATCATCCCTAGCATCCAAGCTCCGGCGACGCTCCCGGCGATGCTGCCGATACCCCCCTGCAAGCTGGTCCCGCCGATCACCACGGCAGCGATCGCGTTCAGTTCGTAGGCGTTCCCGTCGTTCGGGGCACCCTGGTTGAGCTGAATCGCGTGAACGAACGAGGCCAAGGCCGTCAGCGCGCCGCAGATGGCGAAGACCGCGATCTTGGTAGCATCCACCCGCACGCCGGAGAGCCGGGCCGCGATCGGGTTCCCGCCGACGGCGTAGACGTGCCGCCCGAAGGGAATGTAACGAAGCGCGAAGCTAATGACGAGCGCCACGCCGAACATCAACAGCGCCGGAACCGGGAAGATGCCGAACACGCGCTGCGAGAAGAAGAAGGCTCCCTCCGGGGCCGCGCCGCCCTGCGAGACTGGCAGCAGCGGAATCGCCACGCCGCCGAACAGCAAGCGCGCCAGTCCTCGAGCCACGCTCATCATGGCGAGCGTCACCACGAACGACGGAATTCGTAAGCCGGTCGTGACCGCGCCGTTGACGAAGCCCAGCAGCGTACCGGTCACGAGTACGACTAGCAAGGCTGGAATCGCGCCGACGCCGGTCCCGGTCAGCAAGTACGCGGTGAAGGTCGCGGCAAAGGCCAGCACGGCTCCGACCGACAGATCAATCTCTGCCACCAGGATCACCAGCGTCATGCCGATCGCAATGATGCCGGTTTCCGCGACGTAGCGCAGGATATTCATCTGGTTCGTCAGGTCCACGAACAGGTTCACCCCGTCGCGGACCGGGGCGAAGATCGCGCCGATCACGAACACGGCCAGCAAACCCAGGTAGCCCTGAAAGCGCAGCACGAACTCGAGGACGCGGCGGCCGCTCGCGGGGCGGGCGGGCGTGGCGGGCAGGCTGGTCATGGGTGAACCTCCGTGGAAACACGAAATCGAGTCGCGTAATCCAAAATCTTTTCCTGGGTGGCTTCCGCCCTGGGGAGGTCAGCCGTGATCCGTCCGTCGCACAGCACCAGAATGCGGTCGCAGAGCATCAGCAGTTCCGGCATCTCGCTCGAGGCGAGGATCACGGCCGTGCCCTGGCTGGAGAGGTCGCGGATCAGCGCGTAGATCTCGGCTTTGGCTCCCACGTCTATGCCTTGCGTGGGTTCGTCCAGCAGAAAGAGCTGCGGTTTGGTCAGCCAGTACTTGGCGAACACGACCTTCTGCTGGTTGCCGCCCGACAGCGACGCGATCGGCGTGCTGGCGCTCGGGGTTTTGACTCGCAGGGTGCGAATGGACTGGTTGACGGCTCGCTCCTCCCGCTTCAGGTCTATCAGTCCGCCGCGCACGAACTGAGGTAGACCCGCCAGGCTGATGTTCTCGGCGACGGAACGCACCAGCACGAGGCTCTGATGCTTGCGATCTTCGGTGATAAAGCCCATCCCGGCGCGAATCGCGTCCCTGGGTGAGCGAATCTGTGTGACGCGCCCGCCGACCTGGATTTCGCCGCTGACGCTGGCTGGGTTCGGCACGCCGTAGAGCGCCTCCAGAAGTTCGGTGCGCCCCGCCCCGAGCAAGCCCGCCAGTCCGACGACCTCTCCGGACCGCACCGCGAAACTGATGTTCTGTAAAGGTTGACCGCCGGGTTTGGCTCGAGCGCTCAGGTTGGTGACGCGCAGCACCTCGGGTCTCGAGGAATCGCTGAGGTGGCCGGTGTCGGGTTGCTCGGCGTACAGATCCGGCAGGGCCCGCCCGACCATCAGGGTGATGAGCGCGTCTCGGGTGAGTTGCGTCGTGAGCTGACTGCCCGCGAGTTGCCCGTCGCGCAGCACCGTCACCCGATCCGAGATGGCGAAGATCTCGTTCATGCGGTGTGAGATGTACACGATGGCGAGTCCTTCAGCCCGCAACGAGCGCACGATCTCGAACAGGCGCTCGACCTCCTCGCTGTTGAGCGCGGTGGTCGGTTCGTCCATCACCAGGACGCGCGCCCGCAGACTGATCGCCTTGGCGATTTCCAGCAGTTGCCGCTCCGCCACCCGTAAGCCCCGGAGCGGGCGGTCCACGTTCAGTTTCAACCCGAGCCGCTCGAGCCACTGCCGGGTTTCGCCGCGCATGGCGTCCTTGTCCAGCATCCCGAACGCGCCGCGTTTCTCACGACCCAGAAAGAAGTTCTCGGTGATGCTGAGTTCCGGGACCTGATTCAGCTCCTGATGGATAATGGCGATTCCGTGGCGCTGCGCCCCGCGCGGATCGCTCGAGTGGATGACCTGAGCGTCCAAGAGAATCTGCCCGCCGTCGTTGGAGTACACCCCGGTCAGAATTTTCATCAAGGTGGATTTACCCGCGCCGTTCTCGCCCATGAGCGCGTGAACCTCGCCCGCGTGGGCGCTGAAGCTCACGTCTGCCAGCGCCAGCACCCCCGGAAAGCGCTTGGTGATGCCGCGCATCTCGAGCAGAGCGGCGCAGGCGGCTCGTGGTGGGTCAGTTGCCACGGTTTGGAGGGCTGCGCTGATGGTCATGGAGCCTTTCTGGAGCGGTTGCTTCTGGTGGCTGTGCGGTTTCAAGATGACGGCTTTAAGCTGGCTTCACTATGGCAAGGCCGAGCGGTTATTGACTGCCAATCCAAACAAAAGGACAGACAGCGATTAACAATTTCGCACAGGATTTAACAAGGTCTGACAAAACTTAGCTCAAGCTCGAACAATTGTCAAGTCTTCGTGATCGGCTTCTCGAGGACTCAAAAACCTGGGATTCTGTATACTGGACTGTAGAACCCTTATGGTCCAAGGCTGCGCCCAAACCAAACAAGTTCGCACACGCCGAGAGCAGAGACGCTAGCTGTGCTCGCTGACCAGCGCATCGAACGTATTCTCAGCCTGCTGGAATCTCACGGTTTCCGCACCAACACCCTGCTGGCGACCGACCTCGGTGTTAGCGAGATGACGGTGCGCCGCGACCTAGCGGCGCTCGCCAAAGATGGCAAGGTCAAACGGGTTCATGGTGGCGCTCGCATCGTGCGCCGCCACGAACCACCGTCACAGGCGCGAAGCGCATTGAACGCCGCCGAAAAACACGCCATCGCCGAGGCGGCCGCCGACCTGATCCAAGACGGCGAAACGGTCTACCTGGACGCTGGCAGCACCGTGTTGGAACTGGCGGGCGTCATCAAGCGGCGCGGCTTCAAGAACCTGCGCGTCGTCACCAACGCGGTCAGCGTTTCAGCCGCGCTGATCGGTGACGAGATCACCGTCGTGCAACTCGGCGGCGAACTGTACCGCAACACCGGAGCCGTGACCGGCCAGAGCGCCTTGCGTTTCTTGGAATCGTCACGCTTTGATCGCTGTTTCCTGGCAGCCTCGGCGGCCAGCCTGGAATTCGGCATCTCCGATAAGCACTTGCCGGAGATAGACATCAAACGCGCCGCGATTCTGCACTCGAGCTGGGTGGCGCTGCTGCTGGATGCCTCCAAATGGGAGTCTCAGGCGCTGCTGCGGGTGGCCGCCTTCCGCGAGTTGCACTGCATCATCACCGACGCACGACTCCCCGAGGAGGCTCGAGCCAACCTACGCGCCCGCGGCCCAGAAGTGGTGATCGCCAATGCCTAACCCGTCAGTAGAACTTCAGTCTGATGTGATGAAGCCGCTTAGGGCGCAGCCGAGCCAAGCGCCGCTGCTAGAGATGCGAGGGGTGTACAAGACGTTTCCGGGCGTGGTCGCCCTCCAAGACGTGGATTTCAAAGTCTACCCGGCTGAGATTCACGCGCTCGTAGGCGAGAACGGCGCGGGCAAATCCACGCTGATGAAAGTGCTGGCGGGCGTTCACCCGATCAATCAGGGCGAGATCTTGCTGGACGGTCAGCCGATTCGTTTTCGCTCGCCGTTGGAGAGCCGCGCGGCCGGGATCAGTCTGATCTATCAGGAGCCTAATCTCGTGCCGAACATGACCGTGGCGGAAAACATCTTCCTGGGGTCGGAGTTGCGTCAGGGCTGGCTGCTGCAACGCAAGCGCATGAACCAGATGGCGCTGGTTCTGTTAGAGCAGCTCGGCGCGGACCTCGAGCCGAACACCCCTGTCGGTCAGCTCAGCCTCGCCAAGGGGCAACTCGTGGAAATTGCCAGGGCGCTAGCGCACCGTGGCCGGGTACTGGTCATGGACGAGCCGACCTCGGCGCTGTCAGAGCGCGAAACCGCGCATCTGTTCGAGGTCATCTGCGGCTTGCGCCGCGAGGGGGTCGGGATCGTCTACATCTCGCACCGCATCAATGAGGTCTACGCCCTGGCCGACCGCGTGACGGTGCTACGCGACGGTGAACGCATCGGCACGCTCAGCGGTGAGACGATCCAGTCCGAGACGGTGGTCCAGATGATGGGTGGCCGCGCCGCGGCCCCTCGAGACGGGCCAGCTCCGAGCAAGCCCAAAGACCAGACTCGCCACCGACAGCCCGTCCTCGAGGTGAGAGGACTGACCGATGGGAGGAAGCTCCAACCTGGGAACCTGCGGGTCTCGGCCGGGGAGATTCTGGGCCTGACCGGCCTGATCGGTTCTGGGCGCTCCAGCCTGGTTCGTTTGATTTGCGGCGCAGACCCAAAGGGCGCAGGGGAAATTCTGGTCGCGGGACAGCTCCGCCGGATTCGTTCTCCGGCCGACGGGCTGAACGCGGGCATCGCGTATCTGCCAGAAAATCGTCAGGAGCAGGCCCTGTTCCTGGCGATGTCCGCCCAGGACAATCTGGTCATCAGCGTGCTGCGGCAGTACACCCGGGCTGGTCTCAGCGACGAGGCGGCGCTCGGTCAACTGTTTCAGCGCACGGTGCAGCAATTCAACCTTGGCGTCACCCAGGCGCACGGCAGCGTCGGCGAACTCTCCGGCGGGAATCAGCAGAAACTGCTGCTGGCCCGTAACCTGATCGCGCAACCGAAGATTCTGATCCTGGACGAACCGACGCGGGGCATTGATATCACCTCGAGGGCGGAACTGTACAGGTTGATTTTGGCCGTGGCCGCGCGTGGAACCGCGATCATCGTCGTTTCCAGCGACCTGACTGAAATCATGGAGCTGTGCGGGCGGGCCCTGGTCATGCGCGAGGGCGAGATCGTCGCGGAACTCGAGCGGGGTGAGATGAATCAGGAAACGATTCTGGCCTTCGCCACCGGATTGAGACACAGTGAGATTGGGCTACAGTGAAATGGAGACAGGCTGAAATTGAGATAGGCTGACCAGGCGATCCAGTCACAAATACGAAGCGCTCACGCTTCGAGTCAACCGGAATCGGTTAACCTGTTCGCATGAACATCAAAGCTGAGGTCGCCGCCCTGCAAGATTCGCTCGTTGCCGTGCGCCGCGACCTGCACCAGCACCCTGAGATCGCTTTCGAGGAGGTGCGGACCAGTAACATCTTAGCCGATCACCTCGAGCGGGCCGGGCTGAGCGTCCAGCGTGGGGTTGGCAAGACCGGGCTGGTGGCGGAGGTGGAGGGCGGTCTGCCGGGGCGAACGGTGCTGGTTCGGGCCGACATAGACGCGCTCCCGATGACCGAGGAAACCGGCATGTCCTACGCCTCCACGACCGCCGGGCGAATGCACGCCTGCGGCCACGACGGTCACGCCAGCATCGCGCTGCACGTGGCGGAGATCTTCGCACAAAACCGCGCCGAGTTGCCAGGGAAATACCGCTTCGTGTTTCAACCCGCCGAGGAAATCGTGCAGGGCGCGAAGGCGATGCTGCGCGATCAGCCAAGCTTGCTCTCAGACGTGGACGCGGTGGTTGGTTTACACCTGTGGAACGACTACCCGGCGGGCTGGGTCGGGGTGCGACCCGGGCCATCGTTCGCCGCGCCGGACGCCTTCACGCTGACGATTCACGGGCGCGGCGGTCACGCGGCCGCACCGCACCGTGCGGTTGACCCGATCGTGATCGGTGCGCAGGTCATCGGGGCGCTGCAAACTCTGGTCAGCCGCGAAACCAATCCGCTCGAGGCCTCCGTCATTACGATTGCCACGCTCCGGGCGGGCAATGGCGTTCACAACATCATTCCCGAACGGGCAGAGCTGCTGGGAACGTTGCGGACCTTTGCCGCCGAGCTGCGCCCGCACTTGCAGCGCCGCATTGAGGAGGTCGCCACCGGCATCAGCCGCGCCCTGGGCGGCGATGCCAGCTTCGAGTGGTTCTACGGGCCGCCCGCCGTGTTCAACGACGCGGCCCTGACTGAGCGCTTCCAGACGGTGGCCAAGGGAATTGTACCAGAGGTGGCCCTGGCCGATCAGACAATGGGCGGGGACGATGTGGCGGAGTTTCTAGCTAGGGTTCCAGGCGTGTACTTTCTGGTCGGCAGCGGCAAGCCGGACGCGGCGGACCGGGCCGCCCATCACCACCCAAAATTTGACATTGACGACGCGAAAGCCCTGCCGCTGGCGACGGAATTGCTATCGTCGGCCGCGCTCGAGTTCGCACGGGGTTAAGGTTGCACAGGGTTGAATTCACACAGAGTTGAATTCGCACAGAGTTGAATTCGCACAGAGTTGAATTCGCACGCGGCTGAATCCAGCTCGAGGCGACGTTCAATCCAGGGATAATGTCACGTCCAAGGCGGTGTCCCTGAACCAACGCCGTTCCAGATCGAGCGGCAGTTGTTCCAGATGGGCGTCTGGGGTTTGCTGATGCCCGCGCGTCAGTGCGGCGTGACTCGTCACCAGTACTGTCTGCTCTGGCTTCAGCGGAAACGGATTCTCGTGCCAGGTGGAGCGGAAAAGTTGCACCGCACTGTCGCCGGAAACGCGAAAGGCACGCATGGATTCTGGGGCGGGCATTCCATCGGTTTCTGGTGCGTCGTGGGCGGCGACCAGGATCACGAAGTCCGCCCCGCCGAGCGGAATGAAGGTCTGCGTCAACTGAGCGTGTCGTTCCAGGAAGAGCGGCTCGAGCGGACGGGTGCGAAACCGGGCGATCAACCATTCGATCGGCTGGTCGGTCTCGAAAGATTCGCGGTACAGATCCAGTTGATCGCCGTAGGTGTTGATCGGCAAACGCGCTCTTCCTTCAGAGGATAGGACGACCCCAAATTCCGTGAAGCGTTCCGGGCTGAGTGGTTCGACGGGTAGCGTGAAGCGGCGGCGCGAGGCGGTTGCAGACCGGTCAGGCAACATGACATTCCTTCCCGCTCGAGGGTAACCCTCGAGCGATCACATCTACGACGATCCTTACAGGGATTTTGTCGTTCAGAAGTGAGCTGATCCGCCCAACCTGACGAAGTTAGGCGGATCGGAATCAGTCTAGATAACCCTGACCGAGGACGCTACCCGATTTCTGTTGACCAGTCACTTCCCGGCTTTCAGGTCTGCCAGGTCGCGCTTGGCGCGTTCCAGGTCCAGCTTCTCGGCGGCATCGCGCGGCGTTAGGGTGACAGCCGTCTCGAGTTGCGCGATGGCGTCCGCCAGGTACTTCTTCTTGTCTATCAGCACCATGCCATGAGCGAATTCGACGCGGTGAATGATGACCTTGGGTTCTAGCTTGATGGCGCGATTGAAGTACTCTATGCCCTTTCCGGCATCTGCCCCGTACAGGAAAGCCACACCTTTATTGACGATCTCGGCGTGCCACAGTCCGTAGGCCACGAGAGCGCTGGCGTTGGTCGGGTCTAGCTTTAAGGATTTCTCGAGGTTGTCCTTGATTTGCCCGCCCAAGCCTTGGGTGAGTGCCGCCAGAATGCCGCGCAACTGGCTGAGCCGCCCGAGGGCGCGGGCCACTTCAAAGTAAGCATCGCTGTTGTTGGCGTCCAGCTTGACGGCGCTACGGGCGTATTTCTCGGAGGTGCTGTACATCGGTTCCTGCTTGTTTTCGGGTTGCGTGCTGGCGTAGATGCTGTTGGATTTGGCGGCCAGCACGAAGCCTTCAGCGGTGTTGAGCGCCACGGCGCTATCGGCGGCCGCTTTGAAGTCCCCGGCGTTGTACTGGTTCTGCGCGTCCTGAAGCGTGCCCGCCGCGAGCGCCAGACTCGAGACGATTGCCACCCACCAGACTGCCGTTTTCAAACGTATGTTCATGTTCACTCCTCTCGAGTCGGCATCAGGACACCGCGTTGGGTGCATGAAAAACTGGGTTGACTCGTATCGGGTCAATCTACCGCGAAAACGCGGGAGAAGAAAGCGATTTGCATAAATTTGGGCGTATACTCGCGTTCACGTTCTTATGCTGACCAAGGAACTTCGTCAAAAACGCATTCAGGATCTGGTCGCCAAGGAAATCATTTCCACCCAGGCGGAACTGGTGGATCGCCTGACCGGAGACGGCGTGGCGGTCACCCAGGCGACCGTTAGCCGCGACATCTCGGAGTTGCGACTGGTGCGCCTGCCGATGGGGAAGGGCAAGCATCGTTACGCGCTGGCTCCGTACACGCTGGTGTCGGACGCGATGGAGGAGCTGCGGCTGCGCTTCCGCGAGTTCGTGCGCGATATTGACCGGGGCGAGAATCTGGTGGTGCTGAAAACCAAGGACGGGCACGCGATGGGGATCGCACTGGTGCTGGACAAGCTGAGCCGCGACGACATCGTGGGGACGCTGGCCGGGCAGGACACGATCTTCGTGACGGCTCGCACCGTGGGAGACGCTGTGACTCTGGTCGAGGAGTTCACTGGTTTTCTGGTGCAATAAAGCTCCAAACAGCCTGTTACTACTCGAGTACGCACACTATCATCTGAAATCTCACTAGGCTATTGGCATGTGGAACCCCAACCAGTACTTGCAATTTTCCGCCGAGCGCGACCGTCCATTCTTTGACCTGATCTCGCAGCTTCCCGAGGGCAACCTGACGGCCGTGGCAGACCTCGGCTGCGGCACGGGACACCTGACCGCCTCGTTGCTCGAGCGATTCCCGGAGGCGCACGTCTGGGGCGTGGACTCGAGCCAGGAGATGCTGGAATCAGCAGCCGTTCACAGAGTTCCGGGTCGCCTCGAGTTCGTCCGGGCTGATTTGCGCGAGTGGCAACCGCCGCAAACCCTGGACGCGATCGTTTCTAACGCGGCGCTGCAATGGGTTCCCGATCACGAGAGCCTGCTGCCGCGACTGGCAGCGACCCTGCGGCTGGGCGGCTGGCTGGCGGTGCAGATGCCCGCCAACTTCGATTCCCTGACCCACGCGATTTTGCGAGAGCTGACCGATTCGGCTCCCTGGAAGCTGGAGGTCGCCAGCGAACCGCGTCACCTGCAAACGCTGGACTGGTATCTCGAGCGGTTGACGGCGCTGGGGTTCACCGTGAACGCCTGGGAAACGACCTATCAGCACCTCTTGCACGGTGAGAATCCGGTGCTGGAATGGGTCAAAGGCACGGCCTTGCGACCCGTACTGGCGAAACTCCAAGGGGAACGTCGGGAGCAGTTTCTACGGGAATACGGGGCGCGGCTGCTCGAGGCGTACCCGGCCATGAGCTATGGGACGGTGTTGCCCTTCAAGCGCCAATTCTTCGCGGCCCAAAAGAGCGCCTCGTGATTCTCCACCTTCACCACACTCAGATCACGGTTCCCGCGAGTCTCGAGGCGAGCGCCAGAACCTTTTACTTGGGTGTGCTGGGGCTGCCAGAACTGGAAAAGCCTGACGCTCTGAAAGCTCGAGGTGGCTTCTGGGCGCGGGTGGGAACGGCTGAATTGCACGTTTCTCTCGAGGAAGACGTTGATCGGACGCGCACGAAGGCGCACGTCGCCTACGAGGTGACTGACCTCGAGGTGTGGCGGGCGAAGCTTGAGGCGGCAGGATGCGAGATTCTAGCAGGCGTACCGATCCCAGGGTACGAGCGTTTCGAGACTCGAGATGTGGCAGGGAACCGCTTGGAATTGATCGCTCGAGTCTGACCCGATTTGTGTATCACTTTCTTAGGGTGAGAGGTTTGAAGGCTCGAGTGGCAAGGAGATGTGTTCCTGGTAGACCCTTGACATGCAGTTGACTGCACGTCGCAAGATGCGAGCCATGAACCCACCAGAGTTCCAAACGCTGTCCGCCAAAGGTTACACCAAAGTCTGCCGGTCCGAACTCGAGAAGTTTGAAACCAACTCGGGCGGCTATCGCGGCGTTTGTCTGTGTCTGACCGGTTCGGAGGAACGCGTCCTCGAGTTCTTATCCCCCAAAGGTGTTGGCATCTCGAGATTCGCGGCGATGGCCGGGTTGCCCGCCTCCACGGTCCGTCACTACTTGCGCCTGGGCTTGATCGAACCGTTCGTGGTGAACGGCAAATTCAAGTTCCAGATGGTGAACCTGATGCAGGCTGAGAGCGTGCGGCAATGGGTGGACCTCGGGGTGAGTCTGGAGCAGATTCGGCAGCGCAAGGCAGAACAGAAAAAGGGGCGACTCTTGGTGCAGGACATCCTGGAAAACGTGCCAGACCCGGACGGGACTCGAGACTCGAGGGTCGTGGTGATGCGTCGCACGTTAGAGGAACGTGGTTGGCTGGACGAGACCAGCATCAGCAGCGGCCAGGACCAACCGGACCTTGGCGAGACCATCAAGACGTTAACTCGAGCCGCGACGCAACAGCTCCACGCCGAGTACGAGCGGGTCACGGTGACATTGGAAGAGAAACTCTCAGAATGGCAAGACCGCCTGAAGCGAGCGCGGAAACTCGTGGAGCAACTCGAGGCGGCGGTCTGACACGATCACGAGAAACATGGCTCGAGCGGTCATGCTCGAGCCATGCGATTTTCGGATCTATTTTGAGAGGCCGTTACTTGAAGCTGACGAAACCTTTGATGTCGGCCCAGGTTTTCGGACCGATGCCCTTCACCTTGTCTTGCAACTCTTTTCCATCTTTGTATGGCCGGTTCTTCACGATGTCGGCCGCGATTTTCGGACCGATCCCCTTGAGGCATTCCAGTTCGTCGGTTTTGGCGGTGTTGAGGTTGATCTTGGCTTTCAACACGGCTGTGCAATCCACCGCCATCGTGGCGGGCGGGGTTTTCTGGGCCTCGACGGCCAGACCGCCGACGGTCAGTGCCAGGGCGGACAGGGCCGTGCGAAACGCGAGAACTTGCTTCATATGAACCTCCCTTAATTGTTGGTACGGTCACACAGTAGCAGGCTCAGGGTGAAGCCTCGCGTTGGCGCTCACCACGAAAACGCCCAATGGCTGCATCACTGATCCCCAAGTGCGCCTGATTGATTCGCGTCGCCCGGGCTGACGGCTGGTCGGTGTCCCAGACGGCTTCTCGAAGCGAATTTGTTGGGTCGAAGACGCTCGGATCAGTAACTCGAGCAGCAATATTTGGACGTGCGCGTGGACCAGAGCTTGCGGTTCCCGGCCCGTGATTGGCGGTACAGTGCGGCCATGCGATTCACCCAGGATGCCCTGCTGCTCGGACCGCTCGCGCTCGAGTGGGGGAGACTCGGGGCGATTCTGGGGGTGCTGTTCTTCACGACGCGGCTGTCGCGCCTGAAAGCGCCGCGTCTCGAGCGGGCGGGTTGGGGAGCGCTGATCGTGGGCTTCGTCGTGGCCCGAGGGTCGTTCGCACTGCAACACTGGGCGGCCACAGCTCAGGACGGCCTCTGGTCTGTCGTGGACGTTCGCGCCGGAGGTTGGGAGGCCGTGCCAGGGGTGGTCGCCGGGCTGCTGGTGTTGAGCTGGCAGTTGCGCCGCACGGCCGTCCGCTTGCTACCCGCCGCCGCGCTCGGACTGGGGTTGCTGTTCGCCCCAGGGTTGACAAAACAGGCCTTCCAATCGTCGCAGATTCGCCTCGAGCCTGAGACCACGCTGCAACGCTTGGAGCCAGACGGCCGCCTGACGCCGCTGCGCTGGGCCGACCTGCCCGCACGGTCCCTGGTCAACCTTTGGGCGACCTGGTGCGGGCCGTGCCGCCAGGAGATGCCGCTTCTTTCAGAGCTGGCTCGAGCCGGAAAGCCCGTGTACTTGCTGAACGACGGTGAGCCGCAAAATATTGTTCAGAGTTTCCTCGAACGGCAGAACATGCGGGGAACGCCGGTGCTGTTAGACGCGCAAAACGCTCGAGCCGCCCTGAGCGTCACGGGCTTGCCAACGACCGTGGAGGTCAACGCCGGGCGCGTCACGCGGCGTCACCTGGGTCCGATGAACCGGGCCGAACTCGAGGCATGGCTGGCGGAGCTGGCGGGACGTTAAACTTCATACCATGCTCGTCATCAAGAACGCCCGCGTCGTGGACGGCAATGGCAACCCGTGGTTTTGGGGCGAGGTCGCTGTGGTGGGCGACCGCATCGCCGCAGTCGCTGCGCCCGGCACGTTACATGGGGATGAAACCCTGGATGCGAATGGGTTGATCGTCTGCCCCGGCTTCATTGACATCCAGAGCCACAGCATTGTGCCGCTCATGCGCGACGGGCGCTGCCTCGGCAAAATCCATCAGGGCGTGACCTTGGAGGTCATGGGCGAGGGTTGGACGCCCGCGCCGTTCGGCGGGAGGCGCTCGCAACCGATCCCGCAGAGTTACCCCGTCCCGGACGAATGGCTCGAGCGGGCGAGAGGCTGGACGCGGTTCTCAGATTGGCTGACCGCGATGGAGGGACGCGTCAGTCCGAACGTGGCCTCGTTCCTGGCGGGCGGCACGGTGCGCGAATTCGTCTGCGGCATGAAGATGAGTGAGGCGAACGCTGAGCAGCTCACAACGATGCGCGACCTGACCGATGCCGCCATGCGAGACGGCGCGATGGGCGTGGCCTACGCGCTGATTTACCCACCGGACGAGTATTGCAGCACCGCTGAGATCATCGAGGTCTGCAAGGTCGTCTCACGGCACGGCGGCCTGTACATCACCCACCTGAGAAGTGAGGGCGACCGCTTTCTCGAGGGTCTGCAAGAGGCGTTTACGATTGGTCGTGAGGCGCGGCTTCCGGTCGAGGTCTACCACCTGAAAGCCAGCGGCGAGCGCAACTGGCCCAAGATGCCGCAGGCGATCCAGGCGATCAATGCGGCTCGAGCGGGTGGCTTAGACGTGACGGCTGACATGTACCCGTACCCGGCCTCCGGCACGGGTCTGGACGCGCTGCTGCCAACCTGGGTCTCGGCGGACGGGGCGTTCTGGGCCAATTTGGACGACCCGGAGGCCCTTGCCAAAATTCGCGCCGAGGTGTTGCACGGCGCGGGCGACATGAACACCTCGAGGGCCGATCAGGTCATGCCGGTCGGATTTCGCCTGCCCGAACATCAAGCCTACGTCGGGCTGCGCCTGTCCGAGATCGCGGTCAACCGGGGTGAACTCTGGGTGGACACGGTGCTGGCGTTGCTGCGGGCGGAACGGCAACGCATCGGTACGGTCTATTTCACGATGGACGAAAGCAACCTGCGCCTGCAACTACAGCAACCCTGGGTCAAGTTCGCCTCCGACGCGGGCGGCCACGATCCGGTGAGCGCGACCGAAGCCGTTCACCCCAGAGGCTACGGAACTTTTCCCAGGGTGCTGCGAAAATACGTCCGCGAGGAGGGACTATTGACGCTCGAGGCGGCAGTTCAGAAGATGACGGGCGCGGTCGCCAGACGCCTAGCCATCCCGGATCGCGGTCGGCTCGAGGCTGGCATGTACGCCGATCTGGTTGTGTTGGACCCGGACGCGATCACAGACACCGCCACCTTTGAACAGCCGCATCAACTGGCGCTCGGCGTGCGCGATGTCTTCGTCAACGGGACTCGAGTCATAGCAGACGGGGTTCACACCGGAGCGCTGCCGGGGCGGTTCGTGCGCGGACCCGGCGCTCGAGGTGAGGCGTGATTCGACTCGGCTTACTCCTAAGCTGGGTGCGCGATGTTCGCTGAGCGCTACCGGGCGGCGTATGCCTCGATCGGTCAGCCGTTGCAAGCCAAAGATGCGCTCGAACAGGTGGCACTCGAGCGGCTGTTGGAACTGAAATTACCGCTCGCCCTGACCGAGTATTACGCGGTCGCTGGGAACGAGCGACGGTTGAACCTGAGCTTTAACCGTCTGTTGTCGCCCGACC
This sequence comes from Deinococcales bacterium, assembly GCA_965249745.1. Taxonomy (GTDB): domain Bacteria; phylum Deinococcota; class Deinococci; order Deinococcales; family JAAFIG01; genus JANYHH01. The sequence goes on along the minus strand of OZ252252.1, from coordinate 3,370,198 downwards.
ACATCTTCAGCCACACCGGACGGACCGTGTTCATGGAGGAGAATCAGAACGTCATGTACTGGGGCGTTCGTGCGGACAGCCCGGACGACAATCCGATGCTTGAGCAGGGCGTCAACACGGGCGAAACCCTGGATTGGTACGCGGAGCCAATAGACCTCGCGGGCTTTCTGGAACTGACGCTCTACCTGCAAGCCAGTTTCGGTGGCGGTCTGAAACACTGCCTGACCGCGCCGCTGACTGAAATGGCGCGACAGCAACTCGAGACCAGTTTCCGGGTCGTCGGTCGGCTGGATGAGTTCACCGCGTACGCCAGGCAGGGTTGCGCCCTGAGTGCTTGGTCCGAGGGCGGCTGGCAGCTTTACGGCGGCTTCCACACCCGGAAAGCCAGCGTTGAGATCGGGCGCGAACTGGGACTTCACTGGGACGACCTCTAGGAACGCGTCACCTCAGCGGTAACGAGCATTGCACTTCCCGCTAACCCGCCTCGAGTATCATCTGAGGTCGCAACACAGGAGGTCATCATGAAGCAAGAACTTCCCCCGCTCGGATACGATTTCGCCGCCCTGGAGCCGCACATTGACGCGCAGACGATGCAGATTCACCACGACAAGCATCACGCGGCCTACGTCAACAACCTCAACACCGCCCTGGACAAGCACCCCGAGATCACGACAGGCTTGGAGGACATGCTGAAGGATCTGAACGCCGTCCCAGAGGACATCCGCATGGCCGTGCGCAACAACGGCGGCGGGCATTACAACCACAGCTTCTTCTGGAAGCTGATGACGCCCGGCGGCTCGAGTGCCCCGACCGGCGAACTGGCAGGCGCGATCGAAGCGATGGGCGGTCTCGAGGCGTTGAAGGAAAAGGTCAACGCGGCGGGCGTCGCTCGTTTCGGCAGCGGCTGGTCGTGGCTGGTCATGAAAGATGGCAAGCTGGAAGTCGTGTCCACCCCAAACCAGGACACGCCGCTCGAGATGAACGCCATGCCCGTGCTGGGCGTGGACGTGTGGGAACACGCGTACTACCTGAAATACCAAAACCTGCGCCCGAAGTACCTGGAAGCTTGGTGGAGCACGGTCAACTGGGACATGGCGGAAGCCAACTACCAGGCCGCCAAGTAAGCGCCTGCTAACTAACCTAGATCAGCAAGAACTGGCGGTGAGACTCGAGTGAAATCCTCGGGTTCACCGCCAGTTCTCTATCTACCACTCGAGATTCTTGGAATTTCCCTAGGACGCGGTTTTTTGTCGGTTCAACCATTTTTAAGATTATCCTCATGAGTACTACATTGGCTTCCGGGATCATCGGCTGGGATGGAACTGGCAGTCTGTCAGTTCATCGGAGGCTGTATGAAAAGACTGCTACTCGCGCTCGCCATCGCCGTACAAATCGCGTTGCCCGTCGCCGCTCAGACTCAACCCGCCCAACCGCAAACCGCCGAACAGCTCTACGCCAACGCGCAGCAACTCGCGGCCCAGGCTGATATCGCTTACCCGCAACCGTTCTTGGACCTACCGCTCTGGGACAGTGCTGTCAGTAACGCCCAGGCCGCGGCCGACCTCGCACCCGAGGACATGAAGTACTTGCGCTACGCCGCCGAGCTGTACACCACGACCCAATGGTGGATTCGCGCCTACGACACCTGGAAGCTTTTGGAGTCGAAGACGGCTCTGGACGACGCTGCCAAAACTCAGGCTGCTAGAGCGTCCGCGAAACTCGGGTATTTGGCTTTGCAGCGCGGCGCGAAAGCCGAAGCTGTGACGTACCTTCAGGAATCCCTGCGCTGGAAGGACGATCCGACCGTGCGCGCTCTGCTCCAACGCGCGCAGCGCTAACACGAAGGGTGTAAAAAACGTCATTCATTCCTCACCACTGGGAGGTTAATCTTGGCGCGACTCGAGAAAGTCGCGCCAATTTCATGGCAGACAGGTGCGGACCGTCGCGCCGTTCTCAACGGAGGTCAAGTTGATGAAACCCTTGTTGTACGCGGTTATCGCGGCAGCGCTCGTCGGCACGGCACTGGTTGGAGCGCTCGGGGCGCAGCCCGGAAGCCTGAGCTGGAAACTGCCCGGAGCCGCCTCGAGTTCGCCCGCCGTTGCCCCGAACGGCACGATCTACCTGGGCGGTACGGATCGGCAGCTTCACGCCTTCAGCGGCGGCGTGCAGCGTTGGAGCTTCGAGACGGCTGGAACCGTCAAGTCCCCGCCCGCGATCGCGCCGGACGGCACGATTTACGTCGGCTCGTACAGTAAGAACTTGTACGCCGTTACCCCGGACGGGAAGCAAAAATGGATGTTCCCGGCGAGCGGCGATATTTTCGCCTCGCCAACGATTGGCCCCGACGGCACGGTCTATTTTGGCACGAGTGCGGGCAGCTTTTTCGCGCTCTCTTCTGACGGGCAGCAGAAATGGAAGCTCAACCTCGGACCTTCAGTCTACTCGTCGGCGGCGGTCGGCGCGGACGGCACAATCTATGTCGGAGCGCACGACCGTGCCCTGCACGCGATCAGTCCAGACGGGCAGGAACGCTGGAAGTTCCAGACGGACAGCTTCCTGTTCTCCTCGCCCGCGATTGGTGCGGACGGTACGGTTTATATCGGCTCGAGCGACAACAACCTTTATGCCGTGAACCCCGATGGCACGGAACGCTGGCGGTACCGCACCGGCTTTTACGTGCTGTCCAGTCCGGTGATCGCCAAGGATGGCACGATTTATGTCGGTTCGCACGACAAGAACCTGCATGCTGTGAATCCCGACGGCACGATGCGCTGGAAGTATCAGACGGACGGCTTCGTCGCGGGTGCGCCCGCTTTAGCCCAAGATGGGACCGTGTATTTCGGGTCGTACGACGGCAACCTGTACGCCGTGGATGCCAGCGGCAAACTGAAATGGAAGTACAACGCCGGAGCGCGCGTGGACAGCTCACCGACGATCACTCGAGACGGACTGGTCTACTTCAGTGACCTGAACGGCACGACCTACGCCGTGCAAGGCGGCAGCCCGCTGGCTGTCGGGCCGTGGAGCCGTTTCAAGGGCAACAATCAGGGTACGGGACAGTACTTGAACGAGACCGCGTTGACGCAGTTGTACTCGCTCGAGGTGCCCGTCAGTCCAGCGGCAGTCGGCGGTACCCGTCCGGTCAACGTCACGCCTCCGGTTCAGAACGCCACGCCGACCGGAGCCACGGCTGCGCTGGCGCAAAAGGCGATTCTGGTATCCGGCACGATCATGCTCCCGGTCCGCGATCTGGCGGGTGTGGTCGGAGCCAGAGTCACCGATTTCAAGGGTCGCACGGCAACGATTCAACGCCTGACCTCCGAGTTGAAACTGACTGTCGGCGAGGCTGGACCGGGCTATCCAGCCCCAATCATCTATCAGGGCAGAATGCACGTGCCACTCCGGGCGTTGAACGGCTTGCAGGGCGTCAGCATCGCCTGGGATGCGGGTAGTCGCAGCGTCGTCATCACCGTGGAAAGCAGGGTCACCCGAGTACCACTCGAGTTGGCGAAACTGCCCAGGGTGTAGCTTCCAGAGCGCCTGAAACACTGACTCGAGGAAACCCTCGAGTCAGTGTTTTATACGACCGTGCGAACCCGCGCTCAGACCTGAAACACGCCCGTCCTAAACTCCGCCAGTTTCCCCTCCAGAGCGCAGACCTCGAGCGAGCGAATTAGCCGAGCGCGGGTGTCCCGCGGTTGGATGATCTCGTCCACCCAGAGCCGCGCGGCGGCGTAACGCGGGTCCAGTTCGTGATCGTACTTGGCTTTGACCTCGGTGAATAAAGCCGCTAACTCCTCGTCGTCGGGTTTCTGCCCGGCCCGCTCGAGTTGCGCGAGTTGAATATCTAAAAGCGTCTTGGCGGCCGCGTTACCGCTCATCACAGCGTATTTGGCGCTCGGCCAGGCGTAGATAAAGCGCGGCGCGTAGGCCTTGCCGCTCATCGCGTAATTGCCCGCCCCGAACGAACCGCCGGTAATCACCGTGAGCTTCGGGACGACGCTGTTGGAAACGGCGTTCACCAGTTTTGCACCGCGCCGGATGATGCCAGCCTGCTCGCTGTCGCGCCCGACCATGAAACCCGTCACGTCGGATAGAAAAACCAGCGGCACGCCCGCCTGATTCATCTCCAAGACAAAACGTGCCGCCTTGTCAGCGCTCTCCCCGTAAATCACGCCGCCGACCTCGAGCTTGCCGGGCTTCTTGATGATCAGACGCTGATTGGCGACGATGCCAGCCGGAAAGCCGCCGATGTGAGCGAAGCCTGTGACGACTGTCTCGCCGTACTCGGATTTGGATTCGTTGAAGCTGTTCGCATCGAACACCCTGGCGATCACTTCCCGCACGTCGTAGGGCTTAGCGCTATCGTGCGACACGATCTCTAAGAGGTCAGCCGGGCTTTTCACGGGGTCTTTCGCCTCGAGCCGCCCTCGCGCCCATGGAGCCAGGTCTGGAACCGCGTAAAAACCTGCCAGGGTACGCACGCGCTGCAACGCCGCGTCGTCGTCCGGCTCGCGGTAATCCACTGTCCCAGAAACAGTGGCGTGCATCCTCGAGCCACCCAAATCCTCTGAATCCACGACCTGCCCGATCGCGGCTTTCACCAGCGCCGGACCCGCCAGGTACAATCCCGAGCCGTCGGTCATCACCAGCGTGTCACACATCACCGGCAGGTACGCGCCGCCCGCCACGCAGTTCCCCATGATCGCCGCAATTTGCGGAATCCCCAGGGCGCTCATCCGAGCGTTCAAATAAAAAACTCGCCCGAAATCGTCCTGGTCGGGGAAGATTTCGTCCTGCATCGGCAGGTACACGCCCGCGCTGTCCACCAGGTAAATCACCGGCAGCCGGTTCTCCAAGGCAATCGTTTGCGCCCGAATGACCTTCTTGGCGGTGATCGGAAAGAACGCCCCCGCCTTCACCGTGGCATCGTTCGCCACGATCATCCAATCGCGCCCGTTGATTCGCCCCAGCCCCGTGACTGCGCCGCCCGACGGACAACCGCCCGCCTCCGGGTACAGCTCCAAACCCGCGAACAGCATCAACTCGTCAAAGTTGGTTCCGGGATCAATCAATTTCTGAATCCGTTCCCGAGCGGTCAATCGCCCCTTCGCGTGTTGGCGGTCAATCGCTTTCGTACCACCCCCGAGCTTCACGGCGTTGCTACTGCGCTGCACGTCCTCCAGAAGCGTTTGCCACGCCTCGAGCTGATTGGGTTGGGTCATGGTTGGAAGCATAACGGTTCTGGCACGGTGCTGGCTCGAGGCGTCATGGATTGCGAGTGTCAACTGTCAACTCGAGGTTGTTTGGGGTTTGGATTCTTGCTCGAGACTCGTTTGCCCTCGAGACCCCGCATCCCCTTGCTACGCCCGGCCACCAACGTTCTTGCTCGAGACAGCCCAAAAGACGTTGCTGGGGATGAAGGTCAAAGGCAGCTCGCTCCGCGTCCTATCTCTCTGTTCTCTCTGTGTGCAGGGCACAACGCCCCTCTCACCCCTTGCTGAAGCGAGGACCTCCCTCGTTGGGAGAAGTTGAAGGACGACGGGCAAAGCTGCCCCGAGTGGGTGGCGGTGGCTTCTCGAGCCTCCCTGACGCCATCGCTCTTTCTTTGAGCTTTTTGTACCGAGTCGCCTCTCGAGCCGGATCGTCTTCCAGACAGGCGGAATGTTCCAGGCTTTTCGGCTAAGATACGCGGCGATGCAAAACGATTCGTCCGTTACCAACGATTTGCTCGCCGTCAACTCCTTGCGCTCCCTGGCGCTGGACGCTGTGGCTCAGGCCAAAGAGGGGCATCCGGGCGCGCCGCTCGGCATGGCTCCGATGGCCTACGTGCTGTTCACGCAGGTCATGCGCTATAACCCGAAGAACCCGCACTGGATGACTCGAGACCGTTTCGTGCTGAGCGCCGGTCACGCCAGTATGCTGTTGTACGGCGCGTTGCACTTGACGGGCTACGATTTAACCGTTGACGATTTGAAAGCCTTCCGGCAGTGGGGCAGCCGCACGCCGGGTCACCCGGAGGTTGGACACACGGCGGGCGTGGAAACGACGACCGGACCACTCGGACAGGGCTTCGCCAACGCGGTCGGCATGGCGCTGTCACAGCATCACTTTGCGGCGCGGTACAACCAGCCTGGCATGGAGCTGTTCGACGGCTTCGTGTACGGCATCTGCTCTGATGGCGATTTGCAGGAGGGCATCAGCCACGAGGCGGCCTCGTTGGCCGGTCATTTGGGATTGTCCAAGCTGGTGATGCTGTACGACGACAACAGTGTGCAACTGGACGGTCCGACCTCGTGGGCTTTCTCGGAAAACATCCCACAACGCTTCAGCGCGTACGGCTGGCAGGTACTCGAGGTGGCGGACGGCGACACTGACCTGGCGGGGATTCGTAACGCCATCGAGGTCGCCAAGGCGGATGCCCGCCCGAGCCTGATCTGCGTCAAAACGACGATTGGCTATGGCCTACCGAAGCAGGGAACGGCTGATGTTCACGGCAAGGCTCCCTCGGCGGACGATGTCAAGGCCGCCAAGGGCAGTTACGGTCTGACCAACCTCGAGCCGTTCTTTGTCGAACCCGCCGGGGCCGCCCCGTGGCGGGCGGCGGGCGAACGCGGCGCGGCGCTCGAGGAGGCCGCGAACGCGAAGTTCGCCGCGTACATGACGCAGTTTCCGGAGTTGGCGAAGGAACTGAATCTGATTCAGAGCGGGTCGGCTCCTGTCATCTCGCTCGATGCCATGCCGAAGTATGACGTAAACGCGAAACCCGTCCGCACCCGCAACGCCAGCGGCGACAGCATCAACGCCGCCGTGAAACTCGAGCCTCGGCTGTTGGGCGGCAGTGCCGATCTGAGCGGCAGTAACATGACCGTCATCAAGGGCGACGAGGCGATTCACAAGGGCGATTACGCCCCGCGCAACATCAACTTCGGCGTGCGCGAACACGCGATGGCCGCCATCGCCAACGGCATGGCGCTGAGCGGCTTGCGGCCGTATGTGGCAACTTTCTTTACCTTCTCGGATTACATGAAAAACAGCATTCGGCTGGCGGCGCTGATGCACCAGCCGGTGATTTACGTCTTCACTCACGACAGCATTGGGGTTGGAACCGACGGGCCGACCCACCAGCCCGTGGAGCACCTGGCGGCCGTGCGCTCGATCCCGAACCTGAGCGTCATCCGCCCGGCCGATGCCAACGAAACGAGCGTCGCCTGGAAGCTGGCGTTGGAGCGCACCGACGGTCCGACCGCGCTGATTTTGAGCCGCCAAGACCTGCCGATCTTGGAGGCTAAACCCGGCGGGGCCGCGAAGGGTGGCTACGTCGTGCGCGACTCGAGCGGCAGCCCCGAGGTCTTGCTAGTCGCCACCGGTTCCGAGGTTTCCCTGGCGCTCGAGGCGGAGACGCAACTGGCGGCGCAGGGCGTGAAAGCCAGAGTCGTCAGCCTGCTCTCGTGGGATATTTTTGAAAAGCAGACCCAGCAGTACCGCGATGCGATTCTGCCCCCAGCCGTCAAAGCGAGGGTGGCCGTGGAAGCCGCCGTCAGCTTCGGCTGGGAGCGCTGGATCGGCATGGACGGGAAAACCGTTTGCCTGAACCGATTCGGCGCGTCCGCCCCGGAAAGCGTCGTCTTCAAAGAACTCGGCTTCACACCGGAACACGTCGTCAAAGCGGCCCTCGAGGCGCTAGGTCGCTGAGGTTTTTTTGTTCCATCCGTGGCAATTTGTCTCGAGCTGAATCTCATTCGGGTCTCAAAGGTTGGCGCTGTTGACTCCCTCGAGTGGCTGGGCGAGGCGTGCCTTACCCATACCAATGATGGCACGAATAATGGCGAACGCCCGAGGCGCACGCAGCCCCTTGAAATTCACGTTGTCGGTGTCCTCGAGAATCTGCGAGGTTTCGTCGTTTCGAGGACACGATCACTCGAGTGCGCGAAAGCCACTCCCCTCGCAGACCGTCGAGCCGCTCTGATAGCATGGCGAGTCATAACACCGTGTCTTTCCCGAAACGCCCCCTCGAGGGCGGTCTGGGGGGCGGCCGCGGTGTGAGAGGAGCGGGGTATGCGTAAACCAATGGCACTGTGGTTGACCTTGGCGGGCGGTATGGTGGCGGTCGGCGTGGCCGGGATGGCGCAGAGCACCATGGCGGTCGGTAAAAGCGAGGGTCAGGTGGACATCGTAGCCTGGCCCGGTTATATCGAGCGCGGCGCGTCCGACAAAGCCTACGACTGGGTGACGGGCTTCGAGAAAAGCTCTGGCTGCAAGGTCAACGTCAAGACGGCCGGAACTTCCGATGAGATGGTGACGCTGATGAACCAAGGCGGCTACGACCTCGTGACCGCCTCTGGCGATGCCAGCCTGCGCCTGATCGCTGGCAAGACGGTGCAAGCCGTGGACACCAAGCTTATCCCCAGCTTCAAGAACGTAGACTCGAGGTTGCAGATGGGAGCCTGGCATACGGTTTCCGGGGTGCATTACGGCACGCCGTACCAGTGGGGGCCAAATGTACTGATGTACAGCACCAAAGTCTTCAAGACCGCGCCGAAATCGTGGAGCGTCGTGTTTGAAGAGCAGACCTTGCCGGACGGCAAGACCAACAAGGGTCGGGTGCAAGCCTACGACGGTCCGATCTACATTGCCGACGCCGCGTTGTACCTGAAGATGAAGAACCCGGCTCTGGGCATCAAAGACCCATACGAACTCAACGAAACCCAGTACGCCGCCGTCCTCGAACTGCTCCGTAAACAGCGTCCATTGATCCAGCGCTTCTGGCACGACGCGAATGTCCAGGTCCAGGATTTCACCACCGAGGGAATCGTGGCGAGCGGAACCTGGCCGTTCCAGGTGAATACCCTGATCGCCAACAAGCAACCCGTGGCCAGCACCGTGCCGCAGGAGGGCGCGACCGGCTGGGCGGATACGACGATGCTGGCTAACAAAGCCAAGCACCCGAACTGCGCCTATAAATGGATGGAGCACAGCCTCAACCCAGTCGTGCAAGGCGATGTCGCCGCCTGGTTCGGCAGTGTCCCCGTGGTACAGAAAGCTTGCACTGCCAGCAAACTCCTCGGGGCGGACGGCTGTAAGACGAACGGTTTGAACAACTTCTCCAAGATCGCCTTTTGGAAAACTCCGGTCACGCAATGCAAGAGCCAAGGAACCTGCGTGCCGTACACGCGCTGGGTGTCGGATTACATAGCAGTCATGGGCGGAAAGTAGGGAGGGGAAGCTATTCGCTTGAAGCCGAGGTCAAGGTAAAAGCTAAATTCCTCGAGCCATACCGCTGTACCTTCAACTACCCTATGAACGCCGTCGAACTGCACAACCTGAGTTGTACCTTCCCCTCGAGTTCGGGCCCCGTGCGGGCCGTGGACAGCGTGAATTTGGCGATTCGGGCGGGCGAGTTTTTTAGCTTGCTCGGGCCGTCCGGGTCGGGCAAGACAACGTGTTTGCGACTGATCGGTGGGTTTGAGTCACCCAGTTCAGGGAGTATCAAGCTGTTCGATGTGGATGCGGGGCGGCTCGCGCCGTACGCCCGCGAGGTCAACACCGTTTTTCAGGATTACGCGCTGTTCCCGCACATGAACGTGCGCGACAACGTGGCGTACGCGCTGATGGTGCGCGGCGTAGCCAGGGGAGAGCGGCACAAACGCGCCGATGAGATGCTCGAGACCGTGGCGCTCCCAGGCTACGGTTCTCGGAAGCCGTCGCAGCTCTCAGGGGGACAGCGGCAGCGCGTGGCACTGGCGCGATCCTTGATTAACCGTCCGCGAATCTTGCTGTTGGACGAACCGCTCGGGGCGTTGGATTTGAAGCTTCGCGAGGAGATGCAGATAGAGCTAAAGGCGCTCCAGCGGCAGCTCGGGATCACCTTCATCTTCGTAACTCACGATCAGAGCGAAGCGCTCAGCATGTCGGATCGGGTCGCGGTTTTCAATCACGGCAGAATCGAGCAGATGGACGAACCGAGAGCGCTGTACGACCGCCCCCGCACGGAATTCGTGGCGCGCTTCGTCGGCAGCGCCAACGTCGTGTCGGGCGCACTGGTCGGCATGGACTCGAGTCGCTTGTACGCGCTGCGCCCGGAGAAGATTACGGTCGGTTCAACCTCGAGTGGATCGTTCTCGCGTGTTCACAACTCGAGCGGTCACAACTCGAGCAGTCCAGCCTCGAGTGTTGCAATCTCGAGTCACTCCGTCACGGGTGAACTGCTGGACACGCATTTCCTCGGGTCGCAAACCCGCTACGAAATCAGTGTGGGCGGCGAGCGCCTGACGGCCATTATGGGCGGCGCGGACAGCCTCGGTCTGGGGCGTGGTGCACACGTGACGCTCTCGTGGTCAAGCGATGCCATACGTCCGCTCGAGCCATCGCGGGCTGAGGTCGGCGCGTGAGTCTGATTTCCACAGCTCCGAAACGCACAGGATTCTGGCGGCGCGCTTCCGATGTGTTCTATCGTCGCCCAGCGCTGTCATTGCTGTTGCTGCTCGTGCCGCCGCTGCTGTGGCTGGTCGTGTTTTACCTGGGGTCGCTCGTCAACCTATTGGTGTACAGCTTTTACAGCATTGACGATTTCACCGGGCAAACCAAATTCCAATTCACCCTTGCCACGCTGCAACAGCTTTTCACCTCGAGTTCCAACGTGGACATCGTGGTTCGCACATTGTCCATGAGCTTGACGGTGACCTTGGCGTGTGCGCTGATCGCGTTTCCGATGGCGTACTTCATGGCGTTTCACGCCAGAGGGTCAACCAAAGCGCTTTGGTACTTGCTGGTGCTGCTGCCGCTCTGGAGCAGTTACCTGGTGCGCGTCTACGCCTGGCGGCTGATTCTCGCCAAGGAAGGGGTCGCCAGTTGGTTCTTCGACGCGCTCAAATTGCGCCCCGTGCTGGACGGACTGCTGAACCTGCCCGTGATCGGCGGTCCCAGCCTATCCTCGAGTTACCTCGGCATGTTCCTGGTTTTCACCTACGTCTGGCTGCCGTACATGATCCTGCCGATTCAAGCCGCTCTAGAGCGCGTCCCGAGGAGCCTGATCCAAGCCTCGAGCGACCTCGGGGCGCGACCCGCCCGCACGTTTTGGAGCGTGATCCTGCCGCTGGCGGTTCCGGGCGTCGCGGCGGGCAGCATCTTCACGTTCTCTCTGACCTTGGGCGATTACATCATTCCCGGCATCGTCGGCACGCCAGGGTATTTCATCGGGCAGATGGTTTTCACGCAGCAGGGCACGGCGGGCAACATCCCATTGGCAGCGGCGTTCAGCGTCGTGCCGATTGTGCTGATCGGGTTGTACCTGGCGTTCGTGAAGCGTCTCGGGGCCTTCGATGCGCTGTGATCCCCTCGAGCCTCGAGCCTTGGTGCGAAGTAGGGAAGTAATTTCGGGGTCACGCTCGTGTGTGCAGGCAAGGCTGCTCGAGACTGGGTGGTCGGGCAACACGGGAACGTCTGACCGCTGCACGACTCCCCGCCGCGCTCCGCTACGGCGACCCCCTACTTCGCAGGGGGTGACTCGAGCTGGTCGCAGTTGTTTGCGGCGTGCCGAAATCACGGTTGACGGGCGCGGCTTACACACTGAACGAATCTCGAGACGCAGCCAGTCCTGGGGCCGCTCGTGACCGCTCGAGCCTCGTGGCCGCTCCGCCTCGCGTCCGGCGCAGGGCTGGTCTTTCTGCACTTCCCGCTGTTCATCATCCTGCTCTACGCGTTCACCACGGAGGACCGCACCTATCAGTTCCCGCCGCCGGGTTTGACGTTGCGCTGGTTCAGCGCGGCGGCGGGCAGATCCGATATTTGGTCGGCGCTCGGGTTGTCGGTCCAAGTGGCACTGCTGGCCACCCTGATTGCTATGACGCTCGGCGTGATGGTCGCGGCCGCGATGAGTCGCGCTCGCTTCTGGGGCAAGGATGCGATCACGCTGACACTGATTCTGCCGATTGCCCTACCCGGCATTGTCACCGGCATCGCGTTACTGACCACGATCAAACGCGCCGGTTTTGAGCCGAGTGTGGTGACCATTGTCCTCGGGCACGCGACCTTCTGCATCGTCACGGTTTACAACAATGTCGTGGCCCGCTTCCGCCGGATGAGCGCGTCGCAACTCGAGGCGAGCCGCGACCTCGGCGCGGACGGTTGGCAGACGTTTCGCTACGTGGTTCTGCCGAACATCAGCACGGCCCTGCTGGCGGGCGCGATGCTGTCGTTCGCGCTTTCCTTCGACGAGGTGATCGTCACGACCTTCACGGCGGGCAAGGAAACGACGCTGCCGATCTGGTTTCTGTCCGAACTCTTCCGCCCCAGGGACCGCCCGATCACCAACGTCGTCGCCATCTTCGTGATCGCCGTGACGACGATTCCGATTCTGCTGGCGCAGCGATTGACGCAGAGCGGAGAAGACTTGCACGGGGGCGGGAAATAAGCTGCTGGCTCAACCCTGAAGCCGAGACGCTTTATACTCAATGGACCAATGGCAAACCGCCCACAGCTTCAACGGCAAACGCGACGACGAAAACCAATTGTCTCGAGCCGTGTTGATTCCGATTTCGCAGTGCCTTCCAATTCCGTAGCTCATAACTAGCAGCCAGGAGCTAAAAATGACCCTGACCTCCGAAAAGCCTGCCACGCCCGCCGCCGATGCCCGCTCTCAAGAATTGCTCGCGCTTCGTGCTTCCAGCGTGCCACGCGGGGTCAGTGCTTTGACGCCGCTCTACGCGGTGCGGGCGGAAGGCTCGAGCGTCTGGGATGTTTCCGGGCGGCGGTTCATTGATTTCGCGGGTGGGATCGGCGTGATGAACACCGGGCACTCGCACCCCAAGGTCGTGGAGGCGGTGCGGCGGCAGCTCGAGAGCGGGTTTACGCACACCTGCTTTCAGGTCGTCGGTTACGAGAGTTACCTGCGCTTGGCTGAGAAACTCAACGATCTCGTGCCTCGAGTCGCGGGGACGCACAACAAGACGATGTTCGTGTCTACGGGCGCGGAAGCCACGGAGAACGCGATCAAAATCGCGCGAGCCTTCACGGGTCGCCCGGCCATCATCAGCTTTGACAACAGCTTTCACGGTCGCACATTGATGGGCATGAGCCTGACGGGAAAGCAAAAACCGTACAAGCAGAACTTCGGCCCGTTCGCGCCGGAGGTGTACAAAGCACCGTTCCCGATCCCGTACCAGGGCATCACCACGAAGCTTGCGCTCGAGGGGCTGGAGAACCTGTTCAACACGCAGGTCGCCCCAGAGAATGTCGCCGCGATTATCATTGAACCCGTGCAGGGCGAGGGTGGCTTCAACCCCGCACCAGCCGCCTTCCTGCGCTCCCTGCGGAACATCTGCAACAAGCACGGGATTCTGTTCATCAACGACGAAATCCAGAGCGGCTTTGGGCGCACCGGCAAAATGTGGGCCTTGGAGCACTGCGGCGTGATTCCTGACCTGACGACAATCGCCAAATCCCTGGCAGGTGGCTTGCCGCTGGCGGCCGTCACGGGTCGGAGCGACATCATGGACGCCCCGCAGGCGGGCGGCCTCGGCGGGACGTACGCGGGCAACCCGTTGGCCTGCGCAGCCGGTCTGGCCGTGCTCGAGGTCTTCGAGGAGGAAGGCATTCTGGATCAGGCGGTGCGGCTGGGTGAACGCCTGGAATCCGAATTGTGCGCCCTCGAGCGGGATTTCATCGGTGTCGGCGAGGTGCGCGGCCTCGGCGCGATGATGGCGATTGAGCTGGTGAAGAATCGGGAGTCCAAAGCGCCGGACGCGGACAGCGCCAGCAAAATCTGCGCGGCGGCCTTGGAACGCGGATTGATTCTGATCAAGTGCGGGATGCATGGGAACGCGATTCGTATTCTCGTGCCACTGAACGCGTCCGCTGAAGAACTCGAGCTGGGGTTTGCGGCGATGCGCGAAGCGTTCGAGGTGGTGTACCGCTAGGATCGGTCGCCCGCCCCGCCTGTTAGGATAAACAGTTTGAATTAGGGGATCAAACGCTCGAGATCAAGCTCGAGCGTTTTGGACGTTGCACGATGAATCTCGACGCGACCCTGGTGCTCGCGATAACCTTGGTGACGGGGCGAACCGCCGTTCGCCCCGACGATCCGATCAATTTCACTGCCTGGAATCGAGCCAACCGGTTGCGATGACCGTCAACCTTTGAGCCTCCTGGCTTGCCCGCCGATGCCCATAGAGTCACTCCAGCCTGTCGTTTCGACACCCTCGTGTTGCGATGTAGGTCGCTTGCTCGAGATGGAATGAGTCTTGACAAACTCGAGGAAAGTTTACATACTGTCAACTAGATTTACATTGCATAAACTAAATCTACGAAAAGAGGTGTCATGTGAAAGCGTTCGTCACAGGCAGTACCGGCATGTTGGGCCACAACCTGGTGCGGCACTTGCTGGATCAGGGCTGGGAGGTGCGTGCGTTGGTGCGCTCGCCGCAGAAAGCCGCGCCACTCTTCCAGGGCTTGACCTTGGAGACGATCCAGGGCGACATGGAGAACGTGGCTGCGTTTGCGGGCGCGTTGGAAGGTGTGGACGCCGTGTTTCACACCGCCGCCTTCTTCCGTGAGTACTACCAGCCCGGCAACCACTGGGACACGATGAAACGGATTAACATAGATGCCACGCTGCAACTGATCGAAGCCGCTGAGAAGGCGGGCGTGGGAAGCTTCGTTCACACCTCCTCGAGCGGAACCATCGGCGTCAACGCGGATGGTTCGAGCGGTGACGAGAACACGCCCGCCAGCGCCTCGCAGCAGCAAAACCTGTACTTCCGCTCCAAAGTCGAGGGTGATGCGGCAATCACGCGCTGGCTCGAGGCCGCGCCGCGCCGCATGAAGCTCGTGACCGTGTTGCCCGGCTGGATGATCGGCCCCAGAGACGCCGCGCCAACGAGTGGCGGTGAGCTGGTGCTGAATCTGATCCACGGCAAGATTCCGGGCGTCATGGACGCGGGAACCAGCACCGTGGACCCCAGAGATGTCGCCGCCGCCATGCTGAGCGCCGTCTCGAAGGGACGAAGCGGAGAGCGCTACATCGTGGGTGGTCGCCTGGTCTTGTTCAAGACCCTGTTCCAGACAATCTGCCAGGCTTCAGGGGCGCGGATGCCGGGTTTCAACCTGCCGAACTGGGTGGTGCTGACGGTGGCTGCTCTGGATACGCTGCGCGCCCGCCTGACAGGCACAGCCGCCACCATGCCACTCGAGGGGGTGCGCACCCTGCTCCCGAAGCACACCGTTAGCTCCGCAAAGGCGGAACGCGAACTCGGAGCGAGCTTCCGCCCAATCGAGGAAACGCTGCGCGACACGGTGAGCTGGTTCCAGCAGAACGGCTATATCAAAACTAAAGCAAGCTCGAGTGGCACGGTCGGACGTGTTTAGGCGTTTAGCATTCTCTTCCGGGACACCGTGACACCCGCCGAATTGCGCCCGACGCTCGAGAACGGCTTCGCGCTCTGTGAATCCCGATCGGACGCAGCTTTCCGGTTGTCTGAAGCGTGCTAGCTTAACCCGGTGATGGAGATTTCGCAGCTCACAGCCCTCACCGATGCCCAACTCGAGGCGCTGGTGGAACTGCTGTGTGACAGCGTGAATCACGGCTCGAGCGTTGGCTTCATGGCTCCGCTGGACACCGACGAGGCTCGTTCGTACTGGCTCGAGGTGAGGGCGGCGGTGGAGCGCGGCTCGCGGCTGTTGTGGGTCGCCCAGGACGATGGCGCGGGTCTGACTGGTACAGCCCTAACTGGGACGGGGCTAACTGGGACCGTACAACTCGTGCTGGAACCTCGAGCCAACCAGCGTCACCGTGCCGAGGTCTCCAAATTATTGGTCCACTCGACGGCCCGTCGGCGCGGCATTGCCCGTGCTTTGATGAACGCCCTGGAACTCGAGGCGCGGCGCATCGGGCGCTCGACGCTCGTGCTGGACACTCGAGCGGGCGATTCCAGCGAGGCGCTCTATCAAAGTTTAGGGTACACCCTGGTCGGTCAGATTCCAGAGTTCTGTCAGAACGCAGATGGAACGCTGGAGGCGACCGCCGTCTATTACAAACTGGTCGGACTGTGACCGAACCCAGTCTGCGCGAGCGGCGCGACCGGCGGCGCAAACGAGAAATCATGGACGCCGCCTTGGAAGTCATGACCGAGGACGGGTACGGGGCCGCCTCAATGGACCGCATCGCGGAGCGGGCCCTGATGACACGGGTCGGGTTGTACAAGCACTTCCGCGACAAAGCCGCGCTCGTCACCGCGCTTCGGGCGCACAAGCTCGCGGAACTGGCGGAGCGCGTGGTGGCTGCGATAGACGCCTCGAGCGGTTTGGAAGCTCAGGTTGGAGCCGTGATCGGGGAGACGTTCGCGTACCAGACGGAGAATCAGGGTTTTTTTCGGGTGCTGTTCGCCTCGAGTTTCTCGCATGAGCTCTCGGCGGACACGTCGTTGAAGCCGTACCTGTATGCGGTGGCGCGAATCTTCGAGGACTTGCCAGACATGCTGCCCGGGGTCACGGCGCTGGATTACGCGGGCTTGCTGGCTGGGTTGGCGTTTCAACCCAGCATCAAACGCGCCTTCGTGCCAATGGACGCGGATCACGCCTCTATTGATCAGATGATGGCGCTGGTGGCGCGGGTTTTCCTGCGCGGCATTCTGGGCTGAATTGTTCGGCTCGAGCTGAACAGAGTGTCCTTATTTGACATTTTGTTGTATTTATGCAACACTACATCTTGTGAGGGCAACAAAGAATCCTATCCCCACAACCGTGATCCACAACCGCCTGACCGTGTTGCGCGCCGAGCGCAATCTCTCGCGGCAAGACCTGGCTGAGGCAGTCGGTATCAACGTCCAGACGGTCGGTTATCTGGAGCGCGGCGATTACAACCCTAGCCTGGAACTCGCGTTCAAGTTCAGTGAATTCTTCGGGTTGCCGGTCGAAGCGATCTTCTCCAAAACGCCGTTCAAGCCGCTCTCGGAAGCCGTGTACCGGAAGGAGTCCTAACATGACCGCGAACCGACAGGAACCCCTGAACCTGAAACTGGGCCGCATCACCCCCGCCTGGGCCAAACCTCGAGCCGCACGAAGAATCCTGGTCCTCGTCATGTACGCCGCGCCGACTCTCGGGGCGTTCCTCATCGGAGCCGCTCAGAACAACCTGTTCAGATTCATCGGATTGTTGCTGTTTCTGCTGTACCCACTCTGCTGGGCCTGGCTGGCCGGAGCCACTC
The DNA here is from genome assembly GCA_965249745.1 of Deinococcales bacterium. Classification (GTDB taxonomy): domain Bacteria; phylum Deinococcota; class Deinococci; order Deinococcales; family JAAFIG01; genus JANYHH01. The sequence continues at coordinate 3,352,997 of OZ252252.1, read as the reverse complement.
AAGCTCGAGCCGACCTGCCGGACACGTACCTGGACGAGCGCGAGGTTGGACTGAGAAATCAGGCCTATCTGGGGGCGTTCAGAGTGTTGATGTTCGTGGTCACGCTGGCGTTCGTCCTGAACACGCTGTTCAATCTCTCCAAATTATCCGCTTCGGATCTGCTGGCGCTGCTCTTCCCGTTCGGCTTGCCGCTCCCGACCGCCGTGCTGGCCTGGATGCAGCCCGACGCGGTGGCAGACTGAAGACGCGTTAAACTCCTGAACGTGTCCGAAACCATCCACAACGAATTCTGGCGGCTCAGCGTCCTGCCACGCCTCGGAGCCAGCGTGACCGCGCTCGAAGCCAAAGTTGACGGCGCGTGGCAGCCCGTGATGCGTCCCACGCCCGCCGAGGCGTTGGCGGGGGAGAGCAGCAGTCCGTTCTCGTCGTACACACTGGCCCCGTACAGCAACCGCATCCGGGACGGTAAGTTTGTGTTTCGAGGCAAGGAATACGCGCTCCGCCCGAACGGTTCCAAGGGCGAGACAATTCACGGCGATGTCCGCAACCGCCCGTGGAGGGTCAGGCGCGTAGACGACACGACCCTGGAATGCCATTTTGACAGCCGCGACTTGCGCGACCCAAACTTCCCCCTTGCCTACACGGTGCTGGTGACCTACGCGCTGGAAGGGAAAAGCTTCGTGACGCACATCGTACTCGAGAACGTTTCAGACGACGCGATGCCCGCTGGGTTCGGGTTCCACCCGTACTTCGTGCGGCGCTTCAACGGGTCGCAGACTGATCCAACGTTACAATTTCACGCCACCGGCTATTATTTGACCGACGAGAAAACCATCCCGACCGAAGGCTCGAGACCCATCACCTCAGACCTGGATTTCTCCCAAGCCCAAGCTGCCTACGCCCGCTCGCTCGATACCGTCTTCAACGGCTGGGACGGCGCGGCCAGCCTGCAATGGGAGACGCATCGGCTGACGATGAATGCCTCACCGGTCTTTTCGCACTTCGTCGCCTTTAACGGCGCACCGGACGCGACCGTAGCGTTGGAGCCGATCACTCACGCCACGGACGGCTTCAACCTGATGAACCGGGGTGTGCCGAACACCGGCGTCCACGTTTTGGAGCCAGCGGAGCGCCTATCGGGAACGGTCAGCTTGACCTTAGCGGCGGTGTGACCCCAGTACCGAACTAGCGCATCAGCGTGCGCGTGAACAGCAAGGCGTTGCCCTTGCCGCTCGAGACCAGGAGCGTGCGGTCGCTCGCGGTGTAGCGCTGGGCATTGCCGAGAAGCTGAAAGTAACGCGCCTCCAGTTCGTTGGCGGCCGCCCGGCAGGCCTTTTTCGTGGAGACGATGTTGGCGACCAAGAGCGTCGTGCTCTCCGCCTGGTAACGCGCGTTGAACTGATTACAGCCACCGAACCCAACGGCGCTCGAGGCGTCCAACTGGAAGCTCAGTCGCGGCCGAGCGATGCCTTTCGGCGCGGTGTAGCTCGAGCCGTTCAGCGTGTAAGACTCGAGTTCCCAGTGCGTGTTGGCGAGCTGGTAGGTACCCGCGAAAGCCGTGGCGGCCAGGGAAGTCAATACCAGCAGCAGTCGTTTCATGGGGCTATTCTAAAGCAAGGCTGATATAACTGGCTCGAGGTGCGGGTCGTGGCTTGTCTGCCGCAGTGCGTTCAGGCTGAGGAAGCCCGCCACGAACATCGCCACGCGCAATTCAAAAATCACCTTTTCCAGCACCTCGATCACGGCCTCTGGACCTCGAGTCGCAGGCTCCAGCAGGGGATGGGCGATGGCGCAGACGCTCGCCCCAAGGCGCAACGCCTTGGCAGCATCCAAGCCACTGCGAATCCCGCCCGAGGCGATCAGCGGCCCACCAGAATCGCGGCACTCGAGCAGCGCGGTCGCGGTTGGAATCCCGATCTCGTCCAAGTCGGCGTGGCGCAGCTCACCGTGCCGCGCGAAATCCTCCACTCGCGCCCAGGATGTGCCGCCCGCCCCGGCCACGTCCAGCGCCGCGAAACCAACCCCGCGCACGGCCCGCGCCACCGCGCCGGACAGCCCGTGACCGACCTCTTTCAGGATCACCGGACTGCCGACGAGCGGCACGATTTTCTCCAACCTCGGGATCAACCCGCGAAAATCGGTATCCCCACCAGGTTGCAGCGCCTCCTGAAGCGGGTTGGTGTGAAAGGCAATCGCGTCCGCCCCGACCAGCTTGACCGCCCGACGCGCCTGCGATGCGTCGTAGCCGCGCCCGAACTGGGCCACACCGAGATTCCCGATCAGGAGGGCCTCCGGCGCGAACTGGCGCACCTGAAACGAGGCTCCAGCCCGTTCGTCCTCGAGCATGACGCGTTGCGACCCGAGCATCAACCCGAGTCCCAGATGATCCGCCGCCAGCGCCAAGTTGCGGTTGATCGTCGCGCCCAAGGCCGCGCCCCCGGTCATCGCGCCGATCAGCAGCGGGGCGCGCAAGGGCTTCCCGAGAAACTCCGTTTCGAGGTTGACATCGCTCAGATTCAGTTCCGGCAGCGCCCGGTAGGGCCAATCCACCTGCTCCAGAAGTGTCGTTTTCGTCGCGTACTGGACCGGGTACTCGAGGCAAACCTGGATGTGCTTGAGTTTGCGCTTGCCGAGATCGGACACGTTCTGGAGTTTAACTCGAGCCGATCCGGGATTCGCTCACCCAAGGCTCAAAGCAACGAGGGTTTACTCACGGCTTGGAGCTGACACGGATCGCATCCTGGGGTTGCAAACTGCACGGATGCAACTCGTGATTTCCACGCTGATCGGCTTGGCGGCGGGCGTGCTGTCGGGCTTGTTCGGCATCGGCGGCGGCATCATTGTGGTTCCCGCGCTGATTTTTCTGGTCGGCCTGAATCAGCACACGGCGACTGGAACCTCGCTGGCGGCGCTCTTGTTGCCGGTCGGTATCATCGGTGTGTTGACGTATTACCGCAGCCACGCGGTCAACCTGCCGGTCGCGGGAATGCTGGCGCTCGGCATCGTGATCGGCACGGCCCTCGGTGCTCGAGTCGGGTTGAGCCTGCCGGAAGTCACGCTGCGGCGGTTGCTGGCGGGTTTGATGATCGCGGTCGCGGTGCAGCTTTTACTGAAACGTTGAAGCTCTGCCGATACCTCAAACCGTCTGTCTCGAGTACCGGACGCTTTTTAACGCCGCACCAGTACAGTGAGGCCTATGGTGCAAACGCTCGAGGAAATCGTCCGCCAGGTCACGCTGTACGTTGCGGCCGTCGTCGAGGTCGCCGCCGTGCTGGTCGTGGCCTTCGCGGTTTTGGAGGCATTGCTGGGGGCAGGGTCGTTGCTGACGTCGCGCCGTCAGGAGCCGGAGGTCAGAAAAGAGGCGATTCGTTTGCGGCTCGGGCGCTGGCTGTCGGTGGTCCTGGAGTTTCTGCTGGCGGCGGATATTCTTAGAACTGCTATTGCCCCGAGCTGGGACGACATTGGGAAACTCGCGGCCATCGCCGGGATTCGCACCGCACTGAATTTCTTCTTGCAACGCGAGGTCCGCGAGGCGAGCCGCGCCACCGATTCGCCCGCCCGCCTCGAGCAATCTTGATTTCAAATCGTGCTTGGTTTCAAATTGTGGCAACAAAATTCTCAAAGAATACGTTCTGCAAAGAGTTCTCGATGCTCGAGTGTCCGTCAGACGCAGCGATTCCGCCTAAAAGATAATCGGGTCAGAACCCAACGGTTCGCCGCTCAGGTCTCGAGGTTTTCCTCGTCTGCTCGTCCGGTGCTTCAACTGGGGAAGTTTCGTCCAATCTCTTGAATGACTGAGTTCGGCGTGGTCAGGTTACCGTTTTAAGGCAATAGCGTGCGTCTGTGACGCACGCGCCTGGTAGCCGAATCGTGGGGTTATCAGCAACGATCTTCGAGTGATTCCAACAGCTTCGCCCGCAGCAGGCGTTTGAAGGCGGCGACAATCGCGTCCCCTTCCGGGCGATCGAGGGTGATTGCCAGGCGCACGGCGGTGGCGATCAGTTGCATCGTCAGCATCGAAAGCGTCCAGAGCGGTCCTCGAGGCGCATCGGGGCGCAGTCGGGTCAACGTTTCGCAGAGCATGGTCGCGTGCGCCTCGCCGTCGGTCGCCTCGAGTTGCTGCAAGCTCTTGTCAGCTTGGGTGGCTCCCCAGATGTCGCGCATCGCGGGTTCCGCCAGGTACAGGGCGTAGAACTCGTCGGTGATGCGGTGCAGGGCCGGTTCGAGCTGATTTTCGCTGGTGATGCCGTTTAGGGTCGCGGCGACGCAGGCGCGGCCCACGGCGTTGAAGCGCTCCGCCAGAGTCTGAACGATCGCGGCCTTATCGGGAAAGTATTGGTACAGGGAACCGATCGAGATGCTCGCCCGTTCCGCCACCTCGCCCATGCGAAGCGTGTCGCTGCCGCGCGACGCGATCAAATCTGTGGCGACGGCCAAAATGCGCTCGAGGCGTTCACGGCTGCGTTGCTGCGTGGGAACTCGGGCGGGCGGGAGGCTCTGAGACTCTCCCCGCGCGGCTCGAGTGGCAACTGATTTTTGGCTGTCTGGTTTCACGATCGCCTCTTGACAACTATAACATGAGTGTTTATCATCTTTCAGAATGTGAGGATTACTCACATTAGGAGGCGCGATGAACTCTGAGAAGCCACAACGAATATCCAAACCCATCCTCGTGCTCGGCGGCCACGGCAAGACCGGGCGACGCATTGTGGAACGACTCGAGGCGCGCGGCATTCCCGTGCGGCTCGGGTCGCGCACGGGCAGCCCCGCTTTTGACTGGGACGACCGTCACACCTGGGAAGCTGCCCTGGGCGGGGTGGGTGCGGCCTACATCAGCTACTACCCTGACCTAGCCGTGCCCGGCGCAGCCGACGAGATCGCTGCTCTAGCCAAGCTAGCCGTTCAGTGCGGTGTCAGACGGCTGGTTCTGCTCTCGGGCCGCGGTGAACCGGAAGCGCAACGCAGCGAAGCCAAACTGCAACAATCCGGAGCCGATTGGACGATCCTGCGCTCGAGTTGGTTCGCGCAGAATTTCTCGGAGAGTTTCTTGCTGGGACCGATCCTGGCGGGTGACGTGGCGCTCCCGGTCGCGGAAGTCGCTGAGCCGTTCGTAGACGCAGACGACATTGCCGAGGTGGCCGTGGCAGCCTTGACCGACTCGCGTCACAGCGGCCAGGTATACGAGCTGACCGGCCCTCGAGCCATCAGTTTTCAGGAGGCCGTGCGTGAAATAGCCCTAGCGAGCGAGCGACAGATTAGCTACCGCCGTATCACCACACCGGACTTCGAGACCGATCTAACCGCGCAAGGAGTTCCACCTGAGACCGTAACCCTGATGAAAGAGCTGTTCACCGTCGTCTTGGACGGCCGCAACTCGAGCACGACCGATGGGGTGCGTCGCGCCCTCGGACGCGAGCCTCGAGACTTCCGCGAGTACGCCCGGAGCGCGGCTACCAGCGGCGTCTGGAACGTAAAGGCGAGCGTATGACCTGGATTTCGCTGGCGACAGTCGCCTCGGCCCTCGGGGCTGGGCTGGTCGCCGGGACCTTCTTCGCCTTCTCGAGCTTCGTTATGCCGTCCCTGGCTCGCTTGCCAGCCCGCGATGGTCTGGCCGCGATGAATTCAATCAACCAGGTGATTCTCGGGTCACCGTTCATGCTGGTCTTCGTTGGCACGGCGCTGCTGTCAGTCATCCTGGGGGTCGTTGCCCTGACAGGGTGGCGTCAACCCGGCTCGAGCTGGTTGCTCGTCGGAGCCGGGTTGTACCTGATCGGCAGCTTCCTGGTGACCATCTTCGGCAACGTGCCGTTGAACGACGCGCTGGCGGCCGCCAAGCCCGACGCGGCAACTGAAATTTGGCAGGGCTACCTCGGGACGTGGACGCTTTGGAACTATGTCAGGACGGGCGCGTCGCTGTTGGCCACGCTAGGATTCATAATCGCCCTAGGTCGTTGAGCGCCCCACGAGGAACCAAGACAGCTTCGATACTGGCTCGAGGTGGCCCTGCTCGAGGCGACCCTGCTCGAGATTCGAGGTTGGCGCGTCCAACTCCCTCTCAGGAATAAACGCGCCATGGGCTGGCGATCGCCCCGCCGCTCGCTTGGCGGTGGACGCTCGAGCCAATCAGACTATTTTCCGAACGGACCGCGCTCTACAACTGTGTCCAGCCCTGTTTGAAACGCGGGGTCGCCACCGTATCCTGTGAGCGTTTATGACCACACCGTCTCCAGCCGAACCGTTCAGCACTGGCAAAACCGCGATTATCATCGGCTCCGGCTTCGGCGGTCTTGCCCTGGGGATTCGCCTGCAAAGCCTGGGCTTCCAGACCACCATTTTGGAGGCACTGGACGCGCCGGGCGGACGGGCCTACGTCCGTAAGGTCGTGCAACGTGACGGGCAGTGGTTAGAAATCAAACAACGCGAACCGCTCGAGCCGCAGGCTGGCTTCACCTTCGACATGGGTCCGACCGTCATCACTGTGCCGCACTTCATTGAGGAGTTATTCAGCTTGGAGCGCGGCGTCGCCAACCTGACCACACCGGATTACCCCGCGCACGTGCTGGGTGAGCAGGCTCGAGTCCGCGAGGGGATCAGCGGTGGCGCGAACACCAGCCGCTACGTGAGGCTGAAACCGATTCTGCCGTTCTACCGCATCTATTTTGACGACGGTACCTATTTTGATTACGACGGCGATCCGACGCACACCGTAGAGCAGATCACGGCCCTCGCGCCGGAAGACCTCGAGGGGTATGCCCGGTTTCACGACGACGCCAGGGCGATCTTCGAGCGTGGGTTCCTGCAACTGGGTTACACGCATTTCGGGGATGTCGCCAGTATGTTGAAAGTCGTGCCGGACCTGCTGAAACTGGATGCAGTGCGGACGCTCTTCAGCTTTGCCAAGAAATACTTCAAGAACCCTAAGATGCAGCAAGTCTTCAGCTTCGAGACGCTGCTGGTCGGCGGCAACCCGCTGTCGGTGCCCGCGATCTACGCGATGATTCACTTCGTGGAGAAAACCTGGGGGATTCACTTTGCGATGGGTGGCACGGGTGCCTTGGTGAACGGTTTCGTGCGGAAATACCAGGAACTCGGCGGGCAGATTCGCTTCAACGCGACTGTCACGCAAATCAACATCAAGAACGAACACGGTCTCGAGCCGGTCGGACGATTCGGTAAACGCATTGCGGGCGGCGTGACGCTGGAAAACGGCGAATCGCTGAACGCCGATCTGGTCGTCAGCAACGGCGATTACGCCAATACGTACCTGAAGCTGATCCCCGCCAAGTACCGCCTCTGGCAGTCGGACACTCGAGTCAAACTCTCGCCGCAGAGCATGTCGCTGGTCGTCGTGTACTTCGGCTTTCGCGCCGAGGGCGAGCTGGATCTGAAGCATCACAACATCATCCTCGGACCGCGTTACGAGGAGTTGCTGAGGGACATTTTCGGGCGCAAGATCCTGGCCAAAGACTTCAGTCAGTACCTGCACGTGCCGTCTTTGACCGACCCCAGCCTCGCGCCCGAGGGTCATCACGTCGCGTACACACTCGTGCCGGTGCCACACAATGGCTCCCGCTTAGATTGGGAACTATTAGAAGAGCCGTTCGTCAACAAGATTCTGCGCTTCTTGGACGAGCGTGGCTACATCCCGAACCTGATGAATCGCTTGGTCTACAAAAGCGCGATTACCCCGGATTACTTTCAGGGCACGCTTCAGAGTTACCTCGGGAATGCGTTCGGGCCGGAACCGATCCTGGCCCAATCCGCGTTCTTCCGTCCGCACAACCGCTCCGAGGATATTTCGCGCTTTTACATGGTCGGTGCGGGTGCGCAACCCGGCGGCGGCACGCCGAGCGTCATGATGAGCGCCAAGATGACCGCCAGGCTGATCGCCGAGGACTTCCAGATCCCAGCGGGTGTGCTGGCCGGAACGAAGCCGCTCGAGGTGGTGGCCGAACGGCTGGCGGCGGATTGACGGGTGCTTCAACCCGTCCACCCTTCGAGCGACCAAACTCGCACCACTTCGAGGTTGCGCCGCAACCAGCGCGGGCTGTTCTGGAAGATGGATTGAAATAGGTTGCTGAGCAAACAGAAGCGGTAATCCCAGCGGCAGGCGTCAAGGTCGTAGTCGGTCACGCCCGCCTCGAGCAGCTTCGCGTAATACAGCCCGATGAAGTGCTCGTCACGCTCGAGCCGGCCCTGATCCTCTGCGCTCAGCAGCATGTACATCAAATCGTGCGCCCCGATGCCGCGCTTGTGTTGCGCCCAGTCAATCAGCTTGATTCTGGCAGGGTCATAGGGGCTGAAGAAACTGTTGCCCGCCAAGTGAAAATCACCGTGCAACAAGGTGATCTGGCGCGAATCTCGAGTCCGTGCCAGAAACAGAGCCTCCCAAGCCTCGAGCCACCGTTCGAGCAGCTTCCAGTCGGTTGAACTGAATTCGGTTTCGTGCGCCTGGCGAAAGATTTTTAAGGCATCTTCCGCCAGCGCCGCGTTGCGACGAACGCCGGCTTCAGGGAGCGCCTGCGGCATTCGTGTCACGTCTTTCACGGGTTCCAGCAAGTCTGACCGCTCGAGTCTCGGGTGCTGCCACCAGTGCGCGTGCAGCGTTGCCAGCGCCAGAGTCGCCGTCTCGAGTTGCGCGTGGCTGAGTGGCAAGATTGGGTGCGCGTACTCTCTGGTCAAATCCTGCGTCAACACCCAGGCGTTTTCGCCATCATCGTGCGCCGCGAATGTCCACGGCACGAAATCCGCTCGCATCTCCGGGGCAAACTCGAGCTGAAACCGCAGTTCGGCGCGCGCACTGGGCTGAAGCGCCTTAGTGGCCCAGGTTTTCAGAATCACCGTCTCTAAACCGTTCGCCTCGAGATCACGCGTTGCGCCGTGCAAGCGCAGTTGCAGCAAGGCTGTCGCGTCTCTCGCTGTGAACGATCGTAGAACTTCAATCCGTCCCACCTCGCAGGAGCTGACCGAGTTGCAGCGCCGTCCAGGGCAACCCGTTCATGTTCGGAGCGGTTGCGGCTCGAGCAGAAGATTCGCAGTCATTCGTCTGAAGTGTATCTCCTGGCAGCCTGTTCACCCTCGCGTCCCCAGATTTTCGTAGGGGCGTAGCGTGGGTACTATGCGTGCAAGGCACAACGCCCGGTCACCAACGTCCCTGCTCGAGCCATCCCAAACATCGTTTCTCGAGGAAGATCAGGGTCAAGGGCAACTCGCGTCACGCCCTGCGTGCAGTCTGCACGACGCTCGCCTCCCTCACCCGCCTGCGACGGCCTCTCCCGTCGTGCCGAAGGCACGCAATTACATGGTGCCGAAGGCACGCAATTACATGGTGCCAAAGGCACGCAATTACATGGTGCCGAAGGCACGCAATCAATACTGGGAGAGGCGAAAGTTTTGAGGCTCGAGTTCGTTAGTCTCGAGGGTTGACGAACATTTCATTTGCTCCGCCTCGAGCGCTTAGAATTCATCCGTGGCACTGGCATTGGTGGGAAATGGGTTTTTGATTCACGAGGCGGCGCGGGCGCACCTGCGCTCGGCTGGGTTTCAGTCCAGGGACGTGCCGTGGCTCGAGGAGGATTTGACGCCGGAACTCGTGGCCGCACAGGTTCAGGGCGGGCTGTTCGGCCCGGCGGTCGTCGTCGTGGATGTCACAGGGTTGAAGGAGTACAAGCCGATTTTGGAGGAGTTGCAGAAAGCGCCGGAGGCTGTGGCGGTGCTGCTGGACGCGGAGAACTGGACCAGCACCGAAGCGGGCAGCGAGGTCGCCCGGAAGCGCAAGGCGCAGGAGTCTCGCAGCAAAGCCTACGAGAAGGCGGGTCTCGAGGTGAGCGCCCATCCGACGCCGCAGAAGGGTGCGCTGATCGCCTGGGTCACGTCCAGGGCGAAACTGCTGAAGTTGCAATTAGAGAAAGACGTGCCGAAACTGCTGGCGGACACCTTCCCGGACGACGTGGCCAGTCTGGCGAGCGAGTTGGAGAAGCTGGCGCTGTTGGAGGTCAGGCTGGACGCGGAGACGGTCACGCGGGTCGTGAACGCGAACCCGCCGACGACAATGTTCGCTGTGACCGACGCGCTCGTCGCCAAGAAACCGGTCGAAGCCTGGGGGCATTTGGAGCGCTTGCTGCACATGGGCGAGGATCCGTTCAAGCTGCTCGGGGCGCTTCAGGGTCACTATCAGCTCATGGCCAGAGCCTACGCGCTTCGCGCCAGGGACGAGATGATTCGGCCCGCCGAGGCTGCCAAGCTCTTGAGCGTCCACGAGTTTCGCGCCCAAAAAGCGCTCGAGGCTGTCCGGCGCTACTCGGAGAAACGCGTCAAGTACGAACTCGAGAAGCTGTTAGAGGCGGACATCGGCATGAAGTCCGGGTTGGAACCCAGCCTGACCTTGGAGCGCTTGGTGCTCGAGTTGGGGCTTTGAGCGTTCAGCAGTTTGAGCGCACGAAAAAGGGAGCGCCGTGGCGCTCCCTTTTGGGTTGTTCAGGGGCTTAGAATTCTTCGTCCCATTCGACGATCGTGCGTTCGGTCGTCGGAACCTGCTGGGTGTTCATGGCGGGGCGGTCCATCGGCGTCGGATTGGCGTTGCCGAAACCGACGGTTCCCATTGAGGTCGGTGCGCCCGTGCCCTGATTGCGACTGCGGATCAATCCGAACTGCGTGGCGATGCCCCTGAATCCGGCGGTCGCAAAGAAGACCGTGGCGAACAGGATGATGACCCAGCCGATTTGCGCCAACGGGTTCTGCAAGACGCTAAAGGACGCAATGCCGTCAAAGAAGCGCAATCCGGTTCCCTGCGCGATGAACGATCCCAGCCAGGCTAAGCCTTCCAGCAGCGGGGGAATGAACAGCAGCACCATAGCGATGCCGATGTAGCGCCAGTACGGGTTGCGCCCACCGAAGGCCAGGTTCAGCAGGTAAATCGGGTAGGTGAATAGCAGCGCCGCGACCAGGAACAGCCCGCCGCGCAACCAACCCATCCACCACGGCTGGACAGTGGCAACCAAGGCTTGCAACCCGGAGGCGGGCTTGCCCTCGGACCATTTGCGGATCGTGTCAATCTCTCCCAATAAAACCGTCACGTCCACCGGGCGCACGCCGGAGGCGGCCTCGGTCGCCTCGAACACGCGGCTGACTCGAGTCGCTAAGGCTGGATCGGCGGCCTCGACCACGGCCCGCAGGCTCGAGTCAAAGATGTTCTTGGCGTTGGAAATCTCCGCCCGTCCGTCCGGGACGTTGGCGTCTTGGATGTCGGAGAGCGCGCTGGAGAGTTGCACCGAGATTCCGTCCAGCACCCCGGAGAGGCTGTTAAAGCCCTGCTTGGCCAGGTCCCTGGCTAGGTTTTCCGCTTGCGGCGCGGCGATGCCCGCCTTGACGAGGGAGTTCTTCAGGGCGTTGACGTTTGGGGCAACTGTGGGTGAGGCCGCGACTGGCGGCGTGGGACGGGCGGTGGGCGGGTTCGGTTGCGGCGCGGGCGGGGTTGGGCGAACCGCCGGACGGGTCGCGCCGCTCTGAGGGCTGCTCGAGATCAAGCCCCTGGCGCGAGCCGCGAAACCGCGAACTTGGGCGATCAATCCGCCCGCCGCCTGCTGGAATCCGGCCGTGTCGCCACTGGTGAGCGTAGTGATCGCCCCGGTGAAACCGCCAACGCTCAGCTCGCCGACTCGAGGTGAGTCCTGCACGATCAGGAAGGTGTTCGCGGCCCGGCTGGCGCTCCCAAACGCGCTGGAGCGATTGGCGGCGTTGTCCCTGGCGGCTCCTAGGGCGTTACTGATGATGTTAGCGAGTTGTAATTCTATGATGCCGCGCGCCCTCGAGGCGTTACCGGATTTGGTGCTGAGGTTCAGGTCTTTCTGTGAGGCGGCGCTCAGCTTGAAGGATTTTCCCAACACGCTGGCGTAGCGGCTCGCCTGGGCGGGAGTACCTAACAGCGTCAAGTACTTTTCCAGCAAGCCTCGTTCCAGGATCGCCCGGACCTGACCGGCCTGCGCCGCGAAATCGGTGCTCGAGCCGCGCGACACGGCCGTGCCCGCGTTTTTCAGCGCGGCGTTACCACCGCCCGAAAGCGCCGGGGCCAGTTGTCCGCTGACCTTGCGAAAGACGTTCGCGGCTCCCTCGACCCGCGCCAGCGCCCCGGCCGGGTCCTTCGCGAGGGTGACGCGCGCCACCTCGAGCGAGTTCTGAATCGAGCGGTACGCGCCGATCAGATCCAGGTTCTGTGCGTTTGCCGTGGTCAGACCGATAGCTTGCAGGCCCAGCCCAATCAGGATCAGCGAGACGCGAATCCAGGTTTTCATATGTCCTCCTTCAAGGATGCCATCTCAGAGAGTAAACGTCCCACGTTGACGCGGTTATCGGTCAGTACAGTCAGCACGTATCGGTCTACCAGCCCAATGAAGGCGCTGACATCTTGAAGATGCGTGTAAAACAGTTGAAAGCCACGGCGTTTTTCCAACAGTAACGTCGTCGCCGCAACCACCGCCGCGAGCTGATCGGCTTCTCCGGCTGACAGGCGTTCGGCGAGCACGTCACCCAGACGATTGGAAAGCAAGACTCCGACCACGCCCTCCTCGAGCGCGAAGTGCAGCAGCAGAGCATCGCGTCCATCGGTGGTCGCCAGGGGAAAACGGACCATGATTGCGCTGGGTGCGACTGTAGCGGGAGTAATGGTGGCAGAGGCAGGGACTATTCCAGCAGGCGCGGTCGGGATGGCCACGGCCGTCGGTGAACCCGGTGTAAACCGTTCTGCCAGCGGAGCACTGGCGGCCGTCGGGGGTTTGTCCTCCTGGGGCATGTCCTCCCGCGGCACCTCCTCGAACTGGTAATTGATCGCGTACTCGCCGCTCGAGAGTAATAGCTCATCCAGGTTGCGACCGTCGGTCATCGTGGTCGGTGGTGGTTGCGTGCGTCCCGTCAGCTCCAACTGCAACAGGTCCAGCTCCGCCCAGAGTGTGTTCAAGGCTTTCACCGGGTCGTCCGATTGCGGCAATTCCTGAAGGCTTTTCAGCAAGCCCTGAGCGCGCGGTTGCGACAGTTTGGCATAGGGACGGAACTCGTTCTGCAAAGCCGCCAGCCCCTCGAGGACTTCAGGGCTGAGGGCTGGGTTGGGACGATCAAAGAACTTTTCCAGGGTGCTGAGAATCTGTTTGATTTCGCCTTTGGCCTGAGCCACCGGAATGATTTGCTGCAACCGCGCAAAGACGGCGCTTTTCAGTAAGGCTTGCATTTCCTTGGCTGTGACACGGTTGGCGTCGGTCTTCGCGCCGCGCAGGGCTTCGCTGACAATGTTTTCCGCCGCTCGCCTCGAGACGATACGACTTAAGGCATCACAGACTGTGTTGTACACGCTGTTGGCCATCAGAGGTCTCGGTTCGCTGGGGTGTGACGCATTGCCAAGCAGTATAACGGACCACCTTTGCGGGCCGTGCGGTCTTTGCACAACAGCCAGCCCAGGTTTGCGACTCGAGGGCCGCTGGGGCCGCGTCGGTTTAACTACGTCCTAACGATGTCGGTCTGGCTGCTTCGGAAGCTTGCTCAGCCGTGCTTCGCGCCCCAGAGCGCCATCGCGTCAATGATCGTTCCCAGGTCGCGCCCGCGCTCGGTCAGGGCGTATTCGACCCGTGGTGGAATCTCCGAGTACGCGGTTCGGCGCACGATGCCGCGCTCCTCGAGGAAGCGCAGACGGTCGGTCAGCGTTTTCGGACTGACCAACCCGAGGCTGGCGCGCAACTCCCCGAAGCGCCGCGTGCCGCGCAGTAGATCGCGCAGCACCAGAGTCGTCCACTTGCCGCCGATGATCTCTAGCGTGCGTTCGACCGTGCATTCGGGTTGAACCTGGACACGGGTCTGGTACTCGAGACTACTGAAGGCGTTCTCTGCTTTTAGAACATATTTGTTCATTGTGGGTAATTATATCACTCTGGCGTAACTACTTTCCAGAATGAACTAAGTCTGCTATCTTGCCAGACGACGCGAGGCGATTTGCTAGCCGCGTCTGCCGCACAGCCCGATCCTCGAGACGTTGCGATAGGGGTGTTTCGGGGGAGCTACTGAGTTCGGCATGTTCAGGTTAATGTTTTAAGGCAATAGAGTGCGTCTGTGACGCATGCGTAAGGTAGCCGAATCGTGCCGTTATCAGTAAGACCGAATTCGTGACCCGATCCTCGGGTCGTGCAGGTGCGCCGATGTCAATCCGGGCGCAGGGGGTTCACTATGCGAGTACTGGTTTACGGAGCCACGGGATCACAGGCGCACCCAGTCGCCGAGCAACTCTTGGAGCGCGGCCACGAGGTCAACATCGTCGTGCGACACGTAGAACGAGCCGCTGACCTGGAGACCAAGGGTGCGCGGGTGTTTCGCGGTGATCTAAACGATTCTGAAAGCCTGAGCGCGGCTCACGACGGGGTGGAAGGCGTTTTTCTGATGCTGCCGTTCGGCGCGCAGGGCGACCCGCTGGCGCTCGCTGGGAACGCGTTGAAGGTGGCAGAAGCGGCTCGCGTGAAGCTCTTGGTTTTGAACACCAGCGGGCAGACCCCGAAAACCCCGACCGGCCTCCCAATGATGGACTACCGAATCGCGCTCGAGGCGGCCGTCAGGGCCAGTGGCATTCCCAGCATCACCCTGCGCCCAAGTGTCTATATGGAGAACCTGCTCGGGCCGTGGACGCTGCCGGGCGTTCAGCAACGCCGCGAGGTCGCGTACCCGGTCGCGGCCCACCGTCCCGTGTCGTGGCTCGCCAGCCAGGACCTCGGACGTTTCGCGGTTGCCGCCTTCGAGCGCCCAGCGCTGGCCGGGCAAGCCTTCGACTTGGGTGGACCCGAGGCGCTCACCGGGGACGGGATCGCGCGAGGCTTCACTCGAGCGCTCGGAACCCCGGTCAGCTACCGCGCGATCAGCCCAGACGAGTTTGGTGATTTGATGGCGCAGATCATGGGTCCCGAAGCGGGCGAGGGCATCAAAATCGCCTACCGCGCCGGAGAGGCCGCGCCGCTGGACGCCATGCGCGTTGACCTGAGCGGCGTCCTCGAGCAACTCCCGGTTCAACTCACGACCTTGGAAACCTGGGTGAGCCAGCACGCGGCGCTGTTTGCGGCAGTGGTTCAGGACAATCAGGTCCGAGGAAATCAAACGCTGGAGCGCACCCCGTGAACCTGGCGGTGTTCGGTGCGACCGGCAAGGTCGGGCGTGTCCTGACCGCTCGAGCGCTCGAAGCGGGTCACACGATCACGGCTCTTTTGCGCGATCCGGCGAAACTCGAGATCACCCACGCCCGCTTGAAGATCATTCAGGGTGACGCGACCGTTGCCGCCGACGTGAGCGCGGTGGTGCAGGGACAGGACGCCGTGTTGAACGCGCTGGGCCCAAGCAAAACCTCTCCAAAAAATATTCTCGAGATCAATACGATGCACCTGATCGCTGCCATGCACAAATACGGTCTCAAGCGTCTCGTCGCGGTTGGCGGGGCGGGGATGCGAACGCCGCAAGACAGTCAGGACTTTGGCACGCAGCTCATCGGGTTTCTGATCTCCAAACTGATTGCCGATGCCGTGGCGGACAAGCGGCGGCAGTACGATTTATTGCGCCAGAACAGTTTGGAATTCGTGATCCTGCGGGCCCCGGTCATCACCGGGGGTCCGCCGAAGGGCGCGTACCGGATTGGATACCCGCCGATGGGTTTCGGAGCGCAAATCACCACCGCCGACCTGAGCGACGCGATGCTCGAGATGCTGGTGAAGGACACCTATCTCGGGCAGGCTCCCGCGATTCGCAACTGAAACGAGGCGAGCGTGAAGCCAATCCTGGTGACCGGCGCGACCGGCAACGTAGGACTCGAGGTGGTGCGCAGGTTGCTGGCGGCGGGCATCCCGGTGCGGGCCGCCGTGACTGACCCGCAGCGCGGTCGGGAACGCCTCGAGCGGGCGCTGCTAGAGAACATCCAGAAGAGTAGTGCTGCGCCGAATCTCGAGTCTGAATTGCCAGAAAAGGCGGTACTGGAACGGGGCTTACTAGAGAAGGGTTTATTAGAGAAAGGCTTATTAGAAACAGGGTTACTAGAAACTGTCCGGCTCGAGTTCGGAGCAGAGGATACTTACCCGGCCGCCTTCTTTGGGTGCGAGGCGTGTTTCCTGATGCGGCCCCCGGCCGTCTCCAACACCAAGAGGCTGATGCTGCCCGCAGTAAACGCGGGCGTGGCCGCGGGCACGACCCGCTGGGTTTTTCTATCGCTGCAAGGGGCCGAGAAAAACCCGGTCGTGCCGCACGCCGCCGTGGAAAAGCACCTCGAGCGGCTGGGCGCTCTCGGTAAGCTCAACTACACCTTCCTGCGCGCCTCGTTCTTCATGCAGAACCTGGCCACCACGCACCGCGACGACATCCGTGTGCTGCACGACATTTACATTCCGGCCGGAAGTGGCCGCACCGCCTTCGTGGACGCCAGGGACATCGCGGCCGTCGCCGTGAAAGCCCTGACCGTGCCGGACCTCGAGCCGCTCGGATTGAAAAACACGGGTGTCGAGCTGACCAGCGCCGAGGCCCTTACTTACGCCGAAGTCGCCGCGATCATGACCCAAGTTCTAGGGGTTCAGATCACGTACTCGAACCCGTCCAACCTGGCCTTCGGAGCGCACCTGCGGCATCAAGGCATGGGCTTGGCGCAAATCCTGGTCATGGAAGCCCTGTACACCGCCGCCAAGCTCGGACTGGCGGGCAGATTGACCGGCGAGGTGCAACGCATCCTGGGACGCCTACCAATCTCGTTCGAGCAGTTCGTGCGCGATTACGCAGCCGTCTGGCGCTGAAGCTCGCCCGAGCAGAATGATTGTTAGACCCTCGAGCCTGCCAGCCTTTTCGCCTCTCCCGCTGGGAGAGGCCGCGCGTAGCGCGGGTGAGGGGAGCGAGCGCAGCGAGCTGCCGTTGACCTTCGTCTCGAGACAGCCCAAACATGATGTCTCGATCAATAACGTTGGTGGCCGAGTGAACCGCCGTTCGCCCCTACGAAATGCGTGGGACGTGCGTGGTGTTCTCAAAGGGGGCCGGGTTTGACATGTCAAACCCCTACGAAAATCATCGGACTCGAGGTGGTCATGCCACAGGTGCGCCTGGTGGCCACATCGGGCTGTTTTTACTCGTGCAGAGGAGTCGCTTTCAGGTTTTTCAAATCCTTTAAGAATCCCTCAAGAGTTCTCGAGGTTTCGTGTCACACGTCCTCTTGCGTGTTTCGTAAGGTCGGTATCGGCTGAGATGTGCAAATGCGTTTTGGAGCTGCTAGACGCCTGGGTTATATTCAATCACGTGAAGTTTGCCGTCTTTCTACGCGCAACCCTCGCGCTCGCCACGGTGCTGGCGCTCGGGGTCGCGTTCTCTCAACCGCA
The DNA here is from genome assembly GCA_965249745.1 of Deinococcales bacterium. Taxonomy (GTDB): domain Bacteria; phylum Deinococcota; class Deinococci; order Deinococcales; family JAAFIG01; genus JANYHH01. Next base: position 3,335,634 of record OZ252252.1, on the reverse strand, counting down.
AAACCCGGTCGCCCGAACCAATCTGACTCGCCTCGTGACGCGACAACTGATCTGGCCCTTGGATTCCAACTTTGGGTTCCTGAACGGTTCGAGGGTCCAGTTTCAGTTCCCCAGCCGGACCGTGGATGGTCGGAGCGTGCTGCCGCTCCGTGAGCTGAGCCGAGTGCTGGCGATCCCGCTGGAAGGTGTGCCAGGGGTGGCGGACGGGATTCGCTTCGGGAAGCTCGAGTTTTACCCCAGCCTGAAACTGGCGCGGCTGGACGGGAAGCAACTGGCCCTCTCCGAGGTGGCCACAATTCTGGACGGCACGCTGTTTGTGGCTGCTAGAATTTTGGACTTAGCGATCAACGCTCACGTGGAATTCGACGCGGTTCAGCGCCTCATCACGCTGACGATTGCCCGTGACAAGGGGGTCAACTCGAGCCTGCCTGTGGCACGTTTCGCTACCGACAAGCGCGATTATCGCCTCGGGGAACCGGTCAAGATTATTGAGTACAGTTACGACCCGAACGGCATTCCCGTGACTTTCGAGCGTTTCACGGGTCGTGAGGATGCGTATTTCACGCCAGGACTAAAAACCATCAGCTTGCAGGTGACCAACAAGAACGGTTTGGTCTCCGAACCCTTCTTGCAGCAGATCAGGGTTGGCAACGAGGTTCTGTACACGCCCAGGGATTACGGGTTGCGCTTCTCCGCGCTGGGGCGCACTGTGCCTGACAAGGACGTGTTGACCTACCCGATGCCGCAGTTCGGGCGCACCGACGAAACGATTCCGTTGCTACTATCCGATTCTCCAGAGCAACCCGACCGGAGCGGATTGCTGTACGAGGATGTCGTCAACGGACCGGCGCGACTGATCGCCTATCACGGCAACGGCAGCCAGCAGCCGGGACGGGTGCTGATCTTCGCCTCCAATCTGGAGTCCACGCCGGTTCAGGTGCGCGTCAACAAATTCGGTGAGACGAGCGCCACCACGGTCGTCGCCACCCTCGGGCGGGTGAGCCTGCTGGACTTTCTGACGAGCGGCGGACGCGAATCCTTGAACCTGGATGCTGGGCAATCGGCGTCCCTGTACCTCAGTCAGCCGTTGGACCCCGGCGAGGGGCTGAACCTGATGTTCGACCTCGAGACGACCGGACGGGTGCAACTGGCGGCGTACTTCGTAGAGGATGCCCTGGTGCAACCCGTCATCAATGACCTCGGCGGTGCGTTGATGCTGCAAACCCTGCAAAACCTGCCGACCCTGGACCGCGACGGGGTTCATCAGCGCGGCACGTTTTACGGCGCGGTTCGCAACATTGCGATTGACCTGAACCAGGTGAACGCCGGAGGTGCCGCCCGCTTGGTGATCGGCGACGGCGTGATAGACCCGTCGGTCATCGGGCAAGATGTCATCAGCGGCGATCAGATGGTGCTGAAAGGCAATTACGGCATCACGTACCGCATCATCCTGGACAACGCTCGAGGGACCGTCGGGGCGCTCGTACCCAGAGGCGGCCCATACGCGGGCGCGATGAAAGTCAACGGCGCGTATGTGGCCGTGCCCGACTCCGGGACGCTCTACCGCAACGACCTGCCCGCACTGATCTACCGCGCCCTGGACGCCGCGCCGAACCGCGTGGAACTCGAGTTGGTCCCGGCCAGCGGGTCCTATTTGCCAATCAACCTCCTGTTCTACCGCGTCGGCGGGCTGCTGCCGACGGTGCGCTGAGGCATCGTGACGGCTCAGCTCGAGATCGTCAGTGAAGTGCGCCCGCCCGTGGGTTTGCGACCCGCGCTGCGCCGCGTCATGACCGGGTTGCTGAGGGCGCAGGGCGTGGCCTCGGGGGTTTGCGTGGTGCTGTCCGACGACACGAAACTGCGCGCCCTGAAACGCGAGTTCTGGAACGAGGACGCCGCCACCGACGTGCTGAGCTTCCCGCAGTGGGAACCCGGCGACCCGTTCACGCCGCCCGTGCTGGGCGACATTGTGATCTCGTTGGAAACCGCCCAGCGGCAAGCCAAGGAACGCGGTCACAGCCTGACCACCGAGGTGATCGTGTTGGCCAGCCACGGTCTGACGCATCTGCTCGGACACGATCACGCCACGGAAGCTGATTGGCAACCCTTCAACCAACTGGAGCGCCTCGCTCTCGAGTTGCTGGGCAAACAAAAGTCGGGAACCTCTTCCCCCGCCAACCGCTAGAATGCTGCCGTGAGCGTTCCCCGCGACCCACCGCGTCACGCGCCGAGGCGCGACTGGGTGAAGAACATCGGTTACGCCGCGTCCGGCATCGCCTACGCCTGGCGACGCGAACGCAACTTCAGGCTCGAGACCAGCCTAGGAGGCGCGGCGCTCGTGCTAGGACTGGCGCTCCGGGTTGACCTGGTACCCATCCTGCTCTGCGCTGGGCTGGTGCTATCCCTGGAACTGATGAACACGGCCCTAGAAGCCATCGTGGATCTGGTCTCGCCGACCTATCACCCACTGGCCCGCATCGCCAAGGATGTCGCCGCGGGCGCGGTGCTCGTCTCGAGCCTGGTGAGTCTGCTGGTGGGCGCAGCCGTGTTCCTGCCCGCCATCGTGAAACTGCTTCACAACTAACCTAAATCACTGCGATGCCTCGACTGATGAACACGGCCCTTGCTCGAACAAGAAGCCATTCCCGTGGATCTGGTCTCGCCGACCTATCACCCACTGGCCTCGAGACCAAAATCTTCAAGCCTGTGCCTGCCCGTCGCCATTAACTTCTCTCACCCCTCGCTTCAGCGAGGGGTGAGAGAAGCGTTGTGCCCTACACACAGAGATGTGGCGCGACAGCGAGCTGCCCTTGACCTTTCTCGAGATGTCAGTGATTGGGATTTCTCAAGCAAAATTGTTGGGGGTCGGGCGAATCGCCGTTCGCCCCTAAGACATGCGTGGGACGCAATTTTTGTTCTCAAAGGTGGCTGGGTTTGCTGTGGCAAACCCCTACGAAATGCGGGGGTCTCGAGGGCGTCCGGGTCTGGCACGCCAAATCCCGACGAAAACCGTGACCTCGAGCTGTCAGTCAGAAGTCTCGAGATTCGGTGTGAGGGGTTGCAGCTCAGGAGTTGTCGTCGCGGGTTTTCGTGTAGGGCGTGTTGGTGTACCCCTCGACGGTGCTTGCTGAGCGTTGTTCGGCGTCGTCCGGGTTCTGCCCGTACTCGCGTTTGGCGCGGCGTTGCCGCATCAAATCCCAGAGCTGGTCCAGCTTCACCTCCAGGGTGCGCAACTCGCCAGCCTCGGTGTCAGTCAGTTCGCCCTTGTTGAAGAGCGCGTGTTCTTGTTCCACCAGGGATTCGATTTGTTTCAGCAGCGTCCCATCGTTCATGATTTCCTCCAAGTTCCGTTCCAGAGCGGGCCGCTCCCCGGCTCGAGGGTGATGTCGTCAACGTAACAGTACAGCCAGTCCTCGCCGGGTTCCATACTTTGTACGAGCGGGTGTTTCGAGGCATGAAAGTGTTTCGTGGCGTGCTTGTTCTGGCTGGAGTCGCAGCAGCCGACGTGTCCGCAGACGAGGCAGACCCGTAGGTGAACCCAGGTGTCGCCGGTTTTCAGACATTCCTCGCAACCGTGCGCGCTCGGGGTGATCTCGCGGATTTGCTCTAAGTGCGAACAGACCTGTTTCATGCGGCTCCTCCTTCTCCCGGTTGTCAGGCTGGGACGGCTCCGGCGAATTTCAGCAGGTCGCCCATCGTGAATTCCCCTGCCTTCGAGGACGGCAGCACGGGTTTCCAGTCGGGTTTAGTGGCCACGAACGAAGTTGGGTCCGCCATCAACAGGCCCAGCAGCACCTCGGCCACGATTCGCCCGCCGACCTCGCCGAGCTGGGTTCCATCGTGGCGCAGTTCGGCTTCGCGCAGGATGTAATACCAGAGCGGCGTCTCCCCGTTCCACCCGTGTTGCTCCAGCCCCACCTCTGCTCGAGTCAACGGTTGTGCCCCGATTCGACCGGCGACCGCCTCACCGGACGGCAGGTCGCAATCCCGGCCCCGCTCGAGGTCACGGTAGGCCAGGGACGCCTCTTCCTCGTGCGCGACCGCGCCGACCATCGCCTCGGGCAGCCTCATCAGTGGCGCGGCCAGTCGCGGTTCGATGCGTTTACTGGCCTGCGGCGCGGGCTGACCGTCCACCGCGAAGAACAGCGCCCAATCGGCCGCCAGGCGCTCCGGGATCGCCCGGAAGCCCGCCAGGTCCGGGAACATCTCGAGTTCACCGGAGGTCTGGTTCATGCGGTAGCGGTGACGAATCTGCGGGTGTCCGAAGCGGTACGCGGCATCGGCGAACTCCACAGGGATGGAAACGCCTTCTTTGACGGAGAAGAATCGCGGACCGTCGCGCAGAATTTCGTCCACCAAACTATCGCCGACCGACAGGCTCAGGTACTCCTGCACGACGATCCACTGGTAATGCCAGCGGGCCGTGCGCCGGGCCTCCTCGAACAGGGCGTCATTGGGCATCCCTCGAGCGCGCAGGCGATCCACGATCGCGTTGTGGAACTTCATGAACACCAGATGTAAGCCCGCCGCGATGATGTGCGTGTCGTCTCGAGGATCGGCGACTAGCGCGATTCCCTGGGCGTTGCGCGGCAGGTCGTTGGGTCGTCCGGCATCGTTCATTCCCAGCAGAAACTTGTCAGGATCGTCACGGTCGTACAGGTACGGCGCGTTGCTCGGGCCGGGCCCGTAGACGCTTTCCAGGTCCAAACGCGGGGCGCGAAAGTTCCGCAATTCGTCCAGGCTCGAGTGATGCTGAAGCAGTGACAGGTCACGGGTGATGTCGTGAGCCACGAACTGCCCGAGGAACGCGAACCCGGCCGGGATGCGCGGATTGTCGTTGTTCCGGGTCGCGCCCGCGTCCAGGGCCGCGCCGCGTTTGCCCAACACGCCCGCGAGCGAGGCATCCTGCGCCAAGCCGGGCAGCTCGGGGAACATGCGACCGTACTTGCCATTGTCCAGCGCGTGAGACAGCGGAGCCTTCAGTTCGGGATGGATGACGCACGAGTGCTGCATGGTTCGGGTCCCTCCTGCGGGTCAGGGCAGCATAGCGCAAGAGTTGTAAAAACCGCCCAGCCGAATGGCTGGGCGAATCTGGGTGACAGGGAAAGGTCGGGTCAGAATGAACGTCTGCCAGATTAGAACAGCTTAGAAGAACAGCGACCGGCCCAGCGATGCGCCCGACGAAATCAGGCTCCCCAACAAACTGAGCAGCGTCGTGCCACGGGTCGCCGCCAGCACGGTCTGCTCGCAGGCTCCGACGATGAAGGTCAGGGCGAAGATGATGAGGGGCAGGGGGATTTTCTTCCAGGTGCTCAAAGTCATGCAGCCATGCTAACAAGTCAATTGTGGCAGCTTGGCAAAATTTGCACACGCCGCCAACCGTATACTGCGCCCGAATGAATCTGACGTTGACGGCGCTTCCCGGTGTGCGCGTCGGACACTGGACGGACAGCCAAGCCCGCACCGGTTGCACCGCGATTCTGATGCCGCCGGGCGGCGCGACCGCCAGCGCCGAGGTGCGCGGCGGGGCCCCCGGAACCCGCGAGACCAGTCTGCTCGAGGTGACCAAGCGCGTGGAGCGGATTCACGGCCTCTGTCTGGCGGGCGGCAGCGCCTTTGGGCTGGATGCGGCGGGCGGCGTGATGCGGTTTCTGGAGGAGATCGGCGAGGGCGTCGAAACTCGAGTCACCAGGGTTCCGATCGTGCCAGCGGCCGTGATCTATGATCTCGCGGTGGGGAGCAGCCGGGTTCGTCCGACGGCGGAGCATGGGTACAGCGCCGCCCAGGCTGCCACCCCCGATCCGGTGGCTCGAGGGACGGTTGGGGCGGGCACGGGCGGCATGGCGGGGAAGGCGCTGGGCTTCCCACGCGCCCAACCGGGCGGACTGGGAAACGCGCTGATCTCTGTCGGCGCTGCCAGGGTGGCGGCCCTGGTCGTGGCCAATCCGTTCGGGGACGTGGTGAACGAAGCCGGGGCCGTCGTCGCCGGAGCGCTCAGAACCGACGGCTCGAGGTTGACCGACGCGGATTGGATCGAGGCGCTGACCGATCCGAGCGGCTTCGAGTACTTGAAGGACACGAACACCACCCTGGTCGCCATTGGGACCGACGCGACCCTGGGCAAGGTGGAGTGCCGACTGCTGGCCGAGGCCGCGCAGATGGGTTTGGCTCGCGGTACGCGACCCTCGCACACGCCGTTCGATGGCGACTCGAGCTTCGCGTTCTCCGTGGGCGGCGTTCCGGCTCCGTCGCTGGCAGCGCTCGTGGCGGCTGTGCAACGCGTGACACACTTGGCGCTGTTAGACGCCGTGCAGCTCCCACGAGTCTGAGCGACCTTGATGAAAGATCAATTCCCTTCGAGACCAGCTAACGGTCCTTGCCTCGTTAGACCCCTTGCGAACCTCGCAGCCATCCCCCAACCCAAGCCCTCGAGCGCGAACGGTTTCTGCGCGTCCGGCGTGCGATATGGCAATGCTCGAGATCTGATCTGTGCCGAAGGTTCGCAGGGGGTCTGTTGTTGCAACGACTGAACGATCTCCCGCGCTCCATCAGCAACTCGGGTATGGACAACCACCTTTGTTTTTTGGCTCGAGGGGTGCTCTGGCGCGTTTGATCTTTGAGAAACAGGAAGAGGCGGCCACGTGGCCGCCTCTTCCTGTTTCTCGCCGGGTTTACACGTCAATTCGTGCGAAGACCGCGTTTTCCTCGATATAGGCGCGGCGCGGCGCGACCTCGGTTCCCATCAGGTCCTTGAAGGTCTCGTTGGCCTCTAAGGCGTCCTGAATGTTGACCTGCTTCATTGTGCGGGTGCTTGGGTCCAACGTCGTTTCCCAGAGCTGCTCGGCGTTCATCTCGCCCAGACCTTTGTAGCGTTGGATGCTGATGTTGTTGCGATCTCCCAGCTCCTTTAGGCGTGCCTGAAGGACTTCCTCGTTGAAGACGTACTCGTGCTTCTTACCGATGCTGAGCTTGAACAGCGGCGGCTGCGCGATGTACAGGTAACCCGCCTCGATGACTGGACGCATGAAACGGTAGAAGAAGGTCATCAGCAGCACCGCGATGTGCGAGCCGTCCACATCTGCGTCGGTCATGATGACGATCCGGTGGTAGCGGATGTTGCTGAGATCAAAGTGCTGGTTGTCGCCCGTGCCCTGAATGCCCGCTCCGATGGCTGCGATCATGCTGCGAATCTCGGCGTTCTTCAGGATCTGTCCGATGGCGGCCTTCTCCACGTTCAGAACCTTGCCGCGCAGTGGCAGCACCGCCTGGAACTTCCGATCGCGCGCACCCTTGGCGGTTCCGCCTGCCGAGTTCCCCTCCACGAGCAAAATCTCGGATTCGGCCGGATCGTCCGACTGGCAATCCGCCAGCTTGCCCGGCAGGTCGTCGTTCTCCAAGGGGTTCTGACGGCGCACCAGATCCTTGGCTTTGCGGGCCGCGTCTCTGGCTCGAGCGGCATCGGCGGCTTTCTCGGAGATGGCTTTCCCAACCTTCGGGTTCTCTTCTAAAAACTCCATCAGCTTGTCACCGATCACGCGGTTGACGGCCGTTTGGACTTCCGGGTTCAGCAGCTTGACCTTGGCGTTGCTCTCAAACTGCGGGTCGTTGATCTTAATACTGACCACGACGTTCAGCCCCTCGAGCCAGTCGTCGCCGTTGGGTTCGATCGCGCCGGATTTCAGGAAGCCCTTGTCCTTCAGGTACTTGTTGAAGACCCGTGTGTAGGCGGTGCGAAAGCCCGTCATGTGGGTACCACCGTCGCGGTTGGTAATCATGTTCGCGTAGGCCAGCAGGTTCGGGTTGTAGGCGGTGCTGTGAATCATGCCGACTTCCACGACGACGCCCTCGTGAACGCCTGAGAGCAGCACGGGCGTCTCGTAAAGTAGTTTGTCGTCGCCGACCAAGCTCCGGGCGTAGGCGGCCACGCCACCGCGCTCGAAGAAGGTTTCGGTTTTCTGATGCCCCTCACGCTCGTCGGTCAGGACAATTTTCAAGCCGCCCAACAGGAAGGATAACTCGCGCAGACGCCGCCGGATGCGGCTGTAATCCCAGTGCGGCTCAATATCTTTGAAAACCGCTGGATCGGGTTTGAAACTGACCGCTGAGCCGTTGCGACCCTCGGTGTTCTTGCCGATGATGTGCAGCGGCTCGGTCAGAACGCCGCTCTCGAATCCAATACGGTACAGATCCTTGCCTTTGCGAATGTCCACGCGTAGGAACAGGGAGAGCGCGTTGACGACCTTCGCGCCGACGCCGTGCAAACCGCCCGAGACCTTGTACGCGCCGTCATCGAATTTGCCACCGGCGTGCAAGTCGGTGAAGGTGACTTCGACGGCCGGCCGGCCGTTCTCCGAAGCCATCGCGTCCACCGGGAAGCCGCGCCCGTTGTCGGTCACAGTCACGGATTCGTCTTTGTGAATCGTCACGGTCACGGTGTCGGCGAAGCCTGCCTGGCCCTCATCAATCGCGTTGTCAATGATCTCCGACAGCAACTGGTGGAAGCCATCTACACCCGTGCCACCCTGGAGGTACATGCCGGGACGCTTGCGAACCCCGTCCAGACCTTTTAGGACCTTGATGTTATCGGCTGTGTAATTATCCGCGCCCTCCAAGAGAGCGGCGGCGTCCATCAACGGTTCTATATTCTCTTCAATCATGCGGTTTACTCCTGTCGTGTCCTCTTCGTGTCACGGTGGCTACTTCTGTCCTGGCTGGGTTGGTTCTGTACATATTTCCTGCTAGCGTTTCTTATTTCGCCCAACACATAATTCTACGCCATCGAAGCAATCCCGGTCAAGTCTGGAATTCACGTGTGGCACGCCGCACTCGAGGCTTCAACAGTCATCCTGAGCCGAGCCTCGAGGCTGGGACGGATAACCCCAACAACCCGATAGGATCTCAGCGATAATGCAGTCATGTTGACGCTGGTTTACGCCCTCTGTTACCTCATCACCGGATTGTTCCTGGGGGCCGCCGTGTGGTCGCTGCTCGAGCGTCGCAACCCGCAACCGAGCGCCACCTATCTGCTGGCCATGAACGCCGTTCAGTACGTGGCGGTGCTGACCTTTTTGATCGGGGTCGTGGCACTCGTCCGACAATCACTACCGAACGGTGGGCGCTTTATCGAGTACGTCGGGTTGTACACCTTGGGGGCCGTGATTTACATGCGCGGATTGTTCCCCGGCGGCTGGGTTCACAAGGTCCTGCGCGACCCGCCGAAGATTGCCTCGAGCCTGTTGCTGGCCAACGGCTGGGCCTTTGGCGCGATGCTGGGGTACGTCCTGCGTTTCGTGCAGGGTTCCGCCTGAAATAGGCTCCTCGAGTCCAGGGTAGGGTGCGGTTCGCCCGGTCATTGTCAGGCTCGAGGCAATCTGTAAATCCCATCGTCGGTTCGAGATTTCTCGAAGCTTTATTTCTCGAAGCTTTGCCTACCTTGGGTCAAGAGTGATTTCGTTGCGCTGTCCGAGAGTCACTGTCCCTGGGGTCACTTCGAGCTGAGCGCCTGACGTTGCGCCTCGAGCAGGGCCGCTTTGGGATCGGTCCCGCCCTTCAAGCTCCGTTCGATTTGCGATTCCAGAATCGTGCGCCAGGCCTGGTACTCAATCAGATGCGGCGGGTTGTACGCGGTTTGCAGCGCCTCGAGACCGGCTTTCATGATCGGGTCGTTGGCGAAGTCGCCGATCAACTTGGTGGTGCTGCGGCGCAGTGGCAGGTGATAGCTCTGCTTGCTGAGCCGAGCGCCGTTCTCGGGGCGGATCAGGTACTGCCAGAACTCGAAGGCCCCGTCGCGCTCGGCGTCGGAGGCGGCTTTCGGGATCACGAATTGCGATTCGCCCGCCAGGGTCTTTCCCGGCATCGGCGTGGCCCCGACCTGGAACGGCAGGTTGTTCTTGACGAATGGAAAAACGCTCGTCGGGATCGTCACCAAGAAGGTTTTGGTGCGGACCCAGTCCAGAACGGCGAAGTTGGCTTCGCTGTAATTGCGAATTAGCGCGTTGCCGCCCTTGGTGAGGTCGTACATCCACTGCAAGGTTTGCTGCGAGGCGGCGTTGGCGAAATCCGGTTTGTCGTCAACGCTCAGGATATCCCCGCCCCGGCTCGAGACCATCGAGGCGAAAATCCAGGCATCTATGAAGAACGCTGCGCCTTTGCTGGTGCGGCTGGTCAGGGCTTTGGCGGCTTTGGCGAAATCGTCCCAGGAACGCGGCGCGGGCAGGTTCTTTTGCCGGAAGGCGTCGGCATTGTAAACGTTCACCAGGGTACTTTCCGCCCACGGCAAGCCCAGGCGTTGCCCGTCCACGTCGCCGTACTGCCACAGCACCGGGTAGATGTCCTGAACCGTGGCTTTGGGAAGAGTCTCCACATTGGCATTCAAGGCCTCGAGCGAACCGCCCAGCGCCAACCGGGTGAAGAAGGCATTGTCCACCATCGTCATGCTCGGCGCACCGCCGGAGCGCAGGGCGTTGATCAGTTTCACCTGAATCGTTTTGAAGTCTCCGGCATCCACGATCTCCACCGCGTATTTGGACTGGGATTTGTTGTACTCCTGAGCGAAAGTCCGTAGCAGATCAGATCCCGTCTCCGGGGACAAGTACTGCCAGACGGTGATCTTGACGGGCGCGGCAGCGTTGGAAACGCTCAACAGCACGGTCAGTGCGGCGAGCGAAAAAAAGGCGAGAAACCACTTCATGGCTTTATTTTACGGGTTGATGGCCAATTCCCTGTGTGAATCACGCCCATGTTTTACGGGCTTCCCCTTAAGCCAGCCTTCACGAAGTCAAACGGTCCGCTCACGGTTGAAATCAATAAAACCGAGCTGACAGGCTGGAGACAATCGGGACTATGCTCAACCCAACCCCTCCCGAGGGTTAGTCCTCGAGAAACCAGACACGGAGGTCAATCCCATGACAGAAACCCGTATGACGCCAGACCCTTTGACACAAGGCACGCCGCAACCGATCCGATCGTCGGACCTCGAGTTACTGGACGCGTACTGGCGGGCCGCGAATTACCTGTCGGTCGGGCAGATTTACCTGATGGACAATCCTTTGCTGCGCGAACCGCTCAGCTTGGCACACGTCAAGCCCAGATTGCTCGGACACTGGGGCACGACGCCGGGCTTGAATTTCATTTACGCGCATGTGAACCGTTTAATTGTCAATCACGACGTGAGCGCCATCTACATTGCCGGGCCAGGTCACGGTGGGCCAGGACTGGTGGCGAACACGTACCTCGAGGGGACGTACTCTGAGGTCTACCCGCACGTTTCACAAAACGCGCAGGGCTTGCAGCACCTGTTCAAGCAGTTCTCGTTCCCCGGCGGCATCCCGAGTCACGTCGCGCCGGAAACGCCGGGTTCGATCCACGAGGGCGGCGAGTTGGGCTACGCGCTGACCCATGCTTATGGCGCGGCCTTTGACAATCCCGATCTGCTGGTCGCCTGCGTGATCGGTGACGGCGAGGCGGAAACCGGGGCTTTGGCGGCGAGTTGGCACTCCAACAAGTTCCTGAACCCCGTCTCCGACGGCGCGGTGCTGCCGATTTTACACTTGAACGGGTACAAGATCGCCAACCCGACCGTGCTGGCGCGACTGGAACCCGAGGAACTCACCAAGCTGTTGGAGGGCTACGGTCACAAACCGCACTTTGTCGAAGGCGATGATCCGGCGACGATGCACCGCCTCATGGCGGACACACTGGAGGTCGTCTGGGCGGAGATCACCGCGATTCAAGCGCAGGCTCGAGCGGCGGGTGATCGTACTGGCACGCCCGCTCGAGCTAAGTGGCCGATGATCGTGCTGCGCTCCCCGAAGGGCTGGACCGGTCCGAAACAGGTGGATGGCAAGCCGACCGAGGGGTCGTGGCGCTCGCATCAGGTTCCGCTGGACGGGCTGGCGAAAAACCCGGAACACCTGGCGCAACTCGAGGCGTGGCTGCGCAGCTACCGCCCCGAGGAACTCTTTGACGCGGACGGCCGCCTGCGCCCCGAACTGGCGGCGCTGGCCCCGCGCGGCGAGCGCCGCATGGGCGCGAACCCGCACGCCAACGGCGGATTGTTGCTGCGTGACCTGATTCTGCCGGACTTCCGCGAGTACGCCGTAAACGTCTCCGCGCCCGGCCAGGAGACTGGGGAAGCCACTCGAGTGCTCGGGAAGCTCTTGCGCGACGTGATGCGGCTGAACGCCGAATCCCAGAACTTCCGCCTCGTTGGACCCGACGAGACCGAATCGAACCGCCTGACGGCCGTCTACGAGGCGACCGGCAAAGCCTGGGAACTTCCGGAGCTGCCGACCGATGAACACTTGCAGCCCAACGGTCGGGTCATGGAAGTTCTCTCGGAACACCTCTGCCAGGGCTGGCTCGAGGGGTACTTGCTGACCGGGCGGCACGGGTTGTTCTCCTGTTACGAGGCGTTTATTCACATCGTGGACAGCATGGTCAACCAGCATGCCAAATGGTTGAAAACCACGCGGGAAATCCCGTGGCGGCGACCGATCGCGGCGCTGAATTACTTGCTGACCTCGCACGTCTGGCGTCAGGATCACAACGGCTTCTCGCATCAGGACCCCGGCTTTATAGATCACGTGATGAACAAAAAACCCGAGGTCGTGCGTGTTTACCTGCCACCGGACGCGAACACGCTGCTTTCTGTGGCGGACCACTGCCTACGGAGCCGCGACCGCATCAACGTGATCGTGGCCGGAAAGCAACCCGCCCCGCAGTGGCTCTCGATGGAGGCCGCGATCGAACACTGCACCGCCGGAATCGGTTTGTGGACCTGGGCCAGCAACGACGATGGCGTGGAGCCGGATGTCGTCATGGCCTGCGCCGGGGACGTGCCGACCTTGGAGACGCTGGCGGCGGTGGATCTGCTGCGCCAGCACTTTCCAGATCTGAAAATCCGCGTTGTCAACGTCGTGGATCTGATGACGCTGCAATCGGCGGGCGAACACCCGAGCGGTCTGCCCGACCGCGACTTCGACAGCCTGTTCACGACTGATAAGCCGATCATCTTCGCCTATCACGGCTACCCGTGGCTAATTCACCGCCTGACCTATCGCCGCACCAACCACGACAACCTGCACGTGCGCGGCTACAAGGAGGAGGGCACGACGACCACGCCGTTCGACATGACAGTTCGCAACGACTTAGACCGCTTCCACTTGGCGGGCGACGTGGTGGACCGCGTGCCGCGCTTGCAAGCGACCGGGGCGCACTTCAAGCAATTCATCCGTGACAAGCTGGTGGAACACGGCGAGTACATCCGAACTCACGGTGACGACCTGCCCGAGGTGCGCGACTGGAAATGGCCAGCCCAGGCGTCCTAAAGGACCTCTGATCTCGAGACCTGAGTCCCCGACCACCCCGTTGCTCAGGGGTGGTGGCAACCAGTTCCGCAACCCTCGAGCTTCGTGCGGCTCGAGTTTGTACAATGAACGCGCATGACAGCGCTTCGCGTCCGGTTGCTGGGTCGTCCCGAGTTGCGACTCGAGGGCGATCCTTTGCCGGTGCGTGGCAAGGCGCTGGCACTGTTATATCGTTTGGCCCTGCGCCCCGCCTCGCGCCCTGAGGCGTCCGCCTTGCTCTGGGGCGACGATGGATCGCAGAGCTTGCGGCAGGCACTGGTGGCGCTTCGCAAGCTTCCGGAGGCGGACTCGTGGTTGCTGGATGGCGAACCGCTGGACCTACGCGCCAGCGTGGACGCGCGGGAGTTTGAAACCGCCTGTCGGGAGGGCGATGCCGAGCGAGCCGTGCAGCTCTACGCCGGAAGTTTGCTCGAGGGGTTTCAGCTCACGGGTGGGGCGGATTTTCACGATTGGCTCGAGGTGGAACGCGCCCGGTTGGAACAATTGCTGGGTACGGTCCTTCGGGTCAGAGCCGAGGAACTCACCGAATCCCAACCCCGCGAGGCGCTGGCGCTGCTGGACCGGGTCTTGACCCTCGATCCGCTGGACGAGCGAGCTGTGCAGGACGCGCTGCGACTCGAGCTGGACTTAGACTCCCCAGAGGCGGCGCGGGCGCGACTGACCGCGTTCTGGCGCAGGTTACAGACTGAACTCGGGGCGCAACCGCTGCCGCAAACGCTGCGCCTTCTGGAGCAACCGGGCGCGGCCAAGTCCGACCCGCCCGACCTGTCCACACTGGCCTTGCGGTTATCGCGCGCTCAGGCGCTGGACACCGGAATTTCTGCCGACGCGAGCTTCTGGGCGGAGGTCTTGGAGGTCGAAGCCTGGAGCGTGGCCGAGGCGAGCGCCGAACTCGAGGGGCGGCCCCCCTCGCATAGCATCGTGCCCGAGGGTGTGCGCACCCTGCTGCATCGCCGCATCGCACTCGCCTTGGAGCCTCGCGTGGACGACCTCGCGCCGGATGCCTGGCAGGCTGCCTCCAGCGTCGCCCGGCACTGGTTGGCGGCGTTGGAACCGCGTTCCGCCTTGCCGTGGTGGACTCGAGCTGCGAGGCTCGCCTCGAGAGTCGGGCGGCTGGCAGAGGCTGGAATCGCGCTGTACCGGGCGCTCTGGATCACCGGGGACGAACCGGCGCGGCGCGACGCGCTCACGTCGCTCGGCGGTATCGCCGAAGCCAGGAACGACGTGCCGCTGTTGCAAACCGTCAGTCAGGAACTGTTGCGGCTCGGGACGGTTTTGCAGGACGACTTGACACTGCTTCACGGGCTGCAACGGCGCTCTGGCTGGTTGCTGCGCTCCGGTCGGGCCCACGACGCCGAGACGGCTGCCTTGGAAGCGCTCGGGATTGCCCGGCGACTGCGCGACCCGGAACTCCTGGCGCAATCGCACGGCGCGTACGGCGGGGCCCTGATGGCGGGCGGTCAACTCGAGGCAGCCCGTGAGGCGCTCCTGTTAGCGACCCAGACCACGAATCCGCAACTGCAATTACGGATTTACGCCAATCTCGGATCCGTTTCTGGGATGCTCGGGCGGCTCGAGGAGGCGCTGGAACACATGGAGTTGGCGTTGACGCTTTCCAGGTCAGCCCAGAATCTGGCCGTCACCGGAATGATCCTGTACAACCTCGGGGCGACGGCCGAGAAACTCGGGCAGTTGAAGCGCGCAGAAACGGGCTTTCGGGAGGCGACGGAGATTGCGGAGCGTGTCGGGAACGGGCCACTGATCGCGCAGGGTACGCTGGCGCTCGCCAAGCTCCACGCCGCTCAGGGACGCTTTGGGGAGGCGTTCAACACGGCGGGCGAAGCCCTCGAGTTGGCGCGGGAGACACCACTGCAACCGCAAGTGCAGTACGTTCTCGGGGAACTCGAGGCGAAGTTTGGGCGACTCGAGGTGGCGGCCGCGCTTTACGCCGAGGCACACAAAGGGTTCGAGGTGGCAGGAAATGCCCGCCTCGTCTCGAGTGTCGAAGTGTCCCAGGCGCTTCTGTCACTGCAACGCGGTGATGGCAAGGCAGATGAACTTGTCAGACACAAGCTCAAAGCGCTGCACGAGGCGGGTCACATGGATCAGTTCGATCACGCCCGCCTGGAATTCGCGTTGCTCTCCGATGATGCCGCCGCGCTCCGCTGGGCGCTCGAGGGGCTGCCGGAAAGGGCTGTCGTGGTTCAAATAGCCCGCGTCAGACTGCATCAAATCCAGGGGACAGACTGGGATCTTCAGCCTCTCGAGGCGGCGTTAGGGGCGGCTTGGAGAGAGGAGAGGTACGCGGAACTGCCACTTGGGTACGGCCTACTGGCAGCGTTTTTTGAGAAGCAGGGGGACACGCCGCTCGCAGTCCAGATGCGTGAACGCGCTCGAGCGGCAGGGCTTAAAAGTGCGGCCGGATTGCCGAAACTTCAGCGAGCCGCGTACCAAATCCGCTTCGAGGCGGATCCTATTTCTGACAGTCCAACTTGACCCGCACGCTCGGATCGGGAACGCTGTACCCGATTCCCACGGATTCGCGCAGGTATTTGACCGTGGCGGCATCCGGGCGGATGAACAGCAGGAGCTTCAACGGCTCCCCCTGCACGCCCTTATTGTTCTCGAACGTGACCTCGGAAACGACCCCGGCCCCCGGAGCGATTCCCGGATCGGTCAGGTCATTGACGTTGTACGGCTCCAGGGTGTTGCCATCACCGAAAGCCAGACTGAAACGCTCGAAACCGGTGCCACCCAGCGCGATTCCACCCGCTTTGGTCGCGTTTCGCAACTCCATTTTGAGTTTCCAGCCGGTGTGATCGTTCTCCTGATACGGCTTCACCGAGATCACCCGAAAGCGCCAGATGCCGTTCAGCAGCCACTCGTTCACGCAGCCCTCGAGCGCCGCGACCTGTGTCGCCCCGCCGGTCGTCACTCCTGGCAGCGTCAAGGCTAGTTTGTTCCCGGACAGACTGTAGCGCACCCCGGCGGCTTGCAGGGCTTTCAGCGGCACGTAGGTCTCGCCCTTCACGACGATGGCCGCACCCGAGTACGACTTGCCGTTGATGCTGAGCTGGTACGAGACGCTCTGTGCGACCGCCACGGTCACCAGACTGGCGACGGCGACGATCCAGGCTAGCTTGCATTGACCCACCGAAGGCTGTTTCACTGGGTTCTCCGTTCATCGTGACTGGCTCGAGGCGTGAGCGGTGACCTGTTGCACGGCTGGAAGTTGGATGGAGTACATCTGGCTTGAGATGTACGCCTGTAAAAATCTTAGACAGGTGAAGAGTTCACGTATCGCATAACTCTGATGGCATGAGGATTGAAATCCAAAGGTCCAAGATTTCACTCGGAGATACTGTGGTCCTACCAAAGCAGTGCCACTCAGACCTCCAAGGTGGCTCGAGGTTTGGTTCCAGTCGCTCGCTGCGACCCGAGCTGCGCTTGGCGTTCGCGTTCCTGATTAAGCGTTTCCACCCAGTCCTCCAAGCTGCGCTTGCCGCTCAGCACGAGGTCTATCGGGGCGACGCGCTTTCCGTCGCAGAAGCGCCTGCGGGCGCGCACCGCGTAATTCGAGGCTCGTCTCATGATCTGCTCCTCGAGACTGGGTTACTGGTTGAAGACGAGGACATTGAAGGTAGCGTTGACGGGCATCACTGGCGTGGTACTTCCGACTTGATTGAAGATGCACCATTGATTGCTGAACATACTCCCTATATTGTAAAAAACACCAACTGGTGAATTGTTGTACACACTGCTCGAGCCGAAGTTCTGTGTGATAATGACGATGGCGTTTGGCTTAGCATTGGTGAGAACATTGTCAATGCAAGTCACGTTCTGAATACTTGCGGGTTTGTTGGCTGTTGTGGCCACATGGATGAACGCAGCTTTGTTGCTGCCCGAAACCTTGATGCCGCCGCTGATCTCGAGCGCAGATCCACCCGCGCCGCCGGAGTTCGCCGCCAGCACGCCGACTCCGCTTGGGCTGAGCGTGTCACCGACCACGCCGTAATTGCCGCCCAGACCTTTGATTGCGGTCTTCGCCGGGTCGCTCGAGGAGATGCTCAAGCCAATGCTGCCCGCGTCGCTGGCAGAGATCGTGCCAGCGAGTGGGAACTTGACGCTGAAGGCTGTCCCGGTGAGCGCCAAGCCCGCGCCCGCCGTGTACGTGGAACCCCCTGCGCCCACGGCGTCATCGCCCCAGACGAGATCGTTGCCTTGCGCCTTCAGCACTTTGCCGTCTGCCACAGTTCCGCTGATGTTCAGTTTGGCTCTCGAGACTGCGCCGTCGTTGATGCCGTTGGCGGTTTCCAAGGCAGTCTTCAGGGCTGAGAAATTCGCGTTCACTTCTGAGGATTTGATCTGACCTCCCGCCGTGAAGGTGTTGGGCAGACTGACGGCGGCAATGCCGAACCCGGACACGCCGAGGGCGACGCCGATCACGAATTTACGCAGGTTGCTGTCGTTCATGTGAAACTCCTTTTTCGTGTGACTCGAGAAGATTGCGGTTTGAGGATGTACAGCTCAAAGAGATTGCGGTTACTGCCAGACGGCCGTCGAATCCCAGTTGCTCGAGTCCCACGCGCCGTCGTTACTTGTTGGCGTGACTGGCTCCGGGCAAGAGACGAACAACACCGTGAGCGCCAGCAACAATGCCACCAGACTTCTTCTCATACGAACCTCCGTGATAGCTGTTTTGCGCCTCGTGCCGTGCCCTTCACTCGAGGGTGCTGCTTTGAACGCTTGCCTGTTTCATTGCGCCTTCTAGTTACGTGTTCAAGCTACGGAGGGGGGCGTCAAAATCGCGTCAAAATTTCCGAGCGATTCTTTGACGGGGTTTTGACACCTCGAGGATTAGCGTTTGTCTCGTGGCGGAGGAAGCCCTGTATCTGTTGCGATTGCGTCGGGATCGTCCGGGCGGGTCGGGTCAGACTTGGCGGGCAACCGTGGAGGACGTTCGCGCGCACAAGCGCTGGAATTTCGCCTCGTTGGAAGCGTGCTTCGCGTTTCTAACCGAGCGATGCGGCGCGGCTCTAGAACGGGTTGGCGTCGTATCCGAACCGGGGGAACCCTGAACCGACTGAGTTCGGTACCGTCAGGTTCACGTTTTAAGGCAAGAGAGTGTGTTAGTGGCGTGTGCGCCCGATAGCCGAATCGTGGGGTTATCAGTAAGGTCGCTAGAAAAAAGGTCTCGAGAAAATAAAACTCGGGACCACAACGGAGCTTTGTACGAGCCTAGCGCCAAGCCCCCGTGCTATCTCGAGCCGAACTGAGCGATTCCTCGAGTTGGCACGAATTCAACTCAGGCATCAGGTTTTCCACCGCTGGACGCGGTAAACTTGGCTCACTCCTATGCGCGTCGCTTTCTTCGTGACCTGTCTGGCCGATCAGTTCGGCGGTGAGAGTGCGCTGGCAGCCGTGAAGCTCTTGGAGCGTTTCGGTTGCCAGGTCGCCTTTCCCCAGGCGCAGACCTGCTGCGGACAACCCGCCTTCAATGCCGGGTACGCCGACGAAGCCAGGGAAATCGCCCGGCATTACCTTGAAGTGTTTGAAGCGGCATTGAAATCAGCCGAGTTCATCGTCACCCCGAGTGGTTCCTGCGGCAGCATGGTTCATCACTACCCAGAACTATTCCAGAGCGACCCACACACCCACGCCCGAGCCAGGGCGGTCTCGGAAAAAACGGTGGAGTTGACGCAGTTCTTGCACGATGTCCTGAACCTGCGCGAGGCAATCTCTGATCTGAACGGCGTGCGAGTCGCGTATCACGACTCTTGTCACGCGATGCGGAACCTTGGCGTGCGAGCGCAACCCAGAGCGCTGCTCGAGGCGTCCGGTGCGACCCTGCTGCCGTTCGATGAGAGCTGTTGCGGTTTCGGTGGGCTGTTCAGCGTCAAGCTCCCGGAACTCAGCAGCGCGATGATGGATCACAAACTCAACAGTCTGAAAGCGGACGCCGGGGCGGCGGACGTGCTGACCAGCACCGATCTGGGCTGCCTGATGCAGCTCGGCGGCGGATTGGCGCGGCGCGACCCGGCCCCTCGAGTCGTTCACATTGCCAAATTGCTGCTCGAGGGAAAAGCGGCGTTGAGTTAGGGGAGGCAATTCATGGAAATCAAGATTCACGATTTTGAACGCGCTCACCGCGAAGCCCTCCGCAACGATTCGGTGCGCGGCGCAGTGCGCCGGGCCACGGGTCGGTTTCTGGAACAGCGCAACACCGTCGCCGCCGAACTCCCCGACTGGCAAGCGCTCCGCGAGTACGGCGCGGCCGTGAAAGATCACACCCTGGCGCACTTGGACCATTACCTCCTGCAACTGACCGCGCAAATTGAGGCTCGAGGTGGTCAGGTGCATTTCGTGGACGACTCGGTGGACGCCAACGCGACGATCACCGCGCTGTGCCGGGCAGCCAACGCCCGGACAGTTGTCAAATCCAAGAGCATGGTGACCGAAGAGATTGAACTCAATGAAGCCTTGGAACGTGCCGGAATGCGCGTCGTGGAAACCGATCTGGGCGAGTACATCCTGCAACTCGAGGGGGAAGCCCCGAGTCACATCATCGGACCGGCGATCCATAAGCCCAAGTCGGAGGTCAATGCGCTGTTTCATCGCATCGCCGGGATGCCGTTGGACGCCGGGGTGGACGACCTGGCCGGGAAAGCCAGGCAACTGATCCGGGCGGACTTTCTGGCAGCGGAGGTTGGGATCAGCGGCGTGAATTTCGCAGTTGCCGAAACCGGCAGCATCGTGATCGTGGAGAACGAGGGCAACGCTCGCCTGACAACCAGTCGCCCCAGGGTCCACATCGCGGTCATGGGCTTGGAGAAGGTCATTCCCAGGGTTGAAGACCTGGGTGTCTTCCTGAAACTCCTGCCGCGCAGCGCGACCGGGCAACGCTCGAGCGTGTTCGTGTCGGTCATCACCGGACCTAAGCGTCCAGAGGAGCTTGATGGTCCCGAGGAGTTTCACCTCGTCGTGTTGGACAATGGGCGCTCTTCCGTGCTGGCGGACGCTCAGATGCGGGACAGTCTGCGCTGCATTCGTTGCGGAGCCTGCCTCAACACCTGCCCGGTTTACCAGAACCTCGGCGGGCACGCCTACGGCTGGGTCTACTCCGGGCCGATTGGCAGCGTCCTAGACCCGTCGCTCCTCGGACTCGAGGAGGCCAAATCCCTGCCGTTCGCCAGCAGCCTGTGCGGAGCCTGCGGCGATGTCTGCCCGGTCAAGATTCCCTTGCCGCAAATGCTGGTCACGCAACGCG
>OZ252252.1:1512500-3307500 GCA_965249745.1 Deinococcales bacterium | reverse complement strand
TTCGGGACGGGCAGGAAAAGTTAATTGCCGTGATGCAGGCAACGATGATTCGGCGTGAACTGGGTGGTGTCTCGAGCGATTGAATGCTCGGGCGGCTCGAGATTCTGCGGCATGGTTGCAAATCAGCAGCTATAGCCGGGCGAGGCACGCCTCACCCCCTACAAAAAGCGTGTCTTGGCGGGCGTTCATAGCTGCACCCGCATACTCCACGCGCTGTTCTCGAGGATCACTCCGCTTCGAGTAACATGGTTGGAGATGCAAAACTTGACTGGCAAAGTGGCGCTCGTCACGGGCGCGGCGGGCGAGATCGGCTCAGTTACGGCGCGACTGTTTGCCGAGCGAGGCGCGAAACTCGTGCTGACCGATACGCAGCTCGAGGGACTGGTGGACCTCAAAGCTGAACTCGAGTCGGCAGGGACGCAAGTCTTCACGCTTCAACACGAGGTCACGCTCGAGGCGGCTTGGATTGAGGTGATGGCGCGAGTCAAAGCGCAGTTCGGGGCGCTACATATTCTGGTTAACAACGCGGGCATCGGCGGCGCTCCGGCGCTCGTGCCGAATTACCCGTTGGCCGACTTCCAGCGCGTCATGGCGGTCAATGTCACCGGGGTGTTCCTGGGCATGAAGTACGCGATTCCCATGATGCTCGAGGGTGGCGCTCCGGAGGTGCGGGCGAGCATCGTCAATGTTTCCTCGGTCGCGGGCGTGATCGGATCGCCCGGCATGATTGCCTACAACGCTAGCAAGCACGCGGTCGTTGGCTTGACGCGCGGCGCGGCCGCCGAGTGGTCGCGCAAAGGGATTCGCGTCAATTCCGTCAATCCCGGTCCGCTGGACAGCACGATGATGCGCAGTTACGACGAGAGCCTGAAACCTGGCGCGGGCGAGCAGGTGCGTCACAACCTCGAGCGCACGATTCCCTTGCGGCGGTACGGCCTGCCCACAGAGATTGCGCAAGTGATCGCGTTTCTGGCGAGTGACGACTCGAGCCTAGTGACGGGCGCGGTCTATCTGGCGGACGGCGGATTGAGTGCCGTCTGAAGGGTGTGATTCGCGTCGCCCGCGCCCAAGGCCGTCCCCTGTCCCAGACAGGGTTTTGGTCGCCTTTTGTGAAGCTGAGTACGCATCAGTAGGCTCACCGGGCGTTCTCAAAGGTGCGGCAGGTGTTGGCGGCGCAAGTCCGCAGCGCCTTCAATCGCGCCGCCAAACTTTCCAGCAGCTTAGGATCGGCTTGACTTGCGATGTTCGTCAATTGCTGCGCGTCGTTTTTCAAGTCGTACAGTTCGCGCTCACCCGTGACGTACTCGACATAAGTGTACGCGGCGGTGCGCAAGGCGTGGAACTCTGGGATGCCCCTCAACGGAGCCGCTTTGGATTGATCCTGGTCGGCCGGTTCCTCCGTGCCCGTCGCCCGCACTCTGGGTGCGTTGGATTCCATCCAGTGTTCGATCAGGTAGGTCGTCCGCCATTCGGCGGGTGGGTTGGCGCTGGGTGAATTGGTACTGAGCAGCGGCGCGAACGAGCGCCCATCCACAGTTTCGGGTGGTTTCACGCCCGCCCAGTCCGCGAACGTCGGTGCGAAATCAATGTTCCCGACCATCCCCTCGAGTTTGACGCCCGCCTTGACCCCTGGGCCACGCACGATCAGCGGCAGGTGAATGTCCTCTTCAAAGGCCGTCTGCTTGCCCGACGGCATTCGGTGATTCCCGAGGTGAAAACCGTTATCGGAACTGAACACGATGAACGTGTTCTCGAGTTGCCGTGTCGCCCGCAGGGTATCTACGATCTTCTGGATCGCCTCGTCCACGGCCTGTAACGATTGCAGTCGCAGCCGGTAGAGCGCGTCCACCCGGTTCTGTACCGCTGCGCTCATGACGGGCAGGTTGCGGAGGAAGGCGGGCTTGTCGCTGACATTCGCCTCGTTGTAATTCGCGGTGCGTGGCGCTTTTACACCCTGGAAGAGTTTCGCGTGGCGCGGCGCGGGCGTCGCGGGCTGGTGCGGTGCGTACAGGGAAATGTAGGTGAAGAACGGTTTGCTTTCCTTGGTGGATCGCGTCATGAAATCTGTGGCCTTGCCCGCGTACACGTCGGTGCCGTAATCGGCCGGACTCGAGCCATATTTCACCAGCTTGCCGTTCTCGTTCAGGGTGTAGTTGAATTCCGAGTACGGGTTGCCGCCCTTAGCAGCGCTATACCACTCGTCCCAGCCGGGCGGGATATAAGTCGCGGGGGCGGTGTTCGGATAGCCGTTCAAGTACTTGCCAAATAGTGCGGTCCGGTAGCCCGCCGCCTGCAACCAGGTGGCGACCGTGGATTTCTCCACCCCGAGCGCGTAGGCCGTCTCGAAACCGCCGTTCGAGCCGCCGTTGGTCTGCACGCCTGTGTTGTGCGAGTATTGCCCACGCAGGATGCTGGTTCTCGAGGGGCAGCACAGCGAGACGCTGACGAATTGGTTGGTGAAAGTCGCGCCCTGATCGCTCAACAGCGTCTTCAAGTGGGGCATGACGCTGATCTCGTCGAGGTTCAGGTCGTCCGTCAGCACAAACACGATGTTGGGCGCTCGTGCCGCCTGTGCCTGTGAGCGGCTTACCAGACCCGCCACAGTGATTGCCGTCACGGCTAACACACTCAAGGTCAACAACAACCCGGTTCTCGGTTTCAGAGGTGATCTCATCTCGAGACTCTGATGTTAGGGAACGAAACCAGGTTCCCGAACCTGTCTGGGAGGACAGGTACCAGGTGTCACAGGGGCGGCATGTCCTGCGGGGCCTGATCGCGTTGAAACATGCCGTAATCGCGGATCACGGCCGCCACGCGCAGGCGGTAATCCAGGAAGATTTCCCCGCGCCCCCGGAGCTGTGTCTGATGATGCGTGGCGTGTTCGCGCCAGCCGCGCACGGCGGCTTCATCCGCCCAGAACGACAAGGAGAGAATTTTGCCGGGTTCAATCAGACTCTGAAAGCGTTCCACGGAGATGAACCCCGGCATCGCCTCGAGATCGGCACGCAGGGCGGCGGCTAGGTCTAAATACTCGTGGTGACGCTCCGGCTTGGTCTGCACCTCGAAGATGACGGCGATCACGATGACCTGCGGTTCGTTTGAAGTCTGTTCATACCTTTGAGCCTAGCGATCCATGCGCGGCAACGTTTCAGCTTGCATCGAAACAACTTCTCCCACAGACCCCTAGAATCTAAGCATGCTACTCGAGCGAACCGTCCCTGAAACTGACCTCTCCGGGGTGGCCGCGCTGATCGGTGAACCGGCCCGCGCCGCGATGCTGACCGCGCTGATGGATGGTCTGGCACTGCCCGCCGGGGAACTGGCGGAACTCTCCGGGATCAGTCCGCAAACCGCCAGCGCCCACCTGCAAAAGCTTTTAGAAGGAGAGTTGCTGGTCGTGGAAAGCCACGGGCGGCATCGGTATTACCGCCTCAAGGATGAAACGGTGGCGGCGGCCCTCGAGGCGCTGATGGTCCTAGCTCCCGCCCCGAAAGTTCGGGTCACCCGCGACGACGCGCTGGCGGCGGCTCGGACCTGTTACGACCACCTGGCCGGAAAACTGGGCGTGCAATTAGCGAGCGGTTTGCTGGACGCGGGCTGGTTAGAGTTGCACGGCACGACCTACGGCTTGACGACGTCTGGTTACGCGAGGCTCGAGGCGTTCGGGGTGAATGTCGCTCAGATCGCCCTGGAAGCCCGATTCGCCAAAGCCTGCCTGGACTGGACGGAGCGCCGCCATCACCTCGGCGGGGCGCTCGGACGGGCGCTCACGGCGCGGTTCCTGGAATTGGCATGGCTCGTCAGAATCCCCGCGTCTCGAGCCTTACGGGTCACCGAGCTGGGACGGCGCGGTTTCGGGCGCGAGTTCGGATTGCGGCTGTGAGGCGCTTGTCGTCTGTGAAATCGTTCGCCCTCATGCGCGACTTCTGACTCGAGACGCATTGCTGGCTCTAGCAAGCGGCTTCGTGACCGGGCGAGGCGTACCTCGCCCTTACGGTGGCGACGAGCGCGAACCGGTCCTGGCGAGCCATGAGATTCGCCCGGTCATTTCGTTCGCGCCTGAACCTTTTCGCACCTGACTTTGAGCACTATGGAACGGTGGACCCGATCACTGCCGCGACCCAGCCCGACCCGTACCCGTTTTACGCTCGGCTGATTGCCGAACGCCCGCTGTACTTCGATGAAACTCTACAACTCTGGGTCGCCTCGAGCGCAGAAAAAGTCAGCGCCGTTCTACACAGCGATCTGTGCCGGGTGCGACCTGTGGCGGAACCGATCCCTGGAGCCTTGCTCGGATCTGAGAGTGGCAAGATCTACCGGCATCTGATTCGCTTCAATGACGGCTCGAGCCACTGTCCATTCAAAGGCGCACTGACTGGAATTCTGGCCCTTTTGGACGCTCCAAGGGTGAGCCAACGCGCCGCGTTCTGGGCGCAACACCTCATCAGTTCCTCGAGCCTGAGGCTGGAAGAATTGAATACGTTTAGGTTCAGCCTGCCCGTGTACGTCGTGGCAGACCTGCTCGGGGCGTCCACAGGTGATCTACCAGAACTTGCGCTCTGGACGAAAGACTTCGTGCGTGGACTCGCCGCGAACGCCAGTCCCGAACGCTTGGCGCGAGGCAACGCCGCTGCCAGTTCACTCCTCGCCCTGTGTCACAGCCTGCTCGAGTCCGGCGCACCGGGTTTGTTGGCTGATCTGACCATGGTCTGGGATGACGAAGAAGCCGTGGTTGCCAACGGGATCGGCTTACTGATGCAAAGCTTCGAGGCGACGGCGGGCTTGATCGGGAACGCCCTGCTAATGTTGGCGCGGCGTCCCGATCTGTTGCACGCTGTCCTGCTCGAGCCGCGCTTGCTCCCGGCATTCGTGGCGGAAGTCAACCGTTTCGATCCGGCCGTTCAGAGCACGCGGCGTTTCGTGGCTCGAGATGGAGTGATCGCGGGCCAGTCTGTCAGAGCGGGCGACACGATTCTCGTGCTGCTCGCCGCCGCCAACCGCGACCCGAAAGCGAACCCTCGGCCTGAACATTTTGACCTGACTCGAGTTGATCTGACCCGAGTTGATCTGACTCGAGCGCCGCGCCGCGATTTTGGTTTCGGGGAAGCCCTGCACGCTTGCCCCGGTGCGCCGATTGCCAGCACCATCGCGCAGGCTGGACTCGAGGTCTGGCTGGCGAGCGATCTTCGACTCGAGGAACTGGCTGGGGATGTCAGCTATCAGCCTTCTCTGAACGCTCGAATTCCAATTTTCAGCCCTACAACTTTTCGCTCAGTACTGCTCTGATGCCCAACTCCGCGAGTTCCATGTCCTCCGCCTCTGGCAGTCCACTCACGCCGACCGCGCCAACGCAGACTCCCTCCACGAACACCGGAATCCCGCCGCCCCAACCGATGTATCGGCTATCCCCGAAGTAGCGCGTGTCGAAACCGTCCTCCGGGTGTCTCGAGGCTTGCCCGATCTCCTTGCTGGGGCGACGCTCGCGGGCGGCGGTGAAGGCCTTGTTTTGCGCGATCAGCAGGCTCGGGAGCGGCGCTCCGCTTAGCCGCAGCAACGCCAGTAACTCGCCGTGCGCGTCCGCCACGGCGATCACGGCCGATTTTTTGCGCCGCTCGAGTTCGGCTTGAATGGCGCTGATCGCTCGTTGAGCTTCGACGTGACTGAGGCTGTTGATGGTGTGCATCTTGCCCTATCGTACCAGCCAGTCCAGCCCCCAGAGCGTCACCATGCCCGCCACGAAGGGAGCTGTCGCGGGGGTTCTCGAGGGGAAATAGACCTTCACGCCTGAGCTTCACGGCGGCTCGAGAGACCTGCGCCGATTGGACGGCGGCGAAGACCGGGC
Organism: Deinococcales bacterium; assembly: GCA_965249745.1. Classification (GTDB taxonomy): domain Bacteria; phylum Deinococcota; class Deinococci; order Deinococcales; family JAAFIG01; genus JANYHH01. Next base: position 3,301,658 of record OZ252252.1, on the reverse strand, counting down.
GCGTTGCCCCCGCTATTTCTCGCCGATCCCAGTGCGGTGCTCGAGGTGGAATCCAGTCTGACCGCACTGAAATTCCCTTCCCTCTAAGCCTCCAACACCTGTCCTGTCTCCAAGGCAATCGCCAGTTCTTCGTTCGTGGGAACGACCAGTGCCTCCATTGTAGAGTCCGCCGTGGAAATCCGCGTCTCGTGCCTGACGTTCGCCACGGCGTCCAGCTTCACCCCCAGAAATCCCAGCCCCTCGATGACTCGAGCGCGCAGTCTGGCGTCGTTCTCGCCCGCCCCGGCGGTGAAAACAATCGCGTCCGCGCCGTTCATGGCGACGCTGTACGCGCCGATGGTTTTCCGCAAACGGTAGGCGCACACCTCCAATGCGATCAGCGCCTCCTGACTGCCGCCATCGGCGGCTTTCCAGACATCACGCAGGTCAGAGAATCCGCTCAAACCCAGCAAACCGCTCCGCTTATTCAGCAGGTCGTCCGTGGCCTCCACGCCCAACTGCCGCGCCAAGTCCAGCACCAACCCCGCATCCACATCACCGCTCCGCGTGCCCATAACCAGCCCCTCGAGCGGCGTGAAGCCCATCGTCGTGTCCACGCTCCGCCCCAGAAATACGGCGCAGGCCGAAGCGCCGTTCCCCAAATGAAGCGTGATGAGTTTCAATGACTCGAGCGGCTTTCCCAGAAATTTCGCCGCCTCGCCCGCCACGAATTGATGGCTCGTACCGTGGAACCCGTAACGCCGATACTGCGCCCCGAGGTCTCTCGGAATCGCGTAGCGGTAAGCGTGCTCCGGCAGCGTCGCGTGAAAACCCGTGTCGAAGACCGCGACGTTCTCCAGCCCCGGCAGTTGCGTCTGCGCCGCACGAATCCCAGCGATGTTTGGCGGGTTGTGGAGCGGCGCGAGGTGAACGTTCTCCTCCAAAACCTTCAGCACCGCGTCGTCCACCCGCGTCGGCGCGGTGAACGCCAGTCCGCCATGCACCACGCGATGACCGACCGCACCGACCGGACTGAAGTCTTCCAACCCTGCAATCACCTCGAGGGCCGCCGTGTGGTCTGGCGCGGCGATCTTTTGCGTCGCATCACCGCGCTTCAAACTGGCATCCGGCGTGCCGATTCGTTCCACCAGACCCTTGACCGAGGCTTCCCTGGAATGGGTGTCGTAGACGGCGTATTTCAGGCTCGAGGAGCCGCAGTTAATCACGAGGACACGCATGGGGGCATTGTAGCGGTTGCGCCTGAAGGGTTTCGGCGGAGCAGACCCGAGGCGGCGCGTTCGAGATGGGAGATCGTGAGCCTGAGTGGCTGGACCTACCTATGAGGGATGAGGGTCTCAAGCATCGTTGTGCGTCAGGCTGAAGGTTTGGCTGGGTGATCACGAACACATGGCTCACGTACCCTCATACGGACTCGAGGTTCAGCCCTTTCAGCTTCGCCGCGTAGTCCTCACCAAGCTCCACGCGCAGCGCCGGTTTGTGCGCCCGTTTGACGACCGCCGCCGCCAGCGCACTCTGCATCGTCGTGTGCGGCTGGGTCAGCACCAGAAGACCGCGCACCTGCGCTTTGGCTTCCAGGGCCGCCGCGCCCCCGATGAACTCGAGATCGGTTTCCAGCGTGATGTCCCCGCGTCGGCGCTTGCCCTGCTCCAAGGCGCGTTCCCTGGGAATCTGCGTGCCGAGAACCGGGTGATACCCGGCCGCTTCGAGCGCAGCTAGGACGGGTGCGATCAAAAACGGTTGCTCTAAGAGCGCCGGATCGCCCGCGATGCCAATCGTCGTGCGTCCCGCCATCTGCCACAACGGTTCGCTGGCTCGAGGCGGTCGCAGGGCGCTCTGCGTGCGGTCCAGCACGCGCCGCACGAGTTGCGAGTTGCCCGTCAACGCCTGCCCCAATCGCACTGCAAAGGCGGGTGTCTCCTCCGGCGAGATTCGCGGCGGCACAGTGTAAATGGGCGGCAGGCTGAACCGTCGCCCCAGCACGCTCGGCAAGTCCACCATCCACGGATCGGCGCTCGAGCCTCGCGTGCCCGGTTCTGCGCCCGGATTGAGGTCCGGGATCAGCAGCCCCTCGGCGTCCTGCGCGAGTTCCATGACGCGACCCACGAACAACTGCATCAACGGAGCCTCGTCCGGCATCAGCCGTGCGCCCGCCTCGAGCGAATCGGCGAGCGGGCGTTGCGGCTTGAAGAGCGGCACTTCCAGCGCGGTCAGGAACGTTTCCCACCACGCGCCGTAACGCGAGTACAGAATAGTGTCGGGCAAACCTAATTTCACCCGGCGAGCATACCGCAGCTTCAACTGGGCAAATTCAGGCGGCGGCTCGAGGTGAGACTGATGGTTTCAGGATGCCGGTGACGAAGCCCGCGCCGCACAGGATAATCGCGCACGCCAGGATTTTCACAGGCGTTACAGGTTCCCCTAAAAACACAGCGCTCCAGAGCGTCCCGAAGATCGGAGCCAGAAATGTGACGGTCAATGCTCTCGTCGCGCCCAGATCCAGAATCAGGCGGTAGTAAAGCAGGTACGCCAGCGCCGTGCAGATGACCGCCAGCGTCAGCAGACACAGCAAGACCGTCCAATCTGGCGCGGCTCGAGGGAGGTCCAACGGCATGAGCGGTAAGAGCGCCAAGCTCGAGGCGAGTTGCGATCCGATGACCGTGCCCATCAGCGGCGCACCCTGAAGTCTGACCCTCGTCAGGTTGCCTGCCAATCCGTAGCAGAAGGTGGCGGCGAGCATGGCGAGCACGCTCAGCGTTGTTACCAATCCCGGCTCGAGCGGACTCCAACCGACCAGCACGGCGACCCCGAGCATGGCCACGATCAGCCCGAATCCTTTCCAGACACCAAGCGCTTCACGGAAGAAAATTGCCCCAATCAACGCGCCCCACAACGGACTGGTGGCGTTCAGAATCGCCGCCATGCTGGCAGACAGTCGCAGCTCTGCGAAGGCAATCAGCGCGAACGGGACGCCACTGTTCAAGATCCCAATGATGGCGATCCAGACGCCGTAGCGACGCCACTCGAGGTTTGACTTGGTGATGGCCGCGAAGATCAGCAGAACTGTGCCCGCGATTAACACCCGAAACTCGGCTGTCCAGATTGGTCCCAGCACCGGGGCAATGATCCGAAAAAAGATGAAGGCTGCGCCCCAGATGGCGCTGAGCGTCAGTAGCCTGAGGACGCTCCCCGCGTTCACGAAACCGTTCCCGCCGATGGCCTGACCCTATTGTCCAGATAATGCGTCCCCCAGACGCCCCCTGCCACGCCCAGAATCACCGTGTCCACGTCGCTCCCGTCAAAGTGCTGCGCCTGCGCCGGAACCAGCAGGAACGAACCCGCGCTGTAGACCACCGCCGCTTCCCGTTCCAGATGATCGCCGTACCCCAGATGCAACGCCCCTGACAGCACCAGCACCCTGGCGTCCTGGGTGTGCCAGTGCGGGGCGTCCCAGAACCCGGCGGGGATGAAAAAGGCGTAGCTGAACGGCTCACCCGCCACATCGCGCCGCCCCTCGAGCAAAGCGTACCGCGTGCCGTCGGCGGCGGTCTCGCCCCACGGAATCGCGTCTGGGGTGAGGGCTAAGGCTCGAGGTGGAATCATGAAGGCTCCTTAGGGTGAACAGCCGCTCGAGATGAAGATAGAGAAGCGGTTGGGCGGGTGTACTCGTGCCGGTTACGGGTTGAGAGCGTCGTAAAACAGAGGGAAGGCCCCAGTCGAATAGTAGAGCTTAGTGTCGGCTGGTAGAGCGCTCGAGGTGTACTTCCCAGTGGTCGTCGTTTTTCCGTTGACACCGGTGATTTCTGCGACGATCACGTTCCAGCCAGTGGACAGGTTGATGTCGTAGGTGATGGTCGGGCTGGAACCACCAACATTACATGTTCCATTGACGCTGACATTTCCCTCGGCGAAGAGGCGAGCGATTTGTTTGTCGCCCACGACGGGTCCACTGCTGGTTTCAGCCGGGTCTCTGGTTGCTTCGGTGATCGTCCCAGCCACCTGATTTGTGCTGTTCAAGATTTGAATCGTTCCCATACCGATTTTCACGGTGTTTGGGGTAAATGTGAGGCTCCCGGTCGTGCAAGTTTGCGTGCCTGGAACGGTCAGGGCAGAAGTCACTAGGGTCTTTCCAGGAAAAACCAAATTGCTGAAACTCCCATTCGCGTTAACCGCCTCCGCCGCACCCTTGAAGCCCGTCACGCTGTCGCCCACGTTGAGCCGCACCAAACCCGTTTTTGGACTCGGCCAGTTCACGATCTTGCCGCTGTACGTGGGACTATCCCCCTGGCTACCGCCATTGCCACCACAGGCCGTCGCCAGCCCCAACACTGCGAATCCTAACCATTTCAATCGCTGATTCATAGACCCTCCCCGATCTGACACGCACCCGTCGAGCCAGGCTTTTAGGGCTGCATTTCTCGAGCGGTAAGCATCCCGGTCAGCATACCGGAGCCTTCAAGCGAACAACGCCGTCTGGCTCGAGACTGCAAATTTCAATTCATGCTCGAGCAACCACTTTTTACGCTGCAAGCCGCCCGCGTACCCGGTGAGCGCTCCGCTCGAGCCGATCACGCGGTGACAGGGGAGAACGATGCTGATTGGGTTCAAACCGTTGGTCGCACCCACGGCTCTGACCGCCGCCGGATTCCCAATGCGCCGTGCGAGCTGAGCGTAACTCCAGGTTTCACCCGCCGGAATCTGACCTAACGTCCCCCAAACGGATTGTTGAAACGCGCTGCCGCCCGTGGAGACCGCTAGATCACGAACCGCCTCGAGGTTGCCTTGGAAGTACCGGCCCAGCTTTTCGGTGAAGCCAAACGGATTGTTCGCCTCGAGCAGCGTGAACGTCCCGAAGCGCTTCGCTAGCAACGCCTCCATCCGCGCCGCGTTGTCCGCGAAATCCACGAACACCAGCTCCCCCTCGAGCGCCACGATTCTCACCGCGCCAATCGGCGTCTCGAGCGTGTCAGACAAGAGCTTCATGCCACTTCCAAGTGTTCGCGTCGGAGCGTGCGGTACGCGACCGGCGAGACTTGCATCAACCGTTTGAAATTCGCGTTGAAGGCGCTCAAGCTCTGAAAGCCAACCTCCAGGGCAATATAGCTCACGCTCTCCTGACTCCCCTCGAGCCGCTTGCAGGCGGCTTCGATCCGCACGCGGTTCAAGACCTCGAGCGGGGTGACACCGCGATGAACTCGGAACAGTTTGTAAAGCTTGGATTGGCTCATCTGTGCGGCGCTGGCCATGTCGGACACGTCCCGAAACTCGAGGGCATTCTGGAGCAGCGCACCGACGATCTGCTGCTCACGCTCCGCAGGGGCCAGGCTGTTGGGACGGCAGAGCTTGCAAGCGCGAAAGCCCGCCCGTTCCGCCGCGCCCGGATTGGCGTACCACTCGCGGTTCTTCAGCTTCGGACGGACAGGGGGTTTGCACGACGGGCGGCAGTAAATCCGGGTGCTGCGCACACCGATCACGAACAACCCATCCAGGCTGATGTCCCCGGTGAAGGCGCGTTCCAGCAGGGCTTGCGAGTTCATGCCGTTCATTTTGCCTCGAGAGTCGGATTGATGCTACCCAATTTCTGCGCGATAGCCAGTTCAAGCCAAACTGTAATTCAACCTCGAGCCGACTGTGCGAAAGCCGATCTTCGTGTAACAGTCGCGGGCGGCGTCCTCCTCGGCAGAGAGCCAGACGGCGCGACCGCCGTGCGCGAAGTGAGCTGCCACCAATGCGCTCGAGAGGCTGGCAGCCACGCCGCGCCGACGAAATTCAGCTCGGGTCGTGACGCCCTGCAACTCTATGAGGTCCGCGCCCAGGGTCGTCCCGACGCCCGCCGCTTGCGATTTCAGCATCGCCAGTGCCGCACGGCGACCCCTGCGCACCTGCTCGCGCCAATGCCCGATCCCCTCAGCGGTCGGGGCGGAGCGCCGTACCCGAACCCAGCCGTTTGCGTCTCAAAGTAGGTACGAAACAGCGCCTCATCACTGTCCGCCTCGAGGAAGCCAACGGTCACGTCGCCCGATCCCACGGGTTTGAAGCACTCACCCGTCACGAGCATGATCTCCTGGGCTTCCCCCTCGGAACGAAAGCCTGCCCACGTCAGCCCGCCCGCCACCTCGCCCCAGCATTCGGCGATGAACTCGAGGCGCGGTGTGCGGTTGTGGGCGCGAAACGCATCGGTCATGGCATTGATCTCGAGGTCGCTCGGGTTGGCTTTTAGTGGCGTCGCCCAGTTCACCCCGCCAAAACTGTCGTTTGGACTGAGCAATAATTTGAACCCGCCCGTGTCCACCACGGTTCTGGTCGCGGCGGTCGCGGTCACGTCGGCGGCGCTGATCCGCGTTAGCCACTCGAGGTCGGTCATGGGACTATCGTATGCGGAGTCTCGAGCGGGTGCGGGCGGTAGTGGGTGTTCTTCGTGCCTGATGGAAGAATCCCTGACCTATGCGGCTCGAGAGTTACATCAGCGCCGCGACATTCACCGCGCACAAGTCGGCCGCCTTGTCCTCCGGCAGCACGTCCATCGCCACGAGTCCCGCGCCCAGCTCCGTGCCCGCCAGGTATTTCAGCTTGTCCCGTGTGCGATACGGCGGGTAGAACTCCATGTGGAAATGCGCCTCCGGGTGAGGTTGCCCGTCGGTCGGAGCCTGGTGCATGACCATCAGGTACGGAAAGACCGGGCGGTTATCGAACAGATTGTCAAACTTCAGCAGCACCGTTTTCAAAACCCGCGCCAGATCAGTTCGTTCAGATTCCGTCAACTCCAGCAAACTCGAGGCGGCGCGAACTGGCGCGATCCAGACCTCATAGGGATAGCGGGCGAACGCGGGAATGAATGCGACCACGCCGCCTTCGCGCACGATCACCCGCCTTCCATCCTCGAGTTCGCGTTCGATCAAGTCCTCGAGCAGACCTTTGCCGTGGGTGTCGAAGAATTTTTGCTGCTGTTCCAATTCCCGCGCTGGTACGGGTGGCACGTGATCGTAAGCGTAAATCTGACCGTGCGGGTGGTGCAGGGTCACGCCCATCTCCACACCGCGATTCTCGAAGGGCATGACGTACTTGATCTCTGGTCTCGAGCCGATCTCTTTGTATCGCTCCGTCCAGACCTGCAATAGCAATTCAATCGTACTGACTGGTAAGCGTCCTAGGCTGTCGGTCGGTTTCTGGCTGAAGACGACGACCTCGCAGTGGCCCACTCCCGGCGCGGTCGGCACAATATTTTCTGGTGGATCGTGCGCCTCCAAGGACAGGCTGGGGAAGCGGTTGTCGAAGACTGCGATCTGATAATCGCCCTGCGGCAGTTCCGTCGGAAACTCCGGGTTGGTGGTCGGCATCAGCGGGTTGTAATCGGCGGGCGGCAGGAACGGGCGGCTCTGACGCTGCGCCGCATACGTCACCCACTCCGCTCGCAACGGGTGCCAGCGCAGGTGCGGGTTGGGCAGCAGCGGCTCGGACCCCGGACTCGGCGCGGGATCGCTGGCGATCTCACGCGTGGAGTACAGAGACAAGTTGCGCCCGTCGGGTTTCAGCAACGATTTCTTGAACACCCCTCGAGTGTACTGAGTTCGGTGCGGTCACGCATCGTCTCCGATCAGCCTTGATCGCGCTATAGCAAGCGGATGATCGGAACGGTCTCAACCACCGCCCCCACCAATCCCGCTGTGAACCCAGTACCCAATCCCAATCCGCAGCCAGGGCGTGACCGCATAGCTCGCCGAGACGCGTAAGAAAATAAGGTCAAACGCCTTACCGACATCGAAATCAACCTGAAAGAACTCGTTTCCGAAGTCAATTCCGGCCCGATATTGCAGTGTGAAATTCACGGCTCCGTCTTTGAAGAGCAGCCCAGGAGCGAAAGCCAGATTGAAATTCAGATGAAAATCCACCGATCGGAAACCCATCCTGGCGATGCCTTCCAACCCGACGAACGCGAAGCTTGGGGCCGCACCGGGCTGATACGCCCCGATTGCGAACGGACTGCCAATCAACGCGAAGTACAGCGGCCCACCGAACGAGAGTTCACTCGCCGCCTCGAGCCTCGCTTCAATGACCACGCCCGGACTGCCGATAAAAATGGGTTGCAAACCCGCCCGGTAACTGAGGGTGTCGCTGATGCTGCCGTACGCCTCGAGTCTGATGCCGAACTGCGCCGACGCGTGAGAACCAAAGAATAATGCGGCGCTCGAGATAACCGCCCACAGCCAATGTTTCATCCAACCTCCCTGGTTCAGGTCAGCATAGCGGTGAGCCTCGACGCGCTGCAACCGAGTAGACTGCCGCGATATGACGACACTTCGTAAGGTACTGGTCACGGGTGCATCCAGAGGACTCGGACGGGCCATCGCGCTGGAACTGGGACGGCACGGCCACACGGTCGCCGTGCATTACGGACGCTCAAAGGATGAGGCTGAAACGGTCGCCGCTGAGGTTACCGCAGGCGGCGGGAAGGCCGTGCTGGTGCAGGGCGACCTGGGTTCGCTCGAGGGAGCCAAAAGCGTGGCGAGCGCCGCCATCGAAGCGTTGGGCGGTCTCGAGGTGCTGGTCAACAACGCGGGCATCACCAAGGACGGCCTGGTGCTGCGAATGCGCGACGAGGACTGGGACGCGGTGCTGGACACAAACCTGGCGGCTCCGTTCGCCCTGGCTCGAGCCGCCCTGAAAACGATGCTGTCCGGAAAGTGGGGGCGGATCATCAACATTTCCTCGGTCGTGGGCTTGATGGGAAACCCTGGTCAGGCGAATTACATCGCCGCCAAAGCCGGGTTGATCGGGCTGACCAAGGCGATTGCCAAGGAATACGCTGGGAAGGGCATCACCTGCAACGCGGTCGCGCCTGGCTTTATCGAATCCGACATGACCGACAAGCTCCCGGAGAACGTTCGCACCAAGTACCTCGAGGGGATTCCGGCCGGGCGGTTCGGGAAGCCCGAAGATGTCGCCGCCCTCGTGGCGTTTCTGGCCTCGGACGCGGCGGGGTACATTAACGGGCAGACGGTCGCGGTGGACGGTGGGCTGTTCGCGCATTGAGTATGGTGAATCGTGATGTACTGCCGGGCGTTTTTCGGGCTGCAACTCGAGTTCGCGGATAAGGTCAGGCAGGTATCGGGCGTACCGCTCGAGCGGGCGCTGTTGGATTACACCAACTTTTACGTTCGTTTTGGACTGGGACGCGATTTCAATCCGCTGAACCCGACTTGGCGTGAATACTTGGCTGGCTTGAGGACGCACGATGCCTTGGATTGGACGTATCGGTTTTACTCGAGGGAACCTGAGCTGAGGACCGCGCCAGTGACTACCTTAAGCTACGGGTGTTTCTCGTACTCGAGGTTAAACGAGACCCAGGTTCACCTGCATTTTCGGAATCTTGAAACCGACGGTCGGTCACCGCTAGCGTTCGATCGGTTGGATCAGCGTCTCGAGGAACTGACAGGTCTGTTTAGACAGCTAAAAGGCAGCCAACCTTTGAGCAAGGTTCTAGGCGCGTCGTGGCTCTACAATCTTCCCGCCTACCGACGGCTATTCCCAGCCTCGTACACGGCGAGTCCACGCGCCCTCGAGAACCGATTTCGCTCCATGTCGCTCTGGGGTCAATTTCTCGACCGAAACCATCAGGTCAAACCAGACATGAGGCTCGAGTTCCGGCGTCGCTTTGAGGGCGCAACGAGTTTGAACGGGTTGAACGCCTGCTTTCCGTTGCCGGTCTTGGCGGTTCAAGCGGCCCTGCCGGACTTCCTCGAGTTTTACCGGATTTCGTAACTCACCCAGGGTTTACTTTATCAACCTGCCCGCCCGCTCGAGCCATTCGCGTTGCTGGTAGCGGTAGGCACCGCTGGCGCGTCTCACGTTGCGCTCAAGCGCCTCGACCTGCGTCTCCGCCTCGTCGCGTTTTCCCTGCGCGACCAGAAAGGCGGCGTACCAGTACCGAGCCTCCTCGCCGCTGAAACTCGAGATCGCTTGCTGGTACAGCGGATCGGCCGCCTCGGGTTGGGCGGTCGCTTCCAGACTGCGCGCCAACAGCAGCCGTCCCTTGCCGCGCAATTCCTCCGGCGCACCGTCTAGGAGTTCGCGCAGCAACTCCTGGGCTTCTTGAAGTTTGCCTGCCCGGAATTTCACGTCTGCTAGGTCATAGGTTACGTGCGGATCGTTCTTGTAAATCCCTTGCCGCGTTTCGCTCAGCATGGTTTCGGCTTTGTCTAACTGCCCGGCGTCGCGGTAGGCCAGCGCCAGTTGAATCCGGTTCTGCGCCGTGTCCAGCTCCTCTAACTGTTTCTCGAGGTCGCGCACCCGCAGCCCCGCCGGTTTTAGCGTGTCAATCGCCTCCATGACCCTGGCACCGCGCAGTTCGGGTAGCACTTGGCTGAAGAAATACGCGATGGCACCGATGTACGGGATGACCAGGATGATGAAGGCCCAGTAAAAATCGTTGCGGCGCACGAACAGGTGAATCAGACACACGGCGACCAGCACGCCGTAAATCGTGCCTAGTGGTCCGCTTGTAATGAGGTTTTCTAAGAAGCCCATAGCTACGGCATTAAACCATGCGGCTTTGAGGGACTCTCGGTTGAAACGTGGATTTCCGCAGGTCAGGAGTGCGACGGGCGCTCGAGGGATTCACAGGCTCTGGTTTGGTCGGGGCGTTCAACGCTTAACTTGTTCCAGAAACGTCTTTCTGAACTTGCTGACCTTCGGCGCGACCACGCCCATGCAGTACGGCTGAAATTGATTCCGGGCGTAGTAATTCTGATGGTAGTTCTCGGCCGGGTAGAAGACCTCGAGCGGTTTGAGTTCTGTCACGATCTCATGGTCCCAGAGCGGTTGGACTTCCGCGATCACGCGCTTGGCGGTCTCGAGTTGCGCCGCGTCGTGATACAGAATGATGCTGCGGTACGACTCGCCGACATCGTTGCCCTGGCGGTTAGGTGTGGTCGGATCGTGAATCACGAAGAACACCTTCAGGATGTCCTCGAAACTTGTGACAGTGTCGTCGAAGGTCAGTTGCGCGACCTCGGCGTGACCGGTGGTTTCGCTGCACACCTGCTGATAGGTCGGATTGACGGTGTGACCGCCCGCGTACCCGGATACGACCTTTTCAATCCCCTTCATCTCCAGGTAGACCGCTTCCAAGCACCAGAAGCAGCCACCGCCAATCGTCGCCGTTTGCAAGCTCATGCCTTACTGTACGGCGCGATCACGCCAGAGGTTCAGTTCTGGCTCACGGTTGCTCGCCGTACTTGATTCGTTTCATCTCGAGGTGTGACGAGCTTATTGATAACGGCACGATTCGGCTCGCTCACGCTTGCGTCACAGACGCATTGTCCTGCCCTGAAACATGAACCTGACCATGCCGACCTCAGTACCGAACTCAGTACCGAACTCAGTACTTTGCCTGCGCCGCCAGCCACGCGCCCAAATCCTCGAGCGGCTGAGCTGCCATTGGGCGAAAATCGTCGTCGGTCACGTCTTTGGCAACCCCGAGCGAATGCCCCAAACCAGGGTAGAGCTTCAAGCTGGGATCCGAGTTTTTCGCCAGTGCCGTTTTGAGCGCCGAAGCGCCCTCGGGGTTGACATTGGCGTCGTTCTGACCCTGCAAGATCAGCACGGGCGTCTTTATTTTTGGCGCGAGTTCGATCAGCCCCGGCAGTGCCTCGGCGCTCGAGTACGCGCCGAGAAATTCGGGTTTGTCCTGCAAGATGTAGGCGAACACCGGTTTGGCTTCGCGCTCCAAGTCCACGAACCCGTCCTTGTTCTGATCCATGTACGGGTTGAGACGCGGGGTATTCGGACTGGCGGTCGGGTCCAACAGGTACAGCGCCTGCGACCGCGCCAGCAGTCCGCCGTCTCCGCCTAGCGCCGCCTGCACGCCCTTCAGGTCCAGCTTGCCATCGGTGGCGAAACGGTTCAGGTACGGTAAGCCAACCCTCGGGAATTGCTGCTGGAAGGTCTGCGCGTAGCTGTACGCGACGGGTCCCTGCACGATCAAACCGCGCAAGCTCGAGTCTTCCACAGTCAGGCTCGCGGCGATCGGTGAACCCTCGCTCCAGCCGTAGACGAAGAAGCGCGATTTGTCCAGCATCGGCTGCTGGCGGGCAAAATCCAGTACTTTCCTGGCGTCCGCCTGAAAGTCTTGGAGTCGCAGCTTGTAAAACTTTTCTGCGTTTACGACACCGGGTGCGGTCACGTAGCGCTTGTTGTACCGCAGAACCGCGAAGCCGTATTTGGGGAGCGCCGCCGCGATCTGCTCAAAGATGCCGGAGTGAACCTTGCCGCCCTCTTGCACGGTCGCGTTCATGTCCATCGGGGTGGAACCGTGAATCAGCAACACAGTTGGGAACGGACCCGTGCCGCTCAAAGGGAGGGTGATCTGGCCTTTCGATTGAAAATCTCCAAGCTGAACCGTGAAGTCTCGAGTCGTGAAGGCTTGGGTCGTCTGGGCGCTCGCCAGTCCTGCAACGGCGAGTGTTCCCACCAATAACAGGCTCAATCGTTTCATGCAGAAAGTCTGTGCGCTAAGCTATTTCCAGTGAAACCCAACTCTGGAAATTGGCTTACTTTAGATAACCCCCAAGCCTGTGAGTTGCTGGCCAGTCGCGCCGAGCGCCGCTGGCTCGCGCCATTCATGGCAGGGGAACGCAGCGTTTCGGAAGCGGCGCTGCAACTCGGCGAAACGCCGACCGCCACGTACAAACGCGTCCAACGATTCCTGAACCTCGGGCTGCTCAAGGTCACCCGCAGCCAACCTCGAGCCGGAAAAGCGATTCGCTACTACCGCGCCACGGCCGAGAGCTTCTTCATTCCATTCCGGGTCTACCCCCCGGATTTGCTGGCCGCCAGCAACCGAGCGCTGTACCAGGAGACGTTTCAACGCGCCCTGGAACGAATGTACCGCGACGAGTACTTCGTGGAACTGAACTGGGGCGTTCGCACCGTCCCCATGCCGAGCGGCGACCTGTATCTGGAAATCGTCAAGGGTTCCGGTGAGGTTTGGGATTACCTGGGCGACGACGCGCCCGCGATTGCCACCGGCTGGAACCCGATCTGGCTGGACCTGGAAGACGCCAAAGCGATGCAGCGCGAACTGGTCGGGGTGCTCGGGAAATACCTGAACCGTCACGGCTCGAGGGCGTACCTGGCGGGCTTGTTCCTGTGCGACGCGCACGAGGACCTGGGGATGACGCGTCCACAAGACCAGAAAGTCTCGAGCGAGACGCCCTGACCTCCGCCCGAGGAATGACTCGAGCGATCTTCGTTTAAGCTTTAGGAATGCGTTTGTCTCTCGGTCTGATGCTCTGGCTGTTCCTCTCAGGCATGGCGAGCGCCATGCCCGGTTACGAGGCGTTCTCAGAAGCGGCCAGAGTGCCCTTGCGAGTCTGCGCCGACCCACAGGGCCCGTGGCAGCGGCAACGAATTCATTGCGGCGTCTGGAGTGTGGAACGTCGCTACCTCGAGTCCATCGGCCGCGAACAGCTAAGCTTCGAGCGGCACGGTCACTTGAAACTGCGACTCGAGTACCCGGTTCGGGGCGCGGCGGCTGGCGGGTTCAATCTCTGGCTTGGGGATGTCAACGCTGACGGGCTGGAGGATGCCATCGTCGCGGAACACTCCGGGGGCAACGGTCTGGCGGCCTGGATTGATACGGTGAATTTTGTGCTGTCGTCAGATACTGGGTATCGCGTCACCAGCATCTTCAGCTTTGGGTTTTCAGCGGCTGATGTCCTGCGCTTGCGGGGTCAAACGTTCGTCGTGGATACGCAGGTCATCAGTGGCGCGGTCTGGCAACCGGGTCAGGATGACGGACGCGGGCACAGTTACTGGGTCAATACCCTCTTGCGCGTCAATGCGGATCGGCTCGAGGTGACGTGGCGACCCGCGCCGGTCTGGGTTCAGTACACGCGCCGTCCGAACCGAAGGCCAGAGACGAAGACCAGACTCTCGCAGGCGCAACGAGAGCGCCTCTGGCGTGAGCAGGGGCAGGCGATTTTTGTGACTTATCGGCCTTGATAAAATGACGGCATGGGAACCTGGGGCGCTGGAAATCTTGAAAGCGATGTCGCTCTGGACTATTTGTTTCTTCAAATTTTCGCACCGCTCGAGGAGCAGATTTTACTGGTCTTGACGGATCGCAGCGCGTCCGAGGCAGACGAAAACGCAGATGAAACTGCGATCGCCGTGGATGCGTTGGCAGCTCTGTGCGCGCATTTTCACCAAGCACCACGAATGACCGTTCAGCAACTCATAACGGTTCGAACGAAATTCATCCCCATCTGGAGCCGGTCAATGGATGGGCTGGACCCGGTGGCCGGTCATAAGGCGGCACGGCAAGCGCAGATTGAAACCGCTTTTGACCGACTGCTCGAGCAGTGCAGCGAGGCAATCTGATTTTCTGTCCCTCACGTAACCCGTGTTAGACTCCCACCATGCCTGGCTCGAGCAAGTCTTCACGCCTCGAGTCCGATCCACCAGTTGACCCAGAGTCCGTCGCCCAGCATTTTCCCTACGCCGCGTACCGTCCCGGTCAACGCGAGGCGCTCGAGGCGGCGCGGCAGGCGTTCGCGCGCGGGAAGCGCTTCGTGGTGATCGAAGCCCCGACCGGCGCGGGCAAGTCTGGAATTGCCGTGACGTTGGCTCGAGAAGCCAAGGACGCGTATATTCTGACGGCGCAGAAAATCTTGCAGGATCAGTATTTACGGGATTTCCCGGACTTGGCGGTCGTCAAGGGGCGTAGCAATTACCCGTGCCTGGTGATGGACACGCACGCCGGGGCTGCGCCGTGTATGGCGGGCAAGAAATTCGCCGCCTGCGAGGAATGCAGTTACCTGATCGCCAAGGAAGACGCGTTGCACGCTGGGATCGCCACGCTGAACTATTCGTATCTGTTGGCGGAAATCAACCACGCCGGGGCGTTCCAGAAGCGCGACCTGCTGATTTTAGATGAGGCGCACAACACCGAGGATGCGCTGATGCGCTTCGTGGAGGTTCACGTCAGCCGCAACACGCTGGCGCGCGCCGGAATCGAGATTGACTTCCCGCAGGTGTTTGACCTCGAGGAGCGGATTCGCTTCGTGACCGGGCTGATCCCAGACCTGACGCGGGCGCTCAGCCGCCTGGAAGAGCAGATCAAGATTCTGGACGATGTGCCGCCCGATGTCAGCGTTCACAAGAATGAACTCGAGGGGCTGGTGCGGCGACTGGTGCTGCTGCGCGACGCGGATGACGCGGGCTGGGTCACCGAGGACTCGCCGGATCGCTCGTTTGACGGCAACGTCGCCTGGTGGAAATTTCGCCCGGTCACGGTCTCGTCGTTCGCGGAGGACTTCCTATTTCGTCACTCGAGCCGCGTGCTGATGCTGAGCGCCACGATTCTGGATGCCCAGACCTTCCTGCGGGCGCTCGGTATCGCGCTCGAGGACGCGGCCTTCATTCGCGTCCCGAGCAGCTTTCCGGCCCGTAACCGCCCGATTTTTCCGCTCAACGTGGCGCGCCTGAACCGCGATTCCCTGGAGGCGGAACTACCCAAATTGACCAATGTCATTGCCAAGCTGATGGATCATCACGGCGCTCAGAAGGGCATCATTCACGCCCACTCGTACCGCATTCTGCGGTACCTGGTCGGCAACCTACCGGATACCAGCCGCCTGATCTATCACTTCGACAGTGCTTCCCGGGAAGACGCGTTGCGCCGTCACTTGGAGAGCCGCGAACCGACGGTGTTGCTGACGCCCAGCATGACCGAGGGCGTAGACTTGGCGGACGATCAGGCGCGCTGGCAGATCATCGTCAAGGTTCCGTACCCGTACCTGGGTGACCCGCAGGTCAATCAGCGCCGCGCGATTGATCCCGCCTGGTACGAGTGGCGCACCGCGCTCAGGATCGTCCAGGCCTACGGGCGCGCGGTTCGCAGCGACGAGGATCACGCCACGACTTACGTGCTGGATGCCCTGTTCCCGTCCTGGATGTCGCGGATGCGGCAACGCCTGCCGGTCTGGTTCACCGAGGCGGTCGCGCCCCCGAGGAGCGTCTCGAGTCCACCGTGATGGGCGAGTTGTTCTGGTGGGTGCGGCCTTGACTTGTGCGGCTAGATTCCCAAGAATGACGTTGTGAAGAGACTCCCGTTCGCTGGCCTAGCCGCCCTCGCTTTTGTGTTCGCCGCCTGCGCCCCGAGCGCCTCTCCAGCCCAGAAAGCCTTGGATAAGGCTCCGATGCGTAAGGGCGAGGTTTGGGCCCTGAACGCGATCAGCGCCGATGGCAAGACGAAGCGCCTGCACAACGTCGAAGTCACCGGAACCGCCGAGTACGACCCGGAGGCCACCGAGGTCTACATTGACGCCAAGGTTGGTGAACTCGAGGCGTTGACCTTCTACGATCCCGATTCTGAGCAGCAGGGCGTGCTGGTCTACCTGGACAAGAACAAGGACCCGGTTGTCACCTGGTGCGATTTCAGCGATGCCCGGCGCGGCGTGACAAAGCTGCAAGGCGTGTCGTTTCTCGGGGCCCGTTCCAAGCTGAAAGACGTGATTCAGAGCGGCAGAGGTTTCGGCGTTTGCACGCTGCAAAAAATCAAGTAACTGACTGACTCAGGTGACCTTCGCCCGTCGTTGGAAGACTGGCTCGAGGTAACGCTTTTCGCGCATCACCACCTCGAGTCGGTCCACCGCCTGTTGGACATCTTGGAAGCTCAGGTACAACGGCGTGAAGCCGAACCGGACAATGTTGGGGGCGCGGAAGTCACCGATCACTTCGGCGGCGATCAGCGCCTGCATGATCGCGTAGCCCTCGGGATGCATGTATGAGACCTGTGACCCTCGAGTCGCGTGGTTCTTGGGTGTGACGAGGCTGAACCCGTACTTGGCTTCCAATGGTTCCATTAGCCCTATGAACAGATCGGTCAGTGCCAGGGATTTGGAGCGGAGAAGCTCCAGATTCACACCGTCGAAAACCTCGAGTGCCGCGTCCAGCGCGGTCATACCCAGCACCCCCGGCGTGCCGGTCGTGAGCCGCCGGATTCCGGCGTCTGGCGCGTACAGCGGGTCGAAGGCGAACGGGGCGGCGTGACCCATCCAGCCGGACAGCACCGGAGTCGCCATTTCAAAATGACGCTCGGCGACCATCAGAAAGGCGGGTGCGCCGGGACCGCCGTTCAGATACTTGTAGCCGCAACCGACCGCGAAGTCGGCGTGGCAACTGTTCAGATGCACCGGGAACGCACCCGCGCTGTGCGCCAAATCCCAAATCGTCAGCGCCCCGACCGCGTGCGCTTGAGCGGTCAATCCCTTCATGTCCAAGCGTTCCCCGGTGCGGTAATCCACCTCGGTCAGCATCACCACGGCCACATCGTCCCGAATCGCCGCCTCTAGGCTATCGCGCTTGACAAACCGCAATTCGTACTGATTTTGGAGTAGTTGATTCAAACCCTGTGCGATGTACAAGTCGGTCGGGAAATTATCAATCTCGCTGACGATCACGCGCCGCTCCGGGCGCAGGCGGGTCGCGGCGACCAGGAGCTTGAACAGGTTGACGCTGATGCTGTCGCAGGCGATCACCTCGTGGGCTTGCGCCCCAATCAGAGCGGCAATCTTCGCGCCGACCCTAGCGGGCAGGTCAATCCAACCGTGCTTATTCCAACTGCGAATCAGATCCGTACCCCACTGAGTTGTCATAGCGTCCTGCACCCTGGCAGGAACATGTTTCGGCATCATGCCCAGGGAATTTCCATCCAAGTAAATCAGGTTTTGCGGAATGTGAAAGCGATCCCGGAGATGAGCCAGCGGGTCTCGAGCGTCCAGGGTTGCCAGATCGGGGGTGGCAGTCTCATGGCTTGTGTTGGTCATGCGTTTCTCGAGTTTAAGCCCTGGTGGGTCATCGCGCTCGATCAGAGGGTTGAATTGGAGCTTTGAACCGCGACTCGAGGTTTTCAACAGCGGTTGAGGAAACCTAGCACGTGTGTTCTCGTCATCCAACTCCGGTCTTTTGGATGCCGGAGTGAATGCTGCGCTCGCTGGAAACCAAGGCTGCTCCGGGAGTCCCCAGCGTGCCTGCGCGACAAACGTGATCTCGAGGTGCAACTGTTTCAAGCGGCGTCAGAACAATGTTCTGTGCGGCGCTCAGCCTGTTGGTCCTAAATATTTATTGAGGCAACCTCGAGCAGAGGCGCAACGACCAAGAATTCAGTGACGCTCGGGTTTTTTCTCGGATTTGTCATCCGAAAAGTGCAACCACGGGTCTGATAGACGCACGAAGCGCGGCGGAACCGCCCCTCGCACCTTGGCCTTGACCTCGGAGTCAATCGTGATCGTCTCGAGGTTGGAATCAATTTTTGGCAAGGTTTTCAGCATCTTGGGTTGATTGTTGCACACTTGTTGCAATTTCACATGTGATCTGGGTAACTCATGGGCGTGCGGGCGCGGTGGCGGCTGTCACGCCCAGATGCAACGCGCCGAACAGCAAGTACAATCCGACCAGTCCAACCACCCAGAGCATCGCGCTGGTTTGGCGTTTCAAGGCCAAACTTTTCAGTTTGGTAGCCGTTTGACTCTGCTTGATATACACCTGGTACACGCCCAATTCGCTCGCCACAGAGTCCAATTCCGTGACCACCGTCTCCGGCAAGCTGACGATCCACTCCGGGTCAACTTGGTCCGCCTGCGCAGGCTGCGTAATCCGTAAATACTGCTGATAGACCACGATCACAGCCACGACCGTCAAGCTGAAACACGCCAATGCCAATAACTGCCAGCCCGCCACGAGCTTGAAACCGGCCGCCACACTGTCAGGGCGCAGGACAATCGCCACGAATCCCAAGATTGCGGGGGCGACCGTGATGTTGTTCCGGCCTTTGTCCTCCACGGTCTTGATTGACCCCTCAGCCAGTTGGAAGGTACTCTTCGCCAACTCGAGCGCTCGCTTGTACAACTCGAGCTTCGTGGCATCGGGATCTGGGGCTGGATTCGCGGGCATCAGCCTGGGCGCGGTGCAGCGATGCGGGAGGCTGGAATACAGAGTAACTTCGCGCTCACCGGCCCAGCTTATCATGGCGTGATTCGGCGCGGCCTGCGGGAGTCGAACGAACTTGCCGCTTCTGAGCTTGGCATCCAGGTCAGTCTAGAAGATGGGGCCTCAACAAAATCACTCAGTGAGCTTGAACACGGTTTTTGTGGCAATTTTGGGCGTGCGCTTTACCGACACACTTTTACCCATTTCTCGAGTGGTATGGACTAGTGCCTCTGCGGTTTGAAAGGCTTCTTCGACGACCTCGAGCGCGACCTTCATGATGCCAACTGCGCCCTTGTACGAGATCGGAGCCAGGAATCGCCGCGCTCCCTCGAGATACCAACCGTATTGGCCCTCCTCGTGCCACTGACTGCGCGGCTCGAGGCTGCAATCCACGACGTTGACCACCCCAACGATTGCGCCTCTCGGTACGTCCAAGGATACATCGAAGTCGTGGAACAGTTCTGGATCGTTCTGCGTTTGCGACGCGTGAATCAGCAACGGCCCTCAGTGATGGGTCACATCGAACGGTTCTCGACATCTTTAATGCCACGCACGATCAACTCCGCCCACGGTTGCCGCACGCTCAGCATTCGCATCGTGCCCACACTTGGGAGGCTCAAAGCACGCGGCGGTTTCGGTGGTTGTGGTGGCTTTACTTCAGGTTTTATGGCTCGCGTTGTCACCGCTGGGGTGTGCGGCGCGAGACTACGAATCACCAGCCAGTCGTCGCCCCGTTCAGACCCGAATTTTTGTTCGTCCGCGACCTCGAGACCCGCCTCGCGTAGCGCCGCCCGGACGAGTGTCACCGCTGATTTCTCTCGTGCTGCAACGCCGAGGTCGCCCCAGAAGTTCTTGCTCAGTGTGCGAATCTTGCCCCGATCAGAGACCGCAATGTCCGCCCAAAGCCTTTTTATCACGCGTTCGATGGTGTTCACAGCTCTGATGCTAGCCCCTGAGGGCATTCCAGGCGGGCTGCTCGTCACGTTGGCCGATTGAAACGCCATACGGTGAGCGCGGCTGGTCGTATCAGCCTCGAGCTGTCGCCTTTCCTGGCATAATGAGAAGCGCATGGCTTCTGAGGCTGACACCTGCCGCAAATACGTTGTGCCTAACCTGCACGGCGCGGGTTGGGCAGACGATCAAATCCGCGAGCAGGTCACGTATACCGTCGGACGTATCCGCGTATCGAATGGCAAAGCTAAGCGCGGGACGCCGCGCCGCGTAGATTATTTGCTGTTCTACAACCGCGATCTGCGATTGGCGGTGGTCGAGGCAAAGGCTGAATACCTCTCGCCGTCAGAAGGTTTGCAGCAAGCAATCCAGTACGGGCAAGCGCTCGACGTGCCATTCGTCTACGCCACGAACGGTTTGGGAATCGTCGAACACGACTTCCTGACCGGCCAAGAGCGCGGACTCGAGGCGTTCCCCAGCCCGCTCGAGCTATGGAACCGCGTTCGCACTCACAAAGGCTTGACGCCCGCCGTGGAGGACAAGCTGCTGACGCCGTACAACCTGCAAGACCGCGTGCCGCGCTATTACCAGAGCATCGCCATCAACCGCGCCAGCGAAGCGATTCTGACCGGTAAACCTCGAGTGTTGCTGACCTTAGCGACGGGTACGGGCAAAACGGCGATTGCCTTTCAGATCGCGTGGCGCTTGTGGCAGAGCCGCTGGAACGTCTCCGGCGAAGCCCGCCGCCCGCGCATTCTGTTCTTGGCTGACCGCGACGTGCTGATCCGCGACCCGTACCGCAAGGACTTCGCACCGTTCGGGGATGCCCGTCACCGCATCGAGGGCAACGTCGTCAATACTAGCCGCGAGATGTACTTCGCCACGTACCAGTCTATCGCCGAGGACGAATCTCGAGCGGGACTGTTCAAGGAATACCCGTCAGACTTCTTTGACCTCATCATCGTGGATGAAGCGCACCGGGGCAGCGCGACCGCTGGCGGTTCGTGGCAGGGGATTCTGGATTACTTCTCGAGCGCCGTGAAACTCGGCATGACCGCCACGCCACTGCGCGACGACAGCCGCGACACGTATGTCTACTACGGCAATCCCGTTTACACGTACACCTTGGCGCAGGGCATTCAGGATGGCTTCTTAGCGCCGTACCAAGTGCGCCGCGTGGTCAGCGACGCCGACGCGACGGGCTTTCGACCGCACCCCGGCATGAAGGACGCTTACGGGCGCTTGATCCCCGACGACGAGTACCGCACGAAAGATTTCGAGACCGCCGTGTCCTTATTGCCGCGCACCGAAGCCGTTGCCAAGCATCTGATTGAATACCTGAAGAAAACCAACGTTTACGACAAGACAATCATCTTCTGCGTGGATCAATCGCACGCGCAGCAGATGCGCGACGCCATCGCCAGACTCGTGCCGGACTTGATGCTCGAGCATCCGAATTACGTCTGCCGCGTGACCGCCGATGACGGCGAGATCGGTAAGGGTCACTTGTACGACTTTCAGGACAACGACCAGCCCGCGCCGGTGATCCTGACAACCTCGAGACTGCTGTCCACGGGCGTTGACGCGCCGATGGTCAAGAACGTCGTGCTGTTCCGGGTGGTCGGCACGATGTCGGAGTTCAAGCAGATCATCGGGCGCGGTACGAGGGTCTTCGAGGAGTACGGCAAGTTGTTCTTCACGATTCTGGATTACACCGGCAGCGCCACGCAGAAATTCGCTGATCCAACCTTCGACGGACTGCCCGCTGGTGTGACCGAACTGGGTATTGGCGAGACGGGCGACACGATTCCCGACAGCGAGATCACGACGCCCGCCGATGATCTCGAGGAGGACGACGACAACGAAGTGCGCTTCACGGGCGGAACGCACGACGGCATGCCGCGCAAATATGTGATCCGAAACGGCGTGACCGTGACCATCGCGCACGAGATGGTGCAGGAACTGGACGCCAGCGGCAAGTTGCTACGCACCGTGGAATTCACGAAGTACGCGGGCGAGCAGGTCAGCAGTTTGTTTCGCAGCCCCGAAGACCTGCGACTGCGCTGGGTCAACGCGCAGGAACGATCAGCGATTCTGCGGGCGCTCGAGGACAGCGGCGTGCCTTTAGAGCATCTGCTGGCGGTGACGGGCGGCGAGGACAGCGACCCGTTCGACCTGCTGTGCCATGTCGCGTTCAACGCGCCATTGCTGACCCGCAAGCAACGCGCTGATGCGGCCCGCAAGAACGTGCAGAACCTCTTCACCGCGCATGGCAAGACCGCGCTGGCGATTCTCGAGGAGTTGCTGGAACGCTACGTGACCGATGGTGTGGACGAGATCACGGACACGCGGGTCTTCAAGTTACTGCCCAGCACGAAACATCTCAACACGCTCGAGGTGGCACGGCATTTTGGGGGGACGACGCAGTTACGGCAGGCGCTCGAGACATTGCAGGGCGTGATTTACCTGTGAAAACTAAGTATTTACAACTTGAATTCTTAGGAGATTACAGCAAGTATATCCTGCCAGTGTTTGGTGCTAAAAACAAAAAAGCTGGGGTTTTTGGAACAGCATTTTTAATTTCACCACACTTTGCAGTTACAGCGCATCACGTTTTTCATGAATACTTGAAATTCTTTAACTTATCGGGTAGTAGCCATGCAGATTTCGAGATGAAATTACTTAGAATTGAAAACCCAGAAAGATACATAGAGTATGATAGATTAGAAGCTGCTAATAATTTTTTACTAGTCAAATCTGTTACTAGGGTAGGAAATTCAGATTTAGCTTTATTAGAGATAGATGGAGATAACAATTCTTATCTTCGACTAAACTTTCAACCGCCATACGTTGGTAAAAAAGTTTACTCTATGGGTTATCCAAAGAGTATAGTAGATCATGTGAGACGTGATGGTGGAACGTTTGAGATCGGTATAAATCCCCGTTTATCGGAAGGCTATGTTGTATCTTGCACTCCTCATAGACACTCAGGTTGGCGTCCATTTCCAATTTTTGAAACTCTGATGGAACTTGAAGGCGGAATGAGTGGATCGCCAGTTTTTGACGATTCACTTTCTGTGATTGGTATGGCTATGTCTAGTCTTAATACATCTGATTCACAAGGAAATTACTCTTCTTTTTTCGCCTTGCTAGCACCATTACTAGGCATAAATATAAACTATGGTGGAGAAGAAGTAAGTCTCGGTGAATATCTTAAGAGAATTGGCGCTCATCCAGAATCTGTAAGTGTATTTGATGTTAATTTAGTAGCTGAGGAGTATGTTTATAAAGGTGAAATAATAGATTGGTTTAACAAGTAGATTAAGTAATTTTGGAATGTTCAACGTATAAAATTGTTTCAATGCCCTCTCGAGCCAAAATCTCCCGACACGACCCCGCAGCACCTCTCGAGCGTCGTCAAATCCGTGCGCGACATCATGCGAAGCTGCTCATCGAAACGCTCGAGCCGCCGCAAAACCGCCGACACGGTGACGGGTTGAACGCCATCGAATACATAAAAGCTGAAGACCCAAATTTGAAAGCGCACCGCGATAAAGAATTGCTCACGCTTATTCAAAAGAAGCTGATTTCGTAGCGTTCCGGCGGCGAGCGAGGGAACGGCAATCTTCATTTGATGCCCGTTGAGTCAAGCCCGCCGAGCATTTGAACGCGCTCGAGGTGGCGCGGCATTTCGGGGGGACGATGCAATTGCGGCAGGCGCTCGAGACGTTGCAGGGCGCGATTTACTCGTAAACTTTTTAAAAATCTAATTGGAGCGTGATCGAGATGCCCTATAGTTTAATTGCCGATTCTTTTCTGACCTATTTACTTTCTTTATGTCCAAAGCTTCTCGATAACACGGATGAATTTCCCAAGACACTCCGAAATCATCATTAGACCTTGAAGTTAGAAAATCTGGCATTTCTTCAAACGAGTAATGGATATAGCTTCCATCTTCATTTTCACTTCGGGCTAAAATAAAGCCAATTCGATAGAGAAAGTGTGCGACTTGACTTTGATTTCGACCACTTTCACCTTCAATAATGACGTTTATGTGATTTACTATCTGATTTTGAATCCTCATTAGTAATTCGCTTTTTTCTAGCCTACGATCTGAACCTCTGAACCCTGACACAAGCTCTTCAATTTGAGAGCATTGATGTTTATGCTCTGCAACTAAATCTGCAATTCTCTTTCTGCCAAACTCTCCCCAAATTTCATCAACATCTACCTTTTCAATTACTTTTCTATGTTTGGCAATAGCGTTTTTTTGCGCTAGCTTACATAATTGAATTCCCCAACGAGGTCTTTGATAAGAGAGCGTGTATATTATTTTATATATCATAACGTCTCTATTGTCCCAAAATACTCTGGGAGAAAAAGTATGGTTTATTAAAGCTTCTTGCTTTTCTTCTAGACTCCTTTTGGAGTCAAACAATGGTACGGGTATCTGATGTTGCTTGTACTGTTGCTCAAGGCGTTTGAAAAGTATCTTTCTCCAATCGCTCTCCGACCACTTTATTTCTGAAACATATTGTTCTACCTTATCAAGAGACTCATCAAATCGCCTTAACACAGACCAAACATCCGATCTCATTGTTACTCTAAATGAGATTCCCTCTATATCCTGAAATATATATCTACACGCTGAAAAAAAAGTAGATAATTCCACTCTTTCTTCTTTAGTGTTTTGAAAAGTAGCATCCAAATCATCTACTAAAAATACTATATGTTCTTTTTTAAAACGTTTTAGAGCTTCCAATTCGTTCTGTATTCCTATTTTTTGGCTGCCGACACCTAATTTTTCTAGCGACTTTGTAAATCTATCTATTAAACAACCTAATAGATTTTTTTGTTTGTAGCCATCTATTTCTGCGGCTTCAACTAAGGATATGGAGGTGTCATCAAAAGCAAATTTGATTTCGGATGCAATAGTGCGATTAATTAAACTGCAAATTCTAGTAACCCAATCGCTTATAAAATCATTAGGCTTTTGAGGATTGCTTGTAATTTTAAATTTATCCCGAGTTAAATCCGCACCTCTACATTTTACTACCAACACATTGTTATTTAGTTTAAGATTATAATATGTCCATTGAATTAACGCTGATTTTCCAACTCCCTTTTTCGCAGTTGCTACAAGTAAACGACGATCCTTGTCTAAAAAGGGTTTAAATTCACGCTGCTCTACGAAATATTCGGCCAGTTCAGAGAGTATGGCGTCATCTCCAGCCTCGTTTCCAAAGTCAACCTCCGATAGCTCAATCGGCATAAAATCCTCCTAGAATCTGAGAATACCATTTCAAGCTTGTTAGAATCGCTGCAATGCCCCCTCGAGCGAAATCCCCCGACACCACCCCGCAGCGCCTCTCGAGCGTCGTCAAATCCGTGCGCGACATCATGCGTAAAGACAAGGGCTTGAACGGCGACGCCGACCGCCTGCCGATGCTGACGTGGATGATGTTCCTGAAATTCTTGGACGATCTCGAGCGGTCGCACGAGGCGGAAGCGGAAATCGCGGGCAAGTCGTATCGGGCGTTGATCGAAGCGCCGTACCGTTGGCGCAACTGGGCCAGCCCGACGCTGGAATCCCTGTTCGAGCAAAAGCTCATCCCGCCAACTGGCGATGACCTGATCGCGTTCATCAACAACGACGAGGCGCTGCGACCGGATGGCGTGCGCGGGCTGGGCTTGTTCGCGTACCTGAGAAGTTTGCAGGGCAGCGGCGTCACGGATCGGCGCAGCGTGATCGCCACGATTTTTAAGGGAACCGTCAACCGCATGACGAACGGGTATCTGCTGCGCGAGGTCGTGGAGAAACTGGACAGTCTGGATTTCACCTCGAGCGGCGAGGTGCATACGCTCAGCCAGCTTTACGAGGGGCTGCTGAAGGAGATGCGCGATTCGGCGGGCGACGCGGGCGAGTTCTACACGCCTCGAGCCGTGGTCAAGTTCATGGTCGAGGCTTTAGCGCCGAAACTCGGTGAGACGGTGCTTGACCCCGCGTGCGGCACGGGCGGCTTTCTGGTCGAGGCGTTGGAACACTTGAAACCCCAAGCGCAGAACACCGCTGACCTCGAGACGCTGGGAACGAGCATTCTGGGCGGTGAGGCCAAGCCACTGCCGTACCTGCTGGCGCAGATGAATTTGATTCTGCACGGTCTCGAGGTCGCGCAGATCAACTTTGGCAATTCGCTCGAGGTAGATTTATCGCAGATCACCGATAAAGACCGCGTGGACGTGATCCTCGCCAATCCACCGTTTGGGGGTGAGGAACACGCCAGCATCCTGAAGAATTACCCGCCGGACAAGCGCACCTCTGAAACCGCGCTGCTGTTCTTGCAGGTCATCATGCGAAAACTGCGCCGCGCCATTCCGGGACGCGCAGACTCGAGGGGCGGCCGGGCGGCGGTGGTCGTACCGAACGGCGTGCTGTTCGCGGAGGGTGTCGCGGCGAAGATCAAGCAGGAGTTATTAGAGGATTTCAACCTGCACACGATTGTCCGCCTGCCGAACGGAGTGTTCGCGCCGTACACCAGCATCCCGACGAACCTCTTGTTTTTCGAGCGCGGCAAACCAGCCACTGACGTGTGGTACTACGAATTGCCGCTACCCGAAGGCAGGAAGAATTACACGAAAACGCAACCGATTCAATTTGAGACCTTCGCGCCGCTGCTGGCGTGGTGGAATAATCGCACCTCGAGCGACTGCGCGTGGACGGTCAGCGCGAAGGCAATTGCGGCGAACGGGTACAACTTGGACATCAAGAATCCGAACGCCGCCGAGGATTTGGAGCATCTGCCGCCGGAGCAACTGCTCGAGGATATTGTGCTGAAGGAGCAGCGCATCTTGGAGATTCTGGGTGAATTGCGGGCGGAGTTGAACGCGCTGAAACTCGAGCGGGTGTAACGCCATTATGGATTGATTTTTAGCACCACCTGTAGTACCATTAGATAGTGCGAGTGGTTCTGGACACCAATGTCATTTACGCGGGTTTGCGTTCTTCACGGGGTGCGTCCTACCAGATTTTGCTCAGCATTGAACAGGAAAAGTTTCAAATCGTTCTTGGAACGACACTTTTACTGGAATACGAAGACGTTCTCAAACGCCCCGAAACCAAGCTCTTGCTGACCAATGAAGAAGTAGACACCGTACTCGATTATCTCGCCAGTGTCGCTACGCTGCAAACCGTTCACCGCTTGTGGCGACCGTGGCTGCGCGACCCAAAAGACGATCATCTCCTCGAGCTAGCCGTCGCCGCCAATTGTCCAATGATCGTCACGCACAACATCAAAGACTTCAAAAATACTCAGTCTCTCGGCGTCCAAGCCATCACACCAGCAGCATTTCTTCAGCAAATAGGAGGTTTGACATGACCGCCCTGAACGTCCGACTCCCAGATTCAATTCATAAACGTTTGCGAGTGTTGGCTGAACAAGAAGGCATCAGCATCAACAGTCTTATCAGTACCGCTGTCGCCGAAAAAATAGCAGCGCTGGACACTGAGACATTGCTGTTGGAACGCGCTGCTCGAGGCTCGAGGACTGCGTTTTTGCAGGTGCTGGGCAAAGTTCCAGATGTTGCGCCAATGCCCGGCGATGAATTGCCCTAAATCGCTTCGGTGGTTGAGCGCGAGGCCGCCGCAAGGCGGCTTCTGCTTTTGAAGCTCGAGGAGCGGGCGCAATGAATCTACAGACTGGTCTAGGTTGCCATTTGAACTTACGACGTATGACAAGTCATAGAATGCAGCCATGTCCGAATTGATTTTTGAAGTGCGCGATGCCGAGGAGGGCGGGTTCAACGCCAGAGCGCTGGGCAAGGCGATTTTTACGCAAGCCGAGACGTGGGACGAGTTGAAAGCCAATGTGCTCGAGGCGGTGGACGTGTACTTTGACGGTGCGCCGAAACTCGAGGCTGTGAAGTTGCGTTCTGTCGGCGCGGCGTGATGCCTGGGACGCTGTTGGAGTTGCTGTGACGAGCGGTTGGGAATCGGTCGCGTTGGGCGATGTTTTGAAGCGCACGGCTGAAAGCGTGACGCTCGAGCCGTCCGAAACGTACAAGGAAGTGACGATCAGAATATGGGGCAAAGGCGTGACGTTGCGCCGAAACGTTCTTGGCGCTGAGATCGCGGCTGAACGACGATTTGTGGTGCGTCCCAAGCAGTTCATTCTCTCGAGGATTGATGCCCGTAACGGTGCACTTGGTCTCGTGCCAGATTTCTTGGATGGCGCGGTGGTCACGAACGATTTTCCAGCCTTCAATGTGAATATGGCACGGCTCGAGCCAGCCTTTTTGGGTTGGATGAGTCGGACGGCTGCGTTTATAGATTGGTGCAAAGCGGCGAGTGAAGGCACGACAAATCGCGTTCGTTTGGTTGAATCGCGCTTCTTGGGAACGCATATTCTTCTGCCACCACTCGAGGAGCAGCGGCGCATCGTGGCTCGAGTTGAAGCGCTGGCAGCCCGCATTGAAGAAGCTCGAGGGTTACGAAAATCGGACACTCAAAGGGTGAAGACGTTTTTTTGCAAAGACTTAGGCAATTACCTCTCAACTGAATTTGACAATCTTGTACTGGACTAGAAAAAGCGTGCAGCGACTGCGAATGGCTGGAGTCCTAAATCTGTGAATAGGCTTCCCAGCGCTAACCCTCGCCGCTGACGTGGGGCGTTCTCACGTCAACGCAATCGTATCGTTTGGCGATTTTACGAGAATCAAAACAAAGCGTTGCCCGATGACTCTCACTCCGCGCCCCGAGTACGAAGTTACTGCGTGGAGACGTTTTTAATGCAGTCGTGCTAACACCGTCCAACTCGTTGGGGCGTGTGCCGTTGTCCATGCCACAAGGATCGCGTTTGATGCTGCAGTCACAAAACCATTAGGTTCGTTTTCCGCCCTGATAAGCCAATCAATTTCTTCTGAGTTTCTGAACATACTTCTTCAAATCAGCTGATCTGCGACGGTCAAATCGCTCGAAGCCGCATCAGGTACTTCACCTACTATGAAAATACATTTCCAAAGGCAAAGTTCGCGAGTTACTGATTCCAGATTTGGATTTGAGATTTGCAGGACGCTCGGTTGAAACACTGGAAGTCGCACGAGGCAAAAATTAGCCAACTCGAGCGGCTGCAAACTTCTACTCGCCTCGAGCTTGATGCGTTGCTGCCGTCGGTGCTTGCCAAGGCATTCGCGGGGGAATTGTGAGGGCTGATATTCCTCGACGAAAGCGGCGATGCGGGCTTCAAATTTGCTAGCGGCTCGAGTACGCATTTTATCGTGCCCTCGAGCCTAGCCTGACCTCGAGCGGGGCTGTCCCACTCAGCCGTCGGTCTGCCCCTCGAGTTGATGGGAGCCTAAAAAAATAAAAGCGCTATTTTACGAGCGCTTTTATCCTTGGTGCCGAGGATGGGATTTGAACCCACACACCCTTGCAGGCGCTAGCTCCTGAAGCTAGTGCGTCTACCAGTTCCGCCACCTCGGCTGACTTGGCTTGTGAAGCTTACCGACTGCGGGCGAAATCGTCAAGGGGTGCGTGACAGCTTTTTCACGCAACTGGCGGGCGATCTGGTTTAGCGTCTCAGGTATGCGAAGCTTACTAGGTTTGTGTCTGACGGTTCTCGCCCTTAGTGCCTGCAATTCCGGGACGACGAGCGGCGGCGTCACCCCGCCCCCGTCCCCGCCACCACCCGACACGAACGATGCCTGTCCAGCCACGATCACGATTGGACCGGGCAACAATTACAGCCCCTCGAGCTGTTCGCTCTCCGTGGGTCAATCGGTGACGATTCAGGCTTTCGGGTCGCATCCGCTGACGGGTTCGGGAGCTGGAAAGACGGTCACGAGCACTGTGAAAGACCAAACAATCGGGTTCACGGCGGCTGGGACGTTTAGCTACAAGTGTGATGTCCACGGTGGTTTCGGCATGACCGGCACGATCACCGTCAAGCCCTGACCTTCGGGTCTCCTTCAGACAGTGACGGTTTTCATGTCACTGTCTTTTTTCATTAAAAATTGTTAGACTAAGTACAAGAAAAATTTCAGACGCGCCCTGGAATCAATTGCGGAGCGTGTCTCGAGGAGGTTCCAGATGATCGCAGAGCGCCCCGAACCTGTCGTCAAACTCAAACCCGGCGGTTCCTTTTTGGTCGAAGCCAGCCGACCCGGTGAGGTTTACACCCCGGAGGATTTCACCCCGGAGATGCGCGAGATCTACGGCGCGGTGGACGAGTTCGTCAAAGCCAAGGTTTTAAGCAACATCGAACGGCTCGAGGAACACGACAACGACCTGTTGAAGCAACTGCTGCACGAGTGCGGTGAGCAAGGCTTTTTCCTGCTCGAGGTTCCCGAGGCGTTCGGCGGGTTGGATCAGTCCAAGACGCTGGCCACGTATGTCGGTGAGGCGCTCAGCAAAGGCGGCGGCTTCGCGGTCGCCTTCGGCGCGCACGCCAGCATCGGCATGTTGCCGCTGGTCTACTTTGGCGGGGATGCCGCCAAGGACAAGTATTTGGAGAAGATGGGTGCTGGGACGCTCCTGGGCGCGTACTGCCTGAGCGAACCCGGATCGGGTTCGGACGCGCAGGCCGCCAAAGCCAAAGCCGTGCCCAGCGAGGACGGCTCGTATTACACGCTGTCTGGCACGAAGATGTGGATCAGTAACGGTGGCATCGCGGATCTCTACACCGTCTTTGCCCAGGTTCCAACGGCGGACGGCAACAAGTTCAGCGCCTTCCTAGTGGAACGCGCCTTCCCTGGGGTCAGCACCGGCAAGGAAGAGCACAAGATGGGCATTCGCATGTCCAGCACGACGCAACTTATCTTGGAGGATGTTAAGGTTCCCGCCGAGAACCTGCTCGGGCAGGTCGGTTGGGGCGCGAAGATCGCCTTCAACATCCTCAACATCGGGCGGTACAAACTCGGGTCGGGCGGCGTGGGCGGGAGCAAGGCGATCTTGGAGCACAGCGCCAAGTACGCCAAGGATCGCCTGTCGTTCGGGAAACCGATCAGCAGTTACGGCGCGATTCAGGAAAAATTGGGTCAGATCGCCACCGCAATTTACGGCGCGGAATCCACGACCTACCGCGTCACTGGGTCCATAGATGCCGCGATTGCGGCTGGCTCCGACAAGCTGAAAGCCATCGAAACCCACCGCGTCGAAGCCAGCATCGTCAAGGTGTATGGCACGGAAGTTCTAGCCTACGCCGCCGACGAGGGCGTGCAGGTCTTCGGTGGGTACGGTTTTTCCGAAGAGTACCCGGTCGCCAGGGCGTACCGCGACGCCCGCATCAACCGCATCTTCGAGGGCACGAACGAAATCAACCGCATGATTATCCCCGGCGAATTGCTGAAAATGGCGATGAAAGGCGAACTGCCGCTGCTGCAAGCCGCGCAGAAGCTGCAAGCCGAAATCCTCGAGCCGAGTTTCGATGCTGACGAATCCGACGCGCCGCTCGCGGCGGAAACTAAAGTCGTGGCGAACCTGAAGAAAGCCGCGATTGCCGTGGCGGGCAGCGCCGCGTTGAAGTTCGCGCAAAAGTTATCCGATCAGCAAGAGGTCATGATGCGGGCCGCAGACATGGTGATCCAAGCCTTCGTCGCGGAGAGCGTCCTGCTTCGCACGCAGAAAATTTTGGATTCCGGCAAACCCGCGACCCTCGAGACGGCGATGACGCAAATTCTGGTGGCGCAGGCGGCGGAGAAGAGCTTCAACAGTGGCCGCGAGGCGCTCAGCAGCTTCTTGGACGGCGACGAGCTGCGGATGACGCTGGCGGCCGTGCGTCGCTTCACGAAGTTCGATACGGTCAACATTATCGCCCTGCGGCGAGCGGTCGCGGCGGCGGTGCTCGAGGCGGACGGGTATCCGTTGCGTTGAAGTGGCGTACCAAGGTTTGCCGTGGCAAACCCTGACGATGGCTCGAGGGATTCCCTCGAGCCTCTTTGCTTTACGGTCTGCCGAATTCGGCGTCTCTGATTTTCAGCGCGTCATCCTCTAAGGTGACGACCACCGCGACCGCCTCGCCGTACAGCTCGCCGCCGATGGCCACGTACACCCAGGCGGTGTCTTCAGGCTGCTTTTCGGGCCACGCGGTCAGCGTTTCCACCACCTCGAGCGGCCCGACGAGCGGCCAATCGGCGGGTACAACCATTTCAAAATTCGCCTGTAAGGTCTCGAGCGACGTGCTTACCGCGTGTTCTTGAGTCAGCATGTTGTGAGCGCTGGTGTAGTCTCGTCGTAGCAACGCCTCGGTGAACTCGAGCGCAACCTGTTGCGCGGGCGTTTGCATTACATCCCGAGCGTCGGCATCTGAATCACGTTCGGGTTCCACGGCTTGATCGCCTGCGCCTCGCCGTATAGGTCGTACTCGTCGGCATCTTCAATCAGCACGCTGATAATGTCACCGATCTTGATTTGACCCGACAACTCGCCCGCCGCAACGTAGACGCTGCCATCAATTCCCGGAGCGTCGCCCTTGGTGCGCCCGATCAGCTTCGTCCCCGGCAGGTCGTCAAGGTCGTCGTTGTACTCGTCCACGATCACGTCCATGACCCGCCCGACCTTTGCCTCCTGCTTCTCCAAACTAATCTGCTGTTGCAACGCCATCAGCCGCTCGAGCCGTTCGGCTTTGACCTCCTCTGAGACCTGCCCCTCTAAGCTGTTCGCGTCCGCGCCGTCCACCACGGAGTAGGTGAACGCGCCGACACGATCCAGGCGGGCTTCGGACAGGAAATCCAGCAGCATTTGAAAATCCTCTTCGGTCTCGCCGGGAAACCCGACGATGAAGGTGCTTCGCAGCACGATCTCCGGGCAGATCGCGCGCCAGCGCTGGATCGTCTCGAGTTGCTTCCCGGCTCCGGGGCGACGCATCAGCTTTAGCACCCTCGGGCTGGCGTGCTGCAAGGGCACGTCCAGGTACGGCAGGATCTTGCCGTCCGCCATGAGTTGCACGATTTTGTCCACGTGCGGGTAGGGGTAGACGTAATGCAGCCGCACCCACGCGCCGAGGTTGCCCAGCTTGGTTGTCAGGTCGGTCAGATGCGCCACAATCTGTTCGCCCTGGAATTCCGATTCACGATGGCGAATGTCCACGCCGTAGGCGGAGGAGTCCTGCGCGATCACCAGCAACTCCTTCGTACCCGAAGCGAC
Organism: Deinococcales bacterium; assembly: GCA_965249745.1. Lineage (GTDB taxonomy): Bacteria > Deinococcota > Deinococci > Deinococcales > JAAFIG01 > JANYHH01. The sequence continues at coordinate 3,268,582 of OZ252252.1, read as the reverse complement.
CAGCCTGTAAGCCTCGTACAAGATTTCGCCCGCGTCCCTCGAGACTTGCAAGCCGCGCAGTTTGGGGATGATGCAAAAGGAGCATGTGTGATTGCAGCCCTCGGCGATTTTCAGGTAGCTGTAATGGCGCGGTGTCAGCTTGACGCCGGTCGGCAGGAGCTGCGTGAACGGGTTCTCGTCGGGTGGGATCACGTCGTGCAACGCGCCCATAACGCCGCCGACATCGCCGGGCCCGGTCACCGACAGGACGCTCGGGTGACGCGCCATGATCGTCTCGGGACGCTCCCCCAGGCAACCCGTGACGATCACCTTACCGGACTGTTCTAAGGCTTCACCGATGGCTCCCAGGCTCTCTTCGATGGCGGGCGTGATGAAGCCGCAGGTGTTGACGATCACGACCTCGGCGTCCTGGTAATTCGCGGCCACCTCGTAGCCCTCAGCGCGAATCTGCGTCAGGATACGCTCGGAATCCACCAGGGCTTTCGGGCAGCCGAGACTGACGAAACCGACCTTTTTGGCTTCTGGTTTGTTGTTTTCTAAAACTGCTGTCATAGCACCTCGGGCGCGGAAACGCGCAAACGCCCAACTATAAACGTTGACTCGAGGAATCCATAATCGTTTTGTCAGATTCGTGCCGATGACCGCTCACCTGAGGCACCGCTCGAACCCGCCGGGCTTACCAGCCTCTCAAAGGCAGCCGACTGCGCCCCTACGGAAACGATTTTGGACTCAAAGTCCAGGGTTTTCGTGACAGAACTTCACTCTCAGCGGTAGACTGCCGAGATGCTTCACGACATCCAAACCGTCCTCGAGCGCTTACCGCACCGCTATCCGTTCCTAATGATTGACCGGGTATTGGAGCGTGGCGAGGAAGATGGCGTGCAGTGGGTCAGGTGCCTGAAGAACGTGACCGTCAACGAACCATGGTGCAGCGGTCACTTTCCGGGGCGTCCGATCATGCCGGGCGTGTTGCAACTGGAGACGATGGCGCAGAGCGGCGTGTTCCTGCTGGCGGACCAGATGGAACCGGGCAAGCTGGCGTTCCTGACCGGCGTGGAAAACGCTCGTTTCAAGAAACCCGTGATTCCGGGGGATCAGCTCATCATCACGGTGAAATTGGAGTACTTCCGCAAGAGTCTCGGAAAGACGAATTGCGAGGTCGCGGTGGACGGCAACCTCGTTTCCAAAGCCGACATCCTATTCGCGGTCGCCTGAACTATGCTCAACACCGACTTGAAAACCGAGATCCACCCGACCGCGATCGTTCACCCTGAGGCGATCCTCGAGCCTGGTGTGCGGGTCGCCGCGTTTTGCGTGATCGAGGACGGCGTGCGAATCGGGTCGGGTACGACGCTGGATGTTGGCGCACAGGTGAAGCGTCACACGACGCTGGGGCGCGACAACCGAATTGGGAGTTACGCGATCCTGGGTGGCGAACCGATGGACCTGAAATTCAAAGGGGAAGTCAGTCAGCTCATCGTCGGGGACCGCAACGACATCCGCGAGTTCACGACCGTTCACCGGGGCACGGCTGCCGCCGGGGCGACTCGAGTCGGGAACGACAATTTTTTGATGGCCTATGTCCACATCACCCACGATTGCCAGGTCGGGAACCATTGCATCATTCCGAACGCGATGCAGATGGCGGGGCACGTCGTCGTGGAGGATTACGTGACCTTTGGCGCGACCGTCGGGATTCACCAGTTTTGCCGCATCGGGGCGTACAGCATGGTCGGCATGAACAGTAAGGTGGCGCAGGACATCCTGCCGTACAGCTTGGCGGACGGGCACCCGGCGGCGCATTTCCACATCAACAAGGTTGGCTTGGAGCGGCGCGGAATTCCAACTCAAGAGCGCGAGGCGCTGTCCCGCGCCTTCAAACTCCTGCGGGCGGGCAGGGGAGAGGTGGCGCTCGAGGCGTTGGCGGCGGAGAGCTTACACGTGCAGCGTCTTTTGGAGTTCATGCGCGTCCCGAGTCCCAGAGGCATCTCGGATTTTGCCCGGAAGTGACCCGATGACTGAGGTTCCTGAGCTGATTTTGCTGGTGAACGGTCCCGGCGAGTTGTACACCTGGGTGCGCCCGCTCGTGCGCGAGCTGCGCGCTCTAGACACCGACTTTCGGCTGGTGCTGGGCTTGCTGCCGTGCCCGTTCGCCAGCGGGTACGAGCGCGGCATCGCCGAGACGCTCCCGGTGGACGCGGTGGTGAGCGTCGCTGAAAATTTGGAGTTCATCGCGGGCGGGCGGAAACCGAAGGGCTACCTGAAAACCTCGAGTGGCCTGGTGATTGGACTGGGCGGCGATGTCTCGTTTCCAGGGCGGATCGGCGGACGGCTGGGGTATCCCGCGTGGCGCTACAGCTTCGAGGCGTACTGGCACAAGTCCCTGGAACGGCTACTGGTCCACGACGCCCGCACCCTACAAAGGGCGCTGCGGGCGGGCGGCACGGCGGGGAACATCGGCAATCTGACCGCCGACGCACTGCAACTCGAGGGTCAGCCGGAGAAACACTCGGGTTTAGATGTGCTGCTGATCCCCGGCTCGAGAGGCTTTCAGGTGACGCACCTGTTGCCGTTCTTCGCGGGTGTCGCCGAGTTGATCGCCGCCAGATTACCCGAGGTGCGCTTTCATTACCCGCGCTCTAAGCTCGTGACCGACGAGGATTTCGGGATTGCCATCTCCGGCGCGAAGGTGTTGGACATGGGCGGTGTGAGGCTACGACTCGAGGGAGACGCGCTGATTACTCCGAACGGCACGCAGATTCATCTGCACGACGAGGCGGAACGTTACCGCCTGATGAAACAGGCAGATCTGGCGTTGACGATTCCTGGCACGAACACGCTGGAATTGGGGATTGCTGGCGTGCCTAGCATCGTCTGTCTACCGCTGCAAAAAATGGAACTGATCCCAATCGAAAATCCACTGCGGTATCTCGAGGTGATTCCGCTCGTCGGGAAGCCGTTGAAACGCAGGTTGGTGGAAACCTTCTTAAAGCGCTTCAAATACGTGTCCTTGCCGAACATCATCGCCGACGAAGCGATTCAAGTGGAATTGCGGGGCGACCTCAGGCCAGCGCAAATTGCTACCGAAGCTCTGCGCCTGTTAGAGCAGCCCATTGAACGCGCCCGGATCGTCTCGAGGTTGGCGGAGACGATGCCCGCGCCCGGTGCGGCACAGCGCTTGGCGGAGATGATGCTGGAGCGGGTCAATCGGGTTCCGGTCTGACTCTGGGATGGGTTTGGAAACCACGCCCGAGGCACGCACCAAACGGCGCTCGTCATTTTCAGCATGGACCATTGGGCTGACCCGCCAATAGCGCATTTGACTGACTCGAGGCTGACCCCTAAGCCGGTAGAGTGAACCCTGTATGCAGTCCGCCTCCGCCCAGCCCTTGCCGCTCGAGCCGCGTAACAATTCTGGGTTGACGACGGAGTTGATTCGCATGGCCGCCCCAATGCTGCTGAGCAACCTGAGCGGCGTGCTAATCGGTACGACCGACACGCTGTTTATGGGGCAGATTTCGACCTCGGCGGTGGCGGCCGTGGGTTTGGGCACGGTCATGTTCTGGACGCTGTTCTTGCTTCCCAGAGGTATCGTCAACGCGACGATTCCGTTCACTGCGCAGGCCTTCGGGGCGCAGGACGAGGCGCGGCAACGGCGCTGGCTGGTCTGCTTTCTGGTAATGTCACTGGTGCTGGCTCCGCTGGCGCTTCTGTTCCGCCCGCTCGTGCCGGTTTTACTGGATTGGAGCGGCGCGAAAGCGGCGGTGCAAATGCAAGCCACCCAGTACATTCACATTCGCCTGCTCGAGTTACCGTTCGGCTTGCTGTCCACGGTTTTTCTGGGGTTTCTGATCGGACGCGGCGATGCCAGAACCCCGATGTTCATCACCTGGGGCGTCGTGCTGGGGAATATCCTGCTGAACTGGCTGCTGGTCTTCGGGAACCTCGGCGCACCGAAATTGGGTATCGAGGGTTCCGCCCTCGGGAGTGCCATCAGCGTCAGCCTCGGGGCGATTGTGGCGGGCGTGATCGTGCTGCGCTGGCACGCGCCGAAGTTGCGGTTCTCCGTGCCAAGTCGCAAAGAATGGAAGGAGATGCTGCGCGTTGGCGCACCGCTTGGGATCATGGAGTGCGTCGAGGTCTCCGCCTTCACCGCTTTCCTAGCGCTGACCGGACGAATCAGCACCGACGCGCTCGCGGCCAGCCAGATTGGAAATCAGATCTCCGGGTTCGCCTTCATGCCCGGCTTCGCGCTGGGAACCGCGACCGCCAGCCTGGTCGGGCGCTTCGTCGGCGCGAAAACCCTGGATTTGGCTTCGCGCACCGGGTATGTCGGCGTCTGGCTGGGCATGGCTTGGATGGGTGCGATCGGCGTGATTTTTTGGATCTTCGCCGAACCGCTCGCCCGAGCTTTCAGTCCAGATGAAACCGTGATCGGGTTGACGGCTGGGCTGCTGCGTTTGATGTGCTTCTACCAGTTCTTCGATGCGATGAACATCGTCTTTCGGAGCGCCCTAGCCGGGGCGGGCGACACGCGCTTCACGGCGCTTGTCACGGTCGTGCTGGCCTGGAGCGTCATGGTCGGCGGCGGGGCATGGCTGGTCGTGGTGCTGAAACGCGGCCTGCTCGAGGCGTGGCTCGCGCCGTTCGTGTACCTGACGCTGCTGGCCGGGATTTACTGGTGGCGTTGGCGGGCTGGCGGCTGGCAGCGGGAACACCTGAGTGCCAGCTCGAGTTGAAGTCAAGGCTCGAGCCGCGCCGCACAACTTGGGTTGTAACGAGCGCCTTCTCAAAGATCGGCGCTGCGATGAACCATACTGATAACGGCACGCTTCGGCTCAGCCACATCTTCGTCATAGACGCACTCTATTGTCTTCAAACGTGAACCTGACGACGCCGAACTCAGTATTCTTTTGTGTCTCCAACAAGAACCCTCGAGCCTGACTGACTCGAGGGTTTGAGAGTGGGCTGGGTACAATTCAGCGTTTCGCCAGTAGCGCGATCAGGTCCGTCAACGGTTTGCCCATGCGATCGTCCTTGAATGGGTTGAACGGCGTGCCGTCCTGAATCGCCTTGAACATGCCGCCGCGCCCGCCGCCCGGACCCCGGTTGCCGCCCGCGCCGGGTGCGCCGCTCCCGGGTTGACCGCCGCCACCGTTCTGGAAGCGCTGACGGCGCTCCTCCTCGCGTTTGAGCTGCGTGTCGTCCAACCAGACCAGTTGCTTGTCGGTCAGAATCTTGTCCTCAATTTTTGTCAGAATCACCGTGGCGTCCTTGGGTTTCAGATCGGCTCGAGTCTGCAAATCCTTCAGCACCGGGAGCAGCGTCTTGGCTTGCGCCTTGGTAAAGGCCAGTCCCTTCTGCGCGTCCAGCTCAGTCATCAAGGAGACGCGACCCACCAGATCTAGCACGGGTTGGTAGGCTTTGAACTTGGCTTGGGTGGCCGGGTCTTGGGTGAACCCGCCCTGCTGCGCCACGGCCAGCGGCGCACCCATCATCAGGCTCGAGACGAACAGGCTAACGATCAATTTATTCATGACTAGTTCTCCTTGGCGTGTTTATTGTGAGATTCGGTTGACCTCGAGACGCGTCTTACGGGCTTGCCGGGTTACTCGTAGCGCAACGATTCCACCGGGTCCAGCTTGGCGGCTCGGGCGGCCGGATAGAAGCCGAAGAACACGCCGACGGCGGCGCTGAACCCGAAGGCCAGAATGATGCTGCCCGTGCTGACGACCGGGGTGATGCTGACCAGGCTGCCGCCGCCGTACGCGAGCGCCAGTCCGATCAGAATGCCGATCATGCCGCCGCCGATGCTCAGCACCAGTGCTTCAACCAGGAACTGCGTCAGAATGTCCCTGGGTTTCGCGCCCAAGGCTTTGCGGATGCCGATCTCGCGGGTGCGTTCGGTTACGGACACCAGCATGATGTTCATGATTCCGATCCCGCCGACCAAGAGACTGATGCCCGCCACGCCGCCCAGGAACAGCGTCAGAATCGTGGTGATCTGATTGACGCTGCTGAGCAAATCCGCCTGGTTTTGCACGTTAAAGTCGTACTCGTCCACGTTGAATTTCTTGTGACGAGCGGATAAAAGGTCGGTGATCCGCGTCTGCAAATCGGTCAATCCCTCCTTCGTGGCTCCCTGAACGCTGATGCTCGAGACGGTCTGCTCGCCGGATTTGCTGAGCGTCGCTCCGAGACGCTGCTGATAGGTGGTCAGCGGCACGAAGACCTGCGAGTTCGGGGACGAGAAGCCGCTGTTGCCCTTGTCGGCCATGACGCCGATGATCGTGAAGCTGACCCCACCGAGTTTGATCTTCTGGCCCATCGGGTCGCTGCCGTCGGTGAACAGATCTTGCCCGACCTGATAGCCGATCACGGCCAAGCGCTTCCTGGAAGTCACATCGGAATCGGTGAACCACGCCCCCGTGGCGACCGCGCTGTTGCGGACCGTTTCATAGGACGGGTAGGTTCCAATGACCGTGACCTGCGTGTTTTCCGCGCCCGCCTTGGCTTGCAGGTTCTTTTGCACCGTTGGCGCAATACCCGCGATTCCGGTCAAGGCTGAGATCGCCTTCAGGTCGCCGACCGTGATCGTTTGCGTGCCGCCGGTGCGCACCAGGCCGGGCGGACCGCCGCGTTGACCGCCGCCGCTCGAGACGGTTAAGAGGTTCGTGCCGAGGCTGTTGAGTTGATTCTGAATCCCGCTCGTGGCCCCGCCGCCCAGACTGGTCAGGGCGATCACCGCGCCGACGCCGATGATGATCCCCAATGCCGTCAGAATGCTCCGCAGGGGATTTCCCAAAATGGCGCGCCAGGCGATGATAAAGGTCTGCCCGAGATTCAACCCGGCGGAAACGCCGCCGCGCCGGGGTGCGCTGACCGGCTCTAAGGTTTTGCTCGCTTGGGCGCTCACGGTTGTGCTCCCGTCGGCGCTTGAGTCATGAAGCCCATGCCCTGCGGCACGGCCCGGTGAACGCTCGGGTTCAACGCGTCGGACTCCAATAACCCGTCGCGCAGGCGCACCACGCGCTTGCAGTGCTCGCCGATGTCTGGTTCGTGGGTCACGACGATTACGGTCGTGCCCTCGTCGTTCAGCTCCTGAAACAGCGCCATGATTTCCACGCTCGTCCGGCTGTCCAGGTTCCCGGTCGGTTCGTCCGCCAGCAAAATCGCCGGAGTCATCGTGAGGGCCCGTGCCACAGCGACGCGCTGCTTCTGACCACCGCTGATCTGACTTGGCAGGTTGCGCCACTTGTCGGCCAGCCCGACCTTTTCTAGCAATGCCAACGCCCGTTCGCGGCGTTCCCTGGCGGGGATGCCCGCGTACATCAGCGGTAACTCGACGTTCTCTAAAATGTTCTGACGGGATAACAGGTGAAAGGCTTGAAACACGAAACCGATGCTGAGGTTGCGCGCCTCGGAACGCTGGTTCTCGGTCAGTGTCGTGACATCCTGACCGCGCAGGAAGTACGAACCGGTTGTGGGTCGATCCAGCAAGCCGATAATCTGCATCATCGTCGTCTTGCCGCTGCCGCTCGGCCCCATCAGCGCGACCATCTCCCCGGCATTGATCTGTAAACTCACGCCCTTCAAGGCTTGAAACTCCAACTCACCCATCTTGTAGGTCTTGGTGATGTCGCGCAACTCCAGGACGCTCATCGGCCACCGCTTCCACCGATGCGGATGCCCGGCGTGCCCGTGGTCGTCGTGGCTTTGGCTCGAGTCGGTAGCACGACCGTCTCGCCGCCCTTCAAGCCGGAGGTAACGACGATGTTCGTGCCGTCGTCCGGTCCGACCGTGACGCGGGTGCGTTCGGGTTCGGCCGTCGGGGAGGTCTGGACCATGACGTAGGAGCGGGTTCGCACCTGTTCTACAGCCCGGCGCGGGATTTGCACGGCGTTCTGAATCTCCTGAGAGATGATCTCCGCCTCGGCACTCATGCCGGGACGCAGTTTCAGGCTCGGGTTATCCAGCGTGACCGTCACGTAAAACACGGCGATATTGCTGACAATCGTGGCCTGGGGCGAGACCCGCGTGACCTTGCCCCGGAAGCTTTGCCCGTCGAGCGCGTCCAGCGTGACATCGGCGGGCTGCCCAAGCTTGACCTTGCTGATCTCGGTCTCGTCCACTTGGACCGGCAAGTTGACCTGCTTGTCGTTCAAGAGCGTGAACAATGCCGCCGCGCTGCTGCCCGGACTGGCAAGCTGCCCGGTAACGCTCGAGACGACCCCGCCGATCGGCGCGTAGATTTTGGTGTTCGCCAGATCTTGCCGGGCGTTTTTGACGGTGATCTGTGCCTGCTGCACGGCCAACTCGAGGTTGCGCAGGTCCTGCGTGTCGGACTGTGATTTCAACCCGACCGCACCTTGGGCGGTTTGCAGCGCCACCAGGGCGCTGGAAAGCGTGGACCTGGCTTTGTCCAGCGCGGTCTGCGCGTCTTGCACGGCTTGGCGCGTGCCACCGCCGATCTCGAAGAGTTTTTGGGCGTTGATCAGATTGGTTTGCGCGGTTTGCACGTCGCGCTGACCGTTGCTGTACTGCGTCTGGGCGCTGGCAATACTTTGGGTTTGGGTGGCGCGGTTGCTGGACTGCGTGGCGCGCGTGCCGGAGAGTTGCGACTGCGCCTTGTCCAGGCTGAGCTGCGCGTTCTCGAGGGCCCGCTGGAAGGTGTCGGATTCCAGACGCGCCACGAGTTCGCCCTTGGTGACGCGCTGCCCGACCTTCGGTAACTGCGCCACCGTGCCGTTGATGCTGGGCTTCACGTCCAAGCTGTCGGCGGCCTCTAAGGTTCCCGGCCCGGTTACGGAGACGCGGAAGGTGCTGCGGTTGGCGAGGGCGGTTTCCGCTTTGGTGACGGTGCTGGCGCTCGAGGCTGCGCCCGGCGGCTTGATGACCCCGGAGACAACCAAGCCAACGGCTGCGACTGGGATCAATAGCAGTGCCCACCACGGGCTGAGACGGCGGCGCGATTTGACGGCGGCGTTCACGATCCACCTCCTAGCTTGGCCAGCAGGCCACTCACGTCCACCCCGGCGGCGCTCGAGACGGTGTTCAGCGCCTTCAGGTAACTGTCCTGGGCTTGGGTCAGAGCGAGTCTGGCTTTCAGTACGCTCAGCTCAGACTGGCTCAGCTCTAAACGGCTGATCGTGCCGTTCTTGTACCGCTGCTGATCCTGCTTCAAACCGTCCTGCTCGTTTTGCACAGTCGTTTGGTTGAGCTTCACGGTCTCTAAAGCATTATTGAGGCTCCGCACGGCGTCGCGCAGGGTCGTAACCCCGGTCTTGCGGGCGGTGTCCAAGTCGCGCTGGGCGCTCAGCAGGTTCGCCCTGGCATCCGCGAGCGTGTTGGTGGCGGTGTAATCGTTGTCTGCCAGTTTGACGTTCAGCGTTTGCAGCTCGACCGTCTGCGACGCTTTCAAGACCACTGCCAACCGGGTATCCAGCGCCTTCTCCAGGGCCGCCGCGTCCAGTTTGACTTCCTTGTACGCGGGTGGATCGCTGACCTGCAAATCCCCCTTCAAGTCCTGTCCAAGCAGCACCTCGAGCCGATTGGAGAGCGTTGGCAACTGGGCTTTTTGATTCGCCAAGTTTTGCCGGGATTGCGAGGCGGTGTTCTCGGCTTTTCGCACGTCCAGGTCAGTTCCGTTCTTCTGTGCCAGCTTGGCCTTGGCGACCTCGAGATTCTTGGCATCGAGCGCCACCTGCGCGTTCAAGATCGCCAGATTCTCCTGGGCCTCGTACAGATTCAGGTAGGCGGTCGCCACATTGCCCATGACGGTGATCTTCTGCGCCGTCAGGTTGACAGCCGCTAGCGCCGCCGTCTGCTGCGCCTGGGTCAGTGACACGACTAGGGTCGTCGGGTCGTTCTGCTTGACCTGCAAGTCCGCCCTGGCGGTCAGCAGCGCCTGGGTGCTGGTGGCCACGTCCGCGCCGCGTTCCAGGGCGCTCTTGACGGCTGACTCCATCGTCAGCGCAGTCTGGGCCAGGGTGGCAGCGCCCGCTAACAGGACGAGGGCGACGGTCGCGTGACGGGTGAACGATGCTTGCTTCATGGGGTGGCTCCCTTATTGAGGTCAGATTTGAGCAGATCGGATTTCATGAGGTCGAGTGTGCCGACGGCGTTCTCCAAACGGTACACGGCCAGGAGTTGTGAGACAGTCTGTGCCTCCAGGTCGCGTTCGGCTTGCTTGACGGTCAATTCCGCCTGGGTGACATCCAGCGCGGTCAGCGCTCCCAGTTCCAGTCGCTTCTGCGCGATCTCGAGGGCGCTCTGAGCGTTACTGACGACCTTGCGGCTGTACTCCAACTTGCGGGTTTGCAGCGTGGCGTCGTTGTACTTCTGGCGCACGTCTAGGGCCGCGCTCTGCCGGGTGTTTTCCAATGACTTCCGGGCGCTGTCCAAGCTGTTCTGGGCGCTGCTGATCTTGGCGTCGGCCGCCGGGCTAACAATCGGAACGCTCAGGCTGGCGCTGACGGTCAGACTGGTCGGCGTGGTGTTGGTCCCGGTCACCGGCGTCTGCGCGGACACGGTGGCGGTTCCCTGCCCAAGGTTGAGGCTTCCCGTGACGCTGCTGCCACCGCTCCCGGAGCTGCTATTCTGTCCAACGCTGGCGCTGACGGTCGCGCTGGGAAGCAGGCGGTCGCGCTGGGCGTTTTGTAGGGCATCGTTGGCGTCGCTGACCCTGGATTGCGCCGCTAGAACATCGGAGCGCTTTGTCAGCGCTCCGACGATCAGCGTCTCCAAGGTTCCACCGGGTACCGCTCGAGCGGCGGGCGTCGTGGAAAGCTCACTGTCGTTTGGAGATAGGTTCAGGGTCTGAAAGAGTTGCAAGCGGGTCAGCTCCGCGTTCTGCTGCGCTTGGAGCGTGTTGACCTGCGCGTTCTGCTGGTTTTTGCGAGTCGTCTCAAGCGAATCCTTGGAGAGCTGACCGCTCTGGAACTGCTTTTCGGCGACACTCGTTTGCTGACTGGCGACCACCTCGCTGCTCCGGGCGTTCACTAAATCCAGCGCCGCGACTCGAGCATTGAAATACTGCTGAATCGCGTTCAACGCCAGTGTGTTCCTCGAGTCCTGACGATCAAGTCCGGCGCGGTAGAGCGCTCGCTCCTGGGTGCGCACGGCGTCGTAATTGCTGGACCACGGCAGTACCGTCAGGCTGGCGCTGGCGTTGAGACTCAAGCTGGTCGTGGTGCTGGTGCTGCTGCCGTTCGAGCTGTTGAGTGGCACGTTCAGACTACCGTCGGTTCCGGCGCTGATCTTCAGTCCGGCGGCGGCCCTGGCGCTGTCCAGGGCGCGTTGCGCCGCCGCATAGGTTAGGTCACTGCTCTGCCAGGTCAGAGATTGCGACAGGCCCGCCAGAACGCTCTGAAGCGTCAACGTGCCCGCCGCCAGCCCCGGCGAGAACCCGATCAGCCCGAGGGCGCTGAAGGTCAGAAATTGTCGTAAGGTCATGCACGATCCTCCGTACGCTACTGTGCCGTGAGCGTATGACGGCGGCGCGGAGGAATTGTGTAGGTTCTGTGAACGGTTCTGCCTCACCCCACGCCCCATCAGTCTGGGGTTGTCCTCTTCCAACAAGAAGGCTCGAGGCCACTTTTCATAGCGTTCATCAGTCTTGCCGTGCGCCGTAAATCCCCGGCCTCACCACACTGAAGCTATTGTTCGTATTCCTTCCACAGTCTGAAAAGAGAGGACGGCCTCGGCGGCTGCCCTCTCTTTTGGGTATGTCTATCGTGCTGTGAAGGCTGACCTCTCAAGTTCAACGGGTCTGGACCGTCAGATTGAGGGTGTACGTCGCGCCGGTCTTTGGATTCTCGAGCACGACCTGCACGGGGTAGCTGGCGTAGCCGACGTTGGCGTTCGTGAACTCGAACTCGAGCCGCAATTGCCCGTTCAGTCCGCTGTTCGTCAGGTTCCGGTCAATCAGGGTGATGCCAATTCCTTCTGGGGCGATCACCTGTTTGATGTTGACGAAGCCACTCAGGTCATTGGCGGTGTACATGGCGAGAATCATGTCGTTGGCATCTAACAACTCGCTGGCGCGGACATTGATGTACGTGTCCTGGGTGTCACCGCTGTTCAGGGTGATCGTGCTCATGGATTCCGTCGGACCGAACTGCGGGGCGGTGTACTGCGGCGCGGCGAAGGCGGCGGTTCCAACGGCGGTGGCGAGCAGGGAGGCGATGACAAACTTCTTGGTGTGTGCGAACATATGGCACCTCTTTCGGGGTGCGCGGGCGACTTTCTAGGGTGTCCCGCGCTTTTTTATCTCTCGAGCGGCTGGGTGTCTCCCAGGTCCGCTGCGACAAGAGAGAGTTTGCCCCCTGACTGTGACGGTTCGGCGCAGGTGAAACGGAGAACGAGTGAAGTTATAAATCCTTAAATCGCTAGAACCGCGAGCCGCTGAAATTCGTGTCCCAATCAACTATCCTGCCCGGCTGGGCTTGGATTCGGTCACAATTCCCGTGAAGTTTGCGTGAACAAGAGGTCGCACGAAACGTGACGGGGGGCGGGCTTGGTGGTTTCACCGTAAGATGGAACGTGAGATTGGTTGAAAGACATACGCCCACCAGCGTTTTTCCAGAGCCAAAAAAATCAGGACGCAATCGTTGCGTCCTGATTTCTACCGAACGACGATGGTGGCTGCCCTTGCACAGTCCACTTGACTGTCCTGCTAGCACCCGTACCCGGATTCTCGAGGATCTCCTGAACCGGATAATTGCCAGCGCCCAAATCAGTCTTGGTGACATCGAAGCCCAAGACCAGCTCCCCGGCCCCCTCGTATCCGCCGCTGGATTCATCTTCATTCAGCCCGGCTCGAGGTCAGGCTTTGATCGGTTAGGGCGAAGGTCACACCTTCCGGCACATGAAAGGTTTGCAGGTTCACCTCGTCGGCGATTTTAGACACGCCATCCTCGAGGCGGATTCTCTGCTGCGCGTCCATGCAACCATTCGCGGCCAGGTTGAGCGTTAGGCTCTGGGTTCCGGCGATCAGCATAGTTTCCACCGTGACCGGTCAAAGTTGATCTGGCTCGAGGTTGGCGCGGCGTGAGCGGCCGCGAGTCCAAGAGCGATGGCGACGGCGGACGTGATGACGGGTTTCTCTGTCGTCATGGTGACGCCTCTTTCGGGTCTGTCCTCGGATTAGCGTGGCTGACTTTCTGATGTACTCCGCGTTTCCTGATCTCTCAGAGATTTCTGCGATGGGGCGAGTGTGCGCCAACCTCACGACATAGGCGCACTGGACAACTAAGTTTTTCGCATAACGCTATCCCAAGAAATCGTCAACGCATTCCACTTCTGCATTATTCTCGCTCGCTCGAGTTGGCAACAAAGCTCTCAGCTTCACCGATTCTTCACAGGACCGTCCGCATTCGTTCACCTGTCCCCGTAGACTGATCAGCATGAGCCGTATTCTCATCGTCGAGGACGAACTCGAGATCGCCGAGGTGCTGGAAGCCTATTTGCGCCGCGACGGATTTCAAACCGAACGCGCTAGCGACGGAACCCGCGCCCTCGAGTACTGGCGCGCCTCGAAGCCTGACCTGATTCTGTTGGACATTCAGATCCCCGCCCCGGACGGCTTGGAGATTCTGCGCCGCGTCAGAGCCGTCTCGCAGACGCCGGTCATCATGCTGACCGCGCGGGCAGAGGACATAGACCGGCTGCTAGGGTTGGAACTCGGCGCGGACGATTACGTGGTGAAACCCTTCTCGCCGCGCGAGGTGGTCGCACGGGTCAAAGCCGTGCTGCGCCGCGCCCAACCGCAGGAAACGCGCCACATGCACCGCGTCACCCACACCCAGACCGGGACGTTGCTGGAAGTGGATTCGGTCTCCGTGATGGCCAAAGTCGGTGAGCGCCGACTGGAACTGACCCCAACCGAATTCAGATTGTTAGAGGCGCTCGCCCGCTCCAACGGCCGAGCGTTCAGCCGGGTCGAACTCCTCGAGGTCGCGCTGCCCGATTCGGACGCGCTGGAGCGCGTTGTGGACGCGCACCTGAAAAATCTGCGTCGCAAACTGGACGATTGCGGCGTTGGTGAGATGCTCGAGACGGTGCGCGGCATTGGCTACCGATTATGGGGCGGCGCGTGAAGTTCTCCGGGATCGCCTTCAAACTCGGCGGAGCCATGATGATGGCCGCGTTCTCGAGCGTGGCGCTGTTGTTCGTGGCGGTTTACATTGGGGCTGACACGCGAGGGCGCTTACCGCCGCAGGACACGAAGGTCACGCAAACCTTCTTTCAGAACGCCCGCGAGCTTTGTCAGACGCGCCCGGAACTGCTGCAAAACTGCCCCGAGTGGCTGATGAACAACGAGCAGAAGCGCGCCGACGGCGGCGGACACCCCTCCGGCCCGCGCCCACCGAAACCTCGAGTGGATATCTTTGATCCGCGCCCCTGGGTCATCCCGATCCTGATCGGTAGCACCGTCGTGGCCATGCTGCTAGCGCTGGCGTTGGCATTGCTGATGGGTCAACGGATCGCCCGACCGATCCAGGATGTCTCGAGAGCCGCCCGGCTTGTAGCGGGCGGCAGTCTGGACGCTCGGGTCCGCGAACCGAAAGATCCCACGCCCGGCGACGAAACCGCGCAACTGGCTAGAAGCTTTAACAGCATGGCGCAAACCCTGGAGCGCAACGAGAACGAGCGTCGCCAACTGATCGCCGACATCGCTCACGAGCTGCGCACCCCGTTGACCGTCATGCAATCCCGGCTCGAGGCGCTGGAGGACGGCGTGTTCGCGCTGGATGCCAGCGAGATCGCCCGGTTGCAAGCCCAGACCAAGTTCCTCTCGCGGCTCGTGGAAGACCTGCGGGTATTGTCCCTGGCCGAGGCGGGTCGCCTCAGTCTGGAGCGACGCTCGGTGGACCTCGAGGTGCTCGTGCGCGAGGTGGCGCAGGGCTTCGAGGCGCGCGCCGAGCGCGAGGGGAAAACTCTGCGCGTAAACACGCAAAGCGTCAACGTCAACGCCGATCCCGACCGTGTGCGCCAAGTGCTGACGAACCTGCTAGAGAATGCCCTGAAGTACACCGCGTCAGCCGTAAAACTGAACCTCAGCCACGACGCCGCGACCGCCAGGGTCACGATCTCCGACGATGGCAACGGCCTCCCGAGCGCCGACCTGGACCGGGTGTTCGACCGATTCTACCGCGTTGACGAATCCCGAACTCGAGCCTCCGGCGGTTCCGGGCTGGGTTTGAGCATCGTCAAAGCGATCGTGCAACTGCACGGCGGCAGCGTTTCGGCTCGCAATTTGGAACCGCACGGAGCGGAGTTCGCGGTCGCCTTTCCCAGCGTTTCGATTTGAAAAATCAACAATTGCGACACCTGAGTCACACTCGTTGCTCATGCTCGAGAAATCAACCGCAATTGGGTTTGAACGTGTCCTCGAGACCGCGAACGCCGAAATCACCACTCACCTCGAGCCAACACAACAGGGCGATGCCACTGGCATCGCCCTGATCTTGGTGCACCCGAAGGGATTCGAACCCCTGGCCTTCTGATCCGTAGTCAGACGCTCTATCCAGCTGAGCTACGGGTGCATTCTGTTCCCTGCGGTAAACAAATTTCTGAACTTCTGGCGGAGAGGGAGAGATTCGAACTCTCGGTACAGGTCTCCCCGTACGACGGTTTAGCAAACCGTTGGTTTCAGCCGCTCACCCACCTCTCCAGGTGTGTGTCTTTGGGTTCCTTGGCGGAGGGTGAGGGATTCGAACCCCCGGTGGAGTTCCCCCCACTGCAGTTTTCAAGACTGCTGCCTTCAACCGCTCGGCCAACCCTCCGAACGAGAGCCGCAATGCGCGCTACTGCAATGCGAACGGGAGTGTATCAAGTCGTTTCGGGCTTGTCAACAAGCTCTATTTCCGGCACGGCACCGGGTATACTCCCAGACCGATGATGACAGGGATTTTGGGAACCGAACGCTTCGAGATCAAGGCGCGACTCGAGGGAGACCGCCTTCTGGGACGGGTCGGCAGTGCGCTGATGGGCAAAGACATCCAGCTCGATCTGACCGAGAACGGGGTCAGGGGAACCGTCGGCGGCAAGAACGGCGCGAGCCTGCAACTGAGCTTGGAACACGGCGAGCTGATCGGTTTCATCGGCGCGGACCGGATCGCCTTGCGCGGCGTGGATCAGGTCACGGCTGAAATTGGCACGGGTATTACTGCTCTTGAGATGCGCGCTCTGCAACGCGGCGATGCCCTGGAGGGGCGAATCGGTGGCGTCAACGGGAAGCCGTTCAGTTTGCAGTTGGACGGGACGCCCGGTTGGATGGGGGCACTGGTGGCGCTCGTCTCGTACTGCGCCTTGGAACGCATCAAAGCCTGAGTTAGCCCTCGAGGGGTGCGTTCTGAGGGACCGGGGCTATCTAGATTAGGGCTGATGGCTTTGAATCTAGAGCAATTCGCACACGCTATTCGCCCTCGGCTTTGGCTGGAACTGATCACATCCTGTAGAAGCCTCGCATGTATTAGCCTTGTTACCTGCTGGGTCAGCCGAAAATTTTCCGAGCCTCACAGAGTTGTACCGCGAAGCGCAGGCTGCTCGAGGCTAGTCTGCGAGGCCTTGTAAGTTCGCGGTATCAACCCCGCTTCAAAAGGCAATCGTGCTCGAGTTGAGCCGATTCAACGGTTGACCAGGCTATTTTCGCCGGGTGCGTTCGATCATGAACTTCAACGAGAACCGCATCCGCTCCAGGGCGCGCATCAGATCACCGATCTCGTCGTTGTTGCCCGGTCGCACGCTCGCCTCGAGATCGCCCAAACTGATGCGGTTGGCGGCGTTCGTGGCCTCCAGGATTGGATGGGTGACGCGACCCGCGAACCACGAGGCCAGCAGCGCCGCCGCGCCAAGAGCCGCCAAGAGCAGCAACAAAGTCGGAATCAGCGTGCCGCGCACCTGGGCCGCGACCGTGCCCGTCTCGAGACCGATGTACACCCGCCCCAAGCTGCCCGTGCCATCGAACTTTTGCACGCCTCGCATGGCGACCACGAATCGCTCGGAGCCGACCGCCAGTGTTTTCGCGTCAGTCTGCCGCTCGAGGGCCTCCTGCACGGGTTTGCTGCCCAGACCCGGACGGGCTGAGATCGCCACGATGCCGTCGTTGCTGGCAATCGCCACGAATGCACCGTCCTGAATGGCCCGCAGGTTGAAGGCGGCGGTCGCGTTCAGGTCGGCTCTGAAAATCGGATTGCTAACTTTCTCCAAGTCCTCGTAGACGGCTTCGGCCGTGACACCCGCGACGGACAGACCTCGAGCGTGCAACTGCTCCATCACGGTGCTGAGCGTGTTCACGGTGTTGTAGACCGCCAGCAACGAACCCATCGCAAACAGCGGCAGCAGCGACGCGAACAGGATTTGACGGCGCAGACTGGTGCGACGCGTCGCTAGGGAGGCGATGCTCGAGCCAGCGGGCGCTGAATCACGTCTGGTTACGGCGCGAGTGTTCAAGGGCTGACTCATGCGGCTCTCCCGTTACCTGTCGCAGTTGGAATGCCCGCCAGGATAGCACCGATTGGCGTATCCCCAATTCAGCTCGGTTTCAATCTTAAAGCCGCAATTCTCCGCACGGAACGACCTGAGCTTGCTTCTATTTGCCCACCATTTGCGAGCAGCTTGCTGACCCTGGTCTGAAAGATCAGGCGCAACTGTGGGTGTTCGATCGCGGCCGTCAAGTCCGTCAGAAACTCCTGAAAGGAGCGCACGGGCAGAATCTCGAGTCTCAGATTCAACCGCTCGGCGGTCTCTTCAAACAACAGATCGGCGGCTGGCCCGATTGCTTCGCGGTAAGCCTCGAGGAGCGCTCCCAGCGTGGCACTGCCGACGATGCCAGATTCGCCCTCCCCGTCGCTCGAGCGGTTCGGAGGGGACGCCTCGTCACGTAACAGCGCGATGTACTCCGGGGCGGAGCCGTCCAGCATAGCTGTCAAAGCCTCGACCGAGGCGGCCGGATCGTTAGCGGTCAGGGCTTGGGTCAGGCGTTTGTGCATCTCGAAATGCGCGCCGATGCTGTCCTCGGCGAAGGCCTTGCGGATGCCCTCGCGGAAGAGTTGGTACAGGGCGGTGTGCATGGATTTCATCAGTCGCACGATCACCCGGTTGCCCGCGATTTCCGCGATCCCGATGTGAAACGCGATATCGGATTCGGCGTACTCCTCCGCGTTTCGGTCACGCACCGCCTTGTGCATCACGGACAAGAGACCGTAGAGCTTGGTGGCGTCCTCGGGGCCCGCCTTTAGCGCGGCCTGCTGGACGCTGTGCTGCTCCAAGAGCTTCCTGGCCTCCACGAGTTCCTGTGCCTCTTCAGGGCTACCCAGCACCCCAAGCCAGCCCTCGAAATCCCCGGAGGAACCCTCGCTGACGGAGCGCACGGTCGTGCCTTTGCCCGCCTTCGCCTCCACCAGCCCGGCCGCCGAGAGGACGCTGATCGCCTCGCGGACCGACGACAGGCTCGCGCCGAAACTCACGGCCAGCTCGCGTTGCCCCGGCAGCACGTCACCAGGTTTGAAGGTTCCGTCCCGAATGCGGCGCTGCAACTGCTGCGCGATGTCGTTGCCGAGCGAGCCGCGTTGCTTCAGCGGCTCGAACAACTTGCTGTCTGCCATGCCTCACCCTAGCACAGCTTAGAAGTTCAGAACACTTGACATTTGGAACAGAGCTGCGTATCTTGCTGGCGTCTCTACAAACGGTTGCCCTCGAGTCGCGGATGAATTCACGATCCAGAGGTGAACTCTTGGTCAACTCGAATCCGACTCGAGATTGGGGATGTGTCTAGAACGGTGTTTGTGCTTTTGCAGCTCAAGGAGAGAACCATGAAATTAGCAGTCAAACAGCTCGCCGCCGCCTTTGGCATCGCCTCGTTCGCCACGCTCGTGGTCGCAGAAAAGGTTGCCACGCCAGTTGCGATCGGCGTTTCCGTGGCGCAGACCTCGAACACGGCGCTCTTGGGGCGCGAACAGGTGATCGGGGCGCAGATCGCCGAGTCCTTCTTCAACTCGCGCGGCGGCATCAATGGCACGCCGTTCAAGCTCTTCTTCGAGGATACCGGCGGCGACGAGGCGGGGGCGATCAACGCCTTCCAGACGCAGATCAACAAGAACAACGTCGTGGCCATCATCGGGCCCACCCTCTCGCAGCAAGCCTTCGCCGCCGACAAGATCGCGGACCGTGCCAAGGTCCCGGTGCTGGGCCCGTCGAACACCGCCAAGGGCGTGCCGCAGATCGGTGATTTCATCGCTCGAGTCAGCTCGCCGGTGGCAGTCGTCGCGCCGAACGCCGTGAGAGCCGCGCTGAAGATCAACCCGGAAATCAAGAAGGTCGCGGTGTACTACGCGCAGAACGACGCCTTCAGCACCTCGGAAACCGGAACCTTCCAGGAGACCGCGAAAGCCCAGGGATTGGAGGTCACGACGGTCCAGAAATTCCAGACGACCGACACGGATTTCACCAGTCAGGTGACATCCGGTCTGGCCACAAAGCCCGACCTGGTGATCGTCTCCGGTTTGGCGGCTGACGGCGGAAACCTGGTCAAGCAGCTCCGACTGGCGGGCTTCAAGGGTCTCATCATCGGTGGCAATGGCCTCAACACCGCCAACATGTTCCCGGTCTGCCAGCAGTACTGCGACGGCGTGCTGATCGCGCAGGCGTACTCGCCCGCCGCGCCGGGATCGTTGAATGCGGCCTTCAGGACCGTGTACAAGAACACCTACAAAAAGGAGCCACCACAGTTCACCGCGCAGGCCTTCACAGCCGTGCAGGTGATTGTCGAAGCGCTCCGCCGCGTGGACAAGAAATCCAAGGTCACCAACACAGAACTGGCGGACGCCAGGGTCAGCCTGAACGACGCGATCCTGTCCGGCTCGTACAACACGCCCCTGGGCACGATCAGCTTCGACAAGGAGGGCGAGGTCAACCAAAAGGAGTTCTACGTCGCCCAGATCAAGATGAACAGCGACGGCAAGACCGGGCAGTTCGTCTACTTGAAGTGAGGACAAGCCACTCGAAGGCAGGTCAGCCGCTCGAGTTAGCGCAACGGGGAGGGTCACAGACCCTCCCTAACTCGTAAAGCCACTCGGTCTCGAGCGTTCCCCGTCAGCGACTCTGTTTTAGCGACTCTGTTCAGTGGCTCTGTGCTCCCCTCGAGACTCACCGCCACCCTGGGATACCAATGGACTTCACGGTTTTTATTCAAAACTTCCTCAACGGCCTCTCGATTGGCACGGTCTACGCCGTGTTCGCGCTCGGGTACACGATTGTCTTCTCCATTTTGGGGATCATCAATTTCTCGCACGGCGCGGTCTTCACCCTAGGCGCGTACTTCACGTACTTTCTGATCGGCGGCGTCAACAACGGCACGGGCATCCTGGCGGGGTTCGCGCTACCGTTCGGCTTGCCGTTCATCGTCGCCATTCTGCTCGGGTCGCTGCTGGCGGGCCTGGTCGGCGTGCTAATCGAACGGCTGGCTTTCAAACCCTTGCGCGCTCGAGGCGGGGACCCGCTGCTGGCGCTCGTCTCGAGCCTCGGGGTGGCGTTGGTGATTGTGAACCTGGTGCAGTACCTGATCGGCGCGGAGATTCTGGCCTTTCCGACGAGCGTGTTCGGGGGCTTCGTGGACCAAAACCCGAGCATCAACTTTGGCAGCGCCGACCGACCGATTCCGGTGCGAACCGTGCAGATCATCATCTTCGCCGTGTCACTGGTGATTCTGGCGCTCTTGGCGTACCTGATTAACCGCACCAAATTCGGGAAAGCCTTGCGGGCCGTAGCCGAGAACCAGACGACTGCGAGTTTATTGGGGATATCGGTGGACCGATACATCTTCCTGACCTTCCTGCTCTCCGGGTTTCTGGGTGGACTGGCGGGCACGCTGGTCGGCACGAGTTTTTCCATCTCGGGACCGTACTTCGGCGTGACCTACGGGTTGAAGGGACTGGCGGTGATCGTCCTCGGCGGGCTGGGGGATATTCCCGGCGCGGTCCTCGGCGGACTGGTGATCGGCTTGGCGGAAGCCTTCGTGCCGGGCGAGTTCAGCGCCTACAAGGAAGCCGTCGCCTTCGCGCTGCTGTTCGTCATCCTGCTTGTCCGCCCGCAAGGGTTGCTTGGGCGACGCCTGATTCAGAAGGTCTAACCATGACGAATTCAAACGCCACACCCGTTCGGTCGCTCCAGCCTCGATTCTTGTTGATTCGATCCCCGCTAACTCGAGCCGTCTGGTCTCGAGCCATACAGTTTGAACCCATCCAACCTCGAGAGGTCGCGCGCTGATGCTCCAGCAATTCTTCAATCAGTACGGCTTTCTGATCGTCTACATGGTCCTCCAGGCGACGCTGGCGCTCTCCCTATACTTGCCGCTGATGGCCGGGCAGCTTTCCCTGGCGAGTCCGGGTTTCTTCGCCCTCGGCGGGTATATCGCCGCGATTCTCTCCACGACCGTCTGGGCCACGAACGGTGATTACCCGATTCCTTATTTGCTTTTGGAGATGCTGTTCGGGGCGCTCGCGTCAGGGGTATTGGCGGTCGTGGTCGGAATTCCGGCGCTCCGACTGCGCGGCATTTATCTGGCGCTCGCCACGATTGCCTTTGTCGAAATCCTGCGCGTACTGTCCCTGAATATTCCGATCACCGGCGGCGCGGTCGGCATCTTTGGCATCCCGCAACCGTTCAACCTGCAATTGCAATACCTCTGGGTGGCGCTGCCGCTGCTGGTCGGCTGCGCCGTTTTCGCCTGGCGTCTGGAGCAGAGTCGCATCGGGCGCGCCTTCGTGGCCATCCGCGAGGACGAACTGGCCGCGGACGCGATGGGCATCAACCCGACCTATCACAAGGTGCTCGCCTTCGTGCTGGGAGCCATGATCGCCGGAGGGGTCGGCGCGATTATGGCGCACTTCTTGAACACCTGGAACGCCCGCCAGGGAACCTTCGACTCGAGCATCAACATTCTGGCCTTCGTGCTGATCGGAGGTTCGCGCACGACCCTGGGCCCGATTCTGGGCGGGATGCTGCTGACGGCGCTGCCGGAAATCCTGCGCCCGATCGGTGATCTCCGGCTCGTCTTTAACGGGGCGCTGCTGACGATTGGGGCGGTGCTATTGCCGCAAGGCTTAATCTCGCCCAGGGTCTTCAAGCGCAAAGCCGCCTCCGCTCAGCCGCTCGAGAAGGGGCAGGCGTGACGGCGATATCTGCTCCCTCGAGTCTGCTGAGCGTCGAGGACGTCACGCGGCGCTTCGGCGGGTTGATTGCCGTGAACGCCGTCAGCTTCGAGGTTCGACCCGGCGAGATCTTCGGGCTGATCGGGCCGAACGGCGCGGGCAAGACGACGATGTTCAATCTGCTGAGCGGTCTGACGCCCGCCTCGGGCGGCGAGGTGCGCTTCGCCGGGGAACGGATCACCGGATTGCCACCCTATAAAATCGCTCAACGCGGCGTAGCCCGCACCTTCCAGAATATCCGCCTGTTCGGGAACCTAAGCGCCTTAGAAAACGTCAAGATCGCGCAGCACACCCACACCCGATCCGGCGTCTGGGCGGGCGTATTCAACGCGGGCGCGGCTCGAGTCGAAGAACCCAAGGTGTTGAAGAAAGCCACCGAACTTTTGGAGCTGGTCGGCTTGCTGGACCGCGCCGGGGAGCAAGCCAAGAACTTTTCTTACGGCGATCAGCGCCGCTTGGAGATCGCCCGAGCCTTGGCGTTGGAACCGAAATTGTTGCTCTTGGACGAACCGGCGGCGGGAATGAACCCAACAGAAAAACAGGGTCTCTCCGACTTCATTCGCATGGTGCGGGAGCGCTTCAGCCTGACGGTCGTGCTGATAGAGCATCACGTACCGCTGGTGATGGGTCTGTGCGACCGGATCGCGGTGCTGAACTTCGGGCAACTGATCGCCCTTGGGAAGCCCGAAACTGTCGCCAACGACCCCGCCGTGATCGAAGCCTACCTGGGGGGTGAGTGATGCCGCTGCTCGAGATTGCGAATTTAAGCGTCAACTACGGCGGCATTCAGGCGATCATGGACTTGAACCTGACGATCAACGGCGGCGAGGTTGTGACGCTGATCGGCTCTAACGGGGCGGGCAAAACGACGACCCTTCGCGCTATCTCCCGGATCATCCGCTCCAAGAGCGGCACGATCACCTTCGGCGGCAAGGACATCACGCGAGCCGAAGCCTCAGGCGTTGTCAAACTCGGTATCGCGCAAAGCCCCGAGGGTCGCCAGGTGCTGGCGAAGCAAAGCGTCTACGACAACCTCGAGATGGGCGCGTACATCCGTCATGACCGGGCTGAAATTCTGAAAGACATCGAGTTGCAATTCGAGCGCTTCCCGAGATTGCGCGAGC
The DNA here is from genome assembly GCA_965249745.1 of Deinococcales bacterium. Taxonomy (GTDB): domain Bacteria; phylum Deinococcota; class Deinococci; order Deinococcales; family JAAFIG01; genus JANYHH01. The sequence goes on along the minus strand of OZ252252.1, from coordinate 3,245,244 downwards.
GCCGCAACCAGCTCGCGGGCACGCTCTCCGGCGGTGAACAGCAGATGCTGGCCATCGCCAGAGCGCTCATGAGCCGACCCAAGTTGCTGCTCTTGGACGAGCCGTCCCTGGGACTCGCGCCGATCATTGTCCTCGAGATCTTCAGTATCATTAGCCAGTTGCACGCGCAAGGGGTGACGATTTTGCTCGTGGAACAGAACGCGAAACTGGCCTTGCAACACGCCGACCACGCCTATGTCCTCGAGGCGGGACGGGTCGTGTTGGAAGGCAAAGCCAAGGAGCTGGCGACGAACGAACGCGTGCGGCAGGCGTACCTGGGCTGAAGTTGCCATGTTGCGGCTCGAGCATTGGCGGTTACGATTCTCGAGCTTCTTGTTTGGGTGTAGGAGTGCGCTCGAGGTGTGGCCGGGCGAAGCACGCTTCGCCCCTATGAATTGGTGGCTATACTTTGTGGACGCGAATATCTTTTGCAGATAAACGCTTCACTCGAGCCAGCCGAAAAAGCCGCTTCGCCTCTCCCAGTGTTGATTTCGTGCCTTCGGCGCGACGGGAGAGGCGAGCGCAGCGAGTTGCCCTTGACTTTGACTTTCACCTCGAGTCTTCTCAAACCCATCAGGACATTCCCTGTCCAGTTCTTTCCAGCAATCGCTGTACAATGCCAGGCATGAAGAGAATTGCTCGGGAAGCGCTCGAGGTGGATATCAACAAAGACGTGGTGACGGGCATCGCCAGCATTGCCTTGGAGGGTGTGCAAGGCGTGGTTCCGGTCACGCCGCCGATGCAGATTGGGGAGTTCTTTAGCGGCAAGCGCTTGAAGGGCATCGCGGTCACGCGGGACGCCGGGAATGTCACGGTGGATTTGACGGTCAATGTGGATTTCGGACGCAGCATCCCGGAGGTCGCTAAGGAAGTGCAGCGCGTGGTCTGCGAGAACATTGAAGTCATGACCGGGTTGAACGTCACGGCTGTCAACGTGACCGTGCAGGGCGTCGTGGTGGCGACAACGGTTCAGCATGGCTAATCCCGCGCCCACCTCCTCGAGACGCAAGGCCAGAGAGTTCGCGTTTCGGGTTTTGTTTGAGGCCGAGCAGGGGAAGCAAGGTGTCAATAACGCCTGGCAGAACGCGAAACTGGCCTTAAGTGAATCAAAAGCTGACAATGACCGCCGTGATGCCGAGGACGCCTTGGACGCGGAGGGTTTGGCGTTCGCGCATCGGTTGGTGCTGGGCTACGACGATAAGCGCTACGAGATTGATCAGACCTTGGAGCGTGTCATAGAGGGCTGGTCGTTCAATCAGATGTCACAGACGGACCTGACGCTGCTGCGCCTCTCGAGTTACGAGATCATGCACTCCGACACGCCCGCCAATGCTGTCATCGAGGTCACGATCAGACTGGCCAAGAAATACGGCGGCGAGGAATCTGGGCGCTTCGTCAACGGCGTGCTGGCGCGCCTGGTGAAGCACCTCGAGAAAGTCTGACCGCGAGCGGTTCGCAACCCGAGTCTCGCCTAGAATATGCATCGAGCGGCCCGGGCTGAAGGCGATCTAACTTCCAGGGTGCGAAGATGTTGAAGCGGTTGGTGGCGTGGTTTTGCGGCGCGTGTTTCATGGGACTGAACGGATTGGCGCTGTTTTTCACCTGGGCCTGGCTGCGCTTCAAACCCTACGAGCGTCAGATTCTCGAGTCTGAAAAGAACTTCTTGATTCCGGGCGGTGATCCTCAAAGTGGGCTGGATTCGATAGATGCCGCTGTTTACCAGGCGTTCCCGCTTTTGACGCTCGTTCTGCTATTCGTGGCGTTCCTGTTTTTGTTCGTCAACCTGCGTCTCTCGAACCGTTGAGCGCGGCTTACTGAGTTCGGCATGGTCAGGTTCACGTTTTAAGGCAATAGCGTGTGTCGGTGACGCACGCGTCTGGTAGCCGAATCGTGGGGTTATCAGTAGAGAAAACCCTGGTCACTGGCGCTCGAGTTGGATTGGTGTCGGATCGTTTCACGCCAGGCTTGCGAATGCCGTACACTCTGGCGCGTTCGAGGTGAACCCATGTCCAATCCACTGATCCTAGCCGGAGATCCCGCCGCCGAAGCCCTATTGAACCGCGCCAAGGCAGAGCTGCAACTCTTGCCCGTGAAGCCGCACTTGCACGTGGTGCGCGTCGGGGACGACCCGGCGAGCGTGTCCTACACGCGCATGAAGACGCGCCGCGCCAAGAAAATTGGCTTGGACAGCACGCTAACCGAATTGCCCGCCACGACCACAGAAGCGCAACTGCTCGAGTTCGTGCGCGGTTTGAACGCGGACCCCAACACGCACGGCATCCTGGTGCAATTACCCTTCCCGAAGGAATCCGGCATCAGTGAGGCGACCATCCTCGAGGCGATCAGTCCCGACAAGGACGTGGACGGTTTGCACGTCATCAACGTCGGGCGGCTCTGGTCCGGGCGCGATGGGTTGCGTCCCTGCACCCCGGCGGGCATCATCAGTATGCTGGACCATTACGGGATTTCACTGGCCGGGAAAAGCGTCGTCATCATTAACCGTTCGCAACTCGTCGGGAAGCCGCTCGCGGCGCTCTGCCTGGAACGCAACGCCACGGTTACGATTGCCCACTCGAGAACCCAGGACTTGGCGGGCGTCGCTCGGGGCGCGGATGTCCTTGTCACGGCGGTCGGGCGGATTGGCTTTATCACCGCCAGCATGGTCAAACCCGGCGCGACGGTGATAGACGTGTCCACCAACCGCACCGAGGATGGGCACCTGACCGGCGATTGCGCCCCGGACGTGCAGGAGGTGGCCGGAGCCATTTCGCCATCGCCGGGCGGCGTCGGACCGATGACGGTCTCGCATTTGCTCTACAACACGGTGCTGGCCGCCAAACGACAACTCGAGGTTTGAAGTTTAGCTTCATCCAAGCCGGTTCCGATCCCCGCTCGAGTGGCTGGGCTGATAACATGGCCGCGTGTTCGGGGCGATCTTTCAGAATCAACTGCTGTGGACGGCGATTGCCGCTTCGACCCTGGCGCAAATCGTCAAGGTGTTGCTAGTTCTGCTGGCGGATCGTAAATGGCAACCGGCTCGCTTCCTCGAGACTGGCGGAATGCCGTCGTCACACACGGCTTCGGTCGCGGCGCTCTCCACGAGTTGCGGTTTGCAGTTCGGGTTCGACAGTCCGTACTTCGCCATCGCCGCGATTTTCGGCATGATCGTCATGTACGACGCGACCGGGATTCGTCGCGCCAGCGGGATGCAAGCGGAGTTGTTGAACGACCTCGTGGCGGAACTGCGCCAGCTTCTGACCGAGGGTTTCGCGCCGAAGCCGTTGAAGGAACTGCTGGGTCACACGTATCTCGAGGTGTTCGTCGGGTTGCTGCTCGGGATCACGGTCGCGCTCGTCTCGTACAGCGTGATTCACAAATGACTGTGTGAACGAGACGTTCGATTCGTGCCGTTTGCCACCGTTTGAAATCTCAAAGCTCGGTGTTTCCGAAGACGATCGGTGATTTTTGTCGTGAGCTACGTCTCGCTGCCGCCGCCGCCGTCGGCCGGGCAGGGGGCAGGTCTCGAGCCGCAGAATGAAGCTGTCAGCGTTCGCGTGTTTTCGCAGTCCAACCTATAGAAAACGCGTCGCTGACAAACTCCCGATTCAGTCTCGAGTCTAATCAACCCCACCCAGGCTTTCTTGTTCCTCGCTGACTTGGTAGACTCGGTTACGAATGCAGCGTAACGGGGCACAGATCACACCGAACCTGGCACAAGGGGTTCGGCTCGAGGAGACGCCTTGAAACTCACCCTGGAGCCGTGGAGTCCCGAGTACGACACCAGCTTTCACGCCGATGAAAGCAAATTCCAGTTGACCACGCGACCCGAGGACATCAACCTGAGCGTTGAACTCGAGCCGTGGGGACCGGTGCAAGCGCGGCGCTTCGAGGTGGATTTCACCAAGATCTTCTTCGTGGACGGTCGCCGCCGTTTGGAGGGCAAGGTTTGGGCGGAGACCAGCAGCCTTGACTCGAGTCGCGGACTGCTGGGAACCTACGCGGTCGGCGCGGTGCAATCGCGCGCCGAAGCCCTGACCCCCGCCGCGATCTACGAGCGTCGCCTCGAGCGGGTGCTGATCCTAGCCCATCCAGACGGTGAGGATTTAACGATCAAAGCCAAAGGCCACGAGTACGGCGATCTCCGCTACACCTACAAGCACCTGAACGAGACGCAGAACCAGGACTTGGCGCTCGAGGCGCGGCTGCAATACTTCATGCGCCAAGAAGAGGACGCGATTGCCAGTTCGTTGCCGCTCGAGGATGCGCTGTTGGTGCTGGACGGGCCGCTGCAAGTGCGTGCGCCCGACCGGGCGATGGGCTACGTCAAAACCCTGCACAACCTCTACATCGGGGCCAGAGAAATTCCGGTCCTGCGTCAACTCCAGCCGGGCCAACGCACGCCGATCTTTCTGATCGCGGCGGGCTTGAAACGCTACAGTTGGTACCTGCGTCTCGCGGAGGTCGCGCCGTTCATGCAGCCCTTCGCGGGTCTGGTGCGGCTCGAGGTCAGAAACGATCTCGGCTTGGAATGGGCCCAACGCGTTGCCGACTGGTCGTGCGTGATCCTGCCCAAGTACGCCGCCAAATCGTTCCGCGACCCGAGAGCGCCGCAGCAACTGATGCCAATCGCCTTCCTGGAATCCGAACTGGGGCGGCGCATGGGCGACATGAACATCATCCGCCGCCGCATCCAAGCGTACCTCCGGGAACAAGCCGGAGGCTTGAGAGAACCGAACCTCGAGCCGCCAGAACTGACCCAAGATTTGAATTAGATCGCGGTCACCAAATTGTAAGCACCTTTTGAGCACCTAATACATTTCCTCGAGTCTTTCCCGCAGCACCCTTTGGAGTCAACATGAATCAAGAATCAGTCGGAATCGTCCTCGGTACGAAAGACGCCGCGCCCCTCGAGTTCTGGGTCGGTGTCAACGAGGGTCAGATGCTTCAATTGGACGACATCGTGGTCATGAAAACCTGTCGTCCGAACGTGCCGTGGAGCGCCCGCCCGCACGAGGACGACTGCATCCGCTTTTACGGCGTGGTGGACAGCGTGCGAAAGCTGCACGAGGGCGTCACCTACGATTCCGACACGCGATTGGCACTCGAGGGAACGATTCCGGTCAACGTCTCCTACGCCGCGCACGTGATCGTGACCAGGGTTGACCCGGAGGAGTTCATCCCGCCGCACCCCGGCGACGAGGTCTTCCACGCTCGGGGCGAGGATTTGAAGATGGCACTGTACCAGGATCGCATGACCAACATCCTGCCCGCCGGGGTGCTGCGAAACGGCGAACCCGCGATGCTGAACTTCGCTTTTTTAAACGGCGAGAACGGCGCACACGTCAACATCAGCGGCGTCAGCGGCGTGGCCACCAAAACCAGTTACGCGCTGTTCATGCTCTACAGCATCTTCAATAGCGACGCGCTGGGATTGGAAAGGGCGAATAGCAAGGCGCTGGTCTTCAACGTCAAAGGGCAGGACTTGCTGTTCTTGGATCAGCCCAACAATAAATTCCAAGACAAAGAAAGCCGCATCTCGAGAGCCAGGGGCATCAAGTCAGATCGCTACACCGCCTGCGGCTTGCCGAGTACCCCGTTCCAGGACGTGCAATTCCTCGCGCCGCCGGTCATCGGTGAATCCGGCAGCGTCACCCACGGCGTCACGCAACGCAACGAGGGCATCACGCCGTACCTGTGGACGCTCCGCCAGTTCGCGTTGGAGCGTCTGCTGCCGTACTGCTTCGCTGACCGCGACGCCAGCCTGAACCTGGGATTTCTGATCGGACAGATCGAAGAGAAACTGGTGAAGCTCGCCTCGAGCCAACCCGGAAGTGCGCCGCACTTGTTGGTGGACGACTGGTCTCGAGAGGACTTGGACGAGCGCTTCGACAGCGTGGACAGCTTCTTCGTGCTGGGGAAAGCCAAGCTCAGCACGTTTGAACACCTGGTCGCATACCTGGAGTACAAGCTGCTGGATCAGAACGACGGCGACGGCGATCCGCGCTGGGCGGGCAAGCAACCCGTCGGCACGCGCCAAGCCTTCGTGCGCCGGTTGCGCGGCGTGGTGAAGCACTTGAACCCGCTCATTCGCGGTGATCTCGAGCCGAAACTGGCAGAGCGTTACCGCGCGGATGTGATGCGAAGCCAACTGACCGTCGTGGATATTCACAGCCTGCACAGCCACGCGCAGATGTTCGTGGTCGGCGTGATGCTGAAGAGTCTCTTTGAAGAAAAAGAGAAGAAGGGTCGCACGCCGTACGTCTTCGTGGTGCTGGACGAACTCAACAAGTACGCCCCGAGGGAAGGGGAGAGTCCGATCAAGGAAGTCCTCTTGGACATCGCAGAACGCGGGCGCAGCCTGGGCATTATTCTGATCGGTGCTCAGCAAACCGCCAGCGAAGTCGAGCGCCGCATCGTCAGCAACGCCAGCATCCGCGTCGTCGGACGCCTTGACCCGGCAGAAGCGGAACGCCCGGAATACCGATTTTTACCGGGTGCGTTCAGGCTCCGTGCTAGCATCCTGCAACCGGGAACGATGATCGTGCAGCAACCCGAAGTCCCCAGCCCCGTGATGGTGACGTTCCCGTTCCCCGCGTGGGCAACGCGAAGAGATGAAGTGGCTAGTAAATCCTCGAGACTCGAGGAAGTGGTGAAAGAAGCCGAGGATTGGCTAGCATGAGAGATACAGGAAAAATAAGTATTTCCTCCACTATTTACGGTAGTAGCTTTATCTCTAGTATTTGGCTTAAGAGAAATGAGCTAGATGAAATTGGGCGTAGAGGTTTATATGGTTTTATTTATATAAATCTCACTGGGTACGTTGAAGCTACTATTTCTTTCTATTTAGATCAACTCTTAAAAAGAGAAATTTCAGATATTGAAACAGCTTTTCATCTAAAGGGGCTTGGCTTGAAGGATTTCGATTCGCGTGAATCCAAAATTGATGGTTTGATAACAAAATATAGTGAAGAAATGCAAAAAGGAATGACTCTTAGTATTTTGCTCGGACGGAGAAATGAAATAGAGAAAGCGCCATTTGAAAAACTAAATGAACTCTATTCATTGATAGCACAAGAAAAATTATCTGATGTCATTGGAAATGATGACTTCCAAGCATTGAAAGGATTAATTTCTCTGAGAAATGCTTTTGCTCATGGCAGAATTTTATACACAAATATATCCGTAACGACCAAAGATGACGGCGAGCGCGAGTTAAAATATGATGATCAATTCGAAAAACATCCCTTTGAGAATGCGGTAAAGAATTTAAAAAGCTCAAGCGTATACTCATCGGAAGATTTTCAAACTAAAATCAACAACGCAAGCGATTTATTATACTCTGAAAAAGTTGTTAAATACTATTATGAAGCGATAAAACGAGTTAAACAAAAATTTGATATTCGATTAACTCCACAAAATGGTATATTTTTATCAAATATGGCAAAAATTCCCGAATTAGAATTTTCCAATACATGAAAGATTGACACTTCAATCATCGAACTTATCAAGGCCTCGGTTCGTGACCACATACCGGGGTTGCGGTTGAATTTGATTGCTGGGTTGTACAACGCGGATTTGAAGGTTAAATCATGACTTTCGCAGGAGGTCTACTTTACTTTCTTGCGTCTGGGACTGCTACCTCGAGTTTTGTCGGGTACTCAGGATTAGGAGATGGCAAAAATACACGTCTGAAAAGGCATCACTATGCTACCTTCCAAGTCAGAGGTAAACTATGAGTATAAAGCTGATCTGGCGACTTGCCATTCTCCTCCCTATTTTTACATTTAGTGCGGTAGCTCAACAGTCCTACCCGAGCTATATTACCGGCTTCAAAACGACTATTAATGAAGCCATGTGGACTTATCGTTTTTACGCATCTGCTGGCAGAATGTGGTGGTACTGCAAAGCGCCACCAGAATTTATCGTTGACTTCAAATCTGAGTACAACTGGCAAGTCTCAGGATTTTGCCATGCGGAAACGGAAAAACCATTAGAGTCTGTTAAAAGCCTACAAAAACGTATCTTTTCAGCTATGAATAAAGTTTTTGACCGTCCGGCTTCGGCGATTAATCTATCTAGCCCATATCTCGACACTGGAGAAAAGTGCTTTATGTCAAGTCTGAGCGTTGCGGGCACATTCAAGTTGGGTAGTACGCTCACGATTAGTTTTGGACTTTACAGAACTCAAGGCGGCCCATTCCCGCCACAGGGCGCTTATAGTATGAGCATTGCCATCTCACAAGGACGGCCAGAATCGGGCAAATTAACGTCTGTCTGTTAGACATTACCTTCGCAGTCACAAGCTTAATCCTTGCAGAAAACGCTGAGGCCGTACTACACGGCTGAGTACCTGGCAAAACTTTTTCAGTCGTTCCACACGCACTAAACAGAGTCTCGAGACCGCTTCTCCTGCCTCATCGCAACACCTCGTCTCCTCGAGATACGGTGTTGCAAACATACTCGAGAAGCGGCTGGACATCGTGCTGAGCAGAGTGTTTGGACTTTTGTCAGGTACTCAGAATCAAGGCATACGAAGCTCTACTGGAGCAAGTCTCTTCCCCCTCGAGCCTCAGCCATTCGCACCAGCCGCTCGAGGGAATCGGCGCTGCCGCGCGGGGTGCGACGCGGGTTTGCGGGTGTGACGCTCGAGTAGGGGTGCGTCGTTCTAGCCCTCGAGCCTCGAGCGGCGTAGAATTGAAGGATGCCTGTCGCTGAACTTCCCTTGGAAATTCAAATCTTGACTCGAGCCGAACGCTTGCGATTGGTGCGCGACATCATCGCTTCCTTAGAGGTTGAAGAGGAATTGCTCGAGACACCAGCGCCTTGGGAACGTGACCCTCAAATCATGGCGCGGCTGCTCGAGTCCATCGCTCAGTCGAAAGCGGGTCAACGGATGGAAGCGGCGTTGATTGATCCGTGAGGCTGACCTTCACCCCAACCGGTTGGGCGGATTACCAGTGGTTTTTGGAGCATGACAAACAAATTCTGAAACGCATCAACTTACTGATTCGTGACGCGATGCGCTCACCTTACGAAGGCATCGGCAAACCCGAAGCGCTCAAAAATGAATTGTCTGGAAGTTGGTCTCGCCGCATCACCCAGGAACACCGCTTGGTCTATGAGGTCGCATCCGACGAACTCGTTATTCTGATGTGCAAAGGACATTACGAGTCTTAAAGTCAGCCCTCGAGCGGCGTAGAATTCAGACGATGAGCGTTCAAGAACTGAAACGCGCTGTGACGCAACTCGAGCCTGACCAACTCGAGGAATTCATGACTTGGGCTGCGGATTACCACTTCAAACAGTGGGACGCACAAATTGAAAACGACCTCGATACTGGACAGTTAGACGATCTGCTCGAGTCAGTAGCGCGTAGTTCTAGTCCTTAATATGACTCAAGCAATGACGCCGATTTACGGAGCAACTTGAATTGTTCCCTCGTTTGCCACGATCCAAAAATGTTTGTCCAGTGACATCACCCGTCCACCCCGACGTTCCGCGCAAGCAATCACCAAGGCGTCAGCTAGACCCAGTGGTAAATCTTCGTTTCGTAGCGAGTCACCAACGCTTCAACTCGAGGCATATCGTTCTCGCCGCAATCCAGCACGAAATTGCCCTTTTGCAAATCGCTCAGGAACGCGAGCAAGACCCGCTGTTCGAGGCGTTGCTCGATCAAATATGCGATTTCTGCGAGGATGCCGCTTGGAACGTAAAACGGTGGTTTCGCAGCGCGCAATGCTTGCAATACGCGTTCGTGATCTTTGTCTTTGCGATTTAACAACGAGAAAATGACGCTCGTGTCTAACGTGGTCACTTCCAGTTCTCGCGCAACCAAGCTTCGGAATCCGCGCCATTCAAATCACTTTCACCCACGCCGATAGACGCAAACGATGGCATCGGCAAATCCTCGTTCAACTTCGCCTCGAGCCGTTGCCACTCGGTTTCCGTGAGCGTCAACACAACAAGTTTCTCACCGCTGGCACTGGTGATGATCTTCGGCTCGAGGTGCAACGTGTTCATAGCGGACAGGTTATCAAATTACGCCACATTCATGTGTCGAGCCGCGTAGAATTTAGGGATGTCCGTCGCTGAACTACTCATAGCAATTCAAGTGTTGTCTCGAGCTGAGCGCTTGCGATTGGTGCGTGAGATTATCGTCATGCTCGAGGCAGAGTTGACGGACGAGTTCCCCGTGATTCCGACGACCGCGCTGCTCGAGTTGTCTGGAAGGGCGAAAGGTTCCAGTTCACCGTGGGAACGAGACCCTGTTGTTGCGGCTCGGTTGCGCGAGAGCATTGCTGAGGCATCGGCTGGACAGGTTGTTGAGAAGGAGTTGATTGACCCGTGAAATCCAAAACCAGAAAGCAAAGCGCAGCAGCGTTCATGCTTGCTACTGCGAAACGCATTGCCAAAGAAATTTCCGCGCACGAACTCGAGGCGCTTCCCGTTGACGGTGCGAAGAATCACGATCATTATTTGTATGGTGTGTCGAAGCTCTGAACCTCACACCTCGAGCGAGCAACCGCTCTCCAATTTGAAACTGTGCGGTGACGTGAGTTTCTGAACGCCATCTTCGCGGTGATGCCAGATGTCTTGGCTGCGCGGATCGTAAATGATGATGTCTTTCACGCCGTGCGACAGGTAAAAACCGGGTGCGATCTCCAAATCTTTCTTCTCAAAATTCTTGGAGATGATTTCAATCACCGCCACCGGGATGGCGGTGATGGCTTCGTCTTCCTCTACGGGTTCCTGACAGAAAATGGCGATGTCGGGACGTTTCAGCGAACCGTCAGGAAACTCAATGTAGACATCCGCGTAATGAGCGCACTCGCATTTTCCCGTTTTTTGAATGCTGCTCTGAATCCGAAATGATGCGCTTTGATGCCGTTTCACCGGGCTGGTTTCCCAGATTGGAACGCCGTCTATCACCTCGAGCCGCAACCCAGCTTCGTCAGCCCGGCGGATGGCTTCTTCGTAGGGTGAACGCATGGTGGTGATTGTACCGCTCGAGCTACCGATTGGCACGTTGCGAAGGGTGCGTCCTCGAGCTGAACTGTCGTTAGAATACGGTGTGCAAGAACTCTTGAATTACCTCGGAAGCCACACAAACGATCTGCTCGGCGACATTGAAACTCTGGTGCGATTGGAATCGCCCTCCAAGGACGCGAGCGCCATCAACCGCGTTCAGGACGTGTTGCAGGGCTGGCTCGAGCCGATGGGTGCGGTGCGGCGTCACGCGCACGAGCTGGGCGACGTGTTGCACGTCAGAATTCCGGGTCGCGGTGCGGGTCGGGTTGTGCTGCTGGCGCACGCGGATACTGTGTATCCGACCGGAGCCTGGGAATCCTTGTGGCGCGTGGACGGCGAGCGCGCCTTCGGACCCGGTGCCTACGATATGAAGGCGGGCATCGTGCAGGCGGTCTGGGCGCTACGGGCGCTCGCGGCGGGCGGACAAACCCCGGCGGCCACGGTAGATTTTTTGGTCACCCCGGACGAGGAAATCTCGAGTCATGCGGGTCGTCCGTTCATCGAAGGTCTGGCAGCGGGAGCCAGCGCCGTGCTGGTGCTCGAGCCGCCGCATCTGAACGGCGATTTGAAGCTGGCGCGAAAGGGTGTCGGCGGGTATCGGATCAATGTCAGCGGCAAGGCGGCGCATCAGGGGACGGAACCCGAGAACGGGCGCAACGCGATTGTCAGCGCCGCGCATTTGATCGCTGAAATCGTGAAGCTCCAGGATATCGCGGCGGGTACCACCCTGGGACCGAACCTGATTCGCGGTGGAACGGCCATGAACGTTGTCGCGGACGCCGCTTACCTAGAAGTGGACATTCGCGTCTGGTCAGAGGCGGAGGCGGCCCGAGTGGATGCCGCAATTCGAGAGATTCAGCCGCTCGAGGGGACGCACTATGAAATTCTGGACGGTTTGAACCGCCCTCCGATGGAACCCTCGGAGGGGAGCTTCAAACTCTTAGAGACCGCGCAGAGGATCGCCAACGGCTTCGGCTTCAATCCCGGCGGCGCTCGAGTCGGGGGTGGCAGCGACGGGAATTTCACGGCCCGGTTAGCTCCGACCCTGGACGGCTTCGGCGCGTTCGGCGCGAACGCGCACCAGAAGGACCTGGAGTACATTCACATTCCCAGTCTTGCGCCGAGAGCCGCGTTGCTGGCGGGAATGCTGCTTTCGCCCTCGTAAATCCAGCCTATCGAGAGTACAATCCTAAGGTTATCAGGTCGGTGTTTCCGACGAGGAGTGACCCATGAGCGAGAAGAACATTGATAAATTGCTGTCGTTGACAGATTCCAAGTACCAGCTTTCGGTGGCGATCGCCAAGCGTTCGCTGCAACTCAAAGCGGGCGTCACCCCGGTGATCTCGCCGGAGGCTCGAGCGGGCGTGCGCAACCTGATCACGATCGCCATGCGCGAGATGGCCACGGGTAACCTAGAGATGGGCGCGAACCTGATAGACGACGCCAAACTGGAGCAGCACCTGTCGCGCACCAAAGCCGCCCAGCAGGAGGCCTTGCAGGCGCAGCAGGCAGGCTCGTACCAAATGCCGGATTTCGACAACGACTGACCTGATTGAACGACAAAACCGGGCGCAAATCGCGCCCGGTTTTCTGTCTCGGTCTAGACATACTGATAACGGCATGATTCGGTTAACTCACGTATGCGTCGCAGAAGCTTTGTACTGCGACGCATGATTACCCTGAAGTTACCGAACTCAGTAGTTAGCTTAGAGCGGCGACCGCGTAGACCTCGCCGGAACGCAACTCGAGCTTCAAGCCCTTCAGCGATTTCTTGGCTGGACCAGCTTTGACGCTGCCATCGGCGGCGTTGAAAGCGCTGCCGTGGCACGGGCAGGCGAGCACTTTGTCTTTATCGGGCAGCGCCACCTTGCAACCCTGGTGCGTGCAGCTCAGCGTGTACGAGGTCAGGTAAACGCCCTTGGCGGCTTCAATGACCGTCTTGGATTCCAGGATCTTCGCCAGTTCCTTGGCATCCGGGGCGGGTACACGCAACAGCAGCGCGGGCGCACCGTCCCAGGTGAACTCCTTGGCGTCCCACTCAGCTTTCAAGCTGTCCAGCGCCGCGATCTTCACGGCTGCCGGGGCGGTCTGGGCGTTCGCCAAAACGGTCAGGCTCGAGGTTCCCAGGGCGAGGGTCTTCAACGCGGTTCTTCTATTCATGGGCGCAGCATAGGGGAGACTCGGCTTCGGTTGGAGGAGTGTTTGATGAGTTATCTAAACCACTTTTCCTGGTGGTCTAGCGACAAGCATCGTGCGACACGTTTTTCTCGCCCCCTCGAGTCTTCATTTTCTAGCTTCTGCGGTGCAAAGGTCACGTCTTTAACCGAAGTTGACATAGAAAAACCCCACTCTGGCTCGAGGAAACTCGAGGCGAGTGGGGTGAGGTGCGCTTCTGTTTAGGCTCGGGCTTGTTTCGCGGCGTTGACGATCTGCTCGAAGGCGGCCGGTTCGCGCACGGCGATGTCGGCCAGCATCTTGCGGTCCACTTCGATGTTGGCGGCCTTCAGCCCGGCGATGAAGCCGCTGTAATTCATGCCGTGCATTCGCACGGCGGCGTTGATGCGCTGAATCCACAGGCGACGGAAGTCGCGCTTCTTGTTGCGACGGTCGCGGTAGCTGTAGGTCGCGGCGTTCAGCAGCGTCTGCGCAGCGCTACGGTAGTTCTTGGAGCGCGAACCCCAGAAGCCCTTGGCGCGCTTCAGGATGACCTTGTGGCGACGACGACGGACAATACCAGTCTTAGCGCGAGGCATTACTTACCACCGTAGGGGAACATCATCAGCACGCGCTTCTGATCGGCGTCAGCCAACACGTAAGAGACACCCTTGCCGCGAATCTCGCTGCCGGACTTGTGATAGGAGAGGTGACGCTTACCGGCCTTCCAGGCCATGGCCTTACCGGTTCCACTGATCTTAATGCGGCCCTGTGCCACCTTGCGGGTTTTCAACTTGCCCATAGTTCTGTCCTCCGCTCGAGGGTTACGCAGATTCCGTGAATCGCTTCCCCTGAACCCTGGCGGCACGTTGGCACTTAGAAGCCAGGTCGCTTCGAGCTTGTAGAGGCTACCAGAATATTTGGTGTGAGACAACTCCCCGATCACAAAGTCCCTGTTGCAAGCCTGAGAGTGAGCTGATGAATTGATAAAGCATCCAGTTGTCCTGCGTGAGTCGTATGTCAAACCAGAGGCAAAACTCTAGAGCCTCAGATGTGTTCCTCACTAGAGGATGTCCAAGGGAGATCTATGAATCAACTGACCCGTATGGCACTGTTCGTTCCCGCTCTCACCACCCTAGCGGTCGCTTTCGGCGGCTGCACCACGTCACCCGTCTCGCCAGAAGCGCCGCGCGGGCGCACCATGTACGCCACGACGCAAGACAACCGTCTGGCCAAATTCGGTTCGGAAAACCCGAGCACCAGCGCCACCACCCTCCCTCTGATCGGTATGTACTCGGGCGAAACAATGGTCGGTCTGGATTTCGGACCTCGAGATGGAAAGCTCTACGGGGTCAGCAATCAGAACCGCATGTACACGATTGATGTCGCCACCGGAGCCACCACGACAATAGGCACGAGTCCCTTCACACCGGGTCTGGTCGGCAGCTCGTTTGGCGTAGATTTCAACCCGACCGTCAACCGCATTCGTGTCCATAGCGAGGCTGACTTCAATGTGCGACTCAACCAGGAGACGGGCCTCGTGGTTGATTTCGATACGATCACCGCTGGTATCCAAGCCGATCTGAATCTGAGCTACGTCGCCACCGACTCTGGAGCGGGTTCCGATCCCAGCATCGTTGCCACGGCCTACACCAACAGCAACGCGACTGCCACCACCACGACGCTGTTCGCCATTGACTCGAGTCGGGACGTTCTGGTGAGTGTCAACCCTCCGAACGACGGCAAGCTGACCACGATCGGTCAACTCGGTGTGGATACCAACACGGCTGCCGGTTTCGACATCAGTGGCGCGGCGGACGGTACGGCCTTCGCCACGTTGACCGGTTCCACGGGTTTCTCGAGCCTGTACACCATCAATTTGACGAGCGGCAAGGCCACGCTGATCGGATCGGTGGGTGGCAATCTGACGCTGACCGGAGTCGCCATCGCTCCATAAATATCGCTCCATAAATTGCGTCTGGTGAACCGTGACTGCTCGTGCAACAGCCCGAATTTCGGTTCGGGCTGTTGTATTTGGGGGCCAATGGACGCGGAAAAGCGCCTTTGACCGGCGCTGGCTCGCAGCGCTTGACACGCCCAGAATGCATACGGTAATCTCGCAACCCGAGCGATCTTGCTCGGCTCAGCGGAACCATTGCCACCCTAGCTCAACTGGTAGAGCACCCGATTTGTAATCGGAAGGTTGTCGGTTCGATTCCGATGGGTGGCTCCAAACCCTGACCAGAACAGGGAATACCTCGGGAGATAACCGGCTCGAGGGTGCGTGGTGAGCGGGTAGGTGTCCGAGTGGTTAAAGGAGATGGACTGTAAATCCATTGGCTTACGCCTACGATGGTTCGAATCCATCCCTGCCCACCAACGCGAAACGCTCGAGGAGTTGACTCCTCGAGCGTTTTTATTGCCTTATAGGTGTTTTAAGACTCACGATTCAGCACTGTGGATCGCGCTCCTCGACCGATTTGCTGACCCCATCCACGAACACGGTGAAGGTCGCCTTGCCTCGGATCAGAAAATCCTTTTGCTCGTACGGCGTACCGCCGGGGAGTGGCGTGGCGGGCAACAGGACTCGCTCACCGTCGTCGTCTTTGACGCGAATTTCCACGGTGGCCGTACCAATGTCGGCCGGAAGCGTGTAGGTGAACGTGACAGGGCACTGTAGGGGTACCCCTGCGACGGGTGGCGTGGTGTTTGGTTCTGGGTTTTGCGGATTGGCCGCTGGCGGATTGGCGTGAGGTACCGGATTATCCGGTTGCGTCACGGGCGGCAGGTTGTTCGCCCCGATCGGATCGCTCGAGCCATTCGGGTTGGGGGCTGGTGGGGGTTCGACCGGAGGATTGACTGCCGGTGGCTGGATGACCGCTGGAGGGGCGGGGGGCGGGGGCGGCTGAACCGGCGGTGGAATGACGGGCTTACGCCCCGTGGCGGCCACGGCCACGGTGACCGTCGCCTCGGTGTCCAAAGCTACCGTGGAATACGCCTTGGGGGTCTGAGACAGGACGGTCCCGCTCGGCAGGTTGCTGGTCTTCGTGCGAACATCCACGAGTCGCAAGCCAGCCGCGTTGACGATCAGCTTGGCATCGTCGAAATTCAGACCCGACAGGTCCGGGATGAAGGTCTTCCCCTGCGGTGCCCTCGAGCCGGAGATCAGCAGCGTGATGCCCTGGTTCCTGACGACCTCGGTTTCGGCGGGCGGTGATTGCCCGATCACGTAATCCCTGGCGATGCCGTCCGGTGCCGGGATGACCGCGACCCGACCGATCCGCAGGTTCGCCTCTTTCAGGGCGAGCTTGGCCTCACCGACGCTTTTGTTGGCCAGGTTCGGCATCAGCAGCGGCCGTGGTCGGTTGACGGTGATCTCGACGATGCGCTGCTCGGTCAGGGTCGCACCGGGCGCTGGGTTCTGGGCCAGGATGATGCCCTTGATCTGCCCCTGATCGCTGCCCTCGGTGACTCGAGGGGTCAGGCGAGCGTCGGAGAGAATCTTGGCGGCATCCTGAAGCGTCTTGCCTTTGACGTTCGGGACTTCCACGGTGGGCGGCTCCAGGAAGGTCGCCACGGCTTGCGCCCCGAACCAGCCGACGGCTGCCAGCAAGAGAATCCCAGGGATGATGCCCCAGACCGTCAGGCGGCGGCGCGGCGGGCCGCTCGAGCGAGGCGGCTTTTTGACCGGCGGTACGGGCGGCCGTCCGAGGGAATCGTTGACGGTCTGTTTGGTCGTGGTGACCGGCGCTTTGGCGGGCGGCGGATTGCGCTTCCCGAGCAAGCCCCCTCGAGCCGCTTTGCTCGGCTCTAAGAGCGCCGTGTTGAGCGCCTTGATCTCGTCGGTCGTGCGGTCAGCCAAGTTCAGTTCGGCCAGCGCGGGTCGGACCTCTTTGTCCGTCTGCAAGGCCAGCACGGTCGCGTCCTGAAGGGCGAAGCCGTAACTTTCCAACACATCACCCAGTTCGCGCAGCGCCCGGCGGAAGCCCTCGTCTTTCGGGTGACCCTCGAGCCAGGTCTGCGCGCTGATGCCGTCCAGCGGCTCCCAGACGGTGTAATACGCGCCCGGCCGTGCCACTGCGTCCAACAGGAGCGGCGAGGCGGCGTTCTTGACGGCGGTGCGATAGCGGTGAAAGCCGGACCGACTCTTTGGGTCGGACACGTTGAACCAGTTGACGCGCACCTTGCGGGCGTTACCGTCTACGGCTTCGACAATGCGTGACGACTCGGTCTTCTCGAGTTCGCGCACGATTTCAAACTTGCCATCCAACCGCTCCGCCATGTGGAACCAGCATATCAAGAGGCGATGAGGATGGTGAATCAGAATCGTCTCATGTGTCGAGGTAGAAATCCAGCCTCGAGTCAGACAGAACGAGCATCAGCTTCTCTATGTTCACCGGTCTGCGACAGCCTACACTCGAGGCGAATTATCGTCACGACAGTTCCAGCGTGCCGTCCTAATCTCTCCGACTCTGGATCTCGAGCGCATCAACCTGAGCGGCGCTACTCTCGCCTAACGTTACGCTCGCCCGAGGTTTCTGACGCGCTCTAACCCCCAGACAATCAGAATTCCCGCGCCGCAGGCCGCCCCCGCTAGGCTCACGCCCGCCCAACCAAACCGGGCGTACAGCTCCGCCGATAGGCTCGAGCCGAGCGCACCGCCGATGAAATACGTGGTCAGATACACGGTCGTGATGCGGCTACGAAATTCGGGGCGCAACTGGTAAACCTCGGATTGATTGGTGATGTGCAAGCCTTGCACGCCTAGGTCCAGCACGATCACGCCGACGATCAGCGCGAGCAACGACTTGGCCCCCAGGGCAACCGGCAGGAAGCTCATCAAAATTAAAACTGCGAACGCGACCGTACTCGTCCTCGAGCGGCCGCGATCCGCCAAGCGTCCCGCCCAGGCCGCGGCGACCGCTCCGGCCGCGCCGACCAGCCCGAACAGACCAATCACGCCTTCCGAATACCCGAACGGCGGCTTGGAGAGCAGGAACGCCAGACTCGTCCAGAAGATGCTGAAGGCCGCGAACCCCAGCGCGCCGTACAGGGAGCGCAGCCGGAGCACGGGTTCCTGCCGCGCCAACTGGAAGACCGAAGCGATCAGCGCCTCATAGGAAATGGTGGCTCGAGGTTTCGGGTCGTCGGGGAGGGTCCGCCACAGCACGCCCGCTAGCCCCAGCATCAGCCCTGCCGCCACTAGGTAAATGGCTCGCCAGCCCGCCAGCGTGGCCACCACCCCGGCCAGCGTGCGGGCCAGCAAGATTCCCAGCAGCAAGCCGCTCATGACCGTGCCGACCACCCGACCACGTTCACTGTCGCCCGCCAGCGAGGCCGCGAACGGAACCAAAACCTGCGCCGCAACCGATCCCAGTCCGACCAGCACGCACGCCAGCGTGAACGCCAGCAGCCCCGGCGCGACCGCCGCCACGCCGAGCGCCACGGTGGATGCCAATAAAATCAGCACGATCAATCGCTTTCGGTCCACGATGTCACCCAACGGCACGACCAGCAACAAGCCAGCCGCGTACCCGAGTTGCGTGATTGTCACGATCAACCCCGCGCCCTGCACGCTCGAGTGAAAGCTGATTGCGATCGCAGCCAGCAGGGGCTGCGCGTAGTACAGGTTGGCCACTACTAGCCCGGTCGAAACCGCCATTAACAGCACCAGCGCGGGACTCGAGCGAGTGGAGGAAAACGTCATGCGACCCGAGCCTACGTCGTGACAGGCGTTAGAACTGGTTCACAGGTCAGGGTTGAGCTATGAACCAGTTCGCGGACCGTGGATTTTGCTCTTCTCGAGATTTGGGGCCATCGGCTATGGTGCGGGGGTGTTAGATACGTTTGAACGATTTGAATTGGACAGCAGCGGCCTGATACGGCAACTCGAGGCGCTGCCCGGCAGTTACGACGGCCCGACGCGCACCATGCCAGCCCCGTACGGCGTGATCGGCTTCGGTGAGGGCGCACTGCCCGCCGAGTTCGCCCGCGAGTTCATAGACGCCGCCAGCGTCTCCGGGGGGACGCAGTTCATTCTGGCGGGCGGCCTGGATTTCGGGCAGGTCGAGGCGGCCAGGCTGATTTCCGAGGCGAGCGGCGCGACCGTGTTCCAACTTGGGCAGCCGGTCGGCTTGAAGCTGCAACTCTCCGCCGAGGAAGCCTCGTTACTGTTGGAAGACGACGAGGATTCCACGACTCGCATCACCTCGAGTCCGTTCTCCACGTACCACTACGCGATGGCATTGGCCCACACGACCGGCAACGCTGAGCGGGCGACCGCGACCGACGAGGCGCTGGCGCGGCTCCGCGACGCGTGCCGAGGTGACGTTTCATCCGAGGAGAACCCGGCCAAGCGCCTGGCGTGGAGCCTATGGACGCGCACGCCGATGTTAATCGCGGCCGGTGGCTTTCAACCGCAACTGCAAGCCTGGCAGTCGTCCTTGTCGCGGTTGGGGAAATCCATGAGCGTTCCGATCGTCGGAAATCCCTTAGAGATCGCCGCCAGCGGCTTCGAGGCGCGCCACGAGAGCGGCGACGCGCTGGTGGCACTGTTCTTGGGCGGTGAGGACGAAACCCTGCGCCTGACCCGCGAAATCCTCGAGACTCGTCTGGACGAGGTGATCGAGGTTCCCACCACGGAACGCGACGGGTTCGTGGCCAACCTGTCACTCTGGTATTTGAGCTGCTGGGTCGGGCTGTACCTGTCCTTGCTGTACGGGCAGGACCCGAAGGATTCCGCCAGCTTCGCCGCCCTGCACGACGTGAGATAGCCTGTCAGACTGGCCTGCTAAGATGGGAGGCGTGAAGTTCGCCCCACTGGTCATCGTCGCGGTTTTAGCCGCCCTCGGCGGATTCCTGTTGGGGTCCAGAGGCGTTGGTGGCTCGAGCGGTGGGGTTTCTCCGGTAGTCTCCGACCCGGCAGCCGTGTACCGCCGCGCCAACCCGGCTGTGCTGACGGTGAGAAGCAGCAACGCGCAGTTGAACAGCTTCGATGCCAGAGGGATCGGGACTGCGTTTCATATTGGCGGCGGGTACTACGTGACAGCCGCACACGTCGTGTCCGACGGCTATCAGTTTTACCTGGACGGCAGCGCCCGCACGGTCGCCCGGCTTCAGGACAACGCTGGCTTAACCAAGGTCAGTGTCGTGGGAGCCGACACGATCAGCGACATCGCCGTGCTGAAAGGGAACCCCGCACCCGCCACGCTGTCCTGGTCCGCGAAGGACGCAGGCGTCGGAGATACTGCCTTCGCCCTCGGGAACCCGTTTGCGCTCGCGCCGAACAGTTTTTCGGCCGGAATCATCAGCGGCTCCAACCGCGTCTTCGGCACGGATCGCGGCACGCTGACCGGGATGCTGCAAATGGACACGCCCGTCAACCCCGGTAACAGCGGCGGGCCGCTACTGAATTCGGCTGGCGAGGTGATCGGAGTTGTCAGCGCCATCTACGCCCCGAGCAACCAGAGCGCCGGAGTCGGCTTCGCAGTCCCCAGCAGCAAAGCTCAGGGAGTCGTGGAGGCGCTGAAAAACGGCGGCAAGGTCGTCCACCCGAGCCTCGGGGTGATCGGTGGCGGGTCGCAGGCACGCATCGCGGCCCTGCAACCGGGCGGCAGCGCGGCGCAGTCAGATTTGCGCGAGGGCGATCTGATCCTGAAGGTCGGCGGACTGGAAATTGAGAGTTTCGAGGAGCTGACCGCCCTGGTCGCCAATGCCAACCCTGGCGAGGACTTGAAACTGTTGGTAAAACGCGGCTCTGAAACCAAAACCATCACGGTCAAGCTGCTGGCGCAGTAGAGACCAAACAGTAGATATCGAACAGTGGAATCAACCGGTAGAATCGAGCGCATGGAACAAGCCGATGCCCTAAAACTGATGATCGAAGACGCCGTGAAACGCGTCACCGAGCCACTCGAGCGCGAGGTCGCGGCGTTGCGTCAGGAACTCGAGGCGCTGAAACGGGGTTCCCAGGGGGCGGACACCCGTTTGAGCCAAGCGACCGCTCCTGGTCAAACCGGTTCGAGCCAACCCGAGGGTCACGCTTCTGGAGCTGAACCTGCCGCAGACTCGAGCCAGACGAGCCATGAACCGGGTATCGCGGCGGAGATTCCCGCCGAGCGCACCGACTTCAGGCGCTTTCTGCAACGCGGTTTGGAGCAGGAGGAAAAGGAGTACACGACGGAGCGCAGCGACGCGCAGCCAGAGAAAAAGCGCGGTTGGAACCCGTTCAAACGCTAACCGAAGGCACGCCTCGAGCTGGCTCGAGGCGTGATAAAACCTCCCATGCCCGACCTCACCCATTTCAAAGACGGACGCCCGCAGATGGTGGATGTCTCCGCGAAAACCGCGACCCTGCGAACCGCGACCGCCGAAGCCATCGTGAGGCTGCCACCGGAGGCTCGTGCGGCGCTCAAAACGGGTGGGGTCGGTAAGGGCGATCCGCTGGTGGTGGCGCAACTGGCGGGCATCATGGGTGCGAAACAGACCAGCGCTCTGATTCCGTTGTGTCACCCGATCCCGCTTTCAGGCGTTGATGTCAGCTTGGAGCCAACCGACGACGGTCTGCGTGTCACGGCCACGGCCCGCACGACCGACCGGACCGGGGTGGAGATGGAAGCCCTGACCGCTGCTAGCATCGCCGCTCTCACCGTGTACGACATGTTGAAGGCCGCCAGCAAAGAAATCGAGATCACCGGGGTGCGGCTGCTGGAAAAAACGGGCGGCAAGAGTGGCGACTATCAGGCTCCGAAGCGCTAAAAAACTTATTCGCGTCCGCTCACGACCCCAGACGAACGAGGTTGCAAACCCCTGGGAGCCACCAGGTCCTCGAGGACCTGTTCCGCAGGCCATCTCAGCAAGCAATCGGGGTGCAGTTGTCCGGCCGTGCAACCTCGCGTTCTCATCTTCTACTCCGCAATCTTCACCAGACTGTTCTCATGCTCCGTTTTCTGTTTCCGTCCACGCTGCTGACGCTGGCAGCTTTGAGTTTGACCTCGAGTTTGCCGGTCGCGGCGCTCGTGCAATCTGAGAGTCCCGCCAGGACGCTCGTCACCCAGGGCCTCGATCTGGTCGGTCAACATTACCGCGGCTTGAAACAGCTTGACCGCGATCAACTTCGCCAGCGCACCTTGGCTCAGCTCGAGACCGCTTGCCAGGGCAAATCCGACTGCGATTTTAAGACGGGCGGGCGTGTCTTGGACGCGGCGCTCGCCACGCTCGGCGACGGTCACACCTACCGCCTCGACCCGACCCGTTACGCCGAATACCGGGCCGATGCCAGGAACCAAGTGCGCAGCATGTTGGGTCTGAAGCTGGTCGCTCTGCCTGACAGCGCCGCGCTGATCGTGACCAGAGTCAAACGCGGTTCGCCCGCGTCCGGTGCGGGCGTTGCCAGAGGAGATGTTCTTTGGGCGGTGGATGGTCGCTCGCTCGAGTCGTTTCCTGATGCCAGCGCCGCCCAGGAATTCATCACCGGGCGCGAACTCGAGGGGAAGCCGATGCGCTTGACGCTCTCCACCCGCCGCGACCCGAGGCGCGTGACGGTCGTGCAACCCCAAGCGCTGGAACCGTGGACGCCGATTTACACGCTGCGACCCGACGGCGTGGCCTTCATCACCTTCTATCAGTTCGTGACAGTTGGGCAGATTGCCAGCCGAGTTCAGGCGCTGATGTCCCAGGTGCGCGAGGACAACGCCAGAGCCGTGATCGTGGACCTGCGCGGTTCTGGCGGCGGCGCGGCGAGTGAAACTTACGGCAGCATTGATGCCTTCTTGAACCTGACGAGTTTCAAATTTCAGACTCCAGAACCGTCCGTGCAACGCTTCGATGCCCCGAGCTTTCGCCGTCTCACCAGCACCACCTGGCCCGGCAAGATTCTGGTCCTGACGAACCATATCTCACGCAGCGCCGCCGAATACCTGGCGGCCGGTCTGCAACCCAGCAGCCGCGTGACGGTGATCGGTGAACCCACGGCCGGGGTTCTCAACTCTTCCACGGCCCTGTACGAACTGATAGATGGTGGAGCGCTCGCTATCACCGCCGCCGCCAGCGCCAACCGACCCGAGCGCGTCACGCCAGCGGTGCTGCAAACCGACGACATGGCCGTGCTGTCTCGAGGGCGAGATCTGATCTTGGAGCAGGCGTTGAAGATTCTCAAGCAACCGTAACGTCGAAGGTGCCTCGAGTGTAGCGAGCGACGGTTGGGCAATCGTCCTCATCCGATTCTTTCGATTCCCCGCGAGACTCCACCTATGTTTCGCGCCTTGATATTGGTTCTGACCCTGACCTCCTTTCAAGCCGCCTCCTTCGCTCAGGCTCCCAGTCCAGCGCAAACGCTGGTGGACAAGGCACTCGGGTTATTGGAAGCGAACTACTACGGGTTCAAGACGATTGATTACGCCAAGCTGGGACAGGTCACGGATGCCAGATTGACCACCGCCTGCGCCGGACAAGAACGATGCGCCTTCGAGACGGGGGCAGCCGTGTTAGACGAGGCCCTGGCGGGACTGGATGACGGTCACACCTTCCGCCTCAACCCGAACAGTTACGAACAGTTCAATGCCAACGCACGGAACGCGCCGTTGCTCATGGTCGGTCTGAAATTCGATGCCCTGCCCGACGCGCCCGCCCTGGTCGTCACTCGAGTCAAAGAGGACTCGCCCGCGCTCCGCGCCGGATTGAAACGCGGCGATGTCGTCTGGGCGGTCGGCGGCGCACGACTCGAGACCTTCAAGAGCGCTAGCAAAGCCGTGGATGCGATCACCGCCCTCGAGTTCGCGGGCGCACCGTTCGCGCTGATCGTTTCGAGCGGGGGCGGAGCGGAACGCAGTGTCACGCTGACACCTGAGGCCCTGCGTCCGTGGTTGCCCTCCTATGCGTTGCGACCTGATGGGATTGCGGTCATCACCTTCTACCAATACTTGACCAACGGGCTGATTGCCAACCGCGTCCACGAGTTCGTGCGACAAGCCCAGAGTAGTAATGCCAAGGCGGTGATTCTGGACGTGCGCGGCTCCGGCGGCGGTAGTGCCTTTGAGAGCATCGCCAGCGCCGGGGCCTTCGTCGAGCCGATTGGGGTCAGCTTTCAAAACAAGTACGGCTCAGGTCTGAGCCGATTTGAGGGCGGCGCGATTCAGGGCACCGGCTATCAGATCAGCAACCCCGTCAAGTGGACTGGCCCCGTCGTGGTGCTGTCGAATCACATTTCGCGGAGCGCCGCCGAGTACATGACCTACTTCCTGCAACGCACGAATCGCGCCAAGGTCTTCGGTGAACCCACGGCGGGCGTGCTCAACACCAGCACCAGCGTGATCCCCTTGCCGGACGGTTCGGCCATCGCCGTCACGAGCGGCCGCTCGAGCGATTTGAACGGCGTCCCTCACCCGGAACGGGTGACACCGGACGTCACGCTGACCGACGATATGAGCGCCCTCTCGAGGGGGCGCGATGTGGTGCTGGATCGGGCTGTGCAGTTCCTTACGACGCCGTGAACCGAAGTCTGAGGCCAATCTCGCTCGAGCGTCGTAAAAAACTGAATGTATGTCATTCGGCCTTGATGACCCGGCCAGACGCCGCCCGGTAGAGCCGATCATTGACCGCCCTGCCCAACCCACTCGCGTTGAGCTGATGGGTCAGAATCGCGCTGCAACCGGCGCGGTCCAGCGCTCGCATCCCGGTGAACAGGCGCGTAGCGACCGACGCCGCCGTGTCCCCCAGACTGAACCGCTCAGTCGTCACCCGCTCGAGCCAGCCCAGCGATGAGGCTGGCAACAGCAAGCCCAACCGTTCGCCTCGAGCTAGCGCCGCCAGTGCCTCGTGCTGTAGCCTCGCCTGAAGGTTGGAACCGTCCTCGAGCAGCAGCAGGCTGGCACGCGGGCTGTAATGCTTCAGCAACATGCCGGGCGCGGGCTGGGCTTGCTCCGGGCTGAGCACGGCCTCGCCGGGCAATAGCACCTGACCGATCAGCGCCTCCAGCTCCTCGAGCGGCACGCCACCGGGTCGCAGCAGGGTCGGCGCTCCAATCAGCGACAACACTGTGCTCTCTACGCCGATACGCGTCTCGCCACCGTCCAGCAGGGCGTCTATCCGACCGTCCAGATCTTCCAAGACCGCCGCCGCCGTGGTCGGGCTGGGACGACTGAACAGATTGGCGCTCGGCGCGGCGACCGGCACGCCCGCCGCCCGAATCAGCGCCAGCGCGATCTCGTGCGCCGGAACCCGCACTGCAACGCTCGCTCCGCCCGCCGTAACCTCAAAGGGCACCTGCGGCTGCTTCGGGAGGACCAGCGTCAACGCGCCCGGCATGAAGCGCTTTGCCAACTTTGAGACGATCTCCTCGCGCCCATTCAACACGGCCACCCGCTCGAGATCGTCAGGTGTCGCTAGGTGCAGGATCAGCGGGTCGGAATTCGGGCGATTTTTCGCGGCGAAAATTTTCTGCACCGCCGCCGCGTTCAACCCGTCCGCGCCCAAGCCGTAGACCGTTTCGGTCGGAAACGCCACGAGACCACCCCGGCGAACGATCCCCGCCGCCTCGAGGATCAGGGCGGGTTCAGGGCGGGTTGGGTTGACCTGGAACGTTTTCGTCATGGGTGCGGGACTCGCTCGAGTCTGAGGTCATGGGGAGGGCACGTGCGACTCGAGCCTTACTTTTTAACCTTCGTTTTTGGCGCACCGAGCGCTTTCGCCTGCCCCGCCCAGGTCTCGAGGTTGCGGAAGAGTTTAATCCCCACCGCCTCGAGTTTGCCGCGCAGGTCGGTTTCGCTGGCGGCGCTGAGCTGCGCGAAGTTGACGATGCCCGCCTCGTTCAGCGCGGCGGCGACCTTTGGACCGATGCCGACGATCCTGGTCAGATCGTCGGCTTGCACATCGTCGGCTTGCACAGGGGCGGCTTTGGGTTTTGTGGCGGGTTTCGCGGTGGGCTGACTCGTCGCCGTCTTGACCTGGGCAACCTTGGCGCTCGAGGTCTTGGCTGGCACGGGCGCGGGTGCTGAGGCTGCTTTGCTCGAGGCGGACTTGCTGAGAGGAGCCTCGCTCGAGGCAGGTGTACTCGTGACTGGCTTACTCGAGGTGGACTTGCTCAGAGTGGACTTGCTCGGAGTGGACTTGCTTGCTACAACCTGGCTCGAGGTTTTCGGTGTGGGCAAAGGTGCTGCAACGGTCGGCTCAACCGCCTTGGAGGCCGCCCTCTTCGTCACCGCATTCGGTTTGACCGCTTTGGCCACGGTCACGCTCGAAGCGGCTGGAGTTTCGGTCTTTGGTTTCTCAGCCGGCGGCTCTGCCGCGATCTTCAAAGCCATCAACTCAGATTCACTCGAGCCTGCCTTCATCGGCTGACTCGAGGTTGTTTCAGCCTGGACTTCGGCTTGTTTGGTGCTGGGTTTCTTCTTCGGAGCTGGTTTCACCTCGCTCGAGACGGTTGGCTCACGGCTCCCTTTTGCTGGAGCTTTCCGATTTGCTGGAGCTTTCCGACTCACGGCGGGTTTCTTAGCTTTCGGTTCGCTCAGCGTGTCAATGCGGTACCCGGCGGCGGCGGCGCTGCCCAGCAGCGCGTCCACGTTCTTCCCGTCCGCCCCCAAACGCTTCGCCACATTCGCTGTCGCCTCGAGTTGCTCGGCGTTGATGTAAACCGCGCCCTCGAAGGCGTTTAGTCCCAGCGCGGCGGGCGCGTCCAGATCGGAGCGCCAAGCGGTCAGGCTCGGGGCGTCCAGGGTTTTGAACTGCGAGACCAGGAACTTGACCCGAGCCGTCGCCCGCGCCGCATCCCAACCGCTGAGGCCGACATCTCTGAACGCCCGCTCGAGTTGCCGCGACAGCAACCACTCGTCCAAGAGATTGCGTGGGTCGGTCGCGGTCAAACCTTCCAGAGCGCTGGTCACGGTCACGCCCAACGCCTCGAGGGTTTCCGCATCGCTGGCGGCTGGGTGCTCCGCCAGACGCTCAAAGCTGGCGCGGAGCTGCGTGGCGAAAGCATTCCCGTCCAAGTCGCGCCGGATCTGCGCCTCGATGCCGTCCGCCAGCGCCTTCCCTCGCGCCTCGAGTTCACCGTACAGCCGGGCGTCCGGGTTGGAGAGCCGCATCGCGTTGCTGGCGTTCACCAAGGCGTTCCACGGGGTCAACACGCGCTCCAGGTACAGCTCCATCGTGACCGCTTCGACGCTTTCCACGCCCTGACCTTCGAGCATCCGATTGACGCGGGCGTAGCGTCCGTCCGCGTCGTAGACCTCGCGCCAGTCCAGTAACACCGAGCGCCCGTACGCCGGGAGTTCAACGTTCATGCCGGATTGCAACTCCTGGCTCGAGCTGATGAATTCCAGGTTGCTCACCAGATCGCGGTAGATCGCAAAGTATCCGCTCTGGGCCGTCAACCCTAGCCCCTCGGTGATGCTCGAGGATTTCTTCGCGCCCTGCCCGTCGCGCAAGCTGCCAATCGTGAAATCGCGGCTGTTGTTGTAGATCACCAACGCCCGTTCCGACCCCTTGGCGTTGCTGTAGGCGTAGACGTTGTCGTTCGTGCCAATGGAAGACACGAAATCGTAGATCACGAAGTTTTCGGTTTCCGCGAATAGGGCGCGCTTTTTGAGCAGCGGAAAGATCTGCGAGGCGTGATGGCTCACCAGCCCCTCGTCGGGGCGCTCGTCGTAATAGGCGCGTTGGTACTCCATGCCGTACTTTTCGGCGTAGCCCTCGATCTGGCCGTGACCGATCATCGGGAGTCCCGGCAGCGTGGCGCACAGCGTCATGATGCCGAAGTATTTATCGCCCTTCCCGAACTGCTCCACGGCTGTTTTTTCATCGGGATTATTCAAAAAGTTTACGTAGCGCTTCAAGATTTCTGGTTCAATCGCTGCCGTCTCGCGCAGGATCGTGCGGTACTCGCCGTTTTTCTCGTCGCGCAGCATGTTCATGAAGGCGCTGTTGTAGACGCGGTGCATTCCCAGGCTTCGCACGAAATAGCCTTCCATCATCCAGAAGGCTTCCGCCAATAACAACGTGTCCGGCGCTTCGACCGCCGCCCGGTCCACGACCTCGCGCCAGAACTCTTGCGGCATCAGCGCATCGAATTCTTCCTTTGTCAGCCCGTACTCGCTCCGGGAGGCGATGCCGTCACCACTGCCGGGTTCCGGGAACCACAGGCGCTTGATGTGCTTTTTTGCCAGCGTCATCGCGGCATCGAAGCGAATCACCGGGAACTGCCGAGCGACGTGAAGAATCGTTTGAATGACCGCCTCACGCACGTCTGAACGCAGGTAATTGAGCTGCGCCGTGTCGTTCCACGGCAACCCTGAGCCGTCATTGCCGTGGTACAGGTATGAAACAGATCCGGTGTACCGATCCACGCGCTTGAAGACCACGGCGGCGTCGGTCTTGTCGTAATAGTGATCCTCCAAGATTACGCCAACCCGCTCATCGTGACCCAGGTCGGCGCTCTGGAAGCTGTACCCCGGAAACGGTGGTTCTGCGGTTTGCAAGAACCACTCGGGATGCTCCACGACCCATTTCCCGTCAATCCCGGCGTGGTTCGGAACCATGTCGGAGGCCATGCGAATTCCGACCCGCCAGGCTCGAGCTTTCAGGTCGTCCAGCGCGGCGTCGCCGCCCAAGGCGGCCGCGATCGCGTAATCGTACAGGCTGTAGGCGCTCGCCACGGCGTCCGGGTTGCCCATGCGGTGCTTGATTTCCTTGCTGGCGGCGGAGCGTTCCCACAATCCGATCAGCCACAGTCCGGTGATACCCCAGCTTGCCATCCGCTCGAGTTCCGCGTCCGGCACGTCGCGCAGGGTTTGCACGTGAGGGCCGTAGCTTTTCCGAAGCTGATCCAGCCAGACGAAGGCGTTCTTGGCCATCAACACCAGGCGCGGCATCCACGACTGATCCTGGGTGAAGGCTTCCGGTTCGTATTCCAGCATTTCCTGGGAAACACGCTGCACCCTGGCGTCCCCGGCGAAGCCACCAGCGAAGCCGTCCGCACCGCCGCCCTGACGCCGCTGCTCCAGCGCCTCGAGGAAGCGGTTGTCCTCCGCGATCAGATCCAAACTGCTCAGAAGCCGCGTGCGAATCCCGCCGATTCGATCCGCGAACCTTGAGGCGTTGAACGCCCCGCCGAAGCGCTCCAAGAGCATCCGCAGTTGTCCCTCGAGCGAACCGGGAAACGACAGTGCCGGTAGGCGCAGCACCCGCCAGAGCGTTAAACCGCCCGCCGCCAGAAACGGCTCCTGAGCTTCCAGGTAGGATTCTAGACTCGAGATCAGGTTGGCGTAGACGGTTTGGAGGCGCAGGTTGCTGTCGTCAAATAAGTCCTGGTAGGGCTGAAAGGCCGGGTTCTGATTCTCCAACCACAGCAGTAGCATCTCTTCCAGCAGCACCTCACGGTTGGAAACGCCATCGGTGCTGCCTTTCAGGTAGGTTTGCAGGGTCACGCGTTTCTGGTAGACCGCCACGGGCGGGAAGTCCCGTCCGAAGGTTTGAAGCGTGATTGCCACTCGGTCCGCGCCGAGGGTCGCTTCCAAGGTTTGCAGCGCCTCGCGCCACAGGTTCGGCTTCTGGCGAGTGCGGTACTCGGCGATCAGCGCGTGTAGCACCTCGTCTATCAAACCCATCGCGTTAACATCGCCTGCGCGTGCGCCGCGTGATGGATTTCTAGCGTTCAAGCTTTGAGCGAAGCGGCGCGCCGCCGCGAAATTCGTGAACACCACGCGCCCGGACGAACTGAACATGGCCTCGTCGAAACCATGTGCATCGCGTGAGGCGGCGGACACGTGAAATTCCTTCAACCCAAGGGGCACGCTCATGGACCCAAGATACCAGGTTGCTTCTGGCGAAACGAGACCGCAGGACCACCAACTGTGTTCCAGGTCTGTCTCCAGACCAAACAGGTTGACCTACGCCAGAACGCCCTGCCACGCTGACGGCGCAACCGGTAGGCTCACCCGATGAGCCTACCGGTGGACATTCTGGGTGGGCCGGGCGACGACAACGCGGCGCTGGTTCGCGTCAACACCGGGCAGGCGACGCATCGCTTGCTGTTCGACTGTGGCGAGGCGTGCCTGTCGCAACTCGAGTTTTCTGAGCTGCTGCAAATCAATCACCTGTGCTTCTCGCACCTGCACATGGATCACATCGCCGGGTTCGACTCGTAACTTTAGGGCCAATTTTCAGCGAGCTGGGCGGGACGCGAATCAGATCTGGGGACCGCCGGAGACAGCGCGAATCGTGGGGCATCGGATGCAAGGCTTTTTGTGGAACCTGAACGCCGGTCTCAAAGGTTCCTGGACGGTTCACGATGTCACAGACGATGCGATCGCCAGCTCGAGGTACGAACTCGGTGAAGCCTTTTCCGTGCGCCACGAGGCTGGGGTGCAAGCACGCACCGCCGCCCTGATTTAGCATCCAGATTTCACGCTCGAGGCGCTCACCATGAACCACGGCACGCCGTCGCTGGCGTACATCGTGCGCGAATCCACACGGGTCAACCTGGACATGGCGAAACTCGCGGCGCTCGGGCTGAAACCTGGTCCTTGGGTCGGGCGGTTGAAAGACCAAGGCCTGCAAACCGACACTGTTGAGATCAATGGCGTGCCGCACGACTTGGCTGATCTGCGTTCACGACTGCTCGTGACCAGCCCCGGCGAGGCGGCCGCCTACCTGACCGATTTCCTGCTGGATGACTTGGCCTTTTCTCGGCTCGAGGTGGCGCTGAACGGCTGCCGCCTTTTGGTCTGTGAGAGCCAGTACGTCCAAGCGGACTCGGAACTGGCCGTCAGAAACCATCACATGACCGCCCTCGGTGCGGCAACCCTCGCGGCTCGAGCGGGCCTTAGGGAACTCGTGCTGTTTCACGTCTCGGATCGTTACGCGGACGACGACTGGGCGGGCTTGCTGGCGGAAGCCCGAACGATTTTTCCCAACACGCGGTTTCCGGCGCGGTGGAACCTCGAGGCTGACTGAATTTGGCGTGGTCAGGCTTGTGAAAGCTGCGGATGCCGAATTCAGTTCAGCCTTCTTCCGCAAGCGCCTCGTATAGTGTCAATGCGTTCCGACAGTGAACGCGGGAGGTTTCATGCGAGAGTACAAATCCAGCGGCGCGGCTCCGCTCCCCGGCATTCTGATTGCACTGGCACTCGGAGGACTCGCCAGCATCATCATGGGCGGCGTGCTGTACGCCATCGAGCATTACCTGCACTTTTACCTCATCCTGATCTTTCCCGGTGTCGCCGCGTTCGTCGCGGGTCTGGTGCTGAGCGCCGGGGTTAAAGCGGGCAAGCTCCGCAACGCTGCGATTGCAGCCCTGCTCGGTGTTGTCTGCTCAGTGCTGCTGATTGGCACCTATCACTTTGCGAAGTACCAACTGGAACTGAAAGACCTCGCCCGCGAACAGATCTCCACGCCCGACAAGCCCGCCTCGAATGCTGAAGTAGAACAAGCCGTGGACGAGTACCTGACAGGGGAGACCGGACAGAAGGGTTTCCTCGGCTACCTCAACCTGGAAGCCAAGCAGGGCATCAGTATCACTCGAGCGGGCAGCAGCAGCCGAGGGCTTGAACTGACCGGGATTGGCTTCTGGATTTACAGCGGGGTTGAATTCCTGATCGTACTGTTCCTCGTGACCGTGACCGCCTCGAGCGCCGCCGGGGAACCCTTCGATGAAAACGTCAACGAGTGGTTCGGTGACGAGGCGGTCGCCCTGACCGCGCCGGTCTCGAGCGCCAACCCGATGGTCGCCGCGTTGAAAGCTGGTCAGTTCCAAGAGGCGGGCAAGCACCTGCAAACCCAGGAAGCCCCGATGCCGCGCCTGGAATTTAGTGTGCGCCGCACCGCCAAGAACGACCCGCGCAACGTCTACGTGGAAGTCAAAGCCGTCAATCAGGACGGCAAGAACACCAAGCGAGTGGATGTCGCCTCCGGGCTGATCTCGGAAGCCGAACTCCAGCAGGTCATGGCGAACGCCGTTCCCAACCTCGAGCCAACTGAAGCGAGTGCGCCCGCCGCGATGTGAAGCTTGCTCTCCCATACGAAGAGGGAAGGCAGCGGTCTCGAGCCGGGCGAAACGCGATCACCTCTACTGGAAATGGCACGATTCGATTATCAGGTGCCTGCCTCACAGACACACTACACACTGATTGCCTCAAACGGTATTGCCTTAAAGCGTTAATCTGACAGTGCCGAACTCAGTAAGCCGTTTGGCGGGGCGAATCCTCGAGTCTCGCTCCTGTAAAATCCCCCCATGACGCTTCCCCTGGTGAAGGTATCCGGCACGCCCTATAAGCAAGGCGTTCAGCACGGACAAGAGTTGAAGGCGCGGGTGCTGCACAATCTGGAACTGTACTTTTACCGCTTTCAGAACGAGATCAAACTGACCCGAGCGGAAACGCTGGAAATGGCGGCGCGGGTCGCGTCACACATTGAACGCTTCAACCCGGACTACGCCGCCGGAATGCGCGGGATTGCAGAGGCGGTCGGGCGCGACTACTTTGAGATTGCCGCGCTGAACGCCCGGTACGAAATCTTGTACTTCGGGTACGGCGAGCAGGGCTTGAAGAACGCGGGTCTCGAGGGGCGGTTTGAACAGCAGCTCAGCCAGCAGTTCAACCAAAAGAAGGTAGACGGTTGCACGCTGTTCGCGGTGACCCCAGAGGCGATGGAAACTGGGCATCTGACGATGGGGCAGAACTGGGATTGGATTGTTGGGGTGCAGGGCGCGTTATTGCACACGACGCACCCGAATGGGCTGACCTCGTTGGCGTTCACCGAAGCCGGTATCTTCGGGGGCAAGATCGGGTTGAACAGCGCTGGGGTGGGCGTTTGCATTTCCGGGTTGGTCAGCATGGACGACGATTGGAGCCGCCCGGTCAAACCGACGCACTTGCGGTGCTACGAAATTTTACGCTCGAAGACGTTCGCAGAAGCCACGCAGACTGTGACCGAGGGCGACCGGGCGTGCAGCACGAATTTCATGATCGCCGCCGCACCAGATCAGATTGTTGACCTCGAGAGCGCACCGAACGGTGTGAGAACCTTGGAGTGCCACCTCGGGAGCATGGCGCACACGAACCACTTCCTGGACCCTGCCGCGCTGGAAATCTCAGAGCCGCCCTCGGAGCGCCGCCCACACAGTTACTTTCGCCAGGAATTGATGACAGGGTTATTGCAAACCAAGCGCCCGCTCAGGCTGGTTGACCTTCAGGAATTCCTGCGCAACAAAGAGGATTACCCGGACGGCATCTGCCGCTACCCCAATTTGGACGAACCCGAGGAGGACCGCGTGGAAACGATTGCCGGGATCGTCATGGACTTGCAAACCCAGGAACTCTGGATTACCGACGGACAGCCGGACGTGAAACCGTTCGAGCGTTATCGCCTCGAGAATTCAGGGACACGCCCGTGAGCTTGCGCGGTTTGAGAATCGCCTTTCCGGTCGCGGACGAGTTCGAGGACTTGGAGTACCACGTGCCACGAATGCGCCTGATCGAAGAGGGCGCGGAGGTCGTCACGGTCGCGCTGAAGGCGGGCAAGTACACCGGCAAGGGCGGGCTGAGTGCAGAGGCGACCTTTGAGACGAGCGCCTTGTTCGCGGATAACTTTGATGGGGCCGTCATCCCCGGCGGTTGGGCCCCCGACAAAATGCGCCGCGACCGTTTTCTCCTAAACTTTTTGCAGGCGCTCCGAACCCAGGAAAAGATTCAAGGCTATATCTGCCACGCCGGTTGGGTCGCCGCCAGCGCCAGGTTGCTGTACCCCGGACATCCCGTCACCGGTAGCCTTGGGATCAAGGACGACATGATCGCCCACGGCGCGACGTGGCGCGACGAAGCCGCGTTTCGAGATGGTGATCTGGTCTGGGGTCGCGTCGTGGCGGACATCCCGGAATTCTGCCGCGAACTGGTGAAAGCGCTGACTCGATGAATGTGCTCGAGGTGCGCGGCGCGTGGGACGCGAGAGTCCGCGTCTTTCGCTCCGCCGACTTGGACAGCTTCGCGGTCATTGCTGATCGTTTCGTGGTGCTGGTGGACACGCAGATGACCCCGCAAAACTGCGCCTCCATCCTTGAAGCCTTACGCTTAGAACTGCAATCTCGAGGCTTAGTGGTCGTGAACTCGCATCAGCACGACGATCACGTCTGGGGCAACGCGGCGCTGCCCCTCGGAACGCCGATCATATCGCTCAAAGCGAGTCTTAGCGTCGCACACGATCCCAAATTTCAGGCGTCGCTCGAGGAGAAACGCGCCTCGGACTCGAGATTTGCGGACGTGCGGATTGTGCCGCCGAACCTGACCTTCACGGATGGTATGACCCTGCATGGCGGCGATCTCACCCTCGAGTTACTGCCCGCGCCGGGACATGCCGCCGATCAGCTCGTCGTCTGGATTCCCGAGATCAAGACGTTGCTCGCCACCGATGCCGCCGAACACCCGCTCCCCTACGCCAGCGACCCCAACGACCTGGGAACCTTGCGAGCCACCCTGCGGATGCTTCAGGCCCTTGAGCTAGACGTGGTGCTACCCTGCCACGGCGAGACCACCGACGCGGGATTGCTGACACGCAACCTGGCGTACTTCGAGGAACTCGAGACCCGCGTGAAAGCAGGGGAGACGTGGAGCTTTGAAGACGTGATGCGCTGGATGAACCTCGAGGTGGAGCGGGTGGAAGGATTTTACCGAGGGTTTCACGACCGCAACCTCGAGGCGATGCGGGGTGGGAATTGATCTCGAGGTTCGTCTCCAATAAAGTTTCTGAAACGTATGACTCGAGAACCATCGGTCTGCTCTCGCCTCGAGTTGAAACTTTTAGTTGGTTAGGGCGTGAACTCGAACGCACCGATGTCGAACGCGCCGTTTTGCGGACGGGCTACACCGTCGGCATCAGCCGTGACAATACTGCTCACTGTCGAAGCGCCTTTATTGATCGCTGGACTGGTCGCCTGAAGCCGCAGATCGCCCGCAGCCGGATTGACGAACAACGGGTTGCCCGTGACGCCATTCTGATCCTGGCTGGGTGCAGCGCCCGCGTTGAAGTAGAGGTTGTTGGTCAAGCTCACCTGATCGGCGGCCGTGCCATCCACCAGACCGATGTAGGGCGACTTACCGTCCGAATAGAAGATGTTATTGGCAATCACGGCTCGAGGTTTCCCGACGCTGCTGTTGAGCCAAACTAGGCCCGTCGAGGCGTTGATGGCGTAAAACGTGTTATTGAAAATGTTCCAGGTTCCGCTGTACAGCGCGATGCCGCTGAAATCCTGCCCCAGATTTCTGAGCACGTTGTTGTAAATTGATCCGTTGCTGCCAGCCAGGGTGCGCCCCACGTTGATTCCACGGCTGTCTTCGGGCTTGGCGGCGGTGAGCAGGTTGTCGTGAATGCGGACGTTTTCGTAGAGGAATGCCGTGTCCGTGTGAATCTGGATCAGATGGCCCATGCGTAGGTCATGCAAGGAGTTCCAGCCGATATCAACATCGCTCGAGCCGACCTGAACGTAGATCGCGTGATTGTTGTTAATGGGTGGTGTCGTGCCGGTGTCTTTCAATTCATTGCCGTACACCCGCCAGCCGTCCGCGCCGATGCTGACCAGTCCGGTCTGCGTGTTCCAGGTGTAGTTGGAAGACATGATGTTGTCCACTAAACGAATTCCCTTGGCTCCGCTCTTGGCGACCTCGGCGAAGGCGTTGGTGTTGGCTCCGCCACCGATGCACTGCGTCACACAACGCATTCGCAGGTTGGCGATGGTTAGGTAATCACCCAGAGACTCGTTGCTGTCGCGCAGTCCAAACGTCCCGTGGCCGGAGAAATCTGCGGTTTCATTGGGGTAGCCGACGAAGGCCACCGGGTTGGTCGCCGTACCGCGCTTCGCAGCCCCGATCACGAAGCTGAAATCCGACCAGCCGAGCTGTCCGTACTGATTCGGGTAAGACCCGCCGCGAAAGTAAAAGGTCGCCCCTGGGATGATGGCCGCGTACGCCGCCGCTGGTGACATCGGTGCGTTGTAATCGCCCGCGCCAGTACCGCCCGGCGTCACGAAGTAGATCGGTCCGGGGCGCACCGTGAAGGGCAATGGGTTAGAGACAGCCCCGCCGTCGCCGTTAACAACGATAGTCCCCGTTTTTGCGGCCGCCCCGAGCTGGAACACGATCCGCGTGTCACTCCAGGTCAGGTAGCGGTCCGCCGCACCGCTACCAATCGTCACGCCCTTCGAGCCTCGAGCATCCCCGAATCCCTTGCCGCGCAGGGTGACGAACACCCCTTTGCCATCTTGACCGCCCGTGTTCGGGCCGCTCTCGAGGTCGGAGTAGAACAGGTGTGATCCGTTCGATTGAGTAGGCGGTGGGACCGGAGGGCTAGGCGGGGTTGGTGGAACTGGAGGTGGTGGAACTGGAGGTGGCGGGACTGGGGGTGTAGGTGCTGGTGGCGTTGGAGGCGTTGTCGGAGGCACGGGGCTGGGTGGTGGGCTGACGGGTGGCTGAACGACTGTGACGCCCCCACCTTCGTTGGTACAAGCCGTCACGGTCAACCCAAGCAGCAGAGCAATCGCACCGATTCGCAATAGATTTCGCATTTGAAGACCTCTGCCAGACTGTACCCGAAGGGTTTCTGTCGGGTTGATAAAAAATGCGGCATTGCAAGTTCTCGAGCGTGTGTTGTGCGTGCCGCCGACCCCATTAGACTCGGTTATCGCGGTTCTGAAGCTTGGCAGCCGCCAGCCTGTAGGCCTCGAGCAGCAACGGCTTTATATCCTCGAAGGTTGCCTGACTCGGGTTAAGAATACACACCCAGGACATCGCGGCGTAGACGGGATGCGGCATGAGCCGATCCAGCGCCGTGAAATCGTGCCCTGTGGCAACGATCCCGCCGTCCCTTGGGAAGCCTGGTTGCGCCCCAAATTTCGAGCGGTAGGTTGCGGCGCTCACGCCGATGTTGAGGCGGTACACGCCCGGTCGGTTCAGATTTGAAGCGGTGTCGTGTTCGTCGCTCGAGACCAGGGTGATGAACGGGAACTTGTGATCGGTGGGCTGAGCTGGGTCTGGGTGGTAAAAGAAAAACTTGCTGTCGGCCAGCTCTAACACTTCCACGCCGCGAAATTCTGTCGTGATGAATTGAACCACCGCGTCTTCGTCCATATCGCTCCTGTCTCAGGCTCGAGAGGCTGAAGCTGGCATGACCGCAAGCACGATTCAGCCACCCTCAGCTTGAGTTCTCTATCGCCCAACCTCGAGACCAATTCTCGAGGTTCACGAACCGCTCAAAGCGTTTCAGGATGAAGGATGCCTGAGCGCGATGAGGAATTTTCGGGGCGTCGCCTTCATAGAATCTTTAACGAACGAAGCCTGGCTCGAGTCAGCGCAGGGTTTCAGTCCTACCGCGCCAAACCAGCGCTTCGAGCCTGCTCCCACCAGAGATTTCGTACACTGCCTCCCATGATCCTCGAGTCGCCCGCCAAAGAACCCCTCGAGCGTCTGCTGCGTCTTGCTATCCAGCGCCGCGAGTTCGCACAGGTCATCGGACCCTGTGAGGTCGTCTACGTCGGTCGCGCCGCTAGCCTGACCGAATCCGGCGAGTACGTCGTGATGCTGAAACCGGACGGGAGCCTGCAAGTTCACGGCGCGAGGGGAATCAAACCGATCAACTGGCAACCGAAAACGGACGACTTGCGCCTGACCCGCGACGAGGACGACCGCGTGATGCTGCTGGCCGAGCGCTTCAACCCGAACGAATTGGTGCAGATCACCTTCGATCAGCCGCTCATGGCACTCTCCTTGGAGCTGCGCGACGAGAAAATCTTCCAGCTTCACGGCTCTGAAGCCCAGATGCACGAGGCGTTGAAACGCGATCTCTCCATCATTGAGCCTGGGTTGACGCTACTGGAACACGAGTTGCCAGTCGGCGTTGGAGACGTGGATATTTACGCCAGAGACGCAGTAGGAAATCTACTGGTAATCGAAGTCAAACGCAGCAAAGCCAACCAAGAGGGCGTGCATCAGCTCAGCCGCTACGTGGACGCGGTGCGCCTGCAACTGCCGCCGCTGTTCGCGTCCGGCGTGCGCGGCATCCTAGCTGCGCCGGATATCAGCAGACCTGCGAAAAAGCAACTCGAGGGGCTGGGCTTGGAGTTTCGTGTTTTCGCGGCCCTCCCCGGCGCGGAGGAACGTCCCCAGGCGCAGGTCGGACTGTTCGCGCCAGCTCAGTAAAGCCTGTCGCGCCCCTCGAGTATGATGCTGGGAATGCAACCGCAACAACAACTCCTGGTTTTCGGTGAAGCGCTGATAGACATGAACACCAAATCCGCCCTGGAGTTTCAGGGCTTCGTCGGCGGCTCGTCGCTGAACGTGGCGTTGGCAGGCTCGCGGTTGGGACTCGGCACGGCGCTCGCCACGCGGGTCAGCACAGATTTCTTCGGCGAGGAGATCATGACCGTGCTGCGCGATAACGCGGTCAACCTGGATCACTTGGAGCGCGGCGATGAACCGACCACGCTGGCGTTCGTGCGCTTGCAGGACGGGAGTGCCAATTACAGCTTCTACTTCTTGCACACCAGCACGCTCGCCTACTCGG
Organism: Deinococcales bacterium; assembly: GCA_965249745.1. Taxonomy (GTDB): domain Bacteria; phylum Deinococcota; class Deinococci; order Deinococcales; family JAAFIG01; genus JANYHH01. The sequence goes on along the minus strand of OZ252252.1, from coordinate 3,206,487 downwards.
GCGCGGTCAACTTGCCGGATTCCCTGCGCGCGATTCATTACGGCGGCAGCCTCAACCCGCTGTTTGAACCCGTCTCGAGTCACGTGTTGGAAGCCGTTCGTGGCTTTGGTGGCTTCAAGCATTTCGATCCGAACGCTCGCCCGGCAATTCTGAGTGACCTGCCGAAATACCGGTCGCGGCTCGAGGAGTGGTGGGGCTTGGCGACCTGGGTCAAGCTGTCCAAAGAGGATTTCGAGTTTCTGTACCCAGGGACGGGGGAATCCGAGTTCGCCGCCAGCCTGCTTTCCACTCGAGGGGTCAGCGTCGTGACCGTAACCGACGGTGGCAAGGGCGCACGCCTGTACCGGGCGGGGCATCAACCGTTGGAGATCACCGCACCAAAAGTCACAGTGGTTGACACCATTGGCGCGGGTGACACCTTCAGCGGTTCCACGATCACGCGACTGTTGGAACTAAACCTCGAGACGCCCGCAGCCCTGACAGCAGCTTCTGATGACACGCTCTTAGAGGTGCTGCGCTTTGCGGCGACGGCCGCCGCGATCAACTGCGAGCGCGCCAGTTGCGACCCACCGACGCGAGCAGAACTGGCTGAACGCTTGGGTTGATATAGATAACGCCCTCGCCTGAAACTCGAGTACCGCTCAAAGATAGCTTTAGGCGCAGCCCTCCAAACGTTTCGGGCCGCCCATCGTTGAATCTCTCTCGGGTTCATTCCTCGAAGCTTGTTTCGCTGACCGACGCTCGAGTCGAGAAAAACGTTCCGGTGCAACCACCCGACTTTGAGCATTGCTTACTCCGAAGCTCGCTTCGGTGCCGTTGATTCAAGCTCACGGCCAATCTTCTTGGGTGGGGCGGTAGTTCTCCGGCAATTTCGCGCCCTCAAACGCCGCCGCTCGAGCCAGGACCGCCTCGCGCGAACCGTCGAGTCCGCGCCCGTGCGAGTCCTCGGTCGGCTGACCCTTCAAATCCCAGCGCTTGGTGCGAAGCTTTGTACCGCGCTGGAAAATCTCAAAGCAAGTCAGTTGACCGTCGCCCCCCACTCCCTGGACGCGCCATGAATTTCTCCCGCGATTAAAAAGTAATCCTCGGACAGGTTTTCGTTCGCGTACCAACGGCGATGCGAGCCATCCGCCAAGCCATCCTTCTCGGGATGGACATCCAGCGCCTCGACCAGCACACGAAGTACGCTATTAATAACCCCACGATTCGGCGACCAGACGCGTGCGTCATAGACACACTGTAGTACCTCAAAACGGTATAGCCCTAAAACGTCAACTTGACCATGCCGAACTCAGCGGTGATCTCTCTCGAGGTATTGGCCAGCCAACACCAATCACTGACGGGTTCTACGCTGTGCCAGCAACGCCCCCGCCAGGATCAGCGCCCCGCCGATCAGCTTGTTCGGCGTCAACGCCTCGCCCAGAAACGCTAGCGCCAAGAATGCCACGAACACCGGCTCGAGGGTCAAGAGCAGACTTGCCCCAGTCGCGCCTAAAGTCTGAATGGCGCGGAACATCAGCGGAATCGCCAGCAGCGTGGCGAACACGACCGCGCCCAGGATCACGCCCCATTCTAGGAGCTGACTTGGAAGGTGGAGCGTGCCCGTGCTGAGGCCCAGAATCACAAATCCGGCGGCGCTCCCCAGGGCGGCGTTGGCGGTCAGGGTCAGGCTGTCGGCTTTCGGGAATAGTCGCCCGGAGGCGACCAGGAATCCGGCGTAGCACGCGCCGGAGAGCACCGCCAGCAGGAAGCCGAGCGCGTCCCCGTCCTTCGCGCCCGGCAAGCCCACAATCACGACCAATCCCAGCCCCTCGAGTCCCAGCCCAATGAGCTGTATGGCTTTGGGTCTCACCCCGAGCAGCCACTCGTACAGCACCACGAAGGCGGGTGCAAGGTAGAGAAGCAGCGCCGTGACGCCCGCCGAAACGGTTTTCAGCGCCGTGAAGTACAACATCGTCTGCACGATGTAGACCAGCCCAAAGGCGATTTGCCGCAGGCGCTCCCGACCGGACGAGGCTCGAGGGGCGACGGCCACCAACACGACCGCCGCCAGCGCGAAGCGGAAGGTCAAAAAGCTTTCCGTGGTCAACCCGAGCTGCTGCGCGAATTTTCCCCATAGTCCAAGCGTGGCGAATCCCAGAGCAGACAGCAGCGCGAACGCCGCGCCCAGATTCTCGGACGTTCCTCGAGCGGCAAGCTTCACGCTAAGCCCAGGAAGGCGCGCATCTCTTGAAGCTCCGCCTCAAGCGCCCGTTTGAAGGCTTTGGACTTTGGCGGCGCACCGATGAAACCCAAGTCTGTCTCGAGGGTTCCGCCGACGGTTTTCAGATTCGCCCAGCCAATCGCACGACCCTGCCAGAGCAGCGGCAGCGCGTAATAGCCGATCGTGCGCTTGGCGGCGGGCGTGTACGCCTCGAAGCGGTACGCCCAGCCGTGCAACAGTTCAAACCGACGCCGATCCCAAACCACCGGATCGAACGGCGCGAGCAGCCGCACACGGTCGTCCAGATCACCGTCAAAGGGTTCGTTGATGGGATAGACGAAGGTCGTCCCCTCGAGCTTGACGGTCTTCATCTCGTCTGCGACGATGCGTTTCAGTTCAGACTTCACCACCTGCCGCAGGTGCGGACTGCCGTATCCCATTAGGCTCGTCAGATGCCCCAGGCTTGGCAGTGGCAACGGCGCATACAGGTTGACGATCAGATGCACCAAACCTCGAGTCATCTCCAGGTCTGACAGCGGTGCTGCCAAAAATCCCTCGAGGTGCGCGGCGGGTTCGTAGACCTTGATGCCGTTATCCCGCCGCGAGACGCGCAACTTGCCCCGGTAATGCAAGCCATCTAACACCCGCGTCGTCGCCTGTGAAGTCCCGCCCCAGGGGTTGCCGCTGCGCTGCTTCCCAAACTGTTGCTCCAATTGCTTCGGATGGGTCGCGCCGTTCTGCTGCACGAACTCCAGCACCCGCTCCGTCAGCCCCGGAACCTCGAGTTCAATCTTCAACGCCCGTTCCAGGCGGCGCGGATGCATCAGGTGTTGCGTGGCACGGGATACGAAGCCGTAATTGACGAAGAAATCCTCTTCGACCGCCAAAGTTGAATACCGCCGCTCGAGATCGCCCGCCTTGTACCCCTGAACTCTGGGGCGCAGAATCAGGTCTTGCGCCCGCGCCGGAGCGCGAATCGGATCGGCCTGCACGAACCCCAGCCGGGCAATCGCTTTCTCCAACTCCTGCTCGCGCCACAGGGAACGACTCACGCTGTACACCCGGATCGCCTCGAGACTGGTCACTGGCGGAATTGTATCGGGTCGGGTGCGTGGAACGCATGAGCAGAACGGCTGAGCGAAGAGGTTGAGCCGAGCATCTTGGTGATGCCTGCGGTGGTCTCGAGATCGCTTTATTCACCCCGGTTGTCGTAGGGGTTTGCTACGCCTGGCCACCAACGCCGCTGCTCGAGACATTCCAAGCAATATTTCTCGAGACGAAGGTCAAGGGCAGCTCGCTCCGCGTCCTATCTCTCTGTGTGCAGGGCACAACGCTCCTCTCGCCCCTCGCTGAAGCGAGGACCTCTCTCATGGAGAGAGGCAGCACGACACAGCAGGCTCGAGATGGCTGTGGTTGGTCAATCCCTCCCCAAAGAAATCGTGTCTCGAGCGGGAACGTCCTGTCACTCGAGCGCGTACAATGCTGTCATGAAACCTTTCCGTGTCCTGTCTGCGGCGTTGATGCTGCTGGGGCTGGCTGGCCTGGCGCTCGGTCAGGGAACCACGACGCCGCCTGCGGCCAGCAAACCTGGGGTCATCATCGCCATCAAAGGCGAGATTGATGAATCAATGCGGCAGATCGTGCTGAAGCAATTGGAGCAGGCGCAATCGGAGCAGCGCCCGTTGATCGTGCTGGACATTGATACGCCGGGTGGGCGGTTGGATAGCGCGATTGCCATGTCGGACGCGATTGTCACCTCGAGCGTGCCGACAGTTGCGATCGTCAAGAACGCGTTCAGCGCCGGAGCGCTCTTGGCGATCAGCGCCGAGCAGGTCGGCATGATTCCAGGTTCGGAAATTGGCGCGGCGCTACCGATCTCCGGGGATGGCACGGCGATTCCGGGCACGGTCGGCGAAAAAATTAACAGCGCCGTCCGCACGAAGTTTCGCAGCGTTGCCACGACGAGGGGGCGCAACGCGGACGCCGCCGAGGGCATGGTCAACCCGAACAAGGTGATTCCAGGGTTGAAGGAAAAGGGTGAGATTCTGACGCTGACCGCGCCGGACGCCGTGAAATACAAGATCGCGGATTTTGAAACCAAAACCATCGAGGACGGCGTGCGCCAGGCGGGTTTCGCCAACATCACGCTCCAGCGTTTGGAACTGACGCCCGCGCAGCAGATCGGCGGGTTCTTCAATCAACCGATTGTGGCGGGATTGCTGCTGGCGATTGGCATTATTGGTATTCTGATCGAACTCTTCCACCCTGGCGTGGCGCTGCCCGGCATCATTGGCGCGGTCGCGCTGGCGATGTACTTCCTGGGAAGTTTACTGACCGGCAACGGCTCGAGCGTCGCGTTTGTGCTGCTGCTGGCGGGAGTCTTGCTGATCGTGGCGGAGCTGATTTTGATCCCTGGAACGACGATTGTCGCGCTCTTGGGTGTCGCGTGCATCTTGGCGAGCGTCTACCTGCAATTCGGCGACAACTTCGGCACGGTCGCGGGCACGGCGGCGGTCGCGGGTGGCATCGGCGTGGCGCTGGTGTTGTGGCTGTTGCCGCAGAGCCGCTTCGGGAGCCGCTTTATTCTCAGCAATAACCTTGAAGGGAACTTAGCCAGCGTCGGACCCGCCGATGCGTTCAGCACCAGCCCCTCGAGTCTCGTCGGGCGGTATGGGGTTGCGGTCTCAGACTTGCGCCCGGCCGGGGTCGCCACAATTGAGGGCGAACGCATGGATGTCGTTTCCGACGGCGAGTACATCAAGGCGGGCACGAACTTAGAGGTCATCCGCGCCGAGGGGCGACGGATTCTGGTCAAATCTCGAGGTTGAACAACTCGTGAACAACCCATCTGCACGCCGTCCACGCAGTCGCTCGAGGCTGTCTCGAGGTTGCGATTCAATTCCGGGCTAGACTTTCTCAGGAGGCTACATTGTGAGTACAGGTTTAATCTTGATCGGCGTCATCATCGTGGTCGCGTACATTATCTTGTTCAGTGTCATCCCGACGGGCTTGTGGATCAGCGCCATGGCCTCGGGCGCTCCGGTTGGCATGTTCTCCCTGATCGGGATGCGCTTGCGGCGCGTCTCGCCGTCTCGAATCATTTACCCGTTGATCAAGGCGCGCAAAGCTGGTCTGCGCGATGTCACGGTCGGGAATTTGGAGGCGCACTTTCTGGCGGGCGGAAACGTGGATAAGGTCGTGGACGCGCTGATCGCGGCGGACAAGGCCAGCATCCCGCTGAATTTCGTGCAGGCGACCGCGATTGACCTCGCGGGACGCGACGTGCTGGACGCGGTGCGCGTCTCGGTCAACCCGAAAGTCATTCAGACCCCGATGGTCACTGGTATGGCGCAGGACGGGATTCAGCTCCTGGCGACCGCCCGGATCACGGTGCGCGTCAAGATTGACCGCCTTGTCGGCGGCGCGGGCGAGGAAACGATTATCGCTCGAGTCGGCGAGGGCATCGTGGCCGCGATCGGTGCGGCGGCCGACCACAAGCAGGTTTTGGAGCAGCCGGACGTGATCTCCAAGACGACGCTGGCCAAAGGCTTGGACGCCGGAACCGCGTTTGAGATTCTGTCCATTGACGTGGCTGAGGTAGATGTCGGCAAGAACATTGGCGCTCAGCTCCGCACCGATCAGGCGGAAGCCGACAAGCGCATCGCGCAAGCCAAAGCCGAAGAGCGCCGCGCGATGGCGGTCGCCGTGGAACAGGAGATGCAGGCCCGCGTCCAAGAGATGCGCGCCAAGGTCGTCGAGGCCGAAGCCCAGGTTCCGCTGGCGCTCGCGGAAGCCTTCAAGGGCGGCAGGCTCGGGGTTATGGATTACTACAACATGCAGAACGTGCAAGCCGACACGAGTATGCGCGGCGCGATTTCCGACAGCGCCAAGCGCGACACGAACCGCTGAGGTCTGACGATGCTTGAGATCATTCTGCGGGTACTTCGAGCGATTCTCTGGTTTCCGAGCCGCTGGTTCGGACAGGCACTGCTAAATGTCATGGTGGACGAGCAGCTCGAGCGCGAGAACAATAAAAACTGGAGCCGGGGGTTCTTGGAGCAGAAACGTTCAGAGGCTGATGAGCGTACCAAGAGTGCCGAGCGGCGCAGCAAACGCTGGGGGCGACCGTGACCGTCAATCAGCTCATCAGCTTTTTGTTTAGCCACCTCGAGATCGTCGTGATCGGATTGGTACTGCTCAGCACCGTCTTTAACCTCTTGACGGGAGGCGGCCGCGCCGCCCAGCAGAAGGCGCAACGCGAGGCGGAAACCGAACGCCAACGGGCCGCGCTAGAACGGGCGCGCCAGCAAACATCAAGCTCCACACCGCCCGTCCGTCAGGGGCAGGCGTCTCAGGCTGAGCTAAAAGACTTGCAGGCCGAGATCTTCGCGGCCCTTGGGATGAAGGGCCAGGGAGCCGCCAATCCCGACCCACAGGTGGAACTGCGACGGCAACTGGCGCAGAAAATGGGTCGCGCTCCAACTGCCAGCAGTGCGCCCGCCAAATCGGTCCCGCCAAAGAACACACCGCGCCCGCCGCCCAGGGCCGCAGCGAAACCGATTGAATCGCAGATCGAGGTGTACCTAGACACCAGTCGCCAGGAAACCCTGGAGCGCGACACCATGCCGAACACGCTCGGGTACAGTCAGCGACAGCAAGCCCAACGCCTGCCGTCCGAACCGAGTACCGCCGCCAATTACAGCGCTCGAGCTGTGGACCCCGGTGGCAATATCGCGCTCATCAGCAAGCCCGACGATGTTAACGCGGTGCGGGGGATTGGGACGACCCCTCGAGCGGGGGGCCGCAGTTTCGCCAGCAGCCTAGTGGACCCACGCAACGCGGCGCAGGGGATTATCTGGGCGGAAATTTTGGGGAAGCCACGCTCGAGACGGTAGTCACGGACATGATCCTCGAGAGACTAAGTTGGTGGGCGGGCGAAATGCTCCGTCCAAATAAATACGGGCTTCAACTCGAGTTTTCTGTGGGTGCGCTAAACCTCGCGGCTGTCGAGAAGATTGAGAACCCGCTGTCAGACTTGGCGACGCAAGCCTCTTTAAGGTGTTTTTCCGTGCGGTGACTCAAAGCGTCTACGCGGTCTCGAGCTTAGTGAGACCTTGCCGAACCCATCACGCGAGCCTGCCAGCCCTCGAGTTTCATCGCGCATGTTGGATATGTGACCCTCACGCGCAGGCTGTTTCGCCTGCCCGAATTAAGCCTTTGTCCCCTACTCGAGTGTTCAGAAGCGCGGTAGGCTGAGGTCAGGCATGAATGCCCGAAAGGACACGATCATCGAGAACACGCTTTCCGCCGCGACCATCCGTTTGCAAAGCCAGGACGAGGCCATCGCCGTGTTCGGTGAGGGCGACCGCAACCTGAAACGATTGAAAGAAAAATTATCCGCCCGCATCCTGGCGCGCGGTGACAGCATCCGCATTGAGGGTGACAAGGCGGATGTCGAAAAGGCTGAGAACTTGCTGCGAGACTTGCTAGCCATTTATCGTCAGGGTGGCGATGTCGGCATCGAAGAGGTCGAGCGCGGTCTGGAATTATCTCAGAACGGGACCGAAAGCATTTTCGTCGAAGCGCCCGCGACCCGCGATCTGGAATTGCCGCGTCGGTTGCGCCCAAAAACCAAAGGGCAAAAACTTTACCTCGAGGCGATCAATTCCTCTGATATCACTTTCGGGATTGGACCGGCGGGTACGGGCAAGTCGTACCTGGCGGTGGCGATGGCGGTCGCGGCCTTCAAAGCCAAGCGCGTCAAACGCATTATCCTGACCCGACCGGCGGTCGAGGCGGGCGAACGCTTGGGGTTCCTGCCGGGCGACCTACAGGCCAAGATTGACCCGTACCTGCGCCCTCTCTACGACGCGCTGTTCGACATGATTGACGCGGACCGCTTCGAGAGTTATCTATCGTCCGGGGCCATCGAAGTTGCCCCGCTAGCCTTCATGCGCGGGCGTACCCTGAATGACGCCTTCATCATCCTGGACGAGGCGCAGAACACCACGCCCGAGCAGATGAAGATGTTCTTGACGCGTCTGGGTTTCAGCTCCAAGGTCGTCGTGACCGGTGACATCACCCAGGTGGACCTGCCGAAATCGGTCAAATCCGGCCTGAGTGAGGCGCGCCGCATCTTGCAGGACATCGAAGGGATCAACTTCGTGTACTTCACCGAATCCGACGTGGTGCGTCACCCGCTCGTCGGGCGAATCGTGCGCGCCTACGATCAACTCGACTCACCTCGCGAGTAAACCACGCTTCTTGCAGCCCTCGAGCGTTCAGTCTCGAGGGCTTTTGCCTGGCGGTGACTCGGTAAAATTCCGGTCATGTGGTCTCGAGGGTTACTGCTTGGATTGTTGCTGTTGAGTATGGCTAGAGTGGGCAATGCGGCGAACGACGCGCCGCCGGTTCCGGTCGCATCGTCAACGGTAGCTCCGGCTGAAAATGTCAACAGTGATGTAAAGGTCTTGCGGCGCGGCATCCTGCAATACGAGTTCGATCCTGACGGTGGCGCGTTAGTCCTGCACGCCTTCGCCGCCGATGGTCAAAAGCCGTTAGCGGTGGATAGTCTCGAGGTGAGTGCCATTGGGGACGAACTGGAACGCGGTCGCACGATCAAGGCGGAGCTGAGTCGCACCGATCCCTCGAGTTTTCGTGGCACGCTGAACCTGTCCGAGGGAAGCTGGAACCTCTCAATCAAACTGATGACGAAGCATCAACCGCTCGAGGGGCAATACCTGTTGGGTGTCGGAAAGTCCGTCGGTCTGGGTCGTTTCCCGCTGACGCCGCCGAACCCGGAGGTCGGTCGGTTGTCCACCTTGCTAACGCTGCTGTTGGGGATTCCACTCGGGTTGGCTGTTGTTGTCACCATCGTGGCGGTGCTGGTGAAGAACTTGCGTCCGGCGAAGCGACCCGCTTGACCTATCATCCCAACCGTGCCGCAACCCTGTAAGCCGCCCACCCGCAACCCGTAAGCTCCACGGGTGAAGCCCTTCTTCCTTTTGAGCCTGCTGCTGGGATTGCTGCTCTCATCCTGCGCTCCGGGCGTGAAATCGCCCGTGGTCGCCGTACCCGATCCGCTCGCCTTGGAGCGGGTGAACGCGGAGCGCGTAGAGATTCCCGGTTTCTCGGAACCCCACACGCCGGAGGCGCTCAACAAGGCGTACTTCGTGCGCTACAGCCTGCCGCACGATGGCAAGGCGAAAGCCGTCGTGGTGCTGATGCCCGGCTTTCTGGGCGGTGTCGCCAACTTCGACCGCCTAGCTAGAGGGGTCGTCTCCAGGGACAGCTCGCTCGAGGTCTGGGCAGTTGATCGGCGCAGTAACGCCCTGGAGGATCACCGTCTGCTGGACGAGGCGTATCGCACCAAGAACCTGTTCGGTGCGTGGCAATATCACATCCGTGATCTCGAGAAACCGGGTGGGTTCAAGCCGCTGGGCGCTGGCGACGTGAAGTTCATGGGCTACTGGGGCTTGCAGACGCATTTGGAAGACTTGCGGCGCGTGATTCAGTTGGCGCATGGATACGGGGCGCGCGTCGTGCTGGGTGGGCACAGTTTGGGTGCGGCGCTGGTCTCTTTGTACGCGGGCTGGGATTTTGCCGGGACGCCCGGCTACAGGGATGTGGACGGTTTGATCCTGCTGGACGGCGTGGCGGGCAGTACCTCGGGCGGGAGTCCCGTTTCTGAGGCGCAATACCTGAACGGCCAACCCGGACCCTTCGGCATTCTCAGCCCCGGCAAGCGTGCCTTAGAGAGCGGTGAGGTCACGCCGTACTTCGACGCGCTCGGGTTGGGACCGGCCGGGCTATCTAAGCTGAGCGCCGCCGCGCTGTTGGCGGCCTTTGATCCGAACGGCGACAGTCCCGGCGGGCTGGTCGCGTTCCCCGCCAGTAACCTCGCGGCGGGCATGGTCACGGGCGACGACGATTACGCCCCGATAAGCATCTTTAGCGTTTCAGCCGGTCGCGCCCTGAACGCGCAGGTCGCCATCAACGGACTGGCGGTGCTGCTGGCGGGACTGCCAGGACTGCGTACCCTCGAGGTGACCGGCGTCGCACCGGGCAGCCGCCGCGTCGAATGGCAGACGCCCGCGCAGGACGACCCCAAAGAGGTGACGGACCCGCTGGATTTCGCGCAGAGGTTCTACTCGGATCGCGGCGACTTCCAGGAGTGGTACTTTCCGCAACGCCTGTCGCTGGATATGAACGCCGTTGGACTCGAGGCTCCGAGCTGGGCGACTGACCTACCGCTGCGTCACGTGGCAGAGACCAACCTCCCGATGCTGGCGATTCGTGCCGGTCGCGGCATCGTCACCAACCGGGACGCCTTCAAGCCGCTCGAGCGCAAATTGGGACGTGAGATTGAGAAACGCGACCTGCCGGGGTACACGCACCTGGACGTGCTGGCCGCCAGAGCCAACCCGCTCCCAGAGTGGATTGTGCAGTTCGCTCGGGAGCAGTAGACGCAGCTCGAGCAGAGGGGCGCAAAGATCATGTTGGCCGGGCGCTGCACCCCCTACCGGAAGCCTGGGTCTCGAGTTTCAAGCAGTCGCCCTGCCATCCGAACACCTTGTTGGATCGGCCCGAGCGCTCGCCTTCGCTTCGCGTTCTACGAACATCTTGAAAGACTCGAGTTCACGACGCATCGCTTGCCGCGCCTGACGATCCGTCAACGCCCGCAAAATCGGCGCGAGCCACGCGGGGAGAAAGCCGTACTCCACGGCTTCGGTGATCTCCGTCCCACCGTCCACGCCTCGGAAGGCGATCCTGGCATCGCCCCACGCGCCAGTGCCCGCGTGCGCCTGCACGAAACGGCGGCGTTGCAGCTCGCCTGGGATGACCTCGAGGACTTCCTCTACGGCATCGGGGACGCCTCGAAAACGAATCGTGTAGCGCGATCCCGCTTGCGACATCGGCGCGGTCAAACCTTCTACGCGAACGACGTGCGGAAACCAATCGGTCAGGCGGCTCGCGTCGGTGTACAGCGCGAACGCGAGTTCGGGGCTAAGCGGAACCTGAATAGAGTGAACGAACTGCGGCATGGGAATCTCCTATTTTGCGCGAGGTAAGCGTCTCGAGGGGTCGTTGCAAGACGACTGCCGCTCGAGTTGGACGGGTTTTGAAACCCAGCGGCTCGAGGCGGCTCTTAAAACAGTCTGGGATTAGGCTACTGAACATGAAACAGGATGCTTTCAGTAGCCAGGCGTGGTTTCGATTGACCTCTCAGGCGGCAGCCGCGCTGCTGACCGATCCCAACGAACTGCGCTTCCTCGAGCCGTTCATCGCCCAGGAGCGCACCGTGTCCGAGGCGGCCGCGGCCTTAGGCGTGCCACTGGACAGCCTGTACTTCCGGGTTCGCCGAGCGGTGAAACTCGGGATTTTACAAGTCGCGCGGGTAGAAGCTAGAGCGGGCCGACCCGTGAAGCGCTACACCTCGAGCGCGCTTGGATTCTTCGTGCCGTATCAGCTCGCGCCGACAGCGGATTTCGAGGCGTTGGCGCTGACCTTCGATTTGCGTTTGGAGCGATTGCTGATGCACAGCCTGTTGGTCGCCAATCACCGCGAGGAGGCGGTCGGTAACTTCGGGATTCGCATTTTCCGTGACGCAGAGGGACGCTTGGAGCTGGACGCGGCGTTTTCCCCGGAGCGACCCTACGATTTTTTCGCGCCCGAGAACCCAGCCACGTTCTCGGTGTGGCCAGAGCTGATGTTGGATTTTGGCGATGCCAAAACCTTGCAGTCCGAGCTGGCTGCCCTGTGGCAGCGCTACGCGGCGAAGCGCGGCGGACAGCGGTACCTGTTACGCCTCGGGCTGGCCCCGCTCCTCGAGGGACGCTCAAGGTTGGATGGCATCGGCGAGACATGATTTGCAGCCGCGCCCAATTCTTACGCCTCAGGTCGCAGGCGACGCCCTCACTTCCGCAGCAACAACCCAATCACTATCGCCGCCAGCACCCCGAGGCTCGAGAGGAGAATGGCAACCCGCGTTTCACGATTCGCGCCGCGCCACGCCAGAAACGCCCCAGCCGGCGGCACGAGCGCCAACAAGCCAATCCCAGCCCACAGCACCGGACGGAACAGCAGTCCAACCAGTAGGCACAGAATCGCGGCGCTGAGGCCAGCCCCGTAGCCTCGCGCCAGTCGCGCCTCGAGTTCAGATTCCGAGTGAGGCTCCATCCTCACAACCCCCAGTACTTTCTCAGCAGGTCATAGGCGCTGTAAAAGACCAGCAGACTGAATACGAACTTGAGCGCCCGCACTGGGACGCGCTTAGCCACGCCGCTCATTAGCCGCGCCCCAATCAAAATTCCCAGGGCCACCGGACCCGCCAGCGCAGGCTCGAGCTTGCCGCCCGCGAGTTGAATCCCCGTGTTGGCAATCGCGGTGAAACCCATCATGAACGTGCTGGTCGCAATCGCCACACGAAACGGCAGGCCCATCAGCAGGTTTAGCACTGGAACCTGGACCGTGCCGCCGCCGATCCCGAGTAGCCCGCTCATCACGCCGCCGAACCCGAGCGCCGGTTTCGTCCAGTTTGACGGCGTGCCGCGTTCCACTTCTACCCGGTTGATGCCGCGCAGCATCTCGAAACCCGTGTAGAGCAGCAGGATTACGAACACGGTCGCCACGACCTTCGCGTCCAACACGAACAGCAGCAATGATCCGACAATTCCGCCGCCGACCGTGAACGGACTGAGCCGGTACGCTGCCCGCAATCGCACCAGACCGCCCTGCCGCAAGTATCCGGCGCTCGAGGCGACAGAAACGCTCAGCACCCCGACCTGTGAGGCGGCAATGATCTGCGACAACGCGTAGTGCTGCGTCATAAAACGGGATCCTAAGATTTCCAAGGTCGGCACGACGACCACGCCGCCGCCTAGCCCCAGCAGCGCCCCGAGTCCGCCAGCCAGCAGTCCCGTCAGCAAAGGAAAGAGAATGTCAGCGAAGTTCACGGGTTGAGCTTAACGGAAAGCCGATAATCGCCGCTCAGGTGCCACGTCTAACTCCTAGGCGACTGTTCGAGGCTGCCCGTATTTCCCGAGTCAAGTTTCGAGGTTCTGGACAGTGTGAGCGACGACCCGTAGGGGCGCAACGTGGTGCGCCCCTACAACCACACGGAGGCCTGCCACTGTTCGACCAGGCTCGAGTCTGCCGTCAACATTCACAGGCCCTGATCTCGAGGGCAAGACGTATTGACAGAGGGTTGAGGAGAGTTCCCTCAACCCTCTGTTTCCACTCTCAGCGATTTTGCGGAAAGCCCAAATCCACCTTGCTGGTGCTCGGATCGGGCCACCTCGAGGTCACGACTTTGCCGCGCGTGTAGAAGTTGATGCCCTCGGGACCGTACATGTGCGTGTCCCCAAACAGGGACGCCTTCCAGCCGCCGAAGCTGTAATACGCGACCGGAACCGGGATCGGCACGTTGACGCCGACCATGCCGACGTTGACATCGAACTGGAACTGCCGGGCTGCCCCGCCGTCCCGCGTGAAGATGGCTGTGCCATTTCCATAGAGATTGCTGTTCACCAACTCGAGCGCCTCGGCGTAGGTGCCGACCCTGGTGACGCACAGCACGGGTCCGAAGATCTCGTCGTCGTAGACCTTCATGCCGGGCTTGGTGTGGTCTATCAGGCTGACGCCGATGAAGAAGCCGTTGCCCGGAACCACGTTCTCGCGTCCGTCCACGACGATGGTTGCACCCTCGGCGGCGGCTCCCTCCAAGTACCCCGCCACGCGGTCGCGCTGTTCCCGTGTGATGACCGGGCCCATCTCGTTGCTGGGATCGGTTCCGGGACCGACCTTGATCTTCGGCAGGCGTGCCTTCAGCGCCTCGATCATCGGCTCGGCGCTGTCCCCGACCGCGACGACCATGCTGATCGCCATGCAGCGCTCTCCGGCGCTGCCGTAGGCGGCGCTGACGGCGGCATCGGCAGCCATACTGATATCGGCGTCTGGCAGCACGACCATGTGATTCTTCGCGCCGCCCAGGGCTTGGACGCGCTTGCCGTGCTTCGTGCCGGTTTCGTAGATGTAGCGCGCAATCGGGGTGCTGCCGACGAAGCTGATCGCGGAGACATCGGGATGCTCCAAAAGGCGATCCACTGCGACTTTATCGCCTTGAAGTACGCTGAACACGCCGTCTGGGACGCCGGACTGTTGTAGCAGTTCCGCCAGGAACAGGGCGCTCGAGGGGTCTTTCTCGGAGGGTTTCAGGATAAACGTGTTGCCGCAGGCCAGGGCGTTGGCGATCATCCACAAGGGAACCATCGCCGGGAAGTTGAACGGCGTAATGCCCGCGACTACCCCCAAGGGTTGACGGATGCTGTAGACATCCACGCCTCTCGAGGCTTGTTCGGAGAAGCCACCCTTCAACAGGTGTGGCACGCCGCAGGCGAACTCCACGTTTTCCAGCCCTCGAGCGATCTCGCCCATCGCGTCGCTCGGGACTTTGCCGTGCTCCAAGGAAATAATATCGGCGAGTTTGGCGCGGTTGGCGTCTAGCAACTCGCGGAACTTGAACATGATCTCGCTGCGGCGGCTGAGCGGAGTCGCCCGCCACGCGGGGAAAGCGGCCTTGGCGGTTGCCACGACCGCATTAATTTCTTCCAGGGACGCCAGGTCCACGTCCGCCGTGTGATCGCCCGTGGCCGGGTTGTAGACCTTGCTCGAGCGGCCACTCTTGCCGGTCAAGACCTTGCCGCCGACCCAGTGCGAGATGCGTTTCAGATCCACCATTGTCATACCTGCCTCCGACTCCCGAATCCTCGAGTCAACCGGTGCGGTTGCATCCGTCTCGAGAACCGACCTTCGTCTCTAAAACCTGCGCGCTCGAGGTCTGGCCCTCGCTGGGGCGATTTAACCCGGTTGACGCATTCTACTCGCTCTCCCGAGTTTCGTTTCAACCCCATCATGGCGCTCGGCTCGAGGTCATACAGCCGGGTAAGAGCGTTTCGCTTTTCACCGGCCGTTTTCACTTGCCGAGCCGTTTCTTGTTACACTCCTCCCCGATGATTCGAGGCGTGCGCGGCGCAACTACCGTTTCTGAGAACACTCCGGCCGCGATCTTCGAGGCGACTCGAGAGTTGCTGGTGGAGATGCTGCGTCTGAACGCCCTGTGCAGCGACCCGCACAATCCGAGCCTGGAAGAACTAGAAGCCGTGTGCAGCATCATTTTCACTGTGACCCAGGACTTGAACGCCGCCTTTCCCGCTCAGGTCGCTCGGGACAGCTTGGGCATGAAGTACGTGCCGCTCTTGAACGCCGTGGAGATCAGCGTGCCGGGTAAGTTGCCCCGCGCGATTCGCGTCATGCTGCACCTCAACACCGATAAATCGCAGCGCGAGATCAAGCACGCCTACCTACGCGAAGCCGTGGCACTCCGTCCCGACCTCGAGAGCGCACAGTAAACCGAAGCGGAGAACGACCCATCATAAAAAACGCCCGCGCTTGGGTCTGCGCGGGCAGCACGGGTTCGAGCAGAGCGGGGTCTGTGCTGCTCGAGGTAAATCTATGTAGTCATGGTCAGGAGTACGTCAGGGATGGATTCCTGGTGTGGTAACTTTCAATTGGGCGAGCAGTATTCTCGAGGTTCGCGGATGAACGTGAGAAAATTTTACCCAAGCCGCCGTGGCGGGCACGCCAACACCCAATCCGAAAAATCATTCATCCATTTCAATCGCCGCGCCGCCCGAGGTTCCACCAACTACTGAGTTTGGCACCGCCAGCTTCACGTTTCCAGGCAATAGAATGCGTCTATGACGCAAACATGAGGAGGGCGAATCGTGGGGTTATCAGTAGGTTTCAAGCTTGACTGACTTCGCGCCACGCCTCGAGTAATTTCGTTACGGTCAATTCGTTGCGGGCTTCAATCTCAGCTTGACGCGGAATCGCCTGCGGGATGTCCAGCATGGATTTTGGCAGCGCTGTACCGCTCTGCGCCTCCCAAGCGTTCAGCCACGACTCTGGAATCGTCTCTGGCAATTCAATTCCCTCGAGCGCCGCGTAGAGTTCCGCCCAGACTCGAGGCACGGCCGTGTAAGTCGCGTACCCACCGCCGCCCGTGGCGATCACGCGACCGCCCGCGAATCGGTCTGCCAGCTCTACCGCCAAGCGGTAGACGCGCCCGTACCCCTGGGTCGTCAGGCTCAACTCCGCCAGTGGATCGTCCTGGTGCGAGTCCGCGCCGCCCTGCAAGACCAACACGTCCGGCCTGAACCAGTGTAATGCAGGCTCGAGGATACGCTCTAAGCAATTCAAGTACCCGTCATCCTGCGTGTACGGCTCGAGCGGCAGGTTCAGGCTGTAGCCCAGTCCCTCGCCGCGCCCGAGTTCGTAGGTGAAGCCGGTGCCGGGGAACAGATAGCGTCCGGTTTCGTGCAAGGAAATCGTCAAGACGCTCGACTCGTCGTAATGGAGCCACTGCACGCCGTCGCCGTGGTGCGCGTCCACGTCCAGGTAGGCGACCCGCAACCCCTGGTGGGTCATCGCTCGGATCGCCACCGAAAGGTCGTTGTAGACGCAGAAACCGCTGCCCCGGTCGCGTTGGGCGTGATGCAATCCGCCCGCCAGGTTGAAGGCCCGCCGCACGGCTCCGCTCGTGACCAACCGCGCCGCCTCGAGCGTACCGCCGAGGACGGACATCGTGGCCTCGTGCATCCCGGAAAAAATGGGGGTGTCACTCGTGCCGATCCCGTAATCCGTTGCGTCCGCCACAGCTTCCCCACCTGAGGCACGGATCACGCGGTTGACGTAGCCGCTTGAATGCACCGAGAGAAGCTGCTCCAAGGTCGCCGGGTGCGAAGACCTGAGGTTGAGGTTCAGCCCGTACGCCTCGAGCAAGCTCACCACCAGCTCCGGGCGGATCGCCTTGAAGGGATGATGCTGCCCGAGGTCGTAGCGCGGGGCGAATGGGTTGAGGATCAGCGCCGTGTTCATCGCTTTCACGCCCAGCATACCGTGCCTGGCGCTCAGTCTCGAGGCACGGTTTCTAGAAATCTCAGCCGATCAAACTCTGCCTTCAAGGCTGCACCGCTGCGCGGTCCAACTCTAGCCATCAAACTGTTGCCAGGGTAATAGGCAATTTCCGGGTCGTCGGTTTTCATGACCTCGAACCCGACCGCGCCGTACATGCGCTCTAAGAGCTTGCGATAGGCGTGCCGCGTCAAACCCGTGCCTTCCAAATCGAAATGCCAGTGGTAAATCGTGGCCAGCACAATCTTATCTTCAAACCGCCCGGTTGCAAACGCCACCTCCAAGAGATGACGCGCCAAGTGGCGACCCCGGTGCGTGCGTGATGTCTCGATTGCGCCCAACTCAATTATCCCCGGCACGCGCCCCCGACTCCAACGCTCGATCCTGTCCGGCGGGTGGAAGGTCGCGTAGCCGACCAGCCGATGTCCCAGCCGGGCGAAGCAAACGCAACCCGCGTCGTCCCCGGCGATGCCCAGCAGCGCCGCAAACTGCAACTCGGGTTGCCGAAAGACGTTCAGGCTGCCGTCCATCTCGAGCGTCGCTAGGAGTGCCGGATCGCCGCAGGGGATCAGGTCAATCGGGCCGTAAGGACTCGAGAGGGAACGCATGGATGGGTGAATTGTAGAGCAACGAGTCAGTGACAGCCTGGATTCGAGAACCCGGTGTCATCCTTGAGCGAGTCTCGAGTTTGGGTTATTCCAGCTCAGCCGGTAAATCCGCGTACAGCGCGTCTAGCGGCAACTCGAGGTTCAGGTTCAGAAAGCGCAGCACACTGCCCTGACCAAATTTCTCGTAGCGCCACGAACCGTCGGATTGCCTCGAGTACAGCTCTGCCAGCGGCGCGTGTTGTGACAGCAGTACGTACTGCTCCAAGCTCGGGAACAGTTGGTAACTGAGCCATTTCTCGCCGCGATCAATCACTTCGGTACTCTCAGATAGCACCTCAACGATGACGCTCGGTGCGGTCGAAACTCGGCTCGAGCCAGCCAAGGGTTCACAAGTCACGAAGACATCCGGGTAATACCCGATGCCGCTAGGGGTTCTCACCAGGACATCGTTGATAAGTGACCGACATCCGTGAGAACGCACGACAGCGTTCCAGAGCGTGTGCAACTCACTGGCGATCAGATTGTGACGAACTGTTCCCCCCGCCATGACGAACAAGTTACCATCCACGAATTCGTGGCGCTCCGAGCTGCTCTTTTCAAACTCGAGAAACGCCTCGAAGTTGGTCGCGGTCTGAACTGGGGCGGCGCGTGACATGCCAGAAGTATAGCGCCGCGTTGCTTTGCCGCAAGCCTTAGGCGTAGGAGTCTGACAGAAATCCTACTGAACCGCTAAAACCTTGATGCCCGCCTCGTTCAAGCGCCCGGCGATGGCTTGCGCGTCGTCGCCCTGCGCCCGGATCAGTACCTGCCGGGAGCCGCCCGCGTGACCCATCGTGGCAACGCTGACAATATTTGCGGGTTGGATCACTCGAGCGGCCGTTTCCAGGCTGCCGGGCACGTCCGGCATTTCCACAGTCAGGCGCGCACCGCCCTCCTTCAAGCCCAGCACCTGCACGAGTGCCCCCAGCACATCAGTGATCGTGAGCATTCCAACGAGGGCACCTGCCGCGTCCAGCACGGGCAGCCCAGCGACCTTGTTGGCTTGCATGGTGAGCGCCGCCGACTCCAATGTATCGTCGGCGTGGCAGGTCTTCACGGGGGAGGCCATAACCTCGCGCACCGTTAGTTTAGCGAGCAGGTAATTCATCTCCCAGACGGACAGGGTTGTCGCCTTGGAGGGCATCGCGTCCTTCAAATCCTTGTCGGTGACGATCCCGATCAGATTCGCGCCGTCCACCACCGGCAAGCGCCGAAAGCCGCGCTCCTTTAGGAGCCGCATCGCGTCCAGCACAGGGGTTTCCTTCGAGACGGTCAGCGGCGCGGGCGTCATCCAATCTTTGACAAGCATAGGCCGATTGTAGACCACGCCAGCCATCGCCCGCTCGCGATGGAATCAGGAATCGCCAGCCAGACTCGAGGTGCTGTCAGGCGCTAAGAGGGGCAGGGACGCGCCCAAATCCCCCGTTGTTTGAATTGCAGGCTCGAGTTAGGCCTATTACAATACGCTCGCAAACAGTCCGAAAACTCGAGCAGCCGACGACGAACCTTGGGTAGCTTCTCAGACCCCGACTCTGGCGTTGTCGTCCATTGCGGCCGCCGCGCCCCTCGTCAGCATGAGCTTGAACTCGTGCGGGCTGGTGGCGCTGCTCATGGCTTCCTCGTAGCTGATGAAGCCGTTGGTGTACAGCTCCACGAGGTGCTGATCGAAGGTGTGCATGCCGCGAATGTTGTCCTCAATGAGAGCATCCTTAATGAGCGGTGTCTTGTCCTCGTCCTTGATGTAATCGCGGATCAGTGGTGTGTTGACCAGCACCTCTAAAGCTAGCACGCGGCCACTCCCGTCGGCTCTGGGGAGTAAGCGCTGCGACAGAATGCCGACCAGGGATTCGGCGAACAGGATGCGAATCTGATCGCGTTCGTGCGGCGGGAAGAAGTCAATGATGCGGTTGACGGTTCGCATCGCGTCCTGCGTGTGCAGCGTGGAGAGGACCAAGTGCCCGGTTTGGGCGGCGGTGATCGCGGCCTCGACAGTTTCCTTGTCGCGCATCTCACCGATCATGATGACATCGGGGTCCTGACGCATCGCGTACTTCAGCGCGGTCTTGAAGTCGCTGGTGTCGGAACCGACCTCGCGTTGCACCACCAGGGCGCGCTGATTGCGGTGCAGGATTTCAATCGGGTCTTCAATCGTGATGACGTTGTACGGGTAGACGCGGTTGATGTGGTCAATAATCGCGGCCATCGTCGTGGACTTCCCGGAACCTGTGGGACCGGTCGTCAGGATGATGCCGCGCTCGTTGCTGGCGAACCGCTCGAGCAATTCGTGCGGCAGACCCAGCGCTTCAAAGCTTGGGATGACATCAGGGATGATGCGCATGACGATGCCGATGCTACCGCGCTGCCGAAAGATATTGCAGCGAAACCGGGCCACGCCGGGAACCAAGTAAGCGAAATCCAACTCGTGGCGGTACTCGAACTCTTCCCACTGCTCGTTGGTCAGCAGGGTGCGGGCGATGGTTCGGGTCTGATCGGGCGTCAAGGGTTGGGTGTGAAAGGCTTGGAGCGTCCCATCCACTCGGCCCATCGGGGGCGAGCCGACCTGGAGATGCACGTCCGAGGCGCGCCGCGACACCATACTTTTCAGCAAATCCACGATGGTCACACCAGCCGCCATTGAAGCCTCCTAGAGAAATGTAGATTACACCAGTTATTTTACGCTTCGGGTTTAAGCAGCACTTGCGAATTCGCACGAAGATCGAAACGCATCATCGCGTTGTTGGAAAAGAGCGCGTAGGCTCCTAAGTTCGGGGTGGTGATCGCTTCAAACACGAACTCGCGGCCCGCCTCGTCGCGCATTCTGACGCGCTTCACCGGGCGGCCGTGCTGACGATCCCAGGCGCGCAGGATCACCTCGTCCACGCAGATTTCCATGCCGGTCATCTCGCGGCTCAAACCCACCACGAGGCGCGCCACCCTTGGGGAACGCTTTTTCACGGCGACCAGCCCGACGCTTGCCAGACGCACCAGGGTGCGCTGCACCATCTCGAGTGGCAGGTTGGTGGCTTGCGAAATGGCGATCACCGTGCGCTCCCCATCAATCTGTTCCACGACCGCGAACTCGTCGGCGGCCAGGGTGAGATTGCTGAGTTTCTGCGAGTCGGTGACGCTCGGCGTGTCCAGCTCGCCGGGCGTGGGGAACTGGCGTTCAATCGTCGTGGCACCCTGATCCATCTCACGGATGACCTCGAGCATCAGGTTATCGAAGGCGGCCTCTATCGTGACTTTCAGCGGTCCGCGCCCTGGCAAGAACTCGAAGTTACCGCGCTCGTCGCGCAGCAGTCCGCGCAACGCTTCAGCATCCACAAATGGCCCGAACGAGGCGTGGGTGATGCGGCCGGTGTCGAAATAGACCTTGCCCTCGCGTTGACTGGGGTGATAGACGGTCAGGCAACCCTTGGACTGGTTTTGCGCCAGCAGTTGCAATAAGTCGAACAGATTGAAAACGCCCAGTGAACCACGCACAGTTTGATTTTACCCGTGTTGCGCCGAAGCTGTGTTCAAAACAGCGTTGACTGCGCCGCGAGTTGTAACTCCAGAACCTTTCGGTCCAGTCTGGAGAGCGCCACCGTTGCGGGCGATCGGAGCGGCAGAGGAGTTTGGGGCAGCAAGTCTAACCCATACACCTCGAGTTCAATCTGGCGGTGCGTCATCGTGTGCGAGACCCGTCCCAGCCAATGTCCGCTCGCGCTCAACCCGAATCGCTCTAAGATGCGCGCCACGGCCTGGTCTCGGGTGACTTCAAATGGCTCGAGCGGGACGCCGTGCAAGCCTCCCAACAAGCCCGAGAGCGGTCGCTGCTCCAACAGCACGCGCTCACCCTGAAACGCTAGCAGCGCCACGGCTCGTATCACTTTTACGGCCGCCCGAGGTTTCGCGGCGGGAATCTGTGTTTGCTGCCCCGTCTGAAACGCCCGGCAAAACCCTGAGATTGGGCAGAGATGACACCTGGGATTCCTCGGCAGACAAACCGTCGCCCCGAGTTCGATCAGCGCCTCGTTCCACGCGCCGGGTCTCAGGCGGTCCAGAATCGCCTCGCCGTGTTCCCAAAGCCAAGCCTCACCTGGTACCGTCTCGAGGAACAGTCTTGCCAGCACCCGTCGCCCGTTGCCGTCCACGGCGGCGACCGGGGCGTTCGCGGTTAGGCTGTGAATCGCGCCCGCCGTGTAGCGCCCGACGCCGGGAAGCGCCTGCCAGCCCTCAAGGGAGCTTGGAAAGCCGTTGGCAGCGAGCGTCTGCGCCGTGCGGTGCAAGTTGCGCGCCCGAGCGTAATAGCCCGCGCCCTCCCAGAGTTTTAGTACCGCCTCCACGGGCGCGGCCGCGAGTGACTGCACGTTCGGAAAGGCGGTCAGGAAGCGCTCAAAGTAAACCGCCCCCCTCGAGACCTGCGTTTGCTGCAACAGAATTTCCGACAACCAGACTCGGTACGGGTCACGCTGACCGGCGGGCGCGTCCCGCCACGGCAGCTCACGTGCGTTGGCGTCGTACCAGGCTAGCAGCGCGCCCTGTAACGTTTTCAGACCATCAACCTTCACGCGTCGCTGGCGACCCACTTCGGCAATTCCAGCCGTGCGAACTCCACCTCGAGACCGGGCGTCAGATTCAAGGCCAATGCCGGGTATTCGTACTCTAAACCTGGTGGGATGTGCAGCTCGCAGAGGGCGTGAACGATGTTGTCGAACCATTTATTGCCGCGCCCGTGAACGCGCTTCCCGAAGCGGCGCAGCTCGCCGTCAAACTGGGCTGAGATATGAAATAACTCGTGAACCAGGGTTTCCAGTCGTTCCCTGGGTGACATGCTCCAGAAACGCTCCCAGGCGAAGGCCAGAATGTACTTGGCGCGTTTACCGGCTGGGGTGATCGTTGGGGACAGGCGGTACAGCTTGCGACCGCGCTGGCGCACGCCGCCCGGCAGGGGATAGCAACGGGCGAATGTCAGGATGCGCTTGGCGCGGCGGCTGTAAAACAGCGCGAAATGCACGTAATTGAGGTCAATATGCTGTAACTCGGGCATCATGGCGCAGATCGCGTCGGCCGCGTCGCGCAGTCCGTCGGTCAGGTTCAAGGTTTCGCTATGAACCCGCCCGGCTCTGGCCGCGAACCCGGAGCGTTTACTTGGTGATTTCTGCTCGAAGTCCGGGAAGAGTGAATGCACAGTCCGGGCAGGATACTTGGCTTTGGGCAATGGGGAATGTGAGGGCTGGACTGGTTTCATGCTAGGACGAATTCTAGCTGATATTCTGCTGTGAGTGAAGTACGCCAGATTCGGTATTGACTCCGGTTCAGACTCGAGCACGGGTCTTTTAGGTCAGACTCCCTCGAGCCTTTCCGGACCGCCGAATGATAGCCTGAAAGTGTGATTTACAAGCGCATCATTCCCTGTCTGGACGTGGACCGGGGCAAGGTGACTCGAGGCGTGCAGTACCAGAACGTCAAGGAGATCGGCGATCCTCTGGAGTACGCCCGACAGTACGACCTCAATGGGGCGGACGAACTGGTCTTCTATGACATCACCGCCTCATCCGACGGGCGCGATATCGAGCTGCGCTGGGCGAACGCCGTGGCGGAAGAGGTCTTCATGCCGCTGACGATCGGCGGCGGCGTCAAAACCCTGGAGGATTGTCGGCGCTTGCATCTGGCCGGGGCGGACAAGATCAGCCTGGATTCCGGGGCAGTCGCCAACCCGGAGCTAATCCGAACCGCCAGCCAGTACTTCGGGGCGCAATGCGTCGTGCTCAGTATGCAAGTCAAACGCCGCGCGGACGGACGAGGCTGGGAGACCTTCGTCAAGGGCGGCCGTCAGGCGACCGGCCTGGACGCGCTCGAGTGGGCGGTGCGCGGTCAGGAACTCGGCGCGGGAGAACTCGTGTTGAACAGCATAGACGGCGACGGTACGAAGGCGGGGTACGACGTGGAACTGTGCGCGGCCGTGAAAGCTGTGGTGGACATCCCGGTCGTGGCCTCCGGCGGGGCGGGTACACTCGAGGATTTCTACCAGGTGCTGACCGTTGGACGGGCCGATGCCGCACTCGCCGCGAGCGTCTTTCACTTCGGGACCTTCACCGTGCCAGAGGTCAAGCGGTATCTCAGCTCAAAGGGCGTGTCAGTAAGATTGTGAGCGCTTGACTGCCAACGGGAAATTGCGCCCTACCTCGAGCGCCCTGGCTAGAGGCAGGCGATCTCGGGTAGCCTCTGGGCTGTGAGCGTCCTGTGTTCGTTCCAAGAAGCCCTGAAACTCCCGGAGGGGATGGTCGGCTCGGAGGCGAAAACCCTAGCCCCACGGGACCCTAGAGGCTTCGTCTTCACCAGCCAAGCCGAGGAACAGTTTTACCTCAGCAACAACTTGCCAGAGCGATTGCGCGATCTGTTTAAAAATATCAACCCTCGCCGTTTAGACGAGGACCTACTGGAAGAACTTTGTGGTCGCGCTCAAAAGCTGGTGCTGGACGCGGCACTGCTCGAGGATTTCATCTCCATGTCGTACACCGCGTTCAAGAATGTCGGATTCACCGGCTCGCTGGTGCTGCGCCGCCCATCTGGCGTCAGCCAACACCTCGAGACTGCCAGCAACCGCCGCGAGATGCTGCTGGCCCTGAAACGCCTCTGGGCGCACGACTGGGCGTTCGGCTCCGTGCTGAAGCGGTTGGATAGCAACGGCGGGATCGGACTGGACGCGAGCGCGGTCTATGTCCTCGAGGCGACCTGACCGAACTTTCTGCCATCCATCAATGCGCGGCGCGTTTGATCGCCAGCAACCGCAGTCCGCTCGCCTCGAGACCATGCCGGACCCGGTCGAAATCATCGTTCGATTCCAAGCTGAGGTGGAGCGTCGCGTCTCCCAGCCTCGCCTGCTGGTACACGGCGGCGCAACGCACGCCCGCCAGGCTTTGAATATGGCTGATTTGTGGCACACCGATTACTTCCAGGAATATGTCACCCGCGTTGATATTCATCGCATCACCGTTTTCTGAAGTCTAAATTCTGGTCGCCAGGGACATCCTGCGCGTCGTGCCATCAATCTAGGCGCATCGGCTGCCAAGAACAAAAGCGATCGCCGCGATTCGGCACGGGTTGTATCGGGAAAAGCGATGGATTTCTGAAGGCTACGGCGTAGCCTGTAGCCATGACCGAAAAAACCTCCAGACCGACCCTGCCGCAACTGCGGGCATTGATCGCGGTCGCCACGCACGGCAGTTACAGTCAGGCGGCCCTGGAAACCGATCAATCGCAGAGCACGCTCAGCCACGCGATTCAGGACCTCGAGCGGACCCTGGGAGCGCGACTCTTGGAGCGGGGACGCATGGGTGCGCGACTGACACCGCTCGGACTTCGTACCCTGCATCACGCCCGCGATGCCCTGACCAGCCTCGAGGCATTGGAGCAGGAGGTCATGCTGGAACGCGGCGGGCTGCGCGGCCTGATTCGCGTTATGGCGTATCGCAGCCTCGGGACGCACCTGCTGCCGGGCGCGGTGCAAAGCTTCCGCGCTCAACACCCAGGCGTCAACCTCGAGTTGCACGACGGTGGACGGGGCGGCCGCGCGATAGACGAGTGCTTGCACCGGGACACGATAGATGTCGGGCTATTGGACATCCCGACCGATACCGGCGACCTCTTGGAGTTCGAGGTGGCGCGGGATGAATATTTGCTGCTGAGCCACGAGTCAGCTCCCGTCCCGCGAACTTGGACGGAAATCGAGGCGCAACCGTATATTCAAGGCGACAGCATTTGCACCCGGTACGTGCGGCAGCACTGGGACGCCTTCGGCTGCCCGCTGACACCCACCTTCACCGTGACCGAGGACAGCGTGATCCTGGGCATGATCGCGCAGAACCTGGGCATCACGGTCATGCCGTCCCTGGCCGCCTTCCCGTTGCCCGCCGGTGTCCGTGCCAGCCCGCTGCCCGTGCCGCTCGAGCGACGGCTGGGCTTGGCGGTCACGCGCCGCAAAATGACCGTACCCGCGATTCGCGCCTTTGTCGAAACCGTGCTGCAACACGTCGCCGCCCATCCGCTCGAGACGCCACCGATGCGGGTCTGAATCGGTTCTACAGCGTTTCCCAGGTTCCACCACCACCGCGTAAATGGGTGTCCGTTGCCCCTGACAAACGCTGCCGTTTCTGCTCGTAATCACTCGCCACAAATTTGGGAAATCCTGTAAGAGGCGTGAAGCCTCATGAAACTCGAGCGACGAAGGGTGTCATGAGAGATCGTTCATGTTGGTGCCGGACGAGCCAAACCTCGCCGCCACTGAAGACTTCAAGCCGCTTCGCCGCTCCCCGTGTTGATTGAGCGCAGTTTACTGCCGTTGACGTTATTGGTTCGCGTCACCCGCGCTGAAGGCTGTCCATGTCTCACACAGGGTTTTGGTTCGCTCTTTGTCAAGCTGAGCACGCCCGGATCAGTCCCCTCGAGCCGTTGGTCGTTTCAGTTCGCCGCCGCCGGTTCAGCATTCATCGCCCGCAGCAAATCGGGTGTCACCACGTACCGCTCCCCGCACCAGTGGCAGACGACTTCCTGACCGCCGGACACCGCCATCTCCTCGCGCTCGGCGTCGTTGAAGAAGGTCATCGCGTTGATTGCGCGTTCCAGAGAGCAGCGACACTTGAAGCGCAACGCCTGCGTCTCTGGGTTTGCCTCGAAATCCAGCCCCTCGAGCGCTCGAGTCACCACCCCGAGAAGCCCTTCGTCGCGCATCACCGAGGTAAGCTGCCCCATCGCTTTCAGGTTTGCTTCCAATCTGTCCAGCGTGCCCTCGCCCACGTCTGGCAGAGTCTGAATCAGCAGTCCGCCCGCCTGGGTCACGCCGCCTGTTCCCACCAGCACCCCCAGCAGTACCGCGCTCGGGAGTTGCTCGGATTGCGACAGGTACGCCGCGACATCCTCGGCGATCTCACCGGAGACCAGCGGCACGCTGCCGGTGTACGGGTCCAAGTTGTCCAGCAGTCGCGTCAGGCTGAACTCGCCGTCCACGCCGACGAGCTTCCCGACATCCAGCTTGCCGTCCGAAGCTCGAGGCGGCAGGTCCGCCTCCGGGTGCTTGACGTAGCCTCGAGCGGAACCGTCGCGCCCGCCTTCGGCGACGATGTACCCGATATCGCCACCGCCTTGAATTCGCAGGGTTACTCGGTCCTCGGGGCGCTTGGATAGGGTTTGCACCAGCAGCAATGCCGCCGTCAACGAGCGCCCGAGGGCGGCGGTGGCGGTCGGACTGGTGGCGTGCCGGGCGCGAGCCTCTTCTACTACGGAGGTCGTGTCCACGGCCAGGACGCGCAGGGTGTTATGGGCGGCGGTGCCGGAAAGCAAATAACTCACCGCGAGATTCTACCGGCAAGACAAAAACCAGTCCGTCGCACAGCTCACCTCTACGTTTCCGTGGTCTCGAGCTTGGCTTTCAGCGCTCTCAGGCTGGCGGCGGGAACCAGCTTGGTGATGTCGCCCCCGTAGGTGGCGATCTCTTTCACCATCGTGCTGGACACATAACTGTAACGCGTCGCGGCCATGATGAAGACGGTCTCCAAATTTTTGTTCAGGTTGCGGTTCAGGTGCGCGGTTTGCAACTCGTACTCGTAATCGGACACGGCCCGCAAGCCGCGCACCAGCACGTTCACGCCCTTCTGCCGGGCGTACTCGGCGGTCAGACCTGAGAATGACTCCGTGGACACGTGCCCGATGTGGGCGGTCGCCTCGCGGATGATGGCTAACCGCTCCTCAATATCGAACAAGTTCCGCCCGCGCTTCTCACGATTTTGCAGCACCGCGACCGTCACGTGATCGAAGATCTTCGAGGCGCGCACCAGAATGTCCAAGTGACCGAGGGTGAGCGGGTCGAAACTGCCAGGGTAAATCGCGGCGGGCACAGCCGAAGTATAGAGCACCGGAGTGTAGAGCAAACGACGGGCTGGCTCGAGACCAAGCTCAAAGAGGAATGGTTGCAGTTTGTGGATCTTGCGTTTCCTCGAGTGAGAAAGGCAGAAAAGTCAGGCGAGAACCTCGCCTGACTTTTCTTCACAGCCTTGCTCGACGCCCTCTTACTTGGCTGGTGCGTTCAGGTTTTCCTTGATCCACATCGGTTGGAAGCTGAAGACGCCCGTGTCAGCCGGGTTAACCGTAACCTGAACCGCGTGAACCCGGCCAGCGCCGCCCATCACCTCGAGGCGCGTGACATTGTCCAGCGCAGCTCCCTTGGCGTCCACGAGCGGTTGGTCAATCACCAGAACATGCGAGTCGCCGTGAACCAGCAGCACGGGTTTCCCGAAGGCGGCGGCTTCGCTGGTGAACGCCGCGAGCGACTTGGTGAAGCCGGATTTGCCGTAGCCGTTGGAATCGGTGCTGAAGAACATGTCTGCCTGGAATCCGAAGACAACCGCCGCCGCGTTGCCCGCTTTCGCCTTGGCGAAGGTGTCCTTGATCCAGGCCACGTTCGCGGCATCGCGGGCGAAGAACTCCGAGATCGAGTCCACGTTCCGCTCGAAACCGTTGTTGGAACCGATGATGTGAACCGTTGCAAACATCACGTTATCCTGCGTCCAGCGCGTGTTCTCCACCATTTGCTTGAACTCAGGCACGGCGCTCTGCTGCTCGAGCGGCATGGTTTTCTTGCCTAAACTGGTGGCGTTTGGGAAGAAGCTTTTACGCACGAAGGCCAGCCGCTCGAGCGGATCGAACTTCCCAGCCGCATCGCGGTGGCAATCGGTCCACTCGTTGTCGCCCGGCGTGAAGATCAGCGGCGCTTCCAGCGTGTTGAAGTAATCGCGTATCTTTAAAATGCTCTCGTCGGAACATGGGGTGGAACCGCTCTTGATGTCCCCGATGAACAGGCTGAAGCTGGGCTTAGCGGCGTTGATATTCGTGAGTAAGCGCTCGAACTTGGCGTAATCGCCGGGCAAGCTGTACGGCATGTCACCGAACGCGACAAAGCGAAAGCTGTTCGCCGGAGTGGTGCTCTGCTGCGAGAGTGACTGCGAGGCGAAGGCGGCCAGTCCGACACAACCCAAGGCAATGACAGCCAAACGACGAATATTCATGATGAACCTCCTCGGAACAAGAGGAGTTGTAAAGCCGTCATGTCAGCTTCTCGTGATGTTCAGAGCGGGATTGCCTCGAGGCTCGGCTCTAATTCGCCTGGATCAAACCCGGCCAAATAGTTTATCTCGAGCCTTGAAATCTGTCGTTCCTCGAGATTCGCTGTCAGTCACGATCCAGACTGAGTGGGGGCGTTGGCGTGGCACAGCCAGAGATAAAATGGTGCAGCCAGAGATAAAAAGGCGTCACCTCGAGCGTTTCAACTCGAGGTGACGCCACCGTATTTTTGGCTTACCCGAGGTGCTTGGCTTTCGCGGTGTCCTCCCACGGAAAGCCCGCGCGTCCAAAGTGCCCGTAACTCGAGGTCGGGGTGTAAATCGGCCGCTCGAGTTGCAGTTCCTCAATGATCGCCAGTGGGCGTGGATCGAAGTGCTTCAACACGAGTCCCGCGATCTGTTCGTCGCCCGTGGTTCCCGTGCCAAAGGTGTCCACGCGCAAGGACACCGGACGCGCCTTGCCAATGGCGTAGGCGACCTCGACCATCGCGCGCTTCGCCAGGCCAGCCGCGACGATGTTTTTCGCCATGTAGCGGGCGTAGTACGCGGCGCTGCGGTCCACCTTGGTCGGGTCCTTCCCAGAAAAGGCTCCACCGCCGTGCGGGATCGCGCCGCCGTAGGTGTCCACGATGATCTTGCGACCCGTCAAGCCGGTGTCCGCACCGGGACCACCGTAGGAGAACGAACCGGACGGATTGATGAAGTACTTCGCGTCGCTAGACTCCAAACCCGCTGGAATCAGCGGTTTGATGACGTGGCGGATAACATCGTCACGGATATGGTCCTGGGTCGCGGCCTCGTCGTGCTGGGTGCTGACGACGACCGTCTCCAAGCGCGTGGCGATCCCGTTGACGTACTCCAAGGTGACTTGAGATTTTCCATCGGGGCGAAGGTAATCCAATTGCCCGTTCTTGCGGAGTTCCGCTAGGCGCGCCGTGATCTTGTGGGCCAAAACCAATGGCATCGGCATCAGTTCTGGGGTCTCGTCGGTGGCGTACCCGAACATCAAACCCTGATCGCCCGCGCCGCGCAGGTTCAGCGGTTCGCGGTCGCCCTGACGCCACTCCCAGGATTCGTTGACGCCGCCCGCGATCTCCAGGGATTGCTCGTCTATCGTGGTGAGCACCGCCACCGACGAGGCATCGAAACCGAATTTGGAGCGGGTGTAACCGACCTCAGTCACGGCTTTCCGCACGACCTCGCGGACGTTGACGTACTCGGCGCGGCTGCTGACCTCGCCTGCGACCAAGACCAAACCCTTGGTGACCAAAGTTTCGCACGCCACTCTAGACTTGGGATCTTCCGACAGGAACGCGTCCAAAACGCTATCGCTGATCCGATCCGCCAGCTTGTCCGGGTGTCCCTCGGTAACCGATTCCGATGTGAAAAGACGAGCCAATGCCACTATGAACCTCCACGAATCTCGAGCCAGACCTGGGGCACTCGAGTTCAACTGCAACGCTTCCGACGGTAACACGAAACCCGAGGACAGGCGACCCAGAAGGCGTGGGATGAAACGAAAGCCCACCGGTACTAGCTCGAGTTGGCGGCGGTCAGGCTAGGTTTCGGGCGATCCGGTCGCGCTCGAAGGGAATGCCTGACTCGAGCTGTCCCTCAACCCGTTCCCCTTGCCGAAAACTATCCCATCGGGTGACAATGCCGGGCCGCTCGAGCGGGACTGTGAGGCGTTTTCAAAGTTTCCCTACCCCACTGCTTCCCCGCCCAGCTTTGAGCCAAAGGACAACCATGAACGCTCCCATGAACCTGTACGCCATCCCCGTCGGTAAGGACGCCCCCGAGATCGTCAACGTCATCATCGAGGTTCCCCGCAACAGCTCCAACAAGTACGAGTACGACAAAGAATATGGTGTCGTGAAGCTAGACCGCGTGCTCTACGCCAGCATGTCCTATCCCGGCGATTACGGCTTTATCCCGAGCACCCTCGGTGGGGACGGCGACCCGCTGGATGTGGTGCTGCTCAGTACCCATCCGTTCCACGTCGGTGTGCTGGTCGAAGCCAGGGTGGTCGGCGTGCTGGTGATGCGTGACGACAAGGGCGACGACGAGAAGATTCTGGCCGTTCCTGCCAACGATCCGCGTTGGGATGATCGGGTGACGCTGCAAGACGTGCAGCAGCACCGACTGGCGGAAATCGAGCACTTCTTCGCGGAGTACAAGACGCTGGAAGGCAAATCTGTGGAGACCAGAGGCTGGCGCAACAAGGAGGAGGCCATGACCATTATCAGCGAGGCGGTCAAACGTGCCGCCCAGCAATAAACTCAGAGATTCGTCACCTGGCTCGAGCGGTTTGATTCGCTCGAGCTAGGAGCGTGCCTTACAAATGCGTCTGCTTCCCGGAGGGGTCGAAATCGCATTCGCTCGTTGAAGCTCGGTGTAGGCTTTTTTCATGGAATTGCAATCCTGGCAACCACTGGCGCAACTCGCCAAGATTCGGGAACGCGTGGAGCAGGTCTCGCAGGTCGCGGGTTGGCGGCCCGCGGCCGACTGGTACGAAACGCCTGAAGATTTGATGCTGGTCGTGGACGCGCCGGGTCTGGACATGAACCGCTTGGAAATGGCCCACGACGGGGAGCACATTGTCGTCAGCGGCGAGCGCGAGGCGCAACGCTACGGCGAGGCGCGCACCGCCGAGCGCCCGAAGGGGGGATTCCAGCGCGACCTCGAGATTCCCGTGGGGGTTGAACCTGGCTCGGCCGTGGCCCAGTACCGGGCGGGCCAGTTGGAGATTCGGTTTCGCAAGCTCGTCAACACGATCACCGTGACCGGAGGCTGAGTGAGGAGTCGCGCTCGAACCCTGACCCAGAGCTGGCTGCTGGCCCTGTTCTTTGGCGCGGCGTTGCTGGCTGAGAGTGTATTGGCTCAGGGCGCGGGCGATCTCGTGACCTGGCGGACGCGGTTGGAGCAGGGCGATTTCATCAGCGTCATCCCAAAGCTAGAAGCGCACCTGCGCAGCAAACCGACCGATGCCGAGGCGCATTTTCTCCTGTCGCGCGCGTATTACCTGGCGGGCGGTGTCGTCAACCTGGGGCGCGCCTCGGATCACATTCGTGAATCGCTAAAAAGTCCAGCGCCGCACCTCGAGTATCTCTGGCAGCAGGGTCTGATCCTGGCGGCCCAGGGGAAGGCGCAGGCGGCGATGGCGGCGCTGAAAACGGCCGCGAGCGGCGATCCGCGTCTGACAGTCTCGAAGGACGCGTACCGGTTTGCGATGGACTGGGGCGCGGTCTGCTGGCGGTTCGGTGATCTTCGCCAAGCGCTGGAGGGTTACCGCCGGGCGACCAGAGAAGACGCCTCGCAACCGTTTCCGTGGCTGAACCAGGGCGTGATTTACCTGTCCCTGAACGAACCCGAACGGGCGGAACCGGCGCTCACCAAAGCGGTCGCCGCCTTCCAACAGAGCTTCCCGAAACACCCGGCCTTCGCCGAGGCGCAATACTGGCGCGGACGGGCGCTCGAGTTGCTGGGCCGGTACGAACCAGCCAGAAGTGCTTATCGTGCGGCAGTGACGCTCAATCCGAAGTTGCAGGTGGCGCGGGACGCGCTGGAATCACTCGGTTCCAGATAACGCCGCTAAAGCCGCCTGTCGCATGACCCTCGGATCGGGTTGACCCGGAATGCCCTGGGTTTTCAGCCACATTCCAAGCGCCAGCGCGCCCTGATGGACTAACATGCCCAGCCCGTCAACCCCGGTGATGCCAGCCCCTCTTGCGACGCGCAGCAATCGCGTCGCAAGAGGGCGGTACACGATGTCGCAGACCCATCGCCTGCCAATCGCCCCGCCCCCTGGCAGTAGACTATCAGCCACGGGTGACTGATCCGCTTGCTCGAGGCCGACACTCGTGGTGTTGACCAGTCCGCTCGAGGTCAGGATCGCACTTTCTAGCGCTGCATCCGACAGAAACGCCTCCAGCTCGAGTTCCTGCGCGAGTTGCCGGGCCCGTTCTGGCGTCCGGTTCCAGACCCTCACCTGCGCCCCAGCCCGTTTCAGCGCCCAGCAGACCCCTCGAGCCGCCCCGCCCGCCCCGAGTACCACGACATCTTGCCCGCTGACGTTGACCCCAGCCTCTCGAATCGAGCGCAGGAAGCCGGGCGCGTCGGTGTTATACCCTTCGAGCCTGCCGCCGTTGACGACGACTGTGTTCGCCGCACCGATAGCTTGTACTTCCGGGGAAATCACATCCAGCCACTCGAGCGCAGCCTCCTTGTGCGGGATGCTGAGGTTGCAGCCCCAGGCTCCAGACCCGCGCAACGCCTTGAGCGCCGCACTCAAACTGGCGGGCGGCACGTCTCGAGCCTGGTAGCGCTCAGGCCGTCCCAAGGCACTCAGCGCCGCGTTGTGCATCGCGGGGGAGAGGCTGTGGCGGACGGGGTGAGCCAGTAGGAAAGCGGCGGGAACGGTCACGGGAGGATTCTACGTGGCGGCGTCTCCCGTGGGACAATCGTACTTCCAGCCTGACAAGGGACGTGTCCCCAGCGCAGAAACGATTCGTGCCGAAGACTTCCTTGTCGTGACCGTATTTGTTGCTAAACTGCCTGGGTTTGACGCTCGAGGGAAGCTCGAGTTTCTTGAGAGAGGTAATCACGCATGACGCAACTCGCAGAACGGCCCAGTCAGGAAAGTGATCGTCCCGTGGTGGTCAACGATTTCACCATCAACGTGGCCACGGTCAACGGTTCGGGTTCACAGACCGCCAACGCCACGATTGTGAACGCGTTGTTTCACATGGGCATCCCGGTCAACGCCAAGAACCTGTTCCCCAGCAACATCAAGGGCTTGCCGACCTGGTACAGCATTCGCGCCAGCAAGGACGGTTTCACGGCCCGGCGCGATCACTCCGAGGTGCTGGTCGCCTTCAACGCCAAGACGATCCAGCAGGACTTGGCTGACCTGCCCGCCGGGGGCGTGATCCTCTACCCGGACCACGTGAAATTTGAGCAGAACCGTAACGATGTCAGCTACTACGCGCTGCCCGCCAACGCGATCATGAAGCAACACAATGTTGACGCCAAGTTCCGCGACCGCATGATTAACATGGTCTACGTCGGTGGCTTGGCGCAGCTCTTAGGCATGGAAATGCAAGAAGTCCTGAACTACCTGAACAAAACCTTCGGTGGCCGCGCCAAGCTGGTGGACCCGAACTTCAACATCGCCAAGAGCGCCTACGAGCACTGCGAGCAGCACATCCAGAAGACCGACCCGTACCGGCTCGAGCGGATGGACGGCACTAAAGACATGATTATGGTGGACGGCAACACGGCGGGCGCACTGGGCAGCATTTACGGCGGCGTCGGTGTGGTCGCCTGGTACCCGATCACGCCCGCCACCAGCTTGGCGGATGGATTGACGGATTACCTGCCAAAGCTCAGGAAAGACCCGGCCAACGGCCAGGCGACCTTCGCCATCGTGCAAGCCGAGGACGAATTAGCCGCTATCGGCATGTTGGTCGGCGCGGGTTGGGCCGGGGCCAGGGCGATGACCAGCACCTCGGGTCCGGGGATTTCCCTGATGGCGGAGCTGGCCGGATACGCCTACTTCGCCGAGGTTCCCCTGGTGATCTGGAACGTGCAACGCATGGGGCCCAGCACCGGCCTGCCAACTCGAGTCAGCCAAGGCGACCTGCTCGCCACGTACTATCTGTCGCACGGTGACACGAAGCATGTGGTTCTGTTGCCGAAGGACCCGAAGGAATGCTTCGAGTTCGGCTGGCGCGCGTTCGATCTGTCCGACCAGTTGCAGACCCCGGTCTTCGTCAACTCCGACTTGGACATTGGCATGAACCTGTGGATGTCGGAGCGCTTCGAGTACCCGTCCGAACCGATGAAGCGCGGCAAGGTCTTGAGCGCCGACGATGTGAAGGCCCTAGGGAACAGCTTCGCCCGCTACCGCGACGAGGACGGCACGGGCGTCGGCCCGCGCACCCTCCCTGGCACCGACGCGATGGGGGCCGCCTACTTCACCCGTGGCACGGGTCACACCGACGCGGCCACCTACAGCGAACGCCCCGGCGACTGGCAGACCAACCTGATCCGCTTGGACCGCAAACACGAACACGCCCGCACGCTCGTGCCCGGTCCAGTCGTGACCGGGAGCGGTGCGAAGCTCGGCGTGATCGCCATGGGGAGCGCCGACCCGGCGATCGTCGAGGCTCGAGCCATCATGAGCCGGTCCGGTTTGGAAACCGATTACCTGCGCGTGCGTGCGCTCCCCTTCAGCGCGGGCATCCGTGAGTTCATCGCCGCCCACGAACAAGTTGTGGTCGTGGAACTCAACCAGCACGGACAACTGGCAATTCTGCTGCGTACCGAATACCCAGAGTTCGCCACCCGAATCAAGAGCATCGCGCACTGCGACGGCCTGCCGCTCAGCGGCGAGTTCGTGGCGGGCCGCGTCAGCGAGGTGAAATAATGACCGCCCCAGTCGCCGCCCCCGAACCCAAGGTTAACAGCGTCGGTCTCGAGAAAGCCGATTACAAGGGTCTGACCAGCACGCTCTGCCCGGGCTGCGGTCACGACAGCATCAGTATGCGAATCATTGATGCCGCGTACCAGCTCGGCATTCGCCCGCACGAGGTCATTAAGCTCAGCGGTATTGGTTGCAGCAGTAAGTCCCCGGCGTACTTCATGAACGGGGCGCACGGGATCAACACGGTTCACGGTCGGATGCCAAGCGTGGCGACCGGAGCCATGCTGGCCAACCGCCATCAGCTCGCCATCGGCGTGTCCGGTGATGGCGACACCGGCAGCATCGGTTTGGGACAGTTCAAGCACATCGTTCGCCGCAACGTTCCGATGGTTTACATCGTGGAAAACAACGGTGTGTACGGTTTGACGAAGGGCCAGTTCAGCGCCACCGCCGACGAGGGTCAGGTTCTGAAGTACGCTGGAACTAACGAACTCCCGCCGCTGGACCTGTGCGCCGAGGCGATCATCGCGGGTGCGGGTTTCGTGGCGCGCAGCTTCGCCGGTGACGCCAAGCAGGTCACGGAGCTGTTGAAAGCCGCCATGAGCTTCAAAGGCATCGCGGTGTTGGACATCATCAGTCCGTGCGTGACCTTCAACAACGACGACAAGAGCACCAAGTCCTACAGTTACGGCAAGGAACACGAGGTCGCCATCCACGACATCACCTTCGTGCCGGAGTACCAGGAAATCAACGTGGATTACGAACCCGGCGAGGTCGTCTCCGTGAAGCTGCACGACGGACCGGCCGTGCAGCTCAGGAAGCTCAGCAAGGATCACAACCCGACCGACAAGCAGAGCGCCCTGCAACTGCTCGAGGCGGCACACCGGAGCGGCGAACTGGTGACCGGAATCGTCTACATCAACGAGTCCCGCGAGACGATCGTGGACACCGAAGACGTTCACGAGACCGCGTTGGCGCTGCTCCCAGAGAGCCTGCTGCGTCCGAGCCGCGAATCGCTCGAGGATGTCATGAAGGACTTCGTTTAAGGAGTTCAGAAACGCCTCGAGGTTGGTAACAAATTAGAGTACCGATACACCTCGTCACGCACGAGGTGTATTACTTTTGCTCAAACGAATTGAGCGATTGCAGATCCCAAGTCACTCGAGTCGAAGTCTGAAATCACCGTATCCCACACGAGAATTGCTCTGGTCTCCCCGACCATTTGTCTCTGGTGCGTCGGAACATACACTGCGCTTCGGAGGTTCACCATGAAAAATATTTTCGCGCTCGGATTTGGATTGCTCACCGCCCTCTCGCTGTCGTCCTGCGCCCCGATGGCCCAAACCGGGCAGTCGGCCCCCGGTACCATTGTTGAGGTCGCCGCCGGTAACAGCACCTTTTCCACGCTCGTGGCGGCGGTCAAAGCGGCCGACCTGGTGGCGACGCTCTCGGGCAAGGGACCGTTCACCGTGTTCGCACCGACCAACGCGGCCTTCGCCAAACTGCCTGCGGGCACAGTCGAAACACTGTTGAAGCCAGAGAACAAAGCCACTCTGGTGAAGATCTTGACCTATCACGTGGTCAGCGGACAGGTGGAATCTGGGACGGTCGTGACGCTGAACGGTAAAAAAGTTGCCACGGCTCAGGGGCAGGAGCTAACTGTGAACGTCAAGGACGGCAAAGTCAGCCTGACCGATGCCAGCGGTGGAACCTCGAATGTGACAGCCGTTGACATCAAAGCCAGCAACGGTGTGATTCACGTGATTGATACCGTCTTGCTACCCAAGTAAAAAAGCTTTCGCGCATCAGTCCTCGCTAACGGCGAGGATTTCTCTTTTTTGATTGTTAGCCGAATAAGCCGTATTTGACTTTACTTCGAGGTCAGATGCTTCACCGAAATGTTGTCTTCGACTCGAGCGCCGGTGAGCGAAGTAAGCTCCGAGGAACGCACCCGAAAGAGACTCAAAGCTGCTGGCTCGAAAGCAAAACCACTCGAGAAATTCACCTTACCAAAGCCTGGATTCACTTTCAGCTACGAAAATGCAGGGCGACGGCCGTCGCCCTGCATCAATCGAACTGGGTTGATGTAATGCTGTTACTTGATGTTGCCGTTCAAGCCGTTCGGGAAGAATCCGCCCTTGCCCTTGTTGCCCAGGTACACGATGTTCAGGACCTGTTCGGTGGTGCGGCTGAAGGCGATGCTGTTGTTGTCGGTCGGGACCAGGTTGGCCTTGCCACCCATCGTGATGCCCTGATCGCGGTCGTCGGTTCCGTCCACGGCGTCGCGCAGATCGGAGATGGCGGCGACGATCTGTTCGACCTTCAAACCTGCCGCTGCGACCGTGCTGCGGTTCTGGTAGAGCAGCGTGCGGACGATGCCCGCGTGGTACGCCTCGACGCCGAGGATGCCCGCGGCCGCCTCGAGGTACGCGGGGTTGGTGATGAGCGGGGCAGCGCCCTTGTACGCGGTTACACCGACATCTTCAAAAATAAAGGCTCCATGCAAGAAGAACAGTTCGTTACCGTAAGGGCTGAAGCCCTTGATCGCGTTCTTGCTGGCGGCGGCGGCGGCCACAGCGAAAGCTGGGCCAATGTCAATCGCGGGACGGGCCACGGCCTTGTCGCCCAAGGCGGCGCGCAGGAACTTCACGTGGTTCTCTTCGTCGGTAGCGATTTCCTCGGCGTACTCGCGCACGGCGCGACCGAAGGCGGTGTTGGAGAACTTGACGGCCTGGCCGCCCGTGACGCTTCCGGCGGCGGCGGTAGAGGCAGTGTTCACGGCTCCCATGACACCGGAGACCTCGTAGGAGGGCTTGCGACCGACGGCCGCCAGGTAGAACTCGGCTTCCAGGTATTCCAGGTTGAGCGCGAAGTTCAGCACGTCCACGTCAATATCGGGCTTGGTGGCGGCGTTGGTCGTCTGCGCCATGCCAAGGCTCGAGGTGAGTGCTCCGGCCCCCAACAGGGCGGCTCCGCGAAACAGTTGACGGCGGTTCATGGCTTTCTCGTTCATTGGTTCCTCCTGATTTACTGTGATAAATCCCACTCACATAAACGGCTGCGGCTGAATTCAAACTGAGCGAAGATTGAGATACGGCTAAGTTTTCTGAAAACCTCCTGAACTCGAGTTGAAATTCCGAGGTCGGTCTCTGGTTTGCCCGGCAATACTGATTGCGGCATCCGACTTCAAGTTTTACGCAGCTCAGGCTCGAGTCGGATTGATGATGAAGATTTGATAAAGTAAAACGGGTGCGACACCCTCGAGTTGGCGTTCAGCCCACGATTCGCGTGACCAATCCGGAATTTGTTCGGCGACATGAACTAGAAAGAGCATGACCTCGAGCAAACCAGATGTTCGCTACCGCCAGCTTGCTCAAAAGGATCGCCGCTGTCAAAGACGGTTTTTCTTGCTAATCCTCATCTGTGCTTGATAACGTTTCGTGATGCTCGCCCGCCGGATTCCCTTGTACATACTGCGTGAGTCCGTGCCGCTCTACCTGGTCGGTGTGGCGACGATGTTAGTACTGCTGTTGATTGATTACTTCGCGTTTTTGATCGGGTTCTTCCTGAACAACCACACCTCTGGGCTACTGGTGTTGCAGAACCTGTGGGACCGGATTCCGTTTTTCCTGTCCTACATGATTGCGCCCGCCCTGGCGTTCGCGTTGCCAGTCAGTCTGGGACGCATGGCCAAGGACAGCGAATTGAAAGCCCTGTACGCGACCGGAGTCCGGCCGATCTCCCTAATGTGGACGCTGCTCGGGTTCGGTTTGGTCATGACCGTGGTCTCGTTCATCAACGCCAACCTCTGGCAACCGGCGGCCGAACTGCGCTTCAAGCAGTCCCTGTATAAGATCTACAACATCGAACCCAGCAAAACCCAGGACGTGAAAAGTTACGCCACCGACGACGGTCAGACGATCTTTCACGCTGGCACGATTGCGCCGCGCTCGGACGATCCAAAGGTGGCCGACCTGTACGGCGTGGTGGTCATCGCACCGGAGGGTCAGTACACCGCGACTCGAGGACTCTGGGATTCGCGGCAGAAGCAGTGGGAGCTGTATAGCGTCTCGCACGTCGGCGCTGATTCGGCCGTGGCCCCGACTCCGGAAACCAGGCACGTTTTCAGCTTTCAAGCCGCCCTCGAGCCAGATTCGCGGCTACCGGAATCCTTGAGCTTGCAGGAGCTGATGGCCCGCTCCCGGCAATCCAACCTCACGGTGCAGGACAGTTACGACGTGAATTACAAGCTGCAACGCCGCTTCGCTGACCCGCTGGCGGCGCTGGCGTTCGCGTTTGCCGGGGCGCTGTTCGGGTTACTGACGCCCAACCGAGCTTTCGCCTTCGCCGGAACGATTGTCATCGTGGCAGTTTACTGGGGCCTGTGGATCACCGGGCAGAACCTGGCCGCGACGCAGGCGGTCCCGTACTGGCTGGCGGCCTGGTTGCCGCCGATCGTGTTCGGGTTGGGCAGCATCTTTGGCCTAAGGCGGCTCGCGTGATCTCCTCGAGCGCACCGACGCGGCCGCGACTCCTGGAACCTCGCCCGCCGAGGATCACCCGGCTGGACTGGTACATCGTCTCGGAGATTCTGCCATTGTTGCTGGGCGGGTTGTTCGGGGTGATCGTGGTCCTCATCATGGGGTTCGCGTTCGAGAAAATCGGCGAGTTTCTGTCGAAGGGCGCGAACCCGCTGTTGATCCTGCAATACCTGGCGTTCCGACTGCCGGAGATGCTGTCGCTGGGATTACCGCTCAGCATGTTGTTCGCGGTGCTGATGGCGTTCTCCCGCTTGACCCAGGACAGCGAATTGAAAGCCGCGATCGTCAGCGGCATCACCCCGACGCGCTTGGTCATGCCGGTGCTGGCGATTGGCGCAATCGTCAGTCTGGTGGCGTTCATCAATGCCGAAACGCTGAAACCTCGAGCCTTCGTGCAAGCCCAACGCGTCTTCAAGGACATCGTGCTCAGCAACCCGCGCATTGCGGTTCAGGACGGGCAGTTCTTCAAGGACTCGCAAAATCAAGTGATATACATTGCGCCGGGCGGACTCAAAGACAACGGCGAACTGCGGGATGTGACCGTGCTGCAAGCCTCGAGTGGGCAGGTTCCGAACGCGATCACGCGAGCGTCGACCGGCAGAATCCTGCGCGACGAGGGTGCCATCGAACTGTTGAACGGCACGCGCACCACCTACCGGGGCGGCGATGCCCGTCCGGTGTTGGTGGCCAGATTCCAGCGGGCAGTCATTCCGATTAAGCAGTTGCGCGGCGGCGGTAACCTGTCCACCGAAGCGGTGCAACTGCCGCTGACTGAACTGGTAGAGCGAATTCAGAGTTTGCAGAAACAGGGTTTGCAACCCAGGGCGGAACTGACGGGTTTGAATCGTAAATTCGCCGATCCGCTCGCGGCGTTCGCCTTTGCCATCTTCGGGATTGGCATGGGGCTGTGGATGCTTCGCAGCCGCCAGGACCTGGGCTTCGTCGGGGCATTGTTGTTCACCTTCCTGTACTACGCCACCAACACGATCTTCCGGGTGATGGGCGAGAGCGGCGCGATTCCACCGTTCCTGGGGGCTTGGGCGGCGGACATCCTGTTCACGCTCGGCGGCATCGGATTGCTGCTGGCCGCTCGAGACCGATGAGTCGCAGGGCAATCCTGCTGCTGGTGGCGCTGCTAGGCTGTCTGTTGGCGGGGTCCGCCTTCGCCCGCAAGATCACGATTGTTCAGGCCAGCCGTTTGGAGCTGCGCAACGTCACCACCCCGGACGGCAGCATTGAAGAGTATTACATCATCACCGGCAACCCGGCCGTGGTGCGCGTGGACGACGACGAGATCGAAGCGCAGCGCTTGGAGTACAACAAGACCCGCCGGAAACTGCGCGTGATCGGCGCGGGCACGCTGAAATCCAAGACCGAAACTGTGGCCAGCCGCGACTTCGAGGTGGACCTCGAGACGCAGGGCTTGGAAGGCTCAGATGTTTTTATTTCTACGGCCGACATTGACATTGTCGGCATCAGTTGCGAGCGACTGCCGGGACAGTTGGAGGTCCAGCAGGGCTATTTCTCGCCGTGCGCCCGCTGCGGAAAATCGCAGGACGCCTACGGTTTCCGGGCGGGCGAGATCACGCTCTATCCGGGTGACCGCCTGATCGCCAGGGATGTCACCGTGCTGGTCGGTGGCGTGCCCGTTTTTTACCTGCCGATCGTGGTGATCTTCCTGAACGACCCGAGCCGCCAGCCGCGTTTCAGTATCAACCAGAACGCGGGCGCGGACGGCACGACCGTGGCGCTGGACCTGCCGTTCACGGTTTCCGATTTCGGGCAGGGCTTTACCCTGCTGCGCTACTTTGAAAAACGGACCCCGGCGTTTGGTTTCGGTGTGGACCTGAACCTGTTCAACCTGTTCGGCGGCAGCAACAAATCCAGGGCCTTCTTCCTGGCGCTGCCGCCGCCGGTCGGTTCCACGGCTGGGGTGCAACTGGCGTATCAGTTTTCCTCCGGCGGCGAGTTCCTGCTGCGCGATGGGGTGGCCCCAGAGGACGAGTTGCCGCCGTTGACGTACACGTTCAACCTCAACCGCGTGGATTCTGGGATCAGCTCCGCGACCGACTTGCGCGGCGTGAGCGGCGAAAATAAGCGCACAAATT
Organism: Deinococcales bacterium; assembly: GCA_965249745.1. Lineage (GTDB taxonomy): Bacteria > Deinococcota > Deinococci > Deinococcales > JAAFIG01 > JANYHH01. Next base: position 3,164,492 of record OZ252252.1, on the reverse strand, counting down.
TTTCCCTGAAATTCAACCTGGATGCCATCAACTACAGCGCCGAAGTCGAAACTCGAGGGGTGCTGGATCACCGCGACCCGCCGAATCTGGACGATCCGCTGACCATCAGCGCCTACAACAGTGGGTTGTCCACGGTCACGCAGTTCCTGCCAGAGTTCCGCTTCACCGCCAAGGCGGGCCTGTTGCCTCGAGTCGGCGTGTTTTCACTCACCGGCTGGGGATTCACGGTGGGCATCATCACGGCTCCGTTCGACCCGTTCAACACCAGCGCCCGGCGTCTGGCGGGGAACTCGCCGCTGGTGAGCGCCGGGAAGTTCAGCGTCAACTGGGCGCTCGGGCTGGACTGGCAACCCTGGCAGAACGGGCGGGTCAACGGAAGCGCCAATTTTCGTGGGCAGTACTATTCGACCGTCAACCCGGACGGCGAGTACGAGCGCAACATCGGGTTCTCTGGAACCCTGAACTTCCAGCAGAGCCTGCTCAGCAACGCCGTGAACTTCAGCGCCGGGTACGCCTACACGATCTCCGAGGGCGAGAGTCCGTTTTCGTTTGACCGGGTGGCGCAACGCGCCCCAAACGCCAGCCTGAACTTAGGCCTGAACGCCAGTCCTTTTCCCTGGCTGGGCTTGGGCTTCGGGCAGCGCCTCGAGTTCACCCGCACGCAACGACCCGCCGACCCGCTGAGCCTCAACCTGACCGTGAACCCGGCACCGATCAGCCTGACCGTCTCGAGCAGCTTCGACTGGGACCGCTTAGAGCCGGTGAGTTACGCGGTCTCATTGCAGAATAACGTCAGCTCCGGCGTGAATTTTAGTGTTGGAACCGGGTACCGTTTCTTTGACCGGCTGAACCCATTCTTCGTGCCCGCCTGGGACGACCTGCGGTTTCAGGTCGGCTATCGCAGCCCGGACGCCGGACGCTTCAGCCTGTCGCTCGGGTTGACGCAGAACCTCAACAACGGCGAGATTCGAGGCTGGTCGCTCAACAGCACCTTGATCCTGGGAACCCAGGAGAACCCGGTCACGCTCAGCCTGAATCAGACGCTGACCCCGCCGCAGTACACCAACATTGCGCCCGCCCCGCCGCAACCGTATGCCAGGTTGAACGGTTCGTTCAGCGCCCGCTTCGGGAATTACACGGTCAGCCTCGCGGATCAACTGGACTTCGCGCCGTACACCTATTCCACTAGCACGCCGCAACCGCCGTCTCGAGTCTCGGTCACGATCAACGCGACCGACCCGCTCCCGTGGAGCCTCCAGTTCAGCAGCGCCGTGGATCTGGCCACCCTGGAGTTCTACCAGCCCACATTGGCGGGAACCGTCTCGAGCCGCAGTGAGAACCAGGGCGGAGCTTTCGAGTTCTCCGTGAATTTCCTGCTGCTGCTGCCGTGGCGCAATCAGAACGACTGGCGCTTCTCGAGCGCCACGTTTGGCTTCGCCTGGGATGTCGTGCCGGGCTTCAGCGCCTTCGCCAACGTCACCTACTCGCGCACGGTGGTAGGCGGCGTGTTCAAGGACCGGTTTGAATTGAAACCGATCGGTGTGTCGTTCGCCTTCTCGCAGGACGGCAGCCCGCGCCCGTCCATTTTCATTGCGCTGTACCTGCGTGGAACCTACGAGTTCAGCGACGATGGCAGCTCCGATCTGCCGCTGTTCACGCCGCCGTACAACGCCAGCAGCCCCAGTTCTGGATCGTTTCCCGCCGACCTGCGCCCGGTCTTTACACTGATCTTCGATCAGTGCTGTTACAGCCTGCAATTCACTGTGGACTCGACGCCGAAAGAGGGCATCAACTTCAGCTTCAGCGTCATCCTGCCGTTCGGCAAACAAGACATTTTCACGACCACGCCGAACGAGGGTCTGAAGTTCCCGCTCTTGCCGTTCATCCCGCCGCTGAAATGAATCTGCATGACTCTGGAGGTCAGACGATGGTGATCGCAAAACAGCTTAGGCCCTGGGCCTTCGGGAGCGTCTTGCTCGGCGTACTCGCCGCCTGCACCGGTTCCAAGGAGGGCAATCCCAATTTAGAGCTAGTCGTGCCCCTGCGCGGTACGGCCACCCAGCCCAACCTGGCGTTCAGCCTGTTCTGCAACGGGCAGCGCCAAGCCTTCGTGTCACCGGGAATTCTGGTCGCCAGCATCGAAGCGCTCGGGACGGGGACGACGACCGGAACCTGCGCCCTGACCGCCACACCAACCCAGCCTTACGACGCGCTCAACACCGCGGCCGGTGACGCCGTGTTCGTCAGCCTGCCCGCGTCCGGGACGGTCCAGAGATTCACGGCCGCCCTGACGCCCGCGCCCGGTTTCGCACCCCCCGCGATCCCAAACTTCTGCCCGACCCGACTGTCCTTATCGCCGGACGAGAGCAAACTCGTTGCGCTGGACGATCCCGCCGACCTCTCGAGCGGCTGCGATAACAGCACAACGCGCGCGGCTCGAGTCGCAGTCTTCGATGCTAGAACTGGGGCGCTCTTGACGGGTGGGTTGTTGACGGTGATTAACGCTGGGGACCGACAAAGCAGTGGTCAGTTCGCCGCCTCGCTGAGCGACGCCGACCTGATCGTCTTGGAACCCTTCGCCAATCGCTATCGTCTCGAGCGTTACGCCTTAAGCAATCTCGCGGCTCCACCAGCCCAGTCGGCTGTGTTAGCCGATGTCTCAGCTTCGAGTAACAATCAGGTAGATGTAGGTCGCAATGGCACTGGGTTCGTGGCGACCATTAATGGCTTTGGAGGCAAGACGGTGGCGATCAACCTGACCGGCACGACCGATGCCCCCGCCGTCGGGTTCGGCAACGAGGTCACGGGCGTGCCACAGATTGACCAGCCGCAAGTGGTCGGAGCCGCGCAGCGGGCGATCAACACGCGCCAGTCCTCTGACAGCCTGACCGCGTACCTGCGCCCGAACAGCGTCTTGCTGAAACGCGACCTGCAAGCCAGCGATCCGAAACGGATTGACAGCGTGATTCTGGGTTTCTCCTCACCGGACTTGGTCTTCACCCCGGACGGCTTCGCCTGGGCGCTGGCCGGGTCCACGACGCTCGGCTCGAGCCTGCAAAAGATTGATATCTTCGGGTTTCCGACGGGCGTGCAAACGCAAACGAACTTTTTCTTGGGCGGCGCGACCGCGCTCTCGGTCGCCTGGGTGGTTCAGACACCCGCCAGCCCGTGACCGTAGAATCACCCGTGTGAACATCGCCGTGCTGATCTACCACGAAGTCCTGGAGCTGGAACCGGCCGGGATTCTGACCGTGTTCCGCACGGCCGCGCGCTATTCAGAGACCGAACTCCACGCCTACACCGTGTCCCGAACTCGAGCCAGCGTCCTCGGCGCGTCCGGACTGGTCATGACACCGACCTACGCGTTCTCGGCGGCCCCGGAACCCGACGCGCTGTTCGTGCCGGGCGGGGGCGGTGTTGACCGCTTAGTAAAAGACGCGACGACCGCGCAGTACCTGAAAACCCAGGCGACTCGAGTGAAAAATTTGTGCGCCAGCACCAGCGGCGTGTTGTTGCTCGGCGAGGCTGGGCTGCTGGCGGATCAGCGCGTCACGACCTTCCCGAGTCTGCTCGAGACCGTCTGGAAGTTCAATCCGGGCGATGTGTTGGAGCAGCCGATCGTCAAGAACGAATCCGGGCGCTGGTTCGCCGCTCGTTCCCACGGCGCGGCCCTGCTGGCGCTCGAGGTCGTCGCGGCACACGTGTCCGAAGAGGCAGCGCGGGAAACCGCGCTTCACTTAGGGCTGGACAGAGTTTAAGATTTCAGCCGCTCGAGGGAAACGCTACTCCGTCTACTCGCTGACATACTGCCGAAGGTATACCCAGGTGTTGCCGCTGGCGCTCACTCGAGTCAACCCAGCCTGGCTCGCCCAACGGTCGGTCACGCCCGCCGTCACATATTCCGGCGCGAACAGCTCCTCGCTGACCACGACTCGCCCGCCGGGTCGTAGCACCCGACGACATTCGAGGAGTGCTTTCACGGGTTCCGGCACTTCGGTCAGTGCGGAGATCAGCACCACGGCGTCCACGCTCGAGTCCGGCAGGGGCAGCGCCGTCGCATCGGCGAGCAGTAACTCGAGGTTGGTCAGGTCACGCGTTTTGACCGCCGTCTCATTCAGATACGCCTGGCTCAGGTCTGAGGCGATCAGCCGGGCGCAGCGTCCTGCCAGCGCCCTCGTGAACAACCCGGAACCGCAGCCAAGCTCCAGCACCGTGTCGGTGGCTCGCAACTGGCAGGCGTCAGCCGTGCGCTCTGGGTCGCGGTAGACCCTGCGCCACGGGTTCTCCAAGAGCCACGACCAGCCGTGCGGAATCGGTTGCGGCCGCAGCCGGAACCAAACTCGAATCCCGAGCTGAAATAGCACGAACCCCCAGAACAATTGCCACATGGTTCAGTATCGCACCAAAACTGTCATGTGTGACGCGCTGCCCGCGAGTGGCGCTCCAGCACGCGCTGGCGCTCGAGCCGAGCATCGGGGCTGCGTTTCAAGCTGTAAATCTCGGCCCGAGCAGCCCGTAAGACCTCGCGTTCCGCGACGAGCGGCGCGGGGTAACACACGTCCAGCATCGGGGTGAGGAGCGGCGGCAGCGTCTCGGGTTGGTGCAGGTATGGCAGGGGAACGGCGCTCAGCTCTGGAACCCAGCGGCGAATGAACGCGCCCGTCGGGTCTTGCTCCCGCGCCTGCTTGATCGCGCTGTAGACCCGCACGGTGTTGGTTCCGGTGACGGCCGCCTGCATCTGCATCTGCGGCCAGTGAATCCCCGGCTCGAAATCCAGAAAGTGCCGCGCCAGAAACACGCCGACCTCGCGCCAGTGCAGCCATAGGTGATGCGAGGCGAAACTGACCAGCATGGCGCGCATCCGAAAGTTGATCCAGCCGGTGTGCAGCAAGCAGCGCACGCAGGCGTCTATCATCGGATAGCCGGTCACACCGCGACAAAAACGCTCGAAGCGCTCCCGGTCGAAGTTCTGTTCACGCAACCCGTCAAACGCACGGTTGAGATTCCGAAACTCCAAATCCGGCTGATCTTCCAACTTTTGCATGAAGTGGCAGTGCCAGTGCAGCCGCTTGTGAAACGATTGCAAGGATCGTGCGAAGGTCCGGTCGGTCTGCTTGTACAGGTCAAACCGCTCGAGGTTGCGCTGGAAGGCTTCGCGCAGGGATACCGTCCCAAAAGCGATATGCGGCGACAGCCGCGAGCAGGCGTCCCAGCCCGCCTCCGGCGACGACATCGCCCGTTGGTACTCGCGCCCGCGATCCCCCAGAAACGACTCGAGCAACCCATACCCGGCGTCTGAGCCACCGGGTTGAATCTCTTTTCGGTTCGGCTCGAGGTTGAAATCTTTGGCGCTGAGAATCCCAGCCGTCTCGAGCGGCGCTGACTTCAAGCCCAGTGGCGGTTCAATCGTCGGGGAGCGCATCAACGAGTCCCAGTTGACGCCCCAGACGGGTCGCGGCGCGGAACCGCGCATGATGCCGTGCTGGGCGACCTCCTGCCAGCGAATGCCGCGCTCCCGACACCAGGCTTTGACGCGGCGGTCACGGGCGAAGGTCAGACCGTTCCCGGTTTCCATGTGGCTGTACAGACGCGTGAAACCCGTTTCCTCTTGCAGTCTGGATAAAACCGCCGTCGCCTCTCCAACTCGAGTCACCAGCCTGCCGCCGACCCGCTCGAGTTGCGTTGCCAGTTCGCTCAGGCTTTGATTGATGAATTCCAGGTGGCTCGAGTCGAACTCTGGGTTGTGGATCAGCTCGGGTTCGTACAGGTACAGCGCGATTAGTTCACCGTGTTGCGATGCCTCGAGCAGCGGCGCGTGATCGCGGACGCGCAGGTCGCGTTTGAACCAGACGAGGCTGGGCTGGGCACTGGACATGCGATGCAGATTATGTTAAAAACATAATCTATGTCAACGTTCGTGCTAGAATCTGATGCTCTACCCTTGTCAGGAGCCTCACACGTGACCGAGCCAACCCAAAATCAAGCCATGCCAAGCCTTTCGGGACAGCAGAACTTCGACGGTGCGAACCGCCCAAAGACGCTCCTGAACTACGTTGGACAGCACAAGCTCAAAGCCAAACTCGAGGTTTACATCAGCGCCGCCCGGCAACGCGCCCAAGCCTTGGATCACACACTGCTGTTCGGACCTCCCGGACTGGGCAAGACGACCCTGGCACACATCATCGCCAATGAACTGGGCGTGGGCATCAAAGTCACGTCTGGACCCGCCATTGAAAAACCGGGCGATCTAGCGGCCATCCTGACCAACTCCCTGGAAGAGGGCGATGTCCTTTTTATTGACGAGATTCACCGCCTCGGACGCGTCGCCGAGGAACATCTCTACCCGGCGATGGAGGACTTCAAACTGGACATCGTGATCGGTCAGGGCCCGGCCGCCCGCAGCATCCAGCTCCCGATCCCGCGCTTCACGCTGATCGGTGCGACCACCCGCCCTGGACTCATCACCTCCCCGATGCGCTCCCGCTTCGGGATCATCGAACACTTAGAGTTCTACACTCCCGAAGAGATCGCCATGTCTCTCATGCGCGAAGCCGTACTGCAAAACATCGAAATCGTCCCAGACGCCGCCCTCGAGATCGGGGCGCGCAGCCGAGGCACGATGCGAATCGCCAAGAACCTGTTGAACCGGGTGCGCGATTACGCCCAGGTCGCCGGGGAGAGCGTCATCGGACTCGAGCGGGCCCAGGACGCGTTGGATCGTATGGGCCTGGACACCTCTGGCTTGAACGAACGCGACCTGAAACTGCTGGAAGTCATGATTCTGAAATTCGCCGGGGGCCCGGTCGGACTGGACACGCTGGCGACCGCGATCAGCGAGGATTCACTGACGATAGAAGATGTCTACGAGCCGTACCTGATTCAGTTGGGGTTCATCAAGCGCACCTCACGGGGACGCATGGTCACGCCGCTCGCCTACGATCACCTGGGCTACGCCGTGCCGCAGGAATTGCTGCTGGAATAAAGGCCGCTCGAGCTTTGAAATGAGGAGCCTTTTAACCAACATCGTTGACCCCGTGTTTGGCACACTCGAGTTCAGGGGTTCCTGGGTCGGTGAAGTTGACGTACCGTTCCTCAATAAAACTCTGGAGTTGGATCTCGAGGGTCCGCCAGAAGATGGTCCCAGCCAAGCGCAACGAGATTTCTGGGTGCAATTTATTGCCCGGCAGGATTTGCTGAGACGGCGCTGTTCTCGTACTGCAAGGCTCATCTTGAGGAGCTGAGAGGGACCTTTGAGCCTGAGCTGTATCCACCGGCTTTGGAGCGAGCGGCCGAAGTCTGGAAATTAGTCAGACCGTTGCGTTCGGTTTGGGTTCACACTCACGCCGGTCAGGCGATCATTCATATTCAGTTGTTTGCCGAGTGGGATCAAGAACATGGTTTGGAGATCAGTTTCTACCAGGATCTGATCGGAATTTCCGAAGGTGGCATGGACTGGTCAGACCACGATTTTTACGATCTGAACGGACGAGCTGTTTCTCTGCGTTGATACGAGTTTCCAGGGTCAGCATGGGAACCCCCTCTACGATTTCTCGAGGCGAGTAAGCTGGGCAGCATGAAAGCCCCGCTTGGACTTCTGCTTGTCTTCACCTGCTTGGCGCAAGCGCAAACGATTACCAGTAAGAACTGGCAATCGCACCCGGCCATCCTCGAAATACGCGGGATGTACAAGGCTGTCAACGGCCTGATCGCAGCAAAGAAATTGAAGCTCGAGAAGAAAAGCTTTGGCTACTGTCCAAACTGGGATTTGGATCGCAGCAAATACTCGAGCGCGAGCGGAGTCGTGCGGCGCTACATCAAATCTGGCGGCAGCGACGACAGCGCCGTGACGTTTGAACACACTTATGACGCATTGGGTCGTTTGCGCTTCGTGCTGGTCACCGCCGGAGCGGTTAACGACACGCATCTCGAGGAGCGGATGTATTTTGATATCAGCGGCAAAACCCTGTGGACGGATCGTCGGATGACGGGGCCCGGTTATCCCTTTTATTTTTTGCCCGAACTGGTGCGAGACCCTAAGAAAGCCTTCGCCGCCGCCCCGCCCTGCCGCTGAACCTGGACTTTCAAGCGTCTCGAGTGACTGGACGAACAGTGGCCGGACGAATACAAGATTCGCCCCTGCGCTCAACGGGTTTTTATACCGGCGGTCCTCGAGTCTGATGTGCGAACAGCTCGAAACCAACCAGTTTTCGTAGGGGCATAGCGTGCTATGCCCGGTCACCAACGTGATCGAAGCAAGCTCACCAAAGCACCGCTCTCGAGCGTTCGTACCATCAAACAGCAACCGTCCCGCGCCGCGCTCGGTATGCTGACCGCCATATGCTGCACGCCTCACTGCTCGGTACGATAGCGTTCACGTTGAACGACGCGCCCGTGACCCTTCCGACCGGGCGGGCGCTCGAGTTGCTGGTCTATTTAGCCAGCAGCCCACTGACGCGCACGATGCCTGAACTCGAGGCACTGTTCGGGGACGCCTCACAGAGCGCCCTCTCGAGCGGGCTGGAAGCCTTTTTGCCATTCTTGGAGTTTTACTCCGATGGAATGCGCTTTGCCGGGAGCAGCGATGTCAACGCGTACCGCGTCTCCGAGGGCGACCTGAAAGCCTTAGCGAAGAAACGCGGCGAGTTCGCGGCCGGGTTAACTGTCACGAATCCAGCCTTCCAAGCTTGGCTCGAGGCGGAGCGCTTCTCTTTGCGGCGTGTATTTCTGTCCGCCCTGCTGCAAAACGGGGCGGGTCTGGAAGAGTCCGGGCGGGTCGCGGAGGGCCAGAAGAACCTCGAGTTCGTGGAGCGGGAGCGTGCGGGTTTACCAGCGAATTTTGCCGCAGAACTCTCGCTCGAGATTGCCAAACATCACTGGCGTTTGAACCGACCTGCGCTGGCTGCCGAAACTCTGGAAGCTGCCCTGCCAGACCTGTCCGGTGCGTCTACCCTCGAGGCGCAGGTCAACCTCGGCGCGGCGCTCGTGCGCCTGGGCAGAATCGCCGACTCCCTGCGAACGCTCGAAATGTTGCCTGACACGCACGGCTGGGGCCTGTTGCACCGCGCCAACGCCCGGCGCTTCACCGACGATTTGGGGCGAGCGGTCGCTGAGGCAGACATTGCGTACCGGTTGGCCGCCGGGGACGAGGACGGTTACTTGGCGGTCGCGGCGCTGAGCGTCAAAGGCGAAGCACTGCTGGAATTAGCAATGCAAGCGGGCACGGAACCGAAAGACGCCGTGATCGCCTTCGGGAAGGCGTTCGGCATCAGTGAAATTCTTGGCGAGGAGGCCAGCGCCGGAACCCTGGCGGGACTGGCCCACGCCCACGCCGTCTGGGGGAATCAGCAGAAAGCCCTGGAGCAAGCCGAGAAAGCCTTCAAACGCGCTCGAGCCGCCAAGGACGGAACCGCCACGGTGCGGGCGCTGCTGTCCCTGTACGCCGTGACCCACATTGGCAGTTTCGCCCGGAATGCGCTGACTGAGGCTCAAAGCTTGCCGCACAAACCGTTGGAATTACTCGCCAGCCTGTGCGTGCTGGAAAAAGACTCCAGCCAGGCGTTGCTGAATTCCACCCTCGAGTTGGCGCGACTGATCGGCTGCCACCGCCTCAGCCTCAGAGCCGAGGCGTTCGCCGCGTCCGGTAAACTACCGCTGTGAATCGCCTGACAGGGTTCGAGTTCCCAGACCTCACCGTCCACCGCCTCGTGACCGGGCAGATTCAGGAGAATGCCTACCTGATTCGCCACCGCTCCGGCGATGCCGTCCTGGTGGACCCCGGCGACGATGCCGCCGACCTGCTCGAGCTGGTGAAGGGCACCGATTCCAACGTGTTGGGAATCCTGCTGACCCACGCGCATTTCGATCATATCGGCGCGGTGCAAGCGACCCGTGAAGCCCTGCACGCCAAGGTCTACCTGCACCGTGACGCCTGGGATTCGTACTCGAGGGCGCACATCGGCGCGGAGCGATGGAACCTGCCGTTCACGCAACCCACTACGCCCGACCTCGAGCTATCAGAAGGCGAATTCAGCCTCGGGGCGTTGCGTTTTCGGACTCTGTTCACCCCAGGCCACGCGCCCGGACACCTGGCACTCTACTCCAGTCACGGGTTTGTACTTTCAGGCGACGCGCTGTTCCGAGGAACCGTCGGGCGCACCGATATCCCCGGTGGTGACGCGGGATTGCTCTTGGAGCGAATCAGAACCCAGTTGTACACGCTGCCGGACGAGACCGTGGTGTTTCCGGGGCACGGCGCGGAAACGACAGTTGCGGCGGAGAAACGCAGCAACGCCCACGCCCGCCCGTGAATCGGTTTGGCACCTCGAGCGGTTGATTTACTTCAGCCCGCTCCGCGCCACGCCCGCGATGAACTGCTTTTGCGCCAGCATGAACCCGATGATGATCGGGGCGATCACCATCAACGACGCCGCCATCAGTTGCCCGTAATTGCTGCCCGCCTCGCCGATGAAACTTTGCAAGCCGACCTGCAATGTCCGCATGTCCTGCTTGCTGGTGACGATCAGTGGCCAAATCAACGAGTTCCACGATCCCAAAAAGGAGAAAATGCCAAACGTGACCAGCCCCGGAACCGCCAGCGGTAGCGCCACCCGCGTCAGCAACGTGCCGTAGCCCGCTCCGTCCATGCGAGCCGCCTCGAAGAGTTCGTTTGGCAAGGACAGGAAGAACTGGCGGAGTAAAAAAATTCCGAAGACACTGGCAATCCACGGCACGATCAAACCCGGATAGGAGTCCAACCACCCCAATTTGAAAACCGTGACAAAATTCGGAACCAGCAGCATCTCCCCCGGAATCACCAGGGATGACAGCAGCAGCGCGAACAGCGTCCCACTGCCCCAGAACGGAATCTTGGCGAAGGCGAAGGCCGCCAGCGTCACCACGACCAGACCCAGCAGCACCTGCGCCCCCGCGTTGAGAACACTGTTCAAGAAGTACCGCCCGAACGGTGCGGCTTTCAAAGCATCGCGGTAATTCTCCAGCACATACCCCAAGCCTCCGGGCGTGACGTTGCTCCACTCATAGACCGCGCCAACATCGTTTCTCGAGGCGCGATCCGGCGGCAGGGTGCTGCCCTGAAACGCGTACCCTTCGGGAATGACGACCCGCAACGGAACCTTCGGCTGCGAGGTCGCCCCGGTGTTCTCAATGCTGATACTCCAGCGAATCGGATCACCGACGCGGTTGCGTCGGATCACTTTCACGACTCGAGGATCGTCGCCGCCAGTCTCACCGCCGAACAGAAACGCGTTCGTGTCACTGTGCGAATCCCCCGGTACGCTCGCCTCGAGGTCCGTGTTTCCAGCCGTGACCCCGGATTGCCGCGCCGCCACCTCGAGCGTCACGGTTTTCCCAGCTCCCAGCCCGCCCCAAGTGGCATCACCGCCCTGCCCACCCAGCCCGGCCGCCGCGCTCCAGTTGGCGGGGTTCAAGCGATTCGGGAACCAGACGGGTTTGGCTTGCAAGGATTCCTGCACGCTCTGAAAACTCGTCACGATCATCCACAAGAACGGAAAGATCATCACCACTCCGCCCAGCACCAGCACCGCGTACAACGCGACTCGAGACAACGGGTTCGCCGCCCGTCGGTTGATTCCTTTAGCCATTGGTAGGGCGGGTTCAGAGGTCATAGGTCACCCGCTTCGCCAACGCCCGATTCTGCACCAGCGTCACCACCAGAACCAGCACGAACAGCGCGAACGCCATCGCGCTGGCGTAACTGTAATTGTTGTCCCGGAAGCCCTTGTCGTACAGGTATTTGACGACCGTCGTCGTGTCCTTCAACTGCCCACCGTCCGGCGTCAAGACCAGCACCTGCGTGAAAACCTGAAACGCGCCGATCAAACCGGTGATAGACAGAAAAAACGTGGTCGGCGTCAACAGCGGCCAGGTGATGAACCGCACCCGATCCCACCAGGTCGCGCCGTCCAACTGAGACGCCTCGTAGTACTCCAACGGAATGCTCTGCAAGCCCGCCAGCAAAATCACCACGCTGTAGCCCAAGGAATGCCAGACGCTCATCACCATGATCGAGGTCAGCGCCACGCTCGGTCCACCGATAATCTGCGGCAACTGCACGCCGAGCGGCTCCACGAGCAACTGAATCAAGCCCGTCGGATTCTCGAGCCAAGCGACCTTCGTGCCAAGGGCCGCGTTCAGCAACCCGAACTCTGGGTTGTAAATCCATTTCCAGACGGCGGCCGCAGCCGTCAAAGCCGTGATGTACGGCAAGAAGTACACGGTGCGAAAGACTGGCAAGCCCTTGACTTTCTCGTTCAATAAAATCGCCGTCAGCGTCGCTAGCCCGATCCCGACCGGAACCGTGCCGATCACGTACCAGGCGCTATTGACCAAGCTCTGCCAGAACAGGCGATCCTGAAACAGCGCCGCGTAATTCTCCAAGCCCCCAAACTCAGCCGGTCGCAAGAAATTAAAATCCTTCAGGAACGACATCGCCAGCGCGTACGCCGCCGGAGCGAAATGCCAGACCAGCAGCAGCAACGCCGCCGGAGCCACGAATAACCAGCCCCACAGGTTCGCCTCCGCGCCCCTCGGGAGTTGCAAGGGTTGCGCCAGCGGCGGCAGCAAACTCAGTACCGCAATCGCACCCGGCAGCACCGCGAACCAACCGCCGAAAGCTGCGCCCGCCACGCTCGAGACTACGACCAGCACCGCCGTGACAGTCGCCCAGCCCGTCCAGTGCGAACCCGCTCGAGTCACAATCAACACCAGCGCCGCCAAGACCAGCAATCCCCCAACCGCCAGCAAGCCGCTCGAGAGTGCCACACCTGTCACAAAATTCAAACCCACCGCCAGAGAAATCGTCAGTGAAACCAGACTGGCAATCGCCAACCACGCGAACGGACTCGAGGCGCTGGTGTGCGCTTGGGAAACGATCATTGCGGCAAAGTATAACGGGGTTTTGTCAGGGGTCAGAAGGTAGGTAGTAAGCTGGTTGCGGAAAACTTTTGCGAGTATCAAACTCGAGGTGCGCGAACCTGAAGTGCTGGGTAAAACCCTGGGAGGTTCGCGCAAAACGAATGAATTCGTCCCACACAGCGTTCCTTGAAAATTAGTGATGTAATACTGCACTGCATCGAACCATCAAATCTCGAGGTTCGCGCTGAGAGGTGACGGGAATGCGTGAGGTACGCTATAGTTGGAAGCGTAAGTTGCAGCCGCTCGAGAGGGCGGCTGAGGATTGAAACAGGATTGAAACTGAAGAGCCTAAATGCTTGCAGACGCGTCAGCCGCTCGAGAGGGCGGCTGAGGATTGAAACGCTTGAGTGGCCGTTGCAGCCGCTCGAGAGGGCGGCTGAGGATTGAAACAGTAACGGCGGCAAGAGCCGCTCGAGAGGGCGGCTGAGGATTGAAACAGGGCGTGAGCGCGTGTTGCAGCCGCTCGAGAGGGCGGCTGAGGATTGAAACAGCAAAGACCCGAGAGCTGCACTCAACGCAGTCAGGTTGCAGCCGCTCGAGAGGGCGGCTGAGGATTGAAACCTAATTATGACGGCTTTTTTCATTGCCGTGCGGTTGCAGCCGCTCGAGAGGGCGGCTGAGGATTGAAACCGCGAAAACTGTACGCATCCCACAGCGCCGTTTTAGTTGCAGCCGCTCGAGAGGGCGGCTGAGGATTGAAACGCGTCGATCGGTATAGCGTTCGGAAACTTTATCGAGAGGGCGTTGCAGCCGCTCGAGAGGGCGGCTGAGGATTGAAACTTGCTACCAGCTCGAGCCGCTCGAGAGGGCGGCTTTGAAACAAACGCGCCCTCTGGTTGCAGCCGCTCGAGAGGGCGGCTGAGGATTGAAACCCCCGTGCGGGCTTTTGAGCCGCAAGTTGCAGCCGCTCGAGAGGGCGGCTGAGGATTGAAACGCGCTGTGAAGCCCGAAACGGCAGTGGCGCGAATCGTTGCAGCCGCTCGAGAGGGCGGCTGAGGATTGAAACTTGCGATGCATCCTCTAGTGCGGAGAGGCCCGTTGCAGCCGCTCGAGAGGGCGGCTGAGGATTGAAACTACTCCATTGCTCGAAACGGCGTCCAGCGCAGTAGTTGCAGCCACTCGAGGGGGGGCAAGTGCAGTACAACTCGAGACTACCGTGTCCTCGTCCGTAGATTGAGCGATGCTCGAGTTCTCGCGGATGGAACCGTCGGATTTACGCTTTGCGCAGGATCTTTTCCATTTTCCGGCCCTTGGCCAGTTCGTCCACGAGCTTATCGAGATACCTGACCCGCTGCGTCAACAGATTCTCAATGTTTTCCACGCGATAACCGCAGATTAAACCGGTGATGAGGTGTGCATTGGCATTCATCGTGGCATCAGCGAAAAACCGTTCAAACGTTGCCTTTTGCTCGATGAGTTTTTGCAGTTTAGCGTCGTCAAAGCCGGTCAACCACTCGATGATCTGATTCAATTCGTCGCGCGTTCTGTCTTTCTTAGCGATTTTCTTGAGGTACAGCGGGTAGACGCTTGCAAACGACATCTTGGCGAAGCGCTGATCGTGCGAGGTGGAATTGTTCATGGTTGCTAGTTTAGCGCTGATCGCGCTCGAGATGGCGACTGAGGATTGAAACGGAACGATATACGCGCTCGAGTTGTCATCGCTCGTTGCAGCCGCTAGAAAAGGTTGCTACTGAGTTCGGCATGTTCAGGTTAACGTTTTAAGGCAATATAGTGCGTCTGTGACGCATGAGTTAGGTAGCCGAATCGCGCCGTTATCAGTAAGTCATTGAGTGCGTTTTCGAGATGGCGAAACGTCAAACTTGACAATCAAACTCGCAAGGTATTTCATAATCCTCTTTCCAGAGCGTCCGTAATCTTAGAGTTTGAAGCTTTTCTTAATCTTGCTCAGTAAGGCTTTGCCAAATTCAATTTTGGTGGTGTCATGGACGTATTGAGGGAATGCAGCTCATTTACTTACCTTGTTAGGGCATCAAACTGCTCGCCCCACTCGAGGCGGCGGGCAACTTTGTACACCTCGCCCTCGCGCTTCGTGAACAGCCGTTCCTGGGCGCTACCATCGTGCTTGCAGAGCTTCAATCCGACCCGTCCCGTGGTGGCCTTCGGTGGCGCGAGGACCCTGGCGTCGTAAGCTCGCCCGGCAAACCGCGACACGGCGATGTACATGAATTTCTCGTCCTCCCACGGCACTTCGCCGCGCTTGGTGAGCCGATGCAAGCGCGAGCGGGAGACGCGCCGGGAGAAGTGACACCAGTCCGGGCTGACGAGCGGGCAGGTCGCGGCGTGCGGACAGGGAGCCAAGATGTGTGCGCCCGCCTCCAGCAGCAGGCTTCTGGCGCGCAGGATTCGCGCCCAGCCTGCGGGCGTGCCGGGTTCCACGACGACCAGCGTGTCCGCCGTGAGCGCCCAGAGGCGTTGCACCAGCGCGTCGCGGGCGGACTCATCCAGCTCGTCCAGCACGTATGCCAGTGTCACTAGGTCTCGAGGGTGCAGGTCTGATAAGCCCATGCTCACGTCGAGTTGTCGCCACTCGAGCCGAGGTCGCAAGCCAGTGTCACGCGACAGGCGTTCGCCCCAACCACGAATCGCGGGGCTGCCCTCGAGCATCAGCGCGTCTTCAAGGCTGTCCCAGGTTTCAGCCGCCGCCCAGAGCGCCGATCCGGGACCCGCGCCGACATCTAATAGGCTGCGCGGCGCGAACTCTGGTTTGACGGCGACGACTTGCGTCAGGCTGGCTCGTGTTGCGGCGAAAGTCGCCGGTAGGCGCACCGCCAGGTAGGCCCGAGCGGCCAGGTCGTCGGAGAGGTGAAAGCCGCCATCGCGCAACTCACTGCGGTAGCGTTGCGATAGTCGGTCGGCCGCCCGCGTCAGGTCGCCGAGCGCCACCCCCTCGAGGGCCGCGTCCACGGCTTGCCGCAGGGCAAAGGGCAATTCCATGGGGTGAGTTTAAGCGTTGGCGTTGCGGGTCGTCTCGAGCGGGCTGAGGGTTCGGTGGTTAAGCAACCGATGTCGGTAGGCCCACTGTAACGTCTCTGAGAGCCGCATCTTGGAGGAACGAATCTTGTACTCGCCTTGCTAGGTCTCGAGCCGATGTCCGCGATCACCCAGTCTGTCGTCCAGCCTGGGCGGTAGAATCGAAGCATGTTCGAGAATCTCGGGAATAAGTTACAGGACATCTTCGATAAACTTCGGCAGCGCGGCAAGCTGACTGACGCAGACGTGAAAACCGCGCTGCGCGAGGTGCGCGTCGCGCTCCTCGAGGCGGATGTCAACTTCACGGTCGCCAAGGATTTCGTGGCCAGGGTTCAGGAGAAGGCGGTCGGGCAGGACGTGCTGTCCTCGTTGACACCTGGGCAACAGGTCGTGAAGATCGTTTACGACGAGCTGCGCGAGATGCTCGGCGGCGAATCGGTGCAACCGCTGTTGAAGAACGAGCGCAACCTCTGGTTCATGGTCGGTTTGCAAGGCGCGGGCAAGACCACGACGACCGGGAAGCTGGCCAGCCTCTACAAGTCCAAGGGTCGCCGCCCACTCTTGGTGGCAGCCGACACGCAACGCCCGGCGGCCCGGGAACAACTGAAGGTTCTGGGCGCGCAAGTTGGCGTTCCGGTGCTCGAGGTGAACGACAACGAATCTCCAAATATCACGAAGCAGCGTTTGAACGAGTACCTGAAACAGAATTATCACGATCTGATCATCGTGGACACCGCCGGTCGCCTTCAGATAGACGAAACGTTGATGGACGCGTTGGCGGACCTGAAAACCAACCTCGAGCCTTCGGAAACCTTTTTGGTCGTGGATGCCATGACGGGGCAGGAGGCGCTGAACGTCTCGCAAGCTTTCGATGGTCGCATCGGCGTGTCGGGCTTGATTCTGACCAAATTAGACGGTGATGCCAGGGGCGGCGCGGCGCTCTCGGCGCGTAGCGTGACCGGGAAGCCGATTATGTTTGCGGGTGTCTCCGAGAAGATTGGCGGTTTGGAACCATTCTACCCGGAGCGCGTGGCGCAGCGCATCCTGGGCATGGGCGACGTGCTGACGCTGATCGAAAAGGCCCAGCAAGCCGACATCAAAGCCTTCGCGCCGAAAAAGCCGAACGAATTTGACTTCGAGGATTTATTGGAGCAGTTGAAATCCATCCAGAAAATGGGTCCGATCGGTGATTTGGTGAAGATGATCCCCGGCATGAGCCGCATGTTGCCCACCGATATGAACGTGGACGAGAGCCAGTTCAAACGCATTGAGGCGATCATTCACAGCATGACCATGAAGGAGCGCCGCACCCCCAAGCTGATAGACGGGCAGCGCCGCAAACGCATCGCCACGGGCAGCGGCACGAGCGTGCAAGAGGTTAACCGGATCATCAAGATGTACGACCAGATGAAGGACATGATGAAGCTGATGCGCGGCTCCAAAGGGCGTGGCCTGGCGCAGATGCTCGGTGGACGGATGGGGCGTTAACCTCGCAAAAAACCTCTAAAACGTTGAAGTTCTCAGACACCCTCGAGACTCGGTTTCTCGAGGGTCTTGAGGTGACCGTTTCTCGAGCCGTTGTCAAATCCGTCAGCGGAGCGGCAGCCGCTCTGGGTCAGCCTCGTACTCGTGCTTGGCGATCCACCACAGCCAGGCTAGGCCCGTTAGTGATACGACTGGTAATAGCACCATCATCCGCAAGGCGTTCTGGCTTGGCAGCAGTGCCCCGAACAGGATCAGCGCCGCGCCCAGGGCCACGAACAACCAGCCGCCCGCCCGGTTCGCGGCCCGCCAGGCTCGTTTGGACGCCAGCGTGTACGGCAGCCGCACCCCGGCGTACGGGTTCGTCTGCGTTTTCGGCATGACGTTCCCGAGGACGACGAACAACACGCCTAGGGCGATCATAATGACTTTGGCATCGAAACGGGCGCTGTGATACGACCCCACGATCACGAGTTGCAGAACCACCATGACAAGCGTCGTGGCCGCTCGAGTTAGGTTCAGGATGGATTCTTGGGCTTGCGCTCTGGCGTCGGTTCGCAGCAGCCAGACGACGATCAGGTTCACCAAGAGCGCGGCCAAGATCACGACCAGCAAGCCAAACCCCGCCTCGAGCCGATTGCCGAACCGATCCGGGGTACCGTTTATCCCGAAGTGAACCGGAACCCGGTCCGGGAGTTGCAGCGTGGTGTACACGCCGAAGGCCACGCCCCAGAGAATTGCGGCCAGACAGAGCATGTTGGTGAGCGCGGTGCTGAGAACTGGTCGCTGGTTCATACTGGCTCCGCTGACGTGACCGGACTCGGTTGGCGCTCGCCGAACAGATCAAACAGGTGCGTCAGCATCTCCTCGAAGACGCTGGTGTTGAGAGAATAGGTGACGGTCGTGCCGCGTTTGTCTTGCAGGATCAGGTCGGCGGCTTTCAGGACATTGAAATGTCCGGACAGCGTGCTCTTGGAAATCGGGAACAGATCCGCCAGCTCACCCGCCGTGAGGTCATTCACCCGCAACTGCCGCAAGATTTCGCGGCGCGTCGGATCGGACAGGGCTTTGAACACCTGATTCATTTCGCGGGGCGAATAAACGCCGTCAGCGTGCTCACGACATGCCCCTCGAGCGGCAGATTCGGGTTGCTGTAGGTGGCAAGGTTCGCCTGTGGTTCGGACGGAGCCGCTTTCAACACGTGATTGACACCGTCCAGGATCACGGGTCGCACGCCTGCCGCTTTTGATAGCAGTTGCGCGTCCAAGACTTTGACCTGAAGATCGGTGCTGCCTTGCACGACCAGGATGTTGGTTTTCAATTTGGCGATCTCAACGGCAGGATCGAATTTCATCCACGAGATCAGGTACGGTTGCAGGCTATCCCGAAACAAGGAACCGCGCACCTGGGCGGGTAACGTGATACTCGAGGCGACAACGGTCCGGCCCGCGCGCAGTTCTCCGATCACCCGTTCGGTCTCTGTATACATCGGCGCAGTCAGTTGCGGTTTCAACTGTTCTAACAGCACATCCGCGATATTGCGCCCTGGCCCGGCCAGGCTGATGAATCCCGTCACGGGGGTTTGCTCGGCCGCTAGCATCCCGACCAGGCTGCCCTCGCTGTGACCGATCACGAAAACCGACTTGAACCTCGAGTCCTTTTTCAGCAGATTCAGCCAGGCGGCCGCGTCGTTGACGTAGGTCTCAAAGCTGAGATCCTGCTCGCGGGCGATCTTGGGTTGGCTCGAGCCGCTGAACAGTTTGTCGTAGCGCAGGCTGGCGATTCCCTGGGCTGCCAGTCCTTCGGCGAGCAGTTTGTAGGTGTTGGCGTTCACCCCGGCCGGACTGTTGCCGTCACGGTCGGTCGGTCCGCTCCCGGCGACAATCAGGGCCACGGGCGCGTTCGCGGCAGGTTGGGCGGGAACCAGCAGCGTGCCCTTTAAAATGCCGCTGTTCGTCTCGAGACTCAGTTCTTGGCTGGTGGTTGGAGTGCCTTGTGCGGCGCTCAGTCCCGCTATGAGAAAGAAACTGAGGGAGAGGAGAGGATTGAGATTCATCGGACCTCCTGAATGGGCGAAATTTCGCTATTTCGCCAAACACCGAAATACTAGACCTCGAGCGGTTATCTGTCAACGCTCGAGTGGCGCAACACGAACCCCATCAGCGCAGTTTCTGCCACTCCCGACGCGCCGCACTCAAGGCTTGGCGCTCGAGAAAATCGCGCGGTTCCAATGAGAGTGCCAATTCCAGCAGCTCCCGCGCCCGAACGCGGTTCTTCTGACCATCCAGCACGAGAAGCGCCCTGGCGTACTCCAGTCTGGCCATGATGCTGCGCGGATCGGCCATCAACGCCCGGTCGAACAGTGCCGTCACCTGAGTCGCGCTGCCACCGAATAGCAAGCCCACACCCCTGGAGACGATCTCTGCGTGCCACCGCCCGTACGCCACGAGCGCCAGGACCAATTTTGGATTCAGCGCCAGCGCCCGCTCGAAGTGATCGCGCACCTGCGTCGCCACGCCGTTGACGAACGCGTAGGCCGCCCCACGCAGGCTGCCCAGATGCCCGATTGCCGCCCCGAGTTCAAACTCCCCGTCCGCATTTTTACTGTCCAGCTCGAGCGCCCGCCGCGCAAACCGTTCGCACTGAAGGTACAGCGCCTCGCGCTCCGCTTCCGGTTGATCGCCCGCGAATTCGTCCAGACTGCGCGCCGCGAACGCGAAACCGGCACTCGAGTTGGCGGCCGCCGCCAACTTAGACGCCTCGAGAAACGCGCCCTTGGCGTAGAGCGCCTGCGCGTCCGACAGCGCATCCGCTAGGGCAAGGTTGGAGAGGACGACCAGGGTTAGCAACACTCGTAGCAGCATGAATCAGGCTAGCACCGCCGTGTCAGCCCAAGCGGTAACGGTGACAGCTCGAGCTTGTGTCCAGTGTAGTGCGCTGATACCCTCCAATGAATTGGTTCTCGCTTGCAGCATAGCAACTCGCAAACCTCGAGCTTTTGTCCTCCCCTGCGAAGTACCAGCGGACACATGGGTTCCTGAAGGAGAGGTGGCAGCGAAGCTGACGGTGGGGTCGTGGGACGCGTATCCGAAACCGATCGTCGCACGACCCCCCGCCGCTGTAGCGGCGACCCCCTACTCCGCAGGAGGTGACCTTGATCTGTTGTACTGGACGGTAAAGTTGAATTGGTTGGAACACCTGACAGTGTGCTGCGCCCTTACGAATCAGTTTTGAGAGCGCAAGCTCGAGGTTCACCGAACCTCGAGCCATTGATTCATCGCTTCCAACCCGAGTCGCGGTTGCAAAACCCAACTCGAGATCGCACTGAATTTCAAATCAGCGCTTACGGGTTTCCGCCCAGGCGGCCGTCGGCAACTCTTTGACCGCCTCGAGCAGCGGCGCGTACAACGATTTCCCCGCCGCCAGAATGCCCCATGGCAGGCGCGGACTGGGCTGATTGAGGCGGAGGGGCCGCCCATCGCGCAGACTTGAGACGCCGCCAGCCGCCATCACCAGCGCGGCCCCGGCGCAGACATCCCACTCGAAACGGGCGTTGGCGGTGAACGTCCCGTCCGCCAGTCCACCCGCCACGAGCGCCAACTTGTACGCGATGCTCGAGATCGGCCGGATCGGCAGCGGCAACGCGTTCAGCCCCTCGCGCCACTCGCTGCTCGAGACGAGCAGGCTGGCGCTGTTCACGTCCGATACCTGAGTGGTGCTGACCGATATCCCGTTCAGGGTCGCCCCCAGTCCCAACGCCCCTGCGAACAACTCGTCTCTGGCGGGGTTGAAAACCACCCCTAGCATCGGTTCACCCTGAATCGCTAACCCGATCGAGACCGCGAACTGATCGCGGCCACGGGCGTAATTGCTGGTCCCGTCTATCGGGTCCACGATCCAGACGCGCTCCCGTCGCAATCTGATCGGATCGTCGGCGGTTTCCTCGGACAGCAAGCCGTCCTCTGGAAACCTAAGCCCCAGCCCGTCGCGGATCAAGGCATCGGCCGCGATGTCCGCCTGTGTCACCGGGTCGTCCACGCCCTTGTAGCGCACGACCAGACCCGAATCCCTGGTCTGCATTAAGAGCGCACCAGCCCGCCGCGCGAGGTCTACCGCCACCGCCAGTTCTGGCTCGAGGTTCGCGCTCACCGCTTCACTGCTCGAGTTCCGTGCGGGTCGGTTGCCAGCCTGAAACCTCGTCCAGCGCCGCCACGTCCTCCTGGGTCAAGGTCAGTTCTATCGCCCCCAACGAATCCTCGAGTTGCTGGACTGAATTCGCGCCGATGATCGGCGCGACTATGAACGGCTTTTGGAGCTGCCACGCGAGCGCCACCCTGGTCGGGGTCGTGCCGTGGTGCGCGGCGATTTCAACGATCCGGTCCACGATCTGCCAGTTCTGCTCGTTCATGCGGCTGCCCTGGATGCCTTGGGCGCGCACGGATTCTGGAAGGTCCTGGCCGCGCTTGTATTTGCCGGTCAGGAAGCCTGCCGCCAGCGGGCTGTACGGCACGACTCCGACGCCGTAGGCTAGACAGACCTTGCTGATCTCGGCTTCAAAATTGCCGCGCGTCGGTTGCACCATTGAATACTCCGGCTGGAGGCTGACGAAGCGTTCAAAGCCGTGCTTGTCGGAAGCCCAGAGCGCCTGCATCAAACGCCAGGCGCTGAAATTACTGCAACCGATGTATCGCACGTAGCCCTTGTGAACCAGATCGCTCAGGGCGGACAGGGTTTCCTCGATCGGCGTCTCGGCGTCCACCCAATGAACCTGATACAGGTCAATCACATCCGTCTGCAAGCGCCGCAACGAATCCTCGCAGGCCTTCAGAATCCAGCGCCGCGACAAGCCCTCGCGCCCGTGAATCGTGTTGCGCCCCTGCGAGGCGTTCTGGCCCATCGCACCGCGCACCTTCGTGGCAATCACGATCTGATCCCGATTTCCTCTAGATTTCACCCAGCGTCCGATGATCTCCTCGGAGACCCCACCCGGATTGTTCGGTGTCCACATGCTGTAAATGTCAGCCGTGTCAATAAAGTTTCCGCCCGCCGCGAAGTACGCGTCCATGATCTCATAGGAACGCGCCTCGTCGGCTGTCCAACCGAACTGCATTGTGCCCAAACCCAGCGGAAATAAGTGAAGCCCAGACTGTCCCAATCGGCGATAAGTCGTCATCAGGAGAAGTATAGCCGCCCATGCCCAAACTGGCTCGAGGGTCAACGCGAGGCCCCCAGCTCGAGCGGTACCGACGGCACGCATGAGCCTGATACCGATGGCACACATCGAATTCGTGTTAAGCCACGTGACCTCGAGATCTCCCATAGGACTCAAGGGTGTATGGGCCGCTCGAGCCGATCCCACCAGAGCGGCCGGTGGTCCCAAAGCGGCGCATGGACCTGGGTCCTTCCAGCTCGAGCTTTGTCTGGAAGCGAGAAGATCAATGATATTGACCGTTCGCATCACGGCTCTCCTGTCCTGATCCTGTCCACTACAATGCGAGCGTGCCTTATCTGCGCCTGACCTGGCCAGAGCTGCCCGCCCAGCGGCGGCGAGAAGTCGCGCTTCGCTTGACCGACGAAATCGTCGGTCTGTTCTTTGAACCTCGAGCTGGTCTGACCGAACTCGAGGTTCGCGCTCGCACGACGGTTCAGTTCATGCCGTACCAAGAGCACGAGTTGTTTATTGGCGGCGCAACGCCAGCGGAACGCGGCACGCCCGATTTGACGGCCGAACTGAGCGATTGGAGCATGAGTGTCAAAAAGCAGCGTCGCGTGGCTGCAATCCTGACTCCGGTGTTGGCAGAACTCTTCGGTGTGACCGATCACGATAGCGTCAACATCCGGTTTCACTCGTACCCACCGACCGATTTTTCGGTTGGCGGTACGCTTCTGTCCGACCGAGTACCGTTCATGGGCAGGCTCGTGAAGAGGATCATGGATCGCTAACAGCCATTACTGATAACGGCACGCTTCAGCTCAGCCATGTTTGCGTCATAGACGCACTCTATTGTCTTTAAACAGTAACCTGACGCCGCCGAACTCAGTAAGCCCAGCGACGCCGAAACCCAGCAAGAGTACGCTAAGACATGATCTCGAGCCTGCTGATTCTGGTGATCGCCGCTCTTCACGCCTATTTCCTGACCCTCGAGATGTTCCTGTGGCGCACCCCGACCGCGCGACGCGCTTTTGGCACGACACCGGAGTTCGCCGATCAGTCAGCCGCGCTAGCTGCCAATCAAGGCTTGTACAACGGCTTTCTGGTGGCGGGACTGGTCTGGGGCGTGGCGACCGGCAACCCGGATTTTAAGGTGTTCTTCCTAATCTGTGTCGTCGTGGCGGGCGTTTACGGGGCGCTGACCGTCACGCGCCGCATTCTATACATTCAAGCGCTGCCCGCCGTGATCGCCCTGATTCTGTACTGGCTGCATCTCTAACGCTGTATCTCCGACTCCACTCGAGGATCGGCTGATCCTCGCTAGATCTGTGCGCCCAACCCGCAATGCACGTCTCGAGCCGGACGGCGGTAGAATCGGCCGGATGAAACCGCTCCTGGCACTCAATTGGAAATTGCAAAAGGGCCCCCGCGAAACCTTCGAGTGGAGCCGTAGCCTGCTAGAGCAACTGCCGGACGAACTCAGCGCCGACCTGGCCGTGATGGCTCCGACGATCAGCCTGATGAACGCTCAGAACGCGCTGTCGGGATCGTCCGTCGCCTGGGGTGCCCAGGATGTCAGCGCTCACGCCAAGGGCGCTTTCACCGGCGAGACCGCGCCGCAGTGGTTGGCGGAGTTGCGTTGCAAGTACGCCGTGATCGGGCACTCGGAGCGCCGCGAGTACCACGGCGAAACCGATGCTGCGGTGAACGCCAAAGTGAAATCCGCGCAGGCCGCGAACCTGACCCCAATTCTGTGCGTCGGCGAAAAATTGGAAACTCGAGAGGCCGGAGATCAGGTCGCGTACACCCTGAAGCAACTGGATATCGCACTGGACGGCGTGACGGTGGAGGATGTCTGGAGTTTGGTGGTTGCTTACGAACCGATCTGGGCCATCGGCACGGGCAAGACTGCCACACCGGACGATGCCGAGGCGATGGGGAACGCCATGCGCGACTTCCTGACTCAGAAGTACGGCGCGGAGCTGGCAGCCCTGGTGCGTTTGCTGTACGGCGGGAGCGTCAAGCCCGACAACATCAAAGCCCTGTGCGGTCGCCAGAATGTGGACGGGGCGTTGGTCGGGGGCGCGAGCCTGGAGATTGACAGCGTGCTGAAAATGCTCGAGGCGCTAAACTGAGCGGACGGGGCTATTCGCGATTACCCGCGCGAAAAAACAGGCAGATGAGCGTCTAACTCGAGTCTGGATCAGCTCGAGTTGAACGCTTCTTTAGCGTTGCTATTCCCGCCTCTGAAAGGTGAGTTGGGGCCAGGGTTTACGGCTCGAGTCTCGAGTGGAATAGGCCAGGAGGTTTTATGAAACGACTCTTGGTTCCCGGTCTTGTCGCGGTCGCCGCCTGGTTCACGGGTTCCGCCGCCCAGACAATCGCTCAGCCCGTCCCATCTGCGCCACGGTTCATCGAATCGCAATGCGCGGGTGGTTTGCGGATCAACGTTCGCTTCACCCCCGAGGAGGCGACCGTGTTGTATCGCGGCGCTCTGTACAGCTTGAAGCAGCAACCCGCCGCGTCCGGGTACCGATACACCGACGGTCGCCTGACGCTGACCGGGAAGGGCCTGAACAGCACACTTTCGGAGAACAGCGGCAAGCTGCTGGCTGATGCCTGTCAGGGCGGAGCGATCATCAGCGGTACGGTCACGTACCTGCCACGCATCGCGCTTCCATCAGAGGCAATTGTGGAAGTGCAACTTCAGGAGGTCTCCAGGCAGGACGCCCCCGCTACGGTGCTGGCGACCCAGACCACGCCAGCCCAGAGCCGGCAAGTCCCAATCCCCTGGGCGCTCGTGTACGACCCGAACTGGCTCGAGGTGAACGCGAAGTACGTCGTTCGGGCGCGGATCACAGCGGCGGGGAGACTGATCTGGACGAGCGATACAGCCTTTCCCGTGCTGCAATCCGGTCAGCCCACCGACAACCTCGAGATCAGAGTCGTGCAGGTATCCTCGCCGCCCGCTGCCGACGCCGGCGGGTTGGTCTTGGCGGGTACCCAATGGGAGTTGACTGGGTACAGCCTTAATGGGCAAACTGCCCAGGACGTATCAGCGCCGCGTCCAACGCTAGGCTTCAGTGCTGATGGAACGCGGCTCTCCGGGGGCGGGGGCTGCAATCAGTTCAGCGGGAACTACGCCAGCAGCGCCGATACGATCACCGTGCGACCACTCATCACGACGCTGAAAGCTTGCCTCCCAGCCGTCTCGCAACTCGAGGGCGCGTACTTGAAATTGCTGCAAAAGGCGCAACGCTTCGCCGGGGACACGGTGAGCCTACAGATCACGGGGACCGAAGGCAGCTTGACGTTTCAACGCGCCGCTGCAACCGGTCAGGGCGTGCCGACCGCCGCCAATCTCAAATTACCAGGCACGAACTGGGCGTTGAAAGCGATCGTTCTGAACGGACAGACGAGTCCAGTCAAGGGTTTGAATCTGCCAACGCTAGGTTTCGATACGGCCCGTTTGGCGGGAACCACGGGTTGCAACCGCTACAGCGCCGGGTACAGCCTGCAAAGCGCCGCCATCACCGTGAACGCCATTTTGTCTACCAAAATCGCCTGTGCATCAGCCCAGATGAAACTCGAGACGACCTTCGTGGGCTTGTTGCAACGGGCGCAACGGGTGACCGTAACCCAAAGCGAGTTACGAATAATCGGTCCGAACGGCACGCTCGTGTTCGACCGTCTGACGAAGTAACCATTCAGCTCGAGCGGCTGCGATGTTCCTGCCGCCAACTAGACTGCGCTGAGGCGGGGATAGATTTTCCCCTCGAGAGGAGCGGTGTGGAGATATCGTTCTGGCGAGGACTCTTAGAGACCAAAGGCGAAATTCCGGTCAATCAATCGCTCGAAGGGTTGACGGCTGAACTCCTGGAATTGCTGCGCTCAGACCAACATGATCTGCGCGACGAGATCGCGTACACGCTGCTGGCGACCTGGATTTTTGACGATCAATACGCCCCGGATGCCCTGCGGGATCTGGGACGAACTCTGGAAGCTCGGCTTTCCGGAGGAACGGTTTTCGAGCGTTCGTTCGCGGCGCTGCTGCTGGGAAACCTCGTGGAACACGACGCGACCGCGAATGTTCTAGAAGCCAGTGACGTTGAGCGATCCTTGGAACTGGCGCTGGCGTATTTGAGTTCAGAAACCGATCAGCGCGGCTTCGTGCCGGGTCACGGCTGGGCGCACGCGCTAGCGCACACGGCCGACTGGCTGGCATCGCTGGCCGCGCACCCGAAGCTGAGCGACGCGTCCCGCCACCGCATCTTGACGGCCGTCACGACTCGCCTGGAAACCTCGAGTTCCGTTCTCGCTCAGCACGAACCCTCGAGACTCGCTACCGCTGCCCTGCGAACCATTCAGCACGGCGTTGGGACCGACGACTGGTTGACCATCCTTGAGACCACCATGCAGGTTTTACAACGAGCCGTTTTCAGGAGCGGCTTCACGCCCGCGCAGATCAACTTGGAAGCCTTCCTGAGTAGCCTCGCGCTGCAACTCCGGCAACTCGAGACGCCGCCCGTCGAGGTTTTCAAACGCATTGCGGCTCTGCTCGAGGGTTCCGGGTTTGCCAGCCAGCCCGAAGGCTGATGGCGTGGATCACTTCGTGGAACTCGAGCTGTCGTTCAACCCGGCCAGTTCGTGCAGGAACTCGGTCAACGGGTCTCGCTTCGACACCTCATTGCCTGTCACGAGTGGGAAGACAGCGCGCCCCTGAAGATTCGAATGGATGGTTCGCGGTGGCGGTTCAGTGACGGCTTTCTCAACCGGTGGCGGCGGGTTCAGGCTCTCGATCCAGAGGCGTTGCGCCGCGGTCGGCTCGAACAGCGCTACGAAACTCCAGCGTTGCACTTCACCCTTTTGAATGGCATCGCTCAGGTGGGTGATGAACATCGTCATATCGGGCAACTCGAGCCGCAAGCTGTTCCCTGCTTGATGACGGCGCACGTCACTGACCAGAATCTCGAACTCACCTTTGGCCACGCACAAGCGTCCAGTTCCGATCAGAACTTGTACCTCTGCGGGCGGTTTGCGGCGGCGCATCGGCGGATTCGGCGGTGGCTCGCGCGTGAGCGAGCGCTGATCGAGCTGGAAAGCTCGAATCCGTCCATTCAAGACGGGTAAGACTTGATCGTTCGAGCGGATGACTGTTCCCGCCAGTTTCATACTCCTCATCTTACTCGAGGAATCGCGGCTTGACAATGGTTTTCACAGCGCGATGCGATAGTCAAATCAATTTCTACCGCTCGCGTCTCGAGGATACGGTGATTGATGCCGCTCTTTCAGCCTATAGTTAGCTTCGCAGGAACGATAGCAAGTCCTCGATCAGCCGTTCCTTGTGGGTCGCAAACAGTCCGTGCGGTGCCCCGTCGTATTCAATCAATCTGGCATTACGAATTCCCGCGACGGCCGCTCGAGCCGAAGTGTCAATCGGTACTGTCTTATCGGCGGTTCCGTGAATGATGAGCGTCGGCACGGAAAAGGCTGCTAGATCGGGCCGAAAATCGGTTGTTGCAAAAGCGTTCCCACAGGCCAGCGTCGGTTTCAACCCCGCCATCAGCGTCATGCCCTGCGCCCACTCGAGGACTTCTTGGCTGACCTGGGGGCCAACTAGATCTGCACCGAAAAAAGATTTGAAGAAGCTTTTGAAGAACGCAGCCCGATCTTTTTTCATGCCCGCCGTCATCTCAGCAAACACCTTCGGGTCAACACCGTTCGGATTGTCTGAGGTTTTCAGCATGTACGGCACGACCGAAGCCACGAGCGCCGTCTGAGCCACATTCTTTCCACCGTGCCGCGACATGTACCGCGCCACCTCGCCGCCACCCATTGAAAACCCGATCAGGGTCGCGTCTTTCGCCTCCGTCGCTTCCATGACCGACGCCAAATCGTCCGCCAAGGTGTCGTAATCGTAGCCGTCCCACGGCTGCGAGGAGCGCCCGAAACCGCGACGGTCGTAAGCGATGGCCTGGAAGCCCGCCTCGGCGAACGCCAGCGCACCGTCGTCCCACGAGTCCGCGTTGAGCGGCCAGCCGTGCGTCATAATGACCGGGCGACCCGTCCCCCAGACCTTGGTGTAGAGCTTCGTGCCGTCTTTGGTTTTGATGTAATCCACAAGTTCCTCCGGGGCGATCTTGGACTCGAGCCTTCCAGGTCATTGGACCGGCGGGCCGTGTATACGAGGTGAGGCGATCTGTGCGATCTCGAGCTACAGATATTGACAGATAACATAATTTAACTATACTTAACATGAAAAAGGAGGCAGTGTTATGAACGAATGGGGCGGTGACGCTGTCATGACTCTTGAAGAGGCCGCGGCTTTCCTGAAGATTTCGGAAACGACCGTGTACCAACTTTTGCGCGACGGGCAACTGAAGGCCAGGAAGGTCGGACGCGAGTGGCGGTTTTTGAAAAGTTCGCTCGTGACGTATCTCAAAGAAGGCGCGGATTTCAGTGAGGGCAAAGTCATGCCGGACGACATCAACGGCGGCGAGTACAGATTGGAGGATGGGCAGGAGAGCGTTGCGCTGTGGCTGCCGGTGACTCGAGAGCAGAAGAAGGCGCTCACCACCATCGTTCAAAAGAAAGACACGACCGTCACAGAAGTCGTCATGAACGCGCTGCGTGGATTTGCTCAGGATTGGTTTTAGCCATTTATACTGACCCTCAGGATGGTGTTCTCAGTTGATGGCAGAGTCTCAGATTCGCCTTTGATCGAAACGGTCTGGCGGGCGGAGTCGTGGCGCGGCGGGTCGTTCACGTCGCTCGCAGCGAGTCATTCGGAATTGGTCGTCACGCGGCACGAAGGCGTCACGACGCTGACGATGCGTGGTCCAGAAACCAGAGCGGCCAGCGCCGATTGTCCTAAAGACGCGGAGTTCTTCGGCATCACCTTCAAACTTGGTGTTTTCATGCCCGAGCTTCCGCCAGTCCAACTTGCAGACCGCCACGCCCACCTTCAGCTCGCCACAGAAGCATCGTTTTGGCTGGGCGATAGGATCTGGCAGGTTCCACGTTTCGATGAAGCAGAAGATTTTGTTGAACGTTTACTTCGACAGCGGCAACTCCGACACGAGCCGATAGTTGAGACGCTGCTGAGAGCAGATCTCTCGCTCGAGGAGACAACCCACGTGCGAACCCTCCAACGGCGTTTCCAGGAAGCCACGGGGTTGTCGCTCCGCACCGTGCGTCAGATTGAACGCGCACGCCGGGCGATGTCGCTGCTCGAGGCTGGATTAGCGATTTCCGATGTCATTTACGAGCTGGGTTATAGCGATCAGCCGCACTTGACCAAAACGCTGAGGCACCTCATCGGGAACACGCCTGCACGAATCGCTCAAACTGTTGACGCGCACTCACCACTCACGGCCTGGGAATTGTCGCAACGTCCACATCCAAATGCTAGCGAAACCGTTTAATCATTTCACAACGATTCATGTTGTCGTTTCGATACAAGACGACTCTCCTGCGCTTTCTTAAACTGATGCCGTGGTTGCAATCGCCTCGAGCACCCTGGCAACCCATTAAAGGAGCATCTCTATGAGGAAAATTATCGCGGCGGAGTATTTAACATTGGACGGCGTTATGAGTGACCCAGCCTGGACCGCGCCCTATTGGAGCGAAGAGCTGGCAACCTGGCAACACGAACTGCTCTTCCAGAGTGACCTCTTGTTGATGGGACGCGTCACATACGATGGCATGTCAAACGCTTGGCCGCAGATGACCGACACGGGAGATTTCGGCGAGCGCATGAACAGCCTACCAAAACTCGTGCCGACCAAGACTCTAAAAAACCTCGAGTGGAACGCCACAGCCGTGCAAGGCGATGTTTACCAAACCATCAGGAGACACAAGGAAGCCTCGGGGCAGAACATCTTGATCTACGGCAGTGGCGCACTCGTACAATCCTTGATGCCCCACGATTTGATTGACGAGTACCGCCTGATGATTCATCCCATCGTTCTGGGTGAAGGGATGAGATTGTTTTCAAATGGCGTGCAAGGGAAGTTCAAGCTCGCGGAAACCAAAACGACCAGCACAGGCGTTGCTGTATTGACATATCAACGCAACCCGTGAAACCTGAGCCTCAACGATACGCTTAGAGCGACGAGCCACTGCCGCTCGAGACGGGCAGTTAGCTCGAACAACGCGCCACCTCGAGTTTGCTGAAACCGATGTACCCACTCGAGCGCGATGAAAAAGGGGTTGGCTTTGCGCTCGCTCCTCACAAGCAACACGCTCACGATTTTTCTCCAGTGTTTCGTGTAAGATTTTGATGCGGTGAGCGAGAAAAAATTTGCGGGTCTTAATGAAGAAGGTGAACACTGTGGCGAAAACAGTCGGGGACAACAATCAAAAACGTCAGGTTTTAGTGCTTCCGCCACGCACACGAGCAGAAGCTAAAGCGTAAGTCCAATACTTCATCAAGCGTGACATGAAGCTTTTGGAACGGCTTGCCAAGCGCTAAGAAAACCTTATATTCACGTCGTCACCGTGGGAAAGATTATCCTACGGTGACTTTTTTTCACTTGCTCCACGACAGCATTTTGGAAGAAACCGGCGGGCGTCCTGGTATCCTAAAACCAGAGCTTCTCGAGAGTGCTTTGGAGAAACCAGTCGTCACTGTCGGTGGACGAGACGCTTACGAAACATTGTTCATGAAAGTCGCGGCGATAGGTCACGAGATCGCACACGGTCACGTGTTTCAAGATGCGAACAAACGCACCGCGATTGAAACGATACGTGTAACCCTAGC
Organism: Deinococcales bacterium; assembly: GCA_965249745.1. Taxonomy (GTDB): domain Bacteria; phylum Deinococcota; class Deinococci; order Deinococcales; family JAAFIG01; genus JANYHH01. The sequence continues at coordinate 3,133,152 of OZ252252.1, read as the reverse complement.
TTGGAACGGTTACAGGAAACAACCGGATCAGAGGGCGGTTGAACTCGCTGTGTTGCTGACTGCGGCTGGTTTTCTGAACGCGGAAGGTTTGAAAATGGCTTCGCTCTTCGCGTACGGCTTAGAGCTGAGCAACGCAGACCTTTGATCTCGAGGTCGAAGATATTGATCTGCTTCCTTGAACTGGATACATCGAGCACCGATCGAACACAACGAAAAAGGGGTTGGCGCAAAGCCAACCCCTTTTCTCAACCGGCTGCGTTTAGAAATCCATGTCTCCGCCCATGCCGCCGGGACCACCGGCTGGGGCGTGATTGTGGTTGTCCTTCTTCTCTGGGCGATCTGAGATCACGGCTTCCGTAGTCAGGATCAGCGCGCCGATGCTGGCTGCGTTCTGGAGCGCGGTACGCGTCACCTTGGCAGGATCAACGATGCCGGACTTCATCATATCGCCGTACTCGCCGGTCGCGGCGTTGAAACCGTAGTTGTTGTCCTTGTTGGCGACCACGGCGTTGACCACGACGCTGCCTTCAAAGCCAGCGTTGATCGCAATCTGACGGGCTGGTTCTTCCAGGGCGCGCATGACGATGCGAGCGCCGGTCGCCTCGTCACCGAGGAGTTTCTCGGACAGCGCTTTAACGGCTGGGATGGCGCGGAGCAACGTGACACCGCCACCGGGGACCATGCCCTCTTCGACGGCCGCACGGGCGGTGCTCAAGGCATCCTCGTAGCGGTGCTTCTTTTCCTTCAACTCGGTCTCGGTGGCTGCGCCGACGCGAATGACCGCGACGCCGCCCGCCAATTTGGCCAGACGCTCGTTGAGCTTTTCCTTGCTGTAATCGGAATCGGTCGTCTCGAGTTCGCGCTTGATCGCGTTGACTCGAGCCTCGATCTCGTCCTTCTTGCCGAGGCCGTCAATGATCGTGGTCTCGTCTTTGGTGATGCGGACGCGCTGAGCGCGGCCCAGCATGCTCATGGTCGCGTTTTCCAGCTTGAAGCCCAGTTCCTCGGCGATGAGCTGACCGCCTGTGACCGCGGCGATGTCCTTCAGCATCTCCTTCCGGCGATCACCGAAGCCGGGAGCCTTGACGGCGCAGACGTTCAGCGTGCCACGGAGCTTGTTGACGACCAGGGTCGCTAGGGCTTCGCCTTCTACGTCCTCGCAGATGATGAGGAGCGGACGGCCGCTCTGCGCGACGGGTTCCAGCACTGGCAGCAGGTCTTTCAGGGCCGCGATCTTCTTCTCGTTGATGAGGATGTACGGCTCCTCCAAGATCACTTCCATGCTGTCGTTGTTGTTGATGAAGTACGGGCTGATGTAGCCCTTGTCGAACTGCATCCCTTCCACGACATCCACTTCGGTGTCCAAGCTCTTGGATTCCTCGATGCTGATGACGCCGTTCTGGTGCCCGACGCGTTCCATTGCATCGGCGATCTGTTCGCCGATGCTGGCATCGTTGGCGCTGATGCTGGCGACCTCGTTGATGCCCTTGCGGTCGTTGACCGGAACGCTCATGGCGCGGATGCTCTCCACAGCGGCTTCGACGGCCTTTTCAATGCCGCGCTTCAGCGCCAGTGGGTTCGCACCCGCGACGACGTTCCGCAGACCCTCGCGGACAATCGCTTGACCCAAGACCGTGGCGGTCGTGGTGCCGTCACCGGTGATGTCGTTCGTCTTCGAGGCGATCTCGATCAGCAGCTTCGCGCCGATGTTCTCGATCTTGTCCTCAAGCTCCACTTCCTTAGCGACCGACACGCCGTCCTTGGTGATCGTGGGCGAACCGAACTTCTTTTCCAGCACGACATTACGGCCCTTCGGCCCGAGCGTGACCTTGACGGCATTGGCAACGGCGTTCACGCCGCGCTCTAAGGCGCGACGGGCATTTTCATCAAATACAAGTTGTTTCGCCATGATGTTCTCCTTGGGAGCTACTAGCGGCTAGTAGCTTTGAAACGTATCCTCGAGACTTACTCGAGCGGTATTGAGTTTTTCGGTTCGTTCTTGACAGCCTAAGCTGGAAGCCACTGGCTTCCTTACCCGATCACTGCGAGGATGTCGCGCTCGGACAGGATCGTGTAAGTCTTGCCACCGTCGTTGACTTCGGTTCCGCCGTACTTGGCGAAGTACACGGTGTCGCCCTCGTTGACTTCGACAGCCACGCGGGTTCCGTTGTCCTGAGTCTTGCCTGCGCCGACGGCGATAACCTTACCGCGCTGGCTCTTCTCCTTGGCGGTGTCGGGGACGTAGAGTCCACCGGCGGTTTTCTGTTCTGTCTCTTCGATGATTTCGATGACCACGCGGTCGCCCAGGGGTTTCAGTGCCATGTTGCCTCCAAAGATATGATGAGAGTCGTTAGCACTCTACAGAAGAGAGTGCTAATCCGGTTTGAGAGTATAGGCGCGGGGTCAGCGATTCGTCAAGAGAGTTGAGTGAACTCGGCTCAGGTTGTACCAGAGTGAACGCAGCCGATGTTGCGTCTTTGAAGCCAGGTCTCGAGTCATTGAAGCCCAGAATTCGCCACAACAAATTCAGCCTCGAGATGAGTCTCAGCTCATCCCCCCAGGTAAACTTGGGGGGTGAAAACCCTGCTCGCCCCCGCCCGTTCGACATGGCGGTTCAACCTTTCGCAAGGCATACGGTTTGGCTGGCTCGAGCTTCGGGCGTGCATCTTCGCGGTCGCGGTTTTTGCGACCTTAGCTGTCTCTCACAAGGTCACGCTCGGGTTGCCACGCTATGACTTCATTTTTCTGGCGCTGATCCTGGTGCAGTGCGCCATGAGTTGGAGCAAGCTGGAAACCCTAGAGGAAATCATCTTCATCACGATCTTTCACCTCGTTGGATTCGTGTTGGAGCAATTCAAGACGCATGTCGGCTCGTGGGCCTACCCGGAGTTCGGTTACACCAAAATTGCAGGTGTGCCGCTCTACAGCGGTTTCATGTACGCCGCCGTCGGCAGCTACATCGCGCAATCGTGGCGCTTGTTGCAGGTGCGACTCGAGCGGGAACCCAACCCGAATCTAGGCTGGGGCTTAGGGGGATTGATCTACCTAAATTTTTTCAGCAATCATTTCTTGCCCGATTTCCGGTTTCCGCTGATGGCGGGAGTGATCCTGCTGTACTGGCGCACCCAAATCTGGATTCGCTTGCGGGAGCGGTCGTACTGGATGCCATTGCCGCTGGTGTTTGTCGGGGCGGGCTTTTTAATCTGGATCGCGGAAAACATCGCCACCTTTTACGGCGCGTGGGTCTACCCCAACCAGCGCGACGGCTGGCACCTCGTGGATTTCAGCAAGATTACCTCGTGGATGCTGCTCGTCATCATCAGCTTCATCCTCGTACATCACTTGAAACGGCGGCACGCCTCGAAAGATCAGCTTCTCGAGCCTCAACACCCCGAGGCTCAACACCCTGAGCTTCAATCCGGCAGTGCGGCTCAGGGCTAAATGGGCTTCCGGGGTCGCTTCGCACCCAGCCCGACCGGAGACATGCACCTCGGGAATGGGCGCACGGCCTTGCTGGCGTGGTTGCAGGCTCGAGAGGCGGGCGGTGCGTTCGTGCTGCGCTCGGAGGACTTGGACGTGGGACGCGTGCGTCAGGGCGCGGCGGACAACATCCTGCGCGACCTCGAGTGGCTGGGACTGGACTGGGACGAGGGCTGGGACATTGGCGGCCCGTTTGGACCGTACCTTCAATCCGAGCGTTTCGAGCTGTACGAGGCGGCAGCCGCGCAACTTCCAACCTATCCTTGCACCTGCACCCGGCTCGAGGTGCTGAACGCGGCGAGTGCCCCGCACGGCGGCGCGGAACCGCGTTATCCCGGAACCTGTCGGCACGGGGTGACGCACCCGGAACGTCGGGCGGCCCTGCGCGTGATCTCCCCAGACCTCGAGATTCGGTTTATTGACGGCATCGCGGGCGAGATCGTGGAAAACGTCCAGGAAGCTGTCGGGGATTTTGTGATTCGCCGCAACGACGGAGCCTGGGCGTACCAGCTCGCCTGCGTCGTGGACGACCTGCGCATGGGTGTGACCGACGTGTTGCGTGGGGCTGATCTGCTGAGTAGTACCCCGCGCCAAATCGTGTTGTACCGGTTATTTGGGGCGACCCCGCCGCGTTTCTGGCACGTGCCGCTGATGCTGGATTACCGGGGCGAGCGCCTCGCCAAGCGTCACGGGGCACCGAGCCTGAGACAGTTGCGCGAGGCGGGCGCTGACCCACGTGCGGTGGTGAGGGACTTGGCGCAAAGCCTGGGCTGGACCGTGCAGAACCCGTGTCAGCCTCGAGACTTGATCGGGATGTTCAATGTTTGGTCACAGTCACTACAGCCCTGACCGCTCTTGGCTGACTTTAGCGCTTCAGGTTATTCGGTTCGCCGCTCGTCTCGTCGTCCGGGTAGGCCAGTTCGCGCAGGAAGTCCAGCAAGGAATCCCGTTCAGACGTGCCGTTGGCTGGCAAGCTGCTAACAGGGGTAGGTTTCTGGCCTTGAATCCACTCGAGTTGCTCCATGCTCGGTTCAAACAGCGCGGCGAAGGCCCAGCGTTGCGTGTCCGTGCCGCGCATCGCCGAGGCTTTCAGATGCGACACGAACATCATGATGCCGCGCACCTCCAAGCGCATCGTCTGGCCACGTTGATGGCGTTGCGCGTCGCGTTCCAAGATCTCGAATTCGCCCTTGGCGACCCAGAGTGCCCCAGAACCGACCTTGCTCAGCACCTCTGGCGGTGGTTTGCGACGGCGGGCCGCCTCGCCAACTCTGGTTTCCGTCCAGGAGTTGCGCCGATCCTGATGAAAGCTGTGAATCCAGCCGGTCTGCACCAGCAGCATCTCGGTTCCAGAATGTATGACTGCTCCCGCCAGTTCCATTCTTGCCAGTCTACCGACTCGAGCCTTAAACGCAAGTGCATTCCGGCCCAAAGCGACAGCGCCGTCTCATACTTGCGCCGCGTCAGCCCTAACGCGAACGGGCGCTCTGAATTCGATATCCTCGAGTTCGCCACCCTCCTCGGTCACGACCAGGTTTGGATTGCTGGCTCTGAACTGTTCCACGATCTCCCAGACGAGATCGTCCGGCGTGCTAGCCGCGCTGGTGATGCCAACGGTCGTCGCCCCCGCCAGCCATTCCGGGCGCAGGTCGCGCACCGATTCCACCCGGTGCGTGTTCGGGACCAGCTCCTCGGCCAGCTCCACGAGGCGCATCCCATTAGAGCTGTAATGACTCGAGACGACCAGAAAGACATCCACCTTTCCGGCGATATTCTTCACGGCCGACTGCCGGTTTTTCGTGGCGTAGCACAGGTCAGATCGGCTGGGGATGACCAAGTTTGGAAAGCGTGCCTTCAAGACTTCAATCGTGCGGTCGGTGTCATCCACCGAAAGCGTCGTCTGGGTCAGCACGATTAGCCGCTCTGGGTCGGGCACAGTCAGCGTCGCCGCGTCCCGCATGGCGGGATCAGCCTTGCGGTTCCCCAGCACGTTCACCAGAATCGTCTGCTCGGGAGCCTCACCGTAGGTTCCGACAATCTCCTGATGACGGCTCGAGTCGCCGATCAGCAGAATCGTGTACCCGAGCGCCGCGTAGCGCTTCGATTCGGAATGCACTTTCGTCACCAGCGGACAGGTCGCGTCCAATGTCGTCAACCCTCGAGCCACAGCTTCTCGGCGCACAGCGGGAGAAATACCATGCGCACTGAAAACCACCGTGTTCCCCTGACCGGACATGCCTTCCAACTCCGAGAGCTGTTCCACGAAGCGAACATCCTGCTCCGTCTCGAGCCGCCGCACCACGGTGTCGTTGTGGACGATGGCGTGATACACCACCAAGTCACCCTCGCCGGTTTGCTTATTTTCAGTCGCCGCCGTTTTCACCGCATCTATCGCCATGACCACGCCCGCGCAGTACCCGCGAGGCTTAGCCAGAATTACCCGTTCGATCATGGGTTCAGCATAGTCCGAAGGTGAAACGCTGTCAGGAGGCGGGAGTCACGGACTGCTAGACTGCTGGGTAAGCGTGTGAATGCCTCGAGCAAGCCACAATTGTAGCCGCAAACCACAGGGTTCTCGAGTGGGACAACGTTGAATTTGAACACGACGGTCTCGAGTCAACCGGTGAGTACCCCGAGCGTTGGCGTGCAATCCTTCAGCGTCTCGAGTGCAACCACAACCGCCTCGAGTCAACCCGCAACGACAGCAAACTCAGGTCAGCCGAGTCAGTTCACAGCGCAGATCAACCTCGAGGCTCCAAGTTCCGTTCTCCCACCAAGCATCACGCCATTGTCCGCCTCGAGTATCAACGCCCCCTCGAGTCTGACGATTGTCACACCGAACGCTGGGGATGTGAGTAGTATCGTTGCACCGGGCAACTCGAGTATTCCAAGTGTGGGGACGACCCCCTCGAGTGGTCCATCTGCGATCACACCGCCGGGGAACACGAGCATTCTGCCACCGGGAGGCTCGAGTGGGGCGATTGTGCCGCCGGGAGGGGTCGGCTCGAGTGGGGGCAGGGTTAAGCCGCTTGGATATGGGCAGGATGCCAGTGGTAAGTGCTTCAATTACGGGCTGATTAATTATGGTCACTGGGAAGATTGTAAAGACGCAGAGCAGATTCAAGATTTTCAAAAGAAACAAGCGCTAGAAGTACAACTCGCAAGTGACCCTGGAAATCTTCGGATTAAGGCGCAGCTCGAGTTTATAGACACACGCATCATGGCTGGAGATGCGTGTGCCAGAAATACGACTGGTGATAAGAGCGCAGCACGGAGCGAGTGCCGGACAAATATCAGCTTGATTCAGCAATCAGATTTCTACGCCGATTTGAGTCCAGCGCAGCGTTTGCACTTCTGGCAGATTACGCAGGGTGGGTTGGAGAGCGGGTACATCGGTCGGGATGAGATTCAGCAGATGAAGCGCGTATTGGAACGCTGTCGTGTGTCAGGTGGACAAATGACGTGCAACTCGCCTCAGTTCCTTGCGGGTGGTGGTAGACCTCGAGCGCAATTCACGCAGGTTATTGAGTTGGTGGTGCTGACTGGTTTGGGGATCATGGCATTATTCGCTTTAGCGTCACAATCGCATTCTGTTGTGATTGACAGTAAGCCGTTCGCGTTGCCACCGTTGCCTCAGATTCGGCTCGAGATACCCTGGTTGAGTGGTATTCCAATTCCAGGAGGCAGCGGTGCAGTATTGCCATGGAATGCGGTCAATCCAGTCATGAGAGGCATAATTGGTTCTGGAGCAATAAATAGATCTTCGTCTAATGATCCGCCCGCGATTCCTACGAATCCAACTGATAGTCCGGGAGCAGATTGGCAGTGGCGAGGAAAGCCTGGAAGTGTCCCAGGTAGTCCTGATGGGAGCTGGTACAATCCCAACACGGGAGAATCACTTCGTCCAGATTTGAATCACCCTGCACCCGTTGGTCCACATTGGGATTGGAAGGATGCTGATGGAAATTGGTGGCGAGTATTTCCGAATGGTCAGGTGTTACCAAAATGAAAAACCAGCACGAAAAAGATTTATCTAACAAACAGAAAGCTTTCTCTTATACTAAGAGAAAGCTTTCTAATGGACTTCCGCTTGCTACTTCTTATTTAGAATTACTAATAGACTTTGGTAAGTATGAAACATTTCCAAAAGATTTGATTTCTACAGAGTTTGAATATGGAAATTCTAGTGGAAGCTCTAGCATTGTAACTTTTGTAGATCAAATTAGTATATATCTGAGGAAAGACCCTCTTAATAGGGTTATAATAGAGTATGCAAGTGCAAGGAAAAGTGATAGATGGACTAAAAATAATGAGGTTCCACACGTGTTTTGCGATGAGTATCTATATACTGTACTCTCGAGTAAAGACAAAGCGGAATTACTATTGAGCGCTATTAGGGCGGCAATGAGTTTTCAATTAATTGTAGGGTTGTTCAAAATTTCGGATTTAAATTTCCAAGAATTTTTTAAAAGCTCTGAGATTGATTTAAATACAATTAAAGAGATTTCTTCAAAGACGGAGTATATTCTTCTTGATGCATTCGATGGGGAGGGTGTACTTGTGTGGTCTCGCAACACAGCAAAAGTCAATCACTAAGGCTCGGATTCTCAGAGGTTTGCCCCTTTATCGTAGCGCTCGAGCAATGTGGCGCGACCCATGAGTGGCTCGAGCAGTACATCCCTGGCACAGAGCACGGGCGTCTCGAGTCAAAACGTGTCCAGTCCAAGTGTCGGTGTGCAAGCCTTCAGCGTCTCAGGAGCCACCACAAATGCTGCTTCAACCTCGAGCAGTGCAACCACAGCCAGCAGCGGTAACAAGCAGGTCTTCTCAAGTCAGATTAACTTGGAGGCTCCAAGTTCTGTGCTGCCCCCAAGCATCACACCGCTCAGCGCCTCTAGCATCACCAGCCCCTCGAGTTTATTGATTGTCACACCGAACGCTGGCGATGTGAGTAGTATCGTCGCACCGGGTTCAAGCGTGCCGAGTGTTGGTGTGAATCCCTCGAGTGGGAGTGTGAATGATCCGACCTCGAGTGGGAGTGTGAATGATCCGACCTCGAGTGGTCACCATGACACGTCTGAACGGGTGGACCAAACGCTGGCTGACTTGGGCTTCGCTAAGTGATCGTGATTGACACAAGCGCGATGACGCGAGAGGTTGGACTGGTGCTACTGCCAAACGCGAAGTTGTGACCTGTACCTTGTCAGTTCTGACGTTTTACCGTGCTCGAGTCAGATCGGCTTCGGAGCGCCTAGTTCCATCTGCTTGGGCTGATCTAGGACACCTTCGGGGTGCGTTTGCGGGTTGTGAAGGTGGATGTGAACACCACTCCATCAAGGGCTTGACTCAACGCGGTGTTTCGTCTAAACTAAACAAATCAAGCCGTTCCACACCTTCCTCACCCAACACCCGCTCGAGACTCCCCGCCATCACCCCGCGCTGCTCGAGGACTTACTCGAAACCGCCCTGCGCGGACAGCAGGATTGCGTGGACAAAGCCATCGCCATGATCGAAGATTTACAACTCCACGGACCGCAATCCAGATTTATCAAACCTCTAGCGGGTGCGGTCATGGAACTCAAAGCCCGCACAGATGATGGCGGCGCTCGAGTTTACTTTTTCAGAGTCGCCGAGGACGCCTTCGCATTGGACCGCTTCGAATGCAAGAAAGAAGACGGCGCGAACCAGAGACTCCTGTACTGGACTGCACAAATAGCTATGTTCTTCGTTAAAGGTAACTCGGAGGTGTTGGTATGAAGGATTTGGACCGCATGACCGAAGCTGAACTCGAGGCGCAAACCAAGGTGTTCCTCAAACAAACCTCGCATCTGCAAATCCTCGGGGCTGCTCAAAGCTTGCCAGAGGGAGGCGGCATCACGGCTATAGAGTTACAGCAGACGTTGGAGACTGCTGTCATTGAGTCTCGAGTGGGTGACTTGCTGCGCCAAGCGCGGTTGCAACGCGGGTTGACGGGTGAGGAAGCCGGGGCGTTGATCGGCGTGAAACGTGCTCGAGTGTCGCAGATGGAAAACAATGGTGATGTGCTGCAATTGCAGAATTTAGTGCAGTACGCGCAATCACTTGGTTTTGATGTCCAGCTCTCGTTCATCCCTCGTAGCGGTGGTTCGGTGCTGAGCCGTGAATTACACTAGGCGGGTGCACGCTCGGAGGTTTTGAGGTGTTTACAGTCGCGCTCGAGTCAAATCGGCTTGGGAGCGCCCAGTTCCGTCCGCTCGAGCCAATCCAAAACCCCGTCACGAGCGGATCAACCCCAGCCGAGATCTCGAGGACGTAAAATAAGAAACCCCGGCAATGCCGGGGTTTTTCTGTGGTGGGCCGTGATGGACTCGAACCATCAACCCGCTGATTAAGAGTCAGCTGCTCTGCCAATTGAGCTAACAGCCCGCACGCTGTGGCTTACACAGCGGCGAGAAGTGTATCGTGCCGCCTCGAGTCTGTCAAGCGTTGCTACAAATCGCTTATTCGGTGTGACCCGCGCCTTGGGCTGCCTCAAACAGGAACCAGGTGCGGCGCTCGGTTTCGTCAATCAAAACTTCCAGAATGCTCGAGGTGGCAAAGTCGCGCGCGTCGTCGCAAACCTCGTGTGCGGCGCGTTGAGCGGCGGCCATCGCCTGATTGTCCGCCATCAGTCGTTGCAGCATCTCCAACGGCGAGACGTACTCGTCATTGTCGTCCTGCAAGGTTTGCGTGCTCGCAATGTGGCTGATAGAGCGCAAGGTCGTGCCACCCAGTTTGCGAATGCGTTCCGCCAAGATGTCCGTGGACTCGAGGAGCTGATCGGCTTGCTCGTCAAACATCAGGTGGTAATCGCGGAAGTGCGAACCAGAGAGATGCCAGTGAAAATTCTTAGTTTTCATGTAGAGCGCGAACGCATCCGCGATCAGCGGATTGATGGCTGACGTGATCGCTGCCACTCCGTCCGGCTTCAGATCGGTTGGCGTGGACAGGCGTTTTGGAGCGGGAAAAGTGCTGGGTTTCGTGGCGGTCGTCATGATGAACTCCTCTATACCTCGAGCCATGGGCAAGTCTTTTGTTCCGATCTCTCGCAGTTCATTTCAAACCGTCAACGAGGTTACTGTGGCTAGCTGATCTTCAACTGAACCCATTTAAGCCTCGGAATTGGTGTGATCTCCAACTCAGTTTCGCCCCTTGAGGGCGAAATTGCCTCAAAGCCTGACCAACAAACTCGAGGCAGAACGCTCTCAAAAGTGGACCTGCATTTCCGCCAATACCGATTCCTGTAAACTGTGCCTGATGCCTTCGCTCAACTCTGTCAACTTCGCTGTCGCCTCCAGACGCGATGCTCCCATCGGTGTGTTCGACAGTGGTGTCGGCGGCTTGACCGTCCTAAAAGCGTTGCGGGCCAGACTGCCCTCCGAGGATTTCGTGTACCTGGGCGACACGGCTCGGTTTCCCTACGGACGCAAGCCCCCGAATATGATTCGCGGCTTCTCCCAGCAGAACTCCGCTTTTCTGGAATCGCAGGGCGTGAAAGCCGTCGTGATCGCCTGCAACACCGCCTCGAGCTGCGACTTTCCAAGCCTGAGCGTCCCGGTGTTCGGCGTGATCGAACCCGGCGTGCTCGCTGCGAAAGCCGCGTCCAGGGGCGGCGCGATCGGCGTGGTCGCCACCAGGGGAACCGTGCAGAACGGCGTGTATCAGTCCAGGCTCGAGGCGCTGGGATTGACCGTTTGGGCGCGCGCCTGCCCGTTGCTCGCGCCGCTCGTGGAGGAGGGGCTAGCGGACGGCGAGGAGGCGCGGCTCCTGATAGAACATTACCTGCATGACCGTCCCGCGAATCTGGACGCGCTCGTGTTGGGCTGCACCCATTACCCGATGCTGCGAGCCGCCTTTCAGGCCTGTCTGGGCGAAACGGTGACCGTCGTGGACAGTGCCAGCACGACCGCCGAAACCGTCGCGGCGACGCTCGAGAGAACGGAGTTGTTGAACCTGATGGGCGGGGGAGAGGTGACGCATTTCGTGACCGGCGATCCGCAGAGTTACCAGCACACGGCGGGCGTGATCGGTGGGGTCGGCGGCGTGATTCACCATCTCGAAATAGAAGAGTTACTGAGCTTCGAGTCACGAAAAGCGGGGGTGCTCTGATGCCGGCTCGAGTCGGTCGTGGGAATTTGGAGACGCGGAACCTGACTGTCAATCGCGGCGTCAACCGCTACGCCGAAGGCTCGAGTCTGGTGAAGCTCGGGCATACCGAAATTCTCTGCACGGTGACGCTGGAAAGTACTGTGCCGAAGCACGTGCTGGAACGCCGCGACGAGACCGGCAAGAAGCTCCCACCGACCGGCTGGCTGACCGCCGAGTACGCCATGCTGCCGCGTGCCACGCACGAACGCACGCAACGCGAACGGCTGCGCATCGGCGGGCGCACCCAGGAGATTCAGCGTCTCCTGGGACGCGCCTTTCGCGGGGTCGTGGACTTGGACCTGTTCAAGCACAAAACGCTGATGGTTGACTGTGAGGTGCTGCAAGCCGACGGTGGGACCAGAGTCACCAGCGTCCTAGCGGGCTACGCCGCGCTGTACGACCTGTGCGACAAGATGACGCGGGCCGGAACCCTGGACGACTGGGCGATTCGTTCTGAGGTCGGCGCGGTCAGCGTTGGGCTGGTGGACAATGAGGTGCGCTTGGACTTGGAATACGTTGAGGATTCCAGGGCGCAAGCCGATTTCAACCTGATCGCCACCGCCGATGGAAGAATCATTGAAGTGCAGGGCGGCTCGGAGGGTGAGAGCATCAGCCAAGCGCAGTTTCTCGAGTTGGTGAATGTTGGATTGGACGGGGTGAAGGGGCTGCTCGAGCGAATGAAGGCGCAGTTGAAGTGATTGACACGCGGTAAGAATCTGGTCATACTTTCGGTATGAAAATTGCTATTTCTGTGCCAGATCAACTCTCACAAGCCGTGGACAAGTACGCCAAAAAATCGGGCGTCAGTCGAAGCGAAGTGTACGCCAAAGCCGTGGACAAGTTTCTGGAGTCCATGATTGCCGAGGAATATCTCTGCCGTTTCAACGAGCAATACAGCGACGATAGCCCTGTAGATCCTGCCTTAACGGCTGCTGCCAAAGCCACTTTTGAACGCAACGAATGGTAAACGTCTGGCGCGGACAGGTCTGGTGGGCTGAACTTGGCGTTCCGATTGGCTCGACACCAGGCTATCGCCGTCCGGTCATTATCGTTCAATCCAACTTTGCCAATCAAAGTCGGTTGCCGACCGTGATCGTCGCCGTGCTAACCTCCAATCTCGAGCGAGCGAAAGACCCCCATAACTTCATCTTGACGGCTCGAGAAACAGGATTGCCCGAGGACTCTGTCGTTAACATGTCGCAATTCGTGACGCTGGACAAGCGCATTCAACTTCTCGAGTACAAGGGGCAAGTCGGGGCGATGTCTTTGATGCAGTTGAACGAGTCCATTGCGAACATGCTGGGCTTGAAAGGCGATCTTCAAGGTTTATGATGTTGTTTTGTTGACATCAAGGGCTTACTCAAGCAGATGAGGTGAATTAAAGAAAACATAAACACTTCTATGCTGGACTATTAACTAATGATTCATTTCAGTTCGTCCCAAAACGATTAGCTAAATAAATGAAAGATTAAATGAACATGAAAAATTATGAAAATTTAAAATTTATTCCAGAAGCTTTATCCTCTGTTGAAATCGTCTGCTCAAACTGCGGATTCTTGTTCAAGCCAGATTGGCTAAAACCAAGAGATTATTCAATGGGATCAATCAAAGTCGAAAATGGGTACTGGAACAGGATTTCCGCACAGGAAGAGTGTTCAAACTGCAAGAGTTTGAACGACATACCCATTCCTTGGGTTCGTAAAAGTGCTAATGTCTTTTTGTATGGCGATGAAGCCTATCGTAAACTAGAGAAGAGCGAGCTTTTTACGTATTCTCTGATTGGAGCATGTCAACCACATATAGATGCAATTAACTACGAAATCAATTCTTTGAAACAATCAATTTATCCTGACTATGACCCTGACTCTTGGAAAATTCACATGAAAATTCTTTCATCGGGGCAGCAGCGCCGTAAGCACGCCATTTTGTGCGATTGGGACATAGGAAAGCATAATAAATTGATCGAAGGTATGAAATCAATTTTTCATCAATTCGACGAAAAAATCTTTAAATACAATATTACTTTATGCGCAGAGAGTGATTCAACTAATATTAAACTTGCAGATCATATACAGCGAGAAGCGTATACTTTGATGCTCTCTATAGTAATTGATGATCTGACTACCGTAGGCGAACAACCTAATTTATTTTTTGATTCTCAAAAGCTTTCAAAAGCAAACATCATAATTCATCAATGGGCAGAAGATACTTTTTCTAGCTTGCAGAGAAGCCTAATATACACTTTCTTATCACACAGCATATTCATCCCGAAACCCATATTTGTTGTACCAGCGTCACATCCACTACTTGAGGTGGCAGATTTCATGAGCTTTATCATTGCGCGCTATCACTACAAAAAGTCGCAAAGGCAGACGCCAGAAATAAGTTTATCTAACTTAGGCAGAGTTAGATACATGACCTTTTTAGGCGATGGAAATGATTTGGAAATGTTGCCATCGGAGGGCTTTCCTTGGCTTTTACAATACGAATAATTTCTAAAGTATATATAGGATATTATTTACTTATTTTAGAGTTTTCTATATTGCATTTATACTCAAAGAAAATACTTGATCTTTCTACGCTCGAGCCTTCTGCCGTGCTGCCCGCCGAATCCCGCGCTTGATCCACCACTGCCGCGTCCCGCTCCACGCCAGATACATTGTCCCCAGTGCCGCCAGTAGCGTCAGCACCCTGGTCACCCAGCCGCCCCAGGTTCCCGCGTGAACCCCCATGTACAGGCTGCTGTCCACGACTCGAGCACCCAATGGCCACTGGCGCGTGTCCTGAACGCTGGTGATCGCGCCGGAGTTCTCACTGATGCCCAGTGTCAAATCCCCCTGGTACTTCCCGGTGTTGCGGCTCGAGTCGTTCACGGTGCTGAGGCGCACCAGGATGGGACTTGAGTCCAATGAGACGCTGACGGCCTTCGCGCCCGCCTCGAACGCTTCGGCTTTTTTGACGATGCCGTCCAGCGTCAGCGGTTGACTCTCAAACGAGAAGCGACGCTCCGGCTCCGGCGTTTGCGGGAGGCCGATGGCGTGTAGCAGGTTTCTGGACTGCCCGTAGAAGGTGTACGGCAGGATGATGCTGACGCTGGCCATCAGCGGGATGAGCACGGCAATCCCGACCAACCGGTGACTGTCGTAATTCCAGACGAAGCGGTTCTTTCGGCGCAGTTGAAAGGCTTGTTTCCAGGCTTTGATCTTCGGGAACCACAGCACCAGACCGGTCAGCAACAGAAACAAGAAAACAAATCCTATGTACCCGACAAGCACATGCCCGTGTCCATAATTGTTTTCTATGGCCAGCGTTTCGGGCCGCTGCAATAGCTCCTTGTGCAGAGAAAGCAGCCAATCAAACAGGCTCGAGTGTTTCGCTTGAACACCGTTGATTGCGCCCGAATTCGGGTCTACGAACACGTCTCCTTTGAAATCAGCGCCGCTCACCACCGCCCGAATCGCGCCGTGCGTCATCGGCGGCAACTCGAGCGATTCCACCTGAGCTGTCGGGTACGCCGCTTTGACGGCCTCGAGGACGTTGACCAAACTGACGGGTGCTCCACTTGATACTTTATAAAGCTGCGGGTAAATCAGCGGCTCGAGTTCGGGTCGGAACAACAGCAGCGATCCGGTCACGACCATCAACAGAACCGCTGCGCCGAGCAGCAAGGCGACCCAGAGGTGCAGGAAACCAAGCCAGGCTCGAGGTTTGAGAAATCGTTTGACCATGAGTAGCCTCCAGGAAATTGAAAACGGAAATTTGAGGCTGCGCTCTCTCGAGTCTGTAATGAATACGCGTTTGGATGTGACCTAATATATGAGACTCTCGAGCAGCACGACTTACGCTCGAGTTACCGTTTCCGGTTTTCACGCTGAAGAATCGTGATTTTGAGGTTGTAATTCTCAAAACTAAAATCCTGAGGTTAGCGGCTGTACACCCGCAGGTAATCGGCGGTCATCGTTTGCGGAAAGCTCGAGGTTTCGTCTGGATATCCCGGCCAGCCTCCGCCCACGGCGACATTTAACAGCACGAAGAACGGATGATCGAAAACCCAGCGCTTTCCGGCGGGTACGTCCTTCGGCGTGCGTGTCTGATAGAGCGTGTCGTCCACGTACCAGCGAATTGCCTCCGGTTCCCATTCCACGGCGTAGAGGTGAAAGTCATCCGCGAAGCGCTTCCCCGTTTTCAGGCTGAGTTGAGTACCGATGCCGCTCCCGCCGGAGTACCCAGGGCCATGGATCGTGCCGTGAACCGTATTGGGTTCGCGCCCGATGTTCTCCATGATGTCAAGCTCGCCGCTGCCCGGCCAGCCGACAGAACCGATGTCCGCGCCGAGCATCCAGAACGCGGGCCAGATGCCCTGCCCGAACGGAATTTTCAGACGCGCCTCGAAGCGGCCGTACTTTTGCTCGAGCTTGCCACGCGTGACCAGCCGCGCCGAGGTGTACTGGCAGTCGCCGTACCAACAATGCAGGTCGCTCCCGTCTTTCAGCACCTTGATGACCAGTGAGCCTTGACCGTCGTGGAAGGCGTTCTTTGGGCTGTTGGTATAATACTCTCGCTCTTGGTTGCCCCAGCCGGAACCGCCGGTTTCGGCGGTCCATTTCCCTGGGTCCACGGGTGCGCCCGCCTTGCCGTTGAACTCGTCGCTCCAAGTCAGCTTCCAGGGTTGCTGCGCCGCACCCTTCCCGCCAGAGATCAGTCCCAGTAGGATCAGGAACACGAGCGGTTTCAAGCTCCGCATAGTCTCCGATAACTCACAATGCGATGTCCAACCCGCTCAGGCATTCCTCCGCGATCGCTCGAGCCAGCGGGTCACGCGTGCTGCGGGCGTAACTGACGCCGTAATGCAAGCTTTCCTGAGCGCGTTTATTGTTCTTGTCGTCCAACGCCATCGTCTGATACTTGGCCAGGAAGCTATGCGCCAGCAGCACGTCCCTTGTGCGTTCGGGTGGTAATTCTTTCAGCTCACGAATGCAACGGTCAAACGATTGCACCGCGCCGTTCTTGTCGCCCTCGAGCGCTTTCTCGCGGCCACTTTTCAGGCTGATCGCAATCTGGTAGTAAACGTTTCTCACGGTCGCTTCCCCTCGAGTAAGGCGATCAGTTCAGCGTGCCCGCTCTCCTGCGCCAGCTCTAAGGCCGTATTGCCCTTGAAGTTCTTCCAGTGTAAGTCCGGTTTGGCGTGGTCCAGCAGAAACTTCGTGACTTCTAAGTGTTCGCAAGCGACTGCCAGATTGAGTGCCATGTCCGCCCCGGTCGTTGCGCCTCTGTTGTAGAGATCAGCCACGAGCGCCGCATCCCCAGAGAGCGCCGCGTGTGTCAGTAGCGTGATGCCGTGCGCCCCATCGTTGTGAATTAGCAGCGGGTTGGCGTTCAGCATCGTTTCAATCTCGTCGCGCCGCCCGAGCATGGCCGCCGAGGTGATCTCGAGCGGTGCGCCCTGCTGGAGCAGGTAGGTGGCAATCGCACGGTTCCCGAGGTGTGAGGCACCCTGCAAGGCCGTCTCGAAATCGCCGGGTTGCCACTCGAACGCCGCGTTCAGCAAACCTGGTTCGTCCTTCAACATGGCCTTCACCACCTCGAGGTTGCCGTGCCCGGCGATCACGAAGGCTTTGATCTGTTCCTGAGTCAGAGGTTCCGTCATGCGTCTCCTGTCGTGCCCAGCTCGCGCTCGCCAAGCTCTCGTGAACCTAAGTCCTGGTAAAACCGTAGCAGATACCCGTCGGGGTCTTGCACCAGAAACTGCCGATTCCCCACCTCGAGCGCGTTCCGACGGTACCAGCGCTCTTCGACGCCCATGAACAGTGAAATTCGCTGATCGGCCAGATTTTGCAACATTGGTTCTAAACTCTCTACGAGGATTTGAAAGTTAATGCCACGTCCGAAGGGTTTCTCTAATTCGCCGGTTTGCCAGTCGCGCCCAAGCCCGATTTGATCCAGCATCAACTCAGCCTCGCCTAGTCTTAGAAACGCGAACCCCTCCTCCTGGCGCTGGTACACCACCGAAAACCCCAGCACACCCCGGTAAAACTCGAGACTCGTCTCTATACTGGAAACGCTCAGCTCCGGGGTCAGGCTCACAAGCCCGGCACTCGAGTTCCGCCGCGCCCATCCCAGCCGTTGAAGCCGTAGAAGCGCCCTGGGACGCCGGTCGTCAGGTAATCCAGCAGCGGTTCGCGCATGGGAACGGGTCCGAGTTTCTGCACGGCCTCCTCCGGGCTATAGAACCGTGCCTCGACGATGAAACCGTCCGGGTCTCTGGGGTTCAGCAACCCGTCCCAGTCCACGTCGAAGGCGAAGACAATCGTGCGCTCGTTGCGCCCCTCATCCTCAATGTGAACGCAGTACGCCAGCGTCTTCACTGTTTTGACTTTCAGCCCGGTTTCCTCCAAGACCTCGCGCTTGACCGCTTGCAGTGCGGTCTCGCCGTGTTCGACCATGCCGCCGGGCACGGTGTAACGCACGCGGCCGTGACCCTGCCAGTCGTTGGCGACCAGCAACACCCGTCCCATGCGGTCGCGCAGCACGGCTGCCGCGACCAGGAGTTCACGCCTCGCCATCAGGCACGCACCGGCTGAAACTCGAGGCGTTGCGCTAACAGTTCCTGACGTTCCAGCGTTTTCAGCGCGGCGCTGACCTCGCCCAGATTGCCTTCCACGACCGTGCTGAGCGGGTAATTCTTGCTCTCCCCCTCGAGCCGATGATCGGTTACGCGGTTCTGCGGGTAGTTGTAGGTGCGGATCTTCTCGGAGCGTTCACCGCTGCCAATCTGCGAGGCCCGCGCTTGGCTGCGTTCGCGCATCGCGTTCTCGCGGTTGCGTTCAAATAAGCGGGCACGGAGAACGGTCAGGGCTTTCTCGCGGTTCTTGAGTTGGCTGCGTCCGTCCTGACAGGTGACGACGATTTCCTCCGAGGTGCCCTCTTTGTAAACGACGCGCACGGCGCTGTCGGTCGTATTGACGCCCTGACCGCCGTGGCCCCCGGCGCGGTACACGTCCACGCGCACGTCCGTCATGTCCAAGTTCACGTCCACATCCTCGGCTTCGGGGAGGACCGCGACCGTGGCGGTGCTGGTGTGGATCCGGCCCTGCGTTTCGGTGGCGGGGATGCGTTGCACGCGGTGAACCCCGGATTCAAACTTGAAGACGCCGAACGCCCCAGACCCACGAATCTCGAAGGTGATTTTGGAAAAACCTCCGATGTCCGACTCGTTGCTGTCCACCAGTTCCAGCTTGAACCCCAACAGGTCGGTGTATCGGGTGTACATGCGGTACAGGTCGGACGCGAACAGTCCAGCCTCCGCGCCGCCGGTTCCAGCCCGGATTTCCACGATCACGTCGCGCTGGTCGGCAGGGTCTCTCGGCAGGCTCAGCTCTTCAAATCGCGCCTCGAGCGACACGAGGGCTGCCTCAGCCTCCTCGAGGTCGGCCTGCGCCAACTCACCCAGGTCGGGGTCGTTCAGCAGCGCCTTGGCATCCTCTAAACGCCGCTGAGTCTCCAGAATCTGGCGGGCGACTGTGGCGATGTCTTGCAACTCGGAATACTTGCGACTCAGCGCCCTGTAGAGGCTCTGATCGCCGATCACGTCTGGATCAGCGAGTTGCGCCTCGAGCGCTTGAAACTCGGCGAGAAGGGTTTGAAGTTGGTTCATTGGGTACAGCTTACGACGCCCTCCATTACGTCACAAGGAGCGCTGTCGGCAGCCTCATATTGAGTTTTGCGGCGTCAGGTTAAAGTTTGAGGTTCATAAAATCTACTTATGACGCAGACATCTGATTGCCGAATCCTAGGGTTGTCAGTAGTGGCGTAAAAAGGCCTCGAGCCTCAAGATTGAACGCCGTATTAGGGCACTTGTTTTGTGAAGACTGAACCAATCGCGGGTTTCGTTGCGTATATTTAAAGTGATCCCCTCGAGCCATCTTGAGAACTGGGTTACATTCTCATCTGAATTTCACGTTTGAATTTAGAAAGTGTCAAATTTGCCGATATTTGTCACAATTTTTAAGATTTCGTGAAGTTAAAGGATTCATTAAGGTTGAGTATTCAGCACTCAAGAACAAACCTCGTTCCAGACGCAATTGTAAAGAATGAACAAGGTGAGATGAGGCAGGTTTAAGAGAACATAATTGTTTACAAAAAGCCGATT
Organism: Deinococcales bacterium; assembly: GCA_965249745.1. GTDB lineage: Bacteria > Deinococcota > Deinococci > Deinococcales > JAAFIG01 > JANYHH01. Next base: position 3,113,357 of record OZ252252.1, on the reverse strand, counting down.
TGAGACTACACTCTGATTCAAGGTTGGCGTTCCCACTAATGGAAACCCGAATCGCTCCCGTTTCCCACCAGCCTGAAAGGAAGACCCATGATTATCGAACGCCCCCAACCCAACCAGAACTTCAACAGCATGGACACCGTGCATTACCGCCCCGGAGCCGTGATTCTTTACCCCGGCAAGCCTGAAATGCTCTACCGCGTCAAGAACGGCCTGATCCGCTTGCACACGATGGACGACGACGGCAACGGTCTGACCCTGCGTTACGTCAAACCCGGCGAGTACTTCGGTGAGGAAGCCGTCGGCAACCTGGAACGCGAGTACTTCGCCGAAGCCGTGACCGACTCGAGCGTGGAAATGTTCAACCCGCAATCGCTCAGCAGCGACCAGATGTTGGACCTGACCCAGCAACTCGCTAAGGCCCTGCGTCGCGGGTACCAGAGCATCTACCGTCTGGCAGGCAAGCGCCTCCGCAGCCGCATCGCCGCCGAACTGCTCGAGCTAGCTGATACCGCCCTGGGCAGCGTCAAGCCCGACGGTCTGAAGCTGGTCTACGCCACCCACGACGAACTGGCCGCCGCTGTTGGGTCGGTCCGCGAAACCGTTACCAAGGTCGTCGGTGAACTCAGCAAGGAGGGCGTGATTGACAGCGGGTACGGCAAGATCACGCTGGTCAACACCACCGCCCTCCGTGCGATTGCCAACGCCTGATCGAAGGCAGTGCTTCAAGACGGTGCTTCAAGACAGTGCTTCAAGACAGTGCAGCGCCGCACCACCTCCCTCCCCGAGGTGCGGCTCGAGACGAAGGGCAAGCTGAAAAGCTTGCCCTTCGCCATTCATAGACTCGAGAATCGTTGGTTGGAACGCCTCGGTCATGCTCGGCTTGTGACTGGGCTTAGTATGCTAAGCCCCTACGCGTCTGCGATCTACAGTGGTGGGGTGAAGCGGCCATCTATCGCCGTCCACCCGCCATCCACAAAATGAATCGTGCCCGTCACGAAACTTGAGGCTTGGCTGGCGAGGTAGATCACGGGTCCAACCATCTCGTCGGTTTCTGCCCAGCGTCCCAGAGCGCTTCGTTTGGCGTAAGCGTCGTACCATTCCGGGTTGTTCTTGATCGGGGCGGTCAGCGGCGTGTTGACGACGCCGGGTCCAATCGCGTTGGCGCGCACGCCGAACTCTGCCAGTTCCGCCGCGAGCGTCCGCACGAGTTGCAGCACGCCCGCCTTGGTCGCGGCGTACACGCCTTGACCCGGCTCTACGACCTGGGAGCGAATGCTCGAGAACACGATGATACTACCGCCCTTGCCTGACGCCGCCATTTTGCGCCCGCCACCTTGAAGCAGGCGAAAGTTGCCTTTCAGGTTCAGTCCCACCACGCGGTCAAACTCTTCTTCGCTGTAGTCCAGGAGTCGCTTCCTGACGTTAACGGCGGGTGTGCAGACCAGCACGTCCAGGTGTGGGATCTCCGCGAACAGGGCGTTGATGCTGTCGCCATCTCCAAGGTTCACGCCTTTCGCCTCGGCCGTTCCGCCTCGAGTCAGAATCTCGGCGCTCGTAGCTTGAACGCCCTCCAAGTTCAGGTCGGCGGCGATCACATGGGCCCCAAAATCTGCCAATCCCAGAGCGCTCGCCCGACCAATCCCGGAGGCAGCGCCGACGACGAGGGCGGTCTTGCCGCTCAGATCGAACAAGTTCTTGTAATTCATGCCCTCAAAGTTTACCCGTGAGCGTGTCTCTCAGGTTGAAAGGTGAACCGCAATTCCTGGGTCAACGCTGAGCAACCCTCGGCGCGTCTCGAGGCTTGTCAAGACAGAAGAGACACACTCGCAAGACCTTCGTAGTGCTACTCCTGCCCAAAACGCCGCCAACCTCGTACATCGAGGAAAACAGGTCCCTCAATCGCTCGAGGTGGGCAACGAACGCCGCAAAAACTCGAGCCAATTCCCGCCCAGGACTCCTGCTTTGTGTTCGGGCGGCACGACCTCGCCGATCTTCACCAGGTCGGCGATCGTATCCAAGCCAGGGGTCTCGAGGCTGCCGAAGCCACCGTCCAGATCGCTGCCAATCCCGACGCGATTCCAACCGATCAGGCTGGCGTGATGCGACAGGTGTGCCCGCACCTGCTGCTCTATCGTGACCTGAACTCTGGTATCCTGACGGCTCCAGCGGGCGTCCAGGAATGCGTTCAGTAGCACCACGCCGATCATGCCGTGGCGCTCACCGATGGCGCGAATCATCGCGTCGGTCAGGTGGCGGTTGGTCGTTGCCCGGAGGGCGAAGGCGTTGCTGTGACTGGCGATCACGCGGTGGACGCCAACCTCCAACGAATCCCAGAAGGCTTCCCAGGATTGATGCGAGGCGTCTAGGATGACGCCTCTGGCGTGCATCGCGGCAATCAACTCGCGCCCGATGTCCGTCAAGCCGCCGGTCGCCTCGGTTCCGCCCGCGTACCGTGTGCGACCCCAGGACGTGCCGATGATTCGCACGCCGCGCCGCCACCAAGCCTCGAGACTCTCTGGTTTCACGATCGGGTCCGCGCCCTCCATCAGTACCACCAGACCAGATTTTCGGTCGTCCCGCCATAGCTCCAAATGATGGTTCAGGTCGTTCACACTGCGAATCAGGCGCACCAGACCTCGGCTAGCCCAGTCCTCGTAGACTTTCAACTGCTCGAGCGCCTGACTTTGCGCCTCCTCTGGGTTGTTGTACCCGCGCGGATTGATCTGATCTGGGTTCGTCCACGATACGGCCGGAGCCGCGAACAGCGTGGCGAACGCGACCGCCACGTTACCGCGCCGCATTTCCGGGAGCGTTGTCGTGGACAGCCCGCGCTCCGGGTGTTCCATCCCCTCTAGAAACCGGATCTCCTGCGGGGTCAATTCCAGATTGCGCCCGTAATCTGTGACATTGAAGGCGAGGTCCAAGTGTCCGTCAACGATCGGATCGGTCGGAAAGGCATCCATGTGGTGCTGAGCCTAACAGAGTCACGGCGATTCTGGCTCGAGTCATTCGCGGTTGATCTCTCAATCGCACTGGACGGTGCTCGAGACGAGTGCGGTCTTCAAACCCAGGAGGTGACGGGTTACGAGTGTTCGTGCGCGGTGCAGGTTCTCAGAGCGACAGGTTCAGTCATCAGCTTCCTCGGCTTCAATCGCTTTTTGGCGCACGTACTGGCGGTAGACCTCGGCGCGGTAATCGGCGGCTCTAGCCTTGTTGAGGATCAGGGCCAGCAACCCGTACCCGAAGATGCTGGGTCCGACGAGTTGCAGGATCGGGAAACTGCCGCCCGCCAGGTACACGATCGGGCCCGCGCCCGCCGCCCAGCCCGACAGCGGGAACTGGCGCGGGTACTGGACACCGCTCAGCCGCTCGAGATCGCGCAAGGGCATGATTTCCATGGCGTCCCTGGCTTCCTTGAACGAAGACCACGATGGGTTCGCTACGTCGGTCATGGATGAATTGTAAACCCAGCGGCATGAAAAGATTGCAAACTGGGCGCGGATTCCCAGACCCGACTAGCGTCGCTCGCCGGTGACCCAGAACTCGAGGCGCTCCGCGACATTCTCCAGGTGATCGCCGATCCGCTGGCAGGCGCGCAGCACCCGTAGCGTGGCCAGCGTCTCGAGCAGGTGACTGCTGGAAAACGTGGAGACGACGATCGCGTTCGCCTCGTCGGAGAGCCGATCCACCTTCGTGTCGGAATCCTTAACGGTTCTGGCGAGCGTCGCGTCTTCCCGCGTCAGTGCGTCGGCGAGCTGTTCCGCCATCTCGCGCAGGGTGTTGAAGAGCGAGTGCAACGCCTCGAAAACCCCCTCGAGGCGGACCTTCTGGGAGTCCTCGGCGATGTGGGCCGCGTAATCCCCGGCGCGCTCTAAGTCGGTCAGGCTACTCAGTACCCCGGTCACGAAACGGGCGTCCCTGGCGACGAGCTGATGGTGCGAGATCAGGTTCAGACACTGCACCTCAAGCTGATCGTGCTTCTGGTCTATTTCAAGATCGCCGTCTATGACGCGTTGCGCTTTGCGCTGGCTGCCTTCTAGTGCCGCTTCGCCACTGAGCACAATCGCGTTCCGCGTGCGGTTCAACAGTAAGCTCAGCTCACGACTCAACTCGCGCAGGTCGGTCTCGAGGTGGGTCATGGCGGGCTGAGGCTGCATCAGCCGAAGCGCCCGGTGATGTAATCCTCGGTGCGTTTGTCTTTCGGCGTGGTGAACATCTCCGAGGTGATGCCGTGCTCCACCAAGTCACCGACGTAAAAGAAACTGGTCGTGTCGGAGACCCTGGATGCCTGCTGCATGTTGTGGGTCACGATCACGATGGTCACCTGCTGCTTCAGGGTCTCCATCAGGTCCTCGATCCGTGAGGTGCTCTGTGGATCGAGCGCGGACGTGGGTTCGTCCATCAACAGAATCTCTGGTTCCACCGCTAGCGCCCTGGCAATGCACAGGCGTTGCTGCTGACCGCCGCTGAGACTCGCGCCGGGAGCCTTCAAGCGGTCCTTCACCTCGTCCCAGAGGGCCGCACCGCGCAGGCTGCGCTCGGTGATCTCGTCGAGCTTGGACTTATTGCGCTCACCGGCCAGTTTCAGTCCGGCCACCACATTGTCGTAAATGCTCATCGTCGGGAACGGATTGGGTTTCTGAAAAACCATCCCAATGCGGCGGCGGACATCCACCGGGTCAATCTCGTCCCCGTACAGATCGCTTTTATCCAGCAAAATTCGTCCCGTGACCCTGGCTCCCGGCGTCAGGTCGTGCATCCGGTTGATCGCCCTGAGGAAGGTCGTCTTGCCGCAACCGCTCGGGCCAATCAGCGCGTTCACGGTGTTGGATTTGAAGCCGACGCTAACCTTTTTTACGGCTTCCTTCTCGCCGTAAAAAATGCTGACCTCCTGCGCCTCGAGCCGAACGGGAGTGGTGGCGATGACGCTCTGGTTGGGGGCATTTAGGCGAATTTGATTTTCCATTGAGGTCTCCGAAGTGGCTGATTTTCTCTCTCGAGGGGGCTGATTCAGAAGGTTAGTTAAGCGGCTGGCTAGGACTTAGCGATGGACGGGACGATGGCTTTGGCGCGGCGCGGCTGATTGGAGCGGGGCCGGGAGAAGAAGCGCGCCAGGAGATTCGCGGTCAGGATGATGACCATCAAGACCAGCGCCCCCGACCAGGCTTGCGCGTTCTGGGCGGGTGTCAGTGCCTTGAACGCGAGGTTGTAGACCGCGTACGGCAGCGCACTCATCGGTTGCAGCAAGTTCGTGACCAGATCCGGGTTCCCGAAAGCCGTGAAGATCAGCGGAGCCGCTTCGCCGCTGACCCTGGCGACCCCCAGGATTGCGCCGGTCACGATGCCGGTGCTGGCCGCCGGTAGGACAATCTGCATCGTGACCTTCCAGCGCGGCAAACCGAGCGCCAGACCCGCCTCGCGGATGCTGGTCGGGACGAGCTTTAGGACTTCCTCGGTGGCGCGCACGATGATCGGGATCATAATCAGTCCGAGCGCCACGCCGCCCGCCAGACCGCTATAGCCCGGAGCCTTGGTCGTGACCATCAAGCCATAAATCACCAGACCCACGACGATTGCGGGAATGCCCGTCAATACGTCACTCATGACGCGGACCGTGCCGACCAGCGGGTGCTCGCGGTACTCGGACAGGAAGATGCCGGTGGCAATTCCGACGACCAACCCGATCACGAGCGCCACCGCGACCATCAGCAGCGTGCCGACGATCGCGTTCAGAATGCCGCCGCCACCGGTAATCATGCTGGTATCGCGCTCGGATTTGACGAAGAAGTCCAGCGTCAAGTTGGAGACGCCGTTGTAAATCACCTGAAACAAGATCAGAAACAACGGTACCAAAACAATCGCGGTTCCCAGTCCGATCAGCACGAACATGATCGTGTTCTGGGCGCGACGAGCGGGGGAGAGGGTGCGGGTCAAACCTCGAGTTCGGCTGCTGTTGTCCACGATGCTCTCTGTCTGTGTCATGGGTGACTCCCATTGGAAGGGTTGGCGCTCGAGGGTGAGGTGCTGGTCTTGGAGTTCTAGTCTTAGCGTTCTAGCGCTTGACTTGAAATCAGCGCGTGCCGACCGGGGTCAGGCGCGTGATGACAACTCGAGCGATCACGTTGACGATCACGCTGAAGACCAAGAGCATGAAACCGATGGCGATCAGCGCGGGGCGCATGGTTTCGCTGGCCTCACCGAAGTTGCTGGCGATGATGCTGCTCATCGTGGCGGTGCTGTCGAACGGATTGGAGGCGATCCGGTTGGCGTTGCCGATCACCATCGTGACCGCCAACGTCTCACCGATTGCCCGTCCCAAGCCCAGGATCACGCCACCCAGAATGCCCGCCCGCGCGTACGGCAGGATGCCGTACTGGATGACTTCCCATTTCGTCGCCCCGAGCGCGTAGGCCGCCTCGCGTTGATCGTTTGGCACGAGGGCGATCACGTCTCTCGAGATGGCGCAGATGAACGGGATGACCATCACGGCCAGCACCAAGACGGCGCTCAGCAAGCCCGTCCCGGTCGGCTGCCACGGGACGCCCGTGAGGGACACGAACCAGCCTTCAAAGGCGCGCACGGCGGGGATCAGCACGAAGATGCCCCACAAGCCGTAGACCACGCTGGGAATCGCCGCCAGGAGTTCAATCAGGTACCCGACCGGAGCCGCCAGCCAGCGCGGGGCGTACTCGGCGATGAACAGCGCGGCGGCGATGGACAGCGGCACGGCGAAGATCAGCGCACCGAGCGCCGTGAAAAAGGTTCCCGCGATGAACGGGAGCGCCTGGTAAATGCCCTGCCCAGGGTCCCAGTTCAAGCCGAACAAAAACCCGATTCCATTGCGCTGAAAGGCCGGGAAACCGCCCACGACCAGTACGAACCCGTACAGCACCGTGGCGACCAGCACCAAACTAGAGAGTCCGATAATGATGTTTCTAAAAACGTTATCAGCGCCGCTGGAAAGGCTGGCGCTGCGTCGCTTGGGGGTTGAAACGGTTGGGGTCACGATTCCTCCGTGCTGGAAGTTTCAAACTCGGGTGTCATGGGTGTGTCAGCCAAGGGGCTGTCGGGCGTGGGTTGTAGGGCGTTAGATGCGGCAGGGCAGCGCTGCCATCGGACGCGACCTCTAGCTTTCTGTGTCAGGTGAATGTGGGTCTAAGGGAAGGCTCGCTTCGTCCGGCCACCCCTCGAGGCAAGAAAAAGGGCGGCACTGAAAGCAGGCCGCCCCTCGAGTCATCGCTGGGTTTAGAGCTTCTCGCCGCCGTAGGTCATGCTCTCGACGTTCTTCTGCGCCTTCTTCAGCGCCGAGCCGTCAATCTCGCCGTAATCCAGCTTGTTGTTGATCTTCTGACCCTCGGTCAGCATCCAGCGCAAGAGGTCGGCCAGAGCCTTGCCCTGCGCCTTGGTGCGGCTTCCGTACTTCTGGTCCTTGTAGACCAGAATCCAGGTGAAACCGCTGATCGGGTAGCCGATGCTGGCATTGGTGATGCTGGTGCGGGTGTCGTCCGGCAGGGACTGGGCGTCGCTGGCGGCCGCGATTTCTTTCAGGTCGCCGCCGTCCACGTACTTGCCGGTCGCGTTACGGATCAGACCGTACTGCAACTTGTTCGCCTTGGCGTAGGTGACTTCGGCGTAGCCGAGGCCGCCGGGCGTCTGACGGACCAGTCCGACCACGCCTGCGTTTTGCGGGCCGCCCGTGCCGACGGGCCACTTGACGCTGCCCTGCGGGCCCTTGCTGACTTTGGCAGCCCAGTCCGTGGAGACCTTGCTGAGGAAATCAACGAAGATGGCGGTCGTGCCGGAGCTGTCGGAGCGGTACACCGGTGCGATCGCCAGGTCGGGCAGCTTAACGCTCTTGTTGAGGTTCTGGATGGCTGGGTCGTTCCACTTCTTGATGTCGCCCAGGTAGATGCTGGCCAAAATCTGCCCGGTGAACTTCAATTGGGTCGTGACGCCGGGGATGTTGTAGGTCGGGACGACGGCCACGAGGGCCATCGGGACGTGAATGATTGCGCCGGGAGCGGACTTCAGTTCGGTGTCGGTCATGAACGCGTCGGAGCCAGCGAACTCCACGTTGCGCGCGATGATGTCGGCCCGGCCGCCGCCGGACCCCTTCGAGGCGTAGTTGACCTTGACGCCGGTCGCCGTGGCATAGGTGTTGAACATCTCGGTGTAGAGCGGGAACGGAGCGCTCGCGCCTGAACCGATGATCGAGGTAACCGCTTGGGCACCGACGACGCCCGCCGTTAGAATTGCGCTTGCCAACAGAATCTTCTTCATACGTTTCTCCTCCAGTAGTACCGGCTCGCATCTTTGGGGGCGTTCGTCAACGAATTGTCAGCCGCGTGTCAGCCGCGTGTCAGCTCAACTCCAGCTCAAGAATTTCTTGTAGCCGCTCGAGACGCTCAGAGGAACGTCCTGAACGAGCTTCGCTCGAGTTTTCATCGAGCAGCCGATTGTGGAATCCAATCCCAGATTCAGGAAAGCTTCATTCGGGGTCCGGCGCTTCGTCGTCGGTGGCATCTACGTCCACCTTCATGACCTCGCGCAGCACGACCGTGGCGAAGCTGCCCTTCGGCAGCAAGAAGCTCAGCCAGTATCCGCCTTCGACAGTCTCGAGGTTCGTGTCGCTCACCAGAATCCGCGTGATTCGGCGGTCCCCGTGGCGATCCTTGAACGCCTCCCAGGTGAGTTCAAACGCGGCTAGCACCTCAGCCTCGAGCGTACCCGCGTCTCGCGTGGCCGGTGCGATCTTGCGCCCGAACAGCGGCGCGGTGGCGCTGACCTCGAGCCGCTTGGCCCTCGGGGTTTCCAGTTCCGCGTCCTCCACGGTAAAGACGCCCCCGGTGTCGTGCTTTTTGGCCAGATCGCCCAGCAGCAAGCCATCGAAAACACCGTGCGCTATGCGTTTAGCGACTATGTGGTTGTACAGCAAACTCTGCAAGCTCGAGATCAAAAAGCGCTTCAGCGCGATGCTCTCCGGGCCGCGCATCCGCCCGTCGCGCACCAGTTCCAAGCCTCGAGTCGCGTTGCCGCCGGTGTTGCCGAAGCGCTGCGGCCCAAAGTAATTCGGCACGCCCGTGACGCTCAGCCGCTCCAAGATCGTCCCAGCCCGCTCGAGACTGTCTGAGGCGGTGTCGCGCACGAAAATGCGGAACCGGTTTCCCTTCAGGTGCCCGATCCCTAATTTGTTCGCGTGGGCCGTGACGCTGAGAATTTCTGTCTCTGGCAAGGCGAAGCCTGAGAGCCGAGCCTCGTACTTGCGTGGCAGGCTGATCCATTGCCGCGTGACCGCGTGCCGATCCTTCAAGCCCGCCACGCCAATATCCTTGAACTTGACCCCGAGCTGCTTGGATAATTCGTCCACCACGAACTTCGTCGTGTGACCGCGCTTCTCGAGCCACAAGTACAGGTGCTCGCCCGAGCCGGACAGGGGATAAGCGCCCTGTTCCTCCACCTGGAAATCGGCTTGTTCGGCGCGAATTCGCCCTCCTGTGCCGGGCAGGTCGTTCGTGACGGTTGGGAAATCGGACCAGTCGAAATTCAAATTCAAGGGGGAAACTCCTGGCTACTCGCCTCGAGCGAACCGCTTGAGGTGTGCTGCGTCTTTGCGAAAGGTGGGGAGGATTCAACCTCGAAGCTTCATTCTACGCGCCGAGCGCTGCCAGTTCACAAACTAACTGCTCGAGTCTCCGAGCCATCCTTTTGCGCTAACCGCCAGCGGCTGGAAGCGGTAGCCTGTACCCCATGCCCCTGAATGAACACCCGTTGTCGTTCGATGTCGCCGCCCAGCGCTGCCACGGAATCCTGCATTTGCCAGTTGCCGGGAACGGTCCACACCCGTGCGTGCTGCTCCTGCACGGCTTTACCGGGACGCACCTAGAGCCGCATCGCTTGTTCGTGCTGATGGCGCGGCAACTCGCGGCGGCGGGGATTGCCGCGTACCGCTTCAGTTATCGTGGCAGCGGCGATTCTGAAGGCCTGTTCTCCGACATGACCTTGACTCGTCAGCTCGAGGATGTCCGGGCCGCGCTGCGCCTCTTGGAGGGACGGTCTGAGCTTGATCGCTCGAAGTTTGGATTGCTGGGGCTGTCCATGGGCGGCTTGATGGCGGGGCTGACGGCGGGCGTGGAAACCGTGCGCGCGCTGTGCCTGTGGGCCCCGGCCACGCCGCAACTGATGGTCAGCATGGCCGGTCAATCGGCCGAGGGCATCCGCACGATGTTCGCCAGCGGTTTTTCCGGCAGACAATTTCCGCCGGGCATTCGCTTCGATGCCGCTTCCGGTTACCTGGACCTGAACGGCAACCCTGTGGCTGAAACGTTCTTTTTGGATGCGCTCCAACACGATTCGCTCGAGTCAGCCGCGCGGCACACGGGCGCTTCGTTGGTGGTTCACGGCACGGACGACCCGACGGTTCCGTTGGCGGTTGGACAGCAGTACGCGGCGGCGCTAAAGACTGAGCTGCACGCGATTCCCGGTGCCGGTCACACCTTCGACTCACTGCCGTTCCAGGCGGAAGTCCACCGCGTCAGCCTCGAGTTCTTTCAACGCTCACTTTGAAGTCGGTTGGGGCGTGTCAGAATGCCGTCAGATGCGTCCGGCTCTTTTTGCTCTCAGCACCGCCCTGATCCTGACCGCGTGTCAGACGAAACCAGTCTCGCAGACAGTGGTGCTGACCCCAGAACCGGGGGCGCAGGTCAGCGCCGCGAACGCAACCCAGGTCGCCTCGAGCCAGACGGCTGCCGCGACTCAGCCTGCGCCGCAGTCCAGCCCTTTGGCGCAACCCGTCTCGAGCCAGCCCGCCACAATCTCGCCAAGTCCAGCCTCGCCCGCAGCTAGTCCAGCTCCCGCCCCCTCGAGTGCTACCGTCGTCACCGTTGTCGAGAACGCCTGCGCCCTGCCGCCGGAACCCCTGCGCTTCGTCAAGCCGCCCGCGATTCCAGCCCCGATCAGCGGCCGTGTCGGGCTGTTCGTCGGGCGTTTGTCGCGCGGCACGAAAGAGTTCCGCTTCGACCGCGCCACCTGGCTGAACCCGCAATGGCAGTTTCCCCTCGCCAGCAATTTCAAAACGAGTGTCCTATACCAACTCTTGCAAGCCGTGGATCGCGGCAAGATCAGCCTGACTGAAAAGTTCAACGTGACTCGAGCCAACCGCTCTTACGGGCGCTACCCCTACGACGGCTCCGACGCGATGACGCTGGCAATGCAGATGATTCAGTGGTCGGACAACACCGCCACCGACATTCTCGTGCGCCGTCTCGGGCTGGGCGAGTTGCAACCGTTGGCGCAGAGTCTGAATCTGTGCAACACGCGCTTGCTGCTCCCGACGAAAGCCTGGTGGGCCGCTGAGGCGGGCTACGGTGGCGCGGACTTTCCCAAGTACGGATTGGTCAGCGCCTCGAGGAAATTTGCCGCCGCACCGTTCGCCTCGCAGGTGAAAATGGCACAGCGCTTAGACGCCGCCGCGCAGAGGGTCGGCGCGGACGACATGCGCCGCGCCCTGGATTTCGGATATTTTATTGGCCGCAACGGCGGCGTGGACAGCATGAGTCAGATTGACCGCAACCTGCAAAACGCCAGCACCCCGCAGGAATGGGCGCGTTTGCTGCACCACGCCTTCGTCAACTCTGACTTGAGCGCAGTCGGGCAGAAACGCTTCCAAGCCGTGATGTCCAAAGGGAAGGGACGCGGCGACATTCACGTCCCGTTCAAGGTCTTCGGCGGCAAGAGCGGCAACACCGCCAGGGTCTTAACCTACAGCGGTTATTTAGAGACCTTATCGGGCGACAAGTTGATCTACGTCTACATGAATGACTCGAGCCGGAACCTGTCCACCCGTGACGAGACGCCGCAAGCCTTCAAGCTCATCAACGCCGCGCTGAAAGCCGTCATGCGACCAGAGGACTTGATTCGTCGCAAGCCAACACCGCCCGCGCCGCCCGCACCCGTCTCGAGCGTGCCGAAGTCTGGTGGCGGCAACCCCTGACGCTCCTCAGCGCTTCCTCGAGTCTGGATATGTGCTTTCTTCCTGTCACAGCGAAAGGGGCGAGCTGGCAACCCTTGACCGGAACGGCTTTGCTTGATACCCTGTTGTCCGCTGGTGCGCGGGGGTGTAGCTCAGAGGGAGAGCGCCTGCTTTGCAAGCAGGATGTCGTGGGTTCGAATCCCTCCACCTCCACCAGAGTTTCAAAAGACCGGATGCGGGAGTAGCTCAGCCGGTAGAGCGTCAGCTTCCCAAGCTGAATGTCGTGAGTTCGAACCTCATCTCCCGCTCCAGAGAATCCCCACTCTAACAGGTGGGGGTTTTGACTTTGCCTCGAGAAAAATAGCGTGTTCGAGATGATGGTTAGAACGCCCAAGCTGTCGCAGGCTACTCGAGCTGTCTTCTGATTCAGCTCGCCCGCAGGACTTCGCGCCATACTCGAATCCGAGGTGATTCAGCTCGCCCGCAGGACTTCGCGCCATACTCGAATCCGAGGTGATACCCATGCCAGACAAGGACGATAAGAACAGCGGTCACACGTCAATGCCCGATCAGTACGAACGCAGCAAAACCGAGGTCGAGGACATTGAAGACGGACACAAGCCATCGCTGAAATCCGCGAACGACCGCGAGGCGAACGCGCCTCGGAATCACGATCAGAAAACCAAAGACGAACAGGACGCAGCCAACGTCCCCTCGAGCAAGCAAGGCTAGTTGTTTCCGGGAATCGTTTTTGCGTTCAACTAGGCGAATCGGCTGATGCTCTGGCTGGTTCGCCGTGTTCTTGTGTGACTCGTGTTCGTCGAAACCAGTCGTCTGACCTTGCGCGATTTGCAACCGAGTGACTTTGAAGCGTTGCTCTCCATCACGAGCGATCCGGCGGTCTCGAGTCGGAACGATTACCTGCCCGCTGACCGTGAGCTGCTTCTTAGGTGGCTGTCCGAAACGCTGCTTCAGGAGGCGCAACAGCCGCGCTCGTCGCATCACTGCGCGGTCGTGCTACGGGCGAGCGAACAGATCGTCGGCTGGATCGGGTTCAACCTGTCCGAGGCGCGAACGGTCGAGTTTGGTTACGCCGTGGCTTCCCCGCACTGGAATCTGGGGTACATGACCGAAGCGGTGCGGGGCATGTTGAGCTACTGCTTCGATACGCTTCGGGTGCAGAGGGTGACCGCGTTTCATTTATCCGAGAATCCGGCGTCGGGTCGTGTCTTGCAGAAGGCGGGAATGTGGCGGGACGACGCCACCGTGCCGGACCGCGAACCAACTGAGGTGCATTACCGTGTGACCGCAGCCGATTGGTCGGCTCGCCATCCGAACCAAACGCCATTACCTCGAGGCTGAATTGAACGTTCAGACTTGCGGAAACAGCGTTGCATCTTCCAGCGCCGCTAGCACCTCGAGTTTCAACTTTTCCAGGTCTAACGCATCCTTTGCGCTGTAGTCACTGCCAAGCCCCTCGAGTCGCCGCAGGGCTTTCTCAAAGTTGCGCCGACCGCCCGCCGCGTTGTCGTAGTGGCGGCGCTTGTGGATGGCGGCGGCGAACAGGATCAAGCCCTGGATGTACTGGGCTTCTGTCGTGTCCCCAGCCGCCTTCGCCGCGTTCCACGGCACTTCCCAGGCTTCGTGCGCCTCCCAGTACTCGCCCGCGTTGAACAGCCGCGCTCCCTGGAGCAGTTCGGGTCTCATCGGTTCAGGCTCATGGGTTCAGGCGAGCAAACCTTACTCGAGAAGCCACTGGACTTCGTTCGTCAGGTTGTTGAAGGCGGCATCGCCGGAGGCGGCCGCGAATCGGCGCACCGCTGGCAGCAAGCGCAGTTCCAGTTGCAACGAAGCCTTGGTCACGCCTTTGGCAACTAGGCCCGCCACGAGTCGCAGGCGGTGCGAGGCGGCTTCAGGATAGCCCGTGTCCAGCAGGATCTCCGCCTCGAGCAGGGTTGACCAGGTGTGCTCGCGTTCAAACCCGCTCTCCTGGAAGGTGGCCGTGGCCTCCTGCGCCAACTCGAGGGCCCCCGGTTGACGCGCCCGATGCGTGACCAGGGCGCGCCGCCATTGCACCTGACCGCCCGCCCGCTCGGAGATGGACAGGTTGCGCGTGCGATCCAGGTAAACCTGGGCCCGCTCGAAACCGTCTCTGGTTCCCAGCTCGGCGGCGACGGCGCTGGCTTGCACCAATGCGTAGGCCTCGACCTCGGAACCGGCCAGCCAACCACAGTGCGTGGCGAGCCGGAAACTGGCTTCGGCCAGTTTCAACTCGCCACGTTGCCGTTCCAGCCCGCCCTGGGTGTACGCCACGAGCGCGGGCAGGGTCGGGTCGTCCGGCACGAACATTTGCATTTCCGCCAGATCGTCCTCGGCCGCCTCGAGCCGCCCGAGGTGCAGCTTGACCATCGCGCGCCGGTACAGAAGTTCCAGGTGGCGCGTGCGATTCGCGTGACGCAGTGCCAGGTCCAGCACCGGCAACGCCTCCCTGTCACGCCCGAGGCGATCCAGAACGCGACCCAAGACCTGTCCAATGAACGCGAGTTGAAACCGACCGTGCTCACCGGCTAGCGCGGTCGCCCAAGCGCACGTCAGCCAGTGCCGGGCCTCCTCGAGCCGCCCGGCGATCTCCCAGGCTAGACCGGTTTCGCGTTGCACGGCGGCACGTTCAAACGGGGTCAATCGGTTTAAATCGGCTTCGGTCAGATTCGTCAACCAGAGCGTGTTCTCTCCGAGTTGACGGCAGGCCCCGGCGAGCGCCCCACTGACGCCCTGATGCCCTCGAGCCAGGGCACTCAGCAGCACTGACTTACTTTCCTGGGGTCGGTTCAGCCCCGACAGGCAGATGCCCGTCCAGTGCAGAATTTCCGGCGACGGCGTGTGAACTTGCCGCGTTAGGCTGAGTGCCAGGCCGTACTCGCCTTTGAACGCCAGGTCTCTGATGGCTTCCAACGCAGGTTCGGTTCGCGTTTTCAGTTCGTCCCACACGAGTTCAATCATGAATTACCCGCCGCGTTTCGGCACGCTGGAAGTTGGGAGGTCCAGGGAAGCAGCTCATCGTTACAAAGGGGGTTGGGTTTTTAGAAGGAGGGGCATTTCGGCTTCGTTTCATTCTGACATGTTTTTGCACTTTGGAGGGATCACTATGACCATTCGTACCCGTATCGCTGCGCTGCTCGCCGTTCTCGCCCTGACCGCTTCCGTCGCACACGCCGATCCGGGCGGCGGTACGGGTGGCGGCACGATTGGGAGCGGCGGCAAGCCGGGTCTGACCGGCGGCATGATCGCCAGCGATCCCGGCGGTGGCACGGGCGGCGGGACCGTCACTCCGAAACCCTGAATCTCCGAAAAGCTGACCGCCGACAGTTCCCCTCGAGCTTGTCACCACAACTCGCTCGCATCTCGAGAAGCGCTTCCTAATTCACGGGGAGCGCTTTTTTATGAGGAGTGCCCTGTTCGTGTCCTCCAGCGGTCAGCTCATCCTCGAGGTTAGGAAAACTGTATTGGGTTCCGCATTTCGTGCGGGGCATTTGACGCTGGTGCTCCGGGCAAATTTGGGAATATGCAAGCTCCGATTCGGCTGTTGTGGTTTTCCCTTGGGTGGTTGTGCGTGGCGCTCGGGTTTATCGGCGCGGTGCTGCCCGTCATGCCCAGCACAGTCTTTTTTATTGCAGCCGCCGCCTGCTTCGCCCGGTCATCGCCGCGTTTCGAAGCTTGGATTTTGAACTTGCCCGGCGTGGGGAAGCTGGTACGCGAGTACCGCGCTGGAAACGGGATGCCGCGCCGCCTGAAATGGCTGATCGTTGCCATCATCGGCGCGTCGGTCCTGGTCAGCGCCTGGCGCGTGCCGTGGCCCGCCGTCAAGCTGATCGCTCTGGCGCTCGGGGCGGCGGGCGTCTGGTACATCCTCGGGCGGGTTCCTACCCGCGAAAACGTGCTGGCCGCTCGAGCCGCGTCTGCTTTAGAGTCAGTCACTCAGGGGGTGACGCTGTGAGTCGCGGGATTCTGCTGGTGAACCTGGGTAGCCCGGACAGCACGGCCGTTCCAGACGTGCGGCGCTATCTGGATCAATTCCTGATGGATGCCAGAGTCGTGGATTACCCGCACTGGGTTCGTTCCATTTTGGTGCGCGGCGTGATTCTGAACGTCCGTCCGCGCCGGTCGGCCGAAGCCTACAAGCAGGTCTGGACCGACGAGGGTAGCCCACTGATCGCCATTTCAAAACGGCTCAGAGACGCGCTTCAGGCTCGAGTTCAGGAACCTGTGGCGCTCGGGATGCGCTATCAAAACCCGAGTATTGAGGCGGGTATCAGGGATTTGCTGGCGCGGCAACCGGATCTGAGCGAAATCCTGCTCGTGCCGCTCTACCCGCAGTACGCGATGAGCACCACCGAGAGCGTCGTCGTGGAAACTCAGGAAACGTTAAGGCGACTGGGCTTGAATCTCGAGTTGCGCGTCCTGCCGCCCTGGTACGAGCATCCCGCGTACATCGCGGCGCTGGAGGCCGTCGTGCGCCCGCAGTTGCAGGCGGGCTTCGATCACGTGCTATTCAGCTATCACGGCGTGCCGAAGCGTCAAATTCGCCGTTCCGATGTCACCGGCTCGCACTGCCTGACGGAGGGTTGTTGCAATACAGCCAGTCCCGCCCATACCTTCTGTTACCGCCATCAGGTGACTCGCACCACAGCCGCCCTGGCAGCGAAGCTAGGTTTGCAACCCGATCAGTACAGCATGAGCTTTCAGTCGCGGCTCGGTGGCGGCTGGTTGGAACCGTTCACTGACAAGCAACTCGAGCGGTTCCCGAAGCGCGGCATCAAGAATCTAGCCGTGCTCTGTCCGGCGTTCATCTCGGATTGCCTGGAAACCCTGGAAGAAATTTCTGTGGAAGGCAAAGAGATTTTCGAGCACGCGGGCGGGGAACGGTTCACCTACATCCCGTGCCTGAACGATCACCCCGCTTGGCTCGAGGCATTGCAACAACTGATTGCGGAGTGCTGGGGGTCCTCGAATCGGTTCACGGTGATTGATTCTCTCAGCAGCTCGCCCAAAGCCGCCTGAACCTCAACCCCCAGCCTCGCACGGGGTAGTCTCGAGCCATAGGTTTTTCGTTCGGTGGCGGCGCGGCTCGGGCATGGTTGCCTCGTGATGGACAGGGTTCTCGAGGAGGGTTGAGACCCGACCTTGGGAAGTCGGCTCAGTCTAAAGTCGGCCCAGCGTAAACTCGAGCGCGTGGAACTCGTGTACGCCGTCCCAGATCACTTGCTGCCCGCGCCGCAAGACGGTCTCATCCCATTCGATCCCGCGCTCTACGACCTTCTGAAAACGGCGGGCGCATTCTATCCCAGAACACCACTCGAGACCGATCCGACGCAGCGTCAGATCACGCCCTACGCGGTCGTCCGCTACGCGGGTCGGGTGTTGCTATTGAAACGGTTGCGAGGCGGGACGGACGCTCGGTTGCACGACCGCCACACGATCGGGGTCGGTGGACACCTGAACCCGGTGGACGCGACCCTGACTGATCTGATTCAGGCGGGTCTCGAGCGTGAACTGCGCGAAGAGTTGGAAATGGCGGTCGTTCGTCAGCGGATTCTCGGGTTCATTCATCAGGGCGGAGCCACCGTTGCCCGCTATCACACGGGCGTGCTGTACCTGGTGGAGAGCGCCACCGAACCCAGGGTGCTGGAAACGCACAAACTCGAGGGGCGACTGGTGACGTTGGACGAGTTGCGTCTGTCACGCGACACGCTCGAGGGCTGGAGCCTGGTGGCGCTGGATTGTCTCTAGACTGACTGGCTGGAGGCTGACTGGCTCGAGACTGGGAGAGGTTGAAGACAGTGCTGGTCGTGCTGAACGATCTCACTCGAGGTGCTGAAGGCACGGAGGACGTCTCAGCCGCTCAAAGTCAGGCGTCTGGCTCGAGCGATCAGCGCAGCTTCTCGGTCGGTCCTGAAAACGCTTTCAGACGATCGCTCGGTCACGATAACTCGAGTGTCGCGTCCGAGGTCCTGACAGCCACCCAGCCCTCGAGACTCGTGACAGTGGTTAAGGCAGCGCTATTGATTCGCGTCGCCCGCGCTGAAGGCGGTCCCATGTCCCACAGGGTTCTGGTTGGCTCTTTGTCAAGCTGAACACGCGCGGATCGGTAGCCCAAAAAGAATCGGCCTCTGAGCAGGAATCAATTACGGCGCACGATGGTCGTGGACTCACGAATCATCAGCTTGACCTCGAGGCGCGGCAGTTGCACTTTCTTGCCTGCCAACAGTGACAGCACCGTCTGGGCGGCTAGCAGCCCCATCTCCGGGCAGGGTTGACGCACGGTCGTCAGCGGCGGCGTCGTGTAATTGGAGTCCGGGATGTCGTCGAAACCAACGATGGATACGTCGTGGGGAACCCGAATACCGCGCCGATACAGCGACAGCCGTGCCCCGTACGCCATCTGATCGTTGGCGGTGATGATCGCGCTGAAATTCGTGGTGCGACCCAGCAGGGTTTCCATGCCCATGACGCCGGAACGCTCGGTGAAATCGCCCTCCACCACGAGCTGCGGGTCATAAACAATTCCGGCGCGCTCCAAGGAGCGCCGATACCCGGCCAGGCGCGCCCGCGCGTCCTCGTGATCGCGCCGCCCGGTGATGTGCGCGATTCGGCGGTGTCCCAGGTCAATCAGGTGCTGAGTCCCGAGCATCGCGCCGTAGGTGTGGTCAATGTCAATGCAGTAATCCTCTAGCCCCATGATGTTGCGCCCGATGGCGATCACCGGAATGTGCTGCGCCAGCCGGGTCAGGCGGTTGTCCTCCAAGTGCCCACCCATGACGATCAGGGCATCCACGTTCCTCGAGGTCAGCACCTCTAAGGCTTCCCGCTCCTGCGCGGCCCGCCAGTGCCCGCTGACCACGATCGGATGGTACGGCGTGCCCGCCAGGCCCTGTTCAATGCCGACCAGCGTCTCACCGTAAAAGGGACTCGAGAGGTCCTGAACGATCACGCCGATGCTCATGGATTGCCCTCGAGCCAGACCTCTCGCCAGGCTGTTCGGACGATACCCGAGTCTGGCGATGGCGGCCTCCACGGCCAGGTGTTTCTCCTTGGCCACGACCGCCGTGCCATTGATGATCCTCGAGACGGTGCTGGGCGAAACGCCAGCCTCGCGCGCGACATGGGTCAGAGTCACTTCTTGGGTCAAATCGGTTCTCCGGTGATGGGGTTGAGGCGGAGCTTACTCCGCATCTGAAAGCGCTGTCAAGAATGATTTCGTACAGCCGCTCGAGGTGACAGCGTTGTGCTCATTTTGCCGTTGCAGCTCGAGGGTTCAGAGGTAGCTCGTATCCCGCAGGGCAGAAACTCGAGTCCTGAGCTTCGGGGCTTGGCTCGCTTGTAGTGCAAACGAAAGAGTCAGACTCGAGCTATTCACCCTTAAGGCATCCGCTGTCAAAATCTGCACCCTCGAGCGTCCCTCAGACCAGACCCAACAGGCGCAGCAACAACCCTGGCACGAAGCCGGTGAAGACGAACGCCAGGATTGGAATCAGAATCGCACCGCGCCACGCGAGCGACCGCGAACCCGTCATCACCTCGAGTCCGACGAACAGCCGATACCAGCCCATCGCCGCCGCCCCGACCGTCAAGCCTTGCCCGACCGCCTGCCCCGCTTGCCCTAGCAGGGACAGCAGACCAAAGACCAACACGGCGATCACGAACGGCAGAGCGCTGTACCCGACGATCTCGAGCGCCCGCACGAAGCTTACGCCGGGGGCGAATAACACGATCCCGAGCGCTATGGCTCCCAGAAACGAAATGCCCAGAATCAGGGATACCAACCAGGTTCTCAGCGTCCCAGGGTCCACCAATGCCAGAATCAGGATTGGTAGAACGACCGTCAGCCCGATCAGCAACGACGGTGTGGCGGCGCGTGGCGGCTGGGTTCGCAACGCTTCGAAGAAGCCCTTTGGGGCGCGCAGGATCTCGAGCGGATTCACGGGATCAGTCTAATTCGCGCATCGCGTGAACGGGGTTTTTCGGGCCGCAAAAATTCGGTAGACTGACTCGTATGAACATGCAAAAGCTCATGAAACAGATGCAGCAAGCGCAGTCCAAGCAGGCCGAGATGCAAGAAAAGCTCGAGGCGATGCTCGTCACCGGGACCGCCGGGGGCGGCATGGTCAAAGTCACCTGCAATGGCAGTGGGCAGATCAAAAGCCTCAAGGTGGACAAGATCGTCGTGGACCCGGACGACGCCGAAGCCCTCGAGGACCTGCTCTTGGTGGCGATCAAGGACGCGCAGCAGAAAGCCAATGACGCGCAGCAAACCGAGGTCAACAAGCTGATGAGTGGCATGGGCGGAATGCCCGGAATGCGCTGAGCAAGTTATATCCTGGTTGAGGATACAACTCTTGAAGTATAGCCGTTCAGTTCGTCCCTCGAGCGGTCCCGCATCCAAGTTTCGAAGGCGCAACTTGATCGCCAGTCTTTGCCACCTATTAAGTTTAGGCGTCTCGAGACCGCGACTGATCTGGTCATCCTCTCAAGGTTTCAACTCCATAGAATTGAGGATATTGACAAATTCTGACTCTGCCATGCGCTCCGCATCGGTATACAAAAGCCAGTAGGCATCGGTGATCGTCGAATGCAGATGAAACACGAGGAAATCACCGGTTCTCCCCATGAACTGACTGCCGCGCGAGACCGATACGATAACGCCTTTACGCTGGAAACTGTTGTTCTTGCCGGTCACGACCATGCCCCTGATTTCCTTCAGGACCGCCGGACCACCAGGGTATGGCGGGAGTCCATCCCAGTAGTACATCATGAGCCAGCGCCCGCGAGCGCCCTCCCATCGCCAGAACCGCTCTGTGACGGGCGGGCGAAGGGTGAGGGAACCCGCCATAGAATCAAATTTCTCGGAACTGCTTGCAGTCAACTTGAACTCAGACGGCGGAGTGAACCATAATTCCCCAGCTTGAATCACCGCCAGCAGCATCCCCATCAACAAACGAGTCACATCCTCCCTTTCCCGGCTCGAGCGACCAGCTTCGATACCGGTCTTTCATGGGTTGAAAATACCACGAGTGATTCGTTCTCGAGATGGCGGGTGGTGCGTTTGATCTCGGAACACGCTGCCTGGGACAGTGGACAGGCTCGAGCGTGAGGATTCGTGTTTTTGAGTTTTGAACCTGTCCAAAACCTCGGCGTGATAGCGTGATTTGAATGGCTTCACGCGCCAACCCACTGACCTTGATTCGCCCTGAGTGGCGGTTCTTCGCGTTGGGCACGATTGGTTCGCTGGTGCTGGCGGTCGTGACGACGCTGCTGCCGCTCTTGGTGGTGCAACCGCTGTTCGCCGATGTCCTCGGGGTGCGTCAGTTTGATCGCCTACCAAAACTGATTCTGTTGACGCTGGCGTTGCTGACCCTCTCGAGCCTGGCGTTGTGGGCGCAAGACGCGCTGTACGGTGTGGGCGCGGCCCGGTTCGGCGCTCGAGTCCGGGAGGAGGTGTTCGCGGCACTGCTGCAAGACTCTTTAACAGCCGATAGCTCGAGCAGTACAAGCTCAAGCGGAGCCGTCACGGCACGGGCGGCGTTGGACGTGCGCGAGTTGGAAATGTTTTACGCCGGGGAGCTGACCAGCATCGTCGGGCAGGGCTTGGTGATGGCGGCGGTCGGACTGGCACTGCTGCTCAGTAACCCGCTGCTGACGCTGGGCTTATTGGCGGTCATGTTGCCGCTCACGCTGGTGATGCAATGGCTCTCAAAGCGTATCGAAGCCGCCTTCAAAAACACGCAACGGCACGCCTCGAGCGCGTCGGGGCGCATGGCGGAGGCACTGCAAAAACTCGAGGTGGTGAAAGCCTTTCGCGCCGAATCGCGGCTTTTAGCGGTGTTCGGAGCCGCCAATCGTTCCCAGGCCAGTTCCAGCCTGCGGCGCTACACCCTCGGGGCGTTGAACGCGCCGCTGAGCCAACTCGCGTCGGGCGCGGGGATCGTCGTGCTGCTCCTGATTGCCGTCGGTGAGGTCAGGGCGGGTCGCATGACAATCCCCACGCTGACGGGCTACGTCAGCCTGCTGGCGATTGCGATCGCGCCAATTCAGATCTTCGCGCGCGCCCTCGGGCGTTACGCCGCGATGCGCGAACCCGCGAGGCGATTGATGGGCATCACCGAAGCCATGCCAGAACCAGAGACCGGCAGGCTGACAACCCTGCCACACGGCGACCTGCGACTCGAGGGGGTGACATTACGTTACGCTGGGGAGGCTCAGCCAGCCATCTCAGACGTGACGCTCGAGGTGAAACGGGGCGAGATGCTGGCCCTGGTCGGAGCCTCCGGCAGTGGCAAGACGACCTTGACGCGAGCCTTGTTGAGGCTGCTAGAACCGGAAAGCGGGCGGATCAGTGTCGGCGAGCGAGACCTGCGCGATTTCACCCGGGCCGCCGCGCGAGCCGCTTTCTCTTACGTACCGCAAGCCCCGAGCCTGTTCGCCGGAACCGTGCGTCAGAACCTCGAGCTGTTCGAGTCAGACACCAGCCCGTTCTGTCGCACCGACCTGCCACTCTGGGAGGCGTTGCGACTCGCGGGTCTGGAAGAGGAGATTCGGGCCCTGCCACAAGGTTTAGAGACACCGCTCGGTGAGGACGGGTCTGGCCTGTCCGGCGGGCAGCGGCAACGCCTCGCAATAGCCAGGGCACTTCTGACCGACGCGCCGTTTTTACTGTTCGACGAACCGACCTCGAGCTTGGACGCCCACAGCGAAGCCGCGATTCGTCAAACCTTTGAGGCGCTGCGCGGCCAGAAAACGATCATCGTCGTCGCGCATCGGCTCAGCACAATCCAGCACGCCGACCGAATCGTGCTTCTGGACGCGGGACGCGTCGCGGAGAGCGGCACGCACGAATCCTTGGCACTGGACGCGGGACGCTACGCCCGGCTGCTCGAGGCGGCGACCGCGTGAACTACGACGCGCTCGCTCAGCTCTACGCGTTGCAATACGCGAATTACCGTGACGACATCGCATTTTACGCTCGGCTGGCTGAAAAAATCGGCGCGACTCGAGTCCTGGAACTGGGCGCTGGAAGTGGACGGGTCAGCGTGCCACTGGCGCGGCGCGGCTTCTCCGTCACCGCCCTGGAGCCCTCAGCGCGAATGCTCGAGTTAGGACAGACGTACGCCGCCCAGGAGAAGGTCAGCGTGAACTTCTTGCCGGGTGACGCTCGAGATTTCGAGCTGAATGAGCGCTTCCCGCTCATTATCGCGCCGTTCAATATGCTGATGCACCTCTACACGCTGGGCGATCAGGACGACGCGCTGGAACGAGTTGTCGCGCACCTCGAGCCGGGCGGTGCGTTCGCCTTCGACCTGTACCAACCCAACTTTGGCGCGGAGGGCGTGCTGCGACACGAGGGCGAAACCTACTCGCTCCCGGACGGCTCGAGGCTGGACGTGTTTCTGATCCAACGGATTGACCGCGTGACGCAGATGGCGTTCACCACGTACTACTGCGATACAATCTCAGAAAACGGCAACTTGCGGCGCGAGGTTCTGGAGCTGCAACAACGCTACTTCACCCGCTTTGAATTGGAGCGCTGGCTGAGCGATTTTCGCCTCGAGTTGACCGGCGATTTCGACGGCTCGAGACTGACCGAAGGCAGCAATTCGTTCGTTGGCGTGGCACGCCTCCCTTGACGCGAGGCGGCTGGGCTGGGTAACCTCGCCGAATGCGTCGTGGCATCCTCTTCGTATTGTCCGGCGCGAGCGGCGTCGGCAAAGGCGCGGTTTTGAGTTATGTTCTCTCTCAGGACGACAACCTGTACTTCAGCGTTTCCTGGACCACCAGGGCCGCCCGCAGCAACGAACTTGACGGCAAGGATTACCACTTCGTGACCCGCGACGAGTTCGAGCAGGAAATGAAGGGCATCGGTTTCCTTGAACATGCCGAGTTCGTCGGCAACCTGTACGGCACGCCGCGTCGCGCCGTGGAAAAAAAGCTTGAGGCAGGCATTGACGTGATTTTAGATGTGGAACGAATTGGAGCGCTCAACGTCAAGCAGCTCATGCCAGAAGCCATTCTGGTACAACTCGTGCCCCCAAACCTTAGCCGCTTAAGGCAACGCCTCTTGAAGCGCGGCACGGACGCGCTAGACGTGATCGGACGCCGACTGGTGCGTGCTCAGGAAGACATGAATTTCTTTCACGCTTTCGATTACGTGATCGTCAATGATGACCTAGGAACCGCTGTTGGCGACCTGGAAAGCGTGATTCGCGCCGAACGTCTTCGCAGCATCCGAATCAACCCGGAAGCCTTCAGAATCCACTCGAGCAAGGACCCCAAATTAGAAGAGGAATTGGATCGGCTCGAGGATGCGATTCGGCGCAGTGGTGCGGATTGAGGGGTGAGCCTGCTATTGCAGCAATTTGCTTCCTGGAAGGCGGTCGTGAAAGTGGTAGCCCAGCTTTTTGTAAAATTGCTGAGCTTCGCTGTTATCCCGTTCTACCTGTAACTCCAAAGCACCAATTTCATTCGCTCGACAGATCGCCTCGAGTTCCTGAAAAACGCGCTTCCCCAAGCCTTGTGCTCGAGCGGCTTTCTCGATAAACACTTCGGTAACAGTAGCGACTCGCCCGCCGAACTCGAGATCGAAACCGAAGGTCACTACCACGTGACCAACAGGTTGACCCTGAGGCGCAATAAACCAGATGAAGCCGAAGGCTGGATTCTCGATCAGTTGCCGGATGCCTTGCCTCACGCGGTCAGCATTGAAGGCAATACCGTCAAACTGGTAATACTGACCTACGAAGCCGACCGCTTGTTCAATGTCGTCAAGGGTCACCGCTCGCAATGCAGATGACACTACTCGAGTACCGCGCCGTCCTTCGCGCTCGAGACCAACCGCGCGTACCGCCCGAACAAGCCCGTCTTGAATTCCAACTGCGGCGCGACCCACTTGGCACGCCTCGCCTCCAAAACGTCCGCGCCCACCTCGAGTTCCAGCTTGCCCGTGTCGCAGTCAATGCTGATCGTGTCGCCCTCTTCGACCAGCGCGATCGGCCCGCCGACTTGGGCTTCCGGGGCGACGTGACCGATCATGAGCCCTTCGTGCCGCCGCTGAAGCGACCGTCCGTCACGAGCGCGACTTCCGCACCGATGCCCTCGCCAACGATGGCGCTCGTGACGCTCAGCATCTCGGGCATACCGGGCGCACCCTTCGGTCCAACGTAACGAATCACCACGACATCGCCGGGTTTGAGCTTTTTCTCGAGGACTGCTTTCATCGCTGCCTCCTCGGTGTTGAAGACCCTGGCTTGCCCGGTGAACTGCTGGCGTTCCGTACCTGCAAGTTTTAAGACTGAGCCGTCCGGCGCTAAGGAACCCGTCAGGATCAGCAATCCGCCGGTCGGTTTGAAGGCGGTCTCTTTGGTGACGACGACCTTCTGCCCCGGCGTTTCCACCACGTCCACGACTTCTTCCGCCAAAGTCTTTCCGGTCACGGTCATTTGATTGCCGTCAATCATGCCGCCCTCGATCAGGCGCTTAATGATGAGCGGGATGCCGCCCGCCTCCCAGAGTTCCCAGGCGGTGTACTGTCCCCACGGGCGCATGTCGGCGATCACCGGCGTGGCACGCGAAATTCGGTCAAAGTCTTCCAACTCGAGCCGGATGTTGGCTTCCCTCGCCATGGCGATCAGGTGCAGCACCGCGTTGGTGCTGCCGCCCGTGGCGGCCACGGCGGCAATCGCGTTGAAAAACGATTGCTTGGTGACGAAATCGAGCGGGCGGCGATTGTGCTTCACCGCGTCTGCCAGCACGTGCGCGGCGCGGCGGGTCGCGTCCTTCTTTTCGGGGGCGGTCGCCGGAATGCTGTTGTACCCGACCGGGGCCAGCCCCAGCACCTCGAGCACCATGCTCATCGTGTTGGCGGTGTACTGCCCGCCGCAGGCTCCCGCGCCGGGAATCGCGGCCATTTCGACCTCTAAAAGTTCTGCGTCGTTGATCTTTCCTGCGGCGTGCCCGCCGACCGCCTCGAAGACGCTGACGACGGTCAAGGTCTTGCCGTTCAATCTGCCCGGTGCGATGCTGCCGCCGTACAGGACCAGGCTGGGTACGTTGGCGCGCAGCACGCCCATGACGCCGCCGGGGTTGGTCTTGTCGCAGGCGACCAGGGCGACCATCGCGTCGTACATGTACCCCTGCGCGACGAGTTCAATGCTGTCCGCGATCACCTCGCGGCTGACCAGACTAGCCCGCATTCCCGGCGTGCCCATGCTGATGCCGTCGGAGATCGCGGGCGCACCGAATTCAAATGGGTGCATTCCAGCCTCAAAACACCCCGCCTTGAAATCCACCGCGAGGTCTCGCAGGTGGTAATTGCAGGGCATTCCGTCCGTCCAGGTGTTGACCACGCCGACCCAGGGAATTTTGAAATCGCTGTCGGTTAAACCGATTGCGCGGAGCATACTGCGGGCGGGGGCTTGCTGCGGGCCAACCTTAATCCGATCTGAACGCATGGGTCATCTTAACTCGAGGGGCTGGGATGCGGCAGGTTCAAGGATGAAAAAACCTGCTCTCGAGATTGCTGCGACACTGAACACATAACCAATCCCAGGTTGGCCTCGCTTTGAGTCTGTCCACGATTCCCGTGCTTCACAGCCTGAACCCACAGTTGCTTCAGGGGACCGCGTTTACCAGTACACTTCGAGCTGACAGCCTCGCCTTTGCGGAGTCAACCTCAGGCGGTGAGGCTGAGGGAGAACAATGAAAAAATACAGTCCGGGGTTTGCCGTTGTCGCGCTGCTCGTTCCGTTCGCGTTCGCTGTGATGGCGCAACAGAGTTCGTTGATTAACATGGTGGATTGCAGCAAGGAAAAGGCGAACCTGAAATGTAAACGCCTCG
The DNA here is from genome assembly GCA_965249745.1 of Deinococcales bacterium. Classification (GTDB taxonomy): domain Bacteria; phylum Deinococcota; class Deinococci; order Deinococcales; family JAAFIG01; genus JANYHH01. The sequence continues at coordinate 3,086,505 of OZ252252.1, read as the reverse complement.
ACCTGAAACAGGCGGGTGGCATTGGCGAGGGGCCAGCCTTCGCTCAGGGTATCGGTGACGAGATCACAGGCGGCTTCATTCGCGGTGACAAACTGATCGTCTCGAGCGCCCCAACGGCGCACGGCGCGATCATCGAAGTGGATTTGAAAACCGGCAACCGCACCCTGATCGCTGGCAGCGTTGATACGAGCGAATCCAAAGGCGAAAACGTCAAATACAAGGACAACTTTGGTAAGAGTCAACAGGCGTACACCTTGAACGGTATCTCGAGCGTCCGACCGCTGCCTAATGGGAATTACGCCGTCTTATCGCCAGGCTCGCGCCGCTTGGAGGTCTTGGAGGTTGATGCCAAAACCGGGAATTACAAACTCCTCTGGGCGAGCAATGTCTCTGATGATGCCGGTCAGAAAACCTTTGAGAACTTAGCGAGCGGCAGCTTCTGTGACACCGCCGGGGATCGGGACGAACACCCAAATTTGGGCGGGGGCACGTTCGAAGTGGGAAAAGATGGCAGTCTGTACCTGTTCGCTCGAGAGAACCCCGCGGCCACGGGGTTGGGTTTATTCCAGGTCAAAAACGGAACCTGCAAAGCGGTTTCGAGCTACTCGAGCACTGGTAAGAATCAGACGGGTTCCGGGTACATGCTGACCGCTGCCAGCTCAGTGGACACCAACTCCAGTGTCCTGATGCCTGACGGTAAAATTCTCAGCGTTTTCAGGTCATTCACGACTGGCACGGCGTTGATGTCTTGGGATTTAGCGAGCGGCAGTCGAACGGCTATCTCGTTCAAGGGAGCGACGATTGCCAAAACCAAGGGCAAAGGCGATGACGATGTGGGTGGCTCGGGGCTGACCGTCAATCAATCGGGTATTTACACCGCCAACAAAGGGAATTTGGAGCTGCTGCGAATTGATCCCGCGAACGGTGATCGGACGCGAATCGAAATCAAATTTGGTCCCCTGGCAAACACCAATGGCCGCTTGGAGGATGACGTTCAACACCTCTGGGCGGTACCAAACAGCAACTTGTTGCTGATCAGTTTCAACAACGCGATCATTGTCCTCGACCCGAAAACTGGCACGAGCAATGTGCTTTCTTACTAAAGTTCAATGATCTGACGGGAAGCGTGTTCGGTATCGGCTCAGGGTGAGTTGGAGTTCACCAGATGGTTTTACACGTTCTTCCATAAAAACACTTCCACGGCCTTACAAGGTTTGAGATTCGTTGCAACCAAACACCCCCGCTCTGTCATGGAGCGGGGGTGTTCCCTCGAGCGGTTAAAAGGTTTGCGGCGTGGCGTAGTAGGCGCTCTTGCCAAAGTTTCTGACGGCTCCATAAAAGACCAACGCGTCACCCTTACAGGCAACCCGTAGCGGCGCTTGATACCAGGCGCTCCAGCGGCGGTCACAGCGCAAGTACATGTTGGACAGGAAACGCTCGTCCACGGCTTTACGAACCGTTTCGTTGCGGCCAAAGCTGTACTTGGAAACGTTGCGATACCCGAAATCGTGCTGACGGCAAGCGTTGTCGTCGAAGATCACGGGCGGCGTCGGGCCGGAGCAGCCGTCGTCCGTCCAGTCCGGCCCGTTCGTCTGACGATAATAGCTTCCAAGATAGGTTTCATAGGTGATCGCGGTCGCCAGGTACAGTGTGTCGCTGTAGTTGGGCCAGCGAATCGCGCCTTGAAGTCGCAGGGTTTGATTGAACACCTCGAGATTTGCGTTGGTTTCCGCGCCGAGCGCGTCAATCTGCGCTTCGGACAGCCCGCGAATCTGGGTTTCAGTCAGGTTCGGGATGTCATTCAGCGTCACGGGGCCAGGTGTCACGGAACTGGGCGGCGCGGGGGTCAGTGACGCGCAGCTCGAGAGAACGGCCATGAGGATCAGGGCGGCGATTCTTTTCATGTTGTGCCTCCGAGAAAACCGTACACCGTTCGGCGGGTGACTGAGTAAGGGCCTCGTCATGCCTCGTCTGACACAGCTTTTGGACTGCAATCGCAGCGACTCGAGCTGGAGCGAATCCAGTCTCGAGCCTTGGGTGCAGCGGGGCTACTCTGGCAGGTTGTAGTACTTACGAACCGCGTTGTAATCGTTCAGGTTTAAGCCGCCCGTCTTGAGGAGCGTGACGTTGCTCGAGGATGGGATGATGATGACGCGAAATGCTGCCCAAGTCGTAGGCGTATTGTACGAACCGGTTGTGTACGAGAACAAAGTAATTTCGCTTCTCAACCCTTGTGATATCTCCATAAACATTTTTGTATCGTAACTACCACCTGAGGGACCTGGCACGGCAAACCAATACCCGTTAGCGGATTGGTGGTAAGCCAGAACGATGCTTGAGTCCAGTTGAGTTTGTGTGATACCAGGAACCGTATAGGCCGTCTGGGTCGTCACTGTTCTCGAGCCGAAGATGTATTGCTGGACGTTAGCGTTACCCGTCGGGCCTTGCGGACCGGTCGCGCCTGGAAGCCCTGTGGCTCCAGCCGGGCCGGGTGCGGTCTGGCAACCCGTGAGCAGTATTCCAATGGCAAGTGCCGATAACAACACATTTTTCATACGAACCCCATTTCCCTGAGTGACCGTGGATGAAACACGATCCAGCTCGAGGTTAATATAAGACTCATTTGTTGTTCAGGGGTGCGATGTTTTCCCCCTTCAGAACAGTAAAAAAGCCGAGTACTCGAGTTCACGTGCGATGGGGTTCCACCTGCGCTTCGATCACGAATTCAATATCTTCGCGTAGACTGTTCGCTACGGAGCAGTACTTTTCATGGCTGAGCCGCGCGGCTTTCTCTAATTGCTCTTTCGTGACGCCCTCGCCGCTTCCGACGTGCCGCATAACGATTTTTGTGTACCGCGCTGGGATGCCATCAAAGCGCTCCCCCTCGAGTTCAATCCTGTACCGCGTGAGCGGCGTGCGGCGTTTGGCCATGATGTCCTGCACGTCCACCGCGCTGCAACTCCCCAGCGCCGCGAGGAGCGCTTCCATCGGGCCCAACCCGATGCTTAAAGGGTCGTGCTCGCCGGGTGCGTTGTGATGCGCCTCTATCGTGATGCGGTCGCCGCGCGGGTTGCGGGCCACGAATCTCGAGTCGGGACTGCCCCCTGGGTTCAGGGCGTCTATGTGGACGATTTTGCTGCTCATGAGCTGAAGGTTACGCCGCACGTGACGATTCAGTCGGTCGCGTTTGCTACGCCGACCAGCGCCGCTGACAGCAACTCTTCCAGCTCCACCCGGCAGCGCAATTGCTCGAGCCAGCGCTGCGGGATGCCTGCCACACCGAATCTGGCTCCCAGCAGTGCTCCCGCGACCGCGCCGGTCGTGTCGGCATCGCCGCCCTGGTTGACGACCGCGACTAAGCCCTGCTCCAAACTGTGGGTGTGTAAGAGTGCCCACGCGCCGACGGCGGCTGTCGCCAGCGTGTAACCGCTCGTGTCCAATGTGTCCAGCGTCAAGGTTTCGGCGCGTTTGACCCATTCTAGGATGTCGTGTTCCAAGCTGGGCGTGGCCAAATCGAAATGTTCCCTCGCCCAGTGAATCTCTTGAACTGCGAATTCTAGCGCGGCCGAGACACCGTTCCCGGCGATCAGCGCGGCGACGCAGGCGTTCAGCCACAGGCTGGATTCCACGCAACGCGGGTCAAAGTGTGTGACCCGCGCAATCTCAATTGTTTCCAGGACTCGAGCCTCGCGGTCGTGAACCCGGAGCGCGGCGGTCGGGGCGGATCGCATCAGCGCACCGTTGCCCGCGCTGGTGAAACCGCTGGACTCCCAGGCTTGGCGTCCCGCGTCCCTCGGTGAGCGTCCGCGTTTGATCTGCTCCAACGATTGGCGGGTCAGGATGCCCACGTCCGGCGGATCGCCCTCGAGCCACGCCAGAAAGCGCGCGGACACATCCTCTAGGCTGTAGCCGTGCGCGTAGCTTTCCAGGATGCACTTGGCCATCTGCGTGTCGTCGGTGACCTCTCCGGCGGGGAGCTGTAACCAGCCACCGCCGATCAAATCGGTTACTGGCGCACCCTTCAAAATTTGTTCTCGAGTTTTGAACTCGTTGGTGGCTCCGAGTGCGTCCCCGACCGCCAACCCGAGCAGACTGCCTCGAGCGCGTTCCAGAAAGGCGGGTTTCATGATCGCCCTGGGTGAACGCCAATGAGCCTGCGAGGTTCGTGGTGATGGGGTTGAACCGCGCTGGGATGGGTCATGGCTGAATCGGATGCTACCCAGAGTTCAGGTTTGGGGTCGTTCATTCTTCACACTGCCCCCTAGGGCGGGTACGATGCTGCTCATGAGTGCCGCTCCAACCACCCAGAACCGCTCACCTGTTCAGACGAGCGTCCGCGAGGCCGTGCGTCGCGCCCCGGCCTACCCGTTCACGCCAACACTCGCCCCAGTCAAATTGGATCAGAACGAATCGGGACACGACTTCCCAGCCGCTTTGAAAACCTTAGCGCTCGAGCGGCTGGCGGTGGCCGACTGGAACCGTTACCCGGACATGCACGCGGATCGCTTGCGCCACGCCATCGGGCAGCAGGTCGGTTGGAACCCGGACGGTGTGGTCGTGACACCGGGCAGCAACGTGCTGATTCACGCCTTGGCGCAGGCGGCGGGCATTGGGCAGCGGCTGTTGACGTTGACCCCCGGCTTTAGCCTGTATGCGCTCAGCGCCAGATTGCTCGAGGCGGAACTGACGGAGTTGCCGCTGGCTGAGAATTTTGGGTTACCAATGTTGGCCCTGCTGTCCGAACTCGAGCGAGGCCGAGGCGTTCTTTTTTTGGCAGAGCCACACGCGCCGACCGGAACCTTGCACCCGTTGGAACAGATCGGGGCGATCTTGGAGCGGGCTGAGAACTGGGTCGTGGTGCTGGACGAGGCGTACTTTGAATTCGCCGGGCGAGCGCACCTCAATCTCCTCGAGACACATCCGAACGTCTGCATCCTGCGAACCTTCAGCAAAGCCTGGGGTCTGGGCGGGGCGCGGCTCGGGTATTTGCTGGCGCAGCCGGAACTGGCGGGGAACATTCAGAAGGTCTGCTCGCCGTTCAACGTCAACGTCATGACGACGGTGGTCGCCGAAGTCGCCTTGGAGTTCCCAGACTACGTGCAATCCAGGGTGGACGAGCTGCTCTTGGAGCGCGAACGGGTCTATCAGGCGTTGAAGCCTCACCCAAGCTGGGTCATCTACCCGTCGCACGCGAACTATCATCTGATTCGCACCGGAGACGCGAAACGCGCCCACGCCGAACTCTTGGAGCACGGCGTGTTGGTGCGGCGTCAGGACAGTTACCCTGGCTTGGAAGGTTGCATTCGCGTCTCAGTCGGCACGCCTGCGGAGAACACCGCCTTCATCAGCGCCGCCTTGGAGCTGCGATGACTCGAGCGGCGCGGGTGGAACGCAACACCTTGGAAACCCAGATTGCTCTGGAGGTCAACCTAGATGCGGCCCTGGAAACTGGAATTAGTACCGGACACGGTTTTTTGGATCACATGCTGGATCAGATCCGTCGTCACGGACGCGTGGGCTTGTCGGTGACCGCCAAAGGCGATCTCGAGGTGGACGTGCATCACCTAGTAGAAGACACCGGGATCACGCTGGGTATGGCGGTTGCCAAAGCGCTCGGTGACAAGCAGGGTCTCGAGCGGTACGCGGACGCCTTCGTGCCAATGGACGAGACGCTAGCGCAAGTCGTGCTGGACTTCAGTGGACGGGCGCATCTGGAATTCAGACCTGAGACGCTCAACGTCTTGGGCGACGCGAACGGCTTCAACGTTTTTCACCTGCGCGAGTTCTTGCGCGGTTTCTGCAACCACGCGGGAGCGACCGTACACGTGCGTCTGCTGAGCGGGCGCGAGTCGCATCACGTGATCGAAGCGATCGTGAAAGCCTTCGCCAGAGCCTTATTCGCCGCGACTCGAGTCACCCACGAGGCGTTACCGAGCACCAAGGGAACGTTATAGGGCAGCTCGAGCGCAACAAAGATCAGAGGCATTCGCTTCGCTCATCCCTCACCCGCGACGGTAGGCGCGGCCTCTCCCGCAGGGAGAGGCGAACGGCGGAGGGCGAGATTTTCACCGGAATGGACGTTTGAGATGATTGTTCTTGGTATTGACACCAGTTGCGACGACACAGGCGTCGGGGTCGTTCGTGACGGGCGCGTGCTGTCCAACGTGATCGCCTCGCAAACGCTGCACGCTGAGTTCGGCGGCGTCATGCCGGAACTCGCGTCACGGGCGCACCTGACGGAAATTAGTCGGATTGTCGAACTGGCACTTGATACGGCAGGGGTGAGGCTCGAGGATGTAGATGTGATCGCGGCGACGCGCGGGCCGGGGCTGGCGGGGTCGTTGCTGGTCGGGTTCACCTACGCGAAGGGGTTGGCGTTCGCGGCGCAGAAAACCTTTTACGCGATGCATCACCTTGAGGGGCACATTCAAAGCGCGTTGGCCTCTGACCCAACCCTCGAGCCGCCGTTTCTGGCGCTGATCGCCTCGGGGGGTCACACGCACCTGTTCGATTGCGCTCGGGCTGGTACGTACAAGTTGATCGGTGCGACGCGGGACGACGCGGCGGGCGAAGCCTTCGACAAGGTGGCGCGGCTCTTAAACCTGGGCTTTCCCGGCGGTCCGGCGGTCTCCAGGGCTGCGCTCGAGGGGAACCCGCAGGGCTATCCGTTCACGCCGCCGCTTCAGGGGCAGACGGGATTCGAGTTCAGTTACAGCGGCCTCAAGAACGCGGCGCGACTGGCGGTGGCGGCTCGGGACAGGGGAGAGATCACGGTTTCGGTGGCGGACCTCGCGGCGAGTTTCCAGCGGGTCGTCGTGGAATCACTGGTGAAGACCACGGCTCGAGCCGCAAAATCTCTGGGTCGGCGGGTGATCGTCGTCGCGGGTGGGGTGGCCGCGAACCGCGCCCTGCGAGACGCCTTCGCGGACCTCGAGGCCAAGAATGACTGGCGGGTCTTGTTCCCGCCACCAGATTTGAATACCGATAACGGCGCGATGATCGCGCTGGCGGGGTACGTGCGGGTGGCTCGAGGGGATGTTGCAGACGGGTTGGCTTCTAGCGTCGTGCCGTATTGGGCGCTGGCGACAGCTTCTTAAACCTTTTCTTGCACGGTTCTCGAGACTTGTTTCGTGTGCTCGGATCGGAAAGGGGTGGGTGACAGAAGCCTTGAATCTCGAGCCTCGAATGAGCTGAGTTTGCCGTTCGATTGATTCGGGTATTTACCGGCTAGGACGGCGACTCCGGCAATATCCTTGATTTTTATTTAGGTGTTCCTAAAATAAACTTTAGGAATCTAAAAAGATTCTGACCAAGGAGTGACATGCTTTTAGAAATTATCGTCACCGTTATCGTTTTCGTCGTTGGACACTTTTCTTTTAGAAACTTCCAGGGTCAAACACCTCGAGCGCGAACGGTCAGGAAATGGGTGGTTTACATCATGCTCGTGGTCATCCTGACGTTGACGGTCGGTCGCCCCCTGTCACTCGTCTGGGCTTTCGCTCCCGTAATCGGATCGCTCTTTCACTTCGGCTGGTGCTTTTATCACGGCATTCACCCGTTGACGGCCGAACCTCGAGCCAAGTATTACGCGCTGCGCGGCTGGAAAGTGACCGACGAAACCGCGAGTCAATGAAGGCGGCACGGCTCGAGGTCGTGCTGCGACTCGGGAGGCCGTCAATGTCACTAGCAGACATTGGCTGCTATAGGGTGAACAAAAATAGTGACTTCGATACTGGAAGTCTCGCTTGCCGAAAAACTTTCTACACCTTTTCCAGACGCGTGTCTTTAATCTCGATTGATCCAGCTCGCTTGAGGTATGATCCGCAATTGATGCTCGGTTTTATTAACAAAATATTCGATACCACCGCCAAGGACATTGCCAAGATCGGCAAGGATGTCGTCCAAAAGGTCAACGCCCTCGAGCCGGAGATGGAAAAGCTCGAGACGGCCCTCTTGGCGGAGGAGTACGGCAAGCTCAGGGTCCGCGTCAAGGACGGCGAGAGCCTCGAGTCGGTCATGCCGGAAGCCTTCGCGCTGATCCGTGAAGCCGCGAAGCGCACGCTCGGGATGCGGCACTTCGACGTGCAGCTCGTGGGCGGTGCGGCGCTGTTCGGCGGGCGGATCGCGGAGATGAAGACCGGTGAAGGGAAGACGTTCGTGGCCACGTTGGCGCTCGGATTGAGCGCTCTGGACGGCAAAGGCGCGCATCTGGTGACAGTCAACGACTACCTGGTGAAGGTCGGCGCGGAGCAGATGGGCTTGATCTTCAAGACGATTGGCTTGAGCGTTGGCTTGATTCAGCAGCAGATGGACCCGCCCGCCCGGAAGGAAGCCTACGCCTGCGACATTACCTATGTCACGAACTCGGAGTTGGGCTTCGATTACCTGCGCGATAACATGGCGATTCAGCCGGAGCAGCTTGTTTTACGCGCCGATACGCCGCTGAACTTTTGCATCATTGACGAGGTGGACAGCATCCTGATTGACGAGGCGCGCACGCCGCTGATTATCTCAGGCCCGTCGGAAAAGCCGACCAGCAACTATTACCTCTTAGCAAAAATTGCCGGGATGCTCGAAAAGGGCGAGGCGGTCGTGCCGGGCGACAAGAACCGCACCGAGGCGACCGGCGATTACACGATTGACGAGAAACAGCGCGGCGTTCACCTGACCGACAACGGCATCACCAAGGCGGAGAAACTGCTGAGCATTGACGGCCTGTTCAGCACCGAACACATGGAGCTGGGTCACATGCTGATTCAGGCAATCCGCGCCAACGAACTCTATAGTAAAGACAAGGACTACATCGTCTCAGAACAAGGCGAAGTTATCATCGTAGACGAGTTCACCGGGCGACTGATGCCGGGGCGGCGCTACGGCGAGGGCTTGCACCAAGCGATCGAAGCCAAGGAGAACGTCAAGATCGCCGGTGAGAACCAGACGCTGGCCACGATCACCTATCAGAACTTCTTCAAGCTCTACAAGAAAATCGGCGGCATGACCGGCACGGCGAAAACCGAGGAAAAGGAGTTTGTAGAACTCTACGGCGCGGACGTGCTGGTCATCCCGACGAACCTGCCGATGATTCGTAAGGACTCGCAGGATTTGGTGTACCGCTCCGAATTGGGAAAGTTCAAGGCGGTCGTCGAAGAGATTGTGGAGAAGTACCAGACGGGTCAGCCGGTCTTGGTCGGTACGATCTCAATTGAGAAATCCGAATTCCTCAGCAAACTGCTTTCCGAACCGAACCGCTACGTCCAGTTCATCGAAGCCTCGAGTGGCAAGCTGCTGGCGCAACTCGCCAAAGCGGACGCCGGGCTGATCGCCGACATGCAGAAACTCTTCAGCAACCCTGGCGCGTTGACCCCGGAAAAGCTCGAGGGGGTGCGCGAGAAGCTGCCCAAGAACGCTGTTCAATACTTCGAGCAAGTCCAGCACGAGGTCGCGGTTCTGGCAGTGCTCAGGAAAGGCGTCAAGCACAACGTTTTGAACGCCAAGTACCACGAGCGCGAGGCGGACATCGTGGCCCAGGCGGGGCGCTCGCAGAGCATCACGATCAGCACCAATATGGCGGGGCGCGGTACCGATATCAAGCTCGGTGGGAACCCAGAATTCGCGGCGTACACGCACCTGGAGAAAAAGGGCTTGTCGCGCTACGACGATTTCGTGGAGTTATTCGTGGCCGCCTGCATTCGCAACGACCTCAAAGTCGCGCAGAGCTTTCTGGAAAGCCTGCCGCAAGTCTCGCAGGAGGACATTGACACGATCATCAAGCTCCGCGACGACTTCAAAGCGGACTTTGAAAAGGTCAAGTCGCTCGGCGGTTTGCACATCATGGGTACGGAGCGCCACGAGTCGCGCCGGATTGACAACCAGCTTCGCGGTCGCGCCGGGCGTCAGGGCGATCCCGGCTCGAGCAAGTTCTACCTGAGCTTTGAAGACGACCTGATGCGCCTGTTCGCCAACGACACCGTGGTGCGGATGCTGGATCGCCTCGGCATGGATGACACGCAGCCGATCGAGGCGGGCATGGTCACGCGTTCGATTGAAACCGCGCAGAAGCGCGTCGAGGACCGTAACTTCGCCATCCGTAAACAGCTTCTGGCGTTTGATGACGTGATGAGCAAGCAGCGCGAGGTCGTTTACGCGCAGCGCCGCGAGGTTCTCTTAGGCAACGACGAGGGCGTGAACGACCTGGTGGAAGGCATGATTTCCGATTACGTCAACGGTCAGGTCGGGCTGTACCTGAGCGGCGACTCGCAGCAGTGGAATCTCGAGGGGCTGCGAACCTCGCTGGTCGAAGCCTGTCCAGGCTTCGCCGACCTTGACTTCGAGGGTCTGCGCGAGGAGAAGCGCGACAACCTGACGGAAAAGCTTTTGGACGTGGCGGCGGAAGCGTTGGAAAAGCGCGAGCAGGAACTTAGCCCGCCGCTGATGCGGAACTTGGAGCGATTTATTGTCTTGCAGATCGTGGACCAGTTCTGGAAGGATCACTTGCACAGCATGGATTTGCTCAGAAGCGGCATCTTCCTGCGCGGTTACGGGCAGAAAGACCCGTTCGTAGAATTCAAATTTGAAGGCACGAACCTGTTCAACGAGATGACCGAAACGATCAAAGCGGAAGTCACCAAGTTCATCTTCCGCGTCCAGGTCAACTTTGAAGCCCCGCCGCAGCCGCAACAACAGCAGCCGCTCGAGTCCGGTGAGTACGACCAACAGGCCGCCCCGCAGATGACGGACGCCAACCCGTTCCAGCGCAGCGCCAACCCGTTCATTCGCAGCGGCGGCGAGAGCCGCATTCCAAAACTGTCGCGTCAGGAACGGCGCAAATTGGAGCGCGACGAGAAGAAAAAGAAGTGAAGTAACGAAACCCAAGTCATTCAAAGGCGCACCTTCCGGGGTGCGCCTTTTGTCACTCGAGCGGCTTGGGTCTGACCTAGCTTTGCACCTCGAGTCAGGTTGCCCGCGAGTCCTCCTCATCGCGTAGGGGTGAGGCACGCCTCGCCCGGCCACCAACGCCCTCGTTCGAGACAACCCAAGAAGACGTTTCTCGAGACAAGATCAAGGTCAACGGCAGCTCGCGTCACGCCTTGCGTGCAATTTGCACGACGCTCACCCCCTTCGGCGACCTCGAACGCGGGGAGAGGCGAAAAACTTACAGGCTCGAGGGTGGATGGTCGGCATTTACTCAGGCGTCAACAATTTTTCCACGATCACCGTGTCCTTCCAGACGCCCTCGAGCCTCGCATGACGGACGTACACGCCGACCTCGCGGAAACCGTGACGCTGGCAGAGGGCGAGCGAGGCGTGATTTTCTGGGAAGATTCTGGATAGGACTTTCCAGAACCCGGCGGCTGTGAGCGCGGGCAGAAACGCGCTCATTAGGGCGTCGCCGACCCACTGCCCAGTGGCTTCCGGTGCGACATAGACGCTGTACTCGGCGATGCCCGCGTAGCACTCGCGGGGTCGGTAGCCTGAGGCGCGAATCCAGCCGAGGACTTCATCCGCTCGAGTGGCGACGAGGCACGGATATTGCGGTGCGCCGAACCACTCGAGGATCTCGTGGACGGTTCGTTCACGGGTCTCGAAGGTGGCGATCCGGGCGCGAATTCCGGCGTTGTAAATTTCGGTAATCTGAGCGGCATCGGTTGAACTGGCGGGTCGGACAACTATCGTCATCCCTTCTCCCTCGAGCGGCTGACCCCGAGCACGATCACGGTGGCGGCGGCCAGCGCGGCTACTAGCCCCCAGAGCGTCAGATCGTAATTGCCGCTCCGCGTGTGCAACACCCCCGCCACGAACGGCATCGCGGCGCTCGAGAGGGCGACGACTAGTGAAACCGCGCCGTTGACGCGGCCGTACACTCCGGCGGGGAAGACCTCGGCCAGCAACGCCGCCCTGGTCAGTGTGATCGCGCCGTTGGTCGTGCCGTACAGCGCCAGGAAGACCCAGACGCCCACATCCGTGTTCAGCGCCAGCGCCAAGATGCCCAGTCCATGCACCAGGAAGGTCGCGGCGGACAGCAGAACCAAGGCGCTTCTCGAGGTTAGGCTGGCGAAGAACACGCGTCCCACGAGTTGCAGCACGCCAATCGCTCCGGCCACGGTGGCGGCGAGCGCCCTGGAATAGCCGCGCTCGGTCAGCAGTGGCACGAGATGCGCCGCGAGCACCGCGACCGCCGTGCGACCCAGCGCGAAAGAAGCCGCGACGCTCCAAAACGCCTTGGATCTAAACCAGTTCGCGTCGCTCGAGGGGGGATTGATGGCGATGCTCGAGTTTAGCTCGAGCGGCAGGCCGTCAATCTCTTGCCCGACATCGCTCGGGTGGCGGCGCAAGACCAGCCACAACAGCGGTGCGGTCAGTAGCATCAGGCCCGCCAGCCCACGCACCGCACCGCGCCACCCGAGCAGTCCCAGCAACCACGTGTCCAACGGCACGAAGATCGTACTCGCCAAGCCCGCCACGAGCGTGATGCTGAGCATGGCTCTCGGGCGGTGGCGACGAAACCAGACGGCGACCGCCGTAAACGCCGGATCGTAAAACGTCGCGGCGGCCGTGACCCCGAGTACCATCCAGATCAGGTACAGCACGACGAGGCTCGAGGTGAGCGACCATCCAAACAGCAACCCGCCCGCCCCGAGCGCCCCGAGGCTCATGACCGCTCGGGAGCCGCGTTTGTCCAACTCCCGTCCGATCATAGGGGCGCAGAGTCCACCGACGAGTGCAGATAGGGAAAACGCGCCGGAGGTCTGAGCGCGGTTCCAACCCATTTCCAGCTCCATCGGTTGCACGAACACCGCGAAGCTGTAATAGAGCACGCCGTACGCCACGGTCGTGCTGGCCGCCATCGCCCAAACCATGCGCCAGCCGTAATACGAGCTTGTCATGCAGGGGTAGGATCGGGCGCTGACATTCGGGTCAGTCTAAACCTCACCGTGCCACCTCGAGAAGCTTGAGGTGCATGACAGCGGCGCTATCCGGGCAGCTTCCGCGAAATTCGACGGAGCTTCTGACGGCGGTTGGGACCGCTGATCTGGGAATCGGTTGAAACCCGAAGCGCGGAAAGTAGGTGACAGCCGTTTCGGTTAGTAGCACCACGTCGCTGATACCAAGGTCTCGAGCGGTTCGTAGGCACCGTTCGACGAGTGCCGCACCCAAACCGATGCCTCTGACGCGTTCGTGAACCGCTACGGAGCGCAGCAGCGCCGCCGTGCCGTACACCTCGAGTCCCGCCGCGCCGACGAGAGTTTCTGCCTCAGCAGCCAGCCAGAACAGCTCGAGGTGATCCTCAATGCCATCTAAGACCAGGTGCAGGTCGCGCAAGATGTGCTGCAACGCTGGCAGGTCGTGGGGTGTGGCGCGGCGAAATTCGAGGTTCATAGGCTTAGCAGCACAGGTTGGCGGAGGCGGCGCTGTCGGTGGCCGGGGTGGTACTTGTGGCGGCACTTGCGCCGCAGCAACTCGTGAGGTTTGAGAGCGCCGCGTCCACTTTGCGATCTGCCGCCTTGCAGCGCACGCCGTCCGGCTCGAGGCGAACGATCAGTTCTTCGCCACTTGGCTCAATTGCACCGACCGCGTAGCGCGCCCCCGGTTCGCCCGGTGCGCCGTACAGGAAGATCAGGTCTGCCTCGGGTTGAAACGCGACTTTCGGGCTTACCTGATTGTAAATCTTCAGAAACTTGTCGGTCGCCATGTGGCTGCGGCCCGTTTCCAGCGCGGTGCGCCAGAGTTCGATCACGGTCTCCTGAAAGCGGTGTTCCACGCCGCCGCAATCCACGGTGTGGTACTCCAGGGCTTTGAACTCGGTGACGTGGTAGCCGACCGGGACGCGCTTGCCGTCTCCCAGGTCAAACACCATTGGACGCTCAAGGTGCGGTTCTAGGGCGGTTAGAAAAGTGGCGAGCGAATGCGACATGGTGACATCCTTTCGGTGAGTGGGCGAGGTGACGACTCGAGAGAGAACGAATCGAGCTTGGTCAATCTGTTCCTCCAAAAAATTTAGCAGCATCGCTTCAAATACGCTTGCACCGCGTTGAAGCCCTGAGCGTCCAAGCTGTAGTAGATCCACTTGCCGCGCTTCTCGCCGCGCACCAACCCCGCTGAGATCAAGCATTTCATATGATGGCTGACCGTTGGCTGCGACAATCCCGTGACCCCCTCGAGGTCGCAACCGCAAATCCCGTCCCCACAGCAACCCGTGGCATCGGATACCAGATACGCCACGATTTTCAATCGGGCCGGATCGGAGAGGGCTTTGAAGATGCAAGCGATCCCATCCAAGCCTAATGCCAAGTTGGATTCGGCGCTCGAAGTCAGGTTCGGTTCGAGTTGTATTAGAGTGGGCACGCAAAGAGGTTACGCGATCAGATTGATGTTTGTCAATATGTAGTGACAAAGAAGCGGCTCGAGCGAAACCTCGAGCCGCTGGAAAGTGTTACTTCAGATTTTCCGGGTTCAAGCCGTGCAGGTCCGCTGGAATAAACCGTCCATCTTGCCGGATCAGCTCATTGTCAAAATAAATATTACCGCCGCCGTACTCTGGGGTTTGAATGAAAACCATGTCCCAGTGAACGCTGCTGCGATTGCCGTTGTCGGCGTTCTCATACGCTTGACCGGGCGTGAAGTGGAAGCTGCCCGCGATCTTCTCGTCGAACAGCACATCCAGCATCGGACGCGTCACGTACGGATTGAAGCCGATGGCGAACTCGCCAACAAAACGTGCGCCGGGATCGCTGTCCAGAATCTCGTTCAGGCGCTTCGTGTCAGTGCTGCACGCGGCATCCACGATCTTGCCATCTCGAAACTCGAGCCTGATGCCTTCAAATCGCACGCCCTGGTAGAGCGTCGGCGTGTTGTAACTGATGACGCCGTTGACGCTGTCCAGCACCGGGCAGGAGTAGCACTCGCCGTCGGGGATGTTCCGCTCGCCGCTGCACGGGACTGCGCCGATGCCTTTAATGGAAAAGGTCAGGTCAGTGTCCTTGCCGGTCAGTCGCACCCGATCCGCGTTCACCATGCGTTGCTTCAGCGGTTGCTGGGCGCGATCCATCCGGGCGTAATCCACGGAGCAGACGTTGAAGTAAAACTCCTCGAAGGCTTCGCTGCTCATGCCCGCGGCCTGCGCGAAAGCTGGAGTCGGGTAGCGCAGCACCACCCAACGGGTGTGATTGACGCGTTGCTCGGAGTGAACCTTGTGCCAGAGGTGTTCCTGATAGAGCGCCATGCGGTCGTTCGGCACGTCGGACATCTCCAGCGCATTCAGCGAGCCGCGCACGCCGATGTACGCGTCCATCTGCCGCATCCGGTCCAACTCCCAGCTCGCCCAGCGGCTCATCATGTCGGGCGTCGCGTTCTGATAGAGCTTTCTCAGGATACGGGTGTTCTTGGTTTCCACGAACGGGATCGCTCCGGCTTGCACGACACGCTCGATGATCGCCGTGACGGCTTCCTCCGGGATATCGAAGGCTTCGATCAGCACGCGCTCACCGGGTTGAAGCCGGGTCGAGTGAGCGATCAACACGTCCGCCAGTTGTTGCAATCTGGAATCCATAAGACGCATTTGACCCCGGTTGAGCTTTCGCTGCCAGCCTGAAGCGTAGGTACCGGATTCCACCGCTCGAGGTTAGCCGGTCAATGCGAAACCTACAGATGACGGCGCGATTCGCCCTCCTCACGTTGGTGTCATGTTGCCTCGAGACTGGCAGCCGACCACGCCGAACTCAGTAACGTGCTGCACGGATGAATCTCGAGGACTAGCGCACGATACTTCTGGACAAGCCCACCTGTGAGACCACTCAAAACAGCGTGCAACGGATGGCTCGAGGTTGCGATGTGAGCCGGCTCGGTGTCTGTACTTGGTCTATATACTCGGTTCAGCGCCCGACGAATTGGCAGTCTGCTGCGGCGACAGACTTACTTTTTCGGGCCAAAAATTGGTCATACTAGAGGCAGATGTTGACCCTGTTCGGTGAACCACGCTTTTCGGGTGTGCCTATCCCACTCGAGCGGGTGACGTACCTCCTGGCGATCCTGGCCTGCCGCGCCGAGTGGGTGAGCCGCGACGAGCTGGTGCTGCTCCTGTGGGGCGACACCGACGAGAACGCCGGACGCCAACGCCTGCGGCAACTCCTGTACCGCGCCCGAGGCTTCCCGCACGCGGCGGGTCTCGAGGCGGACGCGACGCGGGTGCGACTCAACGCCCAAAGCGACGTTCACGCCTTCCGCGAGGCGATTCGCGCTCAGCGCTTGTCGGACGCGATTGCCCTGTACGGCGGCGAGCTGCTGCAAAACGTGACGCTCCCGGACCTGTCGGAATTGGAAGAGTTCTTCGCGTACACCCGCGAGGAATTCATCGGCGCGTACCGCCAAGCGGTGCTGACGCGAATCGGGCAACTCGAGCCAAGCGAAGCCCTGCCGCTCTTGGACCGCGCGACCGAACTGGACCCGATGTCAGAGGAACTCCTGCGCGAGTTGCTGCGGCTCTCCACGAAAGGCGAGCCAGAAACCGCTAAGCGTGCCTTCGAGCGTCACCGCCGCGCCCTGAAAACCCTGGATTTGGAGCCGAACCAGGAGTTGTTGGGATTGCTGGCGCGTCTGGACGAAGGCGCAACCAGCTCAGCACCGGTTTGGCTGCCAAAGCGCTCCGCCGCCAAGCTACCAGTTCCGACGACCGCCTTCATCGGGCGGCAAACGGAGTTGCAAAGCATTCACGATCGCCTGTCCGACCCGGCCTGCCGCCTGGTGACGATTCTCGGACCCGGCGGCGCGGGCAAGACGCGGCTCTCCCTGGAAACGGCCGCGCAGTGGCAGAGCCAGTTCCGTGACGGATCGGTGTTTGTCGGACTTGCCCCAGTTGCCAGCGTGGACTTGGTTCCAGACGCGGTCCTCGAGACGCTCGCAACCGCCAAGGGCAACGATGCCCGGACTTCGATGCTGGATCACCTGAGTGGCCGCGAGCTGCTGTTGGTGCTGGACAACTTGGAGCACCTGCCGGGCATGTCTACTCTAGTGGCGGACATCTTAGAGCGAGCGCCGACCGTGCGGGTTCTCGTGACCTCCAGGGAGGCGTTGCTGCTGCGCGCCGAAAACGTGATCGAACTCCAGGGAATGCCCGCACCCGACACGCTCTTCCCGCTCGAGACGCAGGACGCGGCGCTGCTGTTCATGCGTGCCGCGCAGCGCGTGCGCCCAGATTTCCGCTTTCAAAAGGATTTGGAGGCGTTCAGCCGCATTTATCGGGCGGTTTCCGGTATGCCATTGGGCCTGGAACTCGCGGCAAGCTGGGTGCGGGTCATGACGCTCCCAGAAATCGCCGACGAGTTGGAACGCAGCCTGGACTTCCTGGAAGTGGACGCCGTGGACATGCCCTCGCGCCACCGCAGTTTCGCGGCAGCCTTTCGCTCATCGTGGGCACTCCTGAGCGACGCGGAACGCGGGGCGTTAGCCCGCATGAGCGTCTTCCGGGGCGGCTTCACCCGCGAGATGGCCCAGGAGGTCGCCCAATCCAACCTGCCGGTGTTGCTGCGGCTGGTCAACAAATCCCTGGTGACGCGCCGCGAGACGCGCTTCTTCTTGCACGAGATGATCCGCCAGTACGCCGAACGCGAGCTGCCGGTAACTGACCGCGAAAAGGCCCTGAAAGCGCTCGGCCGGGTCTGTCTCGAGGTGGCTGATGAGTGGTACAGACATCTCGGTGATGGTCGCCAGGTGGAGCTGAGCCGCCGTTTGGAGCAGGACCACGACAATGTTCGGAATGCGCTGGATTGGACGCTTCACAACGATGTGCGCGTCGGGGCGGGGATCGCCGGGCAACTAGAACACTTCTGGTACACCCGTGGCTATCACCGTGAGGGTGTCCAATGGGCGGGACGCTTTTTGGAACGCCCCGAAGTTGCGCCGCGCGACAAGTTGCGCCTGCAACTACTCTGGACCGTGGTTAGCCTCTCCAAAGAACTCAGCGAGTATGACCGTTCGCACGAAGCGTTGCGCGAGTACGAAGCGATCGCCCACGAACTCGAGGATCAGAACGCCATCGCCGCGAGTCTGAAATTCACCGGTTTACTGATCCGTGAGGGCGGTAATTTGGAAACGGCGCGAGACTATCTAGAACGTGCCAAGACCATGTACGAGGAGTTGGGGAACCGCAATCAAACGGGGATCTGCTGGAACGACATTGGCATCACCTACGGGAACGCGGACGACTTTGAGCGGGCGAAGATCTGCTTTGAAAAAAGCTTGGAAATCAAGCGCGAGATCGGTGACAAGATGGGGATTGCCTACGCGCTGGCCAACCTGGGCATGATTGTCGGGAGCCTTGGTGATACCGAACTGGCCAAGGTGCTGCAAGAAGAAAGTCTGCGCATGAAGCGTGAACTCGGAGACGCGCAAGGCACGGCGAACGGTTTGCATTCGCTCGGGTTTCTGGCATTGAACGCCAAGGATTACGGCCTGGCAAGGGCCTACTTTCAGGAATCGCTGGACATTTTCCTGCGCCTCGGGCGACGCTGGGCCATAGCTCACCTGGTGCTCGATTTCGCCCGACTCGAGCACACGCTGGGTCACTTCGACCGCGCCCTGCGACTCTCGTCAGCCGCCGAGGAGGGTATGCGCCGCATCGGTTCCAAGTTCGGGAAAAATAGCCTGGACAACATCGCCCATTATCGCCGCGACCACCCCTTCAACGAGGCGCAACGCGTCAAACTGGAACTCGAGGGGGAGCGGATGAGCCTGGAAGAGGCGGCGATGTACGCCCTGAGCGCCGAGGCCACGCTCGAGGAAGTGGCGATCCAACCGGGCGAGGCGATTCCTGCCGCTGGTTGAACCCACAGCGTTGACCTTCACGCCTCGAGTTTCAAGCCTCGAGCGGCGCGTTCACCAGCGTCCAATACTCGAGGACTTTCAGCAATACTTCTCTGAAATCCTGAAACCGAGGCGGTTTCACCACGAACGAGTTCGCGCCGCTCTTGTACGCCCGCGCCAGTTCCTGCGTCAATCGTGACGTGCTAAACACGATTAGCGGCACAGCCCGGAAGCGCGAATCGGCGCGAATCCGTTCTAGCACTTCCAGCCCGGACAGGCGCGGCAGGTTCACGTCCACCATCACCATACGCGGCAGATCGCCCTCCCAGGCGCGCAGTTTTTCCAACGCCTGCTCGCCGTCCGAGGCGTGATGCAGCTCGCAGAGCGGTTCCAACACGCGTTGCACCAGAAAGGCGTGATCGGGGTTGTCCTCGGCGAACAAGACTCGAGGGCGCGGGGAATCGTTCACGGCACGGGTATTGTACCGTGTGGAGGTCGGGCGAAACGCTTGAAGCGTGTTGGAAACCATAGAATACAAATCTCGAGCCTTGTTTTCCAGCCTCAAACACGCCTCGCACGACTTTGGCTCGAGCAGTCCCGATGGCAGGCATGGGCGTGACACTGACAGTACGCCTTGAACTCGTGTTAACCGGTGTGCCCTCGAGACCATACTTGCAGAGGTAGATACTCGAGATTCAATCAGGTTGGTACTTGCCGCCATGCAAAACCCCCGCGAGATGCGGGGGTCTGGGTCTAACACTGGCGTTAGGCGCTGGCTCGAGGTTGCGGTGCTTTGCCGCGCGCCCCTCGAGCGGCTTTCTTGGCGGCGGGCTTGTCCTGGATGGCTTGCCGCTCCAGGGCTTGTAAGCCGCCGACCAAGGCGATCTCCAAAACTTGATCCAGCGTCTCGCAGGGGTGGAAGGTCATCGTGCGGCGCAGATGAAGCGGGATGTCGTGCAGGTCCGCCTCGTTCTGCTTCGGCAGGATGACGTGCTTGATGCCCGCGCGACGCGCACCTAGAACCTTTTCCTTCAAGCCGCCGATCGGCAGCACCCGTCCGGTCAGGGTGATCTCGCCGGTCATGCTGACATCGTGGCGGGCGGGAACCCCGGTCAGGGCGCTGATTAGGCTGGTGGTCATCGTCACCCCAGCGCTCGGGCCCTCTTTTGGAACCGCACCCGCCGGAACGTGAACGTGAATCTCGGAGTCGTCCAATCGGTTCAGCGGGATATGAAAACGGTCCGCGTTCTTCTTGGCGTAACTGAGCGCCGCCCTGGCCGATTCCTTCATCACATCACCGAGCTGTCCGGTCAGAATCAGGCCCTTGCCGGGCAGGACGCTGGTTTCCACGAACAGGATGTCGCCGCCGACCGGCGTGTAGAACATGCCGGTGGCCACGCCGACCAGATCCTCTTTGTTCTCGGTTTCGACCTGGTAACGTTGCGGTCCGATGTACTTTTCCAGATCGGATTCACCGATTCGCACCCGCTTCAAATCGCCGCTCGCCAGCTTGCGAGCCGCTTTTCTGAGCAGCGTTCCCACCTCGCGCTCCAAATTGCGAACGCCCGCTTCTCGGGTGTAATGCTGGATCAGCTTCTGCAACGCGCCGTCGGTCACGAGCGCCTGATTGTCCTTCAGGCCGTTCTCCGTGGTCTGGCGCGGTAGGATGTAGCGCTTGGCGATCTCCAATTTTTCGGCTTCGATGTAACTGCTGAACTCGATGAACTCCATCCGGTCCAACAGCGGCGCGGGAATCTGATCCGGGTAATTGGCGGTCGCAATAAACATAACCTCAGACAGGTCAAACGGAATTCCCAGGTAGTGATCGGTGAAGCTCCCGTTCTGCGCCGGGTCCAGCACCTCCAACAGTGCGCTCGAGGGATCGCCCTGGTAACTGCTGCCGAGCTTGTCCACCTCGTCCAGCAGGAAGACCGGGTTCTTCGTGCCCGCCGTCTTCAAGCCCTGAATGATTCGTCCGGGGAGTGCGCCAATGTAGGTCCGGCGATGCCCGCGAATGTCCGCTTCGTCCCTGGCACCACCGAGGGCGATTCGCACGTACTTGCGACCCAACGACGCCGCGATGCTCTTGGCGATGCTGGTCTTACCGACGCCGGGAGGTCCGACGAAGACCAAGATTGGACCCTTGTTGACCTCGGATGGGCTGAGTTCGCCCTTTTCTACGCGCGCCTTCCGAAGTTGCCGCACCGCCAGAAATTCCAGGATGCGGTCCTTGACCTTCTCCAGTCCGTAGTGGTCATCCTCGAGCATTTTGGCGGCCGCGTTGATGTCCAGTTGATCGTCGCTGCGCGTGTTGAACGGCAGTTCGGTGATCCAGGTCAGGTAGGTGCGGATGACGCTGGCTTCGGCGCTGTCCGGGTGCATCCGCGCTAGGCGGTTCAGTTCGCGGTCAATTTCCTTCTGTGAATCTTCATTCAGCTCCAAGGCCGCGATTTTGGCGCGGAAGGCTTCGACCTCGTCGTCGCCCTCCTCCTCGCCGCGCAGCTCCTTTTGAATCGCCTTCATCTGCTCGCGCAGGAAGTATTCGCGCTGGTTGCGGTCAATCTCTTCTTTGACCTGCGACTGGATGCGCTGCTGCGTCTGGGCCAGCTCCAGCTCTGAGACCAGCAGCACCAGCACGCGCTTCATGCGCTCGAGGACGTTCAGCTCCTCCAGGATCGCCTGGCGGTCCTCCAACTTGAAATCGAAGTTGAAAGCAATTGTGTCCGCCAGTTGCGCCGGGTTCTCCAAGGTCTGAATGAACTGGACTGTGTCTTGCTGGAGGGTCTTGCTTTTCACGACTTCGTTGAAGCGGGCTTCCAGCTCGCGCTTCATGGCCTGCATAGAGGACGGGTCGGCGTTGATGTCTTCCAGAATTTCCAGCTCGGCCTCAATGTACTGCGGTCCGAAGTGATAGCGCGTCACTCTGGCTCTGGACTGCGCCTGCACGAGTGTGCCGACCGTGCCGTCCGGGTTTTTGCGCATCCGCAAGATCGTGCAGAGCGTGCCGGTGATGTACAGGTCGCCCGCGCCGGGTTCGTCAATATCTTTGTCGCGTTGCGAGACGATCAGGATTTGCTTCTCGCCGTCGGCGGCGGTTTGCAGGGCGTTGACACTGATGCTGCGACCGGCATCCACACTTTGTACGATGCTCGGGTAAATCACGCTGCCGCGCACCGGGCAGACGGGAACGCGAATCGTTTCAGGCTTTGCGGTGGGGGTTTCTTCGGTGATGATCTTGGCGGCTTTTCTTGGACGTGGCATGGTGGACTCCTCTCCCAAACTTGAGCCTAGTTATATCAAGAATTCTATAAACGAGTATGTATTTCAATGAACCTCGAGTTCATGGTTTGACCACTAAGCCATCATGCTAACCCGCTGCTCCAGGGATGCTCTGAGATCGCCAACGACAGCCTCTGTGATATAACCCGAACCATGCGGCGTGCCCAACCCTTCTCGAGCCTCGCCCGCGTCTACGACGCGATTTTCAGCGACGTGGAATACGACGAATGGTGCGCCTTCACAATCGAACAACTCGGCTCCAACTGGGCGGGGGAGACCTTAGACCCTACCGCAGTCAAGGTGCTAGACATGGCCTGCGGCACGGGCAACAGCACTGTCCCCTACGTCGGCTGCGGCTACGAGGTCTGGGGCGTGGACCTATCACACGACATGCTCAAAGTGGCGAAGGAAAAATTGCCGGGGGTACGGTTCGTGCAGCAGAGCTTCGTGGAACTGAACTTGCCGCAACGCTTTCACCTCGTGACCTGCGTCTTCGACAGCCTCAACAACCTGACCGACCCACACGATTTGGAGCAGACCTTCGCACGGGTGTACCAGCAGCTCGAGCCGGGCGGTTGGTTCGTGTTCGACTGCAACACGCGCATTGGTGTGCGCGACCTGTGGGACGATGGGCGCTTCGAGGGCGAGGCGATCGTCGCGTCTGGCAGCGTGCGCTTCGTCTGGGAACACGAATTTTTGGCGGATCGTCAACTTGGGCAGGTTACGGCGCGATGCTGGGGCGGTGGCTTTTCGTTTGAAGAGGTCCATCTGGAGCGCGGCTACGACGCCGATGAACTCAGCGCCAGTTTGGAGCGCGTCGGCTTCACTGAGGTTCGCGCCCTCGAGTACCCGGACGACGAACCGCTCACGCCGGATGCCCCTCGAGTCTGGGTGTTTGCGAGGAAGGGCAGCTCTTAGCTGCTCGCCAAGACCTACGTGTTGAAGTGGCTGCGATCTAAAGCGGTTAGACAAGCTTCAAACTGGAGTGAAGAACGAATCGTCAGCGTAAGCGTCGGGAATAGCAGTCGAACCGCCTATACTGGAAGCGAACCTTCCGTTTTGAAAGGAATCAACTTCATGGAATATCGGCGTTTGGGTACATCGGGTTTACAGGTCAGCAGGTTGTCGTTCGGAGCTTGGGTGACGTTCGGAACCCAGCTCGATGCCAGTGCCGCGCTCGAGTTGATGGCGGCGGCCTACGATCAGGGCTGCAATTTTTTTGACAACGCTGAAGCTTACGCGCGCGGTCAGGCCGAGACGATCATGGGGCAAGCCTTGACGAAAGCCGGTTGGCGACGCGACAGTTACATCGTCTCGAGCAAAGTTTTTGGCGGTGCGGTTGATAAACCAGCGCCGACCCAGCGCGGCTTGTCACGCAAACACATCGTTGAGGCCTGCCATCAAGCGATTGAGCGGTTGCAATGCGAGTACCTGGATTTGTACTTTTGCCATCGCCCAGACCGCACCACGCCAGTCGAAGAGACCGTGCGGGCGATGACCGAACTGATTCAGCGCGGCGATGTGCTGTACTGGGGCACGAGCGAATGGTCAGCGCAGGAACTCATGGAAGCCTACGCGGTGGCGCGTCAGTACGGCTTGATTCCACCAACGATGGAACAACCGCAGTACAACATGTTCACGCGCTACCGTGTCGAAGTCGAGTACGAACGCTTGTATCGTCCAGACACGCTCGGTTTAGGCACGACGATCTGGTCCCCACTCGCTAGCGGCTTACTGACCGGTAAGTACAACGATGTCGTCCCCGACGACAGCCGCATGAACTTACCCGGTTACGGCTGGTTGAAGGAGCGCTTAGAAAGCCCCGAGGGCCAGGCGAACATAGCGAAGGTCAAAGGGCTGGCAGGTATCGCCGGAGAACTGGGTACGACGCTCCCGAAGCTCGCGCTCGCGTGGTGTGCGAAAAATGATCACGTCAGCACCATCATCACTGGCGCATCGAAGGTCCAGCAGGTGATTGAAAACTTTACCGCGCTCGAGCTTGTGCCTCAGCTCAGCGACGATGTGATGACGGCAATCGAAACGGTGCTCGATAATAAGGTCACGCGCTTGCACGGCTCGAGCGAGTAAGGGTAGCCACCGCAGCGGCAGAAAGCGCCACATCCTCCACATCTCCAGTAAACGTGCGCCCGAGAAAGTACGCTGAAGGCGATGAACGGGTGACACGTCTACGCCTCTCGCAGCTCGCTACTGGCGCATTGATGCGAACGCCGTAACTCACTCCACCTTCATGCTTGGAACCTGGCTCGAGGCCCAACGGCAGGCTGAAACCGTTTCCCGTCGGGGGCTATTGATTCGCGTCGCCCCCGCTGAAGGCTGTCCCATGTCTCAGACAGGGTTTTGGTTCGCTCTTTGTGAAGCTCACCACGCGCTGACCAGTAGTGACTTCAGTTCAATCGCTTCGCAGCTCATAAATCAGTAGGCTGTCAATGAACGGGCAGCTCCGCCCAAGCTCTTCTGCCGCACTGATGCCCTCTGCCTCGAGGATGTTGTAACCGGTGATAGACTCACGGTTCCACGGCAGCTCGCGCAGTCCATCGTGAGACAGTCGGCGTGCGGTGGCGAATCCGCCCTGATCTACTTGATGACCGGCGATGGATTGAAACCAGCTCGCCCAAGCCGCCATAATTTCTGGGGTCGGCGGTTGGAATCCGACGTGTAAAAACATAAATTTCTTCACTGCTCAACACGGTAGCAGAGATTGGCGGGATTGTCTGTTTAGCCGATGTCGCGCAGCCTCAATTTGACCTCTAAAACGGCGTTGAAGAATCTTGCTCAGAACTCGGCGCTGTCCCTCAAAAACGTCGCTGGCGTGGATACATCTGCCCTCAAGGCGATGGTTCGCGGGTGATGTGGCGCGGGTAGCGGCGGTGCGCTGGGCGCATGTGAACATGTTGGGGTGGAACAACTTCGGTATGTCGCGGGCTGGAATTTATGACCGTTGCGTGATCTGAATGCGGACGTGGGTCTCTTGGAGTATGGAATCCGGCGCAGATGACTGTCTCCGGATGCCCACCTCCACTTTCACCCTAAACCGGTCTCGAGTCGTCCTATCAAGAACGTTGCCTGTCTCGAGCACCCCTCGAGCCGAGCTAGCAGCCAAGTGCTTCCTCAGCCTCCTCTACCCGCATCAGCGCTGGTGAAAACAGTCCGAACAAACACACGACCGCCGAGAGTGCACCACCCAGAATGAATAGTCCGCGCACCCCGATGCCCTCGCCCAAGGGTGCAGCAATCGCTAAACCGATCGGTCCGGCCAGACCCATGATCGTATTCATCAGGGATAGCACCCGACCTTGCATCTCGTTGGGAACACTCGTCTGGACGATTGCCATCATCGGGGCGTTCCCAGTGGAGAAACTGACACCGCTCAGGAACCACCAGAAGGTCGCCAGCCAGATCAGGTTGCCAGGAGCCAGGGCAGTCAAAGCCACCGTGCCGCACGAGACCGCGAACGAAACGAGCACCGTCACGATGCGTTTCTTGAACAGTGGCGTGAGGCTGATCAGTAATCCGCCTAGAATCATCCCGACCCCGGCGATGCCCTCCATCGTAGCGACTTGGTTGACGCCGCCCCCAAAGTGATTCTTGACCAGCAATGGCGTCAGCGAAAAGGTCGGCATGATCGTCAGCACCACCAAGAACAGCAAACCGTACAGCATCAACAGCCCGCGTCTCGAGGCGACGTAGGTCACGCCCGCCTTGAAATCCTGCCAGCCGCTCGAGGTGTGCAGGTCGGTGCGTTTGATTTGTGGCACGCGGTAGAACAGCAGCGGCGTGATGCCGAGGATGGCAGTCACGACATCAATCATCAGCGCGCCTTGGAGCGGTAGGAACGCTAGCGCTAGCGCCCCGAGCGGCGCGGCGGCCACGCCCATGATCCCCTGCAAGGTCTGGTTGAGTCCGGCGACCCGTGGGAGCCAGTCCGGTGGGACGAGCATACCCGTGCTGGCGCTGGCGGCCGGACTCTGGAAGGCTTGCATGGAGCTGCGAATGAACATCAATCCGTAGATATGCCAGAGCTGGACATTGCCGCTCTGGAACAACCAGACCAGCACGATCATGCAGGCGGCGGTGATACCGTCGGACACAATCATAATCGTGCGGCGGCTGAGCCGGTCTGCCAGCGTGCCACCGAGCGGTCCGAGCAGCGCTTGCGGCAGCAGCGCCGCGACGCCCGCAATCGCGAGGGCACTCGTGGAATTGGTGGTTTTGGTGATCCACCAGAGCAACACGAATTGCGTCAGCGCACTGCCGACCAGGGAGAACGCCTGCCCGACCCAGATCGTCCAGAAGCGCGCCCGCCAGCGGCTCGAGGGGTCAACTGTGGTGGCTAGAGCCGACTGACCCGTCATCGTCCGGCTCCTCGAGCTGATTCCAGCGTCGGTTGAGCGGTGACGCGAGGGGTGAGCAGGCGTGGCAGGAAGAACAGTGGGTAGATCATCAGGTACAGGTTCGGGACCCACCAGACGGGATCAAAGTCGGTGCGAATCGCCCAGAAGGCAATCGCGTTCAACCCAGAGGCGAAGGTCAGGGTGAGCGATACGAGCGCCAGTGCGCGCCAGACCTCGAGCCGCTTCTGATTTGCTAGAAGCGCCGCAAAACCTGTGGTGCTGATGGCTAAATCCAGTGGCAGAAATGACAGGTTCCAAGCGGTCAGCACCGGGTCGGCGTAATTCTGGAATAGCAATTCAGGCGGAATCAGGTGCAGCGCCGTCACGACCCAGTACGCGACGAATCCGATATCCGTAAACAGAAAGAACGGCTTCAGGGTTTTCATCGTGTCATCCCTAGGAGTTCTTGGAGCAATGCCGACCGCTGCGGTTCCTTGAGGCTAGACATGCCGAGAAGTTCCGAAAACCACAAGCCATCGCACGCCAGGCGAATCACGGTGGCTTTGGGGGCGGGAACGCCATCGGAGTGCATCCTCTGATCCAGATCGGCGAACTCTGTTTGCAGCTCCTCGAGCAATTCTGGGAATTCCCCAACCACGCCCGCGATCGCGTTGGTGAGTTGCAACTCGTCCTCCGCGTATTCAAAACTGGCCCGAATGTAGGCACGGGCGAAACTCCCCGACTGACCGAATTCCTCGAGCGCCATGAACCCCTCGAGCCGCTGTTTGAAGACCTCCCCGAGCTGATCCATCAATCCAGTTAGCAAGGCTTGCTTGGTCGGAAAATGGTGCAGCAGTCCGCCCTTGCTGACGCCCGCCTCGAGCGCCACCCCGTCCAGTGTCAGGTGGGACGCGCCCCGGTGCAGGATCAATTGGGTAGCGGCATGCAGCAGTTTTTCCTTGGTCTCGAGTGGGGCTTTCTTGGGCATAAGTTACCGTCCAGTCAGACGGTAAGATACAGTCCGAATGGACGGTTTGTCAAGAGAGGAAAGGGGCAGAGTGATCTGCCACCTCGAGATTCGTGCTGTGGAACGCGTTTGACTACATCGAAACGATGTTGCTGTTGCCCGTCTTCGGATCGAAGATCGTTAAAACCGCGTCCATGCTGATTAGCAGCAAATCGCTCCCCGGCAGTGCGAAAACCTTCTGCGTCCCTGCGCCGCGCAGCTTCAAGAGCGGTCCCGCCGTGGCAGGCACGAGCGTGCGATCACCCGACTTCGGATCAACCCGGATTAGCTTGAAGCTATCGCCGGTTTCCTTCGTCGTCCAGAACCCGCCCGCGTTCAGCGCCACCCCGAGCGTACCAACGCCGACATCGCCCTTGCCCTTGCCCTTTCCAGCCGCCGGGTCCTTGTGCGATACGATCTTGCGATCACCCGTCTCGAGATTGACGCCCAGCAAGTTTCCGGTGTCCGCGAAGTACGAAACGCTGTAAAGCGTGCTGCCGTCCACGATCATGTGGTTGACTTCCTCTCGAGGCGTTTTGTAGCCCCCCCCCAATTCGTCGTTCAGGTCCACGTCGTAGGTGCTGAGGTCCTCGCACAGTCCGTTGCGAATTCGCACGTACCCGAAGCCAATCCCGTTCGGGTTGTTGTTGAATTGCAGAATCGCGCTCCCAGCGGCATCCACCGCCACTGAATACGCGGTCGGATTAGCGGAGCGTTTATTCGCGCCGCGCTCCTGGCAGCGACTCGCCAGATTGAACTTTTCCTTGTCGCGCAATCCGCCCGGATGCGTGTCCTCCGCCAGTTCGTTCGCCCAGTACAGCTTGCGGTCGCCGGTTTTCGGGTCAACTTCCACCAGTTCCATACGGTAAATGCTGCGTCGCACGACCGCCAAAAAATTTCCGTTCGGCAAGGGTTTCACATCACCGATGCCGTCCAGCGTGTACGCCTCGGTGACTTCCTTCGCGCCGGAAACAGCCGCGTACCGCAACGCCTTCCCCTGCGATTCGTTCAGGCTCAACCGCCCCGCGACCAACTCCCGATTTCCAGATCCTAAGTCAACCGCGATAATCGCGCCACCGCTCGAGACCTTGACCGCCAGAATCGCCCGGTTGCCCTGCACAAAGCCGCCGACGATTGCATCGCCCCCCGTGCCCTGATTGAAGGTTGGACCGTCACCGACGCTCCCAGGCGCTCCGGGACGCTGGCAGCGGGCGTTGTCCGGGAGCTTGGCGCAATCCACCATTTTTAGCGTGCCCGATTGAGCTGCTACACCGAATAGAGCGACCAGCCCGAGACTCGAGACGAGTGTCAATCCTACGATCCACTGTTTCATGTTGATTCCTCCCCGAACCTTCAATCGATTGAGTCTTCAAAGCTGCTTCAAAACCCTCTTAAAAGTATCATGCTCGAGGTAGAGGAGGCGGCTTGAGAAAAGTGGCAATCACCGCTTGTTCCCCTATGAAATGCAAAAATCCCTCTCGAGACCGGGGTTGACTCGAGCCGTAACGTATGAAAATGTTGCCACAAAAAAAGAGGCGAGCAAAGGCTCGCCTCCTCGAGTCAAAAAAGCTTTACTCGCCTTCCTTCTTCTCTTCCTTCTTGCCGCCAAGTCCGAACTGCGCGAACAGGTCGGCGTACACGTCACCGAGCTTCGTCGTGACCTTGCCGCCGCCCGCGTCGGCATTGCCGAGGTTCGCCGCGCCGTAGTCGTAGTTGAAGTCGTCGCGCTTCCTGCCACCGCTGCCACGGCTCGGGTTGTACTGACCGCGTTGACCGCCACCCTGACGGCTGTTGTTGCCGCCGCCAGTATTTTGACCGCCCTGCTCGATCACCACGGGCTGACCGCCGGGGAGGGCGCGCTTTCGTGACAGACTGGCGCGTTGATCCACGGGGTCAATGTTCAAAACCACCGCTTCGATCTCGTCGCCGCGCTTGAAGAGTTCGGCCGGGTTGGTGACACGTTCATTGGCCAGTTCACTGATGTGAATTAAGCCTTCGATACCGTCTTCGATCTCCATGAAGACGCCGAAGTCGGTCAGACCCGTAACCTTACCCTTGACCGGGGTACCCGGTGGGTACTTGGCGGGCAGGGCGCTCCACGGATCGGGTTGCGTCTGACGTAAGCCCAACGAAATGCGCCGCTCCTTGGCATCCAAGCGTAAGACGACAGCCTCTACCTCGTCGCCTTCCTTCAGAACCTCGTTTGGGTGACGCACGCGCTTGGTCCAGCTCAGCTCGGACACGTGAATCAGACCCTCGAGACCGCTTTCCAACTCCACAAACGCGCCGAAGTTGGTGAGGTTCGTGACCTTGCCTTTGACGCGCTGACCGATCGTGTACTTCTCCATCGCTTCCTGCCACGGATCGGGGCTGAGCGCCTTCATGGAGAGATTGATGCGATCGCGGTCGCCGTCCACGTCCATGACCTGAACGCGCACGGTCTCGCCGAGTTTCACGACCTCTTTCGGGTGACCGAAGCGAGCGTAGGTCAGCTCACTGCGGTGAACCAAGCCGTCCACACCACCGAGGTTCACGAAGACACCGAAATCGGTAATTTCCACGACTTGCCCTTCCAGGATGGTTTTCGGAGCGAGCTTTTCCAAGGTCTGGTTTTTGGCTTTGTTCTTCTCGTCTTCGATGATCGCGCGCCGGGAAATGATGACGCGGTTGCGCTTGCGGTTCAATTCGATCAGGCGCACCTCGAGCGGATTACCGACGAACGGCGTCAGGTCGTTAACGCGGCGCACGTCCAGTTGGCTAGCGGGCAGGAAAGCGCGAACGCCTTCGATGCTGGCAACCAGACCACCCTTGACCTGCTCCTCGATGTCAACCGTGATGCCCTCTTTATTGTCAAAAGCGGTTTGCAGCTTGCGCCAGCCTTTGTCCTGCTCCGCACGCTTCTTGGAGAGGATGATGACGCCGTTGGCGATATCGCTGCGAACCACGTAAGCTTCAATTTTGTCGCCAGGGTTGAACTGCGCCTTGGCATCCTCGACGCTGACGGGTTCGTCGCTGAGTTGATTCAGCGGAATCGTTCCCTCAATTTTCGCGCCGACATCCACCGAGATGCCCTCCGCACCGACGAACACGACGGTTCCGGAAACGATGTCGCCACGGTTGAGTTCCGCTGAACGCGTATCCTCCGAAGCAATCACATCTTCCATCGTCATGGCGGGGTACTCGTCGCTGCCCGCTGGAGCAGAAGCATTGCTCGAGTCTGCCTGAGCTTGCGTGACGAGTTCTTGCACGGCTGGCTGATTGGGTTCAGCCTGCGCGGGCGTCTCCTGGTGAGACTCTGTCACGGGCTGAGACGCTGCCACGGGTTGAGCAGAAACTTCTGTAACAGCCTGCTCAGCGCCGTTTTCAGTACCGTGATTCATAGGGGTCGCCTCAGCGACCGGTTTGATAGCCGTATCTTCCATTTCCGAACTCCTCCTAGACTTGCCACTCGCAATAACCCGAGCAAAGATAGCCCAGGCTGAGAGAACGCAACCCTCTCAGTATACGAGAAAAACACATTCTTGTAAAGCCAGAAATCTACGTCCCCATGCGATTGCTTGCATCACCCACCGACTCCAAAATACTCGAGCCGTGAGTCACGCACTTTGCAGACGCGAAAGGCTGTGCTACACTCTCGACTGTTTGTCTCGAGGTCATGGCGCAGCCACCCGATACTGGAGACGTTTCAAGTGAGGTTATTCATCATGGCAAAGACCTGCGCAATTACCGGCAAGAACAGCATCGTCATCAACACCGTTTCCCGTCGCGGCAAGGCAAAGAAAGACGGCGGCGTCGGCCGAAAGACCACGGGAATCTCCAAGGTTCGCAAGTACGCGAACCTGCAAAAGAAAACCGTCGTGGTCGGCGGCGAGAAGAAAGTCATGTGGCTCTCCGCTCGAGCCATGCGAAAGATGCCCGCTGGCATGGTCGTCACGGGCAAGTAAGGCAGCTTTAAGTCCGAGGAGGGCGGCGCGAGCCGCCTTTTTTCATTCCCCTTTTCATGGCTCGAGCCGTTGAAACGCTGCGTCCTCGAGCCAAATCTCGTCGCCTATAGCCACTAAGTCAGGGTCGAGGTCTTTGGCGATGATGGCAACCATCGGTCTAGGAGCGATTCTGCGAGGAATATCAGTCTTATGAACGCTTGAACGCGAAACCCTGTTGCACTCGTCAGTAAAATTCGGGAAACAAACATAAGACACCACCGCCCCAGCCTGTGATGTTGAAAGCTTCTTCAACAGTTCCAAACTTTTGCATCAATCTCCGACGCCTGCCAAAGAGGGTTGCTCGAGCTTAATGACCTGTCCTGGCGTCATCTCGAGCGTGACCCGATTGCCCGCGAATTCGTCCTTCCAACCGATCTCCTCGAGCGCGTTCTTCCAAGCGCTGTACGACTCATTGCCCTTGACCAGATACGCGGCTTTGCCGATTTCCGGTCCACCTCGCGCGATCACACTTTCCACCCAGGCCCACTTGGCGGAGACGTTTCTCAGCTCCAAGTCGCGGCGTAATTCCTTCTGGATGCGCTTGAAGCGCTTTTCGATCACCTCCACGCCCGCGAACGGGTCGCTGTGGTGCGGCGTGTGACGCTTCGGCACGAACGGCGAGATGCCCATGGCCATGCGGGTGATTTTGCTGAGTTCCCTGGAGAACGAGATCAGCTCGGTGATGTCGTCGTCGTTCTCTGGGGGCAAGCCGATCATCATATAGACCTTCAGACTGCTAAAGCCCAGGTCCTTCGTGATGTGCGCGGTTTTCAGCAAATCGGCTTCGGAAATGCCCTTCTTCATCCAGTCGCGCAAACGCTGACTCGGCGCGTCGGAAGCGACCGTGAAGCTTCTCAGTCCGCCATCGCGCAAAATTTGCGCCAGCTCCGCGTCCACCGTGTCCGCCCGAATGCTCGAGACGCCGAGTTTCACCCCGCGCTCGGTCAGGGTGCGCCCGACGTATTTGGTGTGCTTGAAATCCGACAGCGCCGCGCCGACGAGTCCGACCTTCGTGACCCAATCGGGGATGCATTCCAGCAAGCGCCCGGCTTCGTTGTTGCGATTCGGGCCGTACATCGTGCGTGCCAAACAGAAGGTGCAAGGACGGGGGCAGCCGCGTTGGGCTTCCACCAGGAACATGTTGCTCAGCTCACTGTGCGGCGTGACGATCTGGCTGAAGGCAGGCAGTTTCTCCACAGGTGCGGTCGCCCAGACGGGTTCGTGGACCATGCGATCCGGCAGGTAAATGCCGGGCCGCCCCTCGAGGAGTTCAAAGAATTCTTCGCGGGAACCCGCCTCGCGCCAAGCTTCGGCGATGATCGGCACGATCAACTCTCCGTCACCGATGCAGATCACATCCGCGAACGGGGCCAGTGGGTACGGGTTGGAACTCGTCAGCGGTCCACCGACGATCACGACCGGATCGGCGTCATCGCGCTCCTCACGCCAGGGGTTCAAGCCGGACAGTTCCAGGAAACGAATGATGTTGGTGATGTCCAATTCAAACGAGACGCTGAACGCCACAATGTCCGCGCCGCCCACCGGATCGCCGCTTTCCATCATCGGCAGCGTCTCACGGGTCTGCCGGAAGGCGTCCACGTCGTCGGGTAGGAAGGCTCGCTCGCAGGCGAAATCCTCCTCTTGGTTGAACATGCGGTAGATCACCTGATAACCCAGACTGGCCATGCCGACGCTGTAGCGATTCGGGAACGCCAACGCCACCCTCGTCGGCGCTTGGCGATAAATCGTGCCGATCTCATCGGACAGCAGGGGTTTCAGGGTTTTGCGCCAGTATTGACTCATTCAGCTCCGTGATTCACATATCTCAAAGGGACTGTCTCTTGTGACTTGCAACCCCGAAGTGTAGCAAATGAAATCTGACTGTGCTGCGTTTTTGAATACGTTCTCAAAGGCTGGTGGGTTGTGCGCGATAGCCCTGATGTGTTCTCAAAGATCAATAACATTTAGGTGGTCTGTCACGGGCATCTCGAGCTGCGGCCGGGCGAGGCGTGCCTCGCCCGTACGAAAACTGTGGACTGTCACGACTTTTTTATCGTTCTCGAACCACGAGGATTTGCTCCCGCTCGAGACTGCGACCTGTCACAACTTGCCTCTGTGATGCCTTGAAAGACCGTCTCAAGCCTTCTAAGATTTTTGCTGTCCTCGCACTACGACTGCGCGTTTGCCACATGGCACGCCGGAAATCTCGAGTATCCTGCGCTTGTGACTCGCGCCGAGCTTGCCGTTGCGAAGCGTCCGTTGTGGCGCAGGGCGATCAGTTTGCGCCTGACGTTGGTGATTTTCAACGCGGCGATCGCGCTGTTTCCCAATCTGGCAATCCTGTACTACTTGCGCGGTCAGCAGAACCTGAATCCGCTGCTGTTGCTCTGGGTGTTAGCGCTCGTGGCGCTCTCGGTCGGGTTCGGCTGGTTTGTGGCAAACGCCTTGCTGCAACCGATCAACGCGCTCCGCGACGAACTCTCCACGCTGGCGCGGCAACCGCAGCAGCTCGGCGGGGTGCGTTTGGAGGAGAACCGTTCGCAACCCGTGGAGGTTCGCACGCTGCGCGCCGCCTTTTCCCGGCTGCTGGAATCGTTGCAAGAGGAACAGCAGAAGCGCGGCGCGTTCATGGCCACGCTGGTTCACGACCTGAAAACCCCGATCATCGCCGCCAATCACGTGCTAGAAGCGATCGAGCGCGACGACAACCTGAGCCGCGAGGACCGGATTGGTTTGATCTCGAGCGTTCACACCGAGTTTGAAGCCCTACTGCGGCTGGTCCAGCAGATGGTGGACGCGCACCGCTTCGAGCGCGAGGACGTGAATCTGACACTGGAACCATTGAACCTGCGGCCGCTGGCGGGGCGGGTCGCGGAACGCTTGGAATTGACCGCCAAGGCGCGCGGTTTGACGGTTTCGGTGGACGGCCAGGGCCTGGCGCTCGCGTCCAACAGTGAACTCGAGCGGGCGCTGTTGAACCTGGCGGGGAATGCGGTGCGGTATGCCGCCTCTAAAGTCACGATCAGTGTCGGTGAGGGTTCGCTGACAGTCTGCGACGATGGCCCCGGTTTGCCCACGACGTTGGAGGAGCTAACCCGACCCTTCAACTCGCAGGAAGTGGAACTGGCCGGGCATCGCTTCACGGCTGGAACGGGCGGGCTGGGCCTGTTCATTGCCCGCCGCATCGCCGAGGCGCACGGCGGCAGTTTGGAGCAGGTCTCCGGGCAAACTGGCACGCGGCTGCGGCTGAATTTGCGGAGCGCCTCGTGAATCCGCAGGTGAATCCAGGCGTGAAGCCGCGCATCATCATCGTGGACGATCACCCGTTGTTTCGGATCGGGCTTGGGTACGCGCTGAAAAGTCTCGGGTTCGATGTCATCGCTGAGGCCAGCGATGGCCTGGAGGGTGTGCGGCGGGTGACCGAATTGAAACCCGACGCGGTGCTTCTGGACGCGAAGATGCCGCAGATGGACGGTCTCGAGGCCTGCCGGTTGATGATGAACGCCCTGCCGAACACGCGAATCATTATGTTGACCACCTTTAGCGAACCCGCGCTGGTGCAAGCCGCCAGGGATGCCGGGGCGGCCGGGTTCGTCAGCAAGGAAACCGAAGCCGAACGGCTTTCGGTGCTGCTCGGGAAGATGCTGGCGGATCACAGCTACCGTCACTTCCCGGTTGTGGACCTGCCAAAGCTCAGCCCACGCGAACTCGAGGTGCTGCGTTTAATGTCAGTTGGGCAGAGCAACAAGGAGATTGCCAGATCGCTCGGGTTATCGCCGGACACGGTCAAAGATCACCTGGAAAATCTGTACCGCAAGCTCGAGGTGGCAGATCGGGTCACGGCCGCGAAGCGCGCCCAACAGTTGGGCTTGGTTTGAGCCAGATTTGACCGCTCGAGAGGCTCTGCCTGGAGTCTGTCAGCCTTGGAATCCGGCAGCTCTCGAGATACGTATCGCTCGAGTCAGGCACTGCTCAGATTAGGCACCGCTCGAGGTGGGCATGGTTCAAGCCAGGTTCTGTTCAAGCACTGTTTAAGCACTGTGCGCCCACCACAGTCTAAACGGTTGCCTGACCGAAAATCCGATATATTACCGGCAGCCAGAATTTCGATTTCCCCCTCGCGCCCTCGGCTGGAGACCCGTCACGTGCCAGAGACCACGAAGCCCGCCCACCCGCCCAAGCTGACGATTCAGGAGGTCGCGCAACGCGCCGGGGTCGGCGTTGGCACGGTCTCACGGGTGCTGAACAACCACAAGTCCGTGCGCCCGGAGACCCGTGAACGGGTCTTGCAATCTATGCAGCAGCTCGGCTTCATCCCAAACCCGCACGCCCGGCGCGTCGCGGGCGGTAGGAGTTACACCGTCAGCATCATCCTGCAACTTGTCGGGACCGAGTTTTACGTGCGCCTGCTGTCCGGTCTCGAGGCCACATTGGAGGCGCATCGCTACGACAGTGCGCTGTTTCCGCTGTTGGGACGCGAGCGCTTAGAGCGCTACCTGAAAAGCAGCACCCTGGCGTTTCAGTCGGACGGGATCATCATGGCCAGCCATAACCTCGGGGACCTGTACCCGGATGGCCGCCTGCCGACGCGTCAACCCGTGGTGATCGTGGACGGGTACAACCCGCATTACGACAGCGTGTTCTTGGACAATCAGCTCGGCGGTGAGCTGGCCGCTCGGGCGCTCTCCCGGTACGAAGGCCAGATGCTGGCGATCAGCGTGCATCAGGACCTGGATGAGGTCTTCAAGCACCCGGTTTTCAACGACCGAATGCGCGGCTTCTTCACCACCCTGGAAACCTTGGGACGCCCGATTCACCCTGATGGGACGCGCACGGTCGGCTTTACCTTAGAGAGCGCCAGGGTCGCCGCCAGGGAATTGCTGTTGAACGCCAAACCGCCCGTCAACATCTTTGCGGCGGCCGATTTGCTCGCCCTCGGGGTACTCGAGGAGGCGAACAATCTGGGTTTGCAGATTGGGCATGACGTGCGGCTGATCGGCTTCGACGATCACCCCTGGGCGGAGGCGCGCGGACTGTCCACGATTCATCAGCCGGTTGAGGCGATGGGCGCGGCCGGGGCGGAGTTGCTGATCGAACGACTTTCGGGTTTTACGGGTCAGGCGCGTCGCGTGCGCTTCGAGCCGCGCCTGATCGAGCGGGCCAGCACCCTGGGGGCAGAAGTTATCGGTAGTTGATCTCTGAGGATGCGCGCAAACTCGAGGCTTTTCAGACGAGTACCCCTCGAGTCCGGTCGTGTCAGGCACAGCGTATATCCTGAGCCAAAGATTGCTAACCGATCACCGGAGGATTCTTGCCGTGATCGCCGTACATCAGGCGTTGGTTCAGGCACCTCGTTTGTGACGGCACGACCCGGCCCGATTCGTCGAACGCAAGCTCGAGCACCCAGCCGAACACCTCGGCGGGCCAGAGTGAGGGCCAGTTCGCCTCGAGCGGGAGCGCTTCTGGGTTGACGCCGAGGGCCCTGGTGAAGTCCAGGATGTCCCCGTGATGCCAGCAGACCAGCACCGTGCTGCCATTGTATTCAATGTCTTGTTGTAAGTCTTCCACAATTTCCTGGTGATCGCGCGCCTCGCTATCTATAGTCAGACCCAACGCGTTTGCCAGCGGTTCGAGGGTCAGCCTCGAGCGGTGACTCTCGGCCGTGTCAGCCGCGGCGAACAGGTAATCGAACTTGACCGGCCCCTGCTGCGTCAGGTAGTTCTGAAAATACGCGCTGAAGGCCTGCGCCCGGGCCTGTCCGGCGACCGATAGCCCAGGACCGGAGTCGGGTTTCTCGCCGTGGCGAATGATGAGGACGGTGGCGCTTTTCGGCATGGGATCGCCTCTCTTGAAGTCTTGCGATGTTTCAGACAGTTCTAACACGCGCCAAGGTATGCCCACTTCCGGTTCTCTCCAGCCACAACTCGAGTTTGCGCTCGAGTCCCACAGGAGCCTTAGGTTCATGCTAGCGTCGAGTGGCTTGTGGAAGAACAGGTCGAGCATTTTGATCACGCCCAAAGCGTGTTTTATCCTGACTCGGTTGTCGTGGCTCGAGGCATGAAAAAGGGCGCAGCCGAAACTGCGCCCTCTCTGCAAAACGATGATACTAGGGCAGGTAATTGCCAGAGATGCCGAGCGTGCCGGGCTTCTCGAGGAATTTCGCGGTCAGGCCAACCGTGAAACCACCGTTGTACGAGGCGTAAACCCCAAGCTGAAACTGCGGCGCGAAAGCGTAGTACAAGCCGCCGCGCACGTCGTAGACGACGCTATTGACCGCGACCGGCAAGCTGGTCAGGCTCGAGCCGCTGGCGTTGGCGGCCTTGATGCTGTTGTACCCGACGCCGCCTTGTAGGTACAGCGCGAGATTCGGAATGGTCTCGAAGCGGACGCCGCCGTACCCGGACACGGCTGGGACGAAGGCTCCGGAAACAAAGTTATAGCCGACCTCGCCGTCTACCCCACCGTAGAGCCGCACGCCCTGCGAGATGCCGTAACGGGCGAACAGACCACCGTTAGCGTCCACCGCGACGCTGATCGGCTGTGGGACGAACCGCAAGTTGACGCCCGCACCGACATAGCCGTTGACGAAGGTATTGTCAGCGTCCAAGAGTTGCAGCACGTAGACCGTGCCGACTCGAGCGCCGAACGAACCGCCACCACCATTGAAGTTGTAGCTTCCACCGATGCTTGCGCCAGCGAACAGGTTGGGGATGACTTCGTACGAGTAGTTGAGTGAGCCGCCGACGCTGAACGTCATTGGGTTGCCAAAACCTATCGGGGTTTCCAGCGTGGCGCTGAAACCATCGGCGAATGCTGCGCTGCCAATTCCGAGGGCGGTCAGGGCAGCGATCAAAACGATTTTTGCTTTCATGGTCGCTCCTTTGCACGGGTGATGTCTGTGCGATTGGTGATCTAAACCAGGTTTCTCCCGGTTGACCGCATTTGACACAGTTCAATTGAGCTGAACCTGAACATTGAACCGCCAAGAGCTTGGTACTATTATCACAATAGTCTCAGAAAGCGATTCGAGGAATGTCGTGAGGCTGACAGCTCGAGACCGTCTTGTACGCATATAAACGAAACTCGAGGGGCGGCCGAATTCGGCCGCCCCTCGAGTGTGATCGTTGTAACGTTTTCTTACTTACGCATGTTCGGCTCGAGGACACGCTTTCTGAGACGAATGCTTTTTGGTGTGACCTCCACCAGTTCATCATCGGAAATGTACTCCAACGCCTCCTCGAGGCTCATCGGTTTGACCGGGGTCAGCGAGACCGCATCATCTGCGCCGCTGGTCCGCATGTTGGTCAGCTTCTTAGATTTGCAAACGTTGACGTTCAGATCCTTGGCGCTGTTGTTCGCGCCGACGATCATGCCGATGTAGACCTCAACGCCCGCCTCAATGAAGAACTCGCCACGATCCTCGAGCTTCCAGATCGCGTAGGGGAAGGTCGGACCCGCCTCCATCGCCACCAGCGACCCGTTCTGACGGGTCTTGATCTCACCGGCTTGAGGCGCGTAGCCGTCGAAGACGTGGTTCATGATGCCCTCGCCCTGGGTCATGCTGAGGAACTGGGTGCGGAACCCGAACAGTGAACGCGCCGGAATCTTGTATTCCAAGCGCACACGACCGCTCTGGTTATCCATGTTGATCATCTCGCCGCGCCGCGACCCGAGCGTTTCCATGACGCCGCCCATCTTGGTCTCCGGCACGTCAATCACCAGATGCTCGTACGGTTCGTTGGTCACGCCCTCGATTTCGCGGGTGATGACCTTCGGTGTGCTGACCTGCATCTCGTACCCTTCGCGGCGCATCGTTTCGATCAGGATGGACAGGTGCAACTCACCGCGGCCCGAAACCTTGTACTCGTCGGTGCTGTCCTCCTCGACACGCAGGGCGACATTGGTCATCGCCTCGCGTAGTAGGCGGTCGCGGATGTGACGCGTAGTCACATACTTGCCTTCCTTACCGGCGAACGGGCTGGTGTTCGGGCCGAAGGTCATCGAAACCGTCGGTTCATCCACGGTCAGCACTGGCAAGGCTTCAGGATCGGCCAGGTCAGCTACAGTCTCACCGACGCCGACATCCTCCAAACCCGCGATCGCCACGATGTCACCGGCGTAGACCTCTTCCACGTCAATTCGCGCCAAGCCCATGTGGGTGAAAACCTGCGAGACTTTGGCTTTACTGCGGCTGCCGTCCTTGTGCATCAGGGTCACGTACTCGTTGCGCTTGACTTTACCCCTGGTGATCCGACCCAGGGCGATTCGCCCGAGGTAATCGCTGTAATCCAGATTGGTCACCAGCATCTGAAACGGCGCTTCGATGTCAATCGCGGGCGGTGGCACGTGCTTGACAATCAGATCGAACAATTCTTCCAGGTCTTCACGCGGCTTCTCGAGGTCGCTGTAGGCTTTCCCCTCGCGGGCGATGGCGTAGATGATCGGAAAATCCAGTTGTTCGTCGGTTGCGCCGAGGTCCGCCATCAGGTCAAACGTCAGGTTGACGACCTCCTGGATGCGCTGGTCCTTGCGGTCAATCTTGTTGATGACGACGATCGGCTTCAAGCCCAGTTCCAGGGCCTTCTTCAGCACGAAGCGCGTCTGCGGCATCGGGCCCTCGGAGGCGTCCACGAGCAGTAGGCAACCGTCCACCATGCCGAGCACGCGTTCCACCTCACCGCCGAAATCGGCGTGACCGGGCGTATCCATGATGTTGATCTTGATCCCGTGGTACTCCACAGCCGTGTTCTTGGCCAGAATCGTGATGCCACGCTCGCGCT
Organism: Deinococcales bacterium; assembly: GCA_965249745.1. Classification (GTDB taxonomy): domain Bacteria; phylum Deinococcota; class Deinococci; order Deinococcales; family JAAFIG01; genus JANYHH01. Next base: position 3,046,310 of record OZ252252.1, on the reverse strand, counting down.
CCAAGGCGTTCGAGTCCATCACCCGGTCCACCGTGGCCGCGCCCTCGCGGAAGGTGTGGGTCTGCTTCAGCATTCCATCCACGAGCGTGGTCTTGCCGTGGTCAACGTGTGCGATAATGGCGATATTCCTGAATTCTTGCATCTCAACCTCTTGAAGGTCCGCCCACTCAACCCAAAAAACTCGCCCGGCACTCGAGGGTTCGAGGGGGCGCTGGGGGGCAGGTGGTCCTTTGAGCGCTTTCTAGCGCCTGAGCGATTGTATCACATCGGTTTCGGGTCTCAAAAGCCCTGTCTTACAACCGCCACCTCTCAGGTCCGTGTGCTAGAAAAAATCCTCGAGTCAGTCTTTCCATACTTCACGCCAGGTTTGAGCGGGGATTTGGTTGGCGGCTGGCTGGAGTGCCAGTCGTTCCCTTTCACGAGGCTCGAGCCGTGCGATGCTGAAGCTTGACCTCGTACATGCGCGTATCGGAGAGGCGCAGCAGATCGTCTGGATTGGCGGACTCTGTTGGGAACGAGGCCAATCCAGCGCTGACATCGGCTTCGATAAATCCCTCGAGCCTGAGGTCTTGCACCGCCTGGGCGACCCGTTTCTTGATCGCCCCGAAGCCAGCCGGATTGGCGAAACCGAGAATCGCGGCGTACTCGTCACCACCCAATCGGTACAGCTTGTCCTCGGTTCGCAGGCGTTTTCGCAGCAAGCGCGCGAAGCTGCGCAGCAACTCGTCGCCACGCTCGTGGCCGTACGTATCGTTGACCGTTTTCAAACCGTCCAAATCCAGACTCATGACACTGATCGCGTGACCGTGACGACGGGCCGCCGAGAGTTCGCTCTCCAGATCCGTTTCAAAGGCGCGTCGGTTGCCCAGTCCGGTCAGCACGTCCCCGAAGGCGGCAGATTCTAACTGGTGCAGGTGTTCGCGGCGCTCGTAGGTGATGCTGACGCTGCGGGCGGCCGCCTCGAACAGTTCGCGGTCACGGGCGCTCCACGGGTCGGCACTACCGAAACGCACGGCCGTCAGTGCCATTCTGGCCCCCGGACCCCCGATCGGAATCCAGACCGCCGCCCGCACGCCTAGCCCCAAAAGCGTCTTGCTGGCATCCGGCGAGCGACTGTAATCGTCAGCGAAGACCACCTGACCGCGCTCGAGCACCCGCCAGATGGTCCCCATGCCTCGCGGTAGTCCGGTCTGGGTGACCGCCTCGAACTCCGCGCTCGAGGCTGCGGAGCGCCAGAGCGTTTCGGTGACTGCCAGGTCCGCCTCGACCTTGGTCAGGCCGATCCACTGCACGCCGACCGGTTCCGCCACGAGGGCCGCGACCTGCCGGGCGACGGTGCGCGGATCGCTGCCCTGCTGCGCCAAGCGGGAAATTGCTAGCAGGGCCCGCGCCTGATTTTCGCGGTCCCTGGCTTCGCTGTAGAGCCGTGACCGTGAGAGGGCCGCTTCGACGTGGGCGGCCAGCGCCAGCATCAATCGCAAATCGTCGCCCGTCAACCGCTGTTCGCCGGTCGTCTCGAGGTTGAACGCTCCCACCACCGCCCCGTCCAAGCGGAGCGGTACGCAGACCTCTGAAACGATTTTTCCCGAGGCGGCGATAAAGTCCTGATCGCGCTTCACGTCCTCGATCAGGACAGGTTTCCCAGACTGCACGACGCGCCCCAGAACGCCTCGGTTCAACTCGAGTCGCTCGAGCGGGCGATCGTAGCCGACCTGATGTTGCAATTCCATCGTCTCGCCGCGCCGCAGGTACAGGCTGACGAGCGGGTAGCCGAAGGTTTCGGCCACGGCTGACACCACCATGCGGCAGGCGGCGGCAGGCTCCAGTTCACGGGCCAGTTCGGACTGCACCTGTTCCAGCAGGTCGCGTTCGCGGGTGCGGCGCTCTGAGAGTTCCAGCAACGCTTGGGCTTGCGCCTCTCTCCCCAACAAGGTCCGTGCGACGGTGTTCGCCCGGCGCTCGAGCGGGCGGAAGATCAGCAGTGCCTCCAAGATCAGCACCAACAGCATCACGCCGAGCGCCAAGCTGTCATAGCCTTGCAGGCGCGCCACTCGAGCCTCCCCCTCGAGTTCGTACTGTCGCACCACGGCCTCCAGCCCGGTCAACAACGCGCCGAGGGCCGCGCCGCGCACGGCCACCAGGGCAGTCTGATCGGATGGACGGTTGGCGAGCCTCCGAGCGTGGGCGATGAAGGATTGAACCCTGTCATTCACGGACAGCGGCGCTGAGAAGTACAAGGCTTGCACGGCGGGCGACGGCGTTCCCGGTAAACCCAGCGCGGGGCTTCCAACCAGCAACGCCCGGTGCGCCGTCTCGAACTGGCTGATGGATTCCAGGAGCTTTTGCCTCAACCCTGGCGAGGCATCGCTTGCCAGCAGCAGGGCTTCTAGGGCGATGCGTTGCGACAACATGCGTTGCCGACCCGCGACATTGACCAGCCTGGCCGTGTCAGCGTTGCTCGAGATCGAACCTTGCAGCACCAGATAGGTCACCAGGCTCAGCAGCGCCACGAGTGCCAACGCCAGCGGGTAGCCACTGGATTGCCACTTCGGTGCCGGGCGCGTTGGGTCAGGGGTCTGGCTAACGGGTGGCATGGTGACGAATTTTCTCCCAGAACGGTGTTCTCTTGCGGCTGTAGGACTCGCGCCGAAACAGCTCGAGCCGCACTTCAATTGTCTCACCCGCGCTGCCGATCTCGAGGTCATTTGACAGCTCAGATTTGACAGCTCAGACACACGGCCAGACTCCCTTCGGGCCCGCTCGAGTAGACTTCTGGTATGCCTGATGAAAAGCCGGATGCCGCCAAACCCGAAGCGGCGAAAACATCACCCACCGACAACATCAAAACCACCAAGCACACCGCCACCATCGGCGGTAAACGGGTCGCGTACACCGTCAAGACCGGCACGGTGGTCTTGAAAAGCGAATCCGAGAAGGACGGTGCGTCGGAGGGCGAGAAACCCCAGGCGAGCGTTTTCTTCGTCGCGTACACCCGCGATGGCGTCTCTGACACCGCCAAGCGCCCGATCACCTTCTGCTTCAACGGCGGTCCCGGCTCCTCGAGCGTCTGGTTGCACCTGGGAGCCTACGGTCCGCGCCGCGTCGTGATGGGTGACGCGGGCGCGCCACTGCCGCCACCGTACAGCTTGACCGATAACGAGCACTCCCTGTTGGACGTGACCGATCTGGTCTTTATTGATCCCGTCTCGACCGGGTATTCCAGGGCTGTCGAGGGCGTCAAGCCGAAAGACTTTCACGGCTTCACCCGAGACTTGGAGAGCGTCGGAGACTTCATCCGTCTGTTCGTCTCCCGCGAGAAACGCTGGCTATCCCCAAAGTACCTGTCCGGCGAGAGTTACGGCACGACGCGCGCCTCCGGGCTAGCGGGGTACTTGCAAGACCGCCACGGCCTGTACCTGAACGGCATCGTTCTGGTCAGCACCGTGCTGGATTTCAGCACCATCCTGTTCGAGACCGGCAACGACCTGCCACACGTGTTGTACCTGCCCGCCTTCACCGCGACCGCCCACTATCACGGCCGCTTGGAGAAAGGTCTGCAAAAGGATTTACGGGGCGCACTAAAGCAATCCGAGGACTTCGCCAGAACCGAGTACGCAGCCGCCCTGTTCGCAGGCTCGAGCCTATCCGCGACGCAACGGTCATCCATTGCCGCGAAGGTCGGCTGGTTAACGGGTGTCTCCCAGGATTACGTGGAACGCAGCGATCTGCGACTGGAGATCATGCGCTTCACCAAGGAGCTGCTGCGCGACAAGTCACTGACCGTCGGACGCCTCGACTCGAGGTTCACGGGTCACGACCGCGACAGCGCCGGGGAGACCTTCGAGTACGACCCGAGCCTGGCCGCGATCACCGGGCCGTACTCGGCGGCGTTGAACCATTACGTGCGGGCCGAGCTGGAATTTGAATCCGACTTGCCGTACGAGATCCTGACCCGCAAGACGCGTCCGTGGAGTTACAAGGAATTCGAGAACCGCTACGTCAACGTCTCAGAAACCTTGCGTAAAGCCATGACCACCAACCCCAGCCTGCGGGTGCTGGTGCTGAACGGCTATTACGACCTGGCCACGCCGTACAGCGCCAGCGATTACGTCTTCAACCATCTAGGGATTCCAGAGAGCCTGCGAACCAACCTCGAGTCCAAGTACTACGAGGCGGGACACATGATGTACGTGAAGCTGGATTGTTTGAAGGAGATGAAGCGCGATATCGCGGCGCTTCTGAAACCAGTGCCCTGAAGCTCTTGCCTTGCCGCCCGCACAAGCATCACAGGCTCGAGGTTTTAAAACCTCGAGCCTTCCAATCATTGGGTTTCAGCGTGCTTCAGGCGGTGGAACGGCCACTACGGTAAAGGGCAACACGGGGGGTGGATCGCGTTGCTTGTCCAGTTGGCCGTTCACTATCCAAAGGCGATTCTGATACAGCGCCGCCGTGGTCGGGAACCGAAACGAGACATCGGCCCGAGTCCCGGTGACCCGGCCGGACGCGAAATCTCCTGCAAGATCCACGCGCTCGATCCGACCTTCGGCGTTGCGCACGACGTACAGGGTATTTCCATTCAACGCCAGACCGTCACCGCCGATCAGTCGTGCCTGACCCAGGTTCACCTCGCGGACTTCGCGGCTCGAGACGGTCACGCGGTACAGCTTGCCGGTGTTGCTCTGAACGCTCAACAAGTATCGGCCGTCCGCACTCGAGACAATGCCATTCAGGTTGGTGCCGTCCCGGTAACGCACCGCAGTGCCATCGAGTCGCAGCCACGGTTCTAGGTTGCCGAGGCTCTTCCCGATCAGACGCGTGCGATATAGGATCGGGCGAAACGAGTCAGTCACGTATACTGCGCCGCCAGCGATCGTCAAGTCGTTGATGAATGGTTGCGGACCTTTGGGCAGGGGAGGAGCCTCGAGGATTTTCAGGACCGCACCGGTATCCGCGCTCAAGATTGCTACGCGCCCCGTTGCCCCAGCGGCCACGAACAGGCGACGCTGGGAGTCAAGGTGCATTCCGAGGGCCACGGTACGACCCGGCGAACCGCCCAGGGCGAACGGGATGGCCTTGCCCGTTGCCAGGCTGATCTGCCAGATATCCCCGCCGTTCGAGGCACCGGTCAGCAGTACGCCGCGAGCCGCATCCAGCGCGATCCCCTCTGGGAAGGCGTCTGGGCTGGGAAGTTTGTAGCGTGTCACCACGCTCGAGCCAGACAACCGCAACTCTGCGCAGGCGACCCTGCCCCCAGAATTGCCTGACGGATCAGTTTCGTAGTCGTCCTGATCGGCGTGGATGATGATAGCGCGGTCGGCTACGCTGGTCATGCCACCGGTCACGGTCAGCTTCGAGGTGTCAAACGACATGCGTCCGATCCCATCCGCGCCCACCGAGAGATTTGGCAAGACCCCAGCGTGTCTGGCCTTTGGATCATCGGTCGGTGCGCCGTGGTTACGCGTGACGAACGGATCGAAGTGACCCCCGCTCGCACCGAAGGGAATTACCTCGCCGGTGGCCGGATCGGGTCCAACGGCGCAATTGCCAACGCTGTGAACGTGTACCCCGTGCAAACCAGGTGTCAAACCACGCACCTCTAGGCTAACACGCACCCCTGAGCCGGTCGTTGTGACCGCGACCGTGCCCAGATTGGCACCACTCGAGTCGCGGAACACGCCCTTCGCCTCTGGGAGTTGCAACGCAGCCGAACTGTAGGCAAATAGTCCAGCCAGACTGACTCCTGCGAACAACCAGGTAATGGCTTTGGCTTGTTTGGTCAGTTGAAATTGGGGACTCGGCGTTGGGCGCGAAGTTGGCGCTCGAGGGGTGAAAGTTTTTTTCACAATGGTCTCCGTTCTGGTTTGACTCGAGCGCTCATCGCTTTCCGGTGTACACGACGCGATAAATAATGCCGTTCTGATCCTCGGCAATCAGCAACGACCCGTCTGTCCAGACCGCCACACCCGCGACCCGCCCGAACTGCGCTGGGCGTTGGGCCTCCTCGCGCTCATTGGGTGTCGAAGCGGTCGCACCGACATTGACATCAGACGGTGCGACATCAGACGGCGCACTGCTCGAGGAGGCTGAAGATGAGGCGGTATTCGTGGCAGTCGCTGTGACACCACCGCTCGAGGTGACGCCGCTGACTTCACCGGCTGGAATCAACCAGCCGGTCACGAACGGTTCAATGCCGGTCGGTTGACCTTTGTTATCGAAATGTACCCGCACCACCTCGTACCCGCTGGGTTGCGAACGGTTCCAGGAGCCACGCATCGCGGCGAAAGCGTCATTGCGATACTCGAGTGGGAAAGAGATTTTTGTATCGCCTTTGGCGCGGTAAAAGGTGAAGCCTATCGGTGCAGAGTGCGCGGTGTACGTCAGGCTTGAACCGACTGTGGTGGGACAAAAAGCCGCCTTCGTGGTGTTCGGCGGATCAAAGTACGCCAACCGGTCTACTTGTCGGTTGGCGTAGCAATAGGGCCAGCCGTAATGCCCGTTTTGGGTCACTCGGTTGAATTCTTCCGGGGGTTGATCGTCCCCTCGCCAGTCCGAGCCATGATCGAATCCCCACAGTTGCCTCGTGGTCGGATTCCAGTCGAAGCCAATCAAGTGACGTAATCCTCTGGCGTAGATGTTCCGTCCTGAGCCGTCAGGCATGGCTCGTACCAGCGTGGCATTTTCTGGGTTGGCATCCTGGCAGTTGTTACAAGTGCTCCCTACAGAGACATACATCATGCCGTCCGGTCCAAAACCAATCGTGCGCGCCGTGTGCTGTCCAGAATCCGGTAAGTCACTGATGATGGCTCGAGGTTTGTCCAGCGTGCCATCAGGTCTGATCTGGGCGGTGTACACAAAGTGATCTGCGACGATGTATAGCTTGCCGTCACGGACGGCCAGACCATGCGCCAGTTTAATGTTCTGCGCCACGGTGGTTCGTCCGTCCGCCAGGCCGTCGCGGTTACGGTCACGCAGCAAGAGGATATCGCCTTGTTCTCGCCGTGAGAGGTAAACGTCTCCGTTCGGCATAACTTGCATCCAGCGAGCGTTTTTCAAGTCCCGCGCCCAGACCTTGACGCTGAAACCGGTGGGGACTTTGAGGCGTTTCAACAACGAATCCTTGAACGGTACTGGCGTCGGTTCCAGAGCGGTTCCGGTCACGGTGACGGGTCCGTCACCGGGCGGCAAACCCTGCGCCAATCCTAATGCGGCGGCAACGCAAATCAGTGGTACGACAACCCATGCCTTCATACGGTCTCCTCGAGCAGTGGGCAGAGACTCCCACAACGGAATTGGATTTCAGCCAAACCGTAAAAAGCTAAACTGAGTTATATCCTGAGGCTGTCTGAATCGAAGCTGAGCTAGCCCAGAATAAAAAATGGAACTCGGGCACCCGAGTTCCATTTTTCTAGACTGTGTCACCTAGCGGTTACGGTTGAACCCACCGCGCCCACCACGGTCGCCACCCTCACGCGGCGGCTTTGGCGCTCTGGGGGCGATCTTGCCCTCCAGCTCTGGGCGGATCAGGTCAATCTTGCCCTGCGGGTTGATGCTAGCGACTTTGACGCGCAGCTTGTCGCCGACGTTTAGGGCGTCCTCAACGCGGTTGATGCGCTGCTCAGAGATTTGGCTGATGTGTAACATGCCGTCTGTGCCGGGGATGATGTTGATGAACGCCCCGAACTCCATGATCTTGACGACCGTGCCGTCGTATTCCGCACCGACCTTGGCGGATTCCGCACCGCCCTCGATGCGTTTCAGCACTTCCTGAGCGGCGGCACTATCCGCGCTGTAAATTCGCACCGTTCCGTCTTGCTCGATCGTGATCTCCGCGCCCAATGCCTCGAGTTCACGGATGTTCTTGCCGCCTGGCCCGATGATCCCGCCGATCTTGTCCGGTGGAATCTTGGTGGTCAGGATGCGCGGCGCGAAGGCGCTCATCTCTGGGCGCGGCGCGGCAATCGCAGCGTCCATCTTGTCCAGAATATGCACCCGAGCCTGACGTGCCTGCTCCAAGGCCTCACGCATCAGTTGCGGGGTGATGCCCTTGATCTTGATGTCCATCTGGAGCGCGGTGATGCCGCCACGGGTTCCGCAGACCTTGAAGTCCATGTCGCCCAGCGCGTCCTCCATGCCCAGAATGTCGGTCAGGATCGCGTATTTGTCGGCTTCCTTGACCAGCCCCATGGCCACGCCCGCGACCGGAGCCTTCAGCGGCACACCCGCATCTAAAAGCGCCAACGAACCGGCGCAAGTCGTGGCCATGCTGCTCGAGCCATTGGATTCCAAGACATCGCCGACGACCCGAATCACGTACGGGAAGGCGTCGTAAGTCGGCAGCACCGCCGCCAGCGCACGCCGCGCCAGCACGCCGTGACCGATCTCGCGGCGCGATTGTCCACCGAGGCGCTTGACCTCACCGGTGCTGTAGGGCGGGAAGTTGTAATGCAGCAAGAACTTCTGCCCGTCTTCCAAGCCCAGATCATCAATGATCTGCTCGTCGCGCCCGGTTCCCAATGTTGCCGTCCCCAACACCTGCGTCTCGCCTCGAGTAAACAAGGCACTGCCGTGCGCCCTCGGGAGCAAGCCCAGCTCAATGTTGATCGGTCGCACCGTCTGCGGGTTGCGACCGTCGGCGCGGATATTGTCCTCCACGACCATGCGGCGGAGTTCAAACTGCTGCGCCCTATCGAAGGCGTTCTTTAATGCGGTGACTCGTCCGGCGTGCGTCTCGAGTTCGTCGTTGTCCTCGGTCACGGGCTTCGGCGCGAGTTCCGCGATGATGCCGTCACGCAGACCCTTGATGGCGGAGCTTTTGTCCTTCTTGCCGGGAGTCAGAATCGCGGTTTTCAGGTCACGCTCCGCCGTTAGGCGCTTCATCGTCTCGAGGTCGGCGGCTTTTTGGGCTTCTTTTTCCTCGTCCACGGCGGGCTGCCAGGTGAACTTGGGCTTGCCCTGATCGGCGTTGATCTGCTCCATCAGTTCCAGCAGGGGCTGCATCTCTTTGTGCGCGAACTCAATCGCGCCGACCATCGTCTCTTCAGACTGTTCCTGCGCCCCAGCTTCGACCATCAGCACGGCGTCCTTCGTACCCGCCACAATCAATTCAAGCGTGCTCGTCTCGAGCTGCTGCAAGCTTGGGTTCAGCACGTACTGCCCGTCCACGAAGCCGACCCGAACCGTGGCGCACGGACCCTCCCAGGGGATGTCGCTGATCCCGAGCGCGACGCTCGCGCCGATCGGTCCCAGGATGTCCGGGGTGTTGATCTGGTCGGCGCTGATGACGGTCAGGATGACTTGCGTCTCCAGGCGGTAGCCTTTCGGGAACAGCGGGCGAATCTGGCGGTCGGTGATGCGGGCGCTCAGGATCGCTTTCTCACCGGGGCGGCTCTCGCGGCGCTGGAAGCTGCCGGGAATCTTGCCGACCGCGTACTGGCGCTCCTCGAACTCCACGGTCAGCGGCAGGAAATCCAGCGTCGTCGGGCGATCCGATGCCTGGGCGGTCGCCAGCAGCATCGTGTCGCCGTAGCGGATCAGGGCGCTGCCCGAAACCAACTTGGCCATCTTGCCAACTTCTATCGTCAGTTCACGACCACCGAGCGTGGTCTGGTACGTCTTGGCTTCCATCGTTCCTTCTTTCCTCGACATCTCTATGCCGTTTTGGATTTTTCCGCCTCATTCTGGCACGAAAGCGAGTCGGGGGACAGGGTGACACGGAGAGGTCGTTCTCGTTTTTTCGAGGTGTGTCTGATCCAGAGGCGTTGAGGAGGGGGTCGTTTCGCCTCGAGATTGTGGTGGCGTTGGTGTAGGCCAAGCGAGCCTCATCTCTACGATCATTGCGTGCTGCTCGAGGCGAAAAGCGGTTGCTGAAGATTGGGATTGGCTCGACCAATCTTTTCGCCTTAAACCGACCAAAGTCACAATGTATGCTATGTTGCTAACAGAATGATCTCGAGCCAATCCGCTAAGCATGAATGGCTCTACGGCTGGGACGAGACCCCCGCCATCGTCGGGATTCACGCCGACTCGGGCGGGAGTGTCTGCGTCTGGCGGCGGATCAACGGCGTCTTGACCTTGGAGCGCGACCGCTTCCGCCCCTGGGTCTACGCCCAGCACAAGGACCATCTAGGACAGGGACTCGAGGCAGAAAAGCTCGAGGGGAACGGGTTCTACCAGTATCTCGTGACCGCGAGCGATTGGCGCACCTTGAAAGACGCCCTGCTCGAGGGGGCCCGCCGGGCGGGGCACACGGCGCAGAGCCTGAACGACCTGCCAGAGTATTACAGCGTCGGCTTGACCGAGCAGTACCTGATGAGCAGCGGGAGAACCTATTTCCGCAACCTTGAGTATCGGGATTTGCTGCGGCTGCAATTCGATCTCGAGACGACCGCCTTCAGAGCCAGCGAGGGTCAGATTTTCATGATCTCCGTGCGCGACTCCACGGGCTTTGAAACCGTCTTGGAGGGTGACGAGCGAACGATGCTGCGCGAGCTGGTGAGCATTGTCAAAACCAGAGACCCGGATGTCATCGAGAACCACAACCTGATGGGCTTCGACCTGCCGTTCCTGGAAGCCAGAGCGCAAGCCTTGGGCGTGCGCTTGGAGCTGGGACGCGAGCGCCACAGCTTGCGCCGAGAGGGGCGGGCGGACCGCTTCTGCGCCCCCGGACGCGAGCTGATAGACACACTGGACGCCGTGTGGCGACATGACTTCGTGACCCGAGAACTCCCCAGCCACGGCTTGAAAGCCGTCGCCCGGCACTTCGGTTTCGCCGCGCCCGACCGCGTGTATCTGAAAGGCTCCGAGATCGCCGAGACCTACCGCCGCGACCCTGATCGGGTGCGCGCCTACGCCTTGGAGGACGTGCGCGAGGTGGATCAGCTCTCGCAACGCTTACTGCCCGCGACCTTTGCGCTCACCAAGCTCGCACCGCGCAAATTTGAACGCGTCTCGAGCGCCGGGACGGCCACCGGGATTCTGGAACCGATGCTGGTCCGGGCGTACCACCGAGCGCGTCGCGGGTTGCCGCGCAGCCAGCACACGCACCTGCCGCACCCGCACGAAGGCGGCGCGGTGCAACTCTTCGCCAGGGGGGTGGCGCGGAACGCGGTCAAAGCCGATATCGCCTCTCTCTACCCGAGCGTCATGCGCGCCTTTCGCATCGGACCGCAGTGCGACGAGTTACAGGTTCTCTTAGAACTCGTGGAGGTCATGACCAAGACGCGTTTGGAGCACAAAAAGCTGGCGAAATCGCTCTCCAAAGATCATCCCGACTTCGCGCACGCCGACGCGATGCAGGCGGCGCTGAAGCTCATCATCAACAGCGCTTACGGCTATCTGGCGGCGGGCGACATGGCGCTGTTCGCCGACCGTCCCGCCGCCGACCGGATCACCGAACTCGGACGGCAGATTCTCGGGACGGTGATTCAGGGCTTGCGGGCGCGAGGGGTGACGCTCCTGGAGGCCGACACCGACGGCGTGTTCTTCAGCCTCTCCGATGGCGTGAACGAATCGGCGGCTCGAGGCTTGGTGCAAGCCATCAGCGAGACCCTGCCCGACGGGATCAACCTCGAGTTCGATGCGATGTACGCCGCGATGCTCTCGCACGACTTGAAGAATTACGCTCTGTTGGACTCAGCGGGAAAGCTGACCCTGCGCGGCGTCGCCTTCCGAAGTGTCCGCTTCGAGCCGTTCGGAGCGCGATTCCTAGAGAGTGCGATTCGCGCCATCCTGGAAAATGACCTCTTACGGGTGCGCGACTGCTATTTGGAGACGCTGCACGGGTTACGCGCTCGAGCCTTCAAAGCCAGGGATGTCGTCGTGATCTCCAAACTGAAAAAGCCGCACGCTAAGTATTTGGAGTCCAGAGAAAAGCTGCGCGAGGCAGCTTACGAGGCCGCGTTGCAAACCGGGAAGCCGTGGCTGCCCGGCGAACGCATCCGCTGGTATCGCGCCGCAAGTGGCGGATTGGTCGCGCTCAGCAGCGATCCCGACAGCGGGAATCCTCTGGAAGACGCGACCGATTACGATGTCGGGCATTACATCGCTCTGTTTGAACGTACCTTCGTCAAGCGTTTGGAGCACGCGTTTTCCCCCGAGGTCTTCGCCCAGGTCTTCCGGTCGCAGGCGCAGGAGAACCTGTTTGACTCCCGCCTCGAGTCGCTGGCGGTTAACTGGGTGTGACGGTGGTCAAGGAAATACTTTCGACTCTCTAGCGCGACTTCGTTGTTATTTCTGACGCATCACGTTGTCTCATGTCTCGTTGTTTATTCGGATTTTGAAAAAACCATTCGCCAGATCAAGCTTTCCGGTGGTGAAGAAAACCTCAATCAATGCCTTGCATTCACCTTCGGACGCGTATTTCTGATGGAAAATCATGTCATCACTGTCATTGGTGATCTCCAAAATCAACCGACTCGGGTCGTGAAAGAACACCTGAAAGACCCCAGCGAAATTGATTGGGCAGTACATAAACGTGCCCCGCTTCCAGATCAGACGATCAAACAAATTCATCGTCTCCTCGAGGGTGAGATAAGACGTTCCAGATAGAGAGGTGTAATCCTCGTAGGTGACTTCGAGCGTTTTCGGCATGTCCATGCGATGAGTTTAGTTCACCACATCCAAGCGGGCGCTCGAGCGATTGCGAATTTCCTGTCCGAGCCTCAAGGCATCCTGTTTCAGGTCAAAGTTATCGAGGAACGCCTCACCGTTCTGCGTTTCAATCCAGACGCCCCACCGAGCGGGGGGTGGATTCTGGGAAGCTATTTTTGACTGCGCTCCACCGAGGCTCATCATCAGAATGCCAGGAAATATCAAGAAGGGACTTCTAATAATGAACCCGAAAAGGCAACACCCGCCGCCCAACAATATGAAAACGGTTAAATGGTTACCGATGTTAGGCGAGGTCCGGGTTTGCTTGACCGTGATTCCCTGAATGTCCTGAAAATAAAACTCTCGTAAGGCACGCTGAAATCGATCTGACTCGAAACGCCAACCTTGGACGTAAATTGCTGGAATCGGAACGCTCGAGCGAGCATTCGCTGCTTCGGCTAGAACCTCGAGCGGAGCGGTCGGAAGGGGTTGCTCGAGCGCGTTCAGAAAAGCCTGCATCGTCTGTGGTCGCTCCCCAATCTTGATCTTCAAGCCCGCCTCGAGTCCTGCTCGTAGGGTTCCAGCCTTCTCAAACTCGAGCCTGTCTCACCCAGCATCAACTCCGTCGCCATCGGCGGCATTCGACCCTCGAGCGCGTAGAACAAGGTCGCAGCTAAGCCGTAGACATCCGTGTACGCCCCGAACGCCGCCTGAGACGCGTACTGCTCCGGCGCGGCGTACCCTGGCGTCAACAATCGCGTCAACCGCTTGACCTGCCCCACCGCGAAGCTCCTGGCACTCCCGAAGTCAATCAGCACGACTCGAGCGTCGCTCGTGAGGAACACGTTGTCGGGTTTGATGTCGCGGTGCAACAAACCAGCCTCGTGAACCACAACCAGTGCCGCACAGAGTTGCCGCGCCATCTCGAGCACACTTGCCTCTGGGAATGCGCCGTTGCTGGTGACATCGGATGTCAGCGTGGAACCGGTCAGGGCCTCCATGACGATGTACGCGGTGTGGTTCTCCTCCAATGTTCCATACACCCGCACGATATTACGGTGATTGAAACGCTGCACCACGAGCGCTTCCTCGAGGAATTTTTGTTTCGTTTCTGCAAAATTGCGATTCGCGAGTGGTACGACGTTCGCACCTTCGCGTGCGCTGCCTTCAGGAAAGAGTTCCTTGATCGCCACGCGATGGTCCAAAGTTTCGTCGAGTGCCAGGTAGGTGATGCCGAAACCGCCTTGGCCTAATACCTCTTCGATCCGGTATTGACCCGCTAACAGCGCACCGATCTCGAGCGCTGGACTTGTCAACCTCGCGCCGCAAACGGGGCAGGTCTGACTGGGTTTCGTCAGGCTCGAGGCGCAGTACGGGCAGGCGATCATTCAGGTTGAGTGTACGGGGTCATCCCCGTAAGGGTTCCTGCGCGTTCATAATTGATGAGCCAGCTTCGCGTGCCGGACGGGGTGAAAGCTGCTAATGTTGAGACTCGAGTTTTTTGGCAATACAATTGGGGAGCCATGTCGGACCCTCCGCAAATCGTCAGCGCTTCAGCATCGAATCTGTTTATCGGTTCTATGACGGATATTCCAGAGGTGATTGGAGCCGCCTTCGGCGCGGTGGGTTTGATCCTGACCGAACGCGACGTGACCCCAGCCTTCTTTGATCTTCGTAGCGGTCTAGCGGGCGAGCTGTTTCAGAAGATCACCAATTACGGTTTGCGGTTGGCGCTCGTCGTGGTTGAACCCGCCAAGTACGGCGAGCGGTTCGAGGAGCTGAGGTACGAACACCGCCAGCATCGGGCGATTCGGTTCTTTGAGGGCGAAGATTCCGCCCGCGCTTGGCTCGAGACAGATTGAACCTCGAGCGGGTGTGAATTCGCGTTTACGACTCTTGCTCGTTCCCCCAACGCTTCGAGTAGACCAATGCCCCACGAACCAGTAAGCCGCGCATCAAGCCAAAACTGGCTTCCAGCACCTCGCCGCTCGAGTGGGCGCTTTGCAGCGCTTGCCGCAGCAGCAACGACAGCACCACGAGCGGGATGAACAGACGCAGTACCTCGAAGCCTCGGACGTTCAGCGCTTTACTTGCTAGAAATCGTGTTTCCAACCGCCGTCCGATTTCCGCCCCAATCAGGCTGAGCAAGTAGCACAGCGCCAGCGTAACGGGTTGGTTGACCTCCCTCGAGCCGCGCCAGAGTTGCACGAGTGTAGAGAACGCCGCGATCACCAGGCTGCCACGGAAACCGTCCATCCACACCAGGAATTGTTCGAGGCGGTCATCGGTTTCGGGCGTTTCCATAGTCTCGGGTCTCAAAACCAGTCTTCCTGGGTATCCAGCACGGTCGTGTCGAGGTTGCTCAACAGCGTTCCCCAGACGGCGATCTTCGGCAGTTCAAAGCGCGTGAAATACTGCGCCGCGTTGACCTTGCCCCGATAAAATCCCTCGTTCTCCCCAGGATTCTCCGCCAGTGCCGTCGTTGCGACTCGAGCCTGATTGAGCCACAACCACGCGACCACCGTGTGACCCAGCAGCTCGAGGTAATGCCAGGAGTTGCTGAGCATCGTGTCCGGGTCTGCGCCCAACAGTTTGGTCGTGGTCGCGCCGACCACCTCTAGCGCGTTCTCGAGCGGGTCGCACAGGTCGTCCAGCCCAGTCGCTCGAGCCGTGCCGATGTCCGTTTGGATCGTGGTCAACAGAAGTTTCAGTCCAGCCCCGCCGTTCGCGCCGATCTTGCGTCCCAGCAAATCCAGACTTTGAATCCCGTTCGTGCCCTCGTGAATCGGATTGATGCGATTGTCGCGGTAGATCTGCTCGACCGGGTACTCGCGGGTGTAACCGTAGCCGCCGAGAATCTGAATCGCATCATAGTTTGCTTCGAGCGCGTAATGCGTGCTCCACGCCTTGACGACCGGGGTCAGCAAATCCAGCAGGGTTCCCGCGTCCGCTCTAGCCTGGGCCTCCGGGTGCGTCGCGTGATCGTCAACCAGTTTTGAGGCGTACAGACAGAGCGCCATCGCGCCCTCGGAGAGTGATTTCTGCGACAGCAACATGCGTTTCACGTCGCTGTGCTGGATAATCGGAACCATCGGCGCACTCGGGTCTTTGTTGGTGGGCGGGCGACCCTGACGCCGCTCCCTGGCGTACTCGAGGCTATAGTTGTACCCCGCGCACCCGAGGGCCGCGCCGCCCAGCCCGACCTCAATTCGCGCCTCGTTCATCATCTGGAACATGTAGGTCAAACCCTTGTGCGGCTCGCCGACGAGTTCCGCGACGCAATCGCCGCGCTCACCGAAATTTAGCAGCGCGTTCGTCGTACCTCGAGCGCCGAGCTTGTGGTTCAAGCCCGCCAGCGCGACATCGTTCCCCTGGAGACCTGGTCCCTCGACGCGTTTCTTTGGCGCGATGAACAGGCTGATGCCCTTGACCCCGGCAGGCGCACCCGGCAGTTTCGCCAGCACCATGTGAACGATGTTCTCAGAGATTTCGTGATCGCCGCCGGAAATCCACATCTTACTGCCGGACAGCAGGAACTTGCCGTCGTCTCTGGGCGTGGCTCGTGTGAGAATATCCGTCAAGCTGCTGCCCGCGTGCGGCTCGGACAGGCACATCGTCCCGAACCAGCGCCCCTCGAGCATCGGGCGCAAGTAGGTCTCCTTCTGAGCCGAAGTCCCGAAGCTGGCGATCAGATTCGCGGCCCCAACCGTCAAAAACGCGTAACTCGAGGTTCCGGGATTGGTCGCCATGAACGCCGCCTGGCAGGCGTTCCAAACCAAATTCGGGAGTTGCAACCCGCCGAACTCCTCGTCGGCGGCCGCCGCGAAGAAACCCGCCTCGCGCATCCCCGCCAGCGCCGCTGCAACCTCGGGCAGCACCACGGCTTTCCCGTCCACGATCTGCGGTTCCACGGTATCGCTCAGGCGGTAATGCGGTTCCAGCTCGCGCTTGGCGAACTCGAGCGCCATCTCCAAAATACCGTCGAAGGTCTCTCGGGAATGCTCTTTGAAGCGGTCTCGAGCCAGTAAAGAGGCAGCGTTTAAGACCTCGAAGACCTGGAAGCGCAGGTCGCGTTGATTGAGGGACACGCCGAGGATTCTACGCCCCGGTTAATTTGCGGGGTCAACGCCGAACGGCGATCTCGAGCTGATAGCGAAGATAACCCGGTTGTTCAGGTGAGATCCTGCCAGAGTTCGCCCGCTGCCGTTCACCCTCGAGCGTGTCCTGCCAGGCCTGGCGCGGGTCACGAAAGCGAATCCTCAGTTCACGCTCGGTGAGGTCTCCGGGCGACACGCCTGCCCCGAGATCGCGCAGGCTCGCGCCTCGAGGCTGTCAGGTTGTCGCACTAGCACGTTCACGTCCCAGCCGCGCCGCCGCCGCTCCAACGCGGTCCAACCAGCGGTTTGCCGATAAATCCAGTACCGCCGGTCAGGAAGACGCGCATGGTGTGTTCCTCTGAGATCAGGAAATGAGGCTACAGCTTGGAGTATAACGGCTGTGACAGGGTGGTTGCCGTCGAGGGCGGCTGGAGTGGGTTGGACACGCTCTCTCTCGGGCCTGCACCAATATCCCAGAAGCCAGGTTGATACTACTGATAACGGCATGATTCGGTTAACTCACGTATGCGTCGCAGAAGCTTTGTACTGCGACGCATGATTACCCTGAAGTTACCGAACTCAGTAGTTTCAGTGGTGATACGGTCGCAGTGCTTAAATCCAAACTCCACCGTTTTTATTCGAGGATGACATGCTACATTACTTAATTGCTGCCTCACTCGTTTTGGTCGGCATCATCCACCTTCTGCCACTGATCGGGGTCTTAGGTGCGCGTCAGCTCGAGAGGTTGTACGGCATCAACATTCTGGAGCCGAATCTGAACATTTTAATGCGACACCGTGCGGTGTTATTTGGACTGCTCGGCGTTTTCTTCGTCGTTGCCGCGTTCCAAAGCGCCTTGCAAATCCCAGCCTTCCTGATGGGCTTCGCCAGTGTGCTGTCATTTCTCTGGCTAGCTCGGTCGGTTGGGGGATACAACTTTTCTCTCAGCAAAGTCTTCACGGCTGACCTCGTTGCATTGATTTGTTTGATTGTCGGTTCAATCAGTTACGGGCTGGCAGGTTGAAGCTGCCAGCCCGGTGCGCGGCTCAGGTCAGCTCGAGTTGGTGTTCGCGCAGCAAATCAGCCACAATCCCCGCAATGTTCCAGGCATCGTCTGCGCCGTTGTGATGCCGCCCCTCGAGTTCCCAGCCCAGAAAAGCCAGCGCCTCCGCCATGCCCAGTTTTTTGCCGTGATTGCGGGCGCTTCCAAAAATCGCCTTGGCGTTGATGTGATCTTTTCCCAAGGGATTCCTAACGCCCTTCGCCGCACTCTCCCGCTCGAGCTGCTTGCGGTCATACTCGCCCCAGGAGAGCCAGGTTCTGGTGTGGGATTCGTACTCCTGCTCCAAAATTTGGCAAGCCTCCGCGAAATCCATCCCGGCGCTGACCGCTTCGGGCGTCCAGCCCGTGAGTTCAGTGCAGAACTCGCTGACGCTGGAATGTCTGGGTTTGACGACCAGGCTACGTTTCTGACTGCGTTCCAGCGTTGCGGTGTTCAAGACGCACACGCCAATCTCGATGATTTCGTGGGTCTGACCGGCGGGCGGCTTACCCTCCCAGCAGGTCGCTTCCAGATCAATGACGTTCAAAAGCTGTCCCATACCTCGAGTCTGCGCCCTGGAAACCTAGCCTGCCCACCGCCGTTTGGCGTACTGCGGTTGACATCCCGGCGTATTGATAACGGCACGCTTCGGCTCAGCCACATCTTCGTCATAGACGCACTCTATTGTCTTCAAACATGAATCTGACGACGCCGAACTCAGTAGGAGCCGAACAGTGATTCGTGAATGCTCGAGGCTCCCGTTAGTGCTAACTGCACCGCCGCCCGTCCGCAGAGCGCCCCGACAACGTTGCCCGTGCCGCTGTACGCGCCGGTTGCCCAGACGCCGGGTTTCACCTCCGCTAGCACCGGCATTCCATCGCCTGAGTACGACACGCTCGCCGCCCAGCGGTGCGTGACTGGCGCGGCTTTGACGCCGATGCCGTCCCGCAAGAACACCTCGAGCCTGGCTTGCAGCGAATCCGTCGCTGTACCGTCGTGCGTCCACTCCCGCTCCTCCTCGGTATCACGAAAGCCGCCCAGCGTGACGCGCCCGTCGGGGAGCTGCTGCCAGTACTCGTAGCCCCAGCGGGCGTACACGGGTCGCGGCAGGTTGACCTCTGATGTGGGCGCGGTTCCCAGCATTTGCAATCGCGCCGTGCGAACTCGAGGGGCGAGTTCTGGGAAGATCGCCTCTAACTTGCCGTCCACGCAGACGACAATCTGTTCCGCCCGCACCGAGCCGTGTTCGGTGCTGACCAAACCGCTCGAGATATTCAGGACCTTGGAGTTTTCAAACAGCTCAGCCCCAGCCTCGAGCGCCCTGAGCGCCAGACTACGGCAGCGACGCAGCGGATTCATTGCGCCGTCGGTCGGAATCAGCAGCCCCCTCCCCTCGAGACCGTCGTACCTGGAGGCGGCGAACCCGTCCCGAAGAAGCGCCTCTAGGTGTGCCCGGCAATCCTCCAATTCAGCCGCGTCCGACGCGACCCGCAGGCTCCCGACGCGACGAATCGCCTCCGGCGTTTCCGCGCTCATGCGGTCAATCTCCTGAAGGGTCAGGGCGTACAGCTCTTTCGCTCGGTCGCGCCCGAGTTGCGCCACGGTTTCGTGATAAAACTTGGCCACGCCCGCCAGTACGAAGCCGCCGTTCCTGCCCGCCGCGCCGCCCGCGACCATCCCCGCGTCCAAGCCGATCACGCGCCGACCCAAACGCAGCCCCTCGAGCGTCGCGCTGAGTCCACTCCCGCCCAGCCCGATCACGCACAGCTCAGCCTCGCGGTTCCCCTCGAGTTGCGGCAGGGGAGACCAGGGGTGATCGTCCCAGAGCGGTTGGTTCATGGGATCATTCAACCATGAGGCGAGGCTCACGTTCAGCCTCGTAGACTGAAGCGATGAATCGGCGGCGCTTCTTGAAAACCCTCGGCTGGACGGCCCTTGGCGTTGGGCTGAGCGGACCGACGTATGCCTGGGCGTCCGGGCACAGCTTCGCGGTCAACACGCACCGCGTCCCCTTTGAGCGGCTGCAAGCGCCGCTCCGCGTGGCGCACCTGACGGATTTGCATTTCGGACGCTGGCACCGTGAAGCGAGCGTCCGTGGCTGGGTGGATGCCGCCCTGAAACAGCGCCCGGATCTGATCGTCATCACCGGGGACATCGTGGACGGCGCGACCCACCCAAAGCGGCTCCAAGCTCTGGCAAGGGAGGTGGCGCGGCTCGAGGCTCCGCTCGGGGTTTACGCCGTGCTGGGCAACCACGATTACGGTTCTCCCAAGAACGGCTGGCGCAAGGAGAGGTTAATCGAAGCGCTCGAGTCGGTCGGAGTGAAGTATTTGGTCAACCGAGGCGTTTCGCTCCGCGATGATTTCTATTTGGCGGGCGTGGACGATTACTGGTTTGGAGTCGTCAATTCCGCCAAAGCGACACGGGGGGCAAAAGACGATCAGGCGATCCTGATGCTCTGTCACAACCCGGACGTGCTGCCCAAATTCTCAACCCGAATCGGCTTGACCCTGTGCGGTCACACCCACGGCGGGCAGGTCAGATCGCCGTGGGGCGGGGTGTACAGCATTTCCCGGTACGGCGAGCGATTCCAGATGGGTTTCGTCGAAGCGCCCGCAAAAGGCTTTATCTCGAGGGGATTGGGAACGACGGGATTGCCGGTGCGAACCTTCTGTCCGGCTGAACTCGTGATCCACGAGTTGCAACCCGCTTAAACCGCGTATACTGCCCGATCGAAGTCTGGAAGGTTCAGACGCTCAGAGGATACGCGCACAATCAGTGACGCCTTCCCCAGCCTCGCAGGACTGTGAAAGATAAAGAACGCGAGGCAGACGCGCTCGCACGCCGAGCGCGTTTCAAGCAACAACTTCTGGATGGTAGTTTTGAGCAGCGCTTTGCTCAGGGCGTTGAGATTCGTCGGCAGTCAGCG
The DNA here is from genome assembly GCA_965249745.1 of Deinococcales bacterium. GTDB lineage: Bacteria > Deinococcota > Deinococci > Deinococcales > JAAFIG01 > JANYHH01. The sequence goes on along the minus strand of OZ252252.1, from coordinate 3,025,654 downwards.
CTCGCCTGGGTCTTCCTGAAAAACCTGGTTGGGGTGACCCCGTTCTTGGTCTCGGACGGTTCGAGGCTAGAGGATTTCGTCTGCGATCAGGAAATGCGCCGGGCAGTGAGCGGCCGGTGTCTCGAGCGCCCCTCATTTCTTTTGGAGCAGCCTCATTTCGAGCTTCGGCTGTGGCAACTCATGGATCAGTTAGAAGCAAAACATTCGAGATTTCCGAATTGAGTCCGGGTTGGACCGCTTACAGAGGAACGGGTTCCGACACTGGCTCCAGCACCCCCACCAGTTCCATCAGGTCAGCGACTACGATATCCGGGCGCGGCGTGTGTTCGTAGACCGCGCCGAACCGCCCGTCGCGCTCCAACTCGAGTTGAAACTGCGCCTCGACCTGCTCCAAGATCGCCGGGTGTCGTGGGCGGGCTGCCACCGGAATTTCGCGCATCAGCTCTGGCATATCGCGCCAAATCCACACGCCGGTGATGCCCGCGCGGTTGGCCGCCATGATGTCCTGTGCCAAGAGGTCACCGACGTGAATGTGAATCTGCGCACCGGGTTCTAAGCGGTGAAAGTCTGTTAAAAACTCGGCTTGCGGTTTGCAGTACCCGACTGTGTCCGGCGCGAGAATGTGCTTGACATCCACGCCGAGCTTTTGCAGCGCAACCTTCTGATATTTGGCGTAGCCGTTCGTGCCGACCAGAATCTTGAAGCCCAGCTCCTCGAGCCGCCTCAGCGCCGGTTTCGTGTCGGGGTAAACCAGCCCCTCGAGCGTCCAATCGCCGCTCTCCGCCAGGTCTAGGACCCTCGGCAACGCCTCGAGACTGAGCTTGGCCGTGACCGCATCATGCAATTCGTCCCAGTCGAAGGCGCTGACCGGGTTGCTGCCGCTGAAGCGCTCGCGGTACTCGGTGCGAATCGCGTCGTTCAGCGCCTCATTACCGAACTCGTCGCGTAATCGCTTGAAGACCACGCGGCCGGTGGGCCAATCCAGAATCGTGCCATCGAGATCAAAAGAAATCCACATCGCGGTCAGTCTAACTCGAGCGCGTCAAGTCAGAGTTTGCTGGCGGGTGCGTTGCCGCAACGGGAAAGTGGCAAGGATTTCACTCCTTGTCTCTGATGGCGATCCTCGAGTTTTTTCGTAGCTTATAAAAATGGCTAGATGCTGTCCTGGAAATATCAGAGACGATAACAGAAGTCTCATGGCGCTCGAGAGAAAGTTTTTACTCGAGCTAGATTATTTCCCCATCCGCACGTCTCTCGCCTGGTAGTTGCGAATCGCCCGCAGGAAATCAATGCGCCGGAAATCTGGCCAGTTCGCCTCGCAGAAATAATATTCAGAAAACGCGCTCTGCCAGAGCAAGAACCCACCGAGTCGAATCTCGCCGCTGGTGCGAATAATGAAGTCCGGGTCGGGCAGGTCGGCGGTGTACAGATGCCGCCCGATCATCTCCGGCTCGAGGCTGGCCGCGATGCTCTGTAAGGTCTCGCCCTTCGCGGCCGAGGTCTCCAAAAGTTGCTTCACGGCATCCACGATTTCCTCACGCCCACCATAGCCGACGGCGATATTCAAGTTCATGCCGTCGTAATGCGCGGTCGCCGCCTCGAGGTCGCGGAGGGAGGCGTAGACATCTTGCGGAAACAAGTCATGCCGCCCGATGGCGCGCACCTTGACGCGGTTCCCGTGAATCCGTGGGTCTTTGGCTAAATTCCGCGCCTCGCGCTCGAACAGTTTCATCAGGTGCGCGACTTCATCTGGATCACGCTTCTTGTGGTTCTCGGTGGAGAGCACCCAGATCGTCGCGGCGGGAATCCCGAGTTCCAGGCACCAGCCGAGAACCTCGTGCGCTTTGTCCACGCCGAACTCGTGCCCGGCCTTGCCTTCCAGGCCCAGCGCCCTGGCGAAGCGGCGATTGCCGTCCAAGATCAGACCGATGTGCTGCGGCATGGTGGCCGCCCGCACCTCGCGTTCCAGCCTAGTCTCATAGAGACGGTAGAGCGGCCGCGTCAAACCTCGAGCGGCTCGCAGGATTTGCGCTCTTAGACTGGGTTGCGGCGTGGGAAGCGCCCGGTTCACGGACTTCACTTTACGCTCTGCAATGGGAATCGTCATCGGGGCAGGGTACGGTTCGAGGGTGAGGCAGGCACTCACGAACCCGGTTCAGCGAATCTCGAGGTCGTACTCCTGCGTGACGGACTTCAGTTTGACGCTGAGCTTAGCGCGTTCCCCGAGCCGCTTGGCGCGCAGCAGCCGGTAGTAATCGCTCTGCCCGAAGATGTTGGTTCCGTCCACAGCCGTGACGACGCCTTCAGCGGCGAGGCCGGATTCGGCTGCGCTCGAGCCGGGTTCCACGCGGTCAATCAGCACGCCGCCGCCCGCGTTGTGAACCACGTGCAAACCGACATCGGGTAGGTTGACTCGTGCGCCGCGTTTCAGGGCGGCCACTTCGGCGGCCAATCCCTCGAGCGGCACGAGCAGGCTGACGCGCAGAGTGTCGCTCTGGGCGAAACCGATGCCGACGGCCACGACCTTGCCGTTAAAATCCAGGACCGCACCGCCGCTGTCACCGGGGCTGAGGACGATGCTGGAGAAGACCAGTCGCGTCGGAACCAGGTTGCCGCTGTCCTGCTCGAAACTCTGGACCGTGCCGTAACGCGGTTGGATGAAGTCGTCGCCGCTGTTGCCGATCTCCACGAGCGGCTCGCCAATTTTTAGCGAGCGCGTCAACTCCAACGGTATGAACGGTACCGGTTTCTGGCCCGTGGCTTTCAAGAGTGCTAGGTCTCTGGACTGGTCGTACCCGACGACCACGGCGGGCAGCAACTCCTGGCGGGTGGTCAGGACATTGAAACGGGTCTGCCCGGACACGGCGTGATAGGCGGTCAGCACGTAACCATCCGCCGACACGAAGAAACCGGTCGCTCGGCCCTGCGCGACCAGAATGTGTTCGTTGTCGCCCGCGGCCTCGTCCACGCTCATGGTTTGCAGTTGCACCATCGCCGGTCTGGACTGCACGAACACGCCCTGCATCAGCCGCTCGAGTTGCTCCGGGCTGTATTGGCGTGGGTTGCGCCCATTGCCCCGGCTCTGCACGGCGTACGCCCCCGCAAGCAGCGGAACCAAGACCAGCAGCCACCACCATTTCATCGCTTTCAGCCTAACTCGAGGTCGCGCTGACCGGCGTGCATTTCCTGTGCTTTTACTAGGCTGCGGGAGGTTGGCACGCCCACTTTCACTCGAAACCCTGTTTTCTAGCGCTGCCCTCAAGCACTGCCCTCAAACCTGCCCTGGGAGCTTGCCCGCTCGAGACCTCGGCGCGGTGTCTCATAGAAACACGGTGTCTCATGGAAACACGGTGCCTCATGTACACTCTGCCGAATGGAAAAATACCTGGTGAACCCTGGCAAGAACCTGAAACTCTCCAAATTCGATCCCGACGACAAGGGCAAGTTCACCGCCGAGGACGGCCGCGAGGAGTGTGAGGCGAAGACCGGGCAACTCTTGAAGCGGCTCGAGGGTTTGCAGGAACGGCTGTTCGCCAGCGGTTCTAGGGCCTTGCTAATCGTGTTTCAGGCGATGGATGGGAGCGGCAAGGACAGCGCGATCAAGCGCGTCTTCGCCGGGTGCTCGCCGAATGGCGTGCGCGTCTCGTATTTCAAGGCTCCGACCTCACTGGAACTGAGTCACGATTACCTGTGGCGGATTCATGCGGCCGTCCCACCGAAGGGAATCGTCGGAATTTTCAACCGCAGCCATTACGAGGACGTTTTGATTACCAGGGTTCACGGTTGGGTGGACACAAAAACCGTGAAGCGGCGCTTCCAGCACATCCGCGAGTTCGAGCGGATGCTGGCGGAGTCCGGCACGACAGTTCTGAAGTTTCACTTTCGCGTTTCCTTGGAGGAACAGGCGATTCAGTTGCAGGAACGGATTGATGACCCGACCAAGCGCTGGAAGTTCAACCCCGGCGATCTGGTGGAGCGCAAGCTCTGGACGAAGTACATGAACGCCTACCAGGATGCGCTCGAGGCGACCAGTACCGACTACGCGCCGTGGTACGTGTTGCCGGGGAACAATCGCTGGTATCGCAATTACCTGATGGCCAACATTATCGTGGACGCACTGGAAGCGATGAAGCTCGAGTACCCGGCGGGCAACCCGGATGTGGACTGGGCGACGCTGAAGGTAGCTTGAAATTCTTGGGGAATTGGTTGCTCGAAACGATGCAAATAGAAGAGGCGGCCAATGCGGCCGCCTCTTTCACGGATTTCAGGTTAGGTTCAGTCCTCCTTGGACCATTCCACGAGCTGATCGAAATCCTTTTGCGCCTGACTGAAAATCCGACTGTAGACCGCCATATCCTCGAGTTGAATCAGGATCGTGTAGCGGCTGATCGTCTCGTCACCGTCGCGCAGGTACAGCGCCAGCGCCGCGCCCCCGGCGTATTCGACGGTGTAGAGCCGCGCCGGTTTGCGCTTCAATTCCAGTGACAAATCCAAGTTGTACCGCTCAACCTCCTCGAGCAGCTTGCTGAGGCCCTTGGGATCAGTGACGTTACCGCTCTCCAAGACGCTGCCGCGCATCAGTGCGACGCGCCCAACGCCGCGCTCGCGGCTGAGATCGCTGATCCAGCGGTGGAGATGCTTGTCGCTGATGGCGGTGACCGGTTCGGCTTCCGGTTCTGGCTCCACCACCGGTTCAGGGACCGCCGTCGGCGGCATCTTCTTGAAGATCGGTCCCAGCACACCCAACAGGTCGTCAATCTGACCGCTGTCCTGAAGCGCGGTGGCGACCGCGCTGGCCGCCTCGTACTCCTGCCGCGAGGTGATCAACAGGCGCTCCGATTCCTCGAGGGTGCGCGTCAGCCGCAGGCGGGTTTCCGGCATGATCCGGCCCCCTGGTTCGGCGGCCAGCACGTCCACGAGTTGATTGAGCTGACGGTTGGTCTCGCCACCGAGGGACTTGTACATCCGCGCCTCCTCGATCAGCGTTTCGGTGCGGTGACGCCACCCGGCGCGCAGGTTTTCCTCGGTCAAGCGCAAGCTCTCCAACTTGTCCCAGGCGGAGGAGAGGTTCATCAGGCTGCCCGCCTCGTGCTGACCTCGAGCGGCGGAGATCGTGTCCAAGAGCGGTTTGGCCTCTTCCAGCACGCTGTACTCGCGCACGGCGTTTTCCAGCTCGCTCAGCTCGCGCTGCTGAGCGTTCAGGCGCGCCTCGCGCTGGGCCCGCAGGCTGGCCTCGAGGGCGATCAGGTCGGGGAAGCTGCTGTTGTCCAGGTCCTCGTGGGCGGCGTTGATGTCTTCAATTAATTCCAACGCGGCGATCTCGCGGGCGCGGACTTCCAAATCCTCGAGTTTGCTGGCGTAGAGCGCGGTGGCGCGTTGCCGCAGGTTCTCCAACTGCTGTTTGAAGCCTTCCATCTGTTCGGTCACGAACTCGCCGCGCTCCAGGGTTTGACTCGCGGCCGTCATCTCCAACTCCAACGCGTTCACGGTCGTGTTTAACTCTTGCAGGTCGGGCAGGGCCGCCAGCGTCAGGCGCAGACCACGCATCGCGCCCGCCTCGCGCCCGAGTTGTGAGCGCCGTTCGGCCTCGCGGCGCTCGGCTTCGGCTCGCGCCTCGGCCTCTTGACGCTCTTGCTCTAAACGCTCCGCTTCCAGTTTCGCGGCCGCCTCGGCGGCGATTCGTTCGCGCTCCAAGCGCTCGGATTCCGCCCTGGCTTCGGCTTCGGCCCGCGCTTGCGCCTCCGCTTCGGCCCGCACCTTGGCTTCAGCTTCCTGGCGCTCGCGCTCCAAGCGCTCGGCTTCAGCTTTCGCCTTGGCTTCGGCTTCCTGGCGCTCGCGCTCCAAGCGTGCGGCTTCGGCTCGAGTCGCCTCGGCCTTGGTGCGCGCCTCGTTCTCCCGACGCTCGCGCTCCAAGCGCTCGGCTTCCGCGTTGGCTCGAGCGGCCGCCTCCTGGCGTTCGCGCTCTAAGCGCTCAGCTTCCGCTTTCGCGGCCGCCTCGGCCTCCTGGCGTTGCCGCTCCAGCCGCTCGGCCTCGGCTTTGGCGTCCGCTTCGGCTTTGGCTCTGGCTCTGGCCTCGGCTTTCAGGCGGGCTTCGGCTTCGGCCTTGACCTTGGCCTCGGCGGCCAGGCGTTCGCGCTCCAAGCGTTCGGCTTCGACGCGCTGGGCGGTTTGGTGCAATTCCAACGCCGTTTCCAAGCCGCTCAGCAACTCGGAGAGCTTCTTCGTCAGGTCGTCACGCACGTGCTTGGCGGCGGTTTCGCGCTCCAAGTCCTCCAGGTGATGCTGGAATTCCAACACCGGGGTACCCAGCACGGAAAAACTCGGGAGGGCCGCCTTGAACTGCTGGTAGACACTCTCCTGCCTTGCCAACAGGCGTTCCTGACGAGCGCTCTCCTCGGCTCTAGCCCGCTCGCGCTCCTCGAACTGGCGATCCAACGTGCGTTGCAAGTCCTCGAGCTTCAACAGGTCATCGCTGGCGAGTGCCCCGCCGCTCGTGGTTCCCTCGGCCACAGAGAGTGTCAGGCGGGCATCGTTCACATCCAGCCCGGCGGCGGACAGCAGATCCAAACGCGGTCCGATCTCGCGCAGCCGCAACCGTTGGCGCTCGAGTTCCACGTCGCGCAGTTCCAGCAGGCGCTCGCGGAACTCGTGCAGGTCGCCGCCCAATACTTCGGTGGCGCGGTTGCGACGCTGCAAACCCTCGAGTTGCGCTCTGGCCGCCGAGTTGACGGTCAGCACGCCCCGGTACTCCACCTCGAGGCTTTCCAGGGCCCGGGTTTCCTCGGCCAGCTCGATCTCTTTGACGCGCTCGGATTGCTCGGCCGTTAGTTCCAGGTCGGGGAACTCGAACTCAATGTCCGGCGCGTCCAGCAAAGAATCCTTGACTGGGACTTCGCTCATCCCCTTTGTTTCTGAGAGCGCCACCGGCGGCACGGCCGCGGCGAACTCCACTTCTAGGATCTCACCGGTTCCCTTGCCCGGTTCCGGGGGTTTGGGTTCGGCGATGTCAATCAGGTCGTCGGTCGGTTCCAGGTGCGTGTTGACGACGCTCGACTCGACGAGTTTTCTCAGGTCCAGCACGAGCTTGCGGGCGCGTTCCACCTCGGCTGGAGCTAGGGTTGCCGATTGCTGAGCGGCCGTGATCTGATCGGTCAGGCTCTCCAAGCGCTTGACTCGAGGGCCGCCGATGCTTTTGATCCGCTCGAAGCCGTTGCGTAGCTCGGCGATGTCCTGCGCCTGACGCACCAGCATGTCCTGGAGTTTGCGCTCTAAGCCCTCCAGTTGCGTCTGCGCGTCGCGTTGCAGCTCCGGGGCGTTGCGTCCGACCGCCTGCTGATCGCGCAGCACGGTGATCTGACTGCGGAACTTCTGGACCTCGGGCCATTCAAAATACAGGTTGAAGCGCTTCAAGCCCTCTTCCAGCACCGCCAGCGGATTGGCGGTCGAACTCGGGGTGGCGCTCGGGACGCGCTCCAGGGATTCCAGGTCCGCCAACTGATTAATCATGCTCTGCACTAGATCCTTGGCGCTGGCGGGCGGCAAGGAAACCTGTAACTGCTTGTAGACGCTGGATTTCAGCGCCTTCTCGAGATCGCGGACCGTGGCGGTGCTGGGATTTTTGTTCAGCTTCGACAGGCCATCGTCCAGACTGCCCTGAGCGGCTTTGAGGTTCGGATCGGACTCGAGTAATTTGATGGTGGCTTGGTAAACAGCGTTCACGGGCCCTCCGCAGGTGAGATCTGATCTCAGCTTACCGCGCTTTGGGGGCGCGAGAGGAGGAAAGCCGCACACGGCCGCGCCAGCTTTTGGTAGGAACGCGCTGGGTCTCCGCTTCGAGGTGATGCTGTCACCCTGCCTTGCATCACCCCGTCTAAAACCCGGTCGTCCACCCTATTCACCTAGCTCACATCGAACGGGTAAAATCCGGGTTGTGTTTGAAAACCGTCGCGCCCGCTTTGAATACGAACTGCTCGAGCGTTTCGAGGCAGGCATGGAATTGCGTGGCACGGAGATCAAGTCCGTTCGGGATGGCGGCGTGGATTTCCGCGATTCGTTCGCCCGCTTTGAAGGCAACGAACTCTACTTGGAAAACCTGTACATCGCGCCGTACGACAAGGGGAGTTACAACAACCACGACCCGAGCCGCAAACGAAAATTATTGTTACACCGCAAGGAGCTGGAGAAACTGAAAATTGCCATTCAGCACAAGGGCTTGACGCTCGTGCCGGTGCGCCTGTACTTCGTTCGCGGACGCCTGAAACTGGAACTGGCGGTCGCGCGCGGCAAGAAACTCCATGACAAACGGCAGGCCGAAAAACTGAAAGACGCCAAACGCGAGATGGAAGCCTACCGATGAAACCAGTTCCTCGAGCCTTGCTGTCGGGCTTAGTCGTTTTGCTCCTCGGCATCGTGGCTTCGCTGGCGCAAACCGCGCAGACGAAACCGCTGGCGGTCGGTGGCTTAGAGTTGACGGCTTCCCTGTACAACGGTCAGGCGTACGCGCCCGCCTTCGATTACGCCGGGGCGCTCGGGTTGGACATTCGTACTAGCGACAACGCCGTGACGCTGGTTCAGGGCGGTCGTGTGCTGCAATTGGAATTGGCGGACAGCGCCTATCAGGCGGCCACGAATTACAAGCGCGCCCTTCAGGTCAACGGCGTGCGGCAGTCGGGGTTGGCGGCCGGTCACGGTGGTGGGCGCTTGCTGCTCCCGGTTCGCACTGTAGCCGATGCGGTAGGCGCGAGCTTCGCCGATTCGGGTGGGCGATTGATCGTCGAACCCGCGCAGGCAAAGTTAGAGGCCGTCAAGTCCGACAAGACCACCCGCAGCGAACGCCTGGTGCTAGAAGTCAGCCGCGACACGGGTTTCTCGAGCCGAATCGAGCGCGATCAACTGGTCGTGTACCTGCGCTACACCAGCGGCGATACGACCGATTACCAGGTGGACGGTCAGTACCTGAAAACCGCCAGCGTGCGACCCAGCGGCAATAAGTTGGAGATTCGCGTGCCGATCACCAAGGACAGCGGGTACAACATTTACGCGCTGCCCGCCCAAACAAATACTCAAAACCCAGTTCCGGCCAGGGTGGTCGTGGATGTCGGGCCGCGCTTCGACCGCGAACCGGTGGCCCTGGAATCCCGGCAGATCACCGTTGTGCTGGACGCGGGACACGGCGGGTCGGACACGGGCGTGGCGGCCGGGGCGTTGTCGGAAAAGGACTTGACCCTGCGGGTCAGCCGCCTGATCGGAGCTTCATTGCAGCAGCGCGTCCGGGTCGTGTATACCCGAAGCGGCGACAGCAATCCGAGCCTCGGCGAACGGCTCGAGGATAGTTTGCAGGCGGATGTCTTCATCAGCTTGCACGCCTCGAAGTTGACGGGTTCGACCGCCCAGGGCGTGCAGATTTACTACCGCCCCCCCGAAGCGCCGGACGTGGGCATTTACCAGGGTGGACGCAAGTTGCTGGACAAGGCCAGCGCCAGCGACAAGGCGATGCTCGAGCGTTTCATCTCTAACAGTGCCGCCTCGCAGGCGCTCGCCGATGTCGTCAGCGCTCGCATCCTGGCGCTCTCCGATAGCGAGGCCCAGGTTTTGCAGCACGATCACGCGATCATCCTGTCGCGCGCCCCGAAAGCGGCCCTGGAACTGGACCTGGGCTGGTTATCGTCCCAGGAGGATGTGACCCGACTGGCTGACCCGGCGGCGCTCCGCAAACTCTCGCAAGCCGTTGCAGACGGCGTGTACGAGTACCTGAAACCGCAGATTCAGGGCACGCAACGATGAGGCGGTTCTTCGGGTACTTCCTGACGCCGTGGAACCTGATCGGCGCAATGCTGCTCCTGGGAATTCTGGCCGTGCGCTACTGGCAAACCCAGCCGACCCCGTTGCAGATTGACCCGGCGCTGCTGCAACTGGACGGCAACGCCAAGTCGGAGCTGCCGCTGAAGCTTTATTACGCGGCGCTCGACGGACGCAACTACAGCGTGGAGAGCCGTAGCGCACCGCTGAACCGCGACGAACTCGAGACTCGAGCGGCGGTCGCGGTGCGCGCCTGGTTGGACGGTCCCAGCTCGGCCCAAAGCCTGCGCCTGGTACCGCAGGACGCGGACACGCCGACCGTCTACGCCTGGAAGACAACTGTCTTCGTGGATATCCCGGCGACCTGGACGGCGTATCAGTTGGGCTTGTCGGCGGAGACATTGCTCTACTGCGGTTTGGCCAGCACGCTGCTGGACTTAAAAGATGTCGCGGGTGTGCAATTCCTGCTGAACGGGAAGCGCAGCGATTCGATCGGCGGACACGTCGAAACGAGTGACCCATTCGTGAAAGACACGTGTCCGAAACAGTGAGCCTGAGCCAGTTACAGCGCCGCCTCGAGACCTTCGATGCCGAGCGCGGCTGGGATGCGGTCAACCCGGCCCACACGGCGCTGCACTTGATGGAGGAGTTGGGCGAGGTGGCGCGGGAATTGCTGGTGCTGGCGGGCTACAAAACACCGGACCCAGACGCCAAGACTCGGCTCGAGGGGGAGCTGGCGGACGTGACGATGCTGCTGTTGAAACTCTCGTCGCAGCTCGGCCTTGACCTCGAGCGGGCGGTGCTGGAGAAGCTCCATGCGAACGAATTACGGTTTCCGCTCGAGGCATCTCGAGCCGCGATGAGCAACTACCGGGAACATCAGGGTGCGGATGACGTGAGTGAATGATCGAGAGTCAATCTGCGTTACACTCTGCCGTCATGGTCTGGATTCCGGGAGCGGGTAACGGGTGAGCGTCCGCGTCAAAAGCGTCACGATCCAGGGCTTCAAATCCTTCGGTGAGCGCGTGCGCGTGGAGTTTACCGGCAAGGTCAACGCGGTCATCGGACCGAACGGCTCCGGGAAGTCCAACGTGATCGAGGCGATTCGCTGGGCCTCGCACACCGCCCGGACCCGTGAGCTGCGCGTGCGCGACTCGAGTGAGCTGATCTTTCACGGTTCCTCCGGGAAAGCGCCGCTGAATTTGGCGGAAGTCATTTTGGAGCTAGAAAACGTTTCGGGTTCCGGCGCGGTCAATATCGCGCGGCGGATTTACCGCGACGGCGACAGCGACCTAGAACTGCACGGCAAGACCGTCAGAGTCCGCGACCTGCACGATGTTCTGCGCGGCTCCGGGCTGGGACCGGGCGGGATCGCCGTGGTCGGACAGGGCGAGATCGGCGCGGTCGTCGGCGCGAACCCGACGACGATGATGGGGTACCTTGAGGAGGCAGCCGGACTGTCCCGCGCCACGCACCGCCGTGCGCAGAGCTTGGAGCGCTTAGAGCAAGCCAGAATTCATTTGGAGCGAGCCGAAGACTTGGCTCGAGAAGTGCGCCTTCGCGTCGCCAAACTGGAACAGGAGGCGGTCGCCGCCGGAGAGTACGCCGGGTTGACGCTGGAACTGCACAGCCTCGAGGGGGCGCTGTCACGGAACCGCCTGCGAACCCTGCGTGACGAGATCGCTCGTCTGGAGCGCGAGGTGCAGGATACCGAGCGCGGCGCGGAAACGACCGCCCATGCGATGGCCGCGGCGACCGAAGCGCTCGAGGGGTTGCGGCTGACCCGCGAGGAAAAACAGGTGCGGCTCGCGGAGACCGCCGCCGAATCCGAGCGTTTACTGGGTGAAGCCAGGGCGTTGCGTGAACGCGCGGCGGCCGCCGATGTCAGCCTTGCTGCATTGCTGAAGGAACGCGGCGGACTGGAATCAGAACTCGAGGGGCTGGCAGCCCAAACCGTCCCCACCCCCCCCGAACCGCCCTCAGAAGATATCGCCGCGCTCGAGACTGTCCTGCACCAGAGCCGGGAAGCGTTGCGCGAGGCGGAACGCGTGGATTTGCAGTGGCGCAAAGACCTGGCAGACGCCCGGATTCGCCGCGACCGTCTGGAACTCGAGACCCGTGCCCAGCGCGAAACCTCGGCCCGGCAACAGGCGGAGCGCGAAACCCTGGAGCGCGACCTGAACGATGTGCAAACCGAACTGGCATCGGTCGCGGCGGCCAGGACAGAACAGCAACCCCAGGTGGACGAAGCGCGGGTCGAACTCGAGGCGGCCACCAAGATGCTGGACCGTTTGGAGCGCGAGGCGCAGACCCTCTCCGGGCGCATTTCCGACACCGGAATGCGGATCAACGAACTGAAAGGCTCGAGGACGCCGCTGCAAAAAGAGGCGGCCCGCTTGGAGCAGATTCGGCAAAGCCGGGCGTATCTTTCGGAAGGTCCGCGCAGGGCGGTGCAGAGCGGCGTCGAAGGCATCATCGGACCGGTTTCAGATCTACTGCGCGTGCCGCGCCATTTGGAGACCGCGATCGGGGCAGCCCTCGGGCGGCGCGTGGAAAACATTGTCGTGCGGAGCGGCGAGGTCGCCAAAGCCGTGATTGACAGCCTGAAACGCACGGGCGGCCGCGCCACCTTCCTGCCCTTGGATATCCTCCGCTCGAGGGGCCGCCGCGATCTGCCGATCACCACCGAAAAGGGCGTGCTGGGCTTCGCCGCCGAACTTGTCAGCGTCAACGATATTCTGATTGCGGGCGAGAAAAAAAGCAAGCAGAACCCGCTCGAAACGGTGCTGGAGAGTTTGTTTGGCGAAACGCTGGTGATTGAAAACCTCGAGATCGCGCTCCTTTTGGCGCGCCAGTACCGCGACCGACCGCGCTTCGTGACCCTGGAAGGCGAACTGCTGGAATCCGGCGGCGCGGTCACCGGCGGGCGCGGGCGCGACAGCGCCGGGGAGAGCTTCGCCGACGCTCGCCGACTGGAAGAAACCCAAGCCGAGCTGGACGCGCTCCAGGAGAATCTGGCGAAACTCGAGGTCGCGTTGGACGAGGACCGCGAGACGGCCACAAATGCCCGCGAAGCCGTCAAGCGCTCCGAGGCGCGACTGATCGAACTTCGTAAAACCCTGGAATCCGCCCGCAACGGCGTGCTGCAACTTGTGACGCGCCAGGAAAGCCTCGAGACCCGCGAGACGAGTTTGGTGGCCAAGCTGAAGGGCTTGCAGACCGTGGTCGCCGCCGATGGGACCGTGACCGAACTGCCCGACCTCGCCCCGCTCGAGGCTGGACTGGCGTTGGCAACGGCGGCCGTCAATCAACGCCGCGACTCTGAACGAACCGCTGACGCCGCGCTGCGCGAGGGCAAATCGCGCCTCGCGGTCTACGCCGAGCAGCAACGCACGTTTGAACAGGCGATGGCAAGGGTCCAGCAAGTTGAGACCAGGGCCGGGGCGATCCGCACGCGCCTCGAGGAATTGCACCTGTTGCAGTTCGAGTGGGGCAAGAAGCTCAGCGATGCCAACCCAGAGATCGAACGTTTGGAGCGCACCGCCGCCGGGTTGAACCTGCCAGAACGAAAAGCCGAACTGGACGCCCTGGAAACGCAGCGGCGCAGCTTCGAGCAGGAGTTGACGCGCCGCACCCGCGAACTCTCCGATGGGCGCGAGGCACTAGAGAAACTGCGCGAGGGCAAGAGTCGCCGCGAAGGAAATTTCGAATCCTTGCAAAACGAACTGCTCGAGGACGAACTGGACGATACCGAACGCGCCGCCGCCCTCACGGAATTGCTGTCCCAACCCGATCCCGAAGGCACGCCGCGAGGTTGGACGACTCGAGTCAACGCGATTCGACTTCGCCTCGACGAAATCGGCGCGGTCAACATGCTCGCCGCCGAAGAGTTCCAGGGCGAATCGCAACGCCTGCACGACCTCGAGACCGGGGCCGCCGACGCACTCGCCTCGGTCGCGGAACTGGGCGAAGCGCTGGACATCTTAGAGCGCGATGTCACCGCGAAGCTGCGCGAAAGCATCCACCGCGTCACCGCCTCGTTCAAGAATTACATCGTGGAACTCTTGGGCGGTGAAGGCGACCTGGAACTCGTGCGCGACGAGGCGGGCGCGCTCGAGGGGTTGGCGCTGCGCGTCACCCCGAAAGGGAAACGCACCCGCAACCTGCAACTCCTGAGCGCCGGGGAACGCACGATGGCGGCGCTCGCGTTCCTGTTCGCCCTCTCGAGCGCCCCCGAAGACGACGCGGGCTTGCCATTAGCTGTGCTGGACGAGGTGGACGCGCCGCTCGACGAGGCCAACATTCGCCGCTTCACGCATTTCCTGCGCCTTCTGGCAGACCAAGGCACGCAATTCATTCTGGTCACGCACCAGAAAGCCACGATGGAAATTGCCGATGCGCTCTGGGGCGTCACGACCGATGCCAGTGGCACGAGCCGCACATTCAGCATCCGCAACGAAGACCCCGCGCTGGCTCGAGCCTAAAACACTGTAGGGGTTTGCTGTGGCAAACCCGGTCACCCCGAGAATGCCCGGCACATCACAAACAACGGTTCTCGAGGTCAACGGCACTTCGCTGCGCTCAGCTCCCTCACCCGCAGGGAGAGGCGAAAAAGCGTGAATCTCTCTCGGGTACATTCCTCGAAGCTTGCTTCGGTGCAGTTAATTCTTTCATTCTCTCGAGAGTCGCCGGAAGTCGTTCTTGCCTTTTTGCAGGACGACCGGCTCGGTTAACTCGAGGGTCAATTTCTCGTCGGTCACAGTTTCACCGTTCAGTTTCAAACCGCGATTCTGAATCAGCCGCCGCGCTTCCCCGTTGCTGGCAGCGAAGCCCGCGAGTTTCGCCAGCTCGAGAAAGCCGACCTTACCGGCGTTGAACGCCTCGCTCGAGACTTTGATTTCGGGCATCTCGTCCGGGATGCCGCCTTTTGCCACGCTGTCGTAACGCTCCTCGGCCGCCGGTACGAGAGCCGCATCGTGGTACTCGGCAACCACGGCTCTCGCCAAAACACGGTGCGCGGGAACGGCTCCCATCGCTAAGGTTGCCTCCACCTCGAGATTCGTGCAGAGCGTCAGGTAATCGCGCAGGGCGGTGTCGGGAACCTTCATCAGCTTGCTGAACATCACGTCCGCCGCTTCGGAAATGCCGATATAATTGTCCAGGCTCTTGCTCATCTTTTCCGTGCCGTCCAGCCCCACTAACAGCGGCATCGTCAGCACCACCTGCGGCTCGAGGTCATAGGCTTTCTGGATGTCGCGCCCGACGAGCAGATTAAACGTCTGATCCGTGCCGCCAAGTTCCACGTCCGCTTTGATCGCCACGCTGTCGTACGCCTGCGCCAGTGGGTACATCAGCTCGTGCAAACTGATCGGTGTGCCCGCCTCGAAGCGGTTCTTGAAATCTTCTCTTGTCATCATCTGCGCCACGGTGTACCGCGCCGCGAGGCGAATCACGTCCTCGAAATCCATGCTCTCCAACCACTCGGAGTTGTACCGAATCTCCAATTTTTCGGGGTCAGCATCCAAAATCAGCGTCGCTTGCTCGAGGTAACTCTTGCCGTTCTCACGGGTTTGCTCCAAGCTCAGCGCCGGGCGGGTTTTGCTCTTTCCGGTTGGATCGCCAATCATGCCGGTGAAATCCCCAATGATCAGAATGACTTTGTGTCCCAAATCCTGAAACTGCCGCATCTTTCTGAGTACGACTGCGTGTCCCAAATGTAAATCGGGTCTCGAGGGATCGCAGCCCAGTTTAATCGTGAGTTTCCGCCCCGTCGCCAGTTTCGCCTTCAACTCCTCGAGTGGTGTGATCTGCACCGCACCGCGTCCTATCACCTCGAGTTGCTGTTCGACACTCAAATTTGTTGTCATGCGTTCACGCTCCATGAAAAAGCCCCAGAATTCTGGGGCGCGAGTCGAAAGGGGAAAACCTCGAGCCTCAGTCTTTCACGGCAAAAGGTGAATATCGTTGTTGGTTCTTGACGACGGACATGGTGGAACTGTATCACAGTGGGGCAGCGCGTTTACTACGCTTTCTAGGCGTGGTTACTTGCATGATCTTTGAAATCTCGAGAAACTGCCGCAGTGCCGCATTCACCGCTTCCTGGTTTGGGAATGCGTCCACGAGGTCAGGTTCCAGAGTCACCTTCACCAATAAAGTTTTCTGGATCACACGTGTCTCAGAAGTGCCGTCACCGTGATGAATCGTCACACGATTTTCGGTACTCGAGCGCTTTGTAGCATAAGGCGACTGGATACGTTTCGCTTGGCTGAAATCGTAACGGGATTGCATGTTGTCAGCGTTCTTCTTCACAGTCTCTGTGCTCAAATTTGTCAGCGGCTCGAACACTGATGAGCCGGATTTTGGGGGCACGGTACATATGTACGACAACGAGCAGTCTACCGTTTTCGATTGACCGAGGGTAACCTAGCGTTCCTCGTTAATCGAAGACTTCAATGGCTTCCTCGAAACGAACTCGATGTTTCGTCCAATGGGACGCTGCTTTTTCTGCGTCCCACTCGAATTCCATGTATCAAGACTAGCAAAAAGCGAGACGCGCCTCGCTCAAAGTCTCGAGTCTGATTCAGACGTTCTTTTCAATCGGCACGCCGACCACGTTGCCCCACTCGGTCCAGCTCCCGTCGTAATTTCTGACTTTTTCAAAACCCAAGAGGTATTTGAGGATGAACCACGAGTGACTGCTGCGCTCCGCGATGCGGCAGTACGCGATGACATCTTTTTCTGGGGTGACGCCTTTGCCGCCGTACAGCGCGGTCAACTCTTCAAACGTCTTGAAGGTTCCGTCCGGGTTCACGGTCTGCGCCCACGGTTGCGAGATCGCACCGGGGATGTGACCGGCGCGGAGCGCGCCCTCCTGCGGGTAATCCGCCATGTGGGTGGTCTTGCCGGTGTACTCGTCGTTGCTGCGAACGTCCACCAGCGCACCGCGTCCGGCGTTGACCTCGAGGAGGTGCTTCAACACGTCGGGCATGAAAGCGCGAATGCTGGCGTCGCGGTACGGAACTTTGTACTCGGCGGCGGGGTAGCTTGGCGTGGTCGTCTCCAAGGGTTTGCCCTCCGAGGTCCACTTGTTGCGCCCACCGTTCATCAGGTGTGCCTTCTGATGACCGTTGTACTTGAAGAACCAGAAGGCGTAGGCCGCCCACCAGTTGTTCTTGTCGCCGTAGAACACGACCGTCGTGTCGTTGCTGATGCCGAGCTTACTGACCAGCGCCTCGAAGCCGCGCTCGTCAATGAAATCGCGGATGTCGTCGCGTTGCAGGTTGGTGTGCCAGTCAATCTTGACCGCGCCGGGAATGTGACCCTGTTCGTAGAGCAGGAAATCCTCTGAGACTTCGATGACGCGCAGGTTGGCGTCCTGGTGATGCTCTAAAACCCAATCGGTGCTGACCAGAACTTCGGGGTGAACATAGGACATAAACTTGCCTCCTGATGAATTGATGAGCGGTGACTTTGAAGCCGCCGTATATCATGACCTTTCTTATCATCATTTCGTTGTCGCGTGGCGTACTCGTCTGAGCGATGTGTTCAGTGCGGTCTCGAGGCACGTGTTTGGTGGTTGTGGGCTGCGGGTCGTAGGAGAGAGGCGTACCTCGTCCGGCTCGAGGGGTCAGTTCGGTTTTCGGTGGGGTAACCTCCCGTGGCTGCCCTTGACCCGTTGCCGCCGCGAAGGGCAGGGTTGGCACGGGGACCGACCCCTACGAACCTTGGCGTCAGGCTCGAGCAAATGTGGGTTTAGGCTGATAGCAAACCTCGAGACTCGTCGCGCTTGTTCACCAATTCAAATCACCAAGTTAAGATGCGAGTCGTGCCCCAGACCCTGAGCGCCCTCGAGCAACGCTACGGCAAGTTGACGCCGCTCGGTGGCGGCTACTCGAGTCAGGTCTACGCGGCGGGCGACAAGGTCCTGAAGGTGTACCGCTCGCATCACGGGACGCACCGCCTGGAAGCCGATCACCTGCGTCGCGCCGGTCTGGGCGCGTGGGTGCTCGAGACGCTCGAGTTGCAACCCGCTGCCCTGCCAGATCTGGCGTTGGAGGAAACGGCCGAGGTGCTGGTGATGCGCCGCTTTGAGGGGCATCCGGTGAAGCCGGACGAGATTCCCGCGATTCTGCCCACCTTTGGGCGGTTTTTGCGCCAGTTACACGCCAACACGGGCGAAGAGGTTGACCTGAACGCCCTACATCAAAAATTGTTGCGGTTCGACGAAGCACTGTCCCAAACCACAGCTCGAGCGAATCTGGAAGTCTTGTTTCAATGCGTCCGCCACGCGCTGGAATCCGGCGCGCTAAACGCCACCTCGAGTCTGTGTCACCTGGACCTGTGGTGGTCAAACGTGTTGTTCGCGCCGCCGGACCGGGTGCTGGTCGTGGATTGGCACAAGAGCGCGTATGACGATCCCGCCAGGGATTACGCGCTGTTCTTCACCGGGACGCTGGAACTGTTGCCAATCGCGCAGGCTCGAGATCAGATTCTGCAATTGACCGATGCCGAGGGCGTGACCGACAGGTTGCCGCCGTACATCGCGCTGAGTACCCTGCACGACCTGTATTGGTTGCAGCAGAAGCAACCCGACGGTTTTGCGGCTGGTTTGGACTTGAAACTGCCGCGCACCCTCGAGATGCTGCCCTGACCTATGCGTTCGTAAGGGCGTTCGGACGGACGCCCAGCGCTTGTGCAGTCCAACGATGGAACCGCTCGAGTCTCTAAAATCTCGTGACGCGGCTGGGTCGTGTGCGGCTCGCGTGGTACCTTTGGGGCCTATGCCATTGACCGTGATTGACCATCCGCTGGTGCAACACAAGCTGGCACTCCTGCGTGACGAACGCACTGGTTCCAAGGATTTCCGCGAGTTGGTCACGGAGATCACGATGCTGATGGCCTTTGAGGCCATGCGCGATCTCGAGCTGGAAGAGGTCGAAATTCAGACGCCGGTGGCGACCGCCAAGGTGCAGACCTTGAGCGGTAAGAAGCTGGCGCTGGTCGCCATTCTCAGGGCAGGACTGATCATGGTGGACGGCATCTTGCGGCTCGTGCCCGCCGCCAAGGTTGGGCATATCGGTACCTACCGCGATCCGGACTCGAAGCAACCGGTGCGCTATTACGCCAAGCTCCCGAGCGACATCCGGGATCGCCGCGTGTTCGTCGTAGACCCGATGCTGGCCACGGGCGGCAGTGCGATAGACGCGATCGAAGAGATGAAAAAAGCTGGAGCGTCTTCGATCAAGCTTCTCAATATCATTGCCGCGCCGGAGGGTGTGAAGAAGGTCGAGGCGGCCCACCCAGACGTGGAGATCATCGTTGCCGCATTGGACAGTCACCTGAACGAACACGCCTACATCGTGCCGGGGTTGGGCGATGCGGGCGACCGGATTTACGGCACGAAGTGAGCCGATGAGAAACCGTCTCATGCGCCCCAGTAAGATTGACGAGCGCCCCTGCCACCACTCTCCTCGCAGTCTATTTGTCAGGCTCGAGTGGCTTGGGGCGGGAAGCCGCCTCGGAGAATCCTTGTGAATGACCTGTTGAAGCAAATTGGAATTTCTGGCGGTCTCGAGGCGGGGCTGGGCCCGGTCGTGCTGCTGTTCCTGACCGGAATGCTTGTGACCTGGTTTTTCATTCCTCAGGTGCGCGATTTCGCCGTGGAGAAGGGGTTGGGCGACAAGCCGAACGAGCGACGCTTGAATAAGGAGTTGCTGCCGAACGTCGGTGGTTTGACGGTCTTCGCGGGCGTGATCGCGTCCCTGGTGGTGGCGATGATCGTGAAGCCCGCGATTTTGCAAACGGTCAATATTCAGCTCCTGTCTATTGTGCTGGGCGGCGCGATTCTGGTGCTGGTCGGGTTCATTGACGATCAGTTTGAACTGCCCAGCCTGTTCCGGTTGGTGGTGCAGTTCCTTTGCGCGGCGCTGCTGGTCGTCAACGGGATTCGCATTGACATCACTTGGCTGCCACCGTGGGGCGATGTCGCGTTGACGCTGTTCTGGGTCGTCGGCATTACCAATGCGGTCAACCTGTTGGACGGCATAGACGGCAACGTCGGCGGGCTGGGTTTCATCACCGCGATGAGCCTGCTGGCGCTGAGCGCTCAGTTCCCGACTCGAGGTGCGGCGACCCTTTTGTTGGCAGGATTGGCGGGTGCGTGCTTGGGATTCCTGCGTCACAACTTCAACCCCTCGAGAATCATCCTGGGCGATGCGGGCGCGACGTTTATCGGTTTCACCCTCGCGGCGGTCAGTATGCTCGGGACCGTCAAGATTGCCGCTGCCGCCAGCGTGATTGCGCCGGTGGTGCTTCTCTTGGTGCCGATTATTGACACGACTCAGGTGGTGCTGCGGCGAATCTCGAGGGGGGTGCGCCCGGACACGCCCGGCAAGGATCACCTGCATCACTTGCTGATGCGAAGCGGCTTCGATCAGCGGCGCAGCGTGTTGATTCTCTGGGGTGCGACGCTCGGGTTGACGGTCCTGTCCATGATCCTTCAGCGGGTGAATCTTCTGGTGATCCTGCTGTACGTCGCCGCCACCGTCGGCTTGCTCGGGTTGGCGGCGCTCTTGCGGGTACAGGAAGTGGCTCGAGGCGTGAAAGCGCAGAAGGAAACCGCATGACCGACAGGTTGAAACGCGTCGTGGTGGCGTTTGGAACTCGCCCCGAGGCGACCAAGATGGCTCCGGTGATTTTCGGGCTGCGCGATCAGCCTGGGATCGAAACGGTGGTTCTCAGCACCGGGCAGCACAAGCAGCAGCTCGAGGATGGTTTGAAGATTTTCGGTATCACCCCGGATTACGACCTGGAGGTCATGACCGAGCGCCAGACCCTGCCGGGCTTGATGGGCAAGATCGTTCCGGCGGCGGCTGAGAAATTGCGCGCCTTGAAGGCCGATTACGTGCTGGTTCACGGCGACACGCTGAGCAGTTTCGCGGTTGCGCTGGCCGCCTTCTTCGAGCGGATTCCGGTTGGACACGTGGAGGCGGGTCTACGGAGCTTCAACCTGTCAGAACCGTTTCCAGAGGAAGCCAACCGTCGCCTGACCGATGTACTGACCGATCTGGACCTGCCGCCGACCCAGGGAGCCGCCGACAACATTCTGAACGAGGGCAAGATCAACCCAAACCTCGTCATCACCGGGCAGACCGAAGTGGACGCCGTGCTGTACGCCAGTGCTCGCGGCGAGCTACCAGCGCTCCCAAAAGACAAGCGGATTGTGGCGATCACCATGCACCGCCGCGAGAATCTGCCGCACATGGCGGATCTCGCGGCGGCCCTGGCACGGGTCGCCGTGGCGCACCCCGACTGCCACTTCGTTTACCCCGTGCATCTCAATCCCGCCGTGCGCGATGCGGTCTTCCCGTCGCTCCGCCCACTAGAGAACATCAGTCTTTTAGAGCCGCTCGAGTTTGGCAGCATGGCGGCGCTGATGAGCGCCAGCAGTCTGATCGTGACGGATTCCGGCGGTTTGCAGGAGGGCGGTGCGACCCTCGGTGTGCCGGTCGTGGTGCTGCGCAACGTCACCGAGCGTCCCGAGGGTTTACTGGTCGGCGCGTTGAAGCTGGCGGGGACCGACCCGGAGAACGTGTTCAAAACGATTGACACCTTGCTCTCTGACGATGCCGCGCTCGGCGCGATGCGAAACCGTCCGAATCCCTACGGTGACGGTCACGCCGGGGTGCGTTGCGCCAAGGCGGTCGCCTGGCGGCTCGGATTGGCGGAGCGCCCCGCCAACTGGGTTTCAGAGGTCTGATGCTCAAAGCCCGGCAACGGTCGGCGCTTTCGGGCTTCACCTACGATTGGCTGGACGCGTCTGGGCGTCGGCTCGGAACGCTCGAGTGGCCCGATTTCGCTGTCGCGGAAAACTCCCGGTTGAAGGGACTCGTTCCAGCCAACCTCAGCCAGGCGGTGCGCCTCGAGCAGGCGGGAGTTCAGTACGAAATTGTCCACGAGTTGCTGCGCCCAGGTGAGTCTCGAGACTCGCGTTTTTCGTTGAGATGTGATGAACAGAGACTGCCTCGGCGAAAATCTTGGTCAGGAAACGCTTGATGGATCGCCGGACGATCAGACTTACCAGCCCATTTGTCTGCCAACTTATCCGCAAGAGCAGCCTGCTACTGACGCGGTATGAAGTGCAACTCGAGGGGCAGGCGATAGGCAGTCTCTCGGAGAAACCGGGGTTCTCACTCAAACGAGAATTGCGTCTCGAGCTGCCAGAGACGGTCAGTCGGCCAGTCCAGTTTTTCCTGCTGTTTCTCGTTTGCAACGATCCCTACCGCTGAGTTGAGGAACCGCTCAACGGCTTAAACGCTCTTCCCGGCTCGAGACGCTTTGAGCTGAGCTGTCAGTCGCAGGCTCTTCTCGTGGCTGAAAGCTCCCGCCTCGCGGTGGAGCACGGAACCGTTTTGATCCACCAGTACGACGAATATGCTGTCCAGGTGGGGCAATTCCAAGTGGTTCGCAAATTCGCGCAGGTTCACGTAGAGCGTGATCGTCGTGGCTCGAGTCTGCTGATCTGAAATCCCTTGGCGCATCCAGTAGTCCAGTAAGCCTTGTTCCAATAGATTCCGTTTGGAAAGCGTCGGTAATTCGTACACCTCCAGCTCACGGCATGTCTCTTTCAGTTGCTCCAGCGACTCGAGCCAGGTGTTGACCTCGAGTTGCTGCTCCATCGTGAAACAAAGCAGCACGATGTTGAACGGGCGGCTGAAATCCCCCGGCAATGAGAAGCCTTGCTGTAATAGATTCCGACCTTGAACCCTCGGGAACTGCATCAACGACCTTTCTCATTGCGAACGGCACGCTTCGCCCGCCTCACGCTTGCGTCATAGACGGACTTTATTGGTTTGAAACGCTCATCTCGACCTGCTGAACTCAGGCGGTTGTTTTCAAATTCTTGCCTCGAGCGTATTGCAGGGCGACTCCGACTAGGGCGGCCATCAACACGGCCACCACGGCGACGATGGGATTCTGGTTGCGCTGCACAATCGCCACGGCGATACCTATCAAGGCCCAGATGATCGTCAGACCGTAGGGAACGTTCCCCTTTGTGACGACCACTGTGAGCGACGCCAATAATCCGGCCGCCAACAGCATGATCGTTCCCCAGACGGCCTCTTGAAGTAAGAAATCGCGCACTCCCCAGGCGTACAGGCTGGTAGTGACATTGGCAATCGTTCCGGCGGTACACCAGGCCGCGAAAACACTCAGCGGCCAAACCACGGCTAATTTGAAATTTCTCGAGACGGGCGACCCGTGCTGGCTGATCTGGTAGATCGCGTAAATCAAGCCCATCAGACCGCCGAAGAAACAGGGGATGGTGTACAGCAGCGGATTGATGACCGTGACGACCGACCACATCATGATGCAGAAAAACGCGGTGGCGGTGGCGAATCCGATCCGTCGTAATAGCGGATCGGCGCGGTGCTTTGGGAGCGCCTGATAGATCCCGTACACAATGGATGCGGGGTAAATAAATCCCCAGATGCTGAATACGTATCCAGCGGGCAGAAAATAGGGTTCGGCGGCGCGGTCGTTGAAAAAGAGTTCGTTTCCCGTAACTCCTGCGAAGATCAAGGCTGCGGCTGCGACCTGTCCAATCGCGAGGACCAAGTTGAGCGATTGTCGAATAGAATCCAGCCGATGGTCCGTCTCAAGTGTTGTTGTAGTCATCCATGACCTCCTGGTTTTATCAACCGATCGGTTGATAAAATAACCTACAGCCAATCTTCGTTTGGAAGCTGTCAACCAGCCCACAAAGACAGCGCATGAAATCACCGCCCAAAGAAAGCCGGCCTTGACCTCCAAAAAATCCGTCGGACGCCCCAGACGCAATTCCGACTCCCAACAACCGGACACACCCAAGCGAATCCTGGCAATCGCAGAGGCACTGCTCGAGCAAAAGGGCTTTGCTGGAACATCAATGGAAGACGTGAGCGCCGCTGCCGGACTCACCAAGGGCACGCTCTATCATTACTTCGCTTCTAAAGATGGACTCGTTACACAAACGCTGCACGGCGTGCTTGACCGTGAAAGTAGCGTGACGAAGACGGCGTTGGAGCGTGCTTCGAGCGCTATAGAACAACTGCGTGTCATGGCACAGCTTTCTTTCTCTCGCCAGCAACACACGCAACGCATCATGAACATGGTCGCGGACGCGCAGCGTTTCCTACCGGAACCAATGTGGCAGGAACTCTTCGCCCGCTTCATGGCTGAAGCCCACGCGCCGCTCGAGGGCATCATGCGTTTCGGGATTAACAACGGTGAATTTGAGCCGCACGACACCGCGTTTTCGACCTGGGCGTTCATGGGTCTGCTGTCGCAACTGGCCGATCCGCAATTGCAATTCAGCCAGCCCGATACGGTTGACCACCTGCTCGAGTTTGTTCTGCGCGGCATCGGAAAAAGGTGATGCCCATCAGTCGTAATGAAGACAGACTCGAGCCTCAGAATAGTTGTCCGTTTCTCCAGCTATTTGGGTGCGAATAAAATAGCTGGAAAAGCACCTGTCACAATTTATCTGAAGAGCATCCTTCAGCTATTACGTTGGGTGAAGATCACACTTGGCGTAGCCCTGCGACTAGCAGCCCGACCAGGCGACGTGCGTTGTAGTGAGGATCGTTGTTGGCACCGATGCACAGGTTCCCAACCCCGCGCATCAGCTCAATCGCCTCGATCTCGGGGCGGATCTCGCCAGCTTGGGCGGCGGCGCTCAGCAGTTCAGCGCACACTGGCACTAGGCGTTCTAGGAAATAAGCGTGCAGTGCCCCGAAGCCAGCGCTACTGGGGTTCAGCACCGCCGCGAGTCCGTGTTTGGTGGTCAGGAAATCAACGAACAGGTTGATCCATTGACCCAGCGCCGCGTGAGGACTGGTGTTGCTAGTCAGGAGCAGCGGACCGGCTTCGGCGCAGGCTTCGACCTGGTAGCGGTAGACGGCCACGATCAAATCGGCTCGAGTCGGAAAGTGACGGTAGATCGTGCCGGTTCCGACGCCAGCCTTAGCCGCGATATCGCGCACGGGTACTTCGACCCCGGATGTGACAAATAGGGCAGCGGCAGCGTCCAGAAGCGTCTGCTCGTTCCGCCGGGCATCGGCCCGTTTGGGCTGGGTCCCTTTCTGTGGTCGCTCGTCAAGAACTGTCATGTCGTCGTCCTTCCACCATCGAGTTTGACAAACGGAACAATGTGCCGTATCTTTTAGGAACGTTGTTCCGTTTGGACACGATACCAGAACCGATGTCCCCTGAACAGCCGACCCTTGGAACATCACCTGTAGACCTAACCCGGAGGAAAAATGAAATCAGTGCTTATTACCGGAGCCAATAAAAGTATTGGCTTTGAAACAGCTCGCCAACTCTTGCGACAGGGCTACTACGTGTATCTCGGTAGCCGCGACCTGGAGAATGGATTGGCCGCAGTCGCCAAACTTCAGGGCGAGGGCCTGAGCAACCTAGAAGCTGTGCAAATAGACGTGAGCAATGACGAGTCGGTGAAAGCCGCCCGCGCTGAAATCGGGAAAAAGACAGACGTGTTAGACGTACTAATCAACAATGCCGGTATCAACGGCGGTATGCCGCAAACAGCCCTCGGAGCGAGTATAGATGCCTATAAGCGGGTATTCGACACCAATCTCTTCGGCGTGGTCAGGGTCACCCAAGCGTTCATAGACCTGCTGCGAAAATCATCTGAACCCCGCATCGTGAACGTGTCCTCGAGTCAGGCTTCACTGACCCTGCACAGCGATCCCAACTACAAGTATTTTCACCACAAGGGCGCACTTTACCATCCATCGAAAACGGCACTGAACATGTACACGATTGATCTGGCGTACGAACTGCGCGATACGCCGTTCAAAGTCAACGCGGTTGACCCCGGCTTCGTCGCCACCGATTTCAACAATCATCGCGGAACCGGGACTGTAGAGGAAGCTGGGACACGGATTGCGAAATACGCTGTTCTCGGTGCGGACGGTCCGACTGGAAAATTCATCAGCGAGGAATACAACCCGGAAACGGGCGAAATTCCCTGGTGAATTGTAGACCGCAGGACCGTTCTGCGCGAGCGGACCGGACGACCTCGCGCATCGCCTTTGACCCGGTTCACGCCATCTGTGAAAGAGCGTCTACCCCATGAGCGACACCACTGCCCCAGCGCTCGAGCTTCCGATCAGCGCCTCCACTCCGGTTCTCTCTTACAGCCCAGTGATGCTGTCAATTCCGGGACGCGCCGTGGACTTGGAGATGCGAGTCTCCGCGCCTGAAACCGGCCGCGACCTCCCCGTGATTCTGCTCTCCCACGGGCACGGAAACTCGCACCACCTGTCCTCGTTGAACGGGTACGGCCCGCTCGCCAACTTCTGGGCGGCCCACGGCTTCGTCGTGATTCAACCCACCCATCTGGACTCGAGGGCACTTCATCTCAGAGACGCGCCCGGTGGACCGCTGTTCTGGCGGTCTCGAGCCGAGGACCTGAAGCGCATCCTCGATCAACTCGAGCGCATTGAGGGTACCGTTCCGGGGCTGAGCGGGCGCTTGGACCGGAACCGAATCGCGGTCGCCGGGCATTCGTTGGGCGGGCTGACGGCGGGGATGTTGCTGGGCGAGCGGCTGACCGACGAAACCGGCTTGGAAGTCAACATGATTGATGCCCGGATCAAAGCGGGAGTCGTGCTGGCCGCACCTGGGAATGGGGCTGATCTCAGCGCAGCCGCGGCCACGCGCTACCCGATCTTGCAGACCACCAACTTCACTGGGATGACGACGCCAGCCCTGATCGTCGTGGGCGATCGGGACTTGAACCCCGCTTTCTCCGCTGAAAGAGACTGGCGTGCCGACGCCTACTTCCTGAGTCCCGGACCCAAGAGGTTGCTGACGGTCTTTGGCGGGGAGCACATGCTCGGCGGGATCTCTGGCTACGACGCGGCTGAAACCTCTGACGAGAACCCGACTCGAGTCGCCTTGGTTCAGCACTTCACCTGGGCCTATCTCCGCTCCGTGCTTTATCCCAAAGACCGTGCCTGGGACGCCGCGTGCGCCTGGTTGAAGAACAGTTCCAACCGACTAGGACGGGTCGAATCCAAGTGACGCCCTGACGAAGACATTTAGAAAGGGGAACTCATCATGCAATACCGCACTTTAGGCCGCACCGGCGTGCAGGTCAGCACACTCGCGCTCGGCGCGATGAACTTTGGCCAGATTGGACGCACCTCTCAGGAGGAGGTCACAGCGCTCGTTCATACCGCCCTCGAGGCGGGGATCAATCTGATTGATACCGCCGACGCGTACAGCGGCGGCCAGTCCGAGGAGATGGTCGGCAAGGCCATCGTCGGTCGCCGCGACGAGATCGTGCTGGCTACCAAGGCGGGCCTGCCAATGGGTGACGAGCGCAACCATCGGGGCAGCTCGAGGCGCTGGCTGATGACTGAACTGGACAATAGCTTGCGTCGGCTCGGGGTTGACCACATTGACCTCTACCAGGTTCACCGCTGGGACCCGAGTACGGATGACGAGGAGACGCTTTCGGCGTTGACCGACCTGCAACGTGCGGGGAAGATCCGCTACTTTGGCTCCTCGACCTTCCCGGCTTACCGCATCGTGCAGGCGCAGTGGGCCGCGCATCAGCACCACCTGAGCCGCTACGTGACCGAGCAACCGAGTTACTCAGTGCTGCAACGCGGCATTGAGGCGCACGTGCTTCCCGCGACCCAGGAGTACAACATGGGCGTGCTCGCCTGGAGTCCCTTGGCGTCGGGCTGGCTGTCGGGCGCGATCCGCGAGGGTCAGGCGATCAGCACGAACCGCTCGAGCTTCATGCGGCAACGCTTCGACATTTCGCTGCCCGCAAACCGCGCCAAGCTCAAAGCGGTCGAACAGCTCGCCAGGGTCGCCGACGAGGCCGGACTCACGATGATCCAGCTCGCACTCGGGTTCGTCACCGCGCATCCCGGTGTGACGGGCGCGATTATCGGTCCTCGCACGCTGGAGCACTTGCACTCGCAGATCGCTGCCGCCGACACCGTACTCTCCTCTGATGTGCTGGACGCGATTGACGGGATTGTTGCACCGGGCACCGACCTGGCCGCCCAAGAAAAGAACGACACGCCGCCCGCCCTACTTGTGCCGTCACTGCGCCGCCGTTAGTCGCTGATATGAACGTCTGACGCATTGACAGCTAGCGAGGGAACCGAACCTTGCGTTCCTGATCTGGCATAATGCGCCCATGCAACACAACGCCGAACTGGCCGTGGACATGCGGAACATCGTCAAGCAATTCCCGCTCGTCTTAGCCAACGATACCGTCTCCTTCGATGTCCGCTGGGGCGAGGTGAAAGCCCTGGTCGGTGAGAACGGCGCGGGCAAGTCCACGCTGATGAAGATTCTCTACGGGATGCAAGCCCCGGACTCCGGCGAGATCGTGATAGACGGAAAAACCGTCAGCATGAACAGCCCGAACGACGCGATCGCGGCGGGGATCGGCATGGTGCACCAGCATTTCATGCTCATAGAACCCCTGACGGTGACAGAAAAGCGATCGCGGCGGGGATGGCATGGTGCACCAGCATTTCATGCTCATAGAACCCGGTTCCCTGGAACCCGGTTCAGTGTGGATTACGGGAAGGCCAGAGCCAAGGTCAAGGGCCTGATAGACCAGTTCAACTTCGCGCTCTCGCCGGACGACACGATCGAATCCCTGCCGGTCGGGTTGCAGCAAAAAGTCGAAATCTTGAAGATGCTCTACCGCGAGAGCCGTATTTTGGTCTTGGATGAACCCACGGCCGTGCTGACCCCGCTCGAGACGCAAGAATTATTTAAGTTTTTGCAGCGGTACGCCGAAGCTGGAAACGCCGTCGTGTTCATCTCGCACAAGCTGCGCGAGGTGATTGAGGTCAGCGATCGCATCTCGGTCATGCGTAACGGGCGGATGATCGGAACCGTCCCGACGCCGGGAATCACCCCGGCCCAGATCGCCAAGATGATGGTCGGGCGCGATGTCATCCTGCAAGTCAAGAAGGCGGTCGCCCAGCCCAAAGAACCCGCCCTCGAGCTGCGCGGCGTGACCGTGGCGGAACGGGGTCGCAAGGCTGTCGTCAACAACGTCTCCATGACCGTGCGGGCAGGCGAGATCGTCGGCATCGCGGGCGTCGAGGGGAACGGGCAATCGCAACTCGTGGAGGCGATCACCGGTTTGCAGCACTTCAGCGGCGAGATGCTCTACCAGGGGCATCACGTCCACCCCGACGCCCGGTCGGTGCGCTTGGCGGGCGTCAGCCACATCCCGGAGGACCGCAACGAGCGCGGATTGGTCTTGGAATACAGCACGGCCGAAAACCTGATTCTGGGCGATCACATCACGCCGGAGTTCACCGGGGCGCTCGGGTTGCTGGACTTCAAGGCCATCGAGGACAACGCTCGAGCCAAGATCCAGGAGTTCGACGTGCGACCGCGCAGCATCGAGCTGCAAGCCAGGGGCTACTCCGGCGGGAACGCGCAAAAGATTGTCGTGGCGCGGGAACTCTCGAGAGACCCCAAAGTCCTGATCGCCTCCCAACCGACCCGAGGGGTAGACATTGGCGCGATTGAGTTCATTCACGAACAGATCGTGGCTGCCAGGGATAAGGGCCTGGGCGTGCTCTTGGTCTCGGCGGACCTGGGCGAAGTCATGAGTCTGTCCGACCGCATCTTGGTCATGTACGAGGGCGAGATCGTCGGTGAGATGCTGCAAGCCGACGCGACCGAGGAGAAGCTGGGCTTGTTGATGGGCGGCGGTGGCGATCACGTGCCCGCGAACGCGGCGGATTAGGTGACGGGTGTCCAGGGTTTGTCGTCACAAACCTCGCTCAGAAACGCCCCTCAATGTTGAACGCGCTGCTCGAGGTGGTGCTACCAGTCGTCGTGGTGCTGCTCGTGGGTTTCGGCGTCGGGCGCGGACTGAAACCGGATCAGTCCGCGATCAACAAGGTCACCCTGTACGCGCTCGTGCCAGCCTTGACGCTGTACTCGTTGCTGCACACCACGGTTTCTCTCGAGGGGGCGGTCAGAGTGGTGATTGGGTTCGCGCTGATGGTCGGGATCGGCGGGATTCTTGCAGCCAGGGCGGCCCGGGCCTACGACCCGGCCACGCGCCGGGCGGTGATCGCCAGCGTGACCTCCGGGAACAACGGAAACTTTGGTTTGTCGCTCAGCCTGTTCGCCTTCGGGCAGGCGGGATTGGAATTCTCGGTGATCGTGTTCATTGCTAGCACGCTCAACACGTTTTTGGTGACCAGCAACATCCTGGCGAACCGACCACGCATCTTTGAGGGACTGCGAGAAACCGCCAAGTTGCCGCTCGTCTGGTGCGCCCTCTTCGGAATAGTCCTGAACGCCCTGCACGTGGCCTTGCCGACGGGGATAGACCGAGGGGTGCAGCTCTTGTCGCAGGCGGCCGTGCCAATGGTGCTGATGACCTTGGGCCTGCAACTCGGCTCGAGCGGACTTCCGCGCGTCACCGTGCCGGTGCTGCTGGCCAGTTCCTTGCGGGTATTGGCGGGCCCAGTGATCGCCTTTGGGGTCGCCGCCTGGGTGGGGGCGACCGGTCTCGAGCGAGCCGCCTTGGTGCTGTCCGGGGCGATGCCAACGGCCGTTAACACGCTGATTTTGGCGCGGGAATACGGCGGTGACGTGGAAACCGTCGCGGGTACGGTGCTGCTAACGACCGTCGCCAGCCTGCCGATCATCGCGCTCGTCGTGACGATGTTGCGGTGAGCCAAACCCTTCATCTGTGCCGCCCACCACCGTGTTTCCGTAGGGGTTTGGCGTACCAAACCCGGTCACCAACGTTACCTCAAGCCTCGCCGCCCTATTGCCCTCGGGTCCCACCCATCTTGTGGGGGCGAACGGCGGTTCGCCCGGCCACCAACGTTCCTGCTCGAACAAGTCAAAGAAACGAATCTCGAGCAAGGTCGAGGTCAACGGCAACTCGTTTCGCTCGCCCCCTCACCCGCCTGCGGCTCGAGATTGCTGTGTTGGGTTCAGGCGCTACGTCGTGGATCGAGGGCATCTCTCAGGCCGTCGCCCAGAAGGTTGAACGCCAAGACCGACAGGAAGATCAGGCTGCCGGGCGCGATCGCCATCCACGGCGCGTCGCGCAGGTACCCTCGAGCGGTGTTCAGCATCTCGCCCCAGCTCGGGGTCGGGGGTTGCACCCCGAGACCGAGGAAGCTCAGGCTGGATTCAGCCAGGATGGCTCCGGCAATCGCTAGCGTGGCCTGAATGATGACGGGTCCGGCGATGTTCGGGAGCAGGTGACGGAAGACGATTCTGGGGTCGCTCGCGCCGAGCGATTGCGCGGCTTGCACGTAATCGCGCTCGCGCTCGGAGAGCATCTGCGCCCTCGTCAGCCGGGCGAAGCCGGGCACGGAGACGACGGCGATCGCCAGCATAGAATTTTGCAGGCTGGGTCCGAGCACGGCTGCCAGGGTGATTGCCAGTACCAGAAAGGGAAAGGCGAGCATCGCGTCCACGACGCGCATAATAATTTCATCGGTGGCGTTTCCGAAAAAGCCTGCCGCTAATCCTAAGGCCAGTCCAATCAGCACCGCGATTCCAACGGCTACGACGCCCGCCGACAATGAGACTCGAGCGCCGTAGATGACGCGGCTGAGGATGTCCCGTCCGAGGTTATCCGTGCCGAACGGGTGCTTCCACGATGGGGCTTCGGACAGGGCTTGCAGGTCCAACTTGATCGGATCGAACGGCGCGATGATGCCCGCCAGGAGCGCCATTAAAATCAGGAGCGCCAGCAACACCAGTCCAAAGACCGCGAGGCGATTCTTCAAGAACCGCCCGAGCGCTTTTTCAGAAGCGGTTTTCATTTCCCCAGATTTCTCTGGGACTGATTTGATTGTCACTGATCTCATTGGTACCGAATTCTGGGGTCAACCGAGGCGTAGAGCATGTCCACCAGGAAGCTGACCAGAAAGATCGCGCTGGCGCTCACCAAGACGATGCCCTGCACGACCGGGAAGTCTCTGGTGAACACGGCGTCCACGATCAAGCGCCCAAAGCCGGGAATCGAAAAGATCTGTTCTGAAATCACCGCACCGCCCAAGAGCGCCCCGAGTTGCAAGCCAAAAATCGTCAGCACCGGAATCATCGCGTTCCGAAGCGCGTGACGGTACAGCACGCCGCTGTCCGGCACACCCTTGGCTTTCGCCGTGCGCACGTAATCCTGCCCGAGCACCTCGAGCATCGAGCCGCGCAGAAAGCGTGTCAAGGCTCCAGCCGTGCCGAGCGCCAGCGTGAACGCGGGCATCAGCATCAGCCGCAGGTTTTGCCACAGGTTTTCCCCTGGGGTCACGTAGCCAGACGGCGGAATCCACCCGAGGCGCACCGAGAAGAAGTAAATCAGTAAAATCCCCAGGAAAAAATTCGGTAGCGAGATCCCGGACAGCGCCAGCACCGTGACCGCGCCGTCGGCGAACCCGCCGCGTCTCGAGGCGGTGAAGACGCCCGCTGGAAGGGCGATCAGCAGCGCCAATAGCATTGCCAGGAACGCCAGCTCCAAGGTGGTTGGCAGTTTCTCTAAAATCAGCGCGGTGATGGACGTGTTGTCGCGCAAGGACCGTCCCAGGTCACCGCGCACCACGCCGCCGATCCAGGTCAGGTATTGCACCGGGAGCGGCTGATCCAGGCCCAACTCCTTGGTGAGCGCGGCCACGAGTGCGGGCGTGGACTCCTCACCTAATAACAAGCGCGCCGGATTACCGGGAAGGACGCGCACCATCACGAAGACCATGATGGTCACGATAAACAGGGTCGGCAGGGCGGACAGCAGGCGACGCAGGGCGAATGGCAACACGAGTGGCTCCTCAGATCAGACAACCCCTCGAGACCCATGTGATGGTCTCGAGGGGTTGAGGCTCAGGTTATTTCAGATCGGTGTTTTTCAGACGCAGGATGCCGTCCGGGTTGGATGGGATCCCGGTCACGCCCTTCAACATCCCGATCGTGACTTTCGGGTAGTAGGTCGTCGGGTAGGCGGCGTCCTCGACGATGATCTTCAGCGCGTCGGCGTAGATGTCCTTACGAACCGCGACATCTCTGGTCTGACGCGCCAAGAGCAGCAGACGGTCCACCTTCGGGCTGCTATAGCCACCGTTGTTGTTGGACGCGCCGGTCGTGAAGAAATCGAAAATATTGCCGTCCGGGTCGGGCCGACCGCTCCAGCCCAGAGCCAGCGCGTCGAAATCCTTCTTGTCGGCTCGAGCCAGCAGGGTTCCGAATTCGACTTGCTCTATTTTCAGAGTCATGCCCGCGCTCGCGGCGAAGGACTGGTACAACTGCGCCAGTTGTGTCGGCACGGGTCCAGGCGTGGTCAGCAGCGTGAAGGTGAAACCGCCGGGCTTGCCGCCGTCGTTCAGTTTCTTCTTGGCGAGTTCCAGATTCTGTGCTTGAACCTTGAACTGGCTGTCGTACACGGGTGAGCTGGGTGGGAAGACGGTCGCGGCGGGGGTGACGCTGCCCAGGAACACGACGCGATCCACCGCCTCGCGGTCCAGCGTCGCCGCGAAGGCTTGACGCAGGGACTTGTTGTTGAACGGGGCGCGGGTGTTGTTGAGCCAGATGCCCTGAAAGCCCAGACCGGGGAAGCTGGCCAGTTTGGTCTTGTCGCCGCCGTCCATCGTTTTCAGGTCTTTCGGGTCCACCGGGGTCATAATCTGAATCGCCCCGGACAGCAAATTCGCGGTGCGCACGTCACCGTCTGGGAACGGGCGGTAGATCAGCTTGTCGAAGCGCGGGCGGTTCTTCGCGTCCCAGTATCCGGCATAGGACTCGAGCACGATTCGGTCCTGACGCTTGCGCTCCACGAAGGTGAATGGACCAGTGCCAACCGGGTTGTTCGTCAGGTCCTTGCCAAATTTCTCCACGGCCGCCGGTGAGACGATCATGCCGGAACGATCCGAGAGCACCGCCAAGAGCGGCGCGAACTGGTACTTCATGTTGAGCTGGACGACGTACGGCGAGACGACCTTGACCTCTTTGACAGCCGCCAGCTCACCCTTGCGCCTCGAGGTTTCCAGTGTCATATAGCGGTCCAGGTTGTACTTCACGGCCGCCGCGTTGAATGGCGTGCCATCCTGGAAGCTGACGCCCTGGCGCAAGGTGAAGGTGTACTGCGTGCCGAGTTCGCTGACCTTCCACGAGGTTGCCAGCGCGGGCACGATCTTCAAGTTGCTGTCAATGTCCACCAGCTTTTCAAAGATTTGATTCTGCACCTGTCGATCCACGAACGCGCTCGAGATAGCCGGGTCGAGGTTCGGTGGGTCGGCATCCAGACCGACTGTCAGCACGCGGTCCTCTGCGAAACCGGTGTGTACTCCGAGTGCCACCAGGGTGGAAATGAGTAACCATGTTTTTATTTTCATACTGTCCCCCAGACCTGTGATACCTCATGCGATTTTTGCAGTGTGTGAAGTTTCGTATGAAGCCGCCTTCTTTGACCTCAATCCAAGCCGCTGAAGCTACGGTGTGACCGGTGGGGCGCTCAGTGTGTTCAGGAAGGCGATCAACTGGTCTACCTCTCGAGCTTCCAGAGCGACCGGCTGCACCTCGTTGGTTCCGGCAGGTGCTTTCGGGGCGCGTCGGTAATGCTCGAGCACCTGACGTAAATTGGTGAATTGACCGGCGTGCATGTAGGGTGCAGTCAGCGCGACGTTCCGCAGGCTCGGGGTTTTGAAGGCTCCCAATAGCGGGGATTCGACCGAGTTCCCGCTATTGTTGCTGGCATCGGTGCGGTCATCGGTGTTGTTGTTCTGGTCAATGATTGCCGAGGCGGTGTTTTCGTCGGTCGGGGGCGTGCGAATCGTGCGGTCATTGGCCTGAAGTTCCAACAAGGAATTGCAATTCCCTTGAAAGTCACTGTAGACCGACAGGCAATTGAAGCCGCTGTCCAGCAGTCTGATCACGCCGAGCAATCTGCCGCTATCGGGTAGTCCCAGATCCTGGTTGACCGGGATGCCGGTGTTGTGAAAGGACTCGTCGGTCAGTAAGGCCCCGCTGTGACAGGTGATGCAGCCCGCCTTGCCGATGAACAGTTTCAGACCCGACTGGGCGGCTTCCGGCATGGCGCGGAGCGCCTCGGGGTCGCCCTTCCCAGTGACGGCAGCGGCGAAACGGTCAAACACGGTCACGCCGGGCAGCAGGCGTCGCTCGTAGGCTTCCATAGTCTTACCAACGTTGACGAAGACGCGCAAGGTGGCCTGCTGGTCGGCTGGTTGCATGGCGTTCCAGGCGGCCCTGACCCTGGGGTTCTCGAGCGAGGCGCGCTCGTTTGGGAATCTCGAGCCATCACCGAGGTTCGGCAGCGAGCCAAAGATCGCCTCGTACTCCTTGCGATACTTTTCAAACACGGTCTTGGCGACGAACATGCGGTTCGTTCCGTGCTCGACGCCGCTCTCCAGTGGACCGAGCGCCTGCGCCCAGAGCGAGTCAGCCCGACCGTCCCAGAATTGAAAGCGGTGATAGGCCGCGCCGATCACGCTCGGCGCGTTTCTCGAGGCGGTTCCGATACCCTCGGAGAGCGCGTTGCCGTCGGTGAAACGCAAGTCCGGGTTGTGGCAGGTAGAGCAGGCGACAGAGCCGTCTTCGGAGAGGGTCTTATCGAAGAACAGCTTCTTACCGAGTTCTGCCGCCCGTAGATTATCTGCTACGGCATTGGTCGGGCTACGCGGCAATGGGGGCAGGCTGCTGAGCGACAGGTTTTTAATCGTGGTCAATTCAACTTCAGACCAGGTTTCCGTAGCGCCGCTTACCATTACTAACGCAAACAGAACCGCAAAGCTGCTGAGGATATAGTTCGCGGGCCGCATGGTCATAACTATAACGAAAACCTTACAAGGGAACAGTTCAGATTTCGCACAAGAGTTGACCGATCTCGAGTAAGGGGGCGGTGGGTAACTTCTCTATTTCGCTGACTTAGGCTGGGTAGCGAGTAGAATCTCCAGTACGAATGAACCCGTCCCAGAGGAGTCTCCATGCCAATTGATTTCACCCTAACGAGCGAACAGCAACAGTTTCAAGCGCTGGCTCGAGAGTTCACCCAGAAGGAAATTATCCCGATCGCCGCCGATTTCGACCGCCGCGAGGCGTACCCGGCCCAGATCGTGGAACGCGCCTTCGAGATTGGGTTATGCAACGTCATCATCCCGGAACACGCGGGTGGGCTGGGTTTGGGGATGCTCGAGGAGGTGATTTTGGGAGAGGAGCTTGGGTACGGCTGCATGGGGATTTACACGATTCTGATGGCTTCAGAGCTGGGGATCACGCCGATCCTGATCGGTGGTACACAAGTCCAGCAGAAACGCTTCCTCGAGCCGTTGACGCAGCGGCCCGGACTGGCCTCGTTCGCGCTGTCCGAAGCCAACAACGGTTCGGACGCCAGTGCGCTTCACACCAAAGCCACCCTGGACGGCGACGAGTGGGTCTTGAACGGGGCGAAGATGTGGATTAGCAACGGCGGCATCGCCGAGTTCGCGGTCGTCTTCGCCACGGTGGATATCAGCTTGAAATCGAAAGGAACCGTCGCCATCGTGGTTCCAAAAGATGCACCGGGATTCACCCACAACAAGATTCATCACAAGATGGGCCAACGCGCCACCTACACCGCCGAATTGGTCTTTGAAGACGTGCGGGTTCCGAAAGAGAATTTGCTGGGAAACGTTGGTGATGGCTTCAAGATCGCCATGAAGACCCTGGACAAGACCCGCATCCCGGTCGCGGCGGGCAGCGTCGGGATCGCCCGGCGGGCGATGGAGGAGAGCATCAAGTACGCCAAGGTCCGCGAGGCCTTTGGGAAACCGATCGCGGACTTGCAAGCGATTCAGTTCAAAATCGCCGAGATGTACATGGGCCTCGAGACGGCCAGGTTAGCCACCTACAAAGCCGCCTGGCTGGTGGATCAGGGAAAGCCGCACAGCGCCGAGGCCGCCCTGGCTAAAGCGTACGCGTCTGAGGTCGCCTTCAATGCTGCAAACGAGGCGATTCAGGTTCACGGCGGCTACGGCTACGTCGGTGAGTACCCGGTGGAGAAGCTGCTCCGGGATTCCAAACTGAACCAGATCTACGAGGGAACCAACGAGATCCAGCGCCTGGTGATGGCTCGAGGCTTGCTGAGAGAGTAGGTAGCAGGCTCGAGAGTTTGCTTTGGATTCTTGTGCGCCTGGAACCGGCCATCGCTCAACATTTCGCCTTCGTGAGCTATGCATAGGGCGAAAGTCGGTGAACTCGAGATTGACCTCGAACATCCGAAGAAGATTTATTGGCCGCAAGGCTCGAGCCAGACTGGATTCGGCCCGAGTTACGGTTTTGGCTTAGAGGCTTCAACCCTCGCGGAACACGAGGTCTTCGGGCGGATTGGTGAGCTGGATCTTCTGACCCGTAACCTTGACCACGAAGTCGAAGCCCGTGTTGTGCCGTGTGGACAGAATCAGCAGGCGGTCGTTTCGCGCCTTCAGAAATGTCTTGAATCCTGCCAGGGACACGTCCCCGTCGTTGATCGTGAGATAGTCCAGCAGGCGACGAAACAGCTTGGGCATCATGACGGTTTCGTCGGTCAGCGTACCCAAGTTCTTGACCGTGAACCCCTTCACCGTCGCGTCCAACTTCCAAATCCCTTTGCCCGACCCTCGAGCCGCGCCGACGGCTTTGGTCATCGCGTCGCGCAGGTCCGGGTAGAGCTTTTCGTAATAGGTCGGGTACGCCAATCCGAGGCTCAGCATGTGAAAGTTAGCGGATTTCTTCAGCAGTGCCACGTCCAGCAGCGTGTCGCTCAGGTCAGCCGCGCGGTGCGCGCCTTTGAAGGCGAAGGCCACGCTGCGCCCGTATTTGTCCGCGAAACGCGTCAGGATGAAGCCCGGCGTCTCGAGCGGCTCGGACGTTGTGACAATCTCGCGGTCGTCCCGGATCACGCTCTTGAAACCGAGAAACTTCAGCAGCTCTGTCCCTGCGCCGTCGGCGTATTTGAGCGGTTGATGCTGCGCCCCGAAGCCGCCGACTCTGGGTGTGTAATGCGTCTCGAGGGCGTCAATCCCGTCCAGTCTCAGTTGCGCCCCACCGGTTTTATTGGTGCGGACGTTCAGCTTCAGCTTGGTGAAGGCGTCGCGGTCGTCGGGGTAAAAGCGGATCGAATCCCCGTCCGGTGAGGCTCCGACGATGCGGTAATGACCCTTGATGAGTGACAGCGGCATACGGTCTCGTTTCTGCTCGGCGGGGCTATTCACCCCTTACTGGACTGAAGTGACTGCACCTCTGGATTGACTGCACTTCTAACTGGATTGACTGCACTTCTAAAACGACTGTACTCCGATTCTGAAAAATGCAAGCCGATCACGCCTGAGCACACGTACCAGACGGCTCGAGATTAATTCTGTACACGCACCAATCTCAGCATGACGCTGTGGAAATCCTCGAGCGTGACCTCCAAGCCGACCCGCATCCAGGCCGCCCCGGATCGCCGGTCGGGTCCACCCTCGAGCGCGTAGATCGCGTTTGGTTCCAGCCCGCGCAACTTGATTGGCGGCAACTGCACCGGGTCGGGCAGGTGCGTGCGAAAGGCGAACACGACCGCCTCAGACCTGTCAGCGGTCACGTACATCAGGCTCGAGAAAGCTGAATCCACCGGAGAGTGCAATCGGTACAGATCGCCCGCCTGAACGATGTGTCTGATCGTTTTGTAGGACTCAATCAATGCCTTGGCCTGGGATCGTTCGTCCGGGGTCCAGTGAAACAGGTTCGCGCCCACGCCGAGCAAGCCCGTCATGGACACGTGAAAGCGAAACTCGAGCGGCAGGTGGCGGGGTCCCATATCGGTGACCCAGGCCTCCATCGTGTTCGCCGGAAAGACCTGCGAGTAGCCGTGCTGGATTTTCAGACGCATCGTCGGTTCGGTCATGTCGGAGGTCCAGACCTGATCGGCGAAGCGCAGGATGCCGAGGTCGGCGCGACCGCCGCCACCGGAGCAGCTCTGCCAGATCACGTTCGGGTGGCGCTCGCGGAGCGTGCCCCAGACGCGGTACACGCCTTCCACGTAGCGAATGAACAGTTCCCGTGGCTCTGGGTGTTCTAACCAACCCGGTTCGGAGACGTTGCGGTTCATGTCCCATTTGATGAAGCTGATGTTGTTGTCCGTCAGTAAGCCGCCTATCCGCTCAATCAGGTGGTCCTGCACTTCTACCCGCGCCAGATTCAAGATGAGCTGGTTACGCAATTCATTTCGCGCCCGCGTCGGAAAGTGAATCACCCAGTCCGGGTGCGCCCGGTACAGGTCGCTATCGGGGTTGACCATTTCCGGCTCGAGCCACAATCCAAAGTCCATGCCGAGGGCGTTCACCTGGGAGATCAGCGGCGTCAAGCCGTTCGGGAATTTCGTCTCGTCCGGCCACCAGTCGCCCAAGCCAGCGTTGTCGCTGCCTCGCCCGTGGAACCAACCGTCGTCCAGCACGAACAGTTCCACGCCTAGATCAGCGGCGATCTGGGCGAGTTGGACCTGCGATTCCTCGTGGACATCGAAGGTCGTCGCCTCCCAGGAGTTATACAAAACCTTGCGGATCAGATTCTTGTGTGGCAAGACGGTCTCGCGGACAAAAGCGTGCAGTTGACGGCTCGCGCCCCCAAAGCCTTCGCCTGAAAATCCCCCGACGCTCGAGGGGCTTGTGTACGACTCACCGGGTTGCAGGCGCAGGGCGCTGTCCCAGTCGTTGACGCCCAGGTTAACTCGAGTCGAACCAAACGAGGTGACTTCGGCCGTGAGTTTCCAGTTGCCGCTCCAAGCGAGCGCCCCGAACCACACGTCCCCGGCGTCCTCGGAGGCGGGTTGGTGAACACGATCCAGCGCGAACCAGGGGTTGTGGTGGTGGCTGGTTGTCAGGCGGCGACTCTCCAAAACCTTCAAGCCGGGCAGCAGTGCCTCGCGGAGCAACTGGGTCTCCTCGAACCAGCGCCCGGCGAGATGCGACAATCGGTACGACTCCTGCATCGGGACGTGCCACTGCGCCGAAAAAACCCGCTCTAACGTCACGTCCCCGCCGGTGTTGTTGGAAACCGTGACAGATCGCTCGAGCAAATCGTAGTGGGCGTGAACCCGGTAATGCAGTGTCACATCCAACTTGTATTGCGCGTCGTGCAGGTGCAAGTGCAACTCGTTGTCGCTGACCTCTGCCGAATCGAATTGCAGCACGAGGTCGCGCACGAGGTCCGCGAAGCTGACTTTCAAACACGGGTCAATGAATTTTGTGCCGCCGTAACCCGGATATTCTTCCGGCACGAGTTCGTTCGGACCGCTGAACGACGCCCAACCAACCGAATCCAGAGCGGGTGGGTAATCCGTCGCTCTGGGCAGTTTCGGTCCCCAGTACCGGTGTACCAACGCGCCGGAACCGTTCAGACCCAAGGCGTAGGCGGTGCGGTCGGTCTCGAGAATCCAGGCGGTCGGGGCAGTGTGAACGGGCATAGGGGAACCTCGAGGGGCTGTGGGATAATTCGAGAATACCGTACTTCGAGGCGCTGGACGGAGGTGCCAGTGCGCCCGATTGCGGCCTCACTCGAGCGGGTGACCGAACGACATATACTTCCCCGACGCGCCGTGAAAAAATTTATCAACACCGCCGACCGCTTCGTGCTCGAGACCCTCTCCGGTTTCGCGGCGGCGCACGCCGATCTGGTTCAGGTGAATTTGGAGACTCGAGTCGCGCGGCGCACGGTGGCTGTCCCCGGCAAGGTCGCGCTCGTGTCCGGCGGCGGCTTCGGGCACGAACCGGCGCACTTCGGGTTTATCGGCGCGGGTGCGTTGGACGCCGCCTGCGTCGGATCGGTCTTCAGCAGCCCGAGCACCGGGCAGATTCTCGAAACGATCGAGGCGGCCGAAACCGGTGCGGGTGTTTTACTGATCGTCAAAAATTACGCCGGGGACAGTTTGAACTTTAAACTCGCCGCCGAGTTGACCGACCTGCCGCTCGAGACGGTGCTCGTGACCGACGATTGCGCCTTCACGCCGCAGACGGGCGGGCAGGGGCGGCGCGGCATGGGTGCGACCGTCTTGGTTCACAAGCTCGCCGGGGCGATGGCGGAACGAGGCGCGAACCTGATGGAAGTGACTCGAGTCGCGCGGCGCGTCAACGGCTGCGCACGGTCGTTCGGTGTGGCGCTCGAGTCGTGTACCACGCCGAACACGGGACAGAAGATCTTTAGTGTGGCGGCCGACGAGATCGAGGTCGGCGTCGGCATTCACGGTGAGCGCGGCGTGCGCCGCGAGCGCTTCCTGCCCGCGCAGGAACTGGTGGCGCTGATGATGGAACCAATCCTGCGCGAACTCGAGTTGGGTGCGGCAGACAGGGTATTGGTCTTGGTGAACGGTCTCGGAGCGACGCCGCTCGGTGAGTTGTACGTCGTGTTTCACGAAGTGGTGCAACTGTTAGCGGCGCGCGGCATCTCCGTCTCGAGGTCGCTCGTCGGCTCGTTTCTAACCAGTTTGGACATGGCAGGCGCGTCCATCACCGTGCTCCGCTTGGATGACGAGTTGCTCTCCCTATGGGATCAGCCCGTCTGCACCCCCGTATTAAGATGGGGCGGATGACGTTGCCCGCCGATCCGCTCCTGCCAGCCGCGTTGCACCAAGCCCATCTGCGCGATTGGATGCTGCGGTGCGCCGCCGCGATGACCCAGCAGTGCGAGTACCTGACCCAACTCGATGCCGCGATTGGCGACGCGGATCACGGCGTCAACATGATGCGCGGCTTTGAGAGCATTCAAACTCGATTGACGACCCTGCCCGAAACTGCCCTCCCGAGCGAGGTCTTGAGCACCGCCGGAACCGCTCTGA
Source organism: Deinococcales bacterium (assembly GCA_965249745.1). GTDB lineage: Bacteria > Deinococcota > Deinococci > Deinococcales > JAAFIG01 > JANYHH01. The sequence goes on along the minus strand of OZ252252.1, from coordinate 2,983,998 downwards.
TGAGCAGCGTTGGAGGTGCCAGCGGCCCGCTCTGGGGCGTGGCGTTGCGCCGCGCCGGAAAGGTTCTCGAGGGTGAGGAGACCGTCTCGCTCGAGGATTTCGCGCACGCCCTGCGCCTGGGGTTGGAAGCCGTGACCGAACTCGGCGCGGCCGAACTCGGCGAGAAAACGATGGTGGACGCGCTCGCACCCGCCGTGACCGCCCTGCTCGAGGCGGCAATTCGCGGGGCCAGTCTTGTCGCGGCGACTCGAGACGCGTGGCGGGCGGCGGAAGCTGGGGCGAAGCTGACCGCGCCGATGGTCGCATTGAAAGGGCGGGCATCGTACTTAGGGGATCGCGCGATTGGGCATCAGGACCCCGGCGCGGTCAGCACGGTTTTCATCTTCGAGGCGCTTCATCGCGCATTATCAGATTCACCCGAACTGGCCGAGGCATGAGCATTCAGTCGGTGCAGCGGGCGGTGGCGATTCTGCGTTGTCTGTCCGGCTCGAGGCGCTTGGGTGTCTCGGAACTCTCAGAGCAGTTGGACTTGGCGAAGGGCACGATTCACGGATTGCTGGCGACTTTGCGCGACGAGGGCTTCGTGGAGCAGGACAGCGATACCGGGAAATACCAGCTCGGGCACACGCTTTTGGAGTTGGGCACGAGTTACCTAGATGTCAACGAACTTCGTCAGCGCTCTCTCTCTAGAGCGGACTGGTTGGCGCAGAAAACCCGGTGCAGCGTGCGCGTCGCCGTGCTGCGCGGCGGTCACGCCCTGATCGTCCATCACGTGTTTCGCCCGGATAACAGCTTGCAGATCCTAGAGGTCGGGTCCAACTTCCCGCTGCACGCGACCGCCCTCGGGAAGGTTCTGGCGGCGCACCTGAACCCGGAATTGAAAACCCTCGCGCGCCTGACGAAGAACACGCGAACCGACCTGGTGAAACTCAGCGCTGAATGGCTCCAGATCCGCGAGCAAGGCTGGGCGCTCGAGAACGAGGAAGCCGTGCTGAGCGAGGCGGGATTTGCCGCGCCAATCGTGGACCGCAAGCAGGAAACGATTGGCGCGATTGGAATTTCCGGGGCGGTGCGGGAACTTCTGCTGGACGGCGAACCGAGAGAGGAACTGGTGCTGCTGGTATTGGAAGCGGCGCGGCATATCTCGAGGGAATTGGGTGCGCGGTTGATGGGTTGAACCCCTCCCACACACGTCTCGAGCGATCCTGGTTGGGTGATCTATCTCGAGGTGTGTGTCAATTCCAAGAAGATTCTTGAAGCGGTTCAAACGCTCGTGCGGAGCTAGATTAGCGTTTTTGTAGCAGGTGCGCCCGCCCGACGTGGCGGCTCGAGAGGGTCATGGCGGCTCGAGCGGCTGAGTTGGCTAGGGCTTGACAAGTGTGTCTCGAGTTAGTATCTTGAAACGGTATTCGACATTATCGAACACGGACCGACATGACAGAGAGTTAGCCGCTGTCCGCACGGCTGACCCAACGTCACCTCGAGCCGCCTCAGACTGGTGGTTCTCGAGTCTGCGAACTTCGTTGTTGCCGCAAGCATCCTTGCGACAGCGCCGCCCTCTATTGCTATCTTCGAGGAGACCCATGAACAAACGCATTGGACTTGCCCTGCTCGGCGCTGCCAGCATCGGCGGGATCGCCGCCGTAGGGGGCTACACCCGCGCCCAGACCCAGGAGTTGACGCTCTGCTGGGCCGCCTGGGACCCCGCCAACGCGCTCGTGGAACTCAGCAAGGACTTCACCGCCAAGAGCGGCATCAAGATGAAGTTTGAATTTATCCCGTGGACGAATTACGCCGAGCGAATGCTGAACGAGCTGAACTCTCGAGGCAAGCTCTGCGACGTGATGATCGGCGACAGTCAGTGGATCGGCACGGCCGCGACCGAAGGACATTACGTCAAGCTCAACGATTTCTTCACCAAGGCCAAAATCAACATGGCTGATTTCATGCCCGCGGCCGTCAACGCGTACTCCACCTGGCCCAAGGGGTCAGACAACTATTACTCTCTGCCCGCGATGGGCGACGCGGTCGCCTGGACCTACCGCAAGGACTGGTTCTCGCGCACCGACCTGAAAGCCGCCTTCAAAGCCAAGTACAAGTACGACCTGAAACCACCGACGACCTACAAGCAACTGCGCGACATCGCCACGTTCTTCCAAGGTCGCACGATTGACAAAAAAAAGGTCTACGGCGCAGCGATCTACACCGAGCGCGGCTCCGAGGGGATCACGATGGGTGCGACCTCGGCGCTGTACGCCTGGGGGATGCAGTACGACAACCCCAAGAAGCCCTACGACCTCGAGGGATATACGAACTCCAAGAACGCGATCGCGGGTCTCGAGTTTTACAAGAGTCTCTACAAGTGTTGCACCCCGCCCGGTCACAGTAACGCGTACATGACGGAAAATTTAGATGCCTACAAGTCTGGTCAGGTGGCGATGCAGATGAACTTCATCGCTTTCTTCCCCGGCATCGCCAAAGACCCGGTGATCGGCGGCAGCAAGACTGGCTTCTTCGTCAATCCGACTGGCACGACGAAAGGCGCGACGCTCGGCGGGCAGGGCATGAGCGTCGTCAGTTATTCCAGCAAGCAAGAGGCGGCGCTGCAATACTTGCAGTGGTTCGCGCAGCCCGAAACTCAGAAGCGCTGGTGGGATGTCGGTGGCTTCTCCGTGGCGAACAGCGTCGTCAAAGCCAAGGGCTTCCTGACGAGCAAACCCTACGCCCCGGTCTTCGCGGATTCGCTGGCGATCGTCAAGGACTTCTGGCAGGAACCGACCTACGCGCAGTTGTTGATTGCGATGCAGAAACGCGTTCACGAGTACGTCGTGGCTGACAAGGGAACCGCCAAGGAAGCGCTAGACGAACTGGTGCAGGACTGGACGACGATCTTCAAAGAAGACGGCAAGATCAAGTGAATGAAACCGGGCGCAGCTCGAGAGATGAGGCTGCGCCCGGTCACGCTACCAATCGCCTGCCAGACGTGAGCGTAAGAGCGAGGCGAGTCTCGCCCACCACAAAACCGGAACTCGAGCTTGGAACCTTCGAGCCACCCCAACTGGAGTGTTCATGAAAGCTGCTCAACTCGTCACGCCAATCCAGACTCGAGGGGCTGGGGTGTCAGATCGCTCGTTGGCGTGGTTGTTCTGCGGCCCGGCGATTGCACTCTTGCTGGCGTTCAATGTCTTCCCGCTGCTGTGGACGATTTACTTGTCCTTCACGAACTACCGCGCCAACCGTCCGAACTCGCCGACGGTCGCTGTGGGTTTTGAGAATTACAGTCGCCTGCTGTCCGATCCCGAAATCTGGGCGCGGTTGCAGGCCACATCTCACTTCTTGTTCTGGACGATTCTGATTCAGATGACCTTGGGATTTGGGTTGGCTTGGCTGCTGAACCGCAAGTTCACCGGGCACGCGACGCTGACGACGGTGATCCTGCTGCCGATGATGCTCTCCCCGGCGGTCGTCGGTACCTTCTGGACGTACTTCTTTCAACCGCAGTACGGCATCTTCAATTACCTGGTCGGGCTGTTCGGCGTGCCGGGCGGCTTCACGATGCTGGGGGATGTCAACCTCGCGCCGTGGGCGATTGTCCTGGTGGATAGCTGGATGTGGACGCCATATGTCATGTTGCTGATCCTGGCGGGCTTGCGATCCATCCCGGATTACCTGTACGAGGCCGCCGAGGTGGATCGCGCCTCAGAGTGGACGAAGTTCTGGCGGATCACGCTGCCGATGCTGCTACCGTTTCTAATTTTGGCGCTGCTGTTCCGGTTCATTGAGAACTTCAAGATGTTTGACCTGGTGAATCAACTGACCTCCGGCGGGCCGGGGTCGGTCACGGAACTGGCGAGCATCACGTTGAAGCGCGAGGCGTTTGAAAAATGGCGCACCGGCTACAGCGCCGCCTTTGCGATCATCCTGTTCGTCTCCGTGTACGGCCTCTCCAACCTTCTGGTGCGTTTCCTCGAGCGGGTGAAACAGCGATGACCCCATCTATGAACATGAACACACAAGACCCTTTGCAGCCCTCGAGAGGGCAACGCTGGCTGGCGGGGGGAATCGTGTACCTCTACGCCTTCATCACCTTGATTCCCTTGGTCTGGATCTTCGTGACCGCCAGCCGCACGCCGAACGACGCGATTGCCTACCCACCGAAACTGTTCACGCCTCCGTCTATCGTGGGTCCCGTCAACCTGTTCACGACCCGCACGCGGCTCAGCAACGAGGATTTGGCGGCGCTGCCGCCGCCGCAGAATTGGGTGGACCGCGTGGCTCGAGACCAGCAGATGGTTGTCGCTGGACCCTCGAGTTTCGTCGGGCGGTACTTGAATTCCTTGGTTATCGGTTTTGGCTCCACCTTTCTGAGCGTGATTCTCGGGACGCTCGCGGCCTACGGTTTCTCCCGGTTTCGCGTTCCGGGCAAATCCGATCTGCTGTTCTTCATTCTTTCCACGCGGATGATGCCGCCGATCGCCGTGGCGATCCCGATCTTCTTGATGTACCGCACACTCGGGTTGTCGGACACGCATCTGGGGATGATCCTGCTGTACACAGTCGTCAACCTCAGCCTCGCGGTCTGGCTCTTAAAGGGCTTCATGGACGAGATTCCTCGAGAGTACGAGGAGTCCGCGATGATTGACGGCTATAGCCGGGTTCACGCCTTTTACAAAATCGTGCTGCCGCAGGCGGCGACCGGGATCGCGTCCACGGCGATTTTCTGTCTAATTTTTTCCTGGAACGAGTTCGCGTTTTCGTCGCTCTTGACGAGCGGTAACGCGCAGACCGCGCCGCCGTTCATTCCGACGATCATCGGTGAGGGCGGACTGGACTGGCCCGCCATGGCCTCCGGGACAGCCCTGTTTCTGCTGCCCGTGCTGATCTTCACTGTACTGCTTCGCAATCACCTGCTACGCGGCATCACCTTTGGAGCGATTCGCAAATGAACACGCCTGAGATTCCGACTCGTCCGCCCAAACTCTGGTCTCGAGCCAGGCTCGAGCCGCTGACCGCTGGACTGATTCTCGGTGGCATCGTCATGCTGATGCAACCGTTTTTCCTGGTGTTGTACTCGTACTCGTTCGTCGTCATTTTGACTGGGACAATCGGATTTGCGGTTGCCACGAAGCTGCGGGATTAGCGATGGCTGACATCACGGTCAACAACCTGCACAAGCGCTTCGCGGCTTTCACGGCTGTGAAGAACTCCAACTTCACGATTCACGACGGCGAGTTTTTTGTCTTGCTCGGGCCCAGCGGCTGCGGCAAAACCACGACGCTACGAATGATCGCCGGAATCGAAATCCCGACCTCGGGCGAGATCATCTTGGACGGCGACGACGTGACCTTTCGCCGCGCCAGAGCGCGCGATATCGCCTTCGTGTTCCAACTGTTCGCGCTCTACCCGCACATGAACGTGCGCCAGAACATGGCGTTTCCGCTGGAAAACGAACGGTACTCGAAAACAGAGATAAAAACTCGAGTCGAGGAGATCGCCCGGATGCTGAAAATTGATCACCTGCTAGACAAAGGTGTCAGCGGGCTGTCGGGCGGGGATCGGCAGCGTGTGGCGCTCGGGCGGGCAATCGTTCGTAAACCGAAAGCCTTCCTGATGGACGAACCGCTCGGAACCTTGGACACCGAGTTCCGCGAACTGATGTGTTTGGAGCTACGCCGCCTGCACGACCGCCTGAACGCCACGACCGTGTACGTGACGCACGATCAGCACGAGGCGATGCTGATGGGCGACCGCGTGATGGTCATGAACCAGGGCGAGATCATGCAGGTGGACACGCCGGATCGGATGTACAACTTCCCAAACTGTGTGTTCGTCGGGCAGTTCATCGGTACCCCCCCGATGAGCTTTTTGCGCGTGGACGAAGCGGTTCACGTGACGAACAAGGCGATCAACCTCCAAAGCATCAGCGTCTCCATCCCGCGCTGCCACGAAGCCGCTCAGAGCGCCCTGCTGGGCGTGCGACCCGAGCACGTGCGACTCGTCTCGAGCGGCGGCCTTCCCGGCGTGGTGCAGGCGGTGGAGTACTTGGGATCGCATCAGATCGTGACCTTGGAGACCGGCGCAGGCACGGTGCGGGCGCGGGTGGACAAGAATTTGAAAATCACTTTGGGGGCACAAGCCCAGGTGCTGCCCGACTCGAGCAAGGTGCTGCTGTACAACGCGAACTCGCAAAAGCTGATGGCGAGCGATTACACCGTCAGCGATCCGGTGGCAAGGACGACGCCCAGAGCGGCAGAGGTGGCTCGTGGCTAATGCGGCGTTTCAAGGGGTCTCGAAATCGTTCGGCAGCACGAAAGCCGTGCAGAACCTCGAGTTGCAAGTTTCTGACGGCGAATTCCTGGTCCTGTTGGGTCCGAGCGGCGCGGGCAAGACGACCTTGCTGCGTTTGATGGCCGGACTCGAGACGCCGGACGCGGGACGGGTGCTGATCGGCGGGCAGGATGTCACGGAGGCACACCCGGCGGCGCGGGACGTGGCCTTCGTGTTTCAGCAGTACTCGCTCTACCCGCATTACACGGTCTTTGAAAATCTGGCCTTTCCCTTGCGCTCACCGCTGCGGCGCATCCCGGAAGCCGAGGTGAAAAAGAGAGTGCTCGAGGTGGCGGAGTTGCTGCGAATTGATTCCAAGCTCAGCAACAAGGCGACCAAACTCTCCGGCGGCGAAATGCAGCGCGTCGCCATCGGGCGCGCCTTGGTGCGGCAACCCAAGTTGTTCCTGATGGACGAACCGATGTCCAGCCTGGACGCCAAGCTCCGCGAGGACCTGCGAGCAGAGCTGAAACGCATCCAAAATAAACTCGGCGCGACACTGATCTACGTGACCCACGATCAGGTCGAAGCCACCACGCTGGCGGATCGAATCGGCATCTTGGAGCATGGAATCCTGCGCCAAGCCTCGAGTCCACGCCAGGTCTACGACGACCCGGATTCCTTGTACGTGGCGCAGCGACTTGGCACGCCGCCGATTAATGTCCTGCCGCTCGCCTGGTGCGATTCCGGCGTCCCGAACGGCGCGGCGACTCTGGCCACCCGACCTGAGGACGTGCAGGTCGGCGATCACAGTCAACCCGGCACCGTGCTGGGAACCGTAGAAGTCATCGAAAGTCTCGGCTCACAGCACCAGATTCTCGCCTCGAGTCCGCTTGGGGAAATTCGCGCCCTCGTCAACGTGGACAGCGGGTTGCGGCGCGGGCAGTCAGTGCGGCTCGAGATCCCAGCGGCGCGACGACTCTTCTTTGATACGAACGGCGAAAGGATACGGACATGAACGGCTCTGATGTCATGGATTGCATAGACGCGGCCTACACGACGATCACGCAGCACCGCGACGAACTGGCGCAGCTCGATCAGGCGATTGGGGACGGCGATCACGTCTTCAACCTGATGCGCGGTTTAGAGGCGCTGCAAGCGATGCGGGCGCAGATTGCGGGCGAAGAATTCCAGCGGGCGCTCTCCGTGAGCGCCAACAAGCTGCTCTCCACAGTTGGCGGCTCGAGCGGGCCGCTCCTGGCGTCCTTACTGATGGGCATGGCGAAAACGCCCGCCGAGGAACTGACCCCGAGTACCTTGGCCGAGATGTTCAAGGCGGGCGTGGCGCAGATGGCGGCTCGAGGCAAGGCGGGCGTCGGGGAGAAGACGATGCTGGACGTGCTGATCCCGGTCTCGGAGACGTTTCAGACCCTCGCCGCCCAGAACACCCCGAACACGGCGCTGCTCGAGGCGATTAAAACCCAAGCCGAGCACGGGATGCTGGCCACGAAAGACATGATTGCCACGAAGGGTCGGGCCAGCTTTCTGGGGGAGCGTGCTATCGGGCACATTGACCCTGGCGCACGCTCGAGTCAACTGATTATCACCGCGATTTGCGACCTCGCCGGGAGGGGCGCGTGAAGAAATTTATCAACACCCCGGAGTCGTACCTGATGGATAGCTTGCACGGCTTCGCCGCGGCGCACGGCGACCTCGTGCGGCTGCACCTCGAGCCGCTCGTCGTGACGCGCCGGGATCGTGGCACGAAGGTTGCGCTGATCTCCGGCGGTGGCTCCGGGCACGAACCGCTGCACGCGGGCTTCATCGGCGAGGGGATGCTGGACGCCGCCTGTCCAGGGCAGGTCTTCACGTCTCCAACCCCGGATCAGATGATCGCGGCGAGTGAGCTGGTGGATTCTGGCGCGGGCGTGCTGTTTATCGTCAAGAACTACTCCGGTGACCGGATGAACTTCGAGATGGCGGCTGAAATGCTCACCACCAAAAACGCTACGGTCATCATCAACGACGACGTGGCCGTGGAAAACTCGAGCTTCACGACCGGACGGCGCGGCGTGGCGGGCACGGTCGTGGTCGAAAAGATCGTCGGTGCGCTCGCGGAGCGCGGGGCTGACCTGGAAACCTGCCGCGCGATGGCCGAGCGGGTCAACTCCAAACTGGCTTCGATGGGCGTGGCGCTAAGCAGTTGCATCGTGCCCGCGGCCGGGACGCCGACCTTTACGCTGGCTGATAACGAACTCGAGATCGGGGTCGGCATTCACGGCGAACCCGGTCGTCGGCGCGGCCCGATGACCACCGCCGCCAGTATCGTCACGGAGCTGCTGGCAGCAATCTTGACGGAACTGAACCCTGCGCCCGGTGTAGAAGTGCTGCTGATGGTCAACGGTCTCGGCGCGACGCCGCTCTCAGAGCTGTACCTGCTGTTCAACGAAGCCCGGTGCCAGCTCGAGATGCGTCAGATCAAGGTCAGTCGCAGTTTGGTCGGAAATTACACGACCGCCCTCGAGATGGCGGGCGCGTCGCTGACCGTTTGCCTGATGGATGCAGAATTGACCGGGTTGTGGGACGCGCCGGTCCACACGCCCGCACTCCGCTGGGGTGTGTGACGGTTCCGTCCGTCTTGCGGAGCGTATCTTTTCCGCCCCTCGAGACACGCGTCCGAATTTTCGGCGAATCGCCCGGCGCTTCAGACTTTGAGGGCAGCCCTGAACGGTCCAACTTCAGGGCTGCCCTCGTGTTTTGCGAGTAAACGTTTTGAAAGTGGCTCACGACTTACTCGAGCGCCGCCACCCCTGGCAAGGTCTTTCCCTCCAAGAGTTCCAGGCTCGCGCCGCCGCCGGTGCTGATATGACCGATCTTCATGGCTTCGCCGCTGTCATTGATCGCAGCCACGCTGTCGCCGCCGCCGATGACGGTGAAGGCCGACGCGGACAGGTCTGCAACCGCGTGCGCCAGCGCGAAGGTACCGCCGTCGAACGGTTTGACCTCGAAGACGCCCATCGGGCCGTTCCAGAAGACCGTTTTCGCCCCCTCGAGCGCCGCTTTGTACTGCGTTTGGCTTTCGGGTCCGATGTCCAGCCCCATCCAGCCGTCGGGAATCGCACTGGCGGGCACGACGCGATTTTCGGCGTTCTCCTTGATTTCTTGCGCGATCACAACATCCACCGGCAGCAAGAGCTTCACCCCTCGAGCCTCGGCTTTTTCGATCAGGTCACGCGCCAGGTCCAGCTTGTCGTCCTCGCACAGGCTCTTCCCGATCTGACCGCCCTTGGCTTTGATAAAGGTGAAGGCCATCGCCCCGCCGATCAGCATCACGTCCACCCTGGGGAGCAGGTTCTCGATGACTGCGATCTTGTCGCTGACCTTCGCGCCGCCCAGAATCACCGCGTAGGGGTGAACCGGGTCGTTCAACAATTTGGAGAGCTGCGCCACTTCAGTTTCCAAGAGGAACCCGGCCGCGTGCGGTAACAAGCCCGCCACGCCGCTGACGCTCGAGTGCGCCCGATGAGCGCTGCCGAACGCGTCCAGCACGAACGCATCCCCGAGTTGCGCCAATTTGCGATTCAGTTCGGGATCGTTCTTTTCCTCGCCCGATTCAAACCGCACGTTCTCTAGCAGCGCGACCTCGCCGGGTTTCAAGCGTTGCAACGCTTGGGCGGTTTCGTCGCTGGCAGGTTTGCTCGGGATGTACTTGACCGGCTACGCCCAGCAGCTCCTCGAGTTTCTTGGCGACAGAACCCAGAGCGGTATTTGTCCTCGACGCCTTTCGGCCGTCCGAGGTGCGACATCAGAATCACGCTCGCGCCGTGATCCAACAGGTGCTTGATCGTCGGCAAGCTACCAACGATCCGCGTGTCGTCCGTGATCGCGCCGTTTTCCATCGGCACGTTGTAATCCACTCTGACCAGCACGCGCTTGCCGCTGACCTCGAGCGATTCCAGGGTTTTCATGGGTTGGCTCCTGAGTAGCTGTGAGTCGAAACGCACGCTTCTAAATTCTTTGATGGTTCAAGTAAAGTCGTGCTACAGAACCTGTTTGGAGTGCCTCAGATTTCGACAGGCGTACATCTCAAGCTGGATGTACTGAAGCTACTGGCTCGAGTAGATATGTTGCGAGCCAGTAGTCGCGCTAGCTCCAATTTCGAGGCGACTGATTGCCGCTTAGCTGGAAGGCGACAGAAACTGCTTTTACAGCGTCTTTCCCATGTGCTTCACCAAGTCCACAACTCGAGAGCTGTAGCCCCACTCGTTGTCGTACCAGGCGACGACTTTGACGAAATTCCCCATGACCAGGGTTTCCATCGCGCTGAAGATGCTGCTGCTGGAGTTGCCCTTCAAGTCCATGCTGACCAGCGGCTCCTCAGTGTACTCAAGGATGCCTTTCAGATTGCCCTCGGCGGCGGCTTTCATCGTGGCGTTGATGTCTTCGGCGCTCGTATCTTTACCCAGAATCGCGGTGAAATCCACGACGCTGACGGTTGGGACGGGTACGCGGAAGGCCATGCCGGTGAACTTGCCCTGCAACTCCGGAATGACTAGTCCCACGGCCCTGGCGGCTCCGGTGCTGCTGGGAACAATGTTCATCGCAGCCGCCCTCGCGTCGCGCGGGTCGCCGCCCTTTGGGCCGTCCACGAGGCTCTGGCTGGCGGTGTAGGCGTGAACGGTCGTCAGGATGCCCTTTTCAATGCCATACGTGTCGAACAACACCTTGGCGACCGGAGCGAGGCCGTTGGTGGTGCAACTGGCGTTGCTGACGACGTGATGCTTTTCAGCGTCGTACTTGTCGTGGTTGACGCCCATGACAATTGTGATGTCCTCGTTTTTGGCGGGGGCACTGATGATGACCTTTTTCGCGCCGCCACCGTCAATGTGTGCTCGAGCCAGCTCAGCTTTGGTGAAGCGTCCGGTGGACTCGATCACAATATCGGCTCCTAGGTCAGCCCAGGGGAGCTTGGCGGGGTCTTTCTCTTCCAGCACGCGGGTTTTCTTGCCGTCCACGATCAGACCCTGATCGTCTGAGGAGACCGCACCGGGGTACTTGCCGTAATTGCTGTCGTACTTCAAGAGGTGTGCCAGTTCCGCGTTGTCAGTCAGGTCGTTGATCGCGGCGACCTCGATGCCGTTTTGCTGGAGGATGCGAAAGACTTGACGCCCAATACGACCGAAACCGTTGATGCCTACCTTCATGGGATGCCTCCTGGAATGCCACTGAATGGGTCTGGCTGCGCCGATGGCGTAAAACCTGAGTGATGATAACACCGGGTTTTGTGAGGGCGTCGTCGTCCAAACTGCGTCTAAATATTTTCTAAACTTGGTTTCTATGGCAGAAAAATTTCACGAGCTAGAAATAATCGTGAATTAATTCACTTGACGACTTCGATTGACATTCATATGTCCTCGATAACAACAGACTGGGTTTCAAACAGACCTCGAGCCTTTTCAAACGTTTAGGCCCCTCGGGCGCTGTCACTCGAGCACCGCAAACCCAATGCTTGTTCGGGAAGGTTGTGAAACGCGCGTCAATCGTGAATGCGGGAAACTTGGTGGTCGCAGGGAGCAGACGTGTTCCAAACACTCGAGTGAAGTGCGAAGTGCGTGTATCCAGCCTGAAAACCGCTCGCGGCTGAAACGGTGAATCGGTGCCTCGCGTGGTACAAGGTGAAGTTGCGTGGTACGAGGTGAAACGGTATCCTGATCGCGTAAGTCATAGAAAAATCTAAGGAGAACCCATGAACACGAAAGTCTTGATGGCACTCGGCGCGATGTCCCTCGGGTTGATGGCGACGCTCTCGAGCGCCCAGAGCATGACCAAGATGGGCGATTGCGATCTCATGTCGGTTATGGGGAAAGACATGATGAAGTTCACTCCGGCGGTCGCTGGTCAGTTGACCGTCGAGGTCAACCTGCCCGCGCCGCTCTGGTACAACGGTGACACTCCAGACACGATCAAGAGCGGAGCCGAGTACTGCATGGCCGCGAATCTGGCGCACCGCGCCGGGTTGAGCAAGGTCGTGATAAAAAACGTCGCCTGGGACGGTCTGGTCGCCGGTCAGACGAAGAACTTCGATCTGGCCCTGTCTCAAATCAGCATCACCCCGGAGCGCAAAAAGGTCGTGGAGTTCAGCACGCCGTATTTTTACAGCGACATCGGCGTGATGGTCAAAAAGGGTATGAAGGTGGACGGAACGAGCATCAAGAAATTGCGTCTGGGCGTGCAGCAGGGCACGACCGGCGAGACCTTCGCTCGAGACACGATCAAAGCTGCCACGCTGAAGGTCTTCCCGGACACCCCCGGCATGTTCACCGCGCTGCAAGCCGGTCAGATTGATGTCGCCATGACCGACACCAGCATCGTGCTGTCGCAAGCCAAGGAATCCAACGGCAAGTTCGAGGTCGTCGGGCAGTACAAGACCGGTGAGGCCTACGGTGCCCTGTTCCCGAAGGCGGGCAAGAACAACAAGATGCTGGACACCATCCTGGCGGGCATGGTCAAGGACGGAACGGTCACCAAGATTCAGAAGAAGTACCTGTTCGATGTCTGGGGCGGCGACCCCACGAAGATCGCGTACTTCAAGCCCTGAGTTTGCCTCGAGAAGGCAAAGGGACGCGTTTTTCGCGTCCCTTTTTTCGTGCCCTCCAATCGCGTCAGACGCGGCATTTATCCCAGCGTTCAGCCGGTAGATTAGCCTCAATGCAGGTGACTCCGAACCAAGCCCAACGCATCCTCGAGCGGTTACTGCGAACCCCGAGCGCCCCACCCGTGTACCTCGAGGGTGCGCCGGGCGTCGGAAAATCTAGCCTGGTTCACGCGGTCGCCCGGCAGCTCGAGTTGCCGGTGCTGGATGTCAGAGCCGCCTATCTGACGCCGCCGGATCTGATCGGGCTGCCCGCGCTGGAGCGCGACACGGGACGGACCACGTATTACCTGCCGGAGTTCCTGCCGCAACCGGACACCAGGGGCATCCTGGTTTTGGAGGAACTGCCGAGCGCCGCGCCCGCGATCCAGGTGGCGCTGTACCAACTTTTATTAGATCGGCGGGTCGGTTGGCGCTACGAGTTGCCCGCCGACTGGCGCGTGATTGCCACCGGGAACCGATTGGAAGACGGCTACACCCATCCCCTCAGCAACGCCATGGCCACGCGCCTGTTGCGGCTCGAGGTGCGAGCCGATCTGGACGAGTTCTTGCAGTTCGCGCTCTTGCACGGCTTTCACCCGATGGTCGGGGCCTTCGTTTCACGCAACCCATCGCTGCTCCATCAGCCCTTGGAAGCCTCGCCGCACCACCCGAACCCGCGCACTTGGGCGATGGCGAGCGCCGTACTGGGCGCGTTCGTGGGCAACTTGGACTCAGGTGACCTCGAGCCTGCGCTGGCGGGCGTTCTAGGAGACGGCACGGCTCGGGCGTTCACGGCGTTTCTAAAACTGAGCACCTTCGTCCCAGACGTGGAGGATATCTTGGAGCGGGGGCAGCTCCCCAGAAACGTCCCGAAGCTATCTGATCGCCCCGACATCGTGTACGCCTACGCCAACGCGCTGGTGAGCGCCCTCGCGGGTCGCGTCACGCCCGCCCGCGTGCGACATTTTGCCCGTGCCATCGCCGAACTCGAGGTCGAGGCCGCGATGCTAGCGGCGCGACTGGCGCTGAAGCTGCGCGGCGTGGACACGATTCTGGCGGGTGTCCCCGAATGGAAAGCCTTTTACGAGCGTCACAGTTCCGTCCTTGGATGACCTGGGGGCTGACCTCGGGGTGACCATGAGGAAAACCGGGGTGCCAGTGTGTCACGCTTCAAATGCTAGATTCAAACCGTGTTCCGCCGTCGCCCCGATGAATTCGCCACCGCCAAGCTGAAGTTGGAACAGGACATTCGCACGCCGCTGAAACGCTTCGCCTTCGGTGTCTACGGTATCGTGACGCAGGATTACGATTACGCGCACACGCCCGTCTGGACTGCTGAAGTCAACCGAGAAGCCTGGCAGCTCGAGTCGCAGGCGGACTTGGAGGTGAGAGTCGCGGAGCTGCTGTCCGCGCCGCCAGACGGTTTCGATCTCGGGCGGGCGGTGATTCTGCTGCGGGCGGCGGTGGCCCTGAAGCTCTATAGCGAAGCCGAATCCTGGCCCCGAGTCGCGGGCGTGCTGGCGCGGTTGCAGACGCATTGCCTCGGCTGGGAGGATTACGCCGGGCAGTACATCGCGGGTCGCCGCGCCTGGCTGTCCCTGCCGGAAGACGGCAAAAAGGACGATGCCGACATGCGGGTAACCTTAGAGAACGTGACCCTGCTGCGGAAAACCGTTTGGCGCACGACACCGTTCCGGTTGCGGCTCGAGTGACAAAACCAATCTTTGGGCGGTCTGTCGGTAACTGAGGTAGCAGTCAGCCGAAGGCGCTTTCTCGAGCGCTGTTGCCGTTAGTGATCGCGCCTCGAGAACCGCTGGCTGGCTCGGGTCGCTCTGGGCGCTTCAAAAAGCTTTGACCAGACACAGCTTGGCAGAGGGGCGGCCGTCTGCTCGAGCTGTAACAGGGCAAGTGGATTCCTTCAGGTGGGCTTCGTTGAGCTTCGAAGCGCACATTACCTCGAGCCTTCGTCTCAAGTTCACAATAGAGGAAGCTGAACCCAGAGCGTCTCGGGTTCAGCTTCCTCAAAAACCTCTACCTCACTCGAGTGCGGCGTCCAACTCCATTGGCACGGCGCTGAGCGCCCGGCTGACGAGGCAGCCCGTTTTGGTGGCCTCCGCCATCTCCTGGAACTTCGCGCCATCCAGCCCCGGAACCTTGGCTCGAGTCACGAGCTTGAGCTTGGTGATGCTCATGCCGCTGTCGAGCTTTTCCAGGGTGCACTGCCCCTCGGTGGTGACGTACTCTGGCGTAAAGCCGTTCTGGGACAACGCCGCGTTCAGCGCCATGCTGTAACAACCGGCGTGCGCGGCGGCCAGCAGTTCCTCGGGGTTGGTACCGGGACCGTCCTCGAAGCGGCTGGAGAAAGCGTACTGCATGTCCAGCCCGCTCTGGCCAGTTAAATGCCCGGTTCCCTCTTTGAGTGTGCCCTTCCAGGTGGCGGTCGCTTTGCGTGTTGGCATGATCGTGTCTCCTTTTCGGGTGCATCCTACCGGTTAGCGGACGGGCGCGTGGGTGATGCCAGTTCCCAATCGCGCCCTCAGATCCGGGTTGGGGTTGCGACGTGCCTCGGTAAACTGGCGGCATGGACGAATTCGACCCGTGTTTCTTGGTGGATCAGGAGGATGGTTCTTACAGCCTGTGCTTCGACCGCTTCGAGTTGGTCGGAGATGCATTGGAAGCCAGAGAACTTCAGGGAGGCGGCTATACCTGGCACGCGATCGTCGAAGCCTTGGTGCGAACCCACACGCCGGAACTCGAGGGAGCCGTGAACTACGATCCCGAGGCAGGCATGTTCGTGGCCTACGGAAGAAGCCGTGAGGTGCTCAAGACCGTGGCAGCGTTGATCCGCCGAGCCGTGAACGAGCCAGCCTGGCTGCTTCAAGCGCTGGACAACGCCGACCCTGAGCTACTCGAGTAATTCAAGTCTGTGGGCTAAACTGTGACGCGATGACTGAGACCGCGCGAAGGCTGCTCGAGGAATTTCTGGTGCGCGAAATCGTGCCGGACTCCGAGGCGGCGGGTTCGCGGTTGCTGAGTGCGATTCAGGCTGCGAATCTCGAGGGGGCGGCATACCTGATTCTGCCCGAGGCGCATCCTTGGCGCACCCTGCTGCGCCCGGCTTTCCTGGCGGCCACGGCGCGGCACGGGTTGATTCGATCGCAACTGATACCGCTCTTACGTGCCTGGAACGTGGCCAGTCTCGAGCCGTTCATCATGAAGGGGTTTGCGCTTGCTAACTTCGTCTACCCCAGTCCCGGCGCACGAGCTTACGGCGACGTAGACATCGTGCTGCCGCTCGAAAAGGCTCGAGTCGCGGCCCGGATCGCCAAGGAACTCGGCTGGATCGAGGACTGGAACCGCGACGCGACCGGCGAATACAACCACGAGTACAGCCACCTGTTCACGCCGGATTGCACGGTCAGGATTGACCTGCACGTGGAAATCTTGCAGGGCAAGTTCGCTCACGCCCGCCGCGAAGGGTTGACGCGGGCGCTCGTGGCGGACGCGGAGCAGAAGACCCTGGGCGGGGCAGCCGTGCGCATCCCTCGAGCGGTGGATGGGCTGCTGGTGCTGCTGCAAAACCGGCGCTTCGGGGACTCGTGGCGGCGCAAACCGAGCGATTACTTGGACGCCAGGTTCCTTCAGCGGCAAGGCGTGACCCAGGCGGATTTATTGGCTCGAGCGGATGAGCTAGCTTGCGGTCGCAGCACGCGGCTAGCGCTGGAAAGCTGCGACCCGTGGCAGGGGAGACTAGACTTGGAGTCTCCGCCCAAGCTGAAGCGCTGGAGCCGTGACGCGCTGGTATTTCACGAGTTCGGCTCGTACGCCTGGGAACGCCTGTGGCGAGTTCCGGCGCGGTTCCGGGAAATTTGGCGAATCTGGCCGGTGCTGCGAAAAGCCAAGGCGCAGATTCGCCGGATGACAGACCTGCGCGAACTCGTCTCCGCCTTTGACCTCCCGCCCGACCCAGTCCGCTCACCTGACCTAAAAACGCGTCTCGCTTTGGAGCTGGGTGTTCTCTGGGGGACGCGCCTGCTCGGTCCCAGGGTCAACCCGTGCGTGCCGCGCTCCTTGACGCTGTTCCAGACGCTCAGCCAGGCCGGGTTTCGGGTCAGTTTCGTCAGCGGCGTGCGGCGTGCGGCGGGCAAACTCGAGGGTCACGCCTGGGTGGAAATTAACGGGTTTCGCTCCGAGGTGCTGGGCGATCTGAATGCGCCGAACCTGTACCGCGAAAACTTTCGCTTCGACAATGCCTTAGAGCGGCAGTTCCGTGCGACCCAGCCACAGGTACCCGATCTCGAGTTGCCGCGACAGCCGGGCGAAACAGGCGGCCGTCAGGTCACGACCCTCGGGCAGTAACGGCACGCCGCTCGAGGCGAACAGCGCCATGACGCCCTCGCTCGGACGCATCGGGCTGAGCCGAGAATCCTGCTCTGAATCGCGTTGCAGCGCCAGAATGCGCCGCAACCGGGCGCGGTGAACCCTCGGCGCGAACCGCTCGAACCGCACCAGATGTTTGCCTCGAGCGAAGCCGTCCGGCTCTAAGTCCGGGAACTGTGTCTGGAATCGCTCTAAGGTGTCTGGCAGCAGTCGCAGCCCTCGGTCCAAGGCGTACAGGGTGTCGGTCTCTGGGTCCAACAGCGCGAAGTCCTCGCAGACGGGCGTGTAACCCAGCGTGATCGCGGTCAGCAGCGTCGTCGTTTTGCCGCGCCCGCTCTCGCCCAGGAAGGCGGTCGCGTCGTCCTCTTGGGCGGCGACCGAGGCGTGCAAGGGAATCAGCCCACTGGCGCGTAGGGCCTCGAGGACACCGACCATCAGCGCCCCGCCGCCGGTCATGCCAGGGTTGAACAGCTCGAGCCGCGCACCGTTTGAAAACGCGCTCAGGCGGACAGTGTGATCGTCCGACCCGATCCAGACGCCGCTCGCGTCCGGTTTCACCATGACGAAGCCGAGGTGAATCTCGGCTCGGTAGGCTCCGTCCAGTACACCCGCTGGACCGGGCGCGTCGGTTTCGACGATCTCGAGCGACCACGAACTCGTCAGGGCATCAGCGACCGCCCGGTGATCGAACAGTTCGGTCAGCAGCGCGGCCGGGACCGCCGAGACCGCCCCGTAGAGCCTGCGCCCGAGTAGCCTGAGATCAGTCATGCACCAGCCCGGCGCTGCGGAGTGCCTCGAGCAGTGCTTCAATATCGGCGTTGGCGGCTTCCCGCGTGACCTCGAAGCGCTCCTCCAATTGCCCTGCCAACTCGTCCAGGCTAAACGATTCCAACCCATACCAAACGACCCGTCCGGTCGCGTTCAGGGTGAACATCGTCTGCGTGCGGGGGTTTAGCAAGACCACCTCGTCCTCGAGGTCGGTCGCAATGATGTCAGGATGGCGCGTCACAGCTCCCACTGTAACAAGACTCCACCAAGACTGCTGCTTTGAGGCTTGCGTTGCCGGGCCCGGTACCGCATACTGAAGCCATCCCTCACAATGCACGATTGCATGACCGCGAGGTAAACCCTATTCATTGGCTCGAGAAGCGCTCCCGAGTCCTGCTGGGCTGGTGACCAAGTATGACCAAGGTAATTGTTAGGCTCGAGATCACGCACCGCCAAACGTTCCTGACCTATTCCGACCGGGAGATTGAATGAATTATCTCGAGTTGCAAAGTAAGATCCTGCCCGAGCTGCACCTGATGGCCACGAAGGCGGGCGTCGAAAACCCGAAGGAGTTAGGGAAAGACCAGCTCGTGCTAGCGATTCTGGAACAGAACGCCGTGACGGACGGTCAGACGCTGGCTCAAGGGTACTTGGAGATCTCCGAGGATGGTTACGGCTTCTTGCAGGACAGCTTGCTAACCCCAGAATCGCGGAGCGTGATCGTCTCGGCCGGGTTAATTAAGCAGTTTCAGCTTCGCACCGGCGATTACATCATCGGGATCGCCCGGCCCAGCAAGGAAATCGAGCGTTTCAACGCCATGATCCGCCTCGAGGCCGTGAATGGTTCCGACCCAGAGGCGGCCGTTCACCGCCCAAAGTTTGACGACCTGACCCCGGAACACCCCGATCATCAGATCATCCTGGAAACCGACCCGGAAACGGTCGCCACCAGAGTGGTTGACCTGTTGGCTCCAATCGGGCGCGGTCAGCGCGGCTTGATTGTCGCGCCGCCCAAGGCGGGCAAGACCACGCTGCTGAAAAAGATTGCCAACGCGATCACTGAGAATCACCCGGACATCAAAGTGATCGTGCTGCTGGTGGACGAACGCCCGGAAGAAGTCACCGACTTCCGTGAGAGCGTGACCGGCGCAGAGGTTGTGGCCAGCACCTTCGACGAGCCGCCCGCCAACCACGTGCGGGTGGCCGAGTTCGTGCACGAGCGTTCGCGGCGAATCGTCGAGGAGGGCGGGCACGTCGTGATCCTGCTGGACAGCATCACGCGTCTGGCACGGGCGAATAATCTGGTGACGCCTGCCACCGGGCGCACGCTGTCGGGCGGTCTAGACAGCAACGCGCTGTACTGGCCCAAGCGCTTCTTGGGTGCGGCCCGCAACATTCGCGGCGGCGGCAGCCTGACGATTTTGGCGACCGCGCTGGTGGAAACCGGCAGCCGCATGGACGATGTGATTTTTGAGGAGTTCAAAGGTACTGGCAACATGGAGTTGCATCTGAGCCGCCGTTTGGAGGAGCGCCGCATCTTCCCGGCCCTGGACATCTTGAAATCCAGCACCCGCCGCGAGGAATTGCTCTTGACCCAGGAGACGCTTCACAAGATGTGGCTGCTCCGTAAAGTCATCAGTGACATGGACCCGGCCGAGGCGATGGAAATGCTGCTCGAGCGCTTGAATCGCAGCAAGAGCAACAAGGAGTTTCTGTCGCAGCTCGGTGGCGGCTGAGTCTGATCTGGCTCTTGAGCTGCCAGTTTTTGTGACTGGACACACGATCGTCTCTCATGCTCGTGCCAAAAATCACACGAGTTCCCATGAGAGTCTGCTAAGGTGACGGCGGCTGGCAAGCCTGACAACGGGCTGACACCGAGCATTGCCCTATATCAGCGTTTACAGATAACGCAACCTTGCAGCAACACCGTGCATCAGAACGCGCCCCAAGCGCGCCAACCCTCGAGCGACCACTGCACTATCTTATTTGCCAGTCACTCGAGACTCGCACAGACATGAGGTTCTCTTTGACTCGAACACTCCGTTTGACCCTCGTCCACCTCCTGATCGGTTTGATCGGTGCGACGGCGACCGCTAGGGGCTTCGACGCATCGCTGTACTTCAGCCCCGTCCTGCCAAGCTCAGCCACGACGATCACGCTGGAACCCAGGTCAGCCAAACGCACCGATCGGGTGATCGTTTTTTGTACCGTGGAACCTGGCGACACGCTTGCTGGAATCGCGGCTCGGTTTGCGACGACCAGCCACGAGATCAAGCTGAAAAACAGCTTGAAAAAGGACTTGCTCACCCCCGGTTTGACGCTCCAGGTTCCCCTAAACCTGAAACAGGCCGCCCCACCGACGCGAGCACCGCGCCTGCCGCCCGGCGCGGTCTGGCACACGGTTCGGCGCGGTGAAACGCTGTCCGAAATCTACAACCGATTCGGCATCTCCCAGAGCGACCTGGTGAACGCCAACCCGGAGATTCGCAGCCTCGACCAGATTCACCCCGGCGAGCGGTTCGTGATTCCCAGCGGTCAGGACGGAGCCTACATCCGCTTGAAACCTGGCCAGCAGCTCCTCGAGGTCGCGGCTGAACACGACGTTGAACTCGGGGATTTGTTGCTCGCCAACAATGTCCGTGACCTGAACTCGGTGACAGCCGGAGACTACTTGGTGCTGCCCGGCGTGGATGCTCGAGCGGTGGCGCAACGCTTACAGGAGCGCCGTAATGCCGAGGCCGCGATTCGCAGCCAAGTCCTGTACGACCTCGCGAAGGAACGCAAAGTCCAGGCGCGGCGAACGCAAGTCGTCCAGGCCGCGCAAAACTCCGCCCGCTCGAGATTGCGGAGCGCCCAGGTGACGCAAACCGCCCGAGTGCGCCGGGCCAGCGCCAACTTCAGCTTTCCGTCGTACGGCGGCGGCTACATGTGGCCGATGCGCGGTGTCATCACCAGCGGCTACGGCACTCGAGGCTTCTGGATCGGGAGCAGCAATTTTCATACCGGGGTTGATATTGCCTCCGGGTACGGCACGCCGATTTACGCGGCGCACAGCGGCGTCGTCGAACAGGCCGGGTACGGCTTCTTCGGCTTGAACGTTTGGGTCGGGGTCGGCGGCGGCGTGGAAAACATTTACGGTCACATGAGCCGCATCGCCGTTTACGCTGGGTCGTACGTGCAGCGCGGCCAACTGATCGGGTACGAGGGATGTAGCGGCATCTGCACCGGACCGCACCTGCACTTCGAGGTGCGCGTCGGCGGGCAGCACGTCAACCCCTTACGGTACCTGCCCTGAGCGACCCGGAATGCCCAATTTGCACACTGGTTTTCGCGCGTCTGTCATAGACTCATGACAAGCGTTATGCTGCAACTTCAATCCACCCTTCCAATGACGACTCGAGCGCAAAACCTGGTGCTCCTCTTCGATGACGACCCCGCCGTGCGCGAAAGTCTCGAGGCGCTGCTGTCCACGGCCGGGTACCGCGTTGCCACCGCCTCGAGCGGTGTCGGCGGGGTCAGTCTGGCCTGGAGTTCGGCTGAACGTCCGATGGCGATTGTCTTCGACGTGATGATGTCCGACATGGACGGTTTCGAGATCGCGCAGAAACTCTATGCGAACCTGGAAACGCGCGGGATTCCGCTGATCATGATCACCACTCCGAGCGGTTTGAAGGATCGCCGCAAGCACCGCCGTCACTTGAACTTCCTGACCAAACCGTACCGCCCGAGCCAGCTCCTCGAGATGCTGGACCGGATCGCCGACGGCACGTTGACTTGAAACCACAATGACCTGAGACCACGCTGACCTGAAACTAGGTTGACCTGAACTTGGACCTGATTCAGTCGCGCTCGAGTTGGTTCTTCGAGCCGGTCTCTGGATCGGACGAGGCTAGCCTCGCCCCTGCGGTTGGCAGGCTCGAGATTTGCAGCCTCGAGATTTGCAGCCTCGAGCTATCGAAGCCCCGTTCCTATGCCTTTAAACCTATGAACTCACGCCGCTCAACTCTTGATTCGAGCCGTCGCCCAATCCCGAAAATTTGCCAGTATCTGTAAGCCGACGCGTTGCGATTTCTCCGGGTGAAACTGGGTCGCGTGAATGTGATCCTTGGAGACGACGCTCTGAAAAGTTGTGCCGTAACTCGTCGTCGCCCCGCTCGAGCCGTCCACCGGAGCGTGATACGAGTGAACGAAGTAGGCGAACGGGTGTTTCCCCAGCCCGCGCATCAACGGGCTGTCCCCGACGGGTTCCAGCGTGTTCCATTGCATCTGTGGCACGGGCAAGCCCTTCTGGAAGCGTTTGATCTCACCGGGCAGAATACCCAGCCCTGGGAGCGCGGATTCTTCACTCATATCGTAGAGAATCTGCATTCCGACGCAAATCCCCAGGAAGGCTCTTCCGGCGGCGATGTGCTGCCGCACGGCGCTTTCAAAGCCAGACGCTAGAAACGATTCCATGACTTGCCGGAAATGCCCCTGACCGGGCAGCACTAGGGCGTCGGCGGTAGGGGCCTCGCGCGGATCGGCCGACACGACCAACTCGTGGCCCGTCTCCAAGTTCCCGAAGCCGGAAACCTCGAGACTCTTGGCGCAGGAACGCAGGTTGCCAGATCCGTAATCAATCAGAAGCGTTCTCACAACGCGGCCAGTATTCACCGCCGGTCGCGCGGTTGCAAGTCACTGAACTGGATTTTCAGAGCGAAAATGCTAAGGTGACGCGGATGATTCAACGCTTGCTGGTGAGGCTGCTCGCCGTCTCGAGCCTCGCGCTCGGACTTGGCTTGGCGGCATCGGGGGTGGCGACGGCGCAGACGCTCACGGCGGAGCCGTGGCCGCCGCAAAACGCGAGGTCGGCCCTGGTCGCTCAAAACTTCAAACCCAACGCGCTCGTGACCCTGACCTTCAACGCGCCGGTTCCAACTCGAGGCGATGGAACCCCGGTTCCGGCGGCCGTCAAGACCGACGCCGGAGGCGGGTTCCGGTTGGAGCTGAAACTGCCCGAGGTACGGCTCGGGGTCACGGCGGCGGCCGGGACGCAGACGGCCAGTTTGCGACGCGACGCGATTGTGCAGGACCTGATCGCGGACGGTACGACCGTCATCGCCAAGGAGGGTGACCACGTGGCGGCGCGCTATTATCTGTCTGGCAAGGTCAAGTCCGTGGAGCGCAGCCTCGGCGGGTTTCGGGCGGCGGTGACGCAACCCAGCGGTCTTGAAGAGAGCTTCAATCTGGAAAATGGCAAGGTCGTAGAGCGCGTCGTGTTCGCGCCCAGCCCGGAGTTGCTGCACACCCTCGAGGCTCCGACCTATCTGAAAACTGCCGTTCCCGACCGCGTGGCGTACTGGCGAGGCTTGTCAGAGCGCGACCCGACCAATCCCTTCCTGCTGCTCGAGTTGTGGCAGGCTTTACGTGCGGGTGGCGATCCTAGTGCTGCCGGGGTGCTGACGCGTTCCTTGGAGGTGAACGCGCCGTTCTACGTGCTCGTTCGTCTGGCGGCGCGGTTAGAGGCGCTAAAGCAGCCTGAACTGGCGCAAAACGCCTTGGAGCGCGCCAAGCGGGGCTATCTGGCGGCGGGCTACGACCCCGGCTTTCCGGTTTCCAAGGCGGCCCTCGCGGCCTGGGGCGATCCGTTGGGTGTCGCGCGGCGTTTATTTGCCGCGCAGAACCCGGTGCGGGCCGCCGCCTGGCTCGAGTTCGTGCGGGCCGTCACGCCACGCTTTCCGGGGTACGGCGTGGTTTACGGGGAGTACGCCAGCTTCCTAGACGGGCAGAGCCGGAGCAGCGAGGCGAGCGACTGGCGCGGGTTCAGCAATGAGCTGGACGCGGGCACGACCTTCACGCTGGGCGATCAAGCGTACCCGAGGCTCGAGGCGCTGGGACGACTAGGGCTGGTCGTGGCGGTCGTCTGCTTCCTGCTATTGCAATTCGTGCTGCTGCTGAAATACTACCCACAGCAGACCCGTGATTTGGCGCGGTTCGGGGGTCGTTTCGCGGCCACCTCGCGCGTGCCGTTGTTGCGCCTGCGACTGAGTCTGCCCGGCTATCAGACGATCACCGAAAAGCTGATCGCCGTGATTCTGCTCTCAGGTGGAATCGGGGCGCTCGGCGTTTGGCAGTACGCCAGTCACGCCCAGAGCTTCCTCGAGACGCCCGCGTTCTCGCAGGGCACGGCGGGTGGAGCCGACTACTTTCAGGCGCTGAGCCTCGTACCCGCGCCGGGGAGCGCCTATCTGAACGGCCTGGGTTTGCAGCTCGGCGGTGACAGCAGCAAGGCGCTCGAGGCGTACCGCAACGCGCCAAGCGTCGCCGGGGCGGCCAACAACATCGGCACGATTCTGAAAGCCAACGGCAACGATCCCGGTGCTCAGGTAGAATTCACTCGAGCCGCCAGCCTTGAATCTGACAACCTACCCGCCCGTTTCAATCTGGGCAACGCCGCGAGCGGCTACCGTGTGGCGATTCACAACGCGTACCGAAAGGGTCAGCCGCTGTTAGAGAGCTACACGCCGCGCCAACTCGTGGAGTTCCGCTTCGGTTCGTTGGAGCAGGAGTACTTGCGAATGGTGGCCGACCCGTGGGGGTATCTGACGGGTTTGCCGCTCGGCTTGCCCGATCCCCTGCCCGGTGTGGTCGCCGTGCTGGTGCTGGCAGTCTTGACTGGTACGGTGCTGTGGCTGTTCGTCCCGAGAGTCCGCACCGCCCACACTGCGCCGCGCAGCTTTCTCTATCACCTCGGCGCGATTCTGATTCCCGGTTCCGGGTTGGCGGACGAGGTCTGGGGTGTGATCCTGCTGCTGCTGTCGGCTACCATCGGCGGCTTACTGGCGCTGGATTACTTCGCCTCGAGCCGATTGGGGTTGCTGTTCGCCAAGCAGCGCTTCCTGGGAATTGGCAACGTCTCCGCCTGGTACGACGTGAGCGCCAACCTGCAATGGTTGCTGCTAGCGCTGCTGGCAATTTTTATTGTCAACTTCCTGGGTTGGTTGCTGGAAACGATTGCCGTCGGGCGTCGCACTCGCCAACGAGCGCTGGCGTCCAAAACGGCCCCCAACCCTGCGCCCACGAAAACCCCTTAGGGCTATAGCGCGTCACCCACGAACCTGTTATCGTTGCCCATGCCAGTCGCGTCCATCGCAATCGAGGCGGTCAGCGTCGTGTTCGGCGACGGCAAAACCGCGATTCGGGCGCTGGACAACGTGTCGCTCGAGGTGGCTCAGAACGAATTCTTCACGCTGCTGGGGCCGAGCGGTTGCGGCAAAACGACGCTGCTTCGGTGCATCGGCGGCTTTGAAATCCCGAGCGCGGGCAGCATCAAACTCGAGGGGCAACCCTTGGATGGACTCCCGCCGTTCAAACGTCCGGTCAACACTGTTTTTCAGTCCTACGCCTTGTTCCCGCATCTGACGGTGGCGCAGAATATCGCGTTCGGCTTAGAGGAACGTCGGATGCCGAGAGCTGAAATCAATCGCACCGTGGCTGAGATGCTGAACCTGGTGAAGCTCGAGGGCTACGGCGCTCGGAGGCCCGCGCAGCTCAGTGGCGGGCAGCAGCAGCGCGTGGCGCTGGCGCGGGCCCTGGCGAACGGTCCAAAGGTCTTGTTGCTGGACGAGTCGCTCTCGGCGCTGGACCTGAAACTGCGTCAGGAGATGCGCCTGGAACTGAAGCGCCTGCAACGCGAGACCGGGATCACCTTCGTGTTCGTGACCCACGATCAGGACGAGGCGCTCACGATGTCGGACCGAATCGCCGTGATGCGGGATGGTCGCGTGGCGCAGACCGGCACGCCGAGTCAGATTTACGATCACCCGCGCTCAAAATATGTGGCGGACTTTATCGGGGACACGAATTTTCTGTCCGGCACGGCTCAGGGTGGACGGCTGCACCTTCAGAACGGCTCGCTGCCGCTGGGCGCGTCCATCTCTGATGGCTCGAGCCTGACCGTGGCCGTGCGCCCGGAACGACTGAGCCTGTGCGCGCCCGACGGTAGCAACCTGAAGACTCGTGTGTTGCAAATCGTTTATATGGGAACCGACACGCTGTATCACCTAGAGAACAGCGTCAAGGTGCGAGTCGCCAACTCAGGGGGCGCGGTTGCCCAGTTTATCCCCGGCGCTGAGGTCGGGTTGATCGTGCCGCCTGAAGCCGTGCAGATCCTCGAGGATGTGTTGTGACCGGAGAAGCTGGCTCGCGTAAATCAATTGTTGAGCGTCAAGATGTCGTGCGCCGCTGGGGGTTGATCGCGCCGACCGCGCTGGTGATCTTCGTCTTCATGGCGCTGCCGATGCTGGTCATGGCGCTCATTAGCCTCTTGCAACCCGGAACCTTCGGCGGCGTTAAATGGGGCGCGTACAGCACAGACGCCTACCAGAAATTCTTCCTCGAGCGCGACCTGTCGGACAACTTGGTGCTGAACGCGGATTACCTCAGCATCTTCTCGAGATCGTTTCAGCTCTCGTTCGTGACTACCCTTTTGACGCTGCTGCTGGGTTTCCCGAGCGCGTTGTACATCGCACTGCAAAATGAGCGCCGCCGTCAACTGCTGATCTTCCTGGTCAGCATCCCGTTCTGGACGAACCTGCTGGTTCGCACCTACGCCTGGATTCTGCTCTTACGGAACGGTGGGCTGATAGAGGGCGGTCTCGAGCTGTTCGGGTTTCACGGTTCGCTGAACCTGCTCTACACCGATTTCGCCGTGCAGGTCGGACTGGTGTACAGCTTCCTGCCGTTCATGGTGTTGCCGATATACACCAGTCTGGAAAAGCTGGACTGGCGCTTGGTCGAAGCCGCCTTTGATTTGGGTGCGACTCGCTGGCGGGCGCTCTGGCGCGTGATCGTGCCGCTGGCCATGCCGGGGGTCCTCTCCGGCTGCATCCTGGTCTTCATTCCGGCCCTCGGCTCGTACTTCGTACCGGAACTGCTTGGCGGCTCGAGGGCGCTGATGATCGGGAATCTGATTCAGAATCAATTCGGTGCGTCGCGCGACTGGCCGTTCGGCGCGGCGCTGTCCTTTGCGCTGCTGGCAGTCGTGCTGGTTGCCATGCTGCTGTACGCGCTACGCTTCCGGCGCGGCCTGGAGCGCACGTGACCTCGAGCCGCAATCCGCTCTGGCGCTTTCCAGGTCTGAACTGGATCATCGGGTTCTTCTTCGCGTTTCTGTACATCCCGATTTTCGTCTTGGTCGCACTGTCGTTCAATCGTAACGATGTCGCCACGCTCTGGACGGGTTTCACCTTTGACTGGTACCGCGTCGTCCTGGAAAACGACAACATCGTCCGCGCCGCCCGCAACTCCCTGATTGTTGCCTCGAGTGCCACGGTACTGAGCACGCTTCTAGCGCTCTCGGCGGCGATTGGGATGGCGGGGCGTTCGTTCCGGGGGCAGAACCTGTTCAATGGCCTCGTCGGTTTGCCGCTGCTCGTGCCGGAGATTGTCACGGCCGTCGCGTCGCTGCTGTTCTTTCTCAGCCTCGGGTTTCAACTCTCCCTGTACACTGTCATCATCGCCCATGTCGTGTTCTGCACGCCCTTCGCGTACCTACCGATTCGCGCCCGGCTCGAGGGGCTGGACCCGCGCCTTCAGGAGGCGGCCGCCGACCTGTACGCCGGGCGGTGGCGCACCTTCACCAGGGTCACGCTGCCATTACTGGTCCCCGGCATCCTGTCCGGCGCGATGCTGGCCTTCATCATTTCGCTGGACGATTTCGTGATCACCTTCTTCGTGGCGGGCGCGGGCGCGACGACGCTACCCGCTATATTTACGGCATGATTCGGATTGGTATCACCCCGGAGGTCAATGCGGTTTCCACGCTGCTGCTGCTGCTCACGACGCTACCCGTGGGTCTATATTTACGGCATGATTCGGATTGGTATCACCCCGGAGGTCAATGCGGTTTCCACGCTGCTGCTGCTGCTCAGCATTGCTGTGGTGACGCTTTCCTATCTGATCGGTCGGCGCGGCTCGAGCTAGGTATTTTCTGTTAGAGAGGCTTCAAGGAGGCAGGTATGAGAAACGGTATCAAACTGGCAGGGGTGGGTCTCGGGGCGCTGCTGGCGGCGGGCGCGGGCCTGTTCGCGCTGAGCGCCAGGGCGCAGGGGAAAGGGGAAGTCAACCTCTACAACTGGAGCAATTACATCCCGCCGGAACTTCTGAAAACCTTCGAGCAGGAAACCGGCATCAAGGTCAACTTGGATGTCTACGACTCCAACGAATCCCTGTTGGCGAAGCTGAAAGCCGGAGCCACCGGGTACGACGTGATCGTGCCCTCGGATTACATGGTCAAGATCATGATTGACGAGAAGTTACTGGAGCCGATCAACCCCGCCAAATTCCCGGAGTTCGCAGCGGTCCAGAACTTCAGCCGCAAACCACCGTTCGATCCGGCGCGGCTTTACAGCGCCCCGTACATGTGGGGCGTGACCGGCTTCACTTACGACTCGGCTCGAGTTCCGGGCGGCAAGCTCGCCGAGTCCTGGAAGTCCTTCTTCGAGCCGCTCGCCAGCCTGAAAGGGCAGATCGCGGTGCTGAACGATCAGAACGATGTCTTCTCGGCGGCCGCCTATTACCTCGGGTTGCCGCAGTGCATTGAAGACCCCAAGCAAGCCGAGCGCGTGCTGGCGGTGTTACAAAAGCAAAAGCCATTTGTGGCGACCTACAACAATGATGGCACGATCGAGCGGATGCAGGCGGGTGAGGTCATCATGCACCACCAGTGGAACGGCGCGGCCCACCGCACGAAGGAAAAGTTGAAGACGGCTGTCTTCGTCTACCCCAAAGAGGGTCTACCGTTCTGGAACGATAATTTTGCTGTGCCGAAGGGTGCCAAGAGCAAGGCTGCCGCCATTCAGTTCGTGCAGTGGATGATGCAACCCAAAAACATTGCCGCCGCCAGCAATTTCACCGGGTACAACAACAGCATCAAGGGGTCGGACGCGTTCTTCGATGCCGCGCTGAAAAGTGACCCGGCCGTGGTCGCCCCGGCGGAGATGACGAAGCGCTTTCGCCCGAACCAGATCTGCTCGCAGAAAGCGATTGACCTCAGGGATCGCGTTTGGACGAAGCTCAAGAAGTAAACGACTCCCAGCTCGAGCGCGGCGGTCTCAAGGTCTCACTCGAGATCAAAAAATGCTGCGACTCGCGTTTCGCCAAATTGGTGCTCGAGACAAACTCACCTGTGCGGCGTCTCGAGGGGTTTGTCTTACTGATAAAAGCATGATTCGACTCACAAGAATTTGCGTCATAGACACATTGCATTGACTTCAAACGCCAAGCTGCGCTCATCGGCTCTCGAGGTTTCCCATGTTGACGATTTACTCCGAGGATCATCGCCTCCATCACGGCAACGGCGAGCTGATGGGCGGTCAGATCGTGCCGTGCTTCGAGCTGCCGCGCCGGGCCGAACTCGTCCTCGAGCGGGTGAGAGCAGTGAACTTGGGCGAGGTGATCGCCCCAGGAGACGCTGGTCTCGAGCCGATTTTGCGTGTCCACTCCCCACGCTTCGTGCGTTTCTTACAGACCGCTTGGGACGAGTGGAGCGCTCTGGGTCGGGATTACGATGCCCTGCCGATGACCTGGGCGGTGCGCGGCATGAACCAGACGCGTGAACCGCAACACATCGAGGCGAAGCTCGGGTTTTATAGTTTTGACGGCGGCGCACCAATTCAGGCGGGGACCTGGCGGGCGGTTTACAGCAGCGCCCAGGTCGCCCTGGAGGGTGCGGCTCGAGTGGCTGCCGGGTTGGGCGCGGCGTTTTCGCTGTGCCGCCCGCCGGGGCATCACGCCGCCTCGGATTACATCGGTGGCTATTGCTACCTCAATAATGCGGCGGTCGCCGCGCAGTGTTTGCTGGATTCTGGCGCGAGCCGGGTCGCCATCCTGGACGTGGATTATCACCACGGCAACGGCACGCAGGAGATTTTCTACGCCCGCTCCAATGTCATGGTCGCCAGTCTGCACGGTGACCCAGAGATGGAATACCCGTTTTTCCTGGGTCACGCCGACGAGCGCGGAACTGGGGCAGGCGAGGGCTACAACCTGAACTACCCATTGCCGCACGGCACAACCTTTCCTGCATGGTTCGCCGCTCTGGAAGACGCCTGCCATCAGCTCGAGGGGTACGCCCCGGACGCACTGGTCGTTTCGCTCGGGGTGGACACGTTCAAGGGCGACCCGATTTCGCACTTCCGCCTCGAGTCTGAGGACTATCTGCGGGTCGGGGAGCGCATCGCCCGGCTGGGTGTGAAGACGCTGTTTGTCATGGAAGGCGGGTATGCCGTGGAGGAAATCGGGGTCAATGCGGTGAACCTCTTGGCTGGGTTTGAAGGTCGAATGAAATAAAAAAATCACGAGTGAGAAATAATCGTGAATACTTTCACTTACTGAGCCATAAGCATCTCCGTTGGATTTCGCGCTCTTTGAGGTCATGCCTGCAACATTCAATAAATTCTGGTTTTTGACCGCCCCTCGGGAAACTGCAACGCTTCATGGACCTCGAGTTCGACCCGAGGTCCATGATCCCGCCGTGAGAACGCACTCGAGGGGCGGCACGTTCATGAGGTACTCCACCTGGGGGAAGGTCATCGCTAACAACCCTCGAGAAGTAGTTCGTTCCGAAGCATCAGATGCTGTCCCTCGAGCCAAACCTGACGCGTGGGACTGAAATTGGGTGGCTTGTCGCTTTTTTTACGACTGCCCCGCGAATTGGCATTATCCTGGAGCTGTGAAGAACCCCCTGATCCCTGCGCTGCTGCTCGTGACCGCCTGTACGGCCACGCCGACGAACGCGCCTCCCGTGGTCGGCAGCTTCACCGGGGCCAGCAACGTTGCTACGCCCAACGCGGTCACCTTCGCCTGGGAACTCAGTGATCCCGACGGCGACCCGCTGCGTTGCGCCCTGGATACCAACGGCGACGGCACGGCAGAATTTGCCAGTCTCGAGTGTTCGAAACAGCTCTCGCAGAGTTACACCTACCCCTCGAGCGGTTCGTTCACGGCCAAGCTCAGCGTTTCCGACGGTCAGCGCAACACGGTCTCAGCGTTCACCACGCTCGTGATCGCTTCAACGCCGGTCGTGCCACCAACGCCGCCTCCAATCCCGCCAACACCTCCAACCCCACCGCCGCCCGTGACACCTGACCTGTGCGGCGTTCCTGACATCGGAGGCTGGACGGTTCCGACACCCAGCCCGCGTGACACTAGCCTGCCACTGCGAGACCTGCAACAGCCCGGCTCGAGGTTGTACTACATCAGCGCCGCGACCGGCAACGACGCGACCGCCGAGATCTACTTCTGGGATGGCTCGAGGATCGTGGATTCGGCGGGAGCGGCGAAGGACGCGTCCGGCGCGGCCTACGGGTCCGACCCGATGAACCCGAGCGCGGCTGTCAAAGCCTTCAAGCGCTGGGCGTACGTCGGACCGCGCCAGGACGGTTCTGACATCGGTTCACCGAGCAACGCTGGCAGCACTCTGGTTTCCACGCGTGGCGGCTTCCCGGACTGGTGGTTGTTCAAACGCGGCGAAACGTTTGACCTGTCTCAGGATTTTCTTTCCTTCGCCCGCGAGAACGACTCGAGTGCGACTTCCGTGCCGGGCAGCCTGGCCGTTTCCGGGGGCCGTTCAGCCACGGAGCGGCAGATCGTAGGCGCGTACGGCGACCCGTGCGCCGACCGGCCGCGCTTCGTGCATCCCCAGGCGGGCTTCATCACGCGCTTCGAGAACGTCGGCACTCCCGTTTTCAAGAACGTGGCGTATCTGTCGCTGCACTTCGATGGGCACGACCGCCTGTCAACCGGCGATTACGCGGGGTTGACGATGCTCTACCAGAACTCGAGCGCCGTGAACTTGCTGTTTGAAGACGACTGGTTCGACGCGACGAGCGTCAACATCAGTCAAAGCAACGGTGCCCAGGTGACGCTGCGGCGCTCCCTGGTGACGGACAGCTACAAAACGGATGGCAACTACGTGCAAGGCGTGTTCTACGAGGGTTCGCGCGACGGTAAGTTTCGGATTGAAGAATCGCTCCTAATGCGAAACGGGTTCTCGCACGGCGATCCGAAAACAACGCCGTGGCCCCCGAGCGGCTCGCAGGTCTGGGCGAAGAACGGGCGCAACATGTACCTGACCGGTCAGACCAGCAACATGAACTCTGGTCTGTTCGACAGCGTGTCTATGCTTGGGGGTTCCGGCGATCAGATTCGCGCTGGGATGCGGGTGGAACGCAACTTCGTCTATCAGGGCTATTTTGGGCTGGGCGCGTACGGTGGCTATCCCGACGGCGACGGTCCGACCGGTACCTTGACGGACAACATCTTGCAACGCTTCGTCGGCACTGGCACGGACGACAACACGGGTCAACCCGGCTGGGGCATCGGGCTGACGAGTGGGGCATCCGGTGTGGAAATTGCCCGCAACATCGTGACCAGCGCACAGTACGCCGGGGTCGGCAATGCCTTCGGGATCTCGCCGCTGAGCTGGGTCTGTTACGCCCACGTCTTTCACTACCCAACTCGAGGCAACAACCTGCACGACAATATCCTCGAGTCACCGGCCGATGCGTCGGTTCTGGGGGTCAGCGATGGCGTCACGGGCGAGTCTACGCCGGGCTGCGCCAACTGGCAGTACCCCGGCGTCCAAGGCAACACGGTCGCCAACAACGTGATGATCTCCGGGTCGGGACAGGTCAGTGGCTACGGTCCGGTGGGCGCAGCGGTCGGAACGACCAACGACACGATTTACACGAGCAACAAGATCTACCCGAGCCGTGACGCGGCGGCCACCGCCCTGGGTTGGACCAACCCGAACCGGACCTTGAAAACCTATCTCCTGGCGAACGGTATCAGCGTCAGCTCACCAGATGGTTTCCCGGAGTACTTCGCGCTGGCTACTGGGTTGCGGCGCGGTCTGTGGCAACCCAAGTGGAGCGGCAAGGCGATTAACAACCATGTTCGCACGGGCTTCGGTCTGACCGCCCTACCGTAATCCTCGCACCCATGAATCCTCGAGCCATCGGTGACGCTCTCCGGTTTGGCTCGAGGTGTGGCAGGCACTCAAGGCGGTTATCTGAACCTACGCCTTGTTTCTGCCGGTGAGCGTGTCGTTGAACTGCTTGAAAAACGCCGCGTAATTCCCGTCCTGTTCAGCGTACCGCTGCCGCTTGACGCGCTCCACGACGATCTCAGTCACGTCTGGCGACCCTTGGAGGATGCCTATCGTTTCGGAGATGTAATCGGCCAGTGGCATCGCCATCGGATCGGCCGCTTGCGTCGGACCGGTCAGCTCGGTCTGCACGTACGGCGGGATCAGTTCGATCACCTGAACCGAGGTGTCCTGCAACTGGTACCGCAGCGACTGAGTATAAGAGTGAATCGCGGCTTTGGTCGCGTTATAGGTGGCAGAATCCGCCCTTGGTACGAACGCTAAACCGGATGAAACCGTCAGAATCGCGGCCTCGGGCTGCTGCTCGAGGTGTGGCAGAAGGGCTGCGGTGAGCCGGATCGGTCCGAGCAGATTGGTGGCGACGGTCGCCTCGGCCACCTCGAGCGCATCGGCGGAGCGCAGGTTCTCCCGGCGCATGATGCCCGCGTTTTGCACGACTACGTTCAGGTCTGGAAAGTCTTGCGTGATCTGCTGGGCGAACCGCTTGATCGCTGCCCTGTCCTCGATATCTAGGGTCACCGATTTCATCCCAGGGTTAGCGGCGACGACCTCCTCGAGCACCTCCTGGCGTCGCCCCGCGATGATGACCGTATTGCCAAGACCGTGAAACGCTTCGGCCAGCGCCCGTCCAATGCCCGAGCCGCCGCCAGTGATCAGAATCGTATTGCCTGTCATGCGCATGATGGTTCTCCTCTGGGAGAAGTGTAGTATAGTCACACACCAATGGGAAGTAGGCACCCGAAAGCGCCATACTTACCAAGAGGAGTGTGTCACCTTGAAAGGTCAGTCTGAATCAGCTCAGCGTATTCCCCTCGAGCCAGGCAATCTGACAGTCGGCGCACCAATCGTTACAGCGCCAGCCGATCCCGAGTTAGAAGAGTTGGTACGGGCGATCATCGGACGGGTCGCGGACAAGTGGACCATGCTGGCACTCGAGGTTTTGGAAGAGCACGGGCAACTGCGGTTCACCCGGCTGGGGGAGCTGATCGGCGGCGTCAGCCAGAAGATGCTGACCAAGACGCTGCGCCAGATGGAAGCCGATGGTCTGGTCGTCCGCAAGGTCTTCCCAGTCATCCCGCCACGGGTGGAGTACCGCCTGACCGAAATTGGGCAGAGTCTGGGAGCGGCCTTTTGCGGCGTCTGGCACTGGGCTGAACGGCACCGCGAGACGATCCGGCAATCGCGCCTCGAGTTCGCCGCACGAGCCAGCCTCCTTCAGGACCAGGATTTGCCGATCACGCCTTCGTGACAGAAGTTTCGCAAACGAACCATTGAGTCTCGAGAACGAACACCAGCAGATCAGGAAGGCTGTGATTCGGATTCGTCGTTCGATGGAAATAGCACTGGGAGCTGCCGTTCGACTCTCGTCCAGCGCTGTACCTGATATACGGTTTGTAGACCGATGAGCGTAACAAACACGCTCGCGCCCACGACAACACTCGAGACGACGCCCCAGCCTAGCCCCAGACGAGCCACCAATCCGAAAAACGCGGCTCCTAGAACGCCATTGATAACCGAAACACTTCCGGCGTTCGTGACGAACATCTGCCACGGGGATGAATCAACGCCCATGTTGCGAAGCATTCCGGCGTTGTCATCGTGATCGGACATCAGAAAGTATTGCGCGACCTCGGGTGATTGCTCGAGGTAGTAATGACGAATGCGATTGATGGCTCGAGCGCAGATCATGTCCTCCACGGCGCTTTGCAACAAGCGGTAAAACGTCACCAAGCCCAAAAACAGTAAAGTTGGCAGCAA
Source organism: Deinococcales bacterium (assembly GCA_965249745.1). Taxonomy (GTDB): domain Bacteria; phylum Deinococcota; class Deinococci; order Deinococcales; family JAAFIG01; genus JANYHH01. Next base: position 2,949,043 of record OZ252252.1, on the reverse strand, counting down.
TACGAAGGCGAAAATCACGAACGCCTCGCCGAGCTTCGAGGTCTGCGCGATGAATCCCAGCGCCACTAGGCTGCTCGAGAGGGTAGTCACGAACAGGCTCGAGCGGCCGTTGGACTCGGAGACGGTGGAACTCCGCGCCCCTTGCAGAGCGAAGTGTTCCGTGGTGAGAAACAGACTTGGATCTGGGGAGTTCGGCTTTGGGCGGTCATTCTGATCGGACACGGAAACCTCCAACTAGAGGCTAGACGATACGAAGCGCGAGGCATCACAGTTGACGCTCTAGCGAAGCTAAAACGCTTCGCGCTCTGTTCTAAATTGCCACGGCTTCGTGGGTCACGATCGTGCCCAATTCCAACTGAACGTTGAAACCCCTTGGGGGTGTTCCGCGCAGTATTCTCGAGCATGTCCTTGAAGTTCACGTCGCTCGCCTCGGCGTGTTTCTTTAAGACCTTGCTGATACGTTTTTTATTCTCGAGCTGAAAACGCAAACTGCGCCCTCACTGAAGGTTGCCACTCTCGTATACTTTTGCCATGACAGAACAGGATTTCCAGACCGCCCAAACCGAACTGGTGGACTGGCTCAGCATTCCCAGCGTCAGTACGCTGCCCGAACTGAAAGGGGAGACGCGCCGCGCCGCCGAGTGGCTGCATGAAAAATTGGAGAAACTGGGCTTCGACAGCGAAATCCTCGAGACCGCCGGTCACCCCGTCGTCTACGCCGAGATGCTCCAGGCGGGCGATGCACCGACCGTGCTGCTCTACGGGCATTACGACGTGCAACCCGTTGACCCAGTGAACGAGTGGACGACCGATCCCTTTGCGCCAGCCGTGCGCGAAGGCAGTCTCTACGCTCGAGGCAGCACCGACGACAAGGGCCAGGTCTACGCCCACGTCAAAGCGCTCGAGTTGATGCTGAGGGACGGGGGCAAGCTGCCGGTCAATCTGAAACTGCTGATCGAGGGCGAGGAAGAGATTGGCTCACCGAACCTGAAACCCTTCGTGGAATCGCACACCGAAAAACTCGCCTGCGATGTCGTCGTGATCTCCGACGGCAGTATGTTCGCGCCCGGCGTGCCGACTCTGACGACTGGCTTGCGTGGCATGTGTTACTTGGAAGTGCTCGTTCAGGGAGCCTTCAAGGACCTGCACAGCGGCGGCTACGGTGGCGCGGTCGCCAACCCGATTCAAGCGCTGGCGCAAATCATTCAAAGCCTGCGTGACGGCAACGGCAAGATTCTGGTTCCCGGCGTGTACGACAACGTTCGTCCTGTCAGCGAAGTTGAACTCGAGGGTTGGAAGCGGTTGCCGTTCAATGAATCCGACTTCGCCGCCTCCGTCAAGGTGAACGCCCTGCCCGGCGAACCCGGTTTCAGCGTCCTCGAGCGGTTGTGGGCCCGGCCGACGCTCGAGATCAACGGCATCTGGGGAGGGTTTCAGGGCGAGGGCCAGAAGACGGTGCTGCCCGCCAAGGCGGGCGCGAAGATCAGCTTGCGGCTCGTGCCGGACCAGCAGCCCGACGAGATTTTTGCGCTGGTCAAACGTCACATCGAAAGCCTCGAGCTACCCGGCGTGACCGTGGAACTGAAAAAGTTGAACACATCGAACCCGGTCCTGGTGGACGCCGACAGTCCGGCCGCTCTGGCCGCGCTGCGTGCGATCTCGAGCGCGTACCCTGGGAAGGACGTGTCGTTCGTGCGCACGGGCGGCAGCATCCCTGTGGTCAGCGTCTTCCGCGAACGCTTGAACGCGCCGGTGCTGCTGGTGGATTACGGCCTGCCAGATGACGGCGCGCACGGACCTGACGAGCGCTACACACTCGAGTGCTTCAGAAAGGGTATCGAGGTCAGCGGGTACTTGTACCAGGAACTGGCTAAACTCGAGGTTTAATCCGGCTTGGCTTGATCGCGGATTTGACCGTTGCGCAACCACAACTTGGGCTGTGTCTGTGATGAATTCGAGAGGCTGATTTTGTCTCGGCGCTCGAGCGTCGAAATCATGCTCTAGTCTGCGTTCTGCGACCGATCTGCCACGGCTCGAGACTCGATCTGAGTACGGGTGGTGGGGCGGCAAACACTCGTTTTGGCATGACGTTTACCGCTTTCCTTCGGCTTGGATCACTTCCACGTCCAACGTCGCAAAGTGCTTGACGGCCTCCTTGGGGATGTGTGAGTCGGTAATCAGCGCATGGATGTTGGAAAGAGGGGCAATGCTGGTGCCAACAATTTTGCCCCACTTGCTGGAATCGGCCACGACCACGGATTTCCTCGAGGATCGCAGCACTTGCTGTAAGACTCTTGTTTCGCCCTCGGAATAGACGGTTAATCCGCCCTGTTCGTCCATGCCGGTGACACCGATGAAGGCCAGATTGATGAACATGCTCCCGAGGCTGACCTCGGCGGGCGTGCCGACCAGGGCCTCGGCGTGACGGCGAATACTGCCACCGGTCAAGACGACCTCGAGTTCGGTGGTCTGCATCAGCTCGTTCGAGATTGGCAGGCTGTTGGTGACGACGATGATCCCGGTGCGCGGCAAGATCCGGGCGATCTCGGTGGTCGTGGTTCCGGGGGACAGAAAGATCGTCGTGCCAGGTTGAATCAGTTCTAGCGCGGCCCGAGCGATGGCTTGCTTTTCGCTGTGTTGCTGGATGATACGTTCGCGATAGCTCTGTTCCTGCACACCGACGTGCGCCACACCGCCGTGCATTTTGCGGACCATGCCTTCGTTGACGAGCCTCTCGAGGTCACGGTGGATCGTGACTTTGCTCACGCCAAAGGTTTCGACCAGTTCAGCGATTCGGATTCGACCGCGCTCGGCCGTCAGGGCCAGAATTTTCTGGCGGCGTTCCTCGGACAGCATGTTGGTTCTCCTGACGGCAGGTTGCGTTCTTGTGGACCTCGAAACCTGTCCATCAACAATACAAACTGTTTCAGAAAGCGTCAACTTTTTTAGCGCATTCGTTAGAATCCAATCTGGGGTTGATGCGCTGTATCATGACGGTTTCTGGAAAAAGGAGGGGTGGTCTCAGATGGGATTCGCACTGGATGGCTCACCAAAGAAACGTAACAAATTGTTTCAAATTTTGGCTTTCTTGATACATCGCTTGACATTCTGGGGCGCATCGGTATACCTTGACGTTGCCAATCGGGACAATCAGAGGAAGGTGCGCTGCGAAATTCGTCATGTCTGACAAACGAATTTATGCATGGATGGTTTTTTGAACCCGCGCGGTTCCGGCTGAGTCACACAACCGATCCCTGGCAAATCAGGAGGGTCTATGAACAAGGGCAAGCTAGTCCGTTCGTTCACAGTGCTGGGCACGCTCGGGATAGCGACCGCATTGGTGATCGCCACTCGAGGTTCGGCCCAGGGCGCATTCGACTGGAAACAGGCGGCGGGCACGACCATCAACGTGCAGCTCAATCAACACCCCTACCAGGCCGCCCTGATCGAAAAGATTGACGAGTTTCAAAAGGCGACCGGCATCACCGTCAAATACACCGTTACCCCGGAGGAGAATTACTTCGACAAGGTGACGACCGCGCTGTTCGCCAAAAACGGCAGCCCGGACGTGTTCATGACTGGCATCTATCAGAGCTGGGACTACGCGACCGCCGGGAGCATGGAACCGCTAGACGCCTACATGAAAGACGCGAAGCTGACCAGCCCGGATTACAACGCCAAGGATTTCTTTCCCGGCGTTATCAACGCGGGCAAGTGGAGCCTCAAAGTTGGCACCAAGAGCGGCACGGGACCGCAATGGGTCTTACCGCTCGGCTTTGAGAGCAACACGATCATGTACAACAAAAAGTATTTTGACTCGAAGGGCTTGAAACCACCACAGACGCTGGATCAAGCGATTGTCCTCTCCAAAAAGCTCAAGGACTGGAATGGCCCCGGCTCGTATGGGATTGCGGTGCGCGGCACGCGTTCGTGGGCGACAATTCACCCCGGTTACATGAGCGCCTTCGATGCGGCGGGCGGTAAGGATTTCGTCATCCAGGGCGGCAAGCTCGTCTCCGGGCTGGACTCCAAGGTGGCGATCGAGTTCACCAAGAAGTGGGCGCAAATGGTGCGCGATGGTGGACCGCCCTCGTGGAGCACGTACACCTGGTATCAGTCGGGTACGGACCTCGGGGCGGGCAAGGCGGCCATGCTTTTCGATGCAGATATCATCGGCTACTTCCAGAATCTGCCTGCGGCTTCCAAAGAGGCGGGCAACATCGGCTGGGCGCAACCGTTAACGGTGCGCACCAATCAGAAACCCAGCGCCAACGAATGGATTTGGGGCTTGGGCATGAACAAGTCCAGCACCCACAAAACGGCCGCCTGGCTGTTCATGCAGTATTTCACCAGCCCCGAGTATCAGACCTGGGCGGCGGTCAACAAGGGAACCGTCAACCCGCCACGCGCCTCAACCTGGGCTGATGCGGGCTTCAAGAAGAAGCTCGAGAGCGTCCCGACGTTCGTAGAGGCTTTCAACAAGTACATCGGTGCGACCAGTATCAAGTTCACACCGCAACCGTACTTCTTCGAGACCACGACCGACTGGGCGGCCGCGCTGCAAAAGATCGTGATTGACAATGCCGATGCGGAGTCAACCATGAAGGAACTGGCGGCTGGGATCAACGAGAAAACCAGCAAAATCAAAATCGGTAACTGACCCCCTCCTCGACCGATGCGCCAGCGAACCCTCACTGGCGCATCGGAGAATCTCAGGATCACAAACCCGTCTCTCGCGCCTCCAATCCCGTTCCTCGAGACCCGTGAACAGATCTCAGGCCAGACCCAAAGGAGCCGAATGTCCGCCCAATCTCACATCGTGGTTCCCAGGGGGACCAGCCTGCGACGCCAGGCGAGTGCGGCTCGCTGGACACCGTATCTGATTCTGGCACCAGCCTTTCTACTGACTATCGGTATTTTGATTCCATTTTTTTATGCGATGTACCTGTCGTTGACCGACATCAGCCTGCGCTCACCCGATTTCAGCTTCGTGGGGTTTGAAAACTACTGGCGGATGCTTCGCCAACCGGACTTCTGGCACGGCTTAAGCGTCTCGGTGCGTTACGCGCTTTGGACGACCGGCAGTGAAGTATTACTTGGGTTGGGTGTGGCACTCCTGCTGAACGAATCGAACCGGTTCGCCAGCTCGATGCGTTTTTTTTTGACCTTACCGCTGATGGTCGCCCCGGTGATCGCCACGCTGATCTGGCAACTGATGACCAGCCCTTCGGTTGGGGTCTTGGCCAACGCGATGCGAGCGGTTGGTCTGGGTGAGTTCAAGTGGGGCGCGGCCACGAATTCGGCAATGTTCTCAGTGGTGATTATTGATGTCTGGGTGTACACGCCGTTCGTGATTATCCTCGTGCTGGCGGGTTTGCGGGGACTGCCGTCAGAGCCGTTTGAGGCGGCCCAGATTGATGGCAGCGGGCCACTCAACACCTTCTTTCGGATCGCGCTGCCGATGATTACACCTTTTTTGCTGCTCGCCCTGATATTTCGCTTGATGCTTTCATTGCAGGAGTTCAGCATCATCTTCGCCCTGACCAAGGGTGGCCCCGGTGACACCCTCGTCAATCTGCCGCTGTACGCCTATCAGCAGGGCTTTCAGTTCTACGATCTAGCGAAAGCTACGCCGGTAATGTTCGTGCTGTATTTGGCCGTGTACATTGCGGCGAATTACTTGATCTCGAGGTGGCGCAAGGCGCAGCAGTTCGCTGCGGGTCACTGAATTTTACTGGGGAGACTCGAGGGTTGAATTTTAGGGACCCGCCAGGAGGTGTTCTCGTATGGACTACACCCCGTTTCTGATCACCCTGATCAAACGGTTGCTGCTGGCTGTCTGGGCTGTCTTCGCACTATTTCCGCTGGTCTGGATGCTCCTGATGTCACTGAAGCCCGAGGCGCAAGTGTTGACGACCGTGTTCCAGTTCACACCGACACTGGAAAATTACCTTGGCGTGATTCTCGAGTCGGATTACCCGCGCTATTTTTTGAACAACCTGATCGTCAGCCTCGGAGCGGTGCTGCTGTCGCTGCTGGTCGGCGTCCCGGCCGCCTACGCCCTGGCTCGTTTCGAGTTCAAGGGGCGCGAGCAGATCGCGTTCACGTTCCTATCGTTTCGTTTCGCGCCCGAACTGTTCGTGATTCTGCCGTTGTTCCTGATCTATCAGCGGATCGGCCTGTACGACACTTACCAGGGGCTGATCTGGGTGTATCAGCTCATCACGCTGCCGCTGATCGTCTGGGTGATGCGCGGCTTCTTCGAGGATATTCCCAGGGAACTCGACGAGGCCGCCCAGATTGACGGGAGCGCCTGGTGGCAAACCTTTCTTCACGTGATGTTGCCACTGGTGCGACCCGGACTGGTTTCGGCGGCGCTGCTGTCGTTTATTTTCGTCTGGAACGCCTTCACCTTTCCCCTGGTGCTCTCGGACAGCAACACGCAAACCACGACTGTTTCGATTCTGCGATTCATCTCTTCGACCACCGTGCGGTACGGGCAGATGGCGGCGGCGGCCGTCGTGTCGGTGCTGCCCTCGGTGATTCTGGCCGCGTTCATTCAACGTCACCTGGTTCGTGGCCTGTCCTTCGGAGCCGTCAAAGGCTGAGCTTGACCACGCCGAACTCAGTAACGTTTCACCTGTCCAAAATTTTTACAAGCCTACATCTCGAACCAGATGTCCTCAGGAGGGTCGTTATGACGACAGTGTCCGAAAAACCCACCACATCCGTCCTGCCCGAGACGATGCGAGCCATCGTCGCCTACGCGCCCGGCGATTACCGACTCGAGACGGTTCCCGTGCCGTGCGCCGGGCCGGATGACATCATCATTGAAGTGGAGGCCTGCGGCATCTGCGCGGGTGACATCAAGGCGTTCGTCGGGGCGGAGAGTTTCTGGGGCGGCGGCGGCCAGGCCCCGTACATCAAAGCCCCGATGATTCCCGGTCACGAGTTCGTCGGTATCGCCGTGGAGGTCGGTGCGAACGTAGCGGCGGCGGGCGAGTTCAGCCTGGGGGATCGGCTGATCTCCGAACAGATCGTGCCCTGCGAGAAGTGCCGCTTCTGCAAACGCGGCCAGTACTGGATGTGCGAGCGCCACGATGTCTACGGCTTTCAGAGCAACGTCAACGGTGCGATGGCCAAGTACATGCGCTTTCCCAAGGAGTCGCGCACCCATCACGTCCCCAAAGATCTGCCGCTCGAGCGGGCGATGCTGATCGAACCCTACGCCTGCTCGGTTCACGCGGTGGACCGGGCGAACATTCAACTCGAGGATGTGGTGGTGCTGGCGGGCGCGGGCACGCTAGGTCTCGGCATGGTCGGCGCAGCGCGGTTAAAGAACCCGTCCTTGCTCATCGTGCTCGATACCAAGCCGGAACGCTTGCAGATGGCCAAAGAGTTCGGCGCGGACCTGGTGATGAACCCGCTCGAGGAGGATGTCGTGGCGCGAGTCAAAAGCCTGACGGACGGCTACGGCTGCGATGTTTACATCGAGGCGACCGGCCATCCGACGAGCGTCGTCCAGGGGCTGTCCATGATTCGTAAACTCGGGCGATTCGTGGAGTTCAGCGTCTTCTCTCAGGATGTCACGGTGGACTGGAGTATCATCTCTGACCGCAAGGAACTGGATGTCCTGGGATCGCACCTCGGGCCGTACTGCTATCCGCTGACGATTGCGGCCATCGCTGACGGCCGCCTGCCAACCTCGGGCGTGGTCACGCACACCTTGCCGCTCGAGGATTTCGACACCGGTTTTCAGATGATGAAGAAGGGCGAGAAGTCGTTGAAGATTCTTCTCGTGCCTTGACCCGCACGATGCGGAGAGGAGGGTTGAACGGTGTCCAAGGTAATTGCGATCGGCTCTGACGACGCGGGCTACGCCCTGAAAGAGTCCTTAAAGCAGTTCATCGCCTCTCAGGGTTGGGGCGTGGCCGACTTCGGAACCCACTCCGAGGACCCGGTTGACTATCCAGATGTCGGTTTCGCCGTCTCGAGCGCCGTGTCGCGCGGCGAGTACGACCGCGCCGTGCTGATCTGCGGCACGGGGATCGGCATGGCGATCACCGCCAACAAGGTTCCTGGCGTGCGGGCCGCGCAGGCGCACGACACCTTCAGCGCCGAACGCGCCCGCAAATCCAACGACGCGCAGGTTCTAGCGCTCGGATCGCGGGTGGTCGGGCCGGAACTCGCCAAATTTATCGTGCGGGCCTGGCTGGAATCCGAGTTCGAGGGCGGTAACTCAGCCCGTAAAGTTGAAAAGATGATCCAGATTGAAAACGCCCACTTTGAGAGCCTGATGCCAGCCCTCGAGATTCGCCTCTCCAACGCCAGGGGCGGCAGGCTGGTCAGTCTAAAGGATGGCTCGTGAAAAAGCTCATCAACGACCCGTTCGATTTCGTGGACGAGGTACTCGAGGGATTCTTGCTGGCCCACGCCGACAAGCTCCGGCGCGTCGGGCGTCGCGCCGTGGCCCGTGCGGGCGGTCCGACCCCTGGCAAGGTCGGCGTGGTCGTCGGCGGTGGTTCCGGGCATCTGCCCGCGTTTATCGGGTACGTCGGGGTCGGTGGTGCGGACGCCGCGCCGGTCGGGAACATCTTCGCCTCGCCGCCCGCCAAACCGGTGCTCGAGGCGACCAGGGCTGCCAACGGCGGTGCGGGCATCGTTTACAGTTACGGCAATTACGCGGGCGACGTGATGAACTTTGACCGGGCCGCGGAGTTGGCCGGACTCGAGGGCATCCCGGTCAAGACGGTGCTCGTGACCGACGACGTGGCGAGCGCACCCAAGGCGGACGGGAGCCGTCGGCGCGGGATCGCCGGAGACTTCTTCGTGTTCAAAGTCTTAGCCGCCAAAGCCGCAACGATGGCCGACTTGGACGGCGTCTACCGGGCGGGTCAGAAGGCCAACGACCACACCCGCACGATGGGCGTGGCGCTCTCGGCCTGCACGGTTCCCGCCAACGGGAAACCAACATTCAGCCTCGGGGACGACGAGATGGAGATCGGCCTGGGGATTCACGGCGAACCCGGCCTGCGTCGCGCCCGGATCGAACCGGTCAACCAGATCGTCGAAGAGATGTTCGCCGCGATCGAGGCTGACCTCGAGATCGCCGGGTCCGACGTGGCTGTCCTGGTGAACGGTCTCGGCGCGACCCCGCCCGAGGAGCTGTACCTGATCTATCGGCACCTCGCCAAGCTCTTAGAGGCGCGAAGGATCACGACCAAAAAGCTGTACATCGGCGAGTACGTGACCAGCCTCGAAATGGCGGGCGCATCGATCAGCCTCATGCGTTTGGACGCGGAGCTGCACGATCTGGTCATGGCTCCCGCCGACTGCCCGATGTTTTCGCAGCGCTAGATTCTGGAATACAGAGAAACGATCCACGGAGAGACGAAGTAAAGAGGAAGCCTGTGAAACCAACCAACGGCGAGCGTCTCAAAACAATCCTCGAGCATGTCTCCAATCGGCTCGAGTCGGCCAAAGATGAACTCTGCGCCCTGGATTCCGAGACCGGCGACGGCGATCACGGCGTGGCCATCACGATTGGGATGCGCGCCATCCGGCGCGCCCTGCGCGAGCTGGACTCACCCAGCCCAGAGGCTGTCTGGCGATCCGCCGCCGAAGCCTTCGCCGACGACGTTGGCGCGAGCATCGGGCCGCTCTACGAGGCAGCTTTCACCGCTGCCGCCGAGGCCAGCACTGGGAAGGCTACGCTGGACACCCTGGCCGATTGGGCGCGGATTATCACCGCCATGAACTGGGCGATTCAGCGCACCGGCAAGGCGAGCCTCGGTGACAAGACGATGGTGGATGCCTGGGACCCGGCCGCGAACGCGATCCAGTTGGCGCTCGAAAGGCACCAGAGTTTGGAGACGGGCTTGTCGAACGCCGCTTCAGCCGCGCACGCTGGGGCAGAGGGGACGAAAGGGATGCTTCCCAGGCTCGGGCGGGCCAGTCGCCTCGGGGAACGCGCTCAAGCGTTCCAGGACGCGGGCGCGACCTCGGCGGCGATGTTCATCGAATCGCTCGGCGAGGCGATCAACACCGTTTGAGGCTTCCAACCCTCGCCACCCTCTGAACCTCTCGAGCCAGACCCATCCAGGAGTTTCATGAATTTAGCCACGAATCCAACCGTGAACCCAACCGCCCAATTGCACGCCACCGGTCAGAGCCTTTGGCTGGACAACATCACGCGTGGACTGCTCGAATCGGGCAGGCTCGCACACTACATCTCCGAGCTGTCCATCACCGGCTTAACCTCGAACCCCAGCATCTTCGAGGCTGCCATCAACAGCAGCCCCGATTACGACGCCAGCATCCTTGAGAAAACCAGAGCTGGTCTGCACGGCGACGACCTCTTCTTTGAACTCGCCCTGGAAGACCTGACTCGAGCGGCTGACCTATTCAAACCCGTGTATGACACCACAGACGGCTTGGATGGGTTTGTCTCACTCGAGGTTTCACCACTCCTCGCCTACGACACCGCGCAAACCATCGCCCAAGCGAAATCATTGTTTGAAACAGCAAACCGGGAGAACTTATTCATCAAGATTCCAGGCACGCCAGAAGGGCTGCCCGCGATCGAAGAAACAATTTTCAATGGCGTCCCCGTCAACGTCACCCTGTTATTCTCGAGAGAGCAGTACTTGGCAGCCGCCGAGGCGTACCTGCGCGGTCTCGAGCGACGGGTGGCGGCGGGCTTATCTCCCAGGGTCGCATCGGTCGCATCGGTGTTCGTCAGTCGCTGGGATCGGGCGGTGGCGGAGAAAGTACCAGTGGAACTGCATAACAAACTGGGGATCGCGGTCATGGAACGCACCTATCAGGCGTATCGTGATCTGCTCGAGCAACCACGCTGGAAAACCCTCGAGGCTCGCGGGGCGGTACCGCAACGCCTGTTGTGGGCGAGTACGGGCACGAAGGATCCGAAGGCCTCGGATGTCATGTACATTTCTGCTCTGGCTGCGCCTGATACTGTGAATACGATGCCGGAGGCGACGCTGCTGGCGTTCGCCGATCACGGCACGGTCAACGGGGTGATGGACGTGAACGGTGGTGACGGTGAGACGGTGTTGACAGCTTTTACAAGCGCCGGAATAGATCTGAATTCGCTCGCCAGCCAATTGCAAAACGACGGCGCGGCCGCCTTCGTCAAATCCTGGGAGGCGTTATTGGCCGTACTCGAGTCCAAGAACGCGGTCTTGGTCTGATACCTCGTTCCCAGTTTTGAGCGATCTGGAGCCGCCAAAAAATCCTGTCAGCGAGGGAGTACGAAGCGGAGCAAGGATCGCTGGTCCAACCTGAAATCTCGAGTTTACTGAGTTTGGCACCGTCAGGTTCACGTTTCCGAACAAAGTATTCCCCCGTCAAAACTTGGACATCTACGTTTCAGGGCGTGCTCGGTGCGATTCGAACGATTCCCTTGGCGCTGCCGAAGATAATGCTGCGGTCATCGTTCAACGCCAGACCGTTCCCCTGATCCAGCCAGCGCTCGTCCGCTCCGAGCGGAACCTCGAGCTTCACATCGCCGCTCTGCCAGTCCAGCCCCCAGAAGTAATAGCGGCACCCGCGCCGCCCGGAGCCGTACACCAGTCCCGATCCCGCGCTGTAGGTCAGCACGTTGTTAAAGTTCACCCGGTCGGTCGCCCAGACCACGGGCATGGTGCGGGTCGTCGGGTCCCAACGCAGCTTTTGTACCCCGCGCAGCGGCTCGCACGGCGGCTCGAAGCCGTTCCACTGCGCGACCGCGATCTCATACCCATCAGCGACAGGAGAGTTCTCGTTGGAGTATCCCGGACCGTCTGGGGTGGAGTACGGCAACGCGGTCACGGCCGCGACCCGGCGATCAAATCCTGGCAGGCCGTGCCAGTCCGCTGGGATCGCATCGCGCCAGAAGGCGACCATGTGATTCTGTGGCTGGTGCCCGTCGGTGACCAGCACCAAGCGGTCCATCGCGCTAACGCCCATCAGGGTCGGGGTCGAACCGCTGCCGGTGCAAGGCTCACCTCGAGCCACGGCCAGAAAGTCGCGTAACGCTCCCGGACTGGTCTTGGAGCAACCGGGTCCACGAAAATCGTAGTTTGCGGCCCATGCCAAGCTGAACGCCTGACCGTCCCAGTGGACGTTAATCATCCGCTGTCCGGTTGTGAAATAGAGATTACCTGATTGATCTATCGGGTAGTTGTTGTGTAAATCAAACTCGCCCCCGAGGGCCGCTCGGAGATCAAAGGTCACGATCCGATCAAATTCGGTGTTCATGGCAGCAATCATGCCTTCATCCGTCACGAAGATAAGCTTGCCATCGTAACTCAGCGTCAGCGCCCCAGCTTTTCCACGCAGCGCCTCTGGAAGTTTGAACTCAGCCTCGAGCCTCATCGGTGAGTTCGCCACTCCAGCCGCCCGGTCCGCGAATTTGAGAAACCTACGGCGATCCCGATCAGGCAAGATGACGCGGTTACCCGCGATGACCAGCAGATTCCAGTTCAACGCCAGTGGATTAGGGTTGACCTCAATGCCGTCCACGATCTCGAAACGGTCATTGAGTACTAAGCCCTTGAAGAGATGCGTGCTGCTGGAACCGTAAACTGGGCGCTCCCCGCTCCCGTAACGCTCCCCGAGCACGGTCCACGGCGAGCCTATGTTTTTGGGCGTCACCCGGAATTGCACGTTGAACCGGTCTCCTGGTTCCGGTCCGCGCAGGGCGCTCGAGGCTTGGGCGTAGGTGTTGCGGTGAAAAATCGGCCACGGCGAATCGGCCAGAAACGAATTCCTGGGCGGCTCGAGGTGGGTGAGTCGGGATGCTGGGGTGGTTTGCAAGGCGTTGCTGACCTGTGCGTCCACGGGGTCTCGCGGCTGCAATGAGCAGGCGGCAATGCCAAAGCTGGTGAGCGCCAAAACCAGCGGTCCAGTTTTTATCAATCGTCTCGTGTTCATGCTGACCTCCCGTTCGCTTATGTCGGTGACGCCAGAAGCTTAGGAGGTCCGGCGTTCCAAGAGCGTTCCAAAAGGGAAAGCCAAGTCTGAGATCGTTGTTACCAACATAATTCGGGTCGCTCACGGCTGTACCGAACTCTGTCAGACTCGAGGGTTTTCAGGCGGGAATATCCCGGCGCTGCCACTGCCAGAGCGCCGCCGCGAAACACGCCAGCCCAATAACCGCCCACCCCACGACCGTTCCCCACGGCACCCCAGAGTTCACCGCCGCCTCCGGCTGAAAGGCGCTCCAGACGCTCAGCCGCTCGAGCGGGCGCGTGCCATCCGATAATCCCGCCAGGATAGACAGCAAGTACTCCACACCAAAAAACCCGAATACCACGCCCGTGACCAGCCCACGATCCCTGGCGAACGCGGCGACCAAGTAGGCCAACCCGAGCCACAGTAGCGAAAACGCGAACCCGAGTACCGCAAAACGCCACCACGCGGCGGGCGTGAACAGCCCTAAACTTCCCCAGGTGACGAGCGCCATGACGACCAGCACCGTCACCCCGGCGAGCATCCGGCTTAACAGCCAGCGCGTCCTCGAAACCGGCAAGGACAGTTCAAAATGAATCGTGCCGCGTTCGATCATGCCGGAGACCGCGCCCGCGTTGCCCGCCGCGAAGGCGATCACCACGAGCGGCCAGATCAGGCTCAAAGACCGCGCCGCCATGTACCCGACGGGCGACGCGAAGCTCGAGACGCTGATCTTGAAAGCGCTCAAGAGGGCGGGCGGTAGATCCTTCAAGAATGTTTGCAGGGTGGCGGCATTTCCCTGAAGGCTGCTCAAGCCCACGCCGCCAGCCGCTACGGCCATGAAGGTGGCGACGATGTACCAGATCAGCCCAGAGCGCCCCAACCGCAGCGTGTTTCCAAACACCTGAACACTCATTGCGTCACCTCGTTGACCCTACCGTGGTTAACCTCGCTATCGGCGAGCTTGCCGTGCGCCCCCTCGAGCAAGCGCTCCAAGCCGATGCCGCCGAACTCCGCCCGTTCAATCCCGAGCGGCACAAGTTGCGGCAGCGCATCCTCTAACAGCCGCTCCCCCTCGAGAATCGCGTGCCTGGGCGTGACCACCTCGAGTCGCCAGGCGTGCAGCGCGGCCGGGTCTATCGGCTGGCTCGTCCAGACGCTCAAGCTGTGCGTGCCGCTGGTGAGCGCCGCGACCGATCCGCTTTGCACGACGCGCCCGCCGTCCAGCACCGCCACGCGGTCGCAAAGCGTCTGAACCTCGGACAGGCTGTGGGAACTGAACAGCACCGTCGCCCCAGCCCGAGCGCGGGTTCGGAGCGCCAGCATCAAGCGTTCCTGCGCGATCGGGTCCAAGCCTGACGTGGGTTCGTCCAGCACCAACAGGTCCGCGTCAGCCGCTAAAAGTCGTAGCAGCGCGACCTTCTGGCGGTTGCCCTTGGAAAGCGTCCGCATCGGCCGTGCCAGCGGCACTTCCCATTCGCCTGCCAGACCAGCCAGCTTTCCCGCGTCGAAGCCCGCCACACTCGCCTGATACTCGAGCCATTCCTGGCCCGTCAGCGCGTCCGGCAGCCGCACGTCACCGGGCAGCCAGGCGATCCGGCGATGCAACTCTGGGGCTTGGCTCCACGGGTCCAGATTCAAAACTGTGGCTTCGCCGCTCGAGGCTCGGATGAAGCCCATGATGATCGATAACGTAGTCGTCTTGCCCGCGCCGTTGACACCAACCAGTCCGAACAACTCGCCACATTCCACCTCGAGCGTCAACCCATCCAGCGCCCGCGTCTTTCCGTACAGCTTGGTCAGATTCTCGAGCCGAATCGCAACGCCCATAGCTCACCCCTCCTTGGAGAAATCGTACGATTGGAAAAACTCGCTCAGTTGCTTGGAGAGCGCCTCGTAGAGATGCTCAATCTGCTCTAACTTGCGCCGCGTTTCGGGAGTCAAGTCCTCGAGTTTCGTGGCGGCTTCGATCAGTCTGGCAAAGGCCAGTCCGCTGCTCATGCTGAGTTGCAGGTAATTCAGGTGCGCGTTCGGTGAGACGCGGTAGTAATCGCGGCGGTCGCCGGGGCGCGTGACCTTTTCGATCATCTTGAAGGCCACGAGTTGCCGCACCGAATTGGATACGCTCGCCTTGGAGACCGCGAGTTCCCCGACAATCGCGTCCAGCCCGAGCATCGGTTGCCCGGTCACGAGCAACAGCCCAAAAATCCGTCCTAGGATGCGTGGGAGCTTAAAGCTCTCAAAGTACTGCCCGAAATTCTCGATGACCTGTTCTCTTGGGGTAAGCACGCGAAGAATATAGTCTGTTCGGATCGTTCAGTCAAGATTGAACAAAATGGATTTACTGAGTCACTCGAGTTATCTGATAGCGCACAATTCTAGGCAAAATCCCTCGAGTTTCTGTTACCCTCTAGACACCAGGTGAAAGCGACTGATACAGGTGTTCTTAGGGGTGACGGCTCAGAAGAGGGCTAATCGTCCGCAGTTTTCTCGAGTCATGCAAACCACAAACCCAGTGCCAGCACTGCCTCCAAGCCCGTTTCCATCCGATCTCCACGAGTCCTGTTTCAATTTCGCTTCAGCCACCTGGCAGCCACTTGTCAATAACGTCTCCTATTGTTTGCCTGAACGACAAAGGAGAACTGACATGGGCTTACTCAATGGATTGATGCGTGGCGTAGCGAGTGCTGGTGTTCTGGCACTCGTGGCAAAACTCGTGAACGATCATGGCGGCTTGGAAGGGATGTCAAACACCCTAAAGGAAAAGGGCCTGGCCGAAGCGGTTCACAGTTGGATTGGGACCGGAAAAAACGAAGAGGTGACGCCTCAACAGATGCAATCGGCGTTCGGAACCCAAAAGCTCGAGGAGTTGGGACGCCAGTCGGGTATGAGCGGCGACCAAGTTGCAGGCGAACTCTCGAAAACGCTCCCCGAGGTCGTGAACCGGCTATCGCCAGATGGGAAACTCCCGTCCGAGAATCCGTTCGCCGAGGGCGATACGGCCGTCGGTGACATGGTTCGTTAATTCATGGTGTGGTGGTGAACAAAATGGTGTGGTGGTGAACAAAAGAGTCTCGAGCAGCACTGCGCTCGAGACTCTTTGTAAATGCTAGGCGAATTCGTCATTCCACGGCTCGAGAGGCTGATCGTTTGCCTTTCCCCTAGGCGAAGAAGGTCGGACAGACTGATGATTGTGGATTACACCTTGCGCTGGACCCAGACGGTTTTGGGGTGGACATTTCGAGTTTTCAGCTCGAGCTGCTGATTTCAGAGTTCACCGTTCAACTCACGACCGACTTTGCGCTTTACGGTTTGGACGAATGTCTTACCAGACCTGAGAGCACTCGTCCAGGTGTTTGGAAAGCTCACCAAATGATCTGGCTAAAAATTCGCGTTTGGGCTGCTAGCAGTGCCGTTTGCCCCGTTGTTTGTCCCAATCGGAGTTCCACCCTGAACGCCATTCCCAAACGTAGCACCATTGGCATTGGCGGCCGTTCCATACGTGACTGATACGGCTGTCGCGGCACCACTGCTAGAGTTTGCATTGAAGGCCGCCCCTCCGTTGGCATTTCCACCATCACCACCCTTACCAAACGTAGTTTGACCCGCACCGCCTATTGCACTACCTGGTGTTCCGCCTTGTCCTCCCGTGGCGTTGTTCGTTGTGAAGGTTGAAACGTTGATATTTAACGTTGCTGAGCTGGCATTGTAAATCGCAGCACCTTGAGCAAGTCCGCCTAGTCCGCCAACACCATTGGGGAAACCACTGGTTAATGAACCAGCAGCACCCGCACCACCAACGCCACCCCTTGCCCTATTGCCACTGAATGCACTGCTCGAGTTAATTGCGAGTGTGCCAGAATTGTAGATTGCTCCACCTTGAGCTGAACCACCACCACCACCATTTTCAGTACCAGTAAAACCTGGTGTACCATTCGCACCAGGATCACCTTGGGCTTGATTGTTTTGGACTTTCATGTTGCTTAACGTCAGTGTCCCGTCGTTCAAAATCGCACCACCCTGAGCCGAACTGCCAGAAGCGTAGCCATTGCCAACAGTAAAGTTGCTCAACGTAGCAGAGTTCCCAACCTGAAGGTTAAAAACGCGCACATTGCTGGCATTGAAGGCGGTTGCCCCACCCAGCACAGCCACATTCGGTGTGGCGTTGGAATTGGTGATGGTCAGGCTTTTACTGATGACCAAGCTACTTAAAAGGGTGATGTTCTGATTGTTAATGCCTGTCAGGTCTACCGTGCCACCAGAGGCGATAGCTTGAATGGCATTGCGTAACGTTCCTGCTCCGCTGTCGGCGTTGCTCGTGACTGTTAAGGCCGTTGGTGCTTGCACCAGATAAATCGCATTGAGCGCACCCGCAGCCCGTGCCAGGCGCACGCTCGGAATAAAGCGGTTGGGCGTAGCAAGATACGCTGAGCCAGACACGATGTTGACCACGGCTCCCGTCAATTGTGCCGTTTGACTTGGAACACTGTTCAGGGCTTGCTGCTCGAGACTCTGGGTGACCCTGGTTTGATCGTCGGTGACCACCAAAAAGTCCATTGAAAACGTAAACGGGTCGTCGCTTATCGTGGTTTGGAGTGGGAATCGCACCGCGAAAGTCACACGCCCATCGAATTGATTGGTGGCTGGGTTCGCTGCCAAGCTGCGATTCGTCGGATTAGGGCTGGTGCGCCGAACCACAAAACCATAGTTGATGGGTACAACGCCAGTCGTTGCAAAACTCGAGACTTCAGATTCATCAAAGACCTGAAAATCCTCTGCCCCCGGACTGGTTTCGGTAGTGTTGGTCAAGGCGTTGTAGCGCATTCCGTGGGTTGGCTTAAACGATTGCGCCAGCGTTGGTGTGGTCAACAGGGTGCCGCCGTAACTTCTCATGTCGGCGATGGCACTTTCGCCAAGCCCAGTCGGGGTGCTGACCGCCAAAAAACTGATGTTGCTGTTGGCAGTTGGATACGCTACGCCGAGGGTGGTCGCGTTGCGAATGTCGTACGTCGCACTGACCCACCGCTGACCGCCTGTGCCTCGAGTACCAGTGGTGAAGGTGCTGGAATTAATTAGCCTCATTTGAATGCCACTCGCTGTGCCTGTCAAGGCTTGTGGTTGTAATTTGGCATTTGAATTCCCCGCACCGGAGTCAACTTGAAAATTGACCCGCATCAATCCTAGAACTTGGTTCGGTTGAGGTTCAGGACTGATTTGGGTACAAGATGCTAGGACAAAGGCTGTGATACAGGCAGTCGTGACGTAATTCGCAAGGTTTTTCACTGCGTTTCCCCATCTCCTGGTGCTTCGAGTTGAATCGGGACAGTAATAACAGAACCGCCAATCAACGCCACAAATACGCCGAGCACCTCGAGTTTTGGAGCTTGATACGGAATTTTCTGGCTTTTAAGATTTTCTTTCATAGAATTCCCTTTTGTTGAGGCGATTTCCCATGATTATACTTGACCTCGAGCTTCGACCGCTCTCAGTACGCCACTTCAAACTCGACAGGTGGCACGTAACCCAAACTCGAGTCTGATACTGGTTAGAGGGCGTCACCTGGATTTTTGAGCGTGCTGCTGGCAGGAAAATAGAATTGTTGAGTAGCCCAGAACTAACACGCTAGCACTAGAGATTGGCGCACCTTACGTCCGTTGACACCGATTTCCGAATTATGTCTTTGGGTTGGAAACGCAACGCACCCAGAAAGCTGATTCCGTTGGGGTCAGGTTTCTGGGTGCGTTGTAGCGCCGCGTAACTGAACTGTTGAACCAGAATACTCAAGAGGAAATGCGTGATAAGAAAACAGGGTTAAATTGAGTTCGTCTCACACAGCTCCGTTTTAACTAAAGCCCTTCTAAGCACTATAAAACTCGAGTTTCATGTGCAGCACGTAGGCATTTGTATGGCTTAGCTTATCGCGCAACCCACCATCAACCCTCGAGGTCTAACTTGATGTGTAACTCCTTCAACTGCTGCTCATCCACCGCGCTCGGCGCGTCCGCCATGACATCCGCCCCTCGAGCGTTCTTCGGAAAGGCGATCACGTCGCGGATGCTATCCGCGTTCGCCATGACCGCGACCATCCGGTCCAGCCCCCAGGCGATGCCACCGTGCGGCGGCGTGCCGTACTCCAAGGCTTCCATGAAAAACCCGAAGCGCTCGCGGGCTTCGGCGGTACTGAAGCCTATCGCGTTGAACATCTGCTCCTGCACCTCCGGCTGGTGGATCCGGATGCTCCCACCACCGACCTCGAACCCGTTCAGCACCAAGTCATACGCCCGCGCCAGCATCTCACCCATCTGTGGCGTGCCGAACTTCGCTACATCCTCGAGCCTCGGGCTGGTGAACGGGTGATGCATGAAGGTGTAACTGTCGCGCTGGGCGTCAAACTCCAGCAGTGGGAAATCCACGACCCAGGCGAAGTGAAAGCGCGGCGCGTCGGCGGCTATTAAACCCAACATGTCCCGCAAACCCAGCCGCACCGCGCCGAGCGCCTTGACCGCCACATCCCAGGCATCCGCCCCGAACAGCAGGGTCTGACCCGAGACCGCGCCCGTGACCTCGAGTAACCCCGCGACCTCCGTGTGTGTCAAGAACTTCGCCATCCCACCCTCGAGCGCGCTCCCCACGACCTTCGTCCACGCCAAACCTTTCGCGCCGTTCTGCTTCGCGGCTAACTCGAGCGCCTCGAGTTGCTTGCGGCTCAGTTCTGTCGGTGCGATCAGGACTTTCACCGTGCCGCCCGCGTCCAACGCGCCCTTGAAGACCGCGAAACTCGAGTCTTTCACGGCGTCAGAGACATCCCGAATCTCAACACCAAAACGCTGATCGGGTTTGTCGCTGCCGAAGCGGTTCATCGCGTCCCGATACGTCAGGCGCGGCAGCGGAATCGGAATCTCCACGTCCAGCGCTTTTTTGAACACGTGCTGAATCAAGCGCTCGTTCAGCCCCAATACATCGTCCACGTCCACGAAGCTCATTTCAATGTCCAATTGCGTGAAATCCGGCTGGCGATCCGCCCGTAAATCCTCGTCGCGGAAGCAGCGCGCGATCTGAAAGTACTTATCGAAATTCGCCACCATCAACAGTTGCTTAAAGAGTTGCGGACTCTGCGGCAACGCGTAGAAATCGCCCGGATTGGTGCGGCTGGGAACCAGGTAATCCCTCGCGCCCTCCGGCGTGGATTTTGTCAGCATCGGGGTTTCCACACCGATGAAATCCTCTGCGTCCAAGAATTCGTAGATGCTCGAGATCACCTTGTGGCGCAGACGCAACGCCGCCCGGAGCGGTTCGCGGCGCAAGTCCAGGTACCGGTACTTCAGGCGCACCTCTTCGGAGGCGGTCACGGGCGTGCCATCTACCGGGAACGGTAGCGGCTTGGACCGGGCAAGCACTTCAAGGCTGCTCGGCACGACTTCGATCTCGCCCGTGGTGTACTGACTCGAGCGGTTGTTCTCCGCCCGCATTCGCACCGTTCCCATCACCTCGAGGACGTATTCGCCTTTGACCGTGTCAGCCACGGCGAAGGCGGGATTGTCCGCGTCTACGGTGATTTGGGTGATGCCGTAGCGGTCGCGCAGCACGATGAAGCGCGTCTCGGGGAATTCCCGGACCCGCGAGACCCAACCCTGAAGCGTGACGGTTTGACCGGCGTGGGCGGCGCGAAGCTCACCGCAAGAGTGCGTGCGTTTCATAAACTTTCCTCCAACGAGCGACACTGTACAGCCGACACCTTGCTGCCGACCACTGTGCAACCAATACTGTGCAACCAATACTGTGCTGCCGACACCTGGCAGCTCGAGCGTTTCAGCCCGTCAGTCTACCGTGGCGACCTGATTCGCGGCCGTGCGGCGCGTCTCGAGCCAGGCGTTCAATTCCACGCGAGGAACCTTGAATTGCTCTCGCGTCGTCAAATCGCGCAGGCTCAGTTCCCCACTGACACGCTCGTCCGATCCAATGATAACCGCGAACCTCGCGCCCAGCTTCTCGGCGTCCGCAAACGCCTTGCCGAGTCCCTTGACCTTGTACGCCACCTGCACCCGCCCGACCGCTCGAGCCTCGCGGGCCACGCCCTGCGCGTAAGCCAGGCTGGCCTCGTCCATCGGGATCACATACGCCAGCGGCGTTTCGAGCGCGGTTACTTCCCGCCCCTCCGCCTCGAGCGCCAGGATCAGGCGTTCCGCGCCGCTGCCCCAGCCGACGCCGGGGGTCGGGACGCCGCCCATGGTCTCGACCAAGCCGTCGTAGCGCCCGCCCGCCAGAATCGTGCTCTGCGCTCCCAGCTCGGGGCTGTTGTGAATGAACTCGAAGGCGGTCCGGCGGTAGTAATCCAAGCCGCGCACGATGCTGGCATCCTCGAAGAACGGCACGCCCCACTCAGTCAGGTACGCCTTGACCGCCTCGAAGTGCGCCCTCGCCGCGTCGCCCAGGTACGACAGCATCGGCTGAAGCTCCAACTCGCGCAGCAGCGCCCTATCGTTCTCGTCTTTGCTGTCTACGATTCGCATCGGGTTCAGCTCGAGGCGCTCCCTAGAGTCCGGCGACAACCGCCCGATCACGGGTTCGAGTTTGGCTCGAAGATACGCGTTATACGCGACACGATCCTCGGGGTCGCCGACGCTCCCGAGGTGAATCACGTAATCCCGAATCCCCATCGCTTCGAGCATCGCCCGCCCCGCGTCTATGATCTCCGCGTCCATGATCGCGTCCGCCAGCCCGATGTACTCCAACCCGAGCTGCATGAACTGCCGCTGCCGTCCTTTTTGTGGTTTTTCAGCGCGAAACATCGGCTCGAACGTCCAGAGCTTGACCGGCGTCGGCCGGCTCCCCATGCCGTGCTCCAAATACGCCCGCACGATGCTGGCGGTCGCCTCGGGGCGCAGGCAGAGGTTACGTTCGCCCTTATCGGAGAAGGTGTACATCTCCTTCCTGACAATATCGCTCGAGTCGCCGACGGCTTTTTGGAACACGCCGACCTCCTCAAAGACCGGGGTATGAATCTCACCCGCGCCGAATCGCTCCAGCACCGTCCTCGCGGTCTCGAGAATGAACCGCCATTTCGCGGCGTCCTCTGGAAGGCGGTCGAAGGTTCCTTTGACTGTCTGATACTTCACGCCCGGCATCATACCGATTCGTGCCACTCGAGCCATAGGTCGAGCGCCGTATTGCCGCGACGGCGCTCTGACCCTACTGATTACGGCACGATTCGGCTACTGGACGCGTGCGTCACAGACGCATTCTATTGCCTCAAAACGTTAAGCTGACCATGCCGAACTCAGTAACTGCGCTCTGACACCAACGGCACTCTGAGGCTCGAGACTTGCTGATTGCCGTAAAAAAGAGGAGAGCCATAAGCTCCCCTCAGACTCGCTCGAGACGCTATCACCTGCTCGAGACTGGCTTAATAACTGTGCTTACTGCGTGATGCTGTACGGCAAGCCGTTCGAGAGCACGCCGCTGACGCTGATGAAAACAAAATTGCCGCCCGCTTTCGCGCCCGCTGGGATCTTGACCTGAACCTCTGAGGCGTTCCACGCGACGATGTTGTCACCGCCCGCTTTGATGCCGTTTGCGCCCGCGTCGTTCGCGCCGAAGATCACGACGCTGTTGGCGGCGCTGCCCAGGTAACGCCCCTGGATGATGACCGTCTCGCCAACCTTGGCGGGTTCGGAGATTTTAATCAGCAGTGGGCGCAGGGTTGGGCGATCGGCTGGGGCGCAGCCGACAAAGGTGACAAGTGCGAGCAAACCGGCCAATAAAAAACGAATGTTCATGGATACAGCCTCCTGAAGAAAGGAATTGCCTACTTCAAAACAGTGCGAACTCCAGAGCAGTCTAACAAAGATCATCATGGCAGGCGGGAGTTTTCACACACGGGCTGACCATCTGAAGGTGGTGATCTCAGGTTTCACTTCTCAAAGGATCGTCACCCGGTTCCTGGTTTAGGTTACAGTTGGACTTTCACCGTCATTCGCGTCTCAAATTGCCCAGATTGCCTTAATCCACAGGAGGTCATCACCGGTCATTCCTCGCAGCCGTCTCGAGACTTGTTCAGATCGTGGAGGGATACATGAATCCGAAAGACGTTGACCAGACCATCGCCGACGACGTGAAGGTGCTGCACAGCATGGGTTACGCGCAGGAGTTGGCGCGGCGGATGCGTTCGTTCTCCAACTTCGCCATCGCGTTCTCGATTATTTGCATTCTGTCCGGTGGCATCAATTCCCTAGGGCAGGGTATCTCTGGCGTCGGTGGGGCGAGCATCGGGATCGGCTGGCCGGTCGGTTGCCTCATCAGCCTCCTGTTCGCCCTTGGTATGGCGCAGATCGCCAGCGCCTACCCGACGGCGGGCGGCTTGTACCACTGGAGCAGCATCCTCGGCGGTCGCGGTTGGGGCTGGGCGACCGCCTGGCTGAACCTGCTGGGCCTCGTGACCGTGCTGGGGGCCATCAACGTCGGCACGTTTTACTTTTTCATCGGAGCCTTCGGGGGCAGCCTGAAACTCGAGGGGAATCTGACGACGCAGATCATCTTTCTGGTCATCATCACCGGCTTGCAGGCGCTGGTGAATCACCTCGGGATTCGCTTGACCACGCTGGTGACGGACTTCAGCGGCTACCTGATCTTCGGCGTGACGGCTGCGCTGACCGTCTCCCTGTTCGTGTTCGCCCCGACGCACGACTTCTCGAGGTTGTGGACCTTCCACAATTACTCCGGTCAGGGTAACGTCTGGCCCGCCACGACGTTGATCGGTGTGTTTCTCCTGGGGCTTCTGCTGCCGATTTACACGATCACCGGCTACGACGCCAGCGCCCACGTCTCCGAAGAAACCGTGAACGCCCAGCGGAGCGTGCCTCGAGGGATCGTCAACAGCGTGCTCTACTCCAGCCTGTTCGGTTGGCTGATGCTGATCGCGTTCGTGATCGCCATCCCGAACATGGACGAGGCCGCCAAGCAGGGTTACAACGTTTTCTTCGACACGATCAACAAAGTCATTCCGAGCGGTCTGCGCGAAGTGCTGTACTTCGGCGTGCTGGTCTCGCAGCTCCTGTGCGGTCTGGCCACCGTGACGAGCGCCTCGAGGATGATCTTCGCCTTCGCTCGAGATGGTGGCTTCCCGTCGTTCCTGCGCCAGATCAACCCGCAGTTCCGCACGCCCGTGAACGCTATCTGGGTCGCCAGCTTCATCAGCATCCTGTTCACGCTGTACGCCCCGGTTTATTCCACGATTGTCACGATCACAGTTATTTTCCTGTTTTTAAGTTACGCCATGCCGGTCTCGGCGGGCTTACTGGCGTACAGGCGCACTTGGACCAAAATGGGACCCTGGGATTTGGGCGGCACATTTCGTCCCATCGCGGTCGGCGTGATCGTCGCGGCAGGCTTTATCTTTATCGTCGGCATTCAACCGCCGAACGACAAGGCGCTTTACATCACGCTGGGTTTCGTCGCGCTGCTGGTCGTGATCTGGTTCGCCCTGGAACGCAACCGCTTCAAAGGGCCGCCGACCGGCGAGAGCATCGCGCAACGCCAGGCCCAGATCGCCGCCGCCGAGCGAGCCGTTGGCAGTGACTGAGGCTTTGACCTCGAGCGATCAGATTCCAGCCGGTGGTGTGGGCGGTATGCTGCCCGCACCACATGTCATCCCAGGAGGTCCGATGCTATCGCTGGAAGAACTGAAACAACTCGTCCAAGACGGTGAGATTGATACCGTGGTGATCGCCCTGACCGACATGCAAGGGCGGCTCATGGGAAAGCACGTGACGGCGGAATTTTTCTTGCAGGACGTAATTGAGCACGGCGCGGAGGGTTGCAACTATCTCTTGGCGGTGGACACGGAGATGCGTACCGTAGACGGATACGCGATGAGCAGTTGGGGCACGGGCTACGGCGATTTCGTCATGAAGCCCGACCTGAACACGCTCCGAGTTATCCCGTGGCTGCCGAAAACAGCGCTCGTGCAGGTGGACCTCGAGGATCACGGGCACGCCCCGGTGCTGCCCAGCCCGCGCCAAATCCTAAAGCGTCAGTTGGAGCGCTTGGAGGAGCGCGGTCTGGTGGCGCTGGCCGCGACCGAACTCGAGTTCATCCTGTTTCGGGATAGCTATGAGAGCGCCTGGAAAAAGGCGTATCGGGATCTCGAGCCGTTTAATCTTTACAATGTGGATTACAGCATTATCGGCACGTCCAGGGCGGAACCGGTGATCGGACAGATCCGCCGCGACATGAAGCGCGCCGGGCTAGTCGTGGAGAACTCGAAGGGCGAGTGCAACTTCGGGCAGCACGAGGTCAATTTCAGGTACAAGGATGCGCTGGGAACCGCTGACGATCACGTGGTTTACAAGACTGGCGCGAAAGAAATCGCCTCACGGATGGGTCACAGCCTGACTTTCATGGCCAAGTTCAACGAGCGCGAGGGCAGCAGTTGCCACGTGCATTTCAGCCTGCGCGGGCGTGACGGCACGGCAGTCTTCAAAACCCAGCCCGAACTCTTCGATCATTTCCTGGCGGGGCAACTCGCCGCGCTCCGCGAGCTGACGCTCTTTTACGCGCCGAACATCAACAGTTACAAGCGCTACGCGATTGGTTCGTTCGCGCCGACCGCCGTCGCCTGGGGTCGTGACAATCGCACTTGTGGGCTGCGCGTTGTGGGGGATGGCCCTGGACTGCGCCTCGAGAACCGGGTTCCCGGCGCGGACGTGAACCCATACCTGGCGCTCGCCGCGACCATCGCCGCCGGACTGCACGGGATAGACCACAAACTTCCTCTCGAGCCTGAATTCCAGGGCAACGCGTATCACAGTGACAAACCTCGAGTTCCGCGCAACATGCACGTGGCCCGCGAGTTATTCGCCTCCTCGAGCTTGGCGCGGGAGGCGTTCGGTGAGGTCGTGGTCGGGCATTATTTGAATTACGCCGATGTTGAACTGGACGCCTTCGATGCAGCCGTCACCGATTGGGAACGCTTTCGAGGCTTCGAGCGCTTATGACAGCATCCGAGAAACCGCATCCGGAAAACGCTGAAATAAAAAATTCACGAGTCAGTAATAATCGTGAATGATTTCACTTACTAACACTATATCTATTACTTCCCGTGAAATTTCCAGAAATGTTCTCAATCGAGGAGACCCATGCGATTAGAAAATAAAGTGGCACTGATTACCGGGGCGGGGAGCGGCATCGGCAAGGAATCCGCGCTGCTGTTTGCCGCCGAGGGCGCGAAAATCGTCGTTGTGGATCTCAACGAAACCGCTGGAAACGCAGTCGTGGCAGAAATCAAAACCGGTGGGGGAGAGGCGGTCTTCGCCAAAGCCGATGTCAGCAAAGCTGCCGAGGCGCAAGCCATGGTTCAAACCGCCGAGGACAACTTTGGCAAACTCAACATCATCTTCAACAACGCTGGAATCTCGCACGCGGCCGACGACAACGCCATGAACACCGAGGAAGCTGTCTGGGATTTAACCTTTGCGATCAACGTCAAAGGCGTCTTTTTAGGCTGCAAGTACGGCATCCCCGCTCTGCTCCGAGCGGGCGGCGGCAGCATCATCAATACCGCCTCGTTCGTGGCGGTATTGGGCGCGGCCACGCCGCAACTGGCGTACACCTCGTCGAAAGGTGCAGTTCTCAGCATGACTCGAGAACTCGCCGCAATTCACGCCCGTGAAGGGATTCGCGTCAACGCGCTCTGCCCCGGACCACTCCGCACAGAGCTGCTGATGAAATACCTTGACACCGAGGAGAAGCGCCAACGGCGATTGGTTCACATCCCGATGGGTCGCTTCGGTGAGGCGCGCGAGATGGCGAAGGCAGCCCTGTGGCTCGCCTCGGATGACTCGAGTTTCACGACCGGCGCGACCTTCCTGGCGGATGGCGGAATCACCAGTGCGTACACGACGCCGCTCTGATCAGAGTGTGACCCGTGGGCAAAAAGCCTCGAGCTTGTTTTTTATGTCTCCCCTCTGAGGCGTCACACCACCCCGGCGCGGCGGGTTTGCTTGTCGGCGTACATCAATGCGTCCGCCTCGAGCAGAGCCGCGTCCAGGCTGTGATTCCCAAGCTGGACCCACCCGACCGAGACCTCGGGGAAGCTGACGCGAACCCGGTCTATGACAAGGTTGAGGCTCGGCGTATCTGGGTGCAGGCTGACGAACTCGTCACCACCGATTCGGTAGAGCCGATCCTGTTCACTCGAGGCGACCCGTAAAGCATCCGAGAACTGCTTCAGGAGCCGATCTCCCGCCGCGTGTCCGTGCGAGTCGTTGACGCGCTTCAAGCCGTCCAGGTCCCACATCGCAAAAGCGAGCGGCTCACTTGCCGACATGTACCTTCCAAACTCGGTCTCGAGGGCGCGACGATTCGCCAAACCCGTGGCGGCATCGCGCAGTGCCATCGCCTCGAGCCGGGCATTGACGGCTTCCAACGTGTCGTGCCGCCGTTCGAGATCGCGCAGCAAACTGTGAACCAATGTGCCGAAGATTCCGTACAAAACGATTTGGTGTCCGGTGATGATGGCTTGCGAAAAATCGGCTCCCCAAAAACTCAGCCCTACAATCAGCAATCCCAGCGCCGCCGTGACCGCGCCGCCCAGAACGCCCATCATCAACTCGAGCGGTCCCATCAGGGCGATTCGGCTCGAGACAGACAGGTTCAGCGCTTGCACGGCGGTCGTGCCGGACGCGGTGGAATACGCGACGAACGGCATCAGCCCCATCAGGAAGAGCTGCACCCCAAGGTTCTGGTTGCGTCTCGAGACCAGCCAGCACACGAAACCCCAGCCTGCCACGACGAAAATGTGGGTGACACCAGACGACGCCCAGCGGCTCGGTGTGAATAGATCAGCCCCAAAGATCGGTGCGGTCAGCAGCACGCCGCACAGCACGAGCCACCAGAAGGCTCGCAATAAGCGCTCGCGCAGGACTCGAGGATGCACGCTCCCATGTTAAGTGATGCCCCGGTTTCTATTCGGTCACAACCCTCGAGTTGGGTTCAGGTTCGCTTCAGCGCGCCCTCCTAGCGTCTCATCAGGAGGACTAACGTGCCAGAACAACAGTTTGAGATTCCCGCTAAGGTGCGCGAGGCAGCCAAGAAGGGTCTCGAGTTGCACCAGCAATACGGGCGCGGCGGCACGGAGGTTGGGACGGGCATGGCGCGGAAACTCTCGAGCGGCGAGCCGCTCAGCCTAGAAGACCTGCATCACATTGCCCAGTACTTCCCGCGTCACGCCGTAGATAACTTGGATCAGGACGGCTCCGACGGTCACGCGCCGTCCAACGGGTACATCGCCTGGTTGTTATGGGGCGGCGATGCCGGGCGCGAGTGGAGCGTGAAGCACGCCAAGGAAAGCCAATCGTGAGCGGCTTTCGCAAGGGGAGCGCCGTGCGCTGGAAGTGGGGTACGGGCGTTGCCGAGGGTAAAGTCAGCGAGGTTCATATTGGCTCGCCACTTCCCTTCTTGTAAAAAGTAACGTTAGTAACTTATCCTACAATGAATCAACTGTAGTTCTTGGTGTTCAAGCCCAGAGCGTTCGCAATGGTTCATTTAGAAATCGAAACCGAACTTCAGTAAGACCCGTCGCTTCGTCTTCGATCAACGTCCAGTTCCCCGCTCGCAACTCCTCGACCAGCAGATCCCAAAGTTCTGGAATCGAACCAAATACCACCCGCGTGTCAACATCCGCCCCAAACGAGGGCATTACAAGATTCGGAATTTTTAATACGCTAAGCGAAAAAATACTGTTCTGAGCGCGATAGGTTAAGTCGTAGCCGCAATTTTGACCAGCTCTGACTCGAGACCAGGCGGCAGCCCATCTTAGGATCGCCTGTACTGAACTACGAGCCTTGCCAAGAGGTTTTAAATCGGCTGTTGACAGCCGAAGTACTTATATGTATAGTGATACGCAGAAACGGGGGTTATTGTGCCTACAAAAACAATTTATGTTTCAGATGAAGATTTGCCGATATTTGAGTCTGCACAAAAAATAGCTGGCGACAGTCTTTCTTCAACAATTGTGGCGTCACTACGAGCTTACTTAAAACAGGTAGGACTAGCTAAAGATGCTTGGAAAGAAATTGAGGTGGAAGTTGGTTCTATAGCGTATACGAAAAAGCGCTTCATTGGCCGTTTAGTGGGTGAGGGTTTTCAATCAGGAAACGAAGAACGTAGATCTATCATCTTTAAAGTGTTTTCTACGCAAAAAGGTAACTTAATTTTGTACCGCCAAATACTTCCACGATTGACTGATTTAGTTCTTGGCGCTGTCAATCCTCAGATGAGAGTTAGTACTGCAAAGCAGGCAGACGAATATGGCGATTTCGAACTTCAGGTTTTCGAGTCGTTAGAGGCACTATCTGGACATATACCTAAGGAGTTATACCTATCAGTTACACAAAACATCTCAGGTATTGCATTTGAGCTATTAGATGTTTAGCTAATAGGAATATTTAATCACATCGCCCGATGTGAGATTTCAACGCGTATACTCAGCAAATTTGCACTCAGTTTGAAGTGAAAAGCTGCTACGAGTTTGCTCAAGATTTTGTCGAAAGTGCGTCAGACGACATGTAAATCCTGAATCAATCGCATCTTTTAACTAAAGAAAGTGCTTGAGGCGCTTAAGGGCGAATTTGACCAATATCGCCCACACCCGAATGCCCATGACTTTGGCTTTTCCAAGTTCCTTAATCTCACCTTGTTTGAGACTGTTGAACCACTCCCATGCAGGCGCTGCTCTCAACCGTTGTCGGAGCACCGTGTCAGATGGTAAGGCAATGCCATTGTGGGCGATGCCGATCACGAGGAAGTTGATGTGTGCAGCGCCGAATTGCCAGTTCGTGTGATCCATTGTCAGGACAATCTTGTCGCCGGTGGTGAAGCTCAGCACGAACCGAGCGATCATCTCCTGAGCGAAATCGACGTTGAGGAAGCGTTTGACGCTCCTAGCGTTGCTCTCGAGCTTGGCGAATCCGTTCAAGGCAGTGGCGATCTGCGTCAAATTTACCGAGCGGACTTTGAGTAGAGCGATGATGAAACGGCTAATGAACTCGAGTTTTCGGGCGTCGATATCGAAGTGGGCTTGCAGGGCGTCTTTGACGGGTTTATGCTGCATATGGCTACTTTCTCCTTGGCGGGATGAGGTAGCCGCTATTGTCTCAGATGGCCTTGGGGAGGCGCAAACTCGAGAAGTATCGAGTAGTTAGGGGATTGCGTGTTTGCGCGGGATCGGCAACCACCGCGCCACACCTTCCCCAATTCCTTGCTTGCCTTACGCGCTCGAGGCTTCCAAGCGATTCATTACTCGCATATTCACCAGCCCTCATCAGGAGCAGTGCATGTGGCTCGAGATGGAATTTGGCTCCTGCGCCCGATGGCGCGTGATCGTTTGCGGTTGTTCAAGCGTTTGATGTTCGCCTCGTGCCACAAAGGTGAAAGCAACTCGAGGATCGTGTCGAACTCAGCGGGCGTGACCCCGGTCAGACGTTGGAACGCAGCGGGGCGTTTCTGGAGTTGAGCGGCGCGAAGCATGACTGGATTGTCAACCCTCGAGCCTTACCACGCAACCCCTCTTCAGATCAGGTTTGGCCAAATACGTCTTGATGTAAATGAATCAATAAGGCTTGAAAGTGCGAGTGAGACAATGCTCTCGCGCTCCTATGAGGCTCTCACGCCAATCCCTCATGACCCACTTACTACCGGGCGGGGCGGATAGGTCTACGCTAAATTTAGCTCGCATACGCATCGCAAAAAACGCATCCATACGCTTACTTCTACTTGGAAATCGTCTGAGTGTCGGCGCGAACTTCGAGACGTACTGGCAGGGGCGCTCCGCGCTGCTCGAGCTGGAACTGAGAACCGTCAATCGCGGCATCAAACGCGGGGATCTCGCCGGCGTGCGGCTCGAGAAGGGCGAGATCGTCTTGACTCCGCTGGCGCGGGCCGCGCCGCTCGAGGCGCGAGCGCTCAGCGAGCGGTTATACGCGGAGTTGCCCCGCGTCAAGATCACCGATTTGCTGGCTGACGTGGCGGGCTGGACGCACTATGACCGGACGTTCAAGCACCTGCAAAGCGGCAAGCCGTTCGAGCGGCTCGAGACGCTGCTGACCGCGATTCTCGCCGATGGCATCAACCTCGGCGCAACCCGCATGGCTGAAGCCACGCCCGGCGCGACGGCGCGGCAACTGAGCTGGGTCTCGGACTGGTATCTGCGCGATGACACGTACGCCGGGGCAATCGCGGAGCTGACGAACTTCCAGCACAAACTGCCGCTCGCCCGGTTCTGGGGCGATGGGACGACCTCCTCGAGCGACGGGCAGCACTTCAAGACCGGTTCGCACGGCGCGAGTCACGGCGCGGTCAACGCCCGCTACGGGCACGCTGCCGGGGTGACGTTTTACACGCACGTCAGCGATCAGTACGCGCCGTTTCACACGCGGGTGATCAACACCACCAAGCGCGACGCGACTTTCGTGCTGGACGGGCTGCTGTATCACGAGTCGGATCTGCTGATCGACGAGCATTACACTGACACGAACGGCTACACCGAACACGTCTTCGCGCTGTGTCACCTGCTCGGCTTTCGTTTCGCGCCGCGCATCCGCAACCTCGCGGAGAGCAAGCTTTACACGCCATCGAAAAGCGCGAGTTACCCAGAGCTCGAGTCGATGATCGGCGGGACGCTCTCCAAGAAGCTCCTCGAAACCCATTGGGAGGACATCCTGCGGCTCGCCACGTCGATCCGGCGCGGTACGGTCACCGCGAGTTTGATGCTCAGTAAGCTCGGCGCGTATCCGCGTCAGAACGGTTTGGCGACGGCGTTGCGCGAATTGGGGCGGCTCGAGCGGGGGTTATTCACGCTCGAGTGGCTACAAGACCCGGCGTTGCAACGCCGCGTGCTGGTCGGGTTGAACAAGGGCGAGTCGCGCAACGCGCTGGCGGACGCGGTCTTTTTCAATCAGCGTGGTGAGTTGCGGGATCGCTCTTGGCAGGCGCAGTCGAACCGGGCGAGTGGGTTGAGTTTGCTGATCTCGTGCATCAACATCTGGAATACCGTGCAGCTCGAGCGGGTGATTGAGCGCTTGCGGGCCAGTGGTGAGGTGATCTCGGACGAGTTGCTGCGGCATGTCTCGCCACTCGGGTGGGAGCACATTGGGTTGACGGGGGAGTACATCTGGCGCTCGAGGTGATGTGCTCAAAAGCGCTGCAATAAATGTTGTTCAGCACGGGATTTATTGGCTTAGCGTATTAAAAATTCCGAATCTTGTAACGCCCCGCAAACACCAACACTTGGCCGAATTGGCCTTGAGCACTCGGGCGAACGTCGTAGCCGATAAAATTGCCGGTCAAGTCCGAGAGGATTGGGACGTGACCAGCCGAGGGAAAGTTTTCGCTGACCCGCTCATCGTCAAGAATCTCGTCATTGATAATTCCTGAGCGGCGGATGTCGTCGTGAACAGCCAATTCAAAGAGCGCTTGCGAGACGTTAAGCAGCGTTCGATCAAAGATACTGCCAATAGGGATGTCATTATGATGACCATTGTGCAGGGTGTAGACCTCGCGTGCCTCGCTCGGTAAGGCAGTGCCCAACCAGTTCTCGAGCTTGGCGATCTCTGCGGGCGTTGCCGGCGGTGCGAGGCGATTGACGCTGGGTGGGTAAACTCTCTCCAGCGCAGCAAGCAGTTCGGAAAACGTTGCGCACGGTCGAGTCACGACCACAATTTAAGCCTGTTCGTTCATCTTAATCAATTCCCCGACTGGCGTGTCACCGAAGCTCATTCGCATACAACCCAAGCCCAGCGCCGAGACCTCGAGACCACTCTTACCCAGTGCCCGTGTTTGCATGGTTGCTCCTTTTGATCCCGAAGATTACTCGCCGGCTTCAACGTTGATCGTGACTCGAGGCGAGCGACGGTACTGCTTCAATCTTTGCACAGTTAATCTGGTTTCGGCTGACGTGAGACAATGCCTCTCAATGTCTACCCTGACGATTATCGAACCCGCCACTGAGCGTATCCTCGAGACGCTCCCCGCTGCCAGCGCCGCCGATGTCAACGCGGCGGTCAGAAAAGCCAAGCGCGCCTTCCCAGGCTGGAAAGCTTTGGCTCCCGCCGAACGCGCCCGCCTGATGCGCGCCCTGGCGGACGGCGTGGAGCGCCATCTCGAGCGGCTAGCGCTTTTGGAGGCACGCAACGCTGGCAAACCGCTCCAGAGCGCCAGGGGAGAGCTGAGCATGGTGGTGAACGTCTTTCGCTATTACTCCGGGGCGGTCGAGCGTCACCTCGGCGCGACGATTCCCGTGGCGGGCGGGGTGGCAATGACTTTCCGGGAACCCTTGGGCGTGGTCGGATTGATTACCCCGTGGAATTTCCCGCTGGCGATCGCCTCGTGGAAACTTGGACCGGCGCTCGCGGCGGGCAACACCTGCGTGCTGAAACCGGCTGAACTGACGCCGCTGACCGCGATTGAACTCGAGAAAATCGCCCGCGAGGTGGGACTGCCGGAGGGCGTCTTGAACGTAGTGGCTGGGACGGGACTCGAGGCGGGGCGGGCGCTGGTGGTTCACCCAGATGTGGCCAAGATCGCCTTCACCGGAAGCACTTCTACCGGGCGCGAGATCGCCGCGAGCGCCGCGCAAACGGTCAAGCGCGTCACCTTGGAGCTGGGCGGGAAGAGCGCCACGGTGGTTTTCGAGGATGCGGATTTGGCGGCGGCGGCGGCGGCCGTACCGGGCAGCGTTTTCGATAACAGCGGACAGGATTGTTGCGCTCGCTCGAGGTTACTGGTGCATCGAAGCGTTCTGGACAGCTTTATGAATCACCTCGAGGTGGCCGTGAAGAATTGGCGCGTCGGTGATCCGTTGACCGATGTGGACATGGGACCACTGATCTCAGGCGGGCATCGGGATCGGGTGGCGGGGTTTCTCGAGGGGGTATCGGTCGCCTTTGAAGGTACAATTCCCGACGGCGCGGGATACTGGTTCAAACCCACGATCCTCGAGCCGGTGAACCCGACGGACCGTGTGGCGCAGGAAGAGGTTTTCGGTCCGGTCGCTTGCGTCATCCCGTTCAGCACTGAACAGGAAGCCATCGAAATCGCCAACGGCACGATCTACGGGCTGTCCGGGAGCGTCTGGACTCGAGACGGCGCTCGGGCGTTGCGGGTCGCCAGGGCGATTGACAGCGGTGTGATCTCCGTCAACAGCAACTCGAGCGTGCGATACACAACGCCGTTTGGGGGTTTCAAGCAGAGCGGCTACGGGCGTGAGTTGGGACCGAACGCGTGTGACGCCTACAGCGAAGAAAAAACCGTGTACATCAGGACGGACGCGTGAACGACGATTCTTTGGATGCATTGGCAGTCTCCGGCGAGCATCACCGCCTGCTTTTGGAGGACGACCATATCCGCGTTCTCGAGACGCTCATCCCACCGGGCGAGCGGACGGCGGTTCACACCCATGCCTGGGCGGGCGTGCTGTACATCCTGAGCTGGAGCGATTTCGTGCGCTATGACGCTGACGGGACTGTCCTGCTGGACTCGAGGGTGCAGGGGTCCAGACCGGCGAACGGGGCGGCTGTCTTTGTGGATCGGCTCGAGCCGCACTCGTTTCACAATGTCGGGACGGAGGAGTTCCGGGTGATCGCCATTGAGATCAAGCAGCATAAAGCTTGAGAGGCTCGAGGCGAATTTTCTGGCTCAGTTCTCCCCTGACCCAACTTACCATAAGCTGTGTTATGGTAAGTCAGATGTTAGGGCGCAATCGGTGGCTGACTGACACAGCCCTGAAAATCACAGGTGCAATAACCCTCGGAACAATCTCGAGACGCCTTAAAAGCCATTCTACCGCCTGATTCCTACAAACTTTCTCCTGCACGCAAATTCTCGAGGTGACGGGTCATGTCCACTGAACTCCAGCTTTACACTGCCACGATCACCGACCGATCTAGGGCTTGGACTGCCCTGGAACCCGGCGAAGTCAAACGCCGAGCCGCCAGAGCCGCCCGTGACCGCGATGCTACGGAACTCTGGAGCCTGACCGAAGCCTGGCTTTGCACCTACGGCAAAGCCGGAGCGCGGATCAGTGACAAGACATTGGAAACCTATCAGGTCGGCGTGCGCCAGGTTCTAGAAGCCGCCGAAGGCATTTCCATCCTCGAGCCGCCGCGCGACTGGGGCGCGGGCTACGTGCGTGCGCTGGAAGATCCGAACCGCGACCCGAAACCGCTCTCTGCCTCGAGCGTGCGCGTCAAGCTGGCGGCAGCCCGGACACTTTGGGCGGCGCTGCGCTGGGCGGGCGTCAGCCAGAGCGACCCGTTCGATTACGTTCACGCCGCCAAGGACCCGACGCCCGCCTGGGAAAAGCGACAGCCGTACCGCGAGAACCACCTCCAAAAGCTCCTGGAAATCGCTGAACCCCGAGAGCGAGCCTTACTTTTACTTGGGGCGCACGGTGGGTTGCGCATCGCGGAGTCCTGTGCGCTTCAACCCGAAGACCTTGACCTCGAGTCGCGGATCTTACGCGTTCAGCACGGCAAGGGTGGCAAGGCGCGAACTGTCAATCTATCCAAGCGGCTCTGCGAAGCGTTGACGGAACTGCCCGCCATCAGAGGAAAACCACTGATTGGAATTGCGCCGCACGGCGCACGGTACGCGCTCCGTCAGCTCTGCTTGAAGGCAGGTGTCCCCTACCAAGCGACCCACCCGCTCCGGCACGCCTCCGGCACGCGCTTGTACTCGCAGACCAAGGACCTTGAGACGGTCGCGCGTCACCTGGGGCACGCCAACTTAGAGACTTCGCGGATCTATGCCAAGTGGTCGGACGAAAGTTTGAAGCGAGCCGTTGAAGATTGGTAAAGCCTAACCAGACAAATCCCGGGTTGACCCATGTGAGCGGCGTATCGAGGTTCGAGGTGATCTCGGACGAGTTAAATCTCAAGCCGACTTCTGACAGTCGTTAGCAGGTGATAGCTCGAGATCGTATGTTCCACTTGGAACGATGAAGATCCGAAGTCCTGGCACACACCTTAGGTATCCTCGAGCCGGACGGATGATCTCGAGAGGCTGCGTTCGCTCGAGGGTGAAGAACCAGATTCCCGCACTGGAAGGCTTGGATTGGTTGGTAACTTCGACTTTCGTAAAAAGAGTAATGAAAGGCTCGGGAATAGGTGCTCGGGCTGTCCGTTGCAGGGTCTTCCAAGCGTACTCTCCCCTGTTTTCGCAGCCTTGCGCTATGTTCAGCAATAAACTGAAACTGCCCAGACTTCTCCCGCAGGAGATCAATTGCCTGACTCTCTCCCCTACTTCAATCATCCGACGAAGAGCAGCAAATGTAGCCTTTTGGCAGACGAAAATCGAGTGGGAAAACGTGCGCATATCTCATATACCAAGTTAGTGAAAATAATCACGATTATTCTACGCTCGTGAATTAATTATTGAGTTAAGTAATGAAAAAAGCGGCTCAGTGCCGCTCTTCCTACATCAGGCTCACTGAAACTATTACTTGGATTTTGCTAATCGCTCCAGAACCATTTTAGAAACCGCCCGCAAAGTCTCGAAGACGCCCTGACCACCCTGGGCAGCGGCATCAAAACCTGGGAAGCGACTCGAGGGGTCTAAAATCGCGCGGAGCATGTCCACCGGAACCGCGTCCGGCAGGTCGCGTTTGTTGAACTGAATGACCATTGGAATCTCGTCCAGGTTCAGGTTATACTCCTGCAAGTTTTCGCGCAGGTTACGCATACTCTCCGCGTTGGCACGCAAGCGATTCGGAGCACTGTCGGCCACAAAAATAATCCCGTCCACGCCGCGCAAGATCAGTTTGCGGCTGGCGTTGTAAAAAACCTGTCCGGGAACGGTGTAGAGGTGAAAGCGCGTCTTGAAACCCTGAACCGATCCCAGATCAATCGGTAGGAAATCGAAGAACAGCGTGCGCTCGTCTTCGGTGGCGAGCGAAACCATCTCGCCTTTGACGGTATCGGGAACCTGGGTATAGATATAACGCAGATTGGTGGTCTTCCCTGCCACACCAGGACCGTAGTACACGATTTTACAGTTGATTTCTCTGGCCGCGAAGTTGATTGTGCTCATCAGTTACCCTTGAACAGATCGTCCAGCAACGCACCGGCGCTCAGGGCGAAATCCGCGCCGAACGAAACTTCCGGCATCTCGAGCGGACCGAGGGCGTCTATCAGTTTGACGATCTCTTCGATGCTTTTCTTGGAGTAGAGCTTCACGCGCCCAATCGGGGCGGTTTCATCGAAAATCACGACCAGCAGCGCGTCAGCCGTTACCTCTTCGACGTATAACCCGATGCGCTCGCCCTGATGGACGAGTTCGTTGAAGCGGCGCTCACCGAGTAATTTCGCCAGGGCGCTCGTGGCGGCGGCGTTACCAGCGATCAACGTGGCGATCGAATCCAGCGCTGGCGGCTTCGCGGCCCATAACGATTCGCGGTGCGCCAGCACGAAGCCCTTGCGATCCACGAGCATCGCGTAGCGCACGTGCGCTTTCTGAAGCAACTCATCCAGCAGAGCGCTCACTCTCGTGAACGCCTCGCCGTAGAGAGCAATACTGGGTTCAATCACGTGAGGAGTATAGCAAGGCGTCCTCATGCGTGTCGGTCAAAATCCGCTCGTTCATTTCATAGGATGCCATAGTGAAGCGGATTTACCCTTTTCTGTTCTTGGCAGCCGCGAGCCTTGGCAGTGCCGGTGCCGCCCCGGTGCTGCTCGGCAATCAGCCCCTGCAACCACCGCTCGAGACTGTCGGCAACACCTCCGAACCGAGCGTGCCGGTGGGGGCGTTAGAGAAATTCGGGGTCAGGGTCTTGGTCTCCTCATTAGACGCGACGCGGCTGCGGTTGCGGCTCGGGCAAGTCTACGCCGAGTACAGTGCAATCACCGGCTGGCGTGACGCGGCGGCTCAGACGCTCGAGTTGCCCGCACCACAAACCGCCAATGGTGTGACCGTTGTACCGTTGCGGGCATTACAGGCGCTGGGGTTCAACCTCGAGCTGACCCCAGACGCGGTGAACATCAGCGGTCAACTGCCGTTGCCGGTCGGCGGGTTGAATCAGGTCACGGCGCTCCGGGCGACCCGCAAACCTGGGGCGGTGGTCCTCAGCTTCGCTCGAGCGGCGCGGTGGGATGTCGTGCAACGCACCCAGAACCACATCTTGCTGCAAATCGCGGACACCGCCGTGACTGACGGCTTCGCGCCGGTCGGTGGGGATGGCCTCTCACGGGTGCGCTGGTGGCAGGCGGGGTTGGACGCGATGTTGGACATGGAGCTGACGCCTCGAGTCGCGCTGACAACGGTTTCATCAGAGATTTCGCTGACGGTTGGAGCTGACGCCAGTCCTGACCTGCCGCCCTCGCCGGGGGTGACACCGCCGGGCGTGACGTACACCGTGAACAGCGTCGGAAAAACCAAGCTGCATCTGGTCAGTCTAGACCCGCAACGCTTCCAGCCGAAGGTGCTGGTCGCGCCGTGGGGCGGAGCCTGGGACGCGCTCGAGGCGGCCAAGCGCTCGGGGGCGGCGGTCGTCATGAACGGCTCGTACTTCGATCCAGCCACGCTGCAAGCCGTAGATTACCTCGTTTCCAACGGGCAGACCCTCGCGTACTGGCGCGGCACTCGAGCGGGCGTCGGATTCGCTGAGAACGGCTTGCTGTGGGGTGCGCCGCGCTCGCGGGTGACGTTCGCCTGGAACGCGCAGAAATTTACCGTCAACAATGTCCAAGCGGGTGCGAACCCAAAGTTTCTGACAAGCTTCGTCGGGGACGGGTTCGCCCCGGTCGGTGGGCTGGGGTACATCAGTCTCAGCCTGAAAGATGGTCGAGTTTCGTTCATGCACGACGAGGCGTTCACGCCCGCTCCCGGCGAGTTGACGCTGACCTTCAACCCGGCCGCTTTCCCAGGGTTAAAACCCGCCATCGGCGATGCCGCCATCCTCAGCCTGACGAGCAGCGAAACCGCCTGGCTCGAGGTGAGTGACGGGATCGCGGCCGGGCCGCAACTCGTGCGCAACGGGCAGTACGCGGTCAACCCGCAGGCGGAAGGCTTTGACACGAGCAAGGAAATCTGGCGCTCCACGCGGCAGGTCGGCTTTGGTGTTGATGGGAAAGGCTGGTACGTCGTGGCAATGCTGGAACTCGGTACGCCGGAGGAGTTCGCCAGGGCGCTCGTCGCGGCCGGGGTGCGCGACGCGCTGCGGATGGACAGTGGCTCGAGCGCCCAGATTGCGCTCGGTGGGGGCCTGGTCGGTGGGCGCTGGGCGCGAACCGTGCCGGACTTGTTGGCCTTCGTGCCACGGTGAACTCATTCGAGCGGTGCGAGACAACTGCCCAGTATGAACTTCCCAGTACGAACTCGAGACTTGAACCTGCGCCGAACCAGGTCTCGAGCGTGAATTATGTGGCCCTAGCCAGTCCAGAGTTTTCATTGAAATCCAATGGAATCTGACGCGAGGCTCACGGGCAGGGCCTGAGCGCTCCCGCGACCTCGAGCTTGCCCATCAGGATCAATTCAACTCGCTCCCGTTAAATCAACCCACTTGCCTCGAGTCAGGGGGCACGACATCTTCTGGAGGAACCATGCCCAAGAATCCGAAACCAGTCCCGCCCGCGGAACGAGTCGGTTACGCCGTCCTCGGGATTGGCAAATTAACCGCTCAGGAACTCCTGCCCGCCTTCAGGGATTCCAAGTTCTCGAAACTCAGCGCCCTCGTCAGCGACGAGCCGAAAAAGGCGCTCGAGTTTGCCTTGGCGTACGGTTTGACTGCGGCTGACGTGTACACCTACGAGGACTTCGACAAATTGACCGACCGCGAGGATATCGGCGCTGTGTATATTGTGCTGCCGAACTCGCTGCATTTGGAGTACACCAGGCGTGCGGCGAAGATGGGCAAGCACGTGCTCTGCGAGAAGCCACTGGCGACCAGCGTCAAAGATGCCGAGGCGATGGTCGCCGCTTGCAAACGCGCCAAGGTCAAGCTGATGACCGCCTACCGCTGCCAGTACACGCCGCAGCACTGGGCGGCTCGAGACGCGATTCAAAGCGGCAAGCTCGGGCGGATCGGGATCATTGAATCCGTCAACGCACAGATGGAGGACGACCCAAACGTCTGGCGGTTAAAGCGTGACTTGGCGGGCGGCGGATCGCTGCCAGACATTGGCTTGTACTGTCTCAACACCGTGCGCTTTCTGCTGGCGCAGGAACCCGAGGAGGTGTTCGCCTACGGGTACAGCACCCCGAAAGACCCGCGCTTCAAGGAGGTCGAAGAGGTCATGTCGTGGACGATGCGGTTCCCGAGCGGGACAGTTGCCAATTGCGCCAGCAGTTACAACGCCGCTCGAGCCAATTACCTGCGCGTCCACGGTGAGAAGTCCTGGCTCAGCTTGGATCCGGCCTTCGAGTACGAGGGGCTGGAACTCGAGCTGGTGACAGAAGATGCCCGCGAGCGGCGGATCATGAAAGAGGAAAACCAGTTCGCGCTGGAAATAGATCATTTCTCTCGCTGCGTTCAGGAGAACCTCGACCCGTTCACGCCCGGCGAGGAAGGCGTGCAAGACCAGCGAATTATGGCGGCAATCTATTTGAGCGCCAAGGAGAACCGCCCGGTCAAGCTCGAGCGGGTGAACAAGCCGGACGCGTTTCGGAACAAACCACCAAAACGGGACTGATTCGGATCATTCATCCAGAACGCTGTATTTCGTCAGAATGTGACCCCTGATGTCGCGCTGACCGCGAAGAGCGTAGGCTGCCATTGGGGGTTTGTCATGTCGCAACTCGTCGTCATTCGTTTCGCCGAACCACGCAACACCAAGGGTGCGCCCGCGCTCGATCAGGACGCGATGCAAGCCGATCTGCACACGCAACTCGAGGCGGCGCTGCGAGCGCAGCTCGGGGATGATGTCAAATTGCGTCTCGAGCGAGGGGCCAGCAATGACATTCGCCTCGAGGGGAAATTCTCAATGAAACCTGGCGAGGTGAAAGCAATCGTCAGCGAGGTACTGGGGGAAATTATGGATGCCTTCGATCCGAGCGGGTACACGGTTTCGTGAGCTATGAGCACGTCAGAAGGCGGAATCCCACTCAATGTTCTAGCGCATGGCTTCAAACTTCCAAAGCGTGCCATTTATCGCGGCGGCGGCGGTTCTAGCTCGCGCCATCACGAGGCGATTCACCTCAGTTGCGAGAGCCAGAAGCCGCTCGAGACGGTCCACAGGTTTTATCAGGAGTTGTACAAAGCCGTGAACTGGCACCCCACGCTTTCGATTTTCCACACAGACGCGTACCACGAGCACTGGAAGCTCGAGCGCGAGGCGGAAGGTTGGGACGGGTTCCTGAGTTTAATCCGACGAGAAAAGACCACCGGAATCAGTCAATATTCGCTGGTGTTCATCGCTCAGAAGATCGAACCGCCCACCGGCGACCTGTAACAGACAAATTGAACCTGAGCTAGCCGCTTTTCAAACCGTCGAAGAAATCACGCAGCGGGTAGCGCGGCACGGCGCTTCGAGTCGCGGCCAGAGCGTAGATCTCCTCTGTCAAAATTCGCGGCGCACCGGACTGGCGCAACTCGGGCAGCAACCGATCAATCCCGCTGCCAGGGGCGCTCTGGGAGCGGTGCGCGGCGATGGCGGCGCGTTTCTGCCTGAGAACCGGTGTGGCATCCACCGTCACGGCCGCGTCTCTGGGACCGGCCGCGAAACGCTCTGACTCGAGATTTCCGAAACCCGCCCGGTTGAAACGCTCGATCATCATGGGACTCGGGAGCGGGTAGAAGAGTCGTGCTGGTGGATCTGGCAGGTGACCGCTCATGCCCCAGACCGCACCGAGCGCTCGGTGGGCCGCGATGTGATCGGGATGCCCGTAATACCCGTGCGGATCAAAACCCAAGAGCGCATCGGGTTTCACGTCGGCGATGACCGCGAGAATCTCACCTGCCACTTTGAGCGGGTCGGCGGCCACCAGACGGTTCGGGAAGGCGGTCGGCTGGTGAAACCCGGAATCGTGAAACACCGACCAGCGTGGAGGCTCAATACCCAGCGCCTCGCAGGCCCGTTCCATCTCTCGGGTTCGCAACGCCGCAACATCTGCCACGCCCGCCCGCCCGAACGGGTCAGACTCGAGCAGGTCTGGGCTGACCTTGCCGCCCTCGCCTCGCGTCAGGCTCAGCACCACGACGCTCACACCGCGCACAGCCATGAGCGCCAACCCACCGCCCGCGCAGAAACTCTCGTCATCCGGGTGGGCGAACACGGCCAGCAGCGTCGGACTCGAGGGCACGAGGGCATTCTAGGGGTAGATCCAGTCTCGAGGTTTGATGGAGTTCTCTCTGAGCAGCCGATTGTGAGGCGCTGAACCAAAGCTGACCTCGAGCCGCGTACAATGCGAGCATCGTGAAGGCGTACAAGGGCGTGGTGCAAAACGGAGTGATCGTCCTGGAGAAGGCCAAGCTGCCAGAGGGCGCGGTCGTGACGGTCACAGTCGGTGAGGGCGAGCTGCTGCGAGCCACGATCACCAACGCCTTCACCCCACCGAAAAAGGATAAGCGCACTCGGATTCGGTTGAACCCCCGCCCGACGATGTGACCGGCCGATATGAAACTTCCCGAGAATCATCTTCCTGGGATGGCTCGAGCAGGGGCTTTGGTGGCCGGGCGAACAGCCGTTCTACGAGTTGATTGAAACGAGATTATTATTCTCGAGCCTGTCCGGGTTGAGACTCCCACGAGCCGTCATGCCCTCAGCCCTGATAAGCTCTGCGACGTGAGCGAGGTCGCAACCACCGGAATCGTCTACCTCGTTCCGACCCCGATTGGAAACCTGGGCGATATCACCCTGCGCGCCCTCGAGACACTGAAAAACGTGGATGCCATCGCCTGTGAGGACACGCGGCACTCGCGGAAACTCTTAAGCCATTTCGCCATCAACAAACCGCTCGAGCGCCTCGACGCGCACACCATGGGCACTCGAGCCAGAGCCGTGCTGGAGCGCTACCCGCGTTTGGCGTTCGTGTCGGACGCGGGCACACCGGGGCTGTCCGATCCGGGCGCGGAACTCGTGGCGGTCGCCTTAGAGCTGGGGTATCGGATTGAGGCGCTGCCGGGCGCGACCGCGCTGATTCCGGCGCTGGTGCTGAGCGGTTTGCCGACGGGCAGGTTCTGCTTTCACGGCTTCCTGCCCAGAACCGGCCGCGAACGGCACGATAGGCTCGAGGAGATCGCCGGAAGTTCGGTCACGAGCGCCGTGTACGAGTCGCCGCACCGTTTGACGGATACGCTGAACGACTTGATCGGCGTTTGCGGCGCGGCTCGAGGCTGCGCGGTTTCGCGGGAACTCAGCAAATTGCACGAGGAAGTCTTTCGTGGCACGCTAGAACAGGCGTTCGTTCATTTCAATCGAGGCGAGGTTCGTGGTGAAATCGTGCTGGTCGTCGCGGGCGCAACCGTTAGCCTCAAGGAGACGCAGGATTTTACGCTGGAAGCTGCAAAGATGGCGGCGGCTGGCCGAAGCGCCAAGGATATTCGGGCGGCGCTGCAAGCCCTGGGCGTGGACCGCAACAGCGCCTACGATCTCGCGTTACAAGTATTGAAACAGGCTCGAGAGGCTCCACCGAAGGCTAAATCACTGGGGGACGTATGAAACGAATCGGGGTACTGACTTCTGG
Organism: Deinococcales bacterium; assembly: GCA_965249745.1. Classification (GTDB taxonomy): domain Bacteria; phylum Deinococcota; class Deinococci; order Deinococcales; family JAAFIG01; genus JANYHH01. Next base: position 2,905,426 of record OZ252252.1, on the reverse strand, counting down.
CGGCGACGCTCCTGGCATGAACGCCGCGATTCGCGCCGTCGTGCGCACCGGGGCCGCCAAGGGCATCGAGGTTATGGGCGTGCGGCGCGGCTACGCCGGGATGATCGAGGGCGAGTTCGAGAAATTGGGTCCACGCCACGTGGCCAACACGATTCAGCGCGGTGGCACGGTTTTGTTGACCGCGCGCTGCAAAGCCTTTTACACCGCCGAGGGTCGCGCCCTGGGGGCCGCCAAGCTCAAGGAAGCCGAGATCGAGGGACTGGTCGTGATCGGCGGCGACGGTTCGTTTCACGGGGCGCACTACCTGGAGCAGGAGCACGGTATCAAATCGGTCGGCGTACCCGGCACGATTGACAACGACCTGTACGGCACGGATTACACGATCGGTTACGACACGGCTGTCAACACCGCCCTGGCCGCGATTGACCGCATCCGCGACACGGCCGCCAGCCACGAGCGCTTGTTCTTCATCGAGGTGATGGGACGGCACGCTGGGTTTATCGCGCTGGATGTCGGCATCGCCGGGGGGGCCGAGGAAATCCTGATTCCGGAACAACCCGAAACCTTGGAGCAGGTGATCGAAACCGTGAAAGCCAGCGCCGCCAAGGGCAAAGCCTCGAGCATTATCATCGTCGCGGAGGGCTACGAGGGCGGTGGTTTGAAGGTTATGGAAACCGTCAGCAAGGCGACCGGGTTGGATGCCAGGGTCAGCATCCTCGGGCACGTGCAGCGCGGTGGCAGTCCGACCGCCTCGGATCGCGTGTTGGCCAGTCGTCTCGGGCACGCCGCCGTGGAAGCGTTGTTGAACGGCGTCAGCGATGTCATGGTCGGGATTCACGCCGGGGAAGTCGTTCATATTCCGCTGCATCAAACCTGGGAGTCCAAGAAGGACGTGTCGTTGCAGATGCGCGAACTCGCCAAGACGCTGGCGCTGTGAGGGCTGGCATTGTGAAAGCCCGCTACACCCACACGAACATCGTGGCGCGGGACTGGCGGCGACTGGCCGCGTTTTACGAAACCGTCTTCGGTTGCCTGCCCGTGCCGCCCGAGCGCGATTTCAGCGGGCCTCAGCTCGAGGCGTTGACGGGTGTAGAGAGGGCGGGTTTGCGCGGGATGCACCTGCGATTGCCGGGGCACGGCGAGGATGGTCCGACGCTGGAAATCTTCGAGTATCAGCCGCAGCTCGAGGCGGACCGGGCGGAGGTCAACCGCTTCGGGTTTGGGCATATTGCCTTTCAGGTGGACGATGTCAGCGCCGCGCTTCGAGAGGTGCTAGCGAACGGTGGGGGCGTGATCGGCGAGACGGTCAGGCTCGCCGTGCCGGGCGCGGGCTTCGTAACGGCCGTGTACGCTCGAGACCCGGAGGGGAACATTCTGGAGTTGCAGCGTTGGTCGTGAGATACTGGCAACCCCTCATGTGAAGGCGGCTGGTGATTGCGCGGGCAGAACTTTTGAGAGGCGACTTTGCGGGAAAAGCGCTCTGGAAAACGATTAGCTGAATCAAGAACCTCGAACCTTGGCTCCAGGTATGAACAGCTTTAAATCTTTTTGAGCTACCCACGAAGCGCGCCCGAGAGGGGGAGCGTTGCAACAATGAGGCAAGCCTCGGGGAATCGGCCCCTCAGAGATTGAATCGCTCATCGCTTAAACAACCCCTCTTGGAGCACCCCAAGTACTGCCGTCACGGTTCGCTCAAAGGCGCGCGGGTCGGCTTTCAGGTGTTGCTGAGGGCCGCTCACCAGCAGGGTTGCCAGTCCGTGCGTCGTGGACCACGCAGTCAACGCCAGCAGGTCCGGGTCTTGGTCGGAGAGTAGACCAGCCTCGTGACAGGTTCTGACCGTCTCGAGGAGCACCCCGTAGGCGCGTTCGCCCGCCTTGTTGACCTCGTCGGTTTCGTCTTGGCGCAGGTCGTCGCGGAAGATGAAACGGAATTCTGCCGGATGCTCAAAGGCGTAGCGCAAGTAGGCTTTGCCGACAGCCTCGAGTGCCTTGAGTGGTTTGCGTTGCGTCGCAGCGGCGACCCGCAGGGCGTTGGCGAGGTCGTGAAAGGCTTCGGCGGCCATCGCTCGGGTCAGGGCGGCTTTATCGCTGAAGTGGTTGTACGGCGCGGCGTGGCTGACCCCGGCGCGGCGGGCAACTTCGCGCAGGGTGAGGCTGTCAATACCTGACTCGCACGCCAGTTCGCGGGCTGCTAAAAGCAGTGCCTGACGGAGATTCCCGTGGTGGTACGTGTCCGTTTTGGGTGTTCTTTTGGAGGCGCTCTCGGCTCGAGCCGACTCAGATGTTGACATGGAAAACATTCTAGCGTATGTTGACAAGAGCAACATAAGTTTGCTTGGAGCGAAACACGGAAACCGTTCGGCGACCCGACCTCAATCCACACGATGACAACCAGGAGACACCATGAGACTCGCTAACAAGAACGCGCTCGTCTTCGCCGCGACCGGAGGCATTGCCAGCGGCATCGCCCGCAAATTCGCTCAGGAGGGCGCGCACGTCTGGCTCTCGAGTCGCAACGCCGCCCATCTGGAGCAACTGACCAAGGAGATTCAAGCTGATGGTGGGAACGCCAGTTTCGAGGTGGTGGACGCTACCAACGAAAGCCAAGTGAGCGATTACGTTGCTAATGTCGCAGCCAGCACCGGGCAAATTGACGCCGTGTTCAACGGCATCGGCCAGCGCCCCGACGAACTCTCCTACCCTGCCAATTCGTTAGAGCTTAGCGTGGACGGTTTTTTCAAACCGCTGCATGTGATTCTCGGTTCGACCTTTCTGACCAGCCGAGAAGCCGCCCGACACATGAGTCGAACGGGAGGCGGTTCGATTGTCATCCTTTCAGCCTCACTGACCCATTTCGCTTCGAGCCACATGGTCAACCTGACCGCGACCTGCGGCGCACTCGAGGCGCTGGCTCGGGCTTTAGCCAGCGAATTCAGCGCCAGCAATGTGCGCGTCAACCTCCTGCGGGCGACCGCCATGCCGGAAACGACCACGATTGCCCTGACGAACGCGGGCATGGCGCGGGTGCTGGGCCTCACGGGTGACGAACCACCTGCGTCCGCGAGGGCGGCGACTCGCCGCCCGCTGAGCGTTGCCGAGACGGCCGCCGTGGCCGCGTTCCTAGCCTCGGACGCCTCGAGCGGCATGACTGGGCAACTCATCAACGTCTTCGGCAGTCAAACCGTCGGTTAGTGAAGGGAGGTCCCATGATCGCCAACAGAACCAATCCGATCGGGTCATCCGCCAGCGATCTGGCCGCGAGTATTAGAAGCGGCGAGATCTCCGCGCTCGAGGTCACGGAGGCCCATATCGCCCGGATCGAGGCCGTCAACCCGAAATTGAACGCAGTCGTCGTCAAACGCTACGAACAGGCGCGGCAAGAGGCGCGCCAAGCCGACGAGCGGCGGCATCGCGGCGAAGCGCTTCCCCCACTCCACGGCGTGCCGGTCACGATCAAGGATTCGATTGACCTCGAGGGATTGCCCTCGACCTTCGGCCTGCCTTCCCGGGCCAACACGCGAGCGGAGAGTGACGACCGCTACGCGGCGCGGTTGCGAGAGGCAGGAGCGATCGTGCTCGGTAAGACGAATGCGGCGCAATTGCTGATGTCCTACGAGACCGACAATCCGGTGTACGGGCGAACCAACAACCCGTGGAACTTGGAACGCACCTCGGGCGGGAGCAGTGGCGGCGAGGGCGCGATCATCGCGGCGGGCGGCTCAGGATTGGGATTGGGTTCGGATATCGCTGGTAGCGTGCGAATTCCGGCCGCTTTCAGCGGCATCGTCGGCTTCAAACCCACCAATGGACGCACCGACGATGCCGGGCGATACAGCCTGCCGCCCGGTCAACGCGCCGTCGTCAGTCAGATTGGGGTGCTCGCCAGGACGGTCGCCGATGCAACGCTCGGACTCGAGGTGATCAACGGCGGGCGCGCTCCGAACGCCGAACCGCCGCGACCGCTGGGCGATCTGGGCAGCGTCAACCTGAAAGGGCTGCGCGTGGCGTACTACACCGACGATGGGACGTTCAACGCCGCACCCGCCGCTCGCCGGGCCGTACTCGAGGCCGCCGAAGCGCTCGAGGGACTCGGCGCACAGGTCACGGAGTTCGCGCCGCCGGATGTGCCGCAGGCGCTGGGGATTTTCTTCGGCTTGATGACCGCTGACGGCGCGCGAGGGCTGAAGGGGGTGATCGGGCGCGACAAACTAATCCCGCAAATGGCGACGCTGCTGCAACAGATGCAAAGTCCCCGCCCACTCGTTCGCGCTCTCGAGGCTGTGTTCAAAGTGCTCGGTCAACAGTCCTCGGCGACGATCTTTCCGTATGTGGGGTTTCACGACACGCACCATTACTGGACGATGGTCGAAGCGCAGATGGCGTACCAGGAGCGGTTCAGGCTCGCGCTCGAGACCTCGCCGGGTGGGCCGTTCGAGCTGATCCTCTGTCCTGCCAACGCCCTGCCCGCGATCACCCACGGTTCCGGCAGCGGCCCAGTCGCCACGCTCGGAGGGTACGCGCTGCTCTACAACTTTCTTGGGTACCCGGCCGGGGTTCTCCCGTGGACTCGGGTTCGTCAAGACGAGGAAACCGAGCGGCCCGCGAACAGCCGTGACTGGGTGGAAAAGGCGGCTCGTAAGATTGAACTCGGCAGCGCCGGATTGCCGATTGGGGTACAGGTGGTCGCCCGGCCCTGGCGCGACCATGTGGCGCTCGGGGTGATGCGAGCGCTCGAGACCGTTGCGTCTAGCCGCAGCGATTACCCACGGATGGCTGAGCTACACGACCTTGGATGAACGCCCCTGGCTTTGTCCTCGAGCCAAACCTGGGGTCTGACGTAGGTTCGTTTCGCTTCCAGGCTTGTCTGGTAAAGGTTTCTCGTCGTCGTCCTAACTGTGCCAATCTCGAGCAATCAGGATCAAAACCAAAGTTCGACTCGAGGTTATCGGTGCGAAATCGTTAAGATGGGCCTCATGCCGATCATTCCAATGCCTCTGTCACAGACCGCGCTCAAAGGTGAGTTCGGATTGACCGCCAACACCGTGATCGTCGCGGGTAAAGCCGCGCTCGAGATCGCTGAGAAGCTGGCGGTCATGCTGCGACCTGCGACCGGATTCGCGCTGCCAGTCGTGCAAGATTCTGGCAACGCACCCACGATTCGCCTCGAGCTGGACGCGAGTCTCACGGGGTTGGGGACGGAGGGCTATCAACTCGAGGTGCTGCCAGCGGGCGTGACCCTGCGGGCGTCAGGTTCGGCGGGTCTGTACTACGCGGCGCAGTCATTGCGGCAGTTGTTGCCGACGGCGATCTTCTCGAGCGGGGTCGCGCAAGCTGACTGGAAAATCGCGGCGACCCGCATCGCTGACCAACCGCGCTTTTCCTGGCGCGGCGTTCACCTGGATTGCGCCCGCCACTTCATGCCGCTGGGCTTCGTGTACAAGCTACTGGACCTGATGGCGCTGCATAAACTCAACACCTTTCACTGGCATCTGACCGAGGATCAAGGCTGGCGGCTCGAGATCAAACGCTACCCGAAACTGACGGAGGTCGGCGCGTGGCGCTCCGGGACTCGCGTGCTGCACGAGCGCGACCCGCAAGGCTACTTCGACGATCAGCCGCACGGCGGGTTTTACACCCAGGAGGAAGCGCGGGCGGTCGTCCAATACGCTGCGGAGCGCTTCATCACGGTCGTCCCGGAAATCGAGATGCCGGGCCACGCACAAGCGGCGATTGCCGCGTACCCGGAGCTGGGGAATACCGGCGCGCAGCTCAAAGTTGGGCAACAGTGGGGCGTGATCGAACACGTCTTCAACGCCGAGGAAACCACGATTGAGTTCCTGCAAGCCGTCCTAAGCGAAGTCCTCGAGATTTTTCCAGGGCAGTACATTCACGTCGGCGGCGACGAGTGCCCGAAGACCGAGTGGCGAGGCAGCGCGGCGGCTCAGGCGCGGATTCGGGCGCTGGGGTTGAAGGACGAGGACGAATTGCAGTCGTACATTATCCGGCGCATGGATGCCTTCCTGACCGCTCGAGGGCGCAAATTGGTCGGCTGGGACGAAATCTTGGAGGGCGGGCTGACAGAGAACGCGACCGTCATGTCGTGGCGCGGCGAGGAGGGCGGGATTCACGCGGCCAGGGACGGACACGACGTGGTGATGGTGCCGCAATCGCACGTGTATTTCGATCATTACCAGGCGCAGAACACGGAAAACGAACCGCTGGCGATCGGTGGTTTCACCTCGCTGGAAAAGGTCTACGGGTACGAACCGATCCCAGCGGAACTGAGCGCCCAGGGGGCAAAACACGTGCTCGGATCGCAGGCGCAGATGTGGACCGAGTACGTGCCAGACTCCGATCACGCCGAGTACATGCTCTTCCCGCGCCTGTGCGCCTTGGCTGAAGTCGTCTGGACAGAGGCTGAGCAGAAGAACCTGCCAGATTTCATGGAACGATTGGAGACTCACCTCGAGCGGTTACGGCTCTTAGGGGTCAACTTCCGACCGCTGCTCGACCCTGCCCCTTCATCGCTCGAGCAACGGGCGTGAACCCAAAGGAGTTCCGCCAGGCATACTTTGAGACGGTTTACCGTGCCGCCGGGGTCGCGTTTCGGTTTGCCACCACCCGAACCGGAGTCGTCTTGTACGGCGGGCGGCGGTTCGTGCTGATGACGGCTGCCAACCCACGCAGCGAGGCGTTCCCAGACGAGGAGAACGCGACGCTGAACGCTCAAATGCGGCACGACTTGGCGCTGAAGGGCTGGGAGCTTGAGGATTCGCTCGGGACCGATGTCAAGCGCGAATGGCTCGAGCATGGGTTTCTGATCTGGGACGCGCCGCTCCCAGACATCCTCGAGATTGGGCGGCGCTTCGGGCAGAACGCGGTTGTCTACGGCGAGGCGGGTCGGGTGGCGCTCGTCTGGTGCGACGACGGTGAGCTGGAGTGGTTCAATGCCGAATTGTACGCTGAGTTAGACGCTGAATCGGGCGCGTCTTGAACGCCTCGAGTTAGACTTTTTTCTATGCAGGCGAAAATCATTCGCAGTCAAATCCTGACGATGGACGGTCGTTTAGAGGAAGCCGATGCCGCGCTGGTCGTGTCCGGCGTGATCCAATCGGTCGGAACCTTTGAGAACCTGGTAGACGAAGCGCCGGGGGCGGAGGTGCTGGATCACCGTGATTCCTGGTTGACGCCGGGCTTGACGGACGCGCACTTGCACCTCGTCGGCTACGGGTTTTCGTTGAAGACGATCAACCTGGAGAACACGACCTCGAGCGCCGAGGCGGTGCTGCGCGTGCGGGCGCGACTGCCGGAGTTGCAGGATCAGGCTTGGATTCAGGGGCGCGGCTTCAACATCAATCTCTGGAGTGACGCCGAGTACCCGAGCGCCGCGATGCTGGATGCGCTCGGGACTGATGGGGCGATCGCGCTCCGGTCACGCGACGGACACAGCCTCTGGGTCAACTCGAGGGGATTGACGCTGGCCGGGGTTCACGCGGGCACGCCCGACCCGGCGGGCGGCCTGATCGTGCGCGACCGTCACGGCAACCCCACGGGGACGCTCTTAGAAAACGCGATGGACTTGGTGAAGCGGGTCATGCCAGTGCCAAGCTTGGAGGAGGCGGTGGGAGCCGCGCGGCTCGGGGCGGAGCAGATGCGGCAGTACGGGTTCACGGCGGCCCACACGATGGCGTTAGAGCCGAGCCTGTACCTGCACGCCATGCAGGAGTTAAGTGCCAGGGGCGAGTTGCCGCTGCGCGTCTGGGCGTGTGTGCCGCACGCCGATCTAGAAAGTCTCGAGGCGCTGGGAATTCGAGCGGACGCCGGGGGTCTGGTCGGGCCGCAGATCAGATTGAGCGGCGTTAAGTTCTTTGCCGACGGCGCATTGGGCAGCCGCACGGCGCTGATGTTGACCGATTACCAGGGGCATCCCGGCGAGCGCGGCGTGGCGGTGGACACGCCGGAAACCGTCTTCGAGCGTGGGACTCGAGCTTTAACGTTAGGGTTCAGCCCAGTGATTCACGCGATCGGTGACCGCGCCAACCGCGAGATGCTGGACGTGCTGGAACGGCTCTCTCCACTGGCACGCCAGCGCAACGTCAAGTTACGGCTCGAGCACGCGCAGCATTTATCGCCGGAGGATGTAGAACGGTTCGGGTTGTTGGGCGTCGTGGCGGGTGTGCAGCCAATTCATCTCGTTGGGGACACGGAGATGACGGACAAGCTGCTCGGGGGGACTCGAGCCAGGACGACCTTCGCGTTTCGCAGCCTGTTGGCGAGCGGCGCGACGTTGGCGCTCGGGTCGGACGCGCCCGTGGCCACGCCCGATCCGGTGCTGGGACTCGAGGCGGCGGTGCGGCGCTTGGATGCTCGCGGTGGGCGCTGGCATGGGGACGAGGCCATGACGCGCTCGGAGGCGTTGCGCGGATACACGACCGCTCCGGCGCTCGCGGCGGGCTGGGAGGGCTGGTACGGGCGGGTCGCGCCGGGCTGCGCCGCCGATTTCACGCTCTGGGACGGCGATCCGCTGTCAGACGACGCCAAGCCGCTCGAGGCGATTCGTTTGTAAGAGCCGTTGCTGGAGTATGAATAGCTCGAGCGGCATTGTCCTGCATTTCTAAAGATCAACCCTATTTTTCGTCTTTGAATTCCACTGGACGCAATGTCCGTGGGAATCCAGTGTTCGTGCGAACACTTCAAGTTTTGTGGAGATCTCGAGCTGTTCAGGCTCGAGTAGCTCAGTCTCGAGTAGCTCAGGCTCGAGCTGTTCAGCCCACCCTCGAGGAGACTGGATGCCCGGTGCGGTGGCGTGAAACCGCGACTTTGCGCGGTTGACAACAGTCGCTACTCTGTGGTACAAACTAGTGGTAATGCGTATCACTAGATACTGAATCAACCTATCAGGAAAGGGGGCGTCACCCTGGAAAACCTCACCGAAATGCTCAAAGGTGTCCTCGAAGGCTGCGTGCTCGAGATTATCAGTCGCGGTGAAACCTACGGCTACGAAATCGCCTCGTCCCTCCGCACGCTCGGCTTCGCGGACGTTGTGGAGGGCACGGTTTACACCATCCTCTTGCGGCTCGAGAAAAGCGAACTTGTTGACATCGAGAAGAGGCCGTCCACGATCGGTCCGTCCAGAAAGTTCTACTCACTGAACGAGGCGGGCCGTGCCGAACTCGAGACTTTCTGGGCGAAGTGGAACTTCGTCTCACTCAAAATCAATCAGTTGAAGGAGAAATCAAATGCTTGACTTTTTCACCAAACTTATCGGAGACAAGAAGGGCTGGAAAGCTATGGAAGCGCGTGCCAAAGCGCTGCCAAGCGATTACCGAATCGTTTACGGCGAAATCCAGCACTACATGTTCATGAACACAGGTGGCAACGGTATGGATATTGTCGCCCTCCTCAAAGACCTGCTCGAGCTGTTTGAAACTGGTGCAGCCGACGGCAAACGCGCCCTCGAAGTCACGGGCGAGGATGTCGCCGCCTTCTGTGACGAGCTGCTGCGGAACGCCAAGACACTTACCGAGAACTGGCGTGAGAAGCTCAACCGCGACGTGATGAGGATGCTCCAAAGCGAGGAGACCAAGAAATGACCGACCTTGTCATTAAGACGAAAGGCTTGAAGAAAGCCTTCAAAGAGACAAGCGTCCTGAAAGGTGTTGACCTCGAGGTGCGGCGCGGCGAGATCTTCGCACTGCTCGGCTCGAACGGCGCGGGCAAGACGACGACGGTCAACATCCTCTCGACGCTCCTCAAACCAGACAGCGGCAGCGCCAGCGTCTGCGGCTTTGACACCCAGACTCAGCCGGAGCGCGTGCGCGAGCAGATCAGCCTGACGGGGCAGTTCGCCGCCGTGGATGGCGTGCTCAGCGGGCGGGAGAACCTGGTGCTGGTTGCCGAACTCCGAGCCGTATCCAACCCGACTCAGGTTGCCGACCGCCTGCTTGGGCAGTTCGGATTGAAGGACGCGGCTAACAAACGCGCCGACGCCTACTCCGGCGGCATGACCCGCAGGCTCGACATCGCCATGAGCCTCGTCGGGACACCGGCCGTCATTTTCCTCGACGAGCCGACCACGGGACTCGACCCAGAGGGACGGCTCGAGGTTTGGAAAACCATCAAGAAACTTGCCAGCGGCGGCACGACGATCCTGCTGACTACGCAATACCTCGACGAGGCAGAACAGCTCGCGGACCGAATCGCTATCCTGCACGAAGGAAGAATTATCGCGGGCGGAACCCTCAACGAACTCAAAAAACTGTTCCCACCCGCGAAACTCGAGTACGTCGAAAAACAGCCATCGCTCGAGGATATTTTTCTCGCCATTGTCAGTAACAAAGCACAAGAGGTCGCCCGATGAACGTTTTACGAGAAACAGGCATCCTATTTGGACGCTCCATGCGTCACATCCAGCGCAGCCCGGACACAATCATCACCGTCGCAATCACGCCGATCATGATTATGCTGCTGTTCGTCTACGTCTATGGCGGCGCGATCAAAACCAGCACCGGCACCGACAACTACGTGAATTACATGCTACCTGGGATCCTGCTGATCTCTATCGCCAGCGGCATCGCTTACACCGCTTACCGGATATTCCTCGACATGCAGAAGGGGATCATCGCCCGGCTTCACTCGATGCCGGTCTCACGCTCATCGGTGCTGTGGGGACACGTGCTGACCTCGCTGGTGTCCAACGCGATCTCGCTGGTCATCATTATCCTAGTCGCCGTGGTCATGGGCTTCCGGTCCAGTGCAAGCTTGACCGCCTGGCTAGCCGCCGCAGGCATCCTGGCCCTGTTCACCCTAGCGTTGACGTGGTTGGCGGTGATTCCTGGATTGACGGCGAAATCCATCGAAGGGGCTTCTGCATTCTCCTACCCACTGATCTTCCTGCCATTCATCAGTTCCGCGTTCGTCCCCACCGCCACGATGCCAACCCTGGTTCGTGCCTTTGCGGAAAACCAGCCCGTCACCTCGATCGTCAACACGCTTCGCTCGCTGCTGGGCGGTCAGCCCGTCGGGGGCGAAATCTGGACTGCGCTCGCCTGGTGTACGGGAGTGACAATCCTCGCGTATTTCTTTGCGATGAGCGTCTACAAACGAGTTCCGTGATTGAACCTGAGTGACCCACGGTTCATCACGCAAGGACACGCAGACGGTGTTGGTGACCGAGCCGAGGTAGCGCGGGAACAGGAACACAAGCTGTCACGGAATTCGTCGTGAAACCCCACCACTAGGCTCAGTCACTCCACGAACACGGCGACTTCCTCGAGCGATTTCCGGCGCAAGCTGGGAACTTGGCAACTGTCGGCTGGATAGCCGACAGGAAACAGCAGCATGGCTTCCTCGTGCGGTGGACGCTCGAGCAGTTGACCCAGGACCTTCATCGGGTTTGGGGTGTGGGTCAGGGTGGACAATCCCATGTCGTGCAGCGCGGCGATGAAAAACCCGGCGGCGATGCTGGCGGATTCGGTCACGTAATAGTGCTTCTCGCGGTTCGCGCCGGTTTTCTGTTTGAACAGGATCACGACCCAGGGCGCGTCGGTGATGTGTTCCTTGATGTGATCGGTACCGATCGGTTCCAGGGCGGTGCGCCACTCGAGCGGCATACGCTTAGAGTAGGTTTCCAACTCCTCGGCTTCGACGGCGGCGCGAATTCGGGTTTTCAGAGCGGCGTTGGAAACCGCCACGAAGGTCCACGGCTGCTTGTGAGCACCGCTCGGGGCAGAGCTGGCGCTCTGGATGGCCAATTCAAGCAGCGCCCTCGGAACCGGGTCGCTCGAGTAAAACCGCACCGAGCGGCGACGTTCCAGGGCAGCCGTAAAAGCTCGCGCCCGAGCCAACATCGTAGCTGGCTCGAGTCGCTCGAAGTTCAGGGGTTGGAAGCTCATCAGAAGCGCTGGAGCCTTACTTCTTCAACTCGAGGCTGCACTTGGCGAACCGGGCGTCGGGGAGATTGTCGTCGTCCAGATCGCTGACCTTGCCGAACAGGGATTTCCCGTCGTACCGGGCTTGGCCGGTGGCCGCCCTATCAAAGGTGCAGTAGACGATATCGGCATCGTCGTCGTTGCTGAGGCGAATGCCGACGAACAGCGAGTCGTCGCTCGGGTCGTAGATCAGGGCCGCGTCGTAGCGGCCAGCTTCGGCTTCGGCGACCAAGTAGCCACGGCTAATCTCGGGTTCGCCGTACAGGTCCAGCGGGAACTTTTGCGATTCCTGATTGCCGGGCTTGAAGGCCGTCATCTGCCAGATCTCTCCGACCTTGACGGTGAAGCGAGCGCGGGCCGCCTCGGCTCGAGCGGTCTCCTGAGCTTGCGTCGAAGGGCGTTGCTGCTGTTGCGGCTGGGTTGCCGGGCTGCAACCGACGAGCGTTAAAACTGCTGTGAGCGCGATGAATCCGAACCTCATTTGCATTCTTGCCTCCACGGGTAAATTGTACGGGTTCGTCTGAGGGAACCGTGCGTCAAGCTCGGCACGATTTAGACCGAGCGAACCGGGTAGAATGCTCAGGTTTGCCTGCCTGGGATCAGGCAGATGAGAAGCAGCCGCCTAAAGACTACGGCTCGAGCGTCACCGAAAGAGAATTGACTTATGAAAGCACACATCATCACCTACGGCTGCCAGATGAACGAGTACGACACGCACCTCGTCGAGTCGCAACTCGTGTCGTTCGGGGCGGAGCTGGTCGGCAACGTGGACGAGGCGGATTTTGTGCTGGTCAACACCTGCGCGGTGCGCGGCAAGCCCATTGAGAAGGTCAAAAGCGTCATGGGCGAGCTGCGAAAACTAAAGCACAGCCGCAATCTGATGATCGGTATGATGGGTTGCTTGGCGCAACTGGACGAGGGACAGCAGATCGCCAAGAAGTTTGAAGTGGACGTGCTTCTGGGACCCGGTGCGCTGCTGGATATCGGGAAAGCCTTGGAGGGGCAGAAGAAATTCTGGAACTTGACCTTCAAGGACGATCTCAACGAGTTTATCGCGCCGCCCGCCGTGGGTCGGCTCAGCGCCATGCTGACGATTCAGCGCGGCTGCGATCACCACTGCACCTATTGCATCGTGCCGCAAACGCGTGGCCCGCAGGTCAGTCGCTCCCCAGATCAGATCTTGCAAGAACTCGAGGGGATCGTCGCGGCCGGGGCGCTCGAGGTGACGCTCTTGGGTCAGAACGTGAACTCGTATGGGTTGGACGCGTCGGGCTTTCCTGGCTTCGGAGAGTTGCTGCGGCGCGTCGGGCGGAGCGGCATCCCGAGGGTGAAATTCACGACCTCGCACCCGATGGATTTCAGTGACGACATCATTCACGCGATCGCCGAAACCGAGAACGTCTGTAAGTACATTCACCTACCCGTTCAGAGCGGCAGCGACGCGGTGTTGAAGCGCATGGGACGCGAGTACACGCGGGACTGGTACCTGGAGCGAATCACCAAGATGCGCTCCGTCATGCCGAACGTCTTCATCAGCACCGATCTGATCGTCGGCTTTCCCGGCGAAACCGAAGAGGATTTTCAACGAACCTTGGAGCTATACGACGCCGTGCAGTACGACGCGGCGTTTATGTTCATCTACAGCGCTCGCCCCGGCACGCCGAGCTACAAGCACTTCGACGACCTCCCCAAAGAGATCAAATCCGAGCGTCTAGGGCGGCTGATCGAACGGCAGAAGCACTGGTCGCAGTTGAAAAACGCGGCCCTGGTCGGGCAGGAGATTGACTGCCTGATGCGCGGAGCGGCTTATGAACCATCCTTCATGGAGGGTCACACCAGCGGCAACCACCCGATTCTGCTGCCGGTGGCGCAGGCCAGCACGCCGGGGCTGTACCGTGCCCGAATCCAGCACGCCACGCCGCACATGCTGTTCGGAGAGGTGACCGCCGTGATCCAGCGCTCGAGCTTCGCACCCGCGCCGCAGCTCTCCCCGGTGGTCTCGAGTGTGACGCTGTGATTCGGGGTCTGAAGGCATGAATCGTCTCCCGGCGCTGGCAGTCTCAGCCGCGCTCGGCGTCGGCTGCGGCTACGCCTGCCTGGGGGTGCTGAGCATAGTTGGCACGAACGTCCTGGGGTACCGCCTGTGGTGGCTCGAGGTGCTGGTGGCACTGGCGGCGGGCGTTGGAACCTATGCGGCGTTTACCGGCACCGAGCGACGGCAGGCGGCACGGCCGCGCGGCGATCGTGGGACTCGAGCCATCTGGCGGCTGGCGTTCCGAAAGGGGTTTGAACTCTCCCTCGAGCAGATCGTCGCGGAGACGTTGCTGGACGAGGGTTCGGCCCTCGCGACGCTGCGTGAACTCGAGGCGAGCGGGCAGGCGCAAGCCTTGCCGGAGGGGAACCGCTGGCGCTTGATTCGACCTTGAACTGGGCTGGTTTTGAATTGGACTGGTTTTGAATTGGACTGATCCTGAATCGAGCTGATCGCACACGCTGGGCGACAACACGATACCTCGAGTCTCGGCAGCTCGAGGACAGCTTTTGAGGCCGTTTCTCGCCTCGAGTTTCGAGAAGTCCTCAATGAGTGGCAGGTCAGAATCACCTCATGAGTCGTATTGCTTACGCTTTTGTAGATTACTTCGCATCTCATATTGTTTCAGCGTTTACACTCCTTGGGCAGGACAACGACACAGGAGGCAAGATGCGAAACTGGCAAAAGCTGGTCGGTTCGGCGGGTCTGCTCACCCTCATGGCGGCGTGCAACAGCGCACCGAGTAACACGGCTGCGGTGGACACCGGTCTGGACACTGGGCGGATCGAAACCGTGGCGCAACCCAGCCCCTCGAGTCCACAGCCGCGCTTCGTGGAGGGTCAGGTGATCGTGCAGTTCAGACCCGAAGCCTCACGTTTGACCAGCCTGTCGGTGGCGGGATTTCAGTTGCAAAGCCAGCGCGAACTCGGCGGCGGCGAGCAACTGATGGACCTGACCGATGCCACGCCGCAGAACCGACTCAGCACCCAGGCGGTTCGCAGCACCTTGGAGGTCGTAACCGCCCTGCAAGCTCGAAGTGATGTGGAGTTCGCGCAACCGAATTACCTGTACTATTCGGCGGCCGTACCGAACGACACGTACTACAGTTACCAGTGGCATTACCGCAGCATGAACCTGCCCGCCGCTTGGGACCTGAGCACCGGCAGTACGAGCGTCGTCGTCGCGGTGCTGGACACCGGGAAGACCAATCACCCGGACCTGAACGGTCAGTGGATCGGTGGTTACGACTTCGTTTCTAACGCCTCCGACGCCAGGGACGGCAACGGACGCGACAGCGACCCGACCGATCCCGGCGATAGCCAGGCGTCCTACCACGGCACGCACGTGGCGGGCACGATTGCCGCCAAGACCAACAACGGCTCCGGCGTCGCGGGCGTCTGCTGGAACTGCCGCGTCGAACCAGTGCGGGTGCTGGGCTACCAGGGCGGCAGCACGGCCGACATTGCCGATGCCATCCGCTGGGCCTCCGGCGCGAGCGTCTCCGGGGTCCCAGCCAACCCAAACCCCGCGAAGGTCATCAACATGAGTCTCGGGGGTGACCTGGGCGTCGGCAACACCTGCGCCTCGAGCGATCCGACGACGCAGAACGCGATTAACCTGGCGGTCGGGCGTGGCACGAGCGTCGTCGTCGCGGCGGGCAACAGCAACGACGACACCTCGCATTACACGCCCGCCTCGTGCAACAACACGATCACGGTGGCCGCCACCGAGCAGCGCAATTACCGCGCCCCGTACAGCAATTACGGTCCGGCGGTGGATGTCGCCGCGCCGGGCGGCGATACGAGCGCCGACCGCGACGGCAACGGGTACGGCGACGGCGTACTGTCCACGCTGAAGAACTCGAGCGGGGCCTACATCTATTCCTTCTATCAGGGTACCAGCATGGCGACGCCGCACGTGGCGGGCACGGTCGGGCTGATGCTATCGCGCTACCCCAGTCTGACGCCCGCGCAAGTGCTGGCGCGACTCGTGGCGAGCGCCACGCCGCTGTCTGGGACCGCGTGCAGTGGCGGTTGCGGGGCTGGGCTGATTGACGCGAGAAAAGCGATTCAGTAATTGGAGACAAAGGCGGGCACGTTTGTGCCCGCCTTTGTCGTCTCGAGTTTCACGTCTCAGGGTTTATTCACGCTCGAGTTCAACCCGTTCGGGTCACGGCGCTTCAGCTCGGACGGATAATCATCTCGGGCGGCGCGGTTGGCTCCGTGCCGGGCTGCTCCTGAGGCTGCATCACCAGCGGTTCCGCCCCCTCCAGTGTGAACAGGCTCAAGCCCTCGACCTCGGTCGGTTCGATGAAGTACACGGCCCCCTCGAAATTGATCACAAAGACATCGTTGCGTTCGGCGGCGACCCGCCGCGACCCCATCATCTGCTGGGCCGCGCCCGCCAAGTTCTGCGCCTCGTCCTTCGTACCCGCGCGTCCGATCACGATCTCGCGCCCCGATTTCATCAACAGTAACAGTTCGTACATGAAGCCTCCGTTTATCTCCAGCCGTCAAAAGCGCGCCACTATACCGCAGCCCGGCAAAGACTAGACTGAGGCATGGAAATCCGTCCAACTCGAGTCATCAACCTGTTCCCGGCCGTGGCGCTGGGATTCGGTTTGCTGATCCTCTGGAGCGCCCTGACCACCCTTTCGCAAGCGCTCCTGCTGATTGCGCTCGCGGTCATCATCGCCACCAGTCTGAACCCGGCGGTGATCTGGTTGAATCGCCGCTTGCGCTTACCTCGAGCGGTCGGCGCGGCGCTGATCCTGTTCGTGGTGCTGGGCGGCGTGGTCGGGCTGATCGGGGCGCTCGTCCCGGCGGTCGTGGCGCAGCTCACCGGACTGGTCAACGGCTTACCCGGCACGGCCGTGGCGGTGCAATCGTGGCTGGTGGCCACGAGCGCCAGCAATCCGATCTTCAAGAACCTGACCGAATCTCTGAACACGGCCGATTTGTTGAAGCAGTTGCAAGGCTTACTGAGCGCGATTCCAAACACGCTCCTGAGCGCCGTCGGTGCGACCGGCAACGTCTTGAATGGTGCGGTGCTGACGTTGCTGCTGTTGCTGATGGGCTTCACGGTCTTGATTCAACCGGAACCGCTCATTAAGGGTGCGCTGGCGGCGGTTCCGGTGCGTTACCGCGACGAGGTCTCCAAGGTGCTGGCGCGAATCGGGCAGCAGCTCAGCGCGTGGATGGTCTCGACGCTCGTGCTGTCGCTGATTCTGGCGGTCATGTACAGCATCGCGCTGACAATTCTGGGCTGGGTGGGGATTCGCGTCGGCAACGTCTTCCTGTTCAGCGTGATCGCGGGCGTGACCAATTTCATTCCGGTCGTCGGACCCATCTTTGGCTTGCTGCCGCCGGTGCTGTCCTCGCTCAGCCCGCTGCCCTTGAACGCCATCTGGGTGCTGCTGATCCTGTTAGGCATCAACTTTCTGGTGCTCAACATCATCGCGCCGATCGTCATGTCCCGAGGGGTGAGTCTCCACCCGGCCAGCAACCTCGGCGGGGTGCTGTTGTTCAGTGCGCTTTTTGGGGTTTTGGGCGCGTTCCTGGCGGTGCCGATGATGATCGTCATCAAGGCGATCTACGAGGAACTGTACTTACCGTTGGCAGGCTCAAGACCCGTCAGTGATGACGACGTGCGGCGCGTGGTTCACGGGCAAGTCTTGCCAGCGGTGGATGAATAGCGATTTTTTACGGCTCGAGGCCGGTTTTTCTGGCCTAAAACGCTTTTTTCGCGCTGAGACTGCGAGTTTTGTCCTCGTGTCGCGGGTTCAGAACTGTTAAAGTGACAAACCGTGACCGCCATTCCGACCCTGCATCACTTGGAGATCGTCGCGCTGCGGGCCAACCTGGCCGCCAGCCTGCACGACCTGCGATTGCGCGGTCAGGCGCTCCGGGTTCCAGAGCTGCCGCGCTTGGACGCGGCTCGGCTCGAGGCGCTGGCGGCCCTGATTGAGACCAACGCCGTGCTGCGCTCCGGGGCGCGTTCGCTCCGGGCCGGGCGGGCCTGGCTCATGGGCGTCTTGCTGAGCCTGCTGGTGGCGCTTCAGGAGGACGAGGAACCCCGCACTGAGCGCGGCTCCGGGTCGCACGAGGAGCGCGGCGCGGATCGCGCCACGCCAGCCTGCGCCGAGACGATGGATTCCAGGGTGGCCAACCGCGCCTTGCGCTTCAACAAATCCTGCGTGCTGTGGGCGCGATACCTGAGCTGAAACCCGCTCGAGACGGTTCGAGATAGATTTAGCGGCTCGAGTGAGAAGTTCTTTCAGTGTCAAGTTTGTTCAGAGTTGCCTTGTAGCAACTGAGTTCGGCATCGTCAGGTGCATGTTTGAATCCCATACAAAGTGTCTGTGACGCAAACGTCAGGCAGCCGAATTATGTCGTTACCAACGAGGAGTCTTTGTGACCAGTTCCATTTATCCGCCACGTGAAATCATCGAAGCCGACCGTCCGCCGCGCCCCGCCGGGGTGTTGTCGCGCGGTTACCGCGACCGCCTGATCGAGCGCGGCATCTTAGGTTTGTACCGCTGGTACACCGCCCGCAGTCAGGAGACCCGCAACTGGAACGTTGATCTGGGCTTCGATTGGCGTAACATCAAAACCACCTTTTCGCCGACCGTGAAGCAGATTCTTCAGGGCTTTTTCGCGGTGGAACAGTACGTGCCCGATTACACCGCCAAGGCGATTGACATGGTGCGGCGCTCGCACGGGCGCTCGCACTTCCAGATTCGCTGGGGCAGCGAGGAGGAGAAGCACGCCGATACCTGGTGGAACGCGGTGCTGTTCAGCAAATCCCGCACCCCGGAAGAACTGGCCGAGTACAAGGACCTGATTATCAAAAAAGAATGGGAACTCCCCTGGGAGGACCCGGTTCACCTGTTGATTTACACCGTCTTCCAGGAGCGCGCCACGCAGCTCAATTACATCAACATGGCCAAGATCGCCGCCGGGCAAAAAGCCGGTTTCGAGGACGACGCCTGCCCAGTCCTAGTGAAGGTTGCCACCGCGATTGCCACCGACGAGGCGGCGCACTACAACTTCTTCTTGGAGAGCGCCCGGCTACACATGTACTACTACCCGTTGGAGACCTTAGAGGCGATCCGCGATGTCTTGCAGTACTTCGCCATGCCCGCGCAGCACCTGCTCCCGGACTGGCAGGCCTTCTTCGAGGCGGCGTATAAGGCGGCCGTCTACGGTCCTCGAGAGTACGCTCGGGATGTCGTCGCGGTCGGCTTGGAACAGTTCGGGGTTCAATCGCGCCGCGCCTTGGAGGACGGCATCAAGCGCACGCGCTTGGTTCCCGACGAGGACGGTCAGATGAAGCAGAGCGCGATCTGGGAAACCTTCGATCCGAACGGGATCGTCAGGGACGTGCAGCGCCTGTACACGAAGATCAACGGGTTTGAAGCCAAATACGGCATGGACGCGATTGATCCGACCCAATTCGTGCCGAACCCAGTCTGGAAAACGAATCCCTGAAGGCTCGAAGGAAAGACGTGAGGCTCGAGCGATTCGGGTTTCAGCCTTTTAAACATCAGTTTGTTGGAGTGGAGCGTCCGTGAGTTGGTTTGATCGTCTGAAATCCGGTTTATCGAAGACCCGCGCCGCCTTGAACCAGGCGGCCGGGCCGCTTGGCAGCATTGAAATCATCCCGGAGCGCAACGACACCGCGACCTTGGAGGATTTGGAGTTCGCGCTGATCGGCGCGGATGTCGGCGGGAAATACGCCAGCGAAATTCTGGACGATGTACGCGAGTACATGAAGCAGAGCGGCAAGCGCGATCTCAGGGAGGCGCTCATCAGCGCGCTGACCGTGCAACTGGAACCGGACGCCTTTCGTGCCAAGTTGCGCCAGGCGGGTTTCACGCCGGATGCCAAGAAATCCACCGTCGAACCCAAGGGCAAGGTCGTGCTGATGATCGGCGTCAACGGCGTCGGCAAGACCACGACGATCGCCAAGCTCGGGCAGTACTACCAGTCTCGAGGGAAGAGCGTCATGTTCGCGGCCGGGGATACCTTCCGGGCGGCGGCCGGGGCGCAACTCGGCGTTTGGGGTGAGCGCCTGGGGATTCATGTCGTGCAGGGCGCGGACGGTAGTGACCCGGCGGCGGTCGCGTTTGATGGCGCGAGCGCTCGGAAGGCCAGGGGGATTGATCTGCTGTTCGTGGACACCGCCGGGCGGCTCCACAACAAGCACAACCTGATGGAAGAGCTGAAAAAGGTCAAGCGCACGATCCAGAAAGCCGACGAGCGCGAACCCTCTGAAATCTGGCTGGTGCTGGACGCGGTCACCGGTCAGAACGGCTTGGAGCAGGCTAAGAAGTTCAACGAGGCGGTCGGATTAACCGGCGTGATTGTCACCAAGTTGGACGGAACCGCCAAGGGCGGGATCGTGATTCCGATTGTCCGCGAGTTGGGCGTGCCGTTGAAATTTATCGGCGTCGGTGAGAGTGCCGACGACCTGCAACCCTTCGATGCCAGGGAATTCGTTAACGCGCTGCTCGAGGCTTAGGCTGTTCTGGGACTGGCCCGAGTTTCAGAATCTGTAACGCGTCAGTGTTGGCTCGAGTGGAGCGATTGCCAGGTCAGCGCCGGGTAGGCAAGCGTGTCCAGGGCATCCAGGAACACGACTCGAGTTCGCCCGTCGTGCCCGTGAACTTGCACGACGTTCTCCAAGCTGTCGTGCAGCGGGGTGCTGCACAACTCTTTTGAGATCCAGTGCAGGGCAACGCGGCCGGGGCTGAACACGGCCCCTTCGGCGACGATCCCGGTACCGGACACGCCGGAGCTGTCCTCGTCTCTCACGAGTTGGAATAGGCGGGGTTTCATGGTGGATCAGGGTAGGGCAACGGGATTGACAAACTCTTACAGTGGGGCAGAGATGCCGAGGCACGGTTCACCTCGAGAGAGACGGTTCACCCCATCTGTCGCCTCGCTCGCAATCTTTTCTGTCTGGAACGGTCAATCTGCACTATGGCAGCCCAGTCCTCAGCTCAGGCCCAATCTTCAAAAGCAGTACAGACTTTAGAACCAAACATACCTTCGCGGCAGGCAGCGCCACCCGAGCCAGCCCAAACCAGTTCCGAGTTGATCGCGCAGAATATTGAGGCCGTTCGACGCATTCGAGCCGATTCGGAACGCAAACACGGGGCCCAGCACCAGGTGATCGAGCGGGTGATTGACCGTCTGGCCCGCCCTTTCGCGCTTTACGCGCTGGTACTACTGATCCTTGCCTGGATCGGGTTGAATCTGGTGATGGTCGGTTTCAAAAGCCGTCCATTGGACGCGCCACCGTTTTACTTCATGGATACTGTGATCGCGGTTCTGAGCCTGCTCACCACCGTCGGCGTGCTGATCGTGCAAGCGCGTCAGGGACGAATCGCAGAGGAACGGGCCGAACTCGAGTTGCAGGTGAATCTGTTGGCGGAACAGAAGATCGCCAAGCTGATCGAGCTGGTCGAGTCGGTGCGACGCGACTCGCCGTTCGTTCACCACGAGGAGAACGCCGAGGTGGACGCGATGATGCAGAGCAGTGACCCGGAAACGATTCTTCAGGCCTTGGAGGATCGGCGCAACGAACCAGCCTGAAAGGTCGGTAGCCTGGTGAAGCCATGTTGAATCGCTTGAAGGCAGCGGCCAAACGCCTGAAGCGCGAGGTCTTGACGCTGTACTGTCTGGTGAGAGACCCGCGCACCCCACCGCTGGCTCGAGGTCTGGCGGTCTTGGTGGTCGGGTACGCACTCAGCCCGGTGGATCTAATCCCGGATTTCATTCCGGTGTTGGGTTTGCTGGACGACTTGATCCTGGTTCCGCTCGGGGTCTGGCTGGTGCTGCGGTTGATCCCAGAGAATTTGCAGGCACGGGCCCGGCTCGAGGCGGCGGGGTTGGAGCACAAGCCGATCAGCTTGGGCGGCTTGGCGTTCATGCTGATCGTCTGGGGGCTGGGATTGGCGTGGATCGCGCACCTGTTGCGTTTCTGGTAGGTTTTTAAGTGGCGCGAGTCGTCTGCGTCGAACCCATTGGCACCTGTTGCCTGTTCTCGTAACTGTGCCGATAAGAGCAACGCTCGAGTGAACGTGGGCAGCCGGTTTTAGCGTTGTGCCAGCGGTAGCCAGACCGTGAACGCCGTACCACGCCCGAGTTCGCTTTGCACGCTGATTTCGCCGCCGTGCCGATCCACGATCAATTGCGCGATCGGTAACCCTAAGCCCGTGCCGCCCGGATCATCGCCGTGAGCGCGTCCCCGCTCGGCGCGGTAGAAGCGCTCGAAAATGTGCGGTAGGTCCTGATCGGCAATGCCCGGTCCAGAGTCGGCCACGGTGAACTCCACCCGGTCGGGTCGCAGATTCGTGGAGAGCCGCACCGAGCCGCCCGCTGGCGTGTATTTGATGGCGTTCTCTAACAGAATCAGCGCCAGTTGCTTCAGTCGGTCGGCGTCACCCATGACCGTGACGGCCCCAAGCTCACCGAGGACGAACTGGTGCCTCTCGGACAAACCCCGTGACACGCGCCAGGCTTCCAGCAGCGTCGCCGAGAAATTCACCGGTTCGCGCCGCCCGCCGCCCGCCCCGTCCCCTCGAGCCATGTCCAACAGGTCCGCCACGAGCCTCGAGAGGCGCTCGGATTCGCGGTGAACGTCTCCCAGTATCTCATCGCGTTCCGCGTCAGAAACATTGAAGCGTTGCAGCAACGACAGGTTGCCGCGAATCGCGGTCAGCGGTGCCCGCAATTCGTGGGCGGCGTCCGCTACGAAGCGCTTCTGCAATTCGTTGACTTCGCCGAGGCGATTCAGCAAATCCCGGCGTTCTGTGACATCCTGCCCGGCCACGACAGCCGCTTGAATCCGCCCGCTCGAGTCTAGAATCGGTGCGGCCGACAGATTCAACCAGACTCGAGACCCGTCGGCGCGGCTAAGCTGCAACTCCTCGCTCTGGATGGTTTCGCCGTTCAAGGCGCGCGCGAGCGGCCACTCGTGGGATTCGACGCGTCGTCCATCCTGGTGGAAGCCCTGGTAATCAAGGCTGTACCCCTCGATCGCACTCGAGGCTCGGTACGGGTACCCCAGCGTGCGTTCGCTTTGCGAATTCCCGAGAACGATCTTGCCGGTCGGGGCTTCGGCGATCCAGACCGCGACCGGCATCTGTTCCAGGACCGCCATCAAGCGGGAGCGTTCGAACTCAAGTTCGGCGACTAACCGGGTGTGCAACGCCTCCGAATTCTTGCGCTGGGTAATGTCCTGAACGACACCGATCAGGTGCGACGGGGTACCGCTGGCATTCAATACATGCAATCCCTGGGCCCAGATCCAGGCGGGTCGCCCGTCGGCGCGATTGATTCGGCACTCGAACTCCCAGTTTTCGCCGCGCTCCATCGCCCCGGCGAAGCGGCGATTGACCTGACTGCGGTCCTCAGGGTCAACGTGGCTGAGAAACAGCTCGAAATTCCAAGCTGTAGGCGGCGTCGCATAGCCAAAAATCCGGTCGTGCTCCTGGGAGCGCGTCGCGGATTGGTTGACCAGATCCAAGTCCCAATCGCCCAACCTGGCCGCCTCGAGCGCGAGCCGTCTGCGAATTTCAGATTCCTGCAAGGCGCGTTCGGCAACCCGCAACGCCGCTGTGTCCGAGGCGTGACGGTCTCGCTCCACTGCCACCCCAACGAGCGCCGCGACCGCCGCGAGCAAGGCTCGCAAGTCAGGCTCGAGTTCTCCAAGTTTGAAATCTCGGGCCAGCAGCAATGCTCCGACAACGCCATTGAACGCGCTGCGGACAGGTTCGATCACGAGCGCCAAGTGCTGACTCGAGGCGTGCAAGTAAAGCGCTTCTCCCGCTTGAATCACCTGCCAGACCAGACTCTCGATGCCTACTTCTGGAAATTGACGATTCAACTCGAGCAATCGTAAGTTTGGGGTGCAGTCAGTGGTCGTCGAGGAACCAACCCAAACCGCGTGATGCACGCCGTCTAACTCACCCAAACCGGTCAGCGCGACCTCCACGAGGGTTGAATCGTTCCCAGCGTTCAACGCCACCGCGAGCTTTACCAGCAGGTCTCCCCTGCGCCGCGCCGCCGAGAGTTCGTTTCCAAAGGCGGCCGTCTGGCCCCGTGCGCCCTCGAGATCAGGTGTCGGTCCACGGTTCATGGCATGATTTTAGGGCAGATTGGACCTCGAAACCTGATTTTCGTCACGCTTCAGTTCAATCAGTTAAATCCGTTAGACTCTGTCATATGGCCAAATTCGTTCGGGTCGGCGCTCGAGGCATCAATCTGGAACAGATCATTTATTACGAGGTGTCCGGCGCACTCGGCGCGGGCGTCGGACGCGGCGCGGCTCCGACGGCCCAGCAGGTCTCGTTGGTGATTCACTTCGTGGGCGATACGCGGCTGACGGTGACCGATCCGAGCGAGGCGAGAGAGATTCTGAGCGCCGTTCAAAACGGGTGACCGGGTTAACGGATGGCTGGGATAACAGATGACCGGTCTGCTGAACTTCTGGCGAACGTTCGCCAGAGACGAACGGGTGACAGCCGGAGCGACCGCTCTCAGCAATGCGTTTCTACCGATGCTCGAGGTCAACGCGACCTACGCGGACGCGCCGCGAGCGCAACCAATCTGGATTTCGGCGGCGGATTCCGCTCCGGCGGGCTGGCGGCTCGAGCGGGAGTTTAGGCTGTTGCACGTCCCAAACCAGGAGGTGACGCTCGAGTCTGTGTGGGTGGAGCAGGTTCCGTGGTCCAGAGCGACGGCTCTGGCGGCCGTCTGGTGCGCGACGAACCGGGCTGAGTCCTGGCTTTCCGAGGTCTCGAGCGAACTGGCTCGGGTCTTGCAGGCACGGCGCGACCTGATGGCATTCTTGGCGTTCGAGGGGGACACGGCGACTGGGATGATGATTGTTTCCAGCAGTGCTGCAAGTAGTGGGTACTGTGGTCTCTGGGCGGGATCTGAATCGGCTCAGGCGGCGCTCTTCGTTCGCGGTGCGCAAAATTTCGAGCGTTTTGAAGTCACAGCCGAACAAACTCAGCTCGAGCGGCCGACCAAACTCTTTTCGACTGAGTTGGCGCACGGTTACGTCTGGATTAACCCAGCAGCAGTCTGAGAAAGTCCTCGTCCAACCACTCGCCACCAAACCCGAAGCGCAGCACGACAAGTTGCAGGCTGGGCACGATGTACAAGCGCTGATTGTAGGCTCCGGCCGCCATGAATAGGTCGCCTGGCGCACTCTTGGCGAATCGCGCGAAACCCTGCAAATTTGGCAGGCCAAAACCTCGCACGGGGATGACATCGGTGGCATCCAAGGTTCCAGCCACGTCCGCGTTCAACCACCACGTCAACCCGTAGATCGCTAGGGCGCTCGAGCCACGCAGACATTGACTCAGCCCATCGCTCGAGAGCAGGCGTTTACCGTTCCAAAGGCCGCTCTGAAGTATCAACTGACCGTACCGCGCCCAGGCCCGGGCGCTCAGTTTCGCGCCGCCCGCGAGTTGCGCGTTGCCCGCTCGGTCTCGAGACCAGACGATGTCGGTCACGCCGATCGGATTCAGGATGCGCTCGTTTAGATACGCGTCGGTGGGCTTGCCGGTCTTGCGGCGCACGATCTCGTTGAAGACCGCTAGGTGCGCGTTGTTATAGGTGTAGCGGGTTCCGGGTTCAGACGTGAGCGGCAACGCAACCGCTGTCAGATTAAGGTTCTCCGCATTTGAGGTTTCGCTGGCGTCAGCGGCGTTGTCGGCCAGGCCGCTGGTGAAGGACAGCAACTGCCGAATCGTGACCTTGGCTTTCCGAGGATCGCTGCGCCACTCGGGAAGGGTTTGACTGACGGGTTCGTCCAAGGTCAGCAACCCATCGTCCTGCGCGGCCACGGCAATGCCGCAAGAGAAACTTTTCGAGCCGCTCGCCAGAATGTGCTGGCTCTCCAAATTAAAACCGTTCTGAGCCTGCGCGAACACCTCTCGCCCCGCTTGCATCACCAGCACCGCCTGGCCTCGGTGCGTCCTCGAGTACTCGGCTGCCGCTTGGAAGTTCAGTGCTTGGGCAGAGGGCAGCAGAAACCATAGAGTGAGCAACAGTCTTTTCATGGCTTCAAGCTAATTTATCAGGCGTTCCAAAAACGTTCCCACAGGTTCCCCGTTCGGCCTCGAGCGAAGGCTGGGCTACCCGGCGATGCCTTTGAGAAACTCGAGCACCTGATGGTTGAATTGCGCGGGCTTTTCCATGTTCAGCATGTGAGCAGCACCGGACACCGTGATTTCTCGAGCGCTCGCAATTCCAGCCGTGAGCCGCTGCCCGGTCTCTTGGACGCTTACATCATCGAGTTCCCCGACGACGACCAGGGTTGGCAGTCGGAGTTCCCCGAGTCGTTGCGCGGCAGGTGGAGCGAGCGGTTCTTCCTGGACTGTCACGTTCTTCAATGCAGTCAGCGCCATCTCTTGGGCGCTCAGGCGCACTGGCAACGAGACCCTCTCCGCCTTGCGTCGCGGTCCCGCGACCCAGATGTCCACCGCCAGCGCCGCCGCCCGGTCTAGGTCGTTGGCTTTCAAGGCAGCCATCAGACCTTGCAAGGGTTTGGGCGGTTCGCCTTGCGGTTGGAGTCCGTTCAAAGCAGAGGAAATCAGAACCAGGGATTTCGCCTTTTCCGGGTGCTCGAGGGCGAAATCCACCATGACCGCCCCGCCCATTGAACTCCCAACCAGGTGCGCCGCCTCGAGACCCAAGGTGTTCATCAACGCCGATAGATCCTGCCAATGCGAGAAATTCCCGTTGGCTGCGTCCGAACGACCGAACCCTCGGCGGTCGTAGCGAAGGGTGCGGTAGTGCTGAGCGAACACCTCGAATTGCTCGTCCCACATCCGGGAGTCCACGAACCCGGCATGACCTAAGACCAGCGGCGTCCCGTGTCCGGCCAACTCGAAGTAAAGGTTGGTTCCTTCGACGTTCACCGTGCCCGATTGCAAGCCCTCGACTCCGCTCATCGCAACCTCCGATCGTAATTTCTGGTTTATCGTCCCGACCGGGAATGAAATGAGAGTGAGGCAAACCGTTGGGCTAGAGGGGACATGTCTCGAGGCTTGTCGTTTATAAGTTAGTTGATCGTTTGTTCGACGGTCGCGGTTGGTAGAAATACACCAGGCTTATTCTCGAATCGGCACGTGAAAAGAATCACGATTATTTCCTACTCGTGAAATTTTTCTTCGACCGTTGCCTAAATTTCAAGTCTTGAAGTTCCAAACGAGCTTCGAGGCGTGCGCCCGGAAAGATTCACGAAGGGCAGCCCGGCCCGAGCGGCTTGACCTCTACCCCAAGCCGCACCTCGAACGAACGCGCCCACGGGAATTCTGCGCCCGTGATGTCCAGGCAGAACTCCTTGGAGAGCCGCGACGGTTGAAACACCCGGCGTAAGTACTCGAGCAGTTCGGTTTTCGCCATCACGGTGTCGAGCGGTAAGTCGCCGTAACGCTCACGGATTTGCGGGCGGACCACGGTGGAATACAGAAAGTCGTTGACGTACTCGCGCAGTAAAAGCCGCGCCTGCACTATGCCATCGCCGCCGATAACACGCATGGCAGATTGTGCCAGCGCCGTTCCCAGATTGTTGCCCGGCGTGCCCCAAGCGGCAAAGCCATACAGCTTCATGTACCGCTGCAAAACCACCACGTCGTTCACGAGTTGCGTGCTGGCTTTATTGACGGAAGCGATATCCACCAGCGCCACCGCCTCGCGCCGCGCCAAGACGCTCAGGCGCACGGCGGCGGTTCGCATATCGCCGCCGTTGTAAATGAACAGCGTCAGATCCCCCTTGCCCTCCACGATCTCCACGCCAGCCGCTCGAGCCTGCATCATCACGCTCGTCTCGAGCGGTTGCCCCTCGTACACGATGTTCCTGGTTCTCGCGGCCGGGTCGCTGTACTCCACGCGAACTCGAGGTTGACGCGGGGCGGGTTCCAATACCAGGTGAGAAAGTAAGGTGCTGGCGGCCTCGTCCGCGCCGGGGTACACGAGGACATTCTGCAACCCTCGAGCAGCGGCCTCATCGCGCAGACGTGCGCCCTCACCCGGCGCGGGCGACTCGGGCAGGGCGTCGTCCCAGGTGACGTAGAGGCGCTGCAAGGTACCGTCGGCCGCCCAGTCGAAGGCGCGGCGGATGACGCCAAGATTGCGCGGGCGATTCACCCCGTCTGGCGCTCTGGGGATCGTGATGAACGCCTCCACCGGTCGCCCCGTGCGGGCGTGCCAGTCGCGCAAGCCGCCCAGCCGCGCCCAGGCTTCGTCCTCGGTCAGCTCACTCGAGCGGGACTGAACCAGCCCGCCGTAGGCCAGCGCGTCCAGCGAAACTACGAGCGCTCGCGGGTCTGTTTGATTCAGCCAGGCGTAGATTGCGTCGGATTGAGCGGGCTTGGTCGCGTCGCCCAGCGTCTCGAGCGGCGGTGTCACAACTCCTGCCCCACCCACCGCCGCAATGTCCACCGGGAGCGTGGCGGTCGCGGGTCTGGAATCGAGCGGGATCAGGGCGATCGGAGCGGTTTGCGCCTGAGCCGTTCCGACCAAGAGCACTAGCGTGACGAGAACTGTTCGCATGGGTCAAACTTGCCACGGGTCGGTGAGACCGAGCTGTACTGAAGCTCTGGAAGGCTCGAGGTTGAGTCACCCCCTGCGGAGGGGCGTCCCTCCCGTCCGGTGCAGGACGGGTCAAGACAGGGGGTCGTCGTCCGTCAGGACGGCGGGGGGTCGTGCGACGGTCCGTCGTTCGCGCATAGCACGACCCCTCCGGCACTTCGTGCCGCCTCCCCTACTTCGCAGGGGAGGACGGGAGCTTGAATCTCGAGATTTGCAGGTTGCTGTGCTGCAAGCGAAAACCAACGAGGTGGACTGTATGCCTCGAGACTTCTCCCGACTGCACAGCGGGTACATGCTGGCTCGAGTCAAAAATTCACAGCGCCGACACGAGTTTCACCAACTCAACCAACCCACTCTCCACCGTGAGCGCTCGAGACGCGTAGCTCATTGTGCCCATGTTCCCTGCGGCGTCGCGCCCGTAGAATGCCGCCATGCGAGAACCGAGGGCGAGCGTGTCAGCTTGGGCGGAGGGGATTCCGCCCGCCGACTCTGCCCTGGATCTGGTGCAACGTCTCGCGCCGGAAAATTTGGCGGCGCTCTGGGGCTTCACGCGGAACCTGAGCGAAGCCAGAGGCTTGAACGCGGTGGCGCAACTGACCGCGAGGGCGGTTTTGGAGGTCAGCGGCGCGAAATCGGCGCGGGTGCTGCTCTTGGACGACAATGCGCTGGAAACCGTGGCGGTCGCCAATCAGCTCGGGGTGAGTTCTGTCCTCGGGACCGGGCTGGGCTTCGAGACCTTCAAGCCGGACAACGGGTACAAGCGCGCCCTGGATCGGAAAGGCAACTCGCTCAAAGCTGGGCGGGGACTGGTGGCGCTCGTCTCCAGAGATCGCGCGGTCGGGTTGCTGGAACTCTTAGGCGTGGACGACTTGGGCGCGGCAACGTTGTACGCGACCCCGGCGGCCCTGGCGCTCGAGGGCGCGAGGTTGAACGCGGAGCGCCTTCGTTTCGAGCGTGAATCGAAAGCCCTGGCGGAATTTTCGCGGGCGATCGGGGAAACGCTGTCCCTGGAAGCCGTGTTGCAACGGACCTTGGAGTTCGCGGTGAAGACGCTGGGGTTGGAGCGCGGCATGCTCGGGTTGTACTCGGATGTCATGGAAACAACCGCCGTGGCCAAGGATTTCTACACCCATAATCTCGGTGCAATGGATGGCGAGGACAAGCTGGTGATCTCGCCGGAGAGCTTCGAGCGGCTCGTGGTGCGCGGGCAACCGATCGTGCTGAACGAGGTCAAAGCCTCGAGCCGCAGTTTCGCGTCTGGACCCAGAGAGCTGGGAGCCGAGGCGTTCCTGATGGTTCCCTTATCCGCCCGTGGAAAGCCGCTCGGCGTGCTGTACGTGGACAGCACCCGGGCCGGACTGGAAATCTCCGAGCGCACCGTGTCGCTGGCGCAATCCATGGCCGAAGTCGCCAGTCTGGCAATTGAAAACGCGCAGCTTTACGCGCAGGAGAGTCAAAAGCGCGAGAGCGCCGAAGCGCTGAGAGAAGTGGTGCTGACCCTCTCGAGCAGCTTGAACGTCAGCGACACGCTGCAAACCATTCTGGAGCAAGCCAACCGGCTCCTGGGCGCGGCGGGTTGCGCGGTCTTCGAGCGGATTCGCAACGCGCTGGAGCCTCGAGCCAGTCTAGGGATCGAAGATCTGGACGCCCTCGGGCGCGGCGCGGACGCCGAGGTATTGATGGAGGCGATCACCGAACAGAAGCCGGTTACCAGGGTCGTGGACGGTAACAGCCTGGTCGCCACACCGCTGTTCGCGCGCGGCGAATCGTTCGGCGGGATCGCGCTGTACTTCAACGAGGCCAGGAGTTTCAACGACGAGGAGCTGGGCGTGCTAACGACCTTCGCGGCCCAGGCGGGCGTGGCCCTTGGGAACGCCAGGGCGTTTGCCGACGAGTTGACGCTGCTAGAGATCGCACGACTGACCGGCAGCACGCTGTCGCTCGAGGAGGTGCTGGAACGCGTGTCCTTGGAGGTCGTGGACGCACTGGACTTGGAGCGCTGTTTTATTGGGTTTTTCGACACGATAGATTACGCCCAGGAACGCGCCGAACTGGGCCGCCTGTACGCGCAAGGGTTCGAGGACGGGCTAGAGGGTTTCATGCGCCCGTTCGTGATCGCCGAGGACGCCTTCGCACGGCTGGTCACGGCCCAGGAACCGATTGTCATCAACGAGGCGCAGGACGAGAGTTTGGAGAGCGAAGGTCCAACCTTACTTGGGGCGCACTCGTTCATCATCGCGCCGGTCGTCGCCCAGGGCGAGGTCCTCGGCGTGCTGTACGCCGACAGCACGCGCAGTTCGCAGATCACCGCCAGGGAGGAACGCCTGTGCGCCGCGATTGCGGCCCAGGCGGCACTAGCAATTCAGAACGCTCGGCTGTTCGAGGGGATTCAGGCGCAGGAGTTGCGCTACCGTCTCTTGGCGGAGGCCGCGCACGACTTGATTGTGGCGACCGACTTGGAGGGCGTTATCAATTACGCCAACCCGGCTGTTCTCGAGGTGCTGGGGTACGCGCCAGAAGAGTTGATCGGCACGACCTACAGCGACCTCTTGATCGGGGACGCGGCTCTGGAGGCGCAACGGGCCTGGCGCGAGATGGCGACCGATGGCATCGGCGCGAGTACCTTCGAGGGTCGCGTGCGACGCTCCGACGGCAGCAGCGCGTATCTCGAGGTCAAACTGAATGCGCTGTTCCGCGATCAGAAGATCACCGGCGGCCTGGCAATCGCCCGCGACCTTTCCGAGCAGCAGAAACTGGCCGACGAAATCGCTCAGCGCGGTCAGGCGCAGGCCAGAGCCACCGAGCTGCGCGGCTTTTTAAGCCTGTTCACCCAAGCCCAGGAGGAGGAGCGCCGCCGGATCGCCCGCGAGTTGCACGACGACACCGCGCAGACCCTGGTGGCGATTGCGCGCCGCTTGGATCGTTTGGAGAGCGCACTGCAAACCATGCCGCTCGAGTCGGCCCAGGAGCGCGTGCGCGACATTCGCACCGATGTGGACAGCGCGATTGACTCGGTGCGCCGCTTCAGCCGCAACCTGCGCCCGAGCGCCTTGGACGACCTGGGCCTGCTGCCCGCGCTGGAATGGCTGTGCAGTCAGGCGCGCACCCCGGCCCGGCTCGAGGTCAGCGGCGAGGACCGACGCTTGGCGGCCGACCTGGAACTGACGCTCTACCGCGTCGTGCAGGAGGCGCTGACCAATGTGGACAAGCACGCCGGGGCGCACAGCGCCGCCGTGCGCGTCAGCTTCGAGCCGCAGCTCTTGGAGGTCAGCGTGATTGACGACGGCGCGGGCTTCGAGAGCGACCCTGACGAGAACTTGCTCCCGGCCGGGCACCTCGGCGTGGCGGGAATGCGTGAGCGCGTGGCGCTGGCGGGCGGCGAGATGAGCGTGAGTTCCCGCGCGGGCGCGGGAACGCGCTTAACGTTCCGCTTCCCGCTGTGAGGGGTCACCTTCGAGCCGCGAGTCGTCGGTGCGCACATGGACCAATCGGGACTCGAAGAGGCTGAACCGTACCGGGTCACTCGGGTCACGCCGCACCGCCACGGGGACGCTCGAGCGGGTGGTAGGGAAACGCTGTGCAGTCGCGGTTGCAATCTTTTCGGAGGGGTGATATCTTTCTCGCCGCTGTACCGTGTTCGGCAGTAGCTCAGCGGTAGAGCGTCCGACTGTTAATCGGATGGTCGTAGGTTCGATCCCTACCTGCCGAGCCAGAGAAACCCCGCCCAGCGCGGGGTTCTTTCGTTTCAGCGCTACGTTGTCTCAGGTTGACTTGTCTCGAGCGCCACCAAGCCCGCCCCGAGCGCCGTCGCGAAACCTCGGCTCTCTGGGATCACGGGCGGCTGTTCCACACCGTAAAAGCCCCAGACGCGCCGCACCGCCGCGCAGACGGGTTCCAGGTCCATCAAATGCCCGACAAAAACAATTCGCTCGAGACTGTTGGCTTTGGCGGCGTTCAACGCGATCACACTGATGACTTGGGACACGAGCGTCACCAATCCCGCCGCCACGTCCTCGCGGGCCGGTAACTCGGTGAGCGCCGCCAGCCGCCCCAGGTTGACCGCCGTGGCATCCGCCGGAAGATGCCCAATACCGCCCCCGATGACATCCTGTAAGGTTCCGTCTACACGCGACGGATCGCCCGCCGCCGCGAGTTCCGCGACCTCGAAAGGGTCGGCGGTTCCGAGCAGAAACCGGGACAGGCCCAGCAGCGTCCCACCGCCCACGGCGCTGCCGGTGACGTGAGTGCAGACCCTCCCTCGAGCCGCGATTATGGCCGTGCCCGTGCCCGCGCTCACCACGAGCGCCGACTCCTGACCTGAGAGCCACAACCCGCCGCGTCCCACAGCATCGGCTTCGCTGACCTTGACGATTGGCACTCCTTTTAATTGCGAGGGCAGCTCACGGTGCTTGCCGCCCGTGGTTCCAATCGCGCTCAGCGCGTCAAATCCCAGCTCCAAGTGGCGAAGGGCTGAAGCTAGACTCTCCAAACTCGCGCCGGGAGAGTCCAGTCGCACGCCGCGCTTCAAACGCCCATCTTTGAGGAGCGCGGCGTCAAGGTTGGTGATGCCAAAATCGAGTCCAACGACCATGCGGTCAGTCTACGGTCTCAACCACAGCTTCAGAAATTCTGGTTTCTATTCGTAGTGCCCCGCTCGGACAGCGACCGACGACCGCCATCACCGCGTCCCGGTCGGCGCGATCGGGTTGAATCCAAGGGCGAGCGGCGGTGTCAAACACGGTTGGCAAGCCGCGCACGCACTCGGCGGCGTGGGTGCAGAGAGCGCGGTCGTAACTGACGGTCACGCTCTGACCAACGTACTTCTTGCGGGTATCCATCCTCACAGCAAAGCCTAATCCTGGTCAATGCGTTGTAGCCCGAGTTGCAAATTGACTCCAAAAAAGAAGCTCGACTCGAGTCGCGCCTGTCGCCCAGCTACCGTGAATCTCGAGCTTTACGCTCTCAAGGGCTAAAATCGTTGCAGTCCTCGGCGGCGGTTCCCGCGACTTACGGCAGCAACCGTTCCAGCGCAGCCGCGAACCCAAGCGTATCCTCGAGCCACGGGTAATGCCCGGTGTCCATGACTTCCAGCTCAGCGCCGAGAAGATCTACCAGCCAGTCACTCTGACCGGGATACACGGTCACGTCGCGCTCACCGGCGATGCAGATGACGGGCGTCTGAATTTCCGGGAAGTACAGCGGGTATTCCAAGTCCCACAGTCGGTTGAAAACAAAGGTTTCCTGGGCCGCGCCGCTGCCGAACAGCCCGGATTCGGTGTCCACGAATTCCAGGTGCAGCCGCGACTGCGGGTTCGGGAAGTACAGTGCGGAGAGCAGATCCTCGCGCATGGAAAAGGCCTGTTCCGCTCGAGCCTCGGAATCCTCAAGTACATCCACGACGCGCTCGGTTAGGCGCATCGCACTGTCCACGAGTTGCTGCGAGAGTTCCGGGAAATGCACCCACGGGCTGACCGCGACGACGGCATTGACGTTTCTGGGAAAGCGCCGGGCGTACTCCAAGGCGATCACCGCGCCGAAGGCGTGACCGACCGGCGTGAAGCTGCGGAGGTTCAAGTGCGCCCGCAATGCCTCGAGATCATCTACCAGGGCATCCACGGTGAATTTCTCTGGGTCTGCCTCCAACTGTTCCGAGCGCCCGCAGCCGCGCTGGTCCAGGTACACGACGCGGTACGCGGCTAACGCCTCACCCGCGACCTCGCGGAAGCTGTACGAGTTGTATCCCAAGCCGTGCAGGTACACCAGCGTTTGCGTCGCGTCGCTCGGACCGGCGACTTCGTAATAGAGTTCCACACCGTTCAGGTTTTCCAGGTGCGATTCGTATTCAAAACCCTCGTCCACCCGTAAATTCTACCCGTTTGACAGTCAAAAAGACCCGTGTTACACTTCGCACCGCTCGAGTCACCCGCTCGAGAAACTGGCGAACGGCGTCGTAGCCAAGTGGTAAGGCAAGGGTCTGCAAAACCCTCACTCGGCGGTTCGAATCCGCCCGACGCCTCCACGAATCGTCAGCACCATTGCAGGCTCGTAGCTCAGGGGTAGAGCACTACATTGACACTGTAGGGGTCAGCGGTTCAAATCCGCTCGAGCCTACCAAAGAGGGGACGCAGAGCTGGAAGCTGCGTCCTGTTCGTTTTGTTGTGCGATCCGTTTTTTGACATTCTGCCAGGTCAGGTTCCGCAGAAAAACTGGAATTGAAAACCACTGACCTCGAGCGCGAACAAATCTTGTTTATCATAGGGGCGCTTGGATAAATAGCAATCTTTTGATAAGCTATGTCCATGCCGACGACGCATCCCCTCCCCGTCCAATGGAAGCTGGCGCGTTTCTTAGAGCGTCAACGTGTCACCCCTCACGCGCTGATGAAAGCGACGGGGCTATCCCCAAACACGATTTACCCGATCGTGCGCGGCAAAGCCAAGGCAATCAGTTTTGAGACGTTGGGCGTGATCGCGGCAGGGATCGAATCATTAACCGGTCAACGCCCGGAGGTGGCTGATTTGTTCGAGATTGCCGATACGACCCAGCCCGACTCGAGCGCGAAACTGGCGGCGCTGCTGAAAACCGCGAAACCACCACGACTCTCAGCCGCAGCGCTGCTCGGGCCGGATGATTGGACGGTCGAAGAACTCGAGGCGAGTCATCGGGCAGACTTTGATATGGTAGCAGAACAGAAAAAGCTTCAAGCCCGGCAGAACCAGCGAGAACAGGAATTCTTTGAAATCATGCGTGAGATCGAACCAGGACAGGCGAAGTGACAATGACGGCTCTGGTCTTGGACACGAACATTATCAGTTACCTTTTCAAACGAACTCCAGAAGCCAACAAGTACCTGCCACACCTCATTGGTAAGACACCGTTCGTCGCTTTTCAGACAATCGCTGAACTCGATTACGGTGTCCTCAAAACCAACTGGGGAGCCAACCGAATCGCGCAGCTCGAGGCTTACGTAGCCCAGTTCACGTTGATCCCGTACAGCCGCAGCCTCGCTCAGTCATGGGCGACAGCCAAGAACTTGGCGCGGCAAAACGGACGACCGATTGACCCGGCAGACGCTTGGATTGCAGCGGTGGCCATTGAGTACGGCGTGCCGGTGGTGACTCACAACAAAAAAGATTTCGTGGGCGTGACAGGACTTCAGATCATCACCGAGGCTCGAGGGTGAACGCTATGGAATTCTATGGTGTGGCTCAAAACCGTTTCACACGGTTGGGCGGGTAACAGCGACTGAGCGGTGGTCATGGCTTTTACCGCGATCACCAGAACGTTTAAACCGCTCGAGCCATACCTGAGGTGATGGGCGAATGGGAGACCAAGCTGGTTTTCGCGGTCCCGAAAGCGCTGAATACCACCTGCACTTTGATAGCTGAATTTCTATTCCCTCGAGCTGTACCGCAAAGATTGGTGACCGCTCGAGGCTTTCGACGTTTTGCTTTGAGCGCCCAGATTCCTAAAGGCTCAGCTTGGCATCAGGGATAGGGCCTTTCCTGTGCATATACTCTCTGTATGTGCGCCTCACTAGCACCGACAGGTCATCGGGTGTTCGTGGTAGGCGATGCTCATACGATCGAAGCCTCATGACCGTGGCTAGCTCCGGCGAGACTCGAGGCGGCGAGAAGCACGGCTTTGTCTTGGTCGGGATTGGAGCTTCGGCGGGCGGTGTGACGGCCACGAAGCGCTTCTTCCAGCACGTGTCCAAAGAATCTGGCATGGCCTACGTGGTCGTGATGCATTTGTCGCGGGAACACGAGAGTCACTTGGCAGAGATCTTGCAGAACGCCACGGGGTTAAAAGTCGTGCAAGTCCGTGAGAGCGTGACCGTGGAACCCAATCACGTGTACGTGATTCCGCCCGCGCAGCACCTAGTGATGGACGACGGAACCTTGAAGCTCAAGGACCCCGAGCAAGCCCGTGGGCAGCGCGTGCCAATAGACCTGTTCTTTCGGACGCTCGCTGAGGCTTACGGCAAGAACGCCGTCGCGGTCATCCTATCCGGCTCGGGTTCGGATGGCTCGCTCGGTTTGCAGCGCGTCAAGGAGAGGGGCGGGCTGACCGTGGTTCAGGACCCGGAGGAAGCCGAGTTTGACAGTATGCCGCGCAGTGCGTTAACCACGGGCTTGATTGACTTGGTGCTACCGGTCGCCGAGATTCCAGAGCGCTTGCAGCGGTTCGTGCAGTCCTCCAAACCCGACCTGGAGGCGCTGATGGCCAGTACACCAGACTCAGAACCGCTCGAGGCTGAACCGGAGGGTGAAGCAGCGGTCGGCGGCGATTCGCTGCGCGATGTCTTGGCGCTCGTGAAATCTCAGACCGGACACGATTTCGGGTACTACAAGTTACCGACGCTGAGACGCCGGATTGCGCGGCGCTTGCAGGTTCACGAACTGGGCGAGCTGGGCGCGTACCTCGAGCTGTTGCGATCCCAACCGGACGAGGTGAATGCCTTACTGCGCGACCTGCTCATCACGGTGACGAATTTCTTCCGCGACCCGGATGCCTTCGGTGCGCTGGAAACCGAGGTCATCCCAAAGCTGTTCGTGGGCAAAACCGGTGATGATGCGGTGCGCGTCTGGGTGGCCGGTTGCGCCTCCGGTGAGGAGGCGTACTCGCTCGGGATGCTACTTTTGGAACACGCGGACACGCTGCCCGACCCGCCAAAAATTCAGATTTTCGCCAGTGACATCAACGATCAAGCGATTCGAGTCGCCAGGGAGGGGCGGTACAACGAAACCATCGCTGTGGATGTCAACCCGGAACGTCTGCACCGCTTCTTCACCAAGGACGCCAACATGTACCGCGTCAAGAAAGAATTGCGTGAGTTGGTCCTGTTCGCGCCGCATAATCTATTGCGCGACCCGCCGTTCTCAAAATTAGACCTGTTGACCTGCCGGAACTTGTTGATCTATTTGAACCGTTCCACGCAGGAGCGGGTCATGGAAATCTTCCATTTCGCGCTTCGCAGCGGCGGCTACCTCTTCCTCGGCTCGAGCGAGTCGGCGGAGGGCAGCTCCGCGCTGTTCACGACCCTGAACAAGAAGGAGCGATTGTTTCGGACGCGCAGCATCGTTTTGCGCCCTGGTTACAGCGGCCCGCCAAGTATGCCCGCGTCCGGCTTTTCGATTGCCACCTGGGCCACCCCAAGCTCCAAGCAACGCGGCTCCTGGCCGCTCGAGAATTGGACGGGTGAGCAAGTCAGCCCCTGGGAGTTAGGTCAGTGGTTACCAGCGCCGCTCGAGGCGGCGGTCACGGAAGCCAACCGGCACATGCCGTTCGGCGACCTGCATTTTCAGCTTCTCGAGCAACTGGCTCCACCCTCGGTCTTGATAGACGAGCATTACGACATCTTGCACGCCAGCCAGAACGCCGTGCGTTTCCTGCGGTTCACGGTCGGCGAACCGAGCCGCAACCTGTTAAAAGTGGCGCTGCCAGGTTTAATTCTGGATTTGCGGGCCGCCGTACTCGCGGTCGCCAAGGACGGACGGCCCGCCGAGGCGCAACGCGTCAGTGTGGACTTGGACGGCGCGGAGCGTTTCGTCAAGCTGACCGTGCGTCCCGCCAAGGAGGAATACAGCGGGCTGCTGCTGGTCACCTTCGAGGAGCAGCCACCCAGTGCGACACCTGAGCCACCGCAATCCGTCTCCGAGGTGCTGCGCGGCGACCGAGCCATAGAGAGTATGGTGCAGCGACTCGAGGAGGAGGCGCAGACCAGCCGCGACCGCCTTCAGACGACGGTCGAACAGTACGAAACTTCGACGGAAGAACTAAAAGCCTCCAACGAGGAACTTCAGGCGATCAACGAGGAGTTGCGGTCGGCCTCAGAGGAATTCGAGACCAGCAAAGAGGAATTGCAGTCGCTGAACGAGGAACTGACCACCGTCAACCACGAGTTGAGGGAAAAAGTGGACGAGGTCAGCCGGATCAACACCGACTTGCAAAACCTGATGTCCGCGACCGACATTGGGATGATCTTTTTGGATCGTTCGCTGTCCATTAAGCGCTACACGCCGCGCACGCTGGATATTTTTAACCTGATCCCGTCCGATCTCGGACGACCGTTTCAACACGTCACACATAAATTGGAGTACGACCGCCTGACGCAGGACGCGGCACAAGTCTTATCGTCGTTGCAATCGCGGGCCTTTGAGGTCAACGATGCGCTGAGCGGTACCCTGTACCTGGCGCGGCTCTCGCCGTACCAAACCAGTGACGGTCAGGTTGATGGCGTGGTGCTGTCCTTCGTGGACATCACCGAGATGAAACGCACGACCGCCGCCCTGCACGAATCCGAGGAGCGCTTCAAAGCCATCGTCAATCAGGCGACCGCCGGAATCGCGCAGAGCGACTTGGATGGCAACTTCGTGTTCTTCAATGACCGCTTCTGTGAGATCACCGGCAACACCCTCGAGGGGCTACGAACCAAAACCCTGCCTCAGATTGTGGACGCCGAGAACCCTGAACCCGGTCAGTCCTCGTTTCAGCAGATGGTGCGCGACGGAACCCCGTTCACCGTCGAAAAGCCGCACGCCCAACCCGACGGGGCGGTCGTTTGGGTCAGCCACAGCGTCTCACCGATTGTTGATGGGATGAAACAGCAGCGGTACGCGCTGGCGGTCTCTGTGGACATCACCGAACGCAAAATTGCGGATCGCAGCTTACAGGAAAGCGACCGTCGCAAGGACGAATTCCTGGCCACCCTGTCACACGAACTGCGCAACCCCCTGAACGCCTTACGCTCGAGCATTGAAGTCATGGGACGCCTGAACGTGATGACTGAGCTGCAAGCCGTGCGCGAAATGGCCCAGCAACCGCTCGAGACGATTCGGCGGCTGATAGACGATCTCTTGGATGTGGGCCGCATCTCTCAGGGCAAGATTCGCCTGTCATTCGCGCCGACGGAACTCAGTCAGGTGCTGAAGAGCGCCGTCAACCAGCTCGGCTCGAGGTTTTCTGAGAACAGCAATGACCTGACTTTAGAGCTACCGGCGACGCTCGGGGTGGTAAGCGGCGATGCCTTACGACTCCAGCAGGTTTTCACCAATTTGCTGAGCAACGCCATCAAGTACAGTTCGCCCGGCAGTCGCATCGTGCTGGCGGCGGAGCGCCACCAGCACGAGGTAGAGATTCGCATCCGAGACAGCGGCATTGGGATTTCGTCCGATGAGCTACACAGCGTGTTCGACCTGTTCTCGCAGGTCGTGACCCCCGGCGACCGACCGCAGGACGGTCTGGGCATCGGCTTGTACTTGGTGAAGTACATCGTGGAGAACCACGGCGGCAGTGTCAAAGCCGACAGCGCCGGACTCGGCGAGGGCAGTCTGTTCACGGTTCGGTTGCCGCTCCAGCAGGCGCTGGATTCGCAACCGACCGAGGCGCAATCGTCACCGCTGAAAGGAGAACCAGCGCGTGACCGCACGGACGGACAAGATGCGGCGGCAGACCACGCTTGGCGGATTCTGCTCGTGGACGATTACGAATCCGCCCGAAAAGCCGTCGGGCGATTGCTGAAATTCATGGGACACGAGGTCGTGACCGCCGCCGACGGTTCCGAAGCTCTGGCCTTGGCGGATGAATTCAGGCCGGAACTGATCCTGCTGGATATCAACATGCCCGGCATGAACGGTTACGAGGTGGCTCGAGCCTTACGCGCTCAACCAAAATTCGCCAAGACGGTGCTGATCGCCCTGACGGGCTACGGTCAAGCCGAGGATATCCGTCAGGCGCACGAGGCTGGTTTCGACGATCACATCGTCAAACCGCTCGATCCAGACGCGCTGGAACGCCTGCTCGAGGACTACCGGAAACCGGCGGCAAACCCGGTGGGATAAACCGTCAACCCAGCCCGTCGCTTCAAACGTCCCAAAACGTCTCGAGCGCGACTCGCACGGTGTTGACGTGACCTTCAACCGTTACAGCCCTCTCCTTGTTGTAGCCACCCGACATCAAACTGACCACCGGAACCCCGGCTGATTTGCAGTACTGAAACACGCGCCAGTCGCGTTCCATCGCGCCGTCCAGCGTCAACCCGAACCGCCCAAATTGATCTCGAGCTAAGACATCCACCCCCGCCAGATAGTAGACCAGTTGCGGCTGGAACGTCTCGAGCGCCGGGAAGACCCGTGACTCGAGGAGATTCAGATACTCGTCGTCGGTCACGCCATCCGGCAAGCCAATGTCCAGGCTCGAGGTTTCTTTGTGAAACGGGTAATTGCGCTCACCGTGAACCGACAGCGTGAACACCCTCGGGTCGTCCCGGAACATATACGCGGTTCCGTTCCCCTGATGCACGTCCAAGTCCAATACAAAAATCCGCTCGAGGGTCGTGCTGGATTGAAGCTCCTTGATGGCGATGGCGACATCGTTCAACGTACAAAAGCCCTCGCCGTGATCGGGATACGCGTGATGCGTACCCCCCGCCAGGTTGATCCCCAGCCCTGTTTCCAGCGCGTCGTACGTTGCCGCCAGGGTTCCCCCGGCCGCTCGCAAGGCGCGCTCCACCAGACCCGGACTCCACGGAAACCCGAGCAGCCGCAATTCTTTCGCCTCCAATGTCCCGAAGCGTAGCCTCCGCAAGTAATCCGCCTCATGCACGCGCTCGACCGCCTCCCAACTCGGACGGGGCGGCTCGAGGATGCTCAAACCTTCAGCCGCTAAGGTGTCGCGCACCCCGGCGTACTTGTACATCGGAAACTTGTGACCCTCCGGGAGCGGGACGGTGTACGCGGCGCTCGAGTACGCACGGAACGCATTCCTCATGGCAGGCTATTCATCGCGCCGGGCGACGTTGAAGATGAACGCACCGAACAGGTTGAACACAAGCGTCGGCACGATCACGCTCAGACTCAACTCCTGCTTCGAGGCGGCCTGTACGCCCAGCAACCCAATCACTGCGAGGTCCAACAGCGCCACCACGCCCAACACCAGCGGTCGAATCCACACGGGGTCAGAATACAGGAGCCGACGGCCCGCCGCTGTGTGCTGCCGCCCGTATCCCGAGGCCAGAAACCCGCTCGAGCTTAAAGTTCTTTCGCCTTTCCCAGTATCAAGTGCGTGCCTTCGGCAATATCAAGTGCGTGCCTTCGGCAATATCAAGTGCGTGCCTTCGGCAATATCAATTGCGTGCCTTCGGCACGACGGGAGAGGCCGCGCGAAGGCGCGGGTGAGGGAGGCGAGCGTCGTGCCCATGCACGCAAGGCGTGACGCGAGTTACCCTTGACCTTGATCTTCCTCGAGAACCGTTGTTTAGGATGGCTCGAGCATGAACGTTGGTGGCCGGGCGAACAGCAGTTCGCCGCTACGAAAGCCGTGCGGCTCGAGGACAGGTGAGCCTTGCAGGAAAAATCGAACATGCTTTGGCCCGAGTGGAGAAACACGCTGTCAACTATCTCGAGGTCTGACAACCGCTCACGCCCTTTGCCTCGAGCCTGTCCGCTGCGGTAGATTTCCGGCATGGTCA
This sequence comes from Deinococcales bacterium, assembly GCA_965249745.1. GTDB lineage: Bacteria > Deinococcota > Deinococci > Deinococcales > JAAFIG01 > JANYHH01. The sequence continues at coordinate 2,863,378 of OZ252252.1, read as the reverse complement.
AACCCACGCAAATTCTCTCCATCCAATCCTGGGTCGCGTTCGGTCACGTCGGAAATGCGGCAGCCGTCTTCCCATTGCAGCGCCTCGGCTTCGAGGTGGCCGCGATTCACACGGTCCAATTCAGCAATCACACCGGCTACGGCGCGTGGACGGGCAGCGTCTTCGATCCTTCAAGCATCACCGATCTCGTGCGCGGCATCGCGGAACGCGGGGCGCTGTCAGAGTTTACGGCGGTGCTGAGCGGGTACATGGGCAGCGCTGGGACGATAGAGGCAGTGCTGGACGCGGTGACTCGCGTCAGAGAGTTGAATTCGAGTGCCCTGCACTGCTGCGATCCGGTCATGGGCGATGTCGGGCGCGGCGTGTTCGTGCGCCCAGAAATCCCAGAGGTGATGCAGCGCCTCGCCGTGCCAGCGGCGGACATCCTGACCCCAAACCAGTTTGAATTGGAGTTGCTGACTGGACAGACCATCAAAACCTTGTCAGACGCCCTGCGAGCCGCTCGAGTCTTACAGGGTCAGATGCGCGCCTCGGGTCCGCGCCTCGTGTTGGTCACGAGTTTGCTGCGCGACGATGCGCCCGCCGACACGATTGAGACGCTGGCCGTCACGCCGGACGCCGCGTACCTGGTCAGCACACCGCTGATCCCGCTCGAGCCACCCCGGAACGGCACCGGTGACGCGATTGCCGCGCTGTTCCTCGGGCATTACTTGAAAACGGGCCGCGTCCAGACCGCCTTAGAAAACGCCGTTAGTGCTCTGTACCGGTTGCTCGAGGTGACGCAGGAACTCGGGACTCGAGAGGTGCAACTGATCGCGGTGCAGGACGAATTCCTGCAACCCTCGCGGGTCTTTCCAGCTCGGACGGTCGTATGAGCCAATTCAACATCCGGCCCTATCACTCGAGCGATCTGACCCTGTTGTACCGCATTTGCCTGGAAACGGGCGACAGCGGTCAGGATGCGACCGGTCAGTACCGCGACCCTGACCTACTAGGGCACTTCTACGCCGCGCCTTACGCGGTCTTGGAGCCGGAACTGTGCTTCATCCTGACGCGGGACGGCGCACCGTGCGGTTACGTGTTGGGCGCGCGCGATTCCGTGATCTTCCGAGAACGTTGCGAACTCGAGTGGTTTCCCCCCTTAAGACAGCGCTACCCACTGCCAGACGCCGCTGACCGCTCGAGGGACGCCGCGATGATCCGCCTGATTCACGCGGGTATGGAATCTGGCATAGATTTCCCAGAGTACCCAGCGCATTTGCACATTGACCTGCTGCCAGTCGGTCAAGGCGAGGGGCGAGGGCGCGCCATGATGCAAACCTTTCTAGACAAGCTGCGCGAATTGAAGATCGCAGGCGTTCACCTTGGCGTGGGAGCGCGCAACGCCAGAGCGATCGCGTTTTACGAGCGGGTAGGGTTTCAGAAATTGCTCGAGGCGGAACCTGACAAAGCATACGGCGCAGGTGGGAGAGCGTACGGCATGAAGTTTTGAGACGATTTTGAGGCTCGAGAGACGGTGCTAAACTCAGGACATGCTCGCAGCCTCTAAACCGATGACGCTAGAAGAATTCCTCGAGTTCGAGCGGCGTTCAGAGACGCGACACGAGTTCGTGGACGGGCGTGTGTTGGCAATGGCGGGTGAGTCGCGGCAGCATTACGCTATCGCTCGCAACATCACTCGAGCCTTGGAGGACAGCCACCCACACCAACGTTGCGAGATCGTCATGGAAACAATCAAGGTACGTGTTCAAGAGCAGCGATACCGATACCCGGATGTGGTGGTGAGCTGCAATCCAGGGACGAACCGTTATTTTCTCGATAATCCGTGTTTGCTCGTCGAAGTTCTCTCCGACTCCACGGCAGACACCGATCAAGACAAAAAGCTCGAGGAGTACATGCGCCTTCCTAGAGCCTGTTTGGAATCGTGTCTCATGATGTTCTCGCCTGCCGACGCGCCATCAAAAGGGTCATTGCTGCGTACACCCAACCCGTGCTGACCACCACTAAAGCGCTGAGTAAAGTCTTACTTGCGGACTTGCTAGAGCTTCTGCATGGAACTGCTCGAGCGTGCTTTTACAGAGGCGCAAAAGTTGCCTGAGAAGCAACAGAATGCGTTCGCGGAATTATGGCTGGCAGAACTCAAGGCCGAAAAGCGCTGGGATGCCACGTTTGCCAGTCCCCAATCGCAAAGCTGGCTTGGGACTCAGGCCGAATACGACAAACTAAAGCTGTAATCTCGGGAGGCGTGAAGGTTTCACGCCTCCCGAGAATCTCAGTTCCGCGCTGCCGCTCGAGCGCCAATTTCTGCCATGACCTGATCGGCCGCAACCTTGCCGCGATCACCCTTGCCGTGTTCGCGGACAGAGACCGCGTTCTCAGCGGCTTCTTTGTCTCCAACGACCAGGATGTACGGAATCTTTTGCAGCTCCGCGTCCCGAATCTTGGATTGCATCCGCTCGGAACTGGTGTCCACTGAAACGCGCAACCGCTTGGCTTTCATCTCTTTCTCGAGACTGCGAGCGTACTCAGTGTGGCGGTCTGAAATGGGCACGATTCGCGCCTGTTCCGGCGCGAGCCAAACCGGGAAGTTTCCGGCGGTGTGTTCTAAGTAAAACGCGAAGAAGCGATCAAAACTCCCCATGATCGCGCGGTGAATCACAACCGGGGTTTCCTTCTCGCCGCGCTCGTTGGTGAACTCCAGGTCAAACCGTCCCGGCACGATGAAGTCCAACTGGTTCGTGGCAATACTTTCTTCCTTGCCGAGTACGGTGCGCAGTTGCACGTCCAGCTTCGGGCCGTAGAAGGTCGCCTCGCCAATGCCTTCGACGTACTGCGCCCCGGTTTCATGGAGGGCAGCCCGGATCGCGGCGATCGATTCGTTCCATTGCGGACCGGGTTCGCCAAATTTCTCGGGGTTGTTTTCAAAATCTGGTAGGGACAGGCGGAACCAGTACTCCGAGATGCCGAAGTCCTGGTAGACCTCGTCAAAGAGCTGGATGACCTTGATGAACTCCTCTTTGACCTGTGATTTGGCGCAGTAAATGTGCGCGTCGTTCTGGGTGAAGCCGCGCACCCGTGCCAACCCGGAGAGCGCCCCGGAGAGTTCAAAGCGGTAGACCGTGCCCGCCTCTGCAAAGCGCACCGGCAGGTCGCGGTAGGACTTTGGGCGAGAGGCGAAGATCATGTGGTGATGTGGGCAGTTCATCGGTTTCAGGTAGTAGTTCTCGCCCTCGATCTCAATCGGAGCGTACATCCCGTCAGCGTAGTACGGCAGGTGGCCGGAGCGCAGGTAGAGCGCTTCCTTGGTGATGTGCGGCGAGATCACATAGTCGTAGCCGCCCTCCTGTTCCTTTTCGTACATGTAATCCTCGAGCCGCTTACGGATGAACGCGCCCTTCGGGAGCCACAGCGGTAAGCCCTGCCCCACGTCGTCGGAGAAGGTGAACAGGTCCAGCTCCTTGCCCAATTTTCGGTGATCGCGCTTTTTGGCTTCCTCTTGCTGCCAGAGGTATTTTTCCAGTTCCTCGGCAGTGGAAAAAGCCACACCGTAAATCCGTTGCAGCATCGGGTTCTTCTCCGAGCCACGCCAGTACGCGCCGCTCGTGGCGGTCAATTTGAAATGCTGTGGGATCAAACTGGTGCGCGGCACGTGTGGGCCACGGCACAGGTCAGTGAAATCGGCTTCTGTGCCTTGGCGGTAGAAGCTGATAATCTCCCCGGCGGGCAGCCCTTCGATCAGTTCGGTCTTGTAGCGATCCCGTCCCTCGAAGGTCTTTAGCGCGGCCTCGCGGCTGACCTCAAATCGCGTTAGCGGCAGGTCGCGTTTGATGATCTCGCGCATTTTACTTTCCAGCGTCTCGAGTTCCTCGAATTTCAGCGGTTCGGGCAGGTCGAAGTCGTAGTAGAAGCCGTTCTCAATCACGGGTCCGATGCCCATCTTGATGCGGTCCCTGCTGTAACCCTTTTCTTGATACAGCTCCAAAATCGCTTGGGCCATGATGTGCGCCAGCGTGTGCCGTGCCAGATCAATCGCCTCAGCGGGTTTGCGACTCGTCAAGATCTCGAGCTTCGCACCGTCCGGGAGCGGTGTGAAAATATCGGTTAGTTTGCCGTCCACACGCGCCCCGAGAGCCTGCTCAGCGAGCTTCGGACCAATCATTTTAGCGGCATCCAGGGCGGTCGCGCCACCGGGTAACTCGAGAATTTTGCCGTCTGGGAGAGAAACCTGCATGGTGAACTCCTGGCGATTCGCTTTTTTAGGGAGCCGCGAATCAGGCTGGGTTTGAAGCGAAATCTCAAAGGGTTTGCAACCTCGAGACCGAATGACGGACCGCACGCTCTTTACGTTAAAACCCTGGATTGACAGCCTAGCGTCTATCACGGTGCCAATGACACCTGAGCGATAGTGCAGTCCAAGTTTTAACTCGACAATAATCAGACCCCGCGAGGGGTTCGCGTCGTCGTCACACGGGTGAGCGTCGTGGCGAGGGTGATCGTAGTCGTCAGGCGTTTGAGGAGGTCTCTCATAAGGGTTTGACTCGAGCGCTGGCTCGAGTTCGCAGTTAGTTTAGCATGTTCCACACGCTTTGCGAACACGGCGCGACTCGGAGAATTGAAGCGGTGAGCTATCCTCAGAGCGTGATGAAAAAAATACTTTGCATTCTGGTACTGTGCCTGGGATTGGGTTCGTTCGCCTCGGCGCAGAGTTCCTACTTCGGCGTGAAATTCGGTTTGCCGTACCTGATCGGCGTGCAGTACGGGCATGACTTTGGGGCCAGCAACCAGGGGTTCGGAGTGCGCGGCTTCTTCGGAAGCACCTTCGTCGGTACGTCTGGGATCATTGGGTTTGGCCTGGATGCCCTGCTGCGGACGCCGGTCGGTGAGTACGGCTCGAGCGCGTACATCGGGCTGAGCGGTTCGTTGGTGATCGCCCTCGGCGGGGCGCAACCCTCCCCGGTTGCTCCGCCCGTCTCGGGCGGCTCGAGCAGTAATCTCGGTGCGCTGTTCAATCTATTGTTGGGCTTCGAGTTCGTCTTGGGTCAGAACTGGTCGGTCTGCCTGGAGTTACTCCCGATGTCCCTGTTCGTCTCCTCGAGCGGCCCGGTTCAGTTTTTGACCTTGCCCCTGATTTCTATGGGGATCAACGTGCGCTTCTAAAGACAAGTTCTGGCTGGATCGTTCAACCGTTAGCCAGCGCACCAGTCCATTCGTTCTTTTATGCCACGATGCGATCATGTTCTCCAAATTCTTCAAGAAACCCGAGGGTGACAACGCCGCTCGCACGCCGCCCGGTCAGAGCCTGACCGAGCGCTTTCCGGTGCTGACCTACGGGCCCACGCCTCGAGTCGAACCTTCGAGCGTCAGTATCAAGGTGTCCGGCTTGGTGGAAGAGGAAGTGGAGTTTTCCTGGGACGATCTGATGGCGATGCCGCAGACGACCCTGACGAACGACCTGCACTGTGTCACGCACTGGAGCAAGCTGGACGTGACCTTCACCGGGGTCGCCGTGCCGGAGCTGATGTCCAGAATCAAACTGAAGCCCGAGGCGAAGTTCGTGATGATGCACTGCTACGGCGGCTACACCACGAATTTACCGGTCGCAGATTTCAACCTGCCGAATAACTTGTTTGCGCACAAACTCGGCGACGAGCCGCTGCCGATGGAACACGGCGGCCCGATGCGGGTCGTGGTTCCGCACCTGTACCTGTGGAAATCCCCGAAGTGGGTCAGCGGTCTCGAGTTTATGGAGAGCGACCGCCTGGGTTTCTGGGAGCGTAACGGGTATCACAACCGGGGCGATCCCTGGAAGGAAGAGCGCTACGCCAACGATTGACGCGTTGGGTACCATAGTTCAATTCCCGCTCGAGCGCTAAGTATTTTCATCTATTGTTGACAGCATCAGTTTTTACTGTTACTGTTTTGGGGTGATCGTTCCAGATCAATCCTCTCTAGAAACCCGGCGTGATACCGCCTGGAATCTCGAGGATTTCGTGGCCGAGGTGAACACCCGACTGTCCACGATGCTTCCTGCTGAGTACGGCGACGCCCGGCAGCGCGAGGATTTCACGGTACGGTTGCTGCGCCATTACAGTTCTTTGGGTTTGGTGGACGAGTCAATGCGCGTCGGACGCGAAGCGCGATACCGATACCGTCACCTCTTGCAAGTGCTGTGCCTGCGGCGATTGCAACGCCAGGGCTGGAACAGCAAAGCGATCAAGGATTTCACCTCGCGTGAGAACCCAGAACTGGAAGCGTTCCTGCTGGGGCAAACTGTGGACCCCTCGAGCCTGACCGATCAGGAGTTCAGCGAAACGAAAGCGGAACTCGAGGAAGTATCGGAAATCTCGAGCGTGGCACTGGACGAGTCTCAGCCGCTCGGCGCGGCCAGCCCTGCCAGCGCTCCACTTGCCAACGCCACCTCTGTCAGCACCACCCCGGCTCGAGCCGCGCTTGACAGCGCCTCCTTGCGAGCGAAGAGGGCAGCCGCACCCGAATCGCTGAAAGAGCGCGCCCTGGAGTTTCTATCCTCCGTTCGCAAACGCGACGAAGTGCCGAAGCCGCAACCGCCCTTATCGCAGTCAGGCCCATCGCAAAAAATGCCCGCCCCCGCGCCGCTGCCGCAGTTCCTGCTGTTCGACCCGCCGAAGGCCCCAGAGCGCTGGCGTCGCGTCGAGATCGCGCCGGGTCTGGAACTGAACATCTCGGATCGCTTCCAGAAACCGCGCACGACAGCCGATCAGACCCGGTTGCGCGAAGCCTTAGAGAATGCCCTCGAGGGGTAAGTCTACTTACCAGCTCGAGACACCCACAACCCATCTCACCGCACCCCGCCCAGCGGCGTGCAGAAGGAGCGTTATATCCATGCAACCCAAGATTGAACTGATTCCCGAAAAACCGTACAGCCACCGCGACGGAACCACGATGCACGTGCTGGTCCGAATCCACGCCCCGAGCGCCCCACGCAACCCGGCTCGAGTCCCGCTGAACTTGGCTTTGGTGCTGGACCGCAGCGGCAGCATGAGCGGCGAGAAACTTCAGTACGCCAAAGCCGCCGCGAAGTACGTCATGGACCGCCTCGAGTCCGAGGATCGGGTCAGCCTCGTGACGTTTGACGACACGGTGAATGTGCCGCTGCCCAGCACCTTAGCGGGGCGTTTGCGGGCATCCAGCATTGTTGACCGGATTCAAGAAGGCGGCAGCACCAACCTGCACGGTGGCTGGCTCGAGGGGGGGACGCAGGTCGCGTCTCACCTGCGCCCCGGAGCGCTCAACCGCGTGATCCTGTTATCCGACGGCATGGCTAACGTCGGTGAAACGAACGCGGACCGAATCGCCACGGACGTGCGCGGCCTCTCTGGGCGCGGTGTCAGCACCAGCGCCCTGGGCATCGGGCGCGACTTCGACGAGGACATGATGCAAGCGATTGCCATGTCCGGCGACGGCAATTATCACTTCATCGAGCATCCGAACAGTTTGCCGCGCATCTTCGCGGCGGAACTGAGCGGCCTGAAAAACACCTTCGGGCGCACAGTCAGCCTCGGGTTTGAAACCTCGCGCGGCGCAGAGGTGCTGGACGTGTTGAACGACCTGCCTAGGAACGCCAACGGACGCACGATGCTGCCGAACCTGATGTACGGCGCAACGCTCGAGGTGCTGGTAAAGCTGCGCCTACCCGCTGGGGAATCCTTGGAGGCGCTCCGGGTGCGACTGGCGTACACGCCCGCCGACGAAGCCGGACGGCAGGTGCAACGCGAAACGCTGACGCTGACCGCCGTGCGAGACGCGGACTATCGCGCTCAAAACGCCAACCCAAGCGTGCTGGAATCCCTGGCACTGCTCGAGGTGGCTCGCGCCAAGTCGGAGATTATCAGCCGTCTGGATCGCGGCGACGATGAGGCCGCGGGCGGCATCATGCGGGCGCAATCGGCGATGCTGTCCGCCGCACCCGCCAGCCCGAAGATCGCGCAGGAACTCGCCAGCCTGAAAGAACTCGAGCAGGAGCTGAAGACCGACCGCGCCGTGACCCGCAAACGGGCCAGCGCCCAGCGCTACGAAAAGCAACGCGGGTACTGAATGTAGAACTCAGCCCCTCGAGATTTAATCTCGAGGGGATTTTCTATGGGTCGTAGCGCACGTACTCTATTCTGAACGAACCATCATTCCAGAGGTCCACGAGGGCGTACCCCGGCTGGGTTTCCTGGTACGCGCCGCGCCACCAGTTGCCGCAGACCGCGCCGTTGCAGGCGTAGGTTACGCCGTTGTAGACGGCAGAATCGCGAAGGTGAACATGCCCGCTCAGGCAGAGCTTGATGTTACTGTGGGCGCTGAACAGCGTCTTCAGGCGACGGGCATCAATGTGCATCCACGCGCCGGGCACGTTCCAGTTGCCAGACAGTTCATTGTCGCCATCCAGATACGCGCAAACCGCCAGAATCGGAATGTGCGACAGCACCAGTACGGGCTTTGACGCTGGTGTCTCACGCAGGTCAGCCTCGAGCCAGCGAAATTGCGCCTCGTCCAGTTTGGCGGTGTAGCCGTGCGCGTCTTTCACTGTTAAATCGGTCGAGTCCAGCACGATGAAATGCCAGCCGCCCGCGTCGAAACTGTAATACGGGCGCTCGAGTTTCAATTCTTTCATCGCCCACGCTTTGCCATAGAGGGCGTCACCGTCGCTGTCCGGACCCGTCCAGCAGTCGTGATTACCGATGGCGTGACGGATCTGGGTGCGCAGATGCTGTTGCAGAGCCGCGTTGAACGCCGCCCATTGTGCGGTCACGTCCGCCTTCCCCTGGCGCAACGCATCCATGATCGCATCGCCGCCCTGCAAGATCAGATCGGGCTGGCGCGGCTGACCTTGCGCGTGCTCCAAGGCGCGGATGAAACCCGCTTGGGCGTTCACCAGGAGTGCCCCGTCCGGCATGACGTGCATGTCGGTCAGGTGCGCGACGCGAAAATCGGGGTCTCGAGTGGTCGTTGTTGCAGTCGGGGAATCAGAAGCGCGAGCCTGACCGCCCAAGCTCGCACCGATCACGGCACTGGCGGTCAGGGTTCCGGCGTGACGGATCAGGCTTCGGCGGCTCAGCATGGGTTTTGCTAACACGCGTCCTATATTAGCCAGCTTTGGGAGCGCCTATTGAGGAGCCGAGTGTCAAGAACGAGAACGCATTGTAGAACCAAATACACTCTTCAAATAGGCCCTACCAATCGGACCTTGTCTGCAACAATTACTCGAGGCAGTCCAGACACGATTTGCTAGAAAGAGCTTCTGGTATACGTTTCCCCAATCAGAGCTTGTCGAGTCGAGGACCTTAGCAATATTAGCAGAACTGCTGTGTGATTTTTGACAAGTGCTTTTTGTGTTCCTTTGATAAACTTTTACTAAGGCTAAGGGGGAAATTATGAAAACTTGGGTTGCTTTGGCAGTAATTTTGCTCAGTGTTGTGCAAGCACAGAGTTTACAATGGAAATCTGTTGGCGCGCTTGGCTATTTAGAGAGATCTTTAGGTTTAGGTGTTTTGACTCGTACTGCGTCACCTGGTGACGAGTCCGCTCTTGTTTTTGATTATGACATATCCTCATCATCTGTTTCAGGGTATTGTGAGTACATAATATACACCGGTGTTCGTGGAGAAGATCTTTATTTTAAAAAACGCAGATTTTTCGCCTATATTCCTTCTTCTCAATCAACTTATAATCTATTAAAAAATAGTTTTAATAGCACTAATGATTCAACAGCCTTACTTAATGGAATATCTTTTTGCATTTACGCTCAATCACAAGTTACTCCAAATGGTATCACTGAATTAGAATATACTATACCCACAAAAAACCCTGACGTTCGTATGAACATACTTTATGGAACAAATATTCATTACGGTTACGACACTATAAACAATACAGTACGCTTAGAAGTCACTGAAGCAGCATCAATGTGATACAAGACTAAGTAAGTACCATTTTGATACACGCACGCTATTTATCGAAAATCAATGATAAGAAACCCTCAAGCCGAATCACGGTGTCTCGAGGGTTTCGCGTTCTGGCTACTCTGAGCAGCCTTCCCAATTGGTGCGCCCGACAGGACTCGAACCTGTGGCCACAGAGTTAGAAGCTCTGCGCTCTATCCGGCTGAGCTACGGGCGCATGGTGTCAAATGTTAAAGCCCCGCGCCCAGTTTGGCAAGCGCCAAGCGGCTTACTGGTTTGGAACCCGTCTCGAGCCGAGGGTGCGAAACGCGAACAGCACCACGAAAGCGATCAGCGACATCAAGCCTGCTAGCACCAGGGCCGCATCCAGATCGCTCTCGAGCGCACCGTAGACCGCCAGGGTCATCGTGCGGGTGCGACCCTCGAGCGACCCCGCGAACAGAATCGTCGCCCCGAACTCGCCGAGCGCTCTGGTCCACGCCAGCACGATTCCCTCTAACAGTGCGCCCCAAGCGAGCGGCCAGGTGATGTGGCGGAACGCCTGGGACGCGGTCGCACCGTCCACCAAGGCGGCGTTGACGATCTCCCGGTCCACGCTAGCGAATCCAGCTCTGGCGGCGCGAATGAAAAAAGGTCCCGCCACGAACAGTTGCGCCATCACGACCGCCGCCGGTGAAAAAGCCAGCTCCAAATGAGCGAGGCGAATTCCGGGCCCGAGCAGTCCATTGCGCCCGAAGGTCAGCAGCAAGCCCAGACCGGCGACTACGGGCGGCAGTACGATTGGTAAGTCCAGCAAAGCATCCAGGAGGCGTTTCCCCGGAAACGTGTACCGGGCTAACCCATAAGCTATCGGCGTCCCCAGGACGACCGCCAGCGCCAGCGTCGTCGCGGTCGTCACGGCACTCACCCGCAACGCGGCTAGCACCGCTGGGCTAGATAAAGCCCCGCCCAATCCGGCGCTCGCGGCGCGCCAGAGGATGACAGCCACGGGGAGCAACAGGAAGACCGTGAGTAGCAAACCGAGACCCAGCGCTAAGGCCTTCAACCCTCGTTCGGTGCTCGAGGCTCCAAGGGGCGCTGCGGAGCTGGGTTGAATTAGAGATGGCTTCACGGACTTTCAGAGCATACCCGTCGCACGGTCAGGCTCGAGGGCATCGGGTACTGAGGCAGAATCCAGATCGTATTCAGTTTCTATCCATGACCACTGCTCGAGCTGATAGTGCTAGTACGGGCGGTGTTTGCTGGCTGAGGGTTCACAGTCTCGAGTGCTTGCGCCACGTTGGAGTCTACAAGGATAGACCAGGACTGCTCGAGATGAGAAGAGGCGCTCTTTGGAAGAGCGCCTCAATTTCGTGATCGGTTTTGATGCAGCCTTACTTCATCATCTTGGGCATCAGCACCGTGTCAATCGCGTGAATCACGCCGTTCGAGGCTTCGACATCAGCCTTGATGACCTTGGCGTTGTTGACTTCTAGAACCTTCCCCATGACGGAGATGTTCAGCATTGAACCCTCGACCGTCTTGGCGGTCTTGCCGTTCATCTTCATGGCGTCGGCGGCCATGACCTTGCCGGAAACGACGTGGTACAGCAAAACCTTCGTCAGCTCCGCCTTGTTCTTCAACAATGCGTCCAGATCAGCCTTTTTGATCTTGGCGAAGGCGGCGTTGGTCGGCGCGAAAACCGTGAACGGGCCCTTACCTTCCAGGGTCTTCACCAGATCGGCGGCTTTTAGGGCGGTCACGAGCGTGCTGAACTGCGGATCGCTCGAGGCAACCCCGACGATGCTTGGCATCGCGGCGCTGCTCTGAAAGAACAGGGCGGGGGCGAATGAGGCGAGCACGAATCCAACGAGCGCGAATTTTTTCATGGGAACTCCTGAACGGTAGAACGAGTAGAGGTTCGTCACCCACCACGCTGGCAGGTTTCGCCACAGTCTAGTCAGCGCGGCGTGGAATTCGTATGAAACGCACTGCTATTACAACCCAGTGCAGCACACGTTTGGTGGCATGATGGGCTGGAAAGACTTGGTGCGCGACTCGAGCAGTCTGGCTGAGCGACACGGAACCTGGTGTTTCAGAAAGCGTTCCAGCGGTTAAACGAATGCCATGCTCTTACCAGGGTGAATACTATGGAATTTGACCTCGACCGAGCGAACGAAATCCTGACCCGTACCCCTGCGACGCTGAGCGCAGTACTCGAGGGTCTGACCGAACCTTGGATTCGCGGCAACGAAGGCGCGAACAGCTTCAGTCCCTTCGACGTTGTGGGTCATCTGATAGACGCGGACGAGGCGAACTGGTTGCCTCGAGCACAGATCATTCTCAAAGGTGGACCAGACAAAGCCTTCCCGCCGTTCGACCGTTTTCGTCACCGGGAACGGAACGCGGACCGAAGCTTGGAATCCTTGCTGTCAGAGTTCACAGCACTGAGAGCGGCAAACCTCGAGACCCTGAAATCCTGGAAGCTGACACCCGATGACTTTGAGCGAACGGGCCTTCACCCCGAGTTCGGGAGCGTGACCTTGAAGCAACTGCTGTCCACTTGGGTGGCACACGACCTCGGGCACATCGCTCAGATTGTTCGGGTCATGGCGAAACAGCTCAGGCTCGAGGTGGGACCGTGGGAGGCGTTTCTGCCGATATTGAAAGACCGCGAGGGATCAAGTTGAGTCTTCAGGACAACTTCGCCTTGAACTCCTCGTACCCGAACCGCTTCAACAACCTAAATTCTCCCGCTCGAGTCCATACGCCGATGCTCGGGTGTTTGACGCCGTTGAAGAAGGTGGTTTTGACCATCGTGTAATGAATCATGTCGTCAAAAACAACGTTGTCTCCAACCTCGAGCGGCGCGTCAAAGCTGTACTCTCCCGCGACATCGCCGGACAGACAGGTCGTGCCACCGAGGATGTAACTGTGCGCCCTCTCCCCTGCCAGCCCCGACCCCAAAACATTCGGGCGGTACGGCATCTCCAAGCAATCCGGCATGTGAGCGGCAACGCTAATATCAAGCAGCGCGATGTCTTTTTCGTTGCGGTTCACGTCCAGCACCGTGGAGACCAACCAGCCCGTCTGCCAGGCGATGGCGCTCCCAGGCTCGAGGATCACATCCACGTTCCACCGCTCGCGGAAGGTTTTGACGACGCGAATCAGGCGCTCGAGGTCGTACCCTGCTCTGGTCATCAGGTGACCGCCACCGAAGTTGACCCATTTCATCTCCGGCAGGAAGTCCCCGAAGTTCGTTTCTAATTTTTCTAGCAGGCGCTCCAACACGTCGGAATCGTTCTCGCAGAGGGCGTGAAAGTGCAGGCCATCAACTCCGTCTAGCAAGTCCGGTTTGAACTCTGCCCGCGTCACCCCGAGGCGCGAGAACGGCTTGCTGGGATTGTACAGGTCGGTGTCCACCTCACTGTATTCAGGGTTGATGCGAATCCCGACTGAGATGTATTTCCCAGCGTCTCTGGCGGCGAGAACTCTGGGCTTGAAGCGCTGCCACTGGGAGAAGCTGTTGAAGGTTAGGTGATCGGCGGCAATGAGAATTTCATCGAACTCGTCGTCGCTGTACGCGACCATGTAGACGTGCGTCTCGCGGCGGAATTCTTCCTTCGCCAATCGCGTCTCGTGCAAGCTCGAGGCGGTCGCGCCGGGCAGATACTGGCGCACCAAATCGAACGCGCCCCACATAGAGAATCCCTTGAACGCCAGGATGATCTTCGCGCCGCTCCGGTCTTGGACATCCTTCAGCAGTTCCAAATTACGGATTAGGCGCGATTCGTCCAGCACGAAGCACGGGCTGGGGAACGATGACCAGGGAATCTGGTCGGCGGGGAACACAACAGGTTCGGTACGCTCGAGAATCATGCGGTCAGAATAAGCGCAACAAAGCAGGAAAACCAGTCTCTCGAGGGCAATGATTCACTTCGTTGGAACTGTTTTTCTCAGGATGACCAGCCCGCGCTCTGGTGTGCGGCGGTCGTAACGCAAACTCAACAGCGATGTGGTTTTCTTGGCGTAATCGTCTCGACTGGATTGCAGGCTCAGCACACCGTTTCGCATCTCGAGGGCGGTGTCTTGACCATCGGTTGACTTACCGTCGAAGCGCGTCAGCACGGTTGATGAGCGGCAATCCTCGAGCATGACGGCTTGTTTCTTCAAGAGCTTCAGATTGGCGTCAAATTTCAACCAGATCACGTCCAGGCTCGTTCCTGCGCCGCACATGCCCTGAACGTTGCAGCCGGTGTTGGTCGTAACCTGCATCACCACGTACCAGAGCTTGCCCTGATGGGTTTCGTCCAGCACCCTGGCGCGGACGCTGCCGCCGTATTCCTGTCCCGTCGCGCCGTCGTAGAGCGTTCCAGCACACCCACTGAGGTTAGCCTGGAAGTTGTGGACGACCTGCGTCTCCCCTCGAGCAAATCGAAAGCGTCCGTCATCCAGCGACGTGATTCGAATCGGATCACTGGCGCTCTGCGTGGCACGCTGGCTGGATTGCGCGAACGCCGCGCCGACTAAGAGCACAAACCCTATCAACCCTCGAGCCAACCGTTGTGTCATCTCTGTTCCCCCTCGAGCGCTTCAGTCCTTGACCAGTTCGATGCCGGTCAACTCGTCCACGGGTAAGCCCCACCGATTCATCGCCGCGATGAACGGGTCGGGATCGAGCTGTTCCACGTTCCAGACGCCGGGTTTCAGCCAAGTCTTTTGCAGCATCAGCATCGCACCAATCATTGCTGGAACACCTGTGGTGTAACTGATGCCCTGCGCCTGGACTTCTTGGTAGGTGGCGGCGTGATCCGCCACGTTGTAAACGAAATGCACCTTCTCCTTGCCATCTTTGATGCCCTTGGCTTGCACGCCGATGCAGGTCTGCCCGGTGTAATTCGCGGCCAGGCTGCTCGGTTCTGGCAGTACCGCCTTCAGAAACTCGAGCGGCGAGATTTGCACACCCTTGATGTTGATCGGTTCGATGCTGGTCATACCGATCCCCCCCAAGACATCCAAGTGCTTGATGTACTGCTCACCAAAGGTCATCCAGAAACGGGCGCGCTTGATCGTCGGGAAATTCACCACTAGGCTCTCCAACTCCTCGTGGTACAGCACGAACGATTTCCGAGTCGTGACCTTCGGGTAGTAGATGTCCTGCGAAATCTCGAGCGGCTTGGTTTCGACCCAGGCTCCGTTCTCCCAGTACCGGCCATTGGCCGTGATCTCGCGGATGTTGATTTCCGGGTTGAAGTTCGTGGCGAACGCCTTGCCGTGCGAACCGTTGTTGCAATCCACAATGTCCAAGTAGTGAATCTCGTCGAAGTGGTGCTTGGCGTGGTACGCCGTGAACGCCTGAGTCGCGCCTGGATCGAAGCCACAGCCCAAGAGCGCCATCAGTCCGGCGTTCTCGAAGCGCTCGCGGTACGCCCACTGCCAGGAGTATTCAAACTTGGCGACATCCTTGGGTTCGTAATTGGCGGTGTCCAGGTAATGCACGCCGGTCTCCAAGCAGGCATCCATGATCGTCAGGTCTTGGTACGGCAGCGCGACGTTCAGGACCAGATCGGGTTTATAGGATTGAATCAGCGCCACGAGTTCCGGCACGTTGTCCGCGTCCACTTTGGCAGTGGTGACGGTTGCTTTCGTCGGAATGAATTGTGCGATCTCAGATTTGATCGCCTCGCACTTGGAAAGGGTTCTCGAGGCGATCATGAACTCTGAAAAGACCTCGTGGTTCTGCGCCATCTTCTTGGCGACGACGCCGCCGACGCCGCCCGCTCCGATCATCAGTACTCTGGACATGTCTTCCTCCGGGGTTGAACGGGTTGCAGCTTGAAGGCGATGGATCAGCCTCCGGTCAGGGCGTGGGGTTGTCAGGTACAGCGTATGGCTCGAGGGCGAATGATACAACACCCGGCGTTTCGGCTGGTTTCAAATGGCTTCAGGGGGAAAGTAACGTCCCGCTCGAGATCGCCATCTGACTCGAGGACTGGGCGAGGCGAGCTTCGCCGCTGCGCGTGACTCAAGGGTTTGGTTTGATCTCAGAGAGGCACATCTCGAGATCTGATGCGACACGTTCATGCCCGTTCAAACGACCACTCGGGAAACCGTGGGGCTGCCTAGTTCCTCGAGTCAGCCATGCCCCTGAACTCGAGGCGGGTTCTTCTCGCTCCGTAAGTTTCAGCTTTGATCGGAGTCGTCTCTAAACCAGCGGCATTCGACCAGAGAGACGACGTAGCTAGTGAAAAGAATCACGATTATTCCTTGCTCGTGAATTTTTTATTTCGACTTCTTGGAGGCAGTGCTGGAAGAACTCGTCGAAGGCAGGGCTTTCATCGCCTCAATTTTGGACGAGATTTCTGTTTGCAGCCGCGAGGCCTCGACTTCCAGGCGATCCTGGGCATCGTCCAGCTCGTAGCGCAAGCGCATCACCTCTTCGACGCCCGCCAGATTGACGCCCAACTCTTGCGTCAACCGCCGAATCTCCTTCAAGTGATCCACATCGCGCTGACTGTAACGCCGCGTCTTGCCACTGGTGCGCTTCGGACGAATCAGGCCCTTGCGCTCATACAGGCGAAGCGTCTGCGGGTGCATGTCCACCAGTTCCGCCGCGACCGAGATCACGTAGACCGGACGATCCCGCTCGTCGGGCGGCGCGTCCCCATTCTCGAGGGCCATCGCCTCACGAGTCTGCGCGTCGAAGGTGGCGCGGATTTGACCCTCCAAGCGGTAAATCTCCAGCTCCAACTTGCCCTGCACCTCGTCCAGCTCCACGCGCAGTTTCATGACCTCTTCGACACCCGCCAAGTTCACGCCCAACTCTTGCGTCAGACGCCGAATCTCTCGCAGGTATTCGATGTCGCGCTCCGAGTAGCGCCGCGTCTTCCCGGTCGTGCGACCCGGACGGATCAGCCCCTTGCGCTCGTACAAGCGCAGGGTTTGCGGGTGCATGTCTACCAACTCGGCCGCGACCGAGATCACGTACACGGGGCGGTCTTTGTCGTCGGGCACGTCTGAGAGTATACCTGATAGGAGGGCACGCAAGAAATCTTTGAGGTCACGATGTAGGCTATGCCCATGACCCAAGACATCCGCTGGCGAGAATTGGAGAGTCGCATCGCGCTGGACAACCTCCCGGAGTTTCACCGGGCGTTTCTGAAATCCAGGGGTGTGACCGATCCAGAAGAAATGATGCTACGCCGCGTGCAACAAGCCGTCGAGCGGGAACTCAATAAGTTGGTTCAGTCAGGACTGGCGCGACGTGAAGGCGACGAGATCCTGATCTCTCCCAGCGCACTCGAGGGGCTGGATGTAGAGCACTGGACGCAAGCGGCTTGAACCGCTCGAGGAACATCGTCGCGGTGCGGCTGTGATCGCGCTAGCCCAGGACGATGTTGCGAGCGTCACCTTTCCGCGTGTGGCAGCTCGAGCCAATACGATCCAGAATCTCTTCCTGACGGGCTGATGTCTCAAGCACCCCCAGGTTCCAAGCTCACGACGGGCCACAAAGTTCGTCCGGCGAGCAACCGCCGCAGACTCGATCCAGAAACCGGCAAGCCCGAACGGGTTACGACTCGAGGCTCGAGACGAACGCCCCCTGGCGGAGCGCGATCAGCAGCGCCCCCGCGCCCCACGCGCCGAGCAGCAACCAGAGCGTGATCCCAAGCGGGGCGTAAAACAGCGACGCACCGAACAGCAGGAAGCCTGGTAGCAAACGCCACAGTCCCGGCTTGTGAACCCCGAAGGCTCGGAGCGTCAGGGAACCGAATTTGGTCAGCGTCAAGGCCGCACCGCTCGAGAAGGCGAGCAGCGTGAAGACGCCGATGAGAAGCGCGAACGGGGCTCCGATCAGACTCAACCCGCCCAAAGCAACGGCAGGAACCGTCAGGAACAGTAACAGTACGCCTAACCCAATCGAGCGTCCCGCCTCGAGTTGCCACGATTTTTCCAGCGCGTGCCGCAAGTGCGGCAATAGTAACAGCGCTCCGCCGAGCGACACCAGGAACGCGAAGTACCACCACTGCCAGGTTCCGGCCGTGACGAGGGCACGGAAGGGTTGCAGGGCGCTGGCGGCGCTCAAACCCGGCAGGCTGGCGCTCTGGGCTTTGGAGTCCAACCCGGCATCGGCGTTGAGCTTGCCCAGCACGGCGCTGACGCCACCGTTCGCCGTGGAGTTCTCCGGCAGGTTCACGTCACCCAAGAAGGTCAGAACGCGCCCGCTGACTCGAGCACCGGGAGCCAGACGAACGTTGCCACCGACGGCGATCACGTCGCCACGCACCTCGCCGGACACGTTGATGTCACCCGCGAAACGCACGATACTGCCCAACTGGGCGCTCCCGGACACCTGAGCGCTGCCAAAGAATGGGAGCGCCTGCGGTACGACCGCCACGGCCGCCACCCCGAACGCGGCCAGCGCGGCGGGCAGTCGCACGCGGCGGGTCGTCAGCACGCCGAGCGACGCCAAGACCGCCACGCCGAGAACCGGGAGCAAAATGGACTCTGGCAGCAGGCGCAAGGTTTCAAACAGCGCCTGTCCCGCGACGCTGGCGTACTGCCAGGTCAGTGCCACGAGCGCCACCGCAACGCCGGTCAACAGCGCGCCAATGAAATACAGCGGGGCGCGGTCGTGCGCCTCCTGCTCGTTCAATTCCGGGTCGGCGTCCAGGGCGATTCGGAGCGCCAGATTGTGGGCGAAATTCGGCGGAGCACTGACCCGAGGGAGGAGCGCCAACGCGGGCAGGCTCGAGGCATCGGCAGAGATGCTCAATGCGACATTAACGGCGAAACTGACGGGCGCGACCACTCGAGGCAAGCTTTCTAGAATGGGGAACGATTCGGCGTCCTCGGCGATGCGGGCTGACACGGTTTGCGCGAAATGCTCTGGGGCGCGCACCGGAAAGCCCAGGCTATCCGTGCGAATTCTCATTGAGAGACTGGCAGCGAAATCTGCGGGGGCGCGAACCCGAGCGGTCTCGAGGGATTGGGCGAGCGCTATCTCAGAGGCGAGTTGAGCGGCGAACTCGGGCGGCGGATGAACTCGAGGTAGGTGCTTCAAACGGTCAACGATTTCACGCAGGGTAGTCGCTTGAACCCGCTCCAATGGGGTCAACGAAACGTCTACAGCGAGGTTTTCGCTCGCTTCGTGGACGGCTTCACTGAATTCCGGGCGGTTCATTCCACCAGCACCTTTCCGGTCAGCGCCCGTTCCAGCAGTTCCTTGCCGCGAAACACCCTAGACTTGGCCGTGCCAATCGCCACGCCCTGAACGCCCGCGATTTCCTCGTAACTCAGATCATCCATGAAGCGCAGCACAACCGCCGTGCGGTACTCCTCGGGTAATTCCAGCAGCGCTTCGCGCACGCGCTCGGCGCTCTGGTTGGATTCGGCGTTGCGTTGCGGCGATTCCACGGCAATCGCAGGCTCGTAGCCGTGGTCCTCCAGGGCTTCGTCCAGGGAGAACTGCTGGTGCTGCTTGCGGCGGTGTTTCTCAATCTGTACATTACGGGCGATGGTGTACAGCCACGGCAGCAGTTCCTCGCCGGTTTTGAAGGTCTTGATGCCCTTCCAGGCGCGAAAAAAGGTTTCCTGACAGAGATCGAGCGCGTCCTCGTAACTGCCCTCCAGGTGATACAAGTAGTTCAACATGCGATCCTGGTGCGCTCCGATCAGCGATTCCCAGGAGGGTTGATCGCCTTGGCAAAGTTTTTCCAGCAGGGGCGCGTTCATCTCGAATCCCATACGTGACTCGCACTATAAAGGTTCCGCCCGCAGAGGAATGCGATTCTGGACCGCGAACGTATCGGCAAACGCAAAGTCAGTCAAGCAGCGAGAAGGTGTACTGCGAAAGGTTGGACTGCAAAGAGTTGACTACAAATCGGCGTTCACTCGAGACTCGAGGTTGACGCGTGAGAACCTGTGTTGAGGCACGGGCCGTGAGGTGAATTCTTGAGCCAGACAAACTGACCCAGGCCGCAGCCTGAATGCGGCGCGACGCGGTAGGCTGCCGGACGTGCCAGAACCGACCGTGGAATTACAAAATGTAGCGTTGGAGTTTGGCGGGCGGCACGTGCTGGATCGGGTCTCCTTGCGGGTGGAAGAGGGCGAGTTCATCGCCATCATCGGGCCGAGCGGCGGCGGCAAGAGCACGCTGTTGCGCGTCATCGCTGGGTTACTGCACGCCAAGGGGCGGGTCAGCGTGCGTGGTCAGACCGCGATGGTCTTCCAGGATTACCGCCTGCTGCCGTGGCGCACGGTGCGGCAGAACGTGGCGCTGCCCAAAGAATTGACCGGTCGGGGCATGTCCGCCGACGAAGCCTTGAGGCAGGTCGGCATGGTCGCGTACAGCGCACTCTACCCGCATCAGCTCTCCGGCGGGATGCGCGCCAGGGTCGCCATTGCCAGGGCACTCGCCCAGGATGCCGAGGTGATTCTGTTCGACGAACCGTTTGCGGCGCTGGATGCCTTGGTGCGCGAGCGCTTCAATCTGGAAATCAAGAAGATCCACGAGAAAACCCGGAAGACCAGCCTGTTCGTGACCCACAGCATCCGCGAGGCGGTCTACCTGGCTGACCGCGTGGTCGTGCTGCGCGGCGGAAAAATCGAACGCATTTTGGAAACTCGAGATCAGGGAAGGTTGACGGCCTTCACCGATGGCCTGGAGGCGGAGCTGCGCGAGTTGCTGGGCGTGGCGGATAGCACCTATGTCGAGGAACCGCCCAGGGCATTGCGCTTTCCGTGGGAATTGCTGGGCGTGCTAGGTGTGCTGCTGGTGCTGCTGCTGGCCTGGAACCTGGCCGTGCCCGCGCCGACGCTCAGCGCTCCAACGCCGGGGCAGGTCTGGCGAACACTACTCCAAAACGCGGGATTGCTCTGGGACGGTGCCCTCGAGACGCTGCGAATCGCCGGGCTGGGTTTGGTCTGGGCACTCGGGATCGGAATTCCCTTGGGCTATGCGATGGGCAAATTCAGAGTCCTCGAGCGGCTGGTCTCACCGTTCGTGGTTGGGTTGCAAGCCGTGCCGATCATCGTGATCGCGCCGATTCTGGTCGGTTTTACTGGGTACGGTACCTCGTCACGGGTGTTGATCGTGGCCTTAATTTCTGTCTTTCCAATGTTGATCGCCACGATGATCGGCGTGCGTGAGGTGGACCGCGTGTACCGCGAGGTCTTCAAAACGATTGGCTCAAGCGCCTGGGGGGTGCTGCGAAAACTCGAGATTCCGGGGGCGCTGCCGGTCATGTTGGGCGGCTTAAGGAACACGTTTTCGTTGGCGCTGATCGGCACGATCGTCGCAGAGTTCACTTTCGGAGCCGATGGCACGCGACCGGGCGGGCTGGGCTATGTTATTCAGAGCGTGGCGCGCCGCGATTACAACCCGGCGCTGGCGTTCGCCAGCGTATTCGTGCTGGTCGTGATCGGCACGACCTTGTACCTCTTGGTGACAGTGCTCGAGCTGTGGGTGTTGCGATACCGACGGCGCTGACCGGAGGATTTCGAGTGGCTGACTCGAGCCTCGGTTTTGCAAAGCATCACGGGGATAGCTTTTGAGAAAAACGTATTTGCCTCGAACCTTCCCCATCTTGCGTAGGGGCGAGGCACGCCTGGCCCAGCCCTCGGGTCAGCCGAACTCGCATCAACTCGAGCCGGAGTTTCGCATCTCGAGTTGCGAAGCGGCCTTGCACATTTCCAGAACCTAGCCCCGCATTCGCACGCGCCGCTCGGCTTCGATGGCTTTCTGCAACTCGCCGCACTGCTGGAACAGGGCAATCTGCCGCTCCAAAGGTGCGCTGGAAATCTGGGCTTTCAAACCTGCCAGTTCGTGCCGGAGCGTTTCCTCGCGTTGCTTGGAGCTGATCTGCGAGGCGGCGATGTCCATGTTCTCGTCGGTTTCGATCTCGGGTGCGCCGAACACGGCCTCAAACAACATGCTGGCCTCGGGGCGACCCCGGAAGTGTTCCAGAATGGCTTCGGAACTCGTGGCGAGCCGCGCGACCTCGATCACCTCGAGTACGAGCGGACTCTCAAAGGCGGCCTCGCCATCCAATTTGGCAATGAGAGCCGGGTTCTGCACCAAGAGCTTCGCCAGTCGCAGCTCGTCCGCGCCGGATGAGCGCGAACTGCTCATGCCCTGCATTTGAATGTCGTCAAGGCGCGCGCCGACGCCGTTCTTCGGACGGTTCTGGTTTAGAAACTGATCCAAGAGCTTCGGCTCGAGTTGCAAGCGGTCAATCACCAGTCGTTGCAAGTCCAGCGCCACGGAATCGAAGACCTCGCGCGGACGCAGGCGCGGCAGCAGCATTTGCAGGATGGCGCGTTTCCCGTCCAATGTGCGCGAGTCGTACTTTTCGGTCGCGGCGTTCAAACGAAATTCCACCTCGGTGAAGCCGCCCTGGAGCGCCGCCTCGAGGTCCGCCTCACCGCCCGCCAAGAGAATATCGGCGGCGTCCTTGCCACCGGGTGCCAGCACGGCTCGCACGGCGAACATGCGGCCAATCTCCTGATCCAACCCGGCGAGCGTGGCGCGTTGCCCGGCGGCGTCATTGTCGAACAGCAACGCTAGGCGGCGCGTGCCCTGACGCGCCAGCAGGTGCGCGTGTTCCTGGGTTAGCGCCGTGCCCATGCTGGCGACCGCGCCGGAAAAACCGTGCTGGTGCATCATGATGACATCCATGTAGCCTTCGACGACGACTGCCTCGCCGCGTTCCTGAATGGATTTCCGGGCCACGTCCAGCCCGTACAGCGTGTCGTGCTTCTTGAAGACCTCGGTTTCCGGGGAATTCAGGTATTTCGGTTTGCTGTCGTCCAACACGCGTCCGCCGAAGGCGACGATCCGCCCCAGATAGTCGCGGATCGGGAACATCACCCTGGCGCGAAAGCGGTCGTAGACCCCGCCGCGCTCGTTTTCCGAGAGTAGCCCAGCCTCCAAGAGTTCGCGTTCCGAGATGCCCCGCGCCTTGGCGAACTTCATCAGCCCGTCAAACCCCGCCGGGGCCCAACCTAGCCCGAACAACTCGAGGCTGGCGTCGCTGACGCCGCGCCGCTTCAGGTACGCCAGGGCTTCGGAGCCGGGCAGTTGCGAGCGGTAGTAATCGCAGGCGAGTTTGTTGACCTCATAGAGGTCGCGCTTTCGGGCGTCGTTCTGAAAGCCGCGATCTTCCAGGGTCACGCCGGTGCGCTGCGCCAGCTTCTCCATGACCTCGCGGAAGCTGATCCCTTCGACCTTCATCACGAAGTCGAAGACATCACCGCCCTGTTTCGTGGAAAAGCAGTAGTAGAGCTGCTTTTGCGTATTGACGTAGAAGCTCGGGGTTTTTTCCTTCGTGAACGGGGAAAGTCCCTTGAATTTTCCGGGCCCGGCTGGCTTCAGCGCCACGTACTCAGCCACGACCTCGCTGATATCCAGTCTTTGCCGGATCTGATCTTTGGCGCTCACCCTGTCCCCCGGTTCAAGCCTGTACTGTACACCGCCCGAACCCGGTTTGCCAACGTCGCATTCCCGCGTGCCACTCGAGGAATAGGTGGTTTGAAGTGTCTGTGCGCAGGTCACCGATTTTGACCCCGGTTCAGCTTTGTCAGGCACCTGTCAGGCACCTGTCAGGCAGCGGGATCGGCATTGGGCTAGGCACCAAGGCGGCATCGCATCGCTTTCGGGCGGCTCGGGTAGGCGTAGGCTGAAACGATGAAACGCCCGTGGTTGTTCGGTCTCGCACTGCTAGGTTGTGGAACCCTGGGCGTCTCAGGTCAACCTGCGGTGGTCGCCAAAGCCTCTGGGAACGGGTTGGCAGCGGAAACCCTGAATTTACCGGGCCTTCTCGAGCCGATCCGGGCGCGGTACGGCTTACCGAGCCTGGCGGCGGTCGCGGTTCGGGACGGGCGAGTCGTCGGTGCGGCGGCCGTGGGCGAGCGCGCCCTCGGGAGCGGTGTGCGGGTGACGACTGACGACGCGTATCACCTCGGGAGCCTGAGCAAGAGCTTCACCGCGACCCTGATCGGGAAGCTGGTGGAGTTGGGGAAGCTCCGCTGGGATGAAACGCTTCAGGAAGCTTTCCCAGAGCTGAAAATGCTCGAGGTTTTCAAATCCGTGCGGTTAGACGGGCTGCTGATTCACACGGCCGGGTTCAGCGCCAACGTCGGGGACCAATTCTACGATCCCGCACTGGACCCGAAGACCGCCAGACAGCGCATCCTCGAGGTTGCCCTGAGCACAACGCCGCAATATCCGCCGGGGCGGATCGTGGCCTACTCCAACACGAGTTACATCGTTGCCAGCCTAGTCGCCGAACGCGCCGGGGGTGACACCTGGGAGCACCTGATCCACCGCTTCATTCTCGAGCCGCTGGGGATGAAAAGCTGCGGTTTCGGCGTGACCTTCCCCAGCCTGACCGGGCCGCACCCGCACGCTTGGGACGGCAAAAACGCCGTGCCGCTCGAGCCGAGGTTGGGAAACGGGAATTCGCCCGCCATGAACGGAGCCGATAATCTGCGATGCAGCCTGCCCGACTTGGGCATCTATCTGGCGGCGCATCTGGCAGGGGAACGTGGGCAAGACGGCTTGCTGAAAGCCACGACTTTTCAAGAACTGCACCGCGCCAGAGCCAACGGCGGACAGGGGATTTACGCCGCCTTCGGCTGGTTCGTCTTCTCAGACGGGCGCGTCTGGCACAATGGCAGCAACACACTGAACTACTCAGAGATGGAGTTCTTCCCGAAAGAAAACATTGCTGTGGCGGTTGCCACGAACGCGCCGCTCGAGTTGAACAAGGGCGCACAGGAAGCGCTCGAGGTGGTTTACCAGGCAGTGCGAAAATAGCCAAGACCGACAGTTTCCCAAGGCTAACCCGGCCACTTTACATAGAGCGCCAAACACGGCCACTCTCGAGCCAGACGAAGGTTGAGGGTGCTAGCCTTCCCTTCCGGCGGTAGAGGCGAAACAGCTTTTCAGACTCGAGTCGGATTCGTTGAGATCAGGGTTCGGCAGGTATTCTGTTCGGTGTGAAAGTGATCGCCGAAGTCTCGAGTTTGCACGCCCGTTTACCAATCTACAACGCGCAGACGGTGCTGGAATTGATTCGTTTTCAGGGCGCGGAGCGGGTGATTCTAACAGGGGTGACGCCGGAATCCTGGGCATCCGGGGCGTGGCGCGACCTGGATAACCCGGTGCTGTTCGCGCTTGAGGATGCGCGGATTTCAGTGACCGCGATCGCCGAGGATTGGGACTGGGCGGACGCGGAGCAAGGCGCGATGCTCGAGTTTCTGAAGCAGTTCCCGCTCGGGCGGGAGCGCCTGAGCGCCGTGGGTGCGGCTGAGCGCGAGTTGCGGGCGGCCTTGGAGCTGCCGCAGGACGCGAGCGGGGTGTACAGCCTGTGGCTCCAAGCGGTGCGGGCGTATCAGGGGCAGACGACCGCCGTTCTCGAGGAGGGTCCGGGCACGGCCCATCGGTCGCGGCGAATTCAAGCGGTGCTGGCGCGACTCCAAAACTTAAAGGACGCCGTGGTCGTCGCGCCGCTGGATGACTTGCCCGCGTTACTGGAGGCGGGGTTGGAGCTACCGGATCTGGACGGTTTTCAGCCCGGTGAAGCCTCGAGGTTTCGCGCCGTCGTGGACCGCGCCTACCGCCTGGAACCCGAGGACGATCTGGACGGGTTGGTGCATAGTTTACTGGCGCTGGACGCGCCACCGAACACGGTGCTGGCCCGAATCGCACTCGAGGCTCGGTTCGCAGCGAGCGGCTTGTATCTGTCGGTCGGGGATTTGGAGAGCGCCCGCGATCTGTTGGAAGCCGTCTCGCAGGGGCAATTTGAACGCCCGAGCTACCTGCCGGGATTCGTGTTGGCGCGCTTGGGTCAGGTACGCGATCTCATGTTAGAGCGCCCCCAGGCGGTCGCGGCGTACCGGGCGGCGCTGGCGCTGAACTATCTGCCACACGAGGCGCGGACGGTGGCCGAATCCGGTTTGCTCGAGCCGTTTCGATTCGCGTCCTGAACGCGGTGACATTAGGCAAAACGCGATTTCCTGACACTCGAGGTTAAAATGCGGTGATGAAGCCTTTTCCCGCCGCCATTGTCACGGCAGCGTTACTGGTCGCCACGTTCGTCGCGGTCGCTCAGACCTCGCCGCCCGCCGATCCAACGCCGCCGCCCGCTCCGACCCAGCCTGCACCAACGCAGCCATCCGTGCCACCGCCCGTGGCACCCCCGCCGAGCGTCCCCGTGGCACCTCCCCCGAGTGTGCCAGTGTCCCCACCCCCGAGCGCGCCAGTCTCACCCCTGCCAACGCCGCCCGCACCGAAGCCCCCAAAACCAGCCGTCAAACCACCGGCTCCAAAGCCCGTCACGGCCAGCACCAAGCCGCTCGAGCTGGCGCTGGACACGACCGAACCCGAGATTCGCGGCGGCGAACTGCGCGAGGTTCGGATTCAGCGCGTCTGGAAAATGCCGCTCAATAGCGTCACGGTCAGCCGTCAGTATCAGAAAATCTCGAGCGGCGTCGAGGCAGAATTGCAGAAAGCCTTGCGGTCCATCAGCCGCCAAAAGCAGGACGCGCTCTGGGTATATGAATCGGAGTCCAAGCAGTGGGTCGCGCAGCAGCAGAGCGGCTGGACGGTGGATCGGGACTTGACGCGAGCGTATCTAGTAGAAGCGATCAAGTACAACAAATCGCTGGCTCGAGTCGCGTTGAAGCGCATCACCCCCGCTCGCAACGTGCAGGACTGGTACGCGCGCGGCATTCGCTATCACTTCGGCGGGGGCGACTCGAGCTTCCGTGGCAGCCCGCCGTTCCGGATTCAGAACATCATCGCCGGGTCCAAACAGATTGACAACACGTATTTGGGCGCGGGCGAGGTTTTCGACTTCAACGCTCGGGTCAAGATCAGCGCCGCGCTCGGGTTCGTGGACGGCTACATCATTTCCAACGGCACGCTCGCCAAGGACATCGGCGGCGGCATCTGCCAGGTTAGTACGACCGTCTGGCGGGCTGCGTACAACGCCGGGCTGCCGATCGTGCAGCGCAACAACCACAGTTACCGCGTGCATTACTACGACCCGCCGGGCTTCGAGGCGACCGTGTTCTCGCCGTCGAAGAACCTGAAATTCAAGAACGACACCGCCTCCCCAATGTTCATTCAGATGACCTGGTACACGCGCTCGCAACGCCTGACGCTGGATTTCTTCGGAGCCAAGTCCGACCGCCGAGTCAGCATCACCGATCCGTACATCTACAACGTGCGCCCGCCCGCCGGGCCGCGCTATCAGGCTGATCCGAACGTGCGCCTCGGACGGGTGCGGCGGATTGACAGCCCGGAGCGAGGCATGAGCGTCACAATCAACCGCACCGTCTCCTATGACGATGGCAGAAAAGTTGGTGACGCGACTCGCTCCACCTACGTGCCTTGGGGCGCGATTTACGCGGTCAATCCCGCCGATTACCGCGTCGCGCCGCCCGCACCGAAACCCAGACCCAAACCAGTGGCTCCAACAACCCCGCCGGTCTCGAGCAATCCGGCAGTACCGGAGACTCCAGCGCCCACGACAACACCCACTCCGGTCGCGCCAACCACGCCCCCAGTCGCCCCACCCCCGAGTCCACTACCGAACCGTCCCTAAGGGATCGAAATACCCAAAACGCTCGAGCCTGTGAAAGCCTCGAGCGTTTTTTTTGGCTACCGGATGGGGCATTTAGGCGGCGGTGACACTGACGCGGTGATAGCCGCTGGCGGCTTCCGGCAGGCTGTCGCGGTCCTCACCGCTCTGCACGGTCTCCCCCGCCAGGCAGCGCACGGCCAGCGTGTAGGCACCCTTCGGCGGCGTCCAGTCAAACGTCCAGCGCGTCCAGGTGTTCTTGCCTCGGGGTGCGATCATGGCAGCCTCGAGCCAGGTCTTGCCGCCATCGGTGGACAGTTCCACCTTCGTCACGGGTTTGCTGCCCGCGTAGGCGATGCCGCGCACGGTCACGGGCGTTCCCGCTTTCACGGTCTCGAGGGCGGACGGGAAGTCAATTCGGCTCTCGGGCTGCACGTAGGCCGTGCGGCTCCAGCCGCGATCCGCCCAGTAGCCGGGTTTCTCCTCGGCCGTGAGGGTGATCTTGGTCAGCCAGCGCGGTTGTTTCATGCCGAAGTGGCCGGGCAGGATGACGCGAAGCGGAAAGCCGTGTTTGCTGTTCAGCGGTTCGTTGTTGATCTCGTACGCCAGAATCACGTCATCTTCCATCGCCATGCCCAGCGGCAGGGACTCGTAGAAGCCATCGGCGGCTTCCCACTGCACCCATTTCGCACCGGGCTGCACCCCGACTTGCTGAAACAGGTCCTTGACCTTCAAGCCCGTCCAGAGGCAGTTCCCGATCAGGTCGCCGCCAATCGGATTGGAGATGCAGGAGAGCGTGAACTCCTGGGTTTGTGGCTGGAAGCTGTCTTTCAGCTCCTTCAGCGTGAAGCTGCCAGGTTTGCTGACCAACCCGCCGACGGTCAGCTTCCAATCGGCTTCTTTGATCTTCGGGTCCAGCGCCTCGTTGTTGATGCTGACGTAGTACAGGTCTGCCTGCGAGGTGATGCCCTCGGGTAGTTTCACGCCGCCGCTCGAGCTAGCAACTGCCGTGCTGGCGGCCGGTTTCGCGGCGAACAGCGGTTGCAGCGCCCCCAAAATGCCAACGCCGAACAATCCGGCCGCGCCAACGCCGAGCGTGTTCAAGACCGAGCGCCGCTTTGGGTCGGTCCGCACTGGCTCGAGGGCCAGACGAACTCCCAGGTACACGAGTCCCCAAACAATGCCCCAGAGCGGTCCAGACAGAATCACGCTCACCAGTGCCACCAGAACCGCCGCCGGGATCGGCGCGAGCAGGCCCGCCAGTGTCACACCACCGACGAACAGCACGGCGCTCCCGATGAATGCGACGACCTTGCCCGCCTCGCCGAAGCCCAGCAGGCGGTGAATAAACTGGAACATCACGGGCACGCCCAGGAAGTGCGTCAGTTCCTTGTAGACCGCCTCGAGCGGGGACGGAATGCCCGCTAGCAAGCGCGCAGCTAGGGATAAGGCGGACAGGATCACGCTCGAGATGAAACCGGGCAGGAGTGAGTACAAGAAACGCTTCATACCCTAGTGTACGCAACCGAGAGCCGGTTGGTTCAAGCGAATCCGGCACGACTGCCTCTACAAGCTCGTGCAAGGATTCAGTCGAGTCGCGCAACGCCCCGCACGAGACTCGAGGTGATCGGTTGTGGGCGTTTCGCCCTTGTCAAACACGGCTCTCTCCTGTACAATTCGTTAGTTTGCTGGGTTGGAAATTCTTCAGCCCTAGGGTCAGCCGCCCGAAGACGCCGAATGCTGCGGCGATAGGACGGCTGAAATGGCGTGCCTGAGCCACAAAGACCAGGATGTTCCAGTAAGTACTGGGGCGAAGATAGAAGGAGTGGAATGCCTACTGTTCAGCAGTTATTGCGTAAGGGTCGCCGCGTACTGGCGAAGAAATCTAAGGTCCCGGCGCTCAAGGGTTCTCCGTTCAAGCGCGGCGTTTGCACTGTGGTGAAGACCACCACGCCGAAGAAGCCGAACTCGGCGCTTCGGAAGATCGCCCGCGTGCGCCTCGTGTCGGGTTTCGAGGTCACGGCCTACATCCCCGGCGAGGGTCACAACCTCCAGGAACACAGCGTCGTGCTGATTCGCGGCGGCCGCGTGAAGGACTTGCCCGGTGTGCGTTACCACATCATCCGTGGAGCGCTCGACACCCAAGGCGTCAAGGATCGCAACAAGAGCCGCAGCAAGTACGGCACGAAGAAGGCCAAGGCTGGAGCCAAAGGCGCTGCCCCGGCGAAGAAAAAGTAGCTTTATGATCAAAATCTTTGTGGAGCAAAGTTCTGATTTTCACTGGAAGGTGATCTGAATGTCTCGTCGTCGTCAGGCAGAAGTCCGTGTATTACAACCCGATCTCGTGTACAACGATGTCGTCGTCAGCGCTCTGATCAACCGGTTGATGGAGAGCGGCAAGAAGAACATTGCCAGCAAGATTTTCTACGGCGCGTGCCGTCTGATCCAGGAACGCAGCGGTCAGGAACCCTTGAAGGTCTTCAAAACCGCGTTCGACAACATCAAGCCTCGAGTCGAGGTTCGCAGCCGTCGCGTCGGTGGCAGCACCTATCAAGTTCCGATTGAAGTCTCCGCCCGTCGTCAGCAAAGCCTGACCCTGCGTTGGCTCGTCGGTGCGGCCGACAGCCGTCCGGAGCGCACGGCCGTAGAACGCGTCGCCGGAGAGATTCTGGACGCCTCGCAGGGTCGCGGCGGCGCGATCAAGAAGAAGGACGACGTGGAGCGCATGGCCGAAGCCAACCGCGCCTACGCCCACTACCGCTGGTAAGTAAAAGCGCTCGCGCTCGAGACCGCCAGCGCGCTGCAACGCGTGAGGGCGGTTTCTTCCTGTGAGCCAGAACTGTTTTTGGAATCTACGATTTTCGGAGTTGAACTCGAGGAGGTGAGACCAGTGAACACAGAAGCCTCGGCTGACGAGATCTCGTTAAAGGGATTTCAGCGAGCCAAGATTGACACTGCGTTACCCATCCCTGTTACCAACCCCTCGAGCATTGCATGGCACATGTTGAAGCGTTCCAAGGAGAAGTTTTATGTTTAAGGATCTCAACGTTACGAACTATTTGAATATCACCCGCAACATCGGGATTGCGGCGCACATTGACGCCGGTAAGACCACGACCACCGAACGCATCCTGTACTACACAGGCGTCGTTCACAAAATCGGTGAGGTTCACGACGGCGCGGCCAGCATGGACTGGATGGAGCAGGAGCGCGAGCGCGGGATCACGATCACAGCCGCCGCCACGACCGCCAAGTGGAAGCACCAGTTCTACCCTGACCTCCCGGAGTTCACCGTCAACATCATTGACACGCCCGGCCACGTGGATTTCACCATCGAGGTGGAGCGTTCCATGCGCGTGCTAGACGGCGCGGTCGCGGTGTTCGACAGCAGCCAAGGCGTCGAGCCGCAGTCGGAGACCGTCTGGCGTCAGGCGGACCGTTACCGCGTGCCACGCATCGCCTTCTCCAATAAAATGGACAAGACCGGCGCGGACTTCAACCTCGTCATCAGCGACATCAAGGAACGCCTCGGTGCGAAACCCGCCCCGATTCAACTGCCAATCGGTGCCGAAGACAACTTCAAGGGCATCATTGACCTGGTACGGATGCGGGCCTTCTTCTTTAGAAACGACCTTGGAACTGACATCGAGGAGATGGAGATCCCCGCCGACTGGCTCGAGCGGGCCAAAACCGCCCGTCACGAGTTGGTCGAGGTCGCCGCCGACGCCGACGAAGACGTGATGATGAAGTACTTGGAGGGCGAAGAGGTCAGCGAAATGGAGCTGAAGAACGCGCTTCGTAAGGGCACGATCAGCATGACCATGTTCCCGGTCCTGTGCGGTAGCGCCTTGAAGAACAAGGGCGTGCAACTGATGTTGGACGCGGTGATTGATTATCTCCCCAGCCCATTGGATGTCCCCCCGATC
This sequence comes from Deinococcales bacterium, assembly GCA_965249745.1. GTDB lineage: Bacteria > Deinococcota > Deinococci > Deinococcales > JAAFIG01 > JANYHH01. The sequence continues at coordinate 2,831,962 of OZ252252.1, read as the reverse complement.
AAGGGTTTGGACGAGGCTGGCAACGAACTGGAACTGCCGAGCGACCCGAAGGGTCAACTGGCCGGTCTGGCGTTCAAGATCATGACCGATCCGTACGTCGGTCGTCTGACCTTCGTGCGCGTTTACTCCGGCACATTGGCGAGCGGCTCTTACGTCTACAACACCACCAAGGGCAAAAAAGAACGTGTTGGTCGCGTGCTGAAAATGCACGCCAACCACCGCGAGGAAGTCTCCGAGTTGCGGGCCGGTGACATCGGCGCGGTCGTCGGCGTCAAAGACGCAGGCACGGGCGACACACTGGTCGGTGACAACGATCAGATCGTGGTGCTCGAGAGCATCGAGATTCCAGATCCAGTGATTAGCCTCAGTGTGGAACCGAAGACCAAAGCGGATCAGGACCGCATGGGGATTGGTTTGCAGAAGCTGGCGGAGGAAGACCCAACCTTCCGTGTCTCGACCGACGCCGAATCCGGTCAGACGATCATCCAGGGCATGGGCGAGCTTCACCTCGAGATCCTGGTGGATCGTTTGCGCCGCGAGTTCAAGGTGGAATCCAACGTCGGGGCCCCGCAGGTCGCCTACCGCGAGACGATCACCCGCAAGGTGGACGTAGAAGGCAAATTCGTGCGGCAATCGGGCGGCCGCGGTCAGTTCGGTCACGTCAAGATCACAGCAGAACCCTTGGAGCGCGGCGGCGGCTTCGTCTTCGAGAACGCGGTCGTCGGCGGCGAAGTCCCGAAGGAATTCGTTGGACCCGCTCAGAAGGGCATGGAAGAGAGCCTGACCTCGGGGCCACTGATCGGCTTCCCGGTCGTGGACTTGAAGGTTCGCATGACCGGCGGCAGCTACCACGACGTGGACTCCTCGGAAATGGCGTTCAAGATCGCGGGCAGCATGGCGATCAAGGAAGCCGTGCAAAAGGGCGCACCCGCTATTTTGGAGCCAATCATGCGCGTGGAAGTGCTGGTTCCCGAAGATTACATGGGCAGCATCATCGGTGACCTGAACGGTCGTCGCGGGCAGATTCAGGGCATGGAGGATCGCGGCAACGCCAAGCTGGTGAAAGCGCACGTGCCGCTCTCCGAGATGTTCGGGTACGCGACCGACATGCGCAGCATGACCCAAGGGCGCGCCAGCTACAGCATGTTCTTCGACCACTACAGCGAGGTTCCGCGCAACATCATGGACACGCTGATCAAAAACGCCAAGTAAGCCAGCACCAACCTAGTCTCAAACAGACTCCCTCGAGTGAAAAGGCTTGAGGGGGTTTTGCTGTCCATTCTCTGCAAGCGGCTTACCGGGAATCACGCAACTGTCGGCTGATTGGGTTGAACAGCCACACTCAGAGCGATTCGAGCTAACCCCCAGGCCGCTTGAACATCAAATTGGGCGCGTTCCAGAGCGCCTGTCCAGTTACCAGCAACACTTGAGACCTGGTTCAGGTCTGTCCTATAATGCAAACGTGAGCGTGCTCTCATCACCTCGACAGGTGGTACAAGAATGAGGGGATGAATGAACAAATTTTCAAACAGCCTGATCGTTATTACGCTCCTGGCTGTTGGTGCTGTGGGCTTAGCACTGACCACGACCGAAAAGGGCGGCACGCTAACGATAGCCCTGTCTGGAGACATCCTTTCGCTCGATCCAGCTTTTAGTTACGACTTCAACACAATTCAGGTCGTGCCGCAACTGGTTGAAAGTTTGGAACGTTTTGACGACAACAACAAGGTTGTGCCAAACATCGCCCAACGTGTACGCAACCCGAACCCGTTGACTTACATTTACACGATTCGCAACGACGTGACCTTCTGGGATGGTACGCCGGTGACGATTGACGATGTGCTCTTTTCGATGCAGCGCATCAGAGATCCAAAGACGGCATCCTATTTCGCTTGGATGTACCAAAGTGTCCAGAGCATCACGAAAATGGACGACCGCAACGTCAAGGTCACGCTCTCAAAACCTGATGCGCTCTGGCGGTATGTGGGCGCGACCACTGGGGCTGCGATCATCAAGAAGTCTGACGCATTGGCACGGGGCAAGAAATTCGGCGGACCGGATAGCGGCATCATGGCGACCGGACCGTTCAAATTCACCCGTTGGACGACTGGCCAGGAGGTGGTAATTGAACGCAATAATCGCTACTGGAACACCAAGGCGGGCGGTCCATACCTGGACAAGGTGGTTTACAAGGTCGTTCCTGAACCGACCACACAGCTTGCGGGCTTGAAAACGGGTGAGATCAACTTGCTGATTGGTGTGCCACTGAATCTGCTCCCGGTTGCTAAAATCACTCCAACCGTGAAAGTGTTACTCGAGCCGAGTTTTTTGCTGGATTTCATCGCTTTCAACACGCGGCGCAAGCCGTTCAACGACCCTAAAGTACGCCAAGCGCTCAGCTACGCTTTCGACAAAAGAAAATTTTTCAATGCCATTGTCAAGGATGCTGGTGATCTGGCCAAAAACAGCCCGGTCAACCCAGCGCTATGGATTGAGCAACGGGCCATCTGGGAAGCCGCATATAAGTCACTACCTGAGACTCGCTACGACCTCGCAAAAGCTAAGGCGTTGCTGGCGGCCTCGAGCGTAAAACAGGGATTTACCGCGATTGTGAAGACTGACAGCAACCCGATCCGTTTGAACGGAGCAATTGCCTTGCAGCAAGCTGCGAAAGCCATTGATATCACTCTGAACGTTCAGAAGGTCACCACCGAAGAGCTAAACGCCGTCGCGTCCAGTAAGGCTCGAGATTACGACCTCATGATGGGCATGTGGGGATCTGACTTTCCAGACCCGAGCGGCAACTTGCGCCCAGTGTTCTCCAGCACTAACCGAGGCGACGGTGGCAGTAATTTCGCCAATTACATCAACCCCAAACTTGACGCCTTACTGGAGCGGCAGAACCAAATCTCAAATCCCTCTCAACGCGCTCAGTTGATGATTCAGGCGCAATCGTTAATCGCACGTGAAGTGCCGTGGATCGTTATTAATTATCAGAAGAACATCGCGGCGGTCTCGAAGAACGTAGCGGGGCTGAAGCTTCCCCCGTTATGGTACTGGAATGGGTTCCTGAAGGATATGTCCATAACGAGGTGACTCCATTCTTTTCAAGAGCAACTCATCAATCATCCTGTTTTCACTCGAGAGGCTGTGCGGTACACCCGAATGCCCTGATGACCCACTATTTCTTGCGACGAGTGCTGCAACTCATTCCGACCGTCGTGATTGTCAGCGTAGTCGTTTTTGGGATGGCTCGGCTCTCCCCAGTGGACCCAGCGTTGGTCATGGCTGGCGGAAGACAAACCAGTTCTGAAGTGCTCGAGTCCATCCGCGACGAGTATCACCTGAAGCAACCGGTCTGGCAGCAGTATCTGATCTGGGCGGGTGGGGTGTTACAGGGCGACTTCGGTCAGAGCTTCCGTTACAAACAAGACGTGCGCGAGCTAATCGTGGCAAGGTTACCGATGAGCGCTCAGTTGGTCGGTCTATCCTGGTTGTTCAGTGCCCTCGTTTCGCTGCCACTCGGGATTCTTTCGGCGGTGGGCGAGGGAACCTGGGTGGACTTTGCGACAGGCCTGTTAATGTTGATCGGTATCAGTACGCCCGTGTTCTTTACCGGCGTGGTCGCTGTATTGATCTTCTCGTACACGCTTGGGTGGTTACCTGCGTTCGGCACGGGATCGTTGCTGCATCTGGTGATGCCGACCGTCGTGCTGGGTTTCAACATGGTCGCACTGACCTCACGTACTTTGCGCTCAAGTTTACTTGAAACGCTCCAAAGCGATTACGTGCGAACGGCAAAAGCGAAAGGAATGTCCAGGGCGCGTGTGATCCTGAAACATGGTCTGCGTAACGCGATGCTCCCGGTCGTGACAGTGCTTGGGTTGCAAGTTGGTTTCCTGCTGGTCAGTGCTGTGTTAGTGGAGTACACGTTCGGTCTCGGTGGCGTGGGCAGCTTGATCGTGTCTGGTGTGCAAAATAGCGATTATCCAGTCGTGCAGGCCACGACCATCCTCGTGGTGATCGTCTTCATGACCGTCAATTTGTTGACTGATCTGTTGTACACCGCGCTCGACCCGAGAATTCGCTATGTCTGAGGCCCAAGGTTGGTACTTGCGCTGGTTGCATTCACCTTTGATACGCGAAAAACGTTATCTCTTCGCGTCACTTCTAGTAGTTTTCATCGTATCTATCACCATTTTCGCGCCGATTCTGACACCTTACGATCCGACGCTCGGCGACCTAGGGTCATCACTCAATCCAGCCTCGAGCGCACACTGGTTCGGCACGGATCAGCAGGGCCGGGATATTCTCTCCAGGGTTATCTGGGGTGGTCGCAGCACCCTGGTTGCTGCCCTAGCGGTGGTGATTCTGTCCGAGCTGGTCGGGATTCCACTGGGATTGATCGCAGGATATTTCGGCGGCGCGACTGATACAGTGATCAGTCGTTCGCTCGAGGTGATCCTAGCGTTTCCGCCATTATTACTGGCATTCGTGGTCATCAGCGTCTTCGGGCGCGGTTTTGAAAACGCCGTGATCGCCCTCTCGATCACTTACGTGCCGCTGATTGCGAGAGTGGTGCGTAGCGCCGTACTAGTCGAGCGCGAAACCCCGTACGTCGAAGCGGCGAGGGCTTTGGGGGCATCAGACTCTAGGATTCTGGCGCAACACATTCTGCGTAATATCGCTTCACCGATTTTGGTGCAGTCCAGTCTTGATCTGGCTTACACGATTTTGGATCTGGCCGCGCTCGGATTTCTCGGTCTGGGTGTGCAACCGCCGACACCCGATTGGGGCGGTATGATCTCCGAGGGCCGCGCACACCTATTGATCAATCCTAGCGAGGCATTGACTGCCGGTGTCGCTGTGATGATAAGCGTGATCGCCTTCAATGTGGTCGGGGACGGCCTGCGGGCGCAGTTTGATCCAAAACGAAGATGATGCGCCAAAATCAAACTCGAGGGTTCGACGTTGGTTCTGGCTGTCCATTCAACTCTCGCGCCGCGAATCGCGCTGAAACTGCCCCGGCGTGACCCGCACGTGTTTTTTGAACTGACGGTTGAGGTGACTTTGATCCACAAACCCCGTGCTGTAGGCGACCTCGGCGAGAGGCAGCCCTTCGATGAGTTGCCGCTTGGCCCAGTGAAGTCGTATGGCGGTCTGGTACAGATGCGGGCTGACACCCACCATTCGCTTGAAAACCTCGAGCAGGTAGAACTTGTTCAATTGCGTCAACCTGGCGAGGTCGTCGAGGGTCACGTCTCCGGCGTAGTTCTCCTGAAGGTGATTCTTGATGACGCTTACAGCGCTGTGTTCGGGTCGGTCAGGCCAGATGGAATGAAGCGTCGAGCTACCGATGGGGGCGCTCGCACGGACCAATCTCAGCACGGACTCTTCACGCTCGAGGTGGCTCACGGGTTGGGAAAACGCCGTGACCGCGTTCAGCACGAGACCAGGAAGCCGCTCACCTTCGATTCCAGCGTTTAACACGGGGGTTCTGAAACACGGAAGCGTCGCCTTCGCACCAGCGTAGTCACGAAGCGTCGCCTCGAACTGCGCCTCGCTGATTCGCACCGTACAGCCCGACATGCGCTCCCGTTCTCCGAGCCATTGTGTCCCGACGGTCGAGTGCGGATGCTGCACCAAAAGCGGCCCAATCCCGCCGTTGGTGCCTTCGATCAGGTGGCGCGAACCCAGGTAAGTCATGCGTTGTGGGACGCTGCGAAGCATGAGGGTGAATTCGTAGGTGCTGACGTAGGACACGGGGAAATCGTCAACGAGGGAGTCCCGCCAGAATTCGATCTCGAGGCCCTCGAACCCTTGCGGTTGCCAGACCTTATAACCAGGCTCGAGTTCGATCACATCAACCCCCGAGTGAGTCGCGCTGAAACTGTCCAGGCGTGACCCGCACGTACTTGTTGAATTGCCGGTTCAGATGGCTCTGGTCCACGAAACCAACATCGTGGGCGACCCGCGCAATTGCGGAACCCTGGGCGAGCAATTCTTTGGCCCGCTGGATGCGGATCGAGGTTTGGTAGACGTGCGGACTGACGCCAACGGTCTGCTTGAAGACCTGAAGCAGGTAGTATTTGTTCAGGTCGCACAGCGCGGCGAGGTGATCGAGGGTCACGTCCTCGAGTGCGTTCTGGCGCAGGTGGTCCCGAACCAGGCTCACGGCTCGGTGCTCGAGCGGGTTGTGCGCGGGCGATCCCAATGGTTTTCCGAACAGTGCGATGCTGCCCCGGATCAATCTCATGATTTCTTCTTCGCGCTCGAGTTGGCCCGCCGATTGCGACGCTGCCCTGAATGCGTTGAAGACCAGGGCGCTGAGTTTCGCATCGGCGTGGGCGTTCTCTGGCGTGGGCGTTTTGAAATACGGAAGCGAAGCCTCGCCGGAGGCGCATTCGCGGGCCACCGCAAGGAATTGCGCCTCGCTGATTTTCAGCGTCATGCACCACGAAGGCTGCCTGTCACCGGTCAATTCCGCACCGACCGTCGAGTGCGGGTGCTGGACCAGCAGCGTACCGGGGGCGGTGTCCGCACCTTCTATGAGGTATCTCGAGCCTCGGTACGTCATATTGAGGTTCGAGCGGGAAAGCAGGCTGAATTCGTAGTCGGTCACGTAATAGACAGGAAAATGATCGGGAATCACACCCTGAGCGTGCTCGACCTCGAGCCACTCGAACCCTTGGGGTCTCCACACTTTGAGGATGCCTTCAGCCACCTCAATTCACCTCCAAATCATGCACGATCACTTCGAGCCGAGCGATTCGCTCGAAACCCGCCGCCTGAAGGCTCGCCAAACTGCGTGCGATCTGCCTGGCTTTTAATTCGACGGCGGTGTTTACAGTCAATGCCAAACGAAGGTTGTTTTCACGCTCGAGGCGCTGATCGTGCGCCAACATTTCATGCCAAGGGCGTAAACCTTCGGCTTCAGGCTCGAGATACGCTTGATCCACCAATTCCAGCATCGAACCGACTGGCACGCCCCCCAGTCGATTCATGCAGACCGCAATCTGACGCAGATGCCGGAAGGTCTGAAGCGAGTGCGTTTCTAGAGCGCGGTGGATCGCGCCGCTTCTTGGGCTGCTGAGCGCGAAGTGCTTGCAGTATTGATGAACCAGCACACCATACGCACCCAAGTGCTCTTTGAGTTCGGGCAGCAACTCTCGGGCGGCCGGTGAGAGCGTCACGGCAGACGGCTCGGACATGCGTCTAAGTCTAGCCGTTGGCGGGCGAGTTGGCTTGGATAAAATTGAGTTTTGAAGCACCCCAATTTTATCCAACAAGATCATCCAAGACACGATTCATGTCCCAGTCTAGCTTATAACAGGCTGTCTGCTCACAGTGAGTTCAGCTATAAATCACGGGGCGAACCTTGAGATGCACCCGACACGAAGTCTTCACGACAGAAAGGAAAGGGAAATAGCAATTGGTCATCAGCAAATTTAGGTCAACAAAGGAGTTGCGATGAGACCCATCGGGTTACCAGCAGCCAAGAACTCGCCAAGATTCATGGGGCGCTCTAAGTCCACAGCCGTATCACAACCGCATCTCAACTCGATGCAACGGCATCACCGGTCTCAAGAGAGGACTGGTTATCCATGAACATCGGCATCATTGGCGCAGGTCGCATCGGCAGCGCGTACGGCAGGCTCTGGCTTGGGGCGGGGCACATGGTCACATACGGCCTGCGAAACCCGGAGTCCGCAACCAAGACCCCGGACATGACCGTCTCGAGCATCCCGGAAGCGGTCAGCCGGGCGGACGTGGTGCTACTCGCGGTTCCCGGCGCGGCTGTGGAAGCGGTCACGGCTGATCTCAGCTTGGATGGAAGAGTCGTGATTGACGCGACCAACGGCGCTCCGCCCGGTGAAAGCCCACAGCGGCTGCAACGAAACAAACCAGCCGCTCGAGTCGTGCGCGCCTTCAACTACTACGGCTTCGATCTGGTCGGACACGCCAGCTTTCAGGGCGTGCGTGCGGATGCGTTTCTGTGCGGTGACGACGGTGAGGCTCGAGCGGCGGTGGCGCGATTGGCGAACGATGCCGGGTTCAACCCGGTGGACCTTGGGGATCTGAGCAACGCGGTCGCGCAGGACGGTTTGCTCGCGGTCTGGTTCACGCTCTCAAAGCGACTGGGGACGCGCACCCTTGGGTTCAAGGTCTTGCACGAGTAAAAACGAATTGATCGAAAAACCTTGGTTCGAGGCGTGCCGAACCAGTCTCCCATTGCGCCGCTCGAGCGTTTTGGCACAGTAAGTCTTTGACAGCGAATCTCGAGTTATAACGAAAGGAACCCATCATGACCACTCCAGCAGAACCCATCTGGAAACCTCGCGCCGGACCGTACCAGGCCGGAACCGGAGCCGCGATCAACGTCACCTCGAGCCTCGCACCGAAGGTCTTAGTTGTCGCCGCCAGCCCCATGACCTCGCCCAGCACTGGCTGGCCCGTCGGATTCTGGGCCGCCGAATTGACCCATCCGTTTTTCGAGCTGATGGACGCGGGCTTTCAAGTGGAGATTGCCAGCCCGGACGGTGGAAGCCTCACGATGGACAGCTACAGCGACCCTCGAGACCCGAGCGGTTACTCCTGGGAAGACTTGATCTCGATGGGTTTCCTGCACACACCCAGGTTAGCCAGATTGCTCGAGACCACGAAGAAACTCTCCGAGGTTCAGGCTGACGATTACGACGCCTTGATGGTCGTGGGTGGGCAAGCTCCGATGTTTCAATTCCGCGAGAACCAAGCCCTGCAACGTCTGATTGCCACGTTTTACGAATCGGAGAAACCCACGGCCGCCCTCTGTCACGGCACGTCGGCGCTGATTGACGTTCAGCTCTCCGACGGTTCGTACCTGATCGCGGGCAAAACGATGACCGGTTTCTCCAAAGCCGAGGACGACCTGGCTGATGTCGTTACCGGCGTCGTCAACTTCCCGTGGCGGATTGAAACGGCCGCCAAGGAACGCGGCGCGAACTTCATTCAGGGCGGACTGTTCAAAGCCTTCGCGGTGCGCGACGGACGCTTGATAACTGGGCAGCAGCAGTACAGCGGTTTGGAAACAGTGCGCTTGGTGATTCAGGCGCTCGGCGTTTGAAATGCTTCTTGCAACCTACTGCTACGAACGATTGGAGAATCACATGAATCTGAACTTGAAAGCTTGGCCCGTATGGTCGTCCGCCCTCGCGTTGGCTGCCCTCATCGGAACCGTCCTCGCGCAGACCGCCCCCTCGAGCCTAGTGACTTGCGAGCGGTTCACCGTTCAATCGGCACTGAGCGACACCGACGCAACCAAGTACAACGTGGCAGGAACGCTTTGCTCACCGGGGGCAACTCGAGGACGCACCGTGCAGGTACTCCTGGCAGGCTCGTTTTACGATCAGTCGTACTGGGATTTCCCGTATCAGCCGCAAACCTACTCCTATGTTCGCGCCATGAACGCCGCTGGATACGCGACGCTCGCCTTTGACCGGCCCGGCGTGGGCTTGAGCGGCAAGCCGCCCAGCGACCGGCTGACCGGAGACGCCTACGTCTTCGTCACCAACCGCATGGTGACCGAGCTTCGCAAGGGCATGTTTGCCCCGAAAGGGTTCGGCAAGATCGTCCTAGTCGGACATTCGTTTGGCTCGAGCACCGCTGTCGAAACGGCTGTTACGTACAAGAACGTTGACGGTCTGGTGCTGACAGCATTGCTGCACGCCTTCGGGCCGGGCGGCGAGAAATTCAATCCAGCCGTGTACCTGGCGGCCGACGACGCCCGCTTCAAACTCGAGCCGTTGCCCGCTGGATACCTGACCTTGCGCCCAGGTGATGCGGGTCGCACGCTGTTATTTCTGAACGCCGCAAGCACCGATCCGAACGTGATCGCGGTGGATGAGGCCACGAAATGGACGACGGCGGGCGGTGAGGCGGACAGCTTTCTCAAGGTCGTGACCACGCCTACAATCACGCAGGCGCTGAAACTGCCGATTCTTTCGGTTAACGGCGCGTTGGATTCAATCTTCTGCTCGCCGCCGGATTGCCCACAGGCGAAGGACGAGACGAAAAGCTACTCGAGCGACTCGAAAGTCCAGGTCAGCGTCATCCCGAACACAGCCCATGCGATCAACCTGCACAAGAGTGCTCCGGAAACTTACGCGCTGATTCGCGCCTGGCTGGATAAAACCTTCGGCACAGGTGCGCGATGAGCGATACTCAAAAGATCCATCGCCCTGCATTTCTCGGTAGGGAGCACATCATGATCACGAGGACCAAATTCATCGTTATGACGCTCGCATTACTTTTCGTTTGCGGACTGATGATCGCCAACGGACAAACCACCTCGAGCAACCTTGAACAGAACAAAGGTTTGATGCGACGCCTGTACAGCGAAATCTTCAACCAGGGCAGGCTCGAGGTGGCGAACGAGATCATCGCGCCCAACCTGATTCAGCACAACCCAACCGCGAAATCCGGCAGCGAAGGCTTCAAGGCAGCGATCACCGGACTCCGCACCGCTTTCCCCGATTGGAACTCGAGCATTGAGGACATCGCCGCCGAGGGCGACCGTGTTTGGGTGCGTCACCTTGTGACCGCCACGCATAAGGGCGAGTTCGCGGGCATCGCAGCCAGCGGTCGCGGCATCAAGCTCGAGGTGGTAGATATCTACCGCGTTGAGAACGGCAAACTTGCCGAACACTGGGATGTGTATGACGCGGGCGGTTTGATTCGGCAGATCAGCGCCAAGTGAGCCAACCACAGGCATCACCAACACGCAGACCATCAAAGCCTTGGCGAGAACGAGCGAGGACACTGAGAAACTTTGGCGCTTGGTTCGATAAAACCTTCGGCACGGGCGTCTCGCGTTGAAGAACGCTGACAGGCTCGAGCGGGTTTCGCGTTCCTGATAACTCCAAACTCACGTCAAACTGGAATTCTCTCCAGCGCCCGATCAGATGCGAGCATGGCCGCGTATCGCCCGCCGCGCCGAACCAACTCCTGTGGACTCCCCTGTTCCACGACTCGACCCTCGTGAAGCACGACGACCAGATCAGCCCCTCGAGCCAGGGAGAGCCGGTGCGTCACGATCAGCGTCGTGCGCCGCTCAGCCAATCGCAGCAAACCTTCCAGGATCAGCGCCTCGGATTCGGGTTCCACGGCGCTGGTCGGTTCGTCCAAGAGCAGCACCCGTGGGTCGCTCAGGACGGCTCTGGCAATGGCCACCCGTTGACGCTGGCCGCCGCTCAGTTTGACGCCGCGCTCACCAACAGGTGTCTCGAAGCCCTGCGGCAACGCTCGAATGAAGTCATAGGCGTTGGCGGCTCGAGCGGCGGCTTCGATCTCTCTAGGGGTTGCGTCTGGGCGAGCGAAGCGAATGTTGTCTGCGACGCTCTGACTGAACAGAAAGGTCTCCTGGAGCACCTGCGCGACCTGGGCCCGCCACGGCTGCAAGGCGACCCGGCGCAGGTCCACGCCGTCCACCAGGACGCGCCCCGCTTGCGGGTCAAAGTCTCGAGTCACCAGTCCCAGCAGCGTAGATTTTCCCACGCCGGACGCGCCGAGGATCACGACTCGCATTCCAGGTTGCACCGTGAAGCTGATGTCCTTCAAAACCGGGTGGTCGGGTTCGTACCCGAAACTCACGCCCTCGAAAGTCAATTCACCGCGAACCGTTCCCAACTCCACGGCATCCTCGGGTTCCGTGACCGACACGGGGGCATCCAGCAGCTCGAAGATTCGCCCGCCCGAGGCCTCGGCGCGTTGCACGAGATCGTTGATGCTCACCAAGTCATCTATCGGACCGAAAAAGTATCGTCCGTAGCCGCGATACGCCAGCAGCCCGCCGAGCGTGAACGTCCCTTGTGCGATGAAGAACACGCCGCCCCCGAGCATGATCGCGTTCGACAATTAGACACGAAACGGATCAGTGGAAACGAGCGGTTGCGGAGCCGGATCGCCTCGAGTTGCTGGTCATACAGCTCAAACCCGAGCGCCCGCAAACCGGCGCTGACTCGAGCCTCCTGCGCGAACGCTTGGATCACGCGCATCCCACCGAGGGCGTCGGCCAGCCTAGCGCCGATCTCACCGAGGCGGTTGCGAGCGGCGCGGTAGCTCGGGCGCACAGCCCGGTTGTACCGGGTCAGCAGCAGTCCGACCGCCAGCATCGGCAGCAAGGTCAACACACCCAGCCTCGGTTGTAGGGCGATGAAGATGCCTGCCACACCGATCAGGCGCAGCGCGTTCCCCAACACCGCGTCCGTTCCATTGACCAGCACACTTTGGATGTTTTCTACATCAGAGGTCAGCCGCGTCAGGATATCACCCGTGCGAGCGTTGGCGAAGTACGCCCCAGATTGCGCCTGCAACTTGTCGAACATCTGCATTCGCAGCTCCAGCGTCAAGCGCTGCCCGGCTCGCTCCAAGAGCAATGTGCGCCAGGCGCTGAAGATCTGACCGAGCGCCAGCACGCCGATCAGCAGACCGAGCTGCCAGAGAATCTCGTTCCAATCGCGCCGCGCCAGGCCGACATCCACGACCCGCAACCAGATCAGTGGCGGGAACAGCTCAGCGGCGACCGACAGCAGCAGGCAAGCGAAGCCCGCCGCAATCGTGCGACGATACGGTCGCATCAAGCCGTACAGCCGTGGCAGGGCGCTGCCGGTTCTCGAGGCGCGGCTCGCAACGGGCAGTCTCGCGGCTTCGGCGTTCACAGGGATCAGTCTGACACGCAGAGGAAGAAAGCAATTGCGGCTCGAGGTCACACTCGAGCGACTGAAACCGTACTTCGAGGGTTTCGGTCTCGAGGACGTTCCTGCGATTTGAGCGGTCAACCCATCCAAGCCAAACCGCACGCCTCGCCCGGTCGCCAGTCAAGACGACCAACGCCCACCAAGACGCACGTCTCGAGCGAATATTGGTAAGCAGAGTTTTTTGCACAGCACGTTGAAGTGGTCGCTCGAGAACATCCATTCCTCGGGCCTGCCCGCCCTCAGCGGTTCGTGTTCAATCGCTTTTCTAGGGTGCGCGCCCCGCTGCTCATCGCGTAACTGAAGATGAAGTAGATCACGCTGATCGTGAAGAACAGCTCCTTCTCCGTGCCAATAAAGTTCGGGTTGTTGCGAATGCTGTTGGTGATCGTGGTCAGCTCTTTCAACCCGATGATGTAGACCAGGCTGGTGTCCTTGAAGAGCGCGATGAATTGCCCGACCAGGGCGGGCAGCACGGCCTTCAGGGCTTGCGGCAGCACGATCAGCAACAAGGTCTGCGTCCCATTCAACCCGAGTGCTCGAGCCGCTTCGACCTGACCGGCTGGCAGGCTTTGCAGTCCGCCGCGCACGTTCTCCGCCAGGTACGCGGCGCTGAACACGGTGATGCCGATCATGGCGCGCAATAAGGGATCAATGTTGGTCCCGCCCAACAGCAGCGGCACGAATAATTGCGCGATAAAAAAGACCACGACCAGGGGCGTGCCACGCACGACCTCAATCAACACAGTACAGATCGCGCTGATGATCGGGTACTGGCTGACCCTTCCGACCGCGAGCGCCACCCCGAGCGGGAAGCTGGCGACGATCCCGACCAGTGCCAGCAGAACTGTCAGCAGCAACCCGCCCCAGGAACTCGTCTGGACCGCGCCCGAGCCGAAATCCACGGACAGCAACAGCAGCGCCAGCACGAAAATTCCGACCCAGGCGAAGTTCATAGCGGTGCTCGAGACGATGGCGCGGCCGACCGCATAGCCGATGGCGAGCGCCACCACAGCCGCTGGAACTAGGAAGCTGCTGGGATGCCCGAGTTGGGTCAAAAAGGTGAATACGGCCGCCGCACCGCTCACCACGAACGGCCACCAGATTACCGGTACGCCTCTCGAGAGCGCTCCCCAGTGCAAACCGGCTGAAAGCGAGACCATCACGAAGACCGTCCAGACGCGCCAGATTTGCTCGATCGGGAACGGTCCGACCATCAAGAGTTGAAAGTTGACCGGGATGACCGACCAACGCGCCGCCGTGAACGCCCAAGAGGTCAGGCTGACCAGCACCCAGAGGATCAGGGCGCTCGAGACGACGGTCAGGATCGTGTTGAACGGTGACGAGAACAGGTTCTCGCGCATCCACCTCGGCCAGCGGGCGGGATTGGAGCGCGGTGTGTTTTGAGTCAGTTGCATACAGGCTCCCAGAGATACGCCTGAGTCATCGCGTCCTCAGTCTGGTGGAACGGTTGTAGAGATTGACCAGGAAGGCGATCGTGAACGAGAGCAACAGGTAAATCAAGCCCGCGAGCGAAAACGTCTGCAAGTTCTGCCCGCTCTGATTGCCCGCGGTCCCGAGCACGTTCAGCACGTCGCTGTACCCGATCGCCACGGCTAAGCTCGAGTTTTTGGTCAGGTTCAAGTACTGATTCCCGAGCGGCGGAATCATCACCCGCAGGGCTTGCGGTAGGACGATCAGTTGCAGCGTTTCCGCGTAGCCCAACCCGAGCGCTCGAGCCGCCTCCCACTGCCCTTTGCTGACGCTAAGAATGCCCGCCCTGGTGATCTCGGCGATAAAGGCGCTGGTGTAGACGACCAGTCCGATCAGGAGGGCCGTGAACTCCGGCGAGACCTGCAAACCGCCGCTGACACCAAAGTTCGTGCGTTGCGGTGCGCCGTACTCGAGCGGCTGGCCCAGCAGGACATACCCAATCAGTTGCACCAGCAGCCAAGCGGTAATCCCGTACAGCCCGGCCGGATTCGGCTTTCCGGTGCGGGCGCGCCTCCGGGAGAAGAACACGAAGACTGCCACCCCGATCACGACGGACAGAATCGTGACCGGAAAGAAATTGACCGCTCCGACCTTCTGCACCAGCCACGGCGTCGCCAGCCCAGAATTGGACAGGTACACCCCGAGGATCGGTTGCGCCTTACTGATCGGTGGCAATCCCAGGATGACCACGAAGTACCAGACGAACAGTTGCACCAGCACTGGGGTGTTACGGAGAATCTCCACGTACACCAGGGACAATCGTGCCACCAGCCAGTTCGTGGACAGCCGAGCGATACCCATCACCACCCCGAGCAGGGTTGCCAGGATCATGCCCGTGACCGCGACGCGCAGCGTGTTGTACAGCCCGACCAGAATCACCCGAATGTAATTATCGCTGCTCGAGTCGTAAGGCACACCAAAAACGGTGCCCTCGGCGACTTGGAAGCCTGCGGTTTGCGTCAAAAAGTCGAAGCCGAAACTGAGATTCTGTTTTTTCAAACCGGAATTGATGTTGTTCACGACCACGGCGATCAAGCCGATCACGACCAGCAGAAATACCACCTGGGCGATCACCGCGAGCTTCTTGACATCGCGGTAGAACGGGATGTTGTTTTGAAGTGACGGATTCGTCAAGGCTGCCCTCCAGGTGACTTTAGAACCTTGCGCTCGAGACTTGCCTGGACTCGAGGTTGAAACGAGTGGAGCCGACAACGGGTGCTGTCGGCTCCGTAGTAAAGGCGTTTAGCGGAACGGCGGGCTGTAGAGCAAACCACCCAGCTCGTAATTGGCGTTCTGGCGGCGCGGCAGGTTCAGCTTCGTCTTCGGACCCAGGTTGCGGTCAAAGATTTCCTTGTAGCTGCCGACGGCTTTGACGATATCTACGGCGAAGTCGGGGCTGAGGCCCAGTCCCTTGCCGCTCGTTCCCTCTAAACCTAGGAAGCGACGCACGACCGGATCGGTGCTGCTCTTCGCGGCGTCAATGTTGCGGCTGTTCAAATCTAGTTCCTCGGCGTAGATCGTGCTGTACACGGTCCAGCTCACGATGTCGCGCCATTTGCTGTCGTTTTGCGCTACGAACGGAGCCAGCGGTTCCTTGCTGATGATCTCGCCGAGGATGCGGTAATCGCTCGGATCGGCGGCGGTCGCCTTCTGAGACGCCAAGCCGGAGGAATCAGTCGTCACGGCATCGCAGCGGCCCTGGTTGAAGGCGGCCATCACGAGGTTGAAATCCTGATAGGTGACAACTTTAATCTGCTGCTTGCGCTGACGGAAGTAATCGTTAATATTCTGCTCGGTGGTCGTGCCCTGGTTGGTGCAGATCGTGGCTCCGGCCAGGTCGAGGATGCGCTTGGCGGGGCCGCTGGCTTTCACCATGACGCCCTGACCGTCGTAGAAGTTGATCGGTCCGAAGTCCACACCGACATCACCGTCGCGGCTCGAGGTCCAAGTGGTGTTACGAAAGACGACATCCACCTCGCCGGATTGAATCGCGGTGAATCTGGCGGCCGCGGTCAGGCTGACGAAATCCACCTTGCTGGGATCACCGAACACGGCGGCGGCGACACCACGGCAGAAGTCCACATCGAAGCCGCTGTACTTGCCGTTGGAGTCCAGGAAGCCGAAGCCGGGTAGGGTGGCGTTGACGCCGCAGATCAGCTTGCCACGCTTCTTCACGGTGTCCAAGCGGCTGGTGTTGCCCTGCGCCGAGGTCACGGCTAGGAATCCGGCGGTCAAGCCTGCCAGGGTCAGTGCGCCGATCATCATGTTCTTGTACTTCATCCCCACCTCCGGGTCCATCAGAGCCACACGAACGCTATTTGGTTGAAGCGGCCCGCGCCACTATACGGGGGCAGTCCGGTTTTGCAAAGAGATACAATTTGAACCGAGTTTAAATACAAACGTTCGTTAGATTTGACCTTGCCCCAACGCTCAACTCAAGCGAATTCAGCCTGCAACCGGAGCGCCTCGAGCCGCAACGCCTCAAGTTGAACAGGATCAACGCCAACATCGCTCAGCAGCGGTAACACCCGTTCCGACGCCAGATTCCCGACCAGGTGATCCCCAGCGAACGGGCAACCACCGACCCCACCGAGCGCCCCCTCGAGCCAGCCGACCCCCACGTCCAGAGCGGCTGTCACCAGGTCAGTCGTATGCTCCGATCTGGCATGAAGATGCAGTCCAAGGTCGGCGGCTCCAAAGCGTTGGACCACTGCGCCCGCGACCTCACGAACGCGGGCCGCATCCGCCTGTCCGTAGGTATCTGCGAGCGCGATGTCATGCACGCCCATAGCCCGTAACCGAGCGACCGTCTCGAGCACGAGATTCACGTTCCACGAGTCGCCATCTGGGTTGCCAAAGGCCATCGAGACGTAAACCACGAACCGCAAGTGTCCGGCGGAGGCACGAATCTCCTCTACCAGCCCCCAAGAATCCTCGAGCGAGCGACGCGTGTTGCGGCGCTGAAACGTGTCCGAGATGGAGAGCGGATAGCCGACGCTCGTGACCCTGGGAGCCGCCAGCGCCCGCTCGAGACCGCGCCGATTGACGACGATGCAGAGCAGGTCCGCCTTCGTTTCCGGCAAGCCTGCCAGCACCGCCTCGGTGTCTACCATCTGCGGCACGGCTTGTGTTGAGACGAAACTGCCGCAGTCCAGATTTGTGAACCCCGCTTGGAGCAGCCCGGTCAGAAATCTGATTTTCTGGTCCGTAGGGATGAAGCGTTTCAAGCCCTGCCAGGCGTCTCTCGGGCATTCGACGAAGCGGGAAATCACAGGTGACAGCCTAATACGCCGTCATGCCAAAAAAGTTTCAAGGTCAAAGGTAACTATCGGCAGCAATCAAAACCCTTGGAACTTGGCTCGAGGTCAGAAATCTTCTGGGGTCACCCGTGAGCTACGCCGTATCAGTCGAGCGTTACGACAACCGGGCGAGCCTCGGGAACCCTGATACCTAGAGATTCCTGATACCTAGAGATTAACGCCGACTCCAGCAATTTCACAGTGCTCCCAGCGAAAGGCTCGAGTCGCCAGCTACTACTGATAACGGCACGATTCGGCTACTAGACGCGTGCATCACAGAAGCACTCTATTGCCTTAAAACGTTACGTTGACCATGCCGAACTCAGTAGTCAGAGCTACTAGACAGGGAGTGCCCTGCCGGACCTAAATATAGGCGAGTAAAATCTTGGATTCCCCGTGCGACGCCCATCGCACTCGAGATCAAAAGATTGACAGCTCATCTCGCCATGCTTAAGGGTCACAGGCGCGACAGAAAGGACTCGAGGATGCGCAGAAGGCCCTCGGGTTGCTCCTGTTGCGGCAGGTGGCCGCTGCCGCGCACGAGGTCCAGTCTGGCTTGCGGGAGCTGATGCAGCACCGCGTGCGCACTCTGCCGGGGCATGATCGCGTCCAATTCGCCCCAGATCAGTTGCACCGGAATTTCGGGGCTGATCTGAAGCGGTGCGGCTGGGGCGAACAAGCTTCGCAACGCGGCAAAAAACGCGGTGCGTTGCGAATCGCTCCAGACCCGCGCCCAGACTCGAGCGCGCAGGAAGTCTTTGTCCTCTTGTGGCAAGTTGTCGAGGTGTGCGTAATAGGGGCGCAGGGTTTCAAAGGCGGCCTCCTCTCCGGCGGTTCGTAGCGCGGTGTAAAAGGCTTCCCCGGAACCGGGGTCGAGCAGCGATTTCAAACCAGGGTTCGCCTGAACGCCGCCGAGGGCGGGACTGGCTCCGCCGACGAGGGTCAGGCTGCGCGCCCTAGGGGGACGTTTCGCCGTGAGCTTAGCGCACACGACCGCCCCGAGACTCGAGCCGACAAGGTGAAGCTTGTCCAGACGCACCGCGTCCAGAAAGTCGTCCAGAGCGCTCACGAGGCTGCTCAAACTGCCGTCAGCACTAGCATCAGATCGTCCGAAACCGGGTAGGTCCACGGCTAGCACCCGATAGTGCGCCGCGAGCGGGCGAAACACGTGACGCCAGGTGTCCGCCTCGTCGCCGTTGCCGTGGACCAGCAGCACTGGGGCCGCCCCACCGCCGGTGAAGCTGTCGAAATACGTCAGACCGTTCGCCTGACGCTGAAACGAGGCCAGGATGGGATGCGGTCTGAAAGCGTCACCGTGGGACATGGCGACAGTGTAAACGACATTGTACTCGAGCGGGTACAAGCCTCATGGGTGTCTTGTGAACGAACGTTTGTGCCTGGGGTATAGTGGGGGATCGGAGCAGTACAGTTCTCAAGACGGCTCGAGGTGATCCTCGAGCGCCGACAACGCTGGACTAATAAACGCTGTGCTGATATCTGACAACCGTGGAGACCCTATGACCCAAGCTGAGCCGAACCGCTCGGACACGCACGAAGACCTGAACCTCTGGCACGCCTTCCTGGAACAGCTCACCGACACGCAGCCCTTTTTAAACGCGAGCGGCGAAACATTGGAGTACTTACGTCACCCACGAAAAATCGTGACCGTTTCCGTCCCGGTTCGCATGGACGACAACACCGTTCGTTTCTACACCGGTTACCGCGTTCAGCACAGCATCAGTCGCGGTCCCGCCAAGGGCGGTGTGCGCTACCGCGACTCGTTGACACTGGACGAGGTGAAAGGCTTGGCAGCTACGATGACGATCAAGTGCGCCGTCATGAACCTGCCGTTCGGCGGCTCGAAGGGCGGAGTCGCGGTTGACCCGAAGCGACTGTCACGCGGCGAGCGCGAGCGGTTGACCCGCCGCTACACCTCCGAGTTGGTGGATCTGATCGGACCTGACAAAGACATCGCTGCGCCCGACACCGGGACCGACGAGCAGACGATGGCCTGGATGATGGACACTTACAATCAGAACAAAGGGCTTACCAGCACCGGCGTCGTGACCGGCAAACCGGTCAGCATGGGCGGTAGTCTCGGGCGGCTCGAGGCTCCGGGGCGCGGCATCGTCTACAGCGTCTTCGGCGTCGCGGAACGCGAGGCGATCAACCTGTCCGACGCCAGCGCCGCCGTGCAAGGCTTCGGCGCGGTCGGACGATTCGCGGCGCTGGGACTGCATGAGCGCGGGGTTCACGTCGTTGCCGTATCCGACAGTCGCACCTGCATTTACAGCCGCCAAGGATTGGACATCCCCGCGCTGATCGCGCACAAACTCGAGACCGGCGGTGTGGCGGGTTTCAAGTCTGCCAAGGCGATAGATCACGACAGCCTGTTCACGCTGCCGGTGGACATCCTCGTGCCCGCCGTGGCCGAGGGTGCGATTCACGCGGGCAACGCCGAACGGATCGAAGCCCAGATCATCGCCGAGGGCGCGAACCACGCCGTGACTCGAGCCGCGCACACGATCTTGAAAACTGAGAAGCGAGTCGTCATCCCGGATTACCTGGCCAACGCGGGCGGCGTGACGGTCAGTTACTACGAGTGGGTGCAGGATTTCAACAACCTGTTCTGGACCGAGCAGGAAATCCAGACGAATCTAGAAACGCATTTCAACCGGGCGTTGGAAGATGTCTACACCGTCAAAGCGCAACTGAGCACCGACCTGCGCACCGCCGCCTTCGCGCTCGGGGTTTCCCGGATCAACGAGAGCACGACGCTGCGCGGGATTTACCCGTGAGGCGGCTTCCAGCAAGAGGCAAAACCCGAAGCAACCAATCCTGTATCTCTCTTTAACCGCTTCTGTGCCATAACACCTCGAGCTAGGCACGAGAGGCGAGCAACCAGCCACGCAAACGAACCTCAGCAACCTCGAGCCAGTCGCCAGCATCCAGGAGCCAACATGCATCAACACGAAATCCCGTCTTACCTTCCGAAAAACGACCTCGGCCCGTGGGAGATTTACCTCGAGCAGGTGGATCGCGTCACGCCGTACCTGGGGAATCTGGCGTACTGGGTGGAAACCCTGAAGCGGCCGAAGCGCGCATTGATCGTGGACGTGCCGATTCAACTGGACGACGGCAGCATCGCGCACTTTGAAGGCTACCGCGTGCAGCACAACACGAGTCGCGGACCCGGCAAGGGCGGCGTGCGCTATCACCAGGATGTGACGCTCTCCGAGGTCATGGCGCTGAGCGCCTGGATGACGGTCAAGAACGCGGCCGTGAATCTGCCCTACGGCGGCGCGAAGGGCGGTATCCGGGTTGACCCGCGCAAACTCTCCCGCTTCGAGTTGGAGAAACTGACGCGCCGGTACACGAGTGAAATCGGGATTTTCATCGGGCCCGACAAGGACATTCCCGCACCAGATGTCAACACGAATGAGCTGACGATGGCCTGGATGATGGACACCTACTCCATGAACCAGGGTCGGACCGCGACCGGTGTCGTGACCGGGAAACCGATCGCCCTGGGCGGCAGCCTCGGGCGACGCGACGCGACCGGTCGCGGCGTGTTCGTGACCGGACGCGAGGCGGCGGGTCGCATGGGGATTCCGATTCCAGGCGCTCGAACGATCATTCAAGGCTTCGGGAATGTTGGGAACGCCTCGGCGAGAATCTTTCACGATCACGGCGCGAAAGTGATTGCGATCCAGGATGTCAGCGGCACGATCTTCAACGGCGACGGGATTGACCCACACGATTTATTGGCGTTCATGGCGCAGAACCCGGACGTGACCGCGTACCCGAAAGCCGAAACGATAGACAAACAGGACTTCTTCGGTCTCGAGACGGAGTTTCTGATTCCGGCGGCGTTGGAGAAGCAAATCACCGTGGACAGCGCCCCGAGGATTCGCGCTCGAATCGTCGTCGAGGGCGCGAACGGGCCGACCACGCCCGCCGCCGACGACATCCTCCGCGAGAAAGGCATCATTGTTGTGCCGGACGTGCTGGCGAACGCGGGCGGCGTAACAGTCAGTTATTTTGAATGGGTTCAGGATTTCAGCTCGTTCTTCTGGACCGAGGACGAGATCAACAAGCGCTTGGAGAAAATCATGGTGGACGCCTTCAAGGGCATCTGGGACGTGTCCCAGGACAAGGGCGTGACGATGCGAACCGCGACCTACATTGTTTCCTGCACCCGTGTGCTAGAGGCGAGGGCGCTGCGCGGGTTGTACCCGTGAGGGATTGAAGTTTCTTCGAGCGGTGATGATGGCATGATGATGGCAAGGTCTCGAGCGAGCAGATGCCTCGAGCAGTCGTCTGAGCGTTCGACGGCCCTTGCACGAAGCTTCCAGAACCGCGTACACTTTCCCAGACCTTAAATGCCGTCCCGAGAGGCGGCGAAGGAGGACGTTATGAAGACACCCGCCGCCCCCGGACGCGACTCTGCCGGGCGCTTTTTTTTCACCCCTCGAGTCAGACCGGTTCTCTCTGGAGGTGCGCGTGGCTCAGCTTGAATTCAAAGCCAAGCTGTTAGAGCCGGACGACATGCGCCGCGCCATCACCCGGATCGCGCACGAGATCTTAGAGCGCAACAAGGGAGCCATGAACCTGGCAATCGTCGGGATTCATACGCGCGGGATTCCCTTGGCCGAACGGATCGCTGAAAAGGTCAGTGAGTTGGAGGGTGTGCAGATTCCCAGCGGCAAGCTGGACATCACCCTGTACCGCGATGATCTCTCCGAAGTCGGCTTGCAACCGATCGTGCGCCAGACGGAAGTGCCGTTCGATATCTCTTCACGGCGGATTGTCATGGTGGACGACGTGTTCTACACCGGGCGAACCGCCAGGGCGGGCTTGGACGCGCTGATTGATCTGGGGCGACCCGGCAGCATTCAACTGGCGGTGCTGATTGATCGCGGACACCGTGAACTGCCGATTCGCGCCGATTACGTCGGCAAGAACATCCCGACCAGCAAGCAGGAAATCGTCAAGGTGAAGCTCATCAGAAACCGACGGCGAGGACGCCGTGGAACTCTACGAGCTGCGCGGCGAGGTCAAATCGTGAACGGATTGCCTGTGACCTTTGAGCCTCTCGCGTTTTGTGAGAGGCATTTTTTTGAAGCCCACACAAGGAAAACCTTGCATAGCGTTCAAGCTCGAGGGCTAGCCCTCGAGCTTGAACGCGCCGGAGGCGAGCGATGAAACACCTGTTGGATTTCCAGGACTGGACGCGACCGCAGTTGGAGAGTTTATTGGAGACGGCCACGATCATGGCGGATGTCTTAGAGCGCCCGGTGAAAAAAGTCCCTGCGCTGCAAGGCTTCACCGTCTGCACTGCCTTCTTTGAAAACAGCACCCGCACGCGACTCTCTTTCGAGCTGGCGGCGCGGCGGATGAGCGCCGATGTCGTGACCTTCACCAGCAGCACCAGCAGCACCCAGAAGGGCGAGAGCTTGAAGGACACGCTGGAGACGTTGGAGCAGATGAAGGTGGACGCCTTCATCGTGCGCCACGGCGCTTCGGGCGCGGCTCATCAGGTCAACAAGTGGACCAAAGCCAAGGTCATCAACGCCGGGGACGGTCGCCGGGCGCATCCGACCCAGGCGCTCCTGGACGCCTTCACCTTGAAGCAACGCTTCGGCAAACTCGAGGGGCTGGAGGTGGCGATTGTCGGAGATGTGCGACACAGCCGCGTGGCGCGCAGCAACGCGGAGTTGCTGCCCAAATTGGGCGCGAAGGTCCGGCTGTGCGGACCGGCGACGCTGCTGCCCAAGGAACTCGAGGCGGACGGCGTGACGGTCACGACTGACATCAATCGAGCGCTCGAGGGGGCGCACGCGGTCATGGCTCTCAGACTGCAATTCGAGCGGATGAGTGCGGGTTACCTGCCGAGCTTGGAGGAGTACCGCGAGACCTACCAGGTCAACGAACGGCGAATGCTAAAAGCCAGATCGGACGCGGTGGTGCTGCATCCGGGCCCGATGAACCGCGACCTGGAGATTGGCGGGGCACTCTCCGAATCCGAGCGCAGCCTGATTCTAAAACAGGTCGCCAACGGCCTGCCAGTGCGCATGGCGGTGCTGTACCACCTACTCGTCGGGAAGAACTGAAGATGGCAACTCGAGTGGCAAAACCAGAGGTGGTGCAGCGATGAAGATACAGATCAATAACGCCAAGGATGTTAGCGGCAAACCTAGAGACATCAGTGTTGAAGCTGGGCGGATCGTCTCGAGCCTGTCGGGAGCGGCAGACGTGACGATAGACGCCAGCCGTTACCTGGTCGCGCCCGCGCTGATTGACCCGCACGCGCACCTGCGCGAACCGGGGCAGGAGGAAAAGGAAGACCTCGAGACGGGGCTGGGGGCAGCCGTGGCGGGCGGCTACGGCAGTGTCGTTTGTATGCCGAACACCCGGCCCGTGCTGGATCAGCCAGAGATCGTCAAATCCCTGATCGCCAAAGCGGAGCGGCTCAGGCTGGCGCGCTTGCTCCCAGCGGCGGCGTTGACTCGAGGGCAAGAGGGGAAGCTCTTGGCGGACGCGGCGGCGCTCAAGGCGGCGGGCGCAGTCATGTTAACCGACGATGGGCGCACCAACGAGGACGCGGGCGTGCTGCGGCGCGGCTTGGAATACGCGCAGGCCCTGGGGTTGGTGATTAGCGTTCACGCCGAGGATGCCACACTGCGCGGCGATGGCGTGATGAACGAGGGCGCGGTCTCTGAGCGGCTGGGCTTGCCCGGTAATCCCGTGACCGCCGAAGCCGCCCGAATCGCCCGTGACCTGGAGATTGTAGCAGTCACCGGGGCGCGGCTGCACGTGCAGCACCTCTCCTCTGCTAGAGGCTTAAACCTGGTGCGCGAGGCGAAGCGGCGCGGTTTGCCCGTCACCTGCGAGGTCGCACCGCACCACCTGACGCTGACCGACGCGACCCTCGAGACCTTCGATGCCATGTATAAGGTCGCGCCGCCGCTGCGGACCCACGCCGATTGCGACGCGCTGCTCCAGGGAATTCTGGACGGCACGGTGGACTGCATCGGGACCGATCACGCACCGCACACGGCGGCCGAAAAAGAGCGCGATCTCTTGGAGGCCCCATTCGGCATCGCCAACATCGAAATCTGCTTCCCACTCTTGTACACGCGCTTCGTTCACAGCGGCAAGCTCGAGTTAGAAAAATTGCTCTGGTTGATGACGGTTGGACCGGCTCAAGTCTTGAACCTGCCCGCGCCGAGCCTGGAAACGGGCGCACCCGCCGATCTGACGCTGTTCGACCTCGAGACGGAACGACGCGTGGAGCCAGGGAACTTCAAGACCAAGGCGCGCTTCGGTTCGCCGTGGGCAGGCGAGACGTTGCGCGGTTGGGCGGCGCTGACAGTCGTGCGCGGCGAGGTCGTCTACGACGCACGATAATCCCGCTTTTCCGCCCTGGGGTTCGTAGGGGTTTGCCACGGCAAACCCGCCCACCCTCGAGCCACGCAAATCATGTCCCACGCATTTCGTAGGGGCGAGGCGTGCGTCACATCTTTGTGTGCAAAGGCACAACGCCCGGCCACCAACGTTTCGTCTCGAGACATCCCAAGCAATATTTCTCGAGAAAGATCAACGTCAAAGGCAGCTCGCTATCGCGTACTATCTCTCTGTGTGCAGGGCACAACGCTTCTCTCACCCCTCGCTGAAGCGAGGACCTCTCTCAACGAGAGAGGCTAGTGGCAACGGACAGGCTCGAGGGTTGTGGTCTCGAGGTAAACTGAGCTGTGCTGTTCCACGATGCGTTTTACCGCTTTCATCCCATCGCTGACCCTGAGCTACTGGTTGGGAGGCTCGAGGCGGTCTGTCAGGGGGCTGGCGTGCTGGGGAGCCTTCTCGTGGCGGGTGAGGGGATCAACGGGATGCTGTGTGGAACCGCCGAGGCGCTGCGAACAGTGCGCGATGCGTTGGGAGCGGATTCGAGATTCGCGGGGTTGTCTTACAAGCGCACGGCTTGCAGCGCTCAGGTGTTTAAGCGTTTGAGGGTCAGATTGAAATCTGAGATCGTGTCGCTCGGGATGCCCGATGTGGACGCGAGCCAGCCTCACGAACGCGACCGCTCACCGCTCGAGTGGCGCGAACTCTTGCGGCGCGACGATGTGATTGTGGTTGATAATCGGAACGCATTCGAATTTGAGTTGGGTCATTTCCGGGGCGCGATCAATCCGGGCGTGCAGCACTTCCGCGAGTTCGCCGATTTCATGGAGGCGCGCCTGCCCGCCTGGGAAGCCGAGGGGAAGCAGGTGGCGATGTACTGCACGGGCGGGATTCGCTGCGAGAAAACCACGGCC
The DNA here is from genome assembly GCA_965249745.1 of Deinococcales bacterium. GTDB lineage: Bacteria > Deinococcota > Deinococci > Deinococcales > JAAFIG01 > JANYHH01. The sequence continues at coordinate 2,806,120 of OZ252252.1, read as the reverse complement.
TGGCTGGCCAGGCGGGGTCACACCGTCTTGCAACTCGAGGGTGGGATTTTGAATTACTTCTTGAGTCTTCATCAGGCCGACGAGGATTTCGAGGGGTCGTGCTTCGTGTTCGATGCGCGTGAAACGCTGGACACGAACTTGCAAGAGATCGCATTGGAGGATGCGGCGGGAACGGTCAGTGATCCAGCGCGTTTGTTCTCCAGCTCGAGGTGAAGTTTTTTGGAGCGACCACTCGGGACGAAGATCGTTATTTCTGGGTCGTCATCAAAACATAGACGAGGGCGGTTACACTCCTCTCACAGACATGGCGAACGGTTTGCGGCTCCAGATTCAAACGCTTGGCGCATTGCGGGTCAGTGCTTCAGGCGAGCCAGTACCCCTGGGCGGACGCTCAGCCGAGCGGCTCTTGGCATTTCTGGCCTTTCATCATGACGTACCTGTGTTCAGAGCAGCCCTCGCCGCGACCCTATGGCCGGACAGTGACGAGTCGGTGGCGCGACGATGGCTCCGTCAAGGGTTGTGGCAACTTCGGCGTTCGCTCGGGGCGCTGGCTGACCGCGTGGACATCCATCAGGATTGGGTAGCGTTGCGGTTGCAAGCCAGAGATTCCCTCGACCTGTTGATCCTGAACGATCCGAGCGTCGCCGTCCAAGGCGATTTTCTGGCGGGTTGGTCGGACGAATGGGTACTCGAGGCGCGTCGCATCGCCTCCCAGCAACGCTTGCGGGCGCTGGAATCGGCCGCCTTTCAGGCCGAGGAGGCGGGCGACTGGGCGCAAGCCGTCGCGTTGGCCCATCGGGCCCTCGAGCTGGATGGGTTGCGCGAGGCAATGCACCGTGTGCTGATGCGGGTTCACCTGCGCGACGGCGCTCGCCGCTCGGCGTTGACCCAGTATCAAAATCTGGCAGCCCAACTTCTCGAGTTAGGGGTCGAAGCGGAGTACGAGACGCAACTGCTGGCGCAGCAAGCGCAAGTTCCAGCCCAGATCATCCCGACCCATGAGGCAAAACGTACGGCTTTCATCGGGCGGCAATCCGAACGGGCCACGCTCAGGCAAGCGGTTGGTGTCACGGGCCAGCCCGTGACCTGGGCGACGGCCGGGAGTCTGGGTGGTCGCGTGGTCTGGGTGGAGGGCGAGGCGGGAATCGGTAAATCGCGGCTGGTGGAAGAGTTCGCGCAGGAAGCCAGACGCCGTGGCGTGGCTGTCTTCTGGGGCGAGTGTGCTGAAGCCGTGGGCAATCCGTTTCAACCGCTGGTTGACGCGCTGAACGCTGGCATGGACGACATTAAGACAGCTTGGTTGCGCGAGCGCCTGCCGCGAGCGACCGTGGCGTCTCTGGGTCATGTTCTGAACCGCTTTCAAGTTTTGAGTACCGTCCCTGGGGTCGTGGCCGACTCGGCGCTGCTCGAGGTGATGGTGCAGCTTGCCAGCATCGGACCGACCGTGTTGGTGTTGGATGACCTGCAATGGGCGGACAGCGCCACACGACGATGGTTGCTTTCGCTCGGAGCGCAGCTCTCAATCCTGCCGTTCAGTCTGGTGCTGATCGCTCGTCCGAGCGAGCCTGATGGGTCGGGTCTGACGTTTGGGCAGCGATTGGCCGCGACGCATCCGTTCGTATCACTCTTGTTGGAACCGATGAGCGACTTGGAAGCCAGCAGCCTCGTGGCCCAGGTGACCGACAATGCCGATGTGCTCCAATCAGCCCTCGTTCACGGTCAGGGAAACCCATTGATGTTGCTGGAACTGGCGCGCCACCGTTCCACTCAGCAGGCGACCGCCATCGGCGCGATTCGTTTTGAACGACAGATTCTGGAGCGATTAGCAATCTTGGATCACACCACCCGAACCCTGTTGGAGCGCCTATCGGTGATGAGCGTTCGCCTACCGCTCGAGGCACTGGTGGCCGAGGATGGGTCTCAGGTGCTGCATCGGGTTGAGCTGCTCTCTAAACTCGGCTGGCTGGTCTCGCGTCAGGAAGCGGTGGAGATCGCGCACGACGCGATTCGAGCCGTGATCCGAGGGCAGCTTGACGATGGAAACGATCTTTTGCCGGATCTTCACGCGGCGGCGTTGCGAGTTCTGAGCCGCGTCCCGGAGATATCCCCGGCGACGCTCGCCTATCACGCCGAAGCCAGCCATCAGTGGGGGTGGGCCGCGCAACAGCGGCTCGAGGCGGCGCGGGACGCGTTGCGCCTGCACGCGTACGACATGACGCTCGAACACGCCGAGGCTGGCTTGCGGCTGGTGGATCACGAGCAGGACACGCGGCGGGACGGAACCCGTCGCGAGGCACTGCTGAGTGTTCGCCTGCCCGCGCTCGAGGCGCTCGGTCGGTGGTCGGAACTGGTCGCGGCCTGCCAGCACCGGATCACCGAACTTCAAAACCCGTTGAAGATCGTGGACCTGAAAGCTCTGTCGGTGCGGGCGCTGCTGCGGCTCGGCAGTCTCGAGGAGGCGCGAGTGGTCGCGCTGGAAGCGCTCAGGATCGCCGACACGGAACCGAGGGCGAAACCGGTGGCGCTCTCGGCTTTCGGTCTGGTCGCGTTTCGTAGCGGTGACCTCGCGGCGGCCCTGAGTGCGCGGCGCGAAGCCGTGGCGCTTTCGCAGCCGCTCGAGGCTGAACGACGGGCGGAATTCGAGTACCTGTTGGCCAATAGCTTGATCGAAGCCGGGCAATTGGAGGAGGCCAAGACCTTGTTGGCGGGTGTGGCTCGAGCGCACCGCGTCGGACAACCGGCCGCCTACGCCGATGCCCTGGCTCGTCTCGGGGTGATCTGGACCTTGGCGCACCATCCGGGTCGGGCCGAATCCGCGTACCGGATCGCCGCCGAGCGCTACCGCGTGGCGGGCAAACGACCCGCCCTGGCGGCCACGCTGAACAACCTGGCGGTCTTGCAGCGCGATCTGGGGCGAATCAAACTGGCCCTGGAAACCCACGAGCGAGCCCTGACCATGTACCGCGCCATGAACGATCGCACCGGAGAGACCGCGACGCGACTGAATTTGGCGGTCCTGTACGCGATTGAGCTTGGGGACGAGGGCGCGGTGCAGCAGCAACTCGAGGCGATTGATGGGCTGAATCCCGATCGCACGCGCAGTTCGGGAGACGCCATGATCGTGTACGCCAGAGCCTGCTTGCAAGCCGACACACGGGCGGCGGTCGGTCTGATCGAGCAACACCTGAAGCTCGAGCGGCCGTGGACCGGCGCGGACCTCAGCGTGCGATTGCTGCTGGCTCGCTTCATGACCGCCCTGGGAGAGTTAGCGCCTGCCCGAGAATTTCTCACCCAGATAGAATTAAGAACCGACTCGCTCGAGCTGCCGGATGTCTGGCTCGTTTGGGCGGAATGGCACGTAACGGCGGGTGAGTTCGCGGCGGCGCTCAAAGTTCTGAACCGCTTGGAGCGGGACGCGGCCACCTTGCCACTGCACCGACAACACCTGCTGCGCCACCGGGCGCTGCTGGGGTTGAAGCGCGAAACGCCAGCTCTGGAGGCGCTCGAGGCGGCGCGTGCGGCCGCGGGCGAACGGCTACGCGGGTTCTCCGACGAGCAACGCCTCTGGGCGATGGAGCGCGCCCTGGAGTTACGCCCGATTCGAGACACCTGGCAGCGCCTCGGGACGAGGCGCGCCGAGGTGAGCCTGCCGGTCTCGAGCCAGCGGGACGGGCGCGGCAAGTCCGTACGCGCTCAGGTGCGCGTCCAGTGGACACCGTGGGAGTACAGCGATTCGTTGATTCAAGACGCCGTTCAACGACGGCATCATCAACTCGAGCGCCTGATCGCCGAGGCTCATCGTCAAGGGGCGTCACCGACGTTGGAAGCCTTGAGAACGGCAGTCGGTGCCAGTTTGGCGACCGTGAAACGCGACCTGGCTCGGTTGCGAACCGAACACGCCGGGACGAAAGACTTCAAGTGAACCAGCCGTCTGGAGCGGCATCGTCGCCTCATGGCGTTCAGGCGAAATCAACACTGGCTCAAGCACCAGAGACGCTGGAGAGACGCCCGAAACTGATAATCGGGATAGGAGAAAATTGCTGATGAAACAGGGATTACTGGTCGTATGCCTGGGTTTGGTGGCATGCAACGCGAGTCAGAGCCGCCTCGAGGAGTCTGCCGCCTCCGCTCCGCTGCAAAAGAACCAACCTCTACCGCTGCCAGACTGCAACACGTCGTTTAACTCACAGGCTCCGACGGGTCCCGGCTATTTCGACCTGGACCCGATCAACATGAACCGCGATCAGCTCAACGATATCGCCGTCTACCGCCCATCCGACCGATACTGGTATTGGCAAAACCCGACGACCGAACTGTCTGGGCTGATCTGGGGCTTGGCCGGAGATTTCATGATGCCGCAGGATTTTAACGGCGACGGTCTGACCGACCCGGCCGTGTTCCGACCGTCAGAGGGGCGTTGGTACATCCTGGAAAGTAGAACCGGCTGGAAAAGCTCCTATACCGACGAACTCGGAGAACCGGGCGACGAACCCGTGGCGGCCGATTACGACGGCGACTGCCGGGCCGATATCGGTGTTTGGACGCCCACGACGGGAAAATGGGTCATTCACCCTAGCGCCACCGGCCCGACGCAAGCACCGTTCGAGCTAGAGTATCAGTTGGGCGGGAAGGGGGACACGCCGGTGGCGGACGATTACGACGGTGATTTCAAGGCGGACCCGGCGGTTTACCGGGACGGTCAATGGGACATCATCCTCAGCCAGTCGGGACAGAAGGAACACATTGAATTGGGGGGCCCAGGCGAAATCCCGGTTCCGTTCAATTACGATGGCGACCTCAAAGGGGTGGACGCAGCCACATTCAACCCGGAAACCGGCATCTGGCGAATTCAACCCTCGAGCGGCAGGGCGTACAAGCTGAAGTTTGGTGCGGCCGGTGATATCCCCGCGCCCGGTTTTTACAGCGGCAAGACGCCGCTCTATCCAGGTGTTCCCGCGGCCGATCTGGCGGTCCTCCGAGACGGAACGTGGTTCATCCTGGGCGATCATCCGAATATTCCGTACTGCGCTCCCGGCAGCTTGGATGGACTCGTGGCGACCGTTTGCCATTTCGGATTGCCCGGTGACATTCCAATTCACCGGCAGGTGATTCCAGAAAATATTGTGCGTTGACCGAACAGAAAACTTGCACGTTAGCAGAAGGATTTTACCTGGGCGGTCCCTCGAGAATCGGCTCGAAGTGCCGCCCGTCATAGTTGTCCCGCAAGCTTCTCCAAGGAACCGGGAAGCCGTGCTAGAAAACCGTGCCTGCTCGAGACTTGCGTCGTCCCGTCTGAAGGAAGCACGTTTTAGCCTTTGAGACTGAGTGAAGGCGTACTCGAGAAGCCTTTTCCGCGAGAAGCTTTGCCAGGAGAAACAACTTCGCGGTTGCGGTATCGCCGTTTGAACCTCGCACCAGCCGCAATCACGCTCAAGGCGAACCCTATCCTTGCCTCGGACGGGTGTGTAGGGCGGGGTATCCATAATGAGCCACGAGAGTCACGCTAGAGTTTTGACCTCGAGACCATCAGTCTGTGTGGAAAACCTGAAATCCTCGAGCACGCTGCGTTCGCACTGACCAACCCTGATCGTAAACGGTAGGAGCCGGACTCGAGAAGGGTTTCATCCCCTCGAGTCCGGCTCCTACCGAGCAATCAACAGCAACGTTCTTTAACAGTGTTTAACAGTGACGTGCCTTAGCAGTTGGGAGGATCTCGGGGGCGTTGCACGGTGACATTTTGATTCTGTGTCGTGGCGCGATACTGGCAAGGGTCCGGGTCACCTCTGGGTGGTCGCGGAGCGGTCACTGTAATCATGCCGGACCCTGCAACCCCACTGGAATTCATGGCCGACACCCGATAAAAGTATGTGGCTCCGGGCTGGACGCTGGTATCGGTCAAGGTCATGCCCGTCCCATCAGCCAGGGTGCTGTACGTTTCCCCGTCTGAGCTGCGTTCCACCCGGTAAGAACTCGAGCCTGAAATCGTGGGCCAGGTCAAACCGACCGAGCCAGGCTCGAGCTGAGACACGTTCGGTGTGAGAAGTTCGTTGGGATCGGAACTTTGCAAGCCGAAGTTCCCCGACGCCAATCTTCGTTCGATTGAAAAGAGCGGCGTCGTGTGATTAAAGCCGAAGCCAACAATCGAGCCTTGCGCGTTAGCGACCGCCTCGAGTCCACCGCTGAGGATCCACTGCGGCGTTCGCGTGCTATTGGCGTCCAGTTTCACGAACCCGAGCATCACCACGCTGACATTCGCGTTGGCCAAACCAATCGTGAAGGTGAAGAACAGAAAGCGAATTTCCAGCCCGCCGTAGAACACGAAACCCACGGCTGGGCCCATGCCAAACTTCAGGTTGGCGTTGGTTGGCAGCACGCTCAGGCTGTTGGCGCGAATGACGTGCGATTTGACCGGTTGCCAGCCGTTGTTGCCGGTCCATTCGATACCCGCCTGATAGGTGTCCTGGCGGGTGTAATTCATATAAACCTGAGCCGATGTCTCGCCGCGCAGATTCATGCGAATTTCCAGATACGGCGTGATGACGATCTTGAACCGCAAACGGAGGACTCCGGCGTCGAAGATCGGGATGCTGAGCTGAATCGGGCGTCCCGGTAAACGCGCTAAAACCACGGTGTAATCGAGGTTGCTGGCGGGGCGCGGTCCGTTTAGGGTGAAGCGTTCGGACGCATCCAGTTCAACGAAGGTCTTGAACAAATTGAGCCGGAACCAGCGAAACCCGATGTCCATTTTAATCGTCGCGTTCCAATCCAAGTTACCGCTGGCTAAAACATTTCCAGTTCCACCCGACAGGTCAACATTCTGGAAACCCGTCTGGTAGCGAAACCCAGCGATGGTCAGGGCCTGCGTGGTCGCGTTTCCCGGTGTGCGACCCCCGCTGGACTGCAACTGTGCCAATGCGGCCTGGTCAACCGTGAAGGGCGTTTCGACGTTTTCGATCTGACCGTCTTGTACCACCTGTTCAATCGGAACCGGTTGCGTGTCCACGACAACCTCATCACCGGTGGTTGTCACGTTCGTCACCTGCTGCAACAACCCGTACGGCGTGCTATCGGAGATCCCTGCGTTAATGACATCACCGGGCTGCAACTGCGCTGGGTCTTCGATCTCGAGCGGATCGCGGACCTGGGAGGTTTGCAAACCGCCACTCCTACGAAACCGTAATTTGCCCGTATCCTTGGAGAACGACGTTATCTGTTGCACGACACTGGGAGACAGCACCTTGGTGCTTTTTGAAACCACAACGCTGCCCTCGGGTGGCACGACGCGTTGCGCTGGCGCGGCCGAGGGCGTTTGATTGCAAGCCGTAAACAAACCGAGACACAAGGCGAACAGATAATTTTTGTAGCGACGCATGCCGACCTCCTGAGTCACACGTGATGTTCAAAGACCAAACCAATTTTTCGAAAAGCCAGTGATGGGTTACGAGAAATACACCTCCAGTGATCTCAAAGGAGCCGTGTCAGCGGGCGTCTCCCTGAACCTGTGTCCGCGTTGCCCTCGAGATCACTGCGATTGTCCGGGCCAGGTGTCTTTGCGTCATCGTTGAAGCTTGAGCCGTTACCCGTTGGATTGGCTCAAGCGCCGTTCCGCCCGAGTGAACCGCATCCGATAATCAAAGGGAATGCCAACCCAAGGCGATCCCAGCCACCTCTCCACCTCGAGATTTGGCTCGAGACGTGAACCGCTCGAAGATTCGAGCCTCGGGAATTGAACCTGAAGAGATTGACCGTGAGGTCAAACCGTATTGGCGCGGCAGGCCAATCCCGTGCTCCGAAACTCCGTCTCGAGCGGCCGATGTCAACCTTGGGGTGGCGGGGTCGGACCTCGAAAGTCAATCTCGAAGTACGGGTGTTTCGGATCGGGATCACCCGTGCCCGCGTACCCGAGGCGCTCGTAAAACGGCACGGCGCTGAGGCTGGCGTACCACTCGAACCAGGTGGCACCAGCGTCCTGGGCCCAGTCTCTGACCGCGACGAATAAGGCGGTACCGATTCCGCGCCGCTGGAATTCTGGCAGCACCTCCAGGGACGAGAAGCGAATCTGTTTGCGACCGCTCATCAGCAGGTGGTCCCACTCGTGCGCCAGGCAAATCCCGACGATTCGCCCCTTGACTTCCGCGCTGACTTCCGCGACGAAGACGCAGTGCAGGCTCGAGCTGAGACGATACCGGTAGCGCTCGAGAGCGGCATCCAGCGAATCCAGCGGTTGATTGGGCAGTAGAGTTGATCGGGCGGTAGAAACGGGTAGAACTGTTCCCAGGCGCTTTCCTGAGCGCGGCGGATTTCAAACTCGGGCATGGGTCACGATACCCGCGCGTCTGAAGGGACGAATCAGAGTTTTGGCTTACTGGTGGCGATCTCGCAAACCCTGGGCGATGGTGCGCATCATTAGCGGACCCTGGTAGATGAAACCGGTGTAAATCTGCACCAGGGCCGCACCCGCCTCGAGCCGCTCGCGCACGTCGTCGGCGCTGGAAATCCCGCCGACCGACACGACCGGAATCTTGGTGTGCCGCACCAGATAGTGCAGCACCTCGAGCGAACGCGCCCTGAGCGGTGCGCCGGACAGACCGCCGGTTTCCGAGGTCGCGGTCTTCAAACCTTCCCTGGAGACTGTAGTGTTGGTGGCGATCAGACCCGCCAAGTTGAAGCCTTCCACCAACTCAAGGATTTCGTCCAGTTGCGCTTCGCTCAGGTCGGGTGCGATCTTCAACAGAATCGGTTTGGGCTGCGGTTGTGTGGCAGCGAAGCCCGTCACGGCCCCCAGCAACTCCTCGAGCCGCGCCCTATCTTGCAACTGCCGCAGCCCCGGCGTGTTCGGGGATGAAACGTTGATCGCAAAGTAATCACCGTAGTCCCAGAGCTTCCTCAGGCTCAGTAAGTAATCCCCCGGCGCGTCCTCGAGCGGCGTGGCTTTGGACTTTCCGAGGTTCACCCCGAGCGGCATCCCGAGCGCCCCGTGATCGCTGCGCCACAGTTCCAGCCGGGCGGCGACCGTCGTGGCTCCCTGATTGTTGAAGCCCATGCGGTTGACGAGCGCACTATCGTCTGGCAATCGGAACAGGCGCGGTTTGTCGTTGCCGGGCTGCGAGAGCGCGGTCACGCTGCCGATTTCCACGAAGCCAAACCCGAGCGCTTTCCAGGCGGGCAGCGCCCTGGCGTTCTTGTCCAATCCGGCCGCCAGTCCGACCGGGTTCGGAAATTTCAAACCGAAGACCTCGCGCTCAAAAGATTTGTCCTGCAAACCGAAAAAGGCGTTCATCAGCTCGAGCACGGTTTTGTGACGCGCCGCCCAGGCCAAGCCGCCAATCACGAAGTCGTGAATCGTTTCGGCGTCCTGAGCGAACAGCAGCGGTTTCACCAGCGAGTACATCACTGGAAGTCTACCGTGTCGGGCAGCCAAAGGTCGGGCAGCCAAAGGTCAGCCAGCCTTGTGGCCCGCACACACGGTCACGAACTTGCGGCGTGCCTGACCGCAGGCCGCATGAGATATACAACACGTTCCTAGTGAGGTGGCTCGAGGCGGTTCCGGCTACCCCAGTTCTCACGACATCAGCTCCCACGACATCAGTTCCCACGACACCGGTCAAATCTTCAACGCCAACGCCCCGAGCGTCAACCCAGCGGCCGTGCCCGCCAGCACCACACGGTCTCCCCTCCCGATCTGCCCTGACTCCATGGCCTCGCAGAGCGCCAGCGGGATGCTGGCCGCCACACAATTCCCTCGAGTCGCCAAATTCGTCATCACCTGCCGCGGTTGAAACCCGAGTCGCCGACTGACCTGTTCGACGCCGTGCTTGCTCGCTTGATGCGGCACGAGCGCGTCCACATCGGGAATCTGCCAGCCGACGCCTTGCAAAAACCCGGTCATGAACGGTCCCATGTGTTGCAGCGCGTGACGGAAGATGGCGGGGCCGTTCATCTGAAATAAATTCAGCTCAGGGTTTTCGTGCGTGAACTGCGGGCGGTGCAGCGTGCCGCCGCCAGACAGGCGGGTCAGATGAGCGCTGCTGGCGAACGTCTGAAAGCGAGCGCCGTAAACCAGGCTCGAGGCGGTCGAGTCTCGTCTCAGCACAATGGCGGCGGCGGCGTCACCGAACAGGGCAGCGCTCTCGGGTTCAGTCGGATTCAGTGACGGCGAGGCGATCTCTGACGAGAACACCAGCACGGTTTCGTACATCCCGAGCGCGATAGTTTGCGCAGCGCTGTGCAGCGCGAACAGGAAACTCAGACAGGTGGCGTTGACATCCCAGCAGGCGCTACCGCCGTCGGGCGCACCGAGGGCGGCTTGCACCAGCGCGGCAGTGCAAGGAATCGCCTGCTGCGGGGTGCTCGAGGCTCCAATGATCGCGTTGATTTCGTCCAACCGCACACCGGCCCGCTCGAGCGCAACCTGCGCGGCGGCGACCGCCTGGGAAACGGTCGTTTCATGGCTCGCGTAGCGTCGCTCCAGCACCCCGGTGCGTTTGAAAATCCAGCCTGCGGACAATCCCATGCTTATCTCGAGTTCAGCGTTGGCGACGACGCGCTCTGGGAGGTATTTGCCGACCCCGGCAATCCGAACCGGCAAGGCGACTGTCATGGCGCTATGTTAATGGCTCCGCCGTGTCACTGTTCCTCCATATCACTGTTCTGCCGCGTCACTCTGCGACGTTTCTGATTGGCTATCTGTCGGGGGATACCCAGCCCGATCTCGAGCTGCGAGTTCTGGATGCGGTAACGCGCCCATTCGCGCTGCAAACTCTCCCGGACGGCGCTGACTGCCTCCGTCTCAAAACCGGGCGCGACCTCGAGCCAGACGCGCAACTGATTGGGAGAGGATTGCTGGGCGGCGTATTCCAGAATTTGTGGGTGCGCCAACAGAATCGCGCGGCGGACCGTGTCGGGAAAGACCGGAACGGTTCCATGCTTGCCGATGAACTCGAGGGTGTCATCGCTCCGACCCTCAACCCTGAGCAGAACCCGCCACGGGTTGCCGCACGGACACGGGTCTGGGTCCAATTGCAAGATGTCGTTCAGGCGATACCGGACGATCGGCTGCGTGCGCCGCCACAGGTCGGTCAGGACCGGCGTGAACCTCGAGCCGGTCCTGTCGCCGGACACGGGTTCCAATTGCACGGTCACAATGTCCTCCTGGAGGTGCAGGCGGCCACAACGGCAGGACACGGCGATCAACCCCTCCGTCGCCTGATAGATGCTGTGGACCGGAACCTGAAAGTGCGATTCCAGCGCCGTCTTATCCTGCGGCTCTAAGACTTCAGCCACGGCGATAACGCTGTGCGGGCGGACGTTGGGCTTGCGCCGCGCCAGCGCCAGCAACATGGACGGCGGCGCGACCAGAACGGTCGGTTGCAATTTCTCAAGGTCATGCGTGGCAACGTCCAGCGGCGTCATCAGGTTGAAATACTGGAAGCGCAATCTTCCCTGCCCGACGCGCTCGTAGAGGTTGCTGTTGGCGCGCAGGAAAAAGGCGATCCGCTCGCCGTGCCAGAGCGGGCGGTGCAGGGCCCGCGCCAGAATCAGGCCCGCCCAACGGGCCGTCTCGAGGGGGCTGACCAGAAATAAACCGCGATGCCCGCTGGTACCAGACGACAGCCCAACCGTGAGGGCTGAATCGTTTGCGCCGCGCACGGTTGGCTTGAAATCCGTCTCGCGCTCCGCCCGGAGCGCCACCGTCATGGCTGCCTCGAGGCTGACGCCTGCGGTGTTGAACTCGGAAAAGTTCTGCATCATCAGTCGTTTGTCCACGGCAGGCAACCCGCACCAGTCTTCCAGGTCGTGACCCGCCCAGTGCTTACGATAAAAGCTCGAGTGACGGTTGACCCAGCGCACCAGTTGCACCGCCCGGGCGTCCTGAAAAGTCTCGAGACTGACCCCGCGTAGCGTTTTCCAGCGCCGTTTCGCCCCAAGGTACTGCGAAACCGTTTCAAAGCTCAGACGCGGGTTCAGAGCAACCTCAGGTCGCCCGGTGAGACGAGAGCGGCGAACTCCGGGCAGTGCGTCGGCACGATCCGTGCGGTTGGACGGGCGATTTGAAAACGGTGCAACTTGGAGAGCGTCTCCAAGCTGGCGGTGGCATCGTCGAAGAAAAGCGCCAGCGGCAATCGGTCCGGCGGGCGGTTCTCGCGGATGGATTGCGACCAGTACGCTCCGTCCGCCGCCAGTAGGGTCTGCGTTTCCGGCAACCACAGTCCGATCTGCCCTCGAGCGTGACCGGGCAGCCGCAGCAGCCGAATCGAACCATCCGCGAACAGATCGTGGGTACCTCCAAATTCCGCGAGTGGGGTGTCGTCGAAATCCCGAATCACCTGCACTCGCCGCTCATAATCGTCCGGGAGCAGCGCGGGCATGAAGGCGTGACGCAAAGCGGCCAACCCGCGTAAGCGTGAAATCTCGAGCGCGTCTGCCGACATCACGATTCTAGCGTCCGGGAAGTCGCGCAACCCCCCGAGATGATCGGCGTGCAAGTGCGAGACGATCACGGTTTTCACGTCCCCGACCCGAAATCCCAGCCGCTCGAGTTGCGAGGCGGCTGTCCACTCCCGACGCGTCGTGGTCGGTGTCAGCGCACCGTAGATCTGGAATGGAAATCTGCCAAAGGCACGGCTGACTCGTGGGGCGTAGCCCGTGTCGAACAGCACCAACCCGTGCGCTGGGTGTTCTATCAGGGCGCAGACCGCGTGCGCCCTGGCGGGTCGGCGCGGCGCACCGCGCAGCAGGTGATGCTCCGAGGCAGGGCAGAAACCCGTGTTGAGCAACCAGATCACGGCTCTGTCCGAAGCGCTACCAAAGTGCGTTCCAGACCCTCCTCGAGACCGACCCGTGGCACGAAGCCCAGGTCAGTTCTGGCTCGAGACGTGTCGTAGGTCTGGGTGCGTGCCAAAATCTGCGCAGTGTAGCGCGTCAAGCGCGGCTCTCGTCCGGTCAGAGCGGCGATTGACTCGAGGCTGCGGGCGACCACCAACGCCACCGGCAGAGAGATCACCGGTAAGCGGTCCGAGAGTCCCAGCCCGAGCAGCAACCGGCGAACCGCACCCCACAGCAGCACCGGCTGACCACCAGTGATCGTGTACGGCGCTTCGCGCGTCAACGGCGTCTCGAGGGCGAACAGGATGGCGGTCACGGCGTCGCTAATGTACGTCAATTCGAGACGGTTTTGCCCGTCCCCGATTTGCGGCAGGCGGCCCAGCCTGGCGGCTCGCACCAAACGCGGCAGCAGCGAACGGTCACCCGGCCCGTAGAGCGCCTTCGGGCGCAGCACGACGCGCTCGAGCGGGGCGGCGCGGACGAGTTCTTCAGCCAGTTTTTTGGTCAGCGCGTAATGCGACGAGAAACGCAGCGGATACGGCGCGTCGTCCGGGACCGCGAACTGGTCCTGATCGTCGAAGATCACGGCGGGCGAGGAAATGTGAATCAAGCGCCGCACGCCCGTCTGAAGGCAGGCGTTCAGAACGTTCTGCGTGCCCAGAACATTGCTGCGCTGGAAGTCCTCGAGTCTGCCCCAGGGTGCGCTGAGCGCCGCCGTGTGAACCACGGCGTCCACGCCACGGCAGGCTCGAGTCAGCGCTGGTAAGTCCGTGAGGTCGGCACGAACCGTTGGCGCGGTCAATCGCCCGAGCTTGACGGGATCGCGTCCGATCGCCAGCACCTCGTCCCCTCGAGCTTGCAGCGCCGCGACCGTGTGCGACCCGAGGAAGCCGGTGGCTCCGGTCACGAGCACCTTCACAGCCCGCGCCCCGCGACGAGCGGCACGGCGACCCAGGAAATCAACCGCTCAAGGCTCGCCCAGACGAGACGGTTCTTCAACGGCAGGTGCGATGTGTACACGGCCGTGTACTCGAGTTCCGGTTCGCCGCCACGGGAGCGCTTAAACGCCGCCACACCGCTCGAGGCGTGCAGGTCAAGCCCGCGCTCATAGGCGATCTCGGCGAACGCGTTGGAGAGCATTCGAAACAGCCCTGTTTTGACCGGCAACCGCGTGTCGTAACCCAGCACCGGCACGGTCAGGACTCCCTCGCGCTGGTAAAACCCGATCACGCCATCCAACCGCCCGTTGCGCTCCAACACCACGAACTCGAGCAGGCCGGTACGAAGCGCCAGTTCCATGAACTCGGGTTTGAAACGCGGGTTGTGTTCGGAATATTTCTCAATGTAGAGCAGCCGATACAGTTCCGTCACCCGCTCCAACTCGGCAGGCGTTGGCTCGGTCAGGGCCCGAGCCGCGTAGCCGCTCTCAGGCAACAACCTCGAGTCTGACCTGACATCGCGCTTGGCTCTGAACGCCCCGCCCCTGGTCGGTACGAAAGTGACACTGCGGGCGGGAATCAACCGATACCCTAATTCGCGCAAAAACTCGGGCAGGCGCGAGTCCCGGTCACAGACACTGCGAAAACCGACCGCGTGATTTGGATAGCCCTGAGTCAGGCCTTGGGTCATGGAGCGTAGCTCCTCCAGGGTGAAGTCTGGGTGCAAGTTCGTGGAAACGGGCAAGTTATTGACGAACACCACGTCGTCGGCCCGCCCGAAACGCAGCCACGACCCCAGCCACTCGAGGGCGATTCTCAGCACCCTCTCTAGAACAGGCGAGTGCAACTCGCGCAGCTCGTCCTGCGCGTAGGTCACCCAGTGCGTCAGCGGCGAGACGACATAGGCGTTACCCGCTTGCCCGCTCGAGACGGTGACCGGCAAGAGGTGCTGATTGACGCGCAGTGCCGTGAACTCGCTCGAGACGTTCTCGATCAACTCGAGCGGGCCGCGCCGCATCAATTCGCAAAGGAACCGTCCGATCCCATCAGATTCGCCGCGTAAGGCGGCCGTCCCGAACTCCAGGTGAACAGCCCCCTTCACCTCGAGCGCTTCGCCGTTCCATTCGATATCGGCCGTGGTCGCGCTGAGCGGGGAGCATCGCAAGCGCACCGTCTCACGCACCGTTTGCAGTAGGCAAGCCGCCTGATGGAGCAGTGACAACGGGTCGTCGGGATCGCGTAACACGTCGCGGCTGGCAGTCCAAGCGCTTTGCCAGGCGGCGCGTTTGGCAGGCTCGAGCGTCGTGGGCAGGGCGTACAGCAGCATCGGCAGACCGAGCTTCGCGGCTCCGCCCGATGCCAGAATCGGTGCCTCCAAGGCTTCCAGGTACGCTCGCTCGAGGTGATCTTCCGGCGCGAACAGATGCACGCCGCTGGTGGCTCGAGGGTTGCATTCCAACGCGATCAGACCCTCAGCGGTGCGAATGAAATCGAAGGCGATCTGACCGCTGAAGCCGAAGTGCTGACAGACCGTGCCTACGATCTCGAGCGCTTGGGAAAAGTCAGGCTTGGGAACCGGCAGGAAGCTCATCGCCGCGCCTAGACCAGCCCGCCAGCCGGGCCGGTACAGCGCGAACGCCTGAACCTGTCCGCCCCTGGCCACGGCAAAGGCGCACAGCTCCTCGCCCACGACAAAATCCTGCGCCAGCCACGGTTGCGCCCGCGTGACGCGCGGCATATTCCGTACTCGTTCACCGCGTTCGACAATCCGCGTCTGGGCCGCGAACCTCGAGTAGGCGGGTTTCAATACGAGCTTGCCACGGCGACTCAATCTTTCAAAGTCTTGTCTTTCAAAGTCTAACTGCGACTCGAGGAGAACCGTTTCGGGCACGCGAATCTTCAGGGACTGCATCAGGCCAATAAATCGCCATTTATCATGCAGTTCGTGCAGCACCGCAAATGGTGGGGCGAAGACGCGTTCCTTGAGCGGGGCGAATTCCGGTTCTCGCAGCGCCGCCGCTAACCAGAAAATCTCCTCACAGGTCGGGACGATCAAATCAATCGCCTCGCGCCGCACTATTTCCAGAAGCGCCCTGGCGAATTCCAACGGGTAGAGGCGCGGCTTGGGGACGCGCACAGACTTGCGGACGGCCGATGAGCCTTGCGACAGGTTATAGAGGCTATCAGCGACGATCACGACGTGCCCAGCCCGATTGAAGGTCCGCGCCAACTCGAGCGTCGCCGGAGCGCGCCCGCCCGTCAGCAACACGCGCTTCACCGTTGTGGTGCCTGGAACCATAACCTCCCGAGCCGTCATGCCTCGATGTTACGCGTCACTTGCCGCATCATTTCTTACGCATCGCCTCGAGCGCGTCCCACTGGTCTTTCGTGACTTCGTCCAGGATGTTGAACTCACCACCGGTCCAAGCGCTCTCGCCGCCGTCTATCGTGAAGACGCTGCCGGTCACGAAACCGCTGTAGTCCGTCATCAGGTACGAGGCCAGGTTCGCCAGTTCAATGTGTTCCCCGACGCGCCGCAGGGGAATCTGGCGGTCGAACAGCGCGCCGATCTCCGGGGTCGGCATCAGTCGCGCCCACGCGCCCTCGGTCGGGAACGGGCCGGGCGCGATCGCGTTCAGGCGAATCCCGTACTTGCCCCATTCTGCCGCCAAAGATTTCGTCATGGCGACCACCCCCGCTTTGGCGGCGGCGCTCGGGACGACGTAGCCGCTGCCGGAACTGGCGTAGGTCGTGGCGATGTTCAGCACCACGCCCGGAATGCCCGCCGCGATCCAGCGCTTGCCGAGTTCCAGGGTGCAATAAAACGTGCCGTGCAAGACGATCCCCAGCACCGCATCCACGGCTCTGGTGGAGAGCCGTTCGGTCGGGCTGATAAAGTTCCCAGCGGCGTTGTTGACCAATCCGTCCACGCGCCCGAAATGCGTCCAGACCTCATCTATGACTCGCGTCACCGCTACCGGGTCGCGCACATCCACGCCGCTGGTGTAGACCTCACGGCCGTATTTGCCGGTCAGTTCCTTGGCGACCTCTACCAGCATCTCCTTGCGTCTCGAGGTGATCGCCACCCGCGCCCCGAGTTCCAGGAATCGCTCGACCATGCTGCGCCCCAGACCTGTGCCGCCGCCCGTCACGAGAATAACTTTATCTTTCAAGACATCCGGTTGAAACATGTTGAACTCCTTATTGATTCGCGTCGCCAGAGCTGAAGGCTGGTCTGTGTCCGAGACGGCTCTCTCAGGACGAATTTGTTGGGTCGAACACGCTCAGATCTGTAGCTAAAACCGTGGGATGGTTCGGATTGAGTTCAGCTTATCAAGAAGAGACGGCTCGAGACCCGCTGGTTGGGCTGATAAAATCACAGAGAAGCCGCAGTCGTAGGGGCGCAGCACGCTGCGCCCAGCCCCAGCGTCAACCCGACAACGTTCGAGACCAACTTCCTCAGGTCGCCCAGGATCACGAGTCTCTAGCCAGACCGAACCTCAGGGTATCAAGGCTTTCAGTAATTCCGCCCGCCACTGCTTCATCGTGCGGTCGTACACCCCAAAGCCCGCGCCGAACTCCCAGTATCCCCAACTCATGCCGCGCTTCTCGATCGCGTCACGAATAAAGGCTGTCCAGCGCACCCTCGAATCCATGTCCGCTTTGCCGTACGAGCCGAACTCTCCGACGAAGATCGGACGACCATTGGCCTTACCCCAGTCGGCCGCGATTTGCAGCGTGGCGCTCAGGCTATCCTTCTGATTCCCGATCAGGCTAACTGCCCCGGAGGCCGTGACCAACTCGAGGCTTTTTAAGGTGAAGGCGGGCTGGGCGCTGTCAGAGGCGTTCTGAATCATCACGTCACGCACCGTGGCGGCACACGGAACTTCGACGGCTTTCCCGGCTTCGGTGGTGACGGGCGTGCTGTTGCCGCTGTTGTCATTTTTCTCCACGCAGCGCACGTTCAGTTTCACGACGCGATCGGTGGTGAAACGCAGCTTCTGAGCGTTCTTGAATCCGGCGTCCTGATGGGCGTAAAACCCGGCGTAGCCCTTCTGATAGGTGACTTCCAACGCCGTGTCACCCGCACCCTTGACGCTCGAGTCCCACGACCAGTTCTGCCACGGGGCACTCAGACTCGCGCCGGGTTGCGGGAAGCTCACCCCAACTGGCGGTGACGGTGTGACCCACTCCGCGCCCTGATGGGTGAAGCTGAACGGATCGTAGAAATGAACCGTCACGATCAAGTTCGGGTCGTTCGGCAGTTGCAAGTCTTGCAGCTTAGAGACGCTGTTCCAACCGTTCGGTCCGACGATCACCGGGCGGGTCGGGTTGGACTGACGCACGACCGCCAGCGCCTGCGCCGCATACGAGTTCCACAGCGGCTCGAGGTTACCGTTCGGTTCGTTGTGAAGCTCGAAGAACACCCGGTCGCCCTGGGTTTTATAATGCTCCGCAAGCTGCTTCCAAATTGCCAGGAAGCGGTCCAGGTTGGTGGCGGGATTGGCGATCAACTCGTCGTAATGGTGCATGTTGACGATGATTGTCAGCCCCCTGGAAACGGCGTTGGAAACCGCCCAGTCCACCCGTGCCAGAAAGCTTGGATCAACCGTGTACGGCGCGACTGTCAGCGCGTGGGCGCTCCATTTCACCGGCAGACGAATCGCGGTGAACCCCGCATCTTTCACGAGCTGAAAGTATTCCTCTTGCAGCGTCACGCCCCAGTCGCCCTCTTTCGGAGCCTCCAAAGCGTTGCCAAAGTTGACCGTCCGCGCCAGTTGCACGCCTCGGGCCGCGATGGTCGGCGGGGTCGCTGGAACCGGGCCGGGTGGTGGAGGTGCTGGTGGTGTGGGCGCTGGCGGTGGGGATACGGTGGGCGGTGTTGGATTCGCCACAGGAGGATTTGTGGCAGGCGGATTTGCGGCCGGAGGGTTCGTCGGGGAACCGGGGGGCGTCGCGGTCGGCGGGGTCGGAGCTACTGGCGAGACATTTTGACCGCTCGAGGCATCCGGGGTGCAGGCCACCATCAACGCCACGATTAGGACTGCAAGCATTCGCATGGCAGGAGTCTAGTCGCCCCAGCCTGGGCCTGGCTGTGAAATCCTCGCCACCGGCAACGTATGCTCAACCCATGAAGCTTTCAGGTCAGATCCTCACCTCGAGAGGCTGGTTTCAGGGTGAGATGACGTTCTCCGACAAGATTGAAAAGATCGGCAGCAAGCTCTCTGTTAAGGAACGCTTCATCGTGCCGGGCTTCGTGGATGTTCACGTTCACGGCGGTGGCGGCGGGGACACGATGGATGGTGTGGACGGGATCAGAACCCTAGCCCGGTTTCACGCCTCACACGGCACGACCTCGTTGCTGGCGACCACGATCACAAACCCGTGGGAAAACGTGCTCCACGTCCTTAACGCGATCAAGACCAGCATGAGCGAACCCACAGGCGGCGCTCGAGTCGTCGGGGCGCACCTGGAAGGCCCGTTCATCAACCCGGAGCGTCTCGGGGCGCAACCGCCGAACACCGTGGAACCGACGCCGGAACGGGTCCGGCAAGTGCTGGAATCCGGCGTCGTCAAGGTCGTGACGATTGCGCCGGAAATCCCACACGCGCTCGAGGCGATCGAGACGTTTCTGGAAGCGGGCGTCCGAGTCAGCCTGGGTCACACGGCAGGCACCGCCGAGGACGCAAACGCCGTGTTTGATCTCGCCACGAAACTCCGAAAAAGCCTGTTGGTCTCCGGCACGCACCTCTACAACGCGATGGGCGGCCTCGAGGGGCGCAAACCTGGGATCGTCGGGGCGCTGTTCGGAAATCCGAACGCGTACAGCGAACTCATCCTGGACGGACATCACGTGCATTTCAGCGCCTTCAGAGCCGCGTTTTTCGCCAAACCGGACAAGCTCATGCTCGTGACCGACGCGATGCGAGCCGCAGGGCAGCCCGACGGCGAGTACGACCTCGGCGGGCAAACCGCGACCCTCAGCCACGGACAAGTCCGCCTTCCGAACGGATCGCTGGCGGGCAGTGTCCTGACCATGCTGGAAGCCGTAAGGAACGCGGTCAAAGCGGGCTTGGCGCTCGAGGTGGCGCTGAAACTCGCCAGTCTGCACCCGGCGCAATACCTGGGGCTGCACGGGTTTGGAAAATTCGAGAACGGCAACGTCGCAGACATCGTGGTCTTGTCGGACAACCTCGAGCTTGAAGCGGTCTATATCGGCGGGCAGAGGATCGTGTAACCCTCACTCGAGGAACCCGTCAACCAGGCACATCTGATGGGGGCGATCCTCGTGATCGCCCAGCCAGGACTCGAGAATGACCAGTTCGGCCCGATCAAACACGCTCGAGAAACGTGATGCGGCCTCCTATCAGCGCGTTGGCCGGGCGAGGCGTGCCTTGCCCCTACGGAAACTCGAGAGCGGAAAGCTTGGGGGCGGTTCTGAACCAGCTCGAGCAGGCACGAGAAAAGGGACGCGAAGTTCGCGTCCCTTTTCCGACCTCTGGTTTAGATCAAGCAGGCTTGGCGCTCGAGGCGGTGCTGCCAGCGTTGGCGGTCGCACCTGCGGTCAGGTGCTTGGCAATCATCTGGCGGTACTTGTTGCCGCTCACGTCGGCTCCGACGTACATCTCGGCGGGCTGCCCGTCCTTGAACAGGATGACCGTCGGGATGCTCATGACGCGGAACTTGGCGGCGACTTGATTGTCGTCCACGTTGAGCTTACCGACCTTGACTTGACCGTCGTACTCGTCGGCGAGTTTTTCAATCGTCGGGGCGACCATGCGGCACGGGCCACACCACGGGGCCCAGAAATCCACGAGCGTCAAGCCCTGGCTGGTGCTGGCGTCAAAATTGCTGTCATTGAGTTCGATGTATTTACCCATGTTGTCCTCCGGCGCTGCGTTGACGGACGTGCTCGTTGTGGCCGCACGGGTCACGCTCAGGCGCGAACGGCGTTATGTTACACCCGAAAACGTGAGGGGCGCGTAAAGCGCACGACACGTTTTCGGGTGTAACATTCCTGTCATTGCCGGATCGGTTCTCAGGGGCTAAAATCCTGGTATGAACCCGATGTTCTTCGTGCAGGCGATCCTCTTCGTGATCGCATCCTTGCTGGCGTGCGTGTTGCTGCCGTTCCTGTTGATTCAGTACCCGCTGGTCGGGATTGTGGTCGTAGCGGCCGGGATTTACTGGTTCTCCAAGCGCTTCGCGGTGCGAAAGAAATACCAGTGAGCTACCCAGATGTCTGGGAGATCGGCGAGGGCGCGGTGCAACTGTCCGAAACCGAAATCCAGAGTCGCATCAGGGAACTCGGGGCGCAAATTACCCAGGATTACACGGGCAAGAAACCGCATCTCATCTGCGTGCTGAACGGCGCATACCTGTTCATGGCGGACCTGTGCCGTCAGATTCACCTGCCGATCACCGTGGATTTCCTGGCGGTCAGCAGTTACGGCACGGAAACCAAAACCAGCGGCGAGGTGAAATTGGTAAAAGACCTGAGCCTGCCGCTGCACGACCGCGATGTCATCCTGGTGGAGGACATCGTGGACACGGGTCTGACGATGACCTATCTGTTGCAGTACCTAGAGGGGCGCAACC
Source organism: Deinococcales bacterium (assembly GCA_965249745.1). Lineage (GTDB taxonomy): Bacteria > Deinococcota > Deinococci > Deinococcales > JAAFIG01 > JANYHH01. Next base: position 2,784,758 of record OZ252252.1, on the reverse strand, counting down.
CCGCCAGCATCGAGGTCGCGGCGCTGCTCAGCAAACCCTCGAGGCGCAAGATAGAGGTTCCGGTGAAGTACCTGGGGTTCACGATCCCTGACGCCTACGTGTACGGCTACGGCTTGGACCGTGAGTATTTTGACCGCAACATTCCCTTCATCTCGAGCGTGAAAACCCATCCCTGAGGTGGCAAGGACCGTGTCGCAGCTCCGCACCTACACCATCAATCAAACCGGCAATCAGAATGCGCTCGAGGCATTTGTCGCAGAGTGGCGAGCGTACCTCGTGCCGCTGCGAGAATCGTTTGAGTTCAAGGCGCTCTGGGCGTACACCGTTCGCGCCTACACCCATCCGGCGACGAGCCAGTTCGTGTGGCTCATAGGCACGACGGTTCGCAGTCCTGGGACGACGCGGACCGGGCCTATTTCGGGTCCCCTGAGCGCGGCACTATGAATCTCGATCCTATGAATCCCGATCCTGGGCGGCTGATCGCCCGAATAGAAAATCAGTTCGTCAACGACGCGCTGTAAACCTGAAGGCTAGCTGCTCTGAGTCACTGCTCGAGATTTCAAATACAGGTACAGTCCCAAGGCGACTGCTTGAACCAGCAGGACGCTCACGGCATAGCCGCGAAAGCTCAAAGGGACCAGCCCCGTCACGATCCCCGTCAGCCCGAGGCACAGCGTCCCGAGTGTCACCGTCCAGCGGCTCGAGTGCCAGCACAACCAGGTTTGCAGCCCTAGCAATCCGCTCGCGGCGGCTAACCCCAGCACGAGCGGCAGGACCGCCCTCGAACTGCGTTGCGCTTTCTCTAAAGTCATCCCGGCGTTCTCGCGGTACCCGCTCGAGGAAATCAGGATGAACGCCACGAGCGCCAGCAGCACCGTCAGACCACCGTACAGGGCGGCCGCACCGACGGTCGGTGTCGGCTGGAGCGGTTCGTAATCCTTGTCTGACTTGGTGAGCGACACGAAGGGGAGTTTACGGGAAGCGAAGGGTCAGGTTATGGGGTGTAGGTCATAACAGAAACGTATAGTTTGATAGGTTTCCCAGTCAGGGCGCAACCTGCGACCATCTCGAGGCTCGAGTGCCCCCCTGCGGAGGAGTGCCCAAGCCCGGAAGGTGCGGCTATCAGGGCAAGCAGGGGGTCGGCCAACGCTAGGTCTCGGGTACGCAGCGCACCACCTCCCGGCTCGAAGAATCTCGAGGCAGCCACGCACATCAATTCACAGAGGCCCTGCTCTAATCGGTCGTAGGGGCGCAGCACGCTGCGCCCTGCCGTGCTCGAGCCGCAAACTCTCACTTTGCCCCAACCTCGAGCCGTTTCAGATGCGCGATTCGCTCCGGGGTTCCGGGGTGCGAGCGCAGCAAACTCGGGGTGATCTCCGTTGTTTGCGCGGTCAGGCGGTTCAGGATGTCACGCAAGGGTTTCGTGCCGACGCCGCGTGAGATCAGGTAGCGGCCACCCACCTCGTCAGCTTCGGTTTCGGCTTGCCTCGAGTACCCGCTTTGCAACAGAATTACCGGCAGGCTCGCGCCGAGGTTAGTGATGCCCGCGAAATCGCCCAGCACCACCGACGCTAGCGCAAACACACCGACGCTCTGATACAACTGGCGCAGCGCGTGACGGCGGATGACATGCCCGACCTCGTGCCCGAGGACGCCAACAATTTCGTTGTCGCTGCGCGCCAATTGAACGAAACGGTCGGTCACGATGACTGTGCCGCTCGGCAGGGCCAACGCGTTCGCACCGAGCGCGGGACTATCGTGCAACTCGAGCCGATACGGGTAGGCTCCGCCGATGTCAGCCGTCACGCGTTGGAAGATGCGACTGACGCGAGCCTGATCCTCCTGACTGAGCTTGGTCGGTCGCAGAAACTGCGCGTTCAAAACATTCAGCGTCTGAGCGGTCAGCGTGTCCAGCACCCCAGTCGGTGTGGCGTAAGCGGCCCGGTCGGCGAGCCACGGGATGCCGACGACCAGCGACCCCCCGACGAGCGCCAAGATCACCACGAAGCTCATCAGCACGAAGCCCCAGCGCCGCTCGAGGCGGTCCACCAGCGTCATGCCCGCGTTGCGTCCCAGGGTCGTTTCCAGGCTCGAGATCGCCTCCGAGTCAGCCGTTTCCAGACGTCCCACCCCGAGGGTCAGAATGCGTCGCGTCCGACCGAGAGTCGGTTCGATACCGACGCTGTTGATCGGGGTCTCAAAGGTGATTTCCGTACCCGTCAAACGCAGGCTCTGCCCATCGAAGGTCGCTTGAACCGGGTGCGCCTTGGAGGTTTTGCCATCGAAATAACTGCCACTGAAGCTCAGCATCACAACCCCAGGTCTATGTTGAAGAAATCGGTCGCGGCGTCACCGAGGGCGTTACTGCCCTGGTCGGTGTCAGCCGTGAACGACTCGAGGTCAGTCGTGGAAATCAGGGTCAGCTTGGAGAGGACGTACTGCGTGAAACGCACCTTGGCCCACGGGGAGAGCAAGCCCAGGGAAAACACGATGGCCAACAGATTCGTAAAACGCAACTTCATCAACTCTGAAGCACTGAGCGAACTCACGAAGCGCAATCCCGGTGCGAGCGTCTGCTCCCAGGTGTAATTCGCCAACCGACCGTAAATGTACTGCTGCACCAAGTTAAACAGTAACAGGAAGCTCGCATACAGCGGCACGAGGTAATAAAAAATGGCACTTGGGTTGGCGCGAATTTGCGCGAACAGGTTGCTGATGGCGAAACCGAACACCACGCCAATAATGATGTAAATCCCGATCAGCACACCGAAGGCCGCCAAGTACACGCCGTAAAAGCGCCCGGACTTGCCGCTGAACACGGTTCTCGAGGTTCCGTAAGCGGCGTTGTTGAAGACGTAATCGCGCTGCTTGAAGGCGGTGTACGGAGCCAGCAACCCGAGCGTGAACGGCGTGCAGGCGGGCAGCAGAAAGTAATAGATGTACGCCTGCCCAAGCGAGCCGTGGAAGCGAAAACGCAGGTTGCGGTAACTGCTGTTGCTCGCCATGAAGCGCAAGGACTGGAAGACCAGCCACGGGAAGACGCAGAAGCCCACGGCGAACAGCGCCACACTGATCTCAGGTTTGATCTGCTGCATGACATAATAAATCCCGACACCTAACCCGACGATCAAGTTGCCTTTCAGAATGCTGAGCGGGTTGCCGTGATACTCGAACGGGTGATCGCCCAGCATCGTGTGGGCGTAGAAGTACCGCCGGGTGCGGACCTTGGCCCAGGCGGCGTACATCCCGAGCGTCACCACGGTCAGAAAGACGTTGACGATCCAGACGCGAAAGTATTCGGCGGCGCTCCCAGTGAACGCGAAGCGAAAAACCTTGGTCGCGGGTGCGCCTGTAATTTCGAGCGGTGCATTGACGGCGACGACTTGATACGGTGTGTACATCCCTGCCTCCCAGGTTAGTCTAACCAACCACTCACAGAAAATCCCTAGAAAATACCCACCTCGGAAGTGACCCATGCCCGAAGTTCTGACTCAACTGGTCCACCTGCGCGACCTCGCCTCCTTAGAGGGATTCGCACGTCTGCCCGACCTCGAGGCGCTGTTGAACATTGCCAGAGTCGCGCCGTTTGAGACTCGAGTGGCCCTGCTCGAGACGGCTGGGATGATTTACGCGGCTAGCGCCGATTCGGTTCCCGTGGAACGAACCGAGTCGGCTTTATCGCTGGCGTTCGCCCGACTGATCGCCCTCGTGCGCGAGACCGGACTGGAGCGCGCCAGTTTCGCCGCCCTGGAAGCGGGACTAGATCGGTTACTGACCGCGCTCGAGGACGCGCATCGTAAAAGGCAATCTGACCCGCTCGAGGCGGCAGCCTTTGTGGCACTCGAGGAGGCGAAATCTGCATTGTTTGGACGTGTGCTGAACGTGGCAGAACGCGCTCGGATGCGCGGGTTGTACGAGCGCACGAAACTCCTAAAAAGCTGGTGACGCGCTTCTACGGTGAGTAAAGTGATTTGCTGCGTTCGTCTCGAGTCACGGATAAACAACATCCACCGCCACAAGCCACTATTTTTGTAGGGGTGACCCTGACTCGTTTGATACGCCAGCCCCAGCTCGAGACGCCGTTTGCGAAGCGGAACGCGCCAGTCTCAGTGACTCCTGTAGTCTGAGGGTGTGCTGGATCTCTGGCCGGTGTTTTCACAGGCGTTCCTAACCCTGTTCGTCGTCATGGACCCGGTCGGGCTGGCTCCGATTTTCCTGGGCTTGGCGGGGCAGCGCTCCTCGCATGAGCGGCGCATGTTCGCTCGCAAGGCGAGCTTCGTGGCGGGCGTAGTCATCCTGCTATTCGCGGTGGCCGGGCGGCCGTTACTGAACCAACTCGGAATTTCGATCGCCGCGTTTCGCGCCTCCGGCGGTGTGCTGTTGTTCCTGATCGCGCTGGACATGGTGTTCGCCCGTCACTCCGGGGCCCGCGAAAACGACGAGGAAGAGGCTGAAGCCCAGAGCCGCGCCGACATCAGCGTCTTTCCGATTGCCATTCCGCTAATTGCCGGGCCCGGAACCCTGGCAAGCGTGATGATCCTGACCGGCAAATCGCAGACGATCGCGGGCGATGCCGTCATCATCGTGACCGCCTTTATCGTGCTGGGCTTGTGCTACCTGTCCCTGCGTGCTTCGAGCCGCTTGGTGTCCCTGGTCGGCGTCACCGGGGTCAACGTCGTTTCCCGCGTGCTGGGCGTGTTATTAGCAGCATTAGCCGTGCAGTACATCGCGGATGGGACAAAAGCGCTGCTCAATCTTTAGGCAGGAAAAGCTGCCCACAGCGTCAACCTCGAGCGAGGTATTTCACGAGCCATATAGCCGTTCTCAAAGCTGACCTTCCGAACCGAGCCAAGTTCGCGCACCTTACGAAGCGCACAACTTGTTACCGCCGAGCGTCCACTGGGCTTGTAGAATCAGGCTCGAGTCGTAGACTGTAGGCAGATCCGTCGTGTCTGGGAGACTGACCGTGACCAAACCCGCTGCGCCTGACACCAAAACCGTGCTGGGTGGGCGCTTTGAACTGCGCGAACCCGTCGGTGAGGGTGGTATGGCGGTCGTCTGGCGCGCCTTGGATACGGTGCTGAAGCGCGATGTCGCCCTGAAAATCCTGCACGATTACGTCCCACCGACCGACCGCCAACGCTTTCGGCGCGAGATTCGCACGCTGGCGCGACTGGCGCACCCGAACATCATCGGCATCTTCGACCTCGGGGAGGACGACGGGCGCGCCTTCTTCACGATGGAGCTGTTAGAGGGCGGCGCGATCAGTGCCCTCGGACCCGTTGAGGACAGCCCGGACGAGTTAGAGAATTTCTTGCGGGTGGCGGTCGAGGCGGCCAGAGGGTTGCGGTACGTCCACGAGCAGGGTCTGGTCCACCGCGATCTGACGCCACGCAATATTCTCTTAGACCGCAACCTGCACCCGCGCATCATGGACTTCGGCCTGGTCTACGTGTCCGACGCGACCCGCGACCTGACCCGCACCGGGTACACCCTCGGCACGCCGCAGTACATGGCCCCAGAGCAGGCGAAGGGCGGCGTGGTCAGCCCGATGAGCGATGTCTATGCCTTCGGTGCGGTGCTGTACCGCACGGCGGCCGGTCGCGCCCCGTTTGAAGCGGACAACGATCAGGGGATTCTCTACCAACACGTCTACGAAACGCCGAAACCCTTGGAGACGATCAATCCCGCCCTGCCTTCACAGCTCGGCGAGACGATTCTGCCGTTTCTGGAAAAGAACCCAGCCATGCGCCCAGAGAACGCGATTGAAACCCTCGAGGAGGGCGCGGAACGGCTGCGCCGCGAGCATTACCCGTCGCAGTACCGGGGCGGTCGCGCCAGGGCAGGGGTTCACCCAGGGGGCGTGACCCGTCCGGCGCGTTTAAAACTTGTTTGGGAGATCAGTCTGGGCGGTGAGACCTCGTGGGGCAGCGCCTTGACCGGCAACGGCGAGGTCGTGGCAGTCGGCACTCGAGTCGGGGCACTGTGCGTTCTGAACGCCGGAACCGGCGGCAAGGTGGCGCAGTTCCCGGCGGGCGACGAGATCACCGCGCCCGCCAGCTTCGACGGCGAGACGCTCGTTTACGCGGGCTGGGACGGTGTGGCTCGAGCCGTGGACTGGCGTAGCGGCGCGGGCCGCTGGAGTTTCCGCGCCCGAGCCGACGTGGTGGCCGCGCCGACCAAATGGAACGACCTGTGGCTGATCGCCTCCAGGGACGCGCAGGTGTACGCCATCAAACAGGGTCGCCTCGAGTGGTTGTACCGCGCCAGCAGCGCTATTTCTGCGACACCGACCGTTTGGGGCGGGCAAGCCATCGTGGCCGACGAGGACGGGCAGGTCGCGGGGATCAATCTGCAAAACGGCAAGCGCGTCTGGAACCTGAAGCTGGACAGCGTTCACGTCACCCCAACCGTGCAACGCGATCCGCTGAATCCGAGCAAGGCGTATCTGATCGTGCCGTCGTGGGCGGGCGAGGTCAACGCGATCACGCTGGAACGGGCTGAAACCGGTTGGATGCCCGCCGCCGAACCCGCTTGGAGTTACGATCTCGAGGGGGAAATCTGGGCCTCCCCCGCCGTGCATGGGAACCGCGTCGTGCTGGGCGGTTGGACGAAGGACGGCAGCGGGCAGTTGCGAGCCGTCAAGTTGGATTCCGGCGATGACCTCTGGGAGTTAGACCTCGAGGGGCACGTGACCGGCAGCCCGATCATCTCGAGGGGCGTGGTCTACGCGGCGTCCGAGACGGGCGAGTTGGTGGCCGTCAGCCTGCTGGACGGACGCGTGCTGTGGCGCGACCTGCTGGATGTCGGCGTGCAAGGGACGCCGCTGGTCATGGGCGGGGCGCTGTACGTGCCACTGATGGACGGGCGCTTGCGTTGCTACCGAGGTTGAAGATCGTTGTGGAGGCTCGAGACTTGGCGGTCATGCTCGAGCGGAGCGCACGGTTTTGTTTGAGCCGGACAATGGCAGCTTTACGGATCGAACCACTCAGATTCGCCCTGCGCGTTTCAAACCTCGAGTGGCATAATCATTCCCTGTGCCGTACCGATTGGATTTGACCGCCCTTTCCAAAACCGAACTCGAGCGGCTCGTGCCAAAGGAGCAACTCCTCGCGGTGCGCTCGGCCGTGGCCACCTCACGGTTGCTGCGCCGTCCGCTGCTGGGGCCCGACCTGTACCCGGACGCTTTGGAGCTGGTCGTGGCGGAGGAAGCCGACTGGGACAACCTCGGCGCGAGCTTGCAGGATGCGATCGCGGTCAAGGCGCAACGCGACGTGCTGCACAGTTTGGGCTTTCAGCAGGTCGGCGCGTTCAGATTGCTCGGGATGCCGTACCCGCGCCACTTTTTTGCCTACGTCAAGGAAGCCGACACCTTCGCCGCGCTGTACCTGAGCGACGCGCAGGGCATCAAGCCGTATTTGGAGATGTACGCCCAGTTCAGACAGGAAAAAGACGGCAAGCTCGGCGTCGTCACCTCGAGCGCGGAACTGATCGAGCTGGACCCGAGCGACCGGTTTTACTGGATGCCGCTTCCCGGCAAGAACCCGGAGCCGATCTTTCAATTGCATCGCAGCAAGGTCTTGGAGTTCGGCAAGGCGAACAAACCCGCTAGGGATGAGGTGGGCTTCAAGGAGGTTTTCCTAAACGTCTGGAACGCCAATTACCAGTCGTGGATTCGGCGCGGCGTGCTGAGGGCGGTCCCGGCGTGACCCGCGAGGAACACCCCGGCGGCGCGATTGCCATGAAGCTGTTGCAGGGCTATCTGTGGCATCCGAAGGATTTGGAACCGATCAGGCTGCCAGACAGTCTACCCAGCGGCGCACAGATCGCGCTGGACGAGATCGCGCCACCGTTCGCCTTTTTCGACGATGGCACGTACACCGGGACGCAAACCTTTTATCAGCTCACGGTCTTTGAGATTTTCCCGGAGTGGCCGGACAACGCCACGATGTCAGAGCACGCGCTCCGCGCCAGCCGTGACCTCGAGCCAGTTTTGAACGCCACGCCCGTCGGGGTCGGTTGGAATCTGGCGGAGGACCTGCGCCCAGCCTGAAAGCCGTCCATTCACACCAGCCAGTGTGTGATGGCAAAGGAGAAACATCTCAGGGAGCGATCCTCGTGATCGTGCAGCCAGACCTCGAGAACGACGATCACATGCCAGAACGGTTTCTGTAGGAACACAATCGCTCAAGTCGTCATCGCATCGAACACCAGTCTCGAGACCCGCCCGAGCGCCAGCACCGCCTCGTTGTCCACGTGGTATCGCCCATCTGTAGAGCCTTTGCTGCACAGCGCCAACGCGTAGGGTTGATCGGTCATGACGAAGCCGATGTCGTTGCGAACCCCGATGATCTGCCCGCTCTTGGTCGCAGTTTTCACGCCCTCCGGCAAGTACCGCGCCAGAATCTCGGTGTACTGCTGGGCACCCAGCGTCTCGAGCGCCAGCAAACGCATCTCTGTTCCCAACAACTCGCCGCGCCAGAGTTTCTCCAACAGAAGAACGGATTCGTGTGGGGTGATCTCGGCGAGCTTCCCGGCTTTCTGATCCTCATTCTTGCGCTCTGGTGGCAACATCAACTTTCCGACCACGGTGGTGTGCCTCAAGCCCCAGCCGCGCAACCGCCCGTTCACCCGGTCGCGCCCGCCGATCGCGTCCAGCACGATGTTGGTCGCGGTGTTGTCGGAGACGACGATCATCAGCGTCAGGTAATCCAGCAGCGTCAGACCCGCGCCGCCCTCCAAGTTGAACAACACGCCGCTGCCTCCGACGCGCTCCTCGGCGGGCATCGGCATCCGGGCGTGCAAATCCAGGGCCCCCTCCTCGGCTTGCTTCAACGCCTCGAGCATCAGCGGGACTTTGACGACGCTGGCGGCAGGGAATACTTCTTCGGCGTTGTACTCGAGGGTGAAACCGTCCTCCAAGCGAACCGCTTTGAAACCGACCGTGCCGGAAAAGCCTTGCAGGAGGGGTTGGAGGTGCGACTGGAAACTGTTGGCGTTCACCCGGCCATTCTAGCCAGGGATGCTCGAGCCGGGTTGACCCAATGCGACCTGCGCTCAGGTCTGATTTCCGCACCAAGATCGCTCGAGCTGTGCCAGGTGAGCCACAGCCCTCGAACTGAGCGAGGTGAGACGAAACTCTCCAGTGCAAACGGTATGATGCGCTCGTGACGGCAACTGTGCCCAGCAAGCATCCCTTTCTGGCGGAATGCGCGGGCATTCGCGTCAAATGCTTGGAGCTTTGCACGACGATTCCCTTGGAGCGCACGAATCGCCTCTGGGTGGACGTGGAAAACCCGTCGGCGACAGATTTAGGCAAACTCCACGAGCGCTTCAAGCTGAACCCGCTGGCCTTAGAGGACGCCCTCGAGTCGGGGCAATGGAGCCGCTTCGAGGTGTACGTCGAGCACCTGTTTCTAGTCTTCCGCACACTGGCCGAACCCGAGGACCTGACGGACCGCACCGAGCGGATCAGCCTGTTCTGGTACCCGCAAACCGAGACGATTCTGACGATTCGCAACGAACCGGTCACCTACCTGGAAAGCGTCTGGAACGAGATCAGTAACCGCAGCAACGTGACTTCGGTGGAAGTGCTGTACGCGCTCCTGGATCGTGGCACGGACACTTTTTTCACTTTTCTAGACGAACTTGAAACCAGTACCGATGCCCTGGAGGAACGCGCCTTCAGCCCGCAGAGTGTCCGCTCGAGCGAGTTTCTGGGCGAGGTCTTCACTCTGAAGCACGTGATGATTCACGCCCGGCGGCTGGCCAGCGGCGCGCGCGAGGCGGTGGCACAGTTCTCTCGGCACACCGGAAGTTTCTCGCCGGATGGCGCGATGTACTTGCGGGACGTAAACGATCACCTGACCCGGATTTACGACGGTCTGGACAGCGCCAGGGACGTGCTGGGAAGTTTGCTGGATGTCCACCTCAGCGTGCAGAGCAACCGCATGAACGAGGTCATGAAGACGCTTACCACGGTCAGCGCGATCTTCCTGCCGCTGACCTTTCTGGCGGGCGTCTGGGGCATGAACTTCGATCACATGCCGGAACTGCACTGGAATTTTGGCTACGCCTTCGCCTGGGGTATGTTCATCCTGGCGGGCGTGTCGTTCGCGGCGTATTTCAAATGGCGCAAGTGGTGGTGAGTTCAGGCTCGAGGGTTGTGGGCTGTCGGGAGATGCTATGACTGAGTTCGGCACCGTCAGCTTACCGTTTCGAGGCAGTAGAATGCGTCTCTGACGCAAACGTGAGTTAGCAGAATCGTGGGGTTATCAGTAAGCCAATCGCGGTAGGCGCACGATAAAACGGGACGAGTACACTCCGAACATGTCTTTCGAGATTCGTGCCAGCACCCCGGACGATTACCCGCGTCTGTGTCAGATCTTCAACGCCATCGAACCCGATTCCCTGGAAACCATGGAGGGCATGCACGAGGAGGAACGTTCCCGCGACCCGAAGTGTCAACACGCTGAGTTTGTGGCGCTGTTGAACGGAGAGATCGTCGCGCAGGCGGATTACGGTCAGTTCAGTGGCATGTACCACCCGCAAAAGTTCGGGGCTTGGTTCCACACCGATCCAGAACACTGGGACTCTGGTGTCCAGGACGCGCTCTACAATCATATCCTGCGCGAACTCGAGCGCTTCGATCCGATCAGCCTGCTCAGTTCCACCCGCGAGAACCGCCCGCACGAACTCGAGTGGCTGCGAGCGCGTGGTTTCACCGAGCGTCAACGCACCTGGGAGAACCGATTGCGCTTGGAGCGGTTCGACCCCTCACGCTGGGAGGCACAGCTCGAGCGGATCAGGGCTGCCGGGTACAGCTTCAAGGCGATGTCTGACTTCCAGGACACGCCAGAGTTTCGGCGCTCACTGTTCGACCTCTGGGCGGAGTGCCGCCGCGATGTGCCGCGCCCCGAGGTCACGACCGAGATCGGTTTTGAGCAATTCGTCAAGTACAACTTCGAGGGCGCGTATCGCCTACCAGAGGCGTACCTGATCGCGCTAGACTCGAGCGGTCAGATGGTCGCCACGTCAGCCCTCTGGCGCAGCGACGAAACCGGAGTGCTGACCATCGGTTTGACCGGGACGAGAGCCGAGCATCGCCGTCAAGGGCTGGCGCTCGGGTTGAAGGTTGCGGCCCTCGAGTGGGCGCAGCGAAACGGGTACGCTGAGGTTCGTACCTGGAACGAGCAGCACAACCGCGCCATCCTGGACATCAACGCCGCGTTGGGATTTGTGCAGCAACCCGCCTGGATTGATCTACTGAAAACGTTTTGAACCGCATCGTGCCTCCTGCTCGAGTTAAACTACGCCCATGAATTTGAGCAGGTTCATGTTCCTTGATGGCATCGTGTCGCCTCGCGGTGATACCCGTTGATTCTCGCCCTGGCAGACTTGCACGGCCGCGCCGATCTTCTGGAAGGACTCTTGGAGGCGGTCCCGGCTGACACGAAGTTCGTCTTTTTGGGAGACGCCTTCGATCGCGGCCATCGCAACCGCGACACGATCCGGCTGCTCGGGAAGTTGGCCGACGAGGGTCGCATGACGCTGCTGCGCGGCAACCACGAGGCGATGGTGATGGAGGTGGACGAGGTGTACGACCGCTTCCAGCGTGAGAAAAACGACCTGCGGCAGTACGATGCCAGAGTCGCCTTAGAGAACTGGATTCAGAACGGCGGCGACACCGTAATCCTCGAGTACGGCGGCTGGGACAGCGGAGGCGAACCGGACGCCTTCGGGCTGTGGGGCTTGCCGCCAGAGCTGCTGAATTACTGCCAGCGCACCCAGTTCACCTATCGGCACGACGGCGGCGAGAAGGGCGACATTCTCTGCGTTCACGCCGCACCGCCGACACCGCTGAAGGGGTATCGCAGCCAGGATGACAGCATGGTCTGGGCGCGCCCCGAAGAGGGGCCATTCCCCGTGCCAGAGGGCGTGCTGCTCTCCGTTCACGGTCACACACCGATCAGCTTTCCAACCCGCATCGGGCAGAACGTCTTCTGTGACCTCGGCGCGAAGTGGACGGGTTGCCTGTGCGCGTTTGACCTGGACACCCTGGAGATCACCGTCTTCAAAGGGCTGGGTGAGGACAAGTTGGAAAAGCTCCCAATCCTAGAAGCGGTCGGCGGGGTGGAACCGGTGCGGCTCGAGTTCAAAATTGTGGAGCTGTAAGACCCTGAATGCGAAAGCGGCGAGCCACGGCTCACCGCTTTTTAGGTGAATCGTTATTTCTCTCGAGGATCGAGCGCATCACGGAGTGCGTCACCCAAAAGGCTCCAGCCCAACCCGAACAGCAAGATCACCAGCGCGGGAAAGAAGCTGACGTACCAGTACCCGAACGGATCGCCGGACGGCCCAACGATGAAAGCTCTGGCGTAGGAGATAATCTGACCCCAGTCGGCGTACCCTTCCGGCGTACCGAGTCCCAGGAACGACAGGGCAGCGGCTGAGAGTGGGACGGTTCCAAAGTCCAGCACGACAATCGCCAGAATTGTCGTGAGCGCGTTCGGCAAGACATGCCGGAAGATGATGCGCCCGTTCCCAGCCCCGAGCGACCGGGCCGCGTCCACGTACTCGAGGGCGCGGACTTTCAGGATCGAACCTCGGATGACTCGGGCGTACGACGCCCAACCCACGACCACGAAGGCGAACGCGATTTTGTCCAAACCACGCCCGAGGATAGAAACGATCACGATGTTGAGAATCAAACCGGGGAACGCGAAGATAATATCCACCAGTCGCATGAAGGCGTTGTCAATCCAGCCGCCGAAGTACCCGGCGACCGAACCCACGGTGACCCCGATCAGCAGCGTTGGAACGATCACCAGCAGCGCCAGTTGAAACGCCGTGCGCGTGCCCCAGACGACACCATAAAAGATGTCGTAGCCACTGGTCGTGCCAAAGATCGCTCCGTCCACGCCGGGCGGCGTTGGAACCGATGAAAAGCTCAGGCGATACACGCTAAAGCAGCTCCCTGGCGGCGCGATGATCGCCTTCCAAAAGACCGCGCCGAACGGATTGAAGACTTCTTGGCTAGTCTGACCGCCGAGGTCACGCAGACAGTTACCTTTCGGAGTGGCGATCAGTGGTGCGAACAGGGCGACCAGCACGAAGAAGCTTGAGATCAAAAAGCCAGTGATTGCCAGCGGGTTACGCCGAAAGCGGCGCAGGACCCTAGAGTTCCAGAAGTTCTCAGTTTCGGTTTTCTGAACGATCACAGGACTGACCGTTGCCGATGCGGGCGTGGACATCAGTCGAACCTCACTCTCGGGTCAACCAGTCCGTACAAAATATCGGCTGCCAGATTCGCTAGGACTGTGATGAAAGCGATGAAGATGGCGAAGCCCAGGACCGCTGGGTAATCGAGCCGCAAGGCGGCTTGTGCGCCCCACGAACCAATCCCTGGATAGCCGAAAATCGTTTCGGTAATGACGGCACCCGCCAACAAGCCCTGCACCGTAAAACTCGCCAGCGTCACGATCGGCAAGAGTGCGTTACGTCTCGCGTGCTTCAAATTGACAACACTTTGTGGTAAGCCCTTGGCTTTGGCCGTGCGAACGAAATCTGATTTCAAGACCTCGAGCATCTCGGCCCGCATGACCTTAATCATACCCGCACTCGAGACGGTCGCCAGTGTGATGATCGGTAGAATCATATGCCTTAGGGCATCCAACAAAATTGTCCAGTTTCCAGCCAAGATAGAATCAATCACGATCATGCCAGTGACCGGTTGCACCGGGTTGGTAATCAGCAGCACCGGATCGTTGCGTCCAATGCCGGGTAGGAGATTCAATGCCCCATAAAAAATGACCAGTAGCAGAATCCCGACAACAAAGGTTGGAAGGCAATACCCGATCACCGTCAAAATTCTCAACACCTGATCTAAGAGCTTGTCCTTATTCAGCGCCGTCAACGTCCCCATCCAGATTCCCAACCCAATAATTGGAATGCAGGAGAGCAGCGCCAGCTCAACCGTGGCCGGGAACCGCTCGAGAATCGTTTCGACGACCGGCAGGTTCGAGGCTTTGGAGTAGCCCAGATTGCCCTGAAAGGCGTTCTCGAGCCAGCTCACGTATTGCACGTAGAACGGCTTGTCGAGGCCGTGTTCTTTGATAATCCGGTCCAGGTTTTGCATCTGGCGTTCGTTCGTGACGAAACTCACCGCACGTTCCTGAGGTGACAGGAACTGCATCAGGGCCACGATCATCACGGTCACGGCTAGCATCACTAGTGGCAACGAAATTAATCGCCGAAGCACAAAAGTCAACAACAGTCTCGCCTCACTTTCGGTTCAAAACGTATCTGCAAACACCCGAGCGACGATGGGTTTGAAGGCTTTATCAATTCCAGTTTTGACAAATGGCGCAAATGGGTTGCTACTTGTTTCAAAAGCGCTCGAGAGCGATTTGTTTCTTTTTCTTGTCTCTACTCAAAAGGTGGAGCGGAAACGTGATTCCCGCTCCACCTGGTTGCGCTTACTTCGAGAGGTTCTTCCAGTAGGTTCCGAAATTACCGGAAACCTGCCCGTTGTAGTTCTCCTCAATGCCCTTGATATTGTCGCGGTAGGTAATGAAAGCCGTGCCGACCGGAGTCAAGATGATCGGGGCCAGCTCGTAAGCGCGGCGACCGACTTGCTTGTAGATCGTGGCTCGAGCGGCTGGATCGTTGGTGGAGTACGCCTGGTCAATCAAGGTGTCAATTGTGGCATCCTTGAAGTTGATGCGGCCCTTGAACGCGCCATCCTCGGAGTGATAGAAGGTCCGCAGGAAGTTGTCCGTGTCCGGGTAATCCGCGAGCCAGCTACCGATGCTGACGGAGAGCTTGCTGGCATCGGCGAGCTTCAAGAGTTCAGAGAACGCGATCGCGTTGACGTTGACCTTAAACTTCGGGTTCAGGCTTTCGATGTTGGCCTTCAAGATCTCGGCAACCGTCTGACGAGCGACATTACCGGTGTTGTAGGTGATGTTGACAATGAAGCCGTTAGCCCAGGCCTGGCCGCCAAAAGCCTTCTTGAAGAACGAGGTTGCCTTTTCCTTGTCCAAGCTGTAGGTGGGAATCTTGGGGTCATAGCCAAGGTAATTCGATGGCATGGCCATCGTGCGAACTTCGCCCTTGCCAAGCTGCACTTGTTCAATGTACTTCTTAGTATCGAACGAGTAGTTGAAGGCTTTGCGGACGTTCACGTCGGAGAAGAAGTTAGCGGGAATGCCCTTCCCGTCCAGCTTGCCGCTGCCGAGTTCCTTGGGTTCGACGATATTCTCGTTCATGAAGACCGCGCCGGAGGAAGCCCCAGCCACGTCGTCCAGCACCTTGACGCCGGGCTGACCTTGCACTTGCTTCAGGTTGGCTCGCGTCACGACGCTGGTGATATCGGCGTCGCCCTTGTTGAGCGCCAGAACTCGAGTGGCGAGTTCGTCTACCTTCTGAATAATGACGTTCTCAATCTTCGGCGCACCGCCCCAGTAATCTGCGAAGCGCTTGTAAACCGCCTGATTCGGGGTGCGTGAAACGAACTGGTACGCACCTGTGCCGGAGGGCTTCTTGCTGAGTTCGCTGTTGGTCAGGTCTTTCTCGACCCAGGTCTTCCAATCCTTTTCCGTGCCGCTCCACTCGCCCAGGCCGACCGCGTACTTCTTATCAACAATGCTGGTGGCGGTGTAAAGGAGTTTGGACAGGAACGCGGGATCGCGCTTCACGAGCTTCAACACGAGCTGACCGCTGGCGTTGCACTCTACAGAATTGTCAATCTGCGCCCAGGTAACGCTTTTCTTGGTAGCGTCGTCCCAGTACGCAAACCCGAGCAAGCTGGTGGAAATGAACCAAGCGGGCGAGTCAGAGTTGTTGGTCACGAGCAGACGCTCGAAGGTGTATTCGGCATCGGCGCAAGAGAAGGTGTTGCCGCTGTGGAACTTGACGTTCTTACGCAGGTCAAAGATGAACGACTTGCCGTCCGCCGAGGGCTTCCACGAGGTTGACAGCAGTGGCGCGAACTCGGTGATGCTCTTGCCCTTGTACCCGATCAGGCTCTCGTAGATGTTTTCAATCGGTTCGCTTGAGGCGGTGTCGTAGGCCTGCGCCGGATCGAGGGTGGAAACATCGCCTACAACCATTTCCAACAGCGTGTTGTTTGGAACTGCTGCGAAGGTCGTACCCATCGCCAGCGCCGCACCCAGTAACCAGAGTTTCTTGTTCATTCCATTCCTCCGAGTGATATGGGAAAATCCGTCTCGAGCCATCCTCGAGGGTTACCTGATTTTCCGCTGCCCAGCAGAATAACAGAAAAGGCCTAGGCCAATTCAATTACGTCAGGTTTGTGTCACATGGGTTTGCGGCGATTAAATCCTGGCTGAGAAATGAATGGCGGGCAACTCCTGCCATGTAACTCGAGTCGCATTCCCGCGTCAAAGCGACGCGCGCTTTCATGAAACGCAATCTCAAACCCGGCGTTGTAGATTGAAGTCGTGCGCGTCTTTCTGGTTTCGCTCGCCATACTGCCCGCCCTGATCGCTTGCTCGAGGGAGACGGACAGCTTCGCGCCGCAGATTGTCATCACGAAACCCGCCAATGAGAGCGTCACCCCGAACAGTCGGTTGACGATTGAGGGCTACGTCTGGGACGACAAAGGGATTCAAAAGCTGGTCTTGAACGGCACGACTGATCTGCTCGCCAAGGGTCCGCTGGCGGCGCAACGCGGGCGCAAGATCGTGAAGTTCAGCTTCCCCGCTAGCCCGCTGGCAGGTGACAAAGTGAGTTACGAATTGCGAGCCGTGGACACGAAAGCGCGTAGCAGCACCCGAGAAATCAAGGTTACGGTGGACACGCAAAAACCTACGCTGACGATTCAAACCGTGGATTCGCAACTCACGACCGTTGCGGTCAGCGGTTTGGCGAAAGATAATCAAAAGGTCAACAGCGTGTCTGTTAACGGCGATCCGCTGAATATTTCGCCTGGGCAGAGCGTTTCGTTTTACGCGGTGATTCCCCGGTCGCGCCGTTCGACAATCATATTCACCGCTAAGGATGGCGTTGGGAACACCGTCAGTCAAACAATTCCTGTGCCTTTACCGCCGCTGCCGCCGCCACCGCCCCCAGAGACGGTCACCGACGCGAATGGGGTCACGACAACCCAACCCACCACGACGCGTCGCCGCCGTCGTCGCTCCCGCGTCACCACGCCGCCCGCCGTGGTCGCACCGGCTCCGACTCCCGCGCCCGTGACCCCGGTCGGCGTCCCGCCACCGCGTTGAACTCGAGTCAAGGCGCGGGTCTGGCTTGACCTTTCAAAAACGGGGATGGTACAGTCTTCCCTCGCGTGGGCGAGTAGCTCAGTTGGTTAGAGCACCCCGCTGATAACGGGGAGGTCCCCGGTTCGAGTCCGGGCTCGCCCACCACGTTCGGCGGCACAGGTTTTGCCTGTGCCGCGTTTTCATGTCTATTGAACGCTGTTCACTTCCCGGCGACTCGAGGGAACGCGGCATCGAGTGCGGCGATCAGCACTGGCTCGAGGGTGTTAGCGAGAGACCCAGGATCGCCCCGTTCGGTGTCGTTCAAATCAGAAACGGTCATGACGGTGTTGTCACCGCGTTGAAACAACAGGATCACGACCTCGGCCGCATCCAGACGAGCGTGTTGCAGTTTACGGGTGTCGCTCCCGACCGGGTTCGCCCAGGCTCCTACAAAGCTCGAGTCGTAGCTCACCAGGGCATCCACTGCAACCTTGGCGGCAGCGTTGACCTCGGCTTTCCAGACGAGTTCGGGGCCGCTGCTCTGCGACGGCGCGGCGTTCGGGGCACAGGCGATGAGCACGAGCAGCAGCCACAAGATTCGGTTCAAGCTACCTGGTTTCCGAAACATCTTCATGCGGTGGGGCTTTTTCCATGGCTGGCAAGTGCCTGCTGAAAATACTCGAGCGGCACGAGTTCGTATGGGTCGAACGGGTAATTGCTGTCCTGCAAGTGCAACTCCGCCCCCAGGTTTCCTAAAATGTAGTACACACCTTCCGCATAACGAACAAACGCGTCACCGTCCCGCCCAGTTCCTTCAAAGCGCTTTCCAAGTGCCACGAACTCTGACTGATACGCCTGCAAAGCGCGAGCAAAAGCGAGCCGCCGCTCCTGTGTTCGGCACAACACCTGTGCTACCTCTCTCGAGCACAGGCAGAGCGTACCCCAACGTGAAACCACCAGCTCATCGTAGAGGGCGTCATAGCGTGCGCCCGACATGTGCCCCGCAATGAACTCGTCGAACAGTGCCAGCGGCAACCACATCGTATGAAAGCCGTCGGAGGGTGCCGAGCGGTAGCCCGCGTCACCCAGGAAAATGAGGTCGCCACTCGTTGAAAGGTCGGTCATCCCCTCTGACTCGACAACCGTTTGAAGCGTTCCTGTCTCTCGTAACGCCTTCGCCGCCTTGCTCGAGCGGCGCTTCACGTCCTTATTGGTTCCGTGCAGCATCGTGGGAAATAGCATCGCGCCTCCTAGGGTAATGGAATGAGGTTACGCGGCGGAAACAGGACTCGCGCCGACTCTGAGACCACCAGGTACAGGAGCAACGCTGCTCCCGTCAAGCCGGTCGCCCGCTCGAGGTCAGCCATCACCGCGCCCTCAGGGGTGAGGGCTGGGGTAGCGGGTTTGGCTTGCGGTTTCTTATCTTTCACCGTCTCTTCATCCATCCGAGTTCCCGGCAGCGGCAGTTTGGCTGGGTCGAAGTTCCCGTTGTACTTGCGGTAGATGATAACTCCTGGAAGCGGCGACCAGTAGAGCGCGTATCCACTTGGAACCGCTACGGTCCCGCTGGCTCCCGGCTCGCTCGAGGGTCCGGCTTGCACGGTGATGCCCGCCGCTGCCATTGTGTTGATGTACAACTCGCGCTGTAGCACTGCTCCGGCGATGTCGTTCAGGGGTTTAATTTCAAACAGATGCCCTTTGGTGATGTTGAGAATATCCGGGCGAAGGTCGAGTTGTTTCTCCGTCATTCCCTGGGTCACGGCTTTTCCAGGATAGTAGCGACCAAAAATACTTTTCAGTGGGCGGCTATTGGTGACCATCTCGTCAGTCGGATGCAGCGTGCGGTACCTTGTTGCGATGGCGTCGTGAATGCCACGCCCGATATACGCACCCTCGCTCTCACCGGGCTTGGGGTTCCAACCGCCACCCTTGAACGGCTTCACCTTCTTTAGCGCCTCGAGCACGGCGGGCGGAATGAAAATGCTAGCCGCGCTCGCCAGAGCCGCGTTCAGGTCTTGGGGTGTCACGCTCAGCACAGGAGGTTTTGGCGCGTTCGCCAGAATGCGCGCCACGACCCGCTGACGAATGCCCGGCGCGAGGTTTGAGAGGTACGCCGCTGCCCCCTTGAAGTCGCCCGCCGCCATCAGTGTCGAGACTGCCGCAAACGCCGCTGCCGTCTCGCCGTTCACCGTGTCCGCTAGCGCACGCAGCGGCGAGGGGTTCGCGGTGGGACCGACGAACGAGCGCTTCTCCGTCTTCTGGGGCTGAACCTCTTCAGCGGGTCGGCGGGTGCGCTCGAGCATAGGTCAGCCTAGCATAAAGTAAACCTATGCTAATTCATGCTGTGGCTCGCCAATCCGAGTCGCTGCAATTCACGTTTCAAGTCGTCGTACACAGGCGACAGCGGGCGCAGCGGGCGCGCCAGTGTCGTCACGGTACTGGCATGATCGAGATCGTACTCCAGGTACGTGACCCTATCACCGGCCGCACGCAAGGCATTTACGAAATCTCGAGCCTGTGGGACGGGCAAAATCGCGTCCTGGCGACCGTGAACCATCAGAAAACGTGGCAAGTTTGCCGCGACGAAGCCCAACGGTTGCGTTTCGGCGGTGGCGGGCAGCATGACTTTGGCGATGTCGTCAGAGATAAAGCCGTTGTGTTGCGTTTGATTCGCGTCGTAAAAACCGTAGGCCCCGGACAAGCACAGCACCAAGCTCAGATCCTGGGGCTTCAAACCGACCCGCTCGAGGTACCTGGGGTTGACGCCGAGCATCGCCGCCATGAATGCGCCTGCCGAGTGCCCGGCCAGAATCAGGCGCTGACCGTCCCCGCCAAATTTGACCGCCCGATCTCGCGCCCAGCGCACCGCTAGGGCCGCATCCTCGAGGTAGCTCGGGAAACTGACCTCCGGGTAGAGCCGGTAATCGTACACGACTGTCACGAACCCGAGGCTGGCGAAGGCCTCCCCGACAAAGCGGTACTCGTCGCGGTTCCCGTCGGTGAAACCGCCGCCGTAGCCGAACACGACCACCGGGCGCAATCCGCTACCGGCGGCTCGAGGCACGTAGACATCCAGTTTCTGACGCTCGTAGGGACCGTAAGCGTAGCCTGGCAGGTAGTACGCATCCTGAAGCGGCGTGGCGTTGGACAGGACCGCCAGCCAATTGCCCGCCTCGGTTTTGCTCGAGTCGAACGGGGCGCAGGCGACTAGTGCCAATAAACTGATGGCGAGCAACGAACGAAGCACAGCGCCAGCTTGACCCGCGAGAACTCGAGGGAGGTATTGATGCCATGAGAAGTCGAGCAAAGGTTTAGAGCAGCCGTTTGATCCCCTCGAGCAACGCCTCGAGTTTCGCGTTGGTCGCGGCATCCACATCTGAGAGCGGCGCTCTCGGGTACCCTGCGTTGACCCCGAGCAGACGCATCGCCGCCTTCAAACCCGGCACGCCGAAATCTCGCGTCACCCCGTAGGACAGTGGATTGCTATCACGTTGCAGCTTCAAGGCCAGCTCGAGATCTCCCGCTAGAAACGCGTTGCGGAGCTTGCCAAAAACGGTTGGGATGACATTGGCGGCGGCCAGAATCGCACCTTCGGCTCCGACACTGAGCGCGGGAAGCAGCGTGGGCGCGTTGCCCGTCAGGACGTTGAAGCCCGGCGGGAGCGCCCTAGCGATCTCGGTCAGCGTCATGATGTCGCCGCTCGAGTCTTTCAAACCGCGCACATTTTCATGCTTGGCGATGCTGGCAAACCAGGCTGGGCTGTGCGCGATGCCGCTGACTTGCGGGATGTTGTAGACGTACACCGGGAGCTTGGAAGCGTCCCCCACGGCGCGAAAGTGTGTTTCCAAAACTTGCGGCGTCATGCTGGCACGGTTGTAAAACGGCGCGATCACCAACACAGCGTCCGCACCGGCCGCCGCCGCGACCCTGGATCGTTCGATCACCTGAGTTGTCGCCTCGCCGCCGGTTCCAGCGATGAACGGCTTGCCCCGTGGAATCGCCTCTCGCGCCGCCTCGAGCACCTGTTTGCGTTCAGATTCCTCGAGGTACGGCACTTCGCCGTTGCTGCCCAGAATCAGAAACCCATCCACCTGCGGCTCGAGCCAGGCGATGGTCTCCTGAAGCGCTCGAAGATCCAATGCGCCGGTTTTCGTGAACGGCGTGACGACGGGCGGAATAATGCCTTTGAACACACCCTGAGTCTAAAACAGATTGCCGCTCGAGGCTGCCTGAATGTTTTCCATCGTTCGAGCGCCGCTATCAGGGCGTGAACAGCTTCCAGTGCCCCTCGGAGACGACCTCGACGCTGCCCGCGTCGTAGATACTGGTGTTCTTGATGCCAGCAGAAGTGCGTAGAAGTTTCATGATGCCTATGATCGATGGTAGCCGGAAAGCTGTCCAGTCTCGAGGTGCGAAGAGCAGAAAATACCGTCTGCGTGTCGCATAGAACCGTGTGGTCTCTATCCAGGGTTTGAGCTTCATTCACAATCGCTGACCAACTGGGTTCCCGCTCAAAATCGTGTTCAAAGTCTTTCGGTGGAACTTCTCGCCTCGAGTCAGAAAAGGACTCGAGCCATTTGCTCCGACACCTCGAGCGAACGATAGAATCCTAGCAATGAACATCCAGTTGCGAGACATCGCCAAATATCCAGAAGCCGAAGTCACCGTTCACGGTTGGCTGACCGACAAGAGCGGCAAGGGTAAGATCCAATTCCTCAAGTTGCGCGACGGTAGCGGCTTTATCCAGGCCACGGTCTTCAAAACCGATGTCAGCGAAGAGACCTTTGAACTCGCCAAGCGATTGCCGCAGGAGGCCAGCCTCGAGGTGACGGGTCTGGTGCGGGTGGATGAGCGAGCGCCGGGCGGTTTTGAACTGAGCGTGCGCGGTTTGAAGCTGGTCGCCATGCCAGTCGAGGAGTACCCGATCACGCCGAAGGAACACGGCGTCGAATTCCTGCTAGACCAGCGTCACTTGCACCTGCGTCACCGCAAGCCCTGGGCGATGCTGCGCGTGCGTGACACGGTGCAACGCGCCATTCACAATTTCTTCCACGAGCGCGGCTTCCTGCGCTTCGACGCGCCGTTCTTCATGCCAACCGCCGTAGAGGGCACGACCAACCTGTTCGAGATCAACCTGTTCGACGAGGAAAAGGCGTACCTCAGCCAATCCGGTCAGCTCTACGCCGAGGCGGGCGCGATGGCCTTCGGCAAGGTTTACACCTTCGGGCCAACCTTTCGCGCTGAGAAAAGCAAAACCCGGCGGCACCTGCTGGAATTCTGGATGATCGAACCTGAGGTCGCCTATGCGGACTGGCAGGACAACATGACCCTCCAAGAGGACTTCGTGAGTTCCATCGTTGGGCGGGCGCTCGAGGAGTGCAAATTAGAACTCGAGATTTTGGAACGTGACCTTCGTAAACTCGAGCCGACTGCGAGCGGCAACTTTCCGCGCATCAGTTACGACGACGCGATTGGATTGATAAACACCGCGATTCTGAGCGGGAAACTGCCAGAGAATGTGGACGCGGACACGCAACCTGTCACTTGGGGAGACGATTTCGGGGCACCGCACGAAACGATTGTCGGCGCGAACTTTGACCGCCCCGTGATGATTCACAGTTACCCGGCAGCGATCAAAGCGTTTTACATGCAACCACAAGCCCACGACCCACGCCTAGCCGCCTGCAACGACATGATCGCCCCGGAAGGGTACGGCGAGATCATCGGCGGTTCCGAGCGCATTCACGACTACGAACTGCTGAAAAGCCGCATCTTAGAACACGGCCTACCGCTCGAGGCGTTCGACTGGTACTTGGATCTACGCAAATTCGGCAGCGTGCCACACGCAGGCTTTGGTTTAGGGTTGGAGCGGACAGTCGCCTGGATTTGCGGCGTGCCGCACCTGCGCGAAGTGATTCCGTTCCCGCGCATGTTGACGCGTATGAAGCCATGAAAGCCACCCACCTGTGCGGAACGTAAGCCGAAGACGGCCAGTTCGTTACAACAATGTTAGCAGCGTCTCGAGCGTCACACCTCGCTGCTCTGCGACGGTTTGCAGGATGTCACTCAGCGTCCTTACCTTATTGATTGGCGTCGCCCGCGCTGAAGGCTGACCCATGTCCCAGGCAGGGTTTTGGTTCGCTCTTTGTGGAGCTAAGCACGCGCGGATCAGTAGTTTGCTTGTGCATCGAGACTGCAATATGCATTTGCATCGGTTCTGGATGCGTGAAACGAGCGTGACTGCCTCTCTGTCTGACAAACCCGTATCCTAGCCTCTCAATCATTCGCGCCAGTACCTCACCGCTGACATCTCTGGGTAATTTCATGCCGCGCCGACGAGGATCAACTTGTCTTTGCCGTAATGCAATTGCACCAGCTTAAGTTGTGCTGTGACCTCATCGAAGTACGCGTCTACGAGTACGCACAAGGATTCGTGTCAGAATCAGCGACTCTCATCTTTGACTGATTTCTCTCGTCCTTTCGCTCGAGGTTCTACGCTTGACTCAGACGCGAAATCCGCTTCCGGCGATAGTGACATCAGCCAATGCTCGAGTGACATCAAGTGACATTCGGACAGACAGACCCTCGAGCGTGTCACATCCCCGGACATCGTAGTGACATGGTGAGGCACGGGTGTGACACTGGTTTTCGACTCGAGACACGAGGGACAGTGACCTGTCATGTATCACTACCCGTCCAAGCGTTTTCTGGGTGGTCGGGTTTGTCACAACTCGAGGGTCGCGGTGTCGCAAACCAAGGACTCGGAGGTTGCGGGTCTCGAGCTTGAATCTGCTGCTCGTTTTTCGAACCGGAGCGCCGAACGGTGCAGCACTTGCCCCAAATATCGTTATGGCAAGGGGGAATTGTAGGTTGAAATACTAAATTTTTATGCTGTTGGCATAGATGAGAGTCTATGCTATGTTGATGGAGTTAGGATATAGCTCAGAGGGAGAGCAAGCGCCTGAAAAACGCTGGGTCGTGGGTTTGAATCCCACTATCTCCACAGGATTAGAAAGGGACAAACATGATGCAGGCCGACCTCGAACGAAACAAAGCCGTGGTGCTCGATTTCTACGACCGATTCTTCAACAAGGGTGATGCTGATGCCTTGGATCAACTGCTGGTAGAAAACTACATTCAGCACAACCCCGGTGCGCCCGATGGCCGTGATGCGATCAAGCCTTTTGTCGCGCAAGGACCATTTCCTGCCGAAGTCAAACGCGTTATCGCAGAGGGTGATCTGGTAGTTGCCCATGTTTACTACCCAATCTTGAACATGGCAGCGATGGACATCTTCCGTCTGCAAGATGGGTTGATTGTTGAGCACTGGGATGTGCAGCAAAAGGTGCCTGAACAATCAGCCAATGCCAATACCATGTTTTAAGCACGTACAGGGATATGGCACACGAAACTGAGCAGACCTCTCCCCATTTGGCAGGTTGGCGCAATCAAAAGCCCGAGCTGCCAAAATACGCTACGACAACACGACCAAGCTAGATCAACACTTGTGTTCGAGGCACTGCTCGAACGAGGACCGGCCCAAGCGCAGATGCAAAACGGTTCACAAACCCTGGATTTGCTCGAAGCGTTCGCCGGGTTCGCCAGCGCCACACCGCAATTTGTCGATGCCAGCCTGCTCGAGAGATCAGAGATGCCAAAGGGTTTGCTGGGTTGATGGATTCACAATCCAGATCGGAACAGGCACTCGAGTTTGCTTGGAATGCCAGTTTCTTGACGGTCAGTTTGGTTCGAGCGCAGCAGCTTATGAGTTCACACAGGGATTCAAGCTGAAATCAGCGACTTGAACAGCGGTCGCGGCACAGACGCATGGTTGAAGCGACTTACTGGGCGAGAACCCAGCAAGGTCAAGAAGTAGACTTTTGAGTTGATGCTGTACTGCACAGGCTCTGTTGTTGTTTAGCACTAAATCTCGCTAACTTTGTCACGAATCCTTGTGCGAACTCTCTACTGCCTCGAGAAGGTTGGCTTTTAACTCGTCCCAAGAGTCGTCTTGCGTGATGATCGCCTTCCCAAGCGCTTTCGCGTTGAACCCGCCGTCTTCAGCGTCACGCACCTCGAAGATCAATTCGGACATAGGATCATCAAAAACTGCAACCACCGCTCGAGCTTTCACGCTTTTTTGCTTCTTCCCGCTGGTAGGTGGGCGAGCGCAGTAAATCACCCTTGCCATTAACCCTTGCGAGAAACGTTGATTGGGGCGTGATAGACGTACTTGAGGGTGGCCGGGCTTAGTGTGCTCAGCTCCTACGGTTTCGTGATTTATGAACGCAATCCAATTGATTCCAACCCTTGAAACTCCGACCTTGAGCCTCGAGTGGAGGCGCGATGGATTGCAGAGCGTTTTGTGCTTGGCACTGCATCGTATTGAACGAACGCCAGTAAACTCCACGAGTGACGGTCGCCGCCCTGTCTTTGAGAGCCTATCCCCTGCTCGGTCATCTGCCATTCTGGGCGGGCGACCCGCTGGGTTTACTGGAAAACCACGCCCGTCACGGCGAGGTGTTTGAACTGCGCCTCGGAACGAGGGCGTTTGTCGGGTACAGCCCCGCCTGGAACAAGTTTCTGCTCTCTGATTTGGAGACGTTTAGAAGTGCGGGCAGTTTCACGCGCTGGGTTCCGTACCTGGCGGGCGGCGTGATCTTGCAGGACGCGCCAGGACACAAGGCGCGGCGCGGCGATCTGAATCCGGGTTTTCACGCGCACGCGATGACGCACCTGCAACGGGTCATCCATGAGGCGATCCAACCCAGCCTGCCGACCGGAAGCTTTGACTCGAGGGGCTGGGCGTCGGCGGCGTCGTTGGCGGCGTTGAACGCCAGTTTTTTCGAGAACGAATTCGACGCGGGTCTGCTGGAAACCTTCTTGGAACCGTTGCATCACCCGTTTCCCGCGCCGATGCTGCCACGTCCCGGCTTGTTCCACCGCGTCAACCGCGAACTCGAGCGGCTGTTGAAATCGCGCCTGTCCACGCCTCGGCACGACCTCCTTTCCTACCTGCTGCGGTTCCAGAACCCATTGGAAGAGGCGAGGGTTTCGCTCGCGGCGGGCTTTGACACCACGGCGCACACCCTATCGTGGGCGGCTTGGCATCTGGCGCGAGAACCGCAGTGGCAAGCGAACCTGCCGTGGGCGATCAAGGAAACCCTGCGCCTGTACCCGCCCGGGTACGTCGGCTCGAGACGGGCGGCAGCGGAAACCAGTTTCGAGGGTCGGCGCATCCCACGCGGCAGCCTGGTGCTGTACAGCCCATACCTGACGCAACGCGACCCTGGCTATTTTCCGGAACCGCTGCGCTGGAACCCGGCCCGGTTTCAGGACGCACCGAACGCTTGGACGTACCTGCCGTTCGGTGGCGGCGAGCGCATCTGCCTGGGAATGCACCTGGCAAACCTGATCTTGGAGGTGACGCTCGAGTCGTTGTTTGCCAGGCCTGTCAAAGCCTTGCACGGCGATCCGACACCGCGACCTGGACTGACGCTCGCGCCGAGGGGCGAGTTGCGCCTCGAGCGGGACGCGAATTGACAGCTTTCAGACGTGTCGCCCGCTCGAGTTTGACGCCCGGTAGATTGGCGCATGGACATTCGCTGGGATTTGACGCAACTCTACACCGGCCACGACGACCCAAAGATTGACGAGCATCTAAAAACCGCCGCCCGCAATGCCGAGGCGGTCGCAACCCACTTCAAAGGCAGGATCGCCAGCTTGGAGGCGAGCCAAGTTTTAACGCTGATTCAGCAACTCGAGGATTTGCGATACCTGACCTGGCGACCCGTTTGGTACGCCGGATTATCCTTCGATGCCGACACCACGGAGGCGAACGCGAAAGCCTTGCTGGATCGCACGCACTTGGCTGCCACGCGCGTCAACCAATTCTTGACCTTCGCGGAACTCGAGTTCGCCGCTTTGCCGGACGAGGTGTTACACGTTTGGCTCGAGTTTGAACCGTTACGAGAATACCGCCACAGCCTGGAATCGGCGCGACGCTGGAAGCCACATCAGCTTTCCGAGTTGGAGGAGCAACTGGCGGCGAAGAAGGCCTTGACGGGCCGTAACGCCTGGGCGCAGTTGTACACAGAGATCAGCGCTTCGATTCGCATTCCGGTCGAAGTGGATGGGCGGATTATGGAACTAACCGCCGATCAGGTGCGCGCTTTGCGGACGCGCCCGGAGCGGGCACTGCGGCAACGCGCCATGACCGCCCTGTACGACGCCTATCGGGAGCGCCAGCACGTGCTGACCTTCGCCTTCAACACGCTCTACCAGGACTGGGCGCTCGAGACGGAAACCCGTCACTACGAGAACGTCCTAGGGCCGACCGCGCTGGGCGACGAGATCCCAGGCTCGAGTATCGAAAGTCTGTTTCAGGCGACGCGGGAACATCGCGGGTTGCTGCAAGACTTCTTCAAGCTGAAAGCCAAAGCTTTGCAGTTAGACGATTTCAGCAGCTTCGACCTGCTGGCTCCACTCTCGAGCACCTCTAAAACCTACCCGTATCCGGAAGCGCAAGCGCTGGTCTTGGAAGCCTTCGCCAAATTTGATGGGCGACTGGTGGAGATCACGAAAGGGTTTTTCGATGGGAACCGGGTGGACGTGAACCCTCGAGCTGGGAAACGCGGCGGCGCGTATTGCAGTTCCGTTCACCCACGCGACCCGGCGTTTCTGTTGCTGAACCACAACGACCGCCTAGACGACGTGTTCACCCTGGCGCACGAGTTGGGGCACGGGATTCACGCGGAACTCTCACGGGTGCAGAAACCCAGCAATTACGGTCACAGCACGCCGCTCGCGGAGACCGCCAGCATCTTCTGCGAGATGCTCTTAGCCGATCACCTCTTGGAACACGCCGACGAGGCCACACGGCGCGACCTCTTGCAAGACCTGCTGGAAAAAGCCGTGACCACGCTGTACCGCCAAGTGCAGATCACCCGCTGGGAACTCTCAGCCCACGCGGAACGGGCGAACGGAATCGTCTCAGGGGAACGCTTCGGTGAACTCTGGCTCGAGTCGTTTCAGGAAACCTACGGCGATGGGGTGCGGGTGACAGACGGAGACCGCTGGGGGTGGATCACGATTCCTCACGTCGTCAGTTACCGCTTTTACTGCTACTCCTACGCCTATGGAATGCTGATCGTGCTGGCACTGTTCAACCTGTACAAGCAGCAAGGGCAGGCGTTCGTTCCCAAATATCTGGATTTCTTAGCCAGCGGGAACAGCGCCACCCCGCAAGAGCTGATGACCCGACTCGGCGTGGACCTCGAGGATGCGGAGTTCTGGAACGGTGGCTTCAAGGTGATTCAGGGCTGGCTCGAGGGGTTCGAGGCACTGATATAGCTGGAAAAATTAGGGTGTTCGCGGTTGAAGTTTTACCCAACGCTCGAGTCTCACCGTTATTCGTAGTTTTTCGCAGGGGTTTAGCACGCTAAACCCGACCACCTTTGAGCATGACAACCACGTCCCACACATCTCGTAGGGGCGAACGGCCGGTTCGCCCGGCCATCCATGTGTCTGCTCGAGACATTCCAAGAAGACGTTGCTCGAAGATTAAGGGCAACTCGCTACGCTCACCCGCTGGGAACAGAGGAAAGGGCGTTCAGGCTCGAGGAACTGCGCCCTTATTCTTTAGGGCTGCGTGCATTTCGCGTCGCCGCTCGTGAACGACTTGCAATCCCCAGTCTTGATGAACTTCAGTACCTCACTGGCGTCCGAAACCGGGTTGACGTTGCGGTGCGTGGCGATCAGCTTGCCGTTCGGCGCGACGATCACGGTGTCTCGGGAGAACATGCCGAAGAAATTCCCGACCTCGAAGAGTTTGGCAAGTTCGCCCTTCTGATCCGGGATTTGCGGAACTTTTAGCTTTTGCGCTTCGATAAAGGCGCATTGGTGCTTGGCGTCGTCGGACGACACGCCGAAGACCTGAGCGTTTGTATCTAGGAATTGCTGATAGAGCTTGGTGTACTCTATGTTTTGCGTGGTACAGCCGCTCGTGCCCGCTCTTGGGTAGAAGAAAAAGACGCGGTAACGGTTGTCCTCTAATTTCTGCACCTTGCCGTAACTGTCGGTCAGCGCGGCGGGCAGGGCGGGGGTTTCACCGAGCTTCGCCGCCAACGCCAGACTCGAGACGAGCATCAGACCGATCAGCAATCGTTTCATAGGATGAGTCTAGGCGAGATTCCTGAACGAAAACACCCCCGCGCTTACAGGCGGGGGTGAGTGCTTGGCTCGAGTGGCGGATTTTATTGCGATCCGAGGTACTTCTCCCAGACCGGATCGAGCTTTGGGGCTTGCCCGTAGGCGGTGGAGAACACGAATTTCGGCGCGAACGGTTCACGCAGGAGTTTCATCTTCGCTTCGTGCGGGGTGCGGTCGCGCTTCTTGCTGTTGCACTCGCGGCAAGCGGTCACGATGTTCTCCCAACTGTTGCGCCCACCACGCGAGCGCGGCACGACGTGATCGAGCGTCAGATCGCCGCCGATGTGACCGCAGAACTGGCAGGTGTGATTGTCACGGCGGAAGACGTTCCGGCGGTTGAAGGCGATGTGGTAGCGCGGTGGACGCTTCACGTAACGGCGGAGACGAATCACGCTCGGGACGGGAATTTGGGTGCTCGGGGAGTGCAGGAACAGGCCATCCTTGTCCTCCACGCGCTCGGTGATCTCGTGCATCAGTAGGGTGATCGCACGCTTGACGCTGCACACGTGGAGTGGCTCATAGGAGGCATTTAAGACCAGCACCGTCGGGGCGTTGAGGTTCAAGCCTCGAGCCTGCGACGGTGCGCCCTCTGAATCCGTGGATTCGGGCGGCGATACGTGCGGCTCTTGCTCCTCGAAGAGTTCCTCGAAGCTGTACTGACGCTTGATTTTCGGCATGAACAGCACTCCCCTTTGCGATTACCTGTTATGAGGAGTTTAGCAAAACTTGTGTGCGGATATCGTCAGCCACGTCGCGTATCGTCGGTACGCCGTTCAGACCAGGGATACGACGGGCTTCAGGGGGTCTCTAAAAGTTTCAAGCCCGCCTCTAACACCGGGTCAGCCCCTCGAGTCAGGGCGCTCACGTCGTCCTTGACGCTGACATCCGGGTTCAGACCCATCGGCAAGGGATCGCCGTTTGGGTAGGTGTTGCGGGTCACCGCCAAGCGCAACTCGCTGCCATCGCTCAGTTTGATTGGCAGCGCGGCGTACCGGGCACGTCCGGCGGTGGTCTCTCCCACGAACCTCGTACCGACCCGTTTCAAGGCAAGTGCGAACACCTCGGCGGCGCTCGAGGTAGACGCGTTCACAATCACGGCGATTCGCCCTTTGTACTTCACAGCGAACTCGAGCGCGACCCGGTTGATGGTTTCGCCCTGCGCGGCCTCGACGCCCCCGGCACGCAGGCTGTAGGTCAGGCTGGCGGCTCGAGATTGCTGTCCCAGCACTGAGCCATCCTCCAAAAAGGCGCTCAAGGACAGCAAGGACTGATCCAAGTAGCCGCCCGTGTTGAAGCGCAGATCAATCAGTAAGCCCTTCGGGTTGCGGCTCTGTAGGGCAGAAATCAAGCTGTGGACCCGCTGAGCCGTGTCCGATGCGCGGAAGCTTGGGATGCGGAGGTAAGCGAAGCCACCGCTGGTCACCGCTGACTCAGGTTGTAAGAGTGCATTCTGCCAACCTAAACCTGGACTCACCACGACCTGAAGCGGTTTGCCTTCACGCTCCACGGCGAGATTAACCGGCTTCGCGTCCACGAAACTCAGTGCCTGGACTGGTACTGTCTCACCGTCTCGAGTCACGCTCAGCACGCGGTCGCCGCGCCGCAACCCGGCTTTCGCGGCACTAGAATCTGACGCGACGCGGTACACCACGTCACCGCGCAATTCTAGACCCAAGGCGTAGCGCTGGGCGTTGCTGCCCACCCGCGCCAGATCAACCGGCGACAGGAAACTCGAGGAGCCGTCCGGCAGTGTCTTGGTGAAGCTTTTCAGGTCGTCGTAAATTCTGGTTGTCGGACAGGTCGCGTCCGTCCCGCAACGCTGCTTTACCATTGCCTCGAGTTTCGTCTTCAGGCTGGCGGCGTTGATCGCGTCCGCTTCCACGTGGTACTTCGTGACCAGCTCGAGGTACTGACCCACCAAGGCGCTCGCGGGACTGGCGAGCGCGGAGGACAGCCCGACGAAGAGCAGTGCAAACACCACAACAAGAGAAGAACGCCACATCACATCACTATCTTGTCAAAGATTTCGTGAGTTAGCTGCCCAAAACGCACATTTGGTATCAGAAACGGGTTGATTGGACCAGATAAAACTCTAAAAACAAACTATCCCGTACAACTATAGTTGCGCTCGAGCCAACCACGGTCACACGGTGATGCTGCAACCGCATTCCAGGCTCAAGCGCACGGGTGACTCGAGCCGCCTGGGTTCCGACCAATCGGCACGGTGATGCAAAACCAGCCTGGTGCGTGGGTCATAAACCAGCACGTCGCTGACGCCGCTCTCCAGATAAAACGGCGGTCCCAACTCGAGGTCTTTGTACTCATAATCCTTGGACACCACCTCTACCACGGCAACTGGAACGAGGCTTAGGGCTTCGTCCGCCTCGCTCGGATCGGGCATACGGCACAGCAGGGCAATGTCAGGGCGTTTTAAAGACCCGTCAGGGAAGCGAAACAGCGTGTCCTGCGTGTCAATGCAAGCACAATCACCAGACGCATCACGTTCGATGCTGCCAACAATGCGTTTGATCTCCTGCTGATGGAGAAACACTGGGCTTGCCTCCCAGATTGGAATGCCGCGCACTACTTCGAGCCGCAGGTTGACGCGATCTGCGGCTCGAATCAATTCGCGCTGACTCAGTGGCATAGCCTGATGCTAGCCCATCCGCTCGAGGGGGACAAGGACAGGTTTAGCCCTGTGACAGCTTCTGATACGTCAGCACCGGCTTCTTAGCCGCCGTGACCTCGTCCAAGCGTCGCACGGCCGTGGTGTACGGCGCGTGCTCGAGCCACTCGGGTTCCGACCTTCCGCGCTGAATGATCTCCTGCATGACAGCCACGAACGCATCCATCGTTTCCAAGGATTCGGTCTCGGTGGGTTCCACCATCATCGCTTCTGGGACGACCAGCGGGAAGTACACGGTCATCGGGTGGATGCCGTAGTCCAGCATCGCTTTGGCGACATCGAGCGTCCGCATCCCCTTGGGCGGAACCGCCACGAACTCGTGCATGTTGACGCGGCTGTACGCGGTTTCAAAGCCGATCTGCTGGAAGCGCACCCGCAAGTAATTCGCGTTCAGGACCGCCATGCTCGAGGCATCGTGCAAGCCTTCCGCGCCTAGGCTGCGAATATACGTGTAGGCCCGCACAAGGTTGCCGAAATTGCCGTAGAAGCTCCGCACCCGGCCGATGCTCTGCGAGCGGTCGAACTCCAATCCAAAACTGCCATCTTTGAGCCTACCAATGACCGGGGTCGGCAGGAAAGGCTCGAGGTGCGCTTTCACGCCGACCGGACCCGTGCCGGGACCGCCGCCGCCGTGCGGCACGGTGAAGGTCTTGTGCAGGTTCAAGTGAATCACGTCGAAACCCATGTCACCGGGACGGGCGCGTCCGACAATCGCGTTCGTGTTCGCACCGTCGTAGTACAACTGAATGCCGTGCGCGTGCGCCTTTTCCGCAATCTCCAAGATGCGCGTCTCGAAGATGCCCAGCGTGTTCGGGTTAGTCAGCATGATCGCCGCGACGTGATCGCCTAAAGCCGCTTCAAACGCCTCGAAGTCCACCTCTCCCTTGGCGTTGCCGGGAATTTCCACGACCTCGAAGCCCGCCATCGCCGCCGTCGCCGGATTCGTGCCGTGCGCCGCGTCCGGCACGATCACCACACGGCGTTTGTCCAACTCACCGCGACTTTCAAAGTATTTCCGAATCATCAGGATGCCGGTGAACTCGCCGTGCGCCCCCGCCGCCGGTTGCAACGTCACCGCGTCCATGCCGGTGATCTGCGCCAGATCAGACGCCAGCGTGTGCAGCAACTCGAGCGCCCCCTGCGCGGTACTCGGGTCCTGATACGGGTGAAGCTGCGTAAACTGACCCGCCGCGACCTCGTTGACCTTCGGGTTGTATTTCATCGTGCAACTGCCGAGGGGATAAAAATTCCCATCCACCGACATCTGACGGTGCGCCAACCCGGTGTAATGCCGGACCAACTCGAGTTCAGAGACTTCGGGCAGCGCCAATGTGTGCTGCCGCAAGTTCTCCGCACCCAGCAGCGCCTCGAGATTCGCGTCCCGTGCCAGGGCTGCCTGCGGTGGAACCACGCCGCGCCGCCCGGCCTTGGAGCGCTCGAAAATCAGCGGGTAATCGTCCTTGTGCTTGGTTTTGCCTGCCTCGAGAGTCGCCGTCATGGTTACTTCCTCCCAGCGTTATCGCGCTGCCACGCCATCAGGCGCGCAGCCATCAGCCCGCCCCCGAGTAAAAGAATGCCAATGCCGATGTAGAGCGAAGTGGAGTCGTTGTTGAGGCTGAAATTCAGAATTGCCAGCAGTCCCAGCACGTCCAGAATCGCGCCGGGGATGAGCGCCGCAAGTAACCCTCGAGCCGGATTGTCATTCATCGTTATTTCTCTCCATTGCGCCACCGCTCCCAGTCGGCCTTCGTCCAACCCTCAACCTGTGCCCGTTTTGAAACCTGAAACAGTTGCCAGCCCGCCAGAATCGCCAGCACGATGCTCAGTCCCGTCAGCGCCACGATTAACGGGAAGGCGGTTGACTCTAAGGTCTTGGTGTCCATCAGTCGCAACAGCAGATTCGCCAGTAGGAACAAGCCGCCCGCGATCAGGAAGCCGTGACGGCGAAACAGAGACCGAAAGCTTGGAGGCGGTGCCGTCACGGACGGCGCAGGCTCGAGTTTTGGAGATTGGACTTTCTGACGGGTTTTCTTACTCATTTCTTTCCTTGGCAAAAACTTGTTCCCAGTGTTTATCAATCCAGCGCCAGCCATTTCTATTCGCATATTGACCTCGAAAATATCCGAATAGAAATTGCGTACTGACTCCCAAGAGAAAAATGCCCATGATAAATGTTTTTTCTAAATTCAAAAAAATACTCAAAAGACCAGAAATCATGATTACCTGTCCAAGAATCACATATTTGTGATACGGATTGTTTTTGATGAGTGGGTTCACTTCATGCTTCATCACAGACTCTACTTCCGATTCTCACGCACACACTACTTTGTAGAAAGATTCAAACCGAATTTTGTTATCAAGACATCACGCCAAAACCGCGTGCAACGCCGCCTCGAGCCGTGCAATGTCCTCATCCGTCGTGAGTTCCGTCGTTGCGAACAGACCTGCA
The DNA here is from genome assembly GCA_965249745.1 of Deinococcales bacterium. GTDB lineage: Bacteria > Deinococcota > Deinococci > Deinococcales > JAAFIG01 > JANYHH01. The sequence goes on along the minus strand of OZ252252.1, from coordinate 2,750,185 downwards.
TCCCCAAAGCCGTACTCGAGCGGCACCGGCACGCAAGCGTGAACCCCTCGAGCCGCCAATGCCGCACGAATTTCGGTGGCGGGCCTCGGCAGTTTGACCGTCAACTCGTTCAGGAACTTGCCGCCCGTCACGACCTCGAGTTTTAAGCCGCGCAGCATCCCCTCGAGTCTGCCCGCCATGACCGCGCTTGCAACGGCGACTTCACGAAGACCCTGCGGTCCGAGGCTGCTGAGGTAGATCGCGCTCTGGAGGGCCATCAGCGCGTGATTGCTGCAAATGTTGGACTTCGCCTTGGCACGCCGGATGTGCTGCTCTCTGGCTTGCAGGGTCAAGGCGAACCCGCGCCGTCCGTCCACGTCTTTCGTCGCCCCGACGATTCGACCCGGCAACTGACGCATCAGGGCTTCCTTGACAGCGATGAAGCCGTAAGCAGGCCCACCAAAATTCGTGGCGTTCCCGATGACTTGCCCATCCCCCACGGCAATATCAGCGTCGTACTCGCCGGGGCACTGGATGACCGCCAACGACAACGGATCAACCACCGCGATGAACAGCGCCCCCGCCTCGTGCGCTGCCCTGGAGAGCGCCCGCATGTCCTCGAGCGATCCCAGAAAATTCGGGTTTTGCACGATCACCGCCGCCACGTCCGGGTCCACGACGGGCACAGGACTGAGCGAGCCTTCTAACTCGAGCGGGATCATCTTAGCGCGCACGCATTCCAGGAAGGTATTGAGGGTCTCGCGGTACTCAGGATGTACGCCCCGACTGACCAGGACTGTGCTGCGACTCGTTTGGCGCATTGCTAGCAGCGCTGCCTCTGCCACACCCGTCGCGCCGTCGTATAGGCTCGAGTTGCTGACGGCCAGACCCGTCAGCGCCGCGATCATGCTCTGGTACTCGAACATGGCTTGCAGCTCGCCCTGGGAGACCTCCGGCTGGTACGGCGTGTAGGCCGTGACGAATTCACTCTGGAAGGTCAGCGCGTCCACCACGCTCGGCTGGAAGTGATACCGCATCCCGCCGCCCAGGAACGACGGCATCGCCTCGAGTGTCGTGTTCTTCGCCGCGAGTGAACGCATGTGCGCCAGCACGCCGCGCTCGTCCAGTCCTGGGATGTCAATCTGGGGATCGCGGATCGCGGCGGGAATATCGTTGAACAGCTCGTCCACGCTACTTGCGCCAATGGTCTCGAGCATGTGCTCGATGTCTTCTGGGGTGTGCGGAGTGTAATTCATTGTTTGGCTCCTAGTCCCAAACGATCAGCTTCCAGCCTCTAGCCAAAAACTGAGCGCTCAAAACTGTTGTTAGGCTTCGGCTTCCGCGACCGCCTGATACGCCGCTGCCTCGAGCAAGTCGTCGCTGACGCCAGTCACGCGCACTCTGAAGAGAAACCCATCTTTGTACGGACTCGAGTTGATGCGTTCAGGTTCGTCGCTGAGCGCCGTGTTGACCTCAATCACTTCGCCGCTGACGGGGCTATAAATGTCGCTAGCGGTCTTGACGCTCTCCACCACGGCGACCGCCTCGCCCGCTTTGACGACGCGCCCGACGGCGGGCGTTTCGACGAACACCACATCCCCAAGCTGATCCTGCGCGAAATCGGTGATGCCAACGGTGGCGATGTCCCCCTCGAGGCGGAGGTATTCGTGGGTTTTGAGGTATTTGAGATTGGCGGGAATGTTCATAGATTCTCCTTCATACGTGAAGTCTGAAAGTGCTTCGTAAACTGATTTAGCTCAAAAATAAACGGTATTTCTGTTGAAATAATAGCGTCGTGTTTTACACAGTTCCTATCCTGGTAATTGTCAGCAATGAGTTTTTCTAAGTCTTTATTGACGAATTTTTCCAGTTTTTCCAAAGCATTCAAAGGCGTTTGATGTTGAGCGCATATCCTTTGATGTTTCTATGAAGGAATCAACAAAATTATCGGCGTCTTTGGTAATAATAACATATAGTCCTTTATAAGCGAAAGCTGCGAGCGCTTTGAGAGAACATCTTTTATTTCCTAAATCTTTCAGATTTTATTCTGATGCTGCAACTCGAGCAGTGTCAAAGCCTAAACCTGTCCATATTTCTTACAACTGGTGAGCTTTTCTTTTTAATCGGGAAAGAGCATCTACCAAAAATTTCATGTCGCCGTGACAAACTGTTTGCTTGATTCTGAGAGAGTTGCGTCGAAAAATCTTTGATCAAAGGACAGCCAGATATAGTACCAACTTCCAGGGAATCCTCATAATGTTCTAAAATTTCTTGAGAAGTCATCCCAGAACTTTCACAATAACTCGAGCAAATACATTCCACGGAATACACCCAATTTCTGCTATATGGTTGGTTTGCCAAAAGAAACGTTCGGGTTGAATATCAAGTAAATCTTCGTAATCTGCCAAAATCTCTTCCATGACCTTCCTCCTTACATCCCCAGCGAGCCACTCTCGAAACAAACGTCGCCTTCGACGATTTGCGTTTTCTCAAAGGCGATCTCTGGATTGCTTTGGGATTCGTTGAAGCGTGTTTTCCATTGGTTTGTTTCCTTAAATTGTCTCGAGTTGCTTTGGGAAGGCGGGCCCTATACCGCTGGTCTCGAGGCTGCCCAGGTCGCTCAGCATCTCCATTTTGCCGTTGAGGTCGCAGAGCCAAACCTCTTTCGCGCCTTGCTCGAGGTACAACCGCACCCTTTCGCTGATTTCGGTTTTGGCATTGCTAGGGCTGATAATTTCTACGCAAAGTTCAGGAGCTTTCGGCAACGGCGTGGCGAAGCCGTGCAGTGCCCTGAATTCGTGGCTCGCCCATGCGACATCGGCAACTTTGACACCTTGAGGAGTGTCAATGCTCACTTCCGTAAAGCCGATGCCCGCGCCGCGAAGCTGTTCGCGGAGGATGCCCGCAATCTCGTATTGCCAGTTGCCAGTCGCGGGACTCATCTCAATTTTTCCTGTTTTGCCGAGTTCTATTTTGAAAGGAAGGTCCTGTAAACTTTTTTCTGAGATCACTTCTTGCCAATTCATGAGTTCCTCCGTTCCTGCTTAGGTTACTGGCCCGGTGAACTTCTCGAGACAAAAACAGGTTCCACGATTTTCGCCGCCACGTCCGCCCCGCGAATCTCGAGGGTGACCGGAGTTCCGGGTTCTAGACTGGCTTCAACATACGCCAGGGCAATCCCTTTTTTCAGTGTCGGGGACATGGTTCCGCTCGTGACGTGACCCACGACTCGTCCATTCAGTTTGATGGAGTACCCTTCGCGTGGAATGCCGCGTCCAGTCACCTCGAGTCCGAGCAGGCACCTGGTTTTGGGCGCGGCGAGCATCGCGTCGCGTCCGATGAACTGCTTGTACTCTTTGACCGCCCAGCTCAGGTTTGTCTCGAGCGGGTTGGTGCCCTCATTCCACTCGTGCCCGTAGAGCGGATAGCCCGCCTCTAGGCGCAGCGTGTCGCGCGCGCCCAGACCGCAGGGGGTAAATCCGGTCTCGAGCAGTTTGTCCCACAGGTGCGGCGCGTCCACGGGGGCGCAGAAGATCTCGAAGCCGTCCTCGCCGGTGTACCCGGTGCGAGCCATACGGACGGGATAGGCGAACAGGGTCGTGTCGAAGACGCTGTTTTTGCGGCGACTCGTCAGGCGTTCGGTGCAGTGCGCCTCTAAGCGATCAGCGGTCAGTGGTCCCTGCGCGGCAATCAACCCCCAGCGCTCGGATTCATTTTCCAGGCGCACGCCCGAATTGCCGGATTCTGCCCGTCCCGGCACAACCTCGAGACCAGAGTACAAGTCTCGGAGTGCGTCGGTCAGATGCCGCCAGTCTTTTTCGATGTTCGCGGCGTTGACGACGACTAGGAAGCGATCTTCACTGAGGCGGTATACATAAATGTCGTCCACCAGACCACCGCTCGCGTTCGGCAACATGCTGTACTGGGCGCGACCGGGTTTCAGTTTGCTGACATCATTAACGGTCACTGCTTGCAGGAACTCGAGGGCATCCGCGCCGCTGACGATGAATTCACCCATGTGCGAAACATCGAAGATACCGCATCGCTCGCGCACCGCAATGTGTTCCTCAATCACGCCTGTGTACTGCACTGGCATGTCCCAGCCACCGAACGGGACCATGCGGGCATGAGCCTCGAGATGCTTGGCGTGCAGTGGCGTGCGTTTCAGCGATTCCATAGGTCTCCAAGCCCTGCGTCTGGTTCACAGCCTAGCAAACCTAGGACGGCGAATGATTGCGTGACCGGAGTCTGTGATGACCCCTCGAGCAATATCTTTGCGAATCTGGGCGTAAAATTGCACGACTATGGCGCAAACGGAACTCGATGGGATAGATAAGCATATTTTGCAGGCGCTACAGCGCAATGCCCGCATTCCGAACACGGAACTCGCGGACGAGGTCGGATTGACGCCCGCGCCGTGCTTACGGCGCGTCAAGCGACTCGAGGAGCTGGGGTTCATCAGCGCGTACACGGCGCTCTTGGATCAGAAGCGCATGGGGCTGGGCTTGACGGTCTTCGTGACCGTGACACTGGATCGGCAAACGAAAAGCACCTACGAAGATTTCGCCGCCAAAATGCGCGACCGCGCCGAGGTGCTGGAGTGCTATCTGATTCTGGGAGAGCGGGATTTCCTCCTCAAAATCGTCGTGGCAGACCTCGACGCGTACCAGCGGTTTTACCTCGAGCAGTTGACGCGGGCCCCAGGGGTGCGGAACATCAACAGCATCATCGCGGTCAACGAGGAAAAGCGCAGCACCGTCCTGCCAATTTAGCGCGGCGACAGAACTGACCTGACAAGCCTTGCGGAAGGTGCTGTACTGGGGGCGTGAAGTGGTCTCTGTTTTTAATGATTTTCATCCTGGTCGGTCTCGTGCGAGCCGCGGACGTGGATGTGTCCGGCGTGTGGCTGGCGAAAGGCGTGGACCGCACCGTGACGCTGACGCTCATAGTGGACGGAGACGCGGTGACGGGCACGCTCGAGGGCGTGCAGGAAGTTATGACCGTCACGGGCACATTGAACAGTAACACCGCCGAGGGAACCGTCACGAACAGTTTGGGATCGGCGTATTTCAAATTCGATTTCACCACCGATCAACTCACGATGACGCTGGCGAACTTGGACGCGGCGGGCAAACCCGACGCCGCCACGGCCGTCAAATTTCAATTGAAACGCCCCGAGGGACCGAAAGTGGAGTTGGGCTTTCAAGTCGCGGGATTCGCCGCGCCCTCGAGCGATCCGCTTTTGGGCGCATGGGTGCTGAAAACCATGCGGCTCGAGATCAGAGCCGCTGCGACCAAAGGCAAATACGAGGGGCGCGTTTTGATCGGCCAACTTCGTGCCAGCATGACCGCCAAAGGAACCAGCTCAAATTTAAACGGGTCCTTCAAATCTGGCAAGGTCACGAAGTCGTTCAACGCGAAGTTGGGCAGCGATGATCGCTTGGCGTTCGCGCTGGACGGCAAGACGTACCTGCTCTCGAGGGTGCGTTAAGCTACCAAACTCGAGTCACACCGAACGATTCGAGGATGGCGTCGCTGCTGACCAGACTCAGACCACGCTCAATGGCTTGAGCGCTCAGACCTCGGTCGAATGGGTCCCTGTGTCCGCCCGGCAACCCAGCAGCTCGGATTGCGTCAGAAACGCTAAATCCGAGTTCTAAAAACCCGTAGCGACCCAGTGTGCCGTGAAAGTCGTTCAGCAGACTGCTTGCCTCGGGCAATTTGCCGTTCGCGTGTTTAATCCCGAGTTCCCAGGCTGTCAAGCTCGAGACATAGACACTGACACTCGGATCACGGATTAGTGTAGCAGCAGCAATCGAGAGTTCAGACGGTTTGAAGTCGAACCAGAGAAACGTGTGCGAATCTAGCAGTACCGCTTCAGGCTTAGCCATTCCATCCTTCGAGTTCTTCCTGGCTCAACGGTGCGCGGCTCGCTTGAAAGCTCGTGTCGCTCAATCCAGTTGTGGCCCTCAAACCCATTGGGCGTAACGCTTTACGCTTGACTGGAACCAGTCGCACCGCTGGTTCGCCGTCTCGGGCAATCACGATCTCCTCGCCGTTCAAAGCGCGCTCTACCAGTTTGGAAAGTTGAGTTTTGGCTTCAAGCATGTTGACGTTCATAGTTGGCTAAGCTTAGCACGGGTTGACTAATACGAATTCCGGTTGATTCCTTCAGAATGAACCCGCCTTTGAAGGCGCTGGAACCGCTCCGGATTCCGTGCTGAACGCAACGCATCTGCAAGGATACATGAAGTGATGAAACGCAATCCGTGTTATGGAAGCCCCTCGAGTTTGCGCTCAAGGGGCTTGAACTTCTTCTTTACTCGGTGCTGACGCTGGCATCCACCTGTTGATTCGCGGGCACGACCATGCGGAAATGCTGCGCGGGATCAACCAGCAACTCTGCCACGCGCCGCGCCGCCTCGGTCTGCTCGCTCGAGACCAGGGACTTGTGATAATCCCCCAACAGCTCGCGGATGTCAGAGATTGCCTGATCGTTCAGCTTGTAAATCTTGACGTTCGCGCCCTTCGCCAAGCGGCGCACTTGCGCGGCATCGTCCAGCCCAACGCTCGGCTGGTGGCGCAGGTAAACCACGCCGCCGGTCATGCCGCTGCAAATCCACGGTCCTGGATCGCCCATGACCACGACGCGCCCGGCGGTCATGTATTCAAAGGCAAACCCTTTCGCGTTGGCCCTGGCAGCCAGCATTCCCAGGCTATCCTCGAGCGGCTTTTTGATTTCACCGCCGAGCACGATGTCGGCTCCGCTCAGGCGAATGCAAAAGCGGCTGTCAGCGTCTCCCTGCACGAAGAAGCGACCGCCGATGGCTCCGTAGGCGAAGCTCTTACCGACGCTCCCGTCCACTCGAGTCCCCTGATCGTTCAAGCCTTTTAAGATCACGATCTTGCCATCCATGCTACCCTTGCCGACACCATCCTGTGCGCCACCGTCCACCAGAATCTCGAGCTTTTCGGTATTGAACGCGCCCAGTCCGTTGCCAGGGATGCTGCCGCCGTCGAAGTACAGTTTGGCTCCGACGAGTTTCAGTTTCGGGTCGGCCTTGCGGCGGCTGAGTTCACCGCTCAGGAAGGTACCCAGGGCGCGGTCGGCGCTGGCGACCGGACCGTCCTGATAGACCAGGCGCTCGTCGCCCTGCTGCGCAGCGTCCACGACCCAACTGCTGACCATGCGCGTCAGAGAATTTAGGGGTTTACGGATGACGCGCCCGCCCTCGCGCTTCGGAAGCGCCAGCGGTTCGACCTCTTCCAAAAGGTACGCCAGGTCCAGCGCGTCCTTCTTGATGAAATGCCCGAGGTGCTGCACCTGGCCGACCATATCCTGCAACCTCGAGTAGCCCAGGGTGGCGACCATCGCACGGAGTTCGGCGGCCATACTGCTGTAAAACCGCACGAGATTATCTACCGCCACATCCAACTCTCTGGGAACCCAGCGCTTCATGCCCTTGTGGTCGGCTTCCTCCTGGGTTTCCACCTGCGTGGCGATACCGACGTGGCAGGTATCCAATTGACAGCCTCGGCAGATCGTGCAGCCGATGACCTCCATAGAGATCGTGCCGAAACCGACCCGGTTGGCCCCGAGGCAGATCATCTTGACCACGTCCAGCGCGGTCTTCATGCCGCCGTCCACCCAGAGTTCCACGTTGTCGCGGATACCCGCCATGACCAGTGCGCGGTGGGCGCGACGCAAGCCCAATTCGGCGGGGAAGCCAGCGTATTTCAGCGCGTGCGCCCTGGCCGCGCCGGTTCCGCCTTCAAAGCCGGACAGCGTGATGACATCCGCGCCCGCTTTAGCAATCCCGACGGCGATCGTTCCAATGTCAGGCACGACCGGAACCTTGACGCAGACCTTGGCGTAGGGGTTGATCGTTTTTAGCTCCTCGATCAGTTGCGCTAAGTCCTCAATGCTGTACAGGTCGTGGTTGTTGCTTGGGCTGATCAAGTCCACGCCGGGGGTGGCGTGCCGGGCATCGGCCACCTTTTGCGTGACCTTGCTGCCGGGCAGGTGGCCGCCCTCGCCGGGCTTCGCGCCCTGACCGATTTTGATTTCAATGAAGCCCGCCGCGTTCAACATCTCAGATGAAACGCCAAAGCGACCCGAAGCGACCTGCTGACCGCGCCAGCGCGTGTACTTGCCGATCATGTCGGCGATCTCGCCGCCCTCACCGTTCATGCTGACCATATCCAAGCGTTTGGCGGCTTCGGGGTAGGCGCGGAAGGCGGTCTCCCCTTGCGAGCCGAAGCTCATGGCGGAGATCACGAACGGCAGGCTGTGCTTGCCAACGGAAATATTGATCTCTTCTGCCAGCCGCATCTCGTCCTCAGTCGCGGGCCCGTCCAGACCCTTGACCTCCAAGAGATTTCGGGCGGCGACCGGAAACTCGAGTTCCAACGCACGCACCCGACCCGTGTAATCCGGGGCGGTGATCTCGCCGGTCGCGGCGGCCATTGCGTGCTTGTAGACGCGGGTGTTGAAGCGGGCATCACGCGCCAGCGAGGCCGCGCCGAGGGTCCACTGGTGACGGCGGTCCTGCATGGTTTTCTCGAGTTCGGGCAAGCCGTACCCGGCGCGTTCGGATGCCAGGAAGCTCTTGACGCCCAGCCGCGTCTCGAGGTCGGGCTTCAGACCGATCGCGGCGAAGACGCGCCCGTAGCCGCGCAACTCGTGAATCCCCATCGTGGACATGACTTTCTCTATGCCCTTGGTGAGCGCGGCGATCAGGCGTTGTGAGGCGTCGCGGTCGGTCCCAGCGAAGGCTTGAAACATCAGCCAGGGTTCGATCGCGTCCGCGCCTAGACCCAGCAGAATCATTGCGTCGTGCAGGTTACGAAGCGCGCCCGAAGAGACGGCCAGGCTGGTCAGGCGGCGGTAGGCGACGCCCTCCACCCCGATCGTCTCGAGGGCGGTGTTGGCTTCGGCGATCCCGAGCGCGGGGTCAACCGGCAGGTTGCCGTTCCGGTACACCAACCGATCCTCTAAGACGATCAGTTCCGCGCCGTCCTTGGCGGCGGTCAAGACCTGTTCACGCAGCCGGTCGAGCGACTTTTCCAGCGGTTCCGGGAAGTTGTTGGTGACGACGCATTCCAGCTTCACACGAGCGACTTTCAGGTGCGTTTCCAACTCCGGAAGGGTCATCGTGCCGAATTTGGCGGCGGTCTCTGAATCCAGCGGCAGAATCGGCGTCAGCAACTCCTCGAGCTTGCCGCCGAATTTGCCGTTCGGCAGGGCGCGACGTCCGAGGATAGCGCGGGTGCTGAACTGCTCAATCTCGCGTTCGCGGTCAATTGCCGGGTTGGTCACGACCGCCACGGTTTCCTTGATGAACTCCGCAATGTTCGGTTTCGGTTCGCGCAGCGCCGCGATCGGGCCGTCGTACCCGAGGCTCGAGATCGGCTCATTCCCCTTTTCGGACAGGGATTTGACGTACTCCTCGTCCCATTTCTCCCAGCCGAAGGCAGCCAGCGCCGCCGGGGAGGGTTGATGGACCTCGTGATCGAATTCTGGGATGTTCTGCGGGCGTTCGATTGGACCCGAGACGTGCGCCCGTGCGCCGACCGTGACCGCCTCGCGGTTGTGAACGCGTTCCAACAGAATGCGCTGCGCCTCGAAGTGGCGGAGCGGGCTGATGCTGCCCTGGCGCAGCGTCACGAGCATCTTCTCGCCCGGTGCTAGCGGGCGCGGATCACCCGCGAAGGCTCCCAGGGGCAGCACGCCGCGCTCCGAAGACCAGAAGAATTCCTTCTCTGTTTCTCCGAACCACAGGGGACGCAAACCGAGCGCGTCCACCGAGAAAGCGCACTCGTTCTGATGACGCATCACCAGGGCCGCCGGTCCTTGCGCCAGCGGCCCGAGCGCCTGACGAAAGCTCATGTAGGCGTCCTGAAGTGCCGGGCTGAAGGTCTTGATCTCGCCCAACACGGGCGGGCAGGTCTGCTCTAAGGACTCAAACAGACTCAGACCCTGATGGTTAATCAGCCCCTCGAGCAAGCGGTTCAGGTCCTGGCTGTCGGAACCGAACGTGCGTGGAATCTCTAAAAAGTCCAACTCGCGGCGCAAGCGCTCCACAGTGTTGATCTCACCGTTATGACCCAAAAGGCTGAACGGTTGGACCTGCTCGAAGGTGCTCATCGTGTTGGTGCTGTATCGGTTGTGCCCGATCGTGCAGACGGCTTCAAAATCGGGACGGCGCAACTCTGGGTAATAGCGATCCAGAATGTCGGCGGCCCCGCGCACCTTGTAAACGACCGTGTGCGTGCTACAGGAGACCACGTGAACCGGATGGGTACTCTCGAGGTTGAGTCCCAAGTCGAACAGTTTACGGCTCCGCTCCAAATCGGTGTTGCCGCTCACGATGCCCGCAACCTGATAAAACAGCGGTTCGGCGATCGCGGCCACCGGTCCCAGCACCGCACCGTGCGTCTCGCCGCGCCGCTCCAAGATCACCCGCACCCCGAACTTCGCGCCGACAGCCCGGATGTGATCCAACACGTCCCGAGGGTTGACGTTGACCGGTATAAACAGGTGGGTCACGAAGAAACCAGGCGCGTCCACCTCGGATGCCTCGAGACCCTCGTCTTTCAACCAAGTGCGCCAAAGCTTCAACGGGATGTCGGTCATGACGCCGCACCCGTCGCCCTCGCCGCGCACCTCGCCGCTCCGGTGGGCCATCTGCGTCAACGCCTCGAGCGCCCGCTTGACGTTGCCGTGGGTTGGCGTGCCGGTCTTTCGCACCGTGGCGATAATGCCGCAGGCGTCGTGACCAATCGGTTCGTTCAGCGCGTTCGGGATGGTCTGTTGTAAACGCTGACGTTCGTGGCGGCGGTGAAGGCTTTCCTGTCGCGGGCGCTCGGTCATGCGTGAAACCTCCAGGGAAAAACTTGCATGAGTATACGCGCCCTATGCGTGCTGGTCAATGAATTTCGACAGAACGCACAATCCAGAAAAAGCCAGTATCGAAGATCATAGAGCCTTGTGAGATGAATTCACGAGCGGCCACTGAGGCGCAACCCATTTCCAAAACAGGGTTATCCAACAATTCGCGTGCGAATCATCATGCAGCCAATTGCATACAACCTGAATGGTGCAAAAATTCTCGAGGCTTTGTGGTGTTTGCAAGAGGTCGCAGGATCGGGTAGGAAAAGCGGGTTCTGAACAAGCTGAAACGCTTGACAGCCCAAGCCCTGTGACTACAATAACGGCTACTCCAACCGAGCGTTTCAAATCGCATCGTTTGTGCATGGACAGGAGTCGGGAATGGAAACCGTGCGCGTCTCCGGGCAAAGTCGTCCCAATTCTGTGGCGGGAGCCATCGCCGCGCTGTTGCGCCTTCACAGCGAAGTCGAGGTTCAAGCGATAGGGGCGCTGGCTGTCAATCAGGCGGTCAAGGCGATAGCGATTGCCCGCAGTTACATCAGCATTGACAGTCTGGACCTGACTTGTGTGCCAGCCTTCGTGAAATTGGAACTGGAAAACGAGGAGCGCACGGCGATGAAATTCATCTGCCACTCGTACAAACTCGAGGCTGTTCCAGCGGCTTTGAACACGTCGCAGACGGGCTAAGTGGCAGCTTGAAGCGAATCAATTTATTAGAGACTCGAGTCGTTTTCCCTGTCCAGCACCTCAAAAACGCGGTTTCACCGTCCAGCGTGTGTTCTCCGCGTGTGTTTTAGCCCCAAAGACTTAAAATGTTGCCATCTCGGGATGACTGTTCTCTCGAGGCGGAGGAATCAGAATGATGTTTGACTCGACCGGTTTGATTTTGATGGTGGTGACCTTCGCGGTCAGCCTGTTGGCCCAGGGGTATTTGACGCGCACGTTCGGCACGTACTCCAAGATCAGGAACGCCCGCAATCTGACCGGCGCGGAAGTCGCCCGCGATATCTTGGACAGCAACGGTTTACAGAACGTGCGCGTCGAAGCCGCACCCGGCTTTCTAACCGATCACTACGACCCGCTGAAAAAGGTCGTGCGTCTCTCCGAGGTGAATTACACCAGCCCAAGTCTGGCCGCACTGGCTGTGGCCGCTCACGAAGTTGGTCACGCCATTCAGGATTCCAAGAGTTACGCACCGCTGGTGATCCGCTCCGCGCTGGCCGCGCCGCTCACAATCGCCTCGAGCGTCGGACAACTGGCTCTGATGGGCGGCTTTATGGCGCTGGCGTTTGCGGGGGCATCCGGTCTGGGACAGACCCTGTTGCTAGTCGGGATCATTGGGTTGGGCGCGGTGCTGCTGTTTCACCTCATCACGCTGCCGGTGGAGTTCGATGCCAGCAACCGGGCACTGGGAATCCTGGAACGCAACGGGTACCTGAGTGCGCAAGAGAACCAAGGCGCGAAAGCGGTCCTGACCGCCGCCGCAATGACCTACGTGGTCGCCGCCCTAGCGAGCGCCGCGCAACTCTTGTACTACCTGGGTTTTCTGCGCTCGAGCAACGACTGACGGTCTGGATTTGAATTGGCTGGCGTTTGGTCTGAGAGGTGCGGGCAACTGCACCTCTTCTTTTTGTGGCTCGAGCTATTTTATGGCTCGAGTTTCAAGCTGATGAACCGCTCGAAATTCCTCATCAGAAAACCTGTCCCAACCGAGACAGCTCGAGACACAAATTTTTAACAAAGAATTGGAGTGTCGAAGCCATATCGCGCGTGGCAACCCCAATACGGTCCTCGAGCTGCAATGCTTGGGCTTCACCAAAGTCTGACTCGAGCGCAACCCGAAACTGTTTTTCGAGCGCCGCGAGTTCCGTGGCGAGGCGCTCAGCTCTGGCTCAGCGATTATCAGCGATCACGTACACATCCACGTCGTGGGTGCGGCGCATGACCTCGTGAATCACGCTGCCGGTAATGAACTCCTGCCAGCGCGAACGGTGCGATTCACCCATCACGATTTGCGTGATATCAAACTGCCGCGTGAAGCTAACAAGCGCGTCTACCACGCCCTGATTCTCTAAAATGTGAAACTCGCCGTCCAGTTCTTTGGTCAGGAGTGCGTGCGCCTCGAGACCACGCTGTTCTTCCTCGTTACCGCCATGAACCCGCACGTAGACGACGTGCAATTCACCTTTCAAGCGCTGCGCGATGCGCGCCCCACGCCGAATTAAGCGCGATGCCTCGAGCCGATCGGTGATCGCCACGGCGATGCGTTCCTTCGTGCCTCTGGAAAACATCTCCTCGGGCGGTGGCGCTTCTTCCACGGCGTCCGCAACCTGACGAAGCGCCAGTTCGCGCAGGTGCGCCAGCGTGTCCTCGGTGAAAAAGCTTTGCAAGGCGTTCTGAATGTTTTCTGGCGCGACGATCTTGCCCGCCTTCAGGCGATCCTGAAGCTGCTCGGTGGAAACATCCACCAGCACCACCTCTTCCGCGTCCAAAAGCACCCGGTCTGGCACGCGTTCCTTGACGCGAATCCCGGTCATCTGGGTGACAATGTCGTTCAAACCTTCTAAATGCTGAATGTTCATCGTGCTGATGACGTTGATGCCCGCGTTCAGCAATTCGTCCACATCAATGAAGCGCTTCTTGTGACGGCTCCCCGGCGCGTTCGTGTGCTGCAACTCGTCCACCAGCACCCAGCCGGGCTTACGGGCAATCAGACCCTCGAGATCGAGTTCCTTGAAGCGCGCCCCCTTGAATTCCAACTCGCGGCGCGGAAACACCTCGAGTCCCTGGGCTAGCGCTTTCACGTCCTGACGCCCGTGAGATTCTAGGTAACCGATCACCACATCCGCCCCCTGCGAGCGGCGCTCGAAGAGTTCCTGGAGGGCGCGGTAGGTCTTGCCGACACCTGGTGCGGCTCCGACGTAAATCTTGTGCTTGCCGCGCCGCGAGCGCAGCAAGACCCGCAGCATCTCCTGCGGATCGGGTTCCTTCGGGACGACCACGCCGCCCGACTTAGGACCAACAATGCCAACCGACGGTGGTGCGGGCGATTCAGAAGTCTCGTCCGAAGCGTTCGGTTCGGAGACACGCGGTTCAAGGTCAAGGTCAGCCATAGTGTGCTCCAAGTCACCTCGAGCGACAGAATTGTAACGCCTCAGATTTCAATATGGTGTGCGGGATCGGTGAGCGCTCAGAGCACCGCTCGAGCGGTTGACAAATACGGGGTCCGCCCGTATCCTTTTGTCCGCCTCCATAGGGCGCAAACCGCGCCGTTCGAATGCCGAGGTGGCGGAATTGGTAGACGCACTAGCTTGAGGGGCTAGCGCCCGCAAGGGTGTACGGGTTCAAATCCCGTCCTCGGCACCAGGTGAGAGACGCGGTTCAAAAGATCGCGTCCTTTTCTTTTGGGTCCATTTAATCGCAGATCATTTTTGTCAGAGCTTTTCCTATTTCTCCTGTCCCAGCGGTTCTCCACTCGAGATCGCAGCGGCCAATGTTCTCTTCGTGAGGCTGAGACTCAGGTCAGCCGCTTGAATCGCTAGTTACTAGGTGTGTGTCTCCCGCTTGAATGTTGGCTTTTGAGTTCTTCACTTCACTCGAGCGGTACAATCTGCGCCAGCTTCTCGTCAACAGGGAGGGATTGGAACCCGAGCAACGGCAATCCGAGAAACGCGCAGTACCGCACCACCGCCGCTCGAATCCGTTCTTCCAAATTGTGGATCTCGAAAAATGGTCGCAGGGCGACTACAACACCCTTCTTTTTGATACTTCGTTGCCAAGTCCCCACTACTTGACCATCCTCAGCACCGCCGCCGTGACCGACAAGCATCGGCAAGAAGATGCCGTTTCCACCAGGCACGACTCGAGGAGCGTGTTCCACCGCCAGCACATCGCGGCGATCCTTATAACCAAGTAGGTACTCGTCGAACCCAGGCAGCAGCGACGCGCCAGATAACGATGCGCCGGGTGCTGTCCGGCTGACCGACTCGAGCTGCGGCGGTTGTTCTTGCCACCAAAATTCTCGTCCATCGCATTGGAAGGTTGTGACATCAGCCCTCAGCCAATCGAGTCCAGCCCGAGCCTCGGTGAGCGTGAGACCCGTCCAGCCCGCGAAATCCTGGGCGGTGGCGGGACCGTGACTCGCCACATACCGTTTAGCGAGTTCCACCAGCGCCTCGTCGCACGGTTTGTGAGGTTGCTTCGCAATCCACTCCTCGAGCAGTACGAACGTCTGCTCCTTGCCGTGCTTGGGACCAAAGCAGATCAACCCCGTCTGTGCGAGCTGCCAGAGGATGTGATACCCGCGCCCACCGCTCGGATCAATGCCGATCCCGGAGATCAACCCCAGCATCGCAGAGCGGGTCAGGACTTTCCCCCCCTCGAGTGCGTCGCTGAACACCTCCGCGCACCGCCCGAGGAGGCGTTCATCCAACTCGAGTTGCCGTAGCCTCGTGCCATCGCCCGCCAGTTTGCGTGAGGCGCACAACTCGAGCAGCCAGCGCAGGTCGGCAGCGGCGACGACGTGAATCGTGCCACGCATCGTCCAACTCAAGACGATTTGACGATCAGTGATCTCCGCTTCAACGTCAGCTTGAGTGGCGGCTTTGGTTCGTAACGCAATCGCCCAGAGCGCCTGCTGATAATCCTGTGCCTGCATCGCCCCCATCCACCGCACCACTTGATTAGGACGCTCAGCGTCGGGAGTGACGATGCGCTGACTCTTCATGCGTTGAGCGGCAATTTCAGTACTGGTCATGGGTCAGCAACATACTATGGAGAACTCGAGGGTAAGCAACGGTGAACGTTCAGCAGAACTCTGCGGCATGATCGTGCGCCCAGTCGGCAAGCGACCGCGCTCTGCGACCCGTCACTTGCTCAACCGTGTTGAGATTCCCAGGTTTGGGCAATCCCAAAGTGATGGGCTGGAATCTCGAGCTTGAACCGCTGCCGTGGCAGAGCCTTCTGCTAGGGTGAGGACATGACAAACTCGAGCGCGAACTTGGACACGTCGGCATCGGAGAAGATCTCCAAAAGAATCGCTGACCTTGCGGATTGGCGCGGGACGGCCCTCAGCCGAATGCGGGAGTTGATCTGGGAAGCAGACCCAGAGGTCGTGGAGGAGTGGAAGTGGATGGGCACGCCGATTTGGTCGCACGACGGCATCATCTGCACCGGAGAATCCTACAAGGATAAGGTCAAGCTGACCTTCGCCAAGGGCGCGTCGCTGGAGGACCCAACGGGTCTGTTCAACTCGAGCCTCGAGGGAAATGTTCGCCGTGCGATTGACATTCACGAGGGCGTAGACTTGGATCAGGCGGCGTTTAAGGCGCTCGTTCGTCAGGCGGTCGCGCTCAATCGCGCCGGGAAGTCGAAACCCGCGAAGAAAGCCAAGTCGTAGCAATCTCGGTTGCCCGCGCTCAGCCGCTCCCGCCAGCCACAGCCAGACTCGAGGTAGACTGATCGCACCGTGTTGAACGTCCGGGGCTTCGATTTTGACCGCGATTACGAGGGCTTGATGTGGCTGGTCAACGGCATTCACGGCGGGAGCGTCAGTGTTGAAGAACTCTGGGCGACCGATGCCGCTCGAGCGCCGGGACTCGCCTGGGGGCGGCTCGTGGCGCTCTGGGACTGGCAGATCGTCGGAGCGATCGAGGCGCAGCAGAAAGCCTATCCCTTTGAGACCCGTAGCGAGGTTCGCCTCGGGGTGAGACCCGATCACCGAGGGCTGAGGATCGGGCGGGCACTGGTGGATGCCCTAGAAGTCAGCCTGCGAGCGGCGGGCGGCGAGACGATGCTGGTTTATACCGGGGAACTCGAGGCGGATTACAACCATTTCCTGTGGCGGCTCGGGTTTCGGGAGTCGTTTCGCGGCTACCCGCAATGGCTGGCGTTAACGAACCTGGACCTATCGCGCTTCAGTGTCAACTGGGAGCGAATCTGGGCGGCTGGTCTGGAGTTTCGCAGCTTATCTGAGGTGCGTTTTGAATGGGATTGCGCTCAGAAACTCTATGACCTGTACGTCACCCTGGAGAACGATGTCCCGCGCGTGGACGAGTGGTTCGTGCCGAAAAGCTTCGAGGCGTTCTGTGACGATATGTTTGACAGCCCCTCGAGCCTACCGGACGGTGTGACGTTGGCGGTCCGGGTCCACGAGTGGGGCATGGAGTACGTGGGATGCAACATTCTTTACCTAGACTCGAGCGGACGCGTCCTGCACAACGGCTTGACCGGAGTGCGACGTGAAGCGCGGGGCTTGGGGCTAGCGCAAGCGCTAAAGCTGAAGGGCATCGAGTTTGCGCAGCGTGGCGGTTTCGAGGGTATCACCAGTTTCAACGCCAGCACGAACGAAGCGATTCTGAACCTGAATCAGAAACTTGGATTTCAACCCGGACCCGCGAATCTCGAGTGGCGCAAATCACTCTGATGTCCTCCCACATCCCTGTTTTTCGTAGGGGCATAGCGTAGCGTGCTGTGCCCGGCCACCGTGCCATCCAAGCACGAATCTCGAGCAACTCAACGCCTGGCGATACTGGGGTCGCGTGTCAGTAAAATAACGTCACTGGAGGACACCTCCTTATCCCGAACTGACGTTATTTACCAACGATGGAGGGCTGGCTTTACCTCGCAGTGATGCTGGACGTGTTCTCGAGACGGATTGTCGGTTGGGCGTTCTCCTCGAGCTTGGAGAGTAGCTTGGTGGTGAATGCGTTTGATATGGCGTGCCAATCGCGCAAACCCTGTGATGGCTCGGTGTTTCATAGCGATCAAGGCGTGCAATACGCGAGTCTCGAGTTTAAGAATGTACTTGCGAGAATTGAAGTGGTGCAGAGCATGTCTAGGTGGGGGGATTGCTGGGACAACTCGCCGTGTGAGCGACCCAAGCCCGGAAGGTGCTGCTCTCAAGGTCAAAAAAAGCTTTTTCTCAACCTTGAAACTCGAGCTTGACCTACGCAAAGCGCGTGGATTGAGACTCGAGACGCAAGCCATCGTTTTTGAGTGGATGGAGGTGTTTTACAATCGGCAACGGTTACACTTGAGATTAGACTTTTTGAGTCCAGCCGAGTTTGAGCAGAGCCGAGCGGCTTGAGATGCTCGAGTCCACAAAACAGGGGCAACCCCATTTCGCAATCTACGCGACCCAGACGAACTCGAGGAGTGATCGAGGGTGGCGAAACCCGATTTTTCGTTCCATTGCTACCACGATGCCGATTGGTGGTGATCACGATTGTCTGGGCGACGCGGGTGGGTGGTTCGTGTCATCCTTGACGCGGATTCCGTTGAAGAAGAACGGTTCGCCGCTGAGGAGCGTGTTCAGGATAGGGCTGGATGCGTTGCGGCAAATCTTGTTATCTGGCTGCGCTGGGAGGCTCGTGCTGGACGATGTGATCCCACTTTTATCCAATAGTAAGCCAGTAGCTAAAGCAATTTTTAATTAATGTAACGATCAGGAATTTTTTCTTTCAAAATCTCCAACATTAATAATCCATTTCTGGCAACTATGACCTGATCAAATTTGCCTTTAGGAAGCAAAGATATATTAAAGAGATGTCTTTCATAAGTTATTACAAGATAATTCCCGGATCGAGCTAGTTTTTCAGCTCGATAGTCCAATGACGCGACTCTAATTATACTCTTTGAATTGCCAAATCGAATAATATCAGAAGCTTTAACGGAAAAATAAATAAATACTCCTGCAAATATTACAATAAACGAGTCATTTACAAATTCACTCTTGCTTAATCTAGACCAAATTAATAAAAGATACTCTGATAAAAAATATATCAATAGCAGAGATGCTAGTATGGCTAAAGCTAAAAAAATCGTCATTTGCACCAAGATGACGCTAAAGTAAGCTCCAGATGGGCTTCGGGCGTTATTGTAGCATAGGAACTTTGACTGATTCCAATAGTTACATTAGGCACTCTGCTTATTGGTACTCCAACGCTTCCAACACTGGCCGCATTCGATGTTGAAAAAGAACCGTTGCTCCCGCCTTTTGCTATTCCAAATGTCACTGAAGTCGAATCAAAAGCACCACTCAAGTCACTAAAGCTTCCCCCATCGGTGACCCACGCTGAGGGACCAAAACTAAACGATGCACCATTTATAGACGGTTTAAGTCCCGGAACTGTTGGTTCGACCGCTGATAAGAATGTTTCACCGGACTTCCCCGCAAAATTTCCGCTTACAACTCCATAACTGTCAAACCCTATCAGTTGAATAGTATTTCCATCTCTGACAACGCCTACTGATAGCGATCCAGAGACAGCACTACCATAGCCAAAGGCTCCCACTTCACCGCTCACACCAAGCGAAAGACCCGCCCCTCCTTTGACACCTCTGCAGAGCGCTGTGGAAATATTATAAAAGGATTGTTCCGCTATCCTAACAATAGAGTTGATGTTTTGCTCACTCAATTGTCCACCTTTACCATAGTAAGGTCTAATGTTGACCCAACCTCCGTATAACCACTTCAGAAATTGCGTCCTATCTTGGCTGTTCTCATCCGTAATCGGTCTATTTGTCGCCACTGGCGCACTTTGTGGGTTATATGGTTCTTGAACCTGAGTAGAAGCGCCAGTGACCGGATTACATGGATTAGGTAGATACGATTCACGCCCAATAGCGGCGTCGCAACTCTTACTCGCCCCACCATTTACACCAGCTCTAATTTTGCATAAGTTTACCAACCCACTTTTCCATTCTGCTAGCGTTATTTCGCCATTCCTAAGACCCACAGCCAAGCCGGTATAACCATAAATTCTCTCTCTCGGAGTAGCACTTGCTGATTGAAAATAACCGTCGAGTGCATTGAGATCATTCTGTGCTTGAATTCGCGCTGCTCTTTCCCCTAACGAAGGTGTGTATTCATTTGTTAGTGTATTTTCCGCATCGAGACGCGCTCTTCGTTCAATTTCGCCTAATATCTGTTTAACCATTTCTTGTGTTATTTTGGCTTTAGAATCTAAACCTCGGCCTGGCGCAAATGTATGCTCAATTGGCGTGATAGTTATATCTGAAGGTTTTATGGGTCCTTTCCCCGAGTTACCTACACTACCCCCAGGCGGCACAATCGCACCACTCGAGCCTCCTGGCGGCGTGACACTCGAGGTCGGATCATTCACGCTCCCACTCGGTGGCACAATCGTACTCGCTCCACTCGAGGGATTCACACCAACACTCGGCACACCAGCACCCGGTGCGACGATGCTCGAGACTTCACCCGCGTTCGGTGTGACGATCAATAAGCTCGAGGGAGATGTGATGCTCGAGGCGCTCAGTGGTGTGATGCTTGGCGGCAGCACGGAACTTGGAGCTTCTAAGTTGATTTGACTCGAGAAGACTTGCTTGCTGTTATTGCTTGCCGTTGTTGCATTGCTCGAGGTTGAAGCAGCGGTGGTGGTGGCACTCGAGACGCTGAAGGCTTGCACACCGACGCTTGGACTGGACACGTTCTGACTCGAGTCGGGATGCACTTTCAAGTCACGATTTCATCAGGATTAAGAAACTTAAAATCGTAATCACTCATCGAAATTTCGCTTATGTCAAGAACTTCACGTACTCTTTGCAAAACATCTCGCAAGCAGCGCTTGTAGCCAAGCATAAAAAGTTGGTTTTCTGCATCGTTAAACGAATATGTTGATAATTGATTAGTTTCAACAGAATCTACCATTTCAGAAAATTGCGAAAGCAAGTAATCAAACGCTTGCGCTTTATCCATTTTACCGAATACCCCTTTCATTTCGTGCAACACAGTAAGCTATATTCGCAAAATCAGCGTTTCTTGCAATATCTTGCAACCACCCAAAACGAACTGCTTACTGTGCATCAGGACTCAAGTTATCCCAATTTGAGTGTGCTGCACTTGGATCACTCAACTTCGCACGGTGATCTATGACCTGGTCCGCATTGCTTTTTGCAGTTTTAGTCAAGGAGTTATTGTCAAGACGACGCGCATTGTTCAACTGACCCCTGTAACCACCCCCATTTTTCGCTGCATCGTAAGCAGATCCAGGACCACACGGATCTTGTGGATTTGGACTTCCAGCAACAGCAATAGGAAAAGCAGCGTACAGCCTTGCCACTTGCGCTGTCGTCGCATCCGTTTTTGCTTGAAATACACCATCAAAACCGCCGTTAACGCCAATCCCGATAGTTGTTCCAATAATCCCAGCCGCAATTATTCCACCAATGATTACTGGTACTGAAACAGGTGCTGTCAACACCGCTCCCGCTGCAACTAGACCTGTTCCAATGACACCCGCTGCGATCCCAAAAAATGTACCTAAGTTACTCCCAACTATTCGGACACCATTCATAAACGTTCCAACAATGTCAGGGGTTGGAGGCAGTACTCCCTCTCCACCGATGTTACCGCCAACGAAGTACAGTTCCGCAATCCCGCTTGAACATCTCGGACAGCGGTAATTCTCAGTGATTCGAACTAACGCTTCGAGTTCACGCGCATTGACAGCTTTTTGATCCAGTCCCAGATTAACACCTGTCCAAAACCTCACCTGCTGGGATGGACTGAAATCTTTGTAAAGAGGAGATTCAATAATACGATTGACATAATCTCCGCAATTTGGGCTGCTTTTTTGGGCATTGCATTCTCGCTCAGCCTTTCGAAAGGCCTGAGTTTCAAGGAATTTGACTTGTTCCTTCGTCGCGGTTCCAGTAGCAGCCGCCGCCTGTGCCTCCTCTGCCTTTTGTACCCCATCAATCTCGTTTGGGGTGCAATCTTCAGCCCAACCGCGATAATTCCACACCCCATAGCTAAAGCAATCACCCGTTGCTGAATCTCGAGCGTAACCGAATGGATTTAACTTCGTCCCACTCGAGCCGCCAACACTGCCTCCCGGTGGCACAATCGCCCCACTCGAGCCTCCGGGCGGTGTGACACTCGAGGTCGGATCATTGACACTCCCAGATGGCGGAACTATCGTACTCGCTCCACTCGACGGGTTCACCCCAACACTCGGCACACTGGAGCACAGTGCGACAATACTCAAGAACGTTCAACGTTATGTATGAAGGTCAGCAAGCGTGGGAATCTAGTAATAGACGATGTGGAAAATGGCACAAATTTTATACCAATGAAAGCTCAAAGCGTATTTACGAATAGAATATCTAGTAAATTAGCGTGTCTAATTCGTCAAATAGTTTTTTGGCGAGTTTCGGTTCAATTCCTGCTCTAGCTGAGATTTCTTCTCCCAAAGCATATGACGCCTCTAGCATTAGATGCCTGATAGATTTGATTTCTTCAATATGAAATTCGATAGTCACTTGTTTGTCGGATTTATTAACCAATCTCATATATACCTCATGGTACTTGCCATCTTTCCCAGTAACGATCTCCGTTATCGGGCTTGAACATAGTTGATGAGCCATTCGGATTGTATATTACAATTATTCCTGTGTCTGGATCATAGTAACCTACTCGGCCGTCGTTTTTTACGAATGTTTCGCCATGTTCAACTACATCTTCTGCTAAATCGTGTATTTCCTCATCTGTCGCACCTGGCAACAAATCAGGTCCTAGTTCTCCTTTGTCAACATGTGTACGAGCGTGACCGCCTTCTACTACCGAATCGCCAACAGTTTGGGTATACACATTGTCGTCGTGGGACTGCCCAATCGTAACTTTCGTGAGTATGGCAAGTGCAGTCAACCCAGCCGCACTTACAACAGCGATCCCCCTGATCAATGCAGTTGCACCCGCTGCTGCTCGTTCGTCTGATTCTGTAGAAGAATTTAGGAATGCTGCAAGTATCAAACCAAAAATACCAGGTTTAGCACCCTTACCAAATCCACCCGCTATTGCGATACTTGGGTCAGAGCTTACCGTGACCTTCTTTGTAATCGCTGTCGCGCCAATGATCCTGCCACTCCCGTCCCTCACCACCACGCTGTTTTCAGCACCGTAAACACGATCACCAAAACCTGCTTTGTCAAGCTTACCGTTCGCAAAGTCTAGGGTGAGACCAATCCACATCTGAGAGCGTTCTTTCGGCTCGAGGGATTTGTACAAAGGTGAGTTTGACAATCGTCTGACGTAATCATCGGCGGTTTTATCCGGCATGGTTTCTCGAGCGGCCAAGATCGTCGTGTTGCGCGCGAGATCAATGTTGTCCTGCTCAGTGCCTAGGCCACGCTCAATTTTGATCGCTAACTTTATTGATTGCCGCATCAAATCTTTTGATGTCGTGCAATCACGTCGTACTTTGTCCTGAACACACTCGCCCGTAGCATCATATTTCCCACCGAGCGGCTGAACCTTCCCACCACTCGAGCCACCAACACTCCCCCCTGGCGGCACAATCCCCGCACTCGAGCCTCCTGGCGGCGTGACACTCGAGGTCGGATCGTTCACGCTCCCAGATGGTGGAATTACGCTCGACGCTCCACTCGAGGGCGTAATTCCGACGCTCGGCACACTGGAACCCGGTGCGACGATACTACTCACATCGCCAGCGTTCGGTGTGACGATCAATAAACTCGAGGGGCTGGTGATGCTCGAGGCAGAGAGCGGGGTGATGCTTGGGGGCAGCACAGAACTTGGAGCATCGAGACTGATTTGACTCGAGAAAACTTGCTTACTGCTATTGCTGCTGGCTGTGCTGGCATTTCACGAAGATCAATTTCCCTGTATGACTAAACCTCGAGTAGGGCATCCCTTGCGCAGAGCACAGGCATCTCGAGTCAAAAGTATCCAGTCCAGGCATGGAGGGCACTCAGCAGCAAATCTTGTTAATTACGGGACAAAACTCAAGATTTGCTGTGCCCCACGCAACCTGACACGGACGATGTGATCCCAATTTTGTCCAGTAGTTAGCTTTGTGCCACCATGAGTTTAGAAAGCACATGTCCGGGATCGCCAATATTAATGATTTAACAGCTCGATTAATGTAGAACTAAAGCTAATCAGTACATAGGTGAGAAATAATTGTTTTAGTAGGTTACTATGTAATAGTACCAATCCGTTTTAATTTTTTTAAACACAGTTTCATAGTACTTTCTCATTGTTGCATCGGGTTTAGGATAGTTTGAGTAGTAAAGACCGTGCTCTGTTCCATGTCCAAAGTTACCTTTGAAGATAAAACGATATGTTCCTGGCTCATCTGCAATTGCAACCTGATTCAGCCAGTTTGGAATCCGAAAATTTGAAGGAAGTTTGAACTTTTTTTGATTTTTACTTACAGAATGCGAATCTAATCCAGTATATTTATTGCTACTCATGAAATTTACAATGTATTGAAGGTTGCTAGAATTACTGTTGAAAATTTTCCTTGCTTCATCAAAAGAAATAATTTTATCCTGTGAGCATCCAGAAAAAACCAAAGTCATACAAAAAAAGATGGGTAGCAACTTTTTCGAGATCATCTGCATTTACCTTTGATAAATTCGTAACCTCGAGTGGTCCAAAATTGGTCTCTCGGGTCATCACCGTAAAAGCCTGAGCCTCCGAAAAGACCTCCAGCTATCGTCGGGTACGTTCCATACTTGTACGTGTTTCCTTGACCACCATTCGTTTGCTGCCCAAAACCTTGTATTTTTAAAGTTGCCTCTAAACTTAATCCAGCCTTAGCCCCTACCGCTCCAAAGAGAAAATTGCCGTAGTTTTCATAATATCCCCCGTAGCCTAAATTGCCATCGGATTGAAGTCCGGTACGGTTGAGTATGTCATACATGCCATCGTTGCCAAACGGCGCAAGAATTTCGACTACACCCTTGATTTTCAAGCTCCCGAACAAGAGACCTGCCCTATTATAATCAAAAGTTACGGCTCGAGAGTTTTCTGCAATTTCCATCGCAGCATCAAAATCGAATTTGTAACTTCCTTTCGTTGAATCACCGATATCTCTGTTTAATGTCGCCGGTGCATTCAAACCAATATCACATGGATTGGTGGGTTTACTAATAACACTCGGATTTCTCTTTGTTAGATAGCTATTCAAAGTGAAACCATGACTAATTTTCAAAAATTTTGAAAGCACCCACTCACCGTTTGCTAAGCGAATACCTGGAGTCATTCCATTGGTAGATGCAACCAAGAAGCCTATGATGTCTCCTGGGTTTGCAGCTCCAAAGATCTGAGAAATAATCTTAGTACTTCCATTTAAATAAACATTTAGATTACCAAAACTTATTTGATAGGTAGACAACTCGCTACTGTTAAATCCGGCAAAAGGTCCATTTTTGAAACCGTATGGTCCTCCAGTGAAATAAAAGTATGGCCTACCCGCTTGATCGACACCGATTCTATAATTTGTCATAAAAGAGGCTAATCCCATAAGGAAATCCCTGCCAGTGCTCCCATGAACAATTAAATAGTTTAAATCCTTCAAGAATTTAAGGGATTGTGAAGAGCCGCCGTTCTTTGCGTGAGAGAAATCTTCTGAATACATTTCAGATCCAACAATACCCTTAAAAATACTATCTGCTAATCTATTATCTATGCCGAATCGCACTCTAATATTTTGTTGTAGCCTTATCTCCTCAAGCTTGAGGAGATACTCTTCTCTTTTAGTACCGGAAGCGCCCGCTGCGGCAGCTTCAAGATTGTTTGCTTTCGTATCTAAATCCTTGTCTGTGTCACACTGTTCTGTGTTCCAGTCAATTTCCACACATTTACCTGTTACTGGATTATAAGTCCCGAGTGGT
This sequence comes from Deinococcales bacterium, assembly GCA_965249745.1. GTDB lineage: Bacteria > Deinococcota > Deinococci > Deinococcales > JAAFIG01 > JANYHH01. The sequence goes on along the minus strand of OZ252252.1, from coordinate 2,724,651 downwards.
TTCACTCTGTTACTCGAGCCGCCCACACTGCCCCCCGGCGGGACAATCGCACCACTCGAGCCTCCTGGCGGTGTGACACTCGAGGTCGGATCATTCACGCTCCCACTCGGTGGCACAATCGTACTCGCTCCACTCGAGGGATTCACACCAACACTCGGCACACCAGCACCCGGTGCGACGATGCTCGAGACTTCACCCGCGTTCGGTGTGACGATCAATAAGCTCGAGGGAGATGTGATGCTCGAGGCGCTCAGTGGTGTGATGCTTGGCGGCAGCACGGAACTTGGAGCTTCTAAGTTGATTTGACTCGAGAAGACTTGCTTGCTGTTATTGCTTGCCGTTGTTGCATTGCTCGAGGTTGAAGCAGCGGTGGTGGTGGCACTCGAGACGCTGAAGGCTTGCACACCGACACTTGGACTGGACACATTTTGACTCGAGACGCCCGTGCTTTGCGCCAGGGATGCTCCGCTCGAGAAGCTTGTGGCTTGCGAGTTTTGCGCGGTTGTGCTCGAGGCGGGTGGGGTGATGCCGCCGGGATCGGTGCTGGGTGGGGTATTGCTGCCAGGCGCTTGGATCGCGCTGGGGTCAACGCGGACTTGCGTAGAGAGCGGTGTAACAGGCGCTTGCAGTGGTGTGGCGCTCGAGTCGGTGTTGGGAGCAGCGAAGGGGGTGAAAAGCGCGAAGTTTGGGTCTTCGTTCAGCACACCATCTGCCAAACTGAAAGTCTCATCGCGTTCTTTAGGAAGTTGCGTTACGACCGGTGGCGTGGCGAAGGACATCAGATAAAAGGTAATGCTACGATTGAGATTATGCACGGAGGAGTAAGACAAGGAATGCATGGTGTGAACACTGCCATCCAAAAAGATGCTGGAGTTCGATTTGGATTGAAGGTCTGGGTAAACAGTGCCTCCCCAAATGTTTTCTTTAAACGTTGCAGAAGCGCTTAACACAAGATTGCCAGCCGGATCGTAGCGCAGAGCGAGCACATTTTGCGCTTTGTATTCAGCCGCTTTGGAACCGACATAAAGTCCAAAAGCGTATTCCTTTGCTTCGGGTTCATAGGAAAGCCTTTGGAAGTCAGCCGCGCGATCCTCAGCGTCATAGCGCTTGCTCGCGCCATTTAATGGATTTGCTCCATCAGACCCGTTCATAGCCAACCGCATTCCTCTCGAGGATAACGAGTACGTGCGCGTCACCCCTGTTGCATTCGGGTCAAGCGAACTTAAGGTTTCAGAAGACATCGCATTATTAGCGTCATAAACGGCGGTGTAAACGGTCTTTCGGGCGTAGGTTTGCGTGGATTTCTGTGTACCATTCACAGCTTCCGAGGTTCCCTCAGCATCCCGTTTCGTCAAGTTGCCATCAGTGAACTCAAAATACGTCGTGGTTAGACTTCGCAATGGCGATGCAATGAAATTCGACACACTTCGGTCACTAATGTTGACTGATTTTGTGAGTTGCCCGTTATTATCGTAGCTCAGGGTGGATTTCTCAAGCGGGCAATTGGTGGTGCTGTTATCCGCTGTGCAACCATTTTTTCCAACAGCACTGCTTCCAGTTGTCAGCGCCGTTAGTCCACCTACAGTTGGTGTGCGAGTCGAAGTGTATGAATTGTCGTTCAGTTTTTCGGACACTTCTCCCGTGTTGAGGTATGTGAAGGTGCTGGCAATCCCGTTTGAATCTGTGGTGTTTGTCAACCGTCCTCGAACGTCGTAGCTAAACGTTTGTTCACCCAGCGCGGTCGTGGAGTTCGTGAGCGCATCATAGGTCGCCGTTTTTTGTTTGCTGCCGTCGGCGTAGTAGCTGTACTCGGTGCGACGTGCCACCTCATTGGTTTGTGCATCGCGGTCGGAAACAACGACTTGACTGATCTGATCTCGGTCAGTGAAACCGCCGATGCCACCTGGCCCACCAACGTTGGTGGTTGATTGAGGGTAAATCGTCCCAGGAGCGTATACACGCTTCTGTTTTGCTCCTTCGCTACTAGCGATCAGTAGGGGCGTTGCGGTCGTTTGAGGAGTCACCCAAATGCGAACGGTACTCGTGCGACTTATTTCCTTGTTGGTCGGACTAAAGGTGTACTCGTGAATCTCTGAGGCGTCTGCAAGGGTGTCCGTTGGCACACGGGCAGTATCTATGGCGCGCTTGTAGGATTTTAGTACATTACCATTCGCGTCGTAACGCCAATACGTCGCGTGATTGGGCGTGAACGTACTTGCGCCAGTTCCTTTTCTGTAGATTGCATAGACAGACGCACTGCCCAAAAAGGACCGTTTAAAGCGTTGAGCGAGTCCGTTAAAATCGTCGTACTGCACACGTTCTTTTTCTAACCCGCCGCTGACAATGCCGAAACTTCCCGACAGCGCATTCAATCCTCGAGCATCGGGTTGCCAGCACTGCGCGTTCCCCGCCGTGACGTTCGGTTGATTCGCCTCGCAATCCACGGTGTTGGATTGCCCTGAGGTCAGTGTGCCCGCGTAATCGTAGGTCGTCTCGGCGGTTTTCGCGCCGTCCACGCGGTACGTGTAGAGTTTGCGATCCGTGCTGACCGCGCCCATTTTCGGTTTGGTTTCGGCTTGGACTTTCCCCAAGCTGTTGTAGGTGTACTGCGTGACCAGTCCGCCCTCCGTTTTCTGCGTCAAGTTCCCCATCTTGTCGTACGCGTACGAGCTGACCAGTCCCGTGAAACCCGCACCGAACGCGGCGCTGTCCGTGGCGTTCGTGACTGTGTTGACGACTCGAGGTGGTTTCTTTTCTTCTAAGAGCTGCCCGAACGCGTCGTATTTGTAGAGCGTCTCGAAGCCGTCCGCGTCTTTCAATCGCACGATTTGTCCGCGCGTGTTGTACGACTGTTCCACACTAGAAACACCGTCGGTCAGGTTGGTGAGCTTGTTGCGCCCGGCATAGTCAAACTCGAGGGTTCCGCAAGCGGCGACATCGGCGGAATTGTCCATGTTGGCAGTGCACTGCGCGGTCGGGTATTTGCGTTCGCTGTCGTAGATCAGTTTCTTGGTTTTGATGTACCCGCTCGGGTCACTGCTGTAATCGTCACCCGTGATGTACGTCGCGCCGCCTGGCGTTGCGTCCGGCTCGAAAAGCCCAGTCAGCAAGCCGTCCTTCGTGTAGCGCATGACCTTCGTCGTGATTCCTCGAGCGTCCATCACGCTGCTCGGTAAGCCCAGGTCGTTGTACCGCACGCGGCTGACTTTGCCTCGAGCATCGGTGGTTTTCACGACGCGCCCCGCGTGGTCGTAGGCGTACTTGCTCGTCGCGTAATTGTCGTTGCCGCCGTCTTCGTCGCTGAAGTGATCCACGCAGTCGCCGGTGGCGTCGCGGCAGACTTGTTGTTGCTTGCCTGTCAGGTTTCCGGCTGGGTCGTAAGACAGGTTGGTGAGGAATAAACCGGGGTCGGAGGTTTGCTTCACACGGTCCCAGGCGTCGTAGTACATCAGCGTTGCGGCCACGGTCGCGCCGCTCGGCATCGTCAAGCTGGCTGAGGTCACGGCGCTCGCGCTGCGGAGCAGTTTGCGTTCCTTCGTTTTGCGTCCCAGCAGGTCGTACTCGTACTCCATGTACGGTCGGCGCGCGTCTGTGTAGCCGGGCGCGGCATTGCCGCTCAGTTCAGCGCCAAGCTGCGCGGTCAGGCGTCCGAAGCTGTCGTACTTGAAGTAACTCGTTTGTGCGTTGCCCACCACGCCCACATCCGCCAAGCGCCCGTCCGTAGTGCGAACCAGGTGATCGTAGGGGTCGTAATCCGCAGTCATGAGGTAGGTCGTGGTAGCACCGCCCGCGTTCGTTCCAAGGGTTGTGACGCTCGAGGCACGACCGAAGGAATCGTTGCTGCGCGTGACGCGCAGCGTCGTGCCGGAGACCGGATCGCTCGAGTCCACCTGTGAGACTGCGCCGGTCGCGTCAAAGCGGGTTCGGGTGAAACCGCCGTCGGATTTGGAGACCCGCACCACGCGGTCGAAGGTGTCGTAACTCGTGCCGGTGCTGTCCGCATCGAGGGTCGTCGCGGTGGGTCGTCCGAAGCTGTCGTAGGTGTAGGCGGTGGTTTCGCGCGTTTTCGTGATCGCCCCTGAAGTCCCCTCGCCTTTCTTCACGGTCTTCAAACGCCCCGCGTCCGCCGTTCCCGCCGCGTAGTACTCGTAGGTCGTGAGGTTGTCCGCCGTGCCCTGCCAACTCGTCTTCGGTTCGCCACTGGCGTAATACGTGAAACCCGTTTTCGCTTCGGGTTGCGACGCGCCGACACTCACGGTTTGGCTCAGCACCTGATCGAAGCCGTTATAGCTCGTCGTCGTGGTGCGGGTCTGCGTTTCGTCCGCACCGCTCGTTTGCACCACGCCCGCGATAACGTTCAATTCGCGCCTCGAGACCGTGCGTCCCAGGGCGTCCAAGGTGTACTCCGTCGTGCGGGTCAAGCTTCCCGTGCCCGTCTCGACGGTCTGCTCGAGCTGATCCGCGTACACGCTGCGCGTGCCGCTGCTGCCCCTGTAGGTGAACACGTTTTTGCGCTCTTCACTCGCGTTTGCGGTCGTACGCAGGGATTGGGTGAGCAACCCCCCGGCGCTGTACAGTTCCTCGGTTCTGAATTGCTCTGTCGTTCCAAGCATTGTCCTGCGCTTCACGCCCGTCAGGTACGTAAACGTTTGTCCGGAAACCGTGACCGCTGTCGCGTCCGTGTACTCGGCTTTGAGACTCGTCTCGCTGTAATCGTATGGGACTGGTGCGGTGCTCGAGATCGCGGGCATCACCGCGAGCGTTTCACGTTGATCGGTGTCGTAACTGTACGTGCGCTGGCGGTACGGGGCTGTGCTCGCCTCGCCGGGATCAACGAAGGGCGCAATGGCGAAGCTCGAGGTCGCACCGATTCCGCCAGCCAAGTTTGCGGTCACGGTCGTTGTCGCGGCGATCAGCGGAGCGGGCAGGGTGTAGCCTCCCGCTCCGCTGATTGCGCCCGTGTTGACGCTCAGCGCTGGTGTTCCCGTGCCGTTGAGGACGGCTGCACCGATGATGAGCAAACTGCCATCGGTGACGCTCTCACCGCTTGGAACGGGATTCGCCAAAAGGACGCGCGGCGCTTTAATCGTCACAGTGAACGTTGCGTTCTTCGTGGTGTCTGCTTTGCTCGTGGCGGTCACGGTAACGGTCGTATCAGCACTGGCCGCAGGAGCCGTCAACACCCCGTTCGCATCCACGCTGCCCGCACTCGTTGTCCATGTCACACCGCTACCTGTGCGGTCGTTCTCCACGCGATTTCCAAGAACGAGACTTTGCCCGCTCACGGCGCTACTCGATCCGGTGATACTGACGCGAATGGGTTGCAGTGTCAATGTGACGCTACCCGTACTGAGGGGATCGGTGACGCTTGTGGCGGTCACGATCACGGGAATGTCCGACATACCCGCGACCGTGGCGGGGGCGGTGTAAACGCCTGTGCTCGAGACGCTGCCGATACCACTGGTAACACTATAAGTTGCACCTGCATTCGAATCGTCATTCTCGAGACCGGCTGATAAGGGAAGTGACTCACCCGGACGTACAGTAGTCGTTGGTGTCTTGAGTGTTACATTGATGCGAGAGAATTGCAAACTTATCGAAGAAACATTTGCACCACGATTACCTTCGATGTTGACACTTGCAGCAGTATTATTTGGTGCTGGAAAAACGTCAGTACGATAAACACCAATAGAGTTCGTGACTGCTTGCCCGGTTCCTGTTGTTTTCCAAAGGACACCACGGTTACTGTAATCCCCGTAGTTATCCAAAAGTATTTGGTAATTGCGGCCTAAAACATGCTTTGTTGTAATAGCTGTAGAGAGAATTCCGGTTAATGTTGGGTTAACGATAAATTCTAATCCCACGGATCGGTCTGGAAAAGCAATGCTTCTAGCGGTTGCTTTAATCGTTCTGGCAGAGCCTGGAAAAGTAACTGGATTACTATCTGCTATTGGGGCTGTGAATACCCCATTTGAATCTATAGTTCCATAGTCGTATCCTGAAACAAAACTCCACGTAGCTCCTCGATTGAGTAAGTCTCCTTGAAATATCGCGCTGAGGCGAAGCTTTTCTCCACGTTCAACGTTACCAGCCGGTGGTGGAATAAAGGTATGAAACGGCGCAGGGAATGCGCCACTCATTGAATCTTTACTGTTATACCCAGAATCTAAATTGACATTGTTTAAAGTCCGGGTAGCCCTATTTACCCCTTGGGTTGCAGTGACGATGACACCATTTGCCGTTTGAGTAATTGGTAAGGATAACACTCCATCTGAACTGATCGTTCCAGCCGTCGTAGACCAAGTGACTGTACCAGTGGTATACGGAAAATAGAAACTGAACGCTATCTTTGTTCCTGGAACGTATTTGTCTGGTCCATAGAGGTAGTTCGGGAATGATCCGCTTGTTAAACCACTGATAGTCAAAGTGCCGGAAGCGCCGCTGGCCGTTGTCGCGGTGATCGTTGCGCCAGTATCTAGAAACGGCGCTCTGGTATACAGTCCGGTTGGAGAGAGCGTCCCCGACCCAGAAAGCCTCCAAGTCACTGGTGAAACTCCGTTACCGAGAAAATCGAATTGAACATTGGCGGAAAGTTGAGCTGAGGAGCCGCCCACAAGAGTACTCGGTCCAGAAATCGTTACAATCGGTTGTTTGGTCAGAAGAGTAATTGTTCCTGCACGGTTCGGTGTGATTGAACTGGTGGCTCGAATAACGACAGAAGTGCTAGGAAATACTGGAGGCGCTGTGTACACACCATCGCTTGAGATACTGCCCCCACCGCTGATGACTGTCCATGTGAAAGTATTTTCGTAAGTCAGCCCTGGAACCCGGCCAGAAAGCTGTACTTTTTGGTTGGGGTAAACCTCCCAATCTGTCACGTCGTACGGATTTACAAATCGAACAGTCTTATACGTTTGTGCAGAAATGAGAATCGCTTCAGCGCTGTAGACGACTTGCCCTGTTCGATCCTTGAACACTCTTGAGTCGGCCACACTCGTTGCTCGGACTATTAGGTTGAAGCTGCCGCCTGGAGTAAGAACAGGAGGAGTATAGTAGCCGCTCGAGTTGATTGATCCACCGCCCGATGTAATACTCCAAGTAACACCAGCGTTGTTTGTATCGTTGTTGACACCGACGACGAATTGCACTGGAGCATTGGTGTAAAAGCTTGTTCCGGGAAGAATCTCGGTCATTGTTGGCGGAATTAAAGTAATCGTTGCACTCACCGTTTTTGTCGCATCAGCTACGCTCGTCGCTTTAACCACTGCACTCGTACCAGCCGTGATCGCCGTTGGCGCAGTGTACACACCGTCGCTCGAGAGCGTGCCCGGGCCCGTCAGTGACCAGGTGACGGCGCGGCTGCCCTGGTTGTTCTCGAGGGCCGCAGCGAAGCGCAGCACCTGAGCGGTTCCAGCCGTGAGGGTCGTGTCGCTCGAGGCTGGGGCGCGCAACGTGAGGATTGTGGGGCGCACGGTGATTGTGCCGGTCGCACTGATGCTGGGGTCGGTGATGCTTCTTGCGGTCAGCGTCACGGCCGTGGTCGTCGCCACTTGCGGCGCGATGAAGCGCCAGCCCGCACCGGCGGCGGCGATGTTGCCTGATGTGGCCGTCCAGGTCACTCCGGCGCGGCTGAGGTCGTTCGTCACGTCGGCGGAGAGCAGCACGCTCTCGCCGGAATCCAGGGCGGTCGTGGGCAGGGTGGGTGTGACCGTGATCGCTCGCAAGGGCAGCGTGACTTGCGCGGTGATGGATGGAACAGCTTTACTCTGTGCGGTGATAGTGACGCTTGTCGCGCCGTTCAAGGGTTTCGGGGCGGTGTACGTGCCGTCGGTGGTAACGCTCCCCACGCTCGAGGTCCACGCGAGACCCTGCGCGGCGGCGTCGCCCTGCGCGAACGCGCCGATGCGAACACTTTGCCCCGCGATCAGTTCGGTGACCGGTGCGGCCACGCGGATGCTGCCGACGGTCACGACTTGCGGGTTCGCCGTTGGGGACGCGTAGACTTTGGTTTTCAATAAGTTGCCCCGGTCGTCGTAGACGTAATGCGTGGTCTTCCCAATCGGTTCCTCGAGCGACCCGAGCGACCCGTTTCGGAGGTAACCGTATTTCGTGATCCGCAGGGCGCTCGTGCTCGCGTCGGCGTTCGCGTCGGTGTCGTCGCGTTGACGCAAGCGTGAGGCGAGGTCGTGGTGGTAAACGCTCGTTTTTGCCACGCCCGTCTTCGGGGTTTTTACAACCGTGACCTGCACCCCGCCCGTGATCGGTGAGGTGGCGTAGGTGTAGCTCGTGCGAAGTTCAGCCGTGCCCGCCGCGCTGCAACTTGGGGCACTGCCCGGGCCGCTGCGGTTCTCTTCGACGGCGCAGACTCGAGTTCCGCCGGGTTCGTACCCGTAGCGCATCGTGACCTGACCGCTCGGGGCGGGTCGTTTCACGGCACTCAGCAGCACGCGGCGGCTCAGGTCGGGGAGTTGGATGACGCTGTACTCAAAACCCGTCGTGCGGCTGATCGTGCCGATGGCTCCGTCGTTGGCGTTGAAAGTCATGCTGCTGATGACGCGCACGGTGTTGCCGTTTCCCAGGCTCAACGGTTCGTAGGTGAATCCCGTGCTGCGCGGCGGAGATGCGCGGTCGCTGAGGTAGGTGATGCTCGCCAGCCCGTCGGCGTTCCAGGTGTAGCTTGTGGTGCGCCCGTATTCGTCGGTGACTGTGCTGATGCGTCCGGCGGGCGTCGTGTAGACGAATTCTGTACGCGGTGCACCGGTCGCGTCGCCCTCCGAGCTGCTAAAGGACGCGCTGGCGCTGCGAAACTGCTGCGAGAGCGACTGGGCGTAATCCAGGTATTCGCCGTCGCGGAAGAATGTACGGCGCGTGCCGGAGGCGTCGTAGTGCTGCGCGACGGCGTCCGCGCCTCGTTTGACCAGCACGAGCCAGGCGGGGCTGTAGGTCGTGCCTGGAATCGGTGCGCTGCGGTAGAAGCTGTAGTTCGTGGCGGGCGTGGCGTTTTGATAGCGCCGAATCCAACTTGGCACGCGCATGTAATCCGGGGTGGCACGCGTGAACTCCTGCCCGGAGCCGTCCCCGGAGGTCAGCGTGAAGCGGTCGGGAAGGGTCGTCATCGTGCGGCTGTACCCACCGAGTCGGAGTGTGCCGGAGAGCTGCCAACCGTCCGCGCCGAAGGCCGTGCCATCGCCCTGGTTGTTGCGGGCTACGCCCGCGCCTTCGACGTAGACATTGCCGTTGGCGAGGTTCACGGCGTCGGCGAGGTCACCGAAACCCGGCGCGTCAAAGCGCGAGACCTCGAGCGGCATGGCACTGACGCCGAGTCCTGGGCGCGAGACGCTCTGCTGCGCCATCGCCGCGTAGGGGGCGTTGCAGGCGACCGTGTAAAGAACGGCGAGCGTGAGTGAGACGCGGCGACGAGCCGTAGTGAGTGACGGCCTCAGAAAGACTCGATTCATGAATTTCCCCCCGAGACGCACGAAACGAGCGCTGTCTCACAAAACTAGCACGATGAGTCCCCGATGTGTTAAGGGTTAGAGCGCGGTTTGCCAATACCAGCGAAACACGACGCGCCCAGTTCTGGTGTCTGCGGACCGTTTTCGTATCGCGCCAGAAAGCGTGGCAGGCGCGAATCGTTCGCGCTCGAGACACCGAGTCGCAGCCCCCAAGCGACCGCGTAAATGGGCGCGGTGAGGCTCGAGTCGCGGTACGGACTGACGAGGGTCTGCCGCCGCCCGCGCACGAGGGCCCGCAATTTTAGAACCTCCGCACGCGTCACGTCTGGGCGGTACGTCAACCACACCGCACCGTGCTCCAGGCTGTGAACTGCGAACTCGAGGTTGACGGGCGCGTCGTACACGCCGCAGTTCTGCCAGATAACGTTGTGCTTCCCGCCCACGGGTGGATTTAGCGGATAGGCAATGGCTCCGAGTCCATGCCCACGCTCCGGTGATGGGAATTTCTCCAAACCGGGTAGGTCATCGCTGCACCCGATCAGCAGTACGAGCAGCCAGAGCCATTGGTTCACGACCCGTTGACCGTGCGGCACGGTTGCGTTTTCAACGCCGCAGCGCTCGAGGCGCGAAACACAACGAAACTGACGCTCGGTCTCGAGGAAAGGTCGTACACGAATCCCCGCACCTCAAGACCCTTCGCGGCAAGAGTCAAGAAGGTTTTGCCGCCCGCGTCCACCCCGAAACCGCCGCGCTCGAGCGGGCAAAAGCCTGGGTTCTCCCTGTAGAAGCGGTCGACAATGAACAAAAACGCGTTCCCATCGGAACCCACGTACCTCGAGCCAGTCTCACTGTTCGCGTCTAGGCGCAGCTCGAGGGTTCGGATAGTCGCCGCAAAGCCACCAATCATCGCTCGAGTCGTCTCCTCGGGCAGCGGCTCGAAACTGTAATTCGGCGCGGCACTCGTCGCCGCTGGCACGCACCCGCACAACGCCAACATCAGGCTCGAGAATAATAGTTTGAGGGATTGCTTCACGGTTCGCCTCGAGGGGGCGGTGGTGCGCTCGGCGGTAGCGGTGACAGGGTAGGCGCGATGATGTACGGCGTGACGACGATCACGAGATCCGTCGTGCGCCGATCCGTCGTCGTGGTCTTAAACAACTCCCCGAGGATCGGCACGTCCATCAAGCCCGGTAAGCCCCGGCTCGAGGTGCTGTCGTTGTTCTGATACAAACCCCCGATGACGATGGGTTCACCGTTGCGAACCCGCACCGTCGTGTTCGCCTCGCGCGTGCTGTACTGTGGAATGTTGTTGACCTGCCCCGTCGGACTCGAGACAGCGATGCTCAGAGAGGCTTCAACACCAGTCAGGTCCGGCATGACCTTCGGCAGCATCCGCAGTGTAATGCCGGTCGTGACGTTGTTGATCGTCACCGTTCCGTTCGGACCGGGACTCGGAATCGGCGTCGTTTGCGTGGCGTTCAGTCGTGCCTCCTCACCGTCGAGGGTGGTGACTCGCGGGCGCGCTAAGGTCGTGGCTGCACCGGTGGTCTTGAGGAGGTCAATGCCGATTTTCAGCGAGAACGGGGCGCGGTTGACCGCACCGAGATCGAGGATGCCGGGCACGGGCGAGGCTTCGGTCAGGTTGAAGCTGAACAGTTCACGGTAATCAAACCCCAGCGATTGGGTCAGGAACTGGTTGACCTCGAGGATCTCCGCCTCGAACGCGACCTGTGGGCGGGCCTTGTCCAGCTCCGCGATCACGCCACGCACGAAGGCCCAATCCGCTTGGCGCACGAAAACGATCACCGTGCGCTGGCGTAAATCCACCTCGACGCGGATGTTGTAACTGCGCGTCAGGATGCCCGCCACGAAGGTCGGATCGGCGTTCGCCAGCGGCACGATGAGCGGGAAGACGTTCGCCATCTCACCCGTAGGGGTCGCGCCGGGCGTCGTGCTCGTCTCGGGCGGTGGGGCGAGGGCGCGCGTGACGCTCAGCACCCGGCCGCTGGCGCTGCTCGAGACGGTGAAGCCGCCGCGCACGATCACGCGCAAATCCTCGCCGCTCGCCTCGGGACGGGCCCAACTCGGGAAGCCCTCGGGGTTGGCGGCGCTTGCCGCCCGCACGACGAGTTCGCCCGCGTCGTAGTCCACCGCGAAGCGCAGCACCGCACCGCCCGTCAGGATCAGCGTGTCGCCATTCACGCTGGCGGTGAGCGGCGTGGTCGCAGCGACGGCTACGGTTGCGATGGTGGCGATGAGCGCGAGCAGTAAGGCGAGGGTTGGTTTCACTTCGAGACCTCCAAGGTCAGGGCAGCGCCACTCGGCGCGGGTTGCAGGGTGAGGTCTTCAAGTGCCGTGGCGACTCGAGCGGCGGCGGTGACGTTGAGGCTTTGACTGAGCAGTTCGCCCGCTTCGCCAACGATCCCGTTGCCGTTCGCGTCGCTTGCAGACAGGATGCTGTACGTCACGCCCGGCTCGAGGTTAGAGAGGCCGTATGCGCCGTCCGCCGCGACGGGCGTCCAAGTGCGCACGGACGGATTCGAGCCATTTCCGCTCGAGGGCACGGCGAGCACATAGGCGCGAGGCGCGAAGGGCGTGGCAACACGACCGGAGATCAACCCCCAGCCGTAGCGCGGGTCGAAACCCCACGCGCCGAGATCGGTCGCCCCTCGAGCCAGGGCGTCGCGCACGAATGACCGGGGCGTGCCGCTCGAGAGTGCGAGCGCCACGAGTCCCGCGACCTGCGGGCAGGCCATGCTCGTGCCCATCCGCAAGCCGTAGCCGCTCGCGGTGTTATCGGTGCTGAGAATCCCGTCGTTCACGCCATTGCCATCCTGGTCGGCGCTCGTGTCGCCGCCGTACGCGGTGAGCCACGTGCCGGGACCGTGCGAGGCGTAGAACGGCGCGTACGGCGTGACCGGACCCGCGAGGGCGGTCACGGCGATCACGCCCGGTAAAGCTGCCGGGTACGAAACCGTCGCCGAGCCGTCGTTGCCAGCCGCCGCGACGACGATCACGCCCGCCGCCTGCGCTCGAGTCACCGCGTCCGCGATCAGGCTCGAGTACGCGCCCGCCCCGAGGGACAGGTTGATGACATCGGCTTTGTGCGGGTTCGGATTCGCGGGGATCAGGTTCGCCGCCCAGAGGATGCCGAGCGCGACCGCGCCCTCATCGCCGCCCTGCGCGTTCAGCACCCGCACCGGAAGGATACTCGTCTCGGGGGCGACGCCGGTCGCCAAGCCGTGCGCGGCGACGAGGCCCGCGACGTGCGTGCCGTGCCCCTCGTTGCTCGAGGCGGGGCTGGGGTCGCTGTCGCCGTCCACGAAGTCGTAACCGGGCAGCAGGTTGGACTTCAAATCCGGGTGATCGAGCCGAACGCCCATGTCCACCACGGCAACGACGCTACCCGCGCCGCGAGAGACCGCCCAGGCCGCGGGAATCCCTTGGCGCTCGAGGAACCACTGCCCCGCGCCGGGGGCGAGCGGTGCGGGTGCGCCGAAGGCTGTCACGCCATCGCTCGGTGGAATCGTCAACTCGAAGCGCACTTGCATTCCTCGAGCCTGCAATCCCTTCAAGGCTGCGCTCGCCTCGCCGCTCGAGGCGAAGCGCGCCCGCCAGACACCGAGCGCCTCGAGTCTCGAGACCTCGAGCGCCGTAAGGAGAGAACCGGGATCGGACTCGATCAACAAGCTCGAGCTGGGCTTCGGGATATTCAGCGATTGCGGGGACACTCGAGCCAGCAGCGGCGTGCTCGCGGGCAGTCGCACGAAGCCCGTGACCGCGCCCGCCTCGCGCGACAGCGTGACGGGGTTCGAGCTTTGCCCGCCGACCCGCACGGAGACGCTGATCGCGCCAAAGGCGGCGTTCGCGCCCAACTCCACCTCGAGCCTCGAGCCGTTGAACCTGGGTTTCACCTCGAGCGCGTTGACAATCGCGCACACGTCACTCGCCCCGTCCCAACCCGCCCCCTCGAGGCCGAGCGTCGTGCCGGTGAGACTCGCGCGGTCGAGGCGCGGTGTGACCGTCACGTTTGCGGTGAGCTGTGCGCCGTCGCCGCGCACGGTGAGGCTCCGCTCGCCCGCCACGGCGCGTTCCGGCACGGTGAAACTTAAGCCGTCTGCTACAGGAATCGTTGGCACGATTTGCGCCTCAAACTCGAGCGTCGCCCCCACAGGCAATGTGCCGTAAACCGTCACGGTCGCACCGGGTGCGACCGGAGAGGGCTGCACCGCGACGACCCGGTACGCCTTCGCGGGCGTGGGTTGCGGGCACGCGACGAGCACTGCCAACAACGGCGCGATGAACCAGAGTCTCCCGTGTGGTTTCACAATCTCCTCGAGCGCCCCAAGCTCAAAACAACATCTCGAGGCGCACTCCAGCTCTTTACGGCACTGTATCGCTAAGGCACGGTGAAGCGCTTCGGGTCGGAGAAACTCAAACCGTCCGCACGTCCCTGAGCATCGAACGACACCCCTGCGACCCACCAGTAGTACGTGCCACTCGAGAGCACGGGCAGCGCGATGTTGCTGCCGTCACTCCAGGTGCTGGCGGTCGCGGCGGTGCTCTTCGGGAAGTTCGTACCCTTCAGCACCGCGCCGGTCTCCCAAGGGTTGCGGTCGTAGACGTAGAACAAGTACCCGGCCGCGCCCGTGGTCGGCGTCCACGTCAGGTTCGGTTTGCCATCGGTGACGCTCGCGCCCTCGGCGGGCGTGGCGCTGTCCTGCGGTGGCAGGAACGTCGCGCCGTCGGCGTTGGACTTCCCGGATTCGACGGTGCGGTTGCTCGAGACCGTCGTGACCGCGCCCCAGAACTTCGCGCCGGTCGCGCCGCCCTCGACGATCTTGGAGAACTTCTCTTTCGCCGCGCCGGTGCTGGCGGTCTGGCAACGCTCCTGTTTGTACTCCCCGGCGAGGTCTGCGGGCGAGCTGTAGGCGCAGTAGCCGTCCACCCCGGCGACCGGGAACCACTCCCACTCGAGCGCGAAGACGCGGTTCGCCACGTCCTGCGGGCGCAGTACGGGTCTCGAGGGAGTCTGTGATTCAAGATTCGTGGGTGCTTCTATCTCAGTGGCATTGATCGCGGGCGGTTTCTGCTTTGAACCACCGCTCGAGAGCGTGACGTTCGGTGGATAGGTGAAGGCGGTCACGAGGTTGAGGCTGGCCGCGCCTGGGTTCTGCGTTTTCACGCGCACCGGGGCGCTGGTTTCCTCATTCCCGGCGAAGTCCCGGGCAACGGCGATCAACTCGAGGTTCGCGGCGTTCGGCACGCCGAGGGCTTCGTTCGGTCGCCAGGCGATCACGTACGGTTTGGAGATCGCTGTGCCGATGAGAAAACCGTTTCCCTTCGCGCCTTGACCTCGGGCGTAGACGCTGACTTTGGCGACGCCGCTGCCGCTGTCTTGCGCGTCAACTTGGACGGTTACGGCTCCGGTGAGTGTGGCGTCTCCGGCGGGTTGTTGGATGGCGACGGTGGGTTTGGTGCTGTCGTCCGGTTTGGGGCAGGCGACCAACCCTAAGAGGCATGAGCTAAGTATGAGAAGTCGCCGCATCGGCGGAAGTATACCGGATTCCTCCAGTTCGTGGAAGTCGGCGCGAGAAAGAAGCGCATCCCGTTCAGGACACGTCTCAATGCCATCGCTCGAGGCGTTAAGCAGTGCGTCCAGGATGAGTACTTCTAAACGCCAAGGGTGCAAGCAAGCCAATGCTTTGCTTTCTTGCCCGTTTGCCCTCTCGAGCCACACAGCTCCGCCAGAATATAACGTGAGTACACGAAGCGTGCCCTACTTTACAAACTCATGAGAGTTAGCTTAAAGTCCCCTCATTCGGCGGCTCACACCGCCACCTGGGAGGGAACAACCTAATGCCGAACCGTCAACTCGAGCAACGCCGCACCCGTCTGAAACGCTTCATCGCCGCCACGCTCGCCACGGTCTACCTGTTCGGCAGCGAAGGCCCGATGCTCCTGACCTTCGCCGCGCCCGGCTGGTTCGTGCGACCCGGCGCGGGCGTCAGCAGTCAACCATTGGGCGTCTCGAGCTTTAACGCCCCCGGTTTCGGTGATCTGGCGCAAGCCGTCAATCTGGCGAACGGAAATGTCTACGCGGCGGCGGGTGGGTTGTCGTTCAACAACCAGATGACGAGCGGCGACGAGAACACGAACAAGGTCGGTGGATCGAATTGGAACCTCAGCTCGAGGTTGCGACTCAATGGCTTCTCGAGAACGAGCAATGCGAGCTTTGGCAGCGATAACCTAACGCTCAATCCAAACCTTGCATCAGATAGTTATTACGGGTACTTCGCAAAACCTAACGTCATTCCAGTCAATCGCTTGCTCTCCCAAGATAGCCCTGGCGGTCCGGCAGTTGGCTGCGGCAACGGCAGTCAAAGCGGAGGTTTTACAAATACTGGTGCGCTCCAACCCGGTAAATACCGCCTGACCTTGGATGCTCGAGCAGAGGCCAACATGCAACTGCTTTACGGACTGGACACGTTTTCGATTGTTACCGTGGCGGGTGTGACAACGAACTGGCAGACCTTCACGAAAGACTTCACGGTTCCCGCAGGAAACGTCTCCAGCGTGGCGATGGCAGTATGGGAGACTAGCCTCAACAACCCTGCCTGGGAGGTAGCTAACCTGAGTTCGTTTCGCCTCGATGCGAACAACAACCCTACGGGCGCAAACCTGATCTCTATCCCAGACCAAGACATGAGGACCGCCTCCTGGCTTCCAGTATGTGCCAAGCCCACCATTGAAAGCTTCTCGAGGTTGCAGAAGGCTGATTATACGGGCACGCCAGGCACGAATTACAGCGGCATTCTTCGGACAGACACTTCCTTACCAGGTACATATAAAGTATTACTTGAGGCTCGCACTCGGAACGGTTCATTGACCGTTAACTACGGCGTTAGCGATGTCAATTACACCGCGAATGTCGCGCTCAACACAACGTGGAAAACACTCTCTCAAACGTATACCGTCACCCAAAATGCTGGTCGCGTTTTTGAAATATGGGAACAAACCGCGAATAACCCGGATTGGGAGATCAAGAACCTCTCTGTCCAACGCATCGCTCCCGGCAGCTTCACCCTCAGCAGCGGCGATGGCAGCAGTAAACTCTTCAAGCAAACCACACCAAGTTTTACGACTGTGCCGAGTTGGATCTCGAGGTATCAGACCACGACGGGCACGACCTTCTACGCCCTCGACCCAATGCCGGGCACGCAGTACGTCAAAGAATGGGTTGTGCTGCGGCAGATCGGCGCAAATTACATCGCGCATTACTACACTCCTGATGGTACGAGGGTTACCTTCGCGTACGACGGCGAGTACGCCGATTACGTGCAAAACCCGTATCAGCAGTACCGTAGCGCCCAAGCGGGGATGCCTGAAGGACGCGATCTCACGACACTCGCTTTAGGACCCATCACAGACCTCTTCTACGCCGCTCCAGGCCTGATCTCTAAGGTGAGGGATGAATGGGGCCGCGTCACGACCTACGAGTGGAACACCACCGATCAAACACTGACTCGAGTCAATGAGTTGCTGCGTGACGAAGCGCTCAACTCGAGTGCTGCACGCAAAACGGAGTTTGAGTACGGGAATTGCTTTAACGGCGTCTGCGGCAATCAGCGTGCCGTCACCAAAGTTACGTACACCGCCCCGGATGGCAAGGGCGGTACGATTAGCCGCTGGACGACCTTCTCATACGAATGGCGAGCCAACAACACGCGCTTGATGTTGAAGAATATCTCTCGCAGTGTGCTCGGCGGTCAAACCACCGTGCAAACCACGTATTTCTATGACCCGAGTGATCGTCTGATCCGGGTGGACATGACCGATCAACCCAGCATCTTTTACACCTTCACGATGACAGGCACGTTATACCGCCGCAACAATGACCTCGAGACGGTGATCCTACCGGCCAAGCGAAGCGGGAACGCGCTTCAGTACCAAGTGCCTGCGAAGTTCGCCACGGATTTGTACGAGGTGCGCCTCGAGCCAAAAGCAAGCGGCAGACTCGAGTGGAAACGCAATGGCAGCGAGGCTTCACCCGTGCAATTGAAGCGGGGTCAGAGTGCGACTCTGGGACGGTTCAACGTGCGCCCTGGGGACGTGCTCGAGTTGCGCGGGTCGCAAGGGGCTGGAGTGAAGTTGATCCCGTTGCTAGCGGTGTCGGGTCCGATCAGTACGAGTGTCAGTGTGGTCCAGGGCACGCCGGGGGATAATAGTCGTAAGGAAAGCCAATTCGTGTTTGATGCGAGCGGTCAATTGACGCAGAAGAAAGTGCGTGATTACAACCCGTGGATTCCGACCGCGCCTTGGTTCTCGTTCAGTCTTGCAGAAAAATGGTTGATAACGAATTACACGTATAACGCGAACGGTACGACGGCGAGCATTGTTTCTCCATCGGGTCGCAAAGATGTTTATACCTATGACGCGGCGGGTAATCTCACGAAACTCGAGACATTTGTGTCCGCCAGTGCCTCAACCTCAGAGCGGGCGACTTCGTACACGTACGATTTGGACAACCGTCAGACGAACGAGATTGTGGATGCAGTCAGTGGAACTCGAGACGGTGTGGCCTACAGTTACGGTCAGAATAAGAAAAATACGTATTTTAACTTGCATCCGACGATTACAACGAGCGGGCAGACGTTTGGGGCAATCCAGCAACGTGTGGATGATCGCTATGTTAGTGGCTCATTGAAGCGCGGTTTTGTACAAATTTATGATACGAGCGGTCGTTTAACGCAGAAGCGCAGTTATTCGAGTGGATTAACTGGGGTAACAACAAATTTTACGTATCACACTGGTGAGACCTACGGAGAGTGGATTCAAGAACCTCGACAAAGCCAAGGAACGCTTGCAAAACAGTATGCTGATTTAGTCTCTACAAGTGATAATGGTTTAGCAGCGACAGCCTATTGGTTTAACCAATTCGGCGATGTCATTATCAAAAACATTGTTGGCGGTTTAGCATCTGATGTGAATAACAGCAATGTCTTTGTGGCGGACCGTAATAACCGCAAGGATTTCGTCACAATGCGCGGGTTCAACGGCTTCGGACAGATGGTGTTTGAACAAGTTTATGAATATGGTCGAGCAGCCATTCAAAAGCGCTGGAATTATTATGCGACCGGAGAATTAGACTCGAGCTGGGAAGGTCAGAAGGAAAATACAACCGATTACACCTATAACCTCTCTGGCGTAGACCTTGGGCGGACTGCTGGGATCGTCAAAGGGATCGGGGATGGCAACGGCGTCAACACACCTCACGAGA
Source organism: Deinococcales bacterium (assembly GCA_965249745.1). GTDB lineage: Bacteria > Deinococcota > Deinococci > Deinococcales > JAAFIG01 > JANYHH01. The sequence continues at coordinate 2,705,916 of OZ252252.1, read as the reverse complement.
CCACTATTCTTGCTTATGACGCGTTTGGTCGCGTGGTCACGCAAACAGTTGATGGCTTTGCTACGACATTCAAATACGACACCCTTGATCGCACAGTCAACACCGGGCTATTTAACGGTCTTGGAACCGCTGCGTCGTATCACTCGAGCGGTATTCAAGATTTCAATTGCGACTTCGGTGGGGGTGGATCTGGCACTGGAGCAGCTCAACCCGATCAGAATCGCTGCTCGTACAACTACAACATTGATGGGTTGGGACGTGTTGGGTACAACAACACAAGCGTAAACATACCTCAAACACGAACGACGTACTTCACCTATGACCCGTTCGACCGTCCAATCAAAGTACGCAGTGATGCCCTCGAGATGGTTGCATCGGGTGATGCTCGAGCGACGTTCATGGTGTACGACACCGAAGGAAACCTATTAAAACAACTCAGTCCTGAGCTGGGGAACAGTGGATACGTGGATAACCGCCGCCCGTACATGGAATACGCTTACGACGGATTCAACCGCAAGACAGCGGAGAAAAAACTGGTGCGTAGTCCCAGCCCTGTCGTTCCCTCGAGCATGGTTCTGCCAACACCGGGCGCGGGTGTGCAAATCGCCACGACCACGTATGAGTACGATGCATGGGATCGCATGGTTCACACCGTAGACGCTGATGGTTGGGGAACTTGGTTAGGGTACGACGGGATTGGCAATGTCAGCGAAAAGCAACAACAAGTATGCCTTGATAACAGTGGAGAATGTGCACAGAACTTTAGTGACGAGGATAGCAGTCCGTCCAATGCTCATGCGGGCACGTATTATGCCTATGACGCGGCTGGACGCGTGACCGCCACCAAGGACGCTCGAGGGAACACCAGCCGGGTCAAATATAGCGCTTTTGGTTCGCCGCAGTACATTGTTGACGCTCGAGGGATTACCACAAAAGCCGTCAATTACACCGGGGATGGGTTGGTCTCGAGCATCTTTGAACCGGACAACAATCCAAGTACTTCCGCGAAACTTGCGGATGATGGGAACGCCGCTGGGTATGTGCAAACCAAAGGGTTCGATTACGGCTCGAGAAAATACCCAACCTCGAGCTGCGTTTATGGCATTAATGGCAACACGACGGCTTGCACGTCGTATCAGTACGATTTCGCGGGTCGTCCAACGCTCACGAGTTTGCCGCTTGGAGCGACTATAGAGCAGGGCTATGACGGGCGCGGGCATTTAACGCGAATGAAAGATGCGGATGGCTTCGTGACTGAATACCAGTACAACGCCTGGGATCAGTTGATTCAAGAAAAGAAAATTCGGCGCGATGGAACAATTGATGTGACAGCCTTGCCAGGTAATTTGGTCAGCTCCTACACCTACGATCTAGCAGGAAACTTGAAGCAGAAGATCGAGCGGGGCTTGTACACCGATTACTGGTACAACAGCCTGGGTAAGGTGCAAGTGGAATCCCGACCGCACAAATTTGGTGTTGGCGGCGAAATAAAGTATTACACGTACCGCGTGGACGGTGTAAAAACCGCCGAAACCAGTTACGGCTACGATGGTAGTTTGATCACGAGTCAGTACAACACCGTGGACTGCTGGGCAACCACACCAAATGTCACAGCGGGTAACGCGCAGTGCTGGGGGGATCTGACAAACCTCGGTCGGGCCGGTAGCCACGCCTCGTTCGGTGACTTGCGGTCTATCGGTGGCGCAGTGAATGCTCGAGAGTTCATTGAAATCAATGCGTTCAATGGCTTGGGATTGCGGTACAAGCGAAGCTTCTACGGGGATCAATCAATTTATGCGCTGCACCGCACAGCTTCGGGGGCGATTAACGGGGATGACGAGGCGACGCTATGGCGGTACGATGCGAACGGGAATCTGTTGAAATCGTACAAGCGGGGTATCACTGGGAATGGTGGCGGATTCACCGATAGTGTTGATGTGTCAACTGTCAGTCCCTCTAATCCGCAAGATGCCAGCGATGTTTACGCGTACAACTATTCCCCAACGAACAAGCAAACCTTGCGTGCCAGTGAAGTCAAGGTTTTCGCCGCGAACGGAAATCTGATTGGACGCACCGCTGGGGCCGGAAGCGATAATGGCGTCACTTTCTCGGACTGCGTTTCACCTCGAGTGAGACCGCAATCTGTTACCAACATTAATTACACCGAGCGTGACCAGACAAGCTGCGTGGCTGTGAGTGACACAGACTTTACAGGTGCGACAGTCTACCGCTCGACGGGTACGAGCTACTACTCGGATGGCAGCAAAGCCAGTGTCGTGGTAGCTGGCGTCGGTAATCAAACCTTCACGTACGACGCTCGAGGCAGATTGACCAGCAATTACGATAGCAACGGCACGTACGGCATTGGCGCGGCGACCACGACCAATTATAGTTACGGAGCTAGCGGTGAAGTGTACGAAACGCTCAACGGGAATTACTGGAGTACACGCACGCCAACCGTGGGTGGTTTGACGTACTCCACCGTGGGCGCAGCCGCCTCTGGTTTCAACGGTTGCCCGCAAGGATCGGGAATAACAGGTTGTCCTTCACAGCAGTCAGTTTGGACGTATGACGGAAATGGCTTTCCGACCCGCCGGGTGACCACGCAAGATACAAAGACCGGTTCGGCAGTCACGCGTACGATTGATACAGAGTTCTTGTACGACGCTTACGGGAACAATAACTCGAGGTTTGAGACCTCTTCTGGGTACGAGTACGACGGCAGCAGCTCGTTCCCGGTGAGTCGGAACGTCGCTCGCCGTGAGGTGTATAACGCTACGTTCTCGGTGTTGAACGCGGTCATCTCAGAAAAGATCACTCCACAAAATGGCGGCGCAGAGGTGACGCACAACTACGCGTTGTCATCGCGTGGGATGCGGGTCAATATGACGGGAACGGACACAACGAACGTCTTTAACAATGCGGCGAAGCGCTACGATGCTGATGACCGGGCGATCAACTTTGACCGCGGCCCCACTCAGGAGACAATTTATTCTATCAACGGAGGTCCGCCAGGGGCGAGTGTACCAGCTCCGGTAACTCGAGCCATACGGTTTCGCTACGATCCGTTCGGTGATCTGGCGTTGAGTGCTCAAGGGGCAACGACGGATTTCGGGAGCGGTTTCTACGGGTATCAAACGAAATCGCAGTCCTCGGTGATCTTGGACGGGCAAGTCCATCTGATGCACAGCGTTCAGACCACTTCCGGGTATGGGTATTCCTGTACACCCGTGAACAGCGATGGTGACGGTGGCTGTGATGTTGGTCCCGTGGGTTTTAGTCCACCTCCCTTGGATCAAGACGAAACCTTCAGCTTGGCGGACGGCGCGAAGAACAGCGATGGAACCTTCGATGTGATCGCACCGTTCGCAGCGCCCTCCACCGACTCGAGCGCCACACCCCTCCAAGCCCCAGTCACCCCGCTGTCCACGCAAGTCAAGGTAGAACCGAGCGCGATCCAAGCGCCTGGCAGCCTCACACCGCCCTCGAGCGATCCTGGGAGCATCACACCGCCCGCCTCGAGCAAACCGCAAGCGCAACCGCAAAGCACAGGTTTCTCGAGTGGGACAACACTGAATTTGAACACCACCGTCTCGAGTCAACCCGTGAGTACCCCGAGCGTGGGTGTGCAAAGTTTCAGCGTCTCGAGTGCCACGACGACCGCCTCGAGTCAACCCGCAACGACAGCAAGCTCAGGTCAGCCGAGTCAGTTCACAGCGCAGATCAATCTCGAGGCTCCAAGTTCCGTTCTCCCACCAAGCATCACGCCATTGTCCGCCTCGAGCATCACCAGCCCCTCGAGCTTGTTGATTGTCACACCAAACGCGGGTGATGTCTCAAGTATCGTTGCTCCTAACTCGAGTATGCCCGTTGTGGGGATCACGCCCTCGAGTGGCGCTTCGAGTGTGATTCCACCATCTGGGAGCGTCAATGATCCGACCTCGAGTGTGACACCGCCGGGAGGCTCGAGTGGTGCGATTGTGCCGCCGGGAGGAAGTGTTGGCGGCTCGAGTGGAGGTAATGTTAAGCCCTTAGAAAACCGGATCATCAACGGGAATTGTCGTTTCGTAGGCGATTCAAATGTGAAGTTTGCTTTGGAGCAATCAGATGAGTGTACTAGCACCGCTCAATCTCTACAGGACAAAGCAGATTTCCTTGGTGAAACAATAAAAACTTCATCGGGTCGCAGTACTCAGGAACGCGCTGACCTCGAGTTCCAACTTGCAAAAACTCGAGCGCAACGCATTGATGTTGTGTATCCAGGCGGGAGCGAACCCCGGGCGGCAGCGTCGGTACGCGCAATTTCTGAGAATCCACTGTATCAAGAGATGTCCCCAGAACGGAAACTCGCATTTTGGCACGTGATGAATTACGGATTGGGTACAGGACAATTGGGACGAAAGGATTTGGCGGATACAGCAGCGGCAATGTGGGGTATGTTGCAAGACAAAAGCGTTTTGGCGCAACACCCTGAATTGCAGAATGGCACGTATCAAATGGGGCCCGGCTCGAGTAATAATGGCTCGAGTGCGTTAGCTGGAATTGGATTGGCGTTTGCTGTAGTGGGGGTTGGTGGAGGAGGCACTGCGCTAGGCATTACAGCTACTGGGAGTATAGGTAACCCTATCGGAGCAACATTAGCAATGATTGTCGCGGCGGGCGTAACTGGCTACGTGATTGCTGGAGTTGCTAGAGATGTTTATAACAATGTAGTTGCTGCAAGTAGATCAGAAATCTTCTTAAATGCTAAGCAGACAAAGAGTGAACAGCGAGATGACCCAGATTCAAAATTAGGGACAAATCAGAGTGAGAACAAAAATGCCAATCGCATTGCCGATAGGTTAAACCTTAATCCAGCCCAAAGGCGTTTACTTCATGATGACATCACGGGTCAGGATCTAAGCTTGGAAGAAATTGAAAGAAGGGCACAGCAAATCAAAGATAATTTCACGGGTAACAGCAAAGGTGATTATCGAAAAGACAAAGGAAAACCATGAAAGAAAGTTCTGCGATAAATAAGTTGATGGGTTTCCCTATAAGTAAAATAGGCTATGCGGGTCTTTTGTGGATTCAATTTGGAAATCTTACTACATCTATTTCTCCTGTGAGTAAGACAGAAAGGCAAATAGGTGAAATCGCACTCCATTTGCCAGAAAACTGGGAGATTTGGAGCACTGAAAATAACTTCAGCAGTAAAGATTTTAATAGAGAGATATTAAATATCTTCAATAACAAATTAGCGCTCAACCCCCATCGAGTCTCTCAGATTATATACGGTGAAAAGAATATAGAATTACTGTTCTCCGATGATTTACGAATTAAGTTCGACAGAGTATCTGATTCAAAAGGCGAGGCATGGCGGCTCATTGATTTCCACTCTCATAAACATTTCACTAACCTCGAGGAACGATAAATGGTTGAGTTCAACGGCAAATAGCGCGAGTCAGATCAACCTCGAGGCTCCAAGTTCCGTTCTCCCACAAAGCATCACGCCACTCAGCGCCTCGAGTATCAACGCCCCCTCGAGTCTGACGATTGTCACACCGAACGCTGGGGATGTGAGTAGTATCGTCGCACCCGGTTCAAGCGTTCCCGTTGTTGGGATTACACCCTCGAGTGGGGCGAGTACGATTATTCCACCGAGTGGCAGTGTCAACGATCCGACCTCGAGTGTCACGCCGCCCGGAGGCTCGAGTGCGGGGATTGTGCCACCTGGAGGGGTGTGGGCGGCTCGAGTGGCGGCGGAAGCGTGAGAGCAGCACGTGGAAAGCAATGCCACGTCCCGTTCCTGGGCTGATCTCGAGGTGTGCGGCGCTCAGCGTTCTCGTGTAGCTGTTTAGTGGGGCGACTTGACAAGTCCGTAACACAACACTAATGTTGTGTTGTGATTCCACCGTTCACCAACTCAGGCACGCTTCCACCCGGAGAACACGAAATCACCTGGGACGAACTCATGGACCGCTTCAACAGCAACCCGCATCGCGGCTACCTGCTGGGTGGGTTACGCGCCGGACTCGAGAGTCTAAAAAACGCGGGGTGCTCCACGGTCTGGATTGACGGCGGTTTCATTACTTCTAAAGATCAACCTGGCGATATTGACGTGCTATACGACGATACAGGGCTTGATTGGGATGACTTGGAACGCATTGAACCCGTGCTTTTAGAGTTCGATAACGCTCGTGCCGCGCAGAAACGCAAGTTTGGCTGTGAGTTTTTTGTTGCAACTTGGGAAGCGACATTGAACGGGGAACCGTTCCTATGGTTCTTTCAGCAAGGTCGGGATGGAAAACCCAAGGGTATTCTCAAGCTGAAGTTAAAGGAGTTGCCATGATTCAGAACGAACGCCAGTACGGTGTCACTAAAACCAACCTCGAGCGCTTCCAAGCCGCACTAGGACGTGTCGAAACCGAAACTGATTTGCATCCTGTCCAGCGCAGAGCGCAGGTTGGAGCAATTCGCTCCGAGATCGAAGTGATGAATGCTGACCTGCGCGAATATGAGGCGTTACTCGAGGGTAACGGCGGACGCTTGGACGTTGAGGCGGTGCTGGCACTCCCAGAGAACCTGATTCGCGCTCGCATCGCGGCTGGATTGACGCATAAAGATTTAGCGGGTTTGCTGGGTATGAAAGAGCAGCAGGTGCAGCGGTACGAAAGCACACAGTACCGATCGGCCAGCTTGGAGCGCGTCATTCGCGTCGCGGAGGTGATCGCCCAGCATGGCGTTGAAGGTCACACGCGGCTCGCTCGAGTGAAGTGAGACAATCGCCGCCAGTCTCGAGCAGACCACAAGCGCAACCTCAGGGCTTCTCGAGTGGGACAACATTGAATCTGAACACGACGGTCTCGAGTCAACCGGTGAGTACCCCGAGCGTTGGCGTGCAATCCTTCAGCGTCTCGAGTGCAACCACAACCGCCTCGAGTCAACCCGCAACGACAGCAAGCTCAGGTCAGCCGAGTCAGTTCACAGCGCAGATTAATCTCGAGGCTCCAAGTTCCGTTCTCCCACCAAGCATCACCCCATTGTCCGCCTCGAGTATCAACGCCCCCTCGAGTCTGACGATTGTCACACCGAACGCTGGGGATGTGAGTAGTATCGTTGCACCGGGCAGCTCGAGTATTCCAAGTGTGGGGACGACCCCCTCGAGTGGTCCATCTGCGATCACACCGCCGGGGAACACGAGCATTCTGCCACCGGGAGGCTCGAGTGGGGCGATTGTGCCACCGGGAGGGGTCGGCTCGAGTGGGGGCAGGGTTAAGCCGCTTGGATATGGGCAGGATGCCAGTGGTAAGTGCTTCAATTACGGGCTGATTAATTATGGTCACTGGGAAGATTGTAAAGACGCAGAGCAGATTCAAGATTTTCAAAAGAAACAAGCGCTAGAAGTACAACTCGCAAGTGACCCTGGAAATCTTCGGATTAAGGCGCAGCTCGAGTTTATAGACACACGCATCATGGCTGGAGATGCGTGTGCCAGAAATACGACTGGTGATAAGAGCGCAGCACGGAGCGAGTGCCGGACAAATATCAGCTTGATTCAGCAATCAGATTTCTACGCCGATTTGAGTCCAGCGCAGCGTTTGCACTTCTGGCAGATTACGCAGGGTGGGTTGGAGAGCGGATACATCGGTCGGGATGAGATTCAGCAGATGAAGCGCGTATCGGAACGCTGTCGTGTGTCAGGTGGACAAATGACGTGCAACTCGCCTCAGTTCCTTGCGGGTGGTGGTAGACCTCGAGCGCAATTCACGCAGGTTATTGAGTTGGTGGTGCTGACTGGTTTGGGGATCATGGCATTATTCGCTTTAGCGTCACAATCGCATTCTGTTGTGATTGACAGTAAGCCGTTCGCGTTGCCACCGTTGCCTCAGATTCGGCTCGAGATACCTTGGTTGAGTGGCATTCCTTTGAATGTGCCTGGGCGGGGAAGTGTCACAATACCGTGGAACACTGCAGCGAACATCTTGCGACCAACGATTGGCGCTGTAAGTCAATCCGCAGAGCAGATAGCTGATCACGCATGGGAAAAGAGTGATGAGTTTATAGGAGCTGGAATAGAATCACCCGAAGATCTTGCTAGAGAAATAGATCGCATCACATCAACTGGGGAATGTATTAGGGCTGGTAGTCAGCTCATTTGCTGGGATCCTGATATAAACACTGATAAAGGTGTGATTGTTCGAATCAATCTTGATGGAAGTGGGTTACCAGTGGCGAATTCAGGTACAGCTCAAATACCAACTCGAGAAGGGACTTCTACGCGAGATGGAAACGGCGATCCCTTAGATGTGAGGGATTGGGATTTTATAGATGGTTGGCGACTCCGTCAAATTGATCGTTTCGGAAATCCTAGACCGAGTTCCAACTTTTTTCCGAAAGGAATGCCATGAAAATTAGTTTTGAACAAAATCTAAAAGCTGTCTTGGTTACTTTCGATGCTCAAGAATTCTTAAGCATCGAAAGAGTTGCAAATCATTCATTTCTGACTACACCAAACTCACGTAATCAACTAGAGATTATTGCATTCTTATCAATCGAAAAACTAATCTTTTACTTTTATCAAATGGAATCGATAGTGAAATTTTTATTAAAGTTTCCTGAATACGGAGAAGTTCATTTCTCTATTGAAGGCAGTTCTGTAAAAGCTATCAACCTAGATATAAATCAGTATACATTTTTTGTTTTTCACTTTCACAAAGTACTACGAAGGTTCGATGAAGTGGGATTCGCGTGCGAATTGGAAATTGAAATTGAAAAGGATGTATCTGATCTTGTAGAACTAATACCAACTATTACGAAATTGACAAGAGCGGCGTCTGATTTCATTCAAATGGTAGAAAGCTAAGTACCGGAAAAAAGTGGAACGAAGTCGTCCGGCACAAAGCCATTCGAACGTCCCGAAAGCAAGATTTGCCGCAAACAATCCAAACCTATCCTAAACACACTCTTAAGAGGCTGGACGGAAAGGAAGCCTTTGCTCGTGCCAGAGCCGCGTTACAAAGATTGTTTCACAGAAGCCGCGCTAGGGGAATTTCTGGGCGTTGAACAAGCACTCGAGCAGGAGTACGGGTTGGGAACCGCTTTTTACGATGCGATGCAGCGTACCGTGGATGGCATACTTTAGTTCCCGGAGATGATGCGCGTCGTTCACGAACGCACGAGGATGCGTCGGGTCAGCGTTGTTGGATTTCCGCACCACGTTTTTTATCGAACGGAGGGCGAGTTCGTGGTCATTTACGCTGTCGCGCATCAGAGTCGTAAGCCTCTGTACTGGGTGAAGCGCTTACCGTCCCGCGAAGAAGAATAACGAGATGATTCGCCTCAGGCTGCTATAGGGCGTCACGCCGCCACCCTTGCGCAAACCACAAAGCACGGGGTTCTCGAGCGGGACGACGTTGAATCTGAACACAACGGTCTCGAGTCAACCGACTCAACTCACAGCGCAGATCAATCTCGAGGCTTCAAGTTCCGTCCTCCCCCCAAGCATCACGCCACTCAGCGCCTCGAGCATCACATCTCCCTCGAGTTTGTTGATCGTCACACCGAACGCTGGGGATGTGAGTAGTATCGTTGCACCGGGCAGCTCGAGTATTCCAAGTGTGGGGACGACCCCCTCGAGTGGCGCGAGTACGATTGTGCCACCATCTGGGAGCGTCAATGATCCGACCTCGAGTGTCACGCCGCCTGGAGGCTCGAGTGGTGCGATTGTGCCACCGGGAGGGGTGGGTGGTGTGACGATCAAGCCACTGTTCAATTACGAGGGTTCGGACGGCTCTCAATGCGATAGCAAGAAAAGTTATGCAGGTGATATTGCTCAGAACGGTGTCGTTATAAAACAAGTTCCTTGCAACCACCCTAAGAATTTAGATGAGTACAATGCTCGACAACAAGATGTGACAGCCCGTTCACAGGGCGATGTCAACGCAGCGATTCGTCTCGAGAAGAACGATGCGTATTACAGAGCGAAATGGGTTTGTGAAAAAGCGGAGTCAGACGTAAAATGTGGTGATTACGTAAACCGAATGGGCGACTCGCCATTTTATAAGTCATTGGAACCAGCGCAACGCGTTCAGTTCTGGCAAGCGCTGAACAAAGGTTTGACCGATGGCAAAATAGGCGAGAAGGGTTTGAGAGCATTAACACGGTTTTCAATGGATTTCAAACTTGAACAGACAAATAGCGGTGTGAGGCTAGTTTATCTAGGTAATTTAGATGACCTAAAACCTGTAAGCGCTAAGTTTCAAGTACAGCCTCCAAGTGAAAACGGTTACCTTGACTATAACTTTGGCTTAAGCCTCTTTCTCGGTTTAAATGCTGGAACTCTTATAACGAATGATGGGAGAAGGTATTTGTACTTCGGTCCTACGCTTGGAACACCTGGTCCGACAGCTACTATAACGGTCGGACCAGGCAATGCAGCCCCGAACTCCCAAACCAACGCTTGGTGTTTTTATCAATGGTCTGCTAACTCTGCAATCGGGCCTGCTATTGCAATGGGTGGAACGGGACCGAAAAATGCTGATAATTTTGGCGAACTCGGACTTTCTATCTTCCCTGGGGTTTCTGGTTCCGTATCTTGTGCTATACGAATTAGATAAGTACTTTAAATCTTAAGCTTTTTGATCGGAAATTATGTTCATATACTTTATAACTATATTTTTTGCGGTTACTTTTATTTTTCTGATTTGGTTTTCGTGTTTTACGAAGTCGGGTAAAGACTTGAGTTGGTCTTTACTGAAATTCAATCCATGGATAAATGATATATTTCCAGAGAGAGAATCTTATGATAGATTTCAGAGTATATTCGGAGTCTTTTTATTTTTTTTAGTTGGATCTTTTTTACTTTTGATCATATTTGAGGGTTCAAAATTCATTTCGTGAATCTTTTTAGTTTCCACTCTCCGGAATTAAGTTTAGAACAAATCATAAGCTATAGGTTTCTCGAGTGTTACATCACTGGATAACACAGCGGTGACGAATACGACGGTCTCGAGGCAAAACGTGTCCAGTCCAAGCGTCGGTGTGCAAGCCTTCAGCGTCTCAGGAGCCACCACTACCGCCGCTTCCTCCTCAAGCAATGCAACAACTCCAAGCAATGGTAGCAAGCAATCCTTCTCGAGTCAGATCAATCTCGAGGCTTCAAGTTCCGCGCTGCCCCCAAGCATCCCGCCGCTCAGCGCCTCGAGCATTAAGCTTGACCACAGGCTTTTTGTCACGTCACAAGTCCAAGAAAACGCAGTGCCGCCACCGGGTTCATCAGGTAAGACCATGTGTTCTCATAGACACGCGAGTTCTCGCGGAATCCGAAGCCCATTATCAAGTGCGGCTCAGCCTTGTACGGCGGGGAGTTCAAGGCTACTGCAAGAAATCAGGTGACTTGGTTTTTGCACTTTCTGAGTTCGGTACGTTCAGGGTAAGAATTCGTCACGATGCAGTGCGTCTGTGATGAGGGCGTGAGGTAACCGAATCATGCCGTTATCAGTTATTGACACGAGACCCCATATTCAGGGATTCGCACCGCAAATCTTCAAACCCTCACAACACGTCTTGCGTCGTCCCTCGAGCCTTCAAGTTCTGGCGGTTCTTCCGAAGGCGCAAGCCGCGATTCACCAGGCTCGAGAGTGGGCTGAGGGACAGCTCGTAGGCCGGGAAGTACGCCATCTGCCCCCCAAGTCGCATCTTGAACTCGTAGACACCGAAGCTGTGCTTGTCGGCGGTGATGACTCTGGGAATGCCGAATAGGTCCAACCGCTTGTAGCCGCGCTCGTGGGCGTAGCGCAACATGCCCCAGTAAAATCCGTTGCTGGCTTTCGGGTCGCGTTCGCCCTCAGCGCGCTCCAAGCGCGTGCTGCCGCCGTACAGGTAGCAGAGTTCGTCGCCCAAGCCGATCACCAGGCCGGTCGCCAGCGGCACGCCGTCCTTTCGGGCCGTGATGATCTGCGCGTCGCCGCCGTAGCGGGCGCATTCGCCGAGCATCGCCTCGTAGTAGCGGCGCTGGCGTTGCAGCAGTTGCGACCGGGTGTTGGTTTCCGAGAACAGGTTCCAGAACGCCTCGAAATCGGTTTCAGTCGTGGCTGTGACGCCCTCTTTCAGGCTGGTGCGGGTGTTGCGCCGCGCCATCTCGTGCATGTTTTTCAGCAGGACCTCTTGGCTCTGCGAGACATCAATCAGCACCGTGTGTTCCGGTTGGATCGGCGCGGCGTGCGCCCAGACGCCCAGCCGGGGGGGAATCACGCCGGGGTCGCCGCTCGAGCGGATTGGCACGGGCGGTTCCACCGTCAGGCTGACATCGCCAAAACTGGCGTGATCGTTCAGCAATTTTCCCACATCCTCGAGGTCGTCCAGACTGTTCAGTGCGGGTCCTCGAGGGCAGTACAGGTAGCCCAGCCCGTACTGGCGGCGGCGCAAAATCTGAGTCGCCGCGAACGGCACGCCGTCGCGTTCCAGTCGTAACCGCGCAGGTTCCCAACCGGTGACGCGCCGCGCCTCCCCGAAGCCCCAGCCTTGCAGGGCGCTGTGATGCAAAAATCCGGTCACGAGGGCGTCCCACTCGAGCGGGTGATGGACGGGCACGGCGCGCAAACTCACGCGGGCAGGATACCAGGGATAGGCGTGAGCGGAGCCTCACTCAGAAGCGACTCGTCCACGAGTCTCGAGACGTTCAAAGCCCCCTGAGGGGTTGCCACCGCAGACCTTGATACGTGACCCTGAAACCCCGAGGACTCGAGCGATCACGAATCAAACCCTGCCTCGCGCCACACCTCGAGCCTGCCAAGCGCGGTAAGCTGGAAACATCCCAAAACCTCGCCTGGCAACAGGCGTCCAAGGAGAACCGATGCTCGAGTCCACGATGATGGATGTGCCGTTGACGATTCCCACGATTCTGGAACGCGCCAAGCTGCTGTTCTCGGACCGCAAGGTCGTGTCCTACCTGCCAGTCGGGGTTGACCCGGATACAAAATTGCCAATTCCGGGTCGCTTCGAGGAGACGTACGGCGACCTGTACAGCCGCGCCCATAAGCTGATGAACGCGCTGACGGCGGCGGGCGTGGTGTCGGGGGACCGGGTGGCGACCTTTGCCACCAACCACTACCGCCATTTGGAGCTGTACTACGCGATTCCCAGCACCGGCGCGGTCGCGCACATGGTCAATATCCGCCTGCCGGACGATCAGGTGGTCTACATCATCAATCACGCCGAGGACAAGATCCTGTTCGTGGACAACGTGTTCCTGGCGCGCCTGCCGACGATTCTGCCGCAGTGTCCGACGGTCAAGCTGGTCGTGGTCATGGGCGCGGTCCCAGAGATGCCACCGGGCATGGTGGATTACGAGGCGTTCATCACCCATCAACCCGACCGCTTCAGCTATCCCGAGATAGACGAGCGCCAGGCGGCGGGCATGTGTTACACCTCGGGTACGACCGGAGCGCCGAAGGGGGTTCTGTACAGCCATCGCGGATACCTGCTGCACACCCTCGTCAGCGCCTCGAACGAGATGATGGGCGTTTCGGAACGCGACGTGATCTTGCCGGTCGTGCCGATGTTTCACGTCAACGCCTGGGGCTACCCGTTCCTCTGCCCAATGGTCGGCTCGAGCATCATCCTAACGAGCATCTTCACGACGCCGACCTTTCTAGCGACCGTCCTGCAAAACGAAAAGGTCACCTTCACGGCGGGTGTGCCGACGATCTGGTTCGGGCTACTCGAGGAGCTAGACCGCGCTAGGAGCGCCGGAACCCCGTATCACTTGGAACATCTGCGCGCCCTGCTGGTCGGGGGCGCGGCCGCGCCAAAATCCTTGATCGAAGCCTTCGGTGAGCGCCACAACCTGCACGTGATTCACGCTTGGGGCATGACGGAGACGACGCCGCTCGGGACGCTGAACTCGTTGAAACCGGAACACCACGACCTCGAGAAATCGGCCCGCTACGACGTGATGGCGCTGACGGGCCGCCCGAGTATGTTGGTACAACTGAAAATCGTGGACGAGCACGATCAACCCATGCCGCACGATGGCAAGACGCCAGGCCGGTTACTGGTGCGCGGCCCGTGGGTCACGGGGCAGTACTACAACAACCCCGAGGCGACGGCCGCCAGCCAACAGGACGGCTGGTTCGATACCGGCGATATCGCCACACTGAACCCTGAGGGCTACATGATGATTCAGGACCGCGCCAAGGACCTAATCAAATCCGGCGGCGAGTGGATCAGCTCGGTGGACTTAGAGAACACGTTGATGGGTCACCCCAGTTTGAAGGAGGCGGCCGTGATCGCCGTTCCGCACCCGAAATGGGATGAGCGTCCGCTCGGGGTGCTGGTCGTGCGCGACGGTGAAAGCGTCACCAAGGCAGACCTGGACGCGTTTCTCTTGGAGCGAGGCTTCGCCAAGTGGCAACTCCCGGACGCCTATGAATTCGTCCCAGAAATCCCGAAGACGACCGTCGGTAAGTTTTTAAAGCGAGCGCTACGCGATCAGTTCAAGGGCTACACGCTACCGTCAATTTGACAGTGGCGACTCGAGTCACACCCAATTGGCCCTCGAAATCAAATCTCTCGAGGGCTTTACTTCCAGTCTCGCACCGTGGACAGCGCCGGGCTGCCCTTGTCGAACAGCACGTCCACAGTCGGCCTGCCTTCGCGCAACCGCTCCTGGTAGTACAGGCGAATCGTTTCGCGGCCCTCGAGCCGGGTTCCGTCCTGCAACTCGAGGCGGTCTGGAACCTCGCGCTCGAACTCGCGGCTGGTGATCGCCTCGGTGATCCCCGGCGCGTTCAATTTCAGGCTCTCGAGAGGTAGCGTGATCGTGTACGGCGCACCTTTCACCTGGTAGCGGTAGTTGGCGTTCAACAGCAGACGCGGCGTGCCTCCAGCTCGCGTCAGGGAGCGAACGTTGAGGCTTTCCAGGGTACCCGTGGCGAGCGGTCCGACTTTACGCAGCAGCTTGTCCCGCCCGCTCGGGAACCAGCGGCCACTCGGAAATTTCAGGGCGTAGTAGAGCGCACCCGCAATGAAGGCAGCGGCGACCAGCAAAGCGATCAGCAGAAAAGACATGAGGAGAACGCGACAGGCTCGAAGGGATCAGATTTCATCCGCCCGTGCCAGGCTCAGCGAGCCGCGGCCTTCGGGGGCTTGCGCTTCAAGGACTCCGCTTTCATCAGCTCGGCTTTCTCGTCCACGCCGAGGGTGTTGACGCCCGCGGCGGCCGAAGCCGAGGCGAACTTCCAGATCACGAACGCGATCGCCGCAGAAAAAGCACCAACCACCACGCCGAGCAGCAGGGCATCGAAGCCGCTACCGTTGACGGCATTGTAGAACCCGCCGATAACGCAGACCACGCCGAACAGCGCGACCAGCGCCGCTATGACCTCGTAGATTCGCCGTAACAACATCGTTGCCTCCGTGAACTCGAGGTTGTCCCTCGAGCCTTGAATGTCCAGCAGTTTAACATCACGATCCGGGAACTGTGTCCTCACTGTGTCCTGGGCGGCGCGCCTCAGAACTGTTGCTTGACGCTGTTGATGCCATCGGACAGGCTGACCTCGAGCTTGCCCGGTCCCAGGTCGCGCCCGGCCAGGCCGACATCTACGGTGGCGCTGCCACCCGTAAGTGCCAGGGCGAGCGTGGTGCGACGGCCACTCGAGTCTATCTGCGACAGACTGGCGGTCGGGTACAGCGCGGCGTTCCAGCGCAGCACAAGGCTCAAAGCCGAACGCTCCAAGACGATTCTGGGATCGGCTGTGGCGAGACTGGTGACGGTTTTCGCGCTCCGCTCAAACCGCAGACCGGCCTGACCGCTCAGGCTCAACGCTTCAATATGTCCGGGATCGGGGATGGTGAAACTGAAGTGCTCTTCCGAAATCGAAGCCGCGCTCGAGCCGTCCTCGTGGGTGGTGGTAGCCGTGGCGAACGAAACCCGGCGCTCACCCGTGGCGGTGCTGAGCCTCAATTCGTAGGGTCCGGGGTCGGGTTCGTGCGCCAAACCGGTGATGCGTTCCAGCGGCTCGAGTTGAATTGAGCCGTTCACAACCTGCCCGCGCACCAGCAGCAAATCCGTTGGCGGAGTGCTCGAGCTGGCTTTCGGTGGGTGCGATTCCAGGAAGATCTGGGCTTTCCGGTACATGAAATCTGAGATCCAGGTCGGACCGCAGTAACTCATCAGGTCCTTGTTCTTGGTCGGGTCAACCAGCGAGTTGCTGCGCCCATCAAAACCCCACGAGCCGATTAGTGCGCCCGTGTACGGGTAATCCGGGTCGGGACCAGAGGGATTGCCGCAGGGCGCGTGCAACTGATCGAAGTTATGGCCCAACTCGTGCGCCAGCACCCCGAGGCTGGCGCTGCCTGCCCCGACCGGATACCCAATAAACCCGATGCCGCCACCGACGCTGTAAAAGCCGTAGTAGTAGCGGTTGCTCTGATCGGCGTCGCGGAGCGTGTCAATCTGCCCGAGGATGGATGACAGGTCGGTGCTGGCGGTTGTGAAGGGTGGTCGCACCGCGATGTCCACGTCAGCCAGTGGCCAGTACGCCAGCAAGCCATCTTTGAGTTTCGCCAGATCCGGCGTGACCGGGGTAACACCGTTCTGCACGACCGGAACCAGGGTCAGATACAATTTGACGCTCGAGCCAACCTCTGGTTTTAAGATCAGCGAGTTGTTGGACTCGTTGGATTCGGTCAGCGCTCCCCCAGGGTCAATCTCTAGTTTCACCTCGAGACCCGGTTTGATCCAGGTAGATGGTAGTAGCGCCCAGTAGCTCTGACTCAGGTCGCTCTCCACATCGGTGACTGGCACAACCGCCGGAGCTTTCAAATCGAGGCTGCCCTGCACCACGCCCCCCACGGTTCCAGTGGCCCGCACGATGACTCCAGGAATACCTGACTTGCTCGAGGTCACGAAGGCTCGCAATACGGCGGGCTTCCCCGCCACGAGCCGCAGATCGGATTTCAGCACGCTCTGACCCCACTCGTAGCGGGTGAAGAAGACATCGGTCAGGCTGGGGTCGGTCGGGTTGACCAGCAAGGTTTTCTCGTCGCTGAAGCCCAGGTTGTCGGTCACGGTCAGCCGGGCGGTGAAGGTTCCGACCGCCGAGTAGGTGTACGCCTGCTGGTTCGTGCCACAGGCTGGCACGGTGAAATCGGCCTTACCGTCATTGTTGACATCCAGCGTGCAAGTCAGAGTGCGCCCCGTCAGACCCTTGGCGGTCCAGGCGAAACTGGTTTGCAGCGGCGCGGGCCCGGTCATCGGTGCGGCCGTCAGGCTCGAGACGGTTACGGCCGCGGATTTGGTGACGGTCATTTCCAGGGTGGCATTGCGCTTCAGTGAACCGCTCACGCCGCGCACGCTCAATGGGTACACGCCCGGCGTGATTCCAGGGGCGGCCGTCAGTTTCAAGCACGCCGAACCCGAGGGACAACCCGTGGTGACAGCGGCGCTCGTGAAGCCGGTCGGCGCACCCTCCAAATCGAATTGGACTGCCCCGGCGAATCCGGCGACGCGGGTGACCTTCAGTTCCACGGTTTTGCTCAACCCCTGCTCCAAACTGCTAGCGGCGGGCGAGGCGGTGAAACTGAAATCGGGATCAGGTTTTTTCACGCTCAGATTTAGAGTCGCGGTTTTTTTCAGCCCGTTGCCCGTCGCCACTAGGTTCACGACCCCATCGCCGAGGGTGGCGGTGCTCGTGGAGGTCAAGCGCAACACGCCGCTCGAGGTGTTGGCGGGAATTGCCAAACTGGTACTTGCCGGGATAACTCCACTCGGAAAACCCGTGAAATTGACTTCGACCGCCCCGGTGAACTCGCCGGTTCGCTCGAGTTTCACGGTGATTTCGCCGCTCAAACCCTGGGACAAGTTAAGACTGCTGGGTTCAACGGTCAGTTTGAAATCAGGCGTCTCGGTCGGTGGCGTGTTCTGACAACCGCTCAGTAGCACAGTCAGCCAAGTGATCGCCACCAGAAGAGGAATTCGATTCAGCACAGCTCATGCTACGAGGCGGCTGGGCATGTCTATATCAAAAAACCGACACGGAAACGGGGACGGCGCGTTCGCGCCGTCCCCGTTGTGTCCTTCGGTGCGCCCTCGCACGTGAGACCAGTTCTAGGAGGCTCGAGTCGTCAGAAGCTCGCTGCCAGCTCGAGGCTGAGAGGTCAATCTAGCGATCAAAGCCGAATGCCATGAAGTTACGAATCATACCGATCACTGGGATCAGGATCAGCCCTAACAGCAACCAACTCTGACGGTCACCCGCCTTTGACAGGAAGCTCGAGATGCTCTTAACAGAGGTCGTGCTCATAGCGCTGCGGCTCGAGGGAGCCTGGCTAGGGCTGAGTACACGGCTTCGACCTGATGTGCGCGTAGTTGTGAGGGAGCGTTCTGTGATGAGCATAGTCGTAATTTAGTCCTTAGCAGAATGAGTTGTCAAGTTTTGCCGAAAGACCCGATTTCGTTCTGTTATCAGCGAAGCGATTCCTATTCAACTGATTAGATTCTACACCTTCTAACCCCGATATGATGTGTATTCTCAAATGCACACCACTAGATATCGGGTTTCGCGCCCACATCAGACTCCAATTACCTGATTTCAGGCTGAGGAGGAACCGATAGGTCTATGAGGTCACTGATGACCTCATGCGGTAACCTCCAAACCAAGCCTCGAGCTTCCATACATACCGATGGTTATTCAGATCCAAACGCGACAATTTCATCGCCGAAAACAGATTAGCGACTCACTGCATCGCCACTCGAGGGGTCAATGTTGGCGCATCGGAACCGAGTACTGCCAGCTTCTTTGGGCGGAAACGATTCGTACTTGCGGTTAAACCGCTCCGCTCGCTCGAGACGATCCCAACCGGGTCGCCTGCCACGCGCACGACACGCGGGGGCCTGATACACTTTCCCTATTCAAAGGGGGAAAGACCTGTGTTTGAACTCTCGCTGGTAGAGAAGCTTCTGTTTGTGCTGGTCGCAGGATTCTTTGGCTCGTGGGCAGCGCTGTATTTCACTCGGATTTATAAAGCCGTGATGCGCGGATCGCCCGATAGTGAGGACCGGACCGATAACCTGACCGCTCGGATGGGCGCAGCGCTCTGGCTGGCGGTCACGCAAACCAGGGTTTTTCGTGATCGAGTCTGGGTCAGTACGCTCCACAGTGGCGTTTTCTTCGGCTTCACGTTTTATTTATTAGTGAACGTAATTGATGTTTTAGAGGGCTTCTTTGGCTTCGAGGTCCGTTCCAACACCTGGTACGGCGCGTTGTACAACCTGAGCGCCGACTTGTTGACCGCCGCAATTCTGCTGGGACTATGGGGCTTGTGGATTCGCCGCTTTCTGACCAGCGACGGCTCGAGGACATTTTCGTTCAATCCCCGCACACTGCTTCACGAGGCGATCCGGGGCGGCAAAATTCCGACCGACAGCGCGATTGTCACGTTGTTCATCACCTTCCACGTTGGAATGCGCCTCTTGGGTCAGGGCTTCAAGGTCTACGAAATCGGCGGCGACCTATTCCAGCCCGTCGGCAGTTTGATGGCCGCCATCATCAGCGGGATTGGACCGACGAACGCGAGCCTCGAGATTGGCCGCCACGTGACCTTCTGGGGCGCACTGGGCAGCATCCTGGTCTTCCTGCCGTACTTCGCCCGCAGCAAACACATCCACATTTTTAGCATTCCCGTGAACTACACTCTCGAGCGGCACAGGAACGGCGAACCGGTGAAGACCGGCGTAATTCCGCTCCTGGACCTATCCGCGATGGAATCCGACAATCCCAAATTCGGCGCGTTCAAACTGGAAGATCTGAGCAATAAGCGCATTCTGGACGCGTACGCCTGCATTCAATGCAACCGCTGCCAGGATGTCTGCCCGGCGAACGCGACCGGCAAGGCGCTCTCCCCTTCCGCCTTGGAAATCAACAAGCGCATGGAGCTGAACACGCTGATCGGCGGCGTGCTGGAACTGAAACCGAGTTTCCTCGAGGGATCGCCTAGCCCGCGCCCCCTGTTGGAATTCGCTATCAACGAGGAATCGCTCTGGGCGTGTACCTCGTGCGGCGCGTGCATGGAAGTCTGCCCGACCCAAGACGAGCAAATGCTGGACATCATTGACATTCGCCGCGAACGCGTGATGATGCAAGGCGAGTTCCCGAAGCAGCTTCAGACCGCCTTCACCGGCATGGAACGCCAGGGCAACCCGTGGGGCATCAGCGCCGACAAGCGCCTGGAATGGGCGGACGGCTTGAACGTGCCGACCGTAGGGCAGAACCCCAATCCAGACGTGCTGTACTGGGTCGGCTGCGCCGCCAGCTACGACCCGAGCGCCCAGAAAGTCGCCCGAAGCTTCGTGACCCTGCTCGAGACGGCAGGGGTCAATTACGCGGTACTGGGCAAGCAAGAGTCCTGCACGGGCGACACCGCCCGGCGAAGCGGCAACGAGTACCTGTATCAGGAGTTGGCGACCAAAAATATCAGCACCCTCAACAGCGTCGCACCCAAACTGATCGTCGCCACCTGCCCGCACTGCATGAACACCATTGGAAACGAGTACCCGCAACTCGGCGGGAATTACACGGTGATGCACCACACGCAGTACCTCGAGACGCTGGTGAACGAGCGCCGCTTGGACTCGCCAGAGTTCAGCGGCGGCGGCATCACCTATCACGACCCCTGCTACCTGGGACGGCACAACGGCGTGTACGACGCCCCCAGGGAAGTCATCAAGGGGATGGGCTACGACATCTTGGAGTTGGAGCGCAGTCACAACAACAGCTTTTGCTGCGGCGCGGGCGGCGGGCAATTCTGGAAGGAAGAGGAAGCGGGCAATGAGCGCGTTTCCGACAACCGAATGCGCGAAATCAAAAGAGCCGTCTCGAGTCAGGAGCACAAGACCGTTGCGGTCGGTTGCCCATTCTGCAAGAGTATGCTCAGCAGCACGCCAGAGGCGCAGGACAGCGGCGTGCAAATCAAAGACGTGGCAGAGTTGATGCTGGAAAACCTCGAGCGGGGGCGAATGGAAGTCGGCTCGAGCCGGGCTGCGGTTCTAGCGAGCGGAGATTAATGGCTCGAGATGTCTTTCATGAGGCGGTAAGACACGCCCTCGAGCGCGAGGGGTGGAGGATCAGCGCAGACCCATTGACCTTCACATTTCTAGGGAAAGTCACGCTGCAACTCGATTTTGGAGCCGAACGCGTGCTAGCCCTGGAACGCGGTTTGGAGCGAATCGCCGTGGAAATCAAAACATTCGTCGGACTGTCCCAAATCAGCGAATTACATGGAGCCATCGGGCAGTACCGAAATTACCTATCAGCGCTTGACTTACGCGACCCAAACCGTAAACTTTTCTTGGCCGTACCCGTTACGGTGTTCAACACCTTTTTTCAGCTCGAGTTCGTGCGCTACACACTGCAACGCAATCAAGTGAACGTCCTGGTGTACGATCCAGAAACAGAGGTGATTGTTTCGTGGCACGAGTCGCAAACACAAGCCGAATCCAAGAAACCATCCGATCCGTCCTGAGCGACGCCATGCCAGAACACAGTGCGGATGGAAGCGAATTCCAACCAGTTTTTGACGACGATCACGGACGTTACCAAATCGTCGTTCTGGGATGGATCAATGGAAAGTACATCGTGGATGTCGTTGTTTACCTGGAGCTGCGTGAAAATCTAATTTGGTTGCACGCAGACAACACAGATTGGGGTGTCGGCGAAGAACTCCTCAGACAAGGCGTATCAAAAGCGAGCATCGTGATTGGCTGGTTGACTCCCTTTATGCGTCAACACAGCGGATTTGCGACGGGAAACTAGGGCTAGCATTAGAGCCTTGGCTGACGAAAACCTGGCGTCAGGGGCAGTTCAACTGTTCAAGATTTTCGCGGCTTCCTCGCTCGAGAATTTTTCTTTCACCCGATCTATCCAAGCCTGAGTTTTGATTTTCTGCATGACCCGGACGTGCCCGCTTCCAGCTTTAGCAATCACGCCTTCAAAGCTCATCCCCTCGAGCTGTCCCGTTTCCACCTCTTCAATTAAGTCTCGAGACATCGTTCGCACTCCAAGAAACCGTGCGATTTCAAAGCCCGAGAACAAGTCCAAAAACTGCGTTGGCGCGATCAGCCCTTTTTTGTAGACGTGAATGTCAATCAGGGTCAGGTGCTTCGGGTCTTCGGCGCGATGCAAACCGGCAAAGCTGTTCGCTCCCCAGAATTCGCAGAATGCAGTGATATTCTGCCATTTTTGGGTTCTGGCTACATTCTCTAGTGGTACAGCCCACTGAGTCAAAAACATAGGAATGGCTGAACCGAGCCAGGGGTGGTTAGGTTTCAGCAGTTGTGTTCTGGTACCGAATAAATGCCAGCCACGTTTTTGATCCCATTCAAAGCGTCGATTAGAGCCGTCAAGTTTGTCGAACAGCCAAGCCTGGGAGCCTGTAAGAAAGTTTTTGTTGTCTCTTAAAATAGAAGGGTACTGTTTCACTGTGACCTCAGAACAAATCGCGGCACACCTAGGGTAGTCACCCTATTAGTGAACACGAGTTTGTTGAACGATTTGATCGTCTAAGACGCGCCTATTCTTGTAAATCAAAGGGATTGCGTGCGCGTTCAGCCGATTATATGAGGATCACAGTTTGACTTTACACGCGGCTAGAGAGAATTTGATGCGCCTCATTGCTTAATCCTCTTGCCAAGCGTGACAGTAGGTAGCCAGCTAGCTGTATTCAGAGCTGCCGAGATCGTTTGGACCTGTCACAGTTACTCCGTCTCGAGTGACCAGTTTATTTCGTATTAGACAAGCTATCGGAGTTGTAACAGTTCAACACTCAAAGCCTATCTGTGACAGCAAGCTAACACCCTTCTACTCGAGGCAATCTGTCCTACTTTAGATTCACACTGCGGTCAACTCGTGCTCAATTTCCAACCGTACTCTGTCCGCGTGAAACGGTTTTACTGTCTGGCTGCGATAGCGTTTCTGAGTGGGTGCTTTGAAATCCCGCTCTCAAAAACCACCTCGCCTAGCGATGACGCGGATGCCCCTCGAGAGATGCAATCCACTCCCACACAAGCCCCGACCGATCCAGGGCTGCTGGCGTGGTTGCGCGAGCAGCAGTATCGCTTGGAGCTGTCCACAAGACCGCCTGCGACGGTGCTGCGCGTACCTGTAGAGGGCGTTAGCGCACGACGGTCGCCGATACCTTCGGTGCGCCTCGAGACGGTCAGCGCAGCCACGAGGGACTGGATATCTTCGCTCCCGCCGGACGACCCGTGGTGTCTGCGACGGGCGGTTTGGTCGTGCATGTCGGGACGAATAACTTGGGCGGTCAGGTGGTGTATACCTTGGGTGCGGGTGGGCGCACGTACTATTACGCGCATCTCTCCAAGTACGGCAGGTTCGTGGCGGGCGACATTATCAAACCTGGCGATGTCCTCGGGTATGTTGGAAACACCGGAAATGCTCGAGGGACACCGCCACACTTGCATTTCGGGGTGTACGAGTCAGGCTGGCAGGCAATCAACCCGTTCTCTTTGCTCCGTTGAGCAAGCATCTCGGGGCTTCACGCGGGTTTTAGGGGCGGTCATCCGCCATCGAAGCTGCATGAAAACCTGAGTCAACTCGATCTGTGCGCTGAGTTGTGCGACAACAACATAATCAAAAGCGTGTTCAAACTGATGCCATCACGCTTTGCTTCACGTGTCAGATTGCTGTGCAAACTACGCGGCAATTGTGCAACCAGCTTCACGGGTTCGTATCGCTCAGATACGGGGGTGGGATTAGCAATCCCTGTTCGCGGCGCGTCTCGAGCCAACCTGTCAGAGTGTCTGCGCCGTTCTGAAGAGCTTCTAGTGTTTCTCCATCACTGATACACCCTGGCAGGTCAGGGAAACGAATCAGATAACCACCTCCCTCTTCACGCGCCAGGGAACGGATTTCAAATGGGTACTGTAGGTTCATCTTTTATTCCTTCATTCCTGGCAGGAGATTCAGGGCGCTCAGAAAAGCTGAGATGTAGAGAGGTTTGATCGGTCGTTTGGCAGGAACACTTTCGAGTCTGTCCGTACATTTCAATCTGGGTAAATTCGTGGAACCCTCGAGCCGATGCCGGTCAGAATCTCGTACGCGTTGGTTCCCGCCCAGCGTGCAACATCCTGCGCGGTGATCGGACCCGCGCCGAACAGCGTTACCATGTGCCCTACAGCCACCTCGAGACTTCCAATGTCCAGTAGCAACTGATCCATGCAGACGCGTCCGACTTGTGCCACAATCTCTCCGTTCAGCAGCGCACTGGCTTTCCCGGAGATGGCTCTAGGGTACCCGTCCGCGTACCCCAAGCGCACGGTGGCGATGTTGGTATTCTGCGGCGCGATCCACTGCGCGTTGTAGGAAACCGGTTCGCCCGCGCTGAGCGGTTTGACGAAGATCACCGGGGCGTTCAGCGTCATCGCGGGGCGCAGCTCGAGGATGTCGTGCAGGTCTGCGCCGGGCGCATAGCCGTAGAGTCCGATGCCGGGGCGGATCAGGTCGAAATGTGCGCCTAGGTCGCGGTTCAGCACGCCGCCCGTGTTCGCCGCGTGGCGATACGGAACTTGGACACGGTGAGCCTCCAGAAACGCGTTGAACCGCTCGAGTTGCAGCCGCGCCCAGGCTGGCTCGAGGTCTTCGGAATCCAAGAGGTGCGTCATGACCCCGACGAGTTCGATGTATTGGTGTCTCGAGGTCATTTGCAAAACCTTGGCGGCCTCGTCGGCTTGCGCCCCGAGACGGTTCAATCCCGTGTTGACCTTCAGGTGAACCGCCACGGTTTCGCGCTGCGCCAAGCCCTCCGCCGCCAGCGTCTCGAGTTCGGATACAGAGCTAACGACAAAACTGATCTGTGAGTGAACTAGCCCTGGCACGGCTTCGGGGCGCGGTGGGGTCAGCAGCACGATGTCCTTGACGATCCCGCCCGCCCGCAGTTGCATCGCTTCCGACGCGGTTGCCACCGCGAACCCGATGACGTCCGCCTCGAGCGCCCCCGCCACCTGAACCGCGCCGTGACCGTAGGCGTCAGCCTTAATAGGCGCGAGCACGGGCTTTCCGGCGAAACTGGAAAGCGTCCGGCAGTTCTTACGAATCGCTTCGAGGTCAACCTTGGCGTGCGTGTCCATGGTCATGCCGGAGGCGTGCGTGTGCAAGGTCATGCCGGAGGCGTGCGTGTGCAAGGTCATGCCGGAGGCGTGCAGTTTCAAGGTCATGCCGCAGCGGACCCATCCTCGAGCAGCTTGTACCCGATGGCGGCGGCGAGCGCCACAATCCCACTCGGGGCGTTACTGGTCAGATGCACGTCCTTGCCGTCCATCGCGCCGCCGATCCGACCGGTGATTGGGACGCCCTCGCGGTTCAGGTGAATGTCCTTTCCAAACACGGCCCCACTGAACCGCCCGGTCACCGCTTCACCGTGCAATTTCAAATCCAGATCGTCACCGCCGACCAATCCACCGAGGCGAGCCATCAGTTTGTCCGGCAGGGAGGTTCCCTGCACCTCGAAGCCTTTGGTTGCTCCGCCGACGCGCCCGGTCACGCGACCATCGTGAATTTCCACGGCGACATCGCTGCCGAACCGTTCGCCACCGATCCGGCCGGTCAGATGGCGACCGTCGAAGTCCAGCTTGACATCCAGCCCATTGGCAAGCCCGCCGACGCGTCCGTTGATGTAGTACATAGTGGTGATTCTACTGCGTGGGAGGTGGGAAGGGCAGACTCAGAGGTGGCGGTTTTATGCGGCTCGAGATTCGAGAGATCTCCTGAGCATGCTCAAGATCAATCTCGAGGCGGCGTTGCAGACGAGGGCCTAACAAAAAGCTCGAGCTAGGTGAAGACTCGAGCTTTTGGCAGTGAAGATTCCCCTAGCCCCTGACGAGGCCCATGGCTTTCGTCGGCGCGAAATCCGGGAAGACCTCCTTGATGCGGGTGTGCTGAAAGCGGGTGGTCAGAATCTCGCTGAAAACGCTCCGGTAATCGGTCGTCCAAGTCAGGTCAGCGCGGTCGTAAAGCTGATCGGGTTGCAAGCCCGGAAACTTGCCGTAGACCTTGCCGCCCTGAACGCTGCCGCCGAGCACGAACATGGCGCTGCCGTGACCGTGATCGGTGCCGTAACTGGCGTTCTCGTTCAAGCGACGCCCGAACTCGGACATAACGGCCACCGTGACCTGCTTGGCTTGCCCCCCCAAATCCTGGTAAAACGCCTGCAAGCCTCGAGCCAACTCGTTCAGCAAGTCCCCGATGTAGCCCTTGCCCGCCTCGCCCTGATACTGGTGCGTGTCCCAACCCCCCAAGTCCACGGTCGCGGCCCGCACGCCCATGCCCTCCTTGATCACCCTGGCGAGGGTTTTCAGGCTCTCGGCGAAATCGCCATCCGGGTATTTGGCATCGCTGCCGCCCTTCTGCAATTTCGCCACGGTCTCCAAGGCGCGAAGCGTGTTCAGCCCGGCGCTGTGCAGCCAAGTGTCGCCGCTCCAGAGCTTGCTGAGGCCATTATTCAAGAACTTCCTGAACTCCGCGTCGTCACCACCCAAGTTGAAATCCTCGAGCTTCGGCACGGCAATGGCCTCTAGGTTCCCGCTCAGGCTGCTGGGGAGTTCGTCGCCCGCCATAAACGCCCCAGTGAGCTGAATCGTGCGAGCCGGTTTCGGCGCGGTCTCGAGCATCCGCGTCAACCAGCCGGTCGTACTGACGCGCTTGTTGGGCGTCCCCAACTCCATGTACTCCATCGCATCGAAGTGGCTGCGCGTGTCCGACGGCATCCCGGTCGCGGGAATGACGGCTAGCTTGCCGTCTTTGAACAGGTCGAACAACGGCTCCAAGTTGGGGTTCATGCCAATCTGGTTGTTCAGGGCTTTCAGGGCTTTGACTGGAACCTTCAGCGTCGGACGGGAGGCCTCGTACACCTCGCGGTCGGCTCCCTCGAGCGGCGGCAGGGCGGTCAGGACATCCATGCCGCCGCGCAGGAACACGACGACCAGCACCTCGTTCACGTCGTCGGGCGCACCCAGGGCAATCGAAGAGAGTTGCGAACCGCTCATCGCAGCGATGGCGGTGGAGCAGCCCATCAGAAATTCGCGTCGGTTAATTTGCGCCATGATTCGGTCTCACTTCCACAAGAAATCGGGCGAGGTCAGGATGAACGCGACCGCCATCGGGACGCGCCACTTCAGGGCATCGTCGTTGTCTATCGCGGCGTCTGGCTTGCCACCGTCTGCCAGAAACGCGATCAGATCCTCGCGCAGGCTGGTCGGGTGGATCGCGCGCCCTAACAGGCGCGCGATCCAGAAATCAACTATTTCCGGGGGTTTGCGCCGATTATCATTGACCTTCATGACGGGCGATTTCATGTTTTCGTCCCAGTTGTTCGCCAGCCCGATCCCGAAACCCCAGGCGCGTTGCAAGGTCGTGCTGCTGACCCAGGCTTCGCGCTTGTCAGAGTAACCGTCCGGCGGGCGGTGATTGAACGGTCCCTGCCCGAGCCAGTAGGTCTGCCAGAGGCGATCATCGTTGATTTCAGTTTCTGTCTCTACGGCCCGGCACAGTGAGGCGTAGGTCTCGAGCGGACGCTTGACCTTCTCGCCCCAAGTCTGACTGAATTCGTTTGACAACACGATAGCGCGGACGATCTGCTTCAACTGATCCGGCGCGTTCCGGGTTTCCATGAAAATCGCGGCGACGCGATCCACAAGACTTTGCGGCGGGTTGTCCGCCACCAGGCGGCGGCAGAGCTTGCGGCTAATGTACCGAGCCGTGCCGGGATGATACGCCAGCGCGTTCAGCACGTCGCGCCCATCCTTCATCGGAGCCTGATCGGGCGGCAGGTACTGACCCAACACGGTCTTCTGGAAGCGGTCGTGTGACGGCAGGTGAAAGGCGAAAGTTCCATCGTCACGCAGTCCCGGTTCGTCTTTATTGTCATTGACGCGCCAGCCGGTGAAGCAGCGCGTCGCCTCGTAGACATCGTCGTCCACGTATCCAACCGGCTTCCCGTCACTGTACCCTGACACGTCGCGTTGCCGCTTGACACCCAAATAATTCTCCGCACCCAGCGTGTGCAACTCAAACAGTTCCCTCGAGTAATTCTCGTTCGGGCCGCCCCGGTTAGAAGAGGCGTTATCCAGGTAGTACAGCATCACCGGATGGGTGGCGGTCGCCTCCAAGAACGTGCGAAAGTTTCCCAGCGCGTGCTTGCGGATGACATTGCGGTCCCAGTCCGCGAACAGCGGGCGGATATTGTCGTCCCGCCCCGGATGGACATTGAAATGGTTGTGCCAGAAATCCACGACGATTTCCTGCAACTGGCGCTTGCTCCAGATCATCCGCGTCAGCGTCGCGGCCCGCGTCTGCTGGGTCGGAATCTCCGCGATCTGATAGCGCTTTTCGTTCGATTCCGGGATGTCGCGCCAGTACTCGCGCCAGGAGGTTGTCGCGGGTTTGTTCAGGCTGTCAAAACGCTTCAGCCGCGAGTCGCAATCAGCGTCGTCCAGCTTTTCTGGGCTGAGCTGCGCCTCGAGCCAGAGCTTTAGCTTGTCTTGCGGTTTCCCCGGCAAACGCCGGAAGTTCTCCAGGTCCTCGGGGCGATGCCCGAAGGCCAATCTGGTGTAGACCAGCACCTCGAGCGGTGGCGTGGGCGGCTTCCCAATCTTGCGACCTTGTAAGCTCACCTGCCCGCTCGAGCTGAAGCCGCGCTCGTCCGCCTGGACTTCCTGACTGGTTCCCGCGAGGAGCGCCGTGGCGGCCGTCGCCCCGCCGATCTTCAGGGCCAGTCTGCGGTTCAGGGCCGTCATGCCGCCCACCGTCCTTGCCTGCTCGAGATGTCAACCGCTGTCCGCGCTCGCCTCATATCCAACCTCCCTGGACTGTTCAGAAACTCACCTTAGGCGCGTTCGTCGCGGGTGATGTGAAAAACAGGTGATACGGCACTCATCTTTTCAGTTGCACCTCTAGAAGCAAGCTAACGGCTCGAGGGTCAGAGTGAGCCAAGCTGCCCCAAAGTCTGATGTAGAGGCCAGGCTCGAGCGACGAAAAACCTCACCCGCTGAACAAGGTACTCAAAGGGGTGAGGTTCTGGAAGGCTCGAGGTTGAACTTAGGGATTGCCGTACATGATGGCGCGCTTGACCTGACCGATGATGTCCGTGATCGGAATGTCTCTCGGGCAGGCTTCGGTGCAGTTGTACGCGGTGCGGCAACGCCAGACGCCGGTCGTCTGGTTTAAAATCTGCAACCGCTCGGCTCCAGCTTTGTCGCGGCTATCAAAAATAAAACGGTGAGCCTGCACGATGGCGGCGGGTCCCAGGTACTGCCCGTTGACCCAGAAGATCGGGCAAGACGTGGTGCAGCAGGCGCACAGGATGCACTTCGTGCTGGCATCAATCACGTGTTCCTCGGCCGCGCTTTGCAGGTACTCCGTGGCGGGCGGAACCGCGTCGCCCACGAAGTACGGCATGACCGCCTCGTAGCTGGCGAAGAAGGACGACATGTCCACGATCAGGTCCTTTTCCACCGGCAGTCCCCGAATCGCCTCTACGGTGACCGTGGTTGTGCCGAGATCCATCATCAGCACCTTGCAGGCCAACCGGTTCTTGCCATTAATCATCATCGCGTCCGAACCGCAAACGCCGTGGGCGCACGAGCGTCGGAACGACAGCGACCCGTCCATCTCCCATTTGATCTTGTGCAAAATATCCAGAATCCGGTCCTTGGCATCTACCTCCAAGGTGTACTCGCCCCAGTACGGCTTCTTGTCCTTCTCCGGGTTGTACCGCTGAATGCGAAAGGTCGCTTGCATGTTGGCTCCTGGGTTCTGGCTGACAGCTCGAGGTGGGGTCGGTGGTCTCTCGAGCGGCTTAGAATTCAAATCGGCTTAGGTGACGTACCGCGCTAGTACACTCGAGGTTTTGGTTCGTACTTCCCTAAGATCACGTCGCGCCATTTGATTTCGGTCTTGCCGGGTTCCAGGCGGTAAATCATCGTGTGCTTCAGGAAGTCGGCGTCGTTGCGTTCGGTGAAATCCTCGCGGCTGTGAGCGCCTCTGGATTCGCGGCGGTTGAGGGCGCTGTGAACCAGGGTTTCGGCGTTGTCCAAGAGGAATCCCAGCTCGATCGCCTCGATCATCTCGGTGTTGAAGCGCTCTGAACGGTCGGAAATCCCAATGCGCTGGTAGCGCTCGTTCAAGCCGCGCAGCACGTCCACTTGAGTACTCAGGGTTTCCTCGGTGCGAAAGACGCTGGCGTTGTCCTGCATGGACTGCTGCATGTCGCTGCGAATCTTGGCGACCGATTCCTTGCCCTCGGCGTTGCGGGTGCGCTCGATCAGGTCGCGGGCCCGGCGGTCGGCATCCTCGGAGATCGGCTCGAGTTCGGTTTCGTTCGCATACTTAGCGGCTGCCACCCCGGCGCGACGCCCGAAGACGATCAGGTCGCCCAGGGAGTTCGTACCAAGGCGGTTCGCACCGTGCAAGGAAACGCAGGCGACCTCTCCGGCAGCGTACAGCCCGCGCACGATCTCATTGTTTTTCGTGCCGTAGAGCACCTCGCCATCAATCGTGGTCGGGATGCCGCCCATCGTGTAGTGCGCGGTCGGGTTGACGGGCACGGGTTCCTTGGTAGGTTCCACTCTGAGATACGTCCTCGAGAAATCGGCGATGTCTGGCAGCCGCTCCTCGATGATCTTCGGGTCGAGGTGCGTGATGTCCAGCAGGATGTAATCCTTGTTCGGGCCCGCGCCGCGCCCCTCGCGGATTTCCATGTACATGCTGCGGGAGACGATGTCTCGTGGGGCCAAGTCCTTAATCGTCGGCGCGTAGCGTTCCATGAAGCGCTCGCCGCTGCCGTTTCTGAGAATCCCGCCCTCGCCGCGCACGCCTTCGGTCAAGAGCACACCCAATTTGTAGAGTCCAGTCGGGTGAAACTGGTAAAACTCCATATCTTCCAAAGGGATGCCGCGCCGGTAGGCGATCGCGGTCAGGTCGCCGGTCAGCGCGTGCGCGTTGCTCGTGACTTTGAACATCCGCCCATTGCCGCCCGTGGCCAGCACGACGCTCTTGGCGTGGAAGGTGTGGAGTTCCCCGGTGGCGATGTCCATAGCGATGACGCCCTTGCAGACGCGCCCTCCGCCCGGTTCGTCGTCCAGGATCATGTCTAGCACTAAAAATTCGTTGAAGAAATTGACGCCCTCTTTGATGCTGTTCTGGTAAAGCGTTTGCAGGATCATGTGTCCGGTGCGGTCGGCAGCGTAGCAGGCGCGGTGGACCGGAGCCTTGCCGAACTCGCGGGTGTGACCACCAAAGCGTCGCTGCGCGATCTTGCCAGAGGGCAGACGAGAGAATGGCAGCCCCATGTGCTCCAACTCATAGACCGCGTCTATCACGTCCTTGGCGAAGATTTCCGCCGCGTCCTGATCGGTCAGGTAATCGCCACCCTTGATGGTGTCGAACATGTGCCATTCCCAATGATCCTCGTCAACATTTCCTAGGGCGGCTCCGACCCCACCCTGCGCCGCGCCGGTGTGGGAGCGCGTCGGGTAGAGCTTACTGATGACCGCGACGCTGCCTTGCGCGTTCTTGGTGGCGTAGAGGGCCGCCATCAGACCGCTACCGCCCGCTCCGACCACGATCACGTCAAATTTGTGTGCGCGCATGGCGACCTCACTTCTGCTGTGCTGAACGGCCGGGTGGCTAGAATCTGGCTCAACCGGCAAGTCTGACTCGAGGGGCTGGATGAACTCGAGCTGTTGCTACCTTTAAGACTCGAGGCAGGCGTCACTGTGAGCTTCAAGGCGTGTCCACGCCGGGGATTGGAACCTTGACGAGCAGCGCAACGAAGCCGAACACCAGGATCGCCCCGATCAGGCTGTAGGCCAGACTCTTCCACCAGAAGCGGGCCACGCGGTTCTTGGCGGTGGCGTCGTCAATGATGTAGCGCACGCCGTTCGCGCCGTGCAGCAAGCCCAATCCTAGCAGCGCCATCAGGTAGAGCTTGTTCCACCAGTCGGCGTAGCTCGTGGCGATGCGCTCGTAATCCCAGGTCGCCTCATCGGAGAGGATGTAGTTCTTGAAGACGTGAAACAGCGTCAGGATCACCAGGGTCGTGCCAGAGAGTCGCATGAAGACCCACCAGGCCAGCTCCGGGTTACTCCGGGACTGCGCCCTGGCGTCCTTGAAACTGCGAGCTTTGATTGCCATCTCAGGCACCTCCGATCAGACGCGGGAAGTTGTAGACCAGTGCCACGACCATGACGCCCGCCGCCAATACGAGCGCTGTGTACCAGAGCTGGCGCTGGTAGCGCACGCCCCAACCGGTGAAGTCCATGACCACGATCCGTAAGCCGTTGAACGAGTGGTACGCGACGGCTCCGGTGATGGCGATCAACCCCAAGCGGAACAGGATGAATTTGTAGACCTCGTGGACGGCACCATATACGTCTGGCCCGAGCAACACCGATCCAATCGAGATCGTGTGAATCATCAAATATAGCAGCAGCGCCAGCCCCGATACCCGGTGCAGGTAAAACGCCCATTGCCCCTCTCGACCCTGGTACATATAGCCTCCTCCAATGATCTTCAACGACGATATTTAACCTGGTTAAATAATAGCATTTTTGGCTCAAAACTGTGTAACGCCTGCCATCATGCCCGCATTTCTCATTCGAGACAAGTGCTAGAGAGCAAAAGCAGAAAGAAAGAACACAGAGACGCCCCGCGTAGGTCTCGAGCGTCGGATTTTTGGGGTTTGCAAAGGCAGAGCCGCGTATACTGGCGGCAATGTTTCGCCGCAAAGCCCCAGAACCCACGGAAAGCTTCGATTTTCTTCGCGCCTCGCAGGAGCTGCTGTCCGCCAGAAGCATCAAAACCATGCTCGAGGCGGCCC
Source organism: Deinococcales bacterium (assembly GCA_965249745.1). Classification (GTDB taxonomy): domain Bacteria; phylum Deinococcota; class Deinococci; order Deinococcales; family JAAFIG01; genus JANYHH01. Next base: position 2,673,045 of record OZ252252.1, on the reverse strand, counting down.
TGGGGAGCGCCTTGCAACTCGCACCGACCGCCACGAAAGCTTGGGCCGTGACGCGCCAGAAGGGTACCGATCGGGTCGCGGCCGTGCGCGGCTACGGCACGGAATTTTTAGGGCTGGATCTGGTCGGGCCCTGGGTGGACAGCGTGCCGAAGATCAGCACCAATCTTTCTGGCGACCTGTTCAACCCGAACCTGCCGGACATTCGCGCCAAGCTCGGCGCGATGGGTTTGCGCGAAGCCAAGCAGGCGATTTTCATTCCGCTGCGCGACCGCGGCCAGGGCTTGCGCGGGGCACTCGTCGTGGACACCTACGGCGATCCGTTCCAGCCCTCGGCGCTCGAGGCGTTGACCCGTTGGGGTGCGGTCGTGACCAGCGCCCTCGGAACCTTCCAGGAGATGAGCACCGCCAAGTCCTTGGCTTGGAACTTAACGCTGACGTTCATTGAAGCGATTGAGGCTCAGGACTTCACGCAGCTTGGCCACGCGGTCCGCGTCACGAGTTACGCGATGGCGATGGCCAGAGAACTCAACCTGACCCCGCCCGAGCAGAACGACCTCTGGTTCACAGCCATGTTGCACGACATCGGGAAGCTCGGCGGTAGCAATTTCGACGATGTGGCGATTGCCGGAATGGGTTACAACCTCTTGGAGCGCGTCGCGGAACTCGAGACGCCCAGAGCGGGCATCTTGCACCTGATGGAACACTGGGACGGCTCGGGCGGACCGAAGGGCTTGAAGGGGAACGCCATCCCGATCTTTTCCAGACTCGTCGCGGTCTCGAACGCCTTCGATAACCTGACCTCGGAACGTGGCGACGAACTCAGCAACCCCGAAGCCCTGGAGCAACTGCGAACCGATGCCGGAAAGCTCTACGACCCGGAGATCATTCAGAAACTCGAGGCGGTTTTGAAGCAGAATAAAGCTACCGCCGAGTTACGTCAGGGCAGCCTGTTCCCGGTCGTCTGAACCCGTGACCTCTGGCTGACGAATCGCCGACGGTTCATCTAAGAGAATGCCCTTCTGATGAAACCCGACCGCCCAAGCTGGCTCGAGGTGCTGGGCATGGCGGTGCGCTTGGGTCTCACGGCCTTCGGCGGCCCGGCGGCTCACGTGGCGATGCTGCGCGAGGAAGTGGTGCGGCGGCGCGGCTGGCTGAGCGACGCGGACTTCCTGGATTACCTGGGAACTACCAACTTGATCCCCGGTCCCAACAGCACCGAGATGGTCATGCACGCGGGCATGAGACGCGCGGGTTGGCGCGGCTTGCTGGCGGGCGGCATCGGCTTCATCCTGCCCGCCGCCAGCCTCACGCTGTTCTTCGCGTGGCTCTACCAGACCTACGGCTCGAGACCAGAGCTGAGCGGCGTCCTGTACGGTGTCAAACCTGTGGTGATCGCCGTAGTCGTGCAAGCGGTCTGGGGATTGGCCCGGACCGCGCTGAAAACGCCATTGCTGTGGTTCGCAGCCGGGTTAGCCCTGCTAGGGTACATCCTGGGTTTGAACGAACTGATCCTACTGTTTGGCATCGCTGGCTTGACTTTCGTCGCCACCAGACCCAGCCGCCGCTCCCCCGCCATCCTCGAGCCGGTCACGCTGGGGGCGGTCTTCTGGCTGTTCCTGAAAATCGGCGCGACCCTGTACGGCAGCGGCTATGTCCTGCTGGCGTTCATCCAGAACGAATTCGTTGGACGCGGCTGGCTCGGCCAGGATCAACTACTGACAGCCGTTGCGGTCGGGCAAATCACGCCCGGACCCGTTTTTTCCAGCGCAACCTTCGCCGGGTACCTGATGGCGGGCGTACCCGGCGCGGCGCTAGCGACCGTTGGCATCTTCGCGCCCGCCTTCGTGTTCGTGTACCTGACCCATCCGCTGCTCCAAAGACTGCGCGCCCTGCCGTGGACGGCCAGACTGCTGGACGCAATCAATGCTGCGGCGCTGGGACTGATGGCGGCGGTCGCCGTCCAACTGGCTCGAGACGCGTTGATTGACCCGGTGACGATTATTATTGCGCTCGTCTCGAGCGGGTTGCTGGTGCGATTCAGATTCAATACGACTTGGTTGCTGCTCGGGGCGGGTGTCATAGGCTGGCTGGTGCGCGGTTAAAACCCAGCCTCGAGCCACGCAATTTTCATAGGGGCGTAGCACGCCGCGCCCGGCCACCGACGATCATACTCGAGACAGCCCAAGAAGACGTTGCTCGAGACGAAGGTCAAGGGCGGCTCGCTGCTGAAGCGAGGATCTCTCTCCAGGAGAGAGGTTAGTGGCGACGGGCACGGTAGGCTCGAGGTGGATTTCAGATATGTTTTGTGCGGTTCAAAAGTCGTGCGGCGGGTTGCGGGGTTGTGGTAGGCGACGGGCTTAGTTAAGCTGCCCCATGCGCCTCTTTCTTCTATCGCTGCTCGGTTTGAGTCTGATCGCCTGCGCGCCCAGCACGCCGTCTGGCACTCGAGCTGGCATGAAACCGGGCGATCCCGCGCCGGAGTTGCGACTGGTGGGCCGCCCAGGTCAACCCGTGACGCTGTCCTCACTGACGGGTCAGGCAACGATCGTAAACTTCTGGGGCGCGTGGTGTCCGCCGTGCCGGGCTGAGATTCCCGCCCTGATCAAATTACAGAACAAGTATCGCAACGCCGGACTGACGATCATCGGCGTGGACATCGGTGACACGCGCCAACAGCTCGAGGCGTTCCTGAAAGCCAACCCGCTGAACTACGAGGTCTGGCTCGAGAACGAGGCGCGCGATTCGACGCGGGTGAAGCCGCTCTTGCGTGACTGGCAGAACCTGGGGAACGGCGGCTACGGCGTGCCGTTCAGCTTCGCGGTCTCGCGCGATGGCAAGATTGCCTACACACTGCTGGGAGGCGACCCATCGGGTGCGGAGCTGGAAAAGTTGGCCAGGGCGGCGCTGAAGTAACAAACGTGCCGCCGCTCGAGCTGACGGTCAAGCGAAACACGGCTCGAGATCAGTCGTGCGATCCCAACCCCCAACCCGCTCGAGATCCATCTTGATTGTTCGCAGCCAATCCGATATTGCTTCAACCCAGAACGTTTACCTCGCCGTAATCCGTTGCACCCTCTTCAGCAAGAGTTGCCCCTTGGCATCGAAGGCGCGCAGCTCGAGTACCTTGGAACCTTTGGAGAGCGGCATGAGCTTGAAGCGGTACGGCATCGTGGTGGTCGTGGCGACCCGCTCCCCGTCCAATCGAAATTCCACCCGCGCCACGAAAGGTTCATAGGTTTTGACCCAGGCGGCCAGCTCGAGGTTCGGGGTGTTCGCGGGCAGGCTGGTCAGGGGACTGTTGGTGAGCGAGCGCGGCGCGGTCAGGGCTGGATCATCCAGGCTGTGCACAAAGTACGGTTCCAGCAGCAACTCCTGGAACGCCTCGAGCTTCGCGGGGTTGGCGTATAGGCTGTAATCGTTGCGCCGCTCGGCGGCTCTGGAAGGCGTGATGTAGCGGCTTCTCAGCATGTCAATGTCCAGCCAGTTGATGTTTTTCAGACGCGGGAAGCGCAGCATCGCGCCCCAGTACAGCATTCGCATCTTGGTGACCGCAAAGCGGGTGAAATCGGCTTCCGGCGCGAGCGCGGTCTCAGAGCTAGCGGCGTACTCGGAAATCTGAATCGGGTGCCACCGAGCGTATTTGTCGTAAAAGGGCTTGATCGCGTCTAAGGGCGAGACGCGCAGATTGCTCTGTTTCAGATTCCCGTTCGAGTACGGCGTGCTGTAGAGACTCAAGCCAGCCCAATCCACATACTCGCGCCCCGGATAGTACCGGTCCAGCACCTCGAGACGGCTGGACATCGGCATCCAGACTGTTGCGGCGTTCGGCGCGATGCGGTGCAACACGTCAGCAACGAGACGGAACTTTTCGACAAACAGCTTCGGGTCTTTGCCCCAGGGACTCTCTGGGTCATTAAACTCCGAGGCGAAGCGCACGAAAACCGGCAGCCCGGCCTCGCGCACCCGCTGCGCGAACGGAATCACGATGGCTTCGGTGACCTGGGACAGCGGCATATTCGGCTCAAGCGCCAAGTGCAGCGCACCGCCGAACTTGCGGGCGGCGTTCGCCAGTCGGCTCGGGAAGATTGGTTGCGAGGCGGTCGCGTCCTGTGGGCGGATCAACTTGTGATAGCGAAAATAAACCGCCAGCCCGGTTCCCAATCGCCTCGGAATCTCGAGATCACCACCTCGGGTGATTCCGGTTTCGTCCACGTAACTCCCCAGCAACAGCCCGGCGGCAGGCTCGAGCCGGGCGAGCGTCTCTGGTCTGGGAACGGGCTGGTTCAACAGGTAAAACTCGCCTTGCTGACGGTACGGGTTGCTGAGGTTGCGAAGCGCGTTCGCGGTCAGGGCATCGCCGAGGGCGCGGTACTTCAGAATTGCCGCGTCGTAGGCGAAGCTGGCCCCGTCGTACTCTTTGAGCTTCACCCTGGCTTCCGCCAGCCAGCGCCAGTTCGCGGCCGTCGGGTTGAGCTTCACGGCTTCCTGAAAGGCACGCTCCGCCGCTATCGCGTCCCCTCGAGCCAGAGCGCTGCGACCGAGGTTATACCAACCGTCGGCGCTGTGCGGCTCGGATTGCGCCAGTCCCAGGCTGACGACGAACAGCAGTCCCAGGAACCAAACCAGTGTCCTCGAGCGGTTTCGTTTCGAGGGTGCGGCGTTCACGAGGATCGTCTCGAGCGGCCGCGCAGGGCGTAACTGAAAATCTGCCAGTACATCTTGGCCCGCCAGGCCAGACCGCCGAGCAAGCCGCGTTTCTGTTCCTTCATAACCTGACTGACGCCGCGCAGGTTGACGTACTCCAGCCGCAAACCCTCGGCTTGAATCTGATCGTTGAGCGCCAGTTCAATCCCGTATCCTCGAGATGCCAGATTCGGGGTGTTCAAAACGGTCTGGCGCGGGATGCAGCGCTGGCCGCTCCAAGCGGGCGTGCTGCGATTCCCGAAGTCGGTCAACGTGCCGCCGCCACTGAACAGACCGGCGGTGGTCTGCGCCTCCCCGGATTGGACTGGCTCCAAGAGTTGATGGATATGTAGTGGGGTCAGGTTGACCAGATCGGCATCCAACAGTACCAGCAGCTTCGTGCTGAGCGCCGCCGCCCCAGCCGCCACGGCCGCGCCCTTGCCCGCGTTCTGCGGTAGCTCGAGCACGCGAGCGCCCGCCTGTCGCGCTTGCGTCACCGTGTCGTCGGTGCTGCCGTCGGAAACGACCAGCACCTCCCGAAAGCCCGCCTCGAGCGCGACCCGCACGACGCCGCCGACGGTCTTCCCCTCATTGAAAGCGGGGATCAACACGGCGGCTTGGAGCGGCGCGTCGGCGTTCACCGCGCCAGTTTACCGAAATCCTGAACCGTGACCAGCACGATGAACAGAATCACGAACATGAACCCAGCAAAATTAATTGTTTCCTCCTGGCCGGGCGCGAAGGGTTTGCGGCGCAACGCGACAATCGCGCTCAGCAGGATTCGTCCGCCATCCAGACCGGGAATCGGCAAGAGGTTAAAAATCCCCAGGCTGAGGTTGATAATGCCCGCGAAGAACACGATCTGCCAGAAGCCCTGCTGGGCTACCTGCCCGGCGACACCGACCGCGCCGACCGGACCAGATAGGTTCGGATCGCGTTGCAGCGTGAAGGTTTTGAAGATGCCGCCGAAGATCGCCTGAACCGTACCGGGAATGCTTCCCAAAAGTTGCGTCGTAGCCTCAGAGACGCCTGCCACCAAACCGACTGGCAAGTACGTGGTACTCGGTCCGATGCTGACCCCGAACAGCGGCCGGGACTGATCCCCGAAGGTCTTCGGTGACCAGTCGAACTTGAACTCGAGGCGGCTGTTATCGCGGTACACGACGTAGCTTCGTTCGCCGTTCTGATGGAGGTTCTCGCGCACGCGCTTCGTGGCCGCGTCCAAAGCCTCGAGCCGCTTGGGGTCATCGGGTACCAGCTTTGCCAGGTCCCCCTTCAGGAGCGGTTCGCCGTTGATCTCCGCGATCAAATCGCCCTTTTTGAAACCGACCAGTTCCGCCTTGGAGCCGGGCTGCACGCTCTGAAAACGAATCTCGCTCCCGAGCTGTGGTTTCCCCTGCCCGACCAGCATCGCGGACACCAGAATGATCGCCAGCACGACATTGGAGAGCGGTCCGGCGAACAGGATGGCGAACTTTCCCAGAAAACCCAGGCGCGCCATGCCAGTGGTCGGCGGGATCGGCTTGCCGCTCGAGTCCACCTCTGTGGGAGCCAGACCTTCAATGTCCACGTAGCCGCCGACCGGCAAGGCGCTGATGCGCCATTCCGTGCCGCGCCACAGGCGACGCGCCAGAATCGGGCCCATGCCGATGCTGAAGGCGCGCACCTTGACGCCCTGCGCCCTGGCAGCCAGAAAGTGCGAGAGTTCGTGAACGAACACCGCGAGGTTGACGATAATTAACCAGACCAGAATGCCCATAGGTTCCCCTAGTGTGTGCCTTGAAGGTGAAGCGTGAATGTAAGCCAGTCCGTCAGCTTCAATCTACGTTCCTCGAGTTAACAGGTTCAAACCCGACCGATCAACCTGACTAATCAACTCGAGCGCCCGTGCCCGCGCCCAGGCGTCGGTTGCAGAGATGCTATCCCAACTTAGCCCTTCGGACGGTGACTCGCGCAGCACCGCTTCGATCAGGCGCGGAATCTCGAGGTACGAGATTCTGCCATTCAGAAAAGCTTCCACGGCGATCTCGTCGGCGGCGTTCAGCGCGACCGGCGCGACGCCGCCGATGCGACCCGCTTCGTAGCAGAGGTCCAGACACGGGAAACGCGCTCGGTCCACCACGCGAAGTTCCAGATTGCCAATCAGGTTCATCGGCTCGAGCGGCGTTTCTGGGCGTCTGGCTCCGGGAATTGTATGCGGATCGGACGCGGTTTCGATGGCGCTCAGAATCGAATACTGAATCGGTAAACGCATGTCCGGCGTCCCGAGCTGCGCCTTGATCTGATTGTCCTTGAAGCGCACCAGACTGTGAATCAAACTGCCGGGCTGAATCAACACAGCGATTCGGTCCAATGGAAACTCGTACAGAAAATGCGCCTCGAGCACCTCAAGGCCCTTATTCATCAGGGTGCTGCTGTCGGTCGTGACCTTCGGGCCCATGCTCCAGTTCGGGTGTTTCAGCGCCATCTCCGGCGTGACGGTAGACAAATCGGCGGGCGCATCGCGGAACGGGCCACCGCTGGCGGTCAGGATCAGCTCGGCCACATCCTCCAAGCGCTCCCCGACGAGGCACTGATACAGGGCGCTGTGCTCCGAGTCCATCGGCGTGATCCGCGCCCCGTGCGCTCTGGCCACCTCCCAGACGAGCTTACCGCCACAGACCATCGCTTCCTTATTGGCGAGCGCGACATTGCGTCCCGCCTCGAGTGCAGCCCGGGTCGGAGCCAGGCCCGCCAATCCTGGAATCGCGCCGACCACCGCGTTGCAGGCGACTGTGGCGACCTCTCGAGGGTCAGCCACCACGCGCAGGCCGGGGAGCGCTTCCCTGGTCGCCGCCAAGATGCTGTCGTCCACACTGACAATCTCTGGCTGGAACGCTCTGGCCTGCTCCACAATCAGGTCTAGATTCTTCCCAGCCGCCAGCCCCGCCACGCGCCAGCCGCGCCAGCCGGCGACGGTGAGCGTCTGCGTACCGATGCTGCCGGTGCTGCCCAGAACCGAGATGACCATGTCAGCGGAGCCTAGCCCGTCGCGCGGCACAGCCACCAGGGGCGAAGGTCTCGAGGGAGCGGAACGAAAGGTCAAAAGAGCTTTGCCGCCGCCTTCGACAGCTCGAAGCCGTGCTTGTCGGCGTTGACGCAACGCAACCCGGTTGGCTTGGAGGTGCAAACAATCCCCCCTCGAGTCCAGGTCGTTCCGTACGCCAACTTCGGATTGTTCGCCATTTGCAGGGTGTCGCCGTGACAGACACCGCTCGATTTGCCGTGCGATTCCAAGTAAAAGCTGTCGCCCCAGTCCAGCCCGCAGTCCTTGGGTTGCGGCAGTCGTTTCCCGGTGAACCGCAAGAGGTCGCACCGCAACGAACCGCCCGCGTCCGGGTCGTACAGGCAGTGAATGTTGCCGCTGGGCGTTTGAAAGAACGACAAACCGCCCTGCGCCAGTGTGACGGCTGTCTCGAGGTGGAACGCGAGCAGGAGGAGCGCCAAGGAAATTAGTTTCATGATTAGAGTTTGCCAGAAAACCGGCTCGAGCGGGCGTGGTGGAACGGGCTGACGGCCAGACGACGCGAGCCACGCCGCTACGACTGATCTTCCCTAGGGCGAGACAATTCCCTCAATTTCCTGTCCTGCCTTTGACCGTCTCACTGCAAACGCAAACCAATCTATGAGACGAATGCGTGGCTGGTTCGAGGCGAACGATTTTGTCGGGACTCGAGGAGAACGCGAATCGCTCGAGAAGATTGTCAGCTTTGAGCTAGCCGAAGACCGCCACGCTGAGAAAGTAATAGGCGACCGCCAAGGCGAACAGCGTGCTATCAATCCGGTCCAGCAGCCCGCCGTGTCCGGGCAGGAAAGTCCCGGAATCCTTGACCCCGAACGAGCGCTTGATAATGCTTTCCGCCAAATCCCCGAGCTGTGCCGACGCCGAGACCAAGAGGCTAAAAATACCCATCTCGACAAGTTTCACTTCTGGGGCGATGCCGCGCAACAGTTCGCTGAAGATGAACACGACCAGGAAGCTGAAGGCCAACCCGCCGATCGCGCCCTCGAGCGTCTTGTTGGGACTGATTTCCGGCGCGAGTTTGCGCTTTCCAATCGAACCGCCGACGAAGTACGCGCCGACATCGCTGGCGTAAGCGCCAACCGCCGTGATGACCACGTACCAGAACCCAAGCTGCGCGTTCGGCTCGTAGCGGAGCAGCAGCCCAAACGACAGTAGAAAGGGAATATAGAGCATCCCGAACAGGCTGGTCATGATCCGCTCCAAGGGGCGCTCGCTGGGACGGATAACTTCGACGATCAGCACCCAGGTCAGGTACATCCACATGACGATTTCGCGCCACGGGACGCCCTCCGGGATGAAGCCGACGCCCTCGCGCAGCCACGGCTCGCTGGCCAGCATCATCAGCGCGGCGAAACCGTAGATGCTGCGCCCACCGACCGCCATGCCCTTGTGTCGGGCCATGGCACGAAACTCGTGCAAACCCAGGAACGAGACGGCAACTAACAGGACCGTCAGTGTTGGCCAGCCACCCCAGACCATCAGCACCACGCCAGAAAACGCCACCAGGGCGCTGATGATGCGCTGTGGCAGTGTGCTGAACGCACCGGTCGTTTTTTGAGCGCTTTCGCTCATCGGGAGAGCTTACCCTTCGCAGTGCAAACCGGGCAAACTCGAGACAGATTGACGCCTTGGGCGTAGTGGATCGGTTTGAATTTCGGGCAGAGACACTCGAGGAACCAGAAGCCGTCTCGAGAACCAACCCCTGCCTCGAGCCAGCCGTGGCATCTCAACGGGTCGGACAGGCTCGAGACAAGGAGGAGTTGGGTGCGTCCGAAACTCATGCACTGCCTCGGTATAGTTTTTATTGACAGAGTGAAATGACCCCCAAACACTATCTTTAATCGCAACCGCGCCACGAATCCCGAGCGATACCATGTTTGAAATTCAAGTCTGAAAAATTCATGTTTTGGAGACCCAGCCCATGAAACGAACCGTCGTTCTGCTGATTTCCCTGCTGTTCGCCACACTGACCCTGGCGCAAGCCCCATCCGCTCGAGGTCCGAGCACCGCCAAGGATTCCTGGTGGGCGAACGCCGTCTTCTATCAGGTCTTCGTGCGCTCGTTTCAAGACAGCAACGGTGACGGTATCGGGGATTTGCGCGGCTTGACGCAGCGCTTGCCGGATTTGCAAACCCTCGGAGTCACGGCGCTCTGGCTGAACCCGATCTATCCCAGCCCGAGTTACCACGGCTACGACGTGACCGATTACATCGGAGTTGACCCGGCGTACGGCACACTCCAAGATTTCCAGGCGTTCATGGCGGCGGCGAAAGCTATGAGGATGCGCGTGATTCTGGACTTCGTGCCGAACCACACCTCGGTGGCGCACCCGTGGTTCCAGGAAGCAAAGCAGCCCGGCAGCGCCAAGCGCGACTGGTACCTGTGGCGCGACCGCGATCCGGGCTGGAAGAATCCGCTCGGCGGCGCTGGCAGCCCGTGGCGAGCCACGCAGACCAGCGCGGGGGGCCTAAAGGTGATCTTCGCGGGCACGATTCAAGCCGCCCTCGGCGGCAAAGCCTGGGACCCGAACGGCGCAGTGACTCGAGCCTCCGAGGTGCGCCCCGGCGTGTACGAGTTCGTGGGTAGATTGCCGCAGGGAGACTTTGAATACAAGGTTGCACTGAACGGCTCGTGGGACGAGAATTACGGCGCGGACAATAAACTCAACGGCGCGAACATCAAATTGCGCGTCCCCGCCAACGGCACGCTCGTGCGGTTCGTGTTCGACCGCACCCAGAAGCGTATCTCCGACAGCCTGAACGATCCCAGCCTCATCACCCCCACCAGTCCGCCGCCCACCGCCACGTTTGACGACGCCCCCGCGCAGATCGAGTACTACTACGCGCCGTTCTGGGAGGGAATGCCTGACCTGAACTGGCGCAACCCGGAGGTCAAATCCGCCGTGTTCGGAGCCGCCAAGACCTGGCTCGAGCGAGGCGTGGACGGGTTCCGCGTGGACGCGGTGCGTTACCTCTATGAGGGCGAGAGCGACGCGACCCCTGACCGGCCGGAGACCTTGGCGTGGGTCAAGGATTTCTCTGGGTTCGTGCGGGGCGTCACGCCCGACGCGGCGGTTGTGACCGAAGCCTGGGCGGACACTGCGACCGTCAGTCGCTACTTCGTGGGCGGGGCGGGCGAACAGATGGGCTTTAATTTTGACCTGATGAAAGCCATCCGCGACAGCGCCAACGCTGCCCGACCCGCGCCGGTGAACGCGGTGCTGGAACGGGTCGCCGCCACCTATCCACCAAATGCAGTGGACGCGATTTTCACCAGCAATCACGACCTCGAGCGGATGCGGTTCTTTAACAGCGGACGCTACCGCAGTGCGGCGACCATGCTCCTGACGCTGCCTGGCACGCCGTTCATCTATTACGGCGAGGAGATCGGGATGCCGAACGGTTCCGGTGGCCGCGACGAGGACAAGCGCTCCCCAATGCGCTGGGATGGGACGCCGCTGGCGGGGTTCAGCGGCGTGAAACCGTGGCAGTCGTTCACGACCGATCAGCCGGAAATCAGTGTCCAGCGGCAGCGGGAACTGCCGGGCAGCTTGTACAACCTGTACCGCAACCTGATTCGGATTCGTCAGGGCAACGACGCGCTCCGAGCTGGCGGGTACACCCCCGTTAGCAACCCGAACGAGCGGGTCTTCAGCTTCGAGCGTAGCCTCGAAGGGCATCACGTGATCGTGGCGATCAATCTGGACAGCGACCCGCAGAGAACCAGTCTGAATCTGAATCCGGCTCGAGGGACAGTGCGGGAGCTGACACTGAACAAAACGCTAGCAGGGGTCACCGATAGCAATGCGGCAAACTATCCGGTGCGACTCAGCCCATACGGGTTCGTGCTGCTCGAGGTGCAACGGTAAGCGAGGGTGCAGGCGTGACTTACGCTTTCAGAAAGCTCGAGTACCAGTGGGCGCTGTTTTTTAAGGTGCGTTCTTGTGTGGCAAAATCCACGTGGGTCAAGCCGAAACGCCGTCCATACCCTTCGGCCCATTCAAAATTGTCCAGCAGGCTCCACGCGAAATACCCTTGGAACGGGGCCCCGTTCCGTAACGCCTCGAGGCTGGCTTTCAGGTGCGATTGTAGGTACGCGGTTCGGGCGTGATCGTGTATCGCGCCGTTCTGAACGGTGTCGTCGTAACACGCGCCGTTCTCAGTGATGTAGATGCCCTTGACCGGGTACTGTGAGCCGACCCGTTCCAGGCACTCGCGCAGCCCGTCCGGGTAAACCTCCCAGTTCATCGCGGTGTACTCGCCCGCCGGGTGAATCGGGCTGGCGTTCAGGTGCGCGTCGTCGGGATCGTGCTCCATGACCATGCGGATGTAATAGTTGATCCCCAGAAAGTCCGTCTCTGTGGCGATCGTTTCCAGGTCACCGGGCTGCACCTCTGGAGCCTTATCGCCGTACCACTCGAGCATGTCCGCCGGGTAGCCGCGCCCGTACAGCGGGTCCAGATACCAGCGGTTGGCGAAACCGTCATACCGATTGGCCGCGGCCAGGTCCTCTGGCGCGTCCGAGGCGGCGTGAACCGTCCACAGGTTCAAAGCAGCACCGACCTTGGCCCCTTGGCTGTGGGCGCGCAGGGCGGGAATCGCCAGCCCGTGCGACAGCAAGAGGTGATGCGTCACCTGCAAGGCCAGTTTCTCGTCACGCTTCCCCGGCGCGAACATCCCGGTCTGATGCCCAAGAAACGCCGTACACCACGGCTCGTTATGGGTCATCCAGTGCTGCACGCGGTCACCCAGGTGCTGGGAGAGCAGTCCGGCGTACTCGGCGAAGGCGTGGGCCGTGTCGCGGTTGCCCCAGCCGCCCCGGTCCTCGAGCGTTTGCGGTAAATCCCAGTGGTACAGCGTCAGGAACGGCTCGATGCCGCGCTCCAAGCAGGCGTCCACCAGTCGGGCGTAGAAATCCAGTCCGGCGGGGTTGACCCGGCCCCTCCCCTCCGGCAGCACCCGCGACCAGGAGACGCTGAACCGATAGGCGTTCAGCCCCAACTCCTGCATCAGCCCGACATCCTCGAGGTAGCGATGGTAGTGATCGCAGGCGATGTCCCCGGTGTCGCCGTTCTTGGTTTTCCCGGCGGTGTGACTGAAGGTGTCCCAGATGCTCGGGGTGCGGCCGTCCAGCGCAGCCGCCCCTTCGATCTGGTAACTCGAGGTGGCCGCACCCCAGCGAAAGGAGGGTGGAAAATCGGAGCGAAGGACTGTCATGGCTTCCTTTCAGATGGGACGCACGCCTGCGGGGTGGCTCGAGATGGTTCGCCCGAGATCTGGTTTACTCGAGATCTGTTACCTGTGACCTGTCACGACATAACTCGAGGTGCAAGTCCAAAGCTGCAAGCAGCCGTGCAGTTCACAGCCGCGACCGTGGCGGCGTGAACAACCGTTCTTTCAAACTCGAGCGTGGCCTGACTTACTTGTCCAGTCCGGGCATCATCACGGCGCGCACGAAGGGGCGTTGCGCCAGCAGGAACAACGCGATCGGAAACAGTGAGGCGAGCATCGCGGCGGCCGCGATCAGTTGCGGGTCGGTGCCGCCGTACGAGGAGCTGAAACTGCGAATGATAACCGCCAGCGGCATCAGGTCGGTTTTCCCTGCCAGATACAAGGTCGGGTTGAAAAAGTCGTTCCAGATGATGATGAAGTTGATGATCCCGACCGCCAGAATCGCCGGTCTGGACAGTGGAATGATGATGCTCCAGAGAATCTGGATCGGGTTCGCGCCGTCAATCATAGCCGCCTCGTCCAGTTCCTTTGGGACGTTCAGGAAGAACTGGCGCAGCAGGAAAATGCTCGTGGCGTTCCCGAAAAAAGCGGGAACCAGCAGCGGCAACCACGTCCCGATCCAGCCGATCTGATAGTAGAGGATATAACTCGGCACGAACAGCACCTGAGACGGCAACATCATCGTCATCGTCAGAATCGTCAGCAGCACGTTTTTTCCTGGAACCTTGAACCGAGCGAAACCGTACGCCACCATCGTGCCACTGATCAGAATTCCGATTGTGGAAATCATCGCCAGCAAAAATGTGTTCAAGAGCGCGTGCCCAAAGTCAATCCTGCGCCAGGCCTCGGCGTAGTTCCCCCAGCGCGGCGCGAACGACCAGACCTGCTCGAGTTCGCGGTACGAACCCTTGTAGAGAATCTTCTCGCTCGGGTTGGCGGGGTTGACGAAAGTGCTCTCCGCTCGGCCGCGATCCAGCAGCGCCAGCTCCCGGATTCGCCCCTCGACTGGAACCTTGTACACCGTCAGGGTTTGCCCGTCGTAATCAAACGTTTTCGCGTCAGACGGGTAGCTGGGTTGATTCGCCGCTCGAGACGAACCGCTGAAACTTTGCAGGATGGCTTGATAGAGCGGGGTCAGATACACGTACGCCATCCAGCCCACGAACAGCGTCAACGCGACCGATATCACGATTTCACGAATCTGGCGCAGGTTCTGCCGACTTTGCGCGTTGGCTTTGCGACTCATCACGACCGTAGCACTCACTATTTCACCTCTCCCGCGTAGTAAACCCAGCGCCGGGACGTGGCGAACAACACCTGGGTGATCAGGGTGATGACAATCAGCATCGCCCAGGCCATGGCGGAGGCGAAGCCCATGTTGCGGTAGACAATCGCTTCCTTGAAGAGTTTCAACATGAAGAACAGGCCCGCGTCGTCCGGTCCGCCCTGACCGTTGAACAGCAGGAAGCTGATCGTGAAGTACTGGAAACCGCCAATAATCAGTGTGATGATCTGATAGAACAACACCGACGAGGTGAGCGGAATCGTGATTCTGAAAAAGGTCACGAAGACGTTGGCTCCATCTATCAGCGCCGCCTCGTAGAGTTCTTTTGGTACCGCTTTCAAGGCAGCCATGAGTTGCAGCACCGTGTTCCCGATGCTCCACAAGCCGATCACGGCAATCGCGGGCATCACCCAAGCGGAATTGGAAAGCCACATCGGACCTTCGATTCCCAGACCCGCCAGGAAGGTGTTGACCGGACCGTGATTGGAAAGCGTGCCCTGCCAGATGATCCCGACCACAACCTGTTGAATCAGTTGCGGCAAGAAGAACAGGGTGATGAATAATCCCTTTAGCCAGAGCGACTTAGCGTTCAGGAAGAGTGCCAGAATGAATGGGCTGGCGATCAGCAAGGGAACGACAATCACGATGTAGCGCAGCGTGTTCCCGAACGCCCGCTGCATCTGCGGATCGCTGAACAGCAGCGCCCAGTTGCGTAACCCGACGAAGTGCAACGGTTCGTCTGCCACCAAGTTGTAATCCGTGAACGCCAGGAACAAGGAGAACATCATGGGGAAGGCCGTGAACAACACCAGCCCAACTAACCACGGGCTGAGAAAAAACCATCCCCAGCGGCGTTCGTGAACCTCGAGTCGGGAGCGCCTGGGCTGGGTTGCGATCATGAACGGTCTCCGGTATCAATCACATCTGCTCCCAGGATTCGGTAAAGTGCCTCCGCGCTCAGACAGCGCGGAGGACTCGAGCATCGTTTCCGAGATAATAAATCTTCCTCGAGTGGACCCTGACTTACTTTTTTTCGTCGAAGGCGCGTTGCAATTCGTCGCGCAACGAGTTGAGTTCCTTCGTCAGGTTCAGGTTTGGAATCGTGAACATCTTCGTCAAGAACTTGTTCTGGATGTCACCGGCCTTGGTGAAGTTGGGCATGTACGCCTCGTGGCTCGGGGTATCAGTGTATTTCAGCATGTCCTGGATGACGTTCCAGTTGATCTTAACCGGAGCGTACTTCTTGTTGACATTGGCGATGTAGTCGTCCTGCAAGCGTTTATCGGCCGGGAACGCTCCGTAGGCGGTGAACAAGTCCTTCTGGTTCATGATCCAAGTCATCGCTTGGAAGGCCGCGTCCTGGTTCTTGCTGCCCTTCATGATGCGGAAGGTGTCGGCGTGGAGCTTGGCGGTGGTCCTGCCATTGTAGCTGGGCACGACCGCCACGCCCCAATCCTTGACTTTAGCGTCCTTCCCACCGTCGAGGCAGCAGGTGTACCAGAGGTGCGTGAACGCCAGCGCGATATTCCCGGAGTTAAACGAGTTCCCGCGTCCCAACAGGTCGCTGTTCATGGCATCCTGATTGGGCATGAAGTGATCCTTCCAGATGCCGTTGTAGTAGTACCGCAAGGCGGCCGCCATGGTCGGGTCAATCACGGCCTTGCCGTTTTGATAGAGGTTGGTGGGCTTGAACTGGGCGGCGATCGAGGTCACGTAATCGGTCGTCCACTGGTTGATGAAGCCGTAGGTGGCGATGTTCTTGCTGTCGAACGTACTCTCGGACGCCGTGCGTCCCCTGGTGTCGTAAGTCAAGCTCATGGCGAGCGTGCGAAGCGTGTTCCAGTCCCAGGTCTTGCCCTGATATTTCTCGCCCACTTTGCTCGGCGGGTACGGCAGTTTCGCCTCGTCGAAGAGCGATTTGTTGTAGTAAATGAAGCTGGGATAGACCGCGTATGGCAGTCCGGTCCCCTCCTGAGATTCTTTATAGTACTTCACCAAGGAAGGCTCGAAGCCGGACAGATCGGGCTTGTACTTGGCGACCAGAGGGTCCAAGTCCACCCATTGACCCTTGAACCAGTTCGCACCGGAGTTACCGACCGGGCCGACGATATCTGGAGAATTTCCGGCGGCGATTCGGGTAGAGAGGTTATCCCTGGCATTGTTGTAGTCAACGATCTCTAAAACCAGTTCTATCTTTTCCTGGGATTTGTTGTACCGAGCCACAGCCGCCTTTTCGGCATCTATCTGTTCCGGCTGTCCGCCCGTGCCGACGCCGACGAACCAGTTCACCTTGGTGCGTCCACTCTGGGCCGTGGTGCTGGCGATGCCACCGGCCACCGCGACGACGCCTAGCCCGAGCGCTGCAATCAATCGAACCCTATTCATAATTCCTCCTCCGAGACAACAAACCAGCCGTCCATTCCGAGCATGAAATCTCGAGACCAAAAAACAGCGCGGCTTGTTTACTAAAAATGGACTCTTAAATGTTAGTCCATGCGGAATATGACTGTCAAGCGAACTGACAGAAGCGTTATGGGGCAGGAAAATCAGTCACCGAGCAACCCGCGCGATAAAGCTACACCGCCGTACCAAACAGTTTCTCAGAACAATTTATGCACACAGTCAAATTTGACATCTGTGCACGAATTGCTCCCGGTCTTTGAAAACTTTTTCAAGCACGGATGGCATAAAAAAGTTTTCGGTCAGTCAAACGGCCGCGCTCGAGCTTTCCCGGACGACCAGTCTCACGGGGACGAGGTTCTCCTCTATGGTATCCCGCCGGAGCAGCAACTCAACCCCCCGCTGCCCGAGCAGTTCCTTATCCACCCGCAAGGTGGACAGCGATGGGTAGCTGTGCGTGGCCGATTCGATATCGTCGAAACCCACGAAGGCGATCTCTTCTGGGACGCCAATGCCACGCTCCAAGCAGAGGCTCATGGCGACCAGCGCCGTTTCGTCGTTGAAGCCAAACACGGCATCCGGTGGCCTGGAAAGTTCCAGCAGGCGCTGCATCGCGCTCTGAGCGCCGTGCTTTGATTCCACCGGATCGCGCATCACCTCGAGGGCCGGATCGGCGGGGACACCCGCATCGAACAAGGCCTGACGGAAACCTCGAGCGCGTTGCAGGACGGAGTAATGGTTTGGTCCACCGATGAACGCGATGCGTTGCCGTCCGGCGGCAAGCAGATGCTGAACCGCCTGATAAGCACCGCCGAAATTGTCCATGTTGACCGATGGCAGGCTGGTTGACCAGTGATCCACCAGAACCGTTGGAATCCCCAGACCGATGATTCGCTCCAAAGGTTTCGGGTCGAAATACCCGATACACAGTAAGCCGTCCGCCTCGAGACGACGCACGACTTCCGCGACCCGATCACTGGGTCTGAGCGCCGTGTAGGACAGGACGATCTGCTGGCTGGCGCAAGCGGTTTCGACACCGTGCAAAACGTGCGAGTAAAAAGGATTGACGGGTAAATCAGGCAAACGTGAGGTTAGAAACCCGACCCGTTTGAGTTTCGCGGGACGCAGGTTGGTGGTGTCGTAGCCCAGTTCCGAGGCGGCGCTCAACACCTGTTGCCGGGTCTGCTCGGTTAGGCCTGCCTGATTCTTCAAGGCTCTGGAAACCGTGCCGATGGAAACGCCCGCGTGCGAGGCGACATCACGAACGGTCACACCAGAGTTGCGCCGCGTCAGAGCCATAGGGTCATCATACTCAAAATGTTTGCTAAAAGCCGGGCCTTACGCTTTAATGCCTAGACTTCTCATCCCGAGCTGACCCGTCCTCGAGGCGGCGCTCTCGTTTGACACACCGATCCTGCCCATGCTAACCTCAGCCATCCAGTTTAGTAAAACCGAGGTTTCATGACTGCGATTCGGCTCTTCGAAGGCTGGCAACTCAAGCGCCGCGATCCGAACCGGGATCTCAGGGAACAGTTCAGCGATCCGGCAGATTGGCTATCCGCGCTAGTTCCGGGCGGCGTGTTTCAAACCTTATTGCAACACGGCCTCATTCCAGACCCGTTCTACGGGGTGAACGAACTCGAGCTGCAATGGGTCGGGGAGAGCGACTGGCTATACTGCTTGGAGTTCGACGCGCCCGTGGAGGCTGGCAGGCGACATCTTTGCTTTGATGGCCTGGATACCTTCGCCACGGTCTGGCTAAACGGAACCCAGATTTTGACGAGCGACAACATGTTTCTGCGCCATCGCGTGGACGTGACCGACGCGCTGCAACCCGGTCGCAACGAGGTGCGAATTCTCTTCGAGAGCGCTTGGTGGCGCGGCAAGGCGCTGGAGGCCGCGAACGGCGGTCCGCGAGCGCTCTGGAACGGCGACTCGAGCCGGTTGATGGTCAGAAAAGCCCAGTACCAGTACGGTTGGGATTGGGGTCCGAAGTTGCTAGACACGGGCCTCTGGCGCGAGGTGCGGCTGGAAACGCGGACGGCGCGAATCGCGGATTGGCATCTGCCGTACAGGTTGGACTCGGGACTGCAATGGGCAGAGATTCAGCTTACGGCGCAACTCGAGGGTGAACTGGGTGACGCCCAACTACGGGTTAGATTGTTGGACCCTGAGGGTGCGGTACTGGAAACCCGAACACTCAAAGCGAGCGCCTCGGTCAAGCTGCGACTCGAGTTACACGCGCCGCGCCTGTGGTTTCCACATCGCTACGGTGCGCAACCGCTGTACACGGTGGAACTGTCACTCGAGCGGCGCGACGGGACCGTCTTGGACTCGAGGCGGCAGCGGCTGGGGTTGCGCCGCGTCTGGGTCGTCCAGGAACCGATGCAAGGTGAAAGCGGCTCGAGCTTTTATTTCAAGGTAAACGGTGTGGAGATGTTCATCGGCGGGGCGAATTGGATTCCCGACGATTCGTTCCTCCCCAGGGTGAGCCGAGAACGCTACCGGGAACGCATCGGGCAGGCGAAAACTGCCAACTTGCAAATGTTGCGCGTCTGGGGCGGTGGGATTTACGAGGATGACGCCTTTTACGACTTCTGTGACGAAGCGGGCATCCTGGTCTGGCAGGATTTCATGTTCGCCTGTGGCCTCTACCCCGCCTCGCCAGAATTCTTAGAGAGTCTGCGCTTGGAGGCGACCGACAACCTGAAACGCCTGCGTCACCACCCGAGCCTCGTGATTTGGACCGGCAACAACGAGGATTACCAGCTTGGCCACGGTACGGGCGCGTACAAGCCGGGTCTGTCACCGGAAGCCAACCCTGAGATGCCCGCTCGAGTTATTTACGAGCGATTGCTGCCGGAACTCTGTCAGCAGCTCACCCCGGACACGTACTACCAGCCCGGCAGTCCGTACCTTGGAGCCAATCCCGACGACCCCACTCAGGGCGACCGTCACACCTGGGAGGTCTGGGGCCGCGACGCGCGACCGTACCGCGATTACCGGCGGCTCGAGGGGCGTTTCGTCAGCGAGTTCGGACTGGCGTCCGCGCCACACATTGATACGCTGAACGCCGTGCTGCCTCCCGAAGAGCGTTACCCGAACAGCCCTGGCTTCACCCAGCACTTCAAATCCGACGGCGGCGCGTGGCGACTCGAGCGGTATCTGAGCGCGATCTATCAGCAGATTCCAACCGACCTCGAGACTTACGTCTACGGCACGCAACTCGTGCAGTCCGAGGCGATGAGCGCCGCGTACCGCATCTGGCGGCGACGCTGGGACACGCCGGGAGCCAGAGCGGTCGGCGGGGCGCTGGTGTGGCAGCTCAACGATTGCTGGCCGGTCACGAGTTGGGCGCTGGTTGATTCTCACGCCCGCGCCAAACCCGCCTATTACAGCGTCAAGCGGGCCCTCGAACCGGTCACGATCAACCTCTGGCCGGACGGCGCGCTGTGGGCATCCAATCTGAGCCTGACCGCTCACAACCTGAGCCTCGAGCTACGCGTCATCAGTTTGGACGGGACTGAGCTGGCTCGAGCGGTCCGCGATCTGCATCTGCCACCGAACGCCACACTGGAACTCGAGTCCTGGCGGGCGGTGTTAGATAATTCTTCGATTGTCGTCGCGGCGCGGCTGCTGGACGGCGCTCGAGTCGTGGCGCGGGAAACGCTGTTTCCCGAACCCTTCAAAGAGTACCCGCCCGCCGATCCCCAGCTCGAGGTCTCGTGGCGCGACGGGACGCTCCACTTGAGCGCGAAGCGCCCCGCGAAGGGCGTGTTCGTGGACCTAGACGGCTTGCCCGATAATATGTTCGACCTCGTGCCGGGCGACCCGCAAGGTATCCCCTGCCCCAAACCTGGCTCGAGCGTCAAGCTGAGCTGGCTCGGCGGCGTTCAGAACTTCGACTTGCACCGGGACGATCTGCAACTCGAGTTGATGTCCAACGACTGAATGGCTCGAGTCTCACTCGCTCAAACTCGAGCCAGCCATGAAATCTCTTTCAATGCGTCTCTAGGACCCTGACTTAGAATAGAGTCTCCGCCCTCCCAACCCCCGCACCCGCTTCGGTTTCAACAGCGAGGTTGCCCATGCAAAGCACACCCTTCAAACCGTCTCAGGTCAAGCTCCAACCCGTTCAGGCCAACCCGTGATTCGTGGCCTGCCCCGCCCGATCACGACTGCGCCCCCTCGAGCGGCCAGAGATTTCAGCGGTCTCTGGTTCGTCGCGCCGTATTTCCTGCTGTTCGCGGCCTTCGGTGTCTTTGGGCTGGTGTTCTCGTTCGTGCTGTCGTTTCACAACTGGGACCCGGTCGCTGGAACCGGCGAGCTGTCGTTTCGCGGCTTGAAACTTTACGAACTCGTACTCACCGATCCCGAGTTCTGGGCGGCCCTGGGGCGCACGCTCATGGACGGCTTGCCAGTCGTCTTGGCGCAGCACCTGATCGCGCTGCCGCTGGCGTTTTCGTTGCACCTACTGTTTCGCCGCGCCATTGGCAGGCTCGGGGTGGTCTACTTCCTGCCGTACATCGCCTCGCCGGTCGCGTTCTCGGCCGCCGCCGGACTGCTGTACTCGCTGCTCAGCCTGCCCGTGAGCGATCTGTTCGGCTTCCTGCGAGATACACTGAACGCCGATTTTCTGCCGCGCCACCTGGAAACCGCCTCCGCGATGGACGGCTTTCAACGCGTCTGGAGCAGCGTCGGCTGGAACCTGCTGCTGTACCTGATGGCGATAAGCGCCGTGTCCCGCAGCCTGCTCGAGGCGGCCCAGTTGGACGGCGCGGGCTTCTGGCGGCAGTTGCGCTTTGTGGTCGTTCCAATCGTCCGCCCAATGATCTTCGTGGCGACCAGCATGAGCTTGGTGCAGGGCTTGCAGGCGAACCTGTGGCGCGCCGATTACAGCGATTTCAGCACCGTCCGCCTGCCGGGATATATCTACGGCACGGCCTTCAAGTACACCAATTTCGGACTGGCCAGCACGATGACCTGGGTCTTTTTTGGCGTCATGCTGCTGCTGATCGGCGCGGCGTACTGGGCGTTCGGGCGCAACTTCACGGCGATTGAAACCCCAGCGAACCTCGAGTCTGATGGGTCACCGGTGCTGTTTGCGCCAGTCACGACCGTGGTGATTAAACTCCTCGTGACGCTCGCGGCGGTCTTCAGCGTCTACCCGGTCGTCTTGCTGCTGTTGCAGGGCACGCAGACGGGCGCGGGAGACTCGTACAGGCTGACGCTGGGCGGCGACACCGCCTCGAATTACGGGGTGCTGTTGGATCAGGTTCCCGCCTTCTGGCGCAACCTCTGGAACAGCTTGTACATCTCTGGTCTGGCCAGCCTCGGCGCGATGACGACCAGCGCCCTGGCGGGGTTCGCGTTTGCCAGCTTGAAGTTTCGCTTCAAACGCCCGCTGTTTGCTCTAGTGATGGGGGCGCTGGTCTTTCCGGCAATGTCGAACGCGATTCCGTACCTGACCGAGATGCGCCTCTTGAACTGGATTGACCAACCCAGGGCGCTCTGGGTTCCGGCGGCGGTCAGCGCCATCGGCGTCTTCCTGGTGCGCCAGTTCACCCTCAACAGCGTTCCCCGCACGGTGCTCGAGGCGGCTCGGGTGGACGGCGCGAGCGACTTTGTGATCTTCACTCGGATTGCCCTGCCGCAGATGATGCCGGTGCTGTGGACGGTCGGGCTGCTAACCTTTATCACGACCTGGAATCACCTCGAGGTGGCGCTGTTTCTGATGCGCTCCGAGACGACGCGATTGTTGCCACAAGCACTCGCGTTCATTGGGGACGGCGGTGGTGACGCGGCTGTCCTCGGTGCGGCAATTGCCACAGTTCCGCCGCTCTTGATCTACGCCGTGGCGGCCGGTCAGCTTGGACGGGGGCTGGGCATCGCGGGCGAGCAACCCTCCGGCTGGTGGCGTTGGCTGGCGTTCTGGAAACGGCCGGATCGAACCGCCGTCCCACACCTCACTGCTGTGTTGAACGGAGCCGACGGGATACGCGCGGTCGCCTGCCTGATGGTCGTGTTCAGCCACTTGGCTCAGCGGCTCGAGCTGCCAAAACAAGCGCCGTGGATTCAGGAGATTCAAAGTTATCTGATGACCGGGGCCTTCGGCGTCAGCGCCTTTTTTGTGCTGTCCGGGATGCTGCTGTCCATGCCGTTCTGGCGGCGCTACTTGGACGGAGCCGACGCGCCGAACCTGAAGCGGTACGCCGCTAGACGCTTCCTGCGAATCGCGCCCGGCTTCTACGCCAGCCTAGTCATCGTCTTCCTGCTTGCTCGTGTCTTAGAGCCTGGCGACAGCGCTTGGATACGCTTACTGAGCGGTCTCAGCTTCACGACCGCCTTTCACTGGGTCACGTTCTTTCCGGTGGAACTGAATGGTCCCTTGTGGAGCATCGGCTTCGAGGTCGTCTGCTACGCCCTGATGCCCGCGCTGATGATCGGTCTGTTTGCGCTGGCCCGAGTCAATCTGGCTCGAGGGAACCGGGCGGGTTTGGTCCGGGTGCGTCAGATTCGCACCGTAACTCGACACGCGACGCGCACGACCGCACGCGGCACCACAGAGACCACGACCACGATTCGCAGCGTCACCACGCGCAATCACAAAATAGACACCGCTCGAGCCGACCAGCCCGGATCGCCCGCGCTCGCTTTCGCCTACTGGGGCGCGGCATTTCTGCTGACGGTGCTGGCGCACGGCTGGATCGTGACGCACCTCGTCCCCGACTCCGACGGGCGCGGCTGGGATCATGGGTTGATCGGCGGCGCGAAGTTCTGGATGCCGAATTACAACCCAGTTGGCTTGTTCGCGCAGTACGCCATCGGGGTGATTACTGCCGGGTTGATCGCGTACCGCCAACGCTTGCTAAAACTGGGTCGCACGACCCTGCCCGCCCGTCACCGCCGCTTCGATCTGACCTTGACCCTGGCCGGAATCGCCGCAGTCCTAGTTCTGTGGAACCTGCGTCACGCCGACGAGTTCGGCTTCAGCCTCGGACGGCAACCCTACGCCTTTCCATTCTTCGCCATCTTGGTCGCGCTGATCCTCTACGCCGCACCGTTCTCGGTGACAGCCTACAAACTGCTAGACAACCCCTTCACCCGGTACACCGCCCGCATCTCCTTCGGCTTGTACATCTGGCACTACCCGATTTTGGAATTGGTGCGCCTGCTGCACAATCCCGATTACAAGTACTTCGGTATCGCCAGCCTGCCAGAATGGTTCGCCATCAGCGCCTTCGTGCTGGGTATGGCGTACTGGATCGCGTCGCTGTCGTACCGCCATATCGAAGCGCCGTTCCTGCGCGAAACCGGACGGGCAAGACCCAAGCCAGCTCGAGGGGTTCCGAGCGTTGCTAGCACCCTCGAGTAACCGCATCGCACCGCTCGAGTCGTAAGCCTGTTTCGCCTCTCCGCATTCGATAGCGTCGTCACGCCCATGCGAGCGTCGAACGTGGGTTCGGGCACGACGGCGGGTGAGGGGGCATTATGCCTTTGAGCTTCGTCTCGAGCATCATTGTTTGGGATGTCTCGAGCGTAGGTGGCCGAGCGTAGCACGCTACGCCCCTACGAGATGGACGTGCGAATTGGCGCGACGCAACTCAGCTTTCCACGACGTTTAGAAACGTCCTAGCGAACAGATCGCTGCCCGCAGAGATGAGGTGAACCCGGTCCGGTAAGCCCCAATCGGTGAAGCTCGAAGTCTCGAGGGCGTGATCGAAAGCGGTTTGCACGGGAACGAGCCGAGCCGCGAATTCGTGCGCCAGTTTTGAAACGACCGCCCGGTATGCGTCCACGAGCTGTCGGAAACGATCATTCCGATTGGGTTCCAGCAGGAACGGTTCGCACAGGATCAATCCGGCTCCCGTCTCATGGCTGGTTCTTTGCAGCATGACTCGCAGATTCGCCTCGTACTCCTCCAACGACACCGCCTCGTTGGGCTGATTCGTGACCCGCCGCCAGACATCGTTGATGCCGATGGCGACCGAGACCCAATCGGGGCGCAACCCGATCACGTCCTCGTCCCAGCGGCGCAGCAAATCCCGCGTGGTGTTGCCGCCAACCCCGCGATTGAAACACTCGAGCTGGCAATCGGGGTGGCGCTCCCGCAAGCCCTGAACCAGTTTTGAAACGTACCCGTCTCCGAACGGTGGCGCATCGCGGCGTCCCGCGTCGGTGAGGCTGTCACCGATCAACACGAGACGCTGCCCGGATTGAAAGATCATTGGCTTATCGCGCCCAGTCCATCGGCTCGGGACGGGTGAAACTCGAGGTCAAGTTCACCGATTGCCCGGTGCGAGCCGATTCGCCGGTCGCCTCCAAGATTTCCACGACATGCGCGGCGTGCTCGCCGGTCACCCTCGAGGCGCGGCCATCTCGGATGGCGACCACAAAATCGTGGAGTCCGCGCGCCCAATCCAAGCTCACCTCGGCGGGTTGCCGAAGCGCTACGGGCTGGTACGCCTCACCGAACGCGGCGTGCGACAACTTTGAATCGGCGTTGAACCACGAATCCAAATGCAGAGACCCGAGATCACCGTGAAACTCGAGGCCCTCTCCCTGCCGCGTGCTCCCGGAGACGTAGAAATTTGCCGTCAGCCGCATCAACAGGCCGCCCGGAAATTCCAAATGAACGACGTAGAAATCTGGGGCGGTGACGGTGAAGCTCTCGCCCGCCTTGGTGGTGCGTTCAGGCTTCAAGGTTCGGGCGAAGGTCGTCAGGCGCTGCACGGGTCCGAACAATGCCGTGGTGAGCGCCAACGGGTACACGCCCACGTCCAGCATCGGTCCGACCGCGTAGAACGGCGCGGGGTTCGGATGCCAACTCTCGATTCGTCCGTGATTGACCTCGGCGTAGACAACGCGCACATCTCCGATCAAGCCATCCCTGATCCGCGCCATCGCGCTCTGCTGGGCTTCCCCCAAAAACGTGATCGGGGCGCACGCGAGCCGCAAGCCTCGAGCGGCAGCCAGTTCCACCAGCTCTTTCGCCTCGGCGTACTTCAGCGCCAGCGGCTTCTCCGAGTAGACGTGCTTGCCCGCCAGGAGCGCCTGTTTGACGACCGCGTAATGCGCCTCGAAGATCGTCAGATTGACGACGACCTCGACCACCGGATCTGCCAGCAGCGCTTCCAAGGACTGATAGGCCGTGCCACCGTGCTGCGAGGCGAAGGCAGCCGCTCGAGCTGGCTCGAGGTCGCTGAAGCCGATCAGCTTCAACTCAGGGTAGCGCTTCATATCTTTGCTGTACGGTCCGGCGATATTGCCGCAACCGACGATAGCGACGTTCATAGATTCTGGGTTCATAGATTCCCGGTTCACCGCTTCCCTCCCAGCCAAGTCTCCAAGAGTCGCTTGCTGGCGATCACGTCCTCGGTCGGGTCGTGGGTTTCCGGTTCGTGCTCAATCCCGATCACACCCTGATACCCGATCTCTTGGAGCGCGCGAGCGCAAGCCTGTATATCCGCGATGCCGGTTCCAAACCGGCAGGTCTCGTGTGCGCCCGCCGCGAGAATATCTTTCAGATGCACGGTCATCAGGTGATCGCGCAACTCCCGGAGCGCCTCGGGAGCCGACGCGCCCTGCGTCGCCCACCAGCCCGTGTCGCAGGCCGCACCGACAGCGCCATCCGCGCCATCCCCAATCCTCTCGAGGACTTCCCCCGCGCTTTTCTCCGGGTGATTCTCCAAACCCAGCCGCAGGCCATGAGTTTTCAGCAGCGCCACCGTCTCGAGGCGGTCCGTGGCCAGAACTGGCGCACCGCCCGCGATCAGGTCAGCTCCCAGCCCGACCGCCACCCGACAAAAGCCCTCCACGTCGGAAAGTGAACCGCACCAAGCCGCCAGACTCGAGACCCGTAAGCCGTTCGCTTGAAGGAGCTGTTTCGCCTGACGAAGGTGTTCGTCGGTTGCCCAGTTCGGGTGCAGGTGTGCGCCCCAGAGGTCCAGCCGATCGAAGCCCATCGCGGCGATTTCCTTTAGCATCGCCTCGAAGCGCGGTGCGAAGGTGGCTAGCGGCTGGAAGTGCTGCTGGGTGGCGGTGTCGCCCTGCATCCAGCCGTCGGTCATGCGATAGTTCAGTTCTCTGGCAACGAAATTAGCGGTGATGAACGAGACTGGATTCATGGTCGGGGGAGGCTCCTCTGGAGGGTTCATTGGGTGACGTGAATTGAGTGGTGTGCCACCCAGTATGGCGCGTTTCGTGAACAGAGCGCAAGCCATCAGTTTTCAAGACAGTAAGGTTCAAAAGGTCAGCCTACTGACAGAGTATTCCTGTGGTAAATGCTCTCGAGGATTATCTGGGAACCCTCTATTTTCAAGGCCCGAACACAGATTTTACTAAACTCGGTTCAGGCATCGCCGAACGACCGGAACCACTCCCGAAACCCAGGCTCCAACCGCACCAGCACCCTCGAGACACCGCCACGCCCAGAGACCTGAGATAGCGCCGCGATCGCGTCGTTTGCGAAATCCCAGCCGCGCCGCTCCATCAGCTCAGCCGCGTACAGCGTGAACCGCGCCTGATACCAGGCTTGGTTGGCTAGCGGCAGGCGCACCAGCGGGTACTCGAAGGCTCCAAGGTCGGTGCGTTCCAGCCGGACATCCCCTGCGCGCTCGTTGCGCCGTCGCGTCACACGGCCCCTCGAGCCGCCCGGCTTCGTCAGCGCCGGGTCCGCCAGGGCGCAATCCAGGTTGCTCGAGGCGAAGATCTCGCCCCAGCGCAAAATTTTTTGCAGCGCCTCTGGACGAGCCGATTTCAGGGCGCACAGGTACAGGTAGGTCGCCAGAAACTCGTCCAGCCAGCGCACCCGCGTGCGAATGCCGCTCTGGTCGGCCGCCGCGTGTCCCAGCTCATGCCCGAGCGTGTAATCCAGGAATTCTTCAACGCTCCCCGGCGCGCTGAGCTGCGATTTCATCACGACCGCCCGAAACACCCACAGCAGATTTCCAGGGTAATTCGCGGGCGCGAAAATCACGCCACTGCCGTCACGCAAACGCCGAAAAAACGTGAACCCGTAGGGATACGGGGCCGCACTCGTCCAATCCTCCTGCGTCAAGACCAGCAAGCGAACTGGCGTCAGTGATCGCTCCAGTCCCAATTCCAAAGCCGCGTGCAGGTCGCTCAGGTACGACCGCAAACCGTGCGCTCTGGTGGCCACACCGCTCGAGCCGCCCAGCGGAATGCGACTCTGCGGTGTGGTGGACTCGAGCATGGATAAGTTTACCCGCCGGTCAATCGTTCTCAACGCCAGTAAGTCGCTTTTCGAGGCTTGGCTCGAAGTGTCAACGACGTTGGGTTGTCTCGAGCCACGGGTCAGGCACGCCATATCAATCGAATACGTTGGCGGTGGTACGTCTCGAGGGCGTGGGTCGTCGTTGACGGGGTGCGCCGGGCGAACCGCCGTTCGCCGCCGCAAAAACCGTGTCCGACGCGAGCAATCGCCGTGATCCCGCGAAACCAAGCGACGAGATCACCCCTCTAAAAAAGGAACCTGAGACCGGTGAAGCCGACCGCCTGTCAATCTGAAGGCTCGGCTCGAGGACGCTCAGCACGCTACGCCATTTCATTTAAGCCGCAGAATCAAAACCTGTGCTACCATCCCAGCAGTCCCGAAAGGAGGTGCGTAACACATGAAAAACCCAATCACTGTCTTCAGAAACCCGCTCGAGGTCTCCGCTCCTGATTCACTGACGAGGTTCCAACGTGTTGTACAAACGCACCGCTGTTTCGGTCTCACCCCCTGTTTCAACCCCTAGCCCCAGCTCGGAGGCGCACTAGATGCCGCGCCATCCGGCTCTGGAGGCGTTGTCCGACCACGACGCGCCGACCTCCTCGAGCTTCGAGCTGACCCGTGTCGCTAAGCCAGACGCAGCAAACGCCCATCAGGACGACGCGCCGACGGTGGACGACATTGCCCTGACGGTTGATCCAAACGCGCCGTGGTGGATGGCGATGGACGCGCTGGACGCCTCGCAGCAGTTCATTGACCGCAGCCGCAAGCTCGGCAAGGGCAAACCCGCCCGCCGCCGCACCGTGTCACAGCTTTACGCCGAGAACGACATTGATTTCCGCAACGAGGACCGCAAGTTCATTGATCCCGGCCTGCAAGAGTTGCACACTCGAGGATTGATCGAGGACGTGCTGTGGCAACTCAAAAGCGGCAAGGAAGCCACGGTTTACATCTGCCAGGGCAACGATGGACTGGTGGCCGCCAAGATTTACGTGGACAGTCGCGTGCGCGGCTTCAAGGACGATGCGCTGTACCGCGAGGGGCGCAACATAGACGATAAACGCCTGAAAAAAGCGATTGATCAGCGATCTGAAACCGGTATCTCCGCGCAGAACTTTCTCTGGGTGCAGGAAGAATTCCAACAGCTCTCCGCCTTACGCGCGGCGGGCGTGCGCGTGCCGCAACCCCTGGCGCACGAGGGCAACGTCATCCTGATGGAGTACATCGGAGACGACGAGGATGTCGCGCCTAGGGTGGCCGATGCCCGGCTCAGCAAACCCGAAGCCGAGACTGCCTTCGCCCAATCTTTAGAACAGTACGCCAGGATTCTGGCGACCGGACGGATTCACGGCGATTACAGCACCTTCAACCTGCTCTGGTGGCGCGGCGAATGCGTCGTGATTGACTTCCCGCAGGTGGTGAGCATCAAGCAACCGACCGCCAGCGCCATTTTGGAGCGCGACATTCAAGGCTTGTGCCGAACCTTCACGACGTTTGGGATTAAGAAAGACTGGCAGATGGCGCTGAGTACGATCAAAGCCAGAGCCAGGGCGTTGCAAACAGAGAAATTGGGCGAGGAAATGGAGAACATCCTTTGAACCTCGAGAGGCTTGAACCGCTCGAGATTCGCGCCCCCAACCCTGAAGACTACGAAGCGATTGCGCGGTTACACAACGCTGACAACGAACCGCACTTTCACACCACAGCAGCTCAGTTGGCGGCATCCGACTCGAGCGGTGCGCGACGCGTGGCGGTCCAAGCGGGGGCGGTCCTTGGCACGTCCGAGCGCTGGTGGTGGGGAGCGGTGGATGCGTATCGGATTGCCATTCACGCAGACGCTGAGTCAGTCGCCAGGCAACTTCTGACTGACCTCGAGCGTGACACGCTCAAAGCGAAGCGACTGCTTGCCACGGTCAGAGCCGACTTCCTCGAGGGGGCACACTATCTCCGGCACGGGTTCCGCGAGGTGTTTCGGTCCTTCGGTGCTAACCTCGAGTTGGAGTCGTACCAGCCGGAACGCTTCAGCCATCTGGAAGCGGAATTGGCGCGGCGCGGCGTTCGGATTGTGCCGCGCCGCGAATGGCGCGCGCCGGGTGGGGACGCGCAACTCGAGGCGATTCAGCGCGAGGGTAACGCCGACCTACCAGGGTACGAACCGGTCGTCACGACGCAGATGAATTTTAGGGATCGCACGTTGCTCGAGGCGTTCTGGGTCGCGTTGCAGGGAGTGACTTGCGTCGGATTCGCCAGCTTGGACGGAAAGCCTGAACGCTCCATCGTTCACTTCGACTCGAGCGCCGTCCAGCGAAATGGTCGTCATCAAGGGATTGGGCTGGCGCTCGCGGCTCGAGCGGTCGCGTGGGCGAAGGCACGGGGCTATAACGAAGTCAACGACGGTGGCGCGAAAACCAACACCGCGCAGATCCGCATTCTTGAGCGGCTGGGATTTGAACTCGAGCCGGACTGGGTGACGTTTGAGAAACGGCTCGAGGGGACGCGATGAGTCGCCCGGAGATCAGCGTGGAGGTCGTGCGAGGATTGATTCAGAACCAGTTCCCAGCTTGGGCTGAGCTACCCATCGCCCCCGTCCTGCCCGGAGGCTGGGACAACCGCACGTTTCGCCTCGGGGATGATATGAGTGTGCGCCTGCCGAGCGATGCCGGGTACGCGGGGCAAGTCACGGTGGAAGACACTTGGTTGCCGTGGCTCGCGCCGCGATTGCCATTGCCGATTCCCGTGCCGTTGGCGCTCGGCGAGCCGGGAAACGATTACCCGTGGCCGTGGTCGGTGCGCCGCTGGATGCCGGGCGAACCCGCGCGGGCAGAAGGCATCTCCGACGCGAGGCGCTTCGCCGTGCAACTCGCAGAGTTTCTCGTGGCACTGCAACGCCTTGACGCGACCGACGGCCCGCCGCCCGGTTCGCACAACGGATTTCGTGGCGCACCCATCCAGCATTACGACCGTCAGGTACAACGGTCACTCGAGCTGCTGGTCGGCCGGGTTGACGTGACCGGGGCGCAAAACGTGTGGCAGGCAGCCCTCGAGACGGATTGGCAGGAATCGCCCGTCTGGATTCACGGTGATGTCGCCGTGGGGAATCTGCTGGTCAGCGACGGTGAACTGAGGGCCGTGATTGACTTTGGCTGCACCGCCGTGGGCGACCCCGCGTGCGACCTGGCTATCGCCTGGACCCTGTTCAACTCAGACAGCCGCACGGCGTTCCGCGATGCCTTGCCGCTGGACGCGGCGACCTGGACTCGAGGGCGCGCTTGGGCCCTGTGGAAGGCGCTCATCACTCACGCGGGCATCGTACAAACCAACGCGGCCGAGGCGAGCCAAACGGCCGCGATCATCGAGGCGGTGAT
This sequence comes from Deinococcales bacterium, assembly GCA_965249745.1. Lineage (GTDB taxonomy): Bacteria > Deinococcota > Deinococci > Deinococcales > JAAFIG01 > JANYHH01. Next base: position 2,641,784 of record OZ252252.1, on the reverse strand, counting down.
CCATGACGACAGACGTTCAACCTGAGACCAAACCTCAATACGCACTCGCCGACCGCCTCACATCTCACCTAAAACAAGATGCTCGAGTTCGCGCCGTGTGGCTCGAGGGGAGCTTGGGGCGCGGTCAGGGTGATCGCCATTCGGACATTGACCTACACATCGCACTCTCCTCGGAAGACCTGGCTGCGTTTCGCGCCGAGTACGAAACGACGCTGAAGGGTTTTTGGCAGGTTTTGAAACACCACGAACTGTTCGGCGGCGCGATGATCGGTACGTTACTGCTGAACGAGCACGACCAACTCGTTGCCCTGCAAACCTGGCTGGGCGACGCGGCAAACCTTGAGATCACTCAGGGTCGCGCTCAGGTGTTGTTCGACCGCGACCGGACCGTGCAACACATGCCTGCCATCGCCCCACCCCCGGAGGAGATTCGGCGAGCGCTGCACGTGGAAATTGTTTACTTCTGGAGTTTATGGGCGACCCTGCCCGCCATTGAACGCGGTGAGTTGCTGTCCACCGCGCAACGCCTGCACAGCTTGGCGCATCAAACTGTCCTGGTCTGTTCGCTCGGACGCGGCCGGACTCGAGACGTAGGCGATTGGCGCTTGAACGAATTACTGCTACCGCATGAGCGCGAACGGTTGGAGCGAATCGTGAGTCTGTCAGAGTTGTCACAAGCGGCAATTGTCGCCGCTCACATGCAGCTTGCCGCGTTCATGCGCGAGGTTGGACGAACCGCCACCGCCGCTCAGTGTGGCGAATACCCTGAAGCCCTCGAGCGGGCGGTGATGAAGCACGTGAACGCAGAATTGAGGCGCATGGACTTGACCGATGAGCGATACGACCTGAGAGAATTTCTGGCGGACGCGGAGAGGAACGCATGATTCATCAGGCGCGAGACTTACTGGTTACTCCACTTCAGGTCAATGTCGCAGATTTCCAGAGGTTTCCGATCACTTGGGGGATTGACCATGATCGTTGACGACCGCCTCCAACGGATCATTCAAGACCTCCGAGCCGGATCTCATTTCACAGAAGAACTCGGTGAGGCGCAGACTCTGGAAACGCGCATGGCGTTCTATCACACGCCGGGCATCAGTATTGCTGTTATCAATGATTTTGAGCTGGATTGGACTCAAGGGTTCGGGGTCGCCGAATCCGGGATGAAGCGTGAAATCAACGCCAGCACAGTATTCCAGGCGGGTTCGATCAGCAAACCTGTCACAGCGTTGGCAGCGATGAAGCTAGTACAGCGAGGCGTGCTGGGTTTGGATGAGGACGTGAATTCGTATCTGAAGTCGTGGCAGGTTCCAGCGCGTCATGGTTGGCAACCTCGAGTCACGCTGCGCCACTTGCTGAGTCACACCGCTGGGTTGACCGTACATGGTTTCCCTGGTTATCAAACCTCGGAACCAATCCCCAGCCTGACGCAAATTCTGAATGGGGAAGCTCCCGCCAACACCGCCAAGGTCGAAGTCAACATCCTGCCGGGTCTTCAAGCCAGGTACTCGGGAGGCGGTACGCTCGTCGTGCAACTACTGCTCGAGGAGGTCCTCGGCAAACCGTTCCCGGACATCATGCAGGAAGTTGTGCTAGACCCGCTGGGGCTGACCGACAGTACCTTCGCGCAGCCCTTGCCGAAACCCTGGGAGGCTCGAGCGGCGACCGCGCACCCCTCGAAGGGCGTGCCATTGCGCGGAAAGTATCACACGTACCCAGAGATGGCGGCGGCCGGGTTGTGGACGACAGCCGGGGACTTGGCACAAATCGGTGTTGAGCTTTTAACCGTTCTGCACGACCGCCAACCGGCAAGGCTGCTGGAAAAAACGATGATTGAAACCATGCTCTCGCCGCAACTCGAGGGGCGAGATTCAAACGATTTTATCGGATTAGGATTCTTCTGCGCCGGTCAGGGCGATGGCTGCACCTTCTCGCACGGTGGCTGGGACGAGGGATTCGTAGCGACGATGCGCTTATACAAAAACCTCGGCGCGGGAGCAATCATCATGGTCAACTCGAACGAAGGCTGGGAGTTGATGGATGAGTTGATGCGCGCCATCGGGCGAGAGTACGGCTGGCCCGATTCGCAGCCCCCAAAAAAACCAGCTTTGAAACTCGAGAATCTGAACGCGTACTTGGGACGTTACGAATCCGAGACCGGCATTCATTTTGAAGTCTCGAGCCGCGATGATGGATTGTTCCTGAGGCATGGCGGGCAGATGCCGCTGCTGATGTTCCCCACGACTGAACTCGAGTTTTCACTGGTGGCCCTCAACACCAGGGTTCGCTTCAATAGGACTGAGCGCGGTGAGATTGAATCCCTAACCTTAGAGCAAGACGCGCATCAAATGGTTGCAAACAAGCAAGTTTTTGTTCCGAAAGCGCCAACCGTATGACGAACCCATTCATGACCTTCACCGAGTACGCCATTCACAACCCTGGCACGCTCGAGATGGCGCTCCCAATCGTGGAAGCGGTCGGGATCAAAGCTGGAACCCGTGTGCTGGAACTCGGCGGCGGCAGCGGTCAGGTCGCGTGTGTACTGGCGAAGCACTGGAATTGCACCGTCGTCACGCTGGAACCCTGGCACGGCGGCGAGGAAATTCAAGCCAGGGCGGAGCGCGAGGGCGTCTGGGACCGGGTGATTCCGCTCAAGCTCGAGGTGCAAGCCCTCCCCTTCCCGAGAAACTCTTTTGATGCCGTGATCGCCTTTGGGACCTTGGAGATGATCGGCGCGGATCGCCCGATCGCGTTGGAACAGGTTCGGCGCGTGCTGCGGCCAGGATCGTGTTTCGGAATCGGCGAGGCGATGAATCTGGACGTGGTTGACCCGACGTTTCAATTCGACACGCTGCAACAAAACGTGGCGCTGTTTCAGCATCACGGCCTCGAGGTCATAAAAGCTGAATACTTTGCGGATGGCTATCGGTGGTGGCTGGACAACGCGGATCGGATTAACAGGGAACACGAGAGTTGGATCAAACTGGCTCGAGGTGACGGCGGGCGCAGCCTCGGGTTGGGCATGGTGATTGGACGGAAAACCATGTGAGACTCAAGTTTTTGGGTTCAGGATGCCCGCGTAAATATTCTCGAGCTGCAACCTGGTTCCCAAACACGGCAAGTCGAAACACGTACCGCTGGACGCTCGGAATCTTCAGGTACTTTTTGAGCTTTCCAGTCGTGCTTATCTCGGTCGTGTCCACCTCTTCAGTGCTCTCGGCAAGCACCTCGAAAACAGCGCAGGGTGTTTGAATCAGATATTCGTCCGCATCTTCCTCACACGTCACGACGACATCAGGGTAACGATACTTTCCGTTAGGGATGCGCATTTTCACGACGGTGAAGAACACATCGCAACCTTGCGTTTCGGCAGGAACATCCAGCAGACGAACCAGCCCTCGCACGACTCGATGGTTCTGTTTCTTATCAACCGCCATCGCATGTAACACGCCGTCCACGTACTCGTGACGAAGCTCCGAGGTTATAGGTACTACTCAGGCGTCATCCGTGCGTCCGTCACCAGTCTAGTAAACCAGGAGAACCCATGAACATCCAAACCTATTACAGCTACCTGACTCGAGCCAGACGCGACCTGTGGACCTTTCTCGAGTCCTTGCCGGACGAGGTGCTGTCCACGTCCGTGCTGCCGGGTGAGCGCTTCCACTGCGTCAAAGACCTCGTGTTGCACATCGCTGCCGTCGAGGATTCGTGGCTGCACGAGGACATCCTGCGCGATCAGCCCATCTGGGAAATCACGCCGGGTGTCGAGGGCGCAAAGGACGGACCGTTCTTCGCACAGATGCGACTCGAGGTGCTGATCGCGTACTGGCGGGCGGTGGAACAAAGCACGCTGGCGTACCTCGAGCGCTTGACGCCTGAAGAACTCGAGCGCCGGGTGACGGTTCCTCGTGCGAAAGGGAATGAACATTTCACCGTTGAAGAGCTGCTGTGGCACGTCGCACAGCACGAAACGCGACACACGGCCCAACTTGCGATGCTGGGTCGCATCGCGGGCTTCAAGCCACCGCAGTTGGACCTCATTCGCTACCTGGACTCGAGGTAAACCGTGCCGAGCTTTGAAGATGTCAGACGCTTCGCCGTGACGCTGCCCGACACCTTGGAATCCACGTCGTACAACACGCCCGCCGTGAAGGTGAGCGGCAAGCTCATGGCGCGGCTGCGCGAGGACGGGGTGAGTCTGGCGATCAGGGCAACGCTGGAGGCGCGAACCGCTCTGCCGCAACTCGAGCCGGAAACTTTTTCCATCCCGGAGCATTACGCCAACACCGACATGTTCGTGATTCACCTGGTGAGTGTCAAGCTCGAGGAGTTGCACGAGTTGCTACGGGACGCGTGGCGCATCGCCGCGCCGAAAAAGCTGCTCGAGCAACATCTGACCCGCACCCTCGAAGCGCAAGAACCGTAAAGGCGACGCGGGAACGCCCCTAACTACACCATTTCAAAAACGAGGTCACAACCATGTCTGAACCTACTGAAACCGTGAAATCCAACCTGCTCGAATTGCTATCCGAAACCTTTGAGAACCCGCGCGGCATTTACCTGGACCGTCCCAAGGGCGGGCTGTTCACGACCCTCAATGAGATCAGCGCTGAGACCGCCTCGAGCGAATCCGGGTCGCGGCGCAGCATTGCCGCGCACGTGGAGCACCTACGGGTGTACGTCGCGGCGCTCCACGGCTACATGAATGGCGCAACCGACAAGACCGACTGGGACGCCAGTTGGGGCACGCACGGGGTCAGCGATCTCGAGTGGCAGAACTTGCAGGTTGCCCTGAAGCGCGATTACGAGGCGTTGATGGTTGATTTGCGCGAGGTCCCAGATGGCGATATTCGGTTCGCGGAAGCGATGGCGGTTCTGGCGCACAGCGCCTATCACTTCGGCGCGATTCGGCAATTGCTGCACGACTGAGTATCCTCGAGTAAAAACTTGGACCTCTAGAGTTCACTTTATATTGAATCGGAGCCGTTACGCGCGAATCTTTACTGGTCCAAGATTTTTACATACGTGACCCGCAAAACACCGAAGAGGCTAGCCGCATCTGAAAGGTATTCGTGAACTCACGGGTCAAAAAATTCTTTTCGTATTACAAACCTTACACGGGCTTGCTCGTCGCAGACCTGGCGTGCGCCCTGGTGATCGCCGGGATCACGCTGGCATTTCCGCTGTGCGTGCAGTTCATCACGAAGCGTCTGCTCGAGGGAAACGCCGTGAACGCCCTAGGGCAGATTTACGGGGTCGGCGGGTTGATGCTGGCGCTGGTTGCGGTTCACACCGCCTGCAACATCTTCGTGGATTACCGGGGTCATGGCATGGGCGCAAGCATGGAAGGCGACCTGCGCCGAGATCTGTTCGCGCATTATCAGACGTTGCCGCACAGCTTTTACGATGACCGCCAAACCGGGCAACTGATGACGCGGATCACCAACGATTCGTTCGACATCTCGGAGTTGTACCACCACGGACCGGAGGATCTACTGATCGCCGTGCTGAAGTTCTTCGGAACCTTTTTTATCCTGCTGAACATCAACCTTGGATTGACGCTGATCGTGTTCCTGTTCCTGCCGGTCATGGCGGCGTACGCGCTGTACTTCAACCGCCGCATGAACGCCGCGAACCTGAACAGCAAGGCTCGAGTCGGGGATATCAACGCGCAAGTGGAGGACAGCCTGGCAGGAATTCGCGTCGTCAAATCGTTCACGGGCGAAGGGGCGGAGATTCAGAAATTCGCTCGCGCCAACCGGCGCTTCTTGGAGTCTCGAGGTGACGGCTACCGGAGCGAGGCGTGGTTCTCTGGCGGTATGACCGCGTTCACACAACTGATGACCGTGATCGTCGTCGTGGTCGGAGGGGCGAAGATCGTGGACAGGTCGCTCGAGTTGGCTGACCTACTAACGTATGTCTTGTACATCGGCATTCTGACCGATCCGATCAACCGATTTGTCAACTTGGCGCGACTCTACCAGGAGGGGATTACTGGCTTTCAACGCGTCATGGACATGCTCGAGATTCAGCCTACGATCACGAACGCATCGGATGCCACTCGCATCCCTCGCGCTCGAGGGCAGCTTGAATTCCAGCACGTCAGCTTCAAATATCGCGCTGGGAACCCTGAGGTCCTCCACGACGTTTCGCTGAGCATCAAAGCGGGCGAGTACCTTGCGATTGTCGGTGCGTCCGGCGTCGGTAAGACGACGCTGTGTTCGCTCATCCCACGTTTTTACGAGGTGGATCGCGGCACGATCCAGTTGGACGGTCACGATCTCAGAACGATCAGCCTCGAGTCACTGCGCGGGAATATCGGCATCGTACAGCAAGACGTGTACCTGTTCGCCGGTACCGTCGCCGAGAACATTCGCTACGGTCGCCGGGACGCGACCGACGAAGAGATCATCGCGGCGGCGAGAAATGCGAACGCCCACGAGTTCATCACCGCCCTGCCGAACGGCTACCAGACCGACATCGGTCAGCACGGCATCAAACTCTCCGGCGGTCAGAAGCAGCGCCTCAGCATTGCCAGAGTCTTCCTGAAAGACCCGCCGATCATCATCTTCGATGAGGCGACGAGCGCCCTGGACAGCCGGAGCGAACTGGAGATACAGCGTTCGCTCGAGCGGCTGAGCGACAACCGCACGACGCTGGTGATCGCGCACCGGCTTTCCACGGTCAGGAACGCGCACCGGATCGTCGTGCTGACCGAATCGGGCATCGCTGAACAGGGCACGCACGAGGAACTACTGCGACTCGGGGGGCGCTACGCGGCGCTGCACGACACGCAGCTCAGGATTTGAGGTCGAATGAAAGAGCGTTCAAACTTGGACTGGCTCGAGGTGCAGCTTTCCACGCTGTACGTCTGCGGTAGTGAAGGACGGTTGCGTTTCATCCATGAGCCTGGGTACACGGAATCGGAGCTGGACCCCGCGCCGCGTTTCTTCATGGGTCGGAGCGCAGAAGGCAACCTCTGGCGTTTCCATCACGACCTGCCAGAAGATGTGACGCTCGAGTTGGACGGGTTGTGTCGGGCTGAACCGACACCGTCAAATCTCAGGGCTGAACCCCGGCAGGCGGGGGCGATTCGTGCCGTGTTGGAACGGCACTCGAGCATCGCGGGAGAGGAGCGTGGCCCGGCGTACCGGCTGCCAGAAACCTCCAGACAACCTCGAGCGGCAATCATTGTGACCGAAGAAAACGCGCAGGTCCTCGAGCGGTATTTTCCGTGGAAGCTGACCTCACGAAACAGTTTCAGCACTGGACCGCTCGCGGCGAGCGTCGTGAACGATCACGCGGTCTCGATTTGCTACTGCGCCCGGCTGACGGATGCGGCGGCGGAAGCAGGCGTGGAGACCACCGAATCCGCTCGAGGGCTGGGACACGCGGGGGCGGCGGTCGCCGTCTGGGCGGCGGCGATCCAGTCTCGAGGCTTGCTGCCGCTGTACAGCACCTCCTGGGACAACGCTGCGTCGCAACGCGTAGCGCAGAAACTCGGTGCAGTGATGTACGGCGAGGACTGGTGGATCACGTGAGCGGCACGAGTATGCCGAGAACAACGGTCTCGAGGGAAAATAGCTATCAGGAAACGAACGTGAGGCAACTTTGAATCAAGCTCCTCTGACCGCCGAATTCCTCGAGTACGCCCTGGAACAAGCGCATCCACAGCCGCTCGAGTGGTACGGGCGGGAGGCGTTAAGGGTTCAGCTTTTCGACGATCTGAAGCGCGACGCCGAAGACTATTTTTCTGCTTCATTCGCCCAGGGTTTCAGCGGTGGTCCTCGAGCCGCGCTGGGGGTCGGGGCGGAACACTACGCGCATCGCCTGCTCGAGATAGAGGGTCGGCGCTGCATCGCCGGGATTCGCTTCCTGGGCGGCGATGTCACGCGACCGTTCGTCGAACTGGCGCGGGGTAGTCGGCCGATCGGTTCAGACGTTGAGTGTGACGAGTTCAGCCGCGTGCTAGCAGAGGAATTTGCGATCTTCAAACCGGCGCGCTGGCGGACGTATCAGGCGTCACATCTGACGTATCAGTTTCCAGGCTGCGAGGCTGACCAGCGCCTCGTGGCGGGCTTGCTGGCGAAGATCAACGTGCGCCCATTGCCAGAGAACTTCAATCATGTGGAACTTCGTCCCGCGCAGAACCTCGAGTTTTACCCGCGCTGCGCAGCAGCCTTGCAAGAGATTTACAGAGAGCGCCCGTGGTTGCCGGATGTGGCTCGCCTCGAATCATTGGAGGACATGCGAGAGTACCTGAAGCACGATTGCGTATTCGAGATTTTCGTGGCTGACGCGTGGGCGGGCGTGACGATTGCCTCGCGGGATCAGGCGTTTGGTTTGCGCGGCTGGTACATGATCAAGGTGACGCTGCACGGCCTGGGAATGGCAACGGTCGTGCAGCGTCAGCTCGCGGCGATCTTGGAGGATGCGGGCAAGGATTGCTTGTACGGAACCATCGGCGCGGTCAACCTGCCGATGCGGAAAACGGCCGCTCGCGTCGGGCGGGTAGAACTTGGTGGGCAATTTTGGGTGTCGTTCACGGGCTGAGACGATTCAGCCCCCCATGCTTGAGAGCGAATTTGAAAAGCGAAGCAAACACTCGGCTCGAGTCATTCGTTTATTGAATTTGTTGGGAGGAGAAACCATGACCTTGGAATTCATACCGATGAGCCAGATTCCCGTTTCGGACTGGCTCGAGTTGTTAAACCACCCGCTCGTGAAGCGCCACATGCCGTTGGCGACCGAGGATTTCACACCCTCAGGCTGCGCGGCCTGGATCGCTTGTGGCAAGACCACGGTTACGGACCGCAAGCCTTCCTGCACGACGGTGAGTTCGTCGGCTGGGGCGGCTTTCAACCCGACGGGGACGACGCCGACCTGGGACTGGTGTTGCACCCGAAACACTGGGGTCTGGGCATCCCGCTCGTCAAAGCCTTGCTGCGTCAGGGCTTCGAGACGTTTCAGTTTCGCAGCCTCGTGATCGCCCTCCCGGAATCGCGGACGCGCGCCCGTGCGCTTTCAAAACTCGGGTTTCACAGAGACGGCGACGTTGACGTGGCAGGGGTTCGCTTCCATCGCTGGCGGCTCGAGAATCCGGGTGACGCTGCGATGTGACAGGATGGCCAGGTGCGGTCAACTTGCCGATGTAAAAAATGTAGAAGACGGCGGCTCGAGTTGGACGGGAGGAACTGGGCGTTCAGTTGCAGGCGGCACACCCTCAAACCGTGATCTGAACCTCGTCGCCCATGACCTGCACCGCGAACCGCTCGAGGTCGGGCGAGGTCTTCTTCGGGATCAGCGCCGCCGCCAACGAGCCGAAGCCGAGCGGCGTGGCGCGTTGCCAGTCACGGCTCAGCGCACCGCGCAGGCAGTGACCGCCGCGCAGGTCGAATTGCGCGCCGTGAAACGGGCAGGTGACGACCCCGCCTTGCGCCTGTGCGGGCAGCGCTACATTCAGGTGCGTGCAACGACCCGAGACCGCGTACACGTCGTCTCCCTCGCGGTAGATCAGGACATCCCGACCGCCGATGCTCCTCTTGGAGACGGCGTTCTTCTGAAGTTCGGAAAGCCGGAGCGTGGAGGTTTCAGCCATGCCACAGTATGCAATACACTCGGGTGTCAAGGCTCATAGGTCGCCACGAACCCCTACACGAGTACGGCTCGAGGTGGCCACAGATTTGATGTTTCGCAGGCGAGCCTGCGTATCTTGTTTGCGAACAAAATCGAGTTCTGACACGAGCCTAAGCCATCACGCGAATGCGAGCGAGGCTACTCTCAGTTAGGCTAAACCATGACCGATCCCCAACTCGAGATTCGTCCCATCCGCACCCCCGACGATTTCCCGGCGGTCGCGGAGATCGCTAACACCGTGTACGACTGGGAGACCACGCCGGATGACCTGACGCGTGAGGAGCAGAACCGCGAGGCGAAGTACCACCATCAGGAGTTCGTAGCGGAGGTGCTGGATGGGTTACAGCGCCGTGTGGTTGGCACGGTTCAAGTGGGTCACGACCGCTTCTCTCACGAGGCCGGAAAGTTCCGGGTCAACGTCATGGTTCACCCAGATTTTCAGGGTCGCGGCATCGGGACGGCGCTGTGGCAGACGGCAGAGAATGTACTAGCGGACCTGCACCCGAAAAAGCTGGTCAATATGACCAACTCGGATGCGGAGCGAGGTCTGCGAATGTTAGGGCGTCTCGGGTTTCAGCAGGTCTGGGAGCGGATCGAATCGCGGCTGGACCCGAAGACCGTTGACCTGAGCGCCTACGCCGACTTGGACGCCAGCCTCAAAACGCAGGGGATTCAGATCGCAACGCTCGCGTCGCTCGGGGAGGAAGACAGGTTGCGAAAGCTGTACGAGCTAGACAAGGGTTTGATGGGCGACGTTCCGTTCGGGCAGGCCGTGACCTTTCCAGAATTTGAGCAGTGGCTCAAAGAAACCTCGAGCGATCCGAGATTCGATCCAAGTCTGATCTGGATCGCCTTGAAGGACGGTGAGTGGATCGCTCTGAGCAGCCTAGAAAAGCTCGGCGATTTCTTCGTGATCGGCATGACGGGCGTGAAAAAGGAGTACCGCGGCTTGGGGTTGGCGAAGCGTCTGAAGCTCGAGGGGGTGCGTCACGCGCTCTCGCAGGGCGGTCTGGAGATTCGCACCTTCAACGACCACGTCAACGAGGCGATGCTGAACATGAATTACAGCATGGGCTTCAAACGGTTCCGTTCGAGGTTGCGGTTTGAGAAGTTGTTGTGACACGCATTGCTATGCCGCCTGAACCTTGCCCGTACTGCGGCGGTGTGGCTTGCGAGGCAGGCTTTCACGAGTTATTAGCCCTCGAGTTTTTGAACCCCGATTACTTCCGCGTCCATCACCTGCTGGTCAGCGCCTACCTGCTCCAACACGAGCAGTACTTGCCAACGCACCTCGAGACGGTCACGAAGCAAATGGCGCGACTGATAGATTCCTTCCCGAGTGACGATGACCGACGCCTGGTTCGTGCGATTTTCGATGGTCCAACGCGTGTCATCAACCGCGACCGCTCCCCGCCGTCACCGCCTCGAGCCTGGACGATGACGATCCTGGACGTGGACAGTTCGAGCGGCGAATCGTACCAGGCGAGCGTTCGCGCCTGGGCACGCAGTCTGTTGAAGACGTTGCAACTGTGACACTATTGATAACCCCACGATTCGGCTCAGCGACATCTTCGTCATAGACACCCCCCATTGTCTTCAAACGTGAACCTGACCACGCCGAACTCAGTAAGCCCTCGGGCCGATGCGAGCCAAGGGTCGGGCTGATAGCGTGAATCTATGCCGGTTCAGATTCGTCCGTTCGCCGCTACCGACCTACCCGCGATCGTCGCCGTTCACGCTGCGGCCGTGCCAGACCGACCGCGCAGCCTGCACGAACTCGAGTACGACGCTACACGATTAGAGGAAACTCTGCGGCGGCATTTTCTGATTGCCGAACGGGACGCTCAGATTGTCGGCGTGGCGGACTATCACCGGAGCGCCAGCAGTTACCACCCGCACAAGTTCTGGCTCGAACTGTATGTACACCCCGACTCGAGACGGCAGGGCATTGGCGGGTCGTTGTACGAAGCGGCGTTGCGCGAGGTCGTGGCGCTCGAGGGGATCGCGCTGAGAACCCAGGTCTCCGAGAACGAACCCTTTTCGGTACGCTTCGCCGAGACTCGAGGCTTCGTGGAGGACAAGCGCGATTTCGAGAGCCTGCTGGACGTGCAAGCCTTCGATGCAGCCCCATATTTACAGCTCGGGTCAGACCTCGAGCGGACGGGAATCAGCTTGCAATCCTGGCGCGAGTTGGATTCCGGGGCGTTTCGCCGCGAGTTGCACGCGGTTTTCAGCCGGGTGCGGCTGGACGTGCCGCGAGGCGACCCAGCCACGCCGATCAGTTTCGAGTTTTTCGAGGAACACGTCATGGGCGACCCCGAGTTGAACCCGGACGCCTCTTTTGCGGCGCAGCAATCCGGCGCGATTGTCGGCTTCACCGGCGCGTACCGGGGCGCTCGAGCAGGCTGGCTGGATCAGTGGCTGACGGCCACGGTCGCAGAGGTTCGAGGGCGCGGCGTGGCCACGGCGCTGAAGGTCAAGCAACTCGAGGCGGCGCGGGATCAGGGGTTCACGATGATTCGCACCGATAACGATTCGCGCAACGCGGCGATGCTGGCGGTCAACACCAAGCTCGGGTTCGTGCGTCAGATGGCGGTGCTGTCCATGCTGAAAACGCTTTGAGCGAAACTGGCCTGGCGATTTCGGTGGCCGTAATATTCACCCATGACCACCACCGCCGTCGTCCTGGCCGCCGGAACCTCGAGCCGCATGGGGCAGCACAAGATGCTGTTAGCGTTGAACGGTGAAACCGTGATTCAGCGTGCCGTGCGCGGGCTACTGGAGACCGGGTTTGTGAGCGTGACCGTCGTCGTGGGGCACGAGGCGGACGCGATCAAAACTAACCTGGCGGATTACCCTTGCCGCTTCGCTTACAACCCGGAGTTCGCTACGTCCGGCATGGAAGCGTCATTGCGAACCGCCGTGCTATCACTGCCCGAGACCTCGAGCGCCATGCTATTCGCGCTGGCCGATCAGGTCTTCGTGACGCCGCCGATGTACACGGCGTTGCAGGCGGCTCGAGGGGACGCGCCGATTGCGGCATCGCGGTTCGGCGAGATCATCGCGCCGCCGCACCTGTTCAGTCGGGAGCTATTTAACGTGTTGGGAACGCCGGGGAACGGGGCGAAGCCGCTGATTCAAAAGCATCGGGAGCGTGTGGTGTTAGTGGATCAACCCGAGGCGGCGCTGTTCGATTTGGACACGCCGGAGGATCTGGAGCGGGCTAGACAAACGCTTCTGATGCCATGAATCTACCGAGTCGCACGACTCGAGGGGTAGAGCCTGCTGACAGCTACGGTTCAACTCTGGGTGCTTGACTTTCAGAATGTTTTCAGAGTTTCGAGAAACCTACGTAGAAGTCTCAGACGCTACTCTACGGGTTCGTCACGGAGGGCATGGGTCACCGGTTCTGTTGTTGCACGGTCATCCCCGCACGCACACCACCTGGTATCGCGTCGCACCAGCGTTAGCGAAGCGTCACACCGTCGTTTGCCCGGACTTGCGAGGCTTCGGGCAGTCTTCCAAACCAGCCGACACACGAGACCATTCTGGCTCATCCAAGCGAGCCAAAGCGCAAGACTGTCTCGAGTTGATGCGAGCCTTGGGACACGAGCGCTTCGCCGTGGTCGGTCACGACCGGGGCGCATACGCGGCTTTTCGCCTGGCGATGGACCACCCGGAAGCCGTGACGTATCTGACCGTTCTGGATGCCGTCCCCATTCTCGAGGCGCTCGAGCGATGCAATGCCACATTCGCCGCCGCTTGGTGGCACTGGTTCTTCTTCGCCCAACCCGATAAGCCTGAGCGAGCCATTTCGAGTGATCCTGACGCCTGGTACGGCAATTCCCCTGAGCGCATGGGAGCTGAAAACTATGCTGATTACCACGCTGCGATTCACAATCCTGCAACGGTTCACGCGATGATCGAGGATTATCGGGCTGGACTGGGAATTGATCGTGTTCATGACGAGGCGGACCGCACCGCCGGGCGACGAGTGCAATGCCCAACTCTGGTGTTATGGTCGCTCGGAGACGACCTACCAACCCTGTACGACGACCTGCTCGAGGTCTGGCGGCCCTGGGTCAAAGATTTGCAAGGTCGCGGCCTAGATTCGGGTCATCACATGGCCGAAGACGCCCCGGAAGAACTCGTGCGTGAACTTTTAAGGTTTCTCGCCTGATGTTTAGTCAATCAATTCGCGTAGGAAGCGGACACTAGAGCGCACGTCGTCGGGGCTGCCGCTGATCTCTAAATTGACTGTGCCCGGAAACTCGCGCAGCCAATCCGCGTGCCGCGCCCAATCAATCGCGCCGTGCCCGAGCGCTCGGTGCTGGTCAGCCATGCCATCGTTATCCTGAAGGTGCAGGTGAATCAGGTTCGTCAGTCCAGAGTAATACGCCTCGAGTTGCGCTAGCCCTCGGCTCAATCCCCCCCCACCCGTGCCATCGCTGACCTCAGTGGTGCAACCCTCCACGAGCGCGTGCCCGACGTCCAGGCAATTTCCAAACCCGGAAGCCTTCGTGACCGCCTCGAGTTGAGCCGGGCCGCGCAGTAAGTCGTACCCGGTCAACGCCAGGTTTTCCAAGGCGATTGGAACGACCGCCTCGAGTTGGCTGAGGCTGAGCGCCAATTTCTGCTCAGCCGCCGCGACGACCAACGGGTGACGCAACGGAATCAAGCCGGTGTGCAGCACACCGACCAGCGCCTCGACCGAGGCGGCGTACTCGAGACCGCGTTGGGTGCGCGCGACGCTGTTTTCCTGCACGCCCGGCATCAGGCTGCTCAGGTTCAAGTCCACGTAACTGAGATGCACCGAGACCGCCACGCCCGTAGCGCGCCGCAACTCGTTGACGCGCCGCGCGTCCTGGGAGGCTGGCAGCAACTCCTGGGCATCGAAGGACAGCTCCACGAAATCCAGCTTCAATTCCACCGCTAACTTGAACGCCTCGTCCAAGTCCAGAATCTGCGCGTTGAGTGGGGTGAATCCGAGTCGCATCGGTGGTTCTCCTCAGAACAGGGTTCGCTTTTAGCGCTCACCCCTTGAACTCGTTTAGTCGCTCTCTACTCTTTCAAGTCTACCCGCTCCTCGCAACAAACCCCCGCCATCACGACGGGGGCTTCGAGACTCGAGACTTATTTGAAGTAGTACAGCGGAACTGGGTTGTAACCGGGAATGACGCCCAGCGTGTAAACGAAGTTTTGCAGCGTGTCACGCACGACCGTGATGTTGGCGGGTTTGACGATCATGATGACCGGGGCGTACTTGGCCAGCAGCGTCTGTCCCTCGCGGTACAGCGCCAGACGAGCGTTTTGATTGCTGGACTTCGTGCCCTGATCGAAGATCTCGTACAGCCGCTTCTCCCAGCCGGTCATCGCGGCGAAGTTGGCGGGTCCCCCGTTCGCTTTCGGCAGCGTACTCTGATGCCAGTAGTACAGGCTGCCGCCGGGCTGCCAGATGGGTTTACGCAGCTCTGGATCGGGTTGATCGCCAAGGGCCACGATGATCGCTTCCCAGTCTTTGCCCAAGCCCGTGCCCAACAGTGTGCTCGAGAGGACGCCTTTCAGGTTGACTTTGACGCCAATCGCTTTGAGGTCGTTCTGGAAGATCGCGGCCATCGGCGGGTAAACCGCGCTATCGGTTCCGTACGTCAGGCTGAACTCGAGGTTCTTCCCGGCTTTGATGTTGCGAACCCCGTCGCCGTCTGTGTCCTTGTACCCCAGGGCATCCAGCGCGGCGTTGGCTTTCTCCAAATTGAAATCGCCGAGGTAGCTTTTCGTGTTCGCGTAAAAGCGACCGGCGGGTGGTGTACCCATGTGACCGGGCAGTTGCGCCTGACCGTTGTAGACATCGTTGATGATGCGCGCCCGGTTGACGGCAGACTGAATCGCGGTTCTGAACTTGTAATCGCTGAAGACTTTCGCCAGGTCCGCGTCCTTGGCGTCCTGGTTGAAGGCCAGATGCGGCGGCGAGCCGTAGATGGCGTCTTTCAACTGCGAGACGACGCTCAGCTTCGCGCCCGCCTTTTCCTGTGCCTTGTAATCCGGGAACTGTGCGCCGCTGATGTCCAGCGCGTCCAGCGTGCCGTTCTTGAAAGCGGCCTCCTGGACTTGCGGCCCGACCAGCACCAGCAGTTCAACCTTGTCAATGTACGGCAGCGCCGTGCCCTTGCTGTCTACCTTCCAGTAATCCGGGTTCTTTTCCAGGACGACCTTCTGGTTGGCGGTGTAGCTGCTGAGCTTGAACGGTCCCGTGCCAACAATCTCCTTCAGGTCACTGTTGGTCGCCCAGGCGGTGTTGATGTCAGCCGCCTTGCCGCCGCCCTCCACGGTGTACTTCAGCAGACTGTGCTTCGGCATGATGAAGCCCCGCATCTGCACCAGAAACGCGCCAGACGAAAATGGCAGTGTGAACCGCACAGTGTACTTATCCAGCTTTTCAAACTTGAATTTGACACCGCCAGAACTGAAATTGTTGAAATCGCCGCCCTTGGCTTCCGGGTTGGCGATGATCTGGTCGTAGGTAAACACCACGTCGTCAGCGGTGAATTCCACACCGTCGTGCCACTTCACGCCCTGACGGAGCTTAAAGGTGTAGACCTTCCCGTCCGGGGAGATGGTCCAGGATTCGGCTAAGGCCGGCTCGATCTTACCGGTGGCGATGTTGGATTCGATCAGGCCATCGAACATGTACTGCGCGACGCGCTGCCCGGCGCTGTCAATCGCACCGTAATACATGAATGTTTGCGGAGCGCTGCCAATGGCCAGCGTCAGCGTGCCGCCCGCCTTTCCGGCTGTCAAACCAATATTGCTGTAACTCGGCATTTTCTTGGCGCTCGAGGGGGGAGCCGCCAGCGTGATCGCCGCCGCTCCAGCACCGAGCAATCCAAACGCCAGTGCCAGCCTGAACAGGCTTCTTTTCATAGTGTCCTCCTTGCAACGGTGTTGCGGCCCGCAGCATACGGCATCTGAGCGACCCGTGAATAAGTGTCAAAGCCGTGTCCGTAACCGGGAGTGGCTCTGTCAAACGCTCGAGTCGCGCTGGCTCGGAGACGCAAAGCCGATGCAGGTAGAATCGCCCATGCTGACAGTCAACACCGCTCGCTTGAACCGTGAACTCGAGACGCTGGCAAGCTTTTCGGATGCGCCCGCCCCGGCCGTGACTCGGATTCTCTGGACGGAGCGCGACATGGAAATGCGCGCTTGGTTGAAATCGCTGGCGCTCGAGGCGGGGTTGCTGTGGCGCGAGGATGCCCTCGGGAACACATTCATCCGACTTGCGGGGCTAGACCCGGAGTTACCCGCCGTGGGCACGGGGTCGCACTGTGATGCGATTCCGTTCAGTGGGCGGTATGACGGAACCGTTGGCGTGCTGGGCGGACTCGAGGCGCTGCGGGCGGTAGCTGAAAGTAGCGAGAAGCCGCGCCGCAGCCTGGAAGTGCTGATGTTCACCGCCGAGGAACCGACACGCTTTGGACTGGGGTGTTTGGGATCGCGGGCCATGAGTGGCGCGATAGACCTGGACGCGCTGCGCGCCCTGCGAGACGCCGATGGCGTCAATCTCGAGGCGGCGCGTGGGACGGTCGGCTACACCGCACCGCTCGAGACGGTCAGACTGCCAGCGGGGTATTACGCGGGTTTCGTGGAACTCCACATTGAGCAGGGTCCGCTGTTGGAACAGCAAGAGCGACAGATTGGCGTGGTGAACGCGATTGCCGCCCCCTCGAGTTTCTTTGTTCACCTAACCGGCGAGGGCGGTCACGCCGGGGCGCGGCTGATGTCGGGGCGACGCGACGCGCTGCTGGCGGGGTCGGAGATTGCCCTGGCGGTGGAAGCGGCGGCCCTCGGGACGGGCGCGCCAGACACCGTCGGCACAACCGGAATCTTCGAGGTTCACCCCGGCGCGATCAACAGCATCCCGAGTGCGGCGAAGCTCGGGGTGGACATCCGCGACACCGACCCCGCCCGGCGCGATCGGGCTTTGAATCGGGTGCTCGAGGCGATAGCGGAAATCTCGAGTCGGAGAGCCGTCACTGCAACGGTTGAAATGCTGAACTCCGACCCACCCGCCGCCTGCGACCCAGGCTTGCTCGAGGCGATTCGCGGCGCGTGTGGAACCATGAACATTCAAGCCTTAGAGATGGTCAGCCGCGCCTATCATGACAGCCTGTTCATGGCCAGACTGTGCCCGGTGGCGATGATCTTCATTCCATGCCAGGGCGGGGTTTCGCACCGACCGGACGAGTACGCCAAACCGGAAGACATCGCTCGAGGGGTCGAGGTGCTAGCGAGGACGCTCTTGAGGCTCAGCGCGTGAGCGGGTCCGTGTTTGCCTGCGCCGCGAACGACAACCTGGGATTGATCCGCTTCGCCACCCACAAGCCCAACCAGACTAGCCCGGTGAACGCGAACACCAACAGGTAATCAATCGCCGGGATGCGAATGATCTCGTTCAGCTTGCCCCAACCGCGCATGGCATAGACCAGCACCACACCCGCGCAGTAGAGCGTCAGAATCGCCCCTCGAGCCACGGCGCTCAGCTTCAGGCCGTACATCTGCGTGACCACGAAAATCCCGCCGAAACCGAACAGAAACATCGGCCAGATGCCGTTGCCCTGCAAGACCGCGACCATCGTGCCGTGAAACAAGACCGTCACCTCAAGCGTCAAGGTCCACAGTTTGTTGACGTGCGCCCGCGTCATCATCAGTGCGCCTTGCAGCATGAGAAACGACGTGTAGACGAAACCGATCAGATGCCCCAGGGTCGCCTCCATTGGGTGATACCAGAAGGTGTAAATCGTGGCCCACGCGAAGAAATACCCGTGGTAGTGCCGGATGAACCCAACAACCTCTTGGTTGAGTGGAGCCTTGCGCCCGAAGAACATCCCCCGGCGCTTGTTCTCCATGATGAGCACCAGCACCAGCAGCACGATCACGCTGCCCTGCGACGAGAAAATGCTGACATCCTGCGCCAGCCCATCGTAAAAGAGATGCGTCTGCACCAGATGGAGAAAAATGAAGAGCGCGTTCAACCCGAGCGCCCACCAGTTGACCGCCCGGAGCGTGCCACTGTACGACTTCACTCTGGTTTGCGCGTACCAGATCGTCCACCAGATTGCTCCCTGATGCAGGATGTACAATCCCCAGACGCTCGCCCTGGTCACCCAGGTCGGATCAATCAGCTTCCAGTAGTAATCAGCCGCGCCCGTGTCCGGCGCGTGTGGCACCGCCTCGAGCCGAGAGGCCAGAAAGTAGATCAGCGCGGAGAAGGCGAAGCTGAACCCGATCCCGACCCACAGGGAACGGTTGGCGCTGACGGGAGGATTGGGGGCGACAACGGTCATAGTGCGCCCATCGTAGCGCGTCCTCGAGGGAAGAAGTTCAAGCCAGGTTGCTGTTGTCAGCTCAAGGTGACTCGCGGCGTGACAGGGCGAAAAGCCCGAGTTACCCCCGGCGAAGTAGCGCCCAAGCCCGTGAGGTGCTGCTGTCAGGGCAAGAAGGGGGTCGTCGTCTGTCAGGACGGCGGGGATCGTGCGACGCGAAAATGCCTGTGCTGACTGACCCCCCGGCTCGAGTTTCTCTCGAGACCACCCCCCTACTTCGCAGGGGGTACAGGGAGTACATAGAAGGCTCGAGATTACGTTTCGCGTTGCTGGGCACGCGACTTGACCCGTCAGCGTCAATGCTCGGAGGGGGCAGAAACCGATACTGGCGATTTCGCCGCTACCACCTTCAGACCTTCCAGCTCGAGTTGCAGCTTCTTGGGCGCAATCACACGGTAGGCATCGGTCACGATCGCTGCGATCTCCTGCCAATCCAGTAGAACATCTAGTCTGACGCCGAGCCAGCCACGATGTCCGACGTAGGGCGGCACGAAGAACCGCTCCGGGTATGCCTCGACAAATGCGGGTTGAGCGCCGTAGGGAGCCGCGCACCAGAACGCCGAGCGACTGTCATGATGGTGGCTGGCGTACATGACAAAGGGTTTCTTGCCCGCCACGAACCAGGTCGGTTCACCGTGACTGAGGCGTTCCGTGACCTGCGGGAGTGCCAGACACAACGGCCGTAACTCGAGCAGTGGATCGGCAAGCGTCTTCATGTCTCGAGTTTCAACGGGAGTTCGCGCAGGCGCTGCCCGGTCAGTTTGAAGACCGCGTTCGCCACGGCCGCCGCGACCGGCCCGATCACCGGTTCTCCCAACCCGAGCGGCGCGTCACCGCCTGGCACGAAGTTCGCGTCTATCTGCGGTGGGGTTTGCGAAAGTTTCAGCAGCGGGTAATCGTCGAAGCTGCTCTGCTCCACCAGACCGTCCTTCACGGTCAGTTTCTCGAGCAGCGTGGACGACAGTCCCATGACGACCGATCCCCTGGCTTGCAGCGCGGCATTGGCGGGATTGACGATCAACCCGGCGTCCACTGACACGGTGACGCGGTGAACCACGATCTCCGTTCCCTGCCTGGAAACCTCTGCAACCATCGCCACGGCGGTTCGCACGTCACCACTGAAGGCGATCCCTCGAGCGCGACCCTCCGGGGCTGGACTGCGCCAATCGGAGCGCTGAGCGACATCCTCGAGGACAGTTTTCATACGCCTTCCGTCCTCGGTGGCTGGGACGTGTTTCAAGCGGAACTCGAGCGGGTCGGTTTTGGCGGCGACCGCCAGTTCGTCCATGAAACTCTCTAAGGCGAAAGTGTTCGGGAACAAGCCCAATCCACGCCACGCGCCGGTCGGCACGGGCAGGGCGATGCGCTGACTGTGAACGCGGTAATTCGGGATGTCGTACGGGGTGAACAAGCCGCTCAGCACGCCGAAGTCAAAGCCCAAGAGATTCTTGATCTCGTCGTCCAGCACGGGAACTTTGATTGCCCCGAAGAGAATATCGCCGTTGGCAGTCGTCTGATCGAGCGCCGCGATCCGCCCGTCTGTGCCTAGAGCGCCGCGCAGAACGGTGTGGGATGGTGGGCGATAAAAGCTGTGCCGCAGCTCCTCGGCTCGAGTCCAACCGACGTGAACCGGCTTCCCGACGGCTTCCGATAGTAATGCCGCCTCGACGGCGGCCGTCTGAGCGCCCTTGCGCCCGAAGCTGCCGCCCATCTGCATCGGGTGAACCAGCACCTCGCGCTTGCCGCCCAGGCCAGCTTTCAGGGCGCTGACCTCGAGGTTCGTCCCCTGCGTCGGAATCCAGGCTTCCACGGTATCGGCGCGAACGTCCACCAAAGCCGCCAGCGGCTCGAGGTGCGCGTGCGCGGCGAGCGGCGTGCGATACGCGGCTTCGATCGGTTGTGCTCCTTTTAGGGCGGCGTCCACGTTCCCACGCTTACGAACCACCACGCCCGCGCCGACCCTGGCGGTGACCAAAGATTCCAGCTCCGCCTGTGAGATGTTCGTGCCGCCCTCGTAGGTCAGCTCGAGTTTCTCCAGCGCGGCTCTGGCTCGAGTTCGCGTGTCCGCGACGACGCCCGCGAAGTTCCGAGCGACATCCAGCACGACTCTCACGACGCCCGGCGCAGCACTCGCCTCGCCCGGACTGGCTGAGACGAGTTTCGCGCCGTAACGCGGTGGACGCGCCACCGCGCCGTACAGCATTCCCGGCACCGAGGCGTCATAGCCGTAGACGGGCTTTCCGGTGAGTTTCGCCAGCACGTCTATGCGCGGCGCACTGCGCCCGACGCTGGTGAACTGCTTCTGGTCTTTCAACACGGCGGGCTGCTCGAGTTCAATCCATTCACCTGTTCGTGCGGCGACAATCTGCCCGTAGGTGAGCGTCTGTTTCGGGTTTTGGCGAGCGAAGCACGCGCCGCGCAACGCCACGACCTCGCCCGGCGCGACCCGCCATTGCTTGGCCGCTTCTAAGCGCAGCATCTCGCGCAGATTCGCCGCCGCCTGACGGAGCGGCATGAACAGGCTGCTGACCGAACTGCTGCCGAAGGTGAAAAACTCGTTGCGTCCAAAGGCGTGACTCGAGTCGGCAGGTTGCACCCTGAGCTGCCCCGGCTCCAACTCGAGTTCTTCGGCGGCGATCTGCGCCAGCGCCGAGTGAATCCCCTGCCCCATCTCCGCCTTGGGTACGAAAAACGTCACGCCCGCGTTCGGTGTGACCTCGAACCACAGCAGTGGCTTTGTAGGCGTGTTCCCACCCAACGAGGCGTTCTCAAAAGCCGACGCCAGCATCGGTCGTCCCTCCTGCACACCAAAGTACGCACCAACGCCCAGCACCCCGAGCGCGCTCGAGCCGATCAGGAATCTGCGCCGCGTCGTGCGCCAACGCATCTCCGGGGTCGGCGGCAGCTTTTTGGCTCGTGCCCGTTTCATACGCGGTCCTTCAGTAACTCGGATGCCCTGGCGACGTTTTTTCGCACGTTGTTGTACCCACCGCAGCGGCAGTAGTTCCCGTCCATCGCGGCGTCAATCTGCGGGGCGTCAGGCGTGGGCGTCCGCTCTAAAAAGGCGACCGCCGTCATGACGTGCCCCGTCATGCACCAGCAGCACTGCAACGGGTTCTCGAGAAAGGCTTGCTGCACGGGATGGAGCTTGCCCCCGCTGACCAGGCCCTCGAGCGTCGTGACGCGTTTCCCGGCGGCGTCGGCGGTTGTCGTGCGGCAACTGCGACTCGCCACGCCGTCCAGCAACACCGTGCAACAGCCGCAGTGACCGTCATCGCAACCGTACCGTGTGCCGACGAGTTGCAGCCGGTCGCGCAGCGTCCAGACGAGCGGCTCGTCCCCGTAGTCGTCCGGGATAGTGATGAGCTTACCGTTGACATTGAGTTGCATCGTGTTCGCAGAATAGCGGCTCGAGCGACCGGAGACCGCAACCTCAAAGGGGATCACCCGCAACCCCGACGGAACACCATTCGCCCCGACCAGCCACGTTTTGAGAACGATCAATCTCACAATCGCTCTCGAGCCTCCCACAAACGTTTTTTTAAGGGCACTGTTAAGGTCACTGCTCCTGCGCTTGAACCGTGACCGCAACCTCGAGCCGTTCGACACCGCCGCCGCGCCGCAAGCCTCGGATCGGTGGCACGTCCGCGTAATCGCGCCCGTGTCCGATGCGAATGTGTGATTCGCCCGCTAACACATCGTTGGTCGGATCGAACCCAACCCAACCCGATCCCGGCACGAGGCATTCCACCCAGGCGTGGGTCGCCTCCGCGCCGATGAAGTCCGCGCCCGCGTAGACGTAGCCGCTGACGTAGCGCGACGGAATGCCCGCTTCGCGGCACACGGCCAGCATCAGGTGCGCGTAATCCTGGCAGACGCCCGCACCGAGCCGCAAGAACTCCTCGAGCGGCGTGCCAATCTGGGTCACGCCGCCGCGATATTCAAAACGAGTTTTGATCCGGGCGTTCAAGCCCGTCAGGTACTCGAGCAGGTCAGTCTCATTGTTCAGAACGGGGTACTCGAGCTGCGCCGCCCAATCGCCCGCAGGAACCTGTTTGGACGGCGCGAGGTACTCGACCCACTGGTTTCTGAGAACATTCAGGCTCAGCGCCAGGACAGCCTGGGGTGGCGGTTTGCGGTGCGTGACGACCGTGGCGCTCGTCTCGATCTGGAGCGCCGAATGCCTTCCCGCCAGGTGAAAACTGTGGACCTTCGTGCCGTAGTAATCGGTGCGCTCCGTCGTAGGTGCGGGCGGTTGCAATGTCAACTTGAACCCGAGCAAACTCTGACTGTCGGTCTGGGCGGGCTTCAAGCGCAGTTCGTTGAAGGAATCCGAGGCGGTCTCGGAATACTGGTACTCGGTGACGTGACGAATCTGGGTGCGCACAGTGTTGCAAATCTAGGGTGTGGGCGCTGGAGAAGCAAGACGCGACAAATGCACCTCTCTAAATTCATAAGGATTTCGTGTCACCAACGATGCGGTACGGCTCGAGCCATTCACGCATTTGTCTCGAGAGGCTGGGAAAGGAATACGACCCTGGCCCTATCCAAGACTGTGTCTGGGCAACATTGGTTTCAGCCAGGACTTTCTGTAAAAGTTCATCGTGTGGATAAAGAAACCAGTCATCAATGTCATAAAAAGCGATGTGCAGTGACTTACCAAGGTACTTTTTGTCAAACAGCAAACGACCTTTAAGCTGTACTTTCAAGAACGTCTCACCATCGAGATGCTGGGCAATGAAATCTGCACCCTGCCAATCGTCGCTGAGCCGTAAGGTTGAGAATCCATAATCCGCCAGCACGGCTGAGATTTTCTGAAAGTTGAAGTTCTCTTTCTGTCGCGCATTCAGAGAAGCATAGGCCACCTTTGAGAATCGTAACGACACTCAAACCACAGCCGTTAATGAACGCTCGAAGGTGTCCGTCAATCCCTTCGCCTCCAAAACCCCCTCGAGCGCCTCGAAGAAGCGTGCGTACAGCGCGGGTCGGGCGCTCTCGCCCATCAAGCCTAAACGCCAGATCTTCCCAGCGGTTTCACCCAAGCCACCCGTGACAATGACGTTGCGTTCGCGTAACGCCGCCCGCATCGGCACGTCTTGGATGTGAGCGGGTAGGCGCACCGCCAGCACGGTCGGTAAACGCTCCGCTGGGTTTTCAACGAAGGCGGTGAACCCGACCGTCTCGAGGGCGCTCAGGGTTGCCGCGCCGACCTGTCGCACGCGTTCGGCTCTGGCCTCCAATCCCTCGTCCAAGGCGCTATACAGGGCTGCCTCGAGCGCAAAGTGCAGTTGTACCGGAACCGTGTGGTGGTACTCGTGGCGGTTCCAGTAGGCTTGCAAGCCTTCCAGATCGGCGTACCAGAGGGGGACTTTAGATTTGCGAGCTTCGACTGCCTCTATCACGGCGCTCGAGAAGGCGACCGGAGCCACGCCGGGCGGGGCGCTCAAGCATTTCTGCGAGCCGGTATAACTATAATCAATGCCCCAGTCGGTCATGCGGTACGGCATCATGCCCGCCGTGGTCACGGCATCCACGGTCACGAGCGCACCGTGTTGCTTGGCGAGCGCCGCGATTTCCACGGCTGGGTTCAAGACGCCCGCGCTGGTCTCGCCGTGAACGACCGCCACCAGTTTGAAGGAGTTCGCCTCGAGCGCCGCTCTGACATCTTCCAAGCGAATCGCTTGCCCAATCGGGGCGCTGACAACGGTCACGTTCGCACCGAGGCGTTCCGACATCTCCGCCATGCGATACCCGAAGCTGCCGTTGGCGCAGATCAGCACGCGGTCACCGGGTTCTAGCAGATTGGCGAAACCCGCTTCCATTCCTAGGCTGCCGGTGCCTGCCAGCAAGCACGTGAAGGCGGATTCGTCCGCGCCGTACAAGCGGTGCAAACCGGCCTGAATGCTGGCGTTCAACGCGAAGACCTCAGGGTCCATGTGGCCGCGCATCGGGAAGCTTAAGGCTTTCATGGCTCGAGGTTCAATCGGTGTCGGGCCGGGGGTGAGTAAGACTTGTTCAATCATAAGATTCCTTTAGATTTTAGCTAACGTTTGAAATATTATCTGAGGCTCGAGTTAGTGATTTGAAGGTGAAACGGCCTAAAAAAACTGACCACCCGGCGGTTTCGCACAACACCCTCCCCCGGTTCAGGGGCGGTGCTGTGCGATCACGCTCGAGCGGTCAGTCGTTGCATTGCGAGGATTGTAACTCGAGTGGGGGCGGATAAGTCAACCTATGTGGGCAGCTTTGAAGACTTTCCAGGCTCGAGGCGTGTTGTTCGCGGCTCTGTTCAGGGCGGACTTGGCAGGTCAAGTCCACATAGGATTGTGGAGGGCGCAATTGCGATGTCAACAGAAAGCCGCCTCGAGACCGTTCGGAAAGGATGCGCTCCAGGCTCTACGCCAGCTCGCGGTAGCCGGGCAGAGTCAGGAACTCCACCATCGGTTCTCGCGTGGCCACCTCCATGAACAGCTCGGACGCCACCTGAAAACGCGCCACCCCGCCCGGAAGCGCCTCGAGTTCCTGCCCCATCAAATCCCGCACCAACTCGAGCGTGACTGTGCGACCGTCTTCCAGAGCGGCGCGGTGATGCAACCACTGCCAGATCTGGGCGCGGCTGATCTCGGCGGTCGCGGCATCCTCCATCAGGTTGTTGATCGGAACCGCGCCGCTGCCCGCCAGCCACGCCGCCAGGTACTGAATCCCAACGGAGATGTTCAGGCGCAGCCCCGTTTCCGTGATCGTGCCCTCGGGGCGGGTCAGCAAGTCAGACGCTGTGATGACCGCATCCGTCTGCTTGCCACTGGAAAGTTGATTGGCTTCCGGCATCAGGCGGTCGAAGACCTCCAATGCCACCGGCACCAAACCGGGGTGCGCCACCCAGGTTCCGTCGTGTCCGTCGGACGCCTCACGCTCCTTGTCCAGGCGCACCTGCTCGAAGGCGCGGGCGTTGGCGGCCTCGTCGTTCTTCACGGGGATGAAAGCGCTCATACCGCCGATCGCGTGGGCACCGCGCCGGTGGCAGGTCTGAATGCACAGGCGGCTGTAGGAGCGCATCATGTGCGACGCCATCGTCACCTTAGCGCGATCCGGCAGCACGAACTCCGGGTTCAAACGCTGCTTTTTGATGGCGCTAAAAATGTAATCCCAGCGCCCGCAGTTCAACCCCGCGCTATGCTCGCACAGCTCATAGAGAATCTCGTCCATCTCGAAGGCCGCTAGAATCGTTTCGATCAGCACCGTGGCGCGAACTGTCGAGCGCGGCACAGAGAGGAAATCCTCAGCAAAGGAAAATACGTCGTTCCACAGCCGCGCCTCGAGATGCGACTCTAGTTTCGGGATGTAAAAGTAGGTCCCAGACCCCCGCTTTAGGCGTTCGTGGACGTTATGAAAAAAGTACAACCCAAAATCCACCAGACTCCCCGAGGCGGGCCGACCATTGAAAAGAATGTGTTTCTCCGGCAAGTGCCAGCCTCGAGGTCGCACTAGCAGCGTCGCCACCGCCTCGTTCAACGCGTAGCGCTTCCCGTTCTGTTCCAAGCTGATATTGCGCCGGTTCGCGTCACGCAGGTTGATCTGCCCGTTCAGGCAGTTCTGCCACGACGGGCTGTTGGCGTCCTCGAAATCCGCCATAAAGACCCGCGCACCGCTGTTCAGGGCATTAATCACCATCTTGCGATCCACCGGACCGGTGATTTCGGTGCGCCGATCCAGCAAGTCTGGCATTGGCGGGACGACCTGCCAGTCAGCCTCGCGGGTGGAGCGTGTCGCCTCGAGGAAGTCAAGCCGTTCACCCGCATCCAACCGTGCCTGACGCGCCTCACGCGCCGCCAGAAGTTCCAGGCGGCGGGCATCGAAGTGTTCGTGCAACTGCAACACGAACTCGAGCGCATCGGCGGACAGAATTTCGGCGTGATCGGTGGGGATGTCGGGCAGAATCTCCAAGGGCATGGGGTGAGGCTAGGCAGTGCGAGGGTGAATTGTCAAACGGGGTAGCTCTCGAGCGCGACCTGAGGATTTGTTTGGATTTCTCGAGATGCCTTGATTGGGACGTGCTGGTTGTCTCGGTTCGTGGCCGGGCGAACATAGGGGTTCGCCCCTACGAGATGCGGTGACGCACGTGCGAAGCGGCTGTTGAGTCAATTCAAGCCCACAGCGTTCGATGGTTGCCCGGTTTTCGTAGGGATGTTGTGCCCGGCCGCAGAGGGCATCTCCCAAACAACACAAGCCCGTCTCGAGCAGCCGACGCCAAAAAAAAATCGCAACCCACAGCCTTGAAAATTGCCGTGCCATCGCTTAGTTTTGAGTATGGCTGGCACGACTTCAATCACCTTCAAACCGACGGGGGCGCGATCTTGACCCCGCTCGAGTTCACCCTGAACGGATCACCTATCAGCGTTCACGACGCCGATCCGAACACGACGCTGCTGAACTTCGTGCGCTCCAAGGGTTTGACGGGCAGCAAAGAGGGCTGCGCCGAGGGCGAGTGCGGCGCGTGCGCGGTGGCCCTGGTGCGCGAGGACTCGAGCGGACAGACGCGTTACGAGGCGGTCAACGCCTGTCTGTGCCTGCTGCCGAGTTTGCACGGTCAGGAGGTCTGGACGGTCGAGGGCATCGGTACGGTGGCCGCGATGCACCCCGCGCAAGAGGCGCTGACGCACGGCGGCTCGCAGTGCGGCTATTGCACGCCAGGTTTTTCGGTGTCGCTGTTCTGCGCCTATCACGATCCGAAACGAGGCGAAAGAGGCGGCGCAGTTGATCTCGAGGCGCTGTGTGGCAACCTGTGCCGCTGCACCGGATATCGGCCGATTCGAGACGCGGCGCTGAGTCTCGGCGCACCGGAAGCGAGCGCCTTCCAAACCCGTCTCGAGCAGCCCGCACCAGAACTGATCTCGCTCGAGTACGAGACGCTGGGGCGACGCTACGAACGCCCAGGCGAGCTGCGCGAACTGTTCACGATTCTCAAATCAAACCCAGACGCCAAGCTGATCGCGGGCGGGACCGATGTCGTCGTCGAAATCACGATGCGCCACAAACGATTTGAAAAGCTGGTCTCGCTCGAGGCGCTGCCAGAGTTACAAACGCTGCGTTGGAGCGACGAGTTCTTCGAGATTGGCGCAGGCGTCACGATCTCCCGGCTCGAGGAAGGGCTTGGGGAGCGCGTGCCGCTGCTGGCGGAGTTGTTTCCGCTGTACGCCAGTCGCTTGATCCGCAATCGCGCCACGCTCGGCGGAAACCTCGTCACGGCGTCACCGATTGGGGACAGTTCGCCCGTGCTGTTGGCGCTCGGGGCGCAGGTCAAGCTGGCGTCCGCGACTGGGGAACGGGTGATTCCGCTGGCGGAGTTCTTCACCGGCTTTCGACAAACCGCGTTAGCGGCGGGCGAGATCGTCGTCTCCATCCTGCTACCGCGTCCACTAGCGACCCATACGCGCTTTTACAAGATCGCCAAGCGTGGGCGCGACGACATTAGCACCGTGGCGGTCGCGGTCGCGCTCACTTTGGAAGACGGTATTATCTGCGACGCGAAACTGGGCTTGGGCGGAGTCGCCGCGACGCCCGCTCGAGCCTTGCAGACCGAGGCATTTCTGACCGGAAAGCCGCTCGAGTTAAAAACCTTGCGCGACGCGGGGCGCGTGTTATCAGCAGAGTTCACACCGCTGAGCGACCACCGGGGCAGCGCCGCGTACCGTAGCGCGATGCTCGGGAATGCGCTGGAACGGTTCGGCTCTGAATCGCTCGAGGCACTGGTATGACGCAAATTGTCGGCAAGGCAGTCTCGCACGAGTCGGCGCGGGAACATGTCACGGGCGCGGCGCTCTACACAGACGATTTGGGTGTGCGATTCCAGAACTTGCTGCACGCCTATCCGGTGCAAGCCCCCCACGCGCACGCTCGAGTCCTGAAGCTGAACACTGCGCCCGCGCTCGAGGTTCCGGGGGTCGTGCGGGTGCTGACGGCCGCCGATGTCCCCGGCGAGAACGACACCGGACCCGGCAGGCGCGACGAGCCGCTATTCCCGTCGGAGATCATGTTTCACGGCATGTGGGTCGCCTGGGTGCTGGCGGACTCCGAGGAGGCGGCGCGGCTGGGCGCGGCGCGGGTCAGCGCCCAGTACGAACCCCTGCGGGCGGTCGTGACGCTCGAGGAAGCGATCGAGCAGCACAGCGTTCACACCGAGCCAGCGGGCGTGCGACGCGGCGACCCGGAAGCGGCGCTCAAATCTGCCGCGAACCGGCTCGAGGGGGAGTTCTTCGTCGGCGGTCAGGAACACTTCTATTTGGAGACGAACGCGGCGCTGGCCCTGCTGGACGAATCTGGGCAGCTCTTGGTTCATAGCAGCACCCAGCACCCGACCGAGACCCAGGAGATTGTCGCCAGGGTTTGCAATCTGCCCAAACACGCTGTCACTGTGCAATGCCTGCGAATGGGCGGCGGCTTTGGCGGCAAGGAGACGCAGGCGAACGTCTGGGCGGCGGTCGCGGCGCTCGGGGCGCTGCACACGGGACGCCCGGTGCGGGTGCGGCTCAGTCGCACCCTGGACATGACCTTCACCGGTAAACGCCACCCGTTTCTGGGACGCTTTGCGGTCGGCTTCGACGACACCGGAAAGCTGGAAGCGCTCAGCCTCGAGCTGTTTTCGGACGGCGGTTGGAGCCTGGACCTGTCCGAACCCGTGCTGCTGCGCGCCATCCTGCACGCCGACAACGCCTATCACCTGCCGCATGTCGCGGTCACCGGAACCGTCTGCAAGACGCACAAAACCTCGCAGACCGCCTACCGGGGCTTCGGTGGGCCGCAGGGCATGATTATGATCGAGGAAATCTTGACTCGAGTCGCGCACACCCTGAAGCTGCCGCCGGAGGTGGTGCGGGAGCGCAACTTTTACGCCCAGGGTGACACGACGCATTACGGACAACCTGTGAAAGACGCCGAGCGCATCGGGCGGATCTGGAGTGAGCTGAAAGTCTCGAGCGAGTTTGAGCGTCGCCGCACGGCGATCGCCGCCTTCAACTCGAGCCACACCGATTCCAAGCGCGGTCTGGCGATCACGCCCGTGAAATTCGGGATTTCCTTCAACGCGACCTTCTTCAATCAGGCGGGGGCACTCGTGCTGATTTACAAGGACGGCAGTGTGCTGGTGAACCACGGCGGCACGGAGATGGGCCAGGGTTTGCACACCAAGGTGCTGCAAATCGCGGCGCAGACCCTGGGCGTGACCTATGAATCTGTTCGCCTCGCGCCGACCCGCACCGACAAGGTTCCGAACACGAGCGCGACCGCCGCCTCGAGCGGCACGGATTTGAACGGCGCAGCGGTTCGCAACGCCTGTGAGACGCTGCGGGCGCGACTGGCGGCGGTCGCGGCGCAAACCTTTCGGGTTCACGCGGACGACATCGTGTTCGCCGACTCGAGGGTGTTCGTGATCGGTGCGCCGGAGAAGGACATGGCGTTCAAAGATGTCGTGCAGAGCGCCTACATGCAGCGCGTTCAGCTTTTCTCGGATGGTTTTTATCGCACCCCGGAGATTCACTGGGACAAGCAGAACTGGCGCGGCATCCCGTTCTACTACTTCGCCTACGGAGCCTGCGTCGCAGAAATGGAAATTAACCGCTTCACCGGCGAGTACACGCTCCGCCGCGTGGACATCCTGCACGACGTGGGGGATTCGCTATCACCCCTGATTGACCAGGGTCAGATCGAAGGCGGCTTCGTTCAGGGCATGGGCTGGCTCACATTAGAAGAATTACTCTGGAACCCCGACGGACGGCTGGCGACGGGCGGAGCCAGCACCTACAAGCTCCCCAGCCTGCACGAACTCCCCGAGACCTTCAACGTCTCCCTGTTGACTCGAGCCTCGCAACCCGGCGTGGTCTACGGCAGTAAAGCCGTCGGAGAGCCGCCGTTCATGCTGGCGTTCGCCGTGCGCGAGGCGCTGAAAGACGCGATTCACGCCTTCAACCCCGGCGTCGTGGAACTGAAATCCCCCGCCACACCCGAAGCGGTGTACTGGGCGCTCGAGGCGAGGTTCCGGGAGAAGCTGACGTTGGAGACGGTGTGAGCAGGCAAGCTCGGGGTCCCCGGGATGGCTCGAGACACGTTGCTCTGGACGTGATTGGCGTTGTGGGGCGGGCGAAGCGTGCTTCGCCCCTACGAGATTCGCGGGCGGTGTCGTGCTGGGTGAATCTTGGGGATTGCAGTTGGAACGAAGCGAACGAGGTTGGTCATGCCCTGGTTTGAAGACCTCGAGCGTTTGACCGCCACGGGTACGCCCCTCGTGATCGTCACGCTGCTCTCCGTGCGCGGACACGCCCCCAGAGAAGCGGGCGCGAAAATGATCGTCACGCTCAACGATATGTACGGAACCATCGGCGGCGGCAATCTCGAGATCGTGGCAACGGAACGCGCCAGAGGCAAGCTCGAGGTTGGAGACACGGAACTCGCGCGGTTCACGCAGCGCTTGACAACCGATGAAAGTCTGTTTGGAGTGCAATGCTGCGGCGGCGAGGTCGAGGTGCTGCTCGAGGTGGTGCAACCCACGCGGCCCGTGATCGCCATCTTTGGCGTTGGTCACGTCGGGTTGGCGCTGGCAAAGATCATGGCGTTGTTCAGCGTTGAACTCTGGCTGGTGGACTCCAGGGCGGAGATGCTGCTGGACGCCCGACTCGAGCGGGTAAAATCCGAATCGGCGCGGGTACGATTCTTCCTCGAGCCAGTGCTGGATGGGGTGGTGGCTGGGTTGCCTGCGCACGCGCACGCACTAGTAATGACGCACGACCACGCCGAAGACCTGTACATTTTGAAGGCTCTTCTCTCGAGGAATGACCTGAGGTACATCGGACTGATCGGCTCTGCCGCCAAGTGGTCGCGGTTTCGCGGGATGTTGCTGAAAGCTGGTTTCGGAGAGGAGGCGCTGGCTCGAGTCACGACCCCGATTGGATTGGCGGGCGTGACAGGCAAAGCACCGGAGCAGATTGCGGTCGCGGTGGCAGCGCAATTAGTCGGTGAATTGAACAGGGCGAAATTGTCGTCAAGCAAAACTACAAAACTTAATTCAACGAAAGTCTTTTGAGAGTTTGCACGTCCCTAGCTTCGAGAAATCATCAGAACTGTACACCTTCGAGAATTCGTTTGTGTTCGTACCCGTCCAGGCGTATCCATTGTTCGCTGCTTCTTCTGGAACGAAACCTCTGAAGAAACAAACGGTCTCCTCAGACGAGCTGCGGTTCTTAATGTTGATGAACACAACGATTTGACTTCTAAAAGTAGAATACTGATACGTAGTTTCGACAATCGCCGAGTCTGTGGTGGCGTAAATAAAGTCAATAGTCGCCGACTGACGCGCTATGCGATCAACAGAGATTTGATAATTGAACCCTGTTTTCGTTGTTGATTTCTTACCCTCTAAAATCCACGTTTGACCAGCTTTGAACGGATTGCGAGCCATCGGATCACTCGAGACAGGAGTCGGATTTGAAATCATTGTGGGTGTACAAGCTGTCACAAGAATGAGCAGCCCTAGCGAGCGCCTTTTCATTTATTTCCTCCTTGGGAGCATGAGTAGAGCTTAAAAGAAGCATGATTGAGAACTCGCCACGAGCTATAATGCGGTCCACAATCTGACGGACTGTAACGCTCGAGCACAAACTGAGGTACTCGCAAATCGCTTCCAAGTCAGCAATGGCAGAGTCACGCCAGACGACGTTCATCCACAGGAGCGAGCCGCGAAGTGAGCGCGTACTTCGTCGCTCGTTTTACCTCTTCGGCAGCGCTGTCAGCCACCCCACGATCAACCGCTTGACGGAGGTACGTCGCGGGTTGCAAATCCTCCCAGATCGCATCCTCTAGAAGTTGCTCCACGAGTCGCAACACCTCGGTTTTGATCTCGGTTTTCATAGAACCATTCTAGCACCCGCCGCGCAGCACCCCGGTCTCATTCGCGGTATTCTGGCGCGCATGACAGGTGACTCGAGGAACCCGGATGGCTGAACCCGCCCTCCTCGAGCTGTCGCACATCACCAAGC
Source organism: Deinococcales bacterium (assembly GCA_965249745.1). Taxonomy (GTDB): domain Bacteria; phylum Deinococcota; class Deinococci; order Deinococcales; family JAAFIG01; genus JANYHH01. The sequence continues at coordinate 2,608,744 of OZ252252.1, read as the reverse complement.
GTTTTCCGGGTGTGACCGCCAACGACGACGTGTCACTCGAGTTGCACGCGGGCGAGGTCTTGGCGCTGCTGGGGGAAAACGGCGCGGGCAAGTCCACGCTGATGAGCATCCTGTACGGCTTGTACCGTCCCGACGAGGGCGAGATCAGAATCGGCGGGCGGCTCGTGCAGATCGGCTCTCCGGCGCACGCGCTGCGGCTGGGGATCGGGCTGGTCCCGCAGCATCCGGTGCTGGTTTCCCGGCACACGGTCGCGGAGAATCTGGCGCTTGGGGTGGGGAGCGCCTTCATGCCCGCGCAACGACTCGTGCCGCAGATCAGGGCGCTCGAGGCGAAGTACGGCTTGCTGGTGGACCCGGACGCACGGGTCAATCAGCTCTCCCCTGGCGAGAAGCAGCGCGTCGAAATCCTGCGCTCCCTGCTGCGCGGCGCGACGACGCTGATCTTGGACGAGCCGACGAGCGTCTTGACGCCGCAAGAGGCGGAGTCGCTGTTCAAGGTCATGCGTGAATTGCGCAGTGACGGCAAATCGCTGATTTTCATTTCACACAAGCTGGAAGAGGTACTGGCGATCTGTGACCGCATCACGGTGCTGAGGCGCGGGGCTGTCGTCGGTACGCTCTCGGCGGTGGGTACTACGAAGGAGACGCTGGCGAACCTGATGGTCGGGCGCAGCGTCAGCTTCGAGCGCAAACGGGTCACACCCGATCTGACTGAAACCTTGCTCGAGGTGACAGGGCTGCGGGTCAAATCCTCGCGGGGTCTCGAGGCGTTGAAGGGCGTGTCGTTCACGATGCGGCGCGGCGAGGTGCTGGGCGTGGCGGGCGTCGCGGGCAACGGGCAATCGGAGCTGATCGAGGCATTGGCAGGCTTGCGGCCGCTCGCGGCGGGAACGGTCAGATTGAACGGCTCGAGCCTGACCGGGAACCCAGCCGAGCGCTTCGCGGCGGGCGTGGCCCACATTCCGGAGGACCGGATTCAGATGGGAACCGTACCCAGTATGACGGTCGCGGAGAACCTAGCGCTCCGCGAGTACGATAAGCCCCCGTTGGCGAATGGCTTCTGGAAAAACTCGAGCGCCTATGACCGCAACGCCACCAATAAGGTCGCCGAGTACTCGATTGCCACACCGGGGATTCACACGGTCTCGAGGTCGCTGTCGGGTGGCAACATTCAGAAGGTCATCCTGGCGCGCGAGTTGGCGCACGATGCCAAACTGATCCTGGCAGTTCATCCGACGTATGGGCTGGACATCGGCGCGACCGATCAGGTGCATCGCACGCTTTTAGAGCGTTCCGAGCGCGGCGCGGGCGTGTTGCTGGTAAGTGAGGACTTGGAGGAGTTGATGTCACTCTCGGATCGAATCGCGGTGCTCTACCACGGCGAGTTGCGCGGACCGTTCGATGTTAGCAGTGTCTCGAGGGAGGGGCTTGGGTTGCTGATGACGGGTGGACTTTCACCGGGTGGCACAGCATGATGCGCTTGGTTCCCAATCCCTCACCGGGGCGGTACCGCACGCTGCAAGTCTCCCTACTGGCGGTACTGGTAGCGCTGGTGATCGTCGGGATCATCATGTTGATGTACGGTGTCAACCCGTTGGTCGCATACTGGGAGATGCTGCACGGAACACTGTTCAACGCTCGAGGGTTGGGCGAGGTCGGGCGGCGCACGATTCCGCTGCTGCTGGTCGGGGCGGGCTTAACGCTAGCGTTCCGGGCGCAGTTTTTTAATATCGGCGCTGAGGGGCAACTGCTGATGGGTGCGATGGCGGCGGGCGGCGTGGCGCTGTTCTTTCCGGTCGGCTGGCTGACCCTGCCACTGATGTTCGTGGCGGGCGCACTGGGGGGCGGGGCGTTGGCGCTGCTGGCAGCCTGGTTGCGGCAGCGCTTCAACGTCAACGAGATTCTCTCCACGCTGATGCTGAACTACGGCGCGTATTACCTGCTGATCTATCTGATTTCCGGGCCGTGGAAGGGCAAGAACGTGCGCGGATTCATCTACAGCGACGACTTCCCAGGCTTCGCGCAACTACCGCTGCTGGGAGGCAGCCTGATTCATTACCCGACACTGATTCTGGGGATTTTGCTGGCGGTTGGATTGCAAATCTTACTGACCCGCACCACGCTTGGGTTTGAGCTGCGCGTCGTCGGTGAGAACGCCAACGCCGCACGCTACACCGGGATTCGCATCCCGAAAATCGTCACCATCATGGCGCTCATCACCGGCGGCGCGGCGGGCTTGGCGGGCGTTGGCGAGGTCGCGGGGATTCACCATCGCCTGTTGGAACCGGCAACGATCTCCCTGGGGTACGGCTTTACTGCTGTGATCGTCGCTTGGCTGGCTCGAGGGAATCCAGGGTTGACGCTCGTCACGGCTCCGCTGATGGGCGTGATTCTAGCGGGTGGGGATTTACTGAAAATCAGCCTGAACATGCCGTTTCGGATCGTGGACGTGTTCAGCGGCGTGATGCTGCTGTGCCTGATCGGGTCGGAAATCTTCGTGCAAAACCGCGTCGTCTGGGGTAGGACCGTGAAACTCGAGCGAACTTCCAACGCAGCCACGAACCCCTCGAGTGTCGCCGCCGTGGAGTCTAACCATGAGTAAAACGATCACCGTGCAACAACTCGGCGATGCGGTCAACGCCAACGTGATTCAACTCGAAACTCGCGTTTTTCCTTCGCTGGTGATCCAAGGCGATTCGATGAGCGTTCTTTACGGGATGGTCAGATCCGCTTTGAGGAACGCGCAACAAGCTACGGCGGCGACGCTCGAGGAATGCGTTGACGAATTAATGGGCGTTGAGGAGATACTGCTGGGCTATCTGGTGGTGTACGAACAGAGATTAATACAAAACAGCCTGATCCAAAACGGCATTCCACTCCCCTACAACGTCAGCTACCAGACGGAAGCGCAAACTCATGAATGAGATCGTCACCGCGCTGACTCGAGCCGCCTCGTTCGGGACGCCGCTGTTGCTGGCCAGTCTGGGGGCGATTGTCAACGAGCGGAGCGGCGTGGCGAACCTGGGCGTCGAGGGCATGATGGCCCTTGGGGCGCTGGCGGGGTTCGCGGTCGCGTACAACGGTGGCAACTTGGTGTTGGCGGTCTTACTGGCAATGGCGGTCGGAGCGCTCGCGGCGCTCTTGCACGCCTTCGTGACGCTCGCGCTGCGAGCCAATCAGTTCGTGTCGGGCTTGGCGCTGTCCACGCTCGGGCTGGGCGTGGCCGGACTGTTAGGAAAACGCTTCGAGGGTCTGCCGCTATTTAATCAAGCGCCGGAATGGCCGTTCACGGTCGGCGCTTTAGTCTTGGCGGGAGTGCTGAGCTTCGTCTTTTACTACACCAGAGCTGGTTTGCTGCTGCGTTCCGTTGGCGAGAATCCGGCGGCCGCCGACGTGCTCGGGTTGAACGTCACGCTGGTGCGGGTGCTGGCGGTGGCGTTCGGTGGGGCGCTGGCGGGGGCGGCGGGCGCGTTCCTGAGCATCGCGTACCGTCCATCGTGGACGGACGGCATGACGGTCGGATTGGGTTGGGTGGCGGTCGCACTGGTGATTTTCGTCGGCTGGAATCCCCTACGGGCGGTGTTCGGCAGTTTATTTTTTGGTGTCCTGTACTTCTTGCAGTTCCGCTTGCAGGGCAGTGTCGGTGTCCCCACGGAAGTATTTGCTGCGATGCCCTATTTACTTGTTATTGTGGTGCTGGCGTTGGCGGGTTCCAGGGGGCAGCAGGGCGCTGCGCCTGAGAGCCTCGGGAAGCCGTATCAGCGTGGGGAACGGTAACACCTACACCTCGAGCCTCAAGTTTGACTCGAGTTGCTGGGGCATTACAGGAGGTAGGGGTATGAGGAAACAATTGTTGGTCACGTCTCTGGCAGCACTCATGGCTGTCACGCTCACCACCGGCGCTCAGAACGCCCTGCCGAAGACCTGCTTCGTGTACGTCGGACCGATCGGCGATGTCGGCTGGACCTTCGCCCACAACGAGGGGCGTCTGGCCCTGGAAAAAGCCATCCCTGGATTGGAGACGAAATACGTCGAGTCCGTCAAGGAGGGCGAAGCCACGCCGGTGATTGACAAGTTCGTTGCGGACGGCTGCAAGGTCATCTTCACGACCAGCTTCGGCTACATGGATGAAACCCTGGCGGCAGCGCAGAAGTACCCCGATGTCATCTTCGCGCACAACGCCGGGTACAAGCGCAACGCCAACCTGGCCACCTACATGGCGGACTTCTATCAGGTTTACTATCTGAACGGCATGATGGCGGCCGCCCTTTCCAAGTCCGGGAAGCTCGGTTACGTCGGCGCGTTCCCAATCCCGGAGCTGAAGCGTCACATCAGCGCCTTCGCGCTGGGGGCGAGGGCCGTCAACCCGAAAGCCACGATCAACGTCAAGTGGATCAGCGCTTGGTTCGATCCGGTCAAAGCCAAGGAAGCCGCCGAAGCGCTGATGTCCGAGGGCAACGATATTCTCGCTTTTACCGAGGACACCGCAACCGTCGTTCAGACCACCGCCAAGAAGGGCATCCCAAGCTTCTCGCACTACAACAGCATGTACAAGTACAGCCCCGAGACCGTGGTCTCCGGGCAGATCGTTCACTGGGACAAGGTCTACATTGACTTTATGAAGAAGGTCGTGGCGGGCACGTACACCACGAAGAACCTGGCGAATGTGGACTACTGGTGGTTGCTCCGCGAGAAAGCCGTCGAGCTGGGCGCTCAGGACGGAATGCCAATCAACCCGAAGTTCGCGCCGCAACTGAAGCAAGTCATGGTCACGGTTTCCGGCAAGAAAGTCAGCGTCTACGACCGCGTGCTGGCGTTGGTGAAGGACATGAGCAGCGCCAAGCCGACCTTTGACCCGTACACCGGCCCGATCAAGGACCGCAACGGCATCCTGCGCGTTCCAGCCGGAAAGGTCGCCAGCATCGGCGATCTGAGCAGCATGGCTTGGGTCGCGCCCGGCGTGACCGGCGAAGTCGCGGACGAACCAAAAAAGTAAATCTCTCGAGCGGATTGCGTCTCAAAAGAAACTGGGGCGGACTTCGGTTCGCCCCGCTTGGTTGGGGAATTGAAGCCTTTGAGCGTCACCCATTTCACCTCTTGCGAACGCACTATTTCGCTTCTCGTCACGGGTGCGTGGGGTGAGCGCGGCGAATGTCTTTCTCAAGCATGTCTTTCTCGAGCAACGGTGATTTGCGGGTCTCGAGAAAGAACGATGGTGGCCGGGTTTGGATGCCAAACCCCACGAAAAACCTAAGACTCGAGCCTCACCTCGAGCTGGATGGGACGCTTGAGATGGGTCGGGTAGGCGTAGCACTACGAGAATACCTTTGGTGTGGTAAAACTTCGACTCGAACAGGATGAACCCGTGATTTACCGCGCCACCGTCATGCACACGCCAGAGAACCCCTTCCGGGGCGGCTCACTCGAGGTCGTGGAGGACGCCGGGGTGCTGGTGCAGAATGGCCGCATCATTGCGCTCGAGGATTACGCTGATCTGCTGCGCCAATACCCGCTCGAGGAGACTCGAGATTTGCGCGGCGGGCTGCTACTGCCAGGCTTCGTGGATGCCCACATTCACTTTCCGCAGGTGCGCGTGATCGGCGGGCTGGGCATGACGCTGTTGGACTGGTTAGAGCAGAACACCTTGCCGGAAGAGGCGCGGATGGCGGATGTTGATTACGCAAGCGGCGTGGCGGAGGCGTTCGTGCGGGCGCTGCTGATGCACGGCACGACGACGGCCATGGTTTTCGGGGCACATTTTGCTGGCGCTCAGGCGGCGCTGTTTCAGGAGGCTGAGGCTCGAGGGGTGCGGGTGTGCAGCGGCATGGTGATCTCGGATCGGTTGTTGCGCCCCGAGTTGCATCAGACGCCAGCGCAGGCTCTGAATGACGGGCGCGAGTTGATCCGGCGCTTTCATGGCGTGGGGCGGGCCGCGTACACCGTCATGCCGCGCTTCGCGCTCTCCGCCAGTGAAGCCATGCTGGAGGTCTGCCAGACGCTCCTGGAAGAAACCCCTGGCGCTCGGTTTCACACCCACATCAACGAGAACGACCGCGAGATTCAAACCGTGCGAACGCTCTTTCCGTGGGCGCAAGATTACCTCGAGACGTATCAGCGGTTCGGGTTGATCGGTCGCCATTCGGTGCTGGCCCACAACCTGCACGCCTCCGATTCCGAACTCGAGCGGTTGTCAGCCGCAGGTTCCAGTGTGGCGCATTGCCCGTGCAGCAACGCCGCGATTGGCAGCGGCTTTTTCAAGATGCGGGCGCACCTAAACCACGGTGTTCGCTTCGCGCTCGGGACCGATGTTGGCGGTGGCACGGGCTACGGCGTGCTGAAGGAGGCGTTACAGGCCTACAGCTTGCAGCGACTCGCGCCGGACGGTGCGATGATGAACGCGGCCCAGATGTTGTACCTGTCCACCAAAGCCGGGGCGGAAGCGCTGGGTCTCGAGGAAACCGTCGGGGATTTTACGGTCGGGAAAGCCTTCGATGCGGTCTGGATCAAGCCCCCGGCGGGCGATCCATTAGAGCAGGTGTTTCAGCACGCGGAGGGCATGGAGCGTTGCCTGGCGGCGACGTTCGCGCTGGCGGGGTCAGAGAGCATCCGCGAGGTCTGGATCGGCGGCGACCGCGTTCACGCTCGAGAGACTGTAGTTGGCTCGAGATAAAATCCACTCGAGGTAGAATTGGGTCGTGGAAGACTTCATCGTGACCGCTCAGGACGAGGCTGGCGTTTGGCTCGCCGCGTGCCGAAGCCTTCCGGGTTGCGTGCCACGAAGGGCGACAAAAAAGAACGAGCGAGGGAATGTAGCGGACCCCGGTCGTGGTCGTCTCACAGCTCGAGCTGACTTTGTTCGAGCTGACCTTGGAACGCCTCCGTTCATGACCGCCCGGTCCAATCCATGACCCTTTCAGAACTCAACACCCTCGAGCCTGATGCCTTCGTTCGCACGCTGGAGTCCATCTTCGAGCATTCGCCGTGGGTTCCAGAAGCTGTGATAGGTCAGCGCCCGTTCTCCTCGAGGTCAGCGCTGCACGAGGCGATGGGTCGCGCCATGCGAGCCGCCCCCAAGGAGCAGCAACTCAGGTTAATCCGGGCGCACCCGGAACTGGCGCGGCGGGCGCAGATGACGCCGGACTCGGTGCGAGAGCAGGCAGGTGTGGGACTGGATCGTTTGACGCCGGAAGAGTTCGCGGTGTTCCAGAGTTTGAACACGCAGTACCGGGAACGCTTCGGCTTCCCGTTCATCCTAGCGGTCAAGGGGCGCGACAAAACCCAGATCCGAGCTGCGCTCGAGGCTCGCGTCTCGAACACACCGGACGTAGAATTCGAGACGAGTTTGGAGCAAATCGAACAGATCGCGGGCTTCCGGCTCGAGGGTCTGTTGCCCGAGGGCTGAACCCGCCGACTCGAGAACGCCCGAAACACCACCCAATTCACAGCTCGAGAGCCAAGGGAGCCACCGTCATGCGTACACTGCTCAGCGGCAAGAAATCCAGTTACTACGGCAAGGGCGAGACCGTCGTCTACCGTCTGCACAAGGACCATCACCTGCCGCCGGTCCTGGCGGCGAAAGTCACGATTGTCATCTGGGGCGATGCCTTTTGGAAGACGTACACGACCGGCGATAACACCGGGCTGATCGCCACGGACAGCATGAAGAATTTCGTGCAACGCGAGACGCTGAATTATCCTGGAACCTCCTTGGAGGGGCTGGTTCACTTCTTGGGCACGAAGTTTCTGACGCGTTACCCACAAGCCGAGGGCGCGGAGCTGTACGCCGAGGAAATCTCGTTCGAGGCGGCGGGCGCGGTCGCCCTGCAACCGAGCGGTGCGGCTCGAGGGACAGCCCAGCTCTGGTTGGGGCGCGAGGGTGACGCGGTGGTCGTTCGTGAACTGGTGAGTGGTCTGATCGGCTATCAGCTCTTGCGGGCGACTGGGAGCGCCTTCGTCGGTTTCGTGCGCGACGAGTACACGACCCTGCCGGAGATGCATGACCGCCCGCTGAGAATGTTCCTCGAGACCCAGTGGCGGTACTCGGATACCCCAACCGCGCTCGAGGCTGGGGTGGCGGCGGAGGTGAATCGCATCGTGCTCGAGACCTTTAACGGGTTCGCCTCGGGCAGCATTCAGCAGGTGATTTACGGGATCGGGCAGAATGTGATCGCGGCCTGTCCGAGCATCACGGAAATAGAGTTGGAAGGGCAGAATCACACCTGGGACATGGTGCTGGACGGCGGGAATGTCGGCATCTACACGGTCGCCAAACCGTTCTACGGTATCCTCGGCGTGACGGTCAAACGTTGATGGCGCGGCTCTCCACGCACGTGCTGGACACCGCCAGGGGAAAACCGGCGGCGGGCGTCAAGATAGAGCTGTTCGCGGTCTCAGAAGCTCGAGGTTTAATGAAGTCGGTCGTTACCAACGACGACGGTCGCACCGACGAGCCGCTTCTGTCCGGCGAGACGATTCCGACGGGTGTGTTTGAGCTGATCTTTCACGCGGGCGAATATTTCCGGTCTCGAGGGTTGGAACTGCCAGAACCGTCGTTTCTGGATGTGGTGGTGATTCGGTTCGGGGTTTCGGACGCGCATGGTCACTACCACGTGCCGTTGCTGCTCTCCCCCTACGGGTACACCACGTACCGGGGCAGTTAAGCGGGCGGCACGCTCGAGCAGTTGCTGGAGTTGAATCCTTCGTTCTTGGGTTTAGGCGTCCGATTTCTCGTGCTTGGACCACGGGTAAACGATCCAGGCGTTCGTGGCTTTCACGTAGAAATCGGGTTCCAAGGCAATCTCTGACATGCGCGGCTTGAAGTGCAACACGGCCGTTACCGGTTCGCCGCCCGCCTGTCGAATCCGCGTGGTGACGGCTTGAATCGTGCGACCCGAATCCCAGACCTCGTCCACGACCAGGATGCGTTGCCCGGTCAGAAGCGGATCGGCGGGGAATTGCAGGAAGGTCGGGAATTCGGCCCGCGCACCGGTTCTGTCGTCGTAGAACTCCACGGCGGCGATCAGAATGTTGCGAATGCTGAGTCGGTAACCCAAGATGGCACCGGGAATCAGACCGCCTCGGGTGATGACCATCATCACATCGAAGCGTTCGTGTTTCAGTTTTTCTGCCAGTAACTCGACTTGCTCCGCGATACCCTCGTAGGTCTGGTAATCCTTTTCCATGTATTTGGAGTGTAACGTATGGCTGCTGCGGTTCAGGACTTTTCGAAGGGCACAGTCTCAGAAACTGAATTTCAACCCGAAGCGCATCTGCGCCCCGAACACCCCACCAGGGTTCAGGCTCGAGCCGAGTGCGCCGTAATTCAGGCTGGTAGCGCCCTCGAATTTGAACCCGTCCGCGATCGTGTACGCGATCTGCGGCGCGAGGATACCGCTGCCATCGGTGAGGCTCTGCACCCAGGCGGCACTGAGGGTCGTGCGGTTGCTCAGTTCTGCACTGGCAATCAGTCCGGCGTTGATGCCGAAACTGTCCGCCGCGCCCGCTTCGCCACGCTGCCAACGCGTGTTCAGTATTCCAGTCAGGTTGATCTCACCGAAACGCCGCTCGGCTTGGAAAGTTGCGGCGAAACTCGGATTGCCGATCTCGAGGTTAGAACCGTCTGGGTCCTGCGTGAAGGTGTACGCGGCTTCGGCACGGACCGCCACGTCACCAATACTCAGGTTCGTCTCCAGCCCCAGGACGTGAATCCAGTCGTAATTAAGCACGGGTTGTGCCGTGAACTGCCTCGGTTGCGCGGTTGGAATCAACCGCACGGAAACGGTTGGTGTGTGGCGCGGACCGCCGTAAAAGCTGACCCCGAAATCACTCCCACCGAACAATGCCAGATTGCCACTGAAACGAATGCCGTACTGCACGTTCTCGAGTCGTGCAGCGGGACGGTTATCCAGCGGTGGGTTCTGATTGATGATCGTCACCCCAGGCGGCGGCGTTAGGGTCGGGGTCGCCCCTGTCGTCGCGGCGGGCAGGGTGCTGGGCGTGAACCCTGGCACGAGTACCCCCTCGAGTCGCAAGTCATCGGACAGGTTCCACACGGCCCGAATCGCTGGTATCGGAATCTGCTGCTGCGAGGTCAGATCCACCGGGTTTAGGTTGCTGACAACACCGAACACGTCCACCGCGCCCCAGTTGACGATCAGATTCCCGGCGCTGATATCGAAAGCTGCGATGTACCCCGTGAGGGTCGTCTCACCCAGTTCAACTCTGGTCGCGCCGGTCGCCGCGTCGAAACTCGAGCGCAGATTCGCGGTGAACGCCGCACTCGGCGCGTCTTCAGCCCCGAGCGACCCACTGAATTTCAATGTGAAGGCACTACTACCCGTGACTGCGCCGCTCGAGGAGAAACCGAACAACGCCTCGATCATGCCTCCAATCGAAAACCGAAAGTTGCTCTGTTCAGCCGGGTCCTGCGACTGCGCGAAGCTGCTCGAACACAGAAGCAACGCGGTGATGATTGGAATGAGTTTAGGCATGGGATTAAAATCCTTTGAAGTGATGGCTTAAGCCTGGTTGTGTTTGCAGAAAGGTCATTCGAGGATCTGCAATGCGCCTTATGAGTCGGCGTATTTGTATCGGAAATCCTCGAGCCTGATTGTTTGGCGTGATCTGGTAACGGAAACACGCCATTACTCGCTATGAGTGCTTGCAGCGGGACTTTGCCTGGGTCAAGGTTGCTTCAAGAATCGCTCTGTGAACACGCTGTCGTTGATGCTCACATCTGGTTCAAAACTGGTTTGCCGGAACGTGCTTTTGGAGCCTTGCGATGGGGTTTCCATCGAAAGCGTTTTGATGACGTTATAATTTTTGATAACACCCAATTCGACCGCCCGCAAGGTCTTGAAGATTTTGTCGCCTTTGTAATAATCGGTTTTCAGTGTGTTCAGGGTTTTCGATTCGATCTCGAAGACCAGCTTGTCGTAACTGCCCGACTTTTTCGGCTTGGCTTCGACAATGTACTTCGTGGCATCCCCAGAGGTCAGCGTGTAGTTGTAATCACCAAGTTCAAAATTCCCGAGGTCGCAGTAGCCGAAATCCGACCCGAAGAACGCGGCGTCGCAATCGCTCGAGTCGCCGCCGCCCGTGGCGAGCCGCCGGGTGCGTCCGAGGGCGGGCAAGTAGAGCAGCGTTTCGGTGACGCCGTTCTTTTTGACCGTCAGGATGCCGCTGCCTTTGACATCGGCGGGCGCAAGGAACTTCACCAAACTCTTGTCCGCACCAGCCCAGGATTTCAGTGTCCTCGAGAGGGTCTGGCCGTTCTTGGCGATTTCTAAATTGATGGTGCTAATGCTGGTTTTCGGCGTCGGGCGGGCGTCAATCGCCTGCATCACCTCGAGACCGGTTTTGAAAGGTTGGTTCTGTGCGAGACTGAGCGCGGTCAAGGCGGTCAGTCCAGCGAGGGCGAAAAGAATAATTTTATTCATGCTGGGGTTTCCTTTGCAGGGCCAATAGCTCGAGGATGAAGGCTCGAGCGTAGGGTGTTGAGGTCTCGAGTTGCTGCGTTACGCACTCAGTTCGGTTTGGCGTTCGCCATCAGGATGCCTAAGCACATCTCGTCGGTGGTGGCTTCGGCCCACATCACGTATTTGGGATCGGTTTTCTTGCCCGCAATCACTGGCTGGTTGGCCACAGAGTTGTCAAACGTGCAGGTCGTGCGAATCACATCGCCCCGCTTCATCTCTACGGGCGTCTTGAACCAGTAGTTGCCCTGCCAATGAAAATCCCACTTGGGGATGTGCAGCAAAGTTTTGGCGCTGTTCGTGCCAGGATTGAGTTCAATTTTGATACTCTTGGCGAGCAGGTGCATGTGACCGCCAATGGAATACAGTGTCATGGCGTTGGGGTTTTGCTGATCGCAAGTGCTGACGATGCGGCTAGCGTCACCGACCGGCACTTGGTACTGCGCGGCCGTCTGACCGCAGGCTTGCAGTAAGCCGTTGGGCAGAAACCGCCCCGCCAATTCTCCGGCCCTGGCGACGTTTTCGCGCAGCGTGTTCTCCCGCGTGCATTGGGGCGTTTTGAGGTCGTCCGGGCAGCGGATTTCCACTGGCGCGACCCGCAGTTGCGAGGCGATGGGCGTGAGTCTCGAGCCTTCCGGGGCAACGCTGATCTTGACTTTAGAGCGATCCTCGCCGGAACCGTTGTTGAGATTGTAATGCACCTCCATGACGATCAGTGATCCCTTGCCCATGACGCTGCCAATACCGTTAGGGAAGTGTCCATCGCCCGCGCCGGGAACCCAGACGCTCAGCCAGTTGCCACCAGCGCCCGCCGTGCTGGGATTGTTACTGCTCAGTCCGGGTCCGCCAAAACAGTCCCAGCCTTTGCCATGCGTTTCCTTGTCCTTCGCCAACACATCCGCGGCCTGATCCGGCTCTATCTTGTAGAGAATTGCGTGATGGACAATTTGACGGTTGCCGGGAATCACTTCGGCTCCCGTAACCATCACGTCGCGTTTGAAGTTTGGGTTCAACACGTAGCAGTGATAGACATCGAGCGATCTCGAGCCGTCTGGTTTGTACGGTGTGTCTGAGGTCGTCATCTCTATCGTCTCGTCGCCGCTCGCGGCGTGCGCGGGCGCGAGCGTCCACGGGACATCGGCCAGATTCTCTGGGGGCTGACCCATAAAATGCCCCTGCATCGCCGTCTCGAGTCCGACCTGCGCCGTGGGCAGCGTCAGGCTTTGCAAGCCTCGAGCCAGCGAGGTCACGGCGAGTGTGCCAAAAGCGAGAGCGAGCGTACCTCGGGTCCAGCGCCAGAGTTGTCGTTTGGTTTGAAGATTCATAGTTATGCCTCGTTTCTCACAGTTCCGAGCCTGTTCAACCCAACAAATTCGTCTCAAGAAAGCCGTACCAGCTTTCAGCTCGGGCGACGCAAATCAATAAATACAAATCGTTCAGATGGGGAAGTCAGCCGGTCTTATTTCTTGGGCGACTTGCCGAGCGGTGCGCCCGCCTTGGACCAATCCTCAAGGACTTGTTTGGAGGCCTGCCCGAGCCTACGCTCGTTGAAGAAGGGTTGCGAATCTCGAGCGGGTGGCCACGGCGGCATGTACTCGCTCCTTGTAACTTCCGCAATGCGGGTCGCCCATTTCACCGCGTCGGCGGGGTTGTCAAGTGTAAACGGCGCGATGCCGCCCGTAACATGGCAGGTGACGCAGTTTTTCTCCAAAATCGGTTGCACGTCTACGTAATACGTCGGCGTGTACGTTTGTGCGAGCGTCTGCCCCTCGAGATTTAATGCTCCGATCAGTGCGAAAGCGAAACTGGCGACGGAGGCGAGGAAAGCGGCGGGTCGGTTCATATAATCTCCTTCTTCAACTCGAGGGCTGTGACGTTTGAACCCGAGGCTGTCGCTCGAGCGTCGTTGGCGCTCGAACCTGCGTTTCAGTCGGCGGCGCTCGCGGCGAGGGTGCGCGGCTTCACCGGGTCGCGCAGGAATTGCAGACTCATCGCGGGCAGGAGCGTCAAACTCGAGACGCCGACCGCCAGTACGGTGAAAACCATCATTTGCCCGAGGCTGGCCACCGGTTGGAGCTGGCTGAACGAGAGCGCGGCGAAGCCCGCGCCGAGCGTCAACGCGGTGAAGAGGATGCTGCGCCCGCTGGTAACGACCGTGTTCTCGAGTGCTCGCTCTGGACTGTTCCCGAGTCGGCGCTCTTCCAAAAAGCGCACGGTCAGGTGAATCGCGTAATCGCCAACGCCGATAGCGAGCGCACCAAGTAGCATCGTGGAGATGTTCAGCTCAATTCCCAGCCAGCCCAGCAAACCGTATTGCAGGATGATGGTCATCACGAGGCTGCTGATGGTGATGACGGCCGCTTTGAAGCTCCGCACGAAACTGTCAATGATAACGACCAAAACAATCGCCAACGACAGGCTGATGATGAAGTCGTGGATCAGCGCGTCCTCGAGCGCGAGGCCACTCAGCGATTCACCACCAACCTTGACCGTGACGAGCGATCCAAAGACCTCAGTGGCAAGAACCCTAACTTGATCGTAAATTTTTCGCGTGCCGCTGGTGTCTGCGAACGGAATTCCCACCGATACGAGCGTCTGCCGCTGGCTGAGCGAGATTTGCTGCGTGATTGCGGCCGTGTCATTGCTTGACTGGTAGATCAGCAACTCCTGCGCGACCTTGGCGCGACTATCGGGAATCTCTCGCGCTCCCGCGAAGAGATCGTTCAGGGTCAGCACGGTATCGCTGAGGCTGACCGTGCTGCCGACGCCGGGAATTTCCGCCTTCGCACGTTCGCCGAACACCTGGATGGCTTTCAAGACCTTCGGCTCTAGCACGTCACCCTCCAAGAGGACAGCCATACTGCTCGAGCCACCGAAGATGCGATCCACGGTTTGAATGCTTTTGACGGTCGGCGAATCTTTCGGGAAGAAACTCAAGAACGAGGTGTTGGGTTGAATCCGCATCGCGCCGAGCAGTCCGAAAATCACCAGCACACCAGCCGTGACAAACATGGCGGTACGGTGCCCTGCGATAAATCGCGCCAGCGCGGTCAATCCTCGAGCGATGGCTCCGGGGCGATCCGGTGTGGCCCGCAGCTTTGGGTGTGGGAGGACGTTTTCCAGTGCAGGCATCAGAATCACGGCGCTCATCAGCGTGCCAATCACGCCCAACAGGATCAAGGTCCCAAGGTCGCGGAGCGTGCCGATGTCGGACAGCCAGAAGGTCATCATCGCTGCGGCAATCGCAAGGGCGCTGATGACCACGCCTTGCGCGGTTTCGGTGTAGGTTGCCCGCAGCGCGTCGGCTTTGTTCTTTCCGTGCGCGAGTTCACTGTAAAAGCGTCCGAGCAGATGCAGCGAGAAACTGCTGCCGACGGCCAAGATAGAGATGATGCCGATGGTCGTCAGGATGCCAGCGGGTGCGCCCGTCCAGCCGTACAACCCCAGACCGATGTTCATGCCAAAGAACACCTGTACGAGCGGCAGGAGTACACCGTGAATCGAGCCGAAGTTCAAAAACAGAAACAGCGCGATCAGGAACAGCGCGACCGCGCCAACGATTTGTAGGTCGTTAACAATGGTGCGGTTGACCTCGGCGATGATAAACGCACCACCTGCGAGTGCGACCTCACCCTGCCAACCTGCCTTTACGGCGCTCGTGACCAGTGTTCCGAATTTCTGCTGCTCTGTGCCCTGTTTCATCTGCACGACCACAACTGCGTTCTTGCCATCCTCGGAAACGAGGCGTACCCGCTCGCGCCGCACGTAGTTCCGCACCGCCGCGATCTCAGCGCTCGAGAGGTTGTCCTTAGCGATTAGAGCCTTGCCTTCAATCAGCCCATCGCGCTCCTCGAGCTTTGAGAAGTTAGTCAGTGTGGTGACACGCTCTGCACCGTTGATATTTTGCAGCTCAGCCGTCAGCGCACGCAGCTTATTGAGTGCCGAAGCGGTGTAGATGTCCCCGCTCAACACTGCGATCACGCTGTCGCTCGAGCCAAAGGTCTTTTTGATCTCTTCGTTGACGGTCAGAATCGGGTGATGGTCAGGTTGAAAGGCTGAGGTACTGCTGTTGACCTTGATGCGCGTCGCGCCGGATAACACCACTGCGGTGAAGACGATGAAGAGGGCGATCACGAGCCAGCTTCGTTTGAGGATGAATTCGATCAGGGATTTCATATGACTCCTTTCGAGTGAGAAGGCGTAGCTGGGATCGTGCGGCTGAGCAGTGTCATAAACTGTCCCGTCAGTTATTTATTGAGACAAAAAAATTTACCCTTCCCCTTCCTTTTTCTCTAGCCCGCACCACAAGACGCTGACGAAATCTTCGAGGAAACCGGAGGCATCAAACGCAGCTTCGGATTGCAAGACTTGACTGATTGAAAACCCAGCGGTCGCGTGCATGAGGGCGAGCGCCGGAACCGTCGGATCGCCCCGCGTGATACGGCCATGAGCCATCTCGCGGGCGAAATAGGCGGTCATTGCGGCAAAATCGTGTTCCACTCGAGGGGGTCTCGGTAAACCGATTGACGACTCTCCAGCCTGCTGTCCCAGCGAGCGCATCAGCATCATGCGCGGAACGAGTTCTGCCGTGTAGGAGGCAATTCGCTGTGCGATCAGCAGTAAGTCTGCTTTGGGGTCACCGTGTCCTAGTTGGGCCTCGAGTTCTGAAGTCCAGACGCGCTCATAGGGCATCTGCGACATCGCAGCGAACAGCAACGCCTCCTTTGTCGGGTAACGCTTGAAGATGCTGGCGCTCGAGATTCCGGCGCGATTGGCGACTTCGACCGTGGTGGCGTTGACACCTTGCTCCAAGAAGACGGCGCGAGCCGCCTCGAGAATTTGTTCGGTGGTGATGGTTGCAGTTCTTGCCACGAGGAGATAGTAACTGCGCAGTTACTTATTGTCAAGTTGGTTTGGAGCAAGTTCTTTACAACTTTGTCAGTTAGGCCATCAGAGTCTCGAGAAAGCCCGACAAACCCTAGCGCTCGAAACGGTGTCCAAGACAACCACCCGAGATTGGGCGCTCAAATCTTCGCGTCCCTTGGGGCTGCGATTCTAATCTGGCAGACGACCTGGAGACTTCGGGAAATCCGGCTCGAGACTGAAATCCCCAAGCTGCGTCGGCTGTACTTGGAAAGGCCCAACCCAGAGGAGCATATGAGTGGACGAGCCAGCAACCGAATGTATCCCTGGGATCACCGATACCCCTCGAGGTACGGGGATTGCGCGGTCCACATCTCCTCGAACATGGCGTCAATCTCCTCCGGGGAACAGACGGCGGCGGTCAGCGGGTCAATCATCAACGCGTACTTGGCGGCTTGTTTTGAACCGTTCAGAATCGCCTCGACCGCCAGATTATTGACCGCCATGTGGGCCCGGTTCATCGCCGCGAGCTGCTCTGGCAGCGACCCAAATGGTTCAGGCCGCAATCCGTTCGCGTCCACCCGGCAGGCAACCTCGACGCAGCCGACGGGCAGGTTGTCAATCAAACCGTGGTTCATGACATTGCCGTAAATTACAGCCGGTCGGTTGAGGCTGATCCCTTCAACGATGTTCGAGCGTACTCGTGACTGCGCGTCAACGGAATTGATTCTGTGCCGTCCAACATCTTCTCCACTCGAGCGTCGTGCTCAGAGCGCCAGCGCGGCCAGTTGTTGGCGTAGAAACCGCTCTCGCCACGGTACCCGGAACGCATGTATTTCGCTATCAGGTCGGGGCGTTTCCTGTAGTACGGCACGTACTCGCTAAAGTGACCGCTGGACTCGGTGACGAACGCGCCGAGGTGCTTCATGATCTCGAAGCGCACCGGGTCGTGTTCGTAGACCGCCGGGTCCTTGGCACGCTCGCGCAGGCGCGGATACAGGTCTTCGTCGCCGCGTCGCAGTTCCAAAAACCAGGCGTTGTGGTTCAGTCCCGCCAGTGAATAACTAAATTCCTCATACGGCACACCAAGGTGCGCCGCCAGCTCCCGGCTGGTACCTTGGACGCTGTGGCACAGCCCGACAACCTGCATCTTCGTGGCGGTCAGCGCAGCCTGGGTCAGGATGCTCATTGGGTTGGTGTAATTCAAGACCAGCGCGTCTGGGCAGAGCCGCTCGCAATCGCGCAGAATCTCGAGCCAGGTGGGGGCGGTTCGTAACGCTTTGAAGATGCCGCCGGGTCCGATCGTGTCCCCGATGCACTGATCCACACCGTATTTGAGTGGGATGTCGTAATCGAAGCGCACATTTGGCAGGCCCGCGACCTCAATGGTGTTGACGACGAAATCCGCACCGGTCAGCGCCGCCGCCCGTTCGGTGCTGGCGCTGACCGTCCAGCGCTTCCCTTTCAGCTCCACGACGCGTTGGCTGAGCCGATGCGACAACTCGAGACGTTTAGCATCTATGTCCACGAGCGTGAACTCGCCGGTTTCCAGTCCGTCAATGCTGAGAATATCGGTGATGAGTTGACGGGCAAACATGGCGCTGCCCGCGCCGACGATGGCAATCTTGGTCATGGCTTCCCCTTCAGGACTTTGGTTTCAGCTCAGCCTATCAGGGTCTGTGCCCTCACAGCATGTCCTCGAGCGACCAGTGATTGCTCCAACGGGCGTCTATTTCGTCGCGCACGTTCTGATAACGGATGTCGGTGGAGAGCCGCAGACGACGCTGGGAGTCGCGGTTCGTGGTGGCCGCGTGAACCATGTACGGGCTGTGCAGCACGATATCGCCCGCCTCGTAATCGGCGACCAGCCAGCGACCCCCGAGCCGTTCGGCGACCGCCGGTAAATCCTTGGAGATCCAACCACCATCGGCCATCAGTCGGTTGTAGGCGCTGATGCGATCCTCTGGGCTGAGATCAGCGTTTCGCGCCCTGAACTCCGCCTCGAGCCGCTTACCAACGCGATGCGATCCTTCCAAATAGATCAGCCCACCCATGTCAACGGGTACGTCTCCGATCGGAATCCAGGCGGTCACGATTCGGTCGGTTCCGCCGCGCAGGTACACCAGGTCGTAGTGCGCCCCGGTCGCAGCCGGGTCACCGGGACGGGTGTACCGCGCGATCTTGCGCTTGTGCAGGTACGACGGGCCGCCCAGCAACTCGTCCAGGAAACGCCAGAGGTTTGGGTGCAGACAAAACGCCTCGTAGGCGGCGGAGCGCACGACCTCCATCAATCGTTTCGCGGCGAGCGCCCCGTCCTCCGTCCCAGCATACAAGCCATCCACGGGATCGCTTCCAGGCTTCAACAGACCGGTGTCAGAAAAAGCTTGAAAGAAGTGCCGTCGAAACGCTAACACCTCCTTTTTAGGCAACAAGCCTTTCAACCAGACGTAGCCGTGTTCGGTCAGGCGGTCTCTCAAAGCTGGCACCCCGTCTTGTGGGTCGCTCGGCTCGAGCCAGCCGAGGCGCTCTGGCGTGGTTTGCAGTGTGTGGCCGTTGCTCTCTAAGGGCTGTGGTAGGGAGGACAACTGGGTTGGCATGGTCAAACACCTTTCAAGGGTTCGTCTCGAGACGAGGGGACTTGATCTGAACGCTGTCAGCCTGACGCGGCGGTTAGGAAAGGGGTCGCGTGTTCCAGCCGAGGGCTAGCCTAAGAAGGACCATTACTCGCTCGCATCGTTAAAAACTGTTTTTGAGAATTTGTGAAACTCGAGGGTCGTTAAACAGGGTCATTAGACAGTCTAGCAAAAAGAACCTGTCCATCCTCGAGCCGCATCAGCTTTTGAAGCAGCGCCTTTCGGAGCAGTGTGGCTTCAGTGAACCGTTTTTCTTTTACACTGATTCCGTGGGAAAGCCCTCGAAACGTAAGCTCCTACAAACGCTTCTCGAGCGAACGCTGAGCATTCAAGCCCGGCACCCGCAACCCGAGACCTTCGAGGGTTTCTTACGCTGGATTAGGGGCAGGCTCGAGCGGCAGCCACGCAAAGCGGCCTCTCGGGATTAACTTTCGTGAAGGTCCGGGTTGGTGACGGTGCGCAGTTCCTGGTACAGCTTCCCGAGCAGTTCTACCTGTCGGTGCGCGGCGGATACCCGTTCCTGTTCCGAGTCAAAGCCGTGAATGTTGATCGCATCCCCGGCGATGCTGTGCGCGATCTCGATCAGTTGCGATTCCAGTTCCAAGACATTGTTGAACATCGCGCCTGGATCTATATCCATCTCGGACATGGCTTGGAGCATCTCGAGCGGCATGATCTCGAGGTCTTGCGCCTGCCTGGGTTTCTTGTTCGCCATGCATCCAATATAGCCATTTTGAGATGAAGCGCGTTAAAGCCGGAACCGCTCGAGCGGTTATGCAGTCGGCTCTGGATGGTTCTAGGTTTCCCTACCCTGGGATTGGGAGCGCCATAGAAGCCTCAGGTTGCAATTTGAGCTGTGGGTGTTAAACTCTGCTCTCGGGTTCAAGGCAGGTTCTCTCGAGACCCCCGCAGGTAGGGTCTCGTATTTTTATGCAGATTTTCAGCGTTTATTCATTGATTTTTTGATAATTACTTCTCTGGCTGCACGAATGAGGTTCCTCATGCCCAAACGCGATGACATCAAGACGATCATGATCGTCGGTTCCGGTCCGATCCAGATTGGTCAGGCGGCCGAGTTCGATTACAGCGGCACCCAAGCCCTGAAATCGTTAAAAAACGCCGGGTTCCGCGTCGTGTTAGTGAACTCCAACCCAGCCACGATCATGACCGATCCCGAACTGGCGGACGCCACATACTTGGAGCCGCTGACGCTTGAATTCGCTGAGAAGATCATCGCCAGGGAGCGCCCCCAGGCGTTGCTGCCAACCTTGGGCGGGCAGACGGCGCTGAATCTGAGCTTAGCCTTGGAGGACGCGGGCATCTTGAAGAAGTACGGCGTGGAGTTGATCGGCGCGAACGCCGAAGCCATCAACAAGGGTGAGGATCGGCAACTGTTCCAGCAAGCCATGCAGAAGATCGGCATCCAGTGCGCCAAGGGCAAGATGATTCACAGCCTCGAGGAGGCACTGGCTTGGGTTGGCGAAATCCGCTATCCGGCGATCATTCGTCCGAGTTTCACGCTCGGCGGGACAGGCGGCGGCATCGCCAGGGACGAGGCGGAGTTCAAAGCGTTGCTGACGCAGGGCTTGCCAATGTCACCGACGCACTCGGCACTGATCGAAGAGAGCATCCTGGGCTGGAAAGAGTTCGAGTTGGAAGTCATGCGCGACCACAACGATACCGTGGTCATCATCACCAGCATCGAAAACTTCGACCCGATGGGCGTTCACACCGGCGACAGCATCACCGTCGCCCCGGCGCAAACGCTGTCCGACAAGGAGTACCAGGACTTGCGCGACATGTCCCAGGCGATCATCCGCGAGATCGGCGTGGACACCGGCGGCAGCAACATTCAGTTCGCGGTCAACCCGAGCGACGGGCGCGTGATCGTGATCGAGATGAACCCTCGAGTCAGCCGCAGTTCGGCGCTGGCCAGCAAAGCCACCGGCTTTCCAATCGCCAAGATCGCGGCGCTGCTGGCGACCGGCTATAGGTTGGACGAGCTACCGAACGACATCACCCGCGTCACCCCGGCCAGCTTCGAGCCGAGCATTGATTACGTGGTCACGAAAATTCCGCGTTTCGCGTTTGAGAAGTTTCCCGGCGCACCGGAGCGCCTAGGCACACAGATGCGCTCTGTCGGCGAGGTCATGGCGATCGGACGAACCTTCAAGGAGAGCTTCATGAAGGCGCTTCGGTCCTTGGAGAGCGACGTGCGCGGCAGCTTTGAAGCCATGAACACCGCGCAACTCGAGGGGCTGCTGGAACCGACCCCGAAGCGCTTTCTGGCTGTTTTGGAGATGCTACGGCGCGGCGTGGACATCGGCGCGTTGCACAGCCGTACTGCGATAGACCCGTGGTTCCTGGCGCAGCTCGAGGAAATCGTGGCGGCGGAACGCGAGTTGAAAACGCTCGGTGCGCTCGAGACCTGGAAGTACGAACTTTGGCGCGAGGTGAAGCGTTTGGGGCTGTCCGACGCACGGATTGGTGAGCTGACTGGGAAGTCTGAACTCGAGGTGCGCGCCCTTCGGAAAGCCGCAAAGTGCCTCCCGGTCTACAAGACGGTGGACACCTGCGCCGCCGAGTTCGAGGCCTTCACGCCGTACCATTACAGTTCCTACGAGTGGGAGGACGAGGTTCGTCCCACCGACAAACCGAAAGTCATGATCCTCGGGTCGGGTCCGAACCGGATCGGGCAGGGCGTGGAGTTCGATTACGCCACGGTTCACGCGGTCTGGGCGCTCAAGGAGGCGGGTTTTGAAACGATCATGGTCAACTCCAACCCGGAAACCGTCAGCACCGATTACGACACGGCAGATCGCCTGTACTTCGAGCCGCTGACCTTTGAAGATGTCATGAACATCATCGAGCACGAGCGGCCGGTCGGTGTGATCGTGCAACTCGGCGGGCAGACACCGCTGAAACTGGCCGGACCCCTGGAAGCCGCTGGCGCACCGATCATCGGTACCCCACCGGGCGCGATTCACACCGCCGAGGATCGGCTCGAGTTCAACCGGCTGTGCGACCGCCTGGGCATTCGGCAACCCAAGGGAGCCGTGGCCAACACGCCCGCCGAGGCCTTGAAGCTGGCGCGGGAACTCGGTTTCCCGCTGATGGCTCGCCCGAGTTACGTGCTGGGCGGGCGTGCGATGCGAACCGTTGGCAGTGAACCCGAACTGGATACTTACCTGCGCGAGGTCTACGCCGCCGTGGAGGGCAACCCGAGTATTTTGCTGGACGCGTTTCTCGAGGGGGCGTTGGAGCTGGACGTGGACTGCCTGTGCGATGGTGTCAACGCGGTCGTGGCGGGCGTCATGGAACACATCGAGGCGGCGGGCGTTCACAGCGGGGACAGCGCCTGCGTGCTGCCCCCGGTTCACCTGTCCCCTGCCCTATTAGAAGAGGTTCACAGCACCACCAAAAAACTCGCGCTCGAGATCGGCGTCAAGGGCTTGATGAACGTGCAGTACGCGGTTCAGAACGACCTGCTGTACATCCTGGAGGCGAACCCCAGAGCCAGCCGGACCGTTCCGTTCGTTAGCAAGGCGATCGGGCATCCGCTGGCGAAATATGCCGCCCTGATCGGTGTCGGCAAGACGCTCGAGGAGTTGAACTTTCTGACCGCACCTGTTCCTGAACATTACAGCGTCAAAGAGGTGCATCTGCCGTTCCTGAAATTTCCCGGCATCATCCCCGTGCTGGGCCCCGAAATGAAAAGTACCGGCGAGAGCATGGGCCTAGACGCGAACCCGTTCCTGGCGTACCTCCGGGCGCAACTCGGTGCGAACGTCAAGCTGCCAAGTTCAGGCAAGGTGCTGCTGGTCGGGCCCGGACTCGAGGAAATGAGGTCCAGATTTGCCGCGATTGGCTACGAGGCATCCATTCTCGAGAGTAGTCACGAAACCACAGCCGTGCCAGATTTGTTAATTGACCTGACCGGCTCGAAGTTGCTGCGGCGGGCACTCGAGGCGGGCGTGCCGTATTACACGACCCTTGAGGCGACACGCTGGCTGGTGACGGGGCTGGAACAGGTGAGGGGCGTGCAGCTCGAGGTGACGCCGTTGCAGGTCTGGCAGCAACCAATTCAGGGTTGACACTGTTGCGCTAGTAATGACTGACGATTGCCAGTGCGTCGGTTAACCCTCGAGTCATTCAGGCTTGACAAGGGCCTTTTTACGTCATAAATTGAATGAACGTTCATTCATTTGAATGGTTGTTCAAGTTTAATCTTTGCTGCTAACAGTATGGTTCGCCCTCTTCACGTATACGTCACAGACACACAAATTGCCTTAGGACCTTAACCTGCCCATGGCGAACTCAGTAAGTTTTACAACATACGAGGTTTTATGGCGCGTAAGTCCAATCCAGAGCTTCAAGAAAAGGTTGCTGCCATCAAACGCACCCAAATTCTTGAAGCGGCTCGAGTTGTCTTCGCGGAGAAAGGGTTTCACCGCGCCACCATCAAAGCCGTAGCCGCTAAGGCAGGCGTCGCGGATGGAACGGTCTACAGCTATTTTGAGAATAAGACTGCCTTGATTTTAGGTTTACTCCATAGCGTCAACCGAAGCGAACAGCGCGAAACCGACTTCGCCGAATTGCGAGCTGCCAACATAGAACCTTTCGTGCGCTCCTACACCCGCGAACGCTTTCGTTTCATGACCGAGGACAGCCTAACCCTGTTTCAGGCACTGTTGCCCGAAATACTCTCGAACCCTGAGCTTCGAGCGCTTTACCGTCAACAGGTTACCGACCCGACCTTCGCCCTCGCCGAACGTGCCTTTGCGCAGGTGTTGGAATCGAGCGACCTCACCAAGGACGACGCTCGCCTAGTCCTGAGGGTTCAGGCCGCTATGTTGGTTGGTCTGATCGTGATGCGCATTATCGGCGACGATCACCTCGAGACCCACTGGGACAAGGTTCCAGATCTTGTCACAGATTTCGTGCTCGGCGCACTACGCCCAAAGGAGACCCCATCGTGACCGTCCTCCGAAACAATCCTGAACCGCGTAACCCTGTGGAAAAGACCAACATCGCCGCCTCAGGCTTCAAAGCCAATCCATTCCCGACTTTCAAGCGCTGGCGAGACATGCAACCCGTCGTTCCTGTCAGGGTGCTTGGACAACACGCCTGGATCGTGACTCGCTACGACGATGTGCTCAACGCATTAAAGGACGAATGCTTGGTGAAGGATCGCCGAAATGCCCGAGCGAAAAACGGCAAACAAACTGATGCCTGGATTCCCGGATTTCTCAAGCCACTCGAGCGCAACATGCTGGATTTGGATAACCCAGATCACGCTCGACTGCGCTCCGTCGTTCATCAAGCATTTACACCACGCCTGATCGGGCAGATGCAAGAACGCATTGATACGCTTACCAACGAGTTGATTGACCGAGTACAACTCCGGGGGGAAATGGATTTGGTAGGCGATTTCGCGCTGCAAATCCCTCTGACGATCATCTCCGAAATGCTTGGCATTCCAGTCCGTGACAGGAACAACTTTCACCGCTGGTCTAGCGCCGCCGTCAGCATCAGTTCGCCACGGGACGGTTTGCTCGCCATGCCCAAGTTGTACCAGTTCGTTGCATACTTGCGTCGCCTCGTTCGAGAGCGTCGTGTCAACCCCGAAGACGATCTGACAAGTGCGCTCGTGAAAGCCGAAGCCGACGGCACAAGCTTATCCGAAGACGAGTTGATTGCGATGGTCACAATTCTACTCATCGCTGGGCACGAAACCACGATCAATCTGATTGGCAACGGTGCGCTGGCCCTACTTACGAACCCAGCTCAACTCGAGCGCATGAAAACCGAACCGGACTTGATGAAATCAGCCGTAGAAGAACTCACACGGTTCACAGCTCCGGTGATGCTGGCGACGGAGCGCTATGCCAAAGAGGACATGGAAATCTGCGGCGTCAGCGTTCCCAAGGGTGAACTCGTGTTCGCGGCGATTGGGTCCGCTAATCACGATGAAACCAGGTTTGAGCAACCAGAGTCACTCCTATTGGATCGGCAAAACAACAAACATCTCGGTTTCGGTCAGGGCGCACATTACTGCATTGGTGCTCCCCTAGCGCGCCTCGAGGCGAGCACAGCCTTTCAGGTGTTGTTGGAGCGTTTACCGAATCTGCGGCTGGCTGTCCAACCGGAACGCTTGCGGTGGAACACGGGACTGGTGACTCGAGGATTGAAAACCTTGCCTGTCAGATTCTGAGCTGGTGGGTGTACTCGAGTTGTGACAGGGCTTGTCTCGTGAATCGCCACTCATTGTGTCTTCAGCACGGCTCAAGCCTCAATTCTCAAAGCTGGATTGTCAGCGAGCGAACCCTGAAGCAACCCGTGAACCTCGAGTGGAAATGAACCCTTTCCCTCTGGTCTGCGTACCCTCCCTGAGCCAAGCTCACAGGAGGAACCATGAAGTTACAAAAGATGCTGGTCGCCGCTGCCGTTGTCGTCTCGAGCCTCGCGCTGGCCGCACCTTCGTTCGCATTCGTCAAGGACGCGGGCATGAACGGCATGATGGGCACGATGGGCGGGAAGGACGTGATTGAACTGGCGGCCGTGCCAGGTATGAGCTTGAAGGCGAAGAACGTCAGCGCCGATCACGCCACGTTCATTTATGCCGCCAAGGACGCCGACAAGGACGGTCACGCCGTTTTCGCGTTCTACGAGAAAGCCTTGCTGAAGGAAGGCTGGAAGGCGGCGGGCATGATGGGTGCCATGGCCGACGGCACCATGAAAAAGGACGAAGCGGCCATGATGAAGCCGGTGAAGTTGGAGGAGAAATTCAGCTTCAAAACATTCAGCATCCTCGTGACAGCCGTAGGTTCCAAGGATCGCGTCGAAGTTGACCTTCAGTTGAAGTAAGTAGACTAGAACAGTCTCGAGTGCAAAGGTCGGGTGAGGCAGCTTCGAGTTGTCTCACCCGTTCTATTGGCAGTTTCTTTCGCTTGCCATCTTTGAGTGCAACCACGAACGCAGGTGGCCGTTTGCCCCTCGAGCCAGATGCGATACTAGAGGCATGACCGTTGCTGCCGTTTCCCCTCGAGTTCCACCGATGCCGCCCGGTCTGCCCGTGATCGGGCACGTGCTGGACTACGCCAAGGACCCGCCCGGTTTTCTGATGCGCCTCACGAAGCGGTACGGCGACGTGGTGAACATCCGCTTCGGGAATCGCGGCTTGACCGTGGTGACGCGCCCGGCACTCGTGGCGCAGGTGCTGATGACGCAAGCCAAGAAGTTCAAGAAACCCTATCGCGGCTTTCCCGCGTTGCGGGCGCTGATCGGTGACGGTTTGCTGTCGTCTGGCGGGGACTTCTGGTTGCGCCAACGCCGTCTGGCGCAACCCGCCTTTCACCGCGAGCGGATCAAAGCCTACGGCGACACGATGCGCGATTTCACGCTGCGCGCCCTCGAGGGGCTTCACGGCAGGCTGGACATTCACGCTTTTTGGAACACGGTGACGTTAGAGATTGTGGCGAAAACGCTGTTCAACGCCGATATTCGCGGCAGTACAAGCACGATCGGGCATTCCTTGGAAGAGGCATTAGAGGCGAACAAGGCGCAGATGGCGCAACCGTTCCCGCTGCCCTTAGAGATTCCGCTGCCGGGTCACAGGCGATTGAAAAAAGCGATTGCCGATATGGACGGGGTGGTGATGAAAATGATCGCTCGGGAACGCCAGCACCCCGGCGATTACAGCCTGCTTTCCATGCTGGTCGCGGCGCAAGACGTGGACGGCAGCGGCATGACCGACGCGCAACTGCGCGACGAGGCGATGACGCTGCTCCTAGCGGGTCACGAGACGACCGCCAACGCGCTCTCCTGGGCGGTCCATCTGCTCCTGGAAAATCCGGCGACCTTAGAGCGGGCGCAGCAAGAAGCCAGAACCGTTCTGGGAGGTCGCGGTTGCACCCTCGAGGACATGCCGAGATTGATCTTTATCAAGCAAGTCTGGATGGAAACGTTGCGGTTGTACCCGCCCGCTTGGAGCATCGGACGGACTGCTTTAGAGGATGTCACGCTGGGCGAGTACGCCATACCAAAGCATCAGAACATCATCCTGTCACAGTACGTGACCCACCGCAACCCAGTGTTCTTCCCCGACCCGGAAGCCTTCAAGCCGGAGCGCTGGGCGAATGATTTTGAGAAAACCCTGCCCGATTACACGTACTTCCCGTTCAGCGCCGGACCCAGGGTCTGCATTGGGAACATGTTCGCGGATATGGAAGGCTTGATCTTGCTCAGCACCGTGCTGGCGCGGGTCAACCTTTCAAAAGCGCCGGGGTATCGCGTGGAAGGCTTCGCCAGCCTGACCTTGCGACCCAGGAACGGTGTGCCAGTCATTGCCACGGCGGTGAGCGCATGACTCGAGGATTCGCGGTTCGGGTCGGCACGCCGTCCGACGCGCGGCTGATCGCGCCGATACTGGCGGAGTTGCTAAAACGCCCGACGCTGGACGAGGGCGTGCTGGCGGGACTCAACACGAATCTATTGCGAATGCTGCAAACCCCTGGAAGCACACTCTTGGTCGCGGAACACGATGATGGACACTTGCTGGGATTCGCCTCGCTCTGGACGCGTTGGGGTGTGCTGGATCAGGCTCCGTCCGGTTTGATTGACCGGATCGTCGTCCGCCCCAGCGTGCGCGACACGAGCGTCGCCAGCGCCCTACTGGAGCAGGCGCTCGGAGCCTGTCAGGGCATGGGATGCAGCAGCGTGGATTTGGTGCTGACCCCGGAAAGCACCGTGGACAGCGGCGCGGTTGCCGGATTTGGCTTCAAGGAATTCGGGCGGCGGTACTACCTCGAGGTGATGTGAACCGTTTGTCTCGAGGTAGTTTGTCTGGAGCCAGTTTTCGTCAGGGCTGGTCCCCGTGCCTTAGCCACCCAGGCGGCTCGAGACAATCCTGGTACGAACCAGCTTCTCGCGGGATCAGCCATTCCAGCGTTCCACGGACGAGGCGAGCCTCGCCCCTACGCGGTCACGGCAAACGCTCGAGTCGGACGGGGAGTTTCACGGGGGCGAACAGCCGTTCGCCCAGCACCCACCGCCGCCTGACCAAAGCCACTCGAGACCTTCACCCTTTTGAGGTTAGGTGTGCGTAAATTTACGGTTTCCGGCACGAACAACGCCTTTACCTGCGCGCACTGCGGAATAGTTGTGCAACCACTGAAAAATGGCAGCGTCCGCAACCACTGCCCGAGCTGCCTCTACAGCCTGCACGTAGACGTGAACCCTGGCGACCGCGCCAGTCGTTGCGGCGGCATCTTGGAGCCGATCGCGGTGGATTATGACGGTAAGAAGGGCTGGATCGTCGTGCATCGCTGTCAGACGTGCGGTACGGAACGGCGCAACAAGGCGGCGCTGGACGACCCGGAGCAACCAGACAGTTTCCAGGTGATCGTGGCGCTGTCGAACAACGGCGCGACAAGGCGTTTGTAATTGCTCACAAACACAACTTCTCATCTCAGACTTGGGCGCTGGTAAATAACTTTTTCTTGAGAAGCTTTCTTCAAATCGTGGGTTCGATGCAGATTTGGCCAGGCATAGCCTACCGTGCCCCTAGAATTTGGTGGTTTGCTCCTTCAATCTGACGGCTCGAGCTTGCTCAGCGAACGACACGCTCGAAATTTCTGTTCAAGCCTCGGCGTTGTAGTACCGCCCAAAGCGGTTCTCCAAGTACGGCTCGAGCGGCACATCCTCCTGACGCACGAAGCCCCTGTCAGGCAGTACGCCTTGCGCGTGCAGGTCCAGCACGGCGCACAGACTGGCGGCGGTCGTGAGCTGGATCGCACTGAGGCGTTCGCCGTAAACCACGCGGTCGTAAACCTTGCGGGTGTCGGTCACGACCTCGAAGCGCCCGTCGCGGTAGCCGGAGGCGGTGCAGAAAACCAGCACCACGTCCTGCATCGTGATCGGGAGCGCGTTCTCCAAAATATCTTTCAGGAGTTCGCGGCGCTCGGCCAAGCGCAGGTCTTGCAGCAGAAACTGCATCAGGTCGCGGTGGCCGGGGTAGCGCACACTCTTGTAATCCAAATGCTTGATCTTGCCGTTCAGCGTTTCACACAGGGTTCCCAGCCCGCCCGAGGTGTTGAACGCCTCGTAGGTGATGCCGTCCAAGGAAAACGCTTCCAGCCCCTCTAATGCCTCGAGTTCGACGATCTTGCCGTCGTGGACGGCTTCGCAGGGGTTGATGTACTCGTTGATGACCCCATCGGTGGACCAGGTGAGGTTGTAGAGAAGTTTGTTGGTCGGGTATTTCGGCAGCGCCCCGACACGCATCTTGACCTCGTGCAGGCGCTCGAAGTCTTTGCTCAGATGTGCCGCCAGAATCCCAATGAAGCCCGGCGCGAGACCGCACTGCGGCATGAAGACCTGCCCGGATTTGGCCCCCTCCGCTAAGCCGCGAACCGTGGCGGTCGTTTCGCGGTCCTCGGTCAGATCGAAGTAACTCACCCCAGCGTGCAGCGCGGCCTTGGCGATTCCCGCGTTCACGAAATACGGTCCCGCCGAGACGACCTGCTCGACACCTCGGAAGACCTCGAGCATGGCGTCGTGATCGCTCGCGTCCAGGGTCACGGTCTGGACGGGGAGTTTGGCTTTGACGCGTTCCAAGGCAGCCGAATCGCGGTCGGCCAGCGTGACCGCGTAATCGCCACTGTGATGCAATAAATGCGCGATCGTTGTCCCGACCTTGCCCGCTCCGAAGACCAGCGTGCGCTTCATTCGTTCACGCTCAAAACAGCGAAAGCCGCCTTGGCGTGCGGGTACTCGGTGTCCATCTGAGCCAGTTGCAGCTTGCCGGAGACATCGTCGTTGACGCCGTGCCAGTAGGTGTACCCGTCCAGCACCCAGATCCCGGATTCGCGGGTTCCGTTGCCGGAGCCTTTGATACCGCCGAACGGCATGTGGGCTTCCGCGCCGGTCGTGGAGTTGTTGATGCTGGTCATGCCCGCCTGGATGCCGTCCTTGAAGCTGTGCGCCCACTGGCGGTTGTTGGTGTAGATCGCACTGGACAACCCGTATTCGACGGCGTTCGCGGTTTCTAACGCCTCGTCTATGCCATCCACGCGCACCAGGTTGATCGTCGGCCCGAAGATTTCGGTCTGGAAAATTTTCATGCCGCGCCGCGCCTCCCAGACGGTCGGCGAGCCGTAAAACGCGGCGCTCGGATCGCCGACGAAGCCCGCGAACGGCGCGTCCTGGGTGATGCGGCCCGTGCCGTGCAGCAGCGTCGCGCCGTCCGCCTTGCCCCAGTCGTAATGCGTCAGCCAGGTCTGGTACAGACGCTCGTTGATAAATGGGCCGTACAGGACATCCTCGTGCTCGAGTGGATTGCCGATCTTGACTTCCTTGACGCGCTCGAGGAACTGGGTTTTGAACGCGTCGTAAATTGGGGCGTCCAGGATGATGTTGCCCGCACTCGTGCAGCGCTGCCCACCCGTGCCGAACGAGGCCCAGAGTGCGCCTGATAGAGCATTCTCGAGGTCGGCGTCGCGCATCACGACGAGCGGGTTCTTGCCGCCGAGTTCCAACGTCGGGTGCATCAGGTTGCGCCCGGCGATCTCCCCGATCCGGCGGCCGACGGCCGTGCTGCCGGTGAAGGCGAATTTGTTCAGCAGTTTCTCGTCCATCAGGTCCACCAGCCACTCGCCGGTGCTGCCGCCACCCAATCCGAACACGACGTTCAGCACCCCGTCCGGCAGTCCGCCCTCCTCTAAAAGCTTGGCAAAGGCGTACGAGGTGGCTGGCGCGTCCTCCGAGGGTTTCCAGACAATCGTGTTGCCGGTGAGTAACGCCGGGATGATCTTCCAGCTCGGGACGGCGACCGGGAAGTTCCCGGCCGTGATGATCCCGACCACACCGATCGGGCGGCGATAGGTGGTCAGTTCCTTGTTGCGCATCTCCGACGGCACGGTCTGCCCGTACAGGCGGCGACCCTCGGATTGAAAGAAGTAACAGGTGTCAATCGCCTCCTGCACGTCTCCTCGAGCCTCTTTCAAAGTCTTTCCCATCTCTCGGGATAGCAACCGCGACAGCGTTTCCTTCTCACGGGTGATGGCGCGACCAATATTTCCGATCACCTCGCCGCGAATCGGAGCGGGCGTCTTGCCCCACTTCAGAAATGCCGCTTGAGCCGCCCGGCACGCCTCGCGCAACTGATCCGGCGTGGCGATTGGGAACTCGCCCACGACATCGGACAGGTTGCTCGAGTTCCGCGAGAGAAAGTGCTCGCCGCTGTCGGTGGGGGAACCGTTGATGATGTGCTGGAATGTTTTCATGGGTCTCCTTTGGGTTAGAGCTGGAATGGCTCGAGGGTTAGCTTTTAGCTGCCCCTGCCCGTTTGCGTCGTGTACGTGCTTTCAAAAATCTTGTCGGCGTTGCCCGCCTCGAATCCCTCGCGGCGATGCTCACGCTTTAATTCCTGTGGCTCGAGGGATCGAAATTCGGGGAGCGGCAGGCGTTCGGCGAATTCGACGTAGGAACCGCTGATCGGGTGGGTTTTTCCGTCTGCGAAATTTGCTTGGAGCATTTCCGCGACGGTGCTGGACTGGCGCAATAAACCATCCGGCGAGGTCTTGATCTTGCCGCCGGAAGTGTTGAGCTTCAAGCCGTGCCGCTCAAGGAACGCGTTGAAGTTCTCGAGGCGATTACTGGGCGCGGGCAGGTTGTGGACGCTCACGGTGTAATGGTTCAGGTAGTAGCGGTTGTGGATCACCCAGGCGGCGTACTCGGATTCCGCCTCCAATCTCAGGTAATCCTCCAGGGTCGGTAAGCGCCAGAGAGCCTTGTGCAGGAAGGCGTCCACCTCGAGACCATTGTCCAGGTTCAGCTTGTCCACGGGGTCGGCGGGAACTTCATCGGTGTAACGCTTGATGATGGTTTGCGCTTCCGGGCTGAGATCTGGCACGCGCAGTTCCGAGACGAAGATGCGTGGCAGTCTAGGATCGGGCGGGCTGTACCAGAAAGCGTCCAGCTTTTTGGCGGCGAAATGATACGGGTCGCGGCGCTCGTACCCGTACTGCCGAAAAATCTTTTCGAACGACCCCATCCCGAGCTGCGGCACGCCGATCGTGCGAAAGGCGATGTGATCGTTCTCGATCTCCTCGGGGCGATCTATTAAGCCCTCCCCGACCATCGCGTTCAGAATCGTCGCCACGTCCGGCACGCGTTCCTGGTAGCGGCGCATCAGTCCGTCCAGCACAATTTGCAGCGGTTGCGGGTGGTTCACTCCTGCCTCCTTGAGGGTCACGACCGACCTGTCCTGCCGTGAGCTGGGTTGTAAAATCCTATAGGATTTATAATACTATTATTCAAGCTTTGCAACCCCCGACCATGACAGAACTCCAAACGCTCGCCAGAGACACGATGCATCGCTCCCGTACCACGCCCGACGCGGTGGCGCTGACCTTACGCGAAGCCATCGTGCGCGGCATCCTACGGGCTGGTCAACCGATCCGTGCCGACGACACGGCGGCGCAACTCGGCGTCAGTCACATCCCGGTTCGTGAAGCCCTACGGCAACTCGAGGCTGAGGGGCTGGTCACGATTTACCCAAATCGCGGCGCGATTGTGACGAGCCTGTCCGAGGCGGACATCTTGGAGATTTACGAGATCCGCACGAGCCTGGAGACAGCCGCGCTGAAGCACAGTTTCGGCAGCGTCACGCCCGCCGTGCTGCGCCGCGCGGGTGCCATCCTGGACGAGTACGAATTGGAAACCGATACGCGCCGCTGGGGGGATTTGGACTTGGAGTTTCACGCGACCCTATACGCGCTGGACGCGCGCCCGAGGTTGCTGGGCATTATCAACACGCTCCGCAATCAGGTGGATCGCTACTTCCACATCTTTCCAATCGCCGTGAAGAGCAGAACCGCCTTCCAGCACGATCACCGCCGCATCCTGAAAATGTGTCAGAGCGGTGATCTCGAGGGGGCGGTGGAGGCATTGCGGGTGCACCTGGAGCGCACGGCGCAAACCCTGGTGGCGGGCCTGCGGCGCGGGCAACCTGAGAGCGACTGAATCAAGCGATATACCGCGAACCTCGAGCGTTCACGGTGACCACTCGAGCGGCTAAGCTGAGACCCATGCTGGAACGCGAGGACCTGAAACGCTACGCCCGTCAACTCATCCTGCCCGAAGTTGGTCTCGAGGGGCAAAAGCGTTTGGCAGCGGCTCGCGTGCTCGTCGTCGGGCTGGGCGGGCTGGGTTCGCCGGTCGCGCAGTACCTCGCCGGGGCGGGCGTGGGCACGATTGGCCTGTGCGAGGGCGACCGTCTCGAGGTTCACAACCTGCAACGTCAGACGTTGTACACGACCTCAGAAATCGGTGAACCCAAATTAGAAGTCGCGCAGCGCCGTTTAGAAGCGGTCAATCCCCGGATTCGGTTCCACCCGCACGAAAGGCTCGAGGCAGAAAACGTGAGCGACCTGCTGAGCGCTTACGATCTCATCGTGGACGCTACAGACAACTTCGGGACGCGATACCTGATCTGCGACACCTGCGTGACTTTGGAGAAAACCTGGGTTTGGGGCGCGGCGGTGCGCTGGGACGGGATGGCGAGTCTGTTCGACGCTCGGCTCAGCCTGCGGGACGCCTTCCCCGAGCCGCCAGCCGAGCAGGAGGATTGCGACACGCTCGGGGTTCACGGGCCACTGCTGGGCGTGATCGGATCGGTCATGGCGAGCCAAGCGATCAAATTCCTGCTCGGACTCGAGACGCTGTACGGTTCGCTGTGGTTGTTCGACGCGCTCGAGGGTCGGTCGCGCACGGTGCGACTTCAGTTGTTGTGACAGCTCGAGAATACTTGAAGTCTGGCATCAGGGATCTGTCAGGCGGCTCGGGCGTCTTGAGACCGTGAGTAGGTAAATCGAACGCCGGTCACGTCTCACACAGCTCGCAGGGGTGATCGTTGTGATCGCCCAGCCACTAACGTCACCTCAAGATTCGTCACGCAAAACCTGTCAGGCTCGAGCTTGAACTCAAACGTTCGCCGAAACGCGAACCGATCTGTCCAGCTCGCTGAAATCTGACGGGCGGCAACCGTACCTACCCACCAGCGATTGCTCCCACCACCAGCAACGGCTCGTCCCCTCGAGCCACCGCGTCGGGAAGCGGCAGATCAATTTCCTGATGACTCAAGTCCGACTCTAAGGCAAAGAAGCGCACCAGGGCGCGCCGTTCAAAACTTCTCGAGTCACGAATCGTTCCGCGCAAACTCGGATACGCGCCCTCTAAGGCATCCAGGGCGCTTCGCAGCGTCACGGTTCCCGTCACTTTGAGCGTGACCTCACGTCCGACGCCCGCGAGTTGCTGGAGGTGATGCGGCAGTCTCACGCGGATCACGGGAGCGTCTGCACTTCCACGGACAGGACGCTCGGCAGATCGCGCACAATAGCTTGCCACGAGTCGCCGCCGTCACTGGAGCCGTACACCTGCCCGCCGGTCGTGCCGAAGTACACGCCGCATGGGTCGTGGCCGTCCACGCTCATCGCGTCGCGCAGGACGTTGACGTAGCAGTCTTGCTGCGGCAAGCCGTCCTCCAAGGCTTCCCACACGTCGGAGCCGCTGCGGTTGCGGTAGACGCGCAACCGCCCATCCGGTGGGTAATGCTCGGAATCGCTCTTGATCGGTACGACGTACACGGTGTCGGGTTGCTGAGAGTTGATGTCCACGACGAAACCGAAGTCGCTCGGCAGGTTGCCACTGATTTCAAACCAGGAGTCGCCGCCATCGTCGCTCCGCATGACATCCCAGTGTTTTTGCATGAACAACACGTTCGGCTTTGACGGGTGCATGGCGATGCGATGCACGCAGTGCCCGACCTCGGCATCGGGGTCAGGGATGTGGTTGGAGCGCAAACCGCGATTGATCGCCGTCCAGGTCTCGCCGCCGTCCAGGGAACGAAACGCGCCCGCCGCAGAGATGGCGACGAACATCCGCCTCGGGTCGTTCGGGTCAATCAGAATCGTGTGCAGACACAAACCGCCCGCGCCGGGAGTCCAGGTGTTGCCGGTCGTGTGCTCGCGCAACCCGGCGAGTTCGTGCCAGGTCTCGCCCGCGTCGCTGGAACGAAACAGTGCGGCGTCCTCGACGCCCGCGTACAGCGTGTTGGGTTCCGTCGGTGATGGCTCGAGGTGCCAGACGCGTTTGAACTCCCAGGGGTGCGGGGTTCCGTCGTACCACTCGTGGGTACCGGGAACGCTGGCGTAGTGAAATTCCTTGCCGATGTCCGTCCAGGTTTCCCCGCCATCGTCGGAGCGACTCATCAGTTGCCCGAACCAGGCGGTCCCCGGCGCGGCGTAGATCCGGTCAGGCTGCAACCTCGAGCCTTTCAAGTGGTACACCTCGAGGCCGCCGAACAGCGGCCCGTTGACCGTCCAGACTTGTCGGTCGTTGGACTCGAGGATGAACGCCCCTTTGCGCGTACCGACCAGGATTCGCACCTTGCTCATATCGCCTCCGTGAAAACTGGATTTGTGTTCTAAATCTCAGTTTAGAGCAGAGCGAGGCGGCTGTGGTCACCCTCGAGTCAGGGCGACGACCGGCGAGCGCTTCGCTCTCAGCTCGAGTTTTGACCTGGAGATTTCAACCGCGACTGGCGGTCTCGCCCAGGATTCGCGTGATCCGCTCCTTGTGTAGGCGCTTCTCGTTGTACATCATCTCGTCGGCTTCCTTCAACGACTGATCCAGCGTCAGATTCGTCCCTCGAGTCCAACCGCCCGAGACCGCCGGGAACAAGTCGCGCACCCGTTCGTACAGCGTGGACCCGCTCGAGAGTCCCAGGTGCAGGGTCACGAACTCGTCGCCGCCGACCCGGTACAGGCTGTCGCCCTGACGGACGGTCACGCGTAGCGCCTCCACAAAGGACGTGATGTACCGGTCCCCGGCGGCGTGACCCTCGCGGTCGTTCAGGCGCTTCAAGCCATCCACGTCCCAGCTCAGCACCAGCAGCGGCACGCCCTGCTTACGGGCGACGCCCTGATAGCGCTCGAAATCCTCGATCAGCGCCCGCCGATTCCCGGTGCGAGTCAACAAATCCGTGCTGGCGCTCCGCTCCAGTCGGCGCTGCAACGCCTCGAGTTCCAGGAAGTACAGGTGAACCACCAGACCGCCGATCGTGTTGGCGCTCAACATGAAGGCGGCCGCCAAGCCCTGCGGCACGCTCGCCTCGAAAGCCAGCACCGTCACCAGCAGGGCCGCCGCCGCGTTGATCGTGACGCCCGCCCAACCCCAGGCAATCGCAATCCCCAACAGCATCGGGATGCTCACGACCGCGTAAGCAATCCCACCCAGCTCGTGCGCCTCCCAGCCCGGAGCCAAGACTCGAGTAAACCCGAGCAAGATCATTAAGCCACCCAACAGGAATCCGCCCGTGGCGTGGTCCGGGGCGCGCACCATAAACCTCGAGGCGACGAGCGCCCAAGTTCCAAAGGTCAGCAACTGCATGAACAGCAACGCCAGGTCCAAACGAGTTTGCAGGAACGTCCCCGCCAGGCTGAACAGCAACGCGCCCACGGAGCCTCCCCAGAGGATGCGGTACAGCTTGACTTGTGGTGCGCCGCTTTGCACGAGCCGAATTGTATCAGCCCAGCTCGAAACGCCGTTCTCGAGAAGTGGTGGGGATCTCGAGGTTTGAATTGTTAACTCGGCGGGTTGAACTCGAGTTCGGCGGCGGGCGCGGTGAAGCCAATTTCCTTGTGCGTCCCATCGCAGAACGGGCTGTTCTTCGTGCGACCACAGCGGCACAGGCTGAGCTTGCCCTTCTCGATGACTTCCTCGCGGTCACCAATTCGCAGCACGTAGGAGCCATCTGTTTCAATCCCGATTGAACCGTTCTCACGCAAACTGATCTTCATGGAGCGCCAATATAGCAATTTGGCTGATGAATCTTTTGGGTGAAACAGGCTATAATCATCGGTGTTCGTGCAAGCACCACCGGACTCGAACAACCACGCGGAGGTGGTTACTGTAGCAAAAGATCACAAGATCAACGAGCAAATTCGCGTTCGTCAGGTGCGCCTGATAGACGACGAAGGCGGTCAAGTCGGCATCGTGGACACCCGCGAAGCCATGCGTATGGCACAGGAGAAGAACCTTGATCTGGTCATGGTTTCTCCCAATACCGTGCCGCCCGTCTGCCGCTTGCTGGATTACGGCAAGTTCCGTTTCGAGACGCAACAACAGGAAAAAGAGGCCCGCAAGCGCGCTCGCGCCCAAGAGGTCAAATCCATCAAGTTGCGCGTTAAGATCGGCGGCGGAGACTTCGACACGAAGCTCAACCACGTCAAACGCTTCTTAAAAGAGGGCCACAAGGTCAAGATCACAATCATGTTCCGAGGGCGCGAACGCACCCACCCGGAACTCGGTGAAGCCTTGCTGAAACGCGCCGTGGAAACCCTCGGTGAGAACGCGATCGTGGAATCCCACCCAAACATGATGGGCATGGACATGAACATGCTCGTCGCACCGACCGCCAAGGCGGCCGCAATGCAACTCAAACCTGGGCCGATGCCCGAGGATGACACCGACGACGACGCGGACGACTCCGCAGATGACGCTGCACTGGAAAACACTGCGCTCGAGGCGAATGTCATTCCTGAAGTCGCGCCGCAAGCTGAGACCAAAGCCAGCGAAGCCTAAGGATTCAAAGGATAGCGGCTCGAGGACTATATCCTCGAGCCTTTTTATTGGTGGGCAGCGAGGGATTCGAACCCACGACCAATCGCGTGTAAAGCGAGTGCTCTACCACTGAGCTAGCCACCCGGCCGCTGGCGGCGAAGATGATAGCACACCCTTGGGAACCACCGGGGCAATGCGTATCAGTCCCAGTTTTGAACCCAACCAAAGACTCGAGCGGCGCAATCCCTAAGGCAGCTAAAGCATCCTGTCTGTTGCTCAAGAAACGAACGCGTGATCGCACGCGACAGGCTAGAATCGAGCGCTGTGAACCCGATCCCCGTGCTGGCAGGGCCAACCGCCAGCGGCAAAACCGCGCTGAGTTTAGAGCTAGCCGCGCTCTATCCGCTCGAGATCGTCTCGGCCGACGCGATGATGGTGTACCGGGGCATGAATATCGGGACCGCCAAGCCCAGCCCGGCGGAGTGCGCCGGTGTGCCGCATCACCTGCTGGACCTGCGGGAGCCGAACACAGATTTTTCGGTGGCGGAATGGGTGCTGAGCGCTGAAGACGCGATTGCTGCGATTCTGGGGCGCGGTCACATTCCCCTCGTCGTGGGCGGAACGGGCTTTTACATTCGTGCGCTATCGCAGGGTTTGCCCAGCACGCCCGCCAGCGACCCGGACGCCATGATGAGGCTCGAGGTGGAGCTGAAGCGGCAGGGCTTGGACGCGCTCTTGGCTGAACTCCAAAGCGTCAGCCCGGAGGACGCCATGCGCACCCAACGCAATCCGCGCCGCGTGCTGCGCGCCTTAGAAATCCTGCGAGGTACGGGTCAAGCTCCCAGCAGTTTCGCCCCTCGAGCCCCGAAATATCAGTTCGCTACAGTCGTGCTCCTGCCAGACCGGGGTGAACTCGAGACGAGAATTGCGGCGCGGACCCGCACGATGCTGGAACACGGTTTGCTCAACGAGGCGCGGGCGTTGATTCCAGCGTTCACCCGCGCCGGGCGACGCGCCACAAGCTTTCAGGCGATTGGCTACAAGCAAGCCCTGGATCACCTGCTCGGCGTGACGGACGAGGCTGGGAAGCTCCAACAAATTTCCTTGGAGGAGACCGAGCGGCGCATCAATCTGGCCACCCGCCAGTACGCCAAACGCCAAGAAACCTGGTTCAAGGCGGAACCAGGCGCGACTGTCGCCCACAGCCTCGAGGAAGCTAGGAGCTTGCTTCAGGGGCTACTGGAAGTGTTTTGAGAATCAGATCAGTGTTTCAGCACGAAGCGCCACACGACGTAGACAACCGCAACCAATAAGCCCCAGCGCACGACCGGGTTGGACAGCCACGAACTGAGCTGATTCGGCGTTTTACCAACGTTCGTGCCCTTTGTCTGTCCGCGCAGCTCGCGCATGTAGAGGCGCTGCGATTTCTTCAGGTACTCCACAGCCTCGTGCCGCTTGCCGCGCTTACGCATGACGGCCGCGAGGTTGTTATACACGACGCTGTAATCGGGGTTGATCTGCACGACTTGCTTGTACAGCTCCTCGGCGCGCTCCAAATTCCCCGCCTCGAGTTCTAAATTCCCAAGGTTGGTGATCGCGCGGTAATGCCGGGCATCGGCCGATAAAGCCGTCTGAAAGTGGGTCCGGGCGGCGTCCGCGTTTTCCACGACCGCCTCTAGGACCCCGAGGCTGTTCTCGGCTTCGGCCCGAGTCAACCAGCAGCCCTGCGCCCCCTCCAAGCTTTGACGCAGTTTCGATTCCGAGTTCCGCCAGTTGGCGTCCGCCTCGCCCAGGGCTTCCAGAGCTTGCGGCACACCGAGCGTCTCGAGGTCCAGGCGTTCCCAGCCTTCCAGGCTGATCTTGCGAGCGCCGTCGTAGTTCTTGGCGCGCAAGGCATCCAAAGCGTCCACGACCCGAGTCAGTGCGTCTTCGGCGTCGTGATCGGCCCGACCCACGACCGCCAGCGCCCGAAGTTTCCCGAGCGCCTTCTCAAAATCGCGGTTTTTCACATCCTCGAGCCAGTTCTCAGCTCGGGCTATCAGATCATTCCCGCCTGGCACAGTGGCGTTCTCGGTCACGAACCCACCTCCAGACCTGCGGCTTCCAAATTTTTTTCGCCCGCCAGAATCGGTATCTCCAAGTGATTCTCGCGCGGCGGAATCGGGCAGGACCAGCCCTCGGAGTACGCGCAGTAGGGGCTGTACGCCAGATTGAAATCCAGCGTCACGAAACCATCGGAGATTTCGGCCTCCACATAACGCCCACCGCCGTACGTCTCTTTACCGCTCGTCGCATCGCGGAACGGGATGAACACCTGTGACGGCTCGAGTTCGCCCTCCGGCGCGTAAAGCGCCAGTCGCGCTCCGGTCGTCGGCGTGTTCATGCTCTCCACGGTGAACGTCACCCAACCCAGCCGCTCGTAAACGCGCTCCGAACCCGTGGTGGTCCGCATGAGCGTCGCCTCGCGGGATTGGTCCGGCTCGAGCGGCAAGTCAAAGCGCAACGCCGAATTCTCTGGGTAGTACCGCAACCCCCGGAAATCCGTTCGCAGGTTCAGGGGCAACGGCGATTGGCTCGAGGCGAAAAAGGCATCCTTCTCGGCGCGGAACTGCAACAGGGTCACAGACAGAAGTATGCCCGAAAAGTACCTGGATTGAATGTCAGGACATTGACAGGGCAGGCGAACGCTCAAAGGTTCGCGGTGCGGCTTTACAACTCGAGAACGTCAATCACATCCCAGCCATGTCGTAGGGGCGAACGGCGGTTCGCCCGGCCACCAACGTCTCCGCTCGAGCCATACCAAACAGATATTCTCAAGACGAGGGTCAAAGGCAACTCGCGTTACGCCTTGTGTGCATGGGCACGCAATCAATACGGGGAAAGGCAAAAGGCTGTACGACTTGAGATTCACGTCTCGAGCGTTTCAGGCCGTCCTCGAGACGCGTGAATCAGCGAGCTTGCGACAGGCTCAGCATGTCCTGGAATCGCAGGAAGGCTTGCGCGGTCAGTTCCACGTCCGCCATTGCCCGGTGACGATTGGAAACCTGGAGGGCTAAGCGCTCGCAGACGGCATCCAAGTTGTGGCGTCGTTCGCGCGGGTATAGGCGGCGCGAGAGTTCCATCGTGCAGGTCGCTTGCACGGGCGCGATCAGGTTCAGGCGTCTCGAGTTGGCGTGCAAGAATCCCAGATCGAAGCTGGCGTTGTGCGCGACCAGATTCGCGCCGCGCACGAACTCCAAAAATTCTGGCAAGACGCGCCCGATGGTCGGCGCATCGCTCACCATGCGGTCGTTGATGCCGTTGATGCGGGTGATGTAGTACGGAATCGGGAAGCCCGGATTGACGAGCCGCTGAAAGCGTTCCCCGGTGATAACGCCGTCTTGAATCACCAGCGCCCCGATCTCCAAGATGCCATCGCTCGTGGGTGACAAACCGGTCGTCTCGAGGTCGAACACCACGTGGCGCATGGGGAAGTGTAACACTTGGGGCGTTCAGGGTTGAAAGGAACGGCTTTGGTCAGGGCTTCTAGCGCTTCGCCCCTCACGCGCCCGGCCCTCAATCGTCCAGGTGAAACGGAATGCTGATCACGACCGTGTTTCGCCTCGAGAGCAGCAGGAATTTCAGGGTCAGCGCGGTTTGATTGTGCAGAATCTGCTGCCACCAACGGTGCGGCACGAACTCCGGGATGACGACGGTGACCACGGTGTCGCGTCTCGAGTTATCGAAACGGTTGATAACGGTCATGAGCGGCTGGACGGTGCTGCGGTATGGGCTGTCCAGCACTTCCAGCGGGATGTCCTGCCCCCAGATTTCCCATTTGGCACGGAGTTTCTGGGTCGTTTCGGGATTGATTTCCACGTACACGGCGCGGACATCGGTGCTGAGCGTGCGGGCGTATTCCAAGGCGCGGACCACGCCTCGGTGCAGGGTTCCGACCGGCACGATCACGTGGTTGTAGCGCAGGCTCGAGGCACTGCGGCCGATCAGGCTGAGTTGCTCGGCGGTGCTGGCGTAGTGCTTGCGGATGCCGTTCAACGCGACGATCAAGAGCGGAATCAGGATCAGCACGATCCACGCGCCCTCGACGAATTTGGTCACGGCGAAAACCAGGAGTACGATGAAGCTGACGACGCCTCCGACGCCAGAGATCGCCAGTCCGGTCTGCCAGCCCTGCTCTTTTAGACTCAGCCAACGCTTGACCATGCCCGTCTGGGACAACGTGAAGCTGGTGAAGACGCCAATCGCATATAGGGGGATCAGGTTCGTCACCTTGCCGCCGAAGATCACGTTCAAAAGCGCGGCGGCGACCGCCAAGATGATGATGCCATTACTGAAGACCAGCCGGTCTCCGATGTGACTGAACTGACGGGGCAAGAAGTTGTCTCTGGCCATCAGCGACGCCAGCAGCGGGAAGCCGTTGAAGGCGGTGTTGGCGGCCAAGACCAGGATCAGCATCGTCATGATCTGGATGAACCAAAAGACGATACTTCCCACGCCAAAAACCTCGCCCGCGATCATGGAGAGCACCGTGCGCGTGCCGCTCTCGTCGGGGACAACGTGCAACTGCTGCGCCAAGAAGGTGATACCGCCGAACAGGATCGTCGCCAGCACGCCTAGAGTGGCGAGCGTGGCTCGAGCGTTCATGGCGGCGGGCGCTTTGAAGCTAGGCACGCCGTTACTGATCGCTTCCACCCCGGTCAGCGCGGTGCAACCGCCCGCGAAAGCGGTCAGGATCAGGAACAGGTTCAGGTCCTGTTTCGGCTCTAAAGCGCGCACCGCTTCGGGTTGCAGCGGGCGACCGTTGACGACCAACTCGTACAGCCCGACGGCGATCAGGATCACCAGCGACAGGATGAACAGGTACGGTGGTACGGCGAACGCGCTTCCGCTTTCTCGAGTCCCGCGCAGGTTGACCAGCCCGATCAACAGAATTGCTGCGACGTTCAGAATCACACGGTACGGTTCCAAGCCCGGCGCGGCGGCAATGATCGCACCGATGCCCGCCGCGACCGACACCGAAACGGTCAGCACGTAATCCACCAGTAGACTCGAGCCTGCGACCAGCCCGGCCGTGATGCCCAGGTTGTCCTTCGAGACGTTATACGCGCCGCCGCCCTGCGGGTATTTCAGAATCGTCTGGCGGTAACTGATAATCAGGAGCCACAGGAGCGCGATGATCGCCGCCGCAATCGGCAAGGCTGCCGAGAGCGCCAAGCTGCCGACCGCCACGAGCCGCAGCAGGATCTCTTCGGTGGCGTAAGCGACGGAGCTGAGCGCGTCCGAGGCGAAGATCGCCAGCGCCTTCGGACGGGTCAGCTTCTCCTCGTGAGCGCGGTCGCTGCTGAGCGGTGCACCGATCAAAAACCGTTTCCACGAAGCCATTAACGCCTCACCGCCGGGAGCAAAATCACGGCTGGATTCTACTCCGCTTTTTCTCAGCCAAACTGTACCTGGGCTGAATTATTCCCGTGCAAACCGGTGCTCCACCCGTTCCAAAGGCTAGACTGCTCAGGTGACGGCTTCTCAGAACAGTTTGAAGATTGAAAAGATGGTCTCTGGCGGGTTCGGCTTGGCCCGCACCGCGAAGGGCGTGGCGCTCGTTGCGGGCGCACTCCCCGGTGAGACTGTCGAAGCCAGCTTGCAACCCAAGAAAGGGCGGCTCGAGGGTCGCGCCACGCGCATTCTGGAGGCCGCCCCGGAGCGCGTGCCGTTCTCGCGGGACACGCCGCCGACCGCGAATCTGGCGCACGCCAGTTACGAGGCGCAACTTCAGTACAAACGCGGCTTTGTCGTGGAAGCCTTGGAACGGATTG
Organism: Deinococcales bacterium; assembly: GCA_965249745.1. Lineage (GTDB taxonomy): Bacteria > Deinococcota > Deinococci > Deinococcales > JAAFIG01 > JANYHH01. The sequence goes on along the minus strand of OZ252252.1, from coordinate 2,565,337 downwards.
CCAAACTCGAGGCGGAGGTCTTGCCAGCCCAAGCCAGCCCAGAGCGGTGGCGGTATCGGAACGGGGCGCAGTACGTCGTGACCCGCGAGGGGATCGGCTACCGGGAACCGGGGACGCATCGTGCGTCCCTGATTCGCAACGATCCGCTCACCACCGAACTGATCAGCGATGGTCTGCGCGACCTCGAGCCGGAGAAACTCGTGCCGAGCGGTGAGATCGCCTTTCGCGCCAGTCTGGAAACCAACGAGGTGCTGGCCTGCCTGATCGGGCTGGGAAAACCCAGGGAATACTACGAGGCGCGAAAGCTCCTTGAGGAGCTGGGCGTCAGCGGCGTCAGTTTCGCGTTTGCCACGCTGGAAGGGCGATTCCGGGCGGGCGTCACGAATCTCTGGGGGGCCGAAAATATTTTGGAGCGCTACGGCGATTACCTCCTTTCGGTCAGCGCCTCGAGTTTCGCACAGGTCAACCCGGCGGCGGCCGGAGCGCTCTACAAGGCGGCGGCAGCGCTCGCGGGTTCTGGCTCGAGCTTGGTGGACTTGTACGGCGGCAGCGGCGGGTTGGCGTTTCACCTGGCGCAAGGTTTCGAGCGTGTCACGGTCGTAGAAATCAACGAGGACGCCGTGAATCGCGGCGAAGCGGACGCGCAGCGGCTCGGGATTGAACGCGTTCAGTTCCAGCGTGGGGACGCCGCGCAGATCACGACCTTGGAAGCCGACCTGGTGTCACTCGACCCGCCCAGGGCTGGGCTGATGCCGGACGCGCTCGAGGTGATCGCCGGTTCCGGTGTCGGCAGGCTGCTCTACGTTTCGTGCGACCCGGCAACCTGGGCGCGCGATGTCGCCAAGCTGCACGCGGTCGGGTATCGGTTGGCGCAGGTCGAACCGTGGGATTTTTACCCGCAGACCAGCCACGTCGAAGTGCTCAGCTTGCTCGAATTGACATGAAACTGCCGCCACTGACCCCAGCGCTACTCGAGCGTCTCGAACAGGCAACGCGCAGCAAGGGTCAAGCTGCACTGAAACGCGCGGCTCAACTGCCAGGTAATCCGCACGGCGTGACGTTGATCGGCTCGCATGGCTTGAGCGGTTCTATTGTTGTCAGCCTGCCAGAGCTACCCTGGTACAATCTCATCACTGGGTTGAGCGAAGATAATTTAGCTCAGCTTCCAGGGCTGCTCGAGGAGTACGCCAGACGCGAAGTCCAGCCGACTCTCATCCTCTCAGCGACGTGTCTAACGGAGCAAGTTGGGAATTCCCTGTTCGACCTGGGCTTCGCAGCCCGACGCCATAGCAGCACGTTGTACATCGTGACAGAGAGACTCGAGACGAAGCCTGCTGCTGGCGTTATTGTGCGCGAGCTGGAGCGCGGCGAAGACGCCAGCAGGTTCAACGCCGTGCTAACCGAGGGTTACGGCTTCACAAGCCCGCATCAACGCAGCCTGCTCGAGCTGGAAAACGACAGCCCGAACGTGCGAAGATACCTCGGATTCGTGGACGGCAGACCTGCCGCTGCTGCCGCATTAGCCGTTCAAGATAGCGTTGCGTACCTGGCGGGCGCGGCGACCATCCCAAACTTCCGAGGGCGCGGGGCGCAAACGGCATTGATTCATCAGCGGTTAAACGACGCCGCCGTTTGCAGCGAGCTGACCGTTGTAACGACTGCCTTTGCATCACAGAGTCAACACAACCTCGAGCGGGTTGGTTTCCGCTTGGCCCAAGTGAAAACCTCATGGGCGAGACGGTAGAGCGGCTCGCATTCGAGTGGTTTCCCAAGAACGCAAAGGGTGGCAGCGGGCAAATCCCTTTGCCACCCTTCTACTCTGAGATTTAACCCGCAACTTTTTTCGTGTTTGGCTTTTTGATGAACGGCATCATCTCGCGCAGTTTTGCGCCGGTCACTTCGACGGGCAGCGCGGCGGCTTCAGCGCGCCACTTCGTCATGTTGGGCTTCCCCTCGGCGCATTCGCGCAAGAAGTCACGGGCAAACTTACCGTTCTGAATTTCCTTCAGAGCTTTCTGCATCCGCTTTTTTGTGCCCGCGTCAATGATCTTGGGTCCGGTCACGTAATCGCCGTACTCGGCGGTGTTGCTGATGCTGTGCCGCATCCAAGCCATGCCGCCCTCGTATAAAAGGTCCACGATCAGCTTGGTCTCGTGCAGGCATTCAAAGTACGCCATCTCCGGCGCGTACCCGGCTTCCACGAGGGTCTCGAAGCCCGCGTTGATCAGGCTGGTCAGCCCGCCGCAGAGGACGGCTTGCTCGCCGAACAGGTCGGTTTCGGTCTCCTCTTTGAACGTGGTTTCGATCAACCCGGCTCGAGTTCCGCCGATGCCTTTTCCGTAGGCCATCGCCAGTTCGCGGGCGTTGCCGGTCGCATCCTGGTGGATGGCGAACAGGCTGGGCACGCCGCCGCCCTCGGCGAACTGGCGGCGCACCAGATGACCCGGTCCCTTGGGGGCGACCAAGAACACGTCCACGTTTTTCGGCGGCTTGATCGCCTTGAAGTGAATGTTGAAGCCGTGCGCGAACACGAGCGCCTTGCCCTTTTTCAGGTTCGGCTTGATCTCGTCTTTATACACCTGTCCCTGGAACTCATCTGGGATCAACACCATGATGACATCGGCGCGTTTGCAGGCCTCAGCCACGCTCGCCACCTCGAGTCCAACTTGGCGCACCTCCTCGGCGGTTTTGCTGTCGGGGCGCAAGCCGACAATCACCTTGACGCCGCTGTCTTTCAGGTTCTGCGCGTGGGCGTGTCCCTGAGAGCCGTAGCCGATGATGGCCACGGTCTTATTGGCGAGAGGCTCCAAACTGGCGTCCTTGTCGTAATAGATCGTTAATGGCATGCGTTTACACCTTTTCCTTTTTCCAAACCGTTATGAAGCGTGTTTGGTATACCAAGTAATGTACCAAGATTGTGACCTGAGGTAAAAGGTCTATTGGTCATATCCAAGAACTAGGGATCAGCCTCGAGCGCCGCGTAGTAAATCACATCCTCGGCAGTACCGTTCTTCACTAGGTAGCCGCGCAGCACACCCTCTTTCATCATCCCAATCTTCTGTAAAATGCGACCGCTCGCGGGATTGCGCGGGAAATGACAGGCTTGAATCCGGCTCAACCCGAGTTCCCGAAAACCGAACTCGAGGACAGCCCTGGCAGCCTCGGTGATGTAGCCGTTGCCGCGATACGGCGCACCGCACCAGTACCCAATCTCACCGCGTTTGTGGCGCGTCTCGAGCCAGAGTCCGACATCCCCGACAACCTCAGCGGAATCTTTCAGGCAAATCGCAAAGTTATACCCCAGCCCGTCTCGGGCGGATTTGCGATTCCGAGCCAGACGACTTTCCGCCCAGCCCTCGGGTTGCGGGTAAACGTAGGACAGCGTGCCATCGGCGATTTCGGGGTCGTTGGAGAGCTGAGCGAACGTCCGCACATCCTCGAGTCGCCACGGGCGCAGCTTTAGGCGCTCGGTCTCGAGGGTTGGAGACTGATGAACGACCGCAACAGGCGGGTCGGAGCTGAGAATCTCGTAGTAGACATCATCTTCTAGCTTGCCGTCTTTCAGCGCCGCCTGGCGCATCGTGCCAATGAATTTCATGCCCGCTTTCTGCATGACCGCGCCGCTGGCGGCGTTCCGGGCGTAGTGCTGGGCGTGAATTCGGTGCTGCCCGAGTTCCGTGAAGCCAAACTCGATGACCGCCCTGACGGCTTCACTGGCGTACCCGTGATTCCAGTACGGCACGCCGATCCAGTACCCCAAGCCCATGCCGCGCGGTGCGCGCCCGGAGAGTTCCAGGCAACCGATCAGTTCGCCCGTGTCACGCAACGTGACCGCCCAGACGAACCCCTCGAGCCTCGCCGCCTGCCGCTCGTGTTCGGCGATCCAGTCGAGCGCCGCCGATTTCGGGTACGGGTGCGGGAAGCGGTCCATCATGTTCTCTGCGACGCGCTTGTCCCCGGCGAGTTCCTGGACCCTCAGGGCGTCCGCCATCTGAAAGGGACGCAACCGCAATCGGGGCGTCTCGAGTGTGGGAATCTTCAAGCCGCCACCGTCGCGGTGTTCGTTGCCGAAGCAAGGTACGGGTTGACCTTTTGCTCCAGAAGTCTGACCAACTCGGGCTGCATGAACTCGTACTCGTCTGGGATATAAAGACAGACGATCCGCCTGAGGTGATACAGGTCTTTGAACATCGTGTGCAATTTGTTGCGGTGCCGCTTCTCCATGACGAACACGATCTCCGCCCATTCCAGATCATCCCTCGAGACCGAGTTGTCGGCGTCCCGTTCCGTGCCCGCCGAGCGCACCGAGACGCCGGGCGTGCCGTTTCGGCCGTGGGGCTGCGAAGCCGATTCTGCGAGCAGATAAAGAGCGCGTTCATGGGTTCGCTCGAGCCAAGAGGGAGCCTTCACCCGCCCAGGTAGACATCGCCATGCGCCTGCGCCGCCAGCAGCCGCTCCAAGGTCTGCGATTGCTGACGCAGGGTCACGGCGTCGGCGTACAGGTACTGCTCGGCGTCGTCACGTCTCAAAGCATCCGAGGCGCTGCGCTGCTGGTGGATGTGACGAAGCAACGCCTCGGCGGTCGAGCGCAAGGCTTCGATGGTTTGGTCTTTGGATGCGGTGTTCACGATGACTCCAGTTCTCAGCTCAGGCTCGAGCGGCTTCGTTCAGGGGATGTTCCAGGGCGTTGCTGGGCGCGTCGCTGTAAATCTGGCTCGGGATGTCGGCGTTGCTGCCACGGGTCAGCGCGACCCGTCCGGTGCGCATCGTTTCGATGATCCCGAAGGGGCGCATCTGCTGCATGAAAGCCACGATCTTACCCTCGTCGCCGGTCACCTCGAAGACGTAACTCTGGCGGCCCACGTCCACGTTGCGGGCGCGGAAGTCCTCGGCGATCTGGCGAATTTCCAGACGGGTTTCCGGGGTGACGCGCACTTTAAGAAGCACCAGTTCACGGTCCACGAACTTCTCGTTGGCGTGATTGATGACCTTCATGACATCTTCCAGCTTCTCCAACTGACGCTGAATCTGATCCGCCATCTCTTCCGGCGCGTCCGCGATAAAGGTCATGCGACTCACCCCCAGTGTTTCGGTACTGCCGACGCTCAGGGAATCAATGTTGTACCCGCGCCGCGCGAATAGACTGGTGACTCTGGTCAAGACGCGGGGTTCATCGCGTAGGAAGGCGCTGAAAATGTGTTTCACGCGCCCACCAGTTCCTTCACGGTTTCAAGCAGCTTCGGATCGTCGTCCAGCATCTCGTCCAGGCCCTTCCCGGCGGGAACCATTGGGAAGACGTTGGCTTCCTGCGGGACGCGCACCTCGAGCACCGCCGGACCGTCCACGGCCAGCCATTCCTGGATGCAGCGTTTCAGATCGGCGGCGTTGTCGGCGGCGAAGCCAGGGATGCGGTAAGCGCTGGCCAGAATCGGGAAGTCGGGGTTGCTGTCTTCCAAGTAGACCTCAGAGTAGCGCTTGGCGTGGAACATCTCCTGCCACTGCCGAACCATCCCCAGATAGCCGTTGTTGATAATGGCGAACTTCACGGGGATGTCGTACTTTCGGAGCGTGGCGAGTTCCTGAATCGTCATCTGCGAGCTGCCGTCCCCGGCAATCGAGACCACCGGCTTTTTAAGGGCCAGTGCCGCTCCCATCGCGGCGGGCAAGGAGAAGCCCATCGTGCCCGCACCGCCCGAGTTGACCCACTTCCGAGGTTGCTCGAAGGGATGAAGCTGCGCGACCAGCATCTGGTGCTGCCCCACGTCGGACACGACCGTCCAGTCGCCGTTCAGATGCTGGGAGATCATCGTGATCGCGGCGGCCGCGCCCCACTCCGGGCGCTTCGGTTGACGCGCCTTCCAGTCGTCCAACTTGACCCACCAGTCATTCAGCTCGAGCGGCTGAACAGCGGCTGTTAGTGCCTCGAGCGCCTTGCCCGCGTCGGCGTGGATTGGGATGAAGGCAGGGATCAGTTTGCTGTGCTCGGCGGTGTCCACGTCTATGTGGATGATCTTGGCCTTCTGCGCGAAGCGGCTGGTCTTACCGGTCACGCGGTCATCGAAGCGCATCCCCAAGCCGATCAGCACGTCACATTGGCTGATCGCACGGTTAGCGGCCACGCTGCCGTGCATCCCCGGCATCCCGAGCCACTGCGGGTCGCCCGCCGGAAAGTTGCCCAAACCCATCAGCGTCGTGATGACCGGCATCCCGGTTTTGTGAGCGAAGGCCAGAATCTCAGGGCTGGCGTTGCTGGCCCCGCCCCCGACCATCAAGACCGGCTGCTTGGCACTCCCAATCAACTCGAGCGCTCGAGCGATGCTGTCCTGGCTGGGTTCCTTGGCGGCGGGAAGCGGTTTGGGTTGGACAATCGGCGCGTTCGTCTGCTCCTGCTGCACATCCTTTGGCAGATCCACCAGGACTGGTCCGGGTCTGCCGGACAGGGCAATGTAAATGGCGTCCGCCACGACCCTGGATACATCGTCGGCGCTTTTCACCAGGAAGTTGTGCTTCGTGATTGGCATCGTGATGCCGGTGATGTCGGCTTCCTGGAAGGCGTCCGTACCGATCAGCGGCCGCGCCACATTGCCGGTGATCGCCAACACCGGCAGGCTGTCCATCATCGCGTCCGCCAGCGCCGTCACCAGATTGGTCGCGCCCGGCCCCGAGGTCGCCATGCAGACGCCCAGCCCGCCCGTGACCCTGGCGTAACCCTCAGCGGCGTGACCTCCTCCCTGTTCGTGACGCACCAGAATGTGCTGAATTGGGCTGTCGTAAAGTGCGTCGTAGACGGGCATGATCGTGCCGCCGGGGTGGCCGAAGATCGTGCTGACACCGTGCGCCTCGAGGGTTTTCAGTAGGGCTTCGGCTCCGGTCATGGTTTGCGTCCTTTCTTGTTGCTTGGGGCGGTGGTCAGGCGGGAAACAAAAAGACCCCCGCGAGTGGCGAGGGTCGTGATGGCTGAAAAACGAAAAACTAAGCCGCGACCCTCAAAGGTAGGGCTACTACTACGACAATAATTGCGGTGTGGTGTGGCATGACCCCAGTACGGTATCAGCCGACCCTGATGGCTGTCAAGCCCGGCCCGGCGCACGCTCGAGGGAGTCACGGCTCTGGTATACCAAATTGTATGCCGCTGATTCAACCGCCCTACGTGGTTCACGAATCAGAATGCGGACTGATCGCTCGAGGGGAAAACCCATGAGGCGGGTTTCGTAAAGGCTGGCTCAACCGAGAACGGCTAGCCCTTCGTGACGCTCAGGCTAGAGAACGCGACCCTCGAACGCCTCAATGCTGGCTCGAGCCTCCAATGGCACGACCACGCTCAGGTTCTGCTGAAAATCGAACCAGACCAGCACGCTCGAGGCGACCGCGCACAGGAGACCATTGGCATGGAGTTCGTAGCCGAACTCCAACGATTTCGAGCCAATCCGCACCACGCGCACGAAGATTTTGAGACGGTCACCCAGGAAGACCGGGCGCTTGTAGTCAATCTCGTTGCGGACCAGAATTGTCGTCGGATGCGACGAGCGCAAGCCCAGACCTTGCAGGTAGACCATTCGCGCCTGCTCGAGGTAACTCAGGTACACCGCGTTGTTGACGTGACCCAGGGAATCCAGGTCACGAAAGCGAATTTCTATGGAATGCGAGAATTTGAAGTCGGCTGACACTGGAGGATTCTACGATCAGGCTCGAGTCGCCTGAAGGAAGCCTTGCTTCTGGGCTGCCAAATTCGGCGGCGGGCTAGAATCACGAAGCCATTCGTGGCGGGAGGCAAGATGAATCGATTCGTGGTCTCAGTGGGTTTGCTGGCACTGGCAGTTTTCTCGGGGTGTGCGCCGAGCAACAACACCCCTGGGATCACGAATTTTCCGATCAAACCCGGTGACAACTGGCAGGTCGAGGTGGTCATCAACAAAGCGACGCAGAGTTTCACCGTGCAAGCCTCGGGCACGCCGCACGCGGTCGAAGAGTTCAAAGGGATGTACGAATTGGCACTCAACTCGCAGCCTGGCTTTGGCGGCAATGCCTACCACTATCCTGAAAACAACAATTTTTCGATCGGTGTCTACACGACCTCGAGCCGCCGGGACTTCTTCATTTGCCAACTGGGGGCGGCCGGAGACTACTCGAGACCTGTGGCGGGGCGAGCGGTGATCGTTGCTGGGGGGAAGGATTCCAACGGAAACGAGTGTCGAATCTCGAAACGTTGAGGCTCGCTTGGAGGGACGCTCGCGAAGACCGTATACTTCCCAGGTTTGCGTTTCCCTGGGAAAGTCGGAGGTAGCACTATGGGTCTGGGAATTGGCATCGTTGGCTTGCCCAACGTTGGAAAAAGCACGCTCTTCAACGCGATCACCAAGGCGGGGGCGCTCAGCGCCAACTATCCGTTTGCGACGATTGACAAGAACGTCGGTATGGTTAGTTTGCGTGACGAGCGGCTGCAAGCGCTCTGTAAGCTGTACACCAAGGGCGATCACGTGCCGCCGGTCGTGGAAACCCACGTGGAATTCGTGGACATCGCCGGTCTGGTCAAGGGTGCGTCGCAGGGCGAGGGTCTGGGTAATCAGTTCCTGGCCCACATCCGCGAGGTCAGCGCCATCGCTCACGTCGTGCGCTGCTTCGAGGACCCCGACATCATTCACGTCTCCGGTCAAGTCAATCCGCTCGAGGACATCGAGATCATCAATCTCGAGTTGGCGCTGTCCGATCTGGCGGGTTTGGAGAAACGCGTGGAGCGTTTACGCAAAACCGCGAAGTCGAACAAGGACGACGTGGAACTTTTGGCGCAAGCGGAGGCCTTACTCAAACCACTTTCCGACGGCATCCCGGCGCGTTTGACGGGTCTCGAGGTTCCGCAGGAATTGGGACTCATCACCGCCAAGCCAGTGATCTACGTCGCCAACGTGGACGAGGCGACCTTGGCTGAGGACAACGACCTCGTGCGTCAGGTGCGCGAACACGCCGCCAAGGAGGGCGCGGAGGTTGTCAAGATCAGCGCTCAAATTGAGGGCGAGATCGCCGAGTTGGGCGACGACGAAGCCAAAGAGTTCTTGGAGGGACTGGGCCTACACGAGAGCGGTCTCGAGCGGCTGGTCAAGGTCGGCTTCAAGGCATTGGGTTTGCAGACCTTTCTGACCGCTGGCGGCAAGGAGGTGCGCGCCTGGACGATTCATCAGGGCACGAAAGCTCCGCAGGCGGCGGCTGAAATCCACAGCGACATCGAGCGCGGTTTCATTCGCGCCGAGGTGGTCGAATGGGACAAACTGGTGGAAGCGGGCAGCATTCCGAACGCCAAGGCCAAAGGCTGGGTCCGGTCCGAGGGCAAGGACTACGTGATGCGCGACGGCGACGTGGTGAACTTCTTGTTCAACGTCTAAATCGCTGGGATGGGACCGCAGAGGCTCGAGCCAGTTACGCTCGAGCCTTTCGCGTTTCCCAGAGTGTTTCGGCGGGCGTTTCGGTATGATGCCGCGTCATGTCGGATTCGCCCAAAGCCGCGCCCCTAGCGCACCCCAACGCCTCCCCCACCAAAACGGCTCGTTTGCTGATCGGTTGCCCGGACCGTCGCGGCATCGTCGCGGCCGTCTCGCAGTTTCTGTTCCAGCACAACGCCAACATCATTTCCAGCGACCAGCACAGCACCGACCCGGAGGGCGGACGTTTCTTCATGCGTCAGGAGTTCAGTCTCGAGGGGCTGGATTTGACGCGGGCCGCCTTTGAGACAGCCTTCTCCCAGGAGGTCGCCCGGCCGTTCGAGATGCAGTGGAATGTGCAGTACGCCGATCAGCCGAAACGCATGGCGATCCTGTGCAGCAAGTACGATCACTGCCTGATGGACCTGCTGTGGCGCGTGCGACGCGGCGAGTTTCACTGCGAGATCCCAATGGTTATCTCCAACCACCGCGACCTAGAAGCCGACGTGCGGGCCTTTGATATCCCGTTCCATTACGTGCCGGTGCAAAAGGACAGCAAGGCCCAAAGCGAGGCGCAGATTTTAGGCTTGCTGCGCGGTCGGGCGGATTTCGCGGTACTGGCCCGGTACATGCAGATCATCAGCGGCGAGTTCCTGGGTGCGGTCGAGATGCCGGTCATCAACATTCATCACAGTTTCCTGCCCGCCTTTGTTGGCGCGAACCCTTACAAGAGCGCCTTCCAACGCGGCGTCAAGATTATCGGTGCGACCGCCCATTACGTGACGGCCGAACTGGACGCCGGTCCGATCATCGAGCAGGACGTGGCCCACGTCACGCACCGCGAGGACGTGAAGGCACTGACCCAGACCGGGCGCGACATCGAACGCAACGTGCTGGCGCGGGCCGTGCGGGCGCATCTCGAGGATCGGGTGTTGGTGTACCAGAATAAGACCGTGGTGTTTTAGCGCTTAGGGCCCGTGAGGCACGACAGTCAGTGCTCGAGTTTATCCCCTGTAAAAGCCCAGATTGTCTCTACCCTCGAGTTCTCACTACCCATTCGAGTTGAATCCGCTACCCTCGAGTCGCTAACCGTTCAGGGCAGGCTGATCGTGGCGGCGTTCGCCCCACCGAGGCTGCTGCGGGTCACGCCGCCGATCACGGCGCTGATGACATCCGGGCGTCCGGCCCGCACGGTGATTGGGGCTGGGAAGGATTGCGACGAGCCGACCTCCGGGATACCTTCAAAGAGAACCTTGCCGCCGGGACCGGTGACGCGCATCCACGACCGCCCCTGGAATCGTAGCGTGATGTTGCGGTCTTGCGGTGTGGCCGCCGGGGGCGTGGTGACGGACGCGACCGGGGCTTTCTGCAAGGACACACTGAAATTCCGGTTTTGCAGCAGTTCGATGCTTTGCGTATACGGCGCGTAGCCGTCCTTCTCCAAACGCAACTGCCGGTTGCGCCCCCCGCTGACGGGCGCGTCGGTCAGCGGCGTGACGCCGATCTTGTAACGATCCAGCATCACACTCGCGCCACTCGGGAGGCTGGTGACGCTGAGTTTGAGTTTGATCAGCACGCTCGGATCGCCTTGGCTGGGGGCGTTGAGCTTGTTGTTCGGGCGCGACATGGCCTCCTTGGCGACCTGCTCGAGCGGCAGCTTGGTGGCGGCTTTGGGACTGCTCCCGAGGGTGCGGTAGATCCAGAACGCACCCGCCGCGACGGCCGCTCCAACAACGACGAAAACCAGCGGTGGCACGGCGAACCGAGCGGGTTTGGCCAGGCTCGAGACTTTCGGTACGCTCGTGACTGGAATCTGGCTGACCCCGGCGCGACGGTCGTACGCGGCCACCAGAGGCGCAGCGTCTAGGCTGACGAGCTGCGCGTAGCGTTGCAGATAGGCGCGGGTATAAATCGGTTCTGGCAAATCCGTGAAGCGGTCCTCTTCCAACGCAGCGATCAGGCTGGGCCTGACCTTCAACCGATCAGCGATCTCCTCTAAGGGAATGCCCTGGTCTTCTCGAGCCTTGCGGAGGGTTGATCCCAGACTGCTTTCGCTCATACGGTCCCCACGGGTAGCCGTCCGGCAGTGCGGTGTTGCGCCGACAGCGCGACCGCGATCTGACCTCCGAGACGGGCGTTGTTGCGAAGCAAACTAGCATTCACGGTGATGGACTCACCGTGACTTTTTTCCGCCAGTTGCGCCAGCAGGAACGGGGTGAGCGCCTTTCCGCTGACGCCTTGCTTTCGGGCCTCGTGGTTGGCAGCCTCGACCCAGCCCTGCACCCGATCATACGGAATGCCGCCCGACACGGGGTTGGTGACCAGAATCGCCTGGCGCATTTCCAAGCCTCGAGCCGCAATTTGCGCCCGCGCCACCTCGTCCGGGGTGTCCAGTCGGGCCGCCACCGCGTACGGACTGGTCGGCGTGTGAAAGGCGGGCAGGGTATCCGTGCCGTAACCGATCACTGGCACGCCGAGCGTCTCGAGGCGTTCCAGCGTGGCGTGCAGGTTCAAAATACTCTTGGCTCCGGCGCAAACGACGACAATCGGCGTCCGGGCCAGCGCGGGCAGGTCGGCGCTCTCGTCGAAGGCATCAAAATGCACGCCGCCAATCCCCCCGGTGGCAAACACCTGAATGCCCGCGAGGTGCGCCAGGTGCGCGGTCGTGGCAACCGTCGTGCCGCCGCTTTTCCCAACGGCCATCAGCGCGGGCAGGTTCCACAGGGAAACCTTCTCCAGTTTTTCCAAGGCCAGCCGCTCGAGTTGCGACGCGTCGCAGCCGATCTGAACTCGTCCATCGAAAACCGCGACGGTCGCGGGAATCGCACCGACCTCACGAATCTCAGCCTCCATGGCCTGCGCAGTTTCCAGGTTTTGCGGGTACGGCAAGCCGTGCGAGATGACGGTGCTTTCCAATGCCACGACGGGTTGGTCGGCTTCCAGTGCGGCACGAACTTCGGGGCGGTAATCGAATTGGGGATTCAAAGTGAACCTCTGCGCTCTCGGTGTAGGGAGGAGTGAACTCGGGGCCAGCTCGAGGATTCAACAGACGCTTAGGGGTACGGCTGACCCACGGCTTTCGGCGCTCGAGACCGTCCGATGAACCCAGCCAGCACCATAATCGTGATGATGAACGGCAGCATATCCACAATCGGGCCGGGCAGGATGTTCTCGCCGCCAAGTTTGATGGAGAGGGCGCTGAAAAACCCGAACAGCAGGCACGCGCCCATGACGTTGATCGGAATCCACTTGCCGAAAATCAGCGCGGCCAGCGCGATAAAGCCCTGCCCGGCGCTGATGCCGCGATTGAACTTGTCCAGGTTGCCGATGCTCAGCGACGCGCCCGCCAGGGCCGCCAACATGCCACTGATGATGACGGCCGTGTAGCGGATACGAAAGACATTGACGCCGACACTGGCGGCTGCCTGCGGGGCCTCACCGACCGAGCGTAAGCGCAACCCGAACGGCGTGCGGTAGATCACGTACCAGGTGATCGGCACGAGCAAAAACGCCAGATACGTCAGCGGCGAAAACGCGAAGCCTTCGGGTCCCCAGAGCGGCAGCGGGTTCTCCACCGATTTGGAATCGCTGGTGTTCTTGTAAATCGCTTGCAGCACGACCGCCGGGACACCCAAGGCTAGCAAGTTGATGGCGGTCCCGCTGATAACCTGATCGGCGCGGTACCGGATGCTGACGACTGCGTGAATCAGCGCGATCAGCCCCCCGACGATCATCGCGGCGAACGCGCCCGCAAACGCCACCCAGTCCCCCGCCAGATTCGGGTAGGCCGCGACGACGTGTTCCTCTAATTGCTGGGCCACGACCGCCCCCGTGAGCGCCCCAAAGAGCATGATCCCTTCGAGCGCCACGTTGACCACGCCGGATCGCTCCGAGTACAAGCCGCCCAGAGCCGCCAAGAGCAGCGGCGTGGTGGTACGAACTGTCGTCGAGAGCAGCACGAAGATTGATGTCAGGTCCATCACTTCACCTCCTGGGATGCGACCACAGACCCAGCCGCATTCGGTCCAGTCGTACCCGAGCCAGCGCTTGGACCAGCGGGCGGCTCGAGGCTCGAGGACACCGGGTCACTGCCGCTCGGCGGGACAGCCGTGGACGCAACTTTGGCTTTGGGTTCATTATTGATGCTTCGCAGAAAGTCCCCGCTCAGGAAGCCGCGCGTGGCAATGAACAGCACGATCAAGGCCTGCAAGACAGTCACGATCTCGCGGGAGATATTGTCCAACTTCTGATCGAGGTTCAACCCGCCCGTACCCAAGACCCCGAACAGGACGCTCGAGGCGACCACGCCCGCCGGGGTGTTGCCGCCCAGCAGTGCCACGGTGATGCCGCCAAAACCGACCGACTCGGAGGGCATGACCTGTTTTAGGCGGTACTCGGAGAGCGCCCCGCCCATCGTGAAGTGGGTCGCGGCTAAACCCGCCAGCGCGCCGCTGATGGCGAGCGCCAGCACGGTGTTGCGGGCGATGTTGACGCCGCCGTACTCGGCCGCCTTCGGAGACAATCCGACCGCTCGCAATTCGTAACCCCATTTCGTGCGCCACAGGAAGACACCCACGAACACGGCTGCCAGCAGCGCCAGGACGAACGCGACGCTCAACCCGGCCGTCGCCATCGAACCCGAGACCGGCAGTCTTGGGAGCAGGAACCCGAGCACCAGCCCCGCCGCGCCCGCCACGGCCGCGACGATCCCACGCCGTCTCGAGTCACCCTGAGAGAAGGTCCAGCCCAGCAATGCCCCCAAAACCAGGAGCGGCAGCGCCAGCATGAACTGGTTGTTCCCGGCGTGAACCAGTGGCAGGTCGGTCAGGCTCGAGAGTCGCGCCCCCAGTCCGAACTCGAGACTTTTTGCCTCGCCGCTGACAGGATCTTTGAATGGCATGGTGATCGTTCGTCCGAAGAAGCTGGCTTGATTGGTTCCGATCAGAAAGACCAGCAGCCCAGAGGCAACGTAGTTCAGCATGATCGTGTTGATAACCTCGGACGCGCCGAAGCGGCCCTTCAGCCAGCCCGGAATCGCGCCCCAGAGTCCGCCGCCGAGCGCCGCCGCCGCCACCGAGAGCGGTCCGATCAGGTACCACGGACCCGGCACGTAGACGCCGACCGCCGCGCAGAACAGCCCGCCCATCGTCACCTGTCCCGCCGCGCCGATGTTAAACAAGCCCGTGCGAAACCCGAACGACAAGCCCAGCCCGGTAAAGATCAGCGGCGTGGCCAATGCCAAACTCTGCCACAGCGGGGCGAAATCCAGTGTCGGGCGGAACTTCGGCAGGATCGGTCCAAACAGCGTGCTGTAACTGAACCACAGTAAATCCACCTTGCCCAGCCAGCCGCCGCCGAAACCCTGCGGGCCCTTGTCTGCCCCCGGAACGGCTTGCAGCGCCAGAATCACCACACCGGACAGCAGCAGAGACAGCAGAATCGCAATTCCGGGCACGAGTGCGCCGCGTAAGCGGGCGAAAAATTGAGGAAATCGCCCAGCGCTATTCAGGCTCGAGGCGGTCGCGGTTAAACCCAGAATCAATGTTAGGTACATCCAAAGGCTCGGACCGAAATTCTGGAATGGCAGGCGGCGCGCGGCGGTTCCGGCCGCCAGCAGCGGAGATTGCACCGTGTCAATGCTGACGATGAATGCGCCCGTGGCCAAAACTAGGAGCAGCACCACCGCCGCGCCCGCCACCCACAACAGTCTCGAGCCGGTCCAGGCTAGGGCAGCCACGACCAACAGCGCCAGCAACGTCACCCAGACCAGAGCGGCCGTCAGCGAAAAATCCGGCAGGGTTTTTGGCAAGAAACCCGTGAAATCCACGACCACTCCCGGTTGCAACCACAGCGCACCCTCACCACCGAACGACCGGGACAGGGTAAAGACGGGCACGATGAAACTCAGCGCGGCGATCAGCACCGCGAACACGGCGAGCCAGAGCTTGGCTGGTGCGCGGCCGGAGGGCGAGGGGGTCATTGGGGGCATTGTACCGATTGAAACCGCCTCAGTGTAGAGGAGCATTAGAGAGAAGCATCCATCATACCTGGCTCGAGGTTCACAGATCACCCGCCTGAACGCAACCCACACTTGACCTCCCGTTCGTTTTAGCGTGGCAGAGCGTCAGGTTAAAACCATCGCTTTGTGTAGCCCAGATTGTGTAGTCCAGACTAAAGTTAGAGTGTCTTGGACTGAATAGCAGGTTGCTGGACGTGAAGATTACCCAGACAATCCCGTTTTCATGGGTCATACTGAAGCCCGTGAGACTCGAGAATGCGGCGGTGAGATCGGATGGCGTGGTGTTCCCGACCACGGAATGCGTGTTGAGGCAACTCAATCCGCAGAACGGCGAGGTGACCGGGCATTTCGAGCTGGGAGACGGCGAGCAGATTCCACGTGGACTCCCAAACCTGACCATTGAAGCCTCGGTGAAGTTGGAAGTGAAGCTCCTAAGTTCCGTCATCACTTCGCTCGGCTCGAGGCGCTACCGCTTCGTGGCCGTGTGTGACCCGGAGGCGATCTCGTCGCTGGACCTGATGATGAACGCCGCGAAGCACCCGACGATCCTGGAAGACATGATGCGGTGAACCCACAAGAATACAAAGAGGCGCACCGTAATTACGGTGCGCCTTTCTCTTGGTGACCCCGACGAGAATCGAACTCGTGTACACGCCTTGAAAGGGCGTTATCCTAACCGCTAGATGACGGGGCCGCTGGGATAATGTCATCCGTACAGCCGACGAAGTTTAACAGAGAAGCCCGCTTGACTCAAGTCCCCCGGTAGGTCATCATCCCCAAGCCCATGCTGCGATTTCTGCGCCCGACCGATTTTCAGTACCCCGATCAAACCGCGCGGCTCTACGGCAACCCTCAGCCCTTGCAACTCGAGGTTGGGTTCGGCGGCGGGCACTTCTGGGCGTTGCAGCACGCGTTGGAAACCGGCGTCAATTACCTGGGCGTGGAAGTTTCCGGCGTCAGCGTGCAACGTGCCCTACAGAAGTACCGCACGGCAGGTGTGAGGGACGCTGTACTGACTCGAGTCACGGCTGAATTTCTGATTCGCAACATTTTGCCGCCGGACAGCTTGAGCCGCGTCTACGTCAACTTTCCTGATCCGTGGCCCAAAGGCAGGCACGAGGAGAACCGCTTCGTGCGGGCGCAGACCTTTGATCTCTTGTCGCAACGATTAGTTCCCGGCGGCGAGGTCTGGCTGACCACCGATCACACCGAATACTTTGAATTCGCCCTCGAGAACGCCCACCGCACCGAACTGTACGAAGTTGACGTGACCGCCCCACCAGCGGCGGCCTTGCAAACCAAATACGCCCAGAAGTGGCAGGCGATGGGAATTCAAATCCAACACGCCCGCTTCAAGAGAATTGCCTCGAGTCAAACCGTGTTTGAAACCATTCAGATCCTAGGAGAGACCATGCCGCACGCGATCATGACCGGAACGTTGCCGACTGAACCGATTCAGAAAACCGTGGTCCAGGGTCACAACCGCACGGTTATTCTTTTGGAGCAGTACACGCGAGCCGAGAAGATCGTGGTGCTGGCACGCATCGAGGAACCGGACTTCGTGCAAGAAATCTTGGTCAGTGTTTCCCAACGCGAGGATGGCCGCACCGTCGCGGGCATCGAGACCTTCGGGAATCCGCTCGTCACGCCAGGCGTCAAGGCAGCCGTCGGCGGCGTGGTGAGCTGGCTCGAGGGGACTGGGATGACGGTCTTGCAACGGCATTACTGAAACATGTTGGCGCTCGAGGTCAAGCTTACTGGTGTGATTTTCGCTACCGTGAGTGGCCGGACGAACCGCCGTTCGCCCATACGAGAGCTGCGATGGACACGGCAGGCGTTCGTTTACGAAGCCGCCGCGCCCTCGAGCAACCCGGACAACTCTTCCCAGCGCGTCATCGTCTCGAGGAGTTCGCCGTCTATTTCCGCGTTGCGCTTCCCGAGGGCAGCAAAATCGGTGTTCGAGCTTGGATTGGCAAGCTCCGCCGTGACTCTCCCCTGTTCCGATTCTAGGGCTGCGATCTGGGCTTCCACGGTCTCGAGTTCGGCTTTCAGCTTCCACGGGTTGACGCCCTTTTTTGCGGTCTGCTTGTCAGCCACCTTCGCTTCGGGTTCGGGCGCGGCGGTTTTCGGCTGGTGCTTTTGCTTGTAATAGGCATAGCCGCCGGGATAGGTGTAGAACTCGCCACCCTCTAACAGCCAGACGTGATTGGCAGTGTTCTCAATAAAGCGCCGGTCATGGCTAATCAGAATCAACGTGCCGGTGAACGCCAACAGCGCTTTCTCGAGCGATTCCACCATTTCCATGTCCAAGTGATTCGTTGGCTCGTCCAGCACCAGGAAGTTGTATTCCTCTAAGGAAAGCTTCAGCAGCGCCAGCCGCGCCCGCTCGCCGCCGGACAGGGATTTGATCTTCTTGTACTGCGCGTCGTACGGGAACAGGTACGCCCCGAGATAATCGTGAACCTCTTGGTCGGAGTTCAGATAGCGCCCAATCTCCTGGAAGAGCGTGTTCTCCGGGTCCACACCGCGAAGCTGCTGATCGTAGTACCCGACCCGCACCCTTGACCCCAGGCGGGTGAACGCCTTCGGGTCATCGCTCGAGTCCATTCCTAGCAGGCAACGCACGAGGGTCGTCTTGCCCGCGCCGTTGCGGCCCAGCACCGCGACCCGTTCGCCACGCCGCACAGTCACGTCTACGTCGTGAAACAGAGTGCGCTTGCCGAAACTTTTTTCTTGATGCCCACCGATCAGCACGATCTCGCCGGACTCGGCCGCTTTGAAATGAACTCGAGCGACCTTCTCGTCGGGCGGCGGGGCGTCCACCAGATCAGAGGCGAAGCGCTCGGTGCGTTTCTGCATACTGCGCGCCCGAATCGCCAGTTTTTCGTTGCGATGACCCCAGATTCGCATCTGCTCGGTCATGTTCTCCAGGCGGTCCAGCTCGCGCTGCTCGTTGGCGTAGGTTCTGGCCTGAATTTCCAGTTCGGCATCGCGGCGCTCGCGGTAGGCGGTGTAGTTCCCATCGTAAACGCGGACCTCTGACCTCGAGACCAGGGCGGTTTTGGTGGCGACCGCATCCAGGAAGGCGCGGTCGTGACTAACGGCGATAATCGCGCCCGGATAGCCGCGCAGAAAGGCTTCCAGCCACTCGAGCATTTGAATGTCCAGGTGATTGGTGGGCTCGTCCAGTAGCAGTAATTCAGGTTGCGCCACGAGGATTTGCGCCAGTGCCAGCCGCGTGCGTTCGCCGCCGGAGAGTCCCGCGATGCCCTCCGCCTCGCGGCCCTTGAATTCCAGGCTGGCCAGCACCATGTCGCGCCGTGAGTTCCGGGCGTAGCCACCGCGCAGACGGTAATGCTCTTCCAGCTCGTGATACGCTTCTAAGCTGACTGGGTTCTCGAGATCGCCCTCGAGATCGCGCATCTGCTGTTCTAGCGCGTCTAATTCAATGAACGCGGCTTCGACGATGCTACCAATGGTTCCGTCTGCAAACACCGGGTCCTGTGAGAGCAGCCGAATGCTGAGCTTCGGAGCCATCAGAATCTTGCCACCCGAGGGTTCCTCTAAACCCGCCAGGAGTTTTAGCACCGTACTCTTGCCCGCGCCGTTGCGTCCGACCAGGGCCACGCGGTCGCCCGGTTGCACGGCGAAGTTGACGCCGGAGAGCACGTCTTGAGAGCCATAAAATTTTTCGATGTTATCGAGCGCCGCCAGCATGATCTCTCCAAGATTTTCTCGAGGCGGGCTGTGTTTCGCCAGCTCGAGCCGCGTGGTCGCGGACGGCGAGGAGTGTACCGCGATTGCCGGGCTTCTAAAAGGAAGCGTCGTCAATCGTTCGTAATTTCCGAGTGATTGCGCCATGACACTCTTCGTCTTCGAGTTTGCTTGCTCGAGCGTTTGGTTCTTTCGGGATGGCTCGAGAGACGTTTGGGACTCTTGGTGGTTGATAAAAACGCACGTCAATGTCAGTAAGTCAACGTCAGTAAGTGAACGATTTCACGATTATTGCTCCGCTCGTGAAATTTTTATTCTTTTTGAACCTAAAGCCGTTCAAGAGTCATAACAACCTAATCGGACGATCCTAAAGGACACGGCTTTTCGCAGAGTCAACGCGTACCTCTCCCGGCGATACGCTGAGAGGCTCTAAACAGAACGATCATCACTGTGCTGAAAGCAGGTGCATTTCTCTACTCATACCTAATTTCAGCTACGCTTAGACACATGACTCGAAACTCCCGCAAGATTGCTCAGACGAAAACAGTGCATTCCGATGTCCTGGCGATACCCGAGGCAGAACAGCAAATCATCGGGCAGCCTCATACATCAGTCGTACCACTCGAGTCGCAGCGTCAGATCGGCTGGACAACAGGCGTGACCTTACACCAGGAATTCGATACCCTCGATCCTGAAATTGCTCTGGCGTTTGGTGCGTAATCCAGCTACCAAAACTCAGACCGTCTCGGGCTGGACGTGCTCACGGCGTCAAGCGGTTACGATCCCTCGGGAAGGCCCTGGCGTAACGCACGTTACCGATATCCAGAATCTTCGCCGTCAAGCGCTCCGCTCCAATCGCCAGTCCACCGTGCGGCGGCATTCCGTGTTTGAACACCTCGAGATACGCGCCGAAACCCTCGGGTGAGACGTTACGAAACGCCATATTCTCCAAGAGCATCCCGTAATCGTGGATGCGCTGCCCGCCGCTGGTGATCTCGATTCCCCGGTACAGTAGGTCGAAGCTGCGGGTCGTGCCGTCCTCGTTCGGGTAGGCGTAGAACGGGCGGGCGGCCCTAGGATACCGCGTCACGAACACGAAATCTGATCCGGTCGTCTCCAAGAAATGTTTTGAAACGATCCGCTCACCCTCCGGGTCCAAGTCTTTGCCGCCGTTGGTGTAGCTGTACTTCTCTATGCATAACGCTCTAGCTTCTGCCAGCGGAATCCGTGGGATGCGCTCTGGCACGGCGGAAAGCGTCACGCCGCAAATCTCGAGTTCAGTCTGACAGCGCTCGGTGACGCGCTGGAACATGCCCGCCAGCACCAGATTCTCCATGTCCATCACGTCTTCCTCGGAGTCAATGAAGCCCATCTCCAAATCCAGGCTCATGTACTCGTTCAGGTGGCGGCTGGTCGCGTGCTCCTCGGCGCGGTACACGCAGGCAGTCTCGAAGACGCGCTCGTAGACGCCGACCATGATCTGTTTGTAGGTCTGCGGACTCTGCGCCAGATAAGCTTTCTGCTCAAAGTATTGGACTTCAAACAGGGCGCTGCCACCCTCGGCTCCAGCGCTGACAATTTTTGGCGTGAAGATCTCAGTGAAGTCCTGGGCGACGAGCGCGTCACGAAAGCCCTGGATCAGTTGCGCCTGGATTCGCAGCACCGCCCGTTCTTTTAAGCCCCGCAAACTGACGTAGCGGTAGTCCAGCAGCGTCTCTGGGTTCGCCTTCCACTCCTCCTTGCTGACTTCCACCGGCGCGGGTTCTACGGCGGCGCTCACAATCTCTAACCTCAAGACTTGAATCTCTATCCCATTCGGTGCCCTGGGGTTCTCCACGACCTTGCCGTGGACGCGCACGCTGGATTCCGGCATGGGAATCTGCACGCCCTTACCGATTACGCACTGTGCGGTTCCGGCGCGGTCGCGCAGGATCAGGAATTGCACCCCACCGAGGTCGCGGCGAAAATGCACGAAGCCTTCTAATTGCACGTCGTTGCCAATGAGTGATTTCAGTTCGGAGGTCAGGGTTCGCATGGGTAACTCCTAAAGGGTTGACTCGAGAAAGTTGAAAGCGCTTAGGAAAATCCCCGTGAGCGCGTGGCTCACGGGGCGTCAATCTCGAGGCGCGACGAAAAGACGCGGTTCAGAAGGCTGGCTTGAAACTCGAGTTGACATGCTTTCCTCCTTCGGACAGAAAAAACCCCGCTCGTGGTTTGAGCGGGGCTGAAGTGCGCAGTGAAGCCCCGACGATTAGCAGTCGTCGTTATCGTTGAAATTGCGCGGGGCAGTGAACATCTGCCGTGGAGTATACGGTCGGCTGTTTGGATAGGTCAAGAACGCTTGTTCGAGGCTTCGCTCATGGAACCAGGTTTCCAGTGACGCTCCAGTCACGCAACTCAGTCTAAAGTCCGTCAAACGACTGAAAGGGCGTCCGGGGAAGCGTCTGACCGTCTCCAAGATTCACACGGCCTCCCTCAAGATTGTCCAGCTCGAGGACCACCACCGCCCTGCTTAGAGAAGGGGTTTGACATGAAGAACGTGTTTCAGGCGCTGTTCGTGGCTGGGTTGCTGGCCTCGCTGATGGCTTGCCCGGCGGGTCCACCCGTCATCACCCTTCAACCGCGCAGTCAAACGGTCGTCGTCGGACAGCTCGCCACGTTTTCCGTGACCGCGACCGGCAACGAACCACTGTTGTATCAGTGGTACAAGAACGGCGCGGCGGTTACGGGTGCATCCGCCCGGACGTACACGACGGCAACCCTATCCCAAACCGATTCGGGATCGCTGTATCTGGTTACGGTCAGTAATGCGGCTGGCAGCGTCTCGAGTTGCCTTGCCACGTTGACGGTGGTCGCTTCGGGTAGCCCGATCAGCGGTGATCCAACCTGTCCGTCGTCCCCGCCGGGAGGGTCGCCGCCCCCGCCCAGACCTCCGGGACCGCCATCGCCTCCGAGTCCACCATCGCCGCCAGGGCCGCCATCTCCACCAACGCCTCCCAGTCCACCGCCACCCCCGCCACCGCCCGGATCGGAGTGGAAGGTTCCGGTGAAGCACTGGCACGCCACCTTCAAAGTCACAGAAGTAACTATGGGAACGACCTCGAAGACGACCAAAATCGTAGAGGCGAGCGCCGAATTCGAGAAAGTCCCAGACCAGCGCAGCATCGTTAGTGTCAGCGGCAATTACACACTGAACGAACTCTACACAGATAGCTTTTCATTTAGTTGTAAGACCATCACCACCGTTGGTTCTGGGACGATTCTGCCTGGAAATGGCCGGGTGACATTCTATCCAGACGACGAGTACATCCCTCTTCAGGTTATCTATTACGGGTTTGGAGCTTCGGTCGGAACCGAGACCATCACGTATTCAAATTGTCCAGGGAAGACACCCCCGCCAGAAATTACGAGTCATGGGGCGCTTTGGTTTTATATGGGGCCAGCAACGACAAACTATCTGACATCGCCTGACCTGCGGTCGTTCTCGGATCGCTACACCGAAACGACGGACGGTGGTACCAGAACGCTGGTTTCGGAATGGAGCTTCACCCGGACCGATTGATCTAATAGAACTGAGTCCTGATAGAGCGGCTCCCTCGAGACTTTAGAAGCGCTACTGATAACGGCATGATTCGGCTACCTCACGTTTGCGTCATAGACACACTATATTGCTTTGGAACGTTAACCTGACCATGCCGAACTCAGTAAGACCCGGAAGTCTCGAGGTTCACGGCTGGCTGATCTGCGGGAACCGGGCGCGGCTGGGGTTGCCTAAAATCGGCTGGCAGTTGTGCGTACAGCCGCGCCCGGAACGCCGCGTCGTCCACGGTGATCGTGTGGCGCGGCGTGTTGATCTGCCGCACGTCGGGATGCGTCAACTCGTGCTGGATCAGCGTCTCGAGGTCGCCGGGCGGGGTCCACGCACCGGTCAGGTGACGGGCGACGAGCTTGGCTTGCAGTTCCGCGCCCGGCCAGATGCAACCCAGGGGTTGGAACAACCCCAGAAAGTACAGATTCGGGATGTTCGCGGGCATCATCCGCAGGTACAGCGGAACCGTGCCGCTCGAGAAATCCACGGTTGCCCGGTCAAAAAACGGGTGGTCAATCCAGTAGCCGGTCGCGGCGATGATCGTGTCGTACTCGCCGCTCGAGCCGTCCTTGAAATGAACCGTGCGACCCTCGAGTCGGGCGATGTCTGGCAGCACCCGAATTTTACCGTGACGCACGAAGTAGATCAGTTCCGAGTTCAAGAGTATATGCGAGCCACCGATCTGGTGATCCGGTTCTGGTAAGCCGAGGCTGCGATTAGAGCCGTTCAGGAGCAGCATCAGTTTTTCATAGAGCCAGAAACGAATCGCGCTCGGAATCCACTTCACGCCGTTGGAGAGGACATCGGCGGGCTTCCCGAGGACGAATTTCGGCACGACCCAATACCCGCGCCGCCACGAGACATCGCTTTTCGCACTGACCCGGCTGGTCTCTACGGCGATGTCACAAGCGCTGTTCCCACCACCGACGACTAGGACGCGCTTTCCACGAAACGGCTCGGCGCGTTTGAAGCTGTGCGAGTGCAGGAATTCTCCGGTGAACTCGCCGGGGTACTCGGGGATTCTTGGTTTCCAGTGATGCCCGTTGCAAACGACCAGCCCATCGAAGTCGCGGCTCGAGGTCGCGCCATCTTGGGTGACGGTGACGCGCCAACGACCACCGGGGAGCGGTTCACAGCGCTGAACCAGGGTACGAAACTGGATGTGTGGGTAGAGCTTAAAGTGATGGGCGTAGGCCTCGAAGTAAGCGCGGAGTTGCGCGTGAGACGGATAATCTGGCGTATCGGCGGGGAACGGAAAATCGTGAAACGCCGAGTAGAACTTGCTGCTGATGATGTGCGTCGTTTCAAACACGGAGCTGTGACCCAGATCGTCACTAAAGCGCCAGTTGCCGCCGACATCCTCCTGGCGGTCGTAGACCGTCACCTGTAAACCCGCGTCCAAGAGGTTCTTGGCGGCGGCGATACCGCTGGGACCAGCCCCGATAACACAAACCGATTTCATGCTCCGTCAGAGTTTAGCCCAGCCCGCCCAGCCACTCGAGGATGTCGGTCGCAATCGCGTCGTGGTTAGCTTCCAGCATCAGGTTGTGTCCGGTGTCCGGGTAGAGCTTCAAGGTCGCACCGTAGGCGCTCGAGGTGGAACGCAACTCGTCGGGCGAGATGATGCCGTCCTGCTCGCCGCCCAGTATCAACATAGGGTGTTTTCCGACTGGCAACTTTGAGCGGAACGCTTGCAGTTCCAGCAACGCCGTGAACGATTCGTCCTGGACGTTTTGGAAAGTCTCGAGGATGATTGCTTCCGATGTAGTCGGGCTGTAGAACATCGCTCTGACCAACTTTGGGGAACCCACGATTGGGAGCAAAGAGAACGTGCTAACGATTTTCAGAAACTCGAGCGGGTGACGCCGTGCCAGCCGCAACGTGCTGCCGAGCGCCCCGTTCGGTGGGACACTGGCGACTAGCACGGCGGCTCGGGCGAGTTGCGTTTCCAGGAATCGCTGCGCGACCGCCCCACCCAAACTGTGTCCGATCACGACCGGCGGTTTTGACAGTCCCGAGGTCACAAGGACGGCATCCTCGAGGTATTCGGAGAGCCGCGTCCAACGCAGACGCTCCCTGCCGCTCGAACCGCCGTGAGCGCGGTAGCTCGGGGCGATCACGGTGTAGCCCGCCGCATTGAACCGAGTCATCCAGTGTGTCCAGCACCACGCGCCCAGCCAGGCTCCGTGCAAGAACAGGATCGGGGCTTGGCGGGATCGCCGTCCAAGCGTCGCACCTCGAGTTCTGGCGGCACGGGTAAAGTTTAAGGGTTCAGCGCGTCGAGATGGGCAACCGCAAGTCTATCCGGTTTGAAACACACCCTCGAGAACGACTTCGTTACCTCCCGAACTGACGTATTTGGCTCGGGAATTCATGTGAACGGGTAGATTTTTCAACGCGTCTATCTCGAAGCTCGAGTTGACAGCACGTTGCAGTCACTCGAAAAATTTCAGAGCGGCAATGCGCCCTCCAAACCCCACCGCTCGAGATCCGGGATGCTGACGTGCTCGGCGGCGTTCGCGCCGTACAGCGCGGCATCCACGCGCAAGTCGGTGCCGATCAGAAAATCGGCGGGCATCCGCGTCGCCTCGCCGTCGGTGCTGCCGTGCTGAATCCCGAGCCGGTAGCCGGTCAACCACTGCGGCATCGCCCTGGGGTCCAATAGCCCGAGCAGACTGCGGTTCGTGCCGTACAGCGCGTGAATCGCGTCGTCAGGGTCGGCTAAGAGCGGAAACGGTGGTTTCTGGCGACCAACCCTGGCCTGCAACCCCGCCAGATCGCTGCCGAAGACCGCCACGACCCGCACCCCCGCGTTCTGTAAACGCGGATAGGCTTGGATAAGCTGATGGACGCGCAAGTTGCAGAACGGGCAACCCGCGTGACGGTGAAACGCGAGCAGTGTGCGCTTGCCGCGCAGACTTCCCAGGCTGAACAACGAACCGTCCAAGGCGGGTAGGGTGAAGGCTGGGGCAATATCGCCACGCTTCAGGCGCGTGTACTTTGGCAGAATGCCGCGTTGCGCCTGAGCTGGCTCAATTAACCCGGCCGCCTCGAGCGCCGCGATGCTGCGAACCAACGCGTCCCAGGGCAGAACCGCCTGCAAACCCAGTTGCGCCAGGGTGGATTCGCCGTCCAGCAGACTCAGCAGCGACCAATCCTGATTGGTGAGGGCCGAAATCCGGTCGGTGAAATCCCCGATCCGTTCTGCGACCGCGTAGACCGTGAGCGGCGAGAGCATGACTGGCACGTCCCAGTCCAGCTCGTCCACGCGCTGCGCCACCTCGAGCGAGACGCCGTCCAGCTTCAAACCGGGGTTCAGACTGATCGGCGGGGTCTCGGTGGGAATGAATTCAAAACTGCCATCGCGCAGTTTCCAGATGAGCTGCAAGCCGATCAGCAGGCGTTCTTTCAAGGCGTGTTCCAGCACATCCCGCCCGAGGCTTTGCAGCACGCTCGAGTCACTGCTCTGCGCCAGTGACAACCCGAGCTGACCGACCGTGACCGGTGAGACGCCCTGACGCAACAGCACCTCGGACAACCGAGGTACGCTCTTGCCGCTGAGGCCGCCGATCCGCCCATCCTTGAAGGCCAAACGCAGGTCCAGGTTCGAGTCAGTGAACGCGAAGCC
The DNA here is from genome assembly GCA_965249745.1 of Deinococcales bacterium. Lineage (GTDB taxonomy): Bacteria > Deinococcota > Deinococci > Deinococcales > JAAFIG01 > JANYHH01. Next base: position 2,538,974 of record OZ252252.1, on the reverse strand, counting down.
CAGCACGCCCGTCTTGCCCGCGCTCGAGATCATCTGAAGCGCGTCCGGCACGCCCAGCACCTGCAAACTACCCCCGATTTGTTGCGTCGCCGTCATGGATCTCCCTCAGAAGATCATACGCAACCGGACACGAAATCGGTTGAGAAGGAAATTTGCCACGCCCTTCAAACAGTAAGACCTAGACTGATCCCATGAAATCCCTGCGCCGTTTCCTGATCGCCCTGAGCTTCCTGGGCGTTTTCACCTCAAGCCTAAACGTCGCCGGGGCGCAAACGCTCGCCGAGATGGTCGTCGTCACCAGCATCGTCGGCACGCTCGACAGCAGCATTCGCCTGCCGACCGGCTCGTTCCAGGTCACGAATCCGAAGTACGCCTCCGAATTCGCCGACATGCTCGGGGCGGACAAGGCGAAGTACACGAATTTCACGCTGTACGTGGCAGCAGGGATCGCCACGAAACTCGCCACCAACTACGTCGGCGACCTGATGACGAGCTTCGCCGTCAGCGGTTACTTCGAGTCGGCGCGCTCCGAACAAAAGGTCGGCGCTGACCTTCGCACCCGAATCGAATTCAACAATCCAGACACGAACAAGAATCTCCTGCTGTTCATCGTGCGCCGCGCGGATCGCGTGTACTTCCTGGTCGCCGCCAAGAAGTAAACCCCCAAACTCGAGGAGACGCGAACACCGACTCGAGACATCCGTAGGGGATTGGCTTGCCAAACCCAACCACCTTTGGGCCTACCGATCACGTCCCATACATCTTGTAGGGGCGAACGGCCGTTCGCCCGGCCACCAACGCCGCCGCTCGAGACATGCCGAAATCGTGCTCGAGAGAATTAACGACAACTTGTTGCGCTCGCCCCATTGCTGGGGACAAACCGCACTGGTTCAGCTCCCCTGCTTCCCGACACGGTTACTCGAGCGAGTCAGGCGGTAAAATCAACAGTGTGAGTGAAACCGCTGGTCGTCCGAGCATCGTCCTGGTCAGCCCGAAGGGGGCGGATAACCTGGGCAGCGTCGCCAGGGCGATGAAGAATTTTGGGTTGTCCGACCTGCGAATCGTCGCGCCGCGTTGCCGTCTGGTGGACGCGCAGAAGATGGCGGTTCACGCGTATGACCTGATCGAAAACGCGAGTATCTTCGAGACGCTGCTGGACGCCGTGCGGGACCTCGAGTTCGTGGTTGGGACGACCGCCCGCGAGCGCCGCGACCACATGAATGTTTTGACCCCCAGAGCGCTCATGCCGTCTCTCATCGAGCAACCCTTGGCGGCGGTCGTATTCGGGCGCGAGGAACACGGGCTGTTCAACGAGGAGCTGGATTTGTGCCACGCGCTGCTGCGGATTCCGACCGATGCTGGCTACGTCAGCCTGAATCTGGCGCAAGCGGTCCAGGTGATCGTCTACGAACTCCTGCTTGCCAGGGAGCAACCCGCTGCGCCCGCGCCGCCTCACACGCGTGACACCCGTGCGACTCGAGCGGATACCGAGGGCATGTACGCGCACCTGTTGGAGTTCATGCTCGAGGTCGGGTACACGGATTCTCACCGTCAGGATCACGCGCTTCGTCGCTTCCGGGCGATTTTGGATCGCAGTTTGATGACGAAGCACGATGTCGCCTTCACGCGCGGCTTGCTGTCGCAGGGCTTGTGGGCTTCGCGCAAAGCCAGGGGCTTGGGCGTGCCGGGGAGCGTGCCGTACCCAAGACCCGAATCCGCCAGTCTAGACCCTGCCGAACATGCGCTCGAGACAGCCCTGGCGGAGGAACCCTCGTGAGTCAGACGATGGATTCGGCTGCACCGAAGCGCACTAGCCTAGCGCGTTCGCTGCTGGACAAGCTGACCTTCAACCACGCCGAGGCTCCGGGCGCACTGTACCGCCGCGTGCGATTAGCGCAAGCCCTGCTGCCGGTGCTGATCGTGGCGGTCGTCGTGACCTATCAACTCGCCGTGGTCCAACTCGAGGCGCTCGGCGGATCGTTCTGGGCGGAGTTGCTGTTCTACGGCATCATGGGTCCGCTGGTGACGTTCTTCGTGCTGGGCTGGATTTCCCTGGAGGTGCGCGACCGCGAGCGCGCCGAGGGCAATCTGCGCAACCTATACCTGGAACTCTCCGAGTCGCACGCTCGGCTGGCGGCCGTGCAGAAGGTGACGCGCAACGTCTCCGAGGCGACCGATCTGGGCGGCGTGCTGGAAACCGCGATTCAGGGCCTGACCGAAGCCGTGGGGGCTATGGGTGGCGCGATCGCCCTAGAGGGCGGCGTGGTCCGCAGCGTCGGGCTGGAAGAACTGCCGCTCGAAGTGCAGGATTTGCAACCCTTGCGCGAGGCAACCGGAACCCTGGAGCGACCCTCGGGGTTTGCCGGGGCGCGCAATCGGCTGAGCCTGCCGCTCCGTTGGGGCGACCGCTTCCTGGGCGCGGTCCATCTGTACTTCAACGGGATGCCGAGGGCGGAATCCAGGGAACTGCTGGAAATCCTGGTCGGAGAATTGGCGGTGGCAATCGAGGCCGCCAGCATTCGCACGCGGGACTTGCTGACGCTCTACGAGGTGGACCGCAGCATCCGCGCCGAGTCCAACCTCGAGCGGCTCCTGGAGGGCGTGCTGTCGCGCATCCAGGAGCGCGTGCGGGCGGAGGCCAGCGCGGTTTACCTGAGCGATGACGAGGATCGGCTGGTGCTCGCCTGGGGTCGCAACGCGAGCGGCGAGACCGTGCGCCCCGGCTTGGAACACGGCTGGAGCGTTGGCAATCTGGCGCGACTGGCCGCGCAACGCCGCGAACCGCTCCTGGTCAACGATCTGGAACTGGAAACCACGCTCGAGTCGCCCGACGGGGAGCGCGTGCTGATCGCGCAGACTGACGATCCGGTGCTGGTGAACGCCAAGGCGGTGCTGGCGCTCCCAATGATGAGCGAGAACGAGCTGGTCGGCGTGATCGTGCTGGCGGACACGACCAAGAACGCCTTCGATGCTCGAGAGTTGCCCCTGCTGGGTTTGCTGGCGAATCAGGTGACGTTGGCGGTCAGGAACGCGCAGGCGTACTTGTACTCGGAGGAACTGGCCATTTTTGACGAGCGCAACCGAATTGCCAGAGAGATTCACGATGGCATCGCGCAGAGTCTGGCGTTCACAGCGATGAAATTGGATCTGGCGGAGCGCATTTTGGAGCGCGACCCGGAGCGCGTGCGGCAGGAGCTGATCGAATCCAAGACCACGCTTCGGGAGCAGATCAAGGAGGTGCGACGCAGCATTTTCGCCCTGCGACCCCTGGATTTGGAGCGGCTGGGATTTCAGGAGACGGTGCGGCAGTACGTCAAGGATTTCGGCGAGCAGAACGGCGTCAAAACCGCCCTGGAGATCAACGGCGAACCCAAATTATCGCCGACCAACGAAGCCGTCATGTTCCGCATCTTGCAGGAGGCGCTCAACAACGTCGCCAAGCACAGCCGGGCGAAACAGGTCAACGTCACGATCACCGCCTCGAGCGGGAGCACGTTGTTAACGGTCGGTGACGATGGTGTCGGCTTCGATCCGAAGGCGCTCACCGGCGTCGTCAGCTCGGTTGGCGGGCTGGGTTTGCAGCAGATGCGCGAGCGGGTGGAGGCCAGGGGCGGACGCTTCGAGTACCTGTCCTCGCCCGGCGCGGGCGCGAAGGTGATCGCCACCCTGCCGTGACGAGCGGGCCTGGCGATCAGAGCGCTCACAGCAGCCGCTCGAGTAGGTCGTGCCAGACCTTGTTCGTGGTCTCTGGGTGCGGTTCGAGCTGGTTCATAATGCCCAGCCCGAACGACAGCGCGGGCAAGCTTTGAGCCAGCGATCCCAGGTTCTCCGACTGGTCGCCCAGGTGGGCCCTCAGTGCGGTGGCGATGGCGTCTCTGACCCGAGTGTAGTGGGCGCGGAGTTTGTTCCGGGCGGTTTCGTCGTGCAGGGCGTAGAGATGGAATTGCAACTCCAGGGCGATCCAGTCGCGGTCGCCGTGCATGGATTCGCCCGCGACATTGGCGATCTGCCGCAGGCGGTCGGTCGCGTCTGACACGGCGAAGGCGGCCTGCCAACGCCGCCCGTCGCGTTCGGTGCGGTCGTCCAGAAGCGCCTGAATCAGGTCATCCTTGCTCTGAAAGTTGGAGTAGACCGCGCCCTTGGTGAGTCCGGCCGCTTCGGCTACGGCGTCCAGGGTCGTGGCGTGGAAGCCTCGAGTGGCAAAGACTTGGGCGGCGGCAATCAGTAATGCGGCCCGGGTTTGATCGCGTTTTTCGGCTCGAGTCAGGCGGACCGGCGGAGCAGGATTTGACATACTTGTCAGTATCACATACAGTTTAGATACTCATTAGTATTTGAATACTTTTGAGTACTTAGGAGGAACCCGTGAACAGATTGACCTCGACCCAAACCGGATTGCTACTGGCGCTGAGCTTCTTGACCTTCTTCGTGACCTCGATCCAGTGGTACACCCAACACGTCAGCTACCCGATCAGCGCCCTGGTCGGCCCCAGCGAAGCCGTTCAATACGGCTCGAGATACGAGGCGGGACTGGTGGTTGCGCTCTACATCCCGTATTTCCTGCTGCTCATTGTCAACGCCGTGCTGCTGCTTCGCCCGCCCCAGTTCATTCCCCGCTGGACGCTGGCACTGGCGCTGCTGCTCAACCTATCCATTGTCGTCATCAGCCTGGGCCTGGCGGTTCCGCTGCACCAGCAGGTCGCCGAGGCGCGAATCGCCGCCCCGAACGACGCAGCCCAGCGCACCCCGCTTGAGGCGGCGCTGCTGAACATCAACTGGTTGCGCGTGTCCGCCGCGACGATCAGCAGCGCCATCACCCTCTGGATGCTTGGGGTCGCCCTCCACGGACGGGACGCTCGAGGCGCAACCGCCGCTCGGGTCAACCGGGAAACGGTCAACGGGTAAGCTGTTCCGGTCATGCCCGCCGACATCCAACCGCCGTTCACCGTTGATTCCATCGCCTTCGACCCTGAGACCGGCCTCGTGCCCGTGATCGCGCAGGAGGCGGGCAGCGGCCGCGTGCTGATGCTGGCACACGCTTCCCGCGAGGCGGTTCAACGCACGTTAGAAACCGGGCGAGGCACGTATTACTCGAGGTCTCGCGGGAAGCTCTGGGTGAAGGGTGAAGCGTCCGGTCACACCCAGGAAGTTCTGGCCGTTACCCTGGATTGCGACGGCGACGCCGTGCTATACACTGTGAACCAGACCGGGAGCGCCTGCCACAAGGGGAACGGTTCGTGCTTTCAGAACGCGATCAGCGGCCAAATACCACAGCACAGCTTTGCAGGCATCATGGGAGAGGTTCAGGCCACGATCCAGGACCGGATTCAACACCCGCAGGAAGGTAGTTACGTCTCTGGTTTACACGCCAAGGGCATAGACCGCGTACTGAAGAAGATCGGTGAGGAGGCGGGCGAGGTCATCATCGCCGCTAAAAACGCCTCCAAATCAGAGTTGCAACTCGAGGTGGCTGACCTGTTGTTTCACACGCTGATGGCGATGGCCGAGGTCGGGGTCAGCCTTCAGGATGTGGCGAACGAGTTGCAGGGACGCCAGGGGAAGCGGCGCGAACCGGCTAGTTAACGCTCGAGCAAAAGCGCCCAATCTCCAGCACGAGTCGGAAATTTGGATTGAGACCGCGAGCTTGCCTCGTCTAGCCATCAATCGGAGCGATCCATCATTCCAGCCTGAGCCTTACACGACCGGGCTTGGTTCCTGATGCGTCTCGAGCGCCAAGGCAATCGCTTCTGCCAATCCCCCGTCGTCTACATTCCCAACAATCCGCCGCGCCGCCCGTTTGACGCCGGGGCTGCCATTACCCATCGCCACGCCGAATCCGACGCCCTGGATGATTTCGATGTCGTTGTCACCGTCGCCGACCATCATGGTTTCCTGCAAGGTCACGCCGTAATGCCGCGCCAGGGCACACGCTCCCTCGAGCTTGCTGGTTCCCAGCCGGGTCGCACCGGTGAAGAGCGCGTCCGGCATGTCCGGGGTTCCGGCGCTGGCGTATTGGATGTCCGGGATGGCACGCATCTCGGCTTCTAGCAGCGGGAGCTGAGCGCGGGTGTGAACCCATTGAGCGCGCAGGATCGGAGCCTCCAAACTCAGCAAATCCTGGTGGCGGGCGGGGATTTCAATCAGGCGCTGGTGTTCCTCGGCGATTTCGGTGTGAAGTTCCACGAAGCATTCGCCCTCGGTGTACACCTCTAAAGCAATCCCGACCCGTCTCGAGACGGCCACCAGCGCGTTGTACGAGTCTCGCCTGAGCACGCTTCGGTGAATCGTCTGGCCATTTAGATATGCGACGTGAGCGCCGTTTTGAAAGATGTGCGGTTCGTCGCCCGACACGAGGGCCGCGTACTCGGCGGCGCGGCTGAACAGCGGACGACCCGTGCAGACTGCCAGGTGCAACCCGGCTTCCCTGGCCCGCTCCAACGCTTTGAGCACAAGTGGCAAGATCTGGCTTCCGGTCCCGATCAGTGTGCCGTCCACATCGGTTAGCAGCAAGCGAATCATGCGACCTCGAGGCGCAAGGTTTCAATCGCCTGTGAAACGCGGGCAATGTGATCCTCGGGGCTGCCCTCGGGCGGGATGGGCACACCAAAATTGAACCGGAAACGCTTACCGCCGAACCAGTTCGGTTTCAGGCTGATGCCGACCGGGATGACCGGAACTTTGGCTTTCAGCGCCAGGAAGCTCGCGCCGCCCTTGACCTCCTCGCCACCTCGAGTTCCAGCTGGGAAGATCACCAGGAGCTGTCCGCCCTGCAAAATTCGCAAGGCGGTTTTAATGGCGGTCAGGTCCATCTTGCCGCGTTCGACCGGGAAGGCATTACCGCTGGCCATGTACCAGCGCAACAGGGCGTTGCTGAAGAGTTCTTGTTTGGCCATGAAATGGACCCGTCTGGCCGTGGGCTGCCCCACGCCGAACGGGTCAATCGTGGTCAGGTGGTTCGGCGCGATGATCGCCGCGCCAGAGATTGGGATCTGCTCTGGATGCAGGTATTCTACGCCTATCAGAGAGAAGTACAGTCCCCAGGCTCCGCTGATGAGGTCGTAGTTGAGGGGCGCGTTGCTGAGATCCGGGTGCTTCGGGTTCACTTCACCTGCTCCCGGATCAACTCCAGGACGCGCTTCACGGTTTGATCCAGGTTTAAGCCATCCGTGTGCAACCGGGCCGCGTCCGGGGCGGGTTCGCTGTTGTCTGCGTCCATCTCGTCGCGCTCCTCGATTGCCGAGTGAATGTTTTCATAGGTACCGTCGCGTTCCGTGACGCGGCGCTCGGCTCTCACCTTGCTCGAGGCGGTCAGGAAGATCTTGGCCCTCGCGTGCGGGAAGACGGCTGTCCCCATGTCGCGCCCCTCGGCCACGAACGGCGGCGCGAGGCGACGCACTTGGGCATTGACCCAGCCGCGCACCAAGCCGTGCTGTGCGACGCGGCTGACTTCGGCGTCCACCTTGGCGGTGAAGCACTCGTCGGTGACATCGCGGTCGTCCAAGTACACGCGGTTCCCATCGTTGCGCGGTTCCAGGCGCAACTCGTGCGCGTCCAAGGTATCCAGCAGCGCCCGCTCGTCGTTCGGGTTGATCCCGTCCTCCAACGAGGCGAGCGTCACGAGACGGTACAACAACCCGCTCGAGACATACGGCACGCTGAGGAGCCGGGCGACCGTTTTGGCGACGCTGCTCTTGCCGCTCGCGGCGAGTCCATCAATGGTAATGACGACGTTTTTAGGTAAGTTCAACATGACTCCACGCTCGAGAACTACAGACATCAGCCAAGTATACGCTTCTCACCCTGGGCGCAAACGTCACGGGTTCACGGACAGGTTGGCTGGGCTGTGGTGGCAGCTTGGAATCGGTCTCGCGGGCGAAACGCTCACGTGACATTGGAATGAACAATGGTTTTCTGTGAGGACTACAGCGTGCGTGCCCTATCTCTGTGTGCAGGGCGCGCGCCCTATCAGGGCGCAACGCCCGGCCGCCAACGATTCCTCGAGCTGCACTCGCTCCCGACGTTCGTCTCGAGACTCAACCTCAAAGGCACTTCGCTAAGGCTCAGCCCCCTCTCCCGCGACGAGGGGGGAAAAAGTACTCTTGCAGGGAACGTGCGATTCTCGGGATCGAGGAATCGTTGGTAACTCTTGAGACAAAAGCCGCACGCTCGCTGTCCCACGGGTTAGAATTTCCCATTCCGAGCGCTCCAGGGGGTCTGCGTGAACGTGGTTTTCCTATCACCGCACTTTCCACCGAACTTCCGCCATTTCGTGCGCGGTCTGCGTGAGGCGGGCGCGACCGTGCTGGGATTGGGCGACGAGCATTTCGATAATCTGAACGGCGAGCTACGCGGCAAGCTCCACGAGTACTATCGCGTCTGCAACATGGGCGATTACGACGAGGCGGTGCGCGCCCTGGGGCATTTCACGCACCGCTGGGGTAAGTTGGACCGCTTGGACAGTCTGAACGAGCACTGGCTGGAACTCGAGGCGGGGTTGCGAACGGATTTTAATATCTTCGGCGTGCGGCGCGACTGGATCGAGAACATCAAGCGCAAGTCGCACATGAAGCAGCGCTTCATAGACGCCGGGATTCCCGTGGCTCGAGGTCGCGTCTGCCTGACAGCAGAGGCCGCGAGGGCGTTTATCGCCGAGGTCGGCTATCCGGTCGTGGCCAAGCCGGATATTGGGGTCGGCGCGGCGAAAACGTACAAGATCACCGATGAGTTTGAACTGGAGTTTTACCTGCGCGACAAGCTCCCGGTGCAGTACATCTTGGAGGAGTTCGTCAGTGGCGATATCGTGACCTTTGACGGCTTGACGGATCGCCACGGGAACATCTTGTTCTGCGCCAGTCACCGCTACTCCAAGGGCGTGATGGACGTGGTGAACCAGGATGGGGACATCTACTATTACAGCGTCCGCGAGATTCCGCCCGCTTTAGAAACCGCTGGTCGCGCCGCTGTGAAAGCCTTCAACGTCTTGGAGCGTTTCTTTCACATTGAGTTCTTCGATGTCAACGGCGAGATCGTAGCGCTGGAAGCCAACATCCGCCCGCCGGGTGGCTTGACGACCGACATGTTCAATTACGCGCACGACTTCGACTGTTACCTCGAGTGGGGTCATGTCGTGGTCCAGGATCGGTTCCGGGCGGACCCGGCGCGGAAGTACAACACCGTGTATGTGGGTCGCAAGGATCACCTGAGTTACCGGCTCTCGGACGCACAGATTCGGGAGCAATTCGCGGATCGGCTGTGTCACAGTGAGCGCATCGGAGGCGTGTTCGCCCGCGCGATCGGCAATCAGGGGTACATCCTGCGTGGAAGTGCGCTGGAACCCTTGATCGAAACCGCCGAACTGATGCTCGAGAAAACCTGAGCCAGTCGAAGGGTGCGGCTCGAGGAAGGCGACGGAGCTACGATCGCTCGAGCAAGTTGGGGACACCGAGGAGACGCGATGCACACCGAGTATCACCGCTGGTTCAGTCCCGCCCTCGGACACGACATGGAATTGAAGGTTTACGGGCATTACGGGCAGCCGGTCGTGGTCTTCCCAGCGCAGGACGGGCGCTTCTACGACTTTGAGAACTTTAAGATGCTCGAGGCGTGCAATGAGCTGATCGAAGAGGGCCGGGTTAAGTTCATCACCGTGGACAGTGTGGACTGGCAGAGTTGGACGAATCGCACGGCCCACCCGAACGACCGCGCCCGCCGCCACGCGGATTACGAGCGGCACATCCTGAATGAGGTCGTGCCGTTCGTGCAGCAAAACACGAATTCATTGACCATCTGGGTCGCGGGATGCAGTATGGGAGCGCTTCACAGCGCGAATTTCTTCTTTCGCCGCCCAGATATTTTTGACGGTGTGATCGCGCTCTCTGGCCTGTACGACCTGACCCATTTCGTCGGCGGTCACAACGATGAGCAGATCTACTTCAACGCTCCCCTGAGTTACTTGCCAAACCTGAACGATCCGTGGCACTTGGAGCGCTACCGCCGCTCCAAGATCGTCTTTGCTGTCGGGCAGGGACGCTGGGAGGAGGACGCGATCCGTGACACCCGCGCCCTCGAGCGGATTCTGCAGGCCAAGGGTGTACCCGCCTGGTTCGATTACTGGGGCGGGGATGTGGATCACGACTGGGTCTGGTGGCGCAAGATGATGCCGTTTTTTCTAGGAACAATTCTTTAACCTCCAGCCCAGAGTCGGGCATTCTCGAGGCTGAAGGCACTCGCGGAAACGCGAGTGTGCCAGGGTCGAGGATTGTCCTAACCTGAAATCGGTAGACTCTTGGGCGTGTCACGGTTCTTGATCAACCTCCTTTTATTCGTCGCGGTGATCGGTGTGATCGCCTACTGGTTTCGCGGGTACTCACCACAGATTCGCCGCGCTTACGTGCGTTTGCGCGATACGGTACGCTTCTTCCGACGCGCCAGGGACCTGATACGTGACACGCAAGGCGGGCGCTTCAACCCGCAACGATCTGGCGGTTTCGAGACGGGTTTCAACCCACAGGACTTCAAAGCCAAGGATTTCCGTAAAACCGTGGATGTCAGCGCCTCGCAGGTCTCCACCGCGCAGTTCAAGGTCGTCTGCCCGGTCTGCGGCGATTCCTTGACCGAAGCTCAAACGATTGCCCTGCGGCAGCGTAGCGTGCGTTGCCCCGGCTCGAGTCGCGTCGGACAAGCCTGTCCCTACTACGGCAAGGCGCTGAACTAATTCAGCTCGAGCAGCAGGGTCCCGATGGAGTCACGCACCTGCACGTACCCCTGCCTGCGACCAGCCAAGCGCACGGCTTCTAAGAGATCATCGCTCGAGTCAATCGGTTGCGGATCGAAATCGAACCTGGATTGTCCCAGGTACAGGCGGTATGCGCCGAGTTTCGCTTCCGGCGCGGCGCTGTCCTCTTTGACGAAGGCTCTCGACACGAGTTGACGGTACAGCAGCGAACCGAGCGTCACCTGAGGCTCGAGGTGTGAATGTTGGGTTGTTGGGTGGCTTGGAGGCAAAACGGGTGTCGGGGCGCAGACCGCACCTTCTAAACTCGAGCGTTTCCGAAACGGGTCATACCCGCAGGTGCCGCTCTAAAAAGTCCGCGATTTTCGGGTACGCCTCCAACCGATTCTCGAGTTTAGCTAAGCCGTGACCCTCGGCGTGATAGACCAGAAATTCTACCGGCACGCCCTTCTTGTGAAGCGCATCACGCATCTGCTTGGCTTCGGAGAGCGGCACGCGAGGATCGTTCGCGCCGTGCACGATAAACAGCGGCGCACGCAGACGGTCCAGATAGTTGATCGGACTGATTCTTTCCAGCAATTCTAAGTCGCGCTCCAGGCTGCCATACTCGGATTCGCGCAAACCGCGACGGTAGGCGCTGGTGTTCTCCAAGAAGGTCACGAAGTTGCTGATTCCAACAATCTCCACGCCCGCCGCGAACAGCTCCGGGTAGGTCGTCAGGCAGCTCAGCACCATGAAGCCGCCGTAACTGCTGCCCTGCACGGCGATACGGCTTTCGTCGGCCTCGCCGTGGGCGACCAACCAACTCACCGCCGCTTTAATGTCGGCAACGCTGTCCATGCGCTTATCTACGTCGTCCAGCGCCATGAAGCGCTTGCCGTACCCGGAGCTACCGCGCACGTTCGGGAACAGCACCGCCAGGCCTCGAGTCAGGTACTACTGCGCGATCGCGGCGAAGTTGGGACGGGCCTGGGATTCGGGTCCGCCGTGAATGCTGACGACGGCCGGGAGTTTGCCGCTGACCCCTCTGGGTTTGTAGTACCAGCCGCTGATCTCCAAGCCATCGAAGCTCGGCCAGCGCACGAGTTCGGGTTCGATCAATGAAGGTTCTGGGACCAGCCCCAGGGTCACGTCGGTCCATCTCGTGACCGCGCCCGCCGTGGTCAACGCGTACAAGTTCGCGGCGCTCGTCGGGCTGTCGCAGGTGACCAGAAGAGTCTGCCGTCCGCCCCCAAACGTATGCTCGCCACTCCTCGAGGTCGTGAATCTCGAGGACGCTCAGCCCCGCCTCGTTGATGCACACCACAGCGAAGCGTCCATCCCGCGTTACCTCGAGCGATTCCTCGTCCCAGGTGCGCTCCGACAGAAATTCTACGCCCAGCGTCTCCAGGTTGATGCGTGCCAGATTGAAGAAGTCGCGCTCAAAGTTGGTGGTCACAATCAGGAATTTCTGATCGCTGCTAGGCGCTCCCCCTTGGAAAACCGCTTTCCGTTCGTGCGGCGTCAACAGCCGTTCTTGACGCGTGGTCAAATTGACGCTGTGGAGGTCGTTGTTATCGTTCCCCGTCGCGTGCGAGACGATCAAGCTATCCCCATACCAGGCGCGGACATAGTTGTACCCCGTCAGGCTCGAGACCTTTTCGATGGCTCGAGTGGCGATGTCCATCGTGTAGACGTTGAAATCTTGCCGGTTGTCGTGCGTGGCGGTGAAGGCGATCTGGGTACCCGCCTCGTTCCAGCAGCCGAACATGTATTTAACCTCTGGCCTGTCGGTCAGCGCAATCACGTTCTGCCCGTCGTCGTCGGACAGGCACAAGCCCTCGCGCTCGTTGCCACCGTCATCCATGCCAAACACGAGGCGGTTGCCAGTCGGGGCGTACTCCAGCGTGGCGACGCGGTTCGGGTAAAACGTGCGCTGCGGCGGCCAGCCCTGGGGGCGGTCCAGCGTGTGAATCTGCATTGAACCCGTGACATTGTACAGAAACACCAATCGCCCTCCATCGGCTCGCAGGCTCGGGTTGGTGACGCCGCGAATGCTCAGGTAATGCTTCAAATCCACAGCAGAGTGTAAAGGCATTCGTGGATTCGCGTCACGAGGCTAACTCTGCCCAGGACTCAGGTATAATTGGGCATCCAAAGCGTGGCTGAACGCGAAGTTTAGCGCACGCGGTCTGGCAACGTGATGAAATCGCCGTGAAACCGCCTGGGGGGATGCTAGACTCCGCTAACGGTGCGTTACAGCACACAATCTTATGATGTCTCAGAGCAAAGCCAACATCATCTTCGGTCACGGCTCGAGTGTCGGGCGCGTGCGCGAACACAATGAGGATTACCATCGCGTGAAGACGCTCTCTTCTCCGAGGGGAGGGATTGCCTTTTTCGCTGTGGCGGACGGCATGGGCGGCGCGGCGGCCGGTGAGCGCGCTAGCAAGAGCGCGATCGAAGTTGTCAGCAAAGCCGTGTCCGATTACGTGGAGTTTATCAATGCCGGGAACGCCGCGATTGCGTTCGACAAGGCGTTGGAGAAAGCCATTCTGGCCGCCAATCGTAAGATCAACAAGGAAGCCCTGGACAACCCGCAGTACAGCGGCATGGGTACGACGCTGACCGTCTGCGTCATCATGGACCGCAAACTCTACTACGGTCACATCGGCGACTCGAGAGGTTTCCTGGTTAGAAAAGGCGAGTTGAAGCAGTTCACTCGAGACCACTCCTGGGTGGCCTTTCAGGTGGAACAGGGTATCCTGACGAAGGAAGAGGCGGAAAATCACCCAAATCGCAATCAGCTTATGCGGGCCCTCGGGACGCGCTCCCAGGTGACGGTGGATGTCGGCGTCATGAACATCCAACCCGGCGACCTGTATTTTTTGAGCAGCGACGGGCTACATGGCTTTGTCAACGAGCATGAGTTGCTGAGCGAACTCTCCCGGCCGGGAGTCAACCTGCACGATGCCATCGAGTACTTTATTGGTCTGGCCAACGCCCGTGGCGGGCTGGACAATATCACCGGCGTCGTGGCTCAGGTGGCCGCGTGACGGCCTTCGTGCTGCTGGTCGTATTCGTCGTGGCATTGCTGGGCTTCTACTACCTCAAAATTTCGGCGGGCATCCTGGCGATCTTCGTCGGTGGTTTGGCCACCCTTGGCGCACTCGGGTTGTGGCTGATCAACCTCGAGCCTGGGCTGGCGGGCGGAACCGCGCACCCGGAACGGGCGGTTTCGGCGCTGGTGATCGGCGGACTGGTTCTAATGGCGACACTGGTTCCTTTGGAGGTCTATACCGTCAGGAAGCGCCGCGCCCAGAAGCGCAAGTCGCCGCAACGCACACCAACCCTGGCTGGGGTCGGCGGCAAATCTGGTAAACCCGATAACGTCGGCTTGACCCGCTACGACGTGATGGAGCGCGTCGGTATCGGTGGCATGGCCACCGTCTACCGCGCCAAGCGCAAGGACGATCAGCGCTCCGTGGCGCTGAAGATCCCGCAAGACAAGTTCGTGGCCGATGCCCGCTTCGTGCGCCGCTTCCACCGCGAAGCCGAGGTGCTGATGCGCCTCAACCATCCCAACATCGTGAAAGTCTTCGAGCACAGCAACGAGGGCACGACCCACTTTATCGCCATGGAACTGATCGAGGGCGAGGCGATGGAGAACCTGATCGAAACTCGCCGTCTCAACCTCGAGCAGACCGTTCATATCGTGATGATGACGGCCGATGCGCTCCGCTACATTCACAAGCAGGGCATCATTCACCGCGACATCAAACCCGGCAACATCATGGTCTCTAAGAACGCCCTGAGGGCCGATAACTCGGCCGGGATCGAGCCTGGCAGCGTCAAGCTGATGGATTTCGGGATCGCGGCGGGCAAGGTTCTGACCCGCTTGACGATGACCGGTGCCCGAGTCGGCACGCCGGTCTACATGAGTCCAGAGCAGGCTCGAGGCAACAAGATTGACCACCGCACCGACATTTACAGCCTGGGTTTGGTCTTTTACGAGGGCGTCACCGGGCAGACCGCCTTCAAGGGTGGCTATGAGGCGGTGGTGCAAGCGCAGATCTTCCAGACGCCGACCCCGCCGCGTCAGCTCAACCTAGAGGTTCCCCAGCGCGTCAACGACCTTATCATGCGCATGGTGGAGAAGGACCCCGACAAGCGCCCGACCCTGACCGAAGTGATTGAACTGCTGGAGTCTGGCATCGCCGATCAGAAAACCGATCTCGAGGGTCCGGCACACTTGCTGGTGAGCTTGAATACCCGAAAGGGTCCGGTGCGGATTCTCAGTCTCAGCGGCAACTTGGAGCACAGCTTCGGCCAGGTCGGAATTGGCAGCGACAAGCTGCCGGTGGCTCCGGTGGCAGTGGCCTGCGACGCGGATTTCAACATTTACGCCAGCGTCTTCGAGTACCGCTCCGGCGAGGCCGCCACGAACATCATCCGCAAGTTCTCCGCCAAGGGCGATCAGCTTCTGGCCTTCGGACGCTATGGTATGAACCCCGGAGAGTTCCTTTATCCGATTGCGATTGCCGTCAGCCAGTGGGATCAGATTTACATTCTGGACGGCGAATCTCACACCGTGCAGCGCTACAGCCCAGACGGTGAATTCCTCGGAAGGTTCGGCGGGCGCGGCACGGGATTGGGGCAGTTCGATGACCCTCGAGCCATTGTGGCCGGGGCAGACGGGCGGGTGTACGTGCTGGATTATGGGAACCGCCGCGTGCAACGCTTTTCACCTGAAGGCGAGTTCATTCAGCGCTACTCGTTCAAGCTGCGCCCCGATAACCCCGAGCTGCGCGTTCTGGATGGAATCGCCGTGGACACGACCGGGGTGACGTACATCAGTGACGCGAATTCCAGCAAGATCAGAACCCTGATCCCGCCGAAGGGCACGCAAGGTCCGACCTACCAAATCGAAGCCTTGACCGGTGAGGATACCTCTCAGGTGATGGACATCGCCGTAGACGACGCCGGTTTCCTCTACGCGGCGCGGCGCGGCGGGCACATCATTCGCAAGTTCAAATCAGACGGAACCTTCGTGGGCAATATCGAAACCTACAACCCGATCCAGAACTTCGCGCTGTACGTCAAGGAACCGGTCAAGAGCTAAATAAAAGGCTCGAGGTGAGGCAGGTTTCACGGGAGCTTGTAAGCGGGAACCGCTGGGCTGCAACCGGCATCAAAAACAAGATGAAC
The DNA here is from genome assembly GCA_965249745.1 of Deinococcales bacterium. Taxonomy (GTDB): domain Bacteria; phylum Deinococcota; class Deinococci; order Deinococcales; family JAAFIG01; genus JANYHH01. The sequence goes on along the minus strand of OZ252252.1, from coordinate 2,523,055 downwards.
GCTTTGAGATTCCTCCTGACCGCCTGTCTTCTCCTGATCGCCGTACCCGTACTGGCGCGGGGTGGGTATGAGGCGGTGGCGTTCAAGACGATGAGACTCGAGCGGCTACCGCAGAGCGCCTTGGCGGTGGCGGCCTGCCAGATCTGCCACGTCAACCCAAAGGGCGATGCGCCGTGGAACTCGTTCGGACTGGCGGTCGGCTTCTGGCGCGGCAAGAAGCAAACCATCCAAGACGCGATTTATAGCGCCTTGCGCTACGGCGGTGATACCGACCACGACGGTTATCCCGACACGTTTGAATTCCTGGCGGGGACGAACCAGAAGGACCGGGACGACAAACCCAGTTTGAGCCTGGATGCCTTGAAAACCCGGTTCGATGCCGGTTTCAAACCGGTCGCCGATTCCGACGGTGACGGCTACCCCGACGCGCTCGAGGCGTTTGCGGGCAGCCTGCCGGGGGATGCGACCAGCAAGCCGGGTGAAGAGAAAGCGGCGCTCGAGGCGCGGTTCTTGGCGGCGGGCGGTATGGAGCTGTTCAAACCGGTCACGAAGTAGCCAAGTCGGTTTTCAGACCAGATTCAAATTGGCTTCAGTTCATGGAAGCAGACTGGGCCTCCAAGCGACAAGGAGGTTTTTATGATGAATTCGGACAAGTCAAGCATGAACATCCGCGAGCACATGATGGTCCACGCCAAGGGCGCTGGCTCGATGAACGGCGTTTCCGGTGAGCACATCGGAACTGTGGACGGTGTCGAAGGTGACATGATTAAACTCACCAAGAGCGACTCTAAGGACGGAATGCACCATTACATTCCTATGTCTTGGGTCGAATCGGTGGACGGTAACGCGGTCCATCTTTCCAAGGACGCCCAGAGCGTCATGCGCGAATGGAAATCAGAGGGCGCACCAGGCAATATGAGCGGCAGTGGCCAAACCCCGAGGATGTAACAGCAGGCCAAAAAGTAGACCCCGATTGCCCTCGGGGTCTACTTTTTGGCCTGCAAGAAGGCGTCCGGTAAGGCTCGAGTCACAACAGAACCTGACCGTCAACGCAAGTGACGGTTCTCCCGCCGACCCAGACCTGACCCTGAGGGTCACGCTCGAGGTAAACCCTGCCGCTGCGCCCGAGCCGGGTTCCTTGGGACGCCCTATATCGCTCCGGGGCGAGTCCAGCCCCGATCAGCCACCCGGCGACGCTGGCGTTAAGACTTCCGGTGACCGGGTCTTCGTAAGGGCTGGAGGTTCCCTTGGAGATCAGCGCCCGCAGCTCAAACTGCGCGTCACCCCCGTCCGGGTACGCGCCCACGACACCCAACTCCAGGTCAGACATCGTTCCCAGATCAGGCTCGAGGGTGAGCACCGCCTCGGCTGAGCGCAACATGACCGCAACCCAGCCGGGACCGTTGTCCACCCATTGATGATGCAGGATCTCGGACGGTGAAATTCGCAAGACTCGAGCGATTTCGGCTAACAGCTCAGGCTCCACCGGGCCGGTACGAACGAGCGGTGGGGCGGCAAAGCTGAGTTGCCCTGTGTGTTCTCCCCTGCCTGACCGGATGGTGACGAGTCCCGCTGGGCACTCTTGAACGACCACCGTCGGATCATGCGTCCGTCCGCCAGCCTCGAGCCAAGCGTGACAGCTTCCCAGTGTGGGATGCCCGGCGAACGGCAACTCGCGGACTGGGGTGAAGATTCGCAGTCGGTAATCCGCCTGACTGCTCGAGGGTGGCAATAGAAACGCCGTCTCACTCAGGTTCATCCAGCAGGCGAAGCGCTGCATCTCCTCGCCGCTTAGACCTTCGGCGTCCACGACCACAGCCAAGGGATTTCCTAGGTACGCCTCTACGGCGAAGACATCCACCATTTTGAAACGACGTTGCTTCACAGGTGCTCCTTTGGTTCAACCTCTCGAGCCTGATATTTCGCAGTCAGATGTTCAAGCCTGCCATCGCCATACGAACGCCGATGCTGGCCTTTCGCCTCGAGATGCTATAGGTGGGTCGAGAATTCATGATGGCTTTCCTATGTCTCCCAGTAATACCTGGTCTTCACCCTCGAGCCATGGCTGGACCTCCAGGAATCTTGCCGCAGATACCCCGTGATGGAGTGCGCGAGTTCGTCTATCAGGGCGTTGAAACAATAGAACTCGGTGTCGTACTGGCCGGGGTGAATACAGGTTGGCTCCTATCCTGCGCTCAAGCGTTCGGATCGAAGCGTTCCATCCAACGTTCCGGGGCGTTCAGCGCGGTGAACCCAAACTGGGCGTACAGGCCGTGCGCGTCTTTCGTGGCCAACAAAAGCCGCCGAATCTCCTGAAAATCCGGGTACGTCACGACCGCCTCGATCAACAGCTTCCCCAGCCCATGCCCCCGGTGAGCCTCGAGGATGTACACGTCGCAAAGAAGCGCGAAAGTGACGCGGTCGGTGATGACCCTGGCCAGTCCGACTTGCGCGCCCTCGTGATACACCCCAAAGCATAACGACCCCTCGAGCGAGCGAATGACGCGTTCCTTTGATCGCCCGCTGGACCAGTACATCCGGGCGAGTGCCGCGACGATGGCCTCGGGTTGCAACTGCGCCGGATCGGTGCTGATCGTGTATCCCTGATGTTGGATGTTCATGCCGCCCGCCGTTCTCTGGCCAGGCGCGACAGTGCCACGCTGAACAGCACGATGACCAAGGCGATAATTGTTTGCGGCTTGATGGATTCTCCCAGGAGCAGCGCCGCCCAGGTGACGCTCAACAAGGGCTGCACGAGTTGAAGCTGGCTGCTCCGGGCGATTCCCGCCAGTGCCATGCCGTGATACCAGGCGAAAAACCCGAGGAACATTGAAAAGGCGCTGACGTACGCGAAGCACAGCCAGGCGAGCGGGGTGATCGCGGCGAAATCCTGCGGCAGGTTCAACGCGACCGGCGCGACCAGAAACGGCGCGATCAGCACCAGCGCCCAGCAGATCACGCGCCAGCCCCCTAGCTCTTTCGCCAGTCGCCCGCCCTCGGCGTAGCCGATTGCGCCCAGCAGCACGGCCGCCAGCAAGAATCCATCCTCGAGCCGCAACGCGCCCGCACCCTCGGTGAAGGCGAAGACCAGGATGCCAATCACCCCGAGCAACACCGCGCCCCAGAACAGCGGCGGGACCCGTTCCCGTCCGCGCAGCACGCCCAGCACGGCGGTCGCGGCGGGCAGCAGCCCGATGATGACGACGCCGTGAATCGCGGGAACGTGAACCACCGCCAGACTGCTAAAGATCGGAAACCCGACCACGACCCCGAGGGCCGTGACCAGCAACGGGATGACGTGGCGGCGCTCCGGAGGGCGTTCCCCTCGAGCCAGCAAGACGCCGCCCGCCAGCAGGGCGGCGATCAGGGCGCGCCCGAGACCGACGAAGGTTCCACCCATCACTGGCACGGCGACTCGAGTTGCTACCAGGGTGAACGAGAACGCCAGCACCCCGAGGAGCGCGTACAGCGTCCCCTCGAGTTCGCGGGAGCGCGGCAGGGCAGCGGTCATCGCGCCGCCAGATTTGAACGCTCGAGGCGGACCACAATCAGGGGTGTTACTAGAGTCAAGGCGATAGCGTTACTAAGTTTCTTCACGTACTATGATAACACCATGTCCAAGTCAGCCGTCAACTCGAGCAGCCGAATCGTTCAGGAACTCGGCGCGGAAATCAGCGCGTTGCAGCCTGGAGACCGGATTCCCAGTGTGCGCGAGTTGGTCACGAAACACCGCGTCTCGCCGGTCACCGTTTCCAGGGCGTTATCGCAACTCACGCGCACGGGTCAACTTGTCACCCGACCCGGGAGCGGAACCTTCGTGGCGCACCCACCCGCGCCCACCGCGACCCTGGACCTTGGCTGGCAGAGCGTCACCCTCGGCGCTCGAGGCGGCGTGAGCGAGGAGCTGCAACGCCTGCTGACCCCGCCCGGCGACGGCGCGATCATCCTCGGGAGCGGCTACCCCGACGAGACGCTGCAACCCCTGTCCGCCCTCGAGCGGGCCGTGACACGCGCATCCAAGCGTCCCGGCGTCTGGCATCGCGCCCCCCGCGAAGGTAGCGAACCGCTGCGCGCCTGGTTCGCCGCGCAGATCGGCGGTGACACGCGCAGCAGTGACGTGCTGATCGCCCCCGGCGGGCAGGCGGCGGTCACCTCCACGCTGCGTGCGCTCGTCCCGGCGGGCGGTGCGGTTTGCTTGGAGAGTCCCACGTACTTTGGAGCGCTCGCCGCGTGTCAGGCGGCGGGCTTGCAGACGATACCGGTTCCCGTGGACGGCGACGGCCTCCGCACCAGTCTGCTCGAGGCGGCGCTGCAATCGTCCGGCGCACGGGTGATTTACCTGCAACCGCTCTACCAGAACCCGACAGGTGCGGTTCTCAGCCAGAAACGTCGCATGGAACTGCTGGAAATTGCCGCCCGTCACGGCGCGTTCATCATTGAAGACGATTACGCCAGGGACTTCACCCTTTCCGGCACACTCGCACCGACCCTGCACAGCCTCGAGCCGGGACGGGTGGTGTACCTGCGCAGCCTCAGCAAAAGCGCCGCCCCGAGCCTGCGCGTCGCCGCGATCATTGCTCGAGGCGCGGTGCGCGAACGCCTGCGCGTCATGCGGAGCGTGGACGATCTGTTCGTTTCGCAGTTCATGCAGGAAGTCGCACTCGAGTTGGTCACCAGCAACGCCTGGAACAAACACGTCAAGCAACTCCGCGAACGCCTCCGCTCACGCCGCGACGCCGCTCTGCGCGCCCTGGCAACGCACTTCCCAGAGGCGAGCGTGCCGACAGTGCCCAGCGGCGGTTTTGGACTGTGGGTCCAGATTCCCGGCGACGACCTCGAGTTTTCCCGCGCGGCGGCTGGATGCGGCGTTCAGGTTCACGCGGGCCGCGCTTGGTTCCCGGCGGAACCGACCGGGGCGTACCTGCGGCTGTCGTTCGCGGCTGCCACCGAAGCGCAACTCGAGGAGGGGATTGGGCGGTTAGGAAAGTTGTGGCAGGACAAGTTTGTTGGCCATTCGCTGCAATAACTTGATTGCGCGGTCATCCCGCATGTTTCATAGCGACGATCCCCATGAACGCCCGAAACCGGTTTGAGCTGACAGCCTCGAGTCCCACAATTTTCCGTAGGGGTTTGGCAGGCCAAACCCGGCTGATAGCGTTCTTGCTCGAGACATCCCAATCGTCGTTTCTCTAAACTAGACGAAGATCGTAGGCAACTCGCTTCGCGTCCGTTGCGTGCAGATTGCACGATCCTCTCATTACGCTTTCGCGCGGTTTCCCACGTCATGCTGAAGACACGCACACTGGCGTCCCTTGGTCTCGAGCCTTCTGACCTCATTCTTCAGGTGCGTTCGTATGGCTCGAACAATCGGTTGTACTCGTCCATCGCAAAGCGGTCCGTCATGCCGGCCACGTAATCGCAGACGGCACACTCCAAGCCATTCACGGCAATCCGCGCCACGTGGCTCGGGGGGAGCATCGTCGGTCTCGAGGTGAACGCCTTGAACAGTCCGGTCAAAATATGCTCCGCCTTGTGAACCTGTCGCATGACGCGGTAGTGGTAGTAAAAATTGGCGTACAAGAACTGCTTCAACTCTTTCAGCTCTTCGCGCACCTCCGGAGAGTGCGCCACCAGCACACTCGAGGCGTCGCGCACGTCTTCCAGGGTTTGCACGTTCTGCCCAGCGATCTGGGCGGCGGTGGTCTGCACGATGTCGGTGATGACCCAGCCCAAGAGTTCGCGGATCAGGACGCGGCGTTCCAACTCTGAAAGGCGCTCCGGGTTGTACCCCAACTCCCGGCACATCCGCTGCCAGACACGGATTTCGGTCAGTTGTCCCGGCTCGAGCAGACCAGATCGTAAGCCGTCGTCCAAGTCGTGCGCGTTGTAGGCAGTCTCGTCGGCCATATTGGCAATTTGTGCCTCTAAACTGGCCCGCCAGGTCGGTTCAAATTCGCTGGCGTCGCTGATGTCGTACTCAGTCTCGTGCTTGACAATTCCCTCTAAGGTTTCCCAGGCGAGGTTCAAGCCATCGAATTCTGGGTAGCGTTTTTCCAGCTTGGTGACGACGCGAAACGATTGCTTGTTGTGATCGAACCCGCCGTGACCGCGCATCAATTCGTCCAGAATCGTTTCCCCGGCGTGACCGAACGGTGGATGCCCGAGGTCGTGCGACAGCGCAATCGTCTCGGTCAGGTCCTCGTTGACGCCGAGCGCTCGAGCAATCGTGCGCCCAACTTGGGACACTTCCAGGGTGTGGGTTAGCCGGGTGCGGTAGTAATCGCCTTGGTTGTTGACGAAAACCTGGGTTTTATACTCCAGGCGGCGGAAGGCTCCGGTGTGCAGCACGCGGTCGCGGTCCTTCTGGAAGACGGTCCGAAAGGCGCTCTCGGATTCCGGGTGTAGCCGCCCGCGCGACTCGCCAGAACGGACCGCGTACAGTTCCAGCGTCAAACGCTCCAGTTCCTCGAGTTTCTGGCGGCTTCTCATGGCTTGGAGTTTAACGCGTCCCGCCACGCGCTCAGTCTCATCTGAACGTTCAGGCTCGAGGAGATTTCTTTTTCGGCTTGTGCTTGTGGCCCTCCGGTTCTGGCAACGCGAACGGCGCGTTGATGGACGCCAACAGCATCTCGTCCACTTGGATGCGCCGCGTGTAAAAGTCGTTCTCATTTCGGGCATCGAACAGCGCCGCGATCCCCACCAGCTCGGTGCGGATGGTTGCCTCGAGTTGCGCCGGGTCGTAGGTTCCGCTCTCCTGAGCACCGGGGACCTCTGCCGGGAGGCGCAGGTTCAGCCCCGCGCCCGCTCGCGTCAAGCGCGTCAGCAGCGGAAGCGCCCCGAGCAGAAAGCCGTAGCGATCCTCGAGATCGTTCGTCTTGTAGGCCCAGCCCAGGTGCTTTTCCAGCAGCTTCAAGCCGTTCGGCAGGTCATTGACGTAGCCCAGATACTCGAGGTGACGCCCGATCACAGCGAGAGCGCTCTCGTCGTTTGCGATGCGGCGGTAATCGCGGTGATGCTCAGCCGCCTCCTGAAGGCGACCGAAGCGCAACAGCGGCATCAGCACGAAAGCGTGCGTGTTGTGAGGCACGCGGTTGCAACTCGGTGCGCCGCGTTTGAACAGCTTGGCAGCAGCATTCACCGCCGCCTCGTCGTCTCCGATGAACACCTGATAGCGGACCTCGACCTGCAACTGGCAGGCGCGGCAGTCCAAGTCGGCGGCTCGAGTGTGGGTTCTGAACGCGGCGTGAGCGGCTTCGACTGCCGCCTGATCGCCAGTTTGCAGGGCGCTCCGAAGCGCGAACTCGTCGTGGGTGCTGAGGCTGTGCCCGCCGCGTTGCAGTCGCGCCCGGAAGTCCTCGAAGGCGGCGCGAATACGGGTCAGTGGGACGCTCGGGAAGCAGGTCAGTGTCCCGAGCACGCGCTTGTAGGTCCACATCAGGCGGTGATCCCACTCCGCGAAGCGCTCTGGGTCACGGTCGTACTGCGCCAGACACCAGGCGAAGGCCACGAGTTCTTTCTCCGGGCGACCCCAGGCGTTGGCGGCTTCGCTCAGGTCGTCACGGGCATCGAAGCCCGCGTCCAAATCGCCGAGGCTATCTGCAAGCGCCACGACTTGCTCGAGGCGTTCGATTTTGGCGTCGCCCTTCGGCATCCAGCGCACCTTATAGATCAAGTCCTGTAATTCCGGGGTCATGGTTTCCTTTTCCGGGTGTTCTTGTCGGGACCCTCAGTGGCGGGCAGCTCGAGGCTGACGGAGCCGACCCGCTCGAGCAGCGCCGCATCGGATTTTAGGGAACTCACAAAACAGTCGTTCCCGTTTCGGGCATCGAAAGCCTGGGCGATCTCGAGCGCTTCGTCGTGCAAGTACGCCTCGAGTGCGACGATGCTATAGCCGTCCGGCTCGGGTTGCAGTGCGAATCCGGCGGGCAGGCGCAGTTGCAGATGGGTCTGGCCGGTTTCGCGCAGGCGATGCGTCAAGACGAGTGCGTTCTGGTAAAACGAGCAGCGCCGATCGGGATCTGCCGTCTCGAGCGCCCAGGGCAGGTGTCGTTCCAGCAGTTTCACGGCTTCTGGCAGGTTACGGGTGTACGCCAGAAACGCGAGGTGCTGCCCACTGCTCACCAGAAATTCTGGGTTGTCACGGATCAGCTTGTACCCGCGCCGATGGGCACTGACCGCCTCTTCAAATCGCTCGAGGCGTAGCAGCACAATTAGTAAGTCCGCCAGGGTCGTATGCGGCACTTCGGCGCACCGCAAACGCCCGGTCAGGATCGGTTGCGCGGTCTCGAGCGCCAGTTCATCCTGCCCCTGCGCGATCCGGTGTTCGACGCTGAAGGCGGCCTCACAGGCGCTGCAATCGCTCAGTCCATCCTCCGGCGAAATCGTCCACAGCGCACGCCAGCCTTCAGCCGCCGCTTGATCGCCTCGCGCGTGTTCATACTTGGCGCGAAAGTAGTACAGCGTGCGCGGACTGTAGCCGCCGCGCACTAAGCGATCGGCAAAATCGCTGAAGGCGGCCTCAATCTGCGCTGGGCTGATCGCTGGAAAATTCCATAGGCTGTTCAACACCCACTTGTACTTCCAGAGCAGTGAATCCTCGTCCCAGCCGTAGTCACTCCCAACCCGGTCGAATTGCGCCAGGCTCCAAGAGAACGCCACCAGCGTTTTCTCTGGGTGGCCACCCATCGTCGCGGCCTCCATCAACTCGTCTCGAGCCTCCCAGCCCGCCTCCAAATCACCCAAGCTGTCCGCCATCCGCACGGCCGTTTCCAGCAACTCGAGCCGCGCCGGGTTGCCGTCGGGCAGGTCGGAGGCTCTGGAAAGCAGGTCGTAAACGGTTTCCGTGGATTGCCCTTCAATTGGCGACACGGGACACCTCCGTCACCGATTGCAGGCCCAGCTCAATGAGTTTGCCCAGTCCGCCGGTGAGCGTCTGCAACTCGTGGCTCGAGAGGGGATGCTGCGCTAGCAGCAGGCTTTGCACGTACAGCACCTCGATCACGCTACCGACGGTGGCGTTGGAGCCGAGCACAGCTAGGCGACGCACGAGCGGGTTGCTGAAATTCACGTAAAGCTGCCCGTTCAGCAGCATCCCCCCTCGAGCCTGACCCCCTGGCTGGCTACCGTGTGACTGGCTCTGCGCCGTTTTCAGGTTCTCGAGCACGCCGCCGAACAGGTCGTTGGCGACCTCCTGAGCGGTCTCGATGCTGCGCACGAAGCGCTGCTGGGCGCTCGTCACAAACAGCGTCGGCAGTTCCGAGGGTTTGAAGTGCAGCAGTTCCACGCCGCACCCGAACGGCTCCAGCGTGCGCTCCAGCACGCGCAGAAACTCGAAGCTGCCGTTGCGTTCGGGAATGCTCAGCTCCTCGAAGCGCTGCGCGAAGAAATCCGCCTCCACGCGCTCCACGGTCACATCCGGGTTCAGTTGCGCGAAGCGCTCTAGCAAATCCGAGGCGTAGACGTACCCGCCGTTCAGGATGTTAAAGCCCTGCGCCCCCGCGACTCGAGCCATCTGACGGAACTGCTCCAAGCTCCGGGTGTAATAAATCGCCCCGCCCTGCACGGGATTTAACCCGGCGCGGTATTCGGAGAGCGTCACCGGGCCGCTCGAGCTTTCAAATTCCAAGCGCGGCGCGAACAGCGTGAACAGCTCGTCGTTCTCCAATGCCAGCGCCTTGATGCTCAGGTCGTGCAGGCGCACGAGCGCCCGGAAGCGTTCCGGCTCGGCGTCCGCGAGCTGCCCTAAATACGCCTGCAAGGCCGCGCCGATCTCCGCTCGAGCCTGTTGCAGTGCCGCGTCGTCGCTGAAGCCCTCGCGGGAGGCGGTCGGTTTCAGGGCGTTGGTGTTGACCACCAAGCGCACGAAAAACGCCCATTCCGGCGCGAGACCCTCGGCTTCGTCGTCCAGCAGCATGTTCTTCAGGTACGCGACGTGCTTCGGCTTCGCGGCCAGGCTAGGGGTCCACGGCAGCACCAGCGCCACGCCGTCTATCGCGCCCGCCGTTGTGCGAATGTCAATCACATCCAATGGCTCGCGCCCCAGCACGCCCGCACCAAAGTCCATCAGCGCGGCGCGGCGCGCCTCCGGGGAGGTAAACTCGCGCCGCCAGACCGCGCCATCACGGTTGACGACCGCGCCGCCCGACTGTTCGCCCGCCTGTTCACCCTCTCGAGCCAGCGTGATCGGGAACGGCAGCAAGGCACCGTAATGCAAGACCAGCCGCTCGAGTTCGGCTGATTCAAAAAACGCTTCGAAGCCCTTTTTGGCGCGCAATGTCACCCTTGACCCCACCTCGAGCGGCTGGATCAGTTCTGCCTCTGGCACGACGCGCACCGAGTAATTGCCTTCCGGCACACCGCGAAACTCTACGACCTCTTCGGGCTTCACAGCCGAGCGGCTGTGCATGACGATCTCGTCGGAAACCACGAAGCAGGACAGTAACCCGATCCCGAACTGCCCAATGAAATCGCTACCGCCACCGCGCGCCCCGACGAGGCGCTTGCTGCTCTTCCCAATCGTCGCCAGAAACTGGTGAACCTCGGCTTCCAGTAACCCAATCCCGGTGTCACGAAAAACCAGCACCGGCACGCCATCGTTGGAGCGTGTCAACTTGAGACGCACGGCTGGACTGAACGGCTCCCCGAGTTTCTGCCGGGCGGTGATCGCATCCACCGCGTTCTGTAACAGTTCGCGCACGAAGACTTCGGGACCGCTGTACAGGTGTTCGGAAAGGATTTCGATGATGCCGCGCAGATCAACTTGAAAACGATGTTCCATATGGTCCCAGTTTACTGGCAGGTGTGTGACAAACCATCAGCCAAGCAGCGGTTAGACGCTCCTCAAGATTTCACCTCCAGGGTGAGTGCGGTGTCGGTTGACTCGAGCGGTTGCGGGTGGCTGGTGCGGGGCTTCGATCAGGCAGCTTCGGGTTCCGCGAACAGTTCCGTCGTCAAGTACCGCGCCCCGGTGTCGCAGGCGATCGTCACGACGCGCTTTCCGGCCCCGAGTTCTCGAGCGATCTGGCAAGCCGCGTAAATCATCCCCCCGGCGCTCATGCCGACGAATAAACCCTCCTCCTTCGCTAAGCGCCGCGCGAACGGAAAGGCGTCCTCCTCGAGAATTGTCACGACCCGATCCAACAGTGCCACATCTAGGTTTTTTGGGATGAAACCCGGTCCCATGCCCTGAAACCCGTGTTGCCCACGCACGCCGCCGGAGAGTACGTTACTGCGTTGCGGTTCCACGGCGATAATCTGCACCGCTGGGTTCTGCTCCTTCAAGTACCGCCCCGTGCCGCTGATCGTGCCGCCGGTTCCCGTGCCGTACACGAAGGCGTCCAGCCTGCCGTTCATCTGCTGCCAGATCTCGGGTCCGGTCGTCTCGTAATGGACTTGTGGATTGGCCGGATTCTCGAATTGATTCGGCATCCACGCGCCTGTGGCGTCACGGATGCGCTCGGCCTCCTCGATCGCCGCCAGCATCCGCCGTTCCGGGTCGGTCAGCACCAGCTCCGCGCCGTAGGCGCGAAGGGTGCGTTTGCGTTCCTCCGACATTTGCGCGGGCATCGCCAGGATCAACTTGTAACCGCGCGCCGCCGCGACCTGCGCCAGCCCGATCCCGGTGTTGCCGCTGGTCGGTTCCACGATCGTGCCGCCCGGCCTCAACAACCCGCGCCGCTCGGCATCCAAAACCATGCTGAGCGCCGTGCGATCCTTGATGCTGCCGCCCGGATTCATGCCCTCCAACTTGACCCAAACCTCGGCGGCGTCTGACTCGAGGACGCGCTGGAGGCGCAAGATTGGGGTGTGACCAACGAAGGAATCAATCATGGCTCGAGGTTAACTCGAGCCGCGTTTGGAACTGGTTGGGCTGGCTACGCGAATTGGCGTATTGTTATTTTGTAAGTATACTTATAATTTGGGCGGCGAGCCGAGGAGGTTCCCGTGTGAACAACCGAAAGCCCAGCAATCTCGAGCGCAAGCCCCGCAACGATTCGGTCACTTTGAAGCAGTCAGTTACACGCCGATTTCGTTGTTGGGAACGAAGGCAGGCTGACACCTCGAGGATCACCCCAGGGTTTTGGATGTGGAATCAAAGCTCGAAAACCCAGTGCAACCCAAAAATGCATCCCTATTCGAGACTGTTTGAATTTCAGGAGCTTTATCATGAATAAACTCGGTTTTGTCTCCCTGCAAGTCCGTGATCTCGAAACCTCGAGCCGCTTCTACACAGAGGTCTTAGGTTTCGAGCGCGATCAAACATCCAACCCCGAAGCCGTCATCTTCAAAAATGATGCGGGCGCGATCTTTGCGATTCGTAAGCCTTTCCAGCCGCTCGAGGGGAGGTTAGGCACAGGCATCGGCTTGTGGTTCGCCATGCCAAATGTGGAAGCACTCTACGAGCGCGTCAAGGCCGCCGGGGCCACGGTCGTCAGGCCGCTTGGTGATGGTCCTTTCGGTCGCGTGTTCGTCGCGCTGGACCCGGACGGATACGCATTGACCTTGTATCAAGACTAGGCTTTGAAGATGCCCAAATCCATTTCTTTCGGCTTTGATGGCCCGTATCACAGTCCCGGCTTTCTGCTGTGGCGCGTTTCTGGGGCGTGGCAACGCACGATCCGCGACGCGCTCGAGGGACTGGGTTTGACCCACGCGCAGTTCGTGTTCATGGCGACGCTGGCCTGGTATCAGGATCAGGATGGCATGCCGCTGACCCAGGCGCAACTGGCGCAGACCATCGCCATGGATGTCATGACCGCCTCGCAACTGGCCCGCAGCCTCGAGGCTCGAGGGTTGCTGGAACGCCCCGGTAAGGCGGGCGATGCCAGAGCGAAAACCTTGCGATTGACGAAAACTGGCTTCGAGGCGATCGGCGCGGCGCTGCCAATCGTGGAAGCGGCCGATGCCAGGTTCTTCGCCAGCTTGGAGACGCCAGAAGGGTTCACCGAGAATTTACGCAAGTTGATAGGAGCCGTATGAAATATTGGATTGGCGTTGCCAGCCGAGATCACGTGAGACGCGGCGTGGCGGGCGAGTTCGCGCAGCTCGGACACGGCAAGCGCACGGGACTGGCGCGGTTGAAACCCGGTGATTGGATCGCGTATTACTCGCCCCGCACCGCGCTTCAGGGCGGCGAACCGGTGCAAGCGTTCACCGCGATCGGACAGGTGACGGGCGAGATCTACCAGGTCTCATTGGAGGGGTTCTGCCCGTTTCGGCGAGACGTGCGCTATCAACCCGAGGCGTTAGAGGCGAGCATCAAACCGCTCATCCCGAAACTAAGTTTCATCCAGGACACAAAGCATTGGGGCTACCCGTTCCAACGCGGGCAACTCGAGGTGAGCGAAGCGGATTTCCGGGTGATCGCCTCCGTGATGGGCGTGGCGCTCGAGGGGATGGCGTAAGGCTCAAGCCTGATCGTCAACGCACCGTACCCGCGAAGTACCGCCGCGCTTTTTGTAGCGCGTCCAGCCCGACCAGATGCCCAAGTTGACGACCCTTCAGGTCGTCCGGCTCCAAGTGAATCCCGCCCCAGACCCGCGACAAGCCCGCCTGATCGGCCGCATCAAAGTAGGTCGCCCATTGCAGGTGAACTTCGGCGCTCGGCAGGCGGTCAATCCTGACGAAATTGCTGGGCGTGACAACCTCTAGCAGGCCGCCCGGAAAGAATGTAGAGCCGGTGAGCGCAGCCAGTACCTCGGCGGCCGAGCGACTAAAAATAGAGTGCCCGGATACGAAAGCGGGAAAGGCTGGGGTCACGAAGTCGCTGCGTTGAAACGGAACCCAGCCGGAGGGATCGTCCCAGAACACGCTGCTCCCAGCCACCGGGAACGCGTGCCAGCGTCGCACCCGCATCCGGCCGTCGCGTACCTCGAGCACGCCCGGAACGAGTGGCAAACCGCGCGGATCGGAGGCGGCAAAATAGCGCACCAACGAGATCGGGCGCGCTGTGGAGGTCTCGCGCTTGATCTCCCAGGCGACTATTGCCGCGTCGTGCAAGGCTCCGTTGAGCGCCAGATAGAGCTTCACGTCCCACTCGAGCGGTGAAAGCTTTGCGCCCGTCCCCTCGAGTTTGCGCTGGAAGCCGGGGGCATCCGAGACCGTGTTCGCCAGCAGGTTCCAGTGACCGGGCGGCGTCTCCGATGTTGGACCGTCCGCCCAGAACTCCGCGACGACGCGCCAGTAATCGCTGCGCCTTTGCATCACAGCCGGGTACACAACGCCATTGACGGGATTCAACGCGTGACCCGCGCCGTCGTTCATCCCGAGGGTATTGTTGCCCAACGCACCGGGCGAAACGTCCATCGTCGTCGGGTCGTTCGCGTCCAATAGGCTTTGCTTCTGGAGGACATCTACGATCCACAGGTCGCGCATCGCTGGACTGGCGGCGCTCGGGACAGGTCCGGGATCGTGATAGAACCGCCCCTGCCGCGTCATGGCAAACGGACGCACCCGTCCCCAGTGAGGCGTTATAAAACGTTGCGGACCCGATTGGGGAATACCATTCTGGGTGAACGGTTGCTCCAGTAAGAGCGGCTGCCAATGGTCAGGATTCACGAGGCTCGAGCCGGGTAGCGCAGGTTGAAGCACGTCGTTGATGGGCGCGAAAGCAGTCGTATCGGCGTAGCCGTTCGCCTCGTTCGCTCCGTCTTGCAGGGTTGTATCCAGGACAGCCTGCCCGATACGGTTTCCAATGGCTGCCGGGGTCATGCCCTCAGAGCTGAGGTTGTCTGGGGCCAGTCCGGCGCGCCTCAACCCCTCGTCCAGACAATCCAACACGTCGCTCTGCCCTTGGGTGCTGGCGTAGCGCTTTTGCAAGACGCGATGCGCCGCGAAAGCGACAGCCTCGGCACGGGCGGCATCGGTGCGTCCAGCGATTTGTTTCTCGCTCGAGAGGACCTGTTGCGCGGTGTCGTCATAGGCGGCCCAAGCATCGTACATGGCGACTGACAGGTGATACAGATTGCGAGCGTGAACCGTCGGTTGCGGCAGGACGCTACGAATCGCGTGCAACCCTAGTTCGTCCCAGACGCGGGCGGTGGAATGTGCGCCCCCCGCCTCAATGGCGTTCCAATCCGCCTGGGAGAGTTGGCAGGCGATTGGCTTAGCAGGTTCCCAGCAACTTGTCAGCGGCCCACACAGCGCCACCAGTGACACCGAAACTCGAGCCGTCCGCGACAGCCAACAGAGTAGCGACAGGCTAGCCTCGGGGCGCTTCCGGTACGAATCCGAACTTTCAGGCCGAGCGAGCTTCATGAATCAAATTCTGGCACGCCTGCTACACTTTTTGACTTTGAGCAGCGATCAGCCTTTACCTGACGGACTCGCGGTGAGGGAGCAGCCAGACTCGAGCTGATGGGAATGCGAACTGAACCGGGTTCACAGCTTTCCCTGTTAGCGTGTACGCCATGAGAGTTCTCGTCTGCGCCATCGCACTGATCGTTGGTATAGGGCTGGCAGCCCCTCCCGCCCAACCTCGAGTCGTAGAGAATGCCGTGTCCTACCAGAGTGGCAAGTTGAAGATCAACGCCATCGTCTTTCGCCCCGAATCGAATTCCAAGCTGCCCGGGTTGATTCTCAACCACGGCGGCACGGACGGCATTTCGGAGAGCACGAAAGCCAGAGCGCGTGACTTCGCGCGCGCGGGTTTCGCGGTCTTCGCTAGCGCTTACCGGGGCGAGGACGGTAGCCAGGGCAAAATAGAAATTGCCAAGGGCGAGGTGGACGACGTGCTGAACGGCATGAATTGGTTCGTGAAACAGGCTTACGTGGATGCGACTCGCGTCACGATGCTCGGCTCGAGTCACGGGGCGCTGATTGGATTGTTAGCCGCCGCTCG
The DNA here is from genome assembly GCA_965249745.1 of Deinococcales bacterium. GTDB lineage: Bacteria > Deinococcota > Deinococci > Deinococcales > JAAFIG01 > JANYHH01. The sequence continues at coordinate 2,507,217 of OZ252252.1, read as the reverse complement.
GACTTCCAAATTGCGAGCGCTCGTCTTCGCCTACGGCATTGCTGACATTTACGCCTGGTACGCGTACCTGGTGAACACGCATCAACTCGGCGAGGACGCGCTGACGCTAGCCACCTACGGTAAGGGCCCGAGTGACAAACCAGAGAATTTCTTGGAGCGCTACGGCTTGCGGGTCGTGCCAGAGTTGCCGGTGTCGCTCCCGGTTTTGATCCTGCAAGGCGCGAGGGACACGGTCGTGCCGCCCGATCAGGCGGAACGCTTGGCTCGAGTCTTGGACGCGCAGGGGCAACCGTACGATTTAAAGCTATACCCCAACTCGGAGCACGGGTTTTTGATCGTCCGGGAGAGCTTAGAGAAAAAGTATGGCAAGGCATCGGTGCAGGTCAAGGAGAGCCTGCAAGCGTTTCAGAGCGCGGTCGCGTTCATGAAAAAGGCGCTGCCGTAATCGCCTCGAGAAATTTCGATTGATCCCTGCAAGACAAACATCGGCAGGGACAATCCTTGTGATCGCCGGGGCACAATTTGAGAACAACGAACTCGAGCCAGAAGGCGTTTCTCGAAAGTAAAACCCGCAAACAACGCCACCTAGCCCAACCCCTCGAGCAGTTTGACCTGAAGTTCCTTGACGAGCTTCGCTGCCAGCGCCGCCGTGATCCCAATCGGATCGCGGGTCGGGTTGAATTCCACGAGGTCGGCTCCGACGGGGGAAACCGGTAGATGTCGCAGAATCTCAAAGATTTGCCGGGTCGTGAAGCCGCCCGGTTCGTGGTGCGAGACGCCGGGCGCGAAGGCGGGATCGAGCGCGTCCAAATCCAAGGAGATATACAGCGGCCCCTTGAACGAAAAGCGCGTGGCGTCGTTCCAATCGCGCATCTGGTAGGTTTCCACGCCGAACCGCGCCGCTTGCAGGCGCTGGTGCGGGTTTAGGGTACGAATCCCAACTTGCACCAAGCGGCTGACTAGACCTTCCTCCATGATCCGAGCGAACGGGCTGGCGTGCGACAGGCGGTTGCCATCCAGTTCGTGGTACAGGTCAGGGTGCGCGTCCAAATGCAGAATCTCGAGCGGTCCAAATACGGCGGCGTGGGCGCGCACGAGCGGGAGGGTCACGGAGTGATCGCCGCCCAAGGAGAGCAGATGGTGATCGGATTGCAGCAGTCCTCGAGCGGTGGATTCGCTGCTGCCCAGGAAACTCTCGGGCGTCTCGAAGCGCACGTCCCCGGCGTCTACCAGTCGCGGCTCCGCGCTCAGATCAGTGCCGTCCTCGGCGCAGAGGTTCATCGCGCCAGAGTGCAACGCCTCACGGATGCGAGCGGGAGCCTCCGCCGGTCCGCGCAGGAACGACGAGTTCGCGTCCCACGGAACGCCGAGCAGCGCGAGTTTCATAGCTTCAGCTCCTCCAGCACCGCCTCGAGCACTGCCTCGAGCTGAGCGGCCAGATTGGGTTCATCGGAATCGTTCTCGAGGATGTGAGAAGCCAGGTTTCGTTTTTCACTGGCGGGCATCTGCGCGGCGTCCCTGGCAACTACCTGTTCACGCGTGGAACCGTCTCTGGCCGTGACTCGAGCGATCCGGGTCTCTAAGGGGGCGTCTACCAGGATCGTCAGATCGAACAACGACTGCAAACCGTTCTCGAACAGCAATGGAATGTCCTGCACGACTGCCTTCACTCCATCAACCTCGAGTTGCGATTGTTGCCGCGCCATTTCCGCTCGCACCCTGGGGTGAATGATCGCGTTCAACTGCGACCTAGCGTCGGGGTCGTGAAACACCAGCTCCGCCAGCTTTGGGCGGTTCAAGCCATCCGGTAGCACGTAGTCCGATCCAAACTGCGCGGCGACATCTGAGCGCACCTCCGGGAACCCCGAGACCGCTCGAGCCACCGCGTCGGCGTCCAGCACGGGAATGCCTTTGGCACGCAGCAGTCTGGCGACCGTACTCTTGCCGCTACCAATGCTACCCGTCAAGCCGATCCGTTTCATTTTTTCTTCGGCTCCAACGCGTGTTCTAAAGTACGCAAGCCGAACAGCACGAACAGGTACATCGCGGTCGCCCCGAGCGCCAACCCGTAGCGCTCCAAGCCGCACGACAATCCAATCGCGGCCGCCGCCAAAAGGCTCGCGGCGCTCGTCAAACCGTGCGGGCGGTCGTGGCTCGAGGAGATAAAAATCGTGCCCGCCCCGAGGAAACTCACGCCGCTCACGACCGCGCCGAGAATCGCCAGCGGGTCCAGTTTCAAGGCGGGCAGGTTCATGGCGGTGGCGCGCAGCATCAGCACCTCGCCGAGCACCACGAACAGCGCGCTCGAGACGCCGACCAGCGCGTGGGTTCGCAGACCGGCCGCCTTGCCGCGACTCTCGCGTTCCACGCCGAGCAGCCCGGAGAGTCCCAGGGCGACGAGCAGGCGCAGCAGCAGTTGAGCATCCGTCACCCCCTCACGATACCGCGACGCCAGAATCGGTACACTTCTCACTCAGATGTTTCAACGCCGCACCAACCTCGAGCCGGGTTTTTTCAAGCGCGGACCGTGGCTCGAGGTCACGGATTTCACGCCGCTCGCCCCAATTCGGGCTGCCCGGCTGTGCGCCCAACACGGTTTGAAACTCGAGGCGAACACGCTGAACGGGTTGCGGGCACAGGAAACGCCGGATGCGTCGGAGCAGCGCCCCGAACTCGAGCGTTTATTGCTGGCGAAGCACGCGGCGCACGGCGTTCACGAGCTGGACGGGCTGGGCTGGCTGGCCCATCACCTGCCGGAACTCGAGGCGAGCCGTGAGGTCGCGCCGTTCGGCTTCCATCACCTGAACGTCTTGGAACATTCCATCGAGGCGCTCCGCGTACTGACGGATATATTCCCCGTCTCTACCCTCGAGACGCGCTGGGCGACCTTGTTGCACGATGTTGGAAAGACCGCCGCCAAGGTCTGGGACGAGGTGCGCGGGCACTGGAGTTTCTTCGGCCACGATGATCGCGGCGCGGAACTGGCACGCGACATCTTGGCACGGTTTGGCTACGATGCAGTTTTTTCTGAGCGCGTGGCATTGCTGATCGGTCGCCACATGATTCGCTTGCCCGCCGACGAAACCCAAGCCGCCCGATTCGTGCGGCGTCAACGCGCTCTGCTGCCCGAACTCTTACAAGTCATGCTCTCCGACCGCGAGGCGGCTCGAGGGGCATCCAGCAGCGCCGAGGCACGCCACGCGTACCAGATTGGCTTTGATCGGGTGCTGAGCGCTATGAACACCCACGATGCGGTGAAGCCACTCCTGACCGGTGACAGTGTGATGCAACTGTTACACTTTGAGCCTGGGCGCGACGTGGGGCGGGCGTTGGCGTTCGTATCAGATTTGCAGGAATCCGGCGAGGTCACCACGGCAGACGAGGCGAGGGCGGCGCTGGAAGTCTGGGCGCGAACTCGAGGCTTGGGATGAAGCTTCGGAACCTTCTATAGTCATGGCGTGAAACTCGAGTTGTGGCGACGTTTTCGCTGGTTGCTGGGGTTCTGGGGGTTGATCGTCGTGGCCAGTGCCGTGTTCGCTGCCACCCGCGTGACCTTGCCGATCACGGCCGAGCAGCAAACCCGAATCGAGAATGCCCCAATGGAATTACTCCGAGGGTTGAAGCTTGAGCCGATCACGCTTCAACCCTTGAAGCCGGGCGAGTCACGTTTCATCAGTCTGAACGACCCATATGGATATCAGAAATGCGCTACATTCACCGAGAACGCCTCGAGTCTCGAGCGACAACTGAGAACACTTCCAGGAACGGTATTCTTGCTTTCCTCACCGTTTATCACAATGAAAGCTCAGGTTCGGTTCGGCTGGACGATACAGGACAACCACGGCGCAACCTACATCGGCAGTTTGGAGTTGCGAAAACGACTGTTATGTCTCAAACCATATTTCCAACAGTTCGTAAAGACGCCAATCCTCGAGCAGTGGTGGAGCGAATTTGTGCTGTTGTCGGTGCTAGCAGTCCCTGTGCATCTGATCGGCCTAGCCGTGTTCGCCTCGATTTCGTTGATCAATGCGAAAGCCATTATGTTGAATCTGTTTGGCGGTTTGATGATGCTGGCGGCGATCGGGTTCGCTCTATACGTTTTATTAATGTATTTGATGTGGTCCACCTACCGTTGATAAATGCTTGATAGACTCCCCCGGTGAGTCTCACGCCAGATTGGGTCAAGGACGCCGTTTTCTATCAGATCTTTCCAGATCGTTTCGCCCAGTCGGCGGCGGTCCGCAAAGCCAGCAACCTGGAAGGCTGGGACATCAAGCCGACCGCCCACGGCTACAAGGGCGGCGATCTGATCGGCGTCGTGGAACACCTGGATCATTTGGAAGCGTTGGGCGTGAACGCGATTTACTTCTGTCCGGTCTTTCAAAGCGCCTCCAATCACCGCTATCACACCCACGATTACTTCAACGTGGACCCGATGCTCGGCGGTAACCCAGCACTTCGGGCGCTCATAGAAGCCGCCCACGCCAGAAACATGAAGGTCGTGCTGGACGGTGTGTTCAATCACTCGAGCCGGGGCTTCTTCCAGTTCAACGACATTCTGGAAAACGGGTCGCAGAGCGCGTACCTGGACTGGTTCCACGTCAAGGGGTTTCCGCTGCGCGCCTATGACAGCAAGACCCGCCCGAATTACGATGCCTGGTGGGGCTACCCGGCGCTCCCGAAGTTCAACACAGACACGCAGGCAGTCCGCGAGTTCCTCTGGGAGGTCGGCGAGTACTGGATCGCGCAGGGCGTGGACGGCTGGCGCTTGGACGTACCGAACGAGATTGATGACGATGCTTTTTGGCAGGAGTTCCGTCGCCGCGTCAAGGCCGCCAACCCGGAGGCGTACATCGTCGGTGAGATCTGGGAGGATGCCACGCGCTGGTTGCAGGGCGATCAATTCGATGCCGTGATGAACTACCCGTTCACCCGTCTGGCGCTCGGGTTCTGCGCGGCGAAAACGCTGCAACAGGAAGTGATCTTGGGAACCGGCTACAGCGACATGCTGCCCGTGGACGCGGAGCACGTCGCTGCGAGGGCCGAGGATTTGCTTCAGCATCACCCGTGGGAGATCACGTTGACGCAACTCAATCTCTTGGGCAGCCACGACACCCCAAGGGTCATCACGGTCGTGCGGGACGTGCAAGCGATCAAGTTGGCCACGATCATGCAGATGGGCTTTCCGGGAACGCCGTGCATCTATTACGGCGACGAGATCGGACTCGAGGGGGCGCGTGACCCGGATTGTCGGCGCGGAATGCCGTGGGACGAGTCCCAATGGAACCGCGACCTGCTGGCGTTCACGACCGCCTGTATCAAATTGCGCCGCAACACGCCCGCGCTGCAACGCGGTCTGTACCGCACGTTGTACGCCAGCGGCATGACCTACGCCTTCGAGCGCCACACCGAAGCGCAGCGAGTCGTGACCGCGATCAACGCCGACACGCAACCCGTCACGCTGTCTCTGCCAGCGGGCGAGTACCGCGACGGGCTGAGCGGCGAAACGCTGCACGTGGACGGTCATCTCACCCTCGAGGCTCGAGCCGGAAAAATTCTGATCGCGCTCTGAACCAAAGCGGCTCGAGTTTCAGGTTCCATAGGGCGCAGCACGTAACGCCCGCCCACTAACTCGGTTTGAGCGAATTCTTAAGATAAGAGACTCATCTCCCCTGTTTGCGCCACCACTTCGCCAGCAGCGTCACGACCCTCGAGTAATCCCGAATCCCGGCGCTGACACCTTGCGATTGTAGATATCCGTTGTACGCGCCTTGCGTGAGTCTGGTAATCGTGTCGGGCAATTCGTAGCGTTTCAGCGCCGCGTTGTACTCGCAGTAATCGGCTCGAGCGCGGGCGGGAAGCTCAGCGCTCAAGTTGGTTTTCAGTGCTGATGGAAGTTCGGCGTAAACGCTCGAGAAGGAATTCAGCGCCACGGCGTATCGGGCGTAGGGATCGCTGGCGTTCAAGCCGCTCACGGCGGCGATCAGGTCGGTGTCGGCTTCCCCAGCGAAACCCGTCAAATGGGCCAGCTCGTGCGCGGCGACCGCCAGGAAGAACGGATCGGGCAGACCCGCATCCACGTGAGCTTCCAACGTGAACGGCGAGATCACGCCCGAGGTGCGAATCCCAAGCAGCCAGCCCGCCGGGGGTGATTTGACTCTGAAAGGGAGCGTTGGAGTGCGCCCGGTGATGTTGCGCACTGTCATTTGCAAGGCGTCCTGAATCGAACGAAACGCCGTGCCACGGTCTCGAGGGGCATCCGCATTTTTCTGAACAAGTTCCAGGAGTCCTCTCCCCAGCCGCTCGAGGTCAGCCGGGGTCACGGGAGCCGTCGGCAGCTCGAGCAGGGTTTCGACGGGTTCGCGGCGGTAATTCAAACCCCAGATCAGTTGGAACGCGCCGTACCCGGCGACGAGAACCAACAGCCCTCGAGCCGCCGTCCGCCAGGTGAGTCGGGTTTTATTTCGCTTCCAGCGCCAGAGCGCGACCACCAAACCGAATGGCAGGACCAGCAGCAGTACCAGACTCAACGAAAACGGGAACAGCGAGGTGATCGGAATGAAGATCGCAGCTATGATCTGATACAACCCTCGAGTGTACAAACGCTCCATCAGACTCGAGGGAAGCGGCAGTAGGGATACGAGCGCCGCCAGCGCAAGGAGGCTCAGGAACCCAAGCCGCAACCCTCGAGCCAGCGATTTCAGCCTTCCCACCGGCATAGCCTAGCTCCGCTCAAAATCAACTGAGGTACTTCTCCACGAGATGCCGGGCAATTTCCAGGGTACCCACCTGAATCCCCAGCCCTTGCACCTTGGTTTCCAGCGCTTGGAGTTCACCGGGGTGTTGCAGGAAGTCTTGCAGCACTTCCACGAGTTGCTCAGGTTTGGGCAAATACCGCCCGACGCCCTGCTCGATGCACCAGTCAATGTTGGTTTTCTCGTTGTAAGACACGTAGCTGGTGTGAAAGATCGGGCGTCCCGTGACGAGCGCCTCGAAGGTCGTGGCGGCTCCCGCCTTTCCAAGCACCAGGTCCGACGCCGAGAGCCAGGTTTGCATGTTGTTGATAAAGCCCTTCGGGATCAGCCGGGCGCGCGTGTTCGGGTACGACCTCACCAGTTCCGCCAGGTGATGCGCCAGCTTCGTGTTCCGCCCGCAAGCCACGACGTACTGCACCGGCAGGTCGGCTTCCAGCACGGCTTTCACGAACCCCTCGAGCTGCCCGCCGATGCCCTCGCCGCCCGCACTCTGCACGACGGTCAGCATGTCCGGGTCCAAGCCCAGTTCACCACGGGCATAGGTTTTCGGGTGTCGTTCCAAGAACGATAAGCCCAGCGGGTAGCCGAAGACGCTGATCTTCTCGGCAGCGACCTGTTTTTTGATGAGTTTATCGCGGGCGACCTCGGAGTTGACGATCATCTCGTCCACATCGGGTTCAGCCCACATGACATGGGCATCGAAGGGATCGGTGTTGACCCCGACCAGCGGCACGGTCACGCCGTAGTGCTCCTTGGCCATGGCGATCGCCTGAATCGTGAAAAAGTGAGTCGCCACGATCAGGTCGTAGCGCCTGCGGTTCACGAAGTACGCCGCGTTCTTAGCATGGCGTTTCACCATGCGCCCCTGCACGAAGCGCGTCGCTTGCACCGGCACGAGCGTGTCCAGCAACACCTGCCCCCAGTACGCGAACTGCGGATTCTCGAGCATCCAATTCCACGAGTCCTTGTGCCGCTTGTCAAATTCCACGTCGCCGACCTCGGCGGTGAAATCCAGCACGTCCACGTCGAAGCGCTCCGGGTACAGGGTTTCGATGCCCGCCTTGATGGCGTCCGCTGGGGCCTTGTGGCCGTTTCCCACGGTAATCATGGCGAGAAGAATGCGCGGTTTGGACATGTGCGGCGATTATACGCACCCGTCAAAGAGGCACGGGCCCCACTGTGTCCTCGAGTGTGATAGCTCTAGCGAGGCTGTAACCGGCCTGGCTCTGGGTAGCAACAACAACAACAACGGTCGTAGGTCGGGATCTCGAGGGTCGTTCTCCAGCGAAAAACCCCCAGCGAACCGGGGGCTTCGGGTCCGGCGGGCGCTTTTTACGCGCCGGTTTCGATCTTGGTCTTAATCGTCTCCAAACCCTTGTCAAAGTCGTTCTGCGGAAAGCCGAGCGCGTTCATGGTCTCGGCGACCTTGTTGGCGATGGCGTTGGGCAGGGTGTAACTGAAGGTCAGGTGAACGTTTGTGCCGCCGCCGTGTTCCTTGAAGGTCAGGCTGCCGTCGCTCTTGACCTCTTCGGCTTGCGTTTGGTCGTGAACGCTGTGCCACTTGATAAGCTGATCCTTGACGTTTTCGGTCGTCAGCGCGTCAAACTCAACTTTGGTGCGAAGCGGCCCGCGAACCACCCAGTGACTCGTGTTGTCGCCGGTGCGGGTGATGGATTCGACGCTGCCGATGAACTCGGCGAAATTCTCGAAGTTCTGCCAGAACTGGAAGACCTGCCCGATTGGGGCATTGATTTCGATGGATTTATCAATCGTGACCATTTCGGACCTCCGGTGGACCGCGAAGAGGCTGCTCGCTCGAGGGGCAGCCAACGCTCGAGCGAGTGCGTTGGCTGCGTTTAGGCAGGCATCAACACGGTGTCAATCGCGTGAATCACACCGTTGCTGGCGGCTACGTCGGCCGTGACGACCGTTGCGTCATTGATCTTGACGCCGTGCGTCGCATCTACCTTGACTTCGCCGCCTTCGACGGTCGTGGCGCTGTGCAGCTTCACGACATCGGCCGCCATAACCTTGCCGCTGACGACGTGGTAGGTCAGGATCTTGGTCAGCGCTGGGATGTCTTTCAGCAACCCGTCAACCGTCCCGGCCGGGAGCTTGGCGAACGCCTCGTCGGTCGGTGCGAACACGGTGAACGGACCGGGACCGGAGAGCGTGTCGCCCAGACCGGCGGCGGTCACGGCGGCGACGAGCGTCTTGAAGTTCCCTGCGGCAACGGCGACTTCAACAATATTTGGCATGGTGAAACTCCTGACTCGAACGGTTTTCGCTCGAGAGTACGAATAGACAATCCAGTTGCCGGTCCCGGTGATAGTCGTCCCCGAGTCCTGGGGCCGCGTTGATCGCGGAGCAGCCAGATTAGAATCACAGCTTTCGCTCCATTTAGAGAGATCACAATGAACAGCGCTACCATCTGCTGAATCAACCCTGCACGAAGTGTAATTTTGCTTGCTACTCGAGGTCGTTGCGGTATCCTGCCATCACATTGCCCTGACTAAATTCAGGTAGAGGTAGCCGCTCGAGTTGGGGCTAGCCTGACCTGAGTTCATTCCCCCGAATCGGGGCGCGACCGGCGGTGACAAGAGGAGTCTGGGGCCACGGGGACCAGCCCGCGAGCTGGTATCCTACGCGGGCATGAACCAGACCGTGAAAATGTTGCTCCTGACCGTGGCGCTGTCCGCGCTTGGGTTGCTATTTCTGCTGCTGACCGGGCAGAAGTTCAACCTGGCAGACTTTGGGGCTTTGGTGAAACTCGAGCCGCTGTTCGTGGTCCTCATCCCGGTGACTTTGGTCGCGTGGTGGGCGGTCGCGGGCTGGCGGATTCAACTGATCGCCAACAGCCCGAACGTGACCCTCTCGCGGAGCATCCGGGCGTTGCTGCTGTCCCTGTACGGTGCGGCCGTGACACCAGGGGCGACCGGGGCGAATGTGGCGCTGGCTTGGTTCCTGTCGCGTTACACCGACTCGAGGCGAGCCACGGCGACTGCCATCTTCACGCTTTCCTTGGATATGGTGTACTTCGCGTGGTCGCTGCCGCTCTGCTTCATTATTTTGGAACTGAAGCACGTTGACCTGGGCTTGCCGGTGATCGGTCCTATCCTCGGCGTGATCGTCGTGTTCGCGGCGGTTTTGGCGGGCGGACTGGCCTGGGGACTGACCTATCAGACGCGGCGACTCGAGCAACTGGTCTGGTGGATCACGGGGTTGCGGTTCTTGCAACGCTTCCGCCGCAGTTCGCTGCGTTTCATTCGTGAGACCGCCGAGGGGATTCACGAGATTCGCAGCTTGCCGCCGCTGCGACAGTTTCTGCTGCACTTTTCTACGGCACTCGGGTTTCTGCTGCACTTCGCCGTCGCCAACATGGTCGTGGCCGGGCTGGGGTTGCGGATAGATCACGTGGACCTGATCGCCATGCAGAGCATCATCATCGCGCTCAGCTTCGCCATTCCGCTTCCTGGCGGAGCGGGATTCTTGGAGGTGGCGCTGGGCAGTTCGGTGCGCGGCGCGGGCTTGCCAGATTCGGCGGTCACGCCGTTCGTGATTATTTGGCGTTTGCTGTCCTACTACCTCTACATCTTCATCGGACCGTTCATCGGCGGTCCCGCGCTGCTGAACGCCGCCTCGAGATCGCAGACGAAACCACAACCTGAGGTCGCGTAAGGTGCGGGTGCTGCTGGTCTGCGACGATTACCCGACCGCTTTCGCGGGCGGCGTGGCCACCTCGGTGATGAATCTGGCTCGAGGCTTGGCGGGATTGGATCACGATGTCGTGCTGGTCTGGCCCGAAGACCCGGATTTTTGCCCGATTCCGGGCGTGCGGCAGGTCAAAACCCAGGGTCGGCGGATCCAGATTGGGAAAAACCACGTCGTGCTGGCCCTGCCGCCTCGAGCGGGCGATCTGCCAGCGGGTTGGAGGCCAGACGTGGTTCACGCGCACCAGCCGACACCGCTCTCCTGGTGGGCGCGGGGCGTGGCGCGACGCCAAAACGCGCCGTTTCTGGTGACAATGCACAACTTGCTGGAACACACCCACGACCCGTTGCTGCGCTCGTTCGTGGGCGGCGTGTACCGCACGATCCTCCGAGCGGCCGATGTCACGGTCACGCCCGCCGCCTTCGCCACGCGCTACGCAATCGCGCATTTCGGCGTGACGGACGCGGTAACGCTCTCCAACAGCATTGACCGTCAAGGCTTCGCCGGGCTTCTCGAGGGGCAGCCAATAGCGCAGAACGAGGTTCCCGAGGTGCTGGCGGCGATCAGCCTCGTGCCGTACAAGAACCCGGAGATGATGGTTGACCTATGGCATCGCCTGCACGAGCGCGGCGTGCGCGCCCGGCTCAGCATCGCCGGGAAGGGCGCGTTGCGCGAACCGCTCGAGGCGAAGATTCGGACGCTTGGGTTGGAAGGTTGGGTGCGATTTTTGGGGACCGTGCCCCACCAAGCGCTTGCCCCACTGATGCGAGACGCCGACGCGTTTCTGTTGACCAGTCGCGTCGAGCTGCAACCGATGGTGCTGTTAGAAAGCAAGATCGTCGGCACGCCCGCTCTGGTCGCGGACAGTCCCTTGAGCGGCGCAGCCGAATTGGTCGCGGACGGCGTGACCGGCGCGACCTTCCCGGTGGATGACCTAGACGCCGCCGTGGAAAAACTCGAGCCGATTCTGCGCGATCCGACGCGCCTCAGAGCCATGCGGGAGGCCACTGCCCAGGACGCGGCCCGTTTCGATCTCGAGCCGGTGGCATTAGAGGCTGTGGCGGTATACCAGCGAGCCAAAGAAAAGCTTACTCGCCGTCGGTCTTGAAGCCGCTGCCGGGCATCTGAATGGCGGGTTCCTGCAAGGCCGACTTCTGCCCGCGAGCCTCGAGCGCCGCCTTCAGCGATTCCATGCTGCTGACCTCGCCGTGAACCAAGCGGACCTCGCCGCGCACGGCTTGGCTCCACTCCAGCAGCTCTGTGCGGTCGGCGTGGGCACTGAAACCGTTCACGGTGAAGATGCGGGCGCGCACCTGAATTTCCTCACCCATGATGCGAACGCTGTTCGCGCCGTCCACGAGGCGACGCCCCAGCCCGCCCTCGGGTTGAAAGCCAACGATCACGACGCTCGTGCCGACCCGCGCCAGATTGTTACGCAGGTGGTGCAGGATGCGCCCACCGGTCATCATGCCGCCGCCCGCAATAATCACGGCGGCTCCCTTCAGGCTGTTGAGCGCCTTGCTGTCGTCCACCGACTTGGTGTACTTCAGGTTCCTAGGTTGGAACGGGTCGCGGTTGCCGTTGTAATAGCGCTGGACTTCTGGTTCAAACTCGTAGCGGGCGCTGGCATAGGTCTCCTCGATGCGGCCCGCCAGCGGGCTGTCCACGAACACCGGGAGCGTCGGGATCAGGTCGTGTTCCTCCATGCGGGCGATGTGGTACAGCAGGTCCTGGGTGCGTTCCAAGGCGAAGCTCGGGATCAGGATCTTGCCGCCCTCAGAAGCGGCGTCGCGCATGATCTGGGCCAGCTCTTCTAAAGTTTGCTCGAACGGTTTGTGATCGCGGTCGCCGTAAGTGCTCTCCATCAGCACCAAACTGGCGTCCTCGCAGGGTGTCGGGTCGGGCAGGATGTCCTTTCGGGCATTCCCGAGGTCACCGCTGAACACGAAGCGCTCCCCATCAGCTTCAAAGTGGTAACTGACGCTGCCAGGGATGTGGCCCGCGACCTGAGCGGTGACGCGCACCCCAGCGAACTCGAGCGGCTGACGGTACTGGATTTCCTTGAACAGCGCCAGGGTTTCCGCGATGTCGGCCTCGTCGTAGAGCGGTGGCGTGGCTTTGCGCCCCTTGCGCTGGTTGCGCTCGAAATCCTCGCGTTGCAGCTTCGCGCCGTCCAGTAACAAGTGCTCCACGATGGCTCGAGTGCTGGGCGTGGCGTAGATCGGTTTTGAGAAGCCGTCTTTAACAAGCTTCGGCAGGCGACCGGCGTGGTCCAAATGCGCGTGCGATAGGAACAGCGCGTCTAGCCGCCCCAGGTTGAACGCCCACGGTTGCGGATTCAGCGCCTCCAACGCGTTGGAACCTTGAAACAGCCCGCAATCCAGGAGCAGTTGCTGACCGCCGATTTCTAGGAGGTGGCAAGAGCCGGTGACCGTGCGGGCCGCGCCGTAAGAAGTGACGTTGAGTTTCATGCGCGTTCAGTCTAGTGCAAGTCAACCGAAAAAACGCGGTGAAGGCTCGAGGTCGCGCCACACAGCCTCGAGCCAGTTGGTCACTCTCCGGTGGTCAGGTCGTCCGGTAACCACGTGTTGGTGGAAATGCCCGCGCCGACCACTGACCTGAAATTCGGGTGCTGCGCCAGCCTCGGCGGCTGGTACTCGGCTCGAGGTGGCACGATGACGGCTGGTTCTGTACCGAACTGGGTTTGGACGCGCTGATTCATGGGAACCTCTTTCCTGAGCTTGGACGACGTTCATCTGTCGCTTTGGACTGATGTATGAAAAATCGTACAAACCAGCCGTCACACGGCCGTCACTCGAGGCGCGACGCCGTGATACACAATAATTCTGGCTGCGCCCTGACTCGAGTCTGCGGCGAGTAGCCTTGAGCCGTCTCCTGGGATGCGCCTCGAATAAGCCCAGGAGATGGCTCGCCGCGCTTGCCTTTCTGGTGAGGGCAAGCCCTCAGAATCTGAATGGAACCGGGAACGGCTTTGCCGCAAAGCGCGTAAAGTGAGGATATGCCACGGTTGATCCTGCTCGAGATTCTGGTGTTCCTGAGTGCCTTCGGGGTGTCGTATCTGTTTCGGTTGGTGCTGGGGCGACGCATCGGCGGGCCACCCGTGATCCTGTGGGGCGCGATCTTCGGGATGATCGGCGCGATGATCGCCAGTTACGTCGTGGAGAACACCTTGGAAGGCACGCGGTTTCTATGGACGGACGGCAATATCTGGGGGATTTTAGCGATTGCGTTTCAGTATTTCCTGCTGACCGCCCTGGTCGGCGGCGTGCTCGGGGCGTTGTTCGCCTCGTTGCCTCGAGGCAAGCGCCGGGATGCTGGCCAGTCGGGCGGTAGCGGCGCGGGACGAAACTCTGGGCAGCCTCCGACAAAATAGTCCCGTGAACCTGAACGAGTTCCTGCCCGCGCAGAAGACGCTGTACGACCGGATTGGCGCGGCAAAGCTGCGTGAGATCGTGCAAGCGTTCTACCCGCTGGTGAAAGCCGATCCGCTCTTGTCGGACCTTTTTCCAGAGAATCTGTCGGAAACCATGAACAAGCAGGAAGCCTTTCTGAGCGGCTTCTTAGGCGGTCCGCCGCTCTATCACCGCTATTACGGCAACCCAATGCTGCGGTATCGCCACCGCGAGTTCCCGATCACCCCTGCCAGAGCCGTCGCCTGGCTCGAGTGTTTCACAGCCGCCGCAAACAGCGTTGATTTACCGGTTGAAACGCGCCTGGAACTGCTCGAGGCGGTTGGACGCACGGCGGCGGCGATGGTCAACACCTCGGAATGAGTCTGCGAGCGCTGAGCGAACCGCTGTCCCCGCTCGAGTCTCGAGTTTGGCGTTGATGCCCGGTGGTAATCTTGGGCGCTCAATCCAAATTCAATGGAGGTTCCACTGTGGCGTACAAGAAGATCACCGTGCCTGCGGGCGACAAGATCACCATGCGGGACGGCAAGCTGCAAGTTCCCGATCATCCGATCGTGCCGTTCATTGAGGGCGACGGCACGGGTGCAGACATCTGGGCGGCTTCGGTGCGGGTGCTAGATGCGGCTGTAGAGAAGGCGTACAGCGGTCAGAAAAAAATTAGCTGGATGGAGGTCTACGCGGGCGACAAGGCCAACGAGGTCTACGGTGAGATCGTCTGGCTGCCCGACGAGACCAACGACGCGATCCGCGAGTACCTGGTCGGCATCAAGGGACCGCTGACCACGCCGGTCGGTGGCGGCATTCGCAGCATTAACGTGGCATTGCGGCAGATTCTGGACCTGTACGCCTGCCTGCGCCCGGTGCAGTACTTCGATGGCGTGCCCAGCCCGGTCAAGCAACCCGAGCTGGTGGACATGGTGATCTTCCGCGAGAACACCGAGGACATTTACGCGGGCATTGAATTCCAAGCGGGCACGCCGGAAGTCAAAAAGGTCATCGAATTCCTGCAAACGGAAATGAACGTCAAGAATATTCGTTTCCCGGAAACCTCGAGCATCGGCGTGAAGCCCGTGTCCCAGGAGGGAACGGAGCGGTTGGTGCGCGCGGCTCTAGAGTACGCGATTGCCAACAAACGCAAGTCCGTGACGCTGGTTCACAAGGGCAACATCATGAAGTTCACCGAGGGATCGTTCAAGAACTGGGGCTACGCCCTAGCGGAGCGCGAGTTCGGCGACCACTTCTACACCTGGAGCCAGTGGGAGCGCACCAAGGCAGCCCAAGGCGAGAGTACCGCCAACAATGAACAGGACGCCGCGTTGAAGTCCGGGAAAATTCTGGTCAAAGACTCGATCGCCGACGCGTTCTTGCAGCAAATTCTGCTGCGTCCCGCCGAGTACGACGTGGTGGCCACGCTGAACCTGAACGGCGATTACCTATCAGACGCACTGGCCGCGCAGGTCGGCGGGATTGGCATCGCGCCGGGCGCGAACATCAATTACCTGACCGGCAACGCCGTGTTCGAGGCGACGCACGGCACCGCGCCAAAATACGCTGGCCAGGATAAGGTCAATCCCTCGAGCGTGATTCTCTCCGGCGAGATGATGCTGCGGTACTTTGGCTGGACCGAAGCGGCGGATTTGATCGTCAATAGCCTGAAGAAAACCATCGGGCAGAAACGCGTGACCTACGACTTCCACCGTTTGATGGAGGGTGCCACGCTGCTGAAGTGCTCTGAATTCGGTACAGCCCTGATCGAAAACATGTAACTTACCCGCTCGAGTTTTGGGGCGCAAACCTCGCGCCCCTTTTCGCTTTCAAGACTGTTGGTTTTGGGAAAGCGGTGGGTTGAACGGATTGGTTTTCTTCTGGCGGGGCCGTCTGAACAGAAACCACCAGCAGATCAGGGCGGCGGCGATTCCGGCGACCGGGGCGACCGATTGCAGGGCTGGAACACCGCTGGCGTTGCATAGCACGCCGGTCAAAGCGAACACGCCGAAGAGAAACATGCGACGCAGACCAATCAGAAGTAGGTACACGAGCAGACTGCCGAGCGACTTCAGCGAAACGTTTTGGTTGCCATCGAATTCTTTCATCGCATGAGTTTAAAGTGAAGAATATGAGCCTTGTGGTCATTTACCTCGCTGAAGAACTGTGGCAAGGCAAATGGTCTCGAGCATAATATTCTCAAAAAAGGGTCTGGTTTTCACAAATCGCAGTTCGTGATTTTGACCGTGTCGGGATGGCCGCCGCTCGAATAGACTTCTTGGCACATCACCGCACTTGCAAGGAGAATCCGTATGTCCAGCGAATTCACGCCGCTCGAGCGCAACATTCTCAAAGCCAAAGGGCTGACCGACGCGCAGCTCTCTCGCTTGCTGGAAACTGGGGTTTCGGGACGCGAGGACTTCAAGACGGTCGGGAATGTCGAAACGCTTCTAGAGTTGATGCCAGACTTGGACCGCGAGGTGGCTTTGCGCGTGTTCGAGTGGGCCGCACCGGCGGTCACGTTGCCAGCGGAGCCAGGGTCGAACGAGCCGCCGTACTCGAAGACTGCTTACGGTGGGAAAGTCGTGTTGGATACGTCCGACGCGGTGTTCTGCGTGCATTGCGGCCACAAGCAGCCGAAGGATTACAGCGCGGGCGATCTCTGCCCTAACTGTGGCTTGCAGGCTGAACCGATCGAAACCTGTTACTGGTGCGGCTCGAGCGGACCAGGGAAGTTCTGCCGCTCGTGTGGCGCGGTCTTTGTCAGCACCGCCGAATTGCCGTTGGCGCTGATGTTGCGTCGCGATGGGATTCCGAAGGACGATATTCCGCGCAAGTTAGAGGCGATGGGTCCGAGTGAGAAGGACGCGCTCTGGGGTCGGGTGCGTCGCGCCCGAGTCTGAGTGCATTGGAGGCGAACACCGTCAGGCTCAGGCCTCGAGGGGCTGTCCGTGAACCTCGAGCGGTCAGGACAGTACTGATAGCTGTGGCGGTCGTTCTGAATCAGGAGTCCATGCCATGCGTGTGATTTGCGAACATTGCTCGAGCGCTCAACCCCCGGACTGGCAGGCGGGCGACTTGTGCCTGCAATGCGGTCAAACGGTGCGGCGCGAGCGGCGCTGCCAGTGGTGTACACGGCTGACACCGGACGGAAAATTCTGCCGCTCCTGTGGTTCAGGGTTGGTGGCGGACCAATGGTACGGCGCGGCGCGAATGTTGAAAGCGGTCGGCCTGGATCAGTTCAGCCTGCCTGAACGCTTGGAAAAGATGGACCCGGAGCAACGCTCGCACTTCTCGCGGCTGTACGCGCCGCACGACCGCCTGTTGGAGCGGCACGTGGATGACCTGAGTTTTGTCGAGCGTTTCTTGCGAGGGAACTTTGCGCGAGGAGACTTTGCGCGAGGGGACTCTCTGCGGGGACACGCCTGGAGCGGTGCGCTCGAGGAGGAACTGCTACCGCAACTGCCGCTCTCTGAGGAACGCTTGAAGGCGCTCAGCTTGCCGCCAGCAGAGGCGGTTCAACCGCTCGAGCGGCTCGCTGAAATTCGGGACGGCAGTCCGTTCCCGGTGACCGCGCAGCTCGCGGCGGTAGCGCGGGTCAGGCTCGGTGCGCCGCGCAACCCAGCGGACGCGGCCGCGACGGGCGCAGCGATTGCCTCGCCTGACGAGCGCGTGCGCGAGGCGGCGGCGCTGGCGCTCGGGCGCTGGCCGTACACCGCGTCCACACCTTACGGCGTACAAGTGCGAGACCTCGAGCGGGCGTTGATGGAGGTGTACAGGCGATCGGGTTCGCTCGAGGCGGCGATCGGGGTGACGCTGTTAAAGCAGCAGTACGCGAACGTCTGGGGCGTGGACGTGCCGCTGGAGGAGTTCCTGCCGTTGCTCGGATCGGAGAACCCCGATCTGGCGTTCGGGGCGGCGTTGGCGCTGGGTCATGTGGAGAGCCTATTGCCTGCCTTGCGCGTCCCGGAGCGGCGCTACGTGGCAAGCTTAGCGCTGGCGAAACTGGGTCAGGCGCAGCCGCTGGTATCAGTCTTCGCCGACCTCGAGCCGCACCAGCAGGAACGCGTCATGGATAAACTGCGTTACGGCGTCGGAGCCGTGCCCGCCTTGCACGACGAACTCGTAAAGCTGCTCGAGGGGAATCGGCAGTCGTCGTTACAGCGGAGCGCAGCGCAACTGCTGGCGTTGGAGAATCGCCCGGAGGACGCTCTGCGACTGATCGAAGCGGATGGCTCGCTGGCGGACGCGGTACTGCGAAACGAGCGCCTCGCGCCGCGTGAACTCGAGCGGATTTGCTTGCGACTCCTGGAGACCGGGGCGTTCAACTTGTACCTCTTGAGCGCCCTCTCAGAGATCGCCTCAGGCGAGCGCGTGGCTGACAGCTTCGTGCCAGAGGCGTTTGGTGCTGCCGACGAGTACGGTCGGCAGGAGCTGTGCTCGTTCGCGCAGACGCAACTCGAAGCGCGGGGCAATCCGGGGCTGCATCGCTTTCTGTGGGGCGTCTTGGAGGGCGACTTCCCGAGGCAGGCGCGTGAACGGGTTTGGGCGGCGCTGAACGGCTGGTATTTTTACACGCGCTCTGACGAACCGACGCTGGGCTTTTCGTTGGGGGCGGCGCGGCATTACTTCGGCGACGTTCAAAACCTGCTGTCACGCGTCTCAGGCATCTTTGAGCGACCAGCGATTCTGCGGGACCTGTATTGCTACGACGATTTCCTGAAAATCCTGCAAGACGTGAACCCGGACATTCTCCCGGCGATTCTGGCCCGGCCGAGCGACCTGGACCGCTTCCGAGGCGGGCTGTGGTCGCTGGTGTACGATCGTCAGGCGTACTCCGCGAACCGCTTGGCGGCCGTCACGCTGCTGGGGCGACTCGCGGTCTCGAGCGACGAACGAATTCAGTTTGAGAGCGACGCGCGCGACCTGTTCCTGACCGATCCGCCGTGGGATGTGCGCCGCGCCACTTTAGAGGCGTTGCACGACTCGGAGCGCGAGGTCTTGCAAGTTGAACTTCGGGAATTGCTCGAGGGGAATCAGTTCCAAGGGCCGGACCACCGCGAGATTGCCGTGACGCTGCTAGACGGGCTTCAGGAGATCGCCTCGCGGGGCGTTTAACAGCTTCGGAGACGCAATCGGTTGCCAGCTCGAGGTCAACGGATGCGCAGCAACGAGCGAGGCGCATGTTCAGTCATACACGCCAACAAATTCGTTCTCGCTTGCAGCCAACAATAAATCTCGAGACTCGAGCGTGGTCCTCCTTTGCTTCGCAAGGGAGGTGACAGTGAAGCTGACGGTCGGGTCTTGCGACGGTGGCTTGTCATTCACGCGTCGCACGATCCCCACCGCTTTAGCGGCGACCCTTTCTTGCCCTGACCGCAGCACCTCACGGGCTTGGGCGCTACTTCGCAGGTTGTGACTTGAATTCGCTGTACTAGACGATAAAGTCGAACAAGTTGGAATACATAGTGTTCAGTTCCCCAATACACTGAACACCATGGACAGGGCACTCCTCGAGGTTTACCACGCCTCCAGAATCTCCGGGTTAAAACGCATCGAACCTCGGATCAGCACGCACGGGCAAGCCTGGATTTATGCGGCCCGAGATCCATCCACCGCCGCGATGTTTCTAGGGCATCATCACGATTTCATCCTCGGTAGCGGCTTTGTCGGGGATCGTCCGTATATCGTGGAACGCTTCGCCGGAGCCTTCGGGCGCGCTAAGTCGGGCGCGAGCGGTTCTATCTATGTCCTCCCTGGCTCGAGTTTTCAAGCGGGCCGCACGAGCTTCCGCGAGGAGGTCGTGTCCGAGATCACCCTCGAGCCGTTGCGCGAAACCGTCGTGCCGGACGCGGCGGCACACCTGCTGGGATTGGAGACTATAGGGCAACTCGAGATCTACCGGTACCCGAACCGGCCGGGGCACGTGCCCGAGGACGATAGCGACCTCATTCTTAGCGCTCGGGAACTCTACGCCCAGCACGGACAGAAGTTGCTGGATTTCCTGAAGCGTGAAACCGGTGACAGCCTGAATCGCATAATCGAAGCGGTTCTCAACCCTTAGAGTTAACGACTCTCGAGCGTCACAACGGTTCCGTCCTGATACACGTATTTGACCGTGCCAATGCTCGGCACGAAGTACAGGTCGTTGCTGCTTGTTCCGGCGGCGCTGACGGCTTGCGAATTGATGATGAAGGCGTTGAACCGGCCCGCCTTGACCTTGACGCCCGCCGTGCCGGTGACGCTGTAATTCAGCGTGAACTTGCCGGGACCGGTCCCGGAGCTGGTCGTCCAAGTGGACCCGACTTTGAGCGGCGCTTTCGGATAGATCATCACAGCGGGCTGGTACTGAAAGACCTGATTGCCCTGTTTCGTGCCGATCAGGACCACGCCGTCCGCGTCGGATTTCAGGTAATCCTCGCTGACGACCTTGCCCGCCACAACGTGCTCCAAGACCAGAACACGTGTGTTGAACATCGTGTCCTCCCGTGAGTACGACTGGGTTTCACCGGAGGAGTACGTCCATTTCAGGCCCACCTTGGACGGGTAATAGCTGTTCTGTGCGCTCGAGGTGAAGGCGGCGGCGAAGCAGAGTAAGAGGATCAGGCTGAGGATTCGTTTCACTTGTCTTCTCCCAGTTCCGCGCCGCGCAGCGTAGCAGCTTTAACGGCTTCGATCACAGCGGCGCGAAAGGTGTAGCGCTCGATTTCGGCGATGCCCGCCACGGTGGTTCCGCCCGGCGAGGCGACTTCATCCTTCAGGATACTCGGGTGAACCCGGCGCAGCAGTAATTCTCCAGTACTGATCAGCAGCTTGCCCGCCAGCTCGATGGCCAACTTGCGGTTCAGCCCCATCCGCACGCCGCCGTCCGCCAGCGCCTCGGCGAAGATCGCGGCGTAGGCAGGGCCGCTCCCGACCATGCCGGTGAAGGTGTTGAATAGCGGCTCGGCGATTTCGTAGACATCACCAACCGACGCGAACAGCGCTCTAGCGAAGCCCATATCGCCCTGCTCCTCGGCTTCGGGCAGGGACACGACCGCCGTAGCGCTCTTGTGAATCGTCGCGGCCAGATTTGGCATGGCCCGCACAACGCGTCTCGAGCCTAAGCGTCGCGCCAGGGTTCCCAAGTTGACGCCCGCCATGATGCTGATGAACCCGGCGTCCGCATGACCCGCCCAGTCCGCGATTTCCGGTAGGACTTTGGGTTGCACGCAGATCAGCACGCGCTCGGCCACGTGAACATCCTCACGGCTCATCAATGAGACGCCGTGCTGCTCGGCGACCTCGGCGGCGCGTTTGGAGTTACCGCCGATAACACCGATTTCAGACTTCTCCAGCAGGGACGCGTTCAGCATCCCCTCGAGAATCGCCTCGCCCATCTTGCCAACCCCGATCACCGCGAGCTTCATTGACCTCATTCTACGGGATGGCTTGCCGGGCGGCGCGAGGAAATTGGCACTCCGTCCGTTTGAGGTTCAATCCGGCAACGCTCAAAGGAGTGGCGTTCAAGGTAAACCAGCTCAATTTTCGTTCAGTCTCTGAAACGTGTGTTCGAGCAAAATTTATACTTACAATCTGGATAGCCTATTGGCATATGAGAAAACCGATCTCGATTGAGTTGATGGTTGGCGCAATTCTGGTATCACTGACAGCGGTGTCATTCACAGCCGTCTCACTGGCCTCGAGCTTCAAGGTAGGGGCGAGCGGTTGCGAAACCGCTGAGATCGTGACGCGGAGCGGCCAGGTTTGCGGCGTGAACCGTGGGGGAACGCAAGCCTTTTTAGGCATTCCGTACGCGGAATCTACGGCTGGCGCGAAGCGCTGGACACCGCCAGTTCCAAAGGCGACCTGGAGCGACGTGTACAAAGCCACTTCCTTCGGCGTCGAATGCCCGCAGAATGGACAGCGTTTTTTGCCGCAAGCCGAGGATTGTCTGACAATCAACGTCTGGACGCCCGACACGAAACCGAGCGCCCGGCTGCCGGTGTTGGCTTTCATCCACGGCGGTGCGTTCGTGATTGGCTCGAGCGGCGGCGACGTGCTGCCGAGCGATCAGAGTCAGGCGATTTACGATGGTTCCTACCTGGCCAAAAGCCAGAACATCGTGGTCGTGACATTCAACTACCGCCTCGGTGCGCTCGGGTTTTTGGCGGGCGCGTTGGGTTTGCAAGGAAATTACGGTTTCCAGGATCAGCAACTGGCATTGGAATGGGTGCGGGATAACATCAACGCTTTCGGTGGTGATCCGACCAGGGTGACGCTCTCCGGCGAGAGCGCCGGAGCCTCGGCGGTTGGTTTTCACCTGCTGAGCGCACCGCGCAGCCAGCCGCTCTTTCGGTCTGCGATTATGCAAAGCAACCCGATCGGGTTACCCGTTCGCAATCTCAGCGAAGCCAAACGCACCGGCGAGTACTACACGCTCGCGGCGGGCTGCCATTACAGCTTGAAGCCGCTCGAGTGCATGCGAAGCAAACCGGTCGAAACGCTCTTGAAGGCCCAAGCCAGTCCGATCATCAATCTGGCCGTCCTCGAGTTCGGACTGTACTCGCTCATCACCTGGTCACCCGTCGTGGACGGCACCGTCGTGACTCGAGCGCCACTGACCGGGGTCGCGGCGGGCGGTCTGGAAAAGCCCATTATCGTTGGCACGAACACCAACGAGGGCGAGTTGTTCGCTGGGGCCGCCAAGGTTCCGCGTCTCATTTACCGCGCAACTCTAGGAAAACTGTTCAGCTTGGAGAAGCTGGACTCGGTAATTGCGCAGTACCCGGCGGTGGATGGCGACAACACCCCGCAAATCGCGCGGATCGCCACCGATTATTTCTTCTACTGCCCAAACCGTTTCGTGGCGCTCAGCGCCAAGGCTCCGGTCTACAATTACCAGTACATTCATATCTCGAAGGCGCTATCTGTCACCTCGAAGCTGGCGGCTTGCGTCGGCAAAGCCTGTCACGGTGACGAGTTACCGTTCGCCTTCAACGCGCTGGGAACCTCGAGTGGGGTATCGGCGGACGATCGCACAGTCGGGAAGGGGATGACCGATGACTGGGGAGCCTTCGTTCGCGGTCAGCAACCGTTAAACCCCGACTGGAAGCCGTTCACCGCTCAAGCTGAGACAACCTTGCAAATCTCCCCAGAACCAAAAGCTGTTCCGACGGACGCGAATCGGTGCGCCTTCTGGGACAAGTTTGGCTACGGCAGGGATGGTCTGAAGCCTTAAATTTCTTCCGGGTACGTTGCTCAAAGCTAACCTCGAGACGTGATGAGTCACTGAACAAACCAGCCGGGTCTTTGTAAACGCTGTCACGAGAATGTGCGAAATCGTTCAAGCGGCGCTCAGCTTTGCGACAGCCCGGTCCCGGCTTGGCGTCCGTACGCTTCGCTCATGTGGTCTTCATTGAAAACTTGGGCGGTGCTGAGCGTGGTCTTCGGACTGGCGAGCGGCGCGATCGGTATCAGTTCATCAGTTCTCGGGCAGCGCAGTTCGTGCGCGACACCGCTGGTCAACACCAAGACGGGCAGCGTCTGCGGTCTCAAGGGTTCCGGTTTCGAGGCCTTTTTGGGCATTCCCTACGGCGCGTCCACGGCGGGTGCGAACCGCTGGAAACCACCCGTCCCCAGGGCAGCTTGGACCAACACGCTGATGGCCACGAAGTTCGGCAACGCCTGCCCGCAGAACGGCACGCAACGCCTGCCTCAATCGGAAGACTGCCTGTCACTGAACGTCTGGACACCGAAGTCCGGGCTTTCCAATCGCCTTCCGGTGCTGGTCTTCATCCACGGCGGAGCCTTCGTCACCGGCTCGAGCGGCGATCCCCTACCCAGCCAGACGAATCAGGCGCTCTACGACGGTGCGGCTCTGGCTACGAGTCAGCGCATTGTGGTGGTGACCTTGAACTACCGACTAGGTGCTCTGGGGTTCCTGGCGGGCGTCAACGGCTTGAAGGGAAATTACGGCTTCCAGGATCAGCAACTGGCATTGGAATGGGTGCGGGATAACATTGCCGCCTTCGGTGGAGACGCCGCGAAGGTCACGCTCTCCGGCGAAAGCGCGGGAGCTATGTCGGTCGGGTTACACCTCTTGAGCGCCCCGCGCAGCCAGAACCTGTTCAGCGCTACGGTTATGCAGAGCAACCCGATGGGCCTGCCATACAAGAGCTTGGAGCAGGCCAAACGCACGGCCGAGTATTTCTTATTGACGGCCGGTTGCTTTTACAGCTTGACACCGCAGAAATGCCTCCAGGATCAGCCGGTGCAGAAAATCCTGAAAGCCCAACAGGACCCAATGCTGAACGTCCCAATGCTCGAGTTCGGGCTATCGGCTGTAATCCAGTGGGCCCCGGTGGTTGACGGCGAGACGATCACGACCGCCCCGATGAGCGCGGCTGCCTCGAGCGCCACGCTGTCCAAGCCGATGTTAATGGGCGTGAACGCCAACGAGGGCGACCTGTTTGTGGCACTGGCGGGAACGGGTCCGATCTCGGATTTAATGTACCGCGTGGCGCTGGCCAAGATCTTCGCCGGTCCGGCCCTTGAAACCGTGATGCAAGCGTACCCGTCGCTCGGGGCAGATAATCGCAAGCAGATGGCGCGAATCGCCACCGATTACTTTTTCCTGTGCGCCAACCGGAAGCTCGCGCTGCAAACGAAGCTCGGGGTTTACGCTTACCAGTATAAGTACAGCTCCAAAGCCGTAACACTCTGGCCCAACCTGCCGGATTGCTTGAACAAGGCCTGCCACAGCGACGAATTGCCCTTTACCTTCAATAACCTCGGGACTTCCAAGGCCCTCAGTCAGGACGACCGCACGATGGGGCAGCGCATGGCGAGCTACTGGGGCGCGTTCGTGCGCCAGCAGCGCCCGGAAGCCAAGAGCGGCCCAGCTTGGGCGAAGTACCAGACCCCGAGCGAGGGGACGCTCGAGTTCGCTAAGACGACACGCATGACGCCGATGACGCCGAACGCCTGCGCCATGTGGGACAAAATCGGGTACGAACCGCCCGCCGTGTCGCAGCCCTGAACCGCAGTAGCTCAGCCAAGGCGAACTCTAGTTCGGGTGCATAGCCTTCTTGCGAACATAGCCTTCTTACGAACGTCGAAGCCATCATCTCAAGCTATTCGGTGGAGACGAGTCTCCACCGAATAGCTTGAGCAGCCTACGGTCCAAGCGTTCGTTGTGACGATGCTCGAGATCTCGGCCGGTCTTTCACACCAGGTTTTGCAGAGGGTCTAATGAATCAATCGTCCTGTTCGCGCAATCCGTAAATAACGGCTTCCAGTGCGCTCGGGTTGAGCAGGGAAATCATGCCGGGGCGAGTCTTGATGATGCCGTCGCGCTCCAAGTCCTTCAACACCCGAGTAATCGTTTCCCGGCTGTTCCCGGTCCGGTTGGCCAGGTCCTGATGGGTGAACTCCAAGGTCGGCAGACCGTCCTTGCCCGCCTTGAACGCGCCGCGTAGGTGCAGGCTTTGCAGCGCATATGCCACGCAAGCCTGGGTGCTCGAGAACGAAAGCATCTCGACCTCGCGGTTCATTTCCCCCAACCGCCGGGCGAGGACGCTCGCCATATTCCACAGGACGACCGGGTGGCGTTCCATGATCGCCCGCAAGTCCTCGCGGTACATCACGACCGTCGTCACGTTGTCCAAGCAGTAGGCGGTCGCGGTGCGCGGTGAACCGTTGATGACGGCCATCTCCCCCAGAACTTCCGGGGGTGTCAGAATCGTGAAGATGCGCTCGCGCCCTTCCAGGTTGGCCCTCGAGACCTTGACGCGACCCTCAGTGATGAGATAGACAGCCTCACCGGGGTCGTCCTCGCGGAAGATTTCGCTGTCGGCCGCGTAGGTTCTGACCGTCGCGGCCTCCATCGCCATCTGAACGGCGGCGTCCAAGGACTTGGCGAACAGCGGGGACTTCGAGAGTGCGTTTCTGACGAAATCCTTGACCATTCGTCAATTTTAACACTTCAAACAGCCCCGCAACTCAAACCAAAGTTACCAGGCTCAAGCCGAGAATCCCCGTGATAGGCTGCCCCGCGATGAACTCGAGCCTAGCCGCTGCGACTGCTCTCGAGGTCAGGGACTTGCGCCAGTCGTACCCGAGCGCGGTTGGGAACGTCGAAATTTTGCGCGGCGTTTCCTTCAGTTTGCAAGCTGGGCGGGTGCTGGCGGTACTCGGCCCGAGCGGCAGTGGCAAGAGTACTCTGCTGCACCTGCTAGGGGCCTTGGAGCGTCCGAGCGGTGGCGAGGTCGTCTGGGCGGGCACATCGCTGAATGGGCTGTCGCAAGAGGCGCTGGCGGCCCGGCGGGCGCGTCAGGTCGGACTGATCTTTCAGCATCACTACCTCCTGGAAGACCTAACGACCTTGCAGAACGTGATGCTACCCGGCATGATCGTCGGTCAACCCGACCAGGCTCGAGCGGTGGCCCTGCTGGAACGGGTCGGCCTGGGGAATCGCGCTACATTTTACCCGCGCGCCCTCTCTGGCGGCGAGCGGCAACGCGTCGCGCTGGCGCGGGCGCTCTGCACAAAACCGAGTCTGGTGCTGGCGGACGAACCCACGGGGAGCTTGGACCGCCACAACGCCGAACGGGTGTTCATGATGCTAGTGGATCTGGCGCACTCGGAGAACGCCGCCGTGGTCGTCGTCACCCACGACGAGGCGCTGGCGGGCCGGGCCGACGATATCTTGCGGCTCGAGGATGGGCGGATCGTACTCTGAGAATCAGGACCGTCATGAGCCTGAAAGGTGATTTACACATGAATCAGCCTGGTCGCCCTCGTATGATGCGCTCGGACGAAACGCTACGAGAAAATAGTCTTACGAGAGAACTCTATGTAAAGGCGTTCATCGGTACCCTGGTCTCGAGACGCCAGGGGTAACAAGGGGGGACATGAAACGATTTTTGACCGTGATCGGCGCGAGCGTACTGCTTGCGGCGGCGGCGCAGGCGCAAGATGTTCGCAGCCTCGGGATGGGTGGGGCCCTGGTTCCGGGGTCCAATCTGGCGGCCTTCAATCCGGCCTTCGCCGCCTATCCGGGCGATGGGCGCGGCGGTGGGCTGGTCCTGCCGTTAGGCTTGCTGAATTTCTTCGTCAACCCGCAACTGAACCTGCTGGATTTTGCCACGAACCCAAAGCGGTACAGCGACCCTAGCAATCCGAACTCGCCGGAATTCAACGTGCTGGCCGCCTTCGATCAGGCAACCCATCTGAATACCTTGATTCTGAATCCGGTTCCCGCCCCGAGGGAGATCAATGTCAACATCTCCTCCACCGGAGTTTCACTGACCGATGAGAACGGCGTGCCACTGGCGTACAGCTTCTCGTCGGGGGCCTCGGTCAACGCGGCCAGCAGCGCCTCGGCGGTCGGGGCAACGCCACTGTTCCGCGTGCCGTTCTCTGTGGGCCCCGTGAGCATTGGTCTGGGTCTGTTCGTCAACGTCAGCGGTCCAAGCCTGGCGGTTGATCCGACGCTTCAGGCGGACCTGATTGCCAATGGTGGCCGTTTGACGCCGAACAAGAACTACCCGCAGGCGGTCGTCGGACAGGCGCAGGCGGCGACCGGCATCAGCTTCGACGTGGCGACCGCCTTCCCAATCACCGTTCCCGGAGCCACGGTCTACGCGGGCGGGCGCGGTGGCGGTTTTTACGGCCTGGCCTATTTTGAAGCGACCGCCAGCGGCGCGGTCAAAGCTGACTCGAGCGGGGAGCTGACGAAAAGCACCCCGAGCTATTCGGTGAGGTTATTCCGGGCCGACCCTACAAACGGCGGTTTCGGCTTCGGGTTGAATTTGGACTTGGGCGTCGCGGCTGACATTCCCGGAGCCACGCTGGGCGAACCGACCCTGCAAAAACTGACGGTCGGGCTGGGCGTCGTCGGGGCCTTGGACCTGTACTCGTGGCAGGGAACCGAGCAGGTCATAGATCAATCTGGAACCTCGAGTCCGGTTGCGGCGACGCGTTCGGCGGCCGCCTTCAACCCACTGGTGACGCTGAACGTGGCAGGCACCTTCAGCCTGGACGGTGGCTTTCGGGTGCTGGCCCTGGCTGACGCCCAGTTCGGGCGCGGTGTGCTGGCCCTGCACCTAGGGGCAGAGGGTCAGTGGGGGCCGTTCATCGCTCGAGCCGGGTTGGGGTTTGACAACGGTCTGCGGGTTGGACTCGGGGCAGGCTTCGACCTAACCACTGGGTTTGGGCTGGATCTGGCGCTGACCACGCATCAGGCTCCGTTTTACAACTACACCGATTTCGGCGTTGCGCTGGCTGTTCGCTTCGGCTTTTAAGGGGGTTAACTATGAACAAAATCTTCTTCTTGACCCTCGCTGCCGTGGCGCTCGGTGCTTGCAGCACGAAGAGCCTGCTGACGTTTAATCTGGACGGGGCCAGTTTCGTGCCCGCCTCGAGCCGCAGCGGTAGCTTCCCGGTTTCAGGACTGGGGACTCTCGACTGCCGACTGCCGGATGACGACGGCGACGCCACGAACTGCAACGACGCGAACGGCGGTCAGCTCAGCCTGCCCGCGCTGAGCTTTCTGACGGCCGTAAAGTTCAAAGCCAGCTTGACGCTCAGCACGAGCGCCACCGGAACCCTGGACCTCTATATCGCCCCGGACAACGCAACTGATATTTACACAGCTCAGTACAAGGTGCTGACCAGCACCACCAGCGGCGCGAGCTTCGCCGCCGAAGCCAATCTCAGCGCCAGCTCGAGCGACCCGGCGCAGCAACAGGCGTTCAAGGCTATCGAGAGCGGCAAGTTCAGGTACGGGGTTCGCATTCAAGCCAGCGCCACGCCGAACAGCACGGTTCAGTACGCGATCAAGGACCTGTTCGTCAGCGTCTCCGGCTACCCAATCAAGGCACTCTTTCCATAAACCCAAACACACCCGTTTCTGGCATCAGTAAAGGCTGACTCAAGAGTTGAGCGTTGCCGTTGACCGCTTCGCTACGCCGCGATGATGTACCTTGAAGGCATGAGCATCACCTTCAAACAAGCCTCAATAGGGGTCGTCCTCGGTGCGGCGGTTCTGCTGGCCGGAGCGGGCAGCGCCAAGAACACGTACCGACTGGCGGCCGTGGCGCAGTACAAGCTCGAGCCTGACCGCGAGGATGGTACTCGAGTCGTGGCCTGCACGTACTGTCACATCAACAGCACCGGGGCCGCGCCGTGGAACCCGTTCGGCCTGAACCTGCGCGAGACCTTCCGCCGCGAAAGCACCTCGTTGCCCTCCGATCAGCGGATCAAGAACGCCCTATACAAGGTGCTGGTCAAGAAGCTCGACAGCGACGGCGACGGGTATCCTGACGCACTCGAGGTTTACGCGGGAACCCTGCCCGGCAACAGCCTCAGCAGCCCGACGCGTGACGTGGACGAATTGGAGAAGGCCTTCACCGATTCGGGCGGCTACGCGCAGTTCAAGGCTCCCGAAAACAAATAACCTCAGCAACTTTGGCTCGAGGTGACACAGGTTGGGTTCAGCGCGTGATCTCGTCCCAGAGAACTTCCGGGATGGTGATCACGCCATCCGCCGGTAAGTCGGTGAACAGGCCGTACTGAACGGTGTAAATCCCTGGAACCAGTCGCCCCAGGTTAAAGGTGTTCCCGTCCAAACGCCAGTTGACGGCCACCGGCTGATTGTTAATCAAGCCCGTCACCGACTGATTCGGTCGGCGCACCGCCGGGCTACTGCCACCGCCCGGCAACCCGTCAATCACCCGCATGTTTTCCACTGTGCGTTCC
Organism: Deinococcales bacterium; assembly: GCA_965249745.1. Classification (GTDB taxonomy): domain Bacteria; phylum Deinococcota; class Deinococci; order Deinococcales; family JAAFIG01; genus JANYHH01. The sequence goes on along the minus strand of OZ252252.1, from coordinate 2,477,594 downwards.
ACCGTGATGCTGAGCGTCACGACGTATCCCAAATTGTCCTGCTGATAGCTCTTGACGACCCGGACGCCACCCTTTTGCGAGTCCGAGACTCTGGAAACGGTTACGCCCGCCGGGGGCAGCACGCGAATCGAACCCTCGGTGACCAGACCCGACGGATCGAGCGTGGCGCGGACCGTGCCGCTCTCGCAGACTCGAGCCGGGGCAGACAAGGAGGCGGGCTTGGCGGCGCTCATTTCAACCGACTCTTCCAGCGTTGCCTGACTGGTGATGCCCTTTGGCAGGACGAGTTTCAACTTCACTGGGACGGGATAGGGGAACTCGGTGCTGGCGGTCGCCGTCAGGAGCGTCTGAGCGCAGGTGGCCACGACGTTCGGAGCCACCTCGAGTTTCAGGTTAACGCTGATCCGATACTCCAAGACCACCTTGGCGGTCTGGTTATCCACGACCTTACCGGTCGCCCCGCCGTCCACCGTGCTGCCGGGCAGCGGTGTGGCCCGCACCGGGTAATCGCCGGGCGAGAGCGGAATCGTGGCCGGGGATTTCAGCGTCTGTCCAGCCGCCGTGAACGGAATCCCGGTCAGTGGCACGCGGGTATTCCCGATCAGCGCGACCGTCGTGACTTCCAAACCGCCCTGAATCTGGCGGGCCACGAAGCGCACCTTGCCCGGACCGGGCTGAATCCGTGCCTGGCTCGGGTTGACGACGGTTCCCTGACCCTCGACGATCACCGCGCTGACGGGTTGGTACCCGGCGGGCAGGGTCGGGGCGGCGGTGTACTCGTCGTCACCGGTGATTGTGTACCCCGCCCCTGGAATCGGGCGGCCTTGCGTGTCCACGACCTCCACGGTCGGCGGCTCGAGCAGCGTGACTCCGGCGGGCGTGGCGAAGGCTGGCAGGTTGGCGTAGACGGGCGTCTGACCGCTTCGCAGCCTCAGGTTGAAGGCGTTGCTGTACTGCTTCGTGGTTGGCACGATGCGCGCCAGAATCGTCCAATCACCGACCAGGGCTTCGGTGATGTCGAAAGAATCGGTGAAGGACTGGTTGTTCTCGGAACTGGTTAGCCGCCGACGCGTCCCGTCCGGCGAGATCGCGTACAGCTCCAGCTCGTTGCTGCCATCGGCATCGTAATTGGTGAGGCTCAGTTTCTTGCCGACCAGTTCCCTGGGAACCGCGACCTTAGCCGCCAACAAGTCTGTATTTGGTGTGCCACGGGCGTTGACCGTGAACTGGGCCGCCTGCACCAGATACGGCGCGTTGGCGCGCACCGCGAAGGCGTTCTTGCCGTTGCCGCTCGAGACGGCCTTCAAGGTGTAAATCCCAGGGGCCAACTTAGCGTTTAACAGGCGCTCCCAGGCGTGGCGTTGGGTAGTGTCGTACCGCCGCTCAAGGAGTTTCGCACCGGTTTGATTGGTCAGCGTGAAAACCGTGGAGAACGGCAGGTTACGACCGTAGATCTCGTCACCGTAGTAGCCCGTGGTGGCACGACCGTTCACGTAATCGTTCAGGTTCAAGCCTGGGCTGTAGACCTCGAGTTGCAGCGGCGCGTCAGAACCAGCCGGGACGACGACGCGCATCTCCTCACCCTGGGTCGCCCAACTGATTTGATTGCCAACGTTCGCCAGTGGCAATGCCCCGCCCGTTTGTGCCGCCGCCACACCCGCGAGAACCAGAATCGTGCCTGCCGATACCTGCGTGAACCATCTCCCAATTGGAATCATCAGCGTTCAGCTTACAAAAATCGTGTGACCAATTACCATATCGGCTAGATGAGAAACTGCGCTGGGAGACAAGCGTGTTAAACTAACTGTGTATGCCGATACAATATCCCTTGACGCTGACCTTCAAGTTGATCGCGCTCTCACCCGAAGTTCAGGTCCGGGATGCCAACAATGCGGTCCTATTGCAAGTCAAGCAAAAACTCTTGACCTTGCGCGAAGCCACGACCGTTTTCGCCGACGAGGCCAAAACCGTGCCGATCTACAGCATGATCGCGGATCGGGTGATTGGCTTCCGAGCCGTTCATCACATCACTCGGCTGACCGACAACGCCCGGATCGGTAACGTCAAAGCCCAAGGGTTCCGCAGCCTCTGGGCCGCCCGCTACGAGGTCACTGACGCCAATGACAAGTTGGCCTTCAACTTCCGCGAGGACAACCCATGGATCACCGTGCTGGACGCCATCGCGGAGAGTATTGAATTGGTCGGGTTTCTGATCGCTTACTTTATCAACCCGACCTACACCATGACCGACGAAAAGGGCGTCAAGCGCTACCGCATCAAAAAGCAGCGCAGCTTCACCGGACGACGTTTTACGCTGGAAAGTCTGGCTCCAAACGACGATACCGACATTGACGAGCGCTTGGTCGCGCTGGCGCTGATTCAAATCGCCATGCTCGAGCGTCGCCGGGGTTAAAGCGAACGGGTTCGAGGAGTGGGGTGTCGCAACCGTTGAACTCCCACCTCCCTTTTTAACGCTCGAGTTCCCAGATTCCCGGTGGAGCAAGCTCCGATAGGTTCCCCATCTGGATCACGGGAGCTACCCCCGCGATCTCGAGAATCGCTGCACGGCGACGCCTGGCGGCTCGAGTCGCCCTGTCAAAGCGCGATGCCACCGCAAAGCAGACCTGACCGCCAGGCTGGCCGTGGGATTGAAGCGCAACCGCGTCGCGTTTCTGGCTTTGAAGAGAACATGCCGTCCTGCGACCCTGAACACCAACTCGAGACCTAGGGGGCGGTATATGCCCCAGCCCCCTCGAGGTCGTGAACGGACAGCTATAAATCTCGAGCGTGCACAGACTCATGGGCTTTTGTGGGACTGCTTTAACGACGCTTGCGCTTCGGGGCTTGCGGCAGGTCCACACGCACGATGTGCGGTTTGGCGCTCCGGTACTGCAACTGGGTTTTCACGGCTCTGGCTTTACGTTCCACCTGAAGGGCGCGGCGCACGTTCCGCTGCCGCAACTGTTCCACCGCCTCCAGCTCTTCTTTGGAGAGTCGCAGCTCGTTGCGGTACGTCACGACCCGCTCGCCGACCTGGGTCGCCACGGCCGCCAGTTTGCTGCGCGCCTCCTCCAGGCTCAACCGGGCCGACTCTAACTCCGCTAGAAGTTCTGCCTCGGATTTGGGAGCGGGTCGAAGGCGCGCCCGAATCTCCTCGAGTTTCAAACCCTCCGCCTTCAACGTCTTGACGCGCATTAGGTCGGTCAGCGAAGCTGGTCCGTACAGCTTCTTGCCGTCGTTGGATAGGAGCGAGATCAAGCCTTCCTTCTCGTAGCCGCGCAGGGTGCTGGGGCTGACCTCGGCGATTTCCGCCAGTCGCGCCTGAGTGACTCCAGTCTCGAGTTCAAGTTGGACTTCCGTGGGTCGTTCCATGAACTGAAGTGTAACCCGAGCCGAGCTTTCAGGAAGGCGAGCGTACACTATAGACGTTGTGAGCGAAGCCAGCGCCAGCGTCAAAACCGACGCCGCCAATTACGTGGAATCCCCGCACCCACCCGCTTTCGCCGAGCCGCTGATGGCGTATTTTGAACGTCGGTTCGGCTGGACGCGCAATTACAGCTTCGGCGTGCTGAACGGCTGGTTCGTCTCTGCCGGGGACGGCTTCCTAAACGCCGGACTGGTGCTGAGTAGCTTCGCGGCCGCCCTCGGGGCACCGAACACGGTGATTGCGCTGCTGCCCGCGATCACCGTCGGCGGTTGGTTGCTGCCGCAGGTCGCCGTGGCCGCCAGCATCCAGCATATCCGCCAAAAGGTGATCGTTTACCGCGCCGTGAATCTGATCCGCTCGAGCGCGTACGGTCTGATCGTCTTGTCCTGCCTACTGTTCGCCGGTCAACCGCAGCTCTTACTGATTGCCTTTTTAATCGGGTTGATGACCAACTCTGTCGCCAGCGGCGTGTCCGGTTTGCCGTGGATGGAAACGGTCTCCAAAACGATCCCCCCAGAGCGGCGAGCTGGCTTTTTCGGAACCCGCAACCTGTACGGCGGCCTGCTGACCTTGGCGGCAGGGTTCACAGTCAGGGCGCTGCTGGCCTCACCGCTAAGCTTTCCGTTCGATTACGCTCTGATCTTCGCGCTCGGCGGGATTTTCTACTCCATCGGGTATCGCGTCTTCGGCTTCACCGAGGAACCGCAAGACCCACCCAAACCCAGGGGCAATATTGTCCTCGAGCTACGCGCCCTGCCACGCACGCTGACCGAAAACCCAGAGTTTCGCCGTTTCGTGGTCTACCGCGTCCTCTACGCCGCCAGTACCATCGGGGACGCGTTTTTCACCGCACACGCGCTTCGCAACGTCGGCGTGGACAAGGCCAGCATCGGCACGTTCTTAATCGTGGTCGGCATCATCGCGCCGCTCAGCAACTTCGTCTGGACCAGAGTGGCGCTGGTTTACGGCTCGAGACGGATCATTCGCATTGCCTTGGGCGTGGCCATGGCCGCGCCGCTCGTGGCGGCCCTGATGCCGCACGGCGCGGGCGCGTGGTTCGCGCTGGTCTTCATCCTGCAACAGATCGCCGTGGCGGGCTTCAACCTGGGAAACGCCAATTACCTCTTGAGCATCGTGCCGGACGGCTCGAGGGGCCGGTACATCGGGGCGGCCAATACGGTCGTGGGTGTCGCAGTCTTCGCGCCGGTCATCGGCGGTTGGCTGGCGGACGCAGCGGGTTACGCACCGGTCTTTTTGCTGGGGACAGTCTTGTACGGCATCACCTGGTGGCGAGCCGGGACGTTGCGGCGCGATATCTAAATCTGGCTCGAGTGGTACTGCTAAAAACGGGTCGGCTTCGAGAATCTCGAGCAGGGTTGATTGGGGCGTGATCGGCGTTTTCGAGGACAGCAACAAGCTCGAGTCCGGTTCTCGAACACGGCTCGAGCGGCCTCTAACCGCCGCGCATCGTCTCGAGTCCCAGAACATACGGCGTCCCCTGTACGGGCGTCGTGACCTCAATCCCATCGGCTAGGATCAGCACGTTCACCTCGGAGCGCACCCCGAGATGCGGCAAGTAGACGCCGGGTTCCACGGTCACGGCGGTCATCGGAACCAGGGTGCGGGTGTCGTGCGTCTCCAAGTTGTCCAGGTTCGCGCCGTTCCCGTGCGTGACCCCCGTCCCGAGGCTGTGCCCGATCCGGTGCGTGAAATCTGCCCCGTACCCGGCGGCGTCTATCAGATCGCGCCCGGCTTTGTCCGCCACCCAGCCCGGTAAACCGGGTCTCAAAACGGCAATCGCGGCATCTCGAGCGGCGGAGACCGTTTCCCAGACGCGCAAGAATTCGGCGCTCGGTTCGCCCGCGTAGCCCATCCAGGTGATGTCCGCCATCGGGTGGCCTGGCACGCCGCCCCAGAGGTCAATCAGCACGCAGGTATCAAATTCCAGCCTGCGGTTGCCTTCTGGGTTCGGCGCGTAGTGCGGGTCGCCCGCGTGACCGGCAAAACCCACAATCGCGGGGTGATCGTTGGTCAGCCCGTGTTCGGCGATGACGCGTTCCACAACCGCCTGCACCTCGAGTTCGGTGACGCTCTCCCCTGCCCGCAGGCGGTCGTGAATAAACCTGAACCCGGCGTCCTTCGCGGCGACGCAGCCGGTGACGGCTTTTCGGTGCAGCTCCAGATCCAGCGCACTCCAGGTCAGGAAAGCTTGCAACAGATCGCCGCTCGAGACGACCTCCACGCCGAATTCCCGAACCCGCTCTAACGTACCGGCATCTATTTTGGAGACGTAGGGCACGGCTCCCCGAGGGCTGTACTCCATGCAGATCTTACGTGAACCCACTAGAACTCTTTTGAGCGCCGCGTCCAGCTCCTCGTGGCTCGAGTACACGATTCGTTCCAGGTTTTCAGCCGTTAACAGGTTGTTCCAGCTTCCCGCTTCGATTCGGTGATGGATCAGGCTGGGTTTCCCGATCGCAGGCACGAATAGAAACCAGCGCCGCGAGAGCATCGCGTCCGGCAGTTGCAGGATTTGCACGGCCAACGGGTTGGAACCGCGAAATTCGTACAGCAACCAACCGTCCAGGGCTTGACCTCGAGCCAGCTCAGCGATGCGTGGAAGGATCACACCAGAATTCTAATCTGTCAGTGCCGCCTCGAGATTGGCTCGGTAAGCGTTTCGGCTGAGACGAAAATGAGAGCTGACTGACTCTTCACCCCGGCGCGGGTCGTATGATGCCTCCATGCCCGTGATCGCTCAGAACCAGCAGCTCTTACAATTCCTCAACCCAGAAGAGCGCACCGCGCTGGAACGAATCTGTCCGCCACGCAAATTCAAGAAGGGTCAAGCGGTCTACCGCTATCAGGACCGGGCGGACGACCTGTTCATCGTCCACGAGGGAAAAGTTAAAATTACCGCCCCAACCCCGGACGGCGGCGAACGGATTCTCAGCATCCTCGGACCCGGAGATTTTTTCGGCGAGTCCTTCCTATCTGGCCAGGAGCGCCACAGCACCGATGCCGTCGCCATGACCGAACCCGTCGTGGCCAGCCCCGTGTGCCTGGACAAGATGCTGGAACTGACCCAGAAGCAACCGAACGTGGCGCTGGCCCTGGCGCGCGTTCTGGCGACTCGAGTCCAGGAGTTGGAAGCGCAACTCGAGGCGACGACCGCACCCGTGACCGCTCGGGTCGGCGGGGCGCTGGCGTCCTTCGCCGAACGATTTGGGGAGAAGAACGGGAGCAGCTTATTAAAGCTGAAACTGGACCTGACCCACGAGGAACTGGCTGCCTTCGTTGGCAGCACCCGAGTCACCGTCACGAACGCGCTGGGCGAGCTGCGCGACATGGGGTTGGTGCTGGGGACTCGAGGCGAGTACGAAATTGACTTGCCCGCGCTGCGCGATTACGTAGAAACCGCCAGCTTCGTCTGAGCTTCGATATCTAAAAACTCATCCGCTCGAGGCGGCTATCGCTGGCGCGTGTGTCGGCAGGCTAAATCAACTGGCGCATATGAATTGAACCGATGGTCGGGTTAGCTTGCCCCATGTCAGATCCTTCCATTCAGATTCGAGCCTATCAACCCTCTGACGCCGCTGGTCTCGAGCGTTTGATCGAGGTCGTGGATCGGGTGGATGTGTCGTTAGAGGCGAGTTCTTACGCCATCACAACCACAGCATTTCGCAATCACGACCCAGCAAGCGACCGCTTTATCCTCGAAGGTAACAACGAAATCATTGGGTACGCCTGGGTCGGTGGTGATCGCTCCGACAGAAACGACGGCTGGATTTGCATTGACCCAGCCTACCGCCGCAAAGGGCACGGTAAAGAATTGCTCGAGCAACTCCAAAGACGTGCCGGGGAGCGCGGCGCTACCGGGCTGATGGCGTATCTGCCGGGTCGTGAGCCTGCCCTCGAGTTCGCCCGAAAAACTGGATTTGAAGTCAAAGGTTACGCCTGTGACTTACGTTTACCCGGCGCAACACCACGGCACGAGGTGGCGTTTCCGAACGGCTGGAGACTCGAGCCGTACAGCCAGTCGTTGGACGTGGCGCGTTACGCTCGCATCCTGGATGCCAGTTACGCCGACCTCTGGGGTCACGGTCTGGCAAGCTTAGAATTGGTCCAGACGATGCTTTCCACTCTCGAGCCACAAGATGTCTTTTTCGTGGTGAGCGAGACCGGATTGGACATTGGCTGCGCCGGGATTAATTCGCCCTCGGTTGACGCACCGGGACTGGCGATCGGTCACCGCGCACCAAAGAATTATCAAGCGGTTCTCGCGGCAGCTTTGAAATATCTCGAGCCAGGTTTCGATGTCACACTATCGTCCTGGGGCGACCGCGACGATACGATTGCAGGGTACAACGAATTGGGTTTTGTCGAAACGCAACGAACCCCGCTCGTCTGGCGAGCAATCTGAACGTCACCCTGGGAAACCATCATGTTCTCCAACCCTATCCCGCCGTAAACTTGAACCATGAACCCTCGAGCCATCCTGTTAGTTTCCTGTCTGGCGCTGCCACTGGCGGCGCTCTCCGTGGCGAACGGCACCGCTCAGAGCGCCCCGTTCTCTGGGTATAAAGTCCTGAAAACCTATCCGCACGACACCAAGTGTTACACCGAAGGCTTGCAGTGGAACGGCAAGGCGTTCTACGAGTCCTGCGGTCAGTACGGGGAATCCCGACTGGTGGAGCACACGCTCGAGGGGAAGTTGCTGCGCCAGAAGGTCTTGGACGCGAAGGTCTTCGCCGAAGGGTTGACGGCGCTCGGCGGCAAGCTCTATCAGCTCACCTGGCAGGCAGGGTACGGCTTCGTTCACGACGCCGCCAGCTTCAAGGATCTGAGTACCTTTAGATACCCTGCGAGCATGAAAGAGGGCTGGGGCATGACCACTGATGGCCGGAGCCTGATTGTTAGCGACGGAACCAGCACGATCCGCTGGCTGAACCCCAACACGTTTGCTACGGAGCGCAGCATCACGGTCAAGAACGGCGACAGTGAAGTTTCCAATCTGAACGAGTTGGAACTTATCGGTGGCGAGATCTGGTCCAACGTCTGGATGACCGATCTGGTGGCGCGGATTGATCCGAAAACGGGTCACATCAGCTCCTGGGTCAACTTCGCCGGGTTGCGCCCCGAGAAGTCGCTGGGTGACAGCGACGCCGTGTTGAATGGAATCGCCTACGATGCCGCCGCCAAACGCATCTTCGTGACTGGGAAGCGCTGGGACAAACTGCTGGAAATTCAGGTCGTCAGGCCCTGATCCAATCAAGAACCTCGAGCCGTGGAAAAGAGGGATGAACAGGCTTGAATGTTCTCGAGTCACCGAAGCCGCCCGTCACGTCATTCGAGCGTTGCGACTTCGATGCGAGCCTCGAGGATCATCAGCTAACATCCCGAACCAGTGAATCGTTGGGGTTCGAGCCTCTCACCTCGTTTGAACGTTCGTTCTCGCCCTTTGGCGCGAGGCCCTGTTAGGCTCACCCGGTGCGGGTTCTTTTCATCGGTGATGTTTTCGGCAAGCCAGGGCGCAGCCTCGTGGCGGGGCACTTGCCCAAGATTCGCGGTCAATACGATTTTGTCGTCGCCAACGCTGAGAACGCGGCGGGCGGCTTTGGGCTGAACAAGGAATCCTTCACCGCGCTTCTGGAGGCAGGGGTGGACGCGATGACCTTGGGGAATCACGCCTGGGACAACAAGGAGATTTACGGCCTGGCGGACGACCCCAGAGTCATTCGCCCGCTGAACCTCAGCCCGGAAGCGCCGGGGCGCGGCTGGGGCAGGTTCACCGTTGGCAGCGAACGGGTCACGCTGGTGAATTTATTGGGGCGCGTCTTCATGAACCCCGCCTATTACAACCCGTACGACGCCTTAGAGAGCGCCCTCGAGAACCCTGATCTGGGCGCAGTCTTGGTGGATTTTCACGCTGAGGCGACGAGTGAAAAAGTCTGTCTGGCGTATCACTTCGACGGTCGGATCGCCGGACTGATCGGCACGCACACGCATGTGGCAACCGCCGACACGCGCATTTTGCCGAACGGGACCGCCTTTCAGAGCGACAGCGGCATGACTGGGCCGCTCCATTCCAGCATTGGTATGAGCTTAGAGGGGAGCATTTACAAGTTACGCACAGGTTTACCGATGAAAACTGAGGTCGCGCAGGGCGTCAGCGTCTTGAACGCCGTAGCGCTCGAGATCACCGATAACAAAATCAAACGCATCGTCCGGTACCGTTACCAGGAGGGCGACGCGGCCGGGCAGTTCGAGGGGGAAACGCATGTTGAGTGAATCCGAAACCCGTGACTCCCTGGTCAGAGACTCCCTGTCCCGAGACCCGCTGTCTCGAGATGTTGACTTGCTCGGGCGCAGCCTCGGGGCGGTGCTGATCGAACAGGCAGGGACGGACTTCTATAATTTGGAGGAAGAGGTCCGGGAACTCACCAAGCGGATTCGCGGCGGCGACGACGACGCCAGAACCCGGCTGGACGAGGTGGTGCGCGGCATGAGCGTGCTGGATGCCGAGAGTCTGATTCGCGCCTTCACGCATTACTTTCACTTGACGAATTTGGCCGAGGAACGCCACCGGGTGCGTTGGCGCGACACGCGCAGCGCGCCGACCGAACCGCGCAAGCAAAGCCTGCACGACGCGGTGCGAACGCTGAAAAATCAGGGCTTGGGGTTGGCAGAGATTCAGGCTTTGCTGAGGACACTAGAACTCGGGTTGACCTTCACGGCCCACCCGACGGAGTTGCGACGCCGCACCGTGCGGGCGCACTTGGAGGCGATCAGCCGCGAACTGCCAAAATTGGAGAGCGAAACCGAACGGGCGGCGGCCCTCGAGGCGATCACGGCTCGGGTGGAAGTCCTCTGGGGGACGCTGGAGTTGCAGGCCCGCAACCCAACCGTGCGCGACGAGGTTCACAACGGTTTGCACTACTTGGAGAGCATCGCGCAGGCGCTGCCCGAACTCGAGACCGAACTGCGTGAGGCGCTGCGACTCGAGTTCCCGGACGAGCGGCCCGTGGAGAGCCGCGTCCCGCTCGGGTTTTACTCGTGGATCGGCGGTGACCGCGACGGCAATCCGTTCGTGACGCCCGAGGTGACGCGGGAAACCCTGGAGTATCACGCGCTGACGGCTCGAGGTGGCTTGCGGGCGGCCGTGAAAGCCCTGTACGCCGTGCTGTCTGAACACGTGGAGCGCGTCACTCAGATGGAACCCTTGGAGAGCGAGGCTCCCGAGCCGTTCCGGGCCGAACTCGAGGCGCTGTACCGAGCGCTGGAAGTTGAGGATGTGGACGCCGTGGCGGTCCTGGAACGCGTCAAAACCGCGCTGCTCTCCGCCGGTCAAGTCAGAGCCGCCGAGCGCTTTTTGGAGCCTGTGCTGTCGCGGGCGCACGCCTTCGGGTCGCACCTGGTGAGCTTGGACGTGCGCGAGTTCAGCGGCAACTTGCAAATCGCGGTAGCTGAACTCTTACGGCGCGGTGATGTGGAGACAGATTACGGAGCGCTCCCCGAAGAGAAGCGGGTCGCGTTACTGGAGCATGAACTGAGTTCCAGACGCCCGCTGCTGCCGGTCGGTGAACGCGGTTCCGATGCCCTGTATGCCGTTCTCGAGCCGCTTCGCGTGATGCGCGAGGCGATCCAGCACAACCCTCGGGCCTTCGGGAGGTACGTGATCTCGCACGGGGAACGCGCCAGCGATGTTCTCGAGGTTTTGGTCGTGGCCCGCGAGGCGGGCTTCCAAGCGCTTGATGTTTCGCCGCTGTTTGAAACCCCGGACGATCTGGCGCACTGCCCGGAAGTCATGCGCACCCTGTTACAGAGTCCCGTCTACCGCGCCAACCTGGGCGGTCGGGTGCAAGAGGTCATGGTCGGGTACAGCGACTCCAACAAAGACGCCGGGTTTCTGGCCGCCAACTGGTCGCTCTACGAAGCCCAGGAGCGACTGGCGGCGCTGTTCGCGGAGTTCAACGTCCCGTACCGCTTCTTTCACGGGCGCGGGACCAGCATTGGGCGCGGCGGTGGGCCCGCCGCCAGGGGCATCCTGGCGCAACCACCCGGCACGATCGGGCGCGGTTTACGCATCACCGAGCAGGGCGAGGCGCTGGCCGACAAATACGCCAACCCGGAACTGGCCAAGCGCAACCTCGAGCAACTCCTGTTTGGGCTGCTGATCGCGGCCGCGCAGCCCGCCCACGATGTGCCCGCCGACTGGCGCTCCGCTATGACGCTGGCTGCGACCGCCTCCAAGGACGCGTACCGCGAACTCGTGTTTCACCCGGAGTTCCTGGAATTCTTTGAAGCTGTCACGCCGATCAACGAGATTGCCAATCTAAAAATCGCCTCGCGCCCGGTGCGTCGCCCCGGCAAGCCGACGCTCGACAACCTCCGGGCGATTCCCTGGGTGATGAGCTGGACGCAGTCTCGAGCCACGATTCCCGGCTGGTACGGCTTAGGGGCAGGGTTGAGTGCTTTGGAGGCGCGAGAACCAGGGTTGAGCGCCCGGTTGTACCAGGAGTGGGGCTTTTTTCGTAGCCTCTTGGACAACGCCCAGATGAGTCTGGCGAAGACCGATATGAGTATCTTCGTGCGCTACGCCAGCCTCGCGCCCAATCAGGAGCTGACCCACGCCGTGCTGGACGAGTACAACCGCGCCGTGACGGGTGTGAACCTGGCGACCGGGGCGGACCTGCTGGCGGGCGAGCCGCGCTTGCGGCGCTCGATCGAGGTTCGCAACCCTTACGTGGACCCGATCCACATCGTGCAGGTGGCCCTGCTGAAACGCTACCGCTCGAGCGAACCGGACGCCAACGAACGGGCGCACCTGGAACGGGCCTTGCTGCTCAGCATTCAGGGTATCGCGGCGGGATTGCGAAACACGGGTTAGGGCTGAAACTTTCGAGTCTCAAGGTTAGCTGGCACGGGGTCACAGACTTGTCTTTGACTTCCTGTACACTTCAGCCGTGCCCCAGAACGACCTGCCCCCCGGTGTCTACCGCAACGACGGCGCGAAACGCGCCGATGACGGGGCACCGATTCGCCAGACGAGCGACGACGTGCCGAACATCAAACCGGACTGGAAGGATTTCATCGCGCTGACCTTCGCGGCGTACTCGATCATCCTGCCGTACTTGTTCGCCATTATCGGCGGCGTGATCGTGGTCTTCTTATTGTTGGGTTTGCTGTTCCGCCATTAGCGCCACTCGAACATCGGTCTCGTCACTGCCGTTTTTCTCAAAAGACTAGCAACCAAGGCTGTCCGACTTGAGGTTCACCGAAGAGATAGAGACTCGAGCGTCCTCTTTGCCGGTTACATCCGCCCAGCTTCGATGATCTTCTTTAAAAAACCCCTCGTGCGTTCCTCGGTCGGATCACCAAAGATGCGCTCTGGCGATCCTTCCTCGTGAACCACGCCCTCAAACAGGAAGCAGACTTTGCTGCTGACCTCCTTGGCGAAGCCCATCTCGTGCGTGGCGAGGAGCATCGTCATACCCTCACCGGCCAGCTCGCGGACCAAATCCAGCACCTCCGAAACCAGCTCTGGATCGAGGGCGCTGGTGATCTCGTCCAGCAGCATCACCATCGGTTCCATGCACAGCGCCCGCGCGATCGCCACGCGCTGCTGCTGCCCACCGCTGAGCTGATCCGGGTAATTCTTCGCCTTCTGTGACAGCTTGACCCGTCCCAGCAGCTCCATCCCTCGAGCCTCGGCTTCTGATTTGCTAAGTTTCAAGACTTGGCGCGGGGCCAGCGTGATGTTTTCCAACACCGTCATGTGCGGGAAGAGATTGAAGCTCTGAAACACGATCCCGACATCCCGGCGCAGCCGGTTCACGTCTACGCCCGCGCCGGAGACGCGGTCGTCGTTGATGCGAATCTCGCCCTCGGTGATCTCCTCTAAGCCGTTGATGCAGCGAAGCAGGGTGGACTTGCCGCAACCGCTCGGGCCGATCAGGCAGACGACCTGATGCTCCTCCACGCTCAGGTTGATGCCGCGCAACACCTCCAAGGCACCATAGCGTTTCACGACGTTGCGAATCTCGATAAAGCTCATCGCGCCCCTCGAGTTTTCGCCGCGTCGCGCTCCAACAGGCGGTCCACGAAGCGCGCCTGCGGGATCGTAATCAGGATGAATAACACGGCCACGACCGTCACGGTGGACAGGTTGAAGCGGTTGCTGGCCAGGATTTTCGACTGGTTGAAGGCATCTATCGTGCCGATGATGGCGACCAGCGCCGTGTCCTTCTGCAAACCGATAAAGTCGTTCAAGAGCGGCGGGATGATCCGGCGAACCGCTTGTGGGATGACGACGAAGCGCATCGTCTGCGCGAATGACAAGCCTAGGCTGCGGGCCGCCATCGTCTGACTGGGGTGAATGCTGTCAATGCCCGCCCGGTAAACCTCGGCGACGTACGCGCCGTAAGTCAGCGTCAGCGCGATGATCGCCCAGAGCGCTGTGACATCCTGGATGTTGAAGTTTTTCCCCAGGAACTCCTCGAGCGGAGCCGTCAGGCCCGTCAGTGGCAAACCGAAGCCGATCAGGTAGATCGTGATGATGCTCGGCATTCCTCGGAAGGCATCGGTGTAGATCGTGGCCAGAAGGCGAATCGGTTGACCGGCCTGACCGGGAATCATGCGGGCCACCGCGACCAGCAGTGCCCACGCCAGAATCAGTACCTCCGCGACGCTAAAGATGAAAATATTGGTCAGAAACGCCTTGGAAACGAGTTCGATCGAATTACCGATCACTGGCAAGTTGAAGAAGGTGTTTCCGACCGCGACATCGTTGGTGATGACGAACCAGACCAGCACGGCCACGATCACCGCGAAGACCGCGTACCCGAGGGCGTACCAACTCGCGGAACTGGCTTCCGAGGTCAGGACTCTGGCGCTGATTAAATCCTTGCTGAACAGGGCGCGCTTGGCACTCACGGCGCGAACCATGCCTCGAGTCGCGGGGATGAACAGCAGCAGCGGGATCAATCCGACCAGCACCAAGACCGCGTCCATCCAGGGCTGATGCGCTTTCTGTGCGACCAGCACGCCACGCACCTGGGACAGCACCACAATACAAAGTAGTTCCACCAGACCGCACACGATCAGGCTAGTGATTGCCAGTGGGATCGCGTCTCTGGGAACGCTCGGGGCGCGAAATCTCGAGTTTCTGTCGGTCACGGGAAACTGCGCCTTCCGGCGTCGGGAATCATGCTTGCAGAGTTTAACGCACCAAATCTGTCTAGGGCGCGAAGTCGGTGGGCGGGTCCTGCGTGGAACAATCTGCGCCGTGCCGAAACCCCTGTCCGCGCTGGTCGCCTGCTTCGCGCTCACCTCGAGTCTGCTGCTGGTGTCTCAGGCGCAAGCTGACCTGTTCACGATCGCCTTCCAGGGCGGCGCGACGACGCTGGACCCGCATTACCGCTTGGAGACGCTCAGCATCAACTGGCAGCAGTACCTGTTCGATACCGTGACCAAATTGGGAGCCAGGGGTGAGGTCAAGCCGGGACTGGCCCAGGTCTGGAAGAACGAGGAACCCAACCGCTGGACCTTCGTGATTCGCCGCAACGTCCGCTTCCACGACGGCACACCGCTGACCGCGAGTGACGTGGCCTTCAGCATCAACCGCATTCTGACCGATCCGAAATCGCAGTTCAAGAGCAGCATTCAGGCCGTGAAAACCGCCAGCGCCCCGAACGCGTACACCCTCAGCGTTGTCACTGACCGCCCCGATCCCCTGTTGCCCGCGCACATGGGCGGCGTCGCGGTGGTCGGAGAGAAATTCGTCAAGGGGAACCCGGATTGGGCGCAAAAACCGATTGGCAGCGGCCCGTACCGCTTCGTGTCGTGGCTGGCGCAGGACAACCTGACGCTCGAGGCGAACGAGTCGTACTGGGGCGGTGCGCCGACGCTAAAACGGGTGAAACTTCTGAACATCCCGAACCCACAGGCGCGACTGGCGGCGCTGCTGAGTGGTGGGGTGCAACTGGCGGAGAAGATCGCGCCGCAGGATGTCGCGCGGCTCAGCGCCTCGGGCGGCGTGAGGCTCTCCACCGCGCCGAGCACGCGCACGATTTATCTGGCGATGGACTACCGAGCGCAGAACTCGCCGGGCGTGGGAGGCGGCCCGAACCCACTGGCGAATTTGAAAGTGCGCGAGGCGGTCGCCCGATCAATTGACAAATCCCTGATTGTCAAGAGCGTCATGGGCGGACTGGCGACGCCTGCCACGCAGTTCGTCGCGCCGTTCGTGGACGGCTACGACCGCCTGGTGAAACTCGCGCCGTACAACCTCGAGCGGGCCAAGCAGCTCATGACGGAGGCGGGCTACGGGGGCGGCTTTGACCTGCGCTTGGACGCGACCAACGACCGCTACTTGAACGACTCGTTGATCGCCCAGGCGGTGGCTGGGATGCTGGAAAAAATTGGCATCCGAACCAAGGTCAACGCGATCTCCCGCACGGTGTTGTTCCCGCAACTGGACAAGGGCGATTTCAGCGCCTACATCGGCGGTTGGGGCAGCACTGACCTGATCGGCACGCTGATTTCTCAGGTGATGTGCAAGAACAAAACTGAGGGCTGGGGAAACGTCAACCGCGTGTCCTACTGCAACGCCGAGGTGGACAAGCAAATCCTGCAAGCCTCGTCTAGCTTCAATGCCGCCGAACGCAAGCGCCTGATTTCAAAGGTCGTCAGGAAAGTCTTGCAAGAGGATTTCCTGTGGGTTCCGCTGCATTACGAAAATGTGATTCACGGGTACAGCGACAAGTTCTCTTACATGGCTCGAGGCGACGAGTACATCTACGCCTGGGAGATCCAACCGAAATAACGGGCTAGACTCCAAATCGTGGGCAGCTCGAGCGGCAGAACGAGGCGAGGCTCGCCCCTATGACGATGGCGGCTGAACGGGTGAGGCGATGACGTATCTGCTGTCTCGAGGCTTGCAAACACTGTTGACGCTGTGGCTGGTGGTAACGCTGGCGTTCGTGGCGGTCAACCTGATCGGTGATCCGATTTCGCTATTAGTCTCCGACTCGGCAAGCCCACTCGAGCGCGACCGCCTGCGAGAATCTCTGGGATTGAACGCGCCGCTGCCGGAGCGCTACGAGCGATTTCTGATCGGGGCGGTTCGAGGCGACCTCGGGCGCAGCTTCGTGTTCGACCGTCCCGCCCTGCCGCTCCTGTTGGAGCGTGCGCCACTGACGGTGACGCTGGTGCTGCTCGCGGTCGCTTGCTCCTTGCTCGTCGGCGTGCCGCTCGGGGTGCTGGCCGCCTCGAGACGCGGGGGCTGGTTGGACCGCGCGATCCTGTCCGTCAGCGCCCTCGGGGTGAGCGCTCCAAGTTTCTTTGTCGGAATCGTGCTGATTTTTGTTTTTTCGGTGCAACTGCGTCTGCTGCCGTCGCAGGGCGCGGAGACGCCGCTCCATTTCGTGTTGCCGGTGCTGACCCTGAGTTTCGGGCGAATCGGGCTGTTCACCCGCTACGTCAGAACCGCGCTCTTGGAGGTGCTGCCCGGAGATTTCGTGCGAACCGCCGTGGCCAAAGGTGTCTCACCGCGCCGCGTGCTGTACCGCCACGCGCTTCGCAACGCGCTGCTGCCACTGGTGACGGTGCTGGGCTTGCAGCTCGGAGGATTGTTCGCCGGGACCGTCGTGACCGAAACGATCTTCGCCCTGCCCGGCATGAACCGCGTCGCGCTCGAGGGGTTGACGCGCTTGGACACGCCGCTGATCCTGGCGTTCGCGCTGCTGTCCAGCCTCGTGGTCTCCTTGATGGCGTTCGCGGTGGACGCGCTGTACGGGTTGATAGACCCGAGGGTTAGGTACGCGTGAGGCGGTCGCGCTCGAAGATCGGCCTGTGGCCGCCACTGGCAAGTTTGGCAGCATTAATCCTGCTGGCGACTTTCGCGGGGCTAGTCGCGCCTGATCCAAAGGCGCAGGATTTGCTGAACGCGCTTCAATCACCCCTCTCGAGACCCGGTCATTTGCTCGGCACGGACGCGCTGGGACGCGATGTGCTCGCCAACTTGCTGCATGGGCTGCGCGTTTCCCTGCTGGTAGGGGGACTGGCGACGCTGATCTCAGCGCTCATTGGAATTCCGCTCGGGCTGGTCGCGGGCGCTCGAGGCGGCTGGCTCGCGGCGGTGCTGATGCGAGCCGCCGATCTGCAACTGTCCCTGCCAACGGTACTCGTCGCCTTGGTCGTGCTGGCGCTCTGGGGGCAGGGCTTGGAGAAACTGATTCTGGTGCTGGGCTTGAGCGGCTGGGCGGGCTTCGCACGGCTGGCGAGGGCTGGGACGATCTCGCAGCGCCATTTGGAATACGCGCTCGGCGCGGAGGCGCTCGGCGCGAGCGGCGCTCGAGTCCTGCTACGACACGTGTTCCCGAACATCGCCGCGAGTCTAACGGTGCGTCTGACGCTGGAGATTCCCGCGAACATGCTCCAGGAAGCCACGCTGTCGTTTCTTGGGTTGGGCGCGGGCGTGGACACCCCGAGTCTGGGACTGATGATCGCCGCCGGGTACACGCGACTCTCGAGCGGCGAAGTGTGGTTGAGCTTGCTGCCGGGCGCGTCCCTGACGCTGCTGGTGCTGTGCGTCAGCGCGCTAGGGGACGGCTTGCGCGACCGCCTCGATCCGCGCCTGAGAGGTGTTCAATCGCGGCCCTGACCGTTTCAGCCCCTCACCTCGAGCACGCCCATCATGCCGCGATCCTCGTGCTCGGCGACGTGACAGTGATAGACGGTTCGCCCAGCGAAATCGCTGAACCGGACCGCGATTCTGACCCG
This sequence comes from Deinococcales bacterium, assembly GCA_965249745.1. GTDB lineage: Bacteria > Deinococcota > Deinococci > Deinococcales > JAAFIG01 > JANYHH01. The sequence continues at coordinate 2,459,383 of OZ252252.1, read as the reverse complement.
CTCGTGACCGCGCAGGTTGACCACATCCTTCCAGGCCAGCACCGGTTCCGTGCGCCAAACGCCGCCGGTTTGCCGCTCTAAGATCTGGAAGGGATAGGTGTGCAGGTGGAACGGGTGATCCAAGTTGGTCGGGTTGCCAATCTCCCAGATTTCGACGCTTCCCAGCTCGGTTTGCACGTCCACGCGTCCCATGTCAAACAGGTGATCGTTCAAGGAAAAGACCAGTGGAAAATCCATGCCAAACTCAATCGTGCGTTTCCGGGTCGTGGCAGTCGTCTGAAGTCGCTCGAGGGACACGAGCTGTCGGGGTAGCGCACTCCGCCGACCCAAAACTGGGGGCACGACGGTCAGCAGCGTCTCCTCCGTTCCCGCACCCCCGCGCAGGTCGCTGAGAAAGCCGCCCCGGTCGTATGGCAGGCGCAACAGCCGATACGGACCCTTCCCCTCGAGTTGCACCAGCACCTCGGCCCGTTCGCCTGGGGCCAGGAGCAGCCGCTCAAACGCCACCGGGCGTTCCAGGAAACCGCCGTCCGTGGCGATCAGGTGCATCTGATGATCTTCCAGCTTCAGCCAGAACGGGCGGGCCACGCTGGCGTTCAGCAGCCGCAATCGCAACGTGGATGTCTGTGCCTGCAATCTGGGTCGGTGCTGCCCGTTCACCAATAGCAAATTTCCCTGTTTCCCGAGTAAATCGAAAAGACTGTGCCCCGCGATCTGACCCAGGCTGACCTCGAGATCCGACAGCACCAGCAGGTGCGATTCGGCGCTCGCCAGCGCCGCCTCCCGCTCGAGCGGTCCCTCGACGACGATCGCGCCGTAGAGTCCAGCGAACTGCTGCCCGGCCACGTGACCGTGCGGGTGCGGGTGATACCAGTAGGTACCCGCCGAGCCTTGCGGGACGGTGAACTCGTGCCATCGGGATTCGCCCGGTTCCACAAGTGTGAAGGGATCGTCCACATGCGGCGAGATGTGCAAACCGTGGGTGTGCAGATTCGTGGCTCGCGGCGCGTGGGGCATGTCCATCTGTGAGGCTGGCGCGTGATTCATCGTTGCCGCCGCCAAGCGATTCTCGAAGCGCAGTCGCACCCGGTCGCCCTCGCGGACGCGCAGCGTCGGGCCGGGCAGGCTGCCGTTGTAGGTGAGCGTCCGCAGGTTCAATCCCGCCACGCGCACCGGGGCAGGCGCGGCGATCAAAGTGGCTTCGACCAGATCGGGTTCGGGGCGACGGACTGGCAGGTTGTACGGTTCGCAGAGCGGCTGATCGGATTCACCGGCGGGCACGGATGGCAATCCCAGGAACGCCAGACCTGCCCCACCCATCAGGGTCGCGCCACCACCCAATCCCAGTAGCCCAAGCAGTCTTCTGCGTGACAGTTTACTCGCTGATTCCAAACGTTTTTCTGCTGGTTTCGTTGCCTGTGGCAGTTCTTTCATGGGACTCCTCTAGATACTCTGAACAATATGATAATTGTTCACTATTGATAGTCTCAATCTTGGAAGTATAGGGCCGCAAAAAACCGTGTCTATTTCAGAACCAATTCTCCCTTCATCGCTTCGTCTTGATAGCTCAACACCTCGAGCATGGTTGCCTCGAGCCGTTCTAACTTTTCGGGTGGGACCGCCTGAAACATGCCGCGAAGTATGGTTTCTTGGGCGTTGCTGAATCGCTCTAAAAAGGCCTTGCCATCATCGGAGAGCGTCACCAATTTCTGGCGGCGATCATCCGGGTCCTCGCGGCGCTCCAGCAGTCCGCGCTGCACGAGACGATTCACCAGATGACTGCCCGCCGCCAACGAAAGATTAGTGTTCTCAGCCACGTTAGAAACTGTCATCGCGCCGCGCCGCTGTAACGCCATCAGCGTCCCAATCTGGGCGTAGGTCAACTCCAAGCTCTGCATCTCCGTGGAAATCAGGTTCAATCCGCCGCGCATCAGGCGGCGCGCGAATTCCCTGATCCCGGAACCGGGTTTGAATTGGATAGTCTCGGATTTACTCTTAAGCATCAAACCTTCTCAGGGTTGAGTGTAATTCTAGGCGCTCCGAATGTCAACCCGTCACCTCGAGTTACCCCGCCCAGCCGTGCTTCAGCGGTTGTAGGCACGACCAGACCGGGCTGACCGCCCGCCAGTCACCTCTTCAATCCAAATTTCGCACGCTCAGCACGCGCCGTCCCACGATATCGAACTCGAGCGCGGTGAAGCCCGCGTCCAGTGCCACAGCCAGTCGCGCTAGCAATGGTGGGTGCCGCCGTAAGCGTGGCAGGTCTGCTTGAAGCGAGGTCAGCCCCGCGAAGTGCCATAACTCCGAGGCATCGCGTTGCAATTGCGGCGACCCGACTAGCAACTCCGCCAGCAGATTCGCCAAACCTGAATGCTGTCGTTCCAAGCGTTCCGGGTCGAAGGGTGTGACCAGCTCGAGATGAACCGAGACTTGACAGAGAACCGTCGTGGAGGGACGCGCCATAGTTCATGATGCGCGCCTCCAACCGTTGAAATGTGATCTTTTGGCGTCTGGCACGGGTTTAGAACCCAGTGCAAGATTCGCAGTCGGCAGCCTCGAGTGCCAGATCACCCCAGCCAACCGTTGTTCTCGACTCGAGCGCGTCCCGGCGAGGCAATCTTCCCACAAGAGACTCAACCCTTCGGCAGCAGGTACACCAGTCCAACACTTAAGCCCAGGCGCGGCTCACCGAGAAACGGGAATCGGGCCACGCCCTCGGCGCAGACGCGCAAGTTGGAACCGATGTCCCATTCGTAGCCGACTACGCCACGCAGTTCGGCCGTGCGCGAAAAGCCCAATCCACCCGCCAGGTACAGCAAACCCTGGTTCAACCCATCGAAGCGGTACACGCCGTCCAGTGAAATCTCAACACCATCCGAGAAGCCCAGACTGCCGCGCACCCCGAAGGCCCCGACCAGCCCCCTGGCTTCACCGCTGAGCTGCGGCGCGAAGCTCGAGACTTGCGCGAAGTTTAGGATCAACTCCACCCGCGCCCCGAGACTGAAGCGTTGCGCCCCGGCAACACCGGGGAGACAGAAACACAAGACCGCGAATACGACGACCAACACGCGAGACATGGGCGTCAGTCTAAAACCTCGAGATGAGGGCTGAGCGGAGTCAACCGTCCTCGGGGGCGTTGCTAGACTGAGCGGCGTGAAACGCTGGATTTGGTTCGGAGTCGGATTCGTGCTGCTGCTCGGCTTCGCGGTGTCGTACGTATTGTTGCAACTGACGATCCTGCAACCGCCCGTGGCGGAACCGAACATCCTGGACAAGCGCCTGTCCCGCGTGTACCAAGAGATAGACATTCAACCCATCACTGCTCTGCCTGTGGCTCGAGTCGGCGAGGCGGCGCTGTATCACAGAGTTGCGCTCGGTAAAAAACCGGCGCTGCTGCTCCCGGACCTCGGGACGGCCGCCTGGGATTTCGAGAAGTTCCTCAGCCAATGGAAAAGTGTGGACGCCTACGCGCTCTCGTACCGGGGCGGTCTGGGTGCTGCGCCCACCACCCAGGCGAACCTAGACGAGTACATCACCGACTCGAGGGTCGCGCTGGAAAGCCTGGCTCGCGGCTCGAGTCAGAAACCGGTGCTGATCGGGCAAGGCATGGGCGCGTTGATCGCCTTGAAAATCGCGCAGGATACCCCTGACATGATCGGCGGATTGGTCCTGATCGCCCCTTACGCCCCGAGGGACTGGAGCGACCAGCAACTCTGGATGGTGCAAACGATTGGAAACTGGGCGTACGGCGCTGCCTTCAAGGGCGGTGAGGATGCCAAAACCTTCTGGATCGCCAATTTCCCGAGCGGCTTCATTCAAACGAAACTGGCGGCAGAGATACTCAAAAAATACGCCGTCAAGAAAGATCCATTCGAGTACCGAGGCGTGATTGACGACGTGAACTTTACCAAACTAGGTTGGCTGGACGCCGCCTACACCAGCCTCGAGCGAGCCAAGTTCAACGTTCTGCACGTGATCGCCCGCTACGACACGATCAACCCGATCTTCGCGCAACGCCAACTCAGAAAGCGTCTCGAGACGGCGCTCGGCGCACGGTATCGGACCGTCATCCTGAACAGCGGTAAGTACGTGTCACTCGACTGGAAATGGCAGAAAGCCGCCAGCAGCATCGAAGCCTTCGTGCGCGACGGCAACCTGCCCGCGAACGTGATCGAGAACGAATCAGTGCTGGACGCTGTGACGCAAGACCCGCCCGACAAGTGACGACGCGCCGTCTAGGGAAGTAATGAACCGCCTCGAGGCAGTGTTAGTCCATTCAGCGCTGGGAAAAGCGGCTTGAGAATCGCGCCCGCCACGGGTTTCGTAGCGGCGCAGCCCTCGGCCAACGCGCCGTCACCTGTACCGTCCCACAGCACATCGCTCGAGAACCATTGTTTGGGATGCGGGCGTGAGCAATCTGGTCAGCGAAAAGGCGAACTCGGGGGTTGTGGGGGGTTATGTGAAAAGGGGGCGTGTAAGCTGCACGCCCCCTTGCCATCTGGAGCCGAATTAGCAAACGAGTTGACCGAAATCGGTGAAGTCCGCCTGGAAGCCCCCAGGGACGCCTTTGCTGATCACCGATACCGCATCGTGCGAGTGCAAGCTCTCGAGGTGGCTACACGCGACCTGAAAGTCACGGATGCGGCTGTCGGCGTCCAGTTGCTCGAAAACCAAGCGCGCGGCGTCCTCCACGAATTTGACGTACGCGCCGTTCATCTCGGCGAAGGCTTGTTCGTCCTCGCGTTTGACCATGACTTGGGTTTCAGTCTTCAGAGCGTCGCGGCAATGCTGGATCAGATCCTCCAGCGGCATCGTCGCGCCGTCCATGATTTCCAGCTTGACCCGCGCCTTGCTGCGCTGGCTGTGCGGGATGGCATAGGCATCGCGCAGATCGCGGGCGTGCTCGGCTAACTCGGCGCTACACGGGCAGGCACTCGAGTACACGAAGTCCATCTCCACGAAGCGGCGAATCCGGCCGTTGCGGTCCACCGTACCCTCATAGGTGGCGTTGTAGAACTGGTAGCCTTCCAACCCGCTCCGCAACGACGGCACGAGTTGCGGGAAGCTGAAGTTGACGCGCAGTCGCGCCTGGAAGCCGCCGATCTTGTCCATGTAATCGCGCAGGATAATCGCCAGGGTTTCCGGGGTGAACGCCTCGTCCTTGTAAGTGTAGAACGTGCGAACGATCCGGCTCATGTTGATACCTTTTTTATCGGCTTCCAGTGAGACCGTGCCCGTGACCTTGGCTTCCAGAGTCAGCGTTTCGCCGCTCTTCGTCACGAAGCGCAACGGCAGTCTGAAGCCGCTGATGCCGACTTGCTGAATGGCGACGTTGGCACCTTCGACCGCACCGACCGTTTCGGTCATGTCGGGCAAGGAGTTTCGGTACGCCTCGTCGGGTTTGAAATCGGCGTCGTAACCTCGAGCGATGACGGGCTTCGCGCCACTGGTGTTCGGGAACAGATAGGCTTTCTTGAAGGTGTTCAATTTCGGGGTGGTAACGGCCTGCAGTTGTGGTGCGAGGATTTGCAGCGTTGAATTCATGACGAACCTCCTGGGTTCCACCGACCAGCAACCTCGTGAAGTCTGGACGGGCGAGAGAGCGATGAGCGCAATTTGGCGCTTGAACTCATCTTGCAGCCCGTTAGCTTACTTCACAGGGGCAGACCCCACAGGTTTCGCGTAGTACAGAATTCACATCTCCTGTACGCCAGGAGGTAGAAAACCTGCGGCAGTCTGGCCAACTCAGCTCGAGCATGAGCGCCCGATCAGCTTCACCAGAGCACATTTCAGACTGCATGACGCCGAAAATCGGCCGCTCGCCGAAACGTTTTCCCAACCTCGAGGGCCGGAGCGCACAACGAGCTGCGAGGAATGGACCGGGAAAAGATTCAGAGGTTGAATCCCCCCGCCACCTCGAGAATCTGCCCGGTCTGATAGCCGTGATCGGGGTTGATAAAGTGCCAGACGCCCGCCGCCAACTCGTCGAGGGTTCCGAGGCGACCCTCCGGGATGAGATGCACCGGTTTGGACAGGCTGTTTTCGATCACGCCCGGCGAGACAACGTTGGCGGTGATGCCGTTCGGGGCTTCGCTCTGCGCGATGGCTTTGGTGAGCAGAATGATCCCGGTTTTGGCAATCGTGTACGGCAGAATCTGCGGTCGGGCGACCAGGTTCTGCGCCCCTGCCAGACCGATGTTGACGATTCGCCCATCGTGTTGCCCACGCATGATTGGCAGGGCAGCGTGACAGGTGTAAAACGCGGCGTTCAGATTGGAGTCCAACATCTCGTGCCAATCTGAGAGCGTTAGGTCTGCCAAGGGTTTTCGCACATAATTCCCAACGTTGTTGACGAGCGCCCTGAGACCGCCCAGGGCTTCGGCGGCGCTCGAGACCAAGCCTTGCGCCTGAGCCGCATCAGTCAGGTCAGCTTTCAGCGTCACCGCCCGCCGTCCTAACCCCTCGACCTCGAGCCGCACCGCTTCGGCTTCGTCTTTGGAGGAGCGGTAATGAATCGCTATATCGAAGCCCTCCGTCGCCAGTTTCAAAGCGATCGTGCGCCCGATCCCCTTGGCGGCTCCCGTCACGAGCGCGGATTTAACCATTGGGGAACCCATCCGTTCTGCACCACTCTAGAAGTTTCAGCGTGTAGCTATTGACCGGATACCTAAACGCCTCTTCCAGTGTGACCCAGGCGAACTCCGCGATTTCTTCGTTGAAGACCACGTGATCGTCGTCGCAACGCGCCACGTACTCGAGACTGATGAAATGCATCGGTTTATGAAACTTCTCGTCTTCAATAATTTCAGATAAAAACGCGTAGCGCTCCGAGTGAATCTCCAACCCGACCTCCTCGCGCATCTCGCGGCGCAGGGCGGTCAGGATTTCCTCGCCGTACTCCACCTTGCCGCCCGGAATGCCCCACAGCCCGCTCCATTTATGCGTGCGAACGATCAGGAGTTGATTTTTCGGATTGGCGATCAGCGCCGCGACGGCCGGTAGGGGGTAGCGTTTCTCCACATCATAGAGTTTGACCGATAAACCGGTCTGGCTGGGCAGGGGCGCTTACAAAGTGGCTAGGTCTCGAGATTTTAACGCCCGCCCGAGATGCGGCATGAGATTTCCAGAGACCCGCGCGTCAGTCATGTCGTATACGGCTGACTCGAGTGTTCGCTATCACGAATCGCCACTCGAGCCAAGAATCCCCCGAGACCCATGCACGAATCTTCAACTCGAGCCTTGCACCAACACCGTTCTCGCCAGGGCTTCGCGGCGCAGTTGCAATCCCACGACGACTGCCCCGCAGGCGATCACGAACCACAGGAACGCCTCGGGGATGCCCACCACCAAACAAACGCCGAGCAGCAACAACTGCGTGCTCAACTCGAGGTTCGCCAGTATCAACAGGCTGTCCGCTTCGTAGTACGCGAGCCGGGCCGCGTCTCGAGTCGCTGGGTTTGGGAAACGCCGATAGGTCGCCTCGAACCGAGCCTTGGAAAAATCTCGAATCCACTGATCTTGGGGTTTGAAGACGAGTTCGTAAAACCGCTCCAATCCGCGCAGGACGGTCTGGTTCTCAGCGCCCGTGTCCGGCGACGGGCGGAACCCCTCTCCGCGCTCAGAGCGGTACAGGTACTCCCAGTTGAAATCGAAGCTCAGCAACAGCGTGAAAACCGCAAACGCCAGGATTGACAGCGCCCACTGTCCGGTAGCCGCGCCCAACCCCCCAAACAATGCGGCGTTGACGACGAAATCGCCCTCGGTATCTAAATACCGCCCGGTTTCCGTGACCATTCCGGAAGCCCGCGCCAGTTGACCATCCGCATTGTCCAGAATGGTCTTCGCCTGAATCAGCACCGCCGCGATCAGCCACTCCCTTTGAGCGATCAGGATGCCCGCCAGCACGCCCAGGCACGAGTGAAACACGACCAGCGCCGTGGGAGGTACGCGGAGCGGCAGCAGCGCCAACACCGCCAGATGCGCCAGTGGGCGAAAGCCGTACTCGGAGACGAGTTCCACCCTGGGTCGGGTTTTCAAGGATTTCTGGAATAGACCGCCGCTCACGCCCAGGACTCTACCCTTGACACTGCGCTGACAGTGCGGGGTGCGATACCAGATTCAGCGTGTTGCCTCGAGCTTCCTGGAGGTTTCCAAGAGGCGCTTCAGCGCGATCTCAGAGCGAGTCAAACCGTTGGCGTCGTTGGCTTTCGTGCGTGATGCCTTCGGCTCGAAGTCGTTCAGGACTTGCCCGTCCAGGTAACGGTCGAAGACGCTCGGGCTGACGTAATGGGCGCGGACCACGGCGGGCGTGTTCCCCAAATCCTCGGCGACGGCGCGAACGCACTCGTTGAGGTTTCGCCGCGCCTGACGGTCCGATTCCGGTGTGCCGAGTTCGCTCAGATACTCCGCCGCCAGCAACGTCCCGCCCCAGGTGCGGAAATCCTTCGCGGTGAACGCACCCATGACGCGGTGAATGTACCCGTTCAGGGCGCTCGAGGTGACGCGTTGCCGCCCGGCCTCGGTTTCCGCCTGCCACAACCACGGCCCCGGTAACTCGAGCAGCTTGGAAACGTGCGAGGCAATCGTCTTATCGGTGGTGGCCTTGTGTTGCTTGACGCCGTGCTTGCCCTTAAATTTGAATTCCACGGTGTTGCCGTCCACGTTGACGTGGCGCTGGCGCAGGGTCGTCAGGCCGTAGGTCTTGTTCTCCTTGGCGTAGGCGTCCGAGCCGACCCGGAAGTGCGCCACGTACAACAGACGCGTCATCAGGGCCATGATTCTGGAATCCGACAGCCCTGACAATCGTAGGTCAGCGGCGGTCGCCTCGCGGAGTTTAGGCAGTGCCCCGGCGAAGCGAATCAATCGCTGCCACTTCTCACGCTGGTTGCCCTGCACGAAATCGCTGTGATAGCGGTACTGCAAGCGCCCTTTGGCGTCCCGAGCGAAGGCTTGCAGCTCCGCGTCACCATCGGGCGCGACGTAGACATCCAGGTACCCCGGCGGCACGGCTAATTTGGCAATCCGCTCGAGTTCCGCCGCGTCTGCGAGTTTGGAGCCGTCCGGGTAGAGGTAGACGAAGCCTTTCTCTTTATTCCCTTGGCGGTGCAAATACTCCGTCTCGAGTCCCTCGGTGCGGGCGGTCATGCTGGTCGCTCCACGAACTCGAAAATGTGACCCTCAGGGTCGCGCACGACCAGGCCATCCGAGTCACGAAGATGCGGCAGTCCAACCTCACGAACTCGAGCTTCGATCGCGTTCACGTCCGCGTAGAACCGCACGAGGGCGTGTTCACCGCCGAACATATCCGCCAGTCCGACCTGGGGGTCCCAGGCGTACAACCAGCGGCGCGGCGTGTGTTTGCCATCGGGTTCGGGTTGGGACGCTAGCGTGAACTGCGCGAAGTTACGCTCGTCCTGACGCTTGTAAAACGCGAACCCGTACACGTTTGAAAACCGCTCGAGCATTCCCTCGAAATCGTTGAACGCGAGCGCCACCTCGCGCAGTCCGATTACTGGCAAGGCGTCCGCTCGAGGTTGACCCGGCGCGACCTTCGGGAATCGGAAGTCGTTCGAGTTGGTCACGACCTCGCGCAACTCCAGACCGTGCCCGAACGGGTCGAAGAAGTACAAACCGTAATCGTGAAAGCTGTCGTCACCAAGGTCAATCTCTTGCCAAACGATGCCGTGCGCATCCAGGGTTCGCTTGGCGGTTTCCCGAGTTCCCACGGGAATCTGTAAGGCGAAGTGAACGTGCGAACCACCTCGAGCGCCGAGTGACGCAAGCCGGGAGTCGTTCTTCTGGCGCGTGACCGGCATCCAGAAATCCAGGCGTTGAGCGTTCGGAAAGCTCATCTGAAGCACGCCGCGTTCCGGGTTGAAGTGCCTCGTTTCCAAGCCCAGGAGCGACCCGTAGAAAACCCGCGCCCGCTCGAGCCGATTGACTTCCAGCGTCAAGCCTTGCAAATCTAGAACTGGACTGGTGAGCTTTCTCTCGGCCGATGGACTCGAGCGAGCTTGTGTAGTTTGCGAGGCTGTAACTTGCAAGGTAGGAGCTTGCGAGGCTGGGGCTGGCATGGTGTCAAACTAAGCCGCTGTCTCGAGTCGAAACTGACCCTCGGCTGAGAGGCTGCTGAACAGGACAGCTTGACCTACATCGCCGCCCAACGACCCGGCACGGTCTCCTCCAGGAAACGCACCACATCCAGGGTGCTCGTGCCCGGCTTGAAAATGCCATTGACCCCGATCGCTTCGAGCTTCGGCACGTCCTCGTCCGGGATAATGCCGCCGCCGAACAGCAGAATGTCATCCGCTTGGCGCTCGGTTAGTAATTCGCGCACCTCCTGGAAGTAGTGCATGTGCGCCCCGGATAAAACACTCAGCCCGATGGCGTCCACGTCCTCCTGCACGGCGGCGTTGACGATCATCTGACTGGTTTGCCGCAGTCCCGTATAAATCACTTCCATGCCTGCGTCGCGCAGCGCCCGCGCAATCACCTTCGCGCCCCGGTCGTGACCATCCAGGCCAGGTTTGGCGATCAACACACGAATTTTTCGATCCATGACGAAATGTTAGCACCCGCACCGCGTTGCATCACATTCTCGGCGTGGCTTCGGTCACAGCGCTGAGCGCCTCCACGACCTAGACTGCCGGAAATCCACGCTCGAGGTGACGCATGAACAAAATCGTATTCGCCAGTATCGCCCTATTGACCGCTGCCACTTTGACCGCTCGAGCCGAACCGACGCCCTTCGTGGACGTGCCGGTCTGCCACTGGGCTAGCACCGCGATCAACCAAGCCGTGGACAGCAACGTGCCAGCCCCCGCCAAGAGCGCCGCCACCGCGCAGAACGCCGTGCGCCAGGTCTTCGAGGGGATGCAGTGCGGCAGCAGCGATTGGGTCTCGAGGTTCGTGGAAGGCGCACCGGGAAGCCTGTCCGGGTTCGCCGCGCAGAAACTCGTGCGCGGTTTCGACGTGACCTTTGGGAAAACGGTCGTGAACGCCAGCAAAGCCAGCGTCAGCTTCACCGCGACCATCACCTACACGGCAAGCGGGAAGAACGTCACCGTCAAACGCAGTGGAACCGCCGCGCTGACCGCCAACGAAGAGACCGCTTGGCGCGTCGCCTATAGCAGCCTGTCCAAGCTGGACCTACCGTTCTTCCCGAAGTAAAAACAGAAAATAGAACAGCGGCTCGAGATATGTGATGACTCTCGAGCCGCTGTTCTCTGCCGAACGCGCCCAACATTTTCCGTAGGGTACGAGTCACCGTTTTGCGTACAAGGGCGCAACGCCCAGCCACCCACACCATTCCCTGACGCGACCCCAAAATAAATCTCGAGCGTGGCCGAGCGATTGTGGATGACATCCCTGCAAATAGGCTTCGAGTCCAACCTTGTTCACGTTACCAGCCGCTCGAGGGCATCGCGCAGCACCCGAATCGCGCTCAGGTACTCGTCCAGCTCCAAATGTTCGGTCGGGGTGTGATCCAGGGTGCTGTCGCCGGGTCCATACGCCAGAATCGGGCAGCCCCAGAGCGGCGCGACGACGTTCATGTCGGAGGTGCCAGTTTTCAGCGTCAGTTGCGGCGTGATGCCGTGAGCGCGCATGGCCACGCGAAACGCCCTAGTCAGGGTCGTGTCCTTCGCGCCGCGATACGGCTCCTCGCGCCCGGTGTAACTGATCCGTAGGCGCTCCAAACCCTGCTCCTGCCGCAGCCGCTCGAGTTCGCGCATGGCGTCGTCCGGCCCGAGGCGAGGCGGCAAGCGCAAACCAATCGTCGCTTCCGAAGTTTGACGCAACCCGTCGTTGGCGCTACCGATGCCCTGCATGGCGACTTGCACACCATCAAAAAGGCGCTGATTGCCATTGAACGCCACAGCCCAGGCTTGCAGCGCGTTCCAGTAGCGCAGCATGTCCTCAGAGGCGGTCGTGTCGTTGCCCGCGCTATGGAAGTTATCTTTCTCCAACCGGGCTTTCACCACCAACCGACCCTTGTACCCCAGGGTGATCGTGTCCCAACCGCTCGGCTCACCGATGATGCAGTAATCCGGCGAGAACCGGCTGATCGCGTGATGCGCCCCCTTGCTGCTGGGGGCTTCCTCTTCCACCGCACCGACACAGATGAACCGCGCCCGCTCGAGCACCTGCGAGGGGAGCAGGCTGACGGCGGCTAGAAACGTGCAGAGTGGTCCCTTGGCGTCCACACTGCCGCGCCCCCACAGGCTGAGCCTGCCCTCCTGTTCTTCAAAACGAACCGGGATCTCGCCGGGCACAGTGTCCATGTGACCGAGCAGCACGACCTCGGTGCGACCCGTGCCTCTGCTTCCGACCGCGCTGCCCGCGCCGTCCATCTCGGCTTTGAACCCGTGACGGTGCATCCAACGCACGAGGAAGCGGCTGACATCGGCTTCCTGGGTACTGAGACTCTGAATCGTCACGGCTTCGCGCAGCAAGTCTATGAAGCCTCGTTCCTGGTCGGTGTAGCGCTCCAATGAAATCACAGCCTCCAAGATACCGCACCACCCTGGTAGAGGCTGTCTTCGTAGCGGCGCAGCCTGCTAGGTCCCTACCAGGAGACGCGGTAGCAGGATCAAACGACCAACACTGAAGACAGAGAGACTCGAGCCATCTTAGTAACCTTCTACGTCAGCCAAAGGTGACTCGAGCGGTTGATGGGCCTCGTACAATGGGGGATGTGTCGTCGTTCAGCGATAGCGATTCATCCAGAAACCACAGCCTGACGCCCGTCGTGTCGGCCGCCACCTATGTCGGGATGCTCTCGGTCGGCGCGATCAACAGCTCTTACGGTGCGGCGCTCGAGGTGCTGCGTTCTACCTATCACGTGGGAGACGCGCAGATTGGTCTTCTGGGAACGGCCCAGACGGTCGGCGGACTGCTCGGGAATCTCAGCACGGTCGCCTTGGAGCGGCGTTTCACGGCCGGTCAACGCATGAGCCTCGGAGCGCTCGGATTTTCAATTGGGGCGATCTGCTTTTCCCTCTCGAGCGGTTTTCTGGTGGCGCTGCTGGCGCTGTTTGCGATGGGATTGGGGTTGGGCTTGTTCCAGGTCAATCACGCCAACCTGTTCAGTCGCGGCTTCGGCAGTCACTCGAGCGCGGTCATGGCGGTCATGAGCACCGCCTTCGCGGTCGGCAGCATCGCCGGTCCGACGCTCGCGGCGACGCTGGGCGGCAACTACCGCCTGCTACCGCTGGGGTTCGCGGCGCTCGGGTTGATCGTGTCGTTCCTGGTGCTGCGCGCCCACGATCTGGCGGTCGCACCGACCGCCATGACGAGCGCCCACCGAGGGCTGCGCCCGGTCGCCTTCGGCTTCGCGGGCATGATTCTGTTGTACGTGGTCGCCGAGCAAGGGGCCAGCTTCTGGGGCGTGACGCACCTCGAGTCTCTGGGCGTGAAACACGCAACGGCTGCCTACACCCTGTCGTTCTTCTGGCTGGCGCTGCTGGTCGGTCGCCTGATGGCGGCCGCCCTATCCCTGCGCCTCTCGAGCCAGCAAGTCCTGATGGCCTCCACGCTAGGGGCGACACTCTTCCTTCTCTTGGCTCACCTCGCGCCGGTGGCGGGCTGGGCGTACATCGCCGCCGGGTTCTGCCTTGCGCCGGTCTTCCCGGCTGGATTAGCCTGGCTGGCTCGCCTCAATCCCTCGAGTCACGCGACGACGCTCTACCTGGTGTCTGGTTCCCTGGGCGCGGCCCTGGGGATTCCCCTGATCGGAGCGCTGAAATCCGCGTTTGGTGACGGGTTAATTCCGACCACGGTGACGGCTGCCAGCGGCTTGTGCGCCCTGTGCGTCTGGGTCCTGCAACGCCGCGATCCTCGAGACACCGGGCTGACCGGAGCGGCGCTAGAATCGGCGGCATGAACCGATTTCTAACCCCCAATCAGATTCCCAGCGACGCCGTGCTAGTAGACGCCCGCCCACGCGCCGCGTTTGAAAGCGGTCACATTCCAGGGGCGCGGCAGGCGGAGTTCACCGAGAAATTCTTGATCCGTTCCCCGCAGGAACTCGAGGCGTTCAACGCCGCCGCGCAGAGCCTGGTGCGGGCGGCTGGTTTGAATGCCGGTCAGCGCGTCGTGGTTTACGACGCCGGGCGCGACACGCGAGCGGCGCGACTGGCCTGGCTTTTGGAGTACGCCGGGTTTGAAGTGGCGCTCTTGCGCGATGGCTGGAACGCCTGGCAGGGCGAGATCGAAACGGTGGCGAACTCGTACAACCCAAGCGAATTCACCCTGGAACATCCGAGGCGCGAGCTGCTCGCCACGCTGGACGACGTGCAGGCTCGAGATCAGAATACGATTGTCGTGGACGCCCGCAACCCGCAGGAGTTCAGTGGCGCGGGGTTAATTCCTGGCACAGATCGCGCCGGGCACATTCCCGGCGCGACCAACCTGAACTGGGAGAACCTGACGACCGAGACCGGCCTCAAGGACGACGCGGCGCTCATCGCAACATTGGCGCAGATTCCGGCCGACGCCGAGGTGATCGTGCATTGCCAGAGCGGGGCGCGCAGCAGCGTCGTGTATCACGCGTTGAAATCGCGGGGCGTCAAGGTCAGGAATTACCTGGGTTCGATGAACGAATGGGCGAGCGACCCGACGTTGCCACTCGAGAAGAGTTTGTAACAGGGATAAAGCCGTGCTTCACGCCGAGTTACCGCTTTTAAGGCTACAGTTTAAACAGTACTTTCAATCCCTCTTGGAGCGGCGTGGGTTTGCGCCCGAGCAGCCGCTCGAGGTCAGGGCTGATTTCGTCCTCTTGACCGTTTTTGATGTCGGTCATAAAACCAACCACCCGCTGGGCGACGATTTCGGGCACGCCGCGTCCGGTCATCTGCGCCGCGAAGGCGGAGGCCTCTTCGGGATGGTAATCCACTGGCCGACCCGACAACTGCGTCAACGCCGCCGCCACATCGTCAAAGGAGTACGACTCGCTTCCAGTGAGTTTGTAGGTCGTCCGGTTCCAACCATTGCTCATTAACGAACGGGCGATCGCCTCGCCCATGTCGCTTCTCAGCGCAAAGGCGACTCTGCCGTGGCCCGCGGGAACGGAAATACCCGTTTCAAAAACCTGTTCTCCGACAAATTGCGGAAGCGTGTCCATATAGAGGACATTGCGGAAGATCGCGTAGTCCAACCCGCTCGCGGTGATGGCGTCCTCTGTCTGAAAGTGTCCTTCCATCAGTTTGTTGGCCATCGTGCTTCTGTCCTTCAGGGTTCGGCTGGTGTAGGCGATTGCCCCGACACCGGCTTTTTTCGCGGCGTCCACGACGTTCTGATGCTGTTGAACGCGGTGTTCTTCATCGGTTCCAGCGATCAGCAAAACCCGTTCGATGCCTTGCATCGCCGTCTCGAGCGAGGCTGGATCGCCGTAGTGACCGACGCGAATGTTGACACCGGCCGCTTTGAAATCGCTGGCTTTGCTCTCATCCCGGACCAGGGCAGCAAGCTGGTCGCCTGAGGTGTGCTTCAACAGTTCCTGAATGACCGTTCTGCCTAACTTTCCGGTGGCTCCTGTAACGAGAATCATAGTGGCTCCTATTCCTCATATAGCTTTTCGGGGATGGTTGATGATCTGAATTTTGACGTTGTTTTCGGATGATTCAGAGGATGGGCTGAGGTCCATCTGTTTACACTGATATCATAAATCAGTTTCCAGCGATAAGTCAACCTGTTAACGTAAACGAGTTATCATTGATAGCCAATGGCAAAGCCGCGTCCCTCCCCTCGAGACCGCATCCTCCAAGCCGCCCTCGAACTGCTCGAGGCGGGGGGCGCAGAGGCTGTCTCCACCCGTGCGGTCAGCGCCGCCGCCGATGTCCAACCGCCCACGATTTACCGCCAGTTCGGTGACATGCAAGGCTTACTGAACGAGGTCGCCCAACTCGGGTTCACGACCTACCTCGAGTCCAAGACCACACGAGTCAGGCTGACTGAGCCGGTCGCAGAGCTGCGCGACGGCTGGAATCTTCACGTGGAATTTGGCTTGACCCATCCGCATCTGTACAGGCTGATGTACGGCGCATCCAAACCCAGTACGGAATCCCCCGCCGCCGTAAAAGGCTTCGCCATGCTCCGCAATCTGCTCCAGCGCGTGGCTGAAGCCGGACGGCTAGCCGTCAGCTTTGACCGAGCCGCCGCCATGATTCACGGCGGGGCGCTTGGGGTGACGCTGAGCCTGCTGAACGCCAAAATAAGAGATAGCAAACTCTCAGACCTGATGCTGGAAGCGGTCCTGGACGCGATCCTCACGCCTGAAACAGAAACAGTCAGCGGCCTCATCAAACCGCGAGCCGCCGCCCATGCCGTGTCGCTGGCCGCGATCCTGCCCAAGCTCGAGACCCCGTTCAGCGAGGCGGAAAAGCAGCTTCTGCTGGAGTGGTTGCACCGGTTGACCTGAGCCGCCCACGACTCGAGCCGATGTGCCGCAAAGATTCTTCAGACCGTCCCGAACTGTGCCACGACCAGAAGACAACCCGTCTCGAGCGACAACTGCACCGTTCCCAGCGCCTCGTTGCTGATCCCGAGGCTCGAGCCGAACGGCAATTCCACGCCGGGCAAATCCCATTTCGCGCCGTGAATCTGCAAGCCGCTCGAGGTATTGAAGAGCGCGATCACGCTGAAGGTCTGCCCGACTATCAGCGACAACTCGAGCGGGCGCGATGGCGTCAGCACCCAACCGGCTTCCGAACCGCTCTCCAGGTCAACCGTGAACTCCGCCAAGGTTTCCCTGGCCGCCATCGTGACAATCCCCAGCGCGTGATCGAACCGCCCGCCAAACGCGCCCAGCACGAGCGCTGAAGTCGCGCCGCGCCCCTTCGCCGTCTCGAGCGCCAGCTCCAGATCCGTCTTGTCCTTTTCACGCGGGAAGGTCTGGCGGGGCGCGTTCAAGTCCACGCCATCGCTCGAGTCGAAATCTCCGACCCAGACATCCACCGTCAATCCCAGGCTCAGGGCGTGCCGCGCTCCACCGTCCGCCGCGATCACCAACTCAGCGTTTCTCACGCGCTCAAAGACTCGAGGGGAAAGCTCGAGATACCCGCCTGCGAGGAGGATGGCATTCACAATGGACGCTCGAAGCTCATAGGATTGGGGCATCCTAACAAAACGCGTTTCCAGAGCACTGATACGCGACAACGCGTGCTGAGCTTCGGACCCCTTTGTCCGTCACTAGCAGGTTGCTCTCGTCACTGACACGGCTTACCCAGCAGCGCCGGATAGGACACCCCATTGCTCGAGGTGGCGAGGTTGGCCTCGAGACACGCAAGTAGGTCGTTCGGCATCTTGCTGTTCTGCTCTATGAATAATGCTGACAGAGCCGTCACGACTGGTGCCGCGAACGAGGTTCCTGACGCACCGACATCCTGCGGGTACGCGCCACCGACAATGCAACGTTTCGTGAGCAGGCTGTTCGGGCATAGGTTCACGCCCGGCGCAAACACGTTGGCGTTTCCGTGCGTGTTGAAACTGGCGATTTCATACACGGTATTCCTGTAACCGATTGCCGCGACCGAGATCACGTTGGACAACGCAGGTTCTCCCGATCCCGCAACGCCCTTGGCGTAGCTCGCCGGGTACTGCGCTGGAGCGCTCGGGCTATTGCCGCTCGAGGTGATGACCTGAATCTTTCGTTCCGAGCCTAGAAGTTGAATCAACGAGAACATAACCTTGCTCGGCAGCGGTCCACCGAGGCTCATGTTAACGAGCGTATTTGGTTTTGGCGGCGCGGCGAGCGTGCGCATCAAAGCTTTGGACACGTCGGACGACTTACAGGTGCCGCTTGAGTTGCACACGACTTCCGGGCGCAGGGTCGCGCTCGAGGCGAGGAGGTTCAGGATGTCTTTGATGTACGTGTCGTGCTTGGCGAAGCCGTAATCGGGACGGCAGTCAAACTGGTCTTGCGCGTCAAATCCGCCGCCAACAACGACCACGCCAACATTGTTCCCTGTCAGCGCAGCACCCGTTGGGTTGATGTCCGAACGGAGCTTGGCCATCGTCACGAAATCAAAATGGTTGTCAGCGATAGGATCGAGCTTGCGTTCGATTTCGCCGCAACCCGGGTCGTAATCAAATTCACCACCCAACTGCATCAAGCTCATCACCGTGTTCTTGTCCACGACGAAACCGAGTTCTTTGATCAGATTTGGAACCGTGGATAACACCTGCTCGAGTTTCGATACAGCCTGCGCTGTAGTTTGTTCACCGACGATCACAACGCCTTGACACAAGGAATAGCGGCGCTCGAGAGCAACGCTGAGTTTATCCGCGTTTTCCAGACTGAGTCTGAAACCGACCACGCCCGTCGTCGGCAACTTGCTGTTGAGGTACGTGAACAAGTCGTTGCAGCGCTCAAAGGGAACGCTGGCCAAAAATTCGATTTGTCCCACCGTGACCGAGCCGTACGGGTAAAGGCTGAGGTTGGGGATGACCCTGCCGGACGCATCGAGCATTTCCACACTGGCGCGGCGCGTATACGCGGTGGCGTCCAACGCAGTTCGATACGCCTCGAGTGAAACGGTGGCTCGAGGTCGCGGCGGATTGGTGGTCGGGTCAGTCTCGGGGATATCCGTGTTCGCAGGCGGTTTGGGGAGATCGAAAACCTTTTGCCCAGGAGCTAGGGCAAAGGTTCTGGGGGCGTTTGGATCATTGACGCGAACCGTTTTTACCAAGGTACTTGCCACGGCAACCCGCTCACCCCAAGCGGGTTGCGCAGGCAGCAGGACATTTTTTGATTGCACTGCCATCGTTTCGTACCGACCGCCGACGCTGCATCCAATAGGGAGCGCGACGCCAAGAACCACTAATCCAATTCGCCACATGTTTATCTGACCTCCGGGTGAGCTGGGGAACTGCTGACCAGCCTAGAGAGGGGGTCTTAACAGACTCTAAACACGCGAGGAAACGTCAAGTGGTTTGAACGACTTCTTTGAAATCGAGGTTGCGAAACAGATCGGACAAGTCAAACTGAATGGGTGCAAGAGCAATTTCGCTTATGGTCTGAATAGCTCGAGCGACTTCCAACGCCATCGCCTCGTGCCCAAGGCGAAGATGTAGCCCTTGCAGCCGCTCGAGGGTACGGCGGGTCTGCTCCAGGTCGCCAGTTTCTAAAGATTGTTGCGCCCGCTGCTTCAGGATGTCGCGGTAATCCACGATGGCGGCTCGCATCGAATCGAGACCAC
The DNA here is from genome assembly GCA_965249745.1 of Deinococcales bacterium. Classification (GTDB taxonomy): domain Bacteria; phylum Deinococcota; class Deinococci; order Deinococcales; family JAAFIG01; genus JANYHH01. The sequence continues at coordinate 2,440,187 of OZ252252.1, read as the reverse complement.
CAACCTGTTGCAGCAAATCCAGCGAAAGTTCAATTTGGTCAACGTCTTTGTTCAGCACCGCGAGATGCCCTATCGCCATTGCTTGAATCCGAGGTTCACCAGCAAGTAAAGCTTTCTGGCTTGCTTCTCGCAGCAATGAAGCCGCTTCGTTCCGCATATCGGTGTGTCGGTAGGCAATGCCTAGGTTGAGCTGCAAGCGAGCGGATAAACCGTACATCTCCAATCCAGTAATTGCCTTTTGCGCTTGACTATATCGTCGTCCAGCTTCGATCCAATCGCACCTCGCTTCGCTAATCATTCCCAAGTTCAACAAAATTCGTCCTTCGAGCACCTTGTTACTCCTAGAGCGCTCGAGTCCGTTAAGTGCTTTCTGAAACGCCGTTTCACCATCGCTCAGCAGTCCTTCGATCTCATCGAGCGAGGCTCCAGCTTTCTGCGCGTTGATGCCCATTTTGCTTAGTTCGATTCCTTGGTTGTTCAGCACGCCGATGCTGCGCTGCAAATCGCCAGCAGCTTCGAACAACTCTGCTGATTTATTGAAATGCGAGACCGCAGCCGCAAAATCCCCTCGGGTACTCGAGACGTACCCGAGTGTGTTGTGCGCCATCGCTTGCGACCACAGCGAGTCCACTCCGTTCCCCAACAATTCCTCTGCCAGCACCCGTGCCTCCTCGAGTTTCCCGGCACGCCACAGCAGCACGGATTTCAGGGCAGAGACGTTCGCGTCGTAGCGTTCAACCTCGAGTGTGGAGACAACTTCGAGCGCTTCCTTGAAACGTCCTGATCGCTCGAGGGCGTAGACGTGCAGGAATACGCTTTCCGTATCTGGGCCCACGCCCATGACGCGTTCCGCGCTTCGTACCACCTCCATCAGCGCGATGACAGCTTTGAACTCCAAGCGATCCATCAAGGTTTTGGCGTGAAGGCAGTACGCGGTTCTGGCTTTTTGCACGTCGCCCAGGCCGCCGAATCCCTGAGTCTCTGCGAAAACACGTTGGTATAACCCGAAAGCTTCGGCGCTCGGCGTGGCTCGAGCCATGCTCAGCAGCAAGGGTTGACGGTCTTTGACGTGCGTCTCGAGCCAGTGCGCGGCGAGTTCCGGGGCTAAGACCTGCGCTTTTTGGTCAATCAAGCCCAGCATGAACAGCGTTTCCTGCGCGTCCGCAAGTTCCGAGAGCGTCAACTCAAGCGCGTTGCGAACAATGGCGAGGTTCGTGGTGGGTTGCAGGCTGAGGGCCAGGAACACGTTTCTGACGTTCGGCTCGAGGTCGTTCAGACTGGCTTTGGCGCTGCGTTCCAGCTTTTTAGAGAAGGCGCTCTGCGTTTTTGACAACAGGCGTTGCAGGTGTGCGGTCACGGCAGGTTCGAGTTCGGGGGCATCTGAGAGGGTATAAGCCCGTTCCGCCCAGCCTCGAGCGGTTTCTGGATCGAGAGTTAGCGCTTGATCTGCCAGACTCAGCATGGCTGTCTGAGCGCTCTGAGCGAAACCCTCACGTTTCAAGATTACCCAGTCCAACAGTTCATCACTGACCTCGAGATCGTCCAGGGATTTCCCCAGGCCGTGCAGAAATGATCCCGTGTAGAACTCAAGCGCCGCCTCGAGCTGACCGTGTTGAAGGTGCGTGTCAAACTCGAGCGCATCGCACGACACCAGACTCTCGAGCGGGTCCAGTCCGGGCTGATCCGGGAACACGCCCGCCGCACCCTCTTTTTTGAATTGATTGAGCATCACGGAGAGGTTGCTTTTAGCTCTGGGGTCGTTCCAGAACAACTGCGCCAAGTGCTGACGCGACTTCGCACCCTCAAGGGTGAGGTAGGTCAGCAGCAGCAATGGTTTGGGTCTGGAAAAGGCGCTCTGTTCCAGTTTTACCTTGCCAAATGTGTTGAGCCACACGCATCAGCCTACTGCAATTTGGCGGCGCTGTTAATGCCGTGTTGAGGGGTCGTCAAGAGGCGACTCGCATGATCGTCTCAATCAGCCTGAGGGGGCACGGAAGGAGGAGTACGCACATCATTCGGCTAGAGGCTCGAAGCATTCACTCTCAAAGGAGAAAAGATATGAATAAGATCGCTTTGTTGGGCTTAGCAGCCACCTTAACCGTCGTCATGGCTTCGTGTGGGGGTACGCCAACCGTAGATTCCAGTCAGGCCAGCAGCGGGTCGTACAAGTACTTCCTGGGGGAAACCGAGTTGACCAAAGCCGAAGTGATGCAGCTCGAGCGAGACCGGGGTGCGCTGCACTTCGACTTGGATTCTTCGGAGCCGGGCCAACCCGTCTTGAGGGTGTTCCTGGAGCGGGCTGAGCGCGACTTGTACGCCAATTCGTTAAGAACCTCGTTTTGCATTTCGACGCGTACCAAGGCCACCTTCTGGGATGGAACGAGTTACAGCGGTTCCAGTTTCAGTTTGAACAAGGGCGACTCCATCTCTGATCTCGGGACTCGGTTCATGTTCAGTGGTAAGTCGTGGGATAACGCGATTGACAGCATCAAACCAGCGGATTGCACCCTGACGGTACTGTTCACCGACACTGGCTTCAACGGCACTTCCTTGACACTCGACGGCAACGACAACACCTCGAGCCTTGGCGTCGCGTATGACAATAAGATCAGCTCCGTTTCAGTTCTTCCCTGATTGAAACGGCAAGAGCCTACTGGGTTCGGCACCGTCAGCTTCATGTTTCGAGGCAACAGAATGCGTCTGTGACGCAAACCTGAGCGAGCCGAAGCGTGCCGTTATCAGTAACGTAACTCTTCACTCGGCGCAGCCTTTAGGAAGGCTGCGCTGTCTTTCGTCATCAACCGAAAACCCTAATGCCAATTAAATTTTTCACCGATGAGTTGGCTCTCATGGCGTCCCGCCTAGTTTCTGCACTATGGAATCCTTTGATGTCGTGGTGGTCGGTGCAGGTCTGGCGGGTCTCGAGATGGCAAGATGCCTCTCCAGGGACGGGTTAGGTGTCCTCATCGCGGATCGCAAAACGGATCTGTCGCACCCGGTTCACACCACCGGCATTTTCGTTCGTAAGACATTGGAGGATTATGAATTTCCACCGGGTTGCCTGGGTCCAGCGATTCGTCACGTGACATTGCAATCCGCCAACGCCCAAACGCTGCACCTGTCCAGCCCCAGAGACGAATTTCGCGTGGGAGACATGCCCCAACTGTACAGATGTTTGCTAGCAGAGGCGCAAGCACACGGAGCAGTCTTCAGTGACAGCACGCACTACCGAGGCTCGAGCGGCGTGGCGGGCGGCAGCGTCGTGTCGCTCGAGCGGTTAGGGACGCGTTCGGAAATCAAGACCCGCCTCATCGTCGGCGCGGACGGAGCCAGATCAGTCGTGGCTCGAGACCTGGGATTGGATCGCAACCGCGAGTTCATCATCGGGGTCGAAGCGGTGATGCGAGGCGTGCCGTTGGTCGGTGAACCGCGCTTTCACGTGTTTTTGGATTCTCGGATCGCACCGGGCTATATCGCCTGGATTGTCCACGATGGCGAAACGGTGCATTTCGGGACGGGCGGGTACGCCGCCCTATTCGATGCTCGACTGGCACTCAAGACGCTGAAAAAACGCTGCGAATCCCTGTTCGATTTCAGCCAAGCGCAACTCTTAGAGCGGCGCGGTGGGTGGATTCCCGTCGGCGGACTACTCCCCAGAATTTCCAACGCCAGAGGGTTGCTGGTCGGAGACGCCGCCGGAGCCGTCAGTCCATTGACGGCGGGTGGGTTGGACCCGGCGATTCGCCTGTCGCGTCATGCAGCCAGAATTATCAGGAAAGCCGTACGAGCAGATGACCTCGAAGGGTTGCGGTCGTATCAGGGCGCTCGTTTGCGAAAACGCTTCACGTCTAGGCTGTGGATGCGAAGTGTTCTGCGTACCGTAAGCCACCCGTTGTTACTCGAGCTGGGATTCGGTCTGTTGAAGGTTCAACCGTTTCGGAGCGTGGCGGAAAAAGTATTTTTTGGACGGGGAAGTTTTCCTGATCCGATGTGAACCGTGGTGTTTTCAGTGAATCCGCTGGCTCGAGACGCCTGAGCTTGTAGTCTCGTGATGTAGCTCGCACGAGAGGCTGTTGAAACTTTGAGACCCACGCATCGAATCTTCTAGGGCGAGTTGTTCGAGAGCGTCAAACCAAACACTTCCCTCGGCATCCGAAGTCTAGGTGTGATTTGTACACTATCCAGCAGAGCAGTTTTCATAGCATCGAGAGCAGCCATGCCTCTAGGACGGAGTCTGTGATACCGAGAAAATTCCATTTCAGTGCGGTAACTCATATCGGGCTTCCCTCGGCGTCTCCCCAACCCGCTCGAGCAAGCCATCCCGGTGCAGGGTTCGCAGCATGTGACTGGCTTGCGACAGGTTCAACCCGAGCGCCGCCCGCACGTCACGGTTCGCCACGCTGCCCATACCGCGTGCCATCTCCAAGACCGTTTGCCGCATGGACGCCCTGGCATCTCTGGCTCTGGGGTTGGGTCGTGCCACTGCGGGCGCGATCTGAGCGCGATTCACGGCACTCTGCGACCCTATACTCTGCGCCCCTCGAGCCGTGACCGGGCGGTTCATTGGGACGGGCACGCCGATCGCGGAAAAGGCGGCCGAGCTGAGCGTCCAAGCTTCGGGAAACACGATCCGCTCGATCAGTTCCGCATTCTCGAGGGGACGTAAGAGGCGCGGGATGTCGGTTTCGGGGAGTTGTAAGGCTCTGGCGAATTGCGCTTTGCTGGCTTCGCGTTCACGTTTCAAGAGCGCCAGCACGATTAACGAGTCCAAGCTGAACGCGCCCATCTCTTCCTGTTTTCTGGCCACGAATCGGGCGAAGGCTTCATCGAACTCCGGGTTACGAATGCTGAGACTGACGCTGTCTGGGTAAGAACGGTACTCGGGCGGTTCCTTGCCGTGACGGAGCAGCAGACGGTACATGCGGTCCACACCGATCCCGGCGCGTTCAATGTACCCGAGGCGCGCCAGCGCCTCCGCCAGCACTGGATTGCGGCGCTTGGGTTGGTGACGCAAGATGTTCTCGGCGCTGATGCCGCCTGCGAAACCGCCGGGGTTGGCAATCTCCAAACGATCCGGGTGATGGTGCAGTTGGACCGTGTCGCGGCTGGTGTAATCCCGGTGAACCAAGGCGTTCAGCACGGCTTCACGGTAGACCACCTCGTCGAAATCCCAGACTTCAATTTGGAACAATCCAACGTGCAAAGTCTTGTACTGATTTCGCGCTTGAATCAACTCACGCAACCGCTCAAGCAACTTGGGAATCGGCGCGAGAATCGTTTCGCGGAACTCGAATTCTGTGTCGCTGCTGGCGTGATGGTAGTAATCCACCTCGGCTTGCGGCACGTAGCGCCGGAGCGCTTTCGGGGTGCCGCACAGCAATATCCCCGCCAGGTTTGGCTGCTCACCGTCCAGCAAACCCAGCGCTCTCAGCAGGTCCAGATCGGGCAGATCAGCCAGCCCAGCGCCGCGCCGCGTCTCCAAAACGCCACGCATCCGGTGAACCTCCAACGGGTCAAGGTCTCCGAGGCTCGAGGTGGGTGGTACAGTCGCGGTGAAATCCGGGTCGGGCGCGGGTTCCAGTTCCAACGCCGCTAACGGCGAAAGCTGCCGTCCGTTCCAGTGCAGCACCTCTCCGTCTGGCGTGGCCAGGACGACCGGGCTGCGCGGCACGCTGACCACCAAGAGCGGCTTCCCCTCGAGCGTCGCCTGGGCGCAATGCACGGTCAGTTTTCCGGCCGTTAGTTCATACAGCGCGTGCGTCAGTTGCAGCGGGTGCAGGTCGTAAGCCCCCTCGAGTTTGCCGTCGCGCACGCCGACGACGAGCGTGCCGCCCTTCGTGTTGGAAATGCCCACGGCGTGCTTCGCCAGGTCGGTCGGGGAGACATCGCTGGCGAGCAGCACAGTATCCCGGTTGTTGCCCAGCTTCACAAGGCTCGAGAGATCAACGGCGGAGGCGGCGACGGTCACAGTGCGCGTAGTGTAACCGCTCGAAGGGGCGGGCTTCATCAATAGACTTCTTATGTAAGTCGGTGCCGTTCTTGCCATTGGAGAGGGTCGCACGATTGGCACGACGCCTGCCACCCTCGAGAAAGAACACCACGCCCAGACAACGACTCTCGAGCTGCTAGGATCGTAAAAACTCCGGCAGGTACGCGGCTTCGGCGCTCACCAACTCCTCGAACATGTTCTTGATCTCCTCGAGCGAGCACACGGCGGCAGTCAGCGGGTCTAGCAGTAACGCTTCCAAAGCAGCCGTGCGGTTCTGTTCCAAAACGGCCATCACCATCAGATCATGCACCGCCATGTGTGCGGCGTCCAGCGCGGCCAGCGCCGTGGGCAACCGCCCAAAATAGGTGGGCTGGATGCCGTTCCGATCCACCAGGCAGGTCACTTCGACGCAGCCGTCTTGCGGCAAATTGGTAATCAATCCCGTGTTGAGGACATTTCCGGAAATCGCCTGCGCTCGGTTCAGCACGATCCCTTCAATGATGCTCGAGGCGAACTCTGGGCTGCGTTCCAGCGTGATCGCGTCCTCACCGTTGTTCTCGCGCTCCAAAATGGAACGGATTTCAGCGTCGTGCTCAAAGCGCCAGCGGGGCCAGTTGTTGGCGTAGAAACCGCTCTCGCCCTGATAGGCGGCTCTGGTGTACTTCGCTAGCAAGTCAGGGCGTTTCCTGAAGTACGGGACGTACTCGCTGAAATGCCCGCTGGATTCGGTCGGGAACGCGCCGAAGTGTTTCAGCATCTCGAAACGCACGATGTCGCGCTCGTAAATTTCCGGGGTGTTCGCCGCCGCTAACAGTCGCGGTTTCAGGTCAGTTCCATCGTGGGTCATTTCAAAAAACCACGAGAGATGATTGATCCCCGCGCAGCGATACGTCAGTTCGCCGTGCGGAATGTCCAGGTAGGTCTCGAGTTCGTGCGCGGTGTTCTGGATGGAGTGGCACAGCCCGATCGTAGGGAGCTTCACCGCTCTGGACGCCAGCAGGGTCAGCGCGGACATTGGGTTGGTGTAATTCATCACCACCGCTTCCGGTGCCAGGCGTTCGATGTCGCGCACGATCTCGAGCCAGGCGGGAGCGGTCCGAAGGAACTTCATCAGACCACCCGGTCCGATGGTGTCCCCAATGCACTGGTCCACGCCGTATTTGAACGGGATGTCGTAGTCAAAACGCACGGTTTCCAAGCCGGAGACCTCGATCGTGTTGATGACGAAATCCGTGCCGGGCAGGAGCGTTTGACGATCCGTGTTGGATTGAACTGTGAACCGCTTCCCGGACTTCGCCACGGTGCGCTCCGCGATCTCGTGCGCCAACTCGAGGCGAACCGGGTCAATGTCAATCAGGGCGAATTCGCCCGTCTCGAGTCCGGGGATGAGTAGAACATCCTGAATCATTTGCTGGGCGAAAACGGCGCTGCCCGCGCCGATGATGGCGATTTTGGTCATGGGGTCTCTTTCGGGGAAGGGGGATTTGAAGCGCTCCAGTGGTGCGCCGGGCGAGGCGTGCCTCGCCCCGGAGAATGGTGGTGGCTCGAGAATTAGGGGATTTGAATGGTTTGGTTCAGCGCGTTGAAGGCGGCGGCTGAATCTTTCTGACTCAGTTTGCTGGCGTACCAGAGTCCCGTATTGGACAGGCGAAGACTGTACCGAGCGTCTGATGGCAGGAGCGGATCGGGCAGATTCAAGGAAACGCTGTACGTGCCCGCCCCGGCGGGCGCGGGAACGGTTGCGGTCACAGTGTAGGTCACCGGGGTACTCGAGCCATTCGCGTTCAGCGTCGCGGGTTTCCAGAAGCGCGGATCGGTGTTGGTGCTGCGGCGAATCGTGACCGCCCGGCGAATCGGAGCAGCGCCCACCTTACTGAACACCACCTCGAGACCGCGCGGGTTGAATGGCGGTGCGTAGCCGTCGTTGCGAAGCTTGAAAGTCAGACTGACGCCCTCGTTGCGGGCGGCGGTCGCGGGCAGGCTCGAGCTGACCAGGACGAGCTTGTACCCGAGTTGCGATTTTGCCTCCAGCAGCACACCGCCCATCGCGCTGAGGACATCGGCGTTGTAATCGGTATTGAGCGTGCTCCAGCGCATTTTGCGAAGTTCGGTTCGGGCGTAGGCGGGGAATTGCGCGGCGGGAACATCGGCGTTGACCGCACAGGTCTCGCCGCCCATCGGGACGTACAAGTTATTGGCGCTGAGGTACTCCTTCTCCTTTTTGATCTGCGCGGGAACGTTGACCGCATCGCCGTAGTAGTACGTGCCGAAGTCGTCGGGGGACGCGAGAAAGCAATCGTTGTGCGCCCCGAGCCGGGCCAAATCGGAATCCTGAAAGGCGGTCGCGTCGGTGATGGTCGTCTGCGCCGGGTTCCAGTTCAGCGGATCGTAGGCGTCCGCCAGACCGGGCGCGGGCACGCTCGCGTCCGGGTAGCCCTGCAACAGCGTCACGCGCTGGGCCGGGTTACGAATCGCAATCGCCCTGGTACTGGGCAGCACATCCAGGAACTTGGCGATGATCTCCTGCGTGTTGGCGTTCGCCACTGTGCCATCCGCGCCGGACAGCAGCGACCCCGCCCCTCGAGGCGTGGCGTAGGCCCACTCGCCGTAGGTCCCGAGGAAGCCAGCATCCAGGTAGGCGATTACGTCTGTGTTGCTAGCGAACACGCCGCGCAGGTTCTCGAGGTGGTTCAAGATCGTCTGCTTCTGCGGATCGGTTTCCCGTTTCGCCTTCGCTTCACAGGCGGGGCGCTCGGCGACCGGCAGACTTTGACAGTCCTCCAAGGCCACGGTGCGGTAGGCGAAGCGCAGAATCAGCTTCACTCCAGCCGCTCGAGCAGCTTGGAGGTCGCCTTGCACGGTGTTCAGGAAAGATGCGGGCAGGGCTGGGGTGTTGATGAACTCGGGCAGAAAATACGTCCGGTGAACCAAGCTCACCTGATACCCGGTGGCCGATTTGTTTGAGAGGAGTGCGGTCAAACCGGCGGCGGTCAGCGGTGAAGGCGTCGCCTGGTAGTACTCCGAATCGGCGTAAAAACCGCGCTCTGGATTGCGGAAGTTGGCGTTGCTGGCAGTGTACTGGACCGTATTGAGCGCCAAGGCGCTGACCTCGAGATCGGGCGTTTCGGGCGGGTTGGAGCAAGCGTTCACGGCGAGCAGGGAACCGGCGAGGCAGAGGGTCTGGAGGGCGCTCAGGGACATGTGGACTCCGTGGTGCGTTCGGCTCGAGCGGGATTGCCACCCGAGACTGTTCGTGCGGCGGTAGGGTGGCTGGGCGAATCGCACGACGGACGATCAACCTCCCCCAAACCTGCCGTTTCGCCTCTCCCTGCGTTCGATGGCGCGCTGGTCACGCCTATGCGTGCAGTCTGCACGACGCGGGTGAGGGAGGCGAGTGCAGCGAGTTGCCGTTGATCTTCGTCTCGAGAAACGTTTTTTGGAATGTCTCGAGCAGCGGCGTTGGTGGTTGGGTTTGCCGTGGCAAACCCAACAGGGGACTCGAGCGAGTGGCAGCGTTTGGTCTCGAGGCGGCTGGGGGAATTCAGCGGCGCGGCGGCGAGAGTCCGCTGACATCCTGACCAGATTTCAAGGTGGGTGTGAAGGCGTGATCGTTCATGGTGTTAGCTCGAACACACGAGCCTCGCGGCGGGCGGTTTCAGCGGCGAAAACCATCAGGTGACTCTCTAAGGTCTCGTCGGGACCGGACAGGATGTGGCTCGGGTCGTTCGTGGACAGCGCCCGCACGAAGGCATCCATCAGCCCCTCGTCGCCGCCGCCGTGCCCGGACAGAATGGAGCCGTCAGAGTCTAGCTCCGTATCAATCACCTCGCGGGTCTCGGTTAGGAAATCGTAGATCTCGAGGCGGCGACCATCGCCGTAGAGTTCGCCTTTGGTCCCAAAGATTCGCGTTTCACGGGCGCGCCCCTGAGTGAAGGCGGTCATCGTGAACCCTGCCGTGATCCCGTCCGCGAACTCGAGGTTGACGACTTGGTGATCCACCACGTCGTTGTCGAGACCACCGTAAACGCAGCGCCCGTAATCGCCCGTCCGTAGCGCCTCTAAGACGCCTGCCGGAGTCGTGTCCGAGGTGATGACGCCTACCGGCCAGTCCGTGTTCCCCGCCTCGAGTTGACCCAGATAGAAACGTTTCGCGTCGTAGGCGCAGGCCTCTGCGACGCCACAATCCAGGCAGCGATCAGCCGCTCCGACCGGGCGATTGGCGCGGGTGAAATGGCTGAGCCGTCCAAAGCTCGAGGCGCGTTGACAGGGCTTCCCGACGATGTACCGCAACCAGTCGAGGTCGTGACAGGATTTTTGCAGCAGCATCGAACTGGAGCGCGCCTCGTTGCGCCAGTTGCCGCGCACGAACGAGTGCGCCTGATGCCAGTAGCCGACCGGCTCGAGGTGTTGCAGGCTGACCGTTTCACCGATACAGCCACCGTCCAGGACTCGCTTCAGGGCGCGGGTATAGGGCGTGTAGCGCAGCACGTGGCAGACCGCCAGCATGACCCCGGCCCCGTGAACTGCCGCGACGATCTGGCGGCACTCGGTTTCGTGCGGTGACATCGGTTTTTCCAACAGGAGATGATAGCCAGCTCCAGCGAAGGCAATCGCTGGTTCCGCGTGCAAGGCGTCCGGCGTAGCCACGATCAGCCCGTCCGCGAACCGGGGACGCTCGAGCCAAGTGCGCCAATTATCGGTCACGTTCTCAGCGGGAATGCGATGCCGCGCCGCCAGGCGATCTCGAGCCTCCAACCTGGGTTCTGCCACGCCGACAATCTCGAGCCGGTCCGGGTGAGTGAGTGCGTAATCGGCGTAGAGGCTACCACGCGAACCCGCGCCAATCACGGCAAGTTTGACTCTTTTCACGCCCGAACCACTGCTGGGTTGGCGTAGCCGGGTTCCGGGTTGGTCGCGGCCCGCCCACTCGCGCCGAGCAGCGCGATAATTTCGCGCGCTCGAGCGGCCATGGCTTCTCTGCCAGCCCCGAGGTACTTGCGCGGATCGTTCAGGCTGGTGTCCGCAAGTTGGGCGCGCACGGCGTTCGTGAAGACCAAGGAGAGTTCGGTCGCCACGTTCACCTTGGCGATCCCGGACGCGATAGCCGCTTGGAGGTCCGCTTCCAGCACCCCGGAGGCTCCGTGCAACACGAGCGGCAGCGCGGTGCAGGCGGCGATCTCGCGCAGGCGCGGCAAGTCTAAGCCTCGAGTTTTTTCGGTGTCCTTGTGAGCGCTGCCGATGCTGAGGGCGAGCGCGTCGCAACCCGTCGCGGCGGCGAAATTTGAGAGTTCCGCCAGTTCGGTCTGGGTCGCGGAGCGCTCGCCCTTGGCGACGACCTCGTACTCGGCTTCCACGGCCGCGCCCGCCGCGTGCGCGATCTCCGCCAATCGGGACAGGTCCGCGATCTGTTGGTCGCGGGAAACCTGGCCGCCCTCGAGCATCACCATGTCGAACCCCAGCTTCAAGGCCCGCGCGGCCAAATCTAGATTTTCGGCGTGATCGAGGTGCAGAATGACCGGCACGCTGGCGGCGGCCCGCAACTCGCGCCCGACCGCCGCCAGCAACTCCAAGCCCGCGTACCGGGCGGCGTTCTGGCTGAATTGCAGGATCACTGGGGCGCGCTCCGACTGCGCGGCGGTGACGCAGGCCTGGGCGGTCTCGAGGTTGACCGCGTTGAAGGCGGGCAGCGCCCAGCGGTCGCGCCGGGCCGCGTTCAGCCAGGTCTGCGCGAAACTCATCTGGCCTCCACGTGCGTCTCGAGCGGGGTCATGTCAGGACCACGACTTTCGTCAGGTGGCGCGGCTCGCGGGTGTTCAAGCCTTTGCTCTGCGCCACGCGCTCACCGAGCCATTGCAGCGTCGGCAGCACGATCAGACCACGCAGCGCGGGACTGGTTTCAGCTAGCTCGAAACTCAAGGTTCCCGGTCCACCGAAACCGATCACTCGAGCGCCCTTATCGCGCATTTCTGCGACCAGCTTGGTCTCCTCTTCCAGCGCATCCGCGCTGTACAGCATGACCGCCAGCGAGTGCCCGTCCATCAGGGAGATCGGACCGTGCCGGTACTCCCACGGGTGGTACGCCTGCGCGTAACTGAGACTCATCTCCATCAGTTTCAGCGCCCCCTCGTTGGCGATCCCGTAGAGCGACCCGCCGCCGAGGAACACGAAATGCGAACTGCCGCGAATCGGCGCGTCCAGCAAAGGTTGTGCCACGGCCAGCAAGCTCTGCGCCTGATGAATCCCTTCGAGCGTGATCGGTTGCCCCGCCAGCGCCAGCCCGACTAGGAGCATCAGACTCGCCGAGGTCGTCATGACGATATCCTCGAGCGGATGGGTCGGCACGTAGACGCAACTTGTGCAAACCTTGGTGAGTTGGCTGCCGGGTTCGCAGGTGATGCCGACGACCCGTTCACCCGCCCGCAGGCTATCCCGAGCGGCGGCGACCGTTTCGGTGGTGTTGCCGCTCCGTGAGAGCGCTAGAACCTGCACCGGGTTTCCGGCGGGCACGAAGCTGTCGCGGCGCAGGTTCCACTCGCCGCCGGGAACGGCGATCGCGTCGAAACCGCGATGGTTTAGCGTGGCCGCGAGGCTCTGCGCTAGGTAGTAGGACGTGCCGCAGCCGATCACCGCCGTTCGTATCCCAGGCTCGAGCTGAGCGAGCTGCAAGTCGGCGCTCAAGGCCGCCTGCCAGTGCTGAAATTGCTCGGTGATGGTTTGTTCGGTGGCGTTCATAATCGTTTCCCTCCAGGGTTGAGGTCGGCAAGGTTAAGGTCGGCAGGTTTGAGATCGCCAGGTTTGAAGTCGCCAGGCTCGAGCTGGGACTGCCGTTGCAGATTCAGGTTGACGCGCGCCATCCAACCCTGATTGACGGCCCAGCCAGCCCGAGCGGCCGCATCCAAGAGCGCCCCGAACAGCGGCGAGCCGCACGGCTCGAGCCACGATCCGAGCTGTTCGCAGCCGTGGCGGACCGCCTCGCAAACGAGGCGACTTTGAAATAAGCCGCCCGCGTACGTGAATTGTGGCTTCTCCAGTGATAGACGGTTCGTGGCCGCTCGAGCCAGACCGACGAGGTGACGGGCAGCATCGTTCAGCAAGTCCAGCGCTGTGGGATTACCGGCTTCCGCCAGCCGATCCACCCGTTTGGCCAGCCCGGCCACGGCCGAACGCGGGTGCGGCAACCTGTAGTACCAGGCGATCAGGTCGTCGCCGCCAATACCGATAGCGGCGAGCAAACCGTCCCGATAGGTCGCATCGGAAAGTCGCCCGTCCAACGCCCAGCTCAGTCTCTGCAAGGCTTGCTGTCCGATCCAATAGGCGCTGCCCTCGTCACCGAAGGCGTCGCCCCAACCGCCGACGCGCAGCTCGAGTTGGCCGCCGTCTCCCGCCCAGGCCATCGAACCCGTCCCCGCCAGCACCAGCACACCCGGCTGTCCGGCGAGCGCCCCGGTGAAGGCGACGCCGACATCGTTGCGAACTGTGAAAGGCGTCCCCGCCCAGCCCCGTACCGCCTCGAGTTGGGCGCTCGAGACGGTGGGGGATTCGCCGTACCCCGGCAGCCCGAACGTGGCATGGGCAATGTCTCCAATTGATACCGGGCACTGGCGCAGCAAGTTCTCGAGTTCGGTCTGCCAGAGCGGTTGATCGAATGGGTTGATCCCCGCCCCTACGAACGGCCCGAGCGTGCGACCTGTGCGGTCGGCCAGCGCCAGAAGCGTCTTCGTGCCGCCCCCGTCCAACCCGAGCACCCAGTCAGCCATGCACGACCTCGAGGTCCAACACTGGGTCTAACAAGGCTCGCACCCGCTCGGGATTGACGACGCCCGCGACCGACTCGAGACAGGCGGCGGCTCCACAGGCGTTCGCCAGACGCAGCGCCTCCGGCACAGCTTCGCCCCGCTCGAGGGCCAGCAGGAATCCGGCTAGGGTCGCGTCGCCCGCGCCGACCGGACTGATGACCTTGATAGAAAAAGCGGACTGCTGCAACTCGCCTTCGGGACCGACGTATTCCAGCCCGTCCGCGCCCCTCGAGTGCAGCACCCGCGCACGGTACTTCGCCCAGAGTTCATGCGGGGTGTACCCTAGCCCAGCGAGTCCCAGCCACGCGAGTTCGCTGCTGTTCGGTTTGACCAGATTCGCACCATTTTCCAGCGCCGCCGCGAGCGCCGCCCCGGAGCTATCCACGGCAGTCTGAAACCGAGCGCTGAGCCGCCCCACCCAGGCTCCGAACGCCGCCGCCGACAGACCCGGCGCGAGGCTGCCGGACAGCACCACCCAGCTCGCGTCGTCGGGAATCAACCGCTCGAGCCTCGCCAGATCGTCTTCACCGAGCGCCGGGCCGGATTCGTTGATCTCGGTCGGGTGCGCCCCGCCGTCCAGAATCGCCTGACACTCCCGCGTCTCTCCCGCCACCTCCAACGTCAAGCTCGAGACTCCCTGGCGCTCTAAGAGCTGCCCTAGCTTCGCGCCGTTCGCGCCCGCCACCGGCAGAATCACCTGAGCCTCCCCGCCGAGCGCCGCCAAGACGGCTGCGACATTGACCCCCTTGCCGCCCGCCCGCTCCCACACGCGAACGGTGCGCTGCAAGCCCCCCACCTCGAGCGGTTGCGACAACTCGAGGGTGCGGTCTATCGAGGGGTGTAAACAAATCACGGCGATCACAAATGCCTCTTTCTAGAAAGGGTTTCTCGAGAAGGGTTCCCAAGCCTGGCCAAATGCCGCTCCACCAAAAACGCCCGTCGAACCAAGCTCATAATTTCACTTAAACTCGAGCACCTTCGATTGCGCCAAGAGTTTGTCCATGTCCGCGCTCGCCTTGGTGATCGCGTCGTCCAGCTTGCCGTTGCCCTGCCAGGCCAGGTTCAGCGCTGTGTTGAGCGCCCCCAAAACTTCCGGCAGGTTGCTGACCAGTCGCACGTCCGAGTTGATAATGAAGCCTGTTTTGAGCTGCTCAATGATGACTTCGGTGTTGCGCTTCGGCAAGGACTGGCTGAACTGCTGCTTGTAGCCATCGGCGTTCGTGGCGAGCGCGCCGTTGGTGGCGATCAGGTTCTGGGCGGAGGCGTCGGTCGTGACGTACTTGGCGAACGCCAAAGCGGCGACTTTTTCTTTCGCGCCTTTGGGGATCACGAGGGCGTGAGCGCTCGTGCTGACCCTCGGTTTGTCACCGGCTTTCAGCGTTGGGAACGGCGCGAAGGCCCAGTCCAGCTTCGGATTGCCGTTCAGCACCCCCGTCATCCAGGTTCCCTCAATGTAAATTCCCAACTGCCCAGCCAGGAAAATCTGATACCCGGCCTGCGTCACCTCTTTGACCGACGGTGCCACCTTGTCCTTGTACACCAAGTCGTACAACCGCTGGGCCGTGCTTTTGAAGCTGGCGTCCAGGTTAGAGGCGTAGCCGGTCGCCGTGCGCTTGATCGGACTCGAGCCGCCGAAGGTGTACAAGAAGCTCGTGCCGTACTCGAGGTCAATCTGTAAGTCTTGCCCGTTGATGCCCCAATATTTTTTGCCGCCCTCAGTGTAGGTGAGTTTCTTGGCGGCGCTCACCATCTGGTCCCAGGTCCAGGCTTTCGTCGGCAGCGGCACGCCGCGTTTCTTGAACAGTTCGCGGTTGACGTAAACGCTGACCGCCTGCGGCCCGAGCGGAATCCCGTAAACTTTGCCCTCCTTGGTTCGGTACGGTGCAATCATCGCGGCTGGGACGACTTTCGATTCGGCGGGCGTCAGCGTCAGCCCCTCGAGCGCGCCCTGAGACACGTAGAATGGCAGGTTGTCCAAGTTCATCCACATCACGTCAAAGGTCACGCCCCCGGCCGTCATCGCGGCCGCCTTTTGCCAGTAGGCGTCCCACGGCACGAGGTTGTACTTGACTTTGATGTTCGGGTGCGAGGCTTCAAACGCCTTGATGACTTTTTCGTCCAGCGGGCGACGCGTCGCGTCCCAGGTCGCGTACTGAATCGTCACCCCGGTCTGCGCCAGACTCGAGACGGCCAACAGGGCGGAACCGGAAACCAGCGCGAGCGCCAATAACGCTTTCTTCATACGTCCTCCTTGAGCGGTCCTGCCAAAACTGTCCGAACTGCACCCTTAATCTTCAACCTCTTAAGCCTCAACCCCTCGAGTCTCACCCCTTCAAGCCGCTCGAGACGGCTGAATTCGTCAGATACCGCTGCAAGAAAATGTAGGCGATGATCGTTGGAAGTGTGGCCAGCGTCGCCCCCGCCATCAGCACCGGCACATTTACCGAGAACTGGTTTTGCAGATACAGCAAGCCGACCGGGAGCACCATCTTCTCCTCGGATTGCAGCACGATCAGCGGCCACAGGAACGACTGCCAGTTGCCCAGGAACGCCAGCAACCAACCCGCCGCTAATGCCCCGCTCGAGGTGGGCAAGGCAATGTGCCGCAGCGCCGTGAACCAGCTCCCGCCGTCTATCAGCACGCTCTCCTCGAGTGACCGAGGTAGGCTCTTGAAGAACTGGTACAGCAGAAACACGCTGAAGCCGCTGGCGATGCTCGGCACGATCAGCGCCATGTACGAGTCGTACCAGCCCAGGGCGCGAACCAACAGGAAGACCGGGACGATCGTGATCTGCCACGGCACGATCATGGAGAGCAAATGCGTTCCGAACCAGACACCGCGCCCTGGGAAGCGCAGCCGGGCGAAAGCGTAGGCGGCCGGTGCGCCGGTGGCGATGTTCATCGTGGCGATCAGGGCTGAGGTCCAGAACGAGTTCCAGAACATCCGTAGAAACGGGATCGTATCGAACAGACCTTTGAAATTTTCCAGCGTCCAGGTTTGCGGCCACAACGTCGGCGGCCAGGCGTAGGCCTCGGCGGGCGTCTTGAACGCCAGCAGGATCATCCAGTAGAACGGCACGACGATCAGGGTCGCACCCAGCACTAGCAGCGCCACGATGCCCCAGCGCTCACGGCGATGCGGGAAGGATCGGCGCGGCTGGTCGTGATCTGACACGCGACCCGGCAGGGTGGACGGGTTATTCATAATGCACCCAGGATTTCTGCAAACGCCACTGCAACAGCATCAGCACCGCCAGCGCCAAGGACAGCAACCACGCCAGCGCCGTGGCATAGCCCATTTTGAAGTACGTGAACCCAGTCTTGTAGATGTACATGGCAATCGTGACGCTCGAGTCTCCCGGACCGCCCTTGCTCATCACCAGGACCGCCTCGAAGACCTGTAAGCTGCCGATCAGGGACAGAATCAGCACCAGGAAAATCGTCGGGCTAATCATCGGCAGGGTGATGAAGCGAAACAGGTGCCAGGCTCGCGCGCCGTCCATTTGCGCGGCCTCGTAGAGTTCCTTGGAGACGTTGGAGAGCGCCGCCAGGAACAGGATGATGCTGGCTCCCGCGCCCTGCCAAACGCTGTAAATCGCAATCGCCGTCAGGACCGTATCCGGCGAGGTCAGCCATGCCGGTCCCTGGATGCCCAGGACCTGCAACGGCAGGTTAATCGGGCCCTGACCGGAGAACAGCACGCTCCACAGCAGCGCCGTCGCCACGCCGATCGTGACCATCGGCAGGTAGTACAGCGTGCGAAAGAAGCTCCGCACCCCGGACAGGCGCAGGTTCTGGATCAACGATGCCAGCACGACCGACACCCCAAGTCCGAGCGGCACGGAAATCAGGGTAAAGATCAGCGTGCGCCAGATGGACCCGATTGCCTTGTCATCAGACAGTGCCTGACGATAATTCTCAACGCCCGTCCAGTGCGGGGCGCTCAGACCGCCCCAGTCGGTAAAGGAAATCCCGAAACTCCCGATGATCGGGAGAATCGCAAAGATCATGATCCCGAGCGTGCTGGGAAGCATCAGCACCAGCCCCCAGAAGGCTTCCTCGCGGCGCAGACTCGAGCCTTTGCCGCGCCCTGCCGTGAGGGTTGATCTGAGTTTCGAGGCGGTCACGGTGAACTCCTTTGCTGAGCGCGGAGGGCAGAATAAATCTCGAGTCTGGAGCTATACGTTCCGGCTGCGCTTGTTCTATCGGGCTGCGCTTGGTGGCTCGAGCTGTGGGTCAGGTCATTTTGCGCCGAGCGGCTTCGATTGCGCCAGCAGCCCCGCCATGCCCGCGCTGGCCTGCTTCAGTGCTTGGGCCAGCGGCAAGTTGCCGGTCCAGGCCAGGTTCATGTTCTTGCTCAACTCGCCCAGCACTTCCGGCAGGTTGTTCAGGTTGCGAACGTCAGCATTGTTGATGACCGAATTTCCAAGCTGCGAGACGACCGTTTGCGCGTTCCGCCCCGGCAGCGATTGCAGGAACAGGCTCTGGAACTGTTCGGCCAGCGTCGGAAGCAGGGAGCGTTGCGCCAGGGTGCGCTGCGATTGCGCGTTCGTGGTCAGCCATTCCAGCAGGGTTTGCGCAGCTTCCTTGTTCTTGCTGGCGCTCGGGATGACCAGGGCGTGAGCGCTGAACACGGGGCGGGGCTTGCTGGCGGACATCGCCGGGAACGGGGCGAAGGCCCAGTCCAAGTCGGGGTTCTGCGGCCAGACCGAAGTCATCCAGCTTCCCAGCACGTAAATGCCAAGCTGACCCGCCAGGAACATCTGGTAGCTTTGCTGCGAGACCTCGCTCGGTCCGGCCGAAACCTTGTCCTTATAAATTAAGTCCAAGAGTTTCTGCGCGGTGCTCTGAAAGGTCGCGTCGAGGTTCGGCACGTACCCGGAACCGCTCTTCTTGATAATGCTCGAGCCGCCCGCCGAGTAGTAGAAGCTCATGCCGTACTCGGAGTCAATCTGGAGGTCGCTGCCGTTGATGCCCCAGACTTTCTTGCCGTCCTTTTCAAAGGTCAGCTTCTTGGCGGCACTCAGCATCTCGTCAAACGTCCAGCCTGAGGTCGGGACGGGCACGCCGCGTTCCTTGAACAGCGCACGGTTGATGTAAACCGTGACCGCTTGCGGTCCGAGCGGTACGCCGTAGAGCTTGCCGTCCACACGGTACGGGTTGACTCGAGCCTGATTCAGACCCACCCCCGCGCCGCCGCTCAGCGTGATCGGGCTGAGCGCACCCTGCGAGGCGTAGAACGGGAAGTTATCCAAGTTCATCCACATCACGTCAAAGGTGCTACCGCCCGCCGTCATCGCGGCCGCCTTCTGCCAGTACACGCCCCACGGCACGAGGTTGTAATCCACTTTGATGTCGCCGTGCGATTTGTTGAAGCTGGCGATCAATGCCTCGTCGGTCTTCTGGCGCGTGCCGTCCCAGGTGGCGTACTGAATGTTGGTCACGGCCAGCGCACTCGAGGCGGTCATGGCGGCGAGGGCGAGCAAGTGCAGGGCGATTCGTTTCATGGGTCTCCTTGGTCGGGCGCGACTGGTGCTAGATAGAGGTGTTAGGTAGAACTGTTTAGCGTTGAACTGCTACAGCCAGCGTGAATCTCGAGGGGAGCGGCAGGGTCAACGCTGGCGTGGCGGTGGACGCGCCGAGGCTGGCGGCGGTGAACTCCAGAAGACCGCCGGGTCCCGTGCCACTGGCATCCGTTTGATTGACGACCCAAAGGTTCCCAGCCGCGTCGAAGCTCAAACCAAAGGGTTCGTACAAGCCGTTGTGATAGACCGTCACGTCACTCGAGGGTATGTTGACGGTGTACGGGTTGGCGACTGCTGCCGGAAGCTTGGTGGCGGGCAGTTTCAAGACGGTCCCGGCTGTCCCGAGCTTGCCGCTGATCCAAAGGTTCCCGGCGGCATCAAAAGTCAGGCTGTTGATCTCGCTGATGCTCCCAGAAAATTGCGTGACTGTCTCGAGTTGCGCGGTTGTGCCGGTGTGGCTGTACGAGAGCAGCAAGCCGAACGAGGTCGTCACCCACAATCGCCCGTCCGCCCCGAACGCGAGCTGCTTCGGGCAGCCGTAAACCAGATTGGGATTGGTGGTGATTGTGAAGCCGCCAGATTTGAGGCTTGAACCTGGGGCGAAACGGATCACCTCACCGTCGGTGCAAGGGTTATTGCCCTGGGCGGTCCCTCCAAAGTTGGCGACAAATAAGCTACCGCTCGCGTCCACCGCCAAACCCGTCGGCAGGTTAAGTCCTTGTGTGATCTCCTGAACCGGCATGGACAGGTTGTACGGCGCGTACTTGAGGATTCGCGCCGGAGTGCTCGGGTCGCTGACGCGCTCGGCGACGTAGCTATACCCGTTGGCATCGGCGATCACCGACCAGCCCTGCCGGATGCCACTCGCCCCAACCTGGGCGCTCGAGGCGGAAGTCAGCGTGGCAATGTTGTCGAAGGCTAGCAGCGTGCTGTTCCCCGCGTTCGTGACCAGCAGGCGCTCGTTGGGCGCGACCACAACGAGGCGGAAGTCGTAAACGGTCGTGTACCCCTGGCTGGTGGCTCTGACGGGCACGATCAGCTCGCCGGGGGCGCGACTCGAGGTGACACTCAGGTTCAGGGTCACGGGTGCGCTCGAGCCTGCCGCGACGACGCCCGGTGTGAGATTGGCCGTGATACCCGCTGGCAGAGTTCCCAGGCTGAACGTGACGTTGGCGTTGTAACCCTTGATTGAACCAAGCTTTAGGCTCAGCGCGCTCGAGCGACCCTGGGCGCTGTAGGCGACTCTGGGCGTGGCGGTCAAACTGTAATCGGGCGAGATGGTGAAGTTGTAACCCCCGCAGCCCTCGTTGGCTTTGATGGCGGCCGTCGTTTCTGGAAAGTCAAACAGTTGCGCGAAGAAGGCGTCGGCGTAACTGGGAACCCAGCGCTCCGATTTGGCGCGGCTGTACGCCCAGCAAATCAGATCTTGACGCGCCGGAACCGCGAAGTCCTGCGCCAGCACCACACCGCCGCGCCCTCGGTACTCTCTGGCGTGGGCGTCGCGGTTGTCGCGGAAGCTTTTGTCGGCGTCGCGTTGCGCTTGGGGCAGGCTCGTGTCGCGGTAGTAGTCGCGCCAGCTCGAGTAATTCGCGGCAGCTAGCGTGTCCGTGCTGCCCCCGACCGGGCGGTACAGCGTGGTGGCGACCTCGTGCATGACCGCGTCCACGACACGCTCAGAGCCGTCGTTGTTGTTCTCCCGGTCCAGCAGCAGATCGAAGCCGCCGTTCTGAATCAGGATCGGAGTGCCCAGGGTGCTGCGGAGCGCCTTGATCGTGTCAATGTAGGCGCGTTTCATCGTCGCGTAATCGGGGCGGTTGGCGTTCAGCACGACGAAGCTATTCTCAAATCGCAGGACGGGATTGCCCGTGGTGAACAGCTCGGCATCGTCGGCCGTATCCAGGAACAAGCCATCGAAACCGCGATCTGAGAGCGCGTCAGCTTGCTCGAGCACGAAATTCCGCACGGCCGGGTTGGTCAGGTTTAAGAGCGGCGCGTTGTAGCTTTTGTTGACGCCGACGAACCAGTTGTCAGCGCCGTGCTGGTTGATGATCTGCTGCCCGGTCAGCGTCTGCCCGCCGACGTAGTAATTGTTACCGGGTCCGATCTCACCGATAGCTAAGTACACGACGGCGTTCCCGAGGGTCTGAATCGCGCGGCGCTGGTCGTCAGTGATATTGGGTTGCACGATGGCCAGTTCCAATTTCGATAACCGATCCAGCGTCGGCAGGTCGGGCAGGTTGTAGTACGTGGCAAACGATTTGATGCCCGCCAGTCTCGAGTTGGAGAGCGCCTGCGCGGTCAGAGTGGGGCTGGTCGGCTGCTGCGGTTCGGGAGCGGTTTGCTGGCAGGCGACTAAGCCGAGGCTCAGCGCCACGACGCTCAGCATGGACGGCAGGCGGCGCGGTGGGGGGACAGGTTTGGTCATGAAGACTCCTGGAGTTGTCGTGAAGGCAGTTGGCTCGAGGTTGAAGCGCTGGTACAGTGTGGCAGCACTTACGGCGTGGCGCTCATGGTGTGGCAATGAAGAGCTGATCCAGCAGGATCGTCGCCACGTAGGGAATGAAGCCGAACGACTTGGCGCGGGTGTAATCGCGGGTCACCAGGTCCTGCTGATTTGGCGCGGCGTAATCCATGCTCAGCACCACCAGGCCGCGTTTCTGGTACGGCAGCACGGCGCTCGGGTCGCCGTTGACAGCCTCGTAGACTTTTTTGTCGAAGCTGTACCAGCTCGAGAAATTCTCGAACATCACGGCGTCCACGAGTTCGGCCGTCTGGTTCAGCAACCCGAAGCCTCGGTTCTGCACGATCAGACTGTCCGGATGCGCTTGCCGCATTCCCTGCACGATGTTGACCAAGCCAGCCCGAATCTGCGGATAGAGGTCCACGGTGTCAAGCGTGTCCAGGAACACGCCGTCGTAGCCAGCTTTAAGGAGTTTGTTCTGAGCCTCGAGCATCAGTTTCTGCCAGCCGGGTTGACTGGCATCAATAAACTTGGACCCCCAGTTCTTGTTGGTTCCCAGCACCCAGGCAGCCGGAACCTGCGAGGTTAGTGGGCTGTTAGCTTCCAACTCACCGATGGACAGATACGCGACGACCCTGGTTCCGGCTTTGTGCAAGGTTTCCAGTTGCGCCGAGCTGAGCCTGGGTTGCACGATTGCCAAGTCAAACAGACTGAGCTGCTCGACCGACTGGGCGCTCGAGCCGTAGTACGCGGCGAACGAGCCGATGTCGGCGAGGCGGCTGTTGATCGGGGCGCTCGCGGCTGTGGAGTTGGTGACGAGCTTTTGAAACAAGGTTTGCGGGTCTTGCAAGGTTTTTCCAAACGCCAGCAGGCCGTAATTGGTGGCCGCGTTGTAATCCCCGCCCATCGGCCAGAGCGGGTACTCGCCCGCCTTCTGGTGCTCGCGTCCGACCTTCAAACCCCAGACCGTGCCGTCTTGCACGGCAGAAAGTACCTTCGTGCCGGTGGGAATCGCCAGCTCGAGAATCCAGCGGTCCTTTTCAACGCGTCCGACCGATTGAAAATCAGTCGTGGCGGTGTAGGCCTTGAAGCGCTCCCCAGCGGGATTGATCGCGAAGTGCAGGTCGTTCGGGACTTTGGCGAACGGATCGGTGCGAATAAAGAGTTCCATCACATCGTCGTTCCACCACTCGGCGGCGTCGGACTTGAGCTTAGCCAGCACTGTGTCCCGCGGCTGCTCGAAAACGCCCAGCACGTACAGATGACCCGCGTCCCAGGCCAGACTGAAGTAGCCTTTGCCTTTCACCGGAACGGCCGGAAAGCCGTTGGAGAGTTCGACCGCGTACTTT
Source organism: Deinococcales bacterium (assembly GCA_965249745.1). Classification (GTDB taxonomy): domain Bacteria; phylum Deinococcota; class Deinococci; order Deinococcales; family JAAFIG01; genus JANYHH01. Next base: position 2,417,066 of record OZ252252.1, on the reverse strand, counting down.
GGCAGTCCGTCCCACTGCTTCAGATCGCCGCCGATTTTCACTGTGCGCTCGAGCGATTGCGCGATGTGTTCGGGCTTCAACCCTTCGGCGAATGCGCTAGGCAGCAGCGTTGCACCTAAGGCGAGCGTGGAGAGGGCAAGCTGGCGCACACGGGAAACGACCGAACCATAGCTCATAGGAACTCCTTCAACGTCAGGCTGAAGCTCAGGGTGGAACGCGGACGACTCACCAACGCGACTCGAGGAAATAGCTTTTAGGACGGCTCGAGACTGACCTCGAGCGTTGACGAGCAGGTGAGCTGAGTGAGGCTCAGTTCGCGGTCATCGGCGTCAGGTCCACGCGCACGCCAAGTTTTTTCAGGCGCTGCGACCAAGCGGAGTCCAGGTGTTCGTCGGTGATGATCTGCGAAACTCGCGTCAAACCCGCCACGCGGTACGGGGCGTTGCGCCCGAATTTGCTCGAGTCAATCAGTAGCACGCGCTGACTGGCGCGTTCCAGCATCTTGCGGTTGATGCTGGCTTCGGCGGCATCCAGGGTGGCTAGGTTCTCGTCGCCGCTGACGGCGGTCGCCCCCAGGAATAACTGATCGCACCAGAATTCCTCCAGCAGTTTCTCCGCGTAGGGTCCGACGCTCGAGAGGTTGTCGGGGCGCAGCTTACCGCCCAGGGAGATGACCTCGACCTGGGGTACGTTGACCAATTCCTGCGCCAGCGCCAAGCCGTTCGTCACGACCGTCAGCGGCATCGGCTCCAAACGAATCGCCTTGGCGAGTTGCAAGACCGTGGTTCCGGCATCCATCAGCACGGTGCTGCCGGGTTTCAGCAGTGCGTGCGCGGCCCGACCGATCGCACGTTTGACTTCCAAGTGTTCGCTCTCGCGCAGCCCGAACGCCACTTCCAAACCCTTGGAATCCGCCAGTCGCGCCCCGCCGTGGGTGCGTTCGATCAGTCCCTCCGCCTCGAGCCGGGTCAGGTCGCGGCGAATCGTAGCGGCGGAGGTCCCAGTGTACTCCACGAGGTCTTCAATCGCAGAACCGCCGTGTTTGAAGAGGTATTGCTGAATGATTTTGAGCCGTTCCACTGCCATGCGCTGACACCCCTTGGAGTTGGTCGTTCAGTTGTAAGTGAAATCATTATTGACCAAGGAGTTTGATTTGTCAATCATAAACAATCATGAGAATGACTGAGTCTGCTCAATTCGAGTTTTGGCAGAGTTTCCTGCGGTCAGGCAAGGGTGACAAGACCTAAACGCTCGAGAAGAATTAGCTGAGAACTTGCACCTCAAATAAAATGGGGTAGCACGTCACCCCTCGAGACTCGAGCATCGGTTTCACCCGCTCTAACTCACGCAACGCGTCTCGAGCTAGCACTTCCGGCACGAGATCATCGCGTGCGAGTCGGATCGGTTCTCGACCGTTTGCAAAGGCTACAATGAACTAGTAGCTGTTTGAGCTTGCTGGGAAAAATAGGAGGAAAGGGTGCTGAGGCGAGGAAATACACTCGGACCAACGTCAACAGTTTCAAAACCCGGAGGATCATCCGTATAAATCGGTGTTTGACTACCATTACCCGATTAAACATTTGGTTGAGGGCCAAATGCGGCCAGAATAATTGTCAATGCGAAAAGGAAGTGTGGTTTCACGTCAGCCTTTCTTTTTCACATTGAATGAAAACTTTTGAAGATTTGTGTAGTCAAACTCAACTTCTATTTCACATTTCCTCCCGGAATACTTAAATTTCCAAGTGTTTTTTGCTTTTGAAACAAAGTTAAAATATTCTGGACCAGACGACACACAATAAACTCGAGTTTCCGGATTCAAATACTGATCTACAATGAATGTTACCTCCTTCATTTTCTTCGTTTTAGAGTCGAACTCGAAAATTGCGATATCAGCAAAGGTACGATCCACAATATTTGTAAACGTGATGTCGTTAAAATAGTAAAAATTACCCTCTTTTAAATAAAAGTCTTTGACGAAAGTGATTTGCTTTCCCGTTTTTGTCTCTAAAAACGTTCCGCCCGAGACTCTGCCGCTTATTAAATAAAACAAGTACGCACCAAAAAATTTTGTGTCCTTTACAATAACGTAATTTTCCGGGTTCGGATCGAATCCGCTGCGCCAAATTACCTTTCCAGTATTTAAATCGCCACCAACAACGCCTCGTTTTGTCACCGTGACCCGTACGTTTTCATAAGTGAATGATTGTGATTCACGCTGATTTACGTTTTGAGACTTCAAAGGGCGCAGAGAGGATTCTGTGAGAATTGAGGAGTTCATAGCAACTGCGCCGAATGTATAAAAAAAGGCTAAAATGAGTCCAAAAAAACTTTTTTTATAGAAGTTACCGGAGTTTCTTCTAAGGCTATCGCAAATTATAAATTTTGCTATGTATCTAAAGAGAGTCATTACAGTTACCTTTCGAAAGATTATTTTCAGAGTTCAGTTCTTTTACGAAAAACGATCGATCTCTTCGTGTAGATCAAATATACTAACAAATCAGCATTTCATTTAGATCTTTGATAAAGCATCCATAAGTAAAACATTAAGTCGAAGTGAGTTTATATGGGATTTTTCTGTTCGAGTTACGGAATCCAGAAGGATAGACATTTTAGCGAAGCAAAACGTAGGAAACTCTCTCAAACCTGTCAATTATTTGTAAACACAGTCGCTTTTAGCTTGAATCGTAGTGAGCGTAGCCTAGATTGCATGGGGAGAGTTGCATGAGAGTATGCTAGCCAATTTCTCGTTCTAACTCAAGTTTGTGATTTGAAAATCACTTTTTTTATTGGTAAAAACGTGTAAGCAATTGCAGAATTTTTTGAAAGACCCACGCGTGGTAAAGGGTTTCAGGGAGCCATTCGTAATACGCTCCCCTGATGACGCGCCAAACATACCCGAGTGATTGCACCGACGAAGCATGGGCTTCGGCTCCGCCCTACCTTGCCCTGATGCGGACAGCGCTCGAGACGGCTCGTGATGAATCGCGGATCGTGTTGGATTGGGGTCGAGCAGCTCGACTCGCACGCGATGATCTCGTACCGGAGGTGATCGCTCGAGATGCATGGCGTGAGTTGAGGCGGGTAAAACCGATTCTTGAATCTCGGGGGGTGACGGGCTACACATATTTTATTTGCGGTGCAAATTCTCAGTTAGGCATAACGATGGGTACACTCAAGCCCTCGGCTCGAGTGTTAGATGTTCAACCCTGGCGTGAGGCTGAACTTGCAACTTATATTCGACCCAGGGACAATGGCTCGAGACACAACGGGTCGTCCCTGAGGATGATATCTGACGACTCCAGTCAAGTCTCGCCACGAATCGCAACTCGAGAGTTTGACAGCGCACCGCTTTATCACTCGAGGGGCTGAGTCAGCTCAGGCTCAGTGACACGAGGCAGAACCCGCGTCTTTCTCTGCGCCCGCCGTGTTGACGAATCGCCAGTCGTACCCGCCTGACTTCAGCGTCAACTGCAAGATGCCGTCCATATTTTCCAGCCGCACTTGACTGCCAGATTGCTCGCGGCGCAGGTGGTAGTGGCTCTCGCCACCCGTGCCAACGACGAACTGGCGAATCCCCTGCGCGGCGTCCAGCCCCGCGTCCGCGTCCATCGGCGCGAAGCGCTCGTACAGGTGATCGTGCCCGGACAGCACCACATCCGCACCCGCCGCGTAGAGCGCGGCAAAGAACGGCTTTACCGCCAGACTCGAGCCGTGCGGCCCGGACGAGTACCGTGGGTGATGCCAGTACGCGAGCGTGCAAGCCGCTGGATGCGCTTTCAAGTCCGCCTCGAGCCAGCGAATCTGAGCCGCGTCCGTCCCACACCCTAAAAGTCCGCAATTGCTGTTCAGCACCACGACGTGCCACGCGCCCAACTCGTAACTGTAATAGCCCTGTCCTAACTTTCCGGCTCGAGCGCCGAAATACGCGTAATAGCCCTTGCCGCCATCCGCCTGCACGTCGTGATTGCCAATGGCTGGACGGGTGCGCGTCAGGAACCGACCCCAGTTCGGGCCGTAACACTGCTGATAACGCTCCAAGCTGCCGCTCGGGTAGACCAGATCACCGAGGGCTGCGACAGTTGCATCCGGGCGCGTCTCGAGCAGTTGATCAATCAGCTTGGCGGTCTGTTCGTCGCCTGAAATCTGGCAATCGGCGATGTCGCCCGCCGCCAGCAGTGTGACGCTTCCAGGGGCGGCGCGGCCGTATAGGGCAGTAGCCAGCGCCAATAATCCGAGAGCTGTAAACCCGAGTCGAAATGAAAAAGCCATCATGGAATTCACTCTGCCACGAAACTGTATGGGAACTGCCTCGAGATTATTTGGACTGACACCAGTATCGAACCCGACAGCGCACAGAGGGCATTATCGTAGAAACGCGCTTCGCCCTCGGAGGCGAGCATAGCTCGAAGTTCATGGGCGACAATTGAACTCGAGATTGCCCTTCGACCTTAGCAGCAGATTCTTTCAACCAATCTCAAACCCAGCTTGTCCCATACAAAGGCTTTTGTAGCTCGAGTTGGCCGCACTTCAACCCGCCCGTAAAATCTCGAGCACATCGTCGTGCAAAGCACCGTTGCTACCGACCGCATCGCGGCCGTAAATCGTGGCCTCACCGGCCCAACTCGTGAAGCGTCCGCCCGCCTCCTCCAAAATCGGCAGCATCGGGGCGCAATCCCAGACGTTCATGCCCGCGTCCAGCATGATGTCGGCGCGACCCGTGGCGACTAACATATACCCGTAGCAGTCGCCCCAGCCGCGCACCAAATGGACTTTGGCGGCCAGCCGATCAAAGGCACCGCTTTTCTTGCGGCAACTCTCGGCACTCGTCGTTAGCAGCGTCGCCCCTTTGAGCGATGCTGTGGTCGAGACTCGAGCCGGGCGGCCGTTCAGGAACGCGCCGTGGCCCGTGGCAGCGTACAGCATCTCGTCGGTCGCGGGTAGGTACATCGCGCCGAGGCTGGCCTTCCCGGCGATCTCGAGGCCGACTAGCACGCCGTAAAGCGGCACGCCGCGCACGAAGGTTTTGGTGCCGTCTATCGGGTCAATGATCCATTTGAATTCAGCGTCGCCAGAGTCCGTGCCGCCCTCCTCGCCGATGATGCTGTGATGCGGGAAGGACTCCTTGATCCGGGCGCGAATGACGGCTTCCGATTCGCGGTCAGCCACGGTCACGGGCGTATTGTCCGCCTTGGTTTCGACACTGACCCCGGTGTTGAAATACGCCAAGGTGCGCTTGCCGCCCTTCAGCGCGGCGTCTACAGCCACCTCGAGAAACGGTTTCAGACCTGTCATAAAGAGACGCTATCATGGAACCAGAAGTTCAGAAATCCCGTAACATAGCCCATGAACGCTCGAGTCTTGATTCCGCTTTTAGTGCTGGTGTTGGGTGCGTTTTACTTGTACGACCAGTATCAGAAGGGGCAGGTTACGCTGCCAGGTTTGCCGCCTCCACCGCCGACAACAGGTTCACCCGGACCGCAGACGCCCACGCCACCGACCGTACCGAACGCGCCGCAGAACCTCGAGATCGAACCCGTCAAATTCGCGGGCAAACCCGAGCAGCGTCAGGTCTTCGAGCTGCTGGCGCAAAAGAACGACGCCGAAACGATCACGAGTGCTGACACTTGGTTGCGCCGCAACCCTACGGACGCTCTAGTCGGGATCGCCAGAAGCAACGCGATCGTCAACCTGGCGGACTCCTCGAGTTACGAGATCGGCGTCAGTGCGCCGCTAACGGGGCCGTTGAAGCAGGTCGGCGAGGCGTTCCTGCAAGGCGTGCTGCTAGCCGTGCGCGAGGTCAACGAAAACGGCGGTTTTGAGCGCGGGACTGAGACCGAGCGCTTGAAAGTCAGAGTGCTGAACGACGGCGGCGACCGTGCGACCGCGATCAAGGTCGCCAGCGCCTTCGCCAAGGACACCTTTATCTGGGGCGTGGTCGGTCCGTACTCGAGCAGTACCTTGTTGGCCGCGGCACCGATTTACAATAACTCCACAAAGGCTATCGTGGCACCCGCCGCGACCAATCCGCGCATCACTGACGCCGGGGCCAACATCTTCCGGGTCGCGCCGTCGGACACGACCCAGGGCGCATCGTTGGCGCGGCTGGTGAAGAGTCGGGGCAACAAGAGCGTGGCGGTCCTGTTCGATGACAACGACGCGTACTCGAGCGGATTGGCGGGGTCCTTCAAACAGGAGGCGGCGCGAATTGGGTTAACGACCAGTGACACACCGATCACCTTGAACGGGTACACCGTGGCGAAGGTCGGGAATTACAACGTGGACGCGATCTTCGTGGCCGGGTACACCCCGGATGTGGCGGCGGTGGCGAAGCTCGAGAAAGGCTTCGGCAAGCCGATTTTTGCCGGGGACGGCGCGTACGGTCAGGACCTGATCGCGCAGGGCGGCAGTGCCGTAGAGGGCGTGATCGTCACGAGTTTCTGGCATAGCACCCTATCAGACGCCAATTCCAAACGCTTCACGGCGCGGTTCGCAGCCACCTTCGGCGGTGGCACACCGAACGCCAACGCGGTGCAAGCCTACGATGCGGCCCGGACGCTGATCGAGGCCTTGAAGCGCGCCAAGAAACTGGACAGCGCCAAGGACGTGCGGACCACGCTGGAAACATTCCAGAAAATCCCCGGTCCCGGCGTGACCGCCCCGGTGCGTTTCGATGCCAACGGCGATGTCATCGGGCGGCCGTGGGTGGCGATTCAGGTGCAACGCAACAAGGACGGCAAGCTTGGCTTTCAAGCCGTCGGGTACGCGAAATGAGTGACCTCGAGGCGCTGTTGTGACCGACGTTGCGGCGCTGAAAAAAGAGGCGAAGAATATAAGAACAAGTCCGTTGCGGCTCGAGGAACTGGCAAGGCAGGCCGACCCCAGCGTGCAACTCGCGGTGGCGAGCAACCGGAAAACGCCTTCAGCAACGCTCGAGCGTCTTGGACGATCAACGAAACTCAATCTGCTCAAAGCGGTGGCGAAGCACAGCAACACACCGGCCGTTGTCCTCTAGCACTTGGCTCGCCATCAAAAAGCAACTGTTCGTATGGCGGTGGCATTATCGCCATCAATGACTGAGTCCATTGCCTTTCAACTGCTGAGGGACGCGGAGGAGAGCGTGCGGTCTGCGGTGCTGCTGAACCTTCGGCACATGAAGTGGAGCACGTCGCATTTGTTTGAACTCGCGTTTCGAGACAGCAGTCGAGCCGTGCGGATGCGTGCGGCTCAGTGCTGTACTGATTCAAGTATCTTGCAACGCTCTCTCAGTGATCCCGATTGGACAGTCGTTGCTACGAGCCTCTGCAATCCACTGCTAAGCGTAACGGCGCTGACCGTTGCGCTGGAGCAATGTTTCGACCAACTCTATCAGGCGTTCCATTGGTTCACCGCGTCCCGCATCGTGATGCGCCATGACTTACCCGCACACTGGCTCGAGCGCTTTGCAGATCACCCAAACGCCACGGTGCGCTTGTGGGTCGCCACAAACCCAAATACACCCCGAGAAACGGTACTGCAACTGGCTCGAGACCGCGACTGGGGCGTGCTGAGCGCGATGGCAACCTTGCCAGACTTGCCTGAAGAGGGCTACTTGAGGTACGCCAAGCACCCTGAGCCGCTCGTGCGCTCCGCACTCGTCGCCAACCCAGCCTCCCCCGATCTGCCCTCGAGCGACTCGCTGCCAGCCGCCAGCGTGCGCGAGATGCTCGAGAGCCTGGGTACGGCTAGATGGCTCGATCTTTCGAGGAAGTAGAGATGGAAATCGCTAGTAAAGCCCGCACCCGCCTCGAATTGCTCGAGTGACTGAACTTCCTGTTCCCGAGCATCGCTGGCAGTGAACCACGACCCGCATCCTCGAGTAAGCTGAGGGAACTATGAATCCCAGAGTCATCGTTCCAATCCTGGTGATTGCGATCGCCGCCTATTTCGGCTGGCAACAGCATCAGAACTGCGCCATTCAACTGCCGGGGCTGCCGGTTCCGACGCAGTGCCAGACGGCGACACCGCCGCCTCCGGTCACGCCAACGCCCATACCTCCAGCACCGACACCACCGGTCGCGCCGCCGGAACCGACGCCGCCCGTGACCCCTGACCCGAACCTGGCCCCGCCGTCCACCCCACCGGTCGCGCCGACGCCCCCCGCCCCACCGATCCCGCCCGTCACCTCGAGCGGCGGCTACCCCGAGACGAGCCTCAGCACCCCAGATGTCAACGTCGCCGCGAACCTGCGCCCGGAACGCGCCGCGATCGTCGCGGCCTACAACAGTAAGAATTACGCCGACGCCTTGGGGAAGGCGGATTCCTGGTTGAACTCCCGTCCGACCGACGCGCTGATGGCGATCATCAAATCCAACGCGATCCAACGCCAGCTCGGGGCTTCCGTTTTAACGCTCGGGTTGTCGCTCCCAACGAGCGGCAAGAACGTGCAAACCGGCGAGGCGATCCTGCAAGGCGTCAACATGGCCGTCCAGGAAGCCAACAGCGCCGGAGGCGTGCGCGGCAAGAAGATCCTGGTGAATGTCCTGAACGATCAGAACGACCGCACGCTGGCCGTGACCGCCGCCTCGAGCTTCGCGGCCGACAAAACCGTGCTGGCGGTGATCGGGCCGCAGAACAGCTCTTCGGCCGTGGCGGCCGCACCGATCTACAACGGCGGGCAACTGGTTCACATCTCCCCCGTCGCCACGGATGATCGTTTATCGCAAGCTGGACCGTACACCTACCGCCTGTTCCCCCCCTCGAGCGCCCAGGGGAAGGCGCTGGCGAAACTGGTGCAGAAGGACGGGCGGGGGCGCGTGCCGCTCTACTACAACCCGGACGATGCGTACTCCAAAAGCCTGGCGGACGCCTTCGAGCGCGAGGCGACGAAGCTCAGCATCAGCGTCGTGAAGTTTGAGTTCCCCAAGGACGGCCTACCGGGTCAGGACGGCTTCGACACCTTCCAGGACTCACCCGCGCCGGACGCCGCCTTTATCAGCGGCGATTACAACGATGTCGCCAGGGTTGCCAAGGCACTCGCCGCTCAGAACATCAAGGTTCCTCTGTATACCGGCAGCGCCGCCTACGGGCAGGAGTTGTTGAAGGGCGGCAGCGCCGTAGAGGGCTTGACGATGCTGAGCGTGTTTCACAACACCGCCAACTTTGGTGACATCCCCAGCTTCGTGAAAGCCTTCCAGAAGCGCTACGGCGGCGGAACCCCGAACGCCAGGGCCATGCAGGCTTACGACACGGCTCGAGTCCTGATCGAAGCCTTGACCCGCGCTCCCAGCCTGACCCGCGAGGGGGTGCGCAAGGCATTGGAGACGTTCACAGCCGCCAAGCCCGGACCGGGCGTCACCAGCAAAGTGCAGTTCAGCAACGGCGGGATCGTCGGGCGTCCGCTGGTTATTATCAAAGTGGAAGGCGGCAAGCTCGAGGCGCGTGGGACGACGCAGTGATTGTTTTGGGGGAGGAGGGTGTGGGAATGTAGGTCGTAGGGGCAGCATCCTGTATCGCATCCGTTCGCGCTTAAAGCTACAGGCTCGAGCCTGTGATCTCGCCTCCGTCAAGTTCCCCTGGTTGTCGTGGCGGCGAACGGCGGTTCGCTCAGCCACCAAGATCAATCTCGAGCTTCATCGTGCGATACCTACGGCTGAGATTGACCTCGAACCTGTGCAGGAATCAATTTTATTGTCGAATCTCGAGGCAGCAAAAAGGGACGCCTCACGGCGTCCCCGCTCGAGCCTTGACTTCTTTAGCGTCCGATTGCCAATTCGCTCTGCAAGTCAAAGGCGTGCAGGCGGCTTTGATCGGCGAACAGCGTCACCATGTCACCGACCTTGACCTTGGCGTGTCCATCTACCTTGGCGACCACGGTCTGACCACCGATTTCCACCAGCAGATCCGTTTCCGCACCCAAGGGTTCGACGACTTCGATCCGTCCGGTGAGTTTGTTGCTGCCCCCGACGATGTTGGTCGAACCCTCCAAACCCAAGTGTTCGGGGCGCACGCCGAACCAGACTTGCTTGCCGTTCAGCGCCTTCAAACCCTCGGCGAGCGCCCCGTTGGTTTGCACTGAGAAGCCCTCACCGACGATCGTATCGCCCTTGGCGGTTCCGGTCAGGAAGTTCATGCTCGGGGAGCCGATGAAGCCCGCCACGAACTTGTTCTTCGGGTAGTCGTAGAGGTTCAGCGGTGTGTCAACCTGCTGAATGAAGCCGTCCTTCATGACGACGATTCGGGTTCCCATCGTCATGGCTTCGATCTGATCGTGGGTCACGTAAATCGTCGTGGCCTTCAGGCGTTGGTGCAATTTAGAAATCTGCGAACGCATTTCCACGCGCAGCTTGGCGTCCAAGTTGGACAGCGGCTCGTCCATCAGGAAGACTTTCGGTTCGCGCACGATGGCGCGACCCAGGGCGACGCGTTGGCGCTGACCACCGGAAAGTTCCTTGGGCTTGCGCTCCAAGAGATGCTCAATTTGGAGAATCTTGGCAGAGTCGCGCACGCGCTTGTCAATTTGATCTTTTGGGAATTTCCGTAGGCGCAACCCGAACGCCATGTTCTCGTAAACGTTCATGTGTGGGTAGAGCGCGTAGTTCTGAAAGACCATGGCGATATCGCGGTCCTTGGGCGGCACATCGTTGACGACGCGCTCGTCAATTTTCAACAACCCATCGCTGATCTCTTCCAGACCGGCAATCATGCGCAGGGTCGTGGACTTACCGCAGCCGGATGGTCCGACGAACACGACGAACTCGCCATCTTTGATATCTAGGTTGAAATCGGTCACGGCGACAACCTTGCCGTACTTCTTGTACACGTGTTCCAGACTCATGTTAGCCATAAAAGCTCCTGGGCTGAACCCGCGCTCTCTCGAGTGAACGTGAAGCTGAAATCTCGAGATTGGGGTGATGACTTGAGGGCTTGGCGACCGCTCCGCTGATCCCGCTCTGAATTGTCCGCTTGGACAGTTCGGAGTTTACCCTCTGCGCCGGGTCGCCGCAAGGCGTTGGCACAGGTTTTCAGGCGCTCGTTTTAGAACCCTGAGAGGCGGCTGAGCGGTCGGGTCGTCGTTTGAGACAACTCGAGTCTAAAAGCGACAGACTTGAATGAGAAGTTTCTGAAACCTTTACCAGAGGCCTCGAAACGTTTTTCACTGTTCCGAACGCATGAAAATCCGCTTAGAGAATGTATTTTGTTCTCATCTAGCCTCTCATATAATTTCACTCAGTTTCACCGACTCATTAATCGCTCCACATATCGTGAAACCCTCGAGGAGGCCGCATGGAACGCAAACCCCTGGTGCTGATTGTCGAAGATGAAAAAGACATCGCCCGTTTTATAGAGCTGGAATTGAAAGCCGAAAGTTACGACACCGAGGTCGCCTTCGATGGCGTGACCGGTCTCTCCAAATTCCGTGAGGTCAACCCCGACCTGCTGATTCTGGACCTGATGCTGCCCGTGCTGGACGGTCTCGAGGTGGCGCGCCGGGTGCGAAAGACCAGCAACACGCCGATTATCATCCTGACCGCCAAGGACGGAATTTCTGACAAGGTGGAGGGGTTGGACGCCGGGGCCGACGATTACCTGGTCAAACCCTTTAGCATCGAAGAGCTGCTGGCGCGGGTGCGCGCTCACCTGCGCCGCGTCAACCCAGCGGTCACGGGTGAAGTGCGCGTGGCTGATCTGGTGATGAACCTGGACGGGCGCGAGGTCTTCCGGGGCGGTCGCCGCGTGGAGCTTTCCGCCAAAGAGTTTGAATTGCTGGAACTGCTGGCGCGGAACCCCGGCAAGGTCTTCAGCCGCTTTGAGATCGAAGAGAAAGTCTGGCCCGAGTACACCGGCGGCAGCAACGTCGTGGACGTGTACATCGGTTACCTGCGGCGAAAACTCGAGGAGACCGGCGAGCGCCGCCTGATTCACACCGTTCGCGGTGTCGGCTACGTCTTGCGGGAAGAGTAACCAGACGATTATCAAGGAACCCTGGCTCGTATCAAGAACACAGGCTCGGGCGTTAAACTCGAGCCTGTGTTCAAGTCACAGGCGTTCAACCTGTTTTCAAGCCACTCGAGCGGGCTGCTGAGGTCGTTTTGACGCTGCGTTGGCGGTTAACGCTTTTTTACACGTCGTTGATTGCGCTGTTGCTGACGGCAGTTTTCACGACCGTGTATTTTTTGGTGCGATCGTCCTTGGTGGATGCGGCGAACAAGGAATTGAACAGCGGCCTGAGTCGCATCGTGCGGTCGGTAGAGAATTCGACCACGGCTCAGCCCTCGAGCGAGGATTGGAACTCGCTCTCGCTCGATCTGTCCGGGCAATTGCTGGTGTTTCCGAACCAAGCGCCCCCAGACATCGAGTATTTTAAGTTCAACATTCCCAGCTCGCAGAGTCCAGCGCTCCGCAACAACGCCGCGATTATTCAACTTTCCGACACCGGGTACCGAGAACTGCTCGAGCGTGGCAACTACCGTGGCGAAGGCTTCGTGACCGTCAACGACTCGCAATCTCAGGTCGAGGTGAGTGTCAGGGCGCTCGGCCCGATCACGCTGGATGGAATCCCGGTTTACAGCTATGTCTTTGTCGCCAAGGACTTCTCCGGCTCACAGGGCATTCTGGATTTCTTAGGGACTCGCATGTTGCTGGTCGCCATTATCGGCATCACGACCGCCGGACTGCTGTCGTTCTCGCTGGCTCGCCAGGCCCTCGAGCCGATCCGTCAGGTGCGCGATGCGGCCGCCGAGATCACCGGCAAGAACCTAAACCGCCGCGTCCCTGAACCCGGCACGCGCGACGAGGTGGAAGACCTAGCGCGGACGCTCAACGGTATGCTGGAGCGCTTGGAGAGCAGCTTCGAGACGCAGCGCCGCTTCACCGCCGATGCCAGCCACGAACTCCGCACGCCCGTGACCGCGATTGCCGGACACGCCAGTTATCTGTTGCGCCGCACCAGTCCGACAGAATCGCAACGCGAATCTTTGGAGGCGATCACCAGCCTGTCCACGCGCCTCGGGCGTTTGATCGGCGATCTGCTGGATCTGGCGCGGGCGGACGCTGGGTTCGGTGTCGAACCCGTGGACACCAACCTGATGACGCTCGCCGAGGACGTTCACTTGGAGGTTGTGGCCATCGCAGGCAATGCCGAGATTGAAATCGAGGGGTCCAGGGACGTGCGCGCCCTGGTTGACCCGCACCGCTTCCGGCAAGTTATCCGCAACCTGGTACAAAACGCACTGAAGGCAGGCTCGAGTCGGGTCGTGGTTGAAGTCAAAAAGGAAAACGATCACGTCTGCCTGTCGGTTTCTGATAACGGTAGCGGCATCGCGCCGGAACACCTTTCCAAACTGTTCGATCGCTTCTACCGCGTGGACAGCTCGAGGGATCGTGGCGCGGGCGGTTCCGGGCTGGGTCTGAGCATTGTCAAATGGATCGTCGAGGCGCACCACGGCGAGTTGCGCGTGGCATCCAAGCTCGGTGAGGGCACGCGCTTCGAGGTGCTGCTGCCGTTGCCTCCAGCCCATCCGACGGGGATCAGAAAAGCGGCTTGACCCTTCACCTTCAGGCTCGAGCCTGAACCGATCAGGTCTTACGCAGCTTCTCCAACGCTTCGTCCGGGCTGAGATCACCCTTCTCGAGGGCGCGCAGCACGTCATTGCGGGCATCGTCCTCGGGGTCAGCCTCGTAGCCGAGGCGGCGCAGCATCGCGTCGAAACGCGACCGCACCGTTGGGTACGAGATGCCCATGACGCGCTCCACCTCTTTCAGGTTGCCGCGCACCTTGATGTACAACCGCAGGAACTCCAACTGTTCGGGCGGGAGCAACGCGAACTCGTTCAGGCGAAACGTTCCCTCGATGGCGATAGCCGATTCTGGAAAAACCAGCTTCGTCACCAGCGGCGATTCCTCGACGCCGGGAAAGGTCGTGGGGAGGTCATAGATCATCGTGGTTGTCCTTTACGGATACGCTCGAGAAACATCATCTTGGAACCTAATCGTCGTTCTCAAAGGTGGTCGGGGTTGGTCTGCTAACCCCTGCGAAAAGCAGGTGACTCGAGCGAAAACAGTCGGTCGTAGATACAAAAGTATCTCGAGCGGGGCGAGTTAGCTGATGCTGATACGGATCTCGTCGCCCGCCGCAGTGCTGATGTCCACGAAGTTTCCGTCCGGTAACTGATCGCCGCGCAGCATCTCCTGAAGCGCGGACATGTCCAGGCCCTGTTCGGTCATGGCACGCTGGGCTTCTTTGGGGATCAGTTTCAGCGCGAAGGTCGCCAACCCGATTGGAATATTGACGCGCACCTCATCGCCGCTCGCGGAGTCCACCTCAATCTTTAACAGCCGCGCTCCACCCTTGGTGTCACTGCTACCCTTGCGGCGGAACATGTTGCGCATCTGATCGCCCATGTTACGGAAATCGGAAAAGTCCCCCGTATCGCCTGTGGAGTAGCTATAGCTTTTCTCGCGCTTGTTGTCCTTCTCGTCGCCCGCCTCGAGGACTTGCGCCAGAGCCGTCGGGTCCATGCCCTCGCTCATCAGTTGGAACAGGCGCTCCCAGGTGCTTTCCGGCAGTTTCTTCAAGCTTCCCGAAATCGCGCCGAGCAACCGCACGGCGTCCTCCTTGGTAATCTTGCCGTCTTTGGCCAGTTGCAGAATGCGTTCAATCTCGCCCATGAGGGCCTCCTTTATTTGCTGCGAAATCTCGAGGAGTGAATCTTCCTCGGCTATCTCACTGATTCGCGCCGTCCACCGCTTCGATGTCCATGTCGCCCGCCGTCAATCGGCAAATCAACTTGGCACGTCCGGCCCCGAGGCGACCCTCTAAACTGCCGCCGACCATTCGTTTTTCCGTCTGGGTCAGCACGAACCCTTTGGCGCTGACATCACCGGCGGTCGTGCTGGCCGTCAGACTGACGCTCGAGCCGCTCTGTAAACGGATATCCACGTCTCCGGCGAGGGCTGTGAGTTTGCTTTCACCGTCCAGCAATTTGGTGTTCACCTTGACATCACCCGCCTTGGTGTTGATCTCGAAACTGGTCGCGTCACTCAGTTTCAGGTCGCCCGCTTGCAAGTTCATTTCCACGTGCCCGAAGAGGCCGGACACATCCACGTCGCCAGCCAGCGCCCTGATTTCCAGCAAGGCCAGATTGGCGGGCACTTCCACGTCCAAGTTCACCGGCAGGCTGCGTCCTATGGTCCGCAAGACCGTGTTCAGCCAACCGATCTCGGTAGCGTCCTGCACGCGCCCGTGAGCCACCAAGCGAACCGCGCCACCCTCGTGAATCACCTCGAGCGTGCCGTTCTTGCTGGTGGCGGTGATGTTGGACTTTCCGGGCACGCCTTTGATGTTGATATCGCCCGCGTTGGTGACGACGATCAGCTTGGCGACCGCTCCGTCCACCTGGGCCGAACCGTCGGTTTGCGTCTGGATGGTTGGACCAGTGGGCGCGACAGAAGCTGCTCGAGGGGCGGGCGGTGTGACTGGAGGCGATGGCATTGAGGTCGGTGGCGTCGGGACTAACGGACTTGGTTTGGGTGGCATCGGGGTAACTGTGGTTTGACTGCCGGTGATCGGGTCACTCGTCGTATCACCCGTGTTATCCAGCGCCTTCAGCAGCTTATTGGCTTCTTCGGGGGTGATTTTCCCCTGGCGCAACAGATTTTCAATACGTTCTCGGAATGGGTCCATGTTTGAAGTCCTTTCTCAAGATTGATTATGCAATCAAAACTTATAGATTGTCAAGTCTAGTTTTCTATTTAGCGATCAAGTAGTCCTGATACGGCTCAAACAACAAAAAAGCCCGAGGTTCGCCTCGAGCCGCACCCAAGACCGTGTGGTCAATCGCCAAGATCAAACGAAACAGTCGCATCGGCATCTGCACCCTCCACCACGAGTACAGCGGCCGCCTCGGGCTGGAAGGCGGTCGCGTTGAGCTGGGCGATGAGCTGCTCCAAGCTCTCGGAATCCGGGATTTCCTGAACCGGCCGCTTTTCCAACCGCACCCGACCACCTGACAGGCTGTTGGAGAGCTGCATGTGTTCCTTGGAACGCAGGACATCGCGTTCCAGAAACCAGACCGCCAAGCTGAAATGCCAGAGCTTCCGGGATTTAATCGGGGTCAGGGTCTCGGCGACACTCATCACCAGCGGAATCGGGATCACAAACTCGCGCTCGCCCGAAATCGCGGACGGCTCCAGTTCTGACAGCCAACCCGCCTCGAGAAGCGCGTCCAGGCTTGGAGGTTTCCCCAAAATTGCCTCCAATGCCCCGCCGTAGATGCTGCCCCCAAACAAGGCCGCCGCCGATAGGGTCTCTCGGGCGCTACGCGTCAACTCGTCCAAGCGCCCCAGCACGGCCCGCGTCACACCGTGCGGTGCGCCGTCGTCCGGCAAGGCATCCACCTCGAGGGCAGAGCGACCGTAAGATTCCAGCAGCCAGGGATTGCCGCCGGAGGTCTCGAACCAGCGCTTCACCAGGCTGATCGGTTGCGGCCCCGCGAAGGCTTCGGTGATGGCTCTGGCCTCGACAAACCCGAGCGGGTTCAGGCGCATGACCTCACCGGATAAGCCGTGAACTCGAGTCCGATGCTCCAAGACCAGCACGGGTTTCTCGCGTTCGCGCTCCAAGACCCGTAAGAAATCTGGCGGTAGGCGTTCCGCCTGTTCCAAGACGATCACCAGCGCGTCGTGCTGCGACAGACGCGCCAGCGCGTCCTCGGAGACGCTCGAGTGCTTCGGGTGAATCGTCACGCAACGGATTTCCTGGCTTTCCAGACGGCGAATGAAGGTTTGCAGCAAGCGGCTCTTGCCGACGCCCGGACTGCCGATGACCTGACCGCGCACCAGGGCGTTCTGCGTGTTGGCACGCAGCCACCAGCTATCGAGTTGCGCCAGTTCCGCGCGGCGTCCCTGGAAGGGCGCATCGAAGGCGCGCTCCTGAGTCGTGTTGAACCCCAACAGGCGATACGGGCCGCGCTCCTCGGTGTAATCGCGCACGAAGCGGCTCTGCACGACCGCGAACTGGGCCTGACCGCCAACCGCCTTCAAGCCGCGCTCGGAGACCAGCACCTCGCCGGGTTGCGCGGCGCTGCACAGGCGGCGCGACAGGTTGACGACGCTGCCAAAGAGCGTGTATTCGCTGCCGACCCAGCCGGTCGTCGCCTCGTCCACGTCCATCCCTGCGCGACCCTCGAGTTCCAACCCGACCTTCGTGCCGTAGGCCATGACCGCCTGAATCGCGGCTTTGGCGGCGCGCAGGGCGCGCAGGCTGTCGTCACTGTGGGTTTTGATCAATCCGAACACGGCCAGCACCGCATCCCCTTGGAACTGCACGATATGACCGCCTAGGGCTTCGATCTCACCGGCCAGCACGGTCAGGATTTCGCCCATCAAATCGAAATACTCTTCGCTGTGATACGCCTTCGCCAGGCGGGTGCTGGCGACCAGATCAACGAACAGAACACTGACCCGCCGCCGCTCGTGAACCTGAGCGGGCAGCACGGTCGTGCCACAGGCAGGACAGAAGCGCCAACCAGCTTGCACGTTTTCAGCGCAGTTTTGACACTTCAAGAGGTTCACCTGACTCGAGGGGGGTCTTGGCAAGACGGCTCAATGCTCATCAAACTATCAGAAATTGGAGGTGAGTTCAACTGTGTATCGTTTGACACTTAAAGCCTCGCCGTACCAGGTCTGCACACGAGGTACTACGCGCCAAACCGATCGCTTGGATGACGTAGATTGAACGCAGCGCATGAAACTTCAGACTCTGAAACCCGTCGCCTTCATCGGCTCCGAAGCCAGCCAGACGATCCACCGGTTGTACAGTCTGGAACAGCGCTTCCTGCCGCTGGAAGTCCCAGCGCACTCCAAGCTCGAGCGGGTCGTGCAGGGACTCGAGCCACTCGGGTTCCTGGGCGCGGTCTTCACGACGCCATCAGCAGAAGCCCTGGCGGTCGTGGATCGGCGCGAGCACAGCGCCGAACGTGACGGTGTGGTGGACGCCGTGAGCGTCACCAACGGTAGCATCGGTACGCACACGCTGGCCGAGGCACTGGTCAGCGCTTTGGAACATCGGCAGTACCGCGCTCTGGGGGCGCACGCAGTGATTCTAGGCGGCGGACCGGTTGCCAGCGCCGCGCTGCAACTGGCGCGCGTTGGTCTGAAGACGCTGACCATCGCCGCACCGGATCGCCCAGCCGCCGAGGCTCTGGCTCGTAAGGTCTCGGCCGGGGTCACGGCCCACGCCATCAGCTTGGATGAACCCACGGTCGTGACCGCCCTGGAAAAAGCCGACCTGATCGTCAGTGCCGATCCTGGCCTGCGCTTGGATGCCCGACTGCTGCAACCGTTTCACACGCTGATCGAGGCGGGCGGCGAGACGGCGCTGGCGGTCGCGGTGGAGCGCAGCGGGGCGCAGGTCATCCCCTACGCCGAAATCCGCGCCCATCACCTGGCCGCGCAACTGAGCTTCGTGACCGGCTGGAGTTTCGATTACCGATCGTTGAGATTTTGACCCATGAGATTTTGACCCGTGAAAATTCTAAAGCTCGAGTCAGCCTGGCGACAGACCCCAGCCGTGAAATCGGCAGTTCCTATCCAGTGTGACTGCCCTTGAGAGCGTGCCGGATTCCTCGTGTTTGGGGCACGCAGACTTGATAGACTCCCAGGTGTGATTCAAGGGCGATTGCGCGAGGTTCCTCTCGAGGACATCCTCACGCTCATTTCAGGCGGACGCAAGTCCGGCGTGCTGACCGTGACGCTGGACGAGCGCGAGGCTCGAGTTCACTTTGAAGACGGGCGCGTGCTGTACGCACGGATTGAGGACGGCGCGAACCTAGGCGAATACTTGGTGCGGCTGGAACTGATGAACCCCGAGGAGGTGCAATCTCTCGTCTCGCGGCAATCCAAGGAGAACCCGCACACGCCGCTCGGCATGATGGCCGTGCGCCAGGGGATCATCAGCGAGGACGACCTCAGGAAAGCCCTGGAAGCCCAGGTGCTGGATGCTACGACCGAAATCCTGATCTGGTCGGACATTCCCCGCGCCCGTTTTCATTTCAAGGAGCGCGGCACGGATGCCTCGCAGGTTCCGACGCCGCATAACTTGGACGCGCAAAGCCTATTGATGGAAGCCACCCGCCGTTTAGATGAGTGGCGACGCGGTCAGGTCAAACCGCACGAGGTCATGGAGGTCGGCGCAAACTTGCAAACCGATCCGAGAGCCGCCAAGCTGACCCTCGGGCAGTGGGAGCTGCTGTACCTGGTGGACGGGCAACGCAGCGCCGCCAGCATCGCCGCCGAAATTCACATCCCGGAGGGCGAAACCTACCATCAACTGTTCGTCTTGCAGGAGCAAGGCTTGCTGCGCTTAGCCGACGTGCGCCCCGAGGACCCGTGGGTGCTGATCGTGACCGAATCCCAAACCACGCGCCGCCTGACCACGCTGATGCTGACCCGCGAACGCTACCGCGTCATGCTGGCCGACACAATAGACAAGGCTCGAGACCTACTGTTGGAACGCCGCCCAAACACGGTGCTACTGGATTGGAGCGAGGACCCGGTGGAAACCGTGAAATCCTTACGCGGCAAGACCAAAACCGTCACCCCAGTGATCGCCCTGGTGAAAACCGAGCCTCGAGGCGGAATGCTGTTCCGACGCACGCCGCTGCCGGGCTTGCGATTTATTGTCAAACCCTACACGGAAATGCAACTCATTCAAGCGATTGCCGCCGTGACCGCTCGAGCTGTTTAGAGCGCTAAAAGAATTTCATCATCAGAAACATGACACCCTCGAGACCCCGCATCCCGTAGCTACGCCCGGCCACCAACGCCGTCGCTCGAGACGAAGGTCAAGGGCAGCTCGCTCCGCGTCCTATCTCTCTGTGTGCAGGGCACCGCTTCTCTCACCCCTCGCTGGCACGAAGACCTCTCTCGTTGAGAGAGGCAAACAACAATGGGCACGGTAGGCTGGCTCGAGGTTGAGTTGGTTTGAGTTAATTCGGTATTCCCTCGCTCGAGCGGGCGACGGCGATTGGCACGGCGGGCGGTTCGATACTTTCCAGCACCCTGAAGCCCAGACGTTCGGCTTCGGCGACGAAGTAATTGATGTTCTCGGTTTTTGTGGTGTCACCCAGTGAAACCCGGTCCCAGCACTCGTTCGCGGCGATAATCAACGATTCCGCCAGACACGCGGGAACGTTGCCGCTACCGAACTTCAACAAGCCTGTCGCCCAGCCGTAGGTGTCGTACATGCCGCCGGGCGGTTGGACCACACCGCCGGGGATCAGTCGCACGCCGGGCACGCCCAGCACGCTCTCGTCAGCATCGGCGGGGCGGCCCTCGTCGTAGATCCACGCGCCGGGTTTGACATCTTCGCCGAAGATGACGGGGTTCGGGTCGCTCGTGGCACTGAAAATCAGGTCGGCTTCCAGGCATCGGTGCGGCTCGAGGCTCGTTTCGAATACAGTCTTCGGGTAGGCGCGTTGCAAAGTGGCTTTGGATTTTTCCAGGCGTTCCAAATCGCGCCCGATCAGGATGACCTTCCCGACCTCGGCCGCGACCATGCGCGCCATGCCAAAGGCAACGACTCCGTTCGCGCCCACGACCGCCGCCGTGAGCTGGCTCGAGTCCGCGCCCCGCGCCCGCCAGTGCGCGAGAATTTCTGGCACGGCCGCCCGGATGGAACCGGCTGTGTACGCGCCACCGTTAGTGACGTGGATCTGCGGCACGGCCGCCTGGACCTCTAATCCCTTTTTGCCAATCGTGCCCCAGAACCCGCCCAATCCAATCGTGCTGGCCCCAAGTTCGCTCGCCAGTCGCGCCGCTTGAATCGCGCGGTGCTTGCAGAACTCCGGGTCGTCCTTGAAGACCTGTGGCAGGAGCGGCGCGGTTAGCAGATGGCAGTGAATCTCTTGCCCATCACTGGTGTAAATCCCGCGCAATTCCCCGATCTTGAACGGACGAATCAGGCGTCCCAACCGCTCGAGCCACGCGGTTTTCAACCAGCCCTGCCGGTAGAACCCCTCGAGCCAGGCCAGTCGCCCCGGTATGAAATAATCGTCCATCGTCAACGGGTGAATGATAAAGGCGGCCACGATTTGATCGTCGCGCTCTCCGGTGACGTGATGGACCTCACCGACCCTGGGTTCAGTCTGGTCCATGATGCGCCCCAAATTTTCTTTGAAGCGCCAAGTGGCGGCTCCGAGCAGCAGCAGCACCCCGAGCCGCGCGGCCGCCTCAGCGGGCGAGACGATCACGATCAGCGCCAGCATCGTCAGGCCCGCGAGCGTGGCCAGACTGACGTAGCGCCAGTACCCCAGCACAGCCGCCCAGACGACGACTGGCAGCGCCGCCGCCCAGAACGGCATCCCCGCGAAAACGCTCAACCCACCGAGAACCCCGAGTAGAAAAACGTTGCCGCGACCTCGCACCGGGTACATGTTCGGGAACAGGAAGGCGGGTGGGTAGAGATGCCCGATAAACCCGGCGCAGGCGGCCAGAAATCCGGCCTCGTTACCCTCGAACGGAGCCACCAGCCCGATCACTAACGCGCCCTTCAGGAAGTCCGCCACGAAACCGATCACGACCGCCGGTTCGCCCAGGACGCGCAGCGCGTTCTCGAAACCAACGTTGTAGGCGGTCGCCCGGAGCGGTTCCACGCCGCGCACTCGAGCCGCCCAGTACCCGAGCGGCAAGGCACCGAGCGCGTACGCCAGGAACAGCGTCAGGAAAAACATGATCGTCATTCCCGGCATTATGCACCCGTGATTTCAATCGGCGGGCGGCACGGCACACAAATGAAAATCGCACTCGAGAGAATCGGGACCGCTGCTCCAAGACTCGAGGTACAAACGACTTTGGACCTTCTCCTCGAGGAACTGGCTTGACGCGGCGTCTCGAGTTCTTCAAATACCCGGCGAACCGGGATGAAGTGCGTCAACCCAGCTCGAGTTCGGACAGTTTCGCCAGCCTGTCCCGAGCCGTCGTCAAGCCCATGCCTTCCAGGGTTTTCATGGCTCGAGCAGCGCTCTCCAGATCCACCTGCGACGTGTTCCAAGCGGCAGTCAGAACCGCCAATTCTTGCAACACGCTCTTTTGGGATTCCTTGAAGAACATCTGCGCGATCTGGCTGGTGGCAGCGCTCGCGGGCGGCTTGGCATCCAGCACTTCGACGCGCACGGCCGCCAGGAGTTGCATGAAAGTCTGATCGAAGGTCTTACGAATCGGTTCGGGCACGTTCACGCTTCAAGCATACCCGCTCGCTTCTCATGGGAGCGTTCCCCCAAATTACCGCGTTGGCGTCCAGGGTTTCGGGGCTGCGCCGCGTTCCAGGAGGTAAAAGCCGCCCGCGTTCACATCCTGCCAATCACCGAACGCCGCCCCAGGGTATTGCACCCGCACCCTGGCGGTGGTCGCGTTCCCCAGCCCGAAGTGCATCCAGCCGAGTGATCCGCTGGCGTGCCCGCCGCCGACGGTCAACTCGTGACGTAAGACTCGAGACCCAACCTGGACTTCCACCCAGGCTCCGACCGCGTCGCGGTTTGGGGCGTCCTGACGCGGGCGCAGCTCGAGCCAGTTCTGTTTGGCGGTGGTTCCCGCGTTGCGCCAGACCTCGGCTTTATCCCAGCGGTTGACCACGACCAGATCGAGGTTCCCATCCAAGTTCAGGTCCACGAGTTGCGCCCCGCGCCCGCGCCGCGTACTGGCCACGCCCGCCTTATCGCCGACCTCGAGGAAACTGCCGTCGGGTTGCCCGAGGAGGAGGTTGTTGGGGTCTTCCAGGGCGAAGTCCGGCATCTTGGCGATGTTACCCTTGGCGATGAACAGATCGCTACGGGTGTCGTTGTTGACATCGGCGAACTGTGCGTGCCAGCCGGTGCTGGGGTGCGATTGATCGCCGATGTACGGTCGGTGCGCGGTCACGCCACGCTTCAAGGCAGCGTCCGCGTAGCTCGGCGCAGTTGCCCCCGCCGCCAGGGTTTGCAACTTCTGGTCGGCCATACTGGTCAGGTAGTACTCCGGGAATCCATCGCCATCCAAGTCCTCGCTGGCGATGCCCATGCCCCAGATTTGCAGCTTGCGCCAACCCTCGGCGGCCGTGTAGAGCGCGGGGGCCTTCCCGGACTCGAGCTTCCAGAGCTGTTCCTGTCCGCCCTTGTAGTACTCGCGGTCGTTGGCCACCCGCAGACTTGGCGTGCCGCTGCGGTTCCAGTCTGAGAACAGCAGGCTCAGGGCGCAGTAACTGGGCTTCAACAGGCTTGGCGCGCCCAGCCGCGCACTCGAGGGGCTGACGGGGCGCTGCAAGGTGTTCGGGGTGCAACTGCCCCACGGGAATTCGGTTTTGCTGCGGTCAATATAGTTTCCAACAGCCAGCGTCGGGAAGCGGTTCCCGCGCTCCCAGGTGGCGCTGAAGCCGACGCTCCAGTCGTCCCCACCCTGGAAACCCCAGGCTTCGTTGGCTCTGGCGAAGCGGCAATTGCCCAGCCCGCGAAACACGATGTTCTCACCGACGCGCAGCACCACCAAATCCACCCGCCCATCGCTGTCCACATCTAGCGGGTACGCCCCGGTCACACCCGTCACGGCCAGATTGCCCGGATCGCGCTTGAACTTCAGCGCCCCACCTCGGCTCGAGGTGTTCAGGTAGAGCTGCGCTTTGTTGCTTCCGCCCGCCAGGTACAGCTCCGGGAAGCCGTCGTCGTTGCAGTCAAAGCCCGCCACGCCGCCGCCGACCATGAATTCCCACTCGCCATCGTAACGGCTCGAGATGCCTGACGAGACCGTTTCGTCCACGAAGCTCGGGATGGGCGGTGTGGCTTCCTGCGCGATGCCCTGGGCGCAGACCAGCGCAGCAGCACCCAGCAGAGCGCTGACGAGGATGGCTCGAGTTGACAACATAGGTGAATTCTACGACTCGAGCTTCGCGGGTGGAAGCCTGAACCCGGCGGGCAGCTCTCAAAGCATCAGGTTGTGTTGGGCGAGGGCGGGAAGTTTCTTGTCTGCCGCGAATGTTGTGCGCTTAGGGTGGACTGACCTCAAGCTAAATTTTCTGACTCGAGGGAATCAGGTCAATTTCAGAGTTAGCGCATCAATTGCCGTGCGTTTGGGAGTGAGACTCGAGCTGAACGCTACGACGGTAACTCGAGCGGGATTCTAACCGTCAAATTTCGCCTCGAGGATTGACAAACTTAACAGTGTTAAGTAAATTGTCCTCATGCCAAGACCCGCCGCCCTCGAGCCGGTCCCGCCCCGAGCCACGACTCGAGGCGAGCGATTGCGTCAGGGCAGCGCGGCGCGGCGATCCAAGGGCAAACAGGACCTGAAGCAGCAGATTCTCAAAGCGGCGATTGGGCTATTCGAATCCAAGGGTTACGAGGGCTTTTCCTTGCGGCAGGTCGCAGAGGAAATTGGTTACTCGCCCACGGCGATTTATCTGCATTTCAAGGACAAGGACACCCTGCTGCTGACCGTTGCCCTGGAGGGCTTCCGCGAGTTCGGCGAGGCGTTACAAGCGGCCTACCAGGCGCATCAACAGGCCGCTCCAAGGCTCAGAGCCATCGGCGAGGCGTACATTCGCTTTGGATTGAGTCATCCGCTTCAGTACCGCCTGATGTTCATGCAGCGCGGCGAATTCTTGTCACAGGAACCACCCGAGGGTTACGAGAGCTTCATTGATTCCTTCGGCGTGCTGCTGCGAGCGATCCAAGAGGGAATGGCGTCCGGTGAGATCGTCCCAGGCGAACCGATGGAGTTGGCGGGCTTGCTGTGGACGACCACGCACGGCGTGGTTTCACTGGCAATCGCCACGTCGTACTTTTCACCCCAGCAAGTCGAACACCTTTTTTCCTGGCACATGAAGATTCTGGCTCGAGAGTTCAAGCCAGCGGAGGTGAAATAAATTTTTTTGGTCAAAAAATTAACACTGTTAATCAAAAAGTGTATGTTCCCCGATCCGCGAATTTCACCCGATTGATGCGCGTCGCCCGCGCTAAAGACAGTTTCCCTGCCTGAGACAGAGTTTGGGATCGCTCTCCGGCAAGCTGACCGGGCGCGAATCAAGCTGCAAAACCCTTTCAAGGAGGCAACAAGATGACCAGCACGACTGCACCCGCACCCGTTCCAGCCAACACGCCCGCGAGCCTGGTGGGACGCGCCTGGCAGACGAACGCGCCACTGACCGCACTTTTTTTGTTCTGCACAGCCACGCTGACGCTCAGCCTGATCGGACTGTTCGTGGACCCTCGAGCCACGGCGCTCTTGGGAACACCCGCCTGGGCAAAAAGCTTTAAGTTCTCCTTGTCACTCGCTCTGTACGCGCCCATGCTCGTCTGGGCGATCAGTCTCACGGCTGGCCGGACGCGGCGCATGGCAGGGCTGGCGGGCAACGCGATCGGCGGCATTCTGATCCTCGAGATGCTGCTGCTGGTCGTGCAGGGCGCGAGGGCCAGACCGATGCACTTCAATTACACCAACACGCTGGACCTGATCCTGTGGCAGGTCATGACCGTCGGCATTTTCAGCATGCTGGCTGGTTATGTCGTGCTGGTGATTGCCGTCTGGCGAGGTTTGAAGGCGCAACCCGTGCTGGCCTGGGGCGTGCGACTGGGCTTGCTGGTGACGCTGATTGGCTTGACCCAGGGCACACTGATGACCGGACCGAACCCCGCGCAACTCGAGGCGATGCAGGCGACTGGGAAAGTCGTGATGATCGGAGCGCACACCGTCGGCAGCCCGAGCGCGATTCCCGACAGCGGTCCTGGCTTGCCGCTGCTGGGTTGGAGCACCGAGCACGGTGACCTGCGGATTGGGCATTTCGTGGGGCTGCACGCCCTACAACTGCTGCCGCTGTTGGGCATCTTCCTGGCGCGTCGCCGTGAACGCTGGTTGACCCAAGGCCACCGATTGGCGCTGCTGTGGACGGCGGCGGTTGGGTATCTGGGGTTAGTCGTTCTAGTGACCTGGCAGGCGCTGCGCGGCCAGCCGCTAATTGCCCCAGACGCACTGACGCTCGGTGTACTGGCGGCGGTCGTCGGCGCGGTCATCGTCTCGAGCCTCGGTACACTGCTGCACGCCCGGAGCCAGCCGCCGGTGGCAGCGTGAGAACGGCGCTGGTGACAGGAACCTCGAGCGGCATTGGCCTGGAAATCGCGCGCCGCTTCAAAGCCCACGGTTATCGCGTCTTCGGCACGAGTCGTAAGCCAGCGACAAGTGCTGAGTTTGAAACCCTAGCGTTGGACGTGACGAATCACGAAAGCGCTCGGGCCTGCGTGGAGCACGTGCTGAACACCGCTGGGCGGATTGATGTGCTGGTCAACAACGCCGGGTACGACTTATACGCGGCCGCCGAGGAAACGAGCGACGATGAACTCAGAGCGCAGATGGAAACCAATTTCTTCGGCGCGGTCCGCCTGACACGCTTGGTCGCGCCAACCATGCGAGACCAGAGATCGGGTAGGATCGTGCAACTCAGCAGCGTCGGCGGCTTGGTCGCGCTGCCGTTTAACAGCGCTTACGCCGCCAGCAAGTTCGCCCTTGAGGGGTATAGCGAAGCCCTGCGTCACGAGTTGGTACCGTTCGGCGTGTTCGTCTCCCTGGTGGAACCCGGCGGGGTTCACACCGAGTCGCTCGAGACTTCGGTACAACTGAGTCGTGAGAGTCACCCCGCGTACAACGGTTTGGCCCGAGCGGCAGCCGACAAGTTACGATCCGATTCGCGTCGGGCGGGTCTCAGCACCGTCAGCGTCGCCGATGCCGTGCTACGAGCCGTAAACGACCCTCGTCCAAAACTGCGCTACGCTGTTGGCGGGATCGCAACGTTCATGCCGGTCCTGAAAAGTGTACTGCCAGGAACCTTCGAGGCCATGATTCGCTCGAGGTTTCCCGTGCAGGTTCAACCCGATTCAAGGAATACTAGCCACCGCGAGGTCACACCGTGAGCACCGTTTTTCAACTCTCGAGCCTGCTGGTGATGCCCTTCTGGGCGCTGATGGTTTTCGCACCGCGCTGGGGGTGGACGCGGCGGATCATCGGCTCCCCGTGGATCATCGTCGGCGCGGCACTGCTGTACGCCGCTCTGGTGATCCCGCAAGCCCTCGAGTTGGCTCCACTGCTAGCAAACCCCAGTCTGGACCGCATCGCGCCGCTACTGGGGACGCCAGCCGGTGCGACGATCTCCTGGGTGCATTTTCTGGCCTTCGATCTATTCACCGCGCGCTGGGCGTACCTCGAGAGTCGCAGCCTGAACATGAACCCGGTGCTGACCTCAGTGGCGCTGGTGGTGATTCTGATGTTTGGACCGCTCGGCTGGTTGAGCTTCATGGCAGCTCGAGCCTTGTCTGTGCGGGGCGAGCCAGAAGCGGCATTGACGGCGTGATGCTGATGCCTGCCCTGCTCGCGTCTTCACGGTCGCGCTGAGCTTCTCGAGTTTTCTAATCTCGAGTCACCCCTGACTTTGCAGAGGTCTGTCCAAATCTTGAGGACTCGCAAGTTGCTTTGCATCACACGACCCGATCGGTCAAAATCAACGAGCGCGATCGCTCCAGCCGGTTGTCGCCTGGCGAATAGTCTGTCTCGGGGCGCGTTTCGTGGCAGAATCCAATCCATGCCCTCACCGCAACCCGTCAGCATCGGCATTGATCTCGGAACCAGCGGCGTCAAGGTGATCGCGCTCACCGCCGATGGAACCGGCGTGGCGGAGGCCAACGCGAGCTATCCCCTGTTGACGCCACAACCGGGCTGGACCGAGCAGCGTCCGTCGGATTGGCTCGAGGGGACGCGGGCGGCATTGAAGGAAATTGTGCAAAAGCTCAAAGGCGCGTATCAGGTTGTCGGGATCGGCGTAGCGGGTCAGATGCACGGCGCGGTCTTCTTGGACACAGAACTGAACGTGATCCGTCCGGCACCGCTCTGGAACGATCAGCGCACCGCCGCCGCCTGCCGCGAGATCGAAGCCGCGATTCCAACCCCGGAACTGATCCAGCGCACCGGCAACGCCGCCGTGACCGGCTTTCAACTGCCAAAGCTCGTCTGGCTGCGAAGGGCTGAGCCTGAGCATTACTCGAGGGTGCGGCACGTGTTGTTCCCAAAGGATTACCTGAATCTGGCGATGACCGGCGCAATCGCTACCGAACCGAGCGACGCCAGCGGCAACGGTGCGCTGGGCATCGCCTCGCAGACCTGGGATGACGGCATCGTTTCAGCCTTGAACTTGGACCGCACGGTGTTTCCAGAACTCCACCCCTCGCACGGCGTGGTTGGATCGTTAAACCTCGAGTGGGCGGGGGCGACCGGTTTACCGGTCGGGATTCCGGTCGTGGCGGGCGCGGGTGACAACGCGGGCGCGGCGATCGGATTGGGCGTTTCCTCGAGGCGGCCCGGTCTCGGCAGCGTCTCCCTGGGCACGAGCGGTGTGGTGATCGTGCCGCTGGAACGGGCGATCCCCGAACCCGAGGGTCGGGTGCATCTGTTCTGCCACGCCGACGGCGGGTATTTCCTCTTGGGCGTCACGCTCTCAGCGGCGGGTAGCCTGCAATGGCTGCGCGACAAGCTGGCCCCGGACGTGCCCTTCGACAGGCTGATGCAGGAGGCGGCAGAGGTTCCGTCCGGCAGTGAGGGCGTGACCTTCATGCCGTACCTATCCGGCGAACGCAGCCCGCTCTTGGACCCAGAGATTCGCGGCGCGTGGCTGGGACTGAGCCTAGCCCACGGGCGCGGTCACATGACGCGGGCGGTCCTCGAGGGTGTGGCGTTCTCGTTGCGGGACACGTTGGAGGTGATGAAACCCCTGGCGACCTTGGAGACGGCGCTGGCGGTCGGCGGCGGCGCGAAGTCAGAACTGTGGCTGGGCATTGTGGCGAACGCCCTCGGGGTCAAATTCGCCAAGCCCGCGCTGGAAGAGGGTCCGGCCAGAGGCGCGGCGATTCTGGCCCTCGTCGGCGCTGGACTCTATCAAAGCGTCTCCGCCGCGCTCGAGGCGACCGCGCCGACCAGCCAAGAGGTGACCGTGCAGAGCGATCCCGCGCTCGAGGCGGCGCATCGCCGATACCGCGCGGGTCTGCGGGCTACAGAACTCTTCAAGAAGATTTGACGGAGGCTTCCGGGGCGGGACTCGAGGGGGCGGTCGGTTTCAAGGCCACGGGGCCCTGCTTACTGGTGTCGTACCCGCGCTTGTCGGCATAGAACGCTTTCAAAAGCTCGAAGTCCGCCACGATGTCACCGCTCGGCGTCAAGTACCCGCCGATCCCGACCTCTTTTTTGCCCCAATCAATAAAGCCCAGACCGATCGGCACACCGGCTTCCAAGGCCATGTAGTAAAAGCCCGTCTTCCAGTACTCGGCGCGGCTGCGCGTGCCCTCGGCGGCGATCACCAGCGTGATCTCGTCTCGAGCGCGGATCAGGTCAGCTACAGCGTCCACGAAATTTTTGGAACGATCCCGGTCCAGCGGAATCCCGCCCAGGGAGCGCATGATCGGACGCATCAACCCGTTGAACAGCTCGCGCTTCCCGACCCAATTCATCTTCAGCCCAGTCGCCCAGGCCCAGAGAATAGCGACCGGGAAATCCCAGTTGCTGGTGTGCGAATACCCTACGGCGACGGTCTTCTTACCGGGTGGCGGCTCCAAGATGACCTTCCAGCCGAACCGGTCCAGGATCGTGGTGGCCAGACGTTGCCCACGGGTGGTTGGGACATAAATTTTGGGCACGGTTCAGCCTAGCGCAAAAGACTTGGCTCAAAGATTAAGAACCGTCTTCGGTGAGTGAGACGGGAATCTTGTGGTAGGCATGAGTTTGTCTGCGTCCGCTCGAGACTGAGTGATGAGTCATTTTCACCGCACCGCTCACGCGGCAGCCCTCGCCCCGTTAGACCCCTGCAATCTGCACAAAGAGGGAAGAATAGGGGATGAGCGCCGTTCAGCTTGTCGTTCAGTGCATCCCTCGAGCCTGAACGACCGCCACGAATCTCCCAATCGTCTCGAGATCGAATTGGACAAGTCTTGCCAACCTGAGACGTGAATAATTCGCGTCTAACAAACGATGGACAAATATCCCGAGTAAACCACTCAGGATGCATGAGATAATCCCGCCAGTAATTCAGTCCCGATAAACCAAGCCCCAATCATCCAAGGTCCAGTCCGGCGTCCCACCTCGGAGGCACTATGAAACGAAACCTTTCTATCTCGGCAACTTTGCTTCTGGCACTCACCTCCTCGAGCCTCGCGGCGGGCAGCTTGACGGTCTACAGCGGTCGCAGCAGCGGCCTGGTAGACCCGATCGTACAGAAGTTCCAGCGCGATACCGGCATCAAAGTCAACCTGCGCTACGGCACAGATGCCGCGCTGTACGCGGCGCTCCAAGAGGAGGGCAGCCGCAGCCCGGCGGACGTGTTCTGGGTCAACACCACGGGTGCGCTCGTCAACGCCGCCAACAAAGGATTCTTCAACAAGCTTTCGGATTCGATTCTGAAGCGCCCGACAGCCTTTGTCCCAAAGAGCGGGCTGTGGGTTCCGCTGTCGGCGCGCTTCCGGGTCGTGGCGTTCAACCCGAAAACCGTCAAGGACACCGAACTCCCCGCCAGCGTGCTGGACATGCCAAAACTCAGCAAGTTCAAGGGTCGAATCGGCTGGACACCGACCTACTCGAGCTTCCAAGATTTCATCACGGCGCTTCGTAGCGTTCACGGCGAGGCGAAGGCAAAACAGTGGTTGCTGGACATGAAAAAGCTGGAACCGAAAGCCTATCCGTCCAACACCGCCATGCTGGACGCGATGCGGGCCGGTGAGATAGACGTGGCGCTGACGAATCACTATTACATCCAGAAGATCATCGCCGGGGTGCGCGAGGGCGAGTATGAGGGCAAGGCGGAAGAACAGGAGACTGCCACTAAGCCCCAGGGGAACATCATCGGCACGCATTACTTCAAGGCGGGCGATGTCGGCAACCTGGAACTTGTGACCGGCGCGGGCATCCTGAAGACCAGCAAAAACACCACGCTGGCGCAAGCCTTCCTGACGTACCTGCTGGCGACCGAGACGCAGCAACTGACCACCCAGACGATCCTCGAGTACCCAGTGGTCGGTGGTTTTTCATTGCCAAAGACGCTGCTGCCGCTGGGTGAGGCCGTGAAGCGCAGTCCGAAACTGGATTTCGACAAGCTCAGCGACTTAGAAAATACCCTGAAGTTGCTGCGCGAGGTCGGGCTGATCTGATTCCCCGCTCGAGCTTGAAGCGCTCGGAAACGCGTCTCGAGTCGCACCGATTGGATTCCAACCTTGCCCACGCCCGCCCCCGTCGTGCCACCGCGTTCCCTCCCCAAGCTCACCGGAGAGCGTGCTGTTTCGCGCCGCTCAAAGGTGACTCGGAGCGGGCGGGCGATGCCTCGAGCTTTTGTGATCCCGGCGCTCGTCGCGGGTGTGACGATGCTGGTTCCGCTGTCCTACTTGGTACTGCGGGCGCTCGAGGCGGACAGCCGAATGCTGAAGGAAATTCTCTGGCGCACCCGCAACCTCGAGTTGCTGGGCAACACGCTGTTGCTGACCGTTGGGGTGCTGGTGGCGAGTGCCCTGATCGCCTTGCCACTGGCGTGGCTGACGGCCCGGACGGACCTGCCGGGACGGGGCTGGTTGGTGCTGCTCGGGGTGCTGCCGCTAGCGGTTCCAGGTTACGTCGGCGCGTATGCGATGCTGGCCGCGACCGGCCACGGCGGCGTGATCGAGGTTTTGACCGGCCTCAACTGGCCGCGCCCGAGCGGGTATCTCGGGGCGCTCGGAATCTTGACGCTGTTCGGCTTCCCGTACCTGTTCCTGAGCCTGTGGACGACCCTGCGCGGGCTGGACCCGAGTCTCGAGGAGGCGGCGCGGTCCTTGGGGTTTGGACCGTGGCAGGTCTTCTGGCGGGTGGTGCTGCCGCAACTCAGACCCGCGCTGTACTCGGGTGGTTTGTTGCTGGGCCTACACGTGCTGGGCGATTTCGGCGTGGTATCGCTGATGCGGTTCGAGACGTTCAGTTACGCGATTTACCTGCAATACTCGGCCGCGTTCGACCGTGTGTACGCCGCTTGGCTGTCGTTGATGCTGCTGGGCTTGACCGGAGCGACGCTGCTCTTGGAGGCTCGGCTACTACGGGGCGTCTTTCTGGCTAGGGTCGGCTCTGGGTCGGCTCGAGCGGTCAATCCGGTGCGGCTGGGCTGGTGGCGGGTTCCGGCGCTCGGGTTCGCGGCGCTGTTGGCGGGCGCGGCACTGCTCGTGCCGCTCGGGACGGTCGGGTACTGGTTGCGGCTGGGCGTTTCCGCCGATTCGCTCGAGGCGCTCCTGGGGGCTTTGCTGAACTCTGTAGAGGCAGCGCTGCCCGCCGCGCTCTTGGCGACCGGTTTCGCCCTGCCACTGGCGTATCTGGGCGTTCGCTTTCCGGGACCAGGCTCGAGGCTGCTGGAACGTACCGCCTATCTGGGGAACGCGACGCCGCCGCTGGCGCTGGCATTGGCGTTCGTGTTCTTCACGCTGCACGTCCTACCAGACCTGTATCAGACCTTGGCGCTCCTCGTCGTGGCGCTCGGAGTGACCTTTCTGGCAGAGGCGATGGGTCCGATCCGGGCGGCGCTGTATCAGATTCCGGCTCGCTTGGAAGAGGCGGCGCAGGGGCTAGGCTTCACCCCGACTGGGGCGTTTCTCCGCACCACGCTGCCACTGATGCGGCGCGGCATCGCCTCCGCTTTAGCGTTGGTGTTCCTGTCGGCGCTAAAAGAGTTGCCGCTCAGTTTCTTACTTTCCCCGGTCGGCTTCGACACGCTCGCCAAGCGCATCTGGGGTTTCACCTCGGAGGCGATGTTCGCCGAGGCCGCGCCGTACGCCTTCGCAATTGTGATCGCCTCGGGACTGCTGGCGGCGCTGACGCTGACTCGAGAAACCCAAACCCGAGATAAGCTGCCTCGAGATCTGCCTCGAGACACATCGGTGACGCGGTGAGCTTGCTGAGCGTACAACACCTCAGCAAGCGCTTCCAGCGCGGCGGTGTGCCCGCCGTGGACGACGTCAGCTTTGACCTAGAAGCGGGTTCGATTACGGCACTCCTGGGACCCTCTGGTTGCGGCAAGACCACAACGCTGCGCTTGATCGCGGGTTTCGAGCGGCCGGATGATGGCGGGATCAGCCTCGAGGGTCGGGTGCTGGTGGGGGTGAGCGTGGACACGCCCCCGGAGCGGCGCGGGATCGGTTTCGTGTTCCAGGATTACGCGCTGTTCCCGCATCTGAGCGTCTTGGACAATGTCATGTTCGGATTGAGCGCACCGGGAAACGCGAGAAACTCGAGGCTGACCCGAGTTGAACGGTTGAATCGCGCCGAGGAGGTCTTGAACCTGGTCGGGTTGACGATCTTCCGCGACCGCCTACCGCACCAGCTCAGCGGCGGGCAGCAGCAACGCGTGGCGCTCGCCAGAGCCTTAGCGCCGCACCCGAAACTGATCCTGTTGGACGAGCCATTCTCGAGCCTGGACGCTGGGTTGCGCGCCAGCACGCGACTGGAGATTCGCAAAATCCTAACGAGTATCGGCGCGACGGCGCTGCTGGTGACGCACGATCAGGAGGAGGCGATGTCGTTCAGCGACCGCCTGATCGTCATGCGGGCCGGGCGCGTGGAACAGGACGGCGATCCCGAAGCGGTCTACCGCCGTCCGCGCACCGCGTTCGTGGCGAGCTTCCTGGGTCAGACGAATCTGATTGCCGGGCGGGCCGGATCGGGGCGGGTCGCCACACCGCTCGGTGAGATCGTCACGGACACGAATAGTACCGGCCCGGTGATGCTCTCGATCCGCCCGGAATCCCTCTCGCTGGACGCGCCGGACAGCTCTGGCGGCACGCCCGGCGTGATCACGACGCGCGCCTTCAAAGGGCACGACATCACCTACATTGTGGACGCGGGCGGTTTGCAACTGACCGTGCAGGCGGGCTCGAGTCGGGCGCTAGAGGTGGGGGATCACGTGCGGGTGCGGCTCAGTGGTGGCGCGACTGTGGTCGGCTCGAGCGAGCGTTGAGATAAAAGCGCTTCACGCTTTCGCCAGTCGTTGCACCACAATCAACAGCGTCTCGAGCGAAACGTCTTGGATCGGATCGCCAAACCGGAGCGTCCTCGAGCGACCCGTGTCCTCGGCGGTGATGATGTATTGACGGGCGTCCGGGACGGTCTGAGCTTCAAGCTCTAAACGCTCAAAGAAACAGGCCGCGCCGAGAGCGTCCAGCAACTCGAGAGCGTCCTGAACCGAGAGCCGACTCGAATCCACCTCGAGCGGCGCGGAACGACCCGGAAAAAAGGCAAACCCGCCCTCCACGATCAGCCAGACGCGCACAATCAGTCCGGCAGGACGCCGACGGTCGCCCAGGCCCGGTTGACGGCTTGCGCCTGCTGGCTGTCGCGCCCGAACAGGCGCGCCGCGTTGACAGAGGTTAACTGCGCGAATTGCAGGAAGCTCGAGGTGGTGCGCAGATCGCGGTCGCGCAGCGTTTCGTACCAGATGCGGCCCGCACTCTCCCAGGCGAAGCCGCCAAGAACAGCGGCGGTCAGGTAAAACGCTCGGTTGGGAATCCCAGAGTTGATGTGAACCCCGCCGTTGTCCGCCTGGGTCCGCACGAAACCCGCGTAGTTGGCGGGTTGCGGGTCCTTGCCCAGGACCGGATCGTCGTAGGCCGTGCCGGGCGCTTTCATGGAGCGCAAGGCTTGCCCTTTGACCTTCTGGGTGAACAAACCAGCCCCAATCAACCAGTCGGCGGTTTCGGCGGTTTGCCCCGCCGCGTACTGCTTAATGAGCGACCCAAACACGTCGGAAATGCTCTCGTTCAGCGCACCGGGTTCGTAGGCGTAGCTGAGCGCCGCCTCGAGTTCGGTCACGCCGTGGGTCAACTCGTGCCCGATCACGTCCAGCGCCACGGTGAAGCGGTTGAAGAGATCGCCGTCACCGTCGCCGAAAACCATCTGATTGCCGTTCCAAAAGGCGTTGTCATAGTTCTTGCCGAAATGCACCGTAGCTTCCAGCGGCAGGCCGCGATCATCTATCGAATGGCGGTGCAACACCTTCCAGTAAAAATCGTAGGTCGCGCCCAGACCGTCGTAGGCTTCATTGACGGCCGCGTCCCCGGTCGCTGGGGCATCCTCGAAACGAGTCGGTTCGCCCGGCAGGTTCTGCGTGCCCTTGGCATCGTAAATCTCGCGGCGCTTGACGCCCCCCGGTAGGGTCGCGGCGGGTTGCCGGACGAGCAGCCGCACGGTTGGCAGTTGCTCGGCGCGAACATTTCTGAACGTCCCGTCCCAGGCGAGCGTCTCGAGGGCCAGACCGCGCTGTTCGGGGTTGCCGTTCACGGCGATGGCGCGCAGTAAGTACGGGGGCAGAATGGATTGGTGGCGGGCTGAGGACAGGTTCGTTGATGGCATGGTCAGCTCCTGAAAGATGCGCTCCGGCGTGGGGTTCAAGGGGAAAATCTAGCAAGGCTCGAGGTGAGGAGTGTAGTCCCATGCGTGGCCGGGTGAAGGGTCATCACGAACTGTCAAGGCTGCGTCCTGAGCAACCGCTCGAACCATGACGGACGCAAGCCCCACAAGCTGTTACAACTCGAGACCATGCCTGTCCGTCCACCGCTCGAGACTGGAGCTTGACGCGTTTCGGCGCGGAAATACGCCGATATCCTGAGCCACGGACTCTGATTTTGAACCCAGCGAATTGGTTCTCGAGAACCGAACAGACTGGACATTGCGCTTCCCTAAATCAAGGCTCCCATGAACCAAAGCTCCCCTGAACCAAGTGCTCACCGGGCTTCATGAACTCCGGTTAGCGTCCTCGTATGCGCCCGCCCCACCTGTTCCGCGAACCCGTCAACACGATCACTCACGCCCTCGGGGTGCTGCTGGCGTTGGGGTTTGGAGGGGCGTTCTTGTGGCGCGGATTGGTGGGCAGCTCCGTCAACTGGACACTGCCAGTTTTCGCGCTCAGCATGGGTCTGCTGTACCTCTCGAGTGCGCTGTACCACGGGTTAAAGCTTGCCCCCCACAGGGTGAAACTGCTCGAGCGCCTGGATCACAGCGCGATTTTCGTGTTGATCGCGGGAACCTACACGCCCGTGCTGTGGACCGGATTGCCCGACCCTTGGCGCTGGGTGGCACTCGGGGCGATTTGGGGCATCACACTGCTGGGGATAGCACTCAAAATCCTGACGAACCTGCCCGCCCCGGTCTCGCTGACGCTGTACGTCGCGCAAGGTTGGCTGGCGGTCGCGTTACTGCCAGTGCTCTTAAAATCCCTCCCGATAGCCGCCTTCGCCGCGCTGATCGTCGGCGGGGTGCTCTACACCCTCGGCGTGCCCTTCTTCGCCTCGAGACGTACTTGGCGCATTGTCGGCTTCGGTACGCACGAGGTCTGGCACCTGTTCGTGCTGGCGGGCAGTCTGGCGCACGGGGTGATGGTCTGGAATCTTCCGCTGTGAAGACTGAGATCAAATACTTGTCCTGCGCAGGTCTGCGGTCAATCTCGAGCTGAATCCAGGTGGCTCGATAGATCTCGAGGCAGCTTGATTGGCTTCGCTCGCCCTGACTTCAGACTGGTTGTTGTCCCAGACGGGGTTCTCGAGAGCCTACTGAGTTTGGTATCGTCAGCTTGCCGTTTCGAGGCAGTAGAATGCGTCTGTGACGCAAACGTGAGCTAGCCGAATCGTGAGGTTATCAGTAAGGTGAAGCTAAATACATCAGGATTGACCACCAGCTCGAGCCATCAACGCCCGGTTTCACAGGAACGCCTTCCCAGATTCTCCACCTCGAGTCTTCAGACCTCAACCGAGTCTCGAGGCGCACTTCGCCCAGATTCCAACGCAGTAGAATACGCGGCATGGATCAGGCTCCCGCATTTCAACTCTCCGATCAGGACGGCAAGCAACACGCGCTGAAGGATTACAGCGGCAAGTGGCTGGTGCTGTACTTCTACCCGAAGGACGACACCCCTGGCTGCACCAAAGAAGCCTGCGACTTCCGTGACAACATTGGGGCTTTGAAGAAACTTGGCGCGGAAGTGCTGGGGGTGAGCGCCGACGATGTGGACAGCCACGGCAAGTTTGCTAGCAAGCACAGTTTGAACTTCCCACTCCTGGCGGACGGCGGCGCAGAGCTGGCTAAGGCCTACGGCGCGTACGGCACGAAAAACATGTACGGTAAAACCTTCGAGGGCGTGATGCGTCAGACCTTCCTGATTAACCCGCAGGGTGAAATCGCCAAAGCCTGGAAGAAGGTCAGCGTGGACGGACACGTCGCGGAAATTGAGACCGCCCTGCGCGAGTCTACATTGCACGGGTCGCAGACGGCATGAACCTCGAGGAGTTCAAGCGACAGGCGGCGCTGGAAGCCGTGAAGTACGTCAAGAGCGGGATGACGGTCGGATTGGGATCGGGCAGCACCGCCAGTTACGCGATTCGAGAAATCGGGCGGCTGAT
Source organism: Deinococcales bacterium (assembly GCA_965249745.1). GTDB lineage: Bacteria > Deinococcota > Deinococci > Deinococcales > JAAFIG01 > JANYHH01. The sequence continues at coordinate 2,379,639 of OZ252252.1, read as the reverse complement.
CGCGGATCGCAAACTTGTGGATGTTGTCGGCGTACCCACCAGCGCGCCGTCGGAAAAGCTGGCGCTCGAGCTGGGAATTCCTTTGATGGAACTGAGCGCGGCGGGCGTGGATCTAGCGATTGATGGTGCGGACGAGATAGATCCAAACTTGGAGCTGATTAAAGGCTTAGGCTCAGCCCTGGTGCGCGAGAAAATCGTGGAGTTCAACGCCAAGCGGTTCATCGTCGTGGCGGACCAAACGAAGCTCGTGCCATACCTGGGATACAAGACACCGGTTCCGGTGGAAGTCATGCGCTGGGGCTTCAAGGCGACCATGATGAAACTGGTCGAAGTGGCGCACCAGACCCAAGCGCGGCTGCGCCAGAAGGACGGCGATCCGGTCATCAGCGACAACGGCAATTACATCGTGGATTGCAGCTTCCGTGAGATCCTCAACCCCAGAGAACTCGAGGCGATGCTGCGGCATGTGCCCGGTGTCATCGGGACGGGTTTATTCGTCGGGTACGCGAACCTGGCCTTTGTGGCGGGTGAGCAGGGCGTAGAGAAGTTTTCGCGCTGAGCTACGCAGGCTGAAAACATGACGCTCAGACTCTGAAGTCTGCCTCGAGTTGGTTAAAGCTCGACCGAGCCGTCTGGCAGGGATAGGCTCGAAGACTTACAAACACGCTCGAGTTGACCATAAGTGGTCTCGAGCAGAATCCGTGCTTGACCCGAAATAGCAAAGGTTTGCTGTTGCACGTGACTGGCGAGCGTCCATCGGCACGCTGGATCGCGCCTCGTTTCCGACTCAGCCTGGACTCGAGGGTTCCGTCACACGCTTGCACCGGCTCTCGCGGCGTTCGGATTGCCAATGCCTCGAGTTCCCTAGACTTCGACCCTCACCGGCTGGCTCGAGTAATGGTTCTGTCAGAGAAAGTGACTATGCTTCGAATGCTAGCTTCAGAGATGTTTGAAGCGCAAAAAGGCGTGACTGTGAAAATGAACCAGACCGGCGCACCAGAACCGTCATAATGCAGGCAATATCCAAGTACACCCCCGGAACGGGGTGTACATTCCCAGGTAAACTTGAATCCAGCCCAGCTCGTTTCGAGCGACCTTCGTGCAACTCGAGCCAACTGAGTTCTGACCGGGAAGACGCAGGCGCAAGCTTTCAGGAGGCAACATGCCCGTACTGTCCATTGGCGACCGGCGCTTAGGCGCGATCCTACTGCAACTCGGTTACGTGACCGACACCGATCTCAATAAAGCGTTGGAGAAGCATTCGGAGATTGGCGGCCGACTGGCGGACATCCTGATCGAGTCCAGCATCGTTTCTGAACGCCGGATTGCTCGAGCCATAGAAGATGAGCTGTCCTACCCGCTGGTGAACCTCACCGCTCTGAAACCCCCGCCCGAGGTCACAGCGCTGATAGATGGCAATCAGGCGTTGGAGTTTCAATCTTTCCCGTTCGCTTTAGAGAACAACCGCCTGCGGGTGGCTTTCGTTGACCCGCTCAACACGGTTGCCGTAGAAACGATTGAGGATACGACCGGCCACACCGTGGAGCCGTATCAGGCGTTGCGCGACCACATGCGCTGGGCGATTGCCAATTACTACCCGGAGCTGGGCCTAGAAATCCCGGACCTCAGCAAGATCGTCAGCCCCGAAGAGGAACGGCTGGGGAACAAGCTCGTCAGGAAGCAACTCATCACCGAGGCGCAACTCGAGGAGGCTGTGGCGCTTCAGGACCAGGGCGGCGAGCCGCTCGGGAAGATCCTGGTGAACCTCGGGCACTTGAAGGAAAACGATCTCTACGGGGCGTTGGCGGAACAATTGCAACTGCCCTTCATTGAGGACTCCAAGACCCTGCAAATCCCGGACGAGGTCTCCAGCCTGATGCTGCGCTCCGACGCGGTGAAATTCCTGGCCGTGCCGATTCAACTGGACGGCAACACGATCACGGTCGCCTGCCCGGAGCCAAAGCGCCTGCCAGACATTCAGGTGATGTTCTCGCGCCCGGTTCGCATGGCAATGATCGCGCCCTCCGAGGTGGAATCGCTGATCGAACGCATCTACGTCCAGAAGGGTCGTCTGGGAGAAACCCTGGTTCAACAAGGAAAAGTCAACCGGGAACAGCTCGCGGAGGCGCTCAAAGAACAGCGCAAGCAGGGCAAATCCAAGCCCCTGGGTGAAGTCTTGGTGGAGTTGGGCTTCGTCAACGCCGAAGAGGTCGAGCGCGCCATCGCCAAGCAGCGCAGCGGCGGTGGTCGCCTCGAGGATACGCTGGTGCAGTCCGGGAAGCTCTCGCCGGAACAACTCGCCAAATCGCTGGCGCTGCAATTGGGATACGAATTCATAGACCCGACCCAGGCCGCGCCCGATCCGGGCGTGATCTCCCTCGTCCCAGAAAACCAAGCGCGGCGCTACACGCTCTTCCCGTTCAAGATGCAAGGGACCTCCTTGATCGTGCTGATGAAAGACCCGCGCAACGTCTTCGCGCTGGACGACTTGAAGCTCATGACCGGGCGCGACATCATCCCGGCGGTCGCCACCGAAACCGACATTCAGAAATTGATAGACCGTTCCTACGCCGCCAGCGGCGTTTCCAACGACGACCTGAACAAGGAACTGAACGCCCTCGGGCGGACTGACACGAAAGAAGAGCAGCAGGACTCGAGCCTGGACGACAACGCTGTCGTGCGCACTGTGGATCACATCATCCGCGAGGGCATCCTGGCGGAGGCGTCTGACATTCACATTGAACCCACGGAAACCAACGTGCGGGTGCGAATTCGCGTGGACGGCAACCTCCGTGAGTTCAGCGTACTGCCGAAAGCCTCCTCGCAGAGCTTGGCGGCCCGCATCAAGATCATGGGGAACCTAGACATCGCCGAGCGCCGGATGCCGCAGGACGGCCGGATTCAGTTCCGCAGCAAGGGCATCGTGGCCGATTTGCGTCTCTCGACGCTTCCGATCAAGTACGGCGAGAAGGTCGTCATGCGCGTGCTGCAAAAGGCTGCTAACATCCCAGAAATTGAGGATTTGGGCTTCAGCGACTACAATATGGCGCGTTACAAGGACCTGATCGAAGTCCCGTACGGCATCTTTCTAATTACCGGTCCGACCGGTTCCGGTAAGTCGTACACGACCTTCTCCACGCTGAAGCGAATCGCTCGCCCGGAGCTGAACGTCACGACGATTGAAGACCCGATTGAATACGAGATTCCCGGCATCAACCAGTCCCAGGTCAACAACGCCGCCGGGATGACCTTCGCCAAGGCGCTCAGAAGCTTCTTGCGGCAAGACCCGGACATCATTATGGTCGGTGAGATTCGTGACACGGAAACCGCCAAGATCGCCGTGGAAGCCGCCCTGACCGGACACTTAGTTATTGGAACGCTGCACACCAACGACGCCGCCGGAGCCGTGACCCGACTCGAGGAGATGCAGGTGGAGCTGTTCAACATCTCCGCCTCACTGGTTGGGGTATTGGCGCAGCGTTTGGTGCGCAAAGTCTGCAAGAACTGCAAGATCGAGATGCCCGCCGACCCGGAGGTGCTGCGTCGCCTCGGACTGGGCGAGGACCGCATCAAGGGAGCCACGATTGTCAAGGGTACGGGTTGCGACAAGTGCGGCAACTCCGGCTACAAGGGTCGTATGGCGGTTCACGAACTAATGGTCGTGGACGAACACGTCCGTAGCGCGATCATCCAGGGCAAGACCTCGACCGAAGTCAAGCAGGTCGCTCGCACGATGTCCGGTATGCGTAGCCTGATGGAGGACGGCGTCGAGAAAGCCTTGCAGGGCTTGACGACTTTAGAGGAGATCGCCAGCGCCATCAGCGAGTAAGGCCCAACTCGAGGGAATTGATGGGGAGACCACGACTGCTCTTCCCTTTTCCATCGCGCGGCTCATCGAGTCACACTCGCTCCCGATACGTCAGAATACCGCCTGCTACGAGTGCGATCCCCAGCACTTCGAATAAGGTCGGCGTCTGACGCAACACCAAAATCCCGATCAGTGTCGCCGAGGCAGGCAGCAACGCCAGCAGCAGCGCGAACGTCGCTCGGGACAAGCGCACCATCGCCAGTTGATCGCAAACATAGGGGATCACCGATGAGCACACCCCCACCCCGATCCCAGCCAGCAGCAGCGCCGGATGCTGGAACGCCCTGACAGCCTCACCGAATCCGACGGGGCTGACCACGACCAGGGCAATCAACATTGCCAATCCCAGCCGGTCAATGCCCGACGCACCGCCCGCTCGAGCAATACGATGCCTGAGCACCACGTAGAGCATGAACAACCCACAGTTCACGAAGGCGAACACGAACCCGAGCGCTTGCCCCTCAAAGCGTAGGCTGGTCAGCGACCAACCACCGAGCGCCGCCAACACCAGGGCCGCCACATTGCGAGGGGTGCGTGTGCCGAGGGCAGCTACTGATCCGCGCGTGTTCAGGTAAACGAAAGCGAACCAAGAACTCCGTCTGGGACACAGACAAGTCTTCAGCGCGGGCGACCCGAATCAGTAGGGTGATCGGTGCGATGAACTCGATAGCTCCGACCGTGCCTAGGGGCAGCCTCGAGATCGCCAGGTAAAACGAGGCGTTCATCAGCCCGAGCACCACCCCGAGGGCGACAGTGGTCCGGCGTTGCTCGAAAGATTGCCTCAGGAAAATGCGCCACGGTCGCCGCCAGAGCGCAAACACGAGCGCCGCGCTGGCAATGCGGAGCCAGGCCACACCGAGAACCGGTACCTGTGCGAAGAGCAGCACCGCGAAGTCCGGGCCGAGGTGGTGGAGCGCCGCGCTGACCAGGAAGAAGGCCTGCGGCGGAATCCGATCCGCCAGCGCGGCGGGTCTTGAATCAATCAGCTCCAGGGTTGTCACCACCCGATGTTAAAAGGTGTACGCTCGGCAATACAGAGCAATTCAAAGGAGTAAACTGGACTGTGCCTCAAGAATTAAAGTTAAACTCACTATTTACATACAGCCATTCAGAGTTGGTGCGCGAAGCGACCAACCTCAGCATTCTCCAAGAGTTGCAGCGCAACCCGCGCCTGACTATGTCCGAACTCGCGCGACGAGTCGGGATGTCCGCTCCCGCCGTGACCGAACGCGTGCGGCGACTTGAAGAATCGGGCGTGATCCGAGGCTACCGGCTGGACCTCGATCCGATAGCGCTGGGCCTGCCATTGACCGCGATTGTGCGGGTGCGCCCGAGCGCGGGCTACTTGCCGAAGATTGCCAGTCTCGCCCAGCGCATCCCGGAGGTGGTCGAGTGTCACCGCGTTACCGGTGAGGATTGCTTCATCCTCAAGGTTCACCTGCCGAGCCTCGAGCAACTCGACCTGATCCTCGATCAGTTCTTGCAGTACGGCTCGACAACCACGTCGTTGATACAATCCTCGCCAGTGTCACCGCGTTCGCTGCCGCTCGGCGCGGGCAACGACTGAACTGTCGAACCCACGGACTTGTGGCTTTCTTGCAATCACCAGCGTTACGAAGCGCGTCTAAACTGATGGATCAATTCAGCCTTTAAGGCACGCCCGACACCTGACACCATTGCTACAAAACCTGTGGGACTCGAGGGTTAGGCGGTCCATTCGGTGCGGCGTTGCGCCAGAATCTTTTCTAATTTCTGCCCCGGAACCTCCGCGTAATGATCGAACCGCAAGCTGTACACGCCCCGCCCGCTCGTCAGGCTGTGCAACTCCGGGCTGTACGTCTGCACCTCCTCGAGCGGCACGAGCGCGTTGATGACGGTGACCGCCCCGTCCGGTTCCATACCCTGGACTCTGGCGCGGCGCGTGTTGAGATCCCCAAGGATTTCCCCGGTGTAGCGCTCCGGGACGCGGACTCGAAGCAGCATGACAGGCTCCAACAGCACCGGTTGCGCTTTTTCCATCGCGGCTTTGAAGCCGGTCATCGCCGCCGCCTTGAACGCCATGTCCGATGAATCCACGTCGTGATAGCTGCCGTCGTAGACAGTCACACGAATGTTCTGCACCAAATAACCCGCGAGCGCCCCGTGATGCCGCGCCTCGGCCACACCCTTTTCGATACTGGGGATGTACTTCGTCGGCACGACCCCGCCAACGACCGCCGAGCAAAACTCGAAGTCGGCTGTGGACGGTTCGATTCGCAGCCAGCAATCGCCGTACTGCCCGTGTCCGCCGGATTGCTTCTTGTGCTTGCCCTGGGCGCTGGCCGCCACGCGGACCGTCTCGCGGTACGCGATTCTCGGCGTGCTGGCGGTGACCTGCACCCCGAGCAGACCGAGCTTCTCCACGGCGATCTCGAGGTGCGTGTGACCCATTCCCTCGAGCAGACTCTCGCCGGTTTCGATGTTGCGCGTCAGATGAAGCGTCGGGTCTTCTTCCAAGAGCTTACCAATCGCCGCTCCGAGGCGGTCCTCGTCTTGCCTGGTGACGGTGTTAATGGCGATGCTACTGGTTGGTTCGGGCAGTTCCAGGGGTCCGAAATCTATCGGGTTCGCCGGATCGCAGAGCGTGTCCCCGGTGTGCAGGTCGGGAACCTTGGTGATCGCGCCAATCATGCCCGCCTCCAGAGCCGGGACCTCATGCAAGTCCTTCCCGATCAAGGTGTAAACGTGGGCGGGTTTGAACTCGCGGTCGCTGTGCGCGTTCAGCACCGTGTCCCCAGCTCGCAATGCCCCGCTCCAGACGCGCACGAAAGCGACCTTGCCGACGAACGGGTCCATGCTGGTGCGCCAGACCCTGGCGCTCATTGATGCGTCCACCCGGCAGGCCCGAGTCTGACCGTCCACACCCGTCACGGTCGGGCGTTCCTCTGGGGCCCGCAAGGCGACCGCCATCAGGTCCAACAGAGCCTCGAGACCGATCAGACCCGTGGCGCTGACCGGGATCACTGGGAAGAGTTCGGCACGGTGAACGGCGTTCAGAAACGCCTGCCACAGCTCCTGGTGATCTATCGCTTCGTCACTCAAGAATTTCTCCAGCAGCCCGTCATCCGTCTCCACGATCGCCTCGAGCAGCTTCGTGCGTTGCGCCCGCGCCGATTCCATTAGGGCTTCCGGCACGGGACCAACCTCGAGTTTGCCGTCTTTGTAGAGGTAGGCTTTGTCTTCCAGGAGGTCAATCAGGCCGCGAAGCCCGGATTCCGTGCCAATCGGAATGTGCGTGGCGACGGCCTGCGCGGACAGTGAATCTTGCACGCTGGCCAGTGTGCCAAAGAAACTGGCGTGTTCGCGGTCCAACTTCGTGACCGCCACGACCCTAGGCAGTTTGAACTCTTCAGCCGTGTTCCAGACGCGCTCCGTCCCGACCGACACGCCGCTCGTGGCGCTGACCACGACCAGCGCATTATCGGCAGCCCGGAGCGCCCCGCGAATCTCACCGACAAAATCGGCGTACCCCGGCGCGTCCAACAGATCGAAACACAGATCTCGCCACGGCAGGTTCAACACACTCGTGCTGATGCTCATGCCCCGGTGCTTCTCGGCTTCGCTGTGATCGCTGGCGGTCGTGCCACCCGTGACGCTGCCCAACCGGTCTCGAGCGCCCGCCCGAAACAGCAGACCCTCCACGAGGCTAGTTTTACCCGCGCCGTTGTGACCGACCACCGCCACGTTTCTGACCCTCATCCAGACCACCTGACCCTTCGCCGTGTCGCTTCAAAGAGAAGTTCAGTGCCTCTGCGACGGGGGACCGCCGCGCGGAGAGATGTAATTCACGATGTTTACTGAGTTCGGCATGGTCAGGTTAACGTTCCAAAGCAATACAGTGTGTCTGTAACGCAAACGTGAGGTAGCCGAATCGTGCCGTTATCAGTGAGTGGATCAGAAGCCTACACCTGACCGCGACCGGCTGGCAATCACGCTTTCACGCAACACCACCTGAAAACCCGAAAGACCCGCGAGGCTGGACTTCAAGACTCCGTCAGCTCGAGTTTCCAGCTTCGTTCCTCAAAAACCGGTCTCGAGAGGCTGTCTGGGACGACTCAGATTTTTGTGACGCGATTTGTGACGTGTCGTGAATACCTTGGTGACACAAGGAACTCTGTTATGGAGGTTTTATGAATTCATTGGTTCGCTTTTCGATTCTCGCCGCCGTGAGCGCAGTCGCATTAACTGCGTGCCAGAACAATCCAACCGTGGTTGCCCCCACGGTCAACATCTCCAGCCCATCAGACACCTGTTACCGAACGACAGTGTCGCCGTGCAAGTCACGGTGACCGGCGATCCGACTGCGGTTGAACTCTTGAAGGACAGTGCGCCGCTGGCAACGCTGACCGCGCCGTACACGTACACCTGGAACACCGCCTCTGAAGCTGAGAAAAGCTACACGTTGACCGCAAAGGCCACGAAGGGCCACGACGTGGTGACGAGCGCATGGCGCTGCGTCGAATTTTTCTGGGTGAGATACGAATTTGGTGCGGCGATCTCGAGGCGGAGCGCTTGATCGCTCTGGCGCAGGCGCGGCGGGCGCTAGGTCTGACAAGTTCGCCAGAGACAGGTTCGCCAGACGAAATGACAGTGGATTCCAGCGCTCTGCCCCGCATTCAGCAACTGCGGCTGCAACTCGAGACCGCTGTTTTGGACGAGGCTGCGCTAGCACGAATTGCGGTGGAACTCAGCACCAAACCCTTCCCGACGAACGAGGCGCTCGAGGCTCGCAAAGCCGTGCTGCGCCTGCAACCCGCCAACGGCGCACTGCGCGCCTTCCACGAGCGCGAGGTGACGCGCTTAGCGGGGCACCTGCCACGCGCCATGCAGGAAGGCTTTTACCGCTTTCATAGCGTGCCGCAGATCACGCTGTCCAGCAGCCTTTCTGGGTGATCCTCAAATTGAGCCTCGAGACGTGGTGAATCACGGTGCGAGACGCTGCTTCGTCCAACGATCCCCTTGCAGCGTGTACGCGATGCGGTCGTGCAACCGGGCGGCTCTCCCCTGCCAGAACTCGAGGTACTCCGGCGTCAGGCGAAACCCGCCCCAGTTCGGGGGTCGTGGTACGCGCTCCGGGAATTGCTGACGCAAGGCTTCGACTCCGGCTTCCAGGTCGGCTCTGGTGATCGGCTGACTCTGCGGGCTGGCTGCGCTGGCGACCTGCGATTCGTGCGGGCGGCTGTGAAAGTAGGCGTCTGATTCCTCGGTGGTGACCGGTAGCACTGTCCCTTCCACGCGCACCTGACGTTCCATTGCACCCCACCAGAAATTCGCACACGCCACCCCGGTGGCGGCAAGTTCCTGTCCCTTTCTGGAGGCGTAATTGGTGTAGAACACCAGCCCCGCGTCCACCCCGCGCAGCAGCACCACGCGGCTCGAGGGGCGTCCATCAGCCGCAACTGTACTGACGGTCATGGCGTTCGGCTCGGTGATGCCCTGTGCGCTCGCCTGCTCGAGCCAGAGCCGGAGTTGCGCCAGGGGGTCGGGTAACAGTGCGTTCTCTTGAAGCGTGGCGCGGGTGTATTCCTTCCGGGTTTGCAAAGGATCGGTCATGGCATAGAGTCTATTCGAGGTGGGGATACGACGGTCGCGCCCGCAGCTCGTCGGTGCTTAGAATGCTCGAGTGATCGTTTGTGGCAGCACCAACCCTAGCAAGCTGGAACCTGTCAAAGCCGTCTTTGCCAGTCTCGAGCCAGATTTACAAACCATCGGCCGCAACGTACCGAGCGGTGTTGCGGATCAACCCGTAGGTTGGGCGGAGACCGCGCTGGGCGCTCGGAATCGGGCGCGGGCAGCCCTGGGGACTCAAGATGCCGTGTACGGCATCGGACTCGAGGGGGGGTTTCTAGAAAACGGCGACGGCGCGTGGCTGATCAGCCTCGCGGCGGTCGCGCATCAGGGTGGTCTCACAGGGCTAGCCTGCGGCGGTTGGTTGCAACTCCCGGCTCGAGTTGCCGCAAGAATAAAGGCGGGCGAGGAACTGAGCGCCGTGATAGACGACTTGGCTGGGGAATCGGGCACGAAGACTCGGGGCGGGGCGATTGGGTTTCTGACGGGCGGCCGATTCACGCGGTCCCAGATGTGGGCGGGGGCATTGGAACTGGCGCTCGCGCCGCTGGTCAGTGCAGGGCTGTACCAGTCTTGAGCTGGACTGTCTCGAGCTGGACAATCCCGGCACAAAAGTATATCCTGTATATACTGGAGGTGAACCTATGACGACCAAAGTCTTCAGAAGCGGTAACTCGCAGGCGGTCAGAATTCCAAAGGAATTGCAATTAGACACCAACGAGGTTGAAATCTTTCGCCGTGGCAACGAACTCGTGATTCGGCCGCTGGAAGAAGAAACCGCAGCCGTAATCTACGATCTTTTGACGAGTTTCAAAGGTCCCATCGAACGCATTTACGATCTGGAACAGGAACGCGAAATCTTCAAGGACAGTTGAATGCTGTACTTGCTCGATACCAACATCTGCATCTTTATCCTCAACCAAACCTCACCACGGGCGCTCGAGCGCATGGCGACCTTAGCCAGAAGCCAAGTTGCCACCTCGAGCATCACCGTCTATGAGCTTGACCGAGGAGCCAGAAAAAGTGCCTACCCGACTGAGAATCTGGCGCAACTCGAGCTGCTAAAAACGAAGCTTTCAACGATTGCCTTCGACGACGACGCCGCACGAGAAGCTGGAAAAGTTTTCGATACGTTGCGCAGGGCTGGCACGCCGATCGGATCGAACGATACTCTCATCGCCGGTCAGGCTCTGGCCCTAAACGCGACGCTCGTCACGAACAACACCCGCGAGTTCGCTCGAGTCCCAGGCTTGCAACTCGAGGACTGGCTGAGCTAGTCAGCCCTGTGGGACGAATGCCGTACAATGCCGCCCGTGATTATCGTTAAAGTCGGCGGCAGCCTGGGAATTGATTACGACGCGGTCTGCGATGACATCGCGGCGCTCTGGAAGGCTGGGCAGCGCCTCGTGCTGGTTCACGGTGGCAGCGCCGAAACCAACCGTGTGGCCGAAGCCCTGGGTCACCCGCCGAAATTCGTAACCAGCCCGAGCGGGTACACCAGCCGCTTCACCGACCGCGAGACGCTGGAAATTTTCGAGATGGTCTACTGCGGCAAGCAGAATAAGGGCATCGTGGAGCGCTTGCAGACCAGGGGCGTGAACGCGGTCGGGTTGAGCGGCCTGGACGGGCGAATCTTCGAGGGCAAACACAAGGACAGCGTGCGCGTCGTGGAAAATGGCAAGACTAAAGTGTTGCGCGGCGACCACACCGGGACCGTGGACCGGGTCAACACGCACCTGCTCGAGTTATTGCTGGGAAACGGCTATCTGCCGGTGCTGACCCCGCCCGGCTCGAGCTATGAGGGCGTGGCGGTCAACGTGGACGGCGACCGAGCGGCGGCGGCCGTCGCGGTGTCCCTGAAAGCCGAGGCGCTGCTGCTGCTCTCCAACGTGCCGGGCTTGCTGCGGAACTACCCGGACGAGTCCAGCCTGATCGCAACGATTCCGGCGCACGACGTGGAAGCGTACCTGGAGTTCGCGCAGGACCGCATGAAGAAGAAGGTCTTGGGAGCCGCGGAAGCCGTGCAGGGCGGGGTGAAGCGCGTGATCTTCGGCGATGCCAGAGCCGGGAAACCCGTCAGCGCCGCGCTCGAGGGGGGCGGCACGGTCGTCAGTTGAACCGGAGATCAGTTGAATCTCGAGGGGTGTGACTGGTACACTTGGCGGCGCTCGAGCGAAAGCTGAGTGATGGAGAGGTGTCCGAGTGGTTGAAGGAGCACGCCTGGAAAGCGTGTGTACGGGAAACTGTACCAAGAGTTCGAATCTCTTTCTCTCCGCCAGAACCTAACGCAACCCCCTCGAGCCAATACTCGAGGGGGTACATTTTGGCGGGTTCTACCTGTACCTCGAGTCCAGCCTTCTGGCGGGAACGCAAGCTGAAATGAGGTGTTCGGCATGGTCAACTTCACGTTTCGAGACAATAGAATGCGTCTGTGGCGTAAACGTGAGCGAGCCGAATCGTGCCGTTATTAGGAGGTGTTCGGTTTGAGTTGTCACGCCTGAGCCGATAAAGCCCTCAGCCTCGTAAGCCCGCGATCATCGCCGTCGTCACCTCGAGCGTATTGGCCGTGCCACCCAAATCCCTGGTTTTAACCCCGGATTCCAGCACGCGGTTCATCGTCGTTTCAAGGTGACTCGCAGCGGCTTTCTCACCGAGGTGTTCCAGCATCAGCGCCCCACTCCAGATGCACCCCAGCGGATTCGCCACGCCCAGTCCCACGATGTCGGGAGCGCTGCCGTGAACCGGCTCGAAGCAGCTCGGGAAGCGGCGCTCCGGGTTCAGGTTGGCGCTCGCGCCGATGCCGATACTACCGACGCTGGCGGCTCCGAGGTCGGTCAGAATATCGCCGAACAAATTGCTGGCAACGACGACCTCGAAGCGTTCCGGCTCGAGGATGAACTTGGCGGCCAGGGCGTCCACGTGCATTTTCTCGGATTGAATCTCCGGGTATTTCAGCGCGACTTCGGCGAAGATCTCGTCCCAGAAGGGCATACTGTGAATGATGCCGTTGGATTTCGTGGCGCTCGTGACCAGGCGGCGGTGCTGAGCTTTCGCCAACTCGAACGCGTAGCGGATGATGCGTTCAGTACCAACTCTGGTGAAGACTGCGATTTGGTTGACGACCTCGCGCGGCGTGCCGGGAAAGATGCGCCCACCCATGCTCGAGTACTCGCCCTCGGTGTTCTCGCGGATCACCACGTAATCAATTTTCGTGCCGGGTTTCAGCGCCAGCGGACTGCGGACGTTCGGGAGCAGCTTCACCGGGCGCAGACAGACGTACTGATCGAAGCCGCGTCGGATTGGAACCAGCAAGCCCCACAGGGAGACGTGATCGGGCACGGTCGGCCAGCCAACCGCACCGAGCATGATCGCGTCGTGGGGGCGGAGCGTCTCGAGGCCATCCTCGGGCATCATGTGACCGTGTTGCAGGTAGTAGGCGCAGGACCACGGGTAGCTCGTGATATTCAATCTGAAGCCGTGAATCTGACCGAGCGCGTCCAAGACGCTCAGGGCGCTCGAGACGACTTCGGGTCCGATGCCGTCACCGGGAATGCTGGCAATCTGGTAGGTCTGCATGGGGTCTCCTCTTGCGCGTCGTTCAGGTATCTCTCAAGGCTCGAGAGGCTGAGGGGCTGGTGGAATCAAGCTTGACCTATCGCCGAAAAACTCGATTAGGGCATCCAGGGTTTGATCGGGCAATTCCTCCGCCAGATAGTGACCACCCGGCAACGACCTGCCGTACACCTCGTCAGCGACCTCCCGCCAATCTTTGAGCGGATGGAAACAACGCTCTATCGCCCCGTTCAGCCCCCAGAGAACCAATAGCGGCGCTGTCAGCTTGTGACCTGCGGCGCGGTCCCGGCGGTCGTATTCCAGGTCAATCGTTGCGGCGGCCCGGTAATCCTCGCAACTGGCGTGGATCATCTCAGGAGTGAACGCCGTGCGGTACGCCTCGAGCGCTTCTGGCGCGAACGGTGTCATGCTCGCGCTGCCACTACCGATTTTCCGCTCAAAGTACGCGCTTGGATTTGCACCGATCATGGTTTCCGGGTAGGGGTAAGGTTGGATCAGGAAAAACCAGTGATAGTAAACCGTGGCGAAGCTCATCGTGGCCTGTTCGTACATCGTCAGCGTCGGCGAGATGTCCAGCACCGCCAGTTTCTCGACACTGCTCGGATGGTCCAGCGCCAGCCGATGCGCGACGCGCCCGCCCCGGTCGTGCCCGCAGAGCTTGAAGCGCGAGAAGCCGAGTTGTCGCATGACCGCCACCTGATCGGCGGCCATGGCTCGCTTACTGTAAGTGGCGTGATCGGGCGTGACAGCCGGTTTGCTCGAGTCTGGTCTGCTCGAGTCTGGTTTACTGGAAGCCCCATACCCGCGCAAGTCGGTGGCGACCACGGTGAAGTGTTTGGCGAGCTCCGGCGCGATCTTGTGCCAGATGGCGTGCGTTTGCGGGTAGCCGTGCAGGAGTAGCAGCGGCGGCCCGCTGCCCCCGACCACGCCGTGAATCCGAATCCCGTCACCGACCTCGAAGCTTTGTCGTTGAAAGCCATCGAACACAGAACACCTCCAGAGCGCAGGTAAGCTGGCATGACCCGCCTTGACTCGAGAGGATCAGCCTATGGCGAAGTATTTCCTTCTGCGGAAATACGCCTGTCAAAATCTTGGACTGTTTCAAGTTAGTGTCTATACCAGTCTGGATTTGAAATAAGATGGAGCGGCCCACGTTTTTACGAGGAGACACTTAAGTCAATCTTCGGGTTGATCTCGAGCCAGGTCAGGGCGCTTCGCAGGTGTTGGCGCATCGTCAGCCCGGCACGGGCGGCGTCCCCGGCGCGCACCGCTTCAAATAGCAGCACGTGCTCGGCTCGAGCGCGAATCACCCGGTTCGGGTCGGTGTTGTGGGCGCGCTGCAAAAACGGGGCGCTCAAATTGACGAGTTCCACGATCAGTTGTTCCAACAATGGATTGTGCCCGGATTGCGCCAGCGTGCGGTGGAAGCGTTCGTTTTCGATCCCGCCCAAACTGGGCTCTGCGATGTCGTGAACGGCCGCCTCTAACAGAATCAGGTCGTCTCGGGTGCGCCGTTGACAGGCGAGTTCGACCGCCTGCACCTCGAGAATTTCGCGCAATTCCCAGAGGTGCCCGCCGCCAATCTGGGCCGGGTTGAGGCGGCGCACGCGCATGAACAGCAGTTCGATAGGGAGGTCCGCCACAAACGCGCCCTTCCCCTGATAGACCTCAATCACCCCGAGGGTTTTCAATTTAGAGAGCGCCTCACGCACGACGGTTCGCGCCACGCCGAAGTGGGCGGCCAGCTCGGGTTCGCTCGGCAACCGATCACCGGGTTTGAGCTGGCGCTCGGTGATCCACTCCCCGAGCCGCTCAGCCACGATCTCCCCGAGGCGTTGGCGGTCCAGCGGTTGACGTGATTGACCTAGGGGCAACATGGGTTCTCCGCGTTTCAAGCGGCATTTCTGCGCGCTGTTTCGGATCTCTCTTGACGAACGGAACAATATCATCTTATCATCAGGTTGTCAGACAAGTGAAGGGGAAGCGATGCAAGTCTGGAATCCAGACCTGCCTCTCGAGACGGTTCCATACCGTACCCGAGCGCACCCAGGGGAGGCATCCATGCGAAAAGCGTTGGCTGTTGCATTCGGAACCGTGGTACTCGGCGCACTCGTCGTTCAACAGAGCGCCGCTCAGAGTGGACCGATCAAGATCGGCGTCATCACCACGCTGACCGGACGACTGGCCGAATTTGGTCGCCAGCAAAAAGCCGGTTTCGAGGTGGCGTTGAAAGAACTGAACGCCAAAAGCGCTCAGAAGTACGAGATGCAACTCGAGGACAACGCCTCCGATGTCAACAAGGGACTGGCGGCGGCTGAAAAGCTCGTCAACTCCGGTGTCGGGATCATTCTCAACGAGTACTCCTCGAGCATCGTGAAGGCGCAGGCGCAGTACCTGTCGCGCCAGAAGGTTCCGAACATCGTCGTGTCCTCGTCCGACGAGAGCATCACCAAGCCGGGATTGGATTACGTCTTCCGCGTCAACCCGCCGACGGACGAATACGCCAAAATTCTCTTCCAGGTGTTCGCCGATTCCAATATCAAGACCGTGACCGTGCTGGCGGGCACCGGAGCGTTTGAAAAGAGCGTTCAGGCGAGCGCCGTGGAGCAGGCCAAGGCGCGCAACATCGAGATTGTCGGCAGCCAGAATTACGACAAGGGGCTGACCGATTTTCGCCCGATCCTGAACGGCTTCAAAGCCAAGAATCCCGACGCGATTCTGCTGGTCGGTTACCAAGAAGATTCCGTGGCGATCATGCGGCAAGCCAAGGAGATCGGTTTCAGCCCGAAGCTGTTCGCGGGCGGAGCCGCCGGGTTCGCGCTGCCGGATTTCATCAAAGGAGCCGGTCCCGCCAGCGAGTACGTCGTGACCGCGACCGCCTGGGTTTCCGAGTTGAAAACCCCTGGCAACAGCGGGCTGTACATCAAACTCGTCACGGCTCTCGGCGGTAAGGAACCGACCTATCACGCGGCCCAAGCCTACGCCGCCATGCTCGTCGCCGGGGACGCGATCAAGCGCGCCGGGGGCAACGGCACGGACCGTGAGGCGATCAACAAGGCGCTGATGACCACCAACCTGCAAACCAGTTACGGACCGGTGAAATTTGAGAACTACGAGGGTTACCGCAACCAAAACCGCATCCCGATGGTCGCGGAGCAGGTGCAAAAAGTCGAGGGCAAACTGATTTTCGTGCCTATCTACCCGAAGGGGCTGTTCGAGGGCAAACTGCTGTTCCCGACGCCCGCCTGGGAGAAGCGCTAACGCCAGCCAGTGCGGTCTCAAACCAGGCTCGAGGAGCGCATCTCAATTTTCAGTGCCTTCGAGATCAACCATGGCTCAAGACGGAGTTCGGCAAGATCTCATAGGTAACAAGGTTTCATAGTTGACAAGCTCTCAACGTTAAAACGTAAATCTTGGGTTGTGGCTCGAGTCTGGTCTAAGCTGTCAGGTACACCGCTCTCACCACCTGCGTTTTACACGACCAACATCCTCTATCCAAGACCAAGCTGCACTTCGACGAACACCCCTGCAAGGAGGCTGCGATGCGAAAAACTCTTCTTCTGCTCTTTGGAATCGCCGTGATCGGCGTGACAGCCCTGCAACAAGGCGCGGCGCAACAACCGCCGATCAAGATCGGAGCCGTCACCAGCCTAACGGGCCGCTTTGCCACCTTTGGCAAGATGCAGCAGGCGGGCTTCAACGTGGCCCTGCGCGAGATCAACGCCAGGGGCGGCGTACTCGGCCGAAAGCTCGAGATCAGCTTGGAAGACGACGCTTCAGACACGAATAAGGCATTAGCGGCCGGTGAGAAGCTGGTCAACGCCGACGTGCCGCTGGTGATCGGAGCCTACGCGTCGGGGATCACCAAGCCGCTGTCGCAATACATGGCTCGAGTCAAGGTTCCGCTGCTGGTGGCAACGGCCGTGGACGAAACCATCACCAAGCCGGGCAACCCCTACACCTTCCGCGTCAACAACGCCTCGAGCGCGTACTCGGACGCATTTTTTGAACTGTTCGACAGCTTGAAGGATATCAAGAAGATCGCGTTACTGACCTCCAACGACGCTTTCGGAAATTCGGTTCGCAACGACGCGATTCGAATCAGTAAAGGGCGCGGTTATACCCTCGTGGCGCAGGATCAATACGATTCTGGGCTGACGGATTTCCGGCCCATACTGAACCGCTTCAAGAGTCTGGACCCGGACGTGGTTTTCCTGGCGAGTTACGAGGCTGACTCGGTGGCGATCATGCGTCAGGTCAAAGAGGTCGGTTTGTCGCCGCGCTTTTTCGCCGGAGCCGCGACCGGGTTTGCCCTGCCCAGCTTCGCTAAGAACGCTGGGGACGCCGCCGAGAACGTATTGGTCAGCGTCGTCTGGAACGACGATGTCAGGTATCCGGGAGCGGACAAGCTGTACGCGGACTTAAAGGCAGAACTGAACGACGAACCCTCGCAGCACGCGGCGCAATCCTACGCCGCCGTGAAGGCCGCCGCCGACGCAATCGGTAGGGCGGGCGGCACCGACCGCGAGGCGGTGCGCGTGGCGCTGAAGGGCACGCGGATCAGCACGAGTTTCGGGCCGGTGCGCTTCCTAGATTACAAGGGCTTTCAGAACCAGAACCCGGTCATCTCTATTATCACGCAGATTCAGAAGGGCAAACCCGTGACCGTCTATCCGCCGCGCATCTCGACGGGTAAGCTCGTCATGCCGAAGAAGTAAGCGTGGAATTTGTCTCGCAGGGGTTACAGGCTCTGATTGACGGGTTGCTGACCGGCGGCGTGTACGCCATGATCGGCGCGGGGCTGAGCCTGATTTTCGGGGTGATGCGGGTCATCAATTTCGGGCACGGCGACTTCGTGATTCTGGGCATGTACGCCGCGTTTTTCGCCAATAACGTGCTGAAGATTGACCCTTATGTCAGCATCCTGTTGGTGCTGCCGCTGGCTTACGGTTTTGGCTATCTGACGCACCGATTTGTCCTCTCCAAGCTGCTCGGCGCGAGCGATCAAAGCACGAAGCTGGCCACGCTCGGGATTGGGCTGGTCGTCTCCAACCTGATGCTGCTGCAATTCGGGGCGCAACCACAAACGGTCTACACCGATTACGCCACGAACGCCTGGGCAATTCACCTCGGCAACCTGGAATTGCGCGTCTCTGAGGTGCGGTTCATCGCGGTCATCATCACCGCCGCGATCATCTTCGCGCTCAACGCTGTCCTGTACCGCACCGAATTGGGACGAGCGATTCGGGCGACCGCGCAGAACCACCTGGGGGCCGAGTTGCAAGGTGTGGACACGCGCAAAATTTACGCGATCGTCTTTGGTACCGGGGTGCTGCTGGCAACGGCCGCCGGGGTGCTGCTGCTGCCGCTGTTATCGGCCACCCCGAGCCTCGGCACGAGCTTCACCAACAAAGCCTTCGTCGTGACCGTGCTGGGCGGGCTGGGCAGCCTGCCAGGCGCTATCGGCGGCGGACTGCTGCTGGGCGTGGTGGAAAGCCTCGGCTCGAGTCTGCTGCCCCTGATCCCGGCGCTGGGGAATCACTTTGGCTCCAATTACCGCGATGCCTACGGGCTGATGATCTTCCTGCTGGTCTTGCTGTTCCGACCGAACGGCTTGTTTGGGCGCACGGTGAAACGCGTATGACGGTCGCATCACGAAATACAATATCTCGAGGGTTGAACCGCCAGCCTCTGCTCGAGTTGGTCGCTCTGGCCTTGTGG
Source organism: Deinococcales bacterium (assembly GCA_965249745.1). Classification (GTDB taxonomy): domain Bacteria; phylum Deinococcota; class Deinococci; order Deinococcales; family JAAFIG01; genus JANYHH01. The sequence goes on along the minus strand of OZ252252.1, from coordinate 2,360,870 downwards.
GTGAACGGTGAATCTCGACTGCTCTCGCTTCGGGTTCAAGTCTCGGACCAATCTAGGGACCCGCGATGACCGCCGCCCCTCGAGCCTGGAACCCGTGGTGGACCTTGCTGATGGTGGTTTTGGTGATGGCGCTCTACCCGCTCGCGTTCGGCAAGTTCATGAACTTCGGCATCACCACGTTGCTGCTGGCGGGCTTCGCGCTCTCCTGGGATATTCTCGGCGGTTGGACGGGACAGAACAGCCTCGGGCACGCGGCCCTGGTCGGGGTCGGGGCGTACACGATGACGCTCTTGGCGGAGAAATTTGGCGTTGCGCCGTGGTGGGGCACGATTGCGGGCATGGGGTTGGCGGCGCTGTTCGCCTGGGGCTGGGGATCGCTGACCTTTCGCTTGCGCGGCTCGTACTTCACGCTGTCGAGCATCGCGGTCGCGGAGATCGTGCGGTTGTTCGCGCTGAACGAATCCTGGCTGACGAACGGCGCGGAGGGAAAGTTCGTGCCGGACTTGCCAAAAGTCTTTGGACTGGATCTGTTTGACCGCAAGGTGGAGTTTTACCTGGCGCTCGGGTTCGTGGCGGTCGTGCTGATCTTCCTGCACTGGCTGAAAGGGGCACGCCTCGGGTTTTACCTGAAAGCTGTCCGTGAGGACGAGGACGGCGCGATGGCCTTGGGCGTCAATCCGACTCGAGCCAAGGTCGTGGCCTTCGCCATCTCGGCCGCCTTCTGCGCCCTGGGTGGGTCGCTGTACGCGATTTTCCTGCAAGCTTTCGAGCCGGAGAATCTACTCTTGACCGCCTTTTCGATTCAGATCGCACTCTTGGCAATCATCGGCGGGCGCGGCACACTCTACGGGCCGCTCGTCGGAGCCGTCCTGATCGCCGTCCCAAGCGAGATCTTCCGCAGCCAACTTCAGGAGGCGAATCTCTTGGTCTACGGCATCCTGATCGTGGTGGTAATCGTCTACCTGCCGAAAGGGATCATGGGCGCGGTCGAAACCTGGTGGTATCGCCGCAACCATCCCTTGGAGCAGAAACGCCCGCTGCCGCAACCGGGTGAGGCATGACCGGCTCAACTCCAGCCGCCGCGAGCGTCAAAGACTCGAGCTTGGCGCTCTCCTCTGCCACTGCGCCGATCTTGACCGTGGAGGGGTTGGGCGTGCAATTCGGCGGCGTCAAAGCGGTTCATGACATCAGTCTGAGCCTGCGACCCGGCGAGATTCTGGGCCTGATCGGTCCGAACGGCGCGGGCAAAACAACCCTCTTTAACGCCCTGACCGGTTTCGTCAAGAAGGTGAGCGGCACGGTTCGGCTGGCGGGGCGCGACATCACCGACGCGCCGCCGTACACCCTGCCGCGCCTGGGGCTGGCGCGCACCTTTCAGGTGGAACGCCCGTTTGAGGATCTGACAGTCCTGGAAAACGTCATGATCTCGAGCTTTCTGCATCACCCGAGCGCCAGAGTCGCCCGCGATCACGCCGCGAGCGCCCTGGAACGCGTCGGTTTGCTGGACCGGGCCGGGCAGAAATGCAGCGAGCTGAACCTGGCGCGACGACGCCGTTTGGAGATTGGGAAGGCGCTGGCGTTGGAACCGAAGGTCTTGTTCTTGGATGAGGTGATCGCCGGGTTGAACCCGCCCGCCCAGGCGGAGATGATCGGCTTCGTGCGGCAACTCGCCCAGTCAGGCATCGGCATCATCATGGTGGAGCACATCATGCGGGTCATCATGACGCTCTCGGATCGGGTCATCTGCATGGCCTTCGGGGAGAAAATCGCCGAGGGGACACCGCAGCAGATCTCCGCGAATCCGGCCGTGCTGGACGCCTACCTGGGAGGGATAGACGATGACTGATCCCGCGCCGATCCTCGAGGTGAAACGGCTGAACATTGCTTACGGCGACGTACAAGTCGTGTTTGACATGAACCTGCACATTCTGCCGCAGGAGTTGATCGGACTGGTCGGCGGCAACGGCAGCGGTAAGAGCACGATTCTGCGCGTGGTCAGCGGCATGTTGAAACCTAAGAGCGGCCAGGTCTTGCTTGACGGACAAGAGATCGGCGGCATCAGCCCGCACCGTCTGACCGACCTCGGCGTGGCGCACGTGCCGATGGGCCGCCAGCTCTTCCCGGCGATGAGCGTCGAGGAAAACCTCGAGATGGGCGCGTACCTGCCGCGCACCAAGCCGCGCAAGCGGTTGAACCTGGAAAAGGTCTACAACTTCTTTCCACGGCTGATGGAAAAGCGCAAACTCTACGCCGGATCACTGTCGGGCGGCGAGCAGCAGATGATCGCCATCGGGCGCGCCCTGATGAGCGAACCCAAGCTGCTGTTGATGGACGAACCCAGCCTGGGACTCGCGCCGAAGGTCGTGAAGGAGGTTATGGGCGTCATCAACAGCTTGCGGGCGTTGAACCTGACGGTTTTGCTGGTGGAACAGAACGTGCGCCAGGTCTTGAAGGTCACGGATCGGGCGTACGTGCTGGAACACGGGCGCTTGGTCGTGGAGGGCGAGAGCCGGGGCTTGTTGGAGAACCCAGAAGTCAAGCGAGCCTACCTGGGCATCTGAACCGGTCGGCTCGAGGTGAACCTGTACGAGCGAGCCTCTTGAGCAGCCAGATTCACTCGAGTTCGCGGTACTCGAAACTGTCGAAGTCCGCGTGCAGGCGCGTTCCCGCGAGGTCCTGGACGCACATCCCGATGAAGGTTCCGGTGAAGGCCAGCCCCTGGCAGTAGTCGTCCGACAAGCGCCACGACTCGAAAGCTGGACCGATTGGCTGCCAGGTCGCGCCGTCTCTTGAGTAATAAAACTGGAACGTCTCGCGGGCAAAACGCACCCGCAGGTGAACCCGTGTCCAACCCTCGAGGCTAATTTCAGTCTCGAGCGGTTCGCCGGGTTGACCCGCGTCGCAGGTCAGCAAGTTCAGCGTCTTCCCTAACACCTCGTCCCTCGAGACACGCAGGTAGACCCAGTTCCGGGAATCGTAGTACGCGGCCAGCCCCGCCATCTGCTGGAAATGCTGCGGTTCAAATTCCAGAACCGTGCTGGCCTCGGCACGAAAGGCTTGCAGGCGACGGGCCACGAGCGCCTGACGGTGCAGTGAGTTCAGCGATTCCAACCCGCGCAGGCGCAGGAATCCGGGCCGCTCGGACAGCGATGCCCAGTTTTCGTGCAGCGGTTCGCGCAGCGTCTGCCAGTCCATCCCGAGCTTCAAGGCATCGAAATCATCTCGAGCGACCGTTTCCGGCCACGGGTGCGGACGCAGGCGCGGCGCGGGCACGACCGCCCGAGGCGTGTTGCCGCCGCCCGTCAAGCGTGGCCAGTCATCGCTGCCCCACTCGAGTTTTTGTAAGGCTGTCTCACGCCCCAGATTGCAGTAGCCGCGCTCACCGCCGGGTTCCAGCGGGCGACCGCACAGGTGCGCCATGTACCACTCGCCGTCCTGGGTTTCGACCAGGCTAGCGTGACCCGACTTTTGCAGCAGCGCCTCCGGGCGTTGCCAGGCGGTCAGTACTGGGTTCTCCGGGTGAACCTCATAGGGCCCGGTGATCTGACGGGATCGAGCCAGGGTGACGGCGTGCTCGTAACTCGTGCCGCCCTCGGCGGTCAGCAGGTAATACCAGCCGCCGCGCCGGTACAGGTGCGGCCCCTCGGTGACTTTCAGACTCGTGCCGTGGAAGATGTTGGAGACCGGTCCCTGCAACTGCCGTGTCTCCGGGTTGAATTCCTGGAGCAGGATACCCCCGAAGGGATTGCGTCCCAGGCGGTGATCCCAGACCATGTTGAGAAACCACTTGCGACCATCACCACCGCCCTCAAGAGTGTCGTGAAACAGGCTGGGATCGAAGCCGCTCGAGTTGAGATAGACCGGTTCCGACCACGGGCCCAGTATGTCGGTGGCGGTCACGAGGTAATTGTGGGTGTCCTTGAAGGCCGCCACGTTGCTGAACGCCTTGACATCGGTGTAAATGAGGTAGAACACGCCGTCGTCGTACGACAGACAGGGTGCCCAGATGCCGCCCGAATCGCCGTTGCCGCGCATGGAGAGCTGTGAAACTCGAGTCAGTGGATGCGTCAACAAGCGCCAGTTCACCAGGTCGCGGCTGTGATGAATCTGCACGCCGGGGAACCACTCGAAGGTGCTGGTGGCAATGTAGTAATCGTCACCCACGCGTAAGACACTGGGATCGGGATTGAAGCCGCGCAAAACCGGGTTAAGAATACTGAAAGGCGATTCAGGAACGAGGGCTTGCGAGGGTTTGGTGGCGGTCTCTACGGTCATACGAACTCCGGGCGGGTGAGGAACGATGCGGGGCGATGCTCGAGGCGAGTGAAGAATCTTAACGGGTTTGCAGTACGGCCGCGAGCGCCTTGTAGGCAGGCTTTTTGGAGTAATCGCTGTCAAAGATCAGGGGCTTGCTCGAGGTCAGCCACGAGTGCGCGTCGGTGAAGCCCCACATCACGAAGGCGGTGCAGTTTGTTTCCAGGCAGACTTTGAGGATGTCGCTGTAAATCTGCGCCTGCGCTTCTAACTGTTGCGCCTTCGGTCGCCCGTCGTCCAGCTTGACATCCAACTCAGTGATCTGCACCTCGAGTCCAAGGTCGTTCAGGCGTTGGATGTTGGCGCGCAATGAATCCAGGTCCGGCGGGGTTCTGATCCCGATGTGCATCTGCATCCCCACGCCGTCTATCGGTACCTTGTGCGCCTTGAAGTCCCGCACCATCTCATAGATCGTTTGCGATTTGGGGTTCATGGTTTCGGCGTTGTAATCGTTGTAAAAGAGTTTCGCGGTCCCGTTGGCCGCGTGGGCCTGGCGAAATGCCCATTCGATATAGCCCTTGCCCAACCCCCGGCTCCAGAGGGAATCCCGCATCGGGGCTTTGCCGTCCACAACGCTATCGCTGACCGCCTCGTTGACGACATCCCAGATTTCTAGGCTGTCCCTGTAATGGGTCACAACATTGCGAATGTGATTCTCTAGGATGGCGCGCAGCACGTCCCCAGAGAAATTCCCGGCGATCAGCCAAGTTGGCATCTGCTGATGCCAAACGAGGGTGTGACCGCGCACCCGCATTCCGTGATCCAGAGCGAACTTCACCAGGGCATCGGCGGCACTGAAGCTGTACTGCCCCCTGGCGGGTCTCAGACCCGTCCATTTCATGGCGTTCTCAGGGGTGAGCAGGTTGAATTCCCCTGCCAGCGTCGTCGCGTACTCCGGCTCGGTGCTATCGAACAACGCGCCCACGTCTACCGCCGCACCGATCTGAAAGTCTCGAGCCTCGGCCAGCGACCGGAGCGATGGGGCATCCTGACCGTGGGCCAGGCCCAGCGCCAGCAACCCTAGCAACGTGACCAGTTTTCGATTCATGGTGATTCACCTCAGTTCCTTCGTACATTCTCGAGTTGGGTCCTCGAGCGGTGATTGAAGCGCTGACCTGAAGCCGATAAGCCAAAACGCCAGCATCAACCTCTCGAGCCAAGAACTGATATCAAACTCGAGGCTTCTAGTTCTTGACCGATCCGGCCGTCAGACCCGCAATCAGTTGCCGCGACGTGAAGGCGAACAGGACCAGCAGCGGCAGCACTGTGAGCGCCGTACCCATCATCACACCGCCGTAATCCACGTTCGTCGAGGTCGTCCCCCCGGAGATCAGGCGAATCATCGTCTGAAGGGTCTGCGTGTCCTTGGCGCGAAAGAAAATGCTCGAGACGACGAATTCGTTCCAGGTTCCAATGAACGTCACCAGACCCAAGGTTCCCAGGGCTGGCCTCGAGAGTGGCAGGATGATGCGCCAGAAAATGCCGAACTCTGTCGAACCATCTATTCTGGCCGCCTCCACGAGTTCCTTCGGGATGGCGCTCACGATGTACTGCCGCATCTGAAAAATCCCGAAGGCGGCGGCGATGCCGGGGAACCACAGGGCTTTCGGTGCCCCGAGCCAGATCAGGCTGGGGAACCACGGGACGAGGTTGTGAATCGCCGTGTCGAGCGGCGCGATCCAGGCGTTCAGCAGCGACATCACCAGGTAAAGTGGGATGAGGTTCAGCGCGCCAGGAATCGCCATCGTGGCTTGCAGGAAAGTGAATAACCGGTCCTTGCCGCGAAAGTCGTACATGGCGAACCCGAACCCGGCCAGCGAACAGAAGAAAAGCTGCGTGACGGTCGCCACGGTCGCTAAGTAGGTGCTGTTCCAGAAGATGCGCCAGAACAAACCGTCCGTGGCCGCGATCAGCGCCTGGTAGTTGTGAACCAGCGAATCGCCGAACAAGAGCGGCGGCGGAAACCGGAAGATATTGTCTCTGGGTTGCGTGGCGAACACGAACATCATGTAGAGCGGAACCGCAATCAGAATCCCGACCGCAATCACAATGATTCCCGGCAAGATGTTGGAGGGCGTCCTCGAGACTCGAGTCCTGGCTGGGCGGGCGCGAATCACGGCCACGGTTAGTCCGCCCTTCCGCCGCGAAAGATGCGGTTGTTAATCAGCGTCAACACGATGATGATGGCGAACAGCACCCAGGAAATCGAGGCCGCCAAGCCCATGTCCAAATCGTTGAAGGCGGTCTTGTACAGGTACATGACTGTGGTCAAACCGGCGTTATTGACGCCGCCGTCGCGGTTTACCAGCAGGAACGGTTCGACGAAGATCTGCATGTTGCCGATAATCGTCAGCGTCACCGCGTAAAACGCCATTGGGCGCAGCAGCGGCAGCGTGATGAATCGGAATTGCTGCCAGCGACTGGCCCCGTCCACGGCCGCCGCCTCGAAGAGTTCCATCGGAACGGCTTGCATCGCGGACAGGTATAGGACCGTGTTCCAGCCTGTGTAGCGCCACGCGATCAGCAGCGCAATCGAGGGCTTGATCCAGACCTCGCGGCCCAGCCACGGAATCGGGTCGCCGGGAATGATCGCGCCTAATAGCGGAATCTGATGAAGTTGCGCCAACGCCCAGTTGAACAAGCCCGAGCGCTCCGAGTACAGCGTGCCGAAAACCATCGCAATCGCCGCCACTGAAGTCACGTACGGCGCGAAGTACAACGCGGTCACGAACCCCTTGATGCGGTTCAGACCCGTGTGCAACAGAAACGCCAGCGGGATCGCAATGATGTGTTGCGGGATTCCAGAGATCACACCCAGAACTGCTGTGTTGACCAGGGATTTCCGAAACAGCGTGTCGTCGGTCAGCAGGAACTGGTAGTTCTCCAAGCCCACGAATTTGATGTTCGCCAAGCCATCCAGGGGATTCCAACGGGTGAACGACAGGTACAGGGAGAACAGCGTCGGGAACAACCCGAAGACCGCGAACAGAATAAAAAACGGGCTGATGAACAGATACGGCGCGTACCGTCGCTGCCAGATCGCGTAGCGGTGAATCTGTTTTGGCACGGCTGTGGTCAGGAGACTGGGCGTGGCCACGGGACAACACTCCTTCGGGGGAAAACTGGACCGCTCGAGCGAACCATTGGCGGTGGCTCGAGTGGTCATGGTGGGGCCGTTCACTGGAGAGTAGCAAAGCCAACGGGCTGAAAGCGTCGTGCGAGGAGGGTGGTCCGGTCCTCCTCGCACGGTCAATCAATCAGCGTCGAACGCGTTTCTCGATCTCGGCTCGAGCCTCGGCGAGCGCGGCTTTGATGTCTTTGCCTTCGTCCAACACTTGGGTCAGCGCGGTCTGCACGATGGTTTCCACCACAGAATCGTACTTGTTCACGTCCACCGGCTTGATCCGCTTGGCAGCCGCCTTCCAGAGTTCGCGGGCTTTTTGACCGCCGAGGAAGTCAACCGGTTCGCTGAAGGATTTGTCTGTCCAAGCGCTGTTCAGGGCCGGGAAGGCTCCGTTGCTTCTAAACACGGCGATTTGCTGATTGCGGTTCATCGTCATGTACTTGATGAATTCCCAGGCTTCCTGCTTGTGGGTTGAAACGGTCGGAATCGCGTAGAAAGACCCGCCCCACGAGGCGTAGGCTCCATCTGGCAGGTCCTGAACGCGCCACAAACCCTTGGTGTCCGGGGCCATCCAGTTCTGAAATTGCCCCTGCAACCAGGCTCCGGAGAATTGCGTGGCGACCGTGCCGCTCTTGAAGCCCTCGTACCACTCGTTGGACCACTCGCCGATCTTGGCGTCAATTCCCGCATCGCGGATCTTCTTGGCAACCGTGAAGGCCTTGACGAAGCGCGGGCTGTCGGGTCCGACCAAGATGGTGTTAGCCTTGTTGAAGTAAATCCCCTCGCCGTCTTTCAGGTTGGAGCGGATAATCAGGTTGGCGGCGCTGGCGGCGCTATTGATGATGAAGATCTTCTTGTCGGACGCGTGCAGTTTCTTGCCAGCCTCGACGTAGCCTTCCCAGGTGTTCATGTCGCTCGGCTTGATCCCAGCTTTGTCCAGAACATCTTTGCGGTAAAACGTCGTGCCGGGCCCGATGTCGGTTGGCATGGCCGCGAACCGGCCATCGCTCGCGGTGGCCTGCGCTATCGTGTACGGCACGAACAGCTTCTTGTAAACCCCAGCGTTGTACGGAGCCTTGTTGAAATCCTCTAAGCCCTGTCCCTCGGCGAATTTACCGACGTAACCGATTTCGACGGCTTCCACATCGTGCAAGCCCTGTCCGGTGGCGAGGGCTGTGGTCAGGGCGTTGTGGTGATCACCGTATTGCAGTGAGGTCAGTTCAATTTGAATGTTCGGGTAGAGCTTGTTGAACCCCGCCAGCGCCACCTTGACCGAATCGTCCAGGCTGGGGAAAGCGGCGACCGTGATTTTCACCTTGTTGTTCTGCGCCAAACCCAGGCTCACCACGGCTCCAGCAGCGATCAGGAAGGGAATGGACATGAGCGCTTGCTTCAAGGGTCTCTTCATGGGTGAATCTCCTTTGCCTCACAGGTTGAGGTCGGGCGAGAGGGCGAGGAACGACTCGAGCGACACGTCGGATAAAAAATGGCTGCGGGAAGGCTTAGCTCTCTAACGGTTCGATCAGTCCAGCAACTCGAGGCTGTCCGGGGTAATAGCGAATTGACCAGCGCGAAACGCGAGAAATCGCGTTCTGGACACGACGAAATGTCAAGTTGTCGTATTGACGAAGCAGAGTATGCCAGCTTGGGAAAGCGCTGTCAAGTAGCAAACCGGTAGTTACGAGGGGCGCGACCAAAAACATTGGCCTCAAAAATCGGAAAGACGCGTCAGGTACAGAAGGCTCTCTAATTCTCTTTCAAGCTCACCTCGAGCGAGGCTAGGGTAAAGGTAAGGTGCGGATGTGCAACCATAGACTCGAGCGAAACCGAGAGAGGGCTATGTTCTCCAACCCTGGAATGCAGCCGGATCACGGGTGCAAACGTGAAAAATCCCCTCTAGCACAGCTCATGACAGAACCCGTGGCTCCAATTCCTCGAGCCAAACTGTTGATCGGCGCGACACTTCGGCAAGCTTCTTGACAGCGATTTCCCATTCGCGTACTGTGTCAGTCACCTGAGCCGCCGATTGAACCTCGCTCACCCATCACAGACAGACGCGGTGGCGCGAACGTGGCATAATTCGCACTCAGCGAGACCGCTCGGCAGAAGGAGCTTCGTGTCGGATACCATCACCCTCAATCACGTCGCGCAGATCGCCGGAGTTTCACCCAGTACCGTCTCGAGAATTTTGAACGGCTCGAAGCCCGTCAACGCCGAGAAACGCGCGGCCGTGGAAGCCGCCATCGCTGAGTTGGGCTACCGCCCGAGCATCATCGCCCAGGGACTGGCGCGCGGACAGTCCATGACCGTCGGCGTGATTACCCCCAGCATCTCGAGTCCGTACTACGGCGAGATCATGTTCGGGATCGAGGAGGTACTGGACGAAACGCCGTTTCAAGCCTTTTTCGTCAGCGCTCTTTATGGGAGTCAACGCGAGGGCCAGTTGATGCAAAACTTGATTGACCGCCGCGTGGACGGTCTCATCATTGTGGATGGGCTGACCGATCCCGAACTCCTGAAAGAGCAAGCCCGGCGTCTGCCGCTGATCTTGTTGGGGCGCAACATTCCTGGGCTGGCAGACCAGTGCATCAGGATTGACAATCTGACCGGCTCGAGGTTGGCTGCGAAGCACCTGGTGGAACTTGGGCATCGGCGCATTGCCTACATCGCGGGTCCGATAGACCACGAGGATGCCCAGGCGCGACTCGAGGGGTATCGGCAGATTCTGGATGAGACCGGGATTCCCTTCGATCCGCAACTGGTCGTGTTTGGCGATTACACCGAGCCTTCCGGGGTTGTCTCACTCGAGGCGCTGTTCGCTCGGCACGCTGGCTTCAGTGCAATTATCGCCGCCAACGACCAGATGGCCCAGGGGGCGCGGCTGGCCCTGTACCGACGCGGCGTGCGCGTCCCAGACGACATTTCGATCATTGGTTGCGACGACCTGTTCGGCGCGAGTTACACGACGCCGCCGCTCACCACGATTCACATTCCGGCTCGAGAGATGGGTCACATGGCGGCGCGGGGAATCCTTTCTCTGTTGGATGATCGTCCAGTGGCGCTGGAGCAGGTCACACCAACGCTAGTGGTGCGCGAATCCACCGCGATCTCACGGCATTTCGGGTCGCCGCTGTAAGTCACCTCGGGCATCTTCTAGATTCAGCCTCAGAGAAGCAGGAAAGCGCTTTCTCAGAGCCTGGTCCCCGATGATTTCCTGCTTCAAGAGGCCAGCGCCCGCTCTAGAGCGTCAAACTCGAGGTGGTCGTAGACGTATTCGCCGTAGTGCGCGATTCTCACCAGCCCGTCCGGTGCGATCAAAAACTCGGCGGGCAGGCGATAGAAGTTGCTGCCGGGTTCACGCCTCAGGGTAAAGCCGTTCGCGGCGGCTTCAGCGATCACATCTGGAGTTTCTGGTCGTGTCATAGTCGCGTTCACCTTGTCTTCCGAAACTTCGACGCCGTACAGGGCATACAGGCTGGCGTCGGGGTCGGGAACGATTGGAAACGGCGCAGCTTGTTGACCGACGTATTCTTGAATGCTTAGATCGGGTGATTCAAATACCGCGATCACCTCGAGACCCTGGCGTTGCAGGTCTGGAAAGCGTTCGATCAGACGATGCACGCGCAGGTTGCAGATAGCGCAGGCTCCGTTCCGAAAGAACGACAGCAGCACCCATTTTCCGGCGTACTGTTCCAGATCAATCGGTTGACCGAAGCTGTCTCGAGCGGCGAAGGACGGTGCGATGGTACCGGCTTGAATTCGCATTGAAGGCTCCTCGAACGGGTGAGTTTTGAGCATGGGCTTGGAGAACAGGTTTAGAGATAGCTCGAGACAGACAACACAAACGCGCCTCGAGTAGTGCGGCGTCAGACTTTGGCCAGAAGCGACCCCAAAATACTAAGTCTACCTGACCATATTAGTCAAGCGGACTGAGTAATTGTTAGAATCGCAGTGATGACAGGGCTGAAAAGCAACATCGCCGTCTCGCAACTCACAGCCATGCGGCAAGGGCAACCGTTCGCCCGCCTCTTGATTCGCGCTCACCGCGCCCTGCACGCGGGAACCAGCGCCAAGCTGAGCGCCCTCGGGTACACCGAACCGGGCAGCGCACAGGGAACGCTGCTGGCGCAACTCGACCCTGACGGCACGCGGCTCACGACGCTGGCGGAGCGCCTCGGGATCACCAAGCAATCGGTCGGGCAACTCGTGACCGACCTCGAGGGGCACGGCTACGTGCAACGCGCCCCCGACCCTACGGACCGCCGCGCCACGCTGGTGCGTTTCACGGAGCGCGGCTGGCGCTTCTGTCAGGACGCGAATCGGGCCCGGCTGGAACTCGAGGCGGAGTACGAAACGGCCCTCGGACAAGATGGCATGAAGAGGTTGCGCGACCTGCTCGAGCGGCTGGTGGAGCACACGTCTGCCCGAACCTAGTAAATCTGTGGTGGCAAGTAGAGCGTTCAGAAACGTGGTCTGACGCATCTCAGCAAGCGGGATGGGTTCACAGCCTGGACTCAATCGGCTGTCATGGGAGTTCACGAGACTCGAGAAACAAAAAACGAGGGACGGTACGATGCCGTCCCTCGAGCTTTTATCTTTAAGCGCCGACCGTCTGGCTCTCCTTCAAGAGTTGCCGCAGCACGAATTGCAGGATGCCGCCGTTGCGAAAGTAATCCACTTCGACAGGCGTGTCAATTCGGCACCACAGCACCAGATCCCGACTCGAGCCGTCGCTGCCGGTCACGCGCACGGTCACGTCCTGGCGGGGCTTCAGGTCGTCACCGATCAGGATGTCGAAGGTTTCCGTGCCGGTCAACCCGAGGCTCTCGGCGGTCTGCCCCTCCTTGTACTGAAGCGGTAGCACACCCATCCCAACCAGGTTGCTGCGGTGGATGCGCTCGAAGCTTTCCGCGATCACGGCCTTCGCACCCAGCAGCATCGTGCCTTTGGCGGCCCAGTCGCGGGAACTGCCCATGCCGTAATCCTTACCGCCCAGCACGACCAGCGGTGTGCCAGCCGATTTGTACCGTAGGCTGGCCTCATAGACACTGATCACATCGCCGGTTGGGAAGTGGGTCGTGACGCCGCCCTCTGTCCCCGCAGCCAGCCGGTTCTTGATGCGAATATTGGCGAAGGTACCACGGGTCATCACCCGGTCATTGCCGCGTCTCGAACCGTAACTGTTGAAGTCTGCGACCGGCACGCCCTCTTCCAACAGGTACAGTCCGGCTGGGGATTTGGCGCTGAACGCGCCCGCCGGGGAGATGTGATCGGTCGTGATGCTATCCCCGAGCATCAGCAGCGCCCGCGCCCCAGTCACGCCCTGGATCGTGCCGACCTCGGGGGTTAGCCCATCGAAGTACGGCGGGTTCTGAATGTAGGTGCTGGTCTCGTTCCAGGCGAACTGCTCGCCGCCTTTCACGGGAATCGCGTTCCACTGCGCGTTGGACTGCTCTATCCCATCGTAAATTTTGCGAAAGGTCTCTGGGCTGGTGGCGTTGTCCAAGTGCGCCGCGATCTCTTCGGTGGTCGGCCAGATCTCGCGCAGGTACACGGGGTTGCCCGCGCCATCCACACCCATCGGTTCGGTCTCGAGGTCAATCTCCACGGTACCTGCCAGCGCGTATGCCACTACAAGTGGCGGCGAGGCGAGGTAGTTGGCGCGCACGTAGGGGTTGATGCGCCCTTCAAAATTGCGATTGCCGCTCAACACCGAGGTGGCGACCAGATCGCCCTCGGTGATCGCGTCAATGATCGGCTGATCCAACGGGCCAGAGTTTCCGATGCAGGTGGTGCAACCGTAGCCGACCGTTTGAAACCCGAGCCGATCCAGGTAGGGCGTCAAGCCCGCGTCGTCCAAGTATTCTGTGACGACCTTCGAGCCTGGCGCGAGGCTGGTCTTGACCCACGGCTTCACAGTCAGCCCACGTTCTACGGCTTTCTTCGCCAGGATGCCTGCCCCCAGCATGACGCTCGGGTTGCTGGTGTTGGTGCAACTGGTGATGCTGGCAATCACGACATCGCCCTGTTTGATCGTTCCGTTCCAGCCCTTTTGATCCTTGACCATTCCAGTCGCACCTAGTTGCGTGTCGTTTAGCGCGTAGCCGCGCTTCTCCTTCGGTGCCACCAGCGCCTCCTGGAAGACGCGCTTCATATCCTCGAGCAGCACCCGATCCTGCGGTCTCGCCGGGCCCGCCAAGCTGGGCTTTACGGTGGTCAAATCCAGTTCGATCAGGCTCGAGAAGGTCGGGTCGGGGGTGTTGTCGGTGCGGTATAGACCCTGGGCTTTCATGTACGCCTCGACGATTTCCACTTCGTCTTCCAAACGCCCGGTGCGCTTCATGTAGCGCATGGCTTCGCTGTCCATCGGGAAGAAGCCCATCGTCGCGCCGTACTCCGGGGCCATGTTGGCAATCGTGGCGCGGTCGGGAAGCGTCATACTGGACAGTCCGCTGCCGTAGAACTCCACGAACTTCCCGACGACGTTGGCTTTCCTGAGCATCTGCGTCACGACCAGAGCCAAATCGGTCGCGGTGCTGCCCTCGGGGAGCTTCCCGATGATCTTGAAACCCACGACCTCTGGCGTCAGCATGTACAACGGCTGCCCGAGCATCACGGCTTCGGCTTCGATGCCGCCGACGCCCCAGCCGACGATGCCCAGCCCGTTAATCATCGTGGTGTGGCTGTCCGTGCCTACCAGGCTGTCCGGGTACAGGACAGTCTCGCCGTCCTCGTCACGACTCATGACGCCCTTCGCCAAGTACTCGAGGTTCACCTGGTGGACAATGCCGCTGGCGGGCGGCACGACGCCGAAATTGGTGAGCGCCTGCTGCCCCCAGCGCAGGAACTCGTAGCGTTCGCGGTTGCGCTCGAACTCCAGTTCTGCGTTCTTCAACAGCGATTCCTGCGAGCCGTAGTAATCCACTTGAACGCTGTGGTCAATCACCAGGTCCACCGGGATCAGTGGGTTGATCTTTAGCGGGTCACCGCCGAGCTTCTTCATCGCGGTGCGCATGCTCGCTAGGTCCACGACCGCCGGAACGCCCGTAAAGTCCTGCAAGATCACTCGCGCCAGCTTGAAGGGAATCTCCACCTCGAGCGGCTTTTCGGCATTGAAGCTCGCCAGGTTTCGCACGTCGTCCTCGGTCACGTCGTAGCCGTTGCAGTTGCGTAAAACGCTTTCCAGCATGACTTTGATGCTGAACGGGAGCTTACCCATGTCAAAGCCGAGTTCCTCTAGTTTACCCAGGCGGTAATAGTGAAAAGCCTTGCCGCTGACGTTCAGTACGTCCTTCGCGCCGAAGGTGTTGCGTTTCAGTTCTGGCATGATTTGTCCTTCCTCGAGCCGTGATTCTAACGGCCATATCGGTCAGGAGAGTTTAGTACGCCCTGAGGAACGGTGGGTAAGAAACTGTTGTCACTGATAGAGGTACTTAGGCTGAGGTTGTCCAATGAAACGCCGTAGGCTACTACAAATGCCGCATCATTCCACTCGTCGTACATCCGCACCGCAGCCCGAAACCCAACTCGAGGTTTCTGCAACAGGATGAAAGGCGTGACAAGCCTCGAGGTGCAGTTTTTAAGGGATTGCTCGAACATCGGTTCAGTCGTAGGCAACCACAAGCCCGAAAAATAATAGGCAACAAACGAATTTTCACCGTCTTGCCAGTAATCTTTCTTGAGAAACACCAACCAGAACCTCGCCACCACGTCAGCTCGCAGGCTCGAGTCAACTGAGGCGGCCTCGAGAAACCCGAGGGACAGACTTTCTTCGCTCGAGGCGCTGCGGAAATCGCTGCTGCCAAAACACTCTGAACTCCATTCGAGACTTAGATTCTCTTGGTTTTGAAACGCCTCGAGCAGTGACTGAGAACGCAACATGGCTCGAGCCTGATATTGGTTTCGCAGGTCTTCTCCAGACTGTTCTGATGAACTACAGTGATCAGAACAAAGCTTAGCTCGAGGTCAACCATGCTCAACCTAGAACCATCGCTCGTGGTGTATCTCAGTGGCGCACTGTTGTACTTGTGCGCCAAGCCACTTCTGTTTCGCTATGGAATTCTAGCGAGTGCGGCCGGATTGTTGGCGCTGGTAGCCGCCAAGCTGACTGACTCGCCAAACCTGTACTTCTACATCACACTCGGGCAGGTCGTACTTCTCGAGACCCTGTTTCAGTTATCTGTGCGAAGACAACAGCGTTTGAAATGGATCGTAGCACTGGTGCTAGTCGTATGGGGTCTGACTTGGTTCCGCACCCCAGAGTTGCTGCTCAGGAACGCGAAGTGGCTCCTGTTTGCACTCACGCCGTATTACCTTTACATGCAGTTTACGGCAAACGCGAAAAAACCCGATGGCGCTCCAACCGTACAAGCGCCGTAGGGTGTGGGTTTGACAACCGTTCCACAGTGTCAGCATCAACCGCTTTCCGCTGGAAATCGTTGGAGTCCGGGGCGGTCAGGTTCGAGTCGAAACAACCGGCAGAATCTTGTTGACCGCTGCAAAGGCTCTGTCTCGAGCCGAGATAATCGTTGCTAGCTCCCAAAAACGCTGGCACCCGTAAATGGGTGCCAGCGTTTTTCTTGCTGTTACGACCGCTGAGGAAACCTCAGCGCCAGCCGAAGGTCCGTTCGTCTATCTTCCAGTCGAAGCGGAAGAACAGCCCCGGCGCGAAGTTGCCGTTGATGCCGTTGCCGAACCCGAGGAAGTTGACGCCCGCCGTGAACAGCAGGTTGTCCACAATCTTGAGGCTGCCGTCCACCCCGAAGGCGTAGCGCACGCCGCCGGTGCTGGGCTGGTACAGGACCGCGCCCTGAGCGCCGAACCCGAGCCAGTCGGTGATGAAGTCGGTAAAGCCCAACGAGACCTGGAAGGTCAACAGGTCCGACCCGAGCGGTAGGCGGTAGGCGAAGCCGCCGCGCAGATAGAAGGTTTCGCTCGTTTGATACCCAAACTGAATCTCGCCTTCGATCCTGTCCTGACCAGTGCTGTACAACCCGAACTTGCCAGTGTTGTTGGTCAGCACACTCCAGTTCCAGCCCCGGTACGCGGCGGCAATCGAGAACGTACCGCCGTCTTTCACGGCTCCGGTCTGGCTGGGATCAATCGCGTATTCGACGGTTGGGCTAAAGACGAATTCATTGGAAAGCTGCGCGATAAACCCGGCGGTGTAGACCTGCTTCAAGCCTTGCGGCAAGAAGCTCAGTTGCGCCCGTGTCAAGCCCTTAAAACCGTCGTCGCTGTACTGCAAGCCCAGGAAGCCGCTGGCTCGAGGTTCGGTAGCGCTCGGGTTCAGCAAGGCGTCCGCGCCAAGTTGCAAGCTGAGCTGTTCGGACAGCGGAATGTTGGTGGCAATGCCGACTCTGGCGCGTCCAGCGTCTCCGTTCACGGTATCCAGCTCGTAGGTGGCGAAGACGTTGGTCTGTCCAAAGTCGCCGGGAATCAGGGCAGCATTGCCCGTCGCGGTCCGCAAGAGTTCGTTGTTGCTGAAGGCTCCGGTGACGCCGAAGGCGATTTCCTGACGCACGCCGTTCCATTCGTAAGTCAGCTTGTCGGAGAGACGCAGGCTGAAGTTGGTGGTCAGCGGAACCTCGAGTCCGAGGAGCGTGCTGCCGTAGGTGTTGAGGCTGATCGGCACGAATTCCTGCGCGGTCAACCTGGCAAACCCGAGCGGGATTTCCACCCCGGCGGTCGCCCAGAGTTGATTCACGGTGCCGGGGAAGAGCTGCTTGTACGCCAAGCCTAGGCCAACGGTGAAGCCGCCGCCGAAGTCGTTTCTGGCCTCGCCGCTGAGACCGAAACTGCCGGTGTTGGCGGGCGTGTAGCTTTCCACGTACTCGCTGTTGAGACGGAAACTGAAGCCTTTGGAGTTGCCGATCAGCGCACCGATCGTCAGGCTGCGACCCGTCTGAGCTTGGTTGGTCTCGGGGTTAATGAAGCCGGGCATCCGGTCCTGGTAATCGGCGCGAATCCCGAAGCCAGGCGTGTTGTAGTTCACCTGCGCGGCCAGTCCCAGCCCTTGATTGCCGAACGGTCCCGACAGCGCCCCCTCGAGTCCGGCTTGGAAGCCGCCGCTTCTGAAGGCAACGCCCGCGCCGAACAGCAGGCTGCTGTTGCCCGCAAACTGCCCGTTGCGGAATTGCAGCGCGGTCGCGCTCAGACTGAAGCCGTCGTTCGGATTGCCGATTTTGATTTGCGCTCCAGCTCGGAAGTCTCGAGTCGGCGTGGAGGTGGCGAATTGAATCTGAATGAACTGCGGGTTGCCGTTCACGTCGGTGGACGGAATGCCCTGGCGTAACCGCACGATGCCGGTCGCGTAGTCAATCGTGTAATCCGCGCCTCGAGTCAACGCCGTTTCGCCGAGCTTCGTGCCGGTCGTGCGATCCTGCACGAGGATGGTCACGCGTTCGCTTGAGGGAGCGACGCCGCTGCTGAGGAAGTAGATGTCGGTTCCGTCGGTTTGTTTGCGGAAGAGTTGATTGGCGTTCGGGGCGTCCGTGGCGAAAGCGTTGATGCTGAAGCCGTTATCGCGGATGACCCCTTGCAAGCCGTTGTAGCCGACGTTGTAGCTGCTCAGCACGCCACTGTAACCGGGATTGAACTGCCCGAACAGCGCGTAGCTCTGACCACTTTCGACCTTGACGTACAAGCCTTCGGTGCTGCGAATGTCACTGCCGAGTTGGCTCGAGTCGCCGGTCAGCGGGAAGCGGTCGAACGGATTGGCCGGGGGCAAGAGGTCGCCGCTGAGGGCAAAGTTCGGCAGCACGGTCGCCTGCCAGTTAATTCCGACGGTCAGGTTGACGCCCGGCGCGACACTGCCGCGCAGCACAAAGCGCAAACCGCCGTCCAGCGAGAATTCACCGGTACCTAGGTTGTAGTTCCCACCCACGCCGAGGGTACCGACCGCCACTACGGGACGGTCCACGCCCACGGTGGCGGTCGTGCCGGGTTGCAACGGATCGGGCGCGTTGACGCTCGAGCTGCTAGTCCCGACCTTGAAGTTGCTGCTGCTGGAGACGGTGCCATTGGCGTTCGTGACTCGAGCCTCGACGCGAACCTCGGTCACGGGTGGTGTGCTCTGACCGGAGACGCCGCCGCTGAGGTTCTGCAAGCGCACGCGTCCAACACCGTTTTCCAGTGCGACCTGATACCCTGGAATGCCAGGTTGCGCGTCTGCCTCAACCGGGTCAACGCTGAGTTCCACGGTCACGAACTCGTCGTTCGCGGGCAGACCGTCTTTATCGAAGGCCTCGATCAGCAGGGTCGGTCGGTCAACGCTGTCGGTCGTCGGACGCTCCACGCTGACCTTGAGACTGGTGGCGGGACCACCTTGCGGACGCTCATTCCCTGCACCCGCCTCGCCAGTAAACGGAATCGCCAGGTTGAGCGCCTCGAGAATGCTGGGATCGCCCTGCAAGACGCGCAGGTCGCCCAGTCCGAGGATTTTGCCCATCGCGCTGTTCGGATCAATTCGCGCGTCGTTACGGTTACCGTCGGCACTGCGAGCACCGGGAAGAGCCACGATGACCGCGACGCGATCGGCGGGCATGACGAGCGCCCCGGTGTGCGCCAGACGGTAGGTGATGCCGTACACGGTCTGACCCTGGGCGTTACGGCTCAGCGTCAGGAAGCCGCGCTTGGCGGCGTCTGCCAGCGCTTGACGGCGGGTGGCGAGGGTGTTGGCTTTCAGCGGGATGACCCAGAACAAACGATCACCGGACATGTACGGATCGGCAATCGCTTGACCGGCAGCGGCGGTCGGGGTGTTGACATCAAACGTCGGGTTGTCCAGTAGACGACTCGAGCCGGAGATGTAACTGGAACCGGCGGGGATGCGGTCGGACAGGATCAGGGCACGGCCTTGGACGGGGACATCCGCCAGTTTCGCCAAGAGCACAACTTGACTCTCGCGGCGTTGATCCGGCAGCGCGGACGGGTTGACGGTGATCGTGCTACTGGCGGTGAGATTGCAACTCGGCGACAGACTGGCGGTGACAATCGCGCCGGTGACACTGGAGAGCGCCCGCACGGGAACTTCGAGGCTCAGCGGCTGGCCGCTCGAGACCAAGCCGGTTTTCGTCAATGGGGCAGTCGTGGTGAAACCGGTTGGAATGACAAGGCTGATACTGGCGGGCACGGGGTACGGGAAAAGTGTGCTGGCGGTCGCGGTCAGCGTGCGCGTCTCCCCTGCCGTCATGCTGACTGTGGCAGGCTCGAGGCTGAGCGCGGTGGCGACGTTGTAGACC
The DNA here is from genome assembly GCA_965249745.1 of Deinococcales bacterium. Lineage (GTDB taxonomy): Bacteria > Deinococcota > Deinococci > Deinococcales > JAAFIG01 > JANYHH01. Next base: position 2,341,190 of record OZ252252.1, on the reverse strand, counting down.
AGATCGGTATTGGTCGTACCGTTGGCGGTGACATTGACTGTGACCGCTTGGGCGGTACCACCGGGCAGAACATCGGGTTGCACGGTGTACGAACCCGGAGCCAACTCGAGCGTGGTCGGCGCGACGTAGCGCTGACCGTCCACGGTGAACCCGGCGTTGCTGAGGCTGGTCGTTTGAGCGCAGGTCAGGGCGCTCGCGGTGACGCTCAGCTTGCCCCTCGCGGCGGGCGGCGCGGCCATCACCTCGAGGGCGGCGCTGGCGCGGTTGTTCTCTAAGGTGGTCTCGGTTTCCACCGCCGCAACACTGGCGGTGTTGACGAAACGCCCGGCTCGAGTCGCGGTGACGTTCACCGTGACCGTGGCGCTCGCCCCTTTAGCGAGCGTGCCTAGGTTCGCCGTGACCGTGCCGCCCGTGAAGCTCGCGGTTCCCTGCGAGGCTGTGGATGAAACGTAGGTCAAACCCTCCGGCAGCGGATCGCTGAGTTTGACACCCGTGGCGAGGCTCGGACCGTTGTTGGTCACGACCATCGTGTAACTGGCGGCGTTGCCAATCTGCACGTTGTTCGGGGTGACGGCTTTGGTGATCTTCAAGTCAATCACCGGTTGCACCCGAACCTGCGCGGTTGCGGTCAGACTCTGCCCGTTCCCCTCGAGCCGGGCGGTGTTGACGATCACACCCGTGGCATCGTCGGTCAGCTTGGCAGTCAATTTGAAACTCCGCGTCTGGCCCGCCGCGAGATCGAAGGTCTGATCGAGCGGATCGCCGACCAAGCCCACGGGCAGGGCATCGGTCAGGTGAACGGCGGTCGCAGTGCTGCCGCCGACGTTCTTCGCGGTGACTGTGAATACGGGCTGCTCACCGGGCTTCAGCAGGTCGCGGTCCACCGTTTTCGTCAATTCCAGTTTCGCTGGGTCGGGCGCGGGCGGCGGTGTCGGCGGCGCGGGCGGCGTGACCGGTTGCGTCACCGTGACACTACTGAGCGCCTGCACCCCACAGTTCGGTTCCAGCGTGGTGCGCACATTCGCGTTCGTGACCGCTGCCGTCGCCTTCACCGGAACGCTCAAGGTCAACGGCTTACCGCTCGAGATTGACCCCGAGCGCTTAACCGGACCCGTCGCCTCGAGACCAGCGGGCAGCGTTAGGTTGATCGTGACCGGCACGGGATTCGGAAAGGCGGTGCTGGCCGTGGCAACCAACGTGGCGGTCTGACCCACGGTCAGATTGACGTTCTCCGGCGTCAACGAGAGGTTGGTGCTGACGGTGTACTCGAGCGTGACACTGGCGGTTTGACCGCGCACGGCCGTGACCGTCACGGGTTGCGAGGTGGCCCCAGCGACCGTCACACCGGTAATCGTGGTCGCACCCGGTTCAACGGTCACCGTGGCGGGCGCGGAGCTGTTCGGAACGAATTTGTTGTTAACGTTAAAGCTAATATTACTAAGAGGCGATCGTTGCCCACAGACCAACGCCACGGCATTCACCTGCACCTTCGCCTGTGGACACTCCGCCACGAACCGCACCCGACCACTCGGACTCGTCACCTCCACCCGATCACTCGAGACCACCACCCCCACCCCCTCGAGGATGCTCGCACTCACCGGCGTGAAACACTCCGGCAAAATCGGACGTAACGTCCGCGTCGCCCCACCCGACACCGTACAACTCGCCCCAGTGATACTCGCACCACTCGGATCCACCACCTCACACTGCAACGGCAGCACCGGCGGTGTTTGAATCCCAAACCCTGGAATCTGCGCGAACAACGGTTGATCATTCACGCGCACGCGAAACGCGAACGAGTTCGAGAATTGCCGCGTCGTCGGCAAGATCCGCGCTAAGACCTTCCACGTGCCCACCAACCCTTGATTAATCACAAACGCATTCGTCGCCCATTGCACATCACCCGACGCGGTCAAAGCAATCCGCTTCCCATCCGGCGCGACCAGGGTCAGCACGATCTCCTGATTGCCATCGGCATCGTAATTCTCGAGTTTCACAGTTTTCCCGAGTTGACTCGGATCAATCTGCACGAACCCCACAACTTGATCCTGATTAAACTGTCCTCGAGCCGTCACCGTGAACTGACTCGCTTCGACCCGAGCGCCACCGGTCACGCGCAGAGCGAAGCTATTCTTCCCGTTCCCGTCTGCCAACGCGGTGAACGGGTAGAAGCCCGGCTCGAGATTCGCCTGGTACAGGCGTTCGTACGTGTGCTTCAAACTCTCACCGAACGTGCGATCAGCCAGGGTTTGCCCGGTTGGATTTTTGAAACTGAAATTCGTGGTGAGCTTCGCGGTTTTCCCGTATAACTCATCCCCGTAGTAGGTGCGACGATCACGACCATTGGCGTAATCGTTGCGGTTGACATCCGGGCTGAAGACTTCCAGGGCGATACTGCGACCACTCGCGGCTCGAGGGACGAACACGCGGAAGTCATCCGGGGCGATCCGCCACCCGACTTGCTTGCCCACGGCGACCAGGGGGAGGGCAACGCTCGAGTACCCGTCAGAGCCGAACCCGGTCGGTCCGTTGAGGGTACCGCCGTCTTGCACTTTCGGGTTGCTGCGCGGGGTGACCACGGGTTTCCCACCGGGTTGTGCGCTCGGCTTCGTGGGCGTGGGTGCGGGTGAGACTGGTTTCGTTGGACTCGAGCTTGGTTTGGTCGGAGCTGGCGTCGCTGGTTTGGTTGGACTCGAGACTGGTTTCGTCGGAGCTGGCGTGACGGGTTTCACTGGGGCTGCGGGGGGCGTGACGGGTTTGGTTGGACTCGAGACGGGTTTAGTGGGGGTGGGAGCGGGTTTGGGTCCACCGATCGGTTGCGGTTTCGTCGCTTGCCCCAAGGCTAGACCTGTCAAGAGGCTCAGGCTTAGTAGGACAATTTGTCCAACACGCAGGCTAGGGTTGGCCGCGCTCTGACGGCGGAGATAGTGGCGCGGATTCATCGGATCACCTCGGTGCTGGTTTCAGACCTCGGATTCCCAGGACTCGGGGATTGGGTATCACCGACTCCTCTGGGAATGAGCGTGAAGATTTCCTCGTAGTTGATGTCCGGGTCTGTCAGCGCAAGGTCCGGTGGCAGCGCGGTGAACAACGCGTAAGTGACGGTATAGGTACCGGGTTGAGTGACGCCTGGGAAGCGTAAGACGTTCCCCTCGAGTTTCGCACCTGTGACCGGACCGCGTTCCGCGCTTTGCGGCAGTGGATCGGTGATGCTGAGATTGCGCACGGCCTTCGTGACAGTGACGGTGAAGGTCACGGCGTAGCCCGCACCGCCCTGCGTGATGGCCTTGGTGATCGTCACGGGTCCGCGTTGCACCAGCGTGCTACGGGCTTTCACGACGGCACCGGTCGGGGCGACCAGCAGGAAATCCTCTTGATCTATGCCACCAGAGTCAGGGGCGCGCACGTAACGCGTGCCAGGTGCGCCCTGATCGTCTGGAACGCGTTTCACGGTGTACGGCGCGGTCACCGGATCGAGGCGCACGGCGTACACGCCCGGCTGAAGTCCAGGAATGCTGTAGCGTCCGTTCTGATCGGTCACGGCAGTGCGACCATCGCTGAGGTAAATCCTTGCTCCAGCCAGCGGCGTGTCGCCCGCGTCGAAGTTGTTGTTGTCGTTGTTATCGAAGTACACGCGACCCAGCAAGATCGTCTGGTTGGTGAAGACGCCCAAGTCAACCCTGACGGCCGCCGCCGCCACCGATGTGCTCGAGACCTGCACCTGGGTCGTGCCGTTGATGGCGGTGGCCACAACTTCGGCAACGGCAATCAAGGGCTTCTTCGGGTCCACGGCTGGGGTGACAACTGTGTCGAACTTGATCGTCTGCGGCGTGTCGTTCTTCAATTCGTTCGGGAGTTTGATGACGAGCACTTGATTCACGCCGTCCGTACGGGTGGAAATGTTGCCCGGTGGCACGACCACACCATCCACGGTCACGGGCTTCTTCGGGTCGTAGATGACGCCGGTCGGCAAGGTGATGGTCAACACCGGGTTCTGGAGCGGCGTGGTCAGACCCGGAGACTTGTTCGTCACAACCACGGTGTACGGCAGGTTGTCGCCTGGGGTCACGACGGTTTTGTCCGGCGTGATCGTCAGATCAATCCGAGCCGGGGTGTAGCCGACATCGGCTGCCTTGTTGGTGATGCTCGGTTGGACATTGACGATTTGCGGGTTGTTGTTGGTGGTCAGGACCAGATTCTTCGGGTCGGTGACCTGCACCGCGACGTTGACGTTCGGGACGTTATTGAAGGTGTAATTGCCATTGGCGTCCGTCTTCACCGGCGGGATGGGATTCCCGTCAACGTCTTTGAGCGGAATTGGCTTGCCGTTCGCGTCCAGCTTCGGACGGAACTGACCGGGCTGTCCTGGCACGGGTTCGGTCTCGAGGAGGGTGACGGTCGCGCCGGGAATGCCGGTCTCAGCGGATTCATGAACCGCGTTGCCGTTCGCGTCGGTGTAGACGTTGCCGGTCAGGGTTCCCGTGTTCAGCGGCGTGACATTGACCGTGACGGTCGCGTCGCGGCAGCTTCCGGCAGTATCGCAAACGGTGTAGGTGAAGGTATCCGTGCCAATGAAGCCGGGCTTTGGGGTGTATTCGATACTGCCATCCGGGTTGACCTTGGTCGTGCCGTTGACGGGCGGCGTGGCGACCTTGACGGTGGACGGCACGAGGTTACCCTTATCATTGCCCAACACGGGGATGGTCACCGGACGATTCTGACGGGTTGTGGCAGTGTCATCGCTCGCGTTCGGCAGAACTTTGACCGCTATCGTGGCCGGGTTGGACTTCTGACCGGAGCTGTCCAGCACTGTGTAGGTGATCGGTGTGACGTTGCCGGAGAAACCAGGGTTCGGCGTGAAAATCACTTCACCGACACCGTTGACCTCGAACTTACCTTCGGGGACAACCTTGCTCTTCTGATCGCCCGGAGTCGCCGGATCGAGGTCCACCGTGTTCGGCACGATGTTGTACGGGTTGCTGGCGCTGTCGTTGCCGGTGATGCTGAAGATCACGGGCGTATCCAGCGGCGTGGTGGCGCTGTCGTTGACGGCCTTCGGCGGCGCGAGGCGGTAACCGTCTATGCCCGCGTTGTTGTTGCCCGCGACGACCGTTAGCGTGGTTGGGTCGGTGCCTGCCGTTTGCGTGACACCGGTGGGCAGTGTGGCTTCCACCACATCCACAGTCGTGACTCCGAGCGGAACATTCGGCACGCTGTAGCGACCCGATGGGTCGGTGGTCGCGGTTTGCACAAAGCCGCCGTTGGTGACCTGGACTTGCACGCCGGGCAGTCCCGGCTCGCCCACATCTTGGGTGCCGTTGCCGTTGTCGTCGCGGAAAATCAGACCCGTGACCGTGCCCGAGGGTCCGACCACGACATTGATCGGGGCGGGGTTAGAAAGATTCCCAGCGGTGTCTTTCACGGTGTACTGAATTGGCGTGACCGGACCGGTGAAGCCTGGGTTCGGTGCGAAGGTGACGGTCCCGTCCGGGTTCGCCGTGAAGGTTCCCTCTGGCACGACTCGAGTTTTGTCCTCGCCAGGGGTGCTGGGGTCCAGATCAACCGTCTTCGGATCAAGCTTGTTCGGTGCTGTGGCGCTGTCGTTGCCGGTGATGCTGAAGGTCACGGGCGTGTTGAGCGGTGTGTTAGCGGAATCGCCAACGGCCACCGGCGGGTTCGGACGGTAGCCGTCCACACCCGCATCGTTCTTGCCAGCCACGACGGTGATCGTGCTCGGATCATTTGCTGGAACGGTCGGTGCGAACCCAGCGGGCAGGCTCGAGTCAACCACGTTGACCAGGGTTTGACCGAGCGGGACGCCCGCCGCCGTGTACTTGCCGTTCGGATCGGTCGTGACCGTCTGCGAGAAACTGCCGTTGGTGACGAGCACCTGGACACCGGGCAAGCCGGGTTCAGCGCCGTCTTGCACGCCGTTGCCGTTGTCGTCACGGAAGACGATGCCGGAAACCTCACCCTTGGTCGGTGCGCCAATATCCACGCTCAGCGTGGCCGGATTCGAGGTCGTGCCAGCCGTATCGCGCACCGTGTATTGAATCGGTGTCACCGAACCGGTCACGCCCGCGTTCGGCGTGAAGGTGACAGTCCCGTTCGGGTTGACCGAGTACACGCCTTCGGGCACGACCTTGGTCTTCTGATCGCCGGGCGTGCTCGGGTCGAGGTCTACGCTCGAGACATCCACCGTGTTCGGTCCGGTGGCGGTGTCGTTCGTGGCTCCCTCGAGCGTGACTGGGGTATTCAATGTTGTGGTCTTGGTGTCATTCGTGGCGACCGGCGGCGGAGCGCGGTAACCGTCCTTGCCCGCATCGGCAGTTGAACCAGCGACTACGGTGACGCTCGAGGGATCAACCCCAGCGGTCTGGGTGACGCCCGCTGGCAGCGTGGCATCCACTACGTCCACGACGGCTGTTCCGACCGGCACACCAATCGCCGTGTATTTGCCGCTCGAGTCAGTCGTTACGGTCTGCGTGAACGTGCCATTCGTGACTTTGACCTGAACGCCAGATAAGCCTGGCTCGCCTGGGTCTTGCGTGCCGTTGCCGTTCGTGTCGCGGAAGACTACACCCGTCACGTCACCCTTGGTTGGTGCGCCAACGCTGACGCTGATAGGAGCCGGGTTGGAGAGCTGCCCCGTGTTGTCCTTCACGGTATACGGGATCGGCGATACCGACCCGGTGAAGCCTGGGTTCGGCGCGAAAGTGACGGTTCCATCGGGGTTGGCGGTGAATTTGCCTTCTGGAACGACCAAGGTCTTATCCTCGCCGGGCGTGCTCGGGTTCAGATCAATTGTCTTCGGATCAATCGTGTTCGGTCCGGTGGCGCTGTCGTCAGCCGTCACAGGGAAGGTCACGGGCGTGTTGAGCGGCGTCGTGGCGGAATTACCCGTAGCGACTGGTGGATTCGGACGGTAGCCGTCCTTGCCCGCGTCGGCCGTCGTACCCTTCACGACAACCACTGTGCTCGGATCGCTGGCTCCGGTGGTGCGGGTGTAGTTGGCGGGCAGCGTGCTGTCTACCACATCTACGGTGGCTGTTCCCTCTGGGACGCCGACAGCAGTGTACTTGCCATTGCCATCGGTCACGACTGTCTGGCTGAACGTGCCGTTGGTGACAGCGACGCTGACACCGGAAAGCCCAGGTTCGGTTCCATCCTGCGTGCCGTTTCCGTTGTCATCGCGGAAGACCACGCCGGTCACGTTGCCCTTGGTCGGTGCGCCAATATCCACGCTCAGCGTCGCCGGATTCGAGGTCGTGCCAGCCGTATCGCGCACCGTGTATTGAATCGGTGTCACTGAACCGGTCGTCCCCGACTTGGGGGTGAAGGTGATCGTGCCATCCGGGTTCGCGGTGTACCTGCCTTCTGGAACGTCTCTGGTCTTCTGATCCCCAGGCGCGTTCGGATCGAGGTCCACGCTTGTCAGATCAATCGAGAGCGGTCCAGTCGCCGTGTCGTCCGTCGCGCCGGGCAGCTTGACCGGCGTGTCTAGCGGCGTCGTGGCGCTATTGTTGGTCGCCACGGGCGGCGGCAGACGATATCCATCCGCGCCCGCATCGTTGGTCGTATCCTTCAGCACCGTGACCGTTGATGGGTCAACGCCTGCGGTTTGCGTCACGCCAACCGGCAGTGTGGAATCCACGATATCCACGGTTGCCGAGCCGACAGGCACACCATCCAGCTTGTAATCCCCGTTCGCATCAGTCGTCACGACCGCCGTGAAACTCCCGTTGGTGATTCTGACCTGAACGCCCGCCAGACCGGGTTCGCTCGAGCCTTGTGAGCCGTTGCCGTTGTCATCGCGGAAAACGCGTCCAACCACAGTGCCGACCGGCTGGAAGAAGCCTACGGGCGTGGTGGCGACCGTACCCGTACTCGGCACGGTGACGGGTTGCGGGTCATTCGCAGTCGTGAGAGTCGTGCCAGTCGGATCGGTTACATTGGCGATTGCTTGACCAGCCGGAATGTTGGGAGCTGAATAGTTGCCGTTTGAGTCGGTCGTGACCACAACCGGGCTGCCCGTGGTAGGCGTGATCGTGACCGGAACCCCGGCCAGACCAGGTTCACCTGGGTCTTGCGTGCCATTGTTGTTCAGGTCGCTGTAGACAACGCCCGTGACGGTCGCCGCTGGGAGAATGACTGGGATCGTGTACGTGTTGGGGGTAGCATCCTCGAGTCCGTCGTTATCCCTGGCGGCGTAGGTGAAGCTCGTACTGCCACCGGCTGGTACGGTTCCATCCGGATCAAAGGTCAGTTGCGCGATCGAAGCCGCTGGGATCACTTGTCCGACGGTGACCGGCGTGCCGTTGAGGGCCAGCGTGCCGTTGGTTGGCAGTGACTTGACGACGTAATTCGAGACTGTGCCATCAGGATCAGAACCGCTCAGATTCGGGTTCAATACCGTCGGACCGGCTCCGGCGTTCAGGACTGCATTGGTCGCATCGTTCGTGACCGGCGGCTGATTCAAGGGAATGGTGTACGTGTTCGGGGTGGCATCCTCGAGATTCAGATTATCTCGAGCCGCGTAGGTAAAACTCGTTCCTGTGCCCGTTGGTGCTGTACCGTCAGGATCGAAGGTCAGTTGCGCGATCGAAGCCGCCGGAATAACCTGCCCAACCGTCACGGGCGTACCGTTCAAAGCGAGTGTGCCGTTCGTGGGCAAACTCTTAATCACGTAGTTCGTGACCGTGCCATCCGGGTCTGTGCCCAACAGGTTCGGATTGAGGGTCGTCGCGCCTGCGGTCGTGTTCAATTTCGTGTTGGTGCGATCCTGCGTGACCGGCGGCTGATTGAGCGGAATCGTATAAGTGTTCGGTGTCGCGTCCTCGAGATTGAGGTTGTCTCTCGCGGCATACGTGAAGTTGGTGCTGCTACTTGCTGGAACCGTGCCGTCAGGGTCAAAGGTTAACTGGCTAATCGAAGCCGCCGGAATGACTTGTCCGACGGTCACGGGCGTGCCATTCAAGGCGAGCGTACCGTTCGTGGGCAAGCTCTTGATGACATAGTTCGTGACTGTGCCATCAGGGTCCGTGCCCGAGAGGTTCGGGTTCAGCACGGTCGGACCAGCGGTCGGATTCAGCGTCGCATTCGTGACATCGTTCGTGACTGGCGGTTGATTCACCGTTGTGGTGACCTGTGACGGCTGCCCGACCGGATCGTTGCCCGGCGTGGCATCGTTGTTCACCGGCGTGGGGTCATACTCGGCGGCACTGCCGCTCACCAGATTTGTCAACGTGCCCGTGGCGGACGCTGTCACGATCACGCGGTAGTACCGACTCGAGCCATTCGTCAGGCTAGCGATCGTCGGGAAGGTCAGGACGCCAGCGGCGGGCGTGATACCGATTGGATTCGGTGTCGTGCAAGAGGCTGTGTTGTCCGTGCAGTCCGCTGCGCTAACAAAGGTGGCTCCGGTTGGCAAGGTGTCACGGGCCACGACACTCGTGGCGGTGTCAGGTCCAGCGTTTCGGGCTTGAACGATGTACGTGACTTGTGCGCCAGCATTGACACCGGCCGGTCCTGTCTTGGTCACGACCAAATCGGCTCGAGGCACTGAAACAACGGTTGGATCGTTCGCGGCGGGGGTCGTGGGATCATCGGTCGGGACGCCACCGGCGGGCCCGCCGGTGTAGTTGACGGTTCCCTGGTTAGAGATGGTGGTGGCTGGCGGTGCGTTGACGGTCACCCGGAAACGAATCGTGACGGTGTTGTTAGGTGCGACGTTGCTGATTACACCTGCCGCCGCGCCAAGACTGTTGACGGCTACCGCGCTGCCGAACGGATACGTGGCTGCACCCGTGACCGCCGTTCCGTTGACGGTCGCGGTGTTGGCGACATAGCTGGTTCCGGCTGGTAGCGCATCTGTGAAGCTGCTCCCGTTCGCTGGGGCAGCGCCCGAGTTGGTGATCGTGATCGTGTACTCGAGTGTATCTCCGGCGGTGATGGGCAGCGGACCGCCGATTTTGGCAACGGTTTTCACGGCGTTCACGCCTGGGGTCAGCACCGTTGTGGTGACCTGTGAGGGTTGACCAACCGGGTCGTTACCCGGTGCGGCATCGTTATTCGCCGGCGTCGGATCCGGCGTGCTCGAGGTGCTCGAGACCAGATTCGTTAGCGTGCCCGTGGCGGGTGCCGTCACAATCACGCGGTAGTACCGACTCGAGCCGTTGGTCAGGCTGGCGATGCTCGGGAAGGTGAGGACGCCAGCGGCTGGTGTGATGGCTAGGTTGGTCGGCGCGGCGCACGTGCTGTCGGCGGCGCAATCAGCGGCACTCACGAAGCTGCTTCCGGTCGGCAGGGTATCCGTGACAACCACGTTGCTAGCCGCACCAGTTCCATTGTTCTGAGTACGAACGATGTACGTGACCTGCGCTCCCGCATTGACCGTGGTCGGTCCGGTTTTCGTGGTGGCGACATCGGCGCTGAGAATTGGAATGGTGTACGTGTTCGGGGTGGCGTCCTCGAGGTTCAGGTTATCCCTGGCGGCATACGTGAAGCTTGTACTGCCACCGGCTGGTACGGTTCCATCCGGGTCAAAGGTCAGTTGCGCGATCGAAGCCGCTGGAATCACCTGTCCGACCGTGACCGGCGTGCCGTTGAGGGCCAGCGTCCCGTTGGTCGGTAGTGACTTGATGACGTAATTCGTAACCGTGCCGTCTGGGTCTGTCCCAAGCAAGTTCGGGTTCAACACCGTCGCTGCGGCATTCAACGGAATATCGGCATTCGTACGATCCTGCGTGACCGGCGGCTGATTCAAGGGAATGGTGTACGTGTTGGGGGTGGCATCCTCGAGTCCGTCGTTGTCCCTGGCGGCATACGTGAAGCTTGTACTGCCACCGGCTGGTACGGTTCCATCTGGATCAAAGGTCAGTTGCGCGATCGAAGCGGCTGGGATCACCTGTCCGACGGTGACCGGCGTGCCATTGAGGGCCAGCGTGCCGTTGGTCGGCAGTGACTTGATGACGTAATTCGTAACCGTGCCATCTGGGTCTGTCCCAAGCAAGTTTGGATTCAGCACGGTCGGGCCAGCCGTGATGTTCAGCGTTGCGTTCGTCCGATCCTGGGTGACTGGCGGCTGATTGAGCGGGATTGTGTAGGTGTTGGGGGTGGCATCCTCGAGTCCGTCGTTGTCCCTCGCGGCGTAGGTAAAGCTGGTTCCAGTTCCAATCGGAGCCGTGCCATCAGGATCAAACGTCAATTGACTGATCGAGCCTGCTGGGATGACCTGTCCGACCGTGACCGCTGTGCCGTTGAGCGCCAGCGTACCGTTCGTGGGCAGGCTCTTGATGACATAGTTCGTGACTGTGCCATCAGGGTCCGTGCCCGAGAGGTTCGGGTTGAGGGTCGTCGCGCCTGCGGTCGTGTTCAATTTGACGTTCGTGACATCGTTCGTGACCGGAGGCTGATTGACGGTAGTCGTGACCTGTGAGGGTTGCCCGACCGGATCATTACCCGGTGTGGCATCGTTATTCGCAGGCGTCGGGTCCGGCGTGCTCGAGGTGCTCGAGACCAAGTTGGTGATCGGACCCGAGGCGGGCGCGGTCACGATCACGCGGTAGTAGCGGCTGACACCGTTTGCCAGCGAAGCGATGCTCGGGAAGGTCAGTGCGCCAGCGGTCGGTGTGATATTTAAGTTCGTCGGCGCGGCGCAAGCACTGTCTGTTCCGCAGTCCCCGGCACTCACAAACGTACTCCCGGTCGGCAGTGAGTCCGTGACGACCACGTTACTGGCCGTGTCAGGACCGGCGTCTCGAATCTGAATAATGTAGGTCACTTGCCCTAAGGTGTTGACTCGAGCCGGACCGGTCTTGGTGGTCACAACGTCAGCGCTCAGCGCAACCGTCGTGACTCGAGTCGGTTCCGTGGCTCCCGGCGTGTCCTGAGGTTGCGGCAAACTGCCGGACGGCGTGGCATCGGCATCGCTTGGGACGCCGCCGCTTGTGCCGTTGCCGGTGACCGATGGCAAGCCCAGTCCGGTGGCTCGAGCGGTGTTGTCAATCGTGGTTCCGCCATTGACGCCAGCGTTGATGGTGGCCTTGACTGTGACCGTGATCGTTCCACCCGCCGCCAGGGTCGCCCCGCTTTGCAGCAGGCTCGAGGTGGTGGCTCCGGCGATGCCGGTGTAGCTGGCGTTGGCAGCGGCGGTTGTTCCAACGCCCGTGACGGCGACGGTCACGGCACTCGAGGTCGCCGTGAGCTGGGACGGTAGGATATCGAAGATCTGGAAACTCGTGATCGTCGGCGCACCCGCCGGGGCGCTGTAGACCAGCGTGTATTGCAGTGTGTCACCGGCGCTCGGCGCACCAGAGCCGTCGGCGTCTGTCAAGAGCTTCACCGACTTGGCGGGTTCAATCACCACGAGCGGCGCGGTGGCCGGTGAGGTCGGACTGCCGAAACTCGTCACGAGCGCACTCGCCGGAATGCTGTTGTTGTACACCCCAAGGGTTGAGGCGGTGACATCCACCGAGAACGTACACGAGCCACTCGCCGGGATCGTCCTGGTGTTCGGTAGTGTCACGGTGGCGGGTGTAGTCGCGTTGCCCTGCGTGGTCGTGACGCTGCCTGTGCCACCACAAGTTGTTACCGCGTTCGGCGCTGCTGCAATCAAAACTCCCAGCGGCAACGAATCCACCAGCGCACTCGAGATCGTGGCGGCAGAACCGTTCGTGTTGTTCAGCGTGACTGTCAGTTTTGAAACCGCGCTCGGCGTCAAGTACACCGGATCGAACGCTTTACTGAACGTGGGACGCGCCGGAATCACGACATCTTCGGCAGTGCTCGAGGCGGGGTCGTAGCTCGAGACCACGGGCAAGTTGGTCGCAGCGTTGGTGGTATTAACGCTCACCGGGTTCTGATAGGTTCCAGCCGCCGCGCCGTTGACGTTCACGGTAAACGTCACCGTGACGCTGCCACCCGGTGGGATCGTGAAGCTGTTGGCGGCCGTGCCGCTGCTCACGCCAAAAGTGACGGGATCGTAGGGTCCAGCACCAGTTCCCGTGGCGGCCAGGGTGGCGGGTCCGCTGGCACCTCCCGCGTAAGTCATCGTGGCATTGGTTCCCGCTGCCACGTTGAACGGCGACGGCAGGTCGTCTACGAGATTGACGCCACTGACCTGCAAGCGATTGGCGGGCTGCGAGATCGTGACCGTATAACTGGCTGTCGTCTGCTGCCCCTGAACGACCAGCGGCGTGCTGGTGGTTTTGGTGACGTTCGGTTGATAGCAGGCGTTGCTGTTGGGCAGGTTGGTTGGCTGGTAATCAATCGTAGCAATTTGTCCTGCGCCCGCCGCCGTGCCATATGGGTTTGACACGCCGTCCACTGGAATGTTCAAACCGGCAGCGCCGCCACCGATGGCACTACCGGTCAACGAGACGTTGGTCGGTTTGAGGATAGAACCACCACCGCCCGCGCCGCCCGGACCTTGCGCCTCGCCCGCGCCACTGTAGAGTCCTCGTCCGGTGTTCCCACCCTTACCACCGACAGCACTGATCGTCAGGCTTAGCGTGGTCGCGGTGCTGGGATTCGGAATCGCTAGGGCAACCGTACCGCCTGCGCCGCCGCCGCCAGCGCCGTCACGTCCCGCATTTTCCCCATCCTGTCCGTTCGCGGTCAGCGTGCCTGAACCGGTCACGGCACTGGCTCGAACCAAGATCAAACCACCGCCGTTACCGCCACTGGCTTGAGGCTTGCTGGCATTATCGTCGCCAGCGTTGTTGTTATCGCCTGCCCCCGCGCCGCCGCCGAGAATCAAGCGATCGGCACTTGGGGCGACGGTCGCGCCAGGGTTGCCGCCCACGTCTCGAGCGCTGTCACCACCGCAAGCGTAGTACGGATTGGGGTTGGGAGCTGTTGGGTCCTGATCGCCTACGTCACCTGTAGCTGCATTGGGGAAGGTGCGCGCCGCCGTTGCGCCGCAATTACCGGCATTGAGCGCAGTCTCGTAAAACGCGAACGAGTAACCGCCTTTGCCGCCTGTGCCCGAGTTAGAGCCGCCGCCACCGCCCGAGTTGTGGCTCGTGCCACCGCCACCGGCATTGCCCGGTGCCCCTCTCGAGCGATCATTCGTGCCTGGGTAGCCCTGGTCGCCGGAGGGCAAGTTGGAGGACGTTCCCGTATACCCATTGGTAACGGTCGTACCCCGCACCAAGCGCGGCGTTCCAGCGATACCCTCGCCTTTCATGCCGCCCAGGTTGCTGGCATTGCTGGTAGACGTGATGTAAGCCACTGAGCCTTGGGTGGTGCTGCCTTGGAGGGAGCCACCGCCTCGGAAGCCTGCGCCGTTGGCATTGATAGTGACGCCGTTGAAATCCAGCGTGCCTTTGTCGTCAAACACGATCACGCCGCCGGTAGAACCGTCCCAGGGCACGACACTGAGGTTGCTGGCGCTGCTGAGTACCAGATTCTTATTTTGTTGAACGCGAATCACCTGGAACGAGCGCCGCGTGGCTGTGGCGCTGGCGCTCGAGGTGTTGTACTCGTATTGCAGGTTGTTTTTCAGAGTGATACTGGTGGCTGTGGCTGAGTTGACCAGCCCGAACTCCCAGCGCCCGGAGTTACGCGGATCATCGGTGCCCTGACCGAAGCCGCCCGCCACACCGTCGCCGTATGCGTCGTCGTTGTTGTTAGCGAGGGTGGCATCCTGCATCTGGATGATGAACACCAAATCGTTGGCTGCAATGGCAGTTTGGGAGATCGCCCAACCGCCGGTTGGAGGCGTCCCACCTGGCGTCGTTCGAGCGCCAGCGACTGTGTTGTTGAAGCTGAGAGTTGGTTGATTGGCTAACGCTTGTCCAGAGCCAGCGAAGTAGGAATTCCCAAAGAATGTGGCCGTACCCGAAGTGGGAGGCGTACAGATCTGCGCGATGGTCGTACCGGATACGAACGCGGCGATCAAGCCTCCGAACAGTCGGATCACGAGTCTCGAGATGTGGTTTGCGTTCATGCAACTCCCTGATGGACTGCCGCGATGGGCATGGTATTGGCGGCGCGTTTCAAAAGTCGTGCGGGCGTTGCGGCCTCCCGAGACTGCAACGAGAAGCTAGCAACCGCTCGAGGTGGGGTTTCGGGCAGCTCGAGGTCGGTTTGGGTTGGGTTGGTACGACTCGTTTTCATCTTGCCTCCCAGGCAATTGCCTTCGTGGTTCACCGGCGCTCCCAACACCAGCCTGTCTGCTTTGAACCTAGTCTGATTCGTTGTTGATTGTCCGCTGACCTTGAGAGCGCTTGCTTGACTGAGCGGGCTTCTTAGTAAACGCTTACGAAACGATCATTCAAGCGGGAGTTATAGCACAATTCGTTGGCATAGCGAATGGACTCTATCTTGACGAGACTTACAGGCTTATGACAAGCGAAATCTTGGCTTTAGAGGTGATGTCTACCCAAACGTGAGAGTCGCAACAAGTGTAAACGCATACCAAGCGCTCATGCAAGTGGAAAATTCAATCTTTGTTGAAAAGAAGGCTCAACAACTTGCTGTGGAAAAACCGCTCAGCGTGAGAATTTCTGGGTCCGTATTTCTGGGTCCGTATTTCTGGGTCCGTTACTGCTGATAACCCCACGATTCGGCTAGCTCACGTTCGCGTCACAGGTGCGCTTGCTTGCCCTGGAACAGTAACTTGACGATGCCGAACTCAGTAAGACGAGACTGAAATGAGCCATCAAAGCTCAGCGCCCGAAAAACCAGATCAATCCCAGCGCCCAACTCGAGCGCAAGCTTGGCGTGTCGGTGGCAAAACTCGAGCGCCAACCGTACTCCAACGCCACACCGAAGACACTAAAGCGGTATTCCAGACCAACGCGGGCCACGAGACCCGGTGCGGCGTAGTCCAGCCAGCCAAAGCCTGCCCCAAGCGTCAAGTTGAAGGTCTCACTCAAATCCGCCCGCCAAAAAACCAACGCTTCCACACCGCCCGAGCCAAGGTTGGCGCGCAGACTGACCCCTCGAGCAATCAGATTCAGCGCTTCCAGGCGCAGTTCCACGCCGAGCTGTCCGGGAATTCCGGTGCTGAGGATGCCCGTCCCAAAATCTCCCGCCCCGCTCAGACTCAGCCCAGCACTGAACGATAGCGCCCGAAACGACTGCGCTCGAGCGGACGAGAGCTGGAGTGCCAGTAGGCAGATCAAGCACAACCAAAACTGTGGCAGGGCAGGTCGCTTCACACCTGACACCATGACGGACAGCCTTGAGAAACCCGTGCCGCGCCACTCATTTGAAGCGCTCGAGGTCGAAATCGAATTCACTGCGCGCCAGCTCGAACGCCTCGGGCAGCGTCAAATCGCCCCAGCCCCGGAAGGTCGTCGTGGCGCGGCCGTAGACCTCTAAGATGCGCCGCGTCATCGTCGTGTGACTGCCCTCGGCGGTTGCCCAAACGCGGGACGCGCCGCTGAATCGGGCGTGCATTTCCGGGTCACGCAATAGCTCCACGGTGCGAGCCGCGAACAACCCAGAGTCTTGCGACGAGACGAGAAAACCCGTCTCGCCATCTCTAACGCAAGCAATAATGCCCATCTCGGCTCGAGCCACGACCGGACACCCGCAGGCGGCGGCTTCTAAGGCCACCAGTCCCTGCGTTTCAGAGACGCTGGCAAACACGAAGACATCGGCGTGCTGGTAGTACCGTCCGATCTCAGCGGCGTTGACGTAGCCGGTGAAGGTCACCGCGTCTCGCAGCCCGAGCGAGGCCGCGTACCCCTCAAGGTGAGCGCGCTCCGGGCCATCACCGACAAGGGTCAGATGCGTTTCCGGGAGCGCGGCGTGAATCAGCTTGAAGCGTTCCAGGAGCTTGTCAACACTTTTTTCCTTGCCTAATCGGGAGACCGTCAGTACGCGTTTGACGCCCGGACGCTTCGGGTACGGGTCTGGCTGCGGCGCGGTCAATACGTCCAGATTGATGCCGTTCGGGATGACCGTGATCGGTGAGCGCACACCCATGTCCCACAACTCGTCCGCCATCGGCGCGGCGGGCGCGATCACCTCCAGGCAGCGATTGCAGAACCAGGTGTCCACCCGCGAGGCCAAACCCTGCGTGCTGACCTCGAGCCGCTTGTTGAGCCGCTTCGTGACGCGCGTCCGGGTGCGGTTGCCTCGAGCGTACCAGCGCTGATCGTTCGTCATCCACGAGAGCGTGGCGTACATCGGCACGTAATGAACGTAATCGCGGATGCGGGTGTGATAGGTGTGCACCAGCGGCACACCCAATAGGCGCGCCACCCCGAGGGCGATCACCGGCATACTAACGCCGTGCGTGTGAATCACGTCGAAGCGTTTGCGGCGAAATTCCAGAATTTTTCGCAAGCTCGGCGGAAAGGCGAAGCGCTGCTCCGGTTGCGGCCGGTAGGCGGTGCTGCGCAACCGAATCACGCCGGGTTCCGGGCGTTGCTGCGGGTGACGCGGCGCGATGATCGTGACCGTGTGCCCCAATTCCTCGAGGCCACGCTTCAAGCCCGTCACGCTGGTGACGACGCCATTGATCTGCGGCAGGTAAGTGTCGGTGAACAAGCCCACGCGCAGCGGGCGGCTGGCTTCTGACATTGCCGCTATTCTAGCCAACCGAACCCCGAACGGCAAAGCAGACGCCCTTACGCGCTAGAATTCAGCCCATGCCTCAGAAACTAAACCAGACGGAGCTATCAGCCGCCCTCGAGCGCACCCCAGGCTGGACGGTGGACGGGGACAGGTTGACTCGAGATTTCAATTTCGATTCGTACTCCGGGGGCGCGGCCTTCGCGGTCCGCGTGATGATACTCGCGGAGAAAATGGATCATCACCCCGACAGTCTCACCGTGACCTGGAAAATGGTGAACGTGCGATTCGTGACCCACAGCGCGGGTGGGTTGACGGCGCTGGACTTCGAGGCGGCCCAGAACATCAACGCCATGCAGCCCTAAACAGGGCTACTTAATCGTCAACGCTAACCGAAACGCTCCCCTGAAGGCGGGCCCTCGAGCCAGGCTCTCTCGCACCTGCACAAAGTAATCGCCGGTCGCTGGCAGCGAATCCGAACCCATGCCGCCCGGCCCGCCGCCCATGCTGATCCCGCCAGGCGCGTACAGATAGACTGCGACTCGAGCTTCCGGGTTGTTGAGGACGACTACAGAGGCGGTCGCGGCTTGCCCCCGCGCAGCCTTGAAGACGAACCACCTCTGATCGTTGCCGCCACGCATCGTGGCAGTCACGGTGGCGGAGATTGCACCTCGAGCAAAACGAATCCGAACCGGGCAAGCCTTATCCCCAGCCACGCAGCGCAGACTCGAGGCGAGCTGAGGCATGGGAGGTGTTGGAACGGGCGACCCAACGATGGCTTGGGCTGAGAGGCCGCTCAACCCAGAAAACGCGAGCACAAATTTCATCCAGTGGGTCATGGCAGTCTCCTCGAGTCACGTCTAGACGGGTGGTTCACGCCGTTTTGAGAGTTGCAGCGTACAATATCCGCATGAGCGAAACCGAGTACAAGGGACGGGCGGGCGACGCGGGCAACATGCGCGGCTCCGAGGTGGACACCAGCTTCGTGGAGGACGCCGACGGAATCAAAACCGTGCGCGGTGGCGGTGCGAATCGCCGTTGGAACGGGATTCATTACAAGCAGGGGATCAGCGGCAAGAACGCGGGCACGGCAGCCCTGAGCATGAACGTGGCGACCATTCCGCCCGGTGGCATCGCGTACTCGCACATCCACGACGGCTTCGAGGTGATTCTTTACATCTTAGAGGGTCGCGTGCGTCATCTCTACGGCGAGGGTCTGACGAAACAACTCGATAACGAGGCGGGCGATTTCATTTACATCCAACCCGGCGTGCCTCACGAGGTTTACAATCTGTCCGAGACTGAACACGTCGTGGCGGTCGTCAGCCGGAGCGCCGCCGACGAGTGGGACAAGATCATCCCGTACGACAAAAACAAGTGAGCTAAACCCTCACCCCTCTGAGCCAGTCCGCGACGCGATCTGTCACCGTCTCGAGGTCTGCCGCCGCGTCAACGCGGTGTACCGGCACACCGTGATCCTCGAGCCAGACCAGTGTTGGCTGGACGGACTGCCGGTAAAACTCGAGGCGTTGCCCGATCGCCGTTTCGTGATCGTCGAAGCGGCCTCGCGCTAGCAGCCGACGCGACATGACCTCGGGCGAAATTTGTAGCTCCACCGCGCCCAATAGCGGTATGGCGTGTCCCTCGAGCGCCGCGATCAGGTGTCGGGCTGCGCCGACCGTGCGCGGATACCCGTCCAGCGCCCAGGTTCCAGAGGTGATCGCACCTAACCTCGTTTCAATCACTGCCTGCGTCCAAGCGTCCGGTATCAATAAGCCGTTCTTCACGCAATGCCGCAAATACTCGAGTGGCGTAGCGAAGCCGTCAGGTTGTTCCTGGGTCAGCCTCTGGTTTACGGTGCTAGGTTGCTCTAGAGCTTCGCGTAACCACCCTCCCATGCTAGCGTGCGCGGCAATCAGACCGCTGTCCAGCAGACGTTCCGCAACACTGCCCTTGCCGCTCCCGGAAACCCCGAGCAGCAAAAAAACGCCTCGCTGTGCGCGAGGTGGGCGTTGAGCATGGTGGGTCGGTTCTGTCATACCCAGAGTTTAGCGTTTGCGGGCGGAGCTTGTCCTGTGTCATTTTCCTGAAATGATCGGACTGATACATTAATCGCTGGTTTAGATTTAGCCAACCCTCAGGTTGAAAGCCAGCCCTGCGTGTATTCTTAGAAAAGATCCATGAATCTCTCATGGTATTATTCTCCAAACCGATACTACGGAAGAAAAGAGGCTCGAGATGTCTGCTCAACGAATGACCCCCACTGTTACCCTCGCCACGCTCGCCATCGCCGCACTGACAGGGTGCAACAATTCCAGTCTTTCCACGCCCACGGTTCAAGGCCGAGCAGACTCCCTCGAGTACGACTACGCCATGAATCTTCAGATCAACCCGACTGACACGAAAGCCACGCTCGAGGCGAAGATGGGCGGCAAAATCGTCGTCTTTGAACCCGAAAAGGGCTTCGCTGTGATGGGATTTGATAACGCTCAAGCTAAACAGCACAGCGGCAACCTGGAACTCGAGCGCAATAAAGGGACGTTCCTCGGCGGTGGCCAGATGGCTTGGTTTAGCGGCAGTGTGAGCGCTTGGGCCAGCGGGAGCGTTTCGGCGTGGGCGAGTGGAAGTGTGTCAGCCTGGGCGAGTGGGAGTGTGTCGGCGTGGGCGAGCGGAAATTACACCTTCATTCCGCAGAACACCACCACCTGGCGTCAAATCCGTCTCGAGCAGGGGCAACGTCTGGCCACCAACTTAGGTAGCGGCGTCAAAGTCGCCATCTTAGATACAGGTATTGATCTCAAACATCCAGCTTTTGCTGGGGCTATTCAAGAAGCCGATATGTGGGATTTCGTTGGCAATGATGCCATCCCCCAGGATGAGGGCACTTTAGGCATAGGTGCCTATGGACATGGAACGAACGTGGCGGGCATCGTTCTGCAAATAGCGCCTCGAGCGCAGATTCTGCCGCTGCGAGTTCTTGGATCAGATGGCAGCGGCGATGTGACTCGGATTGCTGCGGCCATCAACTACGCCGTTAGCAAAGGCGTCCAGATCATCAATCTGTCTTTGGGGAGCGATTCAAAATCTTCGGCAGTTCAGAGTGCGATTGACGCGGCGACCGCCAAGGGTATTGTGGTCATTTCATCTTCAGGCAACACGGGCGATGAAAGCGTGACTTTTCCAGCTAACGTTGCCTACATTGATAAAACTACGGCTGGCACGTTCAGTCTCAGCGTTGGAAGTGTTGACAGCAAAGATCTGAAGTCTAGCTTTTCCACCTACGGCAAGAAAAATAAGCCGCTCGAGATCGTAGCCCCTGGCGAAATTGTTTACGCCCCTGCACCAGATAACCGTATAGCGGCTTGGTCCGGCACCTCCATGGCAGCGCCAATGGTCAGCGGTGCGTTAGCGCTGGCATTAGGACAACCATTGAAGGTCACCAAAACTGATCTGGTGAAGAAGGTCAGTACCTCTGTCGCCAACATTTACAGCGACGGCATGAACGCCGCGTACAAGGATGGACTGGGCGACGGGCGTTTGGATGTCGAACGTTTCTTGACTGACACGATTTCTAGGTAATCGGTCACACCACTATTAGAGGCATGCTGCGACAATAAAGCATGCAACCGACCGACCAAATGATGCAGCCAGACGATAGGGAGATTTCTTCCCATCTGGCTGCATTATTTGATGATCTGCGAATTGCCGCCGATCCAAATGAAATATTGCAAATCGCTAACGAAGCACATAAAGCGGCAGTCGCTGATGGATCAAAGTTTTTCACAATAAAGGCACTCTTGGCAAAAGGACAAGCACAACTCAAACTTGGATATTTCGATGAGGCACTATCTGTTTTTTTCGTAGTAGAAACACAGGCGAGAGAGCAGGGAAACACTGAGCTTGAATTGGACGCAATGACAGATATCGGACGGGCGTATCTCAATATGGGGAATTTTGAGGCCGCGGGTCCACATCTTCAACGAGTCTTACGGTACAGCCAAGAGCTTAACAACACTTCAGTTCAAGCCAGTACTCTAAACCTCTTAGCAGGCGTAAGACATGCGTCTGGCGATTACAATGGAGCATTGGAGAAACTTCAACAGGCGCTTTTGATTCATAAGAAAAATCAGGAATTTTTGGAACAAGCTATTTGCTTAAATAATATGGGAATTCTTTATACCGATCAAAGTAACTATCCACACGCACTTGAAAGTTTGCTCGAGGCGAGACGATTGCTCCAAAAAAGTACAGATCAGCCTCGTCAACAGGGAAACTGTCTTATTAACCTTGGGCGCGTATATGAATCCATGTACGAGTATGGAAAAGCGACTAGTATTTATACTGAAGCTCTATTAATAGCGCAGGAGAATGCGGACCTGTTAATTGAAGCCATATCAAGTGTGAATCTGGCTACTGCTAGAAAACTGCTCGGCCAACCCGAAGAAGCCTTACCGCTCTTCCAGCGTGCCCTCGAGATTGCGCGTCAGATCGGTTTGCGTCAAGTCGAAATAGCTGCTCTAGACGGTTTAGGAACGGTCCAAAGATCGTTCGGAAATTTAAGCGTGGCCCTCGAGGCGCACCGTGAGGCACTGCATTTGGCTCGAGAGACGGGCTACCGGGAGCAAGAGATCGAATCCTTGGTCAATCTGGCGCGGGTTCATCTGGACTCGGGGGACGCGGTGGTCGCACTCGAGTTGCTGCTCGAGGCGCTACCGTTGGCTGAACGCGCGGAGTTGCAGAAGTTCGTCGTGGATATTCACTGCTTGTTGGCAGACGCGTACCAGGCGCGACGCGATCTGGAACCGGCCCTGCATTATCACCGTGAGTACCATCGCCTCGAGCGGCAGGTGTTCAACGCTGAGGCTGAGCGTCGCACCAAACACCTCAAAACGAACTTCGAGTTGGAACGCGCCCGCAATGAAACCGAGGCGATTCGGAAAGCGAATGAACTGCTGGAAGAAAAGATTTCGGAACGCACGCACGAGTTGGAAGAGGCGCGGGTAGAAATTGTCACCCGATTGGCGGTGGCGGCCGAGTACCGCGATGACACGACGGGGCAGCACACGTCTCGGGTAGGCACGCTGGCGGCGCTGATCGGGGAACGCCTCGGGTTGCCCGATCATGAGATCGAGTTGTTGCGTTTGGCGGCACGCTTGCACGATGTCGGCAAGATTGGTATCTCGGATTTGCTGATGTTGAAACCCGCCAAGTTGACGCCCGAGGAATTCGAGCGAATCAAGGAACACACGGTTATCGGCGCACAGATTCTCTCTGGTGGTCGGTCGCCGTTGCTGCAACTCGCGGAGCTGGTCGCCTTGACCCATCACGAGCGCTGGGATGGACGGGGCTACCCACACGGACTCAAAGGGGAACAAATTCCTCTCCCAGGACGAATCGTGGCGGTAGCAGACGTGTACGACGCGCTGCTGAGTACTCGGCCGTATAAGCGCGCTTGGAGTCAGGCGGAGGCTCGAGCGGAGATTCAACGTCAATCCGGGACGCAATTTGACCCGCAGGTGGTGGCGGCGTTTTTTGAGGTTGTGGAGGATTACTGATCCACGCGTGCTCAGCTTCAGAAAAACGGGTCAAAAACCCACTGTGGGACATGGACCAGCCTTCAGCGCGGGCGACGCGAATCAATAAGGGCTTCAAGCCAGTATTCGAATCAGCACCATGATGCCCATTGCCAGGTGAATCAGCAGCTTCGCGCCGATCCCGCCGAGCATCCCCAAGAGCGTCCCAAACCCGCTTTTGATCGCGTCCAAGGGCGGTTTCTGAGAGACGAGCAGTTCCGCAATGATGGCTCCCAGGACCGGTCCGACTAGAAACCCGAGCGGTCCGAGCGCCAGTCCCAATAAGCCACCGACCAGCGCCCCCCAACCGGCCGCTCTCGAGCCGCCGAAGCGCCGCGCACCCCAGGCCCCGGCCACGTTGTCCACGATAAACGCGCAGACCGCGAGCAACCCGAGCGCCGCCAGATACCACACGGTCAGCGGTTGAAATCCCGTCAGCAGCGCGTGCAAGAGCGCCGCGACCCAGATGATGATCGTGGCGGGAATGACCGGCACGAAGGTCGCCACCAGCGCCGCCAGCCAGATCACGATGAACAGTACGTTGGCAACAATCACGCTTGCAAGATACGCGTTTCCCGCTTTGAGAGTTCCAATTTGCCACGAAATCCGGTGTTAAAGTTCCAGTCAATGACCAGAACCGTGATCGTGTCCGCCGTCCGCACGCCGATTGGCCGCTTTCTGGGCGGTTTGAAGGATTTGAGCGCCCCGGAATTGGGAACGGTGGCGATCAAAGCCGCGCTGTCCAAAGTCGGACTGGACGCAACCCTGGTGGACGAGGCGATGCTGGGTCACGTCGTTCAAGCGGGGGTCGGTCAGAACCCGACGCGGCAGGCGGCGCTGCACGCCGGTCTGCTCGCCTCGAGCGGGGCAACGACGGTCAATGTCGTCTGCGGCAGTGGCATGAAGGCGGTCATGATGGCCGCAAGCGGGATTCGCGCCGGGGATTTCAACATCGCCGTGGCGGGCGGCATGGAGAGCATGAGCAACTCGCCGTATCTGCTGTTCAACGCCAGGGAAGGCTTCAAGGCGGGGCATCAAGAGCTGAAAGACGCGAACATGCACGACGGACTCTGGTGCGCCTTCGAGGGTTGGCGCATGGGTGACGCCGCCGAGTTCACCGCGCGGGAAACGGGCATCAGCCGCGCCGATCAGGACGCCTACGCCCTGGAATCGCATCGCCGGGCCCTCGAGGCGATTGATGGTGGCCGTTTCAAGGCAGAGATCGCGCCCGTGACGGTTGAAACGAAAAAGGGCACGCTTATCGTGGATACCGACGAGGGACCGCGCCGGGATACGAACCTCGAGACGCTCGGGAAACTTCGTCCCGCCTTTCAGAAGGACGGTTCCGTCACCGCCGGGAACGCGCCGGGAATTAACGACGGCGCGGCGGCGTTACTGGTCATGTCCGAGGAAGCCGCGAGCGCTCACGGACTGAAGCCGGTCGCCGAGATCGTCGGGTACGCCACGAGCGGTCTCGAGCCGAAATGGTTCACGCTCTCCCCGGTTCCCGCGACCCGGAAACTCCTGGAGCAGCAAAAGATGACGTTGGACGACATTGACCTGTTCGAGTTCAACGAAGCCTTCGCGGTGCAAGCTCTGGCCGTGATGCGCGAATTGGGCCTGGACGGCAGCAACGTCAACGTCAATGGCGGCGCGGTCGCCCTGGGACACCCGATCGGATGCAGCGGGGCACGGATTCTGGTAACGCTGCTGCACGCCCTCGAGGCGCAAAATAAAGAGGTGGGATTGGCGAGCCTGTGCATGGGCGGCGCGAATGGCTTGGCGGTACTAGTGAAACGATGGTCGTGATATTGGCAAACGACCCCCTCGAGGCAGCCTTTGAATGAACAGCGATTGCCTCTGTTTTCTGTACATTGATGTACGGTTCCGTATAGAGTTCTGTTGATGCTGACGTTGACGGTCACCGAAGCTCGAGCGCGAATGCGTGAAGCCTTGGATCGTGTCAAGGCGGGTGAGGATGTGGAGCTTTCTCAAAACGGTCAGGTGATAGCGGTCCTGGTGAACCCCGCCAAACTCCGTTCAAAGCTTCGCACGCCGAACACCGTGGCGGCTGACAAACTCCTCGAGAATCTGAAACGTGCCCGCGACGAACGGCGTCCGCTCACAGCGAGACTCGAGGCTGAGTTCGCTGAAGGTCTGGCGGCTGAGCTGCGCCAGCATCGTGATGACATGCGAGGCTGGCTTTCGACGCCGATGTCCTGATCTACGCGGCACAAATTGCCCATCCAGTCGGTCCTCGAATCCTGCAACTGCTGAACGAACCGAGTTTGGATGGTTCGAGGTTCGGTTCGGCGCTGCTCCTCCCCGAGCTGCTCTCCAAACCGACTCGGTTAGGCTTGAAAGCAGAGCTGGAGGCAGTCACCGATATTCTGGCAACCCTCGAGTTGCAAGCCGTTGACGCAGCGGTTGCCTCCCTAGCGGTTCAACTTGGTGCGGCATACAGCCTAAAAGCGCCCGACGCGATCCATCTCGCTTCAGCCGTGACTGTCAATGCAGACGCGTTCATCACCAACAACGCTCGAGATTTTAAAACGGTGACCATCCTCGAAATCCCAGTCCTGTTCCCGAACGACCTCAGCATATTGCAGGTCCCGTGAGGACAGCGACCTATACTCCTGGTATGGCTCTGACAATTCTGGACACGACCTTACGCGACGGTGCGCTGGCGGGCGATGTCACCTTAACGCTCCAAGATAAATTGCGACTCGCGCCGCTGATTGACAGTTTGGGCGTGACGTATTTAGAGGGCGGCTGGGCGAGTGTCTTTCCGTCCGACCTCGAGTTTTTCCGGCGCGCAACGGAGCTGAACCTGCGAGCCAAACTCGTGGCCTTCGGCGCGACGCGAAAACCAGAGACGGCGGTCGCTAAAGATCGAGGTCTCGAGTTACTGTTACGCTGCGAGACACCGGTCGTGTCCCTGTACGGCAAGGTCTGGGGCTTGCACGTAGAAAAGGTGCTGCGCACGACGTTGGAAGAGAACCTGAAGATGCTCTTCGACAGCGTTGCTTTCGCGCGGGCGGCGGACCGCGAGGTGATCCTGATGGCCGAGCATTTCTTCGATGCGATGCGCGACTCACCAGAGTACGCGCTGCGCTTCGTCGAAACCGCGCTCAAAGCTGGGGCGAACACCGTCGTGCTGGCGGACAGCAACGGTTCAGCCCTGCCCGCCGAGATCAAATCCGGCGTGGCTCAGGTGTTAGCGATTACAAGCCTGCCAGTCGGGGTTCACCTGCACAACGATTTCGGGTTGGCGCTGGCGAACGCCCTATCAGCCCTCGAGGCGGGCGCGACCCACGTGCAGGGTAGCGTCAATGGGTACGGGGCGCGGAACGGGATCACCGATCTGACAGCACTGCTGCCGATTATGAAACTGAAGCTGGGGCTGGATGTGGTGACCGATGCGGAGCTGACTCGCCTGACACCCGTGGCGCTCGAGATTGCCGAGATCGTCGGGAAGAGCGCTGAGATGGACGACGCGCCGTTCGTCGGGCGACGCGTCTTTGAACACAAAACCGAAACGCACGTCGGCGCGGTGCTGAGCAGCCCCGAAGCCTACGAGCCGATCGCGCCCGAAAAGGTCGGCAACCACCGTCGGCTGGTCATCCCCGGCGTCAGCCGTCCCGCGTACCTGGCGCGAATCGCGGAGCAATACGAGGTTCACCTCCAAGACGGCAGCGCCTCGAGCCAGAGAATTCTGGCGGAACTTAAACGGCTCGAGGACGAGGGTTTCAGCTTCGAGGATGCACCGGCAAGTTTGGAACTCATTCTGGGTCAGTTGACGGGAAAATTCCCGAGGGTGCTGAGCGTGGACCGGGTGCGAATCTTCGATGTCATTCGCGGGCGCGACCGCCCCGTCGTGGAAGCCAGCCTAAGCGTCAAGATCGGTGCGGAAGACGAGTACGTGGCGGCCGAATCGGTCGGACCCGTGAAAGCGCTCTTGAAGGCAGTCAAGGCGGCGCTGGCTTTATCGGAGGACAAGACGTTGGCGCAGTACAGCGCGACCCTCGAGGCAGTTGGGTTGCGGGTGCGAAGCGTCAATCGTCGCGCCGATCCGCTGAAGGTGCGAACCGCGATCACGATGACCGACGGGGAGCGCGACTGGACCTGCATCGGCATCAGCGAGGACCTGCTGCAAGCCTGCTGGAAGGCGCTGGTGGACGGCGTGGAGTACGGCATGGCGACGAGAGAAAATGTCGTTCAGCGCTGAGCGACCAACGATCCCGTAGCTCGAGTGACGGCCGAAGATTGTCTGACTGGAGCGCCGAGTTCAGCTCGACAACGGCAGTCTCAGAGCAGGCTGCGACGTGTTGACTTTTTCACATTTTGCCCTAACATATCTCATAAGTATGCCGCGACTTCAGATTTATACGCGGGCGAAGTTCGATGCTTAAAAACTGTGCCTGGAACAGAGATCAATGAACTCGAGGGGTGAACCAAGGTGGACGTTTAGCGGTTCGTAGTGCTTGAAAGCTCTGATTAGCTCGGGAGGCGAACAGACGTGCTGGAAGTGTTGTTGCTCGGCAAACCCCTGATCCGCGTAGCTGAACGCGCCCTGAAACTGCGCGACCGCAAAGGTGTGGCCTTGATCGCCTACCTCGCGGCCGAGGGTGCGACCAGCCGCGACAAGCTGGCCGATCTGCTCTGGTCGGACAAAGGTCAGACCGAAGCCCGGCGCAACCTGCGTCAACGCCTGTACGAACTTAAAAATCAGCTTCCAGAGAACTGCCTGTCCACCGACGGCGACCTTGTGGCGCTCGGGGTTCCCTGCGCGACTGACCTCGAGCGGTTCCAGACGGGCGATGACGAAACCGCGCTGACCGCCTGGCGCGGTCCGCTCCTGGAAGACCTCGAGCTGAGCGGTGCGGAGACATTCCAGGAGTGGCTGGATGATCGGCGCGAACGTTTGCACACACGATTCACTGACCTGTTACGGCGCACCGCGACCAGCCGCGAAACCGCCGGTGACCTGCGCGGTGCGCTCGAGTTGCATCAGCGCGCCCTGGAGCTAGATGAGCTTCAGGAATCGCACCAGCGCGAAGCCATGCGTTTATTGGGATCGCTCGGTGAGCGCGAAGCGGCGCTACGGCAATTCGAGCGTTTCCGTGAGGCGCTGCGGCGCGAACTCGGCGACGCACCGCTGCCGCAAACCCAGCAACTCGCGGACAGCCTGCGCCGAGCCAGCCACCAGAACACACTCCCCCGAGATGGGTCGCCGCTCGAGCCTGGCACGGCCGCCTTCGAGTTAAACGCGCCACTGACCGGACGCGACGGCGCTTGGAGGGAACTCGAGGCGGCGGCCGCGAAACTGGCCCTCGTCGTCGGCGAACCGGGCGTTGGCAAGACGCGACTGGCGGAAGAACTGGCGCACTACCTTTCACAAAAAGCGAACGCCACCTGGCACGCCCTGCGCGGACGCGAAGGCTCGAGCAGTTCACCGCTCTACCCGGTCGCTGAAACCCTGCGAGCGGCGCTGCAAGATTCTGCCAGTTGGCTGAACGGTTTGGAACCTATCTGGCGCTCCGAGTGCGCCCGACTCGTCCCGGAAATGCAACCCGATGCCACGCCACAACCCCTGCCGTCCATTGAGGGCCGCGTGCGTTTCCTCGAGGGGTTGGCGCGGGCACTGGTCGCCAGCGTCGGTGAGGGTGGCGCACTGCTACTGGACGATCTGCACTGGTTCGACTCTGCCACGTTGGAATTGACCGCGCACCTCGCGCGACGCGCCAAGGAAGCCGGGGTGCGCCTGATCGCCACCGCCCGTCACGAAGAGTTGGTGGGCAACGAAAGCGCCGCACCAATCCTAAACGATCTGAAACGCGACGGCGCACTGCTGCGCTTCCCTTTGGAGCCGCTGCTAGAACGCGACGTGCGGGCCCTGATCCAGACGCTCTCCGGCGGGCAGGACGCGCCGAACTTCGCGTATCGCCTGCACGCCGCGACCTCCGGGAACCCGTTCTACCTTCTGGAAACCTTGCGCGAACTGCACGGCGGCGGGCAGCTTCAAGTCATGGCGAGCGGCGCGTGGACAACCCCCTTCGACAGCCTGACCAGTTCCTACTCCGAACTCCCAATCCCCACGACCGTCCGTGAGACCGTGCTGCACCGCGTCACCCGCGCCGGACCCGCCACGCGCCGCTTGCTCGAAGCGGCCAGCCTAGTCGGGGACGGCTTCAGTTACGGCGTGATCGGCAGCGCCGTGGCCCTGGGCGAATGGGAGGGACTCGAGGCATTGGAACGCGCCGTGAACGCGAGACTGATCGAACCCTCGAGTCAGGTTTCTGGGGGGTACGTGTTCAACCACGATCTGACGCGCCGCGCCTTGGACGATGCGCTGAACCCAGACCGCCGCATCTTGCTGCACCGCAAGTTGGCCGTGACCTTAGAGACTAGCAACGGCTCGAGCGCCCAGATTGCCGAGCATTTCGAGCGCGGGGAGTGGAAGGAGCGGGCCGCGAAGTGGCGCGTCAAAGCGGGCGAGGAAGCGGCACGGGTGTATGCATACAGAGAAGCAATTGACTATTATAAACTAGCCATTAGAGATGGATTGGCTTGGCGAGAAGAATATAAAATGCGGTGCTTGTGCATCGAATTATTAAAAATTTTAGACAACCATAACGAATTAATCTCCGAAATAAAGACTTCACTCGAAATTTCGAGTGAAAAAGAAGATTTTATGGCGCAAGCACAGTTTTTCGCATCGATGATAGACTTTCTTATTGCAAATAATAACTTAAAAGATGCACTTTCTCTGGTAAAAAAAGAGGAGACTCGCCAAACAAGATTATTAGGTACACCTGAATTTTTTTTAAGTACAGGAAAAGTACAAAAATCTTTAAAGAAATACGACATGGCTATCGTATATTACAAAAAATGCATAGCAATTGCAGAAAAAGATAGTAAAGCTATCGGATACGCATATATTGGACTTTCTGATTGCCTCATTGCAAAGAAAGAAACGAGAAAAGCTGTCGAGTGTACAGAAAAGGCTGTAGAAATTTTTAGTCTAAATGGTGATAAACATAATGAAGTAAGATCTTTATTGCTCAAGGCTAAAATTTTTGAAGTTATAGGTAATAGCAATAAATCTATAATCGAAATGAAAAAGGCGTTAGAAATCTCTCAAGAATACAATCTAGTTCGATTCATAAGAGGGATAATAATAGATTTAGCGAATTCTTATCTTGAAAATAGTCTTCCTGTCAATGCAGTCCAGGAGTTAAGTAAGATTCCAATAGAAGATATTGAATTTTTGTCTACAGATTTTCAAGCAGCATATTTGGAAAACTATGCGATTGCTTTTCGGATGCAAAATATGTCGGGGGACTCAAGGCGTTATGCAAAAATGCTAATCAAACTTGGGACAAGTAAAGGTAACTCCGAATATGTTCAGATAGGTAGCGAGCTAGCAAATGCTTGACTAGTATTGGAGAAATATGAAATATCTTATTATTCTAAGTTTCTTGTTCTTGAGTGGATTTTCTCTTTCTGATACCTCAAAAGATAGTGAAACTGTAGTAGAATGTCTGAGAAAAAAGAATTGTGTTATAGCCGATTTTTCAAATACCCAATCTTTTCGCATAAAATCAGTATTTTGTTATTCGAGTTGCAGAAAAACTTTTAGCAAAGAAGTAGAAACATACGTTGGAGAACTAGATAAATTGTCTTTTATTTACAAGAACGGTCAAGTAGGACTTTATTCGACTGGAAGCAACCCAAAAGCGGTTGCAGTGTTTAAAATGCGTGGTGGTGGTTACTTCAGCTCATTAGACGATTTCTCGAGTGTTTCTCGCTTTATATCCGTGATTTTAGATGAAAACGGAGTCGTTCAGAAAACCTCAGATGGTGTGATAGAGCTAGGGTCATATATTGGAGGTTTTTGACGCTCGAGCCAAAATTCACCTACGCCCGGCTGACGCTCTCACCTCTACCCTCTCGGTGGAGGTGATTTTTTATGGACGTAACAGCAAACCCTTCAGACCTCGAGTTCAACCTTCGCGTGCAACTCGAGAGCGCCACCGAACCAGGACGGTACACCTTGACGGGTCTCGCGCCGGGTAATCGCCGGGTGTACTACGTGTTTCGTAGCGCCCAGGACTTGGCAAAGTATTTGGAATGGCTAGCACACGGTTGCCCTCAGTTGCACTAACCGTTCCTTGAACTGGCTCTTTACGACTGGCGTTTCAAGCACCGACTTCTCCCGACACGTGCCGAACGGCACGGTGAGACGGGGTGAAGCCCTCGGTTGGGTACCTTATTGCCCCTCGAGATCACCGAAGCAATCTATTTCATTTCGCGTCCCTGAAGGTTCACTCAGGGATCGCAGGAGGATCCCATGCGTTCTATCAAAATGCTCGCTCTGGCATTTCTGGGTACGGCTGGACTCGTGGCGTGCCCCGACAAACCACCCGTCCCGGTGAAGGAAAAACCCATGATCTCATTGTTCACCGCCTCACCCTCGAGCGTCGCGCCGGAGGGCGGCACGGTCACGCTGAAATGGAGCGTCAAAGACGCCAGCGAGGTCTCGATTGACCGAGGTGTCGGGATTGTCACCGGCGACTCGAAAACGGTGGAGGTCAAGGCCAGCACTAGCTTCACGCTGACCGCCAAAAACGAAGCGGGGACTGTCACGGCCACGGCGGAAGTCACGCTGGGAAAGGATACGACTCGTCCGACAGTCACCTCGAGCCTGCCAGCGGGGAATGCGAGCGGGGTAACGGTTGGCACGGGCAT
Source organism: Deinococcales bacterium (assembly GCA_965249745.1). Lineage (GTDB taxonomy): Bacteria > Deinococcota > Deinococci > Deinococcales > JAAFIG01 > JANYHH01. The sequence goes on along the minus strand of OZ252252.1, from coordinate 2,309,337 downwards.
CTCCGTGACCTTCTCTGAGGCGATGAAAGCGGATTCGGTGCGACTCGAGATCAGTCCGAGCCTCAACCTGGGTGATGCCTCGTGGGACGCGGCGAAAACTACGCTCAGTTTCGATCCGGCGGCCGATCTGACGGCGGACACCGGGTACACGCTCACAGTGGACGGTGACGATCTATCTGGGAATTCATTGGTCACGAAGAAACTGTCCTTCAGAACGGCTGAAGTGCCGACGATCACACTGACCGGTCACGTGGTGGGCGACAACGGGCAACCGCTAGCGAACGCACCTGTGGTGTTGCTGGGCAACCCGGTGCGCACGGTCACCGCCGATTCAACCGGGGCGTTCAGTTTCGATAAGGTCCGCGCACCCTATGACATTGCCGTGGTGAACGGGTCGGTCACGCCGTCGAGGGTGCTGGTCTATCAGGGCTTGACGCGCCGCGACCCAACAGTCGCTTTCATCAACGAGGGGTTCGGGCAGCCCAGATGGGCTGATGTCTATGGGTACCTATCGGAAAATGGAAATCAAGAGCCACCGCAACGCGATTATCGCTGCGCCTTTGAAACCACGCAAGCCAGCCCAACCTGCGCTTTAGCGGACAATTCTTACCTGGCGTATCTGGACTGGCAGGGACCGACCACACTGACTGGTGCGCTACACATCATCGGCTGGTTCACTCAAGCCGGGACGCGCAACTACGTCTACGGCAAACGCGACGCGGTGGCCGTGAGCGACCGCACAGGAACCTTCGGTGTCGGTGTGGATCTGAATCCGGTGGCGAGCGGCGCACTGAGCGGCAGCATCACCGCATCAAACGGCTATCAGGTCTACGAACGCTCCCTGACGCTCAACTTCTCTGAGAACGCCAGCGCGTACCTGTTCTCAGACACCGGTAACGCCTCGAGTTTCAGTTACGTCACCCCAGTGATAGACGGTACCACGCTCGCATTGAGCGCCACCGCGTATGGTTCAGGGGCGGAACGAGTGACCAGCACCAAACGCGGGCTGAGCACCAACGCGAGCGGGGTTCGGTTGAACCTTCCGGGCGCACCCACGCCCAGCCTGCCCGGAAACGGCTCGAGCGGCGTGAATCTGGGAACGCAAACCTTCTCTTGGGGTCCCATGTCCGGGGGCGGGGTCAGCGCCGTGAGCTTTTTTGCCGATGGCGTGTTCCGGTTGACCGTCGTCACCGCGAACGCCAGCCTGACCTGGCCGCGCATCGCTGATCTGAGCGTTGGCGCGATTCCGGCAAACACGCGCCTGTCATGGCAGGTGACGGGCTTGAGCGCCTCCAAGGTCTCTAGTCTGGACGACTTCGCCGCGCCGGATGGCTTGCGTCGTTACCGCTCGAGCGACGTGGTGCAGGGCGAATCTGACATGCGTTCGTTCACCACGAACTGAGCGAACAGATCAGCTTCGTCGGCTCGAACCCATTCCTCACCGCTCGAGGTTCATCGGTCAACCGTGCGTGAGCCTCGAGCGGTGAAGTTTAGAAACCGGTCTTCTGGGACAAGACACCTGTGGAGGGAACGTATGAAACTCTGGCTTCAAATTGGAATGTTGAGCGTGCTGGGCGTTGGGCTGCCCGCCTGCTCGGTGCTGAGCGCACTGGCTGAGAACGTCCATCTGTTGACCGTTGTCAACCGCTGCCGCAGCCCGAACGCGACCGTGGGCTTCTGGCTGGACGAGACGGCTCGAGGCTCCGTGACGTACAGCGCCAGTTTTTCGATATTAACCGGCACCCACAGCTTGCGAGCCGTCGGGACGGGCGCGGGCGGTGAGACCTTCGAGCGCACCGCGTTCATGGACAGCGACACGACCTGGACACTCTGTCCTTAACGCAACTTTCCTGACGCTCAAAGTGACGAGCGCCTACGGGGAGCTGACGCTGACGCTTCTAGGCTCTGTCGAACAGGAGGTGAGACCTGACACCCAGCGGTAACCTCGAAATCATGAAACACGAGGTCCTGAGGGTGAGCCGCACAAGAGCAACGCAGAGCGAACAGGTTGAGCAGGTCGGCTGAAAGCATGGGAACGCGGCCAAGTTTGGTCGCCTGAGTCCGCGCTCCCACGAGATACCCCCGGATGTGGAGGATCAACATGAATCGTATCGTAAAAATCGTGAAGTCCAGCGGAGTAACAACCCTGATCGTGGCAGTGCTGGCGAGCTACCTCGGCACGAGTGCCGCCGTGAATCTGGCGCGACATGATCTGAAAGTGCAGCATTCACCTGTATTCAAGTTGGTGGATGACTCAACACCTTGCGCGAGGTGCTGATCTGAGTTTCGGTGGGCGACGGGAGGTGACCTCCCGTCGCCCGTCTATATGTCAAAATTGCGTTGGGTGGTATGGCGAAACAATCCATTACGAACATGACGGAGGCGCTAAGACTGTTGATTGAGCAGCAAGCGTTCGACCGCATCGTGCCGATGACACGCTTGCTGCTGCGCCACCTGCAAACGCCAGGTGATTACCAGCGGGTGCTGCATCTCCTGGACACGCTCCCAGAGCAGCTCATGTTGACAGACTCAGAGTTCCGGGTCGTGATGGCGGATATCATGGGCGGTGCAGGTCAGCTCGAACGGCTCGAGTCCCTAGCGAAGGACATAGCCCATCTGCTCGGGGAGGCTGCCGCCGCACCCGTCTGGCTCGAATACGCGATCACAATATTGGGGCAGGGACGCCACCGCGAGGCGCATCAGGTATTCGAGCGCGTTCAACCCTTGCTCCAAGGCGAAGCCTTGGGCGTTTGCCTGACCTATCTGGGCTGGACACGATTTGAACTCAAGCAATCATGGCAAAACTGTTTCGAGGAAGGTTTGCCGCTACTAAGCGGGTTGCCACTGGCTCGAGCCTTGATAAATCAGGCGCATTTCCTTTCCCAAAGCGGACATCAGGCTGAGGCTCGAGCCGCTTGGCTGTGCGCCCTGCCACTGGTGCGTCACCGAGCTAGTACGACCGCCATGATCCGCTACAACTTGGCAACTACAGCGCAACGCGCACTACTGCCCGAAGCCGAAGAACACTTCCTAGAACTCGAGCGTCTGACACGAGTCCCCAGCTTGCATCACCAACGATCAAAAGCTCTGAACGGTTTAGCCCTGCACCGCCGAACCCTCGGAGAATGGTCCCGAGCATTGGCGTCGTACCACGAGGCAATGACATTTTCACAAACTGTAACGGATCGCCGCACTGCCTACAACGGTCTGGCTCGAGTGCATTACCTGTCCGGGCATCCCGCGACCGCCCTCGAGACCCTCGAAAAAGCGCTGTCCGAACCGGAGCTGGATCGGTCAGCTTTGCTCGTGGCTCGCGCCCTGATCTTGCTGGCGCTTCAGGATGACAAAGGCGCATCGGCATCGCTCAGAGCTGCCGAAGGTTTGCATCTGGACTCTGTGAAGTGGTTGGCGCTGATCGCCGAAGCGGAACTCCTCCGCCGTGCCGGACGACCCGTGGAGGCGCTGGAACGGCTGACGGACTTGCCGGTTCACGGCTTGCACGCCCGCGAGGAAGCGCCGCTCCACCCGGAACTGATGGGCTTACTCGAGTCTCACGGACGCACCGCGCCGCAGCCGCTCCCGTACACTGCGCGGATGGTCGTGCGCGTGGAGGCTAGGGGAGCGCTCAGGGTGTTCGTCAACGCCAGAGCGGTCAAGACCGGCGCGGTCAGCCGGGTCGGGGAACTGCTGGTGTTTCTGTTGGAACACGGCGGCAGCGCCAGTGCCGAGGTGATCGGTAGTGCCTTGTACCCCGATGCGCCGCACGCCAAGGCGCGTAAGAGCCTGTGGGCGCTAGTGAAGCTGCTGCGTCAGGCGCTCGGCTGGGGCGACAGCGTGCTCTCCTTGCGCGGCGCGTACCAGCTCAGCCCAGCCGTGACCTGGGAGTACGACGTGGCGGAAGCCAGGGTGGGCGGCGGTTTCAGAGGCGACTTCCTGTCCGGCGTGTACAGCGATTGGGCGCTCGAGGTCGGGCGGGACTTACAGGAGTTGCGCGGGCGGCGGCACACGGACGCCGAGTTGAACTAAATATCTTCGTAACGTTGCGCGTCGTTGGCTCAGGTTTTCCATCACAGCAAACATAGGGCAAATCGCTTTGGCGTTTTGTCGCCGTTTGTTGTTCATAGTCTGTTCACGAGCGTTAATCAAGACGTTGACCGTGGTCTTAGATCTCTTGAGAGGCGGCGCTTCTGTCAGATGAATGCAGATTTCACTACGAGGAGGTTTTGCTATGAATTACGAAGTTATTTCCATTCGGGTTCCCGCCGATCAACGCACGGCTGAGGTCATTGAGCGGGAACTCGAGCGCATCGCCACCGCTGGCGGCGAACTGATCACGATTCTTCCAACCACGCAAAGCGATGTCGTGCTCGGCATTTTCCGTTCGATGGCCCGTGATTCGCTCCGCCAATTCAAGTCGGCTTGATTCGGCATGGCTGCCCCGCCAACAAGAAAGACTCTTATGAAGCTTGCTACCTTATTTCTCTGCACCGTCTTACTTTGCGCCTGCATCCCGACGACACAAACCTCGAGCCAGATCCCTTCCAACCAAACCGACCCCTCGAGTCTCACCGACGCCGTGAGCGATGGGCGCGACAACATCCCCGTGTGGCGAGCGCCGATGACTAACGCACAGGTTGTCGCCCTCGAAACGGTACGCGGTTTTACCGCAGAGTTGCAGGGCGCGTACCTGAAACCCGTCAACCGCGAGGTCGGCCCGGTTTTGGTGGATGAAATCGCCAGCGATACGTTGGACCGCGAACGCATCCTGGTGCTGGTGGCATACCAAGACGGCAGGACGGTGTTGGGCGTGTTCGATCTGGCGACCCGTTCGAGGGGCGACCCAAACGCATTGGCCACGCGACTCGAGATGGCGCTCGTGACAGCCTTCGATGCACATTTCCCGCGAGCCGATTTGAACCTGGGGGACGGTAAATCGTGCGGCTCTGGCTGATCTGTATCTTGGCAAGTCTAGCGCTCTCTGAAACTCGAGCGCAGACTACCGGCCCGTTCACCGGTCTGATCGTGGACGCCAGGGGTTTGCGGTTCACGCCCTGCATGTTCCCGCGACTGTACGCCCAGAACGGCGCGGAGGTCTGGGGGACGTACAAGGTCAGCAGCGCCTACGCCAACGATATCGGCGTGTCCTCGTTCGTGCGCGAGCCTGAGACGGCGGCGCGGCTGACCGGGCGGGGAGCACCGAATCAACTGACGGTGCGAGCCGTGCTGGTCAGGAACCAATGCGAGGCAACGCTTAGCGATGCCGACGCCGAGCGCGTGCTAGTTGAGAACCGACGTTCCAGATTCCTCGAGGGGTTCAAGATCACCTTCTTGTACTGATCCAACCTGTACTGACCAAGCCCGTGACGTTATTCGTCTTTAGTTGATTGCCCTGAATGGCTCAAGGGCGAAGGAGGCTCGTATGAACTGGAAATTGAATCTCATCCTCGGATTGGCTGGGCTGCTGGTCGGCTGCCCGGTCTCGCAACCGCCCGAGTCCAAGGGCGGGTTAACCGTGACCGTGAGCGGCGCACCCGCAGGCTCGAGTCTGAGCGTGACTGTCAGCGGCCCGAACGGGTTCTCAAAAGCGCTCAGCGCGACGGCGACCCTGAGTGATCTCGAGCCGGGCGCGTACAGCGTGACGGCCGCGCCGATGGTCGCCGCGAACCTCGAGTATAAGGGCGGCATCACGGGTTCACCTGCCAGCGTCACGGCGGGAACCACCGCGAGCGTGACTGTCACTTACGCGAAATCTGCCACGCTCATTTCCAATCTGTCCGATACGGGCGCGGGCAGCTTGCGCGAGGCGATGCTGAACGTTGCTCCCGGCGACACCGTGAAATTCGCAGCCGGGACAACCGGAACGGTTGAACTCTCCAGCGAACTCGAGATCATCAAGAACCTAAGGCTCGAGGGGAATGGGGTGACGCTCAGCGGTGGGAACGCGCACCGCGTGCTGAGCATTGCCAGCGGCGCGAATGTGACCGTGAAGGGTTTGAAGCTCACAGGAGGTAAGAGCGTCGCGCCAACCTCGAGCGATGGCGTGAGACCACAAGGGCTTTCTGATGGGCAGGGCGGCGTGATTTACAACGCGGGAAGCCTGACGCTGCAAGACGCGGAAATCTCGAGTGGCGAGGCGGATGTCGGCGGCGGGGTTTTCAACGCGATGGGTGCAACTCTGACGCTTCAGAGCGGCAGCATCAAAGGCAACAAAGCGACGGGCAATGGTAACGCGCAAGGTCTTGGCGGCGGCGTGTTCAACGATGAAGGGGCGATGTTCACGGTTATCGGTGGCAACATTGAGGGTAATTCAGCCGCTCGGCTTCACGGCGGTGTCTCCAACGCTGGCACGCTTGTAATGAACGGCGGCGCGATCAAGCAGAACAGCACGTTAAACGCTGGGGGCGGCGTCGGTAGCTACGCGCCGGGCACATTCACAATGAACGGTGGGTCAATCGAAGACAACGAGGTCACGTTCGTCAACACAGGGCAATTCAACGGCGTTGGTGGCGGGGTCTACGCTTTTGGGACGTTTGTGATGAACGACGGCGCGATCAAAAACAATAAGGTCAAAAACGTCGGTGGTGGCGTGCTTGTTGAAAGCGCGAGCTTTACGATGAAAGGCGGCCTGATTGAAGGCAACACCGCACAAGGGGGCGCACAGGGTCAAGCGGGCGGCGGCGTCTTCAATTACAAGGGCACCTTCAAATTAGAGGGTGGCACGATTAAAGGCAATACTGCGCTCGAGGGTGGTGGCGTGACCGTTTCCAACACGACGCAGACGTTTATCTCTGGGGGTTCGATTCAAGGCAATGCCGGAACGTTGCGAGGCGGTGGGTTACGCATTTACAGCACCGCATCCGCAACGATGACCGGCGGTAAGATTGATGCAAACACCTCGGAGAACGGCGCGGGCGTGTTCATCGGTGGACCGAACGGCAATGTGGGGAATAACGGCGGCATCTTCAACTTCCAAAATGGTGAGATCACCACCAACGTTTCCGTGAAGGGAGGTGGTGGGATCGGCAACGATGGTGTCCTCACCGTTTCTGGCGGACTGATTCAAGAGAACTCGAGCGGGAATTACGGGGGCGGGATTCGGGTTTTTAGCGCTGGGAAACTCAACATGACTGGCGGCACGGTCAAGAACAACTCTGCCGTCGAAGCCGGGGGCGGCATCAAACTGGACGGCGGCTCGAGCAGTCTGTCCGGCGGGTTGGTCACTGGCAACACCGCCAAGTACGGAGGCGGCCTCGAGTTTTACCAGACGGTCTTCACGATGACAGGTGGCACGGTTTCAAATAACAACGGTACGGAAAACGCCGGTGGCATCAACGTAGGTGAAGGGTCCACCTTCACCCTCGAGAACGGCATGATCGAAAACAATATGGCAGCGAAGTTTGGCGGCGGTGTCAACCAATACAAGAGTATCTTTGTGATGAAGGGCGGCGCGATTCGCGGCAATACTGTCACGACTGAAAGCGGTGGTGGCGTCAACCTATTTGATATGTCCGCTTTGACCATGTCAGGCGGCGTAATCGAATCTAACAAGGCAATGGCTGTAGGACGTAATGGCGGCGGTATTCACGCGGTTGGACCGCTGCCAATTATTACCATCGAAGACGGAACTATTCGCAACAACCAAGCCGAAAACCTCGGCGGTGGCGTCGCCACGTATCAAGCCAAAATTGTCATGGAGGGCGGCGCGATCAGCGGCAATACCGCCAAAAACGGTGGTGGCATTTCTGTAGACGGCATCTCGAGCAGCAAGGGTTCGTTCGCGCTCAGCGGAGGGACGATTACCAGTAATACCGTCACGATCAGCGGCGGTGGCATTTTCAGTACCGCCAACGGCGTCCTCACCCGCACGGGCGGCACGGTTTCGGCAAACACCCCAACGGACATCACACCTTGAAGTGATAACCCACTTTTCCTATATTTTCTCCATACCTGAAGCTCGAGCGCACCGGGGTAGGGCGACCACTGCCCACCCCGGTGCGTGCTAATTTTGAGCCATGAAATTCGGAGTCATCGGTGCGGGTCAGATGGGCGCGGGCATCGCGCAGGTCGCCTCGCAAGCGGGTTTCGATGTGGTGCTGCGCGACGTGGAAGAACGTTTCTTGGAGCGCGGCAAGACCACCATCACCAAGTCACTAGACAAATTCGTGGAGAAGGGAAAGCTCGAGGCGTCCGCCAGAGATTTCGCGCTCTCCAGAATTCAGTTCACGACCAGCCTGGAAGCGTTCTCAGATTGCGATCTGGTGGTGGAAGCGATCATTGAAAACGAAGCGTTGAAACTCGAGCTGTTCGCGGAGCTGGGACGAATTGTGAAGCCGTCGGGTGTGCTGGCCAGCAACACCTCGAGCATTCCGATCACGAAGCTGGCGCACGGCAGCGGGCGGGCGGAGCGGTTTATCGGGATGCACTTCATGAACCCAGTGCCGCTGATGGCGCTAGTCGAGGTGATTCGCGGGCATCTGACGAACTATGAGACGGCCGCGTTCGTTCACGAAACCGCCAAACAGATGGGGAAGACGAGCGTGGAATGCAACGACTTTCCGGGTTTCGTCAGCAACCGCATCCTGATGCCAATGATTAACGAGGCGATTCAATGCGTCATGGAGGGCGTCGGCACGCCCGAGGCGATTGACCAGATCATGAAACTGGGCATGAATCACCCGATGGGTCCGCTGACGCTGGCGGACTTCATCGGGTTGGATACCTGTCTTTCCATTATGGAGGTCTTGCACGAGGGGCTGGGCGACGACAAGTATCGCGCCTCGCCGCTATTGAAAAAGATGGTTCAGGCTGGACTCTACGGACGTAAAAGTGGTCGCGGCTTTTACGAGTACAAGACCAGTTGATCAGCTTTACAGCTCGAGCATTGAGCCTCGAGGCGTTAAACCCAGATCAGTTAAACCTCTATGACGAAGCCGCACCCCAGGTCAATCCGGGCCGGTGAAGCGAGTCGCGCCCGGCTGTGCTCCGTGTAATGCGAAACCTCGAGCGAGCGTGGGTTGAACACGATATTGCTAATGGCACGCTTCGGCTCAGCCACATCTTCGTCATAGAGGCACTCTATTGTCTTCAAACATTGTCTTCAAACGTTCACCTGACGCCGCCGAACTCAGTAATGTCCAGCACACCTTCCTGAAGGTAAAAATCTGGCGCGAGTTCATCTTTGCGCTCGTAGACCCCGCTGCCAACTTCGACGACCGCCTTTGGAACGCGCTCCAGGGCATTGAAAAACTCTGAGCGATCTGAGGTCTCGCAGAGAACGGCGATATCGGGGCGCTTCAGTGAACCATCGGGGAACCTGAAGCTCACGTCCGAGGTATGGAAACAACCGCAATCCTTTCCTATTGTGGGCACGATGGAAGCGCGAATGCGGTCTATCTCGAGTTGATGTCCCAGGACGGGGCTGGCCTCCCAGACGGGCATGCCTCGCACTAGCTTGAGGCGAACGTTCATCGCGTCGGCTTGCAGGATCAGTTCCTCGGCAGAGATGGCCACGGGATCACTGTAGTAAACAAGCCAACACCTGACTGCAAGGCTGTGCTGGGACCTAGAATCCGTCATACTGAACCTTGTGATTCACCTGAACTCCGATCAACGCGCCATTGTGGAAACGGTGCGCGACTTTTGCCGATCTGAAATTGCGCCGCTCGCCGCGCAGTACGACCGCAGCGGTGCATTCCCCTGGGTGCAACTCGAGGCGCTCGCTAAGATCGGTTTACTCGGCGCGACCGTGCCGGAAGAGTTTGGCGGGGCGGGACTGGATAACGTGACCTACGCGCTCTGCTTGGAAGAGGTCAGCAAGGCGGACGCCAGCGTCGGCGTGATCGTCAGCGTTACCAACGGCTTACCGCAGCAGATGATCCTCAAGTACGGTACCGCTGAGCAGAAAACCAGATTGCTGGGCCCGCTGGCTCGAGGGGAGCGGATCGGGGCGTTTTGTTTGACCGAAGCCAACAGCGGTTCGGACGCGAACAGCTTGCGGACGCGGGCGGTCAGGGACGGTGATGACTGGATCATTGACGGGCAGAAGGTCTGGATCACCTCGGGCGGGCAGGCGGGAACGTATCTGGTGATGGCCCGCACCAACCCGGAGCGCGGCGCTCGAGGCGTGACGTGTTTCGCGGTAGATCGGGACACAACGGGCTTGAGTTTCGGCAAACCAGAGGAGAAACTGGGTTTGCACGCGGCTCACACGACGACCGTCAGTTTCGACGGCGTGCGGGTCCCCGACTGCAACCGCATCGCCGACGAGGGTCACGGCATGATTGTGGCGCTCACCACGCTGGATGGTGGGCGGGTCGGAATTGCCATGCAAGCGATTGGAATCGCGCAGGCTGCGTTTGAAGCTGCCCGAGATTACGCGGTGCAACGCGAGCAGTTCGGGAGTCGCATCAGCGAGTTTGAAGGCATCAGTTTCAAAATCGCGGATATGGCCACGCGGATTCACGCTAGCCGATTGATGGCGCTGCACGCGGCAGAATTAAAAGACCGTGGCGCGCCGTTCAGTAAAGAAGCCGCGATGGCCAAACTGTTTGCCTCGGAAACGGCGACCTTCGTCACTAAGGAAGCGATTCAGGTCTTCGGCGGCAACGGTTACAGCCGCGAGTACCCGGTGGAGCGCCATTACCGCGACGCGAAGATCACCGAGATCTACGAGGGGACCAGCGAGATTCAACGCCTCGTGATCTCGCGGCAGGTCTTTAAGGATCTGCGCTCGTGAGCCGCCAGAACCAGCCTGACTCGAGCGACCCGATAGGTGCCGCCTGGCAAGCCTTCGAAGCCGAGGATTTCACCAGGGCTGAAACGCTGTTCCGCTCAGCCCGGAGCGACCCGCAACGTATGAACGCGGCTCGAGGCGGGCTGATCTTCGTGTTCGTCCGCACTGGCCGCTTCGACGAGGCGCGCGACGAGTGCCACTCCTTGCAACTCGAGGCGCAGGCAGGTTCAAACCTCGAGGCGGAGTACACGGCGCTCCATCAGCTCGGGATTGTCGAACGGCTAGCAGGAGATTTAGAAGCGGCGCTCCGCGTGTTCAGCGCTGAGCAAAACCTGATTCTCAGATTGGAAAGTCCACCGCTGGCGGTCAGCGCCAACGCCTTCGAGCAGGGCATCATCAACGCCAGACTCGGACGGTTTGAAACCGCTCGAGACCTCCTGCAAGTCTCACTCGAGGCGTCGCAACTCTGCGGTGACGCGATGGCGGAAGCCTGTGCCCTGCGCGGGCTGGGTGAGATCGCGGGCAACCAGACGATGCGACGCGCTCTACTGGTGCAGAGCGCCGCCGCGTTTGAACGGGCCGGTGACGAAACTGGGGCGCTCGAGGTCAAGGCGATGCTCGAGGGAAGTCAGAGTCACTAAACCCGCTCCCCAAGCCTTTTCGTCTCGAGACGCATCTTTTTGGGATGTCTCGAGCGACTATGTTGGTGGCCGGGCGTAGCGCCCTACGCATGTGTGGGATGCGACAGTCGTTTTCGGGTGTGTCTGGGCGATCACGTCGCGTCTTATGTCGGGCGCGCGCCGCCTGTCCGTGGGTCAGGAAATTCAATTCGTTGACGAATCTGTCTCGAGGCGTTCGGGGGCGCTGTACAGGTTGGCGCGTTCACCGCGCAAAAAGCCAACCATCGTCAAGTCAAACTGCACCGCCAGTTGCACCGCCAAGCTCGAGGGTGCGCCGATCGCGCAGAGCACTGGAACCCTTGCAGCAATGGCTTTCTGGGCGATCTCGAAACCGATCCGTCCCGAGACGAGGACAACGGTTCCCTCGAGCGGGACGCCGTTTAATACGCTCCAGCCGATCAGCTTATCGAGCGCGTTGTGTCGTCCGACATCTTCGCGGACGCAGAGCAATTTACCAGAAGGTGTGAAAGCTGCTGCGGCATGCAAGCCGCCCGTGACATCGAAGACACCCTGAGCGGCACGCAGTTTATCCGGCAAGCCGAACATCACTTCCGGCTCCAAGCGAAGCGAACTCTGAATCGCTTGCAAGCCTCTGGCAGTCACCGCATCCAGGCTGGCTTTGCCGCACACCCCACAGGCGCTCGAGGCGACGCGGAAGGCATCCAGGGATTCCAGGTTCGGAGCGGTGTGCAGGCTGACATTGACGATGTTGTACATCTGCTCCTGGCGCGTTCCAAACCTAGAAGCCGCCCGGTTGGCAGCGCCCGATTTGGAATCTGAATTTGAGCCTGAATTTAAAGCTGTGCAGTACGTGATGCGAGCAATCGCGGCACTCGAGTCAATCAAGCCTTCCGAGTACAGCAATCCCACCGCGAGTTCAAAGTCCGCGCCCGGCGTGCGCATCGTGACGGTTTGCCAGACGCGTTGGCGACGGTGCAAGACGCGAATCTCCAGCGGTTCTTCGGTGGCGAGCGCGTCGTCTTTGATGCTCAGCTCTCCCCTCTCGAGTCGGCGCACGACAACTCTGGTCTTCGTGCCGGGACGCTCAGTCACGCGAGCCTCCAAGAAACGACTCTCGAGGAATCAGCCCTGTCTCAGGGAGCAACACGGTCTCGTACACGGGATGCATCACCAGCGCCGCGACAATCTGCCCCATGCGTTCCGGTGGGTGCGGCATTCCTCGCTCGAGCCACCACTCGATCAGGTTGACGGTTGCGGCGATCAGGTGATGGGCCGCGATGTCCGGCGGTACGTTTGAGCCGGGACGCGGCGTGGTGGTGGAAAGCACGAGCCGCGAGCCGACGCCGATCACGCGGTCGAACAGTCCGGTGACGTTGCGGGTGCGGAGCAGGGCGCGGTACAGGTTAGGGTGTTCGCTGAGGCGTTGAAACAGGGTCGTGACCATCGCTTCTGGCTCTTGCGTCAGACCGGAGACCGCCGCCACCAATGAGGCGATCGCCTCCTCGAGCATGGTGCTGAGCAGCGTTTCCTTGTCAGGGTAATGGCGGAAGAAGGTGGCGTAACCAACCCCGGCTCGAGCCGTCAGATCGCGCACGGTCACGGTCTCGAAACCGTGTTGCAGACTCAGTTCTACCAGGGCGTCAGCCAGTTGGCGACGCGTGCGGTCCACACGGCGATCCAACTTTGGGGGTGGGGTCACGGGCGCATTATCGCGCACCCAAGGGTGATCTGGGTGGATGAGGCTCGAGGTGTCTCGGGTCTTGCTGTTTCGAGGTGCGATTGCCCCATCAACTCCACCTCTCGACTCGAGGACATCTAAAAAGTTATGATACATTATAGCTCATAACGTCGGAGGTTCCTCATGTCATCCGCCCACAGTTCAGAGAGCCACCCATCGGAAGCCTCCTGCCCCCTCGATCACGGGGTCAATGCGCGCAAAACCAGCTTTCAACCCGTCAGCGCCGAACCTCGAGTCAACTTAGACGAGCACGGCGTCTGGCAGATTCACGGCTTCGACGAGTGCCGCCAGATCCTGCGCGGGGAAAACACGCGGCAGGCGGGTTTCAGCGCCGAACAGGTCAACCTGGCCGCTGGCAGGATGCGCGAACCGATCCTGTTCCTGGAGGGCGAGCGCCACCACACGCTCCGCAGCCAAACCGCTAAGTTCTTCACGCCCAGCACCACCAAGACCCAGCACCGCGCGGTCATGGAACGCCTGACCGACAAGCTGATCGCGCAACTCGAGAAAAACGGGGTGGCCGATCTGAGCCAACTCTCGCTCGAGTTAGCCGTCGGCGTGGCGGCCCAGGTGATCGGCTTGACGGGCAGCTCGTTGAAGGGATTGGCGCGGCGGATCGGGGCGATGGCTTTCAACCCGACGACCGCGACCGCCTGGCAGAAACGCTGGCAGCCGATCACCTCACCGCTGAACCTGCTGGCCTTTTACCTGTTCGACGTGCGCCCCGCCATGAATGCCAGCCGCAGAGCGCCGCAGGACGACGTGGTCAGTCACATCATGAAGCTGGGTTACAAACCGCACGAGGTTCTAGGGGAGTGCGTCACCTACGGCGCGGCGGGCATGTTGACGACCAGGGAATTTATCAGTGTGACCGCCTGGCATCTCTTGGAGCGACCCGCTTTGAAAGCGCGTTACCTCGTGGCAGAGGAAGCGGAGCGCCACGCGATCCTCGGAGAAATTTTACGCTTGGAACCAGTCATCGGCACGATCAAACGCCGCACCACGGCTCCGATTCAACTCACGGCGAACGATGTCAACTATCAGATTCCGGCCGGAGCCTTGCTGCACCTGCACGTTTACGACGCCAACGCGGACATCAAAACGGTCGGCGAGAACCCGCACGATCTCTGCCCGGTGCGCCCGCTCCCGAAAAGCGTCCAGGAACCCGTGCTGAGCTTCGGCGACGGTCACCACCGCTGCCCAGGGTCGTTCATCGCCTTCGCGGAAACCGACATCTTCTTGTTGCGTCTGCTGGCGCTCCCGGTGACAATGACTTCCAAACCCGTGCTGCATTTCAATCCGACGATTGACGGCTACGAGATTCGCAATCTGCAACTCAGGCTCGAGGGGGCGGGGGTGTGAAACTCTGGCTGATCGCGGCGGCGCTGCTGGTTTCAGTGACCACCGCACCGGGTCAGTAGGTTCAGCTAGTGCGGGCGAGACCTGGCAGGACGCGCGGGCCCTGTACATCAAAGGCGATTTCACGGCGGGCGGCGGTTTCGGCGGCCGTTTGGAGACCGCCGACGGGTACGCCCTAGCCGCTCGAGCCACCAGCCTTCAAGCCTCCAGGCTCTCCAAGGAGCGACAGGAAGCGGGGTACAAGTCAGCCGAACGTGTCGAGTGCATTGCGGCTGATGCCCAGAATCCTGAGGGATACTTCGAGTTGGCTCGAGCCGTCGGGCAACTCGGGGAGCTGCGCGGGGTGCTGGCCGCGTTAACGCAGGGCGTGACGACTCAGGTCAAGGACAACCTGGAACGGGCCTTGAAACTGCGACCCAGTCACAGCGAGGCGATGATGGGGCTGGGTGTTTGGCAGGCGCAAGTCTCGCCCCGAGGCGGGCTGCTGGCAGCTTCGTTCGGGGCGCACCTGGAACGCGCCGAACCGCTGATCCTGGAAGCCCTGAAACTGCGCCCGAACAGCATCGGGTTTCTCTTGGAATACGCCAAGACGCTCAATCTGATGGATGCCAAACGCAATCGTGGCAGGGCGCTGGAGCAATTGCAGACGGCGCTCAACCTCGAGCCAGCCGATGCCGAAGAACGCTTGTACTGGAAACGGGCGAAACTCGAATTGGAGCGGTTACGTTCCTGATAACCCCACGATTCGGCTACCAGACGCGTGCGTCACAGACACACTGTATTGCCTCGAAGCGTTAAACCGAACTCAGTAACCTGACGGTGCCGAACGCAGTAGGCCCATCTTCCGGTCAGGCTGTGAGACAATCCTCCTGTGCCAACCTCTCTCCTAGCTCGAGTCCTGATATTGGGTGCAGCCCTGCTGAGTTTGGCGGTCTCGTCCGCCGCGACCAGCACCGTCGCTCGTCCACTGATCCTGGTCAGTGACGGCAATCTCTGGCGTTACTCGGAGCGCGCCGCGACGCGTGATTTGAAGCTGACCTCGTGGGGTCACAACTGGGGACCGTCGCTGTCGCCGGACGGTCGGTACCTGGTGTACGGCTCCGATGCCCGGCGAGCGGTTGAAAGCTGCCAGGCGCGCGGCGATTGCCAGTCCGTGACGCTCCCATCCAACGTCTGGTGGCGCGACCTGGTGACAGACCGATCAAAACGAATTGCGACCCAACCGGAGCGCGGCGATCCGATTGCGGTCGGCGTGCAACGCTCGAGACCCGTGTGGTCGCCGGATGGCTCCAGGGTAGGCTGGACAGAGATTCTGGGAGGGCGTTACCGTCTGGCGGTGTATTCCTTCTCTTCGCGCAAGACGGGCTTCACGACCCTGAAGATTCCGCTGCCAGACTCCGGCGATGAGGACGCGGGTACGTTCGCGCCCGATCAGATCGTCTGGGACACCCTTGGCATTATCGTGCCAGTGGCGAGCGCTCAGGGCAGCACAACCTATACCGCAGCGTTGCTCCTGCAAACCAATGGGTCCGTGCGTCGCCTGACCTTTCCGCACGAGATTAGCGGTTGGCTGGTGGTCGCCACAGATGGCAAGCGCACCGTGATCGCGGGTTACAAAGCCGATTTCGTAATTGACCCCAGAACGGGAGTCTCGAGCGATATGCCTGGCAAGCTCGAGGCGTTCGCGTCGGGTGCGAAGGGCGGGTTGAGCGTCGTGGCAAACGGGGAGGACTGCGAGCTGTACCGTGGCAACGACCTGATCTCCACGTTGGACGCCAGCAACGGCGATTTCTGGGGTTGCGATGTCAGCCTCGCCCCGGACGGCTCGAGGATCGCGTATGTGGACGGGAAATCACTGGTGATCGAAGATGGAAGTTCAGCCCAGAAAGGTCCGCCCGCCACGGACTCGCTCGAGGTTTGGGATTGGGGACGGCGCGAGTACCGTATCAGGCGTTGAGTCCTACCGAGATCGCTGAGATCACGGCACCGTTAAAGTTGCGTGGTGGTATTCATATCATCGCTCGAGGCAATGCAAACCCCGATCTGAACATTGAAACTCTTCCGATGAAGATTTTACAGATGAACTCGAGCGCCTCCAACCTGAGTTTTGAAGCAGAAGTACGACTTATGGCTGCCGAATCACAACCAGAAGAGATCGTTTTATTTGGTTCACGTGCTCATAGTGATGCTCGAGAGGATTCTGTCTACGATTTGCTAACTGAAAATGCTTTGAGAATCCATCGCGCCGCCTCGAGCACATTTTCAGCCACGAAATCAGGTTCAACGTCCGCCCAGCTCTGACGGTAGACTGTGAGCGAATCCTGACCTTCGCCCGTGCGAACCAGCACGGTGCGACAACCGACCGCCGCGCCCGCCTGAACGTCGTTGAAGCCCGAATCACCCACGACGAAACTCTGCGACAGGTCAATCGTGAGGTCTCGAGCGGCGCGAAGCAGTAAGCTCGGCGCGGGTTTCTTGCAGTCGCAGGCGTCGGCTTTGGCGTGCGGGCAGATGTACCAGGCATCGAAGCGGGTGTCGTGCGCCTCGAGTTCAGTTTGTAAACGGTGAAAAGAGGCTTCGACCTGCGCCAAACTGATCTGTCCCTTGGCGATGCGACTCTGGTTGGTGATGACGACCGCCAAGAAACCGTCCTAACGTACCGCCCGAATTGCTCGAGGGGCGAAATCGAAAAGCTGGAATTCGTCCGGATGACAGAACCCGCCCTGTCCGCCGAGCGTGCCATCCCGGTCAAAGAACACGGCTCGAGACTCTTTCATGATCGAATTTTCTCGAGCGTGACGAGCGCGTTGTAGTCCGGCACGTGCGATTCTTTGGAGCGTTTGTGCGCGTCCAGCAACCCGTTCCCCTCGGGCCAGTGAACTTGAAGGTTCCCCGGTTTGACCCTGGAGATAAAAACGCGCCCGCTGTACGCGCCGAAGCTCGAGCGGACAGTCACGGCATCACCGTCTTTCAAGCCTAACTTTTCCGCGTCCACGGTTGAGATCAGCACCGCGTCTCGAGTCGCACCGTTCAACGCGTCCTTCTGTGCGTGGACCATGCTATTGAACTGTTTGCCGCGCCGCGTGGACAGGCGGAACATGCCGTCAGGCACGGCTTCCATCTCGAGCGGAAAAGTTGAGAAATGTCCGCGCCCGTCAGGGGTTTGAAACGCGCCCCCCTCGAGCAATCTGCGCCCGCCGTACTGCACGCTGTCACCGTGGGTCTTCAGGCTTTCGATGCCCGCGTACATCGGGACGACCCTGGCGATTTCCGCTCGCATCGCGGCGATATCCGCGAAGCCCAGGTTCAACCCTGGTTTGACGCGACCGGCCACCTCGAGCAGCACCTCCCACTCTGGGCGAGCGTCTGGAACTCGAGGGTTTGGGACGAAGCCGCTCAGGATGATGCGGCGCTCGGTGCTGGTTTCGGTCACGCCGCCGCGAACCTCGTAGCGGGTCGTGGCGGGCAAGAGCAGCACCTCATCGCCGGGCACGAGCATCTGTGAACTCAGCACGATGTCCTGGTGGACGCGGAGCGGCACGCGCTCCAAGGCGCTTTGAACGAGACCCGGATCGGGCATGACTTCCAGAAAATTGCCGCCGACGCTCCAGAGTACGTCCAGTTTGCCGTTCAGTCCGGCATCCAACATCTCCGGCGCGGTGAGGCCGGGACTCGAGGGGATCGGGAAGCCGTAGTGTTCTTGGAGCGCGGCGGCGTTCTCTGGGGTGACGGGTTTCCCGCCGGGCAGGGCCGTGCTGTACGCGCCCATTTCCGCGCCACCCTGCACGCCGCTGTGTCCCCGAATCGGCATCAAACCGCAGTGTTCGCGCCCGACAAAACCTCTAGCGAGCGCCAGGTTGACGATGGCTCGCACGTTGTCCTCGCCGGTCGCGTGTTGCGTCACACCCATGCTCCAGACGAGTACCGCCGATTTGGCCTCGCCAAGAAGCTGACCCAGGTTTTGCATCTCCAAGCGCGAGCTGCCGGATTGCGCCTCCAAGCTTTCCCAGCCTGTCCCCTCGAGCTGCGTTTTCAGTTCCGCGAAGCCAACGGTGTGCTCTGAGATGAAAGCGCGATCTTCGAGACCGTTGTGCAGGATGTGCTTTAAAACGCCGCTCAGAAACGCCGCGTCGCCGCCCGTGTTGACCAAGTAAAAGCGCTCCGTCAGACGCGTGCCGAACACGGCGCTCTCCGCGATGCTGGGAATCCAGTAGCGCTCCATGCCGGGTTCCACGGTGGCGTTGACGCTGACGACCTTCGTCCCGTGTTGCAGGGCGTGATGCAGGTACTTCGTGGCGACCGGCTGATTGTTGGCGACGTTGCTGCCAATAAAGACAATCACCTCCGAGCCGATCCAGTCGCTATAGCTGCACGTGCTCGCCGCGACGCCGATCGTGGCTTTCAAAGCGACCGTGCTGGGCGCGTGACAAACCCTGGCGGCGTTGTCAATGTTAGCGCTTCCTAGGGCGCGCACGGCTTTCTGTGCGCCGTAGTAGCCCTCGTTCGGCATTCCTCGAGAGGTCAGGTAAAACGAAAGGCGTTCGGGACTCGAGGCGGCAATCTTTGACGTGACCAGTTCCAGAGCGTGCTCCCAGGAGATCTGGGTGAAACCCGGCGCTCCTCGGCGGCGCAACATTGGGTGCGGCAAGCGTCCGAGTTCGCGCAATTCCGCGCTGGACTTCCCCTGTAGCGCTGCGACATTTTGGAGCTGTGAAACCTCGAGCGGCGGCATCGTGTTGAGGCGTAGCAGCCGCAAACGAATGTTGCACAGGTGCGGCCCTGAAAGTGTCCAATCCTGCAAGCCCTTCGTCCCGAGAGCGCAGCCATCACAGACGCCCTCGTTGAGAATCCGCCAGGCTCTGGGCAAATCGTCGCGGTTCTCCCAGAGTGCTCGTGTCAACTCCAAATAATTATTCGGGCGTTGAAACCCGATGCCGAAGGGTCGCCAGCTCGCCCAGTGACGCGGATTCCAGGAGGTCATACCACTGAGTTTACCGTTTTGGGCCGGGTGACTCGAGCATGATGAAGTGCGAGTTCCAGCCTGAGCGATCGGCGGTTTCCGGGTGGCGACGCTCACCCAGCTTTTGTTCTACTTGGGCCACTCCCCGCAACCCGTTCAGTGACACCGAATTCAAGCGCCAATCCGACCGCCAATCGAGCCTCGAGCTAGAATTCACTGTCCTCGGGAAGTTTATAGTCGCATCATGCAGGCGAGTCCCACCGTGCAAGCGCAGAATTCCAAATTCATCGTCACAATCGGGCTGGTGATCGGTGTTTTCCTGGCAGCCTTGGAATCCACCGTAGTCGCCACAGCTATGCCGAGCGTCATCAAAAGCCTAGGCGGAGCCGGCCTGTACAGCTTGCCGTTCGCGGTGTACCTGCTGTCCTCCACGATCAGCGGGCCGCTCTGGGGGCGGTTGTCGGACCTGTACGGGCGCAAACCGTTTTACCTCGTCAGCATTCTGCTGTTCGTGATCGGGTCACTGCTCTGCGGAAGTGCCAGCAGCATGGAGTTCTTGATTCTGGCTCGAGTCGTCCAGGGGATTGGCTCCGGCGGTGTCATGCCGTTGACCCTGACGCTGATCGCCACGCTGTACCCATTGGCGGAACGCCCGAAGGTGCAAGGGTTTGTCAGCGGCGCGTGGGGCGTCTCTGGGTTGTTGGGGCCGCTCTTGGGCGGGTTCATCGCCGATCAGCTCTCGTGGCGCTGGGCATTTTTTCTGTGTCTGCCGTTCGCAATTGTCGCCGCGATTATCAACTGGCGCTACTACCGCGATTCCGGCGAGCGCCGCGAGGGACGCGTGGATTGGTACGGGGCGCTGACTTTTGGGCTGGGGACGGGATTACTGATCTGGTCGCTCGAGCGTGAGGATTGGCGCTTCGCGCTGGCAGCAGTTCCGGTGCTGGGGCTGTTCGCGTGGTTGCAGACGACCGTGCAAAATCCGATTCTGCCACTGAAAGCCTTCGGGTCTAAGCTGGTGCGGCTGGGACTGGCGGGAAACCTATTCGCAGGCATGGCCTATTTTGGGTTGATAGCGTACCTGCCGCTGTACGCGCAACGCGTCTCCAATTCTGGCGCGACGGCAGCGGGCGCGGTGCTGACGCCGATGATCGTCGCCTGGACGGTTTCAGCCACGATTTCCGCAAAACTACTGCCGCGCTTGGGCGCTCGGTTGTTGACGCTGCTCGGAGCGAGCCTGATCGTGTTGGGCTTTGCCG
This sequence comes from Deinococcales bacterium, assembly GCA_965249745.1. Classification (GTDB taxonomy): domain Bacteria; phylum Deinococcota; class Deinococci; order Deinococcales; family JAAFIG01; genus JANYHH01. Next base: position 2,288,648 of record OZ252252.1, on the reverse strand, counting down.
CGTTTCGCCTGACACTGGGCGAACCGCTTTTTGTCACGTCATTGATCGGCGCGACTGTCGGGCTGGGCATGGGTTTCACGATGCTGACACTCCTGGTCAGCGTCCAATCGGGCGTACCGCAATCCGACTTGGGCATTATCACCTCGAGCGTTCTGTTTGCCCGCAACGTCGCCGGTTCGATTGGCTCGGCGGCGATGGGTGCGCTGATCGGCGGGTCGCTCGAGGGGGGCAGCCTAAGCGCTTTCACCGATGGGATCGGGCGGGCGTTTCTGCTGGCACTGGCGCTCGGCGTGGCAACCTGGGTCGTGGCGTTTCTGTTGCCCGGGACTCGTGTCACCCGCTCGAGTGAGACGCTGGTCTCGGCGGATTGAACCACAGTGTTGATCTCGACTGCGCGAGGCAGGACCGGCTCAGAAGTAAATGTTCAATCCCAATCCGAGCAGCGGTACGAAACTGAGCGTGCCGCCGTCCACGAACAGCCACGCGGGTCGGAACTCGGCGAACAGCCTGAAGTGATCGCCCAGCGCGTACTCGTACCCGATCAGCCCCGCCAGATAGAACGGCGTGACGAACACCGGGCCACCAACCAACCCGAGCAGCACATTCAGCACCACCAGAACGCCGCCGCCCGCACCGACGTACCCGGATGACCCTCGGCCATCGCTGGCGAAGCGGTAATAGCCCATCACCTCCGCGCCGCTAATCAAGGCCCACGAGCCGATCACGGCGCGCACACCGAAACCATCACCGGGTGCCTCGAGATCAGCCCGCAGTTGTAAGGCCACCACCGCCGAGACATCCGCCGCGAACCGAACCCCGAAGCGCACGTCTTGCGCGATTGCCACACCAGAAATGAGGACCATTGCCAGCCCGAGGAGAACTTGTTTCACAACACGAATCGTAGAACGGGAACCTCGCTCCGCCCCGGAATCGCTCGAGGGAGTCGTGCTACTCGAGGGCGTTTGGGTGCGATTTATTGATGTTGGGTCAGAAGTACAAGTTGAAGCCGCCGCCGAATCCCAGCCCCGACGCGGAGCGAATACGCCGACGATCGTCTTTGGTTGCGTCACCCGGCTTGGGCGGTAGAACATCTCTCTCGGCTCGAGCGACTCGGGCGCGGAGGTGATAATCTCCCCGGCGTGACCTGGGTTCGGTACGACAAGCTTCACCCTGACAACACGGTAACTGGCAACGTGCGGGTCAAACGCGGCGTCGGCCGGGTGGGCCTGACGCGGGACATCAGCGTCTACCTGCCACCAAGTTACGGCAAGCTGAAGACCGCGCATTACCCCGTGATGTACATGCACGATGGGCAGAACGTGTTCGATGCCAAGACGAGTTACGCGGGTGAATGGGGCGCGGACGAGGCGGCGGAGGCGCTGGCCGCCAAGGGCTGGGAGTGCGTGATCGTGGCCGTGCCGAACATGGGCGCGGCGCGAATAGACGAGTACGGCCCGTGGCGCGACGACAAGCTTAAACTGCCGGGTCTCGAGGGGGGCGGCGGGCGGGCGAACGAGTACCTGGATTACTTGCTGCAAGACGTGAAGCCTTTGATTGATAGCTCGTTCCGGGTGCTGACCGATGCGGGCCATACGGGGCTGTGCGGCTCGAGCATGGGTGGTCTGATCTCGTTGTGGTGCGCCCTGGAAGCGCCTGATGTCTTCGGTTTCGCGGGCTGTCTCAGCCCGGCCTTTTGGGTTGGGCGCGGCAACATGTTCAAGTACGTGCAGAGCCATATCGCGCCGGACTTGCGGGTCTACCTGGACTGCGGCTCGCAGGAGGGCGGCGGCAGCCGCGACAGCCGGGCGTACGCGAGCGACGTGCGACGGATGCGCGACCTCTTGGCGGCCCAGGGCTGTTACGACCTGGTGTACTTGGAACAGGAAGGTGCGAACCACTCGGAACCGATGTGGCGTAAGCGCTTCCCGGCGGTCCTGGAATGGTTCTTGAACCCGCGCCGCCGACCCAGCCCGGAGGCATGGCGATGAATGATGTGATCGGATTTTTACGGGAAATTATTCGACTCGAGTCTCGGAGCGGAGCTGAGGGCGCACTCGCGGCTCGAGTCGTGGCCGAGATGACGGCTTTGGGGTTCGATGCCGCCTGGCAGGACGGGCGTGGCAACGCGCTCGGGCTGGTCAAGGGGCGCGAGGCGGGCGCGGGTCTGATGCTGGTGACGCACCTGGATCACATTGACGTGGGTGACCTGTCGCTCTGGGCGCACGAGCCGTTCGCGGGCGTGTTGGAGGATGGGTTTGTTTACGGGCGCGGCGCGGTGGACATCAAGGGACCGCTCGCGGCGCAGATTTACACGCTGGCGGGCATGTTGGCTCACGGGGAACGCCCGAGGCGCGACGTGCTGGTTGCCATGCCGGTGATGGAAGAGATCGGCGGCGAGGGCATGGCGTTCATGATGGACCACCTGCCGCTCGAGACGCCGCTGGGAGCTTTCGAGGCTGCCGCGTGCCTGGTCGGTGAGCCGAGTTCCAACCGCGTGATGCTCGGGCATCGCGGGATTTGCCGTTGCAGGGTCTCGTTTTACGGGCGAGCGCATCACGCCAGCCTGGGCTTGAAATCGGAGAACCCGCATTTTGGGCTGGCAAAATTCCTGACTCGGCTCGAAGGCTTCCAACCCGCGCAGCACCCAATTCTAGGGGCGTCCACGCTGACCCCAACAGTGATTGAGGCGGACACCAAGAGCGACAACCTGACTCCAAACCGGATTGAGCTGACGTTGGATTGGCGCACCACGACGGAAACCGGTGCGGACGTGAAGCGCACCCTCGAGACGCTGCTGGACGGTATCGCTGCCAGTTTTGTCAGCTTTGACGACTGGCAGAGCGGTCCTGAGGGCATCAAGCACCCCGGCTTCGTGATCGAGCCAGCGCATCCACTCGTGGCGGCGCTCCAGGCAACCGTGATGCGGACGATCCCAGACACCCTGGAGCCGGGCATCTGGCGCTTTGCGACCGACGGACGCTTCAGTCACGCGCACGGCATTCCGACCGCCGGGTTCGGACCCGGCGATGAGACATTGGCCCACACGACGCGGGAACGAATCGCGGTCGCGGAGATAGAGGCGCACATGCGGGCGCTCGGGGCGTTTCTGATGACGTATCCACAGTCGCCTCCGGATTGAACGGGGCTGTCTCCCTCTCCCGTCACGCCCGTGCGCGCAATCGGCACCGGGAGTGGCGAAACAACTGTGAGGCTCGAGTTGAGTACCTTCCCGTCATCGGTCTCGAGCCAGTGGCAGTCGGACCACGGCTGTGGTTCCCGCGCCGAGCGTGCTTTCCAAGTGGACCGAGCCACCGTGCCGCGTGGCGATGGATTTGGCAATCGTCAATCCCAGGCCCGTGCCGCCGGGTCCGTTCAGTCTCGAGCGAGCGCGGTCGGTGCGGTAGAAACGGTCGAAGACGCGTTCCAGGTCTTCCTGAGCGATGCCGGGTCCCGTGTCGGACACGCGCATCTCTGCTGAGCCATCCACGACTTTGAGCGATAGATTGACCGTGCCATCGTCCGGGGTGTACTTCACGGCGTTTTCCAGAAGCGTCAGAGCGAGTTGCTTCAACGCGTCTGGGTCGCCGTTGACCCGTGCAGGCTCGAGGTGGCCCAGGTCGAAACGGCGGCGTTCGGAGAGGCTGCGGGCGGCTCGCCAGGCCTCAGTCAGTACCGCATCCAAGCGCACGCCCTCGACGACGAAGTTCTGGCTCGCCTCACCTCGAGCGGCAGCTAGCAGGTCCGCGATCAGCCGACTCATCCGTTCCGCCTCGCGGTGCGCGTCGCTGATCGCTTCCAAACGCTCGGTGTCGGACATGTTCGGGTAGCGCCGCACCAGTTCTAGGTTGCCGCGAATGCTCGTCAAGGGAGCGCGCAATTCGTGGGCGGCATCACCCACAAAGCGGCGCTGCGCCTCGTTGAGTTCGCGCAAGCGCGCCTCACTGATGGAGAGCGCGTCGGCGGCAGCTTCTGCGTTGAGCCTCGCCTCGTGCTCGCGGCGCAGTGCCTCTTCGCGCGATTCGGACGCCACCTCGAGACTGGCCAGCATGGCGTTGAAGGTCGCCCCGAGCCGTCCGAGTTCGTCGCGCCCCTCGGTGCGCGGCAGCCGAAACTGCGGGTCGCGGGTGCGAGCCACATCCTGCGCAAACTGGGTCAGTCGCGCCACCGGGCGCAGCGCGGGGCCGCTCAGAGCGAAACCGGCGATGGCGACGAGCAAGACACCCATCGCCCCGTAAAGCGCGTAGTTGCCTCTGATGCGCCCGATCGCGGTATCCAGACCGCCGAGCGGCAGCGCGGCCTGCAAGACGGTCCCATTGGGCAGCTTCTGATTGTAGGTGCGCCAACGCATCCCCTGATACCGTTCCAGTCCGTAGCCAAGAAAGTTCTGCGGTGTATTCGAGACCAGTGGCAGCAAGTTGACCCACGGCGCGTGGGCCGCGACCCCCATCCCAAGCGTCACCGGGAAAGGTGGGGCTGGGACTCGAGCTGGAAACCGGGTTTCTTGACTTCCGTCCGGGCGTAGTTGGCGCAGGGCGATCGGAATGTTGTTTGGTACAAAGTTCAGTGGATTGGGCGAATCGCCCTCCACGATTCCAGCTCGTGCGATCTGCGCGAAGGCCATCAGCACGCCGTCGGTGTTGCGGTACGCGGCCCGCTCGTAGAAGCCGTACGCCAGCAGCAGGGCAACGCCGATCGCCAGGCTCGAGAGCAATCCGTACAGCAGTGCCAGCCTCGAGCGCAACGTCATTGACAAGTCTCCCCTGGTCTTCCCAACTGTGATCCATCTTCGGTGAATCGGGCAGTGAAAAAAATAGAAGGCTATTACAGTTAAATTGTATCCGTTTGCACCTCTCAACGACGCAGGCGAGGTTGTGAACGGTTTTAGACTTTACAACCATGCCTCAGCGGTTGAAGATTGACAGCACGTCTATCACCTTGAAATACTGCGCCGCGAACAGCGCCACCGCAGCCAGCAGCACGGCCCGACCGAGCCACGTGCCGATCAACCACTGCAAACCGATGTAGGCCGTCAACAGCACCGCGCCATAAAACCCGAAGACCGATGTGGACGGTGGCATCACCCCGAATTGACCGAGTACGATCAGCGCCCCGCAGACCAGGTAGAGAATCCACAGGTAATCCGCGCCGGGCTTGGCGGGCGTCGCACCCGGTTGAGGTGACTGCGCCACCTGAGCGCCCTGATTCCCCGCCCCTCGAGGTGGGTTCGGGCCGGGAGTCGTCTGGAAGATCTGCGCACCGGGATTGGTGTTCACCGGTTTGACCGGCGGGGGCGGCGTGACCGGCTGGGGATTGGGCGGTTGAACGGTTTGCGTTCTCGGCACCGGGGTGGGCTTGCCGCCCTTGCCCATCGCGCCTTCTAAAAGCTTTTTGAACTCATCCACAGTTTGCGGGCGCTCGTCCACGCGCATCCGCATGGCGCGGTCCAGCACGTCACTGAAGGTTTTACTGACGTTCGGGTTCTGTTCGCGGGTGGTCGGCTGCTTCGCGCCGCTGGCGCGGTCGGTCGCCGGGACGGGTTCCTTCCCGGTGAGAGCAAACATCAGCGTGCCCGCAAACGCGTAAATATCCGTGAACGGTCCTCGCCGGGCGTTGCTGGCGTACTGCTCCAGGGGCGCGTAGCCCGGCGTGATGATGATGCTCTGCTTCGCGCCCGCGACGTTGCTCATCGCGCGGGCGCTGCCAAAGTCAATCAGCACCGCCCCTCGAGCCACCATCATGATGTTGTCGGGCTTGATATCGCGGTGCAGCAAGCCCGCCCCGTGAACGAGGTCCAAGGCGCTGGTGATCTGACGGGCGATCTCGAGGACTTGGGTTTCAGACAGCGGACCGCCCTTTTCGACCAAAGATTGCAAGGACTTTCCTTCCAGAAATTCCATCGCGTAATACTCGGAGTCGTTCTCGCTGAAAACATCGAAGACGCGCACGATGTGCGGGTTCGGGTTGGCGTAGGTCAGTTGCGCCACGAGTTTCGCCTCGTCGGCAAATTTGGCCCGCGCCTCCACGAAGTCCTGCTGCGAGAGCGTCGCGGGCGGGCGCACACTCGAGCCGACGCGACTGCTGCCGGAGGGATGGTATTCCTTCACCACGACCGGAATCCCGAGGGCCGTGCTCTGCGCCTTGTAGGTAATGCCGAAGCCCCCCTGCCCGAGAACCTTCTCTATTTTGTATTTCCCAGATTGCAGCGTGGTTCCGGCGCGCAGGGCCGTCGGGTACTGCGCGGCATCCAGGGAGGCCCCGCAGGTCTTACAAACCTTGGCGTTGTCGTCGTTCACGGTGGCGCAGTACGGGCAGACAATCATCGAAAAAACTTTCTGAGCTGAGAGAACACCTTAGGCTGAAAGGGCGACCCCAGCCTCGCAGCCCGCCATTTTGACCCGCGCGAGGTCAGGCTGGCTAGCCCTCGAGTCACAGTGGTTGGAAGAATCGCAGCCCGAATCGCAGCAGCTCGAGTAGCCGTGGCTTCTGGCCGTTCGGGAGCTACCATCACAGCGCCTCGCGCTCCTCGTAGATCAGCACCATAGCCGTGGCGTTGTCGCCCGAACCGGCTTTCAACGCCGCCCGCACCAGCGCGTCCGACATGTCCTGCGGGGACTGATCCGCCAGCAGCATCGCTTCCAAATCGGCGGGCAGAATCGGACCCCAGACGCCATCACTCATGATGACCAGTTTAGAATTGGGCTGGACGGTGATTTCCACGGTGTCCACGTAATCCGGGGGCAGCACGCGGTTACTGCCCAAGGCGCGCATAACCTTGTTGCTGTCCGGGTGATTGTGGGCCGCCTCCGGCGCGATCACGCCCATTTTGACAAGCATCATGACCATACTGTGATCTTCAGTGAGTTGCTGCACCAGACGGTCGGAGGCTAGGTACGCCCTCGTATCGCCGACGTGGGCCAGCACTACGCGGTCGCCCTCGGCGATCACGCCGGTGAAGGTGCAACCGCCGCTCTTCCCTTCCAGGGCATCAATCACCCTGGCGTTGGCCTGCTGGGTCGCGTCCACGGCGGCTGATTGGCTGATCTCGTGCAGGTCGTAATCCAGGAAGCCGCGCACGGCCGCCTGACTGGCATCCTCGCCCTTGGCCATGCCGCCCATCCCGTCGGCAACACAGGCGACGAGCGTGGACTCCACGCCGCCGTCGCCTTGAGCGTTTCGTTGCAACACGCCGCAAGAGTCCTCGTTGGTCGTGCGGTCCGCGTTGATCCCGACCGTGCTGCTGTACCCGACCCGCCAGCGGTAACGCTTGGAGAGCGCTCCCTCGAGCTTGGTCAGAAGTTCCAGCGCCTCCTGCGGGTTGGCGCGTTGCGAGGGCGGAGCCAGCATCGCGGTCAGCGCCTGCGGCACACCCGGCAGCTCTGGGAAGCTGGCGGGCAGTTCGCCCTCTGAAAGTGCGCGCCCCTCGAGCGCGTGATAGAGCATAGCTCCGAGCGTGTAAACGCCTTCTAGGCCGGTCACAGTTTGCCCGGCCGCCCGTTCCGGCGCACCGTAGCGCGGGGCCTGAGCGCCCGGCGTGTCCCCGATCCGGCGCACGCTCGGCAGGCGCGACAGGCGCGTCGGGTGCAGCAGCACCTCTCGAGGTTCCAAACCGGTCAGCGCGAAACCTCGAGCCGAGAGATAGCGGTTGAAACGCGCCAAGTCCAGCACGACTCGCACGGCGGCCGTCAGGTCGTGGGTTTTGAACGCGTCCTCCAAGCTGGGGCCACTGATTTTGGGATGCGCGATCAGCGTGCGCTCCTTGTCCTCTCCGGCATCCAGAAGCGGCGGCAGCATCGGATGCGGGTAGAGCGCCCTGGTCACGGCCGCGCCGCCCTGGTACGAGGCGATCACGACCTCCGTGCCATCCGGGGCGCACGCCAGCTTGCGGCCGACCGCGTCGTAGCCGGTCACGTTGTACGCACCCCGCTCGAGGTGAACCGTTTCACCACTAAACTCAGCCGTTTCGGTCTGCTCCTCGAGGAAGCCCTCTTCCGTTACCGCGTGATCCTCGACGCCGGTGGATTTCAGGATCGGCGGCACGTCCGGCTCCGAGGGCGCGACCGGTTTGACTGGCATCGGTTTGACTGGCATCGCCTCGTCCTCGGGGATGTAAACGCCATCATCGAGTTCCATCGTGTCGAACGGGTCGTTATCTCTGGAAGCGTTATCTCTGGAAGCGTTATCTCTGGAAGCGTTATCTCTGGAAGCCGTCTTTGGAGGTTCTGTCTTCAGGCTGGCTCGAGCCATCGTCGTTTGAACTGTCGCCAGGTGCGGAGGGCTGCCCGTCCGGGTGGGCGAGTGCCGCCGATTCCACGGGCACGGGAACCGCCTCGCTCGGGGCTGCTTGGCTGGGGGCTACTTGGCTAGAGGCTGCCTGGCTTTCTACAGTTTGGTTCAATCCAGGCGGGTTTGTCGCAGTGGCATCCGGCACAACTTCAGCCGTTGGCTCAGCCCTATCCGGCGCAGTTTTGAGGGTTTCCGAGAGCGCCACGCCCGCGTCGTTCAAGCTCGAGGGGGTAGCTTCCGCCCGCAGCACCTCTGCTGCTGGCAGGGCCGCCGCAACCGGATCGGGCGCGGCCGGAACGACCTCCGCCTCGGCGGACGGGACGGACTGAGCCTTCGAGCGCTCACTCACCGCGTCTCGCCCCCGTGCGCCGCTCAGAACCGTTCAAGTCAAGCCTCACTCGAGTACAGGAACAGGAACTTGACGTTGCCAAACGCCAGTTCGTCACCGTCGCCCAACGCGGCCGGTTCGATGATGCGCGGGCTGTACTGTCCCTGCCCGGCCTTCTTGACGTAGACGCCGTTGGTGCTGCCCAGGTCGCGCACGAACCACGCTCCGTCCTGCAAGTACAGCTCCGCGTGTCGCCTCGAGATGTAACCCTCGCCCTGTTGCCCGGCCAGGTCAATGTCCACCGGTCCGGCGCTCGGGTCGAAACGCCCGACCACCATGTGTTCACCGCTCAGCGTGTAGGTTTCCCCGGCCGTGGCTCCGGCGTGGCGCGGGATCAGGCGCGCCACCTTCGGCTTGCTCTCCCCGGCTGCAACCACGGTTGGCGGGGTCTGCATCGGTGCGCTCGGCGTGTCCGGCATCGTGGCTTTCAGATCGGGTTCCACGGCCGCCGGATCGGTCGCCACCGGAGCGCTCATCGTTAGATCAGTGGCACTCGAGGCAACGGCAGGCGGGTCGTTCGGAACAATCGGTTCGTCCACCTCGAGCGGTGGCTCTTCGACGGGCAGGCTCGTCGCCTCGAGCGGCGGAGTCACCTGCACGGGCGGCATGGTTGCTGCGGCAACCGGCGGGGTCACGGCTGGGGAGGCAGCCGGAGTGGTCATAGCCGATCCGTCCGCCTGCAATTCGACGCCGCAACCCTCGCAGAACTTCGCGCCATCCGGGTTCTCTGTGCCGCACACGTGACAAACGATCATGGGTCTCCTTGTGGTTTCGCCATACGGCGAGAGTAGGGTCTGGAATCTTCAGGATTTTAACGTCTGTTAGGTAAAGGTTTCGCTAAGATTGCGTGCGAGAAATTCAGGCCCCGGTGAGCTTACGAATCTCCTCGTCGGAGGGTAAGCCGCCCGAGGCGTCGTTGGCTTGCGGGCCACCGACCTTGATCGTCTGCGTTTTCGCACCCATCTTGATTGTTTTGGCCGTGCCCGCGCTGATCCCCTTGCCGCTCTGCAACTCCGAGCTGGCCTGGTCCAACACCTGGGTCATCGCGGCGTTACCCAGCTTGACCGTCATGGCCCTGGCAATTTCAATCGTCTTGGCAGCCGCCTGCGGGTTGGACTGCGCCTCCTGAGCCGCCTGCTTCACCAGGGATTCCAAGTTGCGCTGCTGCACGTAGCCCATGACCGTCGGGTTGACGCTGGCAGTCGCGGCCTCGTCAAAGGTGAACTCCACGACGACATCTATCGGTGGAATCTCACCTCGAGTTCCCTCGCCGGGGGCATCGAAGGTCAACCCGATCTGCGCGATGCGAACCCGTGCCGGTGGGCGCGGCGGCAGGGTGATCTCCAACAGGAAGGCCGTCTGATCCTTGGCTTCCAAGCTGCCCGCCTTGGCTCGAGCGCCGCCCTGAAATGGGACCAGATCGGCTTCGGCCAGAAACGGGTAAACGCGGGTCACGCGGTCCAGCGTCACACCCTTGACGCCGCGCACGGTCAGCTCAAGATTGGTGATGACCTCAGAGGCGGCGCGTTTGAACTCCTCGCTCAGCACGGCCGGAAGGTCGTTGGCGCTGACGCTCGCGGGCGGCTGGGCGTTCTGCGCGACGACGTGAATCACGCGGCCCCCGGTGCGATCCGCGATCTCGCCCATCAGGTCCTCGTTGAACTCGTCACCGACGCCGATCGCGGTGACCGAAATATTTTGCGCGATGTATGTGTTGGTGACAGCGCGGCAAGCGTCCTCGTCGAAAGTCGCGCCGTCGGTCAGCAACATCACCTTGCGGTTGACGTTACCCGTCGGCACGTTGCCGAGCGCCTCGAGCATCCCCAAGCCCATCATCGTGCCACCGGAGTGCTTCCGCAGGGCTTCGACGCCGCTCTGCAAGGCGGGGCGGTTGTTGGTCGGCGCGGTCACGGTGCTGGCGTCGTCGTCAAATTGCACGATGGATAATTGATCGGCCGCACTGATGTTCGGGCTGTTCAGCACGTTCCCGAGGGCGTTAATCAAGAGTTCCAATTTGGTCTTGCCGCCAGAAACCTTCTCGCGCATACTGCCCGAGGTGTCCACCACAAACGTCAACCCGAGCGCCGCCCTGGTGGTGACCTGGGGTGTCAGTTGCGCCAACAAGAAGAGTTTCTGCGTCTCCGTGCTGCCCTCCGGGCTAGCGCGCAGATAGTTGCGGTGCGGTGTGAGCGATACCTGAATCAAGATGACCTCCGTTGCCCACATCATACGCAACCGGAGCGCCGAAAGTTCCAGGGTGCAGTCCAGGAATGTTCGACTCGAGGGCTGGCTTTGGCGGGCGGTCAGCGCATCGTAAATCTTAGGTTGAATCTCAAAGTCAATCTGAGGCTGACTTTGAGAGCACGAGATCGCCCTCGCATCGGTATCAGCATTTTTAAGGGTTCCAGCGGCAACCGCGCCCTGACAGAGCGCCCTTTGAACACAGGCGACTCGAGTCACCCGGCGATGCCGATATAATTGCGACGAGCGTCACGAATGGGGAGAGGTCTATGACAACGATCAGCTTGCAGGAGCGGTTCCGCTATTGGTTCGACAATGTGATGTCCAGAGGTCCGATTGCGCTGATGGGGCTGCTAGGACTGGTCAGCCTGATCTTCATCGCCATCGTTGCGTTGGTCGTACAACTCTTTCAACTCTTCCCGCCGCTCGAGGATGGGGCGACACCGCCAGGCTTTTTCGAGGTGCTCTGGGGCAACCTGATGCGCACCTTGGACAGCGGCACGATGGGCGGCGACGAGGGCTGGGGCTTCCGGGCGGCCATGCTGATCGTGACGATTGGCGGCGTCATCATCGTCGCCAGCCTGATCGGAATCATTTCCTCGGCTTTCGATTCCAAGGTGGACGAACTTCGTAAGGGCCGCTCCAAGGTCTTGGAAGCCGACCACACGCTGATTCTGGGCTGGAGCCCACAGGTCTTCCCGATCATCACCGAAATCTGTGAGGCCAACCAATCCCGACGGTCCGCCGCGATCGTGGTGCTGGCGAACCGCGACAAGGTCGAGATGGAAGACGAATTGCGTTCCAAAATCAGCAATGCGGGCAAGACCCGGATCATCTGTCGCAGCGGCGATCCGATGGACTTGACGGATTTGGAGATCAGCAACCCGCACACCGCCCGAAGCATCATCGTGCTGGCCCCGACCGACAGCGACGACCCGGATTCGGTCGTCATCAAAACCACACTGGCGCTCACCAACAACCCGCGCCGCAAGACTGGGCCGTATCACATCGTCGCTGAGATTGAGAAACCCAGCAATCTCGAGGCGGCCAGGCTGGTCGGGCGCGACGAGGCGCACTGGGTTTTGGCGGGAGAACTGATCAGCCGCATCACCGTCCAAACTTGCCGTCAGAATGGGCTGAGCGTCGTGTACACCGAGCTGCTGGATTTCGGCGGCGACGAGATCTACTTCACTGAACAACCGACACTGACCGGAAAAACCTATTTCGAGTCGCAAATGGCCTTCTCCGACTCCTGCGTCATGGGACTCGTCACGGGGGGCGCGGTTCACCTGAACCCGGACGCAAACCTGATCTTGGCGGCGGGCGATCAGCTCATTGTGATCGCCGAGGACGACAGCACGATCCGCCTGGCCGCACCCGGAGGCTTCGACATCAGCGCAATCGCAGAATCACGCGCCTTTGAGAACACCCCGGAGCGAACGCTGGTGCTGGGCTGGAACAATCAGTTGACCACGATGCTGCACGAACTCGGCGAGTACGTCGCGGCTGGCTCGAGCGTGACCGTGGTCGCGGACGTGGACGCGCTGGAGCTTCCAAGCCTGGACAAGCTCAACCTGACGTTTCAACGCGGTGACACGACTGCGCGAGGGGTCTTGGAGAGCTTGAAGCCGCACAGCTACGATCACATCATCGTGCTGGCCTACAAGGAAAGCCTGGCCCCGCAGCAGGCCGACGCTAAAACGCTCATCACCTTGCTGCACCTGCGCGAAATGGCGGATCGTCAAGGTAAGGACCTGAACGTCGTCAGCGAGATGCTGGACAACCGCAACCGCGAACTGGCCGAGGTGACTCGAGCCGACGATTTCATCGTCAGCGACAAGCTCATCAGCCTGATGCTGTCACAGATCAGCGAGAACAAGCAGCTCGCCGATGTCTTCGCATTTCTGTTCTCGAGCGAGGGTTCCGAAATCTACCTGCGCCCAGCCGAGCTGTACATCAAACCCGGTCAAGCCGCAAACTTTTACACCGTGCTGGAAGCCGCCCGACGGCGCGGCGAGACGGCCATCGGGTATCGCGTCAACGCCGAGGCTCGAGACAGCGGCAAGGGGTACGGCGTGCGGGTCAACCCGAAGAAGGGCGAGTCCATGCGGTTCGCGCCAGAGGACAAGATCATTGTGCTGGCTGAGAACTGAGCCGTAAGCTGAAGGAGAGACGTGGCGTGATCGCCTTGTCCGGGCGAGGCAAACCTCGCCCATAGAACCATCTGTGCGGCAGGCGGCCAGTTCTAAAGCCTAAAATTATTTCAGGCGCACCGTTTCGCCCCACGGTGGCGTGACGCTCGAGCTGGCGGGCAGCACCCAAACGACCGGATAGAGCGGCTTCGGCGGGAACTCGGCGTCGCCGTCGGTCAGGTAGACCAGCGCGTCCGGTTGAAAGCGCCGCCGCTCGAGTTCGCGCAAGGCGGGGGCGAACGAGGTGCCGCCACCACCGATGACAGCGGGCGGCGGGCTTCCCATGAGATCGTGAACCGCGCTCACGGCGGCATCGGCGTAGATCACCAATCCCGTCACGTTCGGGTGCGTCCGACGAATCGCGCGGCACTCCGCTAGAAACGCGCCGATCAGCTCGGGGCTGACGCTGCCCGAGGTGTCCACGACCACCGCCAGCCGCACACCCTCGCCTGCCAGCGACGGGTAGATCAGGTCGTGCGCCATCATCCGGCGATCCGGGCGCTGCCAGGCGTAATCGTGCTGCGCTCGCGTCAAATAGCGCTCCAAAACGCGGCTCCAAGAAACGCTCGAGGTGGCGCTGGGAAAATGTCGTTCCAGGTTCCCCGGCGCGTCGCCCGTGGCGACGGCAGCCTTCAACGCGTCCTTCCAGCGCTCCACCTGACCGCTCGAGTCGCTGTTTGAAGACGGGTTCTCGCCCGTGCCCCCAACAACGGCTGGCGGCTCGAGATCGGGCGGTAGCGCGTCGTAGACCTCTTCGACCGAACGGTCCTCCAGGGCCGGTGCGATCGTCTCCGCGCCGGGCGGCAGCGCCAGCCCGAAGAGTTTCCGCAACACACCGTTGACCACGATGTCAGCGGCGCGCTCCCAGCGTCCCAGGTCGCGCCCGCCGCGCCGCCAGGTGTGACCGAACGCGGCGTGCAGCACTAGATGAAGCAGCAAGCCCCTGGTCTGATTGTCAGATAAGTCAGCGATGTACTCCGGGTTGTACAACAGCGCCTGACCGTCGGTGGCGGCAGCTTCGACGCACGCCTCGCGGTCTGGCAGGTGCAGCGCCAACACCGCGAAGAAGGGCAGGCGCGTGGACACCCAGGTTCTGGCTCGAGTCAATTTTTCCTGCGCGGGCGTCACAGTGAGCTACCGGAGCGCCCCGATGGATCGCCCTTCCAATGAGGCGTAAAGTTGCGCCACGCGCTTGTCCCTTGTGGTCAGCGGACAGGTCAGGCACCGCACCGCCCCCGGCAAGCGATAGCGCAGACAGCAGGCACCGCGTTCCAGGAAGTGATGATCCTGTCCGGCCCGGTGCAAGGTCATGACGCCCGTCCGACCCCGGAACGGCGCTCCTAACACGAGCCGCTCTGCTTCCAGGGCGGCGTCCGCGAGTTGCAACCTCGAGCCGACGCGCAGCGCCGTGGCGACGAGCGCATCCGCGATGATCGCCCAGAGCGTCTGCGCCCTGAGACTGCTCCGGGTTTGCAAGGCCGTGACAATCGGTTTGAAATGGGCCTCCAGGCTTTCCGTCAGCTTTTGGCGCAAGGCGTTGCGGTCTTTCACGACTCTAACGCTCAAATGGGCGGCGTCCGCATCGTCGGGCAGGCAGTAAAAGCGGCTCTTAGATAACCCGAGCCTGCCGCCACCGTGGCCTCGAGTGTTGGAGAGCGGCGGCAGTTCCACCGCGACGCCCCAGAATTCCATTTCCGGCACGCGGTTCTCCTTCAAATACAACCCCAACGCGACCGCCACCGGCAAAAACACGTACGCCCCCAAAAGCGCGGCCACCAGCACATTCGGATCGCTCGAGTCCAACTCCGCGCTCAACCGCTCGAGATTCGCGTCCAGCCCACGCGGGTTGAACACGTCCGGCGCGAGGGTCAGCCCCGTGGTCTCGAGACTCGCGTCCACACCCAACCCGAGGGGTTGCAGCGCTCGCAAGCTGGTTTCCAGCGGACTCGTCATACGCAGCACTGTAGCAAAATGCGATTCTAAAGTCAGGTGACAGGTGACTCCCCGCCCCGTGCTCGAGGTTGCCGGGAAGCACGACGGGACCTTATTGTAAGACGATAATTTTGCGCTCGAGACCCGTGCCCCTCGTAGGGGTTTGCCACGGCAAACCCGGCCACCTTTGAGAACACCGCGTCCGTCCCACGCATCTCGTAGGGGCGAACCGCGGTTCGCCTGGCCACCTACGTTATTGCTCGAGACATCCCAGAAAACAGTTCTCGAGAAAGTCATGTCAAGGGTTAGGGAGAGACGAAACGACTGGCAGGCTCGAGCGGATTTATCTCGAGGTGTCTGTTGAGGCAGGTACTCCGAGATCTGTCGGGAGTTGCCCAGATTCTCAGCGCTTATTGAGAATGATTCGCATTCGGTGCGTCAGGGACGTTTCTCCTTCTTGACGCTTGGCGGATACAGGCGTTAAGTTTAATCCCGAGTAAACCAGTCGGATTCATTCTGTTAATCCGTCATTTTTAAATCCCCCAGGAGTTCCTGTGAACAACACCCTCCGCTTGACCAGCACCATCGCTACCGTCGGCCTCGCCTTGAGCTTGACCGCCAGCGCCCAAGACACCAATCTCAGTAGCGTCAAAACCTACCTGTTGGCACGGCTCAAGCTTCAGAGAAGTGGTACGAGCACCCTGAAGCTGGCCGCCCAGCGTTACTACGATCTGGCAAAAGCGAGCAGCTTCGATTACCCCAAACTGCGTCAGAGCGGTACGCCCGTGAGAACCGCTTTGACTCAGGCCCGGGCCGGTTGGACGAAGGCCAGCCCGGTCTACGAGAGCGTCGAAGGTATCGTGGCGGGCGTCGAAAGTCTGGCGGAGTTCGATGTCATTCTGGACGCGGGGGCATCCAAAGCCGAGGGCGGCGACGCCATCGTGCCGTTCGATCTGAAACTCCCGAACGGCGAGACGCTGGAAAAACCGGGCAACCTGTTCGGCATCAACGAGAGCGCCCTCTGGGGAACCTTCGCGGCCTTCTCGAGCCGGGTCAAATTTGACGTGGACGGGGGCGGCATCGGTTTCGGCGATCACCTGCCGGACGCCAACGTTCTGAAAGCGGCGGCCGACCTGATGGACGGTGAAACAGCCCGGTTGATCGCCGCCGCGAAAACCTGGCAGCCCAGCTTGGACGATGTCTTTGGCGCGATGGTCGCCAACGTCCCCACGGTTGGTCCCGTGTTCCTGGAACGCTGGAAGAACAGCCGCTTCGTGGTCGGCGCGAAAAGCACGAGGCGCGACTTCGTGGTGATCTCGAGCCTGAGCGATCTGGTCGGGAACATCGGCTCCTGGCAACAGCTTTACAAGAGTGTGGCGGGCAAGGTCAAAGCCAAAAACAGCGCTCTGGACGGACAGATCAGCGCTGACCTCGAGGCCTTGCGAGTTTGGGCGCAGCGATTAGTCCTGCAAGAACACAAGCGCGCCTTCACCCCGGAGCAGGCCGCGATGATTTTCCGCGAGGGCGACAACCGCGCCACGAACATCACCGGCAGGATCTCGCAGGCGGCCGCGCTGGTCGGCGTGAAGGTCGGACAGTGATGAAATTCGTGACCGTCCTCGCGCTGCTCTCGGCGGTGACGCTGCAAATCACCCTGGCCAGCCCCGCGAACAGTGATTCCGCAACTACCAGTCCAGCGACCAGCGCCGAAACGGTACGCTCGAGTCTGGTGGAGGCGCAACTCGAGCTGAGCTTCGACCCTCAAAACGCGGCCGCCCTGGTCGCTCAGGCGCAGGCCGCCTACCGGGCGGATTTGACGGACCTGGGAACGGTTGGTTTCACCAACCTGCAAACCGCTCTGGCCAAGCGCGACGAACCCGCCTTCGCCACAGCCAGAGCGCGTCTCTGGACGGACCTGCTGCGAGCTGCCTACGACAAGCTGATCGCCGCCGTCGCACGCGGCGATACCCGGAGCGCCGTCCAATGGCTCGAGTTGCGCGAGTACCGCAGCGCGACGCGCTTCACCACCCCTGAAACCGATGCGACCCTGGCGGTACAAGACCTGAGCGCCGGGAAGATCTCGGTTAGCGATGCCCTGATCGCCGTTCGCGCCGACGGTCTGGACGCCTATCAAAGTCGCCTGAACGATGCGCTGCACGAGTTAGAGACGGCGCTCGGTCAGGGCTTCAAAACCGTCAGCGCCGAGCAAGCCGCACTCGCCAGAGGCTATTTCAGGATTCTGGCAGGCACCTACCCGGCGCAGAAACTGGGCGTGGCCAACGCCGCTTTCTTGGCGCTCGAGACCGCGCCGAACCCCGCCACCTTGAAAGCGGCACGAGGGGTTCTGGAAGGCTTTCGGGCCGCGCCGCTCTCGCCCAGGGAACGCGCCAAGCGGGCCGCGCAGACGTTCCGGTTCCTCGGTCTGGTTCCCATCGAGTACGCCAGAGCCGCCAAGGGCGAGGCGGGCCAGGTCAATATCGTCAAAGACCTGGAAATCACCGAAGCCAAGACCTTTCGCAACAACGCCTTCAGCAGTTTTAGCGACCTCGAGCCGCTGCTGGTAAAACTGGACGCGGGGCAGGTCAAGCGTGCCAAACAGGGCTTCGCCGCGTTAGAGACCAGCCTGACCGCGGCCGGGTTGAAGCGAAACCCGCCGACAGCCAATCAGGTACAACACCAGTTCGAGGCGTTGAACGCCACGCTCGAGGGGTTAATCCCGACCGACTGGCGACGCGCCGACCCAGCGGGCGATTTGAACGTGATCCGCCAGCAGTTGAAAGCCGCCGAGAACGCCGTGGCACAATCCGATTACGCCCTCGCGGAGCAAGCCCGGATAGACGCGTACGGCCTCCTGGAAAGCGGTCCCGAAGCCCGACTGAAAGTCTTCCAGCCCGCCCTGGCGCTCGAGATCGAGGCAATCTTTTGGTTCAATCCCGAGCCAAAAGGGTTTGCCAAACTGATCTCCGAACGGGCGAGCGCGGCGGAGTTCAGAAGCTCCCGGCTGGCGCTGGAAGCCCGGTTGAAGGAAGCCAGCGCGATTGTCGGCACGGACGCCTCGCCAGCAGTCGTGTTCACGAACGCGCTGATTATCGTCTTCCGCGAGGGCCTGGAAGCCGTGCTGATCCTGGCGGCGCTGCTGGGAAGCCTGAAACGCAAAGAGGTGCTGCACCTGCGCCGCCCGCTCTGGCTGGGTTCGGCGGCCGCTTTTGTCGCTAGCGTCGCCACTTTCATGGTCATGCGCGGCATCGTCAACGCCTTCGCGGTTTTCGGTGAGAAACTCGAGGCGGTCGTCAGTGTCGTCGCCGTGGCGGTGTTGCTGGTCATCATGAACTGGTTCTTTCACAATGTTTACTGGAACGACCGCCTGGCGGGGTTCCACAAGCAGAAGCACGGCCTCATGGGAGGGGCCGCCACGAAGATGCTGCTGGGGCTGTTCGTGCTGGGCTTCACCGCGATTTACCGCGAGGGCTTCGAGACCGGGCTGTTCTTGCAAAGCCTGATTTTGCAGAGCGGTGCGGCTCCCGTGACCCTGGGCGCACTCGTGGCGTTGGGATTGGTCGCACTGGTCGGCGTCGCGGTTTTCGTGATGCAGACCAAACTGCCGCACAAGAAAATGCTGATCGCCACCGGAGCCATGATCGTGCTGGTTCTGGGCGTGATGGTCGGGAACACGGTTCACATCCTGCAAATCGTCGGCTGGTTCCCGGTTCACCCGCTCGGGATTCAGTTCCCTCACTGGTTCGCGCAGTGGCTCGGGACGCACCCGACCTGGGAGGGCATTCTGATGCAAATTGCTGCCGTGACCGCCGTGATCGGCAGTTACTTCCTGGCGGAGGCCTTGAAGCACCGCGAGTTAGAACGCAAGGCGCAAAAAGTATCGGAAGGCTCGAGCGTTTCAGGCAGCGGTTCAGAGGGTCAACGCCTGCCCGAGGCGCAGGGGACGGATTAGAACGAAAAGAGGGCGAGCGGACCACCGCGAGTCAGATCTCGATTCGGAACGCCCGTCTGATACACTCCCCCAAGCTTGAAACCCGAGACCGTACCAGATTTCGTTCCCTCCCATCCTGGAAGCCACCTGAGATGCCCGACGACCCCTCTTTGAGCCTTACGACTAGCCTGACGCCCGGTCTGACCCGGAGCGCGCTCTTGAAACGCGGCTGGACGAACAAGTTGATCGCGGCCCTGCTCAAAGAACCGGAAAGTCGGGGCGATCTCGAGGGTGGGCGTTTGTATGCGCTGGAGCGGGTATTGGCGGCGGAGCAGAGTGACTCTTTCACGCGTTCCAAGAAGCGCCCCGCACCGCAAACTTTGAGCAAAAAGCAGCAGATTCAGCCGTTGCCGCTCGAGTACGCCGAGGCGTTTCAGATTCGCTTTCAGCCTGCACCGCTGGAAATGGAGGTCGGTGCCGCCGAGCAGCGCCGCGTCGTGAACCTGCTGCGGGCACAGACGGACGGGTACTTTCAGAAGCTGCGCACCCTGCCCAGCAAGGCGGGCTTAGCAGGCGCGATTGCGCTGATGGACGCAAAGGTCTACGCCGCAATCGCCTGGGCGCACCCGAGCCTCAGCGCCGAGGTCCGCCGTCAATGGCGTCACCGCCACGGGGCATCGCGCCTGCTCGAGGAAACGATCGGCGGCATCGCCTCGAGTCGTCCCGCCCCGAATTGACCGATTTCCTGGATCACCAAGCTGCGCCCAGCGATCAATCTTCGCATCACCCGCTCGAGCTTCGCCATTTGGCGCATGTCCGAACCCGCCCCGGCAAGCTATTCTCTTCCCATGTCGCGCCCCCTCGAGTTCCGAGAACCTGGCAGCTTGTAGAATCCGGTGCTGTGCCGCCCGTTCTCAAGCTACTACCATCTCTCGAGGTCATCCCATGAAAACCCGTATCGCGCCCAGTCCCACGGGCGATCCGCACGTCGCCACCGCGTACCAGGCGCTCTTCAATTACGTCTACGCCCATCAACAGGGCGGGAAGTTCATCGTGCGGATCGAGGACACAGATCGCGCCCGTTTCAACCCGGACAGCCAACGCCGCATTTTGGAAATGCTGGACTGGCTCGGACTCACCCCGGACGAGGGTCCGATCACGGGCGGTCCGAGCGCACCGTACATTCAGACCGAACGCGCCGCGAAGCATAGGGCGTACGCAGCGGAACTCTTGGAGCGCGGCGCGGCCTATCGCGCCTTCGACACGCCCGCCGAACTCGAGGCGCGGCGCAAAATCGCCGAGGCGGCCAAGAGTTCGTATCGCGGCTACGACCGCCGCGACCGCGACCTCGCCACGGCTGAATCGGAGGCTCGAGCCGCCTCGGGCGAGGCGTTCGTGATTCGCTTGAAGGCTCCCTTGGAGGGCCAGGTGACTGTTCTGGACGGTTTGCGCGGCGAGGTCGTGTTCCAGGCTTCGGAGCTGGACGACAAGGTGCTGCTGAAAGCCGACGGTCTGCCGACCTATCACCTGGCGGCGATGTGCGACGATCACGACATGGGCGTGACGCACGTCATCCGGGCCGAGGAGTGGCTGACCAGCACGCCGATTCACGTGCTCATCATCGAGGCCTTCGGCTGGGAGAAACCGCTGTTCTTTCACACGCCGCTCCTGCGAAACCCGGACAAGACGAAGCTCTCCAAGCGCAAATCCGCCACCAGCGTGGACAACTACCGCGAGCTGGGCATCGCGCCAGAAGCGCTGCTGAATTACCTCGGGATGATGGCCTTCTCCATGCCCGCCAACCCGGACGGTGAGAGCCGCGAGATGTTCAGCGTCTCCGACCTGATCGAGCACTTCACCTGGGAGCGCGTCGGACTGACCGGCCCCGTGTTTGACCTTGAGAAGCTGAAGTGGTTGAACGGGAAATACATCCGCGAGGTTTTCAGCCTGCCCGATCTGGTCAGCCGCGTCCAACCCTTCTTTGAGCGGGCGGGCTTCGATCTCAGCGATGAATCTTACGTCTCGAGCGTGGTCAACGTCTTGCGGGAGCGCTTCGACGTATTCAGTGAGCTTCCAGAGAAGGCGCGCTACTTCTTCGAGCAACCCATCATGGAGGACAAGGCAGCCGCGAAACTCGAGGAGGGGAAGGAATTGCTAAAACAACTTTTGCCAAGTTTGGAAACATTAGCAAATCCTATAAATTCTGTAGACACCTTCAACCTACTTACACTCGAGCCTATTACCTATAAAGATATTGATGGCTGGGGTAAAGAACATCTCGAGCAATTACTGACAAATTTCGCACAATCAAAAGAAGTTAAGCTCGGCGCTGTGATGCAACCCTTGCGTGCCGCCGTCACCGGACGCTTGGAGAGTCCCGGTATGTACGAGGTGCTGCTGGTCTTGGGGAAAGCAAAAACCCTCGAGCGGTTACGACGTTCTGTCAGATGAACCCACCGCTCGAGATGGAACGCAGGGGTCGAACGGTCTTCGGTAGGGGCGCAGCACGCTGCGCCCAGCCAGCGCGTCAACAACAAAATCAATCCAAAACCCGTAATCTTAAAACCCGTCCACCGCAAAGGTCTCGAGATGCTGTGAAGCCCAAGGCTAGCTCAGCCGAAGCGCAAACCCAGGAGAAACCCTGGGATGAACGCGCCCGCGAACGGCAGGTTGTTGGTCAGGATTCGCACCACGGCGTTGAAGAACCCCTCGAGCGATTCGCGTTTCAGCAGGGGATCGGCATAATTCTGGATGCGGAGCCAGTCAATCTGAACCACGCCGAAATACGCCAGTCCTTGCACGGCGATGAACAGCAGTCCGAAAATCACCAGGGCGACTCGGCCAATCTTTTTCAGCGCGTACCCGGTCGCAAAGCCCGCCAGCGCCCCGAAGCTGATCTGACCCAGATACGGCGCGAGCGCCTCGAAGACACCGCTCGCCGCGTCTGGCGTGGCCGTCTTGGCTTTGATCGCGGCCGCCTTCGGAGCTTCTGCCAGCAGGGACGTGACGAGAGTGAAAAACACGCCCGGAGTCTACCAACCCCCACGACCAGCCAGCGTTCACGAAGCCTGCGGGATGGCTTGTGATCCCCATCAATAAAGGGTCAGGAAACCGCTTTTCGCATCGCCTCGAGCGCGTCGGTCAGCCCAGAGAGATTGGTTCCGCTGCCCTGCGCCAGATCGGGTTTGCCGCCGCCGCGACCGTCTATCAGCGGCAAGCCAAGCTTCAGCAACTCGCCCGCTTTGATGGCTGCGCCCGGGCCGCAGGCGACGCTCAGCACGGCTCGAGGACCAGCCAGTGCCCCGAGAACGGCGACCACGCCGGGCTTGGCGGCGAAGGCTTTGGCGAGGTCGGGCAGCAGGGCCGCATCCTCGAGTTGGAGAACGACGATTTGTTCACTGACGTTCGAGACGATTTCTTGCGCCAGTCGGCCGCGCAAGTTGGTGACTTCGCGTTTCAGGGCATTCAGCTCGTCCAGGCTGAGGTTGGTGCGTTCCGGGACGCTTTCCAAGGCGGTGGAAAAACGTAACCCCAGCGCCGCCACGAAGTCGTGTTTGAAACGGTAATCCGGCAGCAGACGCCCGCCGCAGTTGAAGTAGACCCGCGTGTCCGTGGCTCGGGCCCGCTCGAGTTTGAAGACTTTTAGCATTCCGACTTCGGCGCTGTTTCTGAGGTGCGTGCCGCCGCAGGCGCTGTAATCGTAGGCTGCTTTGTCGCCCGTCCCAATTTGCACGACGCGAATCAAACCGCTGACTTTTGGCGTGCGACGCAGTGGCACGCGCTCTATCTCGGTGTCCGGGACTTCATACGCGCTGATCGGGTGCGCCGCCAGGATCGCGTCGTTGGCGATACCTTCAGCTTCCGTGGCGCGTTCCCAGCTCACGTCACCGCCCAGGTCCAGCGTGCAGACCTTGCCCTCCATGTTGACCGCGACGACGTGCAGCCCCAATCGGTAAAACGCTTGACCGAGAATGTGTTCCCCGGTGTGCTGCCGCATGTGATCCAAGCGGTGCGCCCAATCAATCGTCCCCATCAGGCTCGAGCCGATTTCAAGGCTGCCCTCTACAGTGTGCCAGATCGTGCCGTCGTCATCCTCTTGGACCTCAGTCACCCGCACCCCGCCCAGGGTTCCGGTATCGAAGGCTTGCCCGCCCGCCGTGGGGTAGAAGGCGGTCGCTTCGAGCCTGACTTGCTGGGTGTCCCCCCGTTGGCGGCGCTCCAAGACGGTACTGGTGAACTCGGTTTGGTAGGCGTCCTGGCGGTAGAGGCGGGTGGTCACGATGTCATCACGGTGTCATCATGGCGCTCGAGGACGGTTTGAGGCAAGTTCCCCGACCACCAAGCATCGTAGGGGCGAACGGCTGTTCGCCCAGCCAGCAGGTCAGCCGCTCCCAAACCTCGAGCAGCTCAAAACCAGCTCACCTCGGGTCACGGCCACAACCTCCGCCACGATTCGTCCCGCGTCCCATACGTTAGACTGCCCGAGCCGTGGATTTGCCCTCGTCTCAGCCCTCCCCCACCAGCGCCTCCAGATCGCTCGAGCCAAGCATTTTTCTGCGGGCGGCGGTGGCCGTGATGCTGGGGACCTTGCTGCTGCGATTGGCAGGCGGCGTGGCGACCGGGACATTAAATTTTTATCTGAAATCGCTCGGGCAGGAGGGCTTAGAGGTCGGTTTCGTGGCCGCCGGGTATTACGCCACCGAGTTGCTGCTAGCCCCGGTCTTCGGCGCGTGGACCGACCGGATTGGGCGCAAGGCGCTGATCGTGGCCGCCCCAGTCGTCGGCGCGGTCGCGCTCTTGCTGTACCCACTCACCTCGAGCCTGTGGGTGCTGTTCCTGATTCGCATCCTGGAGGGGATCAGCGCGGCGGGAGCGGTTCCGGCCACGCTGGGCTACCTGTCCGACCTGACCGATGGCAGCCCGCACCGCGCTCGGCTGATGGGCCTGTACGAGATCGTCACGTTGCTGGGTGTGACCGGGGGTGGGATCGTGCTGGCCCCGCTGCTCTGGGGGGTGCTGGGAACCTCGAGCTACCCGTTTCTGGCGGTGATTTACCTGTTGGGCACGGCCGTGTTCGCATTGCTGCTACCGAACATCGGTGTCAAGATTCAGAAGCGGCGGCACTTCAGCGATTACGCCAGAGCGCTCGGGAATCGGCGTTTGGTGCGCTTCCTGCCCGCTTGGATTAGCGCCACGGGGGTGATCGGCTTGTGGCTGGTTCACGTGCAGAATCTGCTCTCCAAGGGCAAGACCCTGGAGCTTGCCTCCGGTCAGGCGCTTGTCGGGGCCTTCACGCCCGGCGAGGTCTCCAAGTACCTGGCCTTCTTCGCGGTCGCCTTCGTGGCCGGGTTGATCTTCTGGGCGTCTCGAGCCAAAACCGAGCGTCGCAGCACACCAATGCTGTACGCGGGCGGGGGCTTGGTGCTGATCGCGCTGAGTTGGTTGTGCCTGAACCACCCGGAGTTCGGTTTGAATCCGCTGGTGATGCTGCCGGTGCTGGGCGTGGTCAATCTGTGGTTCATCGTGCTGTTGATCGGCGCGTTCTTCCAGGCGGGCTTCACCCCAATGGCATTGGCGTACCTGGCCGATATTTCTGGTGACTTCCCCGAGGATCGTGGGGTCGTGATGGGCTTGTACAGCATCTTCTTGGCGGGCGGCAACCTGATCGGCGGGTCGTTGCTGGGCGGGCTGTTCGTCAGCACCCTGCGGATGGACGGCGTGATTCTGCTGACTTTCCTGTTCACGCTGCTGGCTTTCGCCAGCGTGCTGCACATTCGCCGCGTCTCGAGCGATTGAGCCGGTACCAGTACATCTTGGACTTTTGAATTTTACTTCAAATTGACGTGATACGGATTGCGTTCAATCACTTCATCTTCGCGGAGCGAAGATTGCCTTCAGCAGCGCCGCAAGCCCGTCAGGTGCTGTCATCAGCGGCAAGAACGCGCTGCGACAGATGCTCCGTCGAGGTCACCACCCGAATCCAAGACCTCCAGTATTCGCCCTCGAGCGAAAACGGTCTCTCGAAATCATGCCTCTGGCTCGAGGATATGAACGGTTTCCTGGCGCTTGGAGAGCCACTCTGCGCCCAATGGCGTGACCACGACATCCTCCTCCAACCCGACGTAACCGATCGCGTCCAACATCACGCCGAGTTCCAGTGTGTAAATCTCCCCAGCTTGAACCGTGCCGTTCGGGGTGTCGCCGTAGCGCACCCAACGCGGTCCGAGCAATGTGCCACCGTCGTGCGTGGCTCGACCGAGGTTGTGCCCCGTGGCGTACTCGTATTCTGGGTAGCTCGCGTCAGTGATGGTCGCCCTGGCAACCGCGGCCACCTCGAAGCCCTTGGCTCCGGGTCGCAGGGTTGCCGCTGCCAAATCAATCGCCTTTCGCACTATCGCAAAAGCACTTTGCAAACTATTGGGAAGGTTCTCGCCCGCTCGAGGCAAGTAATAGACGCGTTGCAGGTCGCTGCAATAGCCGTTCAGCTTGACGCCGTAATCGGTGTGAATCAACATGCCGGGTTCAAGCATTTTCGCGCTCGCCCCAGCGTGCGATGGCATCCGAGCGAACGACACGTTCGGGCAACCCTGCCAGACCCAGGCGGGGTCAACCGATTCAACCCGCAACCGGGCGTGCAGAACCTCCACGATCTCGAGTTCGCTACAGCCCGCGCGAAGTCCGCCTCCCAGCAGCTCGAGGTCGGCTTCGGCGCGACTCACGGCTTGTTAGATACGCTCCCGCTCGAGCGGTGTTTTCACGGAGCGCAGCCGGGACAGGAACGGTGAGGCGCTCTCGAAGGGGGCATCTGGCAGGGCGCACCTCAGATTGAGGAACATGCCGTGGGTCAGGCCGTCGCAGGGCGCGTTGTCGGGCGCGAAGTTCAGCAGAACGGTCTGTGGGTGGAGAACCTCGAGTTCTGCTCGGAGGGCAGGCGCGTAATCTTCGTCGTAGGAAACGACCCGCCAGCCATCCGGGACGCTCTCGGCATCAAAGCGCCTGACCACAGCCTCCAGCTTCGAGACCAGAAAGAACGCGTCCCAGGTGAAGTGCGCCGCCATCAGCAGGTTCAGCCCCGATTCGGACTACTCGAGGTTTTCGCGGGTGGCGATAAGCCAGACTTGAGCCTGATCTAACAATCCCTGCGCCTGCTCGAGTTTCTCCCGATAGAGCCTCACTAGTTTATTCCAACAAAACGTCACTGGGGGGTCAGTAAGCCGTTCAGGTAGGCCGTGATGCCGCTGGCGATGCCGTACGAGGTGCGTTCCAGGTAATTCGGGTTCTTCAGTTGCGTGGCTTCCACCGGGTGCGTCACAAAACCCATTTCCACCAGAATCGCCGGGCACTCGCTGTACTTGATGACGTAGAAGTCGGCGGTCCGCACCCCGCGATTGCTGCTGCCGATCGCCCAGAGCAACCGCGAGAGCACGTCTCCGGCCAGCGTCCTCGAGCTGGCGATCCGGTTCGGGTTTTGCGAGATCGGACTGAGGACGGGCGGGTTCGGACCGCTGGCGGGCGCGGTTTCCGTCTGCGTGCTGGCTTCGACACCGACCACCGTTTCAGGGGTGGGCGTAACGCCAGTGGGCGCGTCAACCGAGGGCACCGGCGGGGTCACGAAGTCGTTCGGAACCTGATCTTGCGGCGCGTGCTGGGAACTACCCCCCATCGTTTGACCGTCAGCGCCGTCAACCGCCGCTGGGTCCGGCGCGAGGCTCGAGTCTGGCGGCGGCGTAGGGGTTGACCCATTGGCTTCCGGCGGCGCATCCACGGGTGGGGCGTCCACGGGAGCGGTGGAACCTGGTACTGAGGTACCCGCGCCAGTGCCGCTCGAGGTCAGGGTGGCGTTTGGCGGGGTGGCGTTTGGCAGGGTGGCGTTCGGCGGTGCGCTCGTGCCGGTGCCTGAACCGTTCGAGACGGTGCTCCCGGTGAATGAAGCTGTCGTGACCGGCAGCGGGGACACCGCGAGCGGAGCGGCCGCCCCGATGTACTGCGGCTTCTGGTTTTGAGGATTGAAGTAATAGACTTCAGTGCCGAACTGCGCGTTCCACTGTGAGCGCGGCACGGCGTTGGCGTGAATGCTGACGAAAACCGTCTTGCCCCGCGAGGCTTGCGCTCTGGCGTTCAGATCGGTGCGTTTGTCCTTGGAGAAGACCGTGTTGTCGGTGCGCGTCATCTCCACCCGCACCCCGTTGATCCGCTCGAGCCAGGCTTTCACGCGGTACGCCATTGCTAGGTTCAGCGCCGCCTCCTGAATCCCATTGCCGAGCGCACCAGAATCGGGCCCGCCGTGACCGGGGTCCAGCAGCACCGTCAGCGGTCGCACCGGAATCGCGCTCAATCCCAGCACGGTCGGATTGGTCAGCTTCGAGACATCGGCGAAGGCTCCACTCAGATCCAGCGACAGGCGATACCCGGTCTTACCCGGAGCCGCCTCGAGCTTTGAAACGCGAAACCCGGAGCGTGGGCTGACCCCTTGCGGCACAGCCAGCGTCAGAATGCTCCCAGACGCGGTGTTGCTGAGTGTGAAGCCCAGCAGTTCAGGCTTACCGACCTTGACGGTGGCCGCCGTGACGCTGGCCCCGGTGAAGGTCACGCGGAGCGCGGCCCCCAGGGGTTCCAGGCTGTATGTCGCACCCGCTGGCACGTCCAGCGCCAACCGCGTGTAACCGGGATAGGCGGCAACCCTGGGAGCGCTCAGCGGCGCGGCCAAGGACGAGGAGCCGAGCAACGCCAGGATCAGGGGAACAGACCGCATGGTGTAGCGTATCGCGTCACAGAGAAAATGGGTGAGAATAATCGCTCACAGACTCAGAAACGGCGTATTCGGTGAATAGGCTTTCAAACTACTTTTGAGTCATGCGTCGCTCTTGCACGCTCAAGCCACGGAAATGCTTTGGTCCGTTTGGCTGGGCTGAGAAGCCGTTCCATTAGGCTCGAGAGCAGCCGTTATGCGCCTTCCAAGAGGGTCGCACCGCACAGCTCAAATTCCGTGAAGCCCATAGATGCGTTCCTCGAAGAAATAACCCCGTCAGGCTCGAGGTGCGTCTATGACAGTACGGTTCGTGCTGCGGAACTTGAGGCCTGCTTGGTTCCAGAAAACCCGAGCTTTAGGAATTAGGAAGCAGACTGACGAGAACCAAAAAACCGCCCCCTGACGCTTCCGGTTGTGTTCCAGGAAGTCTCGGGGGCGGCCTCTATTTGAAATTCAGCCTAGAGTTTGAAAAGCAGCCCGCCGCCCAGTCCGAAGCTGCCACCGAAGTTGACACTGAGTTTGGCGAACGCGCCGATGCTGGAACTGAAACTGAAATCCGAACCCAGATCAATGCTGCCACTAATCCCTGGAACGACGACCAGGTTCAGGTTAGCAAACAGGTTGATGACGCGACTGACCTGATACTCAATGCCACTGACGAACCCAAAGAAGAACACGGCCTGTCCGTAACTGACACCGCCCGCCAGGCCGAACGCCAAGCCACCGTACACACTCCCGAGCTTACGGGCGAAGTCAAACACGACCGTCGGTCCAACGGCGAATTGAAAATTCACCCCGCCGCCCGGAAACCCAAGCTGCGCGTTGGCGTACAAACCCAGACCGATATCCTTATCAAAATCCGCCAGGCCCTTCGCGTGAATGTCAGCCTCGAGACCGAAAGCGAAGCCGGGCGAGAGAATCAGATCTGGGCCGAACCGGATTTTGAAATCCTGCGCGTGAACCGCGCTCGAGAACCCCAGGACGGCGAATAGAACGATGAGCCATTTACGCATGCGAACTCCCTTTGGCTGTCGGTGCAGCCCTGACGGTTGAACTTAGAACCGGGTGATTGCCATAGCTTAAAGACTATCACCGACCGTGCTATTCGCGGCAACGCTGTCAGCGGCGCAGTAGTTGAGCAAAAGTATCTTCGAGGGCGACTCCTGTTCGGGCGGCAATAGACCTGGTAGCGCTGAGCGTGGCAGTGTTGCTGTTGACAACCGCCGGTTTCATGCGAATCACCAACCCGCCCAGGTTCTGATTGTCGCTGATGTTAAACGGTCCTTTGGCACCGAACGGCTCACCGGCATCCACCTTTTCGTTGCCGTTGACATCCTGCCAACCCGCACCGATATAGGTTCCCGAACCCAACCCGGTCAGTTGAAACGAGACCTCTGAACGATTGGCTTGCAGCTCGGTGATGACCGATCCTCGAGCCTCGAACAGGGTGCAGTCGTTGGGTTGGGAGCATTTCAGGGCGGCCACGTAGGTTTTCAGATTGCCGGTTGGTGGCGGTGGCGGCGCGGGGATCGGATTGGGATTGCCGCCGATAGCGTTCAAGGCTTTCACCGCGTCCACCAGTCCAGCCCCACAGTCGGTTCCGCTGGGTCGGTTGCAGGTGGTCGCGCTGAGCGGCGCTGAGGCCGCTTTCAGGCGCGCCAGCACGGTTTCAAACGTCAGGCCCGGATCGCGGCTGAGCATCAGTGAAACGAGGCCAGCCACGTGCGGCGTCGCCATCGAGGTCCCCTGATAGAACACGTACGAGGGCTGTCCTTTGTCGTCCAAAAGCGTGCTCAGCACCCCGGCGGGATAGGTCTTGCCGCCGACCGTGATGGTTTGCTTGGTGTCACCGCCCGGAGCCATGATGTCAATTCGTGAGCCGTAGTTGGAGTACGGTGCCCGCGTCCCGGTCGGACCGGTCGCGCCGACCGTGATGACATTCTTGCAGCTCGCAGGAGAGCTGTTGCTGGCGTCATCGTTCTCGTTGCCCGCCGCCACGACCACGATCACGCCCTTGGCTTTCAAGCTGTCGTAAATCTGCTGCTCCGACTGTGAACAGCTCCTCGAGCCGCCGAGACTGAGATTCACGACCTTGGCCGGGTTGGGATTCTCCGGCACGCCCGCAACACTGATTCCGGCCGCCCACTGAACGCCCGCCAGGATATCCGCCGACGTGCCGCTCCCGTCGGTTCCCAGGACGCGTACCGGGACGACCCTCGCGCCCCAGTTGACGCCCGCCACACCCAGACCGTTGTTGCTGCGAGCACCGATCGTGCCCGCGACGTGTGAGCCGTGATAGCCGGAGTCCCCACCTAAATCGGTCGGATCGTCGTCGCGCCCGTCACCGTCATCGGCCCGCACCGGGTCGCTGATAAAATCGTAGCCGCCCACGAAGCTGCCCTGCAAATCCGGGTGATCGGTCGAACCCGTGTCCACCACGGCCACCGTGACCGGAGTCCCGGTCGTGCCATCGGTGATGTCCCAGGCCGCCTCCAAATTCATCGCCTTGTAATGCCATTGCACGCCGTAGGCCGGATCGTTCGGGACTTTCCGGGCGTAAAAAATGGAGTTCGGTTCGGCGTATTCAACGTCCCCACGCGTCTGAAGTTGACGGATCAGTTCCAGGGTTCCCGCCGCGTCGAGTTTGGCTTTGAATAACTCAGTGCTCGGCAGGGCCGCCCCGAGCGCGCTGACTCGAGCCAGGTTCACAGTTTGATTGGCGAGTTGTACTTGCAGCGTGGAGAGGCTCTGCGTGCGGACGCCGCCTCGGAATTTGACGATGACTTCGCCGGGCACGAATTCGGGGCGACCGCTTTGCTGCAATGGGTTGGTGAGCGCGGCGTTGATCTCGGGCGCGGCTGATTTCGTGACGGCGCTCTGAACGAGCGGCAGCAGCTCCCCCTCGAGCCGTGTCGCACTCTGGCCCGCGACCTGAACGCTCATCTGAATGTTCGCCCCGGATTTCGGCGGCGACACCGCCAGGCAAGTCTGGGCGTTGCCGTAACACCCCAGGTAATCGCCCGCATCAATCTTTTGATTGTTGTTGACATCTTTTCCCGCGATCAGAATGTAACTGACCCCGGTCAGCTTGGAAAAGCTGTACCCGCCGCTCGAGCCGGTCGCGGTGATCTGCCCGCTCTGGCTGGCGGGGTCACTGCAATTGGCGTTCTGGGCGGTCGTACCGACGCACGCCAAGACCGCCGTACCCGCGATGCTGCCACCCTGCGGCGCGGTTACGGTTCCCGAAATCGTCCCAACACTCGGCGGCGCGGGTGGATTGGGCGGATTGCCGCCGACTTCCCCCGGAAAAATCAGTGAACCCGCGACACTGCTCGAGGCGCTGGGATTCGTGCTGCCCTTGTCGCCGCAGGCGATCAGCGCAGCCAGGGCCAGACTCGAGCCGATTACTTTCAACGTTCTAGTCATGCTGCTGATTACGCTGCTGGTCATGGTGTTTCCCTTCCCACTCTGAGCCTGCCAGGTTCTCGAATTTAGATCGGTTTTAGATCAGTCCAGTTTTAGATCAGTCCAGTCACCCGAAATCACTCGGGCTAAATCAACCGAATCTGTCAGTCGCACACGCCGATCCCGCTGCGATTCTCGGTGAACGAATTCCCCGCGCCCAACTCGAGGACGGACGGTGTGTTGAAGCCGTCATTGGTACAGACGGCCCAGCCGTCGCTGTGGGCGATAATCGTGTTAGAGACGCTGGCGTAGGACCCCTCGAAGGCTCCGCCGACTTCGACGGCGGCCGTGCCACCACCGGCGTAGAGGATCTGCGCGTGGGCGAAGCGATTATTTTTGGACGCCGACTGGAAGAACTCTATGCCCGTCCACGCCCCGGCAGTCTGACGCTTCGCGGTGAAGACAATCGGTTTCTCTGGAGTGCCGACAGCCGTCAGCGAACCACCGCCTTGAACCCGAATCGCGGTCCCGTCGGCCGCGACGATCCTGACGCCCGGCTCGAGAGTCAACGCGCCCTTTACGTACAGCGCGATACTGATGTAGTACGGCGCGCCGAGGTCCGGCCAGGTTCCGTCCTCGAAGAAGTCGGTCGCCCCGGCCCAGTTCGCAAAAACGTACGGGTTGCCGTTGGGCTTGTTCCTCCCCAGGTAATCGCTGGCTTTGTCCAGCTTGGCGACTTGGTTGTACCCGACGATCACACCGAATCCCAGGTTGTCCTCGAAGCTGTTGTCGGAGAACTCCAAGAGCCGCAGGTCCTCTCCGAAATTCGCGCCGTGGGCGTAACTTCCGGAGACGTGGTTGTGTTTGAAGCTGATTGCACCGCCGCCCCCGGTGATGGCCGCGAAATTCTTCCACGGCTCGCCTCCCGTCTGTCCCGCGTTCTGGATGTCCAGATACTCGAGGCGACTCTGGCGGCTGCCCGCCATGAAGTTCAGGCCATTCCAGTAGCCCTTGACATCGTTGACGCCAATGAAGCGAATTCGTGCGCCGGGGGTTCCGACGGCCTCTATTTGCCCGCCGCTCTCAACATAAAACGTGGCATCCTGTGAGAACTGAACGACCGCACCGGGTTCAATCCTGAGACTCGAGGACAGGCTGACGGTTCCGTTGACGAGGTAATCGCAGTCAGCGGCCGAGTTCTTCCAGACGGTCGGAATGCTGACCTTGTGGTTGACCTCGAAGCTGGTGGCGCAAGCGGCAGCAGGAGGACTATTGGGCGGTTGAGTTCCTGGGGGCGGTCCGCCAGGGTTGGCGGTCTGATTGCAGCTCACCGCCAGCAGCCAGCCGCAGCCCAGTCCTAGCCAACGCTTCGGTTCTCGCATCGCTACACCCCAATCGCTCGAGTGACGGTTTGATTCAACAGAATTCGGCTCGAGCAGATGTTATGAGTAAAGGCTTCAACGCTCAACGAGCTGACGGACGACGGCAGCGGGATTGAACGGTGCGCTCCCGGCGGCGGTCGCCAACTGCAATTGAATATTCACGCTCGAAGAGGGCGATGGCACGCCCTTGACGGCTCCGATCAGATCTCCAGCATCTAATTTGCCGCTGCCATTGGTGTCCTGCGCCGCGACAATCAGATATTTACCACCCGGAACATTGGCGAGCTGATAGTTCGCCTGTGAGCCAGTCGCGGTGACCACGGTTTGCGCGGCCACAGTGTCGCTGACATCGGTTTGCACCTGACAGTCGTTCTTGCAAGCGAACGCCGCCACCTCGGTCTGGCTCAGATTGGAACCGGCCGGGCCGCTGAGCTGACCCGAGATCGCGCCACCGCCACCACCGCAGGCGGTGAATCCGATCAGACTCGAGACGAGAATAATATCCTTCCAGACTTTCTGCATGATGACCCCTTCCAGATGCGATTCGGTCGCTACCGGGAATCGCTCGGGTGAAATCCGATCCACCCCCCTCGTGACGGCTCGGTCGCGGCTGAGGTGATACCAGAAGATAGCGCCTGTAGGGTCAGCGGCGCATCGTAAAAATTACGTAGTCGGCTTACGTAATTGCCAGCAAACCGCGTCGCCCCGCCTCGAGCACCGCCTGAGTCCGGGATCGCACGCCGAATTTGTTGTAGACAGAAGTCAGGTGAGTGCTGACGGTGCGGGCCCGAATCCCGAGTTGATCGGCGATCTCGGCATCGGTCAGCCCACGGGCAACCAGAGACACCACCTCGAACTCTCGAGCCGACAAGCTGTCCCGTGTTCGCTGCGGTGTGGTCTCAGGGGCGCTCAGAATCGCTTCGACCGTCAACGCCCCCCCCTCGGCGACCGCCCGGTCCCAAGCCGCCCCGAGGGCGCGCCGGGACGGAGCCGCGAAACGGTCTATCAGCGCTTGCGTCGGGCCGCGCGATCCCGCCACGGCATCGCGCTCGAGGTGCTGCGAGGCCCCGATCAGTTTCGCGGCCCGTAGATGTTGCCCCTCGTAGGCGGCGATTGAGGCCGCCGCCAGCAGCCAACTCGCGCCCAACGGGTCGTCGTCCGGGTCCAGTTCCAGGTTGGTGCGCCTGAAGTCCTCCAAGAGCGTCTTGGAGCGCGAGAACTCGCCCAGTTCCGCCACGACCGTCACGAGCGCCATCAGTACGCCCTGGCTGCGCCTGGGGTTGCGGTGTTCCAAGGCGATTTGCAGGGCACGCTCCAGGGAATCCCTGGCGCTGGCGGCGTCGCCCAACAGGTAATCAATCATGCCGAGCGCCATCAGGCAGCCGCTGATCGTGTTCGGCGCTTTCAGCGCCAGGGCATGTTCCAGAGCCTCAGCGATGTTGACTCGAGCGGCCGCGAAGTCCAGCGTGGCGAATCGGTTCAGGCCCAGCGCGAACGACAGTTGTCCGACGCTTTGAAGCTGTCCGTGGGTGCGGGCAATCTCAAGCGCCCGCCCGAGGTAGGCCTGAGCCTCGCGGTGTCGCCCGAGCGTGTCCTCGCAGCGCGCGAGCCGCGTCAGCACCGCCACGGCGCGATCGAACTCTTGCAGCGCCGTCAGCAGTTCCAGCGCCTCGAGCAGGCAGGCCGTGACCCGTTCCAAGTCGTCGGCGGCGTACAGGTAATCACCGAGCTTCTCGAGCGCCTTGGCGCGAATCTCCGGGGAGCCGCTCCCGACCGCCAGCGCCCGTTCGATCCAGTCGGCCGCCTCGAGATTGTGACCGCGCAAGTTCCACATCGGGTACGGGGCGAACGCGATCAGCAGCGTCAGACTGGGATCGAATTGCAATCCCCAGGTCATTGCAGCCCGCAGGTTGCCAAGCTCTAAATCCAAGCGGTCAACCCAGAGCGTTTCGTTGGCACCGTAAATTTCTGTCTCTGCCCGCCCGCAGAGCGCGAAGAAATGGCGGGCGTGGCGTTCGTGCGCGCCCGCCGCCACCTCATCCGACCCCAGGCGCTCCACGGCCAGTTCCCGGATCGTCTCGAGGGTCGTGAAGCGGCCCGCCTGCGATCCGACCAAGCTGTGTTCCACGAGCGTCTCGAGGCTGGGCAGGGCATCCGCGCCACCGACCGCCAGCACCGCCTCGAGGTCAGCGCCGCCGACGAACACCCCGAGTTGCGCGAACAGGGTGCGCTCCCTGGGTTCCAGCAGCGCTAGGCTCCACTCCAGGGTGGAACGCAGCGATTGCTGGTGGTCGGACAGGTCGCGCGCCCCGCGCACCAGGGCTTCCAGCGGGACGCTCAACGCGTTGAGCAAACCCTCGGGCGTGAACAACCGCAGCCGCGAGGCGGCCAACTCGAGCGCCAATGGCAGGCCATCCAACCGAGCACAGATTTGCGCGATCACCCCGGCGTTGGCGGCCGTCAAAGCGAAATCCCCCTTCACAGCCCTCGCGCGCTGCACGAATAATTGCACCGCGTCATTGTCACGCACCGCCTCGAGCGAGGCGCGGGGGGACGGTAACCCGAGCGGTCGCACGGGGTACTCGTGTTCCGAACGCACCCGGAGCGGACGCCGACTGGTGACGAGAATCTTGAGCTGAGGGCAGGCTTGCAGTAACGCTGCCACCTGCGGACCAGCTTCAGCCAGTTGCTCGAAGTTGTCCAACACCAGCAGAATAGATTTCGCCTCGAGGAACCGTTTCACGACCTGGAAGGCGGCCGCGTCCGGCGGCGGATTGGGCACGCCGAGGGCGGTCGCAACCTGCGCCCAGATCAGCCCTGGGTCCTGCACCCCGACCAGTGGAATCCAGCACGCGCCATCGGTGAAATCGTCGGCGCTGGCGTGCTGGGCCGCCAGCGCCAAGCGCGTCTTGCCAACGCCGCCCGGTCCGATCAAGGAGACCAGTCTGACATCGGCTCTCGTTAATAAGCCCTGAATCGCGCTCAGTTCCAGGCTTCGTCCCAATAGAACTGTGGCCGGAGCGGGCGGCGAGCCTGGGGTGGTGAATGGCGCAATTCCTTGTTTGAGCGGCTGCATCGTCACGACCCGATTCTTGTCACCATGATACGGCCGGAGGTGAGAAGCGTTCTGTACAGGTTTCTTGAGCGTCTCAGTCCTAATCCGTCTAGTATTTCAGTCAGTCCAGTACGCCCGGCTCGAGTCCTGTGATTTTTCGACCATCAGTCGGTTCGGCAGTCGCTCGGCCAGACTCGAGACGTGGGTGATGACGCCGACCGTTCGGCCCTGCGTGTTGAGGCTTTCCAGTACGCCCGCCACGGCATCCAGGGCTTCGCTGTCCAAGGTCCCGAACCCCTCGTCCAAGAATAGTGCCCCGAGCGCCTTGCTGCCCGCCAAGTAATCCGAGAGCGCCAGCGCCAGGGACAGACTGGCGATGAAACTCTCCCCGCCGGACAGGGTGCGCACCGAGCGGGCTTCCATGCCGTTCCAGGCGTCACGCACGCTAAACTCACCGTCTTCCAAGGTCAGGATGTAGCGGTCTCGAGTGATCTCGCGCATGACGCTGCTGGCTCTGGAGAGCAGGTCGCGTTGCACTTGGGTCAGCAAGTAATCCTGAAACTGATTGCCTTTCAGGTCGTTGCTGAGCGACTGATAGAGGTCGTACCGCTTTTCCAAGCCTGCGGATTCGGCGACCAGTCGGTTCTTGTCGCGCAGCCGCATTTGCAAATCCCGAATCGTCTGCTCCAACCGGCCCTGCTGTTGCGTCAAACCACGAATTCGCAGCTCGAGGTCGCGCAGGTCGGCTTCCAGCGCGGCGAACTCGGCCGGGTTGACCGCACGTCCGTTGAGCGCCTCGCGGATACCCAGTTCACGATCGCGCAAGTTGTTCAGGCGGTCGCGGTACTCGCGCTCGAGACTTTCCAGGCGTTGAATCTCCGGCTCTGCCAGGGCCGCCGCTCGGGCTTCGTCGGCGCTGGCGCACCCGGCGTTCGCCAGCGCCGCCTGAAGTTCGGCGCGAAGTTCAGCCACCTCTTGGCTGCGTTCCGCCAGCAACTCCTGAGCGCTCTCTAAGGCGGTTTCGGCGGCACGGCGTCCGGCTTCGGTTTCGGCCAGCGCTTTCTCAGCCGACCGTTGCGCATCCTCCAAACTGCGACGCTCCCGTCCCAGCGCGACGATCTGCGCCTCCACATCCTGTCCGCCGGTTAACGTCAGCACCTCCG
Source organism: Deinococcales bacterium (assembly GCA_965249745.1). Taxonomy (GTDB): domain Bacteria; phylum Deinococcota; class Deinococci; order Deinococcales; family JAAFIG01; genus JANYHH01. The sequence continues at coordinate 2,251,930 of OZ252252.1, read as the reverse complement.
CCGCCAGTCCCGAGAGCAGCCCAGCCCTCGCCTCCTGGATGGCACTGATCGGGTCGTCCACATCGCCAACCGCGCGTTGGAAATCGGCTCTCAAGGTCTGAAGTTCAGCCCCGAAGGTCTTGGACCGCTCCGCCAATTGCTCGGCCGAACCGCGCAGTTTCTCGAGGTTCGCGGCGTGGTTCTTCAAGGTTTCCTGGGTCGCCTTGAACTGCGAGCGCTTCTCTTGCAAATCCGTTCGCACCGCTTTCAACTCGCGTTCCAGACTGGGAACCCGCGACGCGCCAACCGTCGGAATCGTTTGTAACGGCTCACCGCAAACCGGGCAGGGATCGCCGACCTCCAGATCCACGACAATCTGCCCGACCAGATTCTCGCGGCGCGCCAGCTCGAGCTGAGATTCCAGCGCTTTCTCGCGCTCACTCGTTTCGCGTCCAGAATGTTTCAGCCCCTCGAGCAACGCTTCAGCCTCAACGCGCTGCCTTGTCACCGCCTCGAGTTCCTGCGCCACGAGTCGCCGCTGCGCCTCCAGATCGCGGGCATCCTTCTCCAATTTTCGCAGCAGTCCCGATTGATTGCGTAACCCCTCGAGTTCAGAAAAACGCACTTCATCCCAGACGAAACGCACGTCGCCATCCACGACTCTGCCGTCGGTGACCCTAACCTCCGTGACCCTACCCCCGAGGGCCCATAGCCGCTCGAGTTTCGGCTTGGCGACGTTCAGCGCCGTGATTCTGACATCCAAATCCACGATCCCGAGACCCGCCGCGACCGCCGCCTGTTGCCGCACCAGGGCTGCTTCCTGCCGCGCCCGAATCGCCTCGAGTTGCCCAGCGCGTTTCTCTACTTCCGTCCGCGCCGCCACCTCGGATTTCAAGCTGCGCTCCAAGGAGTTCAAGACTGGCGTGACGGCTGCCACGCGCCGCGCGGCCGTCACGCGCCGACCCGCCGCTTCCGCCTCCGCCGCCCGCCCCTGCCAGACACTCAGCTCGCGCCGCACGGTCTCGAGTTCGGTACAACGCTTCAAGACCTCCCTGGCTTCGGTGACCTCAAAGCGCCGCATTTCCAACGTTCCCTGCATCGCCCCCAAATCTTTGACGGTCTCCTCGAGTTCCGCGTGGTGCGTTTCGATGAACTCTGGCGTGATCTGCGCCGCATCCATCAGCAGTGCGCCGATCCCATCCAATCTGACTTTGGCTTCGCGGGCAATCTCCCCGGCGCGCCGCATCATGGCTTCGATCCGCTCCACCCCCAATAAGCCCTTCAAGAGATCGCGGCGCTCGGTGGCCGAGCCGCGCAGGAAGCGGTCAAATTCGCCCTGCGGCAAGAGGATGGCACGGGTGAAGCCGCTGAAGTTCAAGCCGACCGTGCGCTCGATGGCCTCCTCGACCTCCTTGATCTTGATGCCCTCCGAAGCCGTGTTCCAGCGCGTGCCCTCCAACCGCTCGAAGCGCAGGGCTTTCTCGCTGGCTCGCTTGCTCCAGACGCGCGAGACCTTGTAGGTCTTCCCGTCCGACGCCTCAAATTCCAGCACCGCGTACATGCTGCCCGCACCCAAACTTACCAGCGCCTCTAAGCCTTTACTGCCCAACCTCGAGGTCTCGCCGAACAGTGCGTAGGTGATCGCGTCCAAGATGCTGGACTTTCCGGAACCCGTCTGCCCGACAATGGCGAACAGCTCGAGATCGGCGAAATTGATCTCGGTCGGTTCGCGGAAACAGGTGAAGCCGGACACGGAGAGTTTCTGGGGACGCATTCTGGGCATTATCCCGCAAACCGATCAGCTCCATTGTGCCCGTGTGACCGTGCTTACGTGACCGTGCTTACGTGACCGTGCTTACGTGACCGTGCCCGCATGACTGTGCCTGAAGCCAGAACTCCGCCTTCCCGTAGGAGCCTAGCGTGCTAAGCCCGGCCGACGCACCAACGAACCGCCCAGACCAATGGTTTCTCGAGAAGGTCCATTCGTGAGGTTCGAGCTGGGTAACAAGGCACGGCTCGAGTTCAGCGCCTTCGTTTTCGCCGGACAGCCCTCAGCGAACCTGCGTTCCCTCGAGTGCCTCGGCTTCCTCGCGCAGGTACGACTTCTCCCGGTCCGTCAACCGATTCCAATCGCGGTCGGTGATCGCGCCGTGCAGCGCGTAAAGAAGACTGAAACTGGGTTTCGTGCCGGTCTCGCGGAGTTGTCGGTACGCCTCGAGCGCCCCGAGGTTGACCAAGTCGCCTCTGGTGTGAACCCCGATCTGTTCTAAGAGCGCGGCGCTGCGAGCGCCGATATTGCGTAGCCGCGCCACCGCGAGGCGCTCCGGGTCGGGTTCGCGTTGCCACCACCAGCGGTCCATGTCGGGCTGCGCGTACCAGACACCGCCAACAACGCTCACCAAGTAGCAAAACGTCCCGAAGGCTTGCACCACCCCAGCCAAAAATTGATCCGCCCCGAGCCAGCCCAGGGCGCTCAGCAGGTAATTCCAGTCGTGAATGCTGTCCTCGCCGAACAACAGCGGTAACAGTCGCGCCCTCGAGTCGGCGATGTACACGGCCGTGTCAATCAGGTTGAAGGCTGCCCAAAAGAGCGTGATGCAGGCGGCGAACCGTTGATGGCTGCGCCAGAAGTAAGCCACGAACAGGAACGGCAGCACGCACTGCGTCAGGCTGCCCCCGAGGACCATCAGGAACTCCGGCGCGAGCGCGAACACGAAGTAATGCCCACCCTCGTGGATCGGCAGCGCGACGTTGTGCAAGAACGAGGCGATCGTGGCATCGCGGTTTAGCACGAACTGAGCGCCGTACAGCGCCACGAGCAGCGCCAGCCCCAACCGTCCAACCTCGAAGCCGCGCACCCGTACCATCACAACAGTCTAGCGATTCCGTGTCTGATTTCCATCAGATAGCCCACGAATGCGTTACGGCTGGGAAATAATAGCCTCGAGAAATACCGCTTCAACCCCAGACGCGCGCTAAAAAGCGCAGTTTTTCCAGCGTTTGCTCGGTCTCGCCGCCCTCGTGACGGTTATACGGGTAAACCGTGATCTCCTTGTCTCCTGCCCAGTGGTTGTAGGCCGCGAAGACCGTGCTGGGCGGACAGATTGGGTCCATCAAACCGACCGAGAATAAACTTTTGGCCCGCGCTCGAGGGGCAAAGTTCAGCCCATCAAAATACGAAAGCGTCTCGAAAGCCGTTTCTACTTCGTGGCGATGGACCCGCAGGTAATTGGCAATCTCGCTATAGGGCGCGCTGTCGGTCAGCTCGGTGGCGCGCCGGTACTGGCAGAGAAACGGCACGTCCGGCAGGCAAACCGAGACGCCCGGCTCTAGCCCCGCGACCGCCAGGCTGATCCCGCCACCCTGCGAACCGCCGGTGACCGCGATCCGCCCTGAGTCCACCGCCGGGTGCGACCGCGCGGCCTCTACGGCGCGCACCGCATCGGTGAAGACGCGGCGGTAGTAGTACGTCTGCGGACTAAGAATCCCGCGCGTCATGAAACCTGGAAACTGTGCGTTGCCCCCCTCAGCTTCCGGGTCGGGCGTGTCCCCCTTGCGCCAGACACTCCCCTGCCCTCGAGTGTCCATCACCAGATGCGCGTACCCGGCGCTCGGGAACGCCAGCCACTCCAATGGCACGCCGCGCCCACCGCCGTAGCCGATGAATTCCACGACGCACGGCAGCGGTTCGGTGCTACCCCTGGGCAGGCTGAACCAGCCCTTGATCGGCTGACCGCCGTACCCGTTAAAAGTCAAATCAAAAACCTCGAGTGTTTTTAGCCCAGCGTCGAACGGCGCGAATTGAGCCTCGAGCGGAACCGTTCGGGTGGCTTTCAAGGTGTTCTGCCAGAAGGCATCGAAATCGGCGGGTTCGTCCCTGGCGGGAAGGTACGTGCGAAGTGTTTCGAGCGCCAAGTCGAAGAGTGGCATGGGACAGTCTATCGGTTAACTTTAGCAATCTGTTCGTGGGGCGACCCTCTCGTACTTCCAGCCACAACTGGAGCACGACAACCTCGAGCCACGCAAGGTCTCACTGGCTGGCGAAAACAAGCTTCGCGCTCGAGTAGCTGGCGGCGGGTGAGGCAAGCCTCACTCCTACGGCAGGATTTGAGCTGCGACGCGAATTGAAACGTATAGACAGCCTTTCAGCCGTGCGTCTCGAGGGATAGCAAATTTACTGGTACAAAATATACGCGCTGAGCGGCTCGAGTTTCAGCGTACCCGAGGCCACACCTAAACTCGAGGGGCTGGCTTTGTTAGCGTTCGCGGCAATCTGCCAGGTTCCAGCGGGCAAGGTCATCGAGTCGCCCGATTTAGAACCGTGTAATACGACCAGAATCCGTTTCCAGGCGTCGCCGACCTTCGCACCGTTCAGCGTGTAAGCCACGGTGCTCTGCGGCAGCGCGTTATCGGGCAGGAATTGCAGGATCTCGCGGATGTCTCTGGCGTCCCAGAGGCGGAAGGCACGGTGCGCTTTGCGGATGGCGATCAAGCCCTTGTAATAATCGTGGACGCCCTGGAACTGGGTCGCCCTGTCCCAGTCGAAGCGGTTGGCGCTGTCGCCCGCGTTGTAACTATTGTTGTTACCGCCCTTGGTGCGCCCAATTTCCACGCCCCCCTCCAGAAACGGTACGCCCTGGCTGGTCAGCACAATCGCGCCCGCCAGTTGCGCGGCCTTTGAGCGCAAGTCTTGCGAGGCGTCCGGCATGGCTTTCTCTAACTTATCCCAGAGCGTCAGGTTGTCGTGGGCGCTGATGTAATTGACGGTTTCCACGGGTTGATCGGTGAAATCGGTGATGCTGCCGATGATGCCCTTTTGAAGCTGCGTGGTGCTGCTCAGACCGCCCATCACGAAGCCCGCCTTCGTGCCGTCTAGGTCGCCGCGCATGACGTTGCGAATGTTGTCATTGAAGACCGCGAAGCCGGTGCTGCGCTGGGTGCCCTTACCAAATCGAGTTGGTCCGCCGCCCGTCCACGGCTCGCCGTAGAGCACCACGTCCGGGCGAATCTGGCGCAGCGTCTGGGTCAGGTTTTGCACGGTTCCCTTGGTGAACATGCCGACCAGATCGAAGCGGTAGCCGTCTATGCCGTATTCCTTGAGCCAAAACGCAGTCGAGTCACGGATGTACTTCCTGACCATTGGGCGTTCGTCCTGCACGGCGTTTCCGACACCGGATTCGTTCAGCAGTTGTCCCTCGTCATTGGTGCGAAAGTAGAAGTACGGGACCGTCTGCCAGAAGGCGCTGTCCTCGCCGCCCGCCGGAACGGTGTGGTTGTAGACGACATCCATGATGACCCGCAGGTTAGCGTTATGCAGCGCAGCGATCATCATTTTCGTCTGTCGGATCGTCTCGAGCGGCTGATCGGGCAGGGTCGCGTACTGCTCCTCCGGGACGTTGAATAGGGTCGTCTCGTACCCCCAGTTGTAGACGCCGCTGTTGGCGGGATTGAAGTTCTGGATCGGTAACAGGTGAATGTCGGTCACGCCAAGGTCGGTCAGGTAATCCAACCCAGTTTTCTGCGTGCCCCCAGGAAGCCTCGTCCCAGTCTGGGTCAGCCCGAGGTATTTGCCGCGCCACTCGGGTTTGACGCCGCTCGAGGGGGCAGTCGTGAAGTCGCGGACGTGCATTTCATAGATGATGCTGTCCGTCTGAGGGCGGCTCTGTCCTTTCGGGATGCTCCAGCCCTGCGGGTTGGTCTTGGCTAGGTTCACGACCACGCTGCGTTTAGAATCGCCACCGGCGGCGTAGGCGTTGATGTCGGCGGCGACCCTGGTCTCGCCGTAACTCTTCAGGCGGTACTGGTAGTACTTGCCGTGCAAGTCGCCGGGTGCGCTGAAGTACCAGACGCCCGCCGATCCGCGCTTCATGTCCAGAATATCCGTCGGTCCGTCGGCGGCGTTGTCGAACAGGAACAGTTCCACGCTCGTCGCCACCGGACTCCAGACCTTGAAGGCAGTAGACTTGGCGCTCCAACGCGACCCGAGATCGTCGCCAGAGTAATGAAATTGCGGGTCGTCCAGGAAGTCGCGGGCGTAGACCGTGCGATCCAAGTCGCCATCGGGTTTCAATTCCATCGGCAGCGTGATTTCGCGGGCGGTCAGGGGGCGCTCGAGTTGCAGGTTCACGACTTGCACGGGTCCGCCAACAGGTTTCACCGCCGCTCGGGGTGGGGCGCTGGCGGGGGCTTTCACCTCGGCCGGGTTGTTGAGGCTGTCCTTAATCGTCTTGGCATTGAAGTCCACGACGAAACGCACCACGGTTCCGTCCGTAGGTACGGAGAGCGCAACGTTCGCGCCGCCCGGCTCGAAGCCCACGCCGTAGTTCTCCGCCCACGAGCCGCCACGGGCGACCTTGTACTCGTAACTGCCTTTCGGAAAGGCCGCCACGAACTCGTAGACACCAGCGGAGACTTGCGTGGCGCGACTGATGTCGCCGTTCGGATTCCAGTCGCTCCCGCCGAGCGCCCCCTGGATCGTGCCCGCGAACACGACTTTGGTCGGGTCGGAACTGTCGCTCGAGCCTGCGCCGACGACCGGCCCGGCGGCGGTGATTGCCTTGATCTTCACGGCTTGCCCGCCGACAGTAAACTTGAGCTTCCCGGTCAGGCTCGAGGGGTCAACCGGTTTCGGCCACCAGGCGCGAATCGTGTCGCCCCGGTCCAAGAAGGCGGGTTCGCCTCTGGGCGGCGCGGCTTTCGCCAGGTACGCGTCCACGTCCGCCTTGGAGGTGTAGAAGTCCTTCTGACCCTGAAAGACCCAGATCTCAGCTTTGCCGTCCTGTACGTCTACGAAGCGGTCGGTGTCGCCGTCCTTGGCTTCCCAATCACCCTTACGGACGATAAAGCCCAATTTGCTGTGAACGCCGGGAATCTCCAGCACGGCCAGACTACCGAAGTCGTCCTTACCGGTGAACGGGTACGCCCTCCCATCCGTGCCCTGTGGGGCCGCACCCCAAGCCCAGAGGTTCCAGCCGTCGTAATCGCCTCGAGCGCGTTTGTAATGCAGCGTCAACCGGGTCGTTCCCGAAACCTGTGCGCTGGCAGGTTGGGCGACGGGCGCGGCGGCCGCGACCGGCACGGTTTCGGGAGCTTTGACCTGATCGGCGTTGTTGACGCTGTCGGCGATCTCTTTTTTCTCGTAGGCAAACACAAACTTGACAATTGTACCGTCTGTATTGACGTTCAGAGGTATGTTCCCGCCACCCTTCTCGCCGCCGCGCCCATAATTCTCGTCCCAGCTCCCGCCCACGGCCACCTTGTACTCGTAGTTGCCTTTGGGAAAGGCGGCTACAAATTCATAAAGATTGCTCGAGACTTCTGTCATGCGCGTGATCTCGCCGCCGGGGTCCCAGGCTTTACCGCCGAGGGCCGCCTGAATCGTGCCCGCCAGAATGACCTGCTTTCCGGTCAGCGCTTGGCCGGTTTGAGCCTGGCCGGGCTGAACGCTCGAGACCGCAAGCGCCACAGTGGTGAGGATGAATAACCAAACTGCCAGTCGTTTCATTGAGGGGCCTCCTTTTGATTGGCTCGGCTCAAAGGAATTGAGACTCGAGACGCGGGCTGGGTCGAATGGCTCGCAGGATAGGACTGAGTATGACCCAGAGTTCGTAATCCAGCGTCAGATCGGCGCGTGATAGCGGATCTCGGGTTCCAGTGTTTCTAGCGCCAGCAGTTGCGCCAAGCTGAGGTGCGCGTTCTTGCGCCACGGGCGATACTCGCGTTTGCCGTCTATCAAGCCGTAACCGCGCAAGCCCAACTCGAGCCAGCGAATCTGCCCCGAGGCTAGCCACCCGCGCAACGCTTTGAGCGCCTCTGGGGGGTCAGCGTCCCCGGTACAACGCACCGAGCGCACCGTTTGATCGTCGTGTGGAAAGGCTTCCAGCCTCATCCCCGGCAGCGGCGCGACGACCGATTCGGAGGGGATTGGCTGGCTGTACACGAAATAGACCTCGAGTTCAGAACCTTGCGCGTGACGCGGTTTCATGCGGCGGATGCTACCGCGTCGTTCGTTCAAAAACCGTCTCACCTGTGGTCATTCGCACAGGTCGGGAGCCGCGCCACTCGGTAGGATGGCTCAGGAAATGTCAGCCAAGCCACGAGTTACCGTCAAACCGGCCAATCCCAGGGGCGACCTGCGGCTGTCCGACGCGGCGAGACTCGAGGCGCAACGGGCGTTACTGGCGTTTCCTGGGTTGGAGACGCAGTTGCGACGATTGACGCGCTGGGCGGCCCTCGGCACTCGCAGCGGCGGGGCGTTCGTCGCCCTAGTACTGCCGGGCGGAATCCGCCTGATCGCGCTCCACACACCAAAACTAGAATCGCCGCTCTCAGAAATCATGCCATCCGACACGCAGGCATTAGAAAGCGCCCCGAGGGGATTACCGAAGCGCCTCGAGTGGTTGATGCCCGGAGCGGTCTGGCAGAGCCGCGCCCGATCCGACCTCGAGATGACACGGGAACTGCTGGGACTCTCGCGCACCCCCGGATTTTTCGCCAGCGCCCCACTGCGGCACGGTGGGTTTACGCTCGGTGCGCTGTGCGTCGTGGACGGGCAATCTCGCTCGCTGGACAACCCCGCGCAAGAGTTGCTAGGCGAACTGGCGCAGAGCTTGGAGATCGCGGGCAGCTCGAGGCTGGAGCCTGAACCGCCGCCCGCAGATGTGCAACAAGACAACATTCAGCAGGACATTCTGGAACGCTCCAGGGTGCGCTCTCTAGGCGCGATGCTGCCGGTCTTACTGATCGGACTGGATGCCAGAGGCATCATTCGGCACGCCGAGGGTCAGGTGCTGCGCGACCTGAAACGACCCGCCGAGGGCTTGATCGGACGGAGCGCCTTCGCCGTTTTCGAGACCAACCCGCAAATCTTGCAAGCCATCACTCGAGGCTTGGGTGGTGAAACGCTGCAAGCCACGCTCGCCTGGGAGCGGCGCGTGTTCCATGTTTGGCTCGTCCCCGCCCGGAACGGAACGCGGCTGGATGGGTTGTCGGCGCTGGCGCTCGACATCACCGACTTTCAAAACGTTAGCGCCCATCAACTCGAGCGTTCGAGAAAGTAAACCTGGTTTCAGGTTTTTGAGCCTCCACCAGCCCCCCCGTTCACCCTCGAGTCCCAGGTTTCGTAGGGGCGAGGTGTGCGTACTATCTCTCTGTGTGCAGAGCACAACTATCTCTCTGTGTGCAGAGCACAACTATCTCTCTGTGTGCAGAGCACAACGCCCGGCCACCAACGCCTACGCTCGAGACGAGGGTCAAAGGCAACTCGCTGCGCTCGCTTCCCCTCGCCCGCGCGTCGTGCATTGCACACATAGGCGTGACCCACGGCCTCTCTCTGCGGGAGAGGCGAAAGGGCTTTGGCTCGAGGCGGGGCGTTTTTAAGGCAGTGGGAAGCGGCTGGCGAAGCGTTTGACTTCGGCGTGTAGCGCCTCGGGTTCCGCACCGCGCAGGGCGCGATCAATCAGGTCGGCAATCGTTTCCATGTCCGCTTCCACCATGCCTCGAGTCGTCACGGCGGGCGTGCCGATGCGAATGCCGCCGCCGTGCATGATCTTCTCGGTGTCAAAGGGCAGCGTGGATTTGGAGATGGTGATGTGAACCGCGTCTAGGAGTTTGCTGGCTTTCGTGCCGTTCAACCCGAGTGGGCGCACGTCCAGCACGATCAGGTGATTGTCGGTACCGCCGCTCAGGATGTTGTAGCCACGCTTCAAGAAGGCGGCTGCCAGGGCGCGGCTGTTCTTGACGATCTGCTGACTGTATGTTTTGAACTCGGGGTGCAATGCTTCCGCGAAGGCGATGGCTTTGCCCGCAATTACGTGCTCTAAAGGACCGCCTTGGGTGCCTGGGAAAATCGCGCGGTCTACCAAGGCTCCAACCTCGAGGTCGTTCCCCAAAATCAGCCCGCTGCGTGGGCCGCGCAGCGTCTTGTGAGTCGTGCTGGTGACGACGTGTGCGTGCGGCACGGGGCTGGGGTGGACGCCCGCCGCGACCAGACCGGCGATGTGAGCAATGTCGGCCATCAGGTACGCGCCAACCTCGTCGGCGATTTCACGGAAGGCTTTGAAGTCCAGCTCGCGGCTGTAGGCGGACGCGCCGCAGATGATCATTTTCGGTTTGTGTTCCAGGGCTAACGCACGGACATCCTCCATGTGCAGGCGTTCGTCCTCCTGGCGCACCTTGTAGCCGATCACGTTGTAATTCAATCCCGAAAAATTGACCTTGGAGCCGTGAGTCAGGTGACCGCCGTGGCTGAGGTCCATGCCCAGCACCGTATCGCCCGGCTTTAGCAAGGCGCTGTAAACCGCGATGTTGGCGCTCGAGCCGCTGTGCGGTTGCACGTTCGCCCAGGCCGCCCCGAAAAGTTGTTTGACGCGATCTATCGCCAGTTGCTCGACCCGATCCACGACCTCGCAACCGCCGTACCAGCGCTTGCCGGGGTAACCCTCGGCGTACTTGTTGGTGAGGATGCTGCCGACGGCCTCGCGGACCGCTTTAGAGGTGAAGTTTTCTGAGGCGATCAGTTCCAGGCCGTCGCGTTGACGGGCGTGTTCCAGTTCGATCAGGTCGAAGATCTCGTCACGGGCGACAGTGGCGGCAGGCTCGAGGGTTTGCGTCATGCGGGAAGTTTAGCACCGCCGCCTGGGGACGCCAACCGCCGAACTCTGGAGCGCTCGAAACCTGTTCAGCACTTCCAGCGTTCAGGTTCCAAACTCGAGACAAGACGCGGGGACAAAACCCCTACCCTCGAGCTGGTTCTTCAGTCGTCCATCTCCAAGAGGCTTTGCAGCGTTTCAAACGTCGGGAAGTCGTGGTACTCCGGCGGTAGTTCCCCGGTGCGGTAGGTGCTGATGCCGACGGGCTTGGCCAAATCGCGCAGCGCGTACTCTGCGGTCAGTTTGTCCTTCGTGCGGCAGAGGATGATCCCGACCGATGGGCGGTCATCGGCGTGTTTCAGTTGCGCGTCCAAGGCGGACAGGTAGAAGTTCATCTTACCCGCGAACTCCGGCTCGAACTCACCCATCTTTAGCTCAATCACGACCAAGCAGCGCAGGCGGTAGTGATAAAAGAGCAAGTCCAGGTAGTACTCGCGCCCGCTGACCTGCAAGGGATACTGACTCCCCAGAAACGCGAATCCGCTCCCGAGTTCCAGCATGAAATCGCGCAGGCGTTGAATCAACCCGCGCTCCAAATCGCGCTCCTTGGCGTCCTGCGCCAGGGTCAGGAAGTCGAAGATGTACGGGTCTTTCAGGGTTTGCTCCATCAGGTCCGACTGCGGATTGGGCAGCGCCGATGGGAAGTTGTGTGTCTTGACCGCCTCGACCTGACGCTGATACAGCCGAGTCTCGAGGTGGTGCAGTAAGACGTGACGGCTCCAGCCGTTGCTCAGGATTTGGTGCGCGTACCACTCGCGTTCCCAGGGGGATTTCAGCTTTTCCAACAGGGCGATGTTGTGGCCCCACGGCAATTGTGCAACAACCTGTTGCACGAATTCAGGGTCGCTGTACGTTTCCGCCAGTGCTCGCATGTAATTTAGATTTCGGGTCGAGAACCCGGTCATTTCTGGAAACGCAAACCGTAAGTCTTTGGCGAGCTGTCGTACCACTTGCGCCCCCCAGCCCGCCTCGAGTTGCCGATTCAGGATGGCTCTCCCAATTTCCCAGTAGAGCGTGATGAGTTCGCGGTTGGCGGCCAGCATGGCCCGGGATTGCCGCGCCCGGATGCGGGTTTTCAGGTCTTGCAGGAACGTTGGGTAATCGGTCGGGAGCATGTCAATCCACCTGTGGCGAAGCCTGATTGGTGCGTTTCGGGCGTGGTCAGGGCGGATTGAAGGGTGGGTCTAGCCGTGGAGGGTGCGCTGCGAAGAAAACAGAATGATGACCACTTGCTATGTTTATAACATAATTCAGTTACAATTGCAAGCGTCAGCAACCCGTCCAGATTCGCTCGAGTCGCAATGACTGCAAACCGTGAGACAGACAGCCCTGACCCCCTCGAGTAGACTGTCCACATGGCAGAACTGAGCGCCCTTCCCCCCAAGCTCCGCGAGATCGTCAAGCTCATGGGCAGCGTCCCGAAGCAGATGAAAACCGAGATTCTGCTGGATTTCGCCCGGCGGATGCCGGGGCTGCCGGACGGCATGAAAGACAAACTGGAACAGGTTCACGAATGCACGACACCGTTCTTTGCCCACGCAGAACTGGATGGGAACGCGGTCCACCTGTACTTCGACGCGCCGCAAGACGCGCCGACCGTACGCGCCTTCGCGGGCATGTTGGCGGAGGGCTTAGAGGGTGAGACGCCGCAGGCGATCCTGAACGTGCCGCTGGACTTTTACAGCCTCGGGAAGTTAGAGGAGATCGTCACACCGCTTCGCATCCGAGGCTTGCAGGCGGTGCTGGCGCGACTAAAGCGGCAGGTACAAGCGGCGCTCGAGGCGGAGGGGCGCGCACCGGAACCGAGCGCTCAGGTCTGATCGGAGGTTTGGTCTGACCCGAGCAGTCTCTAAGGCTCACCTGGTCTCGAGTCGCATTTTGGTGTCAGATTGACGCTGTGTAGCCCAAGAGTTCGACGGGCGTACATCTCAAACCGAATGCTCTTAAACCGTATTAAAACCTGTGCTCGAAACCCGCTTTAGCGCTTACAGTGACCGCACCAGAAAGTATTCAGCCTGTTTGACACGAAAAAAGTTATCGCCTTTACCCATTTGACTTTGGACGGTTTCGTCGCCGGACCGAACGGCGAACTCGAGTGGGCAAACGTGAACGATCAGATTCACAGCGACGTGGAACCTCGGCTTCGGGGCGTTGGGGCCGCCGTCTACGGACGCATCACTTACGAAATGATGTCCTCGTACTGGCCGACCGTGCCATCCAGCCCGGACAGCCGCCCTCGGGATCTAGCGCACGCCGCCTGGGTCGAGGCCATCCCGAAAGTCGTCGTCTCTAGATCGCTCGAGCGGGCCAGTTGGAACAACACGACCCTGATCCGAGAGAACGTTGCCGACAGGATCGGTCAGCTCAAACGGCAACCTGGCGGGAGTTTGATGATCTTCGGCAGCCCGAGGTTGATTCACCTGTTGGCGCGGCTGGACTTGGTGGACGAGTACCTGATGTACCTGAACCCCGTGACCCTGGGCGGCGGCATCCCGTTGTTCGAGGCGGGCGAGACCAAACTCAGGTTGCTCGAGACGAAGCCGTTCGATACCGGTGTGATCGCGCTTCGGTACGAGCTGGCTCGAGGGTGAGACGAAGGAGATTAGCGGCTGAGAATCTCTCCATCGAACACGATCTTCAACCGACGGTGAGAGCCTGTCGGCGCACCTCCCCTGGCGTGCGCCCGGTGACGCGCTTGAAAGCGCGGTGAAACGCGACCTCGGAATCGTACCCGGCGCGGTTGGCCACCTCGAGCAGCCCGATTCTGGATTCTGCCAGCCAGCCTCGCGCCAGAGTCATGCGCCAGCGCGTCAGGTACTCGAGCGGCGGTACTCCCATCGTTTGCCTGAAACGCTGCGCCAAGGCGCTCCGTGACAGGCTGACGCCCACCGCCAGCGAGGCAACCGTCCAGGGTGTGTGCGGCGAGCCGTGCATCAGGTCCAGCACCCGTGAGATCTTCGGATCGCGTAATCCCGCCAGCCAACCCGGCGGGACATCACGCGTTTCCTCGAGGTGATGACGCACGATCTGGACGAACAGCACGTCTGATAAACGCCGGATGACGGTTTCCAGACCGGGACGGGCGCGGCTGACCTCTGACGACATGAGTGGCAGCAGCGCCTCGAGCCAAGGCTGGCGGGGAATGTGCAAGGCTTCTGGGAGCAACGACAGGAGCGCGTGCTGATCGCTCTGCCCAACTTGGAACGTGCCGCACAGCAGCACCGCGTCCGGTGCGCCCTGACACCAAATTTCGTCCTGGCAACCGTCGGAGTCGCGCATCTGAATGCGTGGTACTCGAGCGCCCTGGGTTTGCCGTGGATCGCTAACGAGATGTGCAAACCCGCGTGGTAGGAGCAAAACATCGCCTTCAGAGAGCTGAATCGTCTGACCCGACTCGAGTTCTACCAACGCCTCGCCACGCTCCACGACGTGAAACACGGCCGCCTCATGAAGTTCAAAGCACAATTGCCACGGTCGCGCCAAGGATGAACGGTAGTAGACCGAACCTCGCAGGTGCAGAGAGTCCAAAATTTCACTCAACACGTCCACTGCTGGATGATAAGTCAAGAAACTTGGACGATGCATCATTGAACATCCAGACTCGGGCGGGCAAAGATAGGCAAAAGCCGCAAGGGGGGAATGTATGGCGTTCGGAGACGGGTATTTGCTGGTTGTGACGGGGCTGTTTTTATATTGCACGGGCGGATCGTGGATGCTGCAAAACGTTTCCTATCCGACCTATCACCTCGTCGGCGAGACGGAATTCGTGCCGTACCACGTGGCCGCGGGGAGGCGCTTAATCCCGATCTTCGTGATCCCGGCGGTCTTAACCTGCCTGCTCGCCGTGGGGCTGATCTTTGTGCGACCTTTGAGCTTGCCGCTGTGGACGGCGCTGGTGATCGCCGCCTGCGGGTTGACGATCCTGGTCACGACAATCGCTTTAGAGGTTCCAAAGCACAACGCTCTGGACAAGAACGGCAAGTCCAGCGACCTCATCAACGGTTTGGTACGCGACAATCTGCCTCGAGCCATCGCTTGGACCCTGGGCAGTGGTCTGCTGGTCTACAGCATGGTGAACGGAATCCTGTGAGCAACTCGCTTTCATGCTCTATGCTCACCCGGTGAACCAAGACCTGCACGACTTCTACCAGCTCACCCGACGCACCCGCAACGGCGTGCTGGACTGGCTCGAGACTCTGCCGCCCGAGGTCTTCACGGCGGAGCGCGACGATTTCGCTTACGGCAGCCTACGCGCCATTTTCGCGCACGTCGCCGATTGCTACCTCTGGTGGGTCGGTGCGGTCGGCTTCGGTCGGGCCGAGGGGGACGTGCGGGTCACCAGCCTGCAAGACCTGCGAGCCGTCTTCTTGCACGTGGACGCAACCGTTCAGGAAGCCCTGATGGGCTGGGGCGACTGGGACGAGCCGTTCACGTACACCTCGCCGACGGGCTGGACGGACACCTTCACGCGGCGCTGGTTGATTCTGCACCCGATCACCCACGAGTTCCATCACAAGGGGCAGGCGCTCGCACTGGCACGGGTGCTGGGATACCCGCACCCTGGAAAGCCCGACACCGATCTGGTCACGCCGGGCGGCGGTGCGATCAGCAATTAATCCTCGAGTCTGGTTTTGGACAGGCGCTCGAGGATCAGTTCAAACCTCGAAACAGGTCTCGAGATTTGAACTCTCAAACTGGCTCTCGGGGCGGGCGAGCGGCTACGAAAAGAGGGTGAAACGCTCGAGTCAGCCCAAGACCGCTTTGACCGCGAGCCTTCAGATCTTGCTTTGGATGATGACGCCGATAATCGTGATGACAACCCCGAACGGCACGAGCACCACGACTGATTCGATAGGTTGCAGTTCCGGCAGCGTGGACTTCTTGCGGGCTAGGCTGACCGCGCCCATCACCATCATGATGAGGCCGCATAAAATTGTGAGGATTCCCATGAGCCAATGTTACCTCGTCTGCCGTGAGAACGAAACCGCATGAGTGCGTCATCCCCACTTCAATCCTCCCCATTTCAAGTTGTGCGGCAGCACCTGGGCGGGCATCCAATTCCCGGTGCGGCCTTCGCGGTCATGCGCGGGGATAAGCTCGAGGTCGGGTACGTCGGGGTGATAGAACCCGGTGGTGCGCCAGTCACCGCCGAAACCGTCTGGGACCTAGCGAGCCTGACAAAGGTGCTGGTGACCGTGCCACTGCTGCTGAAATTTATTGAGCGCGGCAGATTGGACCCCAATGCGCCACTCCGAGCAACCCTGCCCGAACTCGAGGGGTTGCCTTTGGCAACCGCAACTGTGACGCAACTCGTGTCACACACCGCTGGTCTCGAGGCGCTGTCGCGGTTGCGCTTTTGGGGATTGCCCAGGGACGAGGCGCTCCGGCGGGCCATCCAAGAGCCGCGTCCATTGCTGGGCATCACCTACAGCGATCAGGGTTTCATCGCGCTGACCTACCTGCTGGAGCGGCTGGGCGGCGCACCGATAGACGAACTGGCGGAGTGCGAGTTGTTCGCCCCAATCGGAGCCAAGCTGACCTATCACCCCGACGCCGCAAAATGCGCCGCGACAGAATTGGACGCCAGCACTGGGAAACTGCTGCGCGGCGTGGTTCACGACGAGAACACACGGGCGCTCGAGGGGGTTTCCGGGCACGCAGGGCTGTTCGGCAGTTTGCCCGAGGTCACGGCGTACATGACGGCGCTCATGGCTGGGCGTGTGCTGCAACCTTTGAGCCTGAAACGCATGACCGCAGAAATTGCCAGAGCCGACAATGACGCTCGAGCCTTCGGGTGGGTACTGCGACACGACGGCTGGCTCGGCGGTGAGCGCGCCCCCGTGACCGCGCTCGGACACACGGGCTTCACCGGAACCGGCATCTGGTTCAACCTCGAGACCCGGCAGGGCAACGTCCTCTTGACCAACCGCGTCTGCCCGTCTCGAGACCAACCCAGTGATATTGCCACCCTGCGTCGCCAGTTTAACGATGCCGCCTGGAACGGGTAAAATCACGACATGACCCATCATTTGGCGCAACTCAACATCGCCGCGACTCGCTTTCCGCTCGAGTCGCCAGAGATGAAAGAGTTCGTGGACGCGCTGGAGAGCATCAATGCCCTGGCGGAGGGCAGTCCCGGTTTCGTTTGGCGCTTGGCGGGGGATGATAACAACGCGACCAGCTTGCGTCCCTTCGACGACGACCGGATCATCGTCAACATGAGCCTTTGGGAGAGCTTAGACGCGCTGAAAGACTACGTCTACAAGACCGCTCACACCGATTACCTGCGGCGGCGCAAAGACTGGTTTGAAACCATGCGTGAGGCGATGGTCGTGCTCTGGTGGGTTCCAGATGGGCACGTGCCAGACGTGAACGAAGCAAAAATGAAGCTCGAGACATTGCGGGTTCAAGGCAGCTCCGAAGCCGCGTTCAGTTTCCGCGAGACCTTCCCTGCGCCCGTCTGAATGCGTTCACGACTCGAGCGGGTTTCTCATCGGCGGGCTGCCAGACTTTGATGACGTGAAGCTCCGTCGTCGCTCAGGACTTTTGTGGCTCTTCGTGAGCTGCGCCCTGACCGCTTGCGCACCGGCCATTCAGACAGCCGTGCAGATCGCGCCGCTGGAATTGGTTTCGCTCGAGTCGCAAGGTTTGGATCGGCGGTACTGGGACGCGACGCTGGAGGAAATTCGGCGGGGCAACTTGCCGATAGATGGCCTCGCCGTGAGCGTCGGTGGCCGGTTCGTGGCGGAATCGTATTTTGGCGGGTACAGCGCCAACACCCCGCACGACCTTCGCTCCGCGACGAAGAGCCTGACCTCGTTACTGGTTGGAATCGCCGTGGATCAGGGTTTGCTATCGCTCAACGACCCGATCGTGCGCTTCTTCCCCGAGTACTCGCCGCACCCGTCTTGGCGCGAGCCGATCACCGTCCAGCACTTACTGACCATGAGCAGCGGTCTGAATTGCGATGACAATGCGAACACGCCCGGCAACGAGGAACACATGTACGCTTCCGGCGACTGGCTGAAGTTCTCCTTCGCCATTCCCCGCCTGCGACCGCCCGGCGAGGTTCACAGCTATTGCACGGCGGGCGTGGTTTTGCTCGGTGAGATCGTGGCTCGAGCCAGCGGGGTGCGACTGCCAGCGTTCGCCAGCCAATACCTGTTCGCGCCGCTCAAGATCTTCGAGGCACGCTGGGCCGTCGCACCGGGCGTTGTGACCGACGCGGGCGGCCATCTCAGCCTGACGCCGCAAAGCATGATGAAAATCGGGGAACTGGTCCGCAACGGCGGCCTTTGGAACGGGAAACGAGTCATTAGTCAGCGCTGGGTGAGCGATAGCCTGGAACCGCGCAACAGTCCCGACCCGACGAACCCCACCCTGAAGTACGGTCGCCTCTGGTGGCTCGAGCCGGTGCAGAACGGAACCGTGCGCTCCTATCAGGCTCGAGGGAACGGCGGGCAATTCATCATGGTCGTGCCCGAAGTCAATCTGACGGTTGCGTTCACCGGGAACGCCTACAACAGCCCCAAATCGTTAGCAGCCTTTGTGTTGATGCAACGCTTTTTGATTCCAATGGCGCATCGTGATCCCTTTCAGAACCGTTGAGATGTCATTGGGAGGCAATTTCAGATTCGCGCCCGGCGTGCCGGTAAACTCAAGCCACTCCAGACGCACTCGAGCAAAATCTGAACACAGAAATCGGGCGTCTCAGACAGAGCTGTTGTGATAAATCGCACAAAATTTGGGAGTTGCCGCTAGACTGTTTTGAGCCTTCCACATCAAAACCCAGTCGGCATCGGACATCGTATCGCCCCCAGGAGGCATGATGAACAGACTCGTCCTTTTGGCGCTGACCCTGACCGTCAGCCTCCTAGGCTGCACGAACCCGCCTATCACGCCAGTCACGCCCACCGTGGCGATCACCAGTCCCTCGAGTCAGGTCTACACGAACGCTGAGGTTACAGTGTTGGTCGCGGTGACCGGTGACCCAACCGGCGTGGATCTCCTGAAAGACGGCGCACTGTTGGCCACCCTGGCCGCACCGTACCAGTACACCTGGGACACGACGGGCGAAACTGAACAGACCTACAGCCTGACGGCTCGCGCCTCAAAGCCTGGGGTTAATGCGGCTGTCAGCAACCCAATTCAGGTCACTGTGGACCGCAGCCCACCATTCATTACCGGGACGCTGCCGCTAAACGCCGCCACGAACGTCTGGTTAGGCGACGAGCTGAGCCTTAGCTTCAGCGAACCGGTACTCCCAGGCAGCGTCCCGGACGCCACAGTACAACTGAAGGTCGGTGCAACGGTGCTGCCCAGCACGAGAACGCTGGATGCGGCCGGGACGAAACTGGTCCTGCGTCCAACCTCGCAGCCCGCGCTACCCACCACGCTCTCTTTTGAAGTAAACGGGGTCACGGATCGCACCGGCAACGCCGTCGCACCGCCACTCGTGCGGTTCCAAGTTCCAGACTGGCAGCAACCAGGAATACAACCGCTGGATGTCACCCTGCTCAATACGCCCTACACCAGCTCGAGGAGTCTGGCGGTGGACTCGAACGGCCATCCGACGGTCGCTTGGCTCGAGGGAGGCGGCAAGGCTAATATTTACGTCAAGCACTGGGATGGATCGGTTTGGACGCAACTGGGCAGCGGTTCACTGAACATCAACCCGGATAAGCAATCCAGTCCCCCGGTCCTGGCGCTAGACTCGAGTGGCAACCCGACGGTGACCTGGAACGAATCCGATGGCACGCTCTGGCACATTTACGTCAAGCGCTGGAGCGGAGCGACTTGGGCGCAAGTTGGTCCTACCTTCCTCACCGCAAATGTCACCGGCGACACGCCAACCCTGGCGCTGGACGCGAGCGGCAAGCCAACCGTGGCCTGGAGAGAATTCGATGCTCCGACCAAATCGAGCAACCTGTACGTGACCCACTGGGACGGTGTTGTCTGGGCGAAGATCGGTGATGCCTTGGACGTGAACGTGCTGCAAAATGTCCTCGAGCCAGCACTCGCCATGGGTGCGAACGGCAAACCGATCGTGGCTTGGCGGGAACAGACGAACGCATCGTTCGACAGGCTCTACGTGAAGCGCTGGAACGGGTTGGCGTGGACGCAACTGGGCGAATCCCTGAACGTTAACAACCAAGTCGCGCTCACTCCATCGTTGGCGACTGATTCTGGTGGCGATCCGACCGTTGCCTGGGGGGAATCCGATGCCAAATCAAGCAACGTGTACGTCAAGCACTGGAACGGATCGGCCTGGACGCAGGTTGGGACCCTCCTTGACGCCAACGCCGATAAAAATTCTGGTACGCCCTCGCTGGCCATCGGTCCGGACAACAACGCGACCGTCGCTTGGCTCGAGCAGAACCCCTCGCGCAACAATCAACCTACCATTTACGTCAAGCGTTGGAGCGGTTCGGCGTGGGCGCAAGTGGGTAGCACCAGTCTTTTCGTAACAGGCAGTTTCATGACGGCTCCGTCGCTGGCGCTGGACTCCATAGGCCAGCCCATGACCGCTTGGACCGACGCCGATGGCGGATCACAGAACCTCTATGTGCAGCGCTTCAACCACGTTCCGTAAATCGCAGGTCGCCCCAGATCCAACCTCGCCGCGAGCGCCGCCCGGTTCAAACCCTTTGAGACAGAACAACGCTGGGCGCTTTCTATGACCACCCCTGCTAGACTCCGGCTCATGGAATCAGATTTCAAAAACTTGACGCTAGACTTCGAGAACGAGGTCGCCATCATCACCATGAACCGCCCGAAGGCGATGAACGCACTGAACCAAGAGACGCTGCAAGAGCTGGCGCTGGCGCTGGAAATGGCGCTCGAGCCGCCCGAGGTGCAAGCACTGATCATCACCGGCGAGGGCGACCGGGCCTTCGTGGCGGGCGCGGACATCGCCGAATTCAGCAACCTCGAGACCGCCTTTGAAGGACGCGAGGTGGCGTTGAACGGTCAGGATGTCATGAGCAGCGTCTCCGCCATGCCGGTTCCGACAATCGCCGCGATCAACGGTTTCGCCCTCGGCGGCGGGCTGGAGCTGGCGCTGGCCTGCGATCTGCGGGTCATGGCGAAAACCGCCAAGGTCGGACTGCCGGAGGTCGGGCTGGGCTTAATCCCCGGTTTCGGCGGCACGCAACGCCTGCCGCGCCTGATCGGTGAGGGTCGCGCCCTGGAACTGATCCTGACGGGTCGTCACGTCGCGGCCGACGAGGCCTTGCAGATGGGGATCGTCAACCGCGTGGCGGACGATGCCCTCCAGGAATCGCTGACGCTGGCGCACAGCATCATCAAGAACGGGCCCGTCGCGGTCGGCTTGGCGAAGGAAGCCGTGCGGCGCGGTCTGACCGCCACGTTGAACGACGGTCTCGAGATCGAAGCGGACCTGTTCGGCATGGTCGCCACGACTTCTGACATGAAGGAAGGCGTGGCGGCGTTCCTGGCGAAGCGCAAGCCCAACTTTAAGGGCGAGTGACGTGAAGCGTCGCGTCACCCCTGAATCACCCTGGAGGCACTATGCCTGAAATGAAAAAGAATGCGCGACTGACGATTGATGTCACCGCCGGACACTCGTCCGATCTGACTCGAGCCGGAGTGGTTCACTTGGAGCGCGATGGGGTTGATGGTCGCGCCGCACCACCGATGCCGGTAGCGGCGTACACCACGCCGGGGAGCGGTCTCTCGGGGACGAACGCCCCACGAGCCAAGCTGATTCAGGAGGCGGACCGGGCGATTCGCGGCGACTTGGAAAAATTCCCGAAAGCCCTGAAGGCTTACGATTTATTGAGTCACGACATGGAAGCCCTGGCCAACTGGGACATGGCCAACTTCATCACCGTGCGCAAGCTAGGGTACAACGATCACGGGCGCGTCCACGCCTGGGTCACGGGCGCGGCCAGTCTGGCCATTTTAGAGTTGCTATTGGAGGCGGGTGTGCGCGGCGATGTCGTGGAGAGCGGCACCGGCGATGTAGACGACATGTACACCGTCGTTCTGTTAGGGACAATGCTGCACGATATCGGCAATCAGGTTCACCGCCACGGACACGAGGCGCACGGCGTAGCGCTGGCCATTCCAATCTTGGAACGCGTGTTGGGCGCGGTTTACGAGGATATCTCGAAACGCACCAAGCTCCGCGCCTTCATCCTGCACAGCATTGACTGTCACGACCTGAACCCGTTGCCGCTGACCCTCGAGGCGGGTATCACGGCGGTCGCCGATGGGACCGATATTACCAAGGGACGCGGGCGCAAAGCCTACGCGCTCGGGAGCGTGGACATTCACAGCATCTCGGCACTGGCGGTCGAACAGGTCACGATCGCGCGCGGCGCGGACAAACCGGTGGAGATTCGCGTCATGATGATTAACAGCGCTGGTCTTTTTCAGGTCGAGGACACGCTGGCGAAGAAGGTCATCAACACGCCGCTCGCTAAGTACGTGGACCTGCTGGCGTACACCGACGAGCGGCGCGACAGCGACGAGCGGGTCGTCAAGAAGGTCAAGCTCCAGGGCAAAGAGTTCACCAACGTCGAGTGAATCGGGTCCCCTCGAGCGGGCCGGGTTCTCCAAGGCCCACCGCGACAACTCGTCGCGCAGTCTCGGCTCGAGGTTGCTGTCACTAAAGTTCTCACTCGGTTCCATCAAAGCCGACCCCCGAATGTAAAGCTAAGGACATCCGGTTTGAGGTGGACGCATGTCAAAATCTTAGACTGCATGAATATAGTCGTGACAACAGTGTCAATTTGACTCGAGGTCAATGCAGAGGTCTACGTTTTGACGCGCAGATACTTAGTCCCCAAATGAGACTCGGGCCTGCAACACCCGAACCCGAGCCGCTAGAATACCAGCCATATGGCGGTTGAGGGCTTGTCAGCGGCGGGGCTGGTGCAGATTGTCGTCTCTGACATCGTGTTATCGGGCGACAACGCCGTGGTGATTGGCTTGGCCGTCGCCAATCTGCCACCGCTGATGCGTCGCCGGGCGATTCTGGTCGGTACGGCGGGCGCAATCGTCCTCCGTGTCATCTTCACCGTGATTGGCACGGTTCTTTTAAGCATTCCGCTGCTGCGCTTCATCGGTGGTGTGACGCTGCTGTGGATCGGCTGGAAACTGATGGCCCAAACCGAGGAAAGCACCGACGAACCTCACGAGGTACCCGGCGGGTTCACCGACGCGATTCGCACGATCGTGATCGCGGACGCGGTCATGAGCCTCGACAACGCGCTGGCCGTGGCCGGGGTGGCAGATGGCAATATCGTGCTGCTGGTCGTGGGACTGGCGCTCTCGATTCCCCTGCTGATGATCGGAGCCAACGCCGTCAGCGGTCTGTTCAAACGCTTCCCGTGGCTGGTTTGGCTCGGGGCGGGACTGATCGCCTGGGTGGCCGCCGACCTGATGGTCGAGGACAAACTGGTCCTGCAATGGCTACCGTTTCTGGAAACGCAAACCGCGCTCTGGACGGCTCGAGTCGCCTGCGTGATCGGGGTTATCACACTCGGGTTACGCAGCAAGCGACTCACGGAACGCCAAGAAGCGCTCGAGGAAGCGAAGGGCACTTGAATGATCCAGGAGGAAATGTACTTCATGCCGCAAAAGGTCTGGCAAGCCGAGGACGGGGTTCACGTCAAGCTGCGCGGCGTGGAACACCGCGTCATCTCAGCCCTGCGCCAGATTCACGGGCGACTCGAGCCGGTGGCTGAACTACACACACTGAATCTGGTCACCGGCGAAACGCACGCCTGGGAACCCATGCCGTTCCCCGCGCAACGCTAAGGATTGCCCCGGAAGTTGCTGTTGCGTTCGGACCATCCGGTTTGAACTGTTGGCACCTCGCCCGTTGCGCCTCGAGCCACACGAGTTTCCGTAGGGATTTGCCGTGGCAAACCCGGCCACCGTTCAGAACGCCGATCACGTCCCACGCAACTCGTAGGGGCGAACGGCGGTTCGCCCGGCCACCAACGCCGTCGCTCGAGACATCCCAGAAGACGTTTCTCGAGAGGGTCGAGGGCAGCTCGTTGCACTCGCCCCCTCTCCCGTCATGTCGAAGGCACGCCATTAATTATTGCTGAGGGCACGCAATGAATATCGCCGAAGGCACGCCATCAATACTGGGAGAGGCGAAAGGGCGTGCAGGCTCGAGATATTTCGTTGGCATGACAAAACTTAGCGTTTTGAGCTGAAAAAAGTGGAGGGCGAATTCGCCCTCCACTTTTCCGTGTACCAGTTTTACAGATTCGCGTTCCAAACCGCCACGATGTCGTCCAGCGCTTGCTTCGCGGATTTCTGTCCGAAGATCGCCGCTTCAATGTTGTCCTTGACAGCCTTATTGAGCGTGCTGGCGTTCGGAACGATTGGGTTCAGTTCCTTGGCGTTGCGCATACTGAGGCTGCCCACGTAACGCCCGAGTTCGGTCAGGTTGCTGCTGTCCTTGCCGCTGCTGAAGTACGGGTCTCGAGCGGATTTGATGGTGGTCGGGAACACGGTTCCGACGCGCTTGGCGAAGGCGAGTTGGTTGGTGTCGTTAGTCAGCCACGCAGCTAGCCCAGCGCTGGCTTTCGGGTCCTTGGTTCCGGTCGGGACGGCGTAGGCGAAGGTGCTGGCTTGCACGACTTGCCCGGCGGCGATCGGGCTGGGCGCGACGACGGAGATCTTGTAAATGGCGTTGGCGTCTTTCTCCAAGCGCGGTACGAAGGTGATGCCGACGACGCAAATGCCGAGTTTCCCGGCGGTGTAGAGGTTGAAAGCCGCGCCGATGCCCTTCATGGTGTCCTCGGGGAAGACATCGGCTTTGCGTAACGTCACGTAGCGTTGCAGCAGCGCGATATGGGCCGGGCTGTTGAAGACGGCTTTCTTGCGGTCGGGGCTGAGAATCGGCAAGCCTTCCTCTTGGAAGACCTTCAAGATGTTGGCGCTGTCTATCAGTGGCGAGAAACCGAAGGCTCCGGTTTTCTCGCGGATCTGCTTGGCCCAGTCAATAATCCCGCCCTGGGTGCGCGGCAGGTTGGACGGGTTGAGTCCCGCTTTTTTCAGGATGTCGGTGTTGAACAACACGATGCGTGGCGAGGCGTAATCGGGTAATCCGTACACCTTGCCCTCGAAGGTGAAGGCGGCCAGCGCCGACTTTTGATAGGTGTCGAAGACTTTCTTGTCCAATAGGGTATTCAGCGGTTGCAACGCGCCCTGCTGGGCTAATTCCAGAATTTGCGAGTTGTTCATCTGCACCGCGTCCGGTGAGTTGCCCGCCGCAATGCCGGTCAGCACCTTTTGCTGAATGGCCGCCTGCGGCAAATCGGTCCATTTCAGGTTCTGGCTGGGGTTAGCGGCGTTGTAACGCTCCACCAGTGGCTTGAAGTAATCCTCGAAGGGTTGCAGGCTGGTAGTCACGAATTCCAACTGGGTTTTCTGCTGGGCGCTGACCTGCGACACGGACAGCGCGGCCACGCCCGCGACGAGTACGGTGGCGGTGATTCCAAAAGCTTTTCTCAAATTCATCTCTGTCCCCTTTGCGTCAGGCTTGTCTTTCAACATTGAATTGTGCCGGTTGGCAGCTCTTAGTTTACCGTTGTCACCCCACCTGGAGATAGTGGGATGTCACGGTTTTACACGGTCTCGAAAATCAGGCTCGAGATCACATGCAGATCATCAAACTCGAGCCGGGGCGATCGTGCTCGAAGCCGTGTCCAGCACTCCTAACGCTGCGCGTGAAAGAATGCCAACGCGATGCGTGCCACCGCTTCGGGGTTTTCCTCATGGACAAACAACTTCGCCTTTGGAACGGTCTCGAAGCCCTTGCAATTGGGAAGTTGTTCCACCATGCGACTCGCCTCCCGGACGGGGAATACGGGGTCATCCTCGCCCCAGATCAGGAGCGTCGGCACGGTGATCTTCGCGTGTTCAGTTTTAAAGGCATCAACCAGGTTCCAATCAATGCCTTTCAAGTAGTGGATCTGGCCACTTGTCCGAATCTTTGAGGCGATCAGTGGTGCGACGAACAGGTCGTAAAACTCGCCGTCAATCCTTGAGAGATCGGTGAAGCAGCCGCCGAACCCAGCGCTCGAGCGGCGGAAAGCCCGCGAGCGCAGAAGCGTTTGAACGAGCAATGTGTTGCTGGGATTGGCGATTCTCTGGAACAGCGGAATCCAGGGCGGACGGTGACCCGGAATTTCGGTGCCGAGCATGACGAGTTGTGTCAGTCTGTTTGAAGCGATCAGCGCCAGTTTGCGTGCGATGGTCCCTCCGGTGTTGTGCGCGAGGATGGCGTAAGTAGAGAGTCCCAAGGCGTCGGCGAAGGCCAATAACGTCTGGGCTTGTCCAGTGGAACTGAAGTCCGTTCGCTCGTTCCACCGCGTCTCGCCAAGCCCAGGGAGGTCAGGGATATAGCAGGTGAAGTGGTCTGTCAGGAACGGGACGAGGTATCGGAATGTCAGGCCTGAGAGCGGGTAGCCATGAACGAGCAGCAGTGGTTCCCCGTGACCGACCTTGCGGTAGGCGACCTGGGCGCTTTCGAGAGGCAAGAAGAAGAGGGGCAGGTCTACGATTGAAGGCGGTAACAAGGTATTCATCTTGAAACTCCTCGTCGTACGTGGATTGGCGGGCGTCAAGGGCTGATCGGATCAAGCAAGCCGAGACTATCGTATATGAAGCGGTTCGAGAGCTGACCCGACCGATTCGATCTCGAGTGATCCCGCTCGCCTCTTCTCATGGAGGACAAAGCGGTTTAGAGTGTCTGCGGTCAACGGGGGAGCCTGCACAACGGGCTGAGAGCGGCGAGCGCCGAAACCCCACGAACCTGACGCGGGTCATGCCGCCGTAGGGAGCTTGGCAGTGAGACGAAGTGGCTACAACCGGTCATCCTGGGTGCCTCGAGCGCGAAGCGCGCCTCGAGACTCCAAAGCCTGTTCGTGTTGCACGACTTAGCTCACGACTCGAGGGGACTCGAGGGTCATCCAGGTTCTCTTCCAAAGTGGAAGGGAGAGTTTATGTCGAAGGTCTGGTGGGTAGCGGTACTGGGTGTCGGTGCATTGCTGGCAGGGTTCGGAGATGCAGGTCGCCGCTCGTTGACGGTCATCACGCACGATTCGTTTAACTTGGATAAAGCGCTCGTGCAGGGCTTCGAGCGGCGCACCGGAACCACGATCAGATTCGTCAAGGGTGGCGACGCGGGCGCGATGGTCAACAAGCTGATTCTGTCCAGGAAGAATCCAATCGCCGATGTCGTGTACGGGATTGACAACGCCCTGTTGGGTCGCGCCCTGAGTGCGGATTTGCTCGAGCCGTACCGCCCGAAGGCGGCGGCTGGGGTGGACAAGGCGTACCTGTTGGACCCAGAGTGGCGGATCACACCCGTGGATTACGGGTATGTGGCGCTCAATTACGACAAGACCTGGTTTAGCGTCAACAACAAACCCCTGCCGCAGAGTTTGCAGGATCTGACGAAACCGGAGTACAAGGGTTTGCTGGTCGTGGAGAACCCGGCCACCTCGAGTCCAGGCTTGGCGTTTTACCTGGCGACTGTGAAGACCCTCGGGGTGCAGGGGGCGCTGGGCCTCTGGGGTAAGCTCCGCGCCAACGACGTGAAGGTCGCGGCGGGCTGGGATGCCGCGTACTACACGGAGTTCACCCAGAACGGCGGCAGCCGCCCAATCGTGGTCAGTTACGCCTCGAGTCCGGCCGCCGAGGTCTTCTACAGTCAGACCAAGCTGGACGATGCGCCCACCGCGAATCTGCTGTTGCCTGGCTCGAGCTTCCTTCAAGTGGAGGGGGTGGCGGTTTTGAAGGGCACGAAGAACCGCGAGCTGGCACGGCAGTTCGTGGAGTTCATGCTGCAAAAAGATGTGCAGTCCGACATCCCAACGCAGATGTGGGTCTATCCCGTGTTGAACAGCGTGAAATTGAGCGCCGTGTACCGCTTCGCGGAGAAACCCAGCGGGGCGCAGATCGCCGTGATGCAACCCGCCACGATTGCCAAGAACTCGAGTGATTGGGTCACGAACTGGACGAAGGTCGTGCTGCAAGGCGCTGACCCCTCGAGTCTGCGTTGAACCTTGGACCCTCGCAGCCCCGAGCTGGTCTGGAAACAGTCTCGAGCCGCAAGACTGCCATCTCGAAGATTCGCCCACGAGACGAGCATGACCGTTATCACTCGAGCTTATGTAATCCAGGACCGTTGTGATTCAAGGTCTTAATTCAAGATTGCCAGGACGCATGAACCGATGAGCGCAACTCGAGGTTGGCGTTGGGGGTTGGCGGTTCCGTTGCTCGTGTTTTTGACGGCGATGCTGGTCGTTCCGGTCGTGGCGCTACTGGCGCAGGGCGTGACGGGCGCGGCCCTCTGGGCGGTCTGGCGGGACTCGTATTTTTTGGGGCGTTTGGGTTGGACTCTCCTACAGGCCATCGTTTCGGTCGGGCTGACCCTGATCCTCGGTCTGCCCGCCGCGATCCTGTTTTCACGGTATGAATTTCCCGGTCGCCGCCTGCTGGAAGCGCTGCTGGGCTTGCCGTTCGTGGTTCCCGTGATCGTGGCGGGCATGGGGTTTCTGGCCCTGTTCGGCGCTCGAGGGGCGCTGATAAATCTGTCGGATACGCCGTGGCTGGTGCTGCTGGCAAATCTCTTTTACAACTACGGTCTGGTCGTGCGCGGTGTGACCGGCAGTCTGGAAACGATGAACCGCGACCTGGAAGCCGTGGCCAGGCTCGAGGGGGCGAATTCCTGGGAGGTCTTTCGCTTCGTGACGCTTCCGTTCGCCTTGCCCGCAATACTCTCCAGCGCGGCACTGGTCTTTTTATACTGCTTCGCTAGTTTCGGCGTGCCACTGCTGCTGGGCGGGAGTCGCTACGCCACGTTGGAGGTGGAGATTTACGGCAGTGTGCAACGCTTGGAGCTGAGCACGGCGGGCGCGCTGGCACTGCTGCAACTGACGGTCACGCTGCTATTCACAGTCCTCTACACGGGTTTCCAAGCCCAGTTGAGTCTGACCCAGGAGTTCAGTCCGGGTCGGGTCACGCCTCGAGGTTGGGCGAGAGGCTGGCTCTCGGCGCACATGATCTTCGCAGTGTCGTTGACGCTCGCGCCACTGGGCGCGGTCTTGTGGCGCTCCGTGTCGGGGGCGAACGGGTTGACGCTCGCGCACTATCAAACGATTTTCAGTCCGTCAAACAACGTCTTCTCGAGCGACCTCTGGAGCGCCCTGTGGAACAACGGACGCTTTGTGCTGTTGGCGCTGCTGCTCTCTGTACCGCTCGGGGTGGCGCAGGCGGTCGCGGTCTGGCGCACCCGATCCAAGATTCTGGATGCCGTGTCGCTGCTGCCGCTGATGGTCAGCGCTACGCTGCTCGGGGTGGCGTACATTGCCGTCTACGGCGCTTGGGCGGCCAGCCTGTGGCTGCTCGTGGCCGCCTACGCCATGAGCGCCTATCCGTTCGTGACCCGCTCAACGCTAACGGGCTTACGAGCGTTGGAACCGGCGGTGCTCGAGGCGGCGCGGGTGGACGGTGCGGGCCCGGCGGCGTTGATGCGGTTCATCGTGCTGCCGCTGATCGTCTCGAGCCTGCGGGTCGGGGTGAGTTTCGCCTTTGCCGTGGTGGTCGGTGAGTTCGGGGCGACGCTGGTGCTGCAACGCCCAGAGTGGGCAACGCTCACGACGATGATTTTTGAGCGTCTGGGACGCCCTGGGCAACTCGGGGAAGCGAGCGCTCTGGCGAGCATTCTGTTGGTCGTCACCGCCCTCGGGTTCTGGGGCATCGGGTCTGGAAGCCGTGGACGGGAAACCCGTACTGATACGCCCACGATTCGGTGACGATAACTTCGCGTCACAGCTATTGGCTCAAGAGATTCACCTGACGGTGCCGAACCCAGTCACTCAACCAAACTGGTTCGAGCGGTACAGACTCGAGCGGTACAGCCGCGCCCGGACGCGCTCCTGGGCGTGTTCGTGGGTCAGCGCCCAGCCCCAACCGGGTTTCAGGTGCGGACGCTTGTGCGGCGTCAGGATCAGCAGGGCCGGACTGACTCGAGCCAGTTGAAACGCCAGCCCTGGCAGGCGCGACGGGAGGGCCAGATGAAGCGCGAAGCTGCACACAATCAGGCTGTACCCGCGTCCCTCGAGCGCCCCGTCCGCGATCTCGTCGAAGCTCAGGGCTTCGGCAATCTGCCCGGTCCGCTCCCGGTACGCCGCGCCCGTGAACGGGTCCAACCCGGTGACACTCGCGCCGAGGTCTCGCAGCGCCAGCGTCGCCTCACCGCTGCCGCAAGCCAGGTCCAGCACCGCGTTCAGCTCGAGCGACCAGAGACCCGCCACGTGTTGCAACAACCCGCGAACCGCCGACTCGTGCGGGTTGCGGTAGGTCGCGCCGTGTTCACGGTAAAAGCCGTCCACGCCGAGCGCCTCGTACTGCGGACGAATGTCGGCGGGAGCGGGCGGTTGGGCTTTTGGCATGGCTCGAGTACCTCTAAAGATCAGGTTTCGAGAACACGAAGAAGAAGTGGTTGCGGGTGAAACCCAGCGATTCGTACAGCTTCAACGATTCACCCTCCAGGGCGCACAGCACGGTCGCCTCACTCGAGGCAACCTCGGGTTGCGCCAGGATCGCCGCGACGAGCGCCGTGGCCGCGCCCTGACCTCGAGACGCGGCACCCGTCACGAACGAGGTCAAGCAGGTGATTCCGTCCACCCTGTAATACCCACCCGCCGCGATAGCTTGCCCGCCCTGGTACACGACCGCCTCGCGCCCACCGAGTTGGCGCAACATTTCACGGGCATAGGAGATCTCGCGCTCGTCTGTCCCCTCGAGTTGGGCTGCCTCGAGTTGAACGGTGGCGTACCCCTCTTGCTGCGCGGGTTCCGTGATGCGAACCTCCAAGTCAGGGTTCACAGCGCGGCTCGAGGCGGTGGTTTTGACCATCGCCCAGTAGACCTGTGAGCTGTACCCGAGCGGCAGCAAGCCCTGCGACAGAAACGCCAGACTGCGCGGGTCGTAGCCGCTCAGCCAGCGGTGCGACTTATCGAAGCGCTTGTAATTCGCTTCCAGGGCGACCAGAAAATCCGGGAACTGCTCGTTCAAGCAGCGAGCCGATTGCAGCCCGGTGCTGTGTGGCAATTCGTCGCGCACGGTGTTGTGGACGAACATGCCGTACGGCGATTCGTAGCGTTCAGCGGTCAACCCGTCCCAGGCGTATAGGGCGGCGGCGAGGCGTTGCGGATCGAACATGGCGGGTCCTTTGCGAACTCGAGTCGTGAATGAAACCTCGAATCGGTGAGCGGTAGACTATTGTGCCTCGCTGCGGCGGGGAACTGCAACCGGAGCCGGTGATAAATGAGCCGTCAGGCTCGAGCGCACAGCCGAATGCGGTTTACTTCTGGTACTTGACCCCCCAGATCAGGTAGTAGTACGCCCAACCGCGCACCTGACCGAGGGCCTCGCCCCACGCCTCGAGATCGTGGGTGTGACCGTAGGCCAGTTTGTAAGCGCTCGCCAGCCCCGCGTCGCCGTAGGCGAGGCTGTCCAAGCGACCGACGGTCGCCAGCCAGTAGCGGGCCGTCCAGTTACCGACGCCCTTCAGGGCGGTCAGTTTGGTCAGTGCCTCTTGAAGCGGCAATTCCAGAATGCCGTCGAAATACCCATTCAGCAAGGCTTCCGCCACGACCTTCAGGTACGCGGCTTTCTGCCGGGAAACCTTGCACTCGTAAAAGGTTTGCGCGTCGGTCAGCAAAATCGCTTCTGGGGTCGGATGCAGCGGGAAACTCCTCTGGGTTCCGTCGGGAAGCACCACAATGACCTCACCTGCTAGGCGCTTGGCGAGGTATCCAATCGTGTCCAGGCAGAACGAGAGCGTGATCTGCTGCCCGAGGATCGCCGCGACCCAGGCCTCCCAGAAATCCATCAACGGCGGTCGCAACCCGTACAATCGCGTGACGCAACCTCGCAGCACCTCGTCACCGGCGGCCACCTCATAAAAGGGGGCGGGGTCCAAGTCCAACCCGAACGAGGCTCGCGCCCAGTCTCGCGCCTCGGGCTGCGATCCTGAGATGGTGATGCCGTTGGCGGTCGCTCGAGCGCTCACCAGCATTGCGCCGTCGGCGGTTTGTAAGGCGCGACCATGGGTTTGGGTCGCGGCATCCCAGCGTTCCAGCGCGTTGCGTTCCGGCAAACGCGCCAGCACTTGGGCTGTCAACGGGAACGAGAACGCGCCCGTGGTAAGCAATTCAATTGAATTTGAAGACATCAGGGTCATCGTAACTCGAGAGGGTTGAAAAGCTTGAAGCTCCAGTTTTCAATCTCTGGGTCACCCTGTTGAACGTCAGTTCAAGCTCGTTGCGACTCGAGTTGGGTTGCGTTACCCTGGCAGAGTCAATACAACTCGAGCGTGTTCGTGGCAAGCTTGAACCCGTGAACCTCGAGCGGGCAGCAGGAGAGATTTCTAAGGCTTGCGATACCGCGCTTTAAGCTCGAGGTGAGCGCTGCACCGGAATCGCTAGCTCGGTGCGGTACCGCTCCGGGTCGGAGGCGGAGAGCGGGTTCTCTAAGAAGATCTCGCGGGCATCCCCGGCCACGCTGAACTGATGCTTCAGCACCCAATGCAGCAAACTCTCGAGCGTCTGCCCTAGCGTGGCATAGGAGCCGCGATGCACGGTGTAGGCGAATTCGGCCGCCGGTAATTCCACGCGTTTGATGCGCTCTGTCGTCTCCGGGTGACCGGTGATCGGCACACAGCAACAGATCTCGGCCGGAGGCACGGATGCGGGGCAGGGATAGGTCAGCAGCGGCGCTCCGGCGGTGGAAATGCCGTGGCGCTCAATGTGATGGTAGATCTCGGCCATGATCGGCGCGACCTGACCGACGCCGCGCAGGTTCGACCACTGGCGCTGCTCCCGAATCATCAAGACCGGCTGGGCACTGTTGAAGCGCAGCTTCGCCTCGAAATCGGGTTTTTGTGGCATCAGCTTGTCCAGCGTCCGCAGCATCTCGTGATGCTCTCGCAGCCGCCGCTCGAGGAACTGACGGTGCTCAGCCAGAGTCGTTTCGGATCGCCCTGGGTCACTGATGACGCTTTGAATCTGGTTCAGCGGCATCTCGGTGGAACGAAGCTGGCGAATCAGTTGCGCGAACTGGACCTGCTCCGGGGCGTAATAGCGGTATCCGGTGTTCGGGTCAACCCAGTTTGGGTGGAGCAGGTCTTCGGCATCGTAGAGACGTAGGGCGCGGATGCTGAGGCCAGAGAGTTTCGAGAACTGTCCGATGGAGATATGTTTCAAGTCAAGTCCCTTTACTGATGAACGCCCTCCTCCCGGGGGGCTATCTGGAAACGTGAGATCTGCGGCGAGGTTAACACGGGTCAAACCAAATTCTTGGTGAAAAGACCCCCAGAATCGTGATTCGCCCGCCCGAATGAACCCCTGAGTCGCCGTCGCTCGTACAATGGGCGTGATGATTCATTACGATGCCATCGTCGTGGGGGGTGGACCGGCCGGGTTGAGCGCTGCGTTGCACCTGGCATTCCACCAGCACCGAGTTCTGGTTTTAGACCGCCGAAGCGGTCCGTTACCTTATACCCTGACGCCGCTCTACAATGTACCCGGTTTCACCGGGCAGCGCGGCGTGGACATCCAGCGCGGCCTGGAAAAAGAGGCGGTGGCGGCGGGCGCGACCCTCGAGCGGGGCAGCGTGACAACGGTCGCGGGGGGTCTGGGAGACTTTCGGGTCACAATGGAAAACGGCGCGGTTCACAGCGCCACGACCCTACTGCTCGCCACGGGGGTCGCCCGCCATCACCCACTGGTGAACGGCGATTACCAGCCGTGGCTGAAATTCGCTGCTAAAGGCAACACCTATTATTGCCCGGATTGCGAAAGCCCGGAGTTACTGAACCGCGACATTGTGGTGATCGGCGTCGGCGGCGCGAACAGCGCCATCAGCACGACGCAGCCGCTCTTGGAGTTCGCCTCACGCGTGCGGGTCTTGCTGACCGGCGGCATGGAACTGAAACCGGAGTGGGAGGAGAAACGCGCCACCTTGGGTCTCGAGCTGATCCGGGGGCACATCGGGGCGATAGACGGCGCGAAGGGGATCGTCAAGGCGCTGGTCTTGGAGGATGGCTCACGGGTCGTCGCGGACGGGTATTACGTGGACAGCCCGAAGCTGCCCCGGAACCTGTTGGCGCAGCAGTTGAATCTGGAGCTTGGACCGCACGGACACATCAAGACCGGCTGGCGCGGACAGGTGCGGCGGGCGGACGCAGCCGAGGGCGACTGGCTGCCGGGCGTCTGGGCGGCAGGCGACGTGCAACCGCAAACCCAGCAGATCAGCATTGCCCTGGGGAGCGGCAACATTGCGGCCGTCATGATGGATCAGTTCTTGCAAAAGCATCAACCCAGACGGCTGGGGATGGGACACGCGGCTCGAGTGTAACAGCACGCGGGTTGAGGGTTTACTCAGACCCTCAACCATCTTCAGCGGCCTGGCTCAAAGATTCAGGCTTTCCGGTATACCCGTCCCGAGGCTTGCTTCGGTTCGAGCGCCGCCGAGTTCTTCAACGCTCGAGCCGTAACACTCGAGGGCTGGAAAGCTGGGACACGCGAAATGCGAAGAGTTGACCGTCTCATTTGACAAAGCGCGTGCTAGACTACTCGAAACCGAATTACCCTGTTTTCGCTCTGACTTCCTTGTCAGAGCGATTTTCGTTCCGGTGGGAAAATGAACTGGTGTATTGACTATTTTGGGGGAGAATGTGGGAGTCAGTGGTAAAAATGGGAAAATCCGTGTATATTGTGCCGCAAGCAGGATTCCCTTTGAGACGCGTTTAAACCGGGTGATTCTGAAGCTCGGCGCTAGGCTCAAAGGTGGGAGTGAGTGGGAATGCCTTACGGAGAGTACCCGTATTCGATAGACGACAAAGGTCGAGTGGTGATGCCACCCGATTTCAGGAAGTTCGTCGAGGATGGCATGGTACTCACCAGAGGCTTCGAGGGCTGCATCTACGTCTTCCCGAGCGTGGAGTGGCAACGAATCGAATCAGCCGTGGAGGAACTGCCATTGAACGACAAGGCGGGGCGCGATTTCATGCGCTTTTTCTACAGCGGCGCGAGCAAAATTCGCCTGGACAACGCCTCCCGTATCAGCGTGCCGCAGACCTTACGAAATTACGGCTCACTGGAAAACGAGGTCGTCATCACCGGTGCGCCGAAGCGCCTAGAAATCTGGAACTTGGACCGCTGGAACGCCGTGATCGCCGAAGTGCAGACGATGCCGCCGAAGCAGACAGATTTGCCAGAAGTGCTGCAAAGGCTGGTCGGCTGATGCTGGCGTCCCAGGATTCAGCCAAGGACACATTGGTCCATCACAGCGTCATGCCGCTCGAGGTGCTGGAAGGCCTTCAGCCCGCACCGGGCAAGGTCTTTGTGGACGGTACCCTGGGTGGGGCGGGTCACACGCGGCTCTTGCTGGAGGCGGGTGCCAGCGTGATCGGCGTGGATCAAGACCCGTTCGCACTGGAGCGGGTGAAACGCCTGAAGCTGCCGAATCTGCGGGTCGTGCAGGGAAATTTCCGTGACCTCGAGACGTTGATCCTGGAACCCGTGGACGGTGTGCTGTTAGATCTGGGTGTCAGCAGCTTTCAGTTGGACGACGACGTGCGAGGGTTTTCCTATCACGCCGACGCGCCGCTCGACATGCGGATGTCGCAGAGCGGCGAGAGCGCCGCCGACGTGGTGAACACGTTGGACCAGGAGGACTTGGCGCGAATCATTTACGATTACGGCGAGGAACGCTACTCCCGGCGAATCGCCCGGGCCATCGTGGAGGCTCGAGAGAAGCAACCGATCAGCACGACCGCGCAACTCTCCGAGACGATCCGGCGCGGCTATCCGGGCGGACACGCCAGAGGCTTTCACCCGGCCCGGCGCACCTTTCAGGCTTTGAGAATTTACGTCAACGACGAACTCGGGGCGCTCGAGGTGGGGTTGCAAGCCGCCACGAAGGTTTTGAAGCCCGGTGGGCGACTGGCGGTCATCAGTTTTCATTCCCTGGAGGACCGGATCGTCAAGCGCTTCGTGCGCGATCACGCGGAGCTGAAGGCGCTCACCAAGCGCCCGCTGGAACCGGGCCAAGCCGAAACGGCCCGCAACCCCCGAGCCAGAAGCGCCAAGTTACGCGTGTCTGAAAAAGTTGTCGCTGAGAAAATAACGGTGCCGGAAGAATCCCTTCGGAAAGCGGAGGTGACGAGGTGAGGGAGCGCGTCGTCAAATACCTGAGTTATTACGTGGCGATGGTCGCCCTGCTGTTGGTGGTGCGGTTCGTGACCAGGGGTTCGGAGACCGAGCTGAAAGACTTGCGAACCGCCGCCGATTCGCTCGTGACGGAACAGTCCAGCTTGCGCCGCCAGATTGACAGTTTGGAGAGTCCCGCCAGAGTGCGCGAGTGGGCGGTGGGGAACAAGATGATTCCGTTCAGCGCCGCGACCGCCCAGACGCAAGCCTTGCCGTCGTTGAAGGCGAAGCCCCCGCTGGCTCCGGTACCGCAAAAACTTCAGGTTCGCACCGACTGGGGGAAGCTATGGCCCTAGTTCAGGAACGCCAGATCAAGACGCAGAGCGCCCCGGTTTCAACCCAAGCGGACCCGCAAAACCTGCCCCTCGAGCCGAGTCTATCGTTGCTCGAGGCCAAGCCGCGCCTGGTTCCGAACCGTGCGCTGATGGCCAGCGTTTTGCTGGGCTTGCCGCTGCTGTGGCTCTGGGTCAGTTACGCTGGTCTCGCGGGCGGCTTACCGTACGCGCCGGTCGTGGAAAAAGAGGTCACCAGGGGTCGCGTGCTGATGCGGGGCGGGGCGGGGGACGTGATCCTGTCGCAGTCCATCAAATTGGAACACGAGAAACCTCGAGTCGTGGACGGCAAGGTCCAACTGCGCGGCGGCAAACCGATCATGGACACCTATCAGGAAACCCGGCGCTCATACCCGCAGGGGCAACTCGCGGCGCAGGTGCTGGGCTTCACCGGCAAGGACGGGCAGGGGTTGTACGGAATTGAACAGTTTCAGAACGACCGCCTGACAGCCGGGCAGGACGTGATGCTGACGCTCGACCCGGTGATTCAAGCCAGCACCGAGGCGGCGCTAGCAACCGTGGTCAAACAGTACCGCGCCGACTGGGGGACGGTCGTGACGCTCGAGGCGGGGACGAACCGGGTGCTGTCACTGGCGAACTATCCGACCTTCGACGCGGGTAATTGGCGCGGCGG
Source organism: Deinococcales bacterium (assembly GCA_965249745.1). Classification (GTDB taxonomy): domain Bacteria; phylum Deinococcota; class Deinococci; order Deinococcales; family JAAFIG01; genus JANYHH01. The sequence goes on along the minus strand of OZ252252.1, from coordinate 2,215,062 downwards.
CAACGAGGACAAGTGGCGCAATCGGGCGCTGCGCGATCAGTACGACGGTGGCAGCACCGTCAAGGCGCTGACCGCCGCGATGCTCGTCAACGAGGGGCTGGAAACACCTGATAGCCGCGTCTACGCCCCGATGTCGCGCCGCGTGCCGGGCTTGACGGTCAACGATGTCATCAACCACCCCGGCAGTCTGTCGCTGCGCGACGTGCTGCGGTACTCGAGCAACGTCGGGATTTCCACACTCGCGGAAAAATTAGGTCCAGAAAAACTCTACGGGTATCTCGAGCGGCTGGGCTTCGACGGTGCGGTCTGGCCGAACGATCCGAGCGTGTCCAGAAGCAAGCTCCTAGATTGGCGCGACTGGCGACCGTCGGATTTCGCCACGAAAGCCTACGGTCAGGGCTTCACGACCACGACGCTGCAACTGGCGACCGCCTTCAGCGCAATCGTCAACGATGGCAAGCTGATCGTGCCGAAACTCTACGAGGGTCAGAAAACCGCGCCACCGACCCAGGTTTTCTCCCCAGCCGCCGCCAAGCTGACCCGCGATATGCTCGAGTACACCGTGCGGTGCGGCGTGAAACGCGCTCAGGTTCCGGGGTACGCCGTCGGTGGCAAGACCGGCACGGCCCAGACCTATCAGAGCGGGCGGATCAGTGCGACGCTGTTCAACGCGCTGTTCGCCGGATACTTCCCGGCCGATAAACCCAGGGTTACGGTGCTGGTGCAACTCTGGAACCCGAGAGACGGCACGCACGGCGCGCTCGTCGCGGCCCCCGCCTTCAAGCAGATCGCGCAGGAAACCTTGGCGCACCTGAAAATCGTGCCCGACTCTGGCAATTCGACTCGAGTCCCTTGCTCCCATTAAGATGCCCCGATGCCTTCGAAAACTGTCCTCTACCCTCTCCAGCCAACCGGGGCGCGTGATGCCAGAGCCGCTTGATCCTCGTCTGTGGCAAAGCACGTTGCAGGCTGAGATCCACGAACAGGCTATCGCCGCGACCGCCATCACCTTCGATAGCCGAGCGGTGGACAGTCAAACGGCCTTCGCCGCACTCGCGGGCGAAATACAGCACGGGAACGAGTTTATCGGCGCGGCCTTGGAGCGGGGTGCGCCGTTCGTGCTGACCGATCAACTGGTTCCCAGAGCTGTCCGGGTTCCTGATGCGACGGTGTCCCTGCGCGGTTGGGCGCGAGCCTGGCGCGATGTTTCCAGAGCCACCCTGATCGGCGTGACCGGATCGGCGGGCAAGACGACCGCCAAAGAGTTGATCGCGGCGGCATTGAACGCCGAGAGGACGCCCGGCACGCTCAACACGCTGAATTACCTGGCGTGCTATTTGCTGTCCGCCGTCAAACCCAACTCCCTGCATGTGATCGAGATGGGGATAGACCGGATCGGCGAGATGGCGGAATTGATGCGGCTGGTTAACCCGGACATCGGCGTTATCACCAACGTTGGACCGGCTCACCTCGAGTTTTTTGGATCGTTAGAGAAGATTGCCGAGGAGAAGGGCGGCATCCTCAAAGCCAAGGAAGGGCTGGTCTCGAGCGGCGTGGCGTGGCGCTACCCGAACACGCCGAGTTACGGCTTCGACGAAGGGGCGATGCACCGCGCCGAACACCTGACGCTGAGCGAGGTGAGTGCCGCGTTCACGTTCGCGGGTCACAGTGTCGTCATGAACTCGCCGTCGCACAAGGTCGCCGAGGCGGGTGCGCTGGCGCTGGCGCTGGCGGAGCGCTTCGGCGTGCCGCTGGAGGACGCAATATCACGGGTTTCACAGCTCGAGATTCCCGGCGGGCGAATGCGTCTGGAACGTGGTCAGTATTTGTTGTTGGATGATTCGTACAACGCCAACCCGCTCAGCCTCGGGGCGGCGCTGGAAACCCTGGAACGCCTTCCGGGTCGCAAGCTCGCCGTGCTCGGCGACATGCGCGAGCTTGGGGAGCGTGCCGCGAGCTATCACCGCGAGCTGGGTGCGCTGGCGGCTCGAGCCGCAGATCTACTGATTGCCGTTGGCGATCACGCCGCCGATTACGCCAGCGGCTCGAGGGCGCAGGGTTTGGAAACCTTGGAGTGTGTGGATGTCACAGAAGCCACCACCGCCCTGTTCGAGCGACTCGAGCCGGGGGACACGGTGCTGGTCAAGGGATCGAAGTCGGTCGGTTTGGGTGCGCTGGCGGAGGCGATTCGTGCCCGGCTCTGAACGGCCTTGGAGCTGGCTCGAGCGGGTGTTGACAGGTGTGGCGCTGCTCGCGCTAAGTGCCTGCGCCCCAACCAGCAGCTCGAGTCAAGCGGCTCCAGGCTTGGTTAACTCGGGTCAAGCGGCTGGAACTTCGACCCAGAGCACCAGTCCGATCACGTCACTGGCAGTCAACCCGAGCGGAGCCTTGGTCTGCATTGCGGGCGGAAACGCCTTTTTGTTAGAAGCGGGCCGCTTCACGCGGCTGCCCGCCCCGGCCAACGCCTCGAGCGCCGCCTGGCACGCGGGCGCGTGGTGGTTGGCGCTGCCGAAGACCGGCTTGGTCTTCAAGGTCACGGGTGTGCCAGACAGCCTGAGTTTCACCGGGCAGCCGATGCAACTCACCAGCCGCTTCGTGTTCACCGCTGAACGGCAAGTCCTGACTTACGACAAGCTCGAGGTCGGACGATTGCCAGGCCTGCCGAGCAGCCTGCTGGAAAACGGTGATGCCACGTTCGCCCTCGTCGGCAAGACCGTGTACAGCCTCAGCAGCACGGGTCTCGAGCGGCGGCAGACCCTGAACGCCGGGACGTACTCGCTGGTGGCGCGAAACGATGGCTACGAGGCGCTGCCCGGACTGGCGGCCCGTGGGGATGGCTATACCTACCGAGTTGATGGGAACACATTGATCGCGTCCGACAGTGCCAGCCGCGAAACGGCTCGAGCCGGGTTTGCTGGAAACGTTTTGAGCCTGGTGGCGGGAAATGGCTTCGTGGCGCTGGCGGCCGGGGCGACCCTGCGCGTTCTGCGGGCCGGAAATCTAGCTCCGATGCTCGAGTTCTCGTGCGGTGGCGCATGATCGTCGTCGTGGCCGCGCTGCTCTCCTGGTTCCTGGTCGGCGTGTTTCTCAGCACCGCCAAGCGGCGCGGTTGGGGTCAGACCGTGCGCCGCGAAGGACCCGAGACGCACCTCGTCAAGGACGGCACACCGACGATGGGCGGCGTGCCGTTCAGCGCCGCGATCTTTATTGTCTGGATCGTCTTCATTGGGCTGACGAACTCTTCTGATTCCAAGGGTTGGGCGGCGGTGCTGATGGCGTTTGGGATGTACTTGATCGGCCTGGCGGACGACGTGCTGATCGTCCGCTCGAGGTTGCTGGGTACGCCCAGGGGGGGCTTGAAGGCGAGAGAGAAACTGCCGATGCAGATTCTCGTCGCGGGACTGTTCGCCTGGACTGTCGCGCCGCAAGTTCCAGTCTTCGGCGTGCTGTGGCTGGACGTGATTCTGCTGACGCTGGTCCCGATTGCAGTAACCAACGCAATCAATTTTACCGATGGGCTGGACGGTTTGTGCGCGAGCGTGGTGGCGATTCTGATGGTTCCCCTCGCCGCATCTTCACCGCTCGCCCTGATTACGATTGGGGCGCTCTGCGGTTACTTGTGGTTCAACGCGCCGAAAGCCCAGATTTTCATGGGCGACGCCGGATCGCACGCCCTCGGCGGCATCGTCGCGGGGGTCTATGTCACGCAAGGTTGGACTTGGATGATTCCGGTCGCCGCGATCATCCCGCTCGCGGAAGTGCTGAGTGTCTTTATTCAAGTGCCGTATTTTCAGTACACGAAACGCGTTTTCGGTCAGGGTAGGCGCATCTTTTTGAGTACGCCGATTCACCATCACTTTGAGAAACTCGGTTGGCCAGAAACGAAGGTCATGGTGCGCTTCGTGGCGATTACAGCAGTCTCGACAGCGGTCGCTTGGGTCATTCAGACGGGCGGCCCAAAGTGAGTTCCCCTGAGCTGCCCCGCGTTCTGGTCTACGGCCTGGGCCGCAGCGGCTCGAGCGTGATTCGTCACCTGGCGCGGCTGGGCTGGTCGGGTGCATGGTTCGACCGTGTCGAGGACGCTTTCGGCGCGGAGGCGGCGTTATCGGCAGGCTTTCCCAGAGTCTTACAGATTGACCCGACAGAATTTGATCTATGCGTCGCCGCGCCCGGCGTGATGTTTCAGAGCCAGGAATTGCGGGCGCTGAGAAGCGCGGGCCTCGAGACCATCGGCGAGGTGGAACTGGCGTACCGCACGGTCGTGCCCGCTGTCCCAACAGTCGGCGTGACTGGAACGGCGGGCAAGGGCAGTACGAGCTTGCTGATCGCCCACCTGTTGCAATCGCAGGGCATCCGGGCGGTGGTCGGTGGGAATTTCGATCCGCCGCTGCTGAACGTGATCGGCGATTGCGAGGTGGCGGTCGTGGAACTCTCGAGCTTTCAGTTGGAGCGAATCGTCAGCTATCGCCCGGAGGTGGCCGTCATCACCAACCTCGGCGTGGATCACATCCGTGACCACGGATCACTGGAGGCCTACCATGCGGCTAAATGGATGATCGCCAAGAACCTCCGATCCAACGACACGCTGGTACTGCCCGAGTCACTCGAGTTGGGACGCGAGACGAACGCGCAGATCGCTCGAGTTCGGGAATCGGGCGATGTCGTGGCGGAAAACGTCGTATTGCTCAAAACGAGTAAGGTTCCGACAACGATCCACCCAATGAACGCTCGAGTCGCGGTTCGCGCCGCGCTCGAGTACTTGAAGCGCCTGGGTCACACTCCGAATCTAGAAAGCCTAATCAGGGCGCTACTGAACTTCCCCGGCTTGCCAGGGCGCTTCGAGACGGTCGCCACTATCCAGGGCACGCGCTTCATCGAGGACAGCATCGCCACCCGTGTGCTAGCGGTGCAGGCGGCCTTGGAGAACGCGCCCGCGCCGGTCGCCTGGATTCTCGGCGGGCGCGACAAACTCACCCCGTTAGAGCGCGACAGCGAACTCCCGAAACTCGAGCGGTTGGTGCAGGAGAAAGTCGTGCTGCTGCTGGCATTCGGGGAATCCGGTCTCGAGTTCGCGCGGGCGTTTCAGCATTTAGGCGTGCAGATTGAGGACTTGACCGGCTTGGACGGAATCACCGCCCTCGAGCGAGCGGTTCAACGCGGATTTCAAACCGTGCAGCACGTCGCGCCGTCCGGTGGCGGCAGCGTGGTGCTGGCACCCCTGGGGACAAGTTTCGATCTGTTCAAGGATTACAAGGCTCGAGGCGCAGCCTTCAAGGGCGCGGTTCATACCTTTGAGCGAACCAAGGAGCGCGTATGAAGCCATTGCACTTGCCATTGTTCGTGCTGCAACTGACGCTCTTAGCGCTCGGGTTGCTGTGCGTCGTGACCGTCAACCCGGCGGGTTTGTGGAAGCAGAGCCTGATGGTGGCGCTCGGCGTTGGCGTGACGCTGCTGTTCAGTCAGCTCAAACCCAGCCTGTCCATCCGCTTGGGCGTCTTCGGCTGGGTGCTGTGCGCGGTCTTGCTGGTGGCGGTGCTGGTCGTCGGTAGCTCCGAGGGCGGCGTCAACCGCTGGATCAACCTGCCGGGCGGCTATCAGTTGCAGCCGTCCGAGTTCACCAAAATCGCGCTGATCGCGTACCTCGCGTCGTTCTTCACCCGGAAGGGCACGGGCTACAAGCTCTGGGGTCCGATTGCGGTCATCGCCATCAGCACCGCGCTGATTCTGATCGCACCCAGCACCTCGGCCGCCGTGTTCGTGTTCCTGCTGGCGATGGGTGTGATGTTCACCAGCGGCGTCAACATCGGGCGCGTTTTCGCCATCGCGGTCGCGGCCGGATTCGTGGCTTACCCGGCGTGGTTGTGGCAAACCTCCAAGTACAGCTATGTCGCGGATCGCTTCGCCGGGTTTCAAGCGCAGAGCAACGGCACAATTAATGAAAACGCCGAGGGCTACCAGGTGCGCGTCGCCAAAACCGTGATTGAACGCGGCGGCGTCTGGGGGCGCGGTCCCGACGAGCGCAAACTGACCGTGCCCGCGCAGAGCAGCGATTTCATCATCAGCACGCTGGGTCACACGACCGGACTGATCGGCATCACGATCGTCTTCGCCGCCTTCGCGGGGATTCTCTACATCGGTCTCAGCACCGCCGCGCAAGTCTCGGGGGCAACGTATCTGGAACCCTCGGAGCGCCACGGAGCGGCAATTCTGGCGTCCGGCGCGGCGCTGTTGATCGTCGGACAGGCGGTCGTGAATTTCGGCGTGGTGATCGGCAAACTGCCGAACACCGGCATGGCCCTCCCGATGATGAGTGAGGGCGGCTCGAGCTTGGTCGTGTGCGCGGTCGCGCTCGGCTGGATTCACGCCGCGAACGCCTTGCTGGTCAGGGTTCCAGCGGAGGCTCGAGTTTTGCGGACGGAGGCGGTGGCGGGTGACTAAGTTTGCCTGGAAACCCATTGCTGTCGGCTATTTGGTTAGCCTGCTCTCCATCGCAGGTGCTTCGTGCTATGCATTGTTTTCACCGAAACAAGCTGAAATAACCGTCCGCAATCTTCGCGGGCAAACTGTCGAAATACGGCTCGAGACTTCCACACTTAAATTCAACCGAAGACTCGAGCCTGACGAGATTTGGCACATTTCTGTGGCAGCCGGTGAAAAGCAATGGTGGAATCTGAGGACCAACTGGAAAAACTCGGATGAAGCGCTTGAGTCTCGCACCTACGACTATGCGCGATGCGACAACAACATTGACGTTTCCTCGCTCGGTTCTTTGACACTGCCACAGGAGTGCGATTGACGATCATGATGGATTCCCTGCCCGCTCGAGGTTATGCCCGCCCCACGCCCGTAGGGGCGCAGGGCGCTGCGCCCTGCCGCCAGAGCGCCCGAGGAACCGTTGATGCTTAACCCTCGAGTCCTGCTGGCGACGGGCGGCACGGCCGGTCACGTCTACCCGGCGGTCGCGCTGTCGCGGGCGCTCGAGGCTCAGGGGGTGACCTGCGCCCTGATCGGCGCGAAGGGCGGCATGGAGGAGCGGCTGGCGGCTGAGGAGGGCTTGGAGTTCTTTGGGGTTCGCACCGGCAAGCTCGATCGCGCCCGGCCAGACCCGAGGGCGATGCTGCGCGCGGTCGCGGGCTTCGGCGATGCCGTGCGGGTGACGCGGCGCTTCAAGCCGGGGATGACCGTGGGCTTCGGCGGCTTCGCCAGCTTTCCGGGCGTGGCGGCCGCGTGGCTGACCGGGACACCGCTGGCGATGCACGAGGCGAACGCCTTGCCGGGCTTGGTGACTCGAGCCTTTGCGAGAAGCGCCAAACTTATCGCGCTGGCGGACGAGGCGACAAAGCAATTCCTGCCAGGAGACCGGTGCGTCTGGGTCGGGATGCCGGTGCGGGAACAGCGCTTAGAGAAAACAGCCGCCTTGGGAAAATTGGGCCTCGAGGCGGGTCGGATCACAGTCTTAGTGATGGGCGGTTCGCAGGGATCGGTGCGGTTGAACGCGTTGCTGCCAGGATTGTTAGAGCGGCTGTTGACGGGGCAAAACGTGCAGGTCTTACATCAGACTGGGCGCGGCCGTTTGAACGAGGTCGCGCCCAGGGTGGCGCATCTCCCCTGGTATCACTTGGCTGAATACGTGGACGGCGTGGCTGCTTGGAGTGCCAGTGACCTAGCGGTCACGCGGGCGGGCATGAGCACGATCTCCGACGCCGCCTTTCACGGCGTGCCGCTGTTACTGGTACCGCTCCCCTCGAGCGCCGAGGATCACCAGTCCAAGAACGCGTTGAACGTGGAGTCCAGGGGGGCTGGACGCTGGATTCCCGAGGCGGAGTTGCAACGTGAATCCGAGTCCGGTTTGCCTGGGAAATTTTCAGAGGGTATGCTGTCGTGTTTGCAGCCTCCTGTTTTAGAGGCGATGCGCGTTTCGGCGTTGCGGGCCAGTCCGGCGGGGGCAGCCGGGCGGCTCGCCGAGCTTGTTCTGGGCGCACTGCGAAAAGGCTCCACCAAGGCGAGGGTTTGAAATGGTCAGAATTTTTTTGAGGACGACAACATTGAACTTCAAAACCGTAAACGCTTCCTGCGCTCGAGCTGGCGCTGTATCTGTTGGGGCTGTGCCTGCTGAGGCTGTCACCGCTCAAAGATTGCCAGTTCAAATGTCACCTCGAGCCGCACGTACCCGACACCTCAGGGAGGTCAGATGCACTATCACCTGATGGGGATCGGCGGCATCGGGGTGAGCGGTCTGGCGCTGATGCTGGCGGCTGGGGGGCACCGGGTCTCCGGGTGCGATCAGCATCTATCCGCCCTGACCCGGCAACTCGAGGCTGCCGGGATGCAGATTTTTGACGGTCACTCCGACGCGCATATCACGCCGGACGTAGACGTGCTGGTGATCCCAACCTGGGTGCGCGACGATGAACCCGAGGTTCTGTGCGCCCGGCGGCTCGGCAAACGGGTGATTCGACGCATTGAATTGCTGGCTGAGCTGATGCGCCAGAAACGCAGCCTCGGCGTGGCGGGCACGCACGGCAAGACCAGCACGAGCGCGATGGTCGCCACCGTGTTCGCCGGGTGCGGAGCCGACCCGAGTGCGGCGGTCGGCGGTGTCGTGCGGGCCCTCGGTGGAAACGCTCGGGTCGGCGCGGGAAAGCATTTCATCGCCGAGATAGACGAATCCGACCCACTGTTCGCAGATATACACTGCGACATCGCCATCGTCACCAACATCGAGGACGATCATGTCGCGCACGACGGTGACACCCGTCCCAACTATCACCGCAGCGTCGAAGCCCTGCACGGAGCCTTCAAGACCTTTGCTCGAGGGGCTGGGACCGTCGTTTACTGCGCCGACTGGCCAGGCTTAAAGGACATGCTGGGCCACGCGAACCTGGTCTCTTACGGTTTGCACAGCTCGGCGCAGTACCGTGCCATCAAGGTGAATCTTGAGCATGGCACGCCGCAGTTCACTCTGACGCGCGACGGCCTGCCGCTGGTGGACGTAAGGATGATCGCGCCCGGTGAGCACAATGTTCTGAATGCGGTCGCGGCGCTGGCCGTGGCGGACCTCGAGGGGTTGGACATGAACCTGGCGGCGAAGGCGTTATCGGATTTTCCGGGGGCCGGGCGGCGCTGGGAGGTGCTGGGACATCTCAACGGCGCGCTCCTAGTGGACGACTACGCCCACAACCCAACCAAGGTCTCCTCTGCCATCGCGGGGGCCAAGACGACCGGGCGGCGGGTGCGAGTCGTATTTCAGCCGCATCGCATGGGGCGCACGGCGAGGGAGTGGCAGAACTACGCCGACATCCTGCGGGCCGCCGACGAGGTGATGATCTTGGACATTTACAGTTCGTCGGAAACGCCGATTCCCGGCATTCACTCGAGCCTGATCGAAACGCGAATGCAGGAGTTGGGCTACGCCAACGCCCGGTACTGGCACGACCGCGCCGCGCTGGGCGAGTACATCTCCGAAACCGCCAGCGCCGCCGATGTCATCGTGACGATGGGCGCGGGCGACGTGACACGCATCCTGCGCGAGTTACCAGGGGTGACTCTGTGAGTGATATGAACGACTCTTGCGGGGTGATGCTGGCTCCGGCGACCCGAGGCGCACCGCGCCGCGTGCGCCTCGCGCAGTTCACGACCCTCGGCGTGGGCGGCGAGGCGGAGCTGTGGGTCTGTCACGATCTCTCAGCCCTGCTCGAGGCGACCTCAGCGCCGTACCGGATCCTGGGCGGTGGCAGCAACCTGATCGTGTCCGACGAGGGTGTCCAAGAGCGGGTGATTCGCCTCGGTGGGACGTACAGCGAGGGCGATCTCGAGGCGGACCCGACGCTCTCCACGCCATCGCATGTTGTGACCGGTTGGGTCGGCGCGGCCAAACCGATCCCAGGGTTGCTGCGGGGGTTGCAGCGACTCGGGCTGAGCGGTCTCGAGGGGCTGTGGGGCGTGCCAGCGCAAGTTGGCGGCGCGGTGCGGATGAACGCCGGAACACGCTTCTCGGAGATGGCGGACGCGCTCTACGCCGTGGAAATTGTCGCGGACGGACAGGCGCAGGTCTACGACCCGGCCGAGCTGGGGTTTCAGTACCGAAATTCACGGTTACCAAACGGCTCCAACGGCGTCGGCATCGTGACTCGAGTCCGTTTGAAGTTGACGCGCTCCACGCCAGAGGTCGTCCAGGAGCGGATGAATCTGGCAGACGAGGCCAGAAAGGGCCAACCCCATCAGCGGACCTTCGGTTGCGCCTGGAAGAACCCCGTCGGCGACAGCGCGGGTAGATTGGTGGATCGCGCTGGTCTGAAGGGGTCGCAAGTCGGGAACGCGATGATTTCACAGGAGCACGGCAACTTTCTGGTCAACACCGGGAACGCTAGCGCCACTGATGTCGTGGCGCTGTTGGAACGTGTCGAAGCTGCGCTGGACATCCACTTGGAACGCGAAGTCGAAATTTGGGGTACGATTTTGCCTATCGAAACACGGGTCGCAACACAAGCGGGTTTGAGACAGGGAGGTGGCGCGTGAACCGCAATATCCGGCGGGGCTTGTTCGCGTTCGGCGTGATCGTGATTTCCCTGTTTGCCTCGAGCTGGTTCTTCTTTCCGGTCTGGGGCGTCAGCGTGTCGGGCACGCATTTCCTGAAACCCAAAGACGTGGCCCGGATGAGCGGCGTGCTGCCTGGGAACCCGTGGCTGTGGGCCTCGAGCGCCCGAGCCGGAGCTTTGGAAGCCAACCCCTGGGTGCGCAAAGCCAGCCTTGTAAAGCGCTTCCCCGGCCGGATCGAGATTCGGATTGAGGAGCGCTCACCGCTGGCAGCCTACAAGCGTGCCGACGGCAGCCTGGTGGTGCTCTCCAGGGACGGTGTGGAACTGCCCGGAGCTAAGGCTCCAGGGTTATTGCTCGAGGGTTTCGATGCCCTGGCTTTGCCAGAGGCGTTACGGGTCGCAGAGTTAGCGCAGCAACTTGGAGCCGGGCGGCTACGCTTCACACCGCAAGGGTTTTTAATGAAGACGGGAAAGACGGAAATCTGGAGCGACTCTTACGATTCCTTGCTGAAATACGGCGGAAGTGTCAAGATGTTCGGAATGAACCGCGCGGGCGCTCGAGTGAACGTTTATCCGTGGGGGGTGAGCGTTCAATGAATTCAAGAATCGTCGTCGGTATTGACGTTGGCAGCACGAAAATCACCACGGTCATCGGAGAGGTGAGCCTGGATAATGTCCTGGACATCATCGGTGAGGGAACCGTTCCCAGCGAGGGCTTGAAGCGCGGCGTGGTGGTGAATCTGGAACGCACCACACAGAGCATCCGCAACAGCATCGCGGCGGCCGAGCGGGTCGCGGGCGTGCGCGTCGTGGACGCGTACATCGGCGTCGCGGGCGGACACCTGCGGGCGCTGACCAGTCACGGTCTGGCCGCGATCCGGCGCGGTCAGGAGATCGCCAAGAGTGACGTGGACCGGGCGATCGAAAACGCTCGAGCCGTGCCGCTGGACCCGAACCTCGAGATCATTCATGTCCTACCACAAGAATACGTCGTGGACGGACAGGAGGGCATTAAGAACCCGGTCGGGATGCACGGCGTTCGCCTGGAAGTGGATGTCCATATCGTGACCGGAGCGCAGGGGCCGCTGGCCAATCTGCGCCGCTGCGCCACCGACGCGGGTTTGACGGTCAACGGAGCCGTCTTGCAGGGGTACGCCTCAGGCTTGGCGGTGCTCGAGCCGCAGGAAGAAGACGTGACCACGGTGCTGATTGACATCGGCGGCGGCACGACCGATGTGGCCGTCTTCCGACGCGGCAATCTGGCACACAGCGCGGTGATTCCCCTGGGTGGCGATCACGTCACGCAGGACCTGGCGCAAATCCTGAAAATCCCTTACGACGAAGCCGAGCGCGTCAAGAAGAAGTACGGCAGCGCCGTCCCGGAACTGGCCGACCCGGAACTGAATCTGGAACTAACGCAGAACGGGGTCGTGCCCTCGGTCAGTGCCTTTGATTTGAGCCGGATCATCAAGCCGCGCATGGCTGAAATTTTTAACTTAGCCCGCGCCGAGATTGATAGCGTTTTGGGCCCCGTGGAACTGATCGCGGGCGGCGTGGTCCTGACCGGCGGCGCGTCGCTGATGCGCGGCATCAGCGAACTGGCGCGCGAACGCTTCAAGCTACCGGTGCGAATCGGCAAGCCCAGAGGCATGTCCGGTCTGATGGACGTGGCCTCGTCCCCGACCCACGCCACGGCCGTGGGCCTGATTCGCTACGGGATGCAAACCGGTACGGTCGGGCGCGGAGCCACCCCGATGCGTCCGCCGCCGGAACCCGAAGCCGTGCTGGTCGGAGCCGAAGAGTCCGAGATGCCAGAGATGGTGACCCTGGAAGCCAGAGAAGCACAAAAGACCAGCGGGTTGCTCGAGCGGTTGCGGGGCTTCTTCAAGGACTGGTTCTGAGCGCCCAGGATGCCTGGCACTCATGGTAAAATCTTAGATTCATAACGCCTCGTCCTTTGGAACAAGATTCAGGGCACAAGCTAGATTGTAGAACAGAGATAACCGGTCGCGTTCGCGGCCCTGGAGGATGACAGCGTGCAAGCAGCGAAGATTCGAGTGATAGGACTGGGAGGCGCTGGCAACAACGCCGTGAACCGCATGATCGAGAGCGGTCTCGAGGGCGTTGAATTCATCGCCGCCAACACCGACGCACAGATCCTGGCCAAAAGCCATGCCGAAGTGCGGATTCAGATCGGTGATCGCATCACTCGAGGACTCGGCGCGGGGGCTGACCCGGAGGTCGGCGAGAAAAGCGCCGAGGAGGACCGCGAGACCTTACGCGAAACCCTGGACGGAGCCGATATGGTCTTCATCACCGCCGGGATGGGCGGCGGCACGGGAACCGGCAGCGCCCCGGTGGTCGCCGAGATCGCCAAGGAACTCGGGATTCTGACGATTGGCATCGTCACACGTCCGTTCAAGTTTGAAGGTCCGAAGCGCGCCCGAGTCGCCGAAGAGGGCATCAAAAAGCTAACCGAGCGCGTGGACGGCATGATTATCGTCAACAACGAAAAACTCATTAGCGCTGTGGACAAAAAGGCCAGCATCAAAGACGCCTTTCTGATCGCGGACCGCGTGCTGTATTACGGCGTCAAGGGCATCAGTGACATCATCAACAGCGCGGGCATGATTAACGTGGACTTCGCCGATGTCCGAAACCACTTGAAGGACGCGGGCAGCGTACTGATGGGGATCGGCGCGGGTCACGGCGACAAACTGATCGAAGAGGCCGTCGGCAGCGCGATTCACTCGCCGCTGTTGGAGCGCAGCATCGAGGGCGCACGCAAGGTTCTGGTCAACATCACCGGCGCGGGCGATAAGGTGACGCTCTCCGACACCAACGAGATCGTCAATAAAATCGTCGAAGCGACCGGTTTCGATCAGAACACCGTGGAAGTCTTGTTCGGCGTCGCCTACGACGAGAACGCCGGGGACGAGATCCGCGTGACCGTCGTGGCCAGCGGCTTCAACGAGACGCCCGGTCTGGGCAACTTGGTTCGCAGCGCCGCCTCCAGCCCGTTCGCGCAGACTCGAGGCGCACCGGTGATCGCGCCGAGCGATTACGAGAACTACGAGATCCCAACCTTCCTGCGCTGGCAAACCCGCGACCGCGAGTGAGCGCTAGCCGCTCGAGCGATTAAATCCGAGTGATCCCAACTTGAAAGCCCCTCTAGATTAGAGGGGCTTTGCTCTGTCTCGCGTTCCCTATCTGGCGTCACTGTCTGGTGTTTACGGCGCTTGTTGCTTCGCCAGGAGGTCGCGGATCTGTCCGAGCAGCACGACATCCTCGGCGGGGGGCGGTGGGGCGGCAGGTTCGGCGGGTTTGTTGATGAGGGTCATCATGCGGGTAACGGGAAGCACGACAATGAAATACAGGGCCGCGGCTTTGATAATGAACGCGATGACTGCGTTGAGAAAATTACCAACGCCAATTCCTCCTGGCTTGATGGCCGAGAAATCGGGCTGACCACCAATTGCCCCAATAATTGGCGTGATGATGTCCTTCACGAGCGAATCCACTACGGCTCCGAACGCCGCGCCGATGATAACGCCGACCGCCAGATCCACAATGTTGCCGCGCAGCAAAAAGTTCTTGAACCCCTCGAGCATAGTTGCCTCCCCTGCAAGATTTTGACTCGAGGGGTATTGTAAGCGTTAACACATGCGAAAAACAACCTGTTTCACGATTGGCTGGGCAAGTTTGGACTCGAGTTGTCAAACGTAGAGTTTTCCAATGCATTCGTCACAAGTCAAATCTGATAAAACGCCAGGCTTCCAGCGAATGGCTCGAGAAACCCCGCGCAGCACGCAGCCAATCCTCGAGCGCAAGGTGTGGGTTGCGGCTCGAGCCATCACGCGAGACTTAACTCTGATGAAAGGAAGCAGTCAATGATAGCCAATCGTCCTCGAGTGGAACCCTCTTACACTCAACGTTCAAGCGCGATCTTTAAGGCTGTGGGCGCTCGAGCCGAACTGTGGGAGGCTGCCAATCGCCGCGTTCTCCAGAATCACGCGCATCAGCTCAGCCAGATTCTTGCCACCGGCTCGCACGTCCATCCGAAGGCGTTGCCGCAGGTCAGACAGCGTGATTTCGTCCAGCATCGTCTCCGTGCCGTAGCGGAGGGTGCTGGGGCTAACCAGCAGCAGGTCAGCCTCGCCGGGTTGGACGGATTCCAGAAAGCAGCGCCCGGTCAGCAAACCCGCGACCGAGGTGACCGCACCGAACGATTTATTTTCAATCTCGCGCACCTCGAGCCTCAAACCCTGAATCGCTCTCAGCGGCTCCACGGCGCGATCCAGAATCGGCGCGAACAGTGAACCCGTCCCGATCAGCACCCGCGTCTCCGGGATAGCGTGCGGCAGCGGCGGCAATTCGCCCGTCAAGAAATCGCGCACCATGCCGACACCGTTCTCGAGCATCGGGAAGCCCTCGTAGGCTTCCTCTGATGGCAGGGGTTCCCCGGCCAGGATGTAGAACTCATCGGACGGGAAGATAAAGCGCGTGCCGCGCTCCGCGAGCAGCTTCTTCTGCCAGCGATGCGCGATTCTCAGCACGGCCCTCGCCTCGTCCGGCAAGAAGGGCCGCAACTCCGGCAGGTTGCGGCGATGCTCGGTCAGACCTATCGGCACGCAGGCCACCGACTGCACGTTTGGCAAGCCCGACAGATACTCGAGCGACCCCTCGAGATGCTCACCGTCATTCCTCCCCGGCAGCAGCACGAGCTGCGTGTACAAGTCTATCGGCGCGAGGCGTTCCAGAGCCTCCTGAATCTGCGTGCTGCCCTCATCCTTGACCTTCAAGCGCCACCACTTCATCATGTCCGCCCGAAGCGCCTGATCGGTGCTGTGAACGCTGACGTAGAGCGGCGATAAGTTCTCCGCGAGGATGCGCGTGAAGTCGTCTTCCGTAAGGTTTGTTAGCGTCACGAACGAGCCGTACAGAAACGACAATCGGTAATCGTCATCCATCACGTACAAGGACTTCCGAAAGCCTCTGGGCATCTGATGGACGTAACAGAACTCGCACTTGTTGGCGCAGAGCCTGATGCCGTCGAACAGGACTTCGCTGAACTCGAGACCGGGATCTTCCCACTCCACCGTGAAGCTGTACGTGGAGCCGTCGGCACGCTTCAAGTCCAGCCTCGCCACGCCGGTCTCCAGCTCGCGGCGATACGCCAGAATATCGGTGATCGCACGACCGTTAACGCGCAGCAACTCGTCTCCGGATTGCGCGCCCGCCCGTTCAGCCGCCGACCCAGCCTCGACCTTCGAGATCAGGGCAGGATGAACGGTTTCGGGCATCTCCAAGGCGAGCGTCATAACGGAGCAGTGTACCCCAGCACGGGCGGGATAGGGTAACTCGAGTCACCGCCCAATCGCAACGCCCTGTCATCGGCTCGGGTCATCTCGAGCTGTGGCGGGGCGAATACAAGATTCGCCCCTACGAAAAACTGTGTGCGGTGGAAAGAAACCGCCTGAATAACCCCTGCAACTCAAGGGACATCTCCAATCGCTTTGAGGCTACCCGGCAGCCCGCCTCGAGTCTCCCCTGCCCATGACTACGACTGCTCGGACTCTGGCACGGGGTCTACCGTGACCTGCTTCGCCTGCCAGACGCGGTACTTCTCCAAGTCCGGTGCGATCAATCGCAGGCAGATCACGATGACAGCCGCGTCATCCGTCAAGCCCAAGATTGGAATGAAGTCCGGGATGAAATCCACCGGGCTGAGCAGGTACAGCAACGCGAACACCACCGAGGCAACTGTGCCCCAGGGCACGTCCTGATACTTCCCTGTCACGAAATCGCGCACCAAAGAAACCAGCAGCCTGACATCCGCGATCAGCCCCTTCAGGGTCGCGCTGTTGACCACCTTGTCAAAGATCCGCCCCGCCTCACCGACCACGCTGTGCGCGTCCTGCTGGGTGACCTTGGCGGCACCCGCCTGAAACGACTTGTCATCCATCGGTTTATCATTCATATGACCTCCAACTGCCTGTCAGTGCAGCTCGGAGCATTGATACGCGCTCAGGTCCCAAATCGTTCCATTGCGGACACCACGCATCCAATTCCCTTAGCGGGCTGCTTGACACCCTGAAACTCGAGTCTTATACTTCCACGGCTGTCGGATTGGCCCGTTAGCTCAGTCGGTAGAGCAGCTGACTTTTAATCAGTGGGTCGGGGGATCGTGCCCCTCACGGGCCACCACGTTGGAGACGCGACTTTACGGAGTCGCGTTCCTTCATTTCTGGGGTTTGACAGTAGCGTTGACAGTAACCGAAGAAATGACTATTCCGCAGGGGGTTCGCGTTCATCGCGGATTGCATCGTAAATCTCGCGGGCCAGAATGGGTAGGGTCAACCCCTGAAATTCCGCGTCGCCCATGTAGCGCGTCACGATGTCGTCGTTCTGCGCCATGCGCTCGAGCATCAGCGATTCCAGCATGCGTTTCACACCAAGCTGAAAGCGATCCAGTTGGTTGGCGTGCGCGCTCGAGATGATCTGAAGGTTTTGAATAGCCGTCGCTTTAATCTGCTCGAAAAACAAGCGATCCGCTTCGTTGAACGCCGTGCCGAAGCGCGTGTTCAGCACCCCAATAATCTCTGAAAGCGGCGCTTTTTTCTCTTCCTTCGCGCCCGTCCCCACCGCTGTTGGGGAACGCACACCTTCCGCCTCACCTTGTTTCAAATCAATCGTACCCGCAGCAATGCGTTCTAAACGGTAATACTGAAGTGACACTTCATCCCCGAGCGCAACGGGCGTCCCATCGCCCGTCATGGGCAACTGCGGCAGCAGCACGCGGGCATACCCGTACAGCATCTCCTGATCTTCGTCGGCGTATGGCACGATCTGAGCGATGAAAGCGTACAAGGTCACGAATGCGCTGAGCGCATCACGAAACTCGAGGCGGGCTTCTGGTTCCAAGGCATTGAATCGGTCCACACCCGGTCGCGTCAACCCCATCAGGTGCGCGTGATCGGTCGGGGATTGCTGCGCCGGGGGTTTATAGAAGACCCTGGCGAACGCTTGTACCTCCGACGCGTGATACACCTGGGCCGCGTCCAACTCGTGTTTCAACGCCTCGAGCCGCGCTGGGTCGGAGGCTTCTTGCAAATGCGTCGCGTCGAAGTACGGTTTGAACGCTCCAAAAATATCGTTTTGCTCGTTCACGAAATCCAGCACGAAGGTATCGTTCTTACCGGGAATCTTGCGGTTGAGCCTCGAGAGGGTTTGCACCGCCTGCACGCCGTCCAAGCGCTTATCTACGTACATTGCTTGTAGGAGCGGCTGATCGAAACCCGTTTGGTATTTATTGGCCACCAAGAGCAACTGGTAATCGGCGGACGTGAAGCGTTCAGGCAGGGCCGCTTCCGAAATCGCTTTGCCGTTCAAATCGGTGTTCATACCGGTTTCCGTGTACTCCAAACCCGTGTCCGGGTCAGTCACCGTGCCGCTAAAGGCCACGAGCGCCCGAATGTCCGCATATCCGTGATTTAACAAGTACCGATCCACCGCCAAGCGATAGCGCACCGCTGATAACCTCGATGCGGTCACAATCATCGCCTTGGCACGTCCCTCGAGACGATTCTGGACGCTGCGCTTGAAATGCTCCACGATCACTTCCGTTTTTTGCTCAATATTGTGCGGATGCAAACTCATGAACTTCGCCAGCGCCCTGGCCGCACGCTTCTTCGGCAGCGATGGATCATCCTCAGCCGCTTTCAGCAGCCTGAAATACGTCTTGTACGTCGTGTAATTCTGCAACACGTCCAGGATGAAACCCTCTTCGATGGCTTGGCGCATGCTGTACACGTGAAACGCCTCCGGCGTTCCCGTTCCCTTGTCCCGCCCGAAGAGTTCCAGCGTCTTACCTTTTGGCGTGGCAGTAAATGCGAAGAAGCTCAGGTTCGGCTGCTGCCCCCTGGATTGCACGACCGCGTTCAAGCTGTCCTCCCAATCCGCGTCATCGGCAAGCGGCACAGAAGCAGCACCCAAAATCTGCTTCAACTCCCGCGCGGCCTCACCCGTCTGCGACGAATGCGCCTCGTCTACGATAACCGCGTATCGCCGCGTCGCAATCTGCGCCTCGAAGACCTTCGCCTGCGCTTTCTCGAGATCAGACGCTTTCTCCTGCGATTCTGCGCCCGTAGCGTACAGCAAGCCGCGCAGCACGAACGGAAACTTTTGCAGCGTGGTAATGACAATCTGCGTACCATCCACAAGCGCCAGCGCCAGTTGCCGTGAGTCTTCGTCAATCGCTTTCACGACGCCCTGCGCGTGTTCAATCTGGTAAATCGCGTCTTGCAACTGCGCGTCCAGCACCGTGCGGTCGGTAATCACGACCACGCAATCAAAGACGCGCCTGTCATTCGCGCCGTGCAAACTGGCCAGGCGATGCGACAACCACGAGATGCTGTTGGTTTTACCACTGCCCGCCGAGTGCTGAATTAGGTAATTGCGTCCAGCGCCCTCATCTCGAGCCGTTTCGACCAGGGCGCGCACCGCGTCCAACTGATGGTAACGCGGGAAGACGAGCGTCTCTTTCAAAACGCGTTTGAACCCGCCTTGACCATCCTCTATTTTTTCCTCTGATTTCTGCACGAACAAAAACTGCCCCAAAATCTCCAAAAAGCTATCAGGGCGCAACACTTCGTGCCACAAGTACCCCGCAGCGTATCCGCTGTGATGCGGCGGGTTGCCCGCGCCGCACTGCACCGCGCCAGGGTCAGAGCCTCGGTTGAACGGCAGGAAATTGGTTGAATCTCCGGACAGGCGCGTCGTGGTGTGAACCTCTGTGGGGTCAACCGCGAAATGCACCAATGCACGCTTCATGAACGAAAACAGCGGCGCTCTGGGATCGCGGTCTTGCTGGTACTGCCGCACCGCGTCGCGCCACGTTTGATGGGTTGCCGGGTTTTTGAGTTCCAGCGTCGCCACAGGTAAGCCGTTCAGCGCCAGCAATACATCCACCGTTTGATTCGTTCCCGGTTGACACCGCACTTGACGCGTGACCGTCAAGCGGTTGAGATCATATAAACGCTGTCCTTCAGCGTTCAACCCGTGTGCGGGTTTGAAATACGCCATTCGAAACAACTTGCCGTAGAACTTGAAACCGTGCCGCAGCACCGTCAAACAATCCTTCGCCGCCAGTTCTCCTTCTGCAATGCCTTGACGATCATCCCCTCGAGCGCTGCGCCGTGCAAGGAACGCATTTGTGTCCACAACAGCGGCTGGGAGTCTTCTAAGAACGCCGTGATGTCCTGCGGAAAGAGCGCCGCGTCCACGTCCCAGCCTGTGCGGTCGCCCGCGTGCCAACCGCTTCGGGTCAGGGTGCTGACGAGGTTCGTTTCAAAGGCGGCTTCCGTGGTTTGGCTCATGCGGCATCCTTGATGAGATGAAAAAAGCGGCTCGAGGGTTGACAGCGCTTGGTGATTGGGCAGTCGTTATTAAAGCAAGCTTTCATAGCGGGTGGGCTTATTAAAGTTTAAGCCCCTAAACTTTAATAAGCCGTTTTGTCAAAGTGGATCAGTTCCCTGAGAAAGCAACGCCAAGTAACTGCTGTACACCCACAAACGATCCCGCTGCTTAACGACTGTTTGCTGAATAATCCCTAATTTTTCAAGTGCAGCAATGGCTTTCGTGACGGTTGGTGTGGAGAGATTCAGCGCTTTGGAGGCCACGGCGATACTGATGAACGGCTGACGCTCCAGCAAATGATGCACCCGCAGCACGCTCGAGGCAGCCCGACCCAGACCCTCGATTTGAGTGCGATCCTGCTGAAAACGCTCCAAAATCGCTTTCGTGGCATTGACCGCGCTCGTCGCTGTTTCCAAAACCCCTTCTAGGAAAAACTCGAGCCACGCTTCCCAAGCCCCCTCTAAGCGCACCTGTTGCAAAAGGTCGTAATACTGAGCGCGATGCGTTTTGAAGTACAAACTCAGGTACAGTGTCGGTTCGCTAAGCATCTGATCGGCGCACAGCAAAAACGTAATCAGCAAACGCCCCGTGCGTCCGTTGCCATCCAGAAAAGGGTGAATCGTCTCAAACTGCACGTGCGCCAACGCCGCTTTCACCAGTGTAGGCGTGTCGTCATTGTAAAAAAAATTTTCTAGGTTACTCATCAAATCCAAAACCGCTTCGTGCGGTGGAGGAACAAAAGCCGCGTTGCCAGGGCGCGTGCCACCCAACCAATTCTGAGAGCGTCTGAATTCGCCGGGCAACTTATCGCCACCTCGAGCATCACGCATCAGGACTTCGTGAATCTCGCGGATGAGCCGCAGTGACAATGGAAAATCGCCGCGTAGACGCTCCAGGCCGTGCGTCATCGCCGCGACGTACCTCGAGACTTCCTGCACGTCATTCAGCGGAACGCCCGGCACAGCCGCGTTTTCGTACAGCAGCAGGTCAGTCAGTGAAGATTGCGTGCCTTCGATCTGACTGGACAGCAAGGCTTCTTTGCGGATGTACATGTAAATAAACAGCGACACGTCTGGCAGCAGTGCCGACAACCCATCCAAGCGCCCGAGCGCCAGCGTCGCACGCTCAAGCAACGCTTGGAGTCTGGGGGTCATGTTGAGTTCTGGTACGGGCGGCAGCAGCGGCGGCATGTACGCCCGCACGCTCTCACCCATGACGCTGCGCGTCTCGTACCGTCCAAGTCTAGGGTTGTGGTCTGGCATCGTTACGGTTGCTCCAATCAAGAATCCTTATTAAAGGATAGTTGCATAGTACCAGCGCTTACTAAAGTTTAAGCCCTCAAACTTTAGTAACGGTCAATTCAAGCCGTGCAGCACACTCGAGGGTTTTTGCAAAATTCCAGCCGCTCGAGGTGAGCGCACCTGTGACCTGATTTCAGAAGCGGTTTTGGCGAGGTTTGTGCCATGATTTCCTTTGTGGTTTCGTGTCTTGCCAATCAGACACACATCGGTTTATGTATTGGAAAACCGTTTTTTTAATACATAAATCAGTTTATGTATCACCCACGAGACTCGAGCCGATCAGTTCTTCAACGCCCTTCGGCACGACGCAATAATTCCAGAAACGCCCAAACTGCGGGACGACGACCGCTCTTAGGACGCAACTGATGCAAAATTCCCGCATCTTTCAACTTCATCAAAAACGGCAAAGCAGTCGCTATCTCTAAGCTTACTGGCGAGGTCAGTTTCGAGAGTGGCTTCGGAGGTTTGGAGTATATCTACGCTTTTCCCGCTGTAAGTTTTTTGAGGGCATGAAAAAGATTTGTCACAAAATCTTTTTCAATTTCCGGATTAAGCGATGATAGATTAAAATTAGCGTAGGGGCGATCTTTTTTACTGAAATACCTCTCTAATTGATCCGACTTGTTATTAGAACACAATCCGCTGAATCGAATATTTTCACTCATGTCATCCATCAACCCAACAAATTCCCTTCCCAAACTTTTATCGAGCTTTTTATCATAGAATTTACACTCCAACGCAACTACTAACGAGCGGGCAGGTGGGTCTTGTTCTTCGATTCGTGCTTTATTTGCTTCTTTTGATCGCATGACACAGACATCAATCTCGTGTAGTACTTGACTTTGCCCAACAAATTCGACGCATGTATGTATCTCGAGTAAATGATCATTGAACTCAAACGCTGCATAGCCGTAGTTTTCACGATTCGAGTGAATGGAACCTGGTCCTCCTCTAAAAATAAAAGGCACGGGCACTCCAGTGATGCTTCTTAAAACCGGTTTCACTCCTAGTCTCTCTGCTGCTTTTAAACGTAAACCAAAAATGTAAGCTTTGTCTGCTTTGTGAGACATCAATTTGTAATGACGTACGCCTGTGGTTCCAAGCAACCGATCAATGGCCGTTTCAAGATCAGTCAACGATGCCAGATCAACCACCTCCAAAATCAAGCAGAGGCTCGAGAAGATTCACATTTTCAATTAAAACATTCAAATTCTCGGTAGGTAGAGAAACAAGTAAGACTTCATTACCTTGGTCGCTATCAAAGTAACTTGTTTCAATCGAGGTACTGACTCGAAGCTGATTTAATTGGACTCCTCGAGCAGCTAACACACTAGAGTTTCCTATAGCAAATCTTTCGTCTGCAATGCTCAGGCCTTCTATAGATTGATTTGCAGAATTTACAATTGCTGGCAGTTCGACAAGATTGATCTTCAAAATTTCAAAAGCTATTTTTAAAGCCGCTTCAGCGCTAAATGGTTGCCGTTGTCGAATAGTTCGAATATTTCTGCTGTTGCCAAACATGTCTGTTTGCGACTCAATTACTTTTTCTATTTCTTCCCCTTCGTCAATGACTTCACGAATATGGGTTTCAAGAGAGGTATCAAAGACAGAAATCTTTCGCAGAAGCAAGTTGAGCGCCTGAGCAGCAGTGTAATCGTGCGGACTCAAACTGCCACCCCTTCCCGCACGTCAATTTTGCCCGTGACCGCCGCCGTAATCAAAGCCGATCTGTACTCCGCCAGCCACTCGAGCGCCGCTTCTACCCGCGCAATCAGGTGGTCTATGCGCCGCGTTTCACGGTCAAGGTAATCCGCTATCGCCCGCTGCTCGAGGAGTGGCGGGACAGCAATTTCAATACGAGCGGCATCTGGTTGGTAAATCGTTTTATGCGTTGAACCCATAGTCAAACTCAAGATGGTTGGCTGCATCGCCCTCATTTGATAAAGCAAATAGTCAGGATTAACTTTTGAACCGGGAACCCAGTTCCAAAAGTCTTGGCTGGTCGCCATTGGAGTAGGCATGATTCCAGAGAACCCAACTGAGGCAGTCCTAGAAAGGATGACTGTTCCCACTGGAAGAAGCTGAGCAGCAGAATTCTGTAAACCAAGCTTGCTGACAAGCTCTTTTGTTTCGCCCAAGAATTTTCGTTTTCCATCACGAAGTTGCCAAACGTCTGCAAGCGTAAACCAAGGGATATCGCAGTCCTCCCAATATGTCGCCTCGTTACGACTCGGAGTGTGTCCGGTTCGCATAAGACAAAACCTCCGAATATTTCCAACCTCCCAATGCTCTGGCACATCGCCCAACCACTCCACCCCGCTCGCCTTGAACCTCCTCGAGCCAACTTCTATCCCCGCCGCTCGCGCCTCAGCTTCCGGCAAGCCCTTCGTGACCGCCCGTGAAATCAACGCGGTGCGATGCTCCCGCAACCGCTCGAGCAAACTGCGTTTCTTCGCGGTGAGTTCGTCCAGCACAGCGGTTTTAATGTCGAGGAAATCCGCGATGGCGCGTTGCTCGAGGAGGGGCGGAAGCGCAACGAGATAATCAAGTAACTGAGAGTCCGAAATATTTGGTTGAGCGCCTCCAAACCCAGTTAATTTAATGTATTCTAAATAACCGTTAGAATTAAGTAAGCACCAAGTAAAATCTACAAGCACTGAATTTGAAATAAATTTGCAGACTCGTTGGTTCAAAAGACTTTGTTCAATGTGAGTATATCTCGCAACTTTTCCAATAGTCGCTCCAGTCATGGCTATCAAAATATCACCTTTATTAACAGCATAATTTTTGAAATATTTAAAATATTCAGCCGGAAGTCGTTTAGAATTAGTGATATTCACAACCCCTGTTGATTCAATATCGCCTATACGGATTAAAGGAATGCCATCGTCTATATAGTCTTCGCTATCGAATGCAAGACCCATAGACGTACCCAGTACGTACTTTAACTTTTTGACTTCCCAATGCGCTGGCACATCGCCCAGCCATTCCACGCCGCTTGGTTTATATCGACTGTACGGCTTAGCTTGCACGGGAACCGCCCTCGTAGGCTTGCTGAATCAATGCTTTGGCGCGATCCAAGGCGGCTGCGTCGGACACGATCACCTGAAGATTTCCCGCACCAAAATGACCTTTGCCCGTTTTGTCATGCGTAAACCCATCAACCATCTCAAACTTCTTCGGATCAAGGTGCAAAAAAAGCAGCAAACGGTTTTTTTGAAATTGAACACTCATAAAGCTCTTGATTCGTTTAAACGCAATCCAGTATTTCAAGTCGCTGCGTTGCACGTCGTCACCCAAAGACATCACGAATCCCCCGAGCGAATCGAACAACTCTCGCACAAACGGCGTGAACTCCTCCAACCGCTCCGCGATTGTTTTGTCTTGAACAGGCGTTTTGGATGTTTGAGCAACTTTCTCGAGGCTGGTCTGAGGCAGCGTTTTCGCTTTGGTGTTTGGTTTTACAGCGACGGCGTTCACCTGCTCCAGCAACAGCAATTCATCTCCGAAGCTGCGATACCGGATCAGTTCAATGTTGCGGTTGATTTGCTGCACGGCGTGACCGTCGTACTTCGTGAAATCAGCGGCGATGCACACCAATCTGGGCGCACTCCAATCAATCGCGTCCGCAGTGGCTTTCCCAAACGTCTCGAGCACCAAAAATTTGAACTCGGCTTGGTGATCCATCAACCAGTCCAAGTAGAACAAACCTTGATTGATGACATTCTCGCCGCTCGAGCGTTTGTACTCCAATATGACTGGGCAGTTGTTCTCGTCTAATCCAAGCGTGTCAATCCGTCCCGCGTGGGTTTTACCCGTGCTGTACTCCGTTGCCAAAAACCGAATCCCCAGCAACGTCTCTAAATTCTGCTCGATCAGCGTTTGCAGGGGTTTCTCTAAATCGCTGGCCGCGCCGAAGATTTCATGGGCTTTGCCGCCGGTGACGCTGAACAGTTTGATGTCGCTCACGCGGTCACCGCGCCCAGCAGCGCCACGATTTCTTGCTCCAAGGTTTTGATGTCGCCCTCAATCTCCTCGAGCGGACGCGGTGGTTTGTAGCGGTAGAAGTGACGGTTGAGCGGGATTTCGTACCCGATCTTGGTTTTGCTGTGGTCAATCCAGGCGTCTGGAACGTGCGGCAGAACTTGCGTTTGGAAGTACGCATCAATACTTTCTGTCAGCGGCACGCTTTCGGTGTCGCGCAGGTCGGCGTCACTCTCGGGGTTGCCATCTTTGTCTGTGCAGATGTCGGCGGTTGGATCGCGTTCTGACAAAGCGTTCAGCACGGCTTTCAATTCCGCTGCGCTCACGCCTCGAGCGCGATCTAGGGCGCGCAGGTCGGTCAGGAACTCTGTGCGGTTCGTGTACACGCGTTCGCCGTGCGCGTCGCGGAAGGCTTTGAGGAGTTCGTACACTTCGTCTTGGCGCGTCTTGCCCGCTTCGATGTCCAGCAAGCGCGCTTGTTCTTGTTTCTTCTGTCTGCTGGCGAGGTTCTTGAATGCCGTTTCATCCGCGATTCGCGCCATGCGTTCGTCACTGGCGCAGAAGTTCAGGCGCAGCGGGCGTTCCACGGTGATCTTGTAATACCCAAAATCTTCGTTGCTGAAAATCTTGCTGACGACTTGTGCTTTGTCGTGCAGCACTCGAGCCTCACCGTCTTGGAACGCGCCGTAAATCGCGGTGATGTCCCCGATTTGATCCGCTTCGTTCTCCTTAGCATCACCGATCTTGTTGCGTTTATTCCCTAAACTCTTTTTCATTTTGATGAAGAACGCTCTGGCGTCAATCAGTTGCACTTTGCCTTGTCGCGGTTTGGCTTTGCGGTTGCTGAGCACCCAGATGTACGTGCTGATGCCCGTGTTGTAAAAGAGTTGATCCGGCAACGCTACGACTGCTTCTAACCAATCGTTTTCGATGATCCACTGGCGGATGTTGCTCTCGCCACTGCCCGCGTCGCCAGTAAAGAGTGGGCTGCCGTTGAAGACGATTCCGATGCGGCTCCCGCCTTGTTCGGTGGGACGCATTTTGGAAATCATGTGTTGCAAGAACAGCAAGCTGCCGTCGTTGATGCGCGGCAAGCCCGCCCCGAAGCGCCCCGCGTACCCAAGGCTGATTTGTTCCGCCTCGAGCTTCTTTTGTTGCTGCTTCCATTCCACCCCGAACGGTGGGTTGGCGAGCATGTAATCAAACGTGATTTTCGTGCCGTCGGTGTTGTACGTGAAGCCGTCCTCCAGAAAACTATCCCCGAGCTTCACGTTGTCGGCGTCTTCGCCCTTGATGAGCATATCGCTTTTACAAACCGCCCACGCTTCGTCGTTCCAGTCCTGCCCGAACAGGTGCGGGTCAGCGTCGCGGTTGAGGTCTCGGATGTACTTCTCGGCGACGCTGAGCATGCCACCCGTGCCGCAGGCAGGGTCGTAAATGGTTTTGACGACGTGGCTGCGCCCTAGGTCTTGCTCTGGGGTCAGCAGCAGGTTGACCATCAGTTTGATCACTTCGCGGGGGGTGAAGTGTTCACCGGCTTCCTCGTTGCTCTGCTCAGCGCCAATGCGAATCAGTTCTTCGAAGACATACCCCATCTGGTTGTTGTCCACGCGGTGGGGTGACAGATCAATCTTGCTGAAGGCTTTGATGACTTCGTACAGTAAATTCTTCTCCGCCATCCGCGTGATCTGCTGATCGAACGCGAATTTCTCCATGATGCCGCGCACGTTCGGGGAGAACGCATTGATGTACGCGTTGAGGTTGACTGCGAGCTGGTTTGGGTCGTCCAGCACAGAGTTCTTTTCGCGCGTTGTCGGCATCAATTCAAGTTTGGAGAGGTTATAAAATGGATACTTCGTGATCTGCTCGAGCATGCTGCGGATCACCGACTCGGGTTTGTGCTTGATCTCCGCGTGCTTGATTAGGGTATCGGCTTTGGTGCTGGAGAGCAGGCAGTCAAAGCGGCGCAGAACGGTGAGAGGAAGGATTACTTTGCGGTACTCGTTGCGTTTGTAAGGGCCGCGCAGCAGGTTGATATGGGTAAGATTTTGTGTACGACCAGTTCAGCCCCACAATGGAGGCAGAAATGGCCAAACACAACAGGTACACCCCCGAATACAAACTCGAAGCGGTCAGGCTCGCCCGTACTGAGGGCATCAGTGACACAGCAAGAAATCTAGGCATCAACCCGAATATGCTCGGACGTTGGAAGAAAGAACACGAAACCCGTGCAGCAGAAGCTCGTCCTGCGTTCACTGGTCGAGTGGTGAGCGCATTGACTGAGCAGGAACGCGAGTTGCAACAACTCCGACGAGACCTCGAGATCGCCCGTCAGGAGCGAGATATTCTAAAAAAAGCCGTGGCCTTTTTCGCCAAGGAAACCCGCTGAAATTCAAGTTCATCCACGATCACAGAGACGAGTTCAATCTCGAGATCATGTGCAGGACGCTTGAAGTGAGCAGGAGCGGGTATTACGCCGCGCAGAAAAGGCCTGAATCCAACCGAATCAAACGAAGAGGCGTTCTAGCAGAGCAGATCAAACTGATCCACGCCAATAGTCGCAACACCTACGGCAGCGCTCGTATTCATGCCGTGCTGCTCGAGACCACCGAGCGTTGCAGTCGTCCGCTCGTGGCGAGCGTGATGCGCGATTACGGACTGGCAGGAAAACGAAAAGGCAAAATTAAGCAAATCACCACGGATTCAACGCATGGACACGCGATAGCTGAGAATCGCCTTGACCGAGAGTTCGATGCTGAGAAACCCAATCAGAAATGGGTGGCTGACATCACGTACTTACCAACGACGGAGGGCTGGTTGTACTTAGCAGCCGTGCTGGATTTGCACTCGAGACGCGTGGTGGGTTGGTCAATGAGCGATTCGCTCGAATCCAAAGTGGTGCTGGACGCATTGGAGATGGCGAGAATCTCGAGGAAGCCCAGTGCGGGGTTGGTGTATCACAGTGATCGTGGGGTGCAGTATGCAGCGACTGTTCACCGAGCGGCGCTTGAACGAATCGGCGCGGTTTCGAGCATGAGCCGCAAAGGGAATTGCTGGGATAATGCTGTCGCTGAGAGCTTTTTTGGCACATTGAAGTGCGAGCTTGACTTGGCAAAGCCAATCGGGTCGAAAGCGCAGACTCGAGCGGCGGTGTTTGAGTGGATTGAGGTTTGGTACAACCGTGAACGTCGGCATTCGAGTCTAGGCTTCCTATCGCCTGTGATGTTCGAGGAGCGCTTTGACACTCTGTTCTGCTCGTCCACAAATACTTGACATATCAGGTTGCAAATGTTCCAGATGAAACCAGCTAACTCTGTATGGGTTTGCGTGTTCATGACTGACCTGAATTTACCCTAAGCGTGGCGCTAGCAGTGGCAAAGGACGATTTGTAGTGTTGTAACGAACCGTCTCACTCCAAATCACTCAAATCCAGTGTCGCGCCCGTCTCCTGCTCCTCAAAGACATGCACGTAGACCTGCAAGGTAAACGCTACGCTCGCGTGCCCGAGCAACTTTGAAACGAGCTTCGGCGGTACGCCGCGCACGATCATCAAACTCGCCGCCATGTGGCGCAAGTCGTGAAAGCGAATCCGCCGCACCCAGCCGCCTCGAGATGATTGAAGAACACCCGCTCGAGGAGCTGACGGGCATGGTGTTCGCGCAACCCTTCAATGGCGCAGTCATTGAGTGAACCTCTGTCCATAGACTTCCTTCCCTGTCATAACAAGTTATAATCTCGCAATGAAACGCACCCTCATTACCGTTGGCAACAGCACCGCCGTAACACTCCCGAGCGATCTGCTCGAGCGCTACGGCCTGAAGCCCGGCGATGCGGTCGAGGTCACTCAGGGCAGTGAGGGCATCGTCGTCTCGCCACTCGCCCCTGGCCTCGCGCCGGAGGTCGAGAGGGCCGTGCGGGCCGTCTTCACCGAGCGACGCGAGGTCTTTCGTCAACTGGCCGATCACATCTTCGGTTACAGGACCTCCAAAGGCAGGCTCGAGGTGATGCGTGGAAGAGGTTAAAGACCGTCAGGGGCGCGTTGAACCGCTGGGGCGGCAGAACCACTGGGGAAAAGATTCTTCCAGGCGTCGCCCTCGCGCAGCTCCGCCGCGAAGCTTCGCGCGTACCCCGCCACGATCTCGCCATTGCTCTCGGTGCGATTTGGTTCTATCTTGTCCTTGTCACCATTGACGACGCGGCGCGCGTTGACGAAATCGGTGTTTGTATCCGTGATATCCGCGCTCAAACCTCGACCGGTGAAGGTGCCTTGACGCATCCCGGAGACAGTGATTCGCGCGGCGAGTTCCGGCACGCGGTTGACGTGCGTCGGATTGGCGGTCAGATCGATTGGGTGTTCCGCCGTGCCGTAGGTCACCCCGTCCACGGTGTACTGGAAGCCCTCTTCCCCCAATTGCCGACTCATGGTCGCGTAATTATTGCGTCCCGTGAGTTGCACCAAACCACGTCCACGAAAATCGGCCGCGTCTGACGTGCCGCGCACGTTCCCAAGCCGCCCGCCGTAGGCATCGTCGTAATAGGTGTTCAGGTCGTCGCCTGGGATGGTGCGACCCGTGACGTGACTGACTCGGTACGATTCCTCTCGCGTGGTTCGCACCCGGTGGCCGTCCACGACTCGAGTTTCGGGAATGCTTCGGGTGCGTACCGGGTTGTGATCCTCGACCAGGGGTTCACTCCGGCTGTAGCGGGGTTGCCCGAAACGCGCTTCGTGTCGCGCGGTAGCGAGAACATAGGCGACCTGATCGGGGTTTCGCATGTCGCTCTGGCGGCACTGTTGCAGCAGCAGTGGCAGGTTCGCAGCCGCAAATGGGCGCATGTCCTCAGGGACGAGCGCGACCAGACGGGCGACCAGGGTGTCATAGGCGACCTCTTGACCTGTGGTTGGAGCAACTGGCAAACGCGTCGCGGCTGCCTGTCGTTGCAAGGCGTTCGAATTGGAAATCGCAGCGGTTCTTAAAGTCTGAGGAACGCCTGCAACGTGAGCCGGCTTGAAATCTACCTTGCCGCTCGAGGTGGTTTGGAGATCCTGGTGTGAGAGTTGATTCCCCTTGCGCTGCGCCTCAACCTCGAGACCGTGATCCCGATCCACCCCCGCCTGCACGAGTCCGTTGCCTTGTTGCACGGTGTGCCAGGTTTCATGCGCGATCAATTGCAGCCCCTCGAGACTCGTCGGGTTCCACGTCCCAGCTCGAAAGAAAATATCGTTCCCCGCTGTGAGGGCTTTGGCATTGAGTTTCCTCGAGATGCCATCCGCGCTCGAGTCCAGGTGAACTCTGACCTTGGACAGGTCCACATTCCATTTCACCTCGAGCATCGCTCTCACGTTCTCTGGTAGGGGTTGCCCACTCCCTCGAGCGACTGCGATTTGCTCAGCCGCATCGTTTCCACTCGCCTCTTCGAGCGCTTGCCGTTGCGCGATTGGCTCCAACTCTCGCTGCCAGATTTCCCGTTGCCCCTCGAGCCGTTCCGCTCGAGCATCCAAGGCACGCTGCAATTGACCGGGGAAACTCGGGTGATGACCCAAGGCGGCGAACGCAGCACTTTCCACCGCGCCGCGTTGACCCGGATCGGTGAACCGCTGAATCGCCCCTGCCAAGTCACCCATCGTGTGACTCGAGCCTGGAGATCGGAAGTGTTTGACCAGGGTGGCTCCGGTGTTCTTGAACCCCTGGTAATTACGAATTAGGGTTGGATCACCGTTGACTTGTTCCTCGGCTCTCGAGCGTTGAATCTCTGCCACGTACCCGAGGGAAGGCGTTTGACCTCGAGGGGGTGCAGTGACCTCGGGTAGAACGGCTGTTTGGAGTCGTTGTGTTACCAATCTCTCGAGATGTTGCTGTGAGCGTTGAGCAACGAATGCAGCTCGAGTGTCAGCCGCGACTCGAGCGGTGCGCGTGTGATCGGACAGGGCGCGTTGCACGGCAGGGGTTTTCAGACTCGAGGTACGCCAGACTTTCTGGGCGACTCGAGCTTGGGAGAGGCGAGCGTCGTGGGATCGTTGAACCTCGAGCTGTCCGATTTTGAGGTCATGTTGGCTTTGAAGCTCGAGGGTGTGTTGTTGCTGAGCCTCGAGTTGCAGTGGCGTCGGTGCGTGCAACTCGAGTTTGGAAAGCACCACACTTCGAGACCCGCGACCACTCGAGCCGCGTGCTTTGAGCGTCGTCTCCGGTTGAAGATGCGGGGTCACCGCTGGTTTCTGGAGACGCTCCCGTGTCATGCAACGAACGATAGCAGACTTCACCAGCGTAAGCGAACCCTTATGCTCATGTGGTTCTCAGTCCTTCGGCGCGTCCCAGGCAGATGCGGTAAGGATTCTGAACGCACGGAAAGGCGAGGCTCAAACCACCCCGGTTGGAAGGCGAGCTTCGAACAAGTCAATTGCGGGCTGACAGCGTTCAACCTCGAGCCACTCTTTCCCAGGCTCGAGTTGACACTCCCTGAAGGTCGTCGGTCAAGGTTCGCGGTTTTTTAATTCCTCGATTGTCCAACCTATCGGCACAGACCCGAACTGGAGCAACCCATCGTGGAAGGCTCGAGCTGCCAGTGAACTGCTTGCCCTGGCCGCTCTGATCTGCCGCGTACCCAGCCAGTACATCAAACGAGTTGATGGGTACATGGAATTGCGGGTCGTCTCCGCCCATAAACGGTTCGCGGGGATGCCAACCTCGTCGCGGTAGAAGTCGCGCATCTGGGACAGGGTCCACACGCCCCGGTGCAGGCGGATGTCCGCCAGACACATGGCCGTGTTTCGCAGCTCATTGTGGCGCAGTTGTAGTTCCTCCAAAGGACTGTAAAACCCGTTCACCTCGAGCATGAGTTCCTGCGCGTAGCACGCCCAGCCCTCAATCATCGTGCCACCGCCGAGCATGGCGATGCCGGAGGCGCAGTCGGTGCCCGCGATCTGCCCGAGTCTCACCGCAGCCTGTCTGGCTCTGGTGTTCTGCGTGTGATGCCCGATCGAACCGTGATGGACGATGTGGGTGCTTTTGATCGTGGCTATGTTCTGGCTGCGAAGGTACGCTTCCCGGTCGTCGCCACTCGGAGGAAAGACCCAGTAAACACTGCCTTGACCCGGACGACCGGCGGCGGGCGAGCGGTAGAAGAGAAAGTACAGCGCCCCGGCGACCTCACGCGCCCATTCGGGGAGCTGCTGGAACTCAAGCCCGTACTGGGTCGCGGGCGTGACTAAGCCGTCAACTGCCTCGAAGGTGCGATCCTGCCAGGCCCGATAGGTCGGAATGACCGCCTCGAGCGATGATGGGTGGTCGGCGTCTAACGCCGCCAGTTGCAGCCGCCAGTCCTGATTCGGATTCAACACTCGCGCCATTCGTTGTAACTCGAGGCGCGCCGTTTCAAAGCCCTCGCGCGCGATCTCCTCTGCCTCCAAGGGCGAGTCCGGCAAGCCATGCGCTTCACGCATCAGAAAGTCTAGGTACGCCTCGCCGCTCGAGGGATCGCGGTCGGGATGACCCTCGAGTTCATCGCTGAACGAACGCACCGCTCGCACCGCCTCTTGCGCCGTCCCCTCAAAAGCCGCCGACCAAAGTTCGTGCTTCTGCAAACCGCGCTCCAGCAGTGCCGTCAACGCCTCGCACTCCAACCGCGCCCGTGTCACCCAGTCGGCGGGAATCGCCCGTCCGCGCAACCAACCCGCACCCAAAGCTAGAAACGCGGGCATCGCCTCGAGCCGTTGCCGCAAGTCCTCAGCGCGGCGCGGCGGATCACTTGGCAGCAATAAAGAAATGATCCCGAACGCCGCCTCACCCGTGTACCAAGCGGGATTCAGGAAACGCGGGCGCTCCTCGAGTTCATGCCCCGCGACCCGCAATTGCGCCACCAGCATTCGCCGCTCGAGCCGCTCGGCGGCACTGGCACCCACCCCGACGCCCGCCTCGAGTTGCGCCGCCTCAGATTCCAAATCGCTCAAAGCCGCCCGTTCCCGCTCGAGGGCATCAGGATCAGCGGGCGGCAACAGACTGTCGTACCCATCCAGCCCCATGAAGGTCGCGTCCACCGGATGAAACTCCGCGCGCAACTTCAGGTAACGCTCCACCAGACGGTTCAACGGGGACTCGAGCATGGGATCTCCTCAGAAGGTTGCGGGTTTTGGTGACTCGAGCCAGAATGGTATGGGATGTGTGTTGCGGTGGACGTTGTGGGCGGGCAAGGCAAACCTCACCTCTACGAATACCCCTTAAAACCTCGAGCCTGCACGCCCTGCTAAGCCTCCGGTGAGAGCAAACTCCCAGGACTGTGTTAGCCAGAAAAGTTACATTTGATCGAGCCGCCAAGTCGTCCCCAAGCCACGCATTCGGATCAGATAGAGTAAAACAAAAACTGGGTCGGTGCAAAATCAACCCGTACCGCGCAGAGATCCAGGTGAGTGCGAACCTTGGATTGCGAAACTTATGCAATCCAGACGAACTCGAGGATTGATGAAGTGCGGCAAAACCCGAGTTTTCGTTCCATTGCTACCACGATGCCGAAACGCGTTGGTCTTGACCGATCAGCCGCCGTGCGAACTCGAGGAACACCGTCCTGGACACCTCATCAGCAATGCCGTCTGCGAGGGCGTTCGTGATCTCGAGGGCGCACGTTCTCGCCTGCCGCGCTTTCTCGAGATCGCCGTTTTGCTCAAAGAGTTCCGCGAGCTTGGCCTCGAGCGTCCAACGTTCGTTGGGCAATCCAATCGGGATTATCAAATCGCGGGCGTTCAAAAGATGCGTGATTGCAGACTCGAGATGACCGTCCCAAACGTCGAGAACAGCGAGCGCGCGCAGACAATTAATTTGTCTGCGCGAATAGTGGCCTACAGATTCACTCAAGCGACGTACGGTGTCTCTAGCCAGATCTATCTTGCCGCCTCGTAATAATGCTTCAATCATAGTCCAAAATTCGCAACCTCCAAATATTAATTCAAAACCATTTTTGATTAGATAATAATTACTCTCTTCAGAGTACTTCGCAGCGATAATCCAATTTCCTTTAGACGCTTCAATTGTACACGCCATGCTATTAAACCAACCGAGATACATATTAGCGTCGTCTGCATTTAAAAGTGATTGATTTAAGTTAAAACCTTCTTGGATATAATCCATAGCGATATCAAACTGTCCAAATATTAATAGCGCCAGAGAAATACTAGCCCTATCTTCAATTTGATCGCCCGGTCGAGATTTCTCTTGCCTAATTAGAGATTTATAATGCTCTACAATATCATTAAGTTCAGAAAATTCACCAGAATCAATCAAGCCAAGCATTAATCCGTAGGTTCCGATCCGTCCATAGTAGGGATCGTTTGGCAGAAGCTCAAGCAGTGTGGCCCGACCGGAGCGCAAGAGTTCCGTACCCTCTCGGATGCGTCCCTGGCGGAGCGCACACCAGCCCAACCACACGTCCCAGTGCGCCAATTCCCTCCGCTGCCTCGCGTCCGTGATGGAGCGCAGCCGCTGATAGGAGGCCACGGCCTCGTCTACCTGACCCGAAGACAACTGCGCTTGCGCCAACCACATCAGACAGCGAATCTCATACTCGGGGCCAAGCGATTGCACCTGCGGCATGATCCGCTGACCGCGCTCAATGGCATTTTGGTCATCCCCTTCGTGAACTTCGACCCCTACCCAGAGCGCCTGGATCACTGCGATCTCGCGCTCGAGATGCTGTCGTTCAGCGATCTCAAGCGCAGACTCGAGCAGGCCAACCCGTTCGGCACTAGAAAAACGCCAGTTTTGAGCATACTCTGCCAGTTCAATGAGCGCCCGGCACTCGAGGACGGGATTCTTCGTTTGTCGGGCGTATTCGAGCATTTCGTCACTGGCCTCCCGCATCGGCTCGAGTTGGTTCAAGGCCCAGTGACCATCAATCAACCCTCTGTAAAGGCGCTCGATATGATCGCTGTCCTCCGGTGCATCGAAGCCCTGCGGCGGGTCGCGGAACAGTTGCCGCGCACGTTCGGCGTGTTTGAGCATTTCTGAGTGGGCGTACACCATCGCGGCAGCCTCAACAGCATCCAAGCTGTGCCTGAACGCCGCTGTCCAGCGGCTGGCGGCAAAAGCGTGTTCCGCCAGCACCGCCGCCGCAACGCGCGTGCCCTCGAGCGCATCCAGCGCGGAGCCGTGCAGCACCGGACGCAACGATTCCGGGATGTTCTCGAGCGTGGTTTCAAACAACAAGTCGTGGCTGAACCGAACGCCGCGCCAAACCTGCGCCGCCTCGAGTTCCCCAGCGGCGCGCGACACCTCGAGAACCGGGGTTTCCAGCACTTTTGCGCCAAGCTCGAGCGTGAAGTCCTCGCCCATCACCGCCGCGACGCGCGCCAGGTCGAGGGCGGGCGTGGACAGGCGCTCGAGGCGGCGCTGAATGATCGTCTGGACTTTTGGTGCGCGGGGCAAGCCTGCCACGCGACGACGGTTCTCGAAGCGCTCGGCGGTCAGCGCCTCGAGTCCACCGCGCTCGGCGAGGCTCCGCACGGTCTCTAGGACGAACATCGGGTTGCCGCCCGTGAACCGGTGCAGGGCCGCGCCAAGGTCAGTCAGGTTCGCGCCTTGCGGCATCAGGTCGCTGAGCATTTCGCCCACATCCCCCGGCTCGAGCGGCGGGAGTTCGATGACGACCGCGCGTCCGGCCTCGACCATCTGCCGCACGATTTCCTTGAAGCGGATTGAGACTTCCTCGGGCCGGAAGGCTGCCACCGACGACGCGTTCATGCTCGTCGGCCCGTTGGCAAACATATAGGCAATCAACTCCATGCTCGAATCGTCGAAGAACTGGAAGTCGTCGCCGAGCGGGAAGAGGCCGCGTCCGCGCAGTGCCTCGTCGAACCGGCTGACCGCCTCGAAGAGCCGCAGCCGATCCTCGTGCGACGAGAGCGGCGGTAGCCGTTCATCCCCCAGCTCCGGCATCAGGCGCGAGAGTTCCCCACGCACCCAGTGGGGCAACTCGAGGTCCGGGTGCGCCCGCAACGCCTGCCGCACGCCTCGCGCAAACGAGGAGAAAGGCACGGCCCCATCGCCGGGACGCCCGTGGTGCGCCAAGAACGCCCCTTTACTGGCGGCGAACTCGAGGATCAAGCTGGTCTTGCCCGCGCCCGGCTCGCCCGCGACGAAGATGTGCAGCCCGGCCCGCCAGGCCGCCTCCATCCGCCCCAGCACCTCGGCCCGTCCGACCAATCGAACACTGCCAGCGATGGTGAGCGGGGCGCTTGGCAGAATCGTCTGGGTCGGCGGCGGCGGTCGTGGCCCTGGCTGGAGGAAGCGTTCGACCAGGGCGCGCGTTTGCGCGTCCGGCTCGAGGCCAAGTTCGCGCTCTAAGATGCTCTGGCAAGCCCGGTACGCCTCGAGCGCCGCCGTTCGGTGGCCCGTTCGCAGGTGCAACTCGATCACGCTCCGGTGCGCGGCCTCGGACAGCGGCTCGAGGCGCACGCGGCGCTGAGCCGTCTCGAGCGCCAAATTGACGCGCCCCGATGCGGCATAGAGGGCGCTCAGGCGCTCGAGTACGGCGTCCAGTAGGCTGTGCGCGATCTCGCGCCGCGCGAGCAGCCAGTCGTCGAAATCCGGCGCGTCCTCGAAGCCTAGGCCCTCTAGAAGCTCACCCCGGCACAGGCGCGCGGCCCGCTCGAGTCGCGCCTCGAGTTCGGGCGTCGCATCGCCGTCGCCCGTTAGGCGGCTCGCGTCCTCAAGCAAGCCCACGTCCGTCTCCAGGTCGGGGGCGTCCCAGCTCACGGTGTCGCGGCTGGAGCGCACGAGGCCTGCGCCGATCTCGGTGTTGATCTGCGCGAGCGCGGTGCGAAGACTGGCGCGGCCCGAACCGTCCAGGGCCTGCGGCCAAAGCAAGTCCGCGAGCCTGTCGCGCGCGTGCAACCCCGGCTCGAGGACGAGGTAGGCCAAAAGCGCCAGGGTCTTGCGCGTGCGAAACCGCAGCGTCCGCTCGCCCAGCCGCACCGACCCCACACCGAGGAAGGCGATTTCTAGGCGTCCAGGACGCGTTTTTGCGGTTTGCGTTTTCGTTGCGTTCCCCCGCTACCGTGGTGCTTGGTTCCCGGTCGTGAAAGTGTAGCGCAAATGTGCTCCATATCACTACGGAGGGGTCGTGCGTGCCGTCCTGGAGGGCGTTTTCCCTCGTAGCGAAACGTGCGGATCGGAAACCCAGAAAGGGGGTCGGGTGTGAAAAAAGGATTCGGCGCGGTCAGGATCGCTCGAGGGGCGCTGGAGAACCAGCGCGGAACAGGAGAAGGCATGAACGCACGCACGAAGTGGATCGTCAGCATCGCGCTCGGGACGCTCGCGGTGGGGCTGTACTCGGCTCGAGGGGTGGCCCAGACTGGCAGCATGGGCCAGATCGAACCCAAAGCGGGCGCGTGGAAAACCTGGGTGATCCCTTCAGGCTCGAGCTTGCGCTTACCCGCCCCAGACCGCAGCCAAGAAAAAGCGGAAATCGCCGAACTCAAAGCCATCCCGAGGGATACCCAAGCCTTGGACAGCGTGGCGTACTGGAATACGGGTTCGCCCTCCTACCGCTGGGTGCAGCTCATGCTCAGTCAGTACGACAAAGTACCGCTCGCCCCAATACGCAACGTGCGAACCATGTCGCTGCTGAACGTCGCCATTTACGACGCAGTCATCGCCGCTTGGGACAGTAAATACGCGTATCGCCGCGCCCGCCCAAGCAGCCGCGACACCACATTGAGCACCGTGATTCCAAACCCCGACAGTCCCTCTTACCCCAGCGAGCAAGCCGTCGTGGCGGGCGCAGCCTCGAGCATCTTGGGTTACATCTACCCAACCGAAGCCAAGCGCTTCGAGGACTTGGCCGAGCAAGCGGGACGCTCGAGGCTCATCGCGGGTGTCAATTTCCCCAGCGATGTCAAAGCGGGTCTCGAGTTGGGACGCAAGGTTGCCGCCGCCGTGATCGCTCGCGCCAAAACCGACAACAGCGATGCCAAGTGGACACCGCCCGCCCCGGAGCCGGGCAAGTGGTCGGACACCAGACCGGCGGTCGAACCGATGGCCGGAACGTGGAAGGCATGGGTTTTGAGCCGCAACGACCAGTTTCGCTCTGTGCCGCCGCCCGCGTTCGGTTCAGCGGCTTTGACGGCTGAACTCGAGGCGGTCAAGAAAGCCGAACAAACGCAGGCGAAGGTCTACAAAGCCTACTACTACGCCTCGAACGACGGTACGTACAACCTGTGGTACGACCACTTGGCTCTCGATGTCTTCGAGGCCGACATCAGCGACAACGTTCCGCGTGTGGCTCGAGCCTATGCGCTGCTCAGCGTCGCCAACCTGGACTCGTTGATCGCCTGCTGGGAAACGAAGTATTACTACTTGCAGCCTCGCCCTTACCAGATTGACCCAACGATCAGTACGATCATCAAACCCGCTCATCCCAGCTACCCATCGGGTCACGCCTGCGGCTCGAGCGCCAACGCGCAAATCACCGGGTATCTCTTCCCCAAAGATGCGGCGTTCATCCGCGCCAAAGCCGTCGAGGCGGCCGACTCGAGGATCACGGCCGGGATTCACTTCGAGAGCGACAAGGTCGCGGGCTTGAAGCTCGGGCAGGACGTGGCCAACGCCGTGATCGAACGCGCCAAAGCGGACGGCGCGGACGGCCATTGACCGTCGGCTGGAGCAGAGGGCTTCGTATGGTTTCAGCAGTCTAGGAAGGCCCGGAAAGCGGGAGCTATCACATGAACACGGGCAAGATCAGCGCACCATCACCGACTTTAACCCAAACTTTCGCCTGCACCTCGGATTCGAGGGCGAACCGAACTGAGAACGCACAAGGATTCGCAACAAAATCAGCGACTTTCATAAACGGGTGCCACTGGTAAAGGATCAACCGATCTTCAT
The DNA here is from genome assembly GCA_965249745.1 of Deinococcales bacterium. Classification (GTDB taxonomy): domain Bacteria; phylum Deinococcota; class Deinococci; order Deinococcales; family JAAFIG01; genus JANYHH01. The sequence continues at coordinate 2,175,954 of OZ252252.1, read as the reverse complement.
TCAAATCAGAATTCATCGTCTGGCACAAAGACAATCTTCTACCAACTGTGGCCAAGTGGTTCACTCAAGCCGATGACTTCCGGCGCACCCACACATCACCATTTCTGGGATCACACCGCACCTCGAGCCACGGGGTCGAGCGCGTTCGTGGGCGCGGGTTGAGCGACCAAGCTGTTCTGACCAAGAGGCGCTGGAACATCTGGCATACGCGGTTTCAAGGACGCGTCGAAGGGACGCGCGCTTCTAAAATGCCGTCTTACGCTGAAACACTTGACTCCTGACAATTGGCTCGAGGTTGACGAGGTGCTCGCCATGTTTAAGAGCCTGACGCCCGATGGTGTCGCCGGGATTTCGGCTTAACAATGAACTGCGCTGCTCACCCTCCGCACTCCACAAGTTGCAACGCAACAAGCCATAGATTGGATGGCCTATGTTTGTCGGCAAATCTCCGAACCCAGCAACTCCTACAGGAGGGTCATATGAGCGATTTAGGCAGTGCTCTTACCGGCGAGTTCGAAATTGGTGGTGCCATCGCGAAGCTTTTTGACAAGGGCGCCACCATTCAAAGGGATGGGAAAATGGCGACGGTCATTTTCGATTTCCCACTCATCGGCCGGCCACACATCGCGGCAGCAACACCGACAGGGATCAGTGCGCTGCCCGTGGGTGCGGTCGGCTTTAACCAGAACGACTGGGATGTCGAGGTGCTCAAGCCGATCGTGAACGCGCTCTGTGCCGATCGCATCGCGCTGTCGCAGACCGCGGCGCCCGGTTCAATTGTACCGCTGGCTTTCGACTATGCGGGCACCAGCCTGAACATCTTCTTCGAGCGCGCGCGTCATCACCTCTCGTGCCAAGGCGCGGCAACCTCGCACGTGCTCTACGATGTCGCCGTGCGCGGCGACAATGGCTGGGTCGTCGTCGCGCCGCACGCGGTTTACTACCGTGACGATTGGACCGACTGCGGCATCGTCCACATCACGGACCTCCATTTGGCGCGGCGCATCGACGGGTTCCGCGACAAGCTGCTCGCCAAAGGCAAAACCGAGGCGGCTGACCGCCTGTACAACTTCAACGACCGTTTCCGCGGCTTCGTGCGCTACGCCAACTATTTGCACGATGCGGGGCTGCTCGACGCGGTCGTCGCGACGGGCGATATCATCGACTACATCTTCGAGAAGGACGACGATCATGCCGGCAACGGCAATGCCGACTTCGCGCGCGACATCATCCTCGGGCGGTCGGGTTCGTCTACGTCGGGAGCGGTCGAGGAACTGCGCGTTCCGATCTTCATGACCGGTGGCAACCACGACTATCGCAGCAATCCTTATCCGCTGTTCTTCAAGCTCGATCTTGGATTTGATGCGAAAACTATCAAGAACTACGGTGCTTACAATATCGATCAGAGCGCGGCGATGGTCATTTCCCCCGGCAACGCCGACGACGGCATCGCCCGGTTCGGCACGGACTCGGCCAAGGCTTTCGTCGCCGTCGATAAGGACAACAGGCCATTCCACGCGCTCGTCCACCAGTCCTCCTACGTCGTCCATCTGGGCAACCATCGTCTCGTCATGATCGACAGCGAATGGGACGTGGGAATTGTCGACGACCTCAGCGAAGGCATTGGGTATCTTCTCGGCCTAGGTTCGGAAGACAACAATACTTTCGTCGGCGGCTCGCCAAATTCCGAGGGTGTCTCGGACCGCGAGCTTAAACTGCTGACCGACGCGCTCGACGAAGCTCCTGTAGATGGCGTCGTCATCGTTGGCATCCACGCGCCGCTGCTCAACCCGCAGGACAACGCATATCAGTTTTATCTGCGCGAAACCCAGCGCCCAGTACAGGGTCAATTCGTCGCTTCTTTTCTAACGTGGCACTTCACCTTGGGAAGTGGCGGCCAAGCGCACGAGTCATGGTACGACAAGTCGGGAAACGGCCAACCCTCCTATGTCAAACGGGGCGACAACAGCGACCTGCTCGATTACGGCGTCTCGCGCGGCAAGGCATACGAGACCCTGAGAGCCTGTGCAGGCATCGGTGTTGGCAGGGCGGCTGACGTGGTCTTGGAGGGACACGTCCATCACCACAACGAGTTCCGCGTCGGCATTGTCGGTGACGATCTGGCTTATTACTTTGATTTCTACACATCCAATCCCATGAATTATTACTGCTCGAAGTTCGCTTACGACATAAGCTCAATAGAAAACACCTATGTATCCGTCGAGGAAGGCGCGCCGGCGAGCGGGCGCCCGTTCGAAATGCCGATCAAGGCCGCCGCGCAGAAATACGTCGTCAAGGTGCCGCCCTATGCCGACCCGCTCGACAAGGCAGCTGACAAGCAGGCTTGGTGGAACAAGCACCGACCGCTGATCGTGCAGACGGCGGCGCTCGGCCCCTTCGACACGCCCGAGGCGGACTTCTGCGGCTTCCGTCTGATCTCCATCAAGAACAATCGGATCGACACGATGCAGTTCTGCTCGATCAACGTGCTGCACGGATTCAACTATGTTTGCCCTTGGGAGCAGGCGATCGGCCTGCCAGCGCCCTCGGCCTACCGGCATCGGCAGCGCACCTTCGATGGCGGCGGCGAGAAATGCGCCGGTGAGCCTTTCGGCTTCGTTGCACCGATTAATCAGGCGCAGAATATCATCTATCGCACCGCAGACAATGACATCTCCGAAGCCTGGCGCCTCGGCGGCCAGACTGGATTCGGCGTGATCTCGGGCAGCGCGCCCAAAGCCGCAGGCAATGCCAACCCATTCGTCTACGTCAACCCGAACAAGAAAAACCAGATCGTCCTCTACCGCGCCGACGACGGCAGCGTCCACTCGCTGTACTACGACCAAGGCGCGGTCAGTCATGACGAGCTGAGCAGGGGGGCGAGTGCGCCCGCAGCGGCGAGCGACCCAATCGGCACCTACGATCCCAAGACTGACCTTCATCATGTGTTCTATCGCAAGGCCGACGGCCGGATCCACGAGCTGTGGTGGCTGGGGGACAATGTCGTCGCTGGCGGGGATCTGACCGGCGATTTTCCTAAAGCGAAGGGCGGCATATCCGGCATCGTGGAGACCAGCACGGGTACCAATGTCGTGGTCTATCGTGGCACGGACGACCAGATCCACAGCCTCTACTGGGTGAGCCGCCCGGTCGGACACGACTCGTTGTCGCTCGCCGTGGGTGCTCCCGCCGCAGCGGGCGATCCTGCCGCCCTGTACCTCGCCCAGGACAACAGCACCCAGGTCTATTACCGCGCCAGCAATGGACATATTATCGAGCTATATTGGGCAAATGGCAGTGCGGTTAACACGCGTGATCTGACGGCGCTGACCGGCACCCCGGCTGCCGGTGGCGATCCCTTCGTCTATCGCGTGGCAATGTCCGGCAAGACCCACCTTGTCTATCGTTCCACGCAAGGGAAGGTGATTGGCATGTGGTGGGAAACCCGGACGCCCGGGCAGACCTATCATGTCGACATGACGGACGAGGCGGTCGCGCCGCTCGCACAGTCGGACGTCCATGCCTTCTTCGCCGGTGCCCAAAACTTTGTTATTTACCGCGATAAGGACGGCTTTATTCACGAAATCGGTTCAACGGACTGGACAATCAGGTCGGATCCGGTGAGCGTCAGCGTCAACACCGCTTCGAAGTCGCGCGGTGGCGGATTCGGGTTCCACCGCGGGTAGGCGGAACGCTCACCATAGATCACCTTCACCTCAGGTGAGTAAGGTGTAGGTATTGAGCGGACTTGCAACCGTAGTCCATGGTGGCTAGAGGGTACGGGTATCCCAATCCACATGCTCTGAAAATTGGGTGCTCGAGCCTTGATGAGAGTCGCTGATTTTGTCACGAATCCTTGTGTGTGCTCAAATTGAGAAGCTACGGGCGTTGGCACGTGGACGTGGATACGCGCTTGTCAGCCCCTACGTTTACGGCGCGTTGCAGAAACCGATCTACGCGGTCGCATGGGGCGTTCGCGTCGGGGTGGACTCGGCTGACGATCCGCGCCTGCCAAAATTCATCACGGAGTACATGAACGGCAAGCAAACCCCAGAGTTGGGGGCCCCTTGCTCGGGCGCACTTGGCAGTCCGATCGAGCAGTAAAAAGACGAAATAAAGCGCGTCCCCGCGATGAGAAACGCCGTGCGAGACGTATGTATGAATCTGCGTCCTGCGTGGCGTTTTCGGGGAACGTTCGATCTCGAGACGAGTTCGATCTCGACCCGCGCACCTTCGACACCTCGCTCGAGACGGTGATTCCACCCCCAAAGCCCGTCGTATCCGAGCGGGCAGGCCGTGGTGGCCGCGGCCGCCTCGAGCATCCTCGGTCCTCACTTCAGCGAGGGGAGAGAGGGGCGTTGTGGTCTGCACACAAGGAGATAGTACGCGCTAGCGAGCTGCCCTTGATTCTCGTCTCGAGCAACGTTTTCTTGGGCTGCCTCGAGCAACAACGTTGGTGTGGGGACGTAGCACGCTACGCCTCTACAAGATGTGTGGGACTCGAGCTTCACCCTGGCAAATCCACCCAGCGCCGCTCGAGGTGCGCCTTGACAATCGCATCCACGACCTCTTGGCTTTTCGCACCATCAAAGAAGGTGCATTCCTGCGGCGCGTCATTGATGATCTCGTCCACGAAGTGCCGCACGAGGTTGCGGTAGTAGAGTTCTGGCCAAGGCGTGTGCAAATCCGTGCCGGGCGGAAAAGCGCTCTCTGGTAGGATCACGGGGCGGAATTCCACGTCGTCCGGCGTGGCGAAGTGCAGCGTTTCGGCGATATCATTCTCGGTCACGAGCCGCGCCACGGCCGCGCCCTTCGAGCCATACACGCGCAGTTCCACGCCGGGGTAATTGCCAACCGCGATGTACGAGGTCTGCAAGATGCCGTGTGCGCCGGACGCGAACTCAGCCAGCGCCACCGCGCCGTCTTCCACAGCAATGTCCTGCATGCCTTCAAAACCGCGCACGATTCGGCGCGGCACAAAGTTCTTCATCGTGGACGCGACGGACTTGTACTCGCCAGCGCACCAGCGCACGAGGTCCAGCAGGTGCGAGCCGTAACCGACGATACTCGAGGGGATCAGCTTGTTCCAGTCCGCGCCCTCGGGAACTTGGCGCAGCGGTTCGGCTGGGTTCAGCCACTGCGAGTTCTGTTCCAAGCCATGCACGTGGTAAATCTCTCCAAGAGTTCCGTCCTGAATCCAGGTGTGAATCTGACGAATCGCGGGCGAGTAGCGAAAGGTAAACCCAAGCTTCGTCCGCACGCCCTTCTCGGTTGCCGCTCGGGCCGCCATGAACGCGCTGGTCGCATCTCGAGCGAGCGGTTTTTCTGACAAGACGTGCTTGCCAGCGGCGATAGCAGCCAAGGAGAGCGGCAGGTGCGTGTCGGTCGGGGTGCAGACATCCACCATCTCTACGTCTGGGTCGTCTATCAGGTCTTGTGGATCGGTATAGACGCGCTCTGCGCCAAACAACTTCGCCATCGCCTCGGCACGCTCCGGCACGAGGTCGCAGATCGCCACGAGTCGCGCTTGCGGGTGCGCGGCGTACCCAGGCAGGTGCGCCTTCTCCGCCCAGGCGTGCGCCCCGATCACGCCGACGCCGAGTTTACGGGCTTCGCTCATGGCAGCTCCTTGCCGATCTCGCGCACGTAGGCCTCGAGTTCATCGTAATTGTGGAATCCTAACTGCCGCTCGCCGCGTTCGATCTCGAGGATCATGCCCGCGAGTTTTTCCGTGAGGCGCGTGTCCGCGCCGTGCGCCTTGCCGTAAGCGACGAGGTGTTCAGCCATCGAGCCGACCTCGCTCGGGCGCTTTCTGTACACGATGTCCCACCAGATGCCGGAACCCTTTTTCTTGAAGGCGTGCGCTTGCGGCTTTTGGTCTTTTTTCAGCAGCCAAATCGCGTGGTTGATGTTGTCAATCAGTTTCTGGGTGTCAGCGGGCGTCTGCGGGCGGTAATTGGCGGGGTCAAAGAAATCAAACGCTTCCACGGTGATGCCGTTGGCATCCGCGATCTCCAAAGCTTCGCGCACGCACGCACCCGCCACTCTGGCCAGGCGTTCATTGCCGAGCGTGTCCATGATGCGGGCATCGGCCAGCGCACTGAAGATTACCTGCTGCGAGTAGACCTCTTTGGCCCAGATCTGCCCCCAGATATTCTCGGAGAGTTGCACATTGGTGAGCGACTCGAGCATTCCCGCCAGGGTCTTGACACGCTCCGAGACACCGCCCGTCATCTCCCCAAGCTGAATCGGTCCCTCGTGGACGAATTCGATATAGCCAGGGTCTACGAGCGCACCGCCGTAATTGGGGATACTGCCGACGACCCGTTCCATGCCGCCGATTCCGGCGTCGGTCAGCATCTCCGCAATCATCGGTTCGTTGAAACCGTTTTGAAACGACACGATGAACGTTTCACTGCTCATCAGCGGGATCAGTTGCCGCACCGCGCCCGCCGTGTGCTGCGATTTCGTGGCGATCAGCACCGCCTCGAGCGGGCCGTGCTGCTGGACGTGCATCTCGAGTTGATCGGGTGTAATCGCTTTGGCGCTCAAGTGCAGGTCGCCGCGCACGCCGTCAATCTTCACGCCGCCCGCGTTGATCGCGTCCACGTGTTCGCGCCACTGATCCATAAGGGTCACGTCGTAGCCAGCTCGAGTCATGTGCGTTCCCGCCAGCCCGCCGATTGCACCTGCGCCGATGATTAAAACCTTCAAGGGGAACCTCCTGTAACTCGAGGGCTAAAAAATGAATTCTCTCGTTTTGTCTGTAACGCTCGAGACCTCACATCCTCGGGTCGAGCGCGTCACGCAAACCATCGCCTAAGAAGTTGACTCTTCTGCTCAGCACGGTGACCAGAATGAAGATGCCGGGGAAGGCCGCCAACCACGGCGCGGTCTCGAGCCAATCGGAGGAGCCATTCAGCAGGTTGCCCCAGGTCGGCGTTGGCGGTTGCACGCCCAGCCCAAAGAACGATAGGGCACTCTCCAAGATGATCGCGCCGCCGACCGCCAGAGTGGTGCTGACAATGATCGGTCCGAGCGTATTGGGCAGGATGTGACGGAACATGATTCGTAGGTTGGAACCGCCCAGGGCGCGCGATGCCTCGACGTACTCGGCGTTGCGTAAGCTCAGGAACTGTCCGCGCACCAGCCGCGCCGTGCCCATCCAGCCCAGCCCGCCGATGATGGCGACCAGCACCCACAGGCTCGGGCGCAGGAAACCAGACAGCGCGATCACCAGCGGCAGGATCGGGATGCTCAGCACCACGTCGGTCAGGCGCATCAGCAGCGAATCCACCCAGCCGCCGAAGAACCCAGCCGTTGCCCCGATCAGTGTCCCCAGAAACGTGGCGATCAGTGCGCTCGCTAATCCCACCGATAGGGAGACTCGAGCGCCGTACAGGATGCGGGTGAAGTTGTCGCGCCCGAGCTGATCGGTTCCCATCAGGTGGGCTGCTCCGGGCGCGACCGGCGTTCCCAACAGCGCGGCGTCCTGACCGTCGTACTGGTACGGGGTTAAGAGCGGCGCAAACACCGCCGCCAATCCCAGAATCAGCAGCACCGCCAACCCGAGTTGCGCCAGTCGGTGACGGCGAAAGCGTCGCAGGGCGCGCCCCAAGAAGGACTCGTCGGACCCTCGAGTTCGAGTTTTCAGGACAGTTTCAGTCATAGCGTATCCGTGGGTCCACCAGTGAGTACAAGAGGTCCGTCAGCAGGTTTGTGACGACCAGCGCGACCGAACCGATCATCAGAATCGCCATCAGCACCGGGTAATCGCGCCCGTTCATGGCTTCGATGAACAAGCGCCCGATGCCGGGCCAGGCGAAGATCGTTTCGGTGATGACCGCGCCGGAGAGAATCCCAGCGAAGTCCAGCGCGATAACGGTTACCACCGGAATCAGCGCGTTTCGAAGCGCGTGGCGGTACGTCACCAGGCGCTCGTTCAGACCCTTCGCCCTAGCGGTGCGAATGTAATCCAGGGTCATCACGTCCAACATGCTCGAGCGCACGAAGCGCCCCCAACTGGCAATGTTGGCGACCGCCAACAGACTTGCGGGCAGGATCAGGTGACGCAACCGATCTAAGAAACTGCTGTCCCCAATCGTCTCGAGTCCCGCCGATGGCAGCCAGCGCAGGTTGACCGCGAACAGGGCTTGCAGCATCAGCGCTAGCCAGAAGATCGGCATGGAAATCCCCAGGAAGGATAGCAGCGTGAAGATGTAATCCACGGCGCTGTAGCGTCGCAGGGCGCTGAACACCCCGAGCGGGATGGCGATCAGCAACGCTAGTGCGAACGCCACGCCGCCCAGCAGCAGCGTCGGTCCGATCCGCTCCGCGATGTCAGTCGTCACGGGTCGCCCGGTGCGAATGCTATACCCCCACTGTCCGCGCACGAAAGCAGACACCCAACGGAGATACTGCACCGGCACGGGCTGATCCAGTCCCAGCTCTCGCTCTAAATTTGCCAGCGACGCCGCACTGACACCGGGATTGTCGGCGTAAACATCGGCCGGGCCGCCCGGCGCGAGTTGCAGCACCGCGTATAACAGAACGGAGACACCCAGCAAGAGCGGGATCGTCACCAGGGCACGGCGCATCAGATAACCAAAGTTCATAGCAGCCGTTCCTTGAGAGAGTGAGAATCGGTAGAGTTTGCCACCATCAAGATAATTTCAGACCATCAAACATTCTCGAGCCTAGTGCGCTGGCGTCTCTCCCTGGGCAGAGGCAGCGAGTTGCCCTCAACCTTGAAGATCAAGGGGGCAACCCGTCACGCTTAGCTTTGCCTCGAGGCATCAGATCATCTCAAAACGCAACTCCCCTCGAGCGGGCCGCTCACTTCTTCAACCACCAGCCGCTCGGTTCACGGAAGTTGCTCTGGTTGGTCGGGTTGGACTTGAAGTTCTGGAGCTTCTCTGTGACCGCAATAACAGAGGATGCCTCGAACAGCGGCAGCGCCGCGAGGTCGGTCATGACGATCTTCTGCACCTGCTCGAGGTCGGATTTCACCAGGAGCGGGTCGAAGGTGCTGGCGGCATCGTCCAAGAGTTTATCCACCTTGGGGTTGCTGTAGCCGCTGCCGTTGTTGAAGCCTTTCGTGCCGTAGAAAGAAATGTACGAGTCAATCGGGTCGGCGGGCGTGATCCAGCCGGAGTACCAGAGATCGTAGCTGCCGTTGCGACGCGCGGTGGCCAGGGCGGCTCCCGCTTTATTGTCAATCAGCGTTTCAATGCCGATGGCCTTCAGCTCTGAGGCGACAACTTGTTGCGAGATCTCGTACTCGGTGCGTCCGGCTTGCGACAGGAACTTCAGGCTCAGGCGCTTCCCGCCTTTGGTCAGCACGCCGTCACCGCCCAGGGTGTAACCAGCCTTCGCCAAAAGGCGCTTCGCGGCTTCCGGGTCGTACTTGTAGACGGGCACGTTCTTGGTCACGTAGTCGAAGCTCGAGACGACGAAGGTGTTGACGGGCTGCAAGTACCCGCCGAGGGCTTTGTTGATCGCGTCGCGGTCAATCGCCAGCGCGATGGCTTTACGCACGTTGATGTCGGCCAGGAATTCGTTTTTGTGATTAAACGTCAAGTGACGAAACCCGAGCGTCTTAGCGCGAATGACTTTCAAGCCCGGCACGTTGTCCACGCTGGGGGCTAGGGTGTACGGGATGTTGTAGGCGAATTGCAGCTCGCCGGATTTCAGTTGCGTCACGAGGGTGTTGGTGTTCGGGATGATCTTAAAGATGATCCGGTCCAGGTACGGCAAGCCGCCGCCGCGCCAGTAGTTCGGGTTGCGGTCCACGATCACGTACTGCCCGCGCTTGAACTCGGTGACCTTGAACGGCCCCGCGCCGAACGGCTTCTCCCAGAATGGGTCCTTGTTCAAATCCTTGCCCTCGAGCGCGTGCTTCGGGAGGATGCCGTACCCGAACAGGGAGGATTTGAAGCCCGCGTAGATCTGGTTGTAGGAGATGACGGCCGTCAGGGGATCGGGCGTGTCAATTTTTTCGATCTCCTCGGTGCCGTCCTTTTCGGACCCCAGGTACTTGGGGTCTTTGATCGCCTCCCAGGTGAATTTGACATCCGCCGAGGTCACGGGTGCGCCGTCGGCCCATTTCAAACCGGGGCGCAGCTTGTAGGTGACCGTCATCTTCTTCCCGTCGGAGCTGATGCGAATGCCACGATTGGCTTGGGTCGGCACTTCAGTTGCCAGCGCGGGTTGGTAGCGGGCGTTCTCGTCGGGGTAAATCAGCGGCTCGAGGAAAGTGGATTGCACGTCGGTCAGGAAGCCGCTGGCGTAGGGGTCCAGGGTGTCCACATCGTAGCTCAGACCAACCGTCAACGTGCCACCGCGATCCTGCGCGGCAGTAATTCCACCTAGCAGAATGGCGACGCCGAAGCACCGCAGGGCGTAACGACCGAGTTCTCGTTTCACATCCCACCTCCTATTACTTGCTTCAGACACGTGAATTCGTGATTTGAAGCCAAGAATAGTTTGCAATTATGGGGGTCGCCGAGTAGATTGTCAATCACCCAAAGATTCCGCAGAGTGGAATGGAGACCCAATGACTGAGGATCAGACCGCTAAAGATCAAACCGGCTCGAGCCAACCCGCCGCAGACGACCTCGCGCTGGGTCGGCAACTGACTGCCCTGACAGTTGGAATAGACAGGCTCGAGCGGCGCATCTCAGAGGGCAACGGCGCACTGGACAGCGAGGGGCTGGTTCCGATTTATCTCGGGGAGGGTTTGGTCGAACCGCTCGAGTTGCAAGGCTGGGACGCGGCCCTTGCGGAAATCACCAGCTTGGAGCGCGAAGCGGCGGGCTACCCAGCGGGCGCGAGGCGCACGTTTTTACTGGCGATGCTGGATTCACTGCGCTGCGCCACAAGAATGTTTCGCGGCGACAGCGTTCCCTTTGCCGAAAAGTTGGAGCGATTGGTCGGTGTGCCCGCCGCACCCGTGAGCGACGATCAACTCGAGACGATGCGAGCCGACCTGAACAGCAAGTTGGAGGCGGCTGGGTATCGCAGCGGCTCGCTGGCAGAACGCGCCCGGCGTTGGGAGGACGAGCGCTTCGTTGACCCCGCCACCATCGAAACGACCTTCGACGCCTTGATGCTCGAGGCGCAGGGGCGCACGGATGCGATGGTGTACCAGACTGGAGATTACCGGATGAAACTGCATCCGGTGCGCGGCGTGCCGTACACGGCCCGTTGCAGCTTCGCGCAGGGGCAGATGGATCTGAATCTGGACTTGCGGTTCTCGCACTCGGCGCTCAAGCATCTCGTGGCGCACGAGGTCTTTCCGGGTCATTCGACGCAGCTCTTACTGACCAAGAACTGGGCAGCGGGCGGCAAGAGCACGCTTGACGCGCTGCTCTGCACCGCCAACACGGTCGTCGGTGCGATTCAAGAGGGCATCGGCGATCAGGGGATTCACCTCATCGAATGGGTGACATCGGAAGATGATGCGATTTATCTGAACTTGCGCCGCCTGCGAACCGCGACCGCCACCAGCGCCGCCTGGTATCAGATGGGTGAAGGTTGGAATCTGGACAAGGTGCGCGACTTCATGGAAACGAGTTGCTTCCCGCAACCGGCCTGGCTCGAGGGGCGCTTGCGATTCGCGGCCCACCCGTTCCGGGGTCCGTTCATCGCCTCGTACTGGTACGGCGACGAGGCCGTGCGAGAGGTGCGCGAACGCGTCGGGGCGGCGGGTCGGGCGGCGTTCGTGAATTTCTTATACGGCTCGATGAACAGCGTCGCGTCACTGAAGATGTTCGGGATGGAAGCGTGAACTACCGCGTGAGCCAGACCCTGATTCCCCGTCTCGAGCCGCTCGCCGTTCCCAAGGGACAGGTGGCTCGAGCGGCGCTTCTTCGTGATCGCGCTTCTAAAAGATCGGGTGAGCCTCGAGCTTCGTCACGGGAAATGCCGTCAGGCTCAGGTCTCGAGTGGCCGTCCAGCGCACGGAGCGGGTCGTTGTTGCAATTTGGTGACGGGATTCGAGCGCTGTTTTCCCTGGTCCACGCCTGCCCGGTCAGACTGGACTTCTGAATGCCTCGCACCGCAACGCGCCCCCTCGAGACGATACCAACCAGCACCGAACCCGCCACCGAAACCCCCTCGAGTGTCCGGGCGGTCGAGCGAGCGCTGCAACTGATCGAGGTTTTCGCCCGCTCGAGGGGGCCGCTGTCCATCACCGATCTTTCCAAAACGCTAGATTTGCCCCCGAGCACGGTGCATCGGCTGGTGCAGACCTTGATGACGCTGGAATATGTGGTGCAGTACCCGCAATCCAAGCGTTACGGTCCGGGGCGCGGCATCGCCGAGGTGACGCGCTCGATGATCCTAAAATACGAGTTCACCCGGCACGCCCAACCGTTCTTGGAGCGTCTGGTGGAGCAAACCGGCGAGACCGCGAATCTGGCGGCACTGTACGGCTCGAGCGCGATTTACTTGAATCAGGTGGAATCCCCGAGCGTCATGCGGGTCTCTAACAGTATTGGCAGTCTCGTACCGCTGCATTGCACGGCCGTTGGCAAGATCTTCCTGGCGGATTTCGCGCCGCGCACGCTCCGGGACACGCTGCAACACACCGGGCTGGCGGCGTTGACGGATCGTTCGGTCACCTCGCGGAAAGCCTTGGAGCGCGACCTCGAGCGGGTCCGGGTCAAGGGGTACGCCTTGGACGACGAGGAGTTCACGCCTGGGGCGCGTTGCATCGCCGTGGCGCTGCGCGGCTCGAGCGGGGCGACGATCGCGGCGCTGGGTCTGTCCGCGCCCGCCAGTCGCTTGGAGCTGGGGCGCGTCTCGGCCTTCGCAGGGCTGATTCGGGCCACGGCCGAAGAGTTCTCGCAGCAACTCAGAGAGCCTTGAACTGCTAGCCCTGAGCCGCTAGAAATAGAAGGAGCCTATGGTCAACGTCTTGGTCTGTTCGTATCTGGAACCGGAACTGGTGGGGCGGATTCGCGCCGTGGATGAGCGGCTGTCCGTCTGTTACGAACCGGAGCTGCTGCCGAAACCGCGTTACCGCGCCGATCACGTCGGGCAGCCCTTGCAGCGCAGCCCGGAGGACCAGTCGCGCTGGGAAGCGTTGTTGGGTGACGCCGAGGTGCTGTTCGATTTTGATTACACGGGTGTCCCTGAACTCCCAGAGCGCGCCAAGAACGTGCGCTGGGTGCAGGCCACGAGCGCGGGTATCGGGCAATTCGTGACGCGTCAGAACCTCGCCCGGATGAACGCGGTCTTCACCACCTCCAGCGGCGTTCACGCGCGCCCGCTGGCAGAGTTTGCGATCATGTCTATGCTCGAGGTCGTGAAGCGCCGCAACCTAGCGCGGCAGTTGCAACAGGCGCACCGCTGGCAGCGGTTTGCGACCGATGAACTCTCCAATAAAACGCTCGCCATTGTCGGGCTGGGCAAGATCGGCGCGGAGGTGGCGCGGCTGGCGAAGGCCTTCGAGATGCGCGTCATCGCCACGAAGCGTCAGACTGATGGGCGTCATACACAGGGGCAGGCGGCGGACAGGCTCGGGGTGGATGCCTTGCTGCCATGGACGGATTTGCACGGGTTGCTGCACGAGGCTGATTTCGTTCTCTTGGCGTGTCCGCACACCCCGGAAACCGAGGGGCTGATCGGTGCGCCAGAGTTCGCCGCGATGAAGCCTGGCGCGACGCTGATTAACGTGGCGCGCGGCGCAGTCGTGCAGGAACCCGCGATGCTCGAGGCGCTGCGGACCGGGCAGCTCGGGTTCGCGGCACTGGATGTCACGGCGGTCGAACCGCTGCCCGCCGACAGTCCGCTCTGGGACATGGAGAACGTCTCCATCTATCATCACTCCGCCAGCACCAACGACCGCGAGAACGACCGCATCGTGGAGATCTTCTGCGACAATTTGCGCCGCTACCTGGATGGAGAGCCGCTGATGAATCAACTGGACGTTGAGAGGATGTACTGATGCCGTCAGATCGCCTCGAGTCTGGACTGCTCGAATCCGGGCCGCTCGAGACAGCGTTGTTAGAGACAGAGTTGTTAGAGACACAGTTGCTCGAGATCGCTCTGCCCGAGTACGAATCCAGGGTCGCCGCCCTGCAAGCCCGACTGGAACTCGAGGGGTTGGACGCGATCGTGGTTTTTGGTCCGACTCGAGTCGCGTACCTGACGGGCTTCTTCTTTGCCGCCACCGAGCGACCAATTGCCGTCGTGATCCCCAGAGAGGGCGCGCCCGGCATGATGATCCCAAAGTTGGAGACCCAGCACCTGCAATCCCAAGCGCCGCAGATCGGGCGCACGGTGATCTACCCGGAGTACCCCGGCGGCGGGAGCGGTCAACACCCGCTGCGTTCTTTACTGCCCCTGCTCGAGGAGTTGGGCGTGCGAAATGGGCGGATTGCCTGCGACCTGGACGGCTACGAGGCGCGCTGGGGCTACCGTGGACCGCGCCTGAGTCAACTTCTAGAGCGCACCATCCCCGAGCGGTTGGAGCTGATAGACGACGCTCGAGCGGTGAAGTCCCACGCCGAGGTCGCCCTCATCCAGGAAGCCTGCGTCTGGGGCGATCACGCGCACCGGCTGATGCAGGCTGGGATTGCGTCCGGGGTCAGTGAACTCGAGTTGTCGCAGAGCGCCAGCCTGCAAGCCACGCGGGACATGCTCGCGGCCCTCGGGTCGCGTTACGCGCCAAAATCCCGCGAGGGCAAGCCCGCCAACGCCATGTTCATCCGGGGCGCGAACACCGCCAACCCGCACGGCTTGCACGAGTCCGGCGGCGTGCGCGCCGGGGACGTGCTGGTCACGGGCGCGTATGGCGTGGTCGGCGGCTACGAATCCGAACTGGAACGGACGATGATCGCAGGCGAGCCGACACCCGAATTCAGGCGGTACTTCGCGGCCATGCTGGCGGCCCAGGACGCGGCCTTCAATGCCCTGCGCCCCGGACGCCTGTGCTGCGACGTGGAGCGCGACGTATCGGACTTTATCGGCAATGAACTCAATATGGCGGACCTGATGCGGCATCACACCGGGCACGCCTTCGGTCTCGAGGGACACGAGCATCCGTTCCTGGACTTGGATGACCGCACGCCCGTCCTGCCCGGCATGATTTTCTCGTTGGAGCCGGGCTTGTACGTGCCGGGACTGGCGGGCTTCCGCCACTCGGACACGGTGCTGGTGACCGAAGACGGCTGCCGCAACCTGTGCGCCTACCCGCGCGACCTCGAGTCGTTGACCATTCGTTTATGAGCCAGAGTCAGTACTGAAGCGTTCCACGTCACGGTTTCATGACAGACGCCCAGTTTCGCCTCGAGCACCCATAATCTGTTGATGGGCCTCCGAGATCCACGAGGCGCAGCGCTCGAGGGTCAGTCATGGCTTCAGATTCGCTCGAGTCTTACCGAACAACGCGCCAGATTTTCCAGCGACGCTCTGCGCGACCCGAGAGACAACGACATCGCGCCCGGCGAAGCCATCGGTTCACAACTGACAGAACGCTGACATTGACCCGTGACCATGACGGACGGAGGAACACATGAAACCATTTTGGATCGCGCTCCCGCTGGTCGTCGTGGCCGCAGCCGCCATCGGCGCACCGAGCGCCTCGGACATCAACATCTACCCTTACGACGGTGCGGTCCTCTTGGCGGGTCAACGGGTTGACCTGCGCGTCGAGGTCAGCAAGCTCGAGACGCTCGGCGAGTACGAGATCACCTTGAACGGCCGCAAGCTGGACGGGCTGGTGCAAAGCTCCCAGGGGGCCGGTCAAGCCGAGTGGACGCTTCGCAACGTGACCGCCAGAGCCGGGCAGAACACGCTGGAAGTGCGCGTCCGCGACGCCAAGGGCGAGGTCAAGAAAAGTGCGGTCTGGACGGGCGTTTCGGCTCCGAAGCCATTGAAGCCTGCCAAGAACGTGATCCTATTCATCGCCGACGGCATGAGCTGGAACACCCTGCACGGCGCGAGCGTGATCGCCAAGGGATACAACCCCGCTAACGGTATGCCGAAGGGCCTATTGGAGATGCAGACCAATCCGGGCGGCATGGCCAGCATCACTACCAGCAGTTACGACTCGTACATTGTAGACAGCGCCAACAGCGCCTCGAGCATCGCCAGCGGACAGAAGGTCCAGGTCAACGCGCTGAACGTCTACCCGGACAACTCGGCTGACACGCTGGACAATCCGCGCGTGGAGATCATCACCGAAATCTTGAAGCGCACTCGAGGGGCGGGCGTCGGCATCGTCAGCAACGTCTTCGGAACCGATGCGACCCCAGCCGCGTTTGCAACTCATACCCGGCGGCGCGGCGATTACTCGGCGATTGCCGATCAGTACTTTCGCGGCAACGTGAAGCCTGACGTGCTGCTCTTGGGGGGCAGCGAGGATTTCATCCCGCAGAGTGCCGCAGGCTCGAGGCGCAAGGACAGCACCGATTGGATCACCGAGTCACAGAAGCTGGGGTACAGCTTCGTCAGCAACCGCACAGAACTACTGAAGCAGAGCGCCCCAGCCAAGCTGTTCGGGCTGTTTAATCTGGACAACATGCCGAGTTACTTGGATCGCGCCGTGTGGAAGCGCCCGGCCGCTCTGGGAGGCTTCACCGACATGCCGTACCTGTGGGACATGACGCAGAAGGCGGTCGAATCGCTGCAAAAGCAGGACAAGGGCTTCTTTCTGATGGTGGAAGCTGGCATGGTGGACAAGTACCTGCACCCGCTGGATTGGACTCGAGCCATGTTCGATGTCCTGGAGATGGACAAGGCCGTCAAATACGCTAAGGACTGGGCCGCGACGCGCGACGACACGCTGGTCGTCGTGACGGCCGACCACGGGCACTCGTTGAGCGTGTACGGCGGCTATGACAACAGCAAGGGACCCGGCAACCGCGAGTCAATCGGCGTTTACGAGAAGGCGGGCTTCCCGAATTACAGCGATCAACGCGATGCCAACGGCATCCCGCTCCCGAGCGCCGCCCGCACCCTGGCGGTCGGATTCGGAGCCTTCCCGGATTACTGCGAGACCTTCAGCAGCCGCGAGGACTTCAAAGTTCCCACCGTGTCAGACGGTCAGGGCGGCTACAAGCCCAACCCGGCCGTGTGCAGTGAACCCGGCGCGTACCAGCGAATCGGCAACTTGCCCAAGGATCAGTCGCAGGGCGTTCACAGCGCCGACCCCGTGCCGCTCTACGCTTGGGGTCCCGGCTCGAACCTGTTCAAAGGCACGATGGATCAGACCGAAATCTTCTTTATGATGGCCCGTGCGATGGGACTCAACCCCGAACGTGAAGCCAAATAACGTCATCGTCCTGACCGTTGTCACGGCGGCCGCACTGGTCGCGGCCGTCTGGCTCGGCATGGGATCTGTTCCACCTCCCAAGCCTGTGCCGCTGTCAATGACAGAGCTATACAGCAGCGTGACCGTGCGCGGTCTCGAGTACGCCGCTCGAGCCAAAAGCCTCGGTGGTCAGCCGGTGCGGGTCGTTGGGTACGCGGCCAGCGACCCACGTTTCCCCGACCGGTTCGTGCTCAGCCTGTCCCGGAAGAGCGTCTGCTCCCCGTGCGCCGAAGCGGGCGATTACCCGCGCGACGTGACCGTGGTCTTTGCGGCTGACAACAGTGAACCCTCTCCGGTCGCCACGGACGCGGTTTTGGTGCGCCTCGTGCCAGGTCAGAAGGTTCCGGAAACCGGTCAGGAGATCGCGGTCAGTGGCGTTTTGTCTCTCGGGCGCGATGAAGACCCGCAACTCAACTACGTTAGCCTAGCGCGACTCGAGCGGGCGAGTTGGACGGCTCAGAACTAATCGCTTCTCGAGTACCCGCAGCGGGACATGAAAAGTCGGTTACGGTCAGGCGACCGTAACCGACTTTTTGCTTATTCGACCGTGACACTCTTGGCCAGATTACGCGGCTTGTCCACGTCTCTGCCTAAAGCCGTGGCCGTGAAGTACGCCAGCAGTTGCAACGCCACGACGTTCACGACTGGAGAAACGCTTTCCATCGTCTTCGGAACGCGAATCACATCGTCGGCGTGCCGGGAGGCATCGGTATCACCGTCACTGACGACCGCAATCACCTTGCCGCCTCGAGCGCGAACCTCTTGGATGTTGCTGATGGTTTTCTCCAACAGGTCAGAATCGGTGGCGATCACCACGACCGGAAGCGTTTCGTCTATCAATGCGATCGGGCCGTGTTTCATCTCTCCGGCCGCGTAGGCCTCGGCGTGGATGTAACTGATTTCCTTAAGCTTCAACGCGCCCTCGAAGGCGGTCGGTGAGTTCACGCCGCGACCCATGAACAGATAATCCCTGGCATCTTTATATTTTTCAGCCACAGCTTTGATCTGCCCCACCCGCGATTCCTCCAAAGCTTCCTCCACGAGGCGCGGTAAGGCTCGAGCCGCTTTGATCAGCTCCGCGCCCTTGGCGGCGTCCAGTGTGC
The DNA here is from genome assembly GCA_965249745.1 of Deinococcales bacterium. GTDB lineage: Bacteria > Deinococcota > Deinococci > Deinococcales > JAAFIG01 > JANYHH01. The sequence goes on along the minus strand of OZ252252.1, from coordinate 2,157,531 downwards.
CTCTGGCACGTCCGAGCCACAGCGCCAGCATCAGCATCGCGCCGACCATGCTGGTGTACGCCTTGGTGCTGGCCACGCCGATCTCTGGCCCGGCGTGAATGTACAGCGTGTCGTCCACCTCACGCGTCATGCTGCTGCCCTTGGCGTTAATCACCCCGAGGGTTTTCGCGCCGCCCTTCTTGGCTTCGCGCAAGGCTTCCAGCGTGTCAATCGTCTCACCGGACTGCGAGATGACGATCGCCAGCGTGTTCTCGGAGACGAGCGGCTGGCGGTACCGGTATTCCGAGGCGACATCCACTTCGACCGGAATCCGGGCAAGCTGTTCGATCAGGTACTCGCCGACCAGACCGGCGTAAAAGGCGGTTCCGCAAGCGATGATGCTGATGCGTTTGAAGCTCCCCGGCTCGAGGTTCAGCTCCAGTTCCACCTCGCCGGTCTCGTCGTGCAAGCGGCCCAGTAGCGTGTTGGTGAGCGCCTGGGGCTGCTCGTAGATCTCCTTTAGCATGAACGTGTCGAAGCCGCCCTTCTCGGCCGCCTCGGCGTCCCAGTCAATCTGCGTCACCTCTCGAGTTTGCGGATTCCCTGCCAGATCGCTGATGCGATAGCTGTCTTCGTGCAGCACGACTAGATCACCGTCGTGCAAAAAGATCATGTTACGGGTGTACGGCAGCAGGGCTGGCACATCGGACGCGAGGAACATCTCCCCGACACCGACACCCATGACCAACGGGCTGACCGTGCGGGCCGCCACGATCTCGCGGTGCGCGGCGTGCGTCACGACGATGCCGTACGCCCCACGCACCTTGGAGAGCGCCTCCCGAACGGCCATCTCGAGGTTGCCACGGTACGCCTCTTCGATCAAGTGCGCCAGCACCTCGGAGTCGGTCTCGGATTTGAACTGATGCCCTCTAGAAAGCAGACCCTCTTTTAGCGGCAAGTAATTCTCAATAATCCCATTGTGAATAATGACGATCTGCCCATCCTCGCTGGCGTGCGGGTGGGCGTTCACGTCGTTGGGCTTACCGTGCGTCGCCCAGCGGGTGTGACCAATCCCGAGCGTCCCGGTCAGGTGTTGCTGTTTCAGCTCACCTTGCAGGACAGCCAACTTGCCCGCATTCTTCCTGACTTCCAAAGTGCTTCCGGTGTTGACGGCCACGCCCGCGCTGTCGTAGCCGCGATATTCCAGCTTGGAGAGTCCGTCAATCAGCACGTCCGTCGCGTTGCGCCCCCCGATATAACCAACGATTCCACACATCAAAAAACCTCAATCGCCCACCCTCGAGCGGTACCGCCCGAGTCAAGAGAGTCCAGTCCATCGTGAGACGGACACGACCGTTTGGAGTTGTTATCGGCGCGGCGAGCGCCCATCACCCGCCTCGAGTTGTCGCGGTCTCACGGCCACGTTTTCCTCGAAGGCTTTTCTCTCGGGCGGCTGGGTGTGCAGCCGGGACGCATCCGCAGAACTTCGATGACGCCCACCTCGTATTCTCCAGGCTTGGAGACCTTGCGCTTCCCGAATGAACCGTGTCTGAGCCAGAACCTCCTCTTGAGGTGGAAGCTGAACGGCCGCCTCGCTCGAGCCAGCATTCTACAGTAGAATGAGTATGTTGTGTAAATACCTCAACGATTTTTGTCGGGAATCAGCAAGCCGCGCACTAGGCTGGCGCTGCCCCAGACTTCCAAGCCGCCCCGAGCGTGATCGTTTCGCAGGAAGCGTTGCACGGCCGATTTTTCTACGGCGTTGTACAACCACACCGGAAGCCGCGTGCTCGGGTAATCGAAGCGTCCAGCGGTGGAGTTCGGGCTGGTCGGAAAGGACAGCGTCAGGGCCGCAATCACACTCAGCCCGAGCAACAAGCCCCCCAACCCACCGAGCAGCGAGGTCAGCAGATCAGAATCGTTGATTGATTCCAGAGCGTTGTTAATCAGGCTCCGCGACAGCACGCCCAAACCATACCCGGCTCCCAGCGCCAGCAAAAAGGCGATCGGAGCCAGAAACACGCCGATGATATTCAGGATGAACCAGGCCAGCAAGCTGCCAACCGCCACGATCAGCGTCGCCACGCCGCGCCGCACGCCGAGCGCCACCGCCGCCGCCAGCACAACCATCAGCAACGGGTCCCACCACGTCAACTCGAGTTCCACGAGGGCAGTATATCGTGCTGGACCCATAGAACTTGACCGAAACGCACATCAAGCTAGAGACGCCCCCAGGATGGGTCTCGAGCGGCAGGGATGACACGCACGGCTGCGCCGGTACCAATGGCGCGGACGTACACCTTGAAATCGTGTTTCAAGCGCGACTCGGCAAAGTCGTAACTCACCGGATCGTAGTAATTGACCGCCAAGGCAATGAACTTAGAGTCTGGCGACCAGCTCCAACCCCAGGTCAGGTTGGCCGCGCCGGTCGGGGCCGCTTCAGGCGTGTTGAAAATCAACTCACGGGTGCGGCCCGAGCGCCATTCGATCACCTCGCCCGTCCACGAGTTATCGGCGGCGCTGGCGTGACTAGCATAGGCGAACAGCAACTTCTGCCCATCCGGGGACCGCTCGAGGTACGGCGATTTGCAACCGACGCAGTAAGAAAGTAAACGCACAGCCCCCGTGCGAACACCTACCGAGAACGCGCCGATGAAGTACGAATTGCCACCCGCCGCACTGCTGCCCGATCCAGCGTTGGTCACGAATGAGGCTTCCGCGCCGTCGGCTGAAACGCTCAGTCCACCCAGCCACCAACCCTCAGCCCCATCCTGAAAATCCGGGCTGTAATCCGGTACGCCTTGCAGACGCTTCAGCAGTCGTCCAGGCTGACCGTACGAGAATACGACTCGGGTACGCCCCGTGCGGCGGTCACGCACTTGAATCGTTTTGCCCGTCTGAAATATCTCCCAGCGCCCGTTCCGCGACATGGCTCTGGGGACGGAATTAAGTTTGACGACCTGCGCCGCACGGACCCGGTACTCGAAGACTGACCCGTTCTGCCACCGCCCTGGGTCCGTTTCAAACCTGTCCAGGATGAGCGTTAACCTCGAGCCAGCCGCATTCCAGGTGACTTGGGTGTAGAGCGGAACCCGATCCATCGGCGCTGGCAGCAGGTGCGCCACCCGGTACGGAGGACGACTGATGAAGGCGTGATAAACCCGCGCCGCCGCCGAACTCACCCCTCTGGGACGCACGAAGTACACGACCGCCCCACCCCTCGGGGCGATTCGTACCAGTTCGGCCCGATTTGAAAACGGCAATTTGACTCGAGTCGCCCTTTTAATGTTTAAGACGTAGGCGGCGTCACCGCGCAGAAACGCGATCTGTCCGGTTGGCGCGGCCAGCGCATTGGAACTCCAGAGCCACACGAGCAGCCAGAACACCCTTCGATCGAATCGCTGAACCCACCACTTGGGTTTCACTCGAGCATCATAGGCAATCTCACACTGATCGAGGTTAACTGATCGGAGAGACAACGAACCGCGAATACAAAGCGGAAATACATTTCAAGTGCGTCTGGCACAATGATTTCGCACATCCAATCTGGGCTGGCCCGCGTATACCCTGTGAAGCGCTTCAAACTACCGATGGCGTTGCGGCCGCATCCCCTCGGTTGGAGGAATTATGTCAACCGAAACTCGCAAGTTCAACCGTCGTCAAGCCCTGCAAAGCTTTGGCATGATGGGCGCGGGCGCAGCCCTGACCGCCTGCATTCCCGCCGTTGTCGCCGAAATGCCAGACGTTGACGTTGACGTGCTCAACTTCGCGCTGAACCTGGAATACCTCGAGGCAGAATTTTACTCCTGGGCCGCGTTCGGCAAGGGCTTGGATGCCGCCGACGCCGGTGGCGGTCCCGCCTCCGTGGGCGGCAAGAAGGTCACCTTCGCCACGCCCGCCATTCAGGCCTACGCCGAGGAAATCGCCAACGACGAGATCGCTCACGTGAAGTTTTTGCGGAAGAACCTTGGCGCGCTGGCCGTGCCCCGGCCACAGATCAATATCGGCACAGCCTTCGCTGACGCCGCCAACGCCGCCTTCTCAACGCCGGGAAATCCTGTCACCTTGAACCCAGCCTTCGATCCTTACGCCAACGAACTGTTCTTCCTGCATGGAGCCTTTATTTTTGAAGATGTCGGCGTGACCGCGTACAAGGGCGCTGCACGATCCATCACCAAAAAGGATTTCCTCGAGGCGGCCGCAGGGATTCTCGGCGTCGAGGCGTATCACGCGGGCCAGATTCGCACCCTCCTCTACAAAGAAAAGGACACCGTAGTCACGGCGTACAACGTGACGGTGCAGACCATCGTGCAGAAAATCTCTGACCTACGCGGCTCCGTCGGTGGGGGCAAGGATCAGGGCATCGTCGTGGGCGGCAAGGCTAACATCCAGCCGACCGACGCGGACGCCATTGCGTTCAGCCGCAGCACTTCTGAAGTGCTGAAGATTGTCTACCTCGGTGGAAGCGTCAGCGGCGGCTTCTTCCCAGGTGGTCTGAACGGCGTCATCACCAAAGCAGTGTAAAGCAAACCGGTTCAGTCTCGAGACCCAGAAACTCTGGGTCTCGAGACTTGTTGGTTCAGGCTGAGAAGCCAAAGGTGTTTTCGATCACGCCCGGTAACAACGTGTACAGCGACGCCCCGATCCGGGTCTCGAAGCGTTTTTGAATCTCAAGCGTGGCTCGCCATTTTCTGGGAATGAACTCTGGCGTCCCGTAACGCAGGCTCACATCCACAAATCGTTTCTCGAGCAGGCAAAACCCGCTCGGCAAGGCCAGCGCATCGCAGAGCTGGATGAGTTCATCCTCGTCGTTGTAGGCCGTGGACGCGAGGACATCGCACAGCAGTGCGCCGTCCGCTGCCTCGAGGTCCCAGGGACCGATGAAGAGACTAGCGTCTTTGATGGGGTAGGCGTGGGTGATGCAAACTCTGGCGGCATCCTCAAATCCGTGCCCTCGCATAAAGCGGTAGCCATCGGTGAGATGACGCAGGTTATTGACGCCCTCGCGCCGCCCAATGTCGTGCAGTAACCCCAGAACATACGCCCGTTCAGCGTTCATGCCAGCCGCTCGAGCGATCCGCTCAGCCGCATCGGCCACAAAGCGCACGTGCGAAACCCAGGGGCCGGGATTGAGCCGACTCGCCTCCTCGAGGAAGACTGTGGCGGTTGTCAGACTAGGGATGGACACTGGGAAACGATACCGCAGGCTCAGGCGGCCACGAAACAGGGAGCGCAAGTTTGCGCTCCCTGAAATCATCCAGAGGTTTTAAAGTCCCAGCGCTTTTTTGGTCAGGACGACAATCTCGTCCATCGTGTCAGCCACGGGAACTTTGGCCGCCGCCATCGCCTCGAGCTTCGATTCGGCCGTGCCGACGTTGCCCATGATGAGCGCACCCGCGTGACCCATGCGCTTACCCTTGGGCGCGGTGCGACCGCTGATAAAAGCGATCACGGGTTTTTTCATGTGCTGCGCGATCCAGGCGGCCGCGTTCTCCTCGTCCGCGCCGCCGATCTCGCCGATCATCACGACGACATCGGTTTCCGGGTCGTCGTTGTACATCGGTAATAAATCAATGAAGGTCGTCCCGATGATCGGATCGCCGCCGATACCGACGACCGTGCTGGTCCCAATGTCCGCGTCCGCCAACATCTTGCTGGCTTCGTAGGTCAAGGTACCCGACCGGCTAATCATGCCAACGCGCCCCGCTTTGAAGGTGCTGGCGGGCATGATCCCGAGCTTGCACTCGCCGGGGGTAATCAGCCCCGGACAGTTGCCACCGATCAGGCGCACGTCCGGGAGTTCTTTTAATTCACGCACGACTCGCATCATGTCCAGCGTCGGCATTCCCTCGGCGATGTTGACAATCAAGGCGATCCCGGCGTGGGCCGCCTCGAGCGTGGCGTCGGCGGCGGCGGCTGGCGGCACGAAGATGATGCTGGCGTCAATCTCTGGGTGCGCCGCTTTGGCCTCAACGGCCGAGCTGTACACGGGGATGCTGTGCCCGCCCGCCGTGAACGTCTGCCCACCCTTGCCGGGGGTCGCGCCCGCCACGACTTGCGTGCCGTACTCGAGCATTTTCTCGGCGTGATACGCGCCCTCGCGGCCGGTAATGCCTTGCACCAACACCTTCGTGTTCTTGTTCACCAGAATGCTCATTGGGCCGCCTCCTTCACAACGGCGGTCGCCGCTTCGGTCATCGTCGGGTACATGTTGATCGGCTTGCCCTCTAACAGCGCCAGGGCTTCGGCCTCGGCGGTTCCAGCGACACGCATCGCCAGGGGCTTCGTCAGAATGCCCTCGTCCAGGGCGCGCAACACGCCCTTGGCCACCTCGTCGGCACGGGTGATGCCGCCGAAGATGTTGATCAGAATGCCTTTCACGTCCGGGTCTTTCAACACCAGCTTCACGGCGTTGTAAACCACTTCCGCCTTCGCGCCGCCACCGATATCCAGGAAGTTCGCGGCTTTACCGCCGACGCGCGAAACGACATCCAAGCTCGTCATGACGAGACCCGCGCCGTTGCCGATCACGCCGATGTGCCCGTCTAGCTTCACGTAACTGAACCCGAAGGCCTTAGCTTCGACCTCGAGCGGGTGCTCGGATTCGACCTCGCGGTAGGCTTCCAGGTCGGTGTGACGGCTCATGGCGTTGTCGTCAATATCAATCTTGGCGTCGGCCGCGATGACATCGCCCTGCTCGGTGATAACGAGCGGGTTGACCTCGGCCAAAGAAGCGTCCACACCGACGGCCGTGTTGTACAACCCGACCATCAGCGCCGCGATCTTGTTGAGGTTCCCCTCGAGACCGGCCTTCAGGGCAATGTCCCTGGCTTCGAACGGACGCAGGCCCTTGATTGGGTCAATCGCAAAGCGAGTGATCGCCTCTGGATTGGTAGCGGCCACCTCTTCGATGTCCACGCCACCCTCTTTGGAAACCATCAACGTGTACCCCTGGACGTTGCGGTCCACGATCAAACCGCAGTAGTACTCCTTGGCAATGTCCACAGCTTTGGCGACCAAGACCTTCTTGACGGTCAAGCCCTTGATGTCCATGCCTAGAATCGCCTTGGCGCGGTCGTAGGCTTCGTTGGCGTCCTTGGCGAGCTTGACGCCGCCCGCCTTGCCGCGCCCACCGACGTGAACCTGCGCTTTGATGACGGTCAAACCACCGAACTCGTTGGCAATCGCTTTCGCCTCGTCCGGGGTGTACGCGATCTTGCCGGGGGGTACTGGCACGCCGAATTTCGCCAGCAACTCTTTGGCCTGATACTCGTGAAGTTTCACTGAGCCTCCTCAAAAACCAGCGCCTCGAGTGTCTCTCGAGGGCGGTTGTCAAACCGTAAGAGTATACGCCCAGGGTTGACCCCGGAACGCGGGTGTGTCGTACAGGGTGACAGATTCTGACTAGCGCGAGGCGGGAACGCGCACGACCTCGAACTCGAGCGGTTTGGAGACACCCTCCCGGCGCACCTGGACATGTAGGGTTTCGCCCGCCTGGCCGCGCAAGGAAATCCGCTCGAGCGGTAGACCTGTCACGTCCACTCCATTCAGCCTCAGCACCACGTCCCCCTCGAGCAGTCCCGCCAGGTCAGCCGGTCCGCCCTGTCCGAGTCGGGCGATTTTCAAGCCCAGTCCGTCCTCGCCCGCCGGGGCCGTGCCAATCCCGAGCACGCCACGGTTCTGCATACTCGGGAGCGCTTTGTGAATCAAGCGAATCTGACCCCGGTGATTGATCTCGTCCTCAAAGACGTGAAACCAGGCGAAGTAACGGTTTCCAGTCTCGCCCCAGAATGGAATCGGCTCCTCGAGCCAGGTGTCGTCGCGCCGGGCGAACTCCGCAAAGGTCTTGGCGCGCACTGTGCGTAAGTTCTCGAGGTAATACTCCAGATCGTGCCCCCGGATCGTCTCGCGTCCCTGTGCGCCGAGGTTACTGCCCGCCGCCCAGCGCTCACCGAGGACTTCGTCCCAGTCCTCGCGGTTCTCGAAGGTCATGCCGCCGTACCCAATTTCCACCGCGCAGAAATGTTCCAAGAGCATCCCAATCGTGTTCGCCGTCGGGTCGGTCAGGAAATCCAGATCGTCCACGGTCAGACCGTCCAGCATCTGCAAGGTCGTCTGGCGGGCGTAATTCATCATGACCGTCAGACGCGCGATTTGCGGCGTGAAACCGGGGCGGTCCGCGATCAGGAACGGCTGTTCAGGCATTGCCCCAGTGTACTCGAAGGGTTCAAAGTCGTGCGACTCGAGCGAAAAAATGCCGATGTGGAGCGACCAAGGTTGATGTTTTAGCGGGCGAGTGGGCGGAGTTCTGGAGGTGTGAGTTTCGCCGTTGATCGTCAACTCGAGTTGAGATGGGCTTTCGACATGACCGAGTTCAACGTATTCGCCAAATCGTCCTCAACGTGTCCGTAGGGGCGTGGCATGTGTCCCTACCGTCGGTCCCAGCGTTACGAGTGGCTAAAGTTTTGTGCCAATAAGCGCCAAGCAATCGCGAACACACGCAAGTCCTAACCGAAACTTAATCGCAGCTCGAGCCATGAAAAAACCGCGCTTTCAGGGCGCGGTTTTCTCGAGATTGCCTGGTGCTTAGAACGCGAAACGCAAGCCGAAGGCTGCCTTGACGCTAAACTGGCTGGCGCTCAAGTTGTAACGCGGGTTGACCTCGGCGAAAACACCCAAGCCACCGCCGAACCCAAGGTTCGCACCGACCGAACCACCGATGAAGAAGTTGGTCGGGTTATTGAAGATCACGCCACCACCAATCCCGATATACGGATCGAAGCCGTTGTCACCGAGGTTCAGCAAGATCTGGGCACCCGCCGCCGGGATGCTAGAAAGATCCGCGAAGGCGCGAATGCCGAACGGTCCAGCGATGCGGTTGATCGCCAGTTGACCGTAAATCCCGAGCGGGGAAGCGCCCGTGCCGACCGGTCCGACCAGGTTGATCGCACCACCCAGACCGACCGAGAAGCTCGTCGTGGGTCCGCTCGAGGTGTCCGTCGTGGCGCTGCTGCCGGTCGTCACGGGAACGGTCGGTGCGGCGGGCGGGGTGACGGCGGCGGTCGCGCTCAAACCGTCAACCTTGGTCTGCAAGGCGGCCAGTTGCGTCTCCAAGGTGGTGATGCGGGTGTCCTGGCTCGTCACAGTCGCTTGAAGCGCTGTGGTGTCAGGGGCAGCCGCAACCTTGGTTTCTAGGGCCGCGATACGCGCCTCGACCGCCGGGTCCAGCGTGGCGGGGGCGGCCGTGGTGGTCGGAGCCGGGGCAGCGGGGGCCGTCGGGGCGGCAGCCACCTTGTCCTCCAGAGCCTTGACCCGCGTCTCGAGGTCACTGCTCGAGGTGCTGGGTGCGGCGGCAGCCGTCTTCAAGGCTGCCAGGTCATCCTCGAGGGACTTGATGCGCGCTTCGACCGCCGGGTCCAGCGTGGCGGGTGCGGTGGAGGTCGTGGTGCTGGCTGGGGCGGCGGGCGCGGCCTTCAGGGCGGCGATGTCGTCCTCGAGCGTCTTGATGCGAGCTTCCAGGGCGGTCGTGTCGGTCGCTGGAGCCGCTGGGGTCGTGGTCGTCGTGGCGGCTGGGGCCGTGCCGAGGGTCTTGACCTGATCCTCGAGGGCCGTCAGGCGGTCGTTGGTGTCGCTGATCTGGGTTTTTAACTCAGCCAGCTCGGGGCTGACTTCCGCCATACCCTGCTGGACCGTGGTCTGCGTGGCGGGCGTGGCTTGCTGGAGCTTTCCGCTCTTCAGCAGTCGGTAAAAAATCGTGGCCGCCTCATACCGGGTGAGGGTTTTTTGCCCTTGAAAGGTCCCGTCCTGATAGCCGGTGATGAGTCCTTCGGCGGCGATCGCCTGAACCGCTTCTGACGCCCAGTGTCCGGCGGGGATGTCAGAAAAGTTCTGTTGCAATTTGGCCAGACCGACGGCTGTGGCACTCGCGAGTGCTGCGGTCAGCACCAACATCCTGATGTTTCGCTTCTGCATAAATCCTCCTGTGAGGCGTGTTTTGATCGCCATAGGCAGCATCGGTGACCAACATGTAAATCACGCTCAGAAATATTTTCATAAATGAGAATTGCCTCGAGCGTAACTCTCATAATTCTTTTGAGTCACTTTTTCCTCATGAGACTGTGTGTCCCTGAGCCGATGGATCTTTCAAAGAATTTTTTAATCATGAGAAATAGGTCCGTTTTCTCGGGTAAAAATAGTAAGCTAGAATAGATTCACAAAAGAACGTGTTCTGAACGCGATGAGAAGCAGTAGCTTCCAGGAGTGTAATTCTTCACACAGGCATGGGAATTTCGTCTGCTAGAGATGAAAAGTAGCCTGGTAATTACGCCTCAGAATTTACAAATGGCAGATTTACTCGAGCAGTGTGAACACGGCGTAGACCAGATTGCCTTCCGGGTGAGCGTCCACGTTGGCTGGCATTTTTTTGCCACTCCGAAACGGGATGTAGCTTTTCTCTGACAGCGGTAATCCCGTCTCAAGCGAGGTCATAACCGGGTGATCCAGCGGAACCGGTGTGCCAACCGCTAGGCTGTAGCGCATTTCAGAGGTCTTGGCGCTGAACTGGACTTCTAACGTCTGCTTCGCGCCCTTTCCTTTGGCGCGCAGCACCGAGACCACCGCCCGCCCCTCTAAGTGTTGCGCCAGGGACACGCAGGCGGCCGACTTGGAGAGCTGAAAGGTTTGCGCGATGCGTGGCAAGACGCGCGCCCCGCGACCATATTTTTGCAGCAACGCCTCGAGTTGGGGTTCTGGAACCAGAATGGCGCTCGCCCCAACGTTGCACAGAACCTCGATGGCCTCCTCCAGGGCATCGCCCTCGTAGGCGTCGTGCAGGTCAGACAGCAGGTCCTCGTCTTTCAGGATCAGGAAATGCGTCACCTCGTGGGCCATCGTGAACCGCTGTCGCTCCACGCCGATGGCGCGATTCAGGAAAATCACGTTGCGGCTCGGATCGAAAGCGCCGTCCTTGTCGCCCAGATCGCCGTATTCCAGTTTCGCGCCGACCGCCGCCGCGAGGTCCAGCGGCTCGCGTGAGGTCTGAGCCAGGTTGAAACGCTCGGCAATTTCGCGCACCTTGGACTTGTGTTCGGGGAGCACCATCAGAAGACCAGTATTTCACGCCTCGAGCGCTCAGACAGCGATTCAGAACGGTACGCACCGGGATCTGCTGCCTCGAGACCAGCCACTTGAGCTGGTTCACGGGAACCGCTTTTTTGCGGCGGCCTGCGTTTCAAGAAGGCTTCAGGCTCGAATCGCAGGCCGTGTCCCCAGATGCGACGCTGAACATCGTGCCGTTCCAGACCGACCCGTCACGTGCCGCGCGGTAAACTGCGCCATGCAGCGTTTACTCGAGATCATGCGTCAACTTCGCGCCCCGAACGGCTGCCCGTGGGATCGGGAGCAGAGCCACGAATCGCTCCGCCCGTACCTCTTGGAGGAGGCGGCCGAGGCGGTGGATGCCGTTTCCAGCGGTGATCGGCTGGAATTGGCGTCGGAACTGGGCGATGTACTGTTGCAGGTCGCGTTTCACAGCGTCATCGCCGAGGAGGAAGGGACGTTTTCCTATGAAACCGTGGAAACCGCGATCGTAGAAAAATTGATTCGCCGTCACCCGCACGTTTTTGGCACTGTCAGCGTGACTGGCAGCGACGAGGTGGTCACGAACTGGAACGCGATCAAATCTCAGGAGCGGGCCGGAAAACCAGAGCGGCACCCCGCCGAGCGCGTACCCGCCGCGCTGGGTGCGCTGGCTCGAGCGGTTGAGATTCAAAAGGCGCTCGGGGTCGCCAAGGGCACGAAAGCCGAGGTCGCACGGGCACTAGAAACCTCGAGCGACGATGCGGCGGGAGTCAGCGATGTCTTGGAGGCGGTCGTCGCCTGGGCGCGAGGTCAGGGCGTTCACGCCGAGGTCGCGCTCCGCGAACGGCTCGAGGCGCGGGTGCGCGAGGCGGTGGGAGGACGTTGAACCCAGCAGTCTTGAACTTGGCGGCGCTGGAAACGATCTTAAAGGCGCGTAAACGGACAACGCTCGAGATTCCCGAATTCAAGCGGGCGGCGGTGCTGGTTCCAATTGTTCTGGAACCAGCACCGAGCTTGATTCTGACCGAACGCAGCCGCGAATTACCGACCCACAAGGGGCAGATCGCGTTTCCCGGCGGCAAGTTGGAGCCTGGGGAGGACGCGCTGGGAGCCGCGCTGCGCGAGGCCCACGAGGAGATCGGTTTGGAACCGGGGTTCGTGACGGTGCTGGGCTTGCTGAACGATGTCTGGACACCGCAAGGCTTTCAGGTCACACCGGTGCTGGCGCAGGTGTCCAGTGCGGCCACCCTGAGCGCCCATCCGGGCGAGGTGGCGCGGCTGCTGCACGTCCCGCTGGCAGACCTGCTAAAGACCGCGCCGCGCCAAGAGATTCGCCTCGAGCCGCCCGTGGGCCGCTGGCCGCCGGGCGTCAGCGGTCCCAGAGCAATTCTGCATTTCGACTGGGACACGCCTGCGGGAACCAGTGTTGACATCTGGGGCATGACGGCCTTCGTGATTCAGGAACTCCTGGACTTGCTGCGCGGCAGCCAATCCGAGGTGCTGTGAATCTGAGGTGCTATCCTCTGTCCATCCATGAATGATCTCGCCGTACTGGTGTGTCACGGCTTCACCGCGCAACCCAAGACCGTGGAATACATTGCGCCGTTTCTGGAACGCGCCGGACTGCCATACGAGATTCCAATTCTGCGCGGTCACGGAACTGTTTACAGCGATCTGACCGGCGTGCGTTGGCAGGACTGGCTGGAGGACGGGCTGGCGGCCTACGACCGACTGGCGGCCCAGCACGCCAGGGTGGCGGTCGTCGGTCATAGCATGGGCGGGTTGGTGGTGACGCACATCGCGGCCCAGCGTCCGGTGGACTCAGTGACCCTGGTCGCCGTCGCGTTAAAATTCAGCAATCCGCTGTCCGGCATGGTGAGCCTGCTGGCTCCATTGGTGAAAACCTGGAAGGGCAGCGGCCCGATTCTGAACGATCCAGACTTGTTGGCCCAGGTCAAACAGAACCCGGTCGCCTATGACCGCTTCCCGACTCGAGCCTTCGCGCAGCTCTGGGACATGGCGAAAGTGACCGTCAACCTGCTGCCACAGGTGAAGGCCAGGGCGCTCGTAGTTCACAGCCTGCAAGACGAGACGATTCCCCCATCGGCCTCAGACTTGGCGCTCGAGAAACTCGGCAGCCCCCAGAAGCGCATTCGCTGGTTTGAGCAATCCCGCCACGAGATGTTCTGGGACGGGGAGCGCGACGCGCTGTGCCAGTTGATCGTGGATTTCATCCTCGAGTCACCCGCCTGAATTCCAGTCTGGCACACGCCTCTGGATATCCTTTCAGGTTAATTTTGAGGGGCGTACCAATGGAGGATGTATGAAATTGACGTTCCTGGGGCATTCCTGTGTTCAGATCGAAACGAACGGCGTCAGCATCGTGATTGATCCGTTCATCCAGGGTAACCCGGCCTGTCCGGTGGCTTTGGATGACGTGAGAGCCGATTACGTGATCGTGACCCACGCCCACGGCGATCACTGGGGCAACACCGTTGACCTGGGAAAACGCGGCGCAACCGTCGTCGGCATCGTCGAAATCGCGGCTCGAGCCGGGAAGGAGGGCGTGAAAGCCGTCGGCCTGAACCAGGGCGGCACGGCCCACCTGCCGTGGGGAGGCGTCCGTCTCACCCCAGCTTGGCACTCCTCGAGCTTCCCAGACGGCGGCTACGGCGGGATGCCGTGCGGCGTGGTGCTGGAGCTTGAAGGCAAACGCATCTATCACAGCGGCGACACAGCCCTGTTCAGCGACATGAGCCTGATCGGGAATCTGAAGCTGGATCACGCCTTCCTGTGCATCGGTGACTTCTTCACGATGGGCCCGGCTGACGCGCTCGAGGCGGTGAAGTTATTGCGACCCGGCTCGGTGACGCCGATGCACTTCAACACCTTTCCACCGATCCAGCAGGACGGCCAGGCCTTTTGTCGGGCGGCCGAGGCACTGGGCGTCAAGGGTGTGCTCCTCGAGCCGAGCGCTGGTTTCGTGTTGTGAGGCGGCCGTAGCTTGAGGATTCTTCACCCTCACGGCTTGACCGGCACGGTAGACTGCTCTTGTGACGCAGCCGAGCGGTTTAATGATCCCAGGTTTCAAGGCCCGAATGTTGCTCGGCACCGGGCGCACCGCAATCGTTTACCTCGCCAACGACGAAACCGGGCGCGAGGTGGCACTGAAAATTCCGCGTCCCGGCATCATGCAGGACCCGGTCATGAGCCGCGTCTTCTACACCGAAGTGGTGATGCTGAAAAGCCTGGAACATCCGAACGTTGTGCGCTCCTACAGCGGGCAGCCGACCGGACCGCAGGCGCACCTGGCGATGCAATTCTTTCGGGATGGGGAACTGGACCCGGAAGCCATCAAGCTGGAAGCCTCGTTGCGGCTGATGCGCGACATCGCGGCCGCCCTGGAATACTGCCATCACCAGCGGGTCATCCATCAGGACGTGAAACCGAGCAACATCTATTTAGACAACGGCAAAGCGTACCTGGCTGACTTCGGGGCCGCCTCGAGCGAGCAGGTGCAGAACCCCCCAGCGGGCAGCCCGTTTTACATGGCCCCTGAGATCTTTCGCGGCGAGCGCGGCACGCCCAAAACCGACATGTACAGTTTTGCCATTGTGGCGTTTGAGCTACTGACCAAGACCCGCCCGTTCCTGGGGGACAGCCTCGAGGAACTGCAAGCCTTGCACCTGACCCAGCCGCCGCGCAGCAGTAAGGACATCAACCCGGACATTCCGCACCCGGTCGCCAAGATCGTGGACCGCTGCCTGGGCAAGGAGCCGCACTTCCGCCCGACCGCCAAGGAGTTCCGCAAAGTCCTAGAAGACCTGCTCGGTGAGCATTTCGAGGCGACCGCAAAGCCAGTCCCGGAACAACCGAAGGCACACCCAAAGCGCACCGAGACACCCACCCCTCAAGAACCGCAGCAACGCCTGGGCCGCTCGAGTTTGCGAACCGAAAGCGCTACCCCAACCAGATCGAAGCCGAGCAGTGACAAGAAACAGAACTCGATTTTAGAGCGGTTGTTCAAGCGCAAGACTTGAAGTGCGATTCGCCGGAACTTCGGATGCTCGAGGTCTCACTGGGCTGAATCCTGTGGCACATGACCGTTCACCAGGTACACATTCCTGTCTCTAACGCGGGTATCTCGAGCCAACCTGACCCGGCACGCCCAGAGTTCACGATCCGCTTGAGTTCGAGCGGGTCTCAGAGAGCACGGGTTTCGGTTTGCCCCTCAGTTGCGGCGCGAGCACGATCACGCTCATCAAGCCCGCGCCTGACAGCACCAGTAGGCCGTTTTGCACCCCCAGGGCGCTCATCAACCAGCCGGTCAACAAAGCACCCGGCGGCGTCATCCCGGCGAACACCAGCGCGTAAACGCTCATGACGCGGGCGCGCAGGTAATCCGGGGTTTCCAGTTGCACGCTCGAGTTGGCGGAGACGTTGAACAGAATCATCCCGGAGCCGCACAGCGCCAAGCAGAGACAGGCGGTCACCACACTATCCGCCAGCGCCAGCAAACCCACCGCCAGCACGAGTTGTACGGCTCCCCATTGCATCAGCCGCGTCTTATGCGTGCCGGGTCTCGAGGCGTGAAAGGCGGCTCCGACGGCCGCACCGAGACCAAAGGCGGCGTTGAGCAACCCGAAGCCCGATTCCTCGAGGTTGAGCTTAAACCGCGCCAGAGTCGGGATGCTGACCTGAAAGTTGATGATGAATAGGGACAGGAAAAACAGCAGCAGAATCGGAACGCGAACCTCTGGCGTCTTGAAAACGTACTGCAACCCGATCCGCACATCCTCGAACATCTTGGTGGTGTGCGGCTCTGGATTGGGGACGCGCAGGCTCCAGATGGCGTAGATCACCCCCAGAAACGATGCGGCGTTCAGAAAGAAGACGGTGCTGAGACCCAGCGGCGCGACGAAGCCAAAGATGGTTCCGCCCAGGATGCGGCTCAGGTTAAACGCCAAAGAATTCAGTGCGATCGCGTTCGGCATGAACTCGCGGGGAACTAGGGTCGGAACCAGACTCTGCCGCGCGACGATATCGAAAACGTTCGCCAGCCCCGCGCAGAACGCCAGCGCCGCCACGAGTTCAAACGAGGATTGGTTCAGCATCACCATCAAGCCCAGCCCGATCGCCACCAGCATCAGCGTTGTCTGCGACGCCAGCAGCGCCACGCGCCTCGAGACCCGATCCAGCATCGCCCCGGCGAACAGGGACAGCACCAGTGACGGCAGCCACTGCACGGCGCTGAGAATGCCCAGCTTGGCGGTCGCTTCGCCTGCGTTGCTGGGATAGAGCAGTTTCACGACGATCCACGCGATCGCGGAACTCTGCAACCACGACCCGATCAGGCTGAACAGTTGCGAGACCCAGAAACGGCGGTACTCGGGGACGGACAGGGCGGCGAAGGTATGCACGAACACCTCGAGGGGCATATCAAAATATCGGGCGCTAACAACGGTTCTAGACGACCGTTCAATTGAGGCTAAACTTCAGAGGTTCAAGTTTTCACTTGGGATGCTGGGGAGTGACACTGACACCAACCGAACTCGAGACAAGCCTGAAACAGTGCGACTCTACGCCCTCGTCTGCCTTCGATTTTGGCGGCGACCGAACGTTTGGCGTGGCGTGGTGTACTATTTTCGCAATGCGACGCGGCGCAACTGTGTGGGTGACGGCAGCGGCGTTGCTGCTCAGCGGAGTCTGGGCGTCCCCGTACACTGTTCAGTACACCGTACAGTCCGGCGACACGATTTACAGCCTAGCGAAGCGGTTTGGAACCACCGCCGAGGCGCTGCTGAAACTGAATCACCTCTCCGCGCCCGATCTGAAAGTCGGTCAGACGATCACCGTGCCGGATCGTACCTACACCGTGCAAAAGGGCGACACGCTGTTCAGCATCGCCAAGCGGTACGGCGTGAGTCTCGAGGCGTTGCGGCAGACAAACAACCTGACGGATAACGCCGTCAGGCTCGGGCAGACCCTGGTGATCCCGTGGCCGGAGAATGCAGCCGTCTCGAGTTCGCCGCCGGTTACCCCCGCGCCCACCAAGCCGGTGGCCGCGAACCCAACCACACCCGAGACCTCGAAACCACCTGCCCCCGTCAAGCCCCCCGTCTCGAGCCAACCGAAGCCGCCTGTGCCAAAACCGACCGTGCCAAAACCGAGCGCGCCACAACCACCTGCCCCCTCGAGTCCGACCGTGGCAACACCGGTTGGGAAACCACCCGTTCAACCCGTTGCCCCAACCGCGCCAACCCTAACCAAGCCAGCACCAGCTTTGAGCCAACCCGCCGCGAAACCTGTCAATCCTGATGCTCTCGATCCGAACGACCTGCCACCGCTCCCGAGCGGACTGCCTGGCATGACGGCCCCGACGCGACCCGCGAAGGACTTACCGGTCGGTTCAGGCAGCGCCAAACCAAGCCCGTGGCCGCTGATCTCGGGGGCGGCGCTGCCGAACCTAGGCGGGTCAACGGGCGGTACCTCGAGCGTTCCGACCGACAACCCGCTACTGATCCACACCGTTCAGCCCGGCGAGACGCTGTTCGGTCTGGCGCGGCGCTACAACGTCACGGTGGAGGCGATCAAAACTCAGAACCAGCTTCTATCGGACGGCATCAGCGCCGGTCAACAGTTACAGATTCCCGTCGCCCCTACCGACCCGAGCCTGCCGTCGTCGCCCCGCGACCTGCGCGGTATTGCCGAGCGCTACCTGGGTGTGACCTACGTGTACGGCGGCTCGAGCGCGACCGGGTTGGATTGCAGCGGCTTCGTCGGGTTGGTCTTTCAGGAGTTGGGGGTGAAACTGCCCCGCACCAGCCGCGAGCAGTTTCAGTCCGGGACCAGTGTCGAAAAGTCTGACCTCACCCCCGGCGATCTGGTCTTCTTCAACACGACCGGCGCGGGCGTCAGTCACGTCGGGATTTTCCTCGGGGATGGGTCGTTCATTCACGCCGCCAGCAACCCCGGCAAGGTCATTGAATCCCGGTTGGACGAGCGCTACTACGCGCAGCGCTACCTCGGGGCGCGCCGCGTGCTGCCGCAAGATGACTGATAACGGCACGGTCAGGTAGTCGAATCGTGCCATTATCAGTACTGTACTTTTGAGCGTTTCGCTGTCTCTCAAGGAATTTACTTAGCTTGGAGTGAATCGAGCATGTCCTGAACCTCAAGGTTCTTCAATTCTGCCAGGACAATTCTCAGTTTGTCCACGTTAAGATTCAGCCCTGAGCCGAACGGCTCATCCTTCAGGGCGGGGTGCGATTCCCCACCGGCGGTGAACCCAGTCTGGGCAGCCCGCGAAGCCTCGAGAAAATTGTCTCTCGGGCCCGATTCGGTGAGATTCCGAGGCCGACCGTACAGTCGGGATGAAAGAGGGAGATCGTATGAAGCGTGGCGTTTTTATGGCGGGTGCAGTCGTGGCGGTCTTAGGGCTGGTGTCATTGTCTGGCACGAACGCGCAAGGCAGCAAGTTACGCATTGGGTTAGGCTACATCCCAGACGTGCAGTTCGCACCGTTCTACCTGGCTGAGGTTTCCGGCTTGTACAAGAAGGCCGGTCTCGAGGTCGAGTTCCAGCACGGGTACACCTCGGAGTTATACCCGCTGCTAGCCTCTGGGAAACTGGATTTCGTCGTCGGTGACGCCGAGGACGTGGTGATTCTGCGCAATAAGGACCCGAAGGCGGCCCCGTTCAAATTTGTCATGGCGATGTACCAGCGCGTGCCGAACGCACTGTTCAGCAAGATGGACAAGAACATCAAGACGATCAAGGACTTGAAGGGCAAGAACATTGGTGTTCCCGGAAAGTTCGGCACGTCCTGGACGAGCCTGCAAGCGGTTTTGAAGGCGGCAGGTTTGAAGGAAACCGATGTCAAGATTACCGAGGTCGGGTTCACGCAGCTCGAAGCGGTGCTGGCTGACCGCGTGGATGTGGCCATGGGCTTCCTGAACAACGAACCCATAGTCGCCGCCCAAAAGGGCATCAAACTCAACGTCATCCCCGCCAGCCGCTACAACGGCAGTCCCGGCAACGGCGTGCTGACGACCGATGCCCGGCTGAAGGAGCCGAAGTCCGTGCGCGCCTTTCTGGAGGCTAGTCAGCAAGCTCTGGCGCAAACCATCAATGACCCGAAGGTCGCCTTCGAGGCCTCGAAAAAATACGTGCAAGGCATGACCGAAGACCGCATCAAGGTGCTCGAGACGAGCCTCGCCCTATACCAGAGTCCGTTCAGCAAGGCGGAGGGGCTAGGTTTCAGCAGTCCGAACGGCTGGCAGAACTTGCTGGATTTGCTGGGCAGCGTCGGAAGATTAGAGGGAACGCCGAAGCGCGGAGATTTTTACACGAACATTTATCTGACTGGAAAAGTCCAGCCGAAGTAATGACATAATTCAGGGAAGCAGGCTCGAGATTCGGGGAGAGCTGGCAGCTCTCCCCTTTTTCACGGATGAATTCAACGCTTAAACGCCTCGCGTCTGACGCATCACCACTGTGGTGATGCGTGTCTCATCCTGCCGCAGCTAGCCCAATGACCTCGAACTGGAACGCGTTGCTCGAGTGATGGTAGAGAACGTTTCTCGAGGTGATGACAGCTTGGCCCAGTAGATTCTCGAGCGAGTTGAATTGATCTCGTGCTGCACGAGATGGAAAGGCGGTCGCTTGATTTTTTACTCACTTGAGTATAATGTGTAAGTCACTCAATAGAGTAAGGGAGATCCGTCATGATTCAACTCGCTGCGAACGACTCGAGCGCCCTGAGAAGCCTGCTGAAGAAGGTCAATCCGCCCGTGGATTACCTGAAGTTACCGCTCGGGCCAGACGTGGAAACCCAGTTGCTTCAGGCGCAAGGTTTGCGCCCCGTACTGCTCCACGGCTGGGGCCCGGAGTACCGCGTCGGCATGGCGGGCATCCCCGACGAGGCCCGCTTGCAGGCACTCGTCGCCGGGAGTCGCACCCCGTACCTGAGCGTGCATCTGGACGTGCAACCGGAAGACCTGGAGCGCCTCACCCCCGGCGCGGCGTTGGAGCGCGTGGCGAGCAGCGTGGAACGCCTACGAGAATTGACCGGCTTGGATGTTCTGCTGGAGAACATCGCGCATTACGAGTGGTCGGAGCGTCCCACCTTCGTCAGTGACCCACACTGGATCGAAGCTGCTTTAGAAATCAGCGGTGCGCGGCTGCTGTTGGACATCGCGCACGCTCGAGTCAGCGCCTACCATCGTCACGAATCGGAAACCGAGTACCTGGATGCCCTGCCATTAGCCTCCATCACCGAGATTCACGTTTCCGCGCCGCGACTAGAGACCGAGGGGCTGCGCGACCGCCACCTGCCGATGCAAGCCCAAGATTACGACTTGCTAGAGTCAGCCCTGAAACGCGCCCCCAATCTGAAAATCATCACGCTGGAATACGGCGGTATCCCCGACCTGGGACGCACCCGTGACGGCCGCGAGATTCGCATTCCCCGCAACGACTCGAGCGCCCTGTTGGAGCAACTGGCACACCTGGACACGATCAGAAAGCGCTTGAACGGGGCCTTGCGTCAGGCGACGCGCCTGCCCGAAGGCTGGCACATAGACCAGCGCCGCCGTGTCGCGCCCGAGGAGGAACTCTCCGTGGGCAGCATTCAAGCGATGGGGTATTGAAACCCGGTCCACCGTCCACGACAATAGATCTGTGAACCGCGCCCTGCTTGGCTGGTCGTTCAACTCTTCCCTGACGCTCGAGGAAATGAAAACCAGACTGAACAGCCTCTCAATCGTCAGCGCCCCGTCCAACCCCCAGTGGAAGGACGGGGATTCGGCGTGGTACGGCGATTACCTGGCGGGTCGGCTCAGCCCTGAAGCCGTGGGACGGATTTACCCATCGGGGACTGGTTTTATCGTCAACCTACGCTTCTACTCCGAGCGCGGCGACGCGGTAACCCAACTGGAAACCGCCTCGCGCCGGTTGCTGCTCGAGGTCCTACCATTCCTAGAGGCGCACGACGTGACAGTTTGCGAACCGCTGGACTGAAGAAAGCACCACGTTTTCAGTCTGCCGTGCTGGTTTCTTCGCGTTTCGCAGCGTGATATACAGTACTATTCTGGTTAATGACGGAACTCACTGAACCCGCCCGGACGACGCCCGCCGAGACTCGTCCGGCGATCAAGGCGCACGGTGTCTCGAAACGGTACGGCAAATTTCCCGTTCTCGAGAACGTGACCATGCAAGTGATGCCCGGCGAGGTCTACGCGCTGGCTGGCCCCAATGGCGCAGGCAAAACGACGTTGATTCGCTTACTGACCGGGTTGTCGTTCCCCACGTCCGGCAAAGTCACCGTCATGGGCGAGGACGTTCACACCGGCGGCGCGAAGGTCCGGCGGTACATCGGCGCGGTCGTGGAAGCGCCCGCCGCGTTCTACCCGCACCTGACCGGCAAGGAAAACTTGATGGCCCACGCCAGTCTGGCGGGCGGCGTCGGCTTTAACGGCGACAAGCCAATGCCGCTGGACGAGAACCGCATCCGTGAGGTGCTGACGCTGGTGGAACTCTTGCGGATGCAGGACCGCCGCGTGCGCGAGTACAGCCTGGGTCAGCGCCAACGCCTCGGGCTGGCGGCGGCCATCCTGACCAATCCGAAGGTCCTGATTCTGGACGAACCCACGAGTGGTCTGGACCCGCTCGGGATTGGCTTGGTTCACCGTGTTCTCTCGAGTATGGCGGCAGCGGGCACAGCCGTGATCCTCAGCACCCATCACCTGCGCGAGGTCTCGAGTTACGCCCACAAGGTCTGCATCCTTGGCGGCGGGCGCTTGCTGGACGAGGTGGACTTGACGGCCCGCAGCTCCGCGTACCGGTTTACCGTGGATGATCCGCCTAGGGCGGCGGCGGCGCTCTCGACGCAACCGTTCGTGACCAGAGCCTATTCGCGCCCCCCTTACGTCGTGGCGCACTTGACCTCGGAGACCTTCGCCCCGGACGCCATTCGCAGCCTGGCAATGGAAAAACTTCGCATCTTCGAGGCGGCTCCCGATCACTTTGATCTCTACGAGTACTACCGCGAGCGCGTCGAACGCGAATTTTAAACTCGAGCCGTTTTTCTCAAAAGAACGAGGATTTCATGACGAAACCAATGCAGGGCTTTTCGGTGGGCGCAGGCTACGGGGTTCTGGCGCTCGAGTTCAGGAAGTTACTCGGGTTTCGCTCGGTGCGATTGGGTCTGATCGTGACCTTTATTTTGCCCGCGATTCTGACGCTCGCCCCAGACGAGGGCATCGCACAAGTGATCGGCGCGGACATTCTCTTGGTCTCCGGCTGGCAGGTTCCCGGCATGAGCTTGTACCTGATGATGCCGTTCCTGTTGCCGCTCTTAACCGCTGTCACCTGCGCCGAGTTGGTCGGCGGGGAACGCGACTGGGGCACGCTCGCGCCGCTGCTACTGCGACCCGTCTCGAGATCGCGGATTGCACTGTCTAAATTGTTTGTCGGGATTCTCTACCCGTTCATGTTGCTGTTCAGCACCCTGATCGGCGGCATCATCATCGGCGGATTGCGCTACGGGTTCGGCTCTTTCACGGGCGGAACCGGTCTCGGCGAGGGGGCGTTCACCGGAGTCGGTGAACTCGCACCGATGGCAGCGCTGACCGAACTGTTTCGCGGGTACGTGATCGCGGGCGCGGTGCTGGCTCCGATCGCGGCGATGGCGATTCTGTTCGGCATCGTTTACCTGAACACGGCGGCGGCAGCCTTGTCGGCGGTGGCGATTATCCTGCTGATGGGCATCTTGAAGGTCTTCACCTGGCTGCGTCCGCTGTTACTGACCGAGCACTTGGACGCGTACTCACCCTTGCGTCAGAACAGTTTTTCGGTGCAACAAAGCCTGATTTTGCTGTTCATGTACACCGTGATCTGCGGTATCAGCTCGATTTTGGTCTTCGACCGCAAAGACCTTTAACCGCAAAGAAAGCAAAAGGCTCGAGGCGTGAAACCTCGAGCCTTTTCGTTGCCAGCCTGTTTAGTTGGCTTTGCCTTCCCAGGCACTCTCGAGCATGGCTTTGATTTCCTTGGGCTGCGCGTTCATGACCTCGCTGATCTCCTCGGAGAGCAGCTTGATCGAACGAGCGTAAGCCTGACGGTCCAAGTCTGGCAGGCCGCGCTCGTCGTCCCACCGGCGCAATTCTGCCGCGAGATTGGCGATGCGGTACGGATCGCCGCTGGCCAGGATTTCCGTGACCTTGCGGTGACGCGCCGCCCACTGACGCGGCAAGCTAACCTTGCCGGTCTTCAACCGGCTCATGATCTCCGGCAGTTCATTCTCAGAGAGCGCTGGTCGCAAACCAACGCTTTGCGGCGCGGCCACTGGCACGAAGGCGCGGCTCGAGCCGTTGGGAAAATCCACTTGGTAGTAACGGTGATCCGAACCCGCGACCTTGCGAGTCTGAATTTCGCTGACAATACCGACACCATACGGTGGTAAAACGACGCGATCCCCTGGGTTGTACATCTCTTTCTTCACGCTCTGCACCCCTTGTTTCTGATTATTTCTTCGTCCCTTGTTTCAGGGTCCCGCAAACTCTTGGTGTACCTTGGCAGTCGCCTAGCGCTGTTCAGCACCGTTCATTACAGCTCAGTCCTGAAAGGCTGAACTCTGGAACTGTTCCAGGCGTGACCGATAAAAATGAGCGCCCACAGGCACATACGCAGCATGCGAACGGGGCGTGGACTCGAGGAAAGGAAAAGAATAAAAAGCGACTCGAGCCGTCACAAACGAGAACTATATCAGAAATTGCCGCCTCTGCCTAGAGAGCCAGATTGCTATTGCTCATCAGGAGTGACTGAGCGTCCTTGGCACGCGAATTGTGCGCGGATTACCGCGCTGGCGGATGGGCTGGCAGGCTAAGATTGGTGTGATGCTACGAGGTAACCTGGCTGACTTTCCCTTGGTCGGCATTTTGCAACTGCTGTTCAAAGATCAGAAAACCGGCACGATTCGGGTCAAAAACGCGCAAGGGGGAGCCGTCGGCGTCCGTGACGGCGGAGTAGTCGAAGCCATTTACAGTTCCGCCAGGGGTGACCGGGCGCTGTCACTGCTGAACTCACTGGTGGATGCCCCGTTTGAATTTGATGGCAGCATCGTGCCGAATCAGGTCAGCGTCTCCACCCCAACCGCACAGTTACTGATTGGGTTGCACCGCGAGCACGAGCGTTGGCAGCGCACCCGCGAACGCCTCAGGGATTGGTCGGTCGCCCCGCAATGGTTGATCCGCCCGGATAAATTTCGGAGCGCCGAGCAGGCGGTCATGGCCGGTCTGGTAGATGGGAAACGCACGATAGAAACCATCCTGATCGAAGGGCAACTGGCACCCTTGCGAAGCGCTGAGCTACTGGCGGAGATGGCTACCCTACGGATGATTGCCCTCAGCCCGCTCAGTCAGCTCATCGAACCGCAGAGGCTGGTGGTGCTCTCCGTGTACAGCCCGGATCAAAGCACCGTGTTTGTCAACCGCGATCTGCACCGCGTCTGGGCACAAACCTTCGGACAGGTCAGAGCGGTCATCGTCAGTCCGAAGGGTGACCGCGAAAGCTTCACCGTGCAACCCAGGGACAATATCTCTGAGCGCACGGTCATGATCCCCGACGGGGCATTGCGGAAACTGAAGTTGGCTCGAGGTGTGACCGTGACTGTGCTGCCGCAATCCGGTCCCTGAAGCACTGTACTCAAGGTACGCAACGTAAAGCATTCTTCTGACCGGGCTTCTCTCTCCTAAGTCCAAACAGATCTGATCTCAAAGTTGCAAGCTGACCCACACGACCGCCGCAACTTGAAGGCTCGAGCCTCAACCGACGTATTTGCACTATTAAAATAACTTGTGTGACTCAGCGCAAACCTGGCTGCCATCCTGAACAGCGATTTTAGATCGCCTGCAAAAATCCGGCACAGTCATGAAGCAGCTTCGAGCACGAACGCCTGACCTCGAAAGACCGTTCTGGCTCGAGGGCGAAGACGAGATTCGCCCCTACTGGAGGGCTTAGATTGGGGTGATGGCTCAACTGCCGCTAAGAAATCTATTCGGGAAAAGCGAACCGGGTCGTGTCCGCCACAGCTCGAGCGATGTGATCGGTTGACGAACCGGCACACCTACCACTATTTACAAAAGCCTGACGTTAACTTGTCACTGCGTTGTCAGCGACCTCTGAGCGGACATTCGGTAGGCTAGACTGAGGCATGGACTTTGCGAGTGTGCTGCGCCTGATTGCCTTTGACTGGCCGCTGTTTCTGGTGGTCTTGCTGGTCGCCATCTTTTACACCATCATTACTCGAGGCGTGCAGTTCTCCAAAGTGGGCCTGATCGCTCGAGAAACCCTGGGGGCCATCCGCGAGCGCCATCTCAACTCTACCGGCAGGATCACAGCCTTTCAAGCAACCATGATCGCGCTGTGCGGCACGGTCGGGACGGGCAGCATCGTCGGGGTCAGCGCCGGAATTCTGATCGGCGGGCCCGGTGCGCTGTTGTGGTTATGGTTGTTCGGGTTGCTCAGCATGGCGCTGAAATTTGCCGAGGCGACGCTGGCCGTGCATTACCGCCGCGTGTACACCGATGGCAGCACCTTTGGCGGGCCGTTCGTTTACATCGCCAGGGGCTTGCATCGGCGCGGCGGCGGCATCCTGGGTGGCGTGTTCGCGGTGCTGGCAGTTCTGGCCGCCTTTTCGATTGGGAATCTGGCCCAGGTTTCCGGCGCGGCCACGGCGCTGGATGCCTCGTTCGATATTCCGTCGGTGGTTTGGAGTCTGCTGCTGGCCGGGTTGACGCTCATCATCATTGGGGGCGGCTCGGTGCGCATCGCACGCACGGCCCAGGTGCTGTTCCCGCTCATGGTGGTGTTCTACGCAGTGATGGCGCTGGCGCTGGTGCTGAAAAATATTGGCGGGCTGGGTGGTGCGCTCATTAGCGTCTTCAGCAACGCCCTGAACTTTCAGGCGGCCGCCGCTGGTGGAGCCGCGTATGGGGCGCAAGTCATTATCTCGCAGGGACTCGGGCGGGGCATCTTTGCCACGAGTGCCGGGCTGGGCGTCTCGAGCATCGCGCACGCGCAGGCGCAGGTGGATCACCCGGTTCGTCAGGGCTTCTGGGGCGTTGTGGAGGTCGCCGTGGCGCTCGTGATCTCGAGTCTGACGGCCTTGGCGATGCTGAGCGTTCCAGGGTTGTGGCAGAACAATTTGAGCGGGGCACCCGCCGAGGTGATCCGCACCGTGTTCAGCGGCTTGGGAGCCAATTTTGACTCGCACGGCATGATGACCGGTAGCAACGACCTGCTGGTGACGCTCGGCTCGGGCGGCCTGGCTGTGGCGATTGCGCTGTTCGCGCTGGCCACGATGATCGCCTGGGCGTTTTACGCCGAGGAGGCCGCGACTTACTTGCTGGGCGAGGTCGTGCGCTGGCCAATCCGCCTGATGTGGGCGGCGGTCGCGTTTCTGGCCCCGGTGGTCGTCTCGGATTACGGCAGCTTCCTGGGCGGCGTCGAGGTGCTGGTCGGGTTGATGGCGATTCCGAACATCGCCGCCCTAGCGCTGCTCCACCCGATCGTCGCGTCGCTCACCCGAGGCTTCTTTCTGGGTGAGCCGTACGTGCCACTCGAGGGCAACGATGGCGTGGCGAGCCTGGACGACGGTCTGGGATTCAGCACCGATTGAACCTCAAGGGATCAGCCAACTTTTTCTGTGGATCAGTGTTTTGCTGCCGCGCATATGGGGGCGCGTGCGGGAGCAAGCTTCATCCTCATGTGCGCAAGGCGTGATACGACCAGACGTTGGCTGTTGGGCGCTCGAGGCTAGAGGGTCGAGAGCACTTCACCTCGCCGCTCCATACAATCGAAACCCGTGTGACTGCCCTGGAAAGCGGCTTCGTCTCGCCTCGAGCTGGAATATCAACCGTAGAAACTCGAGTCTGAACTTTAACCGCAGATTGCCGTGGAGCTTCCCGATAGGTTGACCGAGATCTCGCTCTCTGACTGATAGCCTCGAGCGGTGACCTGAACCCGGCGGTACGATCTTCATCGAGGGTTCATTGAAACCCTTTCTAGCGTGACTGAAAGGCTATGATGCCCTTCGTTCATGCCGTCACCCTCTCATCTTCAACCTCTGGATTGGCGCGCGAATTGGCGGGACGCGCCGGGCTTGCTCTGGCTCGAGGGGGAGCCTGGCATTGGGAAGAGCCACACGCTACGAGGCCTGAGTGAGCGGGTTTCCGGGGACGCGATTCTGGTGTTGAAACTGCCCTGTGCGGGCTGGCTGGCGGGGGCGTTGAGAGCCTGGCACGGGCAACTCGAGGGGGAGCGCGACGGGGCTTTCCTTGAGGCGGCCCGGCGGGTCGCGCCGGAGTTGCGCTGGGCGCGGGTGGCCCAGATTTCCGCTCCGAGTGATCAGAACGCCCTGTGGGGCGCGGTGGCGCACGCCCTGGAACGACTGGCGCGGCGGGTCGGTGGTCTGGCGCTGCTCTTAGAAGATGCCCACGAGGCCAGCCCTGACGACCTTGGGGCGTTGCGGGCGCTGTACCGGCGGGCGCTCCTGGGGAAGACTCCGTTGCGGCTGGCGCTGACGGCCAGGCCAGTTCAACCCGATCCGCTCGAGGGCTTTCTTCAGGACGCGACGATTGCCAACATGCCGCCGCCAGAACGGGTATCGCTGGCCCGACTGGACGAGCCGGGCGTGGCCGAGTTGCTGCGCGAGGCACTGCATTCCGAGTTCCTACCGGACGAGCTGTCAGCTTGGTTGCACGCTCGCGCCGAGGGTCACCCGCTGCACACGCTGGAGTTATTGCGCTTCCTGCGCGACGGCGGGGCGCTCCGTCAGGCGGGAGCCATCTGGGTCTTCCGCCCGCCGAGCGGTAAGGCCGTCCCCCGGCAGCTCGAGGCGGTCTTGCAGGCGCGGCTGTTGGCGCTCCGAGCGGACGATCAGGGCTGGCGGGGTATGACGGCGCTGAGTGTGTTGGAGCGGGCCGTGAGTCTCTCCGAATGGGCGCACTTCGTCAGTCAGAGCCGCGAGTGGGTGCTCGAGGTCGCGCACCGCTTGGAACATGGCGGCTTCGTGCGCGAGGGCTTGGAGTCCGGTGAGACGGTCTTCAGCATCGCCCACCCGCTGTACGCGCCGTTGCTGCGGGCGCAACTTCAGGGTTCAGATTTGCGGGCGCTGCACGAGCGCGCGATTCAAGTCTCCAGGACCGCCTCGGAACGCGCCCGACACGCTCGAGCCTGCGGGTACACGGACGCCGCCGAGTTGACGCGGCAGGCCTTCGACGAGGCGGGGCAGGCCATGGCTTTCGCGGACGTGATCGCACACGGTGAGAGCCTGCTGGCACTGGACCCGGGGGCGTCCGACGTGCGCGCCCGGCTGGCGCAGGCGCTGTTCGTGTGCGGTGAGACCGAGCGCGCCCTCGAGGTCTCGCTGGGAGGATTGAACAGTCTAGACGGGTTGGAAATTCGTTTTCACATTCTCATGCGGCTGGGACGCTACGCCGAAGCCCTGGACACGGCCAGGCTAGGCGGGGAACAGGATGCGGGGGACATCGGGGCCCGCCTGAACCGGGCGCTGGCGCTGATGCACTTGGAGCGGCTCGAGGAGGCGAGAGCGGCGGTGGATGCGTTGCTGCTCGAGTTCCCAGAACCGAGCGCCCGCCGCGCCAAGGGGCTAGACATCCTGTCCGACATCGTGTACTCGCAGGGGGATTTGGTAGCCTCGTTGGACTTCGGTGAACAGGCGGCGCAAATGCTGCGGGATTTCAACGACGAGAAAAGCCTGGCGATCACGCTGTCCAACCTGGGCGGTTGCTGCGTGCATTTCGGCTTGTGGGCCCAGGGGCGGGCGCATCTCGAGGAGGCGATCCGCCTGTTCACCGAGCGCGGCGGGTTCCAGCACGTGATGTTCGCCCGCAACAACCTGGGCTTTCTGATGATCGAGAGCGGCGAGTACTTGGAGCCGAGCCAGAGTCTGCTGTTGGGCGTCTGCCAGCAGGCGCACGCGGCGCAGGAGTCCAGAGTCGAAGCGGCCGCCTATTCCACGCTGGCTGACCTCGCCTGGCAGGGGGGAAATCTCGAGCTGGCCTGGCAGTACCACGGGCAGTCGCAACTCCTGGACCAACGCGAATCGGAGGGCCTGGTGGATCAGGCGCACCTGGAAGCCCTGCGCGGCCATCACGACCGCGCCCTCGAGTTGCTGCACGCGCCGCAGGTCTCGTTTCACATCCAGAAAACCCCGAAACGGGCCCGAACCGCGCTGTTGATCGGTCACCCCGAGGAGGCGATTCGGTTCTTAAACGAGGCGGAAACCGCCGAGGATCACGACACGCGCCGCGCCCAGTACCGCCTGCTGCGCGGTCTGGCCCAGTATTGTTTGTCGCGTCTCCCGGAGGCAAACGCCGATCTATCGGAAGCGCAACACCTGGCAAGGCTGGGGCAACACCGGGCGGTGGAACTCGAGGCGCGGCTCTCGGTGGCGCTCATCGGGGAGGGCTGGGACGAGGCGGCGGGCGTCCTGGGCGAGCTAGAAACTTTGAACGCTTCCGGTCACAGTCTGACCGTGCAAACTGTGCTTTCGGCGCAGTGGGCGCAGTTGCAGCGCGAGCTTGGCTCGTCGAAACTCGGCCCGTTGAAACTTAGCTCATTGAAACTGAGCGCCTCAGTGGATGAACCCCTGGTTGGACCGCCGCCGGAGCGCACGATGCTCCGCACGCTTGGGGCGTTTTCCCTAGAGCGTGCGGGCAAGACCAGCCCGTGGCGCGCCTCGAAAACCCGTGAACTGCTGGCGGTGCTCTTGGTGGCGTACCTGCGCGAGGACGGCCCGAGCGTTCCCAGAGCGCAACTGATCGAGGCGATCTGGCCGGACTCGAGCGGGAACGAGTCCACCGAGAACAAGTTTCGCGTCACGCTGATGCGGCTGCGCGACAGTCTGAAGGACGCCGCCAGCATCAAAAGTCTCCACGGCGCGTATCAACTGGACAGCCTGAACGCGGACGTGACGCATTTTCTGCACGCCCTCGAGCGACTTGATTTCGATGCCGCGCTCGGCTGGTATCGCGGATCGTTCCTGCCGGACGTGGAGGTGGCGGACACCGATATCGTCCGGGCGCAACTCTGGGGGCGTTTCCGCGACACCGCGTTGCGCGCCAGTCTGGAAGGCTCGTCGCAGGCGGGGGTCAACCTGCTGGAACGCTTGCATCACCTCGAGCCGCTGGACACCACGCTGCTGCAACGACTTTCCGAGTGTCTGATCGCTTCCGGCGACAGCTTCCGACTTCAGCAGACGCTGCTCCGGGCTAGAACGATCTTTCAACGCGAAACCGGCGAGGTTCCAGCCGAACTGCTGCGACTCGAGCGGACCCAGGCTGGGCCACGACCGACGACGATAAGCTCCTAAATTTGGCTCGAGCGACTCAGACGCGATTCGCACGGCGCACCAATCGTGTCTGGGCGCATGTTGGTGAACCGCAAAGATTTTCAGAATGGAACCGTGCAACCCAACCCCAGTCCAGTCTTCAGGTCTGCTCAACGGTGGCGAGGTTCGGTTTCAAAGAAGAGGATCGTTTGATGAACCTGTCCGACGGGTCGCTGCTCGAGGCACTGCTGGCGTCGCCGGTCGGCATTGCCGTGCTGGATCGGGATCTGCGATTCACGCGTGTCAACCGCGCTCTGGCGGGCATGAACAGTGCTGAGCCGGATGATTTTCTCGGCCGTGCGCTTCGACACCTGCCGTTCGCGGCCCCGTTGGAACCTGCCGTGCGGCGGGTGCTGGAGAGCGGCGAGACTCTGGAGAACCTCCATGTTCCGAGCGTTGGGACGGGTGAGCGAAGTTGGCTCGAGCATCTGCATCCCATACGTGACGAGTCCGGGGCGATCAGCGGCGTGGCCGTGATCGTCGAAGAAACCACGGCACGTCAACGCGCCGAGACCGCCCTGCGCGAAGCCGAGGCGCACTACAGGGCATTATTTGAAAGTATCAATCAGGGGTTCTGCATCCTCGAGGTGCTGTACGACACAGAGGGCCACGCGATTGATTACCGTTTCCTGGAGGTCAACCAGAATTTCGAGGCTCACACGGGACTGAAAGACGCCGCTGGCAAAACCGCCCTGGAACTCGTGCCAGGTCTGGAACGTCGCTGGATTGACATCTACGCAAACGTGGCCGCGACCGGTGAGCGACTGCGCTTCGAGCAGGGGTCCGAGATGATGGGGCGCTGGTTCGAGGTCGAGGCAGCCCGATTGGGGAACGAGAACAGCGCCAAGGTGACACTGCTGTTCACCGATATCACCGAACGCAACCGTGACAGGGACGCCCTATTTGAGAGCGAAAGGCGCTTCCGGCAGCTCGCGGAAACGATCAGCGACGTGTTCTGGATCACCGATTACCCGGAGCGCCAACTGATCTACGTCAGTCCGAGTCTGGAATCGGTCACCGGGATGCACCCCAGAGACCTGCGCGACCCACCCCAGTGGAGGAGCCACATTCACACCGATGACCTCGAGCGGGTCGAACGGG
The DNA here is from genome assembly GCA_965249745.1 of Deinococcales bacterium. GTDB lineage: Bacteria > Deinococcota > Deinococci > Deinococcales > JAAFIG01 > JANYHH01. The sequence continues at coordinate 2,125,958 of OZ252252.1, read as the reverse complement.
CGTTCGCGGAACAGATGCTGCAAGGACAATTCGACGAGGAGTACCGGTTCATTCGGAGCGATGGCGCGACCCGCTGGTTACGCGACCGCGCCTTTCCGGTGACCGATGACACCGGCCAGGTCTACCGCGTCGTCGGCGTCACCCAGGACGTGACGCAACGCCGTCTGCTGGAGGATCGTTTGCGCGCCTCGAGCGACCGCGCCGGGTACCGTCTGTTTCTGAGCGACGCCTTGCGGCCACTGACCGACCCGGAGGCCGTCAAGATCGAGGCGACACGGTTATTGCGGGACAGACTCGAGGCTGAACGGGTCTTTTACACCGAAGTGGAAGCCGATGGTGAACACGCCCAGATTCGGCATATTGACGGGAACCCAGAGCCAGACCTCAGAGGGCGGTATCATTTGGAGGATTTTGGACCGACGATCATCGGCGAGTTGCGCGCTGGCAGACTGGTGCAGATCAACAACACCGCGACCGATGCTCGCCTCAACGATCAGGAGCGCGCCAGGTACAGGCAACTGGGTGTCCTGGCAATCGTCAGCGCTCCGCTCGTCAAATCCGGGCAACTGCTGATGACCCTGAGCGCGCACGTGTCGCAACCGCGCCACTGGACCGAAGATGATCTCCTGGCGGTCGCGGAAACGGCCGAGCGCACCTGGGCGGACGTGGAACGGGCCCGGTTGCTGGTCCTGCTGCGCGAGGTCAATGAGGCGCAGCGCCGCTTCGTCGGTGATGCCGCCCACGAGTTGCGCGCCCCGCTGACCAGCATTCGCGGCAATCTGGACTTGCTGCTGCGTCACAGCCAGATCCCCGAAGGTGAGCGCCTGGAAATGCTGGGCGACGCGGCCCACGAAGCCGCCCGCCTGTCGCGGTTGATTACCGACCTGCTCTCGGTGGCTCGAGGTGACGCCGGTCAATACGGGGATTTCGCGCCGCTCCGATTTGACCTGATCTTGGAGGAGACCGTGCGCGGGGCCCGTCACCTAACAACAGCCCATCAGCTCATAGTCGAGATCTCCGAACCCGTGACCGTCATTGGCAACCGTGACCGTTTGAAGCAGCTCGCGCTGGTGCTGCTGGAAAACGCGTTCAAATACACCCCGGCTGGGGGCACGGTTCGCGCTCGCCTGGGAGCGGACTCCGGCTGGGCAAACTTGACGGTCAGTGACAACGGTCCCGGCATCGCGGCCCAGGACCTCGAGCGGGTTTTCGACCGCTTCTACCGCACCGACCGAGCGCGGACACCGGGCCGTGATCCGGGTGGGACCGGGCTGGGGTTGACGATTGCCCGTCAGATTGCCGAGCGACACGGTGGTACGGTCTGGCTCGAGAGTCAACTCGGTGCGGGGACGACCGCCGTGGTGCGCTTGCCGCTGGTTCAGGCGGTGGCGGTCGAACCGACTGCCTAAAGGTCTCCCGTCCCCTCGAGCAAGCCCTCACGCTATGCCAAAGGTTCGGCTCTCCCCTGTCCGAACCGAGTCCAGGTAGAAGCGCCCGGCCAGCTTCTGGTTTAACATATCCAGCGTGGATGGCAACACCCAGACCGACCCGGACGCAACTCAGTTTCACACCGACGACATCCTGCGGTTCTGGCGCGCCTTCGATCACGCCACCCCAGAAACGGCAGTCCAAGTTTTTCGCAACGAGTACCTGCTGATGGCCAGTCCCGGCCTCGAGGATTTCATTCGGCTGCGAATCGGTGACGCCGATACGTTCACCTCCACCGTGTTCGCCAAAAGGGCCTACTACCAGGCGATTCGATCACACACCTTGCGGGTGATGGACATGCAGCAACCGATTCTGAGCGCCTTACGCGCTATGAAAAATCTGTTCGGTGCGGCCCTCGAGAGGGGCCCGTGGTTCCCGGACGTGTACTTTCTGATCGGTCGCCTCAGCAGCGGCGGCACGCTCTCAGAGGCCGGGCTGCTGATCGGAACCGAGTTCTACGCCGCCGACCCCGAAACACCGTTACACGAGTTGAACCCCTGGGAGCGAAGCGTCGTGGGTGATTTGGAGATACTGCCGCGCATCGTGGCCCATGAGTTGATTCACTACCAGCATCTAATGCAGCAGCGGCTTTTGTACGGTGACGAAGCCCAGCGTGCGCCGACGCTGCTCGAGGCGGTCTTCGCGGAGGGCCTGGCGGAGTACTTCGGGGCGCTCGTGTCAGATGGTTTCATCAACCCAAGGCTGCACGAGTACGGCCGGGCCCGCGAGGCGGCGCTGTGGCGGCGATTCCTGGCAGACCTCCAAAATCCTGACCTCGAAGGGACCGATCTGAGCGGTTGGTTGTATCAGGGCGTCGGTGCAGGCGGCGAACCGGCGGATCTGGGGTACTTCATCGGGCACGAGCTGGTGAGCGCCTATTACGAGCGGGCCACCTCCAAGGGGGAAGCCTTGAAGACGCTGCTGACGACTCGAGACCCCTGGGATATCTTGCGCGAAACCGGGTTCGATCTGAGGGGATAGGCGGCGAAGCTGACAACCGAACCTGCCTCGGAATGTCAATCTCGAGGCAGGCGGAGCGCCGCTGATCCGGGTTCACATCAGGAGAACTCCAGCCAGCTCGAGCCGACTGATTTCAAGGTATGACCCCCGCTCGAGTGGCTTATGTTATTTGCGTAATACTGGTCCCTTGTGATAGAATCCTTCGGTTACAGACGGAGGTTTTTGCGTGCCAGAGATTATTAGCGTCAACATCACCGATGAAGTCAAAACGTCATTCCTGACCTACGCCATGTCCACGATTGTGGAACGGGCCCTGCCGGATGTGCGCGACGGTTTGAAGCCCGTGCAACGGCGGATTCTTTACGCCATGCACTCGGATTTGAACATGGCCAGCAACCGCCGCCACATCAAGAGCGCCGGTGTCGTCGGTGAGGTCATCAAAAAGTACCACCCGCACGGCGACAGCCCGATTTACGAGGCGATGGTCCGATTGGCGCAGTGGTGGAACTTGCGTTACCTGATGGTGGACGGTCAGGGCAACTTCGGCAGCATTGACGGCGATCCGGCCGCCGCGTACCGCTACACCGAAGCCCGCATGACGCGCTTTTCGGAGGCCATGCTCGAGGATATTGAGAAGGAAACGGTCCGCTTCAAGCCGAACTTCGACGAGTCCTCGCAGGAACCCGAGGTTCTACCCGCCGGGTTCCCGTACATGCTCGTGAACGGCGCGGTCGGTATCGCGGTGGGCATGGCGACCAACATCCCGCCGCACAACCTGACGGACATCTGCAACGGTTTGCTGGCGATCATCGAAGACCCGGAGATCACGCTGGATGAGCTGATGAAGCACGTCCCTGGACCGGATTTCCCGACGGGCGGCCGCCTGGGCAAGAAGGGCATCCGCGAGGTCTACGAGACCGGCCAGGGCGGCATTCGTTTGCGCGGCAAGGTTCGCATCGAAGAGGCCAAGGGGCGCGGCGTGATCGTCATCACCGAGATCCCCTATCAGGTCAACAAAGAAAACTTCATCAAGACGATCTCCGCGATGTACAAGGAGGGGCGCATCCCGGACATCGCCGCGCTGCGCGACGAATCGGACCGCAAAGATCCGGTCCGCATCGTGATCGAACTGAAACGCGGCACGCTGCCGGAACTGGTGCTGAACCAACTCTACAAGTTCACCCAGCTCCAGACGAGCTTCAACGTCATCAACCTAGCGATCGTCAACGGTGCGCCAAAGGTGCTGCCGCTGAAGAGTGCGATGGTCCATTACCTGGATCACCGCAAGGTCGTCGTTACCAAACGCACCGAGTACGAGCTGAAGAAAGCCAAAGCGCGCGCTCACATTTTAGAGGGTTTGCTGATCGCGCTGGACAACATTGACGAAGTCATCACGATCATCCGCGCCGCGCAGAAAACCTCGGATGCCAGAGACGCGCTGATGGCTCGCTTCGCGTTCTCAGAACCCCAAGCCCAGGCGATTCTGGACATGCGCCTTGGGACGCTGACGGGGTTGAGCCGCGAGAACTTGAACGAGGAGTACCGTGGCTTACTGGAGCAGATCGGTCTGCTCGAGGCGATCCTGGGCGACGAGAAGCGCCTCTGGAACGAGATCAAGAAGGAAATCCGCAATCTGCGCGACAAGTACGGCGACGAGCGCCGCACGGTCATCGCCGATCTGGCGGAGGACATCTCCAAGGAAGACCTGATCGCCGTCGAGGACATGGTTATCACCGTGACCAAGGGCGGGTACATCAAGCGCACCGCGCTCGAGGAGTACCGCTCGCAGGGTCGCGGCGGGCGCGGCTCGAACAGCGGCAAGTTGCGTGGCGAGGATGTCAACACCAATCTGTTGATCGGCAGCACCCACGATTATCTGTTGTTCTTCACCGACGCCGGGCGCGTCTTCCGCGAGAAGATCTTCGATCTGCCCGAAGCGGGGCGCGATGCCAAGGGGGCGCACCTCAGAAACGTCTTGCCACTGCGCGACAACGAGAGCGTGCGCGAAATCCTCAATATCAAAGACTTCAACGGGACCGGCGCGTTCGTGTTCTGCACCCGCAAAGGAATTATCAAGAAGACCGAGATCAGCGAGTATCAGAACATCACCGCCGCCGGGTTGATCGCCATCAACCTGTTAGAGGGCGACGATCTGATCGAGGTCGCCTGCATCGAACCGGGTGAGCATGTCGTGTTGGCCACAAAGGACGGTCAGGCGATTCGCTTCTCCGAGGATGACGTGCGCGCCACCGGTCGCGCCACGCAGGGCGTGATTGGAATTCGTTTGAAGGACAGCGATGAAGTCGTCAGCATGACCAAAATCAATGCCTCCGACGAGGGCGAGCTGCTGGCGGTGTCCGAAAATGGGTACGGCAAGCGCACCCCGATTGCCGAGTACCCGCTTCAGGGGCGCGGCGGTCAAGGTGTCATCACGATGAAAGTCACCGACAAGACCGGCAACCTGGTGAGCCTCGAGTTGGTGGCGGGCGACGAGGAGCTGATGGTGCTCTCGGCGGCCGGAGTGGCGATTCGGACCAGAGTCGAAGAGGTCAGCACCTACGGTCGCCCGAGCCAGGGCGTCAAGGTCATGCGCATCGGGGACAACGACCGCGTCATCAGCGCCTTCGCCATCCGCAACGAGGAAACGCTGTAAGAAATTCAGGTGAGCCTCGAACACTTGTCTCGAGGCTCACCTGATAGAACGCAGAAAACTGTAGTGAGTGCAAGTTCGCGGTTCATGGCGCTTCCTGGAGCAATAGAATTGGCTTCTCACGCGTTTTCCAAGAAATTTCTCATCAAGCGGGTCTACCTTGTAACTCGAAGGCGCAGCCAACGGCGAACGCCTCCATACATCCCTCCCCCAGCCCCCGAAAGGGGGCACCTTTTTTGGTAGGCGTCTCACCCCATACCGAGTCTGGCTTGACTGAAAGGGTCGTAACCCGGAAACTCGAGGCACGGACCCCTCTTTGGCGTTGATGTACGATTGGGTGAAACAGACCCGTGAGCACCTGCTGTCTTTCACCGACGCGCTCCCGAATGACGTCTACACCTTGGAACATCCCGAGTTCGCCTACGGCAGTATTCGCAATATTCAGGCCCACATCGCCTTCGGCTACCTGCTCTGGGTCGGCGTGATGGGCTTGGGCTACGAGCGGGCCATCCTCGAGCTGCCCGCCGCAGAGATCCCGGACGCTGCCGCAATGCGAACGCGATTCGGGGTAGTAGACGCGATACTGGCAGAGGCGCTCGAGAAATTCGACAGTCCGACGCGATGTTCGAGCGCACATATCGCACGGAGACGCTGCAACTGACGCAACGCTAGACCATCGTCCGCCCAATTACGCACGAGTTCCACCACAAGGGGCAGCTTTTGGCGCTCGCCCGAATGCTGGGGCATCCGTTGCCCCCGGATGGCTGGGCTGAACTGGTCGGCCCTTTCGAGTAATATCTGAGCAATCGCAAAACCATCGTGGGACGGCATAAACATAGCCGCGTCACCCGTGAGATTGACTGGGAAATTTGTTACCGCACACGGTTTTTCGTAAAGGGGGGGCTTGCTTCGCGCAAACACAGCTCAAGCTGACCACAGCAGACGACCCACCGGGAGCTTGCCGAATCCTGTGACCTCGAGCGGAACTCAGGATAAAGTGTCCCCGTGCAGCGAGCTGAATTGCGCGCCGACGAGATCACCAAGACCCTGGAGACGCTGCTGTCCCGGATCGAGAACCGGTTTCCTGGCAGTGGCTTGTCGGGCGTCTGCCGGGAGCTGATCGAGTTCTCCACAGAAACGAAACTCGTCATGGACTGGGTGGTGCGCCCGATCTGGTGGTTGCGCCTGTCGGTCGGCGGGTTTGTGGCGCTGGCGGTCGTCGGGATCGTGTACACCGTGTCGCGGTTGAACCTCAGCCTGGACGGACTGTCGGTCGGTGATCTGATTCAAGCGCTCGAGGCAACGACAAGCGAAATTCTCCTGATCGCCGCCGGGCTGTTTTTCCTGATTAGCCTGGAAACTCGAGTCAAGCGTGCCAGGGTGGTGCAAGCCTTGAACGAATTGCGCGCCGTGGCGCACATCGTGGATATGAAACAGCTCACCAAGGACCCGGACAACCCAAAGCGCGACATGGATGACTTGAAACTCGGGCGCTACCTGGATTACTGCTCGGAGTTGCTATCCTTGGTTTCCAAGATCGGGTTTTTGTACGTGACGCGCTTCGATGACCCAGACGCCAATCAGAGCGTCAACGAGTTGGAAAGCTTGACGAGCGGCCTGTCACGCAAAATCTGGCAGAAGATCAGCATCCTGCACCAGCGCCGACTGTTTGCGGATGTTGTTGAAGCCAAACCGCTCGAGGTGAAACCGGCTGAAGTGAAACCAGAACTGGCGCTCGAGGCGGGAAACGGCTGATCCTGTTATATTCCGAGGCGTTTATCTCGAGACGGGTACCTCAGCTCGAGTTACTCTTGGAAACCTTACAGACCTGCCAGCGCCACGGAGCCAACCATGACCCCAGCCTTTCCCGGCCGCGATTTTTTAAGCAACCTCGACCTCTCCCCAACCGAGTACCGTTTTCTCATGGACACGGCGCACGCCATGAAACGCGGCGAGTTCAAGGGGTTGAAGCCGCTCGAGGGGCAAACGCTGGCGATGATCTTTGAAAAACCCAGCCTGCGGACCCGCACGACCTTCGACGTGGCCATGTTTCAACTCGGCGGGCACAGTGTGAACTTGACAAACACCGAGATCGGACTGGGCACTCGAGAACCGGTCCGTGACATCGCCATGAACCTGGAGCGCTGGGTCGAGGGCATCATGGCGCGGGTGTTCTTACACAGCACCGTGGAAGAACTGGCTCGCTTTTCGGGGAAACCGGTGATGAATGGTCTGTCAGACTTGCTGCATCCGGTGCAATTGCTGGCGGATTTCCAGACGATCGAAGAGACGTTCAAAAACACTCAGGGACTAAAGGTGGCTTACGTCGGGGACGGTAACAACATGGCCAACAGTTTCGTCGAGATGTCGGTGCTGACGGGAATAGAGTTGACGCTGGCCACGCCGCGCGGCTACGAGCCGAACGCGAGCGTGATCCTGGATGCGCTTCAAAGGGGCGCAAAGGTCAAACTGACGAGCGATCCCAGAGCGGCGGCTGAGAACGCGGACGTGCTCTACACCGATGTCTGGGTCAGCATGGGTCAGGAGGAGGATGCCGCGCAACGCCGCAAGATCAAAGACTTCGCGGGCTTCCAGGTCAACCCGGCGATGCTCGAGTTGACGCAACCGGAGGCGATTTTTCTGCATTGCCTGCCCGCGCATTACGGCGAAGAGGTCGTGCAGGAAGCGACGCTCCACGCGAAGTCCAGGGTCTTCGATCAGGCCGAGAACCGTTTGCACGCCCAGAAAGCCCTGCTGTTCAACATCATGGGAGTATGAAGCCGATTGTCACGCCTCGGCTTCGTTTGCGTCCGCTCGAGGGACGGGATGCGGCGGCGCTGAGCGGGTATCGCAGCGACCCAGAGGTGGCGCACTTTCAGAGCTGGCAACCGCCGTACTCGGAAGCGCAGGCTTTAAGATTGATTGAAGAGATGCACGGCAGGAGTTTGAGCGACGAGGGCTGGACACAGGTCGCGGTGGCTGACTTAAAAACCGACGAGTTGCTGGGCGATATTGGTTTCCGCCGCTTCGAGCCGCGTCAGGCTGAACTTGGGTTCACGCTGTCCCGTGCCCATCAGGGTCAGGGGTTGATGCGGGAGGCGCTCGAGGCGTTGATTTCCGAGGTGTTCGGAACCCTCAACTTGCACCGTATCGCCGCCAATACCGATGCCAGGAACCTCGCCTCACAGAAGCTGTTGACCCGTTTGAGGTTCCGGCTCGAGGGGGTGTTGGTGCAAAGCTGGTGGGAAAACGAAAGCTGGTACGACGAGCATCTGTATGCTCTACTACACTCCGACTGGCACGCGAAGTAGCGATGGCCTTACACTCTGGACATGTATGCGAACGCTGATCTTTTTTCTGGTGCTGCTGATGCTACCGAGTGTTGAGACCGCTTCGGGTCGCAGCTCGCTCTGGACCGCCTTCGAGCGGCGCGCTCTGGAGACGGCCAAGCTGAACGACCTGACGCTGGCAAACACCAGCGCAGTGCGGGTCCGTCTGAGGCGAGGAATGACAGGCGGTTCCCTGGAGACAGCCCCGATCACCGGGAACTTCGACACGGCTGTGGTCTCGTGGAACGCCGTAACGCCGCTCGGCTCGAGTTTGCTGATCGAAGCTCGAGCGCAGCTCGGGACGCGCTGGACGCGCTATTACCGGGTGGCGACTTGGAGCAGCGATACCACACTAAAGCGCACCTCGTTCAGCGGTGAACGCGATGCCGACGGCCGGGTCAACACCGATACCCTGGAATTATCCAGAACGGCTTCCGCCCTGCAAATCCGGGTGACGCTGAACGCCGTGGCGGGCGCAGACGGCCCGACGCTGACGGGGCTGGCGGCCGCTATCAGCGACTCGAGCCAGCATGACCAGCTCATCCGCGTCTCGTCTGATAGGAGCATTTGGGGCAAGGAATTGGCCGTACCCGCCATGTCGCAAATGATCTATCCGGCGGGTGGCGAGGTCTGGTGCAGCCCGACCAGCGTCACGATGATCCTGCATTACTGGGATCTGAGACGCGGCACCAAGACCGCTCAGGCCGTGCCAGACGCCGCGACCGCCATGTGGGACACCGAGTACGACGGCTCCGGCAACTGGGCGTTCAACGTCGCTTACGCGGGTGCTCGAGGGTACCGCGCCCTGGTAACCCGCCTCTCGAGCCTGAGCGAAGCCGAGGGTTACATCGCCAAGGGCATTCCGTTGGCGCTCAGCATCGCCTGGGGAGCCGGTGAACTCGAGGGGGCGCACATCCCGAAATCCGGCGGGCATCTGGTCGTCCTGCGCGGTTTCACCGCGACCGGTGACCCGATCATCAACGATCCGGCTGCGCGCACCGATGCCGGGGTGCGAACCGTGTACAAGCGGTCGCAGCTCGAGCGAGCCTGGATCACGCACTCCGGCGGGATCGTTTACGTAATTGAGCCTTGAGGCTAGACCCACATCTTCAGGGTGCTCGAGTGGCGAACACGTAACGGGCGGTGTACGGCACTCGAGTTTCGGTGTTCTGGGTCGCCGTGCCACACCCATCGGCCGGAGCCTTGCCAGCGACCGTGTCGAGGCGTTGCACGTACACCACGTCGGACAGGCTGCCCTTCTCCCCGACGGATTTGGTTTTCAGCAGCAACCACGCAATGGCTGTCCCGTCGCTCGAGTTGACTCTGGCGACGACCTCTCCGACGATGCGACTGCCATCGGTGCTCGCCCAGAACGGGCCCGCCCCGTGGCTTCCGAACGGTGTTCCGTTCGCGTCGTACAAACTTGCCTCGGGAGCCTTAAAGCTCCATTCAAGGGTCGTCGGTGCGTCCGCCTTGGGCTGGCAGGTGTAAATCTGCACGCCGCGCGCACTGACCTGCAAGGCGGCCTTGTACCCGGATGGGAATTCCAGAGCGGCGGGAACCGGGGCGCTCGAGACTCCCAGGGAACTGGCTTCTGGGGCGCAGGCCACGAGCGCGAGGACGCTCAGCAGCGTAGCGATCAGCAGTTGATAGATCATGACAGAACTCCTAGTTTCAGCAGTAACGATTCTCGAGCGCGGGCGTGACAGGCAGGAAAGTCAGGAGCCGCGTTTCGCGGCCTCGTAGCGCTGGCTAGCTTTGTCCCAGTTGACGACGTTCCACCAGGCTTTCAGGTAATCGGCGCGGCGGTTCTGGTACTTCAGGTAGTACGCGTGCTCCCAGACATCCACACCCAGTACGGGCACCGCGTTCAACTCGAGCGGCGTGTCCTGATTAGCGGTACTGATGACCTCGAGCTTGCCCGCCCGCCAGACCAGCCAGGCCCAACCCGATCCAAATCGGCTCCCGGCAGCGGCATTGAAGACCTCCACCAGTTTCGGTGTCCCGCCGAAACTGTACTCAATCGCGCCCTGAAGCGCTCCGGACGGGGCTTTACCCCCGCCCGGCGTCATCAGATCCCAGAAAAACGAGTGGTTGAAATGGCTACCGCCGTTGTTGCGAACAGCGCCGCGAATGTCCTCCGGCACGAGCGCCGGGTTCCGCAGCAGGTCCTCGAGCGAGCCTTTTAACTCCGGATGCTTTTCCAGGGAGGCGTTCAGATTGGTCACGGCCGCCGCGTGATGCTTGTCGTGATGCAATTGCATCGTTTGCGCATCTATGTGCGGTTCCAGGGCATCAAAGGCGTACGGGAGCGGCGGCAACGTCACGGGTTGGAACGCGGCGGCTCGAGCGCCCAGCGTGGGGGCGGCCCAGCCACGCTGGGCACCCATCGCGGTGGCGAGGGCGGCAACGGTGAACTGACGACGGGAGAGCTTCATGGGAACCTCGTTCTGGTTGAGCACGGTCGGGGCGAACACGTCGGGGCAGAGAATTACTTCTCAGCGATGGACCAGTTGGCAACCGCCGAACCGCTGCTCGAGCCAACGGCGGTGTCGCCAGAGTAGAAGTACAGTGGCCAGCCGTTGTACGTGACCTGCACCGCACCATCGGCTCGAGTCACCGTGGCGAAGGTTTTGGTTGCGGCGGGTGGGGTGACCAAGTTGGCGGCGGCGGCGACCGTCAACGGCGGCCAGGTTGTGGCGCAACCGCCGTTGCAGGCACTGGTCGTTCCGCCCTGGGTGTCCTTGGCGAACTTGTACAGCGTGAAACCGGGCTTGGAGGCGGGCGTCCCACCGACCAGCGCGGCGGCCAACGTACCCGTTCCAAGTGATACGGTCGGGTCGGGAGCGGCGGGCGTGTTGTTGCAAGACACGAACGACAGCACAAAAACGAATCCGGCGACGGTCAGAGCGTTCTTCATAAGTTCCTCCTGTGAACGGCGCTGAAAGCTTGGCAATGTCCGCTCACCCCTAGAGACGCACCGATCTCAGGGTTGGATGCAACACCCCATGAGATCAGCTCGCGTCGTCTCGAGCGATGCGTCTGAGACGAGTGCAATACCCTGAGACCAGGTGGATACGCGGCGGCGGTTCCGAAGGCTCGCTTGTGACCCGCCCCCGAAACACCGATACTGGCAGCGATCATGGAGAATGGAATTGCCGATCTGATTCGAAGGCATGAGGTCAGCCCCGACGGACTCACAGGACAGGTGTGGTGGGTTTGCATCCAATCCTCCGGTTCGTGCGTCTCTGCTATTGAGTGGCATGAAGATTGAAGCGGACCTCGAGCAACTTCTGCAATCCCTGGCGCGCGGCGAGGAGTCCGCGCTGGCCGCCCTGTACGCGGCACTGTCACACAAGGTCTACGCGATTGCCCTCAGGGTGCTCGAGAACAAGGAGGAGGCACAAGAGGTGCTTCAAGACACGTTTCTACAGTTGTACCGCAAAGCCAGCCACTATCAGTCGGAACTCGAGTCGGTCACGGCCTTCACCTGCACGATGGGCCGCAACCTGGCGATTTCGCGGTTGCGGGCCCGCCGGGTGCGCCCACAACGAGCCGACGAGTACGACGTTCACGACCCGACGACCGCGCCCGCCGCGCCGACCGAATCGGACCCGATGAACCGAATAATCGTAGAGCAAGCCTTGGATAGCCTTGGTTCCGACGAGCGGCGTCTGCTAGAAGCCTCGTTCTTCGATGGGTACAGCCACCAGGAACTCTCCGAGCGCTTCGAGCTGCCGCTCGGTTCGCTCAAATCCAAACTCAGGCGCTCGTTGCTGAAACTGCGCGCCGTCATGGAGCCAGCATGACACCGCCCGACGCACTGCCTGACGATCAACTCCTGGATTACGTGCTGGGATTGCTGGAACCCATTGAGCTGACAGCCCTCGAGCGGCGACTAGCGACCGACCCGGCCGCCCGCGCCGAGGTGCGTGCTCTGCGCGAATCACTGCTGTCCCTGAGCCACAGTCTGCCGGAGGTCGCGCCACCAGAGGGCGCGTATCAACAACTCGCCTCGAGTTTTCGCGTCCTACGCACCGAGGAGGTCAGTGCTGGGGAGGACAGCGCTGAAGAGACCAGCGCCACTCGAGCCTCGCGCCCATCCCCGCCGAAACCGCGCACCGCTCCGCCAACCGCACCACAGCCAACACCAGCGCCAAGCGTCCCGCGCCGCCCCACTCGGGCTTTCCCACGCCACATGCCAGCCCTGCCTCGCGTGCTCGCCCTCGCGGTCTCCAGCCTAGCTGTGCTGGCGATCGTGCTCTGGGGCGCAGCCACACTGCGAATCAACCAATCCGGCGATCCACTGACCGCTTATCTGAACGACCCGAGCGTGCGCCGTTTCGAGTTGAAAGACAACGAGGGCACACCGACCGGCCGCGTCCTGCTCCGCCCCGACGGGCGCACGCTGATCTCCATGACAGTCGCGCTACCACCCGGCAAGGTCTTCCAAGCCTGGGGTGTGACCGGACCGGCGAACCACCGCGTCGCCACGCCGCTCGGGCAGACCGACGGGCAGCAACTCGAGATCAGCCGTGAGGCGTACCCGATTCTCTGGATCAGCATCGAACCGAGCGGTGGCAGCCCACAACCGACGCGCAAGGTCGGGCGGGTCAAAGTCGGATGAAATTCCACACATCGGGGACTCGGCCACCCTTGATAACGCCCATCACGTCCCGCACATCCCGTAGGGGCGTAGCGTGCGTACTATCTCTCTGTGTGCGAGGGCACAACGCCCGGCCACCAACATCAACGCTCTAGACAATCCAAACAACCTGGCTCGAGACGAGGATCAAGGGCAGCTCGCTGCGCGTACTATCTCTCTGTGCGCAGGGACCAACGCCTCTCTCACCCCTCGCTGAAGCGAGGGGTGAGAGAGGCTGGTGGCGACTGGCGGGGCGCCTCGAGGGTTGATTTCACCGAATCTCGAGGGTGACGCTGCCACGGCTGCTCAGGTCATCGGTCAGAGTCGGGGCTTGCCAGATCTCGAGGGTGGATCGCCTCGGATCGTAAAAATACGAGTTTTCGGTCATCGCTTGCGGGTTTGGCGCGACGCGCAGCTTGAGGTCGTGTCCGGCGAACCCAATCGAGACGGGTGCTCGAGCGAACGGCAGCGTGTAACGCCACGACCTGCCGGGTTGCTGTCCGAAGAACTCGAGCAGGGTTCCGGGCGTTGGCGGGTTGCGAAACTCGAGGCGGAACGGGCGGGCGGCATCGAAGGCGATCGGGGTTCCGGCGGGTGTGGCGCTAACAACGCCGCCGTCCGTCACGACGCGCAGGATCGGGTTGTCATCACGACTCGAGAAGACCTCCATGAAGCGGTACTGCCCCTGGTCGGTCGGGCACACAGACCAGGCGGCTCGCGGCAGGCAACCCTCGCCGATCAGCCCAGGGACGTGAGCGACGAGCGCCCCCGGTCGCCCCACCAGACTGCCATCGAGGTCGCGCAGGGTTGCGGCGCTCGCGTCCCCGCTCGAGATTCGGTTGTTGCCCGGCGTGCTGATGAAACGCAGCCCCGCCACCGTGTTCGCACCGCCCGCCCGGAAGCCGGACCCGAACGAGATCGCCTGGTTGCCAAGATCCTCGAAGCCAGCGAAGGTCACGCCCCGTAACCGCAGCGGACCCTCGCCGAAGCGATACCCCGTTTGTGGCATCTCGAGCGGATTTGAGCTTGACGCACCGCGTCCCGCGATCAGACCGCCGACGAGTTCGCACCCCAGGCAATCCAGCGTCGCGCCGGTCAAGTTCTCCAGCAAGCGCAAGTCTTGAAACCGCAAACCCAACCCGCGACTCTGCACGCCGACCCGATTGCGGTACGCCGTGAACGCGCCCGTCGTCACGTCAATCACGGCTCGAGGGTCGCTGGGCCGGGGTTGAAAACCCAAGTCCTTCGCCTTCTGCTCAGCCGCCAACCCGTAATAGCAGGGAAAGGTGGAGAAATCGCCCGCGACGCAGCCATCCTGGAACAACCCGATCTGGCTCGAGTGCGCGGTGTTGTCCCTGAAATCGAACCGCCATTCCTGACTGAACGGCAGGCGCTTATATTCCTCCGGCGCGATTCGACCCGTCACCCCGATGCGGCTGGTGGGCAGCGCGAACCAGAATCCGTACCCGTCCGCGCCCGCCGAGACGTTAGCGCGAATCGTGTTGCGTGGGTTGGTGATCCAGAACGTGGATGCTTCCACGTCCGACGGGTTGACCGCCAATTCCGGTTTCGGCGCTCGAGTCAGCGCTCCCAGGTTTCCAATTAGGCGGTTTTCGACCTCCGCGCCATCCTCCAAAAAGAACGCGTGACCGAGCGTATCCACGCAGGTGTTGCCTTCCACCAGAAGGTGGTTAACGCCGTGAATCACGATGCAACGATTAAAATTTCGGTGCAAGCTCGAGTCTCTGATAAAGCTGTTCGCCCCATCGTCGAAGGTCTGATGAAAGTGCAGGGCGTAGCGTTTCAGCTTGCCCGTCTGACCCATCCGTTCCAATTCAATATTGCTGAGCCGCGCCCGCGTGCCACGGTCCATGACCATGATCTGCCCGCCGAACCCGTCACGATCCGAGGCAGGATCGCCCTGAATCTTGAGGTTGCGATTCAACAGCGCGACCTCTGCCCGGCCGTCCACGGTGAACCCACCGATTCGCTCGAGCCGCCCGGAATGCCGGAACTTCAACGGTGGCGTGACCGTCACGCCACGAGCGACAACGCCGGTTACCGTCAAGGTTTCCGCCTGACGCATGTCTAAATTTGAACTGGTCAAGATCAGTCGGTCCCCAGGTCGCCATTGCGGCGTCCCGTCGAGCTTTAAGCGCGTCTCGCCTGGGAGCGCCGTTCGCGCCAGATGCGTCCACGAGACACGCGGTTCGCCGAACAGCTCCAAGCTCCCACCGCTCATCGCGCCGAGGAATTTCGTGCCCATCTCCATGATGTTTTCGCCGCTGTCCGCGCCGGTCAGCGTGACCGTGGCGCGCTGCGTGAACGGCGCGGGTGGTGTACCGATCACGAACCGTCCTCCATCCATGACCATGATCCAGCCCGCCCTCAACTGCAAATCCTTTCGGGCAAACTCGAGCGTCCCCAGGACCGTCAAGGTTTTCACGATCACATCGCGGTCCAGCACGACGCGCTTTCCGGCTGCGACGGTCACGTCCGCGTTTGGAAGCGGGACGCTGCCGCCCCAGGTGCGCGGATCGGACCAGGGTTGCGGCTCCAAGTTCATCTGATCTGGACGGGTGTCTCGAGGCGGCAGTCCGAACAGCCACACGCCCAGGAAACCCACCAGCGTCACAATCAGCAGACTGGGAACAACGCCCCATTTCATCGCCGTGCCTCCGATACGACCCGCATCTAAAGCAATGCTAGCGTTTCAGCCTTCGCCACGCCAACTCGAGATTGATTGGAGTACGAATCATAAGTCTCGAGATTTTGGCAGGGCGGCTGGCTCGAGTGGCGGGCCAACCGCCGTTCGCCGCTACAGAATCACAGAAAAGGCTCGAGACCGTCCGTTTTAGCTCAGGCCCCATCCCTGGCGAGGTCGTTGAACCGCACGTGCTGGCTATGGAATTGCAATTCCGCCGTGCCGACCGGCCCGTTTCGTTGCTTGCCGATGATGATCTCCGCAATGCCCTGCTTTTCCGAGTTCTTGTCGTAGTACTCGTCGCGGTAGATGAACGCGACCAAATCTGCGTCCTGTTCGATCGCGCCAGATTCACGCAAATCAGACAGCATCGGGCGGTGGTTCGGGCGCGCCTCCACCTGCCGGGAAAGCTGCGAGAGCACAACCACCGGAATATTCAACTCTCTCGCCAGAGACTTCAAGCCTCTCGAGATCGTACTGATTTCCTGCTGTCGGTTCTCGCCGCCGCCCCGGCTGGTTCCGGTACCGCTCATGAGCTGCATATAATCAATCACGATCAGTGACAGGTCGCGTTCCGCCATCAGACGCCGCGATTTGCTGCGCAGGTCGGCGATGTTGAGTTCGCTGACATCATCAATGAAAATCGGGGCCTCGGAGAGTTTCCCGGCGGCGTTCACCAGTCGCTCGAAATCGCGGTCGTTCAACGCGCCTTGGCGGACACGGTTCATATCCACCCTGGCCTCGGAGCAGAGCATTCGCAGGACAAGCTGCGCGGCGGGCATCTCGAGACTGAAGACGGCCACCGTTTTGTTCTGGCGAATCGCAATGTTCTGCGCGATAGAAAGAGCGAACGCGGTGTTATGAACCACCACGTCCTGCGCGATGAAGTTATGTCCGTCCGGCACAGTCAGATCGTAGACCTGTCGTTCGCCTAGGGCTTCGACGCTGACAATCGTATCCCAGTACAGGTCCAGGTGTGCCAGCATCGCTAGGTGCTTATCTTTGAGCGTTGCCGCGAGGCGTTGCAGCCGTCTGCGAGAGATGCCGCGATTCGTGCGAGCATTGAAACCTTGATACATCACATCGCCTGATCGCCACGCCAATTCACTGAGACTCCAACCTCGGCTCGAGGCAGCAGCTTTGACGAGTGACCAAACGGTTTTCGGGACGTGGCCAGCGTTGCTGCGACCCGCGTCAGAGATGGGAAACTCACGCCGCGATTTCTCACCGATCCAACCAATTCGGTTCTGATACACCCGCAAGCTATCCGAGTCGGTGATTTCCACGCGCCAAGAGCGCTCGGTTTTCTGCCAGAACTTGGCGACGATCCCGAAGCGGGTCAGGGCGTGTTGTACGTCTCGAGCCAGCAATTCAGAGGCGACCGTGAACTCGATCCGCGCTCGTTGTTGCAACGCGTAAATCGAACCGTTGCAGGAGAACAGTGCCCGGATGAATTCGCTCAATCGGCGCTCGTCGAACCGCCACACGCAACTCGGGAACTGCTTTTGAAGGGCGCTCTTGCCCCATAGCTCGAGGTCGCGCAGCCATTCGGTCAGTGGATTTTGGGTGTGCCCACCGCGCCCAACCCTCGAGATTCGATAGTCAATTCCGTCTTGGTGCATGGTCACTTCGGGGAAGTATGCGTTTAAGGTTGTCCTGAAATCGCTGATGATCTCCGGGTCTGTATTTGTCCAGCGGGGTGAGAATTGGGTCAAACCGCCCTCAGCAATCAGGTACGCCATCAACCTGGTTAGCTCGAGCGGGGTCTCTGAGTCGTTTCCAAACGTTGGGTGGACTCTGGGGACTGCTATATGATTGCCGGGCTTCAAATCGTGCAACGGCTGCCAGCCGAATGGCGTCAGGAATGGGTGATGCCCGGTGGTTTCGACGTTGCGCCCCAAGCGGGTCGTGACCCGCCAGACAGGTTTGACGCCCGAGTCAATCCAAGCGCTGACCCTGGCGGGTCGCAGCTTGCCGTTACTCGCCACACCGTAAATACACTTCAGCTCGCGCCGCACCGCCTCTTTGAGCGTGATACGTTCGCCCGTCTCCGGCACATCAATCAGCGTGTCTGCCGTCAGGCACTTGCCCATGCTGGGCCTAGCAGCGATCACGTTCAGCGATCCCGGCTGCAACCCGGTCGTCATCTCGTCCAAGTCACGGAACCCGGTTGGCACGCCGGTCGTGAAACCAGGGTTGGTGGTGAGGGCGGAAATATATTCAAACGTCTCGTTGACGAGCTGGTTCATGCCCAGAAAGCTCTGTTGGGATTTGCGCTGGGCAATTTCAAAAATCAGCTTCTCCGCCCGGTCCTTTAAATCTGTGACCGGCATGGCCTCGTCGTAGGCGAGCTGCATAATTTTGGACGAGGCGCTAATCAACCCGCGCAGCTCTGACTTTTCCTGCACGATCCCCGCGTAGAACTTGGCATACACGCTCGTCGGTACGATATCCGACAGGCCGACCAGGTACGCCACGCCGCCGACCTCGTCCAGTTGACCTCGAGTGCGTAGTTCTTCGACGATCGTCACCGAGTCCACCGGGCTGCCCTTTTGGATCAGGCTTTCCATCGCGCCGTAAATCTTGCGATTGGCTTCCTTGTAGAACATGTCAGCCGTGAGCGTGCCCTCCAAGCTATGGAAGGCTTCGTTGTCCAAGAGGATGCTGCCCAGCACCGAGGCTTCGGCGTCCAGATTGTTGGGGGGGATGCGACCGTGGGATTCTTGCATGTGAAATAGACACCTGTTTCGGGCTGAAGAGAACTCTCGAGCTTGCCGATCTCAAACATGACTGTCTCGAGCGGGTTGATCTCTCGAGATGGGCTTGAATTCGCAGCAGTGTAACGTCTGGCGACGCTATCGTCTGGGCAGGGCCATGACGACCACCCACGCGCCGTTGTAATAGCCCGCGCCAGCCTGGGTGTAAAAGCGGTTCATCATCGCCTGGCAGTGAACCCGCGAGTTCTGCCACCACGACAGCGCCCGGGCCGGGTTGCCGCCGCCCATGAAGATGATTTCTGACATGCGAGTAAAGCGATACCCAGCCCGCGCCACTCGAGTCCGGGGTCCGATGCCCTGGAAGTAATGCGAGACGAAGCCGCGCGATCCCATGTTGCGAGCGTGTCCCTCGGCGACCCGTGACAGCGTGGCGTTGTAGGTCAGGCGTCCGAGTGCCACTCCACCGCCACCACGACAACTCGCGCCGCTCACCCTGGCGTTGTTGATGAGTGCCATGACCTGAGATTCAGCCGTTCCTCGAGCCTGACCCGTGGGTAGCAGCAACACCAATCCGAGGACCAGGCAGGACAGTTTTGGCATTGCGGAAATCTATCACGTTCGGGCGGCCCGTAGAAACGTGTCTGGACTTTAAGGTCTAACCTACTGATCCGCACGTGCTTAGCTTCACAAAGGGCGAACCAAAACCCTGTGTCGGACATGGGACAGCCTTCAGCGCGGGCGACGCGAATCAATAGCGCACAGTTATATTGCCATGAGTAGAAGCAACGCAACTGGCTCGAGGCGGATAGGACATCTCGAGCAGGACGAGTTCAGGCTGCGGGTCAATCGAAGCGGTAGCCCTTTGGCACGACCACGATGCCGCTCTCGCTGATTTTGAAGCCTCGAGCGCGATCCTCTTCCAGGTCGTACCCGATCTTGGTTCCGGCGGGCACGCGCACGTCCTTGTCAATGATGACGTTCTGAATCTGGCAGTGCCGTCCGATTTCCACCTCGTCGAACAGGATGCTGCGTTTCACGTCGCTGTAACTGTTGACGCGGGCGCGGCGGAACAGGATGCTGTCGCGCACCGTCGCCCCGGAGACGATCACGCCGCCCGCGAGCAGGCTGTTCAGGGCACGTCCGGTGCGGTCGCCGGATTCGTGAACGAATTTGGCGGGTGGGCTGTCGGCGTTAACAGTGCGAAGCGGCCAGGCGGGATTGTACAGGTCAAACTCTGGGTTGACGCTGACCAGGTCCATATTGGCCTCGTGGTAGGCGTCTATCGTGCCGACATCGCGCCAGTAGGTGTTAGCGCGGTCCGCACCGGGGATCGGATTTTTGTGAAAGTCGTACGCGTTCAGGTGATAGCCGTCCTTGAGCGCTCTGGGCAGCACGTCCTTGCCGAAGTCGTGGCTCGAGGATTCGTCACGTCCGTCCAGCTCCAGGAGTTCATCCAACGCTTTGCGGCTGAAGATGTAATTGCCCATGCTAGCCAGCGCCATATCGCTCCGGTCGGGCATGGTGCTGGGGTCTTTCGGCTTTTCCTGAAACTGCGTGATCCGGCTGCGGTTATCCACCTGCAAGACCCCGAACCTCGAGGCTTCGTGGACCGGCACGGGATAGGCAGCGATCGTGATGTCGGCCCGCGTGTCCAGATGAGCTTGCAGCATGTGGTCCATGTTCATCTTGTAAATGTGATCGCCGCTGAAGATGGCGACGCAATCGGCTTCGTAGTTATCTATCAGGTGCATGTTCTGGTAAACGGCGTCGGCCGTGCCTCGGTACCAAACGGCTCCCAGTTCCTCGAAGCGGTACTGTTGGGCTGGGACGAGCATGATGAAATAATCGTTCAGGAACGAGCCAAAGCGCCAGCCGCGCTGGATGTGTTCGGTCAGGCTTTGCGCCTTGAATTGCGTCAAGACGTAAATGCTGTAAATCCCTGAGTTGATGAAGTTGTTGATCGCAAAATCAATAATTCGGTACTTGCTGCCGAAAGGCACAGCGGGTTTGCTGCGCTTGGACGTGAGCGGCGCGAGACGAGAACCCTGTCCGCCAGCGAGGATCATCCCCAGCGTTCGAGTAGGCATGTGTAACCTCCGATGCGATGAGTATAAGGCAAGCCAGCGGGTTCGTGCTCGAGTCGAACGCAAAAAAGGGAGTTGTGTCACAGCTCAGGGTGCGCCCCAGAGTCTTGGGGAGCGGCCTCTGCGGGCGGTAGACTTCAACCGTGGCCGTCTCGAGCCGACTTTTGAGGACCGGGAATGTCGCAGCGCGGCTGAATCGTTTGCTGCGGGCGGTCAGCCCAGCCTTCGCGCGTCCCGACGACCGTTTCGCCAGGACACGGCTGCCAGAGGCCGAGTTCAGCGTCTACGCCCGCATGGACCCGAGGGACCGCGAACACGCGACTCGAGTCACGAAGCGCCTACTGGAATTGCATCCGAAGGCTTCGACGGTGCTGGTGCGGGCGGCGCTGCTGCACGATTGCGGCAAGCTGTTGCGGCGGTACGTCTGGCTGGAACGCATTCTAGTGGGGTTGAACAATCGCGTCATCCTGGACTCGGGACAGGATTTCAAACTCCCCGAGAACTGGCGCACGCGAGGCTTCACTGCCTCCCAGATTCGTTTTCTCCATCCGGTTCTTGGCGCGGCGCTGATCTTAGACGCGGGCGGCGAGGCTCGGGTGGCGGAGATCGTAGCCCGTCATCACGCGCCCCAGGACGATGCCGACGTGCGCCTGATTCACGACGTGGACGAACTCGAATAATCAGGCTCCTGATATCCGAGCGATGCGGCTCGAGGTCAGAAACGATCGCTCTCGAGACGACTGCTAAGGCTGATCGTTACTGATAAAGGCACGCTTCGGCCAGCCTACATTTGCGTCACAGACGCATTCTATTGCCTCAAAACGGTAAGCTGACCATGCCGAACTCAGTAGGACACGACGGGTCGAACTAGCCCCCCTCGAGCATGAAGCAGCGTGGTTTTTCTATTGGGAACGATTTGGGAACGCTCGAGGTCTAGCCTCAGTCACGATAGTCCGCAGCGGGTTCTGAACCAGATTTTGACTGGTCTCGAGCGGGCGAAAGGATGCTCGTGAAGAAGACTTCGTTGATGGCGGCACTGATTGTCTTGGCGGTTGTCCTGGCGAGTTCCTTAGCGGCTTGCACCACCGCGCCCGAGCCGACACCGCCCCCGGCTCCGCCACCACCACCACCGGTTGTCACCCCGCCGCCAGCGCCGCCGCCGCCAGCGCCACCCCCGGCCCCGCTCGAGGTGCGTCTTGTCAGCCCAGCGGGAATCTCTTACACGAACGCGTCCGTGAATGTCAGCGTGAGCGTTACGGGCGGTGTGGCTGACAGTGTGCAACTCCTGAAAGACAGCGCGCCACTCGAGACCATCCCCGCCTCACTGACCTACACCTGGAACACGACCGGTGTCCCCGAGGGTCTGCACGAATTGAAGGCTCGAGCCTGGCGCGGCGCGACCAGTTTTGAAAGCCAAACCGTGGTGGTGAGTGTGGATCGCACACCGCCGATTCTGATTCAGGACTCGAGGAAACCACCGACGGGCGGCAGTGCCACCGCCAGCGCCACGATCAGCGTGTCGTTCAACGAAGCAGTTGCCCTTCCCAGCTTGAAGGATCTGGTGCTGAAAAAGAACGGGGTAGCATTGGCACGCACCGTTTCGCTTTCCGGTGACGCCCGGACATTGACGATCACCCCAGCCGAGCCGCTCGCCGGGACGGGCGCGATGGAGGTCGTTGTCGGCGCGTTCACGGATCTGGCCGGAAATCCGCCCGGATCATCGCTGGGAACGGCGGCGGGCTGGTCCTGGAAGCTTTCTAACTGATGGATTGGGACGGCTCGAGACGGGTCAGTGGTAGGCGTGAAATGGCAGACATGCACTGGCGAAGCGTTCAGTGTGTCACTTCTCTAGCCCGCACCGAAGATTTCTTAGGTCACGCAGGGGTAACCCGTGGAGCGTAGCAGGCAGCGAAGAACGTCTTCAGAACTGCCGCCTGACCGCGTTGGCAACGGACAGCCGCTCGAGACGGGGGTCCGTGACCTGTTGGAGCCTCGGTTCAATCACGATTTCGGTCAGGTGCGGGTCTACGCCGATACTCACGCGCACGATCTGGCGCAATCCCTGGAGGCTCGAGCCTTCACCCACGGGCAGGACATGTTTTTCAGCGCCGGGGCGTACCGGCCGGAAACCCCAAGCGGTCTGGGTCTGATCGCGCACGAGTTGACGCACACGATTCAGCAGGGGAACCCTTCGAGTGCGGCAACCGCTCGGATCGCCGGGCCGCAGGAATCCAGCGAACTCGAGGCGAGTGCGGTTGCCGCACAGATCATGGCGGGCGGCACAGCGCAACTCAGTTCGGCGCAACTCAGTTCGGTGCGAGTCAGTTCAGCTCCGGTCAGTGAGGGCATCATCGCGCGTCAGCCCGCCTCGGAACCGGAATCCGAAGCGTCCAAGGCTGCGCTGGTGGCCGGGAATCTGCCCTGGATGAACGCCTTCAACCCAAACTGGGCTTGGGGCCTATCCGGCAAGGGCTTGAACGGAGTCTCCACTGACGGAACCACGACGCGGCAGCAGCACGCCGATGTCAGTCTTTTCAACGGCTTCGGCTTCAATCTGGGTCAGAAACGGGTCGTTGAAGCCGACAAGGATCACGCGCTCGAGTCGGAACACGAGTTGAGCTTGAAGGACGGCAAGCTGGGCTGGGGCTGGGGTTCCGGCGGGCGGTCGCTGGCGGACGATGGTACGAAGCTCGCCGATTCGCGCAATGAGAAAATCAGCCTTTCCAAAACCGGCTTTGGGCTGGAATCCTCGGCTGTGAGCACGCGGGACACCGTGACGACCTCCAGATCCAGCGGCGCGAGCTTCGACGATGGCAAGTGGAACGCCTCGTACTCGGGCGGGCGGAGTTTCAAACTGGACGACGACCATCAGCTTTCCAGCAGCACCAAGGCGTCCCTGGGGTCGGACGGGGCGAGTTTCTCCAGAAGTAACGAATCGCGCATCAAGGACGTGGAATTGGGGACCGTGGAGGGCGAGAAGAAATCCACCAGTCTCGGTTGGGGGAAAGATGGCTTGACCGCCGGGCGCAGCCAGAGCCAAACGACCGAGATAGACGGGCAGAAATTCACGAATGGCTCGAGCACCTCGTACTCGGGCGGCAATCTGACCCACGCCAGGGAACGCAGCCAGACGACGACCGACGCGAACGGCCAGAAGCAAACCGAAAGCAGTTCCAAAAGCGCCAGCATCGGTCGGGACGGTCTTGGGTACAGCGTGTCGAACACCGATGCGGGCGGCAATAAAACGGCTGCCAACGTGACTGCCAAAGCCGGTTTGGACTCGAGCGGCAATCTCAACAACCTCCAGATGGGCGCGGGCGTCAGTCGCAACAACAAGTCGGTCTCGGTTCACGCCGGGTACAGCGTCGAGTCCGGTGAACCCGTCCAGCAAGGCGACGGTTGGGTCGTGGAGTGGTCGCGCAAGCTGTCGGCGGGTGGCAAGGCGGGAGGCTCTAAGGGACCGGTCAAGGTTGGCGGCGGCGCGACCTACAACGACACCGAGTTCGGCACGCGCCGCTTCAAGACGAAGGACGAAGCGACTGCGTTCCAAAAGGATGCGGCCGCCCGACTGCCGGGTCGCGCCCCGAACACCGCCCAGGAGGCCATGAATCTGGGAATCGGCGAATCCCAGGGCCACAGCCACGGCCTGGACGCGTCCGTCTCGGGCGGGGTCAGCTTGGCGGGCGGCGGCAACATCGGCGTCGGCGGAAAACACGGTAGCTCGAGCAGCCTGAGCGTCCATCGGGTCAGCGCCAACATTTTCGAGATCACCGACGCTTCCGGCAGCAACAGTGGCGTCAGCGGCAGCCTGGGCACGCTCGGTTCTGGAGCGACCGCCCACAGCGGCTATGACAGCGCCTCGAGCCGCAGGCTCAGATTTGATCTGGCCACCCCGGACGGGCAGGCCGCGTTCAACGCCTATAACAACGACCCGAGCCAGATTCCCAGCCGAGGAACCCAGGTCGTCTCGAGCACTGAAACCAAGGGGGAAGATTCCGGGGTCACGGTCAACCTGCCCTGGCACAGCAATGACCGCACCAGCCGAGTCGAGGAGGCGGTCACGCAGGACGAGGCGGGCAAGTTGGAGCGCTACACCGGAAAATCCTCCCAGCAGATCAGCACCAGCCTGCCGTTTTTTGACAAGACGCACGACAATGTGGGCGTGCAATTCGATGCCACGGAACGCAACGACCGCGACAGCCATTACGCGCTGTCCGGCTCGGTGGACTCGAGCAGCGGCGCGGACAGCGTCCGCCATCTGGCGGCCCTGACCAGCTCCGCCTATCGCAGCTCCGAGGGGGCCAAATCCTCCGGTAAGTGGGGGGTCGAGGTGGAGATCACCGACGAGATGGTGAATCAGTTCATAGCTGAGGTCGGTTCGGAACAGGTGCGTCATACCGATTTGTTCAGCGGTGCCGATGCCCGCAACGAGTTGCGGCAGCAGTTGGGAGCCGCCAAGACGAGTGACGACAAGAAGCGGGCCCTGGCCAGGTTTGTCGCCGATGACGGCTTCGATGGCAAAGCGATCAAGCAGGTGCGCGAGGTGCTGACCGGCGGTTACGCGAACCCCTGGTCGTTCGCTGGCGATTACGAATCGCTGAAACGCAACAAGAACGGGAATCTCAGTTACGACCTGAGCCTGCCCGGCGACCGCAACTTTCAGGGCATGGGCGCTCGGTTGGAGTTGGAGGGGAAGATCAAGAAATACCAGTCGCTGATCGCCGCGAACCCCACCGCTTCCGGCGTCCTGCACGGTGAGATCGCGCCACTACTAGACGAGGTGCGGCGGCAACGCAACGAAATCGCCGATGTCAAGCGCTACACCGATCTGCCGGACGAACTGCGCGAAACCCAGGTGGCACGCCTGGACGGGTACCTCGAGACGCTGAACGGGTTGCGGGTCCAAGCGGGTGAATCCATGATCGAGGCGGACGCACCCAAACCCGAGGCCGCCACGAACAAGGGCGGTAAGACGCCAGCGCCGGAGACCGGACCGCTCAAAGCGCTCGGAGCTGATATTGCTGAGTGGAGCGGCAACATCAAATCGGATCAAACCGACTACGAGTTCAACAAGTCGGAGTTTAAAACGCTCCGACAGCGCCAGTGGCACCTGAACCTGCAACTGGACGGCGGACCCGCCATCTCAAAGCTCGAGGCGGAAGCCCGGAAGTTCACTGAGAGTGCCAAGAAACTCAATCCACGCATAGATGACCTTCGCGCCGAGTACCTGCAACTGCGTGGCGATCCCGCGCAAGCCAGCCGAGCGCTCGAGGTCGGCGGGCGGTTGAAGGAGTCGCTTCAGCAGCAGAGCGACCTCTGGCAAGATGCGACCAACGGCATGGAGAACGCCAAGAACCGCCTCGAGACGATGATGGACGAAGCGCAGGAAGAGCGCGAACACCCAGCACCGATGCTGAATGGCACGCCAATGGCCTTGGACGAAAAGCCTCGTGCGAAATCCAAGCGGCGCTACTGAGTTCGGCGTGGTCTGGTTAACGTTTGAAGTCAATAGAGTGCGTCTATGACGCAAACGTGGGTTAGCCGAATCATGCCGTTATCAATAAGTTTGAATGGCTCGAGGGTGCAGAATCCTCGAGCCGCGCATCGTTTGAAATCGTCACTAAGTCCCAGCTAAGCCCTCCTGGTCAACACTGGCAGCAGCAGACAGGTCTGACGCAGACCTCTGCAATTCCCAGCCGCACCACCCAGAGGAGCAGCCAGCATGGCCAACAAAACGATTGCGCTGAACACGGATATTCACACCGCCCACGCCAGGATCTTGCAGTCACTGTTGCAGAACAACGCCGAGATCACTGCGCAAGATGCCCCGAACTTTCTGGCGTACACCCTCCAGCACAGTTCCATCTGGACCAGTTTTTTCAAGATCAGACTGGACGGGAAGGTCAGGCTCGAGGCCACGCCGGAGGGTCAGACGGTGGCGCAGATCGAAATCAATCCCGCCAAGAACGCGCTCTTGAACAACGTCGGTCTTCAGGGGGTGATCGGGCTGGTGATCGGCGGGTTGTTCCTCGGGCCGCTGACGCTGCTGATCGTGCCGCTCGCCACGGCCGGGACGTACATGTACCTGAACAACTCGGTCACGGATCAGGCGCTCGGGCAGCTCAGCGAAAGTGGACCGCCATCCGGAACTGCTCCCGGCACATCATCAGGCGTCCATGCGGCGACCGGCGCTACAAGTTCGCCCGCGTTGACGCAGCTCAAAGCCCTCGGTGAACTGCGCGATTCGGGCGTGCTCTCGAGCGACGAGTTTGAAGCGAAGAAAGCGGAGCTGCTGGCTAGGATCTGACTGCCACCGCTCGAGCTAGCCCTGGGCAAGGTTTCGCTTTGTGCTGCGCGATGCGGTGAACCCATCACCCGTGTCCTGAAATGGGGCGATGCGACATCAGAGTTTGGTCCGAAGGTTGCGCGAGAGGCTGTTGCTTGGGGCGCTGATCTGCTGCCAGTCCTGGGCGTTCGCCGCGCCAACCTTCGTCCTCGAGACCGTGGCCAACCGCCTCGCTTTGGTGCGCCTCGAGGCGATTTCACCGGCCTGCGCCAAGGTCTTGGACCGCTTAGAACAGGAATACTCCGCGCCCCGCTACCGCCTGGGGATCTTCAGTTACCGCTCCGAGAGTTCGGACGCCACCAGAGCGCGCCTCGAGGCGGCCGTGCCGTCTTTCACGTACACCTGGTTCGTGCCGTGGCGCAGTTCGGACGGTTTCGCGTATCGGTATTTCATGTTCTCACAGGTGAACGACACCGTCTTCGCCGCGTTCATCGAAGAGGGCGCGTCCCAGGCCAACGTGTGTCTGGCAATCATTGAAGACTCCTGAATTCACCGTCTCTTATTCTGGCTCGAGACGGACCTCGCTAGCTCGAGCCAGACCGCACCGGCGTGTAGGACTGTGCTGCCCCGCACGGGGCTGTTTCGATGCCATGCCACGGCGGTACAATTCCCCTATGCTGACCGCACCCGCTCGCTCTACCCTGCCTGACCTGAACGACGATACGCTCACCACGCAGCCGATAGAGCGCGCCTTGACCGCTCCGAGTAGCTGGTACACGACGCCCGCCTTTCACGAGTTTGACCGCGAGGCTGTGATCGCCTCGCACTGGCAGTACGTCGGGCATGTGGCTCAAATGCCTAACCCCAGCGACGTGCTGGTAGCGAGCATCGCCAACAATCCGGTCGTGGCGGTGCGCGGCAAGGACGGGACTATTCGCGGCTTCTACAACGTCTGCCGTCACCGCGCCGGGCCGCTGGCGCTGGAAAGCGGTCACTGCGAGCGCGGCATGTTGCAGTGCCAGTACCACGGTTGGACGTACACATTGGACGGGATGCTGCGCGGCGTGCCGCACTGGGACCGGGTGGATCTGTTCGACAAGGCGGATTACGGGTTGGTTCCGGTGAAGCTCCAAATCTGGCAGGGTTTGATTTTCATGAACCTCAGCCCCAACCCAGAGCCGCTCGAGGAGACCGTGGCGGGCATCGCGGAGCGGATCGCGCCGATCAACCTCTCCAGCTTGCAGTTTTACTGCCGCATCGTGTACCCGACGCGCTGCAACTGGAAGGCATACGTGGACAACTACCTGGAAGGCTATCACGTGCCAATCGTTCACCCGGAGCTGAACAAGGTGTTGGATTACGCCCAGTACCGCACCGAGGTCAGCCCGCACCACTCGTTACAGTACAGCCCATTTCGGGCTGACGCCGAGGTCGCCATGTATGGCAAGGCCGACCGCGCCTTCTACTATTTCGTGTTCCCGAACATGATGCTGAACATCGTCGGTGATCGCCTCCAAGTCAACCTGATCGTCCCGACCGGGGTGGACACCTGCGACGTGATCTTCGATTACTTTTACACCGACATCACGTCACCCGAGGCACTGCGAACCATCGTGGCCGACCTCGAGTACTCTGAGACCGTGCAGCGCGAGGACGAAGAGATCTGTCAGCACGTCCAGATCGGGTTGCAGTCGCGCGTCTATCACGCGGGGCGCTACAGCGTGCAACGCGAGGAGGGCGTGCATCACTTCCACGATCTGTTACGAACCGCGTACCGCAAGTTCCTCGAGTAAGTACGCTCACCAGTCTGGCCATAGCTCGAGTTCGCAGGCAGGGTATGCGTCCAGCACCGGTCTCGAGGGTGAGCTGAACAACATCCAGAACCCGGCGTTAAACTTGTCCCCTGTGGCTCCCATCTCTGCCATGATCTTCGATGCCGACGGGGTTTTAGTCCGCCCCGAAACCTGGTTCGTCACCGCAGCCGAGAAGCGCTACGGCGTACTCAGAGCCGAATTCATGGCCTTCATCGGAGGTGATTTCAAAGCGTGTACCACCGGGCATCTGGAGTTGTAGGAGGTCTTGCGGCCGTTGTTGAAGCGCTGGGGGGTGCGGGTCAGCCCAGACCGGTTCCTCCGCGAATGGCTCGAGCACGAACACTTTGTGGATACCGGGTTGCTGTCACGGATTCAGGACTTCCGAGCGGCCGGGATTCGTTGTTATCTGGGGACGAACCAAGAGCGAAATCGGGCCGCGTACCTACGGGATGAGATGGGTCTGGGCGCGGCGCTGGACGGCGTGTTCGCCTCCTGCGATCTGGGTGCGCGTAAACCAGACGCCGCGTTCTACCAGAGCGTGCAGGCGCAACTGATGACGCCCGCCGATGAAATCCTTCTCTGGGACGACGCTCCCGAAAACGTGTCCGCCGCCAAAGCCGCCGGTTGGCGTGCTGAGCTATACACGACGCTGCCCCGGTTCGAGACTCGAGTTCAGGCGTCGAAGTTGTTGGGGTAGCGCCAACTGAATCTCTGGTGGGCGAACTCGATCAAAAAAATTCGAGGTTCATCCGGTCAAGGGAACCTCGAGTCAATCCGATGAAACCGTTCAGCGAGCGATCGGTCGCCCGGTCTGATCGGCCAGGTCGGTGGTTGCCTTAGTTAGGGCCGCGTCAACGCTCGTCCCGTTGAACACGGCTTTCTGAGCCGCCGCCACGGCCGCCTTGGCTTTCAGGAAATCGCTCGAGTAATGAAAGACCCGCATCCGCTTGGAGACTTCGGTGAACGGCTTGTAGACATCGGGCGTGGTGAAGAAGGGATCTCTGAGTTCCAGCGTGCTCTTCTGCATCAACGGCAGGTAGGAGGCCCACAAACCGCTTTTGGAGAATGTCTGCGCGATGCCTCGAGTGGCGAAATACTCGGTGAAGGCCCAGGCGGCTTCTTTGTTGGGTGAATCGTTAGAGATGACCAGATTGGAGCCACCGATGGCGGCGGCGCGGCCACCGCCCGGACCGAGGGCGGGCACGGTCGTGACGCCCCACTTGCCCGCCTGCTCCGGCATGTACTGCTTCAGAAGCGTGACATTCCAAATCGGCAGGATCACGGCTGCAATCTTGCCCGCTTTCATGGCTCCGACCACGCCGCCAACGCCGTTGACGCTCAGTAGAAGCTGGTCCTGCCAGAGGCGATTCAAGACCTTCAATCCCTGGCGAACCTGGGCGTTGTTGACGGAGATCTCGCCTGCAGTACTGATGTAAAAACTACCCTGTTGCTGCACGATCGTGCGGAGCAGGGTTTCGGTGTTGAGATCAATGTAACTGAGTTTGACGCCTGGGTTGGCGGCCACCACCCGCGCCCCAGCGCTGATGAATTGATCCCAGGTGTCCAAGTCCTCGGCGCGCACGCCCGCTTTTTCAAACATGTCTGCCCGGTACCAAAACCCGACTGGCGCAGAGTCCATTGGCAGCGCCAGGAGCTTGCCCTTGACGGTGGCTTGGGCCCATTTGGCGCGATCGAAATCGCGTTCGTACTTGGCGGCCCAAGGGGTCAGGTCCGTGAAGGCGTTCGGGAACTGCGCGGCGTACTGTTCAATGTACTCGGATTCCATCTGGATCACGTCACCGACCGGGGCGTTGTCCTTGAATCCGGCTGTGATCTTTGAATACCCATCGCTGTACCCGACCGTGGTGAACTTGACGCTGATGTTTGGGTACAGCTTCTTGAATCCGTCCATCGCAGGCTGAAAGGCGCTTTCCGCCCAAGTGAAAACGGTTAGGTCTCCCTTCAGGTCGGGATTGCCATTGTCTGGGTCGGTCACGGGGGCTTGCTGCGCGATGGCATACATCGTCAGGGCGAGGGCGAGGCTGCCCACGGCGATCAGGCGTTTCTTCATATGAACCTCTTCAGGGTTTGGGGGCGCGCAGTAACTCGAGCGGAGCGTTCGCTTCGGATTTCAGCGTCTCCAAGAACGATACCAGTTGCGAGATTTCCGTCTGGGTCAAGTTCAACGCCTTCAGTTCGGTGGTTCCCACCGGGCCGGGCGCAGCCTTGTTGTAATGCTCCACGACCTGACGCAAGGTTTCAAATTGACCGGCGTGCATGTACGGCGCGGTCTGAGCCAAGTTCCGCAGGGAGGGCGTCTTGAAGGCTCCCAGCCCCTTCTCTTTCAGTTCTGAGAGGCGGCTCAGTTCGCTCGGCTGGCACTGGGTGGCGGCGTCACTGAACTTGGAAAGGCAATTGAACTCGTTTTCCAACCACTGCTCGAGGCCCTGGCTGCGACCCTCGTCGGGGGCTGGCAGCCTGGCGTCCTGGGGGACACCCGTGTTGTGAAAGCCGTCGTCGGTCAGGCGCGGCCCACTGTGGCACTGGACGCAGCCCGCCTTTCCCATGAACAGTTTCAGCCCGGCCGTTTCGTCGGCGTTCAAGGACAGCAATCCGCTCGAGTCGCCGTTGTCCAGAATCGCACGGGCGTACTCGTCGAAGCGCGACGATCCGGGTTTGAGCTGCCGCTCGTAGGCGGCGATGGCCTTGCCAGCGTTGGTGAACACGGCGTCCACCGCCAGTTGAGTCTCGGTTCCCAGGCTGGCCCAGAGCCGTTGCACGTTGGCATCTGACATCGCGGCGGGGCTGATTTTCGTCTTGGAGAGCGCCACGACCGCCTCGGGGATCGGTCCGAACAGGGCTTCGTAGGCCTTGCGGTGCTGACGGGTCATCAGACTCGCCGCGTAGATGCGGTTGGTTCCGTGCTCCACGGACGATTCCATCGGTCCCAGGGCTTGCGACCAGAGACTGTCGGCCCGACCATCCCAGAACTGATGCGTGCTGTAAGCCGCCCCGACGATGCTAGGCGCATTGCGTTTGGTGGTCCCGATGCCCTCGGCCAGGGTGTTGCCGTCGGTGAACCCGAGTTGCGGCTGGTGGCAGGTGGCGCAGGAAACGGTTCCATCCAGGCTGAAGCGCGCATCAAAAAACAGGACGTGCCCGAGCTTCACGCCTCGAGGATCGTCGGCCACGCGATTGCTGGGGTCCCTTGGCACGGCGGGCAGGGACCCGATCCACAGAGAACGCAGGCTGTTCAGTTCGGCATCCGACCAGCCAAAATTCTCACCGACCGCCAGGGCAATGCCAGCCACGACGAGCGCCAACACGATTGTTAGATATCTCACGCCCCACATGTGACTTAATATACTCGAGTTGGCTCAAGAAGTGAGCAAATTCACACAATGGTAGAAGAATGGGTACGGGCCGGTCAATCAATGACGCGATCACGCTGCCAGGTCCGACCAGCTTCACGATGCAACCCCAAAGTCATGATCTGGGCAGGGTGTTGGTTGCGTCGTCAACCCGACTTTGCAGTTGCCCCGCCAGATTCCCGACCTCGAGCGGCTTGACATCGTCGCCCACCCAGCACGCTAGAATGCCGCGAATGACCGAATTGAACATTGGCGAGCGTCGCAAGCGTCAACTCGAGGAGGGCGTGGATGTCCACTTCAAGAACATTCGCAAATCCTTCGGTGACGTAGAGGTGCTGAAAGGGATTGACCTTTCGATTCGCCGGGGCGAGTTCTTCAGTCTGCTCGGGCCGTCCGGCTGCGGCAAGACGACCTTGCTGCGAATTCTGGCCGGGTTCGAGTTCCAAGATTCCGGCGAGGTCATTCTGCGCGGTCAGGAGGTCAGCAAACTACCGCCGAACCAGCGGAGCGTCAACACGGTTTTTCAGAATTACGCGCTGTTCCCGCACATGAGCGTCTTTGAGAACGTAGCGTTCGGTTTGCGAATGAAAAAGGTTCCCGCCACAGCGTTGAAAGAGCGCGTCGGTCGCGCCCTCGAGACTGTCGAGATCGGGCAGTTCGCGGCCCGTAAACCGACGCAACTCAGCGGCGGCCAGCGTCAGCGTGTGGCCTTGGCCCGGGCCATTGTCAACGAGCCGCAAGTGCTATTGCTGGACGAGCCGCTGTCGGCCCTGGACCGCAAATTGCGCGTCAATTTGCAAGTGGAACTGATGCGGCTGCAAGCCCGGCTGGGCCTGACCTTCATCTTCGTGACCCACGATCAGGAGGAGGCGCTCACGATGTCGGACCGCATGGCCGTGATGAACAAGGGCGTGATCGAACAACTCGGCGGGGTGCAGGAGATGTACGAGCGGCCCGCCAACGCCTACGTCGCCAAATTCTTGGGCAGCAGCAACCTTTTGGAGGGAACCGTCAGCGGGCCCGGCAAGGTCAGAACGGTTCTGGGCGAACTCGAGGTCAGAGACGATTTGCCAGCCACGGGCAAAGAGGTCGTGCTGAGCATTCGTCCCGAGAAAATTCAGCTCAACAAAAACCCAAACCCCATTAACTGCGTGGAGGTCACGATCACCGACGACATCTACCAGGGTGCCACCGGGGCGTACCGCGCCAAAACCTCAACGGGCACAGAACTGGAAATCAACACTATGAACACCGGCGTCACCCAGACCGATTACAACATCGGCGACACCCTGCACGCCCACCTGCCGCCGGATCTGATCGTCGTGCTGAAAGGCTCGAGTGCGCTGGAGTCAGCCCTGATGGAGGATCACTAGCATGGAACGCATGACGCAGCCGCTCGAGGTAAACCCGTGAGCGCACCCGTGAAGCAGAAATCCAGTTTGGAAGCGGTTGGCGGCGAGGTCCTGACCGTCCCGCAACTGCTGTCTCGAGCCGCCAGCACCGCCGGGCCGGGCGTGCTGTGGATTTTCCTGTTTCTGGTGCTGCCAATGCTGATTCTGCTGGCGTACTCGTTTCTGACGCGGGACGAACTGGGCAACGCGGTGCTGCCGCTCAATCTGGACAATTACGTGCGCTTCGCGGGCTGGGACGTGCTGGGCTACGACGCGGCGTATCTGATTATCGTCGGGCGGACAATCGTCGTGTCACTGGTGACGACCCTGTTCTGCGTGCTGATCGCCTACCCGCTAGCGTTTTTTATTGCCGGGCACGAACCGCAAACCAGGGACCGCCTGATGATCTTCGTGATCGTCCCGAGCTGGGTCAACCTAGTGATTCGCACCTACGCCTTCATGATCGTCTTCAACCCGAGCAGCCCCGTCACCCAGGTCGCGGCCGCGTTGGGGATCACCAAGCCGGGCGACGGCCTCTACCCGAGCGATTTCGCGGTCTACGTCGGCATGGTCAACGTCTTCCTGCCGTTTATTGTCCTACCGCTGTACAGCGCCGTAGAACGGATTGACTGGAGTTTATTAGAGGCGGCGCAAGACCTGTACGCTACCAAGACCCAGGCCTTCTTCCGAGTGCTGATTCCACAAACCCTGCCCGGCCTCGTAGCGGGCATCATCCTGACCGCGATTCCGGCGCTGGGGATGTTCGTGATCCCCGACCTCTTGGGCGGCGCGAAAACCAGTCTGATCGGGAACGCCATCGCGCAGCAGTTCGGGCAGTCCAGGGATTACCCGTTCGGCGCGGCGATCAGCTTTTTAGTGATGGGCTTGACGCTCTTGGTGCTCTACCTGTACTCGCGTCGGGTCGGCGAGCAGGGAATGCGTGATCTGCTGTGAGCGGAGCCATTTCTCGCTTGAGAGGCAAGTCTGATACTGCTCGAGGTGAGCTGTGACGGTCGGGCAACTGCTCGAGTTCTGGGGGGCGACGCTGCTGGTGCTGGCCGGATTGTTCGCGGCCTGGTACTTCGGATTGCGCCGCTTTCAGGTGCGCCGCGCCACGGCTGGCCTCAGCCTGACAGCCTTTCTGGCGTTCGTCTTTCTGTACCTACCAATTCTGGTGGTGGCGGTCTTCAGTTTCAATAACAGCCGCTTTCGCTTGGACTGGGCGGGGTTCACCTGGAAGTGGTACGCCAAGATCTTCGGGGATGACCGCATTGAGGGTGGTCTCGAGGGGGCGCAGCTCTTACAGGCCACGCAGAACACCCTCGTGTTGGCGGTTGTCAGCACCGTGATCGCCACACTGCTCGGGGCGCTCCTGGGGTACGGTTTGCACCGCTACCGCTTTCCCGGTTCCAAGCTGACCGCGTGGCTGATGTACATTCCCGTGGTCACGCCGGATATCGTCATGGCCATTTCACTGCTGTTGCTCTATCAGGTGCTCCGCACGCTCTCCCCTGTCTTTGAACCCGGCTTGCCAGCGATGGTCGTCGCGCACGTGACCTTCCAGATCGCCTTCGTCGCCATCGTGGTGCGAAGTCGCCTGGCCACGCTCGACCCCGCGCTCGAGGAAGCCGCCAGGGATCTGTACGCCGGGCCGCTCGCCACGATGCGCTTCGTGGTGCTGCCGCTGATGCTGCCGGGGGTCATGGCGGGCGCACTGCTGGCATTCACGTTATCGATTGACGATTTCGTGATCAGCTTTTTCACCTCTGGCCCGACCAGTCAGACGCTACCGATCCTGATTTACGCCTCAGTCAAGCGCGGCATCACCCCGGACATCAACGCGCTCAGCACGATCATTGTTCTGGTGACGATCATCGGCGTTTTCATCAGTCAGGTCTTGCAACGCAACCAGAAAGCCTGAGTCGCTCTCCTCTTGTCTCGAGGGCAGATCTAAAGCCAGACCCAGGCTAGACTTGACAAGTCCGGGAGCGCTCCGTACACTCCGAGCTGTCCTACGGGACGACAACTAGGTTTCTCTTATCGAGAGCGGCGCAGAGACTGGCTCACAAGCCCGGCAACGGGAAGACCGCCGCAGCAACCCTGGTAGAGGAAGAACCCGATGCTCGAGACGACCTACACGATGCGAATGCCCTGCGGCCAACTGGTTCGCGGCTTCGCGCTGTAAGACGGCTCGGGGAAAACGCTCTTCCGAAAACCATTTGGTGCTAATTCCAGCCGCGATGCACATCGCGGGCAGATAAGGGAAGGGAATCGCACGCTATGACACCGCGCCCCTTCTCCAAAGAGAGAGGGGGTTTTAGGTGGTTGTTCGCGTGTTGGTGATTCCAGTGCGGCTGGCTTTGGAGCGAATGCAGAGAACGGCGGTTTTGAGCGATGAGCGTTTCGCCAAAACTGAGACTCGAGCGTCGTTCGTGATCGTTCATCAAAACAGCCCTCTCCGCTTCCAGGCCCCGAGAAAGCTCCATCCTCGAGCCAGAAGCCAGCAGCCAGGAGTGTGTCCCATGCCCAAATTTGAAACCTTGCAAATCCACGCTGGTCAAACCCCCGATCCGACGACCGGAGCCAGAGCCGTCCCGATCTATCAAACCACCAGCTACAACTTCAAGGACGCGGCTCACGCGGCCCAGCTTTTCGGGTTGCAGGCGTTCGGCAACATTTACACGCGTTTGATGAACCCGACGACCGACGTGTTGGAACAACGCATCGCGGCGCTCGAGGGTGGCGCGGCCGCCGTGGCCTTCGCTTCCGGGCACGCGGCGGAATTCGCGGCGCTCACGACCATCGCACAGGCGGGCGACAACATTGTTTCTAGCCCGAACCTGTACGGTGGTACCTACAATCTCTTTAAGGTCACGCTGCCCCGGCTGGGCATCAACGTCAAGTTCACCTCGTCGGAGGAGCGCCCGGAGGAATTTGCGGCCTTGATTGATGACCAAACCAAAGCCGTGTACTTCGAGACGATCGGGAATCCGGCGCTCAACATCCCGGACTTTCAGGGAATCGCCGACGCCGCCCACGCGAAGGGTGTGGCCGTCATCGTGGACAACACCTTCGGCATGGGCGGGTACTTGATTCGCCCGATTGACTTCGGCGCGGATGTCGTGGTTCACAGCGCCACAAAGTGGATCGGCGGGCACGGCACGAGCATCGGCGGGTTGCTGGTGGACAGCGGCAAATTCGATTGGGGCAACGGACGCTACCCGCTGTTCACCCAGCCCAGCCCGAGCTATCACGACCTGAACTTCTGGGAGGTCTTCGGCAGCGCCGGACCGTTCGGCAATATCGCGCTGGCCGTGCGTGCCAGAGTCGAAGGCTTGCGCGACCTCGGCGCGGCGCTCTCGCCACAGAACGCGTTTTACTTCTTGCAAGGTCTCGAGACGCTTTCCCTACGGGCAGAGCGCCACGTGCAGAACACGTTGAAGCTGGCCCAGTGGCTAGACCAGCACTCTGAAATCAAGTTGGTCACGCACCCCGATCTGCCAGCTCACCCCCATCACGCTCGGGCCGCGCAGTACCTGCCACGCGGCGCGGGCGGCGTGCTGACGTTTGAACTGAAGGGCGGCCGAGCGGCGGGTGAGGCCTTCGTCAACAGCGTCAAACTCTCGTCCCTGCTGGCCAACGTCGGCGATGTCCGCACCCTGGTGATTCACCCCGCCAGCACAACGCACAGTCAACTCAGCGACACAGAACAAACGAGCGCGGGCGTCACGGCGGGGATGGTGCGCGTCAGCGTCGGGCTGGAACACATTGACGACATCGTGGAAGACTTCGCGCAGGCGCTCGAGGCGGTGCGTCAGGGCGCGGTCGCGGCGGATTGAAACGTTCATGCCTGAAGATTCACAGCGATGTCCTGTTTGCGGCGCTCCGATGGAACACCGCGAGTACCCGGCGGGCAGTCTAGGTCGGCGGCGTCATCCACGCGGTCAATTCGTTTGCGAACACGACCGGCAGCGCTGGCACTGGAATCTCGAGGGGCTGGAACGCGAGTTAGACCTAACGCGAGACGCGATACAACACCTGCAATGGCAGAGTCAGCTCGAGGATATTCTGATTCAGCACGCCCCGCCCGAAACGCAGCCCTCCCCTGCCCGACAACGACTTCTCACAGACACCAGCCTTCAACTCGAGGAAACCGCATGACGGCCGCGCTCACCCCAGAACATCACTTCCAATCCGAAACCCTCGGCGAGGTCGAAGCCCGCGTCCTGTTCCCGGAGCCGCGCCCGAGTTCCAGGGATGTCAAGTTCGTGACGCTGTTTCGCCGTGAACCGCTGGTGCTAGAACTCGGCGGGACGCTCTCCCCCGTGCGCGTCGCGTACAGCACCTACGGCAAGCTCAATGCCGCGCGCGACAACGCGGTGCTGGTCTGCCACGCGCTGACCGGCTCGTCCAGCGTCTCGTCGTGGTGGTCAGAGGCCTTGGGCGACGGGCTGATGCTGGACACGGCGCAGGATTTCATCGTCTGCGCCAATGTCCTGGGGGGTTGTTACGGCTCGAGCGGCCCGACCAGCGTGGACGCCGCCACGAACCGCAATTACGGTCCCGACTTTCCAGAGATCACCGTTGGCGACATGATCCGCGTGCAGATGGCGCTGTTAGAGCATTTACAGATAGCGCGCCTGCGCTTCGCGGTCGGCGGCAGCATGGGCGGAATGCAGGTGCTGCAACTCTTGCACGCGCACCCGGAACGGGTCGCGGCGGGCGTCGTGATCGGTGCGCCGCCGCGACACAGCGCCTGGGGCTTGGCGCTCTATCACCTCTCCAGAGCCGCAATCGAGCGCGACCCAAACTTTCGCGCCGGGCGCTACGGCGTGCAACCCGGCGGTTTGGCGCTGGCGCGAGAGATCGCCACGATCACCTACCGCTCCGCCGCCTCGTTCCAACTCACGCAGGGTCGCAAGCCCTCCCCGACCGACGCCAGCAAGCCCGCGATTCAAACGTACCTGGAACACCAAGGCGAGAAGCTCTTAGAGCGCTTCGACGCGAACAGCTATCTGAAAATCTCACGAGCGCTGGACCGCTTCAACCTCAGCCCGGACGATCTGAGCCGGATCGCGCAACCCGTCCTGTGCGTCGGCATCTCGAGCGACGTGCTCTACCTGCCCGGTGAGGTCCAGGAGATCACTCAACTCGCGCCGAAGGCAGAGTACTGGGAGCTGGACTCCCCGCACGGACACGATGCGTTTCTGCTGGAAACCCGCCGCTTGGAGACTCGAGTCAAAGCGTTTTTGAAAACCCTGAGCTGACACACCCTTGACGCGTCCCCTCCTGTGAAGCACGATGGGATGCGAAAGGGGTGGATGATGACGAAGAAGTTCTGGTTCGCGGTGGCGGGCGCGACGGCGGTGCTGGCCCTGGCGGCGCAAGGGGTGACGCCGAGTGTCGCCCAGAAACCGACCCTAAACCTGTTCAACTGGTCGGAATACATGGACCCTCAGATTCTGAAAGATTTCGAGAAGCAGTTCGGCGCGACTGTGCTCGTCTCCCTCTACGAATCCAACGAGGACCTGATCGCCAAGCTGAAAGCCTCGGGCGGTAGCGGTTACGACGTGGTGATCCCCGGTCAGTACGCGGTTCCGCTGCTGTCCCGGCAAGGCTTACTGCAACCCCTGCAAAAAACGAAAATCCCGAACCTCAAGAACCTCAGCAAGAAATTCGTCAATCCCAACTACGACCCGAACAACCAGTACAGCGCCGCCTACCAGTGGGGCACAGTTGGAATTGTCTACAACAAAAACAAAATCCCTAACCCGGACCAGACCTGGGGCTTACTGTTCGACGAGAAAAAGCAGCAGGGTCCGTTCATCATGATGGACTCGAGCCGCGAGATGATGGCCGCGCCGCTGAAGTACCTGGGGAAAAGCTTGAACACCGTCAACCCGGAGGAGTTGAAGCAAGCGCTGACGCTCATGGTGGACGCCAAGGGTCGCAGCCTGGGGTTTGACGGCGGCGTGGGCGGACGCAACAAGGTTGCGGCGGGTCAAGCCAATTACGCCGTGGCGTACAACGGCGACTGCATTAAGTTGCAAGCCGAAGACCCAAAGATCGGTTTCTTCGTCCCTCGCGAGGGCGGGCTGATCTTCGTGGACAACATGGCCATCCCCGCCAAGGCTCCGAACCCGGATTTGGCGCACAAGTTTATCAACTTCATCCTCAGCCCGAAGGTCGGGGCGCGGCTCAGCAATTACAACCGCTACGCCACCCCGAACGAAGCCGCTAAACCTTTCATTACCGCTAGCGACCTGAAAAACCCCGGCATTTACCCGCCCGCGGCCACGATGGCGAAGTTAGAGTTCAACCTGGACTTGGGGAAAGACAACAACCTGTACGACAGCGTGTGGACGAAGATCAAGGCGCGTTGATACCAGCGTTAAAACTGGGATTGGCATTGCTCGCTCGAGGCTGACAAAAACCTTGGTAGACGGGTTTTTCAGATCCAAAATCTTAACATTGAAACCCTAGCACCTCGAGGTTTAGCGCGGCAAACCAGCCTGTCTCTCAGTCCCCTCGAGCATTACAACTCGAGGGGATTTTCACGTCTTCCCCGCGTAGAATGCGCTTAGCCTCAAGGCATACCTTTGAGGGCGGAGGTTCACGATGAAACGCGCACTGATCGTTGGGTTGCTGTCCCTGTCCGGCCTGGCTTTAATCGCTCAGGCGCAACAAAAAACCATGAATCTCTTCATCTGGTCCGAGTACCTGGACCCAAAAATCGTCAAGGATTTTGAGAAGAAATTCTCCGTCAAAGTCAATCAGAGCCTGTACGAATCCAACGAGGACATGCTGGCGAAACTCCAACAGGGCGGCACGAAGCAATTCGATATCGTCGTCCCGAGCGGTTACATCGTCCCAGTGATGATCAAACAGAACCTCCTGAAGCCCCTCGAGCCTGGGAAGCTACCGAACCTGAAGAATCTGGGCGCGAAGTTCAAAAGCCCCAACTTTGACCCTGGCAACCAGTACAGCGTCGCGTACTTCTGGGGCACGACCGGCATCGGTTACCGCAAGGACAAGCTGCCGAAAGGTTTTGATCCGAGCTGGGCGCTCTTCTTTGATAAGTCCAAGCAACCCGGCAACTTCATGTTCCTCGATGACGCCCGACCGACGATTGGCGGTGCGCTAAAATACTTGGGCAAGAGTTACAACAGCGGCACCGCCGCCGACCTGAAAGCTGCCCTGAACGTCCTGCGCGACGCCAAGGGGCGCAGCGTCGGCTTTGGCGGCAGTCCCGACGCCAAGCAGAAACTCCTATCCGGGCAGATCGTCATGGGCATGATGTACAACTCCGAAGCGGTTCGCGCGGCCGACGAGAACCCGAACGTCGGGTACTTCATCCCCAAAGAGGGCGCGGAAATCTGGTTGGACAACCTGGCCATTCCAAAAGACAGCCCAAACAGCGACACCGCCTACGCCTTCATCAATTACCTGCTGGACGCCAAGGTCGCCGCGCAGAACGCGAACACGATGCGAAACGCTACGCCCGTGGACGCCGCCAAACCCTTCATCAACAAGAAAGACCTGCAAAACCCAGCCGTGTACCCCAGCGCCAAAACCCTGGCCACGCTCGAGTACGGTGCGGACATGGGCGCGAATCAGCGCTTGTACGACGCGGTTTGGACGCAACTCAAGGCGCGTTGAGGTTTGAACGGTTCAGGCTCGAGGGCGTGACATATCCTCGAGCCTGCTTTTAGCTCGAGCGGGAAGGGTGGGTTTGCCGTGGCAAACCCCTACGGTTGTTTGAGACGCTCGAGGATGCGAGTGACAGCAGGAACCTTGCCCGGCACAAACTCGAGACCTGTCAAACGCTCGTAGGCTGCGATGTAGCGCGCCGCGACTTGTGCGATGAACTCGGGCGGCATTTGCGGCGGCACGCCGTCACCTTTATACCCTCTGGCGGCAAACCACAATCGCAAAAATTCTTTGTCGAACGATTCGGGATTGCTCGAGTCGCGCTCGTAACTGTCTGCGACCCAAAGGCGGCTCGAGTCGGGGGTGTGAACCTCGTCTATCAGCACCAACTCGCCGCCGATCGTGCCAAACTCGTACTTTGTGTCTACGAGCAATAACCCGGCTTTTTTTGCCACGGTTTGCCCTTTGGCGAACACCGCCAGCGCCGCACGTTCCACCCTCGCCCAGAGTTCTGCACTGACCAAGCCGCTCGAGACGATTTCCGCCGCCGTGATCGGCGCGTCGTGCCCGCCCTGCTCCGCTTTTGTCGTCGGCGTGACCATCGTCTGCGGTAGCGCGTCGTTCTTTCGTAACCCATCCGGCAAGCGCACGCCATACGCGTCTCGAGCGCCCGCGTCGTACATCGTCCACAGGCTCGTCTTCGTGACGCCCGTGATGTACCCGCGCACGACGACTTCCACCGGCAGCGGCTTGGCTTCGCGTCCAATCGTCACGTTTTCGTCGGGGACAGAGATCACATGATTTTTTACGAGGTCTTTGGTGTGTTCAAACCACCACGCAGAGAGTTGATTCAAGACCTGACCCTTGAACGGAATCGCGCCCAGCACGACATCAAACGCACTCACGCGATCCGTTGTCACCAGAATCCTCGAGCCATCCGAACGCGCCACCATCTCACGCACCTTGCCCGAGGTTTGCGCGCCGAGGGATGATAGATCAATTTCGCTGAGGGCGTCTGGGACGGCGGCGAGTAATTCCTCGTGGGTCATCTGGCTCCTACTCGAGACGCATGGTCTCCGCTGGGGTTCGCGGCTTGGGGGCGGGGCGGGCGAGGCAAGCCTTGCCCCTACGGTGATGGTCTTAGCTCGAGGCGGCGATTTTCAAGCCGTTCTGGAATAGGGTCAGACCATTGCGTCCGCGTTCACCTCGGTGAACGCGCGGGTGCTGCCAGTCGAAAACGTGATTCTCCGGGTGCGGCATCAGTCCCAGCACGTTACCCGCCGCATTTGTGATGCCCGCGATGCTGGCCGTGCTGCCGTTCGGGTTGAACGGGTACGAATCGCCGCTGTAGCGAAGCGCCACCATATTCTGCGCCTCGAGGCTCGCCAGGGTTTCGTCGTCGCATTGGAAGCGTCCCTCGCCGTGGGCAATCGGCGTATCCAGCCCTGCTTCCAGACTCGTTAGCCACGGACTTTGAGAGGTTTTGTTTGCCTCGAGCGTGACCCAGCGGCACTCGAAATGACCGCCCGTGTTGTAGGTCAGCGTGGTGCGACGCGGTGTGAATCCGCCCGGCAGCACGTCCGCTTTGACGAGTGTTTGAAAGCCGTTGCAAATACCCAGAACAGGCCGCCCGCTCGAGACGAATTTCGTGATTTGCTCCCCGAATCTCTCACGCAAATCCAGCGCCCACAGCACACCCGCGCCGAGATCATCGCCGTAACTGAAGCCGCCAGGAATCACCAGCATCGCGTAGTCCTCGAGCGTGTTGGGATTGCGTTTCAGTTCATTGACATGCACGATCTGCGGCTGACCACCTGCCAGTTCCACCGCGAGCGCCGCGTCGTGATCGCGGTTGGAGCCGTTCGCGTGCAGAATCATGACTCGAGGCAACGAACCAATTCGTAGGGGCGAACCTTGTGTTCGCCCTGCCGTGTTCGCCGCGATGTTTGGGACGGGCGCGGGCGCGAGTTCACCGCGCCACGCCAGCTCGAGCGCCACGATGTCCGTGTGAATGACTGGAGCGCCGACGAACTCGATCAGGAAATCGGGGGTTTGCATGACACTGCCGATGCAATCGCACACTCCGTCCCCAAACAACGCTTCGATGGCGTCCGTGTGTTCGGGTTCCACCTCGAGCACGAACCTCGAGAGTGATTCGCTGAACAGCAACGCTTCGGCTTCGATGTCATCCCACATCAGTTTCTTTTCCAATAAAATCGTTGCCCCGAGGCGACCTGCGATGCACATCTCCGCGACTGCAACCGCGAACCCGCCTTCGGAAAGATCGTGACAAGACCGCACCCAACCGTTTTGAATCGCTTTATGCAGCTTGCGGTAACGCTCGAGCGCATCAGGAACGGGCTGCGGCACGACGCCACCCCCAAGTCCATGCATCAGGGCGTAATGGCTCGAGCCGAGTTCGTCCCGCGTCTCCCCGAGCAGGTAAATCAGGTTGCCCGCATTTTTGAAATCCATCGTGACCGTGTGCCGGAAATCCGGCACGATGCCGACGGCGCTGATGAGCAGCGTGCCTGGAATCGCGTGCTTGTTGCCGTCCTCGTCGGTGTACTCGTTGTACAAGCTGTCCTTACCGCTGACGAACGGCGTGCCGTAGGCGAGCGCCGCATCGTAACAACCGCGTGATGCCTCGAGTAGCGTCCCCAAGCGATCCGGGATGGTCGGGTTGCCCCAGCAGAAATTGTCCAGGATCGCAATCCGGTCTGGGTCAGCCCCGACCGCAACGGCATTACGAACCGCTTCATCAATCGCCGCCCACGCCATCGCGTAGGGTTGCGCGCTGAACTGCGGACAGAGACCGTTGGAGAGCGCGATTCCCCGCACGGACTTGCCTGGATTCGGCACCAGCACCGCCGCGTCAGACGGTCCATGATTTGCCGCGCCCACGAGCGGTTTCACCGCCGTGCCGCCCCTGACCTCGTGATCGAAGACGCGAATTACCTCTTCGCGGCTGCGAATGTTTGGGTGC
Organism: Deinococcales bacterium; assembly: GCA_965249745.1. Taxonomy (GTDB): domain Bacteria; phylum Deinococcota; class Deinococci; order Deinococcales; family JAAFIG01; genus JANYHH01. The sequence continues at coordinate 2,081,883 of OZ252252.1, read as the reverse complement.
GCCAAGAGGTTCAACAAATCCAGCTCGAGGTCAACATCTCGGTCCTCGAGAGTGGCGATGGGATCGGCATTCGTCCCGACTCTTGGAGGCACGTCGGCACGCATCGTGCGTTGCGGAATGCCCTCGTGCAAGAACTCGAGGTCGAGTTCCCCGACGGTTTCCCCGTGCATCGTCAAGACCAATCGCCTGGTATCTGTGAACACGCCAAGGTTCACGAGTTCCACGTTTTGTCCATCGCACACGGCTCGCAATCGCTCGAGGTTCTCTGGCGGTACGCTCAGCACCATGCGTTCCTGCGCTTCGCTGAGCCAAATCTCCCAGGGTCGCAAACCGGGATATTTCAACAGCGCCAAGTCGAGCTTCACGTGCGCCCCCAAGTTTTTTCCCATCTCCCCGACCGCGCTGCTAAAACCGCCCGCGCCGCAATCGGTCATCGCGCTGTAGAGCTTCTCCCCTCGAGCCTGCAAGATGACTTCCTGCACCTGTTTCTCCGTGATCGGATTCCCAATCTGCACGCTCGAGGACGCGATTTCAGAGGTATTCGTGTCCATCTCCAAACTGGAGAATGTCGCGCCGCGCAAGCCATCGCGCCCGGTGCGCCCGCCAATGGCGACGATCAGATCACCGGCTCTCGCCTCGAGCGGCTTGGCGTTGTCGGTGGACGCGGGCATCACGCCGATGCAGCCGCAGTACACCAGAGGATTCGCGGTGTACCCGTCGTGATAAAAAATCGCCCCGTTGACGGTCGGAATGCCCATTTTGTTGCCGTAATCCTCGATGCCCTTGACGACACCCTCCTGGATTCGCTTCGGGTGCAGCACACCCTCCGGCACAGATTCGCGCTCGAGGTCTCCGAAGCACAAAATATCTGTATTCGCAATCGGTCGTGCGCCCATTGCCAGCACGTCGCGGATCACGCCGCCGACGCCCGTGTTCGCCCCGCCGAACGGCTCGAGTGCCGAGGGGTGGTTGTGCGTTTCCACTTTGAACGCCAAATCGAATTCATCATCAAACTCGATCACGCCCGCGTTGTCCACGAACGCGCTGCGAACCCAAGGCTTGTTCAATTCCTTTGTCGCCGCCGCGATATACGTTTTTAGTAAGCCGTTGACACTCGAGCCGTCGCTGCCTTCAATCCGCGCGCGGAAGGTCTTGTGGACGCAGTGCTCCGACCAAGTTTGCGCGATGGTCTCGAGTTCTACGTCTGCGGCGTCACGGTTTTCACTCCGGTAATACGCGCTGACCGCTCGCATCTCCGCCAAGTCGAGCGCCAAACGGCGCTCCTTGGAAATCTCGAGCAACTGCGCGTCATCTGCGTCTCGAATCTTGATGATCTCCACTTCGGCGCTCGAGGCGTTGCTGTGCTCCACGAACGGCGGCGCGATCTCCGCGTTCAAACTAAAGCGCTGAATCACCTCGTTGATGCGTTCGTGCGCCAACCCATCCAGCGTCTCGAGACCCAGCGCTTCGTCGTACTCGAGGCGATCGCCGGTCGCGGCTCGCTCCAACGGAATTTCCAGCAAGGTGGCGGCTCGGACGAGACTTTCGGCCGCGCTATCGGTCACGCCAGGAAGGAAGGTGACCTCGAAGAAGGATGCGGGTGGCGAGGCAAGCCTCACCCCTACGAAAAACGTTTCGGTCACGGGGTCGCACAGCAACTCGAGACAAAGTCTTTCGATCTGCGCACCCTGGAGGTTTGCGCCCTCGAGGAAGTACAAGCGTTGATGACGGGAGTTCTCGGTGTTCCAGACGGTGACACGGTACGTTGGCATTCTGACTTCCTCCAATGGATGCCTCGCGGGACATCCTTGATTGGGCTGGCAACCTCGTAGGGGCGAGGCTAGCCTCGCCCCTACACGAACGTGAGTTGCTTCAATTCCTCGAGCGCAATCTTTATGGCTTCGACGATCAATTGATGTTCAGCCCTATGCAATCGCTCCGCGTAGGTCTCGAGCGTATCGTCATCAATGAACTCCACGACTCGAGTCGCAATCGGCTCGCCCGCGTCTAATTCCGTGATGACGTGATGCACCATGCAACCGGAGCGGGTGATCTCGCCGCGCTGCCACGCGGCGAACGCGTCTTCGATGCCGTGTGCGCCGGGGAATTCACCGGGCAGTGCCGGGTGCAAGTTGATGATCCGACCCGGAAAACGCTTTACGAGCGCTCCGGAATCAATGTGCATCCAGCCCGCCAGCACAATCAGATCCGGGGTGTAACTCGAGACCGCTTCAGCCAGGTCAGCGTCGTACTCCGCTCGAGACTTCCCTGCGTCTTTGTACGGTTTGAGCGGAAAGTACAGCGTTTCCAAGCCCGCGTTCTTGGCCCGCTCGAGACCGAAGGCGGCTTTGCGGTTACTGACGACCAGCACGATTTCCGCCTCGAGATTTCCGGTTCGCATCGCGTCCATCAGCGCTTGCAAGTTGCTGCCGCCGCCGCTGATAAAGACGATGACTCTGGGTTTCACGAATGCCTGCGTTCAAACAATCCTGGGTAATCGGTGACGAAACCCTCCGCGTCCACAGTGATGACGGCGGTGAAATCAACGTCCAGGCTTGTAAAACGGTACTCGAGTTCGCTGAGCCGTTCGTAACGTTGTCTCGTTGTCTCAAAGCGGATTTCGGGACAGTTGACGTACAACACTTGAATTTCGGCGCTTCGACCAATCTCGAGATTCAACCGCCGAATTGGGAGCGTGTTCGTAAAAGGAGTACAGCTTAAGTCGAGATCGGTGCAACCAGCAAAGTCGCGTTCGTCACCGTCAAAAAGAACATCACCTCGGCTCCAAGTATTGTTGGCATTTCGACGCAATTGGTACTCGGAATGACTCGAGACGCTTTCTATCCGAAGTGATTCGGGTTGCCAATTTTTGTCGATGTAGATTTTGTAATGGAGACGGAAACTCTTGCCGTTCTCTGCGCCAAGCACGATGGAATCCGCGCAAAAACCATCTTTCAACTCCTCGAGCTGCAAGGACTCGAAACCGCTGAGGTTCTTAGGTTGCCAAGCAATACTCCGCATCTCAACTCCTAACCCTTCACCAGTTCATCCACGAGTTCCGCTGCCAAACCCGTGTACATCTCTGGACGCAGCGCCATCAGTCGCGTCTTATCGAGTTGGGGAATCTCGAGGCTTTGGATGAATTCGCGCATCGTGGTTTCAGAAACGCGTTCCCCCCTTGTCAAATCCTTCATGCGTTCGTACCCGCCAGTCATGCCGTGCTTTCGCATGACGGTCTGAATTGGTTCTGCCAGTAGCGCCCATTCGTCTTTCAAATCACTCAAAATACGTGCCGGGTTGACCTCGAGCTTGTTGATGCCAACGCTCAGGCTGTTCAATGCAATGATGCCGTGCGCGATACCGACGCCGATGTTTCTGAGGGCGCTCGAGTCGGATAAATCCCGTTGCAACCTTGAGACTTGAAGTTTGGATGCGAGGTGGTTCAGCGCCGCGTTCCCCAATCCAAAGTTCGCTTCGGCGTTTTCAAAGTCAATCGGGTTGACCTTGTGCGGCATCGTGCTGCTGCCAATTTCACCGGCGACGGTGCGCTGCTTGAAATACCCCAAACTGATGTACTGCCAGATGTCCTGCGCGAAGCCCAATGAGATCTGGTTGAACCTCGAGAGGGCATGGAAGGCTTCGGCAATGGAATCGTGCGATTCGATTTGCGTCGTCAGCGGGTTGTACATCAACCCCAAACCCGTCACAAACTCTTTCGCCAACCCGGGCCAGTTCGCATCTGGATAGGCGCTGACGTGCGCGTTAAAGTTTGAAACCGCGCCCGCGAATTTTCCCAGGTACTCGAGGCGCTTTATCCCCTCGAGTTGCCGGTTCCAGCGATGCGCGAACACCGCGAGTTCCTTCCCCAAGGTCGTCGGTGACGCGGGTTGTCCGTGGGTTCGCGCCATCATCGGCACGCTCTTATGCGTCACTGCCAGGTCGCGCACGCTCGAGACGACTCTTGTCGCAAGCGGCAACCAGTGATCTTGGATCGCGTCGCGCAACATCATCGCGTAGGCAAGGTTGTTGATGTCCTCCGAGGTACACGCGAAATGCACGAACTCACCGATATCCGATAGGCTTTTCGCTTGGAAGGATTCACGGATGAAGTACTCCACGGCTTTCACATCGTGACGGGTCGTGCGTTCGATCTCTTTGATGCGCTCGGCGTCCGCCACGGAAAAACCTGAAATCAGGCTCGAGAGCAGCGCGTCCTCATCGGCGGTCAGCCTGCGTATCCCCTCGAGCTTCGCCGCGCACAAGAACCGCAGCCACTCGAGTTCAACGCGCACGCGGTATTTCATCAGCGCGAATTCGGACAGCACGCCCTCTAAGGGCTGGGTGACTCGAGCGTACCGCCCATCAATCGGTGAAATCGAGGTGATGCTCACGACGCGACCCTCGAGCCTACGGACAGCATGACACGTGTTTCGTAGGGGCGAACACGAGGTTCGCCCCTACAGCACGTGAACGAAGCCTGCGACCCTCGAGACCCCTTCATTCCAGCACCACACGGTCGGTCATAGGGGAGCGAATCTCTCCGATGACAAAACACTCTCCCGGCAAGGTCTCGAGGGCACGGGTCACGTCTGCGGCGGGAATCGCGGCGATCATCCCCAGACCCATGTTGAACGCATGAAAAGCATCATGTTCGGAGATCTCGGCTCGAGACGTGATGAACTCAAAAATTGGTGGCGCGGTCCACGAACCACGTTTGATTGCGGCGCTCACGCCTTCTGGTAAGGCGCGCGGCAGGTTGTCCCACAGCCCGCCACCCGTAATGTGCGCCAATGCGCGCACGTCCACGTCAGCGGTTTGCAACTCGAGGACATGATTGAGGTAGCTTCTGTGCGGCTCGAGCAGCGCGGCTCCAATGCTCTTGCCGTTCAGTTGTGCCTGAGGTTCCGCCCAATCCAGTTCCGCCAAGGCTTTGCGAGCCAGCGTGTAGCCGTTCGTGTGCAATCCGCTCGAGGGGAAAGCGATCAGGGCGTCGCCAATCTCGACCTTCGATCCGGTGATCGCGGAGGCGAAGTCCACGACACCAACCATCGTGCCAACCACATCAGATTCACCGTCACGGTAGACGCCGGGCAGCTCGGCGGTCTCGCCGCCCAGCAATACACAGCCCGCTGTCTGACAAGCGCGAGCCATGCTAGAAACCACAGCCGCGACCCATTCGGCTTTGAGTGTGCTGGCGGCCACGTAATCCATGAAGAACAAGGGTTTCGCGCCCTGCGCCAGAACATCATTGATACCGTGATGAACGATATCCGCACCGATGCCCGACCAATCATCCATCTGTGCGGCAATCATCGTTTTCGTGCCCACACCATCGGTGCTGGCGACCAAGACGGGACGCTCGAGATTCTTCAACCCTGAGACATCCAGCATCCCACCAAACGCGCCGACGCCTGCCAGGACTCGAGCATCGTAGGTGGATCGCACGGCGTCTTTCATCAGCGCTACAGCCCTGGTACCCTCGGCGATGTTGACGCCCGCGTCGGCGTAGGCGTCCGCCTGTGAGGGTGTAGCAGACTGCGCCCCGATAGGGATCACCGGATTCAGCGTGCTCTTGCCAATATCCGTGCGGTAGTGCATCCCATTAAATTCAATCCGTGAGACACCCGTGTACGCCCGCTCGAGCGCGTCCTCTAATGTCGCTCCGGTGGCGGTCACGTTCAGCACGCGTCCGCCATTGGTGACGACCTGATCGTCATCGGTCAGTTTGGTTCCGGCGTGGAATACCAGCACGCCGCTCGGCGCTTCCTCGAGACCGGAAATCATTTTGCCATTCTCGTACGCAGCCGGGTAGCCGCCCGAGGCGATCACGATGGTGGCGCAATATCCAGGTTTCCAGCTCAAATCATACGCACCGAGGGTTCCGGCGACGCAGGCGTCCAGCACGTCAAATAAATCAGTCTCGAGCAGGGGCAGCACCGCCTGGGCTTCGGGGTCTCCGAAGCGGCAGTTGAACTCGATGACTTTGATACCGCGCTCTGTTAGCATCAGACCGGCGTACAGCACGCCCTTGTACGGCGTGCCGCGCTTTGCCATGCCCGCGACAACCGGCTCGAGGACGGTTTTGGTGATCTCCGCTAGGAATTCCGGGGTGATGTCCGGCGCGGGCGCGAACGCACCCATGCCGCCCGTGTTCGCGCCGAGGTCACCGTCCAGGGCCCGCTTGTGATCTCGGGCGGGCAGCATCGGTCTGACCGTCTTGCCGTCGCAGAACGCGAGCACGCTCAGTTCCTGCCCGGAAAGGCGTTCTTCCACGACGACTCGAGTTCCAGCCGCACCGAACGCGCCGGAGAAACACGCTGTGAGGGCTGATTCTGCTGCTTCTAGGGTGTCGCAGACGGTCACGCCCTTGCCCGCCGCGAGTCCGTCCGCCTTGACGACGAAACCGGCGCTCTGGAAGGGGCGGGAACGCAGGTACATCTCTGCCGCCTCAAAGGTGTCGAACTCCGCGAAGTCGGCCGTGGGAATCTTGAACTCCTGCATCGCGTGTTTGGCGAAGGCTTTGGAGGCCTCGAGTTGGGCCGCCGCGCCACTCGGACCGAAGGCGCGCACGCCGACCTTGCCGAGCGCGTCCACCAATCCCAAGGCCAGCGGCACTTCCGGTCCGACGACCACGAACTTGATGTCGTTCTCCAAGCAGCTCAGCACGATCCCTTTCAGGTCGTCCACCTCGAGCGGCAGGTTTTGCGCGATCTGGGCCGTGCCCGCGTTGCCGGGTGCGACGAACAGCCGGGAGACGCGTTTGGCGGCGTTGAGCGCCCAAGCGAGCGCGTGTTCGCGGCCACCGCCGCCGACAATCAACACGTTCACGCGGTCTGTCCCTGCAAGACAGTCTCTGACTCGAGCGATTTGCTTTCAAATAAATGCTTATCGCGGTTCTCGCTGAACAGCCAAGCTGGGATTTTCAACGGGTACTTCCCGGTCATGCAGGCGTAACAGTGTCCGGTGTCTTCTAAGGGATCGTCCGAATTGCTAATCGCGGAGCGCAGCCCTTCTTCCGTCAGGTACGCCAAGCTATCGGCGTTGATGTGCTGGCGAATTTCCTCAAGGGTTTTGTTGTGCGCGATCAGTTGCGCCCGCGTGGCCATGTCCACACCCATGAAACACGGGTGACGGATCGGTGGGCAGGCGACGCGCAGGTGAACCTCTTTGGCTCCGGCGTCACGCAGCAGTTTCACAAGCGGCCCCGAGGTCGTGCCGCGCACGATGCTATCGTCTATCAGCACGACGCGCTTCCCAGATAAGTTAGCGCGGAGCGGGTTGTATTTCAGTTGCATCCCGACTTCGCGCAAGGACTGATCGGGCTGGATGAAGGTACGCCCGATGTAGCGGTTCTTAATCAGGCCCTCAGTGTACGGCAGTCCGCTTTCCAAGGCGTACCCAATGCCGTGCGGCGTGGCGCTGTCCGGGACGGCGACGACGATATCGGCGTCCACCGGGGCTTCCTGCGCCAAGCGCCGCCCGATGCGCTGACGGACATCGTGAACCACGTTTCCCTCGAGGATGGAGTCGGGGCGGGAGAAGTACACGTACTCGAAACTGCACAGAGCGCGTTGCTTGCGGTGTTCCAAACGCAGGATGGTCACGCCATTGGCGTCCAGTCGCACGATCTCACCGGGTTCAATTTCCCGGATAAGCGCCGCGCCAATCGTGTTCAGGGCGCAGGATTCGGAGGCCAGCACGTAATGTCCGTCTTCCAACTGCCCCAGGCACAGCGGACGCAACCCTTGGAGATCGCGCACGCCGTACACGGCGTTTCGGGTCAGCACCCCGAGGGTGTACGCGCCCTCCGCCTCGAGCATGAAACTGATCAGTTGCGACTGCCAGAAATCCAGGTCAGCGCCGCTGACTGAGGTTCCGTCCTCGCGTTTGACGCGGTTCCACTCCAGCGGCGAAAGCTGCGTCGGCAGCGCCAGCATGTAGGTCAAGACCTCGCTGTCCGAGGTGCTGCTCAAGCCACCGCCGCGCTCTAAGATACGCTGGCGCAACTTCTGCGCGTTCGTCAGGTTGCCGTTGTGCGCCACCGAGAGATGCCCGTGCAGGGTTTCAATCAAATAGGGCTGGGCGTTCTTGGCGTGACTCGAGCCGGTCGTGCTGTACCGCGTGTGTCCGATGGCGTGCGTGCCACGCAATTGGCTGAGGTTCTCCTCTTTGAAGACCTGCGAGACCAGGCCCATGTCCTTATGAATGAAGGCGCTCGAGCCGTCAGAGGTGACGATGCCCGCCGACTCCTGACCACGGTGTTGCAGGGCGTATAGCCCAAAGAAACTCAACCGCGCCACGTCCCGACCTGGGGCGTAGACCGCAAAAACGCCGCACTCCTCGTGCGGCTTATCCGATAGGTTTAGGGAATGCATTCGTGAACGCCTCCGCCGTGGAATTGGGGTCTTGCCTCACGTTTTTGGAGTTTCGCAGAAACGGGTGCGTCGGTCAACCCCAGGTCTTTCAATCCAAAGATTCGCACCAGCCACCCCGGCTCACGTACACTAGGCTATGCGTCCAACCGTCTTCATCTCCGCTGCCCTGATGCTGGGTTCCATCGCCGTGGCAGCCCCAATCTTGGAGCGCAGCGCCAGCGCGTACCAGTCCGTCTTTTGCCGCCTGCAAGGCTGCGGTCTGATCGTCAAGGCCCCATTAACCCAGGACGGTGACCGCCTCGAGCAACGCGCCTATCGGTTGCGCGGCGGCATCTATCTGATCTCCACCAGAGCTGCGCCGCTGATTGGGAAGAAAAAGCCAAAGGTCGTGCTGGGCGCAATGCGGAGCGTCACGCTGCAAGGCTCGTATCAGCAAGCCGCTCCGCTCGAGCGAGCGCTCGGACAACTGGCGGGTTACGCCACGGGTGGAAGACCGATCGCCTTCGATTTCGATTTCAAAACCAAGTGCCTGTCTGGAGATGTCGTCAATGCCTACCCATTCCAGGTGGGAGGGCAGACCTTCACGCTGCAATGCAATCGCTTCCCGCTCACCAAACAGCTCAGCGTCACGATTTACCGCCCCGACGCGCGGCGTTTGGAGCCGGGAACCCCGTGGTGGAACCAGTTCAATCTGGTGATCCCCGCGTTTTGCGGGGACGACGTGAAGCGAGCCGACCTACAATGTCCGTGGCGTTGAGGAGAGGCAGGAGCTGTACCTTTCAAGCTGTACCTCTCGAGCAGCAAATATGACTCTGGCCAATCTCGAGGGGTTCGCCTGACTTATACAGCCAGTAAAGACTGCGTTCCGTTCAGGTTCTGAACCGTCGGTACGCCAGTTCCACGACGAGGGCCAGCAAGCCCAGCAACGCCACCCAGCCCGCGAACGACCGCCTCGAGACCTCGACCGCCGGGGCGTAACCCGCCAACGATTTCAGGACGCGCCCGCCACTGCGATCCGCGATCCGGCGCAGCAACTCCGCGCCAGCGGCCGTTTGCAACTCTCGAGCGTCGCGGTTGAGGCGCAGACTGGCGATTAACTCGCCGCTGCGAATCAACGCCACGCTTCCCGTGGCCGCCTCGGGGAGTTGCGCCTCGTAGCGGCCCGGCGCGGTTTGCGCCATCGCTAGACGCTGCCCGGAAACGGTCACCTCTAAACGCAGGTTGTTCTGGTACTGGTTGCGGGTCACGGCGTCCACCACGGCGCGGCGTCCGTCCGGGCTGATGGACAGGTTGTACGGGGTTTCCGCCGCCTCGAGCCAGCGGGCGACCGTGCCGATCAGGTTGGGCAGTGCCTCCCAGCGGGTGAAGGCGTCGGTGCGGTTCAAGTCGGCGGTCAGCGCGGCCGTACGGCCGACGCCCTTGTGGGAAACCGCCAGAATCGGTTCGCGGTCGGAACCGACTAAGATTTGCTCGGCGTCGGATTTCAGGGTCGTGGCGATATACGCGCTCAGGCGTGGCGGCGTGCCGCGCACCGAGACGCTGAGCGGGTGATTCACCAGTTGCGGCAAGACGCCTTCGGTTCTGACCAGGGCACGGGTGGCGGTCAGGGCTTCAGTCGTGAAGATGCGCGGCAGCGTGTCCACTTGTAGCGCCTCGTAGTAGCGCCCGCCCCCGGCGGCGGCAATCGTCTTCAAGCGCACGAAATCGGCGTCGCCACCCACGGCGATGCTCGAGACGGTGATCCCGGCGGCTTTGGCATCCTTGGCGATGGCGTTGAAGTTCGGCGGGTTGCTGTTCCCCTCGGCGTCGGCGAGTTGCCCGTCGGTTAAGAGAATGATGTGCTTGATCGAGGCTCTGGAATCTTTTAAAGCGGTGATCGCCTCGCGGAAGGCGGGTTCCAGAATCGTGCCGCCCTCGGCGTTCACGCCCTCCAAGGCGCGGAACATCTGGAGCTTGTTGTTATCGGTCGAACGAGTCGGTTTGAAGGCCCATTTCGGCGTGTCGCTGAAGGTCACAACGCCCAGGTAATCGCGGTCCCCCGCGAGTTCTATCACGTTGCTGACACCTTCCAGCGCCAGGGAAAGCTTTTCGTCAGCGCCGCCGCCCGTGCCCGCCATACTGAGGCTGCGATCCACGACCATGACCATCGCGACCAGCGGCACGTCCACGCGGGTTCTGAGGTCGGACTGCACCGGCATGACCGCCTCGAGCGGACTTCTGGCCCAGCCGCCCAACCCGAAGGATTTTGGACCGCCCGTCATCATGACGCCGCCACCGTTCTGCACGAAAGCCCGCAGCACCTCGAGTTGCCCCCTGGTGAAACTGGTGGCGGCTTCGCGCAGGAAGATCGCGCTGTAACTCATGTCCGCCACGATGTCCTGCGGCTTGCCATCGCGGACATTAAAGCCCTGGGTGCGCAACAGGCGCGACAGGGCGGGATCACCGACGACCAGCACCTCACGGGTCTTCGTGACCTGAAGGCTGAGCGAGCGCGTGTCGTCCAGCGTCGGCTGCGAGTAGTCCACGCGCAGGCTGACTTCTAGCTGCAAACTGCCGTTCGGCACGGTGAAATCCACCGGCAGGCTGGTGCGGCCGACGGGCAGGTTGACGGCTTTCACGAAGAGCTGATTACCGTTGACCCTGGCGAACACTTGCGCCCTAGTCGCCCTGGTGCTCTCCAGCACCGCGACCGCTCTGGCCGTCCCGCCGGGTGCCAGCGTGGCCGGAGCTAGCAGGTCGGCGACTCGAGCGTTCTGCTGAGTCGGAACCGCCAAGGTGTCCACGGGTACGCCGGGCAAGGCTTCCAGGGCGTTTCCGACGGTTTCGTTCCCGTCGGAAACTAAGAGCACCCTGGCGGGGCTGTACGCCATCGCCACTTGCAAGGCCGAGGCGATCCCCGTGTCACCGGGTTGCAGCGCGTCCCGCCCCGTGCCGGGTGCGCCCGCCAGTCCCGCGAACGGCAAGCGAGCCTTGGCGCGTACGGCATCCAATCCCGGCAGGCTCGAGGCGGAGTCGGACACGTCCTCCAGCACGACCAGGCCGGGCCGGGCGCTGCTGAGGCTGGGGTTGCTGAGCGCCAGCGCCAGCAGCGTCAGCGACAGCACCCGCAAGCCGGGCACGAGCGAACGCACGATGGCACCCCTCGACAGGACCAGCGCCGCCACTAGGGCCACCCCCGAGAGAATGGCTATCACTGGAAACTCCAGAGTGAAGATCACGCAGCGCTCCTGGGGGTTCGGGAGAACAACCCGCCGAAACGACCCCCGCCACGCAGAAACGCCTCGAGCAGTAGGGCGAGCAGCGCCAGCAGCAACAGCCACAATCCCACCTCGGATGGGTTCGGGGCAGCGCTGCCACGGGCGCTGCTCTGCGCCTGCCCTATCTTGGTAACCGAGGATTGCCCCGTCACCAGCCGCGTCGCGTCCCCCGAGGCGAGGTTCAAAACCCAACGTTGCCGCCCGAGTTCGTACACGCCGGGCAGCAAGCCCTGACGCAGGCCGGGGGCGCTCCGACCGTTAAAGAACAGCTCACCGTCCCCCAGACTCGAGCCGAGCGGCAGTGGGGTCGCGCCGACAAACTCCTGGAGCGCGTTGTAGATCAGGACCGGAAAAGCAGGCAAGGAGCGCAGGTCGCTCTCCAGTGGGTGCGAGGCGATGTACACGGCCCTCACCCCGCCGCCCTCACCCCGCAGGATGAACGGCGTCTGCCCGGCGAAGGCGATCGGTTGCCACGAACCGTCTGGGATGAGCGGCAAGTCGGTTTTGGAGATGCGCGCCCGCACACCCTCCAGATTGGCGAAGCGCAATAGATTGTCGGTCGCGTCCGCTCTGGTGACCCGCGTCAACGGCGACGCGACCTGACCCTTGGGGAGTTTCAGCGGCGGCAACCCCGCGAAGATCACGTACTGTCCGGGCGGCAAGACCTTCGGGACCGCACCGACCAGCACCACCACATCGAAGCCTGCTGGGGTACTCGGCGGCACGTCCTGGACCACGCCGCGCACCCCAGGCACGCTGACCACGGCCCGCAACACATCGTCCTGCGGCGGCGAGACCAGCACCCGCGCACTCGAGACGGCCGCGAACGCCTCGTTATCCAATGAAAGCGCGTCTTTAACGTTGATCGTCACCCGATACGTGCCGGGCGTGACCGTCAGCCTCGGTGTCCAAATCGCTCGAGTTCCGGCGGGCACGCGCAGATCGCCGTTGAGAATTGGTTTGCCGTCGCGCTCCAAGCTGATCCGCACCGTCTGCGGCGCGACCGCGTTGCTCTCCACGGCCGCGAAGACCTGATTGCCCCGGAGTGCGAAGGCCGTGATCCCAACGTTCGCCCCGCCGCCCAGCACGCGATGCAAGGTTCCAGCGAACCCAACCGGCGGCTCCGCACCCGTGAACAGATGCAACTCCGCGTTTGGCGCGACCGACCGCGCCAACGACAACGCCCCGCGCAGGTCGGCGCGACTATCGCCCGCCGCCAGCCCCTCGAGTCCGCGCAGCACATCACCGGGAGCGCCGCTGGCTCTGACCGTAGCCGCTAACCCCGCCCGGATCAGGGTGGCCCTGGACGCGCCACGAATCAACCCGGCCGCATCGCGCTTAGCCGTCTCGAGCCGCGACCCGCCGAGATCGCTCGCGGTCATCGGCGCACCTGCATCCACGATCACGACCACCTCGTGCCCAGTGGCGTTCAACAGCGGACCCGCCGCGCCGACAATGCTAAAGAGTACAGTCAACAGTTGCAACAGCAACAGCAGATTTGGATTAAAGCGCGCCCGTCTCGAGGGCGCTTCCTCCTCGCCCCAGAGCCACAGCGCGTTGACCGTTCGCTCCCGCCGGGCGCGACGAATGAAATGCAACAGCACCACCACAGGCAAGAGCAGCAGACCCAGCAGGAACCACGGCGCGGCGAAGGACAGCATGAGCGCTCAATCTAGCCAATTTCGGGGTGAGGAATGGTGTCCAAAAGGTGACGGTGGAAGGACGCCAGCCATCACAAACAATTTCCATCCTCGAGAAATCGGGCGCGCAAGCTCGAGTCAACCCCAAGCGGCTCGAGCTTGCTGGGTCGTGCTGCCTCTCCTCCATGAGAGAGGTCCTCGCTTCCGCGAGGGGGTGAGAGGGGCGTTGTGCCCCGCACACAGAGAGAACGTTGTGCCCCGCACGCAGAGAGAACAGAGAGATAGGACGTGGAGCGAGCTGCCCTTGACCTTCATCCCCAGCAACGTCTTTTGGGCTGTCTCGAGCAAGAACGTTGGTGGCCGGGTTTGCCGTCGCAAACCCCGACGAAAAACCATGCGATCTATCAAGGCAAGCTGGCTCGAGGGAAAAACAACTCGACTGACCTCGAGATGAAAATGAGTTTTCGGACCCAAAAAGCAGCCTACCACCGCCACCGTTTCAGGGCGGTGATCGGTTTATCAATCTGCGCTCACCTGACTTGCTACACTTTTCCTACACCAGCGCCACAACTCACAATATTTCCCACGCTCTGGTGCAGGAGGCGTTTATGAACGTCTACAAGCTGGTCGGCAAGAACCTCGAGGTGACCGAAGGGATGCGCGCTCATTTGGATCAGCGTCTCTCTAAGCTCGAGCGGTTCTCGGCGCATATCGTGGATGCCAAGATTGTGCTGTCGGTGAAGAACGATGGCAGCGTTTACGCACCGCATCGCGTCGAGATGCAGCTTAACGTGCCGCACGGCGTGATCCGAGCCGAGGAAGCCCATCAGGACATGTACGCCGCGATTGATGCCGCCACCGACGTGCTGGAACGGCAGTTGAAGAAGTTTCGCAGCAAGTTCATCACCCGTTCGCAACGCGGCGAGTTGCCGTTGGAGCAGGCTGGGATCGAGCCGGAAGAGGAGTTCGAGGTGCAGATCGTTCGTAACAAGCGCTTCGAGCTGCGCCCGATGGCCCCGGAGGATGCCGCCGCGCAGATGGAGGCGCTCGGGCACGATTTCTATATGTTCCACAACGCCGTCTCAGACCGGGTGAATGTCATTTACAAGCGTAACGACGGACATTACGGGTTGCTCGAGCCGCAGGGCTAAAACGTGGTGACAGAGGCCTGCGAGGATGATTGCTCCGCAGGCTTTTGCGTTCATAGGACTCGAGAGGACGTTCCGCTCTTGTCCTCACCCGCCCTACCGCTCAGATTGTCGGCATGAACGGTCTCGAGGTGGCTGTCACGTCGCGCCCGTGGGTCATGGGGATGACCTGGTCGGATTTGGCGTTCCTGCATTGGCGCATGCCGCGCGAGGTGTTGCAACCGTTCATTCCAAACGGGCTGACGCTGCAAAGCTTCGACGGGAGCGCCTGGCTGGGCGTCGTGCCGTTTCGCATGGCGAACGTGCGGGTCAGAGGCTTACCGCCCGTGCCGGGAACCGCGAACTTCCTCGAGTTAAACCTGCGAACTTATGTCACCGATGGAACCCGTCCCGGCGTCTGGTTCTTCAGTCTGGATGCCGAGAACCCCTTGGCGGTGCGCGGCGCGAGGGCCGGGTTTCACCTGCCGTACATGGATGCGCGAATGTCGTCGGTGCGGCGCGGCGCGATCCATGAGTATCGAAGCTGGCGCACGCATCGCGGCGAGCCGGAAGCTGAGTTCGCCGCCCGCTATGAACCGACAGGTTCGGTCTTTCAGTCCGTTCCTGGAACGCTTGAGCATTGGTTGACGGAGCGTTACTGCCTGTACAGCGCCGACCGGTCTGGACGTGTTTATCGCGGCGAGATTCGTCACACGCCCTGGCCATTGCAACCCGCCAGAGCCGAGATCACAGCCAACACCCTGGCAGCCCCGTTCGGCGTGAGTCTGAGCCTCACACCGGATCTGATTCACTTCGCCGCTCGGCTCGAGGTGACAGCTTGGCCCATCGCTCGAGTTGGCCCGGCTGGGACGGTAGATAGGCAAATCTCTATGAGATGATGCTGACATGCGAACCCTCAAAACGCACAGCTTGATCGTTTCCTGTCAGGCGCACGACGACAACCCGTTGCGCGGCTCTCCGTTCATGCGGGCAATGGCGATGGCCGCATTGCAGGGCGGTGCGGACGCGATTCGCGCCGATGGCGTGGAAGATATCCGGGCCATCCGCGAGATCTGCGACGCGCCGCTGATCGGGCTGTTCAAGGATTGGCGCGAGGGCTGGGAGGTCTACATCACGCCGACCCTGGAGCACGCCAAAGCTCTGGTGGGCGCGGGCGCGGATATCGTGGCGCTGGATGCCACATCCAGCCTTCGCCCCGCCGAATCGCTGCCCGACATGATCGAGGGGATTCACGCGCTGGGTGCGGCGGTTTTCGCCGATTGCAGCACGCTGATGGAGGGCTTGAACGCGGCAACGCTCGGGGCGGATTACGTCAGCACGACGATGGCGGGCTACACCCCGGAGACGGCGGAGCGCAAGACGGACGGACCAGATTTCGAGTTGCTCGAGGCGCTGGTCCGTGAGCGCCGCACGCCGGTAGTCGGTGAGGGGCGCTTTTGGACGCCGGAGGACGTGCGACGCGGCTTCGCGCTCGGAGCGCACGGGATCGTGGTCGGCACGGCAATCACCAACCCGAGGGAGATCACGCGGCGCTTCGCTAGAGCTGCGGCTCCATGAACGCGCTCGGGGTGGACGCGGGCGGCTCGAGCACGAAGTTCTCTGTCGTGAACCCGTCCGGCGAGGTGCTGATGACCGGACGGGTCGCGGCACTGAGCGGGCATCTGTTCGACGACACCTCGAGGGGTGTGGCGCTGGACACGCTCAAAGCGTTGCGGGCGGCGGTGGCTGAATTCCGTCCGGGCGCGGTCGTGGCGGGCGTGACCGGACTGAGTGGTGGATCGGAGATTGCCACGTGGCTACGTGACGCGATCCAAAACTCGCTCAAAACTGACCGCTGTCAGGTCATGGGTGACATGGATCTGGCGTACCGGGCGCACTTCCGGCCGGGGCAGGGCATTCTAGTGTACGCGGGCACGGGCAGCATCGGGTATCACCTGGCAGCCGATGGAACGGTGATGCGGGCGGGCGGGCGCGGTTATCTGATAGATGACGCGGGCGGCGGCTTTTGGATCGGGGGGCGGGCGCTCCGCCACGTGACGCGGCTGATGGACACAGCCACTGACTCGAGCGATCTCTTAGCGCAGCTCCTCTTTCAAAAGCTCAAAACGAACCGCTGGGAAGACCTACGTGAGTTTGTATACGGCGGCGGGCGAGCGGCTGTGGCGGGTTTGGCTCCGACGGTCGGCGAGGCGGCGGCCCAGGGCAGTCAAGCTGGCAAGCGCATCCTCGAGCGGGCTGGGGCGGAATTGGCTGAGCTGGCGCGGCGCTTGCAGGGTCGGCTCGGGGCTGAGTGGCAGGGCGCTGAGTGGCAGGGCGCTGAATTGCAGGTGACGGGCTTGCCGGTAGTGCTGGCGGGCGGGGCGCTGCTGGTCTCGCCGACGATCACCGAAGCGGTCAGCGCGAGCGGTTTGGAATTCACCCGCTCGAGTCTGCAAATCGAGGTCGCGGCGGCTCGGATGGCCCTCGAGCTACAATCCCAGGCATGACCACGGAGAGCATCAACCCGGCCACCACCAGCTTGGACACCCTGGAGACGGAGACGCTGGTGCGCGCTTTCGCCGACGATCAATTGAAGGCGGTCGCCGCCGTCCAAGGGGCCGCGCCGCAAATCGCCAGCGCCGTGGACGCGATCGCCGAACGCCTCTCCCAGGGCGGTCGCTTGCTGTACGCCGGGGCGGGCACGAGCGGTCGGCTGGCGTACTTGGATGCCTCAGAGTTGACGCCGACTTTCTCGTGGCCCGCATCGCGGGCGCGGGTGGCGATGGCGGGCGGGCAGGGCGCGGTCTTTCAGGCTGTGGAGGGCGCGGAGGACGACCTCGAGGCGGGGGCGTGCGATGTCAATGCGCTAGGGGTGACGGTCAACGACGCGCTGATTGGGATTGCCGCCAGCGGCGGCACGCCGTACGTCTTGGGGGCGCTTCGGGCGGCTCGGACGGCGGGGGCGCTGACGGTCGGACTGAGCAACAACCCCGACGCGCCCGTGTTGAACAGTTGCGATCACCCGATCCTCTTGGAGACGGGGGCTGAAGTCATCTCGGGCAGCACCCGCTTGAAGGCGGGCACAGCCCAGAAAATCGCGCTCAACACGCTCAGCAGCGCCGTCATGGTGCGACTGCACAAGGTCTACGGCAACCTGATGGTGGACATGCAGGCGACCAACGCCAAACTGCTCCTGCGAGCCGTGCGACTGACCCGATTGGCAACCGACGCCGACGAAGCCTCGGCCCGGGCCGCGCTCGAAGCCTGCGGTTGGAACGTCAAGACCGCGATTGTCATGCTGCACCGAGGCGTGGATGACCTGGCCGCCAGGGGGCTGCTCGAGGTCAATCGGGGAAATCTGCGGGCGGCGCTGGAGGGCGTGTAGCACGCACATTTTTGCGTCACACGGCCGTGTGACGGCCGTGTGACGCCCTCCTTAGTACAGTCTCTTTCAAAGGAGACCGAGCCATGTCCACACCTGAACGCACGACCAGCTCGCCCGCATTTGGTAAATCCGTTCTGGAACGGGCCAAGGATGGTTCCCTCGAGTTGCAGGGTGCGCAACTGGAATTTTTCGGGCGCAAGTTCATCGGCATTGACGGAAAGCTCAGCGCCATGAACCCGCACAACGGTGAGATTCGCGGTCAGGTCACGATCATCTCCACCGCCCGTCCGAGCGTCCTGTCCGGTGCGGTGAAACTGCGGGTGCAGGGCTTGGAGTTTGAACTCTCGATGATCTGCGTGCGCGACGGTGAGCGCGGCGAGTTGGTCGTGAAGTTCCTCGGGCGGTACCTGCCAGGGTCAGCCCGGCCCCAGATTCAAGCTTGATTCTTTTCTGATGCGTCCTGTGACGCATCCTTCCCTCCCACGCGCCGAGACCTCCCACTCGGCGCGCTTTCATGCCTGGTAGAAATTTTTGGTCGGTATATCTGGTCAGACTGCCAGATTTGTTGCGGTGGGTCTCATCGGGATTGATTAAACTGATCGGGTGAAGTGGAGCGGTTCCATCCTGGTACAGGCCTTCGCTGTGGTGCTCTCCTTGGCCATGGTCGCGCTGTTGATTCTGGGTGTCTCGGTGGCGCAACGCGGTCTGCTGAACCGCGACAGCGGCGACCAACATCTGGAGCAATTGGAAAACTTTGAGCGGCAATCGGCCCTCGTGTTGTTCCTGGCGGCCGACCTGAACGGGCGCGAACCCGGACAGGCTGACGCGGCCGGGTTCGCGGGGTCCAGCCGCGCTTTGAACGCGGGCTTGCAGCAACTCGAGGCGCAGACTGGGAACTTGACGGACGCCGAACGCACCGGGTTGCAAACGGCCAGAGCAACTTACGGGCGGCTGATCGCGGGGTCGGCCACTTCGAGCCGTTTGTCGCAGCAACGGTTGAGCGATACGCTTCAGGCGTTCTCGGCTTCGGTCACGGCGCGCGTCGCGTCGGCGATCCGGGTGCAACGCGACAGTGACCGCGTGCTGTTCAATCAACTCGTGCTGTTCTCGAGTGGCGTGGCCCTGTGCCTGGGGTTGATGCTGGTGCTGCTGCTGGTCGGGTCGCGGCAACGCACCGCTTTGATTCAGCGGCTCTCGTGGCAGGTGCGCACCGACGGACTGACCGGGGTGCTGAACCGCCGCGCCTGGGACGAGGGCATCAAGCTATTACTGCTGCGCGTGCAAAGGTCGCGGCAAGTCTCGAGCGTCGTGATGCTGGACTTGGATCACTTCAAAATGTTCAACGACACCTACGGTCACGCCGCCGGAGACAAGTTGCTGCGGGTTCTAGCGCAGTCTCTGCAACGCAGCACGCGAGTCACGGATCTGGTGGCGCGCTACGGCGGCGAGGAATTCGCGCTGGCATTGGAGGGCTGCACCGCCGAGGACGCGCAAGCGCTCCTGGAGCGGGTCAAGTCGCAACTGCCGGAGGGTCGGACCTTCAGCGCGGGAGTCGTGGAAACGACCGGGGAGGTTTCGGCGGCGGCCGTGCTGGAACGGGCGGATCGCACGCTATATCGCGCTAAACGAGCCGGGCGCAACCGCGTGCTGATCGCAGCCTCCACTTCGACGCGAGATTCCGGCGTCACAGTGGAACCTCAGACGGTTTGAGCCACCAACCACCCTTCTGCTCGAGATGAATAGCTGTCTCAAATTGACGCGCCTGGCTTTGATCGTCTGGCCACATCGAACCTGTTAGCGCCCAGACAGCACACAAGGACGCTTTGAGAGTCATCGTGCGACACCTTGATACCCTGATATGCGCCCAAGGTCATGCTCGGGTCTTCACGGTTCAATTTACGCTCGAGCGGCAACGCGACTGTTCCCGAGACCAGATTCTCTAGAACTTGCTAGCTCTGGCTTCGAGCTTGTCTAAGCGTTCGTGGCGCTTGCGTTCCAGCACTCGAGCGCTTAAACTCCTAACCGTTATTGAGAATGAATTCTCAGGAGCAG
Source organism: Deinococcales bacterium (assembly GCA_965249745.1). Classification (GTDB taxonomy): domain Bacteria; phylum Deinococcota; class Deinococci; order Deinococcales; family JAAFIG01; genus JANYHH01. The sequence continues at coordinate 2,062,047 of OZ252252.1, read as the reverse complement.
ACATGAAACGCAGCCTCATCGTCCTTCTCATTGGCAGCCTCGGCTCGAGCCTCGCCAGTGTTCAAAATAATCGCGCTCAAAATAACCCTGCCCAAACCAGCACCACCCAGACTAGGGTCGCCACGAGCTTCACAGTCATCGAGGATTTGGTGCGGAACGTCGGCGGGAATCGCGTCACAATCACCAACTTCGTCCCGAGGGACGGTGATGCCCACACCTATCAGCCCAGCACGCGGGACGTGAAATCCCTGGCAGGGGCACAGCTTGTTTTTGTCAACGGTTTGGGCCTGGAGAACTGGTTTCAGAAACTGCTGAAGAACGCTGCCAGCAACGCCAGGGTCGTGACCGTCAGCGATGGTCTACCGCGCCGCAAGCTGACCGTTGGAGAGAGCAGCATTGGAAAGAGCAGCGGCCAAACCGACCCGCACCTGTGGTGGGACCCTGTGAACGTGATTGGATACACCAAGGCGATTCAGAGGGCGCTGAGTACGGTTGACCCGGCCGGAAAACCCGTGTACGCCAGCAACGCCACCCAGTACATTCGGGCGTGGCAAGCCCTGGATACCTGGACGAAACTCGAGGTGGCGAAGCTTCCCGCCGCGAACCGCAAACTCGTCACGAACCACGATGCCCTCGGGTATTTCGCCGCCCGCTACGGCTTTACAATCCTCGGGAACGTCATCCCGAGCTTCGGGACCGAATCCGAACCGAGCGCCAGGGAGACCGCGCGGCTGATTGATACGCTGCGTCGTTACCAGGTCAGGGCGCTCTTCACCGAGAACGTCATCCCGCCGAAACTGGTGCAGCAGGTCGCGGCCGAAACGGGTGCGAAGGTCGCGCCACCGCTCTACACCGACGCCCTCGGGCAGGTCGGATCGCCCGGTGAGACCCTGCTGAAGGCGTTCCGGTACAACGTCAGTACCATCGTGACCGCCCTCAAATAGGTGCAAGCCTATTAGGACCAACTTGTCTATGACCAATGCCATCACACCTCCCGACAGCTTCCCCCACGACCACTCGAGTCCGCTCGTCGCGGTGAGCGACCTGAGTGTCTCGTTCGGACCCACCGAGGCGCTCGTCGGCGCGAGCTTCCACCTGTGCCGGGGCGAGTTTGTGGCCGTGATCGGACCGAACGGCGCGGGCAAGAGTACCCTGCTGCGGGCGCTCTTAGGGCTGGTCCCGTTCACCGGTTCGGTCGTCTTCTCCCCTGGCCTGGGATCGCACCCGACGCGCCGCATCAGTTACGTGCCGCAACAACTGGCGCTCGACTGGTCGTTTCCGGTAACCGTCTGGGACGTGGTGATGATGGGTCGCACGCCGCGCCTCGGCTGGTTGCGCCGGGCGGGTCAGAGCGACACGGCGGCTGTCCGGGAGTCCTTGGAACGCACGGGAATGCTGGAGTACCAGACGCGTCCGATCGGGGCGCTCTCCGGCGGGCAACGCCAGCGGGTGCTGCTGGCGCGAATGCTGGCTCGAGGTGGCGAGTTACTGTTTTTGGACGAACCGTTCGCGGGCGTGGACGAGCGCACCCAGGCGAGCATCCTGGAACTCTTGGAGGGGGAGCGGCGCGCAGGCAAGGCGATTCTGATGGTCACCCACGACCTGCAAAGCGCCCGTGACTGGTGTTCGCACATTCTGCTGGTCAACCGCACCGTAATCGCCTCTGGTAGTCCGGCCGCCGTGTACAACGCGCAGAACATCGAGGCGACTTTTTCCCGAAGTGCAGTCCCTGCCAGGCTCGAGGCGTGAATCTGATCCTGGAACCGCTGCACTACGAGTTCTTCGTGCGCGGTCTGATCGGACTTTCCTTGGTGGCGGTGCTGTGCGCCTGCGTCGGAACCTTCGTGGTCCTAAAAGGTCTGTCGTACATCGGGGACGCGATGGCCCACGCGGTCTTTCCCGGCATCGTGGCCTCGTTCCTGTTGAAAATCAATTACTTCATTGGCGGCATCGCGGCCGCCATCATCACAGCGCTCAGCATCGGGGTGGTCTCGAGGCGCAGCGGTTTGAAGCAGGACAGCGCGGTCGGGACGGTTTTTGTCGGTATGTTCGCGCTCGGCGTGGTGCTGCTCTCGCAGACGCGCACGTACAGCGTGGATCTGGCGCATCTGCTCGTCGGGGAACCACTCGGGATCAGCTTAGACGACATTCAGGGTACGTTGCTGCTCGGGGGGGTGGCGCTGCTGGCGTTGTTCGGTTTGCAGAAGGAACTGGTGCTGGTCAGCTTCGACGAGACCGAGGCGCGGGTCGCAGGTCTACCGGTGAGCCGCCTCAACACCGCGCTGTTGATTCTGATCGCCCTGACGGTCGTGCTAGCGATTCAAGTCGTTGGCACAATTCTGGTCGTGAGCTTTCTGGTGACCTCGAGCAGTACCGCCAGATTGTTGACAACTCGAGTGGGCGGCATGATGCTTTGGGGCAGCCTGGTCGGGGTGGGCTGCGGCGTGCTGGGCTTGTATCTGAGCTACCACCTCGGCGCGCCCGCCGGGGCGACCGTGGTGATCGTCAATACGGTCGTGTTCGCGCTGGTGCTGCTGCTCCGTCGCCGTCACGATCCGGCCAGAGTTTAAGGCTTGAAGATAACGATTTCGTGCTCAAAGGGTGTGACTCACCCGTTGAACGCCAAGCGCCCCAAGCGGTACAACCGATCCACCGGCATCTTCCGTAGCAAGTGCCCGGCGGTCGGGTGACGCTCTGCCATACCCTCGACGCGGCTCAGCATCGTTTCAAACACGTCTTCTGGCATGGTCAGCGCGGGCGAAAGGCGAATCACGCGCTTGGCGCTCAAGGAAAAATTCCCCGTCACCCCAGCGACGTACAGCGCCCGGCAGCCCAGCCCACCGGAGAGTTCACTGACAAGTTCCGCCACACCCGGCAGGATCTTCGGCGGCAAGGAGGTCCGAAATTGCAATGCCATCAACATCCCCGCACCGCGCACCGCCTCGAGCAACTGGGGGTACTTGGCTTGCAACGTCTGAAGTCGCGCCAGTCCAATCGCCCCGAGTCGCCCTGAGCGCTCCGGCAAGTTCTCCGCGACCAGAATCTCCAAGGATCGCAACCCGACCGCCATACACAGGCTGTTGCCGCCGAAGGTGTTGCTGTGACGCTTGCTCGAGAATCCGCCGAGGGTTTTCCCGACGATTCCCTTGCGGGCGATTGTCGCGCCGACCGGAATCAAGCCACCCCCGAGTGGCTTAGCGAGCGTGATGATGTCCGGCTCTAAACCGCCCGCGACGCTGGCGAACCAGTGCCCGGTGCGGCCCAAGCCGGTCTGAATCTCGTCCGCCACGATCAGGATGTTGTGACGCTGGCAGAGTTCGTTGACCCTCGGCAGAAAATCTGCCGGTGGCGAGATCACGCCCGCCTCGCCCTGGAGCGGTTCTAAAATCACCGCCGCGACCTGACCCGCGCCGAGCCTGCGAACCGTTTCCTCGAGCGCCGCCGCGTCCCCGTACGGCAGCGTCGTGACGTTCGGCATCAGCGGGCGGAACAGGTCCTGGTACTCGGCGTTCGGGGTCAGCGCCAGCGCCCCGAAGGTCTTCCCGTGATACGCGCCCTTGAAATTGATGATCTCCTTGGCCTTGGGTCGGGCCGCCTTCACGAACTTCAGTGCGGCCTCCACGGCCTCAGCGCCAGAGTTGGAAAAGAAAACTTTGCTATCGCCGTGTGACGGCAAGAATTGCGCCAGGAGCGCCACCAGGTTCGTCTCGAGCGCGGCCCGCCACACGGCCGCCGACTGCTGCGGTAAACCCAAGCTGCGGTCGTGCGCCAAGTAATCGCGCACGAATCCCGCCAGCGGCTCGTAGCCATCCCCGAACGGAATCGCGGCGTACCCACCCGCGTTGACCGTGCGATGCCCGCTTGGGTCCTGCATCTCCCAGGGCGTCACCATCTGAAACGGACCCACCATTCCCAGCGCCTCGAGGGTGCGGATGAGATCACTGTTCCCATACAGCATCTCGTCGCGCAACGCTTCAGCGCCACCGTACCGCCCGCCCAGAACGTCACTCGTGCTGACCGGCAACCGCACCGCCGTACCGCCACCGCTCGAGACTGACGACGTGGGCGAGGCAGGCTTGGTGGACGGGAAAAACCCTGGTTTGGCAACACTCACAGTGCCCACGAGTCTAGCCTGTAAGGAGCGGAGAAAACAGTGGCGCGAACGATTTAAGAAAACAATCTCCCCACCATTCCGACTCGAGCCTGCCCATTGTTGTTTGCCTCTCTCAACGAGAGAGGTCTTCGTGCCAGCGAGGGGTGAGAGGAGCGTTGTGCCCTGCACACAGAGAGATAGTACGCGACAGCGAGCTGCCCTTGACCTTCGTCTCGAGCGATATTGTTTGGAATGTCTCGAGCAGGAACGTTGATGGCTGGGCGTAGCAAATTCTCAAAGGTGGCCGGGTTTGCCGTGGCAAACCCCTACGAAGTACCAAGGGTCCCGAGGGCGAATGGACGGTGTGACAGAAGTTCAACCCGAGATGGCTCGAGCATGATGGGCGTGTGCTACGAAGGGATCCCTTTCAGCGTAAGGTGGCTAACTTGCGCGATTCCCGAAAGAACTTATACTGAGTGCAAGAACACAACCCTCGCCTTCTCCCACCCGGAGGTCCCGATGTCCACCGCTCAACCCTGGCTCGAGCATTACGACGCGGCTGTGCCGCGCAGCCTGATCTATCCCGAAGCCCCAATTCACAGTTTGCTCGAGGGTACCGTCAAGCGTCACCCGAAACGGCTGGCGGTGGAATTCCTCGGGTTTGAAATGAATTACGAACAGCTCTGGGATGCCGCCAAGCGTTTCGCCACGGCGCTGGAAAATCTGGGTGTGAAAAAGGGCGACCGTGTGGCGGTCATGCTCCCGAACTGCCCGCAGTTTGTGATCGCCTTTTACGGCGCGACGATGATCGGCGCGGTCGTGGTCAACACCAGCCCCTTGTACGTGGCCCGTGAGTTGGAACACCAGTTACGCGACAGTGGCGCGGAGACGCTGGTGATGCTGAACCAGTTCTACCCGCGTTACCGCGAGGTCGCCAGCACGGTTCCGGTGAAGCGCGTGATCGTGACCAGCATCAGCGATTTTCTACCCTTCCCGAAGAACATGCTCTACCCGGTGAAAGCCCGCCGCGAGGGAACCTGGGTGGACATCAAACCGGAGCAGCACATCTTCTTCTTCAAGCGCTTATTGGAAAAGTACCCCGCCCAGCCCGCTCGAGTCACGATTGATAGCGATGACCTGGCACTCTTGCAGTACACGGGCGGCACGACCGGCACGCCAAAGGGCGCGATGCTGACGCACCGCAACTTGATGGCCAACGTCAACCAAGCGGCGCTGTGGAACTGCCTCTCCAAGGACGGTCTCGAGGTGACGCTCGGAGTGCTGCCGTTCTTTCACGTGTACGGCATGACAATTGGGTTGAATCTGGCGGTCAAAACCGGCGCGAGCATGATTCTGCTGCCGCGTTTCAATACCGAGGATGTTCTGGAGGCGATTCAGAAGCATCGCGTGACGATGTTTCCTGGCGTGCCGACGATGTACGTGGCGATCAACAATCACGCCAGTGTCAACAAGTACAACCTGTCATCCATCAAGGTCTGCCTATCCGGGGCGGCCCCGTTGCCGCTCGAGGTGGCGCATCGCTTCGAGGCACTCACGGGCGGGAAGCTCTTAGAGGGTTACGGGTTGACGGAGTGCAGCCCGTGTACGCACAACAATCCCGTGGTCGGCGAGCGCCGCGAGGGAAGCATCGGCTTGCCGCTCCCCGGCGTAGATTGCCGAATCGTCAACGAACAGGGTCAGACGCTGCCGTTCGGTGAGATCGGCGAGCTGGCGGTCTGCGGCGCGAACAACATGCGCGGTTACTGGGGACGCCCCGAGGACACCGCCGCTTCATTCCGTGACGCGATGGACGACGGCAAGACGGGCGGGCCCTGGCTGATGACCGGTGACATGGCTCGCATGGACGCGGACGGGTACACCTTCATCGTGGACCGCAAGAAGGACATGATTGACGCCAGCGGCTACAACGTCTACCCACGCGAGGTCGAAGAGATCCTCTACCAGCACCCGAGCGTCAAGGAAGCCGTGGTCGTCGGTGTCCCCGACGCCTACAGAGGCGAAACCGTGAAAGCCTACGTCGTGCTGAGGGATGGTGAAACCACGACCACCGATCAGATCCTCGAGTTCTGCAAGCTCAGACTTTCCGCGTACAAAGTCCCGAAGCAACTCGAGTTCAGGACGGAACTGCCGAAGACACTCGTCGGGAAGATTCTGCGGCGGACACTGTTAGAAGAGGAAAGATTGAAACTCAAAGCGGCGAAGGAGCTTGCGACTCCTGCTTGAGGACGCATCCTCAAGCGGAGTGGGTCTCGAGCCTTGTTTTCGCCTTGTTTTCTCAGACGAAATAATCGTTGCCGTGGACCTACGAAATCCGGCGACCTCTCGAGCAAGCACCTCACTCTTTGTCCGGCACGCCCGCGCTCTCGAAGGTGGCCATGTCCGACAGGGTGCGGGCCGCCGCCTCGAAGACGGGCATGGCCAGGGTCGCGCCGGTTCCCTCACCCAACCGCAAGCCCAGGTCGAACAGGGGCTCGAGGTTGAGCTGCCGCAGTTGAATCCGATGTCCGGGTTCCATGGACACGTGCGAGGCGTGCAGGTACTCGCGCACCGCTGGCGCGAGGGCGCAGGCGACCAGGGCGGCGGCTCCGGCGATGAATCCGTCCACGATCACGGCGGCGCGGCGCTCAGCCCCCGCCAGCATCACGCCGACCATCGCGGCGATTTCCAGACCGCCGAACTCAGACAGCGCGTCCAGCGCATCTTTTGGTTGAACTCTGGTCAGGGCGGTTTCGATGACTTCGATCTTGTGTTGCAGCATGGCGTCAGGCGCGCCCGTGCCGCGCCCAACCACGGTTGCCACGGGCTGTCCGGTGAACCAGGCCGTCAACGCGCTCGAGGCGGTCGTGTTGCCGATGCCCATATCGCCCGCCGCGATCAGATTCGCGCCGTGCGACATGGCTTGCCGCGCCGCACCGACCCCGGCGTGAATCGCCTCGAGCGTTTCGGGTCCGGTCATGGCGGCTTCGCGCATCAGGTTGCGCGTGCCGGGTCGCACCTTGGCGGAGATCAGGTCGGGATGGGCGGGCAGGTCGGATGCCACACCCACATCCAGCACCAACACTTGAGCGCCGACGGCCCTGGCGATGGCGTTGATGCCCGCGCCGCCCGACAAAAAATTCTGCACCATCGCCGGGGTGACGGCCGACGGATACGGGCTGACACCCTCTTCGGTGACACCGTGATCGCCCGCGCAGACCACGACCGCCTTGCCCCTGACAACGGGCTTTTCCGCACCGTACACGCCCGCCAGCCAGACGCCGATCTCCTCGAGCCTGCCGAGGGAACCGCGCGGTTTGGTCAGGTTGCCCTGGCGGTTTCGGGCGGCCGCTATGGTCGCGGCGTTGAGCGGCTGAATGCGGGCGATCAAGTCCTCGAGTTCATTCATTTCAACCTCAGTGGCAAACCGGATACCAGCAGGTGAGCCTCGGACGCGACGGCGGCAAACGTTTGATTGACGCGTCCGAGCACGTCCCGGTACGTCCGAGCGAGCGCGTTATCCGGCACGATGCCAAAACCGACCTCGTTGCTGACGACAATTAGGCGTTTTCCCTGGCTCGAGAAAACCTGAGTGGCTTCTTCCAAAATCGCGGCCTCTTTCAGGCCAGCCAGCATCAGGTTGGAAACCCACAAGCTCAGGCAGTCCAGCACCACGACCTCGTGGATTGCTCCTTCGAGGGCGGCGCTCAGGTTCACGGGTTCCTCCACGGTCTGCCAGCGCGGGTTTCGCTCAAAGCGGTGGGTGGCGATCCGTTCCCGCATTTCCGCGTCCAGGGCCTGCGCCGTGGCGATGAATGTCACGTCCTCACCACCGATCTCTGTGGCTCGAGCGAGCGCGAACCGACTCTTGCCGCTCCGCGCTCCGCCCGTAACAAAGATCAGTTCACTCATCGTAGCGACCTTCGGTCGGGAGGCTATCGTTCGCGTGTAAGCTGCGAGCCAGTGCCATCGTTTTCGGAATGTCCATGCCGTGATACCAGGCTTGATGCAGCCCCCCGTCGCGCTGGAAGTAACACGTTACCGCCGGTCCGAACGAACACGCCCCAAGGCAACCCGAGTGCGACAGCCGCAGATTGCCATCGGTCGCGTAATACGCCAGCCGCTCCCCCTCGAGTTCGCGCCAGAGATTCTGAAAGAGTTGCCGCGAGCCGCGCTCGGCGCATCGCCCGTCCACGCAAACCAGCAGGTGCGCGTTGGTTTTGAAAAATGTTGGTTTCATCAGATTGCTCTCTCTTCCTGGCCTATGAACCTCGAGCCAGATACCTAAACGCAATCACTTGTAACGCTCGAGGCTCCACTGGCACGGGCTTTTCGCAAGGGGGAACTTGTATTCGCCTTGCCACACAACAAAAACGCTAATCCCATCCAGACCAACAAGGTTCGAGACCTTAGCGCCATCACGAGCCGAAACCCAGCGCCGCCACGAGCACCACGACCTCGGTAATTTCGACGATCGCGCCGTAAATATCGCCGCTAATCCCGCCGTTCAAGCGTCTCGAGGCGTACAGGGCGACCAGCACGGCGGCGATCACGGCAACGACCGCGAGTTGCGGCGCGAGCAGCGCAGCGGGCGCGGCGATCAAAAGACCGATGCCCCAGTTGCCCTCTCTGGCTCGAGCGCCGAGGCTCTCATCGCGGGCGCTCGGGAAGAGGTTCATCGGGATCAGTAGCGCAGCCCTCGCTAGAACCGGCGCGACGAGCAGCGGTATGAGATTGGGTTGCGCCTCGAGCGCGGTCCATTTCAGCAAGAGCTGCATCACGCCGACCGCCAGCCCGAAAGCGCCGATGTGAACGTCTCCCAGAATCTCCAATCGGCGCTCCGGGCTTTTGGCGGCCAGCAGCGCGTCGCCGCTGTCCACCAAGCCATCGAAGTGCAACATGCCCGTGAGCGCCAGCCAACCCGCCAGCACCAGGGCGGCGTGAACCCCGCCCGGTACGCCTCGAGTCCACCAGGAGATCGCGCACAGCAGAACCCCGAGCGTCCAGCCGACGGCCGGGTAGTAACCGCTGGCGTGGCTGAACTCGCCATCTTTGACCTCACCAACGTGCGGCAGCGGCAACGTCGTCAGAAAGGTGTGCGCCAAGTGTAAACCGCGCCAGAGCGAGGACTCACGATTCATGGATGGGCGCTGCCTAAGCTGCCAGCATGAAACGACAAACTCTGGTGTTGGGATTGATGCTGTTCAGTACAGCTATGGCGCTTCAGATCACCAGTACGGTGCAAATTGGAAAGCCGTTCACGCTGACTTGTTGCGGCGGTACTCCGCAAGTGGCGACCTTCCAGCCCGCCAAGATGCGCCTGGAGTTCCTGCGCGTCAAAGGCGATTCGCGTTGCCCGTCTGATGTTGCTTGCGTCTGGGCAGGCAGCGCGGCGGTAGAGTTGCGCGTCTCGAGCGGTAAGACGCAGCAGACAATCACGCTCAACACGGGTATGGAACCGATGAGCGTCAAGGTCATGGGATATCGGTTGAAACTGGTAGGCGTCGAGCCGGGGCGTGGCAAACAGCAAGCCGCGCCGCCGAAACTGTACCAGGCGACCTTGACTTTGGAAAAGCCGTAATCGGTTCACCTCGGGATCACCACGATCCGACCCGAGGGCATTACGACGCGTTCCAGACTAGTGCCGTAGACTGTTTCCAACACGTTCGACTCAAAAACATTGGCGGGTGTGTCGTCGCGGATCACGCGGCCACCGCTCAGCAAGACAACGCGGTCGCAGAGCGCGGCGAGGTTCAGATCGTGCAGGACCATGACGATCCCGCGCCCAGCCGCGCGTTGCGCCCGCAGCAAGCCCAAGAGTTCCGCCTGATGCGCTAAGTCCAGGTGATTCGTCGGTTCGTCCAACAGCAGCAATTCCGGTTCCTGCGCGAGTGCCCGCGCCAGCGCCACGCGTTGCCGCTCACCGCCGGACAGCGTACCAATCCGGCGACCCGCGAACTCGAGCGTGTTGGTGTCCCGGAGTGCGCGCTGCACAGCCGCCGTGTCCGCTGGAGTTTCTGTGCCGAGCAAGCCCTGGTGCGGTACCCGCCCGAGGCGCACGACCTCCAGAACCGTGAACTCGAGCGGCAAGGAATCGCTCTGCGCCAAGTACGCGACGCGTTTGGCGCGAGGTTCGGGGGCGGTCAGCCTCCCAGTTTGCGGTTTCAACAAGCCCGCCAAGAGTTTCAGCAGCGTCGTCTTGCCCGCGCCGTTCGGTCCGACCAAGGCGACCAGCTCCCCGCCTGAGACAGAAAAATTGACCTGTTCCAGCACGGGGTTCTGGAAACGAAACGACAACCCTCTTGCTTCGAGGCCTGAGGTCACGGTTTCGCCCGTCGCAACTGCCACAAGAAAAACGGTCCGCCCAAGAGCGTCGTGACAATGCCCACGGGCAGTTCCGCCGGGCGCACCAGCACCCGCGCCCCAAGGTCCGCCAGCACCAGCAGGCTCGAGCCAATCAGCAGGCTCGCGGGGAGCAGTTGGCGGTGCGTGATCGCGCCGAGCCGCCGCGCGATGTGCGGCGCGACCAGCCCGACGAAGCCGATGATCCCGACGAAGCTGACGGCCGCCGCGACCATCAGGCTCGAGGCGGCGATCAATGACAGCCGCACCAGCCCAACATTCAATCCGAGCGTGCGAGCGGTGTCATCACCGAGTTGCAGCGCGTCCAGATATTTTGCCAACAAGAGCGTCAGGATCACGCCGGGCCCGGCGTACAGACTCAGTTTCAGCGCGGCGTCGTAACCCACGGTGCTAAGGCTCCCCAGCGACCAAGAGAAAGCCGCCCGCATTCGCACCGGGTCCTGCATGATGAGGTAGGTGCTGAGCGCCACGCACAGACTACCGACGACCACCCCGGCGAGCAGCACACCCTCGGAACCTCCTCGAGACCCGAAGCGCGACAGGCTGAGCGTCAGCAGCACCGCTCCGAGTGCCCCGGCGAAGGCGAACAGCGGCACCCCCAGGGACACGTTCTGGCTGAGCAACCCAGCCGCCTGAAAGGCCGCGCCGCCCAATCCGAGAATCGCCACCGTCGCCCCGAGGCTGGCACCCGAGGCGATCCCGAGCAGGTACGGGTCCGCCAAGGGATTCCGAAACAGCCCCTGCATCGCCGCGCCCGCGCAGGCAAGCGTCCCACCGACCAGCCCCGCCATCAGCACCCTGGGCAGGCGCAAGTCGAACACGATGCTCTCCAGCCCCTCGAGTCTCGCGCCGCTCAGCCCGTGCCAGACCGCGTTCAGCGTCACCCCCGGCGAGATCTCCAAGGTACCGTTCCCGACCGAGACCAGCACCGATAGCAGCAGCACGAGACTCGCACCCAGCATGACACCCGCCCCTCGAGTCCAGGCTCGAGGCGGCGCGGGAAGAGCGATGTGTGTGTCTGTCATCTCATTTGCTCGGTTCACCGGAAGAGGTCGGGGTTGATGAGTTTCGCTAGCACTTTCAAACCCGCCGCGATGCGCGGTCCGGGGCGACTGATAAGATTGTCCTGCTCCGGGGTGAGCGTGTAACAGCGGTTGTTTTTGACGGCCGCGATGTTCGCCCAGCCGGGACGCTTGACGGCATCGCCGCACGTGACGCCGATGATGACGCTCGGGTTTTGCTTGACGACCAGCTCCGGCGCGATCTGCGGGAAATCGCCCAAGGTGTTCGGGATGATGTTCAAACCGCCGGATTTGGTCAGGACCACCCCGATGAAGCTGTTCGGTCCGACGCTGTACGGCGTGGGGTCAATTTCGTAATAGACACTGGTTTTCTTGATCGCTTTGGTGACGGTTTCCACCTCTTTGACCTCGGTTTGAATCTTTTTGTTGAGGCTGGCGGCGGCGTCCTCGCGGTTGAGCATCCTGCCCAGGGTCGTGATGGTCACGAAAATATCGTCGTAGGTTTGCGGACTGCCCGCCCAAACCGTCAGCCCGGCCTTCTCCAATTTTGGGGTCAGATCACCGTACTCCGCGTTCAGCACCAGGTCCGGTTTCAGCGCCAGAATCGCCTCGAGGTTCGGGTTGTACAAGCCGCCGAGCTTCGGGAGTTTCAGCACCTCTGGCGGGTAATCGCTGTAATCGTCGCGCCCGATCATTTTCGCGCCCGCGCCGACGGCGTAGATCATCTCAGTGTGGCTGGGCAAGAGGGCCACGATCCGCTTGGGTTCTGCGGCAACCGTGACCGTGCGCCCGAGGTCGTCCTTCAGGGTCAGCGGGTAGCTTGTGGCGAAGGCACTAGAGAACAAGGCACCAGAGAAAAAGGCGCTTGAGCAGAGAATAACGGTCAGCAGAACAAATCGTTTCAACATGCAAACTCCAAGGTGGTGAGGGTGGGACACAACAGCAAACACTCGAGGGTCAAACCGCGCTCGAGTGGGAACAGTATTTAAGACGAGTTGTTGATGCCGACCAGCCCCTTTCCCGGAGGTTGCACCCAATTCATAGGTCATGAACGGTGCGACCCTGGCGGGCATTCGGACTGGTCTCCAAAAACGCGGAGCATCACCGTTGCGGAACAGTGCCGGACTCTCACCGGACTTCCCCACGTCGCTGGGCGCAGCACGATTCGGTTTCCTCACGCTTTCATCAGAGACGCAGCAAATTCCCTAGAAAGTCAACCTCACCGTGCCGAACCCAGGAAGCTCGAGCTACGCGCTTCGAGCACCAAGGCAATGGGAGGCTACACCCGCTGCACTCACCCGGTCAAATGATGGGGTCAATTTGCACCGGCAATTCGAGGCGACAGAAAACGCGCCCGAACCGTTCCAGGGAATCGCGGTACTGAAAGCCGAATCGCTCGTACACCGCTCGCAAGCTGGGACGGTCCGCGCAGTCCAAACGCAAGTAGCGCTTCCTTTGAGCCTCGCATTGTTGATAACCGTATTGCAGGAGCGCCGTGGACACGCCCTGCCCACGCCTCGAGCCGACCACCGCGAGCTTGTGAACGAACAGGCTCTCCTCGGTCGGTTGATCGCCCCAGAAGACGGGATCGAGGTCTTGCAGGTACATCACGCCGACCAGCTCACCCGCTGCCAGAATTGGCTCGAGGTGGGCAGCCGTGAACTGCGCCGGGTCCCAGAGTTGTTTCCCCGCCTCCAGCAAACCCTGGGCGGCATCGCGCAAAAGCCATGCGGTAGTTTTGAGATCATCGCGGGTGGCGGGACGAACTTCGGTCATGCGGGCATCGTATCAGGTACCCTAACGAGAGCAGCTTCACATCTCCAGCCGGGTTCAAGCCTTCCCGCGTAACTCGCGCACGCCGTGACGCAACTTGCGGCGCAGCAAAGCCCGCAAGGTCACACCATCCGCGTACCCGACCTGCTCCGCAATTTGGTCCACGCTGGCATGTCCGGTTTGCAGTAACCGAACCGCCTGCTCGACCCGTAAATCTTGCACGAAAGCCACCGGGGTCTTGCCCAGCACTTGCCGAAAACGCCGCGCCAGGGTACGTTCGCTGGTTCCAATGGCTTGGGCCGCCTGCGGCATCGAAAATCCCGTTTTCAACCTAGGACGAACCCAATGCTCAAAGCGTTCCAAGAGCGGGTCCGTGTGGAGCAAATGATCTGGGATCACGAAGGCGGCCTGCGATGGGCGGTCGTCCACCAGCATGTACCGGGCCGTGAGCGCCGCCAGAGCGGGACTGCGTTGACGAATCAACCACAACGCCAAATCCAAATGCCCGAGCGCCGCGCCCGCCGTCACCACGCCGATGTGCGGAACGAGCATCCGCGATTCGTCCACCCGCACCGCCGGAAAACGTTGCCGGAACATCGGCGCGAGCCACCAGGTGGTGGTGGCGACCAAACCGTCCAAGCACGAACTCGAGGCCAGAACGAAGGTTCCAGTGCAGGCTGCCGCCAACACGGTCCCCTCGGCAGACCACCGCTTGAGGAACTTAATGGCATCGCGCACATCGGGTCGCTCGAGGGCGACACCCAGCGTGTCTGGCATCTTGGCGGCGAGTGCTGGCACAATCACCAGCCCTGGCTGGCTGACATCTTCCGCTCGAGCAACCGGGATGCGTGCGCCTTGACCGCTACGGACACGTTGACGCACCCCAATGGTTTGCACTTCGAAGGGTTCTGCCTCAATCAGCCCAAGACCGCAGAGTTCGTTGGCGCAAGTGAACGCGTCCAAAATGCTGGCGAGGCCGGTGTCAAAGACGCCATTCAAAGCGAGCACATGGACGCGCATGGCGAAAATTATAGCATTGTTGGCATTTTCGCCACTCGAAGTTTGCCGCGCTTCAGCGCTAGGCTTTGTCTAGGAGCGATACAAACCTCCGGAAAGAGAGATTCAGATGTCACAAGTCGGATTGTTGGTTCGGTTGAAAGCCAAGGCGGGGCAAGAAGCCAACGTCGCAGAATTTCTGAAGCGTGCGGCGGAGTTGGCGGAGCAGGAAGCGGGCACGGTCGTGTGGGTGGCGTACCAGATCAGTTCGGATACCTTCGGAATCTTTGACATCAACTCGAGTGAAACCGGACGGCAGACACACCTCAACGGTCAGATCGCGGCAACCCTCATGGGCAAAGCAGAAGACTGGTTCAGTGAACCGCCCGCAATCGAGTTCCACGACGTGTTGAGCGCCAAATCTAGCCGTTAACAGCGGTTCACAGGTTGGCATCACCGCCTCAGCCCTGCCGGGAGGACACGGGTTGAACGAGAAAGCCTGCGAATCTCGGCTGACATTTATCTTTGAGCTTCAAGGAAGGCGTTACTGAACCTTTCGCAACTCGAGGATGCGCTTTTACTGTAGTTCGGTGCGGCGTCACTCGAGTCAGTCCCGGCGGTTCCACCTTCGCAACCTAGCCGCTTGTACCTAAAAATCTAACCGTACCTAAAAACCTCCCCGGACTGGGGAGGTTCGGCGATCAACGGCTTACTGCGGTTTGGGTGATGCCATCGTGATCCCTAAGCACATCTCGTCGGTCGTGCCCTCGCCCCAGACAATGTAACGCGGCGTGGCAGGTTTGTCGCCGATGGTGGGCTGATTGGCGGTGCTGTTATCGAAGGTGCAGGAGAGCCTGATCGTGTCGCCCCGCTTGACCTCCACGGGCGTCTTGAACCAGTAATTGCCCTGCCAGTGAAAATCCCACTTCGGGATATGCAGCAGCGTCTTCGCGCCGGGCGTACCGGGGTTCAATTCCATTTTGATGTCCGTGCCGCGCAGGTGCATGTGACCCGCGACGCTGTACAGCGTGGAATCCGCCCGCACCAGGTTGTCACACGAGGTTGTGACACTGCTCGCGTTTCCAGTGTTCCGATAGTCTTCCAAACTGCGCTTGCAGCCGCTCAGCAGAAACTTCGGAATCAGTTCCCCAAGCGCTCCGAACCTCTGCACGTTCTGACGCATCACATTCTCGCGGACGCAATCAGGGCTTTTCAGATCGTCGGCGCAGGGAATCTCCACGGGTGCGTACAACAGCGTTGACTTCAACGGTTTCAAATTCGCGCCGTCCGGGGCGAGCGTCAACTCGGCGCTCGAGAGATCGGGTTGCGACCCGTTGGCCA
This sequence comes from Deinococcales bacterium, assembly GCA_965249745.1. Taxonomy (GTDB): domain Bacteria; phylum Deinococcota; class Deinococci; order Deinococcales; family JAAFIG01; genus JANYHH01. The sequence goes on along the minus strand of OZ252252.1, from coordinate 2,046,462 downwards.
GGTTGTAATGGACTTGCATGACAATCAGACTGCCCTTTTTCACGGGCACGCCGACCCCGGCGGGCATCGCACCACCGCCCGAACCGGGGGCCCAGGCCGCCAACCAATTCCCGCCAGAGGTCGGCGAGCCGACATTCGGACCTCCGAAGCAGGTCCAGCCCTTGCCTCCAGTCTGCTTATCCTTATTGATTGCGTCCCCGACGGTGCTTCCCTCTATTTTGTAGAGGATCACGTGATGCACCACTTTGGCATTTCCGGGCAGGATGTTGGCTCCCGTGACCATGCCATCTTTGACGAATTTCGGATCCACCAAAAAGCAATGGTAATCGTCCAAACCCTCGTCGGACTTCGGGGTGTACGGCGCGTCACCGATAGCGAACTTCAGCCTCTCACCAACGCCTGTGTCCGCTGCCAGAGCCGGAGCCAGACTCCACGGAAAATCGGAGCGGTTCTCGTTGACAAAATGCCCTTGATGCGTGGCTTGACCACCGATCACCGCGTCAACTCGAGCCGAAGCCGCCGTGAACTGCCCGGCGTTCGTCGCCGCGAAGGCGACCGCACCCAGTCCGGTCAGCAGCGCGAACCCTCGAGCCAGTCGGTGAAGCGGTGAAAGTTTCCTGTTGTTCATGCCATCTCCTGTCACGGTCGTTGACCCGCCGTTGGCTTCCCGAGCGGTGCGCCCGCCTTCACCCAGTCCAGCAAAATTTGTTTCGTGGCGCTCCCGAGTTGCCTCGAATCCAGAAAGGGCTGTGAATCCTGACCCGGCGGCCACGGCGGCATGTAGCCGCTCTTGACGACCGCCGCGATGATCTGCGCCTTATCCACGGCCTCTTTGGCCGTAGTGAGCGGGAACGGTCCGATTCCGCTGACCACGTGACAGGAGACGCAGTGCCGATCCAGAATCGGTTGCACATCGGTGTAATAGGTCGGGGTGATTGTGGACTGCGCCAGGCTTTGCATTGGCAGACCTGACACCAACCCGCCGAGCGCACCCAAGCCAACCGCTCCGACCAACACCTGACCCGCTTTGAAACGACCCTTAAAGACAAAACGCATACGGTTCTCCTGGGTGCAATTCTGACTCAGCCAGAGGGTGAGTCTATGTGCCCGACCCCACTTTGCCATTGCGTAGCCAGGAACGTGTCAGGCATCACCCCCAAGCTCACCGTCATTGCCGTGCGATTTTCACTTGCCAAACAGCCACCCCTCGGGAGCAAAATGTACCCATGCAACCCACTCCAGAAGACGGCGCGGCGGTGACTTACCCACAACCCAGAGACCTCAGCTCCGACGAGCGCCGACACCCCCTGGCAGAGTCCGGCTGGACCGCCGTGGCGCACACCACCCTGGACGGCGCGGTGGACTCACTGCTGATCCACAAGCATGGCAAGCACCGGTTGCTCGAGCTATTCGAGGATGGATACAGTTGGGCCCAAGAGCGTCACTGCCTCGTCTGGCAGGACTTCGTGACCCAAGAAGCCGAGAACGGTGGGCGCAAAGGCTGGCTCGAGGCGATACACGCCAAACTTGAAACCTACGGTCACGCCGTGCCAGAACCGAAAGTCTGGATTGCCAGGAACGACGAGTTCGACGCGGATTGGGTGCTGGCGCTCGAGTTTTAAGGGAGGGCAATATGAAACTACCCCTGATCGGTTGGTGTCTGCTCGGGTGGGCGCTGGCGCAGGATGATCCGATGGAGAGCAACGCGTTCATGCGCTTGCAACCGGGAAACTTTTCCTGTCTGATCTGTCGCGCCACCGTAACCGACGGGACACAGCTTCGGCTCGAGGCGAGCAGCCTTTCTGCGCACTACACGCTCTTGCGTTCTGGCAGGATTGGATTGCGGGTCAGCGGCGGTCGGACCAGCTTGAACCGTCAGCGTTTGACGAAATCATGCCAAAGCTTGAACGTTAAAGCGGGCGATCGGCTCGAGTTTCAAGAGAGCAAAAACGTGCTGCTCGAATGGCCGCAACGCACCGCTTGCGAGTAAGCCGCTGGGAGTAAAATCCCCTCACGATGACAGCGATTTCTTCTACCTTCAACGGTCAAACCGACGCCCTGATTGGATCCGATTGGGTCAGCACTCCGAAGCGGTTCATGGTCACGAACCCGTACTCAGGTCTCGAGGTGGCGCGGGTCGCGGATTGCGGGATCAGTGAAGCACAGCGGGCGCTCGAGTCGAGCGTCGCGGCGTTTGAGGGCTGGCGCACGACAACCGCCTACGAGCGGGCGGGCTTGCTGCGAGCCTGGTTCGATCTGATGCTGCGCGACGAGGGAGAAATCGCACGGCTGATCGCCCTAGAGATGGGAAAGCCCGTGACTGAAGCGCTCGGCGAGGTGCGCTACGCCGCGTCGTTCGTGGAGTGGTACGCCGAGGAAGCCAAGCGCGTTTACGGCGAATTGGTCCCGAGTCAGTTCGCGCACAAAAAATTATTCGCCACGAAGCACCCGGTCGGGCCCGTGTACGGCGTGACCCCGTGGAACTTTCCGGCGGCCATGGCGACCCGCAAGGTCGCGCCCGCGCTGGCAGCCGGGTGTAGCTTCGTACTGAAACCCGCCGAGCAGTCGCCGCTGACGGCGCTCAAGATAGCGGAACTCTGGCTCGAGGCGGGCGGTCCGGCGGGCGTGTTTCAGGTTGTCACCACGAGCGATCCGGTCGCGGTTTCCAAGGTCTTCATGGACGATGCCCGGATTCGCAAGGTCACCTTCACCGGCAGCACCGAGGTCGGGAAAATTCTGACCCGGCAGGCGTCGGACACGTTGAAGCGCGTCAGCATGGAACTCGGCGGTCACGCGCCGTTCATCATTTTTGAAGATGCAGATATTGAACAGGCCGTCAAAGACGTGGTCGCCTCCAAGTTCAGAAACGCCGGGCAGACCTGCGTCTGTACCAATCGTGTGTACGTGCAGCGCAGCATCCTGGAGGAATTCACAGCCCAATTCTCGAGCGCTGTGGCTGCACTGAGGCTGGGAGATCCGCTCGAGGCGAGCACGCAGATTGGACCGCTCGTGGACGCGCAAGGGTTGGAGAAGGTCAAGGCGCACGTCGCGGATGCCTTGAAACGAGGCGCGACTGTCGTCACGGGCGGCGCGGCGCTTAACGGGCTGGTCTTCCAGCCGACCGTGCTGAGCGGTGTGACCGAGGACATGCTCATCATGCAGGAGGAGACCTTCGGGCCGGTCGCGCCAGTCATCGCCTTCGAGACCGAGGTCGAAGCCCTGCACGCCGCCAACAACGCCCCGTTTGGACTGGCGGCGTACCTGTGGACGAAGGATTTATCCAGGGCGATGCGGGTTTCGGATCGGCTCGAGTACGGGATCGTCGGCGTCAACGATCCGCTGCCCAGCACGGCTCAGGTTCCGTTCGGCGGCATCAAACAGAGCGGTTTCGGGCGCGAGGGCGGGCACTGGGGGTTGGAGGAGTACCTGTACGTGAAGTACACCTCAATGGCATTAGAGCTGTCAGACACGTGAAGCTTCGCCGCTCGAGTCACACCTGACGCTGCATGCGTTAGCATTAGCCTGAAACCCACAGTTCTAAAGGAGGCGTGTATGACCCAACCTGCGAGTGTGCCCCTCGGCGAGATGTTGCAGCAGAGCATCAAGGTGATGACCAAACCCAGCGTGCAGACGTTCGAGGAATTCGAGAATCGTGGCACGATGCGCGACGCGCTGATTTACGTGGCCGTTGGCGCGGCGATTATCGGTGTATTGGGACTGGCGGGCGGGATTGGGGCCGCCATCGGCAGTGTCATCAGCGCGGTGCTGGGATTTTTTGTGTTCGTGTACGTGGTGCATTTCGTCGGGAAAGCGCAGGGCGGTACGGGCACGCTGGATCAGGTCGCGTACACCTTTTCGCTGTTCTGGATTCCCTTACAAATCGCCGTCGCGGTGGTTGGCCTGGTGCTAGTCATTACCCTGATCGGGATTTTCTTGCTGCCGTTACTAGGTATCGCCGCCCTCGTGGTCAGCGTGTACTTCGCGTACCTGGCGACCCAGAGCAGTTTGAACATGACGGATGCCACGAAGCTCGTGATTACCCTGCTGGCTGGATTAATCGCCTCTGGCGTCGTCAGCAACATCGTCACCCGAATCTTCGCGCGCTAACCACAGCCATACTCACGGCTCGAGGGCTTACCCCCTCGAGCTTTTCTTTCTAAGAAAAACCCTGCCTGTCTAGCCTTGAGGCTGACCCCATTTCATCCCCTCGAGTTAGCGTATTCCCATGACCCTGCCAAGCTATCCGCTCCCGAACGCTCGAGGTCGCTACGGTCGTTTCGGCGGTCGTTACGTGCCGGAAACGCTCATCCCGGCGCTCGAGGAATTGCGAACTGCCTACGAGGACGCGAAGCGCGATTCGGTGTTCCTAGATGAATTTCACGGCATCCTGCGCGAGTACGTCGGGCGTCCCAGCCGGTTGTATTTCGCTAAGAATCTGACCGAGCGGCTGGGCGGCGCGAAGATTTACTTGAAGCGCGAGGACTTGAACCACACCGGGGCGCACAAGATCAACAACACGATTGGACAGGTTTTGCTCGCTAAGCGCATGGGCAAGAAGCGAATCATTGCCGAGACCGGAGCGGGTCAGCACGGCGTGGCGACCGCCACCGCCTGCGCTCTGATGGGTTTGGACTGCATCGTTTATCAAGGCGAGGAGGACGTGCGCCGTCAAGCCCTGAACGTCTTTCGCATGAAGCTCTTGGGCGCGGAAGTGCGCCCTGTATCCTCTGGCACGCGCACCCTGAAGGACGCCACCAACGAGGCGATCCGCGACTGGGTGACGAACGTTCGCAGCACCTTCTATGTCCTGGGCAGCGTCGTCGGACCGCACCCGTACCCGGCGATGGTTCGTGATTTCCAGAGCGTCGTCGGCGAGGAAGTGAAAACCCAGCTCAAGGAGGTAGAAGGGCGCGAGACGCCCGACGCGGTGGTCGCTTGCGTCGGCGGCGGTAGCAACGCGATCGGCGTGTTCGCGCCGTACGCGTACCTGGAGAATCGCCCGCGCTTGATCGGCGTGGAGGCGGCGGGTCACGGCGTCGAATCGGGTTTGCACGCCGCCAGCGTCTCCGGTGGTAAGGTCGGCGTGCTGCACGGCAGCCTGATGTACCTGCTATCCGACGAGAACGGTCAGATCACGCCCGCGCACAGCATCAGCGCCGGGTTGGATTACCCCGGCATTGGACCAGAACACAGCCATTACGCCGAGACTGGCGTCGCGGAGTACGTGCCGGTGACCGATACCGAGGCGCTCGAGGGATTCAAACTGCTCTCTGAATCCGAGGGAATCATTCCGGCCTTGGAAACGGCGCACGCCATCGCGTACCTGAGAACCCTCGCGCCGGAGTTGGGCAAAGACAAGATCATCGTCGTGAATCTGTCTGGGCGCGGCGACAAGGACGTGCAGGAGGTCATGCGGGTGGTGGCGGAGATGGAGGCGGACCGTGGAGCCGCGCATTGAAACCTTGGAGCGCGAGATTCAGATTGCCCCGCTCAAAAAGAGCGACCTGCCGGACGCTTTGGCGTTGCAAAAAATGGCGTTCATGACCGAAGCCGTGCGTTACAGCGATTACCGCCTCGCGCCGCTCGAGGAAAGTTTTCAGGATTTCAGCCGGGAGTTCCGTCAGAAGACCTTTCTCAAGGCGAATCTCGAGGGGCAAATCATCGGGCTGATTCGCGGGGTCGTCCAAGATGGCACAGGTTCGATCGAGCGCCTATCCGTCCATCCAACCGCTCGAGGCCGCGGGATTGGCTCCGCCCTAGTGCGTGCCCTCGAGACGGCGCTGGGCGGCTCACGGTTCAGGTTGTTCACCGGGGCGAACAGCGCCAACAACGTCCGCTTTTACGAAGCGCTCGGGTATCGCCGCTCTGGTTCGCAGACCCACGACTCCGGCGTGCCGCTCGTGCTGATGGAGAAATCCTATGACTGACCGCATTCAGAACGCTTTTTCTACCGCCGCCGCTGAATCCAGAGCCGCCTTTATCGGCTACCTACCCGCGGGCTACCCGACGCAAACCGCGTTCCTCGAGCACGCCACGACCCTGTTGGAGTTCGCTGACCTGATGGAGATTGGAATGCCGTACTCCGACCCCTTGGGCGACGGTCCGGTCGTCCAGAAGGCGAGCGAGGTGGCCTTATCGGGCGGCATGACGGTCGCGGGCATGTTCGCACAGGCGGCGGCGCTCCGGGAGCGCACCGACAAACCCTTGATGGTCATGACGTACTACAACCCGATTCTGGCAACCGGCGAGGAGGCGTTCGTGAACGCGGCGGTCACGGCTGGGATTGACGGGCTGATCCTGCCCGACCTGCCCCCGGACGAGGCCGACACACTGATCCCACTGGCTCGAGCGGCCGGGTTGAAACTGACGTTTCTCCTCGCGCCGACCAGCACGCCCGACCGGATCGAACTCGTGGCGCGGGAATCCACGGGCTTTATTTACGCCGTGAGCGTGACCGGCGTGACCGGCGCGAGGGTCGGGATTCCAGAGGAGGTTCCGGCACTGGTGCAGAGCATCAAAGCGGTGACCGACAAGCCGGTCGCGGTCGGTTTCGGGATCTCGGGGTTCGACACGGCGCAATCGGTGGCTAGAGTCGCGGACGGCGTGGTCGTCGGGAGTGCGCTGGTGGTCGCGGCTGGGAAGGGCGAATCGCTCAAAGGGCTGGCACGGGAGATTTTGCGAGGCTGCCGCAAGAGTTGAAACCGATTGCACCGACTCAGGAGTTTCTGAAACGAAGCTGCTGACAGAGAAACCAGAGATACTTTTCGCAGGATCACTCGTTATAGGTTGAGATTGTCGTAAATTCGCAACTCGCGTCGTCAACTTTCAATCCGGGTCTCGAGTCCCCTTGAGGACTTTTTACCGCTCTGACAAAGGCTACTCGAGATGCAACCCTGGCGGTAAGAATTTCCCGCTCCGATTGTCGGAAAGTGTGTTTTTCGCGTTGATGACGCACTTTTCCGTTGACAGGAATCGCCATTTCAGGTATTCTCTGACCAGTCGAAGTTCGTTCAATGTCTACGCAGACCGCTTGTCCTCGAGCCTCACGAAAGTTCTTGGTCTTCTATGTTCGCGCCCAAAATGCGTCTCGTATTCGCATTGTTGAAATTCGCACCATCGAAATTCGCACCATCGAAATTCGCATCTTTGAAATTCGCGTCGCAGCAAACCGCGAATCGCTGGAACCCTGGTTAGTCGCCGCGCCGAGTCCGCTCTTGACCCGTCGCCCACTTTCAAAGGAGTTCTCATGCAAAGTTTCATCCCAAGTTTTGTGGGGTTGTCGTGCGCGTTTTAGTTGTTGGTGCCGGTGGCGTCGGGGGGGCGTTCGCCGCGATCGCGGCGCGGCGCAGCTTTATCTCCAAATTGGTGATTGCGGACGTGAACCCCGAGAGAGCGCAGGCGGTGGCGCTGAGCGTCGCTCAGGCGGGTCTCGAGGTGTGCGCCGAGGCGGTGGATGCCCGCAGCGAGCAGAGCGTGTACGGCTTGACGCAGAAGCATCAGATTGACGCGGTGGTGAACCTGTGCGCACCGCTGTTCAACCCACCGATTTTCGCGGCGGCGTTCAGGGCGGGTTGCACGTACTTGGATACCGCCTGCAATCTGTCACAGCCGCACCCGGAGAAACCGTATGAGTTGCTAGGGAAGACTTTAGGCGTGGATCAGTTTACGCAGAGCAGTGCTTGGCAGGCTCGAGGGCAACTGGCGCTCACGGGCATGGGTGTGGAACCTGGTTTATCTGATGTGTTTGCCCGATACGCGGCGGATCATTTGTTTCAGGACATAGACCAGATCGGTGTGCGAGACGGCAGCAATCTGATCGTGGATGGCTTCGCCTTCGCCCCGACCTTCAATATTTGGACGACGATCGAAGAGTGCCTGAACCCGCCGATCATCTATGAGCGTCGGCGCGGCTGGTTCACGTCCGCGCCGTTCAGTGAACCCGAAATCTTCGATTTCCCCGAGGGCATCGGACCTCTGGAATGCGTCAACGTGGAACACGAGGAAGTCCTGTTCATCCCGCGCCACGTTGACGCCAACCGCGTGACTTTCAAGTACGGGTTGGGGGATGAGTTCATCGAAGTGCTGAAAACGCTGCACAAACTGGGCTTAGATTCCACCCGAAAGATTCGCGTCGGAGGCGTCGAGGTCAGTCCCAGGGACCTCGTGGCGGCGACGCTGCCCGACCCAGCGAAGCTTGGGGAGCGGATGCACGGCAAGACCTGCGCCGGAACCTGGGTCAAGGGCATCGGCACGAACGGAATGCCTCGAGAGGTCTATCTGTATCACGTCGTGGACAATGAAACGACGATGCGCGAGTACAACTGTCAGGCGGTCGTCTGGCAGACGGCGTTGAATCCGGTCGTGGCTTTGGAGCTGATCGCGTCCGGGGTCTGGCAGGGCGCAGGCGTGCAAAGCCCAGAGTACTTCGATGCCGTACCGTTCCTAAAGCTGCTCGAGTCGTATGGTGCGCCGCATCGCATGGAGGAGCGCGCCCCGTTCAGCGTCGGCGTGCTGAGCGGGTCAGCCACCTTTGCCAGCGGCGACGATTGAGCTTTCGAGAACAGAGTCTTGAGCGCACGAACGCCCCACGATTTCCTAGCTCGGCGCTTCTCGAGCGGGTTGGGACGAAAGCTCAGTGGCAGAAGGAACGAAGCGTGAAACAGTTGAGCGAAGAAATCGCTGAATCGAATGCTCAAGCATCGGTTCGAGATTGATCTCGAGCCAGGAGTGCGGAACCGATGAAAGCGAGCTTCCTCGAGACCACCCGCGCAACCTGCTGCGCTCAGCCAACACCTCAGCCCTCGAGACGGTTCAATCCTTCTTGTCTTGATCCGGTAAGCTCGGTACTGGCAACCCAACGCCCAGACCGGGGTTTTGCGGCTTTTCATCCGAGGCGTCCTCGCTGTGACCGATAAGCACCCCGTCTTCAGGGGTGTTTTTGAGCATTTCACGGGTTTCGGGGCTGAGGTCCTGATCGGTCTCGACGCGAACCGGGGGTTGTTCCGCGCTGGGTTTGTCTGGCATGGCTGTATTAGACTGCGCCTATGTCTTGGCTTCGTCATCGGCGCGTCGGACGCGCCGACGTGTACTCACTGACCGACGGCCAGTTTCGCTTGGATGGCGGCGCGATGTTCGGCACGGTCCCGAGGGTGCTCTGGGAGCGCCTGACGCCGCCGGATGCCATGAACCGGATTGCCTTACGAGTCAATCCGCTGTTGATTCAACTGGACGGCAAGAACATTTTGGTAGAAACCGGCATGGACGACAAGGGCGGCGAAAAATTCGAGCAGAACTTCGCTTTGGACCGCGACGAGACGGTCTTCGCAGGCTTACGCGCCTTGAACCTCGAGCCGGACGACATTCATCTGGTGGTGAACACGCACCTGCATTTCGATCACGCCGGGCGCAACACGGATATCAACTCGGAGCCGACCTTCAAAAATGCCCAATATATCGTGCAGCGCCAAGAACTCTGGGATGCCACCCACACCCACGAGCGCAACCGCGCAAGTTACCACCCGCACAACATCGAACCAATTCTGGCGGCAGGGTTGTTTGAACCCGTGGACGGCGAGGCGCAGCTCTTACCGGGTCTGAGGGTCGTACCCGCGCCGGGGCACAACCTCGGGCAGCAGGCGGTCGTGCTGGAATCCGAGGGCGAAACGCTGGTCTACACCGCCGATCTGCTGCCAACCACGAACCACGTGTCCTATCCGTACATCATGGGCTATGACCTGTACCCGGTGACGACGCTCGAGGTGCGAAAAAATTTGTTTCCGCACTGGGCGGAGATTGGAGCAGTCATCTGCCCGCCGCACGATCCCGTTCACGCCTGGGGAAAACTGGCGGCTCGAGAAAAGGGTGGGTTCGCGTTCATCCCAGAAGACTGAAACTGTAAAAACCAGAAGCCGCGCCTGAAAAACAGCGCGGCTTCTGGTTGACAGATCAGAGGCTTCACTCGTCGGTCGTGATCTTGGCGTTGCAGGCACGATCCAACGGCACGAGTTGCCCGTCGCGGCTTTCAAAGGCGCGCCCGCCGGTCATCGTGTCCCCGTTCTCCAGCTTGACGCTGCCAGGCGCGAAATCGCAGGCGAAAGTCAGGGGATTCTCAGCGACGATAAAACGCCGCACCCCGTTAGCCAGGGTCGTGGCGCTGACTCGAGTCACCTTGTTAGCCGTGGAGGCATTGCCGGTGGCCGTGCCACGACTGTCCACTTCCAGAAAACGCAAGCGCCAAACGCCGGTGTTCTCTATCGTCAAACGCCAGACCTGGCCAACTTTTGGTGGGAAGAACTGGTTCAGGCCGCTCGAAGCGCTGGGCTGAGAGGTGGTCGTGGTGACCGTCCCGGTGGTCGTGGGCGTGTTGGTGACCGGGGCTGGGCTGGCCGCCGGTGCGCCTGGAGCCTGTGGTGGGCGGGTTTGCACGGTTCCCAGGGTTTGCCTGGGGTAGAGCAGCTCGGTCTGCCGCCAGCCTCGCAGACCCGTGGTTTGCGGCACGGGCGCACAGGCGCTGAAGCTGAGACACAGGGCAATCCCACTCCACAAGTATTGTGATCTAGTCATCGGTTGATGTTACTGAGCTAGCATGAGAACCCTGACTGAACGGCAGACTAACCACTCATAAAGTGACTGGGCTGATTGAACAGGCGTCACCGGAATCCATCTGCCATCCATTATTGCGTCGTAGACTCCCTACTAGTACAAGAAATCCAGACAGCACACCTTGTGGAGGGTGAATGCAACCGTCAACTGACAATTCAATCAAATCGCTCGAGCGGAACAACCCTCGGCTGGCTCACATCATCGAGCAGAACATTCACACCATCGTGCAGTTACGCGATCGGGCCGCCAAGTCGCGCAACCTTCAGGAGCGAGTCGCGGATACGATCACCGATTTTTCCGGGCGCATGACCTTTCTGTACTTTCACATGGTCTGGTTCGGGGTCTGGATCGCGTTGAACCTGGGTGTGGGCGGCGTCAAACCCTTCGATGCCTTTCCATTTGGACTCTTAACAATGATCGTTTCCTTAGAAGCCATTTTCCTGTCCACGTTCGTCCTCATCAGTCAGAATCGCACGAACGTGGAGGCCGATCACCGGGCGGACCTGGATTTACAGATCAACCTGCTGACCGAACACGAGATGACTCGAGTTATCAAAATGCTGGACGCGATTCAATGCAAGCTCGGCATTGACGACAAAACTGACGCCGAACTCGGGGAATTGGAACAGGATGTCAACCCGCAGGACGTGTTGCAGGAGATGGATGCCGCGCAGTGGCAGGCCAAGCGCCGACTCGAGGATTGAGGGTTCAGTACTGAATCTGCACGCTCTGGCTTTCCTCCACTATGTTGAACACCAACATGATGCGCTTGTCGTCCGGGTAGCGCACGAAGCGCGCGACCTTGGCGCTGGCATCCACAACTAGCATTTCCGCCAGGAGCTTCCGGGCGGCCTCCTGCTCACCGGGTTGCCAGGCGAGGTTCTCATCCAATAATTTCGGCGCGTTGTCGGTTAGGCGTGGCAGCGGCGCACCACTGCCGCCGGGATCGGCTAATTCCCCGTCGTACGCCTCACCCTCGTTGGCGATATTGGTTTGCGGCGTGAAGGCGGCGGGTACGCGCAGTCCGTTTCCTAAGGCTGCGCTGGCTCTAAAGCTATCCAAATCCGGGGTGACCTCCCCCGTTTGCACGCTCGCCCCTTCGATCACCGTTCGCCCGAGGGACATTTCCTCGGATAAGCCTGGAAAATCGCTCGAGCCTGCCGGAGTTTCCTGAGTTTCCAACGCGACCGGCTGACTCTGGCGCACCTCGGCGGGATAGGTCTGACCGTCCAATTCAATCATGGCGAAAAATCTAACATGGGCGCTTGAAGCGAAGCTTAGCGTTTTGTCGGGACTCGGGATTTGCGCTCCAGATTGCCGCGCAGCTCTAGGGCTTTCTGCGCGGCAATCCGCTGTGCCCCCTCGAGACTCGAGCCTGTTGTAAAACCCTCGCCTGCCAGGTAGGCGCGTTGACGTTCTTCCTCTGGGATTAAAAAATGCACGTACCACTCACCCGTAGCGCGGCCCCGTTTCTGCTTGCGTTTACTGGGAAGCCGATCCTGTTGCGGTTCGCGGCGCAAGAAAACCAGATACCCTTCCAGGACCGCCCGGAGTTGCGTTTCACCCTCGAGTTCGTACTCTTGCCACATGAGGGGCATACTGGCTTGCCATTGTCAGCGGCGCTGTCTTAGCGGGCACGTTCGAGGCGGGAACTGTAAAACGGTCTCTGGAATGTCCAGTTGCACAGGGCGATCACAAGAATCGCGCCCACGAAAACTGTGATGTGAACGTTGAACGTCTCCAGCGATTTTATCGCGACAACCGAACGTCTCGAGTCACCCTCCGCTTCGCAGGAGATGTGAATGGCCTGCTTTTCGACCACAGAAAACAGTGTTCCTTAGGGGGAATCTCGTATTCGCTCGGCCACACCTCGAGCCATCTCGAGCCATCCACAGGTTCAGATTCTATGGTTCAAGGCACGGCTTCAGCCGCTCGAAGGGGTTTCTCAGCCACCATGCCGCCGTACAGGGTTCGCACCGCCCCGGAAAACGCCGCATCGTCCGCCGAGCGGTAAAAGCGGGCGAACGTGACCGCGCGATACACCTCGAGTTCGTCGCGCAACACCGTCTCGGAGCTGCGGTACACGGCCGCGTCCTCTAAACCCTTGACCTCATGCAGCAGCTCCTTGGCTCGAGGCGGGATGGGTACGCCGCGCTTGGCTTGAAGCTCCTGGAAGCGCAAATCCTCGAGGGAATAGGCCTCGCGTCTCTCAAGGTCGCACAGGGTTTTCTCCGTTAAAGCGAAGCGCAGCGCCACGCCCGCGTGCAACCAAGCGTGCAACTGCGCGGGTTCCGGCATGGCGATCAGCGTCAGGGACGCTGGCAGGCTATCATCCTCCAAGAGCGGAATCTCCGGGTAGTTCTTCCGCACGAAGTCCAGCGCCACGTGATTAGCGAACAGCGGCGCGGGGTCGCGCTTCAACCGCTCGAGTTCCGCTTTGGTGTCCGCCCTAGGGTACAGCAAACCGCCGTCCAGGTCGTCATCCGGCAAGGAGAGCTGCCCCTGATAGCGCATCTTGGCGGTCGTGAACTCCAGGCTGACCCGCCCGTTGAAGCTGTTCTCTTCCACTTGGACCGCCGCGTCCACGGCGTCGCCGCTCTGGAACGGCACGCCAACGCCCCACTGCTTGCCGCGCACGTGTCCCAGTTTGTACTGAAAGTGCTTGCCTTCCTTCCCCAAGCTTCCCGCGCTGTGCAGCGCCGCTCGCACCCAGAAGAGCGGCGCGGGATTGCCCTGACCGAACGGCTCCAACGATTGCACCTGCCGCAGCAACGCGTTCGTGACCTCGGCGGGTTCCAACAGCGCGTCCGCGATCACGTGTTCCACAGGTTCGGGATGCAGTGCCGCGAACTCGAGGATGGACTGGCGGAAGGACGGGATGGCTTCCTCTAAAAGCGCGAAGCCCCCGGCGGCCGTGTGTCCACCGTAGCGTTTCAGGTGCGACGCGGCGTGGGTGAGCGCCTTCACCGCACTGATGCCTGGGGTGCTGCGGACGCTACCCTTCCCAGAAGCGATGATGAACACCGGTTTGTAAAACCGCTCTAACAGTTTGCTGGCAACAATCCCCATGACGCCCGGATGCCAGCCGTCCTTTGTCACGACCAGCGCGGGCGCATCGGGATCGCACAGTTCCACGGCATCGCGGAACATATCGTCCTGAATCTTCTTGCGCTCCACGTTGCGTGCGTCCAGGTAAGTCGCCAGCGTCAGGGCGCGCGTGGCACTCTCCGTCGTCAGCAACTCGAGCGCGACTTCAGCCTCACCCAAGCGACCGGCGGCGTTGATGCGCGGCGCGATCACAAAGCCAACATCGCGGGCGCTTGGGATCACGATCTTGGCCCCCTCGAGCATGGCGCGAATCCCGGTCCAACGCGAGGATCGCATCTGACTCAGCCCGGCTTTCACCAGGGCGCGGTTTTCCCCCAAGAGCGGCGCGAGATCAGCGATGGTTCCGATAGCGGCCAGGTCAGCGTAGTCCAGCGGCGCTGGCTCGCCCAGGGTTTGCCGCACCGCCCACAACAAATGAAAAGCAACTCCGCTCCCGGTCAAACCCGGCAGGTCGGGGTGGTAATTCGGCGCGAGCGCCGGATGCACCACTAGGCAACCTGGCAGATCGTGACCCGGCGCGTGGTGATCGGTGACAATCGCTTCCGCGCCACCCGCCACGATTTGAGCGATTTCCTCCAAGTTAGACACGCCGCAGTCCACGGTGATAAACAGGTCGCACGCCTCGAGATGCTCTGGCACGCGGTCCGGGTGTACGCCGTACCCGTCTGTCAGGCGGTGCGGGATGAAGGCGTGAACGTTCGCGCCCAGCTCGCGCAAGCCCAACATCAGCAGCGACGCGCCGGTGATGCCATCGGCGTCGTAATCGCCGTGAATCCGAATTCGTTTTTTGCCGCGCACGGCGCGCACGATTCGATCCGCCGCCTCGAGCAGCGCCGGGTTGGGATTGAGTTCCAGCGGCGGTTCCAACGCGTCGGCGCTGTGAATCCCTCTGGCGTACAGGATCGCCGCCAATTTCGGCGATAACCCGAGCGTCCTGGAAAAGACCTCGAGCGCGTCCAGCGGCGCGGGAGCACGCACGCGCCAGTGAACGGCTCGAGCCTTGACGACGGGAATCGCTGTCATTGGCGCACAGCCTAACACTGGAAAGGTGTGGTGCGAATCAATCGCAGTAGCTGTGGGTGGCTCGAGGTGCCGACGGGCGATGCGACACGAAATTCGAGCAGTTTCTCGGTCTCGAGCCTGAACAGGCGTGGTTTTGAAATCCGGCCTGTTCAGGCTCGAGTCCCCCATCTCATAGGGGCGAACGGCCGTTCGCCCGGCCACCAACGTTTCTGCTCGAGAGATTCCAGAAAACGATCCTCGGGGAGGTCAAAAGCACTTCGCTCAGCTCCCCTACCCGCCGTCGTGCGTTTCGCTCTTGCAAACCCATGTTCGACGCACGCAATCAATACCGTGAGCGGCGAAAAATCCTCGAGTCGCGCCCTGAAGCCCTTTTCGCCTCGAGCCGCATACGGTACAATGCAGCCTTCACACCGTCCTCGAGCGCACGGGCAGCGCGAGCGCACTCGAGGGAACCGCCCTTCACGCGCTCGAGAGGTGACCTATGACGCAGGCTCTAAGTAAGCAGGAAGCCCATCAGGCGCAGCACAAGAAGTACGTTCTCTCCTCGTGGAGCGCTCAAGCGGGGCTGATGGCTCCGGTCGTGGTGCGCGGCCAGGGGCGCTTCTTTTACGACGAGGACGACGGTCGTTACCTGGATTTGAGCGCGGGTTTGGTCAGCACGAATTTGGGGCACGGACATCCAGCAGTCGTAAAGGCGATTCAGGAGCAGGCGGCGAAGCTCTGTTACAGCCCGACCGGGTTCTTTCAGGATAAGCGCGCTGAACTGGCCGAGGCGCTCTCTAAGCTCTCCCCGTGGAGCACGAACGGCAACACCGAGGGCGCGAGGGTGTTCTTCACCTCGGGCGGCGCGGAAGCGAACGACGACGCTGTACGAATTGCCAGGGCGCTCACCGGACGTTTCAAGATTTTGGCCGCGTACCGCAGTTACCACGGCAGCACCGGCGTCAGTATGCAACTGACCGGCGAGGATCGGCGCTTTGGGAACGAACCCGCGATGGCTCCGGGAATCGTTCACTTCTGGTCGCCGTACCCGTACCGCAGCCCGTTCTACACGCAGGACCCGGCCGTGGAGACGGCTCGAGCCTTGGAGCATTTGGAGCGCACATTAATGCACGAGAACCCGCGCAACATCGCGGCGATTCTGGTGGAACCGATCGTTGGCAGCAACGGCGTCATCATCTACCCCGAGGGGTACTTGGAGGGGTTGCGGCGCTTGACGCAGCAGCACGGGATTCTCCTGATTTTCGATGAGGTCATGACCGGCTTCTACCGCAGCGGCGAGACGTTCGCCTCGCAGACCTTCAAGGTCACGCCAGACATCATCACCTTCGCCAAGGGCGTGACCAGCGCGTACATTCCGCTCGGCGGGGTGATGATGCGCGAGGGGCTGGCGCAGTACTTCGACACGAAAGCCTTGCCGGTGGGTCACACCTACGCCGGGCATCCGCTCTGCGTCGCCACCGGGCTGGCGGCGGTTCAGGCGTACCAGGACGACGGTATCCGCGACCAAGTGCATCAACTCGAGGGATGGCTGCGCGAGGGCTTGAAGGCGTTGGAATCGCGTCACCCGCACGTCGGTGAGGCTCGAGGGATCGGTGGTTTCTGGGCGTTGGAGTTCGTGAAAGACAAAGACACCCGCGAGCCGCTCGTACCGTGGCACGGGGACGGAATCGGCGTGATGAAGAACCTGTTCGCGGAACTGAAAAAACGCGGCGTGTACTCGTTCGGGAAGTTCAACATTGCGATGGTCACGCCACCGTTAAACATTACCCGTGGCGAGCTTGACTTCGGGCTGGAGGCGTTGGACGGCGCAATCAGTGCGCTCGAGGCCGGTATCTGAGACCTAGAAGGCACTGATCGCGCGCTTCCATTCCGCTAGCCAACGGCAAGCTTCGCGGCGCGTTCCGAGACCGTCTGGAAGGCTGCCTGTAACTCGGGCGGCTGCCGAATCTCCAGGCGGCAGTTCAACCCGATTAAAATCGCCGCGTGCCGCTCGAGACTGTTCACAGCGCAACGCAACACCATGCCATTGTTTTCAACGGTCAATTTCGCTCGTGGCGGAATTAGTTCGTACCAGACGGTTTCCGGGGTGGTCTCGAGCCAGACTTCCGTTTGCCACTGGGCCGGGGCGGCCTGCAATCGCTCCTGGGTGAAACCTCTGACATCGAAATCGTCCGGCGGCTCGAAACGTTCGGTCGTTCGCCGCACTGTGGCGATTCGGTCTACCCGGAATAATCTGAAGTCTTGTCGCAATAAACAGTACGCCGCCAAAAACCAGTAGCCGCTCTCGCGCACCAGCCCGAGCGGTTGTACCCGGCGTTGACTTCCATGCCGCCGATAGTTTTCGTACTCCAGGCTGATCTCCTGGCGCGTCTGAATCGCCAACGCCAGCTCGGACACGGTTCCCGTATCAATCCCCTCGATCCAATCGCGTTTCTCGAGCTGCAGCGCGGCGCTGAGCGTTTGCATCCGTCCCCAAATGGCGGCGGGCAGGACCCGCTCGAGTTTGGTTTCGACCCCGACGACGGCCGGTGACAGGGCCGTCAAGCCAATGTGCTGCAAGGCGTGCAACCCGAGCGCCACGGCGAAGGCTTCCTCGGCGTTGAACATCAGCGGCGGCATCCGGTAACTCGGGCGCAGGCGGTACGACGCGCCTCGTCCTCTGGTGCTCGTCACCGGGACGCCCAGGTCTTGCAGTCTCGCCACGTAGCGCTGCACGGTGCGCGAGCTGACCTCGAGCCGCTCTGCGAGTTCGGCTGCTGTAACTCGTTCCTTGGTTTGCAGCATCTCGAGGACCGTGAGGACCCGCATGGATGGGTCGTACATGTCCCGACGATAGCACCCTAAGGCGACAAGACCTGACGGGCTATGGGTTTAACTTCGTTCTCAGGGAGCGCAGGCAACGCAACCCGAGAGCCTCGAGCCGCAGCTCGAAGTGTTGGTTCTGGTCGGAGGAACCCCTATGCAGAAACGTCAACCCGCCATCGGTTTCGTGTTCGTCACCCTACTCTTGGACATCATCGGCATCGGTCTGGTGGCACCGATTGTTCCCAAACTCATCGAAAGATTCCTTGCCGATGATGCCGTGCGAGCCGCGCAGTACGGCGGTTGGATCACGGCGCTTTACGCGGTCATGCAGTTCATCTTCGCGCCGATCCTCGGGAACCTCTCGGACCGTTACGGTCGCCGCCCGATCATTCTGGTTTCCCTGTTCGGGTCCGCCTGCGATTACCTGCTCTTGGCGTTCGCGCCCAGCTTGGCGTGGCTGTTCCTTGGACGGGTAATCGCAGGCATTACGGGCGCGAACATCTCAGCGGTTTCCGCGTACATCGCGGACGTGTCACCGCCCGAGAAACGCGCCCAGAATTTCGGGCTGATCGGCGTCGCGTTCGGGCTGGGCTTCATCATCGGACCGGCGCTCGGCGGGATTCTTGGAAGCGTTGACCTGCGCCTGCCATTCTTCGTCGTGGCGGGCATCACGGCGCTGAACTGGCTGTACGGCTTTTTCGTGCTCCCAGAAAGCCTGAACCCAGAAAATCGGCGGGAATTTTCCTGGTCTCGAGCCAACCAGTCGCATCGCTCGGGTTGCTGGCCCGCTCGCCGCTGGTGGCGGGCCTGGCGGTTACGATTGTCTTCACAGCCCTCGCGCAGAACGGCTTGCAGACGGTTTGGGTCTACTACACCGGCTTGCGGTACGGCTGGGATACCCTGGCGGTCGGGTTGTCGCTCGCGGCGGTCGGACTGGCAGCCGCCATTGTGCAGGGCGGTTTGCTCAGCCTAATTCTGGCGCGGATCGGCGAGCGGCGCAGTGTCATTTACGGTCTGCTGGTCGCGGCGATATGCAGCCTGCTGTATGGACTAGCGCCCCAGGGCTGGATGATCTACGTGATCTTGTTAGTCGGTGGCCTCGGCGGCATCGCCGGTCCGGCCGCGCAGGGTTTGATCTCTCAAAGCGTGTCTGACCGCGAGCAGGGCGCAGTCCAGGGGGCGCTGACCGGGGTGCAAACCTTGACCGGGGTCGCCGGGCCAGTAGTTGCCACGACGCTGTTCAACGCCTTCGCACCGAGGGGCGTTCCGGGCGCGTCGTTCTTCGCGGGGGCGGTGCTGATTGGGATCGGGTTGGTGGTGGCACTGCGCACCTTCTCAAAGTTTCCGCAGGTTCCAAATCCGCAGGGGGTCGCCCGCGATGCCTGATTGGGCGTTGACCACACCCTGTCAGGCTCGAGGGAACGAGCTTCGGTCTCGAGAGGGACAAAGCCAGCGATATGTCGTTCATTAACGTCAGTTCGGGTCAAGCGAGGGGTCTCTGATAGCGAGAGGTCTGAACGCGAAATCACGTTGAAACTCGAGAAATAGGTTTTTGAAACCGAGGCTCGAGACAGAATAAAAGTACTTCATTCTGTAAATACCTTTAACCTGAACTGACGTTTCATTAAGGCTCGATAAAGGTGTTTCCGTAAGTGTTCTCACATATTCCATAGGAATGATGAAGGAGCCAGAGCGGGCCCCTTTGGCAAAGGAGCACACCATGCCAAACCAGACGCCGTCAGAGATCGGCTGGGATATGACCGACTCGAGCACTGCCCTGACAGCCTTCTTGAACACCCTACCCGCCGCGCCACGACTCCTGGCCCTCGGCGAACCGACTCACGGCATTGAAGCCTTCCCCGCCTGGCGAAACCACATCTTCCGCACGTTAACGGAAGAACACGGCTTCCGCTCGATCGCCCTCGAGAGTGACGTGATCGCTGGCCTCAGGGTGAACGCCCACGTCACGGCGAATCAGGCCACCGTGGATGAAGTCATGCGAACCGGTTTCAGCCACGGCTTCGGCGCGAGTCCCGCCAACCGAGCACTGGTGGAGTGTATCAGTGCGTTCAACGCGAGCCGTGAACCCGCCGACCACCTGCGTTTCTACGGCTTCGATGCGCCCTTAGAGAACATGTGGGCGGCCAGCCCTCGAGCTAGCCTGCTCGAGCTGCACGCATTCCTGAGCGCACACTTGACGGAAGTTCCCGTTGACACGGACACCCTCGAGAAGTTGTGTGGCGAGGACGCTCCGTGGATCAATCAAGAGGCCGCGATGGACTCGAGCAAATCCGTCGGCAACAGTGAAGAAGCGCGGCGATTGCGGCTTCTGTCCGATGATCTTTGCAATCTCCTGCGAACCGAGACGCCGTACCTAGCCCCGCAGGCGGGGTTCTGGGAGGCAGCACTACACGCCCGCACCGCCGCTGGCTTGCTGCGTTACCACGCGATCATCGCTGACCCCGCGCCGAACCGGGTGACGCGAATGTTGGCGCTGCGCGACCTGATGATGGCCGACAACCTCAGCGCGATTGCCGAGCGCGAACGGGAGCGCGGCCCGACCCTGGTCTTTGCCCACAACACCCACCTGCAACGCCAGCTCGGCACGATGACCATGCGCGGCACGAAGCTCGAGTGGTGGGGTGCCGGAGCGCACGTCAGCGCCCGTTTCGGCAACCGGTACGCGTTCATTGCCAGCGTCCTGGGTTCAGCGCCAGAACGGGAGATCGGGGACCCTACCCCAGACACCTTGGAGGGCGTTCTAATAAACCTGGCGGGTTCAGTCACTCTGTTCGACGCTCAAACGCTCAACGCGGCACTGTCAGAACAACCTTCAATGAGAACCGACATCCCAATACAGGCAGGGTATTTTCCCCTCGAGCCGCGACACCTGTCCCTCACGGACGGCGTGCTGTTCATACGGAGCGCGACAGATGAGGCGGAGCAGGTCCGCACGGCGAATCGCCCGATAGAAGGAGCCTCATGACAGATCGTCAATTCATCGAAATTCGTGGCGCACGGGAAAACAACCTCAAAAACATCTCCGTGGACATTCCCAAGCACCAGATCACGGTTTTCACCGGCGTGTCCGGCTCCGGTAAATCGTCCCTGGTGTTCGACACGATCGCCGCCGAAGCCCAGCGTCAACTCAACGAGACCTTCACCGCGTTCGTGCAGGGCTTCATGCCGCACTACGGTCAACCCGATGTGGATTCGATCCAACACTTGAACGCGCCGATCATCATCAACCAAAAACGCGTCGGTGGCGGCTCGAGGTCCACGATGGGCACGTACACGGACATTGCCGCGCTGTTGAGACTGCTGTTTTCACGGGTCGGGCAACCGAGTGCTGGTCCCGCCTTCGCGTACTCGTTCAACACGCCGCAAGGCATGTGCCCGGAGTGCGAGGGGATCGGCAAGACCGTGCAGTTGGACCTCGAGCGGTTTCTAGATCGCAGCAAGTCCTTGAACGAGGGCGCGGTTCTGCACCCGGAGTTTGCGCCCGGCAAGTGGATTTGGAAAATTTATACGCTCTCGGGCTTGTTTGACAACGACAAGCCACTTTCGGCGTACAGCGCCGACGAGCTTCAGACGTTGTTGTACGGTTTGCCCGAGGGTCAGGAGTTGAAGGTCAGTTTCGGCGAGATGGGCTTGCAGTACGAGGGATTGGTGGAACGCTTCACGCGCAGTTACCTGAAGAAAGACGCCGGAGCCATGTCGGACCGCAACCGCGCGATTTTCGAGCGTTTCGTGGACACGCAAACCTGCCCGGTCTGTCACGGAGCGCGATTGAACGCGGCGGCACTGAACAGCCGGATTGGTGGGCGCAACATCAGCCAACTCTCCGACCTCGAGACGACAGAATTGATCGAGGTGCTGCGCGGCTTGGGCGACCCGGTGGCGGTGCGCCTCGCGGACAAGCTAATCGAACGACTTCAACACCTGGTGGAGATCGGACTGGGGTATCTGAGCCTGAGCCGCGAGACCTCCACGCTGTCGGGCGGTGAATCGCAGCGCATCAAAATGATTCGCCACCTCGGGAACAGCTTGACGGATATGCTGTACATCCTGGACGAACCCAGCGTCGGGCTGCACGCCAGGGACGTGGCGCGGCTGAACGGGTTACTCAAAAAGCTGCGCGATAAAGGCAACACAGTGCTGGTCGTGGAACACGACCCGGACGTGATCGCCGTGGCAGACTGGGTTGTGGACATCGGTCCGAAGGCTGGAACCCACGGTGGCGAAGTCGTGTTCGAGGGTAATTACGAGGCGCTCCTCAAGGCTGAGACACTGACCGGACGGTTTCTCAAGCAGCACCTGCCGATCAAAGAACAGTCTCGAGCATTCACCGGCTCGATGCCCGTGCGAGACGCGACGATTAACAACCTGAAGAACGTCAGCGTGAACATTCCCACGGGGGTGCTGACCGTCGTCACAGGCGTGGCGGGGTCCGGCAAGAGCAGCCTAATCAACGACGTGTTCCTGGAGCAGCACCCGGACGCGATCGTGATTGACCAGTCGCGGGTGACAGCTAACAGCCGCTCGGCTCCGGCAACCTACACCGGGATCATGGACGAGATTCGCAATGTCTTCGCCAAAGCCAACAAGGTCAGCCCAGGGCTGTTCAGTTTCAACTCCTCGGGCAGTTGCCCGAACTGCAACGGGTTGGGCGTGACCTACACCGACCTGGCATTTATGGAGGGCATCACCGCCACCTGCGAGGTCTGCGAGGGCAAGCGCTTCAAACCGGAAGTCCTCGAGTACCAGGTGCGCGGCAAGAACATCAGCGACGTGCTGAATTTAACGGTAGAGGAAGCGTTGGTCTATTTCACAGAGAAAAAAATTAAAGCTGTGGTGCAAGCCATGAGCGACGTGGGGTTAGGGTATCTGAAGCTCGGGCAGCCGCTCAGCACGGTCTCGGGCGGCGAGGGGCAGCGCTTGAAGCTCGCCACGGAACTCCACAAGCAGGGCAGCGTCTACGTCATGGACGAACCGACGACGGGACTGCACCTATCCGACATCGGGCAGCTCATGGCGATCATTGATCGGCTGGTGGACGCCGGAAATACGGTGATTCTAATCGAGCATCACCTGGACGTAATCCGCCAAGCCGACTGGATCATTGACCTCGGACCCGAGGGCGGCAGTGCGGGCGGCGAGGTGCTGTTCGAGGGCACGCCGCAAGGTTTGCTCGAAGCCAAACGCAGCATCACGGCGCGATACTTGTAATCGTGGCCGCAGTCCTAATGAGTTCGGCATGTTCAGGTTCACGTTTTAAGGCAATAGAGTGCTTCTGTGACGCACGCGTCTAGTAGCCGAATCGTGCCGTAATCAGTAATGATCTGGTGGGCTGATCCAGCGTGATTCGCCTGAAACAAGTTTTCGTGTCGGACACACGCTTTTGAAGAGACCCTAAATTGAACCCACGCCAAACTCGAGCCTGACAATGCTCTCCATGCATGGGTATAGGGGCGAAGCACGCTTCGCCCTCGCGGGTAGGCCAACCTCGAGATTCATTGGGGCGACACGGGTTGAACTCGAGGTTGCGCTGTGACGTTCGCAGAAAGTCTCAACTCAAACCGAGCATTCCCGCCTGTACAGTGCGTGTGTTCTACGCTAGCTCAGCGCCAACGCCTCGAGTGGCTTGAGGCATTTCAAACCTTCGAGCTTCCCGACAAACGGGAACGGCAACCTCAGCCGGGGCGAGCTGAGGGACGACTCACGTCTTCATGGCTGGGCGATCACGCCTTTCAACTCCTCGAGCGCTGTCCGAATCAGTTGTCGAAAGTCTGACCGATTCGTTTCGCTGAGCCAGCGCTGGAAGGCGACCTTAAAGACGGCCATGCCCGCGTCGGCCGTCAATCCGGCCGCCGGGTCTCCAACGCCGCGCTCGCGCAGCGCCTCGGTGAGGGCCGCCGCCAGCGACGCGAATTTCACCAAATCGCGTTCCTGAAGTTCTGCGTTGGCGACGATGACGCGCTGGCGCTTCCGTGACCACTCGAGTCGCTCTGCGAAAAAGATTTCTAAGGTCTCGAGGGCGGCGGCAACCACGTCCAGCGGCGCGAAACTCAGCGGGGCTTCGACGACACCCTTCACCAGAAGGTCCTGGAATGCTTCGGAGCCTCCGAACAGCGCTTCGCGTTTATCTGCGAAATGCCGGAAGTAGGTTCGCTCCGTCAATCCGGCGCGGGCGGCGATGTCAGCCACCGTGGTCTGCTCGAAGCCTCGCTCGCTGTACAAGTCCAGCGCGGCCGCCTCGAGCCTGCCACGTGCGTTGGGACCCCATCGGCTCATGCCCCGATTCTACTGTTGTCACCCACTGACATCGTGTGCTATTCTGATGTCAGTGGGTGACATCGTTTCGGATGGATTGGAAACGGTGAACCACAGGAGGTTGTCTATGCGTGTCTTTGTCACAGGTGCATCTGGTTTTATCGGCTCGGCCGTCATCCCCGAATTGATCGGTGCGGGACATCGCGTGATTGGACTGGCTCGTTCTGAGACCACAGCGAAGGCGCTTGTGTCTGCCGGAGCGGAAGTCCAACGCGGTGCGCTCGAGGACCTCGAGAGTCTGCGTGCGGGTGCGTCGGCATCTGACGGCGTGATCCATCTGGCGTACGTTCACGATTTCTCGCAGATGGCGGCCGCCGCTCAGACCGACCGACAGGCGATCGAAGCGCTCGGAACTGCACTCGAAGGCTCCGGTCGCCCGCTCGTGATTGCCTCCGGGGTGGTTGGCTTGGCGACGGGACGCGCTGCCACCGAACAGGACATGCCCAATCTGGCAGCGCATCCGCGCAGCGAGGCCAATCAGACGACACTCTCCCTGGCGGCACGCGGCGTTCGCCCGTCGGTCGTGCGGCTCGCGCCAACGGTCCACGATGTCGGCGATACCGGTTTCATCGCGGTTCTGATCGGGATCGCCCGCCAGAAAGGCGTCTCCGGGTACATCGGCGACGGGTCCAACCGCTGGCCAGCGGTGCATCGGCTCGATGCCGCGAGGCTCTTCCGCCTGGCGCTCGAGAACGCCCCGGCGGGATCAGTCCTGCACGGAGTCGCCGACGAGGGCGTGCCGGTTCGCACGATTGCCGAGGTGATCGGTCGCCATCTGAACCTGCCCGTCGTCTCTGTGGCTCCTGATGCGGCAGGGGAGCATTTCGGTTGGCTGGGAGGCTTCCTGGCGGCCGACCTCCCAACCTCGAGCGCTCTGACCCGCGAGTTGCTGAACTGGTACCCGAGCCATCCGGGGCTGATCGAGGATCTCGAGCTGGGTCATTACTTCAACACGCCAGCCGTTTGATGGGTTGCCGATGCACCCTAAACCGGGCGCTCCTGCTCGTAGAGGGAGAGCGCATTCCAGGCCGCAATCAGGGGTTTCGCCTCCGGCGGCTTGGCGCGTTGCAGCGCCGCCTGCAAGTTCCGCCCACTGAGCCGCCGCAACCCCTCGAGATTTCCGTCTCGCGCCAGCTCGAGGGGGTAGGCTCGCGGGGTTTCCCGGCGCGCGAGGATGCGTTCGCGGGTTAGGACTTCCAATGTTTCGTTTTCGATGAACAAACGCCGTGACGCCCGAGCGGTTTCAGAAAACGCTGCCGGGAGTTTATTCAACGCCTCGAGCGCGGCAGAGATCTCGAGTTGATTGTCCAGCGAAAAAGCGTACAGCCCTTCGGCGGCGCGTTGCGAGTCGCCGTGCCGCTCGAGTTCGCGCCCCAGAAGACGTTGAAATGCCGCGTTGATGTCCATGTCACTCCTCCAACCCTCGAGCCGCGTATGGAGCGGCGAGTCGCGGTTCGTCCGGTCGCTCGCGCTGCCGCCGACCACATTCGGAACGCGTGTCTCGAAATAACCTACAGATCAGAGCCTATTCAACCCAACAAGTTCGTCTCGAGAAAGCCGTCTGGGACACAGATCAGCCTTCAGCTCGGGCGACGCGAATCCCTAAAGTCTCGAGCACTCCAAAGACAATGAAGCAGGGGAAGGTCTGAGACCCTCCCCTGTTCGTGCCCGCTCGAGATTACTCGGCGGTGTTGGTCTTGGCTGCCTCAGCCGCGGCAGCTTTGGAAGCTTTGGCGGCGCTGGCAGCCTCGTTCTTGGCGGTCGTGGCTTTCGCCATGCGGCCGCGATCGGTCTTGATCTTGCTGGCCTTGCCGCGCAACTCGCGCAGGTAGTACAGCTTGGCGCGACGAACCTTGCCGCGTTCCAGCACCGTCACCTTGTCAATCAGTGGTGTATTGAACGGAAAGATGCGTTCCACACCCTCGTTGAAGGCGACCTTGCGGACGGTGAAGCTCTTGCTCGTCCCACGGTTGTTCATGGAGATGACGACGCCCTCGAAACCCTGCACACGAGTGCGAGCGCCTTCGGTGACTTTGTAATCCACGCGCACGGTGTCGCCCGCTTGGAAATCGGGCATGTCGGTGCGCAGATGGGATTGTTCCACGCTTTTCAGGATGGCACCACGGTTGACCTTCATACTGTCCTTTCGCCGCAGGCGGAACGCGAGGAGTACCGTTTTTCCCGGTATACTGTCCCTCGAGTTCACTCCGGCATGAGCGCCTGTCATCAGGCAGCCGTGGAAGTGTACACCACAATCTGCGACTCGGCAAGGCAGGCTTGACCTTGGTTGAGGCTTTCTCCATCACCCTCGAGAAGTTCCGTGAGCGCCTGAGGAAAAGGTATTCGCTAGCCTCGTAGTTCCAGATTAAAACCGGGTTTTATGCCCAAAGAGAGGAAACATCGTGAACACCCGAGAGATCAAACTGACCAAAGAGGGCTTTCAGCGCCTCGGGGCGCAACTCGAGATCGAACGCCAGCGGCTCCTAGAAGCAAGCGTCATTCTGGAGAATCAGATGGAGGACAGCGACGATTACGACGGCGGCGGCCTGGAAGACGCCAAGCGCGAGAAGTTAAGCATCGAAATGCGAATCGCTGAACTTCAGGAAACACTGGCGAACGCGGTCGTCCTGGAAGGCACGGAAGTTGGGAAAACAGTTGGGCTGGGCAACACCGTGAAGTTAAAAGAAGAGAAGTCCGGCAAGGAAATGGACGTGCAACTCGTGTCCGGCGCGGAAGTCTCGGTGTTGAGCGCGGGCATCCGCAAGGTCAGCGACGACAGTCCATTGGGTCAAAAATTGATGGGGCGGAAGAAAAACGAGATGTTCGTCGTGGACGTGGAGCGCGGCCAGTTGAAGTACAAAGTACTCGAGATTCGGTGAGGTTTTAGCGATGAGCCGCCCCAGACAGCCTAATCGCGTTTCTGGGTTTAGCTGTTGGTAGGTCCCGTACCGACCCTACCCATCACCTCGAGGCGGATTGCAAATCGCTTCGAGGTGATGAACGCTTTACGACGTTCGCACTCCCTCGAGACGAGCTGGTAGCTACTTTTTACCCTTCATGAGAACAAAAAAAGGCGAGCCGAAGCCCGCCGTTTCTCGTCTGAAGTCCTACTTCTTCTTTTTCTTCTTTTCTAAGCTCGACCCGCTGCTGCGATCCTTGGCGTCACGCATGAAAGCGCGCAGTTTCGCCTCGAATTGCGGGGCTTGTTTACCGATGCGCTTGGGCTTCGGGATTTCTTCGGGCGCGTCCTGCATTTCCTTGATGCTGAGATCCAGGCGGCCGCGTTCATCACGTCCCAGCACCTTGACGGTGATTTCCTGACCCTCGCGGAGGAAATCGGAGACGCTTCGCACGAATTCGTGCGCGATTTGCGAGATATGGACCAAGCCCACTTCGCCCGTGTCTTTGAGTTCAATGAACGCGCCGTAATTCTCGACTCGCGTGACTTTGCCCTCGACCACTGCACCTGATTCAATCGCCATTACTCTTCCAGACTAACACGAATCCCTCACGGGTCAACGCCGCGCTTTGAGACCGTGAACTCGAGGTGAAGCGAGACGATTTCTGGGCGGGGATGTCTCGAGAAAGCCTAGTTCACGCCGCACGTCCTGACGAGACGAGCGGACTGAGAGGTTAGCGTTGCGCTCGCACGAACTCTAAGAGCACCGGCGCGTCCTTCCCAGCTTGCGGCTGCCCGAGCCGCAACTCCAGCTTACCGGGGACGACTTCGCGGTAGCAGACTTTGATCACGCCGTCGCAGAGGAACATTTCAGCTTCCAACTGAACCGGGTAAACGCCCGGTTTGGCGTTGGTGGGCACGGTCAATTTGGCGACGAGCGGCTCCAAACTTTCAAAATAATCGGCCGGGTCTTTGGCGTACACGGTTCCCTTGGAAATTTCCAGTTCCACGGGCTTTCCGGTGAACGGATTGGTGAAGGAAATCGTGCTCGAGCCTGCGCGGTTGAACAGCACACCCTGGGCGAGTTTGAACTCGAAGCGCAGATTGGCGGTTTCACCGGGCTTAGCGTAAAAAGCGCCGGGCGTGACGCTGCCAGTGTTCGCGGCGAGCGCCACGGCGAATAGAAGCAGAACTGCGAGCACCTGTTTCATGTCCCTCGAGTCTAGGAGAGTTCCGGCGCGGCGGATGAGAGGTGCGTAAATTACAGGACGGTCACGTCCGCGACCAGATCGGTCAATGAGATCGTCGGGTTGAGGCTCGCGCCCTGAGTGACTTCCACCCCGAGCCAGAGCTTGCCCGCGTTGATTCCGTTCTTCAGAGCGCTATTCGGATCGTTGACGTTGAACGAGGTTTTAGAGCCGTCAGATTGCAGGGTGATTTCCA
The DNA here is from genome assembly GCA_965249745.1 of Deinococcales bacterium. Classification (GTDB taxonomy): domain Bacteria; phylum Deinococcota; class Deinococci; order Deinococcales; family JAAFIG01; genus JANYHH01. Next base: position 2,018,246 of record OZ252252.1, on the reverse strand, counting down.
CAGTATTGAGTTTCGCCAGCGGGTCCACCGAGCAGAGGTACATGCCCGCGCTCGAGGTGCAAGCCGCGTCATCTTTCGGATCGGTCGTGCGCGAGTACAGGAAAAGCTTCACCGTTTGCACCGTCAAGCCGCTCGAAGCGCTCGAGTTGCCGCGCAGCTTGACGCTCGAGAACGCCAGGGTGGGCTTGTTGAACTGGCTGGCAGAAGTTGGGTAAACGATCTTCTGGCTGGTGTTGGTCAGCGCCACCACGTTGAGACTCACGTTGGTCATGTTGACGTTGAAAATCGGATTGCTGCAACCCACCATCAGGGCCACGACGAGCCAGAGAGGACGTTTCATCGTTCCAGCATACGCAGCTTTGCGGCCCTTCAGATGTAGCTTGGTTAGCGATTCGTTTAGGGTTCAGCTTTTTCGGACAGCAGCTTCTTCAGCGTCGCCTCTAATCCAGGGATCGCGTCCGGGTAACGGCTCGAGATTTCCCCATCGTGCGATTCGCGGATCACGCCCTTGCGATCCACCAGGTAAAAGGCGGGCCAGAACTGGTTGTTGTACGCCTGCCAGGTGGCGCTCTTGTTGTCCTGCATGATTGGCCAGGTCACGCCGTCGTCTTTTAGACTAGCGCGAAGCGCGTTCACATCTTTGTCGGATTCAAATTCCGGGGTGTGAACGCCGATGATCTCCAAGCCTTGCGCTTTGTACTTGGCGTACCAGGCTTTCAGCGTTGGCAGGCTGTTATGGCAGTTGATGCAAGAATGCACCCAGATGTTGACGATCACGACTTTGCCGCGTTGCGAGGCCAGGGTCAGCGGCTGACTGTTCAACCACCCTCCGCCCGCGATCAGTTCCGGCGCGGTCTTGTTCGCGCCCTGTGAGCCACCCATCAGCAAAATTGCCCCGAGCGGAACCAGCCACCATTTCGTGTTCATGTCAGACCTCCAGGGGTAGGTACGCAGGCTAGGCTCGAGGCGTTCAATTTTGAAGTCAACCCTCTCGGTTCTCAATACAGTTTCAGGGCGCGCTAAGTCTCGAGGTCCAGCCCGAGCGGAGCTGCCTTACTGATAACGGCACGATTCGGCTACCTAACGCATGCGTCACAGACGCACTATATTGCCTTAAAACGTTAACCTGAACATGCCGAACTCAGTAGTTTCATCAGTGAGCTTCTTGCCGCTTAAAACGCCCGACAGCGATTTCTCGAGGGCGGTGACGTTGCTGAGGTACTCGGGCTTCGAGGAGCAAAACTGTTCAGTGAAACGATTTCAACCATTCCCGGCTGATGATGACGTGCTGAATCTCCGATGATCCCTCGCCAATTCGCATCAGGCGGGCATCGCGCCAGAAGCGTTCGACCGGGTACTCCTTGATGTAACCGTAACCGCCGTGAATTTGGATCGCGTCGTCGCAGGCTTTCACGGCGACCTCCGAGGCGAACAGCTTAGCTTGCGCGGCGGCCAGCGTGTACGGTCGCCCCGCGTCGCGCAGGGCCGCCGCCCGCATGACCAGCAATCGCGCCGCCTCGAGGTTGGTGGCCATATCGGCCAGCTTGAAGCCGATCCCCTGAAACTCCGCAATCGGTTTACCGAACTGTTCGCGTTCCAGGGCGTATTTGGAGGCCGCCTCGAGTGCCGCCCGACCCAACCCGACGCTGATCGCGGCGATGCCGATGCGTCCGCCGTCCAACACCCGCATGACATCCTTGAACCCCTGCCCTCGAGTCCCGAGGAGCGCGTCGGATGGCACGAACAGATTCTCGAAGATCAGCATCGCGGTGTCGCTCGAGTTCAACCCGAGCTTGTCCTCCTTGCGCCCAATCGTGAGTCCCGGCGTGTCCCTGGGGAAGACGAAGGCGCTGAGGCCGTCGGTCTTGGATTTGCCCTCCCTGGGCGGGTCGGTGCGGGCGTTGATGACGTAGACGCCGCCGACGCTGCCCTGCGTGATGAAAATCTTGCTGCCGTTCAGCACGAAGCCGCCGCTTACTTCCTTGGCGACAGTCTCCATCGCGCCGGAATCCGAGCCGCTACTGGGTTCGGTCAAGCCCCACGCCCCGAGCGTTTCGCCGGTCGCCAGTCCGGGTAAGAAACGAGCCTTCTGCGCCTCCGTGCCGCCCGTCATGATGTGCCCCGAGCAGAGCGAGTTGTGGCTGGCCACGGTCAGCGCCAGCGAGCCGTCCACGGCAGCGATTTCTTCTAAAATCACCGCAAAAGTGGCGCTGTCCAAGCCCGCGCCGCCATAGGCTTCTGGGGTTTGTGCGCCCATGACGCCGAGTTCCCCAAGCTTGGCGACGAGAGAAAACGGGAATTCGTGGGTGCGGTCGCGTTCGGCGGCTCCCGGCGCGACCTCTGATTTGAGAAAATCGCGCAGGCTGCTGAGGATATCGCGCTGATCGTCGGTCGGCTCGAAGAATAGCTTGGACGTGCCGGGTTTCTCTAAGAGTGCCGTCATGAAGCCTCCTGATGCGGCTAGATACTGCCTGAATGATCGAGGCTCGAAGTATAACACTTTTTCTACAGCAAGCCGTATTTTCGTCATACGTCTGAGTCGGCACGGCTCGAGACTCGAACACTCAACCTCGCCTGGCATCGCTTGGGGTCATAGAGAACAAGTCCTCGAGGTAATCCCCGCAACGCGCCGAATGGCGCTCAGGGCGCAGAATGACCGCATTCGCTCGAGGCGAGACTCACCTCGAGCCAGAAGGAGCGCCATGCACGAGAGAATGTATGCCCTGACGACCCCCGAAGAGGTGGACGCGTTCATCACCGAGAACCCCGTCGCCGCCGTGTTCAAAGCCGGAACCTGCCACAAGACGATGCAGGGCTGGGGCAATATCGAATACTTCTTGAAAGACCGCCCCGACGTGCCGGTCGGCGTGATTCGCGTCGTCGAGGCGCGCCCCGCCAGCAACCGCATCGCGGAGCGCACCGGGATCGTCCATCAAAGTCCACAACTGGTCGTCTTCAAGAACGGCGAGGCGCAGTTTGACCTGGACAACTGGGACATCACCAAGGAAAACCTCGAGCCGCGCCTGAGTAGCACGTTGCCATCGCTCTCCGCCGAGGCCGCGACTGGCGAGAAGCGCACCAGCTTAGAGCCATACACCAAGCTGATGGATCAATATCTGGCCGGTCAGATTGGCGAGCAGCAATTCCAGTGGACGTATCTGGAAATGTTCCGCAACGACGCCAACCTACGCTCCGAAGCGGAGTTTGGCTTGCTGGACAGCCTGTTCGGGAACCCGGACGATCACCACATCCATGCTCCCGCGATCATGAACCTGGAAACCCAGATGCAGGACGCCGGGCAGCTCGAGCCGCTTCAGCAGCGCGTTAAGGCGCTCCGCGAACAGGTCGCCGCGCTGTAAAACCTGTAAGACATTCCCGACAATCAAGCCCCTTCTTCACTCGAGGGGGCTTTTTTGATGTCAATCCAGAGCCTGGGATTTAATCGCCAAGCCTGAGGCACGCCTCGCCCAGCCACCCGCGCCACGCCGGATAGCCTCAAAATCCTTTCCTCGGGACAGCCACAACAGGACACCCTCGCGGTGAAACATCTGACGCCGCCTCTGTGAGGCTCAACGCTTTTTACGCCGCGTCCCACGTTCTCTCAGTACAGAAGACAGTAAACTGACGTTCTTGTGAGCGCGCCCAGTTCCTCCGTCCCAGGTCACACCCCGCCGCCCGCCTCCTGGCAGGATTTCGGCGGCGCGGAGCTGCTGGAGCTGCACGGCTATCCCGAGCTGGTGACGCGATTGGAGTACCTCTCCGCTGGCGCTCGAGACCGGGTGGAGCGGGCGTTTCGCTTCGCGGCCTGGGCCCATGACGGACAGTTGCGTAAGAGCGGTGAGCCGTACATCACGCATCCGGTCGCGGTCGCCACGATCCTGGCGGGCTTGCAGATGGATGTCAGCGCCCTCTCCGCCGGGTTGCTGCACGACACCGTGGAGGACACGAGCGTCACCTTCGACGACGTGGAGCGCGAGTTCGGCGTAACTGTGCGGCGCATTGTAGAGGGCGAAACCAAAGTCAGCAAGCTCTCCAAACGCGCCAAAGATCATCTGGAAGACGAGCAGGCGGAGAACCTACGCCAGCTTCTGATCGCCATGACGCGGGACGTGCGAATCATCATCGTCAAACTGGCGGATCGCCTACACAACATGCGGACGCTCGACAGCATGAGGCCGGAAAAACAGGTTCGGATCGCCACCGAGACCTTGGAGATTTACGCCCCGCTGGCGCACCGTTTGGGGATTGGCAGCTTGAAGTGGGAACTCGAGGATTTGAGCTTCAAGTATTTGAACCCGGCTGCCTTCAACGACCTCGCGGCACAGATTCGCTTGAAGCAGGGCGAGCGCGACGACTTCGTGCAACGCGCCATCGCGGGCTTGCAGGGGACGCTAGAAAACGACCGCGAGCTGGGACGCTGGCTGATGCGTTTCGAGATCACCGGACGCAGCAAGCACCTGTACAGCGTCTTCACCAAAATGGAACGCGAGGGCAAGCACTTGGAGCAGATTTTTGATCTGCTGGCGATTCGTGTCGTGCTCGAGCCGCGCCCGGTCACAGAGCTGGAACTCGGGTTTGAACCCGATCCGACTGACGACGCGCAGACGCAGCTAGAGAAGCACAAACGCGCCAGATCGGACGCCGAATCGCAACGCGAGAAGCGCGTCTGCTATCACACCCTCGGCGTGGTTCACAGCGTCTGGACCCCGATCCCAGGGCGCTTCAAGGATTACATCGCGGTTCCCAAGCCCAACGGATATCAGAGTCTGCACAGCACGGTCATTTCTTTAGAGGGGCAACCGATCGAGGTGCAGATTCGCACGCAGCGGATGCACTCTGTGGCGGAGTTCGGCGTGGCCGCGCACTGGTTGTACAAGCAGGGCGTAGAGGACGGTAGCGGTTTTGAATCACGGAGCGTCGGACTCGAGGATTTGCGGCGGGGCATGAACTGGTTGGAGAACCTTGAGCAGATGTCCAGCGAGATCAAGGACGCCGGGGATTTCGTAGACGCCGTGCAGCAGGATCTGTTGGGACAGCGCGTGTTCGTCTTCACGCCAAAGGGCGATACCTTCTCCCTGCCGCTCGGGTCTACGCCGATTGACTTGGCGTACCACATTCACACCAATATCGGGCATCACGCGGTCGGCTCGAAGATCAACGGCAATATCGTGCCGCTTTCCTACAAGCTGGACAACGGTGATCGCGTCGAGATCGTCGTCAACCGCAATAGCCCTGGCCCCAGCAAGGACTGGATGGGCTTCGCCCGGACGCGCAGCGCGAAAACCAAGATTCGCAGTTTCTTCCGCGCCCAGGAACGCGCCGAGGCGCTGACGCACGGACACGACACGCTGGATCGGTACCTGAAAAAACGCGGCTTGCCTGCACGGAAGTTGATGCGAACCAAGAATTTGGAAGACGTCACGTCGAAGCTCTTGGGGAGCCGCAACCCGGACGACTTGTACCTGGCGATTCACAGCAACCGCTTCACGACCCAGCAAGTCGCTCGCGCCCTGGCACCTGACCTCGAGCCGTCGCAGCCTTTGCCGCCGCGCAACCTGCCGCCAACGCCGAAACCAGCAACGAACGGGGTCTACATTGAGGGCGGTTTGCGCGCCCCGGTCAAGTTCGCGCAGTGCTGCAAACCGATTCGCGGCGATGCCATCGCAGGCTTCGTGACGCGGGGACGCGGCGTGACAATTCACCGCGACGACTGCCCGAACGTGCTGCGCTACCGCGCCGAGGAGCCGGATCGCTTGGTGGCGGTCGGCTGGGACGCGACCTCGATGACCTCGAGCTTGGTGGACGTGGACGTGATTGGGGACGATCGCTCAGGGTTATTGAAAGACGTGCTGGACGTGCTGGACCGCTTGAAGAAGACGATGCTGAAAATCGAGGCGAACGTCAACGGCAACGGCGACGCGCACATTTACCTACGCTTCGAGGTGCGACACCAAGGCGAGTACGACGCGGTGCGCGCCGCGCTCTTAGAGGTGAGAGACGTGGTGGACGTGGTGCGCCAGGGAGCCAGGGCGTAAATCACTCGAACGCACCTCGAATTCTCAAAACTACGCTGAGATAGACCTACAGATTTTCCCGGACAAGCGAGAAAGAACCCGCTCGCAAGTGAACCCGCACCCGAGCGCGGTGAGGATTGGAGTGTTCTGAGAACCGCTCTGTCAGACGCACTTTTGAGTGCTAAACCGAGTTGTTCAGATTGCACGGAACGGCGACGAGAGCGGCAACCCTCGAGCTGTGACCGCGCCGGAGGACGTTGCAAACCCTATTTGTCCAGCAACCGCCGATAGAACACGATCAACACGCCGCTCGGATCGAGCACTGAGAATTCTTCCACCCCCCAAGGTTTTCGCTCGAGCAAACCCTGGGGGTGAACGATGCCGTGTCCTTGGCAGCGCCGGTACTGGCTTTCGAGGTCGTCCACCTCGAAACGCATCACGTAATTCTTTGCGAAGTCGGGATCGTCGTAGTGACAGAAGTTCAACTCGAAAGGCGTTCTGACACCACCGTAGTTCTGGTTGAACTGCCATTGGTCGCCAAACCCCAGCTTTTGACTGTAAAACTCGAGCGATTGCTTGACGTTGGAGGCGGGAACCTGCGGCACGACTCTCTTCATAACCTCTCCTCAATTATGTGAGAAGCGTAATCGAGGAGGGTCTGGCTGTCAAGTTTCAGCCGTACAGCTCGCCATTGTGGATTTTGGGGGCGCGATCAGGCGGTCTTCGACTTTCCCGGCTCCGCGTTGCGCTCCGCCCGGCGCTGGCGTCTCGAGGGTTTCGGCGTTTCGGCCGCCAACAACTCGGCTTCCTTCTCCGCGTCGCGTTCCGCCTTGCGCTTCCACGGACCCTTCTCGCGCCAGACCAAACGCACGGGAATCCCCGGCAAGCCCAGGTCCTGGCGCACACGGTTTCGGAGGAAGTTCTCGTAGGCCCGAGTCACGAAATCGTGGCGGTTGCAGAAGATCACGAAGGTCGGCGGGGCGATCTCGGCTTGGGTCATGAAGAACATCTTCAGCGGTCGCCCGTTGAAGTTCGGGACGGCTTGCTTCATCTGCCAAACCTCGAGCCAACGGTTCAACTCGCTCGTTCCGATGCGACTCTGCCAGAGGGTGTAGAGCTTCGTGGCTTCCGCCAGAAGTTCGTGGATGCCGTACTGGTTGAGGGCGCTGGTGTACACCCTGGGCGCGAACTCTAAATGCGCCAGTTTGCGGTTGAGTTCCTTCTCCAAGCTGGAAAGGTCATCGTCGGCAACCAGATCCCATTTGTTGAAGACCAGAATGACCGGCTTGCCGCTCTCATAGGCCAGGTTCGCCAGCTTGATCTCGTGATCGCCGAGTTCAAACGGGTCAATCACCAGAAAGATCACGTCGGTCTTGGTGATGCTCTGCTCGGAGCGCATCATCGCGTAGCGCTCGATGTCATCGGTCGGCCGGTGACGAATGCCCGCCGTGTCCACCAGCACGAAGCGCGTCCCAGCGTAATTGAATTCAAAGTCAATCGCGTCTCTGGTGGTACCCGCGATCGGAGAGACGATCACGCGATCCGAACCTGTCACGGCGTTCAGCAAGCTGGACTTCCCGACGTTCGGCCGTCCGATGAATGTGACGCGAATCGGGGCGACATCGGTGACATCCTCGTTGTCCTCCGGCAGCAGCTTCACCACTGCCTCCATCAGTTCTTCCAAGCCCCTGGCGTGTTCGGCGCTCGTCCCGATCGGTTCACCAAAGCCCAGCGCGTACAGCTCCGTGGTCAAGACCTCGTGCTTGTGGCTATCCACCTTTGTACCTGCGATCACCACGGGCTTCCCGAGGCGGCGCAACCAATCGGCGATCTCGTAATCGGCGCTCGAGAGTTCGGATCTGGCATCCACGGCGAAGATCACGCAGACGCAATCGTGAATCGCCATCTCAGCTTTTTCCAGAATGCGGCTCTCCCACTCGTCGCCGCTCCACAGCCCGCCCGTGTCCATCAGCAGGATGCGGTGATTCTCGTACAAAAAAATTTCTTCTTTGACATCTCGAGTTACGCCCGGTTCGTCCGCGACGACGGCGGCGCGACGCCCAATCAGGCGGTTAAAGAGACTAGATTTCCCGACGTTCGGACGACCGACAATAGCGACCTTGTGCATAGCTGTTCCTTGCCGTCACACGTGAATTTGCACGGTTCGCGTGACGAGGACGCCCGCGCCAGTTCCAGGCGGCGAGCGCTGGCTCGAGGAGTTTGGAGCGCCGCGAACGAGTCGTGCCTCGTCGTAAAAAAACGCCCTGCCTCGAGCCGTGCCGGGCGCGTGATGCGCCAGCAGGCAATTGAGAAGTGTATCACGTGGGATGGGGTTTGGCAAAGGCTGATCAAACAATCCAGGTCAACGGCAAAGATGTTGCGAATCACCAATCACGAGCGGGGGTTCCTCGAGTTCACCCACAGCCACCACCTCCGGGATTGCTACCCAATCTGCGCTGACCTCGAGCGGAAGCCGAACTTCAGCTAAAGCTATTGGACTCTCGTCGGGTAACCTGGCAGCGTAGCGCGAGACCAGCCCGTTCTCGAGGTACGCGAAACACGGATGATCCCATCATGAACACACCTTCGCCGACCACAGAACAAACGACCTTCTCCTTACCTCGAGCGGTCGGGGCGTTCATGCTCTCGAGGTTTGCGCAGGACTCGGCCGCCCGTGCGCCGCTGCCGTTCCTGGGCGTGATCGCGGCGGCTTACGGTCAGGACATCGGCGCGGTGGGTTGGTTGTCCATTGCGCTGACGCTAGCCGGGCTGATCTCACCGCTCACCAGTATCCTCAGTTACCGTTTCGGCTCTCGCCAGATGCTGTTCTGGCCGCCGCTCGTATTCGTGATCGCCTGCGGGTTCCTGCCGTTCGCGCCGAGCTTCGGGGGTGTGATCGGGTTGTTCATGGCGATCAGCCTCACCAAGGCAATGTTCGACCCGCAGGTGCAAACTTTCATCGCCGAGCGCGTTCCATTTGAACGGCGCGGCACGGTGGTCGGCGTGCTGGAACTCTCGTGGGCCTTGTCGTTCATCATTGGTGCGCCGGTCTTTGGGCTGCTGGTGGATCGGGTCTCGTGGTCGGCTCCGTTCGTATTGATGGGCGGCATCGCGCTCTTTGGCATGGTGGCCGTCTGGTTCTACGTCCGGCCCACCATGAAGGGCCCAGATGTCAACGCCTCGTTCTCGCTCGAGGGGTGGCGCGCCGTTTGGCGCGAGCCTCGAGCGCGGTCATTTTGGGCGTTTACGTTAGGAATTATGGTTGCAGCCCAGATGCCTTTTTTGGTCTACCCATCGTGGATGAAGGCCCATTTTCACCTTTCCAACGGGGAGTTGGGACTCGTCTCGACCGTGATCGGCGTGGCGGATGTGATCGCGGAGTTGCTGGTGATTGCCTTCCTCGATCGAATCGGCAAACGCCGCGCCGTGCTGATTGCGGGAGCGTTTTACACGCTGGCGTTAGGCTTGTTCTGGCTCTTGAGCGCCAGTCTGCCCGGCATGATGGTCGCGCTCTTCTGCATTTACCTCGGCTTCGAGTTCACGCTCGTGGCGTCCTTGCCGATTGCCTCGGAAACCGTGCCGGAATCGAGGGTCGCGATGATGGGCTGGAACACGGCCGCGACCTCGGCGGGACGGATCATCGGTTCGCTGATCGCACTACCATTGTTCGGAACGGATCGGTTGTGGCTGGTGGCGCTGGTCGGTTGCCTCGCCGTCAGCTCGAGCTTGGTCTTTATGGGGTTGTCAACGCGACGCGCAGTGAGATTGGATGCGGCTTGAACAACGGCTGTGTCAACCTACGAACACCGCATGACACGCCCGATGCATCTCGGGTCAGATCCACCTCAGGTCAGATGCACCTCAGGTCACTCGAGCGCCTGGCTGCCAGACGACCAGCGCCATACGAGATGCCTGTGCCATTTTGAGTAGAGCTGAGAGTGCTCCAGGGTTGATCGGTTTCAGCTTAGGGCTGCCTGCCAGCCGTTTTCAAGAGCGTCTGGCAGGCTTGCCCGTTTCGGTCCGTGCCGCAGACTGATTTGATGATCCCGCAAGCGCCCTCGGCTCCGGTCTTCACGGTTTGCTCGAGTTGCTTTTTCTGTTCGTCGGGCAGCGGATTCAGCAGGCCCGTATTGGCGGCTCGAGCCGTGTCCACCGCTTTGGAGACGCAACGATCGAAGGCTTGCTGCACCGGGTCAGGGGCGCAAGCCGCTAAGCTCACCAGAGCAACTGAGACCAGCCAGAGATTCTTTGGCACTCAAACCCCAATCAGGCCGCTCGAGGATTTCTCCACTGGAATTCCGTGTGCGCCGTTGAAGGCGTTGACCTCTTCGATGAAGCGCTGGAACAAATAATGACTGTCGTGCGGTCCGGGACTGGCCTCTGGGTGGTACTGCACGCTGAAGACCGGGTAACGCAGGTGGGCCATCCCCTCGAGCGTGCCGTCGTTCAGGTTGATGTGCGTGGCGCGGAAGTGATCGGTCACGGTCTCCATGTCCACGGCGTAACCGTGATTCTGACTGGTGATCTCGATTTTGCCGTTCAGCAGGTTCTTCACGGGGTGATTGCCACCACGATGACCGTATTTCAGTTTGAAGGTCTTGCCACCAACCGCCAACCCGAGAATCTGATGCCCCAGGCAAATCCCGAAGGTCGGCAGTAGACCCAGGAGCTTCCAGGCGGTGTCGTGCGTGTAAACCGGGGCGCTCGGATCGCCGGGGCCGTTGCTCAAAAATAAACCGTTCGGGTGCAGCGCCATGATCTGCGCGGGCGTGGTGCTGGCCGGGACGACGATCACTTCCGCGCCGATCTCAGCGAGCTTCTTGATGATCGTGTGCTTGATCCCAAAGTCCATGAACACGATCCGCTTGCCCTTCGCCAGCATCGGCTGCGTCGGCCAGACGTACGGCAATGACGTGGTGACTTCCGGCATCATGTCGCGCCCGTCAATGTCCTCGTACCCCTTGGCTCGAGCCACCATTTCGGCTTCCTCAAGGTCGGTGAACTCGCCGTACGGGTCGTCGGGGTGGGTGAAGCTGCGGTGCGCCACGACGCCCTTCACCACGCCTCCCTGACGCAAACGACGCACGAGCGCTCGAGTGTCAATCCCCTCGATGCTGATGACGCCGTGCGCTGTGGCGAAGTCTTCCAGGGCTTCGGTGGCGCGGTGGTTGCTGTAGCCTCGAGTGAACTCTCTGGCGATGAAACCGCGCACGAACGGGCGGTTGCTTTCCATATCGTAGACGCTGATGCCGTAATTTCCGATGTGCGGGTAGGTCATGCAGATGATCTGACCGTTGTAGCTCGGGTCAGTCATGATCTCCTGATAGCCCGTCATAGACGTGTTGAAGACCACCTCACCGATCGTTTCACCGCGTTGCCCGAACGCGTAGCCACGGTACACCGTTCCATCCTCGAGCGCCAGCACGGCGCGTTCACGTCTCAGCATCTTTAGACCTCCAGGGGGTTCAGCAGCAAGGATTCATACAAAAAATTGCATGTTTATGCAGTCCCGATACAGCCTGCCAGAGTGTACTTCATTTTTCCACGAAGACCATCTCCAGCGTGTCCGCCTTCAACGAAACCGTGTTCCCTCTGACCTCAATTAGACTCGAGAGGTTCTGGATTTTCGCTCCCGTCTGCACCTCGTCATCCTCGGGTCGGTTACTGCCCTGGGAGGCGATCAGCCACTCCACGAGCGAGCCACTGAAACGGCGCTTGGCGACATCCTGAAAGTAGCTGGTGCAACGCCGGAACAGTTTCGGTAGCACCAGTTGCCCGTTGACGCCGACCGACTCCTGGGACTCGAGTTTGAATCCAGCGGTCGCATCCAGCTTCCAAACCCCAAGCCTCTTCCTTTGAGCCTCGGCTGCCACGCTACGAAAATACTCGCGCTGCACGGCGGGCGTGCTGGAGTAAACCGTGTAATACGCCATGCCGTTCCGGAGCATCGCGTCGTTCAGGGTGCGGCGCAGCAAACCTGCGTCCAGTTTGACCCGTGTTCCATCAGCTTGCTTTCCCGCATCCGCCTCGAGTAGCACGTAACTGATCGGACGACCGTTGACCTCGGCGGCTTGGGAAACAATCGCGCCGCGCAACCGCTCCGGTTGACTCGAGGCGACGGTTTCGGTCGTGCCCTTGAATTGCACGCCCTTGAAGCCGATCAGTTTTAGCAGCGCGTCTCTGGCTTCCGCCCCGAGCGGCTGCACGGCGTTTCCGAAGTGCAATTCCGGGGCGTCTATCGCCTCGAAACGCAGTTGCACGCTGCCGTCTTTGCTGGGTTTGATGCGATACGAGTTCCCCAAACGGCGCAGCAATTCACGGTTATCCGGGATGAAGCGTAGGCTGTCACCGTCCGGGGATTTCCCGATGATGACGAAAGCTCCTCTGATCAGCAGGAAACCGGCGTCACCCGTTTGAGCCAGATTCAAAACGGCACTGGGTTGACGGTTGGCGTGCAGGGCATCCTGGGTGACGACTGACTTGGGTGGGGATGCGATCACGACGTATCCAATCGCGCCGAGGATCAATAAGGCAAGCGGAATCAGCCAGCGTGTGCGAAGCGGCATGGGCGCAGTGTACGCCCCCTCGGGTGGCTTCAGAAGAGACGTGACTTGGCGGGGGTTTAGAGAGACTTCTCGGGAACAACTCTGTAACACCCAGAGTTGGTGTGTGCCGTGGCGTGTCACACCCATCGCCTGAATTCTAAGCGGGGCAAGCTGGAGTCTCGAGTCGAAAGCTCATGGATCTATGCCTGAGGTTGCTTTGTCCGAATTGCTCGAGCCAATTCACATCTCGAGTCGGTACGTTCAGTCCAATGCCTGGATTCCCATAGGCGGCAAATGCTTCAACTCATTTATTTCATAATTTTTTACTCAATAATGAGTTCTATGAGCAACACCCTCGAGTCCACCTTTGGCGTGTTCATCGGACGCTTCCAGCCACCGCATCGGACACACATAGACGTGATGTTGGAAAGTTTGGCTTGGGTGCAGAAGCTGATCGTCGTGATCGGCAGCGCTAAAGCGGCCCGCAGCATCAAAAATCCGTTCACGGCTGAGGAACGCGAACGCATGATCTCAGCCGCACTCGAAGCGGCGGGCGTGAACCGCAACCGCTTCGCCTTCGCACAGGTCAGGGATTACTTTTACAACGAGGCAATGTGGCTGGCGGAAGTCCAACGCGGTGTCACCGCGATTACTAAGGGCAGCACCGACATCGCACTACTTGGACACGTCAAGGATGGCAGCAGTTATTACCTGAAATCCTTTCCGAACTGGACCTTTCTGCCCACCAAGATCGTCTCCGATCTGAACGCGACCGGCGTGCGCGAAGCGCTCTGGCAAGAGAACACAGCGCTCGCCTTCGAGCTGGTCTCCCCCACCGTGGGAGAGTTCCTGACGGAGTTCACCAAGACCTCGGAGTACGGCAACCTGCGCGCCGAGTACCAGTACGTCCAGTCTTACAAGCAGCAGTGGTCAGCCGCGCCGTACCCGCCCGTGTTCGTCACGACCGATGCCGTGGTCATGAAGAGCGGCTTCGTGCTGGTCGTGCGACGCGGCGGGCATCCCGGCAAGGGCAAACTGGCGCTGCCCGGCGGATTCCTCAATCAAAAGGAGACGCTCTTAGAAGGCTGCCTGCGTGAACTGCGCGAGGAGACGGGCTTCAAATTAGAGTGGGAGAAATTCCTGCGCTCCTCGCAAGTCTTCGATTACCCGGATCGTTCCGTGCGCGGTAGAACCGTGACTCACGCCTTCCACTTCGATCTCGGGCTGGGCAGCCTGCCAGAGGTCAAGGGCAGCGACGACGCCACGGACGCCTTCTGGATGCCGCTCTCCGAGACGCTCAGTAAGCCCGAACTCTTCTTCGAGGATCATCACGCGATCATCGAACACTTCGTCTTGCGCCAATAACCCGTCAGACTCGTGACTCGAGATCATTCCCAACCCTCATAGTCAGCCAGACGCTCAGAAAGGAACCACCATGAACAGCCTCAACGACACCAACATCATCCTCGATACCGACAGCTACAAAAGCAGCCATTTCCTGCAATACCCGCCGACCATGACGCGCCTGATGAGTTACCTCGAGTCTCGAGGCGGTACCTACCCGGCGACGCGATTCTTCGGCTTGCAATACGTGCTGCAAAAGTACCTGACGACTCGAGTCACCCTGGAAATGGTGGAGGAAGCCCACGCCCTGCTGAGCGCCCACGGTGAACCATTCCCCCTAGAGGCCTGGCGCACAATCGCCACAGAGTTGCACGGCAAGCTCCCGCTCGAGATTCGCGCCGTCCCAGAAGGCACGCTCGTTCCGACCCACAACGCGCTAATGACCGTGACTAACACCGACGAACGCTTCCCGTGGCTCGTCGGCTGGTTCGAGACGACCCTAATGCGCGTCTGGTATCCGACAACGGTCGCCACGCAAAGCTATTACATTCGGCAAATCATCCGCGAAGCCTTGGAGGTCAGCGCCGACGATCCGGCGGCAGAACTCCCGTTCAAGCTGCACGACTTCGGTTCTCGAGGCGTCAGTTCCAGGGAGAGCGCGGGCATCGGTGGCTTGGCGCACCTGCTGAACTTCATGGGCACGGATACGGTAGAAGCGTTGCGAACTGCGCGTAATTACTATGGCGCGGACATCGCCGGGTTCAGCATCCCAGCCGCCGAGCACAGCACCGTCACCACCTGGGGTAAAGAGCACGAACTCGAGGCGTACCGCCACATTGTGGACGAGTTCGCTCATCCCGGCAAAACCTTCGCCGTGGTCAGCGACAGCTACGACCTGAAGCACGCGATCAACGAATTCTGGGGAACTGCCCTACACGATCAAGTCGTGCAGAGCGGTGCGACCTTGGTGGTACGCCCGGACTCCGGCGATCCCGCAGGCGTGGTTCGCATGGCCGTCAAAGCGCTCGAGGCGAAATTTGGCAGCACCGTCAACGCCAAAGGCTACAAGGTTCTCAACAGCGTCCGCGTCATTCAAGGCGACGGCATCAACGAGGACAGCATCAAGGAAATCCTGGCAGCCGTCACCAACGAAGGCTTCAGTGCCAGCAACGTCGGTTTCGGTATGGGCGGGGCGCTCCTGCAAAAAGTGGACCGCGACACACAACGCTTCGCCTACAAAGCCAGTGCCGCCATCGTGGACGGTCAGTACCGCCCCGTCTACAAGGACCCGGTGACCGATCCCCGTAAGCGCAGCAAAGACGGCGTCCTAGACCTCGTGCTCGAGGGGACGCGGTTTGTCACAAAGCAGTACACGGATTTCGCTACAGCCTACCCTGGGAGTGCCTTACGAACCGTGTACCGGAATGGTGAGGTGATTGTTCAAGACACCCTCGAGCAGATTCGCGCTCGAGCGTGAAGGCTATTCAACAGAGAACAGAATGACTGCATGAGCGCCCCCCTATCTTGGGGTAGCAGACTTCCCATGTAACCTTCATGATGCGAACATGTCGAGTCATCGAAAATCTGAAGGTATAGCTATCGTTGCTGTGCTGATCTCTGCGGTTGTGTTCCTCGGAATTATCATCGCAATCACCGGAACCCTCTCACTCTCTAGCCGTCAGAGCACGGGAGATCAACGGGCCACTTTGGAGGCGCAATACGCCGCTGAATCCGGTTTGTCTCGAGTGAGCGCAGAGGCTCAAACAGGATTACTCAGAACTTGGTCCCAACTTATCTTCCGCATGGGAACGCCAAATACGACTTCAACCTCTGACATTCAGAGATTGGCCAAACGCTTCTGTAATTACACGGATGCAACAGCATTACCAGTCGCACCAACAGCCACACTGTACTGCACTGCAAACAACGCTGCAAATATCTCAAACCGTTACTCCGTGTTTAGTGATCAAATCCCATTCACCGCCTACACAGATACCACGATTACTCCCGCGCCAACGACCGCTCCGACGACTGCTGCCCAAGCGGAGGCCTTTTGGCAGGACGTGTTTTCGGACGGTCCGAGCGGTATGCGTTACTCGAGTAGTTTAGGAGGCGGTGTTGGTTACAATGCCACTTTCGGCTTAGAGCCACAACGCGTCGAAATTGTTGATTCCACCAATTATGTATTTGTATTTAAAGTTCGTGATTCTGTGTCCACAGGGCGTTACAACGTCGGTACTCGAGAGGTTTCAAATCGCAGAACTACGCGTTCGTTCCCAGATTCTTATCGGATTAAGCTTTCACCGCCTAATTTTGCCTACTACCTTTCAATCACTGACAAGCAAGTCGTCGCTGGTTCAGGAGGCAACAATACCAAGGTGTTCTTCAATAGCTCAACCTTGTTGGACGGACCCGTATTTACCAACGGAGCTTTTTATTACACTGGAAATCCTTGGCTTAGCAATACTGTAAAGAGCGCAGGTTGCCTTGATTCTTATGATTCAACTACAAAAGCTTGTGTTGGATCAACCGCAACGGCTTATTATAATGACGGCGGTGCGGATCAAGCAGTAACTGTTGCTGGCAGCAATGCACAGTTTTCCGGTTATGCTACAGGAGCACCTGCAACATTGACGGCCCCTGAGTTTGTCAACGACAATTTCGACGCAAATAGCAACAGAACAACTTATACAAAAGGCGCAAGCCCGAGTCCTTGGAATTACAACGGCAATTATGGGGTCAAAGCTATTCCATTCCCAACAACGAACAACGATCAGAAAGCCAAAGCTATCGCCAGTGGTATTTACGTTCCAGTGCCGGGCGGTGTACCTGCCGTAAATGAGTTTTACGATTCACCAGCCCCTTCTGTTCTACTCCAGGCAACGACTACCGGACGCACTACCGCTACTAGCTTTAACACGGTTCCCAACAACGGTACGGCAGCCACGGGTCAACTGATTCGTTTTCAAGCGAAGCAGAAAATTAGCCGTTGCAATGCAGCTCCGACTGGTATCTCAATCAATCCCTTAACTCCGTCTATCAACACGCTGTCAAGTCAACTTTTCACTGCTACGGCCAACGGTCCGACAACACCAACTTTCGCTGCAGCTCCGGTGGCTCAGGATTTCACTTGGAGCGTTGTCAGTGTGCCAGCCGGAGTCACTGGATCATTCGCGCAATCAGGCACGGGCAACATCAACGGAACCTACACCTCAACTGCTGGGGCGACACCGACGGGTCAATACGTGATTCTGAGGGCAACCGGACCAGGAGGTATTGCTACAGGCGTCCCAGGAAGTCCGGATGCACAGCTCTCTATTAACGGTATTGCACCCAATATTGGCGCGGTCAGTGCAGATTCGACCGTTCCTTACAAGAAACCGAGTGCAAGCGCAACAGTCGTTTGGCCTACAGCCACAGGAACGCCATTGATTACTTACGAACTGTTAAAAAGCACCAACACCACGTTCTCGAGTCCCACCGCTCAAACCGTCACCTCGAGTCCAACCGTTGTCGCCATTGATACCAGTGTTAACGGTGCTAAAACCTATTACAAAGTTAAGGCAACCGGTCCGACCGCTCCTGCTTCAACCAGCCCAAACTACGTGACAGTCACTGTTGTAGCGCAAAAACCAACGGTTTCGACACCAAGCAATTTCACCTCGAGCAATACGAATTACAACGCTGGAACACGGGTTATGCCGTACACGGGCGGCCTACTTAACTTCGATTTCACTGTCAATAACACCACTTCGATCTCACCAAGCAGTGGAGTTGGCGATGGGCCATTTACCTACAACGTCCAATATCGTGTGAACGGTGGTAGTTATTCTGCTGTCCCAGCCGCAAACGTTTCTGGTAGCAGTGTTGTTAACTTCTCCTTGCCGCGAAACGTTAGCGCTGGTGCTCAACTTTACGAATTCCAAGCGAGGGCAACGGCTACAGATACAGCTCTAACTGGAAATTACAGTGCTTTAAATAATCCTAAAATTACAGTCTCCAGCATTATTGATCCAACAACCACGCTCAATACACCAAATCCCAGTACCGATCTTGATTTCGGTGGAGGTTTTGCAACGCTCTCATGGTCAACTCCTACAGCGCTCAATACTCCTGGACCATTCAAGTACCAAGTTCAGCAATCCATTGGGGGGGGTGCTTGGACGAACGTTGGAGGCGCACTCAACGGGAGCATTACAGCACCTGTGAACCCTACCGTTACCACGGATTACAGAATCGTGACAACAGACCAGACCATTGCAGCTATCCCGTTAACTGGACGCGACACGTATAGCAATGTTCAAACAGTCACAGTCAAGCCACTTGATCTACCGATCATTGATAGCTTCACAGCAGATATCAACCCTGTCGCTGTGAACACGGCCACACCACTGCGTTGGAATGTGAGGAACGCAGCGACGATCAATGTTTCGCGGATTGTCCCAACTTTCGCTTCCCTATCCAATAATAACTACACGCCTAATGGCAGCACGATCACGAATTCCACTTCGAGCCTGCCAATCGCCGCACCTTTTGCTGATTTCCAATTGACGGCAACCAACGCCGTCGGTACAGTCAACCGCATTATTCGGGTGTATGCGGGCGCGGGTGGACCAGGGTTACCCGTTCCCCCAACCAATGTTTCTCTGACGGCTTTTCCAACTGAAATCTATTATCCGAATTCCACATCTACCCTTTCATGGGCGGCGACAAACGCCGTAACTTCCGTTATTACACAGAGTCCAACAAATGTACCCATTGCTGGGGGCGTACTCACTGCGGGTGGCGGCTCGAGAGGGGTCACACTCACATCAACAACGACTTACACTCTGACGGCAAGTAATGCGGGGGGATCAGTTGTTCGTAATGCGACTGTGACAGTCAACCCACCAGCCAATCCAACGGTGAGCGTGACGGCTGTCAACCCCTCACCAGTTTCTCCACTCACCTCGAGCCAGTTTGCCTTCGCGGGCGGAACGGCGAGCATCAGTTGGAGCGTTACGAATCAAGCAGCGGGTGGAAGCAGCAGCGGTTCTGGTTCTGGTCCATACACCTATGCTGTTTACGAAACAGTGAATGGCACAGAAAATCCAACGCCGATCTACACGGGCACGAACACATTTACGACGCGAGGACAAGCGGCCAACAATGGAACGAGTGATGTCGTACGTTCCTACCGCGTGGTTGCCACAAACACAGCCACAAGTTTACCCGGCAGTAGCTCCTCGAGCAGTTTGACAGTGCTGCAGGCACAAAACCCATCTGTTGCTCTCAGCGGCAATGGCCCCTTCGCTTACCCCAGCGGGACTGCTTCGTTGACTTCCAGCGGCGTACCCTCAAGCGGCACAGGCAGTACGGTTGTAGCAGGATCAGGGCCTTATTCCTACGTGTTGAAGACGGAATCTGTTTATAACAGTGGAACTTTTGATACAACACTCTCAACAACCAGCACTCCACCGAACCCCTTCACTCAATTGTTAACCAACACTGGCAGCACCGCCTTAGTGCGTCGTTATCAGTTAACCGCCACAAATACCGCAACAGGACGATCTGGACCATCTAACATTGTTTCTGTTCAGGTCAATGCCCCAAGCGCACCTGCGATCACTGCCATCAGCGCTTCGCCAACACTCATCACAAACCAGAGTGGTGGAAATTCAACGATTTCGTGGACGGTTGACACTTCAGCTTCAAAGCCGATTTCGTCGCTCACCGTTACTGGCCCAAACAGTTATTCAGCCAACATCCCTGTCGTAAATGGTCAAGCGAATTACACCAAATCCGTGCCAATCAACATTCCTGGTTACGGTGCTAAGGCGTATACCGTTACGGCAACCGGTCCTGGTGGCAGTGTTTCTCCAGGTGTCAACGTGGACTTCAAACCGCTAGAGGTCTTAACCGCCCTCAATGCGAACGGCTCGGCGATTTCTAAGATTGAACAGAGTGGTGTTGTAACACCGGGTTGGCAGGCACAACCGCAATGGACAACGGATCACTTAGGTGGAACTCCAGCCTTCACGGGTGCAGATTTCAGTGTCCAAGTCGGACCAGCAGGCGGTCCCTTCAGCGCCAATTCCTTTGAAGCAGTCTCCGCGTCCATCAGCGCGACAGGAGTGATTACCCTTAATGTTGGTACGCTCCCAGGTGCTCGAGGAGACCAATTTAACTATGTCGTAAGAGTTAACTTCACGAAAAATGGTGTGACGAAAGGACCAGCAGATTTCACAGTGACGGTTGTTAAAGCAACAAATACTGGCTCGAGCCTGCGACCACGCGCCCGCCTGACCCAGACCTGTCAATACGGTGGTCCTGTCGAGTATGCCTGGCCAGTGTTTGTGGAGTACTACATTGAGAAGAACACCGATGGCACGATGACACAGTACAAACGCACATACGGTTCGACGGTGTATAACGACTGGGTTGCCCCAGCAACAACGAATGAACCGTGGAGTGCTGGTACACCGTTTAATGGCGTCATGTTCGTTGATAACGGTGTGACGGTCAGTGGTCCGCCCCGAACGACAGCGAGTGACCCCGATACCGCCGCCCCTGCAATTGCCAATTTTGCAGCAATGACGCTCGCCTCTGATGGAGTCCTGACCGTCAAAACAGACCTGAAATATGAAAACCCAGTTTGTACGACCGCGCCGGTTCGGAACTCTGGAACGGGAATCGTGACTCCAGCGACTTGCAACACGACTCAGAGCAATTGGTCGAGGAATGTACTGGGTCTCTACACCACTTCGGCTGACGGCATCAAGATTAAAACGACTGCGCCAAACACCACGATTCAGGCGATCAGCATGGCCAGCACCTCAAGAATTGAGGTTCAGGATGTACCACAAGATCCGAACAGTCCAGGATGCCCCACAGCTTTGCAACCCGGCAACAACTTGGGAAGTATCAACATCCAAGGTGGTCTCATCCAAAAGAATTACGGACAGTTCGGACGTTTAAATGCCAGCAATACTGTGACTTGTGGGTATGGGCGAACCATGACCTACGATATTCGCATGAGAAATCCGAGTTACCAACCACCCGCTTTCCCAGCAGCAGACAATGCTGAATGGACGATTGAGTTCTACAACGGTGATATCAGCGATGCGAATAAGCTGAGCAACATAACTGACTCAACCCTTGTCTTCCCACTCCGTCCTGGGTTTTCGAGCAACAAATGAGCTTTCCTAAAGTTGCAAAGTTAAACTCGAGTTGCTACAGGCTTTTGCCTGTAGCAACTCGAGTTCGTGCCAAAAACGGCTTTACACTGATCGAAATGCTAATCGTATTAGCCATCATTGGCATTATTAGCAGTGTTGCAATTATCAATTTCATTCGTGAATCCCGAGTTTCAGCCCTTAGGCAAGTCGCAGTGCAGTTACAAAGTGATTTGGAGAATGCTCGCAGTAGTTCGATTCGATTTAATCAGGATGCTAGCATTAATATTATTAATGCTAGTAGTTACAGTTTTACCGTACCGACAGACCAGTTGGTCGGAAGCGTTAGACAAACGAGAACTGTGACCCGTAATTTAGCGCCCTTTGGTGTAACCTACACAGGTGGAGATGACGTTACCTATCAGTCACCTTTCGGGCAGCGTAATAGTGCGGTTCCTCTCACCCCTTTCGTATTTTCCATACAAGGAATTACTTATCGCGTCAAGGTGATTGGTGTTACTGGAAAGGCGATTCTCAGTGCGAACTAAGGGTTTGACTTTAATCGAAATCTTGATTGCTTTAGTTATGCTGGGTATTCTAGTCAGTTTTATTGTTTCTTCATTGGCTAGCTCGTTTCAAATCACGAAAGAGAGTCGGAAAACATTAGATGCCACGGCAAATGCACAACGAATCGTCGAAGAGATCAAAGGGCAATGGCAAACTCCAGCGCTTTACGATAATACTTGCGTTAATTTAACCTTGACTCCAGAAACTAACACATTCATGACCACAACAATTACACAAAAAGATTATCAAGTGAATGCCACTCCACTTAACGCCACTGCTCCTGCCAATATCACTGTTTCAACATCATGCTCAGGAACAGTATCTGCGACATGTGCCTCCCCTATGAAACGCATTTTTGTCACTTCAACGGACGTAACAACGCCGACGAAGGTACTTGCTCGAGCTACTCTAGATGTGATTTGTCCGGTGAGACCATGAAACGTGCTGGATT
Source organism: Deinococcales bacterium (assembly GCA_965249745.1). Lineage (GTDB taxonomy): Bacteria > Deinococcota > Deinococci > Deinococcales > JAAFIG01 > JANYHH01. The sequence continues at coordinate 1,996,171 of OZ252252.1, read as the reverse complement.
TACATTGCTCGAATTATTGTTGTCCTTAGCAATGCTAGGTATCATCATGGTTTCTCTGTTTCAGAGTCTAGGAAGCACAATTCAGGTTTCCAACTCTGGAAATGCCTCTAACGAACTAGTTCGTGAAGGGCAAATTGCTCAACAACTACTCGCAGGGCATTTCAAAGAAGCTTGTTACGTATTTCCGGGAGGAACAACTCTTAGTCTGGCGGCAAGCGGATATTCGACAAGTAATGCGTTTGGATCTCCAAATACGGATTGGATAATCAACACGCACCCGATGGTTGCTATGATCTTACCACCAGATCTTAAGGATTCGGAAACTACAACAAGTTTCCGTTTCGTTGCTTATTATGTTATGCCTCGTAGTCAGTACACTACTAACTCTTCTGCATCTGTAAACCCTGGTAAGGATTCGGCAAATGATTCTACGACTTGGGTACTTTTGGAGTATCGAAGAGGCTTACCATTCACCGAGGCTTCAGCGGCAGCTTCAGGTACAGCCTGTAATAGCATGGCAACTTCTGCAAATATTAAATTGGGGAAAACTAATCTTCTCCTAGACTATGTGCAAATTGCTAATCCCATCACTTCATTATTTACTGTAGGTGGAGCAGGAGTTGGGGGCGGAGCGGCATGGATTCAATACGATTTGCGACTACAAAAAGACACTCGCACTGGCAATATCATCAGAGTTGGTGGGGCAGGAGCCAACAGCAACCTGAGTGGTAAAGTCTACCCGATCAATCTTGGCTTGTAAAAAGACTCGAGTTGATACCTCGAGTCTTTTTTCTTGCTACTTTGAGCCATGCACGTTCTCGTTGTCAGTTTGAAAGGTGGCGTGGGCAAAACCACGACCGCCATCCACCTCGCCGCGTTTCTGTCCACCAAGGGCAGCACCCTCTTGATAGACGCCGATCCCGCCGGGGGTGCCCTAACCTGGGCGGCTCGAGGGGAAATGCCGTTTGAAGTGGCCACCCCAGAGACGGCAAAGCCAAAGAAGTACCAGCACGTCGTGGTGGACACTCGAGCGCAACCTAGGGCGAAAACGCTGGACGAGTTCTCGAGGAAGGCGGATTTGCTGGTGGTCCCGACCGCACCAAGTTTGTTGTCCTTAGAGACATTGCCACTGCTTCAGGATGACTTGGAGGATTTGCCGTTCCGGGTGCTGGTGACGCTCGCGCCGCCCGCGCCTTCCAGGGATGGGGAACGAGCGCTCGAGCGTTTACGGGCGTTGAAACTGCCGCATTTCAAGACAACGATCCGGCGGTACGCGGTTTTTGAGAAGGCGGTGCAGGCGGGTCAACTCGTGCGGGATGTGCGGGATGCGAAGGCGGAAAGTGCCTGGGGGGATTACGTGGCGGTTGGCAAGAGCTTGACTCGAGGTTGATCCAGACGTTAGCGTTACCCTGTGACTGCGCCCGAGGTAACACCTGACCTGCTCACCCTGCTTCAACCTGGGGTCTGGCAGTCGGGCGAGACCCTGGCGGGTTTGATGAAGGTGAGCCGCACGAGCGTCTGGAAGGCGGTCCAGAACCTCAAAGGGCGGGGCTATCCGGTCGAGGCGGGCAAGGTTGGTTACCGCCTCGAGACAGATGCCCCAGCCGGTTTGCCGCTCGTGACGTACTTAGGGCGCGTGGGCAGCACGATGGACGAGGCCAGACTGTTGGCTCGAGGGGGGGCGGCGGAGTTCAGTGTCGTGCTGGCGGAACAGCAGACGGCGGGGCGCGGGCGGCGCGGGCGGGTTTGGGAGAGTCCGGTTGGGGCTGGGTTGTATTTCAGTTTGATTCTACGCCCACGAGTACCTTTATCTCGTTTATCACTCTTGCCGCTCTTGGCGGGCGCTTGCTTGCAACGCGCGATCACTACTGAGACGGGTATCACAACCTTTCTAAAATGGAGCAACGACGTTCTAGCCGCCGATGGGCGCAAGCTGGCTGGGGTGCTGCTCGAGGCGGAGATCGAGGATGGCCAGGCGCGTTTCGTTTGCATCGGGATGGGCGTCAACGTGCGCCATCAGGACTTTCCAGCCACCATGTCCGCTTGTGCGCTCGAGGATTTCGTGGAGTTGCCAGTCCACCGCAGACGGTTGTTGCGACGGGTGCTCGAGGAATTGAAACTTCAGTACGAGCGGTTTCTGGCGACCCCTGAGATCGCCTTGCAACTCTGGCGCGAGGTCAACGGAACGCTCGGGCGGCGGGTGCGAATTCTCGAGCCGGGCGGTGACACCTGGGAGGGCACGGCGCTCGAGGTAACGGCTGATGGGGCGTTGATGGTTCAGACCGAGCAGGAGATCAAAACGGTGTTCGCGGGTGACGTGAGTTTGCGGTATCTGGAAACAACCCAGGAGGCAGTATGACAACAGGCAATATGACAACAGAAGCGATTCGACCCCAGGCGCTCGTTCCGACACTATTCCCCGGCTCGAGCCTGACGAGGGATGCCCTACTGATACTGGGCGGGAGCCTTTTTATCGCGGTCATGGCGCAGGTACAAATTCCGTTGCAACCCGTCCCACAGACTGGGCAGACGCTGGGCGTGTTTCTGGTGGCGCTGGCGCTCGGGGCGCGGCTGGGCGGCGCGGCGGTCGGGGCGTACCTGCTCGAGGGAGCGATCGGGTTGCCGGTGCTGGCGGGGTTCACGGGCGGCATCGCTAAGGTCGTAGGGCCGACCGGCGGTTTTCTGATCGGTTTTCTGATCGCGGCCCTGCTGGTGGGCTGGCTGGCTGATCGGGGTTGGACGAAAAATGTGCTGCTGGTCGGCGCGGCGATGCTGCTTGGTACGATCGTGATCTACGTGCCGGGTCTGCTATGGCTCTCCAGATTCGTCGGCGAGAAAACCTTCGAGTACGGTCTCACTCCATTCATTGGCGGTGACATCATCAAAGCTGTCCTGGCGGCGCTTCTCCTCCCGGTTGCCTGGAAATTAACGAGGCGCTCCTAAGGGTCGCGGTCCGCCATTTCTCGAGCTTGACGGTGAAATGACGGATCCAGGTTCAAGAGCATCGTGGCGATCAGTTACAAAACGCCACCCGTTCGGGATCGAGGTCTGAAGGGAAAATGATGCAACGGAGTCATTCTCGAGAGCCTGACCCGAAGCGTTTCAGACCTCGCCGGTGATGACTCGAGCGTAGAAGTTTGGATCGAAGTTTCCACCCGAGACGAGGCAGACGGTTTTTCCAGTGTCAGCCACCGCACCCGATTGCAACGCCGCCAGCGTCAACGCGCCCGTGGGTTCGACCGCCAGTTTCGCCTCGAGCGCGTAGAAGCGCATCGCCTCCAATACGGCTTCCTCTGAGACGGTCACGATGTCGTCCACCAGCTTTGAGATAATTGCAAAGTTCAGTTCCCCGATTCCCTGAGTTCGCACGCCATCGCAGACCGTTCGCGTCACCAAGTCGGCGCTCCACGAGACACGCTTTCCAGTCTTGAACGATTCCCGTGCGTCCGCCGCAAGTTCGGGCTCCACACCGATCACTCGAGCCTGCGAGCAGAGCGCTTTCACGGCGGTGACGACTCCCGCGAGCAAACCACCGCCGCCAACGCAGACCAGTACGGTCTGCACGTCCATCATGTCCTCGGCAATTTCCAACCCGGCTGTCCCCTGTCCGGCGATGATGTCGGCGTGATCGAAGGGCGGGATGTAACTGTAGCCTCTGGAATCACGAATGCCTCTGGCAACCGCCATGCGCTCGTCCGAGGCGTTCGGGCAGCGCACGATTTCCGCGCCCCAGGCTCTGGTGCGTTCCACTTTCACGGGCGGCGCGTTCTCCGGGATGACGATGCAGGCGGGCACGCCCAGCAGGTACGCCGCCGCCGCCACGCCCTGCGCGTGATTGCCACTCGAGTCTGCCACGACGCCCCTGGCACGGACCTCTGGCGACAACCGTGACAGCGCGTTGTACGCGCCGCGAAACTTGAACGAGCCGGTGCGTTGCAGGTTCTCAGGCTTGGCGTAGATCTCCCCTGTCAGCGGCAAGCGCAGTAAAGGTGTGCGAATCGCAGGGCCGCGAATTCGCTCGGCGGCATCCCGAATGTCTTGTAGCGTCACGGGCAACACTCGAGGATTCTACCCGCTCACTTGGAGAGGCTTCATCCAAAGCTCAGGAGTCTCACGTACACCCTGTCAGAACAACCATCAGGGACGCGGACACGAGCGCCACCGAGCGCTCAAAGGCGTGGCTGGCGGGTTGAGTTCAACCTCGAGCAGATCGCTCGAGGCTCACGGAGGCACGATGAAGCAAACGGTGAATCAGACGATGGACCAAGTGATGGGGCGGCGCAACTTCCTGAAGGTCTTGACGGCGACCGGTGTGGGCGCGGGCACGGCGGCACTGCTCGGGAGTCGGGCGCTCGCGGCGGGTGAAGGGATCACCGACCTGGATATTCTGCAACTGGCGCTCACGGCTGAATACCTGGCGACCGACGTGTACTACAACGTCACGTTCTGCGGCTTTGACGGTTTGGTCAAAGAATACATTGACGCCGCCAGGGATCAGGAGAACGAGCACGTGGACGCGCTACAAAAAACGATTCGCGCCCTGGGCGGGAAACCAGCCGCCCGACCTGAGTTCGCGTACCCCGTCAAATTCGATACCAAGAGTCAGCTCCCGGTGCTGCGCGTCATGAACGCCCTCGAGGATGCGTTTGTCGGCGCGTACCTGGGCGCGTTACCGCTGATCCAGAACAAGGACGTGCTGGCGGCGGCCGGAGCGATCATGGGCAACGAGGCCACGCACCGCTGCCTGATTCGTCAGTCGCGGATCAACCTTGGCGATACGACCGTCGAAGGCTTGCAGGTCGGGAACGACCGCGCCTACGAGCGTGCGATCACGCCCGCGCAGGCGACCGGGGCGGTGCTGGGCTTCGTCAAAAAGTGAGCGAGCCGTGACCCTTGAGCGTTGCTAATTGGCTCGAGGGTCGTGCGGAACCTGAAGTCTTTTCGTTCGCTCGAGGTTTCAAACCTGTGCCGGGCAACGATTCGTGTCTCACGAAGTGTATGCGCACTGTCAAGCCACAGAATTCTTAGAGACGCGGTATAGCTTTACTTCGTGACACCGAGCTTGAGTCTGACATTGTCCAATATCGTGGAGGGATTGGCCTGGGTCTTTGTGGGGCTGAATCTGTTTCTTTCGGTGTACGGGTTTGTGATCGGGCTGCGCGGTTTGCAAGCGGCCCAGGTTTACCCCGGAGCGCTTCGCAAACGGCGCTTCGCGCTGGTAATCCCGGCGCACAACGAGGCTCGGGTGTTGGTTCCGTTGCTGGAGAGCTTGAGGGCGCAGACCTACCCCGAGACCTGCGTGCAGATTTTCGTGTCGGCCGACAACTGCTCTGATGACACGGCGGCTGTGGCTCGAGCGAATGGCGCGACCGCCTTAGAGCGCTTCGATCTGACTCGGCGCGGCAAGTCCTGGAACTTGCGCTGGGCCTTCTCGCAGATCGCGGTGGCTGACTTCGACGCGATCATCCTGTTCGACGCCGATAACCTGGTTCACCCGGAATTCCTCTGCAAGATGAACGATCATCTAGAAGCCTACCCACAGGCGGATGTCGTGCAAGGCTATCTAGATGTCAAGAACCCGGACGACTCTTGGGTGACTCGAGCCTACGCTATTTCGTACTGGATGATGAACCGCTTTTGGAACCGCGCTCGAGCCAAGTGGGGACTGGCTAACACGCTCGGGGGAACGGGCTTGCTGGTGCGCTCCGCGTGCCTGCGCGAGGTCGGCTGGAACGTGCAAAGTCTGACCGATGACCTCGAGTTCAGCCTGCAGCTCATCCTGGCGGGCAAGCAGATTCACTGGAACGACGCGGCGATCATCTACGACGAAAAACCCGTGACCCTGGCCGCCTCGTTCAAACAACGCACCCGCTGGATGCAGGGACACTTCTGGGTGCTGCGGCACTATGGGTGGCCGGTTCTGCGACGCTTCACCTCGAGTCGCAACCCGGTCTTTTTTGATGCCTTCGTGTACCTGCTAACACCCGCCCGAGTGCTGTTCAGTTCCCTGTTTGTGCTGGTGCAACTGCTCGGCGGGCGTTTCTTCGCGGCCCAGGGTGGTGGAACCGTGAATTACGCGGAGTTCGCGGCCACCTGGGCGTTGGCGATGCTCGTGACCGGGGTGTTCCAACTGCTGTTAGCGCCATACGCCCGCTTCGGCAAGCTGATGGTCAAGTACCTGCCAGGCGTCTTCACGCTGGCGTTATACGGGCTGAGCTGGGTTCCGATTCAGATTCAGGGCTTGCTGAAATCCGGCGATCAGGGCGACTGGGTGAAAACCGAACACACCCGGGCGCTAGCAGTCAGCGATCTCGAGCGTGGCAAGCTGTGAAGCTTCCCGGTGACTTCGGAGGCTTGCAGCCTGGCTCGGATGCTCGAAGCTACCCAACGATCAGGTTCCAGCAATCAGTCTCGAGTTGATCGAAGCGGATTTCCGGCTCGGCTGGCGCGACACAGATTCTAGGCTTGGCGATGAAAAGCGATTCACAGGTTCGCCGCGCTGAGAGTTGGATATGATCTGCGAACCGCATGAACAGCCTATGGAACGACGCCGAAGCTGCCGCCTGCCAGACTGACCTCGAGCTACGGGCCTACAGTTCACGCCTACTGGGCCAGAACCCCGATCTGGTCTTGCACGGCGGTGGCAACACGAGCCTCAAGCTAACCGAGCGCGATCTGCTAGACGAGAATGTAGCGCTCCTCTACGTCAAGGGCAGCGGTTGGGACCTAGCAGAAATTCAGCCGCAGGGCTTCGCCCCGGTGCGCTTGGACAGGTTGCTGAGACTCGGCCAACTTTCCGCCATGTCGGACGTGGACATGGCTCGAGAGTTGCGCCTGGCGACGACTGACCCGGCCGCGCCCGCCCCGAGCGTCGAAGCGATTCTGCACGCGGTCCTGCCGTTCAAATTCGTGGATCACACCCATGCCGACGCGCTCGTGACGGTCATGAACACGCCGCACGGTCTGGAACGGATTCGGGAGATCTACGGTGAGCGCGTCGTCGTGGTTCCGTACATCATGCCCGGTTTCCCGCTGGCGCGACTGGCGTCCCAATCCTGGCAGGCGCAGTCGCACGCGGGAACCGTCGGTATGGTGCTGATGAACCACGGGCTGTTCACGTTTGCAGACACGGCTCGAGACTCGTACGAGACTACGATTTTATTGGTGAGCGAAGCTGAGGCCTATCTGCAACGGCACGAAGCCTGGGAACTGCCCGCTGTCACCCGAGAAGCTGTCACCCGAGAAGAATCCCCTAAAGCTTTGCGAACGGAGATCGCGCAACTGAGGTCTGAGATTTCAAAAATCATCCAGAAACCTGTGATCCTAGTCCGGGACGAGCGCCCCGAGAACCTCGAGTTCGCACGGCGGGCCGACGTGAGCGAGCTTTCCAGGCGCGGTCCGGCCACGCCCGATCACGTCATTCGCACGAAATGCGTCCCGATGGTCGGGCGCGATGTCGCCGCCTATGCAGCTCAGTACGCGGCGTACTTCAGCTCTCAGGCAAGCCCAGGTCTGACGATGCTGGACCCTGCCCCTCGAGTCATCCTGGACCCGGAATTGGGCTTGCTGACGGTTGGCACAACTGTCAAAGGGGCCCAGATCGCGCAGGATATTTACCACCATACAATCCAGATGATTTTGAGAGCCGAGCGTCTGGAGTCGTGGCAGGCGCTCCCGGAGGCCGATCTGTTCGCGGTCGAATACTGGGACTTGGAGCAGGCGAAGTTAAAATCGGGTGGGGTCGCACCAGAGTTTCAGGGCGAGGTTGCCCTCGTGACCGGAGCCGCCAGTGGCATCGGCAAGGCCTGCGCCGAGGCGTTCCTGGCTCGAGGCGCGGCGGTGGTTGGGCTGGACATCAATCCCGAAGTGAGCGCCACCTTCTCAACACCTGCCTTCCTGGGGTTGGGCTGCGACATCACAGACGAGGCGGCGGTCGCGGACGCGCTCGAGCGCGGGGTGCGCGCCTTTGGCGGGCTGGACATGCTGGTCCTGAACGCCGGGATCTTCCCGAAAAGTGCCCGCATCAGCGAACTGAGTTCTGAAGTCTGGACGGGGGCCATGCGCGTCAACCTGGACGCCAACCTATTTCTGATGCGCGAGGCGCACGGGTTGTTGAAACTCGCGCCGAATGGCGGTCGGGTCGTCGTCAACGCCTCCAAAAATGTTCCCGCCCCCGGACCGGGCGCGGCCGCTTACAGCGCCTCGAAAGCCGCGCTGACGCAACTGGCTCGAGTCGCGGCGCTGGAGTGGGGCGCTGACGGGATTCGCGTTAACGTCATGCACCCGGACGCGGTGTTCGACACGGCGCTCTGGGCGGGCGGCGTGCTGGAAGCCAGAGCCACCAGTTACGGGCTGAGCGTGGAGCAGTACAAAACGAAGAACGTGTTGCGGGCAGAAGTCTCGAGCCGTCACGTCGCAGAGCTGGCGGCGACGCTGTGCGGCGCGGCGTTCGCTCGCACGACCGGGGCGCAGATTCCCGTGGATGGCGGCAATGATCGCGTGATTTGAGGGGATGCCTTTTTATGGGTGATCGGCGTTGCCCGAGAGATCAGACTCACGAGGGCGAAGTGTGCTTCGCCCCTGCGAAAAAGGTCTGAAGGTGCTGACGGAATTCGACCTTTCCGATAGCACTACTGTCACGCCTGGGACATTGTTCTCGAGCGGCCTGAAGCTGGAAGCTGACCCAGCACCAGTGACGGGTAGTTCAGGATTGCCCAAGTTTTGGTCAAGTAGACACGACAATTTGACAAGTACGCTTGACATTTGGACAAACAGGCTTTACAGTCTTGTCAAGTTCGCTTGACACCCTCAGGGTGAGAGGAGCACACCATGACCGACTCCGGTAATCTCGAGACTCTCCGCGCCCAGGCCGCCCGCCACGCCCAGTTGGACTTCGTGCGAGTGCGCCGTCACCTGTTATTGCGTCAAACCCTGCGCGACCTCTCGGGGTTGCTACTGGAATTCACCCTCGGGAACCCGGCCGCCACAATCAAAGAATTCCTAAGGGGTAAAGCATGAAGATTCAGCACCGCGACAAGACCGATCTGCCAGACGCCTTCGTGACCGCCTGGGTCGAACACGGCAACCGGATGCGACTCGAGGAGCGCCCGAACGACCCGGCCACGCCGCCCGAGGAGGTCATGGCGCAGTTGCGGCACCTGCCACCGTTCTTTCACCTGCACGCCTGGAGCATTGAGGGCGAGGGGGATATTTCCGCTAACGCGCAACTTCAAATGGCAGACCTGGAAAGCAACGCGCACATGGCGCAACTGGAAATCAGCGTTGAACCTCACCTGCGGCGTCAAGGACTCGGAACCAAGTTTCTGCGTCTGGCGGCGGAGCATGCTCAAGCGGACGGACGCAGCCTGCTAGTCGCTTCGAGCAACGACCGCGTTCCCGCCGGAGCCAGCTTTCTGGAACGCTACGGGTTCAGCCGAGGGTTGGAACAGCACGTCAATCAACTGGACTTGAACGACCTGCCACGCGAGCTGCTGACCGGCTGGCTCGAGGCGGGCCCAGAGCAAGCGCCCGAGTACGAGATCGGCCTCTGGGACGGCCCGTACCCGGAGTCTGAACTGGCGGGGATCGCCAAACTCTTGGAGGTCATGAACACCGCGCCGCGAGGCGACCTCGAGATGAACGACGAGCAGGTCACGCCGGAGTTGATCCGTCAGATGGAGAGCCTTCAGTTCGCCGCCGGAAATCGCCGCCTGACCACTTATGCGCGCCACAAATCCACGGGAGCCTTTGCCGGATTCACCGAATTGAGCTGGAAGCCGCAACGCCCCGGCATCACCCAGCAGGGCGGCACGGGCGTCTTCCCGGAGCATCGCGGGCACGGTCTGGGCCGCTGGTTGAAAGCGGCCAACTTGGACAGAATGCTGCGAGAGAACCCGGAGGCCCGCTTCGTTCGCACCGGCAACGCTGACAGCAACGCGCCGATGCTGAACATCAATCACCTGATGGGTTTCAAGCCGTACTACGCGCTGACCGTCTGGCAAGGGCAAGTCACGGACATCTTAGAGCAACTGAACGGAATCACCGATGACCGCTGAACCGAATCACACCGAGCAGAATCACACCGAGCCGAATCGAACTCCGATCCTCGAGGGGCAACCGCTTCAGGACGCTCGGCAACGCGAACGGCTCAGCGTCCTGAACGCCATTCTGAGTTTGATCCTGTCCATCGTGGTGCTGTCGCTCTTTATCACGACCGCCGCCTCGAGCGGGCTTCGGGACGCGCTGAGCGGCGGCGAGAGCATACTGTCCAAAACCGAGTTCGTGGTGATATTCAGTTTGATCACCAGCCTGATCTCGTTTCCACTGAGCTTCTATTTCGGGTACACCGTGCAAAAACGGTTTGGCCTGTTAAAGCAAACCCTGGGCGGCTGGCTGCTGGATTACGCCAAGAACCTCGCGGTCGGCACGCTCATCAGTTCGGTGATGTTCTTGGTGCTGTACTTGATCTTCGCCGCCTTCCCAAGCCTCTGGCTGCCGATCAGCGCCGCCACCATCGCGCTCTTTTTTGGCATCGTCCTGTTTATCCAACCCTGGCTAGTCCGCCTCAACTTCAAAGCGCAACCCCTGGAGAACCCGGAACTCGAGGCTCGAGTCAGAGCGGTGTTTGACCGGGCAGGGGCGCGGCTCAGCAAGGTCTCCAAATTGATGATGGGTGAAAAAACCAAGGTCATGAACGCGATGCTCATTCCCGACGGTCTGGGAACCGAGGTGATCGTGGCAGATACCTTGCTGCAAAAAATTGATCCCGAGGGCGTGGACGTGGTGCTGGCGCACGAGCTGGGCCACCGGGCGCACCGCGACATTCCGAAACTGATGGGGCTGGGTTTCGCGCAGTTCATCGTCGTGCTGGTCGTTGCCTATGCCCTGTTCGGCACGTTGGGTATGGAATTCGGGCTGCGCGGCGCGACCGATATTGCCACGCTGCCGGTGTTCCTGCTGTGCTTCACGGTGATCGGGGAATTCTGGAGCCTGCTCACCAATCACGTGATGCGCCAAGCCGAGTACGCGGCCGACCGCTTCAGCCTGAACCTGACGAAAAACCCGGCCGCCTTCGAACGCGCCTTTCGCACGATGGCGCTGGAAAATCTGTCCGACCCCAACCCGCCCGCCTGGATCGAATTCTGGCTGCACAACCATCCCAGCATAGACAAACGCGTGGCCGCCGCTCGGGAGTGGAGCGCACCGGTTTAAAACTGCTGTTGCACGGGTACCCTGCCTGGCTCGAGGCGAGGTGTCGGTTCCAGACGCTCGAGCTGCTGACCGGCTGGCTCGAGCGGGCGGGTCGAAGGAATCCCTATGGAGAATCGCATCAGAGAGTTACGTGCCATCAAGCGCTGGTCGCAGGCTGACCTGGCCGACGCGCTGGGCGTCAGTCGCCAAACCGTCAACGCCTTGGAGACCGGCAAGTACGACCCGTCGCTGCCGCTGGCCTTCAAGATCGCTCGAGTCTTCGCGCAACCCATTGAAGGTATTTTCACCGACGGAGCGGCCACACCTGAAACCCTGAACGCGACCGGGAGTACGATATGAGCTTTTTCATCGGTTTGTTGTTGTTCGTCATCAATTTCGCTCTGGGAGTCTACTTCTTCGCTAGAGCGGTTCTGGTCCCCGCGACGCTGCTGGTCGTGGAGCCAACGCAACTGGCGCGGCGCTTCCTGCGACGGATTCAGCCCGATACCGAACCACAAACCCACAAGCGTGGCGCGAGCTTCGACATCAACGTGGATGCCAGAGACCTGAACCGCACGTTGCAATCGCCGTCAGTGCTCGGCGTTGGGGCGCTTGTGATGCTGGTCGCGTTCGGACTCTCCGGGGCGTGGGCGTACCTGATGCTCAGCGCGGCCTTCGCGGTTTCCCTGTTGAACCTCCCCAAAGAGACCTTGGACGAGCGCAGCTTCGAGCAGTTCGCTCGAGGTCTGGCGGCCGTGAGCGATTTCGTGCTGGTCGCGGTGCTGTTCTTCGTGACCGTCTTTCACTTGCAGGCGGACGCCTTCACGTTACTGAGTTTCATGTATCTGGCCCGCGAGGCGCTACTGGTGGCCGCACGACGCTGGCTCGAGTCAGACCCGGATTTCGAGCCGTACGACGCGGGAACCGACACGGGCAAATCGAACACGCGCGTCATGTTTGGAACGAGCGAGGCCAGTCTCGCAGTCACGCCGACCAAATCAAACGGGGGATTGATTCCAGTTCAGCACGATCTATCCGAGTCCGCACCGCCCGATGACGCACCGCCCGAGAACGGACGAGAGCCTTAAGTTGATTGCCTCACAACACACTCCAGCCCCGCTCGAGCGCCCGGTGCAGCCCCGTCAAAGCCGCACCGATCCGCCACGCGTCGCGGTTGCGGTACGCCTCTACGGTGTTACTGATGCCACGAATCTCCAGAGCCGGAACGCCGTGCAGGGCCGCCGCGTGCGCCACGCCCGCGCCCTCCATCGCCTCGGCAACGGCCTCAGGGTAGCGACGGCCGATTCGCTCCAAGCTGCGCTGACTGCCGGTCACGGTTTCCAGGGTCAGAATCTCACCGAACCTCGCGCCCGTGACCTCGGAAAACGCCCGCCCGCTCGAGGCGGCGGGCAGCGCGTTGTAGAGCGGTGTATTGGTCAACGGAAACCCGAGTTGGTGCAAATCCAGAAATTCCTGACCGTCCTCCGCGCCCAGTCCCGCATACATCATGGCGCTCGAGACGACGACCTCACCGATCCCCGCTCCGCCCCACGGGTACGCGCCCGCGATGCCTACCGACAACGCCAATCGCGGCTTCGCCTCGAGGATTGCCGCCTGAGTCGCCAGCGCTGCGTTGACCGCACCGATACCGGACACGATGACTCGAGCTTTTGAGAGAGCGGGTAAGCGCTCCGCCTCAAGTTGCGTGGCGACGACGATCAGAATCACGAATCCATCACCCTCGAGCCTGCCAGCCCTTGACGTTGAGCTTCGTCTCGAGAAGGTTTGTTCGGAATGTCTCGAGCAAGAACGTTGGTGGCCGGGCGAACGGCGGTTCGCCCCTACGAAAACCGTGCGACCTGAGGTGGTTCATAACCCGACTGTAGCACCGCCGTTCGGTCACAACGCACCGCGCAACCAGTTCTCGAAGATGGCAATCGGTTCGCGCAGGTAAAACGCCCCGAGGTATCGCCAGCGGGTCCAGCACGGACTGTCGCGGGCGGGCGAGAGCGTGTAATCCAAACCTTGCTTCTGCGCGATCAGCCCGGCTCTCGGGAGGTGGTACGGGTCGGAGACAATCACGACCCTTCGTAAGCCCGACGCACGCATGATGAGGCTCGAGAATCTCAGGTTCTCGGCGGTGCTAGTGCTGCGCGTTTCCAGCAGCAACCTATTCGGCGCAGCCCCGAACTGGAGCGCTATCTGCCGCATGGCGTCGGCTTCCACGACGCCGTCCTCTCGGTCCACACCGCCGGACAGCACCAGCCTCCTCACCCTGCCGCCCTGCAACAGTCGCACGCCCTGCCGCACCCTCGAGACGAGGCAGGGATTCCAGACGCCGTTGTAAAACGCGTGCGCCCCGAGGACAATCGCGGCGTCGCTCGCGGCGGGTGAGTTGTCACGCTCGACGTTCGCGCCGATCCAGACCAGGGCGCTGGCGTACAAAATCAGCAGTGGCAAGCCAACAGCGACCACCCCGCGCAAAACCCATGCTCTGGCTCGGCGTTTCCAAGCTTGTCTCGAGCGATTTGATTCTGGGTCGGTCACAAATTTATCTGAACAGCGCCGGAATGAGAACGATGATCTCGAAGGCCTCGTACCAGGCGGCCAGCACCAAAATACTGACCGCCAGCGGCAGGCAGCGCACATAATCGCGCCAAGCGGTCAGAAACGGTGTCTTCCCGAGGATACGCACCAGCATCACGCCGCTCGAGGCGACGACGAAGATGTACGCCTGAAGCTCCAAGATGATCGTCGGGATGTGCAGCAGCCAGGCTCCGATGGGCGTCCCACCGACCGGAGCCAGGGCGATCCCGTAAAACCAGAATTGAAAACCGTTAATCAGGTACGCCGGAACCGCGAAGAAACTGCCGGGGATGAACGATGCGAACAGGATTCCGGCGCGTAAGTTGTTCAGCGCAATCCCGAACGCGGCGCTCGAGACGCTGCCCTGGGTCAGTTCCGCCACGCCGTTGCTGGTCAGGACCGCGCTGAAAAATTCCGTCAAGGTTCGCACCAACGCGGGGTTGGCCAGCCCACCGAGCGTGCCCAGGGCGTACATGCCGTACAGCAAAACGTTGGCCACAATGAACACGCGCCGGTAAGTTTTGACTGACTGGACGCTCGTTTCCAACGCTTTGCGCCAGAAAGTCGGCGCGATGCAGGCGTACAAGAGCGCCGCCGACAGCGCCGCGAATAGCCAGCCGCCCCAGTCGGTCTTGACGAAATCCGGAATGCTCGAGGATTGCGCCCCGAAGGTCACGGCCGAAGCCTTCCAGCCGGTCGCAGTTTTGGTCAGCGAAACCGTGAGCTGCGCGTCGTCGGTCGTTGGCGAGGTGATCGGGTAGCTGTAAACGCGTTTCGAGGCATTCGCCGATTCCAGCCTGCGGAGCTTGAAGCTGACCCGCGCATCCTTCGGGGCGGGCGCGAACCGCAACTGACCCAGCACCGCCTCGAGTTGCTGGCTGATGACCGCGTTCGGATCGGTCGCATCGGTGGGCTTCGCTTCCGCAGGTTTGAACTTGCCCGCCAGCCACTGCTGCACGGTCTGGTCGGCGGCGGCGTCAGCCGCTACATCCGGGGCGGGGGCGGGCGGTGACGCGGTTTGTGCGGTCGCCACCACGGAGAACAACAGGAGAGCCAGCAGGCTACGAATCCACTTCATCACCGAAGATTCTACCGACTGCGCCCCCAGGCAATTGTCGGACGCCCGGCCAAGCCGCCCGGTTTGAAGCCAACCTGATACCGGAACCTCGAGTCGTCCGCTGTCTCTAGGTTCCCAAAAGCGGCAGTGACCGGGCGATCAGATCAGAAACAAAGCATCACTTGCCCTGCCAGACCTGCTCCGCCCGGTAGCTCGAGCGTACCAGCGCACCGGACACGACCTCCATAAAGCCTAAGTCCATGCCTTGAAGCCGAATCTCCTGGAATTCCTCTGGGGTGACGTAGCGCTCGACCGGCAAGTGATTGCGGGTCGGGCGCAGGTACTGCCCGAAGGTCACGATGTCCACGTTGGCGGCGCGTAAATCCCGCATCGTCTCCAGGATCTCAGCCCTGGTCTCACCCAACCCGAGCATCAGGCTGGTCTTGGTGATGATCTCCGGCTTGATCGTCTTGGCACCCACCAGCACGCGCAATGTCTGATCGTACCCGGCTCGGCTGTCGCGCACCGGATGGGTCAGTCGGCGGACAGTCTCCAAGTTCTGCGCGTAAACCTCGATACCGCTGTGGACGACCGCCGCGACGCTCGTGAGGTTGCCACCGAAATCCGGGGTCAGGGCTTCGACCTTCGCGCCCGGAACTCGAGCTTTGATGGCGCGAACCGTGCGAGCGAAATGCGCCGCCCCGCCGTCGGGCAGGTCATCGCGGTCCACGCTGGTGAGCACCACATACTTCAAACCCATCTTGTCCACCGCGTCCGCGATCTGATCGGGTTCAAACGGGTCTAGCCTGCTCTGCGGGTTGCCGGTGTTGACGGCGCAGAACTTGCAGGCTCGAGTGCAGACGCTCCCCATCAGCATGAAGGTAGCGGTCCCCGCCGCCCAGCACTCGGCGATGTTCGGACACATCGCCTCCTGGCAGACGGTTGCCAGACCGTGCGTGTCCACGATGTCCTTGATACTTTTATAGCCGATCCCGCTGGGCAGGGCCACCTTCAACCACTCGGGTTTGCGTTCGCGCGGGCTGGGGGGCGCGTCCCGGAGGCGAACGCCGTCCTTGACGACGGGAAAATCGTACTCCCTGGCGGGCTTAATCATGCGGCATATTCTAAAGCGTCTCAGGGCGAGCGGCGGCATGGCAAAGAACAATCCCTGGAGTCGAAGCTATTCGGTGACAACTCCTGCGTTGTTTCACGGAGCACACCCCGAACTTCTCTCTACGTTGCAGCTAGGAGTTCGAGAGGCGCGAATCGCCCATCTCGAGTAGATCAACCGCTGCGCTCGAGCCAGTCAGCGGTTGTTGCGCGGATCGAGCGCGTCGCGTAAGCCGTCCCCGACCAGATTGAACGCCAAGACAGAAATCAGAATCGCTATCGCCGGGGCTGAACTGGCCCACGGCGCTTCGCTGATGAAATTCCGGGTTTCGCTGACCATTGCGCCCCACTCGGGGGTCGGCGGTTGCGCCCCGAAACCGATGAACGATAAGCCGGAGGCGACCAGGATCGCCTGTCCAACATCGAAGCTGGCTTGAATCAGCACCGGGGTGAGCGTGTTCGGCAACAGGTGACGCAGCGCGATGCTGAGCTGAGGCGTGCCGAGCGCTCGGGCGGCCTCCACAAATTCGCGCTCGCGGATCGTCAGGACCTGGGCGCGCACCAGCCGGGCGTAACTGGGCCAGCTCACCACGGCGACCGCGATGATCGTGTTCGTCAGGTTCGGCCCCAGCGCGGCCGCAATCGCCATCGCCAGAATCAAGCTCGGGAAGGCGAAGAAAATATCGGTCAGACGCATCAGGATGTTATCCCAGGCTCCGCCGAGGCTGCCCGCTAACAACCCGACTAGCACCCCGGTCACGACGGACAGCAGCGTCACGAACACGCCGATTTGCAGCGAAATGATCGCGCCGTGCGCCACCCGCCCCCAGACCTCGCGCCCGAGCTGATCGGTTCCCAGGAAGTGCTGGCTCGAGGGGGGCAGCAACCGCCCTGACAAGTCTTGAGCGATCGGGTCGGGTGAGATCAGATTCGCTGTCACGGCGACCACCACAAGCACCACCAGCAGCACGATCCCTAAAATTGAGGCGGGGTTGCGCCAGAAGCGCCGCACGGCCTTCGAGGCGACTCGAGGGGAACCTGTGGCAACGGCTTCAACCATAGGAAATCCTCGGGTCTAGGGTCGCGTACAGCAAATCCGTCAACAGGTTAATCAGCGCGTAGGCGACCCCGGCCAGTAGCGTCACGCCCATCACGGCTGGAAAGTCCAAGCTGATTGCGGCGTTAGTCGCGTAATTCCCGACGCCGGGCCAACTGAAGATCGTCTCAGTCAGTACCGCGCCGGACAGCAAGCCGCCCAGCACCCCGCCGAGCACTGTAACGACTGGCAGGAAGGCGTTTCGGAGCGCGTGCTTCACGACCACGCTGTTGCCGCTGACACCTTTGGCGCGGGCGGTACGAATGAAATCCTGACTCATCACCTCGAGCATCGCGGCCCGCGTCATGCGGGCCAGCAGCGCAGCACTGAACGCGCCGAGCACAAAGGCGGGCAGGATCAGGTGGAGCAGACTGTCCCCGAAGACCTGCAAGTCCCCCGCCAAGAGCGCATCTATCCCGACCAGGCCTGTGACTCGAGCGGGAGCCAGCAGGTACGCGTCCAAGCGTCCGGGGCCGGGCAGCAAGTGCAACTGGTTGTGCAAGAATTCCAACAGCAGAATTGCCAGCCAGTAAATCGGCGTCGCACCGCCAAGAAGCGCCAGCAGGCGCACCAGCAGGTCTGGAAGCTGGTTTTGCTTTAGCGCCGCGAGAATCCCCGCCGGAATCCCGAGCAGTGCCGCGATGAGGAGTGCCGCGAACGAGAGTTCGATCGTGCCCGGAAAGAAGTCGCGCAGATCGTTCAGAATCGGACGCCCGGTGCGCAGGCTGGTTCCCAGATCGCCTCGCGCTAACCTCGAGACGTACTGAAAATACTGCTGGTAGACCGGATCGTTCAACCCGTTCTTTTGCCTGAACTCCGCGATCATCTCCTCGCTGGCGTGATCGCCCAAGGCTGCCAGCGCCGGATCGCCGGGAATCACCTGCGAGATAAAAAACGTCGCCAGGGTCACGCCCCAGACGACGAACAGCACGAAAAATAAGCGTTTGACAATGTAATTTAGCATCTCTAGTTTGTTTTCTGTCTTCGAGCCTAAAAACGGGCTGGCTCGAGCGGGCATCAACATCTGAACGGTATCTATACAGTGGGAGCGAGTTGCGCCTCGCTCCCACCTGAGTGACGACCTTACTTGGAGAGCTTCTCGAAGCGAACCTGGCCCTGCGCGTTCCGGGCGTAACCCAGCACGTTTTTCGCCAGGACGAGCGGAACCTTCGGCTGGTACAGGATGGCGAACGGACCGTCGTCCAGTTGCAGCTCGGTCAGTTGCTTGTAGAGCGCGGCGCGCTTCGTGGCGTTCGTTTCCAGGGCCGCTTGCTGCGCCAGCTTTCCAGCGGCGTCGTTCTGCCAGACGTTGCGCCACGCGAGGCTCTTCGCCCCATAATCGCTCATCGGGGTGGCGTTGCCGTCGGGATCTGGAAAATCGGGACTCCACGCCAGTAAGACCATCTGGGCTTTCTGGGCGCGGTAGATTTTCAGTTGCTCGGATTGCACGATCTGTTTGATGTTGGCTTTCAAGCCAATCTTGGCGAGGTCAGACTGGATTTTCGCGGCCAGGTCGGAGCAGGAGATACCCGCGCCGCACGACCCTGTCCCGATCAGGAACTCGAACTCGAAGCCACCGTCCTTGCCAGCGGCTTTCAGCAGCGCCTTGGCTTTCTCCACGTCCACCTTGTAGGGCGTCGCCGGATTGTACCCGAACAGACCAGCAGGAATAATCGTTTGAATCTTCCGGGCGTTGCCACCAGCCAGGTCATTGACGATGCCGTCCTGGTCTATCGCCCAACGCACCGCCTGACGCACGCGTGCGTCCTTGAAGGGGCTATCGGGTCCAGCGTTCATGCCCAGGTACTGCAAGCGCGAGGAGTCCGCCTTGTAGACGGTGAACTTGGCGTCCTTGGACTTGGCCACGACCATGTCGGGCGTCAGGTTCTCCGCGATGTCAATCTCGCCGCTCTCCAACGCAATCTTCTGCGTGTTGGCTTCCTTCATCTCGCGCAGGATGACTCGAGTTAGCTTCGGCAGCAGTCTGGATTGCGGGTTCGCGTCTAGCACGACCTGCTGGCTCTGATCCCAACGGTTCAGCGTGTACGCGCCCGATCCGGCCGAGTGATCCTTCAGCCAGGCGGTGCCGTAATCGTTGTTGGTGACGTGCTTCTTGACTTCCACGCTGTCCACGATGCCACCGATGTTAAAGGTCAGCAAATTCAGGAAGGCGGCCGGGCTGGCCGTCTTCGGCAGCGTCACCTCCACGGTGTTCTTATTGACGGCTTTGGTGCTACCAACTTTCATGTTAGCCACATCGGTGAACAGGAACGAACCGTTCCCCTTCAGGGCGATCGCACGATCGAAGCTGTAGACCACATCGTCGGCGGTCACGGGATTCCCCGAAGCAAACTTCTCGTTGCGGAGGTTGAAGGTGACCTTCCAGCCGTCACCTGCATCCTTGACGGTCCAACGCGTGGCGATGCTGGGCTTCAACGTGGACAGGTCCTCGCCCTCGAATTTGACCAGGGTTTCGTACAGGTTGTCGGCGACCAAACCGCCCGAGAACTCGTAACTGGCCCCTGGGTCCAGCGTGATCAGGTCCGACCAGTCACCACCGTAGACCAGTGTCGTAGACCGCGAATTTTGAGCCACTCCGACCGCGAGTAGACCGACGCCCAGTAGCATAGCCGCGCCTAACCGTTTTCGCATACACCCCTCCTGATTCCTGCCGTTCGAGTGTACGCCATTTCGCCTGACAAGGTTTTGACACTCGAGACCGGTTCAATCCCAGGGGTAGGCTTTACTTGGAGAGGTTCTCAAAGCGAATCTGATTCTGGGCATTTCTGACGTAACCCTTGACGGTTTTGGCGAGTGTCACCGAGACGGTCGGTTGGAACAGAATCGCAAACGGGCCATCGTCCAGTTGCAGCTCGGTCAGTTGCTTGTACAGCGCGGCGCGCTTTGTGGCGTTGGGTTCCAGAGCCGCCTGCTGCGCCAGCTTCCCGGCGGTCGGATTGTTCCACTGGTTGCGCCAGGCTAAACTCTTCGCGCCGAAGTCACTCATTGGGGTGGCGTTCCCGTCGGGATCTGGGAAGTCTGGTGACCAGTCCACGAGCACCATCGTGGCTTTCTGAGCGCGGTAGAGCGGGTAGAGTTCGGAATCCACGAGCTGTTTGACGTTGACTTTCAACCCAATCTTGGAGAGGTCGGATTGAATCTTTGCCGCCAAATCGGCGCAGGGAATTCCGGCCAGGCACGCGCCCTGGGGGGTGAGCATGTCGAACTCGAAACCACCGTCTTTTCCGGCCGCCTTCAGCAAACCCTTGGCTTTCTCGAGGTCCAAGTTGTACGGCGTGGCCGGGTTGAAACCAAACAGTCCGGCCGGGATGATCGTCTGGACTTTGCGGGCGTTGCCTCCGGCCAGCCCATTGATGATCCCATCCTGATCGAGCGCGTACCGCACGGCCTGCCGGACCCTAGGGTCTTTGAACGGGGAGTCGGGTCCGACATTCATGCCCAGGTACTGCAAGTTCAGTGAGTCCGCCTTGTAGACATTAAACTTTGAATCAGCCAGTTTGACCTTGACCATGTCCGGGGTCAGGTTGTCGGCAATATCAATCTCGCCGCTCTCCAAGGCAATTTTTTGCGTGTTGGCTTCTTTCATCTCGCGCAGGATGACTCGAGACAGTTTTGGGACGAGTCTGGATTGCGGGTTGGCATCCAGCACGACCGATTGGTTCTGGTCCCAGCGGTTCAGCACGAACGGTCCCGATCCGGCCGAGTTGCGTTTCAACCAGCCAGCGCCGTAATCGTTGTTGACCACATTCGCCTTCACGATCAGGCTGTCCACAATGCCACCGATATTGAAGGTCAGCAGGTTCAGGAAGGCGGCCGGGCTGGCCGTCTTCGGCAGTGTGACTTCCACGGTGTTCTTGTTGACGGCTTTGGTGCTGCCAACTTTCATATTGGCTACGCTCGTGAACAGGAACGAACCGGGTCCCTTCAGGGCGATCGCGCGGTCGAAGCTGTAGACCACATCGTCGGCGGTCACGGGATTCCCCGAGGCGAATTTCTCGTTGCGGAGGTTGAAGGTGACCTTCCAGCCGTCACCTGCATCCTTGACGGTCCAGCGAGTGGCGATGCTGGGCTTCAACGTGGACAGGTCCGTGCCTTCAAATTTGACCAGGGTTTCGTACAGGTTATTGGTGATAAGGCTGCCCGCGTACTCGTAACTCATGCCGGGGTCCAGGGTGATCAAACCCGACCAGTCGCCGCCGTAAATCAGGGTGCTCGAGCGGGAGTTCTGGGCGGTCACGCCCACCGCCAGGAAGCCCATGCCGAGCAGCGTTGCCGCTGCCACACCGAGACGCTTGTTCATAGGTTCTCCTCTGAAAACGTTGACTAACCGACGCACGAGCGATTCACACGCAGTCGTCATTCGTTCGCTTGACCCAACAGCAATTTATCTTGCTAGATTAGCGTAACATCTTACAAGATTTATTGCAATGTGAATCCTCGTCACCCAGAGTCCCGATAGGATGCTGGGAACCTACTGCCCCGCCTGACATCCCTCTTCAAGATCGGACGCCCGCCATGAACCTGCGCGAACGGATAGACCACAACACCGCCGATTTCTCGCCGTCGGACGCGCAAGTCGCCGCGTACCTGCTGGCTCATTTGGAGGAAGCCCCGCTGCTGACCGGAGCCGAACTCGCCACACAACTCGAGATCAGTGCCTCGAGCATCACCCGCTTTGCCCAGCGTCTCGGGTTTGAAGGCTACCCGGACCTGCGCCGCGAGCTGCGCCGCGAACGGCGCGAACAGCAAGCCCCATCCGTGCCGGACACCCGCGAAGGGGTGTACGCCGCGTACTGGCAGCGCGAGAAACAAAACCTCGAAGACCTCAGTCGCACCTCGGATGCGCTCTTGGATCTCGTCTGCGACAAGCTGGCGACGGCGCGACGCGTCTGGACGCTCGGGTCGCGCTCCAACCGAGGTCATGCGGTGCTGACCCAGGAACTCCTTTCGGGCGTGCGCCCGGACGTGCGCCTCTTGGACCCGAGCGCCCTGTTCAGCCCCGAGATCCTGCTCGAGGTCGGCTCAGACGATGCCGCCCTGATCTTCGCCACCAGCCGCTACGCCCGCTCGAGCACGCGCCTGGCGACTGCCCTGCACGCTCGAGGCGCGGCCGTGTTACTGGTGACCGATAACGGCGGGTCGCCGCTCGTCCCGCTGGCCAGCCATGTCCTGCGCGTGCCCACCCAAGCCGTCCATCAATACGGCGCGTCGGGGCTGATGTCCAGCCTGGCGCATCTGTTGGTGATCGGAACCGCGCAGCGGAGCGACGGGTCTCGGCGGCAAGAGATGGAAGGCGTGTTCGAGGAATTCGATGTTTTCGAGTAAACCTGTTCGGGCGCACTCGTCTCGAGTGAATCAGGCTCGAAGCCATTCATTTCGAGCCGACCAGTCTCGAGTGAACCGGGCGGCCGTACCTTCAGCACTTTTCATTCCAGGAGTCCCATGAAGCTCGAGCAAGTTGAAATCCGTGTCGTGCGCCTGCCGCTCTTACAGCCCTTCGAGTTCTCCAACGCGACGATCACCGACAAGATCTTCCCACTGCTGACCCTACGCGCCGATGGCCTGGAGGGGTACGCCGAGGGCGTCATGGACCCAACACCGGAGTACCGCGAGGAAACGATCGTCGGGGCGCTCGGGTTCTTGCGCGATACCCTGCTGCCCCAGGTGCTCGGACGCGAGTTTGCCAATCCGCAGATGCTGGCGGATGAATTGATAATCTGGCGCGGCAACCGCATGGCTAAAGCCATGCTCGAGATGGCCTTCTGGGACTGCTGGGCGAAATCTCTACGCTTGCCGCTCTGGACGCTGCTGGGCGGGCAGGCGCGCTCCGTGGAGGTCGGCGTCAGCCTCGGGATTGCCAGCCCGGAAACCACCGTGGCGCAAACCGGGGCGGCACTCGCAGCGGGGTACAAACGGGTCAAGTTGAAAATCAAACCCGGTCACGACCTTCGTGTGGTGCGAGCGGTCCGCGAGGCGTTCCCGGAGGCGCACCTAACCGTGGACGCCAACAGCGCCTACCGCTTGGCTGACCTGAACCTGCTGCACACGTTGGACGCTTTCAACCTGGACTACCTCGAGCAACCACTGGCTTTCGATGACCTGCTGGATCACGCCGCGTTGCAGGCGCAGCTCAGAACCCCGATCTGTCTGGACGAGAGCATCCTCTCGCCGGAGGACGCCCGGAAAGCCCTGAGTATTGGCGCGGCGCGAGTCATCAACCTCAAGGTCGGACGGGTCGGCGGTCACCTCGAGGCGCGCCGGGTTCACGATGTCGCCGCCGCCTTTGGCGCGCCCGTCTGGTGCGGCGGAATGCACGAGAGCGGTATCGGCCGAGCGCATAACATCCACCTATCCACGCTGTCCAATTTCAGCAAGCCGGGCGATACCTCCTCCGCCAGTCGCTACTTCGCGCACGACATCATCAACGAACCGCTCGAGGCAAAAGACGGCCTGATGCCCGTGCCACTTGGATCTGGGATTGGCGTGACGCTGAACGCTCCTCGTTTGAAAACGGCGACGCTCAGTTCGGAGACTATCCAGGCGGAGACAATCAAATGACACAACTCCCTGTAAGCTCCAGGTATGGCTCTGCGCGCACTGATTTTTGATTTCGACGGCACGATGCTGGACACCGAAACCCCAGAGTTTGAATCCTGGCAAGCGATCTACCGCGATCACGGCGCTGAGTTGGCGTTGAGCGACTGGGGGCGCGGGATTGGAACCTGGGGCGGTTTCGACCCATGGCACGACCTCGAGGGGCGCATCGGGCGAGCGCTCGAGCAGGAACAGATTGCCGTGAAACACCACGCCAGGGTCAAGGCGGCGATCACGGCCGCGGTGCTCTTACCGGGCGTGGAAGACCTGCTGGAAACGGCGAGCGCGGCCGGGTTGAAGCTGGCCATCGCCTCCTCGAGCAGCCGCGAGTGGGTTACGAGTTGGTCGGAGAAACTGGGCGTGATGCGCTTCTTCCAGGCGACTGCCACAAAAGATGACGTGCTGCGCGTCAAACCCGATCCGGCGCTGTACCGGGTCGCTCTGGAGAAGCTGGGCGTGAACGCCAACGAAGCCGTAGCAATCGAGGATTCGCCGAACGGCTCCAAGGCGGCCCTCGCGGCGGGTCTGGCCTGCGTCGTGATTCCCAATCAAGTCACCAGCAGCCTCGAGTTTCCGGTGGACGTGACGCGGCTCGAGACGCTGGTGGGCGTGGGTCTGCGTGAATTTCAGGCTTTACTGCCAGACTAGCCCTGCGGCTCGGGGGTCGGCACACGCCACGCTTCAACCAAATTACTGAGTTCGGTAACTTCAGGGTAATCATGC
The DNA here is from genome assembly GCA_965249745.1 of Deinococcales bacterium. Lineage (GTDB taxonomy): Bacteria > Deinococcota > Deinococci > Deinococcales > JAAFIG01 > JANYHH01. The sequence continues at coordinate 1,971,794 of OZ252252.1, read as the reverse complement.
GTCGCAGTACAAAGCTTCTGCGACGCATACGTGAGTTAGCCGAATCAGGCCGTTATCAGTATGACTCGAGGTGGCGCTTCAAGAACTGATACGCCAGCGCACTCATCTGCGGCCGCTGCGCGTTGTCGGCGGCCCCGGCGTAACCACCCTCAATATTTTCATAGAGCAGCACCTCCTGCCCCGCCTCGAGCATTCGCGCACTCAGGGAACCCCCTCCTCTGCCCCGAGCGCGTCCAAGTCCAGCACGGTTTCCCAATCGGGTTGTGCCACCTGGTACGAATCGAGGGTCGTGCGCCGCCACAGCCCGCGCGGGTTAGCGGCATCCGTCCACAGGTTGTACACAAACTCGCCGCGCTTGGCGATGCCGGGAATCCGAGCCTCGGGGTTGAAAGTGGCCAGCAAGCGAGCCTGCAACTCCACGAAACCCTCGTCCTCGAGCGCCGCCAGGGTCGTCGCGTTCTGGGTCCGCACCCAATTCCAGCGCCCGCTGACCCATGACCTCCTCGGGCCACAGGTAAGGGTCGGCCGTCTGGTCTTCGGGCATCGAATTCACGGGATTCACAAGCTACAGGAGCTGAGCTTTCATTCCAGGGAGGTTTCCGTGGCTCTGAAGGTGGACGGCGGCATGGCGGTCGCATCGCGGTAGTAGCGGCTCGTCAAACGCCACATCAGCACCATCAATCCCAGAAACGGCAAGAGCAGCCACTCGAGGTTAGAACCGCCGCCCGCGCCCAGCAACAAAAAGTTGAAGAGCGTGTGCAGACCCGCCGCAAGCAACAACGCCCGCCTCACCACGAAGCGCCGATTCGAGAAGCGTCGCAGGCTCAGCGCGTACCCCCAAGTGACCGAGAACAGAATATGCCCGAGCGTCGAGATCGGACCGCGCAGGAGAATCAAGCCCGCACCGCCCTGAAGCATGTAAAAGGCGTTTTCTAGGGTGGCAAACCCCAGGGCAGCAGCGGTCGCGTAAATCAAACCGTCCACGGGTTCGTCAAACTCCCGATTTTTCAGAATGCTGCTGGCGGCGATCAGCTTGCAGAGTTCCTCGATCAGCCCAACGCAGGCGAACATAACGGTCGCGCCGAAGGCCTGATCTATGCCCGCCTCCAAGAGCGCCGCCGGAACTACCATCGCGCCGCCCCAGACGAAGGTCCGCACCAGCAACCAAGTCGGTTCCGGGTGGCGGTCGCGCCGAGCGAAGAACCAGAACCAGAACAGCGCCGGAGCCAGCGCCAGAGCGAACAGCGCGGGAAAGCTCACAGGAGGCCCACGATGGCTCGAAGGGTCAAACCGACCGCCACCCGCTCCAGTTGGGCGCTCACCGTCGCCTCGAGAGACCTGCGAAGTCGCGCACGCGGCGGTTGGCTAAGTGCGTCAAAGCCAGGGCCAGCGCGTCGGCACTGTGACTCGAGGCGGGCATGGTTTTCAGTTGCAGCGTGGCGCGGACCATAAAAATAATTTGCTCTTTGCTGGCCTGACCCGTGCCAACCAAGGCTTGCTTGACTTCCATTGGGCCGTACTCAAAAACGGGAACTTCCAGTTGAGCGCAGGCCAGCATGACCACGCCGACCGCCTCGCCGACCTTGAAGGCCGTGCCGGGTTGCTGATGAAAGTATTGTGCTTCAATGCTGAGTGCGTCCGGGCGGTGAAGCTCCATGACGCCCCTGACGGCTTTATACAAGAGCGCCAAGCGCTGTGGGTGCGGCGTTTCGGTGCTGGTGCGAATCAGGTCGGTGTACAGGAACACGGGCGTCTTGCCCTCCTCGCGCACGACACCGATGCCGAGATTGGCTAACCCAGGATCAATGCCGACGACCACCACGCTTTTGAGTGTAACAGACGTGCGCCGGGTTGACAGCAGTTGTAGCGTCTCGAGGTGGCAAGCACGACGTTGCTTTCGAGGTTGATTGCATTTCACCCCGCAGCACCTACCATTCTCGAGACAGCCTGGAACGTTGCGGCAACTCGAGCCTGCCACACACCGCACATGACTCGCCCGCCGCAGCTCGAGACAGCGATCCGCGCAACTCTCCGTCAGAGCTTATAGATTTGACTCCGCGCCCGGCTCGAGTTGCCGCCGCATCACCCAGACGAGCGCTGCCGAGCAAGCGGCGAACACAGCGGCCAGCACGAACACCCAGTTCACGCCGATCCCTTGCGCCACGAGTCCGCCGACCGGCCCGGCGATCAGCGGTGAGACGCCCGCGATCAGCGCGTTGCGCCAGCTTTGCAGGGTTCCCAAAAGCGCCCCGGCTCTGGCATCTATCGTTCGCACCGAAGCCACGAAGAACAGCCCGAAGGCCGCGCCTTGCAAGACCGCGAACCCGAGCATCACGCCCGCGTTCGGCGCGAGCGCGTAACCCAGGTAGGTGACCGCGAACAGACCACTCGAGGTCATTAGCACGCCCGCATCACCAATTTGGGCTGCCACGCGCCGCTCGAAGCGCATCGCGGGGAACTCGCACAGCGCGGAGATCGCAAAGAAGGCTCCGACGGCAATCGCGCCGCCGCCCAAGTTCTGCATTCGCACGCCCAGGAACGGTCCGACGAACCCGAGCGCGAAGCCCATCAGCAGGTTCACCCCGAGCAGCACCAAGAGCGCAGGCGTCCAGACGCCGGGCGGCTGAATCCCTCGAGCGGGAATTGATTCTTCCACGAAAACCTGATTGCCTTCCAGCTTCAGCGCGAAGGCGACCGGCGTGAACAGGATCAGCAGCGCACCCGCCAGGAAAAGCATGGTTCCATACCCCAGTCCCGCCCAGACAAAACCGAACAGTAAACTCGCCGCCGCGAACGCCAGACTGCCCCAGCGTCGCATTCGTCCGAACTCGAGCCGGTAATGGCTGGCCATGCGGGCGATCAACCCGTCCGCCAGCGGCCCAAAAGCGCAACCCGTAATGGCCGTGGCGAGACTCCCAATCAACACGCCATTGAAGTCTCGAGCGAACCCGAGTAGAAAAAAAGCCAGTCCGGTGCTGGAAAGCGCGACCGCCAAGAGCGGCTGATGCAGAGCGCGCTGATCCGCCAGTCTAGAAACGAACGGGGCCAGCAGCATCGCCATCAGCGGCCCGAACGCCGACAGAAACCCGATCTGCCCCTGGGTCACGCCGATCTCGAGCCAGCGCAGGTTTACGAACGGCGCGAACACCCCGACCGTGGACCAAAACGCCGTGTAGTACAGCGAGCCGCGCCAGTACGGGGAGAGACTCGAGAAGAGGCGCTGCACGACTCAGCATCCTAAACCAGTCTGTCAGGTCTGTCATCGGGCGACTCGAGGCGAGCGGCGCTGACGATGTGAAAGCGAGGGTGTTGCCAGTGCGCTGTCGGGTGCGGTACGTTCTCAATACAGTTCACTCAGCGGATCGTCTGAGCGGGTAGGTCAAAGGAGAATTCATGGCTCGAGAGGTTACCTTATTCACCGGACAATGGGCTGATCTGCCGCTTTCAGAACTCGCGCCGATGGCGAAGGACATGGGGTACGACGGGCTGGAGCTGGCCTGTTGGGGCGATCACTTCGACGTGGGAGCCGCGCTGAAAGACCCCGAGTACGTCACCGAAAAACGCGCCCTCCTAGAGTCTCACGGGCTGGCCTGCTTTGCGATTTCCAATCATCTGGTTGGTCAGGCCGTCTGCGACCGCATAGACGAGCGCCACCAAGCCATCCTGCCCGCGCACGTCTGGGGCGATGGCGACCCCGAGGGCGTGCGGGCTAGAGCCGCGCTCGAGATGGCGGACACCGCCCGAGCCGCCGAACGAATGGGCGTCAAGGTCGTGAACGGCTTCACTGGCTCCGCAATCTGGCACAGCCTGTACGCCTTCCCGCCGACCAGCCAAGCGTACTGGGACGCGGGCTTCGCCGATTTTGCGAAACGCTGGCATCCGATTTTAGAAGTGTTTGAGGCCTGCAACGTGAACTTCGCCCTCGAGGTTCACCCGACCGAGATCGCCTTCGACACCGCTTCAGCCGCTCGAGCGCTCGAGGCGCTGGGTGGTCACCGACGCTTCGGATTCAATTACGACCCGAGCCACCTCGGGTATCAGGGCGTGGATTACGTCGGCTTCATTCGCCGCTTCGCGGATCGCATCTTTCACGTCCACATGAAGGATGTCTGGTGGGGTCACGGGTCCGGCGAGGCGGGCGTGTTCGGCGGGCACACCAACTTTGGCGATTCGCGGCGCTACTGGGATTTTCGCAGCGTCGGGCGCGGCGATATCAAGTTTGAAGAGATCATCGTGGCGCTGAACGACATCGCCTACGAAGGTCCGCTCAGCGTGGAATGGGAGGACAGCCGCATGGACCGGGTTCACGGCGCGACCGAGAGCGCCGCCTTCTGCAGGCGATTGGATTTCAAACCGTCCGCCAGAGCCTTCGATAGCGCGTTTGAGAAGTGAGGCTGTAGAGATCACGTGGTCAACCTTCATCTACTCAACAGCGGCGGTGAGCTTGACCTATACCGTGACCGCCTCCTGAGCTGCGCCAAAGAAACCATTTCACGGGTCGAAGCGGTACTGCCCCTCGAAGGGATTGATGTGGCGATCATGCGTAATCCCTGGGCGACTATCCCAAACATAGGCGTTGGCGGCACCGCGCCCACCGCACACACGATCCTGATCTCGCTCGAGCCGGAGACGAACGGTTTTGCGGATCATCTCGAGACGGAGTTTTCCGCCACGCTCGCTCACGAGCTGCATCATGCCACGAGGTATCACAACCCCGGAGCCATCAAGAATCTGGCGGATGCGTTCGTCTGGGAAGGACTGGCGCAACATTTCGAGCTTGAATTTCGCGGCGGTCAGGTTCCGCCCTACGCGACCCTCGAAGACCCGTCTCGCATGAACGAGTTGCTCGAGTTGGCGAAGCTCGAGTTTGAGGCTCCACTCGATTACACCGGCTGGTTCTTTGGAATCCCATCGCGGCGTATTCCGACCTGGGCGGGTTACGCACTCGGGTTCGAGGTTGTGCGGCGCTACCTTGAAGGCACGAATCAGACGGCTGCCAGCGCGTGGTTCGTTCCAACCCAAACTGTTTTTAAAACCCTGGAGGCACACCTATGACGAGTCGCAAACTTCGGTACGGCATGGTCGGCGGCGGGCGTGACGCGTTCATCGGCGCGGTTCACCGCACCGCGATGGCAATGGACGGACACTACGAGTTCGTGGCGGGCGCACTCTCGAGCAACCCTGAGAAAGCCATCCTTTCCGGGCAGGACTTGGGGTTGGCGAACGCCAGAAATTACGAGTCGTGGCAGGCGATGCTGAACGGAGAACTGCAACTGCCGGAGGATGAGCGGATTGACGTGGTGGTGATCGTCACCCCGAACCACGCGCATTTCGAGGTCGCCAACGCGTTTGCGGGCGCAGGCTTTCATGTTGTCAGCGACAAACCTCTGGTTCACAGCAGCGCCCAGGCCAAGACATTAATGGAAACCGTCAACCAGAGCGGCACGGTTTTCGGCGTGACCTACAACTACACCGGCTACCCGATGGTGAAACAAGCCCGCGAGATGGTGCGGCGCGGGGATTTAGGTGAAATTCGCAAGGTGATCGTGGAGTACAACCAGGGTTGGCTGGCGGCAAAACTCGAGGGGACGGGCAACAAGCAAGCCGATTGGCGCACCGATCCCACGAAAAGCGGCATCGCGGGCGCGATGGGCGACATTGGCTCGCACGCGGAGAACCTGATGGCGACCGTGACCGGCTTGGAACTCGAGGCGGTCTGCGCGGATTTGACGACCTTCGTGCCGGGGCGATTATTGGATGACGATGGCAATCTGCTGCTGCGATTTCACGGCGGGGCGCGGGGCGTGATGATCGCCAGTCAGATTGAGATCGGCGGCGAGAACGACGTGCGGCTGCGCGTCTTCGGCGATAAAGCGGCGCTCTCGTGGCGGCAGGAAGACCCGAATTACCTGGAACTGAGCGACAACCTTCACCCGAAGCAAATCTTGACCAGGGGCAGCGGCTACCTGTGCGACGCCGCGAAACGCGCCACGCGCCTTCCGGCGGGTCACCCGGAAGCCTTTCTCGAGGCGTTCGCCAACGTCTACGTCGGCGTGGCTGAAGCGATTCGGGCGCGGCTCGAGCGGCGCGAACTGGACTTACTCGAGGGAGATTTCCCGACGCTGTTGGACGGGGCGCGAGGCGTGCGGTTCATTGAGAAAGCGGTGGAGAGCAGCGCCAGCCAGCAGAAGTGGACGAAGTTCGACTGAGCGGTCTGCTGACTCGAGGTTCGCCCTCGTCTCAAACCAGAATCGGTTCCATCAAAAGTTGCCCCGATAGCTAAGCTCTGGCGGCTATCCCACTCGCTCAAAGCGCTTTCATTGCGTCCCATTATCGTGAGTCGTGAAACTCCTTCAACGCATCGCCCTGGGTTTGGCGCTCGTCGGCACGCTAGCTGTGGCGCAGAGCGTCACGAAAAGCCTGACCCTGATGGTCGGCAACCAACCCAGCCCGAAAAAGGCATACCTGATCGGCGGCGAGGTGTACGTTCCCGTCTCGAGTCTGAAAGCCTTCAACATCACCGCGAGCCTTCAGGGGAACGCGGTGAAACTTTCGGCGCAGGGTGGCGCGAATCAGACGGCGGCGCTCGAGGGCTGCCTTGGCGAGACGCTTTTCAATGGTCTGCTGCGCGCGAAGCTAGTGAGTTTCGCACCGATTGTGGAGAGCGGCAAGACTGCGGGCTGGCAGGCGAACCTTGAGTTTCGTAATGCTACGAATCAGAATGTCACGCTCAACGACGCGGGTTTCGTGGGGGGTACCTTTGCGTTTCTGGGCTACGACGACAATTCCACGTTTGCGTATCCCGATTCGGGTAGAACAACAGAATTGGACAATCAGCGAGCCATTCCAGCGGGCGCGACGCTAGCTGTTAAATTGCAGTTCCGCCCGGACAATCCGTCGCGCCAGCCGGTCAAATTGCTGGTCACGTCCTTCAAACGTGCCGATGCAGACCCGGCGGTCGCCGGGAAGCTCGTGCCTGATCCGGGCTTTCGCTTCAAACTGAACTGCCCGAAGCGCTGACCTCAAGGGTTAGCAGAGGGTGCTCGTGAGGGTCTCAGTCAGGTGGTGCAAGCGTGTCTTTGAGACTTCTGACCAATCAGGTCTCGAAACGCCTAGCGCAGCTCGAACGCCACGCCCGCTCGGTGCGGCGGCTCCATCTCTGGTACAGCCTTGGCTCGAGCGGTAAACCCTCGAGCCGAACGATTGAGTTCGATATGGTCAGGTTCCTGTTTCAGGACAAGAGAATGCGTCTCCAACGCAAAGCTGAGATAGCCAAACCGTAGGGGTATCAGTATTGCAATTTAGCGGATTTCGCTCACTGCCCCCGGTCGCGCACCGTCAGAGTCGCACCGCTCGAGCGGCCGCTGACCGTGGGTTCGTACATCAGGAAGGATTCGGTCGGAAGGGCCGTGTACTTGCCGGGCGTCTCGGCGCGGAGCAGGTACTGAATGGTCTGTTTGCCGTTCAACCTATCGGCGTAAACCTCCACGCGGTCATCACGGATGTCCAATCCGGAGAACCAGTAATCCCAGGTCCACTCCCAGAAGAACCGATAGCCGCGACCCTCGAGCGGCAGCGTGCGGGTTTCGAGGGCTTTGAAGCCTGCGGGAATGGCGTCAGAAACCAGCAAGTAGCGGGCGCTCTGGGCGGTCACGGTCAGCGTCACCAGCAGGTACTCCCCGACCGTCACGGTTTGCAGCGAGCCGCCGCGCAGCAGCGGGCTGGGCACGAAGCTGTAAGTCCCGTTTTTCTCGTCGAATTTCGCGGTCAGCTTCTCGTAGCTGCGGCTGACTGCGATGCCCTTATTTTCCCCGACCAGTTGCGCGGGTTCGCGCACGTATTCCAAATCGGCGCTGTAGAGAATGCGCCGCTCGCTTTTCAGTTCCAGCGTGTTCTGCCCGGTTTTCAGAGGGGCCTGCGTGTTCATCAGTTGCAGCGTGACCTGACCCTTGACGGTCAATTCCTGAACCGGCTCGCCGTTTAACAGCACCGTGACCGGCGTGGGTTTCAGGTTCGTGTCCTCGTTTAGGCTGAGCGCCGCCTCGATCACGGCCGCCGTGTCACGGGTGCTCACCCAGCGCGCGCCCTGACGCTCGGCCAGCAACCAGGCGCTGATCTTCGGGATCAGCGGACTCCGCGGCTCGACGCGAGCGAAGGCCTCGAGCGCGACCGCCGTGGTCGTGACCGGGTTGTCGTCCCACGACCACCAGTACGGGTAGCGGGAGTCGTCCGGGTTGCGCCACGAGACGCCGCGCGGGTTTTCCTGACGCAGGGCTTTCAGGCGGTCCAGGGCATCGGTCGCGTCCTGGGGTTGTTTGTCCCTGGAAAAAGCGATCGCCATACGCGCCAACGTGCTGGCCTCCAAGCCGTCCTTACCCGCGAAGCGCCGCATCTCCGGGAGTGGCGCTTGACCGCCAATACTGAGCGTCAGGTACGCGGCGGCGCGGTCGCCCCTGGACCAGCGATCCTGACCGGCGGCGGTGGCTAAGAATTTCAAACCGCGTTCCAGCACGCCGCCTGAGATGTTCGCGTCCAACGCCTTGGCGCGCAGCAGTCCGCCCATAACGTAGGCGGTCATCTCGAGGGTGCTCTCATCGTAGGTCCAGAAGCCCCAACCGCCGTCCGCGTGCTGAAAGGACTCGAGGCGGTCAACGCCGATTTTGACGTACTCGGGGAGCTTCTTGACGGTCTCAGCGCTCAGCTCGTTGGCTCCCAGCGTTTTGCTGGCCAGCAGTGCGGGCAGGAAGCGGCTCATCGTCTGCTCCGAGCAGCCGTACGGGTAGCCGACCAAGTACTCCAGCGCTGGCGAGACGGCGGCCGTCAAGGAGGGCGTGACCAGCACGGTGAACCGGGTCGTCTCGAGGCTGGCATCGGTTGGAATCGTCAGGCGTTGTGCGCCGGAGCGGGTGTCGCTGGTGAAGGCTTTGCGCTCGGTGAAGCCTCTTGCTTTTACCGTTATTGGAATTTCCAGCGCGTCGGAGGCGGTTCCAGTCAGCGCCCGACCCTGCAATTTGGCGGTTCCAATCGTATCGGCGTTCAATGTAACGCGGAGCGTACCGCGACCGCCCGCCGCGACTTTTGTTTTCAACGTCGTGTCGCCATTCGCGGTCAAGCCGGTGGGCCGCAGCTCGAGGGTGGCATCGGTGGCTTCGGATAGATTGTTGTTCATGACTAAACTGACCTGGCTGGTGTCCCCGCGCACCAGGGTACGCGGCACGCCGAGCCGGGCCACGACATCCTGCGTCACCAGCAAGGGCTTACGGATCTCCCCAGCACTGCCGGATTTCGTCATGCCTTTGGCGGTGACGCGCCAGGTCGTCAGGTTGTCGGGGAACTTCAGGTCCAGCGTGGCTGAGCCGCTGCCGTCAGTCAGCACCTGCGCACGCCACAGGGCGACATCGCGGAAATCTTGGCGGACTCGAGGTTCGTTGCTGGTGGCGTCGGCTCGACGCTCGGCGGGTTTGGCGGCGTCAGCCAAGTTAGCGCTGGCGGTGGGTGCGGCCTGGGCCAGCGGACGGGGCACCCCCTGGAAGTACCAGTTCTGCGAGAACGAAGTACCGACCACGTTCCCCCTCGGGCGGTGAAAGAAAGCGGCGATGTCGGGCACGGTATCCGGTTGCACCAGGTAAACACCCTCGTCCACGACTGCCACACTGACCTCGGCGGGTACACCCGCGCCGCTCGAGTCCACGGTTTTCAGTTGCAGGCTGGTGGCCTCACCGGCTCCGAATTTGGCTTTGGGGGCAATAATTTTGAGGCCCAGCTTGCGTTTCGGATCGTCTATCAGCACGCGCTTTTGACTGTTCAGAACCCGCCCACCGTAGAGCATGGAGGCCGTCACGAACACGTTCGGGGTTTGCGCGGCCGTCGCTTTGAACTGGTAGCGCAGCACCGGGGCGCGCCCGGTCAAGATCTTCACGTCGTCCAGCCCAGCCGCCTCGAGCGTCACCAGCACGGGCGTGCCGGGGTGCGGGTTCTGAACCAGCGCCGTCACCAGATCGCCGGGCGCGTAACGGGTTTTATCCAGTTTGATCGAAAGCTCGTCGAAGCGGTAGTACCAGACCTCGTTGGCATCGCCGGACACCCAGATGTACCACTGCCCCTGCGCGGCGCGCCCCTTGGCGTCTTGGACGGTTGCCGTGATCTGGTAGTACCCGCTCTTAGACAGTTTGAACCTTGCAGTGCCTCGCCCAGCCGCGTCCGTCTTCGCCTCGAGTTTCGTGGTGAGCGCCCTAACCTCTTTTTCCGAGTCCCAGGTGTTGCGAACGACCTCGAGCTTGACGTTTGCCGGGCTTCCCTTGTCTTCCAGGTCACGGGTTTGCAGGCTCAGCTCTACCGTGTCGCCGACGGTGTAGCCGTAGCCCTTACTCTGTAGGCTGACCGACAGGCTGGCAGGTTGGGCGCTCAGGCTGGCGCTGCCGGTGACGACCTGCCGGGTCTCGTCCTCGACGCTGGCGGTGACGATGTATTGATAGGACGGCTGGTAGGGCTGCTTTTCGGTTTTGGAAATCGGAATCGGTAGCTCGAGTTGCCCCTGCGCGTTGAGGCGGCCGCTCTCAGAAACAATCGTCTCTGCGGGCGGCTGATACCAGCGATACCAGTCGTTGTTGTAGCCGTTTTGATACGCCTCGAGTTGCTGCTCCGCCTGTTGCTCCTGCCGATCCTCCTGATTGGCGTACCACCAGAAATCGTAAACCTGTTGGCGTTGCACGCTGTACTTGACGCGGGCATTGGCGACCTTGCCGCCGAACAGGTACTCGGCATTTATCCGTGCGGTCACGCGATCACCTTGGACCGCCTTGGCGGGCATCGTCACGGTCACGGCGAACTCTGGCTTCTGATACGCCTCCACTTTGAACAACCCAAAGAAAGGTGGGCCGTTTTTAGCAGCATCTTCCGGGCTGACCTGGACCGCGTACTGCCCGGTGCGAGCGCGAGCGGACAGCGAGGTCTCCAACGCGAACGAGCCGTACTCGTTGGTGGTCACCTTGCCCTTGTACACCTCGGTGTTCTGCTCCTGATCGTAGACGCGCACGGTCAAGCCAGCCTTGGCTCGAGGTTGCAGCGTCTTCCCGTCGCGCAGGATGCCCTTCACGAATAGGCTGTCGCCGGGGCGATACACCGGACGCTCCGAGTACACGTACCCCAGCGTCTGGCGCGCGTTCCACGAGGCGATGTCCGCCTCAGAGAGCGCCCAGGAATTCCCGAATTGCGCCAGATACAACCGTTCAACCTTAGCCTCGAGCTTCCAACGCAGCAAGCCGTCCTTGTCAGCCGTTTGCGCGGCCGCCAGTTTTCCGGTGGTGACCGCGTAAACCTTGGCGGTTCGCGGTTGCCCGGTCAGCGAGTCCACCGTCCAAGTCAGCGCCTCCGCCTCACTCCGTTTGGTGACGAGTCCGAGGCGTGAGACGAGCATCAGGGCGCGGCTCTCAGATTTGCCCTGACGGGCGCGGACAACGTACACGCCCTCTGGAAGCCGCCCGAATTCCAATTGTCCGTACTCGTAATTCCGATCCGCGTTACCCTTGGAGATGCGTTTCAGGACCGCCGTCGGAAGCTTCTCTGGCACGCTCGGATTGCGCCAGTCCTTAATCCCCAACATCAACTTTTCCGGCTCGAGGACGCGCTCCAAGCTGAAAGCAATTGCGCCTTTGGCATCGCTGTAATACTCCACGACCGCCGCCTCCGCCGGGGTGAAGATGCGGCTGTACACGACCGCGCCTCGAGTCTGCGAGAGCGCCGATTGCACCGAGAGCAGGGGGAGCAGGAAAGCCAGCAATCCGTAAAAGAAGCGGTTCTTCATTCACGGCAGCATAGATTTTTTGCGATGAGAATCCGGTTTGAAGTGTGGCGAGGCTGTGCCACTCGAGGTCATGCCATCTGAGAGCGGGTTTTTGGAGAATCTCGCCGACTGAAGATTCGGGTACCCGATCAGGTTAATCTTCTCTGTCGCCTGAACGGTGCGCTTCATTTCACCACGCGGTAGTGGAGATGAGTGGCAATCGGAGTTTCGAGCATCTTGATCGGCTCGAGTTTGATGTGATCGCCCCCGAAGTCAGCAAACAGCCGCGTTCCGTCGCCAAACAGCACTGGCACAAGTTGAATCGCAATATCGTCGAGCAGACCCGCTTTGAGATACTGCTGACCGAGGTTCGCACCGCCCATCACCGCCACATCTTTGTCTCCGGCAGCGGTTTTTGCCTGCGCCAGAGCAGCCTCAATCCCAGACGTCACGAAGGTGTAGACGCCGTTTTCGGGACTCTCTTTGGGCGCTTGGTGCGTCACCACAAACACGGGTCGCCGCGCTTTTCCCGAAGGACCATCTGCCACCCAGCTAGGTAAGGAAGCGTCGTAAGTGGTTCTGCCACAGATGACCGCGCCCAAGTGTCCGATGGAGTCCGCCAAGAATTGACGGTTGACCTCATCCCGATCACCCATCGCCCATTCGTGCAAGACCTGACCGCCATCACCCATTGGCGCTTTCATGCGAGGATTTGATGCCGTGATAAACCCGTCGAGGGACATGCTCATGACCAAAACAACTTTTCCCATAGTGATTCTCCTTTAAAACGTTAGACCCTGAGTACGATATGTTTTAAAGGACAAACCGTCTTGTATGAAACGGCAGTCTCAGGTCAAGCCCAAACGGATGAGTTCAGCGGGTGTGTATCCGACCCAGCGCTTGAGCAATCTGGTCAGATGCGGCTGATCGTAATAACCGAGCGCTTGAATCGTGTCAGAAATTGAAATGCCTTCCTTTAAGAGCAATGCAGCGCTTTGGGCACGTTCAATTTGCTGAAAAGTATTTTTGCTCATCCCAGTGGCTTCTAAGAAACGTTGTCGCAGGGTACGAGGAGACAGTCCTAGCGCTTGTTCTTGGTTTTGTAACACAGCATTCACAACCGGATCATTCATCAGCAGTTCTTGACGCTCGAGCCTATCCAAAAAGACATCCACGTGTTCCAGGTCAGGAATTTGCCAAGCAGACCCTTTCATCCAGAACGAATGACTCGAGGCTTCTGGAAGGGTCGTCTCTTGGTTGACCAAGGTTTTAAAGGGAAGATGCGGGATGAAAGTTCCGGGCTTCAACTTGATCCAAATAATCTCAGCCCCTTCTTGCCACGAAGCAAGGCCAGTCGTTGTTTGTGGTCCAGTCACAATAGCTTTTGAGCGTCCTTCATGGTTCACCAACACGAGATGCCAATGACTTTCGGCAGGCCGAAGCATGGAACCATCGCGCACGGTGTGGCCTGCCGTCAATGTTTCAACAAAAGCTGCATCCGAGAGTCTAGCTTTAAGGATCAGGCTCATGTGTCACAGCATTTCATCGCTGGTGTTGACCCAGCCGAGTCTGACGTTCAATTCGTGGATAACAACCGAACCAGATTCTCGAGTTCATTCTCGCGCCCCATCGTCAGGCGTTGCGTCCATTCTTCGTCGTGCAGTGGTTCCATCGTTTCCACGATTCTGGTTCCCTGCGGTGTGGGGTGAAGTTCGATGGTCGTTTCAGCATCAAAAGGCGTCACGCCCGGTATGAAATCGAACAGCGACGAGAATCTCAGGCGGGAAGGCGCGTTGATCTCGAGGAATGTCTTGCGTGACGCATTCGCCAGCGGCATTCCGGCGTTCTGCATGAATTCGATCTGCGCCGGAGCGGTGGCGGTCATGGTGTACAGGAGGTCGCCACCGGGTACAAGCTCGAGTTTCTGAACGGTGACGGTGAATCCGTCTGGGGTCGTCCAGAGTTTCCAGACCGCTTCCGGGGTGGCAGGAACGGTGCGCTCGAGGGTAATCAAAGGTTTATCTGAGTGCGTCATAAATCCTCCACATGGTTGAATCTGGCGTTATTTGATCGGCTCAGCAAGTTCCAAAATAATGTCCTCTGGTCCACGGATGTAGCACAGCTTGTAACCGCCCAAGTCTTGTATCGAGCCGACGAGTTTCGCGTCGCTGCTCTCCAACTTGGCGACAACGCCTTCGATATCGTCAACCACAAAAGCGATATGCCGAATACCAAGCGCGTTCGAGGAGGACTTTTGAATACCTCGTTCGTCCAGCGGAGCATGAAATTTGATCAACTCGAGACTCCCTTGACCACCTGGCACACTCAGGTACATGAATTCCACGTTCACGTCATCTAGACCAATAATCTGACCGACCGCTTTGTCTTGCAGATTTCCTCCGCCGCGCGCCTCGAGTCCAAGCTCGAGGAAGAAGGCTTTGGCGGCAGCCAGATCGTCAACAACGATGCCCACATGATCTATTTTACGAATCTTCATAGCTCATGCCTCCTGGTTTTTGAAACTCAATCTCGAGGAAAATAAATTCGGTCCAGGAACGCAACCGTTCGCTGCCAGGTCAGGTGTACTGCGTCCGCATCATGGTCAAGCGAATTCGGATCGCTGAAAAAGTGCTCAGTACCGGGATACTCGAACACTTGTGCAGACAGACCAATCCGACGGGCGTTTTCCTGCCAGGTAACGCGTTGCTCACCCGTCACGAACGGGTCTTGCTCTGCGAGGTGAACCAGCACTGGTAAGCCCGCCATTGCGTTCACTGGGATGTCCGCAAGACCGTGAAACAGCAGCACTCCAGCGGTGCGCGGTCGTTGATTCCAGAGGCTGGCGACGACACCCGCCCCCATCGAGAATCCTGCGAGTATTGTTGTATCGGGCAGCTCACTCATGGCTTGCGCCGCACGGGTGCAAATGAGCGTCCAACCTACCCGCTCTTTAACTTCAAAACCCTCCTCGAGCGTGTTCACGAACTGCCCTGCGTACAGATCAGGGGTATACACCTCGTATCCAGCGGCGGATAGCCGTGCAGCGGCGTCGCGTTCAATCGGTCGCAACCCGAGCATGGAATGAAATAACGCTATTGTCTTCATTTCCGCTTCCTCAGTGTCCTTCGTACCTGCCGATTTTAGCTCGAGCGAACCGTTTCTCCGCTGGTAGCGCAGCAGCGACACACCCTTCTTGAATGACTTTGATTCGATCAGCTCGAGCTTCGCAGAGTAAGCTTAGTTTTTAAAACCTCGAGCCACTGCTTTGAACCACTAAATTGATCGGCAATTGAAGCTCATCTACTTTTTTTCAAGAAGCTGCACGAGTTCAATGATTGTGCCGTCGGTGTTGTGCAGGTAAGCCAGACGAGCGCCAATGGGGCCAGGACCTTCCTCGACAATCGCAATCTTGCCGCGCACCTGCCAGCCCCATTCAGCACTGACCCGAACAAGCTCGTCTAAATCTTTGACTTTGAGCGCCAGATGCCAGGAACCGATGTCCACCGGGCTGGGACGGTAGGTTTTGCGGTTCTCGGGTGCAGTCGGTTGATACAGTTCGACGCTCAAGCCGTCTTTGGTCAGTTGGGCGATTTTGCTGCGGATGCCAGGGACGCCCGTCTCATCCTCTGGCAGCGTGCCGCTGACTTCTGCCGTTCCGTCCAGCTTGAACCCCAACACCCCCTGCCAGAAGTCAATGTGGTGTTGCAAGTCGCTGACGGCAATGGCGATGTGGACGATGCCTAGGACATTCTGCGACTGCGTGCTTTGTTCTGTCATAAACGCCTCCTTCTCAAATCCGGTCAACCTTGCTTCGGCTGGTATCTCATCAGCACCACGCCTAGATCGAGCACCTTTGCTTCGATAGGCTCGAGCTTTGCGGTTTGTACCCCATCTTTGAACAACCTTGAGCCGCTGCCCAGAATGGTCGGATGAACCAACAGTTGCAGTTCATCCACGAGGTCCGCCGCCAGCAAACCCTCGAGTAGCTTGGCGCTGCCATGTACCAGGATGCTCTGCCCAGTTTGCTGCTTGAGCTTGGCGATCTCCTCGAACGCATTGGTTTTGATGATCGTCGAATTGTTCCACTCGGCTTTTTCGAGGCTCGAGGAAACGACGTATTTCTTCATGCTATTGAGCTTGTCGGCTACGCCGTACTCGTTGTTTTTGAGCGCCGACCAGCCCGGTGCGAGCATCTGATAGGTGGTGCGACCAAGTAAGTAAGTGTCGCTGTCGTGGATTCCTCCAGCGATGACTGCCATTCTTGCCTCGCTGTCGTGTGGAAAATCCCATTGTCCCATTGATGCGGCATCAAAAACGCCATCAAGTGTGATTCGTTCCAAAACGACAATTCTTCGCATGGTTTTGCCTCCGACATAATTGTTGCATTACCTTATGTGATATTCCCAGAACAAAATCACCCAGCCCACCGTGCAATAAAATCAGCGGCTCGCCCGAGCCGTGAATCTCGTAGTAAAGCTCGAGTCCGCCAATGTTGGCCTATCCTTTGCTGTTCATTTGTTTTTGACAGGCTGGTAGTGAAGTGCAAGAACACCTGTTTTGAATGTCTTCGTCTCCAAAAGTTTTAACGCGGTCTTGTCGAAGGTTTCAAAAATACGCTGCCCGTTTCCTACCGCTACGGGAAAGACCAGGAAACGAAGTTCGTCAACCAGACCTTGTTGGATCAGCGTGTGCGTCAGTTCGCCAATGCCGTATTGCAAGATATTTTGACCCGGTTGCTCTTTTAGTTTGGCAACTGCCCTTGCGACATCCCCCTCGAGCAAACTTGCATTCCACGTCAACGGTTCTTGCAGCGTCCTCGAGGCAACATATTTGGGCAGGCTGTTCATGCGGTCTGAGAAGTCATCGCCTGTTCGGGTGGACCAGATTTCGGCAAATCCCTGGTAGGTCACGCGCCCCATGAGAAGCGCGTCACTCTGCAAGAGTTGTTCTTTGGAATAATTCATGATTTCTTCGTTGTGGAAATCGAAGACGAATAGGTGCGGGTTCTCTTGCACACCGTCAAGCGATACTTGTGTTTGCACAATAATTTTTCTCACGGCTATCCTCCTGATGTAGAAAGCGTAACGTCATGTTCTTTCTAAGCCAGAGGCTAAAACCTTGACCCGCGTCAAAGTCAAACGCCTCTTCCGAGCCAGATCAATCACTCGAGGTAAAACTGAATTTCTGTTTTCAAGTCATTGGGTTGACTGGTTTGTGCCAATCCCAGATGGTAGATTTCTCGAGTTTGCCCAGTGTGACTCAAACCTTGTTCGCTAATCCAACCCGCCATTCGTTGATACACCTGAAACAAGGGCTGGTACGGTCCAATGTGCATCACGGAGGCGACGCGTCCTGCCGAGAAGACTCGAGATTGGACGCAAGCATTTTCGATCACCTCGGCAACGGGAACGCAGGTGTCAATCAGCCAGTCATTGTTTAAATTGATATCTTCGTGGGGTTCAAAGTTTCCTGCTTTGGCATTGGTGCTAAAGCCAACGCCCGTAGCAACCATACGTTCTTGTTTCAAAAAACCGTACAATTCGCCAAACGACCTGGCTCGCATGATTTCGATTTGCAACAAAGATGTTCGCTCTCGGATGTACACAATCGGTTGAGCAGCTACGCTTTTGATGATGATGGGATAAGCGTGAATGTCTCGAGCACTCAGGTTTTCCAAGGTTCGCAAGGCTTCTTGATACGTGCTCAGCAGTTTTTCGATGCGTTTTTGATGCTCACTGAAAAGCCTTTGCCTTTTCTTGGAATCGCGCGTTGACAGCAGGGTACGAATATCCTCGAGTGACATGTCGGTGCTTCTGAGCAAGCGGATTCGCTCGGCAATCCAGGCTTGGTCCTGAGCGTAGTAGCGGTAGCCCGTTTCGGGGTTGACGACTGCGGGTCGCAGCAAACCCTCGTGTTCGTATAGGCGCAGGGCCCTGGGTGTCAGACCTGTGAGTTTACTGAACATCCCGATTGAAAAGCGTTGTGTCATAGATGGACTCTCGAGAGATCATAGCCGCTGGCAGGGCAGTTGACTTGTATTGCTTTTATTTTACTTGTCATATTGACATATAGGACTTGCCCTCTTACACTCGAGCCAATCAAAAACCCAGCCGCGGACAGCTCGCCCTCGAGCGTCTCGAATGTGTCTGATACGCGGCGCACCCCGAGGAGGTTCGTGCCAAAGAGTTGATCGCGCCCGCCCAGATCCGTTCATCACCCTCGAGGAGGAACCCATGAGATTGCAGCGCACCACCAAAGCCGTCCTGACCCTGACCGCCGCCCTCACCGTGGGGGTTGTCGGATTGATGCAAACCAGAGCGCAGGGTGCGACCGAGATCACCCTCTGGGGCGACTGGTCCGGCGAGGGCGAGCAGCAAGTCCTGACAATGGTCAACGGCTTCAACGCCGCGCAGAGCCAGGTCAAAGTCAAATACATTGTGCAGCAGGATGTCGTGACCAAGTTCCTGACCGCCAGTACCGCCGGGAACGCGCCGGACATGATGATCTGGGACCGCTTTCAAACGGCCCTCTACGCGCCGAAAAACGTGCTCGCACCGATCAACGGCTACCTGACGAAAGACAAAATCAACACCAAGGGCTTCTACACTGAAGCCCTACGTGAGCTGAGCGTTGCAGGTAACCTGTACGGCTTGCCGCTCACGGTGGATGCCAGGGCGCTCTTTTACAACAAGAAGCTGTTGCAGGCGGCGGGCGTGCAACCACCCCGCACCTGGGCGGAACTGCGGGCCGCAGCCGTGAAACTCACCAAACGCGACTCGAGCGGCAAGCTGTTGGTCAGCGGCTTCGCGTTGGACGACGTGGGTCTGTTCAGCATGTGGCTGAAGCAGGCGGGCGGCAATATGCTGAGCGCCGACAACACCAAGACCGCCTTCAACAGCCCGGCCGGATTGGCGGTGCTGGACTTCTGGAACACGCTTCTCAATAAGGACAAGATCTACGAGACCGGCTTCGGGCGCGGCGAGGGCAACGCCCAAGACCCGTTCGTGACCGGTAAGATCGCCATGTTCTACAGCGGTCCGTGGGCGATCAACGGCTACAAGAAGTACGGCAAGGATTTGGATTTCGGGATCGTGCCGCCGCCCGCCGGTCCGACGGGCGCGAAAGGCGCGGGCATGGGCGGGTTCGGACTGGCGATCACCCAGGCCAGCAAGAACAAGGACGCCGCCTGGGAATTCCTGAAGTGGTGGCTGAACGACCCGAAGAACGCGCTCACCTGGGGCAAGACCAGCAACAACGTCCCCGGCAACCTGAAAGCCGTTTCTGACGCGTACTTCCAGAAGGATGCCTTCTTAAAGCCGATCACCGACACCTTAAAATTCGCTACGATCCGCCCGCCCGTGCCCGGCTACCCGCCGATGGAGGGGCAGGCGCTGATCCCGAACGTGCAGCTCTTTTTAGAGGGCAAGCAGGACGCCAAGACCGCGTTGCAAAAGGCGCAGGAGACCGGCGACCGCATCCTGGCGGATAACAGCGGCAAATAAACCCAGCCCTCTCCTCCCCTCCTCCTCGGGACGCGAGGGCAAGCCGAACCTTGCCCTCGCCGAGCGCTCGAGAGATGAGATGGGCAAGTTCCAATTCAGGCTCGAGGTGAACCGTGATCCACAAATTCTTCTTGACGCTGCTGGGGCTGTCTGGGCTGGCGGCGTTCGCCTCGAGTGTCGCGCCCTCGAAGCCCAACCCGAGGGTCGCGTTTCAGGATTTTCTGAAGGCGTACTGGGACGCGGACAAGGGGTACTTCCTGGCCTGGAACCGCGACGCACCGTTCGCCCGACCGCAAGGCGCGGGCCCCGAGGGCGGCAAGTACAGCGATTTCTGGTGGGAGGCGCAACTCTGGGATCTGACGCTGGACGCCTACGAGCGCGACCCGACCCCAGACGGGCGCAAGCTGATTGATAGCGTCTACGACGGCTTCGTGAGAGTCTACCCGACCTGGCAGAACGATTTCAACGATGACCTGGGCTGGTGGGCGGGAGCAGCGACTCGAGCGTACAAATTGACCCAGAACCCGCGTTATCTGGAGCGCGCCAAGACGTTGTTCGAGGATATCTGGACCTACTGGACGCCATCATCTGGCGGCGGCGTCTCGTGGCGACGAAGTGTGCAAACGCAGAAGAACGTCGCCACCAACGGGCCGCTCGTCGTGACGGCCGTGCGGCTGTATCAGATAACCAATGACTCTAGCTTTTTGGATCGGGCGCGGCAGCTCTGGGATTTTCTAGACAAGCGGCTGACCGACGGCGACGCCAAGGTCTACGACAACTGGGATGGTTCCGAGCTGCGCCGCTGGGATTTCACGTACAACTTCGGGAATTTCGTCCTCTCTAGCTTGGCGCTGCGCGAGGTTGTGATCGACGAGGCAGAAAAGACACGGCTACTGGCTCGAGCGGTGAGGAGCGCGGATTGGGCGTTGGCGAACCTGACGAACGCCCAGATTTTGCTGGACGAGGGCACCGGCGACGGTGGCGGCTTCAAGGGCGTCATGCTGCGTGCGCTGCGCGCGCTGGCGAACACCCCCGGACTCGAGGCGGGCGATAAAACGCGGTTTGAAACCGCGCTCCGCGATAACGCCACGCAGATCTGGAACTCAAAGCGGGCGGCGGACGGACTGGTCGGGTCTGACTGGTCATCCACGCAGGAGAAAGGTGTGATTGAGAGCCTGACGGCCGCCTCGGCGGTCGCCGCGTTGCAACTTGCCCCAGAGCCGCTCGAGGCGAGGTTAGTCGCGGGCGATGGGCGTTACGAGGCGGAGAACAGCCTCCGCGAGGGTGTCAACTCGAGCGTGAGCGCGCCTGGGTTTAGCGGGCGCGGCTACGTCAACAATTTCTTTCGGGACGGGCAACTCGTGAGCTTTCGCGTCAACGTTCCAGAGTCTAGGCGCTACACGCTGCGCTTTCGGTACGGCGCGGGCGGCGGCGCGGCGACACGGCAGATCAGACTGGGCGAAGCGGTCTCCGGCAACCTCGAGTTCCCGGCGACCCCGAACTGGCAGACTTGGGCAGAGGCAGAGACGGCGCTGGACCTGCCCGCAGGCTCGAGCGCGGTCACGCTGAAATTTGAGCGCGACACGGGCAGCCGGGCGTACCTGAACCTGGACCGTTTACAGATTGTGGGCTTGCCGTGACGCAGACTGTTGCAGGCGTCTGGGCGAGTCGGGCCGCGCACGGTCTCGAGGCGTTGATGAACGCGTATTGGAATCCGGAAAGCAATTTGTTCGAGGTTCGCACGCCGTTGCAACCCGCCAGTTACGACCTGCCGGGCGATCCCTTCCACTACTGGTGGCAGGCGCACGCCCTGGATGCCCTGGTGGACGCCTGGGAGCGCGACGGCAGCGTGCAGCACCTCGAGCGGGCGGCGGGGTTACTGTCGGGTTTGACAGCTCGCAACGGCGGGCTGACCAACGAGTATTACGACGATATGGAATGGTTGGCGCTGGCGTGTCTGCGGGCCTACGACGCCCTGCTGATCGAGACGTTGCCAATCGTGCCAATCGAGACCCAGCCGATCAAGACCCAGCCGCTCGAGGCCTTCAAGACGGCGGCGCTGACCCTGTGGGCGGACATCAAGACCGGCTGGAACGAAACCTGCGGCGGTGGCATTGCCTGGCGCAAACCGCAACTGGATTATAAGAACACGCCCGCCAACGCGCCCGCCGCGATTCTGGCGGCGCGTCTGTATCGGCGCTTTCACGACCCGGCGGATCTGGATTGGGCACGGCGCATTTTTTCCTGGCTCGAGACGCACCTGATAGACCCGGAAACCGGTTTCGTCTGGGACGGTATGAACCGGGACGGCGACGGTGCGATTGACCGCGATTGGGCGTTCACCTACTGCCAGGGCGTGACCGTCGGCGCGGCGCTCGAGTTGCAGGCGATTACCGGCGAGCAACACTTTCTGGACCGCGCCCTGAAGACTGCCCGCGCAGCCAGGGCGCATTTGAGCGACTCGGTGACGCAGGCCATGCCGGACGAGGGCGGCGGCGACGCCGGACTGTTCAAGGGCATCCTCGTGCGCTATCTGGCGCAGCTCGTGCGGGAAACCGGGGATGCGGGGAGTCTCGCGTGGCTGCGAGAGAACGCCCGACTCGCTTGGACGAACCGCGATCCCCGGCTTGGCTTGTCCGGTTTGAGCTGGACGCGCCCGCCAGAG
The DNA here is from genome assembly GCA_965249745.1 of Deinococcales bacterium. Classification (GTDB taxonomy): domain Bacteria; phylum Deinococcota; class Deinococci; order Deinococcales; family JAAFIG01; genus JANYHH01. The sequence continues at coordinate 1,949,845 of OZ252252.1, read as the reverse complement.
TTCCCGCTCGATCTCAGCACCGCGCTGTCCGGCGTGATGCTGCTCGAGGCGATGGCGTGGCTGGAAAGGCAGCCTGAGAAACAGGAGACGCGGGCGGAGCAGCCTTGAGTCGAGGTATCGTGTGCTGAGTGTGACGAATCACCTGTATGAGCGCATCGTCGCCAGCGTGCTGGAGGACCTGCGCGCTGGGCGCTTGCGGCCCGGTGATCGCGTGCCCTCAGAGAACGCCCTCGCCGCCAGCTTCGAGGTCAGCCGCATCACCTCGCGGCGCGCCCTGGAAGTGCTGGCCCAGGCGAGCGTCGTCGAGCGCGCCCAGGGTCGTGGAACCTTCGTCGCCAAGGACCTGCCCGACCTCGAGCGGCTGGGGGCGAACCTGGGTTTGACGCCGGACCCCCCTCTTCGACCGGATATAGCTCGAGGGATTCGCTCCGGGCTGGTCGGACTGGTGCTGCCCGATTTCAGCGACACCTACGGCTTACAGATGGTTTACGCGATTGAGGAAGCCTGCGGTCAGGCGGGACTGCACCTGATTCTGAAGCGCACTTATGGTACCAGGGATTTGGAAGAAGCCGCCATCGCCGCGCTCGTCGGGCGCGGCGTGGACGGGCTGATCGTTTTTCCGGTTCACGGCGAGCATTACAACCCGGTGCTGCTGAAGACCGTTCTGGACGGCTTTCCGGTGGCGCTCGTGGACCGCTACCTGAAGGGCATCCCGGCCCACGCGATTGTCACCGACAACCGCGCCGCCGCCGCCGCACTGACCGAGCACCTGATTGGGTTGGGTCACACCGAGATCGCCTTTTTATCGCCGCCGGTCGCCAACACCAGCGCCTTGGAGGAGCGGCTCGAGGGCTTCGAGGCGGCTCTGAACCGTCACAGTCTGCCGCGCCGCGCTGAGCACTTATTATCCTCCCTGCTGGCAACGCTACCGACGCAGTTTCACCCGAAAAACATTGCCGCCGATCAGAACCTGCTGGAACGCTTCGTGAAAAGTGCTCGGGCCACCGCCTTCCTGTGCGTCGAGTACAACCTCGCGCTCGAGTTCACGACGCTGCTGGAACGGTTAGGAAAACGCGTCCCGGAGGACGTGTCGGTCGTCTGCTTCGACTCGCCGCAGGCTCCGCTGGAAAAACCGCGCTTCACCCACGTGCGGCAGGACGAACTCGAGATCGGGCAATTGGCGGTCCAGCGCATCCTGGAACAACTGCGCGGCGTGGCCGCGCCGACCCGCACCCACGTGCAGTTCCGCCTCGTGGAGGGTCGCTCCACCGGAAAAATCGAGACCTAAAACTCTGCCGTTCAAACAATACCTGCCAATTTTCGTTTCTCATCGTCGTTGCTCAAAGTGAACCTACCCTTTGAGTCCCAATCCCTCGAATCATTGCTGACAGGTCTCAACGAGGTTCCCGTGCTTCAGAACTCACCGGCCGCCCCAATCGCCGCCCCGCCCAGACCCAGAACCTCCAGGTTGCTGCGCCACGAGTCGCGCATGGCGTACGTCTTCATCACGCCCGCGATGACGCTGTTCCTGATCTTTACCGTGCTACCGGTGATCGCCGCGTTCCTGCTGAGCTTCACGAGTTACGACATTCTCAGCCCGATCAAATGGGTCGGCGGCGCGAATTACAATCGCTTGTTGACCGATGAACTCTTCTGGCGCGGCGTGCGGAACGTCGCGTATTACGCGCTGCTCTACGTCCCCTCGATGATCGCGCTGTCGCTGAGCTTGGCGCTGGGGTTGAACCGCCCGATGCCCGGCATGACGCTGTTTCGCACCCTGTTCTATCTACCCGCCGTGACCTCGAGCATTGCGGCGGCCACGGTCTGGAGCTGGATGTTCCAGAAGAATTACGGTGTCGTCAATCAGGCGCTCGGCCTGTTCGGGATTCAGGGACCGAACTGGCTGGCGAGTTCCGACACCGCGATGTACGCCATCGTGATCGTGACGCTCTGGCAGGGCATCGGCAGCAACATCATCATTTATCTGGCGGGGCTGAGCGGCGTGCCAGGGTACCTGTACGAAGCGGCCGCGCTAGACGGCGCAAATTCCTGGCAGCAGTTTCGTTTCATCACCGTGCCCGCGCTTCGCACCACGACCTTTTTCGTGGTCTTCATGTCCTTGATCGGCGCGTTCCAGCTTTTCGATCAAGCCTACGTGATGACCCAGGGCGGACCCGGTTACGCGACCACGACCGCCGTGTACCAGATTTACAGCAATGGGTTCACCCAGCTTCGCATGGGTTACGCCAGCGCCCAGGCCTTCGTGCTGGCGGCGGCGATTCTGGTAGTCTCCGCCCTCAACCTGCGCTTCAACAAAGACTCGAGCCTCGGATGAAGCGGGTCTCCTCGGTTCTCTCAAACGGTATCGGCAGCTCGAGACTTCGTGCAACCTCGAGCGGCTTCTCTGGTGCTGCTACCCCGAGCAGTGCTGTCAACTCGAGCAGGACTGCCAACTCGAGCAATCCGAAACACTCGAGGCTCCATGACCCGACGCGAAGCGGTGGTGAGCGATGAACAAGCGCTTGAAACTGACGCCGCTCGTCGTCATCCGGGAAACCTTGTTCTACGCCGCCCTGGTGCTGGTCGCGGTCATCATGGCCATGCCGTTCTACTGGATGCTGGTCACGTCACTGAAACCCGATGCGGACATCTTCACCGATCCGATCCGCTGGATTCCGGTCCGGCTGACGTTCGAGCATTACATCAAGGCGTTCACGACTGTGCCGTTCGGACGCTACTTCCTGAACTCGAGTCTGATGGCGATCCTGGGCGTGGTGGCGAACCTGATCCTGGGGAGCCTGGCCGGGTACGCCTTCGCCCGGATGCGCTTCCGTGGGCGCGAGGCGCTGTTCCAGTTGAAGCTGGCGTCTCTGCTGGTTCCGGGCATCGTGACCCTGATCCCGAGTTTTATCATCCTGCGTTCGTTCCCGCTGGCGGGCGGGAATAACCTGTTGGGGCAGGGCGGCATGGGCTTATTGAACAGCTACTGGGCGATTATCCTGCCCGGCGCGGCGGGCGCGTTCGCGGTCTTCTTCATGCGCCAGTTCTTTCGTACCCTGCCGGACGACCTGATGGACGCCGCCAGGGTGGATGGTGCGTCCGAGTTTCGCATCTTCTGGAATATCTACCTGCCGCTCTGCGGACCAGCCCTGGCGACGCTCGGGATTTTCACCTTCCAGGCGGGCTGGAACGTCTTTCTCTGGGCGCTGATCGTCTTCAACGATCCGAACATGTCCACCGTGCAGATGGGATTGCAATCGTTCAGCTTCAACCATCAGACCGATTACGGGCCGCTCATGGCCGCGAGCGTCGTCGTGTCGCTCCCGGTGCTACTGGTTTTCGCCTTCGCGCAGCGGTATTTTACGCAGAGTATTTCATTCTCCGGAGCCAAGTGATGTTGACCCAGACCAATTCCCTCCCGAAATCCTTTTACCCTCTCTCTGAGCAGGTCCAGGACCGCTTCGCCGCGCAGCCCAAGGTCGTCAGGATGTTCGACGCCTGCTTTCGCAACACCTATGAGACAACACTCCGCCCGCAACCGGACGGGAGCGTCTTCGTCATCACTGGAGACATCCCGGCGATGTGGCTGCGCGACAGCGCAGCCCAAGTGCGACCGTACCTGTTAGCGGCCGCCCACGACGAACAGACGGGAAATCTCTTGGCGGGCGTGCTACGGCGGCAACTCGAGGGGGTGATTCTGGACCCGTACGCGAACGCCTTCAACGAGTCCGCCTCCGGGCAGGGCCACCAGGACGACCTGACGGAGATGTCGCCGTGGGTCTGGGAGCGCAAGTACGAGGTGGATTCTCTGTGTGCCCCGCTGCAACTCGGGTACTGGTTGTGGCGCGTCACGGGTCGCACCGATCACCTGAACGACCGCTTCAGGCTGGCCGCCGCTCGTATCCTCGAGACCTGGCGCGTGGAGCAGCATCACGGCACGCGCTCCGGGTACAGCTTCCGCCGTCCGAAGCCGTACCTGCCGAGCGATTCCCTGTCCGGCGACGGTCGCGGCGCACCCGTCGGTTTCACCGGCCTCACCTGGAGCGGCTTTCGTCCGTCCGACGACGCCTGCGACTACGGCTACCTGATCCCGGCGAACATGCTGGCCGTGGTGTCTTTGGGTTACCTCGAGCGAATCGCGGCGGACGTGCTACACGACCCTACCTTGGAACTCGAGGCGCAGGTTTTGAAGGCCAGCATCGAAGATGGCTTGCAGCGTTACGGGCGAGTCCATCACCCCGAATTTGGCGAGGTCTACGCCTACGAGGTGGACGGCTTGGGCGGCGCGAACCTGATGGACGACGCCAACGTTCCCAGCCTGCTGAGTGCGCCGTACATCGGCTACACCAGCGCCAGTGATCCGCTCTACCGGCGGACTCGAGCCATGTTGCTGTCCAGTACCAACCCGCACTTTCACGCCGGGATTGCCGCTCAGGGAATTGGCAGTCCGCACACGCCGGGGCGCAACATCTGGCCGATCAGCCTGTGCATTCAGGGCTTGACCAGCACCGACCAAGCCGAACGCCTCGAGTTGCTGGAGATGCTGCTGCGAACCGACGCGGGCACGGGGTACATGCACGAAAGCTTCGATGTGGACAACCCGAACGTGTTCACCCGCGACTGGTTCGCCTGGGCGAACTCGCTGTTCGCGGAATTCGTGCTGGATCTGAGCGGGGTCAAGCTTGAGGTGTGAGCTTGACCCTCGAGACTCGAGTTGTGCCGTTCTCCCTTTTCTTCACGGAGAAGGTCGGGGTGAGAGGCTTTTGAATTCGAGGTCGAGGGCAACGCGCTTCGCTCGCCCACTCATCACCGGCCGGGAGAGGCGAAGCGGCTCGCAGGCTCGAGATTGTTGCGGACACCGTGGGGAATCTTGCTCAAGATTTACGGTGCGTATTTTCAAGTCGCGGCTCGAGGTGCTAGACTGCTCGGCTGGAAAGGGGCACGGTCGCGCTCGAGAGATCGAGTGAGGAAAGTCCGGGCACCGCAGGGCGTGATGCCAGCTAACGGCTGGGCGGCGAGCGAACCGCTCGAGGGGTAATTCTCTCCAGCAGGCGCGAAGCCGACGGAAAGTGCAACAGAAAATAAACCGCCCGCAGTGCTGCTACAGGTCAAACCTTGACTACAGCGAGAGTTTGACAGGCAGGGCAGCGGGTAAGGGTGAAACGGTGGTGTAAGAGACCACCAGCAGCCCTGGAGACAGGGTTGGATCGGCAAACCCCATTTGGTGCAAGGCTCGAACGTTTGAAAGGGGAAACCCGAGCTGTGACCCGCAGCTTTTAACAAGCAAAGACAGCCGCTCGAGGTGTCAGGCGACTGACATCCCAGACAGATGACCGTGACGTGCGCCTTCGGGCGCATAGGACAGAACCCGGCTTAGACCCTTTCCAACAACAGACACCGCTCGAGGCTATCGCTCGAGCGGTGTTCTGGTTTAGCTGCTCGGCTGCGATTCCGTCACCGACAGAGCGGCAGCCGTCAAGACGAATGCGGTAAGCTCAACCCACATCCCTTTTTGTCAGGAGTTCCCATGTCCGAAAATTCAATTGAAGCCATGCTGCAAGAATCCCGTCGCATCGCACCCCCAAGTGATTTCGGCGGCAATTTGACGCTGGAGAGGTTCAACGACATGTACCGCCAGTCCTTGGAGCAACCTGACGCGTTCTGGTCCGGTGTCGCGGATGAACTGCACTGGTTCAAGCGCTGGGAGACGGTTCTGGAATGGAACGAGCCGCACGCCAAATGGTTCGTGGGTGGAACAACAAACCTCAGTTACAACTGCTTGGATCGCCATCTGGAAACTCGAGGTGATAAGCCCGCGCTCGTTTGGGAGGGTGAACCGGGCGATGTACGCAGGCTCACGTACCGCGAGTTGCACGCCGAAGTCTGCCAGTTCGCCAACGTCTTGAAGGGTTTGGGCGTGCAACCCGGTGACCGCGTGACCATTTATTTGCCGATGATCGTGGAATCCGTTGTGGCGATGCTCGCCTGCGCCCGAATCGGCGCGACGCACAGCGTCGTGTTCGGTGGCTTCAGTGCGGGCGCACTGGCTGACCGGATCAACGATTGCCAGTCGAAGCTGCTCATCACCGCCGACGGCAGTTACCGGCGCGGAGCCATCGTGCCCTTGAAGCAGAACGTGGACGAGGCCTTAGAGAACGCACCAGGCGTAGAAAACGTGATCGTGGTGAAACGCACCGCGCACGAAATCCAGTGGAACGCGGGCAAAGATCACTGGTATCACGACCTGATGCGAGATGTCTCGAGCGACTGCCTAGCAGAACCATTAGACGCCGAGCACCCGCTGTTCATCCTCTATACCAGCGGCAGCACTGGGAAGCCCAAGGGCGTGCTGCACACGACCGGCGGCTACATGGTCGGGACGTACCTGACAACCAAGTACGTCTTCGACATGCGAGCTAGCGACGTGTACTTCTGCACCGCCGATGTCGGTTGGATCACCGGCCACAGTTACGTCGTGTACGGCCCGCTAGCCAACGGCGCGACCGCGCTGATGTACGAGGGTGCGCCGAACCACCCGCACGCGGGGCGGCTCTGGGAAATCGTTGAGAAGCACAAGGCGACCATCCTCTACACCGCTCCGACCGCAATTCGCAGCTTCATGCGGGCCGGGGACGAACACCCGAACCGCTTCAACCTCTCGAGCCTGAGGTTACTGGGAACGGTCGGCGAACCGATCAATCCCGAGGCGTGGCTCTGGTATCACCGCGTGATCGGTCAGGAACGCCTGCCAATCATTGATACCTGGTGGCAAACCGAAACTGGCAGCATCATGATTACCACCATCCCCGGCGCACACGACACCAAGCCCGGCGCGGCGGGCGTGCCGATGTTCGGCGTCGAGGCTGCCATCGTGGACCGAGACGGCAATGAACTCCCCGCGAACGAGGGCGGCTTTCTGGTGCTGAAACGCCCGTGGCCCAGCATCCTCCGCACGGTGTACGGCGACGACGAGCGCTTCAAACGCCAGTACTTCGGGGAAATCCCAGGCGTGTACTTCGCCGGGGACGGCTCGAGACGAGACGCGGACGGGTACTACACGATTGTCGGACGAATTGACGACGTGCTGAACGTCAGCGGTCACCGATTGGGGACGATGGAGGTGGAAAGTGCCCTGGTCAGCCACCCGAGCGTCGCCGAAGCCGCCGTGGTCGGACGACCCGATCCGATCAAAGGCGAGGGGATCATCGCCTTCGTGACCCTGAAAACCGGACGCGAAGTCTCGAGCGAGGCGTTGCGGGCCCACGTCACCAAGGAGATCGGCGCGATTGCCCGCCCGGACGAGATCAAGTTCACCGATTCGCTGCCGAAAACCCGGAGCGGCAAGATCATGCGGCGGCTTTTGCGGCAGATTGCCAGCGGGCAGGAGTTGAGCGGGGATACGAGCACTTTAGAGGATGTCAGTGTGGTGCAACGGTTGCAGGCGGCAGCCGACGAAGAATGAAACCAGAAAGGCCGCATCCCCTCGAGTCGCAATGATTCCCGATTGAATTCCAGACCTCCCACCTCGAGTATCCCATCATCCTCAACGTCGAACGTGCGAAGCATATTGCTGAGCCTCATCCAGATTTTTGGTATGCCCGACCCGAACGCATCGGCAAAGTCATCGGTAACCCAGATTGGATTCAAACTGACGCCCGTGACACCCAAGGCAACAAACGCCTCTTCGTTCGGAAATACGCGTATCTATTCACAGTCGCAGCGGTCATACTGGAGAACGGTCTTACTGGATCAAGAGTACGCCTGAAGAGTTCACGCAAGCCGCATCTCGAGACGCTTGAAGCGAGACATCCTGTGGAAACTCGAGGCGTAAAAATTGATTACGACAGCGCCAGTGACGTGTTATACGTCCATTTCGTGCCTTCCTGTACAGAACAGTGGATTGACAGTTTGGACGACGAAACCACGGCCCGGTTGAATCCGGTCACAAAAACCGTCGAAGGTCTCGAGATCTGGCACTACATGACAAGGCTCGAGCCTCCAATTTTCCTCCCTTATCACCTATGAGCACGCGAAGCTCAAAGATGAACTTCAGGGCGGAACTTGGCAGCGCAGCATTAAGCGAATTGACGTACCAATCGAGTGCTCCGTGACGACTGTAACCTCGAGCGCGAAAACATTTGATGGGCAATTACTTTCCTGCCATGAAGTATGACCTGGGTCACAAGTCACAAGCTGCATCCTCAGTGAGCGTTAAGTTTACGTCTGCAAACTGCCGACCATGAAACGATATTGGATCGCTCTGCCGCTCGCCCTGAGTTTCGTCGCGTCGGCGCAAAGTGTTACCGTGGAATTCTGGCACACCTTCGGCGATGCCAAGCGTGGCGATTGGATTCAGGCTAGGGCAGACGAGTATAACAAGGCGCACCCCGGTGTAAAGGTCGTGCCAGTCTATAAGGGCATTTCTGATGAAACCCTACAAGCTACGGTGCTGGCAGCTCGTCAGGGCAAGGCTCCGGCGCTCGTGCAGGTGGACGGAACCAGCAGTCAACTGGCGTTGGACAGCGGCATCTTTCAACCGGTCAGCGCGGTCAAGGACGTGGATTTCAGCGATTACATCAAACCGGTCGTCAGCTATTACACGATTGGCGGCAAGGTCAACAGCATTCCTTTTAACTCGAGCAGCCCGGTGCTGTACTTCAACAAAGATTTGATGCTGAAAGCTGGCTTGGACCCTAAAAATCCGCCGACCACCTTTGGCGCGATCCTGAAAGCCTGCGCCACCTTTGACGCCGCCAAGCTCGGGGTGAAATGCGTGGCACTCACGCCGTACAGTTGGCTGTTCGAGCAGTGGATGAGCCAGCAGAACGCGCAACTCCTCAACAACGGCAACGGTCGTCAGGATCGGGCGACCACCAGCAATGTGGACAGCCCGGCGGGTCGCAAGATCTTTCAGTTTTACAAGGATCTGAACGACAAGGGGTTTCTGACGAACACCGGGAAACTGGCTGATACCGTTGGCACGAACGCGATCTTCGGTCAACAAAAAGCGCTCATGACAATCAACTCGACCGCTGGACTGGGCAACCTGCTGGATGCTGCCAAACAGAACGGCTTTCAGATGGGCGTGGGTGCGCTGCCAATTCCAAACGGTTCGGAGCGCAATGGGGTCGTGATCGGCGGTGCGAGTCTCTGGGTCGCTAAATCGGCTCCGAAACCAGAGGCTGAGACCGCGTTGGATTTTGCTCTCTTTATGACCAACACCGAAAACATGGCGAGCTGGCACAAGCTCACCGGTTACTATCCAGTGCGGACCAGTAGCGTGAATCTGCTCCGCAAGCAGGGCTGGTTCCAGGGCAACCCGCTTCAGATCGTGGCGTTTAATCAGTTGCTGAACACCAAGCCGAACATTGCCAACGCCGGGGCGCTGACCGGAGCGAACATTCAGATGCGGGCCCTAATCGAGCAGAACATCCAGAAGGTGCTGAGCGGGCAGTCGGTCAACGAGGTCGCCAAAAGCGCCAAGGAACAGATTGATGCGGCGCTGGTGGAATACAACAAGAACTTCAAGTGAACGTCACCAAACCATCAAGCCTCGAGATTTCAAGGTCTCGAGGTTCCAGTTTGTTCACACTCCTGGAGGTTTCTTTTGAACGCTGTTCGACCGAATAAAAAGGCAGAACCAATCCGTACCCGCTCTCAACCTGAGGTTGTGGCGCGTCCCCCGAGGGCGGACGGGGAACACGCCACCTTTCGCGGGCGCTGGCTGCCGTGGTTGCTGCTACTCCCGACCCTGGTGATCCTGGGCGTGTTCTCGTACTACCCGGCGATCAGAACAGTTCGTCTGAGCGTGTTCCGGGCGAACATCATCGTCGGTAACGAACAATTCGTCGGCCTGGATAACTTTGTCAAGTTACTCTCGAGTCCGGTGTATCACCAGGTCATCTTGCAAACGCTCGTGTTCGTGGGACTGGTCGTGAGCTTGGGGTTATTGGTCGCGCTGGGCTTGGCGTGGCTGGCGAGCAAGCCGATCCCCGGCGCGAAGTTCTACCGCTTAATGCTGATCTACCCGTACGCGCTCTCCCCGGCGATTGCCGGGACGCTCTGGTTGTTTCTATTTAACCCGGAGGTCGGCGCGGTCAATAATCTGTTGGGAACGCTGTTCGGAATCAAACCGCGCTGGCTGGATCAGCCGTTTCTGGCTTTTGCATTGGTGGTCGTGGCGACGGTCTGGAAGGGCTTGGGGTTCAACATCGTCTTTTACCTCGCGGCGATTCAGAACATTCCGCAGGAGGTCATGGAGGCGGCCGAAATTGACGGCGCGACGCCCTGGCAGAGCTTCTGGCGAGTGGTCCTGCCGCTGCTCTCACCGATGACTTTTTTTCTGATCTTCACCAACGTCGTCTCCTCTCTGTTTGACAGCTTCGGACTCGTCAATATCCTCACCAGAGGCGGTCCGGTGTACGGCGAGGCAGGCATCACGACGTTCCTGGTCTATCAGCTCTACCAGGATGGCTTTCGCTCCTTCCAAACGGGACTGGCGGCAGCGCAGGCAGTGTTGATGCTGCTGCTGGTGATCTGCCTGATCGTCTTGCAGTTTCGCTACGGCAACCGGAGGGTTCACTATGGCGCTTAGTAGTCTTCGATCACCTCGAGGGGGATCGCGGCGCGGCCGGACCAGCCTCTGGACGCACACCGTGCTCGTCGTGGCGGTCTTGGTGATCGCCGCACCGTTGCTGTTCGCGCTGGTGAAAGCCACGCAGACGAGCGCCGAGGTCACGGGACCCAGTTTACTTCCAGGACTGCACTTCCTGGAGAACGCTCGAGCCGCTTGGATTGGGGCTGGTTTGGGGCATTACATGGTCAACAGCGCGGTCGTCGCGGTGTTCGTGACCCTCGGGAAGACGGTGCTGTCCTTGCTGGCGGCGCTGGCGTTCGTCTATTTCCGGTTTCCGCTGAAAAATCTCTTCTTCGCCCTCGTGCTGTTCGCGTTGACGCTGCCGACGGAATTACTGATCGTGGCGCTCTTTGACTTGGTGTCGGGCGATCTGAAATGGGCCAACAGTTACGCCGCGATCGTCGTGCCGTTCATTGCCTCTGCGACCGGCGTACTCCTATTCCGGCAGCATTTCATGAACATCCCCTCGAGCCTGTCCGACGCAGCCCGGATGGACGGCGCGGGACCGCTGACCTTTCTGCTGCGAATCCTGGTCCCGATGAGTTGGAACACCGTCGGGGCGCTGGCGGTCATCCAGTTCGTGTCCGCGTGGGATCAGTACCTGTGGCCGCTAGTGATTATGCAATCGGAAAATAAACAAGTGGTTCAGGTCGGGTTGAGCCGGTTGATTGACGCCGAGGCGCAGAGCAACTGGGGCGCGGTCATGGCGGGGGCAATCCTGACGATTGTGCCACCAATGCTGGTCTTCACCGCGTTGCAGGAGCAGTTCAGCAAGGGTTTCGCGCTCGGCCAAGATAAGTAGATTCCTATCTGGAGCTACGACTCGAGCCACGGATAGCCCAAACCCTGACCCTAGGGGACGCAACTCGAGGGGGTGGGTTACGGTTATGTCGCCCTGAGAGTTTAGAGGGCCTCGAACAACTCGTCCTGCCCCAGCCGTCTCCTCTCGAGACGAGACGGGTGAGGCACGGTACGGCTCGCGTCTCAATTCGGTTTTAAGTCCCCGCTAAGTCTCTCTATTTCAGACTGAACCCTCGAGATCCGCTCTGGAGGGCGCTGTATGGATGAGATTAGTTTGGACGCAGGCAGAATGGCAATTACAGCTCGTCGTCAGGTGAAGGCTTTGCTGGTAGTCGTGCTGGGCTTGGGATTGCTCGTCGCCTGCCCGAGTAACCCGCCGCCAGAACCGCCCGCGCCACCGCCACCCGGCGAGGTCGGCGTGCGAACCGCTAGCCTCAGTGGCAGGGTCACGCTGCCCAGCGGCTCGAGTTTGAACCCCGCCGCCCTGCGAGTACAAAACAGTCTTGGCAGTGTCGCCCTGAGCGTTGACGGCAAGTACAGCCTGACCGCCTTCCAGGGCTTGCCGCAACTAACGATGGTGCTCAGCCCGAACGGGAAACCAATGCTGTTCGCGCAGGTGGACGCGACACACGCCACGATCAATCCTCGCAGCACCGCCGAAACCCTGGTCTACTTCGCCACGGGCCTCTACCAGCAATCCCCAGAATTGCGCGCCGAATCCCTAAGACTGCTGCCGGGCGTGCCGGGTCTATCTCAGCTCGAGGCGGCCATTACGGCTAGCTTGGTCGCCAACCCGGATGCTTTGGCGGGCGACAACCTGGCTGTCCGTGAGGCGCTGGCGGCGGTCGTGCTGCCGTTTCAGAACAGCGATCTAAAAGCGGCTCGAGCGCCCCTGGTGCGTCCTCAGGGCGTGCTGGTCAATCCGGCCGGGGAACGCAGCGGCGTCACCACCAACATTGACGTGCCCAACGCCGTGCATTTCACCAACGCCTCGAGACGCCGCGCTTGGCTGTTCATAGACCGCGAATCGTTCACGCCGGAGGGAAGCAACACTCCGACCCTCGCGCGGCAAAAATTGAAGGATTTCGAGATTCAACCCGTGACGGGGTTGAACGGCGGTACTTTTCAAGCTTTCATTGATATCATGGACGCACACTACGGCAACAAGGCGTACGCCTACGCGCCCGTGGACAGCGACCGAATTGACCTGCCAGCCGTAGACGGAGCTAAGAAAACGACCTACAAGGCCGTGCTGGTCGGTTGCGGCTCCACCCCCGGCGACCTGGCAGCCTTGACACCAGAGCAGGATAAGCAGCGCGAGACCGTCTGCATCCGGCATTTCTCGGCGGATATCATCCTGCCCTTCTTGGTGAATTCAGTCATGGGGATCGCGCCCTGGAAGGCGGGAGACACTGCTGCTAAGCAGTTCCTGGCTGATCTGACCGGCAATTTCGCCACCGATCTGGTGAACCTGATTAACCAGGAGCGGCTCAGTGGCTTGAAAACCATGGTTCTCGAGGGGCGCATGAGGGAGGCGGCGGGTACGTTATTTAACGACGCGGCCACCAGCAACACCTTACGCACTCTGCTGGTGGCGGCGGTGGAATACGCCAAGCGCAACTTCCCAGGGGAATTTCAAACCACTGGAATCGCCGCTGCCGCCGAGGGTTTCAATAACGTCGTGAACCTGTCCGGCGCGATTCTGGCAGGGTTTGACACCGCCAACTTCGCCGCGACGTACCTGTCTTCCAACCGTGCGAACATCTGGACGATTGAGGTCAACAAAAGTAAGGTCTACCCAAACGCCGTACCGAAATCAATCGGCGTGTTTCAGTGCAGCACCGTCACGGCCCGGGTGGACGGCGAGAACCTCGAGAGTGGCGAGTGGCTGTACCACTGGCACAACACGGCCGCTTTCGGGCACATCACCAACCCTCGGAACGCGGCCAACGTGGACGATTTCGACGCCTCGAGCAGCAGCGTCAAGTACTGCACCGACACTGATCGCGGTCTGGAAGGCACTGACACGATCACCGCCGAGGTCTTCAAGAAGAACGGGGCAGGTCAGGACAGCCTCGGCGCGGGCCAGACGACCGTCGAGGTGGCCAGGGATTTCCACGTGCGAGTCGCGCCGAGGCAACTGAACCTGACCGCCAAGGTCGGCACCAAGGTGATTGGCTCCGTCGAGGTGCTCAACAAGGGCGGTCCCGTCGTGTACGACGCCACTGCCAGCGGTATCGGCATCATCACGGCGCACGGGCACGAGGCGATGGTCGGCGATGAAACCCAGAACGTGATCGCCGAGTACACCTGCACAACTGAAGGGACCTTCACGGGTTCGATCAACGTTCACGCCTTCGACTTCTTCAAACCGCCCAGCACCGCCGACGGCGCGGTCAAAGTGACGCTGAAATGCTGGGACGATCCCAAACCGCCGGACCCGAAAAAGAAGAACCCGAAGCGTGGCGGGTTGGGCGGCGATCCGCACTTCTTCACGCTCGACGGACGCGCCTACGATTTCCAGGGCGTCGGTGATTACGTGGTCGCCAAGTCCATCGTGGACGACTTCGAGATTCAGGCTCGCTTCGAGCGTTTTGGCGGCGGCAGCGCCTCGGTCACGAACGCAGTCGCGGTACGCGTGACCGGAAACGTCGTGGAGATCTACCGTGACGCGGTCTATCTGAACGGCTCGAGGTTAGGCGGAACGGTCACGCAGGCGCTCTCCGGGGGCGGGGCGATCACGGTCAGTAACGGCACGACAACGGTCGGCTTCCCGGATGGCTCGAGCGTGCAGGCGAACCCGAGCGCCTACAGCTTGCAAACGGTAGTCGCCGGGGAACGCCTCGGGGGAGTCGAGGGCTTGTTGGGGGACGGCGATGACGACCCGAGCAACGATCTGAAGATTCGTGGCGGGGCTGTGCTGCAAAACCCGCAGACAAAGGACTTGTACCTGCAATTCCGCGAGAGCTGGCGCGTGCCGCTGTACGGCGGCAACGCGATGTTCTCCCTGCCGCCGGAACTCTGGGACCCGTTCTTCCCGCCGAACGTCGTGAGCCTGGACGACTTGGACCCGGTGTCCAGGGGCAAAGCCGAAAAAATCTGTCTCGAGCGAGGCATCGCGGGCGGCGACATCTTCAAGGCCTGCGTCTTCGATGTGGCGCTGACCGGGGATGCGAAATTCGCCGATTACGCCTCTAACCTGGACCCGAACCGACTGGGGATTCTGCTCACGCCGCAAGTTAGCTTCATGCGCTACGGCGTGCAGAAGACCTTTGGAGCCTTCGTGACCGGAACCGTCAACCGAGGTGTCACCTGGACGAGCAGTTGCGGCAACCTCAGCCCGAACGGAGCGACCGCGAGCTTCACCGCCCCGAGCCAGGACGGAACCTGTACCGTCACCGCAACATTGATGGAGAACCCCAGCATCACCACCTCGAGCGTCGTGATCGTCGGCGCGACCAACGGCGCGTACTGGGACGGCGGCGGCGACAACCACAGTTGGGGTGATGCCAAGAACTGGAGTGAAGACAAGTTGCCGACGCCGGACAACGATGTTTACTTCATCGCACCGCCCACAGGCTTGAGCATCAACTTGGATGGCTCGAGCGTGTACAGCCTGAACACCAGCGGGGCCGTCAGCTTGGCGAGCGGCAGCCTGACCCTGACCCACGGCGGGCAGCTCGGGGACGGCTTCACGCTCGGCGGCGCGACGCTCAGCGCCGAGACCGACGCGAAGGTTTTCCTGAACGGACGCTCGAGCTGGACGGCTGGGAGTCTGAGCGGCGCGGGACGCTTCGTCAACAACGGAACCTTCAGCGTTATGGGCGGCGGCAACAAGTACCTGGTCGGGACGCTCGAGAACGTCGCCACGATGAAATTCAGCGACAACCTGTATCACAACTCTGGCGCGGCTGGGGCACTGAAAAACACGGGCACGCTGGACTTCACGAACGACGTTGGGCTGCTGGAAGCGAACGGTTACATCAACCTGCAAAACACGGGGTTCATCATCAAGAGCGGCGGCGCGTTGTCCACGCTGGTGGCGGACCTCAACAACCTCGGGACATTGGAGGCCAGGGTCGGCACACTGCGCCTCGTGCGCGGCACACTGGACACGGGGACGTACACCGCCAGCGGTGCGGCGACGCTCGAGCTGGCTGGGGCTGTCACCCTGCGCGGCAGGTTGTCCGGTGCGCCGCAAGGGGCGGTTCAGGTAAACGGCGCGAGCCTGTTGGTCGCGGCGGGCGAGGAGGCACACTTGAAGTTCACCGGGACGGGATTCAGTTTCATCAGTGGCAGCCTGAACGGTCCCGGCAAGCTCGTCAACGACGCGACCGGGCAGCTTAACATCGCGCCCGGCGGCAATAAATATCTGGTTGGCACCCTCGAGAACGCGGGCAGTTTGAAGCTGAGCGACAACCTCTATCACAACTCTGGCGGTCTGGGTTTACTTCGCAACTTCGGTACGCTGGATTTCACCGCAGATTCTGGTCTCCTACAAACGAACGGGTTTATCAACCTCGAGAACAGCGGCACGGTTGTGAAGTCAGCCGGAACTGGCATCAGTTACCTGTACCTAGACACGCTGACCAACACGAGCGGCACGCTGGATGCCAGGAGCGGCACGTTACGGGTTCAGGATGGAACGATGGTCGGCGGCGCGTACACCGCATCGGTCGCCGCTAGCCTCGAGTTCGCGGGTAACCTGATCTTCAAAGGCAATTTCACAGGTGCGCCCGCCGGAAGCGTGCGCTTGGTGAACGCAGCGTTGAACGTGCCCGCATCTGAAACGGTTCACCTGGACTTCGCCGGAACAGGCTTCAGCTTTGTCTCGGGGAGCTTGATCGGTCCTGGCAAGATCGTCAACGACGCGGGCTTTTTGCTGAACGTCGCGCCCAGCGGGAACAAGTACCTGGTCGGTACCTTTGAGAACGCCGGAACCGTCAAGCTGAGCGATAACCTCTATCACAACTCCGGCGGTGCTGGACTGATCCGTAACCTGGGTACGTTGGATTTCACCAGCGACGTTGGTGTCCTAGAAACCAACGGTCTCATCAACCTCGAGAACGCTGGCACGCTAGTGAAATCCGGCGGAACTGGCTCGAGTAATCTCAACCTGGGGACACTCACCAATACGGGTCTGCTCCGCTCAAATCTGGGAACCTTGCGGGTACAGAACGGCACGCTGGTCGGCGGTTCATACGACGCGCTGCTGAACGCCACCCTCGAGTTCGCGGGGAATGTGACCTTGCGCGGCACGCTGTCAGGTGCGCCGCAGGGGACGGTCCAGATGGCGGGGATTAACCTGACGGTTCCCGGTGCGGAAGAACTGCACCTGCGCTTCGCGGGAACGGGCTTAGGTTTCACGAGCGGCAGCCTGAATGGCCCCGGCAAGATCGTTAACGACGCGGGTTTCACACTGAACATCGTGTCTGGCGGCAACAAATATCTGGTGGGCACCTTTGAGAACGCGGGAACCATCAAGCAGAGCGACAATCTGTATCACAACTCTGGCGGTCTGGGATTGCTTCGTAATCTGGGAACGCTGGATTTCATCACGGATTCGGGTCTCCTGGGAGCCAATGGTTTAATCAACCTCGAGAACAGTGGCACGGTTGTGAAATCGGCTGGCGTCGGCATCAGTTACCTGTACCTAGACACGCTCACCAACACCGGCACGCTCGAGGCGAGGGGTGGCACACTAAGACTTCAGGATGGCATCCTGAACGGTGGAACGTACAACGCCCTGGCGGGCGCGACCCTCGAGTTTTCTGGGAATGTCACCTTCCGGGGCTTGCTATCCGGCGCACCGCTGGGCGTGATCCAGATGGCCGGGATCAACCTAGCGGTTCCAAACGCCGAGGAGGCCCACCTGAACTTCACCGGGACTGGAATGCGCTTCGTCAGTGGCAGCCTGAACGGGCCCGGCAAGCTCATAAATGATTCCGGCAGGTCACTATCGTTCGTGATGGGCGGCAATAAATACCTGGTCGGGACACTAGAGAACGCGGGCAATCTGAAGCTGAGCGACAACCTGTATCACAGCTCGGGCGGGGCGGGTACGCTCGGCAATTCCGGCACGCTGGATTTCACAGCCGATGTCGGCATTTTGGAAAGCAACGGACGTGTCACGCTGAACAACCTGGGGACGCTGCTGAAATCGGGCGGAACCGGGAACAGTACGCTCGCGGTGATCTTCTCCAACAGCGGCACGATCACGCAGAACAGCGGCCAGTTCGTGTTCGTGCCGTGAACGGACCTGGCTCGGGCGCGAGGGAAGGGATGGGTGAATTGGTCGTTTCCCGACTCAGACAGCGTTCCTGTTCAACCTAGGCTGAGCGCGGCTTGCAAGGCCGCGCTCGGCTCCACGCCGATCTCGTCGCGCAGGGTTCGCGCGAACTCCCGCAAACGCCGCTGCGCCGTGACCCGCCGCCCGGAGCGGCGCAGCAACTCGAGCAGGCGCAGCATGGCTTCCTCGTGGAGGGGGTCGTGATACAGCACCCACTCGAGCCGTGTTTCCAGGTCGTCACCGTCCGCGTTTAGAACCGTGCGAATGGCGCGACCGCGCAGGTGTTCGCGGCGCTCGTCCAAGGCCCTGGCATCCACGCCCGGCGCGAGGTCGGCGTAGAGGCGCTGCACGGCCGCCGCGTCACTCGCGTCCAGGGCCGCCTCGAGTTGCCAGAGATCGCAGACGGTGCGCTTCAGACCGGACTCTAACAGGTACGTCGGCACGCCCCACGGTTCCAGCAGTTTGCGCAAGGCGTTCAGCGTGACATGCAAGTTGTTGCGGCTCTTTTCCGGCTCGAGGTCGCGCCAGAGTTCCTCGGCGATTTGGTCGCGCGGCAGGCGTAGCGCCAGCAACGTCAGCGCGTCGCGGGGCCGAGCGCTCAGCGTCACGGGTTGCCCTTGCAACAGCACCTCGAGCCGCCCCAAGAGCCGCACGTGCAGGTGGGGTAACTCGTCCAGTCGGAGCAGAATCGCCTCCTTCCAACCGCTCTCCAAAACCGCGTGCAGGCTGTGATGACGGCTCAGCTCCGGGCGATGACGCGGCAGTTCCGCCACTGGCACGTAGTACGCCAGCACGCGGTCCCGCTCCACGTTCAACCCGATCAGCCGCTCGAGTTCCAGCGGGTCGCGGGTCACGCGGTAGCGCACCGCTTGAATCAGTAGCGCGGTCTCGCGGTAGGTCGCGGCGTCTACCGGTTCAGGCAGGCTTTGCAGCGCCAGATCGTGTTGGCCGTTGGCGTGCAGGATCAGCGGGCGAATCAACCCGAGCAGCTCGCCGTCCCTGCCTCGAGTCCGGGTCAGGGCTTCGGCGGCGCGACCGTCGTTCAGGAGCGCAAACGCCCAGAAGCTCAGCGCGCGGTCGTCCAGCGCCGGGTTGTTCCAAACCTCGAGCCGCGCCAGCAAGCCCGGCAGTTCCGCGTAACGCCGCTCTAAAATGGCCAAAAAAATCTCGCAGTGCAACGCGTACAAGGCGTTCGCCGGGTCGGGCTTCGCACCGCGCGCGAACCAGCCGCGCGCCACCTCGAGCGCCCCGCTCATCAGTGCGGTGATCCCGAGATTCCAGCAGTGGTCGGTTTCACGTCCGGGCGGCAGACTGTCCGAAGCGTCGTTCAGTTGCGCCGCCCGGGCCGCGATATACATATCCGAATCGCCGTTCAGCCACCAGCGCATCATCGCGGCGTTCGCCAGCAGCACCGAGCGCTGCTTGGAGCGTCCGACCGGCAATAGTTGCAGCGCCCGCTCCAAGCGGTTTACGCCGTCCTGCAAGGTTCCAATCTGGTAATCCACCTCCGCCGAGCGTTGCAGGAACCGCGCCGCTCGCTCCGGCTCCATCTGCGGCGACAGCAGTCCATCTCCGGCGGCGACGGCCGCTCTCGCCGCATCGAAATCCACGGCCGCCAGGTGATACGCCGCCTGCCCAAACGCCTCGAGTCGTTCCGCGTCGCTGGCGAAAGGGTTGCAGGCAATCGCATCGAACTGGACTGCCGCTTCGCGCATGTGCCCGAGGCGGCCGAGGGCCGCGCCGACCTCGAAGGCTCGCGGCAAGCCGCCGGGTGGTAGCAGCCCGTGCCAGCGCAACGTCTCCGTGGGCGCGGTCGCCCCCAAACCGGGTTGCGTCTCGAGCAGCTCAGCGAGTTCCGGCATCAGTCCGACGCGCTCGAGGGCCAAACCATGCAGGCGCGGCTCTAAACGCGGCGCTTCGAGCCGCACGGCTGATCGCACCTCATCCAGGCGATGCCGCATGAACTGTTCGGCCGCCATCGGATGCAAGCGGTAACCGCCCTCCAAAGCCTGGACGAATCCCAACTCCGCCAGTCCCAGCACCGCCCCGTCCGCCGAGTCTCGAGGGAAGACATCCAGCGCCGAAAGCAGCAGCAGCGCCCGCCACTGCGCCTCGCTGACGCTTTCGCGCACGCCCTGCCAGAGCGCGGCGTCGTCGGGAACCTCGCCGGTTAAAGCCGCCAGGTGAAGTGGCAAGGCCCAGCCGCCGGTGCGGGTCCAAGCGCGACTCGAGTCCACCCCGCCGAATAGGGCGCTGGCCTCGTCCGGGGTGAAGGTCATCTGGTCCGCCCGCAAGTGCATCAGGCGACCCTCGGTGCGCAGGCGCGGCAGCTCTGGGTTGTTGAGCGTGCGCCGTGACGAGAGCAGCACCAGCCCCGCGCCGTGTTTCAGCAGCGGCGTCAATGCCTCGCCGCCTTCCAAGTCCTCCAAGATAACAGCCGTATCCATCGCGTTCAGGGCATCCAGCACGGCTCGCCAGGCGGCGTTGCCTGGCAGTCCCAGCGCCGAGGCCAGTTCTGATCGCGGGTCGCCCTCGGCGAGCGCCAACCAGATCACGCGCCAGCCGGTCGCCTCCAAACGTCCCGCCCACTGCGCGGCCAGCACGCTCTTGCCCGACCCGTAGGCCGCCTCGAGCCAGACGACGTAGCCAGATTCCTCGGGGAGCAGGCGCAATAGTCGCGGACGCTCCAGGAACAGGTGGCTGACCTGGGGCCGTACGCCCAGTCTGCCACCGGAGAGGTTCGCGCTCGCCATACTCCAGGGTACAACCAGAAGGGAAATCGTGATCGGCTAGCGTCAAGCATAGTTCCGCAACCGAACTGAAAGCTTGCAAAAGGTCGCCTGTGAGCGTCCATAGGCAAGTTCCTGGGTGACTGGGCGAACTATGAGCCTACACGAACGGTGTCAGCGGTTTTGAAATTCGCAAAAAATCAAAACCTTAGCTCGAAGTATCAACCGTTTTGACTCTTCTCGAGCGGGTGATGACCTGTGCGATATCACTCGAGCCTGGCGACTCTGAGACAAGCCTCGGAAAATCCAAGCTTTAGAGATTCCCCGAACCAAACACCCCTCGAGCGCGGCACGCCGATGGGTTCCAGCCTCTGTGACAGTCTCGTACCCGAGATTCGAGTCAAATCTATTGGCTGGGCAACGCCTGCGAACATAAAAAACCTCGAGCCGAAACTCGAGGTGACAGACTGGAGGTGACAGGATGATTCTGATGTCAGAGAGGAACGGGGTTTCACCCGTTCCTCTCTGACAACCGATCCGGATTTAGATCCGGCTCAGGTTGGCGTTGACGCCGGTGGTTTGCCCACCGTTGATGTTGAAGTTGCTGACGAAGCTGCGGAAGCCTGGGGCCACGACCGTGACCTCGTGCGAACCGGCGGGCAAGCCCGTGACCGTCAACGAGCCGTCCTGACCGATGGTTCCGACCTCGTTGCCGTTCACGAAGACTCGAGCACCGGCGACGTTACTGCGAACCACCAGCGTGCCGTCTTGCACGATTGGTTGCAGGTTGACGTTAATGGTCGTGGTCTGACCGTTCTGGACGGTGATGTTCTGCTGGAAGGTTTCAAAACCGTCCAGGGTGACCTTGACGGTGTGAGCGCCAGCGGGAATGTTGATGCTCAAGTCGCCGCGCCCAACCAACACGCCGTCTACGTAGACGTTGGCGTTGTTGGAGTTGACGTTCACGACCAAGCGTCCGTTCTGCTGGATCTGGACCAGGTTAGCGCTGACGTTGGTTTGACCACCGTTGGAGACGTTGATCGTCTGTTGGAACTCTTGGTACCCGCTGGCGGTCACGCGAACGGTATGCTGCCCGGCTGGGACGTTGACGCGAACATCACCGCGACCGATCAACACGCCGTCCAGGTAGACGTTAGCGTTGACATTCGGGGAGACGTTGACTGACAACGAACCGTTCTGTTGGATCGCCTCGAGACTACCGTCAACGCGGGTCGTCTGGCCACCGACGACGTTCACTGTCGTGGTGTCCTCGCGGTAGCCGTTGGCGGTCACGCGAACCGTGTGCTGACCGGCTGGAATGTTCAGGGTCAGCGGGGTGCGCCCGACCAAAACGCCGTCCACGTAGACGTTCGCGCCGTTCACGTTGGAGGTCACTTGCAACGCGCCGTTGGCGGCCGGGGCGTTCTTAGCGCGGGTCTGGAAATCGGCCGTGTCCGTCACCCAATCCTGCGGGGGCAGCGGCGTGACGGTCACGGAGAGCGCTCGAGCCAGACCCTCCTGACCCTGCACGGTCGCGGTCACGAAGGAACCGCTACGAACCTGCGGCACGATTGCGGAGATTTCCAACTGGCGCTTACTGGCGAGGGCCAGAATCTTTTCCTGACCGTACGGGGCGGAGATCGTCAGCTCGTAACCGGCTCCCGACGGCGGGAAGGTACGGGTCTCGTTGGCGCGCAGGAACGGCGTACCACCGGAGAACCCGTTGGGGAGCAACACCGAGACCTGACCGTTGGGCTGAATGTCGAAGACGTAAACGTACGCGTCCTGATTGACGCGCACGGAGATGCGCTGCTTCTCACCCTCAATGTAAAGCGGATTGTTGCCACCCTTGTCCAGGGAGACGTTGACCTTCAACGCGGTGTCTACGGGATTGACGATCACACCTTGCGGGGTGACACGCGGGGCCGATTGCGCCATGGCCGCCCCTGAAACCAGGGTAAACGCGGCTGCCAGTAACATCTTGATATTCATTCTCAAATCCTCCTCGAGCCACTCGGCTCCTTGTGAACTGCACTCACGCTACCAGCCCTGTCTCAAGCCACCGTGAGCCAAGTTAAACGTCTCTTGAGAAACAATCTTCTCTTAAACGACAGGTGAAGAGAGTGTAGGAAAGGGCCACATGAGAAATCCTCCCCAGCCCCGTCAGGCCATTAAAGCGACGTTCTGCCGCGACTCGAGGCGTGTGGGTAGGGTGGTCCTACTCTGAAGGCACCCCTCGAGACCGAAGGCTTCCAGACAAGATTCCCTCAGATAGCCGTCTCAGGCTAGGCGTTGCCGGGTTTGGTGTACGCCCGGTTGAAGTACATCAGCGGCGTCACCGCGCTCCCCTTGTGAATCTCGGTGACCTCGCCCAGCACCAGCGTGTGATCGCCCGCCGGGATGCGCTCGGTGATTCGGGCGCTAAACGCGCCCATGCTGCCCAGCACGAGCGGCGCACCGCTGGAGTCCAATTGCCAGCCAAACCGTTCCCAGTTCCCGACCCGCTCGGCTCCGGGACGGGCGAAGGCGGCGGCCACCTCTTGCTGCGAGGCATCCAGCAGGTTCACCACGAAATGATCGGATTGAGTCAGTAAGGCGTGAGCGCTGCCGTGGTTCGAGGCGCTGACCATGACGATGGGCGGGTCTATCGAAACCGTCAGAAACGCGGTCGCGGTGTACCCGTCCATCTCCGGGGCGGAGTCGGTGACAAATTCCGACTTGCGCTTGGCAGTCACGACCGTGACCGTGCTGCACCAGTGTCGCGCCACCAATTTATAGGCGTCCGGGTCGGTTCCAGGAAAGTGTTCCATACGGTTCGCAGTCTACAGGGTCGGCTCCAAAGTGGGGTCGAAGGATTTGGTGTAAAGCTTGTTGCAGTTCAAAGCTGTGCCGATACTGCGTTCGAGGCGGCGTTTCTCGAGATCGTGTGCTGGCAGCACTCCAGTCTCCTGAACTCACTTCGGCCTACAGAGCCGAACAGGGGTCACCCTCGAGTGCAAGCGAAGCTACCGTGTCCTGGAACTCAGCCGTGAGCCACCCTGGCAGCGTAGGCTGCGACCCTATGGAATACCGGCGATTGGGCAACAGCGGCATGAAAGTCTCGAGCGTTTCACTGGGCGGCTGGCTGACCTTCGGGGGCAGCGTTCAAGATGAAAAAATCGCCGAGACGATCATTGAAAAAGCGCACGAGCAGGGCGTCAATTTTTTCGATCAGGCGGATGTCTACGCCAACGGCGCGTCGGAAACGGTGATGGGAAAGATCTTGCAGCGCTTCGACCGCCACAAACTGGTGATTTCCTCCAAAGTTTTCTGGCCCATGTCGGACGACGTGAACGACCGCGGCTTGTCGCGTAAGCACCTCATGCAGTCCATAGACGGTTCTCTGAAACGCCTCGGCACGGACTACTTGGACATTTACTTCTGCCACCGCTACGATCCCGAAACCCCGCTCGAGGAAACCGTGGCGGCCATGAGTGATCTGGTCCAGCGCGGCAAAATTCTCTACTGGGGAACCTCAGAGTGGAGCGGGGCGCAAATCGCCGAGGCGGTCGGGATCGCTAGGGCGCAGGGCATGGTCGCCCCGGTGACCGAGCAGCCGCAGTACAGCTTGATTCACCGCGACCGCGTGGAAAAGGAAATCCTGCCGGTGACCGAAAAACACGGCGTCGGGCTGGTCGTCTGGAGTCCCTTGGGAATGGGCTTACTGAGTGGCAAGTACGACGCTGGGAAACCGGAAGGCTCACGCTTGGCGCGAATGGACGGGTTCGCGCAGCGCATGTTGAGCGACGAAAATCTCGAGCGGGTGCGACTGTTAAAGTCCGTGGCGGACGACCTGAACACCACGCGCACGGCGCTCTCTATCGCTTGGGTGTTGCGCCAGCCGGGGGTCAGCAGCGCAATCGTTGGCGCGACCAAGCCCGAGCAGTTGGACGACACCCTCGGGGCGGCGGGGTTGAAACTCGAGGGGAGCGTGATCGCGCGGATGGACGAGATTTTCCCACTCGGGAAGTCCTGAACAGCGGCTTGGATCACGCCAGCCGTTACTTCAAACGTACCTCGATCGCTCGAGCGTGGGCTTCCAAACCCTCCGCTCGAGCCAGTCGCGCCGCGTCACCCGCCACGCCGTGCAGCGTCTCGCGGTTCGTTCCGACGACGCTGATAATCTTCTGAAAATCGCGGACGTTGACCGGACTCGAGAACCGGGCTGTGCCCATCGTCGGCATGACGTGGCTGGGCCCGGCCAGATAATCGCCCAGGGCTTCCAGGCTGTCCTCACCGACGAACACGCCCCCGGCGTGCTTGACAGCCCCCAGCGCCGCCCAAGGATCACGAATCAGCAAGCACAGGTGTTCCGGCGCGTAGTGGTTCGCCAACTCGAGCGCCTGCGCCAAGGATTCCGCCAGGATCAGTTTTCCCCGTGACCCCCAACTCTGCCGCGCCCAGTTCTGGTTGGGTTCGGGGAGCAGCCAGGCTTGGCGCTCTATTTCTTCCAGGGTAGATTGAATCAGTTCCCTCGAGAGGCTGACCAGGACAGGTTCGGCTTCGACATGCTCAGCTTGCGCCAACAGATCAGCCGCCACGAAACGCGGGTTGGCGCTCTCATCGGCGATGACCATCGTTTCGGTCGGGCCGGGCAGGCTGACGATGCCGACCGTGCCGTACACGGCGCGCATCGCCAGCACCGTGTAGTAGTTGCCGGGGCCACCGATCTTGTCCACCTTTGGCAGGGTTTGGGTTCCGTACGCCATCGCCCCGATCGCCACCGCCCCGCCGAGGGCGAACACGCGGCTAACCCCGCATTCCAAGGCCGCCGCGAGCGTCACCGCGGACACGCGACCACCGCCTCCGGGCGGGCTGCACACGATAATTTCTTGAACGCCCGCGACCGCCGCAACCGTCGCCGTGTGAATCAGGCTGCTGGCCAGCGGATTCGCGCCCGCCGGAATATACAACCCGACCCGCTCTAAGGGACGCACGAGCTGACCCAAGGCTCCTTCTGACGTGTGATCCAAAAACCCGTGCGCGGGTTGCGCCGCGTGAAAGGCCCGCAGGCGGCGAATCGCGTGACGAATTGCGCCGAGCAACTCTGGCGCTAACGAGTCCCGGGCGGCTTCCATCTCAGCGCGGGTCACCTCGAGACCGCCCTCAGGCACGCCGTCCAGCAGCCTCGCGTAACGGCCCACCGCCGCGTCGCCCTGGGTTTGGATGTCGTGCAGGATTCGGTTGACGACCTCAGCCGGTGTCAGGCGCTCACCGAAGAGGTGTTCGTTGCGATCCAGCGTCGCGTCGGTCACGGGTTTCTCGCCGAACGAGCGGGTCAGGGCGGCGAAGGCGTCCGCGCCTTGCAAAATGGACATGGTTGACCTCTGGTGAAGGTTGAAGTATCGAGTGTCAATCTCGAGCGCTGAGAAATGTACCGCCGAAGAACCGTACCGATTAAGAACCTTACTCAGAGCCGCCCTCGGCGGACTTTCCGTTGCGGCGACGCAACCGACGGCGGCGTTTGGAACGGCGCGCCTGATCGTCGCCAGCCCCCTCGGTGGGCGGCGAATGTCGTTGCGCCTCCTGGCGGAGCGGTTCGGCTCGAGTTGGTGATGGTTCTCGAAGGGCTTGTTCTTTGGGAGCCTGTGGCGCTCGAGCTTGCTGGGAAGCGCCCGCCGCCTCGTTGCGGTCACCGCCGCGATTGCGGCCGCGCCGTCTCGAGCGACCCTGACCCTCCTGATATCGCTGCCCATCGCCCCGAGCGCTGTCTCCCTTAGTGCTATCGGATGAGCGCTGCGCCGCCTCGGTTTTCACCGCCTCCGCCCTAGACTGTCCGGGGCGTCGGGTGCGCGGCTCGCCGCCGCGCTCTTGGCGCGGCCCATCCTTTGCGACTTGCCCTTCGGTGGCGCGGGTCAGCTGCGCCTCGAGCGCGTACTTCCCTAGGCTTTGCGTGAGTTTCAGAATTCGGCGCGAGGCGGCCGCCTCAATGTAAACCAGGCTGACACCGGGACGCAGATAGTAGACGTGGGCGGGCAGCGGTCCAAACGGGCTGTCCACCGTTTCATCATCGAGGCGCGTCACCAGGACCGTGCCGCCGATCATCGGGACTCTGACGGAACGCACGTCTTCCGGCAGGTCGCGCAGAAATTGCAGCAGAGAGACCGGGTCCTGGTAATCCTGGGTCAGTGCGCTCGAGGCTTCATCGCGGTTCTGACGCAGCTTCACCAGCCCGCTCTGCCGATCAAAGCTCGTCTCGAAGACCCGCCCGTTGTCGTTCTCGGTGAACAGCGTCGGCAGACGCGACCCTGGTTCCAACTTACTCACCTGCAAGCGTTTCTGGGACCCGAGCGCCCCCTGAAAGCTCGCCTCGAGCCGCATCACGTACAGCCCGCGCTCGAACTGCGAGGACAGGCGTTGCGATCCGGCCGGGCGGCCCGCCAGGGTCAGGTTGAACTGGAATTCTTCGGCTCGTAACTCCACAACCAGGAGGCTACCACGCAGGACTCGAGGCATCAGAACTAGAGTTTTGCTTTGGGGCGTTTTACCCCTTTCAGTTCAGGCGAGGGGCGTAGACTGCGTTGCTATGAAGCGTCCCGTCATCAACATCTGGGTGGCGATAGCCCTGGTCATTGCCCTCATCGTCGTGGTCAGCATCAACGTGCGCCCGAACAACGCCGAAACCAAGGACTTCTCGAGCTTCATTCAGAACGTCAAAGCGGGCGAGGTCAAACAGGTCACCGTCAGCGCTCAGGGCAACGTGATCGAATTGACCGGCGAGTTACGCAACGGCGACAAGTTCCGCACGACCACGACCGAACTGGACCACTGGGGCAGCCCCAGTTTCCTGAAAGACAACGGCGTGCCAAAAGTCAGCGTGGAAGGAGCCTCGAGCACCAACTGGCTGGGACTGTTCCTGAACCTGATCCCGATTCTGATTATGGGCGCGTTCCTGTTCGTGATGATTCGTGGGATGCGCGGCGGCGGCGACGGTGCGATGAGTTTCGCACGCAGCAAGGCAAAAGTCGTGTCTGAAAACGCCCCGAAGACGACGTTCAAGGAGGTGGCAGGGTGCGACGAAGCCAAAGAAGAGTTAGCCGAAGTCGTTGACTTCCTCAAGAACCCCGCCCGTTACCACGACATCGGCGCTCGCATCCCGAAAGGAGTCCTGCTCGTCGGACCGCCCGGCTCCGGCAAAACCTTATTAGCCAAAGCCGTCGCCGGAGAAGCTCGAGTGCCCTTCTTCACCATCAGCGGGTCTGACTTCGTAGAAATGTTCGTTGGGGTCGGAGCCGCTCGAGTCAGAGACCTCTTCGAGCAAGCTCGTAAAACCGCGCCGTGCATCATCTTCATAGACGAGATAGACGCTGTGGGCAGAAAGCGTGGCTCTGGGATGGGTGGGGGGAATGACGAGCGGGAACAAACCTTGAATCAATTACTGGTGGAAATGGATGGATTTGAAACCAAGCACGACATCATCATCCTCGCGGCAACGAACCGACCCGATGTGCTGGATGCCGCACTCTTAAGACCGGGACGATTCGATCGTCAAGTCGTGGTGGATGCGCCGGATGTCAAAGGGCGGGAGGAGATCTTACGGGTTCACTCGAGGAAGAAACCGTTAGAGGAGAACGTGGATTTGAAAGTGGTGGCGAGGCGCACCCCAGGGTTCGTGGGGGCGGACTTGGAGAACTTGTTGAATGAAGCGGCGTTGCTAGCGGCTCGAGCGGGGCGACGCAAGGTGAGTGTCAAGGATATTGATGAGGCAGCCGATCGGGTGTCCATGGGACCCGCCAGAAAGTCCAGGGTCATCCCACACGCCGACAAGCTCGTGACCGCTTATCACGAGGTCGGGCACGCGCTGGCGATGCAACTCCTGCCGCAGGCGGATCGTCCGCACAAACTCACGATTGTCCCTCGAGGACGCGCGGCCGGGTACGCCATGCCGATGCCATCGGAGAGCGAGCATTACAGCAAGCACCGACTGTTGGACCGGATCGCGGTGGCACTGGCGGGTCGGGTCGCCGAGGAACTGCAATTCGGCGATGTCACGACCGGGGCGCAGAACGACTTTCAGCAGGCCACGAACATTGCCCGGCGCATGGTCGCCGAGTGGGGCATGAGCGACACCCTCGGGCATGTCGCCCTGATTGAGGCGCAGAACGGTTACCTTGGGAACGGCTACGAGGCGCGCAATTATAGCGAGGACACCGCTAGGGCGATTGACAACGAGGTTAAAGACATCATTGAAGAACAGTACGAGCGCGTCACCAAACTGATTCAGGATCACCGCAACGGCATGGATCGTCTGGTTCACGTCCTTCTGGAACGCGAATCCATGACCGGCGAGGAATTCCAAATCGTGCTGGACGGCGGCGAACTGCCCGAGGACGAGGACACCCCGAAGCGCCGCGAGGAACGCAAGGAAAAGCTCGAGCCGGGCTTCATCCCGCCGACGGTGCTGCCCAAACCGGGTCGCGCTTAGCGTGCCACCCGTGCCGTCTCCGCTCAAAACCGCTGCACAGTAAGAAGCTCAACAGAGAAGCTCAATCGGAAAGAGGGGCGCTCGAGCGCCCCTCTTTCTTGTCACGACTGCCTCAGCCGAGCAATTGCTTCAGACTGTCCAGACCGCCCTGGAACGGGTTGCCCTGCGGAACCTGTCCGTTCGGGGTGAGCTTGTCCACGACTTGCGGCAACGTGGTGGACAGGTGTTGCGCCACCTCGTCGGTCGTCATACCGGCGTGCTGGGCCAACTCCTGCATCTTGTCCGCGCCGAGCGCCTGATGAATCTGATCGGGTGTCACGGGCTGGTTGGGACCAGGGCTAATCCAGGACTGCACCGCACCCCCCAACCCTTTTTGCTGCAAGGTGTTGAGCATACCGTCCACACCGCCGTGATCGTTAACAAGTTTGCTGACGACTGCGAACAGACCCGCACCGGCTACGCCTGTTAAAACACCATCGAGTAATCCCATATTGACTCCCTTAACGGGGCGCTCCCTCGGGGAGGCCTAGCAAAGACTCGAACTGTGGGATGGAACGTAGATGAAACCCAAGGCTCAGGTGACTCGAGGCAGGTTCAGCGTCACGACCGCACCGGTTTCAGCCTGTGCATTCTCGAGCTTGACCGAACCCCCGTGCGCGTCCACGACAGCTTTCACCACCGCCAGTCCGAGTCCTGACCCTTCGCGGCGCGTCTCCCCTGCTCGCTCGAACGGCTCGAAGACGCGCTCGATCAGCTTGGGATCAACACCGCCACCGGTGTCGGTCACCTCGAGCCTGGCTTGCCGCGCATCGGCACTGACACACACGCGAATCTCGCCCGCATCGGTGAATTTGATCGCGTTGCCGATCAAGTTTTCCAGGGCGCGTTCCAGGGTTACCGAATCGCCGCGCACCATCACCGGCTCGCCGTCCAAGCCCAAGTCCAGACCCTTAGCTGCGGCCAACGGCGCGAACCGGTCGGTCACCTCGGCGGCCAGTGCAAACAGGTTTAGCTCGCGTAGCTCGAGACCACGATCCGTCTGGGTCAGCGTCAGCAGGTTCCCGGTGAGGTCGCGCAGACGGCGCGCCAAGCGCTTGGCGCGCTCCAAGACCGCCTGGTCCTCGGCTGAGGCTCTGGGCTTGGTGGTGTGATGCTCTAAGTCGGTTAGCAGCGCCGTGACGGGCGTGCGCAACTCGTGGGCGGCGTCCGCCAGAAAGCGCGACTCGCGGTCGCGGGTCAGTTTCAACCCTTCCAGGCTGCCCTTCAGCGCTCGAGCCAGGGCCCCAACCTCGTCGTTTAGGGTCAGGGCTGGAATCAGCGCGTCGGACTCCAGCGATTTGACGCGTCGCGCCAAACGCTCCAGCGGTTCGGTCACGCGGTTCACCGCCACGATGATGACCGCCCCGGCCGCCAAGGCTGCCAGCAACGCCCCGATCAGCGCCACGCTCCAGTAATTCTGGTTAGAACGATCTCCCGGCTCGAGCGGCCGACCGATCTGAACCACGACGTTGCCCTGACGCAAGCTGTAGACCCGCCACCCAGCGCAAGAGCAGCGCTTCTCTGGGGCGGTAGAGCGCAGGAAGTTCGCGTCCAACGGTTCCGGGGCATCACCGACGCCACCGCCGAAATTCAGGCGGCCATCGCGGTAGATCCAGGCGACGCTCGAGCCGGTCGGGGTTTGCAGCGCATCGGTGACATCGGCGCTGAGTTCGCCCACGCCAGAATCCACCTCGTCCAGCACGACCTTGGCTTGCACGGAAAGTTCGTCGTCCAGGTCGCGCAGGCGGCTGCGCTCGAGCGACAAGCCCGACCCAATGACCAGGGCCGCCAGGGACAGCAGCGTCACCAAACTGGAGACGAATGCCAGCCGCCAGCGCAGACTCATAGCGCACCCGTGTCACATTTTGAGCCGGTTTTGAACCGGGCGGCCCTCACGGGCGATCCGGGAAGCGGTAGCCGATACCGATGATTGTTTCCACCACCCACGCCCCGATCTTGCGCCGCAGATTCTTAACGTACACGTCCACGACGTTGGTCTCAGCCTCGAATTCGATGCCCCAGACGTGATCGGCGATCTCGCCCCTGGAGTAAACGCGGCCCGCGTTGGCGGCCAGCAGTTCCAGAATGCCGTACTCCTTGGCGGTCAGGTGAACGTCCACCCCAGAGAGCGCGACGCGTTTGGCGGCCCACTCCAGCCGAAACTCGCCGCGCTCCAGCACATTCTCTGGCACGGGTCTCGAGCGGCGCAGCAGGGCCCGCAGTCGGGCGTGCAGCTCTTCCAGCTCGAAGGGTTTCACCAGGTAATCGTCTGCCCCAGCGTCCAAACCTGCCACGCGGTCACGCAAACCATCGCGGGCCGTCAGCATCAAGACCGGTTTGGTGATTCCTCGAGCGCGCAACCATTCCACGAACCCAAACCCGGCATCTGCGCCTTCCGGCAGGCGCACATCTACAACGAGCGCGTCGAACTCGTAACTCTCCGCCAGACCGCGCGCTTCCGAAGCCCGCTCCGCCTCGTCCACGACGTACCCAGCCTCGCGCAGCGAAGCCGTCAGGCTGAGGCGAATCGTCGGGTCGTCCTCGAGGATCAGGAGGCGCATGGGACCATGATAGGGCGTTCAGGGTTGAGCGGTGAACGACAGGGCCAACTCGAGGTGAACGAGTAGTGACAGTTAGCGGCTTCCATCACTGGCATCCAAACGTCCCATCGTGATCAGCTCAATCTGGCGCTTCCGGGCCACGTTCAGAAACGTCGGCAGAACCTGGATGGATTGCAGCACGTTGTCGTGCAGCAAGACAATGCCGCCCGCGCGGAGCTTTCGGGTCAGCCGGGATTCGATGATCGCGTCGCCCGGATTGTCAAAATCACCCGGATCGTCCGTCCAGAAGGTCGTCACCAGGCCCAGACTCGAGGCAATTTTCAGAGTCGCGGCGGAGTAGTCCCCTCCGGGCGGGCGGAAGTAGCGCACGGGCTTCCCGGTGATGTGTTGCAGCACGCGGTTGCATCCGTCCAATTCGTCGCGGACATCGGTGTCGCTCAGGGGCGGCAGGCGCACGTGATGGAACGTGTGATTGCCGATCTCGTGACCGGCGCTGACCATGTCGCGCACGAAATACGGGTAAGACACGGCGTTGCGCCCGATCACGAAGAAGGTCGCCTTGACGCCGCCCCGCCGTAAGCTGTCCAGCAGGAGCGGTTCGTAGAGTGGGTGCGGCGCGTCGTCGAAGGTCAGACCCGCCAACGGCTTGTTCGGGTCGCCGTGAAAGTACAGCCCGCCGCGCACCCCACCCCCAAGTTGCGAGGCGAGTTGCTTCACCTGCTGGCCGCGCAGGGCGCTCGGCGGTCCGTAAAAGGTTGGTGCCAGTTCCAGCGTGTCCTGCGGTTTCCGTCGCACCGGCATGACGCCCGGATTGAACCACAGGCGGTCGTAACCGCTCACCGTTTTCGTCTCGAGCCGGGCGAATTCGTCCAGTCTGGCTCTCGGTACGCTCGCCGTGAAACGCGGCAGTGGACCGCCGAAGCCCTCGTAACTGCCCGAGGCGTAGACGCTGATGTCCACTTCGGTCAGGCTCGGTCGCGCCTGAAACACCCGCCCCGCCACCGTCTGGGCCAGCTCCAAATCCGCCTGCGCTCCAGCGTCCATCCGCGAGTCCAGGATCAGCGCGTGCGCCACCTCGATGAAGCCGTTACTGGCGAATTCGATTTTTTTGACGCCGGGCACGGGCGGCTCCAAGCTAATTTGTGGCAGCGGCGCGACCCGTCGGTAACCGGGAGCCAACGGTTGCACGGCTCCGGGCGGTTGCACGGTCGGCAGCGGCGGTCTGACTGTCGGAGAGGCGGGCGCGGCCAGGATTCGTGAGAATCCCGTCTCATGCGCGGACAAGATGGCACTGGCGACACCGATTTTCTTTAACACGTCACGTCTGGAAAGCTTCACGACTTCACATCCTTAGTTCTCGAGGGGCGGAAAACGGGGTGCGCTTGGAAAGATTCGAGGTTATTGGCCCGCATGAGCTTTTGATTCTTTTTTCTGCTCGGTTTCCGAGTTGGTGCCCCAATTCTTGTCTCGAGGTGATGCCAGCCTGGAAGTGTCGTACAGAGAAGTGTCGTACAGAATAGATCAGTGCGGCGATTTCCTCGAAGGCGCTTCAAACTTTGAAGAACCATTTTTTACGGTAGGCCACGAACGCCACCAACCACCATAGCAACACGTACCCGAGCGTGTACAAGCTGTCACCCCAGGCGGCGCTCCACGCCTCGAGACCGCGAATCGCAGCCCGCTGCAAGCTCTGAGCGCCCCACTGCCAGCTCTGAAAGACGCTGACCTTGACCAGAATTGGCACGATGTACGCCAGCAGCGCGTTGGAACCGAAGACCACCAGCGGCACGGTCAGGCGTCTGAACCAGACTTGCCCCTCAAGTCCGCTAAAGAGCGCTAAAAGCAGGGTCGCCAGACCGCAGGAGAACACCACGTAGGAGGGCGTCCAAGTTGGCTTGTTGAATTCCAGACTGAGGTCCCAGACCAGTCCCAGCGCCGTCAAGCCCAACCCGAGCGCCACAAGCCGCAGCCCGCGATCCCGTGTCGTGACAGCGGCGCGCATCAGTTCGGTCACGAGCGCCCCGATCATGACCAGGGCGGCGGTCGGAACGACGCTCGGTAAGCCGCGCAACCCGAGCGGCTCTAAAAAAGAATTGAAGTGCCGGATCGCGTTTTGATCCTCGTCGAAGACGCCCACACCGACGTTCGGGACTGGGGTCAGCCGAATCGCCGCCCAGTAGCCAACCAATAAAAGCACTACGATCCCAACTCGAGTCCTCCACGGCAGGGGTTGCAGCAGCGCCGCCACCAACCCGGCCAGGCCGATCAGTTGCAGCACCCCGAGGGAGAAGATCGGGGTTTGTTCCACCGTGGAGACCACCAGGCAACCCAGCGCGAACAACCAGAACGCTCGCACCAACGCCTTCCAGGCCCAGTTCCCCCCGCGCCGCGCCAACGGAATCGCCGCCCCAGAGCAGAACAGGAACCACGGGAAGACCAGATCGGCCAGGTTCACCCCGCCCCCCCAGTCGGCGT
Organism: Deinococcales bacterium; assembly: GCA_965249745.1. GTDB lineage: Bacteria > Deinococcota > Deinococci > Deinococcales > JAAFIG01 > JANYHH01. The sequence goes on along the minus strand of OZ252252.1, from coordinate 1,915,851 downwards.
GCGTCAGTTGCGGATCGGGGTTTCCGACCGTGTTGTTGACGACCAGCATCAGCAGCACCGTCAAACCGCGTAGCACGTCCAGTGACAAGGCTCGAGGTTTGGTCGGCGCAACCGGCCCCTTGACCGCTCGAGGTTCAACGATTTGTTGGGGAAGGCTGTCGAAAGTGAGTTGCCCCATGTCTATCCCCATGTCTGTCTGCCTCTCAAAGCGGTTCAGGTCAACGTGTTCAGGGTTTGAGACCGTTCATGACTTGCTTGACACCGTCCGGGACGTACCCGAATTTTTGATACAGCCCGTAACTGAGCTTGAATTGAGCCGTGCCCAGGTCGGTCTTCCCGGCGCGGTTGTAGACGTAACCCAGCACGTACTGCGCCAATAGGTTCTGCGGCTCCAAGCTGATCGCCTTTTGCAGGAACGCCTGACTGCGAGCCAGTCCGTCCGGGGTGATCGGCTTGTTGACGAAACCGCCGGGGGTGCGTTCACCTCGGTAGAAGTAAAACTGTGATCGCACGTAGCTGTACGGCAGGGCGGTAATCGCTGAAACCCTGGCTTCATTGAAATCGGTCAGGTTGCCTGCCGTGTCGAATTTGGGCGTTAGAAACTGATACTGGGCTAACCTGCGGTTATAACTGAAGACACCCTGATGTGAGGCGAACGGTTCGGGTTCGCTGGCATCCACGATCAAGGCATGACCGTCCGACAAGGACAGATAGGTTGCCACGTGCCCGAGGTTGGACGGTGTACCTTGCAGGTTGCGCCAGATCATGACGATGCCCGCCTCGAAGCCCATCTTTTGCAGCAACGACGCGATCAACGTGCCCTGAAGCAAGCACTGCCGCTCACCGAACCGGACTGTATTGGTGAATTCAAAACCGCGATCCAGACTGAACTTCGGGATCGTGACCTTAATCATGCGGTGCAACCACGCGCCCGTGTCGCGCTCTAAGGCGACTCTGGCGTTCACATCCTTCAGCTTGGCGTACTCGGCGGCTCTGGCTTTCAAGGCGTTTGTCAGGGTCGCGTAATCCTCGAGTTGCGCTTTTTGGTGGGTTGCGTAAGCCTTTTCTAACCAACCCTCGAAGCTCGAGGTGAGTGAATCTCCGGTGGCCGACTGGCTGTCCCGCACCAACGCATCGAATTGACTCGAGCCGAACGGGTAGTGGCCGGGGATGACCCGCTGTGGCTCGAGGGCGACGGCGGCACCGAGGGCGGTTGTAGCGATGACGAGGCTGAGGAGCCAACTTTTTTTCATGTGTTTTAGGTTGCGCCAGTCCGTGAACGGTTGGACTGGCGCGATACAACAGTTTAGATCAGGTGCCAAAACTTCAGTGTTAAAGGGGTTGCAGTTATGGTTGAAGTTTAGAAGCTAACCTTATTGCGGATTGAACTCCAGAGCTTCGGGCCCACGCCTTTGACTTTCTTTTCCAAGTCGGCACCGTTCTTGTACGGGCGGTTCTTGACGATTTCCGCCGCGATCTTCGGACCGACGCCCGGCAATTTCTCCAACTGCGCCACGCTCGCCCTGTTGAGGTTAACTTTGGCGGTTGTCATCGTGCTCGAGGTGGTTGCGGCCGGGGTCATGGCAGGCTTTTTCGGGGCGGCGAAGGCTAGTCCACCGACGAGTGCCAAACTGGCCATGGTTGCAACGATTCCTTTGTTCATGGTTTCTCCTTTGCGCCGTACGTTTTTCGGGCGGCGACACGAAGAGGATGCGGTTGGGTCATGGAACCCAAATGAAACAGGCAACCTTTCTTCAAAGGTCACGGGTGCGTGGTCAGCGTGCTCTCCAGCGGTGAGCCGTTCGAGGCGTGACTCACAACAATCGTTGACGGTTACCTCTCACTTTGAGAGTCACGTTAGCTGGAGAGTTCTATTTAGAGCGTGCTATCTCGAGAGTCCGCCGCGCCAGAAGCCGCCGATGAACATTTCCTGGGTGATGACGCCGTGAACCTGCTCGCCGTCAGTGACCACCACGAATGGGTGCTGGCTGAGCATCCCGCGCAGCTCGGTGACCGCGATCCCGCCGGGGACCTTGGGCACGGCGCTCCACTCCATCGTCTTGTCAGTGGCACTGTCGAACAGACCGACAATGTGGCCGCGTTCGCTGACGACCGCCAGCCCTTGCGAGAATTCCAAGCTGGCGAAACTTTCCAGCGTCGCCAATTTGGACGCGAACCGCTTCGCCGGGGGTGGTGCGTAAATGCCGCCGGAGAGCAGCGTGCTGATTGGGAGCCTGAAATTCTGCCGGGTCAGCAATAAGATATTGGAAAAGGTCAGTACGAAACCCAGGATTTCCAGGATACCGCCCAAGTTCAGGTCCACGAACCCACCGCGCCCGGCGTTCCCGAACAACAGGTGAATCAGGTACGAGACCACCAGCGCCGCCACGAATGCAATGCCGTAAGCGATGAAGGCATCGCGGCGCACCCCTTGCGGTGTCCTCACAGTGCCCCCCCCTCTGGCGCTTGTCTCACAGGCTCTAAATGCTTCAAAACCACCTCTAAGTCCTCAGGCTTGTCCACGTCGAAACCGATTCCGGCGTATTCGGTAACGAGCGCCCGCGCCGGTACGCCCAGAATACGCGATACCGCCCCCTCGAGTTCCGGGATGCTCAGGGTTCCGAGGAGCAGTTTCAGAATGGTACCGATGCCGAACATCCCGGCTAATCGCAGCACGTTCTTGCGGTTGTCCAGAATGAACTGCAAGCGTGGCAGAAAGGCATCCACGAGGCGCGGCTCTAATAGAAACAGATTCCCGCCGGTGAACCGACCCTCCCTGAGCCTCGCCGTGGTCCGCTTGCCGCCGGGAAACATCCGCTCTGAGGCCGTCATCGGCACGACCGGATAGACCAGTCCCACCCCAGAGTCTCGAGTCAGCACGTCGCGCACGGCTTCCGAGGTCAGGAGCGGAATATCGGCCGTCGCCACCAGCACCCGCGTCGCGTTGCCGCCGGACTTTTTAGGGACAGCCTCTTCGGGGACAGCCTCGAGTCCGGCGCGCAAGTTCTCCAGCAGTTCGCCCCGAGCGGGCAGGCTGACATCCACCAGTCGCTCCAAGTCGGGGGTGACGGGTCCGACGTAGACAACGCACTCCACGCCGCCCGAGCGCAGGGCGCGCAGCACATGAACCGCCATCGGCTCGCCGTGCACTGGAACCAGGGCTTTGACCGCGACGCCCGCCGAGGCCGCCAGCGGGTCATCGCCGCGCCCGCCGCCCAGCACCACGGCGGTGACGCTCAGACCCGCCCCCGGTTGAAAGAGACCCGCATGTGAACCATCGTAACAAGAGCGCGACTCCACGGCGCAGGTATCCCGCACACGCCTTGCCTGAGGTCGCCCGTTTCAGGCTCGAGTGTACTCGGGGACGTGCGACCAGCCGATGATCTCCTGCTCGCGCAGCAGGCGCTTGAGTTTACGGACCTCGGCTTCGGCGCTCCCCAAGAGGTGACGCATTCGCACGCCCGATCCCTCGCTCGAGGCGGTCAGCGCGGCGTTCAACGCGATGTTGCGGATATTACCACCGCTGACCTCTAACCGCGACAGCGTGTCGAAATCCACGTCGTCGTCCAGCGGCGTGCCGCTCGGAAAGACCGACTGCCAGATGCGCTTTCGGAGCGGGCGCTCTGGGATGGCGAAGCGCACCACGAAGCGCAGGCGGCGCAGGAACGCCTCGTCCAGGCTGTTCTCGAGGTTCGTCGTCAGGATCGCCAGCCCGCGAAACGACTCCATGCGCTGCAACAGGTACGCGACTTCGATGTTGGCGTAGCGATCCGTGGAATCGCCGACCTCGCCGCGCTTCCCAAACAGGGCATCACCCTCGTCGAAGAACAGAATTGCGCCACCGTTCTCGGCGGCATCAAACACCCGTGCCAGATTCTTTTCGGTCTCACCGATGTACTTGTTCACGACGCTGGACAGGTCAATTTTGATCAGGTCCAATCCCAGTTCGTGCGCGATCACCTCGGCGGCTAGGGTCTTGCCGGTGCCGCTCGGACCGCCGAACAGGGCGCTCACCCCGAGGCCGCGTGAGCCATCCCCCGCCCAGCCCCATCCCTGATAGACGTTGAATCGTTCCCGCGTGTGGGCCACCAACAGTCGCAGCAGGTGCAACTCCGAGTCCGCCAGCACGAGCTGCTTCCACGAGGCTTTCGGCGTCACGACCTGCGCCAGATTCCCCATCTTCGGACGCGTGAACCGCTGCAACGCCCGCCAGCTCGAGGCGACGAGCGCTGGAACGTCCGGCATCCGATCCTGCAACTCGAAGCGGGCGCTCGAGACGGCCTGTTCAATCGTCACGGTGTCCAGGTCAAACTGGTTCGCCAGCCGTTCCAGCCCCGCGTCCAGTTCCGCCGCGAAGCTGTTCAACCGCGCCTGATTTGTTTGCCGCAAGACTTGCAACTCCGGCTCCCAGGCGCGCCGCCACAATTCAATCTGTTCGCGGACGGAGGGTTTCTGCACCTCCACGGTGACCGTGGCCCGCCCGAAGGCTCGAGGTTCCCGCGTCAAGACCACGACCGCCCCGGTCACGCCCGCCACGAAGCGGTCCATCAGGTCCAAGCGGGCGGGTTCGGAGTCCACCCTGGCGGCGTCCACGATCAGCAGCGACCGCGCGAACCGCGACTCCCGGTTCCAGAGTCGCACCAACCCATCCACCTGGGCAGCCTCGAGCGGTAATTCTGAGGCGTCCAGCAAGCGCAAGTCACCAGATAACCCTCGAGCCGCCGCGACCTGAGCCGCGACTGCCAGTTTGCTCTCCTGCGCCACAGCCCCGGCCGGGTTCACCAGATGCACCAGCGGCGCGGCCTCGTCCGAAGCGGCCACCCGCCACGCCTCGAAGGCGACCGACACCTGCGGCATCAGCGATTCGGGCACGTTCGCGCCGACCAGGATCGGCCTGATGAAACGGAGCGCTTTCACGAACGAGGGCAAGCCCAGCAGGTAATCTAGCGTGCGCTCGTCCACCGCGAGACCGCGCAGGTGACGATCCATCTCTATCACGTTGGTGAAATGCAATAGCCCCTCGCGGCGCAGTACGCCCGCCTCAGTAAACGCCGCAGACGCCTCGAGCAGCGACAACCGCTCCCACGAACCGGGCCGGTACGCCAGCGTCCCGAAGGCTAGCCCAAACGTTGGCTCCGCGTGCGCGTTGTTCTGACACGCCTGCACCAGAGCCGCCAATCTGGAATCTAGCCCCGCGCCCGCGCACAGCACCAGCAGGTCGCGCTCGAAGGCGGTCAAGCCAAAGTTGTGGCACAACAACCCAAGCGCCCCACCCTCCGAAACTGTTTCTGCGACGGTCGGGACGATTACCAACTGAGCTTCAGGCTCGCGGAGATCGGGTTCCACGAACTGTCGCTGATGAACCTCTAAGGTGTCCGCGACCCGCTGAATCGCCCGGATCAACGCGTACTCGCTAGCGGCCTGAAAGGCTGAACTTGCACTCATAAACTCCCCGTAGCACGCGACGCGATCATTTACGGTTTATGCTACCCTTTCCGCTATGGGTAAGCGCCTGCACCTGCCACGCACCGCGCTCGCCGCGTCCCCAAAAGTGGGATCTCAGCCGCCCCTGAGCAGCGAGCTGCTGCAACGTGTGGCTCGAGACACCGCCACCGCCCGGTCTCAGCTCGAGCCAGGCGTCTTCAACACGGCCCTGCAACTGATTCAGGGCGCGCCCGGTCCAGCCACGCGCACGCCCAGCCGCGCCAACCGTGTCCAGTGGCAAGCTCTGGCCAGCCGCGCCGAGCGCGCCCATCCGACCGCAAGTGAAGCCACAAGCCCATCAGCGGACAAGCCCCTCGAGTGGAACCTCGAGGCGTTTCAAGCCCGAGAAGCCCGTCAGCGCACCGCGCACTGGGAGGCGCACATCCAGCGCTTCGGCGTCGCCAGCTTCGCGCACCGCTACGAGGACTTGGACGACCTGCAAACCCAAACCGCCAAGGCTGGTGAGGCGCTGCACCCGGTTCTGCTCGAGGCGTTGGAAACCCATTTTCAGCAACGTTTGCCCGCCATCAGCATTCACACCGACCCCGCCGCCGCTGCTCGCACCAAGGCTGTCGGTGCATTGGCGTTCACCAGCGGCTCCAGCATTCACTTCAGCGCGGGCAGTTACCAGCCGTTCACTCCCGAAGGCTTCCGATTGCTGGTTCACGAAACCACCCACGTGCTGCAACAAGCCAAGGGCATTGTTCCCGAAGGCGTGGACACCGACCCGAGCTTAGAGTACGCCGCGCAACTCGAGGCGAGCCGAGTCACCGCCACGCCCAGTCCCAGCGCTGTAACCCAACCCTCGAGTCAGCCCAACTCGAGCCAGTCAAACTCAAGCCACTCAAACTTCAGCCAACCGATAGCCCCGCAACTCGAGACGCCCGGACAGTGGGCGGCGCACCTGCTGAACACGCTGAAACGCCACGAGCTTCCTAGAGAGCGTTTCACGACCGCCGCCAATTTGTTCGCGCAGGTTCCAAGCGATCAGCAAGGCAAAACCAAGGCGTTACTGCTGGGCAAGTTCAACCCGAACTCGAGCGAGTACGCGCGCCTCGAGACGAGCCTGATCGTGACCCCAGGTGCGAACACGGTGAGATCACCCGGCTCGAGTCGGACAGAGGTGAGAGGTCGTCAAGCCGGTGCGATCAACCTGAGGTGGTTCCTGAACCCAAGGGAACGCGATCTGATCCTCCCCAGGCACCAAGCGTTCCAGGTCTCGGACACAACTGATCTTAAGTCATCACACGCTCTCGAGACTCCCGCCTCGAGTCCGCCCGTCCGAACCGCTCGAGCCAAACAAGCGTTTCGAGCTACGCACGTCACCGCTCGAGGGCTTCAACGGCAAAAGGCGAATCCATCCTCAGAAGGACAACCGATTGGCAAACGCGCTTTCGTCCGTGAAGACGGTCTGAACCTCCGCGAGAAGCCCGATCAGAAAACCAGGAGTCTAGGCACTTTCTCCTTTGGCAGCAAAATTCTGGTTGTCAGCAAAACTGGTGAGTGGTATCGCGTGATCGCAGATGGTGGCAAGAGCGGTTACATGTTGGCGAGCAAAGTTCACGGCTTACAACCCCAGCACCAGACGATGCTCGAGCAAGACCCTGGCTTGCGCTTGTTTCACGTTCGCAATGGTGAAACTGGAATGCAGCTCGTTCGCCGCGCTTACGGCATCTCAGGGGCTGAGGGCAGCAAGGACCAGAATCTCTGGCATTTCTTGAACGTGATTCGTAAACACAACCGACCTGAAGCGTTCGGATTCAAAGACAAAGGCTGGGGCGATGCCGTCCAGAATTTCTTTATTCCAGGAGCAGACGCGAACAACGTCATGCTCAAAGCTGACGTTGATCTGTGGATTCCGAGTTTCGTCAAAGCTGCGAAGGACAACACGGTTGGCAGCGGGACATTCACGGGTGAACTTGTTCGGCTGGACAAGAATATCCAGCAGAAAGTCTCCGATTTTCAAACTGCTCGGAATTATGCCGCCTCATCCATCGGGCCAATTTTTCTCAAGCGACTCGAGCAAGGGGCACACGAACTCATTGATGGTCTGATCACCAGCCTGTTGTTCGCCGCTGGAATCATGGTCACAACCACCGTGATTGGAGCCATCGCTGGAGCGTTTGCGGGCGGGGTTGGAGCGGCTCCGGGTGCAGCGATTGGGTTTCAGGTAGGGATGTGGCTCCTCGAGTGGTTAGGACTCGGGTTCCTCGTTGTCTGGGGAGCTGGAAAGCTCACCCAAGTATTCGGTGCGTTGGGTACATTCGTTGCAAAAGTTTGGAATGCGAACGGCGATCAGAAACAATTGCAAGAGGCGGGAGTCGCGTTAGCGGACGCCCTGGCGATTCTGGCGGTGACCGCGCTTCAGATTCTCGTCACGCTGGCAGTTGCCAAAGGCTTGGGCGCAGCGACAAAAGGATTGGCGAACTCGCGTTTTGGAAAATCCATTGGGATTCCACGGTTGCAGGCGTACTTGCGGTTGAAGCTTGGGAAGATCAATCGCACGGCAGGGTCAATACCACAAACAGCAAAGATTCAAACTGGGCTGAAGACAACTACCCCTCGAGCGGTTACGCAACGCGAACTTAAGAACTCGTTTACTTGAAGATTCCACAAGGATTCACTGAAAAGTTTGGAATTATATCGAAAGTTTAAGTGCGCGGTGAAAGTCCGAACAGTGAAGCTGGTGCAAAAGGTGTTTATGACGGACTATGGTAAATACTTCCCGAAATTGAACCTGAAACGGGACTGACATACGCGCACATGGTAGATCGAGCTTCTGGAACAGCCAAACCGACATCTGACATTGATATCGCCATTCGAGTATCAGAGACTAAGTTTCAAACAATACTCGCAGAGAGATTCAAATCACCAAATCCTGGTAGTGCCAAATGGAAAACGATGCAGCGAGCTATCGAAACTGGAAAGATTCAGCGAGGTGAGCTGGGACTTAGCAAATTCGGGAAATCTTTAGAAAAAGACATAGGCTTTGAAGTCGATATTTCGGTGGTAAAAATAGATGGGGTGTTTGACAAGGGTCCTTGGATACCATTGAGGTGAATCATGATTGACTTGTACTGTAAACTATATGTAGACACCAATAAAGAAAGATCAGACTTATTAGATGAGCTTCAGAGTCAACTTGAGGGAAGTGAAACCGACCTAAACTCAATCTCATCGTGGTTGATGAATGTAGATATTTACAAGAATGAAGATTTTGACGAAAAAATCAACGATGACTTCATTTTTTTTAGGTATATCATTGAACTTTATCCAAAAGATGAAGCAATTGAAACAGAGTATATAAATACAGTCTCCAAAATACTAAAAAAACTTTGGAATTTAAAAATTCGAGCTGTCGCCTCGTGCGATTATGAAAACAGATTACCAAATAGCGGTGGCTATCAGAATGAAAAAATATATGACCCGACTTTTATAAACTGAAGAGGGGTTGCGCGATAAGGCTCCAAGGTTGACAATCCGGATTGGGGGAAGTGTGGTGCGGTGGTGACTGATCTCGAGCAATCACGCAATCCCTCTTGAAAATCCGAGGCTTTTATAGAAACGGTGAAGTCCAAACTTTCTGGATCGAGTGGTAACTATGATTTATGACGAAAAATCGATAAGAAATTTAAAAATTGTTTCCGCCCAGAAATCTTCTGGAAGGCTAGTAGAAATAAACTTCCCCGAAGAATTTTTTATATTATCCAGTACATTTTCAATTTACCAATGGAGTTCGATAGAAAAAATATATATGGCTGTTTCTGGAAAGTATGGCTATAGTTACAATGATATTGGATTCACTTTCCCATCAGAGGCAGAAGAGTGGGGAGAGATTATAGAAGGGATTAAAATATATAATCCAATGGGTGAAATTTTCTTGACTGAGGGAGCATTTTTGATTTTCGCCTCTAAATATTTTTCAGCATTAGTTTTATATGCAAAAAATAGCGCCGACTCTATAAATAAGGTTTCTTGGTGGTCAGGCTTCCTGAGTTTTACTACAAACCTTGAGCAAAAAGTTAAATCAGAGGTTTTTTAAAGCCGAATTAACAAAGTATTCTAAGCATCTCTTCAAGAGGAAATGCGTGATAAGAAAACAGGGTTAAATTGAGTTCGTCTCACACAGCTCCGTTTTAACTAAAGCCCTTCTAAGCACTATAAAACTCGAGTTTCATGTGCAGCACGTAGGCATTTGTATGGCTTAGCTTATCGCGCAACCCACCTTCTTGTGACCGTCGTACCCTCGAGGTCCTGCCACGGCACTCGAGCGCACGGATTGACTATCGATCACAGCGGCGCTGGGTGTTGGTTCGCGTCCAGCTTGAACCCGGACTCGTTCACGAAGAATAGCGTTCCACTGCACCCATATGCCTTGATCTCGAGTACGAATACACCGTAGACCATGGTAGGAAGTCGGCGGGTAGAAGTCGCCAAGCGCAACCACCGCGCAAGATAGAGAAGATGCCGTTGATGATGTCGCGCATGGGGTGTGCTCGAGGTCTGCCACCGGGTTTGGCGGGTGGGATGAGCGGCTCGAGGATCGTCCATTCGGCGTCGGTCAGGTCGCTGGGGTAGTGATGGGTACGCATTGGTTAGCGTGGCATGTTGAGTTCTCGTTGTCCAGCAGCCTTCCTAAACACGCTCTAAGCGTCGCGTATTGGCATTGTGACAGAGGGGTAGAAGCAACTCGAGGATAGCTCATTGGGCATCAGTGGGGGCATGGTGAGTGCATATCTTCCAGCGGGCATGTGAGCTTTTGCTACCCAACAGGCTTTAGGGCATAACTCCTTGCATCTCCTCGAGCCGTACCTCTCGCCTTTCCCCTGTCAGCCGCTGCCGCATCTCCACCACACCCGTCTCGAGGCTGCGCTTTCCAACGACCACCGCTGTCGGAATGCCCATGAGTTCAAACTCTGCAAATTTCTCTCCAGCGCGCACGTCATGGCGGTCATCCAGCAGCACCTCGAGTCCTCGAGCGGTCAGGTCGTCGTACAACCGTTGCGCGGTTCCAGCCGTGTCGCCTAACTCGAGGACGGTGACATCGAAGGGCGCGACTGACTTGGGTAGTTTCAGACCGGCACTGTCATTGTGCGTTTCAGCGATCGCGGACATCAGTCGTTCCACGCCGATGCCGTAACTGCCCATCACTAGGGGGACACGCTTCCCATCCGCGCCTTGGACTTGCACGCCCATCGGTTGCGTGTAGGTCGTGCCGAGTTTGAAGATGTGCCCTAATTCTAAGCCGCGCTTGATGCTGAGCGCTCCGCTTCCGTCCGGCGCGAGTTCGCCGTCTTTCACAGTGCGAACATCCGCAAACCGAGACATGAAATCCCGTCCCGGCTCGAGACCCGCTAGGTGATACCCGTCGCGGTTCGCGCCGCTGACCAGCCCGCGCCGTCCTTTGAGCGCACTGTCAGCGACGACTCGAGCGTTGATAGCAGTGCCACTTGTGGTAACAGGTCCGAGGCTGCCGAAGTTCGCGCCCATGAGTTCCAGTGTTTCCTCTGCCCCGCCGGGTCGGATGTCCTCGGTCCCTAGCACCCGGCTAAGTTTGTTCAGGTTGAGCTGGTGATCGCCGCGCAACAGCACAATCACGGGTTCGCCCTGCGCGACCACCACTAAGGTTTTCATCTGCCGCACGGCGGGAACGCCGCTGGGGAAGAGGTCGCAGGAGAACCGCTCGAGGTCGTCAATCGTGTGAACGCCGGGGGTCTCGAACTCAGCGCGCTCGAGGATTGCGCCGCTATCGCTGACCGGCTCCAACCGACTGACCGCCACGTCCAAGTTCGCGGCGTAGCCACCAGAACTCACGGCCACGAAATCCTCGCCGGTGTCGGTGATCGCCACGAACTCGCTGCTATCGCTGCCGCCCATGCTACCGTTATCCGCGTTGGCCACGACGAACTCCAAACCGCAACGAGAAAAGATGCGGTGGTACGCGCCCTCGTGCGCTTTGAACTGCCCATGAAGAGTTTCCTCGTCCAGCGCGAAGCTGTACGAGTCCTTCATCGTGAACTCGCGCAGGCGAATCAGGCCACCCTTGGGGCGCGGCTCGTCACGGAATTTGCGGGCGATTTGGTACCAGACCGTCGGCAGGTCGCGGTAACTTTTTAGTTCTCTTGCCAGGGAAGTAAAAATCTCCTCGTGGGTCATGCCTAAGCACATCTCGCGCCCGCTGCGGTCGCGCAAGCGCAGCATTTCCACGCCGATCGCGTTCCAACGCCCGGAGGACTTCCAGAGTTCGGCGGGTTGCAGGCTCGGTAAATCGAACTCGAGACCTCCAATGGCGTTCATTTCCTCACGGATAATCGTTTCCACGCGGCGCTTGAAGCGCAAGCCCAGCGGCAACATGGAATAGACGCCGCTCGAGAGCGGACGGACGTACCCGGCGCGCAGCAGGAGTTGGTGCGAGCGGGTTTCGGCTTCGGAGGGCAATTCGCGCAGCGTCGGCGCGTAAAGCTGAGATCGTTTCATGGGCACACCTCGAGAGGGAGAACGAATGCGTCAACCGGCAGGCTCGAGAGACGCTCAACACGCCATAAAAAAACGAGCCTCGCGGCTCGGGAACAACTCAACCCTCGAGTCCCTAGTGCGCGACCTCACCCGCCGCCGAAGTGAGGCGCGGCGGAGTTGGTCGCGGGTGTGTCACGGGTCGCATGAGGCTAATGTAACGGATGGCTCGAGGCTTTGTCCAGCCTCCAACTCAAGTCAATCAGCGCCAATGCCAGCTCGAGTCGTGATTTCATTCCAGTTTCACCTGGCGACCCTACCTTTTTGTCCGCCCTCGAGACCTCCCGCTCGCGGGCATCTGTTTTGGACAGTGTTCCCAGAACCCGGTAACATGGGCGCGGCGATCACCTCAGCGCACGACCTTCAGCCCGCTCGGGTGTTCAATCACACCACCTCAGAGGTCCTCGCATGTTTCAGGCTTCCCCGCAACGTTACGACGCCATGCGTTACAACCGCTCCGGCCGCAGTGGTCTGAAACTTCCCGCGATTTCTTTGGGGTTGTGGCAGAACTTCGGCGGCGTGGACCGCTTCGAGACTGGACGCGACACGTTGCGGAGCGCCTTCGATCTGGGCGTGACGCATTTTGATCTGGCCAACAATTACGGCCCGCCTCCGGGGAGTGCCGAGGAAAACTTCGGGCGACTGATGGCGCAAGATTTCAGACCGTACCGCGACGAGCTGGTAGTCTCGAGCAAGGCCGGGTACGGCATGTGGCCCGGACCGTACGGCGATTGGGGATCGCGCAAGTTTCTGGTCTCCAGTTTGGATCAGAGCCTGAAACGCATGGGCTTGGAGTACGTGGACATCTTCTATCACCACCGCCCAGACCCGGAAACCCCGCTCGAGGAGACGATGGGAGCCTTAGACGCGATTGTCAAAAGCGGCAAGGCGCTCTACGTTGGGATCTCCAATTACCCAGCGGAGTTGACGCGGCAAGCCTCGCGGATTCTGAAATCCTTGGGCACGCCGTGCCTGATTCACCAACCCGCGTACAACATGTTCAACCGCTGGGTCGAAGACGACGGGCTGCTGACCGCGCTGGCGGAAGAGGGCATCGGCTGCATCGCCTTCTCGCCGCTGGCGCAGGGCTTACTGACCGACAAGTACCTGAAGGGCATCCCGGCGGATTCCAGGGCCAACAAAGGCAACGGCTTCCTGCGCCCCGAGCACGTGACCGACGAAAAACTCGAGCGGACGCGGCAGTTGAACGACCTGGCATTGAACAGAGGCCAAACGCTGGCGCAGATGGCGCTCCTGTGGGTGCTGCGTCACCCGGAGATGACGAGCGCCCTGATCGGCGCGAGCCGCCCGGCGCAAGTCGTGGACGCCGTGGGAGCGCTGAGCGGGGCGGCGCTGAGCGACGAGGAGTTGCAGAAGATCGAAGGGATTTTGCGCGCCCCCGCGAATAGCTAGGGGTCAGCTCGAGCGCTCGAAATGCTTGCTCGTGACTCGAGCCTGTCGGTGTTGATCTTCGTCCCATCCCGACCGCGCTGGATCATCCGTCGCTATGGATGGCGTAGGGGCGCAGCGTGCTGCGCCCCTACGCGGGCGTCCGAAACGATTCGGTGAACTGAATTGCGGTGTGATACAAGCCTCGCGCTCGAGCTGACCGTTAGGGTTCAGAGGTGTTGCAACACCGCGTCGGTAAATTCCCTCGAGCCTGCCGTACCACCCAAATCCCTGGTGGGGTGCGAGAACAGCGACGCCTGCACCGCCGCCTCGACTTGTTGCGCCACATCGGGACGCTGAAAACTGTACGTCAGCATCATCGCGGCGCTCAGCATCGTCGCGGCCGGATTGGCGATTCCTTGACCGGCGATGTCCGGCGCGGAACCGTGAATCGGTTCGTACAGCCCCACCCGGTCTCCCAGGCTAGCCGACGGTAGCAACCCGAGCGAACCCGGCAGGACGCTCGCCAGATCGGACAGGATATCTCCGAACATGTTCTCGGTCAGGATCACGTCGTAGCGCTTCGGGTTCTTCACCAGAATCATCGCGCAACTGTCCACATATTCGTGCGTCAGCTCAATGTCCGGGAATTCGGTTCGCTGCACGTGAACCACGACTCGCCGCCAGAACTCGGAGACCTCCAAGACGTTCGCCTTGTCCACGCTGCACACGCGCCCCTGCCGCCCCCTGGCTGCCTGGAACGCCCAGCGAGCCGCCCGCACGACTTCCTCAGTCGTATACCGAATCGTATTGTAGCCGCCGCCCTCCTCCAAGCCCCTGGGTTCACCGAAATACGCGCCGCCCAGCAGCTCGCGCAGGATCAGAATGTCCACCCCGCCCGCGACCTCAGGCTTCAAGGGGGACAGATGCTCCAAGCCCGCGTAGACCTTCGAGGGACGCAGGTTGGCGTACACCCCCAAGGCTTTTCTGAGCTTTAGCAAGCCCGACTCTGGTCGCAACTCCCGCGCCACATTGTCGGTGCTGCCCGGCAACCCGCCAACGCTGCCCATCAGCACCGCATCGGCCGCCAGCGCCGCCTCGAGCACTTCGTCACCCAAGGGCTTTCCGTACTTCTCCGTGCCCGCCAAGCCGAACGCGAACGCTTGATACGTGAGGTCCGGCGCAACTTTTCTCAGCACCTCGAGGGCGCAGTTCACGACTTCGGGACCGACTCCATCTCCGGGCAACACGACGACTTTGGGCATGAATTTCTTCTCCTATAATATCAATTTGACACGGGCGAGGCAAACCTCGCCGCTACGGTGCGTTCAATCTACCTTTTCCAAGCGCACGACCAGCATCGGCTCGAAGTGCGCCAACGGCGATCCATCGGTGCGCCGCTCGAGGCGAATCTCTTCCGGGGCACGCTCGAGGAGTTGGGTGAGTTGGGCGATCTGTTCCGGGGTGCAACCGGATTGCTGGGTCCACCAGTCGAACTCGAGGCGGTACGGCACAGTCGTATCTTGAACCCAGGTCAGACCCGCCGCCACCGCGAGTTCTTGCCATGCTCGCACGGTGCGTTGCGTGAAATGCGACGGGTCACGGGTGCGCTGGAATTCGTCCACCCAGGCTTGGTTTTCGGCTTTGAGCGTCACCTGATCTGCCATGACGAACCGCCCACCGGGGCGCAACATCCTGGCAACTTCAGAGAGAAACTTACTGGCATCCCGGAAGTGATGCGGCGCGTGCCGCGACGTGACGAGCGTGAAACTCGAGTCTGGAAAGGGTAAACTCTCGGCGCTGCCCTCCAAGAATTCCACGTTGGTGACGCTCTCTTCTGCCGCTCTGGAACGCGCCCCCTCGAGCATCTTAGAAGCCAGGTCAACACCTTTTACGCTCGAGACGAACGGAGCCATGGCGAGCGCCGTGTTGCCGGTTCCGGTCGCCACGTCCAAAGCCACATCAGCTTTATCTGGTGCGGCGAACTCCAAAAGCACCGGCAGGCTTGGACCGAAGCGATGCACGTCGCTGGTCACGTACTTATCGGCGTGCGCGTTGAATTGCTCGCGGCTAGAAACGGTCATAGGAACACCCTGGCTTTCTTCAAAATGAGATCTACGGTTTCTGCTACCTTCAGCTCGCTCGAGTCAACGATCAGCCAGTCGTTCCCGTCCATCGCGGTGAATTCGGCGTGCAAATATCGGATGACATCCTCCAGAATCTCGGGATGGAAATCCTTGTACGTCCGTTCAGCGTTGCGCCGTAACGCCACCTCGAGCCTCGGTAGGAGCAGCACGCGTTTGGGTCGGTTGTCCGCGAACCACGGCGCGTAATCGGCTTGGAAATCCTGGGTAGAGAACACGTCATCAATGGCGACCGCAAACCCGGCATTGGCGTAATTCAGCGCCATCTGCGCCGCGTTGCCTCGGGCGAGTTTGAACTGCCGACCCGTTTCCTCGGTCCACTGCGGGACCGGATGGGCGATGCCACTGACGACCATCTCCCGAAGCTCATCCACCGGAAGGTGGACGCCCCTGTCAAACCGCTCCATCAACGCCCTAGACACGCTGCTCTTGCCAGAACCGGGCGTGCCAGAGATCAGGAAGATTGAATCCACAAATGCTCCTCACAGCGAACGCTCGAGGGCGTACAGATTCGATCGTCCGCCAAAAGCGGCTGAAACATGTTGGTTACGCTTCTGGTAGATTCTCGAGATCGGCTAAATCCTTCAGCCGACCGCTGGCCCGCTTGTTGCCTCGAAGGTCTATTAAACTCATGACATTTACTTTGAGACCATCAATTTCTGTTTGCAGCCGGTTGGCGTAGCACTCCTCGAACGTTACTCCATCAATGAAATTTGTAACTTCGAGTTTCGTCGGAGCAATGCCGATACGAATCATTCTGCTACTGAGTTCGGTAATTTCAGGGTAATCATGCGTCGCAGTACAAAGCTTCTGCGACGCATACGTGAGTTAACCGAATCATGCCGTTATCAGTAGGCGTAACAAACATTTCAGGAGTCACTTCGTCAAAACCGAGTTCATTTAACGCTTTCGCCACGCGAGCTGAATTCTCCGCTGACATACTGAGTTCGGCATGTTCAGGTTAACGTTTTAAGGCAATATGTGCGTCTGTGACGCATGCGTTAGGTAGCCGAATCGTGCCGTTATCAGTAGGTACAAAGATATCCATGTCGCCGGTGTATCGAGTAGTCACGATAGTTAACGGCATACCCGCCAATGAGCAAATACTCAGCGCCGTGACGCTCGAGTAAACTCAAAAACTCTTTGAAATTTTGATCCAATCGTATCGCCATGATTGATTTCCCTAAGGTGTTGCAATATGGCTAAGCGCTGTTGAGGGGCCAAACTCCAATAATATTTACGATCTGCGTCGTCAGCCTCTTTGAAACTGTGGACGACCTCGATTCCCGTTTCTGAAACTTAAAGTCATTCATGCTGACATTGTACTTCAGTACGCTGGTTTCGCCTCATAGGATTCAATCGCCGCCTCACGCTTCATGATGTACCCCAGGTCGTCCACACCCTCGAGCATGCAAGCTTTACGAAATGGGTCAATCTGGAACGAAACGCTCGAGCCATCTACCAGGGTCACCGTCTGCGAGGGTAAATCCACGGTGATTTGCGCCGATGGATTCGCCTCTATTTGCGCCCAGAGTTGCGTCACGACCGCCTCGGGCAACGCTACGGGCAGCAAGCCGTTCTTGAACGAGTTGTTGTAAAAAATATCCGCGAATTGCGGCGCGATGACGCTGTGAAACCCGTACTCGGTCAGCGCCCAGACCGCGTGTTCGCGGCTCGAGCCGGACCCGAAATTGCGCCCAGCGACCAAGATTTTCGCGCCCTGGTACTGCGGTTGGTTCAAGGAGAACTCCGGGTTGTCGGAGCCGTCCTCCAAGTATCGCCAGTTGGAAAAGCACCCGAGTCCCATGCCCTCTTTGGTGACGGCCGTCAGGTACTTGGCGGGGATGATCTGGTCGGTGTCCACGTTCTCAGCGCGGAGCGGGGCGGCGGTACTGGTCAGGGTGGTGAACTGTGCCATTGTGATTCTCCTTAGGCGTCCTGCTGGTACGCCAACTCGAGCAGATTGATAATCTGAACGTCTATTTGTTTCAGGTCGGTGATGTAAACGAGGGTCAAGCCTTTGCGGTCCAGCCGTTTGAACGGCAGCGGCGGTTTTTGATCGGCGGAGAGTTTCAGCGTCAAGCCCAGCCGCGCCTTGGTTTCCGGCGCGATGGACGCGAAGACGCTCTTCCTGAAAATCGGCACGTGCGTTTGCAACGGACAGACCCGCACGTCCGGCCCAAGGCGGCGGGTGATGCGGACCAGTTCGTCGAAGATCGGTTTGAATTTTAGGTTACGCCCGGAGTACATCGCTTTCGTCCAAAGTTCGGCGCTCTCCAAATATGCCGCCGCCTCGCGTTCGTCCGCGCCGTAGCCCTGGGCAGCCGCCGCGATGTGCATGGCGGCGTTCGGGTAGAGCTTGTACGCCTTGGTGAGCCACTGACGCTGTTCCCGCTCTGTTTCCAACCCATCGTCGTCCCGCACCAGTTTCACCCAGTCGTCAAAGCTGCGCCCGGTGCGCGCCTCCAGCGACCGCATCCATTCCCGCATCGTGAAGACCCTGGGATGGACGTTGAAGCTGGTTTTGGAGGATTTGAGTTTGGACATGACAACATTCTAAAAAATTTGCGTCGGAAAGCCGTCTATGCTCTGCGCGTTGCGACCTCGCCAGTACTCCTCGAGTTGCTCCGGGGTCTTTGCGTCCCAGTACCGATTCAAGTCTTCACGCGTCCCGACGTGATCGAAGAACGGCACGCCCATCCCGCACGAGGTCTGCACCAAATCAATGTCCAGCACGAAGACTTGCCGAGCGCCGGGCAGCGGCGTGAAGTGGGCGTACAACTCAGCCCATTCCGCGTCCCGGTGATGGACCGCTCGAGCCTGACCGTACAGCCGCAGGATCATCGGCGCACCCTCGAAGGCGCAAAACATGACGGTCATGCGCGGGTTTTCCAAGATGTGCGCGGCGCTCTCGTTGCCGCTGCCGGTGGAGTTCAACCAGATCACACGGTTCGGCGTCAACACGCGCAACGAGTCCATGCCCTTCGGCGAGACATTGACGCGCCCGTCAGCCGCTGCGGTTCCGACGAAGAACATCTGCTGCCGCCCGATGAACTCTTGCAACACACTCGAGATGCTGGGAAGTTGTTTCGCCATTGTCAGATTCTCTCTTGCGCTTCGATTGCCACGGTTTGCTCGCTTTGAACTGTTCCCGTGTGCGCTGTGCTTTTCGGTTCGATCATCATGAAATGCGTTTCCGCCCGCGCCGAAGTGCGATGCTCCACACCTCTTGGCACAACGAACAACTCGCCTGGGTTCAACTCAATCACACGATCATGCAGGTGAACACTCAGACAGCCCTGGAAAACGATGAACAGCTCGTCCTCGAGTTCGTGCGAATGCCAGATCATATCCCCCTGCGCTTTGGCAATCTTGACGTACTGCCCGTTGGTCTCTTCAATGATTTTCGGCGTCCAGTGTTCGCTGAACAAGGAAAACTTCTGCTCGAGGTTGACTTTGGCAGGATTCATAGGTACCGCTCCTCTTAGAGCATCGGCTGTCTCGAGATGAATTCGTTCAGCACGGGTAAGATAGGCTCGAGTCCCTTGTTCATAAATCGAGATCGCCTCTAGTCACCGTAGGGGCGAGGCTAGCCTCGCCCCTACGGTTCACATCATTTGCCGAACGTCCACGACGCGCCCGCTGACCGCCGCCGCCGCCGCCATCAAGGGCGACATCAGCAGTGACCTCGAGCCGGGGCCCTGACGACCCTGAAAATTGCGGTTGCTGGTGCTGGCCACGTACTTGCCCGCGCCCGCCTTGTCCTCGTTCATCGCTAAGCACATGCTGCATCCCGCGCCGCGCCACTCAAAACCGGCGTCCTTAAAAATCTGATCCAGCCCTTCGGCTTCGGCTTTGCTGCGAACGTCCTTGCTGCCAGGAACAACAATGCCCGTGACGCCGCTCGAGATGCGCTTGCCTTTGACGATGCCCGCCGCTTGGCGCAAATCCTCCAAGCGTCCGTTGGTGCAACTGCCAATAAAAACCACATCCACCGGCAAGCCCGCGATTGCCTGTCCCGCGCTCAACCCCATGTACTCGAGGGCGCTGGTCAGCGCACGTTGCTGCGCGGGATTCTCCAAGCTCTCCGGGATGTGACCAGTAATTCCCGCGCCTTGCCCTGGGTTCGTGCCGTAGGTGACCATCGGCTCTAACGCGCTGGCATCCAGGTCAATCTCGCGGTCGAACGTGGCGTCAGCGTCGCTCGGGAGGGTTTTCCAATACGCCACCGCTCGAGTCCACGCGTCAAGTTTCGGCGCGTATGGGCGTCCCTCCACGAAATCGAAGGTCGTCTGATCCGGCGCAATCATGCCCGCCCGCGCACCCGCCTCAATGCTCATGTTGCAGATCGTCATGCGCTCCGCCATGCTGAGGGCTTCAATCGCTTCGCCTCGATACTCGAGCACATACCCCGTGCCGCCGTCCGCACCGATCTGCGCGATGATCGCTAGGATGATGTCCTTGGCGGTCACGCCGGGGTTGAGCTTCCCGGAAACGTTGATCGCCATCGTCTTCGGTTTGGATTGCAGCAGGCATTGCGTGGCCAGGACATGCCCGACTTCGCTGGTTCCAATCCCAAAGGCCAGCGACCCGAACGCGCCGTGCGTGCTGGTGTGGCTGTCGCCGCAAACAATCGTCATGCCCGGATGGGTGATGCCCATTTCCGGTCCCACGACGTGAACCACGCCCTGCACCTCACCGGCAATGTCCCAGAGCGTCACGCCGAAATCGGCGCAGTTCTTGCGAAGCGTCTGCACCTGATTGGCTTGCTCTGCGCCCCACATCTCGAGCGGGATGACTTCGTGCGCGGACGCCATGCGGGTCGGAATGCTGTGATCCATCGTGGCGAAGGTGCGTTCCGGGCGGCGAACCTTCAGCCCACGTTCGCGCAACATAGAGAAGGCTTGCGGTGACGTGACTTCGTGGATCAGGTGTGTGTCTATGTACAGCACCGCTGGCGCGAGGGCGTCCTGCGCGACGACGTGTGCATCCCAGACTTTCTCGAATAATGTTTTTCCCATAGTTAGCTCCTAGCTTCTGGCTTCTACCTAGAAGCCACGTTCCCTGGATAAATGTGTTGACAGAATCGCCATTCGTGAACTGGTTGATCGTCTATGTACGTCTGAGGTTTGGGCAGGAAGCCTTCAAAGCAATCCTCTATTCCCAACTCGAGCGCCGAGGCTTCCGCGTACTCCGCGCCGCCAGAACTCCACAAGTAAAGTACGGCTCCTTCGTTTTTCAGTGCGCGGACGTGTCCGATCACTCGAGGCATGGGGATTCGGGTCGTTCCGTAACTGCGAACGAGCGTGTCGTCCACATCCACAAAAATGATTTTCGGGGTTCTCGTCATATTTTCTCAATCCACGATAAACAGTTTCGCACCAACACTGGTGCTCGAGCGGTGCGGTTCGGCGTTATCCGCGACTTGATAGCTGACCCCTGGCATCAGCGTGAACCTTCTGCCATCCTTCAGTTCGGTCTGTAATTTTCCCTCTAGGCAGAGCAGCACGTGTCCTTTGACACACCAGTGATCGGAGACGTAACCGGGGGTGTACTCCACCATGCGAACGCGGAGAGCGCCGAAGTGCTGAGTGCGCCACAAGGCTTTGCCGGTGATGCCCGCGTGCTCGGTGGGTTCTATCGTCTGCCAGTCGGTCGTGCCGAACGGAATCTCGGTCATGTTCATGGGTCTACCCTCAGCCTCTCCCGCTACCGTTTTTCGTGCCGCGCACTTGCAAACCGCCGCTTTCCAGAAGCGCGCTCAGTAGTCGGTCTCTCGAGCGGGCGAGGTGCGCTTTCAACTCGCGTTCGGCTGCGGGAGTGTCACGAGCGATCAGAGTCTCCAAGATGCGTTTGTGCTCGGCGTTGGCGCGGGTGCGTCCCGCTTGCGTGCCAGCCTCGAAGTATCTGGCTCTGGCTAGGCGCGTCAGCACGTCCTCCAAGGCGCGGACCATGAACGGGTTCCCACTCAGGCGTGCCAGGGCGATGTGAAAGTCGGTCGCGTCGCGCATGTAGGCTTCCAGCGGTTCGTCAGAGTTCACGAGGTCCAGTTGGGTTTGGAGCGCCTCGAGTTGCGCGTCGCTGGCTTTTTGAATCGCGGTCCCGGCAGCATTGGTCTCGATGATCTCGCGCCAGTCGCAGGCTTGCGTGACCTCTTTCAGGTCTATCGGCGCGACGATGTACCCGCGTCCGTCTCGAGCGACCAAGCCCTCCCCTTCCAGGCGGGCCAGGGCGCTGCGAACAGTCGTGCGGCTGGTTTCCAGCGTCACCTCGAGCTGGCGTTCGGTCAGCGCCTCGCCGGGCGCTTGTTCCAGGCTGAGGATCGCCCCACGGAGGCGCTCGTAGGCGGCTTGACTCGAGTTTTGCACGGAGGGCTCCATTGGAATCCCACTTGGTATACCAGATGGGATGCCAGTTGGTCAAGTCTTTCTGTAAGTCTGCTCGAGCTGTCTCGAGACGATGAGGTTAGACTACCCGATCCGCATCCCCTTGAAGGCATCACTGTCACGCTGGACGTGCCAGGCGGCAAGCCGCATTGCGGGAACTCGCAGCCCGGTGGGCGATACTCTGGAGCATCTGGGGGGCGGGATGAGTGAAGACAAAATTCTCGAGCATTTTCCAGCCTTAACCCACGATGACCTACTGAGTTCGGCATGTTCAGGTTAACGTTTTAAGGCAATACAGTGCGTCTGTGACGCATGCGTTAGGTAGCCGAATCGTGCCGTTATCAGTAGGTGCAGCGCTAGCTTTTGCGGCAGTTCGAGAACGGTCTCTAGCTCCCGTCAAGACGTGAAAAAATTGCAAAACACCGACTAGCTATTTTCAGACCCTCGAGTCATACTTCGACCACCATGAGAAAATTGCTCGGTGTGGTTGCGCTCGGACTGCTGGTCGCGGCCCAGGCGCAGAATACTGTGGACGCCCAGGTCACTGATCTGCTCTCCAAACTCACGCTGGAGGAGAAGATCGGGCAGATGACGCAGATAGACGTGCTGCGTATGATGGGCGATCCGAACAACGAATGGGATCGCGGTCCCCTTGATCCGAACTGGATGAAAATCGTGCTGGAAGACAATCACGTTGGGTCCATCCTGAGCGGTGGCGGCAACGCGCCGGTGCCGAACACCCCGCGAGCTTGGGCGGACATGACGGCGCAAATCCAGAAGTACGCCTTGGAGCATTCCAGCCAGAAAGTGCCACTGATCTACGGCGTGGACGCGGTTCACGGGCACAACAACGTCATGGGAGCCACGATGTACCCTCACAATATTGGACTGGCGGCGACCGGCGACCCGACGCTGGTCCAGCAAATTGGAAAGCAAACCGCCGAAGCCGTGCGAGCCACGGGGACGCCGTGGAACTTCGCACCGGTCGCCGATCTGGGACGCGACCCGCGCTGGGGACGCTTTTTTGAGACCTTCGGCGAGGACCCGGTGCTGGTCTCGAGTCTGGTCGCGGCCTACGTGCGCGGCGGTCTCGAGGGGAAGGGGATCGTCACGGTCAAGCATTTCCTCGGGTACGGCAGCGCCGAGTCCGGTCAGGATCGCGGCAATGCGACGATCGGCGAGCGCGATCTGCGCTTGTATTACTTGCCACCGTATAAGGCGGGGATTGATGCCGGGGCGCAAACGGTCATGGTCAATAGCGGTTCGCTCAACGGAGAACCGGGGCACGCCTCGAGAAAGATTCTCACCGATCTTCTGCGCGGGCAGCTTGGCTTTAAAGGATTGACGATTTCCGACTGGGAGGATGTGTTGAAGCTCCAAACCGTGCATCACGTCGCCGCCAACTACAAGGACGCGATTGCCCTGGCGGTCAACGCTGGGGTGGACATGGCGATGATCCCGCACGACGCGGCCACGTTCACGCGCTTATTGCGCGAACTGGTGCAAGAGAAACGCGTTCCGACCAGCCGGATAGACGAAGCCGTGGGTCGCATCTTGCGCGTCAAGATAACGGCCGGGTTATTTGATCATCCGACCGTCACGGGAACCCTCGAGGCGTTAAAGAATCCGGGGCTGGCGGAACGGGCGGCGCTCGAGTCCATGACGCTGCTCTCCAACAACGGCGTGCTGCCGTTCGCTGAGACCACCAAACGCTTCGTGGTCGCCGGGGACAGCTTGGAGAGCGTGGCGAATCTGCTCGGCGGTTGGAGCATCGGCTGGCAGGGTATTGGGAACGAAACCGTCCCCGGCGTCCAGACTGTCCTCGAGGGGCTGAAAGGAACTGCTCCGAAAGGCTCGAGTTTCGAGCTGGCGTCCAACGCGACCGATCTGACGAAACGTGCCGCGACCGGTGACGCGATCATCCTCGTGGTCGGAGAACCGCCGTACGCCGAGGGCAAAGGCGATAACCCTGCACCCGCGCTGAACCGGGCGCAGGTGGACTTGCTGCACGCTGCGAACCGCAGCGGCAAACCGGTCGCGGTGGTACTCGTGGCGGGTCGTCCACTGCTGCTACCCGAACCCGTGCGCGGCGCACTGCTGTTCGCGGGCTTACCCGGCAGCAACGGCGCGAGCGCCATCGCCAAGACGCTGTTCGGGGTCAACAACCCAGGTGGCCGTCTACCGTTCAGTTACCCCGCGAGCCTCGAGCAGATTCCTTTGGCGTACAACGCCAAACTTGGAGCCGTGTACAAACCGCTCTACGCTTTCGGTGCGGGACTGAGCTTCACCAGTTTCACCGCCGAAGGCCTCGAGGTGGCACAGAGCGGCGAGACGGTGACGGTGAGCGTGCAGATCAAGAACACTGGCAAACGCGCCGGAGACAAGATCGTCCAGGTCTACGGCACGAAGGACGAGTTGCGACAACTCGCCGCGATCGGGCGAATCAGCCTCGAGCCGGGAGCCAGCCAGAAGTTGACCCTGAGCTTCCCGAAGACCAACCTGGCGACAATCTCGAGCGACGCGGCGGGCGCGTTTAGAGCGGGAACTGTGACAGTTAACGTGGAAGGTCCGAGTCAGATACTCGAGTTGAAATAAGCCTCGAGCCTGCCAGTTTTTCGCCTGTCCCGTGCTGATTGCGCACACGGGCGCGACGGGAGACGGCACGTTCTGAAGCCCGAGGGTGACGACTTGTGATCCTGACTCGAGCTTTCAGTCCTGCGCCGTTGTGCGGATGGCAAGTCCAGCCCAAGGCGGTAGGCTTGCCAGATGCGGGTGACTCTACATTCAATCCTAAAAGATTGCCGCGCCATCTATCACCTCGAGGGGGTGATGGCGCGGTACCAGTCCTACGTGGCGCTGATGACGGGAAGCAATGGTGAGTTCCTGCCGCTCGGGTCGTTCAGTCCGATGGGGCAGCGGCAGGCGGCGTACCTGGATGCGCTGCTGGAACTGGGGGCTGAAGACTTCGCGGCTCACGTTGGTGATGAGGTGTGCGCCGAACTGAATGAGCTACCCGATGTCTACCGCCTGATGCTGGTCGTGGTGGACGAGCCGCGCAACGGGTGGACGCAACGATTTTTGACGGACGCCGATTGGCGGTTTTCCGAAAAGACGGACAGCTTGCCGAAAGCTGCGCGGCCCCAGGGTTTTGATCGTTGGGTCTCGGTGCAACTCTGGACGGACGTGCCAGTAACGCCGGAATACGTGCGGCAGGAAACCAGGGCAGCGCTCTACCGGGCGGCCTACACGTGGCGGCACGGCTTCCCGCACGCGCTAGAAGCGATGATGCGCCAAGAGGGGAACGCGCTTCGATTCGCGGGTTCAGCGCTGAACCTCGAGCCAGACGAATTGGCGTATACGGCTGCCATCCTCGAGCCGCTGCGTTCAAGCACGCATTACGCGACGAACTTCGCGGCGCTGTACGGCGATGCGGCTGCCAGGAGCGTCGGGTTTGAACCTCTGGGCTTATCAGCCAACGCCGGATTCGCGCTGGCGCTCGAGCGGGCGGTTGATCCGAGGCTGGCTCTGCTGAGTTCTGCCTGGTCGGCCGACCGTTTCGAGGCAACGACATGCGTCTATGACACAAACGTGAGGTAACCGAATCGTACCGTTATCAGTATTGGCAGTGGCAGTTGTAGGCTAGTCGCATGACCGCAGACCTGAGCCAGCTTTTCAAACGCGACCTGGAAAAAACCATTCGTGAACTCGAGGCGTACCCCTCCGAGGCTTCGCTGTGGGCGGTCGCTCCGGGCATCACGAACTCGGCGGGAAATCTGACGTTACACATCGTCGGGAACCTCAATCAGTTCATCGGTGTGGACTTGGGCGGCACGAGTTTCGTGCGGAACCGCGAGGCTGAATTCGCCTCCAAAGACGTGCCACGTTCGGAGCTAGTCGCACAACTCGAGGCGACGATCACGACGATTGAATCGGTTCTGCCCAGGTTAGAAGCGGCTCAGCTCGAGGCGATCTTTCCAAAGGAGTTGTTCGGCAAACCGATGACGACCGGGTTTTTCCTGCTGCACCTGTACGGTCATTTGAGCTATCACCTCGGGCAGATCAACTATCACCGTCGGCTCGGCGTGGCCTGACCGATCACCGTGTCTGACCTGCGAATCATGGGCGGCAGCGCCAAGGGGCAACGCCTGCGCGTGCCCGCCACCGCCCGGCCGACCGGCGCTCGAGTCCGTAAGAGCCTGTTCGATATTCTCAAAGTAAATTTTGGGACGGCGTCAAGGCTGCTGGATGTCTGCGCGGGTGCGGGCGGCGTCGGGCTGGAAGCGGCTTCCAGGGGCTTCGTGGCGACCCTGTTGGAGCGGGATGGCAAAGCGGTCGAGGCATTAGAGCGCAACAAGCGCGACCTGCGGCTCGAGGCGAAGATTGTCAAAACCGACGCGCTGAAATTTCTGGCGTCCGCCAAAGCCACCTGGGATGTCATTTTCATTGACCCGCCCTACGAGCAGGACATCCCAAAATACGCGGCTCTGACGCTAGAAAAGAATCTGCTCGAGACTGGCGGCGTGGTGATCGTCCAGCACCCGATTCAGGTTAAATTAGCGGATCACACCGGCTATACCTTTGAGCGGCGCGTGTACGGGAGTAATGCCTTGAGCCTGTACTGGCGGCTCGAGTCAGAAGAACCCGTAGGTGTGTAGCGCGCTAAACCCTGCTCAGCTAAACCCTGCCCCGAACGCCAGTTTCACTCCGCCCGGATCAACCCCGGAACTTCGTGCCTGAACACCCCGCTTTCCAGGTAAGCGCGAAGTTTGGTGACGCTGTTGGCGGTGTAGCGCGGCAGCAGGGTGCGCAGGTCGGCGGTCGTGTTGACCAAAAGGTCGTTCAGCAGCACCAGATTGCGCCCGGCGACGACCGCCTCGTACTCGGCTGGGGTGAACGGCGGCAGCGGCGCAACCTCCCGATATCCCTCGAGCATGGCCGCCTCGAGCGCGTCCTGGTCGCGCAGGTAGTAGGCGGCGATGGCGAGGTCTTGCATGGGAACCCCGACGCCGCTGTCGTCAAAATCGAAGACGTAGAGCTGGCCGCGTGACCATTTCAAGTTCCAGTTGTGCAGGTCGGCGTGTAACGCCCTGGGTATGTCCTTGGCGAACAAGGTTTTCAGTGCGGCGCTGACTTGGGTGAAGGCGGCGTCTATCGTCTCGCGGCGCTCCGAGGTCAGGAATTCGTGATCCGCCAAGAAGTTATTCGGGCTGTCCATCAGCGGCGACTCGAGGCTGACCAGAGCGGCGTCTGCCGGAAACGCCCAGTGCAAGGCGTGCTGGTGCAAGATCGCGGCCGTCGCGCCGACCTCGCGCATCTGGGCGGGCGTGGCGGCGTCTCCCAAGTCCTCTCCCGGCAACCACGAAAACAGCGTCGCGGGCAGGTCACGACCCAAATCTGGGCTGGAGACCATCGTGGTCAAATGACCGCTCCGCGTGGGTTGCGGCGTGGGCAGCCGCAAGGCTGTGTCCTCGGAGAGCGCCTCGAGCCAGGCGGTTTCGGCGCGAAGCTGCTGCGAACTGCGTCTGGAATTGACGTTCAGGCGTAGGGCGAATTTGCGCCGATCAGCCGTGTCCACGCGAAAGGTCGTGTTGAACCCGTGGTTCAGGAGCCTCAACCGCGAGACCTCGAGCGGGTACTCGCGCAGGGCTGCCAATGCCGTGAGACGAAGCCGTCCGACCTGAGCGCGGTTGGAGAGACTGGCGAATGACATGAGGGGCAGGCTATCAGGCGAGGTCCTGAGGCGGCATGGGCGGATTGGCTTAGCCAAGCACGCCGCCGCGAATCAACCGCCCCTACACGAAATTTCCGAACTTAAACTGACGTACCTGATGCGGTTTCCGCTCGAGGTTCGCTGCCAGCGGATCAGGGATTAGGTGTTGACGAGGTTCTGGCTCGAGGCGGTGTTGCTTGAGCTGGTATTGCTCGAGCCAGTGTCACCTGAACCTATAGCACTCGAGCCAGTATCACTCGAGCCTGTGCGACTCGCAATCTCGCGGCGGACAAGCGGGGCCACCTCTGTGCCGAACAGTTCGATGGCGCGCATGACTTGCGCGTGCGGCATGGACCCGACGGTCAGTTGCAGCAGAAACCTCGAGTTGCCGAAGAGTTCGTGTTCAAACAGGATTTTCTCGGCCACCGCCTGCGGGTCACCGATCACGATGGCTCCGCGCAGCCCGGTTTGCGCGTCGAAATCGCGGCGCGTCAGGTTGCCCCAACCGCGCTCGCGCCCAATCGCGTTCATCGTCACGGCATAAGGCGGGTAGTACAGGTCGGCGGCGGCTTTGAAGGTGTCGGCGATGAAACCGTGCGAGTTGATGCTGAGCGGCAAGCTGGCGGGGTCGTGCCCGGCGCGGCGGGCGCTGTCGCGGTACAGGTCCACGAACGGCACGAAGCGCTCTGGCATCCCGCCGATGATCGCCAGCGCCATCGGCAACCCCAGAGTTCCGGCTCGTACCGCTGACTGCGGCGTACCACCGACGGCGACCCAGACCGGCAACGACGCCTGCGCCGGGCGCGGGTACACGCCGACGTTCTCCAGAGCGGCGCGGTGCTTCCCTGACCAGGTGATGCGCTCCGAGTCGCGTAACTTCAGCAGCAACTCGAGCTTTTCCGAGAATAGCGCGTCGTAATCGCGCAGGTCATAGCCGAACAGCGGGAAGGATTCGATAAACGAGCCGCGACCGGCGGTGATTTCCGCCCGGCCGCCGGAGAGCAGATCCACGGTGGCGAAATCCTGGAAGACGCGCACCGGGTCGTCGGAACTCAGCACCGTGACCGTGCTGGTCAGGCGAATCCTTTTCGTGCGAACGGCGGCCGCCGCCAGCACCACGGCGGGCGAGGAAACCACGAACTCGGAGCGGTGATGCTCACCGACGCCGTAGACATCCAGCCCGACGCTATCCGCTAGCTCGATTTCTTCTAGGAGGTCTCGCAGCCGCGTGGTCGGACTGATTTTCTGACCCGTCACCGGGTCGGGTGTCAGTTCAGCGAAGGTGTACAGACCAAGCTCGAAAGGGAGTGGGGCACTCATAAAAAAAGCCTGACATGTGCCCGCTTAAAAGCGTGTCCTTTGGGTGACCCTTTCGGCGGGCAACCGCGCCAGGTTCACCAAATCTTTGCCTGCCCTCGCGTCGCGTCGCGCACCGCCACCTTCAAGCGCTCCAGTTCAGACTCGAGGATCGCAAACCGAGTCACCAGACCGGAATCGGTGAACTCCTCCTGGCGGTCTTGCACGTCGCAGCCTTCCAGCAGACGATATAGCGGGTTCATCAGCTCGAAACTGACGCTGATGGCAACTGCCACACGCGGATGCACCTCGAGCCTGGGGGCGATCCGAAGCAGCTCGGCAGTCGTGCCACCGTAGGCCCGCGCCAGGCCGCCCGCCCCGAGGTTGACGCCGCCGTAGTAGCGCACCACCGCCACGACCACGCCCTCGAGACCGGATTGTTCCAGGGCGCGGTAGATCGGTGCGCCCGCCGTGCCGCCCGGTTCGCCGTCGTCGGAGAGGCGGTACTGCGTCCCCAGCTTATACGCCCAGCAGACGTGCGAGGCGTCCGAGCGCTCAGCCCGGAGCGCGGCTACAAACTCAAAGGCTGATTCAACCGTTTGAATCGGCGCGGCGAAGCCCAGAAACTCGCTGTTCTTGACGACTTGGCTGAACGCGGCGGGTCCAGCTAGGGTGGTGTAGCGTCCCGTCACAAGTTCAGCCCAGTCACAAGTCCAGCCCAGTCACAAGTTCAAAACGTCGTGTCCGCACTGAGCGGCGCGGGTTGTGAGACCGCCGTCTCGAGGGTCACGCGTCTCCCCTGTTCGGCGCTGTCTAGAATGGCGTGCATCGTTTCCAGCACGTGCAATCCAAGATCTAGGTTGGCGCGGTGCGGACGACCCTCTGACACGGCTTGCATCATGTCCGCCAGTCCCAATCCCCTCGAGTTTTCCTGGTACGGGCGATGCAGTTCCTGCGTCACCCATTCGTCCCTGGCATCGGTGCGAACTTGCACGTCACCGCCGAAGGTGTTCGGATCGGGGGCCAGCAACGTGCCGCCCGTGCCGTAGACCTCGATGCGCGGCAGCGTGGAGTGCTGGGCGTCGAAGGTCACGAGCAGCGTCGCCAGATGCCCGGCCCTAAACTCGAGGTTGGCACTGACATGGGTCGGCGTGCCGACCGGAATCTGATCGCCGTTCTGCGCTGTTCGAGTCGCCAAGCTCATGCGGGCGCTGGCGGTCACACTCTTGACTGCGCCGAAGAAGTTCACCAGCGCGGTGATGTAGTACGGGCCCATGTCGAAGAGCGGCCCCGCGCCGGGCTGATAGAAGAAGCCGGGGTTCGGGTGCCAGCCCTCGGGGCCGCGCGACATCATCGTGGCGAAGGCGTTCAGCGGAGTGCCTATCGCATCCGACTCGAGCAGTTCGCGGCTCGTTTGCAACCCCGCCCCCAGAAACGTGTCCGGAGCGCACCCGACCCGCAAACCCTGAGAGGCTGCCAGGTCACGAATCGCCAACCCGTCCGCCAGACTCACGGCTAACGGCTTCTCCGTGTACACGTGCTTGCCCGCCTCAAGCGCTTGCAATGTCACGGCGGCGTGGGCGGCGGGCGGCGTCAAGTTGACGACGACCTCCACGTCCGAAGCCAGCAATTCACGCAACGTCATGGCGCGCACGCCGTACTTCTCGGATTGCGCCCTCAGCTTGGCCGCGTCCATATCGGTGCAAGCGACCACCTCGAGCTGCTGAAATTTCTGAGTGATCTCGAAGTACGTGTCCGAGATGTTGCCACAACCAACGATGCCCACGCGATGTCGCATGGGATTAGATTAACGGATAGCGCACAAATCATTCAATTTTTCACAACAAACCGCAGGAAGGTCTTGAAACAGACCAGCACACTCTGCTGCCGATTGGTTCTGATGGCCGTCGCGTACCGCCTCGAGCCGTCTAGGTTACTGAACCAACGCACCTGCCAGCTTTTCGCCTCGTCCAGATCGCCCCAGACGGGACTGATCCAGCTCCGCCCAAAGTCATTCAGCGCCACCTCGAGCCGAGATTTCCAAGCGTTGAGGTTGTCACCCAGGGGTTCAGAAGCGCTGACGCTGTAGCCGTGTTCGGGCTTGAACTCAGGGAATGGATCTCCACCTCTGTCCCCGTAGATCCGCAAGCGAGGCTCTTTCAGCACCGCGTCGCAGCTCGCGGTGCTGATCGCCTGCAACCCGGCTTTACCAGCGATATCGCTCACCGTCTGCTCAGGTGTGAGATTGGGATTGGACCCTTGAGAACCGGTTATGGGCGGGGTCAGCGGCAGGGTCATCCACTCTTGGTCGTATCTGAGCGCACCGTACAAGGTCTCAGCTCGAGGGTTGAAGGGAGAGAGGGTGCTGATGTCCTTGAGCGTTCGCAGGATGAATTGAATGCCCGGATCAGTCTCGACAACGCCATCTTTGACGAATTCGTTTTCCGTAAGTTGGATGCAACGAAAGCGCAACGGCAATTCGGTTGGAAACAACTTGAAGGCGTTGGAACACACCCTCTCGAGTCGCGGGTCGTGATACTCGTCAGTCGGATAAATTGAATACCCCCAATGATTCAGGCTGGCCGTGGCTTCGATCAAGCGTAGGTGGGCGTTCACGTCCTGCGGGGTAGCCGCCACGTCCGCTCGAGCCTTCAAGACCGATTTCCAGATCCAAATTGGGATTGTTTGTAGCTCCAAATAACTATATTCCTCGGGTTCGACATTCTTCCACTGCCAGCGCACCTCGTTCCTAACGTACTGCGGGTGTACCGGACGATCTTTGTACTCCGCGAACGGGGGGCTGCCCCAAACGTTGTCCCTAGAAGTCGGGAACGGTAGCCGGACCACGAGGTCAATCAATCCGATCTTCCCGAACCAAGCCGCGCCTGTGGCGAAGGTGTACCCGAAACTGTTCAGAGTTTCATCCAATCCTAACGAATACGTGTCGTACTGCACGCGAACCGCAACTTCTTTGCCGAGCGGGAAGCTGACCCGAAAACCCTTCCAAGCGTAGACGTGATCGCCGTCGCGCTTCTTCACGTCTTCGGTTTTTACTGGAGCGCCGTTTACCCAGACGCGCAGGTTGCGCCCGACATAAAAGTTGCTGATGTCATCGCTTTGCACGGGGAACAAAACCCGCATCCGCTCTGCAAGCTTGCCCTGGTTTTTGAAGTAAAAATCTGCTGTTACCTGAGCCACATCCACCGATTTTGGTTTGGTCGTGGCGGGTTTTACCTCCAGAACCACCCGTTCGCGCAGCATCTGCACCTTGGTCTGGCCCTCGGGTTGCAGCACGCTCCCAGCCGGGTTCGGGTCGGGACGAGAGTCTGCGAAGGCTCGAGGCAGCCACAACACGATCAACAGCGTCAACACCCGATACAAGGTCATGGGCGCAGCATACCGACATCAAGGGAGTAAATTGCTCGAGGTAAACCAATCTGCTTGCGGACTCGAGCGGTGAATGTCAGCGCAGTTTGGAGAGCGCTTTGCGGATCAGCACCTCAGCACTGGCGTTGGCGTCTCCCTCTAACAGGCCCGCCACGACGTTTCGCACCTGCGCGTCGCGGAACCCGAGCGCGACCAGGGCTTCCACGGCGTCCATGAAGGCTGGGTTCTCCGAGGACGGGGCGGCTTTCTGCCCTTTGGAGGTCACAGTCAGGTGCGCCGGGAGCTTATTTTTCAGTTCCAGCACGATCCGTTCGGCCGTTTTCTTGCCAACGCCGCTGATGCTGCTGAGCATCTTGTCGTCCTCGTTCAGAATCGCCGTGGACAGCACGCTGGTGTTGTACGTGGAGAGCGCCGCGAGCGCCAGTTTCGGTCCAACTCCGGACACGGAGAGCAGCAGTTTGAAGACATCCAACGCGTCGGTGTCGTGAAACCCAAACAGCGTCATGCCGTCCTCGCGGACCAAGAAGTACGTTTCCAGGCGAACTGGTTTCCCGGTCGCGCACTTTTCCAGGGTTGGGCGCGGACAGAACACCTCGAGACCGAAACCGCCGACGCTGAGAATAGCGCTCTGATCGCGGGTGGCGACGACCAGTCCTTCTACGAATGCAATCATAGTGATAACTCCTGGTTTCCAGCTAAAAGCTGGGGTTCAATTTAGTTTATAACGAAACTCGAGTTCTCTTTTGTGGGCTGGTGAAGACAGCAGGAGACCTGGATACTCTTCAGTCGGTGAAGGTCGGTTCGTAGATCAGGTCGTAACTGACCTCCGATAGGCTCGAGCAGCCCGTGACGCGCATCCCGTGCGCCAATTCCTCCAAGATACGGTGCGGGTTGAGACTGCCGGGAACGATCACGGCGTCCGCCCCGAGCGCCAGGTAGCGCAGCACGTCGGCACCGCTCCGTAAACCGCCTCGAGCGAACAGCAGTGTGTCCCCGATCGCGTCGCGCACGTCCGCGACCAGGGATGGCAGGCTGGGCCCCCCCAGAAATTGCGACAGCCTGGAGCAGGCGACGATCGCATCCGCGCCCGCCTCTGCGGCCAGCTCCGCGTCTCTGGGGTCCAGCACGCCCGCCACGACGAACGGCACGCCCGCCGCCGATTTCAACTCGCCCAGTTCTGAGGCGGTGCGCGGTCGCGTATCGCCCGCGCTCTCCAACAGACTGAAATCGAGTCCGGCCGCGATCACGCCCAGGTCACGCATCTGACGCATCTGCGGTACCAAGCGCTTCATCTTGTACGGCGGAACCAGCAGCACGCTCCCAAGCGCGTCCTCCAAGCGATTCGTGACCCGTCCCAGCCAGTTGGCGGGCGCTTCCGCCCAAAGTGGTCCCGGCAAGTCCGCCCCGAGCGCCGAGAAGCCAGGGTCGGCCTCCTGAGCGTCGTGAATCACTCGAGGCAGCAACTCCAGCGCGTCCAGCGCCTCCAAGTCCTTGGCGTACACGGCTACGTTCCCCCGGCGGTTGGCATGGGGGCAAGTATAGGTCAGACCGGCTCGAGGAGCAGGATTAGGGATAGTCGCTCGAGGTAGGCCCGAGTCATACGTACATCACAGACATTCCGTAGGGGCGCAGGGGTTGCCTCGCCCGACCCCTCCGACCACACTGTAATCGCACCCGGAGCGCATATCTACGAAAAACAACGAGACCTAGAGCCGTGTCGTGCGGGCGCGAGGGTTGCGGCGACAAACTGAATGGGTCGGAAACGCAAAACCTAGCCACAACCTCTCGAGAGATTAGGTCAGCAGTGTCATTTCCCGCCTTGACGGGCGTGCGATAATGGCAGCAGTGAAGCCGTTGTTGCTCGACCTCCACCCAGATCAGTACCCGCTCGAGGGCTACCGCCGCACTCAGTTGTTGGAGTGGGTTTTCAAGCATGGTGTCAGCCATTTTGACGAGATGGAAAACCTGCCGAAAGCCCTGCGCGAAGAGTTGAAAACGAGCTATTCGCTGACTGCCTTCTCCAAGGTTGAAGTCTTCCCTTCAGGCGATGGCAGCACCAAATTCTTGTACACATTGCTGGACGGGCGTCAGATGGAAGCCGTGCTGATGCCGTACCAGGATCGCACCACGATCTGCGTCTCCACGATGGTCGGCTGTCCGGCAGGCTGCGCCTTCTGCGCCACCGGGAAGCTGGGCTTTGGGCGCAACCTGACGCCCGGCGAGGTGATCGAGCAAGTCTTGTCGGCGGCGCGTCACCAGGGCATGCCGCCGGTCGCCATTCGCAACTTGGTCTTCATGGGCATGGGCGAGCCGCTCTTGAACTACGACGCGACCCTAGAGGCGGCGCGAATTATGCTCCACGAGGACGGATTAGGCATGAGTCAGCGTCGCGTGACGCTTAGCACCGTGGGATTGCCGAAGCAGATCGTGAAACTGGCGGGCGAGGATGTCACGGTCAAACTGGCGATTTCCTTGCATGCCCCGGACGAAGAGACCCGTAAGCGCATCATTCCGACCGCGCACGCGCACACGATAGACAACATCCTGGAAGCTGCCCGCGAGTACCAGCGCCGCAGCAAACGCCGCGTGACCTTCGAGTACGCCATGCTGGCCGGGGTCAACGACGCGCTCTGGCAGGCGGAACTGCTGGCGGATTTGCTGAAGGGGCTGATCGCGCACGTCAACTTGATCCCGATGAACCCATGGCTCGGCAGCGGCTTCGCCTCGAGTTCCGAGACGCGCATTCAAGCGTTTTACGACGCGCTGGAAGCCAGGGGCGTCCCGGTCAGTGTGCGCCGCTCAAGGGGGCGCGACGCGGGCGCGGCCTGCGGGCAACTCGCGTTGAAACGCCCCGACGAGGCCGCCGCCTGAGGTTGGCTCGAGGTTGTGACGCGCGACAGAATCCCATGATCTGCCGGTTCTCGTGGGGCGCACAGCCGTGCGCCGGTTACCTAACGCCAACCTCAGACGCATCCCAACCGACGTTTCTCGAGACGCACCAGAACACGCTTTTCGAGCCAAAATACTCTATTGATAATGGTACGATTCGGCCAAGCCACGTTTGGGTCATAGACGCACTCTATGGTCTTCAACCGTGAACCTGACTCCGCCGAACTCAGTAGTCGTTTCAAAATCTCAGGGCAAACCGTACAGTTGAGCCATGCGCCCGCATTTCCTGTATCCGGCCCGGCCATTCGCGCTCGGCACGGTGGATGACACCTTCGAGGCTGAAGCCGCCGCCCTGCGCGAGGCGGGCTTTGGCGTTTCCACCGTTTCGCTCGAGGACTTGGTGGACGGTCGCTTGAAGCTTCGCCCAACCATTCCGACGGATCGCAGTCTGGTGTATCGCGGCTGGATGCTGAACGAATCTAGCTATGCCCGGCTCGAGCGTGGGATTCGGGATCAAGGTGGGCAAATGCTGACCGAGACCGCCACCTATCTGTACTGCCATCACCTGCCCAACTGGTACTCGAGCTTGCAAGAGTTCACCCCAGAAACGAAGTT
The DNA here is from genome assembly GCA_965249745.1 of Deinococcales bacterium. Taxonomy (GTDB): domain Bacteria; phylum Deinococcota; class Deinococci; order Deinococcales; family JAAFIG01; genus JANYHH01. The sequence continues at coordinate 1,880,038 of OZ252252.1, read as the reverse complement.
CTTTCCGCCTGACGCGAACCTCGAGCTGGAACTGCGAGAGCTTGGCTGGGACGGGTACTTTTTGAAGGATCACGTCAAATCCCTGAAGACCGGGATCGGCTCCATCATTCGTGACCCCGCGCAGGCGGAATTCTGGCTACAAGAGATGCAGCGCACGCGGGGCGAACTCGAGGGTGGGATTTGCGTGCGGCGCGTCGAGGCGTTGCGCGGGGAGACAGAACGGCGGTACTTCGTGATCGGTGGACGCGCTTTCGCCGCCAGTGGTCAGATTCCGGCGTTGGTGAACGAGGTGGCAGGACGTGTCCCAAGCCAGTTTTTCAGTCTGGACATTGTTGCAACGGACCACGGCCGAGAGCGCGTGATCGAGATCGGTGACGGACAAGTGTCCGATCTGGTCGGCTGGGAACCGGAACGCTTCGCTCAGGTCTGGCTCGAGGCAAGCGACCTCTAGTTTGGCAGATACGCTCGAGGTAAAGACGGCTCGAGACATTCTGACACGCTGCTCAGTCTCCCAGCCCCGTCCAGGCTTTACCGTTCCAGCGCTTGACATACACGCGGCGTTGCGTGCGCGTGACCTCCTCGCTCCAGGCGACGACCGCCCCCCGCCCCTGCCGATCCACCTCGAGACTGCACGATTCTGCATAGGAATTCGGGTCCAGGTTCAGGAACCCGCCGAGCGGCTGCCAGGTCTTGCCGTTCCAACGCCGCACCAACACCTTGATGCTGCCAGCGTTCTCGAGCCAGGCGACGGTCGGATTACCGTTTTGATCGAGCGCGCTCTTCGGCGCGTTGGCCAGGCCCGTCTTGCCGTTGACGGTCTCCCCGAGGCGCTGCCAGGCCGCACCATCCCAGCGCTTCACGAAGACATCGAAACCCGCGTTCGCCTCCGTCCAGGCCACCACGGGACGGTCCTGGGCATCCAATCTGAGGCTCGGGGAACCGGCGTAGCGCTCCGGGTTGACGTTCAACGAACCGCCCTGGCGCGTCCAAGCTGAACCGCTCCATCCGCCCACGAAGACATTGAAGTCCAACACGCCCCGATTGGTATCGAACAGTTGACGGCTCCAGGCCAGCATCGGTTCGCCGCGACGGGTGACGGCAATGTCCATGCTCCGGGAGGCGCTGCTGACATCGCTGCTGAGCGTTCCAATATCAATCTCCTGCCAAATTTTCCCGTCCCAGCGCGATACGAAGACGCTGTTGGCGTTGAAATCTGGCGAGAGTTCGTTCCAGGCCAGCACCGGACGCCCATTCGCGTCCAAGGACATAGTCGGAAGATCCGCCGCCGAGGTCGCCTTCTTGGACGGCGAATCACCGACCGGTACCCAGGTCTTGCCGTCCCAGCGGGCCGCGTAGAGCTTGCCGGGACCACTCGCCTTGCCGTCACTGGTGTTGCTGCGTTCCGTCCAGGCGGCGACCGGAGCGTCCCCCTTGTCCAGCGCCAGCACGACACTGAAAGCGTTAAAGCGCTTGTCACGGTTCAACGCGCCGCCCAGGGTCAGCCAGCGCTTTCCATCCCAGCGCTTCACGAACGCCTGGTACACCCCGCCGACCGTTTCCGTCCAAGCGATCAGCGGATTCCCGCCCCGCTCGAGGGCAACGATGGGTTTTCTGGCATCCGCGTTGGCATCGTTGTTGACAAGGGTCTGAGGCGCTGAGACGGCTAGGGCCGTCATTACTAGCCCACCAAATGTTGCAACTATCCACCGTTTCAGACCTGTGTTCGTCATGGTTCTTCCTTGGGGTCAGATTTGAGACCGTCAGTTCTCGAGCCAGCTTTTCACAAGCTTTATCACACCGTGAATCCGAGTAAAGGCCCCAGCCGTTCTTGAACCTCTTCAAGATAATCTTTCAAGCGACACTCCGCTCCGCTCAAACGCAAATGCTCGTAATTCGCCTCGGTCCAACTTGGCTCTTCTCGATCAGGGTCTGCGCCAATCAGTGCCTCGAGAACTCGTTTGGCGTTGTGCGGCAAGTTCGCAGTCGTAAGTTTGTGTGGAACTTTTGTAGGATTGAACTTGAGTTCTCGAGTTTTATCCAGCAATCGTTGTCGCTCCTGTCCTTGAGGCTCGAAACCGCATAATACCCACGCCTCACGGCACGGGTCCGCCATGCCAGCGACGATTGGATACGCGGATTCGTAAAGCCTTTCGTGTTCCTCTCGAGCCTGCTTCAATCCCCGGAGTCGTTGCGGTTGCGCGTCTGCATCGCAGACCATAACTACCGCCAGCGGTAACCCACACTCATGGCAAAGCGTCAATGCATTACGAGCTTGCCGTGCGTAAATCTCACCAGGGCCAACTCCAATTTCGCCCTCGAAATGCCCATAGCGTCTGCCAATTCTTCGGTCTTGCATTATGCGTAAAACTCTTGACCATTGAAGAAAGCTCGTCGCATCGTCTAATCCACGCCACTCGAATAACTCCGGGGTAAAATCAGCCGACAGCTCGAGCAAAGCGCGTTCGGCAAACCCACGAACGACCCGCACGTCAGACGACCCGCCGTCAGAACTGCCTTCAACCACCATGACAATCCCTGGCAACTCAGGCATTTTGTTTCTGTCTTAGCAACCAGTCTTCACCAACGCGACTCCAGAATTCACCGGGCAGCATCGCGTCTTTCCATTTCTCAAAATTCGGATGATCCGATAGGCGTCCAACGATTGTTCCCTCTTCTGGGTCTCGAGTTACAACACGAATCTCTTGTGGTTGAAGTTCATCCAAGACGTAAGGCGAGTGGCTGGTGGCAACAATTTGCAGCTTGGGATTGACCTCTTGCAATTTTCGCAAAGTCTTAACCAGATCGTGAACCGCTTTCGGGTGCAGGCCACGCTCGAGGTCATCTATCAGCAGAGACCGCCTCACCTTCAAAACGAGCAGCGGCTGTTAAGACACAAAGAGCGAGTAGTGTTCCCTCACTGACATATTTCGCCGGGACATCAGTGGCATCGTCAAAATCGAAAATTAGCTCTTCAGCGATTCCTGTCCAATCTGGTTTCGGCTCACCATTGACATAGTTTTTCCTAGTCGCGTCTGTACGACGAAACCGGAATCGTTTTATAGTCGGAATCACTGTTCTGAGTGATTCTTGGATGCTTTCAAACGCTTCGGGCTGCTCCTGTTGAATATTTACGCAGACCGTAGCAAGCCCACCGCCGTCACTCTCGAGAATCGGCTTTTTCAAGGGGCTATAGGATGCGAGCGCCATCTTCTGCCCATTTGGACGCAAATTTATTGAGTCAGATAATACCTTTGCAAGTGCTACCGAATTAGAAGCAAAGGGTTCTAAAGAGTCCTCGAAATACGCAAAACCATGATTGACACCTGCAAATTCCATTTGCAGGTTCATTGACCACTGCATGTTAGGAGCAAGAAGTCGAAGATTGAAGCGTAATCTTTATTGTTTCATTTGCAGTGGAGAGCTGCCACTGAATAATTGAAGGGGCATTTTTTGAGAGGATTTCGTTTGGAAACATCCATGCGTAATTGATTGGTCTATTCGGAAAATCGCCACCCTCGACCAAGACACGTCGCTGACCTGATCGCAGAGCGCAAACTCTGTGAATCGCCTCGAGAATCGTGCTTTTTCCACTCGCGTTCGGGCCCACGATCACCGTGAACGGCTCGAGATCAATCGAGACATTACGTAAGGCGAGAAAGTTTTTGACTTCCAGTCTTTGCAGCACGACTCGAGTCTAGTACAAAGACTGTTCGTTTACAGCGGAATGTTCCCGTGCTTCTTGAAGGGTCGCTCCTCGCGCTTGCCGTCCAGCATCTCGAGGTGAGCAATCAGTTGAATTCGGGTGTCCTCCGGGTGGATCACGTCGTCTATGTAGCCTCGGCTGGCGGCCACGTAGGGGTTGTCGAAGGCGCGTTTGTACTCGGCGATTTTCTCGGCCCTGGTCGCGTCCGGGGTTTCGGATTTCAGGATCTCGCGGCGGTAGATGATATTGGCGGCTCCGTCAGCGCCCATCACGGCGACGGCCGCGTTTGGGAAAGCAAGCACGACATCCGCGCCCATGTCGCGGCTGTTCATGGCCAGGTACGCGCCGCCGTAGGATTTGCGGGTGATGAGGGTAATCTTTGGGACGCTGGCTTCAGCGTAGGCATACAGCATCTTCGCGCCGTGACGGATGATGCCCTGATGCTCCTGGGCCACGCCCGGCAGGAATCCGGTCACGTCCACCAGGGTCACGACTGGCAGGTTGAAACAGTCGCAGGTGCGAATGAAGCGCGCCGCCTTATCGGAAGCGTCAATGTTCAGCACGCCCGCCATGCGCTGCGGGTTGTTGGCGACGATGCCGACGGAGCGCCCACCGAGCCGAGCAAAACCGCAGATCATGTTCTTGGCGAAATCCGGTTGCACCTCCAGAAACACGCGGTCGTCCACCACGGCGTGAATCACCTCGAGCATCGGGTAGGGTTTTTTCTGATCGGGGTGAATGATCTCTAATAACTCTGGGGTCTTCCGGTTTTTGCGGTCCCGGCTCGAGGTCAGCACCGGCGGTTGCTCCCTGGCACTTTGCGGCAGGTACGAGAGCAAGGTTTTAATTTTTTCCAGAACATCGCGGTCGTTGTCGCCCTCTAAGTGGCAGACCCCGGACAGGCGACTGTGAACGTCGGCCCCGCCGAGCTGCTCGAAGCTGACATCCTCGCGGGTCACGGATTTGATGACCTCGGGTCCGGTGATGAACATGTACGACGATCCTCGAGCCATCAGCACGAAATCGGTCAGCGCCGGGCTGTAGACCGCGCCGCCAGCGCACGGTCCAAGGATGGCGCTGATCTGCGGCACGACACCGCTGTAGATCGCGTTGCGATAGAAGATCTCGCCGTAACCGCTCAGACTGTCCACACCCTCCTGGATGCGCGCCCCGGCGCTATCGTTCAAGCCAATGATCGGACAACCGACCCTGGCGGCCAGGTCCATGACCTTGGTGATCTTTCCGGCGTTCATCTTGCCCAAGGAACCGCCCAGCACCGTGAAGTCCTGGCTGAAGACGCAAACCTTGCGGCCGTTGACCGTGCCAAACCCGGTCACGACGCCCTCGCCCGGTGCTGCTACGCCCTCCATCAGATCGGTCCCCTGGTGTTCCACGTGAACACCCAGTTCCACGAAACTGTCGGCGTCCAGGAGGGCATCAATTCGTTCTCGGGCGGTCAGCTTGCCGCCCTCGTGTTGCTTTTTCTGCCGCTCGAGACCGCCGCCAAGTTCGATGCTCTTGCGGCGCTCCTCCATCTCGGCGAGGGCTTCCTGGAAAAACAGCAACGCATTGTCAGCCATGTAGGGCGATTCTATGTGAGCTACCGGCTTCTCGCTACTGCCTGTCCCATCTGCTTGGCTCGAGGCAAGGCGTGAACACTCGAGTATCGAGTCACTGAAACCCTGTGAGCGTTAACGTCGCCCGGTTCGCGCTCGAGGCGGTGGCAGCGAAAAAACGGATGTTTTCACGCCGCTCTGAGAGGTTTACTCGGGCATTTTCGGGCTGGGGTTCTGCGTCTGATGGTACGTCATGCCACCCATGACGCGCGCCATGATGTTCACGCGGGCCCAGCGTGGGAGCGGTGCCAGCGCCGCTTCTAAAAAAGCGCTCAAAAACCCTGGTCGCACCGTGACCCGTCGCCCCAGCGCGGCTAGCGTGCCAATCGCTACCGCCTTGGAGGAAACCGATTGTCTCGAGCGCATGTTGGCGGCCGCGTTGAAACCGCTTTCGACCGGGCCGGGCGCGGAAGCCAGAACGTCCACGCCGTGCGGTGCGAGTTCCACGTGCAAGCCCTCGGCGAAGGTCTGAATGAACGCCTTCGTGGCCGCGTAATTCGCGGCATTGGGGACGCCCTGAAAGGCCACGAGCGAACTCATCAACACAATTCCGCCGCGCCCGCGCGCGATCATGCGGCGCGCGAAGCTGTGGCAAAGCGCCACGACCGCGCGACAGTTGACATCCACCATCTCGAGTTCACGTTTCAGACTCGAATCGGCAAACGCACCGGATGTTCCAAAGCCTGCCGATGCGACGAACAAGCCTACGTCCAGGTCACGTGTGGCAGCGTTCAAGCCCTCGACCGAGGCTGGGTCGCCGAGGTCAGCCGCGAACACTTGAACTTCCCTGCCGTGCGACTGCCTCAGTTCTAACGCGAGCCTCTCGAGGATTTCGCGTCGCCGGGCGACCAGTACCAGGTTGATTCCAGATTCGGCGAGTCGAATGGCAATCTCGCGGCCAATACCGTCGGAGGCTCCGGTCACGACTGCCCAGGGACCGTATCGGGTGTGAAGACGAGTCTGTTCTCGAGTGCGGGTGGGAAGACTGTTCATTAATTGCTCCTTTTCGATAGATGGTACAAATCCCTAATCCGAATCGGATTCCGGCGCATGGGCGCATGTCTGCCGAGGCACGACACAGCGGGATCAGAGGCGGGCAGGTTTACGGTTTGATGGTCGAGGAAAGTTTTCGTTTGATGAAGGCGCGATTCGATGACCCCACGCTCGTGCCGCAGCCGCGATTTGTCACAATCAACTGGTAAGCGACCAACCCGAACTCTGTTGTTTATCGCTGTTGCTTATCGTCCCTCGAGCTATTTACACGGCGAAGCATTTCTGGAACACCTCCATCAGCTTGCGCGGGCCTTTTAACCTCAATTTTCCACGCACCACCGCCAACACCGGGTTGAGTCGCCCGGCAATGAGCTGAAGGAAGGCGCTCGAGTCGGCGGTTACGACGATGCTAGGCGTGCCGTGAAGCCCTGGTTTCACAGTCAGGGTCTGATTGGCAATTTGAAACGTGGCCTCGACAGTTTCCTTTCCTGTAAACCGAAAGTGAAAGGTCGCCTCGACGCCCTTGGCGTTGTTGCGCTGAAAAAAATGCGGACTAAATTCGACGAAACCCTTGATGGTTTGTGGGGTCAGACCGCCCTTGATGGTCTTGATGCGCTTGTGTGGGAAGCGTTTTCGCGCGTACTGGTCGGCGTCAGAACCCTGGACGACGTAAAGGGTTTCCTCCTTATCTTGTAAGGGCCGCAGTACTCCTTGGACGTGACCGGCCTTGTCATCCAGGTACATCCCGATCACATCGTCACCCGCAGGGCAGACCGCCATGCAATACGCGCTCTTGTACTGCGCACCCATGCTCAGGCTCTGCCAGACGCTGGCCGTCTCGCCGGGCGTGTAGCGCTCGCGGTAGGCGCTCGAGTTTTTGCTGTCGGCGACGGTCTCCACCCAGTCGTTAAAGCCACCCATAAACTCGCGGTAGTTGTGGTTGGTGCAGGCGCTGAAGTCAAAATGCCCATCAGCCCCAATCGCGCCAACCGGACAGGCGGCGACGCAGAGCTTACACTCGAAGCACGGGTTGTAATCAATCGGTTGCATCTCGAGGCCAATTGGTCGGTCCACCAGCACCGTTCCCAGCAACACGAAGTTGCCGAATTTAGGGTGGATGACGTTGCGGTGAATGCCCATCTGCCCGAGGCCCGCCGCAACCGCGATGGGCTTATGCGAGATCGTCCAGATTTTGTCGGGAAAGCCACCCACTTCCATCGGGAAGGCCATCGGCTCGTTCATGGCGTGCACGCCGATATCCTCGAGCCTGCGTGCGATCTCGTGCGAGACGTGGTCTACGCTGTGGTGAATCTGTTTAAACTCGTTGTTGGCTTTACTGCGCGCCACAGACCGCACGGGTTCGCGGTTCATGCGACAGACGAAGCTGATGAGCGCCTTGGTCGGCGGAAATACCCGCAGCAACTCAGCCCGTTGATCGTCTATTTCAGCCCGCGAGAGCGAGACGAAACCCACGTCATCCGCCCCGCACTCGAGGCAAATCTGACGCAACCAATCGGCGTCCAGAATGGCGGGCGGCTTCGCAGCACGGCGAGCCTCGAATGCTCGTTTCACCGCTGGGTGTTGGGGGCGACTGCCTGCGGTTGATTTGCTCGTCATGACGCGCTCCTCTGATTAGCTGAACTTGGCAGCAGGAAGACCAGTCCAAAACAAAGCAGGTACACGACGAGCTGGAAGCGCAACGCCACGAGAAGCGCCTCGAGAAAGTTGTCCTGCCGGGCGGTCGTGGCTGCGCTCGAGATTGCCTCACCGACGGGTTGGGCAAGCGCAGCCGGAAGCTGACTTGGGCGCGATTGGCAGCTCGCGGGAACGGCGCTCGGGTCGTTCTGAGCCGAGCGGTCACGAAAGCAGGTCTGGAAGCCCGCGCTGATCGCGTTCACGCCCCTGGCGGGCAGGTGCAGCTCCGTCAGGCGCTGCTCGAGTCGTGGCAGAACACTGCCGCTGGCGGCGTTGGCTCCGCCCGCGAGCTGACCGAAGAAGAGCACGCCGATCAGGGCCACACCCATCGCACTTCCAACCTGTTGCACGGTCGAGAGCACGCCCGAGGCGCTGCCCGCGAAAACTGGGTTGATCCGGGCCAGAATCACGCTTTGCAGCGGCGCGACGAAGCAGCCGAACCCGAAGCCGCTCACCGCGAGCGCCGGGATCAGCTCGTACCCCTGGTAGTTCAGCCCCGTGGCGCGCAAGGTCAGCAGCGTGCCCACCAGTCCGAGCGCCAGCAGGACCGCGCCCAGTGTCAGGATGTTACGCCCCAGACTGCGCCCGAGTCGCGCCGAGAGCAGCGAACTGATCGCCAAGGCGAGCTGATAGGCGATCAGGGTCAGCGCGGCCCGCGCCGGGCTGTAGTCCAGACCCGCCTGCAAGAAGATGCTCATGACCACGAAATACGACAGCACCGCCGATTGAAAAAAGAAGGTGATCAGCGATCCGACCGCGAAGGCGCGGTCGCCGAACATCGTCAGTTGCACCAGCGGGGCCGCCCCTCGAGCGATCAGGTTGCGCTGGTAGAGCACGAAGCCGACTAGCACGGGCAGGCTGAGGATCAGCAGCGCCAGAATCCAAAGCGGCCAGCCCTCGGCGCGTCCCTGAATGATCGGGTAGGTCAGCAGGAACATAGCGACCGACACGACTAGCACACCGAGCCAGTCCACACCTCGAGCGCGCTCCGATTTCGATTCGGGCAGCACCCGCCATGCCAGCGCCAGCGCCACCAACCCGACCGGAACGTTGACCAAAAAAATGGGTCGCCAGAGTGTTCCGAACAGGTTTGCATCTATCAGCAAACCGCCCAGCAGCGGTCCGGTGACGACGCCCAGCCCGATGATCGCGCCCTGAAAACCGAAGGCTCGAGGTCGCTCCGACACCGGGAACAGGACTTGGATGAAGCTCGAGACTTGCGGGAACATCAATCCGGCCGTGAGGCCCTGCAAGACGCGAAAGACGATCAGGCTCAGCGGCGACCAAGCGAATCCGCACAGCGCCGAGGTCAGCGTGAACCCTGCCAGCCCGAGGACAAATAACCGCTTGCGTCCATACAGATCGCCTAACCGCCCGCCGGTGATGAGGATGATGCCGTAGGCGACCGTGTAGGCCGTGAGTACAAACTGCACCTCGGCGTAGCTGGCCCTCAAACTCTGTTGAATTGTGGCTAAGCCGTTGGTGACGATGCTGGTGTCCAGCAAGACCATGAACGAGGCGATCAGGATGACCGACAGCGAACGCCAGCGAGTCGGCTCGAGCGGGGGTGTATTGGTGGGAGCGTTGCTCTGGGCGGCGGGGGTCGCGGTCATGGTCGTTCCTCCAGATGACAAAGACGGGTCTATATGTAATAACTTACATAGGCAGTTTCACTGTAAGACTCGCCGTGCCCTATGTCAAGATAGGCATAGATGAAGCCGCCGCGACGCGCCACCACCAACGTGCTCGGTTACGCGCTGCTGGGCTTGCTGGCTCGAGGTGAGAAATCGGGTTACGACCTTGCGGCCGGGCTGAAAGAACCCGTGGGCTTCTTCTGGCACGCCCACCACAGCCAGATTTACCCGGAGCTGGCGCGACTCGAGGCGGCGGGACTGGTATCGCACACGGTCGTGGAACAGAGCGACCGCCCTGACAAAAAGGTTTACGGGCTGACCGAACGCGGACGCACGGCGCTGAAAAGCTGGCTCGAGGCTCCGCTGGAGGTACCGAAGAAACGCGACGAGTTGGTGTTGAAAGCCTATTCGATCTGGCTGAGCGATCCGGCGGCGGCAGTGCAAACGATGCGCGATCACGCCGCCGCGCATGCCGCGCACGCGCTGACGTTTGAAACGAAACTGGCCTCGCTAGAGAAAAGAGCCGGGCCAGCCATGTGGCAACCCGATTCGCCGTGGTTCGGGATTCACGCGGCCCTGCGGCGCGGCATTGGGTTCGAGCGCGAGTACCAGGCGTGGTGTGAGTGGATGGTTCGGGCCTTGAGCGGGGAAGCGGGCAACGCCAGCCAGTGATGCTTGAATTGACGGTTCAAGGGAGAATAGAGAAAGCAGAAAGCGGTCGGGAAACACTCGAGGGGTAGCCAAACCGGCTCAACGCGCCACACAACCGTTAATCCTCGAGTCGGCAGACCTCCATCCGTTCAGCTCGAGACCTGCTCTGGAATCCCGCCGCGTGAGAAAAGCGTGCTAGAGAGGGTTTGCTTCACCACTCGGGCGGCAGTTCCTGCGCGTCCGCCATGGGGGCCAGCGCCACGCGCACGATGTAGCGTTGTGCGCCGCCCAGCTCTCGGTAGCGCAGGTACAACCCTGCCAACTCGAGTTGAAACCGTTTGGCATCGGGGAGGTCCATCCAAAGGTCGGTGTACCAGCCTTCCATGAGCACCGGACTGTCCGGAGCGAAGAAATTCCAGTCTTGGCTGGGGTCAACCGCCGGAATAATCCGGAGCCGCCCGTCGGCGGAGCGGCTGATGCGGATCCCCCAGTGTTCGGCGTGCCCACTCAAAGCCTTGGCGAAACTGCGCAGGTACACGTCGTTCAGTGACAGCACCCAACGGTTGAGCAGCGCCTCGATGGACTCTTGATCGGTGGCCTCGAGCGGCACGAAAAAGGCGTTGGCGGTGGCCCGATACCACTTAATCGGGGACCCGCCTCGAGTTTCAATGCGGGTAATTTGCAGCAGCTCAAAACTGCACAGGCGTTTGATCTGGTACAGCAGGCGGCTGAGTTTCCAACCGAATTCGGCCGCGACCTCAGAGGCGGTTCGTTCACGCCCGATAAACGGGTAGAGGAAAACGGCCCGGAGCGGGTCCGCGATCAGAGCGGCGGCTTCACCGGTCAGAACCCGATGGTCCGGCGTGGAGCGTTCACCCTCATGAGTGTCGCTCGAGAAATCGCTTAAGGGGCTGGTGGAGTCGGCGCGTACCATTTGTACCAGGTTTACCATCACAATCGGCCACGAAGGTGAATCGCTCAAAGCCGCAGGCTCGAGCGAATTTTTGAGGAGGCACGCGTATGAAACGGATTCTGTTTTTAAGTATGGCTGGACTGGCTTTGCTGGCAGCCTGTAACACCACGCCCGCGCCGGGCAGCAAGCCCATGACACAGCAGACCGCCGACGGGTTGAAGCTCGTCGCGCCCGGTGCTATGTCGGCGATGGTCAACGGCATCCGCGAACGCGGCAAGGTCGGCGGCTCGAGCGCTGGTGTGCGGCCGCAAGCGGGCCCAACTGGAAGTTGCAAGGTGGCGGGCGATCTCGCAGACAATGACAACGACGGTATTCCGGTGAGTCTGAACACCACCTTCGCCGATTGCACGGTGGATTACCTGTTGTTCTACCTGACCAAGAACGGCAGCGTGACCGCCAACGACGCCAACGACAACGACCCGAAGAGCGGCTTCAGCACGAAAGCCACGAACCTTAGCCTGGTCTACAAAAAGAGGAATGGCAGCGCCGTCGGTGATCCCTTCCTCTCCAGCAACACCAACTGGGATGTCAGCCTGACGGCCACGAGCAGTTCTTACACCCTCGGGTACAAGTTTGACACCTCTCTCAGCAATTACAAGGACGGCACGGCGACCGTGGATAAGACCTGGAAGATGGGCTTGAACATCTCCGGTAACTACACTGCCACGGCCGACGGCAACCCGGACAACTTCGACGCGGGTGTGATCAATCTTGGTGGCCAGCTCAATTTCACCGACGACAAAAGCGAAACCTTCGCCCTGAATTTGACGATAACCAATCTGACCTACACCGCCGCCTGCTCGGCGGGTCCGGTCAGCGGCACGGTCAAGTTCGACGACGGTAGCGCCGGAAACTTCCTGCAAGTCAGCTATACCGGCTGCAACACCGGCACGCTGACGTACAACACGCAGGGTTCAACCAACTTCTAAATCTAACAATTCTCAGAAGCGGGCGCTGAGCCGTTTGTCTTCGGCAGCCTCGAGAAAAATCTGTATTCGCGGTAGGCTCCCTCTGTGAACGAAGTTGTCGTGATCGGGGCGGGACTGGCGGGATCGCAGGCGGCGCTGGCGGCGGCGAATCTGGGCGTGCGGGTCCGGCTGTTTGAAATGCGTCCCCACAAGATGACGCCCGCGCACCGGGGGCAGGGCGCGTCGGAACTGGTGTGCAGCAACAGCCTTGGCGGTGAGGGGGAGACCAACGCCAAGGGGATGTTGCAGGCGGAATTGCGGCTGGCGGGCGTCCCAGTCATGCGGGCCGCCGAGGACAACCGCATCCCGGCGGGCGCGGCCCTCGCGGTCGAACGCGAAGGCTTCAGTGCCCAGATCACCCAGATGCTGGAGGATCACCCGAACATCAGCTTTCAGCGCGAGGAGTTGACCAGAGTTCCAGATGGTGTGGTAACAGTGATCGCCTCCGGTCCGCTGACCTCGGACGCGCTGGCAACGGATATTCTAGAACGCTTCGCGGGCGGGGAGCGGTTGAGCTTTTACGACGCGGCCGCGCCGGTGATCGAGCTGGACAGCATTAACCTGGAGGTTGCCTTTCGCGCCGGGCGCTACGGGCAGGAAGCCGATTACTTGAACTGCCCGTTTGACCGCGATCAATACGCCGCGTTCTACGAGCGTCTGGAAACTGCCCGGGGGCACACGCCGCACGACTGGGAGGCGCTCGAGTTCTTCGAGGGTTGTATGCCAATCGAGGAAATCGCGCGGCGCGGTGTGGACACCCCGCGTTTCGGTCCGATGAAACCCAAGGGCCTGCCCGATCCACGCACCGGCCGCGAGGCCTACGCCGTGGCGCAACTGCGTCAGGAGGACCGCGAGGGACGCCTGTGGAGTCTGGTCGGGTTTCAGACGGGGCTGAAGTGGGGCGATCAGAAGGAGGTCGTGCGACTGATTCCCGGTTTGGAGAAGGCAGAGATCGCCCGCTACGGCGTGATGCACCGCAACACCTACCTGTGCGCCCCGAAACTGTTGGACTCGAGCCTGCGGTTTCGGGCGCACCCGCAGCTTTTCACGGCGGGCGTGTTGGCGGGCACGGAAGGCTACTTGGAGAGCGCCGCGACCGGTTGGCTGGCCGGGGTCAACGCCGCTCGGGTCGCGCTCGGGCAAGAGGTAAGTGTGCCACCGCCCACGTCCATGCTCGGCGGGTTGGTGCGTTTCCTGGCGACCGCCGAAACCAAGAACTTCCAGCCGATGAACACCAACTGGGCGCTCGTGCCGGATCTCGAGCCGGACGACGTACCCGAGGCGTTCAGAGGCCGCAAGAAGCTCGGGCGGCGCGAACGACGGCCCCTGTTATTCCAGCGCGGTCAACGCGATTTCAAGCTGTGGCTCGAGGAGTTGAGAATCCCCGCCCTACTGGTAACCTCACGATTCGGCTAGCGACCGTTAAACCGACATTACTCGAGACGTTCACCCGACAATGCCGAACTCAGGAGTTTGAGATCACCGATCCAGAGAGTGCCCAATTCCCGCGTCCCCCAATCGTTGAATGGTTTACAATGTTGGTGCTTTGACCCGCCAGCCCTCTCCTTCCATGACCCCGACGCGGCGCTTGCTGACGTTGTCTGATCGGCTGTTCGGAAAGCGCCGCGACACGGGCATCGTGGCCCTGTTCGTCGCGTTGGTGGAGATGGGTATCGCGGCAATGGTGTATCTCACGGGTGGTACGCAATTCGTGTACCTACAATTCATGTACATTCCCGTGGCCATCTCCGGGTTGCTTTTTGGCGTCACGGGTGGATTGATGTTTGGCTTGTTCGCCGGGTTGCTGCTCGGCCCGATTATGCCGCTCAACGTGGACACCAATCTGCCGCAACCGCTCGTGGGCTGGGTGATCCGACTGTCGTTTCTGGCGCTGCAAGGACTGGCGGCGGGCTTCGTCGGCGGGTTGCTAAAGCAGCGTCTGCGGGTGGTGCAAGTCGTGGCTGAAGAGCTTTCTTTGACCTACGGACGGATTCTGCGCTCACTGGTCGGTGTGATCGCGGAGCGCGACGACAAAACCGCCGATCACTCCGAACGCGTCGCCTACAACGCGATTCAGATGGGGAAGGCGCTCGGGGTGAGCGGCATGGACCTAGAAACGCTGTATTGGGCTGCCGTGCTGCACGACCTTGGGAAGATCGGGGTACCCGAACGCATCCTCAACCAGCCCGGACCGCTCAGTGAAGAACAGCGTCTCGAGGTGCAGCGCCACGTAGAGATTGGGCACCGGATTCTGATGCAGGCCAGCCTCGAGTTCAAACCGATCGCCGATATCGTCGGCGCACACCACGAACGCTGGGACGGCCTGGGTTACCCGAAGGGTGTCAGCGGCGATCAGATTCCCCTGGAGGGACGAATCCTTACTGTGTTAGACGTGTTTGAAGCCTTGACCTCAAAGCGCCCGTACCGCGACCCGATGCCGCCCGAGGAGGCGCTGCAACTGATTCAAAACGACAGCGGAACCCGGTTCGACTCGAGAATCGTTGCAGCCTTCGTGGGGTTGTACCAGAGCGACCAACTGGCGCTCTCAGAGATGGACGACAACAAGGTGGAACACCTGCACGACCGCTACGGTTCCGGGGCAATGCTGCTGAGTCGCCTGCACGACCTGAAACCCTGAACCCGGCCCGGTTGAACGCTGGGTTACAAACGAGCCGCCCTCGAGCCGTCGCAATCCGGGACACTCGAGAACAAACTCATCTGACGCGAGGCAACCGCACCCCATCTGGGTCGGCTCAGCTTTCTCCTGTCACGGAAAATGTAACGACGGGATGTCACAATAGCCAGCATCACTGGCGCTCGAGTCTTGGCAGCGCCGGAACAAGGGGAGGTACAGATGCGACGGTTAGCTTTGGTGGGCTTGAGTGTTCTGGCATTGACGGGCGCGGCGACCGCGCAACTGGGTTGGCCCGTGCGCGGGACTGTAGGTCAGACCTGGACGGCGAACCTGCAAGGCGTTGGAACTTGGACGGTGCGGTTCACGCAGACCAGCAGTCAGGGTTCACCAATCGGGCAATCCACGAGCGGCCCCGACGCTAGAATCGGGTATTTCGAGTACGTTCAGGACGGCGATCTGGGCGTTTTCTGGCTTGACCTGTCACAGACCGATTCCGCCGGTTGCCTGTTCGACCGCCAGGGCCCGCAGGGCAACCTGATTCGCGGCAAATCCATCCGGGACAACGCTGGAAAAATCGAGGATCTGAAATCAGCTTGCACGGTGAGCTTGCAAACGGCTGCGCCGCAACCGCCCACGCCACCACCACCCGCACCACCGCCACCGACGCCGCCTGCGCCAGTCCCACCAACCCCTGTCCCGCCGACGCCAGGCTCGACGCTGAGTTGGCCACCGCAACTCGGGATTGGGCAGTCGTACCAGGTCAGCGTGCAAGGCACGAACTCCTGGAACGTATCGCTCAGCGCACAGAACGGCACAGCGTACACGGGGCAGGCTGTACCCACCCAGGGCGGCCCGAATTTGCAAGCTTCGTTTTTCAACCGCTCCGATGTGGACAGCTCTGAACTGGACTTGACCGATGGCACGCAGTTGTACTCCTGCCTGTTTACCGGTCGCGCCAGCCTGCAAAACGGGGCGCTGGTCGGTCAAACCTTTTACCGTGCGACCGCCACGGGTCAATTTCAGAATCTCAACCGTCCCTGCGAAGTTCGTACCCTGGTGACACAGGTCGGTCCCAGCCCGCTGCCCGCACCGAACCCAGCCCCAAATCCGGCTCCGCCCGCCCCGTCCCCGCTCACCGCGAGCTGGCCACCCAAGCCGGGCCAGACCTGGCAGGTCAACGTAACCGGATTGACCCCGTGGACGCTGAACTTTACTTCCCTGGACAGTGATGGCGACCCGCAAGGCACGGCAACCCAGGGTGGCTCGAGTACCAAATCCTTCGCCTTCAGTTTGCAGAACGGCAGCAAGGTTTTCCAGTTCGGTGGCAATGAAGGCTCGTACTTCTGCGTGTTCCCAGCCTCGGTCGTAGCGAGCGGGGCCAGCTTTACGGGCGGTCAAACGCTGTTGCAACCCAAGGGATCGCAGGACACCCAGAATCAGAACCGCGCTTGCACGGCGACGCTGCTGAGCGGCTCGACCCAGGGAACGGCTCAAAACACAGGCACAACTACAAATCAAGGCACGAGTTCCCCCCAGGGCACTGGCTCGAGCGGAACAGGCTCGGGGACGGGCAGCAATTCGTCCCTGAACTGGCCCACGCTCAGCAAGGTCGGTCAGACCTGGGGGATTAATCTGACCGCGACCGGGAAGTGGACCGTGACCTTCACGCAACTGAGCGATAAGGGAAATCCGATCGGTCGGGCTTCGGGTACGGACGCCAGGGTCAGTTACTTCCAGTATTTCAAAAACGACGACACGAACGTGCTCTGGCTGGACGGTGACAAGGATTACTACGGCTGTTCCGTCACGAAATCCGGGATTCAGGGCGACACGATCACCGGGGTTGGACTGGAAGGCTTTGGCGATGGCGATCCCGAGAAAACCGGTTCCGGCTGCACGATCACGCTGCAATCTCAGACGCTGAGCGCCAGAGATAATTTCACCGACCTGCTAAAGCCGGTCGTCAGCCTTCCCGCTCTGGTTTCTGGACGAGGACATAGCGATTGAGGCAATCAGCTAAAGCTTCAGATTGAATACTCAAGCATGGAAAAGCGGGGCGTCCTGGTGACGCCCCGCTTTTCCATGCTCGAGGTGATTGCACTTCTCGCCACTTTGAGCATGACCGGGCTTGTCTTCGGCTTTCTCCAGCCGCCCGATTCTGGTCTGGTCACGGCAACCAGCAGGGGGCTTGCGCTGCTGGGTTCGTCGCATCTCGAGCATTCCCAATCACACGCAGAGCAGCTTCCTCGAGTGACGCACGGTCAGAACGAAAGATCAGCCATCTCGAGCACCCCTATTCCCTCAAGTCCAACTGACCTGCCCGAAGGTTTCCGCCCTGGACTGCCCGGTTCCGAAAATCACGATCGGACAACCGACCAGCTCTTCGATACGGGCGATGTAATGCAGCACCTCTTTTGGCAAATCCTCGCGGCGCTCGATCCCGTCCAAGTGTCCCCAGCCGGGCATTTCCTCCAAAATCGCCGCGCCGTGCTCATCGTGATCCACGCCGAGTTTCACGGTTTCAAAACCGGACAGGAAATCCAGTTTGGTCAGGGCCAAGCCGTCGAAGCCGTTGACTTCGACGGCGTATCGCACGAGTTTCGTATCGAACCAACCGACGCGGCGCGGCCGCCCGGTGGTCGTGCCGTACTCCGCCCCCGGCGCGTCACGCTCTCCGCGCAGACGATGCTCCAACTCGCCAAAGACCTCGGTCGGAAACGGGCCGTGTCCAACACGAGAGGTGAACGCCTTGGCGACGCCGTAGACCTTGTTGATGTGCTTGTGGTTGACGCCCGTGCCGACCAGGATGCCGCCGACCGTCGGGTGGCTCGAGGTCACGAAGGGGTAGGTTCCGTAGTTGAGGTCCAGGAGCGTGGCTTGTGCGCCCTCGAAGAGGACGTTCTGACCCTGCCCGAGCGCCTCGCGGAGCATCGTCCCGGTGTCGCGCACGTAGGGCTGGATGATCTCTCTGGCCTGCAACATGTGCGGCAGGGCGGCTTCTACAGATGTCCAGCCGACCCCGGCGGTGCTGTTGGGTTTGGCCTCGAGCAGGCGTTCCAGGCGTTCGCGCAAGGTGGCATCGTCCGCCAGGTCGCCGCTGCGAATCCCGACGCGGCGGGCCCGGTCGGCGTAGGCGGGCCCGATGCCGCGCCCGGTCGTGCCCACGAAGTCGTTCTTGCCATCCACGTGCTTGTGGTGCGGCAGAACCAAGTGCGCCCGGTCGGAAATATAGACCTCCGGGTTCAAATCGTGATTTTTCAGGTACGCCAGTTCCTCCTGAAATTTCATCGGGTCAATCACCATGCCGTCCCCGAGGACGATCTTGACGCCGGGGCGCACGGCCCCGGCCGGAAAGAGGTTCAATTTGAAGGTCACGTCCGGCAGCACAATCGTGTGACCCGCGTTGGCCCCGCCGGAGTAACGCACGACGAAATGCGCCTCTGGTGCGAGAAAATCCGTGACTTTACCCTTGCCCTCGTCCCCCCACTGTGCGCCGATAATCGCAATCCCTGGCATCGAAGAAGCTCCTGGCCGCTAGCGCACTAAGGCTAGCTGTGAGGTGTGCGCCCAACTGTGAGGCTCGCCGCGATAAAAAAATCACGGCGCTGTGAGCGCCGTGACCAAGTGTAACCCGTTTTACGAGCGAAGACAAAATCGCTCAGATCACCAGACTGACCGGAACCTCCAAGGCTTCGGCGACCTTGCCCAGGAACTCGGCCGCTCGAGTCGCAGGCAGGTCGCCCGCCAGGGACAGGTGACCGTACTCGCCCTTGACGTTCAGGGTCAACAGCGGCTGCCCTGCTGGAAGGACCAGATCGTCCGCCCCGAGGTGTGACGCGTCCAGGACCATCAGACCCTCAGCCGCGCCGGGCGTGGCGCGGGCGGCGCTTTGCAGGGCCTCGAGGAAGCTGTGGTGCAGGGCGGGCGCGTTCATCGCTTCCAGGTGATCTCCGAGCCGCGCCAGCGTGACCCGATCGGTGACCCCGAGCGCACCCAGGTGATGTTGCGCGGCTCGAGCCAGGAAGACTTCCAGCGGAATCTCGCGCCCGTTCAGGACCTTGGAGAGCTGGTCGCGCATGACGGTTAGGGCGCTCGCGTCGAAGTGACGGCGGACCGCGAAGCCCTGGTAGAAGCCGCCGGAGACGGTTTGATGAGCGGCTGGCTGGCTCGAGGCGGGCGTAGGAACGGGTTCGGTCTGAACGGGTTGGCTGGCAGGCGTTGGTGAGCTGTCAACCGCTGCGGGCGCACTAACCACTGGCGCACTGGCAGCTTCCGGTTGATGCTGCATGGCTGGTTCAGCCTGAGGCGCTTCGATCGCCACCGGCTCGAGGTGAGCGGGTTCTATCACCGCATCACTCGAGTCCATCAGGTTAAAGGCAGCCACCGGGGCAACCACGGCGGCCGTGGCGGCGAGCGGCGCGGCGATATCAAAAGTGGGCGCGGGCGGGTTCAGCTCGAAATCCGGGAGGTCAAGCGCGGCGGCGGGCATTGGATCGGGCGTGCTGGGAACTGGCTCGAGGGCGAAGATGTCCTCTGGTAAGGCCGTGTCCGAGGGGGAAACGCTGGCGGCCAAAGGCTCATCCAGATCAAGCTCGAAATCGTCAGAGGTCTGGATCGCAGGTTCAGGCTGAGCGACGGGTGCGAACTCACCGATCACCAAGTCGTCGTGCAAACCGCCATCCTCGAGCATCACCGAATCGGTTGCAGCGGCCTGTTCAAAGTCGCTCGGCACGTCCAACACGAGGTCTTCCTCGAGGCTGCTGAGGGCGGTTACATCTGAGACGGCGCTGATCGGTTCGCTGTCTCCCAGGCTCGGCGTGTGGATCGCGGGTGGTGCGTCTGGCAGGTCGTCGAAGCTGTCAATGTCAATCTCGAACTCCACGCCAGAGTCAGCCACGCTGAGCGGCGGCGGGAAGGACCAGGAATCGTTGTGGGCGGACGCGGCCATTGGAACGGCCGCAACTTCTGGGGTGGGAGTCTCGAATGACGGCGTTGCCGTCTCGAGGTCAGGCGACAGGCTGATGAAATCGTCGTGGCTGGGAGCCGACTCGAGGACGGGGCTGGGCGTCTCGAGGGTCGCGTCGGCCAGCTCGAAAGCGGGAACTGCTGGAAGCTCGAACGCGGGCGTCGCTTTGAAAGCTGGGGCCGCCTCGAAAGCGGGCGCGTCGCCGAAGGAAATCTGATCCAGCGACGACGGCGCGTCAGCTTGGACGGGCGTCGCTTCCATCACCGGTTCACCGAAGCTGAGCGGCGCGGTGGCCAGGCCAGTCTCGAGGATCGGTGGTACCAGATCCGGGTTGGCTGCCGGGGCGAAATGCTGATTTGGGCTGCTCTGGGTGACAGTGCTCTGGGTGACAGTGCGCTGGTCAACACTGGGCTGGCTAAGACTGCTCTGGCTCGAGCTGTCGCCGCTCGGGTTGAGCAGACTGCTCAGATCTATCCCTTCCTTCGCCATGCCAGCACTGGCCGCCGCCAAGTTGCTGACGCTTCCCAGGTCGGGCATCGTCATGCCGTGAGACGGTGGTTGCTCGCTGGCATCGGGCAGGCTGGGCGGATCAATTTCGCCGGACATGATCCTGGCCAGGTACGTCAGGATGTCGCGTTCAATCACGCGTCCCTCCGGTCCAGTGCCGTTGATGACACGCCAGTCAATCGAGTTTTCCTCTGCGAGCCGTCTCGCCAGCGGCGAAATCTGTGGTTCCATCATCTCGTTCCCCCGAGCTTCATATTCGCGTATTGAGTCACAATCCAGGGAAGTTTAGCAGACGCTTCCGGCGGCCCGTGTGGAAAACATGCACGGCTCGAGGTGGGGAAAATAACGCCACACAGGGTCTGTTGGGAGTCAGCAGTGTGACTCAGCGGACACCGTGGCGGCTCGAGCGATGCTAAAAACAGGGTCACGTGCCTCCTCTTCTCAATAGCCAACCCTTTATTTCTGGACGAATCCCATTGAACCACGGCTGGGCGTGTCAACGCCAGACGAGCTTGCAGAAGAACTCGCAGGAGAAAGGCAGCCGTCCATGTGGTCGCACGCACCGAACCTGACCGCCCGCCACGGCTTCAGTGATCGTCTCGGCGGGGTCAGTCAGGGCGTGTACGCTGCGCTCAACCTGTCGCAGAACGTCGGTGACGAAGAAACGGCTGTGCAAGAGAACCGCCTGCGGGCGCTGCAAGCCTTGGGAATCCAGGATCTGCGCTTGGCTCGGCTGCGCCAAGTCCACTCGAGCGAGGTCGTGACCGTGACCCGCGATAGCGACCCGGAGCGCCTGCCGATGGCGGACGGAATGGTAACAAAACTTCACGGTGTGGCCCTGGTGATCGAGAGCGCCGACTGCTACCCGGTGCTGTTGGAGGACGCGACAGCCGGGGTGATCGCCGCCGCCCACTGCGGCTGGCGCGGCACGGCCGGACAGATTCTGGCCAATGTTGTAGAAGCCATGCTAGCCCAAGGCGCACGCCCGGAACGGATTCGGGCCGCTCTGGGACCTGGTATCAGCGGGGCGCAGTACGCGGTCGGCGCGGACGTGCTGGCGCGCTTCGCGGGCGCGGGTTTCCCGGAGAGCGCCTATCTCGAGCGGCCGGGCGGCCCGAGTCGCAGCGGCATCGAGCAGTTCTTTGTCAATTTGAGGCGCGCCAACACCTGGGTACTTTCAGAGGCGGGCGTGTCCGAAGATCAGATCTGGGCCTCAGCCCAGTCCAGCACCGACGAGGCGTTTTTCTCGCATCGCCGCGATCATGGGCAGACCGGGCGGATGTGGAGCGTGATCGCCAAAACCGAAAGGTAATGGGTTGGAATAACCGTAGCGTCTTGTTGGTTGGTCTACTCCTATCAGCTCGAGCTATGTGCTGTGAAGGCTTTTTCGGGCTAGTCATCTTGGCAACGTTACTGATTCGATCCGCACACGGTTCTCGTCGCATGTAAGGGAAACCGGCGGCGTGATACAACAAGTCTCGCCATGCGCCTCCTGTTGCCCCGCGAAGTCCTAGCGCGTCTGGAACTCGTCACCCCAGAGTTCTTGCAGGCTCGAGGCTTGCGTGGGCTGATGCTGGACATTGACAACACGCTCGTACCGCACAAGGAAGCCGGAGACCCCGAGGCGCTGCGCGTCTGGCTCGAGCCGCTCCGAGCGGCGGGCATTGAACTGCGACTGGTCAGCAACGCGTTGCCGGACCGAATCGCCCGGTTCAGTCAGGCTCTAGAGGTGCCAGCGGTCGGCAGTGGCCGCACCGCCGGGAAACCCTTCCCGGCCGCCTTTCGTACCGCCATCAAGGAGATGAACCTACTCCCGAGCCAAGTGGCCATGATCGGCGATCAGGTCTTCAGCGATGTCCTCGGAGCCAACCTGGTCGGGGCGTACCCGATTCTGGTGCGACCGCTTTCTAACAACGCCCTGCCCCACACCAGGCTCGCCCGAAGTCTCGAGCGGCTGGTGCTCCGGGCGAACGGATTCGACTGGTGAGACAGGTTCAGATCTGCACGGGTTCGCTCAGCACACCGTAGGTTCCCGGTCCGACGTGGCTGGCCACGACGGCCCCGGTTTGCTGCACCGCGAACTCCGCGACGCCCATCTCCCCACCCGCCAGCCGGAGCGCTTCGACATCCTCGGGTTTCTCGGTGTAAATGTACGAGGCGCGCACGTCGCCGTGCTTGGCCTTGTACTCGCGCAGGTGCTTGATGCAGTTCTCCAAGGCCGCTCTGGGACCGCGCTCGCGCCCGGCCGCCTCGACCTTGCCGTCCGCAAGGTGCAGAATCGGTTTGATCCCGAGCAGCCCACCGATCAGCGCCTGCGCCCCGCCGATGCGACCGTTCTTCTTCAAGAAATCCAGGCTGGCCACGCTGAACCGCAGGTCGCTGACGGTTCTGGCGCGCTCCAAAACCTTCAGGACATCTTCTAAACTGCCTCCCGCGTCCAGCAGCCGCTTGGCCCGTTCCACCATCATGGCTTGCGCTCCGCTCGCCACCTCAGTGTCGAACGATGTGACCCGCCCAGCAAAATCCCGTCCCGCCAGCTCGCTCGAGGCGTAGGTTCCAGAGAGTTTGGAAGACAGGTGAATGCTCAGCACGTGATCGTGGGTTTCCAGGAGACGCTGATAGGCCATGCCGAAATCGGCGGGCGTCGGCTGGCTGGTGCTGGGCATCCCCGCGCCGCCCTTGACGCCCGCGAAGATGTCCGAAGTGTGAATCTCCACGCCGTCCTTCAAAACCTGCCCGCGAAAGTTCACGTAGAGCGGCACGACCGTGACGCCCAGCCGTCCCGCCATTTCAGCGTTGATATCCGAAGTCGAATCCGTCACCACTGCGACCCTCATACCGCCTCCTCTGACCCTATTGTTGAGATGGCAGAGGTTATCACCTTCACGCCTCGGTCACACTGGCTCGGCTCGCAGGGAGAAGCGCACAAAGAGAAGTTTCAGCTAGGCCATTTTGTGGATGCGCCCAGCAATACCCTCAGCCCATACTGGCGGCTCATGGACACGAACGGTCTGCACGGGTATTTTCAGGACTTTGAGCGTCAGGACACCTACTCCGGTGTGGTCCTGCTCACCAGGGACGACCACGAGCTGTTCTCGGGGGCCTACGGGTTTGCGCATCGAGGGTGGAAGATACCCAACACCTTGGATGTGCGTTTCGATACGGCCTCGATCACCAAACTCTTCACCGCTATCGCCGTACTGCAATGCGTCGAACGCCAAGAATTTTCATTGCAGACCCGCGTCACAGCCTACCTGGACCTCAGCGACACCCAGATTTCACCAGAGGTCACCGTCCTCCACTGCCTGACGCACACCTCTGGTATCGCAGACGATGCCGACGAGGAGGCGGGCGAAGAGTATGAAGACGTGTGGCGAGACAAACCAAATTACAGCGTTCTGGAAACCCGCGATTTCCTGCCGCAATTTGTTTTCAAACCGGCCAACTTTGCTCCCGGTAGCGGGGTGCGCTACAACAATTGCGCCTTTGTACTCCTCGGATTAATGCTCGAGCGGGCCACAGGACGAAGCTACCGCGAATACGTTGAAGAGCAGATATTTCAACCGGCACAGATGGATCACTCTGGGTTTTTTCGCATGGACCGAGCCACCGAGCAACTGGCAGAAGGCTACGACCCGGTACTGGACGACGCCAGCCCCGAACGCGGCTGGAAAAAGAACATCTACTCGTATCCGCCGATCGGATCGCCCGATGGCGGGGCACACGTGACCGCTCGAGATCTAACCGCGTTCATGACAGCCTTGCGTTCTGGAAAATTGCTCTCTCCGACGAACACAGCCGCCATGTTTGAGCCTCGGGTGCTGGCCAGACAAAACGAAATTTGCGCGATCCACAACGGCTTTGCGCTCGAGTTTCACACCGAGCCAGACGGCGAACTGATGTTTTACGGCAAGGAGGGGATCAATGCTGGCACCAGCGCGTGGTTGCGTCACTACCCTGCCCGGAACCTGACCCTGGTCATGCTGTCCAACCTCTCCGTGGGCGTCTGGGGGCCGTGCAAACACATCCACGAGCTGATTCAGTCTGGCAAATTCGATTGATCGGGCGAGCGATTGAAAACCTAAACCGTAGGCTGCCGGTTGAGGCTTTATAGTTTGGAGCGTGTTACAAACCGTCTCCCTATGGACGCTCGGCGGGCTGATGATCCTGGCGGGCGTGAACCACTTTCTCAACCCACGCTTTTACACCGCGATCATGCCGCCGTACCTGCCGTTCCCGCTCGAGCTGGTCCTGGTTTCGGGCGCGATGGAAGCCGTGTCCGGGCTGCTCTTGCTGATCCCCGCCACGAGAACCCTCGGAGCCTGGGCGTTAGTCGCCACCTTCGTGCTCGTCTTCCCCGCCAACCTGCACATGGCGCTGAACGCCGCTACCTATCCGAGCCTCCCCGCTTGGCTGCTCTGGCTGCGCCTGCCGTTGCAGGGTGGGCTGATCCTGTGGGCGTACTCGCTCCGGTGAGGTTCCACGCCGACTCGTTCAAGGTGTTCCGATCACAGCTCCAGATTGACAACCCAGCCCGCCTCGAGCCAGACCGTTCCATCACTCTTGTGAGCCGGGGCGCTGAACCGTATGATCGTTCAATGTATCCGCTCGCATCCCGAATGGCATCCGCTAAACCGTCCTTCGTGAGAGAAATCCTCAAGGTCGCGGTGCGAAAGGACATCATCTCCTTCGCGGGCGGTCTGCCCGATCCGCAACTTTTTGATGTGGAAGGCGTGCGCTTGGCGACCGACTCCGCTATGACGCGCAACTCGAGCGGGGCGCTGCAATACGGTCCGACGGATGGTGTGCAAGTCTTCAAAGAGCAGATCGCTGCGGTCATGGCGCACCGTGGCGTGCAGGATATTCACACAGAAAACCTGATCGTCACGACCGGTTCCCAGCAAGGGATTGATCTGATCGCCAAGATCATGATTGATCCGGGCGATGTGGTGCTGGTAGAACGCCCGGCGTACCTGGCGGCCGTGCAGGTCTTCGAGTTGTATCAGGCGGAACTGCGCGGTGTGGAAAGCGACGCGGACGGCTTGAACCTGGACTCTTTGGAGGAGGCGATCGTCGCCCTGAAAGCCGAGGGGAAACGCCCGAAGTTTATCTACACCGTGGCGACCTTCGGCAATCCGTCCGGCGCGACGCTCAGCCTGGAACGCCGTCACAAGCTTTTAGAGCTGGCTGCCCGCGAACAGATTCTCTTGCTCGAGGATGACCCGTACTCTGAACTGCGCTTCTCCGGTGAGTTCCTGCTGCCGATCATCTCGCTGGCGGACGAATCGCAACGTCCCTGGGTGCTGTACATGAGCACGCTCAGTAAGTTCGTCGCGCCGGGTTTGCGCCTCGGCTGGATGATCGCCCCGGAAGGCTTGGTGCAACCGCTAACAATCGTCAAGCAGGCGGCAGACTTACACACCAGCACGTTTAACCAACACATCGCCGCGTGCTATCTGGAAACCGGCAGGCTCGAGGCGGCCCTGCCGCGCATCCGCGAGACCTACGGCTTGAAGGCGGACACGATGATGGACGCGATCACCTCGAGCTTCCCTGAGGGCGTGCTGGAATTCAACACGCCGCAGGGCGGCATGTTCCTCTGGGCCAAGATGGCGGAGGGCGTGGACACGATGCAGATGGTGAAACGCGCCGTGGACGAGGGCGTGATCTTCGTGCCGGGCGTGACCTTCTTCCCGGATGCGAAACGCGGCAATTACTTACGCTTGTCGTTCGCCACGCCCAGTTTGGACCAGATTCGGGAGGGCGTGAAGAGACTGGCTCGAGCCACACTGGATTGAAGCCTCGAAATGGTGATCGAAGCGCCCTGAAGAATCGAATCAGAGACGATTGACGAACATACACATGTACGGAAATGCACCTCGAGAATCTTCACCCTGAAACCAGTGAATTCTCATTACCAGATGCGCTCGTTTGGGCGTCAGCGTCGTACTTGGGAACTTAGCGGCACGAGCCGTCATCTCAAGTGCGGCGTTTGAACTCTTATTGATTCGCGTCGCCCGCGCTCAAGGCTGGTCTATGTCCGATACGGGATTCTTGGCTCGATTTCGTTCACTCGAACACGCGCGGATCAGTAGTTTCGTCTTCAGCCTCAGCAAGCTCGAGCAACATCTGTCGTAAGAAGAAAGCCAGATCAACCGAGGGAGGTAACCAGCATGTCAGTACATAAAGTGTTGATGGTCAGTGTTGTGCTCTACGCTAGCCTTGGCGGGCGATTAGACACGGTGTTCGCACAATCCGCAGAAGCTTGGAAGCCTGGTATCGCTGGGGATTTTGCCTTCGAGACCGGTTCATTGATGAAGTCCAGTGCCTATCTCAAACCCCTGAAAGCCTCAACCGATCTCAACCCATCGGGCGCGTATGGCCCCGTCAATCGCGCCTACGACACGGCAGGCAAACAGGGCCCGTGGTACATCGAAGAACAGCGCTACGGTTACGATGCGATCGCCGCAGGTCTGTCTGGGAATAACACCGATACCATCCAACGGGGCCTGAAAATCCTGGAGTGGGGATTTTTGCAGCAATTACCCGATGGGTCATTCCCCTGCCCTGATCGCTTTCACAGCGCATCGTTCTTCGTCGAGGCGGTCGCGCACTCAATCCTTTTGCTCGAGTATTCAAAATACGCTGGCGCGTATGAATCCCGGATTGCGGCATTGAAACCTAAACTTCTGATGGCGGCGCGTTGGATGACGCAAGTCGAGATCGAAACGGCTGGTAAAAAACGTAACGCGCCATACGCACATCGTCGGTATCTCGTAGCGGCTGCCCTCGGTGAAACTGGTGTGATCTTTAACGATGCAGTTTTGCTTGAAAAATCCCTGGAATACGTGCGCGAAGGCATAATGTTGCAAGACCCGAGCGGCGTCAATCCTGAAAAAGGCGGGTTTGACTCTAGTTACCATGCGGTTGGCGTATTATTCGCCCTTCGCTATTACACCATTGTTGCCAGCGATGCAGTACGAGAGGAAATGAAGCCGTCTATTCAACATGCCATCACTTGGCTGGTATCGAGGATTGATGCGAGAGGTGTGGTCGCAGTTACCGGCAATACTCGCACGGGAAGCAGTCAGGAAGTGGGCCGCAGTGGAAAACCGAAGGGCATCTCATACGGTTCGATTTACCGGGTGCTCGAGTACTGGGCTTTGGTAACAGGCGATGCCAAGCTGCATCTCACGGCGCAACTCGTGGTGGCAGCCGATGCTCGACAGCGATAATTGCGCTCGTTCTAAAACAGTTTTTAGCGTTTGAAGTACTCGCAAACCAGATTCCTCGAGTCGTATCGAAACCGCGCTAAAAAATCCCCCCACGATCCTCAAGCGACCACCACATCCAGGCTGTGCCAGCCCGTCGCGGCCTCTGGCAGCGACTCGCGTTGCACCTTTGTCTGCATCACGCCGTCGGCGTATGCACGCACGGTCAGGCGATACGGTCCAACGGCTGCTGGGGTCCAGCTCAAACTCCAGAGCGTCCAAGCGTGCGAGCTGCGCCGCCGCTGCAATCCCGCCTCGAGCCAAGTGGCCCCGCCGTTCAGGCTCACTTCGACTCTGGTAATCGCTTTGGTTCCAGCGAACGCCACACCGCGAATCGCTTGCGTTTTTCTAGCGATGACAACGCCGCGCGGTTCGTCAATCCGGCTGAAGGTTTCCAGAAACCCGGTGCGCGTCCAGTCGCGTTCCGCCCAGTACCCGGTCGCTTCGGTGGCGCTGAGTTCGACGCGCGTCAGCCACTTGGGTTGCTTCATCCCGAGCCGATTCGGGATCAGCACGCGCAATGGAAAGCCGTGGCGACGCTCGAGCGGTTGCCCGTTGGCTTCGTAGACCAGTAGTACCTCCGAGTCGTAGATGTCGCGGAGCGGCAGCGATTCGACGTAGCCGTCCGCAGCCCGCCAGGTCACCCAGCGCGCGCCGGGCTGCACCCCGACGCCTTCGAGCAGCGCTTTGAAGGAAACACCTGTCCAGACGATATTGCCGATCAGATCGCCGCCGACCGGATTAGAAATGCAGTGCAGCGTGCGCTCCGAGGTCACGCCTGGCAGGGCGCGCAAGTCCATCAAACTGAAGGCTCGAGGGGATTTGACCAGTCCGCCGATCTCGAGCTGCCAACGTTCCGGACTGAGGTTCGGGTCGAGCGCCTCAATGTTCTTGGAGACGTAGTACAGATCTTTTTGCGCGGTGACGCCGCGTGGCAAGCCCTCTACAGGGGTCCAAGCGGTGTTCGATCCGGCGCTCGAGTTTCCTAGGGCGCGCAGCAGTGGCACGGACCCGCCGAGGAGCAACAACGCCGATCCGCTCGAGAGCCATTGCAACGCGCCACGTCTCTTTGGGTCGTGTTCCACGGGACGGAGCGCGAAGTGCAATCCCAGGAACAGCAGCGCGTACACCACAGGGTACGGCATGGGGATCAGGAGCGCCGTCCCGAGAAAGGTCACCGCCGTGCCGAAACTCGGTCCGAGCAGTCGCAGCAGCGTCAACCCACCGATCCAGACGAGCGCCACTGCCACGAACGCGGCGATCTTGCCGCCCTGACCGTAGCCGAAGGTCGCGTGAACGAGTTGGAACATCGCGGGCGTCCCCAGGAGTTGCGTGACCCGGTTGAACAGCGATTCCGCTGGAAACGGCGCACCCGCCACGAGTCGCGCCAGCAAGCCGAGGGCGCTCAGCACAGTCGCCCCCACGAACCCGGCCTGCAACACGTCACGCGCTCGAGATTTCACGGGACTCAACCCTTTGGGCGTTGACGCGCCAGACTGAGTATCCCCAACCCGACCAAGAGCGTGACTGCGCCGATGACCGTCCACAGGCTCGAGCCGCGCATGAACGTGCCGGGTAAGACGCTGATGCCTTGTAAGAACCAGATGCCACCGAAGAGCGTCAGGATACCGCCGAGAATATTACGACCCAATGCCATGTGAACCTCCTGCCAGAGCTACCCCGGCGTTTCGATACCCACCATAGTGCCGTTTCCAGTCCCTAAGAGCAGCCCAGGCGACAGCTCAGCACTTTCCTGTCAAACAGCTCGAGTATTTCGGGAAACCGTACCAGCCCCTCTGCCATCTCGGACCTCGAGCCTGACGAACTGGGAATCCTTCATTGTTCAACAAGTACGAAGACGGCTCTCATGCCGATGCCGAGGATCGCCGCGTAGCGTAAAGCCATGAAGAAACTTATTGCTGCCCTGATCGCCCTAACGGTTACCACCTCGAGCCTCGCGGCGGTGCAGACCGCACCCGAACCGCAGGATTTGACGCTGAAAAGCCTGGCCCGGTACGAGGCGACTTGGCGTGCGCACAAACCCGCCCGGTACAGCTTCACGATTGAACGCTCGTGCTTTTGCGCTCCCAGAGTGCTGAGCGCCAGTTTTCAGGTCACGGGCGCGACCAGCAAATTACAAACCTCGAGCGCCCTGAGCGCCAAGGAGTTCTTCCAGCCGTATGTGAGTGTGGACAAATTGTTCACCGCCATGCGCCAGACCTTGCAGTCCGGCGGGCGGGTCGCGGTGGTCTGGGACGCGAAGCGGGTCACGCCCGTACAGATAACGCTGGATCGTAACATTCAGGCGGCCGATGACGAGTTGTACCTGACCGTTTCCAAGTTCGTGGCGAGGTAAGTTCAAACCGATACCGTCGTATGCCGAAGATGGGTTGGTCTGATTGGCTTGAGTTTCACAGTGACACGCGCCGGATTACCCGAGCCAGGGATTGAGAAGTTTCACGGGCAAATCTTTGAAGTGTGTGACATTGCGCGTTACAAGCGTCAAATTGTGCTGAATGGCGGTGGCGGCAAGCAGGACATCGAGAATCTCTATCGGACGACCCCTATTTTCAGCTTCACCGTATTGAATTCCCCATGTCTCGAGAGTTGTCTCATTCAGAGGCAGAATACGATTTACATAGTTTCCTTTGACTGTTGCAAACCAGGTTTCCAGTTGCAATCTGCGTCCTTCCGATTTGGCTTTAAGGATTCCGTAGGCGATTTCGCCAACGGTGACCGCAGCAATACAAGTTTGCGATCTGTCAGTTTGATTGAGCCACAAACTCACACCGGGATGCGGCCGAGGTTTTTGACTTTCCGAGACCACATTGGTATCCAATAGATACTTCATAGCTCGACTGGGCGCATCTGTCCTTTAGTCCGAGCGAATAAGTCGTCAATTTCTTCGTCAGTCATGCCTTCAAAGGCGTTTAGCCCTGGCGGACCTCGCAACGCTTCCCACGCGCTCATTTTGTGCTGGTGCAGCCGCTGGTATTCGCTGTAATCCATCAGCACGACAGCCGGTTCCCCGTGCTTGGTGACAATTTGCGTCTCCCCTTTTTGCGCTCTCGCCACGAGTTCGGAGAATTTGGCTTTGGCTTCTTGAAGTTGCCACTGTTTTTCCATAAGAACAGACTAGTCTAGTCAGACCAGAATTTCAACCCAAAAAACCCCGCCGAAGCGGGGTGACTCGAGGACCAGTTCAGAGTTGCTCTCCAGATTGCTTAGTCTAGGAAATCACGGAGTTTCCGGGTTCTGCTCTCGTGGTACTTGAGCTTCCTGAGCGCCTTATTTTCAATCTGGCGGATGCGCTCGCGGGTCACGTTGAAGTACTGCCCGACCTCTTCCAGCGTGTGCTCGCGTCCGTCAATCAGGCCCTTGCGAAGCTTCAAGACCATCGCCTCGCGCTCGGTCAGCTTGCCCAGCGCCCGCTCGAGTTCTTCGGACAGCAGCGACTTGGCGGCGTTGTCCACGGGCGTGTCCAGGTTATCGTCCGGGATGAAATCGCCGTAGAAACTATCCTTCTCGTCACCGATCGGGGTTTCCAAAGACACCGGTTCCTGCGAGACCTTCATGACCTCTTCGACCTTCTCGGCGTTCCAGCCCGGACCCATCGCCTCAGCGACCTCCTCGAAGCTCGGTTCGCGGCTGAGTTCCTGCTGGAGCTGACGTGCGGTGCGGGTCAGCTTGTTGATGGTCTCAACCATGTGAACCGGGATGCGAATCGTGCGCGCCTGATCGGCAATCGCGCGGTTGATCGCCTGACGAATCCACCAGGTCGCGTAGGTGCTGAACTTATAGCGGCGCTTGTACTCGAACTTTTCGACGGCACGAATCAAGCCCTGATTGCCCTCCTGGATCAGATCCAAGAAGCTCATGCCGCGCCCGGTGTATTTCTTGGCGATGCTGACCACGAGACGCAAGTTAGCCTCGATCAGATGCTGCCGGGCGGCGTCACCGTCCTGTCCCTTACGGGTCAGGATGCGCCGTGAGCGTTCCTCGGCGTCCTCGGTGAGTCCGGCTAGGTCCTTCTTGGCCTCCTCGCCCTCTTCGACGCGGCGGGCCAGGGAAATCTCTTCTTCCAAAGTCAGCAGCGCCACGCGTCCGATCTCGTGCAGGTACTGACGCACCGGATCGTTCGTGCTGAGCCGACCGGTTTCCTCGGCCAGACGGGTTTCCACGTCGTCCTCGGCGGGACCCTCCTCTTCGGGACTGGCCGCGCCGAACTCGTCTTCAACCTCGAGTTCTTCGTCTTCGGCCAGGTCTTCAACGAAGATGTTCTCCTGCTGCAAGTATTGAATCGCGTCGTCGAACTCGTCGGTCTCGTCGGGGTTCAAACCGATTTCGACGAGCGCCTTGTTGAGCGCCTCGGCAACCTCGGCGGAATTGAGCGTGGCTTCCTTCTTGCCCTTGGCAACGAGTTTCCTGATCGCGTCAGTGTCAATCCAGGCTCGAGTCTTCGGCTTGGCGTTCGCCTTCCCGTCGGCTCTGACCGGTGTGGCAGATGGCGTCTTGGCAGAAACTTTGCCATTGGTCTTGGTGGTTTTACCCGCGCTTTTCACCTCAGGTTTGACGGCGTCGGGCTTCGGGCTGGTCTTGCCAGCGGTCGGCGCGGCCGACTTGGTCACGGCTTTCGTGGCGGGCTTGGCTTCAGGCTTCGCGGCAGCTTTTGGGGCGGCAGCTTTGCCAGCGACCGGCTTTGCGGCGGGACGGCTCACGGGTTTGGCGCTGGGCTTCACGGGAGCCTTGCTCGAGACGGGTGGTTTGGGACTGGTTTTGGCGCTGGCACTGGACTTGCTCAACGGAAGCTCCTTGACGGGTGATTTCTGAGCGGCTGACTTCGAGATGGGCGGCGAACTGGTTTTCACGGCTGGCTTGGCAGCGGCTTTCACAACCACTTTTTTCACAATCACTTTGGGCGCGGGCTTCGCGAGGGTTTTGACATCCCCCTTGGGTTTGGCGGCTAAGACGTTCTTCTTCTGCGGCGTGACACTTTTCTGGGCGACCGGAGCGCTCTTCTTAGGTGCGACTACCGTCTTGCTCGAGCGAGCCGGTTGCGGCTTGGCGGCGACTTTCAGCGTGGCTTTGGGAGGAGTTGCTTTAGGAGCTGTGGCTTTGGAGGTAGCCAGCTTGCTTGACTGCGCCTTGGAACTCGGAGCGAGTGCGGATGCCTTCTTTGGTTTACTTGCCATCATCACCCTTTCCGATACGCCCGCGCCGACAAACTGGTTCCTGAGATTCAGCACGTTTCGCGGTTCCTACACGACAAATGCGGCTGGGAGCATATCACTCCTAGCCGTTCCTCGAAAAAGACCCTACGCCCGATTGCTGGACGGGGAAGGTAGAGTGTAATCACGAAGGCGCATTTCGTCAAGGGTCAACCTCGTTGAGGATCAGTGCGCCAGTCAAGCAAACAAGGCTCGAGCAAAGGTAGGGCGCATCCTGTGAAAATCGTTCTCGTCTCGAGTGAGGTTCATCCCTTCTCCAAAACCGGTGGTCTGGCGGACGTGGCCAGTGCCCTGCCGATGGCACTCGCCGCTCTGGGTCACGAGGTCACGGTCGTCAGCCCCTGGTACAAATCGCTGAAACGCCACCCGTACCCGCAATTTGATCTTTACGCCCCGAGGGTCTGGGAGCGCATGGGCGTCGGCACGCTGGATGAACATGGCGTGCGCTGGGTCTTTCTGTCCTCACCGCTGTTCGAGCGCGATGACTACTACGGGTACTGGGACGACGCCTACCGTTTCACGCAGTTCTGCCTAGCCGTCCCGCACGCGCTCGAGGGGCTGGGGATTCATCCAGATGTGGTGCATTTGAATGACTGGCAAACCGGGCTGATCGCGCCGATCTTGCGCTTCGGGGACGTACCCGTTGCTCAGCGCCGCGCCCGAACGGTCTTCACGATTCACAATCTGGCGTACCAGGGACGCTGGGGCTTGCACGATATTTTGGACTGGACGGGCCTGCCGGATTGGACCGGGCAAGCCGATGGCTTAGAGATGAATGGAGAGGCGAACCTGCTGAAAGCCGGGGTCTGGTACGCCGGTCGAACTACGACCGTTAGCCCGCGTTACGCCTGGGAGATCACGACCTACGACGGCGGCTTCGGCTTGGACGGTGCGCTCCGAGCCAAAGGCGTGACCGGAATTCTGAACGGCATTGACACGACCTACTGGAATCCCGCCACGGACAGTTACCTCGAGGGGACGAAGTACAGCGATTTTACCGGGAAGAATACTGCTAGGGACGCGCTTCGTCAGAGCTTGCAACTCGATCCGAACCGGCCAACCGTGGCCATGATCTCGAGGTTATCGGAACAGAAGGGCTTGAGCATTTTCTTTGCGGCATTGGAGGCAATCGCTTACGACTGGAACGTCGTCATTCTGGGCAGCGGCGATAGCGGAGCGGAATCGGCGCTGCACTGGTTTTCTGAAGGACGGCAGAACGCGTACTTCAACAACAGTTTCAACGAGGGTCTGGCGCACCGCATCTACGCGGGCGCGGACGCCTTTTTAATGCCCAGCCAGTTTGAACCGTGCGGGCTGGCGCAGATGATCGCCATGCGTTACGGCACGGTCCCGATTGTCCGACACGTCGGCGGGTTGCTGGACACGGTACCGGAATCGAAGGGCTACACCTTTTCCGAATACTCCGGCTACGCGCTCCTGGGGGCCATCGGGCGTGCCAAGGCAGAATTCGGCAAACCGAGCTTTGTGAACCGCGCACTCGAGGGGATGAAGTCGGATTTCAGTTGGGACACGGCGGCGAAAGAGTATGTGACGATGTACAAAGGGTTGTGAGTTCACCTTCAAGCAAGGTACGAAGTTCTGAACGGTCTCGAGCAAATCCAGCATTACACCGTCGTACAAGCGATCACAGCACACCCATATAAAAAATATAGAACGCTTTACCAGTACCAGAGGAATCCGAACGCTCGAGGCTCACACGGGTTTTTGCAGAGGCGAAGCACGTTTCGCCCGGCCCCCAAACCCATCGTCACCTCGAAACCTCGAGCCGTAAATCTTGCGTTCATTCGAGAGAATCTGTCTCATACCAGCAATTCCACCACAGCGTCTCGAGTCAGATTCTCCAAAATTGCATTAGCAACGGCTTCCTGCGCAATCGCGCCTCGGGGAACGGGTTGCTCGAGGCGCTTCCAAAAATCGGTGTTGACGGCGGGCGGCTTGACGACGGTAACCGGCCGTTTCAACTCTTTCGCTGCGACGCGGCAGAGCGTGTCCAGAGCGGCTTTCGCGGCGGCGTAGGCGCTGAAGCCTTTGAATTCAATCAGCCCAGCCTGCGCGCCAAGAAAGTACAGCCGGGCATCCGGGGTCAGCGTCGGCTCGAGGTGTTTCAAGATCAGTTGCGCCCCGAGGACGTTCGCGCCCCAGACGCGCTCCAACGATTCCCTTGAGAGGCTCGTGATATTCCCAGTCACGATGTCGCCCACGGCGTACACGACCAGCCTCGCACCGCCTCGAGCCAGGACTTCCTGGGCCAGCGCCGCCACCTCGAGTTCGCGGGTCACGTCTACGGGCACGTCGTAGGCGTTCACGTCCCTGGCGAGCTGGCGCAGCCTGGCGGCGTTTCTGCCCGCGAGGATCAGGGGGGCGGGCAGGACTCTGGCGAGCGCCGACCCGATGCCGCCGTTGCCAATGATGACGGTGTTCACAGGACGCATTCTCTGCCCTGAGACTCGAGTAACACAGCAGGCTCGAGCCGATTCTGATGCGTTTCGGCCACTCAACCCTTGACGCTGCCCGCCGTGAGTCCACTGATGATCCGCTGTTGGAAGATCAGAATGATGACGACCACGGGGATAATCGCCACGATGATCGCGGCGCTGACCGTCTCCCATTGCAGCCCGCCGAACTGCGATTGAAAGTCCACGATCGCGGGCGGAATCGTTTTCACGCTCGGGTTTCGGGCAAAGGTCAGCGCCAGCAAAAATTCGTTCCAGGCGTTCACAAACGCGATGATCGCGGCGGTCGCCACCCCTGGCGCGGACAGCGGCACGATGATCCGCCACAACGCACCCAGGCGTGAACAGCCGTCCACCATCGCGGCATCCTCGAGTTCAAACGGGATGCCCTGAAAGAACGCGGTCAGGGTCAGGATGCTGATCGGCAGGGAAAACGCGGCGTAGGGAATGACCAGGGCGGCGTAGGTGTTGAGCCAGCCGAGCGCCAGCATCGCCTGGTAGAGCGGGACGATCAGGCTCACCACCGGAAAGATGCTGGCGGCCACGATCAGGACGCTGATCAGGTTGCGGGACGCGAGTTTCAGCCGCGACAGCGCGTAGGCGGCGAAGGTGGCGACCACGACGCACAGCAGCGTGGACAGTCCCGCGACGACTATGGAGTTCAAAAAGAATCGTGCGAACGGCTGCGCGGCGAAGACCCTGGCGTAATTCCCAAACTGCGGCACGGCGGGCAGGTAATCTACCGGAACGGTTTTAGCAGACAGCTCGAGTTCAGTTTTCAGGCTGGTCAGGAACATCCAAGCCAGGGGATAGACACCGTTGACGACCAGCACCACCAGGGCAAAAACCACGAAGGCGCGGTTCCAAAAATTCTGTCTCACCGCCCCCCCTCTCACCGACCCTCCACGCGCACCAACCGCACGTATGCAGCGGTGACGATCAGCGCCAGTGCGAACAGCGATAGGCTGACCGTGGACCCGTACCCCGGATCGAGGAATTCCACGGTGTACTTCTGAATGTAAATCCCCAGCGTCTCGAGGTTGCGGCTGGCTCCGGCTTGGATGAAGGCGTAGGGGATGTCGAAGACTTGCAGTGCGGACAGCGTGCGGAAGATCAGCGCCACGGCAATCGCAGGACGCAGCAAGGGCAGCGTGATGCGCCAGAAGACCTGCCAGCCGGACGCGCCGTCCACCCTGGCGGCTTCCTCCAGCTCAGCCGGGATGCTCTGCAAGCCCCCCAGCAAAATCAGTGCCACGAAGCTCGAGGTTTTCCAGACGGTCGTGATGACGAACGCGATCACCGCCGTGTCGGGTCGCAGGAACCAGTACACCGGCTGGAACCCGAGGCGCACGAGAAGGTCATTGAACAGTCCGTATTGCGAGTTGAACAGCCACGCGAACATCGCCCCGGTGATGACCTGCGGCATCGCCCACGGCAGCAGCAACGCGACGCGCACGACCCAGCGCCAGCCGGTCTTGACGTTCGCCAGCAGCGCCAGCGGCAAGCCGACCAGGAACGAACCGCCGACGGTCAGCACGCCGAACCAAACTGTGCGAACGAACGCCCCGCCGAATTCAGCGTCACGGAACAGGCGGGCAAAATTCTCGAAGCTGGTCGTGACAATCTGTGGGTCGGCGATGTCCTGGACGCGCAGCGTCAACACGAAGACGTTCAGCATCGGCAGCAGAAACACGGCCACCAGCAAGACCGCCGCCGGTCCCAGCAGCAGCGCCGCGAACTCCGCGTCTCTCAGGTTACCCGACCGCAAACGCGCCCAAAACGACGCGCCCCGACGGTCTCGAGGCGCGTTGAAAACAGGTGAAGACATGGCTCCAATCTATCCCGAGCGGTGCAGATGGCTCGAGATTGTTACGGTCTTACTTGAATAGTGGCTCGAGACCCGCCTGCATATCCTCGAGTCCCTTGTCCACAGTTTTCGCCCCGGCGATGACCGCGTTGACGTTGGTGCGGATGATCTCGGAGACCTTCGGGTAGTTGGCGGTTACCGGACGCGGCCGGGCGTTCAGTACGATCGGGTAGAGGTCCGTGTAATACGGGTTGGCGGCCAGCACGGCCGAGTTGTTGTAGAGGCTCTTTCGGACCGGCAGAAAGCCGCCCTTGATGGACAGGTCGCGCTGCGAATCCACATCTGACATGAATTTAATCAGGTTGAAAGCGTCCTGCTTATTTTTACCGAAGCTGCTGAGACCCCATTGAAATCCGCCCTGGCAGGTGTAGCTCTTGCTGCCCTCCGAAAAGCTCGGCAGGCGAGCCACGCCGATGTTCCCCTTGACTTTGGTCGGGTCGGGGCTGCTGCCCTGGAAGTGCGCCCAGGCGTAGGCCCAGTTCAATCCGAAAACGGCATTCCCGGCCTGCATGATCTTGCGGCTGTCGTCGGTGCGGGTTTCAGCCATGCTGAGTGGGCTGATTTTGCTTTTGTTGATCGCGTCCACCCAGAGCTGCAAGGCTTTGTGCCCCGCATCGTTGTTGACGCTGACTTTCCCGTTGGTGAGGGCCTGACCACCCGCCGCCCAGAAGGGTTGCAGGAAGGTGCAAACGGCTCCCTCGATCGGCGCACCCTGGAAGTTCAGTCCTTGAAGCGTTGGGGTGTTCTCGCCTTTGGTGACGGTCTGGGCCGCCTCGAAAACCTGATTCCAGGTGCGCGGCACAGCCAACTTGTACTTGGCCAGTAAGTCCTTGCGGTAGTACAACGATTGCACGTCCGAGGTCGCGGGCAGCGCCCAGAGCTGATTGCCGATCAGATCCGCCGAGACCGGCCCCGGCAGATAGCCGTCCAGGAACGTCTTCCGGGCGCTATCGCCACCCAAGTACTTGTCGAGCGGCTCGAGCCAGCCCTGCGCCACGAACTGGGCTGGGCGCACCACGTCTATCAGCATGACATCCAGACCGGGGTCTTTGGCGGAGAGCGCCGTGGTCAGGTACTGGTTTTGCAGTTCCGAGGTCGCGCCGCCCAACTCTGAGACGACGTTGACGTTCGGATACTTTTTCTCGAAGCGGCGAAAGATCGGTTCGATCACGTCCGGTCGCAGGGTGCTGCCGTAAAAGACGCGCAGCGTCGTCTTACCCTGGGCCTGAGCGCCCACCAACGCGATCGCTCCCGTCGCCAGTCCGAGTCCAGCCAAGACCATCAACCGTTTCTGATTCATACGACCCCCATGCAACATTTTTGGAAACGCGTTCAAGATACCGCAAACCCACCCGGCTCGAGGTGGGCTGCACGACGCGCTTAGAGTCCGAGGTTGCGATCTGAGCGTTTCCGGTGTGACAGACGAGTCGGCACGCTCGAGAGACACACCTGCGTCTTCAAGTCAGGTGTTCCGGTCCGAATGCGTGCGGCAACAGCTCGCTCACGGTCGTCTCCAAGGTTTCCCCGAGGTGATTCCCGATCACCACTTTCGCATCCCGCCCAAACTCGTAGAGAATCTGACGGCACGACCCGCACGGACTCGAGGGGGGGCTGGACTGGGTGTACACGGCGATTCGGGTGAAGTGCTGTTCGCCCTCGGAGACCATTTTTTGAATCGCGGTTTGCTCGGCGCAACGCGACAAGCCGTAACTGGCGTTTTCGACGTTGCAGCCGGTAAAGACTGTACCGTCGTCGGTTTCAACGGCCGCGCCGACCGGAAAATGAGAATAGGGAATGTAGGCGCGCCCCGAGGCTTCCTTGGCGAGCGCCAGCAGCTCTTGATTGGTCACGCGGTCAGTCTAACGCGACCTCGAGCCTGGGGCAGCGAGATGCCGCGCCGCGTGGGTCTCGTGAGAAGTTCGCACCCGCGAACGGCTATTCGCCCCGCCACCAGGCTTGCCTCGGGCTTCATCGTGCAACATCAAATACGCTCGAGATCAAGCATTCACAGCAGATCCCGTTCAAATCCTCTGTAGGGACGCAGCACGCTGCGCCCAGGGTCACGTCAGTTCACCTCTCGAGCCGCCGCATCCAACTGTCTCGAGGTGTTGCGTTCGTCCACGCTCTCCTGCGATTCGCCGTTTTCGGAGCGCTTCTGGGCGCGTACGCTTAGCACGCGGCGCTCGTCGGCAGCCTCCACGGTGAAGTCCCAGCCGTCGTAGCCCGTGCAATCGCCGCGTTTCGGGATGTCACCGAAGCGGTGCATGATGAAACCGGAGACGGTATCGAACTGGTCCTCGTCCTCTTCGTTGACGCTGATGTCTAGGAGCTTCTCCACGTCCTCGAACGGCATCTCTGGCGCGAGCACGTACTCCGTGGCGTTAATCTGGTGGTAGAGCTTGACCTCGGGGTCGTCGGTCTCGTCGTAGATCTCACCGACCAGTTCCTCCAATACGTCTTCCAAGGTGACCATGCCGCTGGTTCCCTCGTACTCGTCCACGACGATGGCAAGGATGCTTTTCTTATCGCGCAAGCGGTTTACGAGGTCGCGCAGGCCCATCGTTTCTGCCACGAACAGCGGCGAGCGCATGATCTGACGGACCGTCATGTCATCCAAGTGATCGAGGTGCGTTAGCATGTCCTTGGCGTAGACGACACCGACGATGTTATCTTTGCTATCGTCAAAAACCGGAATTCGGGAGTATCCGTGATCCTGATATTCGCCCAACAGGTCGCGCAGGGTGACATCGGCTTCGATGGCGCGCATCTTGGTGCGCGGCGTCATGACGTTGCGGGCGCTCTTATCACCGAAGTTGAAGACGTTCTCCACCAGTTCCGATTCGCCCGCCTCCAAAACTCCTTGGCGGCTCGAGGCTTCGACGATCATGCGAATTTCTTCTTCGCTGTGCGCGTTGTACGCGCCCTCGGCGGCTTTGATGCCGAACAGGCCGATGATCCGCGACCCAACCCATTCCAGCACCCGTGAGATCGGACCGAAGATCCAGGCGAAGCCCATGAGTGGCAGCACCAGGGTCATAGCGACACTCTCGGCGCGTTGAATCGCAATACTTTTTGGTACGAGTTCCGCGAAGATCACCGACAGCACGGTGCTGATAAAAAGCGCCACGATGACGCTGATCGTCTTGGTCGTGCTCTCGCCGAGGGCGGGTAGCAGCAGCGGCTCGATCAGCTTCCCGATGGCGGGTTCCGCCACGAAACCGGTGGTGAGTGCGGCCACGGTGATCCCGAGCTGAATCGCGGCGATGTAAAAGTTCAGGTTGGCTCGAGCCGTCTGGACCAGTTTGGCTCGGGCGTTGCCCTCTTCCACGAGTTGCTGAATGCGGGTTGGGCGTGACGACACCAGCGCGTACTCGGCGGCCACGAAAAAGGCGTTCAGGAAGATCAGAACAAGTAAAACGAGTAAGCCGGTGGCTTCCATACTGGCGCGCTCCTACACGCCTGGCACGGCAGTGAACCCTGCCGAAGCCGAAACGACGAAGCCCAGCCGCAACAAAGGCAACTGGGCGGAGGTCAAACAAAAGGTACAACTGGGAGGTTCTTCAAACATGGTTGTTACAGTACGAAAGCAGGCAGTGCTTCGAGGTCTCTCTGAAAGACAAATGCGCTCAAACCCTCGAGCGCACTTTCATTATAGCAAATTTTCGTGCCAGGCAGCGAAAACCGTTTTGAACTGTCTGCGGTCTCTCATTCTTCGAGGCTCAGGGGCAAGTGGTGAAGGGCTGAACAGCGCCAGACTCGGACCTTGAGGCAGTGTTAATCGAATCCAGCTCAGTCAATGGAAGGTGAATTTGACCACGAATACTTCACATTTCGCCCTAGTCTCACGGGCATGAGCGTTCGACTGGCCATCATCACCGACCTTCACTACGGACGCGACACGGGCAACGTCAAGGGCCCGCAGGCGCTCGAGGTGCTGCGCGAAATTGTCGCGCAGATTCACCGCTCTGAACCGGATGCCGTGCTGGAACTCGGGGATCGCCTGACCGACGAGAATCCCGACACCGACCGGGCGCGGCTCCTAGAACTGGCCCGCGAATTCAAACGCCTGCCCTATCCGCGCCACCACATCACCGGCAATCACGACCTGCTCCCGAAAGCCGATCAGGAAGCTATCCTGGACGCCAACCTGGGCAACCATAGCCTGGAAGTGAACGGCTGGAAGCTGGTGTTCCTCGAGAGCTTCGACGGGACCACGGGCGGTACGCTGACCGCTCAAACGCTGGACTGGTTTCAAAAGGAACTCGAGACGACCGACCTGCCCGTGGCGGTCTGCTCGCACCAGCCGCTCCACGGTCAGTGGATGCAGGGAAACCCGTACTTTGAAACCGAATTTCGTAATGGGGCCAGCGCTGGAAACGCCGATGCCGCTCGAGCGATTATGGAGAAAAGCGGCAAGGTCCGCGTCTGCATTGCCGGTCACGCCCATTGGAACGACGCCCGGACCGTGAACGGCATCCCCTACCTAACGGTGCTGAGCGCCTCTGAGAGCCACTGGACAGGTTCGCAGCCCAGCCGCGCTTGGGCCCTTCTTGAACTTGGAGAAACGGTCAGACTCGAGGTTTACGGCTTGCAGCCGATGACCTTCGAGGCCCCACGCGATACAATCGCGGCGTGAGCCATGAACTCTTCCTGCAAACTGCGATTCGTGCCGCCAGAATCGCCGGTCGCCTTCAGATGCAGCACCTCGGTGGGGAACTAGAAATCAGCTCCAAATCCACCGACGCCGACTTGGTGACGCTGGTGGACAAGGCTTGCGAGGCCGCCATCCGCGAGGAAATCCTTGGCGCACACCCCGATCACGCGATTCTCGGCGAAGAGGGCGGGAATTTAGGGCAGAGCAGCCACCAGTGGATCGTGGACCCGTTGGACGGCACGGTCAATTACGCGCACGCCTTCCCGTTCTTCTGCGTCTCTATCGGCTTGGAAGTGAACGGCGAGCGGGTCGTCGGCGTCGTCTACGACCCGACCCGCGACGAACTGTTCCGCGCCGTAAAAGGTGGCGGAGCCTTCCTGAACGACCGCCCCATACACGTCTCCAAAATCGCGGAACTGGGCGGGCGAGCCATGCTGGCCACCGGCTTCCCCTACGACACCGAAGCCGCCCTCCAAGCGCTCGAGGTTTTCAAGCGCTTCCTCGGGCTGGGCTTACCGGTGCGCCGCCCCGGCGCGGCCGCGATAGACCTGTGCTACGTCGCCTGCGGCCGGATAGATGGCTTCTTCGAATATAAACTGCAAGCCTGGGACTGCGCCGCCGCGATCCTGATCGTTCAAGAAGCGGGCGGACACGTCAGCAACTTCGCGGGGGACGAGTACCGCTACGAAGATCGCAAGATCGTCGCCAGCAACGCTTTACTGCACGAAGCGATGCTAAAAATCATCAAAGGCTAAACCTCGAGCCTGAGTGCCACCAGCCTCCCTCCATGAGAGAGGTCCTCGCGCGGGCGAGGGGTGAGAGGGGCGTTGTGCCCTGCACACAGAGAGATAGTACGCGCAGCGAGCTGCCCTTGACCTTGATCTTCGTCTCGAGATTCACTGCTTGGGATGTCTCGAGCATTGACGTTGGTGGCCGGGCGTGGCACGCTACGCCCCTTCGAATGCGTGGGACAAACGCGTGATTGGGGCGTTGAAGGCGATTCGCATCAGAACCCTCGAGGCGTCAAGGATCTCCAGCCATCACCGTGCCGAGCCGCCGTTCTTGATGACATCGGCGACCACGCTCGGCAACTCCCAGGTCAGGATATCGAAGGCGGCGGCGTTGGTGTTGTACGGCACTTTGAACAGGTTGATTCTTGGGGTCTCGCCCGTCAAATCCACGACTGCGCAGTCTGCACCGGGTTCGCCGTTCAGCGTCAACCCGACGCTGCCAGGGTTGAGAATCCAGCCCTTGTTGAGCTGACGAAGCTGCGGGACATGGGTGCAACCGGTAATCAGGATGGAGCAGTTGTTGGCTTCTAGGAGGTCGTCCAGTTCTGACTGGCGAACATTGAAATCCACGCGTCCCTCGGGGTCGTCCGGCAAGCCGTGCATGTACTTGACGCGCCCGTGACGACTCTGGATGCGCCCGGTCATCGGCAGGGTCTTCATGAAGCGCAGGTGTTCTTCGCTGAGTTGCGTTTTTGTCCACGCCAGAATCTGATCCGCCACACCCTGACGCGGCTCGAGGCGTTCCCCGAAGTGATAGACCAATCGCGCTTCCGAGGCTCCGAGGGTGGTGCTGATCCTGTTTTCCTGAACGAACTCCAAGACCTCGACCGGGGTCGCGCCGTACCCAACAAGATCCCCGAGGCAAACGATTTCGGTGCATTCCAGGGCTTGCAGTTTCTGCCAGGCGGCCCGAAGCGCGTGAATGTTGGCGTGCAGGTCGGAGATG
Organism: Deinococcales bacterium; assembly: GCA_965249745.1. Taxonomy (GTDB): domain Bacteria; phylum Deinococcota; class Deinococci; order Deinococcales; family JAAFIG01; genus JANYHH01. Next base: position 1,836,466 of record OZ252252.1, on the reverse strand, counting down.
ACTCCGAGCTTCATGCGTTTTCGATCTCCCGTCTCATAGTTGGTTCACTTTACCTGACGGCGGCTTATATTGCGCTCTGATTTCCGTCTCAAAGAACTTGGAAGCGGTCTAAACACAGGCTAGAGTCCTGACCGAAGGGCTGTATAGTGCGCGGCGATGCCGTTGTCCCGGACCACTTCCACCCCGCGAGTCCGCCCGTGAGAAGCACGCTGAGCTTCACCTGGAACGACGCCGCCCCTCGAGCCGAACCGTTCGGGGTTCCGTTGGCGCTCTTGTGCGGTTTGCTGATGGGGTTCACGCACATCCCGTTCAGCCTGTCGGCGCTGGTCGCCCTGCCGCTGGCGGGCTTGCTGTACCTGAGCGCCAGGGAAAGCAAGCCGCGTCTGGCGGCCAGAGTGGCCTTCTGGGGTTGGTTGGGCTTCTGGTCGGTTCACCTGTTCTGGTTGCCGCAATCCTTCGCACCGAGTTTCGGTCCCGTTGTGTGGCTGCTGATGCCGCTCGTCTGGATCATCGAGGCGGGCTTCAACGCCATCCTGACCTGGGCCGCGTATCGCATCACCAACACGCCGGTCGGCTTTTTGGGCGTGATGGCGGGCGGATTGGTGATCCTGGAGTGGACGCGCAGCCTGGGGCCGCTGGCGTTTCCGTGGGGCAATTTTGGCTACGCTTTGGTCGGCACACCGCTGGCGCAAGTCTCGAGCCTCGGTGGAGTGTACCTGGGAAGCCTGCTGGTGACGTTGCTGGCCGCGAGTCTGGCGGGGCTGGTCTGGTTTCAGTGGCGCTGGTTGCTGGTGACCGGGTTGCTGGCGCTTTCCGGGCTGGCGTACGGGTTGCTGCGGCCCGCGCCGCCCGCACCGACCCAGCAAGCCTGGCTGTTGCAGGGCAACATTGACCCGTTCAAGAAATTCGTCGGCACGGACGACCTATCCGTCTACAGAGGTTTATTGAAGGGCGCGCCGAAAACAGCCGTCGTGGTCCTGCCCGAGGCGGCGCTGGACCTGCCGGTCGTGGCGAAAATCCCCCAGTTCACGGGAGGTCAACCTCTGCCCGCCAACCAACGCCTGCCCGATCTGCCCAAGCTGCTGGCGGGGGTCAGCGATTACCGTCAGGGCGCACGCCTCAACTCCGTGGCCGCGATCAGCAACTCGAGGTTGCTGGAAAAAACCGACAAGACGCATCTGGTTCCGTTCGGGGAGTACTCCATCCTGCGCCGCGAGCTGTCGCTCGTGTATGAACTGGTCTACCGCGCCATGAACCTGCCGAACCTGGGGAACGCCGATCCCAGCCGCGAGCAGCGCGTGCTGAACCTTGGCGGTGAGCGCTTCGGGGCATTCGTCTGTTACGATTCCATCTTCCCGGATTTGCCGCGCAGCCTGGTGCAGCGCGGCGCAGAGGTGCTGGTGGAACCGACCAACGACGGCTGGTTCGGCGGGGGGCGCGGCAACGAACAGCACTTTGCGATGGACCGGCTGCGCGCAATCGAAACCGGGCGTTACCTACTGCGGGTCGCTAACACCGGCATCACCGCCGGGGTGGACCCGCTCGGGCGGGTGCTGGATCACCTGCCGCAAAACCGCCTGGGGGCGCTCTTAACACGCTATGCACCGATCACTGGGTGGACGCCGTACGTGCGGCTGGGCGACTGGCCGCTCTGGCTGGCGGCGCTCGTGGCGCTGGGCTTCGCGCTGACCTCGAGGAATACCACTCGGTGGTAACTGGGAAGCCGTCTCAGACGGTAGAATGCCAATCTGTACGCGCAGGAATTCAGGATTCTGTTAGCCTGTACAAACCGTGCTGATCGTGCTCCCAGACCTTCATGGACGTTCCGATCTGCTGGACGCCGCCGTGCGCTACTATCCCAGCGACACGCATTTCGTGTTCCTGGGCGACGCGATTGACAGGGGCCCCGACTCGAGGGGAACCGTGCGACGACTGCTGGAACTGAGCGACGCCGGGCGCGTGACGCTGCTCCGTGGCAATCACGAGGGGATGCTCTCGGCGGCGGCCGAGCTGGACCACATGGGTCAAGAGGGCAACGATCAAGTGTTGCTCGGACGGGCGCGCGAAGAATTCCTGAACTGGCAACGCAACGGCGGGAACGCCCTGTTCCGTGAGTACGGCCCGTTCGGTCCCGGCAACGTCCCTGAAGATCTGCTCGAGTACATTTATCGCACGCGTCTCTCGTTTGAAAGCCCGAACGGGTACTTGTGTTCGCACGCCGCGCCGCCCGTCAATTTAGATCGGTACGGCGGCGTGCCAGAGAGCATGCTCTGGGCGAGACCCAACGAGGGCCCGTTTCCACTGGAAAAACACTTGAGGGGCAGCGTTCACGGCCACACGCCGCTGGCCGCGCCGACCTGGGTGGACAAGCACCTCTATGTGGACTTGGGCGCGGTCTTCAGCGGCAACCTCTGCACCGTCAACCTAGACAACCTGGAAACGATCGTAATTCAAGGCGAAGCGATTGTCGGACGTGAGGTGCTGCTGGAACTGGCGAGCGAGGAGGACGGTTTGGTCCGCGATCAACCGTACCGAATCGTCGAGGCTTGAAACTGGTCGGAACTCGAGCGGCGGCACAAGAGATTTCAATCGGTGAACATCCGTGGGGAGGCAAACCGTGATGAACCACGACAACCTGGAGGAGTTCAGCCACCCCGACGAGTACGATCTCGAGGAATCGGCCACCTGGGGCGTCGAATTTTATAAGACGCTGGCGGTGCAAACAGGCGGTCCCATCCTCGAGATCGCCTGCGGCACGGGCCGCGTCAGCATTCCAATCGCCAGCCTGGGATTGGCTGTCACCGGGTTGGACATCGTGCCCGCGATGTTGGAGCGGGCACGTCAAAAATCGCGCGGGTTGGACACCCGCTGGCTCGAGGGGGATGCGAGAAACTTCGCGCTGAAGGAGCGATTCCGGTTGATCTACCTTACTGGGAACGCCTTTCAGGCCTTCTTGACTCGAGCCGATCAGGAGGCATTACTGGGTCGCGTTCACGCGCACCTGCAAGACACTGGTTTGTTCGCCTTCGAGACGCGCAACCCGCACTGGATCAGCGCCAATGATCCCAACTCGGGCGATCCCGATCACTTCACCAACCTCGAGACGCGCGGTCAGGAAGAGTTCTGGCACGCCTACACCGACACCCAAGGTCGCACCGTGCGCGTCTCGGGAACGCAGACTTACGATCACGTCGCGCAGATCCTGCACTGGACGACGCATCGGCGTTGGCTCGAGGGGAACCGGGAGCGAGTCAGAACCACGCGCATCGCGGTGCGTTACACCTTTCCGCAAGAGTTGGCGGGGCTGCTGCATTACAACGGTTTCGAGGTCTTGCGTCAGTACGGCGACTGGTCGCTGGAACCTCTGAACAGGGATAGCCCGAACATCATCTTGGTCTGTGGAAAACGACCGACTGGCTCGGGTTGATCGTTTGGAGCTAATCCAACATGGTCGGGTCAATCCAGCCGCGTTTGATGCCGTACAGCACAGCCTCGGTGCGGCTGCCAACGCCAAGCTTGCTAAAAATATTGGCCAGGTGAACCTGCACGGTGCGCGGGCTGATATCCAGCACCTTGGCGATTTCCTTGTTGGTGCTCCCGGTGGCCGCCGACCGCATCACCTCGAGTTCCCTGGGTGACAGGTTCTCGGTGTCGTCCGGGGTGGCGCTGCTCTGGGCGCTGAAGCGGTTCAAGACCTTCTTGGCGATGCTGGGGTGCAGGACGCTCTCGCCCTGGAAGACGCTACGGACCGCCCCGACCAGTTCTTCCTCTCGAGCGTTTTTGAGGATGTACCCGGCGGCTCCCGCCTCAAGGAGCGCGAAGACATAGGCATCATCGTCGTAACTCGTCAGCACCAGAATCGCCACGCTCGGCGTGAGCTTCTTAATCGCCTGCGTCGCCTCAATGCCGTTCATGCCCGGCATCGAAACATCCATCAGGATCACGTCGGGACGGGTTGCCTGCACGAACGCCAACGCTTCGCGGCCATCGTTGGCCTCACCGATGATCTTCAGATCTGTGTACGGCTCCAGCATTTCCCGCGTGCCCTTGCGAACAATCGGATGGTCGTCCACGAGCAAGATGTTGATCTGGCGTTCCACGCCGCCCGCGTCGAAATTGGCATCGGTCATGACACGATTCTACCCCATGCCTCACAAAGGCGGATTTTCTGGCTCGAGGTTTCAAAACCCATCCCACCCTAAGAGTGCGATGGCGCGGCTCATTCGCACGTCCATCACACTCTTGTCGGGGTAAACCCCTGTGTTCGCTCAGCCACACTCGATGACGCTCACCACCTCCCAATCATCGTTTCTCGAGATTCGAGGGCAGCTCGCTCTGCTTACCCTGTGGGAAAACTGTATGTCTCGAGAGAGAATTCGCCTGACTCGAGCCTTGCAGCTCAATCGTGATGATGTTCGTGGGTCACGCCGCCGTCGCCGTGCGCGTGACCGTGTTCCAACTCGTGCGCGTCGGCCGCTCGGACCGCGTGAATCGTGACCGTGTAGGTTAAAGACTTTCCGGCTCTCGGGTGGTTCAGGTCCACCGTGACCACGTCACCATCCACGGATATAACTCGAGCCTCGAGCGCCGCACCGTTCGCGTCTTCGGCGGTGAATCGGTCTCCGACTCCAGGGTTCCGCACCGGCAGGGCGGCGGCGGCAACCGTCATGACCTTCGTTTCCTCCCAAATCCCAAAGGCGTCAGGAACGGTCGCGGTGAACCGCTGCCCGGCTTCGCGTCCGATCAGCAGCGCCTCGAGTTGCGGTGGCAGGTCGCGTTCGCGCCCGATCAGGATGGGCTTCGGTTTGTGCGTGGCGTCCACCGACGCACCGTCCAGGGTTGCCTGATACTCGAGTTGAACCACAGTGTTCGGAGCGATTTTCATGGCTTCAATCTACTGTGCCGACTCTCGAGATATGTGGAGGGGCGCGAGCCATTCGCGGTCACCACCCTCGAGCTATGGTCTGCTTGGCGGTCTCACCCACCCGACGGCTCGAGTCCTGCGTCATCCGCTGCAAGAGTTCCGGCGACGCAGACCCGTTGTACGCGACCTGCCAACGCACGTCCTCGTCGGGGTCGGAAGCCAGGGTCTCGAGGATGAACGCAGGCGTCTCACCCTGGTTGTACACCAAAACACGGCGCACGGCTGGGCTGGGATCGCGCAACAGGACACGCAGCACCGCCTCGCTCAGATCGCCTCGCCGGGCGATGGTTTCGCGCACGTCCACGCTCGAGTCTGCCACCAGATGGGCGTGAAGCGCATCATTCCAGCCCGTGAGCGCGGCGATTGCCTGACGGACTTCAGATTCAGGATCGTGCGCCAACCGTTCCAGGGCTGATTTCTCTTTGAAATGACCGAGGTTCCTGACCGTCCCGCGTCGCACGGTGGCGTCAGCATCAGCCGCGAGCCGCACCAAGCTGGCTCGAGACGTGTTGCCATTCCAGGCAGCGGTCGCACGCACCGCTGCATCGGGGTCGTGACTCAGCTTCTCCAAGACCTTCGTCGGACAGTACGCCCGATACGCCAGCGCCGCTCTGACCCCGGCATCCGCGTCATCCCCGAGCGAGGCGTACATCTGCGGCGTGGCGTTGCGGTTCCAGGTCAAGGCGAGCCGCACGCTGCTATCGGCATGTCCCACCAGCCCCTCGAGCGTTTTCGTGGGCGTGTTCGGGTTCACGGCGACCGCCGCGCAAACCGTCGCCTGCTTGTGAGCAGCGAGCCGCACCAGAGTCGCCGCCGAGGTGCTCGAGTTCTTGGCGACGGCTTTCAAGATATTGAACTTGCCGTGACCGCTCAAGTATTCCAACGCCTCGACTGGTGTGTTCTCGTTGTTGGCGACAGCCAGTTGCACGCTCGGGTCGGGAAAGCGGGAAAGCTCGAGCAGGCGTGAGGGAAGGGTTTTCTTGCTCTTGGCTTCTTTTTTCAGGGCGGCGATATCCACGGATTCACCTCTTTTGTTATTTGGATTCAGTCTCGAGTTTACGGGAACGGCTTCCCGCATAACAACGTATCTTTACTGATAACGGCACGATTCGGCTACTCGGAGCGTGCGTCACAGACACAAGCTCTTGCCTTAAAACGTGAACCTGAACACGCCGAACTCAGTAACCATGAATCCGCACCGTCCCAAAGCCTTACAACTCCAGACCTTCGATACACCCGTAACCGTCTTGCACCGCGACGGTCACTTGCAGTGTCCGAAATGTCAGGCGAGCTTTGAGCGCGTGAAAATTCACGGTCTGGAACTGCAACGTTGCACGGGTTGTCACGGCTTGTGGTTCGACCTGCTCGAGTGGGACGAGGCGCGGTCGCTCGAGGGGCTGGACAACGGCGACCCGGCTGTTGGGCATAGTCACGACCTGGACGCCAACATCCGCTGCCCAAAATGCGAGACCACACCTCTGACCCGGCTTTCGGTTCCGCACCATCCAGGGTTGCACGTGGACAAATGCCCGCGTTGCTACGGCGCGTTTTTCGATGCGGGCGAGTTCACCGAGTTTCAACAGCTCAGTCTTGGGGAACGGCTGAGAAAGTTCTGGCATCTCTGAACCTCGAGCCATCACATAGCACCTCGAGATCGCTCTAATACGCGGGTGTTGATTGCCTGTGAAGTTCACTCGACTGCCCGTGCAGGCTCGAGTCCCCCGGTTTTCGTAGGAGTTACCCGGCCACCTTTGAGAACGCCCATGACATCCCAGGAAAACGTTTCTCGAGAAAGTTCAACATGAATGACTCGGGCGGTGACCGCCTGCTTCTCAAGGCCCAGTCCTCCCCTGTTACACTTCGCCCATGCCCATTCACCTGCGCGCTCAACCCGGCGATGTCGCCCCATACGTCCTCTTGCCCGGCGATCCGAACCGTGCCCGGTACATCGCAGAGACCTATCTGGTGGACGCGAAGTTGTACACCGAGCATCGCGGGATGTTGGGTTTCACCGGGTCGTATCGGGGCGTGCGGGTCAGCGTGCAGACCTCGATGATGGGCTGTCCGAGCGCGGCGATTGCGGTGGAAGAGCTGGCGATGCTCGGGGCAAAAGTCGTGATTCGCGTGGGAACCTGCGGCGGCACGAGTCCGAAGCTGAACCCAGCCGATCTGGTGATTGCGCAGGCGGCGTTGGCGCGGGATGGTACGACGCGGCAGTACTTGGGCGAGGGCAATCACGCGCCGATTGCCAGTTACCGAATCGTCAGAGCGGCCGAGGACGCGGCGCGTAGATTAGGTTTGCCGCACACGGTTGGGTTAGTCGCCAGCGACGACGCGTTTTACGGCGTGACCGCGCAGGAAGCTAGGGGTTTATACGACACCAGGGGCGTGCTGGGCTTGGAGATGGAGGCGAGCGCGGTCTTCACCGTGGCGACCCTGCGCGGTCTCGAGGCGGGGTGCTTGCTGACGGTTAGCAATTACATCGGGGACGAGGCACTGGTCCCGGACGAGGTGCTGAAGAACGGTGTTGACCGCATGGTGCAAACGGCGCTCGAGACGATCCTCACGCTGGAATCGGATCAGCCGCTGAGCTGAGCGCGGTTTCAATCGCGCGCCGGAACAGTTCCACGGGTTGCGCCCCGCTGAGCGCGTACTTTCTGTCAAACACAAAAAACGGCACGCCGCTCACCCCCAAACGCTCCGCCTCGAGTTGCGCGTCGCTTACCTCCAGCTTGAACGCGTCCGACCTCAGGGTGGTTCGCACGTCCGCTAGTCCGAGCGCTGCCCCGATCTCCTCGAGGGTGTCCGGGTCGGTGATGTCGCGGGCGTCGGTGAAGTACGCCTTGAAGAGCGCTTCGGACGCTTGTTTCCCCAACTCTTGCTGGGCTGCCAGTAGCACCAGTCGGTGCGCGTTCACCGTATTCGGCGCGACGGGCATCTTGACGAAATCGAACGCGATTCCCTCGAGCGCCCCGGCGTTGATGACCTGCTGGAAAGCGGCGTCGCGGTTTTCGACCCCGCCAAACTTTCGCACGATGAACGACTCCCAGGCTGCGCCACGTTCCGGCATCTGCGGTTGTAACTGGAAGGCGTGCCAGTGCCAGTCCACATGAAGATCGGGATACGCGTGCAAGGCTCGCGCCAAACGGCGCTCTCCGACGTAACACCACGGGCAGGCAATGTCGGCAAACACGTCTATTCGCATGGAAACACGTTAAACCAGAGTGACCGTGAGACTGTCGGCTCGAGGACACGTTTCAAACCGCAGCCCGAAGGCTACGATGAACCCGTGAAAGAAATCATGACCGGCGTGTATCAGCTCCCGAACGGCTTCGTGAACCTGTACCTGATTCTGGAGCCGGACGGGTTGACATTAGTTGATACCGGTCAGCCGAAGGGCGGTGAGAAGGTTGTCCTCGAGGCGTTGGCGAAGCTGGGGCGACCACCGACCGACATCAAGCGCATCCTGATTACCCACGCCGACCCGGATCACATTGGCAGCGTCGCGGCATTGAAGGCGGTCACGGGGGCGCAGGTCATGATCGGGCGCGGCGATGCGCCCGCAATGGCGCGGGGTGAGGCGGCGCGACCAGCCAAAGGCGTATTCATCCGTTTGATGATTCGCCTGATGATTCCGAAACTTACGCCGCAAACGGCGGATGTGTTGCTCGAGGATGAATTGGAACTGCCGGTGTTGGGCGGCTTGAAGGTAGTTGCCACGCCGGGGCACACGTCCGGACACGTGGCGTACTTCAGCCCCAGGGATTCCATTCTCTTCGCGGGCGATGCCATGCGGGTCGTCGGCGGCACGCTCAACTGGTCGGAGGGCCCGTTCACGCTGGATTACGCGCAGGGCCTAGCGAGCGTTCGCAAACTTGAGGCGTTGCAGCCCAAGATCGTTTGCTGCGGGCACGGCGACCCGGTCAAAGGCGAACGGCTCGAGTTTCCCCAATAAGGAAGCCTCGAGCCGCTTGCGCTTGGTTTACTTCGTTTTTGTTGGGATGACCTGCGGTTGAACCTTGATCTCGAGTTGCTTGCCTGCTCTCAGTACCGTTAGCGTGACACTCTCGCCGTCCTTGGTGTTAAAAACGACGCGCTGCATGTCCTCGGCCGCCTGCACGTCTTGCCCGTTGATCTTCAGGATCACGTCGCCGTTGATCGGGGCTTGCACGACGCTACCGCTGGCATCGGTCACCGAAACGTTTTTCGAGGCGGCGCGCAAGCCCGCTTTGGCGGCCGGACTGTTGGCTTCCACCTGAGCAATCATCAGGCCGGTTTGTGGCAGGTTGTACTGCTGAATCAGGCTGTCCGGGTAGGCGGCCATCGGTTGTAGGCTGACGCCCAAGCGTGGGCGGCTCGAGCCGAGTGTGCCCTGATCCAGCGTCTTCCCGGCTTTCAGGTCGGGCAGGATGGATTTCACCAGGCTGACCGGGACGGCGAAGGCGATGCCCGCGAACTGCCCCTGTCCGGTTCCCTGGGTTCCCGGCGAGAGAATCGCGGTGTTGATGCCGATGACCTCTCCGGCGCTGTCCAACAGCGGCCCGCCGCTGTTGCCGGGGTTGACGGCGGCGTCGGTCTGAATCACGTTTGTGGCTAGGTTACCGCTGCTCCCCTGGAAGTCACGCCCAGTCGCGGAGATAATGCCCTCGGTGACGGAAAACTCGAGACCGAACGGGTTCCCCATGGCGATGGCTTTCTGACCGACTTTCAAGACATCGCTGTCGCCCAGCGGAATCGGGGTGAATTTCTTGCCGGGCGCGTCCACTTTGATGAGGGCCACGTCGTAAGCGGGGGAACGACCAACGACCTCAGCCTTGTAGGTTTTGGAATCGTTGTGGAATTTCACGGTCAGCGTGCCGACGTTGGCGGTCTCCAAGGTGACGACGTGATTATTCGTCAGCATCAAACCCGTGTCGTCAATCACGAAGCCGCTACCCGTTCCCTGGGCTGCGCCCTGGTTCTGCTGCAAGAAGCGGCACTGGAAGTCGTTCGGGTCGCAGTCGCTTTTGGCGGCCATCGTCTTGGCGGTGATGAAGCCAATGCCACTGTCGTAAGACTGGACAATTTCTACGGTGTTGCGCTCGTTCTCCAACTGAGCGCGCCCGTAATTGAAGCCGGACTTCGGCCCGGTCAGGGCGGAGCTGCTCGAGCTAACTGGGTTTTGGGTGGCTGGGTTTTGAGGGGACGGATTTTGGGCGGGCGGAGTCTGGGCGGTCACGGCGGGCGGCGCGACCTGGGCGTTGCCGACGGGCGGATTGGTGCTCTGGTATAGGAACGCCGCGCCGGTCAGGGCGGCGAAAACGAAGGCGAAGGCGAGCAAGCGATTCTTCATGGCGGGACTCCTTGGACCAACTTTGACCTAACTGCATTCTGATAACTCATCATGAGAAGGCTCGAGGTCAAGTGATGAGAATGTGAGAGACAGTGTGAACGCTGCATGGAGGGAGCGCAAGGGCGGGGTGAACACTTCGGCTCTGAGGACAGAGGTCGCCCTCAAATGTTAAATTCAACCTAATGGTTGTCTACGTTCTCAATCCCGGTTCGACCTCGACCAAGATCGGCTTGGCAACCGTGGTCAATACGCCGAAGGGGGTGAGCGCCTTCGTTGAGAAACTGGAAGTGCAACACCCGACAATGCGGGTCCGCCGCAACGATCCAGGGTTACTGGCCACCAGCATGGACGGAACCGCGCCGTCCGTGCCCGTCGGTCTGGACGCCGCCGCCCTGGAAACGATTCGCCAGCGCATCGGGGAGGTCAGCCTGACCTGGCCCAAACCGGACGCGATCGCCGCCAGGGGTGGGTTGATCGGTCCGGTTCCGTCCGGGACCTACGCGATCACCGAGGCGCTGGCCAGCTTCAGCTTGCAGAACAAGTACGGCGTTCACAGCGCCAATTACGGCGCAGGGCTGGCTCTGGAATGGGCGGCCGGTTTCGACGTGCCCGCCTTTATCGTGGACCCGCCGACCGTGGACGAACTGCTGCCCGAGGCTCGAGTCACCGGGGTACCGGGTCTGAAGCGTCGCAGCCGCTTTCACGCCTTGAACGCCCGAGCCGTGGCGCGGCGGGCGGCCCTGGAGGTCGGGAAGCGCTTCGAGGACGCGGTGGTCGTCGTGGCGCACCTTGGCGGTGGGGTCAGCGTCACGACGTTTGACCGGGGCGCGGCCGTAGACACCACGGGCGCATTGTTGGACGAGGGTCCGTTCTCGCCGCAACGGGCCGGAACCGTGCCGCTCGAGGGGCTGTTGGACCTGGCGTACGCCCTCCCCAGGGATATTTTAATGCATCAACTGACCCGAGAGAGCGGCTTCCAGGGATTGATCGGCACGAGTGACCTGAAACTGATCGAAGCCCGCGAGGACGAAGATTCCGTCGTGGCTCACGCGGTGAAAGCCTTCATTCATCAGATCGCCAAATCCATCGGCGCGTACAGCGTCGTGTGCGGCCGCCCGGACGCCATCGCCATCACCGGTGGCACGGCCCGCTGGGTCAGCCTGATTCGCCGCTTGGAGCAACGCCTCGGCTGGATCGCGCCGATCATCGTCGTGCCGGGTGAACTGGAACTCGAGGCGCTGGCCGAGGGCGCGGGGCGCGTGCTGTTCGGGCTTGAAACGGCGCTCGAGTTTCGCCCCAAGTGAACCCGCTACCTCGAGCCAGATTTGAGCAGGCTCAGGCTTGGGCTTGGTTGGAGTAGTTCAGGCGCAGCTTCGGGAAGATCTCGTCGGCGGGCGTCGGACGGGCGAACAGGTAGCCCTGGGCGCGATCCACGGCCATGTCGCGCAGCACCTCGAATTGCGCTTGGGTCTCCACGCCTTCGGCGACCACACCAAGTCTGAGATGCCGGGCCAACATGACGATCAACTGCACCAGCGACCAACCCGAGGCGTTCGGCTCTAAGTGCGACACGAAGCTGCGGTCAATCTTGACGGCGTTGACAGGGAGTTTTTGCAGGTAGGACAGGCTGCTGTAGCCGGTTCCAAAGTCGTCTATCGAAACCTTGACCCCAAGTTGGCGCAGCGCCAGAAGGCGCTGCACCGCCAGGTCCAGGTCCTGCATCAGGGCGCTCTCGGTCAGTTCCAACTCTAGGTAGCGCGGATCAAAATTGGTGGCTTTCAGGATGCGGGCGACCGTATCGGCGAAATCCGCCCGCAAGAACTGCTGCACGTTGACGTTGACCGCCAATGAAACATTGATGCCATCGCGTCGCCAACGCGCGATTTGCAGGCAGGAGCGCTCCAGTACCCAGGCTCCCAGTGGAATAATCAAGCCGGACTCCTCGGCGATCGGAATGAAGCGCGACGGCCCGACCACGCCATCCTTCGGGTGATTCCAATACGTCAAAGCCTCCAGGCTCACGATCTGTCCGTTAGAGTTGACCTGCGGCTGGTAGTAGACCTCCAGCTCGCCGCGTTCCAGGGAGCGCCGGAGGGCCACTTCGAGTTCCAGGCGCTCCTTGGCGGCCACGTTCATCTGCGGCCGGAAGCGCTCCACGGCGTTCTTGCCGTGCCGCTTCACCACGTTCATGGCAGTGTCTGCGTGTCGCATCAGGGTCGCGGCGTCGGTCCCGTCCTCCGGGTACATTGCCAGTCCAATGCTGGCCCCCAGGAACAGCTCCAGACCGCGCAGCTCGAAGGGTTGGCTCATGGCTTTTAACAAGCCGTTCGCCAGGGTCCGCGCCTCGAGTTCGTTGTCCAGGTGATGAATCACCAGTCCAAACTCGTCGCCGCCCATCCGGGCCAGCAGGTCCTTGCTGGGCAGCAACGGCCCCCAGCGTCTCGAGACGGCGATCAGCAACTCGTCACCGACGGCGTGTCCGAGCGTATCGTTGAACTGCCGAAAGCCGTCCAGGTCAATCTGCAAGACCGCCAGCCGACTGCCGCGCTTGACGGCTTCGGCGATGCTGCTCTCCAGACGCAACTCCAAGGCGAAGCGGTTAGCCAGCCCGGTCAGCGAATCGCGGCTGGACTGCTCCTCCAAGCGCTCCGCCAGTCGCGTGCGTTCCACGACGGCCGCCGCCAATTTCGCCACGGCCCCCATGCGTTCCAGGTCGGCGCTGGTCGCCCGGCGGCGTTCCGAGAAATGCAGTTCCAAGGCCCCAATCGCGTGCTCATCGTCGCCCTGCTGGATTGGCACGGCCCAGGCGCTTCGTACCTTCAACCGGGCCGCGAGGCGCGACAGCCGCGCCCAGACCGGATCGCTCTGCACGTCCTCGGTCACCACCGGCACGCCCTGCCAGACCGAAAACGCGGCCGAGCCGTTCCCAAACTCGAGCGCCAGTTCGGTGAGCGCCCCTCGCTGTTCGGTGTCTAGATGGTTGCCGTGGGCCAGACTGAGCGTTCCCTCGCGGCGCAGGAACAGCAGGGCTTCGGCTTCCGGGTACTGGTTTTTCAGCAACTCACTCAGCGCCGCCAGCGTGACCGTCAACGGCGATCCGCTGACCAACAACTCCAGCACGCGGTTTCGGTCGCTTTCCAGCAGCGCGGCGCGTTTTCGTTCCGTGATATCGCGCCGCCACGAGACGCGGTGCGTCACCCGGCCAGCCGCATCGGTGATCGGCACGACCGAGAGTTCCACCCAGATCGGCGTCCCATCGCGGCGATACTCGAGGACTTCGACCTCCGCGCCCTCGCCTTGCACCAGTCGGCGCTTCAAGGATTTCAGCACCTCGGCATCGGTTTCGATACCGCGAAAAACCTCCGGGCTGCGCCCGATGATCTCGTTTTGCGCGTAACCCATCGTGCGCTCGAAGGCTTCGTTGGCGAAAACAATCCGAGCACTGGTCTCGTCGCCGGTCTGGGTGACTTCGGTGATGACCACGGCTTCGGACGCGTTGGTGAGCGCCAGTTCAAACAGCCGCAACCGCCCGGCGCTGACCTCCAAGTCCTGCACCGCCGAGAGACGCGCCCCGCCCTGGGCCTGCAATTCGTTTCGCAGAGCGCTCGCTTCCAGGGCGACCGCCACCAGTCGCGCCAAGCGTTCCAGTCCGGGAAGCTGCCCGTCGTGAACGTTGCTGGCGTCATACGTCGCACCGACCACGGCCACCAGTTCAACGCCCTGCACCACCGGCACGCCGAGGCAGCCGATCGCCTCGCCCCAGAGTTGGTTGCTGACATAACTCGTCCCGTACTCCCACACGAGACCCGGTACCGCCTCGCCCCGGTTCAAACGAGGTGGGAAGGTCTGTGTGCCACGGCTGGACCGCAAAGAAAGCGCTTGGTTCTCGACGACGTAAATAAAGGCGCTATCGGAACGCATCAAAAATTGAGTTAGAGAGACAATGCTCTCGAGCGCGGAATCATTGTGCTCGAGAAGTGAGATTTCAGACATCACTCTCATTTTAAACAACGCCTCTTACAAAACCCTGTCCAAAAGCCGCGCCGCACTGGGACGACAAACAGCGGTAGAATGGGACGATTATGCCGAAGTACGTGTACCAGGGCTTGGAAACAGGCGCGACCTTTGAACTCGAGCAGCGCATCAGTGACGCGGCGCTGAAAACGCACCCAGAAACCGGGGAACCGGTGAAGCGCCTGATTGGGCGACCCGCGATCACCTTCAAGGGCAGCGGCTTTTACGCCAACGATTCTAAATCTAACGATTCCAAATCAAGCGAATCGAAAAGTGCGAAACCGGAAAGCTCGAGTGACACGGGTTCCAGCGATTCCAAATCCGAACCCGCCAAGACGGAGACGAAGCCAGAAACCTCGAGTGCGCCCACCACTGAAAGCAAACCCGCTCCGGCGGCGACCGCCGCCAAAGACTGATGCGGCTGGGAAACGGCGTCAATTTGGGCGAGCTTGAACCCGGCTTCGCGCCGCTCTCTGAATTGCCGCTGCTGGTGCTGGTCGGCGTGACCGGCGTGGGAAAAAGCACGACGCTCGAGGCGCTGCGGGCTGGCGGTTTGAGTTTTAGTTCACTGCCCGACCGCCGCGAGATCACCGACGCCGCGATCTTCGGCGGGGCGCAGGTGACTGACCGCGCAGAGCGCTTCCGGCGAACCGCCGAGTTTCGCCAGACGCATCCCGGCGGCATGGCGGAAGCGTTGGAACGAATCAGTATCAATCTATCGGCGCTGCCCGCCCCAATCCTGTTCGATGGGCTGCGCGGACTGAATGAAGTTCAGTCCGCCGCCCACAACTTCCCGAGGGCGCGCTTCGTGGCGCTCGACGCGCCCGACACTGTGCGCGTGCGCCGCTTACTGGGGCGGCACGACCGCTTCGATCAGGTCTCGAGCCTTGCAGGACCCACCACAGATAGGCTCGAGGCGTTGCAGGGAATTGAGGGCATTGGCACGGTGTTCTCGGAGGAGGAAATCCAGCTCCTCGCGCAGCTCGAGGCAAGCTCAGATGACATTGCCGCCAAGGTCAGTATCGTCGTCACCGAACGCCGCCATTACGATCCAAAAGCCGCCAACGCCTTCCTGCGAACCCTGCCCGGCGAGCGCGTGCTGTACGCCGACACCAGCCTCGAGTCTGCCGCAACCCTGGCGAGCCGCATCACGCGCTGGTGGAACGCGTGAAACCGCAAGCCATCGAGGTCATCCCGTACCGTCTGCCATTACGGGGGTCGCTCTCGTGGGGCAAACACGGCAAGTTGGACGCCGCCGAACACTGCCTAATTCGCGTCACCCTTGAAAACGGCCTTCAGGGACTCAGCGAAGCCCCGCCGCGCCCGACGATTTACGGCGAGACCATCCAGAGCATGATTGGCATGGCAACCCATTTCAAGCCTGGATTGCGCACCCTCGAGATCAACGACACGGCTGGCCTTCAGAACTTGCTCGACAGCGTTCCCGCCAACAACGTCTTCAAGGGCGCACTGGACATGGCGCTCTGGGATGCCCGCACGAAACTCGAGGGGACGACGCTGCTGGAGGCACTCGGCGGACCCAAACGCCAGATCGAGACCTCGTTCATCCTGGGGATTGCCGATGCCGCCACGATGCTCGATGAGGCGCGGCGGGTCGTCGCGGCGGGCGTGCGCGTGCTGAAAGTTAAAGTCGGGCGAAACACCCGGCACGACCTCGAGACCATCGCGGCACTGCGTGAGGAGTTTGGGGGCACGGTCAAGCTCTACGCCGACAGCAACGAAACCCTCATAGAAAACACCGCCGCCCGGTCGCTCGAGCTGATGCGAGACGCGGGGCTGTTGTACGTGGAGGAACCGCTGCCGGTGCGTCAGATTCGCGCCAGGGCTGAACTGAAACGTTTGGCGATTCTGCCGATCGTCGCAGACGACTCCTGCTTTACTCTGTCCGACCTCGAGCGAGAATTAGACTTCAACACTTTCGACATTCTCAACATCAAAACCGCGCGGAACGGCTTCACCGAATCGTTAGCGATGATGCGACTGGCGACGGCGGCGGGCAAGGGCGTGATGGTCGGATCGCAAGCCAGCACGACCCTGGGAACTCTTCACGCCGCAGTTCTCAGCAGCCGCGACGAGGTCACGCACCCGTGCGAGCTGAGCTTCTTTCTGAAACTCGAGGCGGACATCACGACGCGACTACCGAAGATAGAGGACGGCTGGTTTGATCTCGAGGGTGCGCTGGGTATCGTGGTAGATGCGGGCAAGCTCGAGCGGGCGACCGTACAGATGGCTTGACTCGAGCGTGTCCGTGAGTCAAAGCATTCAACCGAAAATATCGAAAATCCGTCCCAAGGCGCTTTTCTTCTTCCGTGAATCCCGCCCATCCCGTGAGTCGTACCACTCGTCACTGTCCTTCGTGGAACGGTAATCCCGGCTTCGGTCCTCGTAGCGCCCCTCGTCTCGAGCCAACTCTCGAGATCGTTCGTACCCGCCGCTGTAAGGCTGCTGCGGTGGCTGTGAACCCTGAGGCTGGGCGGCTCGAGGTTGCGCTGGAAAGGGCGGCGCGTTGTACTCGCGGTCCAGTTCCAGCGCGACGCCCACCAGTTTCTCCAACTCTCCTCGGTCCAGCCAGACGCCCTTGCATTCCGGGCAGACATCTATTGTGACGCCGTTCTTGACCATCTCAGTGAGCGGCACGCCGTCTATCGGGCAACACTTTTGCATACGAACTCCTTTTCTAGTCTCGAGGTTTACCTGACAGGAGTCTCGAGGGGCTTTGGCGGGGTTCTGGTTTTCAGCAGGCTGGCCACGACGCTGACCGCGAGTACCCCGATCACCACGCCGAGAGAAACCACGGTCGGGATCTTGTACACCTCCAAGAGTAAGAGTTTGACGCCGATGAAGCTTAAAATGACGGCCAGCCCGGTCTTCAGGTACACGAAGCGGTCCACGATGTCTGCCAGCAAAAAGTACAGGCTTCGCAAACCCAGGATCGCCATGACGTTGCTGGTGAAGACAATAAATGGATCTCTGGTCACGGCGAAAATCGCGGGGATGCTGTCCACGGCGAAGATCAGATCGGTGAACTCAATGAAGACCAGCACCAGAAACAGCGGTGTCGCCATGCGAATGCCGTTCTTCACCGTGAAGAACTTCTGCCCGTCGTACTCGTCGGAGACTTTGAAGAAGCGCCGCGCCAGCCGCACCGCCGGGTTTTTCTCGAGGTCCGCGTGACCAGCAGATTTCTTTTCCAGCAACATGCGAATCCCGGTAAAGACCAGGAATCCGCCAAAGACGTAAAGAATCCACTGAAACTGCTGAATCAGCGTCGCGCCCACGGCGATCATCGCGCCACGCATCAGCAGCGCCCCTAAAATGCCCCAGAACAGCACGCGATGCCGGTACTGCGGTGGCACGGAGAAGGCGCTGAAGACCAGCACGAAGACGAAGATGTTGTCCACCGCGAGGCTGTATTCGATCAAATACCCGGTCAGCCACTCGACGCCTTTTTGCTGGCCTTGCCACATAAAAATGATCGCGGCGAACGCCAGTCCCAGCGTCACCCAGACGGCTGTCCAGGTGGCGGCTTCCTTGACGCCAACGACGTGCGCCTTGCGGTTAAAAACCCCCAAATCCAAGGCCAACATACCCAGCACACCCGCCAGGAACGCACCCCACACCCACAGCGGAACGACAATACTCTCCACGCAATAACCTCCTTGCGTGGGTCTGGCTCTCGAGTCTGGTATCTGAATCGCAGGTACCAGACTCAACGTTCGCGCCGGAGCGATTTCGCTCGTATTGACGACCACGAACACCCGTGACGGGCGGCTACTCCCCCAAAACAAGCCTAGTATGCCCGCTCGCGCGATCAGGACCTAGAACGAAGCACACATCTCGAGGCGGAGTACAACTCTTTGCTGTCAGAGACTCGAGAACTTGGGTTGACCGAAACCTTGAGCGATGGTGACTCGAGGCGGCGAATCCAGCGTTCTCAACAGGCTGGAGCGAGTCCGAGTCAGGTTTGACGGTTGCCGACGAAATCCCGGAGCCACGCGCCGCTCTGTTTCAACGTGCGCTTCTGGGTTTCAAAATCCACGTGGTACAACCCGAAGCGCTTGCTGTAGCCCTCTGACCACTCAAAGTTGTCCATCAGCGACCACGCGAAATAGCCGTTCAACGGCACACCGTCGTCTATCAGCTTGGCACACACCTCGAGATGCGTCTCGAAGTACCGCTGCCGTTCGGTGTCGTCTATGCTGCCGTCCGGCTCCACGGTGTCGGGATAGGTCGCGCCGTTCTCGGTGATGTACAGCGCGGGCGGCTGGTAGCGGTCGTGAACCCGTTTGATCTGGCGCTCCAAGCCCGGCGGGTAAACCTCCCAGTCGAAGCCCGTGACCGGGTTGCCGCGCTGGGAGGCAGGCACGACCTCCACAGGGATTCCGGCGAAGCGCAGCATGGCGCTCAAGCCTTCAGGCGCGGTGTTGCTCGAGGGTTCGCGCAGCACGAAGCGGAAGTAATAGTTGATGCCTAGGAAGTCCAGTGGCTGCGCTATGGTCAGCAAGTCATCCGCGAAGCCTTCCGGGAAGGCGGGCAGGAACGGTTCCACCACGTTTGGATAGCCCTTACCGAAGATTGGATCGGCGAACAACCCGTTCACCAGTTCGTCCATCGCGCCCGCCGCTCGCTCGTCCGCGCTCGAGTCAGTCGCGGGTTCGCAACTGCTCAGGCTGAGCGCGATGCCGACGGGCGCGTTGCACGCTTCGCGGATCGCTCTGACGCCCAGCCCGTGCGCTAAGAGCGCGTGATGCGCTGTTTTGAAGGCGGACCCCAGATCGGTCTTGCCCGGCGCGTGCGATCCGACCGCGTACCCTAGAATGCTAAAGACCCACGGCTCGTTCAGCGTCATGATGCCCGCCGATCGGTTCCCTAGGCGCTCCGCGACGATGTGTGCGTACTCCGCGAACCGGTACGCCGTGTCGCGGTTCGTCCAGCCGCCCGCGTCCTCCAAGGCCTGCGGCAAATCCCAGTGAAACAGGGTCAGCCAAGGCGCGATACCAGCCTCTAACAGCCCGTCTATCAGCCGTTCGTAAAACTCGAGACCTTTGGGATTGACCCGTCCGCGCCCATCGGGTTGCACCCGCGTCCAAGCGAGGCTGAAGCGATACGCATTGACCCCGAGGTCTCGCATCAACCCGATATCCTCGCGCCAGCGGTGGTAGTGATCGCAGGCCACGTCTCCGGTGTCACCGTTCACGACCTTGCCGGGAGTGTGACTGAAGGTGTCCCAGATGCTAACGCCCTTCCCGTCTTCCTGACTCGCCCCCTCAATTTGATACGCGGCGGTGGCCGTGCCCCACACGAAGTTTGGCGGAAACGATTCACGAAATGACATACCCCTATCGTACTCGAGATGCAGCGCAATTGAGTGCCCTGCGGTGGGCGATGTCAAAAATTGCACATTCGGCAACTTGATGTATAAAGTTGCGCTCCAACAGGTCTCGGGTTTATGATCGCCGAGTCCATCGCATCATCAAGCACGCATCATTGCATTGCCGGAGGCTCCATGCGAAACGTGTTCTGCTGTGTTCTTTTGGCCCTCGTGACCGCCTGCTCCGTCACCCCGACGACGGACGCCCCACCGCAGGTCTCGACGCTCGCCACCGGGTTGCCGTGGCCAGTCGTTCGCAACCCTTTGAGCGGACGCGATGTCGTGACGGCACAGTATTTGCTGCGCGCCAGAGGCTATTCCGTTTCCGTGGACGGCGCGTTCGGCGCGGGCACGGAGAGCGCCGCCAAGAGCTTCCAGAGCGCTCAGGGCCTGACCGCCGACGGCGTGATCGGTGCGAACACCTGGGAGAAACTGGTCCTGACCGTGCAAAACGGGTCGTCGGGCGATGCGGTGCGAGCCGCGCAGGATCAGCTCGTCAATCGCTACGGGTACAACCTGACGATAGACGGCTTGTTCGGCCCTGGAACGGCGAGCGCCGTGACGAGCTTCCAAACCTCAAAGGGGTTGACCGCGAACGGCATCGTCAACCTCAACACCTGGTCCGCTCTGACCTCTAACTCGAGCGGAGGTACAAGGTCTGCAATTGCCGCTCGGCTCGCGGCGAACCCACGCATCACGCTCTGGCCGTACAGTCCTGTCAGTTCCAGCAGCAGCGACGGTGCGGACGCGCGCGCCAACATCCGTGATACCACTAATGGCTTGGCTGCGAAACGTTCCTGTTACGGCAACGCCCCGTGCGGCAGCGTCAGCCTTTCGACGACGATGCTGAGCGGTATGGAGAGCATCGCCGGTACCTACACCTTACGCGTGACCGCGATTGCAGGCGGTTCGCACAGCGCCAACTCCTACCATTACGCGGGGCGCGCCTTCGATGTGGACATTGTCAACGGGGTCAGCGTCAGCGCCTCGAGTTCCAATTACCGCGCCTTCATGAGTCGTTGCCGCGACCTCGGCGCGATCGAAGTTCTAGGACCCGGCGACGCGGGTCACGACACGCACCTGCACTGCGCCTGGTAACGCTCGAGGGATAATCACGAACTCGTGGCAGCGTCGAAAGGAAACGTCAACCCATGTGCGAACACGTCTGCTCAGACCTGCCAGTCGCAACCACGCCCACCCTCTCGAGACGCGCCGTGCTATTGGGTGGTCTTGCCCTCGGCGCTGCCCTAGTCGGTTGCAACACCACACCCGCCGTTCTCACGCCGCCCGCCACCCTTGAGCCGCTCGAGTCGCTCGCTGTGACCGCGCCCGGCATCAGCGATTGCACCGCCTGGGGCGCTCGCGCTTCCAGCAGCCCGGTCGTGCTGACCGGAGCCAAGCCCGACAAGATCATCGTGCATCACACTGACACGCCGAACAGCTCGGACACCTCGCAGACGCACGCGTTTCAACTGGCGCGGCAAATCCAGAATTACCACATGGACTCCAACGGCTGGATTGACTCCGGGCAGCACTTCACAATCTCACGGGGCGGGTTCGTCACCGAGGCGCGCCATCGCAGCCTCGAGACCTTGCGTGGTCGGACGAGCATGGTGAGCGGCGCTCACTGCCCCGGTCAGAACAATGTCGCCATCGGGATTGAGAACGAAGGCAATTACACCAGCAGCGTGCCACCGCAAGCGCTCTACAACCAACTCGTCAGCCTGTGCGCCTACATCTGCGCCCAGTACGGCATCGCCAGCGACCGCATCTACGGGCACCGCGATTACATCAACACCGACTGCCCCGGCGATCAGCTTTACGCGCTGCTACCGCAACTCCGCCGCGATGTCGCCGCGAGGCTGGGGAGCGTCCCGTCCAGAACCTGGCCAACCGTCAAGAAGGGCGACAACGCCGAGCGCGTGAAAAGCCTGCAATACCTGCTGCGGTCTCAACGGTACAGCCTGAGCGCCGATGGGGCCTTTGGGAGTGGCACGGAAACAGTTGTCAAAAGCTTCCAGTCGAGTAAGGCGCTCCTGGCCGACGGTATCGTCGGGCGCGACACCTGGGAGAACCTGATCGTCACCGTCAGAAACCCGTCGAGCGGCGACGCGGTGCGAGCCGTGCAGAGTCAACTCGCGGCTCGAGGGTACGCGGTTTCCGTGGACGGTGCGTTCGGGGCTGGCACGCAAACGGCAGTGACGCAATTTCAAACCGCACAGGGCTTGGTCAGCGACGGGATTGTCGGCGCGGACACCTGGGCAAAACTGGTCGGTTAAGCGAAGTCCAGGTAGAACAATGGTCTCGAGACACTGCTGATCGGGCGATCAGGCCGCGCTTAGACCCACTGCGGATATTGCGGTCAAGACGCGTGCAGCAGATCGTTTCTCGTGCGGGCCAGGTGTGAGGTAGCCTCGCCCGCACTCGAGCACGTCGTACCAGGTTTGAACCTCGAGCCTCGATCTCAACAAGCGATTTGACGCCGCTTCACGGGTGAAGTACGCTTTGTCCCGTTTTGAGCCTAGCTGCCCGCCCGAGCAAGCCACACCCAATCCAACCCGCAGCCCCCCAAGATTGATCTCAAACCCCAACTGTTCCGCTCGAGCACCACCGCGTCGAACCACTGACTCGGTTCGTTTTCATCGCTCGAGTTCCGGCAGCGTCTCCAGACAAAACGCCGCCCGTTCAGATGTTCAAATGCCAGATTTGCCAGACCGTCGTACCCAGCTCCATACCCGCGCAACACATCACCCTCGAGACCCGACCAGCCGTCTATGCTCATCGCCTCGAGATTCACCTCGTCCCGAAGCATAAGAAAAAGCATCCTCGCAAGAAGCAACCCGAGTACGCCGATGATCCCGGCGGTGTCGGCCTCGAGATCGTGCGCGAAGCCCTGGTCTGTCCGAATTGCGCCGCGCCGAATCAGCCGTCGCTCAAATCAGACATTTGACGTAAAACACTTCGGGATCACCCTCGTCCAGTTCCGTGACGATGCCACACGCCGAGTACCCCCGCCGAGCAAAGAGTGCGTGCATGGGAGCGTTGCTGAGATTCGTGCTCGAGAAGAGCTTTGGGCGTTGACAGCGTTGTTCGGCGAATTCGATCAAGCTCGAGGCGACACCCTGCCGCCTTTGCGATTCAGAAACGTAAACCATTGACAAAAATCCGTTATCGAAAAACGAGTAATCGAATATGGCGTATCCCAGGAGCGGCGCGTCCTCCAGGTCCGAAGCCCTGGCGACGATTGGGAATGCTCCACCATGACCTCGGAAAGCGCGACGCAGCTTGTCCTGCCGATCTTCTGATGCTTTGGCGAGCGAATCAATCGTGATGGTGTCTTCCATGTCAAACAAAGACCCGTGTCCAACGTACATTCTTTCATATTAACCGCTCGCGGCAGTGTGTTGCCGTGACCGCCGCGAGCGGCACGAAGAAAGGGCGAACCGCTTGGTTCGCCCCAAACCCCTCGAGCTTTACTTCTCTTCAGCTTCAATCCGGTTGAAGCC
Organism: Deinococcales bacterium; assembly: GCA_965249745.1. GTDB lineage: Bacteria > Deinococcota > Deinococci > Deinococcales > JAAFIG01 > JANYHH01. Next base: position 1,813,298 of record OZ252252.1, on the reverse strand, counting down.
CTTCGGTGCCCCGACCTTGTCGGCGATCACGTTCTCCAGGTACTTCACCACGTTCTTCAACGGCACGCGGTTCAGCACATCCTCCAGGAAGGCTGTGACCAGCATCTTCTCGGCAATCGGACGGGTAATCCCCCGCGAGCGCAGGTAGAACAGCTCCTGCTGATCCACGGGCGCGGTCGTACTGCCGTGCGAGCAGCGCACATCGTTGGCATTGATCTCGAGCTGCGGCACACTGTCGGAGCGCGCCTGATCCGAAAGCAGCAACGTGCGGTTCTTCTGGTAGGCGTCGGTTTTTTGCGCGTTCAGCTCCACCTTGATTAGCCCAGAGAACACCCCTCGAGCCTGATCGGTCAGCACGCCCTTAAAGAGCAAATCGCTGTACGCCCTAGGTTTCAGGTGATGCTGCAAGGTCAGGTGATCGAAATGCTGATCCTTGTCCGCGAAGTAGACCGCCAGCATCTCTGACGAAGAGCCTGTGTTCAACTCAGATTGCACCTCGGTGCGGCTCAGCGTCGCGCCCATCGTGACATACAAGCTGTTCAGCACCGCATCCGACTCGAGGCTGGATTTAATGCGCTGAATGTGCGTGAAACCGCGCCCCCAGTTCTGAATCGCCACGTACCGCAGGTGCGCCCCGCGTCCCAGCACGAGTTCCACCGCGCCGAAGTTCGCGGCTTTCAAATCCGGGCTGTCCTGCTCATCAATGTAGGTGACCTTGGCATTATCTCCCAGCACCACCAGCGTTCTCGAGGCGGCGAACGTGCCATCCTGATCTAAGTACCGGAACCCCCCGAGCGGCAACTCGAGTTCCACATTTCTTGGCACGTACAAGAAAAAGCCGTTGTCCCACATCGCCGCGTTGAGCGCCGTGAACTTGTCCTCGTCCAAGTGTGGGATGTGCTCGTAGCGCTCGAGCGCCAGCGTGGTCGGAGCTGGGTACGCCGCGCCGACGACGCTGTACAGGTACTTCTGCACCAGCTCAGGGTGCTGCGTGACGGCTGACTTCAAATCCGTGAAAATCACGCCCTTGGCGCTCAACTCCACCGGAATCTCGGAGTAAATCACGCTCGAGCCGCTCAGCACGATTCTGCCCGCTGCGTCGGTGCTGCTCAACCTGTCCCGTATCTTCGCGGGCAAATCATTCACGCTCGAGACGGCTGGCACAGCTTTGGCGGGCTGGAAGTTCTCGGGTTTGAAGCGCCGCAGGTTCGTGTACTTCCACGCCTCGACTGCCGTCGTCGGAATGGCGCGGTCGTTGTAGACCTCGAGCGCTGATGTGCGGGCGGACTCGAGCCATGCGGGTTCGTTGCGGCTCGAGATGGTCAGGGGGGCAGCCATTGTATTGTTCATCTTTATCTCCAAATGTATATCTACCAAGGCAACTGAAATCCATTAGGATTATTCGAAATCGCATCTGTAACTAGTTTAATGTTAAGTGATTTTATAATTCCCGGATTATACTCGACTTCTAAACCCGTTTCTTGCCCATTCTCCGTTACAGGATTTACTTTTCCGTAGTAGCCTTCTATGACACCTATTATTTTTTCGTTTTCCTCACCTGAAACTTTCGCAATAACTGGTGCTCCAGAAAATCCTTTATTCACAACACCGTCCAAATAGTATACATTTTGCCTTGAATCGACGCCAGAGAAACAAGCTTTTTTGACCAAGGCTATAGGAAATCCATCATTAGCACCCAAGTTATCAGTGAACATACCGTAGGGAAATCCCGTAAAAAATACGTCTTGCCCTATTTGAACACTAGCTGAATTTAATTCGATGTTCCAACCGGGGGCATTGGGTCTTGTCGGTGTCTGTGGCGAAAAAATAGCCAAGTCAGCAGAATCGTCGCCAATCCAAGTTCTGATTGTAGGCAATATGTGCCATGTGTTATTTTTTGCATAACATATGGGATTAGTCTCCGAGTATTCACTGACGACATGTTTAACCGTAACTAAGTATCTTTTAGAGTCAATATCTACTAAAAACCCAGTGCCGGAGCTACTTCCGCATTTTATCCAATAAGTTCTTGTAAAAACTCTATTAGTAATCATATTTTGTCTCTAGTTTACAAATTTTTGGAGTCAATTCAGTGTTTATGTTTTGAAATCAATCTAAATTTTTAACGATGCTTTGACACTATCCTCGCCCCGCGATTCCTCGATAACCCTACGATGTCACGCATCCTCGAGCAGTTGCACGCGCAGCGCTTCGATTGAAATGCGCTCTGCGCCTTCACTGGCTGCCCTAAGCGCTGGCAAGTTCTTAATATCTTGAGCGTCCAGAATCGCGTCTATCAGGTCGTTATACTCCTCGAGCGGCAGCATCACGAAGGTTGCGCCGGTTTCATCCGTGATTTGTTGACGCGCTGCAATCATGGGTTCACCTCTGCCTTTCTCGAGTTTAGCTGCTTTCACGCTTGACCCTCGAGAAACCGGGCGAGTGAAGTGCTCGCGCTATATGCCTCGAGCGGCGTGTTGACCTCTGCATAATCGCCTAGCGTGGCTTTGAACTCCAAGGCTAACTCGAGCGCTCGTTTCTTCTCGAGGAGCGACCAGAGCTGATTCCACTCCTCGCGGTTGAAGGTTTCCACAGAATTAACGATTTCAGAAACCGACATATTCTCCCAACCTTCCCTCGAGCTTCACATCATCGCAAGCACTTGTTCGGACATGGTTTTCGTGGCGCTGATAATCTTTCGCTGCCGCGCTTGGTCGTTCCAGCAATCATCCCACGTCAGTTGCCAGCGGGCGAGTTGCACCTGAAACTCCACCAGCGTTTCACTGACCTCTGGCGCTGTATCCGCCGCACTCCACTCGATGAATCGTACACTTTCACCGAGCAGATTTCGCACGCTATCAGCCGAGTTCTTCTCTGCGAACACCCCAACGCGGTTGAGGTTGACTGCCAAGTTGCCCAGTCGTCTCGAGATCGGGTCTTTGATGAAGCGTTCCTTGCGGGGGTAGTCGGTCACGGCTTCACTCCAGCAAAGAACTTGGTGACAATGCTCAAAACGCGCTCACGCAGCTTCGGGTCTTCCAACTCGAGGGTGCGGTTGCCTTGCTTGGGTCTGATGTTGATGAGCGAATCGAACGTCACTTGCTGCGTTCGCCACAGCCAACCCGCGCCCCAGATGCTCGAGTGATCGCATTCCAGCTCGAGGAGTACCGCTTCGCAATCCGCGTGCCACTCGCCGCCGCCAGCGAGAATGCCTTGCTCGAGGTCAACGGCGAGTTTGACGTACTCGTCGCTCGCGTATTCCTCGAGCATCTGACGCAATTGCGCTGGTATGACTTGATCGCGGATCACGAGGATAGCCATTGCGTCGTTTACCCAACACTCCCTTCCATCTCCAACTCGATCAACCGATTCAGCTCCACCGCATACTCGAGTGGCAATTCCTTGGCAATCGGTTCAATGAACCCACGCACAATCAAGCCCGTGGCCGCGCCCTCGGACAGTCCTCGAGACATCAGGTAGAAGACCTGCTCGTCGTTGATCTTGGAAACCGTGGCTTCGTGTCCGACGGCAGCAGTTTTCTCTTCAATCTCAATGTAAGGGTACGTGTCGGTGCGGCTGTCGTCGTTCAGCAAGAGCGCGTCGCATTCCACGTTGGACTTGGCGTTCGTCGCGCCGTCGTAAATCTTGACCAGCCCACGGTAGCTACTACGCCCGTCGTTCTTGGAAATGGATTTACTGACAATGCTGCTCGAGGTGTTCGGCGCGAAGTGAACGACCTTGCCACCCGCGTCCTGATGCTGCCCAGTGGTGGCCATGGCGATGCTGAGAATTTCGCCTCGAGCATTGGGTTCTAATAGATACGTGGCGGGGTACTTCATCGTGACCTTGCTCCCCAGGTTGCCGTCCACCCATTCCATGTGTGCGCCCTCGTAGACGGCGGCGCGTTGGGTCACGAGGTTATAGACGTTGTGCGACCAATTCTGGATCGTGCTGTAGCGCATCCGAGCGCCCTTTTTGACAACAATTTCGATCACGCCGCTGTGGAAGCTGTCGCTCGAGTAGCTGGGGGCGGTGCAACCCTCGATGTAATGCGCGTATGCGCCCTCGTCAATGATAATGAGCGTGCGCTCGAATTGACCGCTGTTCTCGGCGTTGATACGGAAATAGGTTTGCAGCGGGACTTCGACCTTGACGCCCTTGGGCACGTAAACGAAGCTGCCACCGGACCAGACGGCGCTGTTGACGGCGGCAAACTTGTTGTCCTCCGGCGGGATGACCGTGGCGAAGTGCTCGCGGAACAGATCGGGATACTCGCGCATCCCGTCTTCAATGCTCAAAAAGATCACGCCGAGCTTTTCCCACTCCTCTTTCAGGTTGTGGTACACCATTTCACTTTCGTACTGCGCCCCGACGCCCGCCAACATGCCGCGCTCGGATTCGGGGATGCCGAGCTTGTCAAAGGTGTTCTTGATATCGTCCGGCACGTCGTCCCAAGTGCGCGAGTTCAGCATGTCTGTGGGCTTGATGTAGTAATAAATGTTTTCCAAGTCCAGACCGCTCAGGTCAGCGCCCCACTTTGGAATCGGCTTCGAGTTGTAAATATCCAGCGCCTTCAAACGGAACTCGAGCATCCAAGCGGGTTCGTTCTTGGATTTGGAGATCAGTTCCACGACCTCGCGGGACAAGCCCTTGGGGGCTTTGATCGTGTACTTTTCGGTGTCTGACCAGCCGAACTCGTAGCCCTCGTTGATCTTGGCGACCTCGGGGTTGGGCAGGTTAGCTTCTTTTTCAACAAACTGGGTCATGGCGGTTCTCCTTAGTGAGTGGCGGGGGTTTTCTCGAGGATGGCGATGAGTTCGGTGTAACCAAAATCGTCCGCGTAACCTTTGTTTTCGTAGGTGTTACGAACTCTGAGGCGGTAGAAATAGCCTGGCTGGAACGTGAACCCTGGAATATCGAAGCTGTGATAGAAGGGTTGGCTCGAGTCGGTTCGTACTTGAATGCAATCCATCGTCTTTTCAGATAAATTGGGGTTAGGATCGCGTGGCGATCCGAATCCAAAAACGCATTTCTTGGTTTGCGGTGCGACCTCGAGGTTGTACTCCGTGATTTGAGGCAGGTTGCACGCCGTCAACGCGACTGCGAGCGGGATGACTGACAAGAAAGTTCTGTTCATTCAACACGCTCCTCAACGACTGACGGGGGTTTTCTCGAGAGTTTCGACGAGGCACCACACTGGAGTGGACTCGAGGACGGGTAGCACGGTGGTGCGGACGCGCAGCTTGTAACTGTAATCGGCTTCAAAGCTGAAACCATTGATCTTGGGAACACTGTACCAGCGGATTTCATTCTCGTTCTGGACGTTTAAGCACGGCTGAAGCTTGTCAAGCGGCTTTCCTAAGCATTGCGTCAAATTCGGCGCGATTCGCACGACACGCTCGCTCGAGGTCGCACCGCCCCAGAGCGCCCAGCCGATCACCGCCACGAGAACCCAGGGCATGTTCAATCGGCGGCGTTGAATTCAGGGGCTGGGTGCAGCGCGGCCATGGCTTTCACCGGTTCGTACCCGTTCTCCTCGAGTTCTAGCGCGATTTCCTTGCCGCCACTCTTGACGATTCTGCCGTCCACCATGACGTGAACCATGTCGGGGACGATGAATTCCAGCAGGCGATTGTAGTGGGTAATCATCAGGGCGCTGAAGTTCGCGCCGCGCATGGCGTTGACGCCCCTGGCAACGACTTTCAAGGCGTCAATGTCCAGACCGCTATCGGTTTCGTCCATTAGCGCGAAGCCGGGTTCTAGCATCAGCATTTGCAGGATTTCGTTGCGCTTTTTCTCGCCGCCGGAAAAGCCCTGGTTGAGGTAGCGGTTGACCCAGGATTCGTCCCAGTCCAGGATCTCTAAGGCGTGGGTGAGCTTCTTGTAAAAGTCCATGAACTGGACTTCCTGTCCGGTGCGGGCTTGAATCGCTAGGCGCAGGAAGTTGGCGACGGTCACGCCAGGGATTTCGACCGGATACTGAAACGCCAGGTACAAACCCTTGCGGGCGCGTTCGTCGGGTTCCATCTCCAGGATATTCTCGCCGTCGTACAGTACCTCGCCGCGTTCTACGGTGTATTCGGGTGCGCCAGCGATGACTTTGACCAGGGTACTTTTCCCGTTGCCGTTCGGGCCCATGATCGCGTGGAACTCTCCGGCTGGAACCTCTAAGTTGACGCCCTTCAGGATCATCTCGCCGTTGATGCTCGCCCACAGGTCTTTGATCTGTAATTTCATTCGCGTCTCCTGGTGTCTCGAACGGATTCTGGCTGGCTCGAGGTGGTGAATCGTGCTTGTGCTAGCATCATTCTGCTATTAGGAATGATTCCTGACTAGCCTACAGGCTACATCAGTCGAGTGGGAATCTCAAGTAAGTTTGTCAGGATTTGCAACCTCGTTCGTGACAGGTTGGAAGGTGGTTTGAAAATCTATTAACCAACCGCTCGAGGGGGCTAACAAAAATAGGTCTCGAGGGTGGAAGGCAGGCGATTTTGCGGGTAGGCTCCTGACTGTGAGCAGCCTAAGCCATCCGGCGAATCCGCCCCCTCTGACATTCTCGTAAGCTCTGAAGTTATGAAGCAAGGCAACACGATTCCATTGCGCGCTTACTTTGCGTTGCTGCGAAATTACTTGCTGCCGCAGACCGGCCTGGTCGTGCTGATGGTCCTGAGCCTGCTGACCAGCATTGGGTTGACGCTCATCAACCCGCAGATCGTGCGCTTCTTTCTGGATGCCGCGCAGCAGAAACGCCCCGAGTCAGAATTGCTGTGGGCGGCGGGAGCCTTTATTCTCAGCAGCCTCGTGCAGCAGGGCCTGGCACTCTTGGCGACCTACGCCGCGACTCGAGTTGGCTGGACAGCCACGAACGCGCTTCGAGCGGATGTGGCGGAACACTGTTTGCGTTTAGACCTGAGCTTCCACAAGGCGCGCACGCCAGGCGAACTGATCGAACGGGTGGACGGGGACGTGACAACTCTTTCGGCGTTTTTCTCGAGCCTGACGGTCAATCTGTTGGGCAATGTGATTTTGCTGCTGGGCGTGCTGGTCGTGCTGTTCGTGGAGGACTGGCGGGTGGGACTGAGCATGACGGGGTTCGCCCTCGTAGCGCTGCTGGGCTTCAGTTTGGTGCGCGGGCTGGCGACGCCGCACTGGAAAGCCGACCGCGAGCAGAGCGCAGGCTTTTTCGGTTTCGTCAGCGAGGTCTTACAGGCGAGGGAGGACTTGCGGAGCCTCGGAGCGACATCGTGGGCGCAAGCGGGCTTCATGCGGCGCTGGCAGACCTGGTATCACCCTCGGTGGCGCGGCACGATCTTTGGCGTCAGCATCTGGATGACCTTCGTGTTCATCTTCGCGGTCGGCGAGGCGCTCGTGTTCGGGCTGGGGTCCTCCTTGTACCGACAGGCCGCGATCAGCCTCGGGACGGTCTATCTGATCTACCAGTACACGATGCTGCTGGCGGAACCCTTAGAGCAGATTCGCAATCAACTCGAGGGGTTGCAAAAGGCAGACGCAGGGATTCAGCGCATCTCCGAGCTGATGGACACCAAGAGTCAACTGCTGGACGGGCCCGGCGCGAACTGGCAGCCCGGTCAGCCGCTCGAGGTCGCGTTCCAGAACGTATCCTTCGCCTACGACGATCCCGCCGCGACCCCGGCCCAACCTCAAGACGTAGCGCCACCAACCTTTCAGTCTGCCAGTTCTCCAGAACTCGTGCTCAAAGATGTCAGTTTCACCGTCCCGAAGGGCAGGGTCCTGGGCTTGCTGGGTCGCACCGGCAGCGGCAAGACGACCGTGGCGCGGTTGCTGATGCGCTTCTACGACCCGCAATCCGGGCAGGTCCGATTGGACGGTCTGCCGCTGACGACAGGGAAACTCTCTGAGGTGCGAACTCGAGTCACGCTCGTGACGCAGAACATTGAACTGTTTCAGGCTTCGGTGCGCGACAACCTGAGCTTCTTCGATGCGGGCGTAAACGACGCGCAGGTCTGGGTTGCCCTGGAAGCGGTCGGATTGGCGGACTGGGCGCGAGGATTGGAACGTGGCTTGGACACAGAACTGAGCCAGGGGTCGCTCTCGGCGGGCGAATCGCAACTGCTCGCCTTTGCCAGAGTGTTCCTGCGCGACCCGAGCGTCATCATCCTAGACGAGGCCAGCTCACGCTTGGACCCTGCGACCGAATCCCTCTTAGAGCGGGCGATGACAAAACTGTTGGCTGGGCGCACCGCGATTATCATCGCGCACCGCTTAAAAACGATTGAACGCGCCGACGACATCCTGATCCTAGAAGATGGTCGGGTCGTGGAGCACGGCGCACGCTTGGCGCTCGTGGCGAACGCGCACTCGAGGTTTTCCGCGCTGCGGCGCAAGGGGCTGGAAGAGGTACTGGCATGACTCGAGTATCAGTTCCATTGCCGTTGACGACCCTGCAACAGATGTGGCGACTGGTGCGCTATCAGTCGTGGTTGTACGCGGCGAACGTCGTCTTCTGGACGCTCGTCCACACCTCGCCGCTGATTCCAGGTCTGATCGCCAAAGCGTTCTTTGACGCGCTGGAAAAGCAGCCCGCCAGCTTCAACCTGACCGGCTTCGTGGCGCTGACGGTTGGGGTCGGACTGGCTCGAGTCGGGGTGATCCTGGGCGGGATTCTGGTCAATATTCCGTTTCGCTTCAAAGTCGGCGGGTTGCTGCGTCGCAACGCGTACGACCGTCTTCTGGAGCGCCCAGGGGCGCAAACGTTGGGTGTGCCGATGGGCGACGCGATTTCCACGCTCCGCGACGACGCCGATGTTGCGGTGGACGGCGTGGACTGGTCTCTGGACATCATCGGGCAACTGGTCTTTGTTGCCATCGCGCTGTTCGTGCTGTTCAGCATTGACGCCCGGATCACGCTGCTGGTCTTCCTACCGCTGACCGTGGTCCTCAGTATCACCTACGCCTGGGGCGCGCGGCTGGAGAAACTGCGCGAGCAATCCCGGTCCAGCACGGCTCGAGTCACCGGGCTGATCGCGGAGATGTTCGGCGCGACGCAGAGCATTCAGGTGGCCGGGGCGGAGGCGCGGGTGATTCAGCACTTCCGCGACCTTGGCAAAAAGCGCCAGGCGGCGGTATTGCGCGATGTGGTCCAGGCACAGGCGCTCGAGGCGATTTTTGGAAACGTCGTCAGCCTGGGGACGGGTTTGATTCTGCTGCTGGTTTCCGGGCAGATGCGGGGCGGCGCGTTCACCGTCGGGGACTTCGCGGTCTTCGCCTCGTATTTAGGGCAGGTCGCCTGGGTGACGCAGTTCTTCGGGCGGTTCATGAACGCCTACCGCCAGACCGGGGTCAGCTTCAAGCGAATGCGCGAACTGCTGGGGCAGCCGCGCGGCGAGCGACTGGCGGAACCGCAACCGATGCCGCTCGAGGAGGGCAACGACGCTATCACCGCACCCCCAGCCAGAATTCGTTTGGAGCGGCTCGAGGTGAGAGGTTTGACGCATCGCTTCGATTCCGGGCGCGGCATCGAAAACATTAGTTTCAGCCTGGAGCGCGGCAGCTTCACCGTCGTCACCGGACGAATCGGCAGCGGCAAAACAACCTTGCTTCGCAGCGTCCTGGGACTTTTACAGCCGCAAGCGGGACGCGTGCTGTGGAACGGCCTTCAGGTTACAGTCCTCGAGCCGCCACTGGTCGCGTACACCGGGCAGGTTCCGACGCTGCTGTCCGACAGCTTGCAGGAGAACATCCTGTTGAACGAACCGCTGGACGCCCCCAGGTTGGAGCGAGCGGTCCGAAACGCGGTTATGGAGGGCGATATCCCGAGCTTAGAACACGGTTTGGAAACCTTGATCGGGAGCCGGGGTGTCAAGCTCTCCGGCGGGCAGATGTCGCGCACGGCCGCCGCCCGCATGTTCTACCGCGAGCCGGAACTGTTGGTCTTCGACGACCTCTCCTCTGCTCTGGATGTCAACACAGAAGCGCAACTCTGGGAGCGGGTGTTTGAACTGAACGCTACCGCCCTGGTCGTCTCGCACCGCAAGGCGGCACTCAGCCGAGCGGATCAAATCGTGCTGCTCGAGGATGGGCGGGTCACGGCGGTCGGAAGCTTGGAGCATTTGCTAGCGCATCACGCGGAGATGCGCCGTCTCTGGTCGGGCGAGCTGGAATGAGGCGACCGCCTCACGGCGTTCTCGAATGAGTCTCGAGGCTAGCTCTGGCGCGGGCTTCGGGGCGCTCCATCACCATTCTTCTGTAAGCGGCTCAGTAGTGGACGTTTTCATCCCAAGGAGTAGAATCAAGACGTGAATCAAATCCCTGATGTCACCCCGAACATCGTCGAAAAATACTTCGGTGAGTACGGTTGGAGCTTTGAAACCCTCGAGGACGGTATTTGGCGGACCGGCTTCAAGGGCGAGAACGGTTTCTTCACGATTTACCTGCGCCTCACCGACAACTGGCTCTACATGAGCATCAGCCCGTACGTCCCGCAACCCGAGGAGGAACGCGCTCGGGTTCACACGATGGAAGCCATGCTGCATTTCAACCGCGAGATGAACCTGGCCAAGTTCGTGTTGGACGAGGACGAGGATGTCACGCTGACCGTGGAACTCCCGGTGAACGCGCTGACCTACCCGGTCTTCGCCGAAGGGTTGACGGCGCTGGCGTACTACGCCGACGACATTTACACCGACCTGCTGGAACTCGCCGAGAACCCGAACGCCATTTCACGGTTCAGAAGCTTGAACGGCAAGACCACGAAACCCATGTCCGCCTAGACCGGGTGGAAGCTTCAGGTGCGGCAGTCAACCATCGCCTGCCGCATTTCTTGACCTCCAGCCCGATTCTCAAAGTTGCCAGAACCTCACTCGAGCGGTTCCTCGTCCTCCTCGAGTTGCCGCTCGTTCGCCCAGTTCTGAAGCGCCCGCCGGGTGACCTCGCCGGAGAAGCCGCGCCGCATCATGAAGGCCATCGCCTTCTGATACGCCCGCTCCCCGGTCCACTTCCCGGCGTGGCGCTCCACCAACCCGTGCGCCGCCTCGAGGTCGGCGTCCGCGTCACGGGCGGTCAGGGCATCTTCGATCAGGTGTTTTTCCACGCCTCGGTGCGCCAATTTACGTTGAATCCCGTACCGTCCAAGAGTCGTGTCGCCCGCCGCCCGTTCCGCCACGGCCGCATCGTCCACAAATTTGTACTCGCGCAGCCGCGCCAATGTTTCGGTGATGATTTCCGCTGACGCTAAACGTACCCGCAACTTACGTTCCAACTCGCGCTCGGTCAACGCTCGAGCCGACAGGGCGCGCAGTGCGTACTGGAACGCCTCGTCTTTGGTCATGGCGCGGTCTCTGACGGGTTTACGGCCATACACGGCGTTACAACCCCAGGAACCGCAGGATGCCTCGAGCGATGCCTTGGGCCACGTTCTGCCGGTAGGCTTGCGTGCCCAGATTCCTGCCCTCGACGGGGTGATTGGCGAAACCGATCTCCACGAGAATCGCCGGGATGCGGGGTTTACGAATCACCCAGAACTCCGCCTGTTTGACGCCTAGATTGTGAGCGCTCGTTTGCGAGATCAGGTTGACCTGGACACCGTTCGCCAGTCGTCTCGAGAACGACGAGTTGAGCTGCGCCAGTTGATCGTTCAGTAAATCTCTGGCAATGTTACGCGCCTCGGTCGTGATGGCTTTACCGATGCTGCCGCCGCCGTTCTCGCGCTGCGCCTGGGCCAGAGTCTCCGCGTCTGGGCTGCGCCCGAACAAGTAGGTTTCCACGCCCTGCGCGCCCGCGCTGGCGGCGCTGTTGACGTGAATGCTGACGAAGGCGTTCCGATCCGTGCTGCCCATATTGGCCCGCCAGTCCAGATCGCGGCGCTTCTCTTCCAGGGACCCACTGCGCTGCTCGGCGTAATCGCCGCTCCGCGTCATGATGACCGTGACCCCGGCTGCCTGAAGCGCCGCCCTGACCTTCAGCCCGACATCCAACGTGACGGTTTTTTCAATCACAAAGCCGACCGCGCCGGGGTCAATTCCGCCGTGACCAGGGTCCAGCACCACGGTCATCTTCGGGCGCTTCGGCGCTTTCGCTCCCGGCACGGCGTCACTCGAGGTTGGCTTGCCAGAGATTGGTTTACTCGAGACTGGTTTACTTAAAACTGCTGGAGTAGCAACTGATTTGCTTGCAACCGTGCTGCTCAAAGGCTGCGCCCGCAACGCACCGCCCAAGTCAATCACGACTCGATTCGGCAGGCCGTCCCCGGCGGGCAGGGTGAAGACCCGAAAGCCCCGCCCAGCACCGAGCTTGACCGCCGTATCCAGTGTCAAAACCGCCGCCGCACCGCTCGGCTCGAGATGCCAACCGGTCAGTTGCGGTGTCGCGTTCACGCCGCGCCGGTCGGCGGTCTTGAACGGCTCGAGGCGCACCGAAAGCCGTTGCCCGACCGGGCTGGGTGTGAACTTGGTGGTCAGGGGCGCGTCCAGCACGACTCGCGTGAAGTCCCCCTCCGGGTGATACGCGACCCGTGGCAGGCTGCTGTCCGAGGACGCGAAGAACAGTCCGGGACCCAACCCCAGAAAGACTGTCAAAATCAGAAAAACTCGATTCAAACGCATTGAGTGCATTATTTCAAGCACTCGCCCCTTTGTCGAGGGCTGAAGCCACAGACACCCTTCCAGCGCACGTAAATGTCGTGTCTATCAACTCAGTCCTTAAGCGGTAAGAAAAAAAAGTAGCGCACTGCTACACTCCATTGACATCGGGAGGCGCGGCGTGGGGCAGCTTGAATCCATCCAGAAACGCTTGCGAGGGCTGGCGCTGAAACGCCCCAGTCTGGCTTTGGCATTGCACGGCGAGGCGGGGATTGGGAAAACCCACGCGGTTAAAACCCTACTGCAAAGCGCACCATGCGCTCACCTCAGCCTGCACGCGACCGTCACGCTCGCAACGCTCCTCCAAACCCTGCCGCGCCCTCGAGCCTCACCCGCCTGGGTGGACGCGATCACGACGAAGCTCCAGCGCAGCGAGTTCGGCGAGGACGCTGTTCTGCTGGGCGCTATTGCCGCCAGACTGTCTGGAAACGCGCCGTTCATTCTGCACCTGGAAGACATTCACGAGGTCAGCCCGGAACGCCTCGAGTGGTTGGGAAAATTGGGAAATGCAGTCCGGTGCGGTCGCGGCGTGGCCCTGATCGTCACCAGCCGTCAACCGCCGCCAGAACCGTTTGAAGCCACGCGCCTCGAGCCGCTGAGCGAGGATCAGACCCGTGCGCTGCTCGAGGGCGAAATTGGTGCGCCGTTGCCCCCGGAAGCTGTGACCTGGATTCACGGCCGAGCCGCCGGAAACCCGCTCTTCACCCTCGAGTTCTTCCGGCACTTGGCGAGGCAAGGATTCGTCTGGAACGATGCTCGGCGCTGGCACTGGCGCTCACCGCCTGCGGATACGCTGCCGGTCACGGTCGAGGCGCTGATCGAACGATTACTTTTGGAGGCAGCCGATACGCCATCGCTCGAGGCCGTTCTGGAAGCATCATCGCTCCTACCAGACGATGCGAGCATCGAACTGTGGGCGGCGGTAGCGAACACCCCTAGAGAAACCATCGTCCACGCGATTTCCAAGTTGCGTTCCGAGGGCATTTTTGCCTCGGGCGGATTCGTTCACCCGCTGTACCGTGAGATCGTTCGCGGACGATTGAATGCACTGGGCACGGAACAATACGCACGCAGAGCGATTGCATGGCTACGCGAAACAAGGCCAGAACAGGCAATTGAGTTCATAGAACTCGCCCATCTCGAACCGCAAGAGGCGTGTGAGTTGTTCGACGCCGGTATCCGTAACCTACGTGCCCTGCAACATGAAGTGGAGGCCGCACGGTTGCTGCGCCGCAGCTTGAGCTTCCGAGACGAGCAGCATCGTCCTCAGGTCGCCCTGGAAGCATTGCGCGTTTTGCACGAGGTGGATTTCACTCTCGCCTCGGAACTGCTCGAGATCGCACTCTCCGTCACAGCGCTCAAACCGTCTGACATCGCATTTCTGAGTGAACAACTCGCGCAGCGCGGCCGAGAAACGGATGCGCTGCGTCTGCTCGGGGGATTGGACGAATCGGAGCGAAGCGCGGAGCATTTGCTGGAGTGGCGCACGCGTTTCGCCGCCTTATCGGGAAAGACGAGCGCGGTATTGGAACTGGTGAACGCGCACCCGGAGTTACTGGAGAGCCGTCAAGCGGGAGTCGTTCAAGCTCTCGTTCACATTCTTGCTCCAACCGGACGCGGCGCGGAAGCTCTGCAAATCGGCTTACGGGGTCTCGAGCTGGAATTAAAATCATCTGAGCGCGTCGGGTTGCTCCCAACAACCGCCACCGCGTACTTCTATCAGGGGCGTTACGCCGAAGCCGTTCAGTTGTGGTCCCAAGCGATTGAATTGGGATTGGCAAACCAGTTGCACACGACCGCCATGAAAGCCACGATCAGTCGCGCTCAAGCATTAATTCGGATCGGTGAAAAAGCTCAGGCTGAAGCGGACCTCGAGCAGGGTTCAAAGCTGGCTCGGGAGTTTGGTGATCGTCGCATTTACCTGCAAAGTCTCGTGCTGCTGGGTGTGGTGCTGACCGAACGCGGCGAGTTTGAACGCGCCGAAGAAAAACTGCTCGAGGGGCTTTCCGTGTTTTCAGAAGGCGTTTTTCCGGATTTGCGATTGAACGCAGAGATGGCTCTGACCGAATTGTACCGGGTTTGGCCATCCCCACACGCACCGATCCTGATGCACAAGTACGCCCGTCAAGTCTTTCAGCACGCACAAGAATTGGGCAATATCATCTTCACGCTGAACGCATACCTCGCGCTCTCAGGGGCCGAACTGCGAATTGGCAACGCGCGGCGAGCGCTCGAACTGGCAAACGAAGCCCTATCGCTTGGTCGTCAGCACGGGCGACAATTCCAAACCATGTCTGCACTGCGTGTTCGCGCCGAAGCCCTAGAGGGACTGAATGACAAGGTTTCTGCGCTCGAGAGCTGGCGCGAAGCCATAACCGCAGCAGAAACCCTGAATTTACCGTTGATCGTTCAGGAATGCCGTCTCGAAGCGTATCGCCTCACCGGTGACGCGAACGGCGCTCAGGATTGTCTAACGTGGTTCGAGGCGAATGGGCATCCACTCGAGGCGGCCAACGCCCGGCGATATTTTCCAAGATTGGACGCAATCCCAGCGGCGATTGAGAGCGTAGAACTCCCGAAACTCGAGGTGCTGGGTTCAATGCAGATCACGACTCACCATCCCGAAGCGATTCGCGGTCGCAAACGCCAGGAACTTCTCGCCGCACTACTGGAAACCCGTATCGCGGGCAAATCAGAAATCACGCGCCTCGAGTTGCTTGACGCCCTCTACCCGGATGAGGACGAAGACCGCGCCACCTCGAGCCTAAAGGAACTGGTTCGCAGCACCCGCGCTAGCCTAGGGGTACAAACGATTCAGACCACCGCCAACGGCTACGCGCTGGGCGCGGTCAACTCCGACGCAGAAGAATTCTTGAAAACCGGGAACACCGCCCTGTGGCGCGGCGCGTACCTGAACGGCTCGGCTTCCAAGGACGACGCGGTACACGAATCGCTGCATCTGGCGCTCAGCCTGCAAGCCGAGCAGCGACTCGAGACCGACCCGAAAGAGGCGGCCCGCGTTGGACGCCTGCTGCTGGAACACGATGCGTACAATTTGGCTTATCTGCGGCTGACCGCGAAGGCGCTCCGTGCCAATGATAACCACAAGAGCCTGACCCGTCTGTACGCGGAGGCTCGAGATCGCATGTCCGAGGTCGGTGAAACCCTGCCCCAACGCTGGCAGGATTTCCTGCTCAAAGGCGCAACGGCGTAACCGCCCAGAAAACTGACTGCAACCTGACCAGCCCTGCCGGACACTAGTCCGCGAAGGGGGCGATATGGGCAGGGATGACGAGACCGCGCTTCACTACCGCGTCTGTCCGCGTTGCGCCAGGGCTGTGCCTGCACGGGCGGATGAGGCGTACTGCATCAACGACGGCGAGAAACTGCTCGAGGTCTGCCCAGCGTGCGCGGCGCACATCAGCAGTCCATACGCCCGGCACTGCGCGAGCTGCGGTTTCAGGTTTGCTGACGCCCTGGCAAAACCCGAGCCAATTGAAGACCTGCAAAGGAGGAAACTGCTGTGAAACGAAAGAGTGTATGGGGTCTACTGGTCGCTCTGGCGCTACTTTTGACCGCGTGCCCGGACCCACCAGCCGCCCTGTCAGAGAGCCAGTGGGACACCGCCAAATGGGACAGCGCCACCTGGAAGTAGGAGGATCATCATGAACGCTCGAGACCTTCGCAACATCGTTTTTGGAGCCGTATTGGGTACGGCTTCACTCTACGCTGTCGCCGCCGTGAATGTTCCGAACAGCTTCACCACTGGGACGCCAATCAAAGCCAGCGAAGTGAACGCGAATTTCAGCAGCTTGAAAGCTGGATTGGACGCCCTAGAAACCGCCAAGCAAACTCGCGTTAGCGCCAAGTGCGATCCCGGCTCGAGCATCCGCGAAGTGAAGGTGGACGGCACAGTGACCTGCCAAACCGATCAGGTTGGCACGGGCGGGAGCAGTTATACCGCTGGGCTGGGCTTGAGTCTCGAGGGGACGAAATTCCTGGTGGACACGGCGGTCGTTCAATCCAGAGTCTCTGGTGTCTGCGACGCTGGTTCCAGCATCCGCGAGGTCAAAGCTGACGGCAGCGTCACTTGCCAACCCGACAACGCCGGGGCGACTTTCGGCTCTGCGATCTCCGGCACGAGCGACAACGCCGCGCTCGAGATTAACAACACGGGCGGCGGTGTGGGCTTGCAAGCCGAAACCAGCAGCTCACAGATTGACGTGCCGGGCGTGCTGGGGATCAACTTAGCCACCTCGGGTCAGGTCGTCGGCGTGATCGGGCAAGCCCTGAACTCTCCCATCGGTACGGGCGTCAGCGGCTTCGGGCGGGTCACGGGCGGGTACTTTGAAGCCAAAAGCCCCGCCAGCGGCGGGTTCACCCCGACCGGCGTCTACGGCGTGGCGCTCAGTGCGGACGGCACGGGCGTCAAAGCCTGGAACAAAGCGGGTGGCACGGCGCTCGAGGTGGACGGGGCGCTGCGGGTCACGGGCGACACGCGCATGGCGTTTCGCGTTCTCGCGGCTGGTGGACTGGATGAGGTCACGACGATCAACAATGCTTTTGCCAACAACGACGTTTCAGCCATTGTGACCTTCACACCCATCGGCGGTTTGGGGTTGTTCACCGCGACGCTCGGTTACGACGGCGCGCAGTCCAAATGGGTGATTCGTTGTAAGGCAAGCGCGAGCGCGAGCAACTGCCCGAATGGGTACAACGTCCTCGTCATCAAACAGAATTGATCGCCGTAACCCCACAAGGAGTCACCATGAACGCTCGAGAACTTCGTTTTCTGGTCGTCGGATTGCTGCTCGGCTCAGCCGGGCTGTACGCGGTCGCCGCCGTCAGCCTTCCCAATACCTTCAGCCCTGGAAGCACGATCAAAGCCAGCGAAGTCAACGCCAATTTCAGCGCCCTGAAAACAGCCGTGGACAGCCTCGAGTCCGGCAAGGTCGGGTTCAGCTCCACGCTCAGCGGCTCGAGTGCCAGCGCTGGTTTTGAGGTCAGTAACGCCGGAACGGGCCCTGGCGTGAAAGTTAAGGGCAGCACGGCCCTCGAGCTGGACGGCGCGATCCGCGTCAGTGGCAACAAAGCCGCTTTTCTCGTGGCCGCCGTAAACCGCGAGACCAACCTAGCGATTGACAACCCGCTGGTCAACGGCGACCCGAACGCAATGATCTTTTTGACGCCGCAGAACAACTTCGGCGGGATCATCAGCGTGGATTACAAGACGAAAACCAACCAATGGGTGATCTACTGCGACCCCGGCGTTCAGGGCGGGTACTGCCCGAACGCGTACAACGTGCTCGTCATCAAGCAGTAACTCAATCCCCCTCGAGTCGCCCCAAAGCCTCGCATGAGTGCGAACCGTCTCAAGGTCTGACGCCCGAAAAAAGGAGTGACCATGAAACGCTCGATCATCGCCACTGCCGCCCTATGCGCCTCGCTGGTTGCCTGTCCCGCCCCAAAAGCCGCCGCGCCGACCCCGCTCGAGATCGTGAAGACAGCGCTGGGTCGCTTGGACACAGCCCCGCACTACCGCATTGACGCGACCCTGACCGGTGGCGGCGAGGTACTCCAGTACAGTCTGGATTACATCGCGCCGGATAAAACCCATTACCGTTCCGCCCAAACCGAGGCGATCACGATTGGCGCGACATATTACGACCGCTTCATGGGTGGCCCGTGGAACGTCTCGAGCGTCGGTACGAAAACCCCGCCCGCCACGCCTGAAACCTTTGATCCATCCGAAATCGTGAGCGTGCTGCCGTTTGGTCGGGGCAAACTGAACGCCAAGCCCTGCGACATTTACCTCGTCACGGTCAAGTCCAGCCCCGAGGACGCGCAGTTCTGCATTGATCCCGTCGGTTTACTGCCACTCATCATCGAGCTTGACGATTCCGCGCAGGGCAACCTCTTGCAAAAGTTCGATTACGACGTGGCGCTTACTATCATCGCGCCCGTGTAAGGCGTGAGGGCGGCTGCTCGAGGTGTTGTGAATCTGGCTCGAGCATCGCCATGCAAAGTTTGGGGAATGAGATGAACGCTCGAGTTCGGAAAAGTTCATCACAGCCCTGAGATAGAGGAACGCATGAGTCACCGATTACGCGAAACGCGCCCGCCGACGATTCTGCGTTGGAACGCGCGGCAAAACCCCCGCTGACCTCGTGCTGAGCGGCAAGCGCTCCTTAGAGGAATGGGTTGAAGTGCTCAACCAAGAACGAGCGCGCACGGAGCGCCGCGCCCTCAAACGCCCACCAGAGACTCGAGACGACCTCGAGACAGATTGGAGTTTTTCATGAACCGACAACGTGACACGCGCAAAGCGGCCGCTCGAGACTCAGATTTTGGAACGCTGCATCTCGAGCCACAGCGTCAGGGGCAGACGCTCGACGCGGAGACCCGTGCAAGCCTCGAGCCAAAGTTTGGACACAGTTTTGGTGATGTGCGCGTTTTTGCGGATGGGCAAGCCGATCAACTCGCGCAGCAGTATCAGGCTCGAGCTTTCACCGTTGGACAGGACGTGTACTTCCGTGACGGCGAGTACGACCCGAATTCACCGGGCGGGCTGGGTTTGCTGGCGCACGAGTTGACGCACACGATTCAGCAACGCGGCGCGAAGCGTGACGGTAAGCCGCTCAGAGTTGGGGGGCACGATGACTCAGGCGAACGCGAAGCGCACACCGCCTCGAGCCGCGTGATGATGGGGCAGACCGCGACGGTGCAAGGCAGCGCAGGATTGAGTGTGCAGTGCTTCCGGGGCGCGGATGACGAGTGGAACAAGAATCTCGATGCCCACCAGACGAGTCGTGATGTCAACGCCGTGCAAGCGATCCCAGGAATCGGAAATATCTTCAGTCTCGGGATGGGGTTAGCCGGGACTGTCATTCCTCCAATTGATGCCCTTTTAGGCAACGATGAACGCTCGAAACGCGGCTCGCGCTTTGCTGAGCAAGCGTATCTGAAAGCGATTCCCGGCTATGGAAACGATTTGGCGCTGCGTGATGCGATTTACGATCAGCGGGCGATTGACAATCTCGGAAGCGGCAAAGCCGCAAAGCCGACACCCACGTCAATGCAGCGGCGCGATGGTCAGATCGAGCAATTTAATCAAGATGCCAGCGACGGCTCTCGAGGCTTATGGGACGGTCTGCGCGATGGCGTAACAGACCTCTGGGGCGGCGTCAATGACACGTGGGATAGTACAAGAGAGGGCGTGAAAGACCTCTGGGATGGCGCAACGGATACGCCCGCGCCGATGCAAACGAACGCCGCGCAGAACGTGAGCGAAGCCACTGCGTCTCAGGCTTTTGAGCGAGGCGCGACTCGAGGCAAGATCGCGCCGCCGAACGGTCCGGTCACGGAAACCTTTGGCAACTATGACTCGTTGTTAGAAGAAATCCACGAGTGACCGGGCGTTGGATTACGACAACGACTTCAAGCTCGAGGGGACGCAAGGTCTGTACTCGAGACTCATTGACTGACAGCCATCTGAAAAGGACATCCATGAAAACGCAGGTTTTTATACTCTCGATTCTGCTCTCATTGTCGCTGACCGCTTGCCCGAACGACGGTCGCGGCGAACTGAACTTTATAACTGAACCCACGATCTTCCGGGGCATCTGGATAGCCCAAGCTCGAGACAACAAGAGCACGCAAACCTCAGCGCTTCGCCTCGAGTTAACGGCAACGTATGTAGACAAATTCAGTTACACCGTGGCTGGCACGCTGAAACTCGCCGATGACGCGGCGATAGAGGTCACGGGCGGCGTGAACGGTTCCACCGGAGAAACCTATCTGATGGCGGCCGTCCCACCGAGCTTGAATCTGACCGTTAAACAAGCCTCGAGCGAGATTGGAAACTTCAGATGCTACTGGTTCAAGGAGTTCGCGGAGAAGAGTTGCGAGCTGAATTTCTCGAGCGGGCCGCGATCAGGTACGTACACCGTCCTCAATCTCGTGAAGTGAGGGTAGCCAATCGCTCGAGCGTCAACAGGGAGGCGATATGCGAAATCAATGGTTGATGGTCGTCACGCTTTGCGCCCTGCTGTTTCACGGGGCGGCGCACGCGGCAGGGCTACGATTCACCGTTTCTACTAACGAGGGCCCGCAAGCCCTGCCACTCGTCAAGGTCACGGTGAGCGGCGTGGAAGTCTTCAATAAGCGCACGGGGAGCTTTACCATTCCAGTCAACACGACTGGAATGGTCAGCATTCAGATCGTGGAACTCGAGCAGTACCAGCGGATCGTGGGCTGGTCAGGCGTCTGCGCGGGCGTCACCCAGGGCAACTGCGAGTTCAGCGCTGGTCAGGATGTCACCTACGACGCTGGAATCGGCGTCAAGAACCTGTTCGGCACGCTGCGCTTCACCGCCAGCAGCGCCGACTTCGTGCGCCCCCCGGACAGGCTCAGGTTAACCGTGCTGAGCGGAACCGAACGGGTCGGCGACACACTCGAGCCAAACGTGATTCAACCGTGCTGCGACACCCAGAGGCTACTGATCGGGTCGTACAGCCTGCGCCCGGAAAACGTGTCGGGGAATGACAACTGCTTTCAGGTCGGCACGGCAGCCACCCTCAACGCCACGGTGCTCGAGGATAAGGAAGCCGTGGTGGACGTAAAGTACCGCGCCGACCGCTGCGCCGTGACCGCAAACATTGTCGGTGATCTGACTCGAGGATCGGTGGTGAGCGCCCCCGCTGGGATTGACTGCCCGAATGGGGTGATCCCGCCCGGTTCGCCATCCCCATGCAGCGCGTTTTTTTCGTTCAAATCGAAGGTCAGGTTGCAAGCGAACACGGTGGCGGGATCGGTCTTCGCGGGTTGGAGTGCGGGTTGCGGCTCGAAATTTGATCTGTCGTGCGAGGTGGACGCCATCCCGGGTGGCGCAAAAGTTGCCAGCTTCGTCGCGGCAACCTCCGGCAGCGCCGATCTGAGCGTCGTCCCTTCGAGCTTCGTGGCGACCGACGCGGGCGGCGGGCGGGTCAAAGTCAGTTTCACGGTCACCAACGCTGGCGCTGACCCAGCCTCGAGCGTGAGGACGCAAATCTTTTCGAGCGGCATCCCTGGGTTCTCCGAGATTCCCAGCGTCGTCAGTGACGGCGGTGATTGCTTCGGCGCGGTGAATTGCCTGTGGACAACTGGTGGTCTGCCTGCCGGTATGAGCAGAACCTTGTCGTTCACAGCGGCGACCACGAAAACAAGCTTCAACCTGCGAGCTTGCACGCTCGGTTCCAACGCCGACCCGAATCCTGACAACAATTGCTCGAGTGGCGCACCGACGCTGAGCGGGACGCCGCCCATCAGCTCGAGCCTGAGTGTCGCGGTGGGAAACGCACCGCCGATGGACCGGATCGCGCTCAAGGGATCGGGCATCAATCCAATGCTGCAATTCACTGTGACGCCCACGAACGGACCCCTCACGCTCGAGGGGTTGAGCTTGCAAGCCAGCGGTTCGGGCGACGATGCCCAGGATTTGACAAGCCTCGTGCTGATTGCGGACACGAACGGCAACGGAGCGCTAGACGCGGGTGAGGCCATCGTGGCGAGCGGCAAGTTCATCGCCAACGACGGAACGCTAACGCTGCCACCCTCGAGTCTGACAGCCTTGAACGCGCCCACGACGTTCTTGGTCGCCGCCAGCATCAACGGCAGCCTGGCGCAGTTCGGTGGTGGCGCTATCCTGAGCGGTGCGTTGCTGCTGGCGGGGCTGATCTTCTCGAGAGGACGCAAGACACTGCTTGGGTTGGGGTTGATCGTGACCCTCTCGAGTTGCCCGACGCCAGCGCCAAGCCTGGAAACCCGGACGTACAAGGTGACACTGACCGCCGTGACCGCCACCCAGAGCGGGCAGACGGTCACGGCGAGCGGTTTACCGCTCGCGGGCGCGGAACTGACCGTCGAAAAATAAAATAAGCTGGGGTCTCCAGAAATCCCTAGTAGGGACACAGCCTGTTGTGCCCGGCCATCAACGCCGCCACCAACCACGCCCGAAATCACGCGTCTCGAGCTGCCACAGCGAAAATCGTCTAAACTTCCGAGTCTGGCGGTACAGAAGGGAGTCAACGAATGTCAACGCATATAGTTGTCGTGCAGTGGCAAGGGCGTGAGATCGCTCGGCAGCCGCTCGAGGGGAGACTGACCGTCGGACGCGGCTCGGACAACAGTCTGGTCCTCGAGGAACCGAGTGTTTCACGGTCTCACGCTGAGATTCAGCTCATAAACGCAGAGGTCTTGATTCTGGACCTGGGGTCCGAGCGTGGCACGTTCGTGGCCGGGCAGAAACTGGAACCCCTGCAACCTCGAGTCTGGCTCCCCGGCGAAACCGTGCAGGTCGGGTCTGCCACGCTGACGCAGGTTTCCAAAGACTGACCCAACCTCGAGCCTTGCCAAAATCAGAACGCTCCCCAGCCGGGCGCAATCAACGCCGCTTGACCGAAACCCGTTAAGGTGTGGGAACGACGCAACCCGTCGTTCCCGCTTTTTTGTCGCTTCCCCGCCCGTACGCCTCGAGTAACAGCCTGCGACCTGAGAGACCGCCGTGAAATGGGACAAATTCGGTTTGACGCGGCAAAACGGCCTCACTAGAATGAAGCGTTTGTGAATCCTGGTTCAAGTGCCGCGCGAAGGCGCTGAACCTTATGAAATCCCAAGGAGGCAGGGTGGATTACGTAACTGAGGTGACGGGTGCGCTGTACATCGGTTTGTTCGCACTGATCGGCGCGGGCATCGTGTACATCACGCTCGAGATTGCGAAGCTGGCGTTTCGGTTCACGGGCAGCGTTCGGTACGGCAGCAATAAAGCCAAGGATTCGGTCTACGAGTGCGGCATGGAAACGATCGGGGACACGAACGTTCAGTTCAACCTGAACTATTACCTGTTCGCCATGCTGTTTGTAGTCTTTGACGTGGAGGCGGCGCTGCTCTACCCGTGGGCGGTCGCGTTCGATAGCTTAGGCGTGGCAGGTTTGATCGCGGTGCTGTCGTTTCTGGTGATCCTGTTCATGGGGTTCATCTATGCACTGCGGAAGGGAGCACTGAAATGGGTTTACTAGGCACGCAGGCTCGTCCCGACAATGTCATCCTCGGATCCTTGGACGACCTGATCAACTTGTCCCGCTCGAGGTCGTTGTGGCCGCTGACCTTTGGCATCGCCTGTTGCGCGATTGAGATGATGAACAGCTCAGCCACGCGGTACGACATGGACCGCTTCGGGGTGTTCTACCGCAACACGCCGCGTCAGGCGGATGTGATGATCGTCTCGGGTACGGTCAATAAGAAAATGGGCAAGATCGTTCGCACCCTCTGGGAGCAGATGTCGGAACCCAAGTGGGTCATTAGCATGGGAGCCTGCGCCAACCAAGGCGGCCCGTTCCGTCAGGGGTACAGCGTCGTGGAGGGCGTGGACAAGATCGTCCCGGTGGACATTTACGTGCCCGGCTGCCCGCCGCGCCCGGAGGCGCTGATGCAGGCGCTGCTGCTCTTGCGCGACAAGATCGCTGACCCGGCGGCGCGTTACGTGCCCGGCACGCACATGGAGGCGGACTTCAACGCCTTAGAGGAACCCGGTCACGACGGACGGGTGCTGCTGTGACGTTAGAGGTTTCAAAACCGCAACGCATACAGCTCTTGGATTCCGGTGTGGTCTCGAGCCTGACGACGGGCTTGAGAGTGCGTTCGGAAACACAACTCGACGAGCTGATCCTGACCGTGGCGAAAGATGATTATCGGACCCTGTGCGAGCGCCTGTTCAATGCGGGCTTCGATTTTCCCGCCAGCCTGACCGGGGTGGATATGGACTGGGGGCTGGGCGTGGTCCTGCACGTGCAACAGTTGGAGTCTAAGCGCAAGGTCGCGGTGCGGGTCTATACCGGTTACAGCGACGCGCACGTCCCGAGCGTGACCGACTTGTGGGGCGGCGTGGACTGGCACGAGCGTGAGGCGTATGACCTGGTGGGGATTCACTTCGACGGGCATCACGATCACCGCCGCATCTTGTTGGAAGACCACTGGACGATTCACCCGTTGCAGCGCAAATACAACACCAGAGGCTATGTGATTCCAGGCTGGAGCGCCAAGCCGTGGCCCAGCCCGGAACCGTGGGAGGAGGGCTTCACGCCGTTCGGCGCGGCTGCTGCGCCCGCCCTGCACACAGCCCCGGCCGCCAAGCCCGCCGCACCCGCACCAGCCGTCTCGAGCGAAACGGCACCAGCACCCTCGAGTGCAGCGGTAACGACATCCGTTGATGTGGCTCCCGCTGCGCCCGCTGTAGAAGCCCCGAAGAAGGTTGCCAAGAAATGGGTCCCGAAAGGCGCAGCCGAAACCCCCGCTCCGCCAACCGCCGAGACTGCGCCCGCCATCCCTTTGAGCGAACCTGTGACGGCTCCAGCACCAACTGTCACCTCGAGCGCGCCGGATGATCTGAAGCGTTTAGAGGGAATCGGACCGAAAATGAACGATGCCCTGGTCGCGGCCGGGCTGGACAGCTTCGCCAAGCTCGCGGCGAGCAATCAGGGAAGCCTTCGCGCCGCGATTGAAGCGGCTGGGCTGAGCTTCGCGCCGAGCATGGATTCCTGGATCGAACAGGCGGGCTTGCTGGCTCGAGGCGACGAGGCTGGGTTCAAGGCGCTGACGGATCGGCTGACGGCGGGTCGGACAGATGCGCCCGTCTCGAGCACAACGGTGGAAAGCCCAGTCTCGAGTGGTCTAGCCTCGGGTGTTCCAGTCTCGAGCGCAGCTACCGCAGAGACCGTGACCCCGCCAGCGCCCGCCGCTGAAACAGGCGACGAGGAAAAGCCACGCAACCCGAAGATCAAACGCTGGAACCCGAATGGTTGAGTTTTGGTTCAGGTCACACCGGTTCAGGTCACACCCAAGGAGGGCTGAATGACAGCCACAGCGAACAAACCCAGCAGCAACTCGAGCGGCATGGTCAATCCGACCAGCTTGGAGCGGGTCGAGGGTCACAGCGACGAGATGCTGCTGAACCTCGGGCCGCAACACCCGGCGACGCACGGCGTGCTGCGCGTCCTGATGGGCGTGGACGGCGAGCGCGTGACGCGAGCGATTCCGCACATCGGGTACTTGCACCGGAACCACGAAAAATTGGACGAGGTTCGCACCTATCCCATGTGCATTCCGTACACCGACCGCATGGATTACGTGTCCGGGATGCAGAACGAATTGCCGCTCTGCCTGGCGGTGGAGGAAATGCTCGGCGTCGAGGTCCCGGAACGCGCCAAGTACATTCGCACGATCTTATTTGAGCTGAGCCGCATCGCCAGCCATCTGGTCTGGATCGGCACGTACATGCTGGACCTCGGCGCGATCACGCCGTTCTTGTATGCCTTCCGCGACCGCGAGATGATCCTGGACATCATCGAACGCACCGCCGGGGCGCGACTCCTACCGAATTACTTCACCTTCGGCGGGCTGCGACGAGATCACCACCCCAGGATGCTCGAGGATATCCTGGACTTCTTGAAGTGGTTTGAAACCAAGCTCCACGAGTACGAGGCATTGACGATTGACGCGCCCGTGTTCCAAGCGCGCACGGTCGGCGTCGGCGTGCTGGACCCGCAGGTGGCGCTGAACCACGGTGTCACGGGTCCGAACTTGCGCGGCAGCGGCATTCCTTGGGATCTCCGAAAGGACGATCCCTACGACGCCTACCCGTACCTGGACTTCGATGTCTGCGTGGAGTACGGCTTGGACGCGTACAGCCGCTCGAGGGCGCGCTTCCGCGAGTTCTTCGAGAGCATCAAACTAATTCGTCAGGCGATCGCACAATGCCCGAAGTCGGGTCCGATTCTGCCGAAACTGCCGCGCTTGAAGCCCGCCGCCGGGCTGGAGCGCTACCGGGCCGTGGAAATCTCACGCGGGCATCTGGGAATTCACATCATCGCTGACGGTTCTGAAAAGCCGTGGCGCTCCAAGCACCGCTCGCCGTCGTTCTGCACGTTGCAAGCGCTGCCGGACATGTTTGTCGGCAGCAAGTTCAGCGATGCGATCGCAATTCTGGGCAGCATTGACATCGTGCTGGGAGAGGTAGACCGATGACTCCGGCAGAACGTCACGCGCTCGAGCGCGGCAAATCCATTTTTCAAGTCAACGAGAACGCTCGCTTGCCGATGGAACGGGTGTCCGCGCCGACCGATCGGCACTACCGGATGCGGATGAAGCACCAGGGACTGCTGAACGCTGACCCGCGCAAGTCAGGTCTACTGAACGCCGTGATCGGCTACGCGACGCTGTTCGGTGCGGCGCACGCCGTGCTGATCCTGGCGTTCCAGGTCATCCCGGCGCTCTTGACCAACGGTCTCCCCTTCCCGTGGCAGGGCTTCGGTCTCGAGCGCAACAGTTTTTGGTTCAACGTGATTTACGGGATTTTGTCCCCGGTACTGGCGTTCCTGTTCGTGGCGGTCGTGGCGCTGATCAACATTTTGATGCTGCGTAAATACCTGGGCAAGGTGCAGAACCGCTTTGGTCCGTTGCACAACGGTCCGTCGGGTAGCTTACAAACGGTATACGACGCCTTGAAATTGGTTAGCAAAGAGGATCACACGCCGAAGATGGTGGAAGAAACGATCTTCACGCTGGCTCCCGCCCTGGTCTTTGTCAGTGCCTTCTTACTGATGGCAGTGATTCCGTTCGCGCCGGGCTGGGTCTTCGCCAACGTGGACGCGGGCGCGGTCTTCATCATCGCCGCTGGGACGCTCGGGAGTTACGGCGTGCTGCTGGCGGGCTGGAGCATGAACAACAAGTTCGGCTTGATGGGCGGCTTGCGGGCCGCCGCGCAACTGGTCAGTTACGAGGTTCCGCTCAGCATTTCCTTACTGTCTGTCTGCGTTTACGCGGGCAGCATGAACCTGACGAACATCGTGAATGCCCAAAGCACGATCTGGTTTGCGCTGCCGCTGTTCATCCCGTTCGTGATTTACGTGATCGCAGGGCTGGCAGAAATCAAGATGACGCCGTTTGACCTCCCCGAAGCCGAATCCGAGCTGGTCGCGGGCTTCAACACCGAGTACGGCGGGATGCGCTTCGGGTTTTTCTTCGTAGCGGAGTTCGCGGAGCTGTACCTGCTGCCCGCGATTCTGGCGATCTTCTTCCTGGGGGGCTGGCACACGCTGCCACTGCCGGAAAGCCTCGGGATTCCAGTCTCGAGCTTCCTAGGCGACAAGCTGCACGTTTTGGGGTACAAGGAACTCCTGGTCTACGGTCTGGACGGCAGCATCTGGCGCAATATCTTTTACAGCTTCTGGTTTCTGGTGAAGGGTGCGCTGGGCGTGTACTTCTACATGTGGGTGCGCGCCACGCTGCCGCGCTTCCGTGACGATCAACTGATGGAACTCTGCTGGAAGGGTCTGATCCCGCTCAGCCTGATCGGGTTGATGCTGGCGGCCTTCTCCAAGCTGGTTCCGACTCTGGGCACGATCCTGACTGTTCTGGTCGGCGGAGCTTTCCTGGTCTTGGTGGTGCGCGGCGCGTTCTTCCCCGCGCCGAAAACCACTTTGAGCGACAAGGCGGTGAAGGTATGAGTTTGTTACAAGACATCTGGAGCGCTGTCAGCGGCATCGGCAAGGGCATGACGAAGACGTATGACGAGCAGTTCGATCCGGTCTTCACCGAGATGTACCCGTTCGAGATGCCGAAGCTCCCACCGGTCAGCGTGCAAAGCCTGGCACTCATCAAGAACGAGGACGGCTCGGATCGTTGCGTCTCGTGCCTGGCCTGCGAGAAGGTCTGCCCGAGTCAGGTCATCACGATTGAGCGAAAGAAAAATCCGGCTGGCAAGGGATTTGTCTTGGAGCGCTTCGATATTGACCTGGTGAACTGCATGTACTGCGCCGCCTGCGTCGAATCCTGCCCAGCGAGCGCGATTGTGACCATCCAGGACTTCGAGATGTCCACCCCGAACCTGCAAACGCTAAAGGCGGACAAGAGTTTCCTCGACTTCCAGGGGATGCGCGCCCAGCAGTGGTACAGCCCGAAGATCGGCGTCGAGTACCGCGAGGAGGTGTCCGAGGCCAACATTCACGGCACGATCGTCAAGGCTCCGCTGGACGAGCAACCGGGCGGTCTGAACGAACTAGAAAAACTCCGCGCCGCCGGAACTGAGCTGCCGGTCTCGATGGCTCGAGCACCGACCCACGCGATGTCGGA
This sequence comes from Deinococcales bacterium, assembly GCA_965249745.1. GTDB lineage: Bacteria > Deinococcota > Deinococci > Deinococcales > JAAFIG01 > JANYHH01. The sequence goes on along the minus strand of OZ252252.1, from coordinate 1,784,517 downwards.
ATTGCCGGTCGCGGTCTACGCCCAGATGACGGCCGAACCCGTCAAGGCTCCCGCCACGCTGAAGCCCGCCCTGGCAGCCCCCACGCCGGTTGTTCCTATGCCCGCACCCTCGAGCGCCGAAGCGGTCGCTGTGCCCGCTACAACCTCGAGCACTATCCCCTCGAGCGTTGTCCCCTCAAGCACTGCCCCCTCAGGCGATGCGCCGCGCAGCAAGAAGATCAAGCGCTGGGGCGAACCGAAGGACGAGGATGCTGTGGATACCCCTGTGGCAGTGGCCACCGACGCCGCGCCGGTCGTGACGCCCGCTCGTACCGTCGAAGCCCCTCGAGCGGCCGTGACTGAAACGCCGGTCACCGCCGCACCGGAAGCCCCTGCGACACTTGCGGCTGAAACGCCCGCACCTACCGCTGAAGAGAAGCCCCGCTCGAGCAAGATCAAACGTTGGGAGCCGAAGAACTGATGGAACTCAACACGGTTTTCTTTTACCTGATCGCCTTGGGCGTGCTGGGCGCGGCGATTTACAGCGTGACTTCCGGGAAGCTCTTGAACGCGGCGCTGTCCCTGGCGCTCAGCTTCTTCGCGGTCGGCGGGCTGTTCTTCATGCTCGGCGCACCGTTCCTGGGTGTGCTTCAAGTCCTGATTAACGCCGGAGCGATTCCGATTGTCACGGTTTTCATCATCTTCATGACCCAATCGCGGCGCATCAAGCTGCGCTCGCAGTTGAACGCCTTCGTCGCGGTCGGCGTGGCAGTCGTGTTCGGCGCGAGCCTGTGGGCGTTTTGGAACAACTTCAGCCGCCAGCCCAGCACCCAAGTCAAGGGGATCAGCGTCACCTCGAGCAAGGCGCTCGGGGAAAAGCTGCTGTCCGCCGAGGGCGTCAACGGGCAGTCGGGGACGCTGTTCGCCTTTGAGGTCGCCAGCGTACTGCTGTTGGTCGCCATGACCGGAGCGATTGTCCTCACCAAACGCGAGGGCGAGAGCATCAAGGGTCAGGTCGGCGTGCTGAGCGAAGTGGACAAGCCGGTTTCCGGCGGGCAGTTGGAGCGTCCAGCGATGACGATGGAACAGGCTGAGAAGGGAGTGGCGTAATGCTCGAGGCGATTCGCAGCTTTGCCAACAGTGGCATCACGGTCAACCATTTCATCGCGCTGTCCTCCCTCTTATTCATGGTCGGGCTGTACGGCGTGCTGACGCGGCGCAACCTGATCGCCATGCTGATGGGCGTGGAAATCTTGCTGAACGCCGCGATGCTGAACTTCGTGGCGATTGCCGCCTACAGCGGTGACACGCTGCTGTCCGGTCAGACCTTCGCGCTCTTTCTGGTAGCGTTGGCGGCCGCCGAGGTCGCGGTCGGACTGGCGATTTTCATCAACGTCTTCCGCTCCAAGGGCGGCGTCACAACCGAGGACCTGATGGAGATGAAGAACTGATGCCTTTTTACTGCAAGCAGGAGCCGACCCATGTTCGTTGATTACGCCCTCTGGATTCCGCTGCTGCCCGCGCTCGGCTGGCTGCTGATTTCCCTGTTCAGCAAATCGCTCGGGAATCGCGGCAGCGCTTGGCTGGCCACGGCCCTTATGGCGTGCAGCGCCGCGCTGGCCATCGGCGTCTTCACCGAGGTCGCAGGCAACGCGCCCGTCTGGAACCCCGCCAAACTTCAGGACCTGTACACGCAGGAACAGCAGGTCAAGTCCCTCGAGCGCGCCGAACAGGCCACCACCTCTGAGGGGCAGACCCAAGCCGCGACCGGCGAGTCCTCGAGCGTCGCCAGTCCAGAGTTGACAGCCGCCGAAGAAACCGCGACGCAACTGAAGAAAGACGCGCTGGAACTGAGCGGAGCCTCGAGCTTCCCGTTCGTTCGTGAGTGGACGTGGCTGAGCCTGAAGGGTGAGGCGGGGATGCCGTTCGGGTTGTACTTCGATCAGCTCGCCGCGATCATGATCCTAATGGTCAGCGTCGTGGCCACGCTCATTCACCTCTTTTCGGTCGGGTACATGGCGGGCGAGGATCGCTACCCGACGTTTTTTGCCTACATCAACCTGTTCGCCGCCGCGATGCTGGCGATGGTCATGGCCAAGAACCTGTTCCATGTGCTCTTGTTCTGGGAGATCATGGGCGTCATGTCGTACCTGCTGATCGGCTTCTTCTACAAAAAGAAGAGCGCTCAGCAGGCGCAGAAAAAAGCCTTCCTGACGGTGCGCGTCGGTGATCTGGCGTTCATGGCGGGCTTGTTCTGGCTCTACAGCAAGCTCGGGACCTTGGACATCCCAACGATCATCGCCCAAGGTGCGACTGGCGAACTCGCCACAGCCCTAGGCGGCGCGGCCTTTGGGATCGGACTGCTGCTGTTCATTGCGGCGGTCGGTAAGAGCGCCCAGTTCCCGCTTCATGTTTGGTTGCCCGACGCGATGGAAGGACCGACCCCGGTCAGCGCGATGATTCACGCCGCTACGATGGTCGCGGCGGGCGTCTACCTGGTGGCTCGAGTCTTCCCGATCATGCAGCTCAGCAACGTCACAACGATTGTCGCTTGGATCGGTGGCTTCACGGCGCTGTTTGCGGCCACGATGGCTCCGGCCCAGTCGGACGCGAAGAAGATCATGGCGTTCTCCACGCTCTCGCAGCTCGGGTACATGTTCCTGAGCCTGGGCGTGTTCGGGTACACCGCCGCGATATTCCACCTGTTGACGCACGCCTTTTTCAAGGCGCTCTTGTTCCTGGGGAGCGGCAGCATGATTCACGGTGCGGGCACGCAAGACATCTTTGAAATGGATCACCTGGCCAAATACCAGAAGTGGACGCTCGGGACCGTCTGGGTCGGGGCGCTGTCCTTGATGGGCTTCCCGCTGTTCGCGGGTTTCTGGTCCAAGGACGAGATCTTGCACGTCGTCCAGGGCGAGAACTTGCCGCTCTACCTGATGGCCTGCGGCACAGCCATCTTGACCGCGTTTTACACGACTCGCATGATGATTATCGCCTTCCACAAACCGAAGACCGCCAGCCCGTGGGGAGCCGCCGTCTGGAATCAACAGGGCGAACCGACCCTGAACATGAGTAAGGCAGAAACCGACGAACAGAATCGTCTCGAGGGCTCTGGTCACGGCCACGCCTCGAGCCATCCGCACGAATCGGGGCCCGAGATGATTGTGCCGCTGGTGCTGCTGGCGACGTTCGCCTTCATCACGGGCTTCGTGGGATCGCCGTTCGCGCAGGGCTGGTTCCAGCGCTTCGTGTACTTCGGCACGCCAGAAGTGCCACCACTGAACGCGCAAGTCGTCGGCTTTATCGTCAGCCTCGTGCTGGTGGTGCTGGGCGCGGGCGGCGCGGTCGCCTTGTACTGGAACCGCGACCACACGGTCCAACTGGCTCCGGCTTGGTTGACCAGGGTTTTACAGCGTCGCTACTACATTGATGACTTTTACTATGCAAGTGTGGCCAAGATCGGCTACGACCTACAATTTCTGTTCGCTTGGTTCGACCGTGTGGTCGTGGACGGTGCGGTGGATTTCGTGGGGAGCGCCGTTACAGTGATCGGTGACACGGCTCGCCGCGCTCAGACGGGCGCGGTCGGCTGGTACGCCGGGCTGACGGTGGTTGGAGCGATTGTCATGGTGCTGGCCTTCGCCATCGCCTTCGCGGGAGGTGGCAAGTGATTAGCGTATTGATCCTGATCCCAATTCTGGGCGCGATCATCGCCGCCTCGAGCCAAGTCGAGATCGCCAAGCGCATCGCGGTCGCGGCCAGTTTGCTCACCACAGTTATCAGCGGCGTGATGTACTTCCAGTACAATGCCTCCGCCGGGCAGTTCGCGTTCGTGGAAAAGCTGCCGTGGATTCCGAGTCTGGGCATTAGCTACCACGTCGCGCTGGACGGGCTGAGTTTGCCGTTCGTCGTTTTAACAGCGTTGCTGACGTTGGTCAGCATTCTGGCGCAGTTCGATCAGGATAAGCGGAGCTTCTACGCGCTGTTTCTGGTGATGCAGGCGGGCGTTACGGGCGTGTTTGCCAGCCTGGACTTGATCTTGTTCTTCTTGTTCTGGGAGGTCGTGCTGATCCCGATGTTCTTCATTATCGGCGTCTGGGGCTATGAGAACCGTCGCTACGCCGCGCTGAAATTCATTCTGTACAGCCTGACCGGTTCGGTACTGATGTTAATAGCGATGCTGGCAATCGCGTTCGGCGTGGCGGCCGCCACGAAGCAACCCTTGAGCTTCGACTTCGAGACCCTGCGCGGCCAGCTCGAGGTCATCAAGACACTGCCGGGGATCGGTCTGATCTTCTGGGGCTTCCTGATTGCGTTCCTGATTAAGCTCCCCGCCTTTCCGTTCCACACCTGGTTGCCGCACGCGCACACCGAAGCGCCGACTGGTGGTTCCATCATGTTGGCGGGCGTGCTGCTGAAGATGGGCGGCTACGGCATCCTGCGCTTCAACCTGGGCTTGATGCCCGGCGAAATGCAGACGTATCAGACCGTGCTGAGCGTCCTGGCGACCGTTGGCGTGGTCTACGGCGCGTACTGCGCGATGGCGCAAAAAGATTTGAAGCGCATGGTCGCCTACTCGAGTGTCAACCACATGGGGTACGTGCTGCTGGGGATCGTCAGCCTGACCGCGATGGGCGTTCACGGCGCGGTCTATCAGATGGTCGCGCACGGCATCATCACCGGTCTGATGTTCATGATGGTCGGCTTCCTAAGCCACCGCACCCACACCAGGGCGATTGCCAATATGACGGGCATGTACAACGCCATGCCCGTTTTGGGCGCGATCATGTGGCTGGCGTTCCTCGGCGGGCTGGGGTTGCCGGGCATGGCGGGTTTCATCGGGGAATTCACGGCGCTCTCCGGCGCGGTCAAGAATCCCGACACCGCCGTGTACGGGTATATCAGCCTCTTGGGGATCATGATTACCGCCGGATTCATCCTGTTCGCCATCCAGCGCGTGCTGCTGGGTCGCGCTCCGGGAACCGTCTCGAGCGAGTCGGGGCATGACGCCCATGACGACCACCCCTCGAGCCATGTTTCAGATCACACTCCCGTCAAATCGCCCTGGCACGACCTCAGCCCGCTCGAGGTCGCGGCGGCCGCACCGCTCGTGGTCTTATCCATCGTCTTGGGGTTGTACCCGAATCTGCTCACGCCCTGGATTGATGGCAGCGCTCAGGCGCTGTTAGAGGCCGTGAAAACCGTGACCGCTTCCAGGTAAGGAAAGGAGACAACAGATGCTCGTAGTATTGATTATTTTCTTGACCGTCTCCGGCGTGGCAACCTTCCTGGCGGCCACCAGCGTGGGTGCGGAGGCATCCGGGGCTGGACAGATTTACGGCGGGGCGACTCTCGTGGTGTTCGGCGTCGTGGCTTTGTTGGCCGTGATGGGTTGGAACGACACAAGCGTTTATTACGGTGTGCTGAAATCCAGCCAACTGACCAGCGTCGGAGTCGTGCTGCTGAGCCTGATCGGCGCGATGACCACGGCGGGCGTGATGTCCAACCCGGACAAGTACCGAGCGGGTGTCGGCGAGTTCTTCGGCTTTCTGATCTTCACCGTGCTGGGCGGGGTGCTGATGGTCAGCACCAACAACCTCTTGGTGCTGCTCTTGGGTCTCGAGTTATCCAGTTACAGCACCTACATTCTGGTCGGCTACTACCGCGATGATCGCTACAGCAACGAGGCCGCCAGCAAGTACTTCATGCTGGGCGCGGTCGCCAGCGGCTTTTTAGCATTTGGCATCAGCTTCGTCTACGGCGCGATCGCCTTCGCCGGTCAGGGTGGCGTGGCAGTCTCGCTGAACTACGAGGACATCGGTCTGATTCTCAGTCAGAGCAGCACTGGAATGCCCGCGCTGATCTACCCTGGCTTAGCACTGATGCTGGTCGGGTTCGGCTTCAAGCTGGCCCTAGTACCGTTTCACTCGTGGACGCCGGACGCCTATCAGGGCAGCCCGAGCATGGTCGCGGCGCTCTTGTCGGTCGGTCCCAAGGCGGCGGTTGCGATTGCGCTGTCTTCCCTGCTGACGACTGCCTTCCCGCTGCCGCAGATTGCCCCCGCCTGGCAGCAGACGCTGGCCTGGATGGCAATTCTCTCCATGACAGTCGGGAACCTGCAAGCCATCCAGCAACGCAACGTCAAGCGCCTCTTGGGGTACTCGAGCATCGCCCAGTTGGGCTATGTGGTGATCGGGATCGCGGTTGGCTCGAGTCAGGGTACAGCGGCGTTGGTGTTGTACATGGCGGGCTACGCGCTCACCAATATCGGCGCCTTCACCGTGATCGCCGCGCTCCGCGATGCCGGGGTCAACGATGACATCGAGGATTACGCCGGGCTGGTGCGGCGCAACCCGATCAGCGCGGTCCTGCTGACGGGCTTCTTCATGGGTCTGGCGGGCGTACCGTTCCTGGCAGGGTTTTTAGGCAAGCTCTTACTGTTTAAGAGCGCCGTGGACGCTGGTCTGATCGCGCTGGCCGTGATCGCCGCGCTGAACGTCGTGCCGGGGTATTACTATTACTTCCGGGTCATCATCCAAGCCATTTTCGCGGAACCCAAGAACCCCAGAACCTTCGAGCTGAATCCGACCGCTGTCACGGTGCTGAGCGTCGCGCTGATCGCTGTGGTCTTCTTGGGCGTCTACCCAACGCCGGTGCTAAACGCGATCAACGACGCGGTCAAATCCATGCCGCTGTTCGCCGTTCGTTAAACCTCCTGACTCTCTGAAAGCCCCCGCTCTGGTGGGGGTTTTGATTTTGGCTCGAGGGCGATTGGTTGCCAAAGATCAGCCGCTCCGAAGGGAAGTTTGAGGTGTAGGAAGTGTAGGCGGTGTAGAAGGCTCGAGGCGGGAGGCTTTTAGCAAAACGTTTTTCTCGCTTGGACCTGGACAGGCGAAGCGAGCTTAAACCCCCTGCGAAAGTCCGGCACAGGTCTGAGGCATCATCACACCGGGCGCAGGATTTCGAGAGACGATATTCGCCCTCTTTGAGACTTGTGCCCAAAAGGGATTCAAGTTTGAGAGCCTCGAGCATCAGTATGGGTCACGCGTGAGCTGTGAGTCGCAGACCACAGATTGATGACATCGAAGTTCTACACTGAGTCATGGCTCGTCTCTTGTTGACCGCGCTCTGCCTGCTCGCGCTGCTGGGCCTGGCGGGCGGACAACCCTCGGCGTTAGCCCAGCAACCCTCACCGATTCAGATCAAGTTCTCCGAGTTGTACAGCAAGGTCTCGAGTCGCGGGGTGGAGCTTTCGCCAAAGTTGCAGGCGGCCAACGGGAAGCGCGTCGAGATGACCGGGTACATGGCTCCGCCGTTGAAGTCAGAGATTGATTTCTTTGTGCTGTCCTCCAAGCAACTGTCCGTCTGTCCGTTCTGTGCCAGCGCCGCCGAGTGGCCGTCCGATATCGTGCTGGTGCTGATGCCAGGGGGCCGCAGCACACCGTTTTCCAGCGCCGCCTTGCGGGTGCGCGGGCGACTCGAGATCGGCGTCAAGGAAGACCCCGAGACCGGATTCGTCAGTCTGATTCGCATTTACGCCGACGAGGTTGGAAACGCGCAACGATGACGGCAAGGTCAATGACGGCAGAGTCACTGGTCGAACTGCGCGACGCGGCCGTGCGCTACCCGGATGGGACCGGAGTCAGACTGGCAGATCTGAGTTTGCAGCCCGAAGACGAGGTGGCGCTGGTCGGTCCCTCTGGCTCTGGCAAGACCACGTTGTTGCACGTGTTGGCAGGCCTGGTGAAACCCACCAGCGGTCTGGCTCGAGTGGCGGACACCGATTTGACGCGCGTCGGAGCGGTCAAGCTCGAGGTGTACCGGGCGCGCACGGTGGCCTTGATGTTTCAGGATTTTCATTTGCTTCAGGGTTTCAGCGCTCTGGAGCAGGTGACGGCGGCCCTGGGTCTATCGGGCGTCCCGATCCCGCAGGCGACGAGCCGCGCCCGGGCGCTGCTGGAACGGGTGCAGCTCGGACACCGATTGCACGCGACGCCCCGGAAGCTCTCCACCGGCGAGCGACAGCGCGTGGCCCTCGCCCGGGCCCTGGCTGCCAAGCCGAAGTTGCTCCTGGTGGACGAACCGACCGCGCACTTGGACCCGCGCCGTGGCCAGGTGGCCCTCGAGTTGCTGCGCGAACTGGCTAGGGAAGTCGGTGCGGCGCTGTTGATTGCCACGCACGACCCGGTCGTGATCGCCGCCCTGCCGAGGCAGGTCACGACCGGCTCGAGTGACCTTAGCGCCGACCTGGTCTCGCAAAACGCGGTGTTGGCGTGATCGGCTGGCTGGTGTGGCGTACCCTGCGTAATCGCTTCGGCGGCAATCTGCTGACGGTGCTGGCCGTGGCGCTCGGGGTCGGCGTGGCGCTGGCCGTACCGCTGACGCTGGCCAGTTTGCGTCAGGGCACGGTTCGCGCCTCGAGCATCTTCAATCTACTCGTGACCGCCAAAGGCAGTCCGACCCAGGCGATGCTGAACACGATCTTCTTGCAGGAAACCCCGGTTGGAAATATTCCTTACGCGCTGTACGACAAATTAGCGAAGGATCTTCGCACTCGGAGCGCGATTCCCCTGGGGTTCGGCGACAATTACAACGGCTTTCCGCTGGTCGGAACCCGTCCGACATTTTTTGACCTACGCGACAAGCTGACCGATCCCGCGTTTTACCACCTCGAGACGGGGCGCTTGTTCAACACGCCCACCGAAGCCGTGGTCGGCGCTCAGGCGGCTAAGGTATCGGGGCTGAAGTTGGGGGATCGCTTCGAGAGCGCCCACGGCTTCGTGCCAACCTTGGAAAAGGAGGCCCACGATCCGAACCACCCCGATCAAACAGTGAAGTTCACGGTCGTCGGCATTCTGGCCCCGACGGGCGGGCCGGGCGACCGGGGCATCTATGTGGATATTGCAGCGCTCTGGACCGATCACGGTCAGCTCGAGGTCGGCCCAAACGGCGACTCCCGGCAGGTCACGGCCGTGCTGTACACCCCGACCCGCCTGGGCTACGTCTATCAGATCGCCAGTGAACTCGAGCGGGATGCCTACCTGAAGGGCGCGAACGCGCAGGGCGTGTTTCCGGGCCAGACCGTCGGCCGACTGTTGGATCTGGTCGGGCAGGGCCGCGAGGGCTACGCGCTGATCGGCAGTTTGGTGCTGATCCTGTCGCTGGCCACGGTGGCCGTCAACACCTACGCCTCGGCGTTGGCCGGGCAGCGCAACCTGGCGATTCTGCGAGCCATCGGAGCCAGAGCCACAACCGTGATCGCGGTGGTCCTGCTCGAGGCGCTGATCGTGACCGGAGTGGGCGTGCTGTTGGGCGTGGTCCTCGCGTACGGCGGCGCGGCGGTGGTCGGGACAGTCCTACGCGAACAGGTCGGGTTGACCCTGCCGCTGGTCGCGCTCGAGGCAGGAGATTACTTGCGGGCGCTCTTGCTGTTGCCGATCGCGGTCTTCTTCGCGCTGTTCCCGGCGCTAACCGCGACACGGCAGAGTCCGCTCGAGCAGATTGTTTGAGACCCAGCAAGTGAAACCTAGCAAGGCCACTGATTCAGCCTCGTTCAGTTGGCGTCACTAACGCTTTCTGTTGGCTCGAGACGTTTAGCTTGGCAAACAGACCCCGGTAACTTGACGCTCTCATGACAGCCTCCAGGGAGAGTTCCGTGAGGGGGAAATTCATGAAGATTTGGACTCGAGCAGTTGTCGCATTGACGGTGGTCGTGGTGGGGGCCGTGGCCGGTTCCATCGCCTTGACCCAGGCTCAACCGAACCGCACGTGGCTGGCGGGCGATTCGCACATTCACAGCAAGTACAGCCCGACCTACGATCAGTCGAAGAACCCACCGGAACCACAGGTGGCCGGGGATGCTGCGACCGGTGGCGACGCGATCTACCCGACTGCCACGAACGCCGCGAACGCCAAGAAGTTCGGGTTGTCGTGGATGGTCACGACCGATCACGGCGGACCGAACCACTCCAAGCTCAACCTGACTCGAGCCTATCCCGAGTTGCAGGCCTCCCGCACCCAGGTTCCAGAAGTTCTCCAGTTCTACGGCATGGAGTTGAACATGCCCGCGATGGATCACCACACGCTGATTATTCCGAACACCGAAGAGGAGTGGAAACAGCTTTTCAACATTGAGAGCCAGTTCGATTCGGCTGAAGCGTGGCCCAGCGACAACACGCGCAACAGCGAAGCCAATTCAATCAAGGCGCTCCTCTACATGAACGCCATGCGTCGGTTGCCGCTGATGTTCGCCAATCACCCAGCCCGCTCCGCGACCGGCGTCGGTCAGTACGGTTTGGATGAACCCCGCGAGTTCCGCAACAACAACGACATTGCCCCAGATATTTATCACGGTTTCGAGGGTGCACCCGGCCACCAGGCCGCTGGTCTCAACAAGGACGGCACGCAGAAAGTCAAGGATGGATCCCCGGACGGCGACCGTGGCGCGTACGGCAACGAGAAGGCTCGCACCTTCGGCGGGTACGACCAGATGACCGCGATTGTCGGCGGGTTGTGGGATTCGATGTTGAGCGAGGGGCGGCGCTTCTGGATCGTGGCGACCTCGGATTCGCACGTCAACTACAGCGACACCACCAAGGCCGGGATTGACTTCTGGCCCGGCGAGTACTCCAAGACCTACGTCAAAGCCACGAAGTCGTACGACGACATCATGGACGGCTTACGGAGCGGCCGCGTCTTCGCCACGACCGGCGACCTGATTAGCGAACTGGACGTGACGGCCGAAGCGGCTGGTTCCAAAGCCGAAATCGGTGGGACGTTGAATGCCTCGAGTGGTTCCGACGTGCAGGTCACGATTCGGTTCCGCGATCCGGAAACCAACAACGCCCACGGTGACAACCCGAAGGTGGCTCGAGTTGACCTGATCGTCGGTGAGGTACGCGCTCCGGTCGCCAACCGCAACGCCGACAAGGTGGAGACGACCAAGGTCGTGGCTCGCTTCGCGCCGGGCGACTGGAAGAAGGACGGCGATGTCTACACCGTGACCACGACACTGCCGAAACTGGCCGTCAACAGCTACCTGCGCGTGCGCGGCACGAACACCGCCGCCCAGGAGCCGGAGATGGACACGAAAGGCGAAATGCCGTGGGGCGACCTGTGGTTCTACTCCAACCCGGTCTTCGTGGAACTGAAGAAGTGAACTGACTCGAGGCTACCCCCGAGCGAGCCGAGACTGTCACCGCAGGGCCTGACTCACTCAGGCCCTGCACCTATTGAAGATAGAAACGGGACAGCCTGAAATCAACGAGATCGAAGCGCGGATCAGAGTAGACGAGGCTCGAGCGTGGGTCAGCGGTGCGGCTAGGCGCATTATCCGAAGGTTCAAGTCTCGACTCGAGATATTCAGAGAGGCACCATGTTGCGGTTGAACCATCTGCGTTTCGTCGCTGTGCTGATCGTCAGTCTTGCCACTAGCAAGGCGCTGGCGCACGCGACCTCGGACACGTACCTGCGTCTCGAGCTGACCGGGCGCACGCTGACGGGCTTCTGGAACGTGGCGTTGCGCGACCTGGATTACGTCTTGAAGATTGACCTGAATCACGACCGCATCGTTACGGACGCTGAACTCGCCACGAGCCGAGGGCGCATTGAGGGCTACGTTATGAAGCGGCTCGAGGTGAGCGCCGACGGGCAGCCTTGCTCGGTTCAGAGTTCCAGCTTCGAGCCGACCGAAACCGGTAAGGGCGCGTATGTCTCACTTGGCTTGGCGCTGAGCTGCCCCGCTGGCCTGCGACAACTCGAGATCGGGCAATTGGCGGTGGTGCAAACCCTTTTCCTGGACGGGAGTGTCGCCAATCAGACCGGCAGCCATCGTGGATTTCTGAGTTTGATCGCCGACGGGCAGGAGTTCACCGGCGTGTTTACGCCCGACGACACCCAGGAGCGCTTCACCGTGGCCAGCCCGAACCCGCTGGGGCAATTGCTCGAGTTTGTCTGGCAGGGCATGACGCATATCTGGGAGGGCTTCGATCACATCCTGTTCCTGCTGTCGCTCCTGTTGCCATCGGTCATGCGCCGCGAGGGGAACCGCTGGCAACCCGTGTCGGATTTCCGCGAGGCGTTCGGTAGCGTGCTGAAGGTCGTGACCGCGTTCACGGTGGCGCACTCGGTGACGCTGGCGCTGAGTGCCCTGGAACTGGTTCGTTTACCGTCACGGTTGGTCGAGGCGACCATCGCCGCCTCGGTCATCCTGGCGGCCCTCAACAATGTCTTTCCAGTCGTCTCGGAACGGCGGCGCTGGACGGTCGCGTTCGTGTTCGGATTGATTCACGGCTTCGGGTTCTCCAGCGTCCTGTCGGAGCTGGTGTTGGATCGGCGCGGCCTGGTCTCGAGTCTGCTGGGGTTCAATCTGGGCGTGGAAATCGGTCAACTGGGCATCGTGATCGTATTCCTGCCACTGGCATTTCTGGTGCGCGGCTCGTTCGGGTATCGGCGGTACTCGCTGTCGTTGGGGTCGCTGGTGGTGGCGGCCGTCGCGGGCGTTTGGTTAGCGGAACGCCTGTTCGATTTCAAGTGGCTCCCCATCTGAGCCATACTCGCCATGCCACACCAGAGGCGTTTGCGACTAGACTCGAGGGGATGAAACGCCTTTTCGCGGTCTTCTTACTTACCTCGAGTTTTGCGGTGGTCGCTGGTCTGCAACCGCCCGCGCTGCGCCTGACGGCCGCGCAGGGCACGATGACGGTCTATCACGGACAAACGGATTCCAGCGTCAAGACGACGATTCTAGGCATCACCGAGAACGGCAAGCCCGCGCCCGCCTGGGCGAGCGCCGCCTTCCAGCAGTACCGTCAGGCAGTAACCGGAGAACTCAACCGGCGTCTCCTGTTCAGCAGTACGCAGATCGTGTCGGAGGTCAACCCGGACGGGTCTCGAGTCGTAAACGTGGAACAACTCTCACGCTCGAGTCGCCTACCGGAATCGTTGGTTCCGGTCACGCAATTCACGCAGCAGACCTACCTGCCGGATGGCCGAATCGAGGCGAATACCTTTCGCAACAGCAGCCTGCCCTCGTCATTGAGCGTGGATACCGATCCTGAACTGCGGGCCCGGCTCGAGCGAGCGTATCAAGCCGGTTGGCGCGGGGAACTGATTCTATTGGAGAGTTGTTACACCGCGCAGCTCGGGGTGACACAACCGCTGATCGTTGACCCGAAACGAATTGATCCCACCACCAAGGATGTCCCAGAGACGCTCGGCACCACCCAGCTCAGTCTGCTGCCGGACGGTCGCTTCGAGTGCCGCATGAGGCTGGATGGTAACCTCTACGGCTCGAGCCAACGAGAATCTGCTTTCGAGTCCACGACGTGGTTCTTACCCGATGGCCGGGAGGATGGCGCTCGCGCCAGCAGCTCGGTTCTCCTGGATGCGGGAACAGATGATTTCAGCCATATGGGACGCAGCTTCCGCGTCAAATACCGGGTGCTGTACACGGCGACGAACACCGTGGGACGCGACCCGAACTCACCGTAGCGTTCTGCGCACCTGCGTACCGAACCTCACACCGATAGGATTGCCAAAGGCCGCACCGAGGGCGTCCGCTAGCCAGTCCCAGGCGGAAGCGTCACGTAATGGCACGAACGACTGATGCAGCTCGTCCAGCCCGCCGTAGAGCGCCGCAAGTCCCCAACCCAGCCACGAATTCCCTGAGGCTCGAGCCGCCAGAAAACCCAGTACCGCGTAACCGCAAAAGTGCGCCAGCTTGTCCCACGGGGCGGAAAGTCCGACCTCGTTGCCGGGACGACCTGACAGGAACCAAGTCCCAGCGATCCAGACTGCGGTCAAAACCCAAGGGAGCGCTCGAAGTTTAACTGCCACTGGGTTCGGGTTGCCCGAGCGCTCCCGCGTGACAGGACTGGATCATCCGCTCGTCACTGATCCACGAGCGGCAATCCTGAAGGCGTTCCTCTGAGGTTACTTTGAAGCCCCCAGAGACCGTCCCCAGGCTCCAGTAACAGGTGGCTTGCAACTCGCCCGGCACGGTCTGACAGAACTGAGCCGTGCGGCTGCCGCTCGTATCGTTCGCGGTGATATCCGCCGCCGCGCCGATCACGCAACCCGCCAGGCCGCCGTAACTCGCGGAGATGTTGCACTTCCTGAGAATCTCCGCGTTGTTAGTCCGACTCGAGCCGCTGGCGTCGCGCCCGAAGGAGCGGAAGCAGACCTTGACCCAGTTCTTCTCCCCGCCCTGGCAGAGCTTGGCGGTCGCCTCCCAGTTGTAGCCGTTGGCGTTCAGGATGCGCGAGGTGACCATCAGGTAGCAGTACAGCTTGTCGCCCTCTTTGATCGCGTTGCACGGGTAGATCAGATCGTCGTCCTTCAACCACTGCGATTTCGTACCGTAAGACGTGCTGATGTTCTCCATGAACACCCCGCCCTGACAGGATTGCTGATCCCACGAGGTGGCGAGTTTATTGCAGATTTCCAGAGACAGTTTCAAATCCAACCCGCTCGAGATCATCAAGCCGTGTCCCAGCCCGTGAACGCACTGATACGCCAGCCACGAGACACGGCGAATGTCGGGGTCGCTGCACAGGTTCTGCGCGGTCTTGGCCACCTCGTCGGGTTCAAACGATTTTAATTGCAGGAAGGCGTGTTCCAGGATGCCGTGGTAGTACCCGGACCAGCAACTCGAGGACCCTTCCGCGAAAGCTTTGGCGACGTTCCCTTTCAACCGCGCCAGGGACGCCGAGCCGATCATGTGCGCCGTGCGGTGGCAATTGGCCTCCACCGGACCGCCTTGCGCGATCATGGTGTCGAACCGCGCTAGTGCCACCTTCGCGCCTTCCCTGTACGCGAGATTCCCAAAGGCTTGCTCCACGCAGGCGTAATCGCTGACGTTGCACTCTTCCAGGGTGCGATCTGACAGCTTGAAACCACCGGCGATGGGATGTGGGTTGTTGTCAGCGCTCGAGGACACGGCGCTGGTCTTGACAGAATTGCTAGAAGTGATCGGCGTGACGCGTCGCGCGTTCCCGGAGAACATCACAGCCGCCACGGCGGTCGCGCCCACGGCCAGCACCAGAATGCCCCAGAGTTGCACTCGCGCCCAGAAGTTCCGCGAATCGTTCATCGCATCAGCTTACTCGAGGCAAGCGAGAATTCCTGAGAATTTTATCCGTGACCGTGCTCCACCAGTTCCACCAGCACCCCGCCCGCCCAGCGCGGGTGCAAGAACACGACTCGAGTTCCGGCACGTCCCAGTCTGGGTTTCGGATCAATGAACGGCGCACCTTGGGCTTGTAACCGTGAGATCTCAGCCTCCAAGTTCTCCACGCGGAGCGCCATGTGATGTAAGCCCGGCCCGCGTTTCTCCAAGAACGCCGCGATTGGGCTGTCCGGGCGAGTCGGCATCAGGAGTTCGATCAGGCTCTCCCCCGCCCGAAACGCCCGCACCCGCACACCCTGCGACACGACATCCTCGTCCGGCAGCAACGCTCGTAAGCCAATCGCCCGATAGGCCGCGCTCCCCGTCTCGAGGTCAGGCGTGGCGATGCCGATGTGATCTATTGGGTACGGCATGGAATCGGTCATGACCCATCGTAGCTCGAGAGGCAAGCCGGGGTTTGGCTGTGGGCTAATCGCGTTTTGCTCTCAACCCTCCCCCTTTTTCCTAGGCACCATCACGGGCGTGAAACTCGGCCCATCCGTGACAGGTCCCTCCTCCGTCCACTCGAGCCGGTCAATGCACATCCGTCGCCCAGTTTTTTGTGCATCCCAGGCGTGATAGATCAGGTAATCCGCGCCGTCCGGTCCGATCACGACCGAGTTATGTCCGGGTCCGATCACGTGACCGGGAATCGTACGCAGCACGGTCGGGGAGTCGCGTTTCGGCTCGCTCCACGGTCCGAGCGGGTGGGTGGCCACGCCGTAGGACACGCCGTAACTCGGTTCGGGCCAGGCTCCGCCGGAGTAAAAGCAGTAGTAGCGCCCGCCGCGCTTCACCACGAACGGACCCTCCAGGGTGTGCCAGTCGTAAGTGCGGCCGTACATCGGGCGTTGCCGGGCGTAAAGCTGCCAGTCGGCTGAGGCGCGTAAGACCGTCGTCGGATTCCCAGAAAGCCTCGTCATGCTGGTCATCCGATCCACCGATAACGCCGTACCGACGCGTTCGCCGTCCAGGAAATCCCTGGCGTAGTACATGTACCACTGCCCATCGTCGTCCCGAAATGGGTGTGCGTCTATCGTGAACGGGTCGTCGCCGGTCAGGATCACGCCGCTGTCCACGAACGGTCCCGCCGGGTGATCGGCGACCGCCACCCGCAGGCGATGCCCGAGATCGCCGTTGCCAGCCGAGTAGTACAGGTAAAAGCGCTCGCCGTCGTGCGCCACCTCTGGGGCCCAGTAATCGCGCTCACCGGACTCGAGCAACTGCAAGGCTCCACCCAAGGAACGCCAGTTCACGAGGTCGTCCGACTCGAGCACCTCGAAGACGCGGCCATCCATCAGGGCGGATTCGCCCGTGCCATAGGCGTAATAGCGGTCTCCCACCTTTAACACGAACGGGTCGGCAAAATATTGGGGATACACGGGGTTGGTGTACGTGGCCACGCCTGAGGTTTGGGTCATGGGATCACCTGATCGGAGCGGGAGCGGTTTGTTCCGTCGTGGTCGGCGTGATCGCCGGGACGCCGTCTTTGAAGCTCAGGCGGTCCAAACGCAGGTTGCGCCTTCCGTTGGGGTAGCCGGTGTTGCCCGCCTCCCAGGCGTGGTACAGCATCCACGGGGTTCCCGCGCTGTCGGTGATGATGCACTGGTGTCCGGGTCCGGCGACTCGCCCGAGGCTTTTCAGCACGGGATTGCGTTTCCATTTCGTGAACGGGCCCACGGGGCTGCTGCCGTAGGCGTACCCGACGGCGTAAGTGTCATTGCCGTAATCGGCCGCCGAGAAGAACAGGTAATACTTATCGCCGCGCCGGTACACGGTCGGCGCTTCGATCAGGTTGCCCTCCCAGAGTTCCGTGTTGTGCAGCAGCGCCTTGGCTTCGCCCTCGAGCCTCAAGCCGTCACTCGAGAGGCGCTGCACGTACAGATACGTGGCTTGCCCGCAGCAGTTACCATCGTTCTTCCAGTACAGGTAGCGCGTGCCGTCGCGGTCGGTGAACGGGCTGGGATCTATCGAGCCGCCCGCGTCCAACTGGCAGACCAGCGGTTCTCTCGAGGTGTCGGTGAACGGTCCCTCTGGACTCTTTGGCGGTTGCCACGCCGATGCACTGACGGCCGCTCTCAGCGTGACGGGCAGTGTAGTACATCACGTACCCACCGGGAACGGCCATGACTTCCGGGGCCCAGGTCCAACCGGGTTCGGCCCAATCGGGCAGGTTCCCGAAAGCGTCGCCCGCGTACACCCAACCCACCAAGTCATCGGAGCGCAAGAGCTGAATCGTGTTGCCGCCGCCGTTCGTGGCGTAAGCGTAATAGGTCTGCCCGACCCGGAGCACAAACGGGTCCGGGAAATCGCTCGCGTAGACCGGGTTGGTGTACGTGCCAGCCGTAGCTTTGAATGAGTTGGCGCTCGAGGAATTCAGGCTCGAGGTTTGCAGGGAGGCGATAACGGTCAGGGTCATGAGGAGTTGCGTTGCTCGGATCACGAACGCTCCCTTCAAAGTATCAGCGCAAACGCCATGAAGCGGGTTATTTGCACGCCGAAAAGCCTTGATTATTCCTTCATCCCGGTCAGCGCGATGCCGCTCACCAGGTATCGTTGCGCCAACAGGTAGGCGACCAGGACCGGAATCGCAGCGATCGCCGTTCCAGCCATGAGTTTGCCGTACTCGGTCACGTAGCGCTGCGAGAACGAGGTGATGCCGACCGGGAGCGTCTGCATGTCCGGCGAGGTCGCCACGTACAGCGGCCAGACGTAATTGTTCCACGAACCCATGAAGGCGAACACGCCCAGGCTGACCAGCGCGGGCACGCTCAGGGGCAGGATCACGTAGCGAAGCACCTGCAAGCTGTTCGCGCCGTCCATGCGGGCGGCCTCCTCGAGTTCAAAGGGAATCGTGGAGAAGAACTGGCGCAGCAAGAAAATCCCAAACACGCCCGCCACGCCCGGCCAGATCAGCGCGTGATAGGTGTCAATCCAGTTAAACTGCAACATCATGATGTAGCTCGGGATCAGGGTCACGATGCCCGGAACCATCAGGGAGGACAGGATGATCCAGAACCAGGTCTCGCGCCCACGGAACTTCAGACGCGCCAGCGGGTACGCGGTCAGCACGCACAGCGTCAGATGCGCCACCGTGAAGGCGACGGCCGTGAAGACCGAATTCCAGGTCCAGCGCCAGAGCTTCCCGTCCGGCGAGTTGATGATCTCCGCGTAGTTCTCCAGGGTCGGACGCGCCGGAACCCACTGGATCGGCGTAGCGATGGCGTCGGATTCCGGCTTGAACGACGTGGACAGCATCCAATAGATCGGAGCCAAAAAGATCAGCGCCAGAACCATCAACAACACGAAACGCGGCGCGTCACGCGTCCAACCCGGTCGCCCCGGACGACGCCCCCTCAGAACTCGAGGGACTGTGGAACTGCCTTCCAGGCTGAGGGCCATTCAAGCCTCCTTCGCGCTCGAGCGCAGGTCACGCGCCATGAGACGGAATTGAAACGCGGTGAAGATCAGCATCAGCGCCCCGAACACGAAGGCCATCGCGGCGGCACTGGATTGCTGATTGTTACCGAAGGCTTCCTCGGTGATGTACTGAATCACGCTCTGCGTCGTGCGCGTCGGGCCGCCCGCTGTGATGACCAGAGACTGCCCGAACAGTTGAAATGAGGCCAGCACCGTGGTCACGGCGATGAACAGCGTGGTCGGGGAAAGCAGCGGAAAGGTGATGAAGCGAAATTGCGCCCACGGTCCCGCGCCGTCCAGTTGCGCCGCCTCGTAGTAACTCTGACTGATCCCACCCAGAGCCGCCAGATACAGCGTCATGTTGAACCCGATCGTCCACCAGACGGTCCCGACAACGATCGGAACCCAGGCCCAGCCCTCGGTCGTGAGAAACTGAATCACCGGCTGCCCGAAGAACTGCTCGCGGATAACATTGACCAAGCCGCTCTGATTGTCGAACATCCAACGCCAGAGAATACCCATGACCGACACGGACAGAATTCCTGGCATAAAGAAGATGGCGCGAAAGACCGGCCCGCCGAAAATTGGGCGGTAGAGCAGCAGCGCCAGTCCCAGCGCGGTCGCTACGAGCAGCGGCACACTCACGACCGTAAAAAACACAGTGTTCAGCAACGTCTGCCAGAAGAACTGCGATTGCGGCGTGGAGGGGTCGAACAACTGCGCGTAGTACTGCAAGCCCACGAACGGCGACTGGCCGCTCAGCAAATCCCAGCGGTGGAGGCTCACGTACAACCCAAAACCGACTGGGTAGACGATAAAGACCAGAAAGAACAGCGCGTGCGGCAGCAGGAAGAGATACGGCACGAGCGGATTGGACTCGTTCAGCGCCAGCAGCGAAGCTCGAGGTTTAGCGCGACGCAGACGAACCGGCGCAGCACTCACGAGACGACCGCCTCGAGTTGATTCAGATCAGTTTGTGCGCGAGCTTCACCCATGGCGCTCCCCTCTCGGAGTTCTTCGTGTTGATGCTTGAGAATCGCCGCTCTGGATAAGGTCGTCGTTTTCGTGGTGAGGCGGGCGAACGACGATGAGACGCGTATGTTGCTCTAGCCTGGGACGAAGACGGCGTGTTCCTCGAGTTGGAGGGCCAGAGTTGAGCGCTCTGACCCTCCTTTGACCTTCACTTGAACTGCGGGCGTACCTGCGCGATTTGTTTGTTGGCTTCGCTGACCCCCTGATCCAACGCGGTCTTGACATCCTGTTTCCCGAGGTACGCCCGCTCCCAGGCGGCATCGAACGGTCCCAGCACCTGCCCGCCCCACGGGAAACCCGAGGTCGCGTAGACGTTGCCGAGCTTGTCGAAGATGCCGCTGATCGCCTGCCCGTCAAACTTCTGGTCGGAGGCGACCGCCTTCATCGTCGGCAGGCTGCCGGTGGCCGTCCAGGCCAGGTTCTGCGCCGGTTGCGTGATCCAGTTGATGAACTCGAGCGCGGCCGCACGCTTGTTCTTGTCGTAACTCGCGGGTTGCTTCGGCAAGGTCAGGTGGCTCGAGCCGCCCCAGGTCGCGTCTTGTTTGTTGCCGATTCTGGGAAGAAAGCTCAAGGCGTAGCTGGGATTTTTTTCAAAGCGGTCCAGGTACCACTGCCCGGACGGGAACATGCAGACTTTGCCTTGCGAGAACGCGGCCAGTTCGGCTTCCTCGGTGGAGTTGCTCCGCGCCACTTTTTCCTTCTGCACCAGATCTACTAGAAACTGCACGGCTTCCATGGCCTGCGGCGAGTTGAAAGCGGCGTTGTTGTCCTTGTCGGTCAGGCTGCCGCCGTTTTG
The DNA here is from genome assembly GCA_965249745.1 of Deinococcales bacterium. Lineage (GTDB taxonomy): Bacteria > Deinococcota > Deinococci > Deinococcales > JAAFIG01 > JANYHH01. Next base: position 1,764,121 of record OZ252252.1, on the reverse strand, counting down.
CAGAATCGCCGAGTACGCCAACCTCGAGCCGACCCAGTTGTTGTACAGGCTGATGCCCCAGGTGTCCAGGTTCTTGGCATCGAAGCCAGCCTGCCCAGGTTGCCTGCCAGCCTTGTCACTCGTGCAGGCGATCGCGGCCGTGAGCAGCTCCGCCCTGGTTTTCGGTGGGGCGCTGATGCCGCTCTTTTTCAGCAAGTCCTTGTTGTAGAACATCACGTAGGCGACGGAGGATACGGGTACGCCGTAGGACTTCCCCTTGTAATCGGCGGTGGCGAACAGTGGCCCGTAGAAACGTGACTTGTCCAGCCCAGCGGTTTTCTGCATTGCGGTCGTCAGTTCATCCAGTGCTCCCCTGGCAATGAAGCGTGTGATCTGATCCTCGTTGATGACGGCCACATCGGGAGCCTTGCCGCTCGCCACCAGGGGTTCAATCTGGTTCCAGGTCGTGCCCCAGGGCTGGCCGGTCGCCTTCACGAGGATGTTCGGGTGCGCGTCGTTGAAGCTCTTCACCAATTGCTCCATCACGGGCCGGTCCGCCCCGGTGAAGCCGTGGAGGTAGCTGATCTCCACTTTCGGACCCTTGTAGCTGCCGTTCCCCTGCGCGAGCGCCACGAGGCCGCCCAGTCCACCGAGCGCTAGGGCGACTTTCACGAATGAACCAACCTGCGTTTGCCGTTTCATACCCGCCTCCTGTCTTTCCTCGAGACATCAATTTGCTACTTCCTGTCCATCTGCCAAGCGTTGTTTTTCTTGGCGTTGCCGCCACCGCTTGGAGTACCCCATCGGATCGGGATTCGGGTCTACATCCTCCTCCCTGGCGTTGCGTTCGCCCTTGGTGACTGTGAACAAAGCAGCTAGATCGGCTTTCGGGGTGCGGTCTTCAAACAGAATCCCGTTCTGCTCCTGGAAGGTGTCGGTGAGCTGCGTGTAACAGAAACCCGCCAACCCCTCGCGGCACTCCAGAATCGCCTCGAGCAGCGTGGTGTACCGCGTTAAAAAGACGCTGGCGTCGGCGGCGCGGCTGTAACCCCAGCCGCGCGCTTCGGGATTCTTGGAGAGGGCGATTCCGCCGAACTCAGACAGCACGACCGGGTGATCGTCAAAGGCGAATCCCTCGAGCGCCAGGGCGCGACCGCCCGGTTGCAAGCGCTCCATCGAGGATTTCACGGCCGCCAGATTCTCGTAGCGACTCAAGAGTTTTTCCGGGTCGTGTTCGTAATCGTGAATCCCCACGATGTCGGTCGCCACGTACTCCCAGCCGTCGTTGCCAATCGCCGGACGGCTCGGGTCCAGCGTCTTGGTGAGGTGGTACAGCGTCCGCACGAGGTCGCGGTGCGCCGGGTTACTGGGAAGGTCGGGCACGCCCCAAGATTCGTTGAACGGAACCCAGGCAACGATGCACGGATGTGAGCGGTCGCGCTCCAGGGCTTCGGTCCATTCCGCGATCATGCGGTCCACGGCTAGGGTGGTGAAGCGGTACGGGCTGGGCATCTCCTCCCAGACCAGTAGGCCCAACACGTCGCACCAGTACAGCCAGCGCGGGTTCTCCAACTTCTGATGCTTGCGTGCCCCGTTGAACCCGAGCTGCTTACAGAGTTCCACATCACGCCGTAGTTCTTCGTCGCTGGCAGTCATGAGTCCGCCCCGCCAGTAACCCTGATCGAGCACCATGCGCAGAAAGTACGGGCGACCGTTCAGCAGGAAGCGGTGTGCGCTGAGACTGACGTTGCGCATCGCGGTGTAGGACTGCACCCGGTCCACCACGGTTTCTACGCCATCCACGAGGCGCAGCAGTGTCACCTCCGCGCCGATCAGTTGCGGGTGGCTGGGACTCCACAGCAGTTCGTTGCGGTAATCGTCTATCCCAGGGTCGGCCAGCGCGATGCGTCTCGAGACTTCCAGGCCTGAGAGACCGTAGCGGTCATCGGCCAGGTCGCCATCCTCGGTGAACAGGCGCACCCGTAAGCTCAATCCAGGCGTCAGCCTACCTTTCAGCCTAGCCTCCACGCCGATCTCCCAGCGCTCCAGATGGGGCGTCCAGACCAGGCCATCCACCCGCGTTTCCGGCACGACCTCGAGCCAGACGGGTTGCCATATCCCGGTCGTGCGCGGATACCAGATCTCGTGCGGTTCCAGGAGCCAGTCCTGCTTGCCGCGCGGTTTGGCCAGATCTTGCGGGTCGTCCTCCGCCCGCACGGTAATCTGGAGGCAAGGGCCGCGCAGGGCCGCTTCGGTCAGGTCGGCGCAGAAGGGCGTATGCCCGCCGCGATGCTCCGCCACGAGCGCGTCCCCGATCCAGACTCGAGCCGCGTAATCCACGGCTCCGAAATGCAGCAGCAAGCGCGAGCCGTCATGGGGCAGTTCGGCGTCCTCTAATGGGACTGTGATGCCGTACCAGACGACCGGGTGAAAACCGGTGTCGTGGATGCCGCTACGCTGACTTTCCGGCGCGTACGGAACAGTGATCTCGCGGTCGAAGCGCACGTCTCCCGGCTCGCGCCACAGGCCCGCGTCATCGAACGCAAACTGCCAGGAACCACCGAGGTCGCGCCAGTGTGAGCGCTCGAGTTGCGGTCGGGGATGGGAGGAGTGCGACAAGAGAGTCCTTTGCTCCCGAGCCAGCCAGGAAAGCTCGAGCGGTAAGTGAAACTGGATTGAAGGAAGGTGCATTCATTATAGGTCAATTCCGTTTGAGAAATGCGAGAACCGCGTCACAGACGCCCAAGTGAAATGAAGCCAACCTTTCGATGGTGGCTTGACGGGAGATAACCAGAACCCTCGAGTTGCTGACAAGAGGGTCTGCCTGAAAACCGAAGATCGTCATCAGCGCGAACGCTCGAGACCCGTTCGGTGGCAGAGATTTCACTGGATGTCTGAAATTACTGTGGTCTGAAGTTATTGCGGTCTCGAGATGGACGGCGTTTTGACGGCCGGTGCGCTCTGGGACGGCGGCTCGAAACCACGAAAATAAATACTGAAACCCTGCGTGAAGCGCTCTGGGCAGAATTTGACCCAGGCACGTAGCGGCCCCAACTGGCTCTCGGTGGAGCTGCTCTTGGCGGGCGTTTGCGGCTGCGCGATCCGCTCCAACACGTTCGGGTTGAGCAGTTGCGGCATCAGTTCCCGGAGCGGTTTCCCGCCGAGAGCAGCCCCGGACGCGCCCAACGCCGCCTGTGCCTCCCTCGAGGCGAACCGGACGCAGCCTGTTCCATCAAATTCCAGCACGGCCACTCCCGCTCGCTCCAATAAGCGCTGACCCGCTTCCAGGGCGGCTTCGCTGGCTTTGGCGTGCATCTGCGTCTGTGCCTCGTTGACATCGGTGGCGACGACCTCCCAGCCCTGACCGTCTGGCAGCTTTGAGACGCGCTCCAAGAACCAGCGGTACTGTCCATCCGCGCCGCGCAGACGATGCATCAACTCGAAGCGCTCGCCGCGTTCCAGACCGTCGCGCCAGGTTTGCAGGCTCGAGGCGCGATCATCCGGGTGAACGACGGGCAACCAGCCGGAAATGTTCGCCTCAGCAGCTTCAAGACCCGTGTAAAGCAACCAAGCCTGCCCAGCCGAGGCCCAGCCCCCACTCGAGTTCGCCCACCAGCGCAACGCCGTCCAGGGGTCGTAGTTCCAATCGGTGGGCGTTGGCTGATCGGCTTGGTTCATGACCCTAGCACACTCCGTTTCTAACCGCGTAAAGAGACTCAGTTTGAGCTTTTGCCTCCGCCGAAACCTGAACTGAGCCTGAGTCCTGGTTGAGAACTCTGACTCTTTAAAAGCCACTTTTTGCGTCTGACTCGAACGGAATGAGATTGGCCATCCGACCAAAGACACACCTCAAGCTGATTAAAGGTGCGAAATTTTGGACTCGAGTTCTCTTTCGGCGAGGGATTGAACCTTGTTGGTTCAGCCACCGTAATTAAGTCAGTTAGATAGCTGACTGACCTATTGGAGGAAGTATGAATCACCCTAGCAACCGTCTCATTCGTCCAGCCCTCGCCGCATTCCTAAGCGCCGCCCTGACCGTAACCGCCCTCGCCGCCAGCCAGCCGTACCGCGTTTCAGACGCCCGCATTTCAGGAGCCACACCTGCCAGCGCCGAATTCAACTTTCGCGTCACCCTGATCCCAGTTCCCGGTCACGTCAACGACCTGCGCGCCAACCTGAACCTGGACCCGAAAGACCTGAGCAAAGCCAGCGGAACCGTCAGCGTCAACCTGACAAAGCTGGACACCGGCATCGGACTGCGCGACGAACACGCCCGAGGCTATCTGGGAGCCGACAAGCACCCGAACGCCATCTTCACGCTCACTCGAGTCACCGGCGCGACCACCCTCACCCCTGGCAAGGACACGACCGCGACCGCCATCGGACGCTTCGAGCTGAACGGAATCGCGCAACCGCTGAGCGCCCCCTTGACGCTGCATCTCGAGGGGAAGCGCGTTCAGGTCAGCACCGCCTTCAACGTCACGCTAGCGGATCACAAGATCAGCATTCCCGGAGCTGACCCGAAGGTGGATGTCAAAGTCAACTTCAACCTCGAGCCGAGCAGCAAGCCCTGAGCCTTGACGCCCCTCCCAAAGCTTTCTCTTCCGCGCCGCGTGCCGTCCCGTCCATTCCCGCCACCACACCGAGCTATCAAATCGAGCCACCAAACCCAGGAGTCCATCATGAATCTTTCCAAACTCAGCGCCGCTTTCTTTTCCACGACCCTGCTCGCCACCGCCGCCCTCGGCTTCACCGCAGTCAACGCTCAAACCATGAAATCCGACACGATGACCAGTGTCAGCCAAACCGCCAAGCTGTTCAGCATCGGGGCACCGACCAGCGGCAGTCTAGAGATTGTCAAGCAAACCGATGGCTCGAGTCTGCTGCGCCTCAAAAACTTCAAGACCGAAGCCGGTCCCGACCTGCACATCTACCTCTATGGAGCGGCCGTCCCCACCAAGGAGATCAAAAACCTCAAGACCGCCAAGTACCTGGACCTGGGGAAGGTCGTCGCCCCGTTCAAAGGCAACTTTGAGTACAAGATTCCTGCCAGCGCCAAGCTTGCTAGCTTCAAGAGCGTCATCGTCTGGTGCGATCTCGCCAAGGTCACCTTCGGCGGAGCCACGCTGAAGTAAGTCCATCGCACCCTGTCAGCCTTCACACCCAAGGAGAACCGCCATGACCGTCAAACAGTTTTTCGCCGCCACCCTCGCCACCGTCAGCCTGACCGTCGCGCTCGTCCCCGCGCTCGTGCCGGTTGCCGCGCAGACCTCCCAGACCATCTCCAATGTCGAAACCGTACTGAACTTCGCCCACCTGAAGACCGTCGCCGCTCCGACCCAGGGAACCGTGGCTGTCATCCGAAAACCCGACGGCAAGCTCGTGTTGCGCCTCCAAAACCTGAAAACCGAGGCGGGTCCAGACTTGCACGTGTATCTCTACGCGGCAGGCGTTCCAGCCAAGGACGCCAAGGCAGAAACGATCAAGGCGGTCAAATACGCGGACCTCGGGAAGTTGCCCGCCCCGTTCAGCGGCTTCTACGAGTACGCCGTGCCCGCCGGAACCGACTCGAGCGCTTTCAAAAGCGTCATCATCTGGTGCGACGTGGCAGGCGTGACCTTCGCCGGAGCCGCCCTGAATTGAATAGGTTTTCCACACCGACCCTCGAGACCCGACAGCTCGGCTCGAGGGTTTCTGGATTTTGCGGGCGGCGCGTTTCTGCTCGCGGTCCCTCGGACCTTACTGAGTTCGGTAACTTCAGGGTAATCATGCGTTGCAGTACAAAGCTTCTGCGACGCATACGTGAGTTAACCGAATCATGCCGTTATCAGTAGCTCGAGTCAAGCCAACTCGAGCTAATCTGCGCGACCTCGCAGCCCGAAAACCATCATCGTATTTGACAATCTGAGACACCTGGTCCAACATGGCAGTTAGCGAACTGACTCTACAAGAGACTGATCCTGCCAAAGATTGACCCTCTCAAAGACTGACTCTGTTAAAAGGTGAACCGCCAAAGTACAATCATGACCGCTCCCCAGACCCCACCGCGCACCTCCGCTCGAGACCGATTACTCGGGGCGGCCATGACCCTGTTTCACGAGCACGGCATCCCTGGAACCACGATTGCCAACGTCGCAGCGGCGGCGGACGTTCCCCTGGGAAACGTGTACTATCACTTCCGCACCAAAGACGCCCTGGTGGAAGCCGTAGTCGCCGCACGACGCGAAGAGGTGATGGCAGAACTGCACCTTGCGGCCTGCGAAGCTGACCCGTTAGAGCGGCTGCGCTCCCTGATCCGCGAATCCCGCGAGAACCGCGACCTGCTGACCGCCCACGGCTGCCCCTACGCCTCACTGGCGCAAGGCTTGCGCGACGTGGGCGGCACACTGGCCAGTGACGCCGGGAGCCTGCTAAAGCTGTACCTGGACTTCGCCAGCCTGCAATTCAACTTGCTGAACAAACCGAACGCCAACGCCCTCGGAGCCGATTTCATCTCCCGGTTGTACGGCGCGTACACGCTCGCCAACGCGATGGACGACGTTGGCTTTCTGGACGCGCAACTCGAGCGAATTGAGGGCTGGCTCGAGGGGACTGCGCGGGAATAAGGGGTTAGAGCGGCACCACCGCACCCGGAACTTTCTTCATCCGCACCTCGTAAACTGCTGGCATGAAAGAAACCGATTGGCGTAAAACGCTCGAGGTCGTCGTCAAAGGCTTGGTCGGCGCGGTGCTGGTGCTGGCGGGGCTGTGGCTGCTGGGCTGGCTGCTGACGTTCATTGGCGGCCTGCTGCTGGGATTGGCAGGCGTTGTCGGAGCCTTGCTGCGCTTCCTGATTCCGGTCGCGGCGATTGCGGGCATCGTCTACTTCGTATTCGCGCAGGTCCGCCCGAAAGACCCGATCTATTCCTCGGAGGCTGCGATGTCCGTAAAGCCCAGCTCGAGCCTAGAAACCGCGCCCGTGGTCGCGCCTGTCCAACCACCTGTCCAACCCTCGAGCGAGCCTGTCCAGACGATTCCCACGACGCCAGAGGAAGACCCGAAACTGAGCTGAATCAGCTTTTTTGTAGCAGGTAAAAAGCCCGTTCCCCGGTGTCACTCAGATCGGTTACGGCGTACCCGCGTTCCAGGTAATGCGGAAACGCGACCCGGTGCGCGGCACGCCACGAACGCGCCGCCTCGAGATCGCTGTCTTTCAGTGCTTCAATATCGCGTGGAACCTCGAGCAGGATCTTGGGGGCGTTCAGGTTCAGCACCGGCTGTCCCGCCGAGACGCCGTTCCTCTCGAGCGCGATCTCCCCCTCTGGAGCGCTGGCGGCGTGTTCCTGATAGGTTTGGGTCAGATCCCAATTGACCATGAAGCGGTCCGCTGACAACCCGGCGTAAATCCCGCCGCGTAAGGCGTACCAGTCCGGGTGATACGAAACCGCCCTCGCGCCGAGCTTTCCAAGGTTCAACCGCCCGTTGCGTGATAGCAGCGGATCGAAAGTCCAGGTCATCAGCGTGTAGCCCATCGCTACGACTCGAGCGCGCTGATGGAGCTTCAGGCGTTTCGCCAGCCCGCTCTTCCGGTGCGAGGGTTCGATTGCCAGGATGTGCGAGTGATGCACCCAGGCGTCACGGTAGCGCGCCGGAAACCCGTAAGCGAAGCCCACGGGTTGATCCGAGTGCTCGGGATAGGCCGCGCAGACCACGCCGCCCATGTGCGCGTGAACCGTCAGCAAGCTGCCCGGCGCGAGATCGCGTTCGTCGTAACCGAACGCCTCCTGTTGCACGCGTTCCAGCTCTCCCATCTGAAAGGGATTCTCGAGGTCGCGGATCGTGTAATTCACAGGGCGCAGGATACCAGTCGTTGAAAGACCCTTGGAAAGCCGGATGCGCTACACTCAAAACATGATCTGGGAACTCTGGGAGCATCACGAGTCAAACGAAGACTGCGTGTGCCTGTCTTACTTTCCTGCTTACTCACGGGCGCAACGTCAGTTGCCAGGGCACGCCCGAAAAATTTGGAGCACCGAAGCTTTGAGCTTGGTTGACGCGATGAACAAACGCAACGAGTATCTGGGTTGGGCGGCCTACCAGCCGATGCTCGACGAGGCCGGTCGGCCGTACCCCGCCGATCTCGAGCCGTACCTGAAATGAAAGCTGTTGACTTGGACTCGCGGTCGTGCTGGTGAGCGGCCACCGGATTCAGACATGCGCGATCAAGTCAGGCTCCAAGAAAAACGGCATCATCAGACCCGCCATGTCGGAGAGCGGCAGCACGTCCTCGTGCAATTCGTACCCGAAGCGCGCCATCGTGTCGCGCCGCGCCCGGCAGCGAGCCATCAACTGGGGCTGAGAACGCTCGAGTTGATGCCGCAAATCCGCGTCCGCCAGCACCAGCCCGTCCTCCATGTTAATCGCCGCCCGACTGTCACGCGGCACGGGAATCAAATCCTGCTGAATTGCCATGCCCGAACGCAGCCGCACCTGGGAACCTGGCGTGAACGGACTGCCCAGCCACTCGTCCAAGTGCAACAGATGACCTGGGTTGAGCGCCAGTGTCCACGCCTGGGAGCGCTTGGATTCAGCCGCCCGCACCACCTCGCCGCCGGGCGCGCCGACCCGCAAACTGGCGTACCAGGCGCGTACCACCGCCAGATAGTTCTCCAGCAACTCAAGGTACCCGTCCGCGTCCGGGTCCGCCTGAGAGACCACGCGCCCGGAGCGGCAGGTCAGGCTGCCGATCACCGCGAAGGCGATCTGCGCGTAATCGCCGCGCGTGGCTAAAGCGTTTCTAGGACTGCGTAATCCGCTCGGGATCTCTGCGGCGAAGTTGACCATCGGGTGACACGCCAGCTCCAGGCCGTAGGCGTTCAAATCTCCAGCCGTCTCGCGCTCGGAAATGCCGGGTCGCAGGTTGGACACGGCGCTCAGCACCGATTGACTGGTCAGGCGCGCACCGTACTCGCAGAAGGCGATCATCTCCGGCTCGAGGGTGGCGCGAAGACCGGTCTCGGAGTGCATCAGCAGTGCGCCCACGTTCTCTGGCATCGCGCCCGTCACCTCTTGCAGCGCCGTCACGATGAAGTGCGGCAGTTCCAAATCAACCCCTGGTTTCCAGCCGATCGCGCCGGTTTTCATCTCGCGTCCCAGGCCCGCCTGTCGCAGCAACGCCGTCAGCGCACGATGTTGGGAACGGTCCTGATCGGGCAGGCTGAAGTTCTGGTACAACCCGAAATTCGCATCCAGTTGCACGGTGTGACGGGCGAACTCGAGGTTTTCGTTGCCCAACAATAACAACGGTTTCTGCCCGGCGACCTGCACCCACAAGGCTTCCTCGAAACGCGGCGAGAAACCCGTGAGCCACATCAGGTTCGCCGCGTGTTCGCGGTCGGCATACACCACCAGCGCCTCCAAACCGGCCGCTTCCCGCGCCGCCTCGAGTTGCTGGAAGCGAGCTGCGAAAATCTCAGATGGCAGCTCTGGCACGGTTGCGTTCGGCTCGAGCAGGCGACCGTCAAATTGCAGTTGCTCGCGCCAGGGGCGGGGCAGGCGGCTGATTTTCAACATAGCTCAGACTAGCAAGCCTAGGCCGTTTCTGTTAGCTCGATTCGTGCTTTACGCTCTCGGCGCGAAGGATTGCAGCCCTTAGAATCAGGCTCATGTTGGTGCGTGCCTTCGAGCTTCGCCACGCCTACGGTGATCGCGTCACCCTGGCGGGCGTCTCGTTCACCCTGGAAAACCGGGATCGGGTGGCGCTGACAGGTCGCAACGGCGCGGGTAAGACGACGCTGCTCCGCATCCTAACCGGGGGGCTGCGACCCGAATCGGGCGAGTTGGAATTCGCGCACGACGCACGAGTCGGGTACTTGGAGCAGGACCCGGAGTTTGGGTCAGAAACCGTTGGGCAGATCATCGTCTCGGCGCTGGGTTTCGTGCGTGACCTCGAGCGGCGGCTGCGGGACTTGGAACAGCGTATCTCGAGCGATCACGAGGCACTGCTGGAATGGTCGGTCGTGCTGGACGCCTTCGAGCGGGCGGGCGGGTACAGCGCGCACGTGCGGGCGGCGCAAACATTGGCGGCCCTGGAACTGGACGGGTTTGAAGATCGGGTTTCGGAAACCCTGTCCGGCGGCGAGCGCACGCGACTGGCGCTGGCGGCGGCCCTGGTCAACCAGCCCGACCTGCTGATCCTGGACGAACCCACGAACCACTTGGACATCAAAATGCGGGAATGGCTCGAGCGGAGCTTGCTGGTTTACCCTGGCGCGGTGCTGATCGTTTCGCACGACCGCAAACTCTTGGACGCGGTGTGCCAGCAAACCTTTCACTTGGAACGCGGCCAGCTCAGCGTCTTTCCGGGTGGGTACAGCGCCTCCAGAATTGCCCGGCTCGAGTTAAAACGGGTGCAGGAAAAACAGAATCGGGTCGGTCGGTTTGAACTAAAACGCCTCGAGCGGTCCTCCAAGCAGGTCGCCGCCTGGGGCGTCAACAACGACAAGCTGGCCCGCCGCGCCAAGGCGATCAAGACCAGGGCTGAACGCGCCAAGGAAACGCTGGTCGAGGCTCCCACCAAGGAGCGCCGGATCGTCATGAGCTTGGAGAGCGGCAACGCCAGAGCGGAAACGATTTTGCGGGCGGAACACCTGCGAAAATCGTTCGGGGAACGCCTGATCCTGGACGACGCGGGGCTGCGGATTCGCGCCGGGGACCGCGTGGCGCTCCTAGCCCCCAATGGCGCGGGCAAGACAACGCTGCTGCGAATGCTGCTGGGAGAAATCGCGCCCGATCCAGCCCAGGATTCAGCCCAGCCGCCCGCCGAGATTCGCTACGCGGATGGGGCGCTCCCGGTGCATTTCGATCAGACCTATCACGGCTTGAATCCAAACCGGGCGGTTTTCGAGCAACTGGCGGATCGCGTCGGCGAGGGCGCGACGAAGGCGCTCCTGGGACGTTACGGCTTTCGCGCGGAGGACTGGTACAAGCACCCGAAGCAACTCAGCGGCGGGGAACGCGCCAGAGCCGGGCTAGCGCTGATCGCCGCGACACGGGCGGATTTATTGATTTTAGACGAACCGACGAATCACCTGGACGTGGAAACTTTGGAAGCCTTGGAGGACGCGCTCTGGGGCTATCCGGGGAGTTTGCTGTTCGTGACGCACGACCGAGCCTTCGCTCGGAATGTGGCGACCAGGGTGTTTGGGATTGAGAACGGGCATCTGCTGGAGTACCAGAACGGCTTCGAGGGATACGAACGCGCCCGGCGCGGCGAGCGCCAAACCCTCGATCCGGCGCGGTTGTTGGAACACGAGTTACAACCCGTGATGGAGGAAAAATCTCTGACGGTTGACCAGAACATTCAACTCCTCGAGGAGCGGCTCTCCGAACTCGAGGCGTTATTTTTGCATCGTCTGGGCTTGACGGAGCGCGACTGGGACCGCTTGCGGGCGGAGCGGAGCCTGGCGCGGTCGCGGTTGCAAAACCTGTACGGCGAACGCTACGCCGCGCCGCTGGAATACGACTTTGTCAGCCGGTTTCGCCAGCAAGAGGTGCGGGCGTTCTCGGATGACACCCGCCAGGACTGGCGCTTCTGGGTGCGCGGCTCGCAGGGCTGCCCGAGTTTGCGCGGACAACTTCTGAACGGCACGTTGACGCTGAGCTGGCTCGAGGAGGAGCGCGGGATGCTGCCGTGGTTTCGCCGGGCATTGCTGAACGGCGCAACCAGCATTGGCTTCGAGCGAATCGGGGCGGCGCGAGTCGTACCCCCGGTCTCGAGTCGAGAACCCGCTGAACCAATTATGAGCCTTCAATACGCGTTGGAGCTAGGACTGGCACGACCCGCGCCGCCGGTCAAACCGAAACGCCTGAGACGCCGCAAGAAAAACCCCGTCGTTCACGCGCCCGAACTCGCGCCGTCGGAAAATACACTGACTCGAGCCTTCAGCCCTGAGAAACCGGCACCGGTTCAAACCGTCCCGCAAACCGAACCCGCCAAGAAGAAACGCCGTCGCAGGCGGCGCAAACCTCGAGCGCTCGAGGTCACGACGGTTTGAGGTTGCAACCCTTAACTGTCCGACTTCGAGAAGCCTAGGCTGATATCCTCCTCGAGTTGCGCCCAGACATTCGGGAAGTGCCGTTTATGGTTGGCGTAGATTGTTTTGACTGGCTCAAGATTGACCTGAGCGAGCGCGACCTGTCCGGCTGGGCTGAGTGTCCAGGCGGTACCGAATAGACGTTTCCGCTTTTCCAGCACGCCGCGCTTCTCGAGAGCAGTTTGCATCGTGCTGACGGCTTCATCGTCGGGCGAGTGCGTTCCGAAGGCTTCCGAGATCAGGTCCGTTACCGACAGCGGCGCATCCCCGAGCCGACCGAGCAAGGTAGCCTCGAGCATTGAGGCTTGCCACGGATTGGGCTGAGCGGAACGTGATACATGCGTTCTGGGTTTGTTGACATCCACGCCGATGGCCGCGATCAATCTGGAAACCAGTTTCCCGCTAGACCCGATAGCTTCGAGTCTATCCAGATTGTCTCGCAGGTCTTGCGGTGGCCGCAACTCGAGGTGTAAGACTTCCAGGGTCTGACTGGCCAGAATCGCGGCCCGCACGGTTTCGATCACCAGCAACCGCCGATTGACTCGGCGACGGCTCCCGTGAGTCAGGTAAGCGTTGGCTATCGGCGAGACTCGAGGACGGATGAATTGATCGGCGTACAGGAGGACCAGCTCACTTGGCGACAGGGCAATCATAGCTCAGCCTAGAAGTTTATTGTCAGGTAAGACTTTGCTTTCGGCCTACAAACCAGAAAAACGGGATCGCTTGAGGCAAACCAGCGGCGGGCACGCCCAAGGTGCAACCGCTGCCGTTTCCTTCATGGAACCTTGCTGACGCTCGCCTCGTATGATGGTGACGTGAAGCCCATCCTGCGTTTGCTCGCGTTGCTGATCCTATTCGGCTCGCCGGTCGCGGTTGCCAAATCGTATTCGTTCACCAGCCTGACGCACGATCTGTACTTCTTGCCAGATGGCACGGTGCGGGTCGTGGACACACGCACGTATGACTTTAATGGGTCGTACAGCTTCGCCAAGATCAATATTGAGCCGAGAACCAATGGAACTGTGCGTTTCGAGCAGGCTGTAGCGACCGATGGCAAGCCTGCCCCGGTCTCGAGCGTGGACGGGAACACCTTGCGCTTGGATTTCAGGGCGCAGAACGAGACTCGAGGCTTCCGCTTCGCGTACACGGTCACCGGTGATCTGGACGTGGCGAACGACGTGGTGCAGTTTGATCGGCAGCTTCTCACGGGGACGCACACGGCGGTCGGGAATTACACGATTCGGCTGCACGCGCCTAAGCCGAACCCGGAACCGTTTCGGGTGTTCATCTTCACCGGCAACAGCCGAATTGGGACGCTGACCTTCGACACGCCGGGCGGCCTGGCCACGGTTAAGCTGCCAACGGTCTCGGACGGCGAGTTCGTGCGCGTGCGCGCGTTCATGCCGACGGCGCAGTTTCCAGAGGCACAGAAGACCGTACTGAAGAATCAGTTCGCGGGTTGGTTGGCAGAAATAGGGCGCGACACCCAGGGCTTCCGCGATGCCTCGAGAACCGCGATTGCCAACGGGAACGGTGGCTTCGCCCCGCCACCCCCAGGACCGCCCGCGTGGTTGCTGTTCGTGCCGTTCCTGAGCGTGATTTTTATCGGCGCGAACATTTTTACCGCCTACCAGCGTTACGGGCGCGAGCCGCACACCGAGGACGTGGGCCGCTATTACCGCGAACCCGCCGAGCAGATCCCACCGAGCGCCGTGCCGTTCCTGATGACCCAGAACAGTCCGGGCATCAACGCCCTCGGAAAGGCGGTCGGTTCGACGCTGCTGGACTTCGCCCGGCGCGATTTTATCAGGCTGACCAAGCAACACTCGAGCGGCTTTTTGGGCATCGGAGCCAAGGACGAGACTTGCTTCGAGTTGATGCAACGCCCGAATCTGGCGGAGTTGACGCCGTTCGAGCAGCAACTCTGGAGTGTGCTGAGCAGCGCCAGCGGCAGTGACAACACGGTCACGCCGGACGAGTTGCGCTCCGAGTTTCGCGGCAACACCAGCCTGGGGCAAGTCTTGAGCGCCCTGCCGAAAACCTGGTACGAGTCCACGCACGGCGAGCTGCTGGACTCAGGCGCGGCGCAGAAGACCTCGGGGTGGACGTTTGGGGCCTTCGCGGCGGGCGTGTTGAGTCTGGGTGGAGGGTTTTTTCTGTTGAACTCATTGACGCCGGTCGGTGTCGGGCTGATGGTGGCGGGCGTGCTGAACATCCTGGCGGGCGTCGTGGCAGGCGTGGCGCTGCCGCGCTGGAACCCCGACAAGCTGCTGAACGCCAAGCGCTGGACGGCCTATAAAAACTTCCTGACCGATTTCAGCGCCATGAATCAGGCTCCCGCCGAACACCTGAAGCTCTGGGATTACCACTTCGTCTACGCCAGCGCTCTGGGCGTGGCCCAGGCGTACCTGCAAAACGTCAAGCGTTTGGCGGAGGCGCACCCAGAGTTCTACTACACGCCCGCCTGGATCGGCTATTACGGCGGGTACGGCTCGAGCGGGCTGGGTGATGTCGGTCAGGTTTCGGGGCTGGCGGATCAGCTCACGGCACTGAACAGCCTGAGCAGCATCACCAGCAACCTCAGCAACTTAGAGAGCGCCCTGAATCCCAGCTCCTCCGGCTCGAGCGGCGGCTTTGGCGGGGGCAGTTTTGGCGGGGGTGGGGGCGGTGGCGGCGATTCGGCGGGGTAAGGCGATTCTCACGCCCTGGTTTTAAGCTATGGAGTGAAATTCTCGTCTGGAACGGCGTCTAATAGGCTCGAGCAAACCATTTGAAGGGCTGGAACCGGTTGGTTCGCAATCTCGTACTGGAAGCTGGAGGAACTCATGACCTGGATCATTCTCATTGTTTTGGCCGCCCTCGTGTTCGTCGGAATCAGTGTTTTTAACAACATCACCTCACTCGAAAACCGGGTGGCGAACGCGCTCGGGCAGATTGACGTGCAGCTTAAAAAGCGCGGCGATCTCGTGCCGAACCTCGTCAACACCGTGAAGGGCTACGCGACCCACGAGAGCAGCGTGTTCGAGAACGTCACCAAGGCTCGAGCCATGATGCAGACCGCCAACACCGTGGAGGAAAAAGCGACCGCCTCGAGCGCGTTGTCGGGTGCGCTTCGGACCGTGTTTGCGGTCGCGGAGAATTACCCGGAGCTGAAAGCCAATCAGAATTTCTTGCAGCTCCAAGCCGAACTGACCGATCTGGAGGACAAGATCGCCTACAGCCGCCAGTTTTACAACGACACGGTGCTGGCGTACAACAACGCGATCACGACGATCCCTGGCAATTTCTTCGCGCCGGGCATGGGCAAGACGCAGAAAACCATGTTCGCCGCCTCCGAGGGCGACCGCGCCGTGCCCGCCGTGCAGTTCTGAGGCAAGGCAATCAAAAACCCCGCCTAAAACGGCGGGGTTTTTGGTGCGCGGGCGAAAGACTTTAGCTCAAGTCCTTCGCGGCGCTCGAGAGCAACCCGCCTAGATTGCTGAGCTTCTTAGTGGACGTGGCTGGGGCGTCCGCCGCCACCTTCGTGGTGGCCTTGCCGAGCTTCACCAGAAGCTTCCCAATCGCTTCGCCGTCCAGCTCTCCCTTTTGCAGCAAGCCTTTGAGCTTCCCGAGATCCTTGGAGATCGTGGCCAGCTCCGGCTTGTCAGCCTCGTCGAGCGCTTTCTGCCAGCCCTCAATGTTGGTGACAGCCTTGTCGAGCGCGAACGAGGTCAGACCGCCCTTGAGATGCGTGATGGTGGAATCCAGTCGGGTCGCCATGATATTGCCTCCGCGTTGCTTGGTGTAGCGCAGAACTTCCATGCTGTCCGAAACGCTTCGGTCATCAACTGTCCTGGCTCAAACAGCAAGCTATGAACCGAGCCTGAGCGACCGTTGAAGGGAGACTGTCGGGAGCGATTGATTTGAGAGGCCGCAGCCCCGAGAAAGCGCCACCACGGGAAGCCGCTAACTCGTGGTGGACGCGATACAAAAACTGGAAATCTCAGGGCGGGTTTTCAATCCTCGAGCCGGAGCGTCTGACCGCGCAGGTGCTTCGGGTAATGGTTCTTGACGGTGCGCCCGACCCGTTTGCCCCAGCCGAGCGCCAAACCCTGGACGCGCACCGGCACCCAACCAGCCGTGCCGTCTGACTCGAGGCTTTCGCCGCGCAAATACGCGCCGACTCGAGGGTCGCTCGGTTCCAGGTCTAGGGCTTGGCGCGGCGCATGGCTGCGGTAAAAATGCGAGAGGGCGTGATGCGGCTCCAAGCGTTCCTCTCGGGCTGAGCGTTGCAGCCTGGCGACTGGAAGACCGACTCGCAGGGTGCGCAACCCCTCGACTGCGGGCGCTTCCGGGTCCGCCAGGTGCAATTCACCGCGAAACTCGTACACGGGGGCTGCCAGCCCGTGTTCCTCGAGGAACTCCTGAGCGAACGCGCTCCAGACTTTGCCACGGGCGGGTTTCAGATCACCCATCAGCAAGGCAGGGCGGGTCGCCTCGCCTTGGAGCTTGCGCAGGCGAGCCAGGTAATGCCCCTCGCCGCGCAACTCGTGCGGCATCAGGCGCACCCCGATCCCGCCGAGGCCAGCCCGAAACCCGGTAATCGGTTCCAGTGCAAACTCCGGGTGTGACTCGAGGAAACCGCTGATCGTGACCTCGTTTTCTTCTGGGGCGAAGGTGCAGGTGCTGTAGACCAGCACGCCGCCGGGTTTCAGCAAATTGGCGGCGGCCTCCAGAATGTCAGCTTGGCGGCGGGCGCAGGCCAGCACGGCGCTCTCCGACCAGTCCCGAACGGCTTCGGCGCTCTTACGGAACATGCCCTCACCGCTGCACGGCGCGTCCACCAGCACGCGGTCGAAGCTCGCGCCCCAGGTTCGCGCCAGTGTTGCGGGGTCCTCGTTCGTGACGAGCGCCCAACATCCCAAGCGCTCGAGGTTTTCCGCCAGCACCCTGGCGCGAGCGGCGTTGAACTCGTTGCTGACCAGCAAGCCATCGTTCCCGATGAGTTGCGCCAGATGCGAACTCTTGCCGCCCGGCGCGGCGCACAGGTCCAGCACCCGCTCGCCGGGTTGCGGGTCCAGCGCCTGGGCGACCGCCTGGGCGCTGGCCTCCTGCATGTAATACGCGCCCGCGTGATGGAGCGGGTGCGATCCCAGCCGCGCCTCGAAGGGGACGTAAAAACCAGCCGATGACCACGGCACAGGTTCCAATCGCATTCCCAGCCGCGTTTTGAGATCGGATGGGCTGAGCTTCAATGTATTCACCCTGAGGGCGTTCGTGCGCGGTCCCTCGAGGGCCGTCTGAAAGGCGGGAAACTCCGCGCCCAGCACTTCCTCCATGCGTTCCAAAAAGCGAGGCGGCAGCATCTGGGATGAGCCTACCACCGAAGGTTTGAACGGCTAGAATGCGGCTGTGATCGTTGCCATCGGCGTGGACCTAATTGAACTGCACCGGATTCGTAAGATCATGGCCTCCAAGAGCCGCGAGCGCTTCCTGGAACGAACCTTCACCCCGGAAGAGCTGGCGTACTGCGCGACCAAAGCCGATCCCGTCCCGAGCCTCAGCGCTCGCTTCGCCGCCAAGGAAGCCTTTCAGAAAACCTGGGCGGTCTCGCACGGCTGGCGGGACGTGTCGGTGGAGATGCGGGGCGTCAAACCCGTGCTGCATTTTGCCGATGTGCTGAAAACCCAGATGCTTCAAGAGGGCCTGGTGGCGCACCTCAGCCTGTCGCACACTTTAGAGAACGCCGTCGCCACGGTGCTCCTGGAACGGCTCTGATTCTGGAACGCCTTACCGAATCTCCCAGCGGGCGAAGCTCAGAAACGACCAGCCCTCGCCCGCCAGGCTGAACTCGAGCCAGACGACGGCGTTGCCCTGACTGAAACCGACCCGGTTTCCCTGATCGAAGTAGAGCGTCCAACCCGCCTTCCCGAGCGACTCGAGGAGTTGTGCTTTGGCGTCGGGAATCGTGAGGGGAACCGCGTAGCAACCGCTCCCCTGGAGCGCCTCACCGGGACGCAGGGCGTACAGGCTCACGAAGGGCCCGAGCAGCGCCGCGCCCTGCGCGGCGCTGTAAGCCACGCTGCCGCGCAGGGCTGGGACTCGAGCGAAGGCGAGGCTATCGGAGTTGGCAGGGGTGTTGGTGGCGGGGTTAGAGTTGTTGGTCGGGTTGGTTTGCGCGGCGACGGGCATCACCAGCCGACTCCAGTCGCTCGAGATCCCATCTCTCGAAATCCTGTGCCTTGAACATGAAGATACGAACGAGCCGTGACAGTTGGCGTGACAGAAGAACGCCCGGATCAAATCCGGGTCTCGAGGTTTCCCGAAACTGCTGATTGCCTGACACAATCTGGGCTTCCTCCAGATGTAGCTCGAGGCTGATACTGGTCATTAATTCGCGTCGCCCGCAATGAAGGTTGTCCCGTGTTCAACACAGGGTTTGGGTTCGCCCTTTGTCAAGTTAAGCACGCCCGGATCAGTCAGCCAGACACCGAGCGGGTAGAATCCCTCTCATGCCAATAGACCTGCGCTCCGACACCGTGACCGTTCCCACACCAGAACTCCGCCGGGTGATGCTCGAGGCGGAGGTGGGCGACGACGTGTACGGCGAGGACCCGACCGTTAACGCCTTACAGTCCAGGGTTGCGGAGATGCTGGGCTTCGAGGCGGCGCTGTTCGTCCCGAGCGGCGTCATGGCCAATCAGGTGGCGATCGCCGCGTACGTCCAGCGCGGGCAGGAGGTCATCTGCACCGAGGGCGCGCACATCTACGAGTACGAGTTGGGCATGATGGCGGCGTTTAGCGGCGTCGTGCCGCGCTTCGTGGCCGCGCCCCTGGGGACGCCCGATCCGGCTGACGTGCGCCGCGCCGTGCGTCACAGCGTCCATCAAAGTCCGACCGGTCTGATCGCGCTGGAGGATACACACAACAAGGCTGGCGGGACGGTCGTGCCGCTCGAAACGATCCGATCTGTGCGCGAGGTCAGTCTGGCAGACGGGATTCCGCTGCACCTGGACGGCGCGAGGGTCTGGAACGCGGTCGCGGCCCTCGGGGTGGAACCGCTAGCGATCACGCAGCACTTCGACAGCGCGGCAGTCTGTCTCTCCAAGGGATTGGGTGCGCCGGTCGGCAGCCTCGTGGCCGGTAAAAAGGACTTCATCAAGACCTGTCACCGTTACCGCAAGATGATGGGCGGCGCAATGCGGCAGGCGGGTATTTTGGCGGCGGCAGGTTTATACGTTCTGGAACACGGCTTGCCGCGCCTGCATCACGATCACCGCCGCGCCAGGGTTTTGGCGGAGGGGTTGCTCGCAGCGGGCTGGCACGTCAACATGGCGGCCGTGCAAACGAACATGGTCTACTTGACCGTGCCGGACGCCGCCGCAACCGTCGCAGCCTGGGCAACCAGGGGTGTGCTGGCGGGGACGATGGGCGACACGAGCGTGCGCTTGGTGACGCACTTTCAGATCAGCGACGAGGATATTGCGGCGGCGCTGGCCGCGATCGGTTCGGTCGCCATTCCCGCATGACCGGGGCGGCATCCGAAACGACACCGCTGCGGCTCGAGACGGGAGCTTCCAGCAAAACCGGCACTTCCCGTGAGACGATTCTGTTCCTGCACGGGGGTGGCGTCGGCGGGTGGGATTGGAGCTTGCAGGCGGAAGCCCTGCCGGAGTATCACTGCCTCTGCCCCGACCTGCCCGGTCACGGCCTGCGGCAACGCGATTCCGGCTTCACCATCCGGGGGGCGGCCACAGACGCGGCGAGGTTGATTCAAACTCGAGCCGGTGGCGGGCGGGCGCACGTGGTTGGGTTGTCCCTGGGGTCGCAGGTCGGCTTGCAACTCGTGGCGGACTACCCGGAGCTGGTCAACCGCGCCCTTCTGAGCGGTCCGCTGGTCCTCCCGCACTGGCGCAACCTGCATCTGACCGAGCGTCTGTTGAAACCGATTAACGCCCTGCTGCTGAGCGCCTATATGCCCGTGCGAAACCTGTCACCGCTGGTTCACGCCAACATGCGTGTCTCCAATGTCTCGGCCCGGTTTGAAACCCAGTTCCGCGAGGACACCGACGGGCGCACGGTCTCCGGCATGATGCAGACCCTCGAGGAATACGCCCGATTCCGGGTCCCTGAGAACCTCGGGCAATCAACCGTACCGACGCTCCTGCTGGTCGGTGAGCGCGAACCGGCGATCATTCACGCCTCCGCTCGCGCCATCCTGGACAACTTTCCAGCGGCGCGCGGGTACTGCGTGAAAGACGCGGAACACACCTGGAACATGGGACACCCGGAGCTGTTCACGGCCACGCTCCGAGCCTGGCTGCAAGGGGGCGAACTCCCCGCCGCCCTGCAATCTCTAGTGCTGTCGAACCGCTAATCTGAGCCATGCAAATCAGCCAGGCCAACCCCAGCCAGCTCGAGACGATCCTGCCCCTATTCGATGCCTACCGCCAGTTCTACAAACGTCCGAGTGACCCCGAGGGAGCACGAACCTACTTGAAGGCGCGGCTCGAGCGGAATGAGGCGACCGTGTTCCTGGCGATGGATGGTGAAGTCGCGCTCGGGTTCGCACTGTGCTACAGCACTTTTACCAGCGTGGCGATGAAGCCTCTGGTGATTTTGAACGACCTGTACAGCCTGCCCGACGCCAGAGGTCAAGGGATTGGCACGGCGCTGATCGCCGCCTGCGCTGATTTCGCCCGCGCCCAGGGCGCGCTCGTGCTGCGCCTACGGACCGCGTTCGACAACCTGACCGCGCAGCACCTCTACGAACGCGTCGGCTTCGAGCGCGACGAGGTCTACTTCACCTATGATCTGAAGCTGTGAGAGTCGTCACCGCCACGCTGGATCACTTGGAAACCCTGACGCCGCTGTTCGATGCCTATCGCGTCTTTTATGAGGCCCCGTCTGACCCCACCGCCGCCAGGGATTTCCTGCGCGACCGATTCCTGCTGCGTGAGAGCGTCATTTTTTTAGCGCTCGAGGGGGACACAGCGCTTGAAGGGGACACAGCGCTCGGGTTCACGCAGCTCTACCCGAGCTTCTCGAGCGTGTCCATGAGGCGGTTATGGATTCTCAACGACCTGTACGTGATTCCCGAGGCCAGAGGGCAGCGCGTCGGTGAGCGTCTGATCGAAACTGCTATTCATCTGGCGCGGCAGAGCGGCGCGAAGGGACTGCAACTCGAGACCGCGCACAGCAACCTGAGCGGGCAGAAACTGTACGAGCGGCTCGGGTTCACGCGTGAGGACCTGGAGTTCAGGACGTACTTTCTAGCCGTTTGAAACAACCCATGGCATCGCGTGCCACTCGAGTCAGAGGGCAGCCAAGCTAGCGGTTGTGACTTCTGGGCTTCAGATCTTCGTGACCGGCGGGCGGCGGCGCTCCTGCGACATCCGCACGAAATACCCGACCAGAATCCCGACCACGAACGGGATAATCAGCATCAACGACAGGGTTTGCAAGCTGATGACGCTACCGAAGAACGGAATATACGGGTTCGTGATGAACGCGATCACCAGAATGATGACCAGCGTCAACCCGATCCAAACCAGTGGGTTTCTCATGCCTCGAGTATACGAGTGCTGGGGTAAAAAAGTTCCGATCCTCCTCTTACGCGCCCTTCAACCGCCAGGCTCGAGGTCGTTGACGCGGTTGCGCTCGTGGGTTGATGACGCGCTCCCCTCCATTGCGGTCGTGATGGACCAGAATCGCCACGCGCTCCCGCGAGATCACCCGGTACGGCTGATCCGGGATGAAAGCGGTGACGACATCCACCCAACGGTACGGCGAGTAATCCACCACGACATGCAAGGGAATCTTCAACTGCGGACTGGCGTTGATGTACCCCAACAACAGCATCCGCGAATCCTCCGGGTAAACCGCCAGTTCGCGCCCGTATAACAGCGTGTCCACAATATCCGGCTCCGTGAAACCCTCTGCCCTGGCGTGACGCGCCGCGTGGGGTTTGACGCTGTACCGTCCACCCCAGATCAGGTCCTGCAAATCCTCGAGTCTGCGCCGCATGGTGTGCCTCCACGTCGTGCCGGATTTGATCGTGCTGAACAACGTCTTCTACTCTTTATCAGGTTCCAGAAAACTGAATTTTGACCGGGCTTTTTAAGAGAAAAACCCCACGCGCATCAGCGCGAGGGGTTTATTTGTGAAGTCGTAACCCTAGAGGGTCATGACGGAATTATACACAACTTTTCACGACTGACGTGAAGAAACGAACCGCTGTGACCTCGAGCCTTTAGAGCGCGAAGCGGATTTAATCGGTCGCTGCCAATTGCGGGATCTCGACTCGAGTCAGCCAAGCCTTGAAGGTCTCGTCCCGACCGCGCACCACGGCATCGAACCTGTCACGCAGGGCGGTCGTGATCGGACGGCTCGGATCGCCGATGGCGCGGCGATCAATCTCACCGACCGCTGAAACCTGAGCGGCCGTGCCACACAGAAACACCTCGTCGGCGATGTACAGTTCACTGCGGTCAATCTCGCGCTCCAAAACCGGGATGTTCATGTCGCGGGCCAACTCGAGCACGCTGCGACGCGTGATGCCTTCCAACACGTCCGAGGTGATGCCAGGCGTGATGAGAACACCGTCGCGCACCATGAACAAGTTGCTGGCGCTGCCCTCGGCGACCTTGCCCAGCTCGTTCATCATGATCGCGTCGTCGTAACCGTTGATAACCGCCTCGTCCTTGGCGATCGCACTATTGACGTACCCGCCGCCGATCTTGCCTCGGGCGGGAATCGCACCGTCCGCGACGCGCCGCCACGACGAGACCTGCAACCTCAACGGGCGGTCCTCGCCGAAGTAATTCCCCAGGGGCAACATGTACACCGCGAAGCCGCCACCCGGATGCCCAATACTGGGACCTAAACTCAGATCAGACTTGTACGCGAACGGCCGGAAGTAGCAATCCGTGCTCGGCGCGTTGCGGCGGGTCAGTTCCATCGCCGCCGCCATCAGAAAATCCACGTCGCCCGGCAGGGAAATTTTCAGCAAACCCGCCGAGCGGGTGAAGCGCGTGAAATGCTCGCGCAGACGGAAGATGTTGATGCTGCCGTCCTGGCTCCGGTAACCACGAATCCCGCCGAAAACGCTCAACCCGTATTGGAGCGCCAGCGTCGCCACGGACACGTTCGCCTGAGAAAAAGGCACGATCCGACCATCGAAATGCGCGTACTCGAGGAATTCATAGGCTGCCATAGGAGTTTAAGAATACACCCGTGGCGCGGGCGGGACAGAGGCAGAAATGGTGGATCATTTACCTCGCGTTTGGGTTTGGGGGCAGCGTGCTGCGCCCCTACCGATGACGGGTTCATCCGACGCCTGTGCCAAGAGCGGTTACCTCGAGAACGAGGCTGCGATTCAACGCGACGAAGACTTTGAAAGCGCCAGCGCCTCTTCCAAGGGTGCGCCCAGCAGCGTCTCGAGCCAGCGGTCGCGGCGCGGTTGCAGGCCGTGCCGCTTAATCTTTTCGCGGACCGCCTGGCAGCGACAGCTCTGGTAATTGCACAGCAGCGCGTACGGGTCTCGCTCCAACATGCGCCGCGTCGTGTCCACCACGTCTCTGACGCTCATGACGGCGATTTCCGCCTTCCCGAGTTCCAGGTTCCGGTAGGTTTGCAGCTTGCTCTGAACTGGGTTGAACGCGGCGCTACAATTCGGGTAGAAGGTCTTGACCGCGCCGTGTGACGTGTTGGCCCAGCGCTCGAGCATCGGACGACCCGCCAGATACTCGCCGTAGTGCATGGCGGTGTTGCTGCGGTGATCCACCCCGAGCAGGATTACATCCGCATCCAGCGCGTAGAGCGCCCCAATCGGCGCGTACGGATGATCCAGGGATTGCGCCTCGAGGATGTCCTGCGCCTGAGTCCCCTGGGCCACGAACGACAGCGCCGGGTGCTGGCTGCGCCGCGCGGCGGGTTGCTCCAAGAGGGTCTGCGGCACGCGCCCAATGTCGCGGCTGACCGGGCTGTCACTCCGAAACGGCGGGCCATCTTCATTGACGAATTGCGGCCAATCAGCATTGCGGTGCGGCTCTGGCCAAACGAGCGTGTAATAGGTGAAGGCGGGCATCACGAGCGTCTGCACGCTGCGCTCCAACGCGTGAACCACGGCGGGCGCACCGCCGACAACGTTTCCGAAACTGGACAGGCTGCTGTGAACGATCGCGTGACGCTTGCCTTGGATGCCCAGCTTCCACAGCGCCCGCTCGAGATCACTCTGCGAGACGGGGGGTGCCCAGGCGCGGCGCACAAAGTTCAGCACGCCGAACAGATTACCACCGTCGCGTCAAACGAAACCGTCATTTTAGAGACGCATGACAGGGCAAACGCCACGTCCTGCGATCCAGTTCGCTCGAGTCGTTCGCGGGCTGCGTCCAGGCGCGGCGCTACGAAAACCGTGTCCTGTAGAGGCAAACCAGCGTTCGCCCGGCCGCAATCTCGAGACGATCCCAACAAACCACTGAACGGGACAGTGGTCGCCTGGTTCGGCCGCTCAAAGTTTCCCTGGCTATGAACGTGACGCGTTAGACTATGGTTAGACTGTGCCATGCGGCCACAATCAGTCGAAGCCACGCTCCAAACCTTGGAGGCGCACGGGTACGTCTCGGAGCGGAGCCTGGCGACAGCAGTCTTTCTGGCATTGAAATTGAATCGTCCGCTGTTCCTGGAGGGCGAACCGGGCGTCGGCAAGACGGAGATCGTCAAGGTCTTATCCGAGGTGCTGCAAACCCCGCTGATTCGGCTGCAATGCTACGAGGGACTGGATGTTAGCAGCGCCGTCTACGAGTGGGATTACGCCCGGCAGATGCTCGAGATCAGACTCCTGGAAGCCTCGGGGACGCGGATGGCAGACGGGGTGCGCCGCGAGGTCTTCAGCGAGGCGTTCTTGGTAAAGCGCCCGCTGCTTCAGGCGCTCGAGGGGAATCCGCCCCCGGTGCTCCTGATAGACGAATTGGACCGGGCCGACGAGGAATTTGAAGCGTACCTGTTGGAGTTCCTGTCCGATTGGCAGATCACCGTGCCGGAGATTGGTACGATTCGCGCTGCCCAACCCCCGGTCGTGGTCATCACCAGCAATCGCACGCGGGAGATTCACGACGCCCTGAAGCGCCGCTGCCTGTACCACTGGATTGACCTCCCAGATTTTCAGAAAGAATTGCGAATCGTCCAGCAAAAAGTGCCGGGTATCTCGGAGCGGCTCTCGCAGCAGGTCGTGAGCTTCGTGCAATCCTTACGCGAGCTGGAACTCTACAAGGCTCCCGGCATCGCCGAAACCCTGGACTGGGCGGCCAGCCTAATGGCGCTCGAGGTCACGACGCTGGAACCTCAGGCGTTAGAGGACACCTTCGGGGCGCTCCTGAAATACCAGGAGGATGTCGTGCTGGCGCGCTCGGCCGCGCAGGACTTGCTGGCGAAGGCGCAGATGGCATGAACGGCGGCAGGGGCGCATGACCTGGAAATCGCGGCTCGAGCGGACCGGCGGCAGACTGGTGCAGCACGTCGTCCAGTTTTCGCGTGAGCTGCGCGAGGCGGGCGTACTGGTCTCCCCCGCTCAGACCGCGACCTTCGCCGAGGCGCTGGGCATCATCAACGTCTTGGAACCTCGAGCCTTCCGGGACACGGCGCTGACCACGCTGATTTGCCGCCGCGAGGACGTACCGAAATTTGAGGCGGCGTTCGGCAAGTTCTGGGCGCACCTGGGGCTGGGCGGCCTTCCAGACGAGCTGCTGTCCCAGGCGCGGCTGCCACCACCGAAACAGAAACCCAGCGGGCGTCCCGGCGAGGTGCGCGATGGTGGCAAGGACAGGCCGCACGACCGCGACGCACCGCCGCAAACCGTGACCGACCGCGCCCTGACCTTCTCGGCCGACGAGGTGCTGAAAACCAAGCGCTTCGACCGCATGGACCCAGTAGAACTCGAGGCTGCCAAACGCGCAATCTCCCGGTTTCAATGGCACATCTCCGAGCGGCGCACCCGGCGCTTGCAGAGGTCGGCTCGAGGCGAACGCTTGGACATGCGTGGCACGGTGCGGCAGGCTTTGCGGTCGCAAGGCGAATTCATCAACCTGCGGCGCAAGAATCGCAGCACCCGCCCCAGAGATCTGGTCGTGCTGTGCGACGTTTCCGGCAGCATGGAACGCTTCGCGCGGCTGCTGCTCCAATTCGTTCACGCGGTCACACAGCAGAAGACCTCCAAACGCCGCGTGGAAAGCTTCGCCTTCGGGACTCGCCTGACCCGCATCACCCGGTCACTCGAGCGGCGCAGCGTGGACGAGGCGCTCACCGACGTGGGCAAGACCGTCAACGACTGGTCGGGCGGGACACGAATCGGCGCGTGCCTGAACGCCTTCAATCGCGGTTGGGGCAAACGCGTGCTGGGGCGCGGCACGGTCGTGATCGTCATCAGCGACGGCTGGGATCAGGGCGAGCCAGCCTTGCTGGGGCACGCGATGGAGCGCTTGCAGAAGACCTGCCACCGCCTGATCTGGCTGAACCCACTAATCGGCACGAAGGGGTTTCAGCCGCAGACGCGCGGCTTACTGGCAGCGCTCCCGTTCGTGGACGATTTCCTGGCGGTGGACAATCTGCACAGCCTGGGCGAACTGGCAGCGCATCTGTCCAAACTAGACTCGAGACGGTCGGCACGGCGGTCTGGTATTCCCTGAGCTTTTGAACAGTCAACCCTGAACTTTCGAGCGCCGACAAAATATTTTCGCCGCTCTTGGCGGGTGAGCGAGCTGAGCGCAGAAAGTTACCGTTGACGTTCATCTCGAGAAACCTTCCCTTGGATGTCCCGAGAGGAGACGTTGGTGGGCGGCGGACTGCCGTCCGCTCTCGAGATCCACACATTTCGTAAGAGCGAACGCAAGGGTAAGGCCGCAAAGGTTCTCAAAGCTCGAGGTTTGAAGATCACTTTTGTTTGGGAGACGGATTGTTCGTCACCTCTAGCTGAAAAACCCAGGATTTGACATGTAACCATGGTTACATGTAGCGTATCGCATGGTTCCCGCTCGAGTGCGACCCGATTACGCCCTACGAGACCTGCTGCTGTACTTTCTGTGGCTCGGCGCACTCGGATTCGGTGGTCCCGTTGCGCTGGTCGGCGCGATGCGGCGCGACTTGGTGGAAACAAAGGGTTGGATCGGAGAATCGGATTACAAGGAGGGGTTGGCGCTGTCGCAACTCGCGCCCGGCCCGCTTGCGGCGCAACTGGCGATGTACCTAGGGTACGTGGATTACGGCATCGTTGGCTCGAGCCTGACCGGATTTGCCTTCGTACTCCCATCGTTCCTCATGGTGGTCGGACTGGGTTGGGCGTACACAAGCTTCGGTGGTCTGATATGGATGCGGGCAGTCTTCTACGGCGTGTCGGCCTGCGTGATCGGGATCGTCGCGCACAGTGCGTACAAACTCAGCCTGAAAACCGTGGCGCGGGACCGATTGCGACTGGCAATCTTCGTGCTTGCCGCCGCGTGGACGGCGATCACCGAATCCGAGGCGCTGTGGTTATTTTTGCTCGGAGGACTGGTCATTCTGTTCGCGCAGGGGCGGCCGCGCCTACCACGTATCACTGGAATCTCGAGCGTGACCGGGCTGCTGGTCAGTATCGTGGGTCCAGTCTCGCTGCAACCACCCGACCGCCTCTCGAGCCTGTTCTGGTACTTCTTTCAGGCGGGCGCGTTCGTGTTCGGGAGCGGCTTAGCCATCGTGCCATTCCTGTACGTCGGCGTGGTCAAAACGAACGCTTGGCTGACCGACGGGCAATTCGTGAACGCCGTGGCGGTCGCCATGATTACGCCCGGTCCGGTCGTGATCACGACCGCCTTTATTGGCTTTTTGGTGGCGGGTTTCCCCGGCGCGAGTGTCGCGGCGGTCGCCACCTTTTTACCCGCGTACCTGTTGACCGTGATTCCAGCCCCGTACTTCAAACGCTACGGCAAGCACAAAAGTGTCGCCGCCTTCGTGGACGGTGTGACGGTAGCCGCCGCCGGGGCGATCTGCGGCGCGGTCGTCGTGCTGGGTCGGCGCACGCTGACCGACCTTCCCACCGTCGTGCTGGCACTCGGGACGCTGCTGGTGTTGTGGCGATTCAAAAAAATTCCCGAGCCGCTGATCGTCGTAGCCGCCGCCGTCATCGGTCTGCTGCTCTACCCCCTCCTGCCCACTGCGCGAGGCGGCTGATGCGCGACTGGCTGTTTCTGGTTTACAAGATTCCTCGAGAACCGAGCGCTCTCCGGGTAGGTGTCTGGCGCAAGTTGAACCGCTTGGGCGCGGTCCTCTCGCACGATTCCGTGTGGGTCCTCCCTGACAACCTGCGCACCCGCGAGAACTTCCAGTGGCTCGCCGCTGAGATCAACCAGCAGGGCGGCCATGCGACCACCTGGAGCGCCAGAGCCACGCTGGAAGGGCAGGACGCGACGCTCGAGGCGGCGTTTTTGGAAGCGGTCGAACCCGAGTATCGGCAGGTGCTGCAAGCGCTTCAGACGGACGAGGCGGATTTGCCGCAGCTCTCTAAACAGTTTTTAGGCTTGCAAGCCAGAGATCATCTCAAATCCGCGCTCGGGAAACAGGTCAAGGCGGCCTTGGAAGCCGCCAGGGGGAACGCATGAAATGGTTGACGTGGCACGGGGTCGGCGTGGACCGGATGGCTTGCGCCTGGGTGATTCGCAAGTTCATTGACGTGGAAGCCGAGTTCGTTTTCATCCCGGTAGGTTCACAACCGCCACCACCGCCGGGTGAGGCGGAAGCCTTCGACATTCCCGGTGCGCGGCTCAGTCACCGTCACGGGCATTCCAGCTTACACACAATGCTGTTGGAGTACGGCTTGACCGATCCGGTGCTACAGCGAATCGCTGGCATCGTGGACGAGGCGGATTCGATCCAAGAGATTCTGCTCGAGCCAGCCGCGCCCGGATTGGACCTGATCTGTCGCGGGCTTCGCCGCTCGAGTCCAGACGATCTCATCGCGTTACAGCGCGGCGAGCTGATCTTCGAGGCGCTGTACGCCGAATTCACCTTTGAAGGAGCTAACCCGTGAGTCAGCACATCCTGTTTCTCTGTCCACACGGCATTCAGAAAAGCGTGATCGCCGCCGCCTACGCTACGAAGTTGGCGCAGGCGGCAGGTATGGAGAGTTCGTTCAGCAACGCGGGCACAGAACCTGACGAGGCGATTCCAGAGCGGGTGATCGCACTCTTAGCGTCCGACGGCATGGATGTCCGAGGCTGGCAGCCGCGCACCGTCTCCGCCGCTGACCTCGAGGGGGCGAGTCGAGTGATTTCCCTCGGGTGTGACCTGAACGCGCTGGGCGTACCTGCAAACAAATCCGAAGACTGGGATGTCCCCTCACCGGGCGAGGACCTGATCGCCTGCTGCAACGCGATTCAGGAGAGAGTACAGGGGTTAATCGCTGAACTGGACGGCACCAAACTATGCCCCAGTCGTTTCGTCCTCATCCCAGGCAGCACCGATTTTGACCACGGCGCGTTCGATGCGGTCACGAAACGCGTCTTCTTGGCTCACACGGGCGCGAACACGCTGGAAATCCTGGACGACGAGACTGGCGCTCACCTCGAGACCTTACCAGGGTTCGGTGAAGCGGCGGGCGTGGTCGTGGCGGGCAACACGGTACTGGTCACGAATCGCGGCACGGCAGAACTGGCGGTCGTGGACGCAGTTTCGCTCAAGGTCACGTCCAGAATCCCGGTCGGTCCGCGCCCGAACGGAGTCGCCATCGCGCTGAGAAGCCACCTGGCGGTGGTCGCCTGTATCGGCAACGAAACCACACTGCCCAGCCTCGAGTGCCTTCACCTCGAGACTCTGGACCGTCACAGCCTAACGCTGCCAGGCCGTCCACGTTGGTGCGTACTGAGCCAAGACGAATCCCAGGTCTTTTTGGCCGTGCGCAACCCTTCAATGGTGCTGGTCGCGGATTTGCCAGACCTCAGTAACGTGCGGCACTGGCCGCTTCCCAGTTTCGGGGCACACGGGATTGACATTGACCACGACAGACAGCGCCTGTTCGTCGCTTGTGACGCCGGAGAACTGATCGCCGTCTCGAGCCGCGACGGAACGATTCTGGGGCGCTGGGCGCTGCCCGGATCGCCGGACGCGACCTTCTTCAATCCAGACAGCGGACTGGTTCACGTCGCTGTGGGCAAACCTGGCGCGGTTGTGACGATCAATCCCAACACGGGCGCGACCTCGAGTTTCGAGTCAGAACTGGACGCGGGAACGACCGCACTGGTGCGACCGGATCGGTTGTACGTTTTTCTGGCCGCACGTGGCGGGGCACTCGAGTTGCTCGAAGTCGCGGCTGCTTAAATCACTTTGAGCCTCACCATCGCTCTCGAACCGCCCCGCGTGGGCAAGGAGCCAATCATGAAATGGATCACCCGCGAAAAAGTCAAAGTGGATCGCGTCGCCTGCCCGTGGCTCATCACCAAATTCGTGGATAAGGACGCGGAGTTCCTGTTCGTCCCAAGCGATCAGGTCGTGGAGGTCGCCGCTCGAGAGAACGCGGTTCCCTACGACGTGAGCGGCGCGGAGTTGGGGCATCACGGGCAGGAGTGCAGCTTCGACGCGATCTGCCGCAAGTACGACCTGTGGGAGAAAAACCCGGCGTTGAGGCTGCTGGCGAAGATCGTCAACGGAGCCGACACTGACAATGCCCTCTGGGATCAGCCAGAATCGGCCGGACTCGAGGCTGTCGCGGAAGGCTTCAGGCATCTGGGTTTCAAGAACGACCTGGAACACAACCACGCCGAATGGATCGTTTACGACGCGCTGTACGCCTACTGCCAGGAGATGCTGCGGCGCGGCAAACCGGACGGGATGTTCCGATCACCCTAAAATTAGAACTAATCTATCTCGAGCCTCAGAACAACAGTTTTCCCCATCTCCCGCTGAAATTCGGGGCTTAGCCTGAAACCATCTCGGCTCGGGCCGTGAAGAGGAGTTTTATGAATAAATCGCTCATCCGGGCTAGGTTCGCCGTCGCAGGCATCGCCCTTGTCCTGTTCTCCGCTCACCCCAGCGGTGGCTAGCAGTCGGTTGATTGGAAACCTGTGGCGGACGCTCTTGGGCGCGAGGGCAGCGTCATAGCGGGCGGTGTCTACCGCGTTGGCTTCCCGCGCACGGATTTGAAGGTCAGCGTCGGCGGTCTCGAGATCAAGCCGACACTTTCAACCTATGCGGCTTTCGTGCCAATGGGCGCTCAGGCGATGGTGATGGGCGATTTCGTCGTCACCGAGGACGAACTCCAAACCGCCATGAGTAAGCTCCAAGCGGGCGGACTTCAGCAGACGGCCGTTCACAAGCACCTGTTCGGCGAGTCGCCACGCATCTGGTGGATGCATTACAGCGGCACGGGCGATCCTGTGAAACTGGCCCAGGGCATCCGCGCCGCACTCGAGACGACCAAGACCCCGATCGCCGCGCCCGCCAGCACCGCCCTAGCAGATATCACCGGTTTCGACACCAAAGCAGTGGGCGGCATCATCGGGCGTACTGGCAAGAACAACGGCGACGTCTACAACTACACGATTGCTCGAGGCGAGAAGATCACGATGGACGGTATGGAATTACCGCCCGCGACCGGTGTGACAACCGTGCTGAACTTCCAACCAGTTGGAGACGGCAAAGCTGCCATCAACGGCGACATCACCATGACCGCCAAAGAGGTTGACCCCGTGTTGCGTGCGCTGCGCTCAAATGGCATCGCCATTGTCGAAGTTCACCATCACATGTTGACCGACGAGCCACACCTGTCCTACACGCATTTCTGGGCAGTGGACGAGGCCCAAAAGCTGGCGAGGGGTTTACGAACCGCCGTGGATGCGACGAATACCACGAAACCCTGATTCCACCGCTGTCCTGTCCTAGAGGTCGTAAACCGCGAGCCTCAGGATCCTCCAGGTGCGCTTTGCTCCACGTCTCGAGGTGTCAAGAATACCTGTACCACCACCAGCAAACCCAGGCCGATTAATCCCCCGTAAAGAAAATCCTGCTGGGAAAACCTCGAGCCGAGCCAGCCTGCGATTGGGTACGCCAGCGCCCACCACAGGTGGCTCCAGGCAAAATGCGCTCCGTACACGCGTCCCTGTGCGTCTATCAGTGTGCGATCCGCAATCAGCGCTTGAGTTGGCAGGTTCACCCAGTTCTGTCCCGCGCCCACTACAAGCCATAATGCCAAGAGCGGTGCGAACGGAGCGAGGTTCGCCGGAATCACTGCAAGCGTCGTGATGAACGCGCCCACTAACAGGAAACGGGTTCGGGGCACGCGCCGCTCGAAGGCACCGACAGCCAGCGCCGCCAGCGTTGCACCCACCCCGAAAGCAGCCATTGCCAAACCGTACTCGAGATCGCGTAAGCCCAAGTTGCCGCGTACCAGTCCGACTGTGTTCACCAGCACAAGTGCCCCAGCGACCGAGGCGACCAGCTCAAGCAACAACGCGTACCGCATCGGCGCGTCAGACCACAGGCGCGTCGTACCGTCACGCACATCATGCCAGGTCGTGGCACTCGAGCTTTCTGAGGCGTCTCTGGCAGCGTTCAAGGATCGCGGTAGGGTCAAGATCAAAAGCGCGGAAATGAGAAAGGTTGCCGCATCCACAAAGAAAATGGAACGTGCCCCAATCAGGGACGCCACCCCACCTGCGATGCCGGGCCCAAGCACCCCCAGCAGCTCAAAGGTCGCGCCGGATAATGAAATTGCTTGACCGTACTCGTCCTGGCCAGTGACGAGCGGAATCGTTGCCTGATAGGTCGGTGTGAAAAAAGCCGTCAACGAGTTCAGGGTAAACATCAAGGCGTAAATCTGCCAGGCTTGAGTCACGAATGGCATCAAACCGATCACGACCATGCGCCCGAAATCGCTCCCCACCAGAATCAGTTTGCGATCCATTCTGTCTGCCAGTGCCCCAGCGAGTGGTGAAAGAATCACGAAAGCCGTGACACGTAAGGTCAGCGCGGCCCCGAGGATGACGCTCGAGCTAGACCCGGCTAACTCGAAAGACAACAGTGCTAACCCAACCCAGGTGAGCGCATCCCCGAGCAAGCTAGTGGCTTGTGAAATGTACAATCGGGCAAAGCATGGATTTCGCAGACTTCGGAACGGCGCGAAGATACCGCTCACGATGCCTGCTCAAGCACAGCAGAATGCAACCGAGCACCGTCCGCCAGCAACACCAGGTCTGACTCGAGGTCGCGGCGCAGAACCGCCAAGCCAATCGCGCCCTCCCCGTCCAGCAGACTCGAGCCGAGCTGACCGACGCTTTTCCCGTCAACTGTCGTGATGCTCGTCCCGGTTGGCACAACGCGTTCCAGCGTCACGCGACGTAACCCGTAACGTGGGTTGCCCCTGGCTTCTAGGCGCGCCATGATCTCCTGCCCGATGTAACAGCCCTTCCGATAGCTGACCGCGAATTCCAACCCGCACTCCTGCGGCAAGCGCTCCAGAAACCCGTCCAGATGCGCGTCCGCCAAGCCCGCTCGCAGCCGCGCCCGCTCGAGACTAGCGGCATTCACCTGCGAACCTTTGGTTGCCAGGAACGCCTCGAGTGGCGGGGCGTGCGTGACCAGCGCGTGCAGGTCTACGCCATCCCCCAGTCCGCGATTGACCTGGGCAGCCAGCAGAGTTCCGAACTCACCCTCGAGAAGTTGCGTCTCTGCCGCACCGACTCGAAAACCCAGTTCGGTCGCCAGCTCCCCCGAGACATGAAAGACACAGAGCTTGTCGCTGATGTCTTCCAGCCCCACGTCGTCGAACACGATGTACCGCTTCAAGCGCTGGTAGACCGCCCCGCCAAGACCGCCGTGGGTGTGCAGGTACAGGTCCTCCTGACGCCGGTAGAGGCGAAGATCGAATTCGATCTGGCCCTTGGCGTTCAGAATCACAGCTCGACAACCGCCCGGAACCGGCAAGCCGCGCACGTCGTTGCTGACCTGACCGTGAACGAACGCGATCCGGTCGCTGCCCGTCACGCGAAGCGCACCGCTGGGAATGGGGGCGTAAAAGCTCACCCGTCGAGTCTACCGAGGTGTGAGTCGGTCCAATGCGGGCTGTGACACGTCCCCTCAGGGCAACCGCAGCGTCAAGCTATCGGGGACGACTCTAGCGCGTTCTGAACTCGAGGTCACGCCTCAGACCCTCACGCCGACGACAAGCTGTGGCACAGCCTCCCGATTCTCGAGAGGAGGTCGCGGTTGCCCCGCACGTTCCAAAACTTCAACCCCGCTCGAGATCGCCGGGCGTGTTGGCGTTCAAAAAAATATCGTCTCCGAAACGCCCCCTGACCTCGAGCCAGGGGACGCGCACGACCCGTAACGGCGCTCGTCCCTCCAGCTCCGCCGCCCACCAGCCGGTCATCTTCAGGGCGTTCGCTTCAATCGCCGCTCGCACGAACGGCAGGCAGCGCTTGGTGTACACGGCGGCCAGCGGCTCGAGGAGACCGGCGGCGTTTTCGGGGATCGTGGCATCATTCGGGTTCAGCCTCGCCAACCAAGCCCAGTACGCTCCTGAGAGGTTCGGCATGTCGCAAGCGGTCACGGCCACCCGCTCGTAGTTCGCCACCTCGAGCGCCCGCGCCAGCCCGTGCAGGCTGCCCGCGAACGGCACAGCATCGGGATAGACCGGGATGCTCTCTACCCGTTGACGGCCGCCGACGACAAAGCGTTCCGCGCAAACCTCTAAACCTGCCAGCGCGTGTTCCAGGAGCGTTCTCCCCTGCCAGACGAAGGCTGCCTTGTCCGTCCCGAAACGAGCCGACCGCCCACCCGCCAGCACCGCCCCTGAGATCGGCATGGCTCGAGCTTACGGTGAACGGTCAGGGTTTGTGCTGCAATAGGCGCATGAAACGCCTTTCTTGGGGTTTGGCAGTGGTGTTCAGTCTGTTGACCGCCCTTACCCTCGCCAGGGCGCAACACGCGCTGATGTTCCGTGAGCAGGGCGGCCTGACAGTTTCCGCTAGGGTGGACGAGGGCGGCTTGAACCTGCGTGTCCTGGACGGCGGCGCGTTGTACTCGGGGATCGTCCACACCTATTTGGTGAGACGAGATTTCGCCTATCTCTACTTCGAGTACCCCGATGAGGGCGACCGGGGGCAGTACCGTCTGGACTGGCCAGCCATGGAAGCGGGCGTCTACGACCTGGTCGTGGAAATCACCGGCGGAGGTGGTCACGAGCACGACAAGCCGCGCTTCGTGCAGGTCTTCCCGCTTGGCATTGAGGGCAAGACGCAAGCCAATCAACTCTCCGACCAGCGTCGCCTCGAGTTGAAACGTGGTCGCACGAATTTGAAACCCGCTGGGCAACGCTCGAGTTTTGAGTTGACCACGCTCCTAGACGGGAAGCCCGCGCCGTGGAACCCGTACTACGTGCATCAGTTCGTGTTGAAAACGGATTGGTCGTACTTCAAGCACGATCACCCGAAGGACGTGCGGGAGTTGGGCGTGGGATCAGTCCAAAGCGGCTTCAGCTTTCCCGGCGCGGGCGAGTACGTGGTGTATCAATTTCTCGAGTCGGGGGTGCAGGTGGGCGGCAACCGATTGCGACCCGTGCTGCGTTTCCCGGATCGCTTCAATATTGCTGCCAACTGAAAGCGTGTGGTACCGCTCGAGTTGTCGGTTTTAGAACTTTTGCCTGTAGATTGAAGCGATGGATGTCAACCTGATTCGCGCCATTCGCGGCAATGGCGCTCTGGACAGTATTTTCTTGCTCATCACCAACCTTGGTTCTGAGTTTGGGTACATTGCTATCCTGACCGTGCTGTACCTGCTGGCACCGCGTATCGGGCGACAGATCGGTTTGTGGTTCGGTGTCAACGTGGCGCTGAACACCGCGTTGAAATACGCCTTCAACCTGCCTCGGCCGTACCTGGTGGACCCCACGATCGGCACCGCGCTGACTCGAGCCACGGCCGCCGGACCGGGCTTACCGAGCGGTCACGCGCAGAACGCCGCCTTCGTCTGGGGCTATCTGGCACTCCGGGTTTCCAGAACCTGGGTCTGGGCGCTGTCGCTGACGATCATTCTGCTGATCTCGGTCTCGAGGTTGTACCTGGGCGTGCATTTTCTGGACGATGTGCTGTTGGGATTGGCGCTCGGTGGAAGCATGATGTGGCTGGCATCTCGGTTACACGTACCGCAAGTCGTGGGGTTGACGGCGGTCGGTTTGCTAGTCGTGCTGGCCGGGCTGTCATCGCTGCTCCCGGAGGAGTGGTCGCGCGAATTCGGGCTGCTCTGGGGATTCCTGGCGGCGGGCGCGAGCTTCAAACCCCCGAGCGGTCTGGTGGGCAAAATCATTTTCGTGCTGCTCGGGCTGGTGCTGGTTTTCGCGCTGTACATTGGCTCGAGCCTGCTGCTGCCAGAGGAATGGAAGCGGAGCGGTGTCGGCAGCCTGCTGCGCTACGCGCTGCTGACCTACGCTGTCACCGAGCTGTACCCCAGAATCGCCCTGCGATTCCTACCTCGAGATTCACTGGGCGACATTGACGAGGCTAGCGGTTGACCTTGAACTCCAGCACAAGACCCAACGTTTCCTCGAACTGGCAATTCGCATCGTCGTATACGAAGGCTAACAAGCAAATCTATCGGCACGCTCGAGACACATAAAGAGCCGCGCGACATGAACTGACTGTCCGAGTGGCCTAATCCAACATGGCAGGCTCGAGGCTGAAGGCAGGCAGGTTTTCGACCTTCTCCATTTTCGTGTGGCGCAATAAACGCAGCGCCCCCAGGGATTTCAATGCGCCGATCTGCGCCGTCAGATACGCCTCGAGCGCCGCCCACAAGCCTTCCCTCGCCTCGGGTTCCAGGTCTAGCTCCAATACCTCGCGGACCGTGCCCCTAGAGATCAGATTGAGTTCTTCAATCGTCGGCGCACCGACCCGCAAACCGCGTCCGACTCTGGCGCTGGTGACACCGCCGCGACCGGCATCGAAATGCGTCAGGTTATCCACGTCGTTCGTGTCCAGGCAGGCGTGAACCCTGGGGAATAAACCGTGCAGCGCCAACAGTTTCCAGGCGATCACCAGCGTCACCCGATCCGGGTCCTCGTGACGAACCAAGCCGCGCAGTCCGCCGCTGAACAGTTCAAACCCGGCCTGCCCGACGAAATCGCTCTCCTGGTACAGCTTGTCCGCCAACTCCGCCAGAAAATGCGCGAACGGGTAGACGCTCGGGTCGGATAAGCCCGGCAGCGCCCCCTCGAGCACGAGTTCATTCAGCGTTAAAAGATCACTGTGCGGACGTTCGTAGGTCTGGACGGTCAGATGCTGAAACAGGTTCAGCCGACTGGCGTGATGGCTGCGCGCCCCGGCGCGGCAAATGCCCTTTAGCTTCCCCTCTGGGGTAAGCAAGGAAATGATGATGTCGCCGTTCGGTGTCTTGTGGCGTCGCACCACGATGCCGGAACGGTTTCGGTAACGACTCACACGAGATTTTACCCTGTCCAAGCAAGGGAAATGTGGCTTTGACTCGAGGATTGAAATCACGAGAAAAAACTGTTTGTTTTTTAAAGATTGATGCGTTCATTCCCCTCGAGAGGCAGGGAACCGGATGGGTCGAACGATGACGCGCCCGCTGGGCGGACAGCCGTTCGCCCTCACAATCCTATAGTTGTGGGATCCCCTCGAGCAACCACTTTCGAGTTCCGGTTCAACCGCCGATAGCGACCATCGTGCGCTCGCGGATTTGCGGCAGGATGTCGCCCATGCGCCCCTTGCGGTGTGCCGCCTCGAGTAGGGTGTCAATCAAGGCTTCCACCGGGTTCGCGCTATCGAAGGCGGCGTTCGCGTCCAGCTCGCGGTCGGTCAGCAAGCACGGGCGGACCTTGCGATCCGCCGTCAGGCGCATTCTTGAACACGCGCCGCAGAACGGCTCGCTGATCGGGTTGATGAAGCCCAGACTGCCCTGGCTCCCAGCAATTTTGAAGACTCGAGCCGGACTGCTGGGATCGGTCGGTACAACCTCTAGTTCACCAAACTTGCGCTCCAGCAGCGCTTTGACTTCACTGCCCGGCATGAAAGCCCGCTGGTACGCCTCGAGTTCGGCGTTGTTGAGGTGCATGTACTCGATAAAGCGCACGTGGAGCGGACGATCCAGGCTCATGCGCGCCAGCTTCACCAGTTCTGTGTCGTTGACGCCACGAATCAGCACAGCATTGATCTTGACCGGGTGCAGGTTCAGTTCCAGTGCCAGGTCTATCGCGTCCAGCACGGGTTCGATGTCGCCGCCTCCAGTGGCAACGCGAAAGACCTCAGGGTCCAGCGCGTCCAGGGAGATGTTCACACGGTTCAGTCCTGCATCTAGAAGTTCGCGGTGGCGACGACGAAACAGCGTGCCGTTGGTGGTCACGGCAATATCCTTGACGCCGGGCGTGGCGGCGGCGTTGGCGATCATGTCGGGGAGTTCCTTACGAAGCAGCGGCTCGCCGCCCGTGAACCGCGCCGCATCTAAACCCAGCAACGCCGAGGCGCGAACAAAATGATCCACGTCCCTGACGGAGAGCGTGCCCCTCGG
The DNA here is from genome assembly GCA_965249745.1 of Deinococcales bacterium. Classification (GTDB taxonomy): domain Bacteria; phylum Deinococcota; class Deinococci; order Deinococcales; family JAAFIG01; genus JANYHH01. Next base: position 1,725,551 of record OZ252252.1, on the reverse strand, counting down.
TTCGGCGTGACCGTCGGAGAGCGGATCGCAGTATGAGCAGTGAAAATTGCAGCGTGGCGTGACCGAGATTCGCAAATCCCGAATGATGCGTCCGAAACGGTCAATCAAGGCCGTCGGACGTTCCAGGGGCGCAGCAACTGTCAGGGTCACAGCGGCAGTCTAACTCGAGCCTCGTGGTAGCGGTTGTTCCCTGACAGACTTTAGCGTCTGGCTTTAAGAACTACGATTCGTTGCTCGTGGCGGCTGGGACCGAGGAAGGGTTGGAGTCGGTCGTGTTGCCGTCACGCATGTCGGGCGGCAAGTGATTGGAGTCCCGGTCAACTTTGACCGCTTCCAACAGTTGCCCCTCCAAATGATCCTGCTGGGCGCGAGCCAGCATTTCTCGCGTGACAATCTCGCCTGCCGGAACCAGAACCGTTCCGTCTTTGCGGGTGACTTGGCTCCGCGCCCGCTGCCCGATCACACTCTCGAGCGGCAACTCACCGGACATGGCGGAGTTCAGTGAGGCTTGACTTTGAGAACGAGCCCCGGAGAGCGTGGATTCTTTCGTGGCATCCCCCGCACCGCGCTGGGCGTTGTCCGCCTCAAGCGCCTCGAGTTCCTGCTCCGTGACCTCTGCGATCAGCTCCACCTGTAAACCAGCCGACTCCAAATGCCGCACCAGTGCGCCCTGGATCAGGCTCGAGGGGAATCCAACTTTGGGCAGCGCCACGAGGTCAGCCCCGATGCTCTTGGCGTAATCGGGGAGCTGGTTCAGATCGAAATCCGGTTTCCAGTCACCCGCGACCGTCAAGCCCGCCTCGCGGAAGTAGTTCACCAGGTCTTCGACAAAGTTGCTCATCTGAGTCTGAGCAATGATCGTGTCCGGCCAGGCGACGAGTTTTTCGTCCTTGGCGTGCGGCTGATCGGTTTCCCCGGAGGTCGGCTGCGGGTACGGATCGCCAAAGTCTTTCATGCCCTCGGGCAGCACCTCTTTGGAGGCGAGCGCATCCGGGTTCGTCCCCGGATCGTTCTCGTTTTGAACGATGTTGGAGGTGAAGGTTCCCGTTCCGAGCGGCGCTCCGGTCTCGAGGATGTGAACCCCGTAACCGTGCGACTTCGCCAGTTCAATCAGCCTCGGGGCGTACAACCCCCAGTCCGGATCCAGACCGAGGGTGAACAGCAGGGGTTTGATGTGATCTCGAGTCATGGGGTCTCCTGAGCGCGGCCGCAAGCTCAGCGGCAACGCAATCAGGGACAGCGTATGACACGGCCTCAGGGGGAGATTGAGGCGAAACTGAGGTGAAGTTGAAAGACGGTGACGACAGAGTTCGGGGCGGTCAGGTTCACGTTTTGAGCCACTGGAGTGTGTCTGGTAGCCGAACCGTACCGCGATCACTAAGGCTCGAGCAGATCGCGCAAAAACTCTGGAATACCGATCACGCGCTTCTCGAGGTCGGTCGCCATGTGTTCGCTGAAGGCTTCTGCCAGGAATGCTCCGTCCTCTACACGCTCGAGGCGATACTCGAAGCGAACCAAGCGGGATTTCAGCAAGCCCAGCCGCGTGGTAATCGTGATTTCGTCGTCGAAGAAGGCGGCTTTGCGGTATTTGACGCCAAGATTGGTGACAATCAGATGCACGCCACGCCGTTCCACCTCGCGGTACGGAAAACCAGCCTGGGTCAGAAAATCCACCCGCCCAAGTTCCATCCAGACGACGTAATTGCTGTGATGCGCGATGCCCTGAGCGTCGGTTTCCTGGTAGCGCACCCGGAACCGGGTTTGCGCCTCGATCACGAGTTCTGCCCTGATTCGGTCTCGAGCAGGCCTGAGTTGAGTGGGTCAGCCTCGCGCTGTCCTGATTCAAAGTCCCTCGGCCCCAGACCTTCCGGCTCGAATAATCTGAAAGTCGCGCGGGTCCACAGCGCGATGCTCTGGGTCGCGGTCAGACCGGACATGGCTCCCAGAGCGGCAACGCGCTCGTGATAGACCTCGAGTTCCGCGTCCTCGGGGAGTTGCAGACAGGCGCTGTCCATTTTCAAAAATAGAGCGCGTTCGTCGCCGGTCAGGGTGTGTTGCAGTAAAGCGTGATCGCCAGCCTCACGGGGAATGTTCAGAATCGGCAAATCTAACAGCTCAGAACACCCCTTTCGACGCGTCCTCAAACTCCAAGAGTGGCGTACGTTTTAGGCGCATCTCCTGGGCGATCTGGCGTTGCAGAAAGCCCTTGGCGTGGTTCAGCGCCTCCAATGCCGGACCGATCTCACCGATGCAGGACACGAAGACCGTGGCGTGCAACAGGTCCGGGCTAACCCGCACACCCTCCACGGTCACGATCGTCGGCAAGCGCGGATCGGACAATAAAAGGATGGCGCTGGACAGGACTCGAGCGACCCCGGCCTGCACCTGAGCGACGCGTTGGCTCACAGGTTACCGACCTCGCGGATGACGCCCGCGACGCTCTCCGCCAGCAGCGCGATCTCCTCGCGGCTAGGACCTTCGACCATGACCCGCACCAGGGGTTCCGTACCGCTCGGACGCAGGTTAATCCGCCCACGACCTTCGAGCTTGCCCTGGGCGTTCTGGAGCGCCGCGACGACCGCCGGGTGCAGGCTGATGCCGTGCTTGTCCTGGACGCGAACGTTGACCAAGGTTTGCGGGTAGAGCGGCATCTCCTCGCGCCACTGAGCCAGGGTTTTACCGCTGCGTGCGACTGCACCCAAGGTCAGCAGCGCCGTCAACATCCCGTCCCCGGTCGGTGCGGCATCCAGGAACAGCGTGTGACCGCTCTGCTCACCGCCAAGCGTCAAGCCCTGTTCCAAGAGGCGCTCGTGGACGTACCGATCCCCAACCCCGGTGCGTTCCAGCCCAATCCCATGCTCGCGGAGTTTCACCTCGAGACCCATATTGCTCATCAGCGTCGCCACGACGGTACTCTCTTGGCGAATAACGCCGTTGATGTACAGCACCAAATCCCCGTCTATCAGTGCGCCCGTGCTGTCCACGAGCATACAGCGGTCGCCGTCACCGTCGAAGGCCACGCCGACATCGAAGTCCAGCTCTTTGACGAGGCTCTGCAAACGCTCCGGGTGGGTGCTGCCGCAGCCCAGGTTGATGTTCTTGCCGTCCGGGGTGTTGTAAACCGCGAAGACTTCCGCGCCCGCCTTGGAAAAAATCTTCGGAGCCAGGCGATAGGTCGCGCCGTTGGCGCAGTCCAGCGCGATCTTCAAGCCGTTCAAGTCAGGCGCGTGCCCTAACAGAAACTGACTGTAAATCCGTTCCGCCTCGCGGTAATCGGTGACCGTCCCCAGCTCAACACCGACCACGGGCGGGTACTCCGCCTCGAGTTGGGCTTCGATAGCAGTCTCCAAAGTATCGGAGAGCTTTTCGCCGCTCGTGCCGAAGAACTTGATGCCGTTGTCCTCGAACGGGTTGTGCGAGGCGCTGATGACCACGCCCGCCGTGGCATTCAGTTGCCGCGTCAGGTAGCTCACCCCCGGCGTGGGAATCACCCCAACGTGCGTCACGTCCACCCCTCTGGCGGTCAGACCGGCCGCCAGCGCCGCCTCGAGCATGTCGCCGGATTTGCGTGTGTCGCGTCCGATTACGACGCTCGGTTTGCGCGACTGGGTTTTGAAGACCTCGGCGGCGGCCGCCCCGAGTTGCAAGGTCCAAGCGGCGGTCAGCGGGGCCTGTCCCGCGACGGCGCGCACGCCATCGGTTCCAAAGTAGTTCCTACTCACGATGCGTCACCTTATTGAGTTTGAGGTTCCCCGTCAATTGCGCCACTCTCAAATTTCCTGCCAACCCTATCCCCGCATAGAGGCTACCTCGAGATCAACAATGCAATATCCAGCGTTTAGAGATTAACTACAAACGCTCGCACAGAACCTAGCGAATGGGAGCTACTGAAGCGTGAACTCGAACTGCCGCACGATCGTCCCTTGCCAGAACAGGTACGCCCGGTACGCGCCGACCGTCGCCGGGGCCAGATCGAAAGCCACGTCTGACACGCCTGCCCCGATCAGTTTGCTGTCCTCGGAGACGCGATCATCGTTGAAGTACAGGCTGGCACTCAGATACCCTTCATTGGGAACCTTGTCCAGCTTGACGCGCAAGACGATCCGCTCAGAGGCGCGGGACAGGCTCGAGGTGGCGTTGATGATGATCGCGGGCGGCAGGTCCAAGGGGCGCGGCGTCAACGGGATGAATGTGTAACTGCACCCAGACAACAACGTGAGTAGAAGGATGGCTCGAGGTAGGGCGCTCACGTCTCAAAAGATACGACGAGTCTGGTGAGAAGCGCAGCCTTCACTCGGCGTCGGCGGCCGGGTCTTCCTCGAGCAGCTTGACGAGTTCGCCCATGTCGGCCCCCTCTCCAAGTTCTTGGCTGATCTTTTCAATCGCTAGACGCACGACTTCGGATTTGGACACCAGGCGTTCGGGACTGCTCAGTTCGTAGGCCGCACGGGTCAGCAGCGCGTCTTGTTCGTCGCTGATGACCACTTGGAGGCGCTTTTTCTCTTTTTTCGGCATGAAAGTTCCTTAACCCGTGCGTGTATTGCTAATGGAACACAATGTTAGCACGTGGCGCAAAAGGGAAGCGTGACAATTTTGTGTAAAACATAATTTTGAGTGCCGTGTGTACTATTACACAACCACACACAATGATGGCGATGTGTAATATACTCACTTGGGTCAAGCTGTCCCGAATAGTTCGTCACATTATGGTTCGCCCCACCACAACGAGGGCAGGGAGATAGACAATGCCACCTCTTTTTGAATCCAAGCAAATGTCCAGCGCACCGCTACTCATCCGTGGAGGACAGCCAATCAACGGCACACTCCCTGTCTCTCCCTCTAAAAACGGGGCGCTGCCGATCATCGCCGCCAGCCTGCTCTGCGCCGAACCGATCACCCTGCACGGCATCCCACGTCTCTCCGACGTGGAAGTTATCCTGGAAATCGTCACGTCGCTGGGGGCAAAAATTGCCTGGCAGTCCGAGCACACGCTGACGATTCATACCCCAGAACTGACCAGCCTAGAGGCCCCGTATAGCCTCGTCTCCAAGATGCGAGCCAGCTTCAATGTCCTCGGGCCGCTGCTGGCCCGAGCCAGCGAAGCCAGGGTTCCGGTTCCGGGCGGTTGCCAGTTCGGACCGCGCCCGGTGGATCAGCACTTGAAGGCCCTCCGCGCGATGGGCGCGACGATCGTGGAGGACGGCGGCGACATTCGCGCCGTGCGCGACCGCCCACTGTCCGGTCGCTTCGTGTTTGACATGCTGACCGTTGGCGGCACGCAGAACGCATTGACAGCCGCCGTACTGGGCAGCGGCGTGGTGCGCTTAGAGAACGCCAGCATTGACCCAGACGTGATTGACCTCTGCAAGTTTCTGGTGAGCCTAGGTGCGAAGATCGGCGGCATCGGCACGCACACTCTGGAAATTGAGGGCGTACCCGCCCTGCACGGCGGCGAGTACAGCGTCAGCCCGGATCGGCTCGAGGCGGGGACGTACCTACTGGCGGCGGTCGCCTCGCGCGGCGTGCTGACCCTGGAACGCGCTAACCTGGAGCACCTGCGGGCGCTCAGCGCCAAGCTGATCGAATCCGGCGTCAACGTCATGGAGCTGGATCAGCACACGATCCGCGTGGATGCGCGGAACGCCAACCTGCAACCGCTGAAGATTGAAGTCGCGGAATTTCCCGGTTTCCCGACCGACCTGCAACCGATGATGAGCGCGTTCCTCGCAACCGTGCCCGGTCACAGCCGCATCACCGACCGCATCTACCCGACCCGCTTCGGGTACAGCGCCGAACTGAACCGCTTGGGGGCCAAGACCGAAGTGCTGGACTCGAGCATTCTGATCGAGGGCAACGCGCTGACCGGTGCGCCCGTGAAGGCCAGCGATATTCGCGCCGGGGCCGCCCTGGTGATCGCCGCCTGCGCCGCGCAGGGCGAAACGACGATTGAGGGCGTGCAATTCCTGAACCGTGGCTACGAGCAGCTCGAGGAGCGCTTGAAGGCCATCGGCGTGGACGTGGGTCACTTGGAGATGCAACTGCGCCAAGCGGTCTGAACGCTCGTAGAGTTACAAGCAGAAAGCCACGAGCCGCTTCCTCTTGATTCGCGTCGCCGTGCTGAAGACTGTCCCATGTCTCAGACAGGGTTTTAGTCGCCCTTTGTGGAGCTGAGTAAGCGCGGATCAGCAAACGCCAAAACCCGCCGCCCAGGAAACATTCGCCTTCACTCCCGAACTGGTACGCTTTAAAGAATGCAACCCGCCCGCCGCCTGCGATTGCTGGGCAACCGCCTCGAGACGGGGCGGATCGTCTTGTATGGGCTGGGCGTCGGCGCGATTTCTGGGGTGATCGGAACCCTGGCGAGTCTGCTGATAGAGGGGCTGCAATCGGTTTTGCTGGGGGATATTACTGGCTTCCAACCGCCAGGTTTACCAGCCGAGGGCGGCGTGCTGCAAAGTTACGTCGGGGAGCGCGGCTGGTGGTTACCGGTCCTATGCGCGATTGCCTTCGCGGGCGTGGCATTGTGGCGCTCGAGGGAAAAGCCGGAAGCGATTCACCTGGAACCCGATACCCTGGAACCCGATGGCGTGAACGACGCGCTAACGAATTTCCATCAGCATCAGGCCACGAGCGATCTGCGTCAAGGCGCGTTCGGGCTGACCTCGAGTCTGCTGGCGAATGCGGTCGGTGCGCCCTTGGGCCGCGAGGGGGCGCTGGCCTTTCTCAGCAACCTCGGTGCAACCCTGTTTGCTCGCGTCACGAACCTGTCCGCCGATGATCGCCGCACCGTCTTTGTGGCCTCATTGGCGGCGTTTCTAGGGATTGCCCTGCGTGCGCCGCTCGCGGCGGCCGTGCTGGCGGTCGAACTGCTGTACCGTCAGTTTGAATTCGAGATCGAGGCGCTCGCCCCGGCGGTCCTGTCCAGTGTTGTGGCCTACGCGATTTACGGCTCTTTCCGAGGCTTCGCGCCGCTGTTTGACTTACCTGCCCTCGGCGGACAACCACCGCTGCTGCTGCCTGCTTTTTTCGCGCTGGGATTGCTCGAGGCACTGGCGGCGACCGGTTTCGTGCTCGGATTACGGGCGCTCCGCGAGGCTTGGAGCCTGGTGCGCGTTCCGCTCTGGCTGCGACTGGCGGCCGTTGGCGCGATCTTCGGTGCGCTGGTCCTCATCAACCCAGCCGTGCTGGGCGACGGGTTGGGCTGGACGCAACTGACGATGACGAGTTTTCTGCCGATCGGCACAGTTCTCTTGCTCTTGGTCTGGCGCAGCCTGGCCACGATGCTGACCGCCTCGAGCGGCGTGTCGGGGGGGCTGGTTATCCCGAGCCTCGTGTTGGGCGGTCTGATCGGCAACTTATACGCTCAAGCGCTGGGAACCCTGATCCCGAGTTACCCGGTGGAACCGGCCGCCTTCACCTTGACCGGTATGGCCGCATTTCTGGCCAGCACCGTCAACGCACCGCTGGCCGCGACGCTGCTGATCACTGAATGGAGCGGTTACGAGCTGATGGTACCGTTACTCCTGACCACCGCCGCCGGGTACGTCCTGACCGGACGCCAGAGCTTACTGAGCGGTCAGGCGGAATCTCGCTCGAGCAGCCCGGTTCACATCAACGCTTACCTGCGCGGCGCGACCGGAATGCAGGAGACGCCAGACCTCTTAGATCTCCTGGGCAGTCAGTCCATCACGGTGTCCGACGAGGACACCGAGCGCCTGTACCGACTGAACGTGCCGCAACCGTGGATCAATCAACTCGTGCGTGACCTCGAGTTTCCGGCCGACGCCCTGCTGGTGGCGATTCTGCGCGATGGTCACGTGCGCGTGCCACGCGGTAGCACGACGCTGGAAACGGCTGATGACCTGGTGGTCCTGGCGACGCCGCAAGCCTACGCCAAGTTGACAGGTCAGCCGCTCTCCTCTGACACACCGCCGAATGAACCGCCCGCATCCCCGCGAGGTTTTCCAGCCTTGGAGCGAATCGGTAGCGCCTGGAACCGCGTGCTGAAAGGTTTGCGGCGCGAGAAAATTTCGGAACCGGAACTGTAAGAGCGCAGTTTTAAGGGAGAGGAATCACTTTTTCCTAAGCTGGAAATTAGGATAGCTCAAGCTAAGAGCAGCTTCGAGTTCCCTCGAGTCAACGATAAAATACGCCGTATCACTCGAGCCTTGCGACCGTAGCGAGAGAAATTCAAGCTTCAAAATGAAGGGCATGGAAATCTGAAATAAAGAACCCCCTCTCTCGAGGGGTTCGCTGGTGCTGCAAGACTGAACTTCTTACTCAAGTTACGCAGTGGTGAGGAAGTCGAGCACATCAGCTTTCGAGACTGGCACACGCCCAGAGATGTGACCCCGACGCACTCGATACACACTCGTCCGCCTCGAGCGTCGCACCCGATCTAAGTACAACCACGACAACACCCCCGCCGCTAAATGCTGCCGATACCCACGCACAGATCGCAATTGACATCCCTCCCAACCACAGGTTTGCTTGAGTGAGCGAAACACCTCCTCAATCACTGCTCGCGCGTGATACAACGCTTTCACCCTGCCACTCGAGTTCCAAGTCACTCGTCGCGTAGAACTTATTGCCACGACGGTACACCGCCACCGCTGTACCACCCCGCAAGCGCCCTAAGCTCGACCAGTACGGTGTCAAGCGATGCCGCTTGAGTTGTTTACCGTTCAGCAAGCGGTTCTTCTTCAACCGCGTGACGAAATTCGCTCCCAAGCGATGCACAGCGTCAAACACACCTTGAGACGCGTACCACGAGTCGAACAACACATGCGTCGGAGTGAAGCCGAGCGTGAAAGCCGCCTCGAGCAATTCCACGGCGAGACTGATTTTGCCAACTTGCTTGCCTTCGTAGATGCGAAACGCGATTGGGATGGTGGTCTTGCCATCCGTCCAGCAGAGCAGGACGACGTTCACAGCGAGGGTGAACGCACCGGTTTTGGTGTCCTTGAGTTTGAAGATGCAACTCAAACCCCGACTGTATTTGGTGAGGATGGTGTCATCCACAACCAAACACCCACCGCTTGGGATGCGCCTCGAGACGAGGCTGGAGAGCAGCGTTGTGAACTCGAGAGAGCTGTTCACAGCGCGGTTGAGCGCGTCGTGTGAGACGCGTTCTTGGCTTTCGGTGAGTCCAAGGCAGGTGTTATTGAAGGGGCTGGTGATGAGGGCGTGGAGGTACTCGGAGACGCGTGCTAGATTCATTGGTAAGCCTCCTGTGACCGCAGGAGGCTCTACCGTACACGATTCTTAATCACTGCGTAACTTGAGTTCTTAGAGACTGAATTTACTTGGCTGCTGGGGGCATCAGCACGGAGTCAATCACGTGGATGACGCCGTTGGAAGCCTTCACGTCAACGGCTGTGACGTTGGCCGTGCCCTTCATCGCATCGGTCAGGCTGACTTTGCCGTCCTTGACATTGACCATGACCTCGCCGCCCTGGACAGTTTTCACCATCTTGCCGTCCAGCTTCACGACATCGGCGGCCATGACCGCGCCCGAGACCACGTGGTAGGTCAGGATGTTGACCAGTGCCGCCTTGTTCTCTGGCTTCAGCAGGGTTTCAACCGTTCCCTTGGGGAGCTTGGCGAAGGCGTCGTTGGTGGGCGCGAACACCGTGAACGGGCCCTTACCGGAAAGCGTGGGAACGAGGTCAGCCGCTTTGACAGCCGCGACGAGTGTAGAAAAGGTGCTGTTGCCAGCGGCCACGTCAACAATCGTTCCGGGGGCCGTCTGCGCTGCCACCGTAGAGAGCAAAGCTGCCGTCAATCCGAGTCCTAGTAACTTCTTCATGTGTTACCTCCTGGCTTAGCCTAGCTGGTCCTTGGGCGCACAATCAGCGCTCGAGCCAACAAACAAAACCGGTTTTTCCACACGCTTCAAACGTGCCCTGAAGTGCGAAGTTCACAATCTCTCAGAGACCGCTCAGGCGGCTCCAACGCGACCCGAGAACGAACTAAGCTCAGCCTATGGTGAGGTGATGAAGTCTAGACCCGCATCACCGTGAGAAACCCAGCCTCGCCTGAAGCCCCTCTAGCAAGGCGAAAAGGGTGAAGTGAGTCGAACAAGTGAGTGCCTATGTGGATGGACCCGTAACAGAATCGCAGGTTATCCTCATCTTGAACTCGGTTTAAAGTCTTTGATACGGACGCTCACCGTGGGACTTGGGGCGGTGACGGCCGGGTGCTAGAATTCACAGGCTCGAGGGACTGAGCCATTTCTGATGCAGACGCTCCTCACCAGATTCATCGCGGTTGTGCTGACGGTCATGCCGTGGGTGTCCACGTGGTTGTCCGCGCCGCGCGTTGAAAAAACCGAGGCGGCCCTGTCCAGCCCACAGCAGCCCGCACCGCCGCAAGTTTCAAATCTGACCGCGACGGGCAATTTCAACGCCGCCACCGAGGACTGGTTCGTACCGCCGCACCGTGTGACATCGCAATCGCTCGAGGTTTGGAACGCTAGCCCAACACCTCGAGCCAAAGTGCTGCATCTGAAGCGGAAACTGTTTCAGAGTTACTCGCGGCTGCAACTGGACGGCGGCTAGCCTCAAAACCAAACCCTGAACTTCTCGAGTCAACCAAGCCGACTCCCGATTCCATTCTGAAAGCGATCCACCAGAGAAAGGCACGTCATGACCCTTCGCAACAAGGAACGACCCAGTTCCAGCAATAACTACGGCCGCCCCAATCAAAAGAAGAAACAACCCGAAACCAATCCCGTCTCGAGCCGCCTGCTGACGGGTTTGCTGATGCTGGCGATCATCATTGCCAGCGCCGTCGTGCTAATAAAGCCGTACCCGCTCTACGCTCACAAAGAGTCCCTCTCCGTGACGCCAAAAACGCCGCTAACCGTGACTGACCTAGCGAAAGCGCTGACCGCAACCGGAGCGCTGCCGGACCCGAACGCCGTCAAGATCAACCCGGACGGCACGAGCTTCGCGGTAGTCAGCGCCGACGCCAAAAACCCGATCCCAACCGCCACCTGGCAGGCTTTGGAGCGCACGCTGCCCGCCAAGATCACTGGAGCGGTCGTCAAGTACCGCGCCGATGCGCCCGCGCCGATCAACCAGGGTCTGGACTTGCGCGGCGGTCTGCGCGTGCTCCTAGAAGCCCAAGGCGTCGTGCCGACCCAGGATGATCTGAATCAAGTCCGCAACGTGATTGAGAACCGCGTCAACCAGACCGGAGTCGCCGAGCCGCTGGTGCAGATTCAAGGCAACAAGCGCATCGTCGTGGAATTACCGGGCTTGTCGCAAGCCGACCAAGACCGCGCGATCAGCCTGATCGGCAAAACCGCGAAACTGGAACTCCGCCTGTTGAAACCCGATGCCCAAGGCAAAGGGGATAACGAGCTGATCCCCGCGACTGACCTCGAGCCTGCCCAGATGACCGGCGAGGACATCGCCAAGGCGCAAACCGCTTTCGATCAGTTCGGGCAGCCGATTGTCAGTTTTGAAACCACCGCCAACGGCGCTGAGAAATTTTCAAACATCACCGGACCCAATGTTGGGAAGCGCTTTGCGATCGTGCTAGACGATAAGGTGCAGAGCGCCCCTCGCATCAACGCTCGGCTTGGCTCGAGCGCCCAGATCACCGGCAATTTCACATTGGCGCAGGCCAATGACTTGGCCTTGGTCTTGCGCTCCGGGGCGCTACGGATTCCAGTGGAGATCATTGAAACCCGCGCAATTGGACCGACACTCGGTCAGGACGCGATTCGTCAGGGTCTGATCGCTAGCTTGGCTGGGATTGGCCTGATTTTCGTCCTGGTCTACGCCTATTACGGGCTGTGGTTCGGCACGGTCGCGGCACTGGGTTTGTTGTTCTCAGCGCTGTGTATCTTCGGAATGCTGGCGGGTCTCGGCGCGGTGCTGACGCTGCCCGGCATCGCCGGTCTGGTCCTGACAATCGGTTCGGCGGTGGACGGCAACGTGATCTCGTTCGAGCGCATCAAAGAAGAGATGCGTCACGGGCTGAACCTGAAGAGCGCCATTCGTGGCGGTTTCGGGCACAGTTTCTGGACAATCTTCGACGTGAACTTCAGCCACTTGATCTCTGCGATGGCGCTCTACAACTACGCGACCGGCCCGGTCAAAGGCTTCGCGGTCACCCTCGCGGTCGGTGTGATCGCGTCCACCTTCTCCAACCTGGTCTTCTCGCACTGGCTGCTCGAGGTGCTGGCGGCCCGCTTCAGCTTTAAGGCCAGAGACTGGTTCGCCACGCCACAGATTGACTTCATGAAAGCCGCCAAGTTCGTCACGACCGCCAGCGTCGCGCTGGCCACCGTGGGACTCGTCATCATCCTCGCCAAGGGCTTCCAGTTGGGCGTGGACTTCACGGCAGGAACCGCGATCAGCGTCCAGACCGACACCAGCGTCACGACCGACGACGTGCGCCAGATCGCGGCCGGGGCAGGCATTCCTGGAGTCACAGCGGGCGGTACCAACATTATTTTCAGTCGCGTGCCCGGCCAGGACAAAAACGATTTCACCGTGCGCGTCGGCGAGATCAAAGAAAACGAGGTGAAGCAGCTCAGCGCCGCGCTGACCAAGCTGAAGGGCGGCAAAGTCGTCAGCAGCGAGGCCGTCGGACCCAGCGTCGGACGCGAGCTGACCGAGAAAACCGTTTGGGCCGTCGTCGTGGCGCTCGGGTTGACGCTCGCGTATGTCTGGTATCGCTTCGATCTGGTGCTGGGCGTCGGGAGCGTGCTGGCGGTCGCTCACGATGTCTTTATCTGCTTCGGGCTGTACGCGCTGCTGGGGCGCGAGTTCACGATCACTACGGTCGCGGCTGTACTCACCTTGATCGGCTACAGCTTGAACGACAGCATCATCGTGTCAGACCGCATCCGCGAGAACCTGAAGGTCATGCGCGGCGAGCCGTACGCCAAGATCGTCAACACCAGTATCAATCAAACGCTCAGCCGCACGATCATCACCTCGGTCGCCACGATGTTACCGCTGGTGGCGCTGCTGTTCTTCGGCGGTCCGGTGCTCCGCGACTTCAGCCTGATCCTCGTGATCGGCATCCTGGTCGGTACCTACTCGAGCGTGTACATCGTCGCGCCGCTGGCGGTCTGGTGGAAGGATTACCAGGAAACGCGCCGCAAGCCGGGGCGTATGGCCAAGGTTTAAACTCAAACGGTTATTTGAAAGGACGGGGTTTGAAACCCCGTCCTTCTTCTTTGCAAGCGCACCGAGTTTGGAGATACAAAATCGATGAAGAGCCTATCGGATAAGTAGTTGCCCTGTTTTATAGACTCGGGCAGTCTCAAGCCTTTCGGCTCTTCTCGAACTCGACGCGACTTCCAAAGGTCAACGCTTGAGTGTAACCTCTTCTTGACCCTGACGGGCTTGGGCAAAGCAACCGCAAAGTCCTTCCAATGACCGGGAAGTTGGCCTGCAAAAAGCTATTTGAGCATATTTAGAGAGCTACTGGACGGCGAAAACTCGACCTGCCACGCTAAAGGATGCGTACTCATCGCTACCCCAGCAACCCCACCGACACCGAAGGTGCTGATTGTGGACGAACCGACGCGCGGCGTGGACGTGGGTACGAAGGCAGAGTTATATACACGCGCTCCTAGATGAACTCGCCAGGAACGTCAGGACGTTCCTGGTAATCTCGAGCGACCTGCCGGAGATCCTGGCCGTATCCGACCGAGTGCTGGTGATGCGAGAGGGGATGCTAAGTCGTGCTGCTCTATGGCACGAACCGGACGAGGGATACCTCGCAGAACTCGTCGAGATGTGCGTGTATGGGTGGCTGTCCGCCTGACGCCACGTCCCAAGGCCAGGCGCGGTCAGGAACGGAAGTAGGCGGGCTGGCTGATGTCCTGGATCAGGCCGGGGTGCTCGGGCACCCATCCGAGACGTGCTCTGGTCCGGTCACTGGAGGCCGGGCCGTTGCCCGCGACCCACATGGCCAGCAGGCCGAAGTGGTCGGCCGCTTCTTCTGGAGAGATCGACCGTGTCGGTACGCCCAGCTGCTCGCCGATGGCCTGGGCGATCTGGCGGTAGGGCACGCCCTCTTCGGCGACCGCGTGGAACGGACCACCCGCTGCGCCGTGCTCCAGCGCGAGCCGGAAGACCCGCGCCGCGTCGAGCCGATGCACCGAGGGCCACAGATTCTGGCCTTCACCGATATAGGCACTGAACCCCCTCTCGCGTGCGATGCTCGCCATCATTGGGATGAACCCGTGCGTCTCGCCCGGTCCGTGCACACTGCGGGGCAAACGCACCCAGGTGGCGTTCACCCCTCGCTGCGCCACGGCGTGGGCGGTCTGTTCCGAGACGCGTGGAAAATCCGGAGTAACCGGGGCCAGCGGCATGTCCTCGGTGAACACCTGACCTGGAGCGGCAAGGAAGAAGCCGCTGGTGATAATCACGGGCCGTTCCGAGCCAGCATAGACCTCGCCAAAAGCCTCGATGGCCCGGCTGTCCTCCTGAGCCAGTTCACCGATCTTCGAGTGATCGAGACCGAACGCCGTATGAATGACCCCGTCCGCCTCGGCGGCGGCCCGCTTGAGCGTCTCGAGGTCGCTGAGCGATCCGAGCAAAGGTTCCGCTCCTGAGACACGTAGCGCCTCAGCTTTCGGCTCAGAGCGGACCAGTCCAACGACCTGATGGCCCGCCGCGATCAACTCAACCGTGATCGCTGATCCTACCCATCCGCTTGCACCAGTGATGAATACCCGCATGTTTACGTCCTTTCAAGTGTTGGTCGAGGTGAGGTTTCTTCCCAGGCGTGACCGTGTATACCCTTGGGATCGGCTACCGTCTGGCGGCCCTCCACTGACAGCTTTATTTGTCAGTGACTGACTCTACGTCATTATGTCTGTCACTGTCAATATGGGTATACTAGGAGGGTGCCTCGAAGTGGAAAAGCCGCGCGCCAACGATTACAGCAGGCTGCCGTCGAGCTGTTCGGCGAGCGCGGGTTCGACCGGACCACCACCGCCGAAATTGCTGCGCGTGCTAATGTGACCGAACGCACCTTTTTTCGCCATTTCTTAGACAAACGAGAAGTGCTCTTTGATGGACAGATCATCTTGCGCGAGTCGTTGACTCGCGCCGTCAAAGCAGCACCCGTGGCACTCAGGCCAATGGAGACCCTGTACTGGGCATTTTGCTCGGTGGAACAGATTCTCGAGGACAACCGGTCTTTCTCTTTGCCACGTCAACAGGTCATTGATGGTTCCCCCGCACTTCAGGAGCGAGAACTGGCGAAAGAGGCCGCCCTTGCGGCGGCGCTGGGCGCGGCGCTCCAGAAGCGTGGCGTAAATGAGCAGCTTGCGGACCTGGCTTCTAAAACCGGGATGGCGACCTTCCAGTACGCGGTGGCGACATGGTTCGCCGATTCGGCGGGCGGGCTGAACAGTCATCTTGACCGCGCGTTCAGTGAGCTGGACAGGCTATGTTGCCTGAACCTGACCGATGGCAGACTGTCCGATCTACAACGGTTGACCACGTCTGATCAGTAGTCGGGACATTTTCCAAATCCGAGACCAAGATCAGCAGAAATACAGCGTCTGGTACGCGCGAATAGCTCACCCCCTCTATGGGGAAGGGCAAAAACCTCCTGTACATCGGCTGTTCTTGCGTGCTGCAATGAAGGTGCCCGGACCATTGCTGATACGGTTTTGCTTCATTTTCTGCCTGTCCCGTTCGAAGTTTCCTTCGGTTGGAAAAGTCCGTTGCCCCAGCTCACCGCTGAACGCCGTCAATCGGAGTCATTCGAGAATACATGTGAGACGGCGTATTTTTCTTAGCGGTGGAGGATATTAGAATCGTGTCTTGGTAACCTTGAGGGCGAAGTCGTTTCGGTGTGCGGAGCGACAGGCACTACAGAAAGCGTTCGAGTGCATAGTGTATGAAAGTCATCCCCGCCTTTTCGCTGCGCCCGTGCCCCAGATTGACGAGCCATGCCCACACGCTCAGCGCGATGTTTGGGGAAGCGTGACTTGGGTCAGCGCTCACGCGGTGTCCGCCGTCTCGAGGTACGGCGTGATGACGCGCTGCACGCGACACAAGCCCGCCCTTCGCCAGAGTTCGTCTTTTCAACCAGCCCTTGTCTCAGTGCCTCGAGCGCCACGTCCAGTCCGATCTTGTAGCGGTACTTGAAGCAATCTGCGACGGTGCGGGCTGGACTGTAGACGCGCACGGCAACGCCATCAATATTGACTGTCTCGAGACCGATCTCGCAGGATCGCGCGTCAAAGAATTGCAGGCGCACACCGTCCAGCTTGGGTTTGCGCGAGCGAGTGGGCAGGGCGATCCAGACCTCAAACGGCAGTTGCGTGGTCAGGTCGTGGTACTCGAGCGCGCTTAGCAGGCAGGTGGCAGCATTCGGCGTGCGCAGGGCGACCTCAGCGAGGCTACGGTGCGCCCGCCGTCGCGGACGGTGTGGCGTATACGATACGCCACGGGCGAGGCGCTCGAGTGCCTGCGTCGCACCATTCGACCGACCGCGGTGCGAGAGTAGCCGAGCGCCTCGAGATCCCTGGTCCGGGTGACGCTACTGGGCGGAGAGTGGTCTTGCGGTTGCTCGAGTGTTGCGATATGTTGATTTTTAGTCATATATTACAACGTATTGCAGCATATGTTTTGCAATGTTTAGACTTGAAAACCTCGTTGGCAGCCCTCCGTACTGGACGAGATCGCTCGACCCAAATTATGCAAATGCAGGGGTAGCTTACAATCGCCACTCATTGAGAACAGCGAGTTATCGCATCTCGAGAACAACGAATTACAGTGCAGGCTCGAGGCTGCTCAGCAACTCCTGGAACACGACCCTGGTGCGAATCGCAATCGGCGCGGCCAGGAAGCGCTCGAGTTGCGCAGCGGTCAAGTTCTTGTGGTCGTACCAGCCGCGATACAGCTCCAGCAGCGACACGCTCTCCCCTGTTGGTTCCACCCGCGTCACCGCATCGCCCACGCGCACCACGCCAGGCTCTAAGACGCGGCAGTACGCGCCGGGACGCTCGGCGGTCTTGAAGCGCTTGATGAAGTGCGAGTCGTTCATGCGAGCCGCGAGCGTGTTGCAGGGAATGCGCGGCGCGGTCACCTCGAGCCGCACTGCGCCGACCTGCAAGCGATCACCGATCTTCAACTCTTCGTTGCTCAATCCACTGATCGTCAGATTCTCTCCGAAACTGCCCGGTTCCACCGTTTCTGAAAGCTGCGCGGTCCACCAGTCGTAATCCTCCTGAAAGTACACGTAGACCGCCTGATCGGGACCACCGTGATGCTTTTTATCCGCCACGAAATCGCCCTGCACCGCGTCCAGTGTGACGGTAGCGCTTGGGACGCCGCGCTTCACGATTCCGGTAGGTTTCTGGTACGCGGCCGAGGGCAAAATTTCCGATTGACCCAGGTTGACACTGATCAATTTCATGGCTTCACTCTACTGAGTTTTCCCACCCGTGTCGCTTTGAGCCAACCTCTCGAGCCAACTTCTCGAGTCAGTCTTCCAATGAGCGGCGCGGTAGGATGAGATTGTGGCCGAACGACTGCAAAAATTGATCGCCAGGGCGGGCATCGCCTCGAGACGGGCCGCCGAGGATCTGATCCGCGCGGGTCGCGTCACCGTGGGGGGCCGCCGGGCGCAACTCGGGGATTCCGCGTCTGAAACCGATGATGTCCGCGTAGACGATCGCCCGCTGACCCTGGCGGCAGAGCACGTAACCTTTGCGCTGCACAAGCCCAGGGGCGTCGTCACGACCGCGAGTGACGAATTCGGGCGCATGAGCGTGCTGGAACTTGTTCCCGAAGTTCCAGGTTTGCATCCGGTCGGACGCTTGGACCGCGACTCTGAGGGCTTGTTGATCCTAACCACCGACGGCAGTTTGACGCAGCAACTCACCCACCCGCGCTTCGAGCACGAGAAGGAGTACCGCGTCTGGACGCATCTGACGCCGACCAGGGCTGACCTCGAGGAGTTACGGCGCGGCGTGCAACTGGAAGACGGCCTGGCGAAAGCCGACAGTGCAAGCCTAGCGGACGAGGGTGCGGTGATTGTGCTGCGAGAGGGACGCAACCGTCAGGTGCGCCGCATGTTCGAGGCGCTCGGGTTGAAAGTCACGCGCCTGCAACGCCGCCGGATTGGAAGTCTGCACCTGGCAGACCTGCAACTGCGCGAGTGGCGCGAACTGGGTAAGCGTGACCTGGCGAAACTGCTCGAGAAAGGTTCTACCCGCGCCGGGTGAAGGCTACAGATCCGAGCGTGTTCGACCCAACAAATTCGTCCTGAGAGAAGCGTCTCGGACATAGACTAGCTTTCAGCTCGGACAACGCGAATCAATAAGGTGAGGAACTGCCTTCCACGAAAATTTCGTCCCCGCGCTCCAGACCTGCTACCAAGACCTGGTGATTGACTCGCTCGTCTTCGTCACCCAGGTACTCCGGGCGAATCGCGGCGGCGATCTCCTCGAAACTCGAGTTATACAAATCCAGGTCGTGTTCCACCGCAAGGTTTTCGATGCGCGTGCGGTGCTCGTCGTTGACGATCAGACCCTTGGCGCGGAGCATACCATCCACGCGCAGCTCGGACCTGCCGTTGTCGTAATACAGGTAGGCTGCCTGGCTCAGATTCAAGTCTCCAGTCACGAACACGGTCGCGTTGGTGCTGATCAAACTCTGCGCTTCGAGATTCCCGAGGACGACCAAGTTCGTGCCGTGCTGACGACTGCCGTTCTGATGAGCGTAATTAGAAAGCGTTCCTTGAACTCGCAGATCACCCTGAACGATGACGCAGCAGACCTCATCCACACTGTCCGGGATGAGCTGGGAGACCTGGAGGCTGCCTCCTCGAGAAACGGCTTCGGGGAACACCAGCACGTTTCCAACAGGGCGAAAGACTTCATCAGAGAAGTTGAAATCGTGAGGTTGCAGGAGCTTGGCTGCCGCATCGGGAGTCACCACGTCGAATTTCATACTTTTCTGATAACGGCATGATTCGGTTAACTCACGTATGCGTCGCAGAGGCTTTGTACTGCGACGCATGATTACCCTGAAGTTACCGAACTCAGTTATCAGAGGGGTTCAAGGAATAGGCACATCCACCTGGATTTGGCTGTCCGGGCGAAACCCGCGCAAAGACAGAAACGCGGGTCCAACAATCCCAGCTTTTTTCAGCGCCGCTCGAGCCTCAGCGGAGATAAAAAGGGATACTGGATCGTTGACCAGACGAAATAGCGGAGGGAAGCCCCCAGACGGTTCTTTGAAAACATACTCGTTGACCCGTCCGGCCGACCCTACTTCCTTGCTCAAGGCACTTTGCCGGTAATCGGACTTTTCCCAGTCGAACACATCTAAAAACTCGAGCGTTTGAAAGATGAATAGATCGTCTCTCAAGCTTTTCTTCTTAAAAGACTCTGGATCGTCGTAAGGTTTTGGTGTTCTATACCCATCGGGATTGCGCTGGAATTTAATTGCGCCTTCCTCGAGAACCGCTATTGGATACTGCCGATGCCTAAAATCGCGCACAGCAAGTAGAACATCAATCATTTTTTTTGAGTAAACGCAATCGGTATCTGAAGCGTGAAAACTATCTAGGGTCTGGATAGAGCGCTTATCGGAGTATAAGTAAAAGAACGTCGTTTCCGGTAGTTGAAGAAGTCTATTTTCATAGACCCTTCTAATTTCTCCCATTTTCGGAAAGTCAAATTCTTTTAAATCGTAGGCATCTCCGCGTTCCATAGAGGACAAGCGCCTAATGTTGCTCCGCAACTCATAAACTTTATCACTCATCTAAAACCTAGTTGATTCTTCCTAAGCCTGTAGAAGTACCTTCGTCCGTCATTGGAACCTGACCATTCTTGATCTTTTCGAAGGTGTCGTTTTGAAGATCAGTGATTTCTTGTTTCAACTCGCTCGCAATTTTCGCACGGTCAGGATGGGTTGACCAGCCAGAAATATCGCCGTACTTGCTTTCTAATCGAGTCTGAACGTTTGAAAGCTCATTGATTACATCAGCATCAACCTCAAAGCAACACTCGAAAATAGGTTTTTCAATTCCACAAGGCTCGCTCTAAATTTTTATACTGGAAGAAGTCTAAAAAATTCTCTAGGTACTAAATTGCCCTTTTTGCAAGAAGCATGAGTCTTCGAAAATAATTTAAAATTCGCAGTTGCCAGTCGGCTTCAACTTTAATGTTTTGCGCTGCATTAAGCGCATCTTCTCGAGTATCCCAGATAAAAAAATCAGAAATTTCTAAAAAATTCCCACCAAACTAACTGCTATTATTTTTTTATACAAGTGAACTCAAAAACCTCTATTTCCCAACTCACACAACATAAAGCAGATACCGCAGAGTGAATAATAGAAAGTGCTTTTCAGCTATCTCTGAACCTACCAGAGATCTCATGAAGTGGTTGTGTGACTTCATAAATATCTAAGGCGGAATTAGATTGATCTAACAAACAAGTCCAAGAAACAGATAAGGTTTTTCGATTTCTATACTGATAGCTTTATTATCTGAAAAGGTATCTAAAACATGTTCTGTCAAGCTTAAACCCAAAGAAAAGCGTGGCCTGAAACAAATTTTTTCATCACTTTTATAAAATCGGTTTTCTTCATTGTATCTTACCGTTAAGGACAACTACAACCTCACTCGTTTCAAACGCAAAAATTACCATCTTTAGCTCAAGATACGCAAACTCATTCAATAACGAACGCGTAATTTGTTGCTTCAAAAACCGTTTTGATATTCTCGAGAATTCTCTCTCGGTCATTTGCGGTCATCACTTCGTTTTCAAACGGGATTTCCCAATGCCGAATCGAATCCGCGTAAACGGCTAAATCATTCAAACCAGGTTCCACTTGAATCAAGACGCGTTTTCCCGCTTCACGATATTCAAGTACGAAACGGTCGGCACGAATGACGGTGTAGGCGTTGTCACTACGCTCCCAACGATTCCCAATAAGTTGTACCTCTGCCATTTCATGCTCCAGATTATCTGAATGAGACGGTTCTCCGTTTAATCCTATACTTCCCCTGAAGAAGGCTTCTTCAGGGGAAGTATAGGATTAAAACAACGTTTTTTCTTTTTTGAGTTTTACCCAGGTGGGGCCGGGTTTTGCGTTATAAAATTTGGTGTAATCTCCCCAAATTTCTAAGTCTGCAAAAGCGTGTGTCAAATTTTTTTGTTCGCTTAAAGTGGTTTGTAATTGTGTTTGGGTTACGTCTATCACTGTATCTATGTAAAAACCACCGTAGTTTGTCCATCTAAACGGTTTGTTCAATGCCGCAACCCGTCCCTGTCCTATCTTTTTCGCTAGCTCAGATCCAAACCAAGTTCTAGTCGCAAAGCCTGCGGGACCTCCGCTCGAGAACTGCGGTTTACTCAAGGTTCCCGTGCGCCGGTACTCTATCACTTCGTCAGAGTCTGCTTCCATCCAATCCGATTGAACGGTTCCGAACACAGGTTCAAAAAGCTCTGCAAGCTGCACAGAAAGTTGATAGAAGGCGCTAACATGCGCTTTTTCAGCGGGTTCAAAGTGAAAATAAAGCGCGTCCAACCGAGTCGTACTCACTGGCAACGAAATGTCGTATTTTGGCGATTTATCACGGTAAATCAGATTGAAACTTGAGTTTGATAAAAAAGCATTCAAAAAAGCTGTCCTATCGTATTGTATTTTTTTGGGTCCGTCTTCGCCATATTTAGTTGGAGCAAAAAATGATTCGGATTCCAAAAAATCGAGAATTTGTTCAATAAGATGCACCGTTCGTATATAGCGCTTTGTAAAAAATTGAAGATCAATACGAGCAGGGATCTGATGAGCACTCACTTAACTATCCTCCAACAGTCTTCTTAGATGTACCTGGTCAACCTCAGGGCAACACTCGAGAATCGGTTTTTCAATCTTGTGAAAGACTCGCTCTGGACTCGCACCTTGGACAAAAAGCGTTACTTTGCCTGATGTATTCTTGGCGTACATCTGGGAGGCTTTCATCCAAACAGCATCTGCGAGTTCGGGACCTAGAACTTCGTAAAGATTACCCTGAGCGAGCAGGAATTCACCACCAAGCGTTTTGTCCACAGCTTTAGCGTTTGGGTTTTGTCCAAGATATTCCATTGCCCTCTCATGATTCGATTTATCTTGATAACGTCCAGAATAAAAAATAGCTTCATCGCGTGGTGTTACAAAATCAAGCTTCTCGATTTGAGCTAAAAGCGCTAAAGCCCTCTGCTTCTGCGGTGAATCTGGTGAAGCTGCTAGTTTTTGATCAATAAGCTGCGAGGTGCGTTCTATCTCCTGTTGAAACTTGACCGCATCGAGCATTCCGTCGTGCCCCAATTCACCAGGTTGCTCTTGCGGTTTGAAACTTTGAGACTCGAGGGTGAGTTCATTCGTGCTCTTGCCAACGGTCTGTGCAACATCTTCAGGCGAGACCTTGACCCAGCCGCCCTTTTTACTGTTCGCTTGCGGATCCCACGCAGACCATTCTCCAGTTCTTGGATTACGGAGAAAAACATCGGCGTTTCTAGCTAAGGGTCCACTAGGAGCAACGTTTGGACTCTCACTGGACAGAATCACGCCCAAGCGTTTCGAGTCAGTCCCATCTACTCGAGGGGTTTGGTCCGCAAGCTGCTTCTGACCTTTCAATTGGTCATCGTAGTAATACGTTTTGATTTTAGCATCGGCATCAATATGCTTCACATCAAGCATGTGATTTTCAGTTACACCGTCTGGCCTAACTTCTACGTCCCGTTCGGACAGTTGCCCTTTGTCCAAGGTCACTTCTTCCTGAACAATTTTCCGCCCCTGCCCGTCTCGAGTCTTGACTGAATTGTTGTTGTCCAAACCAATCTGGTTGAGAGCAGCATCTTCGTTGATGCTACCAGCGCGCTGATTAGCCTGGGCGCGTTCTGCTCCCGGCAACCATTCGTCAAAACCTTTAATTTGCGTTTCTGGGATACTTCCATTGCGCTTGTTTTGCATGTACCGCTCGTGTCTAGCTTGTTGAGCAGCGCTAACGTCATTATTTGCTTCCGCTGCCTTAATGCGAGACTCAAAGGCCTTGTACTCTTCTTTGGACAAATTGGGGAAATCTGGGTGTTCAATCACGCCAGTGCCGGATTTGAGATTGACATCAATTTCATTCGCTTGACGCTTGTACTCGCTGGCTTGATTTCTTAGCTCCGCCGCATCGCTCAGTAATTTGGAACGTTCTGGCGATCCTTCCGGTAACTTGAGGGCTTCTTTCTCTCGCCAAGCCGCCATTTTCTCGTGCTTCTGCGTTTCAAGCTCGAGTTCGTACTTCCTGGAGTTGAGCGGCGTTTCCCGGTTAGACCCAAAGACCTTTTCTTTGATCTGATTCAAGCCGCTGTTGTCGCTCCGAACTTGCTTGGCGACTTCCTGGTGAACTTTGATGTCGTTAGGGTGCGCGTCAGCGCTGATCTCGAGCCTCGTTTTAGCTTGCTCAAAGCCGCTGACCCGTTGGTTCTCACCGTGCATTTCTGGGTTGACATTGGTGCGAACGTTGGCAGTTTTCAAGCCGGTCACGTCTGCGGCTTTGAAGGCAAACTTTTCACCAACGCCCGCGTACTTCTGCTGGGTGCGTTCCATGAAGTTCAGCTTCGGCGTTTCCGCGCCTTCGACATGAACCTGCGATCCGTGCGGCACGGATTTGTGCGCCGCGATGCTCATGGCCATGCCGATCAGTTGATCCGGGCTGCTCAAGGTCTCCAAGAGCTTGTCCGGTTTGAACCCCTCGAGCACCTGTGTCAGTGAGGCTCCGCCCGCCAGTTCACCGACGCCGCCCGCGACCAACCCGACGCCCGCGTCCAGGGTCGTGCCAACGGCGATGCGGACCCCAGTGCTGGTGATGCCGCTGGTGAGCGCACCGACACCCGCGCCGAGGAAGCCGCCGACCGCACCGCTAACCGCGCCGGTCAGCATGGCTTTGCCAACGCCTTCAAAGATTGGCTTGCCATCAATCGCGTTGTTGCCCATTTGAATCACAGCTCCGCTGGCCGCGCCCAGAATCGCACCACCGACGATGGCTCCGAGTAAGCCGCTGCCCAGCAGCGTACTGGCGGCGGCGATCACGGCTGGACCGGCGATCAGTGCGACCACGATCAGCACCGCGATCACCAAGAGGATTTTCAGCAAGCCTTTCCAGCGTGGCGGAACTTGCGCGGCAGCTTTCTCAGCTTCGGTGCTGATGATCCCATCCAACCCTGCCAGGCTCTGCTCGAGACCGGCGGTCAAGCTAGTGATAGCAGCATCCAGCTTCTTTTGCAGTTCGCCTGGGACGTGCCCGAGCGCCTCGTCAGCGCCCGCCAGCATTTGCGTGTACGCCCCCTTAGCGCTGTCCAGGTGCTTCTGCGCGCCCTGCTGATGGGCTTGCTCTAATTGCGCGAAGGTCTGAGCGGCGGTCTGCGCGAAGCCCAAAACGGCCTGAATGAGTTGCGCTTCGCTGTTTTGAGCGCCGCGCAACCCGTCCTGAGCGGTCTGGTTGATTTGCTGCGTGGCTTGGGTGGCTTGCTGCCCCAACTGCTTTGCGCTCGTCTGTGCGCCGCGTTGCAGGGCGGCGGTTTGCTTCTTGATAGCGGCATCCACTTGCTGTTCAATGCGCTTCAGGACCTTTTGCAGTTCCTGCGGTTTGGGAGCCTGCTGACCGCGCAGCTTTGCGCCCACACCGTCCATCGTGGTCTGTAAGCCTTGCGCCAGCGTGCGAAGTTGGGCGTTCAGTTTTTCGATGCTGGCGTCCGCCTGCTGGTTCACACCGGCGCTGCGTTTCTGAGTCAGGCTATCAATCGTCTGGGTCAGACTACCGCGTTGATTGCCGAGTTGCTCGAGCGTGCTCTGCAAGCGTTGCTGAATAGATTGGGTGAACTGCTGCTGGCTCTGCGAGACGCTTTCTAGGGCTTGCGTTTCGCTGGTTTTCAGGGCATCCAAGGTGCTGTTCTGAAGGGTATCCGCTTGGTCGCGGAACGGGTGGAAGATCAGCTCCTCGAGTTGATTGAAATCGTGTTCGACGCCGTAACCCTCTTCGCCGCCCGATTTCATTTTGTCGAACTGTTTTAAGGCTTCCTCCGGGAAGCCCTTGGCGTAGCTATCGCCGACTTGGTGCGCGGCGTCGGCTCTGGCCTTGTTCTGGTCTTTCTCGCGGACACCCATGAACAGCCAACTGTCCTGATCTTCCGGGGTGGGTCGCGCCAGGTATTCCTGAGCTTTGGCGTCACCTTTGGGCGGGGCTTTCGCGCCGACCGCTGTCCCGGCCGCCTCGAAATCGCCGCGTTTCCCCTCGTAGGTGGTGGCGATAACCTCGCGTTGCGGGTTGCGTTTCGCCTCCAAAGCTTTCAGGGTCTGCTGATGCTGGTCCTTTAACTGTTGTTGCAGGGTTTGCGACAGGCGTTTGATCGCCGCTTTGCTGGAATTGGCTTTCGAGGTGACCTGGGCCACGCTCGAGTTCGCCTGCGCTCTGGCGTGACCAATGAGTTGCGTGATTCGGGTGTTGACGGCGGCGCGTTGCTGCTGACCAGCCTTTTGAATCCGATCTGTGGCGCTCTTGGCTGCCTTTCTGATGCCAGTTGGCAGCTTCGCGCCGAGGGTCTCGAGGTGTAATTTGCGGCCGCCCATGCGGCCCATGAAGCCGTTAGCGATATCCTGACTGCGTTTCAGTTCCTTTTCGATCTGCTGGCGGTCGCGCTCTTTCACGCCCTCCAGCGGGGGGCGTTTCAGGGTGATCTGGCCGGGTTTCAAGTCGGCACTGAACGCGTTTGGTGTCCGCCGCGCGGGGCTGCGCAGACCGAGCTTCGGAGGCTCGAGGGTCGTGGCGGGGTGTTTGGTCGGCGCAGTCTTGGTTTTGCCGTGCTTGGCGCTGGATTTGGCGGTATGCTTAGCGCTTTTCAGCTTGCTGGCTTCGGGTTTGGTTCGGGGACGGCGCGTCGGGACGGTTCCTTTAACGCTGGGTGGACGCACGGTCTTGCCGCGCTTGACCTCGGTGTGAACTCCGCCGCGCTCGTCCGGCTGCTGAACGGCATCTGGGGTATCGGGTGATTTCTCGAGGTCAAACTGAGTCTTCAGCTCTGGGCGCTGGCGCGGCAGCCTGAAACGCGCACCTGGCAGGGCATCAGGGGTCTGAGACTCCTGTTGCAGTACCAGTTTTTCAGCGTCTCGCTCACGCAGCGTTTCAATCAGCCGCTTGGTCTGGGTGCTGTTCGGGTTCTGAGCGGTCATGAAGCGGGCCCGCAATTCGGGACGCAAGGCTTCCGGGGCCTGGTCCAGAACACTGCTGACCGCATCGAAACGCTCGCGGGGCGGTTGATGCTCGGCGTAGGTGCCGTTTAAAACAGTCATCCACTGTCCAACGCTGAGCTTCTCTGGGTTGACCCCTTCGGGCAGGGCGGCATTCACCGTTTGCGCGGCTTGGCGGCCCCGTTCAGGCCTGCCACCGGGAGACAGCGGCTGCGTCTGACGGAAGCCCTGACCGAGCGATGCATCCAGGCTGGCACCTTGAAAATTCAGATGTAAACCGCTCAGATCCTCGCGGCCACCTTCGCGCGGGAGTTTTTCCGGCGAGCGGGCATCGGGATTTTCGGTACGGGGCAGAATTTCGGCGGGATTGTCCTGTGGAAGCTCAATGCGACCCCTGCGGGGTAGGTTCAGCGCCGAGACCGGTGCTTCCGCGAATCCTGTTTCGGCGACTCGAGACGCGCCGTCTCCCCTCACAGCACCATCTGGAAGTTCATCGTTGATGCCGCGCTCCCGAAGGACGTTTTCGGGCGTTGGACGCAACGGGATTCGCAAGCCGCCCGCGTTTGGCAAGCCGTTCCCGCGCAATCCGGAAGGCAAGCGTTGGTCGCCCTCGGATTCCAGGATTTTTCGTAGCCGCTCCCTGCTCATGTTTCACCCCAGAGAATAGAGTTGAACACCGTTTATGCCTCGAGTTCAACCCAAGCTGTCGTTGACCGCACGTTCCGACCCGAATGATTGCCCAGCACCGATCACTACAACTATGCAGAATTCTAAATGATAGCAACGTGAAATTGTTCAGACCGCCTTGATGCGGTCAGGGTTTCAGCTCGAGGTCGTACGATCCCGACGGGACTTCTACTGTGTAGCGACTCGGTTTGCCACCGGGACGCGCCACGCGCAAGGCGATCTCACCGTTCGGGACGTTGCTGAGCACGTATTGTCCCTCCGCGTTGCTGATCGCTCCCTCGGCGGCACTGCCCTCCTGCCAGACGCTGATCCCCTCGAGCGGCTCGCCGTGCCGATCACGAATAATGCCGCCAATCGTCAGGCTGCTGCCCGCCGAACCGGGCAGGGCATGGTTGCCAGATTGAAGTTGCAGCGTGCGGGTCAGGACGAGCGGTGACTCCAGCGTCAAATCCAAATCCAGCGGCACCGTCAGCAGGTACAGCAGCGACGGGCGCGGTGGGAGTTCCAAGCCGTTCCACAGGTCGTTGCCACGCGGGCCATCCTCGGGTTGGCTGACTCGAGCACCGACCGGCAGGTTCAGATTGGCAACCATTGGCGGCAGGAGTTCCACCGGCAGTTCGTGGTAGCGCATCAGGATCGCGGTCACGCGCCACAGGAGTTCGTGCTGGTCGCGCACCTCGCCACTGAAGACGGTCACCTGATAGCGCAGATTCAAGCGCCTCGGTGGAGCCTTACTGACGGCGACCGAACCGACTCGAGCCTGCTCGAAACTGGTTTTGCGTAAGACGGCGTTTTCCTCTAAGTCGTAGAGGAAGAAGTTGATCGTCGGTTTGGTGAGCGTGCTGACCCAGGCGCGGTTTGGAATCTCGAATTCGATGCTGACATCGGTGGCGCTGATGCCGCCCTGTTCCCTGAGCAGTTTTTTCAGCGATTCGTGCAGGGCGGGTAACATTGTCGCCCATTCTATATCGCTCCCAGATTTGCCAGGTTTCGCTCAGCCAACGCTTAAGGTCCACATGATAGATTAGAAGCTGAAGCAAAGGCTAAAAAGTCTGTCTGGTAGAACCTGAAAAGAAATATCGGAAAGAAATACTGCGAAGAAATGATAGACCGAAAGACGCGAATCACCAAAACTGGGAGGTGGCGGTGGCTGCGAGTCAACCGACGGGACAACTGATCGTACAATTGCAGGGCGGGGTCGTACAAACATTGCCCGTGACCGACGCACGCGTCACCATCGGGCGTGCGCCCGACAACACGCTCGTTTTGCCGCTGCCGCTGGTCTCCAAGTACCACGCGGAATTGGTCTTCAACGATTCGATGCTGCTCATCACCGACTTGGAAAGTCAGTACGGAACCTTCGTGGCGGGCGTGCGGCTTCAGGCCAGCCAACCCTATCCCTTATTGCCCGGTCTGGCCGTGCAGGTCGGACCGTTCGTCGTGACCTATCACCGCGACACCGGTCCCCTGGGAGATCTGGCGCAACCTGTTTCCGCAGAACCGGAAACGATGACGCTCGAGGGGGAGCCGGAACCGGAGCTGCCGCCGCGCCTGACCCTGGACTCACCGCTGCCGGAGGGAATCGCTAAGTATCTGCGCTACCTGCCAGTGATCTTTCACAACGGCTCTTTCATGAACCGCTTCCTGCAAATTTTCGAGTCCCTGTGGGAACCGGTGGAGTGGCGTCAGAAGCACATTGACATGTACTTCGATCCGCGCACCTGTCCGCCGGGAATGTTGAACACCCTGTCCACCTGGGTCGGGTTGGTTCCCGATTCGCGCTGGTCAGAGTGGCGTCATCGCCGGATTCTCTTGGAAATCGCAGAGTTGCAACGCTGGCGCGGCACGCCGTACACGCTCGAACGAATGATAGAACTGACGACCGATCTCACCGCGACAATAGAAGAGAACCTGGACGAGCCGTTCGTCTTCCGCGTGCGCCTGCCCAGGGGCACGGACGGTCAGCAGCTCGAGCTGGTCCGCGAGTTGATTGAAACGCACAAACCGGTTCACACCGGTTACCGACTCGAGGTGGAGGCATGACCCAGAACAGCATTTCAGCGCTCAGCCAGCCCAATCAAAAGGTCGGGAAGTACCGCCTCGAGGAAACGCTGCGCACTGGGAAGACCGGGCAGGCGTACCGCGCGGTTGCCGAGGGTGCGGAGGTCCCGGTGGCGCTGAAGGTTTTGCGCCCCGGTAGCCGGTTCGATCCTGCCTTCCAGACACTTTTTTTCAGTGAACTCGAGGCGGTCGCCGACTTGCAGCACGGCAACATTGCCCGCGTGCTGGATTTCGGCGAGGACGGCGTGCGGTACTTCGTAGTCTCCGAGTGGGTCCCAGACGGGTCGCTCAACACTTGGTTGCAACGCGAGACCCGCGACGCCAACCGCCCAGAGCGCGGTGTGGCTCTGGAACTGATGCGGCAGGCCGCTGAGGGCTTGGGCTACGCGCACCGCAAGGGCGTGACCCACGGGCAACTCGAGCCTGAGAACATGCTGCTGACCCGGACCGGGAGCGGCTACAGCCTGAAACTGAGCGATTTCGGCTTGGCGCGACTGGTCGTCTCGAGCGGAGCGGACGACGCGGCCATGCCGAACGAGGCCCGCTACGTGTCGCCGGAGCACGTCATGGGCGTCAATGTCGCCTCCTCGAGCGATATCTACAGCTTGGGCGTGGTGATGTACCAGAGCTTCACTGGACTGGTTCCGTTTCAGGTGCGCGACCTCGGTGAGGCGGCGATCAAGCACGTTTACGAGCAGCCCCGGTCATTGAAGGAACTGGACCGCGACATTCCGGGTGAGCTGGAAAGCCTGGTGCTGCGTTGCCTCAGCAAACGCCCATCGGATCGGCCGACCGCCGAGGAGGTGCGCGACGGCTTGCAAGGGGTGATCGAGCGCTACTACCCCTCTGTTAAATCTACGCGCATCCTGAAACCCGGTGAGCGCGTCGTCCAATCGCCGCAGGTGGTTGCCCCGGACGGGCGCTGCGATTACCCACGGATCAGCGTTGTGGACGGGCTGGGACAGGTTCTGATGGTCCGGGAGTTGCAACCCCAAGGGCTGACGGTCGGGCGGCAAGACACGAATTCTATTGTGCTGGACACCGATACCGTCTCACGCCATCATCTGCGCCTGGAATTCGACGGCCGCGAGGTCATGGTCACCGATCTCAGCAGCAACGGCACGTTCCTGATCGGCGGCGGCCTGGAATCGGGCCGCTTACCGTTCCAGGTTCCGACCCCGTTCCCGTGGCGCGGCATGTTGCAGATCGCGCCGTACTGGATTCGCTTGGAGCAGCCGACCGGCATGGCCGAACCGGGCCGCCTGGCGCTTTCGGTCGAACGCGACCGCCTCGAGTTGACGCCGGGCGTTGGGACGCCGGTGCGCCTGACGGTCGCTAACCTGGGTGCGCTGGTGGATCACCTAACCTTCGAGGTGGACGGCGTGCCCAAGGAGTGGGTCACGACGCCCAGCGACGCGATTCAGCTCAACCCTGGCACGCAGGGCACGGCTTTGCTGAACATCACCCCACCGCGCTCACCGGAAGCTCGAGCCAAGGATTACCGCGTGGCGGTTCGCGCCCGTTCGCGCCAGAACCCAGAGGAGTACGGCGAGGCCTTCGCTACCTGGACGGTCCTGCCATTCGCGGAAACGCAACTCAACATCCGCCCCGGCAACCGCTCAGCGCGGCGCAAGGCAGCTTTTTCGGCCGTCCTGAAAAATCACGGCAACACCCCCGTAACCCTGGTGCTGACGGCCACCGACGACTCGAGCAAACTGTTTTACGCCTTCGACGAGCGCAAACCCAAACCAAAACTTCCACCCGGAGCCAGAGGCGTGGTGATTCGCTGGGGGCAGATGCTGCTCTACCCGTTTATACTCGTCGGGCGCACGCTCGTGGAATCCACGGTCGGACCGTGGCTGCGCCGCGCCACGGTGATCAACCGCGACATGAAATCACTGACCGGGCAGGAGGACGAAACCAAACCCGACACCCGGTCACGTGCGGGGCAGGAGAACAACAGTCCGCCGTCCGCGCCGGTCACACTAGAACCCGGTCAGAGCGAACCCGTGACGCTGAACGCCTGGGTTCCGTGGCGCTTGGTCGGGCGCACGATCCAGCGTCCGTTCACGGTCAACGCCGAAGCGACCGCCCTCGAGGAGCGTTGGGCTTCCCGCTCGGCGCTGCTTCGGGAAGCCCAACCACCCAAAAGCGACGCGCAAATCTCGCATCAGGCGCTGATGCCCGTCTGGGTTCCGCCGCTGATCGCCGCAATTCTGGCGCTGCTGGCTTTCCTCTTTATTCGCAATCCCAGTTTGGACCGCTTACGGACCATCCCGGCGCAGGTCAAGGCGGGGCAGCCGTTCGCGCTTCAGTGCGATGCCAGCAGCGCCGTGCGGTTTGAACTGATCTATGACGGAACCAAGACCGTCAAATCCAAAACCTGTTCCTTCCCGAAACTCGCCGGGATTCAGCAGCCGGGCACGTACACGGTACGAGCCTTCAATCTACTGCCGTGGTTCGGATTTGGGCGCGCCGTGAAGGATCTGACGGTCGCGCCACTACACGATCCGAAACCGGCCACGCTGGATAAATTCTTCGCCATCGGCGGCGGAACGACGCTGACCATCTCTGACGGCAACAAGGTTTCCATCTCACTGAACTGCCAGGGCCGCAACATTCGCCAGCTTGTTTTGGAAGCCCCGAGCGGCACGCAGACCTATCAGAGCTGCGCGGAAATGGCAAAGGCCGCCTTTAGTTTCGACGAGCCGACCGACTTCATCTTCAAACTGCAAGCCTCGGGCGAGGCTAACACCGCCCAGCCGCTCGAGCGGCAAGTTCCGGTGAAGATTCGTGCGGCCGAACCAGTGATTCGCTTTAGCGCCTCGCCGTCATCGGTCACCAAGGGCGCGGGCGGCGATGTCACGCTGACCTGGCAGGTCACGAATGCCAAAGCTGTAGAAATCAGCGATGTCGGGGAGGTGGCGGCAGGTGGTTCTCAAGCCGTACCCGCTCCGTCCGACACGAAAACCTACACGCTGAGCGCTAAGTACTTCAGTCAGGAAGTGAAGCGCACCGTAACCGTGCAGGTCACGGCCGCGCCCCCTCCGCCCCCTCCTCCGCCGCCGCCAACAACAACAACGGTCGCCACTCGTCCACCACCGCCCCCATCGGCCGTGGGTGCAAAACCACCTCCGCCAAGGCCGCAGCAGCCGCAGCCACAACCGCCGGTCACAGGAGCCAACCCCGACCCGCCGCCCGTGGTTGGACCGCCACCGCCCGCTGCGCCCGTGGAGCGCTTTACGCGGTACGACACCAACTTTGGCACGCTCGAGGTCGGCGATCAGGATCACATCCGCTACACCGATTACATCAGCAACCTCAGCAGCACGGGTCTCGAGGTCACGAACGAGGGCAAGAACTTGTACGGACAACTCGAGGGCGGCAGCCCGCTGAACTTGGAGTTCGACGCGAGCAAAGCCAGCTTCGGCGGCAGCGCCAGCAAGTACGGAACATGGTGCGGTGCGCGGGAAGGCACAGAGTTCCCCGATGGGTGCAGTTTCGCCGGAAAGTGGAACGTGCTGTTAGATGGGCAGAAATGCACGATGGAAGCCAAGCGCGTCGGCAACCGCGTCACGGGTTCGGTCTGCACCGGCGAGAAACTGCGCCGCTTCAGAACTGAATCGCTCCGCTTCGAGGGGAATGTCCTGCGTTTGATCGGGATCTTCGACACCAACCCGGACTACAAGAGCTTCACGATTATCATCGAGGGGTACTTCGGCGGTCAGTTCAAGGGCAGCATCGCCAGCGTCGCCTCGAACCGCAGTCCGCAGTGGTGCGGCTGGCGCGATAATCAGGCGATTCCACAAGATTGCGGACGCTAGCAACCCATGAACATCGGAGGGCGGTCAGTCAATCCGGCCGCCCTCCGATGTTTTGATGATCGCTCGAGCGTTACGGTCCGATGAAGCTCGTCTCAAAACTAAAGCTACAGAACCAGACCCCGTCTACCCTTCGTGGCACCGATGGCGACACTACCCCGACGCTCCAGATCCTGACTCGAGGCATCTGTACCCGACCCCTTGTCTATCGCCAGCCACTCGAGACTCAGCAATCATCAATCATCGGATTTCGTACGCGCCGATGTCCACGCCTGCTCCCAGTGGGCGCTTGATACCGAGAATATCCTCGAGCACGCCCAGGGTTGAACTTCCAGCGTTGATGGCCGGGCTGTCGGTTTGCAACCGGAAGTTGTGCGCTGTCACATTCACGAAACGCGAGTCTGCATTCAAGAGGTTGTTGGTTCCAGTTCCGTCAAAACCTGTGCCACCAAAAACAAGATTGTAATCGAAGCGTTGCGTGTTCTTGTCACTCGGATTGGCGGTCGTACCGGCGCGTTGATTGGCGGGACGATCCGCTCGAGGCACGATGATGTTGTTATAGGCGCGCACGTCGCCCGCCCAGATGGTCGTGATCTCGCCGTCTGTAATGGCTGGACTGCTCGAGTTCTGATAGGTGGTGTTATTGAAGATGTCCACATGATCGCTGCTAAAGACGTGAATACCACGACCACCGTTGCCGTACACGATGTTGTTCTCAATCAAGGTGCGACCCGCGTAGGGGGTACCCGTGGAACCGGCGAACGATTGCGTATTCCGTGAATCATCAATGATGATGCCATTCCCGTCGGTGATGTTGCGCTTGGCAGGGTCAGGGTCAGAGTAATAGAACGGGATGAAGTTCTCGTTACCGTGAATGATGTTGCGCCGAATAATGTTTTTGACACCCGTCGAGCCGTCTGAGTTCCAGTTTTGATACATCGAGACCCCGCTCGTGGCATAGGGCGCGTAGTAGGAATTCCCCCAGACCACATTGTCCTCGAAGGTCATGTAATCGGCCCGCACCGAGTTGATGCCACCACCAGGGCACTTGTACACGATGTTGTTACGGATGACGATGTGATGAACGAATTTCCCTGGCTGGTTGTACGGCTCAGCAATGCCAATGCAACTTCCGCCGGTGATTGGATTGTCCAGAACGTTCTGCTGTGAGCGTGCGTAATCGAGTGTGATCTCGTCACGATTGCCCGCAATCTCGAAGCCTTCGACGATGATGTACGAGGATTGGACACTGATCCCGTTCCAGTTGCGGGCGCGGATCAGGGGTCGCTGACCGGGATAGGCCATGATGGCGATCCAAGCGCTCGAGGTTCCAGAGTGATTCATCGTAACAACATTGTTGTTTTGGTCGGCTTGGGTGTACTCGCCGTTCGTCGCTAAGACCGTATCACCGGGTTGCGAGAGGTCTACGCCGCGTTGCAGGGTCACGGGTTTGGCTTCACTCAACCCGTCATTGTTGTAATCGCCGGTTGGGGACGCGTACAGCACCCGACCAGCGATCGCCACCTTGAGCGTCACCGGGTCGCTCAAAGTAACCTTGCCGGCACTGTCAACGGCTCTGGCGGTGATGTTGGTGCTGCTGGTTTCTGTTTTTGTCAACGCCAGATCGGCTGAGTAGGGCGCGCTGCTGTCCTCGCTGATTTTGGTCGTGCCTCGATAAAACTCGAGGCGAGTGGGGGACGCTCCGGTCACACTCGCGGTCATCGTTACTAGGCCTGGACGCTCGAGTTGTGACTTGGACAATTCTAAGGACACACTCGTGGAAGAAGGTGGGGGTGGCGTGGGCGGACCGGGTGGCGTGGGCGGGTTACTCGAGGAGGTGCAAGTGACTCGAGCTGCGCCCCAATCGGCGTGATCCCAACTTAGATCGTCCCCGCCGCTCGTCACTTGGAGCTTCAATTCTTTCGTGCTGGTTAGGTCTACGGCCACAGGTTTGGCTGCGTCCGTGGGTCGCATCACCCCGGACTCGAACTTCATCAGGCCATCGCTCAAAATCTGGAACACGACCGAACCCTTACCGTTGGAGCGCACATCTACTTCGTCGTCCAGACCAACCTCGGCGTTGAACGCCGAACACTGTCCATTCAAGCTGTACACCAGACTCGCGAGGGCGTGAACTCCGAGTCCTTTCGTGTAGGTCGTCCCGTTGATGGTGATGGTTTTACCGTCACCCGCTTTTTGCTCTCCGTTGGACTTGTCCTTTTCTACAGGTCCCCAGCCGCTCGAGGCGCTTTTCCAAGTGAGGTCGGACAAGAAGTTCTCGCCGCTTTTCAGTGCCAGCGGGACGGCGTTGGTGATCGGTGTGTCGTCCCATGGATACGTGGCTCCGTTGGCGTACGGGTCCGATACTGTCTGGCTCGTTTCGGCGCAGGCGGTCAGCGTCACGAACAGAGCGGTTAGAAAAAGAACTCGAGGTGTGGCGTGAATCTGGTTCCGAGATCGCATCGGTTGATGCTAAATGCTCGAAAGCCTCCGCTCTGTGTCTTTTCCAACATCCGACGTTTCATGAATCACATTTGCAGATCATGATAGAATAGTAAACTATAGTGGCTTTTATACTTAATTCTAGCCAGATATCATCTCGCGCCGCTCGAGGTTCGCTTCGATCTCGCTTCGCACCAGCAGCGCCTCACGCATCTGTTTCGCGGCGAACATGGGAAGTTGATCCCCGACGTGCTTGGACCCCGGCTGGCTCGAGTTGCCGTAACTCAGCAGGACTCGCGCCCTGACTGGATCGCTGAACTCGGTGATCGCCACGTAGGTCGTGCCGAAGGCGATCCGGTAGAGACCCGATTCGTCGCGCACGTACCCGCTGGCGCGAAACACGCCGAACGGATCGAGGTGTCCGTGCGCCTCCGCGCTGAAGTCCCCGCGCTGCATGAAGGCGAAGTCTCCCCAGCGCCGCTCCAAGGTTCCCGTGTCGCGCAGTAAACTCACCGCGGCCACCTCGAGCGCCAAGAGCGCTTCCTCTGGGTTTCGCAAGCCGCTCGGGGTGTTAGTCGGGTCGGACGCCTGCCAGCCGTGCGCCCAGAGGTTGGAGAGCCGACTGTCGGCGGGTCGCATCGTTAACAGCCAACGCACGAACAGGTCTGCGCCGACACTGTCCGGCTCGAAGCTGCGATCCCACCGCACCAGCACCTCCGCCGCCCGTCGCACCAGGTCGTCCTGTGACCGCGCCGCGACTTCCAAAAGCGACGGCAACAAGCGATCCGCCGTCTCCGACCGCGTAGACCCGACCTGCGACATAACAGATGTAATCGTCACATCTGCCAAGCTCAAAACCATGCGAATCGAGCGTTGCTCCCTCGGGGTGATGAGGCGCGACGTGAAATACGCCGGAAACCTGTCCGGGTTCAGCAGGGCTGGCAGGGTCGTGTTCCACGGTGGGTTGTTCGCGTTCTGCAACCAGCCCGTGTCCGGGTCAACCGTGTGCGGCAACTCGTGGAAATCGTGAATCGCCTGCCAGACTAGGCTCGAGTCGTCACCGGGCAGCGTGCCGCTCCAGTCCTGCCACGAACCGCCTTTGCGCCGAGGAACGAACCCGCCGAAGAAATGCGCGATATGCCCCTCGCGGTCGGCGTACATCACGGTGAACATCGGGTTTTGGTGCCGTTCCAAAGCGCTCTGAAAGGCCGCGAAATCCTGCGCCCGCGCCATCTGCCAGTACTGCTCGAAAATTCCGGCGAAACTGCCGACCTCGAAGCCGACGCAACGGGCGGCAATCGGATGCCCATCTTGTTGACCGATGATCGGTCCGTGCTGTGAGCGTTGAACCTCTAAGGTTTCCTCTCGGGTTGACCCGTCCGCCTGACGAATTTGGAGCCTCACCTCGCGCGACTCGAGCGGCTGCCAGTCGCCATCCAGCTTGTACCGCGCCCCCTGTACCTCGAGCGCGAAGGCGTCCCAGCCTTTCAAAGCGTTAACGGTGTGCGCCCAACCGAGGTGATCGTTAAAGCCATATCGCAGCACCGGCCAGCCGACCTGCGCCACGCCGTACAGGCTGAGTGCTTCGGAAGTTCCAGCGGCGACGTTCAGATGCGCCTCGAAGAAGGTGAAGAAATCCGCCCATTGCAAGTGCGGGTTCGCCAACAGGATCGGGCGACCGCTCTGCGTTTTCGCGCCCCCGATTGCCCACGCGTTCGATCCGGCGATGCCCGTTCCCAGCACCGGCGCTTCTGGCAGCAAGTAACTCGAGGGGATGATCTCGTTGAGCACAGCGCCCGATGGTCGCTGCCCGTTCTGCGTCAAGTAAATTGCGTAGACGCGCTGAATGTGGGCGAAGACATCGGTGAGCGTGACTGGCAGCGCCGCCCTGGATTGCGGCTCGAGGCTATCGGGGTGCGCGGCGGCGTGCGCGTTGATACCCGCCACGAACGCCTCCAAATTCAAACGCATCTCCGGGGTTTGCCCGGCCGCCCAAGTCACCGCCCGCTCGGGGATACCCATACGATGCACGAACCGATCCGATTCCAGAAACGCCTCACCGTAGATGGCGGCCGCCCGTCCCCTGGCTTGCAGGTACAGCTTCAACAAGAGATTCCCGTGCGCCTGGGTTTGCGCCCAACCGAGGGCGCGAAACGCTTCTGAATCCTGTGCGGCGAAGATGTGCGGCACGCCCCAGGCGTCCCAGAGGATCTCAGTGTCAGACACGGCTCAGTCTACGCCGACGAATTGATAAAACTCACGGTACGGATTGGACAGTCTGGCCCGAGAATTTTGGTCTCGAGCTGTGTGGTTTGTTTCAACTTGCGACGCTGGCTGGCCCTGGTACTTTGAAGCACCCGAGAAACCGCGTCGCCAGCGCCTCGTCACCTTGGATTTTGATCGTTCCAGCCCGCTGCGCCGCCGCCACGAACCAACCCCCAAACGTCAAATCCTTTCAGCGTCGCCACGTCGCCCTCCGGGATCGCGTCAGGCTGATCGGCGCTATCGTGCGTTAACTCGAGCCGTCCCGCGCTCACCTATGCCCGAAAGCGATGCTCACCAATGCGAATCTCCAAACCGGCGGAAAGCCCTTCGGCAGCGGCCGGTCTGAACATCGTTCGCATCGTCAGGATCAGCGGGTCAACCCCGAGCGGCATGGTCGGGGAGCGCACGCCCCAACGCACGAGTTGCGCCACCGCCTCCTCGAGTTCCAAGCCCCACGGGGTCATCTCGTAGACCTGGGAAGCTACTGGCAATTTGTGCTGCCGGAGCACGCCGATCCGCTCGAGGTTGCGCAGGTGTTGAGCCAGCACATTCGGGCTGACGTGGGGCAGTCCTGCTTTCAGATCGGTGAAGCGTTTCGGCCCTAGTAACAGTTCTCGCAACCAACAAAGCCTAGCGCTCTCCGATCAAATCCAGCGCCTGAGCGGCGGCGCAGCCATCATTATAAGAGCGGCTTAACAGCAGCATAAAAGCTTAGCAGATCAGGCTATTTTTTTCGTAGCTCAAACTTGCAACTTAGGAGTAACTTGTGCTACAACATAATAGAAGAAAAAATTACGTTTCTGGGGCTGTTCGTTTCAGTTTTCATTCCAATCACCCGACCCGAAGGAGATACAAGCCCATTAAGTTCTAGGCCTGTCCTGCTTCATCAACGATAAAAGCTCGAGAAGCCTCCGATTCCCATCAAATGGCAAGGAGAGAACCCATGAAACTTCTGCTCACCTCGGCTGGCATCAAAAACACCAGCATCCACAACGCGCTGCTGGAACTCTTGGGAAAACCGATTGCTGACTGCAATGCCCTGTGCATTCCCACAGCGGGGTACGGCCACCCCCACATGAATCCCGAACACTCGTGGCGCTTTATCGCTGGAAGAGAACCGAGATGCCCCATGACTGAATTGGGCTGGAAATCCCTGGGGGTGCTGGAACTCACCGCGCTGCCCAGCATCGGCGAAAAGCGCTGGCTCCCTTGGGTCAGAGCGGCAGATGTGCTGTTGGTCAATGGCGGTGATGCTCTGTACCTGAGCCACTGGATGCGAGAGTCCGGGTTGGCGACTCTCTTGCCGTCGCTCGAGGCGGTCTGGGTGGGACTGAGCGCCGGGAGCATGGTGATGACCCCCCGCATCGGAGAGGAATTCATTGGCTGGAAGCCACCCAACGGTGGCGATGAAACGCTGGGCCTAGTTGATTTTTCAATCTTCCCGCACTTGGATCACGAGATGCTGCCGGAGAACACCATGGCCGACGCCGAGCGATGGGTGGCCAAGATCGCGGGTCCGGCATACGCAATTGACGATCAAACCGCCATTAAAGTGACCGACGGGGTTGTCGAAGTGATCTCCGAAGGCCATTGGAAACTGTTTACGCCCAAATCAGAGGAGCACCCTGATGCGTAAACTCGTGGTCAGCAACTTCACCACGCTGGACGGTTTTTACGAAAGTAAGGATAAGACCTTCAACGCTTTTTTTGATTACTACCACCCGGATTACGTGTGTGACGATCAATTCGATCATTCTATCGCCGAGGGTTTGCGCGCCGCCGACACGTTACTGCTCAGTGGACGCACCAATTTCCTCGGCAACTTGAAGTACTGGACGGGCGTCCCCGATGACCCGAAATCCAGCGACATCAGACGCGAAATTGCTGGATGGTTAAAAAACCTCGAGAAAATCGTGGTTTCGGATCATCTCGTTCCAGGAGAATTAGCCGCTTGGGGGAGCAATACGCGAATTGTCAAAGTCGCGGATGCCGTTCAGGAAGTCAGCGCTTTGAAACAATCATCAGGCAGGGACATCTTCATGTTTGCCGGGCGAATGCTGTGGAATCACCTTATGGCGCACGGGCTGGTGAATGAACTGCACCTGACAACTTTTCCAGTCATTGGCGGCACTGGCATCCCGATCTTCGAGGGTCGCCCGGCGGTGGCACTGAAGCTGCTGCACTCGCGCACCTGGCAGGATTCTGGCAACGTGCTCGCGTGCTACCGAGTAGATCCTCACAACACCGAAACTGACAAGGGGTGAACCATGCAGAAAATCACGCCGTTCCTGTGGTTTGAAAACGAAGCCGAAGCTGCCGCGCAGTTCTACGCTTCAGTCTTCCCACACGCAGAAATTCTGAGCAGCTCAGCGCAAAGCGCCACCGTGAAGCTCGAGGGGCAAGAGATTCACCTTTTCAATGGCGGGCCGCACTTCAAGCTTTCCCCTGCGTTTTCCCTGTTCGTGAATTGCGAAACGCAAATGGAAATTGACGATCTCTGGGCGAAACTCACCGCCGATGGTGGTAAGGACTCACAGTGCGGTTGGCTGACCGACAAATACGGCGTGTCGTGGCAACTCGTCCCACCGATGCTGAGGGCATACCTGAACGACCCCGACCGCGAAAAAGTGGGACGCGTGATGAAAGCCATGCTGGGGATGAACAAGTTGAATATTGCTGTTCTGCAACGTGCTTACGACAACTCTTAAAACCGATGCCCTCGAGTCAAACCAACACCAAATTGCTCGAGCTAAAACGAGACTGACGTTCAGCGATGAACAACGAACGGAGCACGTATGCGTAAACTCATCGTCAGCAACTTCGTCCTGAAAGACTCCGATCCTGTGCAAGCCAGACGCGAGGGAAACGCCATGCTCGAGATGAACACGCCCGACCTCGCCGCAACGCGCTCGTGACGAAAGGAAGCCATACGCTATTAACCAGCAGCCTTTACCTTGCAATCACCGTCTTTGGAGAAAATGATGAGTCAGAATACTGTGCAGCGACTTTATCTGATGCAGGTTGGGTCCGTGCCGGAATACCAGATTCCGATTGTTTGCTATCTGGTGCAAACGGGTGACGGCAAAAATGTCCTGATTGACAGTGGGCTACCAGAGATTATGCCTGAAGGGTACTCGGAGTTCGAGAATGGACAGGATGTTATCCAGCAGTTGGCGAGCCTTGGCTTAAAACCGGACGATATTGATACCGTCATTTCGACGCATTACGACGGCGACCACGCTGGAAGACACGCGGCCTTCACGAAGGCGCAATACGTTGTCCAACGTGCGCATCATTTGGATGCGGCGACCAACCCACGTTTTGCTGCCATTCGACCCCAATGGGATCAGCCAATTGGGCGCATTCGGCTGGTGGATGGGGATACAGAACTGCTGCCGGGTCTGGAGCTGATTGAGACGAGCGGGCACGTGCCGGGGCATCAATCGGTGCTACTACGGCTACCAAAAACGGGAGCCGTTTTGTTGACGATTGACGCCGTATCCTTCGGCGCGGGCTTCACCCGTGACGCGCAGGATGACCCTGACAACCCGGACGCCGAAGCGACCCATGCCAGCACGATCAAACTGCTCGATGTGGTTGAGCGGGAGGGGATTGAGCTAGTGATTTTTGGGCATGACAAAGAGCAGTGGGAAACGCTGAGAAAAGCGCCAGCGTTTTATGGGTAGTGGAAGAGATGAAAGCCTCAAAATGGAGCGAGGAAATATTGAACTCGAGCGCCATAGGTACGCGTCGAACGCCGTCCGAGTCAAGAGTTCAGTAGGCTCGAGAGGAGGATGTTGATGAGCAAGGTTTTTCTGGATATGGCGGTGTCGCTGGACGGGTTTATCTGCGGCCCGAACGGTGGCGACGGCGGATTGCACGACTGGTACTTCGCTGAGACGGGCAAAAGCGAGCAGATTTTAGAGGAACTGCAAAACGGCATCGGTGCGATGATTCTGGGCGCTCGAGCCTTTGGGACTTCACCGGATGGGTTTGATACGCCGTATAAAATTCCGCACTTCATCCTGACCCATCATCCTCGAGCACCCGTTGAACGTGACGGCGCACAGTTCAACTTTGTCACCAAGGGGATTCGCCGTGCCTTTGAGCAAGCCAAAGCTGCCGCTGGCGATAAAGACGTTTGCGTGGCTGGCGGTGCGAACACGGCGCAGCAATTCCTGCAAGCTGGGCTGCTGGACGAAATTCAACTACACCTCGTCCCCGTGATCTTGGGCGATGGCATCCGACTTTTGACGCATCTTGGTTCCGATATCAAACTCGAGCGCTCGAGAGTGATTGAAGCTCCGCTCGCTACGCACCTGCGTTATCACGTTGTGAAATAAAGGAGAACTAGACATGAACACAACACTCGAGCAACACAGCCAGAACATGCCCGCCAATGGAGCTTACGCCTCCATCAATGGTCTCGAGATGTACTTTGAAACGCACGGCACGGGCGAACCGCTGATCGTGTTGCACGGTGGACTCGGTTCGACAGGCACCATCGCCGATCAACTGCCGCAACTCTCAACTGGCAGGCAGGTCATCGCGGTGGATTTGCAAGCGCACGGACGCACCGCTGACATTAGTCGCCCGCTGTCGCTGGAAACCATGGGCGACGATATCGCCGCACTGATTGAGTACCTGAAGCTTCCTCGAGCAGACGTGATGGGCTACTCAACGGGTGGCATGGTGGCGCTGCAAACCGCGATTCGGCATCCTGAGGTGGTGCGAAAACTCGTGGTGGTTTCGATTCCATTTAAGCGAAACGGCTGGTTTCCTGAGGTGCTCGAGGGCATGAAAGGCGTTAACGCTAGTGCGGCCGAGATGATGAAACCCTCGCCGATTTATGGGTTGTACGCCAGCATCGCACCCAAGCCAGAAAATTGGCCGGTTCTCTTAGAGAAAACGGGCGAAATGCTGGGGCGCGATTACGATTACACGGAAGGCGTGAAATCATTGCCGATGCCCGTACTGATCGTGGCTGCCGACACCGACAGCCTCAGTCCTGCCCATGCCGCAGAATTCTTCTCGCTGCTCGGCGGAGGTCAGAAGGACGCAAACTGGGACGGATCGGGCATAGTCTGCGACTCGAGGCTGGCGATTCTCCCGGGCACGACGCATTACAACAGCTTCGCCTCGCCACTATTGCCGGGGATGGTCACGGATTTCCTCGAGGCTCCGCTCGTGAAGCGTTGACCTCGAGCGACGAATCAGAACCGTGCGGATGTGCCGCAGGAAGGAAGTGGATATGGCGAAGCTCGTGTTCGGAATGAACCAATCCCTCGACGGCTACGTTGACCATATGGCGTTACCTACGCCAAGCTCCAAACTCTTCCGCCACTTCATCGAGGAGGCGCAGCAGCAGGCGGGCAGTGTCTACGGTCGCCAAATGTACGAGCTCATGCGGTATTGGGACGATGATCGTCCTGAATGGGGTGCGGCAGAACACGCTTTCGCGGCGGCGTGGCGGAAGCAGCAGAAATGGGTCGTCTCGCGTTCGTTGAAGTCGGTCGGTCCCAACGCCAAGCTTCTTGAGGGTGATCTCGAGGGTGCAATCCGCAAGCTGAAAGTGGAGCGCGAAGGAGAGATCGAAGTGGCTGGCCCGACCTTGGCGCATAGCCTCACCGAACTTGGCTTGATTGATGAGTACCGAATCTACCTGCACCCTGCCGTGCTTGGTCACGGCAAACCTTATTTCGCCGGACCCCGGCCGCCGC
This sequence comes from Deinococcales bacterium, assembly GCA_965249745.1. GTDB lineage: Bacteria > Deinococcota > Deinococci > Deinococcales > JAAFIG01 > JANYHH01. The sequence continues at coordinate 1,682,332 of OZ252252.1, read as the reverse complement.
TGCGCCTTGTAACGAATGATCGGATTGGCGAGGATGTAATCAGGTTGACCTACGTTCCTACGGAATCTCGAGACTTGCCGGGTTAGAGATCAACGCTGAAACCTGGGTTTGAGCTGGACAAAAAGAGACGAAGCGGAGGATTCTATGTTTCAGGACACGAAGGCGTTCAGTGGCTTTTCAGTGAACGACATTCCCGCCGCGAAAGCGTTTTATAGGGACACCCTCGAGTTGAAGGTTTCGGAGAAGAACGGGATGCTGACCCTCCACATCGCGGGCGGCGGCAACATCCTGGTCTACCCGAAACCGAATCACGCGCCCGCCACATTCACGATCCTCAACTTTCCAGTGGACGACATCGAAACCGCAGTGGCAGATTTGAAGGCTCGAGGGGTGCGCTTCGAGCAGTACGCGGGCATGAAGATGGACGAACACGGCATTGCTCGAGGAGGCGGGCCGCCCATCGCGTGGTTCACAGACCCAGCGGGCAACATTTTATCGGTGCTTCAGGAGGATTAGATGCCGCAAAACCTCGAGTCAACGCATCGTTTCCCGGAGATCGGCGCACCCGCCCAGCGCACTTTGGTCAACGCGGGCTACACGCATCTCGAGGAGCTTGCCAATGTTTCCGAGACCGATTTGTTAAAGTTGCACGGCATGGGACCCAAAGCGGTGGGGTTGCTGCGTGAAGCCTTCGAGGAACTTGGGTTATCGTTCCCACACCGCGCAACAGGAGGTTCCCATGTACGAACCGCACTTACTTCAACAACCCGCGTATGACGAACTTCTGAAGCGCTTACACCAGCTCACCCCCTCGAGTTCAGCCATTTGGGGCAAGATGGATGTCGCGCAGATGATGGCACACGTCACGGCAAACCTCGAGCTGGCAACCGGTTCCGAGCCGACAACCCAGGCTTTCGTTGGACGCATCTTCGGAGCAATGGCGAAACGACAGATCCTGACGAACGGCCTATCCAGAAATACGCCGACCGCCCCTCGAGTCAAGATTTCTGACAGGCGGCAGTTTCAACCCGAAAAAGACGGTTTGCAACGTCAACTCGAGCACTTCGTGAACAGCGGCGAGGCGAGCATCACCGGGCAACCGCATCCATTCTTCGGGCGGCTCACGCCGAACGAGTGGGCGCGATTACAGTACGTGCATATGGATCATCACTTCAAGCAATTCGGTGTCTGAGAAAACCGAATCTGATCTCTCCAGCCTGTCCTGCTCGAGCCGCCCCTCTGAAAAGGTCAACCATGGAGAAAATCACGCCGTTTCTGTGGTTACGTTGGGTGCAACTGTGAGGTGACAATTTAACATCACGCTTCACCTCTGCCTTTGCACTTTCAACAAATGGAGGAACCAGTATGGGAAAAATCGTCGTGTCAGAATTCCTGTCGGCGGATGGAGTTATGGAAGCGCCCGATACGTGGCAGTTTCCGTTTCAGACGGAAGAAATGGGCGAGATCACGGAGCGCCAAAACCGCGACAATGATGCCTATTTGTTTGGCAGAGTCACGTATGAGATGTTCGCTGGATACTGGCCTACTTTGAAGAACAATGAATTCGGGATTGCCGACAAGATCAACAGTGCGCCGAAGTACGTCGTTTCGACAACGCTGCAAAACACCGATTGGAACAACTCGAGGCTGATCAAGTCCAACGCAATCGAGGAGATTGGCAAGCTGAAGCAGCAGCCCGGCGGCAGGATCGGGATTATCGGGAGCGCGATACTCGTTCATTCGCTGCTCGACGCGGGGCTGGTTGATGAGCTTCAAATACTGGTGCACCCGATTGTCCTAGGAAAAGGTGTCCGCCTGTTTAGCAATAGCGGCTATCGTTCGCCGTTAAAGTTGGCAGATTCAAAGATTCTCTCCAACGGCGTCGTGTTTTTGTCATATCAGATCGAGCAATAAATGGAGGACTTTCCTAAATTAGCCGCCCGATACCTGGAGAAGCCTGACTCGAGTCGCGTGTGACGCTGGAGTCGTTCGTGCAACTTCCCAGTTAGATCCGATACAGAAAACCCGTCGCTTGAGGTCAACCATGCAGAAAATCACCCCGTTCTTCTGGCTCGAGTCACGCGCTGAAGAAGCCGCGCAGTTCTACGCTTCGGTATTTCCACACGCCGAAATTCTCAGCTCCTCAGCGCAAAGTGCCACCGTGAGGCTCGAGGGGCAGGAAATTCACCTCTTCAACGGTGGCCCGCACTTCAAGCTCTCCCCTGCCTTTTCCATGTTCGTGAACTGCGAGACGCAAACGGAGATAGACGACCTCTGGGAGAAACTGACCGCCGACGGCGGCTCACCCTCGAGATGCGGCTGGCTCACCGACAAATACGGGCTGTCGTGGCAACTCGTACCGCCCGTGCTGCGGGCGTACCTGGGAGACCCCGACCCGGTGAAAGCCAAGCGGGTGATGGACGCGATGCTGGGCATGGGGAAATTGGACATCGCGGGACTGGAAAGCGCCTACAACGCCTGAATATCCTCGAGGGGATTAGATCATCGTCTCAACGCTACTCCGCCATCGTGCATACGACACCCTGAAGTTGATGCGCCATAATGGGGCGGTGAGGGAAACCGGATGGAACAGACATGCGTAAGCTGATCGTGACCGAGTTCCTGACCCTCGACGGCGTGTACGAAGAGGACACTCCGTGGCAGAGGGGCTACAACCCGGATGACGGCCAGTTCAAACGCGACGAACTTTTTGAAAGCGGTGCGCTCTTGCTGGGACGCGTGACCTACCAGGGTTTCGTCAAGTATTGGCCGACCGCGACCGGGGAATTTGCCGATCGGATGAACAGCCTACCGAAGTTCGTGGCCACGACCACCCTGGAGTCCCTCGAGTGGAACGCGACTGTCCTGGGCGGTGATGTTCTGGACAGGGATGTGGTTGCGGCGGTCCAAGCATTGAAGCGACAAGCGGGCCAGAACCTACTTGTCTACGGCAGCGGCACCTTCGCCCAAACGCTCTTGCGGCACGGCCTCGTGGATGAACTTCGCCTGATGGTCTACCCGCTGGTGCTCGGGAGCGGCAAGCGCCTCTTCTCCGGGGAGGACAGGCTACCGCTGAAACTCACCGCTTCTAGGGACCTCGGCGCGGGCGTGGTGCTCTTGACCTACGAGCCTACGACCGAAACCTCACTCGAGGCTGCATCAGGCTCGCAGTGATCGAGCCAGCAGGTCACGATACAGAACCCCGAAAGTTTTGAGGAGGCTGATGAAAACGACGTTCACCACGAAAGTTCTAGGGATCGGCAACAACACGGGCATCGAAGTCCCGGCGACCAACATTGCCGAACTCGGCTCGAGCAAGAAACCAGCCGTCAAGGTCAACCTGTCCGGTTACACGTACTCGAGTACCGTCGGGGTCATGCGCGGCAAGTACATGATTCCGCTCAGTGCCGCGCATCGCACCAAGGCTGGGATCGCCGCCGGGGACGAGCTGGAAGTCACGCTGACGCTGGATACCGAGCCGCGAACCGTCGAGGTCCCCGCCGATCTACAAGCAGCCCTCTCCGCCACGCCCGGTATCCTCAAATCATACGAAGCCCTGTCAACCTCAAAACGCAAAGAACTCGTTCGGCAAGTGGAGGATGCCAAGACGCAGGAAACCCGTGAGCGACGAATTGCTGGAATCGTCAGCAAGTTAAGCGAAGCCTGAAAAGACAGCCCTTATAACGCTCGAGCCTGACCGACCATTACGCCTACGACCGGTTGATTCAGCCAGATTGCCGAGGTACGCATGTCCGACCCGACCCCACCAGCCCAGCCAGTCCTCACCCAAACGGGCGGTATTAGCCCGCAAGCCCGCTCCTTGACCCTGATCGGCATTCTGATCGCCCTGCTGCTTGGGGCCTTGGATCAAACGATTGTCGCTACCGCCGGACCCGCGATTCAAAAAGACCTGAACATTCAGCCGTCCCTGTACACCTGGTTGACGATCTCGTATCTGGTCGCCAGCACGGTGGTCGTACCGATCTACGGGAAACTCGGCGATATTTACGGGCGTAAACCGATCATCATGTTCGGCTTGGTGATCTTCCTGATCGGGTCGCTCTTGTGCGGTCTGGCAACGAGTGCCTTGACGCTGATCCTGTTTCGCGGCTTCCAAGGTTTGGGGGCGGGGGCGCTTTTTACAACTGCTTTTGCGATTGTCGCGGACCTGTACCCGCCCGCCGAACGCGCCCGGATCAACGGGTCTTTGGGCGGCGTGTTCGGACTCTCGAGCGTGCTGGGACCGCTGGTCGGCGGTGCGATCACCGATTCGTTCTCGTGGCACTGGGTTTTCTTCGTGAACTTACCACTGGGCCTGGTGGCGCTGGCGTTCATCGCGTTGCGGATGCCACTGATTCAGGGCGGCGGCGCACGGGGACGGGTGGATTACGCGGGAGCCTTCTGGCTGGTCGTGGCGGTCGTGCCGCTGTTGCTGGCGCTTTCGTTGGGGAAGACCAATCCGCTCCCCGGCGAGACCGCCTTCGCCTGGGGTTCGTGGCAGGTGCTGACGATGCTGGCCGTCTTTGCAATCGGACTGATCGCTTTCATCCTGACCGAGCGAAGCGCCGAGGACCCACTGCTGGACTTGGGGCTATTTCGCAACCGCACGTTCACGATTGGCAACCTGGCGATCTTCGTTCTGGGCGCGGGCTTTTTATCGGCGATCGTCTTCTTGCCACTGTTCATGGTCAACGTCGTGGGTCTATCCGCGACCCGGAGCGGCTTGACGACCACACCGTTGACGTTTGGCTTGATCGCCAGCGCGGTCATCTCCGGGGCGCTCGTGACGCGCTTCGGGCGCTACAAACCGGTCATGCTGGCGAGCCTTTTGGTGCTGATCGCTGGCTTCGTGATCATGGGATTCACGCTCAGCCCAACCTCGTCGCAGCTCGAGGTGACACTGAAGATGATCGTGGTCGGCCTGGGACTCGGCGCGGTCGTCTCCTTATACAGCTTGGTCGTGCAAAACGCGCTGCCGCCAGAGAAAACTGGCGTGGCCACCTCGAGCGTGAGCTTCTTTCAGCAGATGGGCGGCACGGTCGGACTGGCGATTCTCGGGACGGTTTTCGCGTCGGATTTGACACAGGGAATCGGGACGCGCACGGCTGAGGCGATGAAGGATATGCCAGCCGCGACCAAGGCGCAGTTTCAACCGACCGGCGGCGGCGGGTCAGGCGGCGGCACGTTTAACGCCGCCGCGATCAAGGCGCAGATCACCCAGGGTCTCGAGGGGCAACGGACGGCGCTGACGAGTGCCCTGCGCGACGGTGATGCCACGGCGGCCAAGTCGCTGCTGGCCAACCCGCAAACGCCACCGCCGTTGAAGGCGCTGTTGACGGGCGTGGCGCAGGGCAAACCCGCTCCGGCCGCGGCTCGAGAGGGGGCGCTGAAGGGCGCGTTGCAGGGACTCGAGGCGGGGCAACAGGCGGCGCTGGACGGGGTGACGCGTGTGGACCTAGCGTTTAAGCAGGCCTTCACCGATGCGATCGGCGGGATTTACCGGATCGGGGTGCTGATCGTCCTCCTGGGCTTTATCATCACGGCGCTGCTGCCAGAGTTGCCGCTTCGCAAGACCGAGGGCGGCGAGCAAGCTCCCGCCTTCGCCTGAGAGATGGCTCGAGAGATGACCTGAGCCGTCATTTTCAGGGCGTTACCCGCTCGTTACCGGAACGCCCATAGCCTGAACCTCGAGCCGCTCCTTTTCACCGTGGGCGGCTCGGTTCAGGAGACGCATGTTGACCGATGAACGAGCCAAAGCCATCACCGGCTTGAAGGAATTGCTGGCCGCCGAAGCCCTGACACCGGCCGAGTTTCAAACCCTGAAGCGAGACCTACTGCGCGCGTCCAGGGGGCAATCGGAGCTGATCTCGAGCCTGACGAATCTCCTAAAGGCACTGCTGCTGCCAGGCGCGATACTGGCGCTGGTGCTGTCCTTTGGGGATCAGATTCGGGTGGCGCTGGCGGGCCTGAACGAACTGAGTATCCCGAATGTCATCTCGGTGAAAATCCGCGATCGCGCCGAGAGCGCTGGAATCGGCAAGCTATCCCAAGGGTTCTTCGATCTCAGCCCCAAGGAAATCAAAACCTTCCTGGGATTAGGGTATAGCACCCGGCCGCTGGTGAACGTGACTCGAGACGGTGAGAGCCTCATTCTGGACGACGATTTCGCCATCTTGGAAGGGCTGGAGCGGCGCGGTTACCTTATGGGTGATCCAGAAACGGTCGGCGATTTTCGAAAACGCTGGCAGACCTGGCAACCCAGACCCGTGGTGCGGTTCGCCTCGAGCCGCTTGGGAGAGGAAAACCAGAGCGCAGCCCAGCCGAGCGATGTCTTCAAAGCCCCATATTTGACCCACAGCGTTGCCAAAGCCGGACTGCCTGTAGAGGCTTCATCTCGAGCCAAAGGCTTTCGGATTCACCTGACGGAAGCCGGGCGCAAGTTGTACGCATTGCTGGTAGACAGCATCGCCGCGTCGGGAAGACCGATGCCATGATGTAGACTGTGGACCGCAACCCAAGCAGTTGAAATCAGCCTCACAAACCCTCGAGTTCATTTTTCCGGATTAAATTTTTTGAAGCTACAAAAGCCGGACTGCCGCAGGGTTCCTCAAATCTAGCCAGAATCACCGTGTCAGAAGTGTGAGTTTGGACGCGTTCACCCCTGTACCATGCGCTGCGCCACGTGAACCACGAGGAGAACGCATGACGATCCAATCCCCGCCGAATCCCACCAAATCTGTCCCAATCACCGTTGCCAGAGGTGACGGCATCGGACCCGAGATCATGGATGCCACGCTGGAAGTTCTGCGGGCCGCCGGAGCCAGCTTGGAGCTGGAAGAGATTCAAATCGGCAAAAGTGTGTACGAACGCGGTCACTCGAGCGGTATCGAACCGAGCAGTTGGGCATCTTTGCGCCGCACAAAAGTGTTTCTGAAGTCTCCGATCACCACGCCGCAGGGCGGTGGGTACAAAAGCTTGAACGTGACGATCCGAAAGACCCTGGGGTTGTACGCCAATGTCCGCCCATGCGAGAGCTTCGAGCCGTTTGTGGCCACGAAGCACAGCGGCATCAACTTGGTGATCGTGCGCGAGAACGAGGAAGACCTCTACGCGGGCATCGAGCACCGTCAGACCGACGAGGTGGTGCAGTGCCTGAAGCTGATCTCGAGGCCGGGCACGGAACGAATCGTGCGTTACGCTTTCGAATACGCCCGGCGGCACGGTCGGAAGCGCGTCACCTGCATCACCAAGGACAACATCATGAAGCTGACCGACGGCCTGTTCCACCGGGTCTTCGACGAACTGGGAGCGCAGTACCCGGACATTCAGCAGGATCACATGATCGTGGACATCGGCGCGGCCAAATTAGCTGATAGCCCGGGGCGCTTCGATGTCATCCTCGCGCCGAACCTGTACGGCGATATTCTCTCTGACATCGCCGCCGAGGTCACCGGCAGCGTCGGACTGGCGGGCAGCGCCAACGTTGGTGACGAGGTGGCCATGTTTGAGGCGGTTCACGGTTCCGCACCGGACATCGCCGGTCAAGGCATCGCCAACCCATCAGGTTTGCTGAACGCCGCCGTGCTGATGCTGGTTCACATCGGTCAACCCGAGGTCGCGGCTCGCATCAAAAACGCTTGGCTGGTCACGTTGGAAGAGGGCATCCACACCGGAGATATTTTTGACGAGAGCGCCAGCAAACAACACGTTGGTACCAAGGACTTCGCCAAAACAGTGATTGCCAATCTGGGACGCACGCCGCAGCACCTACCCGCCGTGGATTACAAGGCCACCGACGGCGACCGCCCGACGCACGCCAAGCTCGAGCGTCGCCTGCCAGCCCGCAAGGAAACCGTCGGTGTGGATGTGTTCGTGAACTGGCGCGGCAGTACCGCCGAGGACCTGGCCACCCAGATGCAGCGCTGCAACTTGGAGCATTTGAAACTCACGATGATTACCAATCGCGGCGTCAAAGTCTGGCCCGGTGGCTTCCCAGAGACCTTTCGAACCGATCACTGGCGCGGTCGGTTCAGCGTGCCGGAAGGCTTGAGCGTCTCACACGAGGACATCGTCAAGCTATTAGGACGTGTCGCGCTCGAGGGGCTGGACTTCATCAAAACAGAAAACCTGTGTACCTTTGATGGCGAGCCTGGATTCTCGCTGGGACAGGGACAATAACCCAGTTTGCACATCAGCCCGTTTCTACTCGAGTCCCCCAGTTTTCGTAGGGCGAACGGCGGTTCGCCCGGCCACCAACGTCTGCCTTCGGGACTTACCGACGCCGATTCTCGAGAACGTCAACAGCAACTCGCTTCGCTCGCCCTCCGTGGACTTTCCTTCTACAGTTTTTCCCAGGTTTGTGGCAGCCCCTCCGCCACGTTCTCTTGGCGAGTCGGACAAGCAGAAACAAAGGGCGTGTCTCGGGTGAAGCGGACACCCATTCACGCGGTGGGCGTGCAACCTGGGAAACCCTGTGATGAGAGGCGAAACCTTTGAATCTCGAGCCGTCTAAGGCCTCATCTTTTCCAGGCGTTCCGCAGCCGCTCGCAGGGTCTCGAGCTTTTTGCAGAAGGCGAACCGGAGACCCTGCAACGCGCCGGATCGCGTGCTGGGGTCGTGGAACAGCGGCACGGGCATGGCGGCCACACCGATCTCGGTCACTAAGCGCTTGGAAAACTCGAGCACGTCGTCAGAGAGGGCGGTCGTATCTGCGATGATGAAGTACCCGCCCTCGGGGATGAGCACGTCGAACCCAGCGCGTTGCAATGCAGGTACGAAGAAATCCCTGGCGGTCCTGAACTGCGCGTTCAGCGCCTCGTAGTAGCCATTGCCGCCCGCCGTCTCCAAGGCGACCGCCACGGCTTCTTGAACTGGGACGGTGGCACTGAACGGAACCCATTGGTGTGCGCCGCGCAGGGCGGCGCTGAACTCCGGCGGCGCGACCGTCCAACCGATCCGCCAGCCGGTGACGCTGAAGATTTTCCCAGCGCTCCCGATTGTAACGGTGCGTTCGCGCATTCCGGGCAGGCTGGCGATGGAAACGTGCGGCGCGTCGAACGCCAGGCGGTCGTACACCTCGTCGGCGATCACCCAGAGGTCAAATTCCTCGGCAATCGCGGCGATCTGTTCTAACTCGAGCCTGGAAAAAACCTTGCCGGTCGGGTTATGCGGCGTGTTGAGGATGATGGCTTTCGTTTTCTGGGTCACGGCGGCACGCAGTTTCGCCATGTCCAACAACCAGCCCCCGTCCACGACATCCAAGCTGATGTGAACGGGTAGACCGTCGCAGAGCAGGACTTGCGGCGTGTACGAATCGAAGCGCGGTTCCAGGATGATGACCTCATCGCCGGGGTCCACGATCGTTTGCAGGGCGGCGTGAAGCGCCTGGGTCGCGCCGACCGTGACCGTGACCTCTTCCACAGCGTCCGGCAGGTACCCCAGCGTCGGTGTCAAGGTGGCGGCGATCGCCAGTTGCAAACGCAGGATGCCTCGAGGTGGGGCGTACTGATGCCAGCCGCCCCGAAAGGCGGCTTGGGCGGCTTCCAGAACGAAGGCGGGCGGCGCAAAATCCGGGAAGCCCTGCCCTAGGTTGACGGCCCCGTGTTGTTGCGCCAAGACCGTCATAGCGGAGAAAGCGTTCGGGGCGAGATCGAGGACTCGAGCGGCGAGGGGGCGCATGGGTGTCGCCCAGGATAACGCGGCGAGCACCGTTATCGTGCAGCCAGCGAAACGCGAGGTATAGAAATAGCCGCGATCAAGCTGAAGCCCGAACCACGAGTCAGCCCACTGACACGGCAAAAATGTGAAAGCTAGACCCGACTCTGCGGTGGAAGTACAGCCAGTTCTCGTCCGGGCTGAGTGCGGGCCCTTCGACGAAATCGCCCAGCCCCTCGAGCCGCACTGGGTTGGCAAACGGTTGCGTTCGCGCCTCACGGCGGGCGCGCCAGATTTGCGGTGGTTCCAGGCTTGGAGTCAGAGTCGCCCGCGTGAACCACAGCGTCAACCCGTCTTTAGAAAGCGCGGGCGCGTACTCGAGCGCATCTGAGTTAACGGCCGCGAGAACGCTCGCACCCGTCGGGCTGCGAACGAACCGCCCGCCCTGCCACTCGGCCAACTCGAGGTCGGCCGTCTGCGGTTGACGATCCGCTCCAAAGCGGCTATCCACATAGATCATCGTCGTCCCGGCAGCATCAATATCCACGTCGAAGTTCACGACGCCCGGTTCGTGACGACAGATTGAATCTACAAGTTGGATGCTCGTCGCGGCGCCGTCCCTGAACTGCGCCGCGTGGATCGTGCAAGACGTGGTGTCGTAACTGCGAGTCGAGACGAAATACAACTTGTCACTGCGATCCATCGTCGGCGTTCCCTCGAGCGCGGCGGTGTTAATGCCCCTGACGGGTCCGCTGTAGCGCGAAGTGAACGGATCGCTCAGTCGGGCGTAGAAGATATCAGTGTTCGTGGCCGGATCGTTGGAATTGTTGAACAAGAGATAGCGCCCGTCGCGGCTGACGAACGGTTCCATCGCACTCCCGGTGTAGCCAGAAATCACGACTTCACGCAGGTGCGGATTGGACTGATTTGTCGCATCCTGACAAGAGACGCAGGCCAGGAACACCATCATCACGAGTGTTTTCATTCTCAGGTCAGTCTAGTCGGGTGGCGGGCCGTGTGTAGCCTCCTCATCGCCTTTCAAAACTCGTCCAGTGAACTCTCCTGCCCACACCTGACGGTACTCACCAGCACCGTCAGGTGTGGGCAGGACTCGAGGGGGCGCGTGGTTGAAACCACAGCAGATCTCGAGTTGGTGCCTTGCGGATTGGATGCTTGACTGTGCCAGGCTTGACACGATGCCATTCGAGACCTATTCTTTAGTGGCTAGCTAGCGAATCCTATGGATGCATCTATCTTTGCCCTCAAACGCGCCTATCAGGCGACCCGTAAAGTCATGGACGAGCAACTCGCCCAGTTTGGTACGACATCGTCCCAGTTGGATGTGCTGATTTACCTTTTGAAAAATGGGCGGACTGAACAGCGCAAACTGCAATCAGCGCTCGGTGTCACCTCAGCCACGCTGACACGAATGGTAGACATCATGGTCAAACACAACTTGATCGAACGCCAGGCGAGCGCCGAGGACGCTCGCGTGAACTGGATTTCACTGCTCAAAAATGGCTTAACACTCTGTCACACCTTGAAACAGCGTGAGGCGGGGTATTTGGAGCAAATCTTCAAGGGGTTCTCAAAGTCTGAGGTCGCGCTGCTCACAGATTGGTTGGAGCGAGTCGCTAACAACATGGGCGACTCGAGCGAAAGTTTTTATGAATAAAACGTCCAATTTCACTAGCTAGCTATTAAATAGCCAACAAGCGAGTCACGGCTGGTCCAAGAAAGGAATTCGTATGGACAAACGCACCGCGCTCATCACAGGAGCCACCGGCGGCATCGGAGCGGCCACCGCGTTGGACCTCGCCCGACAAGGGTTCAGTTTGATATTGGTGGGCCGAAACGCAACCCGTTTGGAGCAAGCGGCGGCTCAAATCAGCCAGGAGACCGGAAATTCGGACATCAAAACACTGAGTGCCGACCTCTCGAGTCTCAACGAAGTGCGAGACCTAGCAACCACCGTGCTTGGCAACACAACGGGAACAAAACCGTCAGCCCTTCAAGTTCTGATCAATAACGCGGGGATTACCCCAAAAACCCGTCAGATCACGGCGGACGGTTTAGAGCAGCAGTTCGCCGTCAACTACCTCGCGCCGTTTTTATTGACGCAGCTCTTATTGCCAGTCTTGCGCACTACGCCGAACAGTCGCATCGTCAACGTCGCCTCGAGCGCCGCCAGTATGGGACGAATCGATTTTGAAAATCTGCAATCCGAACGCGGCTACGACATGACCAGCGCCTACGCCCGTTCCAAATTAGCGCTGTTGATGTTCACCGTGAGCCTAGCTGCAAATGAGTCGCCGCAACAGGTGACGGTCAATGCGCTCGATCCCGGCTGGACCGAAACACCCATGACGCGCACCATGGGGAGTAGCCACGGTTTGCTGGGCATCGTGAACCGTGTTGGCAATTGGTTGCCGCTCCGAAAAACCGCCAGTGCGGGCGCACAGAACTCCATTTACCTCGCCTCGAGCGAGGCAGTCAAGGATGTGACCGGCATGTTTTACAGCGGCAACCAGAGAGTGACCCGACTGCCCACGGCTGCCACTGACCCTAAGCTGCGCGAACAACTCTGGCGGGTTTCAGAGCAGTTGACTGGACTGGCACCAGCCGCGCCCGCCGTAGCTTCGACTCAATTGCTGGGGGCGCAATGACCTAACGCTCTTCCAGAAAAGCGAACGCCAGACGCTGGTTTGAAGAGGCGTACAACCAGGGTCAAACCGATCTGGCGGATCAGTTATTTGCGCCAGCGGCCCGCTTTAACTCTCAGACCCAGGGACCCGAAGGGCCTAAGCGACGTGTTCAGGCCTACCGAGTCGCCTTCCCGGACATGCGGGCCGTGATCGAAACGATCTTGGAAGATGGAGACAGGATTTTTATTCGCTGGACTGCTCAGGGAACACATCAGGGCGTGTTCAACGGCATCCCCGCGACCGGCAAAACCGTCAAAACGATGATCTGCGTCGAGTGGACATTCCAACACGACCAAGTGATCGAGGACTGGACCTTAATTGATCGTCTCGGTACCCTCGAGCAACTTGGGATTGCTGTTACCGCCACGCCAAGAAGCGCCAGCTAACTCGAGTCCGAACAGTTTTAACCAGAATCGAACAGCCTCGCACGAAACCAAACCGAGGCGCTAGGAGGTAGCTATGGTCAGAACCCAGCCGGTCGCCGTCAGCATTTTTGACGCGCTGCAACGGCAGCGATTGGTCAATGCGCTGCTCGTCGCTTTCGCCCTGAGCCTATTTTTAATCGGAACGTATTGGGACATTCAATGGCACGCCAGCGTCGGCCGTGATCGTGTGCTGACACCACCGCACCTGATGATGCTGGCTGGGATCTCGTTGATCGGACTGGCGAGTCTCACTTGGATCGTACTGGAAACCTGGCAGGCGCAACGCAATCCTAGCTCTCTCCAAGGACGCTCGAGTCGAATGTTTGGCCTGTTCCGCTCGAGTGTCGGTTTTGCCCTGAGTGGCTTCGGTGCCCTTTTTTCGACGATTGCCTTTCCCCTGGACGATTACTGGCATTCGTTGTACGGCATTGATGTCACACTCTGGGCACCGTTCCACGTGATGATTATCAGCGGCATGATTCTCGGCGGTCTGGGCCTGGCGTACAGCCTGATCTCGGAACGCAATCGCGCGGGTGGCGTGGCGCGAACGACGTTTGGAGTGCTGTTCGCGTTCTCAATTGGGTTGACGCTGGGAACGCTTTTCCTGCTGCTCCCGCCGTCCGTGGACAGCGACGGTATCCTCCATCTGTTCGGGCAATCGTTCTTGACCTACCCGATCTTGATTGCTTTGACGGTTCCGCTGGGCGTGTACAGCTTGGCGCTCGTTTCGGGTGCCCCTGGTGCCGCCACGATCATGGCGCTCGGCGTGCTGGCGATGCGTCAGATCGGGGAAGGATTCGTTCCGTGGGCCACGGCTGCGCTGGTGACTGCGCAGGGACTCGAGTACCGACCGGGCGGGCCGAGCTTCGTAGTGGCGACCTTCGTGGTACCAATCGCCATTCTGGTGGCCGCTGTGCTGATAGATGCCACGATCTGGGCCACTCGAGGCCGCAACACCGGGGCCCGGTCTGTGATCTTCGCTGGCAGTGTCGTCGCTAGCCTCGCAGCCGCCCTCTTGAGCCGCCCCTGGGCGGTCAGCTCGAGGTTACCCACGCTCTTCCCGGAATTGGATTTGAACGCAGCCCTCGTGAGCAGTCTACCGTTGACAGTGATTGCCGCGATCCTGGGTAGCCTGATCGCCGTGGTGTTGGCGCGCGGCTTCAAGGAGGCTCGAGGGTGAGGCGGCGCGCGGTCGTATTCGTCGGTTTGATCTGCGCTCTGATGCTCGGCACCGGATTGGCTGAGACGGCACTGCCAAGCGCATCGGTGCGGGCAGGACCGTATTTGCTGCGCGTCGAGTACCTGAACGAAGTGCAGGGCGGCAAGGCGCTCCGCTTTCGACTGCGCGGCGAGAATGCTCCCCTCATGGATGTCGAACTTCGTGCGCGAGCTGTGCCAGGAACGAGCGTTGACGCCGTTCCGGTTCGCGCCAGCCTGCGCCGCGACCCTGAAAACCAATCAGTCGTCCTTGGCACGGTTAACCTGCCCGTGCGCGGACTCTGGGTTCTGGACATCTACGCCAACGGGTCTCGAGGCACGGGGAGCGGCAACGCGCCCGTGCTAGCAGCCACCCCACCAACGATTCCGGTTTGGTTCGGTTGGCTGATCGGACTGATCCCCTCCTTCGTGATCGTTGGATTTGTGGTGGTCCGCGCCTCACGGACATCCGTCAATTCCATCGCATGAATTTCGGCTGGATCTGGGCCGCTCTGGTCCTGTTGACTGCTTCAACCGCTCTAGCGCACTCGAGCGAACTGCGGTTGAACATCACACAGCAGCGTGGCGTGATGTTGGCACAACTTCGTTTTCCTGACGGTCAACCCGTGACCGGGGTGAAGCTCAAGTACCGGATCGGTAACCGAGAAATCGTTCGCTTCACCGAAGTTGATACGGGTCAGTACACGGCCCCAGGACCAGGGGCCGTTCCACTCAGCCTCGAGATTGTGGATGCGACCTTTCCAGAAGAAAGCACTCGGGTGAAGATCATTGGCTACACCCCGAACTCAACACTCGATCTGGTGATGCCTCCAGCCGCAGTCAACTATCTACGGACCTCAGTTCTGTTGCCAATTTTAGTTGCGCCGATCATTCTGGTGGTGGCGGGAATGACATGGCTGATGACGCGACGTGGTTCACCCTGAGATTCAGGGCGAACCGTTGCCTGGGCCACGCAGCACGGACGTAGCTACCAAGCTCGAGCCGCCGAACCTTGCACTCGCTCGGACGGTAACGATAACGGGTTGACTCACGATTTGGTTAGAATGCCCCTGCATCAAAAATTCAAAAGGGGTGAAGAGATGAAACGAAGTCTGATCGCACTGGCCTTGCTGGCGTCCGGGATGGCGTTGGCGGCCGACCCGAAAGGCGAGCCGCGCCTGACGGCCACACCGAAGTTAGGGTTAGTGTCCGGAAAGTACGGCGGGAGCTACACGCTCTCCCTGCCTGCCGCACCGGGCAGTTTCAACTACTACGGCATCACCGACAACAACGCCTACACCGTGCTGGGGAACGTCTTCGAGGGTCTGGTGGAGTACAACCTCGAGACTTACAAGATGGAACCGAACCTAGCGCAGTCCTGGACGGTTTCTGATGACGGGAAGACCTACACCTTCAAGCTCCGTAAGGGCGTGAAGTGGCACGACGGCACGGATTTTACCGCTGACGACGTGGTGTTCACCTTTTCCAATATCATCCTGAACCCGGAAGCCAAGGGCAACAGCGCAGCCGGATTTCCGCCGAACACCAAATTTGAGAAGGTGGACGCATCCACGGTCAAGATGATTATGCCGTCCACCTCGGGTGCGATCCTGCAACAGTTGCGAGTCTTCATCATGCCGAAGCACAAACTCCTCAAATTCACCGTGGAGGGCGGCGCGAAGCCGAGTGACATCAACAACGCTTGGGGCACGGGCAGCAACCTGGCGGACATCGTGGGCACGGGACCGTTCAAGTTTGCGTCGTACACCCCGGATCAGAAGGTGACACTCGCTAAAAATGCCGCGTACTGGAAGTCCGACAGCTTCGGTAACAAGCTGCCGTACCTGGATAAACTCGAGTATCTGATCGTGAAGGACGCCAACGCACAGATCGCGCAACTGAAAGCTGGCACGCTGGACGCGTTGAACATCACCGGGGCGCTGTTCCCGGACTTGAAAGCCGCCGAGGTCGCCGGAGCGCCGTTCAAGGTCATCCGCGCCGCCGCACTGTTCGGCAGTCCGCCGCACCTGTCGTTCAACTTTGATGCCAAGGACGCTGACTTGGCGCGCCTCTTCAGCAACGACAGCTTCCGTCAGGCTGTCCAACCAGCCGTGAACCGCAAGCGCATCATAGACGACATCTTCAACGGACTGGCCGAGATGCCAGGCACGCCCGTGGCTCCGATCTCGAGCTGGTACTTCGATACCGGCAAGTACCTGGGGAATTACGATTTGAAGGCCGCCAACGCTGGCTTGGACGCGCTCGGGTTGAAGGACACGGACGGCGATGGCGTTCGGAATTTCGCGGGCGGGCGCAATATAGAATTCAGCCTGATCGCCCCGAACGACAACTCGTTCTTCCCCGGTCATCTGATCGCCCCGGTGATTCAGGCGGACCTGAAATCAATTGGCTTGAAGGCCAACCTACAAATCCTCAGCACCTCCGCAACCTTCGCCAAGGCCAACGCCGGTGATTTCGAGGCGGCCATCTATGGCTTTGGCAATCAACCCGACCCGCAGCTCAGGAAAGCCATCTGGCAACCCGGCGGCGACCTGTACTACTGGCATTCGTCTTTGCGCCCCAAGCCGGGAGCGCCGATCAGCAAGACGGGCATGAAATCCTGGGAGAAGCGCATCTACGACATCTTCGAGGAAGCCTCGAGGATCGTGGATCAGGGGAAGCGCGGCGCACTCTACGACGAGTGGCAACTCTTGAACGCCCGCTACCTGCCAGTCATCATGATCGCCAAGCCCGCAAATATCGCGGCCGTCAGCAACAAGATCGGCAATTTCGTGTACAACCTCGGGCCCATCCCTGCGTACGTCACGAACCACATCATCTACAACAAGTAAGCCAGTCGCATCTGGCACCCCCCCGAGAGGCTCGAGGGGGTGCTCGCATTTTGAGTATTCGTCGGTTTGCTTCTCGGTTTGCCCCTCCCCTGCGCCATCTTTGAGCGGAAACGCAGCCAGGATTTGACTTTGGTCAAGGCGCAGCCGACCCAAACGGCGCAGACTATCAGCCGATGAGCCAATCTTTCGCGGTTATTACCCAGCCCTGCATCGGCGTCAAGGACGGCGCGTGCGTCGAAGTCTGCCCAATAGATTGCATCTATGAGGGTGACGATCAGTTCTTCATCCACCCGGACGAGTGCATTGATTGCGGCGCGTGCTTCAGCGTCTGCCCAACCAGCGCGATCTTCAGTCAAAGCGATGTCCCCGCCGATCAAACACCCTTCATCCAGAAGGCTCGAGATCACTTCGGGTTGTAGCATTTCGACTGTGGAGCTTCACGAGCGGATCGTGGCGTTACGCCAAGGGGCGTGGTTGCGCGAGGCGAGCGACGATGTCCTGACCGGGCTGGCGAACGCCTCGAGCGTCCACGAATATTTGATCGGGGCAACGCTGTTTCTCGAGGGAGAACCTGTCAGGAGCGTGTTCGTACTGCTCTCCGGCTTCGCCCGCTCGTACCGCTTCGAGCCACGCCAGAACCGCGAGATCACCGTGGGGACCTATGGGATTCGGCAACCGCTCGGGGTCGTGTCCGCCTTCCTCGAGCCAGCGCGTTACAGTGCTGGGGCGGATATGCTTCAAGGTGGCCGGGTGCTGCGAATCGGTGCCGATGCGGTGCGTGAGGTGGCAGCCTGTGACGCCAGTTTCAGCCTGTCGTTGCTGCGCCACGTCACCGCCCGGCACGCCCGTCTGACCGAGCGGATAGGTCAACTGGTCTTACACGATTTGAACTCGCGCCTGTCTCTGTGGTTGCTCGAGCGCGTCGGCACTGATGGTCAAATCCTGCCACGCAATTCGGTTCTGGCTGCCGAGTTGGGAACCGTGCCAGAGCTGGTGAGTCGCAAGCTCGGGGAGTTGTACCGGCGCGGCTGGATTCGGCTGCAAGGGCGGCGCGTCTGGGTGGTAGACGTGGAAGCGTTACGGCGGCAAGTACGCTCAGGTTAGCTTTGAAGGCTGTTTTGAGATTTGTAAATCTCGAGATCAGCCGTCGCCATCGAACCGTTTTCTTTGACTCGAGCATCGGAGAGCGGGCTTTGAGCAATGAATTGGAAAGAGCTGGAATTTGAAAGTTTAGCGCTATAGTTGGGGCATTTCAGCGAGCGCAATCCGCGCAATCCGCCCCATCCGAGCCGCATCTCGAGCCTGAAGGGTAGCCAGTTCGATCTCGAGAGCGATGGAACAGCCCGAACGATTACAACCAGCCTTTTTCCCTGGCGATTCGCGCCGCTTCAATCCGGTTATCGGCTCCGAGCTTTCCCATCGCTTCCGAGAGATAATTTCGCACTGTACCCTCGGAGAGCTTCAAGCTCAGCGCGATCTCGGAGCCGGAGCGACCCTCGGCGGCCAGGCGCAAAACTTGGCGCTCGCGGTCGGTCAGCGGATCGGCTTCGCTCCAGGCTTCGGCCGCCAGGTTCGGATCTATAAATCGGCTGCCCGCCTGGACGCGCCGCACGGCAGACGCCAGCTCGCTCGAGGGGGCGTCTTTTAGCAGGTACCCGAAGGCTCCAGCTTCCAGGGCGCGACGCAGGAAGCCGCTCCGGGCGAAGGTCGTGACGATCACGACCCTGGTTTTGGAGCCGCGTTTCTTCAGCTCCGCGCAGAGTTCCAACCCGGTCATGCGCGGCATCTCAATGTCAGTCAGCACGACATCCGGTTGCAGCGCCGCGATTCGTTCCAGCGCTTCCAGACCGTCGCCGCACTGCGCCACGACCTCAATATCTCCTTCGAGTTCCAGCAGCGCGGAGAGCGCCCCGCGCACGAGCGCCTGATCCTCCGCCACGACGACGCGAATCACGCCTCGGCCGTCCCCTCGAGGTGGAGCCGCTGACCCGAAGTGACCGTCGCGCCTGGGATTCGCACGGTCAAACCCTTGCGGTTCGCCGCGATCTCCAGCCCTCCTCCAATCACCTCGAGGCGTTCACGCATTCCGCGCAGACCGTTGCCGGGCGTGATTTCGCCAGTCCCATCGTCCGAAACACCCAGGCTGACCGCATTGAAGTCCTGTCCGCGCTCCAACGACACCCACAGGTGACGCGCCCCGGCGTGACGAATCGCGTTGGTGGTCGCCTCGCGCAGCACGAAGGCCAGCGTTTGCTCGACCGCCCATTCCAGTTCCAGCGGCTCGAGGTACAGTTCCAACTTCAGATCAGCCGCCTCGCAGGCCAAACGAATCCCCGCCAACTCAGCTTCCAAGCCGCTGCTGCGGTAGCCGCGCACGGCGCTACGAACTTCTTGCAGTGACTCGCGGGCGATTCGTTCCACGTCCTGAATCTCAGAAATGGCTCGAGGCAAATCCTTTTGCGCCAGTTTGCTCGCCAGCTCCGATTTCAGCACGATCACGCTCAGGGTGTGTCCCAGGAGGTCGTGCAGGTCACGCGCGATTCGCTCGCGCTCGGCGATCTTGGCGACCCGCGCGACCTCCTCCTGGGAGCGTCTAAGGTTGAAGTTGGCGTGTATCTCGCGGTAACTCAGGTGATTCCCGAAGACTGCCACGATGGTGAAGAAGATCATAGAGGCCGCCGTCCAGGGTGATAACTCCTTCAGGAGCAGCAGCGGCACGCTGAACAGGGCACTGATACCAATAGCCACCGCGCCCGGCAGGAAACTGCGTTGCACGCCCGCGAACGAACCCGCGTAGATCAACATGCCGACGCCGCTCCAACCGATCACCGGGAGCAACAGCAGCATGACCGCGTAACAGACCGCCATGCCGATCAGACTCGGGATTCGGTAGGCGCGGGCTTGGTTGGGGTCTATCCAGCGTTTCAGGAAGAAGCTCCAAACGAAGGTGGCCACGAACACCGCTAGCAGCAGGGAGCCGTACAGGTACTCCAAGAGGGAGCGCTTGCCGTTGTACAACTCCAGCGCCGGAAAAACCAGCCAGATCAGCCACAGCAAGGAGAACCAGCGACCCAGGCTCGAGGTGGAGCCGCGCGGTCGCCGGTTTCTTAGGGTCGCTAGAAGCTGCACGCCTCATGGTAGCGCTCTAATGCAGAGTGAGTCAGTGGGGCTTGTCAGCGGGGACGGGTGACAAGTGTCATATGGGTGACCCTCGAGCATGAGCGCCAGGGAAGTACGGATCTAGCCATCGAACGACTTTCGCAAGAGGTTTGTTCAAGAAACTCTCGACCTCCCAAAATACAGACACCAAAATATAGACATACACCTTCGACAGAATCCGCCGCCCCCTGATCTATCCCCGTTCGAGAATTCCAGCGCGGCGCAAACGGGCGAACGCCTCCCCAAACACCACGCCGCGCAACTGCGCGTGCCGCAAGCCCAGCCCTCGCGTCAACCCGGCCAGCCCCTCGAGATGCTTGCCCAACCGTTCCAGGTATAAGCGCCGCGCCGCGTCGTCCACCTCGCGCCGCCCGCCGCTCTCCGCATCCGCGATGCGCCACGCGCCGGTCGGCGGCTCGAGGTCGTCGTGCGAGAGCAGTTGAATGAAGCTCAGATCGAAGCCCCTGGCGCTCAGGGCCGCCAAGCCCGTGCGAACTCCTGGGAGCGGCTCCAAACCGTCAGAGATCAGCAGCACCAGCCCCGGTTTTTCCAGCGCCAGTCTGGGCAAACCAGATTTCAGACCATCAATTTCTCTGGGCAACCAGGTGTCAAGCCGGGCGAAGTTCTTCAAGAAATCCTGAAGCGTTTGGGCATCCGCCAACTTGTCGCGCATGGAAGCGCTTACGTCCAGCACGGCATACACTCGAGTACTGCGCTCGCTGCGGTACTGGCGGGTGAACAGCTTGCCGCTCCGAGCGTAGACGTTCCAATCCACGAAGCGCGGCTCGTCACCGGGTTCGTAGGCGCGGTAATCCAGGAACTCGCCGCCACCCCCGGCGAATTTTGAGACGCGCTCACCCGTGCCAGACGAGAGCGCTCTGGTCGAGAGTCGGAAACCGCGCAGCGTGGGCATGGGTTAGGGGTTGAGGCTCGAGGCTTGAAGCTTGAGGCGAAAGAACGAGTCAGCGGCTCGAGGTCGGTTCACGCCTTGACCTTTTCCAGCACGCCCTTCACCACGTCACTGACGCGGATACCCTCGAGTTCCGCCTCGAAACCCATGATGACGCGGTGGTTCGCGGCTAATGGCAGGGCGCGCAGCACGTCCTCGCGGCTGACAAAAGCGCGCGCCCCGATCAGCGCGAAAGCTCTGGCCAACCCCAGCAAGGCCTGCGCTCCCCTGGGCGAGAGTCCGTAGCGCACACGGGCGTCGTGATGCGTGGCTTCCACGAGGTTGACGACGTAATCCAGCATCGGTTGGGAAACCGGAACGGCCGCCGTGATGCGGCGCAGCTCCAAGAGTTCACCAGGTTGCAAGGCGGGCGTCGCAGGTTGCACCTGTCCCGCCTCGAGAATCTTTTTCAGCGTGTCCGGCGTCGGGCGCTCGACCTCAATTTTGGCTAAGAAGCGATCCAGTTGCGCCTCGGGGAGCGGGTAGGTGCCCTCCATCTCCAGGGGGTTCTGCGTGGCAATCACCAGGAAGGGTTGCGGCAGTTCCAGGCGTTCCCCAGCCGCTGTGACGCCACCCTCTTGCATCGCCTCCAAAAGCGCGCTCTGGGTTTTCGGCGTGGCGCGGTTGATCTCGTCGGCCAACAGAAGCTGCGTAAAGATGGGCCCGCGTTGGAAACGGTACGCCAGCGACCCGGAGGCGTTGTCAATCACCTGCGTGCCGGTGACATCGGCGGGCATCAGGTCCGGCGTGAACTGAATCCGGCGGTACTCCAGACCGGCTGACCTGGCGAAGTTCTGCGCCAGTAGGGTTTTCCCTAGCCCTGGCACGCCCTCTAAGAGCGCGTGACCGCTCGCTAGCGCCGTGGCGATCAGGCTTTCCACGACGCCGGACTGCCCGATCAAGACCTGATCCAAGGATCGCTTCAAGCGCACCGCCGCATCGCTGACTTTCTCTACGCCGTCCATCCCGGCAGACTAGCAAAGTCCGTGTGCGCCAACGGTGTCAGAAGCGTGGCAGGTTAAGTATTTCCTTCTGGGGAAATACGCAGGTTAAAATCTTGGCTCTCCCAAAACCACCGTAGCGTCAGGCGTATCTTGAGCAGGGTATACATTTAGAAAGCCAAGTTTTAACCAGGAGATACTCATTTGAACCAGTTCTGAATCTCGAGCAGGGCAGGTTGCGGCGTGAGGCGAACCGGCACGGCTCGTTTGTTGAACCGGTCTACGCCGATCAGGATGGGTTTCGCGCCTCGGATGACGTAAACCGTCCAAGCCTCTTCCACGGCTGGTTCACCTGAACCGTCCGCAGCGGCGACCCGCACCTCACCCAAGGATTTCAATCCCATTTTTCCACCCTCGAGCAGTGACAGTTCGCTCGAGCTGCAACAACCGTCGCCCGATCCCCAGACCAGACCCAGTTCGTCCAGTCCGTTCAGGTTGAGGTCGTGAATGCCGAAAAACTCGAAGGCGACGCCGTAGATATCCGTGATTTGTACCCCTGAAACCAGCTCGAGCCGGTTCGCCTCGTAGACCGCCACACCGTACCCGCTCACTTCCGTGTACCGTTTCGTCGTGCAGAGTTCCACCAGGTACGCCGTCTGCGCCGCTCCCCTGCGCGTGAACGAACCTCGAGCCACGGCTTTGATGCTTGGCTTTTCGGGGAGTTTGCCGTCGTAACAGTCGCGTTTCAGCGCGGTCGCCCCGGCGCGGAGCACGTCTTGAACGACCCGTTTTTGCACTTCAGGCTTTACAACTAGCAACGCCGGCTTGATCCTCGAGTCGTACAGCACGGGCAGGGCTTGGGTCTGCGCATCAATCGCGCCGTATAACCAGACACAGCCCAAGCAGCAGAGTGTGAATACCATCAGCCAGCTCGAGCGAGTCATGAAACCAATGATACTGGTGGCTCGAGAAAACGTGTTTTGGTGCTTGATTGTCAATCTCGAGTTGTGGCCGGGCGAGGCACACCTCACTCCTACGAAATCACGGGGAATCAAGGCAGATCTCGAGGGTTAGGAATTTCCGCAACAAAAAACGGGAGGCAATTGCCTCCCATTCATCTCTCGAGCGAGCTTTTCTTGTGCGGTCAGGCGAACTTACAGTTCGCCCTTGAACCAGAGTCCGAGTTCCCTGGCGGCGCTCTCTGCGCTGTCGCTGCCGTGCGCGACGTTCTCGTCCACGGTCGTGGCGAACTCGAAGCGGATCGTGCCGGGAGCGCTGTCCCACGGGCGGGTCGCACCCATCATGCGCCGCCACTCGCCGATCACCTGCTCGCCCTCGAGGCACATGGCCACGACCGGACCACCGCTCAGGAAGCTGACCAGGCCATCAAAGAAACCTTTGCCTTTGTGCTCGCCGTAGTGCTCCTCGACGAGTTCCTTGGAGGGCGTCATCATTTTCAGGGCGACGATCTTGAAGCCCTTTTTCTCGAGACGCGAGACGAGTTCTCCGACCAGCCCACGGCGCACGCCATCGGGCTTGACCATTGCGAAAGTGCGTTCGGTAGCCATATCACTTCGACTCTACCAGATGGCTCGAGGGGAGCGGTTAGGACATCTGGAGGAGCAACAAAAAGCCCTTCGAGATGGAGGGGCTGATTGAAGTTGGGTCTGGATCAATCGGCGGCGACCGCCACGGCTGGGGCGTGCTCCTCGCCTTGCGGCATCGGCTCACCCTCGAGTTCCGCTAGGTACTTCTATCGCCCCCCACACGAGGCGCGCGTTCGGCGCTGGCGTTGGTGAGCGCAGCAGTGCTCGTGTAAGGCGCGTACAAGATCGTCTCGAGGGTGTATCTGGCGTTAGCGATTGGGATTTGAGGCAGGCAGCTCGAGGATTAGTAGTGACAGGGTGCAACCAAAAACCTAAGTTCCAATTTCAATCCAGATAAACTCATTTCATGAAGATTTTTTCGGGAGATTCAAAACCATTTTACAAAGGAGTCGCTATGACCCCACTTGCCGCGCTCACCCTTGTCACTGCCTGCGGACTTTTTCAGCCACCTCAAATCGTTCCGCAAGTTTCAGGCGTTGAAGTTGTTCAGTCAAACATCCGCACGCAAGGAAACAATCCAGGAGTAACTCCTGTTTCCTCGAGCGTTAAAGTGCTGTTCAGCATTCCCATGAACCAACCGAGTGTGGAACGCAGCACGAATATCTACCAAGGTTCTTATGACGCTGCAACCAACCCTCTCAGTTTTCAAAAGCTACAGCTCACAAGCATGTGCAATGGACAGTGGCGCGTTCGCAATCCAAATACTCAAGCAATATCGTTCAATTGGGATGTGTACGGTAAGACAGAAAAAGGCCTTGGGGTGGCTGCTCCAAGCTCCGATACGTTTTTCCAAAGCACTCTTGGTAGCAATACCGTTCGCACCTTTGTTGGTAGCGACCTGCAACAAACCAAAGCTACCAATCCCAATCCCGCTTCATGCTCGAGTAACCTCTACAGTTTCACCTGGAGCAGTTCAAATACAGTTCAAGTGACCCCGAACGTATCACTAAAGAAGGGGCAACCATACACGCTCGCCGTTACTACAGCAGCAAAAAACGAAAGCGGCACGCAAGCATTGTCCTTACCATTTACAAACGGATTCGTTGTTGGGCAAGGTGGTGGACGCGAGTCGGGTGTTCTTCAACCAGGCGGAACGTTTGTGAACTCTGATGGAGTAAGGATTGAATCCCCTGTCGGTGCGACCGACAAAGACGTGAATGTTTGGGTTGAGCACGTTGATCCAGCCAGCGTTCTGGCTTTACCATTGGGTTATACATTGTTAGGAGGTATGTATCGCATTGGAGCAACCGAACGTACTCTTGCGAAGGAAGAAACTTTTAACATCAATTTACCGTTACCAAATTTACTACCTTCCGAAAACGGACAGGTCGCTCTTATATCTCTGATAAATGATGCATCAATTTATGCCGATACAGAACCAAAATACGAACTGATTTGGTGGGGCCCGTCAACAGATTTAGATTTAAATCGTAGACTAGCAAGTGTTCGAGCAAGTGTACTAGATTCCAAAGGGATCGTATATGCACTTGCATTTGTAGCACAGCCACAATCAACACCACAAGCTCAGCCTCCTGTTCCATTTTTACGTGTACAAGTGCAACAAGTACCGTTGTTCGAAATAAATTGCGATGCGACTACCAACTTGACAAAAAACTGTCAGTGCCCTCAAGGAACAACATGTAACCAGGTTTTACTCTCAACGATTGCCGAATCGATTTCAACAGCGACTAACTCATTTTTAGAGTTTACGCAAATATTTGGATCTGCCCCGCGCTTGAAAAGAATAACGTTTCAGTCTAGTAGTTTAATCAGTTGTAAGAATATTAACGCTGGTTTCGATTATCTGACTCGTCAAATGCTTATTTGCCTAACAGATAATGGAACACTCTTAGAAGGGTCTGCTTCAAGAACAGTACGTCACGAAACATTCCATGCAGTACAAGGTATTTGGGTTGATCTCTCACGAGACGATTTACGCCCTGTCCGACGATGGGTAGTTGAAGCTACAGCGACCGCTTCTGAGAGTAGCTCTTCAAATTTCATGAATGCTGATTTAGTTTGGCCGCCGCGAATAGTCAACCGAAGCGCACTCAACACGATAGTTAATGACTCATATAGACTGCAAGATTTTTGGGTTTTCACAGGTCGTAAAATAGGGAGAGGTCTCGGATATGTAAGGCCGATATTTGAAACAGGTTTAAATGATCCCGTCACAAATGTAAATTCTACCCTAACCTACGGTGGTGGTTTGGAGCAGGCTTACAGCGATTGGGCACTAAATCAAGGTGCGCTGAAAACGCTCCTTTTCCGTAATGATATAGGATCTTTGTGTACTTTGAACAACACAATTAGCGGTACTCAATCTATAAATGTTGATTTGGAAACGCAACTTATATCGCAATTGCAATTGGCTGAGTCATTTGCACCCTTAACTTCAAAGGCCATTCGTTTAACATTTGCAAATCAGACGCCGCAGAATATGCGACTGGTACTAAGCAGCACTGGTAACGTCCGTTTTACCGTTTATCGAGCTAACAGCAGAAATCCTGAGCGATTATTAAACTGCCCTGACGCTACGGATTTGACAAGTCAGATATTACAGGGCAAACCTATTAGTGTATCTTCAAGTGATTCTATCGTCGTGTTCGCTTCCAACGCATCAGTGAGTAGTTCAGACATAAGGCTCGAGACAGTACGTGACATCCCAATTCTGCTTGAAGCTGTAACACCGTACAACGGCCCCGCTCAGATGTGCGCTCGAGTCAAAGCCACAGTAGGGATGGATGATTTACCTCCAACATCCGGCTTACAAATTATATATTTCATTGACGACAAGCCAGCAAAGGTTTTCGGTTCTGAAATAAAACCAGATTTGAAGCGTTTACTGAGTTTTACACGAAGCTGTAACTTAAGTGAAGGAGCGCATACGCTCGAGGCACGCATTACCTCAAGTGAAGGAAGCATTTTTGGAAATGCAGTAAGTTCGTTTATTGTAGAAAATAACTTATGGCCTGGAAGATTTATCAACGGTTCAGACCGTTGCCCTCCGAACAGCGCTTACACCTTAAAGGTGAGTAAAACGAATCCGGCCGAGACGTTTACAGTTGCTGCTGGAGAGTCCTCACCTCAGTTCCGACGTGGGAACGTCACTACCACATACGATGTTCGTTATCCAGATGGGGAATCTTGGGCTTACGTGAATTGGGTTTTTCCCATTCCCTACGACGGCGATCCAGAATCATACGGTTATTTTCAGAATGTGGCTCACTGGCTAGCGTGCGGTGTTCCTGAAGATCATCGTCCAGGCATTCCTCCAGGGGTGCTCTTCCGTCAAACACTCACAAGATTGACTTCGCCTTTAACTGGTAGTTGATCTAGAGCCAATGACATGGCCCTCGAGTGCATACGTGCGCTCGAGGGCTGATAGATAGGTTATCAACTTCAATCAGCAGCAAGCGCAGTGGTGGGAACAGCCTTTGCACTTGTAACGCTTTCCTCGCCTTGCGGCATGGGTTCACCCTCGAGTTCCGCCAGATATTTTTCGGCGCGCATCGCGGCTTTCGTACCCGCACCGACGCTCGTGGAGAGCTGACGGTAGATCTCGTCGCTGACATCCCCGGCGGAGAAAATCCCTTCCTGGCTGGTGTAGATCTCGTCGCGCACCGCCACGTACCCGAGCGGGCTGAGTTCCACGACGCCGCTCAGGAAGCCAGTGTTTGGCTCATGCCCGATGTAAATGAACACGCCGTCGGTCTCCAACACGCTTTCCTCACCGGTTTTCAGGTTCTTCAGCTTCACGCCGGTCACGACTTCGTCTCCCAGCACCTCTTCCACGGCGGTGTCCCAGATGAACTTCATTTTCGGGTTGCGGAAGGCGCGGTCCTGCGCGACCTTGTTGGCGCGCAGACTGTCGCGGCGGTGAATCACGGTCACGCTCTCGGCGAACTTGGTTAAAAAAGTTCCCTCTTCGATCGCGGCATCGCCGCCGCCGACCACGACGACGCGCTTCCCACGGTAGAAAAAGCCGTCACAGGTGGCGCAGGTACTGACGCCATGACCGTAAAAGCTGTCCTCGCCGGGGACACCCAATCGCTTCGGGTTCGCGCCCGTGGCGATGATGACGACCGGAGCGGTGTACGACTGGTCGTAACCTTTGATCTCGAAGCCGTGAGCGAGCTTGTTGACGCTCATCACCTCGTCGTACAGGATCTTCGCGCCGAATTTCTCGGCTTGCTGGACCATGCGTTGCGACAGCTCTGGACCACTGATGACCTCGGGGAAGCCAGGGTAATTCTCCACTTCTTCAGTTTGCGCGATCTGCCCGCCAGGGTTGCCCTTTTCCAGGATGCCGACCCGCAAATTGCCACGCCCTGCATAAATACCAGCGGTCAGTCCAGCGGGACCGCCGCCAATAATCAGCACATCGAAATCCATGTTTTCCCTCCTCGAGCGCACCCGTCCGGGCGGCTCGCAACGGCCACAATGTAACACTCGAGGCGCGGGATGACCGTCACCTCGAGTACCGGAGTTGCTGCTGTTGTGACGGACTTATTCGCTGATCGTGAGCTTACCCAGGGCCCGGTCCAGGAAGGCATCCAGTACACGTGGGTCGAAGTGCGTGCCATTCCGAGTCTGAAGTTCTTCCAGCGTGGATTGCACGCTCCAGGCGCGACCGTAAGCGCGCTTGGAGAGCAGCGTGTCGTAAACGTCGCAGACCGCCAGGATGCGGGACTCGATCGGGATTTCTTCGCCCTGTAAGCGGGCCGGGTAGCCACTGCCGTCCCAGCGCTCGTGGTGGTGCATGATCGCCCCGACGGTGCGAGGGTTCAGACCGGTGATCGCCCCGGATAAGGTCGCGCCCCAACGGGAATGGGTTTTCACCACGTCCCACTCGCTCGGGTCGAGCGCACCGGGTTTCAAGAGGATCTTTTCGGGCAGCACGAGCTTACCGACATCGTGCAGGTAAGCGGCTTGCACCAGGGCCTCCAGCGAATTCGGGGGCAGTCGCATGGTCGTGCCCAAGGATTCGGTCAGCCGCACGAGGCGTAGCGTGTGACCTTGCGGCTCCAGGCCACGGCTTTCCAGTTCCGCGCCGAACATCGGCAGGGCGTTGGTTGAGAAATGAATCCGACCCTCGAGGGCACTGGTTGGAACGGCTAGGGTTTCCATCATTCACGTTCTCCTTCTGGCGGAGGGTGAACGGGAACCTCTTCTCTGAGGCTACCGGGCCGGTCGCACCACTTGCTCCACTCCCCCGAGGTGCCCGAATTACAGGGTGAGTCTCATCGCGTCCCGTTCCCACTCGCGCTTCCCTCGAAGATTACTGTTCCGAGGCTACCGGGCGTGGTCAAAATCCTCTTCGTCAATCAGACAAGCGTTACGTAGTCAACGCTGGGAATAGAATTGAGTCTCAGAGCAGGTTTCACACACCAGTTTCTTCCGGTGCGACCGACTGCTCGTGCCACGGCTCGAGGTGGGCGGAATCGTTGTAGGAAATCAGCGAAGCTGTCCTGTCAGAAGCAATCCGGAACCTGGTGATCGCGGTGTTGTCGTGACCGCCCAGGAGAAGCCGCCCCTCGAGGTCATTCAGCAGCAAATGGGTGACAGCCCGCAACGTGCCCCCGTGCGAGAAGACCAGCACGCGACCGTCCGCGTGGGCGGCGAGAAGTTCTGCCAGCGGGTCGCGCACCCGTTCCATCAGGTCCAACCTGGATTCGGCTCCCGCAAAGGCTTCCCGGTAGCTAAGCGGCCGCCGGATGCCCCGCGCAGTGATCTCATTGTGGGTCAAGCCTTGAGCCACGCCGAGCCGCTGCTCGCGCCAGCGAAGATCCACCCTGACGTGCGATTTTCCCTCGAGCAGCTCCGCAACAGCCCTAGCCGTTTCCAGGGCACGGCTGAGGTCGCTGCTGTACACGGCCGCAAAATGTTGCCCGCGCAGGCGTAGCGCCAGTCGTCGCGCCTGCGCGATCCCGTTCGCGTTCAACGGTTCGTCTATGTGCCCCTGAACCCGTCCCGCCACGTTCCAATCGGTTTCGCCGTGCCGCACCAACCAGAGTTCGAGGCTCATCGCGCCGCGTATCGTAACAGGACTCGGTTACCGGAAGCGCTGTAACAGACCTCTCGCTCGAGTCCTCACTGTTTTAGGTTTTCCGTAGAGGCGCAACATGTTGTTCCCAGGGACGTGAATCAAACGTGGCTCGAGGTTTTAAGTATTTCCCTCTGGGGAAATACACATGTAAAAATCTTGGACTGTTCCAAAGGGGTGTTTATACCAGCTTTGATTGGATTTGAAGTAAAACCTACGAGGTCCAAGTTTTTACGAGGACATACTTGGGTTCGCAGAGCAAACTCAGCCATCCGATCACGGCAACAAGGTTCCCGCCCCCGCCCGCTCGAGAAGCTGGCGGTAATCGTCGCGTCGCCAGCGCACCGGTTTCAGCGTCCAACTCACTGGAAAAACGGGCAGTACGTCGGGCAGCGTCTCGAAGCTCGCGTCGGCTTTCAGCATGAGCTGACGGCGAGCGGTGAAGCAGAGTTGAATCTGGAATTCCAGGCGGTAATCGCGGTTCAGCAGCGCCACCAGTTCCGCCTTGTCACCTTCCAAAAGCCGATTGACGGCTCTCAGCGCTTCCGGTTCCAGGCTGAAGGCATCCAGAATCGCGTCCTCGTCCTCGCCGAGCTTAGCGATCAAGGCCGCCGCGTCCAACAGCCCGCCCGCGCCGCCGCGCGACAGGCCCAGCACCTCGCGGCGACACTGCTCGGCCGAGACGCGCTTTGGGACGCGCAACTCGTAGCCCTGACGGTGCAAACCCTCGAGCAGATCCCAGAGGCGTTTCAGGCTGGAGTAGCGTTCCAATTCCACGAAGCCCCTGGGAGAAAGAGGCAGCGGCACTCGAGGTTTCCAGAGTTGGGTGGGGGCGTCGTCAGGCATCAGTTTTCGTTCTCGGTGCGGTCGTGGGTGATGAACCGTCGCGCTACTGGCTCAAGCCAGTACGAGTGGCGCTAAGATTTTCAGTGCCAGAATTTTAGCATCACGCCAGCAGGTCGCCCGACCAGATCAGCACGTCGCGCCCGCGCTCCACGAAACCCAGCGACTCGTAAAACTGCACCTGGCGCGGTTCCAGGTCCGGCTGGGTCAGCAGGTACAGCGCGATCACGTCGCCTCGCTCGCGGCACTCGCGCACGATCGCGGCCAACAGCGGCTCCTCCAACTGCCCCTCGAGTCCCGGCCGGGTGTGCAGCTCCTCGATCGTGGCCCGCCAACCTAATCGCACCGGACGCGCCTGAAAGGTCACGTGGGCGAAGCCCAGGCTGTGATCGCCGTCCAGCGCCAAATAGATCGTGCTGTCGTCATCGCCGAGCGCCTGCTCCAAGAGTTCGCGCAGCAGCCCAGGATCGCGAGCGGCGGGTGCGCCCTCCCAGGACAGGCAGATCTGAAATAGCGCCTCGAGGTCGCGCTTCTTGGCGGTACGAATCTCAACGTGAAGCCCGGTGCGAGTTTCGGGGCGCATCTGAGCTAAGCTGCGGCGGGCGCGAGGATGCGCCCGCAGGACGGGCATTTGACCGGAAGCTGCCCGGCCTTGACGCGCTGCACGATGTTGACCGGGAGCTGCATCTTGCAACCGCCGCACTTGTTGCCGGGCAGGATATGCACGAAGCCCAACCCCTTCTTGGCGCGCCGCACCGAATCGTACTCCCGGAGCAGCTTCTCCTCCACCTGCTCGGAGAGGTTATTGCGGGCCCAGAGCCGCTCGTCGTAGTTTTCGCGGAGCGCCTTGATTCGATGCTCGTCCAGCCCTTCTAACTGCTTCAACTGCGGCTCGAGATCGCGCAGGGAGGATTCCAGCGCCGCGACCTGAGCGCTCAACCCGTCCAGCTTGTCCACGAGCGGCAGGGAGTCGTTTTCCAGCTCTTCGATGCGCCCGCTCAATTGCAAGATGACGCTCTCGTACTGGCTTTGCTCCTTGGCGCTGGCGGCCGAGGATTGATCGTGCCGGGAACGGTCGCGCTTGGCGGTCAGGTCTTTCAGTTCCAGATCCGCCTCGTTCAGTACCTTGCGGGTCGCGTTGCGCGTCACCAACAGCCCCTCGAGGTCTGCCTCGAGTCGGTGCTTTTCCTCGCGGGCGAAGCGTAAATCCACGGGGATGTCGTTTTCGTCGAGTCGGAGTTTGTCCAACTCCAAGTCCATCGTCTGGATCGTGTCTAGCACCTCGAGCGCGTTCACAAACCCCATTCTACACGGCACGAGGGTTGAGGTGTCAGCGACCGATCCGACCCCAGCGAGGGCTGTCGGTCACGGCGTTTGTCGGCTCGAGTCACGGGCTAGACGGTGGGGGCGGTGAAGCTGGGGGTGTGGCGGGCGGGGCTACCGGCGGAGTCACTGGAGGCGTCACAGGCGGCGAAGCGGGAGGCGTGGTGGGCGGTGTCGTTGGTGGCGTCGGGGCTGGTGGGGTTCCCGGTGCGGCGGGCGGCGGGGGGGTCGGGGTCGCGGCCGGAGGTTTCGGCACTTCCACGTCGCCACCGAAATCGTAACTGGCACGCAGAATCTCCAAGTCGGCGTTGTTGACCGCGCCGTCGCCGTTAAAATCTCCGACCACCCTGGCGTTCGCACCCTGGGCGTTCTTGCCGAATTGCGCGGCGAATAGCTCGAGGTCGTCCACGTTGACCTTGCCATCGCCGTTCAGATCCCCGTTCGGGCTGTACTGGGCGCGGAGGAGCTTGATGTCGGCGTCGGTGATGCTGCGCTTTCCGCTGATGGAGGCATCCAGCGCCAATCCCAGCCGCAGACCGGCTTCCACCAACAGGGCGCTCGGCAGGTCCACGGGTTGATCCGGGTTGACTTGGACTTCCAAGCTGGTTTTCGTGCCGTCCTGCGTCACCAGGGTACGGGTGGCGGCATCCGGGTTGAACTCCAGCTCTTTGCCGCCGCCCCAGACGTAGCGCGTGTTGGCATCCTGGGCTTTGGAGACGTTCAGCGTCGTGGCGGGCACGTTCTTCCAGGCGCTGTAGGCCTCGTCCACTTGGCGCTCGAAGGTGTCCGGCGCACCGTCTTTCACCACAAAGTAGGCGACCGGAGCCGCCAGCGCCAGACTCGAGACGGCTAAGAGGGACAGCGATCGAAATTTCATTTCTGCCCTCCGATCAAGTCCTCGAGCCGCTTTAAAAAGCTTGTCTGGGTGGCTTCGACCGTCTTCCCATCTTGGGTGAGCGTGACCGGTTTTCCGTCCACGTCCAAGACTCGAGTGTTCTCAATCCGATACGCGCCCTGACGAAAGCCAACGACTGGACTGTCGTAGGCTTTGGCGTACAGCAGCAGTACCCAGTCCTCGCCCGCCTTGAAGCTCGGCGCACCCTCCAAGCGCAGCTTGTCGGCACCCAGCACCGCGAAGCTCGGCGCATCGCCGCGTTTCGGCAAACCGGTGCTCTCGCCGCGCAGATAGCCCTTCACGTCCACGGTGTAGACCGTCCACGGCCGCCCGGCTCGAGTTTCCGTGGTGAGCGTTTTGATCGTGCCACGCACGATGATCTCTGCTTTTTCCACCTGTTGTTCCAAGCTCAGTTTCTGATAGGTCGTGGCGAGCGCCACACCTGAAACCAGGGCTAGCAACCAGACGAGGCGTTTCACTTCGTGCCTCCCGGAGGAGGTGCAGCCGGGGGCGCTGGCGGAGAAACGGGCGGATTTGCCGGAGGCGCGGCGGGAGGTGGACTCGCTGGGGTCGTGGGCGGCGTTACTGGAGGCGGTGTTATCGGCGGCGGTGCGGTCGGAGGCGTTGTCGGACTCGCTGGAGTGGCGGGCTTGGCAGTCTCGAGCTTATCGGCGGCGATGATCTTGCCCGCGTTCCGTAACTCGTACCCGATTTTGCCAGTCAGCTTGCGGCTGCCGTCCACACTGAGCGTCAAGTACAAGACCGTTTGGTCCTTGACGGTGTTGAGGCGTTCCACGATCCCGGCGTCCACCCGCAAGACGTTCTTTTGCAGTTTGTACACGAAGACCGCCCGACCCAGTCCCGCCTCGAGTTTCTTAAAGCTGAACCCGTCCGGGATTGGGATGAACAGGCGCAGGCTAACCACGTTCTTCGGGACCTTCAACACCAGCGGCACTCGAGTCTCCGTTTTGACCTCAGTTTGCGCGGGTTGCCATTCCAGGCTAGGTGGTGGTAAGCGGCGCACCTCGAGCTTGAAATCCTGGACCTTGTTGGACAGGTTCGCGTCGCCCGCCTCCAAGGTGAAGTCGTAGACCTTGCGCTCCTGATCTTTCAAGTCAGCCGTGACCACGCCGGTGATCGTGCGGTTCTGCAAGCTCAGACCGGGCGGCAGACCGCCCTTCAAAAGCTTGACGTTGTACGGACGCGTGCCGCTGGTCAAGCGGATTTCCTCGGCGTACTGCTCTCCGGTGTAGGCCACAGACAGGGAGCGCGTGATGAAGGTTAGCACCTCGCCCTGCGAGGGCGTCTGATTGCCGCAACCGACGACGAGCAGGGCCAGCAGCGGTAAGGCGTGTGACAAACGCATGAGGGGCAGTTTAGCGCGAACGGATGAGATAACTCGAGCCGCGCGGTCAGAAATCAGATTTGCAGTCTCGGGCGCTGATAAACCTCGAGCTAATCTCAAGCCGCTCAATCACTCTGGCCACCTTCCTGTCACGGGCTTGCCTCAATGCTGCCTACCTTAACCGCTAGACTTTTGATGAAAGCAGCAACGGAGGGGTACATGACGCGACGGTTTTACGCCGGTCTGGTCGGTCTGATCGTGTTGGCATGGCTCAGCCACGGAGGAGCGCAAGTGACGCAAACAGCCGACGCCGATGTCACGCAAGTCGAAGCGAGATTGACGCGATACGACCAACTCGTCAAGGTTCTGGATGCCAAGGGCATCGCCGCGATGTTCACCACGGACGGCGAAACCCAGCACGAGGGGCAGCCCGCCGTCCGTGGTCGGGACGCCCTCGAGCGGTTGTACGCCAGCTTCGCCGGGTACGAGATCTTGGAGAACAGCACCACGCCTTCCAGCACGACCGTAACCGGGAACACCGCCAAGCAAACTGGGTCGTACCATCAGAAGGTCAAAGCACCCGACGGTAACCTGCTCGAGGTTTCGGGATCGTTCCAGGCAGACTGGCTGAAAACCGAAGCGGGCGAGTGGCTGATCCGGCGCATGTTCACGAAATCGCCTTGAGGCTCTACCGATCCGAGCGTGTTCGATCCAACAAATTTATCTCGAGAAAGCCGTCTGGGACACAGACCAGCCTTCAGCTCGGGCGACGCGAATCAATAAGGTTGGTGGCTCGAGGTCGGGCTGGGTTCAGCTCTTGCTTTCTTTCTCGCGTTCTAAAAGCGCCCGCAGGCTCTGCCAGCCGTAGGCAATCTCCTGAACCTTGGCGTCACCAACGCTGATCGTCTGTAAGCCCAGATTCTCCGCACCGAGCGCGTGGTACACCCGAGGGGTCGGGTTGCCGCTACGAACCCGCACCAGCATGGAGTTCGTGCCCTGCTTCACGAGAGCGCTGGCGGCCGACAACAGCAGCTTCTTACCGACGCCGCGCCCCTGGTGTTCCGGGACGACGTACAGGCCGTACAGTTCGGCCTCGATCGTCGGGTGACCGCTCCACTCTGGACCGGCGTGAACGAACCCGATGACTTTCCCGTTGTTGTTCTCCGCCACGATGGCAATCTCGTCCCCAAACTGCGGACCTTCCAGAAAATGCGTCCAGCGCTCGTCACGTTTGGGTTCCAGTGCCTCGAAAACGGTTTCTGGGATCAGCGTCACGTACATGGCCCGCCAGCACTCGAGATGGACCCGAGCGATGGCGGGCAGATCAGTTTTGCTGGCGCGACGAATCTTCATAGTGATTGGGTGAGACTGCGGTCTCTGGTGGTTCCATTGTAAACGGTTTCGGCTTATCGAAACCTGATTTTTGCACTCACCCCAGCAGGCTTCCCCTGGCCCGCTCGGTGAACGCCTCGAGTTGCGTCGTGACCCAACTCTCGTCGCGCCCGAGTTCCTGGGCCATCAGTTTCGCCACTTCGGGGGCGGCTTCCAGCGCGGAACGGGCGTCCAGCAGCAGCGCCCGCGTGCGGCGCGCCAGGGCATCCTCCAGGGTGCGCGACATTTCCTCGCGCACCGCGTAAACGATTTCGGCACGCAGGTACGGCAGTTTCGGGTGAATCGTGGCTGCCAAGTCCGGGTTGGCGTCCCCCAGGGCGCGCACCTTCACGGCGTCGGAACCGTACAGGCTGAGACTCTCGGCGACCGTTCCCGCAGGCTGATCTGGGGCATCTGCCAGTTCCGGCGCACCGTGCAGACGCATTTCCGTGGTTGGCGAGGCCAGCACCTCGAGACCGGCAATCGGCGCGGCCTTGTCTATGACATCCTCGCCCATCTTGCGGTACGTCGTCCACTTGCCCCCGACAATTGTGACCAACCCAGTGCGAGACACCAGAATCGTGTGATCGCGCGACAGCGCCGCCGTATTGCCGTCGTCGCCGTGCTTCACCAGTGGACGCAGCCCCGCGTAGACGGCCAGCACCTCCTCCGGCTTCGGGTCTCGCGTCAGGTAGCGGGCTGCGTGCTGAAGGAGAAAATGCAGTTCCTCCTCGAGCGGCTTGGGTTCATACTCCGGCTTCGGCACGCTCGTGTCGGTTGTCCCGACGATCGCGCGGCCGTGCCAGGGCACGACGAACAGCACGCGCCCATCGTCAGTCCTCGGAACCATCAGGGCGTTCGTGCCGGGCAGAAACTCGAACGGCAACACCAGGTGGACACCCTGGCTCGGGGAGAGCACGTTCTTGGCATCCGGGTCATCCATCTGCCGCACCGCGTCGGCGAAGACGCCGGTCGCGTTGATGACGGCTCTGGCGTGAACCTCGATTTCACGGCCGGTTTCACCGTCACGCACGACCGCGCCGCGAACGCGATCAGCCTCGTGAAGCAGCCGGATCACCGGAGCGTAATTGACCAGGGCCGCGCCCCGGTCGCAGGCGGTCTGCGCCAGGGTGATCGCTAGCCGGGCATCGTCAAACTGCCCATCAAAATAAACCACGCCGCCTTGCAATCCCTCTGGCTCGAGGGTCGGGACGCGTTCGATGGCATTTTGTTTGGAGATCAGCTTACTGCTGCCCAGTCCTAGTTTTCCCGCCAACACGTCGTAAAGCTTCAAACCAATGCCGTAATACGGTCCGGCCCACCAGTCGTAGGCGGGAACCACGAACTCGAGGTCGCGCACCAGATGGGCGGCGTTGCGGCGCAACCGACCGCGTTCCCGGAGGGCTTCGCGCACCAAACCGATATTCCCCTGGGCAAGATAGCGCACGCCGCCGTGAACCAGTTTGGTGCTGCGGCTGCTGGTTCCCTTGGCGAAATCGTGACCGTCCACCAGCGCGACACGATGCCCGCGCGCGGCGGCCTCCACGGCCGCGCCCAACCCGGTCGCGCCGCCACCGACGACCAGGAAATCGAAAGGTTCCGCCCGAGACGACGCCTCGAGTTGGGCCACACCTGCGCTGCGATTCATGGGGGTCAGTCTATTACGGGCCTGCAAGCGTTGACAGGGCGATCACTGTGCGATCCGGGCCGCTCGAGTCGCCCCTCCTCATCGGGTTTTGACACGAGGGTTCTAGGCTGTGAGCGGCAAGCGAAGCATAACGTCTCAGCAACCTTGCCTTGCGTTACCCCAACTGAGAACTACCAATCCACCGGCATGTCAGCCTTATCTTCTAGCCCCCACCCTCACTTCAAGCTCGAGTTCTGCCAACCGCTCTCGAGAGCCGCGAGACTCGAGCCACGCTAAACGCCAAAGCTACATCTAGTTGATTCACGCACTGATTACAGTCGCCCCGTCTCAAAGCTGCTCTGCTCAGGAAAGTTCTCAAATTGCCTCAATCCAGTTGAACGCGCCAGAATCAGTCGGAGGTCGCATGAACCGCCAAACTATTGTCGTCGCCCTCATCGCCGTCTTGACCGCCCTCGGCTTGACGGTTCGCGCTCAGACGGACCCGAATTACTTGAAAGCACTCGCTACGGTCTACGCTGCGGGCAAGACGGCCCAGTATGTCAAAGACTGGTGCGATGCCCGCGCCCCGGAAACGCAGAGCATCACCGCCAAAGCACTGACCGGGTGGCGCGCCCAGTACCGCCTCGAGGCTGTGGAGCGCGAATTCGAGAGCGTCATGGATGCCAACCGCAAGGCGGGCGTGGCGGCCTCGCTGATGGAGTCGCGGCAGAAACTGTTCACACAACTGGACGGCGGCGTCAAGAACCCGACCCAGGAGTGCCAGGGCTTCGAGGCTGACCTCGCCAAGAACTTCAACCTGCGGGACCTGTACCCGGCGGAGCTGCAACTCTTGGACGCTCAACTGCCGGGCGGCTCGGCTCTGGTTCCCGGACCGCCAACTACCAAACCCGTGCCCGTCAGCCCGCCGACACCCAACCCGGCCGTTGGCTCGAGTCAAAAGGGCGTGGTCTACAACGTCGCGCAGCTCAACGCGGTGTTCGAGGCCGCGAGGCGCAAAACGAACGGTGACGGTTCCGCCAAGAAAAAGGCTGGCGAGAACGCGATCAGAGCGCTCGGCAAGCGGATTTACGTGACCGGAACCCTGAACGACGATGGGCGCTGGCTCGAGTTTCAAAACGCCAAGTTCACCAGCGAACGCGATGTCAACTGCGACAATTTCCGCGACGAAAACGAGGATTTCCCCGGCAAGAAAAGCGGCGGGAAGCCCTTCACAGTTCTTGGAGAATTCGTCAGGTACGATGTGTTCCTCGATTTCAAGGATTGCCAGATCGTGCCCAGTCTGGCGGGTCTGAAAACCTCGACGCTGGATGCTACCCTGGGTTTACAGCGCAAGGCTCTGCCGCCGGAAACCTTTCAGGTGAATCCCGGCGCGGGATTGAAGGACGCGCAGATTTACGGGATCTACCTGCATCAAACCTCGCGGGCCGGGGTCGGTGGCTACTTTTATATCGCGTACGAACCCTGGTTACTGCTGAAGGACGGCTCCATCTACAACGATCCGGTGCTCGCACCGAATAGCTTCAACGCCGCCCTCTCCAAGCGGGACGAACCGCAAAAGTGGGGAAGCTGGACGCGCCAGGCTAAGAAGTTCGTGATTCGCTGGAACGAGGATTCAGACGGCAAACCAGACACGGAGGACTTGACCGAAACCAAACCAGGCTCAGGTCAGCAACCTCTCAATGGTTACTTCGAGAGCCTGTCCGGTGGCGGCAACACGGCCTACGGCGGCAACACCAGCATCGCCGCGTACAGCGGCTACACTTTCAAGCCGGACGGCAGCTTTGAATTTGACAGGGGCGCGGGCAGCTCGAGCGGCAACGATTACACCGGGGAGTCCGCCAATGTCGCCGTCAGCTCTACCGCCGCCACCAAAAAGGGCGT
This sequence comes from Deinococcales bacterium, assembly GCA_965249745.1. Taxonomy (GTDB): domain Bacteria; phylum Deinococcota; class Deinococci; order Deinococcales; family JAAFIG01; genus JANYHH01. The sequence goes on along the minus strand of OZ252252.1, from coordinate 1,643,491 downwards.
CTATAAGATCAGCGGCTACAATCTAGAATTACGCTTCCCGGACGGTAAAATTCTCAGGCGGTCGTTCTGCCTGGCGGGTGACAAGGCTGATGTCACGAGCCTGATTTACATTGGCAGTTCGTATTACTTGAAGAAGTAAACCTTGAGACCGTTTAGAGGCTTAGCAACACCCTGTAGGCTAACCCCATGAAGCGCGCCTCCGCCAACACGATTGAAACCCCGGACGATGACAGCGGAACGGCGCTGCTGTTGCGCCTGCCCGGTCACAAGGAATCGCATCGGCTGAGCGGTGCGGCGGTGCTGATGTGGAACGCCTGGAAGCGCGGCGATTTCGAGGCAGGCGTGGCGGCGGTGCTAAAGAAATACGGCGATGCCAACCCCGAACAGGTCCGCACCGATGCGTCCAGGATTTACGCCGACCTCAGTGCCGCTGGGTTGATCGTGGAAAAACCTTGATGTCCATACCGCCCCTTTAAGCCTGGACGGTTCTGGCTCGAGCGGTGCGTGGCCAGATTTGTACAGGGGTTACCACTCAAACTCGGGGAGGCTAGGCAGGGCATCCCAGGCTTTACCGGCGGCATCGGAAACAGTTCCAGCGGCGTTGCTGATACCTTGCCCGGCGCTCGTAACGCCATCTGCGGCGTAATCGTAAGCCCCGCCAGCGACATCCGCGATGACATCGGCGGTGGTTCCGAGATCGGCGTACTGTGTGGTCAAGCCGACTCGGTTGGCGGTTCGTTCCGTGAAATTCCCTTCGTCAATAACTTGGTCTGCCAGAAAACCCACGCCTGGAATGAACGAGTTGCCGAGCATCCGGGCCCCGGCGCGAAGCGGATCTTCGGTTCTCATGTCCAATGACACTGGCCCGATGTCAATGCCGCCGCCGTACTCGCGGAAACCGTCGTGATCCGTGTCCCCCCAGGAACCACGAACGGCGGCACCCATCCCCTCTGACAGGCCAAATTTGCCGTACTCGTCCACGTCAGTCCCAGTGGTCCCACCGCCGACATTGAACCCGCCGACGCTGGCTTGGGCACCGAACCCAAAACCGCTCTCCCCGGCGTAACTGCTGACATCGAAGGCTGGCCCGGAGGCATCACCGTGAACGTACGCGCCGGGACCGGGCTTGCCGTCTGGTCCGACCGTGTTCCAGGCGGCACTACCCTGCACCGACGGGGATTTCCCACCGAGTTGAAAGCCAATGTTTTCCTCGGTCGTGCCATCGGGTCGGGTTGAACTCCAACCTCCGATGTGACCGTCTAGCTTCGCGTTGTCGTAAGAGGCACTCGCCTGACCGTGATCTCCGTCTACCAGGAGGCCATCGCCCTGAGTGGAAGTCTGAGCGTGCCCCTGACCAAGCCCGAAGTTATACCCATTGTCCTTCTGGTTGCCGTAAAAGTACGGCCCAGCCTGAACACCGTCCCCCGGAGCCTCCTCGAGTTGCTGCGCGGGTGAATCGCTGAACCCGCCCATGCCGGGAATCCAATCCCAAACGCTACGACTGATGACACCAGCGCTGCTCGAGGTGAGTCCTGCGACGGGTGCGGCCCGATGGGTGACGGTATTGGCCGCTCGTTGCGCCTCGCCTTCCAGGGCTTCGTTTGGTTCCGAGAGTCGTACGCCCTGAGCGGACTCATCGCCTGACGGCACACCCGACTGGACGACGTGCGCCAGCTCGTGCGCGATCAGGTGATCCCCGGCCGGGGTTCCCGGCGCGTACTGCCCGGCCGAAAACGCCAGACGATTGCCGTAGGCGAGCGCCCTGGCATCCAGGGTGTCGGGGGCGTCGCTGTAGACCATGACATCCCCAAAGTGATGCTGAAAACGCACCTCCATACGTTCACGGGTTTGCGGTTCCAGCGGTTGTGCCTGACCACTCATCGCGGTGGCGAGTTGGCGCTCAAAGTACCGGTCAGGCTTCGGGAGTTTAGAAGACTGTTTGGTCATACTGAAAGCCAGTCTAGACCCAAGATCAATTTTAGGTGAGACACGCCTTTTATAGGCTGTGTTGGAGCGATAAGTTGGAATTCGCTAGTAATCTCCCCGATGAATGATGAATACAGCAGCCTTCGCAAAACTTCTGGCTCGAGTGACGACTGATCCTGTCGAATTGGGCATCACGACAACAGAACCGCGTCTAAAACCAGCCTGGAACTGGGGGCGAGCAACAACAGTCGGACAGCGGTTCGTTCGTTTTCTACTGCCAATCAGAACCACCTCGAGGTTTGAGCGTCGTGAGATATGATTTCGGCGTTTATGACTACGACTGAGCTGATCGCAAACTATTACGCACGCTTCAACGTCGCCGATTGGGACGGTATGCTCAGCTTACTGAGTCACGACGTGGCGCACGACTTGAACGAGTCCGGGCGCGAGGTCGGCCAGGAGAAATTCAGGGCCTTTCTGGAACGCATGAACCGCTCGTACCGCGAACAGATTGAGCCACTGACGGTCATGGTCAATGCCGACGGCTCGAGGGCAGCGGCCGAGTACGTGGTCAGCGGCAGGTACCTGGCGACGGACAGTGGCTTGCCAGAGGCGCACGGTCAGACCTACCGCCTGCCCGGAGGCGCGTTCTTCGAGGTGCGAGACGGCATGATTGCTCGAGTCACGAATTACTACAACTTGCAGGACTGGTTGGCGCAGATCGCATGACCCGCGAGCTGGCGGTGAAGGAACTGATCGGCGCGGAGATCGCAGCCGTGATTCCCGATCTGGCGCGCTTACGAATCGCCGTTTTCCGCGAGTACCCGTACCTGTACGATGGCAGTCTGGAATTTGAAGCCGAATACCTGAAAACGTATCTGGCCTGCCCGGACAGTCTGGTCGTGGTCGCCTCGGACGGGGACCGCGTCGTCGGAGCCTCGAGCGCCCTGCCAATGATCGCCGAAACCTCAGAGGTGCAGGAGCCGTTTCTGAGGGCGGGTTTTGCGTTAGAGCAAGTCTTTTACTTGGCGGAGAGCGTGCTCCTCCCAGAGTACCGAGGGCGCGGGTTGGGACACGCGTTCTTTGATGCCAGAGAGAATCACGCCCGTCGGCTCGGCGGTTACCGCTTCAGCAGCTTCTGCGCGGTGCAACGCCCCGCGAATCACCCGGCTCGAGGTGAGGATTACCGGACGCTGGACGGTTTCTGGCAGTCCAGGGGATACGAGAAACGCGAGGATCTGCAAACAGCTTTTTCCTGGCGCGAAATTGGCGAGGACCGGGAAAGCTTGAAACCCATGACCTTCTGGGTCAAGCCGCTCGAAGCGACGGTCAGTGACCGTCGCTCAGGCTGAGCTGATCCGATGAACGCAAACGGTTGAACCCTTGATGAGGCGAGCGGGTCCGAGCCGTTGCGCGTACCAGGTCTCGAGGAATCGCAGCGGTTGAACTGCCCAGACTTACAAGGACGCCAATCCAGATCTCGAAGCGGCTGGGTTATTCGCAGAAAAATTTGACAGGCACTTGGTGAAACCCCGTCTCGAGACAGGTCGTTATCAGCCTGACAGTTTCCCCGGTACCTCGAGCGAGCCAAGACCAATTTCCTGAGAAGGCTCAGCGGGTTGAGCCTGGGCTGACCGTTCCTCGCAACGCCACCTCGAGCGGTGCGTCGCGCCCGGTGGCCAGATCGGTGATGTCGTCGGTTACGGCCACGTCCGGCGTGACCCGTTCCGGGTATGGTCTGCCGTCCACGAACAGACTGCGTCCCAATGTGATTGCCAGGCTCGAGTTATCGGGCAAGGAAAAGAAGCTGTTGCTGGTGTTGAGCGCCCCCAGGGTCGGTTCGCCGATCACCGTGGCCCCCGCCTGGCGTTGCAGCATGAACGCCAGGTACTCCGGGGCGCTCTTGGCGGCACGGTTGGTCAGCACCGTCAAGCGCCCGGTCCAGTGGGCGGCCGGGGAGATCATAGGCGTTTCGTAGCGTTGCCCATCGGCGTCGGTCTGCACGAAACTGCCCTGCTGGAATTCAAACCGCACCTGCCCGGTCTTGAATTCGTCCACCAAAACCGGGTGATCCATAAAAGCCCCAACCGCGCCGAGCATCTCCGTGACCAATCCGCCCTGGCAATCGCGCACGTCCAGCACTAGTGATTTCACGCCCTGGTGTTGCGCTTGCAGCACGAGTTGATGCACCCGTGCCGCGACCGCGCCGCTGGTTTTGAACTGGAAAAAACTGATGATGCCAGCATCGCCTCGAGTTTCCAGTTGCGGCAACCAGACGCCGCTGGGCGCGGGTTTGACGACCACCTCGAGCCGCGCCTTGCCGCGCCCAATCGAAAGCTGCAACGGCGCACCGGCCGTCTCTAAGCTCTGAATCGCGTCCAGGGCGGCCTGCGATGAGCTGAAACTGGAGAGCGGCTGTCCGTTCAATGCCCAGATCAGATCGCCGCGCTTCAGCTCCACACTGTCGGCCGCGCCGCCCTGAAGCACCCTGACGATCACCAGCGCCGGAGCGTCTGGCACGGCCGCCAGTTTCAACCCGAGACTCAACCCGCCGCCGCCACTGAACTCGAGGTCTCTGGCACGGGTCTGCTGCGGGGTCAATCGGTAGGTGTGGGGGTCGCGCAGGCTGGCGATCATCTGCGTCACGACCTCGCCGCCGGTTTCGGCATCGCAAGCTTCCTGGCCGCGGCAAGCCCCCAGCAGGCGCGGCTGAAAGGTCGCCCTCAGCGCCTCAGGGTCGAACCGGGCGTACCCGTGATAGTTGGCGCTCAGCAGTTCCAGGCTGGTATCGAAAAGCTGTTGCGCCGGAGCGGTCTCGGCCGCTCGGAGCGGCACGAACGCACCGAGGCTCGAGAAAACGAACACCCCGAGCAGGGCGATCAGGGAACGCCGTGGTTGCACCTCTGAAGTCTAGGAAGTTATTGGACATTTTGATGAGAGCGGTCGTGATAGATGTCCAGCGCACAGCCTGAGCTTACGCCTGTGTCTTTGAGACCTGGGCGAGACCTGAGCGATCGAGCGCAGGACAACCACCTCAAGACGTGATGCTCGAGAGGTCGTGAGCGGTAGTCCAGTGTCCCGTCTCATTGGTCTCATCGGGTGTAGATTCTGATCGTGAGTGCCTTCTCCAAGCCCCTCGAGCGAGCCAAGACGTACCTGGAGCTGGTCAAGTTTGAACACACGATTTTTGCCTTGCCGTTCGCGTACGCGGGCATGTTCCTGGCTTCACAGCGCGAACTGGGCGTCTGGTGGCCGGGCTTTCTGACAGTCTTTTGGATTTCGTTGGCGATGGCCGGGGCGCGAACCAGCGCGATGGCTTTGAACCGTGTGATAGACGCAGCCGCGGATGCCCGGAACCCGCGCACCAGTATGCGCCACGTGCCCAGGGGAGCCGTCAAGCCGCTCGAGGGGGTGCTGCTGGCCGTGATTTCGCTGGCGGTTTTGACCTTCGCGGCGGCGCAACTCAACCCGCTCTGCCTGGCACTGCTGCCCGTCGCGGTGGTTTTTTTAGTGCTCTACCCGTATACGAAACGCGTCACTTGGCTGTGCCACGTCTGGCTGGGGATCACCGACGGCGCGGCGGCCGCCGGAGGCTACATTGCCATCACCGGGCGTTTCGACGCGACCGCCTGGCTGTTGTGGTTGGTGGTGATCTTCTGGATGATCGGGCTGGATGTCATCTACGCCACGCAGGATTACGACTTCGACCGCGCGAACGGACTGAACAGCATCCCACAGCGCTTCGGCATCCCGAAAGCCTTGCAGATCGCCCGCTACGCCCACGCGATCATGTGGGGGCTGCTGGTGCTGGTCGGCATCGTCGCGGGCAGTCACTGGATTTTCTTCGTCGGCGTGGCGACTATGGGCGGCATCCTGCTGTACGAACACCGAATCGTCAACCCGAACGATCTGGCTCGAGTCAACGAGGCGTTTTTCAACGCCAACTCGTGGTTGGCGCTGACGATGCTGGCGAGCGTGATTCTGGACGTGCTGCTGCGGGGCAATGCCTGAGGCTGACTTCTCGAGTTGGGGACTGGTTGTGGGACGTGGGGCTCGGCATGATTCGAGGTGTCACGGGGCATCTCGCGCTCAACCTTTCCGGCTCGAGTTAATCTGCTAGCGATGAGTCTGAGGCTTTCCATCGTTCCTGGCAGTTTCGCCGTTTGTCGCCTGCCCCCAGATTCGCCCGTGCCCGACTGGGCCTGGCGCGGTGCGTTCACCAGCCTCACCCGCAACGAAGATGAACTGAGCATCGTCTGCGACTCGAGCCAGGCCGACTCCGGTCAGGGAAAGCTCGAGGCAGGCTGGGCGTGCCTGAAGCTGATCGGTCCGTTTGATTTTGCCCTCACGGGCATTCTAACAAGCGTCCTCGAGCCGCTCCGCGACGCAGGCGTGGGCATCTTCGCCGTGTCCACCTTCGATACCGATTACGTGCTGGTGAAAGCCGCGCAACTCGAGGTTTCACTGGCGGCGCTCCAGAAAGCGGGTCACCGTGTTGAAGGCTAAGCTGCGAGCCGTTCTGTTCGACATGGACGGCACGATCCTGGCTCCCGAGGAACACAGTAGCCTGCTGGAATTCAAGGCGCGCTGGGGCATCCCGCCGGAGCAACTCGTCGTGCCAAACCTCTCCAAGTTGCCTCAGGACGCCTACGACGGCTTCATCAAACTCGAGTCCACGCTGGCCCAGCACAGCCTCCTGCGGGTCGGCGTGCCTCAGGTTTTGCGGGCGCTGCGCGACGCGGGTGCGAAGCTAGCGCTCGTCACGAACAACAGTTCAGAGAGCGCTCAGGTCGTGACAGAGAAGTACGACTTGCACTTCGATCTGATCCTGACGCGGGACGACGCGCCGATGAAACCCGCGCCGGAGATGCTCTGGCAGGCGCTCTCCGGGTTGAACATTCCGACGCTGAACGCCGTCATGGTCGGGGACACAAGCGCCGATGTCGGCGCGGCCAAGGCGGCGGGCGTCAGCCACTGTTACCTGATGGCGGAACCGTGGAACGAGCAGTTCACCGGCGCAGGGCTGACTCGAGTCCGAAGTTTTTTGGAGTTGCAGGGTCAGCTTCTCGAGCGGCTTTGAGGGCGTCTGAATCCTCGAGCGGCGCGATTGTCCCCACGGTTTCGGTTTACAGTGATCCTGTGAGCGTCTTGTACGCACTGAAGCGTCATCCGTTTCCGGTCGTAGCGCATTTCCAGTTTTCCCTTGTGCTGACTTACGCCCTCCCGAGAGCCACCCTCGAGCGGCTGTTGCCACCGGGTTTGACGTTGGACAGTTTCGGCGAGTTCGGCTTCGTGGCGGCGGCACTGGTGCAAACCCAGGGCTTGCGCCCAGCGTTCCTGCCGCCCCTATTCGGACAGGATTTCTTTCTCACGGGGTACCGCATCTTCGCCCGGTACAGGACCCCGGAAGGGCGTCACCTGCGCGGACTGCGTATCTTGCGGTCTGACACCGACCGGGCGTTTATGGCGCTCAGCGGAAATCTGCTGACGCATTACCGCTACCACCGAGCCAAGGTCGGCATGATCGAAACCTCAGCGCGGCTCGAGGTGCAGGTGCGCTCAGATGAGGGCGGCGCGGCAGACTTGCACGTGATCGTGGACAGAGGCGGCACGGCTGAATTGCCTGCGGGTAGCGTCTTCAGCACGCTCGAAGAGGCGCGGCGCTTCGCGGGGCCGCTGCCGTTCACGTTTGATTACGAGCCGGAAACGCAGAGCGTGATTCGCGTCAAGGGCGTGCGCTCGCGTTGGGACCCGAAAGCCGTGGGCGTTCAGGTCTTAGAGAGCGCCTTCGTGACCGGTGCACAGTTCCAGGGCGCGACCCCAATCCTCTCGAGCGCGTTCCTGATCGAAGATGTGCCGTACCGCTGGGAGCGCGGAATTCGTGCGCCGCTAGCGGCTACCCCTCGAGACGAGACTGACAGCGACATCGCGGAGGACGAGTGAAGGCGCATCGAAACGGTGAACAGAGGGTCGGCGTGCAGGGTGTCACGAACATCATCCGTTTCAACTGGGATTTTTACCTGGCGGCCCTCGCGGCGTTGCTGATCGGCGCGGTTCTGCTGAGCGTACTGCCGTTCCCAGGTTGGTTGCTGCTCTTGGGCTGGCTGGGTTGGACAGGCGTGCTGTACATGCTGCTGGCATCCCTGCTGGCGTCCTGGTACATCTACGACTTAACCCCGATGTACCGGCTCGAGTGGCTGCCAGATTTTTTGGGTTCCAAGCCGAAACGTATCCTGAACATTCACTCCGGTTTCGACGAGTCCAGCCTGAAACTGCACCGCGTCTTCCCAGACGCGAGCCTCGAGCTGGCTGATTTTTACGATGCCGCGCTCAATACCGAAAAGAGTATCGCCAGGGCCAGAGCCGCGTACCCGGCTCCCACCGCCACCGTCAGCGTGCGCTTCGATGCCCTCCCCTACCCGGATGGCAGCTTTGACGCCGCGTTCGCCCTGTTCGCTGCCCACGAAATCCGTGAACCCGAGGGGCGCGAGGCGCTGTTCCGGGAATTGCATCGCGTGGCCAAAACTGTGATTCTGCTGGAACACGGGCGCGACCCGGCCAACTTCGCCGTGTACGGACCCGGTGCGCTGCACTTTTTTCCGCCCGCCGAGTGGGAGCGCGTGGCGGCGGCTACCGGGTTCAGAATTGCGCGGCTGCAACGCGTCACCCCGTTCGTCGTGGCGTACCGGCTCGAGGCGTGAAGTTCACGCGCCCTCGAGCTTCGAGGAACGACTCAGACTTGAGGGCAGGATCGTGCGTCACCTCGAGCCGATCACAGCAGGCCACCCGGCTCGATGTTGCTGCTGCCCTGCTCCCAAGCCCCAACAGAAAACGACCGCTCGGCATTTCCGTTAGGATTGAACCGCATGGACGTGTTGGAGTTGAATTTTCGCCTCATGGGGTTGACGCAGGTCGCGTTGGCGCTGATCCATCTGGGTTTCGAGCGACGCTTCGAGTGGAAACGCGACCTGGCGGGAATCAGCTTGCTGAACCGTCAACTGATGTACGTCCACACGTTCTTCGTGGCCTTCGCAGTCTTTCTGATGGGTTGCCTGAACCTGTTCGCGCCGGACGCCTTGCTGACCCCCTCGAGGTTATCGGTCTGGGTTTCTGTCGGGCTGACGGTCTTCTGGGCGGCGCGGTTGTACACGCAGTTTTTGGTCTTTGATCGGCGGCTCTGGCTGGGGCGCGGCTTCGAGACGGTCGCGCACGTGGTCTTCGGCTTCGCCTGGCTCTGGTACACCGCCTCGTATCTGGCGGTCGCGGCTCGAGGGTGGGCGCGGTGAACTCCATGCTGCTGCTGGCGATGCGGGTCACCCTGGGCGCGATCTGGTTGTACAACGGCTTGTGGCAGAAGATCATCCAAGTCAACCCAGAGCACTTGGCGGTCGTGGCGGGCTTGCCACAGAGCGCCCTGTCACCTCGAGTCCTGCTGACACTGATCGGCGTCGGTGAAACGGTGCTGGGGTTGGGCGTTTGGAGCGGGGTCGCGTCGCGCTTCGTGAGCTGGTTTCAGATCGTGTTGCTGATCGCGTTGAACACGATTGGGATTTTCTTCAGCGGCGCGATTCCCGATCCAGCAGGGCTGATCGCAGAGAACCTGCCGCTCCTGCTGTGCATGTTCGCCGTCGCGCTGCACGGACCGGGCAGTTTACGCGGACGTTGGCGCTGAGATGGCGCAGGCTGAGATGGCACAGACGGATTTCTGGCGGGCGGGCAACCTCGGGCGGGCGGAATTGAGTCAGGACGTGATCTTCTCCCAGGTGCGCGAGGACACCGCCCCGGAGCGCTGGTTGTTAGGACAGCTCAGCCCCAACCCTCGAGCCTTCGTGATCGCCTCGGGCGGTTGCACCGCGCTGAATTTGCTCTCAGTCGGAAGCGTCAGCGTCACCGCCTGCGACATCAACCCGGCGCAGATTCACCTGCTCGAGTTGAAAAAAGCGGTGCTGCGACGCTTGCACGGCACGACGCTGGTGAGCGCCTTCTTGGAGAATGCGGACACAGCCTACCGGATCGTGCGGTCAGCCTTGCCAGAGGCGACTCGAGCGTTCTGGGAGGCGCATCAGACTTCGCTCGGTCGCGGCTTGAACCGATCCGGTCGTTTGGATCGGCAACTCGAGCGGGCGATGGGTTTGTTTCGAGTCTTCGTTCACCCTGAGCCGACCGTGCGAAAGATGCTGGCGTTCACGGACCTGCCCGCACAGACCGCGTTTTACAAGGCGCACTGGGACAACGCGCGCTGGCGGTTCGCGCTGTGGCTGGCGCTGCAACGCCCGGCCTTGCGACTGGTGTACGGCGAAACAATCCTCGAGCGGTTGCCAGCGGATTTCGCGGCGCAGTTGAAATCACAGATCAGCGCCGCCTTCACCGGCTCACCGTCCGCCGAGAACTCGAGCCTGTGGCAAAGCTTCCTGCCCGACCGATTGCCGCGATCGGAGGCACAATTTCCGTTTTACCTGCGTCAGCTTGATCGGCACCTCGAGCGCTTACGATCTGCGCTGTCTAATTTGCACTGCCTCACCGCCGACGCCGCAACCGCACTGGAAGCTGCCGAACCCTTCGATTTGATCGCGCTCTCCAATATCCTGGACATCGTGCCGCTCGAGTACGCCGACCGTCTATCAGCCGCCGCCTTTCACGCCTCGAGACCGGGCGCGCTGGTCGTCCTGCGTTTCTTCTTCACTCCGCCCGAGGCGTTGCTGCACGTTTTCGAGCGGCGTTTCGCCCTGGATTCTGACCTGTCTCGAGGTTGCCAGGAGCGAGACGCCGGGCTGTTCTGCCGCAATATCTTCGTCTTCCGCCGCGACCGATAGCCACCACCCACCAAATCTTTTTGGAACCTGGCGTCTAGACTCGAGGTATGAAACGCCTTCTTGGTCTGATCGCTGCTCTGGCGCTGGGCGGCTCGCCCGCGCTGGCGCTCGAGTTCACCCCGGCTGATTTCACCGCTGCCCTCGGATTACAGAGCGTCGCCCTCCTGTCCGCGCCCGCCGTGACGCTGACCATTGGGGCAGCCCTACAACCCGCCACGCCTCCCGATTGGGTGTTCGGCGCGCTCGAGCAGGGCTACGCGGGACGACAGATTTCGACCCGCTTATTGCTCTGGAGCCTACCGTGGGCGGGCGCGGGCGTTCTTGGATTGTGGCTGACGGCCGACGACGCGCAGAAGGGCTTCTGGGGCATGAGCGGAGCCTGGGGCGTCATCAACAGCGGCATCGCGCTGGCGGGACTCTTGGGGGCGGAACCGCTGCTGAAAGACCTGAAGAACGTCCTCTTTATCAACGCCGGACTGGACGTGCTGTACATCGCCGGAGGGATTTACCTGTTGACCCGTCCCGAGGCGACCTGGCGCGGCGCGGGGCTGGGCGTGCTGATTCAAGGCGGGTTTCTGCTGGCGTTTGATCTACTGCACGCGCTGCTGATCTGAAGATCGCAACGTCTCGAGGGGCAGTCTGTCGGTTGGATTCACGAGCCTCGAGCCAGGTTTTCTGGGATGCATTCATTATGAACCCTCGTAGGGGCGCACCGACCCACCGACCTCGAGCCTGAGATCAGCGTCGCAAGCGACGCATCAGACCTGAGACTTCCTGCACCCGGAAGACCAGGCACAGCGCCACGTAGACGCTCAGCCCAAAGCCACCCGCCACGGCCAGTCGCAGAATACCCAGCCCCGCGCCCCGCCCATCAACCCCGCCCGGCAGTAGGCTCGAGAGTAGATAGGCCATCAGTCCGGCGACCAGCGCGGCGGCGCTGACCTTGATCGCGTGCCCGACTAATTTCTTGTAATTGAGCTGAATCTGGCGGTGCAGCACGTACAGGTACACACCGGAGATCAGGAAGCCGGTGGCGGTCGTGGCGTAATTCATGGCGACAAAGCCCGCCTTGGCGAGCAGAAAATACCCGGCGGTGTTGACCAGAAATCCGCCGACGTTGATGGCGATGGCCTCGCGGGTGCGTTGCTGCACGTACAGGGTTCGCACCAGGAATTGGTTGAGTCCCCAGGGGATGACCGCCAAGGCCAGTGGCGGCAGCGCCAGCAGCGTGTAGGTGTACTTCTCCAGCGCCAGACCGTTGCGTCCCCAGTCGTACAGCGCGGTCACGACGCTCGGCGCGAGCGCGAACAGCAGCGCTCCGACCGGCACGGTCAGGAACAGCACCAGCCGGGCGTAACTGGCGGTCGTCTGCCGGAAGGTGTCCCAGTCGGCGCTGGCCGCGTTCTCCGCGAGGCGCGGGTAGGCGGCCAGCGCGGGCGACACGGCGAACAGCCCCAGCGCCATCAAGAAAATCTGATCGGCGTTGCTGAACCCGGTGACAGCTCCCTTGGGAAACCCAGACAGCAGCGTGGTCAGCACAATCGTCAGGAATTCTCGAGTTCCGGTGGTGAAGCTGAACGGGATCATCAGCGCGAAGGTGCGCCGGAGCGCCGGGTGCCAGAAGAAGCGAAAGTCTGGCATCAACCCGAAGCGGCGCAGGCTAGGGATCTGCACCAGGAATTGCACGAAGCCGCCGAGCGTGGTGATCCAGGCGAGCGCCACGGCGTTTCCCGGAAACAGCAGGAAACCAACAATCGAGACCAAACTAAACGCCAGCGGACTGAACGAGGTCGCCGCGAAGCGTTCCTCGGCGTTTAAGAGTGCCATCGCCAGGGCGCTGAAGGAAATGCCCGCTAGGAACGGCCAGACAATTCTGGTGAGCGTGACCGTCAGTTCCAGGTTGACGCTGCCGCCCTGGGAGACGCGCAGCCCGATCACGAACGGCGCGAGCAAAATTCCCAGCCCGACCACTAGGGCGTTCACGGCCGCCAACGCCCCGGTCAGGCTCGAGGTGTAGGCTTTGCGTTCGGCCGGTGGCAGGGATTTGTAGACCGGGATGATGCTGCTGGTGAGCGCGCCCTCGGCTAAGAGTTCGCGGAACAGGTTCGGGACGCGGTACGCGACGTTGAAGGCGTCTGTCACCTCGGTCGTGAACAGGCGGTTGAAGAGCGTCTGGCGCAGCAAACCCAGCAGACGACTTGCCAGCGTGCCGCTCATCACGGTCAGGATATTGCGGGTCGCCGAGCGGCGCGGAGTGGGCTGAATCGGTTCGGCTCCGGTCATCTCAGGTTCGGTCATCTTAGGTTCGGTCATTTTGGCTTTCGGCATGAGTTGGTGTCACGCCGAGCAGCAGGCTATCAGGAATTGATGTGGTACGCCTCACGCGCAGAGCGATACCCAGGGCAATTGCACAATCAAGAATCTTCCTTTCAAGCTGCGCGACACAATGATCTCGAGTGCGAGGCTGGAATGAAATGCTCAGAAACTAGCCTGAACTCGAGCGTCGCCGCGCAAGAATTCGTCTCGAGCCAACTTCGTTTCAAGGCAAAAAGTGTTGGCTGATCGAGTTTCAAGACGTTACACAGGCTTTGCGGTTGCCCCAAGGCGATACCCTAATCTCGAGGGCAACCCCGGGAGACGCGAAACCCCACAGACGCTGAAAGCGCACGCATAAACTGTCACAGATATTCAGGATGATGCTGTTTTATGGGCGATTTCACTTGCTTCGCTGCCCGGCAGTGCTAGCCTGAACTAACCACAGGAGGCTGATGGACAGCTTGCTCGAGACACTTCATTTCACCACAGCGGTACTGGCAGGGGCGATTGCCGTGGTGTCGTGGCGTTTCCGCAACCTGCGTGGTGCGACAGAACTGATGCTGTTGATGCTCTGCATTGTCCTCTGGGTGAGCGCAGGGGCAGTGTCACTGCTGATTTCCGATTTTGACGGCAAGGTCCTGTGGCAGAAACTCAGTTACATCGGAGCCTTCAGCGTGCCGCCCCTGTGGTTGATCTTCTCCACGAGAGTCACGCTGGACCCGAAGTGGTTGACGCCCGGTTTGATGGCACTGTTGTTTGTCGTCCCCGTATTGACGCTAACGCTGCTGTTCACCACGAACCTGGTGCTGACCGATTTCCGCCCTAACCCAGAGCTGCTTCGAGGCGTCAACTCGAGTTCCGGGCCGTGGTGGGGGGCACACCTGCTGTACTCGTACGGGGCTTTGCTGACGGGAACCTTCATGCTGATGCGAGCTTGGACGCAGCATCGCGGGGTGTACCGCTTGCAGCTCGGGATTTGGATCGCCAGTATTGTCATCCCGTTCGGGTTGAACCTGATTCGTCAACTCGAGTGGCTGCCCGTGTTCAACTTCGATCCGACCCCGGCCGCGCTGGCGGTCTGCGGTTTGCTGATCTTGAACGGGTTGCTGCGACACCGTTTGCTCTCCTTGGAGCCGATTGCTCTGGAGGGCGCGGTGGACAACCTGCGCGATGGGTTCATCGTGCTTGACACTGAAAACCGCGTGGTGCGGGCCAACCCGGCGGCTCGCCCAGAGTTCAGTCTGCCGCTCGGCAGCGTGCCCGGCGAGAGCGCGGCCACGGTGCTGAAATCCTGGTCGCACCTGGAACCCGCCCTGACGCTGTACCGCGCTCAAACCATGACGATTCCGCTGGACGGCGAGGATTACGACTTGGAGTATCAGATCTCCCCGGTGCGCGACTGGCGCGGGCGAATCACCGCCTCAGTGGTGATCGTGCGCGATGTCACCGAGGTGCGACGCTACCAGCGGCGAATTGCCGAGTGGGCGTTTCGGGACGCGCTGACGGGCCTCGCCAACCGCCGTTCGCTGTTTGACCTGGGCACGACCCAGCTCGAGTTGGCCCGGCGATCCGGGGAGAGCTGCGCGGTCATTTACATTGATCTGGACGGCTTCAAGCTCATCAATGACCGCCTCGGGCACAATGTTGGCGATTACGTGCTGGAACGCGTCGCGGGGCGCTTACGGGACGTGAACCGGGTGGATACGCTCGTGGCCCGCAACGGCGGCGACGAATTTGTAGTCGTGCTGAACGCCAGTTTTGAATCAGCCGTGTCGTTGATGCAGCGGCTCGAGGCGGCGATTTCCACGGTCATCCTGTACGAGGGTAAAGAGTTGCGGGTCGGGTGCAGCATCGGTCTGTGCATGTTCCCACAGGACGGTGACACGTTGGAAGCCCTGCTGCGCGGGGCGGACGCCGCGATGTACACCCTGAAGCGCGATAAGGCCAGTTCGCGCTAACCGAACAATTTCAGGCAGTACGTCCATCTCACGCTCGAGACTCACCCAGTTGCCGCACAGCTCGAGTGATCGGGCGTAGTTGTCCTGAGAGTGCTGAGAAGATTCAAAGCCATTCATATCTTGCCTCGAGGATCAAGAATCCTTCGGGATGCGGCGTGAAGTCTGGCGGTAGAGATACCCACTGTGCGCCCGCAAAACTTTTATTGGCACGAACGCGACCGGCGCGACGCGGGCGATTCTACTGCTCGAGACAAAAAAAGCGGTGAGGCATTGGAGTGCCTCACCGCTTTTTCAATCAACCGTCTTACTTCATCGGAAGAATTTCTTTTTGACCCTTCTGGGCCCAGCCGACCTGCCAACCGAGGCTGCTCGGGTAACGGGTGGCGGCGTTCCAGGTGTAGTTCCGTAAGCCCGTGCGGGCCGTGTAGAGATCGGTGCGCTCGTACAGCGGGATGGCGGGCAGTTCGTCGTTCCAGATCTGCTGGGCTTGCGCCAGGAGCTTCTTCCGGGCATCCAAGTCAAACTCGCGGCGAGCCTTGTCCCAGAGGTCGTCGTACTTGGCGTTGCACCAGCCACCGATATTCCCGCCCTGGAAGCCGTTGGCGGAGACCGGCACGTTGTCGGTCACGGTCTTGCTAGACTTGTCGTCACAGTAGTACTGCGACAGGTCTTCGGTCAGCGGGGCCTGAACGTAAGCGAACTGGAAGACGCCCTTCCACTTGCCGTCCACGGCGTGCGCGATAAACGGATCGTCAAACACGACGCTGCTGGGAGCGTTGTTGAGCTTCACGTCAATGCCGACCTTTTTCAGGTTGTCCTTGTAAAGCTGCTGGTCGCGTTCGCGCACGGTATTACCCGCCGTGGTCACGTATTCCAGCACGAACTTGACGGTCTTACCGCCGACGGTGCGTTCCAGGATGCCGTCACTGCCGGGTTTCCAGCCGAGCGCCGCCAGAAGCTGCTTGGACTTTTCCGGGTTATACGTGTAATTGGTCAGTCCCTGCGTGCTGTACACGCTCGCAACCGAGTTCACGAAGTTGTTGCTGACAACCGCCGTACCGCCACGCAAATCCCTGGCGCTGGTTTCACGGTCCAGCGCGTAAATGATCGCCTGACGGGTGCGCTTGTCCTGGAGTTGCAGGTCGGAGACCTCTGACACGGTGTCGGCGAACTGATTGACATCCCAGTGCTCCCACAGTGCCGCCTTGGGGGTATGAACGCTGTAGACGCCCTTGGCGGCGGCCCTCAGGGTCTGCACGGTCGTGGCGCTGGCGACCAAGCCGACGCTCGAGGTGGCGTCCACTTGCCCGGCGAGCACGTTGACTTGCAGCGTGTCAGTTTTGGTGAAGTACTTGTAGATGATGCGGTCCACGCCGGTCGGGTTGTTGTTCCAGTAATTCGGGTTTCTGACGAGCGTCCAACTCTGGTCGCGTGACCAGCGCGAGAACTTGAACGCGCCCGAGGTGACAATCGGGCCCTGACGGCTGGTGAAGAACGGCGCGGCCAGAAATTCCTTCTGGATGATCTCGAGTTGCTGTTCCTTGGTTTTGCCTGTCAGAAGCGATTTGGTACGCTCCCAGAGCGGCTTGATGATGTGGGCGGGACCCACGTAGTTCTGCACGATTTTGGCATCGGCGGTAGCGAACAGGTACGGCGGGTCGTAGGTCACTTCAAAGCTGTTGGCGTCAATGACGTTGAACTTCTTGGGCACGTTGTCGCGGCTGGCGACCGGCAAGCGCTCGTCGTTGAAAACCTCCCAGGAGAAGCGGAAATCCTCGGTGGTGATCGGGCGACCGTCCGACCATTTCAGGTTGGGCTTCAGGTTCCAACGAATCGTCTGCGCGGTCACGTCACCGGCCGCGTTCTTGGTCAGCTTAATACCGCCGTTTTTCTCGGTCGGAACTTCAGCGGCCAGATCGGCTTGCAAGACGCCTTTATCGTCAAAATACGTCAAATCGGCGAACATCCAGTGATTGACTTCGGCGCTGATCGCCTGATTATTGACGAACGGGTCCAACTGAGAGGGCTGTTGCGACGTGCCTAGCACCAACGAATTGTCGGTCGGACCCGCCAATGCCGCACCGGAAAACGCCAATGCACCCAGAACTGCCCATAAGTTCTTATTCATCCAGCCTCCTTGGTCGCGCTATGTAACGAACCGCTCATCGTCTCGAGCCTGCGCCGTGAAGATGAGCAATGTGAAGGTCAGAATACGGGTTGAGTTTGCCGCTGTCAACGCGAACTGTGAGTTCAGGTTTTTTTAGTGCAACCGGTTTTCTGGTCCTCACAGTCAAAATTGAAACAAAACTGTAGCAAGTTAGATTTCATGACAGCGAAATTTAGAACTGGATAAGGGCTGTTCAAGCCAGCTCCCCGAAGCTTCGCTCATTCTCAACTCGGCGGCTAGCACGTCCTCAAGAGATAGTAGAGAATCACTTTTCTGATCTATTGCGACTGGTAAGAGATTATCCGTCTGGCTGGCACTTTTCTGCTGTTCTATTAAGAAGACTTCCCTCGGGAGACAGTTGTCAGGATTAGCTTTATGAGTGCTAATCTCACGTCGTACAAATGTAGACGAACTCGGGAGGGTTTGCGAAAAGGTCACTCCTGGAGGACGTATGAATAGTTTGGATGCCCCAACTGATTGCTCAAAACCTGCTGACCCGCCACTCGCACAGCAAAGACTGACGTACCTAGCACCACGTCTCGAGGCTCACCATTGGGTGGCCGTGACAGGTCTCTCGGGGGTGGACTTGCCCATTGGAACCCTCAGCGCACTCGACGAAGAGCTGGGGTTGTAACGATGACTCGAGTCGAATTGACTCTCAGCCCGAGGGTTTTCAGCGTTGGTCTAGCGCTCTCCGTCCTGCTGTTCGCCTGTGCCCAACCGCCAATCCCTGTCCCCGCCCAGAAACCGACACCGGCTCCAACCGTCAACGTTCCGCAACCCGTGTTCAAACCCAAAATCTTGGGAACTGTGACACTGAATTTCGATTCGGACTTGACGGCGGTACGCCCAGCCTCGACCACCTTCGTGACGGGCAGCAACCTCAAGTTCACTGCGAAAACCTTGCAAGTCCTGGACCCCAGCACGGGTTCCGACCGCTTCATCAACGCTAGTTTCGACGTGGAAAACCTGACGGGGGCAGCCTTCAACAACATCACCCTCGTGGCGTATCACAAGTCGGCTTCCGTGAACGGCAGCGCGTTCACCAATGTGCAAAGCTTTGGAGGGGGCACGATCACGCCAGACGTGACCACGCTCCGCCCAACGCACGGTTCCAAGGTTTCCGGAGTCAACGTCGTGGTTGACAACGCCAAGGCGGATCTTCAGGTCTTCAAAGCCAGTGAAGCCGACACTCTCCAGACGGACGCTCAGGCGGCCGGATTGATTAACGCCGGTACCACCACCGGAGAGGGCGTCCTCCAATACGGCTATCTGGTCACAAACAATTCTGGGGGGCGCAACCTGCCCGCCAACAGCACGACCAACACCACCACGATCGGTCTGCGCGTGCCACAAAGCACCGACGCCGGTCCCGGCAGTACGGTGTACCGCTACTCCATGACCTTTCTGATCGTACAGGACAGCATCACCAGGGTCACGGAAAGCCTCGAGGAGCAAGCGGCATCCGGGGCCGCCACGAGGGCCAGCGCGGTCAGCGCCAGCCAAGTCGTGAGTCTGTGCGGCTCGAGTTACGCGGCCGCCAATCGGGTGTTCGTGCCGAGCGCTCGCACGGCGGGCGTGGGCGCGTACACCGCCTGGATCGGTGGCAACTTCGCGTTCTCAGCCGACACGATCAGCCCGTACAGCGCGTTTGGAAATACCCGGAAGTCAGTCGTGGCCGCCACCGGCCTGCTAAGTAACGTGATCCCCTTGAACGCCGCCACGCTGACGGCAGGCAACGGCGCGGGCGTGGGTGGCTCCAACGCCACGGTCAACGGCGACGGCAGCTTCACCTTCGACCCGGCCGCCGGGGCGCGCACCACCTCGAGCTTCACCTACACGGTTTCAGACGGAACCTGCGTTTCCGCGCCGCAAACGGCGACCGCCAATATCAGCAACATGATCTGGTACATCAAAAACGACTCGGCAGCCGTGGGCGACGGCCGCTCCAACACGCCCTTCAAGTCCCTCTCGAGCGTGACCGCATCGGCGGCCAACGATTACCTGTTCGTGTACCGGGGCACGGGCACGACCGCCAATCAGACGAGCAACCTGACGTTGCTAAGCGGGCAGCAGCTCATCGGAGAAGCCGAAGGACTGACCGTCAGCAGCACCGTATTGGTCCCAGCCCAATCCACCGCCCTGAGCGCGCCGCTGTTGGGCGGATCGGTCACGCTGGCGACTGGCAACACCATCAAAGGCTTGGACATCAGCACCTCCGGCGCGGGCGTGACCGGCTCCAATTTCGGCACGTTCACGATGAGCAATGCATCGGTCACCTCGAGCGGCGGGGCAACGCTGGATCTGGCGAGCGGCGCGATGAATATAACGCTGAAAAGCATCAACTCTGGCGGCGGGGCGAACGGGTTGAAGCTGACCACCACCACGGGCAGCTTTGCGGTGACGGGTACGGGAGTCGTGGCTGCCAGTGGTGGCACGCTCCAAAACAATACGGCTTACGGGGCGCTACTGTCTGACACAGGCACCGTTACGTTGAGGAACATGATCGTCAAAAATATTGGCAATACATCCATTAGCGGCGTGGGCGTATCGGCAGCTACCACCTCTGGTAGCACCGCTGCGACAGCAGTAACGATTATGAACACGCAGTTTCAGAACAACAACTTGGATGGTGTGGTGCTGGATCTGGCAGGCAGTGGTACGCAGACTTTTCTCTTAGACGGCAATAGCGTGACGAACACTACAACGAACGCCAATGCTGGAATTGGGGTTGAAGTTTTCGTTAGCGCTCCGAATACGACCACTGTCAAAGGCAAGCTTCTCAACAACACCATGTCCTTCACTCCAGCGTCCGGTGTGGGCACAAGTGCCGGAATCATTGTTACCTCTTCAGGCAGCGGTGTCACGCAATTGCAAGTCACCAGCAACACGATCAGTAACTTTGATGCGACGGGTATTCAAATTCAACCTTCTGGGGCGGCGAAAGTAGATGCCACAGTCACGAACAACACTATCTCCAGTTCATCCATAGATTCACTGTATGGGATACGTGCCCGAGCTGGGAACGCTGATGGGCAAACGGTGAATGCCTGCTACAACATTGCAGGTAACAGTTCTGCGGCTGCCATCTTCGGGTATCGTTTTGAGCAGCGAAGCGGTACGACCTTCAAGCTCGAGGGGGTCACCACTAGTTTGACAACGGCGGTTGCAGTGACCACGTTCGTGCAATCGAAGAACCCCGTGCCCGCATTGCAAACCGTCAGTGTGCGAGCCGGAACCATTAATTACTCGGGCGGAACTTGCACAGTTCCAAGTTTCTAAAAATTGCACTGCGGGTCTCTGGGGGTCATTCGTGAGCGAAGCTTTTATTGGTGAAATCAGGATTGTCAGTTTCAATTACCCTCCTCGAGGTTGGGCGTTTTGCAACGGGCAATTGTTACCCATTAATCAGAATCAGGCGTTGTTCAGCCTGCTTGGAACGACCTATGGTGGTGATGGAAGAGTTACATTCCAACTCCCTAATCTTCAGGGACGCACTCCAATTTCATTTGGGAACGGGTTCGTTCAGGGTGAATCAGGTGGCGAGGAAAATCACACCCTCATCAGTACAGAAATCCCGCAACACAACCACAGCCTGAACGCCAGTGGCAATGCCGCCGCCAGTGCCATTCCCACGGGCCGGATGCTCGCCTCGAGCGGAAACAATGTTTACGCACCGGCCAGTGCGGGCGGTACCTTGGACCCGCAGGCGGTACGAAATGCAGGCACCTCACAGGCGCACAGCAACATGCAGCCGTACCTGGTGTTGAGTTTCGCTATTGCCCTCCAGGGCATCTTCCCGTCTCGGAATTGAGGTTCGTATGGCTGATCCCTTTGTTGGTGAAATCAGGATGTTTGGCGGTAACTTCGCCCCGGCGGGTTGGGCGTTCTGTGATGGCTCAGCGCTTTCTGTTTTCGATTACGACGTGCTTTTCCTATTGATCGGCACGACTTACGGTGGTGACGGGCAAAGCACATTCAAGTTGCCCGACCTGCGCGGACGCATTCCAATCCACCAAGGCACAGGAGCGGGTTTGAGTTCTCGAATTCTTGGTGAAGCGGCCGGTTCCGAAATCGTCACACTGACAACTGGGCAACTCCCAATTCACACGCACGCTGTCGCCGTCAACACCTCGAGCGCCACGACGGGCGCACCGAGTTCCAGTGTTCTGCTCGCACAGGCAGGTGTGGACATGTATATCGCGGATACGCCGTCAGTTGACCTATCGCCACAGTCAGTAGGGAACGCGGGTGGCAGCCAGCCGCACGCCAACATCCAGCCATTCCTGTGCATCAATTTCATCATCAGTCTGTTCGGAATTTTTCCAAGCCAGAACTGAAGCGGCATTCTCGAGCAATCCAAAATGTAAGGGGCAGTATGTCACAACCGTTTGTAGCAGAAATTCGTATTGTTGGCTTTAATTTCGCGCCAAGAGGCTGGGCCACATGCCAAGGTCAAATTTTGCCGATTTCGCAGAACACAGCGCTGTTCAGCTTGCTCGGCACGACCTACGGAGGCGATGGCAGAACGACTTTCGCCTTGCCCAACCTTCAAGGCAACGCTCCGATGCATCCCGGACAAGGGGCAGGATTGACGCCTAGAGTTCTCGGGGAAACCAGTGGTTCCACTAACGTGACACTCTCCAGTACGCAGATTCCTGCGCATACACATGTGCTGTCAGCCTCGCCGTTACCTGCCGAAACGAACGCGGCGGCGGGTGCAAATCTGTCACGCTCGAGCGGTGCGACAGTTTATGCGGCGGCTGGCAACAACGTCGCACTCAGCCCCACGGCGCTAGGAAATGTCGGTGGATCGCAACCCCACAACAATATGCAGCCGTATCTGACGCTGAATTTCGTGATCGCCCTCCAGGGCGTCTACCCGCCGCGCTCCTAAAGGATTCCCATGCCAAACCGTCGCCGCTTCTTGCAAACCCTGATTGGCTCAGGCGTCGCCCTGCCCGCGCTGGCCCTCGCCTCGAGCGCCGCGCCCGCCAGCGTGACCGTGTTCGCCCCGGAGGGAACGACCGACTTCCTGGAGCCGTGGCGTCGTACCTCGCTGCTGTGGCGTTCGGAACCACTGGGAAACACCCCCTCGAGCGCTGCCCGTACCTTGCGCGAATCTCTCGGCAAAACCCGGCCAACTCTGGCTGTCGTCTTCGGGGACGATCTCGAGGGGACGCTCGGCGCGGTGGCGGACGAGTTCGCCGTGCCGTTGCTGCTAGCCGAGTACGGCGTGCGCGTGCCGGGCACGGGTCGCACCAGTCCGTTCGCAGTCAGACATTCCCTCGAGGTCTGGCGCTCGCAGTGGGCGCTCGGGGCGTGGAGCGCCACGAATCTCGGGCGGCAGACGGCGCTCATCGGTTCAGTTCAGGAGAACGGTTACGACCTGATGTTCGCGTTTCAATCTGGTCTGGAAAGCGCGGGCGGGACGGTCGCGGCGACCATCTTGGTGGATCAAGCCACTGATCTGCGCGACCGCCCAAACGGGGTCACTCTGGACACGGCCCACGTCGTTGCCAACGCTGCCGACACGCCAAAGCTGCTCGAGGTGTTGAAAATTCTGGGCGTGAGTCGCGTGACGGTCAGCTCGTTGGCGCTCCCGGTGCGCCCGTCGGAGACCCTGCGCGGCGCGTTCACGGCGCAAAGCTGGGATGCTCGGCAATCTCCGGCTCGAGTCCTTGGCGGAACAGTCGCGGGGCTGGTGGCTGATGTCTTGAAGGGCGGTCACTTGGAACCGTTGGCGCTGGTGCGAGCACTCCGCGAGAACGAGCTGGCCGGTCAGATTCGGCTTCACGAGGTGCGCGGCCTGCCGGGCGTCCTGGGTGTGGATGCTGGGCAAACTCTCCAAGGTGCGCCGTCGCACCACCCGGCGCTGCTGGCCCTGCAAGCCCAACCGCATCGGGGTTGGTTGAACCTGTACCAGAGCCTGTGACCGAGCTGCGCCTGAGACCCGAAACCGAGGCTGATCTGCCGTTCCTGGAGCGGTTGTACGCCAGCACGCGGCTCGAGGAGTTGCGGCCCGTGCCGTGGTCGGAGGCGCAGAAGGCGGAATTTTTGAGTTCGCAGTTTTCGTTGCAGCGATCTCATTACCTGACGCATTACCCAGACGCGAATCTGGACGTGGTGGAACTGCGTGGTGCGCCGGTTGGTCGTTTGTACGTGCAACGGCAATCAGATGAACTGCGCGTCATGGACATTGCCTTGCTGCCGGAATACCAGCGTCAGGGAGTTGGCGGGCGGTTGCTGAAGCCGCTGCTCGAGGAGGCGGGACAAGCTGAACTTCCTGTCACCCTGCACGTGGAGCATCAGAATCAGGCGCGGCTGTGGTACGAACGGCTCGGGTTTGTGGTCGTGGAAGATATTGGTGTGTATCTGTTGATGCGCTGGCAAGCCCCTGGATGAGGTCAATCAGGTAAAAATCGCCTCGTACAACGCGCCGCCCGCTTCCAGCCCTACGGGGACGATGAAGATTTCCAAGGTTCCCAGGCTAGGGTGCGTGATCGGGTACGTTTCTTGCGGCAAGACGGGTTCTCTAGGACCGCGAAACAGCAACGCGAACCCTTGACGATTAAAACCGCCGCCCAGGGCGCGGACCTGTTCCAACTGCAACTCGAGGGTATCATGGCCGTGTTGCAACCCAAACCCTGACCCCTGAAGGGGCGCGAAGGACTCCATGCTGACAGACTCGAGGGACATGTCCGCTTTTATACCAGTTCACCGGCACGGCTTTGAGTGGTTGCGCCGAGGCCTTAGCTTGTTGGCGCTCGCTGTGACATTGAGCGCCTGCCCTGAAACCCCGCCGACGGTCGAACCACCGCCCCCGCCGCCTCCACCACCGCCCAGTTTGGAACTGCACAGCAAAGCACTTGGTACTGTCAATTTGCAGTGGCTGAGCGGCAACCGCGATTCCCTGACCGACTCGAGCGGACGGGTGCGCTTCACGCCGCTGATTTACAGCGACATTGACCACCTGCCCAGCCTCTCGAGGTATCTGACGGTCACGTACAAGGTAGAGAACCTGAGCGCCGAACCCTTTGAGAACCTCGGGATTCGCGCCGTGGCCGGGGCTGGGAACCTAGGCGGGACGGCGGTTTTCGATCTGCATTGCGCCTCGGGGGCGCTCAATTGCACGACCGACACGCTGATCACGAACGAATCCGTCGCGCAGCGCATCCTGCCAATTCAGGGCACGACGCTGAACCCAGATTTGAGCGCAGATCCGACCGCCAGCGACTTTCAGGCGTACCGCGCCTCGGAGAGCGCCACACTGGAAGCCGAGGCTCGAGCGGCGACGCTACTCCCTGACACCGCCCGCCCGCTGGATTACGGCTTCACGGTCAGAGACAGCGTGGGATCGGGGCGAACAGTTGCGGCGGGCGGGCAGGGGATTCTAAATCTGGCGGTCCGCTTGCCGCGCCGCTTTACGGATATCAGCGTCGCCACGCCGTACAGTTTCAAACTCAGCTTCCTGGTCACGGCGGACAGCCAACTGCGCGTCTCTCGAGGTTCGGGAGAAACCACCGATGCGGCACTTTCCAGGGCCACATCGCTTGGATCAGCCGCGAATCCGGCGCAACTCGCGCTGGTCGGTGCGGACACCGACGCCCCGGCTGCGCCGAATGTGAAGGTCTTGCGGCTCGAGAACCTGCGGGTCGGTCTCACGACCAAGCTGATTCCCTGATTACGGCTTTTGCAATTCCGCGATCACGTCCTTGGTGATGTCGGTCCCAGGGTCGGCGTAAATCACCAGTCCACTCGAGGCAGCGATCTGGCGATCCAGGACAATTGAGCATCCGCGCAGCGGTGCGACCTTGGCGACGGCCGCGTCCACCGCCGTCGTGATCGGCTCGAGCAGCTTGTTCTGGGCGTCTTGGAGCGCTTTGCTGCGCGTCTGATAGGTTTTCACCAGCGTGTCGTACTGCTGGCGCTCAGCGGCTGTGGCACTGCCCGCCTGAATTTTTTGTTGCAAGGCTTGAATCTGCTGCACCAAGGGCTTCAGTTCCGCCTCCGCTGCTTTTCGTGCCTCCAAAACCTTGGCTCCGTCCGGGTGAGCCTCCAGCACTTGCTGGGCGTTGACGAAGCAGATAGCGGTCGGTGGGGGGGCCGGGGGCGGCGTCTGGGTTTGCGCCTGAGCGAGACCGGAAGCGAAGACCAAACCGAGTACCACAAACCATTTTTTCATAGTCGTTCTCCTAAAAGACTTCATAAAGGCTTCATAGCGTTTGAACCGATGACTACCTTGCAAACATTTCATCCATCCTGGCACGGTCGTACTCGAGCAGATAACTTTGGTGTTTGTGGTACAAAAAATTGAGTTTTTGGCGGTTGGGTCCGACGATATCCATGCCCCGACTGTCGTATGGCCAGACCATCAGACCAGACTGAAGGTTGAAGAGATACACGAGGCAACCTGGGTTGGGACGAACCGAGCTACTGAGTTCGGTAACTTCAGGGTAATCATGCGTCGCAGTACAAAGCTTCTGCGACGCATACGTGAGTTAACCGAATCAGGCCGTTATCAGTAAGATCACGGGACAACGCGCACCACAAGAGGTTCTGCAACAGGCTGTGTGATGGCTCGAAGGCGACAGTCAGCGTCAGCCACGGCTCGAGGTTTGAGTCTTCAGGCCCATCGTTCGCCTCGAGCCAGACCTCTCTGCGCTTGGGAATCACGATCCCGGCCGCTTTCAGTTCTAGCAACGCTGAACGCAACTCGAGACCGGTTCGCTTGATGTCCGTCCGTAAACAAACAACGATTCTGTCCTCATCGTTGAATACGTCCGCACAGACCTCGGTCGCTTTTCGCAATCCAAACAGAAATTGCTCTAGGATCGTGCCGCCCTCGGCAAGCTCGAAGCGCAAACCCGGCGAAGCCGTGTAAAACAATGGGCGCACGAAAGCCTTACCCTGGAAGTCTGATTCAATTTGCGTTCTCAGTCCCACGCTCCTCCCTGGAGATCGGTGTCGCTTATGGCTGACAGGTTCATGGTTGGCACGGCGACTCGAGTTGCTGACTGAGCCGCTGATGGAATTGTCTGGCAATGCTGGGGCTGAGGTTCAGTTCGATCCGCGATTCGCTCGCCGCCCAGGTGACGCGAAAGGCGACCGCATTTGGACTGTCCTCTAAACGCACTGAGGCGTTCAGGTCGCAGAGCGCGGTCAAGGCTTGGCGCAGATCCAGGTCAGGGTCAGTCAGGTTCGGGGCTTGCAGGTCGTGGCGCAGACCCGCGTCCCAGGAACGGGCGGTCGTGAAGCGCCGTGAGCGCCACAGACCACCGTCCCCTTCCAAAACCATTCCAGTCGCCGCCAGCGCACTCGAGAAGCTTTCCGCTCCCAGGCGAATCCCGGTCAGGTGGCCGGTGGCGTCGGTGATTGGGCTGGCCTGCACGCGAGCGGTCAGCGGGTTCAAGGGCGAGACGCAGCACCACGCCGCCAGTAACGCCCCGAATGCCCAGCGCAAGCCCCTAGGGGCGCTGTACAGTCCTGCCATCCCCCGGCTGACGTGCGTCGGTGCGCCGAGTTCCCCGAGGGCCCGTCTAACGCCCTCCTCTGGTCCCAACCCCAGCAACTCGAGTTCCTTGCCGCGCAGGGCGATATTGGCTTCCAGCTCCTGACGCACCATTCGCCGCTCCTCGCCCCAAAGCCCTTGAGTGGCGTGTTTCAAATACGCTTCTAAAGGCGTCACGACGGCTCCCAGAGCGCCTGGACGCTCTCCGCGAAGTGCTTGAAGGCTTCGCGCTTTTCCCTGAGCGCCCCGCGCCCGCGTTCGGTCAGGCGGTAGTAGCGCACCGGCGCACCCCCACGAGGGCTGTACTTGAACTCCGCCTCGAGCCAACCCGCCTGGGTCAAGCGGTGCAGGGCTGGGTACAGGCTGCCCTCTTTGAAATCGAAGTACCCATCGGTGCGCACCTGGGCTTCCTTGACGATTTCCAACCCGTAATGGGCGTCGTGTTCCAGGATGCTGAGCAGGATCAGATCCAGGTTGCCTTTCAAAAGGTTCGGCTCGAGAGTCATAGAATAGAGTAAAGCTAGCCTATGACTCTCAGAATTGAATGCGATTCCGATGAGTTCGGTGAATTTCTGCGCCCGGAATTGCGCCCGCATCAATATCTTGAGCCTCAAACGGTGTATCGGTTCGGCTCGAGAATAGCTGCTGCACAGGCTAGTTTCCCTCACCCACTAGCTTGGCAGGGAGCAGGGCATCTGCCCTTTTGAGGAAAAATCGCTGACATTCAAAGCTAGCCGCTCGAGTCGCCCGTGCCAGGTAGCGACTCTGCCCGTGAGGTGCATCCGTTCGGCCAAGACAGAGGGTCGTCGTCCGTCAGGACACTGTGGGGTCGGCCAACACGGCTACGAGACTGACCGTTAACCGACCCTCCCAGCTCGAGCGGCACCGATGGCACGCGTCGAACTCGTGTTCGCAAGTGCGAACCGGTATGACCTCGAGACCTTTCTCCTCCTTAGCAGGGCGAACATGAAAGGCTCGAATTCTTAGATTGCCTTGCCACACGTGACCCAGGCTCGAGCGTGATTTCCGCACCAAGGTTGTCACGGCGTTTTGGTCTTGCCCGAATTTGCCGAGACGATCAGACCCGCACTGTCCACTGCCTCGAAATCCGATCCCTTGACCCGTGCGAACTCGCTCACCAAAGCATCGTTGTTCCAACCCTCGTCCGGCGTCCCGGAGATGTACCAGGCGGAACCATTATCCGCCAGAATCACGCCGTACCGCTTCATGGCTTCCAGAATAATCCGCGTGTCCCTCGAGAAGCCGCTCAGATTCACGCCTGCCTTCAAACGAAACCGCTGGCCCATCGCTGGCAGCTTCGCGTCCTGACTGCTCGAGGCATCGTGACGGGCGGGCCAGACGTGAGCTGACCGGGTGCGCGGCGCGGTGAAGCGAATCGCGTGATGAATCTCACCGGCCGCGACCTCGTCGCGGCGCACTAGACCTGGCAGGATCGGCAAGCCTGCCGCGTCGGCGGAAGTCCAGCCGTCGGGTCGCAACGCGTTAGACCCCAGATCCCAGACCGCGCCGGACCCCGCCCGCCACGACCCATCAGCGTTCGAGTACGCCCCAAACAGCTCGTACAGTTTGCACTCGCTCTGCTTCACGATCAGCACGTGACGATCACCGGAGGCGTTTGAACCGCCCTCAACCGGCGCGTTTCTCGGCACGGGATACGGCCCCCGATCACTCTCACTGGCGTACTCGAAGCTGACCGCCACGCCCGGTTGCGAGGCTGGAACCACCGCGAACGGAATGCCGACGGGTGCGCCCTCATACAGACCAGACCCGAAATCCGGGTGCAATCCAACAGACGCCCCAATGCTCAAAACATACGCGCCTGAGTTGGCCGCCACCGGCAACCCGTCAACCCGTGCGTTCCAGACGTTGTCCGCCGGAAAGACCGAGCAAGCCCCCAGGCTTGGTGCTGGACCAGGCGGTGTCACAGTCACGCCCTGGCTCGAGGTGGCGCTCTGACAGGCGACGAACAACAAGGTCAACGTGGTCACGGCTTGGAAGCGCATCATTGCATTCTCAGGCAATTGCCTCCGATGCACCGCCAAAAGTTGGCATCGCTTGTTCTCGACCATCGCTTTTTAGGACGCAATCGGTGTTTTCGAGTCATGTCTGAACGAGGCGCGCCCCTACAAGATACACGTGCTGAACGCGCAAATTAGCGTTCGGACATAGGTTGCATTTACCTGCCAGAAAGGTATTCCCGTCTCAAACACTGTTCGAGACCCGTTTCGTTCACACGTCCCAGAAGGTCAGTTTGTCCAGATGTTCCGGCATCACCAGCTCGGTGAATTTTCGTAAACCCGCCCGGTCTGGGGCTTCCAGGTGATAGCGAAAGTTCCACAGGTAATGCTGCACGATCCGTTCCGGCAACCCCAACCGCCTGGCTTCCACGCCTGCGATCTCCGCCAGATGCCCGATCCCGGTGCGTCGCGCCCGGCGCATCCCCAGCACCAGTTCAATCGGAGGCGACTGATCCACTGGTGTGGCCCAAACGGCGAACACGAACGGCAACCCCGTGTGCTCGTACCAGCTCTCCGCCAAGTCAGTGACCGTGACCGATGTCCCGCTCGAGAGGCGGCCCTGGTTCGGCAGGCGAAACATCTGCGTCGTCTCCGAGATCGGGCCGCACACCCGGTACCACTGCGCTAACGCCGCGTCCCCGATCAGCAGCACCGCCGGGTAGCGCTCCAGAACCCCCTCGAGGTCAACGCTCTCCACCCGTTCTAGCGTCGCATTGATGCCATCCAATCGCAGCAGCGTCTCCAAGAGCTTCACGCTCGTGGCGCTGTGGCTCGTCACGGCCACCTCCCGTCCCTCGAGTTCGCGCCAGGGTACGGTATGAAACAGGTTGACGCTGTAAACCGGTCCGAGCACGCTAATGCTGAAGTCCGGCAGCGCCCGCAAACGATCCGCGTGCTGAATGAATTCAAACGCGCTGATGTTCGCTAAGTTGACCTCTCCGGAAAGCAGCGCCGCGTTGATCTGCGTCGGCACGCCGCGCTGCCAGTCCACGTCCAAACCACGCAACTCGGATTCCAGGCTGTGCAAGAGCGGCGCGACGTTGGTGTAATGGATGATGCCCAGACGGGTCATAGCGGCAGTCTAGTCACAGGGCGGATCAGAATTTGTCCTCGAGCTTCAAAAGACGGTAGTATCAGCGCCGATGAATTCGTGGCGCACGGGATTGACCGCTTTTCGTGTCGTGGCCATGGGGCAAATGATTTCACTCCTGGGTGATGAGGTCAATAATTTCTCCATCACCATCTGGGCCTTCGAGAAAACCGGTAGCGCCACCTCCCTGGCACTGATCGGATTTTTTCACCTGTTGCCACTCGTGATCGTATCGCCGTTCGCGGGCGTGATCGTGGATCGCAGCAACCGCAAACTCATGTTGATGCTCTCCGACCTCGGCGGTGTTGCGGTCGCTGTCGTGACATTGGGGTTGCAGTTGTTCGGAGTTCTGCAACTCTGGCATATTTACGCTGGTCTGGTCGTCAACGGCATCACCCAGGCCTTCCAGGGACCCGCCTACGCTTCCGCGCTGAGTCTGATGATTTCCAAAGAGGAATACCCAAAAGCCAGCGGTGCCCTGTCTCTGGCGGACTCCGTTCGTACCCTCGCTGGGCCACTCATCGCCGTGATTCTGTACCCGGTTCTGGGACTGACCGGGGTTTTCCTCCTGGATGTCCTGAGCTACATCGGTCCACTCACGGCCCTGGCGTTTATTCGCATCCCGCAACCGCCACCCCCCGAGACTCGCACCAGAATCAAATGGCTCGAGGAGGCCAGCTTCGGTTTCAAGTACCTCTGGTCTCACTCGAGCCTGCTAGGATTACTGCTGACGAGCGCGGCCTTTAATTTCGCCTTTGGAGCCGCCCAAGCCATCCAACCGGCGCTGATCCTGGCTCGAGGCGGGGAGGCTGCGCTGGCGGTGGTGCGAACGGCGGCTGGCATCGGTGGCATTCTGGGTGGCTTGGCCGTCAGCGCTTGGGGCGTACCGAAGCGACGAATTCTCGGTGGCTTACTGGGCATGGGGCTATACGCGGCTGGACTGGTGGTAATGGGATTAGGACAACATATTTGGCTCTGGGGATTGGCCAGTGCACTCTCTATGTCGGTCTACACGCTGATCGGAGCCTCCAACGGCGCGATCTGGCAGGCGAAGATTGCCCCGGCGTTCCAGGGACGGGTGCGGGCAGCCCGTCAGTCTGTGTCCTTTATCGCCAGTCCACTTGGGATGCTGGTCATGGGTCCGATCACCGACCGCCTGCTGACCCCGGGCATGAAGGATGGCGGCGGCCTGACCACAGTTTTTGCCGGTCTGGTCGGAACTGGAGCTGGAGCCGGGGTCGCGCTGGCGGTGCTGTTCACGGGCGTCTGGGGACTTGGCGTGGTTGCCAGCGCCGCGCTGAACCCCAAGGTCAGAGACGTGGAACGAATCGTGCCAGATTTCGATGCCATGAATGTTGCTGACGCTGCCTGACTACTCGCTCAATCGGTACAGGCTGAGCGGGTAGCCGTCCGGGTCGGAAGCGTCGAAACTCTCACCGAACCCGTAACGCTGAATGTCGCCCGCTCCAATTCTAAACTTCAGAAACCGCGCTCGAGCCGCATTCCAAGTCATCACACTGAAATGCCAGCTCCGCACTCTCAGGCACTACAGGCCTCCCACCTCGAGTCTCGGTTTGATCCACCTATCCCCGCGTCCTTCGAGGCTCAGCATCTGCGGCACGGACGTGCAAAACTCGAGCAATCTAGCGGGGTCGTTCGAGCCAAGAAACGACAGATGAACCAAAGTGCGTTAGTCTGCGCCTGCTCATGATTCGCAATCTGATCTGGGGATTGATTCTGCTCCCACTGGCACTGTTCGCCATGTACAACAGTGTACGCATCAACACCTCAGCCCCAGAACCTCGAGCGGTGATGACGGAAACCCGCAGCCTTCAAGCGTGCGCGACGGCGCTCGAGGTGCAACAAGGGCGCTTTGGAACGGGTTACAAGCCGAGCAGTTGCGAGGTGGCTTATCCCGGCATCAAGGATTTTTTCGCATCAACCACGATTGAATACTCGTCCGCTCGAGTCAGATTGATTCGTGGTGTGGGACGAAACGGGCAGAGGTATCAGATTAAACCTTAATCAGTTTTCTTTTGGAAGTGACACGAACTATCTTGCTAAGCCTCGGCAGCTCGTCGCAAAGCCAACCAAGCTTCCTTGAGTTCTTGTCTGACTGCACTCTCAGGTTCTATTAACACGAGACGCTGGTATGCCTCAAGGAAATGTTGACGGTGACGATGAAAGAAGTGCAGGAAGTGTCCTAAAAATTCAATGCAATCCAGAATCACGATCTCCGTACCGCCCGTTGTCACGTACAGACTGGCCGCATACTCGTGTACCTCGAGATCGGCAGCTTCGGTGGTTATAAACACGTAATGCTCGAGGCGACGCTGCTGTAACTTTTGTAGTGCGGTATTGATGTCGTCTCTGGTGATGCGTCGCATCTTCATTTCGTACACGGCAACCAGTTGTTCGTTACTTAGAACGACCTCAACATCACCCGTCGCCCCTGTTTGTTTATCGGCGGCGTTATGAACCTGGAGCGGCAATATGTGCTCTCCAAGGGAAAATCCGCCAGCTTCATAAGCGGCCGCGACGATCAGGACTGGTAAGCGACTGCTATGGGGCAAACGCAAATGCTGTTCGATCAACATCACGATCTGCTCAGCCGACAAAGGCAATTCAACTTCATGATTTTTTAGGTTATTTAAAAGGGAAGCCATGCGCTGCCGATTCATGTCTCGAGTCATCAGCAACTGTCCAATGGTTTCGGTTAACACCGCCATTGCCGTCACTCGAGACGAAAAAATATCGTTCAGCAATTCGAGAACAGCTCTGTACAACGCGGCAGGTCTGCCTTCCAGGTTCAAATCCGGTGTCAGTGTGCGGTTGTGATTCCGTAATGCAGGCGTCAGAAAGGCAGTCGTTGGATTGCAGGGGAGTTCGTGTTTGAAGATAAACGCGGTGATGAACTGCTCGTCGTAACTGCGGCCAGAATAGGCATCACCGCCACCGATTTGTGTGTAAGGCTTACGAATATCAACGCTTGGGTCGTGAGTTTTGGCCAGACAACAAGCCAGCACGAAGCGTGTGACTGCATGTTGCCGTTGTGAGACTTGTCGCACGCGCTCCAGGATATCTGCGTCGGCGGTGAAAACCCAGTTGGCGTCTAGGGCGTCTCGAAAAGCGGTTTCGAGGATGTCGGTCGGGTCCATGTTTCCTCAATCTGAGTGGTTATCAATGTCGGATTATAGTTTGTCCACAGCACTTCAGTGCGCTCCTGCTTGACGCTGTGAATCTGTCTGCTGGGCGCAAACGTCACGTACCAGCCTTCGTATAAGGAATCATACAAAGCGCTGCGATATCCTGAGAGGGCCACTTTAGCTTGCACACCCCTGAGCATTTTCGCCAGAACGCGATGATCGTCATCAGTCATCTCGAACCCGTACGCCCTGCTGTCACCTCGAGTTTTGTGTACATACGGCGGGTCACAGTAAAACAGTGTTTCTGGCGAGTCGTAACGCGCAATCACCTCGAGCGCAGGTGCGTTCTCAATCTGTACCCGTAACAAACGTTGCGCGATTAACGGTAAGTCTTCCACGGCTCCGAGCCATCTCGAGACTGCACCCGCCATGCCAGCGCGACTCGTCAGTACGCAGTGTGCCCAGCGCCCGGCTGATGCCGTCTGCGCTAGTCCAGTACGAACTTGACGCGCTCTTACATAGAAGCGCCGGGCCCGTTCGAGACCCGTGACATCATTGGTCAAGGGTTCGCAGGCGAGCGCTAGTTCTTCCCTAGAAAACGGTGTCAATCCAATAGCCTCGGTGAGCGCATCTTTTTGTTCGCGCAACACACGAAAAAAATTAACCAGCTCAGAGTCAATATCATTGTACGTTTCTACCGCTGCTGGTTCGCGGTTGATAATCACAGCCGCCGAACCGCCGTAAACATCACAGAAATGTGTGGCTCGAGGCAGCAAGGGCAACAACCAATCGAGGTGACTGTACTTCCCGCCGTACCAGCCGAAAGCGATTTGCTTGGACACTGATGGAGTCTACAATCAATGACCTGATTTGGTATTCAATCCGTCGCCAACTCGAGCGGCTGATACACCTTCAACTCGTCGTAGTACGCGTTGCGTTCCACTGGAATCCGCCCCGCTCGCTGGATCATGTCCACCATCTTCTGCGTCGTCAACCCCAACGGGCTAGTCGCGCCCGCCGCGTGCGCGATGTGTTCGTCCAGAATCGTGCCGTCCACGTCGCTGACGCCCCAGTCCAAGCTGACCTGAGTCAGGTCGGAGCCGATCATCACCCAGTAGCCTTTGATGTGCTGGAAGTTGTCCAGGTATAACCTCGAGACGGCCAGATTTCTCAGGTCGTCAATCCCGGTCGTGAACTCGGTCTTCCCGAGGTTGAACGCTAGCGCGTTGGCGTCAGGCTGAAATGCGAGCGGAATGAAACTGTGAAAGCCGCCGGTTTCGTCTTGCAGGGCGCGGAGGCGATCCATGTGATCCAGGCGTTCCTCCAGGGTTTCAATGTGTCCGTACAGCATCGTGGCGTTGGTCCGAATCCCTAAGCTGTGGGCCTGGCGGTGAATCTCGAGCCACTTGTCGGCGCTGACCTTGCGCTTGGCGATCTGTTCGCGAACGCGGTCGGCGAAGATTTCCGCGCCGCCACCGGGCATCGCGGCTAGACCGGCCGCTTTTAGTTCGGTCAGTACCTCTAAGGTGGATTTCTTGGCGATGTGACTGAGGTGTTCAATTTCGGCGGCTGTGAAGGCTTTCACCTGCAAACCGGGAAAGTTGGCGTTCAGGGCGCGCACCATTTCTGGGTAGTAGCTCCACGGGTGCGTCGGGTGATGACCGCTGCTCATGTGCAACTCTTGCAAGCCGGGTTCGTACTTCTCGCGGACCTTGGCGACAACATCTTCGACGCTGTAATCCCAGGCTCGAGCCTCGTTTTTGTTGGCGGCGAAGGCGCAGAAGGTGCAGCCGACGTAGCAGATGTTGGTGAACTCCAGGCGCATGGAATGAACGAAGTAGGTCTTGTCGCCGTTCTTGCGGTTCCTGACTAGATTGGCGAGTTGCGACAGGGCGTTCATGTCCGGGGTGTGGAAGAGCTGCATCCCCTCACTGAAACTGAGGCGCTCTCCCGCCTGAATTTTTTCGGCAATGGGGCCCAGCGAGCGGTCTGACAGGCGAATCATGGGTCTATCATAGTCCTCGATAAAAAAAGCACAGTCGCCTCGAGTACAGCTTGTGGCACGCGAGAAACGCGGCTCGAGGGGGCGGAACGTCCCGCCTTGCTAGCGGGCTGCGAGATGCATCAGAGCGATCATCAAAGCCGCCCCTGCGACCGCCGTCAAGAGCGCCTTGACTCGTACCTTCTTCAGATAGAACAGCAATCCCAAGCCCGTCACCGAGATCAGCGCCAGGAACCCGCCGGACAGATCAATCAGCCACGACCAGGCAGCGCCAGAGTCGCGGCCTCGGTGGAAATCGTTCAGCATGGCGATCAAACCCTGCGACGAGACCGTCAAGCTGTAGGTGCCCGTCGAAGTCTGAATCAGCGCGTCGGCGCTGTAACCCGGCGCTTTGAAACGCACCGAGGACTCCGAGGCGTCTGTCAAGTAGTCTCCGGCGCTACCACGCACGCCATCGTGAGCGCGCAGGAATTCTACGACGGTCAGCCAGTTGATGGTTCCGGCCGTTTTCCAGGCGGCGGGCAGGGTCCCGCTAATCGTCTGCCGCGATTCGCCGCCGCCCAGCACCCAATCGGGGTGGTTCAACGTGACCCCGGTTAGGGAGAAGAACAACACGACAATCAGGCACAGCATGGAACTGTAAATATGCAGCCAGCGCAACCAGGCGTTCAACCGCAACGACACGGGCTTGGCGCGAGCGACTGGTTTATTGGCGCTTGTGATATTCAAGGCTCGCCCCTTTGATCTCGAGATTGCCAGGCAGGGTCGCGGTGAAGGCTTTCGCGCCGACAGTGATCTTTTCGCGGATCAGTTGGTACGAGCCGTGTTCGCGGGCAGCTTCGATGCAGACGTAGTAATCGCCCTCTTGGACAGGGAGCTTCTTGTCGTTCTTGCCGTCCCAGACCAGACTGTACTTTCCAGGGTTGCGCGTGGCGCTCGAGACGGTGCCCACCAGCGCACTGTTATCGCGGAACCAGCGGGTCAGGTCGGGAATCCAGCGGCTGCCGCGCCCGCTGTCCGCCCACAGCGCCAGCGTGCGAACCGACTTGCCGTTCGCATCCTCGAGCCAGACGGCCACGTACGGGCGGTTGTAGCGCCCCGCATCGGGTTGGTTGATTTCTAAATTGACCAGCAATTCCATGCTGGCATCCCAGGCGGGGGCGGCGCTGGCTTGGTTGAGCCAGGACAGACTGCTCAGCGCGGTCAGACCGACCGTGGCGCGGACCAGGAAGCTACGACGGGAAATTCGGTTGGATTTTTCATTCATGATGACCTCGAAACGCGCCCCTGACGATCAGCGCGATGGCACAGTTATGCCACGGGGAAACGAAGATTTCGTAAAGATCCCGGTTCAACCCACGGTGATAACGCTACCGCCCAGGAAACGGGGCACAACAGGCTTGATCAGACAGTTTGGGCCGTGAAAATTCGGCTCGAGTTGCGGATCACAAGTTCAGTCTGAGCTGGCAGCCGGTTCAGTCCACCGTGTGCTGCCGCCAGAAGTGATTGAAGACGACCTCGTTCGCCTCCGTCACGATCAGGCAACCCACGCCCTCCAAGCGATCCGCCAGTTCTAGGCTCTCCCAGGGTTGCAAGACACTGAAGGCAGTCGCCAGCACGTCGGCGGTGGCGCTGTCCGGGGCGATACCAGAGGCGCTCACCACTTGTCGCGCCGGTTGGCCGTTTCGCGGGTCAATCACGTGCGAGTACCAATCGGAGCCGATCATCACACCGCGATGCGCCCGGCCGCTCGTGGCGACCGCCTGATTCTGGATTTGCACTCGGGCGATCGGCGCGGCGTTATCCACTTTTCGGGTTGGATCGGCAATCTCCACGACGGCTCCGCCCTCGCCCGAGTGTCGCAAATCACCGCCAATGTTGACCAGCACTCTGGAGACGCCCACGACACGCCTCGCCGCACTGAGCGCACAATCCACGATTCTGCCCTTGGCGAAGGCGTTGAAGTTCAGCGGCGCGGCCGACAAGCGCCGCGCTGTGCCGTTCTGAACGTGGTAAGGCGGTTGCCGCAGCGTCTCGAGGATTTGGGCGATCCGCTCATCGGATGGCGGGTGGCCCGCTCGAGCCGCACCTTGCCACAGGGCGCTGAGGGCATCCACACCAGGATGAAACGCGCCACTCGAGCTTCGTTGCCAAATCAAGCTCTGTTCCAGCAGCCAACCCAGATCAGCCGAGACTGCAACGTCCCGGCCCAGCGTCGCCTGCCAGCGGTTTAATTCACTGTCGGGCCGGAAGCGGCTGAAAACCGCTTCCAGTCGGTCAATTTCCGCCAGCAACGCCGCCTCTGCACGAGCCGCCACCGCCCTCGAGGTCGCACTCAGTTGCAACTCCAAACTCGTCCCGAGGACCGATTCAAAATGGGCGACGTGCTGGTACTTTTGGCCGCGTCTCAGCAGGGTTTTGAACGCCGACAGCATGGTTTGAGGTTACGAGTCGAATCCAAGGATTTGGTGAAGAGGGCAAGGTACTCAAGCTTTACTGTGCGTTATTGATAACCCCGCGATTCGGCTAAGCCCGGTTTGGGTCATAGACGCCCTCCATGGTCTTCAACCGTGAACCTGACGGTGCCGAACTCAGTAGCTTTACTGTGCGTTCAAAGAAGAGCGCGATGCCAGTCAAGATTGTCTCGAGTGCTATCACGGCTCCGCGATCAGTGTCGCGCCCGTGTCCAAATTGTCGCTTGGTGTCGAGTCACCTTCGGTCGCGGTGACCCTCGCGCTGACAATGGACTCACCGACGCTTGCGGGGGCTTGCACGTCAATCAAAAACGCTCGGCGCTCACCAGCCGCGAGGCTCGAGAGCGTGCAGGTCACGACCGATCCCAGCGTCGCGCAACCGCTCCAGCCTTGAATGTCGGTGACCGTGAAGCCTTCGGGCAGGAAAAACTCGGCGCGAAGGTTCGTGGCGGCGTTACTGCTTTTGTTGTGCAAGTTGACGGCATAGGTCAGCTTGCCGCTCGGCGCTGCGCTGGCGGGCGCGATCAGGTCTAGCTCCACATCAGCGCTGCTCGAGGCGACGAGTTCTTTGAGGTTGAGATTGATGCTGTACTGGATGGTTTTCTGAGCGCCAACCGGAAAATCAACTGGAATGTTGATGGTTCCCGAAGCGTTTCCCACGATGGTCTTCTTGTCGCTCGCGTCCGTGGTGATCGCGCCGCGCAGCTCAGGCAGGTTGAAACCGAAGACGCTGCTGTACGACCCACTGTTGCTGCTCGAGCTAGGTTTCAGGTCGTCGTCCTTGCACTGACCCGAGCGGTAAGCTCTGGTTTCGCTTTGAGAACGGGTGAAGTTGAACGCGCCGTTGAAGCTAGTTTCAGAGATGTTCAGACTGTACTCGGTATCGGTGGTGCGAAACGAGAGCTGGATTTTTGCGGGGTTCAACGCGGTCAGGGTCGTGGTTGTACTGACTTGACCCTCGACGGAGTAACCGCACAGGTTGACCGAGCCGTTGGTGTTATAGACCTTGGCGTCGTTGGTGGATGTTAACTCAGCCTGTGAAACGTTTCGAAACCCAATGTTGCGATTGCTTTGCAGGGTTTGCACGTCTCCAGCTACACTCCAACTGTCTTTGAGGTCGAAGCTGTTCTGTGAACCGACGAAGTTGTAGTTCTGCGTGGCTGTGACCGAGACCGTGCCGGTGAACGGTGTTCCATCCGTCCCGACGAGGTCCGCTTTCACCGCGACCCGTCCCAACTCGAGATCAACGATGCTTGGAAGTTTGGTTTGCACGAACGCGAAGAACTGGTTGCCGCCCGCGGCTGACCCGATATTGGCGACCCACGGAATCTGAAAGTCCGTCTGGTTCGGTGCGGCGCTGGCGCTGGCGACCTCTTCGACCGTGCCGAGGCGATTGCGGTAAATCACGATTTTGGCGACGTTGTACCCCAGCAGCGGGAAGCTGGCGGTGTCCGGGTAGAGCGCGACTTTGAAGTTCAGCGTGTCGTTCGGCGCGAAGCTGTCGCGGTCAACGGTCATGCCCGTGGCTTTTGGCGATTGCCCCAGCGGGAAGCTCGAGCTGAATTTGAGGGCGTTGAATTTGACGATCCCGAGATTCGTGAGCAGGTTGTTGATTTTCTTTCCAGCGCTGATCTCGAGCAGTGCCGCGACTTTATAACTGGATTGGTAATCTGGGTCGGGCGCGGGTGTGGGTTGCACCTGCACGAAGGCGGGCGCGAGGCTGGCTTCGTATTTGACGCCCGCTTTCGCCCCCAAAGCTTCTATTCGCAGGCTTTTCAGCAGCGTCGCGCCGAGTTTGGCTTTGACGTACCCAAACCCGAACAAGCTGGGTTCCACGCGGAGCTGTCCCAGGTTGGGAACCTTCCAACTGACTTTGTTCTCGTTTTTGACTGTGGTCAGTTTTTTGACCATGTTGCACTCGCCAAAGGCGCATTCCATGCCCAGTTCCACCTGCGCGACCGTTTCGGAACTGAGTTCCACACCGGCGTTAAACAGCGTGACCTTGCCGGTCAGTTCAAAGCCGATCCCCGCCTCGAGTTCGCCCGCGAGGATCACCCCCAACCAACCCGGCAGCGGAATCAGTTTGCTGTAGAGCGTGGACGTGCATTCCAAGCTGATCGTCGCGTCGGCGTTGATGACGAACGGAATCGTCGCTTTCAGGCTCGGCGTGGCCTTAAACACCAGCCGCTCGAGCGCTCCGAACTCGTCGGTTTTCAGTTCATACGTCGGGTCTATTTTGATGCTCAGTGTCGGCAGCGCTGAGAGCGTGATCGGTAGGGCGGGCGTGTTCGTGGTGCATTCGTTAAACGGCAGTGCGGTGAACACGGATGTGCCTTGCGGGTTTCCTTGCGGACGGACTCGAGCAATATCACCTCGAGCGCTCGCGGCGGATTTCGGGGTCAGCGTGTACTCATCGCCGGATTGCGTGACGCTGTACGCGTCGCTGATCGCTTTGGGCAGGCTGAGCGGCGCACCGCGAAAGCTCATGACCTCATCGAAGCTCGCTTTGGCAACCATCTCTTTCACGGTCGCCAGCTTCAAGCGCACCCGCACGCCGCCCGCCACAGTTTCGCTCGAGACGACCTTGCCACCGATCGGCGCTGCGCCCGTGCCGAGTAGGATCGTACCCGCTGCGGGTGGCTCGAGGTTCTTCAGCACGACCTCGTACTCGTTGGTCAGGTCTGGCTCGGCGTCTGGATTGACGGGCGTCGGGGGCGACACGACTTGCTCGTCGCCCACCAGCACCGCGCCAGTGGCGGGCGTGACGACCGTGACCAGTGCGGGCGGGGACTGCAACGCGCCGCTCGAGACGGTGATTTGGCTCGAGCCGACGGCGGTGACAGCGGTGAGTTTGCCGCTCGAGTCCACGCTGACCGCGCTGGGTTTGGAGGAAGTCCACGTGAAACTGGCGGCAACCTCAGTCCCAGTCACATTGAAGGCTTTGGCGCTCAAGACTCGAGTCTCGCCCGCTTTGGTCAGCATCGCCGCGCCGGGCGTAATACTGATCCGTGCGATGGCGCTTGGATTGGGTGGGGGCGCGGGCGGTGGGGGTGTGGGCGGTTCCGTGCAAGCAACCGCGAAGGCGAGTGTCAGCGCGACAATCAAAGCTTTAGTCATGCGATCAGCCTAAAAACGAGGCGTCTCAATGCCGTCTCACGTCCACCTGCGAAGGTACCTCCGGGCGTCACATCTGGGTCTCGAGCCAGACGCGAATAGAGTAAGTACCCGTCACGGGTACTCGATTCCTTGCAGCCGCTTCTGGGCGCTTTGTCGCCCGGAGCGACCACGCGACTCAACCCTTTTGGCGCATAATGAGCTGTGCTGCACCTGCTGGACGACCCGCATTGGCGCGCTCCATCCAAAGGGGCGCGGGTTCAGTTGCCACCAACCAAGCCAGCACTGCTGCTGTGCTATCTGGCGCTCCAGAACGATTGGGTCCCCCGAGGGCAACTGGCGCTGCTGGTGCGCCCGGATGCGGATTCCGCCACGGCCCTTCACGCGGTGCGAATGCTTTTGAACCGCGCCAAAAACTTTTCCTGGGCGGGCGCACTCGAGGTTGAACTGACTCGGGTGCGCTTCTGCGTCCCCGTGGATGTGCTGGAATTTCGAGCCGCGCTCGGGCGAGCGGACTGGGCCCTGGCGCTGCAAACTTATAAGCAGCCGCTCTTGGAGCATTTCAATGTCGAAGCCGGAGGGCTGTCCGAGGCGCTGGACCGCGAGCGCGAACGATTGGAATCGGTTTGGCTCGAGGCGGCGCTGGCCTTGGCCGCGGGTCAGGAGGCGAGCGGTGATCTGGCGGCGGCGGTGGCGACCTGGACGCTGTGCTTGAGCCGCAATGAACTCTCCGAGGAAGCCGTTCGGGGCGTGATGCGCTCGTCGTATCTGAGTGGGCGGCGCGAGGCGGCTCTCGAGGCGTACCGAACGTTTGAGGCGCTGTTGCGCCTCGAGTTGAACGCTAAGCCCGCGCCCGCGACGCTGGACTTGTTGCGCGGGATTGAAAACGCCGCGTTGCTGGAAGCTCCGATCTCTTCCGGCTCACCCGTCCCGCCCGCAATCCTGCATCCTCCGCGCTTGATCGGACGCGAGCTTGAAGCCGTTGCGTTCCGCTCGAGTCACAGTCGCGCCATCGTCGTCTCGGGGGAACCGGGTGTCGGCAAGACGCGTTTCCTGCACGAGTTGCTTCCACCGAACACGCGTTGGCTGCGCGGCGTGGATGGCTTGGAGCGGCTCAGCCTCGCGCCGCTGCTGACCTTCGCCAGAGGGCTGTCTATTGCCTCGCTCGAGGTGTTAGGCGCGTACCGCGACGACTTGGCGCGATTGCTGCCAGAACTGGAGTCCAGCCCGGAAACGACTGATTTCAGCCTTGCCAAATCACGTCTGCTCGAGGCGTTCGCTCGCCTCCTGGAGGCCGAGGCGACCAGCTTGGCGGTAGACGACCTGCAATGGCTGGACGCGGCGACGCTGGAATGCTTGACGTACACCCTCGCGCGCGGCAAGCTGCGGCTGTACTGCACGTTGCGAGGCGCTGAAACGACACCGCAACTGGAGCGAACCCTGAGTGCTTGGAACGCCAGAACCGTGCGGCTCGAGGGGTTGAGTCTGGCTGACACGGAGCGATTGGTGTCCAGTCTGATCGGCGGCGCGGAACGTTTCCCAGTCTTTAGCGCGTGGTTGCATAAATCCACCGGCGGCAATCCCTTCTTCGCCCTCGAGGTGCTGAAGAACCTGTTCGAGACGGGACGCTTGCACGCCTTGGATGGCGAATGGCATTCGGTGTTGGATCAGATCAGCCGCGATTACGCGGAATTCGAAGTCCCCGCGACGGTCGGTGATCTCGTGCTGCGGCGTCTGGCGCTCCTGCCGGAAAACGCAGTGCGGGTGGCGGGCGCGGCAAGCGTGCTGGGAGCGGGGTTTGCCGCGACGATGCTCCAAACCTTGACCGGGCTTTCAGAAGACGCCGTGACAGACGCCTGGGAGAGACTCGAGTTGGCGGGCGTGCTGGCCTCGCAGGGTTTCCGCCACGATCTGACGCGTCAAGCCATTTACGCCAGCCTGTCCACCGCTCGCCGTCGCACGCTGCACGCTCGAGCCGCTGGGCTGGTGGCACTGGAACCGCTGCGGCGCGCCGATCACGCGCTTCAAGCGGATCAGCCCGCCGTTGCCGTACCTTGGCTACTCGAGGCGGGTACGGCGCTGAACCGACGCGGCCTGTTGGAGGCGGCGCGGGCCGTGCTGGAACGCGCCCTGGCTTGCGACCCAAACCGTTTGGAAACGCTGGCGCTGCTTGCGGGGATCGCCGGGCAACTCAAAAACGACGATCTTGCCACAGAGTACAGCCGCCGCGTGCTGGCGGGACAGACCGATCCGATGACTCGAGCGCGCGCCCTGAACGTTCAGGCGGGACTGCTGTACAACGCCGGGCGCATCTCTGAGGCGGTACCCGTGATCGAAGAAGCGATTCGCATCACGGTAGATTTGGAACGGCACGAGGCCGATTTGGAGGAGACCGCCTTCGACATCTTTGAATCCGAGGGACGTTACGCCGACGCGCTCGCGGTCCTGGAACCCGCCGTGACCCGACTGCGACGGTATGGAGATTCCGGGGCGCTCAGCACCTGCCTGTCCTCGGTCGCGGCGATCATGGATGACACCGAACGCTACGCGGAAGCCCTGGAGCTGCACCTCGAGTCGCTCGGCGTGGCCAAACGAGCCGGAGCCGGATACGCGCAGGTCGGAGCCGCGCTTCACATGATGTGGGCACTCAATCACGCCGGACGCGCCGAGGAGGCCGTCAAGATCGCCCGCGAAGCCCTGGGATTGGGCGAGTACTCCAACACCGAGTACCTGCGAAACGGTTTGGC
Source organism: Deinococcales bacterium (assembly GCA_965249745.1). Classification (GTDB taxonomy): domain Bacteria; phylum Deinococcota; class Deinococci; order Deinococcales; family JAAFIG01; genus JANYHH01. The sequence goes on along the minus strand of OZ252252.1, from coordinate 1,600,188 downwards.
GGCCTCGCTGATGCATTTATCCCGCACCGACGAGGCGATCCTCGAGTACCAGCACAACGCCGAGCATGGCCAGGTCACCACGCGGGCGCTCGCCTGGGGACGGCTGGCCAGCCTGTACGCCAGCACGGATCGGCTCAAAGAGGCGCGGCGCGCGGCGACGCGTTCTCTGGAGTGCGCCCTGCAAACCCAAGTTTTCTTTGCCCAGATTCGCGCCGCGATCGCGGTGCTGCATTTCGGGTCCGACGAACAGGTGAGTCGCATTCTGCCGCTCGTGCAGGGGCGACGCAGCCCGGACAGGTTGGCCCAAACCGAGTTCGAGGCGGCCCTAGCGGGGCGCTTCCCAAACCTCGAGGTGACAGCTCATCAGGCGGCATCGGTCGGCTTGAATTAGTCGTCGCCAGCTCCATTTATCTGGAGGAGCCTGTCGTAAACCCTGTGCAGCGACTCGAGAATCGTCGTGGTCTGCCGGGATCTAGCGCCTGTCAAACCGCGTTCTCTCCGGGTGCCGTTTCGCCTCGCGTCCCGAGGTATCGCACCAGGTGTTTCAACCCGGCGTCCTTGTAGCCTTCCCGGTGGGCGATTCCCTCCAGAATCAGGTCGGCGGCCAGGTGAATCTCGTAGACGGCACTGTCAATCGCGCTCTTGGTGACGGCGTGCAGCAGACCCGCCAGGCAACCGCCGGGGGCGTCCGGGTGAACCCTGATCTGCGAGAGCCAGACGATCGGTTTGTCTCCCATCCAGATGCTCTGGGCCAGCACGAACCCGTAAACGAGGGTGGGCTGCTCGGGATCGGTGTACAGGTCAGTCGTGGATACGAAGCTATGCTCCGACCTCGCGTAAAACCGCAGGCTGGGCAGACTGGTGCGCAAGCGTCCCTGACGCTCGCGCTCCGGGAGTGCCATGAACTCGTGATCCTCTGTCAAGCACAGTTCCAGATCCAGGGCTTGCATTCCGGGGTAATCGGCGTCTTGCGGTGGGCGGTAGATCATCCGCTCACAAGTCTACCCAAGCCATGCCGCGCGAGTCTCGAGTCGGGAGAACGGTTCGTCGCCGTGGGACAGAGTTTGGGGGCGGATTTCGTAGACTGATTCCATGAAGAGAACAGCGGTTGGCGAGGTCAGCGAGTTCGCGGTCGGCACTCAGAGAAGTTTGGAAATAGACGGCGAGTACGTGCTGGTGGTGCATTCGTTGTCGGGATTCTGGGCGATCGAGGATCGTTGTTCGCACGACGATAACGAACTGTACGGCGGCGAGGTGACTGAACGCGACGAAATCACCCCGAGCATCAAATGCCTGCGTCACGGAGCGCAATTTGACCTGGGAACCGGCAAAGCATTAACGCTTCCGGCTTTCAAAGCCGTTAAGTCTTATCAAACTCTAATAAACGGGACTACAGTGTGGGTAGAAGAGAAAACCTAATCGCAATAGACGCGTGCCACTCGAACGCTTTGAGCCTGGATTGGGGAAGTAACCCGTCTCGCTCGAGGCGTTCGGTTTTGTACTTACCGCTCAACCCGTCCCCAACGGCACGGACACTAACGTGGGGGAGTTGACAAATACGCCTCTGCCGTAGCAAAGTGTGTGCCGGAGGTAATAAAAAATGGCAGATCGCATGGGTAAGGCTCATCTGGTTCAGGAAGTCTCGGCAAAAGCTGGCGTCACCCGCAAGGCGGCAGGCTCCGCTGTTGACGCGATGATCGGTGCCATCACCGGCGGCGTCAAGAAGGGCAGCGTCACGCTCCCCGGTTTGGGAACCTTCAGCGTGGTGAAAACCAAGGCGCGCACCGGTGTCAAGCCCGGTACGAAAGAGAAGATCAAGATCCCAGCGGGCAAGCGCTTGAAGTTCAAGGCCAGCAGCACCCTCAAGGGCAAGGTCTAAACCAGCGTTTCCAAACCATAGTTTCAATCTGACAGTAGGGGCGCAGCGTGCTGCGCCCTCTTTCATTTTTATGCTCTGTTTTCACGACCGCCCCTGCTCGAGTTGGTACTCGAGGAAACCCCGGATCGAAACGCGCAGCTCTGGATTGCATCGTTGATCGGTTTCGGACTGTCGTAGCAGATTCAGCAGGACGCGTTCGCCAGGCTGTGAGGCAAAGGCGGGCGAGTTCAGCATCCTGTGAATCATCATCGCCGGAAAATAGCTTGGTTTCCGATCCAGTGAGCGACGAACGATCGTCAGCAACTCGGTCGGACTGGTTACGACGTGTTCAATGCCGTGCAAGATGGTCCAGAAGACCCCGTAGCCGTCACTGTCAGGATAGCGTTCAAAGAGGCGAAACCAGGCATCCAGAAGCTCCACGTCACCGGCCTCTGGGAGCACAAAGTATTCATCCGCGAGCCGTTGAAGCTGGCCCAGATCGAGGTCAGCCTCGTGAGGCGCGTTCAAGTCATTTACATCCGCGACCGGCCTTATCGCGGCAATCCCTCGAGCAACCCCTGGAATCGTTTTGTAGAACCAGCTTTCCGGCGTTTCATCGGCTGGTTCTCAACGCTTCCAGCTCAGCTCGCAGTTGCAGTACTTCCGCCTCTAAAGCCTCTACCCGCGAGACCAGATCACTGCCGCCACCGCTACCGGAGGCCCTGCCCTCCCCTGTCGCAGCGGGCATGACGGGAGCGCCGGTCAGCAGGTGCGTCCAGCGGGCGTCGCGCTCGCCGGAACTGCGCTCTAATTTCAGGGCGATTTCCAAGTCCGCGAAGCGCTCCATGATCCGTTCCACGTCGCTCAGGTTCTCTATTTTATGAAGCGGTTCGGCCCGCCCGCGTAACTCACCGACGGTTTGCGCTCCGCGCAGCATCAGCACGCAGAGAATCGCGTGCTGCGCCGGGTTCAGGTTTAGTTCTCTAGCTAAGAACTGCATGTACTTCGGGACGCGCCCGCCGGATTCACGGGTGAACGACGCCAATCCCTTCAGCTTCAAGCCGTCCAGCGCTGCCTCCACCTCGCGGTCGCTGTAACTGGTGATCGGAAAGCGGCTATTTTTTTGATTGCAAGCGTTGGTGAGCGCGTTTAACGAGATTGGGTACAAGTCTGGAGTCGTGACCTGCTTTTCCATCATCGCGCCCAGCACGCGCACCTCGAGCGGGGAGAGGGTGTCCATGCTGTGGATTTTACTCGAGTTTCCAGCACTGGGTTTCTAGCACCGTTGAACCGTTTTGAAGGGTCGTGCGTATCTCTTTTGAGGTGAGATGTGACCCTGGCGTTTCCAATGACGTACAACACGGGCTTCAGAGCGGCGAGTAGAATGGAGCTTATGTCCAACGCCCTCGAGTACACCTCGCTCAGCGATGCCGAGCTGGTGGCCCGGTTGGTGTTCGCGGACGAATCGGCCTTCTCGGAGCTGTACGACCGCTACTCGAGCGCTCTGTACGGCCTGGCGCTCCGGGTCTGCAACAGCGCCCCGAAAGCTGAGGAGATCGTCCAGGATGCCCTGATGAAGCTCTGGCGCAATCCCGGCGGCTTCGAGCCGGGCCGGGCGGCGCTGTCCACGTTTCTGATGACTCTGACCCGCAACGCCGCGATAGATGCCCTGCGCCGCGAGCGCTTCACGACGCCGATCGTTGACGAGGAGGGCGATCCACTGCCGATCCCGAGCGATGGCATCGGTCCCTTGGAGCGGGCTGAGCTGGCGTCTGTGGCGGTGCGGGTGCGGGCCGCAATGGTGGACCTCTCCGAAGCGCACCGTCGCACGGTCGAATTGGCGTACTTTCGGGGTGCGTCCAGAGAAGAGATCGCCGCCCAGATGAACGTACCCGTCGGCACTGTCAAGTCACGCCTGAAATACGCTTTAGATAAATTGCGCGGTCAACTTTCCGAGTTCGCCGCACCCCTGGGAGACGCATGAACCGCTCTGAACTTCAAGAACTCTTACCGCTGGTCGCGCTCGGCATCGCCAGCTTGGAGGAACAGGCAATCGTAACGACTGCGCTGCAAACCGACCTTGAGCTACGCCTCGAGTTGCGGGAACTGGAACTGGCCCTGAGCGGTGTCGGTGCAACCGCGCCCGTGACGCCGCCGCCAGCTCTGAAAGTTAAACTCATGGAGGCGATCCGTCAGGACGCCCCGGTCAATCCGCAACCCTTTACCGCTCAGTCCTCTACCCCTCAGCCTCCTGCCGCTCGAGTTGCGCCCAGAAGCGCCGCACAGAGCGCCCCGCAAGCCCGGTCTCGAGTCGCGCCGCGCCCTCGGGTGTTGGCGGGCCTCTTGGGGGCTGGAACGGCAGTTCTGGCGGCGCTGGCGCTGCTGGTGTTTGCGCCGCCCGCCGGGGTCAATGCCTCGGCTGTGGCCACCACCGGGGACGGCGGCCTGATCTTCGCCAATTCCGGCGAGACCGCCCGCGTCACGCCCGCCGTGCTCGTCCGCCCGGATCGCAGCCGTCTGGCAGTTCACTTTACAGTTCCTCAGCCGAGCGTCTTCACCGCCGCCACCTCGAGCGGGGGGGTCTCGTACCTGTTGGATGCCCGCAACAACAGCCTGTTCATCGTGGACGAGCGCACGGGTAAATTGTTGGACACCTGGGCGGTTCCGGTCGGCGCGGCGGGCGTGGCGGTAGCGGGCGATACGGTCGTCGTCAAGGGAGCCATCTCCGGGACGGCCGTGATCTTTCGGAAAACCGGCGCGAGCGGGAAAACCATGTTGACGGCGCAGATCGCCCCGACCACAGACATGGCGATGAACGACGTGATGGATGCCACCGCCATAGTCGGGGATCGCATCTACGCCACGCATCACGTGACCGGCGAGGTGAGCGTCCTAGAGCGCAGCACCGGGCGCGAGCTGGCACGCTACCGCGTTGGTGGCAAACCCGTTTCGCTCGCGGTGCGCGGCGAGATGCTACTGGTGCTGGATTACGGGGGTCGCCTGCTAAAACTGAACCGCCAGACTGGAAAAGTCTTACAGACGGTTCAACTCCAAGGCACGCCGGATCGTTTGACACTGATGGACGACCTAGCGTGCCTGTCCGACCGGGCCGGATTCGTCACGACCGTCAGCCTGGAATCCCTAGCGGTGCTGGGACGGGTCAAGCTGGAAGGGGTCCCAATGGACCTGTCCCCGATGCCCGGCGATCATTTGGCGGTGGCGGTATCAAAGCGCGGCGTGGTCGTGCTGGACAGGGATTTGAAGCAGCTCGAGACGATCAATTAAACTCTTTCCCAGCCTTGAGGGTCCCGGTTTTGACCAGGGCATTTGAGGTTCGTCCAGCGCTTCACAACCACTTTGACGTTCGTGTGACGACGCCTGCGTACACTCCACTCAAGTCCAATTCAAAGCCGGTGGAGGCACCTATGAAACGAGTCAACTACATGAAGCGCGCCGCCAAACGATTCCTCGAGGGAACCAAGTTTCGCACCCCGGTGGATGCCGTGGAAGCCGGAGTCCGTAATCTGGATCAATGGGCAGATTTCCTAGCGGAAGAACGCGAACTCGAGGCGCAGATGGCCTCAGCCACGGATCGCCGCCGTTTCAACCGCGTGCCGCCCCGCGTCACCGCTCAAGCCTGAACACGCCCACAACGGCTGTACAACAATCCCCCTCGAGCCGCGTGATAACCGCGTCTACTACTCGAGGGGGATTTTGCTGTCTTCACTTACACAGCCATTACTTGCAGAGATCAGTCTTGCAAACATCCACGATGGCGTAATCGCGGGGGTACTTTGGATCGTCCTTGACTTGCATTTTCAAATAAAGCGTTCCGGCATCCAGAAAGAACTTGTCGCCGCTCGAGGCATCAAACTCAGCCCGGTCAGCCGCCTTCAGGATTCTGCCCTGAGGGCCGTTCTTGTCGGGATTAGCGATGTAGTAATCGCGGTAAATGAACGGTTCCGCTCCGCCCCAAGGAATGGCCATCTGAATCAGGTCCTTCGGGTTGCGGTTGTACAAACCCAGCCTGGTGTGATTCGGCATCGCCCCGTTCATCTCGAGCTTGTACGCTTTGGAAAGAATCAGGCGCGACTCGAAGAAGGTGTTCGCCTTGGCATCGCCACCGTTCGGCGTGCCCCAAGCCTTGTGCTGCGGATTGTTATCCTCGAGCCGGGTCAGGGTCATCGGGCTGATCTCGGCGGCGCTGCTGTCCTGGTTGGCGAAGGTGAAGCGAGCGTAGGTGTTGTTGCAAACCCTGGCATCGCCCCAGTCGGGGTTAGCGGCCGTGCAGTTTCCATTCACCAGGAACGGATTATTGACCACGACGCTCCTCCCAGCGTTGCCGCTCGAGCCAGAGAGCGAACCGTCCTTGTCCAGAATGACCGCGCTCCGATAGCCGTCCATGCCGTCATCCAAGGGGGCAGTCGGCTCTGGTCGCTCCATTTTCAGGTACACGGGATTGGCGTTTTCAAATTTCAAGCCCTCGGCGCTGTTGCGGGGATCGGTACTGAACGCCGTGAAGCGCAGATAGGACACCGCACTCGCGGCGCGTAACGCGTTGGACTGGAAATTGACGAAGGTCACGTTCTTCGCGCCGACGCGACCGTCGTAGAACTCGTAGCCGCGAATCGGGTGCTTCGAGGCGTACTCCGTGCCGTCACCGTAGGGGTACGGCAGGCTACGCCCATCCAGGCCCTTCTTCTCGTACTGCCCTGGCGTGCCCTTGTTGTCGGTTTCGCCGACCACCACGCTATCCTGAATCAACGTCTCACCACTGGCGAAGGTCGCGCCGATGCCGTTGTCCGCTAGCATCGCGCCGAGCAACGTGTGAGAGTACCCGCGCAACCAGACGCCTCGAGTGCGATTCCGGTACGCGGTGAAATTCTCAAACTTTACGGGCACGACAGCACTATTGTTGTCCGCCGGGTTGACTCGAGCCACATAGCTGGTAACTTCCGAATCCAGCGTCGTGGCGTTTGGACCGCCGTCCACGTTCAACCCTGTGTTGCCATTGCTGTGGGCCAAGTTCCCCTTGAATTCGGTGAGAGCAGTGCGCCGCAGGAACAGGTCTTTGAAACGGGCATCGGTGGCGCTCGGTCCGGTCGGGTGCTCCGGCAACGCGACCCAAAAGCCGAAGCTGTCCGAGCCGCCCGCCACGTTGTTGCGGAAGATATTCGCGGGATTGGTGATCCAGAAGGTGGATGGTTCCTTATCGGTCGGCAGCAGCGTCTCGCCATTTTGGAGTTGATAGCAGCCCTTCTGATTGCCGTACTGATCCTTCTGAAGCGTGCAGCGCGTCAGGAAACCCAGGTTCCCCTCCAGGGTATTGCCAGATTCACCGCCGTCTTCCAAGAAGTACATGTGACCCACGGTGTCAAAGGCTGCGTTGTTGCGAATCAGCAGCTTCCCGGTGCTGTGAATCGTGATTGCGCGGTTGAAGTTATGGTCAATCACGCTGTTCATGACGTAACTTCCCTCGCCACCGTCACCCTGCATGTGAAAGTGAATCGGGTAGCGCTTGAGCTTCCCCATCTGCCCGAGCCGCGTGAACTCCACGTTCTCAAACCGTGCCTTGCCAGTGTCCATAATCATCACGTGACCGCCGAAGCCATTTTTGCTGGACGCCTCCTCGCCACGAATCACGATGTTGCGTCGGAGCAACGCGACCTCGGCTCGAGACTCCAAGGTCTTGCCGCCAAAGGACTGTGCCTGCCCATAGTGCATGAATTTCAGCGCGTCGTGAAGCGTCAAGGTCGTGCCTGCGATGGCATCAATCGTGGTTTCCTCCGCCTGATGCGCGTCGTAGTCGGTGCTGGCAACCGCGATCCGGTCACCAACTTTCCAGCCGCTCGAGTCGTCCACGGTGATCGTCTTGGCTCCCACGGCGGCCGTGGCGTTCAGGCGCGTCCAGGATTTGACGGGCGCACCGTGCAAGTCCAGTTGCCCGCCGTTCATGACGCCCAGGTATTTCTCGCCCATGCCAAGGTGATCGGTTCCGGTGTCCGCCCCGGTCAGCGTGATCGCCGCCTGGTTGGTGAAAGGAATCTCTGGCGTGCCAACCTGCAACTGACCACCCTGCAACATGATGTACCCCGAGGTCAGCTCGAGGTCCTTGTACGCGAATTTCAAGGCACCCTGAATCACCAGTGATTTCAGCGCGGGCGGACTGACATCCAGCATCACGGATTTCCCTTGCGGGATCACGACATCCTCGCCCGCGACCGGAACCTTGCCAGAGACCCACGATTTCGGATCGCTCCAGGTCGCGTTCGGCACGATCACCGGCGGCGGTGGTCCTGGTGGTGGAGAAACAGGTGGCGGAGAACCAGGCGGCGGCGTGACGCCCCCACCGGGCGGGGTCGTCGTTGCGTCAGTGCAAGCCGCGAGCGCCACAGCCAACCAGCCAAGCATCAAAATACGCTTCATGACCTCGAGTGTACCGGTCAGGCTCAGCCGGGTTGTGGTTTTTTTCGCCTCGAGTATGAAAAATATGGCGGCCGTTACGCGCTCCATCCCTCTGAGCGCCGTCGTTCACAGTCTCACGGTCGCGTGAGAAGATGAGACCGTGACCGCAGGCGAGATCCGCGAACAACTCTGGTCAGACCTGGTGCGGCAAAACGCCTGCGCCTACCCGATGCCACCGCACGGTCACAACCCGAACTTCAAGGGAGCCAGAGCCGCCGCCAAGAACCTGATGCTGCACCCTGTTCTGGCAGCCGCGAGCGTCGTGCTGGTCGGCATGGAAGCGGCATTACAGGCGGTTAGAGAGGAAATCCTGGCTCGAGGGAAAACGCTGATCGTGCCCCACAAAAGTCAGAGGGACGCGTACTGGCAGATTCGGGATGCGCCAAAAGCCGCCGCGAGAATTCCGAAGTTCAGCGTTTACGGGACGCCTTGCACCCTCATCGGGATCGAGGCGGTTGTGCTGGCCAGCGTGGTCGTGGACCGGAGCGGCGGGCGGTTGGCGAAAGGCTTCGGGTTCGGGGCGCACGGATCGCCGGTAGTCGCGCCAACCCTGACCGTGGCGCACGAGTTGATGGTCGTGGAGGCGTTGGAGTGCCCGCCGGATTCCAGGGTAATCGCGTACGCCACACCGGGAGGTTTGTATCACTCGAGGAGTTCGTCAGCTTCACAGACGCAGGTTTGATCGGTTTGAGAGGACAGCCAAATATCGGTTTTCTCGAGCAACATTGACTGGGACGTGACCGTTGTTCTCGAGGGTAGCTGGGCCTAGCACGCTAAGCCCCTACGATATGGGGGCGAGGGTTTGTCACTTACAGCGTTTCTCCTAAAGCAATTTCGCTGATCCTCGAGCTGAGAGCACGCTGTAAATCAGCGTTTTGATGACCCGGCCTTACACTCGAGGCGTGAAGATCATCGTGTTCGGAGCCTCCAAGGGTGTGGGAAAAGAGATCGTCCGGGAAGCCCTGTCACGCGGGCATCAAGTCACCGCCTTCTCGAGATCCGAGGTTCCAGCCGCGCCGAACCTGACCGTGATTCGTGGCGATGTCCTCGAGCCTGCCGTGGTGAGCGACGTGCTGGATGGGTACGACGCGGTGATCTGTGCGCTCGGTGCGGGCAACACGGGCGCTGACACCCGCAGTCGTGGCACACAGAATATTTTGGATGGTATGAAAGCGCGCGGCTTGAAGCGCCTGATCTGCATCAGCTCGTTCGCCGTGGGCGACAGCCGGAAGGGACTTTTCGCCAATCTGGTCTGGTTGTTTTTAGGAAAGGCGCTCGCGGATCACGAGCGTCAGGAGGCGCTGATCCGCGCAACTGACGTGGACTGGACCATCATTCGACCGACGCGATTGATGGACGAACCGAAACGCGGCTCGTACCGCACGGGCGATTTGAGCTTAGGGTTCGGTTCGCAGATTTCACGGGCGGACGTGGCAGATTTTGCGCTCGAGACATTGGAGCAGGGCAAGTTGATCCGGCGGGCGGCAACAATCACAGGTTGATGAAAAACCCGTCCCTCAAGGCTTAACGACCTCGAGCGACAGGATGGTCGTTCGATCAGCGCCGTGGGCGCGTGATGATAATGCCGGTAATGTTGCCGTTGGAGTCGCGCACGATCACAGTTCCGCCTGTAGGAATTCCGGTCGTCGGAGTGGAACTCGAGGCACCCGTTGTCGTCGTCCCCGAACCGTTGGTGGTCGTGACAGTGACGCTGGCTGCACTGCCGCCGGGACCCGTGGACGAACTGGCTGACACGCTCGTGCTCAAAGAACCCGAGGAGCTGCTGTTACTGACCGAACCGCTCGTCGAAGCGCCCGTCGCGGTGGTCGTGGCGCTGACGCTGGTGGATTCCCCGTCTGCTAGGGCGGATGTCAGACCGAGCGCGAGGGCGAAGATGGCAGCCGTACCGAGAACCTTTTTCATGTGACCTCCTCGAATCGAGAGCGCCAATGCTCGAGGGATAAAATGAACTCTTGCGACCAATCCTTTGAGGACGAAGCAGCTCTGATTCGGCATTCACAATGCCGACTAAGCTAGGTGACATGAAAGACCCGGATTCGCCTAGAGATAGATTCATTCCGGGGAATGCTCGCACCGCTGAATTCCTCACAGATCAAACCAATCACGCCCTGCTGGCGCACTTCTGGGGGTCGGAGAACACGGTCGCGGTCGTGGCACGAGCGCTCGGGTGGAAACCCAATGCGGCCCTGTACCGGGTGAAGTCACTGCTCGAGATGGGCATTCTGGAAGTCTCAAGAGTTGAAAAGCGGCGCGGCCGAGCTATTACTTACTACCGAGTCGTGGCTGACGAGTTCTATGTGCCGTTCGCCGTCACCTCGTTTGAGACCGAGGCCGCGTTCGTGAAAGCGCAACTCGAGCCGCTGTTCGAGCGCTTGATCGAGGCTGAGGCGCGGCGAAACGTGGGTAGACAACAAGAAGGCGGTTTACTGATTCACAAGAACGCTCAGGACAACATCATGACCGAACGCGTGCTTCGTTCGCGGCTCGAGGGCGACAGCCTGGTCACGATCAAACCCACTGATTCGATTCGCACTTGGGGCACGGGACAGATCTCCAATCAACGCGCTCAAACCATCGTCAAACAATTTTACGAGTTGCTGACCGACTTGCGGCTCATAGACGACGACGGGCCCAACAGTCGCCTGTACCTGTTCCAGATGACGATGCTGCCGCTCGAGGACGAATCAGGAGTTGAGGGGGGCGGGTAAACGCAACACGAAACTTGAGCCGTCGCCAGCGTTGACCGCCTCGAGCGTACCGCCGTGCGCCACGGCAATCGCACGGGCGATGCTCAAGCCCAACCCAGAGTGCGCCTGCCCGTCCGGGTCGCGGGTCCGGGAGTCGTCGCCCCGGTAGAAGCGTTCGAAGATGCGTTCCGGGTCGGTCAGGCCACGCCCGTTATCGCGCACGCGAATCACAGTTTGCTCTCCCTCGAGCGCGGCTGAGACGGTGATCCGGCTGCCGCCGCTGTGTTCCAAGGCGTTCTCCAGCAGGTTGTTGAGTAGACGCATCAGTTGCGTGGCATCGGCGCAAAGTCGCAGCCCAGTCTGAACTGGTTCGAGGTGAACGCCGACTCCGGCGCGCTCGGCCCGCGTTTGAAAACCGCTGACGACATCGCGCAGGAACGGTTCTAGCGTGATCTCGTGCAGGTCCAGCTTGAAGGCTCCCTCGGCTCGCTCGAGGGAGCGCAGGTCCTCGATCATCTTGGAGAGCAGCGCGATCTCAGCCAGCAAGCGCTCCAAGCTGTCGTTGTCCAACGGTCGCACGCCGTCCTGCATGGCTTCGATCTCCGAGCGCATGACGGACAGTGGCGTGCGCAGATCATGTGCGATGTCCGCCACGACGCGTTTGCGCCACGACTCTTGCCGCTCTAACCCGTCCACCAGGCGGTTAAACGATTCGGTCACGGTGCGTAACTCGTCTTTGGCTTCCGGGACGCGCAATCTCACGTCGCGCTCGCCGCGCTCCAAGCGGTTCGCGGCATCTTCCAAAGCAATCAAGGGTCTGGTCAGACGACGCGTCACCACGGCCGCCGCGATGCCACTCAGAAAGAACGCGCCAATCCCCGCCAGGAGCGCCGTCCGGGTCACGTTGCGGAACGCCTCGCCAGCCGCCCGGTATCGCGGGTCGTTGACCAGGAACTGCGGACGGTCCCAGAAGGAATGCGGCAGTTCCATGCCGACAACTTCCGGGAACGCCTTTGCCAACTCGAGTTGCGCCTTGTACACGGCGGCCGTCGTGATCCAGGTGGTGAGCGCCACGCTGCCCAAGGAAACGATTAAAAACCAGGTCGTCAACCGCCGCCGCAACCCCCAGCGGCGACCACCGAAACGGCGAGGCTTGCCCCAGTCCTTATCCCAGCCCTCGGCTTTGACCCGCTCGAGCCATTGTTGCTGGTACCGCCGCCACTCTTCGCGTCTGCCCCAACCCATCACAAGCCTCGCAATCGGTATCCCACGCCGCGCACCGTCTCCAACTGATCGCCGCACCGCCCGAGCTTCTTACGAATGTTCTTGATGTGCGCGTCCACCGTGCGTTCATCGGCGTAGCGGTCGTTGTCACCGGTGACGGACAGCAGTTCCGCCCGTTGCCGGACTCGAGTCGGTTCTCTGGCCAGCAGTGCCAGCAGTTTGACTTCGCTGGTCGTCATGGCCACGAGTTCCCCGGCGCAACGCACCTCGAAGGAGCTGAGGTTGACCTCTAAAGCCCCAACGCGGTACAGCTCCGGCGGCGGAGTCAGACCCCCGGCGCGACGCAGGACCGCCTTGACTCTGGCCACGACTTCACGCGGGCTGTAGGGTTTGACCACGTAATCGTCCGCGCCTAAACCCAGCCCTAGCAACTTGTCCAATTCGTCGTCTCTGGCGGTCAGCATGATAATCGGCGTGCTGCCCTCTGCCCGCACCACCCGCGCCACCTCGAAGCCGTCCAGCTCCGGCAGCATGACATCCAACAGAATCAGATCCGGCCGCGCCGCGCGCCACAATTCCAAGGCGCGCTTCCCGTCAGCCGCGCGTTCGGTGTGAAAATGCTCGCGGCGCAGGTAATCCTCTAAGATCGCCGCGAGGCGCGACTCGTCTTCGACGATCAGGATGGTGGCAGACATGGAGTTCATCGTAAGGGTTCTCAGGGTGTGAAGTGGGCGTGTGAGCTGGGCGTGTGAGCTGGACGATGCGAAGTCAAAGTGTCAAAAGAACCCGACGGTCACACCCGCTCGAGCCATTGCGCCGTGGTCGTCAGCTTCGCGCCAAGTTTTGAGAATCGGTCGGTCATCATCTGACGCCGTTCGTCTGTTTTCGTGGCGATGGCGTCTTTGACCACCACGCAATCAAACCCGAGTCGCCGTGCGCCCTTAAAAGTTTCAAACACGCAGGCTTCGGCGTACAAACCTGTCAAGTAAAGCTGTTCAACCCTCGCGTCGCGCAGGAACGATGCCAGCCCAGGGTTGGAAAAAGCATTCCCGGTTCGTTTTGAAAAATACTCATCGCCAACAACCCGTAACCGAGGATCGAGCCGACTCCCGGCCGTTTCTTTGAGCGAGGCGAAATTCCTGAAGAGATTCAGCGGATCGTACTTGCCAAACTCGTTCCCGATGTACACCGGGAGGACTGCCTTGGCTTCGGACGACTCGAGCATCGCGTTGATGTTGGTGATCGTCTGCTCCGCCTGATCGGCCGCCACCGGCATTCGCCCATCGGGTTGGGTGAAATCGTTTTGAATGTCTATCATCAGCAGCGCACTCGGCATCTTCAGACCTTTATCTTTCAGGCGGCAACGAACATCTCGCGCTATCACAGACCAACTCGAGACGAACTCCGCGCTGAACGCCTTGGATGCGTCAGCGCGGAGTTCAACTGAAAGATTAGGATTAAACGCTCAGTTTTCTAACGTCCGGCGAATCATCTCGAATTCTTCGGCGCTGATCTCGCCCTTGGCCAGTCGCAACCGCGCCGTCTCTAGAGCATTATCCTTGCCTGAGAACCCGCGCTTGACATCGCGCCACTCGCGTTTCATGTCGTGCCAATCACCGCGATTGCCGCCCGCCATATCGTTGTTCGCTCGAGCCTCGTTGCCACCCAAGCCACGCTTGATCTCCTCGAACTGCTCTGGGGTCAATTCGCTTTTAGCCAGACGCTCACGGGCCGTTTCCATCGCCTCGTCGCGCCCGAAGCCCCCCCAGGCTCCCATCATGCGTTGCGGGTTCCAGCCACCGCGACCGCCCCAGCCACCATTGCCGCCGCCCATGCCCGCATAACGAGCGCGGCGGAAAAAGCGAATCGCGCCGAAGATTAATCCCAGGAACAGCAACCAACCGAAGAATTTGAACAGACCCGCCACGAAAAAGAACCCTGGGTCCATGCCGTACGCTAAACCTTGATGCCACATAAGCCTTGCTCCTCTCGTCTCGAGGCAGCTTGACTGCGCTCGGAACTGTCGCCACTATGCGGCTAAACACGTGAAGAGCGGTGGCTCGTTGTGTGAACGGACTGTGAAATAGTTCTATGTTGGATGCTCGAGTCTAAAGCGAGCACGACCGACTTCCAGTGTTCAAAGCTTTGCCTGAAACGTTGATGCTACTCACCACGTATTGAAAAGGATTATGAACTCTGCATCCGAATTTCTACTCTGGTTTCCGTTTTATTTCGCCAGCCTTGGGTTGTTCGTCTTGGGCTTATTGTCACTCATCAGCGGCTGGCCGTTTCTATCAAAGAAATACAAGAGTCGAGCCAACATTGACGGTCAAACCTTTCGTTTGGCATCGGCAGGGATAGGCGCAGCTCTCTTTCCAGTCAGTTATCGCAACTGTTTGACTTTTGTGGTGGGCAAAGATGGATTCTGCGTCCAACCTATCTGGGTTTTTCGGGTGTTCTCACCAAAACTGTTCATTCCCTGGGAAAGTGTGAGGAGCATCAGAAAAATTTCGTATTGGTTCTTCTCCGTACAGCAAATAGAGTTGAAGGAGTCATGGGTGACGTTTCAAGTTTTGGGTTCCCTGGGATCGGCAATGGTCAGCGCCTGGAGTGATAGATCGGGCAACGCTCGGCTCGGACGATCACCTGGCTGAATTATCTGAAGACCTCACTCACCGATGACTCGAGCTTGCACCACCCAGCGCAGCACATCAGACAGACTCGCATCCTCGAGTCCGGCTTCGGGACAAGCCACCCGCTCGAGGTCCAGTGATTCCAGTTCGTTCAGCACACCCTCGAGCCGGTCTGGAAGCGTGTTGGCGTTGTCTACCTGAAAGCCCGCCAGCCGCCCGGCGTCCGTGAAGACGTAAACCTGGGCCTCGTCCAGAACGGGATTTTCCATCAAATCGCGCAGTTTTCGCCCTTCGATCTCGGCGTAAATCCGTCCCTTGCCGCCCATCCCTTCGCGGCGAAAGTCCACGTTCAAAGATCCTCGAGCGCCTGAAGTCTGATCTGGCGCGTCGGGCGTCACCCGCATTTTTAACGCTTGAAGGGCAGCCCGTAACGCCTCGAGTTCGTCCGGTGCGAACGAGCCAGCCTCTCGCCCCAACTGCGTCTCGAGCGCGGTCACGGCAAACTCGCTCGGTCGCGTCCGCGCGATCATCTCGAGCCATTGCGATTTACTGCGCATGGAACGCACTTTAGCAGTTGATTGCCGCAGACATAAAACCGCCCGCGCTCTCTCGAGGCGGGCGGTTGGTTCCCAGCTAGGATCGTACGGGTCAAACTCTTGGACGAGCATGGTGTTGTCTTTGAGAACAGGTTTTGAACTGTTATACGTTGAACGAGTTGAAGTTCAAGCGTTTGACACGGCGCGTAGCGGTTGTCAGGCGGGTTTTCGCGCGGAGCGACTCAGACGTGGCAAGTGCAACGAAGGAAGTTTGAAGTTGAATCGGTAGGCCTCTTTGACTTGACGTTCCAGATCGGCTTGGCGTTGCCAGCCTTGGACTTTCTCTTGGGCGAAATTGAGCGGGGTTTCAAAGTTCATGGTGGTTCTCCTTGAGAGGACGTGCAGACGATTTGGGTTTTGCAGCTCTCGAGGGAATGTCTGTTAGCTCTGGCTCGAGGGCGGCGACTTGAGGCTGTTCAAGCTCGCCTCCTTTCTCTGGAGACAGGGTGCGTCTCTGGAGATAGTGTGCGCTTCTACGGTCAGGATTGCGTCGGCACTCGAGCCTAGGAGGAACCTGAGTGAATGGCTTATCGCTGAAGATGTGAATGCGGCTTCACAGAAGACTTGTGTTTGACACGCGGCCCTCAAATCGGACTCATTCACCCGTCTGGTGGCGTGTTAGACTACGAAACTGTGACGAGCCAGCAGGGATGAAAAATCCCAGCCGGGGCTGGGACGGGTGAAACCTTTTTGGTGCGCCCGACAGGATTCGAACCTGTGACCTTTGCCTTCGGAGGGCAACGCTCTATCCAACTGAACTACGGGCGCGTTCAACACGTTTGTAGCACGGTTCCTAGGAGGAACGCAAGTGAGAGATTCAACCAGTAAACCCCGTTACCGCGCCCTGGAAGGTCAGGAACCCGTCTCGAGACGCACCATTGTATCCCGTGTGGTCTTGGGCATTGTGGGTGTGGCCCTGTTGGCGGGCATGGTGATTCAGTTCACACCGAATTTAGGCGGCGGGGGCGGCGGCGCGGCTCAGAACGAGGGCAAGAACCTGTTCACCGTGAACGGCATCAAAGTCTCCGAGCGCGAGGTGGACCGCTTCCGGCAACGCAATCCGCTGTTCAGTTTGAACTTCGCGGGCACGGTCGGACAGGACCTGGATAACTTTCTATACTCACAGGTGATTCTGATCAAAGCCGCGCAGTCCGACGCCTCGAAGATTCGCATCTCTGATGGCGAGGTCTCGGATTGGTTGAAGAACTTCCGTGCCACCAACAACTTGCAGAAGGACGCTGATTTCCTGGCGCGAATCCAGGGCTTCGGGTACACCGATGCCTCGTTCCGCGACACGATCCGCCAGCAGTTGCAATTGGAGAAACGCCTGAAAGAAATTCAGGACGGCGTGACCTTGACCGACCCCGAAGCCAAGCTCTTCTATGATTTGAACAAGCAGAATTACCGCTCTGAAGAGCGCATTCTGGCGCGCCAGATCGTCATGAACGATGCCAAGTCTGCCAGCGAGGCGACGAAGCGTTTGAAGGCGGGCGAGGATTTCTTGGCGCTGGTCAAAGAGTTCAGCAAGGACGACGCGACCAAAGCCGAAGACGGGGCGCTCGGTAGTAAGAAGGGCGAGAAAAAGCCTGGCGAGATCACCGCGTTGGCGCTCCCGACAAACGTGGCCACGGCTGCCTTCAAGCTGAAAGATGGCGGAACCACCGAAACCATCACCGACAGCGGCAAGTTCTACATCTTGAAAGTGGACAAATTCCTGCCCGCCGGTCAGCAAACCTTCGAGGAGGCCAAGACCAAAGTCACGGCCGACGCGAAGCAAATCAAATCCAACGGCGCGATTGAAAACTGGATCAAAACTCTGGAGCAGAACGCCGTGATCGTGGCAGAGAAGGACTCCAAGTTTGATTATTTCGATCCGGTTGTGGCCAAGGTTGGCACGGGTCAGATCAAGCTTCACGAATTAAACCGTCAGGTCTACAACAACCAGCAGATTCAGCAGTTCCTCTCACAGGGCGGCGCTCAGGGCAGCACCCTGGTGGAGCAGTTCTTCAAAACGCAGACGCTGGATAACCTGATTAAGCAGCAGGTCGGCGTGCAGTCCGCCAAGAAGACCAAAGAGCCGTTCATCGGTGCGGACGCCGATATCCTCGGGGCGGTCCAACAGTGGGAGACGCGTAATGTCACCGTGACGGAGGCGGACGCTAAGAAGTATTACGACAGCAACGCCAGCTTTTACACGACGCCCGCCAGCGCCAACCTCAATCAGGCAACGTTCAACACGATTGAAACCGCCAAGACGTTCCGAGCCGCCTATGTGGCGCAGAACGGCGGCGACTTCACCAAGGAAGCCGCCAAGCAGAAAGGCACCGTCTCTGAGATTGGCAGTGTCACCCCGGAGAGCATTGATCCCGCCTTCAAGACGGTCGTTTTCGATGCCAAGGCGCTCAGCAAGGCTGGGGCGATTCAGGTCTCCGATGTCATCCAAAAGGGCAAGCAGTTCGTGGTGCTGGGCGTCACGACGCTGATCGAAAAAAGCGTCAAGCCGTTCGCGGATGCCAAGGACGACGCCACCCAGAAGGCGTTAGCCGCCAAGCGCACGACGGAGGGTGACAAGTGGCTCGCCACCGCTCAGAAGGACTTGAAGGTCGAAAAGCTCTACCCCGAGGTGCGTAAGCAACTCGAGGCGCGGGCCGCGAAGGTGGCCGCGCAGAAGAAGGCGGATGAGGCGAAGGCTGCGGCTGAAGCTGCCAAAACCAAGGCCGCCGAGGCTGCCAAAAACCCGCCGCTCGAGGTCACCGTTTCTGAATCAACCGCGAAGGTGACGGTTTTGGATGGCACGAAGGTCGTGCAGACACAGACGGGCGCGAAGACCAGCTTCAAATTGCCAAACGCCTTGTACACCGTTCGGGTCGAGGCGGCGGGCTTCAAGACGGTCACCAAAGACCTTCGTTTCCCCGAGCAGAAGAGCCTGAATGTGAAACTCGAGAAGTAAAGCTTTAATCGTGAACCTGGGGCGGGCTTCGGCTCGCCCTTATTTTTGGCAGCGGCACGTCAACCTTTGACGCGGTGCGAATTGATTTCTGCCACTTTTACACTTAAGGCTCATCGAGCCGTTCCGTTGTTTTATGCGTTGCTACAACCCTTTTCTGCTCTTGACTCTGACGCTACGTGACATGCAATCTTGGTTTCAGGGAACACCGAGACCTCCCGCTCGGTGTTCCCGCTTTTTTATGTCCATTTTGCTGAGTCAAGATCACCCCGCTCATCTCGAGCCAAGTCTCACCTCTCACTTTGAGCATCGTCGCACTTCAAGCCTGTCCTGGTACAGTGAGGCAGTGGAGCGCGTCGGCATCGTGGACATGGGATCGGGCACGGCCCGACTCGTGGTCTACCAGTTCCAGCCGGGACGCTGGTTCCGCCTGACCGACGAGATCCGCGAGAGCGTGCGGCTCGGTGAGGGTTTCGCCTCGAGCGGCAAGCTCTCCTCGGCGGCGATGGAGCGCGCTCTGGACGCACTGACGCTGTACACCGACTACGCCTCGGCGACCGGGCTGGGGAAGCTCTTGGTGATTGCCACGAGCGCGGTCCGCGAGGCCGCCAACAACGGCGACTTCTTCCAACGCCTGCGCGACTTTGACCTCGAGTTCATGGTTCTCTCCGGCGAAGAGGAGGCGCAGTACGGGGCACTCGCGGTGGCCAACGCCTTCAGCGTGTCCGACGCCTGGGTCATGGACCTCGGCGGGGGCAGCGCTCAGCTCTCACGACTGGAGAAGCGCCTGTTCGCGGGCGGGCAGGCGTACCCGCTCGGGTACGTGCGCCTGACCGAGCAGTTCTTGAAGGGCGACCGCACCGGGGACCACGAGGTGCGTGACCTGGAGCGCTTCGTGAAAAATCAGATGGGTCGCGCCCTGGAACGCGTGCGCCGCGAACCCGCGCCGCTGATCGCCATGGGCGGCACAATTCGTAACCTGGCTAGAGCTGTGCAGAAGGCGGACGGCTACCCCTTGGATGTGCTGCACGGCTACGAGTTGACTCGAGCCAAACTCGAGGAGTTGGTGGAGCGGCTGCTGTCCCTGCCCGTCCGCGAGCGCACGCGAATCAGCGGGATTCACCCAGACCGGGCGGACGCGATTCTGGCGGGTGCCCTCGTCTACCGCATGGTGCTGCGCGAGTGCGAGCTGGAAAGTTTGCTCATCAGCGGTCAGGGCGTACGCGAGGGAGCGTTTTATCGCGCCTTCCTGCCCAACCCCCCGCACTTGCTCCCAGAGGTGCGCTCCTTCAGCGTGCTGAACCTGTTCGCGCACTACCCGCAGGACCCCGCTCACACGAGACAGGTGCGGAAACTCTCGAAGTTGCTGTTTGAAGCGTTGGCGTCGTTGCATGGCTATGGCAGCCCGGAGTCCCAACTGCTGGACGCGGCGGCAACGTTGCACGACATCGGCATGACGGTCAGTTATTTCGATCATCACAAACACAGCGCGTATTTGATCTTGAGCGGGCAGATGCCAGGGTTGACGCACCGCGAACACGTGCTGCTAGCGTTGCTGACCCAGTATCACCGCAAGGGCGACCCGAAGCTGGGAATCTTCAAATCGCTCTTGGAGCCGGACGACGACCTGCGCCTGACGCGCTTGGCGGCCTGCCTGCGACTGGCAGAGTACCTGGAACGCGCTCGAGCCGGACGGGTCAAGGACATTCGGGTCAGCATCAAAAAGGATAGCGTGACTCTACGCTTAGTGGCTGAGGACATGCCCAGGGTGGAACTCTGGGAGGCCGCCAAGCAAGGCGATCTCTTCAAGAAAGCCTTTGCCCGCGAGCTGATCCTCGAGTCGGGGCAGTTGACGCGCGGCGGGGCGGGTACGTCGGCTCAGGACAAGCGGCGCAGCACGCCCGACGGCAAGACGAAGCGCAAGAAGCACTGATCCGGCGTGTACGAAAACGCGTATAGGGCGCACTTCCTGAACTCGAAGGCGGCGGCGTGCGTCGCATCACCCGTCAACAGGAGACTCGCTAGTTCCGAGACCCACGGCTGATGCCCGACCAGCGCCACCCGCTCGAGTTGATCGCTCAGCCGAGAGACCTGCGACAGTAACGCCTTCCCCGGTGCGGCTGATAACCCCTCCAGCACCTCCAAGTGGTCCGCCACGGGTTCCAGGGCGCTGGCCGTCTGGCGCGCCCTGCGCCACGGGCTGGTGTAAACCGCGTCCAGGTGAACGCCTAGGTGCTCGAAGGTGCGCCGCAGCGTCCTGGCCTGTTCGTGTCCCTTCAGGGTGAGTTTCCGTTGCGCGTCCACCCCGCCCGTCTCGAGTAACGGCTCGGCTTGCGCGTGCCGAATCAGGTACAGCTCCATGTGGCAGAGTCTACTCGAGAGGAGATTGGAGGGGCGAGTCTGCACGGCTCAAAGTACGGCTTCAGCGTTGTTCCTCGAAGACGGTCTGGGGCTGCACGGACTCTGGACGCATTTACTTGAGCCGATGGGCGTCCGCTCGTCTGGGAGTGGTAGTCGCTCGAGAGTTAAGTACGCTAACCCCCGAACCCTGGGCTTCTCAATCACTCGCTCGACCGGACCTGAAACGAGCAAAGCTGGATGAGAGCTGGCCCGATGCGGGTGACGAAGCTCCCGAAGCCTACGATTAGCGAAGTAAAAACAATCAATCAGGAACCCCCGTACCCTTTTGGATTTCGGGGTTTTGAAGGATAATCGCCTGCGTTCATAAACAAATGTCGAACAATCTCTCCAGAAATATCTCTTAAACCAACAATGCAGACCGTGATCGTTTTATCAAGCAGAGCACGAATCTCCATTGGAAAACAGTTAAAGCGGAAGATACCCGAGTCTGTGGAGATGTTTGCACCCGACCCATTCGTTTCTTGTTTTAGAAAATGGAAATTTTCAGGCTTTGAAGGCTAAGAAATATCCTTAGTTAACAAATCGTTGCGAATTTCTCTATCAGCATTGCTAGCTCGAGGTAAACGAGTTGACTGACTCGGGTAGGAGGCGCTTGGCATCACTAGAGATTTGAACCAGAGATTCTGAAACACCATCAGAGTGATAATCAACGCACCAAGAGCAGCAATTGGCTTTCGATATTTTTGAAAGAACCGTTCAAGCGTTTCCACGACACCTAATGATTACGTGTCCTAGTGGAGTTGGTTCGGGGCTTTTCGTTTCTCGAGTCCTGTGCTATATTCTCAAGGCTTGCCGCGAAGTGCGCTTTAAGGCGTACGCCAGGTCGGAATCTTGGATCGGCAATTCGCCACTGTCAGGCTGACAGCGACGAAGATCCAGGGCTTGACCCGGTAACACTGCGGCTGTTTTTGAGAGGATATTTATGGCGAAGCACCCCGTTCCGAAGAAGAAAACCAGCAAATCCAAGCGCGACCTGCGCCGTAGCCATCACGCCTTGGTCGCCCCGAATCTGACGACCTGCAAGAACTGCGGTTCCAAGAAGCCGCAGCACATGGTCTGCCCATCGTGCGGTTTCTACGATGGCCGTCAAGTCCTGAACGTTCAGGCTTGAACCCATGACCCCATCCCTTCCCGGCGCGGTGGGGATGACCGCCCTCGGAACGTATGTCCCCAGCAAGGTCGTGACCAATCACGACCTTGCTCAAATTGTGGAGACCAGCGACGAGTGGATCGTCACCCGGACCGGCATCAAGGAACGGCGTTTCGCCGATGACAACGAGTTTTGCAGCCACATGGCGATTCGCGCCACCGACGACCTGATCCGTCGTCACGGTGCGAACACACTCGAGGGCGTGGATCTGGTGATCATAGCGACCAGCACGCCGGATGCGCTGTTCCCGGCCACGGCCGCCTTGATTCAGAATCACTTCAAGTTAAAAGCGGGCGCGTTTGATCTCTTGGCGGCCTGCCCCGGCTGGATGTACGCCCTTTCCACGGCCGCGGCGTACGTGAAATCCGGCATCGCCAAGAAGGTGCTGACGATCGGCGCGGATATCCTCTCCAAGATCATCAACTGGGAGGATCGCGGCACGCTCGTGCTGTTCGGTGATGGGGCTTGCGCCGCGATCGTGGAAGAAGTCCCGGACGGGTACGGCTTTAAGAGCTTCGTGCTGGGCGCAGACGGCGAGGGCGCGAAGCACCTCAACATGCGCTGCATCAACAAAACCTTGCCGGACGGGAATCCGCTGACCGAATTTGTCTCCATGAACGGCCGCGAGGTCTTCAAGTTCGCGGTGCGCGTCATGAGCACTGCCACGAAGGAAGCCGCCTCCCGCGCCAATCTGAGCCTCGAGGAGATTGATTACTTCATCCCGCACCAAGCGAATTATCGGATCATTGACGCCGCCAGAGAATCACTGGCGTTGCCTTTGGAGAAGATTGTTTCCAACGTGGAGCGCTACGGCAACACGAGCGCCGCCAGCATCGGGATCGCCATGCAGGAGGCGCTGGACGACGGGCGGATCGAGGATGGAAACGATCTGTTGCTGGTCAGTTTCGGCGCGGGTCTGACCTGGGCTTCCGGTGTGGTGCGCTGGTACAACAAGACGTTCTGAAGGTCTGGGTTTGGGCGGGCGCGAAGAAATCCTCGCGCCCGCTCTTTTCGTCTCGAGCCTTCCAAACTTGAGTTTCCCAAGCCTCGAGTCTCACGAACTGGGAACTGGAGCCGTTGACCCCGAATCCAAGGGAGGTGATCGCCCTGGCAGACCCGCACCGAGGCAGCGCAGTAGTAAGCTCGGTTGGATCACCGATGACCCTCGAGTTGCGTCTGCTGGGAACGCCCGTCGTGCTGTGCGACGGTCAGGAGTTGGCGCTCGCCACGCGCAAGGCGCTCGCGCTGCTGGCGTATCTGGCATTGGAAGGACAGACCGCTCGAGGCGTGCTGGCGAACGCGTTGTGGTCGGAGATGTCCGAGGATGCGGCCCGCACCAACCTTCGCAAAGAGGTCTTCCGATTGCGTGAAACCCCGCTGCGGGAGGCGCTCACCGTTAGCTCGAGCAGTCTAGAATTGTCGCCTGACGTAATCGTAGATGCGAAACGCTTTCTGGCGCTGGGCGCTGCCAACGACGAGGCGGCGTTAGAGCTGTACTCTGGGGCGCTGCTCGAGGGGGTGGAGCTGAACGGCGCTGCCGGGTTCGAGGCGTGGCTGGACGGGCAACGCGAACGCCTTCAGGAAACCTGTGACCGGCTGTTGCGCGGGCGGGCGACCCGGCTCGAGATGCTCGGGGACCTGCGCGGCGCTCTATCAGCCCAGCGGACGCTGCTGGCGACCGATGAACTGCGCGAATCGCAGCACCGCGAGGTCATGCGCCTGCACTGGCAACTCGGTGAGCGGGCAGCGGCGCTGGAGCAATTTGATGCGCTGGCGGAACTCCTGTCGCGTGAACTGGGTCTGACGCCACTGCCGGAAACCCTAGCGCTGCTGGCGAAGATTCAGCGTGGCGGTCCCGACGAGAGCACCGCACCCGAACCGGCACGCTCCAAGGCTCCGAATCTGTCGCATCCACCGCTGATCGGGCGCGAGTCCGCCTGGCAATGGCTCGAGAGTCGTGGCGCTGGCTTGAACCTGATTTTGGGAGAGGTCGGCGTCGGCAAGACTCGGCTCTGCGAGGACGCCCTGGAACCCGTGTTGACGCTGCGCGGCTTCGAGAGCGCCAGCGCCACGCCGCTCTACCCGGTGGCGGAGGCCTTGCGCGCCGCTCTGCCGCGCTTGCAAAGCCTGGACGACCTCTGGCGGCTCGAGGTGGCGCGCTTGCTGCCGGAACTGCTGCGCCCCGGTGAACGCGAATCGGTGGGGCAGAATGATGACGGACGCGCCCGGTTCCTCGAGGGGCTGACCAAGGGCTTGCAGCTCAGCCTGCCGCCCGGCGGCGCGTTGCTGCTGGACGACCTGCACTGGTTCGACGCGTCCAGCCTAGAATTCGTGGCGCATCTGGTGCGTCGCGCCCCGGAACTGCGGGTCGTGGCGACCGCCCGCAGCCTGGAACTCTCCGAGAACGCGGCCGCGCAAAACGTACTGAACGCCCTCGAGCGCGAGGGGCTGATCGCCCGATTGACGCTAAACCCACTGGGCGAGGCGCAAACCCTGAGCCTGCTGCAAGCCCTGTCGGGCGGCGCGGCCCGCCTGTTCGCCCGCCGTCTGCAAAACGCCACGGGCGGAAATCCCCTGTTCGCGCTGGAAACCCTGCGCGGTTTATTCGAGTCCGGGGCGCTCCACACCGACGCCGATGGCTCTTGGGTAACCCCGTTCGACAATGACACTGAGGATTACACCGAACTCCCCATCCCGCCAAACGTCCTGGAACTCGCGTTGGGTCGCGTTACCCACCTTGGCGGCGCGGTGCGGCGACTGCTCGAGGTGGCCGTCCTGAGCGGTGAACCCTTCGAGGCGGACGATCTGATGCCCGCCACCGCTCTCTCCGACTGGGAGGGACTCGAGGCGCTGGAACGGGCGCTGGGCGGACAAGTGGTGCGTCACGAGGGTCAGGCGTACCGCTTCAGTCACGACGTGCTGCGCCAAAGTTTATTGAACCAACTGAGCTTGGAACGGCAACGCCTGATTCACCGCCGCCTCGCGGACAGCCTGGGAAAACGCGACGCCGCCCCCGCTCGAGTCGCGCAGCACCTAGAGCTGGGTGGACGTGAGCTGGAAGCCGCGCCGTGGCATCTCAGCGCTGCCCGCCAAGCCCAAACCGTATACGCCCACCAGGACGCCCGCCGCCACTACGGACGCGCTCTGGAACTGACCCGCGACCCCAGGGTCGCCTTTCGCACCCATGCTGCCCTGGCGGAACTGGAACTCACCCTATTGCAACTGGACGCGCTGGAAGCCCACAGTCAATCCATGCTCGAGATCGCGGAGGGGTTGAGTGACGCTACGCTCACCACCGAGGCGCGACTGATGCGAGCCAAAGCCAGACTGTACCGGGGGCAGTACAAGGACGCGCTCGAGGAGGCGCGGGTCACGGCGGAGAGTGCCACTGGCGATTTGCTCCCGGAGGCACTGGCGATCCTGGGAACGGCGCTGATCGGGTGCGGGCAGTTACAGGAGGCGGAGCCGCACCTGCAACGCGTCTTACAGACAGCGAAACCGCGCAGTCCGTTGATCGGTGAAACGCACGCAATTCTGAAAGAGCTATACAGACAACAAGGCGATTTGGCGCGAGCGTTAGAGCAGGCAGAACTGGCTCGAGACGCACACAAGGCGTTGGGAAAACTCGAGTCAGAACTGACGATGCAAGCCCAGGTCGGACAGATTCTGGGACTGTTGGGGCGCTCCGAGGAAGCGCTCGAGCGTCTGAGGGACTCGGCTGACGAGGCTAGAGCGATGGGATTTGAACGTGTTTTGACTGTCTCATTGCTGCTATCGGCGGAAGCTCAAACCCGCGCAGGATTGTGGGACGAAGCTGAATCTACGGCGCTCGAGGGCTTGAGTCTCACAGAAAGCAAGGTGCTTGCTCGAGAATGTCAATTTGTTGGGATTCTAGCGCGGATACAGCAATACACTGGGCGATTAGATGCAGCGATAGAAACTTCTAAAAAAGCACTTGAGTTGAGTAAAAAATTGAAATTACCTATTCAAAGCGCTTTGGCTAATTTTACACTGATAGATATTTACTTAGAAACTGGCAATGAAAGCTTGACTCAAATTCCTTTGAAAGAACTGGATGATCTTATACTCAACTATAGCCAAGTGGCTTTTATTCTACCCCTTGAGACACGCTTGGCTCAATTAGATTTGTTAAGAGGTGAGCCTGAAAATGCTATTTTGCGGCTCGAAAAAATCTCTCAAAAAGTCAGTAATGTTCTTAACGAATATGAAATACAACTTCAGGTTACGCTCGCCGAAGCTTATGCAAAAGTGGAAAGACCAAATTCGGCACTAAAAATCCTCGAAACTCTTCCACTCTCCTATTCTTGGCTCGAGAAAAGAATAAAAAGATTGTGGGATAGTCTTGAGGCTGATTCTCAAACAGAAAGACGACCTTAAGGTCGTCTCTCATACAGTGCCAGAGAAATTACTCGCCAATTGGGGATTTAGGTGGTTTCACTTTATCTCCGATGAGCAGTATGGTTTCGGACAAACTCGCCATTTGCAGGCTCTTGCCCTTCACAGTGGCTGTATTCGACAGATTTCCGCTCAAGCCAACGCAGAACGCGACGACTGCAAGCACGGCACCAACTCGCTTGATTTGCTTCATCTTATCTTTTCGGCTCTCAAAAGTTGACTACTAATCAAAATCTGAGTAGTAATCGCAGTTAGTTATAGCAGATTGGAAGTCTGGTTTTGTCCGGTAACCAGACTTCCAATCTGTTTTGGAACGGCTTTGGAACGCTGCCGCGAATAACCTACTCTGGAGGTGAAATGGATGCATCATAGCGAGCATGGTGAGGTGGTGTTCAATCTACGGATCAGACCGGCCGTCAGCGGGCAAGGCTGGAGCGCTTTGATCGAAGGCCCTGACCCAGACACGCGGATTCGGTTTCAAGATTTGCAGGCACTCATCCGATACCTGAAGGCGCTCAGTGACTTGAAACCTGCTCGAGGGTTACGTTAGGAGTTCAATTGTGAAAATTAAAATAAACGTATGGCTTCTAGCAGCTTTTCTGCTGCTCCCTTTCACCTCCTGCCAGAATCTCGCTGACAATAATTTGAGTGACGAGGATGTCAAAGACGTAACGGATATCTTCAACCGTGAGACTGAGGCGTCTGTCGTTGGGATGAGTTTGTCAGAAACGATCTTGGGCGTTGGTTTAGCTGATACCATCGCTCGAGTTCAGGACACGACTTCCGCTCACACCCAGGGTCTCCCCGCCGGTTGCCGCACGGTCGTCTCTGGTTTAGAGACGGACACCGACGCCGATGGCGTGCCGGACGACGTGACGTACCAGTTCAGCGCGGTCGCCTGCGCTCGCAATCTGACGTTTAATCGCACGCGTACCCTCAGCGGCAAGGTGCGCTTGCAGGATGTCAACCCGACTGTGA
The DNA here is from genome assembly GCA_965249745.1 of Deinococcales bacterium. Lineage (GTDB taxonomy): Bacteria > Deinococcota > Deinococci > Deinococcales > JAAFIG01 > JANYHH01. The sequence continues at coordinate 1,572,792 of OZ252252.1, read as the reverse complement.
AAGACGGCAGTTATTTGGAAACGTCCACCAATTTCGCTTTCACCGAGGAACGCAACGGCAACCCCAGCTTCAGCGAGATTCGCAATGGCACGCGCAAATTGACTCTGTTGGACACACAGCGGTTGACTCGAGAGAACGATATAGTGACGCGCTTGGATCTGGCGTTGCTGCCCGATCAGAAACTGGTGAACCAGATGCGTTTCGACTTCACATCGTCGGGAGGCGCGGTGAAACTGAATCAGCCGCTACCTGCCGGAACCGTTCAGATCAGCGGCGGCATCCAAGCGGCCAGAGGAACCGCGCCGTTGCGCGGGTTCACGGTCACGACCGAGAGCGCCTTGCAGTACGACCCAACTTGCACGCAGCAGCGCATCACGGGCGGGGTGGTGGTGCTGCGCTTTACGCTCGGCGCGATTCGCATCACGTTCCAGCCGTGTGGCTCGAGTCCAACGTCTACGCGCATCCCCTGAATCGGTCAGGCTTTGCAAAACCCCGTGACGGTCACGGGGTTTTGCATTGGAACGCTTTATGAGCCGTCTGGCTCAGGGTTTGGAACGCCCTTGGAACGACCCGTTTTCTAGATTGATGTCACCCGAGAGAACAAACTGTTCCTCGAGCGAAACGCGCCGACTGGGGACACCAGGGGCGCAGAAAGAGGTTCCAATGAAAACACTGTTGAAGCTCACAACGGCGCTGGCGGTAGCGAGTCTGTTCGCCGCCTGCAACCAAACGACCCAGCAGACCAGCACCCCGCCGACGGCAGCGGAAACCCAGGCAATCGGTGATTCGATCAGTGATTCGGCCGCGTCTTCGGCGGCCACCTTGACCCTCGAGTCTGGGTTGCAGACGCTTAGCCTCAGCAGCGGGCTGAACGCCCAAGCGGGGCGCGCCTGCATCACCATCAACCCGAGTCCCATCGTGGACACGGACGGCGACGGCGTGCCAGATAACGCCACGTACACCTTCAATTGCACTTTGGACAAGCCGCAGTTCGCGTATAGTACAACTGGAACGCTTCAGGTCTCCGATCCCGTGGGCGCACTGTGGGGCTTCGATAGCACCTCGAACTTGACGCACACCGTCACCAACAAATCCACGGGTGTAACCGTGACCGAGGTGTTAACTGGGACCCGCAGTCCGCGCAAGACTGGCGACCAGGTCACGCAAAGTCACAACATCACTCTGACCCGCACGGTCGGCACGGAGCCAACCGCGACGATCACCAACCTCTGGAATCTGACCTTCAACGCGACCACGCCCGGTTCGATCGCAATGGGTGCACCGCTGCCCGCTGGCAGCATTAACTTGGCTGGCAATTACAGCTTCAACAAGGCGGGCGTCAACCGCAGCTTCGCGGTGGCCACCTTCACCCCGCTGCAATACGATCCGAGCTGCACCGATCCGCTGAAGATCGTCGGTGGCAAACTGCGCGCCTTCCTGAACGGCGCGAACGCGAACTCGTATTTGGAGATCACCTTTGGTGCGTGCGGCACGCAGCCCTCGACCAAGGGCTTCTTCACGACCGCCCCCTGAAGCGACCCGTCGCTCGAGCAGTCAGGGGAGCGCATCTGCGCTCCCCTTCGTTGTTCGCCCGCAGGCTCAACAGCCTATAGTGACCAATGCTTAGCCGATTCCGGCGTGCCATTGGTCATTCACGGACTTTGGGAGCGCTTTGAGATACACGCTGGCTTTAGCATAAAACATCAGTAACGCCTCGCGGTAGATCTCGAACTGCACATAGAGCGATGGCGTAAAACCGTGTCCTCGATCAATTTGCTTGTGGTGCAGGCCATCTTCAGAGAAGCCACGTAGGACGGTCTCGAATTCCAGATCAAGCATTGTGTACCACGCCTGAAAGCGCACCACGCTGGTTGCGAGTTCTCGTTCTGTGGCGCGATACGACAAATCGTGTTTGAAGGTTTTGAATGATTGGATATAGCCGTACTCCACTTCACCGAAGTCTCGGCACAAGTCACCGAGTGGCGGGTTATCGCCTGGAGGCTTGTAGGCCAGATCGCTATCCGTCAACACCTGCATCAGATCGTATCGCTCGCGTTGAGTTTCAAGTAACGGAAACTCGCTTTCAATCAGACTGTTCATGCACTATTCAATCACATATCGAGGATCGCATTACAACAGTCGCGTCGGCGTGCTCTCCTCCAAATACACCACCGCGTCAAACTCGAGCGGCAGTGTGGCCTGATAGCTGTACCAGTCTCGGGTCGGGGTTTCAAATGGCGGTAGGTTTTGCGGCACCAAATAGAAGCGCCTGGGTTTCCACAGCCACGCGGTCTCAGCGGTTTTCGGGACGCGCAAACTGAGCAGGAACTGCGTCTTCCCGCTCGAGTGGCAGATCGCCTCGAAGCTGTTCGCCTCTGGACTGGGGACGCGTTGCTCGCTCGGGTTTTGCGCCAATCCAAGCAGCGCAGCCGTGAAGGTGCGGGCCAGATCGGCACTGACGAGTTGCGCGTTGAAGCTGCCCTGGTAAAAGGTCGTGGCGATCACGAAGTACTTTCCTCCGTAGCGTTCGCGCAGGAACGCACCCATCGGCTTCCAGCCGAAGGCGATCTCCGGCGCGAAGGTCACGTGTCCGTTGTGCGCCCAGACGACGGTCTTCTGCCCGTAGGTCCGCTCGAGCCAAGCGATGTTGTCCGCCATAAACGCGTCGCGCACCGCGATGGCGTCTATCAGCGGATTGAGGAAACGCCCGGTGTCGTACAGGTTTTCCTGACTAAGCACCTGGGCGGCCCGGAAGACCTCTTTGAACTCGAGCGGGGAGGAGGCTTTCTCCAGGGTGACCCGGCGGTTTTCCAGCAGGCGCTGGACTGTGCCGATGTTGTCAGCGCAGGTCTGCGCCCCTTTGAGACCTCGAGCGGCGTACCGTCCAACCGCGAGGGCGTTGTTGAGGGAGAATCGGATGCAGCTCAGCAAATTATCTGCCCGGTCCGCATCGGCGTCGCCCGCGTTTGCTCTCAGGTACTCTACGATCCAGTCCACGGCGCTGACCGCATCTTGCAAATCAAAACCTGTGAAGCGCAGTTTGGTGACGGTACCGGGCCGGGCGTTGTAGCTTCGCATCCAGTTCAGCGTGTCCAGCACCTCCTGCGTGCGCCACGGCCACGATAAGCGAGCGTAGCGTTGCAGCAGCGCCTTGCCGTCACCTTCTCCGCCCTGCACGTAGGCGTTGAGCGCCCGCGATCCCGCCCAGGAGGCTTCCAGCGCGAAGACCGTGAAACCCTTCTCTTTCACCAGATATTCCAGCATCCGCGCCCGAACCCGCGTGAATTCTGCCGTGCCATGCGTACCCTCACCCATCGCCACGATGCGAGCCTCGCCGACCAGACCGCCGAGCGGCTCGAGGTCGCTCAGATCGGATTCCAGTTGCAGGCTGTTAATCGGTGTGGCGTGGCGCTGAAGATACTCGGATTCGGGCGACGCGAGGGCGGCGGAACACAGCAGCACCCATCCCAGCCACAAAAGTTTCATGCTCGAGTCTACGCGTCCGAAGTCATTAACGTTCCGGGGTGATCTCGTTCGCGGTCTGCTTCGCGGCCGGTTTCCGGGAACCGCGCAGCAGATGCAGCAGGCTCGGGACGACGCCTACCAGAATCCCGACCGCGAGCACGATCAGTATGTACTGCTCGAGTTGCTTCGGTCCAAGCAATTGCCCCAGGAAATACCCGAGCGCAGTCATGCTAGTTCCCCAGAGGATACCGCCGATCACGCTCAGCATCAGGAAGGTGCGGTACGGCACAGCCGATGCGCCCGCCATCGTCGGCGCGAAGGCGCGAATCACCGGGATGAAGCGTGCGATCAGAATCGTGATCAAACCGTAGCGATCAAAAAATCCTTTGGCTTTCACGACGTTCTCCGGGTTGAAGAAGCGCGATTCGGGGCGGGTGAAGACTCGAGGTCCCAAGGAACGCCCGATGTAATACCCGAGCTGATCACCGCAAATGCTGCCCGCCGCGCAAACGATCATCGTGAGCGGCAATGATAGTTTGCCCGCCGCCGCCAAGATGCCCGCCGTTAGAAGCAATGTATCGCCCGGCAGGATGAACCCGACCAGCAAGCCGGTTTCCACGAAGACGATCCCGAACATGCCGATGTACCCGACGGTCTGGATAAGTTGCGTCAAATCCCAGTTGAGCATGGTCGCAGTGTACCGGGTTCGGTGAGGCGTTTCTGCCCAGTTCTAGGCTGATGAACGCTGATAGCCCCGAGGGTTGGATAAAAGCGAACTCGAGCTTTGGCAACCGACCGAAAAAATAGGGCGAGCCGGTTGGCTCGCCCACTCAGGAGGGAAGAAGAGAACGGGGCGGTTTTGTATGTTGAAATCTTGGAGTTGGAATCTTGTTTACTTCAGCGGCTTCCAAGCTCTGTCACCAAGCGGCGATCCAAGTTTCAACTCTGGGCTACTCAGGATTGGACTGGCTTGACGCCGTTGATCTCGATGCGCTTCGGGGTGGCGTCGGCGGCCTTCTTCAAGGTCACGGTCAGCACGCCCTGCTCCAGATTCGCCTGCACCTCGTCGCCGTTCAGCCGCACGGGGATGCGAATGCTGCGCTTGATCTCGCCTGCACTGCGCTCGCGGTACAGCACCTTCGCACCCTCAATGGTCTGCTCCTGAAGCTTCGCGTCTAAGCTCAGCACGTTACGCTCCAAGTTCAGGTTGACATCCTCGGGTTTGACGCCGGGCAGGTTGAAGACGACCATCACACTGTCGGCGGTCTCCAAAACATCCACGTCAGAGTTGAAGGCGGAACGACGAGTGCCGCGATCCAGGTCGGCGAGAACGGCGTCCATCAGTTTCCAGGGGTTGGCATTACGTTGAATCATGGGTGGTTCCTCCTCTTGGGTGGGTGAGAGCGATACCGCTTTCCACCCGAACGAGCGCCAGAATAGCAAGCATCAAACTTGAGTGCAGTATGCTCAATTACACTTTATTATTAGAGTCAAATCTTTTGCAAATTTGGCTGCAATACTCTCCTCGAGAAACGGCGACAACCGGGAGCTGCCTACTGTCCGATGTGACTCAGGCTCGAGCACCACGGGGCGAAATGGCGATTTCACTTAGAACAGCAACCGACATGGCAGACTGAATAGCTTCGCGTCTTGCATGAAACTGATCTATCACTCGAGTCGGTATGACCCAATCAAGGAGGTTCAATGATGAACACTCGCCAGCGGCGGCCCGACAGATCAACGCAAACCGATACTGTGTCACTCCCGATCAGTCCTACTGCGCTCATGCCACAACCCAACAATCCCCAGTACAGCCACGATTTTTCGAGCTTAGACGTATACCCAGGCGCGGGGCGCGGTCCCTTCAGCCCGGAGATCAACCACACGTTATCCATTGCGTTCGGTGAATCGCTCGAGGGATTATCGGTGACTCGAGGGGCAGAAACGTTCAATGACGCTATCGGAGCGCGAGCGTCGGTGGTCGGGTCCAACATTTTTTTGAACACCGATATCACCGAATCACTGGCCGCGCCAGAATCATTGGAGATCATCGCTCACGAGGTGGCTCATGCCTTGCGTCCCTCAGGCGGTTCCAAGTTCCTCAGTCAAGCTAGCGATGCCGGGGAACGACAGGCGCACGACGCCGGGCGCGTCGTGCGGCAGGGCCTCGAGCGGGGCGGGATTAGCGGAGGGGGTGTTACCCCCGGTTCAGCGCGTCCGGCCACCGGAGGTGAAGCGGCCGTGCAGCGCTGGGAATCGTTTGAACATAAGCGCTCCGTGGATCAAGCCCTTCAAAACCTGGCTCCGGGAACCCAAGTTGACCCAGCCGTGCAAGCCCAACTCCAAGCCAAAATCAAACTCGCCAATGGCATTGAGGTGACCCCTGGCCAGGTCACCGCGCTGATGGGGGACCTGTACGGGCGTTTCGACGAAAAAACCGGGCAGCTCGATGCCGCCGCCAGCTTCCAACAACTCAACAACGGTGATCCTAAGGAAATGCAGAAATTACTTGGGCTGCTGGCTCGAGAGGACAAGGGCGAGAAGATTGACGCCTCAGACTGGGAGAGTGCCACCCGCAACCGACGCGGCGACGACGGCAGCTACCTCGAGTTGGCGCAACGCAACAACAGCCACTTCAGCGCCCCAGGCCATACCGGCACGGACAACAATCTAGGGACCTACTCCGCGTTTCACCAGATGGCCTTGGAAGCGGCCGCCAAGGGCGATATGAACACCGCTCGAGCCATGGAAGCCTCGAGCATGCACTACCTGACCGACCGACACTCGGCCGGTCACAACATCAACAAAGCAGATGTCATGGACGCCTCCGGTCACGATTCTGGCGGTGTGCTGGCCAACATGGCCGTCAAAACCGCGCACGATGACCTGAATCAGAACGGAACTACGGTGGCGGACGCCACAGGTCATAGCTGGCGCGCCTATGGTGACGGGGAATGGGAATCCGATGTCAACGCCGAGAATCGTCAGCGCACGGCGCAATCGGTCTATACCTCGTGGGATGAACTCACCAAAGCGGGCGCGGGGACACAAACCCCAGCCGAACTCGAGAAACAGGGATATGGGGCGATTGGGACCGTGCCACAGTGGGATCAGCAGCGAGAGGAGGGCGCAGAAGCGATCGCGCGCAACACCACAATGCCTGAGATGTTGTGGAATTACGGTGGCGACCTACCCGATGCCCTGGTCGGAAAAGCCAAACGCGCCTTCGGAAAATACGTAGAGAATCCGGTCTCGGACGCTTGGGACTGGACCAAGGACAAGGCGGGTCAGGCGGCCAACTGGGTCGGTGAAACGGCGAGCGGTGCTTGGGACTGGACGAAACAAAAAACTGGACAAGCGGCCGACTGGGCCACGAAACAGGCGGGCAATGCCTGGGACTGGACGAAACAAAAAGCCAGTGATGCTGGCGAATGGGTTGGTGACAAAGCTCGAGGAGCCTGGAACGCCGCTGGTGACGCCGCAAATTGGGTCGGTAACACGGCCAGCGATGCCGCGAGTTGGGCTGGAGATAAGGCTTCCAACGCGGCTACCTGGGCGGGGGATAAAGCTTCGACGGCAGTCAATTACGTGGAGGATCACTTCACGCTCGACCCTCGAGAGATGGAATTCAGACCCTGGAAATGGTTCTGAACCGATGAAAGCGAAGTCCCCGCTTTAGCCAAAGCGGGGACACACTCGAGAGGCCAGCGATTACTTTTTCGTCAAATCTTGCAAGTTCAGCAGGAAATTCCCGTTCGACGGAATCATAACCGTCTGAATGCTCGGCGCGAGCTTCTCCGCGACCGTGAGTTGAATCAACTGCGGGTTGTTCTTCAGCGCCGCACCCCGCAGGGAGATGGACTTCGCCTCACCCGTCGCCCTAGCAATCGCGGCTTTCGATTCGCCCTCGGCTTTCACGACCGCCGTGTCGGCCCGAATGCGTTCGGCGTCGCGGTTGTTACGCTCCGTCTGCACGCGCTGCTCGGCCGTCTGCTTTTCCTCGATCGCCTTGGCCACGCTGTCAGGAATGCGAACCTCGCGGAGCAGAATCGCTTTCAACTCAATGTTCGCCTTCTGGAACGCCGCTTCCAAGGATTTCACGATCAGCGTTTCCAAAGCCTTACGCTTCGTGCTAATCAGATCCGCCGCGTTAAACTGACCGATGCTATTACGGACCTCGCTACGAACCTGCGGGCGGATGATGACCGTCTCGTACTCCGGTCCAATCTGTTCGTGAACGATTGGAGCCTTCGTCGGAATGATCTGGTATTGAACCGTCACGTCCACGCTGATCTCCAAACCCTCCTTGGAGAGCGCTTTGATGCTCTCGTCAATATTCGGGCCGCCCTCACCGCGTCTCGAGAGGGTGAGTTCCTGCAAGCGCGCGTTGTAGTAGTACGGAACCTCCACGCCGGGCAGGATCAGGTGTGTCCCCGGAAACAGCGCGTCCGGTTTCAGACCCGTGAAACGATTGACGATCACCGCGACTGTCCCAACCGGCACGCCGATCAGCGCCGCCGCCGCGACCCACAAACCCGCACCAACGACTATGGCGATCACACCGAGCGACCGAAACCGTTGAAATTGACGTTGCGCGAAACTCATCACCAGGGCCGCGATGCCCGCCAGAATCACCAGAACACCAAACGCCACAAAATCCTCCTCGAGCCACACTTCAGACTCACAGCCTAGTACGAGGTCAGAGAAGAAGCGGTTCCTTGAGGATGAAGGTCGTGAGGGACGACAGGAAGCAGGCTCGAGAACACTGTTCTCGAGCCTGCCGAAAATGTTGAAGGTTGACGAACGGTTGCCCACGCCTACAACCCACGGGTTTCGTTGAGGTTTGGTACGCCAAACCCGTTCACCTTCCAGAACGAGGTCAATATCAGGCTCGAGTTACTCGAGGTGGGGATGCGCTCCTGCGTCTCGCCAGCGTTTGTCCAGTGTGACGGCGATAACAGTGGCCGCCACGACCAGCGCGACGATTTGCAGCGTGGTTTGCACGCCCAGCCGCTCGAGTCCAAGTCCGACCAGCAGTACCCCGAGGGGTGACGCGCCCAGACTCAGGGTCGAAGAGGCGGCGAAGACTTTGGCTCTCAAGTCCAATCGGGTTCGCTCTTGCAAGATCGTCGGAATCAGTGGCCCGTTCGGTCCGGCGATCAAGCCGCCCGCGAAGCAGGCAGCGATCATCAGTGGTAGCGGCGGCGCGAAACTCAATGCGGCGAAGATGCCCCACAGCCCAGAGATGCCGACAATAAACGTGCGGCGTTGCGACCACGCTAGCCCGAAGCGTCCGAACAGGAGCGCCCCCAGCACCGACCCCGCCCCGAAGCCTGCCACGGACGCCCCGAGTCCTGAGGCCTCCCCGCCAGAACCTCTGGTCAGCACCGGCAGGATCACCGCGAACAGCGCGGACATGGCGGTGCTGAGCGCCAGTGACGAGACGAAGATGGCGCGGAGCGGCGGGTCGGACAGCAGGAACCGCCAGCCAGCCCAAGTGTCACCTCGAGGGTGCGCGCCGGGAATGACCTCTGGTTGAGGCGGCACGAGCCAAAGCAGCAATAATCCGGACAATAAAAACGAGGCCGCGTCGAACCACAGCACCTCGAGCCTGCCGAGGGCGGCGATCAGGATTCCGGCGACGAGCGGCCCAATCCAGCCCGCGCCGCTCTCCATGAGTTCGCTCAGGGTGTTGGCCCGCTCGAGTCTCAGTTTGGCGCGAATTGCCAGGTCGGGCAGCAGACTGGCTTTGGCGGTGTGATTGGGCCCGTCGAACAGAGCGCGCAGCCCGGTCAGCGCGAGGATGCCCCAGAGCGGGAGCTGCCCGAAATGGGAGAGCAGCGGCAACAGGGCGACCACCGAGGCACTACCGAAATCTGCCAGCAGCGCCGCCCGGCGACTCCCGAGGGCGTCCACGACAGAGGCACTGAGGAAAAGCGACAGCAAGGTTCCGAGCTGCGCGAACAGCGCGACCAGGCCGGTCAGCGCGGGGCTGCCAGTGGTGGAGAGGACGAACCAAGGGATGGCGATTTGCGAGATGGCACTGCCGAGCCAGGACACGCCGTTGGCAACGAGCAGGCTGTAGAACGGAATTTTCTGTGGCAACACGATTCACTCCACGGGTTGAGGGCATGACAATCCCTCTCGAGGATCTAAGCGGACAGACAGCGTGAACGCTGTCAGACGGACGCAGTCCTCGCTACCGTGAGCGACATTTTGAGCAGGATTGTCAGCTCAGTGCGCGAGGAAGCTGGCTTTCGCACTGATGACATCGCCGGTGAATGTGCCAGGCATAGATCCCTCCTTCGCGCCACCATGATAGCCGAAGCCGCTCAGCCCGCTGGCTCGAGCTGACCAGAGCGGCTTGCATCACGAGCGGGACAGCCCAATGAAAAGACCCTCGAGATGGCTCGAGGGTCTTTTTCGCTGCGGTTGAGCTTTAGCGGCGCAGACCGAGGCGTTCGATCAGCTTCTTATAGCCTTCCAGGTCATTGGCGCGCATGTACTTGGAGAGGCGGCTGCGCTGCCCGACCAAGACCTGCAAGCCGCGCTGGGTGTGCTTGTCCTTGCGGTTGGCGATCAGGTGTGCGGAGAGGTTGTTGATGCGATGCGTCAACAGGGCGATCTGCACTTGGGTGCTGCCGGTGTCGTTCTCGGCGGTGGCGTAATCCTTGATGACCTGCGTCTTCTGTTCTGCTGTGAATGACATACTGCACTTCCTTGTTTTATAAGTCCGAAAGGCTCGAGCATCCCGAAAAAGGTGGGAACCCTCACCCCCGCAAGAGGAGAAGCTATCACGTGGGGCGAGGTTTGGCAAATGCCAATGACCTAAACCTGCTCGAGGTTTGTGGCTTCAACCTCGGTATGAAAGCCCTCGTGCTCACGCAAATCCCAGAGTCGCGCATTCCAGACTCGAACTTGGATGTAACGGAGTCGTTCTCGAGGACACGTTCAAGGCGGATTCGACTGTGCGATTTCCATGTTTGAGTTCAAGACTACCTATTGACATATACCCATATGGGTATATGATATACCCATGGCTCGAGCTGCCACGACCACTGACGCGTTCAATGCCATTGCCGAACCCCGGCGGCGACAGATTCTGGACTTGCTTTCCCAGGGTGAACAGACCGTTGGGGACTTGGTAGATTCGCTCGGCATAATGCAACCCCTCGTGTCCAAACACCTGCGCGTGCTGCGTGAAGTCGGCGCGGTGGACGTTCGTGACAAAGGCAGACAACGCTTCTACCGACTCAACCCCGAAGCTCTGAAACCCATCTACGACTGGGTAAAACCCTACGAGCACATTTGGTCTGATCGGTTCTTACACCTGGATGTCGTGCTGGAAGAACTCCAGCAGAAAGAGGCAAACAATGACCCTAGGGATTAGCAGTCAGACGGCAAGCGTGACCCTCCCAACCGACGAACAGATCCTCATCACCCGCGAGTTCAGTGCCCCCAAGCACCTCGTTTACCAGGCCTACACCGTGCCCGAGCTGGTCAAACGCTGGTGGCACGCCGGGCGCGGCAAGATGACCGTCGCCGAGATTGACCTGCGGGTCGGCGGCGCGTGGCGCTACGTGATGGTCACGGATCGTGGTCTCGAGGTCGGCTTCCACGGCGAGTACCGCGAGATCGTTCCCACCCAACAGCTTATCTTCACCGAGGTCTTCGACGCGATGCCCGACGGGGAAGCGCTCAACACCGTCACATTCACCGAAACCAACGGTCTCACGACCGTGACGATGCTCGTGCAACACGTGAACAGGGCAGAGCGTGACGCACACATCAACTCCGGGATGGAGAGCGGCGCACAAGCATCTTTGGATTTGCTCGAGCAGGTTGCCGTTTCGCTGGGCTGAGCGCAAGCGGAGCGTGAAATTCACGCCGTAGATACCCGGAACTATCCATACGCCGCACCGACCACTGGAACACTGTTCCGAGCGGCGCGAGTGAACTGTTGGCACGCCGCCGCGAGCTGTGGCGAAACAACACGAAAGGAGAAATCCCATGTTGCCATGACGCTATTCACGATCCGCGTTTCTCGAGCCGACCCCAACGCAGCGCTCTCGTGAAAAGAGGAATCAACTATGTCAAACGAATCATCGAAACCAAATTCTGATCTCAGCAGCTTGAACCGCTTGGTGGGGACTTGGGAGGTCTCCGGAGATGCGACGGGAACAATCGAGTACGAATGGACGGAGGGTGGGTTTTTCTTATTGCAGCACTTCGATCTTGTGCATGGCGGGCGAACCATTCGTGGTCTCGAGGTGATTGGTCATCTTCATCCTTTCGAGGAGGAGCCGACGGTGGATATCCGAACGCGGGTCTACAGCTTCACCGACGGCATGACGCTCGATTACGTCTACGAGGTCGCAGATGACAGGATGATGATCTGGGGCGGCTACAAGGGTTCACCGTGGTATTACCAGGGAACGTTTTCTGAAGCTGGCAACGCCGTGAGCGGCGGTTGGAACTGGCCCGGTGGCGGATACGCCGCCAACATGACAAAGCGTGCCTGAATCGAATCACCTTCCATCCAGTGTTGAGGGTTGGTGGGTAACAGAACTCGAGCCTCTCGAAACCAAGACGAGTCTGCACTGTATAGCGACTGTGTAGCGACTGTGTAGAGGCTGTGTAGCGCGAGCTGGTTTGTTTATCCAAGGTATCGCGTCTCGAGCGGGGTTTCGACGACCGCTGCCGCCCCAGCCTGCAAGTCAAACCTGTACCCTCGAGCGTTCGGTCTCGAGCTAACGACGGCGTGCAGGGCTTCGTCTTTGAAATGGAGCGCCGCGCCGTCATCAGCGGCGAAACCGGGTTTGATCCGCCCAGATTCCAGAAAGCGGCGCAGGGTCGGGCGGCGCTCGGGTTCGGAATCCAGGTGCGGGGTCATGGAGCCTGGGAGCCAGCCCAGTCCGCTCAGCACCTTGAGGTCGCGCCCGGCGCTATCGGTGCTGAACTCCTCGAACCAAGCGATCGCACCCGCCGATAGACCCGCGATCACCGCTCCGCGCTCGTAAGCGGCACGTAATGGCTGAATCAGCTTCCACTCGCGCCAGAGCGCCAAGGCGTTCCTGGTACTGCCACCGGAGAAATACAGCACGTCCGCCGCCTCGAGTTGCCCTTCCGGGGTGAGTGTCCAGGTGTCGGGTTTGAACAGGCTCAGGTGCGTGGCTTCGCAGGGGAGCTTCTGAAAGGCGGCGTAAAAGCGTGCGATGTAGCTGTCGCTGTCACCGGCGGCGGTTGCCACGAAGAGGACTCGAGGCGTCGGATTCGCGGCTTGATCGAGGATGTACCGGTCCAAGAGGGGATTCTCGGGTTCCATCGAAAAGCCGCCCCCGCCCAGGGCGACGATCTGCCGGGTCACGCTCCGCTGTCCTGCGGTGGGGCTTCGGTTAGCCACTCATCGGCGAACAGCTTCCAGGCTTCGTCCAGGACTGCCCCGGAGACCCGCTCGAGTTTCGGCGCACCCAATTTTTCCAGGGTCACGAAGCGTATGCCGCCACTGTCAGCTTTCTTGTCTCGAGCCATGAACGGCATCACGTCACTCAGCTCCAACTTGGGAAGTGCGGCGGGTTTTTGATACCCCAAGAAGTCTCTGGTTTGCCCAGTCAGGTCAACGTAATTCAACAGCTTTCCGACGAGCGCCGCGTAATGCATCCCGTATCCGACGGCTTCACCGTGCGGAATCTGGTGCTGCGTGACCGCCTCGAGCGCGTGCGCCAGGGTATGACCGAAGTTCAAATAGGCGCGTTCGGCAGCCTCGAACGGGTCGCGTTCCACAAAACCGATCTTGACCTGAACTGCGTCCGCGACAACTGACTCCAATTTATCGGATTTGGCGTTGAACCCGGCCTCCAGGATGGAATCGCAGAGCGCACCATCGGTCAGCAAACCGTGCTTGAAGGCTTCGGCCGCGCCCTCGCGGAAGGTGCGGGCGGGCAGGGATGCCAGGGTGTTCAGGTCCGCCCAGACCGCACTCGGTTGATGGAAGGCTCCGACCAGATTTTTGCCCTCAGGCAGATTGACGCCCGTTTTGCCACCGACCGAGGCATCCACCATAGAGAGCAGCGTCGTCGGACAGACGTAGAAGGCGATCCCGCGCAGGTACGAGGCGGCGGCGTACCCTGCCAGATCACTCGTCGCACCACCACCGAGAGCCACGACCGCGCTGTCCCTGGTCAGCCCGGCGAGCGCCAGCTTGGATAGCACCGCGCCGAACACCTCCACGGTCTTGCAGCGCTCCCCGCTTGGCACGGGAATCAGCGTCACCCTCGAGCCGTGCTTTTCCAGGGCACTTGTTAGCACCGAAGCGTGCAGCAACGCGACCGCCTCGTCAGCGATCACCGCCACATTGGATTGCGGCACGCGGACCGTCTCGAGCGCACCGTGCGAAATGTGAATCGGGTAGTTCAGGTTTTGATGGGCGTGATTCAGGTGGACGAGGCGTTCTGCCATTTCAAGTACTCCCCTTGCCACGCGTCGAAGTCGAAAGGTTCGTCGTCGCGCCAGGCTGCCAGTCGCGCCATGATCTCCGCGACAACATCGCGGCGCATCCGACCATCGGTGCTGACCTGAATCGGTGCGAGGTCGTAGAAGGGCTTACGGACCGCCAAGAGTTCGTTGATCTTGCCCAACGGATCGGGAACTTGCAGCAGCACCCGCGGGTGCTTCCGGGTACGCTCCAAAATCGTTTCGGGACTGGCCCGGAGCGCGATCACCGGACCTCGAGCCAACAGCTTACGGCGGTTCTCTTCACGCGTGAACGTGCCGCCGCCAGTGGAGACGACCGCCTGATCCAAGGCGGTGCAACGATCCACAACCTCGGACTCGAAGCTGCGAAAGGTGGACTCGTCGTAGACCTCGAAGATTTGCTGAATCGTCAGTCCGGCCACGCGTTCGATCACCTTGTCGGTATCCACAAAATGTAAGGCCAGCGCCCGCGACAGCTCCCAGCCGATCCGTGACTTGCCGGTTCCCATGAATCCCACCAGGGCCACCCAGGAAACCGGACGCTCCAACTCTATCGGTTCACCCGTGGCAGGCATGAAGCCTCCCGCGCTCGAGGGGATGTCTGACTCGAGGGGGAGGGGGCGCGCCGGTGCGGTGCGCCAGAGAGAAGTCAGGGTACGTCATGCGGCGGATTCTACACCGATGCAATCATTGATTGGATTGACCATCAGAAACGTTGATCCAGACAGTTTAAACGACGCTGCTCGAGGTGGTCTTGGGCGCGGCAGTTAGGGGAGCGCTTGGAAATTTGTGATGCTCGAGCCGCCCGCGACGCAATCCAGCAACTCAATCGGACACGATGGCGCTTTGTTCTGACCGAGATTCCGCGTGCATCATAAGTCACGGTCTCGAGGTTGAGTTCACTGGTTTCAGTTCACACGGTTCAACTCTAGGCTGACCTCTCCCCATTCAGGCTCGAGCCTTCTGTTTCGTGGCTTTTTCCGGCACAGATTTAAGCTGTACAGTTTTTGGTTGAACCGTGTACGCACAGACGTGCGCCCCGGCGATCATGTGTTGCACGCGGTCAATTTGCGCCTCGGGGAGCGCGGCGCGAATGAACTCGAGTTCGCTGCCGCACGCCTGCCCGTATTTCAGTGCCACGCCGAAGATGGCGCAGTTGTGTTCCACGATGCGGTAGCCCGCGCCGTCGGCTTCAACGTCTGCCAGGTATCCATCCTCATCCAAGATGCGGGTCAGCTCACGGACTCTGGTCTCCAAGCCGTTCAGCCCCTCGAGTCGCGCTCTGGCTTGTTGCAGGCGGCGCTCGCGGCGACGTTGGAAGAGGCGCTCCAACAGTTCTGGATCGTCGGCGCTGACATAGTCCAGGAGTTCGTTCGTCAGCTCGCTGTAGGTGCGTGGGTAGAGCGCGTCGGCGGCAGGAGTCAATTTGTAGACGTGCTTCGGACGGCCGCGTCCCTCGCGCCGCTCGAGGTGGACGACCAGACCATCGGTTTCCAGGGCTTGCAGGTGTTGACGCACCCCGGAGGCGGTGATTCCGGCGGTCGTGGCTAAGTCTTCGGCGCGCAGCTCACCGCGTTTTTTCAGGGCGTTCAGCATCGTTCGGCGCGTCTCGGGCAGTGTGACGAGGTTGGGATGAAGAGCGATCACGGAAGAAGTATACGGGAATAGCAAATTAAAACAGTAAATACTTGCTAAATCTTTAAATCGGATGTAGCCTTTGGTCACGGAGGAACACCTATGACCCAAACTGCCCTGATCACCGGAGCCTCGAGAGGACTCGGGTTAGCCCTGGCGCGCGCCCTAGCCGAGCGCGGCTGGAACCTCGTCGTAGACGCCCGCACCGCCTCAGATTTAGAGACAGTCAGGGCTGAACTGGCAGGGTTGACTGATGTCGCCGCCCTCCCAGGTGATGTCAGCGACGCTCGCCACGTAGAATCACTGATTGAGGCGGCTCGAGGCTTCGGCGGTTTGGACGCGCTCGTCAACAACGCCGGGATTCTCGGACCCTCTTCCGACAGGGCTGAAGCGGACTGGGAGCCGCAACCGGACTTGCTCTCCTATCCCCTGTCGGAGCTGGAGCGCGTCTACCGCATCAATACCCTGGCACCGCTGCAACTGATTCAACTCGCCGCACCTGTCTTGAAACACAGCGCTCGAGTGTTGAACATCAGCTCGGACGCGGCCGTGGAGGGGTATGCAGGTTGGGGCGGTTACGGCTCCTCGAAGGCGGCGCTGGAAGCGATCACTCGAGTCCTGGCAGTTGAGCATCCCGAGTGGCGCGTCTACAGCTTGGACCCCGGCGATATGAACACGCGGATGCACCGGGAGGCCTTTCCCGGCGAGGACATCAGCGACCGCCCAATGCCCGAAGCCTGCCTGCCGGGAATTCTACGGCTGCTCGAGGCGGACCTGCCGAGCGGTCGTTACCGGGCGCAAGCCATGTCGCAACCGCAGCAGGAACCCGAGTTGCGGTTCATCCTGACGGTGGAAGATTTCGAGGCGGCTCAGGATTTTTATCGGGACGCGTTCCAGCTCAAGCCCCGGAAAGCCTGGGACGATCCCGATGGACGCGGGGTCGTTTTTGAAGTTCCGCGCGCGCTGTTGGAAATTCTCGACCGCGCCGACGCCGACAAGGTGGACCGGCTCGAGACGGGAGAAGCTAGAGCTACCAGTTTCAGAATCGCGCTCGAGGTGGAAAGCTTGGAGCGTCACACAGCGCGATTGCAACAACTCGGGGCGAGAACCGTCAGTCAACCCGTGCAGACGCCGTGGGGTCACTTCGGGCAGCGGCTCGAGACACCCGATGGACGGGCATTGACGGTCTTCGCCGAGGTAGAGCCGTGAATCAAGCCATAACCCAGATACCGCCCCAGATCAATACCTCAAAGCTTCAGCTCGAGACACTATCGTTTGACCTGCCGCCGGAACTCGAGGCGCACGAACCGCCCGAGGCTCGCGGGTTGCGGCGCGACGAGGTGCGTTTACTCGTGTCCTGCAAGCGCGATGACGCCACGATTCACGCCCAGTTTACAGACTTCCCCAATTTTCTCGAGGCGGGTGACGTGCTGGTCATCAACACGTCCGGGACGCTGCCCGCCGCGCTGACTGTCACCAGAGACGACGGAACAGCCTTGGAATTGCACCTCTCCACGCACCTGCCCGCCGACCTGTGGACGGTGGAACTGCGTTCGCCTCACGAACACACCAGCCTGCCCTGGCGCGAAGCGATCATCGGTGAACGTCTGGCCCTGCCGGGCGGCGCGAGCGCCAGAATTCTCGCGCCGTATCTGATGGATCGCACGCACAGCCCGCCCAGCCAACGCTCGAGATTGTGGCTGGCGGTTCTCGAGCTGGATGAAGCGATTGAGACCTATCTGCACCGCTACGGTAAACCGATTCGCTACGGATACGTAGAGCGCGACTACCCGATCAGTCTGTACCAGACGGTTTACGCGACTGAACCCGGCAGCGCCGAAATGCCGAGCGCCGGACGCGCCTTCACGCCCGAGATCATCACGCGATTGGTGGCTCAGGGCGTGACCGTCGCGCCGCTGCTCTTGCATACCGGCGTGGCGTCCTTGGAAGATCACGAGCCGCCGTTCGAAGAGTTCTATCGCGTACCCCAGGAAACGGCTCGAGCCGTCAATCAGGCGCACGGCGACGGGCGGCGCGTGATCGCGGTCGGTACAACCGCCGTGCGCGCCTTGGAAACCGTGACCGACAGCCGTGGCCTGACCCATCCCGGCGAGGGTTGGACGCGGCTGGTCGTCACACCGGAACGTGGCGTGCGAGCCGTGGACGGCATCCTGACCGGCTGGCACGAACCCAGAGCCACGCATCTGGCCATGCTCGAGGCGATTGCCGGGCGGCGGCATCTCGAGGTGGCGTACACGGCGGCTCTAGCGGGGAAATACTTGTGGCACGAGTTCGGTGATCTGCACCTGATCCTGCCATGAGGAACAACATTGTTGGCGTATCAAAAGTGGAGACTTGAATTATAAAGTGTTTTCCCTGTTCGATGTCATGCCCGGCCGAACCGATGAGGAATGCGACGGGCAGGACTGGCTTTTCAATTCCTTCGTCAGCAACCCGACTTCGTTTCATACGAAACCTTTCGTCTCGACGACGGGGGGCGATGGTCATCCAAAGTTGGCGAAGCAAGGCAGAGTACGAACACGCGACGCTCTTAGTTCGTCAACACCGAGCCGCCTGGAACGATGCGCCCACGGTCATCTCGAGGACATTCCACGCGGGCGAGGCGGTCACGCTGAGCTGAATGTGTAACCCGCCGACTCGAGCAAACATTGGTCTTTTGGACTTTGGCGGACGCCGAACCCTGGCTCGAGGTCTGGCACGCGCACGGCGCGTTAGAAGTCATCCCTCGAGTGCCCTGAACCGCAGCTCAATCCACCTGCGCGGCAATTAACGCTCGAGCGGTCTGACCAACGCGGCTGGCGTGATTCCCGCCGCCAAACATGCGGGCCGCCATCCACGCGCCGTCCATGACCAGCATCAGGTCCTGTGCTAACCCAATCGGGTCGCGGGCGGGCAGAGCGCGGGTCAGCGCCTCTAATCGGACCAGCACCTCGCGTTTATGTGATAGCGCCACGAGATGTCCGGGGTGGTCGGCGGCAGGGAACTCCCCGGCGGCTTGCGCGAAAGCACAGCCCAAACACTGGGCGCTGCTGGCAAGTTTCGCCACGCCGTCAAAGGTCGCCTCGAGTTGCGCTCTGGGATTGGGGTGCTGCGCGGCGATGCCGTTCAGCCAGGTCCAGAATCCTGCGTTGGCGCGAGTCAGAAAGGCGGCGATCAGGTCGTCCTTGCTGGGGAAGTGTTTATAGAGCGTCATCTTAGCGACGCCGGATTCCTTGATGATCGTGTCAATCCCGACGGCGCGGTAGCCTTGGGCGTAGAAGAGTGTGGCGGCAGTTTCTAGGATGCGGTCGCGCGCATTGATCGTGTCGGTGACAACTGAGGTTCGTCCCACGGGCGCATCGTAGCTCGAGATCAGGCAAGGCAGCGTTATTTCTGATACAGACAGGTCTGTCTATTTCTGGTGTAACCTCTTTAGGTCAGCCCTCGAGGTCCACTCGAGGGCGCACACTGGAGGCACTATGAAGATTGGGATTATCGGTTCCGGTACAGTCGGTCAACAACTCGCATCTGACCTGGTGAAACAGGGGCACGACGTGACAGTTGGAACTCGAGACACCGCGAAGCTGGCGGAGTTCGCGGGCCAGAATCCTGGCGTGAACCTGGGTTCCAACAGCGACGCCGCGCAGCACGGCGAACTGATCCTGCTGGCGACCAACTGGGGTGGCACTGAGAACGCCTTGGAGCTGGCGGGCAAGGCGCATCTGGCGGGGAAAATCGTCGTGGACATCACCAACCCACTAGATTTCTCCTCTGGAAAACCTGCGCTGGCGCTGGGCTGGAACACCTCGGCGGGTGAGCTGGTGCAGTCCTGGCTGCCGGAATCGCACGTCGTCAAGGCGCTCAACATCATCACGTCGGCTGCCATGCTGAACCCGAAGGAGTTCATCGGCGGCGATCCCGACATGTTCATCGCGGGCAACGATGCCGACGCGAAGAAAACCGTCGCTCAGTGGCTCGAGGGGGTCGGCTGGGGCATTGTGGACCTGGGTGACATCACGCAGAGCCGCCTGATTGAACCGCTCGCGATGATCTGGATTCAGCACGGTTTCAACAGTGGCTGGTCTAAAGTCAAGCACGGCTTCAAGCTGCTCAACAAGTAAACCTCAGCTCCCTCGAGCCACCAAGCTCGAGGGATTGCACTATCCTAGAAGGTGAAACCGTGAATACGCTCGCCATCATCGGTGCGGGACCGGGCATAGGTCAGGCGGTCGCGCGTCAGTTCGCCCGTCAGGGCTTCCGAGTCGCGCTCGTCGCCCGAAACGCCGCGAAGCTCCAGAGTTTGCAGCAAGAATTAACAGAACAAGGCTTCGAGGCGCACAGCTACCCGGCGGACGCGGCTGACTCGAGCAGTTTGACGAGTACCCTGGAACGGATCAGCACCGAGCTAAGCGCGCCCGACGTGCTGGTCTACAACGCGAACAGCAGCGGCGCTACCGGCGCGGCGGCGCTGGACCCGCAGACCTTTGAGCAAGATTTCCGCGTCAACGTTTCGGGAGCGCTCACAGCAAGCAAAGCCGTGCTGCCGGGCATGATCGCGGCGGGGCGCGGCACGATTCTGTTTACCGGGGGTGGATTGGCACTCCACCCGGCGGCGCAGTACACCTCGTTGTCGGTCGGCAAGGCGGGCTTACGAAGCCTGGCGCTCTGTCTGGCGCAGGAACTCGAGGGGCGCGGGGTTCACGTGGCGACCGTGACCGTGGCGGGGTTCGTCCAGCCGGGCACGGCGTTTGACCCTGACAACATTGCAGCGCACTACTGGCGCTTGCACGCCCAGGAGCGGGATTCGTGGGAAGCCGAGCACGTCTTCCGAGGCGAGGCCTGAAGTGACGACTCGAATCACCCACGAGATCGTCCGGGCGCTGGACCACAAACCTCGAGACGTTCGCCGCTAGGAGCGAGGTGAAGCAGGATGCACAGGGGATAAGTCGCTATAGTGTTCC
Source organism: Deinococcales bacterium (assembly GCA_965249745.1). GTDB lineage: Bacteria > Deinococcota > Deinococci > Deinococcales > JAAFIG01 > JANYHH01. Next base: position 1,552,258 of record OZ252252.1, on the reverse strand, counting down.
AATATGCGACCCCTGCTTGCTCTGACTGCCCTTCCGCTCCTGTTGGTAGCTTGCCCGATTTACGCCCCTGAGAAGGTCTCGTTCCTCAGTGATCCGCGCATTCTACGCGGATCGTGGACGGTCAGCCTGACCTCGACCTGCGACAACCCCGGTTCGGTCGCGGTCAGCCCGGACGGTTCCAGAATTGCCAGTGCCGGGCGGTTCGCTTCGATCTGGAACCGGAGTACGGCGCAACGCACACCCCTCGAGGCTCCACTCAAAGGCGAGCTGGCAGAGGTCGGCTGGACCGCCGAGGGCGATCTCGTCGGTTTGGTCAGGGATTTAAGCGATTCGTCGTTCGCGCTGCAACGCTGGGACCCGATCAGTTTGAAACGTCGCTTCAACTCGGAACCTCGGATTGCCTTCGGGCAAATCGTGCTGTCTAGAAACTCGAGCCAGCTCGCCTCACTGGACTCGATACGAGGACAGTTATCGCTCTACCGCACTGACAGCGGTGCGCTACAGAGGCAGAGTGATCTGCAAAACTTCGTCAAGGGCAGTTATTTCTACGCCGGTTTCATTGCCGACGACGCGACGCGGTTCAGTATGTCGGAGATCCTCGTGAACGAAGCCTCACAGCGCTGGGTGACTCGAGCCTCGGTCTGGCGCACGAGCGATGGGGCGCTCTTACAGCGCGTGACAGTCAACTTAAACGAACCCAGGAACGAGTACCCGGCACGTGGCTTCGCCTACGCCTCCGATGGTCGAAGCGCCTTGGTGTTCACCGCAAGCCAAACCGTGCGCTTAAACCTCGAGACCGGTGAGAGCCGCTTTTCAGGTTCGCTCGGGAATGCGTATGCCGGATTCAGTCTCAGTCCTGGCGGTGCGAAACTAGCGGTTTCGGAGCCTGATCGGGTGCGCATTTTTGACAGCGCCACGCTGCAACTGCTCACGACCAAACCTCTCGCGGCTGGGAGTGCCGTCGGTGCGGTCCGTTGGCTCCCGGACGAGACTGGACTGATCCTGCCGTGGTCTCAGTCCGAAACCTTTGAGCGCCAGCCGACGCCCGTGCTCGCCACCACCCGCTGCGGGGCGCTGGGTTTATCGCTGAACGACGCTCCGGCAACAATCTTCGAGGACGACACCAGGGAAAGCCTGACGGGGCGTCTCGAGTTGACGGCTGTTTACGATTCTACAAACTCGTATTCCATTTCCGGCACCGCCATGATCGGCAGTCTCGAGTACAGTCTGAGCGGCACGGTTCCGATGCCGTACGGTCAGGAGTTACAACCGCTCACCTCGCCGCTACCGCAATTTCCCGTGGCGATCAGCCTCAAGAATGCCAATCAACAAACGATCTGGCAAACTGCGGAACGCGGACCGTTGCTGTTTCTGCCACCCAGGGCGGTCACTCAGCCGGTGCAAACCTTGGGCAGTTTCGAGCGGCTCGAGGATGGTCGGGTGTTCGCGCTCGTGCTAAAACGCGCCGCCGCGCTTCAACGCTGAGCCTGGGCGCTCGAGCCACCCGTCAAAAACCACTCGAGCACACCTGGGAGGCGCTTCTGCCACTGGTTCTCGCTGTGATCCGCACCCTGAACGACCTGCCAACGCAGCGCCGCCACCCTGGGCATTAGCAGTTTCGCCAGCCGCTCAGTGTCGCGCACGAAGCGCGGCGAATCCCAGATGACCCCCATGTGTTCCTGTGATCCGATGTCGGTGTAAACACGCAAGGTTGGGTTGGACCGCGACTCCAGGTACGAGAACATCCGTCCGTCCGCGAACCACAAGGCGGGCGATAACGCGCCGACGAAACCGTAAATATCGGGATACGAGAAAGCCGTATACAGGCTAATCAACCCACCCATGCTCGAGCCAATTAGGGCTGTATGCGGCGCATCGGGCAGCGTAGGGAAGCTCCGATCAACCAGCGGCTTCAAGGTCTTTGCCAGAAACGCCGCGTACGCCCCGCCCTGCCCGGACGCTAGCCCGAGCAAATCTGGCCACGGTCCGTACTCCGACAGGCGCTTGAAACTCGAGGGGGACGTGTCCTGCGTGACCGCCACGATGATCGTCTCCAAACCCTGGGCGGATAAACGTTCAGCCGTTTCGTCCGCGCCCCACTCCTGACCCGCGAACGATGTAGCGGCATCGAAGACGTTCCAGCCGTCCTGCATGTACACCACGGGGTAGCGGCGCTCGCTCAAAGGGGTGTAACTCGGGGGCAGGTAGACCAGAACATCCCTGGCGTTGTGCAGCTCTGGACTGTAGATGTTTTCTAACGTGATGACGTGCCCGGTGATCGTGTGGCGATCAACCCCGCGATACCCCATGCAGGCGGTCAGCAGCAACGCCAACAACCCGCCGCGCCAGAGGGTGACAACAAGTGTGACAGCATGCGTTTTAATACGCGTCACGACGCCAGAACCCATCGTGAACCAGCGCCGCCTCTTCCTCCAAAATCGGTCCGATCACCGCGATCTCGCGCTGCCCACGACCCAGCACCTCACGGCACGGCAGGCTCATCGTCGGGTTGGCATCGTCCGCGCCCGTGATCGCGTGCAAGGACGCCTCCGGTAAGCCGTACACCAGCCGACCGATGCCGGACCAGTAAATCGCGCCGCTGCACATCGCGCACGGCTCGGTGCTGGTGTACAAGGTCATCAGGTTTAACTCTCCGCTCGAGAATCGCGCCCCAGCCAGCCGCACCAGATTCGTCTCTGCGTGTCCGGTCGGATCGCGCTCGGTTTCCACGGTGTTCTCGGCTTCCAACACAACATTTCCCGCCGCGTCCACCAAGAGCGCCCCGAACGGGTGATTCCCGTGCTGTCGAGCGCGACGCGCCACTTCCAAAGCCCGCCGAATCAAATCCTCTTGCACGGTTGTCTCTGGAATCGGTGTCTGTTGCACTGAGGCAGTTTAAGCCAGACGCGTGCTTAGATAGGATCGTGAATCGCAGTTACTCGCACACCGTCACCGTGCAAGCCTCGGATATTGATGACCTCGGGCATGTTAACAACGTCGCCTACGCCAGACTGATCGAGGACATCGCCAGGGCGCACGCCAACAGCGTCGGGCTTGGCATGGACGTGCTGCGCGAACAGGGGCGGCTGCCGGTCATGCTGGAACACCACCTGAAATACCGTCGCGCCGGGTTCTTGGGGGACGAGCTGACGATCACCACCGAGATTCTGATGATGGGCGGCCTGCGCGCCAAACGGCACAATCAGATTAAGCGCGGTGAGGAAGTGCTGGTGGATTCGCAAACCGATTGGGTCTGGGTGGACGTGATCAGTGGCCGCCCGAAAGCCATCCCGCAAGCCGCGCTCGAGGCGTTCGGATTCTGAAGCGCATCTCAATACCTAAGGCTCGAGACTTTGACTTTTCTCGCATCATCCCATTTGTAGGTGCAGCAGACGCATCTCGCGGGGGCGACTGTCACGTCTATGCGTGCGATTTGCACGACGTGATCGCCCGACCAAGACTCGAGAATAACTGTCACGTCCCAGACATCTCGTAAGGGCTAGCGTGCTACGCCCGGCCACCAAGGTCTCCGCTCGAGACCACCCAATCAACGTTTCTCGAGAGCAAACTCGCTGCGCGTACTATCTCTCCGCGTGCAGGACACAACACCCTCCCTCTCCCGTCGTGCCGAAGGCACGCAATCAGTACTGCCGAAGGCACGCAATCAGTACTGCCGAAGGCACGCATTTAATACTGGGAGAGGCGAAAGGGCGTTCAGGCTCGAGTGAAATGACGTTCCAAGGGCAGGGTGATGAATTCTGCTTTCAGGTTGTGGCACAGCTTCAAGAAGTCCGCGTCGTAGAGTGGGTTGGTCCAAGCGGGACTCTGCACCAGCAAAATCGCCTCGAAATCTGAGGGCTGGAGCGTGGGGATTTCACAGCGTAGCTCGAGGTTGAAGGCTGAGAACCGGGGCGGTAATTCCGATCGGGTTCGCTCGAGGTCGTAGCCTTCCGTAACACGCACGCCCGCGTGCCAAAGCGGGTAAAGGCAAGTGTAGGCGGAGATCAAACCGTCCTCCAGGGCCCGTCCCGCCCAGTTGCCAGGGCGCAGGCGCGCCGGGTCTCCGCTCAGGCTGTACAGGTCATGATGCGAGTCTAGGTTGATGACCCCCTGGCAGCCAAGCCGCTCCAGCAAACCGAACGCGTCGGCGTGGTTGACGGTCGCGTAACAAGGCACGCCCGCTAGCCGCTCGAGGTCGTTGAAGTCACCCAGCAGCGGAAAGTCTTCGCGTAAGGTTTCAAAACTTGAGCCGCCGCGTTTACTGACTCTAACGTTCCAGGCTTCACCACGATCAAAACCTGTGTCCTTAGACCCCCACAGCGGCGAGTCGAACACCAGTTCCGCACTAGCAGAATAGTAGTCCCAGTCAACGCTCAACAGCATTTCAACCAACCTCGAGACCTCTCCATCCCAGCCAGGGCGCTCACCGCTCGAGTCAGATCAGCCCTTGACGGGCGCTCCGAACACGCCGCGCTCCGCGAGGATGCAGGCCAGGGCGATGCTGTTGAATTTCGTGTCGCTGCTGTCGGCTCTGGAGGTCAGGATCATCGGCGCGGCCGCCCCCATGATGACCCCCGCGACACTCGAGCCTGCGAAGTACACGAGCGTCTTGTAAAAGACGTTGCCCACGTCAATGTTGTCCACGATCAGCACGTCCGCCTGGCCCGCGACCGGCGAGACAATTCCCTTAATTTCCGCAGCTTCCGGCGAGACAGCGTTGTCCAACGCCAGCGGCCCGTCTATCGTGGCACCTTTGATCTGCCCGCGATCCCCCATTTTGGAGATGATCGCGTCGTCCACGGCGGTGCTCATCTCCGGGTTGACGACCTCGATGGCGGCCAGCATGGCGACTTTGGGTTTCTCCAAACCGATCGCGTGCGCGACGGCCACGCAGTTCTGTACGATCTCGATTTTCGCTTTCAGGTCGGGTTCAATATTCATCGCGCCGTCCGACATCAGAAACAGGCGCTCGAACTTCCCCGGCGCGTCGAAGACGAGGATGTGCGACAGGAGTTTCCCGGTCCGTAAGCCCCATTCCTTGTTCAGCACGGCCCGCAGGATCGTGGCCGTGTCCACCAGTCCCTTCATGACGATATCGGCCCGACCCTCGCGCACGGCTTTGACGGCGAACTCGCTGGCCTCGGCAGGGCTGGTCGCGTGGGTGATCTCGAGTTTGCTGCTGTCAATCCCCAACTCCGCGCACACGGCGCGAATCTTCGGTTCGTCCCCGAACAGCAGGGGCTGAATCATCCCCTCGAGCCGGGCGTTGTGAACGGCTTCCAGCACGTGATCGTCTTCGGCGGCGGCGACCGCGACGCGCTTCAAGCCCTTGACCTGCCCGATCAGTTTGGCCAGCCCGACCAGGGAGCGCATGTCGCGCAAGGGTTCAATTTGAGAGAAATCCAGGGACTCCATGCTGGCATTGTATGCGCCTCGCAGGGTATCTATATCCACCCTCGGCAGGCGGAACAGACCGCTCGAGACTGCTTTGAACCAGTCACACCAACCACGTTGAGCGGTCTGTTTGTGACTCGAGACTCGCAATCCACCCGTGCGGCGGGCTATCTTCTAAGCTGATGATCCAGGAGTCCGCCGTCACCGCCGCGTTGAGAACCGTGAACGACCCAGAGTTGCACAAGGATTTGGTCAGCCTAGGCATGATCGAACGGGTTCACATTGAGGGCGCAATTGTTCACGTGAAAGTGGAGCTGACCACGCCCGCCTGTCCGCTGAAGGGCAAGATTGAAAGTGATGTTCAGGTGGCCGTGCTGAAGATTCCCGGCGTGCAAGCGGTCAACGTGACCTTCGGGGCGCAGGTCCGTCCACCCACCGAGAACCCGATCCCCGGCGTCAAGCACGTGATCTTAATTGGTAGCGGCAAGGGCGGCGTTGGCAAGAGTACCGTCGCCACCAACTTAGCGCTGTCGCTTTCCAAGGACGGCGCGGCGGTCGGGCTGCTGGACAGCGATGTCTACGGGCCCAGCGTGGCGCACATGCTTGGTGGAGGTGGTGAACGGATGTTCGCCAACGACGACAAAAAGATGCTGCCCTTAGAGCGATTCGGCTTGAAGTTCATTTCCATGGCCAACCTGATCGCGCCGGGTCAGGCGACCGTCTGGCGTGGCCCGATGCTACACAGCTTCGTGCGGCAAACCCTGATGGATGCCGCCTGGGGCGAGCTGGATTACCTGATCGTGGACCTGCCACCGGGCACGGGCGACGTGCAGCTCTCCCTGACGCAACTCGCCACGATCACGGGTGCAGTGATCGTCTCCACGCCGCAGGATGTGGCGCTGATAGATGCGACCAGGGCAATGGACATGTTTCGAAAGGCGGGCGTGCCGATTCTGGGTATGGTGGAAAATATGAGTTACTTCGTGGCTCCCGACACCGGGAAGCGCTACGACATCTTCGGTCACGGCGGGGCGCGGGCGACCGCCGAAAAGATGAACATCCCCTTTCTGGGTGAGGTTCCGATCGGGATGCAGGTCCGCGAGGACGGCGACGCTGGAGCGCCCGTCGTGGTCAACCACCCCGACACCCCGGAAGCCGAAGCCCTGCGCGAGATCGCGCGCAATCTGGCGGGTCGCATCAGCGTGCAAAGCCTGCAACTGCTGCCGATGGTCTGACCTCGAAGCGTGAGCCGTGTCTCGCCGATTGAACAGCGTTCTATCCTCGAGATCACTGTCTAAAACGGGCTAGATTTGACTTTCGTACCAGTGAATATCCGAAGGGGATTAGAGAGTCAGACTGCAAAGATTGTTCATTGCGTCAGTATCTTCGCGCCGCCTCTCCCCTAGCTTTGAGTGATCCACCGCTAAACCTGACCCTATGTTGAAACTTGCCACCGAAAGCACGAAGAGTCGCGTCCTGTACGTCCTGCGTGGGCAGGGCGGTGGTACTGCCCAGGAGGTCGCGGATGCCCTAGAGGTCAGCGTGCCCGCCGCACGGCGTCACCTGATGGACTTGGAAGCCGATGGTTTGCTCGAGTCGCAAGTTCACCGGCCCGGTGGGCGCGGCCGACCGCAGCACGTGTTTCGCGTCTCCAACAAGGGTGAGGATCACTTCCCGAAGCGCTACGCGCAGCTCTGCACCGATATTTTTGAACACATCGAACACCTCTACGGCGCGGGCGCGGTACTGACGGTGCTGGATCACCGCAATCAGAAGCTGCTGGAACTCTGGCAGCCCAGGGTGCAAGGCAATCTGGAAGCCCGCGTGGAAACCCTGTGCGAGATGCTGAACGAGCTGGGCTACCACGCCACGCTGGAACGCGACGGGACGCAGTGGCTGTTGTTCCAGGGGAATTGCCCGAGCCTGGAAGTCTCGAGGCAGTTTGACCAGCTCTGCCACAGCGAATGCGAGTTGTACACCAAGCTCTTGGAGACAGCCGTGGTGCGTGAGGCGCGGGTCTTAGAGGGAGCCAGCGCTTGTCGGTACCGGATCGGGTGATTAGCCCCGCTCGAGTCACAGGCTGTAGAGTCGCCCGCCGAAGAAGATCCACTCTGGATTCTTCGGGTTCTTCTCGAAGTCTGGCACGCCAAAAAATGTCCGTGAGACGCGACCGTCAGCGGTCTTGAAGGTCAGCGTGTACCCGTCAATCTCGTAGCGCCCCCTGCTTTCGCTCGAGGCTGGCGGCGTGGCAGACACGAACCCGTCCGCCACGAAACCGCCCACCAGCGGCGTGGTGCTGGTCGTCACGAAGGTTCCGTCCAGATTGAACTCGAGGAATACCTTGTTTTGCGAGGTGGCGTTGACGGTCAGATAATCGTAGGAGCGGCCCAACCTCGAGCCTTTGGGCATGGGCTTAATTCTGGAAAAGTCGCTCAGGTTGGTCGTTCTTCCCTGACTGTCGGTGAGCAGCAGGCTGCCACTCTTGCGGGTCCAGCGCTTCCACTCGTTGGGTTGCTCACGTTTGGCGTAGGCAACATTGAAATCTTGCGGCGTGAAGCCCCAATCGTAGTTGTACGCGCTGCCATCCTTCAGAAGCAGATACGTTTCCGAGTTGCGATCCACGGAAATGTTACCAAACCCATCCAGGCGGTTCTCTGCCGTTTGATTGAAGTACACGCCCTCTATCGCACTCGGCGGCAGCCCCGCCCCTGGTTTGGTCCTGACCTCCTGCGCGGTCAACGGCTTCCGCTCGAGACCCAGGTTGTCGGGCAAGCTAGAGCGTTTCAGGCCGTCCGTACCCTGCACGGTTTCAGCCTCCAGTTCGATCCAGGTCGTGGTGAAGTCTTTAACCGTGCCGCGCACCGTCAGCGTCTTCCCAATCTGCTCGTTCTGGCCACTCCGAGTACAAACGCAGTACACGACGTACTTGCTTTTGAACTTGCCCTGCTCGAATCCCAGAATGTGATCGCGTAGCACGGTGGCCGTCAGATAGATCGTGCCCAGCGATTGCAACTTCTCGAGCACCCCTTTTAGTTTGTCAGTGTTGCTGCCCTTGATCGCAGCTAGGGTATTGATGACGAGCGTGTTGAGTTGCGGCACGGTATAGAGAATTCCAGCCTTCATCGTCTGCGTGGGACTCGAGGGGGGCGGTCTCGTCGCGGGAGCGGGCGTGGCAGCCGGACCCGCAGCGGCGGGCGCATTCCCTGTGGACGGGGCGGCACGGCTATTCATGATCGTGTACTGACCCGCTTCATCCCGGCGCAAGTTCAGGTACTGGCTGTAATACCCGCGCAAATCCTGGCAGCGGGCGGTCGCGTCCGGGAAGAGTTGATCCAGCTTCGCGTACGTGGCCTGGCGCACGCCGTCAACTTTGGCGTTCAGATTGGCGATCTGGTCCGCGCTGTAGACTGCCTTGACCCGCGCCGCCACTTCCGCCAGACCCTGCTCCTGCCACCACGCCTGAAAGATCCTGACGGACTGGGCTTTCAGTTGCGGCGCTCTTTGATCGCACCAATCCCGTGTCAACGCCCCGAAGCTACCCCTCGAGTAGAGCGTCAGAATCGCATCGCGGTACTCGGTGTCGGTCACGGCGGAACCGAGAGCGGTGAAGGTGCCAGCTACGACCAACAGGGCAACAATCGTTCGGCACATAGAACTCCTCGCACGCTCGAGAGGGAACGGCTTCCCTTTGAGCTTTCATTCAACTCGTCCGTAGCCGTTCTGACTGCATTCTGGCAACCTGGAGACAGCTCAGTGGCGCTGAGACATTCGACAACAATGCTGCACAGTACTGATTCGGGTCGCCGCTGACCTATGTCCCAGACGGGGTTCTTGGTTCGCTTTCGTTTACCTGACGGATCAGTATTACCAGGTTCGGGTTCACTCGAGCGGGAACGACATCACGCAGAGATCACCCTTCTGATGCGTCTCCGTGGCATCGGCGAAGAACCCAGCGACACTCACCATACTGCCGCCACGCGTCAGGTAATCGCGCCACGGCTCGAGTAGACCCTGATCCGCATCTCGTCGCAGGCACGCCCTGGACAGGGTTTGAATTAGGTTCGTCGCCTCAGCAGAATTGGCGAAGTAGGAACGCAGGGACGCACCTCGCAGGCCCGTGTTGATCCAGTGTTGCAGGCCCGCAGGCTCGGGTCGGCGAGCCAGCACCTCAGTGTAGTTCCGGGTGATCTCGCAGGCCTGATCGCTCAGATCGGGCGCACACGGGTCAACGATGCGCCGCAGCGTGATGTACGTTTTAGCTGGAGTGCTTTTGGTCGCCGCAGCGAAGCGGGGCACACTCTTCAGATCCATACCGTTTCCCGCGAGCGGATTTCCATTGAGATCAAAGTTGTAGCCTTTGCCGTACGCCGTGATGCTCTGCACATAGCCGACGCCGGGGTACATCACATTTGTCAAAGTGTCGAAGGTGCAAGGTTGACCCGTTGGTGTGCTGGCGCACGGTCCAGTTGCGTAGCGTGAGACGCTCATCAGGGAAGAGCCATTGCCACCACCGACCCATTCACGGCCATTCAAATCAAAATTCCAGAATCGGCCGTATGCAGTAATCGTTTCCAAGAATCCCACGCCAGGGTAATCAGCGAGCGCTCTCGTGTCGAACTTGCATGGCAGGGTTGGGGGCGCGTAAGCGCAGGGACCACTCGCGAAGCGTGTCACACTCCGCAAATCTCCACCATTGCCGCCCCAGGGCTGCTGATTGGCATCGAAGTTCCAGTACTTGCCGTACGCCGTGATGCTCTCCACGAATCCCACACCGGGGTAATGAGCGAGCGTTCTGGTGTCGAAGGTGCAGCGTTGACCGGCCGGAACCGAAGCGCAGGGACCGCTAGCGTAACGGGCGACGCTCTGAATCTCCGTGCCATTCCCGGCTGAGGGGTTGCCGGCCACATCGAAATTCCAGATCTTGCCGTACGAGGCGATGCTCTCGACGAAACTGCCATCGGGCAACTGACCCAAGGAACGCGCATCGAAGGTGCAGGCTGCGCCCGCCGGGTCGTCGCAGGGCGCACTGGCGGGCGTTGATGTGGGCGGGACTCGATTCAGCAGGACCGCTTCAGCGTCCACCAACAAACCGCCTGAGACGGGCGTGGCCGTGCTAGTTAATCGCTGCGCGACCTGATCCGGGGTCAGGTTCGGCTCTCGAGACAGCAGCAGGCCGATCACGCCGGAGACCATCGGGGCGGACATCGAGGTTCCATGCAGATACCGATAGCATGGCTTTGGTCTATTTTCTGCTGACGAGTACGCCAAATAGGTTGACAGAATGCCGTCTTGCCGGTCTGTCCCCACCGCCAGCGGGTTTCCGTCTCCAGTACAGCCCACGAACGCTCCGAAGTAGTTCGTGGTTGAAACCGAGCCAGCATCCGCGATGTCATTCCCACCCGGAGCCAGCAGCGTTGCGCCGACATTACTAAAATTGCTCACTCGAGGCATCGGGGTGGTGAGCGCAGCGGCTGCCACTGAGATCACATGGGGGCAGTTGGCTGGTGTCATGGCTGATGCCTGTTGAATCGATCCAGGGGCGACTCCATCCGCGGACGAGTTGTTCAGGTTTCCCGCCGAGGCCACGACAACCACGCCGCGTTCGTAAGCGGCTTGAAGAGCCTGAGACAACCCCGAGTCGCACGGCCCCTTGGCGCTGAGGCTCAGGTTGATGATCTTGACTCGAGGCGCTGATCCGGGGATGGTCACTGTGAACGGCGGGGCGAGTGGGCTGGCTCCAGGAATCGGATTGGTGATTGTAATCGAATACCCGGCCGCGTAGCGGACGGCGCTGGCGAGGTCTTGAGGCGATATTCCTGCAAGACCGATCACGTACCGAATCGGCACGAGGCGACACCCTGGACAGACACCGATACCGCCCTGACCGTTGCCTTGGGCGGCGGCGATAATCCCCGCGACATGGGTTCCATGAAAATACGAATACTCGAAGAACGACGGGCGGGGATCATAGACTTCCCCAGTGTTCGTGGCCCCGAGGTTAACCCCACCATCTGGGTCGCCTGGGGTCCATTGCGCGCTCAGATCGGGATGGTCAGCGACGCCATTATCAATCACGGCAATCCGAACCTCCCGTGATCCCTGGGTGATCGCCCAGGCCTGCTCGAGCTTCATCAGGTCGTAATTGCGCTTCTGAATGGCGTACAGCGGGTCAGACCCCCCGAAGCCCTGTGGACGGATGAGGGACGTGGGTGCGGCCGTCTGACAGGCTGTAAAGATGAGGACCAGGACAACCGTGAATCCTGTGAAACGCCGTTGACTCGAGACCGTTCTCCACACGTTGAACCTCCCGGAATTGAAAGCCGTACCCAGGGGTGTGCTCTCGCCTCGAGTGCATCTGCTGGGTTGCTGAATGAGTTCGATAGACAAAAGTCTTGACGAGCCTTTTCAATTTCGCCAATTGCTAGCGAAGCGGTCACACAAGCCCTCGGCGTAAGGGACGCTGACATTGATGTACGAGGGTCGGCGGTACGGCGCAAGCTGCACGATGTCCACTCGTGCGTAATCCAGAACGGGTGACATGAACACCTCGACATTCCAAGTTACGCCATCGCTAAAGGTTGTGGAAAAACCACAGGCTCCCATCAACCCTCCATAGAACGCGGGCTGCATTCTGTAACGATCTACCTCGTTCTGAAAACCGAGTTCTTCAGGTCCCAAAGGCGGGTCCATCTCGTTGATCGGTGGGGCTGGCGGCAATGGGGGCAACGGTTCTGGCACGGTCACTGGGGGTACGACCTCGGGTGGAGGGGTAGGCGTTCCACCGTCGCCACCCCCACCATCACAAACGGCCGCGTCGTCTTCATCCGTCCAGCAACTTCCACCCCCAGCGACCAGTTGGGTTTTCACTTGTTTTCCAGCATCAGCCCCAGTGACCGTGGGTGGTACGACGCCCATTGTGCTTCCGCAAGCGGTCACAGCGAAGCCAAGAAGCGCCATGATTGACCCTTGCAAGATGGCTTTTTTCATAGAGACTCCCTAGGGAACGTCCTGTAAGGTGGTGCGAGACGCTGAACCGAAGCGTATGGATTTCAACGTTCAAAAACAATGGCTTTTCTTGAACGCTCATCGGTGCTGCCCTTGCCTCGAGACGCTGGTCAGCAGGCGACGGAAAGGGGCTAGACATGAACGCGTTACAAATGGAGATCAAAGCAGTCCCTTCGGAAGCACGGATCAATGACAGGGAGACCGCGCTTTTTCTGGTCAACAGCAGCAAAAACAGTGTTTTACGCCCGTTCATGGCTGCTGAAGTCAGCTTGGCTGAGGCCGCCAAGCTCTTAGGGGTTGGCAAAACCAAGATGAGTTACTGGATCAGCCGGTTACTCGAGATGGGATTGATCGCTGTGGTGCGCATCGAAAAGCGTGGGCGATATCAATCACCGATTTATCGTGCGTGCGCGGATACGTTTACTTTTCCGCTCGAGCTGGTTCCCGTCGAGTCTGACGAGGCGTTACTGGCGATTCATCAAGCTGGGTTCTGGCCTGAAGTGTACCGTTCATTGTCCATCAGCGCTCGTCAGCACACCGCTGGCTGGCACGTTCGGATTCAACGAATGAACAGCATCTTGCACACAGACATCCTCCCTGGCAGCGACGATCTCGAGGATGGACGGATTTGCAATCACTGGGGGATGTTGTCTCTGGAGGCGACCCAAGCTAGGGATATGCGTTCTGAACTGCGGCGTGTGATGGGTCGTTACACGGCGCTTTCAAACGTGAACCGTGCTGGGAAACGCGGGAAACCCCATTTTGTATGTCTCCTTCAAGTCGAGCAGGCTGCACCATGAAGCACTTGACTGGTGAGCTGAGCCGAGGTGCGACTGCGATCAACTCACGGCGTACAGCCTAACTCGAGCCGAGCCTGTCAGCGTATGTGACAGCGCAACTCGCTCCCGGCTTGCAATTTTTACGAGTCTCGAGATACAGTGACGCTCAGATGAGTCAGCTTTCGCCTTTTTATGCGTACGTGTCTCTCTTTCGCCCGGCGGTGAAAGCAGCGTAACCGTATATGAACGTTCAGCACCGCCGGGGAACGCCTCGGCGGTTTTTTATTTTCGCCTCTCCCGAAAGGATTAGCCCATGCCGCAACAAACCGATGACTTGAGAATTCGTGAAATCCTGGAACTCGCCCCGCCGTCGCATTTGCTGCGCGAATTCCCGGTTTCGGAACCCGCGGCCACCGTTGCTTTCAACGCCCGGAACGCGATGCACCGCATTTTGCACGGCATGGATGATCGCGTCATCGTGGTCGTCGGACCGTGCAGCATCCACGATCCGAAAGCGGCCCTGGAGTACGCTGAACGCCTCAAAGTGGAACTCGAGCGGCACCGGGACAGCTTGGAGATCGTCATGCGCGTGTACTTTGAGAAGCCGCGCACGACCGTTGGCTGGAAGGGTTTGATTAACGATCCTGGCATGGACGGGTCGTTCAGAATCAACGATGGGTTGAAGATCGCACGCGAATTATTGCTGCAAATCAACGAACTCGGTGTGCCTGCCGGAACCGAGTACCTGGACGCGATCAGCCCGCAATACTACGCGGACCTGATCAGTTGGGGCGCGATTGGGGCGCGCACCACCGAATCCCAGGTGCATCGTGAACTGGCGAGCGGGTTGAGCTGCCCGGTCGGATTCAAGAACGGCACCGATGGCAATGTCAAGATCGCGGTGGACGCGATCAAAGCCTCGAGCCAGCCGCATCATTTCCTATCGGTCACGAAGGGCGGGCACAGCGCGATTGTCAGCACCTCCGGCAACGAGGATTGCCATGTCATTCTGCGCGGCGGCAAGCAGCCCAATTACGACGCAGACGGCGTGAACGCGGCCGCCGCTGAGATCAGCCGGGCGGGGTTGGCCCCGCGACTGATGATTGACTGCTCCCACGGGAACAGCTCCAAGAATCACCTGAACCAGATTCTGGTCGCTGAAAACATCGCCTCGCAACTCGAGGCGGGTGACACACGAATCATTGGTGTGATGCTGGAAAGTAATCTGGTCGCCGGGCGTCAGGATTTGATTCCAGGAAAGCCGCTCACTTACGGGCAGAGTGTCACCGATGCCTGCATAGACTGGGACGCCACCGTGCGCGTGCTCGAGACGCTGGCGGCGGGCGTGCGAGCGCGGCGCGTGCAGCAGACGGTCAGCGCTAAATGAGGCAAGCTCGAGCGGGGTTTTTACAGAGCTGGCAACCGTGGTTGGTAAGCGGTGCTTTCCTCGTGTCAATGACGGCTTGTTACAACCGAGGCACGACTTCAGCTTCGATGTTTCCGATCAAAAGCGGAGAACTCTGGGAGGCGCAACTCACCACTGCCAAGGGAATGATCACGACCAACTTCCAGCTCAAAGGAGCGCCGACATCGGACTCCAGCGGAGTTGAAGGACACTTCTCAACCACCAACGGCGTGCGCCGTGGTTTAGGCGAGGTGTTATTAAGTTCAAACCTCTTTTTGACGTACTTTTGGCTCAGTGATGAGAAGTACGATTTCGTCTCGTGCGAAGTGCATTACGCGGAAAACCTCGAGCAAACGACAACAGGCTTCGCTGGTTTCATTGCCGATGGTACGTCGCGCACCCTGAAAGATGGTTGTACGTTAAAACGAATTCGATAATCGCTCTCCGCTCCGGGACGATTAACCCTCGAGTCCGACCGCCACGATCTCGTCTCCTCGAGCCTGCAATTGAATTCTCGGCAGCGGGTCCAGTGCGGGACCGCTGACGCTCTTTCCAGCCAGCTCCGGGTCGAAGGCGCTGAAGTGGCAGGCGCAACCCAGCACGGGATGATTGAACTCGGGGCGGTACTTGTACGCCATTGAAGCGATTTCGGGGCTGCGAATCAATTCGCAGTTGCAACCCAGGTGGGTGCAGACCTTGGAGAGCGCGATGAAGTGTTTATTCCCTACGCTCAGCCCGCCCGGTTGCGACCTCTGCACGCGAATCAACACGGCAGCGATGCCACCGTACTGAAACGCCATCGCGTCCCACAGCGCGGGCAACGCCTCGAGCCGGGCGACGTTGACGGTCGCACCCGGTTTGAAGCGCGGCACGTCCGACGGCGTGGGCTTCCCGAGGAGAATCCGGTAACTGCGAACCCCGAACCAGGCGAAGAACCCCCCCACAGCCGCGACCGGCGCGACCCACCACAGCTCCAGAAGCCTGCGCCGCGAGGTGGTGACAGGCTTCCTGGGTTCGGACATGCTCACGGTTTTAGGGCAGTCACGAATTTCACGACCGCCTCGAGTTGAGCTTGGCTCAGTTGCGGGAAGGCGGGCATCTTCCCGTTCCGGCTGCCCTGCTTGACCTGACGGGTCACGAAGGCGGGACTCCGGGCGTTGCTCGAGGCGATCAAATTGGGACCGTTCCCCGCGATGCCCTGGGCTTCCGCGCCGTGGCAGGTGGCGCAGTTCGCGGCGAACACCTGAGCGCCGGGATCAGCCGTGGCCGTGGCTTGCAGGCGCTTCTTGGCGGCGGCGATCAATTCTACGACTCGAGGTGCGGCGTCCTTGCCGGTGACCTGCTGGTACTGCTGCCAGACGTTCAACGCGCCCTGAGGATCGTTCTTGGCGCTGAACAACAGGTTCCCAAGCGTCAGCATCGCCTCAGGGTTGTTCAGCTTGGCGGCGGCTTGCAGGAGCGGCAGGGCTTGATCGTTCTCGCCGCTGAAGAACAGCAGTTGCCCATAGCGGCTGACGGCGACGATGTTGGTCGGGTCTAAGCGCAGAATCGCGCTGTAGGCGGGCGCGGCCCGGTTCCAGTCCTGCATGGACCAGGCTAGATCACCGTACAGTGCCAGCGTCTCGAGTTTTGGCTTCCCCAGCGTGTCCGCCTCGCGGGTCAGTTGCGCCTCAAAAGCGAGGAGTTGCTGGCTGTTGTCGTAGAACTTCGCCTCGTTCTCCGGGAGCGCCAAGCGTTGCAGCGACGGCACAGCCAGTACGGAGAAGCCGCCGAACACGACCGCCAGCCCAATGAGCCAGAGCGCGGGTCTCGAGCGGCCAGGGAGTGAAACGGGCTGCGCTTCGGGGAGTTGTTCGAGGCGCTCTAACAACCGGGCAGCTCTGGTTTCATCCGCCAGTTTCAGGCGCTCGAACTCCTCGGGGTCAAGCTCGCCGTCGGCGCGGGATCGCTCCAGGTCACCTATCTGTTTCAGGGATGTGTTCAGTTCGTCCTGCAACTCCTCGCGCTCGGATTTGCCGTGGATCAGTTTTGAGGCGGAGCGCATGGGCAGCAGCGCGTACAGAACCCCCGCCAGTGCCAGCACACCCAGCAGCACGTACCAGACGGTCACGCTTGCCTCCTCGAGTCGTCACGCAAGGAACGCACCCGCTCTAAAAGCGCGGCGTCTATGGGTTCCAAGGGTTTCGGCTGGCTGGCGCGACGCAGGTACCCCGCCAAACCCCAGCCGCCCAGCCCGAGCGCGGCGAGCGGCAACAGCCAGACCAGCAGCGTCAGCCCGGAGAACGGCGGCGAGAGCAGCACGCTCTCACCGTAGCGCCCGATAAAGAACGCCTTGATCTCAGTCGGAGACTTGCCCGCCTTGACCTGCGAGCGCACCTCTTCGAGCATACTGCGGGCAAAATCGCTCGGGGATTCGGTGATGGACAAGCCGTTGCAGACCGGGCATTTCAGCGTGGAGCCAATCGCCCGCGTCGAATCGTCAGCCGGGGTCTGTGCCAGCACACTCGAGACGAGCAGCACCATAAACAAGGCGCAAATCCTCGAGACTGCTTTCCGCATCAAATCGCCCCGATGGTCTTCAGACCCGCCTCGAGTTGGGCGCGGCTAATCGGTTGCGGGTCGTGCTTCTGGACGACCCCCTGGCGGTCAATGAAGAATGTCTCCGGCACGCCGAACAGGGCGTACTTGACGCTCGTCCGACCGAGGTCGCTGTCGTTGTCCACCGCGATTGGGAACGACAGGTTGTAGGTATCGCGGAACTCTTTGGTCTTTGGCAGCTTGTCGTTGTACGCCACGCCCAGGAACACCACGTCCTTAAAATCCTTGGCCGCCTGCGAGATCATCGGCGCTTCGTCCTTGCACGGCACGCACCACGAGGCAAAGAAGTTCAGCACGACCGGTTTGCCCTTGAACTGCGCTAGGCTGACGGTCTTCCCCTCGAGCGTGGTGAGTGTAAAGTCCGGCGCGGGTTTCCCTGCCACGGCGGCCGTGCTGGTATTCCCCGTATCGGCGGGCCGCAGCAGCGCCGCGAACAGCCCGCCCAACAGCACGACGATCACGGCAGGTATCAGGATTTTACGAAGGTTGGGATTCATGACAAATACCTCAAGGTTTCTAATTTCAATCGGTGGCAACTGAGACAGCGCTGGTTTTGACTCGAGCTTCGCCGACGACGCTCGGGATCAGCGTCAGCCCCGCGCCGACCACCAGGATCAGCCCACCGACCCAGATCCAACTCACCAGGGGACTGCTGATGAACTTCAGGCCGACCTGAGAACCGCTGTCGTCACTTTCTAGGAAAACCGCGTAGAAATCACCCAGCAGATGATATTGAATCGCCGGACTCGAGACCGTGGTCTGTTGCAGGCGGTAATTGTTCTGGCGCGGGTAGAACTTGCCGCCGTCCAGGGTCAGGTCGGCGGCCGTGACATCGCGGTCGGATTCCTTGCGCCCGGCGATGCCGTTGAACGTCACGCGATGCCCCATGACCGTCTGGGTCTGACCGCGCTGAAAGCTGAGCTGCGCCTCGGATTTGTACCCGCCGCTGAAGGCTACCCCCAGGGCAACCACGACCACGCCGAGGTGCGCGATGTACGCCCCGTAACGGCGCGGGAACAAGTTCAGTAAATCCCCGAGCGCCGAGACCGGGTTTTGACGGTTCGCCTTGGTTCGGGCGCGAACCGCTTTGGCGGTCAGGCGCACCACGACGAAGATATTGAAGAAGCTCAGGATGATCGTCAGCAGCACACTCCAGAGATGCACCCCGAGAACGAACGCGACCACACCCATCATCAGCGCCAGGATCGCGGGCAGCATCAAATTCTGCCGCAGGGTCTCCCCGGTGGCGCGTCGCCAGGTCAATGCCGGTCCCATCGCCTGCAAGGCCAGAATCCCCAACCCGAGCGGAATCCCGACCGCGTTGAAGAACGGCGGTCCGACGCTTGTCTTCGCGCCGGTGAACGCCTCGACGAAGACCGGAAAGAGCGTCCCGACCACGACCGTGAAGGCGAAACTGCTGAACAGCAGATTCCCGGTCAGAAACGCACCCTCCCTCGAGACTGGGCTGTCCAGTTGGTGTTCGTCGCGGATTTGCGGCAGGCGGCGGTACGCCAGGATCAAGGTGGCAATTAGGACCAGGGTGAAGAACGCGAAGAAGACGGGCCCGATCGGCGTGCGGGTGAAGCTGTGAACGCTCTGCACCACGCCGCTTCGCGTTAAAAAGGTTCCCAGCAGGGTGCTGGTGAAGGCTGCCACGATCAAGCCTAAATTCCAGCCTTTCAGCATCCGGCGACGCTCCTGGATTTGCAGGCTGTGAAGGTAGGCGGTCGCCATAAACCACGGCACGATGCTGGCGTTCTCTACCGGGTCCCACGCCCAATACCCGCCCCAGCCGAGGACCTCATACGACCACCAGCCGCCCGCGATGATCGCGGCGCTGAGAAAAATCCAGGCGGTCAGGCTCCAGCGGCGCGTCTGCACCAGCCACTCCTCACCGAGTCGGCCGGTCACAAGTGCGGCGACCGCGTAGGCGAACGGCACGCTCAAGCCCACGAAACCAATGTACATCAGCACCGGATGAACCGCGAACATCCAGTGGTTTTGCAGCAAGGCATTCGGGCCGCGCCCGTCCACGGGCGGAATCGGCACGCCAATGAACGGGCTGCCGACGCTGGCGTTGACCAAGAGGAAAAACGTCAGAATCGCCAGCAGGGTTCCCAGCGCGTAGGGGCGAAGGCTATCCGCCTTCGCCAGCAGCGCCACCAGCAGCGCGAAACCCGCCAGCAACCACGCCCACAGCAGGATGCTCCCCTCCAAAGCCCCCCAAAGGCTCACGAGTTTGACCCACAGCGGCGAGGTACTGGCGCTGTGATTGGCGACGTAACGCACGCTCGTATCGTTCGTTAGAAGCGCCACCCAGAGCACGATCATCGCGCCGCTCGAGAACAGGAAGACCAGTCCGGCGGTACGACGTGCGGTGGTTTCCAGACGGGCATCCCCGCTACGACCGGCGCGCCACGAGGCAAAGACGCCCCAGACGCAGAGCGTCAGGGCGATCAAAACGGAGAGTTCACCGAGCAATGCCATGTGTTGACCTCAGAAGTGCTGTCATGAGGCTCGAGTTCAACCACTCGAGCGGTGAACTAGCGCGAGTCTTTGATCGCGTCCACCAGGCGGGTGTAATCCAGTTTCTCGCCGGGTTTCGGAGCGCGGTATTCCTCGCTGTGCTTGACCAGAAGTTCTTCGCCTTGAAAGACGCCGTTCTGGAATTTCCCTTGGACCGTGACGCCGATACCCTCGCGCATCAGGTCGGGCGGCACGCCCTTGTAATACACCGGGTAGGTCGTCGCGCCGTCACTGATCTTGAAGCGCAGTTCCAGGGTTTTCAGATCGAAGGATTTCGTGCCGGGTTCCACCACACCGCCCAGCCGCACGGTGCGATCGGTATATTTGGACACATCGCTGGCGTATTCGGATGGGGTGATGAAGAAGGTCAGATTGGTGTTCAGGCTGCTGGAAAGAAGCACACCGACCGCCGCCAGGATGATGGCAATGCCGATGCCGTACTTCAACGCGCCACTCGAGCGTTTGCGGGGCAAGGCAGGCATGGGCGTCTCGTTCATGAGGTTTCCTCGGAATCTTGCTTCAAACGACGATTCAGTTGGATCAGGTAAACCGCGTAACCACCCAGCAGCAACACGCCCGCGCCGTAAACCCAGTAGACGAACATGTCCCACTGGTTTGGATTGCCGACGACCTCGTTCACGACAACACCTGCTTCAATGAACCGCTCAGTTCCAGCTCCAACTCCTGAGCCTCGAGGTCCGCCTGCCGCCGCGCCAGTTGGCCGCGCAGCCGCAACAGGTAGAAGTACAGGACTGTGAAGCCGACGAGCGCCAGGATGAAGCCGATCAGAATACCGGGGTTCTGGAGGGCACTCCGACCCTGCGGCACGCTCAGGCTGGGCGTCTGATGAAGCGTGTTCCACCAGTAGACGCTCATGTAATTGATCGGCACGCCGACGGCCGCCACGACGCCGATCACGGCGCTGACTCGGGCGCGGCGGGCTGGGTCCTCGAGCATTGGGCGCACGGTCAGCATTCCGATGTAGACCATCAGCATGAGCGCGGTCGTGGTCAGACGGGCATCGCCCCAGACCCAGAACGCGCCCCAGGTCGGCCGACCCCAGAGGGCACCACTAAAGAGGGAGAGGGTGATGAACACGACGCCGATTTCGGCGCTCGCGGCGGACAACCGATCCCAGTGGGCGCGGCGCGTGATGAGGTAGGTCAACCCGAAGATCGCGGTGAAGCCGAACGACAGGTACGCCAACCACGATGCCCCGACGTGAATCGGTAGGATGCGCGTCAGGTAGCCTTGCAACACATCCGGCGGCGCGGTGAAGGTGAAAAAGAACGCCACCAGCAGCGCCGCGATGCTCGAGAACCCCAGGGCTGGGGTTAACCAAGGAATTGCTGAATTGGAGGATTTCTGGGTCATACGAACCTCAGTCTAGCTATCTGCCGCCTCAAAGGTGACTTGAAACCCGAGTGTACTCTTAGAGATTAACGTTTGATTCAAATTTCTACTGGTTCAAACTTCTACCGCGTACGGGAACGCCAGTGTGCAGGTGACGATATAAATCAGATCGAACGCCAGCAGTAATCTTATCCATCCCCAGACATCAGTTGAAGGGTCAAGCGTCACGATCCCAACCGTCGCCTTGACCGCGCCCAGCACGACCGGTACGACGATTGGAAAGATCAAGAGCGGCAACAGGCTCTCGCGGGCGCGCAAACCGACCGTCAAGGCGCTCTGAAACGTGGCGATCACGCTAAACCCGATCACGCCCAAGAGAACCGTTAATGAGAACTCGAGCCATTGGCCCTGAACCGAGACGCCGTACAGCACCAATGTCGTCGGCACGAGGATCAGTGACAGCAACAGCATCAAGCCCAGGTTTCCCAACAGCTTCCCGAGGTACACCAACTCGTGCGGCACGGGGTAGAGCAGCAACGCCTCGAGCGCACCGTCTTCGGCTTCCCCTGAGAACGCCCTGGATGCCGCGAGGATGCTAGCGAAGGCGATGGCGACCCAGAGAATACCGGGAGCGGCGGCCCGCAGTTTGGACGGCTCCGGGCCGAAGGCGAAGGCCAGGATCATCACCACCATCCCCGCAAAAAACAGCGTGGCCATCATCACGTCCCGAGCGCGACCCTCAATGCGCCAGTCTTTCAAGGCAATCGTCAGCACCGCCGAGAGCGGACTCAAGCGCTTCCCGTCGCGGTCATCGGTGCCAGCAGACCAGCCTCGAGCGTGGTCTCAAACGTTACGATCTGCCGGGTGCGTTCCGGTTCGTGACTGGCGATCACCAACGTCGCGCCGCGTGATTGTTCGCCGCGAATCAAACCCTCCACCAGGTCCTTCCCCTGCGGGTCCAGCGCCGCGAACGGCTCGTCCAGCAGGATCAGCTCTGGTTGCAACAGCAACATCTTGGCCAACCCCAGCCGCTTACGCATCCCACTCGAGTAGCCGCGCACCCGCGTGCCGACCCCGCGCAAGCCGACGCGCTCTAAGGCGTCCTGAAACGCGGCGCTCGAGACGCTGCGTAGGTGCATTTTTATGGCGAACTCCAAGTTTTCCAACCCGGTCAGGTCCGGGTACAACCCCAGCGCGTGCGAGACGATCAACACGCGGCGGCGCAACTCCAGGCGGTCGCGCAGGTCAAACCCTAGTACCGTCCCACCACCTCGAGTCGGGGTCAGCGCGGTGCCGATGATCTTCAGCAGAGTCGTCTTGCCTGCCCCGTTCGAGCCGTAGAGCGCCAGCGCCGCACCGCGCTCCAACCGCAAGCCCGTGCCGCGCAGCACGAACGAGCGCTGGTAGCGGTGAACCAGACCGGCCAGCTCCAAGGCGAACGGCGCAGCATTCATACCAGCGTTACTCACACTTTCAATCTCGCACACCTGGGGCGTTCGCGTCACGGGTCTGGTGTCACGCCCGCCTGAAGAGAAGTTTCGCGGGTCTCGAGCGGGCGTGGTTGAGCGAAGGCGGGGTCGCAGGTTCACCATCGTAGGGCGAGGGCGGCCACGCAGCTCTTCGCTCCAAGCTCGAGTCATCCCCTGCGAAGTGGGGGGTCGAGCAGCGCAGATGGCACGCGTCGAACTCGTGTTCGCAAGATCGAAACGGCGTGACCTCGAGACCTCCCCCCTACTTCGCCGGGGTACATGGAAGGCTCGAGACGTTACGAACCTTTCAACCAGGCCAGCAGTAGCGCCAGCGTTGCTGCCAAATCGTCGCGGTGAATCGCCTCTTGGACGGTGTGAACGTAGCGGCTCGGCGTGGACAGTGTGATGACCGGGACGCCCGCCCTGGAACGCTGAATTCCGGCGGCGTCCGTACCACCCAAGGGCAGCACCTCGAGTTGATGGGTGATGCCCTCTCTCTGCGCTAACGCGGTGAATTCTCGCACCAGATGCGGGGCGCTCAGGCTCGCGCCGTCCATGACCTTGATGCCGACCCCAGCCCCGGTGCGGCAGACCGCCTCGTCATCCGGGACGCCGGGGGTGTCGGCGGCAATGGTCGTGTCCAAGGCGATACCGACCTCGGGTTCCAAACCGTAGGCGGCGGGCGTCGCGCCGCGCAGCCCGACCTCCTCCTGGGTGCTGAAGACCGCGTGAACGTTCCACTCGTGCGGGATGCCTTTCAGGGCACGCAGGGTTTCGATCAGCACCCAGACGCTGACCCGATCATCGAGCGCTTTGCCGACGTAGTACTGTCCGACCGTACGAAACTGCTGCTCGAGCGCTACGGGGTCACCGACGCGCACCCGTTTGTGAACCTCCTCGGCGGGCAGCCCGAGGTCCACCATGAACTCCTTGATCTCCGGGATTTTCTTGCGCTCCTCTTCCGTGGAGATATGGACCGGTTTACCGCTCGGGTGCAGGATGCCTGGCAGGTCGCCCCCGGCCGCGCAGACCACAACGTTGCGGGCGAACAGGTTGCGGGTGTCGAAACCTCCGAGTTGCTGAATTCGCAGAAACCCGTCCTTATCAATGAACTTGACGATGAAACCGATCTCGTCCATGTGGGCGGAGATCATGACCCGCTTCTCGCCCGTGCCGCGTTTCAGAGCGATCAAATTCCCCAATGCGTCCTCGCGGATTTCGTCCACCAGACCCGCTAGTTCGGCACGCACCAAGTCGCGCACGCGTTCCTCGCGGCTGGGGACACCGAAGGTTTCGGAGAGTCGCTTCAGTAACTCGAGATTCATGCGGCATTCTAAACACACCACTGAATTGCAAACTCGAGTTCAGGCGGCGATCTTAGAGCGCACTTCGCAGTCAGCGGGAGGGCCTTCAGAATGGTCTCGAGTTGAAATCCTTTCAAACCAGCTTTTGGGGAGACTTAGTGATCGTGGTCGTCATCCTCATCAGCGTTCTGTTCCGAGTTACCGCAGCCACCCTCACCGCTGGGTCGGACGTGAGCGCTGGCGATGTCTGTCACGCCCTTCCAGGCGTAGGGGTCGCGTCCGGCCACAAGCACAATGTCGCGGTAGTCAGCCGTAGCAACGCTCTGCCCGTCCTGAAGACCGTACCAGGGCAGCAACGATTGGGCACTCATGTAATGGTTGACGAGAGAGCGCCTGAAGCCCGTGGTGGCACGATTCGGCAGGGAACGGTGCAGGAGATAGCCGTTGAAGAACACGATGCTGCCGCGTTTGACCTCCACGGGCACGGCATCATCATCGGTGTACGGATAGTCCATGGCCTCGCCGGTGCAATCGAAGCGCAGGTCGTTGTGTTGGCGTTGCGGCCACAAGACCCCGTGTCGGTGCGACCCCGGAATCACCCACAGGCAACCATTCTCAACCGTGGCGTCGTCCAAGGCCATCCAGGCCCCTGTCAGCGAACGGTCTCGAGTTGGGATGAAAAACTCGTCCTGATGCCAGGCTTGCCCTGGTTTCCCGGAGGCTTTGATGAACAGCATGGACTGCATGGCTTTAACGTTCGGGCCGATCACCGCCGTCAGCACCTCGAGCGCTTTCGGATGCGCCAACGCGCGCTTGGCTAGAGCTGAAATCTTGTGTGGGAAGTGAATACACAGGTAACGCCGCATCACGCTGAGATCGGATTCACCCGAGTCAGCGGGGGTGACGCCCCGAACCGGACCGATCGCGCCCCGGCAAATCTGTGCGGCTTCGGCGTTCAGAGCTTCTAGCTCGTTAGGGCTGAGCGCGTTCTCCAGAACCAGAAAGCCATGTTCGGCGTAAAACCGAGTGGAGTCCGCGGACACCGTCTCGAAATACCCGCTCGGACGATGCGACTCCGGCCACGAGGCCCACGGCTCGAGTTGGCGCTCATTGGCGAGTTGGTTGAGGCTGGTTGACATCATGGGTGACCTCCTGGTACGGGCTGCCGCGTCGAACTGCCTATCTGTCTGTACTGAATACCCTAGCAATTTCTAGGCGGGTATTCCATGCTTAAAGCAACCATGAACCTATCCACAATGAACCGCTTGCGCTCCACCCGACAGGTCACGTTCGGCGATGTTCACTACCCGCCGGGTAGCTCGTTCGGTCCTCGAGACCAACGTGACCTGCAACTCGTGGTGGTACATCATGGCGCGGTCCGAGTCCAGATTGACGACACAGGTTTGGAGATCGCCGAGCAGCAGTGCCTGCTGCTTCACCCTGGTTCCACAGAACTGTTCTCTTTTTCACCACAGCGTGACACGCGTCATACCTGGTGCGCGATTCATCCCAGCCTCGTACCTGCCGATTTAGGCACCGCGCTCGAGCCGTTCCGTGGACCCCTTCCGCTCTCGAAGCGGGTGAATGACCTGATGGAATACGGTCTGAATCTGCCAGCCAGTCAGCTCAAGCTAGCCGATGACCTCCTGCACACCGTTGCCCTGGCAATTCTCCGGGCAGTACTATTTGATAGTGCCCACGCGCAACAGCTTCGCCGCGAACCGATTGCCGTCGGACGCGCCAAGCTCTACATTGATGCCCACCTCGAGACCCCACTGACCCTCTCCAAGATAGCCTCAGCCGCCAACGTTAGCGCTCAGCACCTGACGCGCCTGTTCCAGCGTCACCTGGGAACTACACCCACAAAGTACCTCTGGACGCAACGCACCGAGCGCGGCGTGCAACTCTTGCTGGACACTGGGTTGAGCGTCAGCGAGATTGCTGAACGCGTCGGCTTCGCCTCAGCCTTTCACTTTTCCAGATTGGTCAAGACCGCTCACGGCGCATCGCCTCGAGTCTTGCGGCAACGCCGTTGGCGCGATCACAAGAACCCTCGAACAGTGATGACTATTCCTCGAGATCAGCCCACGATGTACTCTACCGACAACCCCACGATTCGGCCTCCAGACGCGTCCGTCACAGACACTCTATTGCCTTATCACCTCAAAACGTGAGCCTGACCCAGCCGAACTCAGTAAGTTCACTTGGACAGAAAGCCATTCTCGAGATTCAGTAACCACTGCGGTGTTAACGCCGCCAGGTTGCGCGTGATCTCCACGTAGTTGCCGGTCAGCAGCAGCAACCCGACCGCGATCAGCAAGACACCAGAGACCTTCTCTATCGTCCCGACCCAGCGCATGGCTTTGCGCAAACCCGCGCCCAACCGATCCCAGGCGAACGCCGCCAGCAGGAACGGAACCGCCAGCCCCATCGCGTAGACCGCCAGCAGGAGCACACCCGTGCCAATGCTGCCGCTCGAGCCTGCGATACTGAGAATCACGCCCAGAATTGGTCCGATGCACGGCGTCCAACCGGCCGCGAAGGCCGCGCCCAGGGCGACCAGTCCGAACCGGGAGGCGGTCCCCAAATCAGCCCGGTACTCGCGGTTCAGAGCTGGGATGCGGTCTTTGATCAGGAAAACGATCCCGAAAATTAGGATCAGCGCACCGCCAACTTGCGTCAGGATGTCCTTGTTCTGACGAAGCGTGCTACCCAGGGCGCTGGCTCCCGCGCCCAAGGAAATGAATACCAGGGTAAAACCCAGGATGAACAGCAGCGCCCCGAGGATCGGTTTCTTGCCGCTACCTCCGCCCAGCACCGCCAGGTAACTCGGCACGAGCGGCAACACGCACGGCGTCACAAACGACAGCAAACCCGCCAGAAAGGCCGCCAGGAAACCCGGCGCGGCCACGCCGGAGGCGACCGGTTGCGCCAGAGCGCTCGAGGCGAGAAGCAGGACGAACAGCAGAACTCGAGCCATAGTTCGGATTGTACGACTACGAATGAGGTGAAACAGTTCTCCGCTTTCAATATTGATCCCAGCGCGTTCGGCTTACCGGCAACATCTCGAGAACCGTAGCTGCGTATTTCCCCAGAAGGAAAACTGTGCGCCCCTCTGAAAGCTCAGAGCGTGATTGACTGCCCGTGAAAATGTTTCGAGGCCAGCTCGCTCGAGTTGGGGTCCCAGCCTTAGACTGCGCCCCATGCGCTTGCATCTCGTGACGGTTGGCAGCCCGAAACTGGAGTACGCCCGGATCGGGTGCGAGTTGTACAGCCAGCGTTTGACGCGCTTTCACAAGCTCCGCCTGACCAGGGTCCGCGATAGCAAGCGCTCCGGGTCGCCAGCGCAACTCGAGGAGGGCGAGAAAATTTTGGAGGCGGTCGGGGGTGCGTATCTGATCGCGCTGGATTTGCAGGGTAAGTCGTTCTCCACCGAAGCCTTAGCCCAAACCCTCGAGAAGCTCGGCGTGGACGGACACGGAGAGATTGCCTTCGCGGTCGGTGGCGACGAGGGGCTATCCGACGCGGTGCGCGCCAGGGCGGGCACGCTCTGGACGCTCTCCGCGCTCACCCTGCCGCACGATCTGGCGCAACTCGTGACCCTAGAGGCGCTGTACCGGGCCAGTACCGTCACGGCGGGCGTGCCGTACCACAAATGAAAAAAAAGCTATTTAATCGCACAACCGACCCTCGAGAACCCAGAGGTCGCAAGCGATCCCGGCCATCATCGCCAGTCGCTCGAGGTGCGCAGCTCACACCTCTCGGTCGCCTTAATTTTATCTGCCGTCACAGTTGATCCCTGCCCGTCCCGAATGGCGTAGAATCGCGGGCGAACGACAATTCAACGACACGACGAGTCTCTCTCAGGCTCGAGTGGGTCATCTCGAGGTTGCCCTTGAACACCAGTTGACGCCGCACAATCCCGGTTCCTCACGCGCTCGAGTAAATTTTCGGAGGTGTTTATGGCAAAGGTTCCGATTTCTGTGACCGTCAACGGACAAACCCATTCCTCAGAGGTGGAGCCTCGCACGCTGCTGGTGCATTACCTGCGCGAAGCCTTGAATCTGACCGGCACGCACGTGGGGTGCGACACCAGCCAGTGCGGTTCTTGCACGGTTCACTTGGATGGGCAAGCCGTGAAATCTTGCACGATGTTCGCGGTCCAAGCCGACGGCGGGGGCGTCACGACGATCGAGGGGATCGGCGAGATCGGGAGTCTGCACCCGCTCCAACAGGGCTTCTGGGAGATGCACGGCTTACAGTGCGGCTATTGCACCCCCGGCATGATTATGAGCGCCGCCGACCTGCTGAAGCACAACCCGCACCCCTCCGAATCTGAGATTCGTCACGGGTTGGAAGGCAACTTCTGTCGCTGCACTGGTTATCACAACATCGTGCGCGCCGTGCAACACGCGGCGGGCAGCATGGCGCAACCGGTGATGGCGCAGGCAGCCGACGACTGAGGGCAACGACCAGCTTGACCCAAAACCTCGAGCCAAACGCTTTGACTCAGACCAGATCGCCTGAGACTGGCTCAACCTGCAAACGCATTCGCATACCTTTCGCTAACAGTTCCAAAGGAGCCTCCCATGACCGAGAAATTCTTTGGCAAGGCCATGAAGCGCGTCGAGGACCCGCGTTTCATCACCGGGACAGGTAATTACACCGATGACATCAGTGTCCTGGGCATGACCTACGCGGCAATGGTGCGGACGCCGTACGCCCACGCGCGGATTAAGAAGATTGACTCGAGCGCGGCGCTGGCCCTGCCGGGGGTGCTGGCGGTGCTGACCGGGAAGGATCTGGTCGGGGCGGGCATCAATCCGATTCCGACAGGTTGGTTACTGCCGGACTTGAAGATCTCGGCCCATCACGCGATTCAACCTGAGGAGGTCAATCACGTTGGCGATATCGTCGCGGCCGTAATCGCGGAATCTAAAGCGGTGGCCGAGGATGCCGTGGCGCTGGTAGACGTGGAGTACGAGGCGCTGGACGCGGTGGTGCTGGGGAGCGCGGCGTTAGCGGAGGGAGCCGTGCAAGTCCATCCCGAAGCGCCGGGGAATTTGGCGTTCGACTGGGAGATCGGGGATGCCGCCGCGACCGAAGCCGAGTTCGCTAAGGCAGATAAAATTGTCCGGCTCGAGCTTCGCAATCATCGCCTGATCCCGAACGCGATTGAACCCAGGGCCAGCTTGGCGGAGTACCGTCGCGCCGGGGACGAGTACACGCTCTACACGACCTCGCAGAACCCGCACATTCACCGCGTCATGCTCGGGGCGTTCATCATGGGCATCCCGGAACACAAGTTGCGAATCGTCAGCCCGGACGTGGGCGGCGGTTTCGGCAGCAAGATCTTCCAATACCCGGAAGAAGTGATCGTGCTGTTCGCCGCCAAAAAGCTCAACCGCCCGGTGAAGTGGACCTCCCGGCGCAGCGAGGCCTTCATGAGCGATGCCCACGGGCGCGATCACGAGACCTTGGCCGAGGCGGCCGTCACCAACGACGGTCAGCTCCTAGCGCTTCGGGTCAACACGATCGCCAACATGGGCGCGTACCTGACGACCTTCGCGCCCGCCGTGCCGACGTACCTGTACGGCACGCTGCTGAACGGGACCTATAAATGGAAGGCGATTCACGCGCAGGTGCGCGGCGCGTACACCAACACAGTCGGCGTGGATGCCTATCGCGGCGCGGGCCGACCCGAGGCGACCTACCTGGTGGAACGCATGGTGTCCACCGTGGCATTGGAACTGGGCATGGACCCGGTGGACGTGCGCCGCAAGAACTTCATTCAGCCGGACGAATTCCCGTATCAGACGCCGGTGGCGCTTCAGTACGACAGCGGCAATTACGAACCCGCGATGGACATGGCGCTGGAAAAGTTGGGCTATACAGCGCTCCGCGCCCAGCAAGCCGAGCTGCGTCAACAGGGGAAGTACATCGGGATCGGCGTCTGCACCTACCTCGAGGCGTGCGGGTTGGCTCCGTCAGCCCTGGTCGGGCAGTTGGGGGCACAGGCGGGACAGTGGGAATCGGCGCTGATTCGCGTCGCCGCGACCGGAAAAGTGGAAGTCCTAACCGGCTCGCACAGCCACGGACAGGGGCACGAAACGGCCTTCGCGCAGGTCGTGGCGGACGAGTTGCAGATTCCCGTGGAGGACATCGCCATCATCCACGGTGATACAGCCCGACTGCCGCACGGTTGGGGATCGTACGGCTCGAGGAGCGCCCCGGTCGGGGTGAGTGCCATCAAAATGGCGGCGAACAAGATTAACGACAAAGCCAAACGGATCGCGGCCCACCTGATGGAAGCCGCCCCCGAGGACGTAGTTCACGAGAATGGGGTCTTCAGCGTCGTGGGCGTCCCCGAGAAATCCAAGACCTTCTTCGATGTCTCCTTGATGGCGCACTTGGCACACAACTACCCGGCGGATCTCGAGCCGGGGTTGGAGGCGACGCATTTTTACGATCCGAAGAACTTCGTGTACCCGTTCGGGACGCATTTGGCGGTCGTGGAGATTGACGCGGACACCGGGAAGACCCGACTCATTCGGTACGTCTGCGTGGACGATTGCGGGCCGATCATCAACCCGATGATCGCCGAGGGTCAGGTCCAGGGCGGCGTGGCGCAGGGCATGGGACAGGCGATGTTAGAGGGCGCGGTCTACGACGACGACGGCAACCTGACGAACGGCTCGTACATGGATTACGCGATGCCCAGGGCGGACGACATGGTGCAGTTAGAAATCGGTCATACCGTCACGCCCAGCCCGCACAACCCGCTGGGTCTGAAAGGCATCGGCGAGGCGGGCACGATTGCCAGCACCGCCGCCGTGGCTAACGCCGTGGTTGACGCGCTCGCGCCGTTCGGGGTCAAGCACTTGGACATGCCGTACACCCCAGAAAAAGTCTGGAACGCGATGAATGCGGGCAGAGGGATGTTGGCAGAGGCGGCGGACGATTGAGGAGGACCCATCAGCTTCCAGCTCAACCCAAAAAGCTGATCTGACGGCTGCCCCCCAAAAATCCAATCCTCGAGTTCAACCGGAACTTGCGAACGCACGCGCAGGTCTCGAGATAACAGCCAGAAGGAGTCACCCATGTACACCGCCGAATTCACCTATCACAAAGCGTCCAGCGTGTCGGAGGCAATATCGTTGCTGGCGGCCAACCCAGACGCGAAACTGTTGGCGGGCGGTCACTCGCTGATTCCGGCGATGAAATTGCGGCTCGCCTCGCCGAGCACCCTGATTGATATTAGCAAGGTCGCCGAGATGCACGGCATTCGGCTCGAGGGTGGGAACCTCGTGCTGGGCGCGATGGTGACGCACCGTGAAATTGAGTTTTCGGAGCTGTTGAAGCAGCAATGCGCCCTTTTGCCAGAGGTTGCGGCGCTGATCGGCGATCCGATGATTCGCAACAAGGGCACGATCGGTGGGGCGTTGGCGCACGCCGACCCGGCCGCCGACTACCCGGCGGCGATGCTGGCGCTGGATGCCAGCCTGAAGATTCAGAACGCGACTGGCTCGAGGGTCGTGAGCGCCGATGAGTTTTTCCTGGGCATGTTTGAAACGGCGGTCGCTGAGGGCGAACTGTTGACCGAGATTCACATTCCGACCGGCGCGAAGGGCGCGTACGAGAAGTTCGCGCATCCGGCCTCGCGCTACGCGATTGTCGGCGTGGCGGTCGCCGTGCGCGACGGAGCGGTGCGAGCGGCGCTGACCGGCGCGGGCGATCACGTGATGAGGCTCACGAAGCTCGAGATAGAAGGTACAGGGTCAGCCTGTCAGGGCTTGGTGAATGCGAGCGAATTGATGGGCGATAGTTTCGCCAGCTCGAATTACCGGGCGCATCTGGTGGATGTCATGGCGAAACGGGCGCTGGCTCGAGCGATGGCCTAAGTCTAGAATCGGACGTGTCTCGCCGGGTGTGTCCGCCTGGCGAGACTTTTTTATTGGATCTCCTATGAACGGCGGGCGTGGCCCTGTCCCACGTGTGCCATCTGCGAGACACCTCCCCATCCACAGCTCGAGCGTAACCACCGCATTTTTTCGTAGGGGTTTGCCATGGCAAACCCGGCCACCTTTGAGGCTGACAAACTCGAGCCTGAAGACGATTCTTGAGATTACTGAGTTCGGCATGGTCAGCTTACCGTTTTGAGGCAATAGAATGCGTCTGTGACGCAAACGTAGGCTAGCCGAAGCGTGCCTTTATCAGTAACGTCAAGGGCAGCTCGCGGCACTCGCCCCCTGACGCGCGGGGCGAGACGAAACAGTACGTTCGCAACAAGTCTATTTTTCACTCTCGGGCGATGTTGATAAAGTCTGCTAACATGTCATACGCGGTTTCCATCGCGCCCGCGCCGCGCGAGACCAGTTCGATTGCGGGCAAGACATCGAATTCGAACCGCGCGATCATGTCGCTCCCTCGAGCGCTCGAGAGGGAATCCGTGATGGCTAAGCGCTCTGGTTTCACCGAGGCGCGTAAATCATTCGCTTCGTACTCGAGGGTAGCGACCAGGCGAATCGGTGTGCCGCTGGCTCGAGCCGACCTGATCTCTTCAACCGACAGGTCACGAATGCCGGTGCGGTCCACGCTGGCAATTCCTAGACTCGCGCCCATGACTGTGTTCGCCAAGCCAAGGATTTTCACAACACTGTCCCAGCCGTCCACGTCGAAACTCGGATCGGTCTCGGCGATCCCGAACTCCTGAGCGCGTTTCACACCCTCGTCAAAGCTCAAACCCTGCTCTATCGCCTCGAGAATCATGGTCGTCGTGGCGTTTGGCAAGCCCCGGAAACGCAAGAGTTTCGCGGCGGGCAGGCACTCGCGCAGCAAACTGTAAATCGGGCTGCCACCCATGAAGGTCGCCTCGAATCTGAACCTGACGCCGTGGGCCGCTGCCAGCCGCTCGAGGTCACGGGCGGCGTGAACCACGGGTCCTTTGTTGGCGGTCACGACGTGCATCCCGCGTTCCAGACCGGCGCGGATATAGGAAATCGCGGGCTGGCCGCTAGATGGTTCCAAGCTCGAGGCTTCAAACACCAGATTTGCGCCGCTCGCGTCCAGCCAGTCGCCCACGGTCTCGAGAGCAGAGGGTGTGACGTTTCCCTCGAGCAGTGCGGCAGCGTCCAACCCATCGCGGTCGGCGATCAACCCGAGGCGTCTCGAGTACACGCCGGTGACCGAAAAGCTGATGCCGTAATCCGTGTCCAGGGTCGCGCGTTTACGTTCCAGAAGTGTCACCAGCGAGCGGTTGACGTTGCCGAAACCAATGAGCGCGAGACGATAATGGGGCACGCCCCGGAGTCTAGCCCGAGAAAGAACGGCGGTCGTAAAACCGCCCGTCCCCTAGGCTCGAGACCCCTATTTTGTCGTAGGGGCGAGCCTCACCTAGCGCGTGACTAAGCCGACAAGAAGCCGACAGGACTCACCCCGATGAACCGCTTGCAGCTTCGATCAAACCAGTTTCAGACTCGAGTCGGGATCACCAGAATGCGACCCTGGTAGGGGCAAACCCACTGGTACGCTTGGTCGCAACACGATCACCTCGAGTCGCATCGTTCGGAAGTGCATTCTCAACCTCGAGATGGGCGAGGCGAGCCGCGATTGGACAGCGATCAAGCCTCTTTTTTCAGCATCACCATGTCGTACAGGAACGCCGCCGCGACCGCGCCGATGATCGGTCCAACCCAGTAAATCCAGAAATTCTCCAGGTGCCCGCTCACCAGGGCCGGTCCGATGCTGCGCGCCGGGTTCATTGCCCCGCCGGTCATCGGTCCAATCGCCAGAATGTCCAGCGCCACGGTGAACCCGATGAACAGCGCACCGACTTTCGGCCCTCTCGAGTCCACGGCCGTGCCGAAGATCACGCTCACCAGGAAGAAAGTCGCAATCGCCTCCAAGATGATCGCCCCGCCCAGGGTAATGTTCGAGGCGACCAGCGGCGTCCCGAGGTTCGCGGCGCTGACCAGATCGGCCGGGTAAGCGACCGTCAGCAGGAACGCCGCAATGAGCGCCCCGAGGCACTGCGAGACGATGTAGCCAACTCCTTTCACGGACTCAATCCGTCCCGTGGACAGCATCGCCAGCGTGACCGCCGGGTTGAAGTGCCCGCCCGAAACCGCACCGAAGGCACTCCCGAACACGGCAATCGTCAACCCGTGGGCTAGCG
This sequence comes from Deinococcales bacterium, assembly GCA_965249745.1. Taxonomy (GTDB): domain Bacteria; phylum Deinococcota; class Deinococci; order Deinococcales; family JAAFIG01; genus JANYHH01. The sequence continues at coordinate 1,518,251 of OZ252252.1, read as the reverse complement.
CCACACCGACCAGTCCCGCCCCGCCGTTGATGATCGCGCCGCCCCCGATGAACATCAGTGCGAAGGTTCCAATAAATTCTGCGATGAATACACCCATAACGCCCCCTGTCAGTTGTCCCTCGAGCCTGAAATCCAGCGTGAGTGTACCCGCCCTCAGTGCCTCCATGTCAAATGCACTCGTCAAATACATTCTTCAAATGTTCGGATCAATGAGCGCCGTGGACGCCCGGCACAAACGCCCCAGGCGGAAACCCATAGACTCGAGCGGTGAGTCCGACTAAAAACCACGAGGAGGGCATCGCGGAATTGCAAAAGGAATACCAGGATTACGTGATCGCACATCGCGTGCGCGCCCTGCTGGGCGAACGCTTGACGCCGCAAGGCTTTCTCAGCCTGCCGCAGTACGCCGCCCGTCGCCTCGAGCGGCAAGCCCTGGCGCGGGAACTTATCACCGTGAAGCCATTGACCGCCGAGCGACTATCCAAACTGGACCGGATCACCGACGAGTTGTGCTTCGGCATGTGGCGCAACCCGCGCGAGATTAACGATTTTCTATTGTCTGTTTGGCGCGTGGGCGGACACGTCATTTTTGAAAACGAAACTGAGTTCGCCGCGCAAATCCTCTCTCCCACGGAGCGGGCCCGGCTGTCCGAGCGCGGTCTCGAGGTGGCGCGGTTTTACAACGCTTGCCTGCGGGTCGGAGCGGCGGCGCAAAACCCGGAGGAGATGGAGTTCGCGGCCTCGCGGGTGGAATCGCTCGCCAAGCTGATGCCGCTCTTCGTGGACGAGCTGAGCGGTTCGGGTGACGGACCTGGTATTGAATGGCTCGAGGATTGAGGCGGGCAACGATCCCATTCTCGAGCGCGGGTTGATCTGGATGGTAGCTTGGTTGATCCTAGGCGAAGCGTGCTTCGCCCCTACAACAACGTGCGGTGTTCGAGACAAAGCCGCCGCGCGCATTCCAGATTTCGTAGGGGTCGGTCCCCGTGCTGACCCTGCCACACGAGTCCGATATCACGCCACCACCAAAAAACCGGGCGAGCTTCAAGCCATTCCCGTCTCCTCGAGACCGAGACTCACGTTACCCGGTACAATTCATCCTCGGAGGTTCCATGAAAGCACTTCAAACCGCAGCTATCCTGACGGCTGCCCTGGCCCTGAGCGGCGTCCTGGGAAGCTGCAAGGATAATAAATCGCAAGCCTCGAGTCCGCCGCCGATCGCGGTTACACCGCCTGCCACATCTCCGACCCCACCGCCAGCAGTCGTCGCCTCGAGCAAACCAGAGGCTCCGGCTGGGTACACGGTCACGCCGTTTCTGTCGGCTGCACCGATGCGCAGCTTCAAGGAAGCGCAGTACGTGCTGAAGGACAAGACCGATTACCAAACCGTGATTGAAACCGATGTCGGGCGCATGGTGCTGGACCTGTACGAGGACGACACACCGACCACGGTGAATTCCTTCGTCTGGCTGGCGCTGCATCATTACTACGACGGCATCGCGTTCCACCGCGTCGTCGAGGGCTTCGTGGTTCAGGGCGGCGATCCGAACACGCTGAGCGCGGATTCCAGCAAATGGGGTCAGGGCGGCGCAGGGTACGAGTTCGGGTTGGAGATCAGGAAGAAGTACAAATACGACACCAAGGGCGTCCTTGGCATGGCCCGCACGCAGGACCCGGAAAGCAATGGCTCGCAGTTCTACATCACCCTGGCGGCCACGCCAAACCTGGACGGGCAATACACGATTTTCGGTAGGGTTGTGGCAGGCTTAGACGTGCTGGACAAGATCGTGCGCGGTGAACCGCCCGCCACACCGACTCGGATGACGCGAGTATTCATCGTTCAAAAGCCGAAGTAAATTTTTCTCCAGGCTCGAGGCCATGTTTCAACCCTAGCTACAAGGAGTCCCATGTCAGATTTCATTCCCGCCGGTTACACTGCCACGCCGTTTCTCTCCGAGGACCGCCAGACCAGTTTCAAAGAGGCTGGCAAAGCCATCGAATCCGGCAAGCAGTACGCTGCCGTCGTGGAAACCACCAAGGGGCGCATGGTCTTGGAGCTGTACGCCGATAAAACCCCGACCACGGTGAATTCCTTCGTCTGGCTGGCGCGTCATCACTACTACGACGGCATCAAGTTTCACCGTGTGCTGGACGGCTTCATGGCGCAAACCGGTGATCCGACCGGTACCGGCAGCGGCGGTCCGGGTTACAAGTTCGCCGACGAGTTCGATCCCAGCCTGAAGCACCGGGGCAAGGGCATTCTCAGCATGGCGAACACGAGTCAGCCCGTCAGCAACGGCTCGCAGTTCTTCATCACCTTCATGGACACACCGCACTTGGACGGTCGCCACAGTGTCTTCGGCAAGGTCATAGACGGGATTGACGTGCTGGACAAATTGCAACGGATTGATCCGAACCGCCCGAGCTTCGGGGTGCAGCCCGACAGCATTACGCGGTTGTACATCGCAGAGAAATAGCTCAGATCGCGGACACGGTTGGCTCAGCGGTAGAAATCAGCCCGGCTCGAGGGGTCGAAACGAACGTGGCATCTTCAATCATTTGCGTTTCAGGGAGGCACGAGTTATTACAACTCGCGCCTTCTCTCTGTTCGGTTTGTCTCGAGATTTCCAGCTCGCTCGAGGTTCTGGCAAGCGTGGGCTTGCAACACGCTTGCCAGAACCTCGAGCGGGGAGGATTGAAACCCGGACCGTCAGAATTCCAGTCACGACAATTTCTATCGCTTTTTCTGGCTCGAGATCAAGAACCTCAAGCCAAGGCTCGAGGTATGAACAGCTTTGAATCTTTTTATCTACCCAAGAAGCGCGCCCTATCATTCGAGCATTGCAACAACGAGGCAAGCCTCAGGGAATCGGACTCTCAGAGATTGGGTAAAAGCTAGCCTGGCAGGCTTGCCGTGCGTCAACGCTTGGCTTGGCGGTCGCTCCGCCCGAGCTTGAAGCTTGGCAGCACCCCTCAAAGTTCCATCAACTGAGTTTCACGAACCGCTCCACAGTGATACCGTCAACCGCGTACTCGCACTCGGCATGTATGACCGCGCCGTCCAGCACCTCGAGCAGCCAATAGCGCCCATCGTCCCACATGTGCGCCCACGGCAGACTGTCTAGGCTGTACCACGCGGGGGCGATCTCATCGGTCTCGAGTGGTTCGCCCTGCCAGCGGTGCGTCGTGAACAGGTGAACATCCATGTTCCAAGCTGGTCTGGCAGGAAACAAGAATTTCAAACGGCCCGCCCTTCTTAGCCCCTCGAGCGGCACTGTCAGTCCGGTTTCCTCTGTCAGTTCGCGCGCGGCAGCCGCGAGAGGCGTTTCGCCGGGTTCGATGCCGCCCCCGATGCCAACGACTTTTCCGGTTCCAAAGCCCGTTTTTTTCACCCCCAAGAGCACGCGCCGCGTCTCAGAGTGGATCGGAAAGAGTAGGGTCACGGATCGCACAGCTTGAGTCTAGAACACCCAGTTTTCGGGTTGTTCAGAAGGACTTCAGAACCCCATCAGGTACTGGAATCAAGCTTCTATGTAACAGGTAAAGCGTTGCGGGAGCACGCTTGAGAGTCCTGTGAAAGAGGTTTGATATGACAACGAGTTCACCCGGTGATTACAATCGAAATGCTGCCTTTGAGGGGCGCAGCATCAACGGTACGACTTTCGTGGAACCCCTGCATCGTTTGCACTGGGGTGGCATTCTGGCGGGTGTTCTGACAGGTCTGGTGACGTACATCGCTCTCGGGGCGCTCGGTGTGGCAATTGGGTTGGGATCGGCCGCCAACCTGTCCGACATTCGTGGTCTGACCGGCATTGGGATCGGCGGGGCCATCTGGTTGGTCATCTCTCTGGCAGCCTCTTCGTTTCTAGCCGGTCTAGTCGCCGCTCGAGCTTCGACGGATCTTAACTTGGCTCGAGGTCGCTTCAACGGGGTTATCACAGGGATTGCCATCTGTGCGATCCTGACGCTGGTAACAGCGGGTGGCTTGAGCAATCTGGCGACCAGTGTGACCAATACCGCTGGTAGTGTGGTTTCCACGGCTGCTAACGTCGCCTCAGCGGGGGTAGCGGGTGCGGCGAATGCCACGAGCAACGCCGGTGGCATTCAGGGCTTGGCGAATCGTTTGGGTTTGGGAGACGAGTTGCAGACCCTGCAAAACGGCTTGAACCGTCAGGAAATCTCGCAGATTATCGCTGATGCCTCGCCAGAGTTGAATCAGACGCAGGTGGACGCGGCCGCCGTTACGATTGAAAGCATCATCAACAACGCCTCGCGCAATCTAACCGCCAACCTGGGCGATTTAACTAATCTAGGGAATGTCGTGTCTAAGCAAGCCGATGCGATTGGTCAGGCACTCCAAGGCGATCAGTTCGCCAGCCGCTTGCAGCGCCGTGGGTTGAGCAAGGCGCAAGCGCAGGAAGTCGTGACCGTCGTTTCCAAGCGCGTCACGGAATTGCGTCAGCAGGCGCAGCAAACCGCTAAAGCGATTGAGGATCAAGGCGTCGCTATCGCTAAGCAGACCGCCGCTGCCACAGCGAACGCAATCTGGTTGTGGCTGTTCGCCGTCGGCGTCACCCTGGCGGCTTCGACCTTCGGTGGCGGCATGGGCGCGACCGACAAGAGCGTCGTTAAATCAACCGTCGTCAATCCGTAAAACTCGAAGCAAGAAGAAAACGATGGCTTTTTCAGCCATCGTTTCTGCATTATCAGGCTCGAGCGACAAAACTCTAGTGCACAGAGCTTCAAAACAACCAGTGAGGTTATATTTTGTGTGATCGTTTCTAAAGACCTCTTCTGTCGTGGTCCGAGCGAGAACCCCAAAACCGGTAAATTCAACCCGCCTCGAGCCTCTTCATAAGCTGATCAACGCCTCACCTTTACAGTGGGTTGACAGGTGTTTCGCTTCATAGCCGTCCGGTCACAACTCAGCGTGGGGCGTCAGCGAAACCGTTCAGCAAGCCACTAATCTCGAGCGGAGCGCGAATGCTCGTAGCGACCCGCTCGAGTTCATCGGTTGGCAGATTCCCGATGACCCAAAGCCACGACCCCTTGAGGTCACGCACGGCCAGCTTGGCGGTCTTGCCGACGGACACCGGGGCGAACACGACTACCAGGACGCTCAAGCCGTTGCTGGCGCGTAACTCGAGCGCACTCTGGTTGTCTTTGACCGTGCGGGGTCGGACCTCGAACAGCCTGAACCCATCCGGCAGGTAATACTCGCCGATTTGCTGGCGGACGAATGCCTCGAGTTTCGGATGGGGTTCCAAACGCGCGAGCTTACGCGGGTTCTGACGCTTCGTAGGTTTCTCCAGCGTGGTGTACCGGCCGCTGTACGTGACGTTGCCTTGGAAGTCCGTTTCCTGAACCCCGAGGCGAATGTTCCACTCGCGGTCAATCCAGTAACTGAATCCCGGCGCTCTGGGGTTGTTGGACTTGAACTCGAGCCGCCACGAGTCGCGCCCAGCGATGCGCTCTCCAACGAACGCCTTGACCTGCCAACCTTGCCGGATCAGCGCGGGAAAGATTGGTGGCGGGGCTGGAATATCGGCTCGAGTCTGATCGGCTTCCTTGCGAGGTGGAAAGACCTGGTGTTCGAGGACGCTTCCAGTCACGTTCAACTTCGCCTCGTTCTCCAAGGCGCGAAAGAAATAGTTCAGTGGATTGGCGGGCGGTGTCGGCAGACTCTGGGCCACGCTCACCCCAGCCAGCAAGATCACCGCAATCAACCAGCGCATCACCAACCTCGAGCCG
>OZ252252.1:857500-1507500 GCA_965249745.1 Deinococcales bacterium | reverse complement strand
TCGCCTCTTCCAAGGGCGTTTGGTTAACTGTTGAATTCGATTTTGAGGTCCTACAACCCCACAGTGCGAGCACCGTGGTTTGGGCTGGTCCGTGTTCGCTCGCCGCTACTAACGGAGTCGATGTTCTCTTTCCTTTCCTCCGGTTACTAAGATGTTTCAGTTCACCGGGTTCCCACCCTCTCGGGTGACACGCGTCGCACGCGTGTCGGGTTCCCCCATTCGGATATCCTTGGATCAATGCTTATCTCCAACTCCCCAAGGCTTTTCGCAGGTGATCGCGTCCTTCGTCGGTTCTAGTGCCAGGGCATCCACCGTGCGCCCTTAATAACTTGACCAGTTATCTAAGTTCTTGCAACTTCGAGCGATGCGAAATCCTCGAGTCAAACAAGATTCTGTCTTGTTCGTCTCGAGTATCAAGCGTCACCTCGAGTTTCTCTCGTTGTGTCGCGTCAACAACCACGCTGTCAAGGTGCTCACCCGCGAAACTCTTCTTCTTGCGAAGATCCCGTTTCGGGGGCGACCAAGACAGTATCATCTCAGCGAAAAACTGTCAAGATACGGGCCGGAGTTCAAGCGAAGGCCGTACAGCACGAGAAAAACCCAATATCATTAGGTTGATAATGTTTGTGTGTGGACTCGAGTCAAACAAACTGTTAACCGTGAGCATTTCTCCTGACCAAAATTTGTTTGCTCCCCGCGCAGAGGTACACTCAACAACATGCCAGTCCTCGAGCATTCCGTTTCTGAATTCATAGAGCGCTTCAAGCAGCACGCTGCCAGAGTGACCCTGTACCCGCAAATCGAGGCGTCGCCACTGCTGGAAGCCAAGGTTGGCAATCGCGTCATTTACCTGTTCGATCGCACGGGTCCGTACAGCGCTAAACCCGGAGAGGCACTGGTCATCATCAACCCCATCGCCGAAACCGTGTTTGCGACCGATGCCGAGGAATCGCTGACCGTCAACGGAATCTCGAGTATAGAGGGTGTGGGACAAGTGTTGGAGACCCAGCAGGGTTACGTGGTGGTGCAGGCTCGAGCGCCGATGGTGGTGGGCGTTTTCGACGAGTCCTGGAAGACGCTGAAGCCTGGCGACCGAGCGGCATTCTCGAGCGTGGATGCGGTACACGGCTTTTATCTGCGCGGTCTTTGAACCTCAGCTCACGAGATCGGCGCTCAGGTGACTCAAGCGATTGGCGTACACCAAGTTGGTTGACCCGTGCGCGGTTTCCTGGTGGTCCAGCCGGGTCATTCCAGTGTTGTTGAGGATGAAAAATACGCCATCTAGATTTGGCATTTTCAGCGCGACCCCCATCACGAACGCATAAAAGTGACCGTGCGAAACGACCGCCACCCGGTCGGACGTGCCACCGTGGCGTTGCAGTAACTCCTGCCAGACGCGCCTGGCTCTGGGGAAGAGTTCGGCGTCGGTCTCAAAAGCTCTGGACCACCAACCCGTGTCTGAGAAATCATCCGGCAACCGCACGTGTGGGAAATGCTGCTGAAAATAGGCGCGGTTCTTTCCCTCGCGCCCGACCCGCACGCCGCCCTCCTCGAGCCAGATACCGCCCGATTCGTGCCAGTCGTGCCAAATATGTGGAGTCAAATCGGTGCCGCGACCAACCTCTAGCGCGGTTTGCACGGCTCGAGTCATTGGGCTGCAATAAAGGTGCGTCAAACCCGCGCCGCCCCGATCTAGCGGATCGTCCCCGCGTTCCAGGAAATCTCCGAGCGCCCGCGCCTGCTGCACCCCAGTCGCTGTGAGTTCGGGATCGTCACTGCGCCCATGCTCGGCTCCAGTCAGATCCCACAAGGCATTGTTGCTGGACTGCGCGTGCCGAATAAAAAGAAGCCGCATCCAGCCTTTTATACCTCGAGTTCTGTCAGCGATCAGCAGGCACAGGTGGCTGGCGCTTGCAACGCGTCAAGCCTCGAGCTATACTCCCCAAGCTGTACCGGTTCGGGGCGTAGCGCAGTCTGGTAGCGCATCTGGTTTGGGACCAGAGGGTCGGGGGTTCGAATCCCTCCGCCCCGACCAAGGTACAGCGTCAGGGACGCATCAGCAACAACTCTGCGGGTATGGTGTAATGGTAGCACAGCAGCCTTCCAAGCTTCTGGTAACGGTTCGAGTCCGTTTACCCGCTCCACAGAAATCGGCGAGCCAACCGGCTCGCTTTCTTTTTTCCACGCCCTGAACAAGTCAGATCTTCGAGCGCGAATTTGTTAGATCTCGAGGCGGGATGGATAACTCGAGCTGCGCGTGAACACGAGGCGTCTGTCATTGCATCGCCCTCGAATCTCGAGCTGAGCGCACCTTGCAGCACAGCCCCTGTGACCTTAATTTTCCTTGGTTCGCCAAAGGGCATGAAAACCTTTCTCACCCAATCTCGCTAGCATCTGGGTGATGCGTCGTCTTCTTTTAATCGGACTTGTCTCCCTCGCCGCTTGCGCCCCCGCCAGCACGCCCCAGGGCAACTCGCCCGCCGAGCGCCTGTACGTGCAAGCCTCGCAACTGTTGCGCGATCACTACTACGGCTTCAGCAAATCCGATCTGCCCGCCACGTTGGAAAAGTATCGCCTCAGCGTGCGCGACACCTGCGCCGGAAAGTCCGACTGCCCGTACGAGGTAACCCAGGCTGCCCTTGCCAAGCTGACCGAAGAATTGAAAGACCCGCACACGTACTTTGAGAACCCAGAGGAATTCGCGGCCAGCCAGCGCCTCGAGAACGGTCAGGGCGCGGCCGTGCCGCGTCTGGGTGTGAGCTGGATTTTCCGTGAGGGCAGTAACGGCTGGCTCATCACCGATACCGTGGCAGGCTTGCCCGCGCAGCAGATTGGATTGGCTCGAGGGGATCTGGTCGTGGGATTGAACGGAACAGCCCTGCCGAAAGGCGTGGAGCAAAGCAACGCCGCCCTACAAAAAGCCATTCGGGGCGGAAACCCGTTCACGCTAAGCGTCAAGCGCGTCGGAAAATCGCGCGAGGTCAAGGCGCAGGGGAAGCTGGTCAACCTGCCGCCACTCCCCTATCAACGCCGCTGGGACGGGTTGCCAGCCAACATCGCGCTGCTGCGAATCGCAGATTTCAGCCCGCCAACCGTGGCCAAAGAGTTTCACCGACTGGTCAACCTGAGCAGCAACACGCGGGGCATCATCGTGGACTTGCGCGACAATCCCGGCGGACGACTGACCGAATGCACGGCCGCCGCAGGCGCGTTCCTGGAAAAGCTTGAGGTCTCGTTCAGCAGCCGCGATGGAGACGACGTGTACAGTTACGCCAATGGCCGGGTCAGTATTGACAATCGCACGGCCTACACCATCAACCCGGTCGCGCTCTACAAAGGTAAAGTCGCCGTGCTCATCAACGCCGACTCTGCCAGTTGCAGCGAGATGATGGCCGCCTCATTGCAATTTTTTAAACGCGCCACAATCGTCGGCGAACCGAGCTTCGGGATTCTCAACACCGGTACCTTCAGCTTCCCGCTGGCCGACGGCAGCGGTCTGACGATCACCAGCATTCGCACCCTCAACCCAGATCGTAAGCCCTACCCGGAGCGGGTCACACCGAACGTCGCGCAGAAGGACGACTTAAACGCTCTAGAAACCGGTGCCAAAGACGTGATGCTCGAGCGAGCCGTGCAAGTCTTGCAGGGTGCGGACGCCTCGAGCCAGCCGATTGCGCCAGTCTCCCGAACCGCTTTGAGCCTGGTGAATTTGCGTCGCTACGCGATGGGTTACTGAACGCCCCTATGTCCGCAAAGGCGCAACGCCTGGTTGCGCCTTTTTCATATCTCGAGCCTCGAGGAAGGGCGTGCGATGCGAGCTGCCCTTGATCTTTCTAGAGAATCATTGTTTGGGATGGCCGAGCCGGGGCGTTGGTGGCCGGGCGAACGGCGGTTCGCCCCTACGCGATGCGTGGTACATGTGCGACGTTCTCGAGGGTGACAAGGTTTGCAGTGGTTGCGACATTTTGCCTGGGGATTCAGGCCGATTTTTGTGACAGCATGATGTAACACAACGGCGGCTTCAACTCGAGCGGCTCGAGGTGCTTGAAGGCGTCGCTGATGTCGTGCTCGTGCTCCTCGAAGGCGAGCAGGCGCAGGTCGTGGTTCAACACTTGGGTGATGAGGTCGCTGACCTTGTGATGAAACCAGTACAGCGGCTCGGATTCGTAGGGCGTGCCGGTGAAGTAATCCAAACCTTGCGTGAACACGTGTGGCACGGTTTTGAAGTACGAGTACACGACTTCTAGGGGATTGCGGCGTTTGGTTTCGTCGAACATGTTGAGCATTGGATGCATTTCGTAAACGAACAGGTGACCGCCGGGGCGGAGCAGCCGGGAGATGACATCGAAACAGGCTTTTAGGTCGGGCATCCAGCCGAAAGTTCCGACGGTGATGTACACCAGGTCGAACTGGCGGTCGTACTGGGCTGGAATGTCATACACGCTCGAGCAGCAGAATTCGACATCCTGCCCGGCGACCGTATTGAAATCCTGTCCCTGGCGGATGAACTCCTGACTGATGTCGAAACCCACGCAACGGGCCGCGCCGAGGTTGCGTAAGGAGATGGTTTCCCGGCCGTTATTGCAGCATAGGTGTGCCACCGATTTCCCAGTTAAGCCGATGCGGTCCAGCAACCACTGGGTTTCAAACGGGCGATGCAACGAGGAGTACCCCGGCTGTTTGAATCCCTCTAAGAGACCCTCGTAATGCTGCGCGGCATGAACCGAGGCGGCGGCGTTCCAGGCTTCGCGGTTGGCATCGGTGAATTGCTGAATCTCAGACATGCTTCAAGTTTACGCAGCCAGTCATCAGAAGACAATCAGATTGACGCGAATCGCTTCTATCATTAAACTGATCCCATGATCCGCTCTGGACTAACACTACCGGGAGTCAGGCACTCGTAACTTCTCGAGTGACCCGCGCTCCCCCGTCATCATGACCGGGGAGTTTTTTTTCGCCCTCACGAATCACCTCGGGGCTGACCCTCGAGCCAGGAGCCGTATGACCGAGACCCGACCGCGTTTTGAAAAGTACAACCCGCAAGAGTTAGAACCGCGTTGGCGCGACGAGTGGGAACGTCAGAAGCTGTACAAGACAGATTTGCAAGACACAGAGAAACCCAAGCACTACATGCCGACGATGTTCCCATACCCATCTGGGAACCTGCACATCGGTCACTGGTGGGCGTTCTCGATTCCTGACACGCGGGCCCGGTTCATGCGGATGAACGGGTACAACGTACTCTTCCCGATGGGGTTCGATGCCTTTGGGTTGCCCGCCGAAAATGCCGCGATCAAGAACAAGATTGACCCCGCCAAGTGGACGCGCGGCAACATCGCGTACATGACCGAGCAGTTCAAGCGCATGGGCACGATGATTGACTGGGACACGAACCTGGCCACCTGTAACCCGGACTATTACCGCTGGAACCAATGGTTTTTCGTGCAGTTCTACAAGCGCGGCCTGGCGTACAAGAAGGAATCGTTCGTCAACTGGGACCCGGTGGACAACACGGTGCTGGCTAACGAACAGGTGATAGACGGGCGCGGTGACCGCTCTGGGGCGCTCGTGGAACGCCGCCTGATGTCGCAGTGGCACATGAAGATCACCGAGTACGCCGAGGAACTGCTGAGCTTCGAGGGTCTCGAGTGGCCGGAGAAAGTCAGGCTGATGCAGACTAATTGGATCGGTAAGTCCAAGGGTGCGGAGGTGGACTTTCAAACTGAGGCTGGGACGCTGACCGTGTTCACGACTCGCCCAGACACGCTCTGGGGCGCGACATTTATGGTCTTAGCTCCCGAACACGCGATGGTTCAAGCCCTGACAACACCGGAACAGCGGCTCGAGGTGGAGGCGTACATTGAAGCCGCGTCCAGGTCTTCGGAGATTGATCGCACCGCCGAGGGGCGTGAGAAAACCGGCGTGTTCCTGGGAAGTTACGCCACGAATCCTGTGACAAACGAGCAAATCCCGGTCTGGATCGCGGATTACGTGATGGTCACCTATGGCACGGGCAGCATCATGGCGGTTCCGTTCGGCGACACGCGTGATTTCGAGTTCGCCCGGAAGTTCAAACTGCCGGTTCGCGTGATCGCATCCAGCGACGATGGAACCGAATACGACGCCGACACCATGACCGCAGCCTTTTCCGGCGCTGGCGTGCTCGTCAACTCCGGCCAGGCGACCGGGATGCGGGCGGGCAAGGAGCACATCGGAGCGATCATTGAATTGCTCGAGAAAACCGGGGTCGCCAGGGGTAAAACTACCTATCGGCTGCGCGACTGGCTGATTAGCCGTCAGCGCTACTGGGGGACCCCGATCCCGATTGTTTACTGTGACGAGTGCGGCGAGCAACCCGTGCCCGAGGATCAACTGCCAGTCCTGCTGCCCGCCGAGGTCGAATTCCTGCCGACCGGGCAGAGTCCGCTCACCTTGCTCGAGGATTGGAAGCGCACGACATGTCCTAGTTGCGGCGGCGCGGCGACGCGCGACACGGACACAATGGATACCTTTGTGGACTCGAGCTGGTACTTCATGCGCTTCCTGGACCCCAAGAACAGTCTGTCCGCCTTGAACCGCGAACTGGTGGATAAATGGATGCCAGCCGACTGGTACACCGGCGGCATCGAACACGCGATTCTGCACCTGCTTTACGCTCGCTTCTGGACGAAGGCGGTCAGGGACTTAGGCTTGATCTCGTTCGGTGAACCCTTCAAGCGCTTGATGAACCAGGGCATTATCCTGGGCGAGGATCACGAGAAGATGTCCAAATCCAGGGGCAATGTGGTTGACCCCGACGATTTGGTCCGCGAGTACGGCACCGACACCGTACGGTTGTACCTGCAATTCATTGGACCGTGGGATCAGGGCGGACCGTGGGCCCCGAAGGGTGTTAACGGCGTCTCTAACTGGCTGGGGCGCGTCTGGAATCTGTTCCTGGATTTGCCAGACCCGAACCAACCCGTGGAACAGATCGCGCTGGGTGACCTCGAGTACGCGGTTCATTACGCGCTGAAAAAGGTCGCGGACGACACGACCGCCTTCAAGTTCAATACCTCAATCGCGGCGATGATGGAACTCAGCAACTTCATGGGCAAAGCCAAGCGCTCCAGCTTGTACGGGACAGCCGAATGGCAGGACGCACTGCACCGCTTCAACCTGATGCTGGCTCCGTACGCTCCGCACTTGGCGGAAGAACTCTGGGCGCAAACCGGTCACACCGGCAGCGTTCACACCCAGTCGTACCCGACGGTGGACGAGTCCAAACTGAACCGCAACAGTTTTGAATTGGTGATTCAAGTTAACGGGAAGCTGCGCGCCAAGGTGGACGCCGCGACCGGAATCAGCAGCCAGGAAGCGATCAACTTGGCGAAGAGCCTCGAGAATGTTCAGATGCACATTGCTGGGAAGGAAAGCGTCAAGGAGATTTACGTGCCGGGGAAACTGGTCAATCTGGTCGTCAAGGGTTGAGGGTGACTTTGAGCGAGGCTGTAGACACCTGGCTGATCGTGTTCTCGGGTGAGGCTGACCCGTTCACAGATATCAACGAAACAGTGGTGCGTCTGCGACCGCAACAGGCAGGGGCGCACCGCCTGTTATTCCTCGAGCATCCAAGGGCTGAGCGTTAGGCGTTACTGCTGGTGCATTGGTCGGTGGCGGAACGCGACGAGTTGCTGCGAACGATGGAACCCGTTGGAACTAGAGTGAAGCAGTCACGGATTTGAAGGCCTGAGCGTGCGCCCAACTCTGGCTGAACTCAAGCACTCCTAGCTGATGACTCCTAACCGCGAAGCTGCGATCTCGCCGTTGGGAAGAGCCGGAGCGTTTCCAAGGGCTTCGTCAACCACGGCTCGAGTCGCGTCGAAAAATCGGGATCGGACGACTCGAGCGCGGTCAGGTAACGCTCGTAGGCGGCAAGATTAGTGAAGCCGAGGAACCAGACGAAGACCGCTTCGCCGCCTCGAACTGGCAACCTGGGGTAGGTGTTCGGGTGATCCTCCGTCACGAAGGATGCCAACATTTGAGCACCCGCTTGAACCATCGGCGGCACGAGAGATCGCTCGAAGACCTCGAGCACAGCAGCGGACGCTGGTTCCTTCAGATAGCAGATCGTGGCCACCACGAGCGTGCCCGGGACGAGGGTAGCCCCCTGATTCGGACGGGGTTGCTCTAGTTTGAAGCCGGAGCCTGGTCGGGCGGGGCGCAGCAACAGCACGTTGTCGGAGTCAACCAGTGTGGCGTTGGCGGCAGCGCGGTGGGTGTTCCAGACGGGTCCATCGTAAAAGTCGGTCAGCGCCCGCAGGCGGCTGGGCATATCCTCGAATCCTCGGAGCCAGACAAAACTGTTGGGATGCTCAAAATGGCGAAATTGACCGATGACCTTTATGCCAGTGGATTCCTGGGTTTCGATGAATTCGCGCTCGAAAAGCTCAATCAACGCCTCTCGCCCGCCGGGGTGATGCGTGTACTGCCTGAGTTCTATAACAGGACTGTGGGTCGCCTCGAGTTGAAGGTTCACTGCCTTCCTCCTTCGCGTTCGGTTATCGGTTGGTAAGACCGGATTTAGCTTGAGGCTTCTATGCGCGTGAATTGCATGATCCAGTTGGTTTCCCAAGTCCGCCCACCGTCGGCTGAAAACGCTTGCTGCCAGCGGGCCGAATTGGCTGTGATCTCTGACCAAGTGAAGCGGACACGGACGGGTTGACCGTCGCACTCGTCATCACCCTCGAAGGTACCAACCCCGTCTTTGAACTCACCGACGACCGGCGGTTCCAGCCTGCCAGTCTGGTTGCTCATCCAGTACAGGCTCCACTGCTGGGTGGCCGGGTTGAACAGTCGCAACGTCATAGCTAGGAAACCGGGCCGCCAGTCTTCGGGAACGAAATCGTCGGTGTTACCCAGCCCTCCGAGAATCGGTCGCGCCTCTCCGAGAGCTGTGAATCTTTTCCACTCGTCGCAACCCTGCAAGCGTTTCACCAAAAGCTGATTCTCATTGTGCCAACGCCCGAACAGAAAGTCGAAGTCGTGCGACGCATCAAGGATGTCTGTTGTCTGATTCATGGATAAAACCCCTCTTCAAAACGACTCGCCTATCCCGACTTGCTGCGCCGGGATTCGTGGTGGCTCGAGATTTCAGTCTGAGACCCGCGTGTGCCGCGTGATCCAGTTCGTCTCCCAGGTCTGCCCGCCATCCTCCGAGAAATCCTGATGCCACCGCGCGGAGTCGGGGGTGATCTCCGACCAGGTGAAGCGCACCCGGATGGTTCGTCCCTCGAACAGGTCGTCACATTCAAAGACGCCCACGCCGTCCTCGAACCCTCCCACGACGGGCGGCTCGAGGATTGGGGATTGGTTGCTCGTCCAGTAAATGCTCCATTCTCCGGTTTGCGGGTTGAAGAGGCGCAGCGACATACCGATAAAACCGGGTCGCCAGGTGTCAATCACGAAATCGTCCACGTTGCCCAGGCCGCCCAGAATCGGGTAGGCGTGGCACTGGGCGGAGAAGGTTTCCCATTGCGTACAACCCTGTAACCGTTTTGTGAGTCGCTGGTTCTCGCTGTGCCAGCGTCCGAACCAGAAGTCGAAGTCGTGAGACGCGTCCAAACTCTTCATAGAGCTAACCTCCACGACAGGAGGCTAGCGGGAATACCCGACAGCTTTGGGCGGGAATTCGTGGCAGGCTGAACCCATGTACAGCCCGACGCTGCGCCTGCTGACCCTGCTGGAACTCTTGGAGTCTCGTGAGCGGGTCGGTGGCGCGGAGCTGGCTCGCACCTTAGAGGTCAGTCCGCGCAGCGTGCAACGCTACGTGGCCCAGTTGCAGGACCTCGGCATCCCCGTGGAATCCACTCGAGGGGTGGGTGGCACGTACCGCTTGAAACCCGGTTTCCGTCTGCCACCGCTGATGCTGACCGATGACGAGGCGCTGGCGGTCGCCCTGGGGTTACGTGCCCTCGAGCCGTTGGGCTTGACCGCCTTCGCACCCGCCACGCTTTCCGCACAGACCAAGCTGTCTCGAGTCCTGCCAGCGGCGGTCGCGGAGCGGGCGCGCGTGGTGCAGGCGGCGATTGCCCTCGAGCCGTCGCCGTGGCGGGTGGCGACGAACGCCGGGACGGTGCTGCAACTGGCTGCCTGGACGCAGGCTCTCGTTCCGGTCTCGTTTCACTATCGGTCGTTCAGCGGTACGGAATCCGAGCGCGAGGTGGAACCGTACAGTGTCCTCCATCACGACGGGCGCTGGTATCTGATCGGGCAATGTCGTCTCAGAATGGCACCGCGCTCGTTTCGGGTGGACCGGATGCGGGAGGTCGCGCCGCTCGAGGGGAGTTTCGTGCACCCCGAAGGGTTCGATGCCGCCGCCTTCCTGCGCGACTCGCTGCCGTTCGCGCCATCACCCTACCGGGTGGAGGTCTGGCTCGGCTTGCCGCTCGAGGAGGCGCACTGGCGTGTCCTGCCACACCGCATGGCCTTAAGGGCGGAGGGTCAGGGCACGCTTCTGCGTTGCGGCAGCGCCGACCTCGAGTGGATCGCGGCGATGCTGCTCAGTTTGAAATGCGAGCTTCAGATTCGCCAACCACCAGAGTTACACGCCGCCTTCGCGGCTCTGGCGGCTCGAGCCTCAGAAATGGCGAGGGCTGAGAATCGGTAAACTTCGGCGTGGACATTCTGGAACGCCTGTTGGGTCACGACGCTTGGACGACCGGGCGGTTGATTGAACAGAGCCGCTTTCTCAGCGCCGCGCAGCTCGAGCAGCCGTTCGATCTGGGTCACGGCACGGTCTTGGCAACTCTGGAACACATCGTCGGCAACCTGGAAACCTGGGTGGATCTGATGCGCGGCCGCCCGATCCGCGTCCTGCCCCCACCGCTGGAGCCGTGGCACAGGCTGGACGGTCTGCAAACGCGACAGGAGACGGCCGCCGGAGAACTCTCCGAGTTAGCCTTGCAAATGCAACTCGAGGGGCGATTGGACGAGCTGTGGACGGATTTTCTGGACGCACCGCCAACTCAGAAGACCTTCGGTGGTGCGATTGTCCACGTCATCACCCACGCCATGCACCACCGCGCCCAGCTTATTCACATGCTGAAACGCCTCGGAGTTCCCGATGTCGTGGAGGGCGACGCGCTGGGTTGGGAGAAACAGTTCCGTCAGGCTCAGCGCTAACGAAAGCACCTCGAGCCGGAACTCGAGGTGCGAACAGTTTCGATGATCTCAAGCGATTCGGTTACGCGGCTCGCGCCGTCTTCAAGGCATTCCCCCACCAGACCAGCTCTTCAAGGAGGGCCTGCACGCCCGGTTGCAGGTGGCTCATCTCCTCGAGCGCCGCGCCCTGCTGCCAAGCACCGAAGAAATCCGCCCCCTGGATGTGAACCCCGGTGCGGGTCGGAGCCATCTGGAGTTCCACCGCGATCAACCGCAGTTGCTCGATGGCTCGAGCCGCGCCGACCGAGCCGTACCCGACGAAAGCAACAGGTTTTTTGTTCCACTCTGGGTAGGCGTAATCGAGGGCGTTTTTCAGCACGGCGGTCGGGGCGTGGTTGTACTCAGCCGTCAGGATGATGAAACCATCGAATTCGGCAATTTTCTGCTGCCAGCGCACCGCGACCTCGTTTTTGGAGGGCGCGTAGGCATTGGAGGCCACCTCGTCGAAGAAGGGCATCGGGAAATCGCGTAGGTCAACCAATTCAAAACTGGCGTCGGTGCGTGCCTGAACGATGTTCATCAGCCACTGCGCGGGTTTGTCGGCGAAACGGGTGGCGCGAGTGCTGCTGATGATGACGGCGATCTTGAGCATGGGTTCTCCTGAGTGGGTCCAGCGGTTTGGGAGTGAATCGCGCTGAAGGCCCTCCGTTATCTTTGGCGCGACTCTTCAATCTGTTCGTAGTCCCGGCTGCCAACCGCGACCGCCCGCTCGGGGTTGAAGGCAACCCTCGGCTGAGATCACGATAGACCGCAGGCGCACCTGCTATAGTCCACTGCTTATGACGCAGGTCTCGCATCACAAACCAGATTTTCACCGCGCCAAACTGCAATCTGGGGGCGCGGTCTTAGCGCCGATGGCGGGCTTTTCCGACGCCCCGTTTCGCTTACTCTGCCGCGAGTTCGGCGCGGCCTGGGCGGTCACCGAGATGGTCAGCTCCATGGGCGTGGTGATGAACGGTAAGAAAAGCTTCGAGATCGGTGAGCCGTACCCCGGCGAACCTGATCTGGTGATTCAACTGTTCGGCGCGGACCCGCAGATCATGGCCGAGGCGGGCCAGAAGTTATATGAAGAGTTCAAGCCGGTCGCGCTGGACATCAACATGGGCTGCCCCGTGCCGAAGATCGTCAAGAACGGCGGTGGCGCTTGTCTGCTGCAAAACCCGGACGCCGCCCACGATCTGATTCAGGCGCTGGACAAAGCCGTGCCCGTACCAGTCAGCGCCAAGATTCGTTTGGGCTGGGACAAATTCAACGCCATCACCGTCGCGCAAGGTCTCGAGGCGGGCGGCGCGGCCTGCGTGGCGCTGCACGGGCGCACTCGGGCCCAGGCGTACACCGGGCAGGCGGACTGGGACAAAATCGAGGAAGTCCAGTCCCACCTGAACATTCCCCTGGTCGGCAGCGGCGATGTCACCTCGAGCGAACTGTTTCACGCCCGCCGTCACAAAGCGGCCGGGGTGATGATCGGGCGCGGCGCGGTCGGACGACCATTCATCTTTAGTGAAATTATGGGCGGTGCAACCCTGCAAACTGGGGACGTGGTGCGCTTAGCCTACCGTCACGCGCTGCTAAACGCGCACTGGTACGGCCAGGAATCCGGGATGCGGCAGATGCGCGGAATTCTCGGGCAGTACTTCAAGGGCTTTCCAGGGGCGTCACAGGTGCGCGGCCGAGTCACACAGGTCGTGACGCTCGAGGGATTACGCACCTTGCTACACGACATCTTCCCAGAGGTGTCGCTCGAGGGCGTCGAGGTCGGCGCTGATTTTGCTGGGCACACCGCCGCCACGCAAGACGGACATTCCAGCCGCGCATCGTGAATCCAGCTTGATGCCTTCCTTCTAGGAAAAACGTATGTAAACATCGTGGACTGTTTCGAGTCAGTGTCTACAACAACCCGGATTTGAACTGTAGCTGTCCAAGTTTTTACGAGGAGATACTTGGTCCTGGAGGCCGTTCTCGAGACAGTCAGATTTCTTTTTGACGTTTCGTTCACGCTGAACCCATACAATAGTGTCCATGCAGAACTCATCGCCGTTCAACTTCCTGGGCATGCTGGCACTCGCCGCGGCCATCGTCCTCACCGGCTGGCTCGCCTCGAGCGCGATCCGCGAAACCCGCAACGATCAGGACATCACCGTGACCGGGAGCGCTAAGAAAACCATCACCAGCGACCTGATTCAGTGGAAGGGCAACCTGACCGCCGAGAGCACGAATCTCAGTCAGGCCACGCAAAACCTGAAGCTCTCGCTGGGAAAGTTCAAAGCCTTCATGGCGCAGAACGGCAAGGTCAGCATCACCTACGCGCCGATCTCCTCGGAACCGCTCACCTACGAGGAAACCACCGCCGACGGCGGCAAACGCACGATTCCAGGCTATCGGGTGCGGCAAGCCTTCGAGATTGAATCCTCAGAGGTGAGCGCTACGACCGCCCTAGCGGGCAAAGCCGCCGAAGCCATGCTCGGCGCGGGCGTTCCATACGAGGCGACGCTGAGTTACCTGTACACCAAAATCGCAGAGTTGCGCTTGCAAATGCTCGAGGCGGCCACCGCCGACGCCAAAGCGCGCGGTGAGACGATTGCTAAGGGCGCGGGCGTGACGATCGGCGCGGCACGCAATGCCAGGGTTGGTGTGTTCCAGATCACCGCCAAGAACACGTCGGCGGCCGACGATTACGGCTCGTTTGATACGGAGAGCATTGAGAAGGATATTACTTCGGTGGTCTCAGTGACCTTCGCGTTGCGGTGAACGCCCGAGGCATGGCAATTAAGCTGGCGACAATCAATTGTTATTCTGGTTGAGTTCTTCGATAGATTTCCAAAGATCAATGAAGAAATCTGAAATATTTCCTAGATTCACCACCTCGAGTCCAACCTGCCCCAATTCGGCTCGCGTCTCTCTCGAGCCACCTTGCGAATCGCTAAGTTTGATCTCTATTGCCCGTTGAATCGCTCCGTTCCTATACGTCACTAGGTCAATCTCGCCTTTGGGATGCCAGAGATACCCAAGTTGTGTCAAGGTATCCCCCTGGTAGGACTGGTATTTGACCAATTCTCCGACCAGATAGTTTTCTAGCAGCAGAGCTTGGTCCTCTGGCTTCCGAGTTTCGAAGACTCGGGTGTCTAACATCAGCCAAGAGAGAATGCCATTGTCCAGGAAATAAATTTTGGGGTGCGCCTTAGGAACAATGCCGCTTTTACCGATCCCTGGCAGTAACCGAATCAGGCTGGCTTCTTCAAACAAATCCAGATAGCGGGTAATTGTTGGGCGACTCAATTCCAGCTCAGCGCCCAACTTCGAGACACTGATTTGTGAACCGACGGCTCGAGCTAGGGCACTCAGCATCCGCTTCAGCAAACCAACGTCCTTAACACGCACCTCACTCATCAAATCGCGGTACAGGAGTGAGTCCACGACATCGGTTAGGTAACTGATTTTGTCACGGGTTTGGGGCAAGGCTGTCACACCTGGGAAGCCGCCCCAAACCAGCAGATCTCCCAGCAAACCGTCCAAACTGAACGCTCGAGCCGCATCAACACGAATTGTCAAGCGTGGGTCGGAGAGCCGCTCGTGCAAGTTCAACGGATACAACTCTAACAACTGTTTACGCCCGGCTAAACTCTCTGAACTGAGATCTTTGAGTTTTAGGGCACTCGAGCCGCTCATGACGACCCGCAACTCTGGTAGTGCGTCTACCAGAACTTTGACGAGCCGACTAGAATCTGGAAGCATCTGCGCCTCGTCCAAAAACAGCAACGTGCGCTCAGTTCCATTGTTTCCAGTTAGGCTGGTCAGCCAGGAACCACCATCTTGTCCAGAACGAAGACGTTCCCAGAGCAAGAGATGCGCAGGATTATCGCCATCAAGCCAAGCTCGAGGCGTTGATTCAAAAGTGTCGTACCAACTCTGCAACAGCGTGGTCTTGCCAACACGACGCGCCCCAACTACGATCAACACTGGCAAGCCAGGAATAAAGCGAAGTCTTGAGAGAATGTCGCGTTTGAAAAATCTACTTTCCATAAATCGGAATAATTGTAAACTATAGTTAGCAAAAAATCAAATTTCTGTTAGCTGACATCTCAAGTTTTTACGAGGGGTATATGAGTTGTCTCGTCGAAACTCCAACTTTTGGTTAAACGGTATGCTGCCCGCTGTGACCGCGCCGCTGTACTCTCCCGCTCGAGTCCGTGAACTGCTGGACCGTTACGGCTTACGACCCAGCAAGGGCTTCGGGCAGAACTTCCTGATAGACGGCAACGCCTTGCGCTTCATCGTGGAGACCAGCGGCGCAACGCTTGGCTCGAGCGTCGTCGAGGTCGGACCGGGGTTAGGGGTATTGACACGAGGGCTGGCGGAAACCGGGGCCAACGTCACCACACTGGAAAAGGATCGCAAGCTCGAGGCGGTGCTCAAAGAAACGCTGGCGGAGTTGAGCAACGTGCGCCTGATTTTCACGGATGCCCTGGAGTGGGATTACAGCCAACTCCCCGAAGACAGCCTGCTCTGCGCCAACCTGCCGTACTATATCAGCACAGCGTTACTGACGCGCTTCTTGGAGAGCGGCCGCTTCAAGACGATCACCGTTCTGGTGCAGCGCGAGGTGGCTGACCGACTCGAGGCTGTGCCGGGTGGGGATGGGTACGGTTTTCTGTCGGCACTGATCGCCCTGTACGGGCGGGCGGAGCGCCTCAGAGATGTCAGCAAGAACGCGTTTTTTCCCGCGCCGGACGTGACCTCGAGTGTGGTGCAAATTCGGGTCACGAAGGGCATGAAACCTTCATTGGGCGTGGTCAAGATTCTGGGCGCGGCGTTGGGTCATCGGCGCAAAACCCTGCGGAATAACCTGAAACTGGCGGGTTACGACGACACACAGATAGAGGCAGCTCTGAGGCACGCGAATCTCGAGGGGTCGGTGCGCGGAGAGACCGTGAGCTTGGATGCTATACGGGCGCTCGCGGCGATCCTCGAGCCTGGTTGAATCGTTTACCTCGCCCGAGGCCTGCCGATTACTTGAGCTTGTAAGGGCGTTCGCCCTCCAAAAAGGCGAAGCGGGTCCGCAGGTGAATGTCCTGCCCGTAATTCCCGAACTTGCGCCCGAAGAGGTTGATGCCGCCGATGTTGCGGGCGTCCGCCTTCACGCCTAAGCGCACCTCGATGTGATTCTGCGCCTCGAGCTTCAGGTCGGAAAGCGTTAGGTTGGAAAGTTTTTCGCCGTCTATGAACGCGCCCTCCGAGGTGATGCGCCAGCGTTTCAGCAAGCCGTAATTGGTCTGATCCACTGACCACCAGGATGGCGTGTGGCGACCGCGCTCGCCGCCGAAATCGCCGGGGCTGGTCCAGGTTCCAACCTCGGTGTCGTTCAGCCAGAGCGTGATATCGCTGGGCCAGTCCGGGTCGTACTCTGGGGCTTCGGAGCAGATTTCCATAGAGAGTTCCAGTTCGGTCGCCTCTGCGCCGTACGGCAGGTTGTTGGGGAAGTCGTACTCCACGAAGCCCTGGCGGAACCACATCAGTTGCGCGAAAACGTGTTCGGGTTCGTAGAAACTGCGCGGGTCGTCAATCATGCCGATGTACTTGGTGTCCGACGCCAGCCCGCAGGTCGGCTTGACGGAGAAACGCTTGTAGTTTCCGATTGGCATGGAGACTTCCACGATGTCCTTGTCGGCTTCGATTTCGACACCCGGCAATTTGACCAGGATTTCGTCGTAGCGCTTGGCGATCAGTTTCTGTTGCCCCCGCGTGCCCGGCATGTACTGGACGCTGACCAACCCAGCCTCCTCGAGTTGCTTGAGGTTGAAGGTCACGGTGGAAGCGGGCAGGCCAATCGTTTCGGTCAGGCTACTGACGTTCATCGTCCGGTGCGAGAGCAGGCTGAGGATCAGTAACCGGGTTTCGCTCGAGAGGGCTTGGAGCACGTTGATGGCTGATTCGCCGTCCACGACCAGGGTCTTGTTGCGGGCAATGATCATGCTGGCCTCCGGGGTCTGATACCCACAATAATACGAAAAAACTTGTGGTAATGCAAATTGGGGATTAGGTTAAACAATACACAAGTTGAATCCGTCGGTGAACTGGTTCAAAGAGAAGCTAGCGCATATTTGCCGCTAGTGACGGCATTTTCCTCAACTTCTTCTGGGGAAAGATGAGGCTGAGCGTTATAGATGACTCGAGGAGGTGTCCCGATTCTAACCAAGAGAACTCCATTACCCACCAAAAGACTTGACATTTTCTTTCTGTCTCTTGTAACCTGCGCTCAGATCAACAACCCGCGCCCTGAACCAGCACGATTCGTCGTGCTAAACGACTTGGGACTCTATTCCCCAGGCGTTGACGGTGAGCGGACGGGGTTGACCTGCTCGAGATTGCCTGTTCGCCCTCGAGTCAAGTTCCGGTTCGCGCTCTTGCGCGAAGGAGGCCAAACCATGAGAAAAGTTGCAACCCTCGCCCTGCTCGCCGCCAGCCTGACGCTGGCCGTCACCGCCGTGGGTCAAACCATGGGTCCAAAGCTGATGCAGAAAGCCAAGTACAAGGTCGGCTTCGCGCAAACCGAGTCCAACAACCCGTGGCGCTTGGCGCAAACCAAGTCCATGCAGGACGAAGCCAAGAAGCTGGGCTACCAGCTCGTGTACACCGACGCGGCGGGCAGCGCCGCCAAGCAGGTCGCGGACGTGCGCAGCATGATCGCGCAGAAGGTAGATCTGATTTTCCTGGCCCCCCGCGAGGAGAAACCACTCGCCCCGGTCGTGATTGAAGCTCGTAAGGCGGGCATCCCTGTTATCCTGCTGGACCGCAACATTGACGCTAAACTCGCCAAGGCGGGCACCGATTACGTGACGTTCATTGGGTCTGACTTCATCCTGGAAGGCAAGCGCGTCGGGGACTGGCTGGTCAAGAAAACCGGCGGCAAGGCCAATATCATCGAACTCGAGGGTTCGACCGGAGCCTCACCCGCCAACGACCGCAGGAAGGGCTTCGACGACGTGATCGCCAAGAACCCCGGCATGAAGATTCTGGCCTCACAGACCGGTGACTTCGCCCGTGACAAGGGTCGTCAGGTCATGGAGACGCTGCTTCAGGCGCACCCGGACGTGGATGTCGTCTACGCGCACAACGACGAAATGGCGATCGGAGCCATCGCCGCGCTCGAGGCCGCTGGCAAGAAGCCCGGTGTTGACGTGATGGTCCTGTCAATTGACGGCGGCAAGGAAGCCGTGCAGCTCATCATTGACGGCAAAATCAACTACGTCGTGGAGTGCAACCCGCGCTTCGGCCCGAAGGCCTTTTCCATCATGAAAGATTACGCCGCCGGAAAGAAAATCCCCGCGAAGATCATCAACCCGGACCGCGATTACACCCCAGAGACGGCCGCCGAGGGTATCAAGAGCGCGTACTAATTACTGAGTTCGGCATGTTCAGGTTAACGTTTTAAGGCAATATAGTGCGTCTGTGTCGCATGAGTTAGGTAGCCGAATCGTGCCGTTATCAGTAGTTCAAAGTGCCCCCTCCTCGATTGGGGAGGGGGCACTCTCGCAAATCAGCAGGTCTGACAAAGCACGCTCGAGTTTCAGATTCATTTTTTGGTTTAATACCTCATCTTTAGCACGATCAATCTGACAACATCGGAACTCGATTCTTGCTCTTTCAAAACACCCATGACCAACTCCGCATCCCATCCGCTGCTCGAAATGACCGGCATCACCAAGCGCTTCCCCGGTGTACGCGCCCTGGAACAAGCCAGCCTGCGCGTCTCCAAGGGCGAGGTTCACGCACTGATCGGGCAGAACGGCGCGGGCAAGAGCACGCTGATCAAAATCCTCACAGGGGCATATGCCCGTGACGCGGGCGAGATTCGCTTCGATGGCGTCAGCGTCAACTTCGCCACGCCGCAGGCTGCCCAGAACGCGGGGATTGCCACGATTTATCAGGAGGTCAATCTCGTGCCGCTGCGTTCGGTCGCGGAGAATATCTTCCTGGGACGCGAGCCAAAAGGCTGGGGCGGGCTGATTGACTGGCGGCGGATGCACCGCGAGGCGACAGAGATTCTGGGCCGCTTCAACGTTCGCGTGGACGTGACCCAAGCCTTGGAAACGCAGAACATCGCCGTGCAGCAGATGACCGCGATTGCCAGAGCCGTCAACTTGAACGCCAAGCTGGTCGTGATGGACGAGGCCACCTCGAGCCTGGACGAGCGTGAGGTGGAGACGCTGTTCGGGGTGATCCGGCAGTTGCGGGATTCGGGCGTGTCCATCATCTTCATCTCGCACCGGCTAGACGAATTGTACGCCGTGTGCGACCGCGTGACGACCATGCGCGACGGGCAGACCGTGCTGGAGAGCGCGATAGCGGACACCGACAAGCTCAATCTAGTCGCGCGAATGCTGGGCAAGGACCTGGACTTGCGGCGCGTCGGACAGACCGCCTTTTCTGAACGGGCTGAAGCGCAGCCGAACGCTCAGCCGATGCTCGAGGCGCGGCACCTGCGGCGCGGTCAGCGCTTGCGTGACGTGTCGCTGTCCGTGCGCCCCGGCGAGATCGTCGGACTGGCAGGCTTACTCGGTGCGGGACGGACCGAAACAGCGCGGGCCGCCTTTGGGGCGGACAGCGTGGAGGGCGGCCAACTGCGATGGCACGGCCAGCCCGCCCGGCTGCGCTCGCCGAGGGATGCGATTCGCGCCGGAATCGGTTTTTGCTCCGAGGATCGCAAGCTCGAGGGGATCATCCCGGACCTGAGCGTCCGCGAGAACCTGACGCTGGCGCTGCTGCCGCGACTCTCCAAGTCCGGTGTGGTGGACACCACCAAACAGGCGGAAATTGTGGATCGGTTTATCCAACGCCTCGGGATTAAGACCGCCGGACCCGATCAGCCGATCCGTGAACTGTCCGGCGGGAACCAGCAAAAAGTGCTCTTGGCGCGGTGGCTGTGCATGAACCCGGAACTGTTGATTCTGGACGAACCGACTCGAGGGATTGATGTCGGCGCGAAGGGCGAGATTCAGTCCCTGATCGAAGAGCTAGCCCGTGACGGACTGGGCGTGCTGATGATCTCGTCCGAACTCGAGGAGCTGTCGGAGGGTTGCGACCGCGTGATCGTGCTGCGCGATGGTGAGAGCGTCGCTGAGCTGCGCGGAGACGGGCAATCCCAGAACGCGATCATGGCCGCGATGGCGGGCGGAACCGCAGCCTCGAGCCAGGCTAGACTAGATCAGAGCGGGTCAAATCAGAGCGGGTCAAATCAGGGTGAGACACCCCATGTCTGACACGACCCGGCAGGACGCGCCCGTGCCGCCGCAACAACAACCGGGGACGCCGCGCCGCGCTAATCCGATCCTGGGGTCATTGGCGGCCCTGGTGGCGCTGCTAGCGTTTAATCTGGTGTTCACACCGAATTTCGCCACTTTGCAAACGCTGAACGTCAACCTGACCCAGGTGGCCACAATCGTGATCGTCGCGGTTGGCATGACACTGGTGATTGCCACGGGCGGGATTGACCTCTCGGTCGGATCGCTCATGGCGATCTCTGGGGCACTCGCACCGATGCTGTTCCTGAACCCCCCATTCTCGAGTCCAGCGCTCGGGGTTGGGCTGGCGTTTCTGTTGCCGGTGCTGGCGGCGGGCGCGTTCGGGTTGTTCAACGGGACGCTCATTACTCGCTTCGGGATTCAACCGATCATCGCCACGTTGGTCTTGTTCATCGCCGGGCGCGGCATTGCCCAGGTCATGACCAACGGCAACCTGCAAAGTTTTCGCAATGAAGCCTTCCAGGCGATCGGACTGGGGCGACCACTCGGGCTTCCGGTCCAGGTCATCCTGATGGTCTTGATTGTGATTCTGTTCACCTGGATCGTGCGCGCCACGGTCTTCGGGCGTTACCTGCTGTCGGTCGGTGGCAACGAGGCGGCGGCCCGGCTGGCGGGCGTTCCGGTGGCTCAGGTCAAACTGGCGGTGTATGCCATCTCCGGGTTGCTGTCCGGCGTGGCCGGGCTGGTCGTGATCGCTATCAACTCGTCCTCGGATGCCAACCAGGTTGGCTTGAACATGGAACTGGACGCGATTGCCGCCGTGGCCGTCGGTGGCACGCCGCTGGGCGGTGGCCGGGCGAACATCGTTGGAACCCTGCTGGGGGCGCTCATCATTCAACTGATCCGGTACACGTTGCTCGCTAAGGGCGTGCCGGACGCCGCCGCGCTCGTCGTCAAGGCCGCCATCATCGTGGCGGCCGTGTACATCCAACGCACCACCCGCCGCGCCTGACATCACCCGCTCGAGAATTACCCCTGAGGACACCATGACCGTCGCCACGAACCGACAACCGGCTCCCACCCTCGCCGCTCGAGTGCTGCATTTCCTGTCCCGTCAGGGCGTGCTGGTGGCGCTGGGATTGCTCGTCGTTTTCGGTGCGCTTCGTTACGAGGGGTTTCTCAGCGCTTACAACATCTCCTCTGTGGTCCGGTACAACTCCATGTTCGCGCTGATCTCGCTGGGCATGGCCTTCGTCATCATGACGGGCGGGATAGACCTCTCGGTGGGCAGCGTCGTGGCGCTCAGCAGCGTGATCGCCGCGCTGCTCAGTCCGACCGGGTGGATTTTACCGCTGCTCGTGCCGGTGCTGGCAGGGACGCTAGTCGGGCTGGTCAATGGGCTGGTCGTGACCCGCCTGGGGATTCTGCCGTTTATCGCAACGCTCGCCATGCTGCTCGCGGCTCGAGGGTTAGCGCTGATCTTCGCCGGGAATCAATCGGTCTCGGTGGCAACCGAGGGCGGGTTCATCACCATTGGGCAGGGCGATTTTCTGGGCTTGCCGGTTCCGGGCATCATCATGGTGGTCGCTTTTGTACTTGGGGCGCTGATGCTCTCGCACACCCGCTTCGGGCGGCACGTGCTGGCGCTCGGCGGGAACGAGGAGGCCACGCGCCTGATGGGACTGCCGGTCAACACGATCAAACTCCTGGTCTACACGCTCTCCGGGGGGCTGGCGGGGCTGGCCGGGGTAATTCTGGCCGCACAGTTCGGGGCGGGTCAACCCACGGAAGGATTGGGCTGGGAACTCTCCGCGATCGCCTCGGTGGTCGTCGGCGGCACGCTGCTGACGGGCGGATTGGGAACCGTCGGCGGCACGCTCGCCGGGGCGATGCTGCTGGGACTGATTTTTAACGTGCTGAACTTTGAGAACGGCAAGGGCTTGATTTCCCTGTCCGCCTACTGGCAGTCGGTGATTCGCGGCTTCTTTCTGATGCTGGTCGTGATCGCCCAGAATCGGCGCACGCGAAAACCCTACTGATCCGCGCGTGTTCAGCTTGACAAGACGCGAACCGAAACCCTGTCTGGAACAGGGGACAGTTTTCAGCGCGGGCGACGCGAATCAATAAGCCTTCTAGAATCTTCTCCCCTTTCACCTCGAGCCTGACGGCTTGTTGTGGCTTGGCTCGTCATTCTCGCCTTTGGGCGCAAAGGAACGCATATGGTCAGCCACCATCAGGAAGTGCAGCAGAAACTCAGTCTCGTCCGGCAGATTATGGCGCGGCACAACTTAGGCGCGGCCGTGTTTCGCGGCAGCCCGTGGTTCACGTGGTTGACGGCGGGCGGCTCGAGTCGGATTCCGATGGGAGCCGAGCGCGGCATCGCCGAGACCTGCGTCACCGCTGACCGGGCGACGGTAACATCGAGGCGACGCGGCTCGAGTGTGAGTGTGAGGAGTTGCCACCCGACTGCTTCGAGACGGTGTTTTTTCCGTGGTTCCAGGTCAGACAACGCGCAGTCTTCGTCCGCGATCTGACGCAAGAGAGGCGCACGGCCTCCGATCTCCCGCTGTTAGACGAAGCGATGCTTCCGACTGCCCTTCCTGAAGCGAGGCGCGTGCTGTGCCCTGGCGAGACCGAACGCTTCCCGGAGGTCGGGCGGCTGGCGGCGGCCGCGATGACCGAGGCGATACGTTTGGCGCAACCCTAGCGCAGATGTACGACACGCTGCACCGCGCCTACGCCGATCACGGTTTTCCCGATGAATTCAGCACCATCCGGGGTTGGCGGAGACCTCCCGGACGCACTTGAATCATTGGAGACGAGCATGGCGCTCGCCTGGAACCCGTCTGTGCCGGGCGCGAAAATCGAGGACACGTTCCTGCTTCGCGGTGACGCAGACCTCGAGAACCTGACCTTCGATCCCGAGTGGCCCACGATTCAGGTCGGGAGTCAGTGGCGGTCACGGGTGCTTGAGTTGCGGTCAGGACTCCACTATGAACCCTTCCAAGCGCGGCGTTGAGCGTTGAATCGCAAGCCCATCCATGCCTGACGCTCGAGTTTCCGCAATTTTCACGAATGGCAGGGAAACCGGTGGCGAGGCTCTAAGGTGCGCCGTGGGGGGTGGACGTTCAGCCGCGACTCAACCGGAACCTTCCGGGGACTGCTAGCGTAAGACAGGCTAGAGTGGGTCTCCTAGGAGGAATTATGAAATTACGAAACTGGTTGATCGGTGGCGCGCTGGCGCTCGTGTTCGCGGCGTGCAGTGCCGAGCAGCAGAACAACCTCGGGCGAGATGTCTTGAACCTTTCCAACTCCAAGCATTACATCATCCTGTACAGCCTGAGTGGGGCAGAAGTGTTCCGGGGTGAGGTGCGCGGCAAGGTGACTCGAGCCGAAAATGGAACCTCACCGGGCGGCGAGTACGTCTACTGGTTTGACCCGGCCAGCGGCAAGTACTGGCAGACGAACCTGCCGTACCTAGTCACGACCGACGAGAACCGGACCGGTGTGCTGACCAGCCCCACCAAGCGCTGAGTTCGTCGGCAGTAACCCGAGCGGGAGTGGATCTCAGCCCGCTCGAGTTTTATTGGCGTTGAAGGCTCAGACGCCTTTTTCAAGCAACAGTGTTTCCAGCCCAGCCTCGTCCAACACGGCGACTTTCAGGTCGGTCGCCTTTTCCAATTTACTGCCCGCGTTCTCTCCGGCGATCAGATAGCTGGTTTTTTTGGTGACGCTGCCCGTGACCCGCGCCCCCAATTTCTCCAGGCGCGATTGCAACTCGTCCCTGGGCTTCGACAGCGAGCCGGTGATGACGAAGCTGAGACCTGCCAGTTGCGTCCCGATCGGTTCGGCGTTGGAGCGGGTGTTCAAGCCCGCCGCTTTCAGACGCTCGATCAGGGCCGCGACTCGAGGGAGCTTCAAGCCGTTGATAACGGCATCTACCAGCATCGGGCCCATGCCGGAAATGCCGGAGAGGTCATCGGGCGTGGCAGCCAGAACAGCCTCCAGGTCAGGGAACTGGCGCTCCAACAAGCTGGATACCTTTTCGCCAACATGTGAGACCCCCAACCCATAGATCAGCCGAGCCAGCGATTGCGATTTGCTGGCCTCAATTTGTGTCAGCAAGTTCTGGGCGCTCTTCTCCCCCATCCGGTCCAGGGCCGCGATCTTGTCAGGCTCGAGCTGATACAGGTCGGCAGCATCGTGGATCAGGCCCGCTCGCTGCAACTGGCGGATGCGTTCGTCACCCAGGCCGGAAATGTCCAGCGCGTCCCTCGAGACGAAATGGCGGATGCGCTCGAACTCCTTGGCGGCGCAGGCATCGTTCGGGCAGAAGTGATGCGCGCCGTCTTTGACAAGTGCTGTCCCGCACTCCGGGCAGTCGGTCGGGAACGTCCATTCGACGGCTCCTTCGGGGCGTTCCTCCACGACCACACGCATGATTTCCGGGATTACCCCGCCCGCCTTTCGCAGCACCACGCGGTCGGAGACGCGCAAGCCCAAGTTCTGAATGAAATCCTGGTTGTGCAGCGTGGCGCGGGACACGACCGATCCCTCCAACAGGCGCGGCTCGAGTTCCGCGACAGGCGTGATCTTGCCGGTCCGTCCGACCTGCACGGTGATAGCCGTCAGCGTCGTCACGACCTCCTCGGCGGGGAACTTATAGGCAATCGCCCAACGCGGGGCCCGTGAGGTCAAACCCAGTTCGTCCTGCAAGTTCAGATCATTGACCTTGGCGACCGTGCCGTCAGCATCGAATTCCAGATTGGCGCGGTCGTGCGTCATGCGGTGGTGATAGTCCTCGATGCCCGTCACGCCCTCCACCACGGCGTAATCCTTGGAGATCGGAAAACCCAGCCCTGACAGATACTCCAAGAGTTCTGCCTGGGTCTTCACCGGCAAGCCGCGATGCGAACCGACCGCGTAGAGGTAGGCTTTCAGGTTGCGCTCGGCGGTGATCGAAACGTCCTTCTGGCGGAGCGTCCCGGCGGCTGCGTTGCGCGGGTTCTTGAACGGCTGTCCCCCGTTTTCTTCCAATTCAGCGTTGATTCGGGCGAACTCGGCACGGCTCAGGTAGACCTCGCCGCGCACCTCTAGGTTCAGGGCTTCTGGCAACTCGCGCGGAATCTCAGAGATCGTCAGCACGTTCTGGGTCACGTCCTCGCCGGTTTCGCCGTCACCTCGAGTCGCGGCCCATTGCAATTTTCCGTTTTGATACAGC
This sequence comes from Deinococcales bacterium, assembly GCA_965249745.1. GTDB lineage: Bacteria > Deinococcota > Deinococci > Deinococcales > JAAFIG01 > JANYHH01. The sequence continues at coordinate 1,481,838 of OZ252252.1, read as the reverse complement.
AGGTTGATGGACAAGCCGTCAATTTTCAGCTCGCAGGTGTACTGCCGGGTCACGCCCTTGACGCCCATGACGTTGTTAAGCTTGTCCTCGAAGCCTTGCAGGTCAGCGTCGTTGAAGGCGTTATCCAGGCTCATCAGCGGCGTCGGGTGGCGCACGGCGGCGAAGCTGCTCTGCGTGGCGACTGCCGCCCCGACCCGCTGGCTGGGACTGTCGGGGGTTAGCAGCTCCGGGTGTTCGGATTCCAACCTTTTCAGTTCAAACATCAGCGCGTCCCACTCCACGTCGCTGATCTCCGGGGCGTCCTGCTCGTAGTAGAGCTTGTTGGCGCGCTCGATGCGTTGACGTAACTCGAGGATGCGGGTTTCGGGATTCATGGGTACGCTCAGCTTACCGTGAGGCGGGCGGGGGCTAAAAGAATCGTTCGAGGAACTCGCCTATTACTGAGTTCGGCATGTTCAGGTTAACGTTTTAAGGCAATATAGTGCGTCTGTGACGCATGAGCTAGGTAGCCGAATCGTGCCGTTATCAGTAGTAGACTCGAGGCGTATCCAGCGAAGCGCACCCCGATGATGGGGTGCGCCAAAAAACGTTCAGCTCGAGGACCTCCAGCCTTCAACCTCGAGCCACACGGGATGGCTTGTACCTATTGATTCGGACCGCGCTGAAGGCCATCCCATGTCCCAGACAAGGTTTTGGTTCGCTGTTCGCTACGCTGAACACGCGCCGATCAGTGACCTCAGTAGCTCAGCAGGTTGCTCATGCCGGTCGCAGGGTTGAACTGGTAGAGTGCCTTGCCGCGAGCCACAATCAGAATCGGTGAGTCCGGCACGGTGAAGACGTACTGCTCGTCGCCGATACCCTTGGAGAGCGGACCCGCCTTGGCGCGCAGCAGGCTGCGATTCCCGGTCTTCAGGTCCACTTTGACGACACCGAAGTCGCGGTCCAGCCCAGACGAGTAAAAGAAGCCGTCCGATCCGAGCGCCAGACCGTACTGCCCGAGTTCCACGTCACCCTTGCCCGCACCGCTCGAGGCAGTCGCACCCTTCAGAGAAATCAATTTGCGGTCACCGGACTTCAGGTTGATGCCGACGAGCGCCCAGCCCTCCGGGTTGGGACCGGACACGTAGTAAAACGTGTCGCCGGACAGCAGCGAAGGGCGCATGACATCGCCGGAGGTCGTGACCTGCTTGTAGCCCTTGCCGACCAGGGCCGCCCCAGTGTTGAGCCAGCCGCTTATCAGCGTGCAGGTGTTGCTCGAGTCCACTTTGAACAGGCCCATGCCCGTGCCGTCCGGGTTGTTGTTACTGAGCAGGTAGAAGTTGCTAGCCGCGTCCACGCCGAAGCTGAAGGTTTCCGGGACGGCTTTCCGGTCGTCGCCGGGAACCTTGCAGTAGGTGGCGGCGCTGAGTTGTTTCTCCAGCGTGTCGCGCACGTTCGTGTCGCGGTTCTGGGTGTGCGCCCAAATGAGGCGGCGGTCACCGCTCTTCGGGTCAATCTCGAGGATTTCGACCCGCTCCTGGGTTCCCTTGTTGACCAGGGCCGCCAGATGGCCGTTCGGCAGGGGTTTCACGTCTCTAACATTCCCAAGGTTGTAATCGGCGGCCGGACTGCCCGCCATGCGCCCGCCCACCTCGTCCTGGCTGGCGTTGACGAGTCCGGAGACGACGCGGCGGTTGCCGTTCGCTAGGTTGACCTCGTAGATGCCACCGGAGCTGTCCTGCTGCCCGCCGATTTCCACGGCCAGAAAAAGCTTTCCGTCACGCACGAACCCGTTGCGAATCTGATCGAAGCCCCTGGTCTGAAAGAAGGCTGGTCCAGCGCCGACGCTCCCAGCGCTCTCTGGCGTCGGGTCCTTGCAGTGCGGGTCGCTGGCGCTCTTGGTGCAATTCACCATCGCAGGCAGGGCGGTGTTGGCGGCCAGCGGCAGGCTCGAGAGCAGACCCACGGCTGACACGCCGACCATCAATCCAATCGTCTTTTTCACGCGAGCCAATCTAGGCCACCCCTAGGGAATCCACAGGGAATCACCTTAAAATCGCCTCGTGCGAGCGGCCCGATCAGGAACACGCCCCGAAGGGAATCTCGAGCGGGAGAGACTCGTGCAGCAAGGTCTCGAGCGCAACGGTTTCGAGCGTCCCAGGCGTTTGCGGCTCGAGGTGCAGCGCGAGGCGTTACTGGCGCACCTATCCACCAGCGCCGCGCCGATCACGGCGCTCATCGCCCCAGCCGGGTACGGCAAGACCACGCTGGCGGCCCAGTTCGCGGCTGTTCACCGACGGGTACTGTGGATCAACGCCGAGGAGGACGATGCCAAACCGTGGGTCTGGGCGCGGCGGGTGGCAGCGGGGATCGCCCGGCTCGAGGGACTGCAAGAGGAAACAACAGAGAACGCACCCGAGGAGCCGACCTCGCCTGGGTTGGCCGCGCGGTTGAACGCTTTAGAGTTCAACGCGCTGCTCGTGTTTGATGGGTTGGAACGGCTCAGCCCGCCGAGTGCGCAGATGTTGGAACAGTTGCTGGAGCAGCTCGAGGAGGGTCACCGCGTCTTGCTGTGTGCCCGCGACCTCGAGGCGCTGCCGCTGGCCCGGTTCGTCAGCCAAGGCCTCGCCGAGGTCTGGGAGGTGCAGGAGTTGCGGTTCAGCCCGTCTGAGACGCGGCAGTTTTTGCTGCAATCAGTTGGAACCGAGGAGCGGTCGGAGGTCTTGCAGGCGAGACTCGAGGGCTGGCCAGCCGGAATCGCCCTGGCGGCCGCGCACGGTGCGGGCAGCCTGAAACCGGAGGATCTGATCCTCGAGGTCCTGCGCGGCCTGCCGGAAACGCTTCGGGCGGCGCTGCCACGGGCGGTGGTGCTGGACCCCTGGAGTCACGCCGGGGCAACGTCGGTCGGCTGCGCCCTGCCCGCTCGCTGGCTCGAGACGGCCCGCGCGGCGGGCCTGCCGCTGACCCCGCTCGGTGGCGGTAACTTCCGACCGCACGGGTTGCTGCTCTCGGTGCTGGAAGACGAGTTGCGCCACGACCCGCCGTGGCACGAACGCCTGCATCGCAGCGCCGCCGAGCTGGCCTGGCGCGACGGTGACGGGTTGCGCGCCCTGCGTCACGCCAGAGCCGGACGCGATCTGACGCGGGCCGTGCAGATCGCCGAGGGGGTCGCGCTCGAGTACGCCCGCCGCGAGGCCTACGAGCTGAGCCACGACCTGCTGGCCTCACTGCCCGAAACGCAGTTCACGCCGCGCCTGCTCGAGGTCTGGGGGCGTTCCCTACTGGAAACCGGGCGGGTCGCGGAGGCTGAGCGGGTCCTGCGGCAGTTGCGAGCCGATTATCCGACGCGCTTCTGGGGCGTCAGCGGGCTAGCGTTCCTGCTGCAACGCGGCGGTCAGTACGAGGCGCTGGCGGAACTCCTGACGGTCACCCAAACCCAGGCGCAGCTCGAGGAGCCTGAACAGACCGAGTTACAGCTCTTGCAGGCCATCAACGCCAGGGTTCACGGTGATCTGGCCGGGTCGTTGCAGTTAGCGGAAACCGTCAGCGCCTGGGCAGAGCGGCATCACGAGCCAGTCCTGCTGGCGCGAGCGCTCAGCCACGCAGGAACCATCTTTGGGCTGATGGGCGCGGAGGATCGCGCCTACGCCGCGGCCGAGCGCGCCTACACGGTGCTCGAGGCGAACGGTTTGCACAACAGGGCGCTGACGCCGCTCTCCAAATTAATTGATTTCAACCTGCGGCGCTTGCGGGTGGAAACGGCGAGCGGGCAGTTGCGGCGCGGTTTCGAGCTGGCGCGCACCAACCCCGGATTACCCGCGATGATCTTCCTCCACCACCGTGCCGAGATCGCTTTCTGGCAGGGCAATCTGGCGAGTGCCGCACCCGACTACGGGCAGGCCGCCCTGGAAGCCGAGCGGTTGGAGGCGCGCCTGCCGTGGGTTTACAGCGGCTTGCGTTTATTAGAGTGCCGGGTTCTGGAGGCTTTGGAGCGCACCGCGCCCAGGGACGCACCGACCTTAGAGGATTTGCGAATGGTCGTGGGACGCGTGCCGGACTCAGAGTGCGAGGCGTTCACACAGCAGGCCCTATTCCTCGAGGGGCTGATTCGTCTGGTACGCGGTGACCTGTCCGCTGCCAGGATTGCCCTGGGGGGCGTGGTTGATCCCGACGAGCCGGAGTATTGTCTGCGAGCTGAGGTTTATCTGGCGTGGTTGGCGCTGGGCGAGACCAACCTGACCCGGCCGCCAGTCCAGGCGTTGCAGCGCGACCTGGACGACTTGGAGCTAACCGTCCTGAAACCCGATCTACGGGTCGTGGAAAGCCTGTACCGCGAGCTGCTGGCTCGAGGTTGGGCGGAGGAACGGCTTTCCGGGTGGCTACGGACCGCCTTGGCATTCGCGGCCGAGTTCAAGCTGCGTGTGCAAACCCTCGGTGAACCCCAGGCTAGCCTGAACGCTAAGCCGCTCCGGGTGGCGCTCAGCAAATCGCTGGAACTGCTGGTGCTGCTGGTGTTGCGCGGTCCGCAGAGCCGCGAGGCGCTGGTGGATGCCCTCTGGGACGGAACTAACGACCCACGACACCTGGAGTATTTCAAGGTCGCCGTGCGACAACTGCGTGCCAACCTGCGCACCGCCAGTCTGGACTTCAACCCGTTGCCGTTCGAGAACGGGCTGTACCGTTTGCACCCGCGCCTCAGCTTGCACACCGACTTGGACGATTTGGAAGAAGCCCTGAAGTGTGACGATCCCGGCGCACTGACGCACGCTTTTGAGACCAGCCGCGCCGAATTCATGCCGCTCTGTCAGAGCGAATGGGCGGTCTGGGAGCGCCTGCACGCCCAGGAGCGCGGCGTGGCGTTGGGCTTGCAACTGGCGGCTCGACTCGAGGGGGGCGACACCCCAGAGGCGATTCGGGTGTTGCGCGAGGTGTTGCGGCGAGACTCGCTGTGTGACGCAGCGCAGCAGGGTCTGGCACGACTGACGGGAGTCGCGTCGCAGGCTCGAGGGCGGCTCTGATCGCCTATCTGCCAGCTCAAGTTGCGGCAACCCAAGCGGTTTTTAGAGCGTTCACGCCTGGATAGACTGCGAACCCCCGAGGGCAACCTCGAGGGTGAAGCGTGCTTCGTCCCTTAGTGGAAGCGCACAATCGGATATTGAACATTTTGTGTCCCGGCGAAAATCTGTTCAAGCCGCTCGAGTTCATTACCTTTCGAGCTGGATAGGTTCGAGCTGCACGCGCTCAAAGTAAACCGTCCCCGAGACGCGCTGATACCCAAGGCGACGATTGACGCCGAGCATCGGCGCGTTCAGGCTGTCGTTGTTGGTGTGCAACTCCAGAATCCCGGTCGCGCGCGCCAGTTCGATCAGGCGCAGTTTCAGTGCCACCGCCAAACCGTGACCCCGGTGTTCGCGCAGCACGCCGGTCATGCCCGTGTGCCACTCGAGCGGACGGTCCTGCGCCCGTGTTCGCGTGCCGGTGTACGCGACCCACTGTGCGTCATGAACGGCAATGAAGTGAGCCTCGAGGCGGGTGGAGGCGTTCTCCAGGACGCGCTGGCGGTACTCCTCGAAGTCTGGCAGCGCGGTGGCTCCGGGGACATCGCGCGAGGTGACCCCGTACAGGGCGTACAGCTTTTCGGGGTCGGCAATCTCTGGATAGGCGTGCAGGCTATAGCCGTGCGCCGCGAGCGATGATTCCAGCCCCGCGAACCTGGAACCGTCAAACCGTTCCGGCTCCAACACCTGATGCCAGGAACGGCTGACTTCACGGAAGGCCTCGAGCTGTGGCGAACCCGAGCGCCCGCTCGAATGTCCCTCGGGTGACGGACTGCCGTGAGACGCGGGTAAAACCTCCAGTACGGCTCGAGCCACCGAGCGAAGGCCGTCCCCATCCCCTGACCCTTGAGCCTCGGGCAGTACATCCAACTCTATTTTCGCGCCCTCATTTCCAGGCTGCGGGTCTATCAGGGCGTGCGCCAGGATCGCGCCGTCTTGCTCTAAAACAAAGCGTTGACACGCTGGGAAGAATTCATCGAACCGCACCAGGTCGGCTTTTCCCAGCGGGTACTCGGGCCAGACGGCATTGCGAATCAAAACAATTCGCGCAAAATCGGCAGCGGTGGCGGCGCGGATGTTCACGCTCGCAGTATCGCAAATCCGCGCCCGACGACTCGAGGGTTCTGAAATTCTCCAGCCAGAAGGTTTTTCTACAACCAGCGCTTCTCGCGCCGATCTTCGGGACTCGAAACGACCCAGTGCCGGTGGGGGTCGCGTCTCCCTCGAACCGCGCTCCGGGCCAGGGTTGCGGCTGGTGAGGCACGGGTTCCGCCAGGGTTGGCATCTCGCGTTCGATCTGACCGGCGGCGGGTTGGAGTCTGACACGCTCGAGCATATTCAATCCTTTCCGGTGCGCTACTGATAAAGGCAAGCTTCGGCTAGCCTACGTTTGCGTCACAGACGCATTCTATTGCCTCAAAACGGTAAGCTGACCATGCCGAACTCAGTAGCTGAAATTCGCTGACTGAGCTTGACTGTAATGACCCGCCGTCACACCGCCGTGAGACGGGCGTGATACGCGCTTTCACGGGCTGGTAGACACGTTCTAAAACGCGTTCCCAGAGCGAATACGAGATTTGCCCCTACAGAGAACCGGTCTTCCCGTAGAGATGTAACGTGCTACGCCCGGCCGACACGCCAACGCCCAATCGCGTCACGACCCGCTCGAGACGCCAACGATGGGAGACCTCGAGCCTCCGTGTTTGCGACGTGACGGTTGTTCTCGAGCTGCGGCCGGACGAACGGCGCTTCGCCTCCCGCCGCTCGAGATAACTCGTGCAGACCATTCAACGGGACGTTCTTTTGAGCTTTCACGAGACCCTTGCTCGAGGTCTCAGGTCCGTGGGTAAACTCAACCCTGTGAACCTCTGGTGGCGTTGCTTAACCCTGTCCCTGGCGCTCTTACTCCCAGCCTGCCTACCTTCATCGAGTCTGGCCGCGCCGCAACTATTCGTTCAACCCAGAGATGGCATCCAGCCGATTCTGACGGCAATTCGGGCGGCACAGACCAGCGTCAGGCTAAAGATTTACCTGTTCACCGATTCCCGGCAGGACGTGATTGATGCCCTGGTCGCGGCGACGAAACGCGGCGTGGACGTGAAGGTTCTCCTGGAGAAAGAGCCGTGTTGCACGGCAGGCGTCAACACGCAAATTTTTTTGAAGCTGAAAGACGCCGGGTTGAACGTGCAGTTCACCAAGCCGTTTCGCTTCGTCTTCACCCACGAGAAATCGTTCGTTTTTGATAACCGCGCGGCGTTCGTCAGCACCAGCAACCTGACCGGCTCGAGCTTTTCCAGCAACCGCGAGTACGGCGTGATGCTGGACGACCCAGCCCAAGTGACAGAGATTGCCAGGGTCTTCGATGCCGACTGGGCGGGCCAGGAGATAGACCTGCGCGACGCGAAACTCGTTTGGAGTCCGAGTGTCACGCTGGCGAACGGCTTGGTGCGCGGCAACGCTCGGGAACAGATCGTGCGCTTCATTCGCAGTGCCAAGACCAGTTTGCGCTTGGAGCATCAGGACGCCAGCGACGAGGAAACATTGCGCGAACTGACTGCCGCCCACGAGCGCGGCATTCAGATCAGCTTCGTGACCAGCCCGAAGGACTTGACCGAGAGCGGTGGTATCGCGGGCCTCGAGCGGCTCTCCAAAGCTGGGGTGAGCGTGCGCTACCTGCTGAGCCATTACGTTCACGCCAAGGTGATGGTCGCAGACGAGGCCCGCGCGATGATCGGCAGCATCAACCTGACCGGGAACAGCATCAACAGCAACCGCGAACTGGCGGTCGTGCTGGACGACAACGATGTCGTGAACCAGTTAACCGCGCAGCTCGAGACGGATTTGAACTCTGGCAGTGACACCAACCCGTTTCTGTTGCCCCCGCTCGAGGGGGTGTACGAGGCGCTGCAAATGAGTCAGTACCTCGGGCGTACCGGGAGCTTCGAAGGCGTGGTGACGACGGTGGAGCAGCGCAGCGCCGTCAGCTTCCTGAAGTTCGGTTCCAACGATTCGGCCGCGCCCAGGGCCGTGATCTTTCCGCGCCTCTACGACGCGCTGGTACAACCTTTTCCGCAAGCTTACGAGGGGAAACGCGTGCGAATTCAGGGTCGCGTGCAGCTTTACGAAGATTACTTCGAGGTGATTGTCAACACGGCCGACGCGATTCAGATTCTGCCTTGATGTCATCCCCAGCCTAGTTCGTGCGGGCGTTTCCGCCCTTCACCAGAGTTCCAGCCGCAACCCGTCTCGAGCCAAACGCACGCCCGCTGGCAATTCCGATTCCCGTCGGATATCCACGTCGTGTCCCAGGTGCGTCAGCAGCGCCCGGCGCGGTGCGACCCGTTCAATCACCCCGAGGGCTTCCCGCACGTCGTACACGCTGCGATTCTGATAGGGAGCAGCCGATTCGTCCCAGAAGCTCGCGCCCAGAATCAACACCTCGAGACCCGTGAACTCTGCCTCAAGTAAGTCCTCCGAAATGCCAATCGCGTCTGAGCAATACACCAGCGCCCGGCCGTGCCGCTCAAAGCGGTAGGCGAAGGAGGTACCGTTGAAGCCGTGCGGGACCTCAAAGGCGCGCACCTGCCAGACGAAAATTTGGGGCGGAACTGGTTGGAAGCGACTCTTGTACCGACCCGTGAAGGCGTAAGGAAAGCGCGCTCGCAACTGCGGCATGACGGGTTCCGGGGCGTGAATCTGAGCGTCTGTGCCGGTGTGACGCAACCAGTCCAGCACATCCCCCAGCCCGAGCACGTGATCGTTGTGAGCGTGCGTGACCAGTACCGCTCCCACGGAGCGCAAACCCGCTGCTACGGCCTGCAACCGAAACTCTGGCGCGGCATCCACCAACACGCGACCCTCGCCTGTCTCGAGGATCAGGCTGGGGCGGGTGCGGGCGTTCAGCCCGACTGGGCTTCTGGCTGTCGCGGTTCTAGCTTCACCGCAAACAGCGCAATCGCACCACCAGCGCGGCACACCCTGCGAATCGCCGCTCCCCAGAAACGTCAGACTCGAGGTTGCCGACGGTTCGTTCACGGGCAGGTTCTCTTTGTGGCAGTCTGTGGTCTCGAGCGGCGAGATTTCGAGAGCGTCAAGCTCAGGAGAACCTGGCTCAAAGGACTGTGATGGGTGCTGCACGGCTGAAGCGTCATTGCGGGAGAGTTTGACACACGCTTGGCCGCTTCGGGAGTCTGATGCCCTGACTTTGGGGCGCGACTTCAGAAGCGCTTCAAACATGCTCCCCTACGGTCGCCTCAGGTTTCGCGGTCCCAGGATCGAACTGGCACAGGATCATCGCCAGCAGGATCAACCCCGCCCCGATGAACCCTTGCAGGTTCAGCCCCTCGCGCAACCACAGGTACGAGAACACAGCCGCCCAGACTGGCTCGAGGGCGTAGACGACAGCGGTTTGAAACGCGGCCACGAAGCGTTGCGCCCAGGCTTGCAGCAGCGTCGTCAGGGCCGTGGCCAGCAAACCCAGGAACAGAACCTGCGGCCAGAACCGCAGCAGCCCTTTGAGATTCGCGCCGCCCGCCAGTTCCGGCGCGGCGAAGATCAGCCCCAACAGGCAGACCACGGCGACTTGAACGGCCGCCAGCGGCAGCGAGTCGTAGCGGGCGGCGATCCGATCCACCATGACGATGTAGGCCGCATACGTCAAGGCGCAACCCAGCACCCACAGGTCACCGACGGACACCTCGAGTTTCAATCCGTTCAGCGACATCAGCCCGATCCCCGCCAGCGCCACAGCCGCCGCGACGAAAGCCGTCCACGGGACGCGTTTTCCCAAAAAGGGCAGCATCAGCGGCACGAGAATCACGTTTAAGCCCGTGATAAAAGCTGCCCGCCCGCTCGAGACCGTTGTCAACCCGACGACCTGCGTCCAGTAACTCAAGAATAAAACGGTTCCCAGCAACCCACCCTCGAGCCAGAGGCGGCGGGGAGCCTGCCGCAGCCACGGCAGCAGCACCAGCGCCGCGATCAGAAAGCGGGCGGCAACGAGCACGGCGGGTGAGACGCTCCCTACAACGCTTTTGACAATCGGAAAGGTCGTCCCCCAGAGCACCGTGACGAGGACCAGCAGGCTCAGTCCCAGCGTGCGGTTCGAGGCGGCGCGATTGGAAGCTCGAGTCACGCTCAAAGCCTACCGTGTCCGACCTGTCAGGCTCCCATCCTCATTCGCCCAACTGCGCCATACAGCCCTGACGGCTCCCAGAGGGTAGGCTGAGCCATGAACGGGTTAAACCATGAACGCTAGGACGGTCCTCGTCACGGGCGCGACGAACGGCATCGGCAAGATCACGGCGCTGGAGCTGGCGCGGCAGGGCGCTCGGGTCTTGATCGTCGGGCGCGACCCCCAGAAGGGGCAGGCAGCCCTGGCTGAGATCAAAGCGGGAAGCGGCAACGAGGCGGTCGAACTGCTGTTGGCAGACCTGTCACTGATGTCAGAGACGCGCCGACTGGCGGATCAGATCAAATCCCGGATTGACGCGCTGGACGTGCTGGTCAATAACGCGGGCGCGATCTTCACCGAGCGCCGGGTGACGAAAGAGAACCTGGAAATGACCTTCGCGCTGAACCACATGAGTTACTTCCTGCTGACGAGGCTGCTGCTCCCCAACCTCGAGGCGGCCCCAGGCGGCCGGGTGGTCAATGTCTCGAGCGAGGCGCATCGGTTTGGCAAGTTGGACTTTGACGACCTGCAAAGTCAGCGTTACGCGGGCATGAACGTCTACGGCAAGTCCAAGCTGATGAACATCATGTTCACCGACGAACTGGCGCGGCGCTTGGAGGGAGGCAACGTGACCGCCAACTCGTTGCATCCCGGTGTCGTCGCCACCGGGTTCGCGCAAGGCTCGAAAGGCTTCTGGGGCTTTCTATTCAAGCTCATGCGTTTCATTCCCTCCGCGATGATCTCGCCGGAGCAGGGCGCTGAGACGAGCCTGTACCTCGCCTCGAGCGACGAGGTGAAGGGCGTGACTGGCACGTACTTTAACAACAAGCGCCCAGCCCTTCCCAGCCCCGCCAGCCAGGATGTCGCTGCCCAGAAGCGCCTGTGGCAGGAATCGGAACGGATCGCGGGGGTTTGAAAACCTCAAAGGTGACAGCTCTGCAATGATCGCAGACTGGCTTAAAATCTGCTCGTGCCGCGCACCCCTCTGTCCAAGCGTTTCCCGGCGCTGAAACCGGCGATCGAGGAGTTGAAAATTCTCGAGCGCACCCATCAGACGAGCGGCGCACGCTACCGCTTACAGCACGACGCCGAGACACTGGAGCGGGTCACGGTGTTCTCGCGCCACAAATCCTTGCTGCGCCGTAAGCTCGGAGAAACCCAGCTACTGGACGGCAAGATTCACAATCTACAAATCGCCGTGCCAAAATTCACCCACCTGCGCCTCGAGCCGGGTCAGGTGCTGAGCTTTTGGAAACTGCTCGGCAGGGTCTCGGCCGCGCACGGGTTCACGAGCGGCATGTTAATTCAGGACGGAACTGTGACCCAAGGAATCGGTGGCGGGCTGTGCCAGCTTGCGAATTTGCTGTACTGGATGGCGCTCCACAGCCCGCTCGAGGTGTTGGAACACCACCATCACTCGGTGGATATTTTCCCCGACTCGGGCCGTGTGCTGCCGTTTGGAAGCGGCGCGAGCGTGTACTACAACTACGTGGATCTACGACTACGCAACGCCACACCACACCCGCTCGGGTTGCACGTCTGGCTGAGTGCATCGCACCTGCAAGGCGCACTCTGGACGAACGCGACCCACCCACACAGTTACAAAATCGTCGAACGAGATCATTGCTTTTACAGGCGCTCCGACGGGGCGATTTATCGCCGCAACACAATGCATCAGGTCGTTCACGACCGCCGAACCGGACAGACCGTCAGGGAACGCCTCGTGACCCGCAACGACTCTAAGGTACTGTACCAGCCCAGCGCTGGGATCGAGATTTTGCCCGCGCCCCTCGAGTCTGCTGCTCCCGTCAACCGCTCGCGGCAGGAGCAACGAATTTAGGCTATGATGGCGCGCTACGCCCAGACCGGGCGGGAAGAAAGAAGGTTGTCATGCCGCGCAAGAAGAAAACCGAATCCGATCTCGTCCCAGACGAAACGGATTTGCAAGAGGACACAATTGAAACCGCCACCGAGGAACTCGAGGGGATCACCCTGGCGGACGATGCGGAGCAGGAGCAGTACGAGGTCATGGACGACGACGAGGCCGCCAGTCTGCCCGCCGAGGCCGTGAGCGGAATCGAGATTCAGTTGGGTGTCCTGACCGCTCGGATCGAGGAACTGACCAGCATCGTTCGCAAGCTGGAAAAGAAGCTGGAGAAATCAGGCGGTGAGTCCCGGAACGGCGAAAGCCCGCGCGAGTTCCGACCACGCGGCGATTCGGATCGTCCGCGCCGCGAGTTCTCCTCGGAGCGCCCGCGCTTTGAACGGAGCGGCGGCGGTGACCGACCGGGCTTCAACCGTGGCTCCGGTGACCGTGATGCCCGTCCCAGCTTCAGCCGTGACCCTCGAGGTGGCGGGGAACGCTCCTCGTTTAACCGCGATGCGCGACCCGGCGGCTTTAACCGTGGCTCAGGCGACCGTGACTCGCGTCCCAGCTTCGGGCGCGACTCCCGTGGCGGCAGTGACCGACCCGGTGGGGACCGACCCAGCAGTGATCGTCCGAGCTTCAACCGCGATTCACGCGGCGGCGACCGCACCAGTTTCAACCGTGAGGCCCGCCCGAGCGGTTTCCGTAGCGAAACCTCGCGCGGGGGCGGCAATGAACGACCCAGCTTCGGGCGCGATTCGCGTCCGAGCGGCAGCGGTGACCGACCCAGTGGCGACCGTCCGAGCTTCAACCGGGAATCGAGACCCAGCGGTGACTCGAGACCTAGTGGCGACAGCGATTCGCGCGGCTTCGGGCGTCGCAAGGATCACGGGTTCGGCAAGCGCCGCGAAGGGTAAAGCAAACGCGAGTTAAGACAGGGCGGGTTTCGGCTCGCCCTGTTCGTGTCATCCTAAAGAAGCCGGGGCGATCACAACGTCAATCCGCTGCGTAGTAGCTCCTCGAGAACCCGTGTCACACCCCGCACTGACCTTCATCAATCTCGAGCGAACAGCGCTCTGACGACGAAAAGTTACAATTCCCTTCCCCTCGAGCCAAGACACCCGCTCACCCTGCTCGGCGACGTATGCTCTCCCATGCCCCTAGTCGTCGTGGCCCGTTTACGCGTCCGCAGCCCCGAGTTCATGATGACCTTCGGGCCGCACGCGATGGGCAGCGTCGAACAGGTGGGCCGCGCCGACGGTTGCCTGAACGCCGCGTTCCTAGAGGATGCCAACTTGACCTTCTGGAACGCGACCGTCTGGCAGAGTGAAGCTGCCATGCGAGCCTTCCGAAACTCCAGCGCCCACGGCGCGGCCCTGCCGCACTTGGCTGAACTCTGCGACGAGGCGACGATGCTGCGTTGGGAGCAGGCATCGGCTGACCTGCCGTCGTGGACGGAGGCGCACGCCCGACTGAAACTCGAGGGGCGACCCTCCAAGGTCTCGCATCCGTCCCCGGCCCATCTCAGCCTCGAGTTTCCCGCGCCGCAGGGATAGCCGGTTAACTCCTGCGGTATGCTCCTGGGCAAGCCCTATGCTGAGCTTCCTGCTAAAACGCGCCCTGACCATCCTGCCAACGCTGCTGCTGGTGTCGTTCGTGGCGTTCATGGTGATTCAGTTGCAACCCACGAGTTTCATAGACGCGTACCTGGAAGACCCGCGTTTCTCGGCGGAAACCGTGGAGCGCATCAAAGTTCAGTACGGTCTGAATCAGCCGTTACTAGTGCAGTACGGCAATTGGATCTGGGGCATCGTGACGCGACTGGATTTCGGGTACTCGTTCGTCAACAACCGCCCCGTGACGGGACTGATCGCCGATTACCTGGTCTGGACCCTCGAGGTGGCCGGGTTGTCGCTGCTATTCAGTTGGCTCGTGGCGATTCCGCTGGGGATCTTCACGGCCGTGCGGAAGAACGGCATCGTGGACAGCGTGGCCAGCTTCTTCGGGTATATCGGGCTGGCGATTCCTGATTTTCTGCTGGGGTTGCTGCTGTTTTCCTTAATTTTGAGCTGGGGCGGCACGAACGTTGGCGGGCTGTTCAGCAACGAGTTCATTGACGCGCCGTGGAGCTGGGCCAAATTTTGGGATCACCTGAACCACTTGTGGCCCGCGATTCTCGTCTTCGGGCTAAATCATATCGCCAGCCTGCAACGCCAGATGCGCGCCAGCACGCTGGACGTGCTGACCCAGGATTACGTGCGAACCGCTCGCAGCAAGGGCTTGAACGAACGGATCGTGATTTACCGGCACGCGGTCCGAAACGCCTTGAACCCGCTGATCTCGAGCGCCGGTCTGAGCTTCTCAGAACTGGTGTCCGGGACCTTGATCGGCGCGGTCGTGATGAACCTGCCGACGATTGGACCCTTTCTGTACAGCAGTTTGCTGGCCAAGGATCAGTACGTCGTGATGACGATTCTGCTGTTGAGCGCACTAATGCTGATGGTTGGGAATCTGCTGGCCGATATCGCGCTGGCGTCCGTGGACCCGAGGATTCGCTATGAGTGAAACGGATTCCCCAAGCTTGAAAGAAAGAGTCAAAGCTTCCAGACTCGAGTGGGGACACACCCTATGACCGTGGCCGCCGTTCCAGCTTTGGAGACAACCCGCAAGGCTTCGCTCAGCCCGTTGCAACTGGCCGTGCGTCGCTTTCGGCGGAACCGCTTGGGCGTCGTCGGACTGTGGATTCTAATCGTGTTGTACACACTGATGATCTTTGCCGGGTTCTTCAGTCCGTACAGCATCGAGACTCAGCACTTCGACGCGCCATTCCAGCCGCCGCAAGGCATTTACCTGTTCTATAACGGTGCTCTGCGCGCCCCGTTCACCTATCCGATGACCGTCACCAAAGATCCGGTGACCTTTCAGAAGCTCTACAAGGAGAACCGTGAGGCTCCCGAACCAATTCGCTTGTTCACCAAAGGCGAAGAGTACAAGCTGCTCGGGATCTTCAAGACCAATGTCCACCTGTTCGGCGTCGCTAACGGCTATTACTTCCCGCTCGGGACCGACAAGCTGGGGCGCTGCCTGTTCTCGAGGACGCTGGTCGGAGCGCAGGTGTCCTTGACGGTCGGCATCATCGGCATTCTGATCAGTTTCAGCATCGGCATTTTCATGGGCGGCATCAGCGGCTATTACGGCGGGATCGTGGACTTACTGATTCAACGATTAATTGAGGTGCTGCTGAGCTTCCCGCGCCTACCGATTCTGCTGGCGCTGTCCTACGTCATCCCCGCCTCGTGGCCCAGCAGTTACGTCTACCTGGGCATCGTCGCGGTGCTGAGCATCATCGGCTGGGCCGGACTGGCCCGCGTGGTGCGCGGGCAGGTGCTGAGCGCCAAATCAATTGATTACACCCAAGCTGCCAAAGCTTTGGGCGCGAGCGACCTCCGCATTATCTTGCGGCACATTGTCCCGAACCTGACGAGTTACCTGATTATCACCGCATCGCTGGCAATTCCCGGTTACATCCTTGGCGAAAGCGCCCTGTCATTTCTGGGGTTGGGCGTCAAGGAGCCGATGACAAGCTGGGGCATCCTACTCAGCGCCGTGCGCGAGGAGGGCTTCAGCGCCCTGACGCAACACCCGTGGTTGCTGACGCCGGGCTTGATGATCGTGCTGTCAGTACTGGCTTTTAATTTCTGTGGTGACGCTCTACGTGATGCGGCGGACACGCAGAGCCGAAACTGACAAGCTTCAGCAGAGTCCTGCCGCTCGAGCCTGACAAGGCGAATCGGAGATTGCAGCCAGCCAAGAACTCGAGGGCAGGCACCCGAGTTGGGCAATCCGCGATGAAACTCGAGCTAGCGTTCAGGTCTGCCAAGAAAATCCAAAATTGCCTGATTGAATCTCTCCGGTCGCTGCACGGGCGCGAAGTGACTGACATCAGGTAATTCCACGAACACCGCGCCGGGAATCGTCGCCGCGAGATACTGAGCGTGTTCCAGCTTAATGAACTCGTCCTTTTGACTCAACGCACTCGTCACCGGAACCCGAACCCGCTCGAGGTCACTGGAGCTGTAATTGGGCTGGGTTCGCTGCATCTCACCCACGGCGCTGGCGAACGTCTCAAAGTCGTCTGGCGTGGCTGAGAGCTGGGCGTAATCCGCGACGTTCCGGTCGAAGCAGCGTCTCACGACGGGCGTGAACTCGAAGTCTTTCGTGCCGCCTGAGTCCACATTGCAGGCGAAAAAGAACACCCGTGCGACTCGAGCGGGATGGTTCATGGCGAGTGACAGAGCGATGACCGCACCATCGCTCCAACCGACGAAACTGGCTTGTTCAATCCCTAACGAGTCCAGCACCGCCAGCACATCGGATGCCATGAGGTCGTAGGAGTACGGTCTCGAGTCCCTGGTGCTGCGACCGTGCCCCCGGCTGTCAATCACGATCACCTGATAGCCATGCTCCACCAACGCTGAAACCTGATAGCCCCAGTTTCCGCTGTGGCCCAATCCGCCGTGTAGGAAAACGACTGGCTCCCCGGAACCGAAACTCGAGTACCAAATGCTCGCGCGGTCGTGTTCGACGTAACCCTGAATCTGTGTTTGAGGCAAGGCTCGAGCGCCGTGGGCTGCGAATTCGATCAGGTCATCGTCGCGGAATTCCATCATGCGGGTAAGGCTATTCCTTGAGCGAAGGCGCTTGATGAGTTCTGGAGACGTGGCTCGAGCGGTAGCCAATGTAGGGGGTGGGCGAATCCTTCGCGCTTCTCTATCCGCCACGCACAGTGGAACGCCTTAGCCGAGGTCAAACATCGGTAAGCCCTTTGACTGAGCTGCTCGAAATGTTGCTCCCCCGTGTCACAACGCGCACAACTACTCGAAAGCAATGCTTGCTGCTCGAGAATCTGTTATCCCCGAGAGAATTCTCAATCTCAGCCGCGCAATGCCAGAGCAAATTCGTCTGCGGAGACCCCCGCCTGTCGCAAAACACCGTTTACAGTTCCGACCTTGACCTCTTTGTGATTCGGCACGACGCAACCAACCACACCTCGGCGCATGATGATGTGGCTTCTAGACTGCCGAACGATGATAAAACCAAGTTTCTCGAGTGCGCGAACCATGTCTTGCCCAGACAGACCTGGAAATTTAGGCATGTCCAATGTCGAAGGTTGTGACGAGCGGATGTGCCGTCACCGTCATCGGAAATTCCTCGAGGTACAGGGTGGTCGCCTCTTTCAAGTTGGCAATCGCTTCTTGAACGGTTTCGCCTTGCGTGGTGGTGCCGGTCTCTGGATTGAAGGCGACGAAGCCCCCCTCCTCTGCGGGTGTCAAAACGGCTGTGAACGACATTGTTAGTTCCTCCTGGGGCTGTCTTGTGAAGCTGAGATATACGGAACTCGAGGCGCTGTCAAGTCCTGGGCAAACCCATTTTACGGCCGTAGCATAGCGCCATGTCCGACTCGAGCAACCCCGCTGGCTTCGCGCACAACCTCGAGACCGCCCTGAAACCGCGCCGCTTCGCGCACCTGCACCAGCACACGCAGTACAGCCTGCTGGACGGGGCGGCGCGAGTCAAGGATTTGCTGAAGTGGGTCGCTAAAACCTCGGAGTCCAACCCGGCGGTGGCGATGACCGATCACGGCAATATGCACGGCGCGGTCCAGTTTTTCAAATACGCGACCGAGATGGGCGTCAAGCCGATTATTGGCTATGAAGCCTATGTTTCCGCAGGCTCGAGACGGGATCGGATCAGTCGCAACGCCAAAGGGATGGAGGGCGGGTACTATCACCTGACCCTGCTGGCGAAGGATTTCAAGGGCTATCAGAATCTCTGCAAATTAGCCAGCATCGCGTATCTGGAGGGCTTTTACGTCAAGCCACGGATTGACCGCGAGGTGCTGGCAACCCATCACGAGGGCATCATCGCGCTGTCCGGGTGCCTCGGGGCGGAAGTGCCGAACATGATCCTGAACGATCGTCTGGAAGAAGCGGAGGAGCGGCTGCGCTGGTACTTGGACCTGTTCAAGAGTGACTACTACGTGGAGATTCAGAATCACGGCTTGCCAGAGCAGCAGAAGGTCAACCCGGTGTTGAAGGCGTGGGCGAAGAAGTACGGCATCGGCATGGTGGCCACCAACGACGGACATTACGTCAAAAACGACGACGCCTACGCTCACGAGGTGCTGCTGGCGATTCAGACGAAGGCGTTGATGTCCGAGGATGACCGCTTCAAATTTCCTTGCAACGACTTTTACGTCAAGAGCGCCGAGGAACTCGAGCAGGTTCTGCCGAGCGCCGAGTGGGGCGAGGAAATCTTTGACAACAGCGTCGAAATCGCAGAGAAATGCAATCTGGAATTGCCGATTGGCTCCAAGCGCAAATACCAGATGCCCGCGCTCCCGATCCCCGAGGGGCGCAGCATGGCGGAGGAGCTGCGGGCCCAGGTCTACGCGGGCGTCGCGGCGCGATTCCCGGAGGAGTTCAACCTCAACCTGTTGCAGACCTACTGCGCGGCGTCGCTCGAGGTGCTCCCCACCGAATCCAGAGCGCGGGTGCTGGCTCGAGAGATAGCGCAAACCCCCGGTACCTCTGAGGAGGCGATGCTGCTGATGGCGTTCATGGGGACCGAATGGGTGACCCTGTACGAGGGCGAAAAATATACGCAGTACCCCGGTCTGGACGCGCTCGAGGCGGATGTGGCCGCGGTCTCCCGGTTGGGGCACGGGCTGGTACTGTTGCGCCGCGCCGAGTACGAGAACGGCGTCATCATCCGCATGGGCTTCCCAGATTACTTCCTGATCGTGGCGGACTTTATCAACTGGGCCAAGGATCACGGGATTCGCGTCGGACCGGGGCGCGGCTCGGGGGCGGGCAGTTTGGTGGCCTACGCGCTCAGGATTACCAACCTCGATCCGCTTCGGTACGGCTTATTGTTCGAGCGCTTCCTGAACCCAGACCGCATTTCCATGCCGGACTTCGACGTGGATTTCTCTGACAGCCGTCGCAACGAGGTCATCAACTACGTGCGCGACAAGTACGGCGACGACAAGGTGGCAATGATTTCCACCTACGGAACGATGAGTTCTCGGGCCTGCTTCAAGGATGTTGCTCGAGTCATGGAACTGCCGTACCAGGACGCCGACCGACTCAGCAAACTCGTGCCCGTCGTGTTCGGGCGGGCGCTCAGTCTGGAAAAAGCCCGCGAGACCGTACCCGACATTCAGAAGATGCTGGACGAGAACGAGCACGCCCGCCGGGTCTTCGAGATCGCGCAGAATTTAGAAGGCTTGACGCGCCACTCGAGCGTTCACGCCTCCGGCGTGGTGATCGGACGCGAGCGGCTGGACAACATCGTGCCGCTGATGCGCTCCGGCGACGAGGGCGTCGTCTGCCAGTACGACATGAACAGCGTCGAAGACATCGGACTGATCAAAATGGATTTCCTGGGCTTACGAACGCTCTCTTTCTTGGAGGAAGCCGTGCGGATCATCAAGGAATCCAAAGGCGTGACCCTAGAGCCGGACGATTTCCCACTGGATGACGCCAAAGCCTACGAGATTGTCGCTCGAGGCGAAACCAAAGGGGTCTTCCAGCTCGAGGGGGGCGGGATCACCGATGCGGCCCGGAAGTTGAAGCCGCGCCGGATTGAAGACATCAACGCGCTCTCGGCGCTGTACCGACCCGGCCCGATGGAGAACATTCCCGCGTACATAGAGCGTCACCACGGGCGCGAGGAGGTGCGCTACGACGCGGGCGAGTTCAACCTGCCAAAGTGCGAGCCGCTGTTGCGTCCCATCCTGGAGGAGACCTACGGGATTCCGGTGTATCAGGAGCAGATCATGCAGATCGCTTCGGCGGTCGCTGGCTATAGTTTAGGGCAGTCGGATCTATTAAGAAGAGCAATGGGGAAAAAAAAGCTCGAGGAAATGGAGAAGGAACGCGTCAAATTCGTGGCTGGCGCGAAGGAAACCCATGCCATTCCGCAAGACGAATCCACGCGACTCTTTGGCATCCTCGAGAAATTCGCCAATTACGGGTTTAACAAGTGCGTCGCTGGTGACACGCTCGTCGTGGACTCGAGAACCGGTCGGCGCGTGCGGGTGTTGGACATCGTGCAGGGACGCGAACCGGCGGTCGTGGTCCCAAGCCTGTGTGAACCAAACCTGAAGATCATTCCAAAACGTGTCACGGACGCCTTCTCAAGCGGTCACGCGGCGACTTTTTTACTCGAGACCGAAACGGGGCGCAGGCTCGAGGCAACAGGAAATCACCCAGTTTTTACACCATCGGGCTGGAAGAATCTGGAGGACGTACGACCTGGTGAGTTCATCGCCGTACCGCGCCACCTACCCTACACGCCGTCCGGTAGCCTCGAGCCTCACGAACTGGTTCTGCTCGGGTATGCGCTTTCCGAAGGCAATCTCTGTCACCCGACCGGCTTTTATCTGTACGCCAAACTGGAAGACGAGATCGCGGACATGGTGTTGAGCCTCGAGTCTTTCGAAAATTCTACCGCTACGCTAGACCGCTCGAAATCTGCTGCCAATCTTTACGCCAAGCGCGTCAATCGCAGCCTCGAGTCGGGCGCGGTAGCATTTCTACGAAACCTTCATCTTTTAGGTTTGAACGCCCTTGACAAGCATGTCCCAGAGGTCGTATTCACCCTTCCACAAGAACAGATCGCCTTGTTCCTCGGGCGATTGTGGACGGGCGACGGCGGCGTTCAACCCAGTACCCGTCTGATCCACTACGCCACCTCGAGCCGCAAGCTTGCCGAGGACGTGCAGCACTTGCTGCTACGTCTAGGCGTACAGAGCCGAATTCACGCCAAGAAATTCAAATACCGCGAAACGTTGCGCGAAGGCTACACGGTTCATGTTCTTGGCGGTCCAGAGGGGGCGAGTGATTTCGCAAAATCTGTGGGGCCGCACCTGATAGGCAAACGTTCCAGGGACTTGCAGACGCTCCTCGAGTCGTACCTGGTGAACGAGGACAGCCGTTCAGATGTCCTGCCAAACGGCTTCCTGCCTGCGCTGGAACTAGAAGTTCGGGCGCAGGCTTTGCAAAACGGCGTCCATTACGACAGCTTCGTGCGTGGACTCGGCTTTCGCAGCGGTCGGGACCTACTGCGCGTCAAAACCAAGGGAAACGGCTTGTTCCGACGCGCACTCGAGCGGCTGGCATTGCAATTGCAAACGCCTTTTGCGCAAAAACACGCCGCTTCTGAAGTGTACTGGGACGCTGTGGTGGGCCTCGAGCCTCGCGGCGTGCAGGAGGTGTTCGATCTGACCGTTGAGGGAACGCACAGCTTCGTGGCGAACGATATCGTGGTGCATAATTCCCACTCAGCCGCCTACGCTTTCATCTCCTTCCAGACGGCGTACATCAAAGCCCACTACCCCGTAGAGTTCATGGCGTCCCTCCTCACCGTGGAGCGCCGCAACAGTGAAAAAGTCGCCGAGTACATCAGCGACGCCCGCAGCATCCGCTTGGAATCCGGCGATCTGATCCAGGTCCTCCCGCCCGACATCAGCCGTTCCAACCCGGACTTCAAGGTACAAGGCGAGCAAATCTTGTTCGGGCTGTTCGCCGTGAAGGGTTTGGGCGAGGACACGGTGCTGAGCATCTTGGAGGAGCGCCAGCGAAACGGTGCCTTCAAAAGCCTGGCAAATTTCTGCTCGAGGTTGCACGGCGCGGGAGTCAACCGGCGCTCGGCGGAGAATCTGATCAAAGCCGGAGCCTTCGATGCCTTCGGCAGCCGCGAGGCGCTGCTGGATTCCCTGGAGGAAGCGCTGGAGTACGCGGCTGGTCAGGCGAGCATGGCGAATCAGGGTATGGACAGTCTGTTCGGCATGGCGACCATCGCGCCGGAACCGAAGCTCCGTGTCGTGCCCGCTCCCAAGGACGAGTTTGAGGCTCGAGCGCGGGCGATTCAAAGCTTGCAATTTGAGAAAGAAGCCGTTGGGTTGTACATCTCCGGGCATCCGCTGGAACACTATCCTGGGATGCTCGAGGCGGCCAGTTGCAAGGTCGGGCAGATTGAAAGCTGGTTCCGCACCTCGAGCGCTCCGGTCGGCTACAAGGGGCGCAAGCGCGCGGTGCTGGCGGGCATGATCTCCGGGATTCAGCGCAAGCCCACCAAATCCGGCGGCATGATGGCGCGTTTCATTCTGACCGACGACGCGGGCGCGGCGGAAATGGTCGCCTTCAGCCGCGCCTACGACAAGGTGAACGAAAAACTCCGTGAGGACGCGCCCGCGCTGGTGATCGTGGAATTGGAAGCCGATGGAGACGAGGGCGTGCGGGCGACCGTGGACGACCTGCTCCTCTACGAGGACGCGCAGACGATGCCGAAAATCCTGGCTTTAGAGGTCAACCTGGATCAGGTGGACGCGGCCCGGTTCGCGCAGTTGGATGACCTGCTGCAAATCCAGGAGGGCGTGCCGAACATCCCGATTCGCGTGCGCGTGCTGAGCGATGACGGCTTTGAACTCTGGGAGTTGGACCAGAAAGCCACGCAGAGCACCTTGGAGCGTTTGCAGGCGGAGTGCCCGTGGTTGAAGGTGGGGATGGGGATTGACGGCGAGAAAGTCCTGGCCAAGTTCGCGCCCGCGCCGAAACCCTGGGAGCGCAACGGGCAGCCCAGGGTGGTGAATTAATCACACGCACCCGTAGGGGTGCAGCACGCTGCGCCCCTACCGAACACGTGAACGACGAATCCGTCCAGCACCCTTTGAGGCTTGAGCGATACAACAGACTCGAGCGGCGAGCAGATGTCAATTCGTACTCGAGTGGCGAGGCGAAAATCCTGTCGCCAGAGAGCGAGCAAAAACCCCCGTCTCCGGGGGTCTCGAGCCTGAAAGCGAAAATGGTTTACAGCAATCCGACTCTGGTGAATTCCTTCGTGGCTTCCTCGAGCAGCTTTGTTTTGGCGTCCGCGAACGAGCCGTTGATCGTGGCTCCGGCGGCCGCGACGTGACCGCCACCACCGCAGGCGATGGCGACGTTCTGGGCGCTCACCTGACCGCGTGACCGCAGGGAAATCTTTACCCGGTCGCCGTAATCCTTGTACAGACACGCCAGTTGCGTCCCCTCGGCGTTGCGAAGGTAGCCGACTAGCGATTCGACTTCCTCCCAGGTGCAGCCGACGCGGGTGAGCATAGCGTCGTTTACATACGCCGTGATGAGCTTGCCGCCGAGTTCGTATTGAATCGTGGCGTAGACCTCGGATTGCATCTTGTAGGAGTTCCGGGTCATGATCCCGAGCGCCTCGTTGATGTCAACCATGCTGGCCCCAGCTTCCACGAGGTCGGCAGCCACGCGCAACACTTCCGCGTTGGCGTTAGAGTTCCGAAAGAAGCCCGTGTCGGTGATGACGCCTGTCAAGAGCGGCGCAGCGATACGCGGGTCCAGTGCGACGCCGAGCGCGGCGACCAGATCGAAGATCATGAGCGCGGTCGCCGCCTTGTCCGGGCTGACCAAGGCGATTTCGCCGAAGCGCGGGTTGGAACCGTGATGGTCAAGGTTGATGACCGGGACGCCCGCCTGATCCATCGGCACGCCGACGACTCGCGTCGTTTCGGCGCTGTCGAGCGCGACCAGCAGCGCCCCCTCTGGGAGCGTCTCGAGCTGCGGGGTGAGTTCAGCCGGGTCTGGCAGGAATTCCAGATACTTCGGGGCGACGCCGACCGGAACCGCTTTTAAGCCCAATTTTTCCAAGGCGCGGGACAAGCCCAGCACGCTGCCCAGGGCGTCCCCGTCGGGGTCTTCGTGTGCGGCGATGACGATGCTGCCCGGATGTGATTGCAAACGTGCCGCGATGGCACGCATTTTCTCCTGGTACTGCGGATCACCTGCGTTGTTCATGGTTGCCCTCTCTCTGCCCAAGTTCACCCACCCTCCCCAGGGCGACTCGAGACAAGCAAACGCTGAATCATAACAAAGGCGGGTGAGTGGGAGAGCGGGCTGGACTCGAGTTGCGATTGAGCCGGGTTTCGGGTGGAGGGTTGAATTTGTCGCGGGACAGGGCAACGCAGACTGAGTTCGGCACCGGCAGCTTAGCGTTTCGAGACAATAGAATGCGTCTGTGACGCAAACGTGAGCGAGCCGAAGCGTGCCATTATCAATAGGTGAAACTTGGACAGCTACATTTCAGATCCAGACTGTTATACATACTTACTTGAAACAGTCCAGGATTTTTACAGGCGTATCCTCTCAGCAAGAAATGCGTAAAGGCGCGTACCGCTAAGCGGACCGGCAGGGCGAAAACTCAATCCGGTTGTTCTCGAGACCCTGCGCCAACTGGCGTATGTCGGCGCTTCACGTCCATGTTACATTTCCCTCTTCGTGACTCGAGACCCGTTCCCCTCAGACTCGCTGCCGCCTGACCTGCGGTTGTTCGTGGAACTGGCGCGTCGCGCTTTTTTTCGGCAACTGACGTACCGTGGCGCGGCGCTGGCGGGGTTGGTGACCAACCTGTTCTTCGGTGCGCTGCGCGTGGCGGTGCTCTTGGCACTGTTCGGAGCTAGAGACCACGTGCAGGGCTTCAGCCTAGCGGGCGTGATCACCTACACCGGCTTGGGGCAAGCGCTACTCTCGAGTCTCAGTCTGTTCGGCTGGTACGACCTGATGAGCACCGTGCAACGCGGTGAGGTGGCGGGCGACCTATTGCGCCCGATGAACCTGTTCAGCTTCTGGTTGGCGCAGGACGCGGGGCGCGCCGTGTCGCAACTGTTGCTGCGCGGCATTCCGATCTTGGTGCTGTACGGATTCCTGTTTCACCTCGAGTTACCGCGAGGAGTCTGGCACTGGCTGGCGGTGGTCCTCAGTCTGCTGCTGGCGTGGTTGACCGGTTTCGCGTTTCGTTTCCTGGTCAACCTGAGCGCCTTCTGGTCGCCGGATGCCAGGGGGATCGGGCGCTTCGCGTTCACGACGATGATGTTCGCCACGGGTTTCGTGATGCCGCTCCGGTTTTTCCCGGACTGGTTGCAGGTTTTCCTGTCCCTCACCCCGTTTCCGGCGATGCTCAACACCGTCGTGGAAATCTGGCTCGGGGTGATTCAGGGCGGCGATGTCTGGCGGGCGCTGCTGATTCAAATCGTGTGGTGCGCCGCGCTGATTGGCTTGGCGCAATTCGTTCTTTCTAAAGCGATGCGCAGGCTGGTGATACTCGGTGGGTGATCTGTGGTACTGGCCTGCACCCCTACGGTTGTCGCGGGTACGGCGGGTCTCGAGTCACTCCTGCCCGAGCCGAAGCTTCTCGAGTCAATCCCGCTCAAAGTTGCACGAATCCCGGTGTCACTGATGGGTCACGCCTTGAAGCTCTACGGGTTGCTGCTCCGCGCTCAGATTCGCTCGCAGTTGCAATACCGCGTCTCATTCGGGCTGGACCTGATCTCCACGATGATGGTCAGCGGTCTCGAGTTCGCCGCATTCGCGCTGGTGACGGCTCGCTTCGGTGGGATCGGCGGCTGGAGTTTGGGACAGGTGGCGTTGCTGTACGGATTGGCGGAGTTCTCGTTCGGGCTGATGGATCTGGTTTTCGGTGGTTTCGACGCGCCGAACATCTCGCAGAATGTTCGCAAGGGCAACCTGGACCAGTTTCTATTGCGTCCGGTCAGCCTGACGCTGCAAATCTTCGGCTCCGAGTTCGCGTTGCGCCGCTTCGGACGAATCATCCTGGGAGCAGCTATCCTCAGTTACGCGCTCAGCCTCAACCCGGTGCATTGGACGCTCGAGCGGCTGGTGCTGGTTCCACTCTCCGTGATAGGGCTGATGCTGTTCTTCGGTGGGCTGTTCATGGTCGGCGGCACGCTGACCTTCTGGACGGTGGAAAACGTGGAGGCCATGAATATTCTGACCTATGGCGGCAACACGCTGATTTCCTACCCGCTACACATCTATCAGGAGTGGTTGCGCCGATTGTTCACCTTCGTGCTGCCCGCCGCGTTCCTGAGCTATTACCCGGTCCTGTACCTGCTGGAAAAACCGCTCCCGCTGGGGGTGTGGTCGGTGTTCGTCTCGCCGCTCGCGGGCGGCGTGATCTTCGCGGCGGGGTTCCGCTTCTGGAGGTTCGGTTTGCGGCACTACCAGGGAACGGGCAGTTAGCACGGTGAAACTCGCATCGCAAACGAGTGACGCTCGAGCCTCAGAACACGTCCGATCCCATCTTTGGAACGTTTGGAGTCTGCATGATTGAAGTCCGTCACCTCTGTAAACATTTCAGTCTGCGCGCCAAAACGCGTGGCATCTCGAGCCTGTGGTCCCAGGAGCGGCGTGTGGTCAGAGCCGTGGACGACCTGAATTTTCAGATTGCCCCCGGCGAGATCGTGGGCTACCTGGGTCCGAACGGCGCGGGCAAAAGCACGACCATCAAGATGCTCACGGGGTTGCTGGTCCCAAGCTCCGGCGAGCTGCGCGTCGGCGGGCTGGTCCCGTGGCGGGATCGCTTGCGGCACGTGGCCCGGATCGGCGCGGTCTTCGGGCATCGCACGACGCTCTGGTGGGACTTGCCGGTGATCGAATCGTTGGAGCTGTTGCAGCACATCTACCGCATCCCAGCCAGCACCTTCCGCGCGAACCTAGAGAGCTTCACCGAACTGCTGGGCTTGGAGGGGTTCCTGGCCTCTCCGGTGCGTTCGCTGTCCCTGGGTCAACGAATGCGAGCCGACCTCGCGGCGGCGCTGATGCACGGCCCACAACTGCTGTTCCTGGACGAGCCGACGATTGGCTTAGATGTCATCGCCAAAAGTCGAATTCGCGGCTTCATTCAGCACGTCAATCAGACTCGAGAGGTGACGGTGCTTTTGACGACGCACGATCTTTCCGATGTCAGCCGACTCTGCCAGCGCGTGATGATCGTGGATCACGGAAAGCTGCTCTACGACGGCAAGCTGGCAGAGTTGCAGACGCGTTTCGGCGGTGAGCGGCAACTCGTGGTGGAGTACCTGGAAGCGCCCGGACATCCAGAGGTCAACGGTGCTCGAGTCGTGGCGCGGGACGGGGTGCGGGTCACGTACAGCTTTGCCAGAGACGCAATCAGTGCCGCCGAGTTGATCGCTCAGGTTATGACCGTTGGGGCGATCAGTGATCTGAGCGTCAACGAGCCGGAAATAGAGGCCACGATCCGCGAGATTTACGAACGGGATTTGCTGCGACCCGTGAGCGCTTGACACTGAATAGCTCTCATGTGCAAACGGTTTTCTGCGAACGAGCGCAGCGAGTCACCCTCGAGCTTCAACCACGAGAGCTAAGGGCATCTCGAGGCTCAACCGCTTCAGGAAAATTTTGATGTCCTCGAGCTTCCACGTTGCGCCGCGCGAAAACACGCTTTGAAAGGCAGACGCCCGCAATCGTTCGCGCCGAACTCAGTATGCTCTGCCCATGCCGACACCCGCGACCCGCAAGCTGCTGGAACGACTCGAGCCGATGACCCACGTGGGTCGGGTCCGGGCGATGCTGGACTTCGGAAAACGAGCCGATGAACCTGTGCTGCGCGACTTGGACGCGGGCAACGTTTTTGAGCGACAACTGGCGCTGTACTCGTGCTTCTCGAGCCGTGACGCGGCCCGGGTCGGGCGCGGTTTGCAGGACCCGTCGAAGATCATTCGCGCTCTGGCGGTCAACCTCGCGGCGCTGGTGCTGTCGGACGACGAATTGCTGCCTAAACTTCGGGTCATGGCTCAAAAGTCGCGCTTGACGCTGCTGCACCGCTTGAAGGGTCGTGACCGGGCGAGCGGGGTGGCGGATCGTTTACTGACGGAGTTGACCGCTTCGGGTGACACGCGAGCGGTCACGGCGCTGCTGGGTTTTGCCTCGAGCGGCTTGATTGAACGGCATCTGACAACGATGGAGCTGGCCTCCTCGGCGGACCTGGCGCGACTGGCGCGGGCGCAACCGCAACTGACAGCCGATTGGCTCGAGCAGCAGGCGGCGTCGCAGACTGAAACCAACCCCAGGTTGGCCTGGCAGGTCAACGCGACCCTCCGAGGGATCGCGCAGTTTTCAGCCGACCGAGCGCTGCACCTGTTGCGGGTCGTGCGTCGCAGCACGCCGCTGAACGGGTTGGCGCTTTCTGGATTGGTGCGGGACCATCCGGGGCTTGTGGCGAGTTTGCTGTTGGAGAGCCAGGATCGTCCTGGGGTAGAACTATCGGCGGTCGCACACCGTTTGGAACTGGCGCAGGTTCTGGCCTTACAAAAGCAACACCCGACCGTCCTCCAGCAACTCGAGGGTCACCTCGCTAAATTTCCCCCCGAGGCTCGAGCGCCTTTGTTTCAGGCGTTCCGGGGAACTTGGGCGAATAACGAGGGGTTGATATCGGTCGAAACGCTGCGCCTGTTACCTGAAGCGATGCGTGAGGCGGAAGCCCGGCGTCACCTCGAGCATCCGACCTTGGCGACTCGCCCCTTGCAGCGCCTTCCGTACGCGGGGCTGCTCGGTTGGGACGAGGCGCTGCCACTCTTAGAGGCGGCCATCAAACACCCGAAACCGGAGAGTCGCAGCGCCGCCGTGCCCGCGCTGATTGGCACCGCTCGGTACAATAAATCACAGTACCCTCGCGCTCTTGAATGGGTTGGGAGTCGCAAGAACGAGCAGGACCCGATCCGGTTGACGATGCTGACCGCTTTGGCTGCCTTGCCGCCGATGTCGTGGCGATCCGATCAGCTCGAGTCACTCGGAGGGGTCTTGCAAGCGGCGCTGAACGCCGCCGATCTGTCGCAGGCGACCGCCACCGCCGCCGAACGAATTGTGATTCGCCTCTTGCCCTTCCAGCCGGGCTGGGCGGCCGAGTGGATTGGCAGACTCGTCAAGGAGCGCGGGCAGATCAACCTGTACCAGATTGGCGCGCAGATTTCCGACCGTCAGGCGCAGACGATCGCCGCATCCCTGCTGCCAGTCTTGCGTACCTGGGAGACTCGAGAGCGGGAATCGCAGATTAACAATTTGCTGTTTCACTTTGGGAAGCGGCTCCGAGTGTTACCGGCGTTTCTTGGGGTCGCAGAACGGCTGGTGAAATCCGCCAGCAACGCCTACACCTCGCAGTACAGCCTCAACCTGATCGCCCGGCACGACCCTGAACGGTTCAACCGGCTGGTGGTGGAATTGCTGAAACAGGATCAGAGCTGGGCGACTGTACCAGTCGTGTACCAGCACCTGAGCCGTCACCGCCAGGATTTGCTGACGCCGTTCCTGGGACGCGCCGCCTATCGCGGCAAGTTCAGCACCGGCAAAACCCGCTTCGTCCTCCCGATCTACAGCGGTTTTCACCGTTGGACCCCGAGGCAACACGCGCTGTTCGTGCAAACGCTCGAGGAGGTCGCTAGGGACAGTGACCGCGACATTCCGGCGATCCTGCGGGTGCTGGTGCAACTGCCTCAGATTCCAAACGCGTCGGCCGCCACGATCGAACGGCTGGCGGATCTCAGCAACTCGCGCCTGGCAGTTCGTGACGGCGCGTTGCGGGCGCTGGGTCGCTTGGATGAAGCTCGAGGCTTGGAGGTGTTGCTGGCGGCCTTGGACGATAGTCGCGCCAGAGTCGCCATTTACGCGCTTCGGCGACTGCTGCTATCCATGCCCGCCGAGGCCGCCCTGAGCCTGCTGCGTCGCACGCCGCTCAAGCGGGTCACGGTCGCCAAGGAGGTGCTGCGATTGATCGGTGAGCTTCGCACCGAGGGCGCGCACGCGTACCTGATCGAGCTGAGCGCTCAGCCCTTGCACCGCGACGTGCGCGTGGCACTGCTGCGCGCCCTCTGGGACGACCTCGAGCGAGACGATTCCTGGGCGGTCTTGAACGCCGCTGCTCAGGACCAAGATGCCGCGATTGCCGACGGCGTGATTCGCATTCCGGCGGATCGTTTGTCGGCAGCCTCACAACGAAAACTGGTCTCCCTACTGCGAACGCTGATCGCGCACCCAGACCCGGAGGTGCGGCTCGAGACAATTCGGCGTTGCGTCTGGCTGCCGGTCGCGGACGCCGACAAGCAACTGCTTCAGCCCTTGCTGGACGCCATAAAGTCTGACCTTCCCGATCAGACGGCCGCCGCCGCTCGAGCTTTCTTGGCAACTTATTCAGGCACGGACACCGTAATCATGGGGCAGACCTTTCAGGATTTGCTGCCCAACCGCCGCGCGTTGCATCAAGCGATTCAAGCGTTCCTGGAACGCGCTCAGTTCGGGCGTCAACTGCTCGAGGCGAGTGCTCGAGCCGTGTTGGAGGCGCTGAAGGCGGACCCGTTGACGTTGCACTTGCAAACCAGGCTCGCGCTCTCGTGCCTGCCGTGGCCGGAGGCGGCGGCGTTCATGATCGGGCAAACGATCAACCCAGATAGCTATCACACCGCCTTGACGACGCTGGGAACGATTTCGCAGACGCGCAGTCACCCCGCCCTCGGCCTCGAGCTATGGGAACAGACGTGGGGAAACCAGGAGAATGAGCTGTTGCGCCGCTTGGCGCTCGAAGCGCTGATCCAGAGCGCGTCCAATCAGTACGGGAACGGGAGTGCTTGGACGCCAGCACAACTCGAGCGTTTGGAGGCGTACCGCGCCGATCCCTCAGGTCTCGTGGCGGCGGCCGCACAGTTCACCTTTCCGAACCTGGAACTCTAGGCGTTAGACGAGGACATGTGAACCAGCCGCCCGCCAACCTCTACCCGAAGCGCTCTTGGTTCGACCCGCGCCTCGAGATCGAATCAATCTGCCCAATCCTCGAAACTATCCGCGCCTCGAGCCGAACCTAGAGGCTGCCCGTGACGACCATCCAGCTCAGGTCCGGTCCCTCGAAACCGGGACGCCGATACGACACGAACACCGCGAGGCTCCGTCCGTACACGTGCAGGCTTCGCACCGCGTACTCGTAGGCGCAACCTCTGGCGGTGGGTAACCGGGAATCACGTTGCAGGTCGCGAATACCACCGTTGACAGCCAGTTTCAGCACTAAAAACTGCGGCGGTGACTGGCAATCGGGTTTGTCGGGCGCTGGTTTGGTCGCCAAGCTGACCGTATAGCTGCGCCCCAACGCGATGAATTCGGTCGCGAGCAGATTCGAGAGCGAGGTGAGCGGATCGTTCAGTGGCACCGTTGCGGCGATGAACCGCCCTTGATTGCCGGTCACGATGCCGAACCTGCTCAGCGCCGCTTCCACCCTGGGTTTGGCTTTGGCTCGAGCCTGAGCCAGGGTGCTACCGTCTGTCTCGAGGCTGGTTTCAACTGTCGCCACGAGCGCGTTGCGGTTGACGTTGACGATGTTCGTCGTGGTGTACGGAAAGCCCGAACCGTCACCGATCCCAAACTCCTCGAAGGCGACGTACCGGCCGTCCTTTGAGAAACCGATCAGGTCCATAGACGCCACATCTCCCGCCTTGGCAATCGCGGTACACAGGGTCAGACACAGAGCCAGCAAAAAGCGTTTCATAGTTTCAACTCTAGCGCAGTTGTCAGGGCAAGGGTGTTGGACGCTTCATTTGATGAGGATCGCTTGCGGTCACGGTTGGGGAACACGTAGGCGAATCTGGTGGCGGTCAGGCATTTAGCGATCAGCGTGTTGAAACGGGATCGGTCTATGAAGGCTGGGGTGGGCACGAAGCGGTTCAGAACAGCCTTGGATGAGGGTTACTTGTTGCAATTGCTCCACTCCTGACTTTGCGGTTGCCCTGTCTTGAACAGTTCGGCTCATTGCTCACTAGGCGTTTCTGAACGATTGAGTCCACAAGGCATACATGCTTGCGGAGTTTCAATGCAAATTGACAAGGGCCGCGCTGGCGCACCAGAGCTGCTCCTGAATCCCCAGGTCGTACGAAACCTCTGGTGAACGCTGTTCCACGCCTTGAATGAAGTACTTCCCCGTCACGCCTTCAACCTCTGGAGCGCTAGCCAGGTAGATGGCGGTTCTGGCTCCCTGTTCAGCGGTGAGCAGGAAGGGCTTGATCAACTTCAGAAACGGTCTGGCAAGGCGCGGGGCGACATCGGCGACGATAGCGGTAGCCACCAGTCCGGGATGCAATGCATTGACGGTGACGCCACTTGCGGAGAGTCTGCGGGCAAGTGCATAACCGCACATCACCATCGCCAGTTTCGAGCGGGCGTAAGCAACCATTGGTTTAAAATCGCGTTCGCTCTGAAGATCATTCAGATCTAAGGTGACTGGTTTTGGCTCACCGATGAAACCGATCTGCCGAGTGTCGGCCATAGCCTGCGAGCTGACATTAACGATGCGGGCGGGGGCGCTGGCTTTTAAGGTGTCCAGGAGCAGGTTGGTGAGTAGAAACCAGCCCAAATGGTTGACCGCGAAGTGCATTTCAAGGCCGTTCACGCTGAGTCGCCGATCATGCAGATGGAGACCAGCATTATTGATCAGAATGTGCAGATGCGTGTAGTGCCGATGGAAGTCAGTGACCATCTGACGGATAGAGTTCGGGTCGGATAGGTCGGTCACTAAATAGTTGATCTCTTCGTTGCCTGTCGCCAATCTAATCTCGCGTTGAAGCGCCTCTCCCTGATCGGCGTGGCGAACCACCAGGGCTACGGATGCGCCCTGATGGGCCAGATTGGTGGCGATCACGCGACCCATGTCTCCGTTTGCCCCCGTCACCATCGCCACTCTGCCCAACATCGGATGCGGCTTTGTCATGATGGCGCTCGAGAGGATGACTGGGCGATGGCTGGAGCCTCGTGTAGATGCTTACAATCGTGCGCTTCCCGAAGCATGAAATCGGCCAGATCGGCCCGCGAAATGCTCGAGGTGATCTTGATCGGGAGCGTGGTCGCAGCCCGGTAAGCTCCGCTGCGGGGTCCGTTCGTCAGCGCGGGGGGACGAACGAGTGTCCAGTCCGTAGCGCTGTCCCGAATGAGCACCTCCATGCGTTCTTTGTCGTACATCTTAGACTTGAGCAACGTCCAAACGATGAAGCTGTAAAACCCGTGATGACTTTCTGATGCGCCGTACGCGCTGAGCGCCACCAGACGCCGAACTCCTTGATCGCTCATGCCCGCAAGAATGGCGCGAGTTCCATTTTCGCAGATCGGTTCATCACTTCGGCTCGGTCCGAGAGCGCTTAGCACGGCATCCTGCCCAGCGATGGCGGAGGATACGGCCTGAAGGTTTTGGACATCGCCAACGACAAAACGCAATCTTGAATGTTCGGAAAAAGAGTTGGTGTGCCGAACAAATGCCGTCACCTGGCAGCCACCTTGGAGCGCCTGTTCAACGATCTGCCTGCCCGTCCCACCCGATGCGCCGAAGATGACAATCTTTTCCATGCTTCTCCTGACAACACGAATTGTTTAGACAACGCGTGTTGTGTAAACTATGACGCTAAGTGAGGTCTCAACTCCAGACACAAGCGCAGGCTCGTGTTGCTTAACCAACGAAAGGTCAAGGATGTCGCCTACAGCAACTCGCCTCGATCCGCGTATCCGACGCACCCGCCATTCGATCCAACAAGCCTTCGAGCAGCTACTCAGTGATCGCGGATTGGCAGCGCTGACTGTTCAGGACATCACAACGCAAGCGGGCATCAACCGAGCCACCTTCTACGCACATTACGAAGATAAGTACGCGTTGTTTTCGGAGGTGATTCAAGATCATCTAGACGCCACGCTAGCCCAGCGATTGACCCGTCCCTTGCGTTTCGATAATGAAGGGTTATCCGCTCTGCTGATTGCGACCTGCGTCTTCATGACTCAGGTTTACGAGGGCTGTCACGTCCACGATAAGGAGATGGAGGTCAACATCGGAGGGTTGGTTCATCAGCGGCTCAATGGGTGGTTGCTCGAGAGCCTCGAGCGATCTCAGCCTGCGCCTAACTCACGCTTAATCTCACAGCAAATGACGGCTAGATTGACTGCCAGCCTTCTTTACTCGGCCGCTAGCGACTGGGGACAGTGCCAGAGAATTCAGGGGCAGACCATCTGTACCCTCGAGGTTTACGCTGAAAACGTGATGGTCTTCGTGTTGGGTGGTGTGCGTGCTTCTGGTTTCCAACCTCTAGATATACAGTCCCTCCCGAAAGGCGCGACATAAGGGCATAAGTGCTAATTTTTACTAGACCTTCTGTGAACGTCAATGGAGAGCTTTAGTAGATTTGATACAGATTCCGTTTCATCACTTCATTTAGTCTTGCGAATAACCTAAGTTCAGCAGCGATCCTGCCCGAAAGTGCATGGGTTGAATCGAGAGCGGAATCCGTAGTTATTCAAACGCCTTCGAGGGCGGATTAGTTCTCGAAGAATGAATCGGAATCCTTACTAGTTCCAGCCTGATTCCGTTAAAGAATCAACCGGACTTTGCGGTTGACCTGGCGCAGTCGTCCACGACTCGAGCGACACCTCTTGCCTGATTTATACTCGGCCGCGTGTATCGCCATCGTCTGATCGCGCCCGGTCCCGTCGAAACACCCCCCGAGGTGCAACGCGCCCTGATGGAACCGCAACTCCATCACCGTAGCCCGGAAGCCAGGGTGGCCGTGAAACGATCCCGCGAACTCCTACGGGTCGTGGCGGGACTGCCAGAGTCCACGGGTTGGGAGCCACTCGTCGTGACCGTATCTGGCACGGGTGCGTTCGAGGCGATTCTGACCAGTCTCGTGCCCGCTGGTTCCGTCGTCGCCAGTCTCAGCGCGGGCAAGTTCGGGGAGCGCTGGGGCGACATGGCGCGGGCGCTGGGCTTCACCGTGCAAGAAGAGCGCTTTCCTTGGGGCGAGAGTCTTCCCCCGACCGCCGCCGCTCGAGTTGCCATGGGTGCCAGGGCTTTGCTGGTGACGCACTCTGAAACCAGCACCGGGGCGTTGCACGACCTCGAGGCGATTACTAGAGCAGCCAAAGCCGCTAATCCCGAGATTCTGATTCTGGTGGACGCGATCACCAGCCTGGGAATCGCAGAGTTGCGCCCGCACGAGTGGGGTCTGGATGCGATCATCAGCGGTTCGCAGAAAGCCGTGGCGGGCCCGCCCGGTCTGGGGCTGGTGTTTCTGTCCCCTCGAGCCTTGGAAGCGATGCAGGGCTTCAAATCCCCGGCGTACTACTTTGACCTGCGCCGCGAGCTGAAGCCGCAACCGGGCGGCGAGACGGCCTTCACACCCGCGATCAACCTGATCGTCGGCTTAAACGCTAGCCTAGAAATGATCGCCACCGAGATAGAGCAGATCGGATTGCCCGCGTACTGGGCGCAGAAGAAGGCGCTCAACGATGCGCTGCTAAAAGCTGCGCAAGCTTTGGGATGCTCAAGTTTCGCGGCCCAGCCCAGCCCAGCCTGCGTGACACTGGTTCCGCCCACTCCGATTACTGGGCGCGAGTTGTGGCAGGCGCTTCTGAAGCGCGGCGCACGGGCGCAAACCGGGCAGGACGCGATCAAGGATGTGATC
Source organism: Deinococcales bacterium (assembly GCA_965249745.1). Lineage (GTDB taxonomy): Bacteria > Deinococcota > Deinococci > Deinococcales > JAAFIG01 > JANYHH01. Next base: position 1,446,403 of record OZ252252.1, on the reverse strand, counting down.
TGCCGCATCAGCTTCATGGGGTACTTCGATCGTTACGACGCGCTCGGGTTTGCTGGACTGCTCGAGGAGGCGCTGCTGGATTGCGGCGCGACCATCACTCGAGGGGCGGGCGTGGCGGCGCTTTGGGCGGCGCTGGCGGATTCCGAACGAGCTTTGGGGTGAGCGCCTCGAGCAAACGTCTGGGTACAGGCTCGAGACTGACAATTCGTTCCTGGAATCGGTACCTGGGCTGACATCTCGTTTTCATTCTGGTGGCTAGGATGAAGCCCAGCCGTCTTTGCGAAGAATGGCAAACTCAGCGTTGAACTTCTATTCAACGCCAAGAAACGAGGGGCGTATGAAAAAACAGCAACGGGCACAAACATTGGGTGTGCTACTGGCGCTGTCCCTGGTCAGCCTCGCACTGGCTCAAAAGGGAACGGTCACGGTCGGCAGCAAACTGGACTCCGAAGGGAGACTGCTGGGTCAGATGATTCTGCTGACGTTGGAGCAGGCGGGTTTCAAGGTCGTGGACAAAACGGGTACAGGCACGACCCCGGTCGTTAGAAAAGCCCTCTTGGAAGGTCAGATTGACGTGTACCCGGAGTACACCGGCAGCGCCCTGAACAACTTCTTCAAGGGTCAAAAAATCGCCGATGGCACGGCCACCAACGCCAGCAAGTCCTACGCGGCCGTGAAGACACTGGATCAGCGCCTCAACAACATCACCTGGCTCGAGCGGGCCCCGGCGAACAACACCTTTGCGATTGCGGTCACGAAGGCGCTGGCAACGAAGGAAAAGCTGGTCTCCTTGGTGGATCTAGCCAAATACGTGAACGGCGGCGGCGAAGTCAAGATCGCCGGTTCGCAGGAGTTCGTGGAGCGCGAGGACGGCCTGGCCAGCTTCGAGAAAGCCTACGGCTTCAAGCTGAAGTCTGAGCAGAAGATCGTGTTGGCTGGAGCCACGACCGCCCAGACGGAGCAGGCCGCCGCCAACGGCACGAACGGCGTCAACGCCGCGATGGCTTACGGCACGGACGGCTCGATAGACGCGCTGGGTCTGGTCGTGATGACCGATCCGAAGGGCGCGCAGGCGGTCTATCAGCCCGCGCCGTCAGTGCGCGGCGAGGTCTACAAGAAGTACCCGGAGATGGCGGGTCTGCTGAACCCAATCTTCAAGGGTCTGACGCTGACCGTGCTGCAAGGCTTGAACCGTCAGATTGACCTGGACGGCAAGGCCCCGAACGAGGTCGCCAAGACGTACCTGAAGTCCAAAGGCTTCCTCAAGTAATCCTCAGCCACACGTGTCGAAGTTGGGGCGCAGGTGACTCTGCGCCCCTGTCCATATCTGGGAGCGACCAAAACCTCGAGGGGGTGGAATCAGTATGAATGACGAAACACCGTCCAACCCACTCGCTCGAGTCAACCGAATCGCCGCGCCCGGCGGCGTCAACCGAATCGCCGCGCCCGGCGGCGTCATCAGAATCGCCGCGTTGGGAGGGGTAGTCGGTGTGCTGAGCGCGTTGCTGCTGTCGGTGCTGACCCTGAAACCGAATCGTTTGCTCGCAGGCAAAGGTATCCCAGCGCTGCAACTCGGTCTCGAGGGCTGGTTGTTCGTGATCCTGCCGCTGATCGGGCTGGGGCTGGCGTTCTTGCCGGTCAAGTCCAAAGGCTGGTGGCTGGCGGGGCTGGGGAATCTGATGCTGGCGCTGGAATTCGTGGTGATCGGGCAGAGCGCGACAAGGCTGGGCGCGGGCAACGCCTTGGCTCGAGTCTCCCTGGACGCGGCGAGTTGGCTAGGGTTTTTAGCGGCAGCGCTGCTGATTTACGGCGGTCGCAATGCGTTGCGCGGCGGGAACGCAGCCGCTCGAGAGCTGCTGTTGGTGGCGGGCTTGGTGTTCGGCGCGGGCTTCATCGCGCTCGGCGGTTGGAACAGCCTGTCGGTGCTGCGCGAGTTCGCCGCCAACCGCGACATGTTCTGGGGGCAACTCGGGCAGCACGCGCTGCTGACCGTTGTGGCGCTCGGGCTGGCCAGTCTGATCGGTTTGCCGCTCGGTGCGTGGGCCTCGCGCAACCCCAGGGTCTCGAGCGCGATCATTGCCGTCAGCTCCGCCTTGCAAACGGTTCCGAGTGTGGCGCTGCTGACGCTCTTGATCGCACCGTACTCGGCGCTGGCTCGAGCCGTGCCCGCGCTGGACGCCCTGGGGATTCGCGGCATCGGTCCCGCACCCGCGCTGACGGCGCTCACCTTGTACGGTTTGCTGCCAATCGTGCGTGGCATGTTGAACGGTTTGCAGAGCGTGGACGCGAATTCTCTGGAAGCCGCCCTAGGAATGGGCATGACCCGCTCGCAACTATTCTGGCGCGTTTCCGTGCCGCTGGCCCTGCCGCTGATCCTGGAGGGTCTGCGCTTATCGGCGGTCAACCTGGTCGGACTCGCCGCCCTCTCGAGCCTGGTCGGGGCGGGCGGATTGGGCTTCTTCATCTTTAGCGGTCTGGGGAGCGGCGCACTGGATTTGGTGCTGCTCGGCGCGATTCCAACGCTGGTGCTGGCGCTGCTCGCTAATAGCGGCTTCGCCGGTTTAGAGCGGGCATTGACGCCGAAAGGATTGCGATGAAACGAACACCGGAACCCTCGAGCTGGGCGAGCATCTCATATCCCACAGCTCTGGAGCAGGCATGATCTCGCTCAGCCAGGTCACCAAGCGTTACGGCGACACGATTGCCGTGAACGACGTTTCCTTGGAGGCGAAAGACGGCGAGTTGCTGGTCTTGATCGGACCGAGCGGTTGCGGCAAAACCACGACGCTGAAAATGATGAATCGGCTGATCGAACCCACGTCTGGGAAGATCACCGTGGACGGCCGCGACGCCTCGAGCCTGCCCGCGTTCGAGCTGCGCCGCAGTATCGGTTACGCGATTCAGAACGTCGGCTTGCTGCCGCACCTGACGGTCGCGGAGAACATCGCGGTCGTGCCCAAGTTGCTACGTTGGACGCCGGATAAAATTCAGGCTCGAGTCACCGAGCTGCTAGCGTTGATCGGGCTAGAACCCCGCTACGGGGCGCTCTACCCGAAGAACCTGTCCGGCGGTCAGGCGCAACGCGTCGGTGTGGCGCGGGCGCTCGCGGCCGACCCACCGATGATGCTGATGGACGAGCCGTTCGGCGCGGTGGACCCGCTGACGCGGGAGCGCTTGCAGAACGAATTCCTGGAATTGCAACGCCGGGTCAAGAAAACGATTGTCATGGTCACGCACGACATTGACGAGGCGATCAAACTGGCTGACCGCATCGCCCTGATGCGGTCAGGCAAAATAGAGCAGCTCGGCACACCGGAAGAACTCTTGGAGCAACCCGTCAGCAGCTTCGTGCGCGATTTCATCGGTTCGGATCGCGGTTTGAAACGTCTATCCCGCGTGCCGGTCAGCGCCGCAATGAACGCCGCGCCGCCGACCGTTCGGCTGGACGACCCGCTCGAGGAGGTTCGCTCCAAGATGACCTCCTCGAGCGCCTGGGTCGTGGATGCGAGTGGCGTCCTGCAAGGCTGGATTGGACGCGATGCCAGAGGCAGCACGGTGCGCGACGCCGCGACGCTGAACCCGTGGCAGAGCATCAGCATTCAGGAAACCGCCAGCGTCCGCGAGGCCCTGTCCAGAATGGTGAGCCTGGGCTTCCAGGAACTCAGCGTCACCGACGATGCCGGGCGCTTGAAGGGCGCGTTGAATCTGGCGCAAGCCATGCAGGGACACGCGTGACCGCCGCCGTCCCCCAAGCCCCTCGAGTGGAGCCTAAGAGATCGTCGCCGCTCCGCTTACTCGTCATCTCCGGGCTGTGGCTGGGCGGTTTGCTGCTGCTGTACTCGCAACCCACGATCTGGGAAGCCGCGCTGAAACCGCTCTTCCCGCTCGAGGAGCGCGTGCTGTACCCAACGACCGACCTGTTAACGCTGGCCCTGACGCACCTCGGCTTGGTCGTCGCCTCGAGCCTCTTGAGCGTGATTCTGGGGCTGAGCATCGCGGTCTTCGTGACCCGCAGCGTCGGACGGGAATTTCTGCCGCTCGCCCTGTCCTTATCCAGTCTGGCGCAAGTCTTCCCGCCCGTGGCGGTGCTGGCGCTGGCGTACCCGGTGCTGGGCTTCGGCTTCGCCCCGAGCCTGCTGGCGCTCTCCCTGTACGGCTTATTGCCCGTCATCAGCGGCGCGATCGCCGGGATTCAAAGCGTCTCACCCGACGCCCTGGAAGCCTCACGCGGCATGGGCATGACCGAAATGCAAATCCTGACCCGCGTCGAATTACCGCTCGCCGCTCGAGCCATCCTGGGCGGGGTTCGCACCAGCGTCGTCGTCAACATCGGCACGGCCACGATTGCCGCCGCGATCGGCGCGGGCGGACTGGGCTTACCGATCTTCGCGGGACTGGAGAATCAGAATTTCGCCTACGTGCTGAGCGGAGCGCTCGCGGTGGCGGGATTGGCGCTCTGGGCGGATTGGACGCTCTCCCGGCTCGAGGGGCTGATCGGCTCGAGTCAGACTTGAAGTGTTTGAGCAACCTTTTCGCTCGAGGAATGTCCTGAGACCATGATGCTCTGAGTGATCGTGGTCGGTGCGGTGGCGCTCGGAGCGTCCATGCGCGACTCAAACGTAAGACCTTAAAATTCCCTTACCAAACAGTCATACTTTTAGGTATGCAAAGAACTACAAATGCTGCGAAATGGACTGTCAGCCTGCCAGCAGACCTCGCCCGATTCGTGGAACGCTACCAGAAGACCCACGATTTGGAGAGTCGCAGCGAAGTCATCGCACAAAGTCTTCGCAGCTTGCAAGAAGCTGAGCTAGCACAAGCCTAGCGTGCCCACGCAGCAGAATGGAAGAACGATCCCGACCGCGAATTCTGGGATTCGGCCGCCCTCTCAGACGGCCTCGAGGAACGCTGAATGCAGCCTCGCCGGGGCGATATTTACCTCGTGGATTTCGAACCAGCCCTCGCCAATCAAGCCAACAAGCAACGCCCGGCGATCATCGTCACTAACAACACCGCGAATATCAAAGGCTCGAGCGTCGTTGTGATTCCACTGAGCGGCAACACACAAACCGTGTACCCGTTTCAAGTCCTGCTGCCCACGAACTACACCAATTTGGATCAGGACAGCAAAGCGCAAACCGAGCTGATTCGCAGCGTCTCGAGGGAGCGCCTGCTGAAGCGATTAGGGGGCGTGCCAGAGGAGTTGATGCTGGATGTGGACTCGAGCATTGGGTTGCATCTAGGGTTGACGTTGCGGTGACAAGCTCGAGGCTGAAGAGGTACATGATCGGTTACTGCTGACGTTTGAAAATCACGCGACGCGCTATACTGGAGGGCATGAAAGCCGCAGCAGTAGAGCACGATGATGATCTGCTGGGCGGTGCGCTCGTGTTCACCGGGACTCGAGTAACCGTACAAACCTTATTCGATTATCTGGGGCGTTCGAGTTTGCAGGAATTCCTGGAGGACTTCCCAACGGTCAGGAAAGAGCAGGCGCTGAACGTCCTCGAGATGGTTTGCTTTTACCCGTTCAACGAGCGATCTGCGAGTCGTGACCAGCGACGTATTCAAGTTTTTGGCAACGGACAGATACTCAGCGTCATGCATGTTGCGCCCCTGTTGGGGTTGCGACAGCGAATGCAACTCCAAAACATCGTCCCGAGCGGGAATGTGAAACTCCCATGTCGTGCCGAACGCTGCCGTGAGCAACTGCCGAGCGTTCTCCCAATCCAGAACGCCTTGGGCAACGGCTCGAGCCGCTAAGGTCATTGCCTCTGAGTAAAAGACAAAGGGCACGTGCAACTCCGCGCCGTGATACGCCGCCCTCGAGAGAAACGACACGCATTGCACAGCGACCAATTGCACATCGGGGGACAAGAACTCGTGTGGAATAGAGCCGTATACAGCCACATCCGCCCCAACCACCCAAATACGTTTCAAGGTCACGCTGGACGCTCAGCACCTTCGTTCATTTTTTCTAACTCTTCGGTCGGGTTGAACAACCCTAACTTGAGAGCCTTGATGTTGGCTGATACCCGCAAATGGTCTGCCTTTGGGAGGCGTTTTCTGCTGTGTTTTTTCGGGCTTAGACATGGGGAAAGTGTACTCGAGCGAAGTGACAAAATCATCCGTCACCTCGCTCGAGGGGAAGTTCTGGGTAGGGCATGCCGCATCGAAAGTAGCGCGGACGACTACTTGGATGACTAAATAGTCGTACCATTTGGTATGCAATTAAGATCAACTGCAACGAAATGGACGGTTAGCCTGCCCGCTGAACTCGCTCGCTTCGTGGAAAATTACCAAAAAACGCATGATCTCGAAAGCCGTAGTGAAGTCATCGCTGAAAGCTTACGCGCCCTGCAAGAAGCAGAACTTGCCAAGGCATACCGTGAACACGCAGAGGACTGGAAGACAGACCCAGACCGTGGTTTCTGGGACAGCGCGGCGCTCGACGACGGACTGGCAGATCGCTGATGCATCCCAGACGCGGCGATGTTTACCTCGTAGATTTTGAACCCGCCCGCACAGGTGAAGCGAATAAAGAGCGTCCTGCCATCGTCGTCACGAACAACTCCGCCAACATCAACGGCTCGAGCGTCGTGGTGATTCCGCTGTCAGGCAATACGGAACGCGTTTACCCGTTTCAAGTGTTTTTGCCTGCCAATCGCACAGAGTTGCGCGATGATAGCAAAGCGCAAACAGAGTTGATTCGCAGTGTATCCAAAGAGCGTTTAATGAAACGATTGACGCACATTCCAGAGGATTTGATGCTCGAGGTGGACTCGAGTGTGCTGACGCATCTGGGCTTGGGCAGTGTGCGCTGAGCGGGATGGGTGCGCCGTGGGGGGTGATGCCGTGCCAGTGCAGCAGTGAAGGCTCGAGGCTGACAAGATTGCTACAAATCAAGATTCCAGATCGTCTCGAGATCACGGCTGCCGTGAATGACCCGCACCAGTACCGCCACTGCGTGAACGACCAAGCCGCTTGATTTCAGCGATCAAATCGTCACCAACAGGCGAAACGCGTCCCGCCTCAGCGCTCTCTAAGCCAACGTCAATCAGCGCTCTTAACTCTTCAAGTCGCGCGGTCTGCGTTTGTTCCAACCGCACCATCATCCGCAAGGCTTCCTGAACGACTTCAGCCGACGAGTGATACAAGCCGCTCGTGACACGGTTTTCAACCCACGACTCGAGTTCTGGCGGTAGTGAAACGGTCATAGCGTTAACTTTAGCAGAATGACGTTTCGGTCATTGTGTACCTCGAGATTTCACGGTGCGGGAATCCCTCGAGCAGAGGCTGGCGCGGAGTATCAGGTCTTCTCTTTGGGCGTCGCCATGCGGCTCGAGGAGTTGATACAGCGCGTGAAGCAGTCTGATGCTGAGACGGGCAGCGTGCATCGGCTCGAGGATTAGGGGCGTGAGGCTGGAGGGAGCAGCAGTGAAAGTTAAAGCTGTGCCAAATAATTTTTCAGCTTTTCATGGTCAAGCTCGAGTAATCAACGTTCCGCGCCATTTACGTCACAGTTTGAGATTTTGATATAATCACCGAACTCCGTAGAATTCTCATGTAAAATCTCATCATGAGAATTTCCAAGTTTTTTAACTTGAACCGAAATCAACCGAGTTTGGATTTTGTTGATGTTGATTATTCGAAAGACACACCTGTGTTCATTGACCCATATGCGTTAAAAGTATTGCCTTCTCCATGGGCGAATGAATGTGTCGCGCTAGTACAAGATTTTTTTGAAACTGTACTCGAGAAAATAAAAGCAGGAAAAATTACTGAAGCAGAGGCTCTGTTAACTTTTCTTGGCGAGCCTAACGAAACACACTTGGGACTCTCCAAAGGTAAGTCAAGGGGAAGAGCAATTGGCCTAAAGAAAGCTCAAAAGATATGCGAATCGATTGGACGAAGCGAGGCTGTAAAAACTGGACTACTTCGAGATTTAGAGGAAACCATTCTAATGATAGATGGCATATCGTCAGACATAATATCAGACATTACTACTAACATAATTAGATACCCTTTAATAAAATATACTCAGCAGATCGCTGAATTATACGGTATACCACTTACTCAAGACGTAGAATCTGGCCCTTTTTGGAATCCTAGAGAAAAAAGTTGGCAATCTAATTATGTGAGCTTACCAATGACTCCTTTTGGCAAATTAATACTTGCCCCTAAAGCAATAGTCAGAAGAGTCTTGGAGTACAGTATAGAAGAATATTTTAATCACTATATTTTAGAAGAGTTAAAAAGTCGAGAAATTTCAGCAAATTCTCAGTTAGTAAAATTGCTTAAAGATGGCACGAAAACGGTTTCCAAAAAAGACCTAATAGAAAAATATGGAAGTCATAAGTCTCTCATTGTTTCTGAAACGCTTAGAAATCCTGAAGTACTTGAGCGGTATAGAAAATATAAGAGTAGTTCGCAGGCTAATCTTTTGTCTCATGAGGAAATGGCGCTTGGAGACGACTCCGAGCTTCCCGACTGGGATAATTTATTTAGCGATGTGAAGTGTATTGAAGCAGGTCGAGATGATGCTTATAGCTACGAACAAGCTATCGAAGCATTGTTAAGCGCACTCTTTTATCCTTCTCTAGCTTTTCCTCGTAAACAGAAATCTATTCATGGAGGTAGAAAACGTATAGATATAGAATATACAAATTCTGCACAGAGTGGATTTTTTAATTGGCTAGGAAGGCATTACCCATCAGCATTTATTTTTATTGAATGCAAGAACTTTTCCGGCGACCTAGGTAATACAGAACTCGATCAAATGAGTGGCAGATTCTCGCCAAGTAGAGGGATGTTCGGAATAATAATTTGCCGAAGCTTCGCGGACAAAAAACTATTCATGGAAAGGTGCAAAGATACAACGAAAGATCAAAGAGGTTACATAATTATTTTAGATGACGATGATCTAGAAAAACTCGTCGTTTACCGCAAGAATATTGGTTTTTTGACTGAACAGCAATTTCCTTTACTGAGAGAGAGATTCGAAGAATTAGTACATTAGTTTTACACGAACTCGAACATCGTCTACCTCTCCAATTTCATTCACGATTCATGAATCGTGAATATACTGTCCCCATGCTGCTCAAACCTCAAGACATCCTGATCCCCCTAAAACTGCTCTCAGACCCAGCAACACCGCAAACCACGGCTGCCTTAGCCCAGAGTCTCGAGTTAAGCGTGGGTGAAACGCACAACTCACTGAAACGCGGTGTGTCGGCTGGGCTGCTGCGCTTCGACACGCAGTACGCACCCGTCCGGCGCTCGCTCGAGGAATTCTTGCTGTACGGCTTGAAATACGTGTTTGTCGCCGAGCGCGGCGAGTTGACACGGGGCATCCCGACCGCGCACGCCGCCGCGCCGCTGGCAGACTTGATCGTGGACAACGGCGAGCCAGTCCCCGTCTGGGCAGACCCGCACGGCACGGTGCGCGGGTATTCGCTGTCACCGATTTACGCCAGCGTGCCAAAGATTGCCCACAGGGACGCCAAGATGTACGAGTGGCTGGCGCTGATTGATGGGCTGCGGATTGGTCAAGCCAGAGAGCGCCGCTTGGCGCAGGAGATCATCAAAGAGCGGTTGGCGGACGCATGAATCAGATTTCCGCTAACCGAGCGCTGCTGATACTGGTCGCCTCGCAACTCGGGGAACTCCTCGAGAGGCTGGCGTTTGTCGGCGGTTGCACCACGGAGCTGTTCATCACCGATGGCGTCAGCCGCTCGCCGCGCCCGACCAGAGACGTAGACGCCATTGTTCACATCAGCACTTTTTTGGAGTACCAAAGCCTCAGCCAAGCCTTGCGCGACAAGGGCTTTGCGGAGGACGCCACGATGGGCGCACCGCTGTGCCGCTGGCGATTTCAGGATGTCGTGCTGGATGTCATGCCGACCAATGAAGCCATTTTGGGCTTCACCAACCGCTGGTACGTTCCCGCGCTCGAGACCTGCCAGCCGTATCAACTAACCGAGAATCTGCTCATTCGGCTCGTCCGAGCGCCGTACTTCATCGCCACGAAACTCGAGGCGTTTTTCTCGCGGGGCAACGGCGATTACATCATGAGTCACGATCTCGAGGACATCATGATGGTCTTAGATGGTCGACTGGAATTGCTGAGTGAGATCAGCGCTGCATCTGCGGAACTGCAATCGGGCTTGGCAGCGTCGTTCAAGCGGTTACTTGCCGATCAGAATTTTGTGGACTCGATCAGCGCACATCTCGCGCCTGATTCAGCCAGTCAAGCCCGCCGCAACTTAATCCTTGAAAAGCTCGAGCGAATCGCACGGCTTTGAAGGTTTAGCGCTCGAGCATGACCTGCTCACATTGCTTCACGCAAATGCGAACAGCGCCTCGAGAATCACCCGCGCGTACTCATCGGGCTTCAACCCCTTCTTCTCCAATGTAAACCCACTTGGGTATTTCGTGACCGCCATCTTGTGCGGGTTCCCTCTGACCGCTTTCGCGTCGTAATCCAGCGCGGCGTTCGGCGCGAATTGCACGCTGAGCTGCGTCATGGTTTCGCTGATGCTCATGACGCCTTTCGCAGTTCCCAGCACCCGCAACCGCGCGAGGTCTAAAAAGTTCTGCACCTCGAGCGGGACGGCTCCGTGCTTAGATTTCATCTCGCGTTCGACCCTCGAGATTTCGCCAAGGCTCGTGCTTTCGGAGAGGCGACCGTAGTACTCGATCCGCTCCAATTCCTCCGGGATGTAACTCGGCTCGAGGCGCGCAGAAATTTTCAGGTCTATCGCCAAGCGCGGCGGGAGCGGTTTGGTGTCGCCTTTCAAGCGCTGAATCGCTTCGCTGAGGAGTTCGGTGTAGACCTCGAGAGAGACGTTTTGGATGTGCCCGTGCTGCTCTGGTCCCAAAATGTTGCCAACACCGCGAATCTCCATGTCTTTCTCTGCCAGTAAGTGCCCGCTGCCCAGGTCGGTCAGGTCGGCAATCGCCCAGAGGCGGCGCTCGGCATTTTCAGAGAGGCGCGGCGGGTAGAAGAAGTACGCGAAGGCTTCGGTTTGGCGGCGTCCGACGCGACCCCGGAGTTGGTAAAGCTGCGCCAAGCCCAGGCGGTCGCTGCGTTCAATCAAGATCGTGTTCGCTTCGGGAATGTCCAGACCGGATTCGACGATGGTCGTCGCCAATAGGACATCGAACGCGCCTTCCTCGAAGCCCTGCATGATCTCTTCGATCTCGCCATCCGGCATCTGCCCGTGCGCCACGGCGATGCGCGCTTCGGGCACGAGTTCCTGGATGTACTTGGCGCGGCGTTGAATGCTGGCCACGCGGTCATGGATATAGAAACACTTGCCGCCGCGCTCCATTTCAAACAGGATCGCGTCGCGGATCGTGAACGGGTCATACGGACTTAATACGGTCTGGATGGGTTTGCGACCGGCGGGCGGCGTAGCGATGTGGCTCATGTCACGCAAGCCGACCATGCTCATGTAGAGCGTGCGCGGAATCGGCGTGGCGGAAAGCGTCAAAACATCAATCGCATTTTCTGGCTCGAGGTCAACGTCGCGTTCTTTTTTCGCCCCGATGACATTCCCAGCGAAGGCTTCTAAGTTCATGGCGACGCTGCTGGCGGCGCTCGAGACGGCGGTTCCAGTCGCACCGCCCTTCTTGCGAGCCTTGGGCTTGCCGTCAGCATCCTTCTCAGAGTCCAGCACGACGTTCTTGAAGCTGGATAGGGAGAGTTCGCCGCCTTTTAGGGCTTTCAGCTTTTCCTTTTGCATCACGCCGAAGCGGTGTTCCTCGTCTATCACCAGCAAGCCCAGGTTTTTGAACCCGAGTTGTTCACTCAATAGACGATGCGTGCCGACTACGATGTCCACGTTGCCCTGCTTCAGACCTTTGAACACGGCTTCGGCATCTTTGGGCGTTGTGAACCGGCTCAGACCAGCGACCACGACCGGCGTGTTCTCAAAGCGTTGCCGCAGGGTCTCGAGGTGCTGCTCTGCCAGGAGCGTCGTTGGGACCAGGACGGCGACCTGACGCCCGTTACTGACGACGCGGTGCGCGGCTCTGACAGCCACCTCGGTTTTGCCGAAACCCACGTCGCCCGAAACCAACCGGTCCATCGGGCGCGTCTGCTCGAGGTCCTTGTACACGTCCTTGATGGCGCGACCCTGATCCTTGGTGAACTCGAACGGGAAGTTTGCGGCGAAACTGCTGTCCCAATCGTTCTCAATGCCAGGGTACGACGTGCCGGGGGTGGCTTGACGAGCGGCGTATTGGACCAGGAGTTTCTGCGCCAGTTCCTCGGCGTTCTTGCGCGCCTTCTCACGGGCTTTCGTCCAGTCGTTCGTCCCGAGAGTGCTGAGGCGCGGCGGGTCGTCGGTCGTGCCGGGGTGACGCTTCAACATTGGGAGCTGTTCGACCGGCAAGAAAATCCGGGCGTCGTTGGCGTATTTGAGCTGAATGTAATCCCGCGTCACCCCGAGAATTTGCCGTGCCTCGAGTCCCAAGAATTGCCCGATGCCGTGCTCCGGGTGGATCAGGTAATCGCCCAAGGTGAGCGCCGTGGCGTCAGAAACCGGTGAGCCTCGGAGCTTTCGCATTCGCAGACTCGCGCCGCCCTGAAAGCCGTATAGCGCGTCCTCGGTCAGCACCACGAGTTTCGCGCCGTGATGAATGAACGCGCCTTCGGCGGTTCCAAGCGTCAGCGTAACCTTCCCCGGTTGCGCTTCCGCCCGCCATTCCCAGACGCTCGAGACACCAGATTCGGCGTTCAGCACATTGCTTTGCAGGTACGCCCCGGTGCGCTCGTGCTTCAAGAGGACCTGCACGCGGTAGCCACCCTCGAGCCAGAACTTCGCGTCCTGCGCGAACATCTTTAAACGGGCACGGTAAAACGGCAGCGGCTCGAGTTGACTGGTCTTTTGCTCGAGGCTCAGGCGCGTGTGCGAGAAGCTGACTACCGCTCGAGTGGCAAGATGCGACCACAAGCGCGTGATTTGCTTGTGCAGTAAATACCCGTCAAAAAATTCAGCCGCGTCCAGGTACACCCGCCCACCGATGCGTTCCAAGCGGGAGCTGTCCCAGGCAACCTCGGGCACGAAATCACCGAGCGGCTCGAGCGAATAGGATTTCACTTTCTCGTCGTCTACGCGCAAGGTTTCCAACTCGTCACCGAAGAACTCGGCGCGGATGACTCTGGGGGCAGGCTTGTTCAACCGAATCTCGAGCGTGTCGCCGATGACCTTGAAATACCCATCGGTCTTCTCCAAATCGCTGGCGTCCAGGTTTTCCTCGCGCTCGTAACCCAGGGATTCCAAGCGCGTTAGGAACTCATCGCGGGTGTAATCCTGTTTGACTTTCAGTTCCAGTCGGAACGCGTTCGGTTCGGATGGAAACTCCTCTAAAGCCGTCGCAATGTCCATCACGACGTGCTTCTCCAGCGTGTTCCAATCCGCGATGCCGGGATTGATGCTGAGCGGCTTTCCCAAAACCGGCAGGTCGCGGTAGAGCTTGATGCGTTCCGGCGTGGTAATCAGCACCGCGCGTTCGTCGCGGGCAAACACGGCTAAGCGCGCCACCTGCGGCAACCCAGTGTAAAAACCAGGCTCGAGGGGCTGCAAAGATTCAATGACGAGCGGGGCGCGCTCCAGCGTGCGACTACCACCAGGGGCAGACAGCACCGCAGAACTCGACGACCCCGCACCCATAGCGGTTCGCCGCGTCACCAGAAAAGTATACCTCAAGTTGTCAAAGACCGTATCCCGAAATATGCCTATTCCCAATAATCTCGAGGTTGTTTTCGCTGACCGTTTCAAGGCGACCACGAGGATAGCCCCTCCGAGAACCGTGTCTGGCTCGAGCGTTTGCCCTAATTTCGTGGGACAAACGTCCGTTCATTACGCCACTCGAGCCTGCCTCCAGAATTTCGTAGCGGCAGATCTGCCCGGCTAACCCGTCAACGCCACCCTCTCTCGAGCACCCACAATTCGTAGAGACCCGCAACCGACCACCCGCATCTGCCCCGGACCATCCCGTAAAATGCTTCGCGTGACGCTCGAGGATTACACGTTGCGGGTCGCCTTCCGCGAAGATTGGGGCTTCTGGGAGGCGGAACTCCAGGAGTTCTTCGCGCTGAAAGCCGGTGCGCCGACCGAAACTGAAGCGCTGGACGAGTTACGGCGCATGTTCGCGGAGCGCGTCGCGTATTTGGAAGCGATTGGGAAGCCCTTGCCGGTGCCGGGCGAAGCGCCGGAAGAGCTGTTCAGCAGCACCGTGCGGGTGGACGCGCTGGCGGCGGTCGCCAGGGACTTTTTTCAGCGCGTGCTCAGGCTGGATTATGACAATGTGTACCTGAACGACGCGACGACCTTAGAAGAGTTCGGCACGTTCGAGGGGATTCGGGTTCAAACGGAATTCGTGTACGGTGTGGACATCGGTGACGAACGCGAGCGTCCACTGTGGCGCGTGTTGCAGCAGATTCGCACGGAGAGCAAATAAAGCGGGTCACAGGAGAGAGCATGAGCATCCAAGCCGATCAGGTGGTTGGAATCGAGTACGAACTGACCGTGGAAAACAACAAAGTAGACGCGTCCGACGGCGACCCGTTGCTGTACTTGCACGGGCACGGCAACGTCGTCCCCGGCTTGGAGGCGGCGCTGACCGGCATGAACGTCGGTGACGAGAAACGCGTCACGATTCCGCCGGACGCCGCCTACGGGCTGTACGAGGAAGAGCTGATCCAGACGATTCCCGTGAGTGCCTTCGATGACGAACTCGAGGTTGGCGGCAATTACACCGGCGAGGACGAGGACGGTCATCCGGTCAGCTTCACCGTGCTGGAAATCGAGGGTGACGAGGCGCTGGTGGATTTCAATCACCCGCTCGCGGGCGACACGCTGGACTTCTGGGTCAAGGTTATCAGCATCCGCGATGCCACGCCGGACGAACTCGAGCATGGTCACGCGCACGAAGCCAACACGGTGCATTAAACCCGCCGTTTTCCGAACTGTCCTCCCCGTTGGGGAGGACTATGCCGAGTGACTCGAGGCAGGGGCGGGTCGTTCCCACTTCTCCCCTGCTATGATGCCGTCAATGGATGAGGTGCTTCGTTTCGATAGCCTCGCCGTGCATTCCGGGGATCACCTGACCAGTCCGTTGGCGCAACTCGAGGTTCGGGTTGCGGCGCTCGAGGCGGCGGGGTTGCCGGGGCGCGGCGCTTCGGCTCTGGCGTTTAACTCTGGGCGGGCGGCCTTGGATGCCCTGGCGCGGCTGTTGCGACCCGAAGATCGGGTGCTGGTAGGTCACGAGGTCTCGAGCATTGCGGCGCGAAATTTTGCGGCGCTGGCGGAGTTCGAGGTCACGGTCGAGTTCACCGATTTGGCTGATCTGAGTCGGGTCAATTTTGAGAATTCCTCATTGGTGTTCGTGGAATCGCCGACCAGCGCGACGCTCCGGGCAGTTGATCTGACGCGCCTAGCGCGGCTGGCGCACGAGGCGGGGGCGCTCGTGGTCGTGGACAATTCGCTGCTGACCTGCTACGGTTGCCGCCCGCTGGAATTCGCGGTGGACGCCGTGGTCTACAGCAACGCGGCGGGGCTGACGGGCGACTCGAGCCTGGCGCTTGGGGTGATTGTCAGTCGCAGCGACGAGTTGCTGGAACGCTTGCGGGTTCACCGCGATAACGTCGGGGCGCGACCGAACGCGCAAGCGGCGGGCAGCGCCCTGCGCGGGATCAAGACACTTTCGGTGCGTCTCGAGCGGCAATTCGCGGCCGCGAGCGAACTGGTGAAAGCGCTCGATGGGCATCCGAACCTGCGAGCCGTGTACTACCCGACTTTGGAGACGGCGGGCGTCGCGGAATTGCAGCAACGCACCCGAGACGGGCGCGAGGTCGGCGGTTCGGTGATCGGACTGTCCCTGTGGAACACCAGCGCGGCTCGAGTCTTCCAGGAGCGGTTGCGCGTCTTCGAGGCGTCCGAGTGGGCGGGCGGCGCGGACAGTAACTTCTGCCAGCCGGGCCGCTCGAGTCACCGGGCGCTGGCGGAGTTTGACCTGGCGTTGCCGGATCACTTGCTCAGGCTCTCGGTGGGATTGGAGGACACCCGTGACCTGCGAGCCGCTCTGGACGCGGCGCTCGAGGCGATCGCTGAGTTCACGCCGGAACCCGTGCCGGTGGAACCGGACGAGCCGGAGCTTGTGCCGCAAACCTTGCTAGTTGCCGCGCCGGAATTTCTGGAAACCCTGGACGACGCGGCCCTGGAGCGGTTCGCGCGGCTGCGCACGTGGCGCGACGCAGAGGCGCAGGAGCAGAGCATCAGCAAATTGCTGGTTCTGACCAACGGCGTGCTGGAAGGGATCGCCAGGGAAGCTCCGGATTCGCTCGAGGGGCTGGGCGCGGTCAAGGGAATTGGACCGAAAAAACTGGAACGCTACGGCGAGGCGGTGCTGAACGTGTTGCGCGCCCCGGCGAAACCCTGGACGGACGGCTTGGACATCCCCAGCAGCGCACCCGCCACGCAACCCAAACCGCGCGTGGCTCGAGATGACACGGCGGGAACGGCGGCGGGCAAGAAACGGCGTCGGCGTCGGCGCAAACCGGTCGGTGGAGCCAGCGCCTCGTGAGAAGGTACAGGACTCGAGTCTCGAGGGTGTTGTGAGGGCACGGCTGTGTCTGAGCGTGAACCAATGAGGGTTCTTGTCAGCGGCTATTACGGCTTCGCCAACACGGGCGACGAGGCGATTTGCCTAGCGATCACCCAGGAATTGAAACGCCTCGGGCATGACGCGACGGTCCTCTCGAGCGATCCGGCGCTGACGGCTGCTCACTTCGGCGTGCGGGCGGTGCGCCGCATGAATCCGCTGGATTTGCTCGGCGCAATTTGGACTGCTGATGTGCTGCTGTCGGGCGGCGGCGGTCTGCTGCAAGATAAAACCTCGAGCCGCACACTGACGTATTACCTGACGATCATTCGCTTCGCTAAGTTGCTGGGAAAGCGCGTCGCGGTCTTCAATCAGAGCATCGGACCCCTGTCCGAAAAGGGTGAAGCACAAGTCTCGAGCGTTTTGAAAGGCATCACCAGCATCGTGCGTGACACGCAATCGCGGGCGCTGCTCGAGCGGCTGGGCGTACCCACAAAACTCGGTGGCGATCCGGCACTGCTGCTCAAAGCTCCAAACGGTGTCACGCGAGACGAGAACCTAATCGTGATCGCGCCGCGCGAGGGGCAGACCGAGGCCACGAGGCGTTTAGTCGAAGTCGCGCACCACCTCTCAAACCACGGCAAGCGAGTCCTGGCGCTCGGGTTTCAACCCGGCTGGGACGACGCGGAACTCGAGGCGTTCAAACCCGTGAACGGCGCGACTCTGGAGAGCACTGCCGATCCAAATCGCGCCCTCGAGATCATCGCCGGGGCGGGCGCGACCATCGGGGTTCGGCTTCACGCCGTGATTCTCGCGGCGGCGACGGGGACACCGTTTTACGGCGTGAGTTACGACCCGAAAGTCCAGGGTTTCTGCCGGGACGCGGGTGCGCTCGAGGTCAGCGTGGACTTCGATGTCGAATCCCTGACTGCCGCTGTCCTCGAGCGGCGCGAACCAGATTGGGGAGCGGTCGAAGCGATGCGGGTTCGTGCCAGGGAGAGTTTCGGCTGGGCGCTGGGAACGAAAGATTGAAGTGCATGTAATTGATTCCATGACTCGAGCCTGAAGCCCTGTTCTCCCCTGCGAAGTAGGGGAGGTGGCTCGAGCGGGAGCGAGAGACGGAGGGGTCGGCCAAGGCGATAACGCTGTGGCCGACCCCTCCGTCACTTCGTGCCACCTCCCCTGTGGTCAACCACAGGGGAGGACTCGAGGCTCGAGCCGGGAATGCACACGCTCATGAGCTGTCGCTCACCTCCGCCCCACTACCCTTCTCCCATGCGAGCGTTCGCCTCGAGCCGTGCCATAAACCTGATCGCCGGGCTAATTTTGCCGTTGCTGCTGCTGACGATGTATCACCGCCTGGCGCTGTTGCTGCCGTGGCACGTGGTCTTAATTGGTGGGCTGTTGGCGGTGTCCGCGTATGGCTGGGTGCAACTCGTGAGGACGGCTTGGTTGCGAGCGGCGGCGATGCCGGGTTTGGCGTTCGGCGCATTTTTCGCGGGTGCGGTGTCACTCGCGTCCGTGCCGCTGGCGGCGTTCGCGCTCGTCGGGTTTGGGCAGCGCCTGACGATGCGCGGCGACGTGCTTGGGGCGCTCTCGCTATTGCTGCTCGCGGTGGCGGGCGCGGCTCCGCTCCTGACGTTCCGGGCGTACTGGCGGCAACTTCGTGAGCTTCGCGCCCACGCCGGATTTGGCTCGAGTCTCGCGTTGGCGCTGGGCGCGGCCGCGATTGCCGCGTGCGTCTGGTTCGGTTCGGGCTTCACCAGCCAAGGTCTCGAGGCGGTGATGCTGGAGCGCGAGTGGCGACCCGGCGGCGCGTGGCAGCGCTTGTTTCAGTTCGATGCGATTTGTGAATCCGGGTGTCGCACGGCGTTCGTGCGCTTGTACGCGGATGCCAGGGACAGCGGTCAGGGGTCGGATCGGCTCGAGCGCAATTTTACGTTGATGTACGGTGACGACCTCCCGGCGGTCTGGGAGGCGGAGCGGTTGGAACCGTGGCGCTGGCGAGAGACCGCTTCAAGGTGAGGTCGGGGCTTGGGGTGCGTTCGGACGGGTGCTTGAAACTGCTATCAAATCCGCTGGTCTCGAGGTTTGCTCAAATAAGAAACCATGCTGTCCACGAGCATTCACCAAAATTTCGTAGGGCGAGATATGCCTCGCTCGTCATACCGCGAGACTCAACCCGCGCTCGATCAGCCTTGGCGCGCCGCCAGAATCTCCTCGAGCCGGTCCACATAGCCCTTCAGCACTTCAAACGTGGCTTTGACGGGTTCGGGGCTGCTCAGGTCCACCCCTGCCAGTTTCAGCGCGTCCAACGGGTAGAGGCTGCTGCCAGCCTTTAGGAACTCCAAATACTGGGTGGTGCTCCCCGAGCCGTGCAAGATGCCGAGCGCCAACGCGTGCGCCCCACTGATGCCGGTGGCGTACTGGTAGACGTAGAAATTGCTGTATAGGTGAGTGCTGAACTTCATCCAGACGCTGCCGATGCGGTCGTGATCGAATTCCACCTCGGGGCCGTAGCCCTCTTTGAAGAGTTCGGCGCACAGCGCGATCATGGATTCGGCGGTCAGGGTCTCGCCGCGCTCGGTGCGTTGATGAATCTCTAACTCAAACCGCGCCAGGGTCGGCATCACGAAGAAATACCTGTGAAAGTTAGAGAACGCCTCCTCGAGCACCGCGAGTTGAAATTCGGGGTCGGGGTTCTTGTTGAACAGATGCTCGCGGACCATCGCCTGATCGAAGTTGCTGGCGACCTCCGCCACGAACAGCCCGTAATCGGCGTACACGGGTGGCTGGTTCTGCGCGGTGTAATAGGTGTGCAGGCTGTGACCCAGCTCGTGCGCGAGGGTGGACAGGCTGCCAAGCCCGCCGTTGAAGCTCATAAAGATGAACGGGTGCATGTCGGGGCCACCCGTGGAGAACGCACCCAGGCGCTTGCCCTTATTGGGGTAAATGTCCACCCAGCGCTGCTCGAGCATCCCCTTCCTGGCGATGCCCACGTACTCGTCCCCGAGGGGTTGCATCCCCTCGAGGATCCATTTCACGGCTTCCTCGTAACCCAGTTCGGGCGGGTTGTGGCTGAGCGGTGCGAACACGTCGGCTTCGCTGAGGGTGTCCAGTCCTAGTAAACGACGACGCACCGACCAGTAGCGGTGCCACATTGGAATGTACGCTTTGAAGGTGTCAATCAGGTTATGGAACACGCTGGTTGGGATGAAGTTTGGGGTCAGCGCCGCGTCCAGGCTATCGCTGTAGTTTCTGGCTCTGGCGCGAAACACGTCCTGCTTCACTCCAGCCGAGAGCGCGTTCGCCATCGTGTTCTTGAAGGCCAGGTGTCCATCGCTGTAACTCTGCCAGGCACTGATCCTGAGCGCCCGATCAGCCGACCCGAGCAGGTTACCGATGCTGCTCTGTGCCACCTCGAAGGTCGCACCGTGACTGTCCACGGCGGGCGCGAATTTTAAATCGGCGTTCGCCAGCGTACCGTGCGTCTGCGCGGCCGTGCGGAACGGGTCGGAGACCGCGCCCAAGAGCGCTTCGACTTCGGCGCTCCGCGTGTGCGGCCTGGACAGCTCGAGTTCATCGAAGAAGTGACGGTAAACTGTCAACCCGGTTTCTTCGGTGGCGAAGACTTCCAGCCCGTCGCGCCCGATCTCTAAGATTTCCGGGGTGGCAAAGGCAATCGCTTCGCGGTAGGACGCGTAGACCGATCCGGCCTGTCCGGTGCGGGCGTTCGCGGCGCTGTCCTCGGCGTCCACGCTGCTGCCCATGCTGGCGTAGGTGTAGACCTTGTTGAGCAGAATATCCACAGTGCTTTTCTGCTCTAAGTACGCCAGGAGTTGCTTCGGGTCGTGGAGCTTGCCTTTGAACGCGCTCAGTCCCGGCAGGGCAGCCCGGACGGACTCGAGACCCGTTTTCCAGGCGTTCAGATCTGGGAAGATGCTTTCCGTGTCCCAGGTGTAACGCGGATCGGCTTCGCTGCGGGCGGGCAAGGTGGTTTGCGCCATGCGGGTACTCTAAACCCAGGGAGCTTTCAGAGGGCGTCACGGGCGAAGTTCTTGGAACGGATGTCAGCAACTAGACGAACGGGCTGCGAATCTCGAGGGTTCCGAGGCGTTGACCTGCGTTCAGGTCTTCGGTCCATAGGACGCCACATCCCAGCTCGAGGGCGCTTGTGACCATCATTGCGTCCCAGAAAGAGATGTTTGTCGTATCCATTAATTTCGTGGCTGCAATGACCTCAGCAGCTCCTGGGGCGTGAACGATCCACAAGTTGTAATCCGCCAGCACTGCTTGAGCTTCCACCCGAGTTAAAGGCTTAGCGAGTTTTCGAGTTGCGTTGACGAAAAACTCTTGCATGACTTGGACGCTCAAGCACCCAGTTTGCTGTTTCCACAAGCGTTCCAGCAATTGCTCGGCGCGAGTGTGCTTTTCAAGTTCCGTGCTATCAAAAGCATAAAGCAAAATGTTCGTGTCAACAAACTCGAGGTTACCGCTCATGCGCCGCTTCGCGGCTTGGAATGGCTTCGCCAACCTTCCGCCGTGGGGGCGCGTCTTCCATCATGATTCGCTGCCGCTGAAAGGCCGCCTCGTACTCCAAGTTTGAACTAGTCGCTCGTGTCAGGCCCTCAATGACTAAGCGAGTCACGGTGATTCCTCGAGACGCGGCGGTGCGCTTCGCCTTCTGAAGCAGTACCTTCGGAACTCGGAGAGTGAGATTTTGGGTTTCCATACCGGGAGTTTAGCAGTTTTGCACGTGTTCATGTGCAACCGTCCAAATTACTTTTCGCACCATTCCATGCTCGAGTCTTTCCAAAACCAAATTATTGAGCAGCGAGTTACTGATTTCGGCATGGTCAACGTAACGTTTTAAGGCAATAGAGTGATTCTGTAACGCACGCGTTTAGTAGACGAATCGTGCCGTTATCAGTATTGCCGCTCGTGTTGCTACATGTACGCTCGAAACTTTGTCAACCTCGAGTTTCGCGTCTCGCTGTGACATACTGATGCGCTGATGACTGACTCGAATCTTGAGACTGATGACCTGAACGTTGAAACCCACTCCGGCTTCGTAGCGATCGTTGGGAAGCCCAACGTCGGAAAGTCCACGCTGCTGAATGCCATGCTCGGCGTGAAAATATCGCCCGTGACCTCGAAGCCGCAAACCACGCGGCGCGGCGTGCGCGGCATTTCCACGGTGGAAAACCGGCAGGCAATCTTCGTGGATACCCCCGGTTTGCACAAAGCCAAGGATGCGCTCGGGGCGTACATGAACCAGGAGATTCACTCGGCACTGGCTGATGTGGACGCGATCCTCTGGGTCGTGGACTTGCGCCGCCCGCCGGGGGACGAGGACAAGCTGGTGGCTCGAGCGATTCGCGGGTTTGAAAAACCGCTCTGGCTGGTCGGCAACAAACTGGACGCCGCGAAGTACCCGGACGAGGCCTACGACAATTACTCCAAACTCTTGGAGCGCGACGATTTCAACCGGGTGAAGTTAGCCGCCAAAGACGATCCAAAGGCGGTGGCGTCGCTCTTGGAGGAAGTCCTGCACGCCATGCCAGAGAACCCGTTCTTCTTCCCAGAGTCCGGCAAGTCCGATCAGAGCCGCGAGCAATGGGCCGCCGAAATTATCCGCGAGGAAGCCATGAACGCCCTCTCCGAGGAACTCCCGTACAGCGTCGCCACACGCGTGCTGAGCTGGGAATCCAAGGAGGACGGGATGCAGGTCATGGAGTGCGAGATCATCGTGGAGAAAACCGCGCACCGCAAAATCGTCGTCGGCAGCGGCGGGCGGATGATTAAACAGATTGGGCAACGCGCCCGCAAGCAACTCGAGGTTTTCCTGAACACGCGGGTGTACTTGGCGCTCGAGGTCGTGGTGATGCACGACTGGCGGCAGGACACAGAGGCGTTGCGCGAGCTTGGGTACGAGTAAGGCTTTAGCGTAGCTTGTCTCGAGCGGGCGAGGGCTTGAAGTCGTAGGGGTCGGTCCCGGTGCCGACCCTGCTTTCAAGGCTCGAGCCATGATTCTCTAACCACTTCGCTTTTGGCGCTCAAACCAAGGTTCGTTATTCACCGCTCGAGGTAATCTTTAATCATGCACTTGCGGAAACTCCCGCCGGTCGGTGAGGCGCAACGTTCCGAGGACGAGCACCTCGCGGAGCGCATCACGGCGCATTTCGTGGCGGGCGGGCCGTTCCCGAACGAACACGGCTTCGCGCTGTCCCACGAGGCCCCGCCGCCCACAGTCTACGGTCGGGCGTGGCGGCTCGAGTGGGGCGAGGACTGGTGTGCGCACGGGTTGGGGAGCATCTTTTACGATGTCTCCGAGCTGGGCGAGTTCAGCACGGCGGGCGCGGCGGCAGTTCTGGTGACGCGGCGGTACCTGCGGCTGATGCTCGGTGCGGGCGGACCGGGGAAGCCGCAGGGGTTCATGCTGGCATCGCGCGGTCATGGCAGGGATGGGACGCACTTGGACGGGCTGGTCTGGCGCTTCGTAGAGTTGAACAATATCGGCACCGGCGATCTCTTGGTTTTGCAGCACTGGAAACTGAAACGCCTCGTGTTACGCGTGCCGTGGGCGCGAAGCCTGGCGGCGCTGATCGCGGGGCTGAAAGCCGTAGAGCGGCAACCGAGGCAACTCGAGGATGGCGTGGTGACCTTGCGGAATCAATCCCGGTTGGAGGGTGATCGAAACCGTGACCAGGAGCGAGGCGAGGTCAGGACGCTCGAGGTGGAGGCGAAGCAGCGCGAATGACTCGCTGGGGTGAGCGGTCTGCGATACTGCGCCGATGACTTACCACCATGTCAGTCGCGCCACCGACGACCTCGAGCGGACCTTGCATTTTTACGCGGCACTGGGTTGCACCGTGGAGAA
This sequence comes from Deinococcales bacterium, assembly GCA_965249745.1. Taxonomy (GTDB): domain Bacteria; phylum Deinococcota; class Deinococci; order Deinococcales; family JAAFIG01; genus JANYHH01. The sequence goes on along the minus strand of OZ252252.1, from coordinate 1,422,912 downwards.
GCGCGTGCGGAGCGACGAGCAGGGGTTGACTCGAGTCGTGTTGAACCTGCCGGGATCGAATGCGTTTTTGCAATTCATCGCCTTCGATGAGCCGCGTTTCACCGCGCCGGGCGCGCTCTGGGCGGATCACCTAGCGTTTCACAGCGATGCCTTCGATGCGATTCTGACGCGCCTCCTGGGGGCGGGCGGAACCTTGGAGCGTGAGCCGTACAGCTTGCCGGGGCGCGAGGGGCGGATTGGTTTCGTGCTCGACCCGGATGGGTATCGAATTGAGCTGGTGGAAAAACCGAGTTGAGTTCGCCTTTTGACTGCCTCACCTCGAGGCGGGCAGCGTGACCAAAGATGTACTCGAGCGTGGATTGACAGCCGATCAGTATGATGAACCCATGACGAGGGTACTGGTCACGGGCGGCGCGGGCTTTATCGGGTCGCACACGGCGAAGCGTTTGAAGCAATCCGGTCTCGAGCCGGTCGTGTTGGACGACCTCAGCATGGGTCACGAGTGGGCCGCCAAGTTCGGTCCGTTCGTGCGGGGCAACATTGCCGACAGCGAACTGGTGAAGCGCACGATTGGAGAGTTGGAGATCAGCGCCGTGATTCACTTCGCCGCCAGCACCTACGTTGGGGAATCGGTGCAGAACCCACGAAAGTACGTGCATAACAACGTTTTCGGCACAGTCACTCTGCTGGACGCGATGCTGGACGCGGGTGTCAAACGAATTGTCTTCAGTAGCACCGCCGCGACCTACGGCAACCCCCAGTACAGCCCTTTAGACGAGGCGCACCCGAACAAGCCGATCAACCCCTACGGCGAATCGAAGTATTACCTCGAGCGGGTCATGCACAGTTACGAGGTCGCCTACGGCTTGCAGTGGGCGGCGCTGCGCTACTTCAACGCGGCGGGCGCGGACCCGGACGGTGAGCTGGGTGAGGTTCACACCCCGGAATCGCACCTGATTCCGCTGTGCATTGAGGCGGCGTTGGGGAAGCGCCGCCTGTCGGTCTTTGGCACGGATTACCCGACGCCGGACGGTACGGCGATCCGCGATTACATTCACGTGTTCGACCTGGCGGACGCGCATATCAAAGCGCTCTCCTACCTCGAGACTGGCGGCGCTTCGGGCGCGATGAACCTGGGGTCCGGGCGAGGATTTAGTGTTTTAGAGGTGATCCGCGCCGTGGAGCGAGTCACGGGCTTGCCTGTACCGTTTGACAACGCGCCGCGCCGGGCGGGCGATCCGCCGGAACTCGTGGCGAACCCAACGAAGGCGAAAACCGCGCTCGGCTGGGAACCTCAATTCCCCGATTTGGAGCGAATCGTGGAAACTGCCTGGGGCTTCTTCAAGAACCGCTGACTCGAGGCTTTGCGGCACGGCTCAGGGTTGGTCCGACAGAAACGATATTTGCCGCTCGAGACGGGATTGGGTGTCTGGCGGCACGGGCGCAGGGTTTGCCGTAGCAATGTTGACTCGAGAGCGTGGATTTCGACTCAGGTGCGGTTGATAGACTTCACTTATGCTCTATCTCCTGGTCGTTTTCATCATTGTGCAGCGTTTACTCGAGTTACGCGTTGCACGGCGCAATCTGCGCTGGGCGCTGTCAAAAGGCGGCAGGGAGTACGCGCCGGAGCATTACCCGTTCATGGTGGCGCTGCACACCGCCTGGATTCTGGCGTTGCTGCTGGAGGGCATCGCTCGAGGGGGCGCGCTCGGGGCGCTCTGGCCAGTGTGGTTAACCGTTTTCGCGCTGGCGCAACTCGGGCGGTACTGGGTGATCTCCACGCTTGGGACGTACTGGAACACGCGGATCGTCATCATCCCCGGCGGCGAGCGGGTCAGACGCGGGCCGTTTCGCTTCTTTGAGCATCCGAACTACTTGGTGGTGGCCGTGGAACTGTTTTGCGCCCCGATGATCTTTGGTGCCTGGGGCACGGCGGTCGTGTTCACCTTGTTGAACGCCTGGTTGCTGTTGGGCGTGCGAATTCCGGCCGAGGAACGGGCACTCGAGGCGTATCGGAGTTCCCAAGGTTGACCTCGAGGACGATGAACCTCGCGGGAAGAGGGTGGAAATTCGCTGAGTCCGAACGGAGATTCATCAGCGGAGAACACGTCCCGCGTCAGAATGACACGAACTATCGAAATGGAGCAGGTTGGGGTGTAGTAGTGTTCCTGTTCCTAAAATCGTATGCCATTTCGTCGCGTCGAAGATCAGCAGAATCGATACAATTTTCCCGTTCTGTACACGAAAATACTCCGCCGTGCGTTGAACGCCAACGGGTGTTGCTGTTTCGAGATCGTAAATGAGAGTACCTTCGCCCTCGTCGTAAAGTTCGCTCAGCATACGGTAAGCCAGCACAACCGATTTAAAACCAACTGATGAAGCTACGAGGTCGTTCGCGTTTGAAAATCGCATCATTGGACTTTGGAATTGGACATTTTCTGAGAGAAATGTGACGATGCCATCCACTTCTCCTCGAGTCCGGCAAGCGTGATAGCCCTGGATAATTTGTTGAGTCTCGAGCTTTAGGCCATGATTATTCTCCTCGAGCGCGGATTCGTTCCGCGTTCGCTTTAAGGCGCAAACACAAATGCCGAAGCTGAACGAGATCATCCTCGGTAAAGCCTTGGAAGACCGCGCTCATGGCGAGTTGCGTCGGTTTGCGGAGCGCTTGGATCACTTCGCTGCCAGTGGGGGTGATGCTGACATGAACCGCACGTCGGTCATTGCTGTCCGGTGTTCGTTTCACAAAACCTTGGCCTTCAAGAGTATCAACCAGACCTGTGACGTTTCGGGGACTGACGCCGAGAAGCGCCGACAAGTCGGAAACGCGAACATCGTGTTCGATCCCTAGATCGAGTTGCAGCAAAATGTTGAGGGTTCCGGCGTTCAAGCCTTGACCCGTCGCGCCTCGAGAACGCAAGGTGTCAATAGCGTGGGTTGCCGTGCGCAGGGCGCTGGCGGCTTCGAGCATGGGCAAATTGCCTTTGAGCGCGAACGGCTTAAGGGCAGCTCGGACTCGAGGGTCGAAGTGGTGACCGGTTTCGTCACAGGGCAGTGAACTCGGTAAATTTGAAAGGTTATTCATTTTGTAGGACTACATTACTACGTACTTCTATAAACTTCAAGCGTTCATCAACTTATAGAACTTCGCTCGAGATGACCTTCAACGCTTCACCCGAACTGGCGTTGATTAGAATGCCAACATGACCGTTGTTGATTTGAACGCGGACCTCGGCGAGTCCTTCGGCGCGTACCGCATCGGTGAGGACGAGGCGCTGCTTGATGTTATCACCAGCGCTAACGTCGCCTGCGGGGTTCACGCCGGGGACGCCGTGACGATCTGGCGCAGCTTGCAGGCGTGCCAGCAGCACGGGGTCGCGGTTGGGGCGCACGTCGGGCACCGTGACCTGTACGGCTTCGGCCGCCGCGAGATTCACCTGAGCGGTGAAGAGGCCTACGCGGAAACGCTCTATCAGATCGGCAGCCTGCGCGCCATGCTGCGCGTGCTGAACATGAACTTGCATCACGTCAAGCCGCACGGGGCGCTCTACAACCAGATGACTCGAGACGAAACTCTGTGCCGCGCCGTGGCGCGCGCCACGAAGGATTTCAGTCACACGCTGCGCTTGGTGGTGCTGGCAGGCTCCAAGATGGTTGAGTGGGCAGCCGCCGAGGGGTGCAGCGTCGTTCAGGAAGCCTTTCTGGATCGCGGCTACGCGCCCGACGGCAGGTTGCTGCCGCGAACCCACGAACACGCCCTGCTAAAAGACCCGGAGCGCGTGACTGAGCGAGCCGTGCGGCTGGCGGAGCGGGCTGAACTCGAGGACGCCAGCGGGGGGCTGATCGCGGTTTCCGCGCAGACGCTGTGCGTTCACAGCGACACGCCGGGCGCGGGGACGCTAGCGAAACGGGCACGGGCGGCGCTCGAGGCGGCGGGCGTCACGGTCCAGGCGTTTTGAGCGCATTAGAAACTACCGCACTTGTGTTGAGGGACGATGACTTGGGTGCGCCTCGAGAACGTATTAATCAGGCGTAGCTCAAGGTAAATCTAGGTTCATCTTGAGCGAGTCAATGATCGCCAACAGGCCATTTACACGTTCTTTACCCGGTCGTCCTACCCTAACCGTCAGCGGGCGACCCTGAAGACCCGCGACCCGACTCGAGAGGATTGAGTCAGAAAAGAGGATGGACATGGATAACGACGATCTGCCAGTGGGCCGCATTCTGCGCCGACGCGAGGTCTTGACGCTGCTCGGAACCGCCGGTTCGGCGCTCGCGGCGATGGCAGCGGTCGGCACGTCCTCGAGCCAGGCGGCGGGGGCGACAACTCAAACACTGCCGTCCTGCATCGTGCGACCCGAGTTAACGGAGGGGCCGTACTTCGTGGACGAGAAGCTGTTGCGCTCCGATGTTCGCAGCGATCCGACCACGAAAGCTTTGCGAGCGGGCGTGCCACTGCGCCTGAGCTTCCTGGTCTCCAAGGTCTCGAGCGCGGGCTGCACCCCGCTCTCTGGGGCGCAGGTGGATATCTGGCATTGCGACGCGGACGGGAAGTACTCGGACGAGTCCGCCAACGGCACCGTCGGGCAGAAGTTCCTGCGCGGCTATCAGACCACCGACGCCAAGGGGCAGGCGCAATTTCTGACGATTTACCCCGGCTGGTATCAAGGGCGAGCGGTTCATATTCACTTCAAGATTCGCGGTAAGGACAGCGCCGGAAAGAGTTACGACTTCACCTCGCAGCTTTTCTTCAACGATGCCCTGAGCGACACCGTGTACAAGACTGCCCCGTACAGTACCAGGGGTGCGGCCGGAATGAAGAACGCCAGCGACAACATTTACCGCAACGGTGGCAGTCAACTGCTGCTGAGTCTGGAAAAGGACGGCGCTGGGTACGCCACGGGCTTCGACATCGGCTTACAGATCACCTGAGCTGAGTTGCATCCCGCTCGAGTTCTAGCGCAAGCCTCGCCGCGTGCCGTTGCCAGGCTTGCAAAGCGTCCAGAGCCGCCTCGAGTTCGCGCTCGCTCGGAACGCCACCGTACCGCACGCGTTCGTAGGCTCCCGTCAGGGCATCGGTGCTGGATCGCAGCTCGGGGTGATGCACGGTCACGAAGCGGGCGTACTCGACTGGGGTTTGCCAGGCGGCGCGACGCAAGTCCAGATCGTGCAGCAGGCTCAGCCAGGTCTGGTACGCGGCGCGCACCCGGTCGCCGTGCAACTCGAGGTTGAAACTATGAGGCTCAGGATCAGAGGCTGGGCTGGTTGCTGAAAGCCTGAAGCGCTGGAAGCCGCGCAACCAGCGCCAGACCGCCCAGAGCGCCGCGACCGCACCGATCACGAACAGAATTTGCCAGCCCGAGCTGAACAGTTCCACGGGCACGGGGACGGTAGTCGGCGCACCGCGCCACGAGTACAACGCCACCCAGAGCAGCGCCACCGTCAGCAGTAACAACGGCATAAACGCCCGCCCACCACCTCGAGCCTTGAGGCTCAGGGTTCCAGGTTGCGGGGCGGTTCGCGGCAGGAGCGTCCGCCGGGAGCGCCACACCAGCCCGATCAACACCGCCAGACCCAGCCACCACCACGCCGACGGCAACCCCAGCCGCCCTAAACCCCGACCCGAAGCGGACTCGAGCGGCGTCAGGGAGCGGGGCGGGCTGACTGTGGAGAGCGGCGGTTGCACCACGACAAAGCGCGGCGTTGGCACTCGAGGCACGCGGAGCGCGGCAGGGGCAGGCAGTGGAACCGTCACGAGCGCCAGCAGCGCGATTAACCCGAGCGCCGCGACCCAGGCGGGCGTTGACCTGTTTTTAACTGCCCCTCGAGTCCAGGACACACCGCCCCGCCAGCGCAGGCTGCTCAGCAGCGCCAACCCGCCCAGTCCCAACAGCCCGAGGCTCGAGGGTTGCCAGACGAGAAGCGCCAGCGCCCCCAGCCACGGCGCTCTGATTTCCTCTTCTAGCCCCCAGACCAGGGTCGTGCCCGCGACGAAGGTCAGCACCGTCAGCCCTGCCCCGAGCGCTCGAGCCTCCAAGGGACCGGGTGTTAATAGCAGTCCGAGCGCGCCGGGCAGGGAGGCGCTGGTTAAACCATAGGCTCGCACCCTGGGGAGGCTGAGCGCGGCCCACGACCACAGCAGGGTCAAGCCCAGCGCCAGCAGCGACACGCCGTGCTGGAGCGCCACGGGCAAGGCCACGGCTCCCAGCAATCCCAGGGCGAACACCGGCAACAGCGGCAACAACGGTCGGGTCACGACTCAGGCATTGTAGGGTCGGCGGCGCGGCAAGGCGTGCGAAGATCGTGACAATCACAAATTGAAACGAAATCCTCGTTCATTCGAGAGGTGTTTATCTGCTATCCTTTCTTGCATGACACGGGAGCGTCTCCAGAAACCAGTGGTGACGCCGCACCGTCAACCCGAGGTGACGCCCCAATCCCGAATCTCGAGCCAGCACAGGTCCCGAGGTACAACCCTCTCCAAACTCGAGCTACACGCACCAACACCCGCGCAACTCGAGGGGCAACGCCAGCAAGCTTTAGAAGTTCAACGCCACGTTGATCTTCAGCAATCCCAACTCGAGATTCAACGATTCCACGACGCCCAGCTTTCTCAGGCTCGAGTCTCCCAAGCAACCTGGCGCACCTCGAGTCTGAAAACCCTTGCCGTGCAACGCGCCCTGTCCGATCACACCCGCACCGCTCGAGCAGCTTCTACAATTCGAGCTGAGTTTATCGCCCAGCGATCAGCCCAGCACCTCGAGACCTTCGTGGCAGGGCGACTCGAGGTTGAACTTCGCCCCTCGTTACCCGTCGCTCAACGCCAAGCTGATCTCAGCCTATCGCACGTGGCTGAACACCTGCGTGGCAAGGCAGAGAAGGAGATTCAAGGCGATTCCAATCTGATCAGAAATTACCAGGGCTTCAAGAACACTGGGGCCACCCTGGTCAAACACTTCCGATCTCCAGGCTCGAGTCACTCGATGACTGATCTGGCAGGCGCGATTCAACGGTTCACCGATCCGGGTCAACGTGGCGCGGTGGAAAGTGCTGCGTTTGCCGCGCTGGGTCATCACCCTTCATTCCCCGGTCAACTCCAACGAGCCTTGGATGCTCGAGAGGAAGGTTTGGAGCGGCAACGCGAGACTTGGCAACGGGAACTCGAGCCGATCGCGCAACGACAAGCGCTCGAGGATGCCAGTGGTGAAGGTGCAACCACATTGATAGAACAAGCGCGAGGGGGTGGGCAACCGCTACCGGAGGGTGTGAAATCAATGCTCGAGGTGAAGTGGAATGTGGACCTGTCCAAGGTCAGAGTTCACCTGGACTCGAGCGCGGATGGCATCTCGAGGAAACTCAATGCCAAAGCCCTTACCACAGGGAACGATATTTTCTTTCGAGCTGGGACGTGGAACCCGACCTCGCTCGAGGGGTTGCAATTGATCGCGCATGAAACCTGGCACACCGTGCAACAAGGCAACGGACTCGTGCAGGCGGGGGTGGATCGGGATCATGGACTCGAGCTGGAAGCGCAGGGCAAAGGGAATGCGCTCTCGAGTACAGATGTTCAGACGGTCTCAAGTTCCACCCCTCAGGTTAGACACGGTGACGCCAACGCCTCTATTCGCAACACCGTCGTGGGCAACCTCAACGCTCGCACGGCATCCCCTGAGTGGCAAGCACTCACCGCCAGCGTTTGGGGCGAAACACAACCCGCGCATTACCAACAAGACGATCACACCCAAACCAAAGCCTCCGAAACCACCGCCGTCACCAGCACCGCCACACCGAGCGGACTGAAAAGCAACACTTTCGCCTCGAGCCACACCGCTTCAATGCCCGGTGCGAGCGTGCAACGCAGCAGCGACGGCACAATGCGGATTCAACGCGATGGGTTAGTCATTCAGCGCTTCAGCATCGCCGGAGCGGTCTCGAGCGCACTGGGGAACATCCCCGGTTACAAAGAACTCTGCGCCGTCTTCGGCAAAGACCTCGTGACAGGCAACAAGGTGGAAGCCAATCCAAACGCCATCCTGGACAAACTGGCCAGTTTCGTTCCCGGCCCACTGAAAGACATGGTGAAAGCGCTCACCGAGAGCAAAGCTTTGCCGAAAGCCTGGGCGTGGTTCAAAACAGAACTGAACAAAATCAACATTGGCGCAGCCTGGAACAACATCAAGAAAGCTCTTGGGGACGCCAGCATCTTCAATCCCGGCGCAAGCATTAACCGCATCAAAGCGGCGGTGATGCAACCGATCAACCAACTCAAAGCCCTGATCGGTGGCAGTATCCGGAAACTCGCTGAGATTGCGCTCGAGGCGATTGGTGCGGGATTCGGACCCGCTGCGAAACCGATCATTGACGGGTTGAAAAGCGCGGGCGGTGTCATCGGAGAAGTCTTCAAGAATCCCGGTAAATTCATCGGCAACCTGGTTAGCGCCGTGAAGGGCGGCTTCAAGAATTTCACCGCGAACGCGCAAAAGCACTTATCCAGCGGTTTGGGACAGTGGCTCACCGGCGAGAGTGGCTTGGCATTTCCACAGAACTTAGACATCAAAGGTGTCTTCACGGTTGTTCTGAGCGTCCTGGGCATCAGTTACGTGAACTTCAGGAAATCACTCGTTAAAAAACTGGGTGAGGACAAAACCAAGATTGCGGAATCCAAAATCAGCCTCGTACAAAACCTGATGTCTAAAGGCATGGGCGCGGCTGAGGGCATGAAGGAGCAGGAAGGTTCGGTGAAGGGCGAAGTCGTTGAAGGCATCAAAACCGAGGTCAGGAACAGCGTTATCCAAACAGCGGTGACGAAACTGATCAGCATGTTCGTTCCCGGTGGTGGATTGATTCAACTGTTCATCACTGCGTTTGACATGGTGCGGTTCTTCATGGCTGAGGGTCAACGCATCTTCAGTTTGATCTCGAGCGTCATGGGGAGCATCGGTGCGATTGCGAGTGGCAACATCAGTGCTGCCGTTGCTGGCGTAGAGACATCGTTGGCGAAGAGCATTCCTGTGGCGCTGAGTTTCCTCTCAAAGATTTTCAAAGTCAGTGGGATTGGCACAAAGATCAAAGCCATCATCAACAAGGTCAAAACGAGGATTGAACAAGTCGTCTCGAGGGTGATGGACAAAGCGGCTGCGCTCGTGGCGAAAGTAGTCGGGAAGACACCAACCTCGAGTAAACCGGGGGCTACAACACCGAAGCCAGCTTCGACAGCGAAACGCGGACTGAAAGATGGACGATACGGTGAGGAAAGCTTTACTGCTGGTAAGGAACCGCACCGCACCTGGCTCAGCGTCGCGTCTGGGAAACCAACCGTAATGATTGCAAGTACGGAGAAACCTGCTAAAGAACAATTGGACGGTTGGCGCGACGAAGCAACTCAGAAAGGCTTACAGGCACAGGCTGGGCCATACATTGGGCAAGGCATGACGATTGTCAACCGAGCGGTGAAGAACCTCAACAAAGCGGCGAGTACCACGACGGTTGATGCCGTGAAAATCACGGAGATGTGGAAGTCAGATGGCAAAGCTATTGCTCGAACGGTGAAAGTGATCCGTGACGCGCTTGGACCAGAAGTGAATTACGCGTTCACCACGGACTCAAGTGGCGTGAAGCGCACAAAGCTTGTGACCGTTTCGTTCCTCTGCCCGAAGAGTTTGAGTCAAGCGGGGTTTAGGAGTGAGTTCGTTCGGCAAGTTGAGGGGCAGCAGGAAGGACTCAATAAGTTAACTGTGCCAGAGTGGTTCACGAACCGCTCGAGCTTCCTCAATGCGGGGCGATCAAACAAAGAGCAACGCGAGTTCAGAAGCGATAATAAAGACGCCTGGATATTTCAGAAAACACTGGAGATACAAACGCGTCCTTACTCACAAGCTTTGATAGTGCAATTGCGAAAGGTTTTAAGCGCCTCGGAAATCACAGCGTTACAAGATCTGACAGTTTCGCCTCGTATTCCTGCTGCCAAAGCACGAACAATCGCAGCGGCAATCTGGAGCCAACAAGCTGCTTTGCACGACCCCGACCAAAACTCTGGAGGATTCGCCAGCAACGTCACCGGAATGGGGGACAAAGACGTGAACTCTTCCATCGGTTCGCAATGGAAAGAGCGCGTTTACCTCATTGATCGGGAAGTTGCCAAAATTCCAGCCGTCCTTCGGCCTGATCTGAAAATCAACACGCGCTTGAGGAGCCAGTAACGATGACCACGACCTTAAATCACGTGTTCCCCTCTTTCTCAGAACGGCATCCGTCGTTCGAAAAGTTTGGTGAGATTAGCCGTCAGAGTATTGAACTTTTCGAAAAACGATCACCCGCCGAATCGCTAGTTGATATGCTCGTTGATTTTTGGAATGAATACGGTGAAGGAAGATTTTCGAATGGCCTACTGTTAATTTGCGACCCGGTAAAGTATCAGTATATTCTTAATTTTTTCTTTCCCGAAAAAAAGTTTTATCCGATAGCATTCGCATCTTTTGGGCGAATTTTCTTCACTGATTTTATAGACTTGTATTACTTTACTCCGGTTTATGGTTGGTATACATTGAGAAAACTCAATTATGAACTTCTTTTTGAAGTGTCTTTAGAAAGCCAAGAATTTTTAGATGATGTCCTAGATCGTCCATTTCACAACGAAGCGATTGAAAAACTAGGCAAGCTCGAGCCTGGAGAGATTTTTGGCTTTGAACCTGCAATTGCACTAGGCGGAAATGATGAAGATATCAGCAACGTGAAAAAACTCCAGATGGATGTGCATTTAGCCTTTCTTGCACAACTTGTAGACATCGAAGAACGGTGACCAATTTGAATCTCAGCCGCTTGAGTTAAAGCGATTGCTGGAGCAATCTAGGGTCAGCAAGCTGCCTTACACGATCCAGACCAAAATGCGGGCGGATTCGCCAATGCCATCGTCGGTGTGGGCGATAAAGATGTCAACTCTGCTATTGGCTCCCAATGGAAGGAACGTGTTTACTTGATTGATCGTGAGGTGGCTAAGGTTCCAGCCGTTCTGCGTCCTGACTTGAAAATCAATACGCGTTTGAGGAGCCAGTAACGATGACCATTACGCAAAATCATGTGTTTCCAGCTTTTTCAAAACGACACCCATCTTTTGAAAGATTCGGTGAAATTGATAGCGAGTGCATTCAGCTTTTTAGAGACAAAACAGCCCCGCATTTGTTACCCGATTTGTTGATTGATTTTTGGAACGAGTACGGCGAAGGGCGATTCTCAAGTGGGTTGTTATACATCTGTAATCCAACTCGAAAGAAATTGATCCTCGAATTCTTCTTCCCAGGAAAAATAGTTTATCCACTTATTATCTCTTCTTTTGGAAGTACTATCTTTACGGATTTGGAAAAGATTTTTTATATCTCACCCATTTATGGTTGGTATCGGCAAGACGCATTGAACTTCGAGCTTTTATTTGAGATTTTGCTGAAACGAGAAGACTACTTAGAGGGTGCGTTTGACCTAGATTTTCATAAAGAATGTATTCAAAAGCTTGGTTTACTCGAGCGAGATAAAATTTTCGGTTTCGAACCCGCCATTGCGTTAGGTGGTAATGACGAAAACCTGGATAGCGTGAAGAAATTCCAGATCGATGCTTACCTCGCATTTCTTTCGCAACTCGTGGAACTCGAGGAGCGTTAATGAACGTCCGTGGCTGACAACTAGGATTTCAGTGCAATCTCGAGTTCTTTGACAATTATTATCACGCTTGACATGGTGAAGTTCTTCATGGGCGAGGGGCAAAGAATCTCTTCGCTGATCTCGAGCCTTATGGGTTCAATCAGCGCAATTGCGAGTGGGAACATCAGCGCTGCCGTTGCAGACGAGCTTAGCGAAGAGCATTCCGGTGGCGCTGAGTTTCGTCTCGAAGCTTTTCAAAGTCAGCGGGATCGGCACGAAGGTCAAGAACATCATTCAGAAGGTCAAGGGACGGATTGATCAGGTTGTCTCGAGAGTGATGGATAAAGCCGCTGCATTAGTGGCGAAGGTTGTCGGGAAGACACTAACCTCGAGCAAGCCGGGAGCTGCAAAACCGAACGCTGCCAAGCCCAAGTCCCGAAACCTGTGAACACTGCTCGCATCGCCCCTACAGCGTGTCCCAGGTCCCACTCCCACTCCTCGCTCTGGCGGGTGATGTCCGCTTCACCTGAAACACGCTGTTCTTTGCCCGTCGTCCAACTCGCCAAGTTTGTGGCGGAGGGGCTGCCACAAACTTGGGAAAGGCTGTAAGGCGCGGCTTGCCACGCCCATCGCTGCCGTGAGACCTGTATCGGGTGCGGCGGGGTCACATCTCTGGTAGGGTTCCGGTCTCGAAAGCCGATGTCCTCAAGTTTCTCACCACTGCGTAACTTGAGTCAAGTGTATATGACGAAAGAATCTGGCAGCTTCACGTTGAAGTACCAAGTTAACCTGGAAGGCGCGGTCGGGCAGGGATCACGCCTCGCGGTAGACCGTCACCCCGTAGGGTTCCAGGAGGCTGTACCCGATCAGAATCTGCGCCTGCTCCGGGAGTTCCAGCGCCACCCCGCCTCGAGTCCAGTTCTGCGCGTAGGTCAGTCCGCCGCGCCGTGTCAGGCGCACCCCGTGCGGCAATTCGTCGTTTGGCACGCCCGCCCGCCCCAGCAGGTGCGGCAACAGACGCTTTAACAGTCCTTCGCTCCACACCCCGTTGTAGGTCACGCCCCCCGCGCCGACCGACCGGCTGGTGACGGCGGCCTCGTCGTAGAGCGGGTCGTCAAAATGCGTGGCCAGCACCTGCACGTCCTCTGCGATCACTTCCAAGGATTCGTTCCAGGTGTGCGTCTGAAAACTCTGATCGAATCCCTCGATGCGGCTGGTCAAGCCAGGCCGCATCGCGTCGAAGTTCTTGACCTTGACGCCCGCCAATTCAGCCAGCGCCCCCGGTGCCCTGGGCGCGTAGGAGACAGCGCCGCTCGCTTGACGAAACCCGCTGCGGCAGCCCAAGAGCAGATGCGCGCCCGCCCGCACGTACCCCTCGAGGTGCATTGAGAGTTCGCTGGACGCGATCTGAAGCGCGGGTGCCACGATCAGACCGTAGGCGCTCAAATCCGACATCGGATGCACGATGTCCACGTCCACGCCAAGCTCGCGGAGCGCCGTGTAGTAATGCAAGACCTGCGCCCAGTAACTCGAGTTCTGCCCGTGTTTCTGCACGTCGTAGGCCCACAGCGATTCGTAATCGTGCAGCAGCGCGACGCGCTGCGCTGACAGCGCGTCGCTCAGCAACTCGAGTTTCGGCGCGAGCGCTTGGACCTCGTGGAAGCCGCGATCCTCGGTCGCGTCGTGGCGCAATAAGCCGCTGTGGTACAACTCCTGGGCTTCCCTGGCGGCCTGCCAGCGAAAGTACATGACGACATCCGCGCCGTGAGCTATAGCCTGCATCGTCCAGAGCTTGACCGCGCCGGGCGCGGGCAGCGGGTTGTAGGTACTCCAGTTGACCTGGCCGCACTGCTGCTCCATGACCCAGAACGGCTTCCCCTTCAAGCCCCGGTACAGGTCGTGGTTAAAGGCGATCAGGTCCGGGTGGCCGGTCCGGGCAAACTCGAGTTTCACATCCTCCGAGGTTCCGGGCGGCGAGAAGAATTCCAACATCCCGGTCGGGTAGTTGTCCCAAGTCACGAAATCCAGGTGTTCGGCCGCCTTGTAATGGTCAAAGTCCGAGAAGAAGATCATGTAATTGTGCGTCACCCAGCGACCCGGTGAGCATCGGCGGAGGATCTCGGTTTGCATTCGGTCGTAGGCGATGAGCTGATCGCTACTGAAGCGATGAAAATCCAGCACATGCGACGGGTTCGGCTCGGTCACCGTCAGGTTCGGCAAGCCGACCTCGGTGAAACTGCCGTAGTCCTGCGACCAGAAGGCCGCGCCCCAGGCCGCGTTCAGCGCCTCGACGTTCGTGTAACGCCCCTCGAGCCAGGCCCGAAATTTTTCCAGAGCCTGAGGGGAGTAGGAGCGCGTCGTGTCGTGACAACCGTGCTCGTTGTCGGTCTGCCAGCCAGCCACCGCCGGGTGATCCCCGTAGCGCCGCGCCAACGCCTCCACGATCCTTGCCGACTCTCGCCAGTACGTGTCAGAGCTGTAATCGTAGTGCCGCCTCGAGCCGAACTCGCGCACGCGCCCTTCCGCGTCCACCGGCAAAATATCCGGATGCGCCCGGATCAACCACGCGGGCGGGGTGGCAGTCGGCGTACCCAGCACGACCCGCAAGCCCTCCGCGTGCAAAGCCTCAATCGCCTCGTCCAGCCATTCCCAGCGGAACTCGTCGCGGTGCGGTTCCAGCTTGCTCCACGCGAACTCACCGACCCGCACGTAGGTCAACCCCAAAGCCCTCATGCGCGCCGGGAAGGTCAGCCACTCCTCGCGGGACACGTGTTCGGGGTAATCGCAAACACCGAGTTGTAAGGGCATATGCACGGCATTCTAAACGGTTATAGACCCGGCAATGAACCGCTCGGTCAGCCTCAGGACGGGGCGGCGGTTTAAGCAACCCTAACCGATCAGAAACTCGCGCCCGGACTCGAGGCAGGTCAGTGGCTCACGGTTAACGAAACCTCACACCAAAAAACGGCGGCTCGAGTTAGCGTGATCTATGACTCGAGCCGTTTTGTTGACCCTGGGATTGCTGGTGGCTTGCAACGATAGTGGTACGAACCCGCCCGCGCCACCTCCGCCGCCACCACCTCCGGGCAGCCTGTACGCGCTGGTGAGTGCGCCGAAGAACGTCAAGACTGGGACCGTCACCACCAAACCGGACGAGTTGTGGGTAGCCAAAGGGCAATCGGTCACGCTGACCTTGACGGGCAATCTGCTCTCACCACTGGCAAAGAAAATCCAGGTTCTGGTCAGTGGCTCGGACGGGGTGACGGTTACCCCTTCAACGCTGTTCATTGAGGGTAACGCCTCCGCGGATTTTACAGTCGCAGTTCCAGATTCTTATACAGGAACCAAGCCATTCTTCTTCTTTTACGGGTACCCCTACGACAAGGACAACCGTAAACTGGACGATCAGCTCCGACTGGATTACAAGTGGGATCTCACGGCGAAACCCGCACCCGCACAACCCTGAGACTCGAGACAAAAACTCAAAACAGAAAGGGTAGTCCAGTGATGGACTACCCTTTCTGCCGAATCACTCAGTTGGTGGGAAGCAGCGCCCGCTCGAGTTCGATCCGGGGCACGCCCGCCAGGTTGTCGTCCACGTACAAACCGCGCCAAGCGTCCTCGGTGTGGAAGCCGCCATCGGGACCCTTCAGGGTCACGCCAGGTTTGATGTACTGCTTGACCGCTTTCGGATCGCTCGAGGTCAGGGCAGCTTTGCCGTACACATCGGTGTAGAAGGTCCCGTCTCCGTCTGGATCGAGCAAACGGACAGTATCGGTGTAGGAGATTTTCATTTCTGGTACGAAGAAGGTGCGCTCGTCGCCGTGGCTGTCGTTGGTGATGGTTTGGACACAGGTTAGATCGTTGCAGGCGGTGGAGGGGTTACGGATATCAATCTTGAAACGCGGTTTTTCGTTGCCACCGAACCAGCCCGCCACGCTCATGCCAAGCGTCGAGTTCAAACCGCCCTGCCAGTTCTCGTAACCGTTGTTTTCGTTGGTCTTACCGTCACCATTGGCCAGCACGCGAATGTTCTTAAAGAACACCGGGCCATTCTTCGGGTCTTGCGTCAAGCCGTCCGCGATCTTCTTCTGATCGTCCGGGCAAACGCCCGTGACTGAACCGGTGATGACCGGGTGAGTTCCCGCGAGATCTCTGGTGGATTGCGACGCGCCAAAGTCGCCCTTGTACCCGAGTCGCGCCAACAGGTTATCCGGGTAGCTCTTGTTCAAATCGGTCACGATCACGACGACCGTGTGCTTCTGGGTGCAGACGCGGTGCAGGTCACCGGTTTCGGAGTGAATGTTGATGTACCAGCCCAGGTGGGTTGATTCGTCACGAATGGCGATGCCTTTGAACCCCTCGAGCAATTCCGCCTGATCGTTGTTCTTTCGGGCCACATACCCGAGCGCCCAACCGGGCAGTCCGATCAGCGCCGGGTCGGAACCGTGTTCGATGCCGAAGTAGCACCAGTACACCGGGTCAATCTGCGGATGCCAGGAGTCATACGGATCACCGTCCGGTCCCGTGGTGGTGTAAAGCTTGTTCAGCCACGACGGGCAGGTCTTGTTCGGTACGGGTTTATCGGCGGCTGGTGATGGCGCGTTGGTCGGTAAGCCCGGATAAACCGATGCCTTCCCGTCCGCTTCAGCGAAGAGAACAGAGTACGGCTTCTGGGAATCGGGTGCGGCCCCAAGCTGCATCTCACCGGCTTTGAAGCTTTTCTTATAAGTCTTAGTGGTTCCGTCGGGCAACGCGCCCTCGGTCCAGCTTCCGTCCATCCAGGCGGGTTTCTGCGCGGACAGCACGGCCACGCTGGCGTCTCGAGTCAGGGTGACGCGCAACCAGTCGGAGCGGTCGCTGTTGATGCGCGGCAGTTCCAGCGTGTCCCAATTGGTGAAGCCGGGGAACTTGGAGTCGTTCGGTTTGTACTTGAACCCATCGTAGGCAGGCTCGAGTTTCAGCTTGGTGTCGTTGTCAGTCTTGAAGGCGTTCAGGGCGTAGTAGCGCCCAACCAAGCGCGTCTGCACGCCGGTGGCGGCCGAGACCGCTAAGTCGGACGCGAGTTGCGGCGGCTTTTCGGTGAGCGGCGCTGTCCCCGACAGGCACGAAACCAGCGTCGCAGCGAGCACCAAACCCACACCCCCAATGGTCAATCTCAGATTCATGACAAAAGTGTAGCAGACCAGAATCCAGATCCGTGTCGGATTTTCCACGTGACAGACGCTCCATTTTGAAAGCTTCGTGTGCTGAGCGTGAATCCAACCCCGGTCCTGCTCACAAACTCGAGAGACGGGATAGACCTGGTGACAGGTCCGCTCGAGTCAGTCTGATCCCGCGTGAACACCAGATTTGCGATACTGCACCCATGAGACTGCTCGAGGTGGCCGCCCTGCTGGGAACGATGGTCTTCGCGGCGAGCGGCGCGATGCTCGGGGTGAAGAAGGGTTTTGACCTCTTGGGTGTGATCGTGCTGGGCTGCGTCACCGCGATCGGCGGTGGCACGCTACGCGATACCCTGACCGGGAACCTGCCCGCCGTCTGGTTCCGCGACGAGCGTTACCTGCTGAGCGCGATCGTCGGCGCACTCTTGGGCTTCGTGGCGTACCGCCGGTTATCGCGGCGCGAATCTGAACTCGAGCTGCTGGACGCGCTGGGATTGGCGCTGTTCGCGGCCACGGCCGCGCAGACGGGCGTGAGTCTGGGCTTCGGGGTGCTGGGCGTGATTTTCATTGGTACGGTCTCTGGGGTTGGCGGCGGCGTGATTCGTGATCTGCTGGTGCGCGAGGTCCCACGCATCTTCCTGCCGGGCGAGCTGTACGCCAGCACGGCCGCCCTCGGGTCGCTCACGGTGTACCTGCTTTCCCCTGTGCTGGACGGGAACGCGGTCCTCGTCGCGGGCAGCGCGGTGACGCTGGTGACGCGACTGGCGGCCCGACGCTATCGCCTGACCTTGCCCACCAGAGACCCGCAGAAACCGCTCCTGGAAGACTCGAGGCGGGTTGAGCGTTGACGGCTGTGATTTGCAAACCGTGACTTGTAGAACGTGAATCTCAAGGGGAATGAAAAGCCTTCGCCCTCGAGATTCGTGACTGACATATGATCGTGCGCCCAATCAAGGCGATGGGTTCACCGTCGCACTCGAGGTCTCGAGGAATGATGAAGCTGACGGACGCGTGTTACAGTTCCCAGGCTGAAATTGAGACTGGCAAATTTGCACCGCTCAGCAGGAACTCATTGAGGAGACAGCATGGATCAGGATTTGACGGGTCAACTCGCGCCGAACTTCACCCTCAAGGCATCCACCGGCGAGGATGTCAGACTGGAACAATTCAGGGGCAGCAAGAACGTGCTGCTGATTTTCTACCCACTGGATTTCAGCCCGACCTGCACCATGCAGCTCCCGGAGTTCAGCTCCATGAAGGAGGACTTCGAGGCGCTGGACACCGTGATTCTCGGGATTAACCGCGACAGCCTGTGGACCCACAAAGCCTGGGCCAGGGAGTACGGCATCGAAGTGCCGCTGCTGGCAGACATGACCTTAGAGGTCGCTCGGCTGTACGGCGTTGCCCTCGAGGAGCGCGGCATCTCCAAGCGCGCCACGTTCGTGATTGACAAGAGCGGCACGGTCGTCTTGCAGCACGTGGAAACTAACACCGGAGATTTCACCTTGCACGCCGACGCGGTGCTGGAGAGGGTCAAGACGCTCGCCTGAACCCAGTCTGTACGAAAGAGTGTACGAGCAGCCCCTCGAGTTGATCCCGAGGGGCTGCCATCTGTCAATTGACTGACCCTTAATTTCGACACACCAAACCGTGAACCTCGAGTGCGATAGTGCAGCACGTGAAATTCTCGTTCAAACAAGCGATCGCGGTTCTGCTCCTCGCCTCGCCAGCCCTGGCACAAACCGGTGCGCCCGTCGCCAAGAACCCGATCGGCTGGCCACCCCGTTTAGAGGTGGGACAACTCTGGTACGTCGGAATCGGCAAGCAAAGTTTCAACGTCAACCTGAACGTCAAGGACAGCGACGGCGATCCGGCCGGGAAAGCCTCGAGCAGTGCCGGAAAGACCTACGACGTGTTCTTCTTTTACAACAAGAGCGCTGATCTGGCAGACCTGTACATCAAAAGCGGCACGACCGGGTATCGCTGCCTGTTCGATGCCAAAAGCGTCAACACTGGCAACGCCAACGACCTGACGATGGTCGGCGCGGCCTTCCTGTACGACGCCACGGCCGCCAGTTCCACCGAGCGCTTCAAGCAGCAAGCCGAACCCTGCCTGGTCACGTGGACAAACGCACCGAACGCCCCTGCCAGCATTCAAACGGGCGGCGGCTCCTCGAGCGTCCCCGCCCCCAGCACCCCAGCAGTCGTGACGCCACCCGCTGCCAATCCAGCGCCAACCGTGACGCCTCCAGCCCCAACCGCACCAACTGTCACTGGGAACGCGCCCGCCAAAGCGCCAGCGGCCGCCCTGACCCTCGCCTGGCCACCAAAGATCGTGAGCGGTCAGAAGTGGTACCTCAGCATCGGCTCGAGCGGCTACGACGTGACGCTCACCAAATCCGGCGCGAACGGCATCAGCAGCGGCACGGCCACTACGGGCCCAAACAAGCGCGACGCGTACTTCTACTTCAACGGCAACGAGAACCGTGCCGTGCTGGAAATGTCCAATGCCACCGACACGATCTACTGCTACTTCGGAATTCGCGGTGCGGAAGACAAACTCTTGAACGGCGACGCCGCGTACAAGGTCGGTAACGGCAACATTCAACCCCTGAGCGACAAATGCAAAATGTACTTGCTCAGCACCCCAGCCACAGTCTCATTGCTGCTGCAACCCCTGATCTGATCGAGTCAAACACAACCCTCAAGCCTGCCGTGCACTTCAGCCTCTCTCCACGAGAGAGGTCCTCGCTTCAGCGAGGGGTGAGAGGGGCGTTGTGCCCTGCACACAGAGAGATAGGTGTGCCCTTGCACACAGAGAGATAGTACGTACGCTACGCCCCTACGAAATGCGGGGTCTCGAGCATCAGCGGGTTGACGCCAGAAATTCAGGGCAGGTTTCCCCTATTTTCCTTGCCCCTCGAGCCAATCCCGGTACGAAACTCGCGCCTTCTCCAACCGGTCTCGAGTCGTGGCGTACCCGCCCGCCCCGCCCATGCGTGCCAGCAAGTCCAAGCCGCTCGAGTCCACGTACAGCTTTTCGGGGTTGATGAATTCGTCACGGATGTGCAGTTCCAGCACCTCGCCGATCACGACGCGGTTGTTGCCAATCTCCAAAACGCTGTGCAGGCGGCATTCCAGGTTGACCGGCGCTTCGGCAATTCTGGGCGTGTGAAGCTGGGCGCTGGGAACGGCGGTCAAGCCTGCCACCTCGAGTTCGCTGGTGTCTGGGGGGAAGTCGGTGGCGCTGAGGTTCATGGCGTCTATCAGGGAAACAGGCACGAGGTTGACGACGAATTCCTGCTCGCGCCGCAGGTTGATGAGCGTTTGCTTGCTCGCGCCGGGCGAGAATGCGACGATGCCGGGATCGTTTCCCATGTAGTTAAAGGCGCTGAACGGCGCGAGGTTGACGCCGCTGGCAGTGTTCAGGGTGCTGACCCAGGCAATCGGGCGCGGCACAATCGAGCCGATCAGCAGTTTGTACACGTCTTTGGCTTCCAGGTCCGCCAGGGTGAATCGCATGGAATAAGTTTACGTGGCGGAGAGCAGCACCCGCGCCGCCTCGAGTTCGTCCGCGTTAATGGCGTGATCGAAGTTCGGGTAGATGCGCTCGTCCACGGTCGCGCCCGCCGCCCGCAATAATTCGGCGCTGCGCTGGACGCGTTTCAGCGGAATATTGAAGTCCACGTCTGAGCAACCCAGCAGCACAGGCGTCCCTTCGAGCGAGCCGCCGTTCACGGAACCGACCTCGCTGTCGCTCCCGATCAACCCGCCCGAGAACGCGACGATCGCCTTGAACCGTCCGCCCGTGCGGTAGGCCGTCTCGAGCGCCAGACAGGCACCTTGCGAGAAGCCCAGCAGGGCGATCTGTTCTTGTGGCAAACCGGTTTGCCGCATTGCGTCCGCCACCGTTTCCAGGGCCTGGGACAACCACGGCTGATTGAGGGCGAACGGCTCCAGAAAGCGCTACGGATACCAGCTTCCGCCAGTCGCCGAGGGAGCCAGAAACGCGGTCTCGGGGGTCGCCAGTTCCGCCGCCAAGCCGAGCATGTTCGCCCCGCTCGAGCCGCGCCCGTGCAGCATCACGACCGCCGTGCGAGCCGTCTCCAGGGGTGCGCCCGCGTGGGGCAAGTTCAGCCCTGCCACGATGACCCCTGCCACGGCGCGACCTCGAGCGGTTTCAACCCGGCGGTGATCGCAGCGCGTTGCGGTTCCAGCCACTCTGGGAGTTGCAACCTTGAGCCGAGGCTTTCTTTGGGTTCGTCCACCGTAAAGCCCGGCCCGGCGGTGGCGACTTCGACGATGTGACCGTCCGGGTCCCGAGTGTAAATGCTTTTGAAGTACACGCGGTCCATGACCTCGCTGACGCCGACTCCCGCTTGCAGCAGGCGTTCGCGCATCTGAAGCTGCGCGGCTTCGTCCGGTACGGAGAAGGCGTAATGATGCGTCAAACCTGTGCCCATTTGCGCTCGAGGGACGCGGCTCGGGTCGTTCTCGAAGTAGGTGATGATCGTGCCGGGCGAGCCGTCACCGACACCCCAGTACCAGTGAGCGCTGTCTGGATTGTCGAAGTTGCTGGTGCGTTTTAGGAGGCGCAAGCCCAAGAGATCGCCGTAAAAGGCGCTCAAACGGCGAATGTCCGTGCCGTTGGCGGTGATGTGATGCATTCCGTGGGTCAGCGCCATCGCTGAGGTGATGGCTGGCACGGGGTCCGGCCAGGTCGTGGCTTGGATGCGCTCGCGGTCGCGGTTAGCAATCGTCATTTCCGGCGGCGGGTCGCGTTGCGCCAACCCCAGTTGGTCGGCGGCCTCGTCCACCGTCCAGCCCGGACCCTTTGTGGCGAGTTCGATGATGACACCATCGGGGTCGGTGAAGTACAGGCTCTTGAAGTAATGACGGTTCAGCGGTCCGTTAACGTTGATGCCCAAGTCGGTCAGGCGGCGCTTCCATTGCAGCAGCGCGTCATAGGTTTCCACGGTCAAGGCGAAGTGGTGCGTCCCGCCGATGCCCCGGCTGCCCTTGGGCGCGTGCTTCCATTCAAAAAAGGTGATCAGGCTGCCCGGCGCGGCGTCGGCGTTGCCGAAGTACAGGTGATAGGACCCTGGATCGTCGAAGTTGACGGTTTGCTTCACGAGCCGCAACCCCAAAACCCTCGTGTAGAAATCGGCGGTGCGCCCGGCGTCGCCGCTGACCAAGGTGATGTGATGCAATCCAACGATCACGGTTCTCAACTCCTCATATTCAAAAGGCTCGAGGGGACACCGGAGTTGGCGGCACACCTCGAGCCACAGGCTAGCAGGCTTTCAGTCCAGCAATTCTAGTTCAGCAAATTCTAGCCCAGCGACTCGAGCAGCGCCTTCCAGTTCAGCGGTGCGGTGGTCATGGCGAATTCGCCGTTGGCGTCACGCGGGTATTCCTCGGGCGGGCGGTCCGCGTAGAGTTCCACGCCGTTCTCGTCTGGATCGCGCAGGTAGATCGCCTCGGAGACGCCGTGATCGCTCGCGCCGTCTATCGGGTAACGCATCTCCATCAGGCGCTTCAGGATGCGGGCCAGTTCTAAACGGTTCGGGAGGAGAAAGGCCACGTGGTACAGCCCGGTCGTGCCAGGCGGCGGTGGCGTGCCGCCCGCGCTCTCCCAGGTGTTCAAGCCGATGTGATGATGGTAGCCACCCGCTGACAGAAAGACCGCTCCGGTTCCATACCGCATCGTGACCTCGAGCCCCAAGAGATCGCGGTAAAACGCCAGGCTACGCTCGAGGTCGGCGACCTTGAGGTGAACGTGTCCGATGCGGGTCTCTGGGTGGATGGTCATGGTTTCCCTCTGCCTTCAAACGGCGGCAGCGGCAGGAGCGGGCTGCACGGCCTGGGCATCCAGGGTCAGTTTCACTTCGTCGCTGACGGCCACACCGCCCAGCTCGAGAGCCTGATTCCAGACGAGTCCCCACTCCTTGCGCGAGATCTTGCCGGTGGCGCTAGCGGCGACGCGGGTCATGCCAAACGGGTCCTTGGCGATCACAGGCGTGGTTTCCACCTCGAGCGTGACCGGGTTGGTCGTGCCGCGAATCGTCAGGTCGCCGGTGACTTTGTACTCATGTCCGCCGAGCGCCTGGATGTCGGTGCTCTTGAAGCTGACGGTCGGGTGATTAGCGGTGTCAAAGAAATCCGGGGCGTTCAGGTGACCGTCGCGTTGGGCTTCGCCGGTGTTGATGCTGGTGGCGTCAATCGTGGCTTCGATCCCGAGCAGCTTACCGTTTTCGTCAGTCTGGACGCTGCCGCCAGTGACTTTCAGGCTGCCACGCACGGTAGCGATCATCAGGTGACGAACGGAAAACGCGAGGCTGGTGTGGGTCGTGTCCAAGTTCCAAGTCTGGCTCATGGTGGTTCCTCCTGTATCGGTTCGGATGTCTTCCGAACTTCCTGCCTTGCCCGGAGACGCTCCGAACTTAGTAGCAGTATATTTTATATAGTGATCTAGTCTGTAAACTGCACAACACACCCGTGCTACCATTTCGGTATGCGCGAGACGCCGCAACCCATCCCACCCGAGGCCACGCCGCTATGCCCGGCGATTGCCGCGATTGAATTGCTGCAAGAGAAATGGGTGCTGTTCATCGTGCGTGCCCTGCTGGAAGGCGCGAAGGGCTTCAACGAATTGCGCCGCGACATTGGGAACTGCAACCCCAGCACCCTGTCCGAGCGCCTGGATAACTTGGAGCGTCACGGCATCATCACCAAGACCGTTCACAGCACCATGCCGCCCCGCACGAGCTACGAGCTGACCGAGGCGGGCTTCGCACTGCAAAGCGTGATCCTGGAAATAGATGCCTGGGCGCGCCAGCACTTGAAGGCAGAACAAGCTGAGCCGCAACTCGAGCGTGTCTGGGCACAAATTTCTCCTGGCGGGAACCCAGCCCGGAAAGACCGCGTAAGCTAAAACCATGAGGGGTTTCCTGATTGGGTGCGGCGTCGTGGCGCTGCTGATCGTCGGTGTGATCGCCGTGGGCGGGTTCTACTTGTACAACCGCTTCGCGCCGCAGATCACACAGGGTTTGCAGAGCGCTCAGAAACTCGAGCGGGAGATTCAAAAGATCGTGCCCGGTGCAAACGGACTGAACTTCAACGTCAGCACCGTGAACGGCAAGACGACGGCTCGAGTCAGCGTGGCGGTTCCCTTCGATCCGACGGTTGGTGACCAGCCCGCCAAGGTCGCGCAGCAAGTCCTGCGAGCCGTCCGTGAGAACCTGCCCGCGAATCTGATCCCAGCACAACGCCTCGAGATCAGATTGTTTCGCAGCGCTAACGGCACGTCCAAAGAGCGCGTCTTCAGCTTCGATCTGACCAAGCCGTTGCCCGCCCCGACGCCGCCAAAGTCCTAAACGCATGAAGAGGCTCGTCCAGTGGTTTCGATTTTCACGCCTCGAGCGGTGGCTGTTCTTCACCAGCCTGCTACCCGTCGCCTTACTGATGTTCCCCTTGACCGAAGAACTCTGGCGGCGCATCGAAGCGCACCGCCTCGAGCTGTAACCAGAAACCGCACCTGCGAGCGCTTAAACTAGGCAACCGTTGCCGCGACTCGAGCCTCGATTTCCTGCTTGACTTGGACGGCGTGGATCATGATGTTGGCAACCTTCCAGCGCTGCGCGATCTGACCGTTCGGGTCTATCAGGAAGGTCTGACGGTCTGGCCCGAGAAAGCTCAGCAATCCGCCCAGCACGCCGTAGGCCTTACCGATACTTTTGTCAGTATCGGACAGCATCGGAAAGCTGGCGTTACACATCGTTTTGAACTTGGCTTGCGCGGCGCTCGAGTCGGTGCTGACGCCGATCACTTCGGCGTTCAAGGCGTGCAGCTCTGGCAGGATGCTCTCAAACTTCTGCGTTTCCAGGGCGCAACCCATTGAATAGGCGGCCGCTTTCGGGAAGAAGTACAGCACGATCCACTTGCCACGCAGGGTTTGGAGCGAAACGGTCTGGCCGTTGTCATCCGTGCCGGAAAAATCGGGGGCGGGTTCACCAGGGTTCATGGGGTCAGCCTAACTCGAGGAGAAAACAGGAAGCGTATCGTTCTGTACGGTCCTGCTCAACACGAATTTCAAGAACGGGTTTGAGGCTGGTCACTTTAGTACTCGAGAAGCATCGGCGGGGATTCTTGAAAGTTCTCGGGTGGTACATTCGCCGCGTGAACTCACAGGATTACATTCAGCAGGGATTGCGTGATCTCGCGGCACTCGTCGCCGTGGAAACCGTCAGCGCTCAGAACCGCAATCTGGAAGCGGGCGCGGATGCCGTGACGCAGTTGCTCGAGGCGGAGGGCTTCAGCGTTCAGCGTTTTCCGGGTCAGGTTGCGCCGATTCTGCTGGCGGAGGCGGGCGAGGGTCCACGCACGCTACTGATCTACAACCACTACGACGTGCAACCGGAAAGCCCGTTGGAGCTGTGGGAATCGGAACCCTTCACCTTAACCGAGCGCACCGACGAGGACGGGACCGTGCGGCTCTACGGGCGCGGCTCGAGCGACGACAAAGGAGAATTCATCGTGCGCCTGTCCGCCCTGCGTGCGTTGAAAGCCCAAAATGGCGGCAGGTTGCCGCTGAAGATCAAATGGCTGCTCGAGGGGGAAGAAGAGGTCGGCAGTCCCAGCTTAGAGGGGTTCGTCAAGGAACACGCTGGGGAACTCAGCGCCGACGGCTGCTGGTGGGAGTTCGGTAGCATAGACGCGACCGGACGCCCGGTTCTGATCGGCGGCGTCAAGGGCTGCATTGGCTTGGAGCTGCGCTGCGCGGTGGCTACCTCTGATCTGCACTCGTCTAATGGCGCGGTCGTGGACAACCCGCTGTGGCGCTTGTCCAAGGCGGTCGCGTCCCTGCGCGACGAAACCGGTCACGTGCTGATTCCCGGCTTCTACGACGAGGTGCTGGCCCCAACAGAAACCGACCTCGAGTACGTTGCCCGCATCCCGGATGAATCCAAGGCGCTTCAGGCGGCGTACGGCATCTCAGGGTTTCTAGAGAACGCCAGCGGCGCTCGGTTTTACCAGCGCTACTGCCTGGAACCCGTCATCAACGTGAACGGCTTTCACGGCGGCTACGGCGATCCGGGCAGCAAGACGGTCTTGCCGAAAGACGGTTTTGTGAAGCTGGACTTCCGGTTGGTACCCGATCAGAAACCGGCCGTCATCATCGAACAGTTGAAAAAGCACCTGGTAACGATTGGTCTGGGTGACATCGAAGTCCTCGAGACGGATGCCAGCCTCGCCCCGGCGCGCAGTCCGCTGGACAGTAGTTTCATGAAGGCGGCTATCAGTACAGCCAGGGATGTGTTTGGGGTGGAACCCGTGGTCGAGCCATCCTCGGGCGGGTCGGGGCCGATGGGGCCGTTCGTAGAACTGGTCGGCGTACCGGTCGTCTGCGCGGGGATTAGCAATTTCAAGTCCTTCGTTCACGCGCCGAACGAGAACATTGTCAAAGCACACTTTGAGCAGGGCTTTCATTTCGCTGTGGAGTTCTTCAAACGCGTTGCGAGCATGTGACACTCCCCCTCGAGTTGATGTTTCCCTATCCCAGTTCGTGGCCCGAGGCTTCCGGAAAAGCGTGCCCTCGGCCCTGTCTCCAACGTGATCCCTGGGCGATTCATGGGTACGAAACGGCGAACTGGCTAGAGTGATAAGGAATGGTCATGCCAGAGCGCCAACGCAGATTCAAAGCCCGCGACGCGGAAGCCGCGACCCTCGAGCCGCCGCTGTTCGATCCGCCGCTGTTCGATTCGGCGGGGGAAACTGGCTCTGAACACACGGACACCTCCAGTCACGGCTTTCAGTTCTCCAACGTGCAAGTCTTCGACCCTGAGCGCCCACCGGATTCCCCGCTCGAGCGGGTGCGCTCCCAGGTCGGGGCGCAAACTGGGTTTGATCTGGGAGCGGTCCAGGTTCACAGCGCCAGCGAGGCGCTGAGAGCCTCCCCACTCGAGGGGCTGACCGTTGGTCACGAGGTTCACCTGGCTCCGAGCTGGCAACCGGATGGTCAGGGCTTACAGGTGCTGGCGCACGAATTTGCGCACACCGTCCAGCAGTCCACCGGGGCGCAGTTTGGCTCGAGTTTGGAGCATTTGGAGGGCGAGGCGGAGCGGGTCTCGGCGCAAGCGCTATCGCGGCCAGATGCTCGAGTGGCAGCCCAGCCTCCCCTGCCAGCGGCCGCACAGCCCGTGGCGCAGGCCTTTGATCCCCGGTATCACCGCACGTCCATCGTCAACGCCCTGTCGGACCCGATGCCGAAATCCATGCCGAACGCGGATATGGCTCCGGGCTTCACCGCCGAGGAGATCGGCGCGATTTACGCCGCCAACTGGGAACGCGACCTGTCACAGGCGCATCCTTCATTGGGGAACGTGATTTTAGCCTGGAAGCAGGTCAAGCTGGCGGCGGCCGCGCCAGAACGTGACCAGGGCGCGATCAGTTCCGCCGAGGCCGGTTTCAATGCTTCGGTTGAGAGCGTCATCAACGCCGTGAACAGCGAAGGGGTAGACAAGTTCATGCTGGCCAGAAGTTACGGAGGGTACGCCTTCTGGGAACACATGGACAACCCAGGGGGGGACATCAACGCTGAACTTACTAAGAGACTCGAGGGGGAAATGGAACTCAAACCCGATCAGGATGTCAAGTTACAGTTGAAGGCTTACACGGGCGGCTTGCCGCCGCACATGTTTGTGGCTCGAGAACACATCAAGGAGTTGCTGTTCAACGCTGTGACAACGGCTCACCCAGATTTTGAGATGACCGGCAGCGCCAGGGAAGCCCATGACCGTTCTGAGTCGCGCACGGCTGTGCTGCGTTCTCAGGGTTTAAATTCCGCCGACGATCACGACCAAGACCCTGCCAAGCACACTACCGTCAGCGACGCCGGGGCGAGCACGCAACCGATTCAGGCCGAGGTCACCTCCGAGGTTCGCAGTCGCGCCCTGGTTCCCGCTGGAAGCGGTCAGCGCTTCGATCCAGCCGCCTATGTTGCCCTGGGCAGGGCATCACACGCTCTGGAGGATTTCTGGTCACACTCTAACTTCGCTGAAATGGCCATCGGTGAGGCGCACTGGGACACGGGCGTGGCCGCCTCCGGGCGCGACAATGCGCTCACCACCAGCACCTTCGGCGCGACCGACTCGAGCCACGCGGTGGCCCACAAGATCCGGGCGGCGGCCGACGAGATTCAGGCGGAGTTCGATCTGGTCCAACACGCCCTGGGGCGCGGCGCAAAGCTGCCCGATCAGCAGCAGGTCACGGTCGGGGACGAGTCCACCCCGACCCCGGAACCCGGCGAGGACGAACACGGTGCGTTCGGGCACGGCATGGCTGCGCTGGGCGAAGAGAGCCTGTTTGATGAGTTCATTCGTAACCCGGCCACGGCTGGCGCGGGCGTCGGCGGCGTGATCGGGCATTACTCCGTCGGCCCGTTTGGAACCCTGGGCTTGACCCCCGTCGGGGGCGGCATCGCTGGGGGCGTCACGGGTGCGCTCGGTGGTGCGGCGGGCGGCTGGCACGCCGGGCATTCACTGCTCGGGAACAACTGGGCGGGCGACATCGCGGGCGGTATTTTTGGCAGCTTGGGCGGGGCGCTCGGCGCGATTACAGGAACTGCCTCGGGCGCAGTCGGCGGGCTGGTCGGTGGATTGAGCACCGCCTTCTCGAGCCAGCCGGATGTCGCCACTGCGGGCATCCAGGGCGCTTCTGTGTTTGGCGCGGGCAATCTGGCACACGTAGCCACTTCACTAGCCTTGGCGAACAGTCACGCCGGGATTTCTATGCTGCGGGCTGTGGCGGAATCCCTAGAGGAAAGTACGCGGCAGAAGCAGAAGGACGCCAACGATTACGCTTCTCACACAGTCTTAGCCAAAGATCAGCCTGGGCACGACCGCGAGGATCGTCCGACCGACACGCCGGAAACCAAACAGGATCACCTCGCGGACGCGTTGAAAACCAAGAAGTTTGAACTGGCGCACGCCCTCTCCGTGGCCGCCGATCAACGCATTATCGGGCGGGCCAATCGCGCGCTGACGGCGGCGACGGCCGTTGCGGCCCAGGCGGAACTCGAGGCGATCAATACCGACTTGAACGGGTTGGTGAGCGCTCCAACCTCGTCGCATCCGCTGTGGAGCATCGTAGAGGCGCATCGTGGCGAGGTGGAAAATGCGCTCAACAACTTGCACGGCAAGCCAGCCGGTCTATGAGGAACATGTAATCGTCGAGTCAGGCGCAACCGCACAAATACGAAAAGCCCCTCGAGAAGGTTCTCGAGGGGCTTGGGGCGGTAGGGTTCAGCGTTTCGATTTTGCGCTGACACCGCTTGATTTTGTAGTAGTCTTCGCGCCGCTGCCAGAGGTTTTCGGGGCGCTGCCACCTGCGGAGGCGCGGCGCGTTTCCCAACCCTTCTTAGCGGCGGCGCTGCGTCCACTACCGGAACGATTGCCGCCACCGTCTTGCTTATTGACGGTTGCCCAAGCGATTTCCTCGGCTTTGGCATCTGGGACACCTCGAGCCTCGTAGCTCTCCTCGATGTGTTGCGCTTGACGCTTCTGCTTGTCGGTGTAGGCGCTCTTGTCACCTTGGGGCATGGCTGGTCTCCTATTCGTCCGCCTTGCGGCTCGGATCGCGGTTCAGACTCGAGGGGTCGCTGCTGTCACCCTCACCCGAACTGCCACTCGAGGCGGGCGCTGCCGGTTCGGGTTCACCCTCGAGTTTACGGTGTTCCTGAGCGCGGTTGTAATCGTCGGTGAACAGGGCGTTACCGCGCTTGTCGTACTCGTTATCGGTCGGGTCAGGCTCAGCGATTCCTTGATCCGGGTTGTTGATGATGCCCTCGTTCGGTTTCATACGGCTCCCCTGTCAGCGAAGTTGACCATCGCGGTTGGCGGTGCGGTCCCGGTCCAGTTGTCCATCCTGACGAATGCCTTCGGCGTCACTGCCGCGATTCACGTCCCAATCGGGATCGTTCACGGAATTGTGCCCGTTCTGCGGTTGCGTCTGCCCAAGCTCAGCGTCCACCTGGCGGGTCTCTTGCTTGTTTAAAGTCGCCACCGGCGAGCTGCTGAGACGCTCCGCGAGCGTCTGCAAGCCATCCTCGAGCATCTTCTGTGGGTCCTTGAAAAGCGCCGCGAACGCCTCACCGAGCGCCCCAAGCGGCGGCGTGTACTCCATGTGGACCGTGATTCGGGAGCCAGTCGCATTCATGTTGCCTAGCGTTCCGCCCAGGCCGACCGCGCCTGTTCCGACGGCTCCCGTGGTGCTCGAGGCGGGTTCGATCTTGATAAAGCCTTTGGTCTCGACGCTGCCTTTGACCGAATGCCAGGCCAGGTGACTCGGGGCTTGTTTGGTCGTGGTGATCGCCTGCCAGGAAACTGGAATCCCGAGCGGGCCGGACAGATGCCACTCCGAGGTGTCCCCCTCGAGCATCTTGATTTCCTTGACGTTCGGCATGAACTGATCGAAATTGCTGTAATTGGAGACGTACTGCCACGCGGTTTCCGGGTTGGCGTCCACAAAGACGCTGGCTTCTGCGGTGTACATGTCTGACCTCCTGAAAAAGCTGAGAGTGTTGTCCTACCCGTTGAGATAAATTGCCTCGAGCGGTGGTGTGACGTGGTGACTCGAGCTAAAGGAACACTAAAGACGGTCGCTGTCTGACCTCTGTCGGGGTACTGAAGTGAAGCTGAGTAAAAAATTACTGGGTTCAGCGTGGTCAGGTTACTGTTCCAGGGCAAGAAAAATTGTGTCTGTGACGCGAACTGTGGCAGCCGAAGCGTGTTTCGATCAGTAAGGTGTGACTTCGAGTGACGATCGGGTGCAAGCTGGAAAACAGTCGAGCCTTCACTCGAGCCGCATCTTTCAGCCGACCAGCTAGCGGGCTGAAAGTCAGCCGTCGCAAACTCCGTCGTAGGGATTGCTCAAGCGACCCGAATTCCAGGAGGTTGACATGCAAGTTGCCGAAATGATCGTGACCTCGCGCGAAGCCGCCCAAGCCTTGAGAGACATCTCCATCCTGCCGTACTTCGTGACTCCGCAGTCCCCGAGCGATGTGGCCAGGGATGCCAAGCTGCCCGCCAACCTAGTGCATCACTACGCGAACCGTGCCCTCGAGCTGGGCCTACTGTTCGAGGAGCGCCGTGAAGGCGGGAAGGTCTTTTACCAACTCGCCGCCCACACCTTCAAGCACGCCAGAGATTTGCTGGATGTCGGTCAGGTGGAAGTGGCTGATCTCGAGCTGCTGAGCGAAGCCTTTGTCAAGGCGTACCTGCGCTCTGATCACATCGCCGGGCATCTCGATCCCGAGTACGCGATCTATGGCTTCGGTGACGCCAGGGGTCCGAGCAAACCCGCGAACGTCAAACCCGAGTTCACTGGATACGAATCACCCGAGGCTAGACCGGCCCATTTCCACACCCGCACCCTGCGCCTCAGCCCCGCCAAATACAAGGCAATCGCCGAACAAGTCTCTAAGATCTTGCTCGAGGCGGAGATGGATTCTAAACTGGAGTCGGACGTGTGCAGCTTCGCGTTTCTGGCCTTCGATGGCCCGATGCGCGAGGGACACAGCGATTCGCAGACAATCAACAGCTATCTGGCGCTGCCAAACTGACTTCAGGCTCGAGTCAGCCACGACCGAGGCTTTTCGTCTCGAGCCTCGGTCACTGCGCGATGGTCAGTGTGCGACTGTCAATACGCGACTTCCAGCCCGCGCAACTCCTCGAGCCACTTGTACTCACGGAATTCCTGCCGAAACGCGACCTCGAGGGCACGCTTGGCGTCCCGCAGTGGAACTTCCCGGTTTAACAATTTCTGCATTGAAGTCATGCGCGTGTCGTTCAGACCGCACGGCACGATCAACTCGAAATCCGCCAGATTCGTGTTGACGTTCAGCGCCAGCCCGTGCAGCGCCACGTTTCTTTTGACCGCCACACCAATGCTGCCGATCTTATCGTCGCCGACATACACCCCGGCGTACCCAGGGTTCGGTCGCCCTTCGAGACCATAGGCTTCCAAGACGCGAATCTGCACGTTCTCCAAACGCCTGAGAAAATCGCGCACGCGCCGCCCGACCGGAAAGATCGGGTACGCCACGAGCTGCCCCGGACCGTGATAGGTGGCCGTGCCGCCGCGTTCGGTGGCGACGACCTCCAAGCCCAGCCGCGCCAACTCCTCAGGGGGCGCGACCAGGTTGGTGTCTTCGCTATCCTTGCGGCCGTGAGTGATGACGCGCTCGTGTTCCAAGAGCAGCAACTCCGGCGCACCGCCCGCTACCACGCGCTCGTGCGCCTCGAGCTGCAAGACGTACCCGTCGCGGTACGGGACCAACCCGAGGTCACGGGTGATGAAGCTCATAGCGGAATTCTAGGCTCAAAACTGAAACCCGCAGGGATTGGAGCTGACAATCCGGTCAGGCTTGCGCCAGTGGCGGTGCGGGCGGAGCCTCCTCGCGCATCAACTGGCGGAACTCGCGCATCGCGGAGGCCAGGAGATCTATATAACGCCCGATCAGCGGCTTCACGTCTTCGGGCTTGCTGTAAAACGCTTCGGCGGCGACGCAAACATCGTTCTGCATCACGTAGAACTTGGCCGCCTTGTAATCGGCGTTCAGCTTCATCATGACCTTGCTCGCGCGTTCGTTCTCCTCCGGCGTCTCCAACTCCCAGAAGAACGGGATCATCAACCGGAAGAAGGTCTCGTCCTTCTCGTTCGGGAAGAGAATGTAATTGATCCGCTCGTGCTTGAAGGTGATGTCCTGATCCTCGTCCAAAGCGGGTCGGTAGCCTTCGGTGTTCAGAAACTCGAGGTAGATTTCGGTCTTTGTCATGCGTTCACTCCTGTTGGTCTCCGTTTAGAATAACTCGAGCGGATGAACGCGACTGCAAAGAAAAACCGCTGACTCATTCCAGGGTCAGCGGTGGCAGCTCGAAGTCTGTTTTACAGGATGTCGTCGCGGATGCAAGCCTTGAAATGACCCGGTGCGACCTCCACCAAGGGCGGTACGGTGTGTTCGCACTCGGCAATCTTGTAACGGCAACGGGTACGGAAAACGCAACCGCTCGGCGGATTGATCGGGCTGGGAATGTCACCTTCCAGGATGATGCGGTCACGCTTAATGGTCGGATCTGGAATCGGCGCGGCCGACAGCAACGCCTCGGTGTACGGGTGCTTCGGGTTGGTGTACAGCTCGCGGCTGGTGGCGACCTCCATGACGCGACCGAGGTACATCACGGCCACACGGTCACAGATGTACTCCACGACCGACAGATCATGCGCGATAAAAAGCAGCGTCAAGCCTAGGTCGCGTTGCAAATCCTCCAAAAGATTCACGACCTGCGCTTGAATGCTCACGTCCAGCGCGGAGACCGGCTCATCCGCCACGATGAACTGCGGGTCCACCGCGAGCGCCCGCGCAATCCCGATCCGTTGACGCTGACCGCCAGAGAACTCGTGCGGGTAACGACGCATGTGGTCCGGCGACAATCCAACGCGCCGCAGCAAATCCGCCACCTTGTCCACTCGAGCCTGACCGCTCGCCAGATTGTGAATCATCAGCGCCTCGCCAATGATGTCACCAACCGTCATGCGCGGGTTCAAGGAGGCGAACGGGTCCTGGAAGATGATTTGCATTTTCTTGCGGTACTCGCGCATCTCTGACTTGGAGAGCTTCACGATGTCAACGCCGTTGAATTTCACCTCACCGGAGGTCGGTTCAATCAGGCGCAGAATGGCTCGCCCGGCCGTGGTCTTGCCGGAACCGGATTCACCGACCAGGCCCAGAACCTCGCCCTTCTGAATCTTGAACGAGATGTCATTGACCGCTTTGACGTTCGCCACGACCCTCGAGAGCAACCCGCCGCGAATCGGAAAGAACTTGACGAGGTTATTCACCTCGAGCAGCGGAGCTTGCGTGGTTGCATCCATCGGCGTGGACTGAGCAATGGGTGCCGTCATCTTATAGCTCCTTCCAACGGATACAGCGGCTCATGTGGCCTGCGCCGGTGTCTTCCAGAGCCGGAATGACTTCCTTGCAGGCGTCAATCGCGTACTTACAGCGCGGGTGAAAGGCGCAACCGCTCGGCAGGTACAACGGGTTTGGGACGTTGCCCGGAATCGCCTCGAGCCGCACCTGTTCGGCAATCGCGTGATCCACGCGTGGGATGCTGTGCAATAAGCCCATCGTGTACGGATGCTTCGGGTTCTTGAAGATATCCACCACGTCGCCCTCTTCGACGACGCGCCCGCCGTACATGACCACGACGCGATCCGCCATCTCCGCCACGACGCCCAAGTTGTGGGTAATGAACAGGATGCTCATGCCGATTTCGCGCTGGAGTTTGCGCATCAGATCCAGAATCTGCGCCTGAATCGTCACGTCCAACGCCGTGGTTGGCTCGTCGGCGATCAGCAGCGCCGGGTTGCACGAGAGCGCCATAGCGATCATCACGCGTTGCCGCATACCGCCCGACATCTGGTGTGGGTAATTGTTGACGCGCCGCCGCGCCTCTGGAATGCCGACCAACTCGAGCATCGTGATGGCGACTTCCATCGCCTCTTTTTTCGTCTTGCCCTGGTGCAGCACGACCGCTTCGGCGATCTGATCGCCGATGCTGTACACCGGGTTCAACGAGGTCATCGGTTCCTGGAAGATCATGCTGATCTCGTTGCCACGAATCTTGCGCATGTCTGCTTCGGAAACCTTGGTGATGTCCCTGGGCGCACCATCGCGCCCCCGGAAGATCACCGTACCATCCACGATCTTGCCAGGAGGGCTGGGGATCAAACGCATGATGCTGAGGCTGGTGACGCTCTTGCCACTGCCCGATTCACCCACCACCGCCAGCGTCTCGCCCTTCTGGATGTGGAAGGTCACACCGTCAACGCTCTTGACCACACCCTCATCAGTGTAGAAGTAGGTCTTGAGGTTGTTGACCTCCACCAAGGTTTCCGCATTTGCCATGTAGTTCGTCCCCCTCAAATAGTGTGTTTCAAAGCATACCCAAAATGCCTAGGGCTGTCCTGGTCATAGCTGTGATCAAACTAGGCTTTACTGGCGCTTACGTGGGTCGAAAGCGTCGCGCAACCCATCCCCAAGGAAATTCCAGCACAACACGGCCAAGACAATGAAGAACCCAGGAATGAGTACCCAAGGGCGATCCGTGATGCTCGAGATTCCACCCTCTTGTGCGTTGTTCAACATCAAGCCCCAACTGCTGTACGGTTCGCGGATACCGCGTCCCAGAAAGGACAGCGTGGCTTCGGTCAAGATGAAACCCGGAATCGCCAGGGACAATCCGATGATTGTCAAAGAAAAGGTCACCGGCAGCATGTGAAACCCGATAATCCGGGCTTCCTTGGCTCCAAGCGCAGTCGCCGCCTGAACGAAATCCACCTCTTTCAACGCCGTGATCTGAGAGCGAACCCGGCGTGCCAGGTCACCCCAACCGATCACACCCAAGAAGAACACGATCCCGTAAAACACCAGAATTGGGTCCAAACTTTGCGGAAGCACAGACGTGAGCGTAATGAGCAGGATCAATGTCGGAATGGCACTCAGGATTTCAACACCACGCATCGTCAGATTATCCACCCAGCCACCGTAGTATCCCGCCAATCCCCCGAAGAGAAAACCCAATAGGGTGGAGATGATGACCGCGAAAATACCTATTGTCAACGATATTTGAGAGCCATACCAAATACGTGTGAAAATATCGCGTCCGTAACTGTCAGCTCCGAGCAGGAATATTCGAGCGGGTTCGTCCACACCGAACAGGCGTACATTCAAAGGAATAAAACCAAGTAGTGCGTACGGCTGATCGGGACGATTGACAAACAGCTTGATTGGGAATTTCCCCTGCGAGGGATCGTCCTTGAACTCTGTCACGAACGTATCGTTGTTGACCGTCCGCTTCGTTTTGTAGACGAATGGGAGCGTCAATCTACCAGTCTCTGGGTCAACGAACCGAATCAGCGTTGGCGGATGGAATTTCGTGACATCGGAGGTGCTGTATTCAGATAACCCGTATGGGCTAATGAAAGGAGCAAACAACGCCCCAATGTACAGAGCTGCCAAAATAATTCCGCCGAAGACTGCCAGTTGGTGCTTGCGGAACTGCTCCCACACCACCTGCGATTGACTCTTACTCTTGGCGGAAATGCCCTGAGAGTCTCTGATAAGTTGCTGATTTTGTGTTGTCGTTTCCATCAGAAGTACCTAATCCGTGGGTCAACCCAAGCCAATAAGAAATCGCCGATTAAATTTCCAACGACTAACAATACCAACGAAAGTGCTCCTACACTCAAAGTGACATATAGGTCCTGAGAGTTGATCGCATCAATAAACACAGGAAATAATCCAGGCCAGTTGAACAGCAGCTCAATTGTTCCAGCTCCTGCTAGGATGGCTGGGAGCAAAGATCCAATACCGGCGATAAACGGTGTAATTGCGTTACGTAGGGTATGACGGTAAATAACGGTGCGTTCCGTCAACCCTTTGGCTCGAGCCGTGCGAACATAGTCTTGATTCAGATACTCGAGCATTTGCGCACGTAAACCTCGAGTGAAGCCCGCGACATCCCCTACCAACAGAACGAGCATTGGCATGGCCGTGTGCCAGAGAACGTCTAGAAATTTTTGGAAAAAGTTCAGATTGCCATAATTTTCGCTCGTCATACCACCGATAGGAAACAACGGACGACCAAGCGTGTATTGAAGTTGTAGTAAGCCAAAAATGACTAATAATCCGAAGAAAAAATTGGGGAAGCCTAAGAAAAGGTATGAGACCAAACTGATTGATTTATCGCCAAGGCTGTACTGACGAATCGCTCCGTAAATACCAATGGGAATACCGATCAAGAAAATCAAAAAAGTCTCGCCGAAGGTCAAAATAGCTGAGTTACCGATCTTTGGTCCGAGTAACTCTGCCACTGGGATATTGCTATCAAACGAGGTTCCCAGATTACCCTGCATAAAATTCCCGAGCCAACGCACGTACTGCACTGGTACAGGCTGATCCAATGCGAACTGTTTTTCAAGCCGTGCGATGGTTTGTGGCGTCGTGCGAGGATCTAAACGACGCGCATCCAGGAAATCCCCTGGTGCGATCTGCAAAATGATGAACACCAAAAAGGTTGCCCCGAGAAACACGGGAATCAGATTGAGTAAGCGTCGCAGAATGAATGGCAGCATTATCAGTCTCTTTTTCTGAGCCTCGAGCGCGAGAAGTGACCCTCCCGCGCTCGAGAAGAAGCGAAATTTACTGAGTTCGAGCCAAGTTGTATTCAAATCGAGGCTGGGCGAACATCGTTGACACTGTTCTGAATGGCTTGTGGGTACTCGCCTTTGACACGAACGGTCCAGGCACGGTGAACGTTCGGGGAAACAAGGTAATCCCAAGCCTGATAGTTGGACTGAATACCCTGAATCTGCTTAGCGATGGCGATCCGTTTGGCAGTATCTAATTCCTGCTGTCCACGGGTGAATAACGCAGTGACCTGAGTTTCCCAGGCAGCCAAACACTTGCCACTCTTGTTGAAGGCGTGCAGGTTGGTTCCGCACGGTTCGACGTTCTCTCCAAGCGGGTAAATCAATCCGCCGCCGACCAGTCCTAGCAGCATGGCGTCGAACTTACGGTCATCGCCATCCTGAAGGAGTTGTTGTACCAATGAGTTGAAGTCAATCGGCTTGAAGTTGACCTTGACGCCAACTTTTTTAGCTTCATCCACAAAAATCTTAGCAAGCTGCTCACGAGTTGTGTTGCCCGCGTTGGTGGTCAAATCAAATTCCAATGCCTTGCCGTTGCGATCCACGAGGTAATCCATCGCTGTTCTTCTTGCTGAATCCAGCCTTGGTCGAGATACCCCTTGGCAGCCTCGAGGTTGTAGTCAAACTTCTTCAAGTCGCTGGGAATCCACTGCGTGTAAGCGGCGTAGACGCTGCTGTAAGCCGGTGATCCAAGCCCACCGAGGGCAATGTCAATCATGGCTGCACGGTTGGAAACACTGCTCATGGCGCGGCGGAAGTTGTCATTACGGAAAAGGCTTTGCTTGAACGGATCGGACTTCTTATTCCAGTTGAAAACAATCCAACTGCTCGAGATAGCTGGTCCGATGTTGGCTCGCAGTACAGCCTTCAAATCGCCCGCATCAATACGGCGCTTGATTTGTGCCAAGTCATCCGCGTTGCGTGGGTTGTAGGCGTCCAGATTGCCACCCAAAAACGCGGCGAACGCAGCGTTCTGATCTTTGGTAATGGTGATGGTCTGTCCGTCCATGTATGGGAGAGCGCCACCGGCCGAGTCTTTATTCCACTCACCGTAAGAAGCGTTCTTCTCAAACACGGCTCGTTCGCCAGGGCGGTATGCCGAGAACTTGAACGCGCCGCTCGAGACGATTTGGTCGCCTGGGGTGTTCAAGGTCCACATGGCTTTGATACCCGCCGCACCCTTACTGGCGTAAACAGGTCCGAAGACGTGGTTTGGCCATGGGGAGTAGGTCAGGGTTTCAATGGCAGCCGCCTTCACCTTGGGGAAGATCGCGCGCACAGTGTCGTTGTCTACTTTTTCAATCTTGACGGGTTTTTCGTCAATGAAAAAACTGTCGTAACTGTTGCTGCCAACATCTTCGTCAGTGTGAATTTTGAAGGTCGTAACCCAGTCATCGGCGACCATTGGTTTGCCGTCTGACCATTTCATACCCTTGCGAAGATTCATTGTCCAAACAAGCTTGTCTTTGGAGACCGTGTAGGACGCCGCCATGTAAGGAATGTATTCACCCTTTACTGGATCGTAGGTGAAGAACCCACCGGCGGTAATTGTGGCGGGGATATTCGGTGACTCGGCTGCGGTGAACGGGTTCAAGTGTCTTGTAATCGCTAATCGTGTAATCACGGAACGTACCACCGCGTTTGACCTCAGTCGGTGCAGTCGCAGACCATTCCTTTGGATAGACGAACGCCTGTGCGCCCGCCGCCCCGGACAATGCCAGTATTGCCAGTGCCACCAGTGATTTCTTCATCCCAGCCTCCTGTATGAAATGTAGCCAACCTCAAGCCCATGTTGGACTCGAGATTCTTCACTTCTCCACAACGGGTTGCGGAGAAAGTTGTGCTATCACGTTCAACCATAACGGATGGGCTGGTGAGCGTCAAGCATTTTGGCTTAAGCCGTTTTCACGATGGAGACGCAGGAAATGCGTCTTTGTGACACAGATTTGACACAAAAAAAGCCTCGAGGTCTCGAGGCCTGGTGATTTCCAATTTTCGCAACTACAGTCGGAAGATGTTCAGGATTAGCGCAATCGCCATGAACAGTCCGAGCGCGTAGAACGTCAACTGCACCAGTTGTCCGCCACTACCGCGAGCGTTGAAGAATTCATTGCCGCCGCCCATGCTGCCCGACAGACCGCCCTGCTTGGGTTCCTGGGATAGCACGAAGTAAATCAAACCCACGCAAATCGCGCAGAAAATCAGGAGTACCAGAAAGAAAAGAATGTTCACGTTGCAACCTCGAGTCTTCGTTATTCAACCGCCGTTTTTTTAACGGTTACAGCTACTTGGTGCCGGGAGGGGGAATCGAACCCCCACGGTTTCCCGCACGATTTTGAGTCGTGTGCGTCTACCAGTTCCGCCATCCCGGCTCAGGACAGCCGTGAGAGAATAGCACCCAGGCTGAAAACGGTCAAATGCTGGTCTCGAGTGAAATTCGTGCCCATCAACATTCTGCAAGGTTCACCTCGAGGCAGGGGGAGCTGGCTACCGCTGTTCACGAAGATGAAACAGAAATAGTCTCGAGTTGAAGCCCGATCACCCCGTGAGTCACCCCTCGAAGGCGAATGGTATTTGGTAAAGTGAGGCGTTCTGTTTCAGTGTATTCGTGGGCGTACACGTTGACAGCCCGCGAAGGGCTGATTAAAATCCCCGAGATTCACAAACGATTTCAACCGCCCGTTACGTGTTTTGGGCGGTCGTAATCGTTAACAGATACAGGAGGCAGGGATGAAGAAGCACTTCGTTGGATTGGCAGTTTTGGCCGCGTTGGCAGTAGCTGCCGACGCACAAGGCAAAGGCACGATCAAAATCGTGTCTCAGACACCTCTCTCCGGTGGTCAGTCGAAGCTCGGTTCGGCGATCAAGAACGGCGTTTCGCTGGCCGTGGACGATTTCGGTAAGTTGATCTCCTCGTACGGCTTCAAAGTTGTCTACGACGCCTACGACGATCAGGCGAACAAGGACACGGGTGTCGCCAACGCCAACCGTTTCATCAACGACAACGATGTACTGGCGGTTGTCGGTCACTTGAACAGCGGCGTGGCCATTCCTTCCTCAGAGGTCTACGCCAAGGTCAACCTGACGATGGTCAGCCCCGCGAATACCAATCCGCTCGTGACGGATCGTAAGTCCACCGGCGAAGTCACCAACCGCGTCTGCGGGCGTGACGATGTGCAAGGTCCAGCGGGCGCAGAGTTTGTTATCAACAACCTGAAAGCCAAGAAGTTGTACGTCATCAACGACAAGACCGCCTACGGCGAGGGTCTGGCACAGGCGTTCGTGGCTCGAGCCAAAGCCTTGGGTGTCACGCCGATTGTGGATACCGGTATTGAAGCCTCGGAGCGCGACTTCAGCAGCATCCTCAACCGCGCCGTTGTGGACAAGCCCGATGTTATTTATTACGCAGGCATCTACGATCAGGCTGGTCCGATGCTGAAGCAGATTCGCGGCAAGGGTATCGCCTCCGCCTTCGTCGGTGGCGACGGTCTGGACGGGTCCGACTTGCAGGCCCTGGCTGGCGCTGAAAACATGAAGAACGTGTACTTCACCACGACTTCGGGTCCGGTCAGCTCCTTGCCCGCCGCGAAGCGCTTCGCGCAGCGCTACAAGGCTAAGTTCAACGCCGATCCCGAGGGCTACAGCGCCTACGGGTACGATGCCGCTCACGTCGTGATTCAGGCGATCACCAACGCCATCCGCGACGGCAAGGGCGCGAAGCCAAGCCGGGCTGCGGTCGCCAAGTCCGTGCGCACCGTCAAGTTCGCGGGCATCACTGGCGCGGTCGCCTTTAATGCGCGCGGCGATCTGCCGGTGGCCAAGTACTTCATCGTGCAAGCCGAAGCCGCTTACAACGACAACAAGGTCTTCAAGAGCGTTTCGGTGGCCGCACCGACCCCTGACCTGAAGTAAGGTCCGATCAAACGCCTCACGGCGCTGGGGGTGGGGCAACCCACCCCCTCTTCTTTGAATCACACGGCTCGAGAGCGTTTCAAAAGCCTGATCCCGACTCGAGAAACGGCTTACAAATCTCGAGGGACTGTGGACTTGAAGCTCCAAAGGCTGTACCAGTTTTGCTCAACCAAAAAACTAGAACCTACCCTCGAGGTCAACTCTGTGTCATTAGAGCTTTTCTTTGGTCTCCTGCCCAGCACCCTGGCTGACGGTCTGCTGCTGGGATTGGTGTACGCCGTGATCGCCCTCGGGTACACGATGGTCTACGGCGTGCTCGAATTCATCAACTTCGCCCACTCGGAAATTTTCATGGTCGGCGGCATGGTTGGTCTGGAGCTGCTGATTAACGTGCTGGTGAAAACCTCGTTGCACCCGCTCGTTCAGTTGGTGCTGGCGATCATCGTGGCGGCGGCGGCCTCTGGAGCCTTGGCAGTCGCGGTGGAACGCGTCGCATACCGGCCGCTGCGATTACGCGGTGCGCCGAAGCTGGTCCCGCTCATCTCCGCGATTGGCATGAGCCTATTCTTGATTGACGCGACCCGATTTATTGAAAGCCTGTTCGGACAGTTCAACCGGCCCTTTCCGACCTATGCTTTTTTTGACTCACAACTCCCCTTTTTTAACGTCACCATTTCAATCAAGGTCGTGGTCGTCATGGTCGTGGTGCTGTTGATGCTGGCCGGGCTGATGTACCTGATTAATTTCACCAACACCGGACGTGCGATTCGCGCTGTCGCCCAGGATCAGAGCACCAGTTCCCTGATGGGCATCAATGTCTCGCAGATCATCACCATCACCTTTTTGATCGGTGGGGCGCTCGGCGGCGTGGCGGGTGTGCTGTACGCGCTAAAAACCGGCAGCGTCAACCCGTACGTGGGCTTCATACCGGGCTTGAAGAGTTTCACCGCCGCCGTCCTCGGCGGGATTGGCAGTATCCCCGGAGCCATGCTCGGCGGCGTGCTGCTGGGCTTGCTCGAGACCTTCGCTGGCACGTACTTGGACCCGTTGACGGGCGGCGTGATTGATGCCTCGTATAAGGACATCGTGGCCTTCGGAGTATTGATTCTGATTCTGATCTTCAAACCGGCTGGCCTGCTGGGAAGGGCGGTGAGTGAAAAGGTATGAGAGCCGCCCCTCGAGTTTCTGCCCCTGACCAGAGTCTTCTGGCTGTTGGGTACACATTGCTGACAGGCATCATTGCGCTCATCAAAATCCTGATCTTTCCTTCCGGCGATCTGTTAGACACGATCATCTTCTTGTTGTTTTGCGGCAGTTTACTGATGGCAACATCATTAAAAACCCAGACCTGGGCCAAAGTGCTGATTTTCGTGCTGGTCTTGGTGCTGGGCTTTCCGGTGATTGGGATCAGCAACACGCAGTACCTGGACATCCTGGTCAACATTTGCATTTACGCGGCGTTGGCGCTGGGCTTGAACGTCGTGGTCGGTTTCGCGGGTTTGCTGGATCTGGGCTACGCCGCCTTCTTCGCGGTCGGCGCGTACCTCTGGGCGATCTTTGGCAGTCAGCAAGCCAATAACTTCACCGGCGGCGGCTTCCCGCTGGATGGGAACTTCATGTTCCTGATGATTCCGGTCGCGGTCTTCGTGGCAGCCGGGTTTGGAGCCTTGCTGGGCTTGCCGGTGCTAAAAGTGAAGGGCGATTACCTGGCGATCATCACGCTCGGGTTGGGCGAAGTGATTCGCGTGCTGGCGAACAACCTGAACCGCCCGCTGAACATCACCAACGGTTCGCAGGGCGTGCGTATCCCACCCGGCAGCGGCCCGCTCGAGTTCATTCTGCAACCGCTGAGCAAACTTACTGGAATTGAACTCTTCAAGCTCGAGCTGCTGATGTTTTACATCGTCGTGCTGGCGGTCGTGGCGTTGGCAATTGTGCTGACGGGACGGCTGGACAATTCCAAGATCGGGCGCGCCTGGGTGGCCATCCGCGAGGACGAGATCGCCGCGCAAGCCATGGGCGTGCCGCTGGTGCAGACCAAGCTGATCGCTTTCGCCACCGGGGCCAGCTTCGCGGGAGCGATGGGTGTCCTCTACGCCGCCAAATTCAGTTTCGTTAGCCCAGAGTCCTTTAATTTCCAGCAGAGCATCTCCATTCTGGCAATGGTCGTGCTGGGCGGTCTGGGCAGCATTCGCGGCGTGATCCTCGGCGCGGCCATCGTCATCATCCTGAATCAGCTTGTCTTGACGGCGTTCAGCAATTTCCTGAACGACCTGCGCCGCAACGGGCTGCCGCTCCCGACGCAATTTGAACCCGCCCAGTACCAACAGCTCATTTACGGCATCATCCTGATCGTGATGATGATCGTGCGCCCGAAGGGCCTGATTCCGGCAAAGCGCAACCCGGCGAAACTCGAGGATCTGGAAAAGCTCGAGTCCGTCAAGGCGGTGGAGTGATGGCGCTCCTAGACGTGCAATTGGTCAGGAAAGTCTTCGGCGGTCTGGTCGCCGTGAACGACGTGACCTTCCAGGTTCCGGAGAAGGCAATCGTCAGCGTGATCGGACCGAACGGCGCGGGCAAAACGACCTTCTTCAACATGATTACCGGGATTTACAAACCGACCTCCGGGACGGTTCAGTTCGATGGGCAGAACATGATTGGCCTCCGCCCGGACGAGGTGGTCACCAGGGGCATCGCTCGCACCTTCCAGAACATCCGTCTGTTCAGTGCCATGACGACCTTAGAGAACGTGCT
Source organism: Deinococcales bacterium (assembly GCA_965249745.1). Taxonomy (GTDB): domain Bacteria; phylum Deinococcota; class Deinococci; order Deinococcales; family JAAFIG01; genus JANYHH01. The sequence continues at coordinate 1,379,179 of OZ252252.1, read as the reverse complement.
GGTCGGACGACACACCCAGTCCAAGACACAGTACTGGGACGCGATCCTGCACAGCGGGCGTTACAAGCGCGACGAGCGAGCGGGCTTGCTGCGCGCCAGAGAATTGCTGGATTTCGTGGGGCTGCTCGATAAACGCGATGAATTGGCCTCTAACCTGCCCTACGGCGAGCAGCGCCGCCTGGAGATTGCCAGGGCGCTCGCCACGAACCCCAAGCTGATTCTGCTGGACGAACCCACGGCGGGCATGAACCCGCAGGAAACCGAGGAGACCAAGCACCTGATCCGCCGCCTGCGCGACGAGCAGGGCATCACGGTCGTGTTGATCGAACACGACATGCGCGTGGTCATGACGATCAGTGACACGGTGACGGTACTGGATTACGGCACGAAAATTGCCGAGGGTCTACCGTTTGAAGTTCGTAACAACCCACAAGTCATCGAGGCGTACCTGGGTCGCGGTGCGGCCGCCGGCGAGTTCGGCAAGAACAACCAGACCCCCGCCGCCGGAGGTGCCTCGTGAACCCCCTCGAGACGCCCAACTCCACTGCCAACGTGATGCTCGAGTTGCGCGAGGTTCACACCTATTACGGGCAGATTCACGCCTTGAAGGGCTTGTCGTTCACCGTGAATACCGGCGAGATCATCGCGCTGATCGGCGGCAACGGCGCGGGCAAAACCACGACGCTGCGCACCGTGTCCATGCTGAAAGCCCCGAAACGCGGCGAGGTGACCTTCAAAGGGCAGTCGCTCAACAGCGTTTCCTCGCACGATATCGTGAAGCTCGGCATGGCGCACGTCCCGGAAGGGCGGCGAATCTTCCCGCGTCTGTCGGTCAAGGAAAACCTCGAGATCGGCGCGTTCACGATTAAAGACCGCAACCTGATCCAGAAGCGAATGCAGCAGGGTTTCGAGATCTTCCCACGCTTGAAGGAACGCCAGAGTCAACTGGGTGGCACGCTGTCCGGCGGCGAGCAGCAGATGCTGGCCTTTGCCAGGGCGCTGATGATTGACCCAGAATTGATCCTGCTGGACGAACCGAGCATGGGCTTGTCGCCGCTGTTCGTAGAAACGATCTTCGACAGTATCGTGACGCTCAACAAGGCGGGAAAAACGATTTTGCTGGTGGAACAGAACGCGCTGATGGCACTCGGGATCGCGCATCGCGGCTACGTGCTTCAGACCGGCGAGATCGTGCTGAAGGGCACGGGCGAACAGTTGAAGAACGACGAGAGTGTCCGCAAGAAGTACCTCGGCGAGGATTGAATTTTCAGAATCAACCTCCCCTCGAGCGCGTTCTCGAGGGGAGGTTTCTGTTCGTGCTTGATTCAGCTCGAGGTCAAGTTTATGGATCAGCTCGTCGGGATGGGTTTCTGTGCCCGGTTAGCGCTGAAGACTATCCGATCCAGCCCAATGAAAACGAGTGCCGCCAGCCAGAGTAGACCGTCCAACAGGGCGAAAGCGCTGAGCGCGGAATACGGAGAACTCACTTTGTCGGTAATCTGAAAGGTCGCGTTCACCACGCCGTGAAAGAGGATGCAGACGAAGATGCTGCCCGAGGACCACTTCCAAAGTTTCGTCAACATCACGGTGACCGCCATCAACGAGACCGGGTACAGCACCAACCACGGGAACAGATCAACCTCGAGGCCAGGAAACGGCTCGCGCCAAGAGGGGAACAGGATCGCCACTGGCAAATGCCAGAACGCCCAGATCAATCCCAGTCCCAGGCTCGAGGGCCACTCGCCCCAACCGATCATTCTGGGCAGGGCCGTGCCGCGCCAGCCGAGTTCCTCGCCCAGTGGACCGGGCGACAGGAAGGCTGTTAGAAAGCCGTTGATCGGCATGGCCACGATCAGGCTCAGGATGTTCAGCGCGGCTCCGGTCTTGAACGGAAATTTGAGCAGCCACAACCCGCACGCGACGACCGCCGGAAAGATGAACCAGACGGCCAGATACACGGGGAACCGCACGCGCACCTGAATCAGCCTCAGAAGCAAGCTTCGTACCCCAGCCGCTCCGCCCTCGCAGGCGGCGACAGTTAATCCCGCCAGCGCCGGTCCGAACGATCCCAAAAAGAGGAACACCGCGAAGGTCTCGAGCGAGCTGGCTTGGCCGAGCGCGACGCCCACCAACCAGATCGCCCAGGAAATGGTGTAGCTCAGAACGAAATACGCCAGGAGCGGTCGCTGCCGAACCAGTTGTCTCAACACGGGAGCAGTCTCACGGCTAAGCTACTCGCAATGGAAGAATTTTCGCAAAGCAGGACGGTCACGGATAAGAACGCCATTAAATTCCTGACCGATCCCGGTAATCACCGTTATTTGAGAAGCTTCATGGACGAGGAGGCGGCGGTCGCTCAGGTGGCGTCACGCTTAAACGAGCCGATCCAGCGCGTGTTCCGTCAGGTGGAGCGCATGATGCAATTTGAGTTGCTACGACAAACCCGTCTGCAAGCCCGGACCGGCCGTGCGATTCGCTACTACCGTGCCTCAAGCCAGCGATTTTTCGTTCCGTTCGCCAGCAACAGTTTTGAAGAGGTGTTGCTCGGAGGGAATTTAGAATTTGAGAGTCGGTTCATCACAGCCGTTGCCAGTCAGTGGACGCGGTACACCTCGAGCAACGCGGATTGGGGAACGACCTATACCAGAGGGGAGCATGGAACGTTAAACGTTCGTGCGCCGATGCAATTGAGTTCGGAAGCACCCGCGCCACCGCCGCCGCTGGTGTTCACCCGATATCAGGAGTTGAAACTCAACTATGACGATGCCCAAGGGCTGTTCGCGGAGTTGACCGCGCTGATGAAACGCTACGATGCCAGAAGCCGCAACGGTCAACAACCGTTCCTGATTCGGCTTGGCATGACACCCTCGTTGGTCTGAGCGGTGCGTGACTGACGCATCGGATTGGCTCGAGCGGTTCAACCGAACAAGCCATTAGAAGAGGTGAACTCAACTCCAAATTGGTCGCTCAGGCAGACCATGATTGTCCCCGATGGTTTTTGATACCGGTGTGTTAGCTTGTCATTCAAGATCGGTTCAGGAGGACGCACATGGGTTTAGGCAGCTCGGCTCGAGTCGGTGTCGGAGTCTTGTTGATGATCGGGATCGCCTTTTCAGGGGAAAGTTTAGCTGGGGCGAATCTGCGGCGATCCAACCCGACCGATGGCAGCACCTTACGCACCTGGCCAGCCAGTGTGACCCTGAGTTTTGTGGTGGCGATAGAACCGCATCGCTCGCAATTTCGGGCGTACCGACTGGAAACGTCCGCCCGTGACGCTGACGCCATCAAACAGGCGGCCACCAGTTTCAGTCTGACCGCGCTGGCAGGCAAGGCGGACCCTGGCAAACGTGTGGATGACGGTGCGCTGTACGGTGAGCGGATCGCCTCGAGCGTTCAGGTGAAGCTGAAACCCAACCCGTCAGCGGGCGTCTACATCGTGCTGTGGCGAACCTTCAACGCCGTTTCGGAGCGCTTTGAGGACGGCTTCATCACGTTCAGCTTCAGCCCCTAGAACGCAACTACTGAGTTCGGCATGGTCAGGTTCACGTTTTAAAGCAATAGCGTGTGTCTGTGACGCACGCGTCTGGTAGCCGAATCGCGCTTTTATCAGTATTTAGAGCTACCACTTGGAGCGTTCAACCAACCGCTCGAGATTTCCAAGCATACGTTCAAAGGTCGTTCCCCAACAGGAGGGGTTTATGGTGCAAAAGAGGTATTCGGCGCGGATCGTCATGTGGACGGTGGCACTGGCGGGCTTGCTGTCCGCCTGCGGGCAACCGACGCCGACGGATCAGCTCGTGGCCGCAGATTCCGGCGCTCAATCCAGGGACCTGCGCCTGCTGCGAACCCTAAGCCCTGGAGCCGTGCGCGAAATTAAGCAAAAGCTGGATGTCAACGTCGTTTTCATCGGTTATCAACCCGGCAAGGGTGCGCTCGAGGTTGACGCCTCCGCCTTTCGCGCCGGTCTGCCGCAACAGAACCGCGCCGTGAATCGCTCAGCCTCGTTTTACTTGAAGCCCGGCGAGAAAGATTTCGCCGGGAACGCCTTCTCGTACAAGTACAACCTGACCTTCGCCCGCCAGAACTTCGAGGACCGTTTCTTCAAATTTCTCTCGAGCATCGCCGTGAAAAAGCCGCTCAGCGTGTTTCAAAACGCGTACAACGGACAGAAAGCGCGCTCCTTGACGATTCCTGCCGACGGCGGCTACTGGATTGACGGGCCCAAGGTTGAAAAGTGGCTGGCTCAGAACGCCCCCGAGATCGGCGTCAACACCCGCGATTACACGACCTTCTTCATCAACTGGTACGGGCGCAAAGATTTCAAATTCCACGTCTACACCAAGACCGACGAACCCGACCCGGACACCGGGTACAACTTCGGAGCGCTGCGCAGCTCGAGGAAGATGATCGCCTGGGGCGGCACGACGCCGGACGACAAGCAGACCGGATTGGGAGGCTTGCACCGCATCTGGTTCCACGATCTCTCGGCCGGGCCAGAGAGCAATACGGGTCAGTACGACCTAGACACGGCTGACTTGGACGGCGACGGCGTGCTGGATTACCGGATGCCGCCCGTCTGGGAGTACGGCAACAAAACCGGGTATCGCCCGTTCACGGACCTGAGCGGCGACCTGTCCAAAATCATGCGCTATGTCGCGGTTAACCTGCTGTTCACCAGCTCGCCGATCTACCGCGTGCAGATCACCCCGCCCGAGCAACCCGAACGCCTCCAAGTCAACGTCAACATGTTTGAAGGTGACGCCGCCTCGAGCGGGCTGAACTTCCTCAAGGCTGGTTTGTTGAAGGAGAACCTGACGGCGCTGCAACCGCTGAACAGTTTCACGGCTGATCTTCGCAGCCGCGCCATCGGGGACGCGCAAGGACCCTTCCGTTGTTACAGCCAACAACCCGGCAACGCGCCGTGCAACGTGCCGGGCTTAGGCTCCATCCCGTCCGGTCTGGCGCTGTTCGGGTACGGCTTGGTCAACCGAGCGGCGCTCTCCTCTGGCAACGCCGATTATCAGATTCCAGTGCTGGCCTTCAACTTGGACGCAAGCTATCAAGCGCCGTTCCTGGGATTGGCCGACGACGATTACCTGACCGGCACGCAGAGCTTCGTGTACGCGGTCGCCTCGAGCGCGGAGAAGGCGGCCGGGTACGGCTTCACCACGACGCTGATTCACGAGGTCGGGCATCACCTGGCGATGTCACACCCGCACGACGGCTACGATTTTGAAACCGACACCGATTACGGTCCGGGTGGCAGCACCTTCTACGCCTGGGCCGGTGACGAATCCAACACCATGATGAGCTACATTGATCTCAACTGGGATTTCAGCCAGTTTGACCGCGACAACATGAACCGCTACCTGGTCGCCGGGTACATCAACAACAGCAATCAGATCCTCCAAAAATTCGTTTCTGGCAATCTGGCGAACGCGCCGCTCGAGGCGTTCATCTCCGTCTTCAAGGCGGACGCCTACGCCTCGATTGCGCTTCAAGCGTATCAGGCAATGGAATACTCCGCCGCCGCCAGCTTCGCCAAGAAGGGGTACTCAGAAATGGCGCGAGCGGCCAAGCTAGCGAACGTCAACCTCGAGCCGTTCCTGTGGTATCAAGCCTTCGAGGGCAGCTCGGATGCGGCGGCAGCCCGGTCGGGGAATACCCTGTCCACACTGCAAGCCAATCCGATCAAGCAGTACGCCGAGGACAGCGAGACCTACGAGCGTCACCGCAACCTGCCCTAATCCAGTCTGATGCCAGGGAGGGGCGTCCAAATTTGGACGCCCCTTTTTACTTTGAGTCATGCACCTCGAGTCTTTTCCATTGAGACGGGCAACTGGAGCCTTTCAGCCTGAACCTTGCCGTTTGAGATTCAGACCGTCGCGGGACTCGAGGGGGGATTGGTCGGTGCGCTCGGTTGCCGCAAGCCCAGGAAGCCTGGCACGCCGAGAAAACCCAGACCACTTAGCGCGGACAGCCCACCAATCACAATCATCAGGTTGGGAATGCCACCCGTGACGACGATCAAGAGCGGTGTGAGCGCTAATCCTAATGGTTGTAAGCCACTCCCGAAAGTTTGCAACACGCCGAAAACGCGGCCTTGCAACTCGTTCGGAATCTGCGATTGGAACAAGACGGAAATCGTGAGGTTGATCCCGGCCAGCATCACCCCGATCAGCACGATCAACCCGAGCGAAACCGGCAACAACCGCGACAGTCCGACCCCGACCAATGACGCGCCGAACAATCCCATGCAAAGCACTACCATGAGACCAACCCGCTCGGGTTTCAGTGCGCCCAGCAGCAACGCTCCGATCAAGAAGCCAATCGGAAAACCAGCCTCGAGCAGTCCGAAGCCCCTCGAGTCGGTCAGCAGCACATCCTTGGCGTACCCGGGGAGCAACACTTGCAGTGGCGCGGTCAGAAAGTTGAGGCCCAGCGCGACCACCATAATGCCGAAGATCAGCCGCTGGCCGCGCAGCCAGCGCCAGCCTTCCAACACGTCTTTCAGCAGGCTCGAGGTTTTCTCGGCGGTCACGGCTTCTGGGGTGGGGATTCTAGACGCCAGGATGAACGCGGCGCTGACCAGAAAGCTGATTGCATCCACCAGAAACGCGCCGCCACTGCCGACACCCGCGACAGCAATTCCTCCGAGGGCGGGTCCGGCAATCCCGGCGAGCGTGCCAGAGACCTGCAAATTGGAATTCGCGGGAGCCAGGTTTTCTTTGCCGACAATATTCGGGATGCTTGAAGTAAACGCAGGTCCGAACAGGGTTCCGAGCGCGGAGAGCAGCGCGCCGCACGCGATCAACATCCACGGCTCGAGCGATTCGGTCAGGGCGAGCGCCCCGAGCAACGCGACGATGGCGGCTCTAGTTACGTCCACGAAGAGCATGACGCGGCGGCGATCCTGACGGTCCACCAAAGCCCCCGCGAACGGCGCGAGCAGCACCGCCGCCAAGCCCTTCGCCAGGGCGACGACCGCTACCAGCGCGTCCGAACCGGTGTGAACCTTGATCCACCACATCGAAGCGACTGTGTGAAACCCGTCCCCGAGGCTCGAGACGGCGCTCCCGATCAGGATCTTGCGAAAGTTGGGGTTGCCAAGGACGTTCATGACGTACACTTTGCCGGGGTCTCAACTTGAATCGAAAGACTGAATTTCAAGCTGATGTGGCGCAAAATCGGTTTTGATGCGAACCATCACCGATCCCGCGCAGGCCAAGGCACTGACCGACGTGAAACTGATCGGGTTCGTGCAAGCCTTCATCGGGCAGGAGCGGAACGTCAGCGAAGTCGCAGACCTCTGGCAGACGCGCGTGGATGCCGCGTACTACCGGGTGCGACAACTCGAGCGGTTGGGCTTGATCGAGGTTTCAAACCGGGTGAAACGGGCCGGGCGCGATTTGAAACTGTACCGGGCGGTGACCGATAATTTTTTTATTCCGCTCGGCATCATCCCCGAAGCCACACTCGAGGCGTTTCTCGAGGCGACCAGCCAGCACTTTCAGACGCTCATGTTGCGCTCGCAGGCGCGAGCGATTCACGTTTCGTTCCGGCAGGGACAGCTTGGTGATTGGGGCATTCGCATCGGTCAGGATGCGGCGGGACGTTCAATGGTGCAGCTTGCCGACCGCGCCGGAAACGACCCGGATTTGGACGATCCAACCTTTCCCTTGATCGTGGCAGCCTGGCCGCAACTGCGCCTGGATTTCGATGATGCCAGAGCGATTCGCAATGAACTTTTCGCCTTATTCCAGAAATTCCAGAATCGAGGCGGGGCGAAGAAATACTTGTTCCATTTCGCCATCGCGCCGCTCGAGGAAGGCGATTGATCGCAATCTACTAACCCGCTTCTGTCACGAGGCTTCGGCATCCCTCCGGGAAACGAATCAACCCAATCCCCTAGAATTCACAGCATGAAACCCCGACGACTCGAGGCGATGCTGGACGAACTCTCCGCGCTGGCGACAGCGGTCACAGCCGGAGCACCGCTCCGCCGCCCGCACGTGACGCTGTACCTGAGCAGTGGCCGAGCGCTCGAGGGTGAACTTTTGGAGGTCACCAGGGACGGCGGGGTGAGCATGGTTAGTCTGCAATTCCCGCACCCAAGCTCCGACACGGCCTTCATCCCGCTAGCCTCGCTCGAGGCGCTGTCGGTGCGAGACGTGACCGAGTTGGACAAACGCGTTTCCGACACGCCCGCGCCGTCCGTGTTGACACTGCGCCGCGCTTTTTCACTGGCGGGTGATCGTTGGCGCACGCTCCGCTTACCGCTCAGCTTCACGTTGCCGGAAGACCTAGAAGACGACACGACGCGCGAGGCCTTGATGGAAGTGTTAGGACACCTGGAATCTATCATTGGTGCGCTCAACGCCGATGAACTCGGACGGGCCGCCCTGACGCAAATCCTCGAGTTCAAGTTGGTGATGGGCGGCGTTGCGGCCGTGACTCGAGACGGCAATGTCTTGACCCTGATTGTGCCGCAACACTTCGCGCAGCGACCGGATCGTCAGGGCTGGCGAACGCTTCTGGAGGCGCAGCTCTAACTTCAAATCTCGTTCAACACTCGAGACGCAGTGCTGAGAAACAGTGTGGCGATGAACGGCAGACAGCCGAGCGCCAGACCGACCCAGCCGATTGTGGCGAACCCGAAGATGCCCACGATCACGCCGCCCCCGAGCGCTCCAACCGCCGCCGATAGCCAGGTCACGAGTTCAGCCCCGCCCTGGACTCTGGCGCGTTCGTGCGGGCGCAAGTGATCGGTCAGTAGCGTGCTGCCCGCGACGTTCAGAAAATTCCAGCCCAGCCCCAGCACGAACAGGCTGAAGCCCATCTCTATGGGCCGCGTGGCGAAGGTCGCCACGAACCCCGCCAACATCAGTTGCGCCGCGCCCATCTGAATTACCGTGCGTCGCCCCCAGGCGTCGGTCAGTCGCCCGGTCAACCAACCGAAGGCGAACATGCCAAGGACGTGAACGCTAATCAAGCCGGTCGCGGCGTCCTCGTGCCCGAGGTGCTTGGCGTGCAGCGGCATCAGTACCATCAGCGCCACCATGACCGTCTGCCCCAATCCCATGCTGACAAGCGCCAGCCGAATGCCAGGCTCCCGCAGCAACTCCAACCAGGATCTGATCGGCAGATTAGACTCTACGGGACGAGGCTCGAGGGAAACCGTTGTTGAGGCATCCACTCTGGCCGCCAGGTCTCGAGGGTCGGGTCGGAGCAGCGCCCAGATCAGCACCGCACCGAGCGCCAACCAGAAGCCGCCGAGATACCAGCCCGCCTCAATCGCTGGAACGCCGTTGGCTTTAGCCAAGCTGTGAACCAGAGGCGCGACGATCCACGACAGCACGCTGCCGAAGGCGCTCCCGGTCAGCAAGGCACCGACCACCGAGCCGCGCACGCCGTTCGGGACCATCTCTCCGGCGGCGTACTTGGCTTGCTGAATCGCGCCGTTGGCCGCGCCGACCAGCGCCCCGCCGATCAAAAACCCGATCAGGTTGCGTTCCAAGGCAAACGTCGCACCGATGACTGCCCCGACCGCCCCGACCGCGTACCCCAGACTCAAGCCAACCCTGCGCCCTCGAGTCGCCATGAGCTTGCCTGCCCAGTACGCGGCAAAGGCCGACACGAAGAAGTTCACCGTGGATGGCAACCCGGATAGCACCTCGGACCCGGTGATGTCCACGATGATGATGCTGGCCAGAGCGTCGTGGAGACCGTGGTCGCGCCCGTGGCGAAGGCTTGCGCCGCAAACAGCACCGCTAGATTGCGTTTGACCTCGTTTGGGAAGCTAGAAACTGCCGCCCAGAAACCGGTGCGCGTGGGAATCGAAGCTGCCTGAGCCATACGGAGCTGAGTCTACGCCATTCGTGTGATCCCAAAATCCGAGTTCTATCGGTACAGTTGACCCGTGACCCTCAAGCCTGTGCGATCAGAAGACACCTTGTCGCTCGAGACGTTGCTGTCCCTGATGGCGGCGTACTACGCCCACGATCACATCCTCTTCGATCTCGAGAAAGCGCAAGTTGCCGTGCTGCGAATGCTCAAAGGAGCGCACGGCCGGGCGTGGTTGGCGCTGGAAGCCGAGCGACCCGTTGGGTACGCCGTGCTGGTCTGGTCGTACAGTCTGGAATACGGCGGTCGGGCGTCCGAGTTGGACGAGTTGTACTTGATCCCAGAGGCTCGAGGGCGCGGCGTTGGGAGAACCGTCATGCTTGAGCTGCTGCAAACCTGCCGCGATGAAGGCGTGGTCTTACTTCGCCTCGAGACAGAACCAGAGAATGAATCTGCCAGAGCGTTTTACGCCTCGCTCGGGTTTTCAGACGTACCGCGCCGCTTCATGCAACTCAGGCTTTGATGTCGTGGTCGCGTCCCATCCGAGAGCAGTACCTCGAGGTCGGCGTGGGTGAAACGAACGGCGGGCACGGATTCCGTTTGCGCCGTTTCTCGCTCGAGTCAATTCAGCTCGTAGATTTCTGGCTTGAAGCCGATTTGTTTGATGTACTCCAAATATTCCTGCGGTTGCAGCGGCCGGTTCTTCCCTGACAGTGCCACGAAGAAGGCTTCCATGACGTTCGTGCCGAAGTTGCGTCCGTTCAATTTCGGCGTTGTGGCGATTAACCGTTTCGCGCCCGTACCCTTGAACGCCTCAATGTCATCGGCCGTCACCGTATTGGTCAGCACGGTTTTCCCCTCGAGCCGTTCGGGACGATAGCGGTTGATGTACAGGAAATCCCCAGCGATGACTTCCGCCCACTGGTAGTACTGAACGCGGTGATCGCGGACCGTCTTCTCTTGCTGCTCGCCAGTTGGGTAGAACCACTTGAACGGCAATTGCGTGATGACAGGTAACATGATCTGCCCTAGGGTTCGTAGGGAACCAATAGATCGCAACGGAATCGGCAATCCGAGGCTGAAGATAAGATCGCCGTACAGCACGTCCGCCTTCGCCTCGGCCAGCGCTTCCGCCATGCCGAACCGGTCCACCGCCGAAACCATCAATGTCTTCCTGCCCTGCCAGCCGATCAACCCCTCGAGTTGCTGGATCGTCTCGCGCTCCAAGGTGTGTTTCAGCCCGCCACCGTCCAGCACCGGGGTAACTTTAGCGTGCGCCACGAGTGCTTTGATATCCCGAAAACTGTAGCTCTTATTCCCAGCCACGATGTTCAAATCCGCGCCGCCCAATCCGAACGCGGCGACCTTGCCGTCCAAGTCGGTGAACAACTGCGCCATCTTTTCCAGACTACCGTCCGTGCCAACCCGTTCCAGCGTGAACTTCTCGCCCAAAAACTCGAGTTCGGCGGTAGCGTTGCGCTTGGACGACCCGAGGCTGACGCTGACGATCCGTTTGGGTTCTGACATTTGGAGGATTCTACGCCGCCAATTCGAGGCGTGACACGGCAGTCCTCTGTCAAGGTACTTTCCTCAGGACGTTCACTGCAAATGTTCAGTGTGCCGTCTCGAGCGGTTGCTCGACGCCGCAGAGTTCTTTGTACAGGTTTAGGTACTGCGGCAGAATCAGATCGGGATGGAAGCGCTCGATGGCACGTCTCCGGGCGTTGATCCCGTACTGCGCCGATCCCAGCGCCTCGAGACTGGCTTCCACCATCGCTTCCACGTTGCGGTACGGACAGAGGAAACCGGTGACGCCGTGCTCCACGACTTCTGGGATACCGCCGACGTTGCTGGCGACCACGGGCGCACCGCAGGCCATCGCCTCGAGCGCGGCTAGACCGAAGCTCTCCAATTGGCTGGGAAGCAGGAACAGGTCCGCCAGTCCCAGGATGTTTTCAATTCGCGGATCGAAATCAAGGAACAGCACGCGCCCTGTCACGTCCAATTCCCTGGCCAGCTCCACGCAAGATTCCTTTTCCGGTCCGTTGCCGACCATCACCAGTCGGGCGGGTCGCCGGGCGTTGATGCCCGCGAACACGCGGATCACGTCTTGCGGGCGTTTGACCTCGCGGAAGTTGCTGACGTGAACGATCAGCTTTTCATCCGTGTGGACGTATTTGGCTCGTTGCTGCGGGTCTTTGATCGGCTGGAAGCGCTCCGCATCCACCCAGTTCGGAATCGCGCACACGCTATCGGGCAATAAACCGAAGGTGTACTCGGCGTCGGTTGCCAGATCCTTCGACACGGCCGTCACCGCGTCCCCGGCTTTGACCGATTGCGCAGTCGTCCTGTGCAGCGCCGGTTCACGCCCGAGGAGTGTCACGTCCGTGCCGTGAAGCGTGTTCACAACCTTGAAGCCCGAATCCCCAAGGTTCCGGGCGAGCATCGCGCTCGTCGCAAACGGAATCGCGTAATGCGTGTGAACCAGATCAATCCGGTATTTTTCCGCTACGCGTTGCACGGTATTGGCGGCCGTGAGCGCGACCATACTGTCGTTGAACAACGGGTATTCCAAACTGTCAATCTGGTGAAAGTGGAGCATCTGCGGTTCGGTCTTGGAGGGTACGAAGCGTTTCCACCATGGGACTCGAGCGGTTTCGTTCGCGGCGGGCAGGCGGAACGGGCGCGAGCTGGAAATCAGGTGAACCTCGCAGCCGCGTTGTGACAGCGCGATTGCCAGTTCTGTGGCGACCACGCCGGAACCGCCCGCACTGGCGTGACACAGCATGGCGATGCGCATGGGCGTATCGTCACGGCGTCGCGTCATCATGACATCAGGCAGTCCAGCTTTGAAGTCAGTCACCATCATTGTCAAGCTACGGAAGATCTCTGAACGCCGTCTGTTGGAATCATGAGTAGAGCGTGAGTCAGGGTGCGGCCGAGACTCGAGCGAACCGCACCGCAAAGGGATGGCAGCTCATAAATCTGGCTCGAGGATGAAGGTTAGGTTGAATGGCTTACGAGAACTCGAGCTGGAGAACTGGAAAGATGGATACCAATTATGATGGGATAATGAAAAATGTAGCTTTGGGAATCGCCGCGCTCTTTTCTTTTTTGGAGGGCGTCGTCACGTACTTTGTTTCTACCGGTGTGAGTTCTAACAGCGAGGCCCAAAGTATCAGTCTGATTTTGAATTTGGTGTTCCTAATTCCGCTGCTGCTGTGGTTAAACGAGGACATGCGCCAGCACCCGAACTTGCAACTGGGGTTCTTGCGTTTCCTCGTCATTTTCGTCGGCATCATCGGCGTGCCAGTCTATCTGTTCAGAACTCGAGGCTCCCGCAACGGTCTGTTGGCGACCTTCGCCTTTCTAGGAATCGTTGCGGTCTCGTATTTGTTGACGTACGCGGGAGGGTGGGTAACTCAACAAATCGTTCGTCAAACTTGATACGACCACACTCAAGTCTATTGACAGATTAGGCGTAAATCGCTATACTCCTCCCGTGCAAGACGCTTGAGGCGTCTACTGCGAGGAAGCTCACACTCGAGGGCAAACCTCGAGTGTTTTTGAGGAGGCAGCAATATGGCGAAGGCTGTAGGCATTGACCTGGGAACCACGAACTCGGTGATCGCGGTCGTGGAGGGCGGCAAGCCCGATGTGATCGTCAACTCGGAGGGGACACGCACGACGCCCTCTGTCGTGGCGTTCAAGGGAAGCGACAAACTGGTCGGAAACATCGCCAAGCGACAAGCGGCGATCAATCCCACCAATACCTTTTACGAAGTCAAGCGCTTTATCGGGCGTCGCTGGGACGAGGTGCGCGAGGAAGCTGGTCGCGCCCCGTTCAAGGTCGTCGAGGGCCCGAACGGCGGTATCCGCATCGAGACCACCGAGGGTCTGAAAGCCCCCGAGGAAATCAGCGCGATGGTGCTCAGGAAGATGGTGGACGACGCCAGCGCTAAGCTGGGCTACACCGTCAAGGACGTGGTTATCACCGTCCCAGCCTATTTTGACAACACCCAGCGCGAGGCGACCGCCGCCGCCGGGAAAATCGCCGGTCTGAACGTCCTGCGGATCATCAACGAACCCACAGCCGCGGCGCTCAGCTACGGTCTGGACAAGAAGGGCAACGAAACGATCCTGGTCTTCGACCTCGGTGGCGGTACGTTTGATGTCACGGTCTTGGAGATTGGTGACGGCGTGTTCGAGGTCAAGTCCACCAACGGCGACACCCACTTGGGCGGCGCGGACTTCGACCAGCGGATCGTCAACTGGCTGGCGGGCGAGTTTGAAAAGGAAAACAAGTTCAACCTTAAAAAGGATCCGCAAGCCCTGCAACGTCTGATCGAAGCCTCGGAGAAAGCCAAGATTGACCTTTCCTCCGCCAACGAAACCACGATCAGCCTGCCGTTCATCACCTTCGATCCCGACACGCGCACCCCGATGCACTTGGAGCGCAAGCTGACCCGCGCCCAATTCGAGAGCCTGGTCGCGGACCTGATCGAACGCGTTCGCAAGCCAGTGTTGCAGGCGCTCGAGGATGCGAAGTTGAACGCCTCGAAGATTGACGAAGTGATCCTGGTCGGTGGTAGCACTCGAGTTCCAGCGGTCAAAGCGCTCGTGCAAAGCTTGCTGAACAAGACCCCGAACGAGAGCGTTAACCCCGACGAGGCCGTGGCTCTGGGCGCAGCGGTTCAGGCGGGCATCCTGAGCGGTGACACCAGTGTCGGTGACATCGTGCTGGTAGATGTGACGCCGCTGACCCTCGGCGTAGAAGTCAAGGGTGGCGTGGTCGCGCCGATGATTTCCAGGAATACCGCCGTCCCCGCCAAGCGCACCGAGGTCTACACGACGGCCGAGAACAACCAGCCCGGCGTGGAAATCAACGTGCTGCAAGGCGAGCGTCCGATGGCGAACGACAACAAGACGCTGGGTCGCTTCAAGCTCGAGGGAATTCCTCCGATGCCAGCCGGTGTGCCGCAGGTGGAAGTCACGTTTGACCTAGACAGCAACGGCATCTTGCAAGTCAGCGCCAAGGAGAAATCCACCGGCAAGGAAGCCAACATCCGCATTGAGAACACCACCACGCTTGGCAAGGACGAGATTGACCGCATGGTCACCGAAGCCGAGCAGAACGCGGACGCCGATAAGCGGCGCAAGGAAAAAGTGGAGAAGCGGAACGCTCTGGACTCCCTGCGCCTGAACGCGGAGAAAACGCTGAGCGAATCCGCCAGCGCACCGCAGGACTTAAAAGATAAGGTGCAGCAGCTCGCGGATCAAGCCAAGGACGCAGTGCAAACCGAGGCTGACGACGACAAGATCGCCAACCTGCAAAAGCACCTCGAGGAAGCCCTGCGCGACCTGATGCAGGCCGCCGGAGCGAGCGCTCAGCCGGGCGAGGCCGGTCAGAATCCAGCGGCCGACGCCAAAAAAGATGACGACGTGATTGACGCCGACTTCAAGCCCGCCGGTTAAAGCCCTTCAAAATCCCATCCCCGTGTAGGGGCGTCGCTCACCGCGCAACCGCGCCCGGAGCCTCGCCCCTACGAACGCGAGGAGAACCATGAGCGAAGCCAATAAAGACAACCTAGAGGATTTGACCGGCGTGGACAGCCCGAACGACGAAACGGCCGCCGACTCGAGCAAGCCAGACTCCAGCAATACCACCTCGAGCGACGCCCCCGAAATGAACGAAGAGGCGATCAAGCAACTCGAGGACATGATGAAAAAGCTGGGCCGCGCCGACGACTTGGAACGCGAGGTCGCCGAGTGGAAAACTCGGGTGCTGCGCCTGCAAACCGATTTCGACGCGTACCGCAACCGCATGGCGGGTGAACTGGCGGACGCTAAGACCAAAGGCTCGAGCGCCGCGATTGAAGCGCTGCTGGGAACCTTCGATGATGTCTCCCGCGCGATAGACGCAGGTGTGAAAGACCCCGCCAGCCTGATCCCCGGCTTGCACAGCGTCCGCGACAACTTCCTGAAAAACCTGTCCGCCTTCGGAGCCGAAATGGTCCCTGGCAAGGGCGCACAGTTTGATCCAAACGTTCATGAGGCCCTGCAAACCCTGCCAGGTGCGACCGACGACGAAATCCTCGAGGTTTTCCAGGCGGGTTTCACACTGAACGGCAAGCTGATCCGCCCAGCCCGGGTGATCGTCAGCAAGCAAGTGAACTGAAGCTTCCAGCCGCTCGCTCCCAGCTTCTAGTCTGTTCTGTGGCACGCTTTTGTGGACAGGACTCAACCGTACCTCCGTTGGCACAGCCCGAGCGAACCCTCGAGTTAGCCGCCAGAAGCTACTGAGTTCGGCACCGTCAGCTCACCGTTTCGAGGCAATAGAATGCGTCTGTGGCATAAACGTGAGGTTGCCGAATCGTGGGGTTATCAGTAGGAGCCAACCGCGTATGAATTACAAGGATTATTACAAAACCCTGGGTGTCAACAAGTCCGCCTCCGAGGACGAGATCAAAAAGGCGTACCGCAAACTCGCCAAGGAGCATCACCCGGACCGCAACAAAGATAACCCTGCCGCCGAGGCCAAGTTCAAAGAGATCAACGAAGCCTATGAGGTGCTGGGCGACACCGAGAAGCGCCAGTTGTACGACACCTACGGCGCGGACGCCGCCAACGGGCGGATGCCCCCGAACGGCGGTGGGTACAGCCTACAACGGGGGCGGTAACGCCGGGGACTTCAGCGATTTCTTCCAGACGCTCTTTGGCAACGCCGGACCTCGAGCGGGCGCGGGTGGGTTCGGTGGGACGCGCATCAACATGGAAGACCTGTTCGGCGGCAGCGGCGGTTTCCAACGCCCCCCGCAGGATGTGGAGGGCGTCATCAGCGTGCCGCTGACCGAAGCCTTTCGGGGCACGACTCGCACGATCGAAGTCGGCGGGAAACGCCTGGAAGTCAACGTGCCACGCGGCGCGAGGGACGGTCAGAAACTGCGACTGCGCGGTCAAGCGCCGGGCGGCGCAAACGTTTTATTAACCATTCGCCTGGAAACCGACCAGACCTTCAAGCTCGAGGGGGACGACGTGCGCGTGATGCTGGACGTGCCCGCCCCGACGATGGTCGTGGGTGGCAAGCTGCAAGCCCTAACCTTGGAGGGACGCGGCGAGGTCAACGTGCCAGCGCTCAGTCAAGCCGGGCGCGTGCTGCGACTTCGTGGGCAGGGCTGGATTAAAAAGGATGGAACTCGAGGGGATGTATTGCTGGAGTTGCGCGTGACTGTGCCGAAAGCGCCGAGCCAGGATGAACTCGAGCTGTGGGAGAAGCTGGCGGAAGGCTCGAAGGTTAGCTCGTGAAGCGGGACATGGATCTATGCAGAAATATCCTGCTCGTTGTAGAGAGTTCTCCTGGTGCGGCTCTTACGCCCGACGAATTAAAACTCGAGTTGGAGAGCAAGTTCTAGCGTGACATTTATTTTCTTGAAAAATCGCAAATTGATTATCATGTCAATCTACTTATCTCCCAAGAAATGCTCCGAACTGTAGAAATATCAGAAGGCTTTCCCATGTTCAGACGAAAAAACGGATTAGAAATCGCCTGGGAGGGTCACGAGTTTCTTGAGGCGGCTCGAGATAACAAAAAATGAAACCAAGCAAAGCAGATGGTCGGTAAAGTCGGCGGCGGTCTCACGCTCGAGGTGATGAAATCCCTGCTCGTTGGACTGGCGAAAGAACAACTCAAAAGTTTTGGCTTACCCATCGCTTAAAATTCAACCTCAGGCTTACAGACGATTTTTACATCGCTCATCTAGGCTGCTAGAATCTCATGCATGAACGTCACAGTAGATTTACCGCAGGAACTCGAGTCGGCATTGCACAAAATCGCCACTCGAGAGCAACGAGATGTCAGCGAGGTGATTTACGATGCGTTGCAAAGTTTCGCGGCGGCGCGGCTTGAGTCTGTACCGAGTTGGGTCGGAATTGCTGAAGGGCCCGCCGATCTCTCAAAGCGCGTAGATGAATTGTTGTTTCAAGACAGTTTGCGTCCGTGAATTTGAACGATGCGATTTTGGCAGACTCGAGTGGATTGCTGGCATTGCTCAACCGCAACGATATTGAACATGCGGCAGTACGTCCTCTTGCAAATGCCAACTTGATTGTGCCCAGTACCGTACTATGCGAAGTGGATTACATGGCAACCAAATATCTCGGTGAACATGCCGCTCGAGCTTTTTTGGAAGGGCAGTCTCGAGGCGAGTGGCAATTGTTAGCTTTTGATACCGCCGATCTTGAGAAAGCAAATGCAATTCGGACCAAGTATGACGATGTTCCGCTTGGTTTCGTAGACAGCAGCTTGCTGGCACTGGCCGAGCGATACCGTATCTCAAAAATTTTAACCTTGGACAGGCGACCCTTCTGGACAGTCAAATCCCAGAGCTTTGATTACTTTGAACTACTCCCTTAGCGGGTACTGCACTTCAGGTATGCGCAATCCCAATATTTGAACCGTTGAGCTGAACCAGTTTACTGGTCGGCTTTCGGCTGATAGCGAATCGCGGCTTCCACCCATTGCCGCTGCTGATCGCTGTGCAACTCCTCGAGTCGCGGTTGAATCGCAGCGCGAATCGCGTTCATGACCTTTGGGTCTTTGACGCCGTAACAGATGGTTTCAAAGGCGACCAAGTCGTCATCGCTGACCCAGCCGTCTAACAGGCGTTGCAGGTGCTCCAGGAGTTCCGTCGCGGTGAACTGAGCGATGCGATCCTTGTGGCTCGCGGCCCACTCCCTGGCTTTAGCATCGCCGCCCCAGTTGCTCGCGGCGTTCTCCGCGAAGAACACGCCGCGTCCAATGTGGTGACGGAGGAAGTTGCTGACTCGGCTGGTGGTGAAGATGTTGGTGCTGATCGGTTTCTGGGCTTGGAAGGTGTCCTGGTTGATGCCCGCGACCCGCTCGAAGGATTTCCCTTGCTCGAAGAGTTCCTGAAACGCCGGGTGTTCCTGCGCGGCGTTGCTAACTGGAAAGGCGCGATGCTTGGAGACGGCTTCCATCGCGGCGGTCGTACCCGCCCCAGCGCCCGATCCGACCAGAATGCCCGCCAGAATACCGGCGGTCATGGTTTTGGTGGTGCTGCCGTTGCTGGGCTTTAACTCGAATTGCACGACTTCGCCGGGCGTCAGGCGCTCGCCGGAGGTGCTGACGGGATCGCCCGTCACCTGGTAGTGCGTGCTCGAGACGGCTTCATCCGGGTGCTTCTGGTTGAACCGCTCTAACTGCGCGACGCTGGCGGCGTCAATGCTGGGGGATTGAAAGGTGATGACGCGGCCAACTTGAGCGCTGTAGGTGGTCGCGGTGAGCTGGGCCAACGCCCCACCGAGGCTGTGCCCTGTAACCCAAGCGCGACCCCAGCGATTGACGTGCGACAGGGCTGTCTGAATGCGGCGTTGGTTGGCGTGAAACTGGTTCAACCCGACCGCTCGAGGTTCCAGGTCGGCTTGTATGTCTTTCAGGCTGGTGAACTCCGTGCCGCGAAAGGCTAGTACCGGGTGTGGGAACTCGGGGGTGCTGGGCGTGAAGACGCGCAGTTGAAAACCCATCGGACCGTCTATGCCCGGTTCGGCGGTGTAGCCGAAACGTTTCAGTAGGTCCTGTTGATCGGCGCTGAGCTTGTCCTCGTAGGCCATGTCGTGCGCCACTTGCTCTAAGAACACCTCGTAGCTGACTTCACGGCGCTGCTCCGCGTCAGACGAGTCCATGTCCGAGGTCAGCGCTTTCGCGCCGCCGTTCGCCTCGAGTTGGGGGGTGGCCGTGGTTTTCGGCGTTTTTTGTGATGGCTGCGTAGAAGCCGGTTTGATCGGCTGCTCGAGTTCGGGACGCTGGGTGCGGTCATGCATGATGGACCTCAGGGCAGTCGGCGGCGTTCGGTCACGAGGCGGCGTTTGAGAATCGAGTAAATCTGCCGGGCGAGGTCGTCCAAGTCCTCTTTTGGCGGGGGTTCGTTGGTCTTGGCGTTTTTGCTCGCCTCGGAGCGCTGCGGGAGCGGCCCGTCCGGGGCGGGCGTGGCGGTTGGCACGTCACGGTTCTGCGCGGCCGCCTGGACACCGGACCTGGAAACGGTCGTGGGTGGTGGCGCGGCGCTGCCTGAGGCGGAACTCGAGGAGTACACGGGTGGCACGAAACTCGGGGTGGGCGCGGGCGACTGGCTGGACCCAGCCGCAAAGGATGGGGTGCGCGGGGCATCACTGGGATTGAAGACCTGCTCGAGCCGCTTTGAGAGTTGCCACGGCGCAGGTAAACCGCTGCCCTGCCACGGCGCAGGCTCAGTGCTGGGAACGCCTGAGACCGGTGCATTAGCGGCTGGTGCGCCTGCCGAACTCAGGTTGCTCGAGTTGGCCGCTTGAGCCAGAGCGCGGGTTCGACCTTCGACTTGCAGAGCCAGGCTTTCCTCGTCCAAGGTTTCCAGAGAACGAACGGGCGGCGCGATCAGTTGAGTGGTCGGAGCTTGTTGTTGCAGAGCGGGCGGCACGAAACGCGCCTGCCGTCCCCTGGCGACGTGCGTTAGTTCGTGCGCGATCACCCCCAGGGTTTCTGGCGTCTCCCCCGTCAGTCTCGTGGACAGCAGCACGGTTTCTCCGACCGCCAAGGCATCAGCTCGGTAGGCTCGAGTCAGCGCCTCGCTTTCCGGGTCGCGGCGAATCTGCACGTCCGCCGGGTCAACCCCGGTGATCGGGCGCAGCAGTTGTCGGGCGGCACTGGAAAGTTGCACGGGCTGAGCGCGGGCTGGAGCCGTGCCCGCTGAAACCTGAGCCTGGAGCGATACCGGACCCTCTCGGCTCGTCGTTTCTAAGCTTCGAGCGAATTCGCCGGTTGCAGATAGCGACGGTGATCCGGCCAAGGTCGCAGGCGCTCGATCGGTCTCGAGTGGCGAATCGGGTTCTGAGCTGGATGGTGCACCTGAGCTAGACAATGCGCCCGAGATGGGCGACGCGACTGAAAAGGGCGGCGCGATCAATTGTCGAGACGCAGCGGGCGTGTACGATGCTCCCGCCAACGGTGCTGTCACCAGCGGTGCTGCCACCAACCGACCCTCGAGTCCGGTGATGGCGCTGGTTGAGACGGGACGCGGCGCGGACGCGCTTGCGGGGCGGGCGGGCGCGACTAGTAAACCCTGATCGTCAGCAGCAACTCGAGAGTCAGAGACTGGCTGCGCGGGCGATTGAGAGCGCTGAGATGGGGCAGCCTGTGGGGTCTGCGCTGGACTGACCAACCTGGGAGCGGACAGCGGCTCAGGGCTAATTTCAGGGCTGGCGCTTGGAACCCGCAACGGATTGGTTTCGTTGAAGGCTTGCACGCTGCTGAGCTTGCTGAGCCACTCGAGCGGATTGGTTTCTGGAACCGATTCAAACAGTTTCTCAGCGGCCGATTTGACCTCTTCCACCTTTGGCTTGGGGGGGAGGACGCGGCGGTTCGGTGGGTTGTACACCTCGACGCCCGGTGTCGGCGTCGGCACGGGAATGGCAGCCGTGCGAGCAGCGGTTACCTGGGTCGCGCCGCTCGAGTCCGCGATGGGGTTCATCACTGAGTCCGAGCGAGACGGATTTGCGGTCGTTTCCAGCCTCGTAGTAGCAACCGATGGCTCGAGGTCGTGCGCCTCAGAAGCGACATCAGTTTGCGGCTGATTAGCCTCGAGTGTTGCGACTTTGGTGATTGCCTCTACTTGCAACTGATGGCCCTGAAGGATTGTGTCCGTGTCTCGAGCCGCGTTCGGGGCTGACTCTAAGATGGAGGATCGCTCGAGGTTGGAAAGCTGCGCGAGCGGTTCGGCTCGAGGATTCGGTTCAGCGTTGAAGCCAACTGATTCCGACCCGTTGCTGGGGTTGCTCGAGGTTGGCAGATTTTCAGATGGCACTCGTAGCGTCGGCGTATTACCGAGGAGTGCAGTCTCGAGGAGGTCAGCGACGGCTTCGAGCGGTGCTGATCGGTCGTCGCTCGAGTCAAATCTTGAGGGAGTTACCGGGTGTTCCTGCGATTCACCGAGCTTGAAACCGGGTTCAATCCGGGTTGACTCGAGCGAATTGGCACGCGCCCTATCGTTCATGGGAGTCGCTGGTGGAGCCATCAATTCCGAGCGAACAGCGACCTCGGCGGAGCGCCGCTCAGCAGCCTCAGGAGATGCCGGTTGATCGCCTAAAACTCGAGTCGCGGGGATTGAGAGTCCTTGCGGGTTTAGATTCCCAGCCGCATCTGTGCTGCGGGCTTCGTCCCCACCCAGAACTCCGGCCTTATTCGCGGGCTGATCCAGGGAACCCTGACGAGTTGCGTCACCGATCGCACCAGCCTCGAGCGGGTTGATCGCGGAGGGCGACCGTTCAGAGATTGGTGTCTCAGCGAGAGACGGCGCAACGAGCCGTTCAGAAACGCCTACGCCCTCAAAATCCAACCCGTCAGCCGCTCGAGGTGAAGACTGAACTGGCATATTTTGCAAAACGCTGGTTTCGTCGAACGCCTGGACGCTGCTGAGCCTGCCCAACCACTCGAGCGGACTGGTTTCCGGCACGGATTCAAACAGTTTCTCGGCCGCCGATTTGACCTCCTCCACCTTTGGTCTGGGCGGTGGGGCGCGGCGATTCGGTGGATTATAAATCTCAACGTTCGTGACGGTGCTTTGCGGCAGGTCAGCCGGCAGGCTGAAGGTCGTCTTCTGAGCCGCTGCCAGCAGCGTCGCGTCGTCCACCGCATTCCTGACAGACACAGGCGACGAGGTTTCAGGACTGGTCTTCACCGTCCCCTCGAGCGGTAGTCGCCCGTCACTAGTGAAAGCATCCGTCCTCGAGACGGGCGGCGCTGACGTGATTTCCGAGCGACTCGAGAGCAGGGGGTTGGGGACAGCCTCAGGTATCGGCAAGGAGCTTGGTTCTAGCGTGTTGACCTGGGTTGCCGCTAATGCGCCGGTCGCACCTGCATCAGGCAGCGGACTCGTTGGGGCTGAACCGCGTGCCGTCGTCTCACCAACAGCCTCCAGATTCGCGCTCGAGGAGGCTTTCCCGCTCGAGGCTGGGCGCGAACCCTCGGGCGAGAGGTCTTGAGTGACGGTGATCGCTTGCGGGTTCACCTCAGGCTGACTCGAGAGAGCAGTCCTGGAGATTTCAGGATTTGGTTGGCTCGAGCGAAATTCTGGATTCTGAGCTGGGAGATCAGGTGCGTTCCCGAGCGTCGTCGCCTGAGCATCAAACTGCGCTCGGTCTCCGACAACGCTGCCATCAGCGGCTCGTTGCTCGAGCGGCAAGCTCCGTTCTGTGAGAGCGGTTTCAGTGCTGGCGAGCAACGGCCCGGAGGGTTCAACGGGCTGAGTCGGCCCTTCGCTTTCCACTGTCGAAGCAGGGCGTGCCTCTGCCACTCCCAGGGTCTGACCCGCGTGGTCACCCATTGGAGATAGTTTCAACGCTTGACCACGCGCCGCCTGAACCTGTTCGTTACTCTGAATTGTAGGGCCCTGAATTGCAGGCACGACTTGAGAGTCTCTTAAAGACTGACTCGAGCGGTCACCGGACAACGACGGCTGTACCGCTTCGCCGCGTTCCGCCGTTTCAGGACGGCTTCGATTCGGTGCGGAACTGGTTTGAGAGGGCGCGAGGGTGTTGAGGAGTGGTTCAGCGCTTCTAAGGGTTGTCCCCCGAGCTTGGTCTGCACCTCGGATCGCATCCCCCGATAGGCTGAGTCCCATAGAAATCGCTTCTGCTCGCTCGAGCGATTCCAGGTTTGTTTCCAAGCTCTGCGGCGATTCGCCTGATTCATTGGTCTGGGATGACTCGTTTGAACTATCCCTTGGCTCGAGTCTCGGCGCGTCGGGCGGCGAGGTTTGCAGGCCTGTTGCTGGCAGGGTGCTCGCCTGCGTCTGTATCACATTGTTTGCCGTGCCCTCTGGTACGGTACTCACTGTCTCTCGCATGGCGCTGTCCTGGGCTGTCCTGCCCTGTACAGCACCGTTATCTATTGGACCCGTCTGCGTCCCCCTAACCGTCTCGAGTTGAGCCTGGAGCGCGAGATTGCTGGCGGTCACCTTGACTTTGACGCCGCGCTCACGCAGCTCGCGCATAGCCTCATACCGGTCGAAGGGAACGGCGGCTGTCGGTTCGGCTCGAGCAATTTCTGAAATGGGTGAACCTCCCCCAGTAACCGTCCCCTGAGAACTGAGTGGCAGCGTGATCGCAGGGTCAACCCCTGGTGAGGTTAGCTCGAGGGTCGCTCGACGTTCCTCGGCGGCAATCTCTGCGGCGATGGCGATAAAGTCAGCCTCGGACGGCTGGTTATCGTCGTCTGAGGACCCTTGGAGCGACGTTGACGACCCATTTGCGCTCTGAGTCACGGGCAGGAAATCGCTGACATCGAGCGTTTCAAACTCGAGACTATCTGACTGCATTGTATCAGCCTGAGATACATCAAATTGGGTTGTGCTAAACGACTCATCTGCATCTGCCTGAGCTGTGTTGAACGATGCGTTAAACGACTCGGCTGTTGGCTCGAGTCGAGAATTTTCAAAGTTGGGTTGAAGCTGCGTGTTTTGAGAGGCGACTTCAGATCTGCGCCCATCGTTGGATGGCGGCGTGATCAAAGGAGCCAGGGGTTGGATCGGAGCACTGAGGCGCGCACGCACCGGCCGCCCACGCTCGTCTTTGAGCTGTGGGAATTGACCGTGGCGTTTCAGCCGCTCCTCGAGCAAACGGTTCATGGGGAAACTCGGATGATCCCGTCGTGCGCTAATTCCAATGATTCTACAGCCAGTGTTCCGTCGCTCACCACGAAGCTTGGGCCAGTCCAACTGACCGGGTAGGCGTTGGCGAACTCCCAACGGACGATCACGGCTCCGCTCATGTCGTACATTTCCACGCTGATGTTCCGGCGATCAATGTTGCCATGAGCAATTCGCATGTACCAGTCAAGAAACTCGCGGCTTGGAGCCATGCCGCGCTTCATCACCAGATTGCTGGCCTTGGAACGGCCCGGCAGGCGGTGAACGTGGCTATTGAGGCCACCCTCCTGATATTCGAACACCTCAGTTTCAAGCTTTAACCCGCTCACTTCAGAGAACACCAGTTTCATCCCGCCAATGCTGACGTAAAAGCAACTGTTGGTGAGGGCCCTAATTTCAGCATTGCCCGGATTGCGTGATCCCTTTTTAGAGGCCATGCTTCACTTCCTTTTCAAGCTGCTCAGGCCCCGGAAGGCGCTGCCGTGACCACTACGCTGATGAGATAATCGCAAATCCTCGAGCAGTAAACGATACACCTTGTCGGCCAGCCGTTCCAGATCGAGGTCGGATTTCTGTTGCGCCTTGACTGGCACATTATTGGTGGCCGGTTTGGTGCTCACGCCAACCCCGATTCCTGGGTCGGCTCGAGGTCAATTAAGAAGCGCGTCTGACAGTTCGGGCACTCGGTTTCCAGGAGACGCTCACCGAAATTGGCGCTGCCAGTCCCGGTGTTGAGTTGCAGGTACAGGTCTTGCAGGAAGGTGAAATCGGCGGCGTACAAGCGTTCAATTAGGGCGACGGGCACGGGTGTGAAGCCCCCGAGCCGGGTTAGCACTCTAGCGATCAGAATAATTCCCAGGTACGCCGGGTGCTTCTGGGTGCGTGGATCGTCCAGCGGGGCGATTTCGTCCAGGGTGGTCGCCAGACGCATGACACCATCACGGTGCAGGTTACCCGCATCGTCGGTGAACCCATACGGTAACGAGAACGTCACCTCGGACTGCATCACATGACCTCAACGTGGCTAGAAGTGCGGCCGTTGTCGCGTGGGTGCCGGTTGGGGCACTCTAACGACAACGGCCGCAGTGGACTTACTTGACGCGCTGAACTTCTTCGTAAACGATTTGCATTTCTTCCATCACGGTGTTGCCGCTCTGGGCATCAAACTGGAAGCCCTTGATTTCGGCTGGCCAGCAGCGGAACAAGTTGATTCGTAGAACCTCAGTGCCGTCCTGCTTGTACCCGACGATCGAAGCGTTAACGCGCCCCTCCTGCATCTTGCCCTCTTCGATCATCTTGCGCCACTCGTTGATCTTCAAGTCGTTCGTCACGCCACGCTTAAGCGTGTACGGCGTCAACTCCAAGGGACCGGGTTCGTGGGTGATGCTAGGCTTACCCTGCGCGTTGGTGGAGTAATACGTGACGAGCTTGTTCTTGCTGCCGCCGCCCTCCAGTTTGGCAAAGGCCCCGACGACCTTACCCTGAGTCTCGATGGTGAAATACGCTGCAACCAATGGGTCCATCGTTCCGTCTGCCATGTCCTACCTCCCTAACTCGAGCCGCCGTTCTGGCGCTACTCGCTTTGCATCTTTTGATAGAACTTCAACACCACGAACTCAGCCGGTTTCACGGGACTCAGCCCGATGCTGACATTGAGAATACCCAGGTTGCGCGATTCCTCGGGATTGTTTTCCTCGTCCACCTGGACGGAGAAGGCCTCTTTTTGGGTTTTACCAAACAGCGCCCCGTCACGCCAAACGCCCAGCAGGAAAGCCGTGATATCGCGCTTGACACGTTCCCAGAGGTTGGTGTCATTGGGTTCAAAGACCACCCATTGCGTGCCGTAGAACATGGATTTCTGTACGTAGTTGAACAAACGACGCACGTTGATATAGCGCCAGTCGGCATCCGAGGAGAGCGTCCGAGCGCCCCAAACGCGCACGCCCCGGTTGGTGAAGGTGCGGATGCAGTTGATGCCGATCGGATTCAGCGTGTCCTGCTCATTGGTTGTCACGTCGTAAGCGGGTCCGAGCGCCCCACGCACGATTTCGTTGGCGGGAGCCTTATGAACACCGCGCTCGGCGTCAGAACGCGACCAGATACCGGCCATGAACGCGGAAGGCGGCACGGACACGGGTTTCCCGTTGGTGTCAGCGACCTTGATCCATGGGTAGTACAGGGCAGCAAATTTGGAATCAAAATTGCTATCCTTCTCGCGCCATTTCTTGACCGCCTGCGGCTTCAAATCCGGCAAGGGATCAATGATCGCCATGCGATCCTGCATCCGCTCGCAGTGATTGATGAGCGCCAGTTGCACGGCTTTCACGCCATCCTTATCAATCAATCCGCGCTGATACATCGCCATCAGGTCTGGGATGGCCACCATCGTCACGTCTTCCAGCACCTCGAGACCTTCCAAGCCGGAACGGTCGTCAACATTGCCGATAAACGTGCCGGGCTGCACCTGCGCCAGTTCCAGTGAAGTGTTGGCTTTCAGCATGAACGTACCCAGTTCAGGGGCGCGTTCAGCCAACGTGGTCGTGGTCTTTTCGTCCAGAACGACCGTGACCAAGCGGCTGGTCAGCACGGCCTCCGCGACCCCTCGAGCCTTACTACCCTTACCCGGCTTACCGGGGATCAGGTTCTCAAAGATTTCTTCGACATCGTCCATCTGCACCCGAAGATTGAACGCGCCCTCACCGGCGTCGTCGCTCGAGGGCGGCATGACTTCGATGCTGATATCGCTCTGCGGGTTGCCTTTGGGGTGAAAGGTCAGCGCGTGAATTGCTTTGGAAGCTCTGGTCGGAACCTGCGCCTCGAGCATTTTGCTGGCACTGGTTGCCACCGCGCTCTCACTGACGCCACCCATGTGCGGCAGGCGAATCACGTAGCAACGACGCCCACCGTTGTTGAAGTAACCGTACAGGGAATAGCCCAGGTACGACCCGTCCATGTACCCGCTACGTGTCCCACCCTCTTGAAGACCACCAAAGGTCTGGACGTACTGCTCCCAGGATGTGATCAGAATGGGCTTGTTGATCGGCCCCGAGGCGGCGAATCCAACGAAGGCGGCCATGGATGTGCCAACACCTTCGATGGGGCGAGGTCCGGTATTGATCTCTTCGATGTAGACACCGGGTGATAAACGTTCTGCCATGTAGCCTCCCTGGGCTGCTTTGCTACCGTTATTCTAGCCTAACAAAACATGAACTTAGATTAAAGAATATGAGCAATTCACGATCCAAGAAAGTTCACGCCCACCCACCAACCCTCTACCCAAGCTTGATCGCGCCGCCATCAATCGCCACAACTTTGCTACCGTTGATGGTGATGTTCTCAGCTTTGATTTCGATGCTGTGACTGGCCTCCAGAGTGATACTACCCTTTTTAGTATCAATAAAAAGCTTGTTGCCCTTGCTGTCTTCCACAGTGATTCCAGGCGAGCCACTACTGTCGTCCAAGGTGATGAGATGCCCGGTGCGCGAACGAATCAAGCGCCGTTCGACCGCGCCGCTCGAGGAAACGACGGCTGAGGTTTTCTTTGGGGCGGCGTCTTTACCGTTCCATAATCCGCCCAGCACATACGGGTGATGAATGTCGCCCTGCTCGAAACCGATCAGTACCTCGTCGTTGACTTCAGGCAGAAACTCGAGACCACGCTCAATCCCACCGCCAGGGCTGACCACCCGTGCCCAGTCGCTCTCCTTTTCCTCCGACAGCGTGGGGTATTTGACTTTAACCCGACCGCGCTCCTTAGGGTCCTTGTTGTTGGTGACAATACCGATTGCCAGGCCATGGCGCGGTGCCGGTTCTGGGGAAAGCAGACTCATGACCGTTTGTGCGTGCATGGATGTGACACTGAACTGCGTCTGATACTGCTTCTTGTGATCGTAAATGTGGGTAGCACTGGTCACGATGTACGCGCCCTTGAATCGGTCGCCAATATTGTCTATTTTTAACTTGACGCCCGCCACGATGCCCGGATGGCCACCGCACACACCGTCGGCCTGAACGTACTCACCGGAACGGCGATTGGCTTCACCGGTGGCCACGTTCTGGGCCTGCTTGGAATCGCGTAAGGTTGTCGAAAGAAGCGCTGGAGCCTTGCCGTACACCTGAGCCATCGCCACGCGATCTCGAGACTCCTTGATTTGTGGCTGACCCGCGCCCGACCCGGCCTGCGCCCGAATCACCTGCTTGTCGTTCTCGTCCCAGCCCAGCACCGTGATCTCGGTGGGTTGCGCCAGCGTCGTCAGGCGTGGCCGGAAGCTCGATAGCCCGTCCTTGCCCCACTTCAGCTCAACCTCTCGGCTCGAGCTGGGAGCCTCGAAGTGCAAATCCTTCCCGTCGGCGAAAAGAACGTACCCGAGCGGCGCAGCCCGGCGTTGCAAGAAGGTCAGGTTGGTTTCGTTATCCTGAAACACGTATTCATGCACCGGCGAGGTGGATTTCACTTTGGCACTGAGATCCGCTTCGGCAGCCACCTTGGTGACGATATCGCTATCGGAACTGTTCGGGAAATCACGCACGTGGTAGCCACGCATCAAGCGATGCAACCGATCGAAGCAGCGAATCACGCAATAAACATCGGGGTACTCGAAATTGGGTTCCAACTCTACGATCTCGCCATCGAACAGTTTCTGTTCCTCGCCGGAACCCGAAGGCACGAAGATCTGTACGCTCTTACCTGGCTCCAGCAATGACCCGTCAATGAATTGAAGATTGGAATCGGTAAAGCTGATCTCGGCCATGCTTGCTAGGTTGAGATGGCTTTCCACGACCAAGCTATGCAATTTCAAGGCATACTCTTTGGGAATGGTTTGCCCATCAACTTTGATGTGAAAGTGCGAGACGTTATCTGGCATGTCTCAGACCGGAATGATGAGGACTTGTCCCGCCTCTAGGTCACGGACCTCATTCAGGCCGTTGACCTCCGCGATACTGCGCCATTGCGTGCCATTCCCGAAAACCTTGTGAGCGATCCGCGCCAGAGAATCGCCCTCTTGAACCGTCCAGACGCGTTCGCCGCCGAGGCCGCCAGAGGTCGGATTTTGAGCTTTCAGTTGATGTTCGTCTTTGAGCTGTTTGAAACTGACATCCAAAACCGCCCGAACCGGTAAACCATCCGGCATAAACATGGTGAACTGCTGCGAGATGCTTTCAATGTACGCATCGAACGTCCAGGTGGAGCTTCCTAAACTGCCCCAGCCAAACCGTACCTTGGGCGGGGCACTCGCCTGGGTTTTAGGATGCTTTTTGTCTTCAGTCAAATACATCAGCGCCCAGATTTTCTCGGTTTTCTTGCGGACATCTTCTGGTGGGCGACCGTCGCGCGCCAAATGATAGGTATCGAAAAACAATTGCATTTTCAAGGTCGTCGGTTGACCGCCCGTGTAATTCTGGCTCGGTGCATCTGACTGCGCACCGGGCTTATCGCCCGTCCAGTTGGTTGATTTGGAGAAGGTGTACTCCTTCGGGTTAAACATGCACATGAGCAACTCGCCCGTGTCCACGTTGTGAATGTACGCTTTCGCCAAACTCATACGTCACCTCTGAGGGAGTGGAGCATCGCCGGGACGATAGGTAAATTCACCACAGGTAATCGGATCGCCAATCCCATTGCTATCCGTTTCACCGCGCTGATAGTACAGAATGGCCAAGGAGGCTTTGGTGTTGGTGGTCGCAGAGAGCTTGTCCGAGTCCACCGAACTCTGCGAGATACCCACACCTTCACGGTCAGATTTCACTGGCTCGAGCTTACTGAGGGCCGTATTGGTGTACTTGTCGCAATTTCCGTAGACAATGCTGCCAGCCCGCACCGTGTCGGGCGGCAAATTCCCCAGTTTCACGACGATCCGGCTCTTCCCATCCGAGAACGGCGTGATCTCGGCGTACCCGCCGACGCTGCTGGGCTTCTTATTTTCAAATCGCCCAATCGGAACCATTGGCACGAACTGTGGCGAGTTGCGAAGCGCCGTTGGCGCGCACGACACAAAAACAGCCATTAGTGGAACGACTAACCAGTGAACTCGAGTCAGGTGCATTTGTGAAGTCTCCCTTGCTACCGCCACACCTTAGAATGATCTGGTACTTATTTGATGAATGTTCTTTGACTCATCCGCTCGCCACTCGTCTCCCAAAACGAGTGCTTTTATAAAGTAACTCATTATGACGGGTCCAGTGTCGCCAATTCGTCAGCTTTCCCACAAGACCCCACGCTGAGATCCATAGTTTACACCTCGAGCGGCTGCGCATTACCGAAAATCCTGACGGCTCCGGGTGTCGGCGCGGCCCAGCGCACGGCGTTGCTGATGACGTGGCGCACGTCCTGATTGAAATACGTCGGGAAGGTCTCGTGACCAGGCCGGAAGTAGAAGATCCGACCCGCGCCGCGCGTGTAACAACAACCGCTCCGGAAAACCTCGCCGCCGGTGAACCACGAGACGAAGACCAGTTCCTGGGGGACGGGCACGTCGAAGGGTTCGCCGTACATCTCCTCGTGCGGCAGCGTCACGTGTTCACCCAAACCGGCCGCGATCGGATGACCGGGCGATACGACCCATAACCGCTCCTTGTCGTTGCCCTCGCGCCATTTCAGGTCACAGCTCGTACCCATCAGTTTCTTAAAAACCTTGCTGAAATGTCCGCTGTGAAGCACGATCAATCCCATTCCGTCCAGGACTCTGGCGCAGACGCGTTCGACAATCTCGTCCGAAACATCGCCGTGCGCCAGGTGACCCCACCAGGTCAGCACATCGGTTTCTGCCAGCACCGCCTCAGTCAGACCATGTTCTGGTTGATCCAGCGTGGCGGTACGAACCGTGAAATCCTGCCCCGCTAAGCCCTCAGCGATGGCTCCGTGAATCCCATTCGGGTACAGTTTGGCGACGGTCGGATTCTGCTGCTCGTGACGATTCTCATTCCAGACGGTGACCCGAATCATGACTTCACTATAGCTCGAGGCCACCGTAAATCTGCAAATCTTGAATTGTCTTTTGAGCGTGGTCAGGGATGGCTTTGAAAGTTAAGCATCAGCCCAGGAGTACCGGACACGGAAACTGAGCCGATACAAAATTTATTTCACCGCGCCTTGCGTCAACCCACGAATCAATTGTTTTGAGAAGACCAGGTAGAGCAGGATCGCTGGGAGGGCAGCTAGGCTGAGCGCGGCCAGCACCGCGTTCCAGTCGTTCAGGTACTGCCCCAGAAACTGTTGCGCCCCGAGGATGACCGTCTTGGTTCTTTCGTTACTGGCCACGATCAACGGGAACCACAGGTCGTTCCAGATCGGGATCATATTGAAAATGGCGACCGTCCCCAGGGCGGGTCGGACGAGTGGCAGGCAGAACCCGAAAACGCGGTACTCGCTGGCTCCGTCCATGCGGGCGGCATCCTTCAATTCTCGTGGAACGGTTTGAAAGAACTGGGTCAGCACGAAAACCGCGAGTGGAATTCCGGCGGCCGAGTAAATCAGGATCAAGGCGGGCAAGGTGTTGGCCAGTTTCAACGCGACCATGATCTTTAGCAAACTGACCGTGCCTAGCCTGATGGGAACCATGATTCCCACTGCCAGGTACAACCCCAGCCACGCATTGCCCCTGAACTGATACTCGGACAGCGCGAAGGCAGCCATGCTCGAGACGCTGAGGATGATCAGCAAGGACACGAGCGTGACAATCAAACTGTTGAGAAAATACAGGTCGAACCTCGAGCCGGTGAAGACCGTAGTGTACCCGACGGCGTCAAAGGTGCTGAGGCTTGGAAAGGCGTACGGTGACTCGAAGATGGCATTTCTGGCTTTGAACGAGTTCATCACCACGAGCAGCGTTGGGAACAGCGCGATCAGTGTGTACGACGCCAATGCCAGGTGAATCGCGCCGTGTTCCAGATAGCCGTACAGCGGTCTCGAGCGGCGGGTTGGGCGGACTGGCACGGCGGGCGTCACAGTTCGATCCGTTGCAGGCGGCGCTGCCAGGCGAACAGGTAAACCAGCACGCCGCTTAGAATAATCAGCAGCATCACGCCCGCCACCGCCGATCCCAGGTACGGGTCGCCGCGCTGCAACTGGAAGCCAAAGAAAGTGCGGTAAAAGAGCGTTCCGAGTAAGTCGGTGTGAAAATCTGGTCCGGCCAGCGCCCCCTGTGAGGCGTACACCAGATCGAAAGCGTTGAAGTTCCCGACGAAGGTCAGGACCCCGACAATACCGACCGTCGGCAGGATCAGTGGAAACTGAATTCGCCAGAAAACCGTCCACGGGTTCGCCCCGTCCACTCGAGCCGCCTCTACAAGCTCACCCGGAATGCTAATCAGCACCGCCAAAAAGAGCATCATCGGAATGCCGACGTTCTGCCAAACCGAAATCAGCGAGACGCTCGGTAAGGCGCTCGCCTCGAGACCGAGATTCATCAGGTTCAAACCAGGAAGGCGGTCGGCGATCCCCCAGACCGGGGAGAGCATCATGCGCCAAGAAAAACCGACCAGCACCACCGACAGGATTGTCGGCACGAAAATCAGCGTGCGATACACGGCACTGCCACGTATTCGCGTGGCCAGCAGCACCGCCAGCAACAACCCGACCGGGTTCTGGACAAGCATGTGAATCGCAAAAAAGATCAGGTTATTGCGAATTGCGTTCCAGAGTTGCGGCGCGAAGTGATCGTCGGTCAGGAGCTTCCGGTAATTGTCCAGCCCGACAAAGTGCTCCTTGAAGTCAATGCCTTGATTGAACAAGGAGAGCCGCAACGAATCCAGCAGTGGGTAAATCATGAAGGCCGTATAGATCAGCACGGCGGGCGCGAGCAAGACGACGATGTGCGTGGGGAACCGTTTTCTGGCGTTCATCGTGCGAAATCCCCAATCATGCTGAGTCACCCAGTATCGAGTAGATCCTCGAGCGATATCGTCTGTCAGGCTCTATGAGGCTGGCTCGAGGGGGCTGGGATCTCGAGGTGGCCTTGTTCACGAGGCTGGAACACACTTCACCCGATTTGAGCGCCTGGAGGCGGTTGAAGCGTTCGACTTGTGCAAGAAGTCCACTGTTTTCCACGGGGCAGCCCCTCGAGAAAAGGTGATGGGTGGCGGCGCAGATTCTGCATCACCACCCATCGTTACGGGGCAAATTTACTTGCCGGGCTTGTACCAGCTCTCCAAATCCTTCTGCACGTCGCCTGCCGCCTGCGCCGGAGTCTTGGTTCCGTTCAAGACGGCCGCCGAGGCTCCCCAGAGGTCGTTCTCGTTGCTGGGGTTGCCGCGTGACAGGATTTGGTAGGCGCTACGAATCGTGCTGTCACAACTGCTGCGCCACGAGACGAATTCCTGCGCCACCGGATCGGAGAGCTTGACCTTCGCCTTGGCGTTCAGGCTGAAAAAACCCGGTAGCGCGTTGGAGTAAATGCTGGCGAACTCATCCGTGGTCATCCACTCCAAAAAGCTCTTGGCGGCTTCCTTGTTCGGGCTGGCGGCGTTCAAACCCATTGCGATGTCGGTGTGATCGCTGATCTGGCAACGGCTGACACCAGCGGGCAGCGGCGGCTTGAAGGCTCCAATCTCCATCTTGGCGGCACGGAAGGTGCTGATATCCCACGAGCCAGCCGGGTAAATGGCTCCCTTCCCGAGGCTGAACAGGTTCTGCGCGTCCGGGTAGGCCAGCGACTGATAGCCCTTGGGCAGGTACGGCTTCCATTTTGAGAGGGCTTCAAAGGCCTTCAGGAAACCCCCAGCGTTGTACTTGGCGGTTCCCGCGATCAGGGCCTTCCGCCCCTTTTCGCCGCCCCAGTAATTCGGTCCGATGTTCTGGTAACCCATCGTGGCCGATTCCCACTGATCCTTGGTGCCCATCACCAGCGGCGTGTACTTCGCATTCTTTTTCACAGTCTCGAGCAGCTTGTAAAAGTCAGCTTCGGTTTTTGGGACACTGAGCTTGAGTTCATTGAAGATCTTTTTGTTGTAGATAAAGCCGTGAATGACGCTAGCGATTGGCACACAGAAGGTGCTTTTGCCGTCGTCTGTCTGCCAGGCACTCTTGGCGACATCGCTGAAATTGGCCATTCCCTTCAGACTCGAGAGGTCATCCAGTTGACTCTTCTGGAATAGCCCGAGCGACTGATCGAAGGGACGGCAGGTAATCAGGTCGCCACCCGAGCCGGCCTGAAGTTTCGCGTCTAGAGCGGCGTTGTATTCAGTCGGGGCGCTCGGAGCAAACACAACTTCGATGTTCGGGTATTTCTTACTGAAGGCTGGGATGATCTTTTCGTTCCAGATTTTCAGGTCGTCGTTGCGCCAGGATTCGATCGTGATCTTGGTCTTGGCTTGCCCGTAAGCCAGGCTCAGCGCGGCGACACCCAAGGAAAGACTGACGAGGACAGCGGCGGATTTTCGCATACTCCTACCTCCTGCGATCTGACCATTTATTGACCTGTCAAGTGTAGTCCCAGCGATATTGACCGCGCAAGATCAAACTTTGACCCGATTCTGGCAGAACTCGAGCCGACGGATTTTTAACCATATCAGGGCAAGCTCAGAAACTCGGGATCGGACGCTGTTACCGTGAAGGTGTTCTCGACTCGAGCCTCGAAAAGCGAGGCAAACCTTGAGGAATGTCTTCGGAAGCGACTCAATCAGTCGCAGTCTGCTTGAAGCTATGAAGCAACGCCGCCGCACCGTGAATACCGGTCGCTTCACCCAGACCTGTTAGATCAATTCGTAAGGCTCGAGTTGAAAACTGCGAATTGCCGAAGACTGGAGGCGAGCAACGGTCCGATCTGTGCGTACCACCACCGAGCACGACTCTTAAAGCAGTAGCATGGATTGTGAACCCAGCGGATTGAACCTTGTTCCTCGAGAGTGAGCTGCTTAATCCACATCGAATGGTCTGGCGACAGAACACTTGGATGTCACTCCGCGCCGACGAACAGATTGACTATCGCCTCGAGCCGCTGATCCATTCCTCCTGGCAACACCCGACCGGCACGGGTCAGGGCAACTAAACCGTGCAGCGCCGCCCAACAAATTTCAGTGAACACCTCTGGATCGGTTGTACGGGCGACTTCGCGCAGTGTGTCCATCAAAATCGTGAACCCCTCGCGGAGTGTTGCTGGTGTGTCCGTGTTCGCAAACGAGAGTCCGTTATGAAGATTGAACATGGCGTCGTAGACGGCGGAATGACTCATCGCAAAAGTAACATAGGTATTGACCAGCGCTTCTACCGCCGCCCGCCCTGTCAGCCCACTGGGTAGGGCATGCCGAAGCGCCGCCGTCAGTTCGGCGAAGCCTTCAAGTGCAACAGCGCCAACGATTTCATCCTTCCCACGAAAATGCCCGTATAGCACCGGCTGGCTATACTCGATGCGATCAGCCAGATTTCGTGTCGTGACGGCGTCCCAGCCCTCCTTCTCAGCGAGTTCACGGGCTGCTGAAACGATCATCTGGTGGCGTTCGGCGCGCGCACGCGCCTTGCGTTCATGAGCAGGCATAAAACGAGGCTAGCACTGCTTGACATTCGAGCATAGTTAAGATTAGCATTGAACGATTATCTAGCATCGCTAGAGCTTGAAAGGAGAAAAACTATGCCGGAATTGTTGATGGTTGCGACGGTTGTCCTCGTTGGATTGATGGTCGGTGTGGAATTCTCAGTGGCTGCCTTCATCGAACCAATTTTTGATCGCCTTCCGGATAATGCAGCCATCGCAGCCCGCAGTGACGGAGCTAGGGTGCTCGGGCGGTTGATGCCGTTCTGGTATATCGGATCAGTCTTACTTGGGATTTGGTGGGCGGCCCAAACGTGGGGTCGTCCGCAAGCGATCACGGTCGTCGCGGCCGTCGCCTTGCTCATGGTCAGCGTCGTGATGTCGGTGACCCTGCTCGTCCCAATTAACTCGAGGGTCGCTCGTTGGTCATCTACGGGCGTCCCCGATGATTGGCGAGAGCAGGTCAGTCGTTGGAATGGCTTTCATTATGCTCGAGTAGGAATCATTATTGCCGCCTTCGTGCTGCTGGTCATGGCTAGCATCGCCTGACGGTACAGCCATTCACGACGTTTAACACAATACGTTTGCCTTCTACAAAGTGGAATCGCCAAAACTGCATTCGAGAGATTGCTAAAGCGCACCGCGCTCGAGCCGAGCCGCTCCCTTCGTCTAACCAACCCTAGTCCATCAGCTTGCCGACGAGCGCGTTCAGTTTGCTCTTACTGAGTTCGGCATGGTCAGCTTACCGTTTTGAGGCAATAGAATGCGTCTGTGACGCAAACGTAGGCTAGCCGAAGCGTGCCTTTATCAGTAGGCACAATTCAGATGATGCCGAGTTGGAAACCGGAACAGCCAGATTCGGGTCGAAGTTTGAACTTGCATGGTCTGAAGCTTCACCATAAGCTGACGATCAGTTCAAACGTTAGCGGAGGTCAGGTGCGGATTGGCATGGTCGGAGCGGGCGCAATGGGAACGGTTCACGCGACCGCCTGGAAACGCCTCGGGGCGGAAGTCGTCGGCATTCACTCGAGTCGTCTCGAGGAGGCTGTCAGGCTCGCTAAGACCGTTGGCGGCACGGTCTTTCCAAAGATCGCACCACTCCTCCAGGAGATTGACCTGTTGGACATCTGCACGCCGACCGATTCGCACCTCGAGTACACGCGGCTGGCCGCCGGGGCGGGTAAGCACGTGGTCTGCGAGAAGCCGATCAGCCTAACCCTGCGCGATGCCGCCGCCATGATCGAGCTTTGCCAACGTGCCGAGGTGCGGCTGTTTATTGCCCACGTGGTTCGCTTCTTCCCGCAGTACCGCGCCGCCAGAGAAGCCGTGACCAGGGGTCAGGTCGGGGCGCTCGGGGTCTTGCGCCTGAAACGGGCCGCGTATCAGCCTCGAGTGCCAAAGGATCATTGGTTCTTGGACGAAGCCCAATCGGGCGGCATGGTCACGGATCTGATGATTCACGACTTTGATTACGCCCGCTGGCTCGGCGGCGGTGTCAGCCGCGTTTACGCCCGGTCAGCTCGAGCGGCGTGGCCGGAGGCTCCCGGCGATTACGCACTGGTGACGTTGCGGTTCACGTCCGGCGCGATAGCCCTAGTCGAGGGCGGCTGGGCGTACCCACCAGGTGTGTTTCGCACCGCCTTCGATATCGCGGGGACCGACGGCCTGATTGAATGGCACTCCGACGCGAGCGCCCCGATGCAATCTTTCCTCGAGCAACCAGCCGCAGCCGCCAGCGCCGTCGGCTTACCGCTCGGCGTGCAGACCGAAGACCCGTACGAGACGCAACTCCGTCACGTGAAGCACGCCCTGGAGACGAACTCGGATTTTCTTGTCACCCCCGAAGACGCGCTCGAGGCCTTACGAATCGCCCTGGCGGCCCGTCAATCGCTGCGCACTGGACGCGCAGTTGCCCTGGACGAGGTGCGCGAATGACGGCCCCCTTGAAGCTTGGCATCATGAGCTTCGCGCACGTTCACGCTGACGGCTATGCGGCACTGTTGCGGGATCATCCTGGCGCGGCGTTCGTTGGCTTTTCCGAACCCGACTTGGAGCGCGGTCAGACAGCCTCGGATCGGTACGGCGTGCCGTGGTTCAAAAGTCATGAAGCGCTGCTCGCGCAACATCTCGATGCCGTGATCGTCTGCTGTGAGAACTTCGGACGGCTCGAGTTGGTACAACGGGCGGCAGCGCGAGGCGCACACGTCCTCTGCGAGAAACCGATCGAGATCAGCTTGGAGCGGGCGAGCGCCATGCGAGACGCGTGCGAGGCGGCGGGTGTCAAGTTCATGACCGCCTTCCCAATGCGCTTCGATGCCGCAATCCTCGCGTTGCGTGACGCCATCCGGCGCGGTGACCTCGGGCGGGTGTACGGCATCAACGGCGTCAACCACAGCGAGAACCCGCGTCGCCACCGCGCTTGGTTCGCAACCAAAGCCTTATCGGGCGGCGGCGCAATCATGGATCACACGGTCCATCTGGTGGACCTGTACCGCTGGTTATTCGATACAGAAGTGAAAACCGTTCACGCCGAGGTCAGCAATCCCTTCCTCCCAAACGAGGTGGACGTAGATACCGCCGGGCTAGCCCTGCTGAGCTTGGAGAGTGAGATTTTTGCGAGTCTGGACTGCTCGTGGTCGCGTCCCGACCGCTACCCGCGCTGGGGGCATCTGCAACTCGAGGTGGTCGGTGAGCGCGGTGCGCTCAGTGTAGATGCCTTCGCGCAGCACCTGAACCTGTACTCAGGTCGCAACGCCCGAAATCTGACCTGGCAAGGTTGGGGGGTTGACCCAAACGCCGCCATGCTGGACGCGTTTTTGCGCTGCATCAGTCAGGACACGCCGCCGCCCGTGACCTGGCGAGACGGCTTTGAAGCGTTGCGCGTCGCCCTGGCCTGCTACACCTCGAGCGACCAGGGGCAGCCCGTGACATTGCGTTGAGACAGCCGCGACTCCAGGCTTGACGCGGGGTACGACTGGAGCTTGAACAGCCCGTTCACCTTTGAGCAAAAAACGAAAGGGCGTCGTTCAGACTCGAGTCAGCGCGATTTGACCCGCGTGCCAGACGGAGTGTCGCGCCGAGAGTCGAATCAGTTGAGCCACGGTCAACTCGCGGTCGCTGTAGATCAAATGAGTCTCGAGTTGAGCGATTGTGAAGCGCTGAACCGACTCGAGTTCGTAGCCCATCAACGCTCTTAGCGTCAGCGGTGGCTCTGGTAGCGGGCAGTGCTGACGGATCAGATTCCAATAGCCTAGCTTGGTTTCAAAGATATGGGCTAGCAGACGCTCGGCGCGTTCGCCGTGGTGATTCATGACCGTAGATAGGCTTTCCCAAGGATCGAAGTTCGCCTCCTCGAGCAAGGCGTGGAGTTCAGCCTTCACGGGCGGGACCGTGCCTGGGTGTTCGTAATGGCAAGTATCATCTGGTCCCCTGTCTATAACATCTCGAGCAAGAGCGCTCGGAAACCAGCTTGAACGAAATGTCCATCAGCGGTCAGGGCTTCGAGCAACCCTCGGCATTGCATCACGACAAGCGAGATACAGTCAACCAATCCCCATTCTTTGTCGGAACGGTTCTGAAATAAAGCCATTCCCGCTTGATAGTCAGCTAAGGTTAACTCGATAATTTCGACCAGCGAATCGAACTCGAGCGCACTTAGCAGAGCCACAGCCGCCGTGCGAAATCGGGCCTTCGATAACGAATTCCCAATTCCCAGCATGACCCCTCGAGTCACGATCAGGCGAACTTTGTCCTTGCGTAATTGTTGCGCGATCGCAACCACTCGTGTGTGGTTGCGATCGTTTACGATGGAAAGAGAAATGGCGTAAGAGGTGTCAAGAAACACCTCAGTCATGGCTTATATCAGCATTGAGATACTCGTCCACACGCTCAGACCAGTCGCTTGGACCCTCGAGTTGCAAGCCTTCAGCCACATCCAGGAATGAAATCTCGGAGGCTTCAGATTCCAGGCTGACCAATAGCTGGACTCGAGTGTTCGCGGGCAACCGCACAGCCGTCAACGGACGGAACACTTCACCGTCAAACGTTGCTTCCAGAACCGTGGTCATGGGTGCAGGGTGACACAGTCTTACCGTGTAAATCGGGATTCGAGGCGCGCTGTGAAATTCGTTTTCACGGGCTGGACCGTGCGCTCGAGCGGGTCCGACCGGGCGTGCCAGGCAGGCCCATATCCGGGTTCGGGTGGACAACCTCGAGCGCACCAGTATCCAGGTGAAACGTGATCGCTCCCTCGCGGTCGGTGCGGTAGATTCGCGTTCCGTAGCGCTCCAAACGTTGCAGCACAGTGCGACTCGGGTGTCCGTAGGTATTACCCAAGCCGCTCGAGATGACCGCAACTTGCGGCGTGGTGCGGCGCATCAAGTCCTCTGCGGTGGAAAAGCGAGAGCCGTGATGGGCAGCCTTCAAGACAGTCAACTTGCCGGGGTTCATCTCTGTCTCGAGTTCGCCGGGCGTGTCGCCGAGGAACATCAGGCGGCGACCCGCGTACTCCAAGGCGAAGCTGACCGAGTTGGAATTATCGTCCGGGAAGGTATTCTGACGCGGTCCCCAAAAGTTCAGCCGGGCGGCTCCAAACGTCCAGACCTCGCCGCGTCGCACCTGACGGATCGGCACGTGATGGCGAGCCGCGGCCGCCATCAACACGTCCCAAAACCGATCTGTCCCGGCCGCCTTGTCGTGCCCGATCACCAGGGCGCTGACGCCGCCCCGATCCAGCACCGCCTCGAGGCCTTCGACGTGATCGCCGTCGGCGTGCGTCGCCACGACGATCAGATTCCTCACTCCGAGCGAGCGCAGCGCGGGAACCACGACGCGCTTCCCGATGTCGTAATCCCCGTTCGGCGTACCACCACCGTCCACCAAGATGTCCACTCCCGGCAGCCGAATCAGGGTGCTGTCACCCTGTCCGACATCGAAGTACACGACTTCTGATTTCGGCACTCGAGCCGCCAGACCCGTGACGAGCATCCCAGCCAAGACGACTGTGAGCGCCTGATACGGTCGCAACCGCCCGCGAAGCGCCAGCAGCAAAGCGGCAATTGCGGTGTAAAAAGCGACGTACCCGAGCCAACCGATCCGGCCCCACTCGAGGACGGGGGCGACCGCGAAGACCTGCGCGGTTTGAAGCAGCAACCAGGCGAACAGATGGGTGGGAAGGTTGACAATCGCGCCCAGCGTCGGACCCGCCAGGGAAGCCAGGAACCCGAGCGGCACGAGCACGACCATCAACGGTTCCGCGATCAGGTTGGCGAACGGCGAGAGCGGCGGCACGATACCGAAACTCGAGGCGGTCAGTGGCAGCGTCAGGGCGCTCGCGCCGAGGGTGGCGGCCAGTCCGCCCAGAATCCATTTCATGCGCCCTGAGACGCTTGGGAAGAGCGCCAACAGCGCCGCCGTGAACAGCAACATGCCGAGCACCGCCAGGTAGGATAATTGCCAACCCAGGTCAGTTAACCAACGCGGCTCGTACAGCAGCGTCAGAAT
This sequence comes from Deinococcales bacterium, assembly GCA_965249745.1. GTDB lineage: Bacteria > Deinococcota > Deinococci > Deinococcales > JAAFIG01 > JANYHH01. The sequence continues at coordinate 1,337,673 of OZ252252.1, read as the reverse complement.
CGCGCTTAATCCCAGCGCGGGCAGCACCTCGAGCCGTCCGCGACCCAACCACAGGGAGAGCAGCACCGCCACGCCCATCAGCACGGCTCTGGTGACGCTCGGTCCGAAACCCACGACAACGATGTAGGCACCGAGAATCCCGATCAGCACCGGATAACGCCAGAGCTTTAATCGCGCCAGCAGCAGCGTCAGGGCTGCCACCAGGAGCGTGATCTGCTGCCCGGACAGCGCCATGATGTGCGTCAACCCGGACCTCGAGAAAACCTCGCGCCAGCTCAGACCTTCCGGGGTGTCGGGCAGGCTGGAGAAATCGTCGGCATCGCCGAGGGCCACGCCGAGCATGAGCGCCGCCTCGGTCGGCGGGAGTCCCGCTTGGACTCCGGCTCTGGCGTAATTGCGAATCCGCTGAAGCAGGCTATCCGGCAAGCGTTGCGCCTTTTGCACGCGCAGAACGTAACGAACGCCGCGCCCCTCGAGCCAGGCTCCGAGGTCGAAGGCTCCGGGGTTGCGATACCACTGCGGCAGACTCAACCGCCCCGTGACCCGGTAACGCCCGCCCTGCAAGGCGCTCCGGGGTTGAATCAGGACTCTGGCGTTGGGGGCGTTCAGGAACCGGCCGTCGAACTCACCCTCCAAGGTCAGCGTTTTCTCGAGGTGAACCGCTAGCCTGTCCGGCGCATTGCGCAGGCTTTCGGCTCGCCACCAGGCGATGGGACAGAGCAGCAGAGCCGCCACAAGCGCCAACCGCAGTCGGGCGGGTAATCTCTTTGAGCCGAGCAACCCAACCAGCAGCGCACCCACCGCCGAGACCGCGAACACGCTCCAGAATCCCGCGCCGAAACGCTGTGCGGCGATGCCCAGCATGACACCCAAGGCACCGAGGACTGGCAAGGTCAGCAGACTCGAGCGTTGCAGCGATGAGCGCTCCGACGCGGTGGGCGTCGAATCCTCGGGCACGCCACCGCTGTTCGCCATCATCGGTTCACTGTAGCCCGGATTGGTCTGCTGGGCTGTGCGAGATCGAATCTGCTTCAGGCGTGTAAGGTCAGAACTTGACGTATGGCTCGAGCTTTTTCAACATGCTCGGACCGATGCCCTTGACCTTATCCAGGTCGCTCAGGCTAGCGTACGGCCGCCCCGCGACAAGCTTCGCCGCCATCTTCGGACCGACGCCCGGTAGATCCTCGAGTTCAGTGGGCGTGGCGGTGTTGACGTTGATGCGTCCCGTGGGCGTTTTGGCTGAGCCGGTCGCGGCTTTCAAGGTGACGGCTGCCAGTTTGTTCGGCACGCGAATCTGATCGCCATCCGTCAAGATCTGCACGGGGTTGACGAGACTCGGTTCCGCCGCTTCAGTGTAGCCACCCGCCTGTTGCACCAGTGCCTGCACCCGTGAGCCAAACGGCAAGGTGTACACACCGGGGCGCTTCACCTCGCCCGCCAATGACACGGTGATCTTGCTCGCCTCGAGCTTCGGGATCGTCGGGGCGGGCGCGGGTCTGAGGAAGAAAAACGCGGCTCCGGCCACAACTGCCAGCAAACCGCCCGTGACCAGCAATTCACGGCGGCTCGAGGCGGACGGCTTCATGGCAAAAGTGTACACGGCTGCCAGGGCTATTCCTGGCAAAACTGGGACGCGCCAAAGCGTGTTCGCGGAACACCGTCCTCGAGTTGTCGCAACCCGCCTCTGCTATTGTCACCGGGTGAAATCAGATGGGTTGAAAACCGATGAGCTGAAGCTGTCTTGGACGTTGCGCGGCGATCTGAACGCCGCCACGTACTTGGATTTGCCGCCTCAACCGCGACGTTTACCACCCGGATTTGCCGCCTGGATTTGCCGCCTCAACCGCGACGTTTACCACCCGGCACGATCATTGAATTCGCGGGCGCTCAGTTCACGGTGACCGAGGAGCATCTCGAGGGGAAGCTGCTGGTCGGCGTTAGCGTCACCCGGCTCGAGGAAAACCCGGATTCCAAAAAAAAGTGATTCTATTTTTCTGTGAACGCGTGAAAGGCAATCTCGAGACATTTTGTCCCCTTACTGATAACGGCAAGCTTCGGCTCGCTCACGTTTGCGTCACAGACACATTCTATTGCTTTGAGACGTGAAGCTGACGGTGCCGAACTCAGTAAGCACCCTCGAGTTCGACTTTCGCGGGGAATCCGCCGCACGCCGGGCACTCAGCTCGCCCTCGAAGCCGGGTGCTATCGTGACCCCATGGCAGAACTGCTCGTGCAATTCGCGGTTTTCAAGGGTGACACGCCTCTCAGCACGCTGGTGCAAGTGGACGGCGAGTACCGGGCGGAACAACTCGCCGCCTGGCTCCATCACGCGCAGAACGCCGGGCATTTCGTGGACGCGCATCAGACCGTCTGGGTCTCGAGTTACATCGTTTCAGTCAGGAACGCCCTGTCCGACAACTCAATCTGAAACACCCCTCGAGCCGGGACCAGCGCCCCAGGCTGCTCAGCTACGAGGCTCAGTTCCGAGGATCAGTCTCGAGACTGCATCAACCTCCAAACGGTTTCGGCCGTCACAGGGAGTTCGGTGACCCGCACGCCGACGGCATCGCGGATGGCATTGGCGACAGCGGCGGCTCCGGCCGTGATCGGTGGCTCACCAACGATTCGCGCCCCGAACGGGCCGTTGGCTGAGGGTTCCTCCACCAGAATCGCCTCGATCGGTGGAATCCCGTCTGCCCTCGGGAAGGCGTACTCCATGAAATTGGCGTTCGTTAGATTGCCGTCGCTGAAACGCATCCCCTCGTATAACCCGAAGCCCAAACCCTGGGCCGCGCCACCGTGCATCTGCCCTTCCACCAGCAGCGGATTGAGCGCGAACCCCACGTCTTGAATCGAAACAAACTCGAGCGGCGTGACCTGACCCGTATCGGGGTCCACCCGGACTCGCACGAGCTGCGCCGTGAAGCCCGGCGCGGCGGATTTCACGGCCGCGCGACCCTCCGCGACGACCGGACCGGGACCGCCCGCCGTGCGCTGCCCGAGCTGCGCCAGTTGCCCGATCCCCAGGTTCTTCTCTGGCACGCCCTTCACCTGCACACTCCCGTCAACCAGCTCCAAATCGTCCGGGTGAACCTCGAACTGCTTCGCGGCCAGCGTCAGAAGTTGATTTTTGACCTGCGTACTGGCATCCAGCACCGCCCCAGAGAGACTGATCGTGACCTGCGAACCCCCGGAGGACGGCGCGAACGGACCGCTCTCGGTCGTGCCCTGCACGATCTCCACGTTGGCCGGGTCTACCCCGAGGGTTTCGGCGGCAATCAGCACCATAGAGCTGTGAACCCCAGAGATATCCACACTGCCAACATGCAATCGCACTGTGCCATCGGTATCCACACGGCAAATCGCCCCGGACGGTGCGAAGCCACCCGCCCAACCGCCAATCGCCAGCCCGACCCCCTCGTTCGGGGTTTCACCGCGTCGCAGCCAGATCGGGTGCTGCCGCGCCCGCTCGAGACAGGCTTTCAACCCGATGCTCGGCCAGGCTCGTCCAGAACCGGTCAGATCACCCTCCTGGACCGCGTTCTGAAACCGAAACTCGAGCGGATCAGTGCCTATAGCCCGCGCTAGCTCGTCCACACTGGATTCCAAGGCGAACAGGGCTTGCGGCACGCCGGGCGCACGATACGCGCCGGTGGCCGCCTTGTGGGTCAGGACCTCTAAGGTTTCAATGGACACGTTATCGCAGCGGTACATCCCGCCGAGGGTCGTGGCGATGATCCCAGCGTGACCGAACTTGAAGACGCCGTTGTCAATCACAACTCGCGCCTGAATCGCCGCAATGCGCCCGTCTTGGGCGGCACCGATTTTCAACTCGATCACGGTTCCCGGCGCGGGCATCGTGGTCAGCATGTCCTCGGAACGCGACAGCACCATCCGCACGGGTTTCTTGACCTTCAAGGCCACCGCCACCACGAGGGCATCCAGAATGCCGTATTTTGCGCCGAAGCCACCGCCCACGGTCATCGGCACGACCGCCACGTCGCGCTCACGCAAGCCCAACGCGCTCGAGACCTCGTGCCGTACTACATACTGACCCTGGGTGCTGGTGTAGACCGTGACCTCGCCGGGACGCTTCCCCGGTTCCGCCACGACCGCATGCGGTTCCAGATATCCTTGATGGACCCAGGCGTTGGTGTACGTCTTCTCGATGATGACGGCGCTCTCAGCGAAGCCAGCGCCCACATCACCTCGAGCGAACACGCGCCGCTCATCCACATTGGACGCCGTGACGCTCGAGGCTCCGCCCGCTTCGGCCCCGTGCAGGCTCGCCAGGCTTTCCCCCGCTTTTGGCACGCCGTCCGGCCAGACCAGCCGCTCGTCATCCACCGCCTCGAGCAATTCGGTCACAGCGGTCAGCGGTTCGTACTGAATTTCTAGCAAGTTCACCGCGTCCTGCGCCACGGCATCCGAGTGTGCCACGACGACCGCCACGGGTTGACCAGCGAACACCACCTCGTCACCCGCCAAGACTATGCTCGGTCTCGAGTCCGCCACCCGATCCGGGTTTAGGTCACGCCCCGTCAACACAGCCACCACGCCCGGTATCGCTCGAGCCGCATCGCTGAGAATCGCTACGATCCGTGCGTGCGGGTAAGGGGAAAGCGCCGGACGGGCGTATAGCATCCCAGCTATTTGCAGGTCCGCCACGTAGCGGGCCGTACCCGTGATCTTCTCGAGACCATCAATAATCTTACGCCGCTTTCCAAGGTGTTTACGTTCTGTCACGGACGCCTCCTGAATGTCTTGATTCTATGGCTGAGAAGGTAAAGCAGCCATTAGTCAAGTGAGTTCATAAAAAACCTGATCCGAATGTTCAGATCAGGTTCTCGAGATTGATATTTTTAGGAGTTTTTGGACAACGTTCCAATGATGGCGAACATCGGCAAAAACATGCCAGCCACAATCAAACCGACAATCGCGCCCAAAAATACGATCATGATTGGCTCGATAGCAGCCGTCAATTGATCTACCGCCTCGTCCACTTCGCGGTCATAGTAATCGGCGATCTTATCGAGCATCGTGTCAATACCGCCGGTTTCCTCACCAATGGCAACCATCGAAACGACCATGGGTGGGAAAACGTCTGTCGCTGCCGCCAGTGGTTGCGACATTTGTTCACCCTGCATAACTGCATTTTTGGCGTTCACCAGAGCATCTTCAACGATGGCATTGTTTGCCGCACCACGAGTGATTTCTAGCGACTCGATGATATTGACGCCGCTCTTGATGAGCAACGACAGCGTTCTGGAAAACGATGCCAGAGCCGCCTTGGAAATCAGGTTGCCAAAGACAGGTAATCGCAGCTTGATACGGTCAATCATTGCCGACCGTCATTACGGCTGTAATACCAGCGATATGCGAATACGATGGCAACAATAATGGCTACCAGGATTAAGGTCTGATGCTGCAAGAAATCCGAAACCGCAATCAGCATCTGCGTGATGAACGGCAAGGGAGCGTTCAACTGGATTAGAATTTGCGCAAACTGAGGCACGATTGTCGTCAGCAGGAAATAGGTAACACCGAGTGCGAAGACCAGAACGATAGCCGGGTAGGTGAGCGCACCCTTAATCTTGCCGCGTAAAGCCAAATCCTTTTCTTGAAAGATAGCGATTCGGTCCAGCACCGTATCCAAGGTTCCCGAGACTTCTCCGGCGCGTACCAAATTCAAGTACAAACGGTTGAAGACTTTCGGGTACTTAGAAATGCTGTCTGAAAATGGTAAGCCGCCTTCAACATCAACACGAACATCGCGCAGAATCTTTTGTAACCCCTTATGGTCTACTTGTCGTGCCAGAATTGCCAAGCTCTGGACAAGCGGTAACCCCGCGTCAATCATCGTCGCCATTTGTCTCGAGAAGATTGCCACTGACCGCAAGCCGGGCAAACCATCGCCTAGACCTGGAATTTTGATGTCTTGACTAAGACCAGTTTTCGGTTCGGTAATCGAAACAATCAGGAAGTTCTTCTCGCGCAGCTTGTCACGCACGTTCTTGGAACTATCGGCTTCCATCGTGGAGAGAATGAGCTTGCCCGTCTGGTCTCGCACTTTATAGGTGAACACCGGCATATGAACCTCCGCTAGGGGATCAGTATAGCTCGAGGTTGACGCCCAGAGGCAAAATTTTGCACATGGGTCTTCAGCGCACCGTCTCGAAGACCAGATGCGCCAGTTCAGCCTGGAAGATGCCCTCCCAGGCGGTTTGCACGGCGTTCAAGGAGCCTGGCAAGGCGAAGATCAAACAGCGCCGACCATGCGCCAGTCCACCCAAGGCCCTAGATAGGATGCTAGCAACGCCGACCTGATCGTAGGAAAGGCTGCGGAACAGCTCTCCGAAGCCGGGCAGGGTGATCTCGAGCAGGGATTCAATGACGGGCACAGTGTTGTCGCGTTTGGCGATACCCGTGCCGCCCGTGGTTAGGATCGTTTGCACCTGACCCGCCTCTAGCCACGCCTCGAGTTGCCTGCGGATGGCGTCGGGATCGTCTTTGACGATCTCATACCCAATAACCGTGTGCCCGGCAGCCTCGAGTTGAGATTGCAGGTACGCACCGCTCGAGTCTGTTTCCACGGTCCGGGTATCGCTGATGGTCAGAATCGCGGCACGTACAGTCTCTGGAGCCTCTGAGCGGTGAGCGCAGTCATGCCTCGACGCTAACAAAAAACGCCCCCCAAATGCGAGGGCGTTTCTCGAGGATAAAATTTAACGTCTACCAAAACCACTGGCAGGGGCAGTCGGCTGCTGAACTTGCGTGGTTCGCTGTTGCTGTTGTTGCGGCGCGGCGTTAACGGCATCCACTAGTGCCGCCAGTCGCCTAAACTCCTTGGCGTCCACGGCGCGTTCCTCGCCAGTTTCAAAGCTGATCAGTTTTTTCTTGTACAGGTCTGCCAGGCAAGCGTCCATCGTCAACATGCCGAGGCTCGCGCCGGTCTGGATGACGCTGACGAGCTGGTAGCTCTTGCCCTCGCGGATCAGCGCACGTACGGCGGGCGTGGCGATCATGATTTCGTAAGCGAGCGCGCGCCCGTCACCGTTCATTTTGGACAACAGTTGCTGAGTCACGATGGCGACCAAGTTGTTCGCCAGTTGCACCCGGATCTGCGCTTGCTGCTCTTCCGGAAACACGTCTACAATACGGTCAATCGCTTCTGGAGCGCTGTTGGTGTGGAGTGTACCCATAACGAGGTGCCCGGTTTCGGCGGCCGTCACGGCACTTTTAATGGTTTCGTAATCGCGCATCTCGCCGACCAGGATCACATCGGGCGCTTGCCGCAGCACGGCGCGCAAGGCTTGGGCGAAATCCTGCGTGTCCGGCCCAATTTCGCGCTGGTTGATAATGCTGGACTTGTGAGCGTGCGCGAACTCGATCGGATCCTCAATGGTGACGATGTGCATTTTGCGATTGGTGTTAATCCAGTCAATCATGCTGGCCAGCGTCGTGGACTTCCCGGAACCCGTGGGGCCCGTCAGCAGCACCAAGCCACGCGGCGCACTGGCGATTTGAATCATGATGTCCGGCGGAATGCCAATTTCGGTCATCGGTTTGGTGGTGCTGGGAATGATTCGCAGCACGCCGCCGACCGCGCCGCGCTGCATGAAAGCATTGCAACGAAAACGGGCCACGCCCTGGAGCGGGAAGGAGAAGTCAATGTCGCGCTTCTCTTCAAAACTGCGCTGCTGCTTTTCGTTCATGATGGAGTACATCAAGCGCCGGGTCTCATTGGGGTTGAGGTTCTGCGACCACTCGCCGGACCCCCACTCGCCGTGAACCTTGAATTGCGGCGGTAGGCCAGCCGTGACGACAATATCGGACGCCCCACGATCCACCGAGTACCGCAAGATGCTGACGATATCCATTTCCTGATTCATCTGGGTCATACACCCTCCTATATCGCGTCAGTCTACGACCTCGAGCCTTCTCACAGAGTCGAAAGTCTACAATGGACCCTGTGAAAACCGTGGATGGTCTCGAGCGGGCGCTGTTGTGGGGCGAGGTTTGGGTCCGAGTGGCGACTCTGCCGCGCCTGATTGCCGAGTCGTGGCGGGTGCTGCTGACCGGGCGCGGCATCCCGAGTGCGGTGAAAACGCCGTGGCAGTGGGTGACGACCACAAACGTGATCGAGTTAGAGGCGGGCGTATACCAGGGCAACGTGGGCTTGTTCGTTCCAGAAGCCCAGTGCGCCGAAGCCCTGGAGGAATTAGGGTTACTCGAGGCGGGCGAGGCTACCCTGGAGACGAGCGTTGACTGACAACCGTAGGCGCGACCCGTGAACCGCGTTTCTGGCAGCCTGCGAATGAATGCGGTAAGTTAACCTGACATGGAAACCCTGTTAGGCATTGATCTCGGTGGTACGAAAATCGCGGTGGCGGCTGTTCAAGACGGCAAGATCATCAGCAAAGTCGTGGTTCCCACGCCCAAGGACGGCTGGCGGAGCGTCTTCGATGCCATGATCGAGGCGGGCAAAGAGGTCCTGCGGGCCGCGCCGGAAGTCGCGGCCATCGGCGTCGGCGTGCCAGGTCCGATTGACTTCAAGCGCGGCGTGGTCAAGTTCGCGCCGAATATTCCCGGTTTCATCGAAGCTCCCGTGACTGAATCGCTGTCAGTCGGGTTTGGGCGCAGAATAGAGCTGGAGAACGACGCCAACGCCGCCGGGCTGGCCGAACACACGCACGGGGCTGGCCAGGGAGCCGCCTCGAGCATTTTCATCACGATCTCCACCGGGATTGGTGGTGGCATCATCTTGAACGACCGCATCTGGCGCGGTGCGAACGGAATCGCCGGTGAGATCGGTCATATCGTCGCCCTGCCCGGCGGGGTCGTCGCGGGCAGCGGCGTGGCGGGCGCACTCGAGGCGATGGCGAGCGGCACGGCGATTGCCAGGGACGCGACTTACGCCTTCGCCCGTCCGATGGACACGAAGGAGGTCTTCGCGTTAGCGCAGGCAAACGACTGGAAGGCGCTCAGGATCGTGGATCAGGCGGCTCTGTACATCGGGCGGGCGATCGCCGACATGCAGAAAACCTATGACCCGGAGGTGTTCGTGCTGGGCGGCGGCGTTAGTGAGGTCGGAGATTTTTTTCTGGACAAGATTCGTGCAACCGCCTTAGACGGAGCCAGAGGTTTCGCCGAACCCGTGATCCGCAAAGCTATGCTCGGCGGCGACGCGGGCGTGATCGGCGCAGCACTGGCCGCCAGAGATTGACCCCGCAGAGATGACCCTGTGATTCTGGCACTAGACATTGGCGGCACGAAGCTGGCAGTGGCGCTGTGGGACGGATCTCACCTGTTAGAGCGGGCCGAGGCAGCCACCCCGACCGATGACCGTTCCCCAGCGAGCGTGACCCGGGTCGCGCTCGAGTTACTCAAACCATTGGTTTCGCGCGCCTCGAGACTTGGCGTGGCAACCACCGGATCGGTCGCGGCGGGCAAGGTTACAGCCCTAAACGCGGACACGCTGCGCGACTGGCACGCCTTCGACTTGCGAGCCGCCTTCGAGACAGCACTGCACCTGCCAACCGTTGTGCTGAACGACGCGGACGCCGCCGCTTGGGGCGAGTTCGTGCACGGCGCGGGGCGCGGCACGCGAGACTTCGCTTTCGTCACCGTGTCCACCGGGGTCGGTGGCGGGATCGTGCTAGACGGCAAGCTTCACACGACCGCCCACGGCCTGCACGCCGAACTGGGTTACACCCTGACCCCATCCGGTCAACCGCTCGAGTTGGTCGCCTCTGGGAGCGCCTTGGATCGTTGGGCGCGCGAGCGCGGCTGGGCGGGAACGCGAGACCTCGTAACGAGAGCCTTAGCGGGTGATGCCAACGCCAACGCGAAGCTCGAGGAGAGCGCCGGACTGGTCGCGGGAGCGCTGGCGAACCTGTACGTCACTTTGGGCGTGACTCGAGTCGCGGTTGGGGGCGGGCTGGGCTTGTCCGAAGGGTACTTGGAGCGAGTGCGGCGACACATGGAACGCTTGGGTGAACCCTGGAATGCGCTCGAGACTGTGCGGGCTGAGTTGGGCGTGGACGCCGGGTTGATCGGCGCGGCGGACTGGGCGGCCAGACTAGAGGAGTGAGTGGTTATTTGCAGGCTCGAGACCTGTTGATAAGAACCTACGAATCTTTCTCAAGCGTGGCCGAAAACCGTGCGACGTAGGGACGAACGGCCGTTCGCCTGGCCACAACTCGAGCTGATTGTAATAGTCCACTCAACTAAATCCTACGGTTGCCCTACGCCTCGAGCGATCTGCCTCGAATCTGCAAGCCGAGTCTCCACAAGGATTTTGCGGGTGAATAGCGCGATTCCGGTATAGTTTTCATCCGCCCGCCTCCACCTTGCGGCGCGCGGCGAAACCCACTCAAATCTTGTGGTCTGTACCTTGATGACCCAACGGAGGAACCATGCCGAAGCACGAATTTCAAACCGAAGTCAGTCAACTGCTGCAACTCATCATTCACTCCCTGTACAGCCACAAGGAAATCTTCCTGCGCGAACTCGTGTCGAACGCCTCGGACGCGATTGATAAGTTTCGCTACGCGACCTTGACCGATGATCGCTTCAAGGGTGTCACCTGGTCGCCTCGGATTGATCTGCGATTCACTGACAGCGACGAGCGCATCCTCGAGATCGAGGATAACGGCATCGGCATGAACGAATCCGATCTGATCGAGCACTTGGGCACGATTGCCAAGAGCGGCACGAAGAATTTCCTCTCGCAGCTTTCTGGGGATGCCAAGCGGGATTCCAATCTGATCGGGCAGTTCGGCGTCGGTTTCTATTCCGCGTTCATGGTCGCCCGTCAGGTGGAGGTGTTGAGCCGCAAAGCCGGTGAGGACGGGGGTTTCAAGTGGACCTCGGACGGGACGGGCGGTTACGAATTGGAACCCGCCGTCAAGGAAAGCCAGGGCACATTGGTGCGATTGCACCTGAACGACGAGGGGCGCGAGTACGCGAACCGCTGGCAGTTGGAGCAACTCGTCAAAAAATACTCCAATCACATCGCCTTCCCGATCTTCCTGCATTTCGATAAAACTGAGTACGGCAAGGACGGCGCGGAGAACACGACCGCCGCTGTCGTGGAACAGATCAATAGCGCCAACGCAATTTGGACGCGAGCTAAGAACGACCTCTCCAGGGAGGATTACCTCGAGTTTTACAAGGCGACCAGTCACAGCGACGAGGACCCGCTGTTCTGGTTGCACTTCAAGGCGGAAGGGACTTTGGAGTACACCAGTTTGCTGTACGTCCCGAAGACCGCTCCGTTTGATCTGTACCACGCCAATTACCAGCCGGGCGTGAAGCTCTACGTGAGGCGCGTGTTTATCACCGATGACGACAAGGAACTTCTGCCGAGCTGGTTGCGCTTTGTGCGCGGCGTGATTGACAGCGAGGACCTGCCGCTGAACGTCAGCCGCGAGATCTTGCAGCAGAACAAGATCATGAAGAACATTCGCTCTGGCACAGTCAAGCGTTTATTGAACGAGTTCGCCCGAATTCAAAAAGACGAGCCGGAGGTCTGGAAGGAGTTCATCGCCGCGTTCAACCGTCCATTGAAGGAAGGCTTGTACCAAGATTTTGAGAACCGCGACACCTTAGCCGAACTCGTTCGGTTTCGCTCGAGCAAGCTGGAAGGCTTGACCGGATTCGCTGACTACCAGGCGCGGATGGGACCGGAGCAGAAAGCGATCTATTACATCACCGGCGGCAACGAGCGGGTGCTTCGCGCCAGTCCGCTCTTGGAGGCGTACCAAAAGAAGGACCTCGAGGTGCTGATCTGCGACGACGAGATAGACGAGATCGTGCTGCAAGGGTACGGTCAGTACAAGGACTATGAGTTGAAAGCCGTCAACCGCGCCGATGTCGGTGATGACTTGAAAACCGAGACCGACGAGGTGGCCGCGAAAGAGGCCGCCCCGGTGATCGAACGCATCAAGAAAGCACTGGCAGATAAGGTCAAAAACGTGGTCGCCTCGAGCCGACTGTTGGAGAGTCCCGCCTGCGTCGTGACCGATGCCTCTGACCCAAGCTTTCAACTGCAAGCCATGCTGCGAGGCATGGGACGTGCGAGTGAGGTACCGGAGGTCAAACCGATTCTGGAACTCAACCCGATTCACCCGCTCATCGTCGGCTTGAAAGACGCCAGTGACACGACCCTGGAAGACACGGCGCACGTGTTGTTCGCGCAGTCACTGCTGCTCGAGGGGGCAGAGATTCCCGATCGCGTGGATTTCGTGAAACGCTTAAATCGCTTGTTGGGATAGGTCTGATGACCTCTTGATTCGCGTCGCCCGCGCTGAAAGTGGTCCCATGTCCCAGACAGGGTTTTAGTTCGCTCTCTGTGAAGCTGAACACTCGCGGATCAGTATCCGAAACATAGTTTCGCAGGGGCGAACCGCCGTTCGCCCGGCCAACGAGAAGACCATTGAAGCCTGTGTCCCAGCGATCCTCGAGCCAGATCAACAGCGTCTCCGGATGAAAACGTTGCAAGTGCTCCGGGTCGGGTCAGATTGTTGAACATCTCTCGTCTGACTCGAGTTGCTGGACAAGGCGAGTTTGAGGGCTGGAATTTCAGCCCTCGTCTACGTCATCTTCCTCGAGTGCGGGCAGGCGCACGGTGAACCGAGCACCGCCGCCTGATAGGTTCTCAGCGCGAATCCGACCTTTGTGGGCGGCGACGATCTGCGCAGCAATCGCCAGACCCAGCCCAGAACCGCCGCCCTTTCCTTTAACGAATTTCTCGAACAGTCGCGGCATGACCTCCTCGGGGATACCCGGCCCATCGTCGCTGACGGTCCATTCCAGCCAGGTCCCGTCGCGTCTGGCTTCCAACCTGACGCCCTCGGGTCGTCCGGCGGCCCGCACGGCGTTGGCGATCAGATTCCTGGAGAGTTGCGTCAGGCGGTCGGGGTCACCCAGCAACTCGAGTTGTTCGGCGGGCAGCAGCACTTGCACCCCAGCGAATTCACTGGCCACGTTACGGATCACCTCGCGCCAGTCCAGGATGTGCGGGATGAACTCCTGCACGACCTCGCCACGCGAGAGTTGCAGCAGGTCCGAGACGAGCCGGGTCATCGAACCCGTGACGCGCCCCGCATCTTCTATGGCTTCAGCCACCTCAGCCGGGTCTCGAGCGGCGCGGGCGCGGCGCAGGTAGCCTTCAATCGCGGTCAGGGGCGTGCGAAGTTCGTGCGCGGCCTCCGCCAGGAACACGGTCTGCGCCTCGAAGGCGCGTTTCAGGCGTTCCACGAGGCGGTTTAAAACTTCGACCAGAATCCCCAGCTCGTCCCTCGAGCCACTGTAGATCAGCGGTTTCAGGTTGCGTTCGTTCAAGCCTCGAGCCTGCATGGCCACGCGCACCAGTGGCCGCAACCCGAGCTGAGCGCTGAGATACCCGCCCGCCAGCGCCAGTCCGATCAGCGCGATGGCCGTGATGAGAACCGTGGTTTGCACGCGCTTGGAGAGCGTTTGAATGTAACTGGCATCGGCGGCCACCATGAGGACCGCGTTCGGGGTTTTCTGAAACAACCCGAACGGCATCAGCAGCGTTAACCACTGCGGTTTCTGCGGTGGCCGCCAACTGTGAGCTTCTTTTAACCCGCGTTGAAACTCAGTCGCCGGGAGGCGGAAATCATCCTTGCCAGAGAAAACCTTGCCTGTGCCGTCAAAAATCGTGACTCGCACCCCCCCGGATGAGGCGAGCGGAACCTTGCCGGGCTTCCCGCTCGAGTACAGGGTTTGAAGCTGTTGTAAGTCGTTTTCCAGGAGGCCACGCTGATAGTCTTCCAGCGTGCTGCCGACGACAGCCGTGATGCTGTACGCCAACACCCCGGCGAACGCGATCAGCAGCGTCAGGGTGAGCGCGGCGATGCGCCAGCGTAGACTCATCGCCCAACACCAGACTGCGTTACCGATGTTGACGATGAAGAAAACCCCAGGCTCGAGATCGCGCTGTCGGCTCCAACCTGAAAATGCGAGACTCGAGGGTTAGCGGATCGCATCGCTGACTGGCAGATTCACTGCCCCTTCAGCGCGTACCCGATGCCGCGCACGGTGCGGATCACGCCGTAACCGTCCACCTCGCGCAGTTTGCTGCGAATGTTGGCCATGTGAACGTCCACGACGTTGCTGTTGTCGTCTAGGTCGGCTCCCCAGACGCCACGCTCAATTTCCTCACGGTTATAAACCCGGCCCGGCTGGCGGGCCAAGAAGTTCAGCAGTTCAAATTCCTTCGGTGAGAGTCGGATTTCCTTGCTGTTGTAGCGCACCAGTCGTTTTTCTGGGTGAATCTCCAGGAGTCCCAGCACGACGGCCTCGCCGCCCCGGTGACGCCGCAACTGGACTTTCACCCTGGCCAACAGCTCAGCCGGTTCAAACGGTTTGGTCAGGTAATCGTCCGCACCGCCCTCTAACAGACTGACCTTGGTGCTGACCGCATCCATCGCGGTCAGGATGATGATCGGGATGTCGCTCGTCTTGCGAATCCGCCGGGCGATCTCCGCACCGTCCAGATCGGGCAAACCCAGGTCCAGAATCACCAGCTCCGGGTTCTCCTCGCGGGCGGTCGTCAGTCCCTGCACGCCGTCAGCGGCGGTCAGAACCTCGAAACCTGCTTCCTCGAGTTCAAATCGAATGACCTTCGAGACATCGGCGTCGTCTTCGATGACGAGAATTCGAGCGGCTTCCGGCATAGGCGCATTCTAGCAGGGTGAAGGTAATGCAGCGCGTGCGGTTCTCACTTCTGATCTATAGAGCGTGTCCGACGAGTCGGTGCCAACGTTCAGACCAGTCCCTCGAGAATCGTGACTCACACAGAGTCCGTCATGCAGCAAGGCGACTTACTCGAGTAAGCTTCTGGCGAGCCGATCCTCGAATTGTCGGGTCGAAATTAGTGCGTCTCGAGGCGAATTCCGTAGACCTCTTTCAGCAGCAACGTGAAGGACACACGGTCCTTGCCAGTCCCGATGTAGAGGTCCGTGCCCAGACCGGAGGTGGTCGCGGCGAAGCTTTTGGCGTCACGCGTGTCTGTGCCACCCGGCACGGGAATTCCGATCCAAAGGTTGACTTTCTCGTTGGCGGGCAGCTTCCCAGTGACGGTAGTCATGACCAGCACGCGGTTCTTGACTGTGCCAGTCGCGTAAACCGCCGGTTCGCTCAAGGCCACGATCTTGACATCGGTTCCATCCGGGATCACTGGCACGTTCGGCAATGGGGCGAGCGGTGCGGCCACCACGACCGCTAGTGCCACCACTTTCAAGATTGTCAGCATCCATCCCAACCAACGCATATTTCGGCATGCTAACGCGCTGATCCCCGATAGACGGTGGGAATTGCCCTAAAGTTTGTTAATACAAAGTTTCGTGACGAACAATTGAACTGTGCAATTAGACTTTTACAAAAATTTATGCATCCTCCCACCCCAGACGCTCCGGTGGGGCGAATCTTGGCTTTGCCCTCGAGCGAGAACAATCTTTGAAGGTCAGGCGGCTGGTGCGATGCGGCTCGAGACTTGTGCCCAAGCTTGCTAGTGAACCGTGAAATCAATCCCAGGTCTCGAGGCGGGACCGGGCGCGTTCGGCGCGTTTCAGATCGCCGCTGCCTTGGTAGAGCTTGGAGAGTTCGCCCCAGGTCAGGTCAGAGTACGGTTCATGCTGCGTGGATAGATGCGCGAACCACGTGGCGCGGCGCGCATCACCGAGCGCGTCAGCCCGGCGGCTGGCATCCAACAGCAGGCTCAGTTGGGTCGCGTGCAGTGTGTCGCGCAGGTCCTGACACCATTCGCTCTCGAAATCTGACAGATACGCGCCCTGATAGAGCCGAATCGCGGCCTCGAACGCCTCGAGATCCTGATGGGTTTGCGCCACCCGCACGTACTCCAAGTAATCGCGCACGTCGTATCGGAGCGGCAACTCCTGGTTCAGGAAATAGCGTCGGTTGCGGGTATCCACCAGTTCCACGTCTAGGACCTTGCGCAGCCGGTGCAGCGTGGTGTGAAAGACGCTGGCGGCCCTGGCTTCGTCCTTGTCGGGCCACAGGGCTTCGGCGGCCTCCCAGGTGGTGACACCGCTCGGGCGTTCCAAGAGGAGAAAAAAGAATTCGGCCGCCTTGCGCGACCCCCAACTGACCTCGGTCCCCCGATGCGCCAAGCTGGCCGCGCCGAAGGCTCGAGCCTGAATTTCATAGTGGCTGGCGGTCACGGCTGGGAGCCGCAGCGTCTCGGCGCGTTTCAACCGCACATCCAAAGCTTCCAGCAGTTCGTCGCTGCTAAACGGTTTGGTCAGGTAGTCGTCGGCCCCGATGTTCATCCCCTCGCGGATGTCGCGGCGCTCACTCATGGCGGACAAGAAAATGAATGGCGTACTCGTGAAACGAGCGTCGCCTCGCACCCGACGGCAAAACTCCAAGCCATCCATCTGCGGCATCGAGACATCGGACAGAATCGCGTCCGGTACGAAGTCCTCCAGCGCCTCCAGGGCTTCCAAGGGACGCAGGAACCCGCGCACCGTGTGTCCCTGACGTTCCAGGATGACGCTGACAAGTTTTGTCAACGCAGGTTCATCATCGAGGACCAGGATTGAGGCCATAGGGTTAGTTTAGCAAACGAAGCCGCCTCGCCCTGGCAAAAAGCTCACTAACACGAAACCCCTTTCCTCTCACTCTTCACGGCATATCCCGCTCAGGCGCTCCGCGTTGCCAGTTGCTGGGCGGTCTCGAGGATTTCAGCGGCGGCCTCCGTCCCCGGTAATCCTGCCAGGGCCGCCGCCAAGGTATCCAAACCTCGCCGAGCGTGGCGGTCCGCGACCTCCTGGGCGTACTCGAGGGAACCGGAAGCGCGGATCAAGTCCAGCACCGATAGCATCTGCGCCTCAGTTTTTTGCGCTCTGGGCTGCGACAGGAGTCGGATCACCTCTGATCTGGTATCAGTTGCCAGCGTGTTCAGCAGGTGAACTAGCATGAGCGTGCGTTTCCCTTCCAGGAGATCACCGCCGATTTCTTTCCCGTATACGGCCCGGTCCCCAGCCAGGTTCAACCAGTCGTCCCGAATCTGAAACGCGATCCCCAAATCCAGCCCCGCCAGACTCAAGCGCTCGTCCGGCTGAAGGCCAGCCGCCAAAGCCCCCAGCCGCAGCGGTGAGACGACCGTGTAATACGCGGTCTTGCGCTGCACCAAATCCAGGTAATCGGCTTCGCCAATATCCCAGCGGTTCCCGTCAATCCAACCCAGATCAATCTGTTGCCCCTCCGCCGTGCGATGGATCATCGTCAGAAATTCCTCGAAGCTGCCTGGAATCCCAGCCTGGTGAATCACCTGCCACATGTAGACGTGCAGGGCATCCCCAGCGTTCAGGGCCAGCGGAACCCCGTGCAGGCGGTGCAGTGCGGGCTGGCCGCGCCGCTCCTCGCTGTCGTCCTCAATGTCGTCGTGAATCAGTACCCAGTCCTGAAACATTTCCAGAGCGGCCGCCAGCGGCAGGGCCGACGCGAACGAACCGCCGTGCGCCAGACTCGAGGCAACGAGGAGCTTGGAGCGAATCATCTTGCCGCCCCGCCCGAGGTAATCGCGCATCATGCGGTACAGTCGGTCAATCTCTGGAATGGCATGAGATTTGGGAAGGACGCCATCCACAAAGCTTTGAATCGCGTCTGGCAGCGAAGAGGTTGGCATCACAGGCACGCTAACACTCCCTTTTCGAGGCGGTCAAATACGGTTGGCTGACGAGCAGAGCCTCGAATACCCGTCTCATTGCGTCTCGAGTTGGAATCGCTCAGCTTGAAACAGCGGGTTCGGAAATCAGAATCGGCTCGAAGACTCATGGCCCGACGACGCGTTGCAGGGTCGCTTTCTGGTTCTTCAGGTGGCGTTGCGGTGACTCTCACATTGCGGTGACCCTCGGGTGAGGCGGCTGAACGCCATAGTTCAACCCGGCCTCAGTTCTCGAGCGGCTGAGTTCGGCGCTGTCAGACTCATAGGTTTACAGCAAACTTGCTTCTATTAAGGAAGCGGAAATAGCCGAATCACACGTTTGTCAGTAGGATGAGGGTCATGAACTGGCGAAACTTTAATAAGAGCGGCAACGTCGAAGACCGTCGCGGTGGTGGGGTCGCCAGGGCGGGCGGGCTGGGCCTGGGCGGCATCGTCATCGCGGTAGTCGGCGGCTTGATCTTCGGCGTCAACCCGCTGCAAATCCTGGGCTTGATTGGCAGCAGTGGTTACACCACGCAGGGACCCGTCAACACCAACACCCCACAGATGCAGCAGAGTCTCGAGTTCGTGCAAAGCGTGCTGGGTGACACCGAACGCGTCTGGAGCGGCATCTTCTCCAAGGGCGGTCAAACTTACACGCCGCCCAAGCTGGTGCTGTTCAGCGGCGCGACCAGTAGCGGTTGCGGTCAGGCGGACAGCGCGGTCGGTCCGTTCTACTGCCCAACGGATCAGAAGGTCTACCTGGATACCGATTTCTATTCGCAGCTCCAGGGCACGTCCACCAACGGCAGCGAGTTCGCCCGCGCCTACGTGATCGCGCACGAGGTCGGCCACCACGTCCAGAACCTCTTGGGGATCAGCGAAAAGGTGCAAGCGCAGCAGGATCGCAGCGACAAGGCGACCGCCAACGCCCTGTCAGTCCGCGTGGAACTGCAAGCTGACTGCTTCGCGGGCATCTGGGGCAAGAGCGGTGCGGAACTCAGCCAGGCGTCGCCGCAAGAGATCAACAATGCGCTGGCGACCGCCAATCAGATCGGCGACGACGCGCTCCAACGCGCCGCCAGGGGGTACGTGGTGCCGGACTCCTTCACCCACGGCACGAGCGCCCAACGGCAACGCTGGTTCAAGATCGGCTTCGAGACGGGCAACGTCTCGCAGTGCAACACCTTCGCCGCGAAAACGCTGTAAGTCTCAAAGTACAGACAGGAAACTAAGGTGAGTCTCGTTGCGCAGACTTTCCTCCGCTGAAGACGGCACCGTTCGGAAATTAGACGTTTTCGGTACAGACGCCTTTCGCTCCAAACGTTCCGCTGACCAGGCCAAACTCAGTGAAAGTGTCAGGCTTTCGAGCCAGCTCGAGTGCGCTTGATGGTTTCAATCTGCGCCTGATCGGATACCACCGATTGAAAATGACCCCAGGCCGCTTGCATTCCGTCCAGAGTCTCGGGGAGTTTAGCGAACCGGAAATACGCGGCTACCCCAGACTCCATCTGAACCGTCGGCGTACCGAAAACACTCAGCGCCGCCGCCCGCTCGAGGTCGGCCGCCAATTCGGCGCGACGCGCGTCCACGTTTGCTCGGTCCGCCCGGAAGCGTTCCACGTCCAAACCCGCCACCCGCGCCGCCTCGAGCGTGACCTCTGGGGTCATGACGCGTTCCTGAAGGTTCTTGATGCGGAACAGTTCCAAGATGAATTGATGGTGCAACTTACTGCCCTGCTGGGCCGCCGCGTGTGAGGCCAGAAATGCCTCGAAGCTTTGCGTGTGATTCTGATTCCCCTCGAGCGGCTGCTCCGCCAGCTTCCAGACCGGAGCGCTGCGAAGCTGACCCACATTTTCGGCGTGATTCCCCTGCACGAGGCTGTAATGGACCGGTTCAAACGGAACGTTGAGTCCCGAGAGCAGTTCCACGCCACGCCAGGCGTACGGGCACAAGAAATCGAAATAAACGGTAATCACTGGGCCAGCCTAGGCTGACCTGAGGGGGAAGCGCGTAGCCGCGACGACGCCAGCGGGCTAAGTGGTCGAGATGACGTGACTCGTGAACTGAGCAATTCAAGGGATCGCTCGAGGGCACGCAAAGAGTGGTGTGTCAAACCGGGTCCGCTGAATGTACACCCGTGGAACTCGAGCCTGCGGTGTGTTCTCAGAGACGCGGCAGGGTTACGCCTTTCTGCCCCTGGTACTTGCCCGCGCGGTCGCGGTACGTGACCTCGGGGCGTTCACCCTCGAAGAAGAGAAGTTGCACACAGCCCTCGTTCGCGTACATCTTGGCGGGCAGCGGCGTGGTGTTGCTGAACTCCAAGGTGACGTGACCCTCCCAGCCGGGTTCTAAGGGCGTTACATTGGCGACGATGCCGCACCGTGCGTACGACGATTTTCCGAGCGCTACGACCATCACATTATCGGGAATCCGCATGTACTCCACGCTCCGCGCCAGCACGAAGCTGTTCGGCGGAATGATCACCTCGTCGCCTTCAAAGTCCACGAATGCCTTGGAATCAAACGCCTTCGGGTCCACGACTGCCGAGAAGGTGTTCGTGAAAATCTTCCATTCCCGCGCCGCTCGCAGGTCGTACCCGAAGCTCGAGACGCCGAACGAGATCACACCCGCACCCGCGGCTGTTCGCACCTGTCGGTCGGCGAACGGTTCAATCATGCCTTCCAGGGCGCGTTCCCTGATCCACCAGTCGGGTTTTATGCTCACACCCAGAAGTATTTCATACTCCAGCGGGTCGCGGGTACTCGAGGGGTTAGTGGGAATCTGGAAAGCCCTGGGGCGTGGCTCGTCCGAGGTCGTCATGCTCGAGCGTGGCTGGGCGAACGTCTGTTTGTCCCCACGGAAAACGAGCGCTTAGAGAAAACGAAGCCCGGCTCGAGTTCCAAAAACCCGCCCTGGTACACTGCGCCCATGAAAACGGTTCTGGTCACGGGTGCGACGGGGTTCATCGGTTCGCATCTGGTCGAAACGATGCTCTCTCAGGGGTACGCGGTTCGCACCCTGGCGCGCCCCGGCAGCCAACCGAAGAACGCGGCCAGCTCACACCCGCACCTGCACCCGTTCGCCGCGCCGCTGACCGTGGCGGGCATGACGGCCGCCGCCGAGGGCTGCGACACGGTCTATCACCTCGCCGGGATCACTCGAGCCAGCAGCGACGCGGAGTTCCTGTGGACGAACGCCGAGGGAACACGGGCGGCGGCGGTCGGGGCCCAACGCAACGGCTCGAGGCTGGTGTATGTCTCCTCCCTGGCGGCGGCGGGCACGGGCACGGTTGAGCACCCGCGCCGCGTGTCGGACGCGCCCGAACCGATCACCGCCTACGGTCGCAGCAAGCTCGAGGGGGAGATTCGGGTCCAAGAGGAACGCGATCTCACCTGGAGCATCGTGCGGCCGCCCGGCGTGTACGGTCCCAGGGACACAGATTTTCTGTTCGCATTTCAAGCGGCCAACCTCGGGCTATTCCCGGTCTTGGGGAATCCCAGTCGGGCGTACACGCTGGTCCTCGTGGACGACTTGGTAGCCGCGATCATCGCCTGCGGCGAATCTCAGAGCGCGGTTGGCAAAACCTACTTCGCCGGAAACCCACAGCCGGTGCAGTGGCGCGAGATTCTTGAGACGATTGCCCGCCTGATGGGCAAACCCTACAAACCGATTCAGCTCCCTGACTTCGCGCTGGCGGCCGCGGCGGGCGCGGGCGAGTTGGGCAAGTTGATCGGCAGGGTCGGGCTGATTAACCGCTCCCGACAGAAGGATTTGCAGGCTCCGGGTTGGGTCTGTGACGTGAGCGATCTGGACCGCGACCTCGGTGTGAAGGCACAGACCTCGCTCGAGACGGGATTTCAGCGCACGTTAGATTGGTACCGAACCGCGAAGTGGTTGTAGTTTTTTCACAGGTCAACCCCCGACGCACCTGTAGAGTCAGCTTGTGTCCGCCGTACCCAAACCCAGCCTCTCAGACACCCCCGTGCTGAGCGGTCGTTTGCGTCAAGTCTCCATGCCCTCGTTTCTGGAATACCTGGCCAGCAGCCAGCACACCGGAACTCTGGAATGCGAGGGCCCCGGCGAGGTCCGCGCCCACATGTCGGTGCAGCTTGGAAACATCGTGCGGGCCGTTTGCGACGGTGAACGCGGCGTTCTAGAAGGACTCGAGGCGATTCGCAAGGTGCTGAGCTGGCGCTACGTTCACGTGGCGCTATTGGACGGTTTGCCGCAGGTGGAACCGAACGTTCAAGGCTCCATCATCGGGGCGCTCCTGGAAGCCGCCCGGCTCGAGGATGAGGCGCGGCGCGAACGCGCCCTGCCGCCCGCCGCTCGGATTCGGATTCGCAACAACGTCTCCGCCTACGAAGCCCTGGGCGCACCGGAGCTGATGCTCTTAAAAAAAGCCCGGAACGGTATGACGGTTCAGGAGTTGCGGCAAGCCCTGAACGGCTTACCCGTGGAATCCGCGATGCTGGAACTGCACGCCCAGGGCATCCTCGAGGTTGAAGGACTGCCCGCACCGAATGCCAACAACACGGCCGAATTCCGGGCGTTGCTGAGTATGGTGCTGCCGTTACGGATGGAACGGCGCGGCGCGATCAAAACGCCGCTCCCGAACGGCGTGCCGCGCACTGTTTATGATTTGGTGGACGGGCGACGCTCCGCCGAGCAGATTCGCACCGAGCTGCACCTCTCCCCCGGCGCGATCCGCGAGGTGCTGAAAACCCTGCGCGGCACGGGCTGGGTGGACTACTGAACGCCGGTAGAAGAGTTTGCGTATCTAAGGGTATGACTCGAGGCTGGCTCGTCGCATTGACCTTATTGTTCACAGCTTGTAGCCGCGTAGAAATCGCACCACCGATGAGCAACGCGCAAATCACGGCGCTCAGCACCGGCAGTTTCTACAACGTGTTCCACAGCGGGGGCGGAACCGCGACGCTGTACCGCCGCAGTGACGGCTCCAGATTTGTGCGCTTAGAAAACTTTAGCGTGGACGCCGGACCCGATCTGTTCGTGTACACCTCGGGCGTGGCGATGCCAACCTCGAGCGAATTGGGAGGGGCCGTGCTGGACCTTGGGCGGCTGCGTTCGGCTGAGAGCGATTACGACGTGCCGGGCGCTGCGAAGCCCGAGGAACTGAGCAGCGTCGTGATCTGGTGCAAGGCGTTCAACGTCAATTTTGTCAGCGCGAATTTGTCAGTGCGAAATTGAACCATGCTCCGTAATTCATCAAAGCTTCCAGATGATCACAACAGATTGGTTCGAGATTAGATGACGCTCGAGCCAATCGCGGCCGCATTACCCCTCGAGCAGCCCCGCCAAACGCTTCATGCCTTCGCCGATTTCTTCGGTGGTGAGCGCACAGAACGGCAAGCGCAGGAATCGCTCTCCATCTGTTGGATTGACAAAGAACCCGCGTCCATCGGTGAGCGCCAGTCCGGCCGCCGGAGCCGCCTCGAGCAATGTTTGAATACTGGTTCCGGCTGGCAAATTCACCGACAGGAAAAACCCGCCGTCTGGCTCGAGGAAATCCGTCAAGCCGTTGGCGCGCAAGGCCGCCGCCATCGCCAAGAGGCGAGGCGCATAGAGCGCTCGTAGCCGCTCGAGTTGCGGTTCCAGGAGTCCGCGCCGCAGGAATTCAAACGCCGCCGCCTGTCCCAGGAACGCGCCGGAGATGTACGTGTCGTTCGCGGCTTTCGCCAGTTTGGCCAGCCAGGTTTTGTCCCCTATGATCGTCCCGACGCGAATGCCGGGGCTGATCTGCTTCGTGTACGAACTCATCTGCATCACCTTGGCGGGATTTAACTGAAACAGGCTAGGCAGTTGCTCGCCGCGATAGCGAAGCGGGCGGTACGGCGCGTCCTCCAAGATCATGAAGTCATACGTGTCTGCCAACCTCAAGACCGTGTGCCTTTTCTCCAAGCTCATCGTGCTGCCGGATGGGTTCTGAAAATCTGCGATCAGGTACACGAGTTTCGGCCGGTGCGCCTTGACCGTCTCCTCCAGGGCCTCCAGATTCACGCCGTCCGCCTCGAGCTTGACATCCACGACGTTCAAGCCGTGGCGTTTCAGCAGCGTGATCGTGCGGTCGTAGGTCGGGGCTTCCACGACCACCGCGTCGCCGGGTTGCAGCACGTAGCCCAGAAGATCCACGAAGCTCAGGCTGCCATTGCCGATCAATACCTCATCGCTCGAGACGCTGTTCTGCGCCGCCAGCAATTCGCGCAGCGGCCCGAAACCGTAACCCGTGCCGTAGCGCATGGCTTCCACCGCGAGCTTCGGGTCGTGCATCACGGCTTGGGTGCATTCGCTCAGTTGCTCTAAAGGGTAGGATTCGTCAGCCGGGATGCCTCGGGTCAATGCGATGGTGTTCATGTTCTCTCCTTGAGTCCGACTCGAGTGAGCTTGTAGGTGATGTATGACAGGGGAGCAAAATCGTCATCGGTGTACACAAACAACCCCAGCGTATCCGCAACGGTTAATAGATCGAAACGCTCTCCAACGCGCGCCTCGAGCACTTTCAGGGCAGACGGATTGACATGCTCGATACTGACCGTGGCGTGAAAATGATAATCCTTGCTGTCAAAGGGTGCATCGGCGTTGCCAAACCGCGCTGAGAGTTCTCTATTCAAACGCTCGTGAATCGGACGAAGCGCCGCATCCTCGAGGACATCCACAAACGAGATCAGCACGCCGTCATGATTCCAGAACTGGAGGCCCGTCAGGGTCAAGGATTGAGGCTGCAAGCTCGCAGCGAATTCATCGAAATACCGTTCGAACGCTATCAAATCGAGCACTTGAAAGGGTTGTTTGAGTGAAACGTGAACGGGTAACTGCACACCGCGCAAGCCCATGCCAGCCGTCTGCTGCAATTCCAGCGTGATCCGCCGCACGGCGGCGTGAGCTTCACCCTCGAGGATAAACGCGATGGCCGCCTTCACATTTGTTCAAGCCTGTTCTCGAGATTGCGTTTCACTTCTGGCCATTCGTCATCCAACACGCTGTACACAACGCTGCTTCGCACGTAACCGTCACTGCGAATCTGGTACTTTCGCAGCACACCCTCGCGCACTGCGCCAAGTTTCGCCAGGCTCCCCTCTGAGCGCACGTTCCGGTCATCCACCTTGAACTGCACGCGGTTCGCGCCCAACTCTTCAAAGGCTCGAGTCATCAATAGCAATTTCCCCTCGGGGTTGGCTGGTCCGCCCCAGAAGGCGGGCATCAGCATCGTGCCAATCTCCACCCACTTGTCCGCCTCTTTGACCTCCGAGTACGAGATGCGCCCCGCGACCGCGCCAGAGTCCAGCATTCGCACCGCCCAGTTGATGCGCTGCGGTCGGTCGTTCAGGGTTTGCAGATGCGCCGCCAAATCCTTTTCGCTGTTCACGCCCGCGTCGCCGCGCCCGAGGAAATCCATGACCCTGGGTTCAAAGTACGGCCACATCTCCGAGGCGTGCCGAATGGGATTCAGAGGCTCGAGACGAATGAGTTTGCCTTCCATTGTCACAGCCTCGAGCCAATTCATAGACGTGCCAACACCTTATCGTAAGCAGAGTGCGTTCCAATCCAAAACCAGATCACGGATTCGTCCTCCAGAACTCCGACGACCCTGTACGTGCCACTCACTCGAGCTGAAACGTATGGACGTGACTGATGCACGCGCTTGAATTGCAAACTTGGATGTTGCGAGTTTTGTGCGAAAAGCGCGTACGCGATCCGGGCTTGCTGTCTGGCTTCTAAAGGTAGTCCGCGATAAAGCAGCCAGAAAACTTGTGTACCGCTCGAGTTCACAAGTTTTCTGGGGTGAGCGGCTTGGTTTTCCCAGCTCGATGCTCTTTTAACGCTTCTTCCGCCATAGTCTCGAGCGCCGCCTGAGATTCGGGGCGATCAAATAAAGCTGCCCACTGCGCTTCGTCTATCTCGAGCAGAATCTTTTCGGCAATCGAGTCTTGCGCTTCTTCCGGTAGCTCTTTTAACCGCTGCATGGCTCGTTCAAGCATTTGTGTCATGGCATCATCCTACCAAATGGGAAATGCAGTCCTGAATTTCCGCTCGAGGTTGGAATTCATCCTCACGACTCGAGCTTGTCCAGATGAAACGCGGCGTGAATCGCTTTCACGGCTTGCGGCGTGAACTCGTCGTCTATCGCCAAGGAAATATTCAACTCTGACGATCCCTGCGAGATCATGTCAATGCTGATTCCCTCGTTCGCCACGGCACTGAACAGCTTCGCCGCGACGCCCCGCGCCCCGCGCATCCCGTCTCCGACGACCGCGATCGACGCTGATCGCCTCCCAGAACTCAATCGTGCGAACGATGTCGGAGTTCAAGAATTGCTTTTGCAGCGCCTCGAGCGCCCGCTTGCCGTCCTGTTGTTGCACCACCAAGGAGATATTGGCCATGCTGCTGGACTGCGAGATCATCACGACGTTCACGTCCAGCGCCGCGAGCACATCGAAGATTTGCGCGGTGGTGTCCGCCGCGCCGACCATGCCCGCACCGGCGATGTCAATGATGCAGGCGTTTCGCACGGCAGTCACGGCTTTCACGACGTTTTTTAAGGCTCGAGGTTCAGCGGTGACCAGCGTTCCGGCGAAGCTCGGATCGGCGGCGCTTTTCACGCGCAGCGGAATCCCGCGCTCCTGAAGGGGCGTGACCGCCAGCGGGTGCAGGACCTTCGCGCCGAAGTACGCCATCTCCATGATCTCGGCGTAGCTCAGGTGCTCCAGGTTTTGCGCTTCCGGGACGATGCGCGGATCGGTCGTCATCACGCCGTCCACGTCTTTCCAAGTCCAAACCTCGTCGGCGTTCAATGCCGCGCCGATGATCGTCGCGGTGTAATCGCTGCCGCCCCGCCCGAGGGTGGTGATCGCGCCCTGCTCGGTTTCGCCGATAAAACCGGTCACGACCGGCGTCAAGCCCCGCTGGAACAGCCCCTCGAGTCGCTGTGGGATGCGTTCGTAGGTTTCTGGCAGTGGGCGAGCGTTGCCAAAATTGGAGTTCGTCAGGATGCCCGCCTGTCCCCCGGTCAAATCCTGCGCCTGTACGCCCAACGTGTTCAAGGCGGCGGTCATCAGTGGTGCGCTGAGGCGTTCCCCGAAGGACACGATCAGGTCACGGCTGCGCTTACTGAGTTCGCGCAGCAAGTAAATCCCGTTCACGGTCTGGCGCAGGGACTCAAACATTCCCTCGAGTTTCTGGAGCGTTTCGGAATCGGCTGTTGCCCCCAACGCCGTCGCCGTCTCGAGGTGACGGGATTGAATGCCCGCGATCTCGTCGTTGGCGAAGGCGATCTCACCGCTCTCGGCGCTCGCGGCGATCTTCAGGAGTTGATCGGTCACGCCACTCATGGCGCTCGGAACGACCACGACGCGCTCACCGGAGTTGATGCTCGAGGCGACCAAGGAGGCGCTGTGACGAATGGCGTCGGTACCGCCCATGAGCGTCCCACCAAATTTCATGACGATCACGCGGGTTCCTCGGCTTCGGGCAGTTGCTCCAGATGATGTTTCAGGTGTCCGACGTAATCCATCATCATCGCTTTGAGCGTCATCGGTGAGCCGCCTCCGACAATGCACGGGGTTTGCAGGCTCTCCGGGTTCACGCCCTCCATGATGTGCAAGATCTGTTCGTTTAGCGCCGCCCAGAGTTCGATCAGGTCCAAGCGGTCACGCTCGTTATAGCGTTGCAGCGCGACCCATTCGTTCTGCGCGTAGCCCGGTGAAATCAGCACACCGTCGGTCAGGTGCGCCGGAATCTGCGCCCGCACGAAGCGCTGCCAGTTGTTGCCCGCGCTGTCAATCAGATGCCCGACGGTTTCCTTCGGCGTCCACTTGCCTGTTCCGAGCGGCCTTTCCAGCAGGTCGTCCTCGAGGTACAGAAACGTGTCCTGACCGTCAGTCAGAGCTTCTCGCAGATCAGCGATGGCTGCCTCGAGGGTGAGGGCGCTGAGGTACTGCCCGTACCGGATGCTGGTTTGATCTTCACTCACACTGTCCTCCATAATTCTGATGTCGGCACAATTCGGTTAAACCATATTCTTGGGCAAGCTAGATTTCTTCGAGTCAGGCTGAGCGCGCCGCAATCAGCCTTCTCGAGAGATTCACCCCGAAGACGTTGACCAGCAAGCCCAGCACCACGAGCGCCGCCGCGAGGAGTTTTATCGCATCGAAATGTTCTCCCAGAATCAACCCCGATGAAACCAGGCCGAAAACCGGAACCAATAGGCTAAACGGCGCGACCGTCGCCGCACCGTACCGAGCGATCAGCCACGCCCAGGCACCGAAGCACGCCACAGTCGCAATAAACGCCAGGTACACGACGCTCAACCCTGAGGTCAGGCTCAGGTGCGTCAACGCCAACCAATCCCGGCTGCCCCCCTCGAGCAACAGGGACAGCAGCAGGAGTGGTAGCGGTGCGTAGACGTTGCCGTGAACCACGAAGGCAAAGATGTTGATTTCAGACTGGCTCGAGGAGACGCGTTTCACGACCAGGTTGGCGAGCGCCCAGCCCAGGGCGGCGACCAGCATTAAGCCCAGCGCGGGCAGGGTCGCGCTCCTGTCGCCCGCCGCGCCGATCAACGCGACCCCAGAAAACGCGATTCCCAGCCCGAGCCACTGATTCCACTGGACTCGCTCTGTAAAAAGCAACCCTGAGAGCAGCACCGTGAAAAAGGCTTGCATCTGAATCACCAGCGATGCCAGGCCAGCCCCCATCCCAAGGCTCATGGCCGTGAACGCCACGCCGAACTGAATCACGCCCGTGCAAACCCCATACGCCGCGAGCCAGCCCCAGGCGACCTTCGGGCGCGGCACGAACAGCCCGAGCGGGAACGCCGCCAACGCGAATCGGAGTGTTGCCAGCAGCAACGGCGGCACACCGTTCAAGCCCAGGTGAATCACCACGAAGCTCAGTCCCCAGTTGATGACGACGAACAGAACGAGTGCGAAGTGAGCGGCGGAGATCACGGCTGGCTCCAATCAGAAAGGCGGGTCACAAGCGCTGTGTCCCGCTCGAGAACATTAGATCTTGGCGTGTTGCTGCAAGTACTCGGCGATCTGCACGGCGTTCAATGCCGCGCCCTTCAGAAGTTGATCGCCGGACACGAACAGGTCCAGTCCACCGTCGAACACGAGGCTCTGGCGAATGCGTCCGACTTCCACGTTGCCTTTGCCGCTGGCGGTCAGTGGCATTGGGTACAAGTTATGCGCCGGGTCGTCCACCACGTCCACACCGGGCGCGCCCTGCAACAAGGCTCGAGCGGCTTCCGGGGTGGCGGGACGCTCCAGTTCCAAGGTGATCGCTTCGCTGTGGGCGCGCATCGTTGGAATGCGAACGGCGGTGCAGCTCAACTTGATCTCTGGGGCACGCATGATCTTGTGCGTCTCCCAGACGACCTTCATCTCCTCTTTGGTGTACCCGTTCGCCTGGAAGCTATCAATGTGCGGGATCAGGTTGAACGGGATCGGATGCACGAAGACCTCGTGCTGGACAGGTTTTCCCGCCAATAGATTGCGGGTTTGCTGTTCCAACTCCGTCATGCCCTTCGCGCCCGCGCCGCTCGTCGCCTGATAGGTGCTGACAATTGCGCGTTTAATAGCAAATGCCTTGTGGAGCGGCTCCAATGCCATGACCAGAATCGCAGTTGTGCAGTTCGGATTGGCGATGATGCCGCCCTTGCTCCAGTCAGCCTCGAGCAGCACGTCACCGTTGATCTCCGGGACAATCAGC
The DNA here is from genome assembly GCA_965249745.1 of Deinococcales bacterium. Classification (GTDB taxonomy): domain Bacteria; phylum Deinococcota; class Deinococci; order Deinococcales; family JAAFIG01; genus JANYHH01. The sequence continues at coordinate 1,308,242 of OZ252252.1, read as the reverse complement.
GCAATCGCGTCGTCGTACCGAAACGCCGAAGAATTGTCAATCACAACAGCGCCCGCCGCCACCCAAACCGGAGCCTGCGCCTTGGAGATGCTGCCGCCCGCGCTCGCCAGGATCACGTCCGCCTCTATCGCGCCCTCCGGCATGACTTCCACCGTCAGCTTCTGACCGCGACACGTCAGCTCCGTCCCCGCGCTGCGCGGGCTGGCGTACAGCCGCAATTCATCAAATTTCAGGCTCGAGTTCTCCAAAACGCTCAGGAGTTCATGTCCGACTGCGCCGCTGGCTCCGACAACTGCTAATTTCATGGGTCTCCTCTTGGCTGGTTTGCAATAAAAAACCCGCCACAAGGCGGGAGCGACAGACGAGATTCGCCTGCCGCTAAATGGTCGTCGTGTTGCTGCGGGTCTGACTCACGCCTGAAAACGTAGCATTGCGGGCAGGCTCGAGTCAACTAGGCAGGGAATTGGGAGGAGAGTCAGTTGTACCGGTCTCAGGTGGATTGGTAAAACATTCTAGCGATCAGAACACGCCTACGAGATGACAGCGAACGCTCGAGCCGGACACGGTTTTCGTAGGGCGAGGTTCGACTCAATACACGCTTACTCATTGGTTCTCGCTTGCAGCATAGCAACTTGCAAGCCTCGAGCTTTTGTCCGCCCCTACTTCGCAGGGGAGGTGGCAGCGAAGCTGACGGTGGGGTCGTGCGACACGTGCCCAGCGTTACCCGACACCCCGCCACTCGAGTCGGCCGACACGTTCACATCTCGAGACGCAGATCAATTCGCAACCAGCCCGTGTCCGGGCTGTTTTTGAGCGAACTTAGACGCCGGTCGAGGTCTCGCGGTGGTTTCTTGCTCCCAGCGTCCCCTTGACTTTGCCCCTTGGTCAAACCCCAAACTGAACCCATGAACGAGACACGTTCAACCGATCACGTGACCATCGGCGAGTTCGCCCGTCAAACGCAACTCACGCAAAAAGCCTTGCGTCTGTACGACGCGCTCGGACTGCTCGAGCCGCGTTTCACCGATCCGCAATCGGGCTATCGGTATTACGCCGCCGATCAACTCGAGCGGGCGCAATTGATCGCTTGGTTGCGGCAACTCGAGATGCCTTTGAACCGGATTGCCAGGTTGCTCGAGCTTGATGGTCAATCGGCAGCCTCCGAGTTGGTCGCGTACTGGCACGAAGTGGAAGCGCACATGCGTGAAGGACGCAATTTGGTGTTGTTCCTCGAGGCGAAACTCAATCCGCTCGAGGGGAAAGGAAAGCCGATGTTCGAGATCAAGACCCGCAGCGTTCCAGAGCAGAAAATCGCCACGATTCAACGTCATGTCTTCAAGGATGGGATTGGGCAGTTTATTCCCGAGGCGCATTCAACCTTGTTCCGGTTGCTGGCGGCGGCTGGAGCGCAACCGAGCGGTGCGCCGTTCGTGATTTATCACGGGAGGGTGGACGCGGATTCGGATGGTCCCGCCGAGGCGGGCGTGCCGTTCATCGGTTCGCTCGAGCCTTCCGGTGAGGTCAGAATTCGGGTTGATTCAGCCCACGAAGAGGCGTTCATCGTCATGACTCGAGGTTCGGTGGATGGCCCAGAGTTGATGCAGGGCTACGACGCGCTGTTCACGTACATGCGCGAGCGTGGGCAGACTGGCGTGGGCGGTCGTGAGGTGTATTTCGAGGAAGCGCCCTGGGACAGCCTCCGCCCGGATCAATCCGCGTTCGACATTGCCGTGCCGTTCGTGTGAGCTGATTCCGCAATTATCAAGTCACGCTCGAGGTTGGCCGACCAAGCAGCTTCAACGCTACTGATAACGGCATGATTCGGCTACCTCACGTTTGCGTCACAGACGCATTTTTCCGCTCTAAAACAGGGATCTAACCATGCCAAACTCAGTAGGTTTCATCGCTCGAGCAAAAGTTTAAGGGCGCACGGTGACGCGATCATTGCTGGTCTGCAACTCCAGTTCCGCCGTGCCAAACCCATTTTTGCGTGCCTCGAACTTCGTGTCCTCGACCCGCACGTCCAAACCTGGCGCGTTCACGTCCACCCTGGCGTTGCTGGTGGAGCCGCGGATCAGCAGTCCGCTCGGGGCGGTCAAACCAGTCACGGTGATATTGCCGTTACTGGTTTCGGCGCGGCTCTTGGTGTTGTTGGTGAGCGTCACGCGTTCCAGGCTGATACCCGCGTTGCTGGTTTCCGTGTCCAAGGACAGGCTCGAGTCGAAGACGCGCACGGCCCCGTTGCTGGTGTGGGCCCAGAGTGTACCGGAAGCGCGTTCCACGGTGATCGCGTCGTTGCTGGTCTCCAAGCGGGCATTGATCGTCCCAGCGTCTCGCAGGCTGATGCGGTCATTGCTGGTTTTCAGGTCAGCCCCCTGCGCCCGACCCTGAAGTTCCACGAAGCCGTTGCTGGTCCGCACGACGATTTCCAAGCCCTCTGGGACTTCCAGCGTGACGTTGACACCGCTGCTGAAGCTAAAGAATGGACGCCGCGTGTTGATCGTGACCGTATCGCCGTGCTGCTCCAACGAAACCGTCGCGCCGCCTTTCCGCTCAAACCTCACCCGTGACAGTCCAGAACGAGCCGTGACTCGCACGAAACCGTCGAACGTCGTCACCTCGAGCCGCTTGAAATTGGCTGGCAGGCTTTGCTCGTCGCGCGGTTCCTCGCGGAAGTTTGGCGCGAGCGTCGTCGGTGACCACGATCCGGCGCTCAGCACGCCGCCCGCAAAGGCGACGCCCGCCCAGAGCAGCCCGGTTTGGAGTGGTACGCGTTTCAGCCAGATCAGTGCCCCAACGACGATGACCGCCAGCCCCCAGACGCGCCCGAGCGGGGTGAACAGCATCACCAGCAGGAAAATACCCAGCGGTATCCACGAGTTGGCAGGGGGTTTCGGAGTCTCTTCGCGCATAGGGTCACTACGAGTCTAGCGCAGGGAAAGTTGCGAGCGGTGACGCCGCGCCAGGAACCTCAGCCAGACCAGTACCCGCTAGACTCGAGTGGCAACGGTGATGTTCAGGCAGCAGCAATCTCGAGCCGGGTTTCAATTCAGCCAGTTACACGAGGCGTCAGCGCGGCTGGTCTTTCATGACCTCGAGCGCCTGCAAGATCTCGTGCTCGCTAGCGGCGATGTCGGCGGCCAGTTCGTCGCGCACTTTTTCAATGCGCAAAACCAGAGTTTCTAAGGTGGCGGGTGTGGCTCCAGCGGTTACGGGCGCGGGGTTTGGCGTGGACGTTCCGGTCAGACGCGACAGAAACCCGCCTTTTGGGGCAGCCGTTGCGCCCGGCTCAAGGCGCGACAGAACTTGCGCGAACTGACTTTCTAATTGCGTTTGTAGGTTGGAGAAACGCGTCGCCTCGCGTTCGTCCAGCGTGCGCCGCATCTCCTCGAGCTTTTGCAGGGTGTCGGCACTCTTGGCGCGTTGCCGGGTGCTGCTGAAATACCAGAGCAGGCTGTAAACCGCGGCCAGTCCCAGGAACCCAACCGTGCCCCAGAGTCGCAGTTGCACGATCTGCGTGCCAACGAACGGAATCACGACCGCCGTGGGACGCAACATGGTGCTGGCGTTGGCGAAGGCAAACACGGCAGCCAGGACCAGCACGATTACGAATAGCACGTTGTACAGCTTCATAGGTTCCTCCAGGAACTGACTTTCACGCCATCCGCTCCAAGATCAGTGGGCTGGCTTTGACGGCAGCACTCGAGAGCGTCAGGGCGTTCTTCAGTAAACTCGTGGCGGTTTCCAGACCGCGCCCGTTGTGATACAGCGTGGCGAACGGCTGTCCCGCCCTGGCCGCATCGCCAGGTTTCAGGTGCAGTTCCACCCCGACCGCGTGATCTATCGCCTCGCCCTTCTGCTCGCGGCCACCACCCAGGGCCAGCACCGCTTTCCCGACGGAGAGCGCGTCCAGCTTTTCGACGAAACCATCAAATGAGACCGTGACAATCTCCAAACTCGAGGCCACATTCAGCTTCCCAGGGTCGTCCACATACCTACCATCGCCGCCTTGCGCCACGACGAAGGCGCGAAATTTCTCGAGGGCGCGACCGGATTCCAAGGCTTCTCGTGGCAGGCGCAGCGCGTCTTCGGGGGTGTACGACATGGCGAGCAGCGCCTCCTCCGCCAATGCCAGGCAGAGTTCCCTAAGGTCAGTCTCGCCACGGTTGTGCAGCGTTTCCAGGGCCTCCCTGACTTCCAAAGCGTTCCCCGCCATGCGACCCAGCGGCGCGTCCATGTCGGTCAGCACGGCCCGCACATTGCGCCGACTGTTCTTTCCAATCTCCAACATGGCTCGAGCCAGTTCGCGTCCCGCCTCCAAGGTTTTCATGAACGCGCCCGCGCCGACTTTCACGTCCAGCACAATCGTCTCGGAACCGCTGGCCAGCTTTTTACTCATGATGCTCGAGGCGATCAGCGCCACACTCGGCACGGTCCCGGTCACGTCGCGGAGCGCGTACAGCAGTCCGTCGGCGGGAGCCAGGTTCTTGCTCTGCCCGACCAGCACCAACCCGATCCCCTGGGCTTGACGCAGAAACGCCGCCTCCTCGAGTTCCGGGTTCCAGCCGGGAATGCTCTCCAGCTTGTCTATCGTGCCGCCCGTGTGGGACAGACCGCGCCCGCTCATCTTGGCGACCGTCAAACCGCAGGCGGCCAGGATCGGCGTCAGTACAAGACTGGTCTTGTCGCCGACGCCGCCCGTGCTGTGCTTGTCCACGGTGCGCGGCAAGGAACTCAAATCCAACTGTTCGCCGGAGGCCGCCATGACCTGCGTCAAGAGCGCCGTTTCCTGAGCGGTCATGCCCCGCAGGAAGACCGCCATCAACCACGCGGCGACCTGGTAATCGGGAACTTCACCACGGGTGAAGCCCAAAACCAGCGCCTCGAGTTCAGCCCGAGTGTGCTCTGCCCCGTCGCGTTTCCGCTCGAGGATTTCAGGAATCGTCATGCGGGCAGTCTAGCTCATGTCAGACGTTCAGCCGCTCGAGGACGCTACTGATAACGGCACGCTTCGGCTGACCCACGTTTGCCTCATAGACGCACTCGATTATCTTCAAACGTTAACTTGACTATGCCGAACTTAGTAGAGCCGAACTTAGTAGAGCCGAACTCAGTAGAGCTGGCAGTTTCAGATTCTTTGCCTGGCTTTGCGCTAGGGTGAAGCCATGAAACTCCTCGCCATCTGCGCGCTGGCACTTTCCCTCGGCTCGAGCTTCCTCAGTGCGACTGCGGTCGCCGCTTGCAATCACCCGTATTACCCGTCCACTCCCAAGACCACCTGGGTTTTCGAGAACTCCGGGTTTAGCAGCTCGCAGTACACGCAACGGATTCTCAGCGGCGATGCTTTGGGCTTTACCGTGGAGAACGATTTCGGAAAGCTGAAAATCCAGAACACGATTGACTGCGCCGCCGATGGCAGCTTGGTGCAAACCCGGTACGCCACACTGAGCGGCGCAGCCAACATCAAGGTGGAGACCCTGTCCCACAGCGGAGCCGCCTTTCCGCCCGCCGCGCAATGGATCGTCGGTGGCGGCTGGACGTACTCGTACAAGGTCAAGATCACCAGTTCCATGAGCGGTCAGAACATGGCGCAGAGCGGAACCGTCAGCATTGAAAGCACGATCCTGAAAGAAGAGACCGTCAAGGTTCCGGCGGGCACGTACACGGCGTTGAAAGTCTCGCAGAAGATCGTGTTGAACCTGACGATGACGCTAAATGGTAAGAACACGCCGATCAACACCACGAACACGTCCACGTCGTGGTTCGTCAAGGGCGTTGGATTGGTCAAGAGCGTCACGGCTGTAGGAAAGCAGACCAGCACCTCGCAACTGGTGAGTTTCACGAAACCCTGACCGGCTCGAGTCACCCCCTGCGGAGTAAGGGTCGGTCAACGCTGGGTCTCGAGCCTGTCTCGCCCGACCGCTGGCTACAGTCGTGAACAGCCCCGCGAGAACACCGTCGAGCGGCAGCGCTCAACGCACGTTCCAGAACCGCGTCACGAAGAACACGACCAGTCCGACCGCGACGATCACCAGCACCGCCAAGGCTGCCCGCCCCAGCAATCGCAGCAAGGCGAACAAGCCTTCGACCGCGTTCGTCTGCGCCCACATGCCTCGAGCCAGCGCGGATTCGGACAGACCGAAAAAGCTGATGATGCCCAGCCCGACCGCCCCGGCGACCGCGCCGCCGACCCCCGCGAGCAGCCAGCCCGCCCCGGTTCCAAGCAGCAGGCCTAGCACCGAGCCTGGGACGCGCCACGTGCGACTGCTGCTGTACGCCCGCTTCGGGATGCCTTGGCGCGTGTTGTACAGCCAAACCCGCAGCCTCGAGGGAGCGGGCGCTCTGGGGGTGGAGCCGAGGCGTCGCACCGGCGTTGCGGGGGCGGGTGTCGGTGTGACCGCTTGGTGGGTTTCAAGTTTCGGTTTAGGAATTGCCAGCAACTCGAGCTGTTCGGCGCTGGATTCCAGCATCCGGCGGTAACTGCTGACATCCACCGTGCCACCCGTCTCGAGTTGGCGGGCGGTGGCGAACACGGCGCGAAGTTGCGTCACGAGCGGCGCGGGCAGGCGCGATTCGACGCTCAGTAGCTTTTCCGACAGCGATTGCCCGGTCGCACCGAAGCCCGTTTCCAGGAGGCGTTCCAGGTCAGTTGGACTCGGGGTCATGCGGTCAGCGCTTCGGGGTGGCGCTTCGTCCAGTAGCGCATCAGACCGTCCGCCGCCATCGTGTACGGCGTAGAGAGCGAATACTTCATCTCGAGGGCGCGGTCCTGAATTTCAGTGACCGCCATCGCTTCGATATTTTTGGCGATGGCGTCACGGTCCCCGCCCGCTCGCATCGTTTCCAGTGAGATCGCCTCGAGCTGGTCCAGGCTACGCTCCAAATTGGTGAGGTGAAGCCTTACATCCTCGTGCGCTCCGAAGTGCGTCGGGTACAGGCAGCGTGGCTCGAGGGCGCGAAGTTTGCTCAGGCTCTCCCGCCAGGCATCCAGGTCAATGTCCGGCGGCGGGGTCGGAGCGATCACGTACTCAGCGCCCTGCAAGCGCACGCCGCCGACATCGCCGCAGAAGACCTGACCATCCAACCCGTAGGTCAGGTGATGAATCGCGTGTCCGGGCGTGTAAACCGCTTCCAGCTCGAGATCACCGATCTGCAAGGTCTCACCACCGTTCAGGATTTGAAGCTGCGCTTCCGGCACGGGTTCAAACGCGCCCCAGAGCGTTTCCATCAGCGGACCGTAAATCCGCGTGGCGCTCTCCATCAACCGTTCCGGGCGCAGCAGGTGAGGCGCGCCGTGGCGATGCACGTAGACGTTTGCGCCAGTTTCCCGCGCCAGCCTGCCCGCGCCGCCCGCGTGATCGAGGTGAATGTGCGTCAACAGCAAGTGCCGAATTTCGCCGGGTTGAAACCCGAGCCGGGTCACGCCGGTGTAAAGATTCTCGAGCGTGCTGCCGGGTCCGCAATCCACGACGATCAGCCCATCCGAGGAGGAGATGACGTAGGACGCGACGACGCCCGCCGCGCCCATCAGCTCCAAATCAACCGTGTGAATGTCGGCGGTCATCGGGCATCAGTTTACCGCGATGGGGTGTTGTGACTTCGGAACCTGGGATGTGGGATCGGGTCTCGAGGTGTGACCGGGCGGGGCGAGATCAATCCCAACTCGAGTTAGGCGCGGTTTCCGATGTGCGTTTCCAAAGTGCCGATGCCGTCAATTTCCACTTCTACCCGGTCGCCGGGTTGGAGTGGCCCCACGCCGTCCGGCGTGCCGGTGATGATGACATCGCCCGCCTCAAGGGTCATGAACTTGGAGACGTAACTGATCGTGTACGCGACGCTGTAAATCATCTTATCGGTACCGCTCTGCTGCTTGACCTCCCCGTTGACTCGAGTCGTGACGCTCGTGTTCTGCGGGTCCAGCACCGTTTCCAGGTGCGGTCCGAACGGCAAGAATTTGTCGGCTCCCTTGGCGCGAAACCATTGCAGGTCGGATTTCTGTTTGTCGCGGGCCGTCAGGTCCAAGGCGCAGGTGTAGCCCAGTACATGATCCAGCGCCTTCTCCGGGGTGACGTTGTGCGCCTTGCTTCGTAGCACCAAGCCCAGCTCACCCTCGAAATGAAAGTTTTCTGACCAAGCTGGGTAGGGAACCGTGTCGCCAGTGTGCGTCAGCGTGTTTGGGCCCTTCAGGAACAACCCCGGCTCCGGGGGAACCTCGCCGCCCATCTCGGCGGCGTGCGCGGCGTAATTCTTGCCGACGCAGACGATTTTGCTGGGGTCAGCGGGCGGCAGCATCTTCAGGTTGCTGCGCCGCCAGCTCTGCCCGGTGCGGCCCATCGTTGGCAGGGAGATGCCGTACACGGTCTCGCCCTCTAAAGACCCCCACATCGGTTGTTTGGAAAAGGCTTCGGCGATAAAGCGAACGATTTTCATGATCGGTTCAGCGTAACAAAGTCACGTGAGTCCGCTGAGAGCCTGTCAGCACACCTTTTCAGCCCACTTTTTCAGCGGGGACGCGCTCGTTATACTCGAGCCAATCGCGGGTCACGGGTCGAAGGAGGTTCGATGCAGACGGACACCTGGGGATATCAGACGACAGCCGGGGACGCGGGGGCCGTGCGGTCCTTGGAGGCGGCGCTGGACTGCTTCGTGCATTTTCGCGGCAACATCGAAGCCAATATAAACGACGCGCTGTTATCCGACCCGAATTTCGCGCTCGGGCAGGCGTTCAAGGGTTATATCGGCGTACTGGGTACGGAACCAGTCGCGGCCCACCAAGCTCGAGCCAACCTGGACGCGTACCTGGCGCGGGTGGATCAATCCAAACTCTTAGAGCGGGAGCGGTTGCACCTGAGGGCCGCCGATGCTTTTCTGAACGGGGATTTCGCGGCGACGAGTGCGATTCTGGAAGGTATCTCCATCGCGCACCCCAGGGATCTCTTGGCGCTCGTGGTTGGGCATCAGATTGATTTCTTCACCGGCGACGCGCTCCTGTTGCGCGACCGCATCGGTGCGGCACTGCACGCGTGGACGCCGGACGACCCGCATCACAGCAACCTCTTGGGCATGTACGCCTTCGGGCTGGAGGAGACCCATCAGCACGACCGCGCCCTCGAGGTGGGTCTCAGCGCCGTGGAGCGCGACCCAAAGGATGTCTGGGGCATTCACGCCGTAGCGCACACGTTTGAAGAGCAGGGCCGCTTCGGTGACGGAACCCGGTTTTTCGACTCGAGGTTGGCTGATTGGACGGTTGGAAATTATTTTAACTTGCACAACTGGTGGCATTACGCGCTGTTCGCCCTGGAATTGGGTGACGACAGTCGCGCCTTGGCGATCAACGACGCTGTTCTGTTTACCGAAGAAAAGGGAGAGTCCGCGTTGGAATTGCTGGACGCCAGCGCCCTGTGTTGGCGAATGCTGCTAGAGGGGCGCGTGGAAGTGGAACGCTTCCGGCGACAGGCGGCGATCTGGAAGCGCAAGATCGAACCCGCCTTCTACGCTTTCAACGACATGCACATGGTCATGTCGTTCGTCGGAGCGGGCCAGGAGGCGGACGCCGTGACCTTGATCGTGAGCCGCGAGCGCTGGCTGGAGGGCGCACCCCCGCAGCGCATCAGCAACGCCCGGATGACTCGAGAGATTGGGCTACCCGTCTGCAAAGCCCTACTCGAGTTTGGACGCGGGAATTACGCGGCATCCGTGGCTTTGCTCTACCCGATTCGTCGCCGCCTGCACGAGTTCGGCGGCAGTCACGCGCAGCGCGACGTGGTGCTGAAAACCCTGATCGAGGCCGCGCTGCGAAGCGGGCAATACGCCCTCTCCCAGTCCATGATCGCGGAACGAATCGGCGTGCGCCCGCGCAGCCCGTACAACTGGTTCAAGCACGCCCGCGCCCTCGAGGGGCTGGGGCAGAACGCCAGGGCGGCCGTGGCCAGAGAAACGGCGACGCAGCACCAACGGGCGGGTTGGGCGGCGCTGGAGGGAAGGTAAGTCGCACAGCTCGAGGGTCGGAAGGCCCGTGTCCGAGTTTGCCAGGGTGAGGCTTCCAAGCCGTTGTAGAGTGAACCCAACGTGGAACTCGATCAAATTCTCTCACAGCTTGTCTCGAATACCGACGGTGCGCTCGGGGCGGCCATCGGCGGCATGGACGGCCTCTTGGTGGAACAGTTCCCCGCCGACGCTCGGGTTTCGCTGGCCAATATCGTCGCGGAGAACGCGAATCTCTTGAAAAGCAGCAGCAACGCGTACACGACTGTGCTGGACTCTGGCGCGGTCGGTGAGATCATCATTCAGTCGGAGAAGCTGACCGGCTACATCCGTCCGCTGACCACCGATTTCTTTCTGACGCTGGTGATGGAACCCAAGGGAAACCTGGGGAAAGCCAGGTTGCTCTCTAACGAAGCGATTCGTTCACTGAAGGGAATCCTCAGCTAATGGCCCGCTGGCTCGAGACGCTGGAAACCATGCCGCACGTGCTGACGGCGGTCCTGGTGAGTGACGACGGTCTGGAGATCGAATCGGTCGGCGGCACGCAGATCGCCGCGCCGAGCCTGGCGGCCGAAACCGCCAGCCTGATCCGCAGCAGCAGCGCCGCCAGCAAGAACTTGGGCGGTGGCAAACTGTTTCGCTGGAGCTTCACCACGGACAACTTCGAGATCATCTCCATCCGCGTCGGCAACGATCACTCGCTGACGGTAGCCGTGCAGCGCGGCGCGGATGCCCGGAACTTGCAGGTGGAAATGGCGCGACTGGCCTTGAAGTTGGTCCCACTACTCGAGCCGTGAACGCCTGAAATAAATAGTCTCTAGCAGTAGGAATTCACAAATAGTCGCCATTCCCGAGGCCGCCCCGAGGGTTTCGCACGCTCGCCTCACCTCGGAGCGGCTAGGATGGGGCATGGACTTACGAGGCTTGTTGGAAGAAGTGGTCGGCATCAAGGGCATCACCAGTGTCGCCCTCGTCAGCAACGACGGCTTCGTCATCGAGAGCGCCACCGCGCCCGGTCAGAGCATAGATCTGGACTTCCTGGGCGGCGTGGCCACCTCGAGCCTGGCCGCCAGTCAGGCGTTGAGCGAGTTCTTCGGCAAGGGCGAGGTCAGTCAGGTCATGGTGGAATTTGAAGAGGGCCCGGTGCTGCTGGCTCCGGTTGGTCAGGCGAGCGTGCTGGCCACGATTGATTCCAGTCAGAACCTGGGACGGGTCCGGTTTCAGCTCAAAAAATATCTACCGAAACTCGAGGAAGCCGCGCAAGCCTGATCTCCGTCCTCACACGAAGCCGAGGTGAACCGTGAACGAAGATTTCAGGCTCGAGATCAGCCCAGAGACGGGTCAGGGCAAGTACAGCAACCTGGCGGTCGTGTCACACACCGGCAACGAGTTCGTGTTCGATTTCGCACTGTCCCTACCGAATCAACCCGCGCAGGTCGTGTCCCGGTTGCTGACCAGCCCGCAGCACGCCAAAGCGTTCCTGCGTGCGCTCCAGGAAAACGTGGCCCACTACGAGGCCAGCTTCGGGGTCATCGAGGAACGCGAACCGAGAATGAGCGGCTCGAGCACTCAGACGAACTGAAGTGAACAACCTCGAGTTGACTCGAGGGACAGGCGAAAAGATGGAACGCCAAGGTGGGTGACCTTGGCGTTCTTCTGGTGGAAGCGGGCAGAATCGAACTGCCGTCCAAAAACCGATCCAGCGGGCGTCTACGAGCGTAGCCTCTCATTTCAATGTCGGTCCTTGGCGCGCCGGGAGACAGGCTTTCCACGGACCCATCCTCATTGGTTTCGCCCACTCGCTATGAGGCATTGCGGGGGCTAGCAGTCTTTAGTTAAGCGGGTCTAAAACCAACTGCCGGGTCTTAGAGCGGCTCTCGCTGGGATTAAGCAGCGAAGGCTAGCGTGTTGTTCGCAGGAGCGAACTTAGAAACGTTGCCAGTTAAGGCGTTTGGGCTTTTTAACGAGGCCAGCCCACCTCGGCTCGCAACCACACCTTCAGCGACCCCTGTCGAAACCATGTCGCCCCCAGTGCTAAGAGTGTACCGCGACCCGCCCAATTTGTGCGTAACCCAAATGACGTATCGAACCGATGCACTACTGATAACCCCACGATTCGGCCACAATATGTTTGTGTCACAGACGCAGTTGATTGCCGCGCAACGTGAAGCTGACCCTGCCGAACTCAGTAACCTCAGGGGTTGCGTTTCGAGGCTCTATCGTTCACCGCTCGAGCAGCTTCGGCAGTTCCACTCTTAGTCCTGGCAGCATCACCCCGTCCACGAACGCACGCTCTTGGGGGCGCGAGGCCAGAAACGCCAGGTTCGTCAACCACTCGGCCAGCGTGTACAGATGACTCACGTTTTCAAAATCGGCGGGTACCGGTGTCACGGCGGCGTACCCTCGCAGAAAGGCGTCTCGTTGAGTTCCTTCAAGGTAGCCCAGGGTGGTGGCGAGGTCGAAGGCGACCGGTCCGAAACCGCAACGGTCGAAATCAATTGCCGAAACTCTGGAACCGCTCCAAGATCAGGTTGCCGGGGTGCAGACCGGCGTGAATCAACCGCCACCCGGCCGGGTCCGCGAACCCCGTTTTGGCTCGAGTCATGGCGCGTTCCAAGAGCGGCAAGTCGTCGTGCAGCCAATCTATGCCACGTAACACGTTCAGCTCACGCTCGAAGTAATCCTGATCGTAATACAGGCGCTCGAATCCGGCGGGCGGTGAAAAGTCTCGCGCTGCAAGATGAAACCCAGCCATCAGCCCGCCAACCGCCTCGGCTTGGGCATCGTTCAAACTTTCGAGTACCTCACCCTCGAGCCAAGTCAGTAACGAGAAGCGTTTTGAGCCGTCCACCAGCACGAAGTTTCCGGTGGCGAGCGGTACGGGTCGTTGCCCCTCGAGACCGTGAGTGTACAGGTATTGGAGTAGGATCAGCTCCGACTCGAGCGCTGCGACGGTATGCGAGACTGTCCGGTGCTGCCGCAGCAGGAATCGCTCACCCGTGGCGGTCGTCACACGACTGTTGACGTTCTGGGTGTCCCCGAGCGGTTCAAGTTTTGAGCCGCTTACACCGAAGCGCTCGAGGATGCTGGAGAGGTCGTTCATGGTCGCCGTTATATCAGCGTCCTCATGGAGACCCAATAGGCGGACTGGCGTACCAGCGACCTACAATCAATCCTTGAAATCCTCAAAGATCGCGCTGACCGCCAGCTTGCCGCTCATCATTACCAGCGGTAAACCACCCCCTGGGTGGGCGCTGCCCGACGCGAGATACAAGCCGCGCACCGTCTTGGAACGGTTCTGCGGGCGCAGAAAGGCGCTGCTGATGCCGTTGGAACTCGTGCCGTAAATGCCGCCACGAAAGGTCTGGTAGCGCGTCTCTAGATCGCTCGGGGTCATCAGGTGTTGCACGCGAATCCGGGGGCGGATATCGTGACCGCGTTCCGCCAGGATGTCCAGCACTCGAGCCGCGTAGGGTTCGGCTTCCCGCGTCCAATCTGTGCCGCCGGTCGGCGGGGCGTTGACCAGCACGAACCAGTTTTCATGACCCGGCGGGGCTTGGGTGAGATCAGATTTGCTCGAGACGCAGACGTAGATTGTCGGATCGGACGCCGGGCGGAGGTCGTCGAAGATCTGCTTGAACTCCGAGCGGTAATCCTTGGAAAAGAAGATGTTGTGATGCGCCAAACCCGGCGTCTCCCCTGACAGCCCGAGCATCATCACAAACCCGGAAATCGAAGGCTCTAACTTTTTTGAGCGTGGGTCCAGTGTGGCGGGCAATAACTCCCCGTAGAGCGTGGCGGCGTCGGCGTTGCAGATCACCGCGTCCGCCGGAAACGAACGCCCATCCTCGAGCTGGACGCCCGACACCGCTCGAGGGGTACGGTCTTGCGCCGGAGCGTCCGCCAGCAGAATCTTCGTGACGTTCGCGCCAAATTCAAATCTCACACCAAGCTTCCGAGCGACTGCCTCGAGCGCCTCGGCGATCCGGTACAAGCCGCCGCGCACGTACCACGCGCCGTAAGCGTACTCGCTGTACAGCACGGTGCTGAGCGTGCCGGGGGCGCGGTACGGGCTGCTGCCGGTGTAGGTCGCGTAGCGCCCGACAAACTGTTGCATTTTCGGGTTTTTGAAGAAACGTCCTGCCAATCCGTGTAATGTCGGGAACGGCAGCAGCGCCGTCAGGTCAGCCCACGGCAGGCCGTCCCGCAAGAAATCCCAGGGACCAGAAATAGCACTTTCCAGGAATGGTTTGCGACTGCCACGCCAGGCTCGAGCGGCGTGACCGAAGAAGGCGTTGAAGTCCTCGCCCGCGCCGGGACTGAAGGCTTCCAAGTTGTACATCATCGTCGGCAGGTCGGCGCTAGCATCGAACCCGGACCCGTCCGGGTAGACGTAGCGGCAGACAGGTTCCAGGCGGATCAGCTCGAGGTGATCGGACAGGCGCTCCCCGGCCGCCGCGAACAGCTCCTCGAAGACCCACGGCAGCGTCACCAGACTGGGACCGGTGTCGAAACGAAAGCCGCCGTCCACCAAGAGATTCAGCTTTCCACCCACGTTTTCTAATCGCTCAAAGACCGTGACCCGCCAGCCCCGCGCGGCGAGGCGAATCGCCGCCGCCAGCCCGCCGACGCCTGCCCCGACTACCACGGCCGAACGCACGGTCATGCGGTCTCGAGGGGAAGCTGGAGCGCTGCCAGGGTCGTCCGTCGGTGCGGGTTCATGGTCTGGAGTCTACTCACGGTTTGGGTCGGCGCAAATCGTACGAACGCCCCTTCCACGAGACCTTGCCGGTCATAAAGCCGCGCATCGAGACCGCGCCGATGTACGCCCAGACCAGCACCGAGATAGGGTGCAACGCGGTGAATCGCAGGTCGTACCCAGCGCGTAGGTCGGAAATTGCTCGAGCCACCAGACTGAACAGCACGCACAGCCCAGCCTGGAAGCCAGCCTCGAGCCGCCAGGTTGAGATCAGCCAGATCCACGGCGCGACGTACAGCCCCAGATTGAACACGGTCGCGGCGACGAACGCGAGCGGTGTCCCGCCGAACGCTGGATAAACGTTCTTGGCGTAGCCCGCGAAGGCTTCCGAAGCGCTCCCGTACATCCGCGTCGTGACCGCGTTCGCGCCGTTCAACACCCGAAACCGCCCGCCCGAACGCTTGACGCCTCGAGCCAGCGCCATGTCCTCAAGCACTTGATCGCGCACGCCCGCGTGGCCGCCGGTCGCCGTGTAGGCCGCTCGGGTGAACGCGAGGCACTGCCCATTGGCGGCAACCGCCACCGGAAAGGTGCGCAGCGGCACGAAAAACAGCGGCAGAAAGGCTAAGAGACTCCACTGCTGCAAAGGCTGAATCAACCTCGAGATCGGGTCGTCCACGCGCTGCGCGGGCCAGGCGCACAGCCCGCCCAGACCCTCGCGCTCCAAGGTGCTAGCCATCGCTCGAGGCGAGTTTATTTGCCACTTGGTATCGGCGTCGGTGAAAATCAGCACCTCGCCGCTCGCTGCCAGGCTGAGCTGATGGCAGGCCCAATTCTTCCCGAGCCACCCGGCGGGCAGGTCCTGCCCCGCCAGCAACCTGACCCTCGAGTCCTGCGCCGCGAAGCCGCGCACCACGTCCGCCGTGTCGTCCCCGCTGTGGTCGTCCAGCACTAGAATCTCCAGCTTCGGATCGTGGTTCTGGAGAAGACTCGGTAACAAGCGCTCGAGGTTACGCGCCTCATTGCGGGCCGGGATCAGCACCGATATCGCCAAGCTTGAGCTTAGCCGATTCAGCTCGAGGTCGCGCCAGAACAGAGAGTTCAGCACCGCGAATCCCGTCAGCGCCCCCTCGAGGATCAGGAAGCCTGTTTCAAAGGTCATCTGAACTTCACGCCCAAGGCGCGGCGGAAGGCATCCCAGCCCTGCTGGACACTCAAGCTCCCGGACAGCATCGGCGCGTATCCATCCAGATTTCCGCCGATCAAATCAGTTTGCAACGCGTCGGCTTCGCGCTCCAAGTCCTGACGCAGCAACCCGGTGAGTTCGGAGACGCTAAGACCCGCCGTCACCACTCTGGGACTCGAGACGCGAATCAGCGCCTCGGGTTTGGCTTCGCCGAGATGTTCCAAGCGAAACGCAATCGCGCGAAGATGAATTGGTTCGCGCTTCGCCACCTGCAAGGCCAGACTCGCCACGCCGGGTTCGTAGGGGAGCGGGCGCTGGAACGGGCTGCCGATCTCGCCGGACGGGAACATCATCAAGCCTCGAGCGGGGCGTTGCTGCAACTCATTCACGGCGAACCGAAGGCTTTCCAGTGCGCCCCTGGCATTTCCCCTGGCAACCCCGAAGGCCCCGGCGAACCGTAAAAATCGGTACTGGCTCAGGTTCTCCTCGAGCATCATCACGCGGTACTCCAAGCCCAGGTGATGCGCCAGCGCTAGGCTGAGATACCCGTCCCACCAGCTCAGGTGCGTGCCGTGCCAGAGGGTTGGCGTCGGATGCGGGTCGGGGGCTTCCAGATGCAGCCGCACCCGATAGAAGTGACCGCGCAGGCTCTGCCGGATGTACCAGCGCCAGAACGGGGTGTAAACCGGATGGGACTCCGCTTGGATCACAGCCTCACCCCGTTCACTCGAGGTGATTTGAACCCCTGCCAGAGCCGCCACGCGACCGGCACGGCGAACGCGCCCATGCAGAGAAGCCCGGCCGCGCCCACGAGCGGTTGCCCCCACCAGACAAGGTTGACCAGCCCGCTCCCGAACCAGGTCCAGACGAACGACGCGGCGGGCAGCGCCTCAAAAAATGTCGGATGTTCGAGCGGGCGCGGTTTCACTAACCGGGCGTACAGCGTGTAAATGACCAGAGCCGTCAACAGCCAACCCGCGTAATTCTCCAATGGAATCCCAGCATAGGTCCAAGGTCCTGACCGCTCCCAGGTCCACAACCCGGCGCGAACGGTTTGCGGGTCCAAGTACACGTCCCAGGCGACGAGCGCCCCCGCTGCGACGAGCACGTATCGCTTGACGTTCAGCAGCCTGGCCACGGTGCTGGCGTTGTGCGCCATCATCTGCCAGCACAGCGGCACCAGCAACGGCACACCCGCCACGCCCGGTCCGAGCAGACTCGAGTACAGGTAGCGCCCGTACGGAAAACCGGTTTGAACGCTGAGGATTTCAAAGCCGCCCGCGACAAAAAAACACAAGCCCAGCAGGATCAGGGCCGATCTCATACCACCCGTGACCCAGAGGTGCGCGAACGCGAAGCTCGTGCTGGTGACGACGATGAACAGCGTTCCCAGAGGCTCCAGATTCGCGGGCAGCAATGCGTAGACTGGCTGCGCCAAAAGGTGAGCCGCGAACAGCGCCCAGACGAAAACAAACGCGACTCGAGGCTTGGCTGAGCGAACGGCGACTTGCACGGGTTGAGTTTACCGATTTGTAGGGCAGCCGGATTCCCTGAGCCTCGAGGAAAGCTGTCTCCCTCTCCCCGCGCACGAGGGTCAGGGTGAGAGGACGAGCGAAAGAGTCTGTTGACGAACCCGAGACCTCTCAAGCCGATCAGTTTGGCCTCGAGGTGAACCCTCAGCCTTTGACGCCCTCCGCCTCGAGTTGTTTGGCGTCCGCCTCGAAGCCGGGGCGACCCATCAGCGCGTAGGTGAATTTCTTGCCGAGTTCCACGCCGGGCTGGTTGAAGGTGTCAATGCCCCAGATCTCGCCGGTCACGGCGGTGGCGAGCATCAGGGTTTGCAGGAGCCAACCCAGGTTATCCGCGTCCAGCGTGGGCAGCTTGAAGGTCACGTTCGGTTTGCCCATCGTCCGCAGGGCGTTGGCGGTCGCGGCCTGCTCCGCGTTCAAGAGCGTCTGAAAGCGTTTGCCGCCCAAATAATTCATGTCCGGTTGATCGGGTTCGCTGTTCGGGATGACCGTGTCACGTTCCGCCGCCTCCAAACGCACGAAGGCGAACAGCTTATCGTTCGGTCCCTCCATGAACAGTTGCACGACGCTGTGCTGATCGGTCGCACCGACCGCTTTCACCGGGGTGGTCCCCGTGTGCGAGCCGTTCGGGTGAATCTTGCCCAGACTCTCCGCCCAGAGTTGCGCGAACCAGTCGGAGATATACCGCAACCGCGTACTGTACGGCATCATGACCGTGATGTTCTTGCCCTTGGCGGCGTAGAGGACGTTCATGAGCGCGTACTGCATCGCGGCGTTGTCCGCCAAGCCTTGCGATTTGAACTCCTCATTGGCTCGAGCCGCGCCTTTCATCAGGCTAGCTACATCCACCCCCGCCAGCAGCGCGGGCAGCACGCCGACGCTGGATAGGACGCTGTACCGTCCGCCGACGCTCGGCGGGACGCTCAGGCTCTCGAAGCCGTACTGCGCGACCATCGGGCGCAGCACGCCCTTCTTCGGGTCGGTCGTGGCGACCATCTGACGCGCCCAATCATCCCCGACGGCGTTTCGCAACCAGTCCTTGCAGATCAGGTAGGCGCTCATCGTTTCCGTGGTCGTGCCGGACTTACTGATAACGTTCACCACCGTTCGGGTCGCGTCCAGCACCTCGAGCAAACCCGCGATCTGATCGCCGTCCACGTTCTCCACGAAATGCACCCGCATCCCCTGACCACGGCTGCCTTGCAGGGCGCGGTACGGGTGTTGCAAGGCGGTGATGACGCACAACCCACCCAAACTCGAGCCGCCGATGCCCAGGACGATTAGATCGTCAAATTGGTCAGCGAACTTTGCGGCAACGGCTTGTGCCGCTTCCAGCATCGCCTCATCCTCGGGTAAGTCCAGCCAGCCGAGCATCGCGTTCTCGTCGCCCGCTCTGGACAGCAGCGCATCCCTGGCCGCTTGAAAGCTGGCGGCGTGCGATGCGATCTCCTGGGCCCACTCGAGACCCTCGTTGCCCAGTCGTTCGCGGCTGATGTTGGCGGTATCTAACATAGGAGTTGGAGTGTAGCACCGGGCTGTCAGAGCTGAGTGAACGGGTGTTTTTGGGGCGTGGGATGGGAGTTGTGGGCTGTTGGAACTTCGAGCTGCGGCTGGATCTTCTCTTGAGACCCACCGTTTTTGTAGGGGCGCAGCGTGCTGCGCCCGGCCACACGCCCGGTCACAGGTAGCAGCACAATCTCACCCAGCATCTCCGTCTCGAGTCTCGTGAACGCACGGTCCGAACCTCGAGCCAGCCCAAACCGTTTGCGCTCGAGATCGTCTGCTTGCGCCTCGCGCGCCCTCTGATTTCAATTTCCGATTAATCTGTGCCGGTGAATCAGCTTTATTTGGAGCGATGGGCGGCCTTGTTGTGCGATTACTGCTTTGAAATCCAGCCCGGTCAGAGTTTAGCGATTCAGACGAGCACGGCTGCCCTGCCGCTCGTGCGGGCGCTGCACAACGCGCTGCTGGAGCGCGAGGCGTTCCCGTGGTTGCGGCTCTCGTACCCGGAGCAACGCTCCGACTTTCACGCGCACGCGCACGGCTTGCAACTCGAGCGGGCGGGTCCGGCGGACGTGGCGGCGCTGGAACGGGTGGATGCCTTTTTGCGGATTGAGGCAGACGATCCAAGCTTGCTGCGCGACGTGCCGCCCGCGAAGCTGATGCGTGAACGGCGCACAGCCGCTCAGCTCTCCTCTGCCCGAGCCGGAAAAAGCTGGTGCGTGACGCTGTTCCCAACCACTGGCTATGCCGAGCAAGCGGGGATGTCCTTGGCGGACTTCGAGGCGTTCGTGGTAGACGCGATGTTCCTGGACCGCGAGCAGCCGATCTCCGGTTGGCTCGAGATTCGGGAGCGGCAAACCAGCCTAGTGGAACGCCTCGAGCGGGCAAAGACTGTCCAGCTCGAGACGGCCCGCACACAACTGACCTTGGATGTTGGTAGCCGCGTCTGGCGCAACAGTGATGGTAAACGCAACATGCCGAGTGGTGAGGTCTTCAGCAGCCCCTGGGAGAGCAGCGCCCAGGGGACCGTCTTCTTCGATGTCCCGACGAACGTCAGCGGTCACCGCGTCTCTGGGGTGCGGCTGGATTTCCGGGATGGCGTGGTTGTGAACGCCAGCGCCGAGCAGGGCGAGCCGTATCTGTTGCAGGCGCTCGAGACTGACGAGGGGGCGCGGCGACTCGGGGAGATCGGGATCGGCACGAACGCGGGGATTCAGCGCGGCACGGGCAACATTCTCTTCGACGAGAAGATCGGCGGCACGGTTCACCTAGCGGTTGGCTCCAGCTACGCGGAGTGCGGCGGTCTGAACCGGAGCGCCCTGCACTGGGATCTGATCATGGACATGCGCACTGGTGGGCGGGTGCTGCTGGACGGCGAGGTCTTTCAGGAGAACGGGCGATTCGTCTAACGGTTCATCTAAAAGAGAACCCCCTCGAGCATTCACGCCTCGAGGGGGTTTCAGAGCCGATCTTTCAACCGGGGGTGTCTTCCTTGCGGGTGTCGGCGTTCTGACCGTCGGGTGGGTTTCGCAGACCACGATCCACCTGTTCCTCCACGGCTCCCTGGTTGGCACTGGCTTCCGGGGTGGCGGTGACTTGCGGCTTCAAATCGTCGCGCCCCTTGACCGCTTCGACACCCCCCTCGAGGGCGACCTCGGCGGCTTGTGGCGTGGAGAGTTTCTGCCCATCCACCCGTATGGCGGTGTGTTCGTTCATCTCGTCGCGGCGCTCCGCGTCCAACAGCTCCTCGCGCTCCTGCTTGGGGAGTGTGGCTAGGTCGGCGTCTTTGGGTTTCTGCTCGTCTGATAGGTTCGTCATGGCTCGCCCCTTTTCTATGAGTGGTCGTTCTATAGGTGACCGCTTTTGTCGGGTCATTGTGGGCCGAGCTAGCTGAGGCCAGTCTCAGCGCGAGCTGAGCCGAAGCTGTCTTCAGTTCAAACTCAGCTTCGGCTCAGTTCCAGTTTTGCTCACCTTGGGATTCTGTTTTGATTTCATGTCGCCCGACTTAACGCTGCCTCACACCCACTTGCCAGCGGAGAATCGTTTCGCTTCGTGGTGGCACAACCTGGAACTAGCGAGCAAGCTGGACTTTTTCCTGATTCTGATCCTGCTACCAATCGTGCTGATCGTTCTGGTGTTGGGGTCACTGGCGACTCGAGTCGAGGATAAGACGGCCAGCACGGGCAATTACCGAGGCGTCATCTTCGCCGTCTACGAGCTACAGATTGCCATGTTGAACGTCGAAACGGGCTACCGTGGGTACGCCCTCTCCGGGAATCGCAATTTCCTCGAGCCGTATACCGAGGGTTTGCAGGCGGAGATGCCCGCTCTGAAAAAACTGTTGGAGCTGAACCTGTTCCCGGAAGAGGTCGCCCGTTTGAAAGACGCGGTTCAAGCCTACGAGGCCTGGATCGTCAGCAGTCTACCCAAGGTCACGCTCGGGCAGACTCTGACTGACTCACAGCAGCAAAGGCTGTTGGACGAGGGCAAAACCCGGTTCGACGCATTGAGAGGTCTATTTTCGGATTTGAACCAAAAAGCCACGACGGTCTTTCTGTCTACTCGAGGCGAAGTGGTCAGTGATATTCGCGTGCAGCGTTACCTGCCGTGGCTGGTGTTTGCCGTGGTCGTGATCGCCGCTTGGCTGGTGCGAATCGGGCTTCAGCAAGTCGTGGTCCTGCCGATTAAGCGGCTCGAGGGGGCCGCGCAACGATTGGCCGATGGTGACGGGAGCTTACGGTTAGACGTGCGTTCCGGTGACGAGATGGGTACCCTGGCTAGAACATTTAATCAAACGGCCGAAACCCTAGCCAAGCGGGAGAACGATTTACTGCGCTCGAATCAGGAGTTGGAGCAGTTCGCGTACGTCGCCTCGCACGACCTTCAGGAACCGCTGCGCATGGTTTCCTCGTACACGCAACTGCTGGGGAAGCGCTACCGGGGCAAACTGGACGAAAAAGCAGACCTGTACATTCACTACGCCGTGGACGGTGCGAACCGGATGCAGGCACTGATTCAGGATTTGCTGCGCTACTCCAGGGTCGGCACGCAGCAGGCCCCACTCGTCGCGGTGGACAGCAACGCGATTGTCGGAGACGCGCTAAACTCGCTCGAGGTGACGCTTCAGGAATCGGGAACGCAGGTCGCGGTCGGTGAACTGCCGATTGTGCTGGGCGATCGAGTGCAACTGACGCAACTGTTCCAGAACCTGATCGGCAACGCGCTGAAGTTCAGACGCCAGGATGTCCAGCCAGAGGTGGGTGTGACCGCTTCCCGCGACGGTGAAATGTGGCACTTCGTCGTGAAAGACAACGGCATTGGGATTAATCCCGAGTATTTTGATCGGGTCTTCGTGATCTTTCAGCGCCTCAACACGCGGGAAGAATTCTCGGGCAGCGGAATTGGCCTGTCTATCTGTAAAAAAATTGTCGAACGGCACGGCGGGCGCATCTGGGTCTCGAGTCAGGCTGAGAGAGGCTCCGAGTTCCATTTCACCCTGCGCCCCGCCGAAAAGATCTGAGCTGAGAGGAACCATGAGTGATTATTCAATGATTGAAATTCTGTTGGTGGAAGACAATCCCGGAGATGTCGAACTGACCAAGGAAGCCTTCGACGAGGGCAAGATTGGCAATCGTCTGAACGTCGCCGGAGACGGCGTGGAGGCTTTGGCGTACCTGAGACGCCAGGGCAAGTACAAGGACGTGACCCGACCAGACATCGTGTTGCTGGACTTAAACCTACCCAAGAAGGGTGGTCTCGAGGTGCTGGCGGAATTGAAAGAGGACGAGGACTTGCGTTCCATCCCAGTCGTGGTCCTGACCACCTCCAGAGCCGAAGAGGACATCGCCCGGAGCTATCACGCGCACGCCAACTGCTACATCAGCAAGCCCGTGGATTTCAACAAATTTTTGGAGGTCGTGCGGTCACTCGAGAATTTCTGGTTGACCGTCGTGCGCCTGCCTAACAAGAACTGAGCGCCCGGTTGCAAGCGCTCAACACTGAAACGAGGAATACGTCGTGCGGGTTTTGTTAATCGAGGACAATCCAGGCGATGCGCTGCTGGTCAGGGCGTATCTGGAAGAGCTGGACGCGAGCCTCGAGCTGGATCACGTGATGCGGCTCTCAGAGGCCGCACCCGCCCTGCAAAGCGTGCAGTACGATGCCCTGTTGGTGGACCTGTCGCTGCCGGACGCGCAGGGGCTGGAAACGGTGCGGAAAACCCAGGCGCTGGCCCCGCACACGCCCATCGTGGTGATGACCGGACTCGGTGACGAAGCCACAGCACTGGCAGCCGTGCAAGCCGGGGCCCAAGATTATTTGGTCAAAGGCCAAGCGAGCGGCGGTGCCATCCTGCGTGCCCTGCGCTACGCCGCCGAACGCGGCCGACTGAAAACCGAACTCGAGGTGTCACGCGAGCGCGCCGAACTGCTCTCCGCGCTCGGAGAGGCACTGCAAGGCGCTCGCTCGCCACAGGACGTGTTCAGTCTGACCTCGAGCCGGATCGGGTCAGCCTTGAAAGCCGATGGCATGTCGCTCTGGCACAGTCCGTCCGAGCAACTCGAGCCGCGTTGGAGCTGGGGGCACGGCACGGACCACCCGGACGATCAGACCCAGGCGCACCTGCGCCGGGCACTGATTGCCAATCAATCCTGGCGCGACTCGCCCGGTCAGAGGGTGTCGTGCGCCGTCGAACCCGTGCTGAACGGGGCGGGGAAGGCAGTCGCCGCCCTCTTGGTGACGCGCGGCGGGCAGGGCGACTGGCTGGAACGAGAACTCGATCTGCTGCGCCGGGCCGCAGCCACACTGGGGCTGGCACTGGAGCGCGCCGACCTGATCGCCAGATTGGAAACCAGCAACGCCAACCTGGAAGCCAAAACCGCGCTGGCCCTCGAGGCGGCGCGACTCGTGGCCTGGGATTGGGAGATCGGCAAGGACCGCTTGACGCTCTCCGGCAACGCCGCCGAGGTCCTCGGAACCGGCGCGGGACAGGCGTATTACTCCAAAGCCGGACTGGCCTTCGTCCACCCGGACGACCTCGAGGGGCACCGGGCCACAGTCAATCACGCTATACAGCACGGCGAACCGTACCGGGATACCCTGCGACTCTGGCACACCGAGCGCCACGAGTACCTCTGGATCGAGGAGTACGGCGTGGTTCGCACCGACGCCAGCGGTCAGGCCACCGGCGTCAGCGGCGTCACCCAGGACATCAACGACCGCCAACGCGCCGAAGAGCAACTCCAGGAGAGTCAGCAACGCCTGGAGTTGGCGCTCGAGTCCGCCGGGGTTGGCGTCTGGGACTGGAATCTGGAAAGCAGCCAGGTCAACTGGTACGGTCACAACGACCGCATCTTCGGCTTTCCCAGAGGCACGACCCAGATCAGCTTCCCCGACATCATGGCTCGCGTCCACGAGGAAGACCGGGCCCATTTGGAAGCCGCCCTCAATCAGACCCTCGAGGGAGACGACTTGGATGTCGAATACCGCACGGTCTGGGAGGACGGCACGGTGTTGAATGCGCTCAGTCGCGGTCGCGTGGTCCGCGACACACGCGGCAACAACGTTCGCATGAGCGGCACGACCGTGGACCTGACCCAGATCAAACGCGCCGAGACCACGCTGCGCCGCGTCAACGAAGCCCAGAAACGATTCGTCGGCGATGCCGCCCACGAACTTCGCGCCCCGCTGACCTCGATTCAGGGCAACTTGGCGCTGCTGCGCCGCTACACCGACATGCCCGCCCAGGAACGCAACGCCTCCATCGAAGACGCCCACCGCGAAGCCTCACGCCTGGGACGCCTCGTGACCGACCTGCTGGAATTGGCTCGAGGGGATTCAGGGCAGGACCTGCGCCGCGAACCGATTCACCTGGATCAACTCATAGGTGAAGCCGCCCGCCAAGCCCAGTACCTCGCCAAGAATCACCACCTCGAGATCGGCCAACTCGCCCCTTGTGTCGTCGAAGGCGACCGCGACCGCCTGAAACAACTCTGCCTGATCCTGTTAGAGAACGCCCTGAAGTACACCCCGAAGGGCGGCACCGTCCGGCTGGACCTGACCTGCGACCCCGACTGGTCAACTTGCACGATCACCGACTCCGGCATTGGCATCGCAGATGAAGACCTGCCACACGTCTTTGATCGCTTCTACCGCGCTGACAAAGGCCGCGCTCGAGGCAACGATCCGGGGGGCACGGGGTTGGGGCTGCCGATCGCGCAATGGATCGTGGCGCAGCACGGCGGGCAGATTCATTTGGAGAGCGAGCTGGGGCGGGGGACGAAGGCTGTGGTGCGCTTGCCGATCGCGCCGTGAAGTTATGGCTGATTACGTAACAGCTCGAGTAGTTTTGGAGCGTCGTGCGACCATTGCACGAACGGATCAACTTTACGAAGGGGTACCCCTGCCGAAACGCTTCCCGCAGGAAAGACCCGTAACCCAAGTTCCAAGGTATCAATCGCCTCATGCCTGAACCCCAGACTCGAAGCCAGTTTCGCCCGCTCGAGATAGTACCCGGTTGAAGCTAGAGGGTAATCCCTGACAATACCGCGTAAGAATTCCAAGCGCTCGAGCGGTGTCCTAGCCTCTGCCAGCAGCAGGGCATCCACCCACAAACTGCGCGGATTGTGGACCTTCGCCGCCACGAGCAACGCCTGCCGCTCCCCAGCCGGGAGGTCGCGCACCAGTGCCGTCACCTCTTCGCGTTGACCCAGGTGACGATCCAGGACGCAACTGACCCGATCAGAACAAGGGGCGTACCAGAACAGGGTCAGACCCGCGACGACCGCCGTCAAGCCCCAGCGCAAACCCGCAGGAATCGCCCAGCCCGAACGCGACCCTCGAGCCAGCGTCTCCTCGGTGCGAACTGCGCCGCTCGTCGCCCCCAGGGCCGCGAACGCCAGGGTCATGACGCTTGGCATGTACCCGGTGATATCAAATCCCAGCGTCGCCCAGAGTCCAGCCGCGCCCAGGGCCACCCCCCAGTGTCGCCCCTGCCAGGCCCGCCACAGAATCGGTAGCAACAACCCCAGCAAGACCACCAGCCGCCACCACCCGCCCGTTGCCAGCGTCTCGAGGTACAGGTTGTGAGCACTGCCAAAATTGATGCTCGGATACCGCTGGAAGGCGGGCAACACATCGCGGAAACTGGCATTCCCCGTCCCGAACGGATATTCCAACGCGATCCGCCAGGTCTGATCCCACATCAGCAACCTCGAGCCAGCACTGCCCTCCGCTTTGAAGTCCGTAGCGTTCGCGGCTTGACCAGACCGTCCCAACCCTGTCTGCAACGGATGACCCGTCAGCACCGCGTCCGATACCGCCAGAAGTGCCATGAGCAGCGCTGCTCGAGCCACCAGTAATCGCCAATCGGATCGCTCACGAAGTAACCGGTAGCCCGCAACAACCAGCATCAACAGCAGCGGAAGCTGCACCCCTCGAGAACCCGAGGCCAGCGCTGCATAGATTGCCACGGCCAACCCCAGCCATGCCAACCAACCTCGAGCATCACGCTCCTTCAATCCGGCAATGCTGACGCCCACCAGCAGCAACGCCTGAGCACCCATCAAGTAATGATGCGAACCTGAGGCTAAAAACTGCATCCCAGCCGCATTCAGGGTCAACGCCGTCTGCAAGTTATCCAGCAGCAACCACCACTGAACCGCCCAGAACCAGGCTCTGGGAGAGGTCAGATACGACTTCCAATCCAGACCCACAGCTCGAGGGGCACTCAACACGGCTGCACCCGCCGCGAACGCCACCAAGTAGAGCGACTCCCACAGTCCCCCTACGACGGCTCGGGCTGGCGCGAGGCTCCAGAACACTGTGACGATCCCGAGTCCCCACCAGACCCAGGCAACCCCGGTCACGAAGCGTCCTAACAACACCAGTAAAACTAGCCCTGGTAACAGCAACTCGAGCGGCAAGATGCTGTAGTGCGTATAGACTTGCGACCACAGAAACAAGATCCCCGGCAGTGCCAGCAAAGCCAGCCAGGGCTGGACTCGAGGGAAGTTAACCTTCACAGCGCCACTATATGGGTGAGGGTCTGGATTTCAGGGTCGAAAACAGTGCGGGGTCCGACCCAAACCAACGAAGACCGAATGCTATTTTGAGTCCTGTGAAAGCGGTCATTCTGGCGGGCGGACTGGGAACACGGCTAGCAGAGGAAACCAGCTTGCGCCCTAAACCGATGGTCGAGATCGGTGGGCGTCCGATTCTGTGGCACATCATGAACACCTACGCTCACCACGATGTCAACGAATTCGTGTTGGCACTGGGTTACATGGGCGAAGTTGTCAAAGAATATTTCCTGAACTTTTACGCCAAGAGCAACGACATCACCGTTGAACTCTCGAGCGGCAAAACCACGGTTCACGAGGGTAGCCTGCCAAACTGGATCATCCATCTGGCTGATACCGGAGCGCAAACGCAGACAGGTGGGCGCGTCAAACGTCTCGAGCGTTGGTTGAAACACGATCAGACCTTCATGCTGACCTATGGTGACGGCGTGGCGGATGTGGACATCACTGCGCTGCTGGCATTCCACCGCTCGCACGGCAAGCTCGCCACGATGACGGCCGTGCGCCCGCCCTCGAGATTCGGCGAGGTGGACCTGAGTGGGGATGCCATTCGGCACTTCAACGAGAAACCACAAACAGGCGAGGGGTGGATCAACGGCGGGTTTTTCGTCTTAGAGCGTGAAGTCCTCAAGTACATTGACGGTGACGAGACCTACTGGGAGCGCGATCCGCTCGAGCGGCTAGCCAGTGAGGGTCAACTGATGGCATACCGTCACCCCGGATTCTGGCAACCGATGGACACGTTGCGCGAGAAACGCTTGCTCGAGGAGTTGTGGCAATCTGGGCAAGCCCCGTGGAAGGTTTGGTCGTGATGGACTGGTCGCAGAGTCGCGTCTTCATCACTGGCGCGACCGGCATGGTCGGCTCGAGCCTCGTTCGGCGATTATTGAAACATGGCGCGTTTGTCGTGGTTTTGGTGCAGGACTGGGACACACAATCTGAATTACTGCGCTCGGGCGACATCAACCGCGTCAACGTCGTTAGCGGTGCGCTCGAGGATATCAGCGCTTTGCGTCGCGCCATCGCTAAATTTGAAGTGGATACCGTTTTTCACCTCGGGGCGCAAACCATCGTTGGGACAGCCCTCAGAAATCCGTTAGAGACTTTTGAGGCCAATATTCGCGGCACGTACCAACTACTCGAGGTTTGCCGCGAGCAGCGCAATGCTGTAAAGCGAATCCTCATCGCCTCGAGCGATAAAGCTTACGGTGACAGCGCCGTGCTGCCGTACACTGAAGATATGCCGCTTCAGGGATTGCACCCTTACGACGCGTCAAAATCCTGTACCGATCTGCTGGCGCAAACCTATGCACACACGTACCACCTGCCCGTGACCATCGCCCGCTGCGGCAACATTTACGGCGCGGGCGACCTCAACTGGAGCCGGATCATTCCCGGAACGATTCGCGCAGCGCTCGAGAGTAAGGCTGTGCGTCTGCGTTCCGATGGCAGCAACCAACGCGATTACATTTTCGTCGAAGATGTCGTGGATGCCTTCCTCGAGTCAGCCGCCGCGAGTGAGCAGGGCGATGTGCGTGGACAAGCCTTCAACTTCAGCCCCGAGCAGCCCTACAGCGTCCTCGAGATCGTCAAAACTGTCCTCAATGTCATGAAAAGGCCGCACCTCGAGCCGATCATTGAGAACACCGCCAAAGCGGAAATCAAAGACCAGTACCTCGACTCGAGCAAGGCGCAGCGTTTACTGGGCTGGAAAGCGGCGCATAGCCTGAAGGCTGGCTTGGAGAAAACCGTGCCGTGGTACGCGCAACTGCTAGGGGGCAACGCATGACGCTCGAGATTGAACGACCCACGCGCACGCAAGAGGACATTCGCGGCGACATTTTGGCGCTCGTGCGCGAATACCACACGGTCGCGTTCCCGCAAAAAAACTTTCAGCCCGGACTGAGCGCCGTTCCCGTCAGCGGCAAGGTCTTCGACCATACCGAGATGGAACACCTCGTGGACTCGAGCCTCGACTTCTGGTTGACGACGGGGCGATTTGCCAAACAGTTTGAAAAGAAATTCGCGCAGTGGTTCGGCGTGCGGCACTGCTTACTTGTCAATTCCGGTTCGAGCGCCAATCTGGTGGCACTCTCCGCGCTGACCAGCCCGACCTTGGGCGAGCGTCAGCTTAGACCCGGCGATGAGGTCATCACGGCAGCCGCTGGCTTCCCGACGACCGTCAACCCGATTCTGCAAAACAACCTCGTACCCGTCTTCGTGGACGCGCACATTCCGACATACAACTTGGATGTCACGCAACTCGAGGCGGCACGTTCAGATAAAACCAAAGCGATCATGATCGCGCACACGCTCGGGAATCCGTTTGACCTCGAGACTGTCATGGCATTTGCGCGGCGCTACAACCTCTGGGTGATCGAGGACACCTGCGACGCTTTAGGCGCGACGTACAACGGGCAAAAAGCCGGAACCTTTGGGGATTTGTCCACGATGAGCTTCTACCCCGCGCACCACATCACGATGGGCGAGGGCGGCGCAGTCATGACCAACAACCCAGCGCTGAAAAAATTGGTGGAAAGTTTCCGCGACTGGGGGCGCGACTGCTGGTGCGAACCCGGCGTGGACGACACTTGCGGCAAGCGCTTTGGGTGGCAGCTCGGCGACCTACCCGCTGGCTACGACCACAAATACACCTACAGCCACATCGGGTACAACCTCAAGCTGTCCGACATGCAGGCAGCCGTTGGCGTGGCGCAACTCGAGAAGCTGGAAGGTTTTATTGAGCAGCGCCGCCAGAATTTCGCGTATTTACTCGAGGGGCTGCGCCCTTTGGAGGAATTCTTGATTTTGCCAGAAGCTACGCCGCACAGCGATCCAAGCTGGTTCGGCTTCCCGATTACCGTGCGAGAAAGCGTACCGATCAGCCGCAACGACCTCGTGCGGGCGCTCGAGTTGCAAAAGATCGGCACGCGCTTGTTGTTTGGCGGCAATCTATTGCGGCAACCCGCGTATAAAGACATCCCGCACCGCAAAATTGGCGATCTCGAGACGGCTGACCAGATCATGAACCAGACCTTCTGGGTCGGTGTGTATCCGGGATTGGTCAAAGCAATGCTGGATCACATCGTGGAAACGTTGACCAGAGCGTTCTTATAAGTTTATGGACTGGTCAAGGGTATTGGTGACAGGCGCAGGAGGTTTTGTCGGAGCAAATCTCGTCCGCGCCATCAGAAAGCGGGAGTTCAATGTCACTGCCTTGCTTCGCCCAGGTTCAAATGCCTGGCGCTTACGAGGACTCGAAGACACCATTGCTCGAGGTGATGTGACAGATGTCAACGTGCTGACGGATCTGATCCAGGAAACCAAGCCCACAGTCATCATTCACAGTGCAACCCACGGTGGCTATCCAACCCAGCAAGACGCTTTTCAAATTGCTCAAACTAACTACATGTCCGTTCTGAACTTGTTGCTCGCTATCCAGCGGCATGCACCGAAAGCGGTCATGTTGAACCTCGGGAGTTCATCGGAGTATGGATTGAAACATGAACCCATGCGAGAAACAGATCTGCTCGAGCCAAACAGTGTTTACGGGGCTAGCAAAGCCGCTGCTGGCTTGCTGGCTCGAGCTTTTGCCCGAGAACGCGGGCTAGCTGTTTTCAGCTTGCGGTTGTTCTCACCGTACGGAGCCTGGGAAGATCCCACTAGGCTTGTCCCGTCGGCGCTCACACATGCGCTGACCAACATTGATTTTCCGATGACTTCAGGGCGGCAGGGACGGGATTTCATCTGGATAGAAGATGTGAACCGCATCATTCTCGAGACCGATTTCTCGGAATTGACCAGAGGAGAGGTCTTTAACCTTGGCTCTGGTATCCAGACCAGTGTATTTGACGCGGTCAATTTGATATACCGCCTGACCAATTCGAGCGCTCGAGTGTTGCGAGGTGCAATTCCAGACCGCGACACGGACAGCTTCGATTCACGGTGGCAAGCCGACATCACCCATGCTCAAGCCTCATTAAACTGGGGGCAACTCACGCCGCTCGAGGTGGGTTTTGCACGTACCGCGCAGTGGTTACAGGAATACGATGGTCACGAATATGGTCTTGCTTGAAGGGTCTGACTGGAACAACCATGCCTGAGTTTGCAGCGCACCGACTACGTCAACACATCTTGAACATGGCATTCGCAGGTTCGACGGTTCACATCGCCTGCGCCTTTTCCATCGTCGAAATCCTAGCGGTTCTGTATCGCAATCACTTGCGTTTCGCAGGTGATGACACCGCCCAGAATCGGGATTATCTGATTCTCAGCAAAGGTCACGGAGTGATGGCGCAATACGCCTGTCTACGCGAATCGGGGCAACTGTGCGAGGCTGATCTCGAGCAGTACTTTGCCGATGGAACGCGCCTTAAAGGATTGTCAGACGCGCATGTCCCAGGACTCGAGGTGTCATCGGGTTCTCTCGGGCATGGGTTGTCGGTTGGGGTTGGGTTGGCGTTGGCAGCCAAACGCAATCGCACAGATCAGTGGTGCTACGCCGTGATTGGCGATGGTGAGATGAACGAGGGCAGCATCTGGGAAGCACTGCTTTTTGCTCAACACCAGCGGCTAAGTCATCTCGTGGTGATCGTTGACGAAAACGGCTTTCAGGCAATGGGTAAAACCGAGGATGTTCTCGAACTGGGTGACATAGGACGTAAATTTGAGGCATTCGGGTTTGTGACAGAGCGTGCAGATGGTCATGACGAAGACGCGCTCCAAGCAGCACTGCTGCGCCTCAAGGCAGGAGACGCTGACAAACCCAAAGCCCTGATCGCCCGAACGGTCAAAGGCAAGGGCGTATCCTTCATGGAGGCAGACAACCGCTGGCACTACACTCGCCTCGACGCGGAAACCCACCGACAAGCCCTGCTCGAGTTGGAGTCTCACCCATGAGAAACGCATTCTCGAGCGCCCTGGTGCAAGCCGCGCTGAACGACCCTCGAGTGGTTCTGCTGACCGGAGATCATGGGTATGCGTTGTTCGACGAATTCAGACAGCATTGCCCAGATCAATACATCAACGCTGGCGTGGCAGAGCAGAACATGGTCGGTGTCGCGGCTGGTCTGGCGAAAGCAGGTTTTCGTCCCATCGTATACGGACTGAGTGCTTTCGTACCCATTCGGGTTCTCGAGCAAATCAAGCTTGATGTTTGCTACGAGGAACTTCCAGTGGTGTTCATCGGGGATGGGGCAGGCGTGGTCTACAGCGCTCTTGGCTCGAGTCATCAAAGCACGGAAGACATCGCCGCGCTGCGCGCCTTGCCTCACCTGAGGATTCTGTCACCGTGCGATGCGCTTGAAATGAAGCGTTGCTTCGAACTGGCGTTGATGGCTGAAGCACCTGTTTACCTGCGCATGGGAAAAGCTGACCTCGGAACAGTTCACACAGTTCCACCAGTCTTGCAATGGGGTGATTTGCTCGAGCTAAAACCTGGAGCGGGACCAATGGCGTTTCTAGCAACCGGATCAATGGTGGTCAAAGCCCTCGAGTTAAGTCAGCAATGGGCGGATTCAGCCGTGTGGAGCGTCCCAAGCATCAAACCACTGAATGCGGAAACAATCACGCGCATCTGCCAACGTCACCGGGTCATTGCCGTTCTCGAGGAGCATTCCATTTATGGAGGTTTGGGTGGAGCCATTTCTGAGATCAGCTCGAGTCGTGCCCCAACTTGGGTGTTCAGGGTTGGTGTGCAAGATCGGTTCTCGCAGTACTGCGGCAGCTATGATTACCTGATGCACGAGCATGGCTTGAGTGTTCAGCAGATTCAAGCAGCGTTAGAGCGGTTTGTCGCTCCGCTCGAGATGGTGTGATGCAACACCTGAATCAAAAAAAATTATCTTCCTCGAGCAACCGCTTGAGGCTAGGATCGCTGGCTGCTGTCGGTGGACGTATTTCGAATGCCGCGAGCCAACTGCTCATCACCGGAATGCTCGCCCGCACCCTCGAGCCAAGCGCTTTCGGATTATGGGCAGTGCTGTACACGATTTACAGTCTTATACCCAGTTTGGATCTGGGTTTAGGGCAGGCACTGCGCTTAAAACTGGCGGAACTGAACGCTCGAGGTGGAGAGGAAAAATCCGAGCAACAATTGTTCTCAAGTGTCTTGGCCACCCTGATTGTCTGGGGTCTGGTGCTTGCAGGAATTGCTGGTGTAATCGTGAACCTGATACCAGGCTGGGACAGCAGCCTCAAAACCGCATTGATGTTTTTCGCACTGATTTGTGGTCTGTCCACAGCGTTCAACCTGGGTACACAAGTTTTCTATGCTTACGAAGAAGGATTTGAACGTGGCATTGCCGATGTGGTTCAAGCACTTCTGTTCGTCATTGCAGTTTGGAGCGTATCCAGATCAGCGCACCTCGAGACGGTCATGTACACATTTTTCGCGGTGGCAACTTTGGTTGGTGTGGGGATTGTCGCGTGGTTCATTCAACGTCGAGGTTGGGCGATCAAGCTGCCTCGTGTACCCGACATCATCACTGCTATACAACTCTTATGGCGCTCGAGCATTTGGTTTTGGTTGCTTGGAATGTTCGCCGTTGGGATTTTCAATACGTCACCGCTTTTCGTTACGGGTCTGACCAATCTCGAGCAGGTTGGACATTTCTCTATCTTGCAACGGTTGTTCACCATGCTTGTCACCTTGCATCTTGCGTGGCTCGCACCCCTTCAATCTGCGTACACACGAGCCGCCGCGCTAGGAGAATGGAATTGGATACGTGTAACATGGTTGCGCTCAAGTGGTCTAACGCTGTTGATGATGGGAGTGGCTAGTACGGTTCTCGTGGTTACTTATCGGGATTTGGTCTTGTTATGGACAGGGAAGAATTTACATGAGCCTGTTCTTGTTCTTATCTTTTCTGTATGGGCGTGTGGTTGGGCATGGATTAATGTCAATTCAGTGGTTCTCAATGGGATCAATGTTTTAAGACCACAGGTCATATTACTTGGGACTGGTTTCTTTCTGTATGTGGGTGCGGGCGTCTTTTTGACACCATCGGTGGGAGTCAATGGTGTGCTTATTGCAGCGCTAATTGGAATACTACCTTTGGGTGTCTTGAGTCAGTATTGGGTCAAGAACCGCATTTCAAGGCAGGGATGAAACTTCTTTCCATTTGTATACCAACCTATAATCGTGCAAAATTCCTACTTGAAGCACTATCAGCGTTAGAAAAAGCCATTCCAAAAGATAAAGAAGGTCTCATCGAGTTAGTTATTTCAAATAATTGTTCAACCGATGAAACTAAAGAGATTATCGACCGCTTTTTAAATAAAAACCTATCATTAGAGTCGAAAGTAGTTCATCAGATTGAAAATATTGGTCCGAAAAACACGGCTGTGGTTTCTAGCTATGCCACGGGAAAGTTTATCTGGATTGTTTCTGATGATGATATTATTTTGCCGAATTCTCTAGAAAAAATACTCTCTATTCTAGAGAAATCTGATCACATAAATGGAATTATTATAAATTATGCAGGCTTTGAAAAAGATCCTCTTGCATTAGAAAAATCTGTTTTATCGAAACAAGATGGTGTTTTTGATAAAAACAGCGCTTTAAAACACTTATGTACATCCATTACGTTCATTTCAGCACTCGTATATCGTCAAGAAAAAGTTTTTCTGCATGAGAAGTTCCTTAATAATAATTTGCCGCACAGCTTTTTATTTCTGCAAGCCATGAATGACGGAAATATATACTCTTATTCTGAAAACGTGTTGGCGATGCGTATGGAAAATAGCGGAGGCTATGATTTCTATGAGGTCTTCTTGAAGACCTTTAACGAGGTGCTTTACTATGCAAATACGCTTGACTACGACGAGAATTCAATTGAAAGTGTTAGGAAGAGACATTTGCGTAACCACGTAACTGTTTTTTCCATAATATTCAAATCGAACAAATACTATGGAAAACTAAAAATGAACAAATTTTCCGCATTTAATATGATTCTAAATTATAATCGAAAAGATTTTTACACTAAGATTTTGGCAATTTACATACTCACGCCGGATTTTCTATCGATACCGGTAAATTACTTGCGAATTTTACGGCGAAAAATCTTAAATATGAGTACAAATAAATGAAAAAAATTTCTATTCTTATACCAGTTTATAACTTTGACATTAGAGATTTGGTTTCTGAATTGTTAAAAGAAATAGAAAATGAGAAAATCGGCAGTGAAATTGAAATATTAATACTTGATGATTGTTCGACAGAGAATGATCTAAAAAGCCAGAACCAAACGTTCTTAGAAAACCTTATTCCTGTCAGATATATTGCCTCTGATAAAAATCTTGGACGTGCAAAAGCTAGAAATTATCTTTCAAAAATTGCTGATGGAAATTATCTTTTGTTTCTCGATTGTGATACTGTCCCAGACGGACATTTTTTTATAAAAAAATATTTAGATAATACTAGTAACGATACGAAAATTATATGTGGCGGCATCAGTTACATCAAAGTTAGAAGTTTTTTGCAAGAGGAAGAATTTTACTTACATTTTAGTATTAGAACAGACGTTAAGAATCCTGAAGATCGTAATAAAAGTCCGTGGCAAAGCTTTTTGAGTTCAAATTTTTTCGTTGAGAAATCAACCATGCAAAGATTTCCATTTGATGAAAACTTTACCGGCTACGGCTACGAAGATTTAGACTGGGCTGTTACACTAGATTTAAATGGCATAAAAGTTTTACATATTGATAATACAGTGACGCACAAAGGCTTAATTAACGAAGATCTATTCTTTGATAGATCAAAAAATGCTCTAAAAAATTATGTAAAATTTAGTAAGAAATATCCTAAGCATTTTCATAAAACAAAAATATATAAAATAATTTTTTTTATGAAACTCTTTTCAATTCCTGTTCTAAAAGAAATCGATAAAGTTTTTATTAGATTATACAGTTCTAAACGGTATGGATTTTCTATTCGCTTTTTTGCTTTTCAACTGTCAAAGGCTGCAACGTTCGAAATCGAAAACAGGGTATATCGGTGAATTATGGCCATATCTATCATTATTCCCAGCTTGTATGCCTCGAATTATCTCCCCGAACTCATCAAAACACTCAAAGCTCAAACCCAGCCTGCTCTCGAGATCATCGTCATAGACTCGAGCAGCACTGATAACACGCAACAGCTCGCGCTCGAGGCGGGCTGCACGCTCGAGGTCATCCCACGATCCGAGTTCGATCATGGCGGCACGCGCAATAAAGCGGCGCGATTGGCTCGAGGGGATATTCTCGTTTTCTTGACGCAGGATGCCTTACCGCAAGACGAACACTTCCTGGAACATTTGGTCCGTCCTATCATCATCGGTCAAGCGAGCGCCTGTTATGCCCGCCAGGTCGCACGTCCTGATGCCTCGCCGCTGGAACGGTTCTTCCGGCAGTACCGCTATCCCAACGCCTCGAGCTTGCGACGCTTGATTCCTGGTGATTCGCTGACCGTGCGCGACGTGGCGTTTTCCAATGCGGCATCAGCATTTTCAGCATCAGCATTCTGGGAATTCGGGGGCTTCCCAGAGGGAAAGATTCTCAGTGAAGACGTGCTTCTGGTTTCAAAACTGCTCAGCGCAGGACACGCCGTGGCGTATTGCGCGGATGCTGTGGTCTGGCACACGCACGAGTACACCCCAGGGCAGCAGCTCAGGCGTTACTTCGACACGGGCGTGGCGTACTCGAGGGCGGGCGCGGCACTGGGAACGCAAGGTGTTGGGGGTGAGGGGCTGAAGTTTGCATGGGCGCAACTGCGTTTTCTCTGGAGTGAACGCGCTTACGCCTGGTTTCCTAGAGCGATCATAGAACTGGCAATGAAATGGCTCGGGTTTCGCTTGGGCAGTTTGGAGCGGTTCATCCCGATTAGCCTTAAGCGGGGATTGAGCATGCACAAGGGTTTCTGGAAATGAACTGGAAGGAATGAAGGCTCGAGGTAAGCTGACAGTCATGCAAGCGAGCGCGTCAACGGCTTTGGCAAGCACGACGGTGAAACCCAAAACTCAGCCGCTCTGGACGCGGGTGTGTTTGCTGCTCTCCGATCTGAGCGCGGTGGTTGTCGCGGCACTGGTCTCCATCCTTATCCGGGCTGCCTTCGATGGGTTCCTGGACCCGAATAACTACACGTTGCTGCTGCCCGCGCTGGGGTTGTTTGTCTTAGCGTTCGCGCTGGTTGGGCTGTACCGCTTCGAGGGTTTACATCCCGTGGAGGAATTGCGTCTCTTCACCGTCTCGGCGACGCTGGTCTATCTCCTGCTGGGTGCGGGGTCGTTTCTGTTCAAAAACGCCGATGTGTACTCCCGAGGAATCTTCATCGGGGCGTGGTCATTGAGTCTATTTCTGCTGCCACTCTCGAGGGCATTGTGGCGGGCGGTTTGCGCCAGGTCAGACTGGTGGGGCGCGTCGGTCGTTATTCTAGGGGCAGGACGGACGGGTCAACTGGTCCTCGAGGCGCTCGCTAAACGCCCCGGACTGGGACTGAAACTCTTCGCCTTCCTAGATGACAATGCAGCCAGATGGGGCGCGTTGAACGGCGTTCCCGTGTTGGGCAAACTCGAGCAAGCGCGGGATGTAGCACGCTTGGGTGTGCGTCACGCCATGATCGCCATGCCCGGCGCGAGCAGGGCAAAATTACTGGAAGTGATAGAACAGAGTGGCAGCGCCTTCCCGAGCCTCATCATCATTCCCGACCTGATCGGCGTCGCCTCACTCTGGGCAGGGACGCGTGACTTGGGCGGTGTGCTTGGACTCGAGGTGCGCCAGAACTTATTGCTCCCTGCCTCGAGACGCCTGAAACGCAGCCTTGATCTAGTATTACTAATTCTGCTTGCCCCTTTGATCCTGCCGTTGTCCCTGTTGATCGCGTTACTTATTGGGCTGGATTCAAAGGGTGGTGTGATTTATGGCAGTTCCAGGGTCGGTCTGAATGGTCGGGTGTTCAAGGTTTGGAAGTTTCGCACCATGTTCACTGACGCAGACGCTCACCTGCAACGCATCCTCGAGCAGAACGAGGCACTTCGTTTGGAATGGCAGACATTCCAGAAACTGAAACGTGATCCTCGAGTCACGCGGTTTGGACGCTGGCTACGTCGCAGCAGCTTGGATGAGTTGCCGCAGTTGTGGAACGTGCTGATGGGCGAGATGAGCATCGTAGGTCCACGTCCGATTTTAGACAATGATCAGCGCGAACTCTTTGGTGAGGGCTTTAATTTATATACACAAGTGCGACCCGGACTGACGGGGTTCTGGCAGGTGTCAGGACGGAACGCCTTGTCGTTCGCCGAACGAGTGAGGTTGGACTCGTATTACGTCCGCAACTGGTCACTGTGGCTTGATCTATACATCTTGGCGTGTACACCGCCCGCCGTGATTCGGACTGAAGACACCGCTTGAAATCACATGTTTGCACTCGAGGATTCCTGGTCGGCTTTCGCGGGAATCGATGCTCTAGATTGCGCCCACGCAAACGCCAGCACCGTAACATGCAACGGTTCCACCTGAATCACCGGGAACCACACGAGGTAGTACACCGCTAAACCAAGCGTTGTAAACCCCAGAACCATGGCCTGCGAGTTTGGTTTTCGCCAAGAGCGCAAAGCCCACCAGATTGGCATCAGGTAAAGCGCTATCCAAAGCAAAGCATCCAGTACACCGTATGAAAGCGCGCGATCAAACCATAAATTGTGCGCCCGATCCAACACCAGCGGGACCTCGAGTGTGTGATTCGTTTTATCGCCAAATTGACTGAACTTCACCTCGAGCGCACTACGCCGTAACGGGTCACGAACAATGCGCTTGACAGAAGCAATCTTTGCGTTCCGTGGCCAGGCGACCTCTGCACCGTAAGCAGCTAGATAAGGTTCTATCGGCGGATTTCGCAATAACTGAAGCCTGAATCCATCGGGGCCGCCACCCAGCCAGGGTTGCCAAGGCATGGTTTTCAACGCCGAAAAAGCAGTTTCCCAGATGTGAATACGTATTTCGAATGTCCTTGAGTCCTCAAGTGAACGCACGAAACCCTGGGGATTAGGAAGGATTTCACGTGCGCCAAGAATGACGCTCAGGCTTAATACGGAAAGCAGTAACGTTTGACGACTGCGTTGATATAAGCAGCAAAATGCCAATCCAACGACAATCCCGTACAGCGAGGCCCGGTTATTGGTAATGCTCAGTCCAATCGCCGTGAGCAACAAACCGAAGATCCACCACGGGCGTACTCGAACTGGCAAACTTTTATAAAGGTTCACACCAAGCAGAGTCGCGGACGTTAACAGTCCAGCCATCATACCTGGATGAGTGAGTGTTCCAGTCGGGGCGAAGTTAGCGTCAAACCGTACGATCGGCGAAATCAAGTCTAGATTCCAACGTTGTAGCATCATGATTACGCTTTGCAAACTGCACCCAATGAGAAACCCTGACGTAAAAAAAGTAAGTGCCAGTAGATCAAATCGAATAAAGCTATATGCACCGATACCTAAACTAATCAACGCTGTTTGATAAACCCAACCATCCATTCGATACTGACCTCCAAGTAATTTGAAAGTCCATTCATCGTAAGTAGATAACGTAGAAAGCGTGACTAGTGCCCAGTGAAATAGTAACAAAATAACAAATGGTTCGCGCCAACGGATTCGGTTGTTAAAACGCCAGATCATGAAGGCAAACAAGAGAAGTGTCAAAAGCTTAGGAAACAATAAATTATTTTCAATAGCCATTTGAATTTCATCACTCGTGATGATGCTAGGACGCAAGATAGCAGCTCCTGGAAAAAACGCGAGGGGAATCAGAAACGCGAGGGCTGCGAGTAAACACCGCTGTTGATGCGTGAAGTTCACCGTTGCACTATAACGAAACGCTTAAGATAAAGTAGTGAATCTTGTACGCGCCTGGTGGTGGGTTCTCTACGTAATCCTCTATCCCTTATTAATGACACAACTGAATGTAGAGACCCGATTCGCTGCTTATGAAGTCAGGGCATGGTTCACTCTGGTTTGGGTTGTAGGGGCAATAGGGCTGGAATGGTACTCGAAACCAGAAATGCGCTTCTTGAGTTTCTTGCAATTACGATGGTCAACACTTCGTGCACATCCAGCACCAGCGTTGGCCATAGCTTACGGTTTATGGTCTTTGTTTGCAGCCTTCTTCACCCCAGAGGTCAGCATCAGTTTGACAGGTACTCTTGATGAGGGTGTCGAGGGCGCGTTCTGGACACTGCTGCTTGGTGTGGCATTTTTGTTGGTGTACTTACGCTCACTCGAGGATGCTAACTTTGTCAGGCGACTCTCGTGGGGTTTAGTAGTGGGAGCACTGGTTGTTGGCGGAATCGGTTTGCTCGAGGTGGTTTTACGTCGAGGCTTACTTTATAACGTAGCTATCAATGATTTGCCCATGTCAAGCTTTCCGCAACGCGGTCATTTGGCTGGTTATTTGATATTCGCCGCTGGAGCAGGAATCGGGCTATGGTTACGAGATGGTAATCGTTTAACCTTGGTGGCAACTACTTTTTTGGCGCTGACGATTGGACTGACACAAAACCGTGCTGTCGTCACTGCTTTAGGGCTACTCGGTACGGGATTGCTTTGGCTCAATTGGCGCAAGTCGTGGAAACCAGTTGTGCTCGTCTTGAGTTTATCGGTAATTGGTTTCGTATCTGGTTTTCTAATAAAACAGGCGACACAGATCACTGATTCCCGAGAGTTTCAAAATACGATATCTACAGAAATTCGTCTCTTGTATTGGAAAGCTGGGACCCTGTCAATATTTGACCATCCCGTATTTGGATGGGGACCATCCGGCTATTATAAAACATGGCCCAACTACCTGAACGATCAGGAGTTGACCAAAGTCATGAAGTTAGAATATGGTTTAATTTATAGGTCCCATTTTCAAAGTTCATTCCTGTGTAAAAATATCCAAGGACAGACTACTGTGTTTACAGTGACTGGTTGGAGAAGCCATAACCAGTTGGTTGAAGTTGGCCTGATGCGTGGCCTACCTGGATTGTTTTTGTATGTATTTTTGCTATTTTTACTTCTGAAAAATTGGAAGTCTCCATTATCTTTGGCAGTATTGACTTATCATGTTTTCCTGTTTACTTGGTACGTGCCAATTGAAACTACGGGCATCCTTTGGATAGTTTGGGGAGCTAGCTTTGTAGTAAATAAACATAAGACCATAGGTGCGAATACTCGCACCTATGGTAATTAAATATTGCAATTATGATTCAGGGAAATGTAAACGTTTTACCTTGCTCACTCACCACGACAATACGGGGTAAACCTGCGACACCCGGTGTGACTTGACATGACGTTATCCGAGCATTTCCCGGAGATGGTAAGTCATAACTACCAGCAGTGTAACCATTTGTGCAAGAACCTGTAATCAAGGCGTTATTTATATCTTGAGCAATATACGCTGTGGCTGCTTTGAAAACATTTTGTCCGTATACTTGAGCACTACGATCAATTGCCTGTGCTCGAGCTGCTAAGAGATTAGGTAGAAGAACCGCTGCTAGAATGCCGATAATAGCAATTACAATCAGCAGTTCAATCAGTGTGAATCCATAGGGAGATTTCACAAATATTCTGTCCTTTTAATGAGAAGGCGCTCGAGTTCTCACTCGAGCGCCTCTGTTCATCGTTGAAACCTTACGGCGTGGTAAAGATTTTGCTGCTACCAGCAGGGGAAGCAACAACAACAACCTTCGGAACACCAGCGGCCACAGTCACTGTGCAGGTAGTCACTGTACCAGTGCCTGGGTTCGGAGTACTGAAGCTGCTACCGGCAATCGTATAGCCTGGGGCGCAGTCTGTGCTAGCAGGTAACGAGTTATTCGGATCTTCTGCGATGTATGCGAACGCGGCCTT
The DNA here is from genome assembly GCA_965249745.1 of Deinococcales bacterium. GTDB lineage: Bacteria > Deinococcota > Deinococci > Deinococcales > JAAFIG01 > JANYHH01. The sequence continues at coordinate 1,266,402 of OZ252252.1, read as the reverse complement.
GTACACGTTCTGACCGTAAGCCTGTGCGGCGCGTTGGACGGCGTTACCACGGGCGGACAGCAGGTTTGGGATGAGGACGGCGGCGAGGATGCCGATGATCGCAATCACGATCAACAGCTCGATCAGGGTGAAACCTTTGGTGGAACGGTTCTTCATGGTCTATCTCCTTGGTTTTGCTCGAGGGTATATGAATGTCTCGAGCGAGGTAGGGCATTGCGGTCCTTGAGGTGTCTCCTCGAGTTCCGTGAGATGAGTGTACTGCCAGCTTCTTACAGTCCTGTCACAAATTGCACATCGCCTCGAGATTGAACTTGAGTTCAAAATTTAAGAGATATGCCTTCTTCCTGGCTGGTGCTCGAGGATGTTTGACGCACAGCAAACCATTTTCGGAGCCTCGTGTATACTCAACCCGTGAAGCTCTTCCCCTCGCGTTGCTGTGCCGCCTGTTGTTGTCCTCGAGCGGCGTAGAGTCTCGTTTTCTGATTCCGACCCGCTCTTGGTCCTGACCTCGAGCGGTTTTTTGTTGTGCCACCTTTTATAGTCTGGAGACACCCATGACGATTCAATTGTTCAACACGCTCTCGCGTCAGAAGGAAACGTTCACCCCGACCACGCCGGGTCACGTCGGCATGTACCTGTGCGGTCCGACGGTCTACTCCGACGCGCACCTCGGGCACGGCAAGACGGCGACCGCCTTTGATGTTATCCGGCGCTGGCTCGAGAGTCGCGGCCATAAAGTGCGGTTCGTGACGAACATCACCGATGTCGGGCATATCACCGACGATGCCAGCGATAGCGGGCGGGATCGCATCAACGAGCGCGCCAAGCTGGAAAAAGTGGAGCCGATGGAGATCGCGGACGCGTACATGTGGGGCTATTTTGACGACATGGCGCGATTGGGGATTAAGAAGCCCAGCATCACCCCGAGGGCGACCGGGCATATTCTGGAACAAATTGAACTCGTGCAGAGGCTGTTGGATCGAGGACTGGCGTACGAGCGCGGCGGCAGCGTCTACTTCCGGGTGCGCGCCTTTCCGGAGTACGGCAAGCTGTCCGGTCGCAAGATTGACGATCTCGAGGTGGGAACGCGCGAGGACGTGCGCGAGGACAAAGACGATCCATTAGACTTTGCGCTCTGGAAGTTCGCGGAGCCGGAGCACATCATGCGCTGGAACTCACCGTGGGGCGAGGGCTTTCCGGGTTGGCACATTGAATGCTCCGCGATGGCGCTGAAATACCTGGGCGAGGGGTTCGATATTCACGCGGGCGGGCTGGATTTGCAGTTCCCGCATCACGAGGCGGAAATCGCGCAGTCCGAGGGCGCGGGGTATCGCTTCGCGCGGTACTGGATGCACGGCAATATGCTGACCGTGAACGGCGAGAAGATGAGCAAGTCCAAGGGGAATTTTTTGACGCTGAAAGATTTCTACGCCAAATCCGATCCAATGCTGCTGCGCTTCATCTTTGTGCAAAGCCATTACCGGAGCCTGGCAGAACTGACCGACGAAACCATCCAGGCGGCCAGCAGCGGCTTATCGCGCTTGCGTGAGGCGCGGCGCGAGTTAGAGCGACGCATCCCGGACGCGGCGGACGGTACCGACCCGAAACTCGAGGCGGCGGTCGTGGAGGCTCAGGCGAAGTTCGGGGCCGCGATGGACGACGATTTCAACACGCCGGAGGCGTTGGCGGCGCTGTTCAACCTGACGCGAGAGGTGAACGGTGCCCTGGCTGGGAATCCTGGTCGGCAGAGTCTCGAGGCGGCGCTGGGCGTCTACGTGGACTTCATGGAGGGCGTGCTGGGGCTGAGCGGTGGCGCGACGCAAGCCGCGGGCGCTGGGGTGGGGCTGCTGGATGGATTGTTGGAGATTGCGATTGAGGCACGCAAATCGTATCGTCAGAACCGCGAGTTTCAGCGGTCGGATGCTTTGCGGGAGCGGTTGAAGTCGCTGGGCGTGACCTTGGAAGATACGGCGACTGGGACGCGCTGGAAGCTCAACGAGTAGTGGGCAATTTGCTCTCGACTTTACTGCTCGAGATCACCGTCAACTGCATTTCTCTATCGCTAGCAACCTCTTTCTATGAAGACAGAGAAAACCTATCTTTGAGACTCGAGCGGCAAGGTTTGTTGTACAGAAGTTAACTCGAGATACAGCTCAGCCCGGTTTGGGCTGAAAACGGTTTGAACTGCGTAAAATTCTGCTATGTCGTCGGAATCTCAGATCGTGCCGCCCCCGTGGACGCTGACCGGACGAGGCTTCGTGATGCTTCATCGCTTCCCGCCCGGCTGGGCTTTGCGACACGGCTTCGTACCGGACGCCTTGCGCCCTCATTTTGTGGACGGCGTCGGCGCGACGATGCTGGTGGATTACACCTCGAGCGATTGCGGCCCGTACCGCGAACTGCTGTTCGTGCCGGGCAAGTTCAGAACCTTGAGCGGTCAGACGTATTACTCGATCACGCGGATTTTTGTCTCCACGAGGACCAGCGTGACCAGCGGCATCGCCAACTGGGGCATTCCGAAGGAACTGGCAGCGTTTGATTGGGAGCTGGACGGGAGGCTCGAGCGGGTCAGGGTTCGGCAGGACGACATGCCAGTTGCGGAATTCGTCTTTTCCTCGAGTGGGTCGCTGGCGTTACCTGTTACGACGAACATCCTGCCCGCCTCGTTTCGCAGCTTGGCACAGCTCGAGAACGACGAGACTGTCCTGACCGCACCGTCCGGGAGTGGCAACCTGGCGCTGGCGAGGCTCGAGGAGGTCACGGTCAACCCAGCCCTATTCCCTGATCTCTCTGAGGTGAAGCCGTTCCTGACCGTCAAAGCTGAGCCGTTCCGCTTGGGTTTCCCCGTGCCACGGCGGGAGCGCGTCGCGTGGACTTGACCGGAAAGCGCGTCGTGTTGACCGGAGCCGCCAGCGGCATTGGGCGGGCAATCCTCGAGGCGCTCTGTCTTTTACCGCTCGAGGTGATCGCGGCCGACGTGAACGAAGCCCGCCTGCTCGAGGTCTGCGTGGGATTGCCAAACCCACGCGCCAGGGTCGTGCCGGTCAAAGCCGATGTCTCGAGTCGGGCGGGCAACGCGGCGCTGTTTCAACGGGCGCTGACGGAACTGGGCGGGATTGACGTGTTCATTGCCAACGCGGGTTTCGCGCATTACGAGCACGGGCTGACCCCCGATTGGGATCGGCTCGAGGGGCTGTTCAGGGTCAACACCTTCGCGCCGATTGACGCCCTGCAACACATGACAGTCCTAAACGCGGGGCGAACCTTCAAGGTCGTCTGGATCGCTAGCGCGATGGCGCAGATCGGTTTACCGAAGTACGCGGCGTACAGCGCCAGCAAGGGGGCGCTGCTTCGCTTCGCCGACGCGCATCGGTACTCTATGGCGGACGAGCGGGCGCTGATGCTGGTCTATCCGATCGCCACCCGCACGAGGTTCTTCGCCGCCTCGAGCGGGGCCACGCCCGTGCCAACCCCGAATCAGAGCGCCGAACAGGTCGCTCGGGCCGTGCTGGACGGAATCGCCAAGGACAGGCTCGAGGTCTACCCGTCACGGTTGTTTCAGATTGGATTCTGGTTGACGCTGTGGTGGCCCGCGCTACGCCGTTTGATTCAGCTCCGTGAGTTGCGCGATTGAGCTGGTGCCGATAGCGGCTCGAGTCTTGGAGAATCCGGCGCTCAGACTCTGACCGCACCCCTTCAATTCCACCTCGAGTCTGACGGTGGCGATTGAATTGTGAGTGCCTGTCTCACGAGTTGCCGCGAAGATAAGACCAAATGAATAAACCCTTTCCGCAGGCGTTCTGGAGTGTCGTCGTCATCGGTGTCACCCTGATCGTCTTGGCGCTGATCGGGATCGGTGGGGTGCAACAACTGCGCGCCAAGACGTACAGCATTGACGTGACCGGGAGTGCCGTGAAAACCATTCGCAGCGATCTGGCGGTCTGGAGCTTCAGCGTCTCCTACAGCGGGTACGGCGAATACAAGTCGCTCTATCAGAAGCTCAAACCCGTGCCGCAGGAAGTGGCGACATTTCTGAAAAACCAGGGACTCGAGGCGCAAGAGGTCGAGATCGGCGCGTCACAGGTCAGCACCGATGTTCAAAGCCGGGAAGTGGACTGCAAACCCACCGAGGACAACTGCCGCACCGTCGTGAAAGACAAGATTCCATTGCGGTACAAAACCGTCTCGAGGACGCTGTACACCGTCTCGAGATATTTCATCGTGCAGAGCACCAAGGTGGATCTGGTCATCAAAGCTTCCAACGCCGTGGATGTGCTGTTCGACCGCAATATCGTGGTCGGCAACAGCGCCCTGCAATTGATTTACACCAAGCTCGCGGAGCTGCGTCTGGAATTGGTGAAGGCCGCCTCGGAGGACGCCTATAAACGCGCCACGCTGATCGCCGGACCGGTCGGACGGCGGATCACGATGATCGAGGACGGACGCTTGGGCGTGTTTCAGATCAACGCCAAGAACGACCCGAGTATCTCCGACGTGGGCAACTTCGATACGACCAGCCTGGAAAAAGACGTGCGCGCCATCGTCAACGCGACGTACCGGATTGAATAAAGCTCGAGTCCCCCGCACCTCGTAGGGGTTTGGTCTGCCAAATTTGGTCACCAATGTCACCTCTCGAGACAATCCAAGAAAACGTTTCTTCGAGGCGCGGCTGAGAGGACGAGCGGGCAGGCTCGAGATTGCTGGAATAGCCTGCTCGCTTCAATCCACTTTGGCGCGAATGCACGTTTCGATGCGATTTAGGGCCTCAATCAGAATTGCGCGACTCGTTGCCAGGTTGATCCGCAGCCAGCCAGCATAGCCATCGCCGTAGGGCGGTCCGTCGTTCAATCCGACCTTGGCTTCTTCCAAGAGCGTCTTCTGGAGCGTCGCCGCAAATGGGAAGGCGTTGAAGTCCATCCATGCCAGATAGGTTCCTTGAAGCGGGTGGTAACGCACCTCTGGCAGATGATCGTGGAGCCACGCGGTCAACAGGGCGCGGTTGGCGCGAATGTACGCCAAGGTGTCCATTCGCCACTCGTCGCCCGCCTCGAGACCCGCCTGCCACATTGTCATGCTAAGGCTGTTCGGGTGACCCATCAAACCCTTCGTGGCGCGTTTGATGCGCTCTAACAGTTCCGTGTTGTGCGCGATCATCACGCCGCCGCCCAGGCCAGCAGTGTTGTACGCCTTGCAGGGTCCGGTCAGGGTCACGGTGCGTTCTCGCATTCCGGGCAGGCTGGCAAAGGGAATGTGCGAGCCGTCTAGGATCAGCTCTGCGTGGAGTTCGTCGGAAATCACCAGTAGGTCATGACGAAGTACGAACTCCGCCAAGCGCTCGAGTTCGTTTTTCGTGAAGACGCGCCCCGTCGGGTTTTGCGGGTTGCAGATCATCAAGACCTTGGTTTTCTCGGTCGGCAAGGTCTCGAGTTGCTCGAAGTCAATCTCCCAGCCAGTTTTGGTAAAGCGCAGCGGATTTTGCAGCGCGATGCGCCCGTGATCGGTGATGCTGGTCAGGAACGGCGGGTAAATCGGGGTTTGCGTGATGATCTCGTCGCCGGGAACTGTCAAGCCCTGCACGGCCGCGTACAAGCCCGGCACGACGCTCGAGACGAGCCAGAGGTGTTGTGGCTCCAGTTCAGTCAGGCCGTACTCGGCCTGTTTTTTTATTAGGGCAGCCAACAGTTGCGGGTCGCCGCCCATGAGCGGGTAGCCCAAGGGCGATTCTAGGCGCGCCAGCAGGGCCGCTTTGACCGCGCCCGAAACCGGGAAATCCATGTCCGCGACCCAGAGCGGCAGCACGCCGTCCGGGTAGTAGTTCCACTTGACGGAGTAGCGGTCACGCAGGGCGGTCGGGTCTAAATCGTCGTAAACATGCACCTTCAAAGTTTAGCGCACGCCAGGGAAGGCCGTGGCGAGCCAACCCAGGATTCCAAGGGCTGGCTCGCCAAGCGGTTCACCACTCGAGACTGCGGAATTCCAGCACATCCCCATCCAGCACGCGAATCTCGAGCAAGGCACGTCCTAATCCGCTGAAATTCAGGAACGCCCAGTACCCGTCCAGCTCCGCGAGCGTCAGCAAGATCGTATCGAAATCTGGCAGTAGCGGGCCGCGAACGAGGCGCATCGTCTCGAGCGGTTGCAGTTGGCAGCCGTCCGCCTCTAGGATCAGATGGTGAAAACCGTCGTAGAGTGCGCCGCTCACGAGCTGCGACAGGGCGCAGTGATTGACCCGGGGGACGCCGCGTGCGGCGTCCCGGTTGGTGGGTGGGTTCATGGGCGGCTCAGGCGGCGGCGGATTGATCGCGCTTGGAACGAGCCAGCTTCGTGGTCCGACGGCCACTCGCCTCGAGCGGCTGGGCGGGAGCGGCCTCGGGTTGACCGAACAACTCCTCTATGGTCACGCCCCCTGACTGGGCTGGCTCGGATTGAGCTGACTCTGATTGAATCTGTGGCGTGCGACGCTCCAAGAGTTCCATTCGCTCCGCCTCGAGTTTCACCGAGCTGCGCTTCTGCCCGGCGGCATCCGTCCAGGAATCGTTGTTGAGGCGACCGCTGACCATCACGGGTGCACCCTTTTGCAGCGTCGCGGCGAGTTCTGCCAGGCCGTGCCAGAGCGTGACCTCGATGTAATGCGGCTTCTGCTGCCAGTCGCCCTGCACGTCCTTCCAGGATTCGGTCACGGCCACCGACAGCGCCGCTACGGTGTGACCGTTCTGGGTGTGACGCACCACTGGGTCACGGGCCAGGTTGCCGCTGATGACGGCCCGGTTTACAGCGTCCAGCAGTCTGAACCCGCCGATGCGGTCGGTGATGATGTTGTCTGCCCTGGCGTTGGCGGCCAGCGGGTCAACCCGATTGGCCCGAACCACGACCTTGCTGCGTCGCTCGCCCTGCTCGTTCTCCCAGCTCTGGTAGTCCAGTTTGCCTTCCACCAGGACGCTGTGACCGCCCTTCAGGGACTCAAATAGGCTCTCTGCTAGCCGGTTGACGTACTCCACGCGCTGATACCACGGCAGGCTGCGGACATCGCCGTTGGCGTCGGTCACGACAGTGTCACCGGCAACGGTTAGGGTTAAAACCGCCGCACCGTTCGGGGTGTAGCGCAATTCGGGGTCACGGGCTAATGCGCCGATCAAAAGGACATTGTTGATACCTCGAGCCATAATCTGTTCTCCTTGGTTCTGTGCGAGATTGCTTCGGATAACTTGGTTCAGTGCGACACTCGAATGTGTCTCCAATATTGATATCACAGAGCTATTATGTTGTCAACAGATTTTGAACAGTGTCGTTCTGGACGGCTTCGAGACCGTTTTCCCGCAGAAAGATTGACTCGAGTCTCTGGAAAATACGGCTCCAGCGGAGTAGCATTTACACCATGACCGTAGCTGCCCCTCGAGCCGACCCCAAAGAAGCTGTCGGGCGAGAGAATCCCGATAGGAAACACGTGTGACAGTTAGCTCAGGTCATACCTGCACGACCCGCGAATGACCGCCCAGACCCGCTGGCGCGTGGCCGTGCCGTTGCCGATTCCCGCCTACGATTTTCGCCCCGCCCACGGCGCGGATAGTGACGCCCTCGGGAAACGCGTGCTGATCCCCTGGCAGGGTGGCGCTCGAGTCGGGCTGGTCGTGGAGGTCATCACCGACGATCGGGCGGAGCGTCACCTGAACCTGAAAGACGCTATCGCCGTGCTGGACGAACTCCCCGTTTTGAACGCGGACGGCTGCGCGTCACTGCTGGAAATCGCTCGAGCCTGTTTTTGCTACGAAGGAATTGCCTATCAGGATTTCGTGCCGTGGGGCATGGAACCCGCCATTGAACACCTGGTGCGCTTGGTTCCGGGGGTCAGTTTGGAGAACCTACCAAGCCAGGCCAAGCGCTTACGCGATTGGACGAGCGCTCCGCTGCACGACCCTGGTGTTTTGGAGTTCTTGCGCGGACAGGGCTTATTAGAGGAAGAGGTGGCGCTGCTCCGCCCCACAAAGGAAGTCGTGCAGATCGTGGAAGGCGTAAAGCCACCGAAACTGACCCCCAAGCAATCGCAGGCGCTCGAGGTGCTAGCGGAACTGCGCGAGCTGGAGAGCGGCGCGGCCTGGGCGGAGGCGGCGGGCGTCGGTACAGGCGTGGTCACGAAGCTGTTGGACCTGGGACTGGCAGCCCGCGTGCGCGTCCCCAACCTGACGGGCGTCCCGGAAACTCCCGATCTGATCCCGCCCCGGAAAGCGAGCGCCGAAAATCTTGAAACGGTGCGGCAACTCGAGGCGCAGGCCGTAGTGCGTTTACACGGGGGTCGGTTCATGGATCGGTTCGCGGCGGTTGCCGAACTGATTCGCCGCACGCCGGGCGGCGTGTTGTACCTGGCTCCCGATTACTCGAGGTTGCAGCGGGCGTTTCAGGCACTCGGGGGGTTGCGACCGAGCACTCTATTCAGCGGCGAACTGAAGCACACCGTCCGCGAGGCAGTCTGGCGGGCTGCCTCGCGCGGTGAGGTGGAACTCGTCTTCGGCACGCCGTTCACACTACTGATGCCAGTACGGGATTTGCAGCTCATCATCATTGAGGACGAACTCTCCGACGCTTGGAAACTTCAGAGCGGCTCTCGGGCCTTTGTCGCCGAGATCGCCAAGATTCGCGCTTACTACAGCGGCGCACGGCTCTTGTACACGGGCAGCGTTCCCGCCTCGGAAAGCCTGGAACTCCCCGGTGTGACCTTGCCCGCCCCTCGAGCCAGATTGCACGTCGTGGATTTATCAGCCCAGGAGTCAGCCCCGGAGACCGGGCCGCTATCAAATTTCAAACCGCCCCAGGATTCCTTCCCGATCTCCACGGCGCTAAAGCGCGTGCTGCGCCAAATCGCCGAGCGCGGACGGCAAGCCGTGGTGATCGCGCCCCGGCGCGGCTACTCGGCGCTGATTCGCTGTAAGGATTGCGGGTGGCTGCCGTTCTGCCCGAACTGCGACGTACCACTGCGCTACCATTTAGAGACCAGGGGGTTGGAGTGTCACCAGTGCGGGCATCACGAGCGACCGCCGACCCGCTGCCCCACCTGTGACGGCACGGTCCTGTCCCCCAGGGGACCCGGCAGTCAGTGGATTCAACGCGAGCTGGAAAAGTTATTGCCTGGCACGCGGGTCTACCGCTTCGACAAGGACAAGCGTGACGATCTGGAACGCATCTACCGGGGCGAACCCGGCGTGATCGTCGGCACGACCGCCGTGCTGTCACTGCAAGCCCCGCCCGATCTGGCGTTGATCGCGCTCTCCTTTGCGGACACGATGCATACCAACCCAGATTTTCGGGCTGGGGAACGCTATCACTTCGTGCTGCGACAACTGCTGGAATGGCATCCGACGCGGGCCCCGTTGACGTTGGTACAAACCTTCCAGGGCGCACATCCCGCGCTGAAAAGCATCCTCTCCGAAGACGACGCCAGCGCCTACCCCAGCACCGAACTCCCGAACCGCGAGGCGTTCCACTACCCGCCCTTCACAAAACTGGCGCAAGTGCAGGTCGCCGCCCGCCGACAGCAGGACGCCGAGGTCGCCTCGAGCAAGCTCGGGGCGCTGATCCGCGACCGGGGCGCGGACACCATGGAATTGCTCGGTCCCGCGCCCGCGCCGATTGCGCGTCTGAAAGGGCTGTACGCCTTTCAACTGCTGGTGCGCGCCCCAAGCTTGGAGCGTTTATCGCACCTTTTGGAACCCGCCCGGAACTTCCGTGAGGGCGGCGTGCGAACCCGCGTCGAGATGAACCCGAGGCAGTTGGACGATTTGCTCGAGTGATTTGTTGATCAGCCCGATCGAGTTGGGTCACCCCGGTTCCAGGCGATCTTCGCCCCGAACGCGGTCCTCAAGCTGTGGCGAAGCCCGATGCGCTGAGGGCAAACCAGGAGATACTTATAATTGCGTCTATGCGTAAACATGGCATTCTCCACCCGCAACTCTCGCACGTGCTGGCACAACTCGGACACGGCGAATGTCTGGTGATCGCGGACGCTGGCTTACCGATCCCAGGCGGTGTGGAGCGAATTGACCTGGCCGTGACCGCAGGCGTGCCCGGCGCGCTCGAGGTGCTGCGAGCCATCAACGCCGAATTAGCGCTCGAGGCTGCGGTCTTCGCGGTGGAGATCACCACGAAAAGCGCTCCGCTGCACGCCGCGATGAGGAATCTGATCACCTTGCCGGACGAGTCGCTGAGCTACGTGCCACACGAGCGCTTTAAAGAGTTGACCGCAACCGCTCGAGCGGTAATCCGAACCGGAGAGTTCACCCCGTACGCGAATGTCATCTTGCGTTGCGGTGTGCCGTTCTGAGGCTTCGACCCACACCGGGGCAGTCCCGAGAAGAAATCTAGAACTAAAATTGCCGATCTTGAAGAAGCGCCTCCAAACTCGAGGCGCACCGAATCTCATCACAGCGTTGCTCAATTCAGGCGAAGTCTTAAGGTGTCTTGAGCGAGCCAACCGCCGAGCAGCAAAGGCGCACGGTAGACTGCCAAGACTGTGTCAGACTCATCATTCTATCCAAATCGCTCGAGCCACTCGCAAAGGTTGAGGGGCTGGTGAAGTTCAAGTTTTTGGCGCTACTGATTCTATCTTGGACGCTGCTGGTGGCGTGCGTTGAGACGAGACCACCGAACCAGTATCAACCGCTCGTCGCCACGGCGGGTCACGCCATCGCGCCGCAGAACATCTTTCTGCCCACGCTGGGTACGCCCCCGTACGTCTTCAACGCCGCGTCGCGCAAACCCCTGCCAGTCGGGTTACGGGTGGACCTGGGAACCGGTGAGATCACCGGGACGCCGCTGGTTGCCGCGCCCTCAGAGGAGTACCCGATTGACATCCGCGACGCCAAAGGCGAGGCGTTCCTGTACACGATCACCATCACAGTCAATCCCACGCTGGCTTTTACGTCTGCCTACGCACCAGGTTTGACCGCGACAGCAGAACGCAACGTGACCCCGCAAACGCCTGTCGTCACGGGTGGCACGGGGACGCGTCGTTTCAGTGTCAGTCCCGCGCTGCCCGCCGGGTTGAACCTGTCGGCAGAAACCGGTGCACTCACCGGGGCTGCCACCGAACCTATGAAGCCTCGAGCGTTCACGATCATCGTGACCGACGAGGTGAGCGCAACCGTGAGTGTCAGCCTGAATCTGACCGTCAACCCGAAACCCAATCTGAGCTATCCCGAGGTACGCGCCTCGGCTCGAGCCGTGTTGACGCCGGTAACGCCGCTGATAGCGGGCGGCACGGCTCCGTTGCGGTTTGCAATCAGCCCGAATTTACCCAACGGTTTGGCGTTCGACCCTGCCAGCGGCGCGATGTCTGGGACGCCGGTCGCCGATCAACCCGCAACGGCCTACAGGGTGACCGTGACCGATGCCAACGGCTCGAGCCTGGACGCGGCACTGACCATTATCATTGAGCCGTATCAGCCGTTGCGGTTTCAAACCGCGTATAACGACCTGGCCGCCACACTCGGGGCAACCCTGTCAACCCAAACCCCACTCGTGCTGGGCGGACTGGGAGCCCGAGGGTTCAGCGTGCAACCGCCGCTGCCGGGCGGGTTGAACCTGGACCCTTCCAGCGGATCGCTGTCTGGCATGCCGCTCGAGACCAGCCCTGCGATCACGTACACCGTGACCGTGCAGGACAGTACCGGCTCGAGTCTAAGCGTCAGCTTCACGGTTTCGGTCGCTCCAGCACCAAACTTCGTGAGCGGCTACAGCGCGGTGGTGGCCACGGTCGGCGCAGCGATTCCTGCGCAATCACCGATTATCGCGGGCGGAGTTGGCACGAAACGGTTCACGATCACGCCCGCTCTGCCAGACGGATTGGCGCTCTTGGCGAACGGCGGTTTGCTGTACGGCACGCCATTGCAGGCTTCCGGCAGACAAACTTACACGGTGACCGCGACCGACGCGAACGGCGCAAAGACCACGGACAGCTTCAGCCTCACGGTCAACCCTGTACCAGTCTTCACGGCGGGCTACTCGAGCGTCAGCGCCACGGCTGGCGTTGGTTTGATCCAGCAAACACCAACGGTGGACGGCGGCACAGGTCCGAGAACCTTCAGCATCTCCCCCGCCCTGCCAGGCGGTCTCAGCCTGCAAGCCTCGAGCGGCAGGCTGACGGGCACACCGAGCGCTCCCGCTGCCGCCCAGACGTACACCGTCACTGCGACCGATGCCAATGGCTCGAGCGCCAGCGCGGGGTTCAATCTGGCGGTCAATGCCGCGCCGCAGCTTTCCGGGTACAGCGATCTCAACCTGTCTGTGGGTGCGCCACTGATACCGCAGAGTCCGCTGGTGACGGGCGGGACGGCTCCGTTCAGCTATTTGATTGCGTTTGGGACGCTACCGCCCGGTCTGACCCTATCCAGTGCCGACGGGCAACTCTCTGGAACCTCGAGTGGGGCAGTCGCTTTGAACGCTGTGACGATCCGCGTCACCGACGCCAACGGGGTCAGTGCTGAACAAACGATTCAGGCGGGCGCGTACCAGATCACCGGGTTCAACAGCCTAACCGCCACTGGGGTCGCCAACGCCAGCTTTGGGTTGAGCAATCCAGTGCTGACCCTCGAGGTGGGTCAGGAGACGACCCTGGATGTGGTTCTGGCGGGCGCGGGTACGCTGTCACACGAGGTCGGTTGCAGCCTCAATCCCGCGCCGCCGAACGATCCCAGCTATCCCAGAGCCGAGGTGGTTTCCAGCAGCGCCACCTCGAACGGCGGGAGTTGCCAGTTGCGCGGCTTGCAAATCTCAATCGCGCCGGGCAGTCCTCCGTACCCAGTGCGGTTGACGGTCACCAGCCTGAGCAATCCGAGCGTCAGCCTGACGGTGGATGTCATCGTGCAGTAGGTGAGTCGTGTAGTAGGTCAATTTTGCAGCAAATCAGTCGTGCCGTAACGAGACTCGAGCCTCAGAGCGCCCGCCAATCCACCAGCAGTTCTGCCTCGCGTTCCGGGGTGATGCCGCTTCGCCACTCGTGGGAGTCGCCTCGGTTAGCGGCGTACTCCAAGGTTTCCGCGATCGTGTCGGAGAGCGGGCGATGCGTCAGACCCGCCGCGAGCGCCTTGTCAACCGGGGTGGCGAGCGTGAAATTCGGAATCCAGAGCGGCAAGCTATCCGGGCCCATCCACGGCTTGACGCCCTTGGAGACTAAAAATTCATCCGGCAACCAAGTCAGCCAGGCATCGGACCCCGTTTGATCCCGAATTGCCTCGAGCAAACCCCCGAGCGGCATCGTCAGACCGTCTGCGTTGAAGGTTCCCGACAGGTCTTGCTCCAAGGCGTGAATCGTGAACCGCGCCAAGTCCACGGCGTCTATGAAACAGGTTGCGTACTCGGGCGTGCCGGGTACCACCACCTGGCCGCCCCTGGCGAGGCGATGCGGCCAGTAGGTGAAGCGGTCACTGGTGTCGAAGCGACCAACGATCAGACCCGGCCGGATTACCAGGGCGCGGCTCCCGTAGATGGCATTCACCCCGTCTTCGCAGAGCGCCTTCAGCGGTCCGTAACTCTCTCCGGTGATCTCCTCTGTCTCCACCTCGAGCCGCCCGACGGGCGCGTCCTCGGTGGGTGGTGGGTCAAAACTGGCGTAGACGCTGACGGTGCTGATAAAGCAGTAGTGCGCGACGCGATCTTTCAGGAATTCGGCGCTCTGCCGCACGACCCTGGGCAGGTAACCGCTGGTGTCAATCACCGCGTCCCAGTCTCCTTCCAGCCGCTCGAGGTCAGTCTGGCGATCCCCGATCACATTTTCTAATTCCGGGTACGGGTCGCGGTTGCCCCGGTGGAACAGCGTCAGGTCGTGCCCGCGAGCGCGGGCCGCTTCCACGAGGTGACGCCCGAGGAACTGCGTGCCGCCGAGAATCAGGATTCGCATGGTGAAGTCTGGTCGCGGCAGAGCTTCGCCCGCAAGCCGGGTTTGAAGGCAGCCTCAACCTTTGAGCTTGTCAGTTTCAGCTTCGCTGCGGTACTCCGGCGGGCGTTGCGGCAGCAAGTACACCAGGGCCAGTACGACAATGATGACGAGCGCGGCCGTGGCGTTGACGAACGAAACCAGGAAAGCCCCCAGGTAGAACAGATTGGAAAAGAGGTATTGCTTCGTCTGAAACGCCACGAACTCTGGCGTCAACCGCTTGTCTATCAAGCGTCCGTTGTGACGGGCGTACCACCAGCAGAAGTACCAGGCGGCTGATGGCAGCAGCAAGCCCAGGGCGTACAGGCTCAGCGCATTTCCCGACTGCGGCTTTTGCAGATACTCCGCCAGCACCGCCGTTGGAAACGGGATGAACGACACGAACATCAAAAAACAACGTTCAGCATGTTGTACCCGTGATCGGTTCGGCGCAGCAAGCGCATATAAGAATGGTGGTTCGCCCAGTAAATCCCGATCACCACGAAGCTCAGCACGTACGCCCCATACGATGGCCACTGCTTCAGCAAAGACCGGCAGCAACGCCTCGTCCCCCTCGAGGTGGGGGACTTTGATCTCCAAAATCAAAAGGGTAATAGCAATCGCAAAGACGCCATCGCTAAACGCCTCGAGCCTCGAGGTGCTGATTTCCTCGAGTCCCTTTTCCTCGAATCCCTGTGCTGTGCGGCGTTCGGGCATCGGATTACTCGAAGCTCATGCCCATGACGCTGTAGCCGCCGTCCACGTAGATTGTCTCGCCGGTCGTCGCGCCACTCATCGGGCTGAACAGAAACAAGCACATGTTACCGACATCATCAAAGCTGGCGTTCTTTTTCATCGCGGACGTGCTGGCCGCCTTGTCCATCATCTGCGTGAACCCCGGAATGCTCTTGGCGGCCACGGTTCGCATCGGGCCCGGCGAGACGCAGTTGACGCGAATTCCGCGCGGCCCCAGGTCATACGCTAGGTACCGCGCCGAAGCCTCGAGGGCGGCTTTGGCGACGCCCATGACGTTGTACTTCGGCACGACTTTTTCAGACGCGAAGTAGGTCAGCGCCACGATGCTGCCGCCCTCGCTCATGAGCGGCGCGGCGCGGCCGCTGAGCGCCACCAAGCTGTAAGCGCTGATGTCCAGCGCAATCCGCCAGCCGTCACGGGAGGTCTGCAAAAACGGGTTCTCCTGCGTCTCCCTGGGGGTGAAGGCGATCGCGTGCATCAGGTAATCCAGCTTCAAGCCCGCCGCCGAGATCTTGCCGAACAACCGATCCAGGTCTTCGTCCAGGCTGACATCGCACTGCTCGAGCATCAGAATCTGAGCGCCGTACTCGGCGGTGAGTTTTTCCAGCACCGGCTGATTGCGTTCGCCCTGATACGAAAAAATGCACTGTGCGCCCGCCTCGAGGACCTTTCTGGCGGCCGCCCAACCGAGGCTGTAGCTGTTCTGGACGCCCGCGATCAGGGCCACCTTACCGCTCAGATCAATTGAAACCATGCCGTAATCTAGCACGCAGGCAGATTGAGGCTCGAGCCGCGTCAAAGGGTGACGGTGCGACCACTCGAGAAATGGCGCGATGGATCAGACTGGGCCAAGGGTTAGTTTCAGCCTCCCCGAGTCAGCAGTCTCAGCCTTTGAGCCACGTTTTCTTCCAGCAAGAATGGCGGCTTATAACGGCCGCTCGAGGATGTACTCGTTGATGCTCTCGTCACCGACGCGCAATGTGTTGTGCAGCGTCCCGGCGATCACGAACCCGGCCCGCTGATAGAGTTCCAGTGCCTTGGTGTTGGCGGCGTTGACGTGCAATTCCAGTCGCGTCACGCCCATCTGCTGCGCCCAGAGCATCGCGTGCGCCAGGAGCGTCCCCGCCATACCCTGACCCCGAGCGCTCGAGCGGACGTACACGCCCCAGACTGTCGCGCTGTGCTGACGCTTGACGCCCACGCTCCGTTGCACGCCCGTCATACCGAGCAGCAGCCCAGATTTTTCCGCCACGAAAATCGTTTGCTGATGGTTGTTGACGTTGCCCCGCAGCCGCTCGAGCCAAGTGCTGCCTGGGAGCGCCAGCGATTCCGCGTACTCCGCGCCGAACGCGAACGGCGCGACCCGGAGCGCCTCTAAACGCAAGTCGCGGTACTGCGCCAGATCGCTCTCTTTGATTTCCCGGATCAGATTGCCGTGCAACTGTGACGCGAGCATAGAGTGACGAGCCTACCACCCGAATGCGAAAAATCTCACTCGAGAACAGGCCCAGTTGTGCGGTTTGCTCCTGCCGTCTCGAGCGGTGGCAGGGCGAATACGAGTGGGCGAGGCGAGCCTCGCCCCTACGACAAATCTATTCGGCTCGAGGTCAACCTGGGATTACACGTTGTACGAACTCGAGCTGGTCGTACCGCCGCGCCCCGTCCAGTTGGTGTGAAAGAACGTGCCGCGCGGCCCGTCGGTGCGCTCATAGGTGTGCGCCCCAAAGTAATCGCGTTGCGCTTGAAGCAGATTGATCGGCAGATTGGCCGTGCGATACCCGTCGTAATAAGCAATCGCGCTCGAGAACGCGGGCGTCCAATTGCCGTTCATGATCGCCCCGGCCACGACGCGCCGCCAGCCGCCCTGGTGCGAGGCCATGATCGCTGAGAAGTGCGGAGCGAGCAGCAGATTTGTCAGGTTCGGATCGGCATCGAAGGCGGCTTTGATATCTTCTAAAAAGCTGGCGCGGATGATGCAACCCTCGCGCCACATCAGCGCGACCGAGCCGAAGTTCAGGTTCCAGCCGCGCTCCTGAGACACGAAGCGCATCAGTTGAAAACCTTGCGCGTACGAGCAGATCTTGCTGGCGAACAGGGCTTGGCGCACCGCTTCCACGAACTCGTCACGATCTGCAATTGGCACGGCGCTCGGCGCACTCAGCAGACTCGAGGCGTGGACGCGTTCCTCTTTCAGGGCGCTCAGGCAACGCGCGAAAACCGCCTCGCTGATCGTGCTGGCGGGACTGCCGACCTCGAGCGCAGTCGTGGAAGTCCACTTCCCGGTCCCCTTCTGCCCGGCGGTGTCCAGGATCACGTCCACGAGGTCTTTCCCGGATGGCTCGTCCTTGTAGAGCAGAATCTCAGCGGTGATTTCCACGAGGTAACTCTTCAGTTCGCCCTGGTTCCATTCGGTGAAGACCGCGCTGATTTCCGCGTTGCTAAGCCCCGCATCGCGCAGCAAGCCATACGCCTCGGCAATCATCTGCATGTCACCGTACTCAATCCCATTGTGAACCATCTTGACGAAATGCCCCGCCCCGTCCGCCCCGAGCCAATCGCAGCATGGCGTCCCGTCGCTGACTTTGGCGGCAATCGCCTGGAAAATC
The DNA here is from genome assembly GCA_965249745.1 of Deinococcales bacterium. Taxonomy (GTDB): domain Bacteria; phylum Deinococcota; class Deinococci; order Deinococcales; family JAAFIG01; genus JANYHH01. The sequence goes on along the minus strand of OZ252252.1, from coordinate 1,249,140 downwards.
GGTTGAATCTCCGGCCAGGCGGCTGCGCTTCCGCCCGGCATGATGCTGGGGCCGGTCAATGCGCCCTCCTCGCCACCGGAAACGCCCGTGCCGACGAACAACAAACCGTGCCCCTCCAATTCCTGCGTGCGCCTCACGCTGTCCTCGAAGAAACTGTTGCCGCCGTCAATGATGATATCGCCCGGTTCCAACAGCGGCACGAGCTGGGCAATCGTCGCATCCACCGCGCCGCCCGCCTTAATCATCAACATGACCTTGCGCGGACGCTTCAAGCTCCCAACGAATTCCTCGAGCGACATCGCGCCGAGAATCGTCTTTTCCGCGCCGCGCCCCTCGACGAAATCGGTGACCTTCTGCGTCGTGCGGTTGAAGGCCGCGACCGTGAACCCCTTCGAGGCCATGTTGAGAATCAGGTTCTCACCCATGACCGCCAGTCCTATCACTCCGATATCAGCTTGATTCATACGCGTGCCTCCAGTGCGAATCCGGGTTTGAACGGCAGCCCACTTTCAATGCCAAATCCAAGTGAATGCCGTGAGCGTTGCGGTCACACATTACCGCGCCGTCATGAAGCACTTGTCTCCTCGAGCACCAAACCATGACCGGGCGCAGGACACGATTCAACTCGAGCCGCCAAGTCGTTTCGCCTCTCCCCGCGTTCGATACCGCCGCAGGCGGGTGAAGGAGGCGAGCGTCGTGCAGTCTGCACGCAAGGCATGACGCGAGTTGCCCTTGAATCTCGAGCAACGTTTTCTTGGGATGGCTCGAGCAAAATTGTTGTTGGCCGGGCGAACGATCATTCGCCCCTACGCGATGCGGAGGACGTGATTTTCATTCTCGTGGTGGCCAGGTTTGCCACCGCAAACCCCGACGAGATGCGCCGGACTCGAGGGCGAATCAACTGTCACCCTAACCCACGCCCATCGGTGTCCCCTCGAGCCGTACAATCCCTCCATGAAACTGCCGATGACTCGAGGGGTGCGGGTGCTGCGCGCCAAGGATGGGTTGGTGGCGTTGTTGAAACCGGCCGGGGTGCTGTCGCATCCGAACGAACCGGAGGGGAGCGCGCGGGCGCTGCTGACCTGCGGGTATGATTTCGACGCGGAGCGGTACGATTTTGAAAAAGGCAGTGCGTGGTTGCTGCATCGTTTGGACAGCGCCACGAGCGGCGTGATTCTGCTGGCGGAGGACGAGGATTTGGCGCGGCGGGTCAAACGCGCCTTTCAGACTCGAGCCGTCAAAAAGTCGTACCGGGCACTGGTCTTCGGCGCACCGCGCAACCGCGAGGAAACCTGGACCGACAGCTTGCGGGTAGAAAAGCGCGGCAACCTCAAACGAGCCGTCACGAACCGCCACGCGATCGCCACCGATGCCCCCTCGAGCGCGGTCACGGAGATGCAGCTTTTGAAGCGCCACGCGGAGGGCGTGAGCCTACTACGACTCGAGCCGCAGACCGGCAAGATGCACCAGTTGCGGGTGCAGTGCGGGCGGCGCGACCTGCCGATCGTTGGGGATGGAACCTACGGCGATTTCAAGGCGAACCGCGAGTTCGCCCGCATCACCGGGCACAAGCGCCTGTTCCTGCACGCCATGACCTTGGAAGTCAACCTGGAAGTGGACGGCGAGACGCTCGTTTTCAAAGCCGAAGCACCGCTCCCGGACGAGTTCGAGACCTTTTGACCCGGAAGCGGCACCACCCCACTCCGACCTCGAGCCTCCCCGGTTTGCGGTCACGTTAACGCTTGCTCAACCCCTCCGAAGCGCGATCTCTCATGCAATTTAAGTTTGCTGCGTATCGTGAAGGCATCGCTCAGAGGAGAACCTCTCGAGCCGCCACTGGAGGCAGACGGTATGGTGCAGAGCACATTGCAACGCCTGGGGTATCTGATGCAAAACTGGCTCGAGTTCGGGCTGTCCGCGCTGCCTTGGCTGGCCGTCATCCTTGGGGTGCTGATGGTCATGGCGCTCGTGTTGTACGGGTTGAACCGCGAGGGCTTCGTGGCGGCACGGGACTACCTGACCGCTCGAGGGTGGCGCTGGCTGGCTTGGCTGCCGCTCGTCGTCGCGGCGTTGCTCGGCGTGTTCGCCCTCGGGGTGGCGCAACGCGCCGTCAACCTGCGCTTTTCAAACCAGCAAAACGCGCAATTCTCCCGAAGTGAAGACCCCTCGGGTGGGCAGACAGTGCAATCCAGCCCGAGCGCGGCGGTGGCAGAACTCATCACCTACACGCGATCTTTCTCGATCCCGCCGGATGTCGCCAAGCGCTTGGGGAACGACCCAGAGGCGGTGCTCGGGCAGTACATCAACAATCAGTTCGTTGGCAGTGACCTTATCAAAGACGTGCAAGACGGCTTTCAGCGCGAACGCGGCGGATTGCTGTACACGCGCCGCATCACCGCCGAGCGCCGCCTGCCGGTCTCGTTCGACAGCGCCGATGTCAATGTGGAATTCGGTTTCGGTGACACTGGCTCAGGCAAGAGCTATTACCGTTCGTCGTTCACCGGAAAGTACAGCTTCACCAATCCCAGGGACGCTGGCGCGACGCTACGCTTCACCTTCCCACTCCCCGAGGGTTCCGGCACGCTCTCCGACTTTGAACTGACCGCCAACGGCAATAAAGTTGAACAAGCGGACCTGAACCAGGGCTACATCTGGCAGGGCGATATCCCCGCCAAGAGCAAAGTCGAGATCGTCGTCAAGTACCGCAACCAGGGCGCGGCCACCTGGCGCTACCAGTTCGGCTATCAACGCGAACCGATCAAGAACTTTCACCTGCGCGTCAACTCACCGAGAGGTGTCAGCTTCCAGCGCGGCAGTCTATACCCGACGAGCCAAGGCAACGGACTAGAATGGCAACTGAAAAACATCATCACCTCGCAGAGCGTGGTGATCGCCTTCCCAGAACTCTCCCTGCGCGAAACGCTCACCAAGCTCTTCGTCTTCGCCCCCGCCGCACTGATCGGAGCGCTGCTCTGGGCGCTCCTCTACGGCTGGCGTCGCCGCCTCCCGTTAGAGCCTGCCCGCTTCGCTCTGGCCGCGATCGGATTGGCGCTCGGTTTCGGCGTCTCGAGCGTACTGCTGGGTTACTTGCCCGCAACGTTGGCCATGTGGCTCGGGGCGCTGATCGCCGCCGCGCTGGGCGTGCTGGCTTTGGGGGTTCCATTCGCCTTGCCGGTCATCGTCTCGAGCCTGATGCCACTGGCGTTCCTGACTGTCAACGACGCGGGACTGTGGCTGTTCCTGGCGGGACTGGTGGCGGTCGTGAGCCTGCTGCCAGGCGACACGTTGGATCGCTTGCGCGGACTGAGAGCGACGCGGCGACACCCGTAACGCTCGGTTGAATAAAGTTGAGTTGCCTCTCTGTATTAATTGTGGTCTTTCGGCAATGTTCATTGTATGCCTTCGGCGCAATATTCATTGTGTGCCTTCGGCGCACGGGGGGTGAGGGAGCGAGCGTCTTGCAGACTGCACGCAGGGCGTGACGCGAGCTGCCCCTAACCTTCGGCTCGAGACAGCCCAAACATGATGCTTCGAGCGGTGGCGTTGGTGGCCGGGCGAACCGCCGTTCGCCCCTGCGAAATGTGCGCGGGATACGTGCAAACGGAGTAATCTCGAGATGGGAATAAGGGCACCAATACGAGCAATCAGGCTCGAGCTGCACTGACTCTTCAGCCTCGAGCTTGAATAACTTCCAGCGTCCTTCCCGCAAAGGCGGCATCGCTTAGACTGGCCGCGTGTCTTACGTTCACGTGTTGCGCGGCGGCTTGTTGGAGAGCCGCCACCGGGTTCACGCCGCCGTGGTGCGCCCGGACGGGTCGCTGATGGCATCGGTCGGCGACCCGGATTTCAACTCCTTTCTGCGCTCGAGCGCTAAGCCGTTCCAGGCGCAGGCCCTGATCCCGTTCCTAGGGCAGCTCAACCTCGAGCCGCGTCACCTGGCGATTGCCATGGCCTCGCACGCGGGCGAGGAGGTTCACGTGCAAACCGTGCGCGAGTTGCAGGAGCGTGCCGGGGTGAACCCGGATTGGCTGGTCTGCGGGATTCACGCGCCGTTCGACGACGCGACCCGCAACGCCATGCGTGCCAGAGGGGAAAAACCGACGGTGCTGCATAACAATTGCAGCGGTAAGCACTCTGGGATGCTGGCGGCCTGCCTGGCGAAGGGCTTACCAACTCGAGGGTACGAGCAGCCGGGTCATCCGCTGCAACAGGAGATTCTGGGTTTGATGCGCGAACTCACGGATGCCCCAGACCTCGAGGTGGCGGTGGATGGGTGCGGCGTGCCGTGCTTTCGGATGCCGGTCAGAAACGCCGCCCTGGGCGTAGTGCGCTTGGCGCACCCTGAAAGCCTGCCGGGGCTTCACGGCGGTCTCGAGCTGGCGTTTTCGGCGATGACATCGCATCCGTACCTGATCGCGGGGCGCGGACGAATTGACACGGTGCTGATGGAGAGCTTGCCGGAAACGGCGAGCAAGATCGGCGCTGAGGCGTTCATGGTCGTCGGGGTGCGCGAATCTGCACACGGTCCGCTCGGGATCGCCCTGAAAATCGAGGACGGCGGTGAGCGTGCCAGGGACATCGCCATGCTTCGCATCTTGGAGGGGCTAGGCGTGGCCTCGCCGGACACCGTGTCGCTACAGCCGTTTCGGGCGGAAACAATCAAAAACCACGCTGGACTCGAGGTGGGAGGTCTCCAGCCCGCATTTGACCTCACCTGGGCGTGATAGCCTCTGCGACAGCTAGCGTCTGGGAATAGCTGTAACAGTGTTGGTTGCCAGAACCACAGGAGGCACTCGCGTGACCGAAATCGCAAGCAAGGTGGTGGACGCGTTCGCCAAAGCGCGAAAGTTCGAGCGCGCCGACGAAGCCAAGGAAATTGGACTGTACCCGTATTTCAAAGCCATCGAGCATCACGGCGGCGGGACCGTCACCGTGGACGGCGAGGAATACGTTTTGACCGGCAGCAACGATTACCTGGGCTTGACTCAGGACCCACGCATCAAGGAAGCCGCCAAGGAAGCGATTGACCATTACGGCACGAGCTGTACCGGCAGCCGATTCTTGACCGGCACGTTGGACTTGCACGAAACGCTCGAGGCGGAACTGGCGGATTTCCTGAAGAAGGAGAAGGCGCTCGTGTTCGGGGCGGGTTTTCTGGCCTGCGCCACCAGCGTGGCAGCCCTCGGTGGGCGGCACGACATTATCTATTTTGACCGCGAGAACCACGCCAGCCTGTACGACGGGGCGCGGCTCTCTTACGGCAAATTGGAGCGATTCGATCACAACGACGCGGCAGACCTGGAAGCCCTGCTGATCCGTGACGCGGATAAGCCCGGTGGTCGGCTGGTCTACACCGAGGGCGTCTTCAGCATGTCGGGACACATCGGCACGGTGGACGAAATCGTGCGGGTCGCCAAGAAGCACGGCGCTCGAGTCATCTGTGACGACGCGCACGCGGTCGGTGTGCTGGGACCGCACGGCGAGGGGGCGCACGTTCACTTCGAGATTGAGAACGACGTGGACATTGTGGTCGGGACCTTCTCTAAGTCGTTCGCCAGCATCGGCGGATATATCGCCGGGGACGCGGACGTGATTGACTTTATCAAGCACACTGGACGCCCGTTCATCTTCAACGCCGCGCTACCCGCCCCGAACGCCGCCGCGACCCTCGAGGCGCTGCGGATCATGCGTTCTGAGCCGCAGCATCGTGAATTGATGTGGAAAAACGTCAACTTCATGCGCGAGAACCTGCTGCGGCTAGGCTTTGATTTGATGGGCAGTAACTCCCCGATCATTCCCGTGCTGGTCCGCACCGACGATATGGCGATTCGCTTCTGGAAAGCGCTTTGGGACAAGAAAGTCTTCACCACCCCGAGCGTTTCCCCGGCCGTGCCCGTCGGTCAGAGCATCATCCGCACGAGTTACAACGCCGCGCACAAACCGGAGCATTTGGAGAAGGCGTTGCAGGCTTTTGAAGAGGTCGGACGCGCTCTCGGCGTGATCGGGTAGAACCATGACAGAACTGTTTTCCAGACGAATACCTCGAGCCGCTTGAATGCGGTTCTGCACCTCTAGGTGCAATTGTTTTCGTCTGGGAGGCTAGCTCAAACGGTGAGAGCACCTGTCTCGCAGCGCTGATCGTTGGGGGCGGTTGAGGGTTCGAGTCGCTCGTCTCCCAGCAGAAATGCGATCCACAAATCGTGTGCCTCGAGCGATTTTGCTGACTCGAGCGGTTGTTTCACATCGCTCAATTTCGCTCAAGCGCTGCAACCGCCTCAGCCAACAGGTTTTTCGCACCTGTCCGTTTCAATAGTCCTGATTTGAAGCCCTCGAGTTGTTTCTTAGCGACCAGATTCCGGTACGTCCAATTGACCTCGGCGCGAACGAGCGCGAAGGGTTTCAGCAGTCTGTCTGGATGGAAGCCGTACAGGGCGGTGAAATAAAACTTGTCGTGGTATTTCACGACCGCCGTGACGAAACCTCCAGCGACCGGTCTCAAAAATGTTCTCGAGAGAGCGGGCAATGGCGGCACTTCGATCCCACCTTTGAGATCGCAATGGAAGGCGATCAGGGAAGTCGTATTTTCATCCCAGATCGGGAACGAGGCGAAGATCACGACATCGCGCCAGCGACGGGCGTAGTCCTCAGTTTGAAAGCTGCACGGGACGTTGCGCTGATCCGCCCGAAACTGGTACGCGGCTCGGTGCGTCCAGTAATAGGCTTTTACTGATAACGGCATGATTCGGTTAACTCACGTATGCGTCGCAGAAGCTTTGTACTGCGACGCATGATTACCCTGAAGTTACCGAACTCAGTAGTTGCGCTTCGGAGACCTTGACTCGAGCGGCCAGGTACGGCTCTGGCTCTAAACCGAATTCGGTCCCAGCCCCGTTGTACGGCAAGCCCTGCCGGATGGCGGTCTGCTCGAGCCATGCGGTGATGAACTCCCTGAGCGGCGAATCCAGGCCGTACTGAAAAAACGATTCCTCGAGCAGTTTTGTCGGGTCTGTTTCCGCCAGAATCTGAGCGACGAAAAACGCTGAGAGACGCAGGGTTTCAGCGCCAACACGGGCAACGATGGGATCTTCTGGGGCTGAGTCCAACCACTCCACCCTCAAAGGGTACTGATTCAGCAGGTCTTGAAGAAGTCCTGGGTTTGAACCTGCAATTACTGATAACGGCACGATTCGGCTACTAGACGCGTGCGTCACAGAAGCACTCTATTGCCTTAAAACGTTAAGTTGACCATGCCGAACTCAGTGGGTTGAATCTCAAACTGGCGCTAGGGTTGTCCGACCCTTTCACAGGCAACTTCGGCAGGCTGGAAAGCCAAACCCGACCGAACGGAGCAGCTAGGCGAAGCAAACCCGGTGTTCGAGCCTGGAGAACCGCGAGTTGCACTTCAGGCTCGAGATCGCTCAACGCCACCCGCGACGGGGTGAAATCGCTCGTGTACGACCCGCCCACTTCGCGTCTGACCTCTGAAATGCGGCGGGCGAATTTGATGAAATCGGCTTCGGAACGAATATGGGGCGTGACGGCGTTCGCCTGTGTTGAACCGCTCAGCAGCATGGAGCGCAATGTGACAGCAATAGGTCTGGTCCCTGGACTGAGACTGTTGCTAAGGGTCTGTTCGCGGTTCACCTGAGAGGTATTTTGGTTGTCCAGCGATGTCCCCATGTAATCGCCTAAAGCTAGGTTCCAGATCGTAGCCGCCTGCCAGTTCCCAGCGAAAATCAGGTACAGGTAATGGGCCGCAACTAGCTTTGCCTCTGCAAAGGCTTCTACGCTATAGCCAGACCCTTCTATGCGCTGCTTCTGTCCCTGCCGCTCGAGAAGGGCTACGGTCGCCGCAAGCTTTTCTGGGGTGATCCTTTCCATGCCGGATTGCTCGAGTCTGGCGCGTGTCACCAGGTAATTCAGCTCAATCGCATCTATCAGACGGCTTCGTGCTGGCGTGGTTCTGAACCGCTCGAAAGGCAACAGGGTTTTGACGTGCTCAAAGTCCTGAGTGGTCAGAACCTGCGAACCAACCCGAACAAGCGGGCGTGGTGGTTCTGATTGGGCGCTGGCTAAGCCAGACAGAAACGCGAGACCGATCAGAAACTGAACCCGAAGCCGCATGGTTGAGTATGCCCGATTTATTGGCTTCACCGCAAAGACTCGAGGATAAGTCTCAAAAGTTCATCGCGCCGCTGTCAGAACTGATTCAAAAACGTTGCCCCAATTTGAGAGTCGTCAAGTCACTTTCTCGGTTCGTCAGCCGCGTAAAATACGGTTTCCATGTCCGCCATTCGCGTACTCCCACCGCACCTGCAACGCGAAATCGCGGCGGGCGAGGTCGTGACGCGCCCGGCAGACGCGGTCAAGGAACTCCTGGAGAACGCGCTGGACGCCGGGGCGACCCGGATTGAAATCGAACTGCTCGAGGGTGGGGTGAAGCTCCTCAGCGTTTCCGACGACGGCGCGGGGATCGCCGAATCGGATTTGCCGCTCGCGCCAAAGCGGTTTGCGACCAGCAAGCTAGAGACGGATTTGCGCGGCGTGTCCACCCTGGGGTTTCGCGGCGAGGCGCTCTGGAGCATCGCGTTTGCCAGCGAACTAGCCATCACCTCGAGACCGAAGTCGCAGCTCGGCGGGGTCAGGCTGACCGCCAGCGGCGATGAGCTGAGTTTGGAGCGGCTGTCCTGCGCGGTCGGAACGAGCATTGAGATGCGCGATCTGTTCGCTCGGTTCCCGGCGCGGCGCAACTCCTTGGAGAGTGCCGCGCTGGAGACGCGGCGCTGTCTGGCAGTGGTGCAACGCTACGTTCTGCACCACCCTGGCGTGGCCTGGCGGGTCACGGTGGACGGCGAGTCGCGGCTGTCGCACGCGCCCGGCGGTTGGCGCGAGGCGGTCGCGGACGTGTACGGCGCGATGACCGCGAACCGCCTGCTGGACGTGACTGGGGACGGTCTATCCGGCGTGATCTCCCGGCCAGAATTGACCCGGCCGCGCCGGGATCGGATGCACTTGGCGGTCAATGGTCGCCCGGTGGAGTTGGAGGATGGATTGGCATCGGCGGTGCTGCGCGCCTTCGATAGTCTGCTGCCGAAGAATCACGCGCCGACAATGGTGCTGAACGTGCAACTCGCCCCGGAGCTGCTGAACATCAACGTTCACCCTGGGAAACTGCGCGTGTCCTTGCTAGAACCCAAGGCGCTCGAGGCGGCGCTTGGGGCGGCGATTCTGGCGGCCTTGTCCTCGCAGCCGTTGGTGCGGTCGGCTCCCGCCCCGAGAGTCGTGAACGCGCCGGTGCGAGCCAGTTCGGGTTTCCCGGAGCTGCGGCTGATCGGGGCGTACCGCGACGCGTATCTCGTCGCGGAGGGCGACGGCGACCTCTGGCTGGTGGATCAGCACGCGGCCCACGAGCGGGTGATCTTCGAGGAGTTGGAGCAGGCCTTTGCGAGCGGAACGGCCCTAGAATTGCCAGCGCCAGAGCTGGTCACGCTTTCGGGCGTGGAAATCGCGCAGTTTGATTCGCGCCGCGATGAACTCGAGTCGTGGGGCTTGCGTCTCGAGCCGTTTGGTGGGGCGCTCTACCGGGTGCGAGCGATTCCGGCGGCGCTGGCGGGCTTGCCGCTGCAAGGTCTGGTGCAAGAGATCGTGACGCGAGCGCTCGCCGGAACCGAGGCGCGCCGCGACGTGCTGGCGCGGTTCGCCTGTCACCCGGCGGTTAAAGCCGGACATCAGCTTTCCAGATTGGACGCGAATCAGATGCTCGAGGCGTTGCGAGTCTGCCTGACGCCGTGGGCTTGCCCTCACGGACGACCGACGGCCTTGCGCCTGACGGAGCGCGATCTGGCGCATCAGTTCGGGCGACGCAACGCCAGGGATGTCGCTCGAGCGGGCGATGAAGTGCCGACGGCAATGCTAGAACCCGCCTCATGATTTCGCACAGAAACGATCATCTGGGTTTTTTATAGTGAAGCCGTGAAACAGCTCCCGCTGGTCCTCGTTCTGGCCGCCTGCTCGAGTCCGGCGGTCACGAACGTCGCCACCCCACCCATCAACCCTGACCCGACACCACCCGCGCCGATTACCAGCCCGGCCCCAGCCCCGGCCACAGGAAGCGCCAGCGCGTATCTGAACGCGATCAACCTAGCTCGAGCCTCGGCGCGGGTCTGTGGCACGCAGAATTACCCGGCCGTGCCCGCTCTAGCATGGAGCGGTAAGCTCGAGGCGTCCTCCAAAGCCCACAGCGATGACATGCGTGACCGGAATTACTTCGCGCACGAAAACCCAGCCGGTCCGACGCTGGATCAGCGCTTGAAAACCGTGGGTTTCACCTGGAGCGCTTACGGCGAGAACATCGCCGCCGGGTACGGGACGCTGGAACTCGTCATGGCGGGCTGGTTGAAAAGCCCCGGTCACTGTTCCAACATCATGAGTCCAAACTTCACCCAGGTCGGGCTAGCGCTCTCCCAGGGCGGGACGTACCGGACGTACTGGACGATGGATTTAGGGAAGCCGCGCTAGCTGTGCATTTGGACCACAACGCGCTCGGTTGGTTTTGGATCACCTCGAGACCCTGGGCAACCGCGACCTTGGAGGCGCGATTTCTTTGTGTTTGAGAACAGCTCTTGGGCGTATCGAGGTGAAAACGCTGACTCGGAAATGCGCGTGGACTCGAGGACCTCAACACCTATTCTTCGCGTTTCCCATTTGAGTTTTGTTAGCTCGAAACTTTGCAGTACAGCCTTGATCCTTCTCGAGCAGCGTTGGTTGCGATTGCCTTGCCTCGAGACCGACCCTCCGCCGACCCGGATTCGCTCAGCGCAACATAGACAGGTACATGCGAATCGGACCGGAGGGTTGCACGTCCTGACGCGACGCGACCGCCACCCAGACCGTACCCGTCATGCCCTTCAAGCGTTCCAGGATGTCACGGATATCCTCGTCGGGTAGGGTGGCGATATTCTCTTTGGGCACGAGTTGTTCCCGGAGCTGCTGCTCAGCCTCGCGGCTCAAGTTCTCCAACGCCACGCGCAGGCTGGCATCTCCGACCGCCAGTGAGAGTTCCCTCGAGGCAATGGGTTGCCCCGCCGAGTACAGCGCGGTGTTCGGCAGCACTTGCAGCGTGATCGGGAATTCGATGCCGGTCTGGGTGACGCTGCGCGAGGAGCGCAGCACGATCAGGTCCGGCGTGCTGGTGCGAAGCACCGCCCTGACGTAGGTGTCCAGGTCATTGCTAGGTTTGATCGTGACCTGCTTGCTGCGCGGCGCGCCTCTGGATTGCGCCAGTTTATTGACCTGTTGCAGCATGGCTTGCAGACGGATTTTCACCTCGTCGGCGGTCGTACCCTCTACGACGCTCTGCAAAACCAGATCGCCTTGCCGGAAGATGAAATTGCCGCTCGTGGCTTCCGCGAGTTGGCTCTGCGTGTCGCTCAGTTGCGTCTCGGTCTGCGAGAGTTGGCGTTGCAGGTCAGCATTCTGCGACTCGAGCCTGGAAACGCTCGTCTCCAGATTCGTCTTTGTCAGTTCCAGGGTGCCGACATCGTTCTTCAGCGCGGCGCGGCTGGCATCGAGGCGCGCCACGTCCGCCTGAAGCTGTTCCTGGCGGGCGGTGGCTTCGCGGTAACGCGTGTCAGCGATGACTTTTTCGGCGACCAAATCCTTGATTCGCACGTCCAGCTTGCGGCTCTGCGCGTTCAGGTCTGAGAGATTGCGGTTCAGGTCAGACAGGTTGCGATTGAGTCCGTCGCGCTGGGTTTCCAGATCGCTCAACTCTGTCCCGAGATTCTGAATCCGTAGCGTGGAACGACGCCCCTGGCTTTCCAAGCTGGCCATACGGGCCGCCAACCGCTCGAGTTCACGGGTTTTCTGCGCGATCTGAACCGCGACCGTGTTGCGTTCCCGCTCCAAATCCATGACCTTCAAGCCCAGACGACCGTTCAGTGAGGTCGTGGCAGTCAACTCCGCCTGATTGACCTTCAACTGCGCCCGTTCTCCCTCCAGTTCCCCGGTCAGACGATGCAACTCTTTGCGGGAGGTCTCGAGGTCGTTCCGGGTCGTTTGATACTCTAAGGTGGTGGCAGTGAACTGCTTCTTGGCGTTCTGCAATTCCTGGTAGATGTCCTGAGCCCGGAGGGCGTTATCCACCGTGGTGCGCGCCAATAGCGCGACCGTGCCAACGGTGAACAGCGCGACCAGCACGCCGCTCCCAATGGCGAAGACCAGTCCGGTCGTCTTGGGGCGCAAGCCGAACAGCCTGAGGTGCTTACGACCAACCCGCCGACCAACGCTGTCGCCCAGAAAGGCGATCACGCCGCCGATCACAGCCACACCGGTCAGCAGCAGAATCCAGAACAAGGTCTGTGACATCAGCCTCGCCCTTTGAGCCAGGATGAATGCCCAACCGGGTCACTCGAGCCTGTGGGAGCTTGCTGTTTTGAACGCCAAGTTTGCACCATCGTTGGTCACACCCTCCGCATCAGTTTGTTCAGAATCCCCGGATTTCAGACTCTCAGCCTACAGGTCGAACTCGTCTCCGAGGTAGTAATCGCGCACACCGCTGTCCTTGGCGAATTGCTCTGGCGTACCACCGAAGACGACCTTGCCGTCGTACATCAGGTACACCCGGTCGGTCAGCGCGACCGTTTCGCGCACGGCGTGATCGGTGATGAAAACGCCGATCCCGCGCTTCTCGCGGAGTTCACGAATCAGACGCTGGATTTCGCGCACGCTTTTCGGGTCAACTCCGGTGAAGGGTTCATCCAACAGGATGAAATCCGGGTTGGTGGTCAGACTGCGGGCAATTTCCAGACGCCGCCGCTCGCCACCGGACAGCGTGAAGGCGGGCTTGTTCGCCAGACGGGTGAGCTGGAACTCCTCCAAGAGTTCATCGGCTTTCGCTTGGCGCTGGGCTTCAGTCAATTTCTGGTACTCCAGAATCGCCAGTAGGTTGTCCTTGGCGGTCATCTTGCGAAAAGCGCTCGGTTCCTGCGGTAAGTACCCCAATCCCAGCCGAGCGCGTTGGTGCATTGGCAGACGGGTGATGTCCGCGCCGGACAGGTGAATCGTACCAGCGTCGGGTTTCACGAAGCCGACCATCATGTAAAAGGTCGTCGTCTTGCCCGCGCCGTTCGGACCGAACAGGGCCACGATCTCGCCACGACTGAGTTCCAGGTCCACACCGCTCACGACCTCGCGCCGACCGTAGCGTTTCTGCAAGCCTCGAGCCATCAGTTTCGGTGGCAAGGCTGGAACGGCGGCGGTTGTGGTGGGAGCGGCGAGCGTCACGGGATCATTTTACCTCGAGTTTCCTCACGGTATTGTGAGTTTGACGTGTCGCACGTCCTGAAGCGCGTCCCGCTCCCGCAAATACGGTATTCTTTGGGCATGAAACTGACTGTCATCGTGTTGGATTCCGTCGGGGTCGGGGAACTCCCGGACGCCGCCGACTTTGCCAAGAGCTTGGAACATCCCACCGGCGATGCTGGCGCACATACCGTCAATCACACGCTTCGAGGCTCTGGTGCGCGCTTACCGAATCTCGAGCGGCTCGGGTTGGGGCGGATCCCAACGGTGGATGCAGCGCGGGTAGAGCATCCCGGCGGAGCCTTCGGGCGGATGCGCGAGGTTTCCAAGGGAAAGGACACCAGCACCGGACACTGGGAGTTCATGGGCATTCACCTGCAAGACCCGTTCCGGGTCTTCCCAGACGGTTTCCCGCCCGCTGTCACCGAGGCGTTTTCCAGCGCGACCGGGCAGGGCTGGCTGTGCAACGCGCCGTACAGCGGCACGGATGTCATCCGCGACTTCGGAGAGCAGCACCTTCAAACGGGCGATCCGATCATTTACACCAGCGCCGACAGCGTGTTCCAGATCGCCGCGCACGTGGACAAAGTGCCGTTGGAGACGCTCTACGCCTGGTGCGAGGCGGCTCGAGGGATCTTGCAGGGTGAGTTCGCGGTTGCCCGCGTGATCGCCCGCCCGTTCAAGGGTGGATTCCCATTCGAGCGCGTCAACGAAGCGAGACGCGATTTCAGCCTCGAGCCGCCCCGGAACGCCTTAGACGCGCTGCACGAGGCGGGTCTGGACGTGATCGGACTGGGCAAGATCCCGGATATTTACGCCGGGCGCGGTTTCACTCGCGCGATTCACACCGACAACAACGCCGACGGCCTCCAGAAAACCCTGGCGGTGATGCAGGGTCCCTTTCACGGGCTGGCCTTCTGCAACCTGGTGGATTTCGATGCCAAGTACGGTCATCGCCGCGACGTGGCCGGGTACGCCCGCGCCCTCGAGGAGTTCGATGCCGCCCTGCCTGAGCTGATGGCCGAGGTCAGCCACGACGACTTACTAGTCCTAATCTCCGATCACGGCAACGACCCCACCTGGTTCGGTACGGATCACACTAGAGAACACGGCTTATTGCTGGCGTACCGCCCAGGCGCGGAAAACGTCAACCTCGGTGAACGCGGCAGTTTCAGCGACATCGCCGCGACGGTTTGCGAGGCGTTGGGGGTGCCGTGGAACGGGCATGGGGTGAGCTTCTGGAAGGCGTTGCAGAGCCGGTGACAGCGCTGAGCCACTGAGTTCGGCATGGTCAAGTTCATGTTTCAGGATAAAAAAATGCGTCTTTGACGCAAACCTGAGCCAGCCGAATCATGGGGTTATCAGTAACGTCAGTTCTGGGTGAGCGTTCGGCTAGCCACGAGTCGTCCGTTTCGAGGAAATCTGCTTCAAGTCTTGGATGAATTCGGGTCTCGAGCAGAAGACGACGAACCCCAACGAACCGCTAGCCCCTCGCCTCGAGTTCGGTGCATTTGATACATTTCTCCCATGCTCGAGCCTTTTCAACTTCTCCCGCAGTTCCACGCCCGCGTCTGGGGCGGTCAGCGCCTGAAAACGACTCGAGCCGGTGAAACGCCGGTTGGTGAAGCCTGGCTGGTTCACGAACACAATCGCGTGCGGGACGGTCGCTTGGCCGGGCGCACACTTGAGAGCTTGGCGCAAGAGATCGGCGTGGGCTTGCTCGGCTCGAGGGCGGTCGGGCGCACTGGGTCGCGTTTTCCGCTGCTGATTAAATTGCTGGACTGCGCCGATTGGCTGTCTATTCAGGTCCACCCGAACGACGCGCAGGCGGTGCAGATGGACGGGGCGGGGCAGTTTGGGAAAACCGAGGCCTGGCACTTGTTGGAGGTGACACCCGGCGCGGAGCTGATCGCGGGCGTCAAGCCGGGCGTCACAGCCGCGCAACTCGAGGCGGCGATTCGCGGCGGAACCGTGCGCGAGGTCGCGCAGTTTGAAACGGTGCAAACCAGCGATACCGTGATGATGCCCGCCGGGACGATGCACGCGCTCGGACCCGGCATGTTGCTGTACGAGGTGCAGCAAACCAGCGATCTGACCTACCGCGTTTACGACTGGGACCGTCCCGCCAGCGCCGGACGCGCCTTACACATTGAGGAATCGGTGGCGGTGACCAGGCCGACTCGAGCCTCAGTGGAACACTTGCCGGTTGTCACGGGCGGCGCGGCGCAACTCCTGGCGCACTGTCCGTACTTTGACCTCGAGTTGCTGGTCTCAGGTCAACAGGCGTTGCAGGCTGATCCGGCCGGGCTGAGCCTGCACGCGATCACCGTGATCGAGGGCGAGATGAGCCTCGAGGCGAGCGGGGCGCGTTTGGACCTGGGGCGGTTCGAGACGGTGGTCGTGCCTGCCCAGAGCGCGGCCTACACGTTGAGCGGTGGGTTCAGAGCCTTGCGTTCGAGCGTCGGGGCTTGAAGATTTCGTAGTCCGGTGCGACTCGAGATCGTTCCGCTTTCTCGAGTCAGGCTCGCGGTTGTCCTGATTGTCTCACCCCAAACCAATCACGCCAAAGCCCATGCGAGGTTCAAAAAAGCGAACGGCGGTTCGCCTACCACCCGACGTAGCCGCTGCCGCAATCCTCGAGAAACCGCATCACTTCGCAGCTTTCACACCCTCAGCTCCAATCCGCGCAACTGCGCCTGCAAGAATTCCAACGTCTGCAACGCCTGCAAGCCCGTCAACCTCGAGAGATCGAGCGACAGCAACTCCTTCGCCACGCGCTGCCCGGTGTCGGCGCTGGTGGCTTCCAAACTTTTTAGCAAACTCTCCGCCCGTAGGATGGCTTCCGGCGGCAGCCCGGCGAGTTTGGCGACTTGCACGCCATAACTGTGACTGGCGGGTCCGGGCATGACCTGATGGTAGAAGCGCAGCCCGCGTTTCGCCTCCTCCTGGGCGGCGACGTGCAGGTTGACGACGCCGGGGAACTTGCCTTCCAGCGCGGTCAGCTCAAAATAGTGCGTGGCGAACAGCACGCTGGCTCTCGTGCCAATCAAGAATTCGCAGGCCGCCCAGGCAATCGCCAGCCCGTCGAAGGTGCTGGTTCCGCGCCCGATCTCGTCTAGGATCACCAGGCTATTCGCGGTCACGCCGTGCAGGATGCGGGCGAGTTCGCGCATCTCGACCATGAAGGTGCTGGCTCCGCCCGCCAAGTCGTCCGAGGCTCCGATCCGGGTGTAGATGCGGTCGAATACCCTGACCCTGGCGCTCCGGGCGGGCACGAAACTACCGACTTGCGCCATCAGCGCGATCAGCGCCGTCTGACGCAGGTAGGTGGATTTGCCGCTCATGTTCGGACCGGTCAGCAGCACGACCCGACTCGAGTCGGACAGGGTGATGTCGTTCGCCACGAATTGCGTGATGGTGGCCTCTGATTTTGGCGGCTCCGATTTGGGCGTCGCAGCCTTTAAGGCGAGTTCCACGACTGGGTGGCGGCCCTCCACGACCTCGAGATTCCCGGTTTCCATGAGATCGGGTTTGACGTAACCGCGCTCGGCGGCCACGTCTGCCAGACTGGAAATGACATCCAGTTCTGCCAGGGCGTTCGCCAAGAGTTGCAGGCGGTCGGTGAATTGCGATAGGGCTGAGCGCAGTTCCAGAAAAACGCTGTACTCGCGCTTCTGGGCTTGCGCGTCGGCGTGCAAGACCTCGCGTTCTTTTTCGCGGAGGTCGGGACGGGTGAAGCGCTGGCGGTCTTTCAGCGTGGCGACCGCGCGGTAATCGTCCGGGACCAGATGGCGATGCGCGTTCGTGACCTCCAAAAAGTACCCGAAGACGCCGTTGTACCCGATCTTCATGGACGCGATCCCGGTGCGTTGCCGCTCGCGGGCTTCGAGCGCGGCGATCCAGCCCCGCCCCTCGAGAGACGTGGCGCGGCTGGCGTCCAACTCGCTGTCAAAGCCGTCGCGGATCAGGCCGCCCTCGGTCAGTTTCAGCGGGGGTTCCTCCGTGAGCGCGGCCCGCACCAAATCCCTGGCTTCTGGCAGGGCATCCAGCCGCGCTACGATATCGCGCAGCAAGCGCGGCTCGAGGGGCGCGATGGCGTTCACCAGTTCGGGGACCAGTTCCAGGGTGCGCAGCAGCGCGTTCAGATCGCGGGCGTTGGCGCGGCCACTGGCCACCCTGGCAGCAAGGCGCTCGAGGTCGTGCGCCTTGTAAAGCTGACTGCGAATCCCGTGACGGACTGGCGCATCGCGGTAGAGCGCTTCCAGCGCCTCGAGCCGATCCTGAATCCCGGCGATGTCCAGGAGTGGCGCTCGCAGCCAGGCTTTCAAGCGGCGACGCCCCGGCGCGGTGCGGGTCGTGTTGAGCGCCCCGAACAGCGTGGCGCTCTCTGGGGCGTTCGGGGAGAGCGGCTCGAAGATCTCGAGGGCGCGAATCGCGGTCTCGTCCAAGCGCATCTGCGCCCCTGGATCGTAGCGCGTGACGCGGCGCACCGCCGGCAGCGTGACCGCGTCCGAGACGCGAGTCGCGTAGGCGACCACCGCGCCGCAAGCCCTGACCAGCCCCTCGAGTTCCAGCACCACCGGCACGCTACCGAACTGGGTTTCCAGCGTGCTGATGCAGTCTGAGATTTCAAAGCTGGCGGTGGAACGCATGACCGGGAAGCGAGCCGCGAACTCACCCGCGAAGGCGGCGTTGTCCGAGAGTTCTGGTGCGAGCAAGACTTCGGCGGGACGGTAGCGGCTCAGTTCGTCGTAGAGCGCCAAGCGGCTTTGCAGGTGGCAGCAACGGAACTCGCCGGTGCTGATGTCTAGGAGCGCTAGGGCGTACCCGTCGCCGCTGGCGATGCTGGCCAGAAAGTTCTCCTCGCCGTGCAAGATGGTGTCAATCTGCACCGTGCCAGGCGTAATGAGCTGCGTCACCTGCCGCTCCACCAAGCCCTTGGCGCTGTTCGGGTCTTCGGTCTGTTCCGCCACGGCCACGCGGTAGCCCTGTTTCAGCAGGCGCTCGATGTGGGTTTCGGCCGCCCGAATCGGGATGCCCGCCATCGGCGTGTCGAAATCCTTGCTGGGTTTGTGGGTCAAGGTGATGTTGAGGAGTTTGGAGACGCGCTCGGCGTCTTCGCCGAAGGTTTCAAAAAAATCCCCGACCTGGAAAAATAGAATGTACTCCGCGTACTCGTCACGCAATTTGACGTACTGCTCGAGCAGCGGCGGCAACGCGCCATGACCGGTTCCTTTTAACGACACAGGGGTAATTCTACAAAAATCACAAGCTCGAATTGAGACTCCAAGATAGAACGCCCGCCGCCAGATTCAGCGCGTATCGCTCGAGCGGCAAGCACTTCCGCAATCTCGTAAGGAGCTGCGCCCTGCCGCCCGGTCCACCCCAAGAATCCGCCTCGAGAGGCAGCACAATTTCGATGAGGACGCACGAAGCGTTCTCAGGCCCGAGTCGTTAAGGTGAATGCCATGAAACGATTCTTCTGGACGCTGATCGCGGTTTTCGGACTGTCCTCGGGGGCAGCGGCGCAGCAGTTCTTCAGCGTCGGGTACAGCTTCTTTCAGGGAAACAGCGGCGTACTGGCGGAGTACGGCGTGGACCTCGGGGGTTCGACGATTCGGCTGGGCGGATTTTACGGGCAGCCCGGTTTGCTGGTGACCGCCAACCCGAATTTCGGAACGACCTTTGGTTTGCGGCTCAGCTTGGACACCTACGCGTTGCGGTTACCGTTGGCACTAATCGGGCTGTACTACGGCTCGCACATCGAAGTCTTGGCGGGTGACGGCGCGGCTCAGCTCTCCGCGATTGGCGTGCCGGTGACGCTCGGGAGCGGCTTTCACGTTGGGCTGGACGCACGCTTCATTCAGGCGGGAGCCTTCGTCGAGGCGGGAGCCAGTTACGTGCTGCTGGCGGGGTTTGACTACTGGATTCAGGCCGGGATACGAATTTATTTCTGAGTTCAACTCAACGTCAGCTTTGTAGCGTAAGCTCGTATCCGCTCCTCGAGTCCCTCCCGGCTCGAGGAGTCTTTCACTACCGGTAGGGAGGCTAAAAAGGCGTCCTAGAGCCGCTTCGCAGTCGCGGATTGTCACGGCTTTGTCGTTATTTCTTCGTGACGCATTCATGAAGCCCGGTTATCTTCTGTGTCCCTCCTCGAGAACCTCCCGTCTCGAGGAGTCTTTGCATTGGCAGTCCTTTGCATTTAAAGTCACGACCTGCTATGTTCTGAGCGAAATCGGAGGCTTTTCATGTCCTATCAGCTCAGCGCCGTGACGCCTGTCATTCCCGCCCTGAACGTCGTGGTGAGCGTGAAATTCTACGCCTCTCTGGGGTTTGAGCGGGCTTGGTTGTGGACAGAAGACAACCAAACCATCCACGATACTGAAACCCAGAGATCGGTGCTGTACGCCGGGTTTGAAGCGCCAGTTTCGCTGCACCTGACTCGAGTTGCATCCAAAGCCATCCCGGAAAACACCGAGTTACGAGTCCAAGTCGCAGGTGAGATTGAAGATTTTTACCGCCACTGTCAGCGTTTGAACTGCCTCCACCCGAACGCACTGCTGGAAGAGAAACCCTGGGGATCGGTGGAGTTTGGCGTACTAGACCCGAGCGGCGTGCTGGTTCACTTCTCCAAGGTGATCGCGTGAAGCCGCGTCTGGACGCGATCGGTATCACCACGTCCGACCTGCGTCAGAGCTTCGAGTTCTACCGCCTCTTAGGATTCGAGATCCCCGAAGGATTAGAACTCGAGCCTCACGCCGAGATCACCCTGCCGGGCGGTTTGCGCTTCATGTGGGACACGGCGGAACTGATGGAGAGCATTCACCCCGGTTACGTTCACGCCCCGAGCCACAACGTCGGCGCGTTCCTGTGCGATTCGGCAGCCGAGGTGGATGCCACCTTCGGGCGCTTGCTCGAGGCGGGGTTCGCGGGCGTCAGCGCACCGTGGGACGCCTTCTGGGGGCAGCGCTACGCGGTCGTGCAAGATCCCGATGGGCACAAGGTAGACTTGTTCGCTGCGCTGTGAGCCTAATCGCTAGAGATTCCTAGAGGCTGAAGCCGAGAAAAACCTCGAGCCGGTGAGGTGGTTCGTGCGCGTGCCTCCCGCCGATTCCTCGAGCGTGTCGGGGGTCGGCACCACCCATGTATCTTAGCAAGTTTGTGAGGATAAAGTGTAGTTTCTGAGGGGAGCGTTAAGGAGAAATGATGCCGCCCCGTACACTATGAATTCCTCCAGACTTCCCCGTGCTCGAGGTTTTCCCATACGGTTCATACGTGTACTGCGTCTTGATCGTTCCCGTGCTGTCGGTCGTGGCAATCACACTTCCGAGCGCATCCGTCAAGAATTGTCTCGAGGTCGCACCCTCAGTCCTCGAGAGCCAGCCGTCCACACCTGCGCTCGAGACGGTTGCAGTGGGGGCGTTTGTCGCATTGAATTCGCCTACGACGTTCGCGCCGTCGTACTGGTAACTCGTCGTTGTGCCATTGATGGTTTTCGTGAGTCTGCGTCCAAACGCATCGTATTTGAAACTTGCCGTTGCACTCCCGCTGATGGCTTTGAGTCTGTCCCTGGAGTCCCACGTGTACGTTCTCGAGCCGTCGCTTTTCGGCGCGCACAAGCTTCTAGAGACCGGCAAAGGCTTGGGCAGCGCGATCAAAGGATTCAAAGCTGGGCTGAATGTGAGAACTCGACAGCTCTATTGTCAAGCTTTTTGAAATTTGCCATAGCACCCACGGTTCGGTATCTCCTGTTTTGACGCTCCAGACAGGAAAAATCGAGCATCAGTTCGTTTCGGCCTGGCTCAACGGTTTGCGTTCGAGGATTACACGCATCGTTTCGCCATTCACAGGCGCAGACGTGTGTTCGTGCGTAATCTTCCACACATTGCCGCGACCCTCGAGCATCCACGTCAAGCGGTTTTGCATAGCACGGAGGGGTTCACCCGTGGCGGATTGACCCTGATATGTCACGACCGCGTGAATGACCGCTAATTCGCCAGTGATGCGGCTGTGAACATCGTCAAAACGAACAATCACTCGTTCGTCACCCAGGGAGGTCAGCCACGAGCTGACTGCAACGTGCCACGCCGTTGCACCGTCGTATAACCATTCACTCCAAAGGTCGTACACTTGAGCCTTGTCGTCGTAAAGCGTGATCAAACCATCCACGTCTTTGGCATAAACGAGTGCGCTGTAATTCTCGAGCACGGTCAAAGCATCAGTCATTGTGCCTTGGATTCTAACATTTGAAGAAACCGCCCGACATCAAACTCAAAACAGCGCCGCCTCAACCGCCCCACGTAAACTCCTTGTATGAATCAGGCGTTGATCGTGACCAGAAACGCGAGAGGTACCGAGGTTTCCAGACAGGTAGACCTCGAGCCGAAAGCCATGACCGACGTGTGGTTCAGCACCCCTGAGTCTCCCCTGCCTGCGCTGGCGAAAGCCCAATCCGCGTCCGGGGTGGCGCTGGCGGTTTTGGAGTGGGAAACCGACGTGCTGAAGCTCTGGGCGTTCAAGGACGGAAACCTAGAGCTTGAGTACGATTCCAGCCCGAGCTTTGCGACCTGCACGATCACGCCCCCTGTGTCCACGGGCGCGGGCGACCTAGCGGCGCTGTTCGGCGTGCCGGAGCGGTCGGGAGCGGTGAGTCGCCTGTTGTCCCGAAAGAAGGGGTTGGGCTTTATCAGCGAATCGCAACGCCTGACGCAACTGCTGGGTTTACTCGGCGCGACCGCAGAAACTCAAACAGCTTCGGCGGGTGACGGCGTAGCCGGAGCCTTCCCGAACAGCCAGCGTAGCGTGGACAGCAGCACGTAAGCGGCTCCCACGAAACTCAGCACGGCCAGAATCGCGGCCGGGTCCTTGACGCTCCCGGCGGCCGTAAAATCCTGAACTCGAGTCAGGCTGTACGCGCCGGTCACCAACAGCACGACAGTCCAGGCGAGCTGCGAGCAGAAACTCAGCCATTGAAGCCTCGAGCCTTTCGCTCGAGGGGTGCGTCTCTGGCGGAGGTGGCGCAGTAAGCTGTCCACCGACATGACCCGACCCCCACCCGCCGCGAGCAGCGCCATCTGCATTGCCAGGTAGAAGGCGCTCGGGTTGGGTTCACCGGCGGCCACGAAATTGAAATTCATGAATAGCCCCGCCATCAGACCAACCCGACCGTACCAGCCCAGCAGCAACGAAAGTCCGACCAAGAGCTGCCCAATCATGACCGTCCAGGCCCAGAGGGCGGCGTTCGGCAGGAACGAGTGGTGCATGAGCTGGGCGTACCCCGGAAAGACCGCCGTGGCAAAGTGAGTTTCCAGAAAAGCGGAGAGTTTGGAACCGTCGTGCCACTCGGAGCTAACCGCTTTCTCCGCGAAGGCCCGCAACCAGCCGACCGCGATGAACAACCGCAGCGGCCACCACCAGATCGTCTCGCGGCGCAGTTCCTTCAGCAAGAACGCCTGGAATGTTTCCAGCCGCGCATTTGGAGATGGCCGCGCGGTCGCGGATGGCTGCGCTTTCAAACCCGTCACCCACAACGCCATTCAATCCCCCTCAGGGCTTGGACGCGATGCTGGGGCGTGCCACATGAGCAAAGTTTACCGACGCGGCAGGCAATTTGCCGCTCAAAAGTCACAACTCTTGGTTTGAGCCAGCCAGCTCAACCTCTGAGGGCAGGATTCCTCGAGGCTCGCCTCGTTGTCACAACACTCGAGCCTGGGCTTGAGGTTTTTGATTTCGCACTGCTCAAACAGCTCAGCTTAATCTGCCGCCTGGACACCCGGCTCGAGCGGGGCTTCTGCGGAGACGTTGAGGTGCAACTCCCGCAGCCTCGGAGCCAGCACGGCCGTCAACCCGACCACGATCAGGGTCACCACGCCGCCCAGCCAGACGGAGCGCGTGGTTCCCAGCAGCTTCGCGGCCACACCGCTCTCCAAGGCTCCGAGTTCGTTGGACGCCCCGATGAAAATGCTCGAGACGGCCGCGATTCGGCCGCGCATGTGTTCCGGCGAGTTCAGACGAATGATGCTGCGGCGAATCACCATGCTGAACCCGTCGAAGCCGCCGCTGAGGACCAGCGCGAACAGCGTCAGGTAAAAGTTTCTGGACAGCGCGAACAGAATCATCGCAACGCCGAACCCGGCGATGCAGATCATCAGGTTGCGGCCCGCGTTCTGCGCCGGTGGACGATGCGCGGTCAGCAGCATCACCGACAACGCCCCGACCGACGGCGCGGCCACCAGGAAGCCGAAGCCCCTGGCTCCGACGTTGAGGACATCGTTGGCAAAGATCGGCAGGAGCGCGATGGCTCCGCCGAACAGCACCGCGAACAGGTCCAGCGCCATCGAACCGACGATGATCTGATTGGAGAAAACGTAGCGCACGCCGACGGCAATGCTCTCCCACAGACGCTCATGCTCAACTGTCACCTGTCTGGGTTTCGGGGCGATCAGCAGCACGCAGCCCAGTCCCACGGTGTACAGGGCGGCGATCATCCAGAAGGTACCGCCCGCCCCGAGCACCTCATACGCCAAGCCGCCCAGCGCGGGCCCGAGAATGCCGCACCCAATCCACGACGCTGACAACCAACTCGAGGCGGTCACGGTGATGGCTTGCGGCACGACTTGAGCCTCCAAGGCGGAGATGGCCGGTCCGGAGAACCCCCGTGCGATACCGATCACGAACACGACTGCGTACAGCGGCAGCAGGCTCGAGGTGTTGCCGTTGCCGCTCAGCAGCGCGAACAGCACGCTGGCGAGGACCATAATAGAGGACGTGACCAGCACCACGCCGCGACGTTCCAGCCGATCCGCGACGTACCCACCTAAAAGTGCCAACCCGAGCGCGGGAATCGCCTCTACGAGACCCAGCGTGCCGAGCGCCAGCGGGTCGCGGGCGATCTTGTACACCTGATACCCGATCACCGCGCCGAGGGCGCTCGAGGCCAGGGCGCTGCTGGACACTGCCAGCAGCAGCGAGCGTACCTCGGGGAGCCGCAGGGCGGCGTAGGGATCGTGATGGGCGGCGTTCACGAGCGCATTGTCCCACGGGACGCGTCCGTCTCGAGTCAGCTATCCTCACACTTCAAGTCGCTCGGAGGCTTGCCCAAGGAGGTGAATTTCATGGTCGAACGGCGTCAATTCTTTACTTCAAATCTGGGGTCGGTGACGCAACCGAAACGATCTGCGCCACCTTGTTTTCCGTGTACTGGGTTTGCGGCGCGATCACCACGTACTTCGCCACCGGCAGGTCACCTCGAGGGTTGAACGCGACTGGCCCGGTGACGCCCGCAAATTTGACGCCTCGCACGGCTTTGGCGACACTGGCGCGGCTGGGTTTCGCGCCCTTGGCGGCTTTCAGTGAATTGGCGATAGCTTGAATCACCACGTGGGCCGCGTCGTACCCGTAGGCGCTGTAACCCTCGGGGTCGGCGTTGAACTTGGTCTTGTAGCGCTCCGCGAAGCGCTTGGCGGCGGGCAGGGCGCTGATCGGCGCGGAAGTCGTCGTGAAATAGACATTCTTCAGGTTGTCAGCGCCCGCCAGCTTCTGCAAATCCGAGGAGTCCCAGCCGTCCCCGCCGAGGATCGCGGCCGCGATTCCCTTAGCCCTCGTCTGCTTGATGAGCGGTCCGGCCTGATCGTAGATGCCGCCAAAATAAATTAGGTCGGGCTTGTCCACCACGGCCCGGTTCAGCACACTGCTAAAGTCGCGTTCCGAAGCCTCGAAACCGGTGTCCACCAGAATCTGAGCACCCAAGGCTTTGGCTCGAGCACTGAAGGCGGCGGCGATCCCCTCGCCGTAGGCAGTCTTATCGTTCAGGACATAGAGTTTCTTTGCTTTTAGGGTGGTGATCGCAAACTCTGCCCCGGCCGGGCCTTGCACGTCGTCGCGGCCGCAGACGCGGTTGGTCACGGCGGCCGTGGACTGACGGTCGGTGATGAGCGGGTTGGTGTTGGACGGGCTGACCATGGTCAAGTTGACGCGGGCGTAGACCTCCGAGGTCGGGATGGCCACGCCACTATTCAGGTGACCAACCACGCCCAAAATAGCTTCGTCGTTGATGAAACGGTTGGCGTTGGCCACGCCGACATCTTTGTTGGCCTGATCGTCGTAGGGTTCGTAGACCAGCTTGAAGCCGTAACTGGTGATGAGCTTCCCGAAATCTTGAACCGCCAGTTCCACCCCGTTTTTGATGGCGCTCCCCAACACCGATTGCCCTCCAGAGAGCGGTGTCTGCGAGACGATCTTGATTGTGCCCTTGCTCTGACCCGAAGCTACCAGGCTCCCACCAAGAATGACCGCACCGAACACGAAAGCCAAACGCTTCATACCTGCCTCCTCTAACCCTGTAACCGTTTGAACTGATATTACAGTTACAAAACCGAAGAATGCAACAATGTCGGCTCGTGTCGAGTGATCGCCCAACCAAGCACACTAAGAGCCGCAGCGTCGAATCCATGCGCCTCATGGCGGGTGCGTTGTGCCTGGACTTTCTGAATACCAAAGCCTTCCGCCCTGGACAACCCAGGGAGTGGCTGAACGGATACAACGACCTGTTAACCTTCGCCTTGCGTAGCGGCATCTTGGAGCCTGACGAACAGCAGAAGCTCATGGCGCGAGCCGCGCAGGACCCTGATGCGGCGGCGGCCGTGACCGCCCAGGCTCGAGCTTGGCGGGAGGCGCTCTACCGGCTCGTCACGAACAACGCCAAGGCGGATGACCTGGAACGAATCAACCGCTGCCTGAGCGACGCCACCGCCGGTCGGCAACTCCAAGCGCTCGGAAACGGTGGGTACGGCTGGAACTGGGACGAGCGACGCCTCGAGCGGCCACTCTGGACGATTGCCTTGGACACGGCCGAGTTGCTGGTCGCTGGCTTGGCGGCGCGGGTGCGGCTCTGTCCGGGGCACGATTGCGGCTGGGTCTTCCTGGACGCCGGGCGCGGCAAGCCTCGCCGCTGGTGCGCGATGGACCTGTGTGGCAACCGCGCCAAGATCAAACGCTACCGCAGCAAACAACCGGTCCCGAGCGCGTGAACCATTGCGATCAGGTCAGTTGATCGTGAATCAGCACCGCTCGAGTAACCCGCTTCAGCCTTTGTTACCCGTTGGTGCGTCGCCCTCGTCACCCGCCGGTTTCAGCACCAGTTTCGTGACCTGGCCCGCGTCATTGAACCCAATCCAGAACTGGTAATCAGCCTCAGTTTGCTCGAGTTTCACCGTGCGCGTGTAATAGGTTGTGTCGCCGTCAAGGCTCACGTCTTCTTTCAGCAGTTTGGTTTCCTTGCCAAGGGCGATCTGCTCCGTGCGGTAACGCTGCAAGCCTTCCAGATTGCCGAACTGGGCTTTGCCCTCGTCGCCGCAAGCGTTCCAGACCGGTTCCAAATTTCCAGCGAAGAAGGCACTCACCATGGCCCGGCCGTGTTCCAGAGTCGCGGCACGCAACTCACTCGAGACGGCAATATCCGCCAAGGCGTGGCTCAGCGAAAACAGGCTTATCAAAGCGATCAAAACGCGTTTCATCAGGGGTTCTCCTCGCCGTGTCGAACGGCTGCGAGCGCCACTGTAAACCGTGTTCTGGACAGGCGATGTGCGAAAATCACACGTGTCAACGCGGTGACAGAAGCCCCTCGAGCCGCGCCTTCACGTCACTCCACTCTGAGCGCAAGATGCTGTACATGGCGCTATCGCGCACGCCGCCGTCCGAGGCGGGGACGTGAGCGCGAAGAATCCCCTCGAATTGCGCCCCGATGCGCAGGATCGCGTTCCTCGAGCGGTCGTTCCGGGCATCGGTTTTCAGCGTCACGCGTCGCACGTTCCAAGTTTCAAAGGCGTGTCCGAGCATCAATAATTTTGCGGACGTGTTGATCCCGGTGCGTTGCGCCTCCGGCGCGAGCCAGGTCCAGCCGATCTCGGCGGCATCCGGCGTGCCGTCCGTCTTGGCGTGCGGATTCCCAGCCGCCCACGCCCAGTACTCCAGATTTGCCAGCCGCGTGCTGCCCACGACCGCCCCCGATGCTTTAGAGACCGTGGCGAACGGCAGTGCCTTTCCCTGCCCGTGCGCCTCCAGGGCGGTTCGGACATACGCCGTCATCCCCTCGAGCGAGGCGGGGGCGCTCGTCAGGCGGTAGACCTCTGAGGCGTTCTGGGCGATTTGAAGGAGCTGCGGGATGTGCGTCTCCAACAGCGGCTCGAGACGAACGAACTGGTTTTCCAGGCTGATGGGTTCAAGCATTATTTCTCCGGGGTGGATATTACTGGGTGATACCCTTAGTCGGACGCGAGGCGCGACCAAATCATAACTTCACTTCTCAGCCTCGAGATTCGCCCGCATCCGCGCCGCCACACCTCGCTCCAATTCATGGCTCCCCTCGAGTTGCGCGATCACAGTACGTTGGTCTGCCTGACTCTTATTCTGAGAAAGCTTGAACTTTCCCTCCAGACGCGTGACCGTCAATTCAATTCCGACAATCCCGTTCTGCATTTTCTGCACGTACTCTTCTGGCAACTCCGCCATGTCGGGCGCGTGACCGTGAGCCTCCATCAGCGTCTCTAATTGCGCTCTGGTTTCCGCAAAATCCAGGATTCTGGGTTTGGCGTAGACGTGAACGGTCGCGTAATTCCAGGTCGGGACTTGCGGGCTGGACTCATACCAGCGCGGACTGACGAAGGCGTGTTCGCCCTGGAAGATGACCAGCACTTCCCTGTCCGGCTGCAAAGATTGCCACTGCGGGTTGGCTCTGGCGACGTGCGTGCTGAGCTTACGGTGGGCTTCAAGGACCGTAAACGGGACCGGGGTGGCGAACGGAACGCCATCCGGGGCGCTCACCAGCAGCGCGAAGTTGAACTCGCGCATGAGGCTCCAGCAAACGGTTTCGTTTTCGACTCTGGCATAGGCGGGTAAGTACATGAAGGCAGTATGGGGGTTAGGTCGCCACGACTCGAGGGGGCGGGCTAGACGGGCCGTCTGGCTCCAACCCGTCACAGGGATTTCTACAGATGAAATGGGATTTATAAAATAAAATGAAGGTCGCTTTGGGCGATTCTCACCTTGATACGACAGAATCATCATCATGGAAGGACTCGAGCCGCGCCAGCGACAACTGAAAAATGCCCTGCGCGATTACCTCGAGATGCAGGAACAGGAACTCCATCAGCTTTGCACCGGTTCCGCTTTGCGAACACTGCTGGAGTTCATGCACGAGGTTCGGTTCCCGTGGATGGACAACGAACACGACTTGGAGGATCAGGTCATCATCAGCGGCTACGTGCGCCCGCACTTTGAGATGCGCGAGGTGCGGATGCTTGGGTTGTTCAAGCGTCAGCGTCGGATCGCCGTGCCACCGGGTCGGTTTATCATCAGCGTGTTTCGCAGCGTGGACACCGCGAACACCTGGGCGGAAGCGGGTTTGGAATTGGAATTCAACGTGCGTGACTTTCAGGGCTTGGAAGAGTTTGAGATCAGCAGCGACGACTTCCCAGCCGTGAAGGATTTCCTGGGAAACGTGATTCAGGAACCCGCCTTCATTCGTGCCAACGGTTTGCCCGCGCTGGATGTGCGCTTGGACTGGGTGGGCCCGACCTTCCAGCCGATCCCGGACACGTACCTCGAGACGGCGCGCTAAGTTTCCGCTCGTCTCTTCTCTATGTTAGTTCTTAAACTTGCGTGATGCCCTCGCTCGGTGAGACGGTTCAAACCGCCTTTCTGCAATTCCTGCCGGTCCGGCTCGAGTCTCTACGACTGGGAACGGCCTTCAGCACTGTGCTGGCATTTCACCACGACGTGAAATTCGACCTGTCAGACCCATCATGGGATGCGATCAGCATTGAGTGGGACGAGATATACGCGTCTGCTACGGCAACACCCGGTTTTCTTAGGTTGTCACGCGGCAATCAGTCCGGCGGGTTGACCGGGTATCGCCTACAAGTCTCGAGGGCGCTCGATACCCTGAACGAGACGGGCGGGACGTTTGTGATTCTGGGTGTGCGACTCGAGTACGCCGCATCAGAGGTGATCTCGCTCGGGAATGAACCGCCGTCTCTGAAGAGAGCGGTAGTTACGATGACTTGGAAGCGTTCGTGGCGGCGGTCTCGAATCGTGAAGCCTTCAAGACCTTCGCGTTAGCAGTCCCGGAACGCGTGGAGTTAACCCTCAAAGCATCGTAATTTCAGGTTCTAAAAATCGCGTGTTCGGCGCTGAAACCCGGTCCCATCGCGGTCAGCAAGCCGTATTCGCCGGGCGCGTGCGGGCGGTTCATAAAACGCTCCAACGCGAACAGGACGGTCGGGCTGCTCATATTGCCGTGATGCTCTAAGATGACTCGAGCATCTTCTACAGCCGCTTCCGGGATGTGCAGCGCCTCGCAGAAGGCCAGCAGCACCTTCTCGCCGCCGGGGTGGGTCACGAAATGCTTCAGGTCCTCGAGCTTTAACCCAAGCGGCATCAATGATTCGGTCACGTCCGTGTTGATGTACTTCTCCACGACGTTCGGCACGCTCTTGCTCAGGGTGACCTTCATGCCGGTGTCCACGACTTCCCAGCCCATGACATCCTCGGTGTCGTCCCAGAGCGTGCTGTGACCGCCCAGCACCTCGAGACCCGCGTCGTCTGGGTGGGAGGATAAAATTGTCGCGGCGGCTCCATCGGCGAACAGGCTGACACTGACCAGGTTGGCGCGGCTCGGATCGTTCGCCTGAAAGGTTAGGCTGGAGCATTCCACGGCGATCATCAGCGCCCGCGTGCCGGGGTGGGCGCGCACGTGATCGGCGGCCCGGTTCAACCCGGCCGCACCACCTGCGCAGCCTAATCCCCAGATCGGCACTCGAGTCGCATGGCGGTTCATGTCCAATTTTTTAATCAGCCAACTGTCCAAGCTTGGTGTGGCCAGACCCGTGGTGGACACGAAGTAAATCGCGTCGAGGTCCTTGGGTTGCAACTTGGCTTTGCGTAAAGCGCTCCGGGCAGCCCGTTCCGACATTTCCATAGCGACTTTGACGTAGATTTGATTGCGTTCCGACCAGGTGTGATTGGTGTGATACCAGGCAATCGGGGCGCTCATGTACCGGGTCTTCACGTGTCCGTTGTCAAAGACCTTCAGTAATCTCTCTAAATCCTTGCTGGATTCTCCGAAGATGGCTCGAGTCAAACTGCGGGCTTCTTCCTGCGAGACCTTGAACGATGGTAGGGCTGTGCCGACAGCCAGGATGCGAGGAGTGACGCTCATATACGCCTAGTCTGCGCGGACAGGCTGATGCCCAGCCGAGCCGCAGATGTGGAAGGCTTCATCGTCCACGCAGAATTCAGCCATCTCCAAGGTGATTGGCGGAACCGCTCACAGTTGAACGGGTTGCTTTGAGGGTTCACGGCTCGTCCCGCTCCGGGGTCTCGCAGGATTCGCGGTAGACGTACTGCGATAGCCGCTTGCGGTGGCGGCTGCTCCAGTCTATCGTCGGGCGGCGCTGCCCTTCGCGCGCGTAGCCCAGCCGGTACACCGCCATGAGTTCCAGATGATCCGGGACGCGCAAGGTGGTCTTCATCTGTTCCCACATATCC
Organism: Deinococcales bacterium; assembly: GCA_965249745.1. GTDB lineage: Bacteria > Deinococcota > Deinococci > Deinococcales > JAAFIG01 > JANYHH01. Next base: position 1,218,294 of record OZ252252.1, on the reverse strand, counting down.
GGCAGTTCCATCGGGGTGCTGATGAACTGAATCCCCATCCCAAGGGCGTGCGTCGTCAGCCAGATGTTCTCCATCGCGGCTCCCATGCCGAAGACGCTGTAAAAGCCGCTGAGTTTTCCCGGCTTGTACTCTTCCTTGTCCAGCATCACGCCCAGTAACAGCGGACTGCCCAGCACCAGTTCGCGGTTGTCCTTCCCGAGCATCTTCGGTACGCCCAAATTCCGCATCAAGCCGACCCCAGTCGGACTCATGACCTGCTTGGCGAAGGGTTTCAGCGGTCCCGGCAACTGATCGAAGTGAATCCCGTCGCCGCGCTCGGAGAGTTCGCGTTCGTTGAAACGAAAGTACGGACGATAGCGATCGAAGAACAAGCCCTCTTGAATCAGGCGTTCCATTGAGGTTCCGGCAATGTCCGCGATCTTGGTGATCGTGGCCTTGTCCTCCACCAGCACGAAGCGCCACGGTTGCGAGTTGAAATGCGACGGGGCACGCGAGGCCGCCTCCATCAATAAATGCTGATGCTCGAGGCTGACGGGTCGCGGATCGAACGGCCCGTTGGTGGTCTTGCGGTTGCGAATCACCTCGAAGAAATCCATGACCATCCTTTTACATTGACTTACCTTGAACTCTGCCTTCAACCTCGAGCCGCCACGAGGGCTGCCGGATTCCTTCGGGGCGGAACGTTCAACCCAGTCTAGAGCATCCGCCAGGGCAGGCTCGAGGCGAAGCGTCTGAAGCTGAGATTACGACTCAAGCCAGGGCCAGAACGTAACCCAGCAACCCTGTGACTGTCAGCAGCATGTGCCAGCGCGTGCCGCCTTTGGCTCGAGGGAGCGCGAACAGACAGGCCAGCGTCGGCAGTAAGCCCCACCATCGCCCCCCGGCGCGGAGCAGCGCGTAGGTCACGGCGGCGGCGCTCACGAAGACTAGAAAGTACAGCAGGTGATGAATCCATTTGGCCCGGTCCAGCCTCCACAGCCGCAACTGCAAACCCAGTCCCAGCATGAGGTTCGACAGGTACAGCGTGACGCCCAAGACGGGGAGCCACTCGAGAGGACGCACGGTTCAGGATACCTCGAGGGAGAGCGGTCAGGGAGAGTCGAAAAGACCTTCACGAGCGCTCACGACAGCCCTGTTACCGCTCTCGAGTTCTGGCTCCAGCAAGCTCAGGTCGTCAGGAGGGCGGCGTTTCCTGCGCCTCAGAATCTCGAGCCGCATCCCTAGCTTGGAGCAGCGACCGCCCTGTCAGACGCGTGCCGCTCTGAGCGGCGAGCGGGCGTTGCAGCGCGTCCATCAGCGCATCGGTTCGGGTTTGCGGGTTGTAGACCTGCGCGTGGCTGTGAACCCGATCCGTGCCGGGGTGACGCCCTCCGGCGAACAACCAGGCCGCCAGCAAGGTCGCCAGCGGCACAGCCAAGATCAAACCGATGCTCCCCACCAGGGCGTGAACGATCTCGGTGGCGACCAGTTCCAGGTTGAGCGCCTGCGTGAACCGCACGTCCCCGAGGGTGAACACGACCCAGAGCGGCAGGCTCGAGCCGACGTTGGCTAGAACCAGGGTGTTAATCAGGCTGCCGATGTGATCGAAGCCCACGCCCATGCCGCTCCGGTACAGTTGCGCCGGACGCAGTTGCGGGTTGAGGTTGCTGAGTTCGCGCACGACCGCCGCCTGAGCCACGGTGCTGTCCACGAGCGCCCCGAGGCTACCGATCAGAATCCCAGCAATCAGCAGCGCCCGCAAGTTGACCGTGACGCCGGAGGCTTGCGACATCTGCAAGATAAAGCTTCCCTCCTCCGCTCCCAAGCCCGTCAAATACGCGAGGCTTGAGAACAGGTACGCCAGTCCCAGCGTCAAGACGGCCGCCGCCACCGTCGCTAGAAGACTGCTGTGGGCCGTCCAGTTGAAGCCGTGAACAAAGTAGACGCTCGAGGCCAAAATCAGACTCGAGCCGAGGACCGCGACCAGCACCGGGTTCCAGCCTGCGACGATCGCGGGAATCATCGCGGCCAGAATGACCGTCAAGCTGATCGCCATGGCGATCACGGCCCGTAAGCCCTTACCGCGCCCGACCACGGCCGCAATCACCACGAAGGTCACGACCAGCCAGATCAGCCCGCCGCGCCGCACGTAATCGTTGGCGTAAAACAAGAATTCGTTGCTAGGACCGAGCGTCGGGTAGACCTGAATCGTGTCGCCCGGCTTGAACCGCCGCCCGTCGTCTTGGACCGCCGCGAGCTTCCCGGAGGCCAGCTTGACCTCCAAGGTCTGGGCTTGCTGCTGATCGGACGGCGCACTCTTAATTCGTTCGACTCGAGCCTCAAGGTACTCGGGCTGCTCGCCGGGTGAGAGGCGGTAAACCACCCCGCCGCCCGTCAGTTTTTGTTCCACGACTTCAACGCTTTGACCTAATTTAGCGCTTCCCAAGTCATCCACGACGTTCACGAGTTGCCCCGATTTCAGGCGCACCTCGAAGTCCGCGCCGCTGCCCGGAGCCGCTGGACGCTCGACGGTGCCGGGCACCGCGGGCGAGGGCAGCCCCGGCTGGGACTGAGTCTGCCCGAGCTGCGCGACCTGGCCAACCTGTCCGACCGGAGCCTCGTTTTGCGCTCCAGTTTGCGCCAGGCTGAAACTCGAGAACAACAGTAGCAGGGCGACGACGCTCAACCCTCGAGTCACGCCCGCCTCGCGGGGGTGGTGTCGCACTTGTCACATAGACCGTACAGGGTCAGGTGATGCTCACGTACCCGAAAGCCGTTCGGCAGCAGCGTACCTGTAGGCAGGTGGACCGGGCAGAAATCGAGTTCCAGCACCTTGCCGCACCCCTCGCAACGAAAGTGATGGTGATGTTCGCGGCGGGCAGGCTCGAAGCGAGGTTCCTCGCCGGGCAGACGCACCTCGTTGATCTGACCGCCATCTTTGAGCAGCGCCACCGTGCGGTAGACCGTGGCCAAGCCCAACTGTGGCAGCGATGCCCTGGCGCGCGCCAGAATATCCTCGATGCCGAGCGGCCCATCAGACCCGACGAGCGTCTCAAAGATGGTTTCGCGTTGCCGCGTGTTGCGCCGTGGGGTCATCGTCAGAAGTTTAGCCCGTGACGGGATGAAGATGAACTGAATCAGCCCGGCTCCGGGTCAGCCTGCAATGACATCGGGTGAGTCTGAAACACCATCTCGAGACTTATTAGAGAAGTTGGTCAACGTTCCCAGCCCGCCAGCGCCCGCACGAATTTGGCGACCTCCTCGCGGTCTTGCCTGGGCATGTTCGGAAAGCCGGGCATGGCGGCTCCACCGACTTTTTTACCCTGGACGATGCGCGTCTCGATATAGTTCAGGTCGCGCAGGTGCGGGTTGTCAATCATGCGCTTGCCGTAACCGCCATTGCCGCCATCGTGACAACGAATGCAGTTGTACTGCTCAAAAATAGCCCGTCCGTCCGGGTGCGCGGCGGTCGCCCTGGCCAGCGCCTCGTTTTGCGGGGCGCAGGCCACGAAACCGACGGGCAGCAGCACGGAGAGGACGAGTAAGGCTCGAGTCACGGTCAACTTCACAAGTGTATTTTGCGCCCCCAGACTCGGTTTGACGAGGGACTTTTCGGGGTTTCAGACACCTTCCTGGCCGCCTCGGTCAGAACCAACCGAACAGGCTGTACTTGACGACTCCAGCCACCTCTCTCACAAGCGCAGGAATTGCCATCAGGCGGTCGTACGGCAGGCGCAGTTCCGTATCAAAACGAGGCTCAGAGGCGGCCACCACCGAGGCGTTCAGTTTGAGCTGCTGGAACGTGGTTCTGGCCCGGCGGCTGTGCGATGGGCTGGTCACGATCAGCACCCGCTTCCATCCACGCTCCCGCGCCAGCTTAGCGACCGCCTGGGCTTCATCGCGGGTGCTGTGAACGTCTGGCAGGACGAGCAGATTCGGTCCATCGCCCGGCCCATCGAGTTGGCGCGCCGTCTCTCGAGCGACAGTCGCCAGACTGTCGCAGTCGGGCCACAAGCCTTTGGTGTCTGAGAACGTGACGGTCGGCGCGTACCCTTGCCGCCAGAGTTGCAGCGCCGTCACGACCCTGGCTTGACTGGCGCTCTCCAACTGGTTCGCGCCGCAGCGCATCCCAGCCCCGAGGGTCACGATCGCATCCGCCTTAACCGGGGCTTCAGTGACATCCAGCGCCGCCTCGAGCGGACGCAGAATCGGGGTCAACAGGCAAATCAGCAGCAGCGCGGCGATCAGGCCGGAGAACACGGTCAGGATGCGTCGCGTCAACGCGGACAGACTCAGCGCGACCGCCCCCGCGACGGTCACGACCAGCCACAACCACGGCAGGTCAGGGTTGACAATCACCGCCACCGTGCCGAGAAAACCGCCGAGCAGCAATCCGAAGCCAGCTCCACCCAACCACGCGGGTCTCGAACTTCGGGGAAACAGGGCGTCCTGGGTGCTGCGGCGGGGCATGGGTCACCTTAAGGCCGCTCAGCATGAGTTGGTTTTCCGTGGCTCACTGCAAAGACCCCTCGAGGCGAAATTCTGAGGCTGTTCCCAGCTTGACCTGAGGAGCGTGTGCAAATTTCGCGGGCACACCTGCCAACTCGAGGCATAATTTTGGCATGAGTTTCAAACTGATTTTCGCCCCGGAACCCGACCTCTTCGAGCAGCGCCTGAACCGCTTCGTGGCGGACCTCGGTGAGGAGGTCGTGATCGGCCAGATGCAGTTTTCTACAGCTCTCATGCCCGGCGGCGAGGTCATGTACAGCGCCCTGATCGGCTTCAAGAAAGCCAAGGGCTGGGGCGACTGAACCGTGCGCGAGTGGCTGATTGCGGATCATCTAACAAAGCTGATTTAACAAAACCGAATTCCTGATTTCACGACTTTACTGAGTTCGGCATGGTCAGCTTCACGTTTTGAGGCAATAGAATGCGTCTGTGTCTCACGCGTCAGGTAGCCGAATCGCGCTTTTATCAGTAAGGAATGTTCTCGAGTTTTCTGCGCTTCACGGCAGTGGGAAGGCGGTGAAGAGGTTCAATCGCACGCCAGGCGGTCCAAACGCTAGGTCGGCTCCGAAGTTGAACGGTAGAAATCCGAACCAGCGCCCCGGCAGGTTGACCCCGACGCCGACATCCCAGAGAAACTGGCTCGAGGAGCGGTTGACATCCAAGGCCCAGCCCGCGTCCACGAAAAAGCGCAGTTCCGGGGCGGCGCTGACCAGCCCGGCGACGTTCCCGAGGTTCAGGCGATAACCGAATTCCAGGTTGGCAATCACCGCCTGCGGCGCGGTCACGAAGCCCGCCGGATAGGCGCGCAGCAGGCTCGGATACCCCAGGCTGAACCCGGCCGCGCCGCCGGTCGTCAATCCCAGCAGGAATCGAGCGCGAACCAGCCAGGGGTCGGCGGTGTACGACGCGGCCAGCCCGGTTTCCAGGCGCAGACTCGGGGCGTACCCGAAGCGCAAATTCAAGCTGGGGGCCAGCGTCAACCCCCCGAATCGCAGGTGGGTTCCGCCTGTGACGCCGAGGGCGGTCGCATCTAAGCTGAATCCAACCAAGAACGCGGCCGCGTCGTAGCTCGCCCCGAGCGCCCACGGTGCGTCTGTCGGCCGCCGCGCCGAATCGTAGGCCGCACCGAACCGCCACAGTCCCGTTTCAAAACCGACTCGGACGAACGGCGCGTCCTCCGCAGAATCCAGGCTGTTAACGTAGCCCGCCCCAAGACTGAAACGCCCCAGCACACCGCCGGACACGTCCAATCCCAAGCCCAGACTCGAGAAGCCACCTCGAGCGCCGGGCAGGGTTCCCGAGTCGTAGGCACCAGGACTCAGTTCGATCGCCGGGGCGACCGTGAAGGGTCGCGGCACGGCCCGCGCCGCCGCCACGCCCGCCTCGAGCCGGGTCTGCCATTGGGGGTTGACCGGGTTGTTCGCGTGCGGATCGCCGGGCGGGTTCAGGGCAATGCCGCGTGCCGCCAGCGTGCGCCGAATGTCCGGCATCAATTCGCGGGCCGTCTCGCGGCCGCGCTCCATCAGCTCCTGCACGCGGGAAAAATCGAAGTACAGCGTGTCGTAGGTCTTGATGCGAATCCAGAGGTCGGGTTGCGCCTGCTCCATCGGCGTGGTCGCGGCGGCCACCGCCAGATTCAGCGTGTTCAATAAATTGTCCGGCAGCACGCCCGGCTGCGGCAGGGCGCGAATGGCGATCACCACATCCGCCCCCAAACCTCGAGCCACCTCGATCGGGAACGGGTTTCGCAAGCCACCATCGGCGTAATACCCGTCCCCGATTTGAACCGGCGGGAAGATCAGCGGCAAGGAAATGCTGGCCCGCATGATCCGCGCCAGATCGCCGGTCGTGAAAACGGTGCTGCCCGCGCCCGCCCTCAGTGGCGTGGCCAGAACAGCCAGCGGCGGATCGGTCGCCTCGAGTTGGGTACCGCCCACCAGCTCGCGGTACAGCGCCTCGAAACCCGAGGGGTCCAGCAGGCCGTTGATCGGCGGCGACAGCACGCGCACCAGATCGCTCTGCTGATCCTGCAAGCGCGGCAACAATAGTTTCAGCGTCTCGAAGCTGTAGCCGCTGGCGTACAAACCGCTGACCAGCGCCCCCGCCGAGGTTCCGACCAGGCAGTTGACTGGCACACCGCTCACGATCAATTCCTCGAGCGCCCCGAGAAAAGCGAATCCCCTGGCGACGCCGCCCGCCAGGGTCACGCAGACCTTCGGGTGTTCAGCCGAGGCAAGGCTTAAAGGGATCAACCAAGCCGTCAAGAAAAGCGTTAGGAAGAACCGCCGTTTAGCCCTCGAGATCACGCCGAACACAGTTCATGCTACGGGGTCGGAGCGGTCTGGAATGTCACCCTGGGGTCAAGTCGTGGCGGAATAGGCTGGTTTCACCACGCTCGAGTTTCTACTGGTGCCAATCTCTTCAGCAACACGATATCGCCGTTGGAGTCACTGGCAGAGCCGTGCCCACGCTGGCGATAGGTCGCCTTCACCCAATCTTTAGAAACCCGGCTAGGCTGGGCCGAATGTTCCAATACCGCACCACGATCATGACTGCGTTGTTGACCCTGGATGCGATCTGCATCGGTCTGGTCCTGAGTGCCGGGCTTGGTGATCCACTGAACCTGCGCGCCCTCCCAATCGGGGACGGCAAGGTCAGCGATGCCGCTCGAGTCGGGTACGTGTACGGCTGCCGGGATGGACCGGGGGCAGTGCCGGGGGGTGCGGGCGGTGCTTTTAGGGATGGACCGTGGATCAAGTCAGACGGAAGCTTCGACGTGACTGCCAAGGCGGTCGTGGACGGGGGCGTTCTCTGGAAAGACCATCGCTTCGCGGTCACTCAGGCGAATTCCGCCGCCCCGAGTTCTGTTTCGCGCATCACCGGCAACGGCTTACCCGGTCACGCGACCGGCACTTTTCCCGTCGCTTCGAGCGACGACGCCTACCAGTACGACCGCAACCCGAACCGCATCCGAGCGCAAACTCTGGACTGGGCGTTGCCCGCGAATCCGACGGTTGCCGCCCGGCCCTCGTGCCTGGGCGGTGGAGCCATCGGCGTGCTGCTGACAGGTTCGGTGATCTACGATGCTCTGGATGCTGGTGGCCGCGACGCCGTGGCGCACGAGGTCCAGGACGCCTGCCAGGGTCACCCCGACCCGAGCGGTGCGTACCACTATCACTCACTGACAAGCTGTCTCGAGGGGGCGGCAAATACGCCTTCTAAACTGATTGGGTACGCGCTGGACGGGTTTGGCATTTACGGGCCACGCGACGAGACCGGGAAGCTCCTCACCAACGCTGACCTGGACGAGTGTCACGGACGCTCGAGTCCAGTGCTCTGGAGTGGCAAGTTGACTGTGATGTACCACTACGTGGCGACCTACGAATTCCCGTACACGCTGGGCTGCTTTCGAGGGGTACCGATTTCTGTCTCGAAGAGACGCTGAATGGCGAAAGCGTTAGCGACCCAAAATCCAGCGCAAAACCCGTGCAGTAGGTCTTAATCGAAGTTCTCGGCACAGGGAATTGTTCTCCAAACTCAAAACTCATGTGAGTTGGGGCATCAATACAAGCGTGGCAGCCGATTCACACCCGATTCTGGCAACGCAGTAGTTTCAAGTTGTCAGAGGGTCAACGCATTCAACTATCATCGTGTGACCCACGACCGTTACTCGTTGGCCTATTCAGGCTCGAGCAATCAGGGGGTTCGTATGAAGTTCAAGGTTTTAATGGCAGCGCTCATAGCTCTGTTCGGCTCGAGCGTCCTAGCGCAGTCCTCCGTGTCTTCGGGAACCACGTTGACGATGGAGCAATACGGTCTGGTCTACCAGTTGTTCTCGATTGCGATTGCCTGCATGGGAGCCTCGTTCGCGTTTTTCGTGCTGGCCAGACCTAACGTCGGCGAGAAGTACCGTCCGGCGCTGCTGGTTTCAGCGATTGTCGTGGCGGTCGCCTGCTACCACTACTTTCGCATCTTCAATAGCTGGACCGAAGCCTTCGCGCTGAAGGACGGCGTGTACGCCGCGACCGGCGTGCCGTTCAACGACGCGTATCGCTACGCCGACTGGATTCTGACCGTGCCACTGCTCCTAGTGGAAGCCGTGGCCGTGCTGGCGCTGGCGCGTCAGATCGCCGGGGGCATGATCGGACGGCTGGCCTTGGCCGCTTTCGTGATGATCGCCACCGGTTACCCCGGCGAAGTCTCGAGTGATACCACCGCGCGCCTGGTTTGGGGCACGATCAGCACGATCCCATTTATTTACATCGTGTATACGCTCTGGGTGGAACTTGGGACTGCCCTCTCGACGCAATCAGAGCGGGTCAAGGTGCTGATGCGGAACTTGCGGCTGCTCTTGCTGTTCTCCTGGGGCTTTTACCCGATTTCGTATCTGGTTCCCGTGCTGTTCGGCGGCGTCAGCACCTCGGGCCTGGTCGGCTTGCAGGTCGGGTACTCCCTGGCGGACATCATCGCCAAGGCGGGCTTCGGTGTACTGATTTACTTCATTGCTTTGGAGAAGACAGCCAGTGAGCGTGGCGTCGTGCCGGTCAACGCCGTGGCGGCGGACTGAGATGCGAACCTGGGTGATGCAAAACCGTGAGGGCGCAGGCTGGAGCTTGATGCTTTTGGTGATCGCCGTCATGGCCCTGGACTGGTTCTTCGGTTCTCGTCTGGACGTGGGACGGCACTTGCCGCTGCGCGTCGTCTACTTCGGACTGAGTTGCCTCATCATCGGGTATTTGTACATTCTGGCGACCTCGAGCTGGAACGCGGTCGCGGTGCAACGCCGCGATTGAAGGAACGCGAGATTCAGTGGGGCGAGGGCTATCAACCCTCGCCCCGTTCTCATTGCGCCGTGAAGCCAAGCTTCAACAACGCCGCCCGCGCCGCGCCGACCAAGTACAGCGATCCCGCGACCAGCACGCCCTGGGATTCCTCGAGCGCCGCGTTCAAAGCGAACTGAAGCGACCTGTGGGCCGTACCGCCGAACCGCGCCCGCAACTCTTCTGGATCAGCCCCGAGCGCACCGGGGGAAACGAAATGCACGTGCCGGGCGAACGGTAACAGTGGCTCGAGCAGCCCGACGACGTTCTTGCGACCCATCGCGCCGAAGACCAGACTCAGGCTTTCCCGCTCAAAACCGAGTTCCTGCAAACTCTGCGCCAGCGCGCACGCCCCGGCGGGATTGTGCGCCCCATCCAACAAAACCTGTTGCGGTTCGCGCCGGAAGACCTCGAGTCGTCCGGCCCAGCGCACGTTCAGGGCTGCCTCAACGACTGACTCACCGTGTCCCAACAGGCGCAAGGCCGCGACCGCCAGCCGCGCGTTCTCCAACTGATGCGGGCCGCGCAACCTCGGCGGGTGCGGCAGGTGGAACAAGGGGTCGGTAGTCTCGAGATCGTCTGCATTGAGTTCGTAGAGTGGCGCATTGCGCTCGCTGGCTACGCGGCGCACGACCTCGAGCGCGTCCCCTTTGGCGGCGGTCACGACGGGCACACCCGCCCGAATCGCTCCAGCTTTCTCCAAGGCGATGTTCTTCAACACGCTGTCCTCGGGTCCGACACCGATGACCGCCTCGTGATCCAGGTCCACGTTCGTCAACACCGTCAGTTTTACCCGCTCTAACGCGCTCGAGGCATCGCCCGTGCCGCCGACGCCCGCCTCCACGACAGCCATTCCCACACCCTGGCGCTGAAAGTGCTGCATTGCCATGACGAAGCTCAAATCGAAAAAGGCGGCGTGCTGGGCGTGTTCGATTGCCCACTTCAGAAACTCGAGGACTGATTCTTGCGGAATTTCGACTCCGTTGACACTGATGCGTTCACGGAACTCCAACAGGTGCGGCGAGACGAACCGCCCGACTTTCGCCCCCACTGCCTCGAGCTGATCTGTCTCGAGTTCTGCCGTCTCGAGTTGGGCTACCTCGAGACTGGCCGCCTCGAGTCCGGCCGCGAGCATGGCGCAGACGCTGCCCTTCCCATTCGTCCCCAGGACGTGAACCGCCGGGAAGGCCAGATCGGGCCGCCCGAGTTGCACCAGCAATTCACGGGAACGCTCGCTGGAACGCGCATCACCGGCTCGCGTGCGATTGAACAGCCACTCGAGCGCGGCCGGGTAGGAAAGGGGCATCACGGGAATCCACGGCATTCTGCAAGTTGAGGTCGCAGAACGCAATGCTTGAAGGAGAGAAGCCTGCAATTCTGTCCGATTCACCTCGAGCGGGGTGTTCGGCGGATCAGGACGGTGGATGGGAACACGAGTGCCACAGGTGAGACGCCGATTCTTGAAGTAACTTATTGGAGTGTCTCACCGCTCACGCATGGCACCTGGACCCACTGCGAAACGAACGAGGTAGGACTCAAGGAATGAACCCGCAACAATTCAAGCCATTCCAATGCCTAAACCGTTTATTGATACCAGCCCGATTTGGCTCAGGCACGATTCGGCCCAGGCATGATTGCCTCATAGCCACGCTCTACTGCCCTGGGGCGTTAACCTGACGCTACCGAACTCAGCGGTTTTAACTAGAAACTGAACCCTTGATCCTACCGCTCTCCCGATACCGACTCGAACGCCATCGCCACAGCACGAAAAGCGCGATGCCCGAGGCCGCCACCAGTATCCCGACGACCCCTAGGGCCGTACTCACCCCACTTACCCCATCGAGCGTGTACTCGAGCTGATACTGGCTCTGATCGTCACTGCGTGTTTGGCGGTCCATCTGCAAACGTGCGGATTGCACGAAGGCATTGCTCAAGTACCCGCTTTTCACCGGCGCGTTCGCGTTGCTGAACTCGAGGGTGTGCGCGCCAGGTTGCGCGGGCAGCTTCGCGTTGGCAATCAATTGCAGCGTGCCACCGCCGTTCAGCAGCACGCCAGTTTGCGGCATGGAAACCTTCGTCAACTCGAGCGGCACGCTTTGCCCATCCAACTTCAAGCTCAGATTGCCTAGCACCACGGCAGCGTACGCTTCTGCTTCGCGCTGTTCCAGTGCGCCGTCGCCGTTCAAATCCATGCGTTTCAGCATTGCCCCGGCGACCAACTCACCAGGCGTCAAATCAAGCTCGAGTTCCACACCCTCGGGCGTGAGTTGCAGGTACGCGGCTTGCACGAGTTCATCAAGTGGGTGCGCCGCTGCGACCCCTGAGAGCGTGAGCAGGAAAACCAGCAGCGATAGAACGTAGCGCATTCAGAGCCTCGCGACGCTTGGACGTAAGTGCTGCCCAAGCGTCGCACCGAGAGCCAGCACCGCCAGCCCGACTATCGCCCATACCCCGTAAGGACTGAGCGCGTTCGCCACGTCACCAAGGGCGTTCGGAAGGCCCAGCCGCTCGAGCAGCCAACCGACTGCGGCGACCCCCGCGATCAGTGCGCCAACCGTTCGCACTGTTGGGTAAACGGGCGTGCGAACCAAGAGCATCAACCATGGGATCGTCAGCGCGATCACGACCAGTTGCATCGCCTCAATGCCGAGGTTGAAGCCCAGTAAGCTCAGTGCCATCTGCGAGGTGCTGAGTTGCAACGCTGCCAGCGTGAACGAGAACGCCATGCCGTGAACCAACCCGAAACCGCCTGCGACCCAAACCTCGCGCCCTGGGAAAATTGGGCGGAGCGCGTGAACGGCGCTCACGAGGATGCTCACCGCGATCAGCGCCTCAATGGGCTGCGAAGGAATATCGAGGCGCAACACCGCACCCAAAATCAGCGTCAAGGAATGTCCCACGGTGAAAGCGGAAACGATCTTCAGAATACCGAGTAGCGATGCGCGCACGCTCGCCGCACCGTCCCAACGCCGATTTTTGATCAGCACCACGGCGGGCAGCAATAGGGTCAACAGGAACAGAAGGTGATCGGTTCCTTCGGCGATGTGCAGCAAGCCCACGCGGAACATGCCGACAAACCCGCGCCACAGGCTACCACCGCCCCGATTGACCTCGAGCGGCGCGATGGTATTGCTTGCAGGGTCAACTCGAATCGCTCCAATCGTGGTCGGCTCGAGTTCTGTGGTGATCCCAGCCTGCCAATCCTGACGCACGCTCACCAGCGCGACGTGATCGCGCACCTCGCGCAGCACGGCATCGTACTGAAGCGTGAAGGCTCGAGGATCAACGCCAGCGGGCGGCGTCAAGCTCAGCGTTGCCAGCAGTTCGTTGTACGCAGCGCCCGCCGCAGCGGTGGTTTGTGGCTCACCTTCTTGGAGACCGTCCACTGTAATTGTCCAAGGCTGACCACCGCTCGAGGTCACGCGGATGTGAGACTTCAGATACGCCTCGAGTTCAGCTTCGCGTGCGGGGAGGAGTTCGTTCCCCTCGAGCTTCTGCTTCGTGGCGAGCGCGAGTTCAGAGAGCGGAATCTTCACTTCCGCCGTGACATTTTGGTCGTGCAAATCCAGCAGCACCACAGAATTCAGCATCGGGTGCGCGGCGGCAAATCCAGCCAGCAGCAGTCCCAGACTCACGATGAACGCGATGAAGTGTTTCATGCCTCTCTCCTCCCTCGAGCTGCCTTGAATTATTTGATGGCTGCCCAGGCAACGCCGTAATCGTTCGTTGGGTCGCGGTACATGTTGTGCAAGTGGTTCGCGGGATCGCCGTCGTTCGCTTGGGGCGCGAACTCGATCAGCACCGTGGGGCCCGTGATGCGGAAGTACGCGGCACTCCCAGCGGCGGTCGAGCCGTACCAAGCGAAGTATGTTGTATCGAGGTTCTTTTCAATCTCAGCAATTTTCGGGGCGAGATCATCGCTGTTGAGAATATTCATGCGCGATTTGATCAGCGCCACGAAAAGGGTTTTTTGTGCCGCCGTCAGCGCGTTGCCGGGCAAGCCCTCGGGCTGGAGTTTCTTACCATCCTGACCAGGCCCTAAAACAAGATCAATGTTCTGCGCCCCGAGCACCACTTTGGCGCGTTGCGTCGCATCGAGGCTGCTGAGAAACGCGTACGCGGCTGTCATCTCCGCTGGCACGTTCGGGACGAGCGTGTAGGTCTTGTTGTTGAAGCTGACCTTGATCGGTTCGCCGCCGGTCAAACTCGGTGCAATCGTGATGTTCCCGCCGACAACGGTCGCGTTGATTGCCAAGTGATGCCCGCCGAATTGCAGCATCCACGGCGCTGTGGCGGACGGCGTACCGAGAAATGAAACAAAGTAGTAATCGCTGCCAAAACTCACTGCTGGGCGAGTACCACCTGCCGGGGGCTGATTCGTTGTCGCTGGTGTGGTGGTTGCAGGTGTAGTGGTCGCTGGAGTCGTCGTGGTTGCTGGGGTCGTCGTGGTCGCCGAGCTGGTGCTCGGGGGTTGCATATTGCCACCTGCGGCCGCAGGGCCGGTGTCCGTAGCCCGGATGAGGTCGTCGGCCGTCATCTCTCCTTTGACCATTGCCAGCCCATCCGCACTCAGCACCGTTCCCAACAGATTCATCAACGCCGTGCGCTGCGTGTCCGTCATCTCGCCCCAGCGCACGCCCTTCCGGATCACGCTCGAGCCGCCCTGCGGGAAATTCGTCCAGTTCGCACGCTGGGCCGAATCCGTAAACGCGAAACTCGCCGCCGTCTTTTGAGCAGCCGTGAGCGTAGCCAGAAACGCATTGGCGGACTCCACAACCTTCAGGGTCTGAGCATCCGCCGCGACCCCCTGCGCGCTCGAGTTTGCCTGCACGAGAACTGCTCCGCTGAGACCAGTTGCGGCAATGAGAGACATCATCAAGCGCTTATCCATAACATGACCTCGACTGCTTTCCATACGAATTGATTAGGTGAATGAACCGTCGCCGATTGAATGCGCTGTCTGGATGACCTCAAGGGGTCAGCCGCGCTAGAACCACTGTAAAACTCGAGTTTCAAAAAGATCGCGTGCAATCGAGCGATTGCTTCAACGCACGCATCGGAGGTTAAAAGAGTTGGGTAAAAATTTGGTAAAGCGCCTTCCCGAGTGGCGCACTGACTTCTTTGTGGGCTTATTTCGTCCAAACCGCGCCATACTCGTTCGTGGGGTCGCGGTAGACGGTATGAATGTGGTTGACGGTATTCATTTGATGCGCGAACTCGATGTGGACGGTTGGCCCGGTCACGCGAAAGTAAACTGGGCTGGTGGCGCTGATTTCGCCGCGCCAAGCAAAATACGTGTCATCAATGTTGGCTTTGATCTGAGCAAGCTTTGGGGCGGCATCATCGGTTTTGAGCATTCCCACCCAAGCACCCGTCAACTCGAGCAGCATATCTTTTTGAGCCGCTGTCAGGCTCGAGCCTTTGATGCCCTCGGGTTGCAATACCTTGCCGTCTTGTCCGGGCCCGAGGACGAGATCTGAAATTTGGTAACTCAAGGTCGCGCTCGTGCGTTGCTGCGCGCTCAGCGCGTTCATGAGTTTCAGGGCCAGATCAATTTCCTTCCCGAGTGGCCGCACCGTCTGACCGTCGCGTTGGTACGACGCGGGTTGATCGCCAGTCAGGGTTGGTGTGATGGCGATGTTTGACCCGACAACGACGATGTTGAGTCCCAAATGATGACCGCCGTACTGAATCATCCACGGGCTGGTCGGGCTGGGCGTGCCAAACAGCCCGATCCCGTAAAATGCCCGGCCATCATCGTAAGGCGTTCCCGTTGCTGAGAGGATTTGATCGGCGTCCATGATGTCCACGATTTTCTGATAGCCCTCGGGGCTGAGGGCTGCTTTGATCAGGTTCAGCGCGGCGGTTTGTTGTGCCGCGCTCATCTCACCCAGTTTGATGCCGGGGCGCGGCACGTCGCTGACCGGGTAGTTTGACCAGACAGACTGACCGTATTGCTCGCCGACGAAACTGAAATTTGGACTGTTGGGATTTGGGATTGTCAACGCGCTGGCTTTGGTGATGACGAACGGAAATTTGACTTTCGCCTGTTCTGCGGCGCTCAGCGTCGCTAAGAAGCCGTTGGCGGCCGCAACGACCGCGTTGGTGGTGGCATCAGCTTGGGTTTGACCAGCGGCGCTTTGAAAGACGACGATTCCGCCGCTCACCACCAATCCAGAGAGCAATAGCGTTGATACGAACCGAGTGGGTGCATTCATGATTCCTCCTGATCTCCTCCGTCAATAGTCCGGCAACTCTTCGTGGTCATGCTCCAAAAAACGTTCTGCACTCGAGACGATTCGTACTACAGAGATTCATGGGTCGCACCTCCTTCCACACGCACCGGTAAACCCTTAGAACTCAAGCGCCGCCGGACTGTGACGTAGGCAATACCTGAAGCGGTCAGGAGCGTTCCAATGATCCACAACGCGGTGCTCGAGGTGTCCAATCCCGCCAATGCGTACTCGAGGCGGTACTGGCTTTGGTCGTCGCTTCTGGTTTGACGATTCATTTGGAAGCGTTCAGATGACACGAAGGCGTTCGCTAGATACGCGCTTTTGACCGGGGCGTGGGCGTTCACGAACTCCAAGGCGTGCGCGCCGGGTCGTTCAGCGACGTAGCCTTGAACTTTCAGTTGTAGGACGCCGCCTCCAGCGAGCAGTGCTTTGGTTGACGGCGCGGTGATCCCCGCAACCTCGAGCGGTACGTTTTGACCGTCCACGGTCAGGCGCAGTTGGCGCACCACCCGCACGGCGTAAGCTTCGACTTCAGCTTGGCTGAGCTGACCGTCGCGGTTCGCGTCCATAGCAACGAGCAGCGCCCCCGCCACCAAATCACCAGCGGTAAGGTCAAGCTCGAGCGCGACGCCTTCCGGCTGGAGTTGCAGATACGCGGCTTGCACGAGTTCGTTACGCGGGTGCGCCAGTGCGACCCCGCAAAGCGACACGATCAGCAGAGCGAAAACACGTTTCAACATAACCTTGCCTCGAATACTCTGCCGAGTGCTTACTGACAACGGCGCGATTCGACTACCTCCCGTTTACGTCACAGACGCACTTTTTTGCCGTGGAACCTTAACTTGACCATGCCGAACTCAGTAATTCTTTAAAGCTTGACTTGCCTCACTTCGTCCAAGCCGCGCCGTAATCGTTCGTCGGATCGCGGTACATGCTGTGAATGTGGTTCGTCGCGTCGCCGCCCATGCTCTGCGGCGAGTATTCGATCAGCACCGTCGGGCCCGTCACGCGGTAGTACGCGACGCTGCCGGGCGTGGTAGCGCCGTACCAAGCGAGGTACGTCTTGTCCAGGTTGGTTTGGATCACGCTCATCTTCGCGGCGAGATCGTCCGTGTTCAGTGCCTCGAGACGGGCTTTGATGAGGGCTAAGAACTGCGTTTTCTGTGCGGCCGTCATCGCGCTGCCCGCTAAGCCCTCGGCTTGTAAGGTCTTGCCGTCCTGTCCCGGTCCCAGCACGAGGTCAATGTTTTTCGTGCCAAGCACGGCTTTCGTGCGTTGCGCGGCGTCCAGACTGCCGATCAGAGTAAACGCGTCCGCGACTTCGGTCGTGACCGCTTGAATCGTCGTTGCCGTGCCGTCTTTCGTGTATTTGATTGGCTGTCCGCCGGTCAGGCTCGGGGCGAGGGTGATGTTGGAACCGACTACCGTGGCGTTAATGGCCAGGTGATGACCGCCGAATTGCAGCATCCACGGCGATGTGCCCGACGGCGTGCCGAGGAACGACACGTAATACTCGGCGCTGCCAAACACGAGATTCCCGCCGCCACCAGCAGTTTTCAGCGCTTCGTCAGCCTCCATTTGCTGCTGCACCATCTTCAAACCGTCGGCACTCAGGACTGCTGCGAGCAGATTGGTCAGTGCCGTGCGCTGACCAGCAGTCATGTCGCCCCATCGCATCCCGACGCGTTGAAAGATACCGGTTGGAAAGTTCGACCAGCGCACCCGCTGGGCAGCGTCGGTGAACGCGAAGCTCACTTTCGCCTTTTCAGCGGCGCTCAAAGTCGTCAAGAACCCGTTCGCGGCGGTCACGACCTTGGTGGTCTGCTCATCGGCGGCTGCTACCTGAGCGCTCGAGACTGTGAAAGCGACCCTCCCTCCGTTAACAGTTGCCCCAAGGGCTTGCGAGAAGTTCTGCACCGAGTACGCGCCGCACAGTGCGATGACAAACCCACCAAACAAAAGCCTATTTTTCTGCTGCATGAGCACCTTCCTTCGATCCTCCCCGAGCCAGCCGAGCGACCCAGACGGCGCGAGAAGTGAAGTGGCGGCGTATTGCCAGGAGTGTCCCCGCCAATACTCAGGTTGTCCTACTCGAATCGGGCGTTCCGGGTCACGATGCACCTCCCGACATCGGTGGAAACGATTTTGAAAGAGGTCGGCTGTGGTAGTGGGCGGTCTAGGCTGAAATACCCCCGAAGATGATGCTCGTGCGAGCTGATACCCGTCTGAAGCGCCGAGGGATGCGGTCGCATCCAGGAAGAGGAACTTCCCTTTCCCGATAAATACGTTAACGACGGAAGGTAACGATTCTGTAAAGGCTGCGAAAATTCGTTCTGACCGTAAGGCCACTGCATCCGACTCGAGGTTGGGAGAGTTGAAACTCGAGCAGGGCGCACGGCGGCCATGCGCCCTGCTCGTCCAAGATCATGACTAGAGACCACCTCGAGCGGGACGCTTCAAATCTCACCAGACCCACCCCCAGCGGCTGCCAAAACCCAACCCTGGTCTGGCAGCTCGAGCAACACTCACACGGCGCGATACAATGCCCGCTGTGATCGAATTTCACCGCGTCACCCTCGAGTATCCCGCCACGAACACCTTGGCGCTCGAGGAGGTCAACTTATCTGTGAAGCGCGGCGAGTTCCTGTACTTGACGGGACACAGCGGCGCGGGCAAGAGCAGCTTTCTGGGCTTGATTATCAAGAGTGTCATCCCCACTAAGGGCCAGGTCTACGTCAACGGTGAACCGCTCAATAAGTACAAAGGCTCCAGAGTCGCCTATCACCGCCGTCGGATCGGCATGGTCTTTCAGGATCATTCCTTGCTGGATCACCTGAGCGTGTTGGAGAATCTGTACTTTGCGCTTCGGGTCGTGGAAGCGCCGCCGAAGGAGTGGGAGGAGCGTAGCCTGAATGTCTTGCGTCTGGTCGGACTGGCGCACAAGAAATCGGTCTTCCCAATTCAACTCTCCCAAGGGGAACGCCAGCGGGTGGCGATCGCCCGCGCGGTCGTGACCAACCCGATGCTGCTATTGGCAGATGAGCCGACCGGCAACTTGGACCCGGACGTGAGCTGGGAAATCATGGAACTGATGAACGAAATCAACCTCAAAGGAACGACCGTCGTGCTGGCCACGCACTCGAGAGAAATCGTGGAACGCCAACGCCGCCGCACCTTAACGCTCCGCAAGGGCAAGCTGGTGCGCGACGATCCAAACGGCGGGTACGCGATATGAAACGCAACTCGAGCAGGCTCGAGGCCGTGTGATGGGGGTGGGGTGATGGGGTATCACTTGCGGCAATCCTGGCTGGCCTTACGCGCCAATTTCACGGCAGGGGTCGCCACGCTGACCACGATGACGCTGACGCTGACCCTGCTGGCGCTCGTCGGGCTGGTCACAC
Organism: Deinococcales bacterium; assembly: GCA_965249745.1. Lineage (GTDB taxonomy): Bacteria > Deinococcota > Deinococci > Deinococcales > JAAFIG01 > JANYHH01. Next base: position 1,199,349 of record OZ252252.1, on the reverse strand, counting down.
TCAACTTAGAAAAAATCGTCAGCGGCTTAGAGCGCGACGTGCAGATCACCGCCTTCTTGAAACCGACCAAGGACGCCACCGCCTCGAGCGCCCAGGCTGAAGCCGTGCAAAGCGCCCTGACGAGGGTCGTGGGTTTATCGAGCGCCGAGTACATCAACCGCGACGACGCCTATCAGAAGTTGGTGCAGGAGTACGCGGCCCTCGGGGACGCGCAGAAACTCGTGCAGAACCCGTTGCAGGATCGCGTCGTCGTCAAGGTGACTGACCCCAGAAAGTTGGAGGAGATCGCCGTTCAGATTCGCAAGATTTCCGGCGTGACAGATTTGGAGTATGGGGCGCAGTTCGTGACGACCGTGCTGAGCGCCCTGGCGACCGTTCGCACCGCCGGGTACGTGCTGGTGGCGCTGCTGCTGGCCAACACGCTGCTGAACATTCTGAATACGATTCGCGTGGCCATGTTCGCCCGCCGCGACGAGATTCAGGTCATGCGGATGATCGGCGCAACGCGAGGCTTCATTCGTGCGCCGTACGTTTTGGAAGGTGTCGGGTTGGCGCTGTTGGCGAGTCTCGTGACGGTGCTGCTGGTGTTGCCGGGCTACAACGCCCTCGCGGAGCGCGTCGCGGCCCTCGTGCCGTACGTGCCGGTGATTCAGGATACCGGCGTGGTGCTGCGCGTGCTCGCGGTCGTCACCGGACTGGGCACACTGCTCGGCTTGTTCGGGAGTCTCTTCGCCACGAACCGTTACCTGCGCGAGGCGGAGTGAAGCGCTTGCAAAAATCAGCCCTTTGCCTCAGACTCGAGGGGAATCAGCAGCTTTTCCTCGGTGCTGGACGGCGTTGGAGGCTTATGAGCTGGGTCTATATGAGCAGCCGTGACGCGTGGGAGCTGGTATGAAACGATTCATCACAGTCTTCGTCGTCGTTTGTCTGGCCGTCATGGCGGCGAGCGCCCAGACGACCTCGAAGCAACTCGAGCAGTTGCAGCGCGATCTGCAAGCCGCGCAAGCCGCCCGAGACGCGCAGGCCGCCAGGGCGAACTCCTTGGAAGGTCAGATTCAGAACTTGTCCGCGCAAGAAAAAACCCAGGTCGGACAGGTGACGGCGCTGAATGGCCGCTTGACCAAGTTGGAGACGGAGCGTGATTTCGTGTCTATGCAATTAGAGAAAACCCAGAAGAAATCTGACACGTTGGAATTGGAAATCAAAACGCTGACCGCTAAGATTGACTATCAGAAAATTCAGGTCAGCCGCCTGATAGTCTCTTTGGACCGCGAGAAAAGTAATCGCTACGTGAAACTCATGGCTCGAGCCGAGAACGCGTTCGATCTGGCAGTGAAAACCCGTGACCTGGACACGATTCAGGATGTCAATCTGAGCGTCATCACCGATCTCAAAACGAATGTCACGCAGCTCAACGCCAAGAACACCGAGTACGTGTCCGTGATCGCCAAGCTGAACGAGTACCAGCGCAAACTCGAGCTGAAAAAAGTTGCCATCACCCAGAACCGCCAGCAGCTCAACGGCAGCATCACGAGGCTCCGCGCAACCCAGAAGGGACGCCAGGCGCTCTTGTATCAAGCCGTGCGCGCCCAGCAGGTGGCCAGCGTTCAGGCGGGCAACGTCTTCGCGCAGATCATTCAGGAACGCAAGCGCCTCGCGGAAATCCGTCGCCAACGCGCCGAGGCGGCCCGCTTGCGACGCCTCGCCGAAGCCAAGCGCAAACGCGAAGAGGAAGCCCGCATCGCCGCGATCCGCAATCAGCGGGAGCGCGACCGCCAACAGCAACTCGAGTCGCAACGCCAGACCCAGGTCAGGACAGAAATTGACAACAGCATCCCGCCGCCACTGCCAGCCAGCGTCGGACGGCTGCAATTCCCGATCTCCGGCGGTCAGATCGCAGCGGATTTTGGGATTGAGGGCGACTGGATGACGATCACCGCGCCGCAGGATGGTGCGCCTGTGCTGTCAGCCGCGGCTGGCGAGGTCGCTATCGTGCAACTGCTCGGCGCGAACTACGGCTACAGCGTCATCATCACGCACACAGATCTGGGAACGGTTCAGACCTATTACGGCAACCTGCAATTCCCGAACGTGCGCTCCGGGCAGTACGTGAAATCTGGTCAGGTGATCGGCTACTTGGGCGGCGGGACGCTGCTGCCCGCGAACGAATTGCAGTTCAAAGTGGCCAGAAATGGGACCTCAGTCAACCCTCGAGGGTATTTCTAAACTGAGAAATTGATGTTTAAAGGTCGTCAGATCAGGGTCAGTGTCTCTGAGTCAATACTTGAACCTCTAGGATTCACTCGAGATGGACCCCTCCACCGCATTCGTTAGACTGCATCCTATGAAAACTTTGACTCTGACGCTCGAGGCTGAACTCGATCTGACGCTCGAGGAGTGACCGCGAGCCTTAGCTCAGCTCGAGCGTTTCAAAAGGGTCTGATCCGTGGTGACTTTGAGATTACTGAGTTCGGTAACTTCAGGGTAATCATGCGTCGCAGTACAAAGCTTCTGCGACGCATACGTGAGTTAACCGAATCATGCCGTTATCAGTATTTCCAACACGCCAGTTAATTTCGCCGGGGCATTAGAAATCCAAGAGCACTAGGCTGACTTGGATTTGGTTGATTCCATCATCATGGCAATTGCCGAACGGCTCGGTGTCCGTCGCGTGCTCACGTTTGATCGGCGACATTTCTTGGCGGTCCAACCGAAGCGCTTGGACTAATTCGAGCTACTTCGTTGAACAAATAAGTATGTGAAGATGGGGAATTTGTCGCAAGGCTCAAGTGATCAAACGGTGACGATCAAGACTTGACCAATCCTAACAATTCCCTCGCGTGCGCCATCGCGGTGCTCGAGTCGCTACCGCTCAGCATCCGCGCCAGTTCCCGGACCCGCGCCTCGCCACTGAGCAGAATCACGCCGGTCACAGTGCGTCCGTCGCGTTCCAATTTTTCAACTTTGAAGTGATGCTTGGCCCGCGCCGCGATCTGCGCCAAGTGCGTCACGACCAGCACCTGATGGGTGCGGGAGAGCGTCTCGAGTTGCTCTCCGACCGCACTGGCGGCCGAGCCGCCGATGCCCGCGTCCACCTCGTCGAAGATGACCGTCGGTGTGTTCGCGCCCAGCACCGCCGAGAGCGCCAGCATGACGCGCGACAGCTCACCGCCAGAGGCGATTTTGCTGAGCGACCCCAGCTCCTCGCCGCTGTTGGCGTTGAAGCGAATCTCAATATCCTCCGCGCCGTGAATCGTGGGTTGAGCCGCGTAGAGCGCGAACTCTAAACGGGCTTTCGGCATCCCCAGATTGCGGATGATCGTTTGCAATTGCGGCGCGACCCGAGCAGCCGTGTCAGACCGGGCTTTGGAGAGGTCTTTAGCCAGTTTCTCCAGTTTGGTGCGCAAGGGTTGCAACTGCGCTTCCAGTTCCGTAGCATCGTTTTCTGCGCGTTGCAAGGTCTCGAGTTCGCCCCTCAGCTCGTCGGCGTACTCCAGCACTTCGGGCAGGCTCGAGCCGTACTTGGTCTTGAGCTTTTCCAGAAGCGCCAGTCGGCCCTCCACCTCGTCCAGCGTTTCCGGGTCAGCCGAGGCGCGTTCCAGCAGCTCTCTGGCTTCGCCCGCCACGGCTTGCAAGCTAGATAAGGTTTCGCGGAGTTCGACTGCCAGTTGTGCCGCCGCCGGATCGAAGCGTCCCGCGCTGCCGAGCGCTTTGATCGCGTCGGCGATCAGCGCGGCCGCGTTGACCTCGGCGTCCTCCAAGGCATCTACGGCGTTCCCGGTCTCGAGCGCGATCCGTTCCGCGTTGGAGAGCCGTTCGCGTTCAACTTTCAGGCTTTCCTCTTCGCCGGGTTGCAGTTTGGCGTCCACGATCTCGCGCAGTTGATAGGACAGCAGATCCGCCCGCCGGGCCCGCTCGCGTTCGGATTCTCGGAGCGCCTCGAGCCGCGCGTTGGCCTCGGAAAATCGCTTGAAGGTCTCGCGGTACGCGTCCAGGGTTTGCCGCCCAGGTTTTGAAAGCCCCGCGTCCAGGAACTCGCGGTGGTACTTGGGTTCTAGCAGCGCCTGGGCCGCGTGCTGCCAGTGAACCGTCACCAAGTCGCTGGCGCGTTCCGAGAGTTCGCGGTTGCTGACGACCTCGCCGTCAATTCGCGCCACGCTCCGCCCCGATTGCGAGACGCGGCGGCTGAGCGTCAAGTCGTCCCACAAACCCGTCACCAGCAGGGATTCCTGTCCGCTCCGCACCAGTTCGGCGTCGGCCCGCGCCCCGGTCAGCAACCAGATCGCGTCCACGATGATGCTCTTGCCCGCGCCGGTCTCGCCGGTGAAGACGTTGAAGCCCTCCCCGAGGGTTAGCTCGAGGCGGTCAATGATAGCCAGGTTTTGAATCTCCAGGCGTCGCACGGTCCGCCAATTATAGCGTTTTGTTGTCAGCGGAATAAGTGGGATTGAGCGGTGCTCGTCTCCCGTTTTGGAGCCTCGAGTGTTCGACCTCAGTCCGGGTTGCAGCCTGTCCCAAATCCGGGTTGCACCCTGTCACAACCTGCATTCTTACCGTCTGAACGGCGCGTATGATGCCGTTCGTGAACAACGGCCGCGGAGCCTTGCAACAGCGTTTATCCAGCCTCGAGTCCAGACGGGTCGGTCTGGCGCTGGGATTGACGGGCGCTCCCGGCATCGGTAAGAGCCATACCGCTCAGCAGGCCCTGGACCGCTTGAACCTGTCGTACTTGAAAGTTCGCGCCAACGCTTCCGATGCAGCCCTGGCGAGCGCCTGGCTCGAGGTCTTGCGCCAACGGCCGGTATCGGTGCCCGACTGGGTATCGGGCCTGTTGCAACGACTCGTGGCACTCGAGGTCGTACCGTCTGAGGCGGTGGCGCAGTTGTCTGGCACGCTGATGCGAGCGCTCGCCCCGTTCGTGCTGCTGGTTGAGGACGCGCACGAGGCGAGCGCCGGGCAACTCGAGCGTTGGGTCGTGCTGGCTCGGATCGAAAACAGGAACAGCGCTCTAGTCGTGACCGGGCGCAACGCGCTGCCCGCCCCGTTTCAGGTGATCCACTTGGACGCGTTGACCCTGACAGAAACCGCAGCGATCTTGGAGATCGAAGCCGGGCGGCCACTGCCAGCGCCCGTCGTGAGCTGGGTGTTCGAGCGTTCGGGCGGCAACCCGTTGTTTGCCGTGGAGTACCTGCGCGACCTGCAACGGCGCGGCTTCCTCGCCTGGCAGGGCGAACAGACAGAGTGGCGAACCCCCGATCAAAGCCTGATTCCAAACACGGTTGAGGCGCTGATAGAGCAAGTCATAGACGGCTTACCCGACGAGCGGTCACGGGCGGCGCTGAACGCCTGGGCGATGATCGGTGAGGCAGACTCGAGCGGGTTCTGGGCGGACGCGGCCGACCTGTCACCCGAAGCGTTGCGGGCGGCCCGCGATGACCTCGAGCGGTTCGGGGTGCTGAGCGGTCAGGGTTTCACTCACGCCCTGTTTCGTGAAATTACGCTGAGACGCCTGCCAGGCGAATCGCGGCGTGCGATTGCCCGGCGTCTGATCGCCCGCCTGGAGGGGGCTGCTCCCTTGCAGGCGGTGCGTTTCGTCCACGAGGCTGGCTTGCCGGTCAAGCAGGCGAACGCGTTGTACCGAGCGGCCATCGCCATTGAGCGCGATCCGACGCGCCGGGCACGGTTGCAAGCGGCGGCCCTCGAGTTCGTGATCGGTGATGAGCGATTCGCTTGGGCGCTCAGCGCCGCCGAGGTACTGGCCCCGGTTGACACACCCGAAGCCGCGCGGCTGGCCGAGGTCGCGTACAACATCAAACCTGACGATCTCGAGGCGGTCAACCTGCGGGCCCGGATCTGGGTCTCGCAGGGGCAGGCGGAGCGCGGCAAGGACATGCTTCAAGGGGTCGCGCCCACAGACCCGGAGGCTCGCTCGGTGACTTGGTGGCAGAAGTGGTGCGATCTGCTGTTGCTGGCCCAAGATTTCGCTGGGGCGTGGGCGGTCTACCAGGAAAAACCCGCCATCGCTGAAGGGCTATCGGTCATGTCACGGATTCTACTGGCGCGATCCTTGACGATGCAGGGCGACTATGAGACAGCCGAAACCTGGTTACGGGAACTCGAGGGGCGGGGCGACCTGAGTTTGGAGGAACAGTACAGAATCACAGTCGCAAAGGGCATTCTGCTGGGCGAATACGGCCGGATTGCCGAATCGGCCGAGGTGATCCGGGCCGCATACGCGCTCGTGGAGCACTTGCCGAACTCATTGTTGAAACGTACCGCTTTGCTGCATCGCGCCCACACCTACAACTGGATCGGTCGTTACGCGGAGGCGCACGAGGATTACGTCGCAGGCATTCAGATGATGCTCGAGGCCGGGCAGGTCGCGCAGGCCGCCACGGCTCGCATGGCCATGAGCAACAACTGGGTTGACCGGGGACAGTACGCGGAGGCGGAACGGGGGTTTTTGGAGGCTCGAGCCACATTGGAAGTCTGTCAGTCCTGGCGTTACCTGACGGAGTGCGAGTATTTTCTGGTGCGCCTGTACTACTACTGGCGTCCCCTGCACGCGCCGATGCTCGTCTTGAAGCACGCCAGAGCCGCCGTGCAGCACGCCCGCACAACCCAACTGAGATTGTTCATAGCGAGTGCGCTGTTCTGGGCAACCCAGAGCGAGACCGTATTCGGGCAGCTCGAGCGAGCGCAAACCCTGAACGCAGAGTTACACGAACTCACCCAGGCGGATGGACGGGTTTACATGTGGCAGTGGAACCAGGCCCTGATTCTGGAACGGCAGGGGTGGCAGCGGGAGGCCCTCGAGATGCTACGGGCCGGTATTGCCACCCGAGCGAACGTGGCTGAACCCGACGATGACCGTGACTTGATGCAGCTCGAGGTGACGCGCATGTCCAGCGATCTGGAGGCTGCCAGAGTGACGTTGGAGGCTTTCCGGGCGCGCGGGTTCGCCCCCGGTGAGACGCTGTGCCTGCATTACTTTCCGGCGCTGCAAGCCTTTCATTCGGAAGCGAAAACCGCATCGGTGGCGCTACACCTGAATGCGCTCGGCTCGCTACAGGTCATCCAGGACGGTAGCGAACTCAATCTTCGAGGTACGAAACGCAAATTGCTCTTGGCGCTGCTGCTGGAAACCCAACTGGCGGGGCAGCCTGAAGCACGTTCAACCGATCTCTGTGAAGCCTTGTACCCGAACGCGACCGACGAGGAAGCTCGGGCGGCGGTCAAACAACTCGTGTTTCAACTGCGGGCCCAGCTTGGCACGGACAGCCTACAGACCACGCGCAACGGGTACGCACTTGGCCACGTGGAATCGGACGTGAAACGCTTCCTGGAAAGCGGCGATACCGATTTGTGGCGCGGCCCGTATCTGGCAGATGTGCAGGGCATGGAGGGTCACGCCCTCGAGACGATTCACGAAGCCCTGTACAGTCAGTTGGAGCGTCGCGCCGAGGCGTTGCTGAGTGCGGAACCGGCCGAATCCGCTCGGTTGGCACGAATCCTGTTGGAGGTCGAACCCTTCGATACCGATGCGCTGGCGCTGGCCTTGCGCGCCCTGAGAGCGCAAGGCAATTACGTCAGCATCCAGCGCATGTACCGTCGTTCTCGTGAAACCTGGCTCGAGGTTGGCGAGCGCCTACCGGATCGTTGGACGGATTTTCTGGAAATGCCTCGCGTGGCTTGATTTCGTTCAGGACATCAGCGCATACCTAACAAAATACCCTCCTGTTATAACCGTGGCGTAACCCGGCCTGGTTGATACTGAAGTGTCGCGGTCGCGCACTTCCGCTATCACCACGTCAGCCTCGGCATGGCCGCAGGGAACGGTCATCGTCCACGACGCGCGAGGAGTCAGATGCAACAGGATTTGAAGCGCCGATCAGAACAGGTCAGTCAAGCACCGAACGAGCGGGTTCAACGGCGCGAAGCTGAGACTCGGCCGCAAAACCATCCTCGAGCCGAGCGGAGTCAAACGCGGTCCGCCCATTTCGAGACCTTCATACAACGCTTCGCCATTACCCCAGAGGCGCACATTGCCATGAGTCTGCTCGCGTCCAGCGCGCGGCCGCAATCAAACCCACAAGTTACTCGAGCGCAACACCAGCAAGCACGAGCCTTACCCGCCACCCAACGCGTCCGACTGCAACGCTTACTGCAAAGTCCCTACGTGGCAGGTTCATTGTCATTGGGGCGCGAACCGCTCAGCCCAGTGCGACCCGCCTCAGGTCAAACCGCTGCCGATCTGACCGGCTTGCCGCTGCAACGCGTGGCCGGGCCCACCCCTGATCTCGCCACTCGGTTGCAGCGATACCAGGCTGAACAAGCACAAGGTCACCTCGCTGAGCGCTCGAGCGCCTCGAGCCGTAACTCGGGTCTGGAGCAAGCTGGCACGGTTCTGGGCGGGCAACCCTCGGCGGACGGAGACAACCGATTGGGAGCCGCCCCCAATCTTCGCTCGAGCCTGCAACGCAGCCCCGGTCATACCGCCGCGATAGGTGAACACCTAGCTACCGCGCAAACCGTGCGCTTGCAACGCCAACGCGCCATTCAAACCCGAGCGAGTGAAGTCAAAACGCAACTGATCGCCTCGCGCCTGCAACGCCTGCGTACCCCTGACGCGCCCAGCTTGGACTCGAGCGGCAAGGGCTTCACGCTGACCGGGCTGGCGGACCGCATCAACACCGAGCTGCCCGTCCTGCGCGCTAAACACAATCACGACCCCGCGTACTTGGCAGGCGACACCCAACCGGTGACGGGTTTCGTGCGCCACGTCGGACTCAGCCTCGGACGGCAATACCAAGTTCAACGCGCCAGAGACGGGGCCCGCCCAATGGAATTGGCTTCAGCCGTTTCCAGGGTTCACGATGCCAGGGACCGCTCTGACCTGCTGAGCGCCACGCTGACGACCTTCCGCCCGAACGACCGCGAGACGGGCAGCCTGCAACGCCTGGTGGCAGAACAGGAAACCAGTCTGCAACGCCAAGCCGAGCAACTCGAGGCGAGTCTCGAGCCAGTCGCGCAACGCTTGGCGGAGGGCGAAGCCGAGCACCCGGAGAATCTGAGTGCGATGATCGCTCGAGCGGGCGGTGGTGAAGCTCTGCCAGAGCGGGTCAAGCGGCAGTTGCAGCCGCAGTTCAATTTCAGCTTGGATCTGGTGCGAATTCACCGCGATGGCAGCGCCGATGGATTAGCGAAGACCGTGAACGCGATTGCCTTCACGACCGGAACCAGCATCTTCTTTCGCGGTGGCAAGTTTGACCCGGAGAGCAGTGTAGGACGCGGGTTGTTGGTGCATGAGTTGACGCACGTCGGACAGCAACTCGAGGGGCGAGCCAAGCCGGGGGTGGACGCCGATCAGAGTCTCGAGGGGGAAGCCGAGCGGGCAGGTGTAGAAGCAGAAGGTAAGGGTTTACAAGGAAGCTCCGTTATTCCAGACGAGTCAAATATGGCAAGCACTCCGGCAGGTGGTGAGTCGCGTAAAAATAACTCAATTTTACAAAGGAAAGTGCAAGGAAAACTCAAAACAGTAGAACAAAAACCGCAAAACCCGGATGAGTTTGTAATTCCCATAAATAAAGATTCGACACCGGAAGAAGTATTGATTAAAGTAATGATACTCTTAGGTATAGATGGCGATTTAGCCAGAGAATTCACCAAGCCAAAAGGAAGAGACAATGCGGAGTTCAGTTACGGGGGTGTATCTTACGATTTTAAAGAACCATTTTTTATTACAGAAAATAACATAAAAAACCAAAAAGTTACAGTCCTTGTAGATAAAAAGGAAAGAGAAGATTTCAAGACAAAATCTACTATCGTTAACGAGAAATTCCGTTCCGAAAAGAAGAAATTAGAAAGCGATTCATATGAGATTCTTACAAGAGGAGATGAAATTCCTTCGCAGGAAAACTCACAAAGTGATCAAAAATTTGGTAGGGATGATCTAATACCTTATCTTTGGGCGCAAATAATGGAAGCTTATTTCCCAGACTACGCTGGAATTTATGAGAGAATTAAAGGGTTTGACAAAAACGATTTTGACTATTTAGATAAGAATTTTCATGAAGAGAATTACGAATATTTAGAAGGCGTAGTTGATATAAAAGAAAATATGCAAAAGAAAATTGTTTTTAGAGAAGAGCTTCTAAAAAGCTCCAAAAAATCATGGACATTAAATTTAACTAATAATAATTGGTATGAGGTCTTTAAAGTTTTGCTCGAGGGTGGTAAAAACGAAAGTTCAGAGAAAGAAACTGAAAATCAGATGTTGGCAAGTGTCTTATCGGCTATGGTTCAAATCGGTAACATCTGGGTTGTCTTTTCATCTGAGGGTTTTATTGAAGAAACATTATTAAGTTTATCTGGACCCGCAAAAACATTTCTCTTAAACTGTAGAGTCCCAAACGAATTCTCTTTTCACTTAGAAGGATATGGTTCAATAGCAAGTAATTTTTCAAGAGTGATGCAAGAACTCGCTCGTTCGACCTACGATTTTCAATTTATTACAGACATTCTTAGCAATCTAACATCTAGATTTTGCGCAAGAAAAATATTAAATCTGCTAGACAGTCCAACAGATGCGAGAGAAATAAGCAAATATTTAATGAAAGAAGGAGCAACCGTCTCTGAGATAGAGAGAAATTGTAAAGACATCATAGAAAGTTCCCAGGGACGTTTCTCTAGTTCAAGATACATTTGGAAAGGGGACTGGACCTTAAGTACAGCCTTTAAAAGACGCTTCGGTGAAGATACAGACAGCTATAAATTTTTGGCGAATTTAATCGAGGCGAATATCAGCTCTAGAGATGAAGAATATATCAATAACACCGCCGAAAGAGCAAAGCAAAAGCTCTTAAATTTTGAAGTCGAATCAAATACAGTATCTTCTTATTTTATTGGCGTAGATAAATTTAAACTTGCGGAGATGATCGCATCTAATCTGAATATAAATGATTTTGAGAACGCTGTGCATTCAAAAGCTGGAGCAGGTACAAGTCTGGATGATTCATTAAATACTTTTTTATATGAAAAATCTTTCCCTATAGATTGTTATAATGCATTAAAGGTATGGAAGCAAAGATATCCAACTGACTTGACTGTTCCCGATTGGATTATCGCTAGACTAGCGATGAACGGAGGGATTTTTGATAAAGAAAAATTAAACCCTGTTATGGAGAGATATAAAAATTTAAACCCGGAAAAGAAAAAAGCATTTAACGATTTATATTTTTTGAATTTTCAGTCTGATTTTAGAGTATCTGTACAGATAGAAGCTGAGCCTTTCCTTGGCGGAAATTCTGTGGATAAAATGAGAGCAAGGAACAACTTAGACCCTAACCCTGCTGGCGTTGACGAGAAGATCAATCGTATCAATGAAGAAATAAAATTTATCAATGAAGGTCTTGATCCCTCAAACCCACGAACGATCCTCATGGATCTTAAAGATATTTCTCAGAGAGCAAGAAACTTTGAAAAATACTTCAAAATACTTCTTAGTAAAAGAGATTCGTTGAATGAAGTGGATTTCAAAGAAAAAATTGATAAAATGTTCACAGACTGGCAGAGTGTTACGAGTGTTTATGGAATAGTCTTAAAAAATCAAAAAGATGCGGCAAAAAGTTTCCTAAGTACCGTAGCAACGGTCGCAGATATTGTTTTTACAGGAGGGATAGCTAGAACTTTACTAATAGAATCAATAAAAGTAGCTCTAGGTTTCTATATTGACAGCGCCGGAGGAATGAACAGAGCCGAGGCAACCGAGCAGTTTAAGAACGCAATAATTTCAACGATAGTTCAGCCGATATTAAGTATAAAAATTAGTGAGATCAAGGATTTCGCTTTCCTTTCCCGTGAAACTAGAGCTTCCGTAATAAATGCAATGCGCAAAGCGAATCAGTTAATAAAAGCGGTAGGGAAAAATTCGACTGCTCTGACATTCGTAAAAGGGGCACTCGGGCAAATTCCTAGTACTTCATTAACAATTATCGAAAACATGGATTTTTCTAAACCCATGTCTGATTCTGATTTTAACGCATTAGTTTTGAAAATTTTAACATCAAAAACGAAGATTTCCGGAAGTTCAGATAGTCTAGCTAAGCAAGTTCTTGATTTTTCAATGGAGATCACAACTGCCTTAATAGAAAACAAACTAGATTCAGGAAAGGTGGCGGATTCATTACTAAAATTCGTCACTAAGCGATTGAAATCTCGTGGCATTAGCGAAAAAAAGCTCCCAGGCTTAGCAGTCAAAAAGACCGAGGAAGTTAGAAATAACCTTAGAGTTTTTTTAGAAAGCAAAAAATCTGAGCCGCCCAGACCAGAGGAAATAAGCTCGGTAATACTAGATACGTTAGAAGATAAACCTGTTCGTAAAACCTTATCTGAAACTCCAAAACCAAAAGCGTCCACTACAAAGCCTCGGACACTAAGCAAACCTAAAGTACCTACTGTCCCCACAAAGATTGACCCGCCAGTATCCTCGAGCAAGCCTCTTAGTGAACCACCATCTAATCAGTCTGCCTCAAAGCCTCCTAAGGTTGAGAAGAAACCAAAGTCTGTAGCGCCTAAACCCAAAGACAGTCCTGCGCCAAAATCAGGAAAGAGTACTTCTACTCGAGTGAAGAAACCAGTTCCTGGAAAGTCTACAAAGCCAGCCAAGCAGTCAATCCCTGCTCGTGAACCTGATCTTCCAGTCCCTTCCAAAAAAGAGGTTTCACCAACACCTGCCAAGAAAAAGAAACCCAACACGTGAATCTCTAAACTTTTGAAAGCTGCAAATAGCACATCGTTATTGCCTATCAACACGACATTACAAATCGCTAGATTTTTATAACCGTCGCGTAACCCCCTCTGGGTCATCCTGTCTTATCGCACCGAAAAAGCCTGCACCAAAACAGGCTGGGAGCCGATGCGATACCGGAGGAAGACATGTCTAGGAAGAACTGGATCGTCGCTATTATGGGGAGTCTCGCTGTTGCTACTGTCCTCACCGCCGCTTTAGCCCAGGGAACGGGCTTTGACCCGAAGAAGGCGACCGAGCTGCTCGAGTTAACAGGCCCAGATTACAAGGTCATGGACATAGTGTTCAGTCCTGACGGGAAACGGCTGGCCGTGGCTTCCGATGAGGCGACTGGGCGGCTGTGGGATGTAGGTCAGGGTCGAATCGCGGCGCAACTGACCGGGCATCAGTATGGCATCACCGGGTTGACGTACACCACGGATGGCAAGAGTGTCGTCACAATGGGAGCCGATAAATTGCTGAAGGTCTGGGACGCTGCCAGCGGCAAAGAGAGCGCCAGCTTTAATTTGAAACCCGCCAACGGAACCGGTGACGTGATCGCCATGAGCAACAACCGTGTCGTGGTCGCGCACGGTGGTCTGAAAATCATCAGTCTGAAAGATGGCACGGTCGTGGGGAAATTTAAGGGTCCGGGACTGGTCTACAACCTAGCGATGTCGCCAGATCAGCGCACCGTGATCGGCAGTACCGGCGATTCGGATTTCACGCTCTGGGACACGCAGAGCCTCGAGTCTTTCCGCACCTTGAAGGGTCACACAGCTCAGGGCTTCGCCGTGGCGTACAGCGCTGACGGGAAGTTCCTGGCGACCGGTTCGTCGGATAACACGGCTCGGTTGTGGAACGCCGCCAACGGTAAAGAGTTGCGCGTCTTGAAAGGACACGACGGTACGGTCAGGGATGTCGCGTTCAGTCCAGACGGCAAGATCCTGGCGACCGCCTCTGACGACGACACCGTGAAGCTTTGGGATGTGACCACGGGCGCTGAACTCAAAACCTTGGAAGGACACAAAGAAGATGTCAAGCAACTTGCGTGGAGCCGCGACGGAAAGATGCTCGCCAGTGGCGACGAGGGCGGCATCATCAAGCTCTGGGGCACCCAGTAACTGCCGCTAAACCATGCCTTCTGGGCAGGGGTTCTTACAGGACAGTCGGACGCTTGCCAGTCACGTCTTAAACCAGTCACCTCTTAAAACTGTGAGGTTACGGCTGAGAGTCACCGCTCACAGTGAACGCTCGGCACTCGGATGGTTTAGCAACAGGTGTTCGAGGTTAAAAACCTGGACGAGCGGTCACAGCAATAGCAGACCGCATACCTCGAGACTCGCACGACCAGAGTTTGATGGGGTGACCCCGCATCACGAGGCTGCCAAAGAACGGTTCGCCACGTCACCCCTCGAGTCTGGCAGATCACGACTTGCGAGAACTCGAGGTGGAGACTGCGCTCACTGAATCCAATGGTGCTTGACCTTGTAATTCTTAAGGAGGAGCCATGAAATTTACACGAGTGTTCTGCGTTATGGCGCTCACCGTGACTGCCTTGGCGCAAAGCGGCGTTGGCAGCTTTCAATACGTGAAACAGACCGATGTCTTGAACGACCAGGATCGCAGTTACATCTGGACGTTGGAAAGCCGTGACCCGAAGCGGGCGGCGCAATTGCAACTGCGTTGCCAGCAAAACGCACAGACCCAGAAACCCGATTTATTCATCGCGTTGCAACACAACTTGAAACTCCCTGAGTATTACGGGTATTACGCCGATGTGCGCTGGCAATACCGATTCGACAAGAACGCCGCTTCACCGAACTGGTTGGCGTACTTCTCCGAGGACAAAACCCGGCTCTATCTGACGGACGAGGCTCGAGCGGACTTCGTGGCGCAAGCCAAGCGAGCGCAGCGGTTGGTGGTGGTGGCGACCGGTGACGACCTCGCGCCGCAGACGTTTCAGTTCAACCTCGAGAAGTTCACGGAAGCGCTGAGCAAGCTCAAATGCAAGGTTCAGGAGAACTGAAACTCATGAAACAGACCGCCGACAAATATCAGTACCTACGGCGCGCCAGACGGCGTTTCCTGGCTGGAACGGGTTGCACCAGTCCGGACAAGGCCGTCACCCGTGGCGAGCGCAGCGTCGAGGAGTGGGCCGACCTGATCCGCGAAGAACTCGAGCGGCAGACGCGAGCCGCCCGCGAACCGTTTCAAGCCCCTCGCAACGCCAGCGGCAAGTTCACCAAGCGGCTCGAGGAAGCCCCACCCAATTCCAGTCACTCATCGCACTGAAACCTGTCTAAAGCTACAAGCCGCAACACTTAGGGTGTGACTACTGAGTTCGGTAACTTCAGGGTAATCATGCGTCGCAGTACAAAGCTTCTGCGACGCATACGTGAGTTAACCGAATCATGCCGTTATCAGTAAGGTCACGACATAGCTGAACGTCTGCGGCGCACCCGCCAGGTTCACCCCCTCGAGTTTGACACTGATCGGGGCATCACCTATGAGCGACAGCGCGCCCGCGACCTCCCAGACGACCGTGTTATCGCCGTACCCGTTTTGCGGCGTCAGCTTCGTCAAGGGAACGCTCGAGCCGTTCGCGCTCATCGTGATCGTGGCGGTGCTGAAATCCGCGCCGTTCACGGAGAAGCTCCAGCGTTTCGAGGTGGGTAGTAGTCCCCTTGGGAAGAAACCGGCGGTCGGATACGTCACGAACCTTGGATTCGCGGGTCTGGGACCACTCTTCCCAAAGACGTACAGCGCGTTCCAGCCGGGCACATCGCCAGAAGCCATCTCCAAACGCGGCGGGTAAAGAATCCAGCGGCGATGCCCGGCGAAACTGTTGTTCCCACCGCCATCGTCCATGTACGCGTCTATCGCGTTCACACCGTCGTTGCCGCCCGCCAGATTGCTGCTGCCCGCGCCGGTTTTCCCCGCGTCGGAATAGCACTTCCAGGTTCCAGGCGGGCTGTGGCTGAGCGTGCCGTTCGCCGCCATCATCAGCGCCGCCGCCTGCTGCTGCCCATCCACCCCGGCCGCATAGGTCACGTTCGGCAATCCCGCCAGGGCGCGATAGAAATTGATTCGCCGCAGCACCGCCTCCTTGAACGCGCTCGAGGTGTCGCCCGGCTTGCAACCGCCGACGTTGCCCGTCCAGTTACTGCTGGAGAGAACCGGGTTATTGGCCGCGCCACTGTAAATCGTTTGGTAAGCGCTCACCACCGAACCCCGATCCGCCGGGTTGAGACCGCCCACCGCCGCGCCGCCCTCCTCGAGCGGCGCGGGCGTGGCGCTCAGGCAAGCCGTGAGCGAAACCATCAGGGTCAAACCGACGAGCCGGGAGCGCATAGGGCATCGTATCGGCTCGAGCGGTGCGAATCAGTTCAAAAGCCTTCACTCAACCCGCCGCTGTTCGCGCCCGCCAGTCCTTCGCCAATAAGCCGTACAGGTGGTGATCCACGAAGTGGTCGTACAACCACTCGGCATCTCTGGCCAACCCTTCGAGTTGAAAGCCGCCCCGTTGCAGGACCGCGTTGCTTCTCGTGTTGCCCGTCGCGGCGGCCGACGCGATTCGGTTCAAGCTCAGCTCACCAAAGCAATGCCCCGCCATCGCCGCCAGGCTACGCGTCATCAGGCCGCGACCCTGGAAATCCGCACCCAGCCAGTACCCGAGGCTGGTGACTCTGGACGACCAATTGATCCAGTGCAATCCGATCACACCCGCCAATGCGCCGTCCTGAAAGATGCCCGCGTCAAAACTGCCATCCCTGGCGAAGCGCTGCAAACTGGCATCAATAAAGGCACGCGAATCGTGGACGGACTGCGTGCCATCCACGAACGGCAACCACTCGCGCAGGTGCGGACGACTGCCGTGAATCAGGGCGAACACCTGCGCGGCGTGGCGCGGTTCCAAGAGCGCGAGGTGAGCGCCAGTTCCCAAGTCCTTCGTGAACATAGGCGTCAGTCTACCCAGACGCACCCAAGCGCTCGAGGGATAAGAAATCAATCAGTCCCGAGTGTGGTGAGACGAGACACACCTCATCGCTACGAAAATCGGGTCGTACAAGAGAAATTTGCTATTTCGCGCAGAGCGTTACTGAGTTCGGCGTAGGCAGGTCAACGTTTGAAGACAATAGAGTGCGTCTCTGACGAAGATGTGGGTCAGCCGAATCGTGCCGTTATCAATAGGGTCTTGACCTCACACGAGTCCCAACCCTCGAGATGAGTGCACGCTGTCGTGATTGGTTTTCTCCATCCCTCTTCGCCGCTTGCGTTTCTCCTGACCTCGCCGCGATACTAAAGCCCTTGTGCCGCTGATTCCCGACGGAACCCGTTTCACCCTGCCCCTAGAGCAAGCCTGGCGCGAATCCCTGCGCATGACCCTAGAAGGCGTGCTGCACGCCTGGGGCTACGATGCCGTGCAAACCCCAGCTTTGGAGGTCTACGACCCGCACCACCCGCAGGCGGAGAAGAGTTTCAAACTGGTGGACCGCGACGGCACGGTGCTGGCGTTGCGCGGCGAGTACACCACCGCGATTGGAAATCTGGTCCGAGCCACGTACTCGAGCGCCGCGTACCCCTTGCGACTGCGCTACAGCGGGCTGCTCTGGGTGCGAACCCGTGACGCGGAACTCGGGCGGGCGCGCGAGTACACCCAGGTCGGCGCGGAGCTGCTGGGCATCAGCACATCGCTGGCGGACGCAGAGATTGTCACGCTGGCATTGGAATGCCTAAACAGTGTCGGGTTGGAACGCGCGGCGGTCGAATTGGGTCATCCCGGCTTTGTGCGAGCGGTGCTGCGCGAAACCGGTCTCGAGGAGGCGACGGTGGAGCATTTGCGCGACGCGATTCATCGCAAGAACGCGCCGGAGCTGGCGTCACTGCTGGACGCGAACCGGGTCACGGGCAAAACTCGGGACGCGGTGCTGAAACTGATTGACCTGTACGGCAATGCCGACGTGCTGAACGAAGCCGAAGCCTTCGCCCTGAACGACGACGCCCGCGCCGCTTTAGAGTCCTTACGAGGGGTGGCCGCGAGGTTGCCACGCGAGCGCTTCCTGTTCGATCTGGGCATCGCCCGCCGACTGGATTACTACACCGGCGTGATCTTCCAGGCTTACACCCCAGATTTCGGGCAGCCGATCTGCGGCGGTGGTCGCTACGACGGCGCGCCCGCCGGAGACCCCAGAGCCACACCGATTCCCGCCGCTGGCTTCGCGCTGGGTCTCGAGCG
Source organism: Deinococcales bacterium (assembly GCA_965249745.1). Taxonomy (GTDB): domain Bacteria; phylum Deinococcota; class Deinococci; order Deinococcales; family JAAFIG01; genus JANYHH01. Next base: position 1,181,323 of record OZ252252.1, on the reverse strand, counting down.
GTTGATGGCGGCTCTGGGTGAACCCGAGCCAGTCGCGCCCCCGTTCGCCATCGCGTTGGACGCGGAGAGCGCCAAATCTTTGCGTGCCGAAGGACACCGTGTGGTGATGGCGTGGACGAATGATCGCAGTGATCTCGAGCGAGCCGCCCGTTCCAGGGGGATTGGCTATCTGGCAGCCGATGGAGAACTGATCGCGTTGACGGACAAAGCAGTAATTGCGCTCGAGGGTTGAAAAGAAACAGCACCTCGAGCTAGTCCAGAAGCTCGAGGTGCTGCTATTAAAAATCAGGGGCAGGTGACGGTTGGGCTGCTCGTGTTGCGAGGTGTGGGCAGGGCTGCCGTGAAATCGGCGCTGTTGACGTTCGTGTCCTGACAACCACTGCCCGCTCGAGTCGCGGCGGTCACAGTCGTCAGCAGTGGCGCGGCGGCGCTCCCTTCAAAGTAGTTCGCCAAACCGTACCCGACCAAATCGAGAATCTGCGCCGTTTGCGACGGAGTGCAAGCCGTGCTGCCACCATTACAGGCAAGTCCCGTCGTGGCATTGGCAAGAATCACCTTACCGGAGGTACTCGAGATATTCGTTGTACCCGTTGCATCCGCCGCTGGTAAGTCTGCACCGGTTGCGCTTGAAGCGAGTTGCACGAGGTAATAGCGACCTGCCGCGAGATTGCCTGTCAGCGTGGCGGCGAGCGAGAAATTGCCCGTGCCAGTCGCCGAGGCGTATTGAATGCTCAAACCACTCAACGAGACCAGGGCGTTGCTACGGTTGAAAAGCACTACGTAGTCGTTCTTGTATGTGACACCATTTCCACCGTACACCTCGGCGATCACGACGGCAGCCGGAGCCGGGGCAGTGACAGTGATACTCACATTCCCACTGACGCTCGAGTTGGTGATGCTCGTCGCGGTCACGGTCACCGTTCCCGCTGTGCCACCCGTGACCACGCCGCTCGAGGAGACCGTGGCCGTACCCGTGCCGGGGGCGACCGTCCAAGTCACGCCTGCGGTGTCGCAGCCGCTGGGCGAACTGGTGACGGTCCCAGTCAGATTCAACGTGCCGCCCACCGTGACGCTCGTGCCGCCGGTGATGCCGACGCTGCTAACGGTGCAGGGCTGGCTGACGACGACGTTAGCGGTCGTGGTCTTCGTCAATGCGCCGCTGACCCCGGTGATCGTGACCAGGTACGATCCAGCCGTGAGCGCTGGCACGGTCAACGTCAAGCTGCTCGAGGTTCCTGTGGTGTTGCTAGGCGCGAAGCTGCCGGTGATGCCAGCCGCATTGCTGTTCAAGCTCAGCGTCACCGGGTCAGGCAAATTTGTGCGGTTGATCGTGACCGTGCTGGTGCTGCTCCCGCCCGCCGTGGTGACACCCGTCGGCGCTGTCGCGCTGAGGCTGAAGTCTGGCGTGGCGGGTCCGGCCGTCAGGTTCAACCCGATCACCACGGGGTCGTGATCGCTCGAGCGGAAGGGTTGATTGCTGTACAGGCTGGTGACTTGTCCGGCGCTTTTGAATTCGGTGTTGTAATCCAGCGCGGTCGGCTCGTCGGCGTTGATGTGCCACTCGTTGGAACCCGTGACTTGCGTGTTTAGGCTGGTGGAGGCCAGCGCGTGATCGAGCGAGGCCCAGAAGCCATTGAACACGTAGGAGTAACTGGTTGTTGGGTTCAGGTTGGTGTACCCGCCCGCTTCAATAGTGGTAATTGGGGCTTCCTTGGAGTACGCGTTGAAATCGCCCATCAGCAAGTAGTCTGGGTCGGTGGACGGCGGTGTGGTCGTCAACCAGTTCAGTAGATCGGTCGCGTTCCGAACCCTCGTCCCATTGGAATTCCCCTGACCATCGCCCGTATCTGTGTCGCCCGTTCCGCCCGCGCTCGAGCCTTTGGATTTGAAGTGATTGATGACGGCGGTGAAGACCGCGTTGTTGCTGATCTGCTGGAAGGTCGCGGCGACCGGTTTGCGCCCCGATGCGCCCACGCCGCTCCCAAATGACAGATAACTGTTGTCGGGGCTGACAACGGAAAGCAGATTGACCTTGGCGGGCTTATAGATGAAATCCACCTTGATCGCGTCGCAGCCGTAGCCGTTGGTGGGGGCTGGAGCCGCCGCATACGTGCCTGCGCCTGCCAGAGTATTCAGCGCCGCGACCAGATCGGCGATCGCGCCGACAGTACCGCTGCCGTTGTTCTGCATTTCGGTGATACCTAGCACGTCCACGTTCAACCCGTTGATGGCGTTGGCGATTTTGTCCTTCTGGCGGGTGAACTCCTCGGCGGTATTAGCTCCGCGCGGCGCGATGGTATTGGTGCAACCGGTTGGTGTGAACGTCGCACCGCCCGCGTCCAGCGTCGTGAAGAAGTTCAATACGTTAAAGCTCGAGGCGCGCAGGGTCGTCGCGGCCGGGAAGGCTGGCGCGGGCGGGCGGGGGTTGGCGGCCACGAAATTCGTGGTTTCTGTCGGTTGCACCCGGTAATCGCCGAAGGTCTGATCCAACACGCCCGTCAGGTTCTGGATCGTGTCGCCGCCGCGCAGGGTGTTGCTAGCACTGAGCGGGTTGCCGCCGCGCCCCAGTTTGATCGGGTCCGGATTGGAGACGCCGCTGCCATCGTCCACGAAGATACGGCGCTTGGCGATGTCTGCCAGATAGTTGGTGTTCCCAGTCACATCTGGGGTGTTGAACTGCGTGTACGACTCGAGGCGATCATCGGTACCCGTCAAGTTGCTCGAGCCGCCAGAGCTGAGCAAGACCTGTCCGAACCGGCCAAGCTGAAAGTGCTCAGTCACGGTCAACTGGGTTGGGATCTTAATTCGCATTCCTTCAAAACGCTCGAGGTCGGAAACATTGGCGACCGGGAAGGTCACGGTTTGGGCTTCCGGCAGGGCGCGAGTTCCGCAGACGGTGATTGCGGTCGGATTGGTGATCTGGGTTTGGCTGACGCCCGTGGAGGTGAACTCGCCCGCTGTGCCGGTGACTTGCACGTAATCACCGACGCTGACGTTCGCGGGTGTGGCGGCATTTTCAAACACGAAGATGCCGTCCGAGGTGCTGGGATCGCCGTCACCGTAGCGGTCCTGAATGTAGAAGCCCTTCAGATTACTGGCCCCCTGAAAGTCGCCGGTTACGACGCCCTCCACGGTTGGGGTTGGAATCGCGGTGTTATAGGTCGCGCCGCTCCCCTGCACCTGCATGATCGTGTTCGCGGCGGGCGTGGCGCAGCTCGGCTCCAACAGGAACGACGGTAGCGTGCTGATCTTGGCGTTCGCCAAACGCAGCGAACCGGTCGTGACCTCAGCATCACTTCCCAACAGCACGACCTCGGGGACCGGCAGTGGGGCGGCCGGAGTGATCGTGGCGGCTCGGGCGGCCACGGCCAGGGTGCTTTCCGGTGGGTACGCGCCGCGTGTGACTCGAGGGTTAGCCTCGTCGGCCAGCACGAAGGTCAGGGCGAACTTGTACGGGGTTCCTGCGCCCGCCCCGAGCGGCACTTGCAGCCCGAGTGTGACCGTACCCGTGCCGTTGTTGGCGGGGATGAGTCGGGCGCTCCCTTTGCGAGCCACGTACCCGTACTCGAGGACGGTATCGGCGCTCGTCAGCGTGCCACCAAGGGCGGCGGTCTGCACGGCTTGAGCCTCAGTCGAGCTGAAGGCTTGAAAGTCAGCCCTGTTCGGATCAACTGTGATCGTGCCCGCGTTGGAGGTCGTACCGTGTGTCGGACGAGCCTGTTGCACGGCGCTGGCGTTCAGCGCGTTCCCGCCGAAGCTGACGATGCTCTTGATGGCCGTGCCGCCGACACTGTTGCTGCCCTGCGCGTAGGCGTACAGGGTCAGGTTTTTGAAATCTGTGGCGCTCAGATTGGTGACCGCGAAGTCAGCCGTCAAATACCGGTTATTGGCGTCTGCCAGATCGGTGAAGGCCGTCGGAACGAAGCTGGCCACGTTATCCGCCAGTACGCCCTGGGTTCTCAAACCGCGCGTTACCTTGGCTTGCGCAGTTTTGGCAGAGGTATCGAAACTCACTTCAACCGTCCCCAGAACTCGAGGTTTCGGGGCGTTGGTCACGACCGGCGGCGCGGGCTGCGAGACGCAGGCGGCCAGCGCCATGAACAGGAACGAAAGCGGAATCAAGCGCCGCACGTCACTCGCCCCCCGTCACGTCTTCAATGCCGAACATGTTGATACCCAGCGTCTGGCCCGTGGAAACCGACCAGCCTTCGTGAGTCTCCAGCGCGGGCGGCGTGTACGGTTGGCGCTCGAGCGACGGGCGTTGTAGGCCCAACTCATCCAATTTTGTGTTTTCGTTCACCCATCTACCTTATGGGTCTCAGGTCAGCCCTGTGTGACATATCTCGAATTTGGACGCTCACCTAAATTCAGCGACCCGAAAACCAGCTTGTCACAGCAGTACCGTCCTCCCTTATGACTGGACTTCCACGCCCTGGGTCGGTGATGATGCGACCTGTGACCTCACGCCTGACCCCACGTTTGACGATTGCCATTCCCGGCGGCGAACGCAGCAGGAACTTCCCACTGGAACGTCTGAGGGCCGCCGGGTTGGACATTCCAGACTTGAGCGGTTCCCGCAGCCTGAAGCACGAACTCGAGGGGGTGACGCTGCTGGAGGTGAAAGATGCGGACGTGCCCGTGTACGTTGACCTGGGCGTGGCGGATTGCGGGATCGTCGGGAAGGACTGGATTTTAGAGAGCGAGCGCGATGTCTACGAGCCACTGGACCTCGGCGGGCATCCGTACCGCTTATCACTGATTCGGCTGCACGGCGCGACCGACCGCATCGAGCGCGTCGCCAGCAAGTACGCCAGAATCGCTCGGCGTTTCATCGCCTCACGTGGCATGGCGGCTGATGTGCTGGCGCTGAACGGCAAGCTGGAACTGGCGGTCAGCGTGGGACTGGTGGACGCCATCGTGGACGTGGTGCAAACCGGGCGCACCTTACAAGAGAACGGGTTAGAGGAGATTGAAGTGCTAGAACACTTCTCCACGCGCTTCATCGTTAACCGGGCGGCGCTGAAGCTAAAAGTTCCCACGGTCAGAGATTTAATTCATCGCCTCGAGGGAACCTGAATTGAATCTCGTGAGCACTCAACACGCTCGAGCAGAAACGTTGGTGGCTGGGCGAGGCGTGCCTCGCCGCTACAAGCAGCCGTGACCCCGAAAACACTTTTAACCTCGAGTGGCATGATGGACGGCGTGAAGAACCCCTGGCAGACGTTACAAACGCGAGAGAAGTACGACAACCCGTGGATTTCGCTCCGCGAGGACGCGGTACTCAACCCGAGCGGCGGGCGCGGCATTTACGGCGTGGTGCATTTCAAGAACCGCGCCATCGGCGTGCTACCGCTGGACAGTCAGGGGTACACCTACCTCGTCGGGCAGTGGCGCTACGCGCTAGACGCCTACTCCTGGGAACTCCCCGAGGGTGGCGGACCGCACGACGAAGCCCCATTGGAAGCCGCCAAGCGCGAGCTGTTAGAAGAAACCGGGTTTAGGGCGCAAGACTGGCAGGAAATCCTGCGGATGCACCTTTCCAATAGCGTCACCGACGAGGAAAGCCTGATCTACCTGGCGACGGGACTCGAGGCGGGCGTGGCGATGCCGGAGGACACGGAAGAGTTGAGTGTCAAACGCGTGAAGTTGGAGGAGGTCCTGCGAATGGTGCTAAGTGGCGAGATCACCGATTCGATCACGGTCGCGGCGGTGCTGCGCGTGTCGCTGATGTGCGCCACGGGTGAACTCGTGCTGTCACAGCTCGAGGACGGGTGACGAAGCTTTTACAGGCTGAGCCGAATGGCGGATGCGGTCAGCGCAACGGGTACGCTACCGTGCTTTGAGTTCGTTTGTGAAGCCTATTCATGACCACCACCAAACTTTCCGCTGAAACCGCGTATCTGATTTTAACGCTCACCTCGAGCCTATTTTTCGGCATCGTGTTCGCGGCCAACACCCTGTACTACGCGACCGTCGTGAAACTTTCGCCGCTCGAGCTGGTGCTGGTCGGAACCGCTTTGGAGGGCGCAATTTTTTTGTTTGAAGTGCCAACCGGCGTCGTCGCGGATGTGGTTTCCCGGAAACTGTCGGTGCTGATTGGTTGCGGGTTGATCGGCTGCGGATTTCTGCTCGAGGGGCTGGTTCCGCAGTTTGGCGCGATTATCCTTGCCGCGCTGGTTTGGGGCGTTGGCATCACCTTCACGAGCGGCGCGACGCAAGCCTGGCTCTCGGACGAGATCGGTGAGGGCAATGCGAACGCGCTCATGCTGCGCGTCAACGTCACCGGACGCTACCTGAGTTTTCTGGTAATCCCAGTCTCGGTGCTGCTGGCCTTCTCAAACTTGCAAGTGCCAATTGTGATTGGCGGATTGGGCTTTCTGATCCTCACGGCGTTCCTGGCGCTAACGATGCCAGAGACCAACTTTCAGCCACATCCGCACGCCAGCGGAGGTGTGCTGGCGGGATTGCGCGGGACGCTGCTCGAGGCGTTGCGTTTCGCGCGGACCAGCCCAGCCTTACGCAGGGTGTTTCTCGTGACGATCATTTTCGGCGCGGCCTCCGAGTCCTTTGACCGTCTGTGGCAAGTCCATCTGCTGTCGTTTGGAAATGTGCACCTTGAGTCTGCCCTGGGTTTCGTGCAGCTTTCTGAGGCGCAATCCTTACTGCTGAGTTTCGCGGCGATCAACCTGGCCGTGACCCTGATTGGGCTGCCGCTCGCACGCCTCTCCACGCAAGTCAACACGAGCGACGGGCGCGCCGTGGCACGAGCCTTACTCGTGGTGACGAGCGCCTTGGGGCTGGGTTTACTCGGGTTCGCCTTGGCTCCGACACTGGCGTTGGCAGTCGCCACGTACATCGCCGCTCGAGTCGCCCGCGAGCTGCACGAGCCGCTCAGCGCCGCGTGGCTCAACCAGCGTTTGGAACCAACCACTCGAGCCACGGTGTTATCCCTGAACGGTCAAGCGGATGCCGTAGGTCAAATCGCAGGCGGGCCGCTCATTGGCGCACTTGGAAACGCGAGTCTGCGGCTGGCTCTAGCGTGCGGCGCGGGAATTCTAGCGGCGTGTCTGCCGCTGTACACGAACGCCTCGAGGAGAAGCGATGAAATCCAGACCGGTTGACAAGCACGGTGAACTCGAGCGGGAACCGTTTGGCTACCGCGCCAACAAGGACGGGACGGTCTTTCTGGAGTTTCGCGGATGCGTCGTGAAGACCTTGAAGGCAACTGAGGCGAGCCGCTTTCTGGGTCGGATCGAAACGCTTCAGGGTTTGGAGGCGCAACTGGTGATGGCGAAACTGACTGGGAATTTCAAGCGCGGCAACGAACGGTGAATTCACAAGTCTGAACACTAGCGCTGCCACAAATCCGGGAAATGCTCCACCGATTATTTTCACGAATCTTTGCCATCCCCAACCTCAATCTTTAGATTGCGGCACGAAACTACCGTCCTCTGAGCAGCAATGCCAGATCAGAGCTTGAGGAGCGTTTTCATGGGTAAAAAATTTGATCCACGGCGTACAACGACCACTATGCTGACTGCCGCAATGGGAGTTGGACTCGTATTGGGCGTGCGGTTCTGGAAGTCGGCGGAAACCGCCGCAACCCGCCTACCCAAGCAGATCGAAGCGTCTACCAGTCCACTTGCTGCGCCAACGACAGTGTTGCCGTCCGTTACTACAGCAGCAAACAACCCAGCAACGATCAGCACTGCCACGACCATCCAGTCAACCCAAGATCGTCACCAGCGTCTAAATTCTGAACGCGGTCAAGAGCATCAGCATCTCAAAGATCAACGCGAATATTGAGTTTGGGAAGCGCGTTTATACGCTCTCGAGTACGCTCGAGACGACTTCTATGCGACTGTATTCGTTCGCAATCTGAACGTGTAAACAACCAAACTCGAGGGTTCAGCGCAGTCCTGAGAGGAGACTATCAAATGAGAACACGTCCCCAAGACCAGGGCGCGCTGAGTAACAAACTGCCCCTGCACGAATGGCTGATTGATGGTGCGCTCGGTGGGCTGGCGGCCGCTTGGGTGCTATCACTGACGCATCTCGAGCCGGGACACCTGGGCTGGGTCGTGCTTCGCGTCACCGGTTTCGTGTCTTACGGCGCATTGGCGCTGACGAGCGTTCTTGGGCCATTAATCTCCAGCCGATACGCGCCACGCTGGTTTTCTAGAGCGGTGCAGTACGGCTGGCACGGTCTTCTGGCGGGGTTGGCTCTCGCGCTCAGCGCAATTCACGGCGCGTTTATTCTGGTCGGTGGCAATTCCGCCCAACCAATCCAGGCGCTTCTCGTGCCCGGTATGAGCGCGGCGCGACCACTGGCGGGTGCGCTCGGTACGATGGCAACGTATTTCTTAATACTCGTGTTCTTCTCGTTCAAGTACCGCGTGCGCCTCGGGGTGCGCCTCGCTCAACGGTTGCACTTCCTATCCTATCCCGCGTTCATCGCGGCGTCTTGGCACGGCTGGCTGGCGGGCAGCGATTTTGCCGTACCGCTCTATGCGGTGTCGGCGCTCGGAGTGAGCTTCACAACGGCGCTTCGCGTCCTCGAGGCAATTCGTTCAGTTTCCTCGAGCGTGGCGCGTGGCGTACCTCACAAGCCTGAGTGATCCAAAGTTGAGCGATGCGGATACGCTCGAGCATCGTTTCCTCTTTGAGCTTCCCACCCCACGCTGATTTCAGTGCAGGGCACTTGTGCGGCGTCAGAATCAATAGCGAAGCACTCACTCGAGCGAGTTGATGCGCCAACACTGGAAGTCTCGAGGGGACAGGTTCTTGTACAGTCGCCTTTTTCACGGCGCGATATTCGCCGCCTCATCCAGCCACCACTCAGCGTTCACGACTCGAGCCGCTGGCAAGTTTTCCCCGGCGTTGATTCGCGCCAGAATCTCGCGCTTGCCAGTTCCGGTGACAAAAAACTGCGCCGCCCGTGCCGCGTTCAGCACGCCCAGGGAGAGCGTCACCCGCGCCACCTGAGGCTCGAGACCGGGTGTGGGAAAGGTGGAACGCACGGGTTCAGGTGCCTCGAGGTCCGACGTGCCCGGAAACAGCGAAGCCGTGTGACCGTCGGGTCCAACCCCGAGATGCACCAGATCGAACACGATCTCGGAACCGAAACTTTCCCGGAGCCTGGCCGTGTACTCCGTGACCGCAGCGTCCGCCTCGAGTTCGCCGTGAACCCGGTGAATGTTCTGGGCGGGAATCTGCATATGATCCAGCAACGCGAGCTTCGCCATCAGGTAATTCGATCTGCTGTCATCTGGAGGCACCAGCCGATCATCACCCCAGAAAACCTGGACCGCCGCCCACGGTACACCCTCCAGGGTGGCCAGCGCCTCGTAGACAATTTTCGGCGTGCTCCCGCCGGAGAGCGCCACGATGAACCTGCCACGCGCTCGCACCGCCTCGAGCGCTAGGGTCTTGAAGGACTCGGCGGCGGCAGCGGCGAGGGTGGCTGGGTCTGGGAAGACTCGAGGGATCATGTAACGATCCAAAGCCCTCGAGCATTGAAATACGTCATGTCGCCCACGAGTGCATGGGGATCAATGGGACGTAGATGACGTCTCAAGGCATCTCGATCATTTTTAGGGTCTGGTTTATGTATCGATTTATGGGTAATTGATCCCTCGAGATGGAAGGCCACTCTCAAGCTATAAGGTCTTTGAAAAGCTGATTTAATAATGGACTTAGTTTCGCCATCACCACTAGGATGGTTTCTTGAGTTGACAGCAAGTAGCCCTGCGAGGGTAGCACGTACTTTACCAGCAATTTCTACGTACAAATCAATAGTTTTAGTTCTTGCATAGACACGATAATCTTTCACCTCTATGAGCCAAAGTTCTTGGTTGTGAAAAGCGATGAAGTCAACGGCCTTTGATCCTCCTGCGAAAGATTGAAAATACTTGGTGTGAAATGAAGAATCATCATATTTGATGACTTGCCAATTATCATTAAAACTAAAAGTCAAGTTTCCTTCTTGCAAGGTCGGCATCAAGCCAACTCCATGTAGCGGTCAGTCTGCTCGAGGTCAGCATCCAACATGGGAATGGGTTCGATCTCATCTGGTGTGCCCCCCACTTGTATCTCCACGCCAGATTCAGTTCTCCCGAGGGCAAAGAAACGCGGGGCGTATTTCTGCTTGCTGCGTTGCGTTTCAATATTCAGTTCGCGTAGCAAAAACAAACTATGAGTGGCGAGAACGATTTGAATACCACTATTGGTCAGTTCGACGAGAAGTTTGGCAAGTTCTTGCAGCAGCTTGGGATTAAGGTTCGTTTCTGGTTCGTCCCAAAAAAGGGTTGTCACTCCTTCACGCAGTGACCCATTGATGATGAGATATGCGAGCATCGCAAGCTTACGGATACCTTCGGCAACGAGCGGCATTTCCATATTTCCACGCTGGTCGTTGAGGTAAAAGCGTCCGTTTTCGGTGGTGATGCTACCACCCATCGCCCCTTCCAAAACCTTTAGGGACGATTCAATTTCTTTAGGACGCTTGCCTTTGCGCGGTGGCAGAGCTAAGGCTTTAACCAGGTCGTAATACGTGTCATCAAACTGAGTTTCGCGCTGTTCATAAAGCGCAGCAAATCCTGGAAACAGCGAAAGCATTTCTCGAGTTGGAATGAAAATTGGCTTTGACTCAAGGTAACTCTTAGGCAGTTCGTTGTCCAGCCTGACTTCAGTTTTGCTGTTAGTCGAAAACGTAAAAGCGTAGTTGAGTTCATTTTTGGTGAAAGACACACCAATTGCTGCACGGTTGCGTCCTCGCTGTCTCGAGACTAAACGACCCAAGGACTCTGGGCGACACGTAGAAATCAGTTTCTCAGCGATCAAGCGTTGAAAATCATCACGGGTTTGACGACTAAAGAGCTTAAAATCAGCACTGACTGCACCAACTACATAAGCAAGTTTTAAGATTTGGCTTTTACCTGTGCCGTTTTCACCAATAATAACGTTTAGTCCTGCACTGAACTCAAGTTCAACCGACTTGAAGACTGTGAAGTGCTCGAGGATTAAGCGTTTCAGACTACTATTGGACATAGGTAGATTCTACCCTTCAGCTTGGCAGTTCGCGCCACTTCTGACCCTGCGCCAAGAGCGTCTCCGCCTCGTCCGGGCCCCAGCTTCCCGCCGGGTAGTGACGCATTGGAAGTTCCGCCTCGAGCAGCGGTTCGATCCAGGCCCACGAGGCTTCAACTTCATCCTCTCTGGGGAACAGGCTGACATCACCGAGCATCGCGTCCAGAATCAGACGCTCGTAGGCGCTGGGGCCGGTGCTGCCAAAATCGCGGTAGTTGAAATCCATTTCGACCGGGCGCAGGTCAGCCGTCAGCCCCGGCGTTTTCGCGTCGAAGCTCAGCGTCACACCCTCGTCCGGCTGGATGTTGATCCGCAGCATGTTCGGCTGGCTGGGTTGTGGGAACAGATTCAGCGGCGGGCGTTTAAAGACGATCGTGATCTCCGTGTTTTTGACCGGCAGGCGCTTGCCGCTTCGCAACAGGAACGGCACGCCCGCCCAGCGCCAATTGTCAATTTCCACCTTCAGCGCCGCGTAGGTCGGTGTCCTCGAGTCCGGCGCGACTTTATCCTCTTCCACGTAGCCCGGCACGGATTCGCCCTTGATCGTGCCGGGCGTGTACTGCGCCAGAATCGCGCAGGTCGCGCAATACTCGCGGCTGATCGGTTGCAGGGCGCGAATCACCTTGGCTTTCTCGTCGCGGAGCGCCCCCGCCTCGAGCGGGTGAAAACCGCCCTTCCACGGGCCGACCGGCGGTTCCATCGCCACCAGACACAGGAGCTGCATGATGTGGTTCTGGATCATGTCGCGGAGGATGCCCGCCTCCTCGTAGAAGCCGCCGCGACCCTCCATGCCCAGATCCTCCGCGACGGTGATCTGCACGTGATCCACGTAATTTCTGTTCCAAAGCGGCTCGAAGATCGTGTTCGCAAACCGCAGGGACAGGATGTTCTGCACGGTTTCTTTGCCCAGGAAGTGATCTATTCGGTAAATCTGCGATTCCTGGAAGACCTCGTGCATGGCGCGGTTCAAGGATTGCGCGGTTTCCAAACTGGTCCCGAACGGTTTCTCCACGATGATGCGCGTCCAGCCGGTTTCCTCGTGACTCAGACCAGAAGCCCCGAGTTGCGCGGTGATCGTCGGAAAAACGCTCGGCGGCAGGGAGCAGTAAAACAACCAGTTGTGAAAGCCTTGCGCTTCCAGCTTGGAACGCAGTTCCTTGAAATTCTCTAAATTCCCAAAATCCACCGTGTAGTAATCCAACAGATCGCTGAATTTCTGCCAGGTCGCCTCCTCGAGCGGCGCGTTTGGAAGGGCTTTCTCAATCGCTTCGCGGGCGATGCCCTGGTACGCCTCGCGGGTCATGGAGGTTCTGGCCGCGCCGATGATGGCGAACTTTTCCGGCACGTGACCGTCCAAGAGAAGCTGGTACAACGCGGGCAGCAACTTGCGCTTCGTCAGATCGCCGGACGCGCCGAAGATCACCAGCGCGGCAGGCTCGAGCTTGCCGTTGAGAACCGCGCTCACCGGGTTGCCCCAGCGTTGAGGGAACGAGGGATGGGGTGTCCGCCGGGTCGAGTCGTGCCGGGTCTCATGGCTTTGGAGCATACGCCTTGGCTGGGAAAAGGCTTCGTTCTCGAGGACACGGAAGAATGGGTAACGAATCCCTGTGTCAGCGCCCCGTCAGCTTCGCCCTGACTCGAGGCGGACCGGGCGAGGTAACTCGCCCCTACCAGTGTTTACCGCTCGAGAAATCGTCCTCGCTGTTCTCTCCAAAATAACCGAACGGCTCGAGGTTCGAGGCTTGAGTCACAGTCACCCCTTGCGGAGTAGCGCCCAAGCCCGTGAGGTGCTGCTGTCAGGGCAAGAAGGGGGGCGTCGTCCGTTAGGACGGCGGGGGGGCGGGCGACGGTCAGTTGTTCGCTTGTCGCCCGCCCCCCGGCTCGAGCAAGGCTCGAGACCTCTCCCTACTTCGCAGGGGGTACGGGAAGTACATGGAAGGCTCGAGATTGACCGGTTGCCTTACCCTTGATGTTCATCCGTTGGCGTCAGGACAACCGGGAGCGCAGGCGCAGGATAGGATCGCCGTATGACCTTGGCGGAACGCATCGCGCATAGTGAGGCTCGAAGTTTGGAGCACATCTTCCCCAGCAACACCAATCCCCTCGGGAACGCCTTCGGTGGTCACATTGTCAGCCTGATGGACAAGGTGGCCGCGTACAGCGCACATCGCTTCAGCGGCGGTATCGTGGTCACGGCCAGCATTGACAAACTGGATTTCAACGTGCCGATTCGCATGGGCGATTACGTGGAGCTGGTGGCGCGGGTGGAATCGTACGGGCGCACCAGCCTACGGGTGCGCGTGGACGTGTTCCGCGTCACGCTGGGCGATCAGACGCTGGCTACGACCGGGCATTTCATTTTCGTGGCACTGGACGAGGCCGGAAAGCCGCGCCCAGTGCTGGAAACCGTGGAGCCTTCACCGCTGGAAACCGCGCGCCCGTGAACGCCCCGAACCCGTTGCGACTCTGGCTGGTCCGTCACGGCATCACCGATTGGAACATACAGGGACGCTGGCAGGGCTGGAGCGACACGCCACTGTCAACACTCGGAAAGGAACAAGCCCTGCGACTCAAGCCGCGCCTGGCGGGGCGGGACTTCAGCGCGGTCTACGCCAGCGATCTCGAGCGGGCGCGGCACACGGCGGAACTCGCGGGGTATGAACCAACTTTGGACGCACGGCTGCGCGAGATTCACTTCGGAGCCTTCGAGGGGAATTCCAACGCTGAAAACGCCCAGCACCCGGCCTTCAAAACCTGGCTCGAGCAGCCGGGAACGCTGCGCACCCCAGACGGGGAGAGTTACGGCGATTTGCTTTCCAGGGGGTTGAGCTGGTTACAGGACTTGCCCGACGAGGGCGACGTGCTGGCGTTCTCGCACGGCGGCACAATTCAAACCCTGGTGACTTCCCTGCTGAAGATTCCCACGATGGCCGCGCCGCGCCTGTGGACGCTACGCGTGACTCACGCCAGCATCACGGTATTGGAGCGGTGGTGGACCCCAACCGGAGCGGTCTGGACGATGGAGCGCCTGAACGACACGGCGCACTTGGAGGGCGACCCGGTGCAACCGCTGCACATCTCCATCTGACAGATCGGTGTCCGTAGATCTCCCACGGCTCGAGTCATGAACCCCTCAAGCTCTCTCTCGAGCGGTTCAGACACCAATCCGTGGGCAGAGCTTCAACAGCTCGCACGCCTGACAGTTCGGACTTCGAGCGAAGCAGACCCGCCGCCCGTGCAGGATCAGCGCGTGATGCACGAAAATCCAGCTCTCAACTGGGAACAGCCCCTCGAGGTCCGCCTCTACCCGGTCGGGATCAGTGTGAAGGCTCAATCCCAGCCGCCTCGAGAGTCGCCTGACGTGCGTGTCCACCGCGATGCCGGGGCGATCATAGACGTTGGACAGCACGACGTTGGCTGTTTTGCGCCCGACGCCGGGCAGGGTTTGGATTGCCTCGAAATCGTTGGGAACCTGACCGTCGAAGCGTTCCACTAACGCCCTGGCGGTCGCGGCCAAATTTTTGGCCTTGTTGCGATATAAGCCGATCGTGCGAATCAGCGGTTCCAAATCCTCTGGGGTCGCCCGCGCCATTTTCTGCGGGGTCGGATACGCCTTGAAGAGGGCTGGCGTGGCCGCGTTGACGCTGACATCGGTCGCTTGGGCGCTCAGGATCGTGGCGATCAGCAATTCAAACCCGCTCCCGAATCGCAGTTCCGTCCTGGCGTCCGGGTATACCCGGCGCAACGCCTCCAGCACCTCGAGGGCACGCCCTCTCTTGGCTTTCAAAGACTCTCGCGGCATGGCGGGATGCTACCTCGACCCTGACCAATCCTGATCTGGGTTTGGAACTTTTTTCGGCCGGGGCGCATACTGAAGCCTGGAGGTAGTTCATGGATTGGTTTATTGCTCTGTTGATTGGCGCGGCGGCCGGGATCGGTCTCGGGATGACGCAATTGAAGCTCAGCTCACCGCAGCATTTGGTGATCGCAGGCGTCTCGGGTGGCGTGGCGGGCGTGCTGGCCAACTTCGTGCTCGGCGGGATACTGGCGGCCGTGTTCGCCTTCATCGGCAATCTGGCCCTCGTGGCCGTGGCGGGCGGAGCCGTGGTTTACGGCGTCAAGCAGCTCGGGTTATTCAAACAAACCTGAATTCGCACCAGATCAGAAAGCGCACTGGGTTCAAAGCCAGTGCGCTTTTTGGTCGTCCCCCGCTACGCCATTTCACGCTGGAAGTATTCTCAGGGTATGGCTAGCATTGACCCTCGAGGCCTGCGGTTTTTCGTTGGGATTCGGTACGTCAAACCCTATCACCCTCGAGAACGTCAATCACATCTCAGCCGTGTCGTAGCGGTTCGTCCAGCCACCAACGTTCATGCTCGAGGCAGCCCAAATAACGAATCTCGAGCCGAACCTCAAGGTCAGAGGCAAAAGATTTGAAACATTGTCCGTATCACAGAAAGCCGAGTCCGCTATGATAGACGTTACCCCTCACAAGTTGCTGTACTTGTCCAAAAGCGGTTCCCAGCTTTTCGGGACGAACACGCCGCAAAGCGACTTGGACGTGAAGGGCGTGTTCCTGCCGTCCAGGGAAGCCTTATACCTGCAAACCGCGCCGCCGCAGTTCACAGTTAACACCAACCCGAGCGGTTCGGAACGCAAGAACTCCGTGATGGATGTGGACATCACCGTCTGGAGCGTGCAGTTTTGGTTGAGGCTGGTGCTGCGCGGCGACATCAACGCGGTCAGCCTGCTGTTCAGCCACACCAGCCCGGACGCGGTGCTGTCTGGCTCAGACCCGGAGTTCGTGGAAAAGTTGCGCAACCTCGAGCCTAGGCGGTTGTTGCGGCGCGAGTTGGGCGGCATGATGGGCTTCGCGCATTCGCAGGCGATCAAGTACAGCGATAAGGGAAAGCACCTCAGAGCCGTGCGAATCGCGTTGGAGCATTTGAGCGCAGTCACGGGAACCGTCGGGGCAGTCGCGGAAACTGTGGTGACACTCGTGGCGGATTCCAATCTGGCGCGGGTGCAAACTGGAGAGCACGGCAGCCCGCAACTCTTGATCCTGGAGAAAGCCTTCGATTTCACCGCCAGAGCTGACTGGGCGCTGCAACCATTACGGCAACTCGAGGCGCGCTACGGCAAGCGCGCGGCGCAGGCGCTCGAATCCGGCGGTGTGGACTTCAAGGCGTTCAGTCACAGCCTGCGGGTCCTGGAGGAGATGCGTCTGCTGCACGAACTGGGGCGCATCACGTATCCGCACCAGCCTGACTTCGCCGTTGTGCTGCGCGACGTAAAACTCGGGCGGTATGAATTTGAAGCGCTGACGGAGATGCTGGACGCGAAACTCGAGGCGACTCGAGCCGCCGAAACGCGGAGCGTCCTGCCAGGAGAGATTGATCCCGAGTACGCGCAGGGGTTTATCCTGTCCCTGTACCCTTGAGCCTCAAAGGCACTCGAGTTGGCAGGTCAATTTGAAAGACTTCATCATGCGAACGCCTGAATCCCAGCCCCTCGAGACGCGACTGCTCAAAACCGTGCAAGCCCAAGCGGGTGAGGTCTACCTGGTCGGCGGCGCAGTCCGCGATGCGCTGCTCGGGCAGCCCAGCAAGGACGCCGATTACCTCGTGACCGGCGTGCCGTTCCCAGCGCTCAGAACCGCATTGGAGACCTGGGCGCGGGTGGATATCGTCGGCGCGAGCTTTGGTGTGCTGAAGCTGACCTGGAACGGCGAGACGGTGGACGTGGCGCTGCCACGCACCGAGCGCAGCACCGGGGTGCATCACCGCGACTTCGAGGTCAGTTACGACCCAACGCTGCCCGTGGAAACCGATCTGGCGCGGCGCGATTTCACCGTCAACGCTCTGGCGCGGCGCTTGTCCGATGGAGCCTTGATTGATCCTTTTAACGGGTGGCGCGATCTCGAGGGTCGGGTTCTACGGGCCGTCGGCGATGCCTCCGAGCGCTTCACCGAAGACCCGTTGCGGATGCTGCGCCTAGCGCGGTTTATGGCGAAGCTCAGGTTCAGCCTGGAAGAAGCCACGGCGCGGGCTGTGCGCGAACTGGCGCATCTGGTGGGCAGCGTCGCCGCCGAGCGGGTCCAAATAGAACTCTGGGGCTTGCTGGCGGCGCGTTCCGCTGACGGGGTGCTGAGTGCGCTGCGATTCCTGAGAGACACGGGTTTGCTGGCGGTCGTGATCCCAGAATTCGCCGTCTGCATCGGGTTCCAGCAGCACAACCCGCACCATCACCTGACGCTCGACGAGCACATCTTTCAGGCGGTCCAGAACGCGGTGTCCAGGGGCAGCCGCCCCGTCTCGAGGTTGGCGCTGTTGCTGCACGACATCGGAAAGCCCGCCACGCAATCGTTCGGCGCGGATGGCGTGGCGCATTACTACCATCACGAGGCTCGAGGGGCGGACCTGGCGCGGCTGATCTTGGAGCGCTTGAAGTTCAGCAATGAAACTGTGGACGACGTGGTAGAGCTGGTCGCCAACCACATGCGTCCGCCCAGAGACGCGTCTATCAGAACCTTGCGGCGTTTCAAACGCGATCTGGACGACCGCTGGCGCGACGCGCTCGAGGTGCGGCTGGCGGATCGTCTGGCGCACGCCCCGGAAGCCTTCGACGCGGTGGCAGAACACGAGCGGTTCGTGCAAACCCTGGAGGGCTTGCCGGACGAACTCGAGGGGTTCACCGAACAGCAATTGGCAGTTTCCGGCGGCGAGCTGATGCAGGTCTTTAACCTGCCATCTGGCCGTGCGATCGGTGAATTGAAAACTCGAGCCACGCAGGCGGTAGTTGATGGTGAGCTGGAGAACGAGCGTGGCGCGATCCTCGAGTGGCTGCGGCGGAACGGCTGATAGGATTTTCCGCGCACCAGGTCCAGCGTCAGATGTGCGCCGAAAACCCTATCCTTTCACGGAGCTTCCGTGCGTTTGATACAGGTCCCGAGCGTGCCCCGAGCTGGGGTGACTCGAGACGAATGAAGGCAATGCTCGAGGATCAATCTGATTTAACGACGGTACGCACCCTCGAGGATCAAACTCAGGGCTTTGCGTAACTCGTCACGCACCGGGCGATCCGGATGAAAGGCGCTCCAGCGCAGGGCCGTCATCAGGAAGGTGTACGCGAGCGTGGCGCTGATGCGTTCCAGACTGATGTCGGGGCGCAACTTGTGTGTGTCGCGCAGCAAACCCTCAATGATTTTGGCGAGCGGCATCGCCTCGTAAGCGGCCCTGGCGCGTTGCGGGTCGGGGTTGATAAGTTCGTAGGTCAGCGGCGGGATCAGATCTTTTTCTTCTTGGGTCACCCGGCCCAGTTCCAGCCAAAGTTCTTCCAGTAACTCGGTCGGATTGGCTCCCTCGGCGGTGCGGCGCTGCACGATGTCCTGCAAGCCTGAGACAATGTACGCCCCGTAATCCAGCAGCACGGCTTCCTTGTAGGGGTAGTAGTTGAAGAAGGTCCCGCGTGAGACGTGAGCGGTTTTGGCGATGTCGGTGGCGGTCGTGTTGACGAAGCCGCGCTCCTTGAAAAGTTGAATCGCCACCTGATAGATGCGGTTACGACGACGGATTTTTTGACGCTCGCGCAGGGACAACTTGATGTCGTCCTGCAACAGCGGTTTGGGAGCTTCCAGAGTAGCAGTCACAACCGCCGACTCTAACACTTCTTAGCTCGAGTCCAAAAAGTCTTGAGGCACCAAAGGGCTGGTTTTGAGAGGAGAATTTACCAAGTTTTGGGTTCTGCGGTTAGCGAGTCGGTGACTAGCCCTCCGAAGTCTGGAGTTCCCAGGTCAGGTCGCGCAGCAACCAGCCGCTGCCGGGAATCTGTACCTCTCCGCTGAGAATCGCGTTGCGCAGGTAATGCCGGATCGCGTCTAAGCTGAACCCCCATTCCACCAACTCCGCAACGTTGCGCTTGCCGTTCAGCATCATCGGAATTTCCGAGGTGTCGCGGGCGACCGGATGAAAGTTGCCGTCCTTAGCGGACGGGTGCTGCATCCGCAAACCCATCCAGGCGTACTTGGGTTGTGCCTGCACCTCACCAGTGCGAAGCATTGCCACCGCACGACTGGCAGTCTCGAAGGCGCTCGTGCCGCTCGAGCGACTGACGGCTCGGACGCTCTTGCCGTCCTGGAACGCGTGCGGTGGCTCCTGGGCAGCCCCGGTGAAGCTCAGCACGTGGCTGGGGCTGTCAAGCTCCAGCCGTAAGCGGGCCCATTCGTCGTTGACCCGGGCCCAGTCGGTCATCAGCGCCGCGAACGGCATTTGAAACTGGGCGAGCACCTGCGAACTCGAGGGGGAGAAGCGGAAACTGCCGGTTTCGGCGTGGAGCGCGAAGCTCTGAATCGCCTCTAAGCCCTGCCAATCAAGAATGCCGCCGCTGACGATCTCGCCTTGGACCACGGACAAGGAGAGCGGCACCTCGGAGTTGATCTGGATGCGCCCGGATTGCCGCGTCAGATGAATCAGTTCCAGCACGCTCGAGAGCGGCGTGTCGCGCAAGTTACCTTCCAACGGGAGCCTCCCTCTGAGCCTGGGTTGGGATGTCGGTGAGTGTGTAGCCCTGGCTGGGGCGCAGGCGCAGCACGCGGCTGGAAAAGCGTTGCAGGGCAGTCTCTACCGCCTCGAGACTGTTCTCAGTGACGAGCGCCCCGAGGCTCGGACCCGCGCCGCACAGAAACGCCGCCAACGCACCCCGGTAGAGCGCCGCCTCGATGCCAGCCGCTAGACCGGGAACCAGTCTGGCTCGGTACGGCTGGTGAAGGCGGTCGCGGCAAGCCTCGCGCAGCCACTCGAGGCGACCGGCGCTGACGGCGGCCACCCAAAGCGCGGAGCGCGACAGGTTGTAAACCATGTCGGCGCGGCTGTACTGGTCGGGTAGGACCGCTCTGGCTTCGACGGTTTTCAATTCAAACTCCGGCACGGCCACCAGCACGGTCACGCCCTCCGGCAGCGAGAACGAGGCGTTCAAAAAAGAGGCGTTGGCTGACGCACCGTCAGCCATGTCCGCGTCACCCGTGTCAGCGTCACCCATGACCGACGCGGTGAAGCCGCCCAGCACCGCCGGGGCGACATTATCCGGGTGACCCTCGAGCCGAGCGCAGACCTCTAAGACCCCCTCGCGCCCGAGCCGCCCGCCGAGGGTCGCGTCCGCCAGGGCCGCGCCCGCCACCAAGGCGGCCGAGGACGACCCGAGACCTCGAGCCAGCGGGATCTCGTTCTGACAGGTCAAACGCACCGTTGGCGCGGGCAAATCTGCCGCCCGGTACGCCTCGCGCCACCCGAGGTGCATCAAATTTTCCGTCCCGAACGCACCCGGATCGCCGTTGTACACGAAAGCATCGGCTGACTCGAGGCTAGCGGAAGCCTCGCAGTACAAGGAGACCGCCAAACCCAGAGCATCGAAGCCAGGGCCGAGATTGGCAATCGTCGCGGGTACGCGAACTCGAGCGGCGAGCATGACCTCATTTGTATCACGCCGGAATTGCGCTGTGGAAGCGGCTTCTGTGTTCACGCGTCAGAAACAATGGAGTTGTAAGGCTATACTTCTGGACGATGAACGGCGGCGCGGACTCGAGTGGCGCGATGTTGCAGGCGGCACAGCGACAGACTGACCCGGTAGAGGCGGCCCAATTAGCGTCAGCCCTGCTGAGCTTGGAGCGGGTCTTTCGCCACAAGAGCCTGCGGCGCGGCCAGGAACGGGTGATTCTAGCGGCGCTGAACGACCGCGACGTGCTGGGCGTCATGCCGACCGGGGCGGGCAAGAGCCTGACCTTCCAGCTCCCGGCCGTGATGCAAACCGGGTTGACCCTGGTCGTCTCGCCGCTGATCGCGTTGATGAAGGACCAGGTGGAGTCCTTGCAAAGCAAAGGAATTGCCGCCGCGATGCTGAACTCGAGCCAGAGCGAAACCCAACAACGTGCGGTGCTCGAGAACCTGCGCGGCTTGAAGCTGCTGTACCTCGCGCCGGAACGCCTGAAGTCGGACGCGGTGTTGAAGGCGTTGCGTCCGCTGAAACTCTCGAGGCTCGTGGTGGACGAGGCGCATTGTGTTTCTCAGTGGGGTCACGACTTTCGCCCGGATTACCTAAAACTGGGCGAGATCCGGGCGACGCTCGGCAACCCGCCCGTCTCGGCGCTCACGGCCACCGCGACGCTGCCGGTGCAGCGCGACATCCTGGCGGTGCTGGGCATGGGGGACGCCGAGACCGTGGTGACCGGCTTCGACCGCGATAACTTGATCTACCGCGTCGTGCCCGTGCCCGGCGAGGCCGCCAAGCGCGAGGCGCTGAAAACCCTGCTGGAGCGCCTGCCGAAACCCGGTCTGATCTACGTCGGCACGCGCCGCGAGGCGGAGGAGCTGTCCGGCCTGGTGCAGAGCTGGGGCGTGCGGGCCAGTCATTACCACGGCGCTCGAGAACAGGCTGAGCGCAACGCCGTTCAGGACGCCTTTCAGAGCGGGAAGTTGGAGGTCATCGTTGCCACCAACGCCTTCGGCATGGGCGTGGACAAGCAGAACGTGCGCTTCGTAATTCATTACCGCCTGCCGGGAACGCTGGAAGCTTTCTACCAGGAGGCGGGCCGCGCCGGACGCGACGGCAAACCGTCGCGCTGCGTGCTGCTGTTCGACACGGAAGATAAAAACCTTCAGGTGCATTTCACCAACAGCAGCGTCCCCACGGAGTTTGAACTGAAACGCGTCTGGGCCTATCTGCACGCGGTCCGCGACGAACACGGCGAGGCCAACCTACGACTCTCCAACCTGGAGCGCAACCTGTCCATGACGGGCGGCAAGCTGCGCTTGATCCTCGGGCATCTGGCGGCCACGGGCGGACTCGAGTCGTTGCCCGCTATCAGCGGGTACTGGCGCTCACGGGTTTCAGAATCCGTGCCGGGTTTTGATCTGGGTGCGCTCGAGGCATTGCGGCAGAATCGGTTGCGCTTGTTGGAGGCGATGGTGGCCTTCGCGGGCGAACCGGAGTGCCGCCGCCGTCTGATCCTGCGGTACTTTGGCGAGGAACCGAGCTTTCAGCGCTGCGGCAAGTGCGACGTGTGCGACCCGCCAAAGGAAGCCCTACCACCGTGGTCGAAACGAATGCTGGCCAGTATCGCCGGTCAGTCCTTGACGATACGAGAGGTCACGCTGAAACGCTTGCGGTCCGAGTTCACCGATTGGACCGGGGGCGAGGTCGAACGGCTCTATGAAAACCTGGCGCACGACGGCTGGCTCGAGGATGATAAACGCGCTCCGAAGCTGAGCCGTAAAGCGCTATCTGCCCTCGAGACTAAAATGGAGAGTCTGCCGGGTGATCCGCTGCAGGCCAGCCTGCAACTTTTTCGCGCCGGAACCAGCATCGCGCAGATCTCCCAGCGTTTGGAGACGGACGAGGCGACTACGGAAAAGCGGCTCTTGAAACTGCTCGAGCGTGACGTGTTGAAGCTGAGTGAATTCGTCGCCCCGGAGAAGCTCTTCCGGATCGAACGGGCTGCGGAGGAGCTCGGATTCTCGCCGCTCTCCAGACTGAAAACGGAACTCCCCGACGCGACCGACCTTGAGTTAAAAGCCGTGCGGTTAGTCTCCGAACGCGAGACTGAGTAGCCTCAACCGGTAGAATCAACCCGTGGCACACAAGATCATCCTGGATTGCGACCCCGGTCACGACGACGCCCTGGCGATCATGCTGGCTTTATCCAGTCCCGAACTCGAGGTGCTGGGAGTCACCGTGACCTACGGCAATGTCGCGCTAGAACAGACCTTGCAGAACGCGCTGAAAATCGTGGAACTGTGCGGCTCTGAGGTTCCCGTGTACGCGGGCGCGTCGCAACCGCTGGTCAGAGACCGGATCAGCGCCGAGTTCGTTCATGGGCGGAGCGGCCTGGACGGACCCGAACTCCCGACCCCAGTGAAAACGCCGGAAGCCGCTCGAGCCGCCGAGTTCATCATCGAAAGCGTCCTGTCCCACCCGCACGAGGTCACGCTCTGCCCGGTCGGAGCCATGACAAACGTGGCGCTCGCCATGCGGCTCGAGCCGCGCATCGTGCCGCTGGTGAAACGCATCGTCCTGATGGGCGGCAGCACCGAGCTAGGCAATTGGACGCCCGCCGCCGAGTTCAACATCTTCTGCGACCCGCACGCCGCCCGCATCCTGTTCGAGAGCGGCGCACCGATCACCATGTTCGGCTTGAACGTCACCCATCAGGCGCTCGCGCTGCCGCGTCACATCGCCGCGATTCGCGGCAACGGCAACCGCACCAGCCTCGTCGCCGCCGAATTGCTGGAGTTTTTCAAGGTCGCGTATCAGCAGCGTTACGGGTACGAGGGTCCCGCGCTGCACGACCCTTGCATCATCGCCTGGTTGATCCGCCCAGACTTGTTCCAGCTTCAGGAAATGTTCGTCAGCGTGGAAATCAACCAGGGTCCGAGCTTCGGGCGAACGGTCTGCGACGTGTACGACGTGCTGAAGCAACCCAAGAACGCGAGCGTGGCAATGCGGGTGAACGCCGACGGGTACTTCGCCCTGATCGCCGAACGCCTGGCTCACCTCCCGTAACGGGCTAGAACCGCCGAACTCGAGGCGTGCCACCTTCACGCCTTTCCCGTAGGGGCGCAGCCCGCTGCGCCCAGCCGACACGTCATCGCCAATCGCAGCACAACAAATCTCGAGCCTGATTGTTTGGGACGTAATTGCCGTTCTCGAGTTGCGCGGGTCTCGAGGGTCAACAAATTTGATGGTAGTTCAAGAGTAATTTTTTTGAACTGGCAAGCTCAAAATTACTCGAGATACGTTTGCAAGTACCCTGCCGCCGCCCAGCCGGATTCCAGCGCGTTCTCAACCCGGCTGCCGTGCCCGTCCGCGTCGCACCAATCGCCGCAGAACACCAATCCATCCTGAGTCACGGTCGCGGCTGGGTGCATCCGACTGGCTTTGGCAAATCGCCAGCGGTGGGCGCTGGCTTTGCCAACCTCGAGCGAGTCGCCTGTGACCTGATGCAAGGCTTCTAGGAGTTGCGGCCCGATTCCGTCTGGGTTTTCCTCTAGGTGGGCAGCACTCCAGGCGGCGCTGGCGTGAACCACGACCGCCGGCGCACAATCGCGCTTCGTGTGCTCCAAGCCAATCCAATCCAGCGCCGGGTGCTGCAACTTGATGCCCTTCCAGCTCAGCTCGGGGCGGCGTTGCAACAAGCCTAGCAGCGCCCAGCACGCCTCGAATTGCACGCGCTCGAGGGCGGTTCGGGTGTTATCGCTAAGACTCTGACCTGTCAGGTTCAGGGCTTGCGGCGCGGGCGCGTTCACCAGGACGCCTCGAGCCTTCAAGGTTTCGCCGCTTTCCAATGTGACACTCCAGCCGGAATCAGACTTTTGTACGCTTAAAACGGTGGCTTCGGTGCGCACCTCGAGCGGCGCATCCCCAGGTTCCACTCCGTCTCTGAGCGCTTTCCCGAGGGCGCTCATGCCGTCCGATGCGATGTAACGCGGGTGTCCGTCGCCTGGGGCGATCAGTTCCCCGTCGCGCCAGGTGTGCAAGCCGTTCGTCCAAACGCGCACGACCTCTTGCCGCTCGAGGTTGGCGATCAGGGCGTTCAAACGCTCCCCCCGAGCAGTAAAAAACGGCGCGCCGTGATCCATCACGGCTCCATCCACACGTCGCGTCGCCGCCCGCCCGCCCACGCCGCGCCCCTTGTCCAGCACGCGCAGCTTCAAGCCCGCCCGCGACAGGTCTCGAGCGGCGCTGAGACCGCCCAGTCCAGCCCCGACGACCAGTACGTCCACAATCTCATTCATCCTGCCACGATGCGATGCAAACTGGCGCGGCACAGCGGCGTGGGCCGCATTCGCTGGTTTTGAAGCTCGAGGTTTAAACTCGGATCGTGTCAGAGCGGATCAGTTTCACCGTCAAAGGACAGGGACCGCCCGTGATCCTGGTTCACGGTCTGGCAGGCTCACGGCGCTGGTGGCGATACCAGGTTCCCGTGCTGGAAAAGCGCTACCAAGTCTGGACACTGGAACTGCCCGGCTTCGGCGATTCCGCCCGCTTCGCACCGCTCGGAATCGCCGAAGCCGCCGAACTGCTGACAGGTTTTCTAAAGCAACATCAGCTCGAAGGTCGCGGTGTGCTGGTCGGGCATTCGATGGGGGCGCACATTGGTTTGCACGTCGCGGCCGGGTTGCCGTTGCGCGGCCTGGGTCTGGTCTCCGCCAGCGCCTTGGTGCGACAATCGGTGCCACGATTGATGCTGGAACTACCGCGCCTAGCCCTGGCGGGCGATCCGCGTTTCGTGCCGACGGTCGTGCGAGACGGCTGGCACTCGGGGCTGCGAAATCTCTGGCGAGCCGCCAGTTACGTGGTGCGCGACGATCCCGCCGCGATCTTTGAGCGTGTCACCTGCCCGACTCTACTGGTCTGGGGCGAGCGGGACACCTGGGTCACGAAAGCGATGGGCGAGAACCTAGCGAGGCAACTCAGCCAATCCCGGCTCGAGGTGATTCCTGGCGCGGCGCACGTGCCAATGGTGGACAAACCGGAGGTCTTCAATCGTTTGCTGCTGGACTGGCTCGAGGCGTTGCCCGATGAGACTGCCCCCGACGAGACTGTGCTTACTGAGGCTGCGCTTGCTGAGACTGTACTCACTCAGACGGTACCTATCGGAGAATCCAAGTCCATTGAAAACAAAATCTAAACCTGGAGACTTGGGCGCGAACCGGACGAAAGGCAGAATCATCTCGAGATTCGCATTCCCCGAACCATAAATCTCGAGCCGTAAATTTCGAGCCGTAAATTTCGAGCCATAAAAGTAAAAAGGCGGGCCAACTGGCCCGCCCACTCGAGAGTTGTCGTCTTACTTCTTGATCTGGTCCTTGAGCGCCTTGCCGGGTTTGAAGGCCGGGTACTTGCTGGCTGGGATCTTGATCTTGTCCTTCGTGCCGGGCTTGACGCCGGTGCGGGCTTTGCGGCTGCGAACCTCGAAGGTTCCAAAACCCGTGATCTGGACCTTGCCACCCTTGTTGAGCGTGCCGGAGATCTCACCAACAAAGCCGTCAATCATGGCTTTGACATCCTTTTTCTTGGCTTGCGTCTTGTCGGCCAGCACATCAATCAGGTCGGATTTGGTCAGCGTCTTCTTCGCGGCTTTCTTGGCCATGGGACTCCCTGTGTGAGCGCATCCGGGTTGAATTTCAGTGGCGAAAAGCTCGTGCCTGTCACGACTGCGGTTGGAAACTGCGCTTGTCACGCAGGGTAACACGCTTTAGCGGAGCAATGCAACATGCCTGACACGCTATTTCGTAACCCGGCACACCAATCAGACCATCTGCTCAAGACGAAAACGCCCACCAATCATTCCTTTTTCCAGGAGCGCTGCACGAGGCGGTCGCCCAAAAAGGGCATCAGCGTCTCGAGCCAACACAACAGGCGGTAATACCCTGGCACGATGACCTCAGCTTTAGGGGTCTCTAGGAGGTTCAGCACGGCACTGGCGATGATCTCGGGTCCGGGCATCGGGAAGGGGCGCTTGCCGCCCTTGGAGGTCATTGGGGTGCGGATGAAGCCCGGCGCGATCAGGGAAACGTTGACCCCCGTTCCCAGCAACTCGCGGCGCAAGGACAGACTCATGCCGCGCACGCCGAACTTGCTGGCGCTGTACAGGCTGGACACGCCGACCCGACCGGCGACGCTGCCAATGTTGATGACATGGCCGTTCCGTTCCGCGATCATCTCTGGCAGGACCAGCCGCGTCAGTTCAAAGACCGCGACCAGATTGGTCAGCAAAACCTTTTGAATCTCCGTGGACTCACGGTCCCACCATTTCTGCCCGCCGGAATCCACGCCCGCGTTGTTAATCAAAACCTGCACCGCGCCAAACTCAGCTCTGGCTCGAGCTACCAGGGCTTCCAGGTCTTCCGGTTTGTTGACATCGCAAACCACGCCGATGACGCGCTTCCCGGACGGGTTGATGTCCTTTACCAGCGCCTCCAGGAGTTCTGCGCGTCTCGCCGCGAGTACCAATCTGTGTCCCGCCTGCGCCAGCGCCCTGGCTGTGGCCTCACCCAGCCCGCTCGAGGCTCCGGTCAGGATGATGTGCAGGCCGCCCGCGCCTTCGATGCTCATGCTTGAAGCCTAACAGGTGAGGCTGAGGCGTTGAAACCCTCAGAGCTTGAACAGCCCTCTGACTCGAGGGGCGATTGCGTAATTGAGTTGCACCAAAATGATGAAGGCAATGCTGAGATAGGTGCTGAGGACGGATAACAAAGCGCCGAGGGCGTAAAGCAGTTGCGCCACGACGATGCGCCGTTGAATGGCTCGAGCGATTCCCTCGGGCGCATCGGGTTTGACTAGTCCGGCTCGAGCCGCGTGCCGCCAAGCCCAGAGCAGCGTCAACCCGAGCAGAAAGATATTCAGCCAGTACAACAGGAGTGCCGTGCGGAACGACAAAAATTCGGACAGTAAGGTCGTCGTGAACGGCAGCAGACACACGATGGAAAGAAACGCGAAGTGAATCCACGACAGGTCGCGGTCGCTCCGCTCAAGTTGATTGAGCTGCGTCTGCTGTCCGATCCAGAAAATTCCGAGCGTCAAAAAACTCAGCAGGTACGTCAACATACGAGGCGCGAGCGACCCGAGCGCGACCCAGAGTTCAGGCTCCGAGTGAATCTCCACTTGCGGCAAGCGGATCTCCAATACGATCAGCGTCATGGCAATGGCGAACACGCCGTCACTCAGCGCCGCCAGCCGCTCCAAACCCTGCCCAGCGATTCGGTTGTAAATCGTCATAGCAGAATTGTACCGATCGCCTGAACGGGCTGGGGTTTGACTCGAGGTTTGATTTAAAACGATCCACCCTGAGACAGGTCACCTCGAGATGGCATAATCCTCTGCGTGGCACAAGCTGAGCTGATCTCCCTCTCGAGCGGTGCGCATTACCTGCCCGGCGCGGTCAACGTCGGCGTCATCGAAACCCCGGAAGCGGGCGGTTGCCTGCTGGTGGACACGGGGAGCGACCGGGATCACGGCAAGCGCATCCTGAAAGCCTGCCGTGCGCGTAGATTGGAGCCGAGGGCGATCATCAACACGCACTCGCACGCCGATCATTACGGCGGTAACGCGTACTTGCAGGAGACCCTGGGGATTCCGGCCTACAGCCCGATTTTTGAAGAGGCGATTCTGCGCTATCCGATTTTGGAGCCGATCTACCTCTGGGGCGGTGCGAGACCGCCGCAGGCGCTTCAAAACAAGTGGTTGCTGGCTCCGGCGAGCGGCACAAAAATATTGAACGAACCCGGACCGAAAATCATCGCGGGCGTGAGCCTCACCCTGCTCGAGGTTTCGGGGCACGCCCACATCCAGTTCGCGGTGCTGGTGGGAGACGTGCTGTTCGCGGCGGACGCGGTCTTCGGCGTGCCGTTACTGCAAAAGTACCCGCTGCAATTCAGCGTGGACGTGCAACATCAGCGCGAGGCAATCGAAACCGTGAGGAACAGCGGTGTTCGGCTTGTGCTACCCGGTCACGGCGATCCGACCACCGACCTGGCCGCCCTGTGCGACGCCAACCTCGCCGCGCTCGAGCGGGCGGGTGCGGCGGTACTCGCGGCCTGCGGCAGCCCCGGTACACTGCCGGACATTCTGGAACGCGTCTGCGCCATGTTGGAGATTGTCATGACGGATTTGAGCCGCTACGTGCTGAACCAGACGGCGGTGCTGGCGTTCCTGACGGATTTGGAGGAGCACGGGCTGGTGAAGTCCCAGATTACCAGCAATCGGCTCGTTTGGGTGGCAACCTAAGTTCAGCTCGAGTTGTTTTCTGAGTCTCTGAGGGTCAGCTTCCCCGAAGTTTGCCTTTTGGTCGCAACACCCAAGTAAATACGACGTGCTTGATTTGAGTGGCTCGAGATTTCCTCTGCTTACAACAGCTCTCGAGTCGGCAACTCATGACCGACTGAAGTGAGGTCAAGCGGCTCGAGCGGATGGAGTTTGTGACACGCTGATGGTGTTCACGGGCGGGTTAGAATTCCACAACGAAATGCAGAAACGCATCCTGGCGGTGGCGGACACGATCAGTCCGTTCATCTACCGCGAAACCTTCCCGAGTGGCCTCGAGCCGCTGGATCTTGTCTTGTGCGCGGGGGATCTGCCAGGGTATTTCATCGAGTTTCTGGCCACCAAAGTCACCTGCCCGGTCGTCTGGGTTCACGGCAACCACGGTCAGGAAAAGGTCAAGGATTACCTTGGGAATCTGACCCCGCCAGGCGGCGCGATCAACGCGCACGGTCGGATCGTCAAGGCGGCCGGGCTGACGATTGTCGGTTGGGGCGGCGCACCGAAATACAACGAGAGCAGCGAGGGACAGTACACCGGCCTCGAGGCGCGGATCGGGTTGCAAAAGCTGGAACCAGTGCTGTGGTGGAACAAGCGCCGCACTGGACGCGACCTAGACATCTTTTTGACGCACGCCCCGCCGCCCGGGCCGCACGCCGGGAGCGACTTCGCGCACCGGCCCTGCAAGGCTCTGGGGGCGTTTCTGGAGAAGCACAAGCCACCGCTGATGGTTCACGGTCACGTTCACAACTATGAGGGGCGGAAATTGGAGTACACGACCGCGTTCGGCTCGAGGGTCGTGAACGCCTACGGGTACACGCTGTTGGAATTATCTGTGCCAGAACTCGTCGGTGCGAAATAGCGGCAGGTTCCGGGTCGCCCTCTGATGCGCCCCAAATATGTGCTCGAGTCTCGAGCGCCTCTAGGTCATGAGTCAGAGTGATCCGCGCGAATCCTGGGGGTTCACCCCTCGAGCGTCCAGTTCTCTGTGACTTGCCGCGCTGCCTCGCCCAGCGCCACGGCCACACTGACGGACACGTTCAAGCTGTGAAAGCGGTGATCGGTCCTGGGACCGAGACGAGCGCCGGGCATCGGAATGCTCAGCCCTGGGTACGACTCGAGGATTGTCTCTGGCAATCCATCCGATTCGCGCCCAAACACGAGGTAATCGCCATCTTTGAACTGCACCTGCGAGTAGACCTGACTGCCCCGGTCGGCTAGCAACCAGACTCGAGAGCCTGCTAGCAGCGACCCGACGAAGGCCTCCCAGGACTCGTGCAGCGTGGCCGCTTCGTCCTGAAGGTAATCCATGCTGGCGCGGCGCACGTCACGGTTCGGGTACTCGAACCCGAGCGGGCGGATCAGATGGAGCTGCGCGGTGAAAAGCGCACAGGTCCGCCCGATGGCTCCAGTGTTGTGCGGGTTCTCGGGTTGAAACAGCACGACGTTTAACATCTCTTCACTCTACCTTGAGCTGCCTCGAGCCGGAACGCTGTCAGACACAACCATAAAGCGACCTTGGGTATTTGGCGGATGCGTTCTCAGGGACGGCGTTGTACCCTGAATTGTCACACCGTCTGGCGTGATGACCCGGCATCACCTCGAGTCAGCAGGTTTGGAGAACAGTATGGATTGGCACGGCAGTCAAGCCGACGCAGATTTGAAAACCGCCATGCGGCGCGTCTGGGTGCATGACTTTCTGGCCTGGTTGCGCGGCGAGGACAACGACCTCTTGCCCTTCGAGGCGGTCAAGCACTTGAACCCCACCGGGGAACATTACATTGGAATTCAAACGATTCCGGTTTCCGCGATCATCGGTTCGGTGGATCGTTACCGCGATTTCGACGAGGCCTTCTTTCCGCGCTCCGATCACCTGAAGGAACGCTGGTCCAACATCCGCCGGTTGCGCTTAGAGGGACGGGAACTGCCCGCGATTCAGGTCTATAAGGTTGGGGATACCTATTTTGTCAAGGATGGCAATCACCGCGTTTCGGTGGCGCACTTGGACGGGCAGAAGTTCATTGACGCCGAGGTGATCGAGCTGGACGTGACCGTGCCGCCGGAGAAGGGTGACGATATCAAGGACTTCATCATCAAGGGCGAGTACGCCCGCTTCCTGGAAAACACGAGGCTGGACGGAGTGCGCCCAGATCACGCAGAAATTTTCTTCAGCACGCCCGGACGATACGATATCCTGCTGGACCACATTCAAAAACGTCAGTATTACCTGGGCTTGAACCTGAAACGCGACATTCCCTACGAGGAAGCCGTCACCAGTTGGTACGACCGCATTTACATCCACATGGTCGGCGAGATGCGGGCCGCCAAGGCCCTCGAGTCGTTCCCCGGCCGCACCGAGGCGGACTTGTACCTGTGGATGATGGATCATCGCTATAACCTGACCCAGGATTACGGTCACGATGTCGGCAGCCGGGTGGCCACGCAAAGCTTTATCAAGCAGTACAAACCGCCGTGGCACAAGCGCTTCCTCTCCAAAATTCTCGGTTGGCGCGAGCGCATCTGAGCGCCGCCACCGAACACGATCCATCAGCAAACCCTCAGAAAGCCGGGCTACGCTCCAACGCTGGAGGGTACAACTGTGAAAAAAGTAGTATTGATTCTGGTCTCGAGTCTTTCGTTGATGGTGTTTTCTGGCGCGGAAGCCCGCAATTATTTTGGGATTCGGTTCGGCTTCCCGGAATTGGGCGTGCAGTTTGGTGGCACGAACGTCTTCGGACGCAATGTCGGTGGCCGCGTCACGGCTGACTTCGGGTACTACAACAACAGCGTGCTGGTCGGCGGTGACATCCTGTACTACATCACCATCCCGACACCTGGGGTCAGCTTCGACTTGGACTTGTACGTCGGCGGTGGCGTCGGCGTGGGATTCGTGACCAACAATGCGGGCGGGCTGGGGTACAACATTCACTTCGTCCTCGGGGCTGAGTTCCTACTGACCAACGCCCTGGGTATCTTCGTCGAAGCCAGGCCGTTCGGATACGGCAACTTTGGGTATTACTACGGCGGCGCTCTGGGCTTGAACTTCAAAATCTAAACCGGCATCAGGCTCGAGGGGCGGCACTTCACACATCGGTGACGAAGCATCGTCCCTCGAGTCGTATACTGCACACGTCACGGAGGTTGGACATGCGAATCGCTTCAAACATCGCGGTGGTGCTCGTGGCGCTCAGCCTGTCGGTGAGCACCGGGCTGGCCGCGCCGCTCGGGATCACCTCTGAATCGGCGGCAGCCGTCAGCTTCGGATATCAGTACCAGCCTGGCAGCCTGCTTTCCCTGGGTGTCAGCTACGAGTTGCCGGTGCAATTGATCGGCTTTATTGACACGAGCGTCGTGGCTCGAGCCGGGTACTCGTTCGCGGGCGGCTTCGATGCCGGAGCGACCCTGAAAGCCGTCGTGTTCCCGTCCCTGTCAGGCGGTTTGCTGGCGGTCGGAGTCTGGATGGACGTGAACGCTTACAGCCTGGGGTCCAACGCGTCCACCTTCAAGATCGGGCTGGGTCCGATGCTGAACATCAACTTCGAGCCGTTGTACGTGACCTTCAGCGCCTCACTCCTGGCGCTAACGAATGGCGTCTTCGGTTTTGATCTGGGCATCGCCACGCGCTATTACATTGACGCCTTCGCAGTCGAAGCCAGTGTGGATTACAACACCGTCGGTTTCGCCAGAGCCAACTTCGGACTTCGCTTCACGCTGTGAGTGAGCCGCTGGCGGGCAACGCTCGAGGCGGCTTGGCGTGAACGCGGCTCGAGGCAGGTTCCGGCTCTCGCCGGGCTGGTGGGGTGTCCTGCCGAGCCTGCTGCTGCTATCCGTGTTCGTGTTGTACCCGTTAATTCAGGTCTTGCAGATCAGCTCTCTGAAATGGGACGGCGTAATCCCCGGCGAGTTTATCGGCGCGGACAACTACGCCCGTTTGTTGCGCGACCCAGATCTGGGTCGCAGTCTGGTCACGACGCTCTTGTTCGCCGCACTGACGCTACCGATGTTCGTGGGGCTGGCAGCCCTGACCGCGATTGAACTCGAGGGGACGCGGTTGGAGCGAATCGTCAAGGCGGCACTGTTTCTGCCGGGCCTGTGGACCATCGGCGCGTCGGCGATCGGCTGGTACACGCTCTACGCCCCCGATTACGGCGTGATCGCCACGCTCACCAACGGTACGCTGGCGCTCCCGTGGGGCAATCAGGGCTGGGCGGCGCTAGTGCTGATCGCCGCCTTCACGATCTGGCAGAACATCGGGTACGCCGTGCTGGTCGTTAGCGCCGGGCTAAAAAGCATCCCCCAGGAAACGCTCGAGGCGGCACGGGTGGACGGGGCTTCCGAGAACCAGGTGCGCTGGCGGATCGTCGTGCCGCTGCTGCGTCCCAGCCTGATCTTCCTGGGCGTGATCGGCAGTCTCTATTCCTTGCAGAGCTACACCGCTGTCTTTTTGCTCACCAAGGGCGGGCCGTTCGGCAGCACCAGAGTCCTGGGGTATTTCCTGTACGAAACCGCCTTCGAGAAGTTCGAGTTCGGCTACGGCGCAGCCCTGTCCGTGCTGGTGCTGGCGGTCGCCTTCACCTTCGCCGCCCTGCAAGCTCGCGCCCTGAGGAGCGACTAGCGTGCGCCCCGCCGCAACGGTCATTCCCATCAAGAGCGGGCCGAGCCGCCCCATGCCGAGGGGAACCTGGGCGGGTCGGGTCATCGTCGGGCTGCTGACGCTGTTCGCACTGCTGCCAATTCTCTGGCTGGTCTATAGCGCCTTCCTGCCGAAAGACGTGGTGCTGCGCGGCGAACTAACCGGCTTCACCTTTGATAACTTCACGTCTCTTCCGTTCGACGAACTGCTGCGCCCGCTGCTGCTCAGTCTGATCCTCTCAAGTTTGGTGGCGTTCCTGCAACTCTGCATCGCCCTACCCGCCGCGTACGCGATTCGCAACGGCGCTCGAGTCCTACCAGTCTTTCTGTTCCTGCTGTCGGTCCCCGCCGAGTTACTACTGATCCCGCTCTACGGGTTGCTGCAACGGCTGCATCTCTTGAACAACCCGTTGGCGCTGCTGATCCCATTCCTCGCCAGTCCGTTCACCGTGTTCCTGCTGTACAGCGGCATCAGCAAGGTTCCGTGGGCGCTCGTGGAAGCCGCGCGGCTGGACGGCGCGAGCAACCTGCAAATCCTGACTCGAGTCATCGCCCCGATTCTGCGCCCGGAATTGACGGCTGCCGCCGTGCTGGGCTTCGCGGCGCACTGGAATCTGGTCTTGTACCCTAGGGTCGTACTGAACGATCAGAAGTGGTGGACCGTCCAAGTGGCGCTCACGGAATTGTTGCGGAAGAACCCGAACTCGTGGGGCTTACTGGGGGCCGCCGCGCTCGTCACGAGCCTGCCAATTCTGGTGATGTACCTGTTTTTTGAGAGTCGCGTGACCAAGACGCTCGAGGGTGGATTGAAATGAGTCAGGTCTCGAGGAGCGCTAGTAGTTCTGGCGGTTCCAGGACTGCCAGTTTCAACTTTTTACCCGCACGCAGAATGGCTTTGTCTCGAGTAACAATAAAATCTGCTTCGGATTCCCAAGCCAAATCCAATGCCCACCAGTCTTTTTGGTCAACCAAGCTCGGCCAGTCCTGACGGCGCGGCCAGTACAGCTCGCCCATCAACCCAAGGCTGAGCGCCGCCCGAAACACTCTGGCAGGATTGGGAAGTTTCTCCTGAATG
Source organism: Deinococcales bacterium (assembly GCA_965249745.1). GTDB lineage: Bacteria > Deinococcota > Deinococci > Deinococcales > JAAFIG01 > JANYHH01. Next base: position 1,146,717 of record OZ252252.1, on the reverse strand, counting down.
AACGGACGTGAAACGACATCGTTCAACTCGAGCAGCCAGGCATCGCTGAGCGCCAGTCTGACTCGCCCCGTTTCGACTGCATCCAGGGTGCGGGCATCGCTGGCACTGCGTTGCCCGATCATCCCGGAAACGACGATCATCGTGTCCAAAACGATCAAGGGCGATTCAGGCACGGTGGCGTTGTTGAGTTGACTTTTTTGAAATCCCAGTTGGGCGTGACTCGAGACCTGTTTGCTTACGCTGCCGCATCGCAGCCCCAGGTTTCGCGTTGGAATCTGCCTTAGACGCAGATGACCGTTTGGCTTTCGCCCTCACCTCGCTGACTGCCTTCCAAGCGAGTGCGTGCGCTTCTTCCTCCGGGAGGTCACCACTCCCGATAGCCGCCCTCAAATCGCTGCGCGTCCCAAACCACTCCTCGAAACGTTGTGCGCCCAAGTAAGCGATCAGGTCACTGGCGGCGATTCGGTACTGCTTCCCGACTTGCAAGGCTCCCAAACGCTGGGAACGAATTTCGCGCCGCACCGTCTCTTCGGAAACGCGTAGCCGTCGTGCCACTTCTTCTGGGGTATAAGCGAGAACTTCGGTCATCAGCATCACTACGCAGACTATACAAAAAAGCTACGTTTTCACATAGGCATCAAGAAGTGGTTTGGCAATGCTCACGCCACCGCGTCTTAGCCTCGAGTGCCTGACGGTGCATGTCGCAATGCCAGATGGGGACATCTTCAATCTTCCAGTACTGCAAACCCAAATCTTCGTGTGATCGCCGCAATGTACCGCCTATGACTTCGCATAGGTAAATCGTTTTGACCAGTGTGTACAGACCGTATTCGGCACTTGGGAAGCGCGTATAAACGCCGACCAGCTCGAGTGTTTTTACCTCGAGACCTGTCTCTTCTCTGGCTTCACGCACGGTTGCGGCTTCAGGCGATTCGCCAGCCTCGACCATACCGCACGGCAGACACCATTTCCCATTATCCACACGCTTCATCAAGAGGATTTGACCAGTGGCGTCAAATATGGCCGCGTCTGAGCCGAGAAGTGGTGTGATCGAAAGTTTGCTCAAATCAGTTACTAGCCGTGCCTGGACTTCCGAAGCGGGCATCTCGAGAATTAGTCCGTAATGCTCACTCACCAACTCGAGCAGCTCTTCATAACGCTGTCGGTCGTACACGTCTTTCGTGTAATGCAAGCCTTGCGTGGCGATGGATTTCAGTTTTTCTAAGAGAGGCAGCGCGTCCATCACAGCACCGCCTCGAGTCTCACGGGCGTGTTGTGAAAGGTACTCCCTACGCCCAAATCCGTGAGCCGCTGACTCGTCAAGACATTGATCCCCTGCCCATCCATCGCCTTCCCCGCCCACCACGTCCCCTCGACGATTACGACGCCAACGCTGGCTGCCTCCGTGACCTTCGCCTTGCGGGTGACGCGGCCCTGAGCGCTCGAGACGGTGACAATCCCGCCGTGGGTCACGCCGTACTTCGCGGCGTCCTCCGGGTGAACCATGACGGCGGGTTCTCCGCCCTCGAGCTGATTCAGCTTGTCCACGTTGCCGTAGGTCGTGTTCAGGAAGTGATGCGCGGGCGGCGTTAGCAAGCGCAACGGGAATTCGGGCGTCAGGGCGTCCTGTGACTCGAGGTATTCGGGCGGCGGATCGAGGTGGAATTTGCCGTCACCTGTGCCGAGCGAGCCGTTCGCGTAGGGCAGGAACGGCTTGGGGACGTTCAGGCGCACGAAGCCTTCGGATTTCAACCGCTCCAAGCTGATGCCCTGCAACCACTCGTGATCGGTGTTCAACAGTTCGGTTGCCAATTCGTCCACGCTCCAGTACAGCGTCGGCTCGGTGACTCCCAAGCGCCGCCCGAGTTGCTGAAAAATCCAACTGTTCGGGCGCGATTCGCCGTATGGCTCGAGGGCTTGGTGGTTGTAGCTCAGGTAGTAGTGACCGTAGGCGGTGTACACGTCCGGGTGTTCCATGAAGGTCGTGGCGGGCAGCACGTAATCCGCCAACATCGCACTTTCGGTCATCGCATTCTCGAGGACGACTAAGAGCAGATCCTCTCGTTTCATGCCCGCAATCACCCGGCTCGAGTCGGGGGCGACCACGGCGGGATTGCAGTTGTACACGAACATGGCGTGAATCCCAGTTTTCATGTCCAAAATCTTGGTGCAGCCAAGTTTTGGACTCTCGGAAGACCTCTCGAGGGCGGTTCCGAGCTGGTTCATGTTGACGTGCCGCACACCGCGCCGGATCAGGTGCGCCGCGCCCAATCTGGATTTGTTGAGGCGAAACGCGCCGCTGGCGCTCAGCAGCGCTCCGCCACCGACGTGCCGCCATTGCCCGGTCAGGATCGGCAGGATGCTCAGGGCGCGCAGGGCGTTCCCGCCGCCCTCGTGCCGAGTAATGCCGTAACTGGTGCGAATGAAGCTCGGGGTGGTACGGGCGTACTCGAGTGCCAGCGCTTCCAGCGTTGCGGCATCAATGCCCGTGACTTCAGACGTGCGCTCGAGCGTCCACTGGGCGGCGGCTTTCTGGTACTCCGCGAACCCTCGAGCGTGCCGGTTCACGAAGTCTGTGTCCAGAAACCCTCGAGCAATGATGACGTTGGCGATGTAAAGCGCCAGAGCTGCGTCTGTACCGGGGCGAATGCGGATGTGCTGATCGGCGTACAGGCTGGTCTTCGTCTGGTACGGGTCAATGTGAATGATCCTCGCGCCGCCCCGCCGCGCGGCCGTCATGAACGGCGTCAGGTGCGAGTTCGTGGCTAAGCTGTTGATGCCCCAGAGCAGAATCAGTTTGGCGTTTTGGACATCTTCGGGGTCGGTTCCGAACTTCGGACTGCCGTAGGTGGCTTCCCAGGCGGCTCCGCCCGCCGTGGCGCAGATCGTCTCGTCCAGCTCCGCAGCACCCAGGGCGCGAAACAGCGCGTGAGCGTGAGAGCCTTCCATCAAGCCCATCGTGCCCGCGTAGTTGTAGCGCAAGACCGACTCAGCCCCGTGCGTCTCGAGAACGGTTTGTAATCTCTCGGCGATCTCGTCCAGCGCTTCGTCCCAGGTCAGGCGCTGCCACTGTCCTGACCCTTTCGCGCCGATGCGCCGCATTGGGAACTGCGGGCGAGACTCCAAGTACATCCGCTCTGGATAGCGATAGGTTTTGCTGCACGCGAAGCCCTGCGTTACCGGATGATTTGCGTCCCCCTCGAGTTTCACGGCGCGGCCACCGTCCACGGTGATCTGCAAACTGCATGTGTCCGGGCAGTCCAATGGGCAAGTGAGGCGAACCTTTGACATGCACGAATTCTACGCCGAGGCTCGAGGATGACCACCTCGAGGCCGGTGATTTTCGTAGGGGTTTGACATGTCAAACCCGGCCCCCTTTGAGAACTCGAGCCAGCCAAACAACGCTTCTCGAGAAGGTCAAGGGCAACTCACTATCGTATCGCCACCCTCGCGCAAGAACGGAGCAGCGAGAACCGTTCCTCGAGAACCACTTTCAGCCCACCGTGTAATGCGGTTACAAACCACCGCTCGAGCCTGCCAGACACGCCCTATTCGCTTCTCTCATCCGCACTCAGGATTGCCGCCTAACTTGACGGTAATCGTTCAACGTCTGCCCGCCGTCTCACACGGCTCGAGGCCGCGTGGAACGTCATGGAGGTATGTATGGTCTCACAGGGCAAGGCGTGGTTTTGGCAAACGGTGACTGGTTGGTGGCACGGCTTGCAACCGGTGTTCAACGTGATCTTGATCGCGGCGCTGGTGCTGCTGGTGGCGGGCATCGTGGTGTTCGCGTTGGATCGGGGCGCGTTCGTCCGGGCGCGGGATTGGTTGGTGCGGACGTTAGTTCGAGGAGCGATCTGGTTGCCGGTGCTGGCGATCATTGCCTTCTCGAGCTTCGCCTTAGAGGTGGTGAACACCGGGGTAGATTTGCGCCAGCAGGACAAGGACAACGCGCAGTACACCAAACGCGCTGACTCGAGCGGCGGCGGGACGGTCCAGTACAGCCCGAGCATCTCCTTCGAGGAGGAAACGACGTTGAATCGCAGTTTCACGATTCCGCCGGAGATCGCCTCCAACCTCGGCAGCAATCCGGTCGAAGCCTTGCAACGGTATTTGAACGACAACCCGACCGCGAAGAGCGTCAAGAGTGTGGACGACAGCTTCGAGCGTCGCGGGGACGCGCTCTTGTACTTGCGCAAGGTCGTGGTCACGGAGCGCAAGCCGGTCTCGCTCGAGTCGGCGGTCGTAAACGCGAATTTCGATGTCAACGACACGCCGAACGGTCGCCCATATTATCGTTCCCAATTCGAGGGGACGTACAAGTTCGTGAACCCACTGGCGCAGGCAACCAACCTACGGTTCGTGTTTCCGTTGCCGCTCAACAGTGGCACGCTGACAGGCTTCGAGATGACCGTCAACGGCGAAGCGGTAACCGTGGCAGACCTGACAAACGGGTATTTCTGGGAGGGCGAACTGCCCGCCAACGCGCCCGCCGAGGTCCGGGTGCGGTACACGAATAGCGGTGCGGAAACCTGGAGCTATCAGTTCGGGCAGCGCCGCGAAGCGATCCGCGATTTCACCCTGCGCGTGACCTCGCCGCGCACGGCTGAATACGCACGGAACAGCCTATTTCCAACGGCGATCAACGGGCAATCGCTCGAGTGGCGCTTGCAGAACGTCGTGACCTCGCAGGATGTCAATCTGGCCTTCCTGACTGAGGGCGCGTGGGGTGATGTGAGCGGGCTGTTCGCGTTCACACCGCTGGCGCTGCTGGCGATGGCCGCCTGGGTGATCGCGCTGGCGTGGCGGCGCGGCTTGCAGTTGGAGCCAGCCCGCTTGGTCATCGCCCTCCTGGGCTTGACGGTCGGGGTGGCGCTGTCGGGCGTGCTGCTGTGGTACGTCGGTGATGCGCTCGGCGCGTGGCTCGGGGCGCTCGCGGCGGTTGTGCTGGCGCTGGCGGCGTTGGGGCGACCCTACGCGCTGCCGATCCTGCTCAGCGCCGCCTCGCCGCTGGCCTTTCTCAGCCCGGATGCGCCACTGATCCTGGTGGGCTTCGCTCTGGTAGCACTCGTGACGCTGCTGCCGCGCGGGGCGATTCAGAACCTGCGCGACCTGTGGCGCAAGCCCAGCGTCGGCTAAGGAGTTCCTGCTGGAAAAATTTGCAAGTTAAAACCTTGGCTCGCCAAAAATGGTCGTGTCATGCCGGGTATCTCGAGCGACACGACTGATAACGGTACGATTCGGCTGGCTCACGTTTGCGTCGCAGACGCATTCTGTTGCCTCGAAACATGAAGCTGACCATGCTGAACTCAGTAGCAGTGAACGGTGAACCGAGCGATACTGAGTGCGTGATTTGACACCTCGAGCCGCTGAATTACCTTTTCATAACGCGGCTCGAGGCTGTCCAGGATGATACGAAGCTCGTCATGCCAATTTGACATTTGGATTGTCAGAATTTTGTATACTCGTCGCTTGTGCGCGCGATGCGGCTCGAGGCAGTCGTCGTGAGATCGGTTCACCGCGCCGTCGTCTGGAGGCAGTTACCGCGTTGAAAACCCTGGATCGTTTCACTCCCACTGACGCCGCCGAGTTGTACGGCATTCAAAACTGGTCGGGTGGCTATTTCCGAGTCGGCAAGAAGGGTGTCTTGGAGGCCACGCCGACTCAAAGCAAAAACGGCGTGGCGCTAACAGACATCGTAGATGACGTGTTGAAGCGTGACGAGACGCTGCCGATGATTATCCGCTTCCCGCAAATCTTGGAGAACCGCGTTCAGATGCTGAACGAATTATTCCAGACGGCGATGCTGGAATACGATTACCCCGGCAAGTACCAGGGGGTCCTGCCGATCAAGGTCAATCAGCGCCGAGTCGTCGTGGAAACCCTGGCGGAAGCCGGGAAGCCGTTCGCTTACGGTCTCGAGGCGGGCAGCAAGGCGGAACTGGCGCTGTGTTTAGCCCAGGAGATGCACCCGGAGGCGCTGCTCTGCTGCAACGGCTTCAAGGACGACGGCTTCGTGCGATTGGCGCTCTGGGGCAGGAAACTTGGACGCAACGTCGTCATCACCTTGGAAAAGTTTTCTGAGTTGGAGCGCGTGCTACGCATCGCCAAAGAGGTCGGCGTTAAGCCCGCGATTGGGGCGCGCTTCAAGCTGCACGCTCGCGGCAGCGGGCAGTGGGAGGAATCCGGCGGCGATCAGGCGAAGTTTGGGTTGAACGCCACGGAACTCCTGGCGGTCGTGAAACGTCTGAAGGAAGCCAAGCTGACCGACGCGCTGGTGATGCTCCACACCCACGTCGGCAGCCAACTGACCGATATTCGCCGTGTCAAAGTCGCGGTCCGCGAGGCGGCCCAGACCTACGCAGAGTTGCGCGAACTCGGCGTGCCGGTCAAGTACCTGAACGTCGGCGGTGGACTGGCCGTGGATTACGACGGTTCTAAAACCACCTTTTACGCCAGCGCCAATTACACCGCCCAGCAGTACGCCAGCGATGTCGTCTACAGCGTCCTCGAGACCTGTAAAGAGGCTGAACTCTCCCGCGATGCTTACCCGACCATCGTGACCGAGAGCGGCCGCGCCGTGACCGCCCATCATGCGGTGCTAATTTTGCCGGTGCTAGACGTGGCGGGACCGACACAGTTCCCGGCGGTCCTCGGACCCGGACACCCAGATCAGAACCAGCTCATCACCGACATGGAACAGATTCTGGACGGCATCAACGTCAAGAATTACTCTGAAATGTACAACGACGCCGTGGACGACAAGGCGCAGATGCATAGCCTGTACGACCTGGGCTATCTCAGCCTGACGGATCGCGCCAGAGGCGAGGAGCTGTTCAACCGGATCGCGCAGAAAATCGCCCGCACCATCCAAGATGCCGACCCCAAGTACGTGCCAGACGAACTCGAGGATTTGCCAGCGTTGTTGGCCGACAAGTACATCTGCAATTTCTCGCTATTTCAGAGCCTGCCAGATCACTGGGCGATTGACGCTCTGTTCCCAATCTCGCCGTTGACCCGATTGGACGAGCGTCCGACGCGGCGCGGCACGATCGTGGACATCACCTGCGACTCTGACGGCAAGATGGAGAAATTTATTGACTTGCGTGACGTGCAGAACACACTCCCGCTGCACGAGCTGAACGGCAAACCCTATTACTTGGGCGTCTTCCTGATGGGCGCGTACCAGGATGTGCTTGGAAGTGCCCACAACCTGTTCGGCAAAGTCAACGAGGTTCACGTCTCCATCAACGACGAGACCGGCGATTACAAACTGGACCTGTTCGTGCGCGGCCAAAAAGCCCGCCGCATGATCGAAGGCATGGGGTACAGCGCCCCGAAACTCTCGGCAGCCGTGCGTGACGAGGTGGAGGAAGCCATCGCCAAGGGTTTGATCGGCGTCGCGGAAGGCGATACCTTTTTGGAGCATTACGACGAAGAACTCGTCGGATACACCTACCTCGAGTAAACCCCAACCCTCGAGATCACAAAAAAATAGACCTCGAGCCTGCCCGTTGCCACCAACCTCTCTCCATGAGAGAGGTCCTCGCTTCAGCGAGGGGTGAGAGGGGCGTTGTGCCCTGCACACAGAGAGAGGACGCGATAGCGAGCTGCCCTTGACCTTTCTCGAGAAATATTGCTTGGAATGTCTCGAGCGACGGCGTTGGTGGCTGGGTTTGATAGGTCAAACCCTTACGAAAGCCGTGAAACTCGAGCTGGGGTCATTCCAGCCGATAATCGAAACTGCCCGTCGCCTCGTCCATCTCGAGCCGGAACGTGTGCTCGCCGGGCGGCAGGGTCAGGCGTTTATTGTAATCACCGACGAATTCGGTGACGGTCTTGCCGTCCAGGATGAATTTGATGCGGCCCTCGGAGAGTGCCCCGAAGATGTGCAGGCTGCTGGCTCGAGTCAGGGTGAAGCTGCGCTCTATTGGGCGGCGCGTGTGGTTCAGCCAGGCTTGCGTGTACGGCGGGTAGCCAATATAAAAGCTGCCGAAGACCTGGAAGATGATGAAGGTGCAGTACAGCAGGAACGCCGCGCCGATCAGGGTCCATTGCCAGCGCTTGAATTTGTACACCCTTAGAAGCTACCTGAGGCGTGCCGAAAGTTTGTCCCAAATTAGCAAGGTCTTGTTATGATGCTTTCAATGCTCAAAGTCATCGCTGTAGGTGATGTTCACGCGGACTGGCGTCACCTGTACGGGGCGCTGAAAGCGTCGTACGCGATGGACGCCCACGGTGATCCGACGCAGCCTGTCTTGGATGGTCGTTACCGGGTGATTCTGATGGGCGATCTGGTGCATCCGAAGCGCATTGAAGCCTACGAGGAGTTGACTGGGCGCTCCGAATACAACTGGCGCGATCCAGAACATCTCAAAAGCGCCTCGAGGGCGCAAGCCAGAGAACTGTACAAGATCAAGGATTTCGTGGATAAGTCTGGTGGCAATGTCCAGGTGATCCTCGGGAATCACGACGATGCCGCCCTAGAGCATAAGTTCCTGCTGGGCACGGCCCTGGGTGTGATTCACGCCGAGTTCGATCCCGCCAAGGGTGGCACGCCGCTGCCGGATGACTTGCAGGAGTGGTTCCGAAGCTTTCCGCGTTACGTGCGCTTGCACGGCGTTCACTTCGCGCACGCCGGTCCGACGCCGGGCATGGCGTACTTCGATGATTTCTTTTACGGCGATCCCGACAGCAAGCGCTGGTGGAAGGACAAGCCGCACTTGGTTCACGACGCGGGTCACAGCTTCGGCGTGTACGGTCACACCGTCATGGACGATGGGATTTACATTGACCCCGAAAACGGTTTTGCGATGATTGATGCCTTGGAAAAGCGTCAATACTTGGAGATGCTGTTTCGTGATGACGAGACCTTCGATTATCGAGTTGCCGATTTCTAAATTCAGCCTTCACTTCCGAGAAGCGAATTTTTGAACTCGAGTCTTAAAATGCGACGGCTGTCACTTTATGAAAACCGGATTGGGCTACAATCACCCAAAGTCAGGTAAACGCTTTGGAGGTTGGTCTATGCGTAAGTTGTCGTACATGCGGCGCGCCGCGAAACGCTTCTTAGAAGGAACCCGTTGCAAGCACCCGATCGAGGCCGTGGAAAAAGGTGTCCGCACCCTCGAGGAATGGGTGGATTGCCTGAACATGGAACGCGAACTGGACCGTCAAGCCGCCAGCGAAGCCCGCCAGAGTGGCCGGACCACTCAAAGCGAAAAAGCGCAACGCAACACTCAGGCGTAACGCTTCAAATACCCCGGACTCGAGACGCGCAACTTATGGACGGCTGCGCGTTTTACCGTCTCGAGCGCACCCGCTGGCACATCCCCAGTTCTGATCTGACTGGCGAGTCGCGTGTTCAACTCGAGCACGACCTTCCGTAATCCCTCGAGCGAATCGGGCGCAACGGCATTCACGTTCAGCAACCCCGCCAAACCGCTCAGTTCGTCCCGCAAAAATCCTTCCTCGAGCTGCACTTCTCGCTCCAGCATCCCAAGCGCATTCATGGCGACGAGGGTGCGGAATTTCAAGCGCGGATCGGTCAGAGTTGGAATGATTTCCGTCTCGAGGAATTCGCGGATCGCAGCGGCAAGTTCTGGAGCGTCAGGTCGTGGCTGCATTCAAGTTCTCCCCTCGAGGATGTCCAATGCGGTGCTGATCTCGTCAGCGCATTTCTGCGCGAATTCAAGTGTTGCAGGTTGATAGGCTTCATACTCATCCCAAGAAATTTCGGTTTCAGTATCAACTTGTTGGTCTCTCGGAATGAGTTGCAGCTCATTTCCGAAACCTCTAGACTCAAGCAGGAAGCGCGTGTTACCGACAGTATTGACCTCGAGAAACTCGAGTGAATCTAGCGGAAAAGCGCTGATGGGCAAAGCAAAAGTTTGTACGTAATAGGCAAACTTTGCCTTATGACGAATCAATTGGTAAATATTGTCAACTGACGAGTTCGAGTTAGGTAGTTTCTCTCGTTCAAATGGCAAAACGGCATCAGTATCTGCAAACCCAAAAGTTGGTTCAAACCAAGAAATGATTTCCATAAACTTTTCCCTTTGATCCATTGGTAAATGATAGAATCTTAAAACCTTATTGTCCCAGGAGGGATCAATTCTCAAGATTGCATATTGGTTATACGTCTCCGCAAAAACTCCCGTGTCTTGCAAGCTTACATCGGCAGAAATAGTTTCATTATAAACAATAAAATGCCAAACGCATATAACAGTGAGATCGAGGCATTTAAATGCCTCGTATTTTGACATCATATCGGGAAGTTCTTGAAGATTTTCGATTCTGAATAAAGTTTCTCGCCTACTTTTATCAATGGGATTTTTTCGGGAGATAGATCCATAATGGAAATGGTGATGTCTAGGTAGTAATTTTTTTATCACATGTTCAAAATTAGCTTTTTCGACCAATGTACAAAAATAATTGTAATCGCCCATATCATCTCCCCTCGAGCAAATGCAGCAACTCAAACTCCATCTCCGCGCTGAGCCGTCCCAGCACCGCGAGTTCCACGCTCCGCTCGAGGTGATCGAGGTGACGCTTGGCTTGCGTCAGCGCCCCAACTGCCCATTTGACGTTGCCCATGACCTCCCAGTAGAACAGCGTCTCGAGGGTGATGCCGCGTCCGGTGAGGGCGTTATAGCGTTCCAAGAAGGGTTCGATGGCTCCGATTCCGCCGAGGCGCTGGTCGTCCTGCCCGAAGCGCCAAGCGCGAATCAAGCCCCATGCCAGGTCTTCGGCGGGGTCGCCGACGTGCGCGAATTCCCAGTCCAGCACGCCGATCAGGCCGGTTTCGGAGACCATCAGGTTGCCGATGCGAAAGTCACCGTGAACCAGGGTGTGACCGCTCACGGCGGGTTCGTTTTGGCGAAGCCAGAGCAGCGCCAGTTCAATCACAGGATGCGGTTCGTTCACGCTGTCCAATTCGTTGTACAAGACGCTCGATACTGTGCCGCGCTCCGCTCTCCACCCTCGAGCCGGGCAGGAATTCGAGTCCGTTCAGTGAGACGCTGTGAATCCGGGCGAGTTCCTGCGCCATGCGCTCCGGCAGAACCGCCCGCGCCGCCTCGAGTTCGGGTCGGCTGACGACGCGCCGCCCAACGGTCTCCCCCGCTAAGCGCTGGCTGACGAAAGCTTCGCGTCCCAGCAGGTCCGGCAGGTACGCCACGGGGCGCGCCACCGTCACGCCCGCCACCGCCGCTGACTCGATCACCTTGAATTCTTGTTCCAGCGTCAACTGTTCCAAGTTCATCGCGCCGCCGCCCGCCCGGCGCACGATCAGCTCCCGCGTTTCCCCGAACAGCTCGAGGTCTAGCGCCCAGGCCTCCTTACTGGCTCCGCCCGCCAGGAGTTGCAACCTCACCACTTTCGCATCGGAGAACAGCGGTTCCAAAGCCCGACTGAACGCCTCGAGCTGTTCGAGCTTCACACCGCCTCCGGTTTCACGCTCGAGCCTCGAGTCTGGCGGCGGCGCGTTTCAACACGCGGCGGGCGATGCTCATCTTGTGAACCTCGTTCGCGCCGTCGTAGATGCGAAATGGGCGAGCCTCGCGGAAGAAAATACTGATCGGTATGTCTTCGGAGACGCCATACGAACCGCAGATTTGCAAGCAACGGTCAATCACGCGGTTCACGGCGTCGGAAACGAAAACTTTGGTCATGCTGGCCTCGTGTCGCACGCGCTCGCCCCGGTCCAACATGCCGCAGGCGTCGCGGATCATCAGGCGACTGGCGTGAATCTCAATGTGGCTTTGCGCGATCATGTCCTGGACCATCTGATGCTCGGAGAGTTTGCGCCCGAAGCTCTCGCGGGTCACGGCGTACTCCTCGGCGATCTCCAAACTGCGAACGGCGGTCCCGAGCCAGCGCATACAGTGCGTCAACCGAGCCGGATCGAGCCGCAACTGGGCGTATTCGAAGCCCTTGCCGGGTTCGCCCAGCACGGCCTCCGCAGTCAACTCCACATCTGCAAACTCGAGTTCGCAGTGATGTCCCGGTGTCAGGCGGTCGAGCGTCGGGATGATGCGCTTCAGGGTGATGCCGGGGTGGTTCATCGGGACAATGAAAATCGTGGCTCCCTCAGGGGTGGTCGCCAGTACGAGCGTGAACGCTGCGCCCTGCGCCCCGCTGATGAACCACTTACCCGCGCTCAACCGCCAGCCGTCCCCGACGCGCTCGGCGCTCGAGCGCAACATGCTCGGGTCGCTGCCCGCGCCGGGCGGCGGTTCAGTCATGGAGAAGCACGACCGGGTTTCACCGCGCACCAATGGCTCGAGGTAACGCTTTTTTTGTTCCGGGCTGGCGACCAAGTGCAATAGGTGCATGTTGCCCTCGTCGGGCGCACTGATGTTGAGCGCTTGCACGCCCAGCAAACTGCGCCCGGCTTCGATGAAGAGTTCCTGCGCCTCGAGCCACGGCAAGCCCAGCCCGCCGAGTTCGGCTGGGAGCTGCGGGACGAACAAGCCCCTGGCTTTGGCCGCCGCCTGCAACTCTGAGCGCAACACCTCCAGCTTGCCCTCGTCCTCGGTCAACTCGCGTTCGCGTGGGATGACGACGGTGTTGACGAACTCGCGCACCTGGGCACGCAGCGACTGAGAACTCGAGGTCATGTGCTGGGAGTCTGGCGCGTAGGGGGGCAGGTGTCAAGCTAGCCCTTATGATTCATGGATGATGAATCATTCGTCCCGTGGTACAGCACGTGGTCTCATCGGCGGCGGATAGACTGAAAGCGTGAGATTCCTGCGTTCTCTCGTTACTGGCGGCATCCTCGTCTCAGGTCTCGCGGCGGCCAGCCCCGCGACCGATTTGCTGGATCAAGCAATTCAGTTCATGACCCAGAATTATCACGGCTACAGCGCTGTAAACCCAGGTGAGCTGGGACTGCGTTTGAAAGCGGACCTGGAGCGAGCCTGCGCGGGCAGAGCCGATTGCGGCTTCAACACGGCCACGCCGTACCTATTGCAACTCGCGGCGGGCATGAACGACGGTCACACCTACTACCTCAGTCCGGGCGCGTACCAGAACGAGTTACAAGCCTTCAGCGGCGTCAGCACCAACCCGAACCCGACCTTCGGTATTTTCGTGGGCAGCGCCACCTCGAGGGGCGAGGTGCTGATCCAGGACGTGATCGCGGGCGGTCCCGCCTTCAATGGCGGTCTGCGCCCGTTCGACCGCGTGACTCGAGTCAACGGCGAGAAACTGCAACTTCCCAATGCCGTGACCAGGTTCCGCGAACTGATTCAGACGGACGCAATCGTTCGTTTGGAGGTTTCTCGAGGGGACACGCGGAACCCGGTCGGGCTGACGGTCTCCATGAAGCGCCGGAAGCTGACGAAAACGAATCTGCCGTTCACCTATCAGCCCGCGAACGCCCCGGCGGGCGTGCTGGTGATGCGCTTCCCAACGTTTATTGGCAGCAACGATATCGCGCCGCGAGCGCACCGATTGGTGCTGCAAGCCCAAACCCAGGGTGCGCGAGCCATCGTGATTGACCTGCGCGGCAACCCTGGCGGCGAGGAAACCGAGTGCTACGGAGCCTCGAGCGCATTCATCGGTCGGGCCGCGAACATCAACGAGACCGCGACTCAGCGGGTCACGGTCGGGTTTGACGGCGGGCGTTTCCTGGGGAACGATCCCAAAGATCCGACCCGCTTCGAGATCCCTCATCCTGCCCTGTGGCAGGGCGACGTGGCGGTGCTGGTGGATCGTGGAACCGCCAGTTGCGGCGAGCTGATGGCGTACTTTATCCAATCCGCCAAGCGCGGTAAGGTCATCGGGCAACGCACTTACGGCGTGCTGGACACCGCCACCGAGTTCTGGAAGTTGATAGACGGCAGCGCCCTGGCGATCACCTACGTCCGCACGCTAAACGAGGATGGCTCCCCTGTGCCAAGCTTCATCACCCCGGATGTCGAAGCGGGTTACGAACCGGGCGTGATCGGTGAGACCGGGCGCGATGCCATGCTGGACCGGGCGCTCGAGGTGCTGGGCACGAAATGAGCCTTTTCGCTTTTATAGGCTTAAGTCATTCGGCACACGAAGCAGTTCGCCCTCGAGTGCTAAAATTCTGGAATCAACACGAAGCCCCCATTCACCTCGAGCGCGCAATCTCTGCGTTCTCGAGGTTTGTGCTTGGGCGGTCTCAGACGAGGTGCGACGTGATCTACCGCTAAATAGTTGATTGCGTCCCCCTCGAGCCTTTCGCTTTTCGCCAGCCGACTGAAGCTGGCAGCCAGGAGCCGTCATAGAAAAAGTTCATGGAAACATCAGCGGTCTGAAACAAAACGTCTTAAAAAAACTCAGCAACCTGTATCGCCGCAAAACCCCGCCCTCGAGCGCGGTCACGCCGGAATTGGCGCGCAGCCTGACGGAACTCTCCCTGGAGATCAACCGCGAGATCAGCCTGTTGATTGACCGGCGCGGGCGGGTCGTCACGGTCAGCGTCGGCGATGCCAGCAAAATGGAGTTCCCAAGCTTGGATCGCGGGCGCGAATCCGAGTCGCGCTTGCGCGGCCTGTGGCTGGTTCACGCGCACCCAAAGCCTGCGCCGCTCTCCAAGGGCGACCTGTCCACGCTCTTCTTGAATCGCTTGGACGCGATCGTCGCGGTGGATGTGGCCCCCGGTGGGCTACCGGGCGCGGCGTATCTGGCGCACCTGACCCCGCCGAACGCCACGCTGGAAGAGGAAGACTGGCGCGTCTACCCGCCGCAGAGCGTCCAAGCCCTGGAGGGCTGGGACATCGCCGCCAACACCCGCGCCCTGGAGTCCGAGTTCGCCGGGCAGGAAAAGGCCAGAGAAACCAAGAAGTCCAGCGAGGAGCGCGCCATTCTGGTCCAAGTGGATCGTGGCACGGGTCTGAACGCCGAAGAGGCAATGGAGGAACTGACCGAATTGGCCCGCACAGCGGGAGCCACGGTCGTCTGGAAGGAACTGACCTACCGCAAGCACGCCAAAGCGGACACACTGATCGGGCGCGGCAAGCTCGAGGAGTTGACCAGCCGGGCGTACCACTTGGACGCGGACTCGCTGATCTTCGGTGAGGAACTCAGCCCGGCCCAGGCGCGTGAAATCGAGGGCGCGACCGGACTGAAGATCATTGACCGGACCCAACTGATTTTGGATATTTTCGCGCAACACGCCTCGGGTCAGGAATCCAAGTTGCAGGTGGAACTGGCGCAACTGCGCTACATGCGCCCGCGCCTCTTGGGGCAGGGTACGCGGCTGAGCCGCATCGGTGGTGGCGCGGCCGGGAGCGGCGGCGCGATCGGGACTCGAGGACCGGGTGAAACGAAGTTAGAGCTGGACCGACGGCGGATCAATGACCGCATCGCGTTTCTGGATCGCGGGTTGAGTGAAATCGGTCAGCGCCAGGAGGAACGTCGTAAACATCGCGTGCGATCCGGCATTCCCGTGATCGGCATTGTTGGGTACACCAACGCCGGGAAATCCACGCTCTTGAACAGCCTGACCCACAGTGACGTGCTGGCGGAGAACAAGCTGTTCGCCACACTCGCGCCCACCTCGAGACGCGGCTACATCGCCGATTACGGCGAGGTCGTCTTCACCGACACGGTCGGCTTCATTCGCGCCCTGCCGAGGGACCTGAAACGCGCCTTTCGCAGTACGTTGGAAGAATTGCAAGACGTGGACATACTGCTGCACGTGTTGGACGCCAGCACCGACGGAGCCTTGGAGCGCTTCAACGCCGTGGAAGATATCCTGTCAGAACTGGATTTGGGCGGCTTACCAAAAATTCTGGTGTTGAACAAGATTGACCGCGCCGACCGGTTCGACGTGGAAAATCTGCAAGAGCGACTCGGCGGTGTGACCGTCAGCGCCGCGCAGAAGCTGGGGCTGGAAGAGCTGAAAACCACGGTCATGCAAAGCGTGTTGCACCACCGCGCCCTGCACCAAGCGACGCTGGAACTGGAACGCAGCCGTAAGCTCGAGTACGTCTAGGTTACAGGGTCAAAGACTCATGCCGATGCTGACCGATCTGGTCGGCATCGGTTTGTTTTGCCGCTAGCGCCACAGCTCGCCCTCGAGAGCTAGCCCACCAGCCCGACTCTCATCGTTAAACCTCGCCTTTAGCTCTTTGAAAGCAACCCACTTGCAATCCTGAGCGGTGTGCTATACTCAGGCGTTCGTGGCAAATCGCCTCGAGCATCCTGGGAACGTCCAGGGGAATAGCGCGGGTGTAGGCTCGCGTGAGATAGAGGAAAAAGTATGCCAGAAGGTGTTGTGAAGTGGTTCAACGGTGAAAAAGGCTTCGGATTCATCACGCCCAACGACGGCGGCAAGGATCTGTTCGTTCACTTCAGCGCGATCAAGGGCAGCGGCTACCGCAACCTTGAAGAGGGTCAGCGCGTGTCGTTCGAGGCCGAAGAGGGCAAGAACGGTAAGGGCCCGCAAGCGGCGAACGTCACGGTTCTGTAATTAGACCAGACGAAAACGCGAACCGCCCCACTTGGGGCGGTTTTTTTCATGGCTCGAGATAGAAAATCGCAGTCGGGATTTAAAGCGGGTTGCGTTTTTAACGCCTCACTGAGCAGAGTTCTGCTGTTTATCCACCAGAACTCCCGGATGAGGGTGATGTATGACGATGATTCGCAAGCAAATCTATATCGCGCCACAACACGAGGCGAAAGTCAAGCGCCTAGCGAAAAGCTCAGGGCGCAGCGAAGCAGATATCATCCGCGAAGCGCTCGAGGCGTTACCCGAAGAGATAGAGCCTGTTCTAAATGCGCTCATCGCTCAGGATTTGGTTGTGCCTCAGGCAGGCGAAACCACACGACTCGAGGCTCGAGCCATGTTCGACACGCACTTAAAAAAGATTGGCAAGCGCCATTTGGGATTGACGCAGGCGATCCTCGAGGATCGTTCCCGGTGAGCGTTCATGGCGATTTACTTTGACAGTTCAGGGCTGGTGAAACGGTACGACCCCAACGAATCAGGATCAGCGGCAGTCGTAACGCTTTTGAACTCGAGCCAGCGAATTTTCACCAGTGCCTTAACTCAAATCGAAGTCATTTCAGCCTTCAGACTCAAAGAGCGCGGCAAAGCGTTCAGCGCAGCAGATGTACTACAAGCTGTGGCGGTATTCGAGGCTCATCTCAAGACCCAATATGATTTGATCGCCTCTAACACAGACACCTATACCGATGCTAAACGCTCATTGCTGACATACAAACTCCGCGCTTATGACGCCATGCAGATTGCTACGGCGTTGACTATTGCTCGAGTCGCTAAAATACCAATAGCACAAATTGAGTTTTACACCAGCGATAGCGATCAAGCTGTTGCTGCTAAAGCTGAAGGATTGACAGTCGTCCTGATATAAGAAAACCCCGTCATTGACGGGGTTATTTCCTGGAGCCGATGGTCAGATTTGAACTGACGACCTGCCGATTACGAATCGGCTGCTCTACCGCTGAGCTACATCGGCAACAACCCCAAACATCTCACCCCGCGAAGGGCTATGGAATCCTAAGGGCTACCCACTGGTCTGTCAAGCGGATTTCACCGCATCCCCCGCCCAAGCTCGAGCCAGCGCCTCGGCAAAACTGGCGGCGCGACCCACGGCGGTCAGGTCCACGTTTTCTAAGGTGTCGCTGGGCCAGTGCCAGTTCGGGATGCGACCCTCTTTTAAGGCGATCAGCGTCAAGCACGGAATGGCGTTCAACATAAAAGCTAAGGTGTCGAAGTACGCCAGCCGATACTCGAGGGGGTAAGCGGCTTGAGTCTGGGCGATGCTCGAGGCGAGGTTGATGACGTGCGGGTCGTATGGGTGGTACTGGAGCATCCCCTCGCCGGTCGCGTAATGCAGGTCCCCTGCGCCGACGTTGTCCAGGTTCAACACCAACGTCTCCAAATTCGCCGTCAGAGTTTTGACAAAGTGCGCTGCCCCTCGAGCGCCGACCTCCTCGCAGCCGGTCAGCAGCAGCGTCACGCGAGCGTTGATCGGTTGGGCGTACAGGCGCTCAGTCAAGGCAATGGCCGCCGCGACGCCGCTGGCGTTGTCGTTCGCGCCGTTGACTAAGGGAGCTGCGTGTTCGCGGTGCAGGAACAACGCGGCGTTCGCCAGGAAGTACAGCCCGACGAGAGCCAGCGGGACGCGCAGCAGGCTCGAGGGGAGCGTGAGGCCCTGAAGAATCGCCTCGAGCACGATCAGGCACGGGGTTAGGTACGCTAGAACTGCATTCAGCACGAAGGTCTGTCGGAACCGTCCGACACTCGAGGGATTGTACAGAAAGGCGCTCCGCGCAGTGTCCACGTGCGCCATCACGATCAGGTGACGTGACCCACTCCCGAATGAAGCCTGGAGATTCTGCGACGGGTATCTCGGCACGAATGCCTCGAGCGGGTGTGGCAAGCCGCTGAAATGGCAGTGGAACCAACTCATTCCCAGAGCTGCCAGCGCAAAGCCCAGCGTCAGATTTCCAGGGGCGCTCAACGCGCCGGAGCCAATCAGCAGCGCCGCCCCGATCACGTCCCAGGAGTACGTGTTCGGACTGGTGAAATGCGTCACCTTCGGTTCCAGGTTCAGCCCTTGCAACTCGAGGCTCAACGCATCGAAGGCGTCCCGCTCGAGTCGCGTGGCGCTGGCCCGGTTCGGAAAAGCGCTCAGCCTTTCCAGAAGGCGTTGGATGGTGTCGGACACGTTCGTGAGTATAGCTTTGGGATAAACTCACTTGGGCAATTCGCCGATTCTTTCTCATGCAGGACGGCCAAACTGATGTTCGTCACTGGCGAACGGGGCGGTGAGTCCCTAAACTTTGGTTCGTGGAGGTTGGTATGTACCGGGTCGCACGTTCCGCTTCAACACTCTTGCCCCTCGTTGGGTTAGCCCTGCTTTTCTCGGCTTGCCAACCGCAGGCTCCGGGACGCGTCAACACTAGCGTCAGTGCCGATCAGGTCTCCTATTACCCCAGTCAGAGCGGCTTGGCCTGGGCGTACTTGAAGCCGGAGGAATCGCTGGCGACCGTGCCGTACACGGTCAAAATCGAGGGTCCCGCGAGTGTACAATCCAGAATCCTGACGGCCGTTCATTTCGAGGGTCGCGGCACGGAGCGCCTGTATTACCGCGAGTTCGATGCCAGTGGCGTCAAGCTCTGGGTCGAGGGTGCGCCGGAGTTCTACCAGTTCATCTACGACACGCCCGTGCAGGAGTACCCGCCAGAGAACACACTGGCGGTCGGCAAGACCTGGAGCGGCGAAACGACCGCCAAGCTCGTCACCCGCGAGGGCGAGCGCCGCATCAAGTACACCTATATCTTTCGCGTCGCCAGCAAAGACAAGTTCAAGGTCGGCACCGTGGAGTACGACACCTTCCTGATCCTGCGCGACAACCGCCTCGAGTACCTGGATCTGAGTCCGGCCGACGCCGCCAAGCCGCAGTTCAGACCGGTCGTGGAAAATCAACGGATTCGCTTCGTGCCGTACGTCGGTGAAGTCCAGACCCGCGAGGGATTGGTGTTGGTGGACTACAACTTCAAACGCAAACCGCAATAATCTGAGGACCGTATGACAACGACAGCCCACACCCTGCTGGATTCGGTGGACAGCCCGGACGATCTGAAAAAACTCTCCGTGGACGAGCTGCCAGTGCTCTCCGACGAGGTTCGCGCCGAGATCATCCGCGTCTGCTCACGGGGCGGCCTGCATCTCGCCTCGAGCTTAGGGACTGTGGAGCTGACGGTGGCGTTGCATTACGTGTTCAATAGTCCGAAGGACCGAATCCTCTGGGATGTCGGGCATCAAGCCTACGGCCACAAGATTCTGACCGGACGCAAATCCTTAATGGACACGATCAAAAAAGAGGGCGGGCTGTCTGGGTTCACCAAAGTTTCCGAGTCGCCGCACGACGCGATCACTGTCGGACACGCCAGCACCAGTCTAGCGAACGCGTTTGGCATGGCCTTGGCGCGCGACGCGATGGGCGAGGATTATCACGTCATCCCGGTTATCGGGGATGGGGCGCTGACGGGCGGCATGGCCTTGGCGGCGCTGAACAATATTGGTTACAAGCAATCCAAGATGCTGATCGTGCTGAACGACAACGAAATGAGCATCTCTGAAAACGTCGGCGCACTCAACAATTACTTTCGCACCCTACAAGTCCAGAAGTGGTTCCAGAGCGCCGAAGCCTCCGGCAAGAAACTCGTCGGGCGGTTCTCCAAACCCTTGGAGAAGATGATTACTCGCGCCAAGGACGCCGCCCGCACCTTCTTTGACCCGCACAGCAAGAACCCGTTCACGGCGCTCAACCTTCGCTACGTCGGGCCGGTGGACGGGCACAACGTCAAGGAACTCGTGTATCTCTTGGAGCGCATCAAGGAGCTAGAGGGGCCAACTGTACTGCACGTCGTGACCCGCAAGGGTAAAGGTATGGAGGTCGCGGAACAAAACCCGATTTACTGGCATAGCCCGTCCAAGTTTGACCTCGAGTTTCCAGAGGAGGGCGCGAAGGGTTACACCTGGAGCAACGCCTTTGGGGATGCGTCCATAGAACTGGTGGACCAGCGCCGCGATATTTACATGATTACCCCAGCCATGCGTGAGGGATCGGGACTGACCGAGTTCGCCCACAAGCACCCGGATCGCTACCTGGACACCGGCATCGCCGAGGAAGTGGCAGTCACAGCCGCAGCGGGCATGGCGCTGCGCGGCATGAAGCCGATTGTCGCGATTTACAGCACCTTCCTGCAACGCGGTTTCGATCAACTGATTCACGACATTGCGATTGAGAACTTGGACGTGCTGTTTGCGATTGACCGCGCCGGGGTGGTCGGCGCGGACGGCCCGACGCACCACGGCGTGTTCGATCTGAGTTACCTGCGCCTCGTGCCGAACGTACAGATTGCCTTACCAAAAGACGCCTTCGAGCTGCGTGCGATGATGAAACACGCCCTCTCCTTGCACGGTCCGATCGCCATTCGTTACCCGCGCGGCGCGGTCAAACCCGTTCCCGAGGGCGTCTGGCCCGAGATCGCCTGGGGAACCTGGGAGCGCTTGATTCCCGGCAACGACATCGTGATCCTGGCCGCGGGCAAAGCCCTGGAGTACGCGCTCGAGGCGGTCAAGAACACGAGCAACGTCGGCGTCGTCAACGCTCGCTTCGTGAAACCCTTGGATACCACTATGCTTGAGGAGATCGCCCGCAGCGCTCGCACGATCATCACCGTGGAAGACAACACCGTCATGGGCGGCTTCGGGAGCGCGGTTTTGGAGCATCTGGCGCGGAAGGACTTGAAGCCAGAGGTGCGCGTCCTGGGTATCCCGGATCACTTCATGGACCAAGCCGAGGTGGGTAGCCTGCACCGCCAAGCCGGAATAGACGCGGCTGGAATTCGCAAGACCCTCGAGACCCTGGGCGTGGACTTCGCGGCTGTGCCCGTCGGGGATTGAGCGCTCTACCCTCGAGCGTGAACGTTCTTGCACCTCTTCCAGTCTTGCTTGTGTGCCTTCGGCACAACGTCTTGCTTGTGTGCCTTCGGCACAACGTCTTGCTTGCACGGGAGAGGCCGTGCGGGGCGCGGATGAGGGGACGAGCGCAGCGAGTTACCGTTGCTGACCGGCTCGAGACGGTTTGATTGGGATGTTACGAGCCGGTCATCGCGCGTCACACCTCAGACTTTCACGAACCTAGGACGATCCTGCAATAACATCCCAGAATGCGAATGCTGCTTTTCGTGTTGTGCCTCACCCTGACGGCTCAGGCCGCGCCAGTTTGGCAAAAACCAAGTTGGCAAGAATTCGGTGTCCTCCTCAAAGGCAGCTCAGCTAAGGGCCTCCTGAACCAATGCTCGAGAGCCGCTCCAGAACGAGTTTCCGCGCAGTGGACACCCTCGAGTCAACAGATTGGGGACATGGAGGCGCGGCTCCCAGCGTTCAAACGCAGCCTGAATCAGCTCAGGCTGCCGCTGAACGGTTTTTATCGTCAGTACGCGGGTTTCGTCGCGGGTGGACGCCAGATCATCTACGTCAATCTCTTTCCAAAACGGAGCGATTCGGCTTGGCGATCCGAACCATACGTGGTGTGCGATGGTGGTAGTGACCATTGGGGCGTCGAATTCGAGGTCGCCACCAAGCAATTCGTCAATTCAGCCTTCAATGGGGGATGAACGGCTTGAGGCGTGGGATCATGGTCTCGAGAAGCTTGCTTTGAAAGTCCCGAGGATGCGAGCGGTGGTGGGTTCCGAGGCGGTCACGGTCAGTTCCGCGTAGCTGCCCTGGAACACGCCGTCCACCGTTTCCAACTCGAGGATGAAATCACTCACCCCGTACAGGATGGCTCGCGTGCGTTCTTGATTGACGTACCCGGTGTTGGGGTCAATCCCGGAGCGCCCCTCGAGTCGCACGCCGCGTTCAACATCCCCGTACAGGCGGGTGTGAACTTCAAACTCGTCCTCGCTCGAGTGGTCGTCGTGGAAGGCGGAAGCTGGAATTGATACGTCAACCTGGAGAAGATGCAAGACCTAGCGCACGAACTCCAATGGGTCAGCCTCTCTGTACCCCTCGAGTCACAGGTTCACAGCCTCACAGGTACGCGCCCTGCGCCTTCAATGCCTCGCGCAACGCCGCGCCGTCCACGCCTCGAGCGCCGATCTGTCGCCCCGCCATCCACGCCGCCGCCAATCCCGCCGCCTCGCCCATGCTGTGACAGTTCTGCTGAACTCTGATCGCGCTCTGCGCCTCGAAGGTGGCAGAGGCGCAACGTCCCGGCACGAGCAGGTTATCTATTCCTTGCGGGATCAGGCTGCGAAACGGGATCTCGTGGAAGGCATCGGGCTTGAAGTATGGCAGGTCGCCGGATCGTTCGTGGTACAGCTTCTTGCCCCTGGGCGTGTGAATGTCCACCGGGTAGTGGTTGCGGCAGATCGCGTCCGGGAAGGTCTGGCAGGTCAGGATGTCCTCTAAGGTCAGGATATACTCGCCGCGAATCCGCCGCGTCTCGCGCACGCCAACCATCGGGGCGTAGCCCGCGATAAACGCGTGTTCGAAGCCCTCGAAACGGGCGCGCAAGAAATAGAGCAAACGGTCTATCGCCACCTTGCCGTCCACCTGAGCGCGAGACAGCGTCCAAGCGTCCGCGCCATCGTTGATGTCGGCGTCTAAGCGCGGGCAGTTGAAGCTGACGCAGCCCGGCATTCCCGGCACGCTGAAGCCCTGGAAGTAATCGCCGTCTCGCTCGAGCAATAACCCGTCCTCCACACCCTGCCGGAACAGCCCCTCGAGGCTCGCGTTCTTGCCCCAGACCATCCAGAAGTGCATGAACCGCTCCGATTCCTGGGCTTGCCCGTGCCGCGCCAGAAACGCGCACAATCGCGTCAGGTCCACGCCGCCCATGATGAAGCGCAAGCTCATGGACTGATGGAGTCCCGTCTCAGCCTCGCCCGCGTCGAACGGCGCACCGGCGCGTACCGCCACGTCCGCGTCACCCGTGGCATCTACGAAGGCTCGAGCGGGCAAACTGGTTAACCCATCCTTATTGTGAACCACGACCGATTCCAATGTTCGCGTTTCTTTGAGGAAAATTGGGGTCACGAAATGCGTGTGATACAGCAGCTCAGCCCCGGATTCCACCAGCATTCGTTCCAGGACGTACTTCATGCCCTCGGGGTTGAACCAGTTGTCGTTGTTGTTCGCGTCCACCGCGCCGTCTCCCCTAGCGATCAGCCGGGTTTTCAATTCGTTCGTGATGCCCTGGTTCAGGTTCACGCCGGATGAGACATTGCGCATCAGCGGTGTGACCTGCGCGTTCGTGCCGCTGCCGCCCAGACTGCCCAGGGCTTCCACGACCAGGGTGTTCGCGCCCGCCCTGGCAGCGGCAATCCCAGCGATAGCTCCAGCAGTTCCACCGCCGACGACGATGACATCCCAGGCACGATTCGAGGCGTTGATCTCGAGATTCATGACGTGTAGATTACCGCGCCAGGCTCGAGGGCTTCATCGGTTCAAACACGTTGCAGGCTTTCGTCACCGCTCGAGCCAAGATAAACAAAGGTTTAGGTTGTGGGAACGAACATTCGGTAGATGACTAGCCCTAAAAATAAGGCGAGCATCGTAGGTTACTCGAGTTCCAAAGATCCTGCGCTGGGACGGATTAAACTCGAGAACTGACCACATGAAGTCTCGTCCCGATCGAGTAAAACACCCGAAGTACGTGACAACCAGCCCCACCGCAATCCAGAACAGAATCCGAAGCGTGGCGAAATCAACCATCAGACCAGTCTGCAAAGGCTCGAGCCTTAACTAAAGGCTGGTGCTACCTCTGCCAGCCTAGAAATCCTTTGATCGTTTTCCCCAACTCCAGCAGCTCCTCACGGCTCCACGTGGATGGGACCACGACCGGCAGGCGCTCGTGCGTTGAAGTAATAAACAACTGGCACTCGCCCGCCATACGCCCGCGCCAGTCAGTCACGTACCGAAGTTCCAGCGAATCGAAACAATCTATTCTTTTGCGCCGCGTAAACCGGCGCGTCAAATACGTGCAAGTCCACAGCAATTCATTCGAGTGCGGTTTGAGGATCACCTCGAGCGCTCTCGGTTGAAAGACCTCAAAATAGAGAATCTGCCCGATCAGCACGACCCCCGAGACGAACGCGTAAAACGCGCCCCAAAGCGCCCCGAGGATGATGAAACCCACCATGCCGAGACAGATCAGCACGAATAGCAAACTCGTGCCGCGCGACGACTCGAGGTAGAGCATCTTCTGGGATGATGACTCGGGATTCGGTCGGATCTGACAAAAGATCTCAGTCGGCGCATTGATACCTGCGTTCCTCAGCCCGCTCTCGAGATCGCCGATCATCAGGCTTTGAGCATACGGGTTGCACTCACAGGCTCGAGGTCAAGGCACGTTCCGCCAGCAATTCGCCCGCTTCAGAGAACGGTCGGAACAACAGTGTCGCCCCGGCTCGCTCCAAAATAGGTTCTTCTTCAACGCGGTGACTGACCGTAGCGAGCTTCCCCGTGAACCCGCGCCGTCTCAGCCCCTCGAGCGACCGTACACGGGCTTCCAGGTCTGGCGCGGTCACGATCACGCCCTGTAACTGTCCCAACTCGAGGCGATTCCACAGCTCCGGGTCCTCGGCGTCGCCGTAGAGGACGGTTCTGCCCTTGGCGGTGTGTCGTTCCAGTTTCTCCGGGTCGTTGTCGAGTCCCACGACCTGCGCCCCGGATGCCTCGAGACTCTTGTACGCCGCGCCGCCCGTGCGGCCCATGCCGACCACCAGCCAGCCCGCCTCGCCCAGTCCCGTCGGTTCACTATCAGGATGGTCACTTTTGCGCTCGAAGCGAATCAGCCACCGCTCCAGGCGACCGTACAGACGGTGAACGCTCGCGTTTAATGGCGCGGTAATGCCGAGCGAAACCGCGATCACCACCCCGAGCAGGCTCGCCCAACCGGCCTCGAGCGTCCCGGTGGCGATCAGGGGCGCGACGACGATCAGCGCGAACTCGCCGTAACTGCTGAGCGCCAGAGCGGTCACGAAGGCCGTGCGGGCCCGCAACCCGAACCGGGTGAAGAGCGTGAAGAACAGCAAGCCCTGAAGCGGCAGCACAGCCAGCATCAGCGCTCCCCATGGAAGCAGTTGCAGTGGCGGTAGCCCGCCCAGCCCAATCGTTAGGAAGAACGCGACCAGGTAGGCCTCCTTCAAACCCCACAGCAATCCGGAGAGTTCTCGAGTGCGCGGATGACCAGAGAGCGTCGCGCCGACTAACAACGCGCCCAACTCCGAGGAGATCCCGACGAGTTGCGCTAGGCTCCCGCCCGCCAATGCCAGGGTTAAACCGAACATCAGCAAGAGTTCGTCGTAGCCGCTTTTGGAGAGCAGCCACAGCGCCACGGGTCGCAGCAGAGGCAACGCCAGAAAGCCTAATGCCCAAATCGTTGGTTGCTTCGCGCCCGTGAAAAAAAGTAAGCCTATCGCCACGAGGTCCTGAAGTACCAGGATACCCACAGCGATTCGACCGTGATAACTATTCAGCTCGCGCCGATCCTCGAGCAATTTAATCGCCAGCACGGTACTGGAAAACGCTAGCCCGACCGCGATGAAAACCCCGTTCGTAAAGCCCAACAAACCCCCGAAGACCACCAGCATCGCCACACTCGAGACGATCAGATGCACACCGCCGACACCGATCACCTCGGGTTGTAACAGGTTCTGAACGCGGAGTTTCAAACCGACACTGAACAGCAGGAGCCAGACACCAGTCTCCGCCAGGTGATGCAGGGCATCATCAGCTCGGACACCCGTCAGGTACAGCCCGAAACCCGCCGCCAGATACCCCACGAGCGGCGGCAGCCCAACACGAGCGCCAAGCCACCCGGCCGCGTACGCGGCGGCCACCCAAATCACGTCCATCTCTGGACTGTGCCGGATCTGGAGCCTGTCCGCTGTGAGTCAACTCGCAACTCGAGACACAGAACTTGCCCCGGTCCCTCGAGTTGCGTTCATGGCTTAAGTACATCCCGGTCTTAGATGTACGCCATGTTCAAATCTTGGATCGAAGCGAATCCGTGTACGACGACGTACATTCGGCTAGAGTTTCGACTGATGATCTCAGTTTTACCTGGGAGATATTTCGTTCTAAAGCACTCAGTACTTTCCAGAACTCAACCCTTGACCGCCCCCTCGAGACCGCGCATGAAGTACCGCTGGAAGAACAGGAAGACCAGGATGATCGGAATCGTGGCGATGACCGCGCCCGCACTGACGGCTCTGGTATTGGTGGAAAAGGCACCGCTCAAATCCAGCAGTCCCGCACTCAACGGGTAGAGTTGGCGGTCGCTGCCGATCACGATGATCGGCCACAGGAAGGTGTTCCAGAACGCGACGAATTGCAGGATACTGAACGCGGCGATCGTCGGCAGCGTCAACGGCAGCATGATTCGCCGCCAAACGGTCAGTTCGCTCGCGCCGTCCATGCGGGCCGCCTCGAGCAGTTCTAGCGGGATGCTGAGGTACGCTTGGCGCATTAGGAACAGCCCGGCAACGTTGCCCAGACCGGGAATGACGATGGCGGCGTACTTCCCGAGGTCGCTTTGCAGTAAGCCCAGCGTTTTCACGGTGATGAAATTGACGATCAGACCCGCCTCGTTCGGTAAGACCAGCGTGGCTAGAATGGCGTAAAAGATGAAATCCCGCCCCGGAAAGCGCATCTTTGCCAACGGGTACGCCCCGAGCGTGGCGAACAGCACGCTGCCACCGACGCCGAAGAAGCAGATGATCAGGCTGTTGAGGATTTGCCGTCCAATCGGGACGAGGTTGAAGACATCCAGGAAGTTACGAATGCCGGGTTGATTCGGGAGCAGTGACGGCGGGAACTCGAACAGGCCACCCTCGGTGGTGAAGCTGGTGCGAACCGTCCACAGGAACGGATAGATGCTGACCGCCGCGATCAGGATTAGCACCGCGTAAACAACGGTGTTGCTCAGAAGTTGCCGCTGGCGCTTCCGGGCCCGCATCTGCCCAGCCAGCACCAGATCGCTCGAGCTTGAATCGGTCACGATGCTCTCCCCCCTCTCGTCAGGCGGAAGTTGATCAGTCCCAGCACGAGGCTGACGGCCGCCACGACCAACCCGGCGGCGGCCGCGTAACCGAAGCGGAAATCACCAAAGGATTTGTTGTACACGAAGAATAAAGCCGTGAAGGTGCTGCCCGCCGGGCCGCCCTGGGTCATGGTGTAAATCTCCTCGAAGACCTTGATCGCGCTGACCGTGCTGAGCAAGCTGCACACCAGAATCGTCGGGCGCAAACCCGGCAAGGTCACATTCCAGAAGACCTCCCAGCGGTTCGCGCCATCAATCACGGCCGCCTCTTCCAAAGTGCGATCAATGTTCTGCAAGCCCGCCAGGTACAGCACCATGTAATACCCCAAGCCCTTCCAGACCGTCACGAACATCACGGACAGCAGGGCGGTCGCGGGGTTGTTCAGCAAGCCCGTCGGGTGCTTCGGGTCCATCAAGCCCAGCGTCGTCAGGATGTAATTGACCGGGCCGTACTGGTTGTACATCCAGCCCCAGATCAGTCCCACGACCGCAAAGCTCGTCACGACCGGAACGTAATACATCGTGCGAAACAGGGCGATGCCGGGTAACTGACGGTTGACCAACATGGCCATGCCGATGCTGAGGAACTGAATGATTGGGACGACCGCGATGTACTTCAGGCTATTCGTCAACCCGTACCAGAAATCTCGGTCCGGTCCGCGCCCAGCGAACTGACCCAACCCGAACAGCTCTTCAAAATTTCGTAAGCCAATCCACTTTGGCGCAGCGATCACGTTGTACTCCGTGAACGCCAGAAACACCCCAAAAATGATGGGCCAGAACGTGAACAGCGCCTTCGCCAGCAAGACCGGAGCCATGAACGCGTAGGCGATCAGCGTGTCGCGCCACGCCCTCGAGCGCCGTCCGCGCCGAAGATCACCCGGACTCGAGGGGACGGTCAGGGCCACAGCTCACCTCGTTTTGACACAAAAACGATGGCTCGAGGTGGCTCGAGTCCATTTTTTACTCGAGCGGTTCGCGTGAAGCGTCTGGTTGGCACGGCCCGAGTTTACCGAGTTTGTCGGCGCGAAAAAAGACGGGCCGGAGCGACCCGTCCTCATGAGACGCAACCAAGATCTCGCAGGGGGTCTGGCAAGCCAAACCCGGCCCCATCTCGAGAACGCCCATCCCGAAACCCGCAAAAATAGTGCAACCTCGAGAATCAATTTCAGCAGCATTCTCGAGGTTGACTAATGTCAGAGTTTTAGGTCACCGTAAGAAATTCACCGCGTTGAAACTCGCGCCCAGGACAGCCCGGCTGGGCACGCCCAACCACTTGTCCAGCGCCTCGCCGTAGACGCCGCGAAAATCGGTCGTGAACCTCGGATCGCCGTCGTCCAATTTCTCGAGGTCCGGCGCGGTTCCGTGCAAGCCGCCCTTGACGCCCTTTCCAATGGCGAACATCATACTGGCCTTGCCGTGATCGGTTCCGGCGCTGGCGTTCTCCGTCAAGCGTCGCCCGAACTCGCTGAAACCCAGCACCATCACGTCGTCCGCCCGGCCCTGCGCGGTCAGGTCGGCTCGGAAAGCCGTCAACGCGCTCGAGAGGGCTGTCAGCAGCTTTGGGTGATCGTCGGGCTGCCCGGCGTGCGTGTCGAAACCGCCCAGGGACACGTAGTAGACCCGCAAACCCAGATCGGCGGAAATCAGCCGCGCCACGTCGCGCAGGTTCGCCGCCAGCCCGTTCTTGTCCGGGTAAACTCCGCCCGGTTTGTACTTGGAAACGCTCTTCTGGACCCGCGCCGTGTTCTCGAGCATCTGCATCGTGTTGCGGCGCAGCAGATCGGTCTTGCCCTTGTCGCTGTAGCCCTCCACGGGTTGCGACAGCAGGTCGCGGTAAGCGGCATCCAGTTTCGGCTCCAGTTTCAACTGGAAGCGGTCCACGCTGTCAATGCTTGGCAGGATGACCTCGCTGCTGCGAAGCGCCAGCGGCGTGATGCTGCCAAAATTCGTGGCGCAGAACGGGTCGCCCCATTGCTCCGCGAGCTTGCCGATCCAGCCCTCGGTTTCCTTCGCCCCTGGGTCGGCGCTGTGCCAGATCGCCATGCTCTCGAAATGGCTGCGGTTCGGGTTCGGATAGCCGATACCCTGCACGACCGCCAGTTCCCCGGCATCCCAAAGATTCATCCACGGTTTCAGTCCCGGATTGAAACCAAAATCGGCGGATACCGGCAGCACGTCCTTCTTGCTGATCCCGATCACGGGTCGGGCCGCGTAATACGCTCCATTGGTGAACGGCACGAGTGTGTTCAACCCGTCGTTCCCGCCACTCATCTGCACCACGACCAGAATCTTGCCCTTGCCGCCCGCCGCCCTCGCGGTTCGCTCCAAGAAGCCCGGCATCCCCATGCCCGCCGCCAGACCAAAAAACGAGGTTTGTAGAAAGTTGCGTCTATTCATGGAAAGCTCCTAGCTCCTAGCTTCCTGCTAAGAGCAACTTCAAAGTCAACAACGGTGCCTTGGTTTTTTGAACTTCGTAGTGGCAAGTTCCCCGCGCCTGCCCTGCTCTTGAGGTTCTCGAGGACTGACGCCTGAGGCGGTTGGAGCTTTTCGCCCTTGACCTTACCTTAGCTAGAGTTGCCTTCAAGCGAGGTGATACTGCGGGCTGGCCAGCACCAGATACGTCAAGCCTCGCACCACGTCCGGCGTGTTCTTGCCGCCGGAGAAGGTCTCGAGGGTGCGGCGCAAAGCTCCTTCGGGTTTCTCGCCGAGGAAGGTCAATCCCAGCAGGTCTATCGTTTCAGTGACGCTCGAGCCGATGGGAAGGGTCATAGCGGTCGGCGGAGCCTGCTTGCCCTTTTCCACGTTGGCGGGAAGTTTGGCTTGCGAAACCGCGCCGCACAGGTTCAATCGGTTTAACAGCGCCGTGTCCGAGACCCAGCTCGAGCCACCGTCCCAGCCTTTGACGTTCGGTGGGTTGAACAGGGCTTGCCCCATGACGCGTAAAGACCCAAACAGCGCCGAGCATTGTTCCGGCGCGAGTTTGGTCTGCGCGGCACGCAACATGCCGATCAGATACTCAGTTGGGGATTTGATGACGGTGTGGCGGTTGCGGCTGGCGTAGAACTCCTCGCTGGTGAAGACTGTTCGGAGGATCACCGCGATCTCGCCCTGACTATCGTTCCAGACACCGACCAACCCATTTAGCAGCTCGTCAGAAACCGTGTCATTGACGAAGAACCTCCAGAGCTTGGTGAGGATAAACCTGGCGGTGCTGGGATGAGCGCAGGCGATCCGCACGATGTCCTCGCCGGTAAAATTGCCGGTCTGCCCCAAATAGGTTTTTTGCCCCGCGTCGAACTGATCCTTGCGGAAGGTATAGAGCGGGTTCATATACCGCTCCAACTCAGCCGGTTTGTTCTGATTCCCACCCTGGAAGGTCCAGCCGGTGAAAGCTCTGGCGCTCTCCTGGATGTCCTTTTCCGTGTAGCCGCCGTGAACGCCCAGCGTGAACAGTTCCATCAGTTCTCGAGCATAATTCTCGTTTGGTTTGCCCTTGACGTTCTTGTTGTTGTCCAAGTAGCGCAGCATCGCCGGGTTCTTGGAGAGCGCCTGGGTCAACGCCTCAAATCGTCCCAAGCCCAGCGTGCGAAAGAGGTCATTCTGTTGACGCATGGCAAAGGCGTTGTCCACCTTCTGCAACTCCGTGGCGAAATGCCCGTGCCAGAACAGCGTCAGCTTCTCCTTCAAGGGTTGCGTCGTATGCGCCAGACGGTACAACCACCAGCCTGGCAGCATCCCTCGAGCCATGCCCGCCGCTTTATTGCCATCTTCTTGCCCGGCGAACACACCCGGCAAATCGAAGGGATTGTCTTGCGTGCCATCGTCCTCGGAGAAGTACAGCAGGCGCTCCACGGCTAGTTGCGGTCCGAGCGCCTGCAAAGCTTTCACCTCAGCGACGGAACCCGCGAACCCAGCCCGGCGCAACAGATGCGCGGCATCCTCAAAAGTGTACTGACGCGGTGCGAATGGTTTCACCCTGCCTCCTCGCTCGAGAGCGCTGAACCCGCCCCTCGAGACCCATGAACTGAGGGTTGGATGAAGGGTAGTGGGGAAAGGTTCCCAGGGTGTCAGGTCTGGAGGCAAAGACTATGATCGCAGCTCAGAGAAATGGTTTACAAAAGATCAGTCAGCGCGACTGTCGCGCTGACTGATCTAAATGAGGTTTCGTGGATTCTGCCGCGGTGGCTCAGTACCCTTTAACGACCCATTCATCCTTGTCATTCACGTCTTTATCGCTGTACCCAACAGATATGACGCTTCCCGCACTCGTGCCCAGACTCGTCCAGAACACCCCGTAACTCCGGTCGGCTCGAGGAGCCGTTACCGGGAGCACTGAACTTCCATACGCGTTCGGATTATCACCGCCGTACAGCGTCCCAAGGACGCCATTTAAGCCAATTTTTCTAAGCATGTAATCCGTACCCGTGGTCAAGTTGTAACTGCTCCCGCTGACCGCGATTTCGTTGGTGCTGAGGTTGATGGTCATGGCATTACATTCTGCGCCACCGGTTGAATTTGAAGCGCCAAAACTCACGGCTCCGCTCGAGCCAAAGGTTCCATCCAGGGCACCGTTGTTCGTCGTGTAACGCGTTACGACACAGCTTCTAACGGCTTGAACTCCATCAGAGCAGTCATTGATGCCGCAATCAAAGCCAGTAGCCACCAAGCGCTTACCAGTTGGCGTGTTCTGAATGCCAATTTCTCGGATGACACTGTCTTGGTCAGGCGTGGTCAGGTTGATAGCCCCGTTACTGATGTTGGTTTCAATCACACCGACTCCGGGTGTGCTGCCAACCGTTCCCCAAGCCGTGTCTAACGCACCCGTCGTCCCATAGCGAGCGATCGCGAAGGCTCGCAATCGTTGATCGTTCGGGGTGCTGCCAGCCGCATAGATCTTGTAAGCATCATTTGATTCGTCAACCAGTACGTCACCCACAAAAGCGCCATATGAAGATGAATGCCCAAGTACTGTGGCAACGTCACTCTCTACCCGTCCGCTCGTGTTGAAACTGGGGTCGGCGAGACCTGCGCCCGTAAAGCGATGCAGCACAAAACGACTCTCGTTCTGCCCGCCACAGTTCTGGTAGTCAACCTCTGCATCAGATCCGCCAGTGACAATTCTCTTTTGTGAATCAACGGCAACGCTCGAGAAGTAATCGTACTTGGAATCGGTGGTTGTCCCTACGTACTTTGGAAAGCCCGCCACAGTCAGGCCGCTCGAGTCATACTTCGTTAAAATCGCCTGGGTGTCGCAAGACCCTAGAGAGGTGAGGTTTGCTCTTCCAACCACGATAATGTCACCAGCGCTATCCAGAGCGACATCCAGAGCGGTATCGTCAACAGCACTAAAATCTTCTATCTTCGTCCAGAGCACGGTCGTACCATCGGAGGCGTACCGTCGCACGGCGAATTGCTTCCCTCGCGTCGTAGAATCGCTCGAGCCGACCACAACAAAATCGCCATTGGCGGCTTGGACCACCGACTCGGCACGGTTCAGGTTAATCAGTGATGCGAACGTCACGGGAACGCTCGAGGTGTTGTTCAGAAGGCTCGAATCATAGGCGTTGAAGTAACTCGAGACGCTCGCAGTGTTGGTGACGGTTCCTGTCGCGGTGGCGCTACTGGTCGCAGATACGTTGACGGTAAAACTGGCCCCGGCAGGCAGCGAACCGCTCGAGACGCAGGTGAGGGTCGGAAAAGCTACGCTGCACGTGGCGGCGTTCGCTGGGGAGGTTGTGACCGTGGCGCTGACGAAGGCTCCTGGCAGGGTGTCGGTGACCGTGAGCGGCCCGGCCGCGTCCGCACCACCGATGTTTTGTACTAGTAGCGCGTAATTGACGATGCTGCCCGGTGTGGGACCGGCGGCTGGAGCGGTCAGGCTTTTGGTGATTTTCACGTCGAACGGTTCAAGTGCCTGGTTCTGACTTGTGACGCAACTCTGGTTGTTCAGATTGTTAGCGTCGTTTGGAAGTGACACGCAGTTGTCTTCGCTGTTGGCGAGCGCTGGGCTGGATGGTTTCAGCTTGACGCCGAGAATCAATGGTGGGAGCGTTCCACCCGCAGCAATGGGTCCGGGATGCTTGCAGGTCAGATTTGGATACGTTCCTTGCAGGCAGTACCAGCCGTTGCTATTAACGGGAATAAAAATGCCTGGCTCGGGTTCAGTGATTGTCCAACCGTCGGCGGCCAGAAAAATATCAGCTAGATCTTGCGTGAAGGCGATCACGGTTCCCGTCGGCGTACTACTCAGCACATCCGTCACAGTGAACGGCCCCGCCACGGCCTGCGCGGGCAGCGTGTTGTTGCTAACAACAATCTTGTACTTGCCGGGCAATCCCCAGTAAAACGAGTTTGCGGGATCAGTGACTGGGGCAATCTGTGTCTTGGTGATTGCCAGATCAGTACGAATCGGTGTGTACGGTGTGCAAGGCACCGTGTACGGTGCTGGTCCCTGATTGTTGTTGGTCTTCGTGGCGTTCAGCTCACCGAGGTTTGGCAAAACGTAAGAGCAGTTCAGTTGTGAGGCGGTCGTGACGCTCGAGTCCATCTTGACCGTTACTTTGATCGGCGGGTAAACTCCACCGCTCGGTAAGGTAACGGGTGGCTTCAAAGTGCAGGAAATGCCCTTTTGCAAAAATAGGGCAGCAACACAGGTCCAAGCGGGATTGTTGGTGTTCGTGGCAACGATGTCATAGCTGTAACCGGCGGGCAGCGGCGGGTCCTGAATCTTCACGTAACCGGAGAGGGCCGTTCCGATCAGGCTGGCGGTCAGTGTGAACTCGCCCGAACCACCGTTGGTTCCCAAAATAAACGGTTTGGAAACCGACTTACCGATCATCAGATCAAAATTGGTCGTAGAAGCCGTCACAGTGCGCGAGGTGAAACTAATCGGGGCAGCCAGGGCTGGACTGCTGATGCTCATCGCAAGTCCGATCAATCTACCGCCTTGCGGGCGCAAGCCTGGCAGACTCGAGGTGGTCACGAACGAGTCTTTGTACGCCAGATCGAACACGGGTTTCAAACTGACCTGCGTTTGCCCCTCGAGCTTCGCGCCATCCTTGGCGGTGCAAAGCAGCAAGACCTGGCTGGGTGTCGCGCAGTCGTAAAGCGCACTATCAAGACTGACAAAATCCAGGTCGGCGCTGATGTTGAACGAAACGTCGGGTGGCTTCCCCGCAAAATCGCTCAGGTTTTTGACGCTCGCCTCGAGCGGTTGGATTTGGCTGCCATCCACGAAACTTTCCCCGAACGCCTGTCCGGTCACAGAGAACGACGCTTCCTGAACCGGGCTGGGACAAGCCGTGAAAACTACTGTCATCAGGCTCGAGAGCGCTAACCACTGCCAAGTTTTGGGCTGCCAGTTATACTGCATACATCTCCCTGTGTATCGTGAAGTTGAACCAAGCTGCGCTCCGCGAGGCGACACATGTGAAAAGCAGTGATCGAAGACCACTGTTGACCCATCCGCTTTGACTCAGTTTCTCGAGCGCAAGTTGGCTGCTGACTTATTACGTTTTCTTGAACTTGACCCGAGCCTCTCCCTCGCGTCTGAAGATGCCAGTCCTCTCCGCCCCCCTCGTAACAGAACTGGTTGTCTCTCTGCCACGAAGTTAGCAATCTGTGCGTCACAGAAACGTCACAGGTTATCACTCGAGGGTTATGGTCGCTCAGAGGACAGGGCTTTTCGATGTGACAGATTGATTGTCAAAGATTTGTACTACTCATACTCGCTAAAGTTTTACAGTCCTGATACGAGTCTCAGGACTCAAATCAAAAGTTCAATCCCTATTGTTTCGCGTCGCCCACGCTGAAGGCTGTCCCATGTTCCAGACAGGGTTTTAGTTCGCTGTTTGTGGAGTTGAGCACGCACGGATCGGTATCTTTTGAATCAAGAGAACATCACGACAGAGCAAGCACGATGTCTCAGTCCCACGGGTTGACGCCCCGCACCCAGTCCCAGAGCATCGCCAAGGCTGTCTTCGTGGTGGCGATCGCTCGAGCTTCGGCCGTCATACCCGGCAGCAGCGGGCGAGTGCCGAAATCTCCGCGCAACTCGAGCCGATCAAACCCGATCAGGACCTCGTAGCGGTTGGAACTCACGGGTGAAATCCCTGTGACGCGCCCCGCCGTGAACCCATATTTCTGACGTGGATACGCGCTCCAACTGACCTCGGTCACTGCGCCACCTCGCAACTTCGGACGATCCGCCTCCGCCACGAAACCGCGCAGCACTAATGGCACACCGTCCGGGACGATCTCGGCCAGTCTCGAGCCTGCGGAGATAACCGTTCCAGGCTGCTCAACGCTCAGCGAGGCCACCTGCCCCGAAACCGGTGCGACCTCCACGATGCGCTGGCGCTGCCCCAACCGCCGTTCCTCGAGCAAAGCTGCACTGAGGCGCGTCTTGTTTTGCTGCACCGTCAATCGCGCCTTCTCTAGATTCACCTGAGCCGTCTCGAAGTCGTTGCGCGGGATTGCCCCGAGGTCGTACAAGGTTTTTTGCTGTTGGAACAAGCGCCGATCTTGCACCACATCCACCTGTGCCAGTTCCAACGCCTGCGCCGCCTGACGGCGTTCAATCCCCACTTTCTCGAGTTGCGCCGCGCTGTCCTTGGCATCCACGCCCGCAGCGTCCAGGACCACCAGCACATCGCCTTTGCGGACACGATCCCAAGGTTTGACGCGCACCTCGAGTACCCGCCCGCCGAAACCCGTGTCCATCTTCACCATGTTGCCCTTCGGCTCCAAGCGCCCTTGCACGAGGGCGTACACCTGCACCTTGGCGACGGATGCCCAGACGATGGCTGCACCCGCCAAACCGATGAGCACCCAGACCGTCAGGTGGGTCCCGTTCCACAACGGGCGATGCCATTCAAACCGGCGTTCGGATAAGGACCGGTTCACGCCCGCAACCCCTCGAGGATCGGAAGCGCTGTCAGGACCGGGAGCCGGGATTCGACGCGGATCTCACCGTCCACCAAATGCAAAATCTGATCGGCGGGTTCCATCAGCGCCGGTCGGTGCGTGACGACCAAGAGCGTTTTCCGCCCTTTCAGAGCAGTCAAAACCCGCAGCACACGCTGCTCGCGTTCTAAGTCCAGAGTCGCGGTCGGTTCGTCCAAGATTACCAGGTCGGCTGTAGACACCAAAGCCCTGACCAAGCCAAGCATCTGACGTTCACCCGTGGAAAATTTGTGCAGCGTCTCGCCACCGATGGTGGTTTCCAGCCCATCCGGTAACCGCCGCGCCACGCCGTCCAACCCGACATCCTCGAGCGCCCGCCAGAGTTCGGCATCCTCCAAATCCGCACCGAGCGCGATGTTCTCCCGCAATGAGGCGTAAAACACGGGCACTTCCTGACGCACGTACAGCACCCGCTCACGCACCGCCTCAGCACTGGCATCAGCGTAGGCGATGCCATCCCAGATCATGCGTCCTGCGTCCGGCTCGAGCATCTTGCAAAGCATCGCCGCGAGCGTGCTCTTGCCACCGCCGTTCGCGCCGAGGAGCGCCGAGTAAGAACCTTTGGGGAGCGCGAATGACACGTCTTTGAGAAACGGACGCTCCGAAAAATACCCGAATCGCAAGCCGCTGACCTCGAGTCCACTCCTGAGCGGCGGCAAACTGCGAATACCCTTGGTGCTCTCCTGTTCGACCTCTAAGATTTCCGCCAAGCGGTCCGAGGCGACCACGCCGTCTTGCACGGAAAGCACCGAGCTGGTCAGCGTCGAAAACGCGCCTAGGGCACTGCCCATCAACGCGTTCGCCGCCACGAGTTGCCCGACGCTGAGGTTGAGCTGCAAAACCTGCGTCGCGCCGTACCACATTGTGAACAGGGAACTGACGTTACCCAACAATCCAAATACCGATGTCCCCCAGGTGTTCAGCATCAGACCGCGCCAGCCAAAATCCATCAAGCCGCTCACCTGCTGCCGTCCCCGCTCCAAAGCCCAGCCCTCCGCCCGCAATGCCTTCACGGTGCTGAGTCCCTCCAATGACCCCAAGACGAAGCTCTGCACCTCGCCACTTTTCTTCATGGCTCGCCTCGAGTTCTCCCGTAGTTGCGGCGCGAGAATCAGCAGATACAAGAGTTGCAGCGGGATGTTGATGCTGGCCACCAGCGCCAGAGACGGGTTGTACATCACCAGCAGCACGGTACTGAGAATCAGAGAAAAGACCGCCGAAGGCACGCCAATCATCAAACTGCTCAGCACCGTTCGCACCGTGGACAGGTCACTGAAGCGCTGCAACAAATCTCCGACCAACCGCGATTCGTGTTGACGCATCGGCAAGCGCATCAGGTGATTCAGATACCCCAGATGCAAGCGGTAATCCAAGCGCATGGAAAGGTGGCTCGAGATGACACCGCGCACCGCCGTGAACACCAGTTGAAAACCACTGAGGATGAAAATGGCTCCCAGCAGGTACGGCAGCAGCATCTCCTCGCGGAAGGTCAGTACGCGGTCGAACAGCACCTGCGACAACAGCGGCGCACCCAATCCCAACAGCGTCAGCACGAGGGTCCCAAGGCCGACCTCGAGCAAACTGCCCCAGGAGCCTTTGAAATGCTGCAAGTGTGCCAGCAATCCCGCCACGCCACGCTTCCCACTGAAATTACCGCGCACGAAATCCACGCCCGGCTGACACCACAAGAGTTTCCCCGTCCAGTGCCGTCCCACTTCTGCCAGCGGCATCCAACGGTTGCGTCCATCGGCGGGATCACCGATCAAGGCTTTCGTTTGACCTCGAGCGGTGCGAAGCTTCCACAGCACCACGTAATGATTGTTATCCCAGTGCAGGATCACCGGCAGAGATGGTAATGAGGGTAAATCCTCGAGATCCGCTGATAAGACTTTTGCCTCGAGACCGAGTTTTTTGGCTGCGCTGAAAAGCCCATAAACAGAAGTGCCTGATGAGGAGACAACCCCAGCGTCCCGCAGTATGCTGTTATGGAAGGTTTTACCGAAATAATTTAATATTGAACGCAAACAGACTATGCCGCAGTCCATCATGTTTTCTTGAATATACGTCTTCATGGTTTCCTTTGAACAAAGGCAGCTTTTACTGAATATTTATCTTCAATTATAGAAAAGTTTCAAAATTATTTTTAATTGATAAAAATAATTAAAGAAAGAAAGTTAAATAAAAAATGGCAAGTTATACACTGTAATAGTCCGAATTTACTTCTTATGTAGCAGAAAAATAACCCTGAAAAAAACGTATTGAGTAAGTCAATTCCCCCAAGATGAAAATGAGCGCAGCAAAATAAGATCGATGATAAAATACTTGCTGTCACAGGAGAGGTTTTAATTATTTTTAAAAGAAAATTTTCATATAAAGTTTCTCTATAAAATAATTCTTCACCAATTGGAGAAAACAAAATGATTCTGAAGATAGAGTAATAGGATAAATCTTTTGAAAAATAAAAATTTATTTTGTGTGGAAGAAATCCGACTTCAATCGTTTTAATCGTAATGACAGCAAAGAAAAACAGAACCGTAAGCCCAAACACATTGAGTATGCTCTTAAAATTTAACTCTGGTTTTTTAATAAATAAAACAGTCGCCCCAAAAAATAAAGTTAAAAAAATTAAAAGATCACCAAAAACAAAGAAAAGAGAAGAGAGACTTATTAGAAGTAGTAGAATCTGATACTTGTTAAATTCTTTAAAAATCATTTTTAGCTCCGAATTATAAAATCCTAATTCGGAGCTCCTTTCTAAAGCTAGTCTATAGCCGTATCGCACGGTAGATTCGAATAGCCGTAGTCATTTCGAAACTTATCATTCATATACATATCTTTTGCCATTTCGCTTCCCGAGACCCATTCTGTTTTTATAACAACAGTTGAGTTTGGCGTGGCAACAACACCATTCGGACCGTATGATGTGATTGTAACGGTAGGCATTGGATCACCTGTTGTAGTTGCCTTGATCCCATATCCCCCTGTCAATCCATTTGGTAAAAGGTAAGTACGATGCGATGTGCATCTGCCCCCCATAACCTCGAGCGCTTCATCTGCCATCAACTCTCTAATCATCTTGACCTCCTTTGGTCTCGAGTATCGTAATCATCAGCTTTACCGAGCACATCCCCAAAACCAAATACCTAATATCGGGTATACGTGGCCTCGAGCAAATGCCACTGCCCCCGCCAGAAGTGCGTTAGCTGCACGTGATTCTCTAAGGCGAATTGCGGGTATGCAGCACGGAGTTTGCTGTACACGCCTCTGATCTGAACGCTAATCGTCCCAGGACTCTTGCCCAGTTTTCGCGCCATTCCCTTCGCCTCAAAACCCAGCGCGATCAACCGCAATACCTCGCGTTCAGATTTCGTCAACACGTCACGCTGCGTCGGAACACTGAAATACGCTTCACCTCTTTGCACCACCTCGAGCGCTTCAGACCACAACGTATCCCAGCTTCCCAGCAACGCTCTGGGTTTCAAATCCAGTATCGTCTCGAGGTAACACGGGCAGAGATGGCAAGGAGGCTAAATCCTCGAGATCCGCCGACAAGACTTTTGCCTCGAGACCGAGTTTTCTGGCTGATTGTTGAAGTCCCAGTATTGACGTGCCTTTCGATGAAATCCCCGAACTCTCTCTCAAATGTGTTTCAGGTATACTGAGTCCATAAAAAGTAGCCACAGAGCCTATAGCGGCTAGTCCACAATTGTTTTTACTCTCCTGCAAACGAACATTATAATTTTTCATTTATTTGCTCCGAAGTTAAAAACATAGATTCCATCTATACAAAAATAATTGCTATAAAATTTGCTACCGCGTGACAAATAATTGATGAAAACAATCCATACTTTAGATAAATTAATGAAAAGATCAAAGATGAAGAAAAAACTACTAAATAAACAGATAAGCTTATGCTCGGATGTAATAATGTGAATAAGAGAGACGAGAAAAGTATAGATAAAATCAAATTCATTTTTTTTTCAAGCAGAACTAAAATTATTCGTCGAAAAATGATCTCTTCGGTAACTGGAGCTATAAATAATAGAGAAAAAAGTTTACCGATTTCAAGATTTTTATCTACTGAAAAATCATTTTGAATTACGTTTATCAGTTCTCCACAAAGTAAACCATAGATTGAAACTATAAAATAAGCCCTTGGATTCACATGTTGTTTTTTTATTTTTATAAATGTTTTCAAAATCGCATAGAGGACTATCGCTGAGATGATCTTTATGAAATCTCCAGTTAAATAAATGTCCATAGTTTAAATTGGGGACTGTTAAGTCCCCAATCAGAAATCAGCAATACGGAGATCTTTTTGGTGTAGCAGAGTTGTAACCAGCACGCTCTCCGGCCCTGTAGGTCGAATATGCTGCTTCGCTCGCGCTAATATTAACATTTACGAGACTAGGCGTTTGAATAGTTAAACCGTTAACTTCTATACCATAGTTCCCTTCGAATTTGACTTTTCCATTCGAACTTGCTGAGCCTTTTGCGCTAACATTTACAGAAGTAGCAGAAATGCCGAATTCCCCATCAAAGTAAGCTTTCTCGACACTACTATCCGCCAAAGTACCATAGGTATGACATTCGGCATCTTCCCAGCCCCCCATAACCTCGAGTGCTTCATCTACCGTCAATTCTCTGATCATCTTGACCTCCTTTGGTCTCGAGTATCGTAATTATTAGGTTCTACCTTGCATATCCCCAAAAACAAATACCTAATATCGGGTATACGCCGCCTCGAGCAGATGCCACTGCCCACGCCAGAAGTGCGTTAGCTGCACGTGATTCTCTAAGGTGAACTGTGGGTATGCAGCACGGAGTTTGCTGTATACGCCTCTGATCTGAACGCTAATCGTGCCAGGACTCTTGCCCAATCTTCGTGCCATTCCCTTCGCCTCAAAACCCAGGGCGATCAGCCGTAGCACCTCGCGTTCGGATTTCGTCAGCACATCACGTTGCGTCGGAACACTGAAGTACGCTTCACCCCTTTGTACTACCTCGAGCGCCTCGGACCACAACGCATCCCAGCTTCCCAGCAACGCTCTGGGTTTCAAATCCAGAATCGTCTCGAGATAACACGGGCAGGGGTTGCTTGTCAGCACAACGCATTGTGCGGCTTTGAGTTTCAGTAGCGAGAGGGTTTCTTCACAGCACACGTCCTGATGCAGGAAGGAGGGCTGGCGTGTGAACGGCTGCTCGAAGTGAGTGGACGGGATGGAGGAGTGTGCAAATAGCAGCATAATTTGTTTCTCCCGTT
The DNA here is from genome assembly GCA_965249745.1 of Deinococcales bacterium. GTDB lineage: Bacteria > Deinococcota > Deinococci > Deinococcales > JAAFIG01 > JANYHH01. Next base: position 1,104,921 of record OZ252252.1, on the reverse strand, counting down.
ACGACCTGACCAGATATTTAGAGCCTATCCGATAAGTAAAGCAATCTTGCGCCAGACAATCAAACAACACGTCAACTGACAAAACCCCAAGTAATTCACCACTGATAGTGTCTTATGGATCTGTAAAAAGTAGTGAGGTGAATCAACTATTGAGAAACAGTAACAGAGGGGACAGCCGTTCACTCGACACCCCTCTGACACTTTTCTGAGGGCACGCAGCAATTTTTACAGAAATCCTATTAATTCTTCGTAACGATGTGCGCCAAAACGCTTTGTTAGTGAAGGGTAAAATAGTTTGTATCGCACGCCGCGAATGCTAGCTCTGCGTTTCTGAAGTGTCGGAAAAGTGTCGAAATTATAAAAGTGGACTGTTGTACTCTTCTGTGGGGTGAACGTATGGAAATTCGAGCGGGTAGTTCAAGTATTTCATTGCTTGAGTTGAACGATGCCCTTTTAAAAAATCCAGAGTTATACGAAAACTGGCATCGAGAGCAGCTCGAAATCTGCCAAATTCCACGCGAGTCTCTCGTCCGAATTCTTACTACCCAGGATTCGGCGATTGCTACTTTGCGAGCTGCCATGTTGCTTACTAATACTGACTTTCAGCAGTCTGGCGAGTTAGCGGAACGCGCTCTTCGAGATGGAATTGGCTTAGTACGAATTATGGCTAAGGCACAACTTGCGATTCTTGGAACACTTGCCGCTTGGCGAAATTCAGAATCTCAACGCGTGGCTGCTACACCATTTTTGGCAGTTCTCGAAGGTTTGATTGTTGAGACCAAGCAGTTGCAATCAATCGAGCCTTTTGCCCTTGAAATCGAGGTCCGGCTTCATTCGATCTTAGCCGATGGGTTTTTGCTAGCAGAAAAGCCTTCTGAAGCGCGTCGTCACGCCGCTGAAGCTCAATTATTGGCTCCTGTGGTTGGATTGAGATACTTGGTCAGTACCTCTCAATATCAGTTGTCACGCATTTACTTTTTCGAGGCCGACGCGTTGGAAGCACAAAAGCAAATTGAGCGGGTCTTGGAAAACCCATCAACAACAAAACTGTTGGCCGGACGTGCCCAATTCGCCAAATCTCAGGTAGCAATTGCCCTAGGCGATGATAATGAAGCCCTACGCTGCCTCGACAACTACGATCTGTACACATCTAATTCCCAAGTAGCTAAAACGGACCTGTTTCGCAAGTGGACATTGCGGTTTCCGCCCACAGATTCCGGTACTAACGACCTATCGGAGATTGCTCCCCAAGCAAGGTATTTCGATTATGCAATTGAGCATCTCCTGCTGGCTCAACAGACACGTCCTGACAAAGTGCAAGAAATCGAACAATATCTCGAGCTGGCCCAAGTCTCAATGGACGATTTGCTACGTACGTCACATGGTTGGGAAAGGCAGTTGCAACGCATTTGGTCCGCGTACTTTTCTTTACGATTAGGGGATTATGGGAGTGCCCATAGTCGGTTGCCAACCGTGTCGGAGTTGGAGTCGCTCCCGATTTATTACCGCATTTTCGGCTTTAACGTAGCCATGGAAACGCTGTGCCATTTGCTTCCCGTTGCCGCTGGTGACCTCGCCGACATGACGCGAAGAGTTGTGGCGCACTGGTTATCGTTGGAGCCATACGTCGTAGCGCAAGTTGCAGAAAAACTCACTGTTTTAACACCGCTGTCACTCGCAATTACTGCAAGATGGCGACATGCTGTAGAAGCTGTTTCAATTTCAGGGGCCAATTGCATCATCAACCTTCGACACCGCCCTATCCAAGTATATGGAAATAGTGGCTTAAGGCCTATCCAAGCAGCTAGGTTTGTCCTCGAGCAATTTGATTGGGACACTGATTTTCTCAAAAGCGATGGCGGCGGACAACAAAAAGCTCTACAGCAGGCATTGCTCAAGCCCTATCACAGTCGAAATTGCTGGTTCCGTCCTGTTTCAGGTGCATTCGTAGCATTCATTCTACTCGCAGTTCGGGATGCATCCACCGATGCGATTGAAAAGCAGCACTTCTTGCAGAGCTGCCGAGATTTGAAGCGGCGTTATGGCTTCGTGCCAAAACTACAAAAAGTGGAGCATATTACTCAACTTGAGCAGATCGAGCGAGTCCTATCCTCCGTTATGGATGGAGAATTAACGTCCGTATCAGCAGGGAAACTGCTGTTTGGAAGAGGGAGATGAAATGAAAAAGTTTTTAGCGGTCGTTCTGAGTCTGATTTATATCTCTAGCATTGGATTGATCACAACGCCACAAGCGTCTCAACCAACCGTGCTGGCAACTTGCATTGGTGTACCAACCTGCACTGACCCTGGCTATGAAGGTGACCCGCCGCCAAAACGCTGTCAGCGTGGACAGCCATGCCCAGCACCACGTAAAAGCAATGGTTAGGATACGTCGCCATTCCTATAACTCTTGGCTGCCCCTTCTCGGAGGGGTGGCGCTTCTTGTCGGTGTAGGAATAGCTGGCGACTCACCTAAACAACAGCTTTTCTCCGAAATCCGTAGCATCGTTAATGAAAAATACGTCAATCCCTACAACGTTGATCTAACACATTGGCAAGCAGACGTTCAGAACGATCTGGATCGGCGATGTCCTGACCCATGCTTTCCGAATGTCGCCGAACAAATTCTCGCTGAACGCATTGATTCTATTGGCGATCCACACTTTCGCCTCTGGACGATGAATAGCGGCATTGAAACTAAGCAAGAGCCTGTTGGCTCGAGTCGTCGCACACGGCGCTTCGGGTTTTTGACTGCGGTGGATGATACGTCCGTGACGATCCGCTTTGTGCAACCTGGTTCGAACGCAGCGGCGAATCGAGCGCAACTTGGGGATCAGGTTCTTGAAGTGAACGGGGTCAGCGGAACAGCGAGTGAAGTTAATAATGCTCTCGAGCGAGCGGAATCACGTCCCGAAGCCATTGGTATGCTTGTTCGACATGTTGATGGAACACGAGAGAGGTTGAATCTTCAAGCCGTTAGAGAAACAAGCTGGCCTCCTAGCGCGCGATATATTGATGCCACGACAGTGATGATTGCAATTCCTAATGTGGCTGCAAGTGACGTTACAGACGTAGCGGTGCATCAATTAATTCTCGATGCCATCCAGCGCGGGGTAAAACGAATGATTCTCGACCTCCGTTTCGCCGATGGTGGCAGTCCGTTCGCAGCAGTCAAAATTGTAGGCGCTTTCGTTAAGACTATGGGACGCATCTACCGTGGCAAAAATGGAGAGAGCATTACGTACAGCTATTCGAACGGGGTCTCAACATATCAAACAAATGCACAACCAGACCAAAAAAACGAAATTCTATTCACGGGAAAACCTGCTTTCTGGGATAAACCATTACGCGTTCTCGTTGCAGAAAGCACCTTCAGCGCTCTCGAAAACATCGCAGGGATGTTGCAACATGTAAAACGTGCTCGCATCATTGGCCTACCGTCACGCGGTGGGGGCGGCGTTAGTGCGAATCCGTTTTATCTTTCGAGTGGAACAATGCTCAATGTGTCTACACATCGGCAGTTTGAACTCGATGGTGACATCGCAGAACTAAAAATCCAACCCGACATCAAGATTTCTCTTAATGCGACGGCTTTGGCTAGTGGCAGGGACGATCAACTTGAAGCAGCAATAGAGGACATGAAATAAGTACTCACTTTCAAGCTCATTCCAAGCCAGGGTAACGTTCACGATTATCAAACCCCTCACCTGCAAAACTGCGTTCTCGCATCCAGGCATTCTCGAGTGGGACTCGAGAATACTCTTTTGTTCCCGATCCCATGAATCCAGTCGTAAAGTTGAAAGCAAAGGTGACTGCGTGAGGGACAGTATTTATGCAGCATTGCAAGAAATCTGTTGTTTGATCTGGCTCCCCCCTCGAGTCACACCGGATGTCACGATCACTGATTTCTCGAGCGGATATGCGACGGGTCAGGACAACGTGTTGAACGAGGCTGTGAAGCGACTCGCAGCACAAACCAAGTAGCATCGGTCATCACGTCCGCTGGAGGCGCTTTTTCTCTTCGTAAAATGCGCCTCGAGTTTGTTTCACCTCAACAATTTTGTTGTCTCAAGCAGGTCATAGCTTAGAATGTGAGACACTGTGACCGAGCAAACCCTGACTGAAAGCATTCAACACGGTCTGAGCGTGGTTCAGTTCTCATCCCCGGATTACAAGCCCCTGCAAAATCGTTGCGCCCGCCCTAGCAGAACTCGAGCAGGAGTTTGAGGGGAGGATGCGGTTCCTCAAAATTGATGTCCTCGAGTCCCCTGGAATTGCCTTGCGCTTTCGGGTGCTGGGCGTGCCGACGGTGAGCCGGTCGAAGTCCTGTACGCGGCGTACCCGAAGCAGGTCTATAAGGAGCGCATCGGGAAGCATCTTGAGATTTGTACCCCACCCATGAGCGGCGGCACGAATGAATCAGCGAACTGAGCAGTCCTGCCAGGCGCAGTTCGCTGCCCTCGAGAGGTTACGGCAGGATGCCACCGCGTCGGAACTCAAGTTTTATCGGAGCGCGGAGGCAGAACTGAAAGAGTGGTACGAATTTGAACGGTCGCTGCCAGATCAGCCAACGTCGGACTCGTTGGGAAAGCGCTACGCGCACCTGCAAAAGTATCTGGCTCGTTTGGAGTACGAGCTGGGCTTGCCGGAACTGGGCGAACACTGGCATCACTGGGCGAAAGAAGAAGTCACCAAGGCTCAGCAGCGATTGAGCCAGACTCGAGATCAACTCGAGGCGCTGGGGATGGACAGCGATGGGGACATTCCCCCAGACCGTTCGACGCTCGAGAGTGACCTGAAGCGCGGCGCACTGTCCACAAGGCTCGAGGAACTCAGGATGCTTTATGGTCTCAAAACCGCGTGGCTGGAACGACGGGGCGCGACGGCGGAAGCGATCCGCAATCACGCTGAGTTACAGCGCCTCAGCCAAGAGATCCAGGAAATCTCGAGCCAACTGACGGGGCGTTGACCTAGCCTGCCATCGGTGGGTCGTTCGGCACGCGCTCCCCGGTCATCCAGTAGCGCAACCGATCCGAGACGTTCTCCACGTGATCCCCGATCCGTTGCAGCGCCCGACCAACCCGCAGGAGCGCCAACGCCTTGGTGATCGTGCGCGGGTCCTCGAGCATGTAGGTGACCAGTTCGCGTTGAATCTGCTCGTACAGGTCGTCTATCTCCTGGTCCATCTGGGCGGCTTCCAGGGCGGCGGCTGCGTCGCGTTCGGTGAAGGCACGGGCAATCGTCTCGAGCATGGTTTTCAGTTTTTGAATCATTTGCCCCAGGTTGATGTAACGCTTTAATGGCGGTTCGTCTGCCAGTAGGCGCGCATCGTCGGCGACGTGAACGGAGTAATCGCCGACGCGTTCCAGATCGCTCAGGGATTTCAGAATCGCGGCCACGAAGCGCAGGTCGGTGGCGACCGGCTGGTGCAGCGCGATCACGCGCAGGCACTCGCTTTCCAGTTTGACTTCCAGGTCGTCCACCTGGCGGTCCATCTCGTGAACCTCTTCGACGTATTCAATTTTGCTGTCCATCAAGACCTGCCCAGACAGGCTGACCTGTTCACCGACCTGGGAAATCATGCGGATGAAGTCCGCGCTGAGGATGCGCAGATCGCGCTCGAGTGCCTCTCTCATGTAGCTCCTGGCTGCTGAAAAGAGGTTCGATGGACCGTTCTCAGCTCGTTCCGTTTTTGGGGTGCGTTCTTGGATTGGTTTTGATGCTGACTACAGTCTACGGTCTCGAGTCTGTTTTGCCTGGTCGGGCGGTCGCTTTAGGCGGCGGGTACGGTGAACTGAAACTCGTTGCCGCCCGCATCGCTGTTGTATCGCCCGGTGACGCGTCCGCCCCAGGCGTTGACGATGCTGCGAACCACGTACAGACCCATGCCGCTGCCGCGTGATTGCGCCCCGCGACGGTGCGCCTCGAAGATGCGCTCGAAGTCGGAGAGCGCCCCGCCCTGATCCAGCACGCCCACACGCATGAAGCCGTTCTCCAGGGTTCCGGTGACGCGAATCGTACCCGGATTCGGGCCGTGGCGGGCGGCGTTTTCCAACAGGTTCAGGAAGACCTGAACCAGCTTGTCCGGGTCGCAGCGCACGATCACGCCGACCAGGTGCGCGTCCAAGCTGATGCTGCGCCGCTCGAACTCCTCGCTCGTCAGGCGTTGCACCCGCTCGAAGGCCTCGAGAATCGGGAAGGTGCGTTCGGCTTGCGGGCGAAAACCGACCGTCAGGTCCTCCACCAAGCGCACCAGGCGTTCCACCTCTTGCAGGCTAAGTTCCACGAAGCGTTGGCGCTGCTCCTGCGGGGGTTCCAAGGCCAGCGCCTCCAAAAGGGATTTCACGGCTGCGACGGGCGTGCGGAACTCGTGCGAGAGAACCGCCACGACCTCGCGCAGCTCGGATTCGCGGCGACGCTGCTGGGTGATATCTTCGAGGACCAAGCCGCCCTCGACACCTTTGGCCCGCAGGATCTTGCCGCTCAGCTCCAACTCTATTTCGCCGCCGCGCAGGGCGACCTGTTCCAAGCGAAAGTTGCGCAGAATTTCAATCGCCGCCCGGCCCGAGGCGCGTTCGCTGGGGATGACAAATAACTCCTCGGCGGTACGGTTGAGCTTGGTCACGCAGCCGTCGCGGAGCCAGACGACGGCTTCGGAGAGCGAATCGAGCACGTCGGTTTTTAGACTCGGTTGCATGGACCCGCTCCTTTCACTCCTGCGCTCGCATTCGGTAGCCCTTGCCGCGCACGGTCTCCAAGTACGCCGGGTGGGTCGGGTCGTCGTCTAGGTGCGCCCTGAGTTGCGTCACGTGCTGATCCACGGTCCGCTCGCCGCCGATGAAGTCCACACCCCAGACCTTGTCCAGGAGTTCCTGGCGCGAGTAGACCCTTCCTGGATGAGAGGCCATGAATGCCAGGAGATCGAACTCCCGGCGCGTCAGGTGCAGGTCACGGCCCGCGTAGGCGGCACTGCCCGCGTCCAGGTTCAACTCCAGATTCCCGACCCGCACGAGTCCCTTGGTGCGCTCTCCGCCGCTGCGACGCAGCAGGGCGCGGACCCTGGCGGCTAGTTCGGCGGCGCTGAAGGGTTTGGTCAGGTAATCGTCCGCGCCCGCGTCCAGGCCCTCCACGCGGTCCACCTCGGAGGCTCTGGCGGTCAGCATCAGCACCGGGGTCGGCGCGAACTGCGTGGCCCGCATACGTTTCAGCCACGACAGCCCGGATTCGTCGGGCAACATCCAGTCGAGCACCACGGCGTCCGCGCCCGCTAGGCCGTCCCAACCCTCGAGGGCCGTACCTGCGGCGCGCACCGCGTACCCGGCCCGCTCCAAGTGAAAGCGCACCGCTTCGCGCACGGAAACCTCGTCTTCTATTAGCAGGACGGTGGACATCGGTACAAGTATCATGCCCGGTTCGTCAAGGGTTTGTCAGGTGCGCGGTCAGACGGGAACTGCCATCCCAACCAGCGGCAAGTTGACTACGGCCGTCGTGCCGTGCTGCGGTGCGTTCTCGAGGCGTATCCGCCCGCCGTGCGCCTCGACGATCTGCCGGGCAATAGAGAGGCCCAGGCCGCTGCCGCCAGGGTCGCGGGCCCGTGAGGCTGCGGTGCGGTAGAAGCGGTCGAATACCCGTTCCAGGCGGTCGGTGGGAATGCCGATCCCGGTGTCGGAAACCCGAAGCTCCACCTCTGCCCCCAGATCGCGCAGTTCCAAACTGATCCGCCCACCCGCCGGGGTGTACTTGATCGCGTTGTCCAGCAAGATGATGGCAAGCTGTTTCAAGCCGTCGCTGTCCCCAGTGAAGTTCACGGCATCCAGTTGCCGTAGTTCGACGACAGTCGTGTCACCGCTCAGGTGTCTGGCATCGTTGAACGCCTCGCGGATGACCTCGTGGAGCTTCAACCGTTCGGAACGCGGTTCCAGACCCTCACCTCGAGCCAGCGCCAGCAGATTGGCGATCAAGCGCGTCAAGCGCTCTGCCTCTCGAGCCGTCTCTTCCAGGGCGGTGCGGCTCTCGGCTGAACTCATGTCGGGGTAGCGACGCAGCAGTTGCAGGTTGCCGCGAATCCCGGTCAGCGGCGCACGTAACTCGTGGGAGACATCGGACACGAAGCGTTTTTGGGCCTCGTGGAGCTGGCGGATTTCGGCTTCAGCGGAGGCGGCACGTTTTGCCACGCGGCGCGCCTCGAAGTTGTCCATGACGACGGCTGCCAGATCAGTCAGGGTTTGCAGCGCTTGGTCACTCAGCCCTTCTGGGTGCGGTGCGAAATCGTAGACGCAGAGCGTCCCGATATTAAACCCGTCCGAGGTGCGAAGCGGCAACCCGGCGTAGAAGCGAATACCCAGCCCGGTGACGACCGGGTTATCGCGGAAGCGCTCATCCAAGAGCGCGTCCGGGACGACCATCGGGGCATCTAACAAAATCGTGTGACCACAGAAACTCAGCTCGCGCGTGTTCTCTCTGAGGTCCGTGCCAAAGCAGGCCTTGAACCACTGCCGGTCGCGTTCCATCAGCGTAATCAGGGCGATCGGTACCTCTAGCAGCCGCGCCGCCAGATTCACCACGCGATCAAACGACGCCTCGGGCATGGTGTCCACGGTCTCGTATCGCTCGAGGGCGAGCAGGCGCTCGGCTTCGTTCGCCGGGAGCGAGGGGGCGATCATCGCCAAAAGTGTACGTGACCACCTTACCTCCTGCCTGAGTCAGAACTCACCTTTGCGCCGCTCAAAGACACGCGCCTGAGTTCGGCGTGGTCAGCTTGACGTTTGAAGTCAATCCAGTCTCTCTGTGACGTAAATCCCCACTCGTTGGACCAGGCCGTTATCAACTGAGACAAGCCATTCTGCTCGGGTCGTAATCCCACTCGGCGAGCGATATACTCCTCGAGCGAGTGCGTATTTCTCCAGCAGGAAATACGCCTCTAAAAGATCTTGGACTACTCCAAGTGAGTGGCTATAACAGCCTGGATTTGAAATGGAGACGTTCAAGGTTTTACGAGGAGAGACTGCGATTCGGCACAATCAGGTGAATGTCTCGAGTCAAGACGTTGTACCGGTGAGGCACACGTCCCGTAACCGAATCGTGGGGTTATCACCAAATAATTTTTCTGTCCAAGGTTGACGGACTGTTTTGACTGGGAGCGTATGGCATGGCTGAAGTCTCGAGTGTTCTGGATGATTTGAATCCCTCGCAGCGGGCGGCGGCGCTGCATTTGAACGGACCCGCCCTAGTGGTGGCCGGGGCGGGCAGTGGCAAGACGGCCACGGTCGTGCGCCGGATCGCGCACCTGATGGAAGCGCACGGGGTGTTTCCGAACGAGATCTTCGCCGTGACCTTCACCAACAAGGCGGCCGCCGAGATGAAAGAGCGCGTCGTGAAGCTCGTCGGTGTGCAGGGCGAGCAGATCTGGGTGACGACCTTTCACAGCGCCGGGGTCCGCATCTTGCGCGCCTACGGCGAGTTCGTGGGCTTAAAAAGCGGCTTTGTAATCTACGACGATGGTGACCAATTGGATGTCATCAAGGCGGCGCTCGAGGGGATTCCGAGTGCCGGGGAGTACAACCCGCGTTACCTGCGCGGAATCATTGACCGCGCCAAGAGCAATCTGTGGACGCCGGAGGACATGGCGCGCGAGGGCGACGAGTGGATGGCAGGGATGCCCAGGGATGTCGCCGTGGAGGGTTACCGGCGCTATCAGAACGGGATGCGGCGGGTCAACGCGATTGACTTCGGTGATCTGTTGGTGCTGACCGTGAAGCTATTCCGGGACCACCCGGAAATCTTGGAAAAGGTCCAGAGCAAATCGGTCTTCGTTCACGTGGACGAGTATCAGGACACCAACAAAGCCCAGTACGAGATGACCCGCTTACTTTCGGAAAAGTATGGCAATTTATTGGTCGTCGGCGATCCAGATCAGTGCCTCCCAATCGGAACTCGAGTCATGACACCGACGGGCTGCAAACCGATTGAGGCGATCCTTGAGGGCGAGCAGGTGTTGGGAACGGGCGCATCTGGCACTTTGATTCCGAGTCAAGTTTCGTTCGTGAAGCGAGGACATTACAAGGGGGATCTCTTCGTCCTGCGGACGGGCGGGCGGACGTTGCGCGGCACACCGCATCATTTGACCCTGGCCCGGATGACGATGCAACCGGGCAAATACTACGTGTACCTGATGTACCGCGCTGATCGTGGGTATCGAATTGGTCTTACCAAGAGCGTGCGTTCTGGGGATGAACGCACTGACCAACACGGTTTCCTGGTACGCATGAATCAGGAACACGCCGACAAGCTCTGGATTTTAAGCGTCTGCGATTCCCTCGAGGAAGCCGCGTTTCAGGAAGCTTTCTTCGCCGCAAAGTACGGCTTGCCGATGGCCCTGTTTCACGGTGTTGGTCGCAACCTGAAAATGACCGAGGCGCATCTGAAACGGCTGTTCGATACCCTAGACACCTCGGGCGCAGCGGCGCGTCTCATGCGCGACCTCGAGTTGCACCCCGAATTTCCGCATCACCGTCCGCAGAACGGGGCGCGACGACAAAGTTTAAATCTCGTGATGTTTCAGGATTTCCGCAACGGACCTGTGGGTTACCACCGAATTCAGTGGTGTTCCAACCGGGAAGACATTGCACAGAGGCTGCGCGACGAGGGGTTGCCTGTTCGAGACAACGGAAAAGGCAAAGCTGGGTATCGCATCGAAATGAGCCGTAAGGAGTACCCCGAAGCACTCGAGATTGCCAAGCGCATCGCTGAAATAGGCGGGATGGAAATTCAACGTCGGGCGCAAGTCAATGGTGTGATGTATGCGTTCACCCCATTGTCGCACCTGCGTTCCGGGATGCAAGTGCTCACGACTCAGGGGGGGGAGTTGCTCGAGGCACCGCTCGAGTGCCTCGAGCGAGAACCCTACGACGGCCCAGTGTACGATCTCGAGGTGCAGCCAACGCACACCTACCTTGCTGAAGGTATTCTGGTTCACAACAGTATTTACAAGTTTCGTGGGGCCGACATCCAGAACATCCTGGACTTCCAGAACGATTACCCGAACGCCGCGATCTACCGGCTCGAGGAGAATTACCGCAGCAACGCCCGCGTGCTGTACATCGCCAACAAGCTGATAGAGCAAAATGCGGAGCGCTTGGAGAAAATCCTGCGCCCCGTGAAACCGGAGGGCGAGCCGGTGCGCTTCTACCGCGCCCCGGATCACCGCGCCGAAGCCGAGTTCGTGGCCAGCCGCATCGAGCACTTGCACGGCATGGGCGTCAGTTACAGCCGCATGGCGATTCTGTATCGCACCAACGCGCAGTCTCGAGTGTTGGAAGAGCGCTTCCTGCGCTCGCAGATTCCGGCGCGGCTGATCGGCGGGACTTCCTTCTACGACCGCCAGGAGATCAAGGACATCCTCAGTTACGCCCGGATCAGCGTCAACACGCTGGACGATCTGAGTCTGAAACGCGCCCTGAAGCGCCCGCGTCGCGGCGTGGGCGATACCAGCGTGGAAAAGCTGGAGACCTGGGCGCGAGCCAACGACACGAGTTTGCTGACCGCCTTCGTACGGGGCGACGAAATCTTGGAGCGAGGGGGCGATAAGGCCGCCGAGTTCGGCAAGCTGCTCTTGGAACTCTCCGAGTACGCGGCTGAACACAGCGCCGAGGAGTTCTTCAAACTGGTCATAGATGTCAGCGGTTACCGCGACATGCTGCAAACGGAAATGAAAACCGCCAAGCACGAAACCGAGCAGCGCCTAGAAAACTTAAACGAGTTGGTGAACGCGGCCGCCGAATGGGACACGGAGAACCACGGCACGATCCAGGAGTTCCTGGACGATTCGGCGCTCCTATCCTCGGTGGACGACGCCCGCACGAAACGCAATAACAAGGACACCCCAGAGGAAGCCGTCACGATGATGACAATGCACAACGCCAAGGGCTTGGAGTTTGAAAACGTCTTCGTGGTCGGGCTGGAGGAGGGCTTGCTGCCGCACCGCTCCAGCATCCCCGAACCGGGCGGCATCGAAGAGGAGCGCCGTCTCTTGTACGTGGCGATCACCCGGGCAATGGAACGCCTGTGGTTGACGATGGCGGAATCCCGCCAGGTCTACGGCAAAACGATGCCCTCAGAAGACTCGAGGTTTCTGAAGGACATCCCGAGCGATCTGGTGGCGGCCGTGAATCTTTTTAACGAACCCTATGGCAGCCGCGAGGACCCGGCCAGAGTCCCGCCCGCCCTGCAACGCCAGCTCGAGGCGGCGGGCGGCGCGGTCACCAGCGTCAAGGGTGGCGAGCGGGTGCAACACCCCAAGTTCGGCGCGGGCAAGGTGCTGGCCACGACCGGCACGGGCGACCGCCTCGAGGCGATGATCTCGTTCGAGGGTGGGGTGGGGACGAAGAAATTGCTGCTGAAATACGCCAACCTGACGATGCTGCCCTGAATCCTCGAGTAGAATTTGTTCTCTCCTAGACGCTGTTTTCTGCGTTTGAGGCTGGGTGTGTGCGTAAGTGCCAGCCGCCGATGGCGTCGTCTCGTACACTGCTTGACAGAAGTCGAGGAGAGGTGCAAGGGATGGCACGGCAGGCGTTGCAGGCGCAATTCACTCGCCTGATCTGGTGGATCATGTTTGTCGGTACGGGCAGCAGTTTGCTGCTGTACGCCTTCATGCCCGACAGCGGCCCGTGGTGGGATCGCAACCTGACGCATATTACCGGGATGCTGGTCTGGATGATTCTGTGCCGCACAGTCTTCTGGCGGCGGGCCGAGATCGGTGCGGGCGTGGCCATGGCCGGTGTGATCGTGGTCACGCCGCTGTTGATCTCGAGCGGGGATTTCAACACGAGCTTCGCCACCCTGGCGATCAGCAGCCTACCGACCCTATTCGTGGCCATGCTCTGGGGGTGGCGCGGCAGCTTGCTGACGTTGCTGCTGTCCATTCCGGTGCTGATCTTCAAACCTGGCACGCTGGAACAGGCCGTGGTCGGCTGGACGATTCTGGCCGGGACGGCCTTCTCTGGCAGCCTGGTGCATCGGCTGATCGGAGACGTGGACCGCACGCAAGCGCAACTCAAGACGATGGCGTTGACTGACCCGCTCACCAAACTGGGAAATCGCTTCGCGTTAGAAACCGATTTTCCAGTGCTCAACGGCGCTGGCTTGCTCTGCATGTGGGATGTCAACGGCTTGAAACGCGTTAACGACCGCCTCGGGCATCACGCCGGAGACGCCCACCTGTTGAAATTCGTCGCGGCCTTCAAGGCGCAGGCAATCATCACCGAAACCCTGTACCGGGTCGGCGGGGACGAATTCGTCAGCCTGCACCACCCAACCGCCAATCTGCGCGATCTCCTCGAGCGGGTCAGGGACAGCTTCCCAGATATCTCGGCGGGCTGGGCCGCGCTGGAGAATCGGGAGTTGGACTCGGTGATGAAAGAGGCGGACCGGGCGATGTACGCCGACAAGGGCAAGCGCCTGAACATCACCGGTCACTGAAAACGCGACCAAAGTCTGAGGTTAGAATAGCCGCCATGCGGTACGTGCGCTTCATTCCGGACGGGTACGGCGAGGAAGCCCTGCGCCAGCTCTCCAGAGGCGAAACCCCGGCCCGGCTCCCGGAACTGTGGCAGGTCATGGGGAACCTAGAGCTGGATTTGGGGCTGACCTCAGCGCTCCGCCTGACCTGCACCAACCCGTTAAAGCACGCCCTCGAGCCGCTGTGCGAATTGATGAATTGGTTGGAGAGCGGACGCACCAACCGCCTCTCCACGACTATGGGCACGGCCGGACTGAACCGCTCGAGTCACCTGTACCACCGCTGGCACGGCGCACACGAGGCGGTGCTGCTCTTGGGGGAGCGCGACAGCACGATCGGCGTCAACCGCCAAGAGGAACACGTCCAGATCACCGTCTTGGAAACCGACGATCAACCGGAATTAGAAGACCAGAGCGCCAGCCTTTCCCGCGCCGAGGTATTGAACCTGCCCGCGATGCTCTGGGACGACTTGGACGGTTTGCTGAAACTGGTCGGCATTGAACTCGAGGAGCGCGAACGGGTGCGCTGGGAACGAATGCGCCCAGGAATCGTCGAAGTGGCTTCGTGAACACGGCTGGACCGAAATGCGGAGGTAGGACATGGAACTCGGTTTGAACGGCAAAACAGTTATCGTCACCGGCAGCAGCGACGGACTCGGCGCGGCCGCCGCTCGCACCCTGGCGCTCGAGGGAGCCAACGTCGTGATTTGCGCCCGCAACCTGGAGAAGCTGACGCAACGCACCGCTGAAATCGCGCAGCTCAGCGGCTCGCAGGCTGGTTCGCAGGGACAGGGCGGGCAGGTGCTAGCGGTGCAGACCGACGTGACACAACTCAATCACCTCGAGAATTTGCTGGCCAGAACCTTGGAGCGTTTCGGACGAATTGACGCCCTCGTCAACAACGCCGGACGCGCCGCCGCGCTGCCGTTTGAGAAGATAGACGATGCCGCCTGGGGGGACGACTTGGACCTGAAATTCCACGCCGCGATTCGCCTGTCGCGGCTGGTCACGCCGCACCTACGGGCCGCCGGGGGCGGTAGCATCCTGAATATTCTGGCGACCGGCGGCAAGACGCCCGGCGCGTCGTCCATGCCCTCGAGCGTGTCACGGGCGGCGGGCATGGCGCTCACCAAAGCCATGTCGAAGGACTTGGGAGCCGACAACATCCGCGTCAACGCCGTGATGATCGGACTGGTGGAATCCGATCAGTGGGTGCGGCGGAGCGCCAGCACCGGCGTGCCGTTAGAGCAGATTTACGCGAACCTACCCAGGGAGAGCAACATTCCGCTCGGGCGGGTCGGCAAGGCGCAGGAGTTCGCAGATTTCGTGGCCTTCCTGGTCTCGGAACGGGCCGCGTTTCTGAGTGGCTGCGCGATTAATTTCGATGGCGGCATGAGCGCCGCGGTCTGAGCGGCAACTCGAGGGGCGCGTAGTCAACAGATTTGCTGCGAGCATTCAAGGCCAATCTCGAGCATGAGTCATAGCCCGCGATGAATCTCGCGGCTTGCAGATTTCCGAGGGCGTTAGAAGGTTTGCCGCAGTTGGAATCTCGAGCCGGGTTGTCATACGGATTTCGTTTACTCATTGAAGGCATCTCGGCTGCAACTCGAAAAACCCAGAATAAATTTCACTTTCCTTGAAACAGGTACGTCTCGAGCGGCTCCCAGGGGCCGCCCAGATACCGCCACAGTTCCAGTCCCGTCACCGTGAACGACCACGGGGAAAATCTCGCCCCCAGGAGCGCCAGCGTTTCCCTGGCCTCAGCGGGTGCGACCTTATTTTGCACTGTGACGTGCGGTTTGAAACCGCTGCGGTCCTGATGGGTGAGCCAACCCCGCCAGTCCGCCGCGAGACTCGCCCGCACCGCCTCGAGCCGCGAGCTGCTGAGGTGGTACGCCACGCCGCGCCCGAGAAACCGCAGACCCGTGACCTCGACGGTCAGCGCGGGCGTGCGAGCCGCAATCTCCCCCAGCCGAGTCGTGACCTCTTGCAGTTCCTCGCCGGGCAGGTGATGAAACAGCGTGATGTGTGCGGAGAGAAAATTGCGTTCTGGCGGGAAGAACGTCCGGCGCTGCGAATCGAATCGCTCAAAGGCGACTGTCTCCATGCGAGCCGTCAAAATGAGCGCCTCAGGCGGGGCGGGTGTGGTCATCCCTGAAGTTTGCCAAAGCCTGCTGAGTCCTGAGCGATCGCAGCGATCACGACTCCCGCTTCACCCTCCGGCACTCGAGCCACAATTTCACCCTGCGGCGAAACGATGACTGTGCAGCCGTAACCCAGCCAGTCGTTCGCCTCACCCACGACATCGCTCGAGACAGTCCAGCACCCGGTTTCCAAGGCTCGAGCCGCCAGGTTGGCGGGGCTTTTCGGTCGCCAGGTTTCAGCCACGGCTCGCGGCAAGAAATTGTTGAGCGGGTACAGCAGAATCTGCGCCCCAGCTCTGGCGGTCCGCAACGCCAGCTCGGGGTGGTTGGCATCGTTGCAGATGTTGACCCCGAATCGGGTCCCGGCTGCCACAAAAATCGGCAGCTCCGTTCCAGGGCTGAGCGCCCTTTCGTTGGTGTGAATCTTTCGGTAGCATCCCAACAGCTCGCCCGAACGAACCACGGCGGCTGTATTGAAAAAACGCCTCCCATCCCGCTCGAGAAAGCCCAGAATGGCGGTGACATGCGATTCCCGAGTCGCTGCCAGTGCAGCCTTCAAGCCCGCGCCTTCGAGCGTCAGCGCGTGCAGTGCAATCCGGTCAGGCTCGAGGACATAGCCGGTGAGATGACATTCAGGGAAGACGGCGATGTTCACATCTGCCGCGTCACACTCAAATAATTGCCCCGTTAATTCTTCCAAGCGCCACTTGAGCTGACCGGGCAGGTGAGGGGTTTGAAAAGCCGCGACTTTCACCGCCCGCTCGAGACCGTCAATGCCTTCAACTTCTCTGCCAGCTCGTCGGTCAATACATCACTGTCGTACCGCCAGCCCCAGTTCGTGCCGCCCAGACTCCCCGGCAGGTTCATGCGCGCCTCGGTGTCCAACACCAACAAATCCTGCAACGGCGCGAGCGACATGACGGCCCTAGAATTCCAGGCCGCCCGGATGAGATCCCACACAATGTCGTCCCCGGAGGCGTGCAGGTATTCTTGAGCCTTGTGGTGCGTCTCTTGGGGTTCCGACTTCCACCAGCCCAGCGTCGTGTCGTTGTCGTGTGTGCCGGTGTACACGACGCAATTCTCCAGGTAGTTGCGCGGTAGGAAGGCGTCGGTCTCGTCACCGTAAAAGGCGAATTGCAGGATTTTCATGCCCGGCAGGTTGAAGCCGTCGCGGAGCGCCTCGACCGCCGGGGTGATGACGCCAAGGTCCTCGGCGATAATTGCCAGGTCTCCGAAATGCGCCCGGACCGCGTTGAACAGCGCCACGCCGGGCGCGTTGACCCAGCGCCCCTGAATCGCGTTTTCACTGGGCCACGGTACCTCCCAGTACGCCTCGAAGCCACGGAAGTGATCCACGCGCACGATGTCTACGACTTTGAAGGTTTCAGAGAAGCGTTGCAGCCACCACTGGAAACCATCGGCTTCCATGATCTCCCAGTGGTAGTGCGGGTTGCCCCAGAGCTGCCCGGTGACGCTGAAGTAATCCGGTGGCACGCCCGCCACGACGCTCGGGCTGCCGTCCGGGTTCAGCAGGAACAGCCGTTGATTCGCCCAGACATCACTTGAATCGTGGGCCACGAAAATCGGGATGTCCCCGATGATCTGAATGCCTTTCCCGTGCGCGTACTCCCGGACTGATTTCCACTGCGAAAAAAACCAGTACTGGCCGAGCGTGTACAGCTCCAAATCATTGGCGTACTCCACTCGAGCCGCATCCAAAGCCTGTACGTCGCGGCGTACCAGTTCCGACTTCCAATCCGTCCACGGCTTCCCGCCGTGCGCGTTCTTGCAGGCCATGAACAGCGCGTAATCTTCGAGCCAGTGGCGGTTTTCGGCTCGCCAGTCTGCCACGGCTTTTTTCTGGGCATCGGTCGCGTTCTCGCGGAAGGTCTGCGCCGCCTCACGCAGGATCGGCCACTTCCAGAGGTACATCCAGCCGTAATCCACCAGGTCAGAGTTGAACTCCGGGGCAGCCTCCAAAGTGTCCGCTTTGATCCAACCCGCTTGTTGCAGCAACTCGAGGTCAATCAAGAGCGGGTTCCCGGCGAAGGCTCCAAAGCTCTGATACGGGCTGTCGCCGTAGCCCGTGTGTCCGAGCGGCAGAATCTGCCAAAGCTTCTGTCCGGCGCGCTGTAACCAGTCCACCCATTGATACGCGGCACTTCCCAGGGAACCGATTCCAAAGCGGCCCGGAAAGCTGGTCGGGTGGAGTAAGACACCGCTGCTGCGTTGAAAGGTCATGGCGCAGTTTACCGTCTTGGGTGTATACGAGCGCCGAGTCTCCGTTTCAAATTTCAGCGTTCAATTTGATTGACCGATGCGCCCACAGACAGGGCCGCTCGACTACATTACTGAGTTCGGTAACTTCAGGGTAATCATGCGTCGCAGTACAAAGCTTCTGCGACGCATACGTGAGTTAACCGAATCAGGCCGTTATCAGTAAAGGCATCAGGCTCGAGTCAAAACTAAAACCCTGCGCTCCGGTCTGAAATTTGGAGTGGACAGGTTTACTCGAGACCAACCGCTCTGTTGAGCGCCCCACGCACGACTTCCGGGTTTGCCTTGCCGCCCATCTCCTTCATGACCCGCCCAAACAGGGAATTCACCGCCTTGGCGTTCCCGCCACGAATTTGCGCCAGTACATCCGGGTTTTCCGCAACGACCTTAGCGACCGCCGCCTCAATCGCGCCGACATCCGAGACCTGCAGCAAGCCCTTGGATTCCACCAGGCCCATCGGACTCGAACCGCGCATTACGTCACCCAGGATGTCCTTGGCAATGCGCCCAGAAATCACGCCATTGTCAATGAGCTTCACCAGTTCCGCCAGCGCCCCCGGCTCGAGTCGCGTGTCGTTGATGCCCAGGTTGTGTTCGTTCAGGTACCCAGCGATGTCGGCGTTCAGCCAGTTCCCAATCCGTTGCGGCTCGCCGCTGTACACCTCGAGCGTTCGCTCGAAAAAATCCGCCAATCTAGCGTCGTAGGCGATCTGCTCGGCGTCCGCCTCGCGCAGTCCTTTGGCCACGTACTCCTGTTTCTTCTGGTCTGGCAACTTGGGCATTCGGGAGCGGATATCCGCGATCCAGGCGTCGGAAATTTCTAACGGTGGCAGGTCGGGGTCGGGCATGTAGCGGTAATCGGCTTCGCCCTCTTTGGTACGCATCACGAAGGTTCGCCCGCGATCCTCGTCCCAGCCCACGGTGTCCTGCGTGATCCTGCCCCCACCGCGCACGATTTTGATCTGACGGTCAATCTCGTAGTCCAAGGAGCGGGACACACTGCGAAAGCTGTTGAGGTTCTTGATTTCGACCTTCGTGCCAAACGCCTCGCCGGGGCGACGCACGGACACGTTGACATCGCAACGCATCTTGCCCTCCTCCGGGCGGGCATCACTGATCCCCAACGCCTGCGCGATGGCTTGAATCTTTTGTAAGAACGCCCTGGCGTGATCGGGGCCCAGGATGTCCGGCTCCGTGACCATTTCTATCAATGCACACCCCGCCCGATTCATGTCCACCAGCGTGTACGTCGCGCCGTCCGGGTGCATCAACTTGCCCGCGTCGTTCTCCAAGTGCGCCCGCTTGATCCGCACCCGTCCCCCCGTCACCTCGAGCCAACCATCACGAGCCACGGGGCGGTCGTACTGGCTGAGCTGATAGTTGTGCGGGCTGTCCGGGTAGAAGTAATGCTTGCGGTGGAACTGCGTGAAACCCGAGACATCGCAGTTCAGCGCCAATCCGAACATCAGCCCGTGCTCGACCGCCCGGCGGTTGATCGTCGGCAGCACGCCCGGTAAGCCCAGGGTCAGCGGATCGGTGTGCGAGTTCGGGGCGTCCGAAAAATAGTTCGCGTCCACCGATGAAAACATCTTGGAGTGCGTGCTGAGTTGCAGGTGGACTTCCAGACCGATGACGGCTTCAAAACCGCTGTGCATGAGGGGAAGTCTACCGTGTCTCGAGCGATGAGGCGCAGGACAGTGATTCAGGCTCGAGGGTAAATTTGGTGGACCCAGAGGTTATCAGTGTAAGACTTCAATCGTGAAACCGCCCGGTGATTGAAAATAAAATGTCCATGAGCCGTGAAATTTTTGCGGTTCGCCGACCGTGAAACCGTCGTCCAGAAGACGCTGGTGAAGTTCGTTGACCTGAGCCTCACTGTCTTGGATGAAGCCAACGTGGAAGGTGTCCGGGTAATGAATGGCTTCACCCTTGAACAGGCTGATGACCATGCCGTTGTCGTCGCGCAGGAAGGCCATGTTGGCGTTGGCTCTTCCCATAGGTTGCAGATTGAAATACTTTTCAAAAAAAGTGTGCGTCTCTAAAACATTGGATACGGTCAGGTTCAGGTGATTGAGCTTCATGGCTTCCTCCGCCGGTACAGTCTGGAATGAGGGCGATCAGGTCGCTTCGTCAGGCACCTGTGACTCGAGGGTTTGGCGTAAGTTTCGCAAGGTAACGGTGGCCGCTTGGAGCGCTTTCAGCTCTTGATGTCGGGCAATGCCGTTGGCCCAAGGCGCGTGTCGCTCCCGAATTCTGCCCAGCGCGGCGGTACCCTTGGGCGTGATGCTAACGAGCTTGGCGCGTCGGTGATGCGGATTCTCGAGGTATTCGACAAAACCTCCCTTGTCTAAGGCATCGCTGGTTTGCTGGACGGCTTGCCTGGTTAAGCGCCAAATCCGGGCGATCTGCGCGACTGGAACCGGACCGTGTTCGACGATCCCGAGGACTTGCCAACGGGCACTGCTCAATCCAACGCTGCCCGCAATCTGGTTCCCTGCCTCGAGCAGCAGACCGTTGGTCAGGAAGATTTCTCGGATCAGTTCTGTCAGCGTGTTGCCTTTAGCCGTGAACGCGTTCATGCAATACCTTGTCAGGTTGACAAAGACTTGTCAAGTAAGCGGATAGGCGTAGCTCGAGGATTTCTTTCCATGAGAACACCCTCAGAAGTGTGTTCGTAGCATCCGTTGGAGATGACTGATTCCCCTCCTCTGGCGACGCGCAACCCGGCTGCTTGGCTCGTGTTCGGATTGAGCCTCGCGCTCGGCGTGGTCGGACAGCAACTGTTCTCAGCGCCGCTGGGCGTCAACGTCCTCTGCTGGGTGCTCCTGCTGACCCTGAGCGCGGTCCTCATCGCTCGGCGCGGCGGCTTCCGACTCTCCGCCTGGTTCGCCGTAGCCGTGCTGGTCTCCGCTTGCCTGGGCTGGCGCGATTCGCCCGCGCTGAACGCCGCGAACCTGTACGGACTGACGGCGGCGCTGATGCTGGGCGTCACCTCGAGTCGGGGTGCGAGTATTCTCTCCGGGTTCCTGCCACTGCTCTGGGCGGGCGGGGTGAGTCTGGCCAGTCTGATCGGCGGGTGGCTCGGGCTACTGGCAGTGGATCTGCCGTGGCGTTCCCTGATGCGGAAACGAAACCCCAACAAGCTGATTCCGCTGGCTCGAGGTCTGGCGCTGACCCTGCCACTCCTGCTGGTCTTCGGAGCGCTGCTGTCCTCGGCGGATGCCGCCTTCGGGCGCTTCATGGCTGAGTTATTCGTATGGCGACTCGAGGGGGATTTGATCGGGCAGATCGCGGTGATCGCGTTCTGGTTCGGGGTCGCGGCGGGACTGTTGCGCCTCTTAACGAACGGGGTGCAACCCTGGCAGAACGGCGCGGGCTTTCGGCTGGGCTTACTGGAAGTCAGCATGGCGCTGGTTGGCTTGAACCTGCTGTTTCTGGCGTTCATCGTGGTGCAGTTCGGGTATTTCTTCGGCGGGCAGGGCAATGTCACGGCGCTCACCGGCTTGACCTACGCCGATTACGCCCGGCGCGGTTCTACGGAACTGATCGAGGTCGTGGCGCTGAGCTTTCCGGTGCTGATCGCGGCGCTGCACTGGCATGAACCCAGCCCCAGGGTCAGCCTGATCGTGCGCGGGCTTTCCGGTGCCACCGTGACCATGCTGGGTGTGATGCTGATCTCTGCCTGGCAGCGGCTCGAGTTGTACCGGAGCGCCTACGGTTTGACAGAGATTCGGTATTACACGGCTGCCTTCATCATCTGGCTGGCAGGCGTACTGATCTGGTTTTGCGCCACCGCGCTGCGTGAACGATACGCCCTGTTCCCTCGAGGGGTCGTCGTGGCGGCTTTCAGCGCGTTACTGCTGTTGAACCTGTTTGATCCCGGCGGCAGCATCGTCCGGTCCAACTTGGCTCGAGCGGTGGCGGGGGCTGATCTGGATTTAGCGTACCCCTTGACGCTCGGGGCGGATGGTCTGATTGCCTTGAGTCAAGGGGAAGCGCAGCTCTCAAAGACGCAGCGCGAGGACATGAAAAATGCCCTGGGCGGGGTGAACACTGCCAGATTTCAGATGCCCGACTGGAGAAGCTTCAACCTGGGAAAAACCAGAGCGCTCGAGTTGCTGAGCGGACGCCAGCCATAGCAGCTCAGGCAGGCTCCACGCTGACGAGTCGCACGCCATCGGGTTCCCCTCGAGAATGGGATAACCACCAGCCGACAATCGTGGTCAGCCAGTGGCCGTGTTGGTACGCCAGTCGTCTGTGAGCCTCAATCGAATCGTCACCTCGAGACCGCCAAGATCGGCGCGGCCAGCCGCGATGGTTCCCCCGTGAGACTCGATGATTGATCGGGCCACGGTCAGTCCCAGCCCACTACCGCTACGACTGTTTCTGGTGCGCGCGGGATCGCCGCGATAAAACGCTTCGAAAATCCGTTCGCACTCGATCTCGGACACGCCCTGTCCTGCGTCCCCCACACTTATCACGGCCAGATTGTCGCACGCCTCGAGTCTCAGGCGCACCTGTCTATCGCTCGGCGTATGTTGGAAAGCGTTTTCGATCAAGATCGTGACAGCCTGCCGTAAACGCACCGCATCCCCCGTCACCCTCACACCCGACTGACACTCGAGGTTCAACTCACGACCGCCCAGCATCACCAGCCCAGCGACAAGTTCTTCCAGGCAAACACCCAAATCGAGCGTTGCGTAGTGCAGCGTGAAACCAGACGTTTCCGCTTCCATGACGGCCTGCAAATCATCCGATAGGCGCACCAGCGTCTCGAGCGGAATCAGTAGCTTTCCAAGTTCTGCCGGGGACGGCTGAAACACGCCATCGCGGATACCCGCCAGCCGACCCCGCATCGCCGCGATCGGCGTGCGTAACTCGTGGGCAATCGCAGCGTTCGTATACCGCCGGGTGGCATCCAAGCGCTGCAATCGTTGCGCCATTTCGTTGAAACTCTCCAAGAGCCGCCTCAGTTCACCGCTCAACGCCGGACTGACCTCGACCCGAGTCTCGAGCTTGCCGCCCGACAGGGCATGGGCAGCGCTGGCGGCCTCCTCCAAAGGTGAGGCCAAACGTTTGGCGACCCCCAGCGCCAGGATCAGACTGACCCCGCCACCCAGCAGTAGCCCACACAGTGAGGCGAGTCCGAACAGCGCCGTCAGCGGTAACTGACCGCCGAGATCGGGCAGCACCGCCGCTCGGAAGGCAGCCGCAGTAGAGGCTGGGACGCGCTCCAAAGCGCGGCTGACAATGCCGAGCAATAATAGACACTCCACCAGCACTCCAGCGGCGGCAACCAAAGTCAAGAGCCAAGCGAGTTGCACCCAAAGCCGCACACTCGGTTTCTTGGTCGCCGCTGAATCTTGAATCGCCTCAACGCTCATAGCGGTACCCGAGTCCGTGAACCGTGCCTATCCCGTGACCGCCGCCGAGACTCGAGCGCAAACGAGCAACGTGACTGTCCACGGTGCGTTCGAGCGCCTCGGAATCACGATCAGTGCAGACTGCTAGGAGTTCGCTGCGTGTAAAGACCCGACCCGGTGCCCGCAGCAAACACATCAGAATTTCAAACTCGGCGGGTCGCAACCGCACAAGCTTGCCTGCGCGAGTGACGAGTCTGCTCTCAGCATTGACGCACAAGTCACCGACTTCAAGGGTTACATTCCTGGGTGCATCACCCGCACGTCGTAAAACAGCGGCGACCCGTGCGACGACCTCGAGCGGCCAGAAGGGTTTGGTCACGTAATCATCGGCTCCGTAGGTGAAGCCAGTCAAACGATCCTCTTGCGAGACGCGGGCCGTGAGCGCAATCACCGGGACGGCGGAAGTCTCACGTATGGAACGCAACACCTCCAAACCGGATAAGCGCGGCAGATTCAAGTCCAGCAACAGTAAATCCGGCGGCTGTCGAAAAAACAGTTCCAAAGCGCTCAACCCGTCGCCCGCGACCACGGTGCGATGGCCCGCCTGACGCATGTACCCCTCGAGGGTTTCCGCGATGTCAGCGTCGTCCTCTACGATCAGCACCAACTTGGAATCCGTTTCTTGCACGTCCAAAATGCTACGCCCTCTGATCGAAATTCAAAATAACGTCCACATCTCTGCAACATCTCCCCCGCAAGATGCACTTCGTACAGAAATTCATACCAAGATTTCGTACATAGCTTTTATAGACAGAGAGGAGCGTGAATTGAAATGATCTTCGCCTGCATCGCCGCCGCTGCCGGACTCGGGGGACTCATCTATTGGGTTCGGAGCCGCAACAACCGTAACCGCTCGTGAGTCCACAGCGCAAAACCGCAACTGAAGTCAGGTGAGTCCATGCTGAACATCTTCAAAACCAGGTCCTCGAGTCAAAACGCGATCAACTCCCCCGCCTGCGCCCTTCCCAGTGCTGCGACCACAGAAAAGCGCGGCTTGGTGTGGGTCATGTCATCGTTTTTACTCTGCCCGTGTCACCTGCCACTGACGCTCGGATTGCTCGGCACGGTGTTGGGCGGTACGGCCGCTGGAGCCTTGCTGCGCCAATACCCCCTCGTGGCCGGGTTGATCGTGACGCTCGCTTGGGGAGCCGGTACGTTGCGCGGCCTCCGTCACCTGCGCCGGGCTGCTCAGTACGCCAAGGCAGTCACGGTCAGTCGCTAGAAGATTGAGGGCAAAGTTCAAAAGCTATACCCAACTCAAGTCCCTATCTCGAGTCACATCGGTCCGCCGAATTGCAATTCATGATGGGTCGCCTGAGGCGTCCAGCGCCTCGTTCTCCAGGGCAATCGGCTTTTCCGGCTTTAGCAGTGGGAAGAGAATCACATCGCGGATGCTCTGGCGGTTCGTCAGCAGCATCGTCAACCGATCAATGCCCATACCCATCCCGCCCGCCGGGGGCATTCCGTACTCCAATGCCAGCAGAAAATCCTCGTCCTGCTCGTGCGCCTCGTCGTCACCGGCGGCTTTTCTGGCGGTCTGCGCCTCGAAGCGGGCGCGCTGATCCAGCGCATCGTTCAACTCCGAGTAAATCGGCGAGAGTTCAAACCCGCAGACGTACAAGTCCGTGCGTTCCGTCAAGCCAGCTCGAGTCCGATGGGGCTTGACAAGAGGGCTGGTCACGAGCGGCATGTCCATCACGAAGGTCGGTTGGATCAAACCCGGTTCCACGTACTCGCCGAACAACTTGTCCAAGAGTTTGTAATCGGCTGTCTTGCGATGCTCGGGGTGCTTCGCGTCACTCCAAACCCTCAGGCGCTCCAAATCCAGTGGATCAAAATCCAAGCCCGCCCCGGCCTTCAAGCTCTGTGTGAAATCAACTCGCTGGAACGGTGGCGCGAAATCCAGCGTGTGCTCCGCGTAGGTCAGCGAACTCGAGCCTTTGACCTCCAACACGAGCGCTCTCAGCATCGTTTCAATCAGCGCCATCATGTCGCCGTAATCGGCGTAGGCCCAGTAGAACTCCAACATCGTGAACTCCGGGTTGTGCGTCTGGTCCACGCCCTCGTTGCGAAAGTTGCGACCGATCTCGAAGACCTTTTCAAAGCCGCCAACCAGTAAGCGCTTCAGGTGTAATTCCAACGCAATGCGTAAAGAAAACTGGTGATCCAAGGCATTGTGATGCGTCTGGAACGGCTTGGCTTCCGTGCCGCCCGCGACCGATTGCAGCATCGGACCCTCGACCTCCAGAAAGCCTTCCCGATCCAAAAACCGCCGGATGAACGAGATTGCCTTAGAACGCGTCCTGAAGACCTCGCGGGACTCCGGGCTGGTCATCAAATCCAGGTAGCGCCGCCTCGAGCGCAACTCTTCGTCTTGAAGACCGTGGAACTTGTCCGGCAGCGGGTGCAAGCCCTTGACGAGCGGCGTGAAATCACTCACCTTGACGCTGAGTTCCCCGGACTTCGTGGTGATCAGATGTCCAGTTACGCCGATGATGTCGCCCAGATCAATCCGTTTGGCGTCGTCGAACCGAGGCAAATCGTTCTTGGCGAAAAATAATTGTAGCCGCCCGGACTCGTCCTGCAAGCTAGCGAAGATCAGCTTTCCAATGTCCCGCCAGGCCATGACGCGCCCCGCCAGACTCACCCGTTCCTCCGCCCAGTCCAGCCCCGGCTCGAGCGGTGCGGGATGCGCGGCGTGCAGCGCGGCGGCGCTGTGGGTCTTGGAGTAGCGATACGGGAATCGCTCGTACCCGGCGGCTTCCAGGGCATCCAAGTTCTTCAGGCGGGCGACGGTCTGTTCGTGCAATTCACGGGTCATTCGTTCTCCAGTTCAGGGTGAGGCAGACATCGCCATTTCGTCTGCGATGGTCTTCAGTAGCATCAGCCGCTCGAGTTTAGAGAAGCGGCGCAGTCAGAAGCGCGGTCTCGGTTGGCTCGAGCCGCGCCCAGGTTTTCGTGGTGCTGGTGAGAAAAGATTCTGCATGATGGAAATGCCTCGCTGTCCGCTGGAACAACAGAGGTGTCTCAGGGCAGTCTAGCAAAGATTTGAACTCCAACAAACGTTCATGTCCGCTACACTCGAGCGTCCAAGCCTAAAGAGTCATTGCGACTTTCAAAACATTTTACAGGTAATAGCTATCCCCTATCATACCAAGTACATGAAACTCATCTTGGGAGACTCGAGTTCAACCCGCAAAGGATTCTCTATGCTTGCCCTGACCAGCCTCGCGCTCGCCACGTCGTGCGGACTGTTCCAGCCCGCAGTCGCCCCACAAGTCTCGAGCGTAGAAGTCGTACAGGCAGGCGCTCGGGTGCAAGCTGGCAATCCCGGCGTGACACCCGGAGCCGCGAGCGTGCAAGTTCAGTTCAACGTGTCCATGAACCAACCGACCGTGGAACGCAGCATCAACATGTACCCCGGCTCATACGATCCCGCCACGAACCCCGCCAGCATTCAGAAGTTGCAGCTCACCAGCATGTGCGACGGTCAGTGGCGCGTCCGCAATCCCAACGCGCAACCCGTGTCGTTTCAGTGGGACGTGTACGGCAAGACCGAGAAAGGCGTTGGCGTCGCTGTCCCCAGCGGTGACACGTTCTTCAACAGCACCAAAGGCGGCAACACGCTCCGCGTCTTCGTCGGGTCAGCCTTGCAGAACACCAAAGCCACCAACCCCGCCGCTTGCACCAACACCCTGAACAGCTTCGCCTGGACCGACTCGAGAACCGTACAGGTCACGCCGAGTGTGGCGTTGCAAGCGGGGAAGGCGTACACGCTGGCAGTCAGTACCGCTGCCAAGAACGAGGCGGGAACACAGGAGTTGCCCGTACCTTACTCGAGTGGCTTTTCGGTAGGACAAGGCGGAGGACGGGAATCGGGAGTCCTTGTACCCGGCGGCTCATTTGTGAACTCTGATGGGGTGAGAATCGAATCTCCTATAGGTTCGATAGATAGAAATGTCAATGTTTGGATAGAACGTGTTAACCCCACAAGTATAGTATCATTGCCATCAGAATTCACATTAATTGGTGGAATGTATCGGGTTGGTGCGACGGAACGTATTGTTTCAAAGAGAAAAGCTTTCGAAGTGATTTTGCCATTACCAATAAATTTGCCTCCTGGAAACATAAAAATTGCTCTTTTGTCGCTCGTGAATGATGCTTCAATTTATTCCGATGCTACGCCAACTTACAAGTTAATATGGACCAGCTCATATGACAAAATTGATTTATCTCAACATTTAGCTTCAATTACTCAAGATGCTCTTGACCCTAATGGCGATGTTTTTGCTTTAGCATTTCTACCCCAGTCGAATATCTCAGCTCAATCACGAGCCGCTCGAACCATGGGAACGCCCTCATTGAATATTATCTGCGATACAGCCTTAGGTCTTACCACAGATTGTCAATGTCCTGTTGGCCAGTCTTGCAATCAAACAACACTAAACACTATAACCGATGTCAGAGCAGTAACAAACACCTCTTATGAAGATTTTGAACAAATTTTTGCTGCATCTCCAAAGTTAGATTCAATTCGTTTCGCACCACTCGCCATTCCAGAATGCCGAGGTGCTATCGCCGCATATAGCGCTGTGAGTAGGAGAATATTTGTTTGTTTAACAGACACTGGAACTCTCAGCCAAGGCTCTATCCCCGAGACCTTACGCCATGAAACTTTTCATGCACTACAAGCCGCATTTATTGACCTTAGTAACAATGACCTACGCCCTGTTCGACGTTGGATCATCGAAGCAACGGCTGCTGCTTCAGAAAAAAGCACCTCAAGTATAATGAACATAACTACATTTCGGGCAACAGCAGTGATATATCGCAGTGTCCTTGATAACACCTTGGAAACTGATGCATACAGGTTCCAAGATTTTTGGGTATTCACTGGACGCACTATTAATCAGGGGCTTGGGTATCTAAAACCCGTACTCCAAACTGGATTAACTAATCCAGTTGCTGATGTCTCTGCCAGCCTTCCATACAGTGGCGGTTTCCAAAAAGCATATGTTGATTGGGCACGGAATCAAGGCGCAGAAAAAACACTGATGTTTCGAACTGACATGGGATTACAATGCACTACAAGTTCAACGCTGAGCGGCACGGAGGAATTGACTTTTAATCTCGAAATGCAACCCGTTTTTCAACAGTCTCGAGACTTCGAGCGGTTATCCTCTCGAACCATCCGCTTGACGTTCGTGAATCAAAACCCACAAAACATTCGGCTGAGACTAAGCGCAAATAACCCTTCCGCCGCTTTCAAAGTTTACCGCGCCAAAAGTACAAACTTGGATAAATTATCAAACTGTCCTGATAACGCCGGATTGACAGATCAAGTGCAGGCAGGGCAAGCAGTCAGCGTATCTTCGACAGACGCACTTGTGGTCTTCGTATCGAACGCCGCAGCCGTCACGTCAAATGTACAACTCCAGGTGGAACGGACTGGCACACTGGACATTGACGACGGAACCCCGGACGGCAATCAACTCGTCGTGATCGGCAACTCGAGTGTGACGGATGCAAACGCTGACGGCGTGGCGGATAACACACTGCCTACAGATGCGTTGCGTTTGCTGTCCACCGATTTCGCAGGTGAGGATGCGGATGCCAATAACCGCATCGGTGACGGGCGCGTGGACATGTCTGACTTCCGGCGTTTGCGCGACTGGTTGCTGCGCTCCGAGGGGCTGGGCAGCTTCGTGGGTTCCGCTAATCAACCCAAGCTGAGCCTGACGGTTGGCTCAAGCGCGTTGAAGTACGGAGATTTCAATAACTCCGGCAGGCTGGGGTTCAATGAGCGCAAAGCCGTCGCGGGTCTCGAGGATGGGGGCTTTATCGTCAGTGGGTACAACATCAGTCTGGGAACAGCAAACCTGGTCGGGGGGCGCACAACGTTGAACAGCTCATCCAATATCGTTGTGCAACCCGTGGCCGTGACTCGAGACGCACAGGGGTTGCCGCTGTTGTCCGACTTCGAGGTCTTTTACAATTCGCTCGTCAAAACACCAAGCACCTGGGTGGACACGAATTACAGCCTGTCGCAAGCGGCGCAGTTGCTTGGGTCGGGTGATCTCGAGGTTTGGGCGCGTGACCTGTTCGATTACCAGGATGTCGCCACGGTTCGTTCAGCCATAGATGTCAACAATGCCCCTGTCGTTCCAGATCGCGTCTACACCCGCTCGAGTCCGCGTCAGACGTATAGCTTGCTCGCTGGGACGTACACGCTCCGCTTGGCTGGGGTGGATGCTCAGGGGAATGTCGTCGTGGGTTTGAAGAAGCCGTTCACGGTGGCTGCTGGGCAAGACTTGTTGTTCGCGCCCGCCACGGCGTTGAACGTCACCGTGCAGAGCGTTTACAACTCGGCTCAGGACGATTGTGCGCGAATGGGCGGCGTGTACAACTTCGACGTGAAAGGATTGTTCGATGGCGCAGTGCCGGACATCAACACGTCAGACAGCGGCATGTTCGTGGATCAGAATTTTACGGGCGTGCGTCAGCAACGCAAAGTCGTCAACTGGCCATTGCAACTCGAGTCTGGCACGATCCGGCATTGCAACATTCCAATCGGGCGGCGGTTCGTGGGCTGGGATTTGAACTACGGTTTCTTCGATCCGGTCTCTGTGACAGGTTTCTACGTCCGGGACGCCAAACCGGTGACAGTTCAGGATAACCGCTGGCCGGGGTTGGTCTGGAACAGCACCGACTTGGACAATCCGCAATCTCCGAACGTCTCGGTCGTTTTGAAAGTCACCACGACCTCGAGCTTTCCCGGCGAGGCGCAGCAGATCGCGGCGTTGATGCAACCGGGGACAGGAACGCGCTTGCTGATGAAGCCGGAGTTGGAAGCGAATTACACGCTGACAGCCTTGGATGACGATACAAACCCAGGCACGTTTTTCAGCAAGACCGTATCGGGCGTTTACATCCCATACGGCACCGATGCCAAGGTCACGTACCGGGGGCGCAGCGAGTGGCATCACCAGATTTTCTGCGACATTCCGAGCGCCTGCATCAACGGTTCAGCCCTGCGAGTTCAGTCTCAGGGCAGTCCGGGAAGCGCCGCGCAAAGCCTGACCGCGCCGGTCGTCCCAATTACGCCAGCACCGCCAAGACCGAAGTTCTGAACGCATCACAACAACCCTCGAGGTTCAGCCAGGGTAGATGATTTCGTCCCTCGAGCTGCGGTACAGTCAGACTTGTTTTCTTGTAGCATGAGAGATGCGAAGGGTTCTTTTCGCACCCCTCGAAACCGTTCCGCAAAGGACTGCTTATGGTTGCCTTGACCAGCCTCGCGTTCGCCTTGTAGTACGGGCTGCTTCAACCCGCAATTCCCCCCTCGAGCGAGGCAATGCGGCAAGGGGCGGAATCTCGTCGTGAGACTGGACTACTGGTTCCCGGTGGCAGGTTCGACTTTCCAAATGGCTCGAGCATCAACACTGACCCTGGGGCTTTTACCGGCAACCCAATCGTCGTGTACAGTGAGAAAATCTCCGCCAGTGATGTGCTTTACCTGTTACCTGAAAACGTTGAAGCAGTTGGTGACTACTTTCGGATTGGAACCGACATAGAGTCGGTCACGACATATGGACCAACCACTTTCAACATAACCTTGCCTATTCCTTGTCCGAGAGGAAGCCAACACTTTAAGTGTCTATTTGCTGCTTCCAGAGACTTCCTATTACTCTACAGAAGAGAGTAGCCAGTGGTTACCGGGAAGCCCTGGAGAGAATGAATCATTTAATGGAAAACTATTTGCTACACCGGCGGATCTATTTCGTGATGGGACGATCTTCGTGTTGACGCGGTTAAAACCCCTGCCAACGCTTAGGCAGCCGTGAACCTTCTCTTCTCATCACCTCGAGACTTCAGCTCGAGCAGGTTTGATGACCACCATCAGCTCGCTCGAGTCTCCTCCCCCAGCACGGCGTAACATGCTGTCCCTCATGCCTACGCCGTCTGTCACGCCGATTTCCTCGCCCCTGAACCTGCGGGGTGCGCGAAGTCTGCGCTCGAGTCTGACGCTGAGTTTCACGGTTTATCTTTAAGGAACGTCCGCTCACCCGAGGCTAAACGATAGGTTGAGAAGCGTTCACCCGCGCAGGAAGCCGCCCAAGTCGTCACCCTCTAAGACCGGTAAATCCTGAAGGCTCGAGAGGCCAAATTCCAGCAAGAACTTCTCGGTGGTTCCAAACAGCATCGGGCGTCCGACAACTTCCTTGCGCCCGACGACCTTGACCAGCTCGCGCTCCTGCAAGGTTTCCAGGGTGCTGCCCGCCGAGGCTCCGCGCATCAGCTCGATCTCTCCTCTGGTGACGGGTTGCTTGTACGCGACAATCGCTAGGGTTTCCACGGCGGCGTTAGAGAGTCCGGGGAGCGGCGGCGGCGCGAGCAAGGGTTCCAAGGCGGGTACGACATCCCTGGCGACGATCAACCGATACCCGCCCGCGATGGCTTCTATGTCAAAGCCCAGGCAGGCTTCCTTGAATCGTCCGCGCAACAGCTCCACCAGTCGGTGGGCGCTCTCGGTCGGTAAGCCCAGCAGGTGTCCGATCTCCTTTGGCTTCACGGGACGCCCGGCGGCTAAGAGCGCGGCGGACAGCACCTCGAGCAGGCGAGGATCGGCGGGGTCACTCATCGG
Organism: Deinococcales bacterium; assembly: GCA_965249745.1. Lineage (GTDB taxonomy): Bacteria > Deinococcota > Deinococci > Deinococcales > JAAFIG01 > JANYHH01. The sequence goes on along the minus strand of OZ252252.1, from coordinate 1,072,915 downwards.
CGTGGATTCTGACACGGATTGGACGGGGCGCTACCACGTCCTGCTGCCACGTCCTTCAAGCGCTAGATTCAAGCGGCTGCGTTTGCCTACCTCTGAGTTGCGCCTTGCGCTCCTGGACTCGAGCGCGGAAGGTGGCCCGGTCATCCTCCCAGAGCGTCTCGAGGTCTTCGCTGAATCCAAAGACCGACCACGGAACGCGAGCCTGCAACTCTTGGAGGAATTGCCCCGCTCGCTTCCCAACGAGGCTGACTTCCACGGCTGGCTGCTGGTCGGCGTGAATCACCGCCGTGTAGCTTTTGCTGATGGGAATGCCGTGCCAGCGGTGCTGATGAACTCTGGCGTAAATCCAGCTCACATCGCCCAGCGGCACTGCCCGGATTGAGAACAAATGAGCTTGCAACAACCACGTTTGCAATAAGCGAGTTCGACCCAACCTGATGGAATCTGGCCGCTCGAGGTCCTCGTTGAGGCTCGCCTCGTTCTGCTCGAATAAACCGTAAGGAGCGAGTTGCTTGACCAGCGGGTGGTTCATCAGATCGGCGTTGCGGCGCGCCCATTGCGCGACGTACCAGAGCATCACCAAGGCCAACACCAGGATGCCAATTCCCACCCAGGGCTGAGGTGATGTGTCGGCGTGCAGCATGAAAGGATACAGAGTTGCCTGGGGATTGGTTCGGTACAGATCATCGCTGACACCCAATTTGACATCGCGCGGCAACACTTCGAGGATACCGCTGTACTCGAGGCGTGTGTCGTTCGCTCTGGCAGTTTGGATGACCACGTATTGCCTGTTCAGTTTCACCAGACGCAGATATCCAGCGTGTGTCGTCCTACCAAAAAAACCTTGCTGAACTCCCAGAGAACCGATGTCGAAGTTTTGAAGCCCGCGAATCCTGAGATAGTCTGGATTCAGGTCGTACACATCGGTGATCTTGTCCAGATCCGCGCTGCTGACTGTCCGGGGCCCCTGAAGCAGACTGCTCAGGTATGACCGCATCCCACCGCCGATCAGTAACACGGCTGCGATCAGCACAACGACTGGAAGGAATAGGTTTCGGTTGGTCGCACGCATCAGGTGAGCCAACTTGGGCGTCCTCACCGGGACCCTCTGGAAGACAAAGCCGTCGTATCAACAACCATACAAAACTTTAACATGGCAGTCAGATGAGAGCGCTCGAGGCGTTCTGTACACTACCAGATCATGGAACTCGATCATCTGGTCGTCGCCGCGTCCCACCTTGAGATGGGTGCAGATTTCGTGGCGTCGCGGCTCGGCGTGCGTCCGAGTGGTGGCGGCCAGCACGCGTTCATGGGTACGCACAACCGCGTGTTACGGATGGGGAGCGTGTACCTCGAGGTGATCGCGGTGGATCCCGACGGGGTGAAACCCGCTCGCCCGCGCTGGTTCGGGCTGGACGAGTTTCACGGCGGGCCGCGCCTGATTCACTGGGTGGCGCGCACGGATGATCTCGAAACGGCGGTAGCGACAAGTCTCGAGCCGCCCGGCACGATCACGCCCGCCGCTCGAGGGGAGCTGCGCTGGCGGATCACGATTCCAGACGACGGGAGTTTGCCGAGCGGCGGTGTGATTCCGACGCTGATCCAGTGGGACGGGTCAGACCCAGTTTCCACCATGCCGGAGAGCGGCTGCAAGCTGATCGGGTTGGAGGCGACCCACCCGGACCCGGCGCGGGTGACTCGAGCGCTCGAGCGGCTGGGACTGGCGCTGACCGTCGAGTACGGAACCGTGCCGGGCTTGCGAGCAACGGTCTCGAGTCCGAACGGGCTGGTGATCTTATGAGGCGGTTGTCTGCGAAACGAGTGTCTACGAAGCGAGTGTCTACGAAGCCTGTGTCTGACCGCTCAGAGTCGTAAGCGAATCAACTGGTCCGCGCCGAGCGCGTAAATTCTATTGTTTTTGACCCGAACGCGGCTTAGATTCCTGACCTCGCAGTCTTTCAGAATTTTCGTTCCCAGGTCCGCGAAGCTCGAGTCCAGACGGCCATCGCTTCGCAATCTCAGGCTGAAGCTTTTGTTGGATTCGGAACAGCGGCCGTACTGTCCAACGATCACGATCCCGCCATCGGGTTGCAGCGCCCCGGACGTGTACAGACCGTAGGCGATGCTTTCGGGAAGTTGTATCAGGCTGACATTGCGATTGAAGCGAAGGTCGGGACGACCGTCTGCCAGCAACCGCACGACGCCCGGCGTGTAGCCCTTCCCCAGGTCCGCACCGATCAGTAACATCCCGCCATCGGGTTGCAACAACAGATCGTTGGGAGCGCTGTAGGGACCGTTCTGCGTGAAATGTCCGAGTGCGCGGCCGCCAGCTCCGAAGCTGGGGTCCAGTTGTCCGTTCAAGTTGTACCGCACGATTAAAAATTGGTCGCTCGAGGTTCCTGCCAACAGAATCTTGCCATCGGGTTGACGCGCCATGAGGCTGAAACTGACGTTGGACCCAAGATTGAGCGAGGCTTTGAATTCCGCTCCGAACTTGGAATCCACTTCGCCGCGCCGATCGAAGCGCTGCAAGATTGGCTTTGAGCCGAGCACGACGAGACCACCATCGGCTTCCAGGTTGACGAACAGTGGCTTGGGACTGAGCGTCAACCAACCGGCTTTGGCAAAGCCGGTGTCCACGCGGCCATCACGCTTGAGTTTCAGAATTCGTTGCTCCACGAATTGCCCGTTTTCGGTCAGGCTCGGTCTGAGCCACAGGTTGACTAGTACGACAATGCTTTCGTCCGGCAGAGACCAGACGCGCTCACCGTAGGTCTCCAAATTCGACGGCGCTCCTCGCGGCCGTCCCGTCAAATACGAGGAGACGGTGTTGCCGCCAAATTGGACCGTGAGATCAGCCGTGCCCGCGCGTCCGAAGCCAGTCTCGAGCCGACCATCGTTCTTGTACGCGGCAACGACGAGCCGGGCTGAGTCGCTGGCCGAGTCACCGCTCTGCTGCCCAGTAACGACGATTCGGCCGCTGTCAGAAACCGCGTAGTCATTGATTTGCAGATTTGCGCCCGGCTCAAACTCGAGCTTGCCCGCCTTGGCGAAGCTCAAATCGAACGTGCCAGCCCCCGACCGGGTTTGTTCTATCAAGGCCCGAAGTAATCCTTGAGGTCGCACAGTTTTGGGCCGATCAAGACTGACGGGTCGCGCCTCGGCCTGATGGGAAACGCCTATCAGACAGGAGCCGCAAACCAGGAGACCGACCGCCAGCAGGAAAGGTTGTCGCACTCGAGACCTCGTTCGGGGAGGAGACTCACAAGAGTCAACCAAGTATCTGTCAGTCGAAACTCAGGCTTCTGAATTCTCGAGGGGATACATTTGAGGTCGTGCCACAGGGCTAGTTTGGAACGCCTGAGATTTCGGCATGTGGATAGCTCAGACCGGATGTCCTGAAGCTCAGCGAATGTTCGCGCAGCCCAGCGCCGCACCCAGACCTTGCTCGGACGATTTCTGATGCACGTTGATGTACGCCTTCGCGGGAAGATTGCCCGTGTTCAGTTGCGCTTCCAGTGTGGCATCGCCGGTGGCGCTGGATTTCAGGTTGGGCAGCGCGAATTTCAAATTGCCCTGATTGGTGCAAGACCCGACGTACACGCCGACTCCAAGCGTGGCGTTGGCGGGCAGATTCTGCAAGCTCAGGCGGTAGGTGGTGCTGCCATCGCTCGAGGCGGTCACGCTGCCGGTACCGCTCACCTTGGACCCCAGGCTGGACGGAGCGAATTGCAAGTCGCTGCTCGAGCGAACCGTCGTGGGGGCGCAAGCGGCAAAACTCAGGGCGAGTAGGCTGAAAACCAACGCGTTCTTCATAGAAACCTCCCAGGAATCTGTCGCCTGAGTCTACACGCTTCCCCTGCCCGTGGCGCAATTTTCGGAGTGCCCGTCAGGGCTATAGGACGTTGAACAGGTTCAAAGGTTCGTCCAAGAATTTTCAGCTCGAGCCGATGGTCAGCAATTCTTGCAGATCGCCCCTGGTTCGCCTTTCCAAAAGTCTAGTCTGGCACGCGCAAACTCTGCATTATTGAAGTTGCTGATCCGCGCATGTTCAGCTTGACAAGGAGCGAACCCAAACCCTGTCTAGAACAGGGAACAGCTTTCAGCGCGAGCGACGCGAATCAATAGGACTTGGAGGAAGGCAGCAGATTTCTCGAGGGTGGCGTGTTATGTGTTTGGGCTTTATCGCCTGCTCGTGGCGCGATTATTAGACTGTTTGCCCGTGGCGCGACTATCTGACTGCCTCCCCGTGGCACGCCACCAGACGCGCTCGTGCGGCACGCCGCCCTTCCTGAACAGCAACCCGCTCGAGGCGTACAGGTACACCCAGGCGCGCACGGGCTGTCCACGCAGTCGCGCCCAGCATCGCACTCGACGGTACTCGTAGCCTTCAAACTCCAGATGATCCAGGACGCGCAGGGCATCCTCTGGCTCCAAGTCGGTGGAGAGCGTGTGCAGCTCCCCGAGGATCGTGCCGCGCCCGCGCAGCAGTGCCGGGTATGGGTAGGGGCGACCGGGGTTGGGCAGGTTGTACAGGCGCACCCCGCGCAGCAGCGCTTTCTGGACTCTGGTTACGCCCAGCCCTTGCATGGCAGGAAAGTTGACGAAGCCGCGTTTCAACGTGCCGTAGACCAACACTCGAGGGGCTGCGGTGATGAGGCTCGAGTCTGACATGACAGGGTGGTTAGCGTCCGACCAGGATCACGGTCAGCGGTAACTCGCGGTTGCCTTGGACGCCCAAGAGGAAGCACAGATCGTCGTCGAAGAAGGTGCTGTTGGCTTGGACGCTTAAGCCCAGCGCCGTACCCGCCAATAAAATATTCTGCGCCGCAAAGCCAGCCTCGGTGTACAGGTAGCGGTAACCGCGCTCGCCGTGGGCCGCGATGACGCGCTCTACCACCCCTGTGAGCACGATCGCGCAGGCGGCGATCTCCACGGTGTCGTCACCCAGCAGTGCGCTCGAGAGGTCGCGGGTGACATCACCGATTTTCACTTGTTCCAACTGGTGTTCGCGCACGACGTAGTGGTACACGCCCGCGAAGGTATCGGTGACACTGCGGGCGATCAGGTACGCCTCCAGGGGATACGCCCCGCTGAGGCTCGGCGTGGTGCGGTACGGCAGGCTGGTGTGACTGCCCTTGGGTCGTTCCCCGGTGACGCCCTGGGCGGCCCAGAGGAGTTGCGCGACCTCGGACGGGGTGATGGACGCGCCGATCTCCGGGGCTTGCGAGCGGCGCGCCGCCACGACGCTCCACAGACCCGCCCCACCCTTCAGTTTCGGTGCGGGCAAGCGCACGGTTTCCAGCGGGCTGGCGTACACCTTGAAGGCCGGGATGCGCTTCCCGACCGGGAAGGTATCGCCACGCTTCAGCTTCGTCTGATCCGCAAATTTATCGCCGATGGAATCTTTCACTCGCCCGCCCCTCGAGCCATTTCCCTGCCATCCCGAATCCCCGGTGGGAGAGCAGTCTTTTTGATGCGAGAGCCTACCACGCTTCAACGGCTGCTGTTAGCCGACCTCTAAACGCGTCCAATCGGCGCTCAGTTCCACGCGCAGCACGCCTTCCAAAAAAGAATGGGATCGCGCCCCGGAAACCCCAGAGACGGTTTGCAAGCCGTAAATGTACAGCGTCTCGAGGTTTCGCTCGGGGGATAAGTCTCCCGTAACGGTCCGCTCGAGCCGCAAGCTGTCACCCTCGAGACTGCCCGTGATCCGCGTCACCCTGGACGCCCCGTAGCCATCGCCCGCATCCTCGTAGAGCACCGTTTCCACGGTTGCCGCCGCATGCAAGTGCCATTCCAGGCTGTGCCAATTGGCGGTCGTCGTGTGCCGGGCAGAGGCCGTCAGTGCCAGCCCACTCCCGGCTCTCAGGTAGACCGGCGTTCCCTCCGGCGGCGCGTCTGCGACCACGAACTGCTCCCCTGACAAGACCGCGCCGGGCTGAAAATTGTGAAACTCGAGCCACGCGCCCCGTGGCAAGTAGACCAGTCGCTTGGTGCCTCCAGGTCGCACGACGGGTGCCACCAGGAGGGCGTCCCCGAACAGGAAACTGTCGTTCGCGTTCAGGCATTCCGGGTCGGCTTGGTCCAACATGGACAGCGGGCGCAGCACCGGCAAGCCGGTCACTGTTGCCCCCCACATCAGCGTGTAGAGCGCTGGCAACAAGCGATACCGTAGCGTCAACGCCTCGCGCACGAGGCTGAGGGTGGCCGCACCGAATCGCCACGGTTCCTGGTACGGCGTGCCCTTGGCGCTATGGTTGCGCATTAGCGGATAGAACACCCCGAGCTGATACCAGCGCAGGGTTAACTCCGCGCTCGGTTCCCCGGCGAAACCGGGAATGTCCGCCCCGGTGAAGGCCACGCCGCTCAGTCCCAGTCCCAACAACATCGTGATCGAACTTTCCAAATGCGCCCAGTACGAGCTGTTATCCCCCGTCCAAACGGCGCTGTAGCGCTGGATGCCCGCGAAGCCCGCCCGCGTTAGCACGAACGGTCGCCGGTCAGGTCGCAGCCGCAGCAACGCTTCCCTGGTGGACTGGCACATCGTCAGTCCGTAGGCGTTGTGAACCTCAAGGTGACGACGTTCGCCGTGACGGGCATCGTAGGGGAGCGTCTTGCCCTCCACCCTACCGACCCCATCAGACAGGTTCCCATCCGAGGTGAAGCCGCCGCCCGTGCCCTGCAACGAAAAGCACGAGGGTTCGTTCATGTCGTTCCAGAAACCCGCGATGCCAATATCGGTGAACGCCTGGTGCTGATCGCCCCACCAGCGGCGCACCTCGGCGCGAGTGAAATCCGGGAAGACCGCCGGGCGCGGCCAGACCTCTCCGACCAGGACATCTCCCCTGTCCAATCGCACCAGATAATCGTTGGCAAGCGCTTCGTCGTAGACGCTATACCCGGCTTCCAGTTTGATACCCGGATCAACGATCGGGATGACCTTCACCCCCTCGAGCGCCGCGTCTCGAATCAACCCGGCCGGATCAGGGTAGCGGCTCCCATCCCAACGCCAGACCTTGTAGCCGTCCTGATAGTCAATGTCGGTGTACACCGCGTCCAGCGGCAGGTTGTGACGCTTGTACCCCTCGATCACCGCGCGAATCTCGCGTTCGGACTCGTAGCCCCAGCGCGATTGCTGCTTCCCCAAGGCCCAGAGCGGCGCGAGCGGCGTGCGCCCGGTCAGCGCTGTGTAACGCTCCACGACCCGTTGCAAGGACGGTCCGGCGATCAGGTACAGGTCCAGCTCCGGGCCGCTCGAGGAGAAGCGCAGCCGGGTCGGGTCGTCGCGGGCCACGTCCACCTCACTGCGCCACGATTCGTCCACGAAGCAGCCCCAGGCGATACCATCGCGCAGCCCAATAAAAAACGGAATGCTCTGGTAGAGCGGGTCGGTGTCCGGGTGATGCGGCACGACATCGGTGTTCCAAAACGTGAAATGCATCCCGCGCTTGTTCAACCCGCCGACTTTCTCCCCAAAGCCCAGGTACGCCTCGCCGGGTGGTGCGCTGAGCGTTAGCGTAGCGGTGAATTCGTTCAGGGGATACTGATTTTTGACCGTGCCGCTCACGTCCAACCCCTCGCACAGCAACCTGGAATCCTCGCCCCAGAACTTCCACGCGCCGGAACGCAAATTCAGTTCAAAATGCGCCCCGTCCGCTTCGACGCTCAATAATCCCCCCTCCTCGAGCGATTGCACGGGTAACAGCCCATTGCCAATCACCGCCCAGGACTCTTTTGCCTCCAACGCCGGAAACAAAAAACTCGAGGTTCGTGCGTTCGGCGCGAACCGGGCGCGAATCACGCCCGGCAACGGAGCGCTGATCTCGGCCGCCGCGACCTCGCCACAGGCTGTGACGTGATCGGGAAGCTGTTGCGAATTTTGGAAACGCATGAGTTGAATGTTACAACCCGCCCACGAAGGCTTCCATCAACCCTCGAGCGGGTGCATCTCACGGGTGTGGGGTCGGAAAAGCCTCGCACCGGACCATCATCGGCATCAGCCAATGCATCCCTTCATCAGGCTACGACACCCCACTCAAATGAGATGCACCCCCCTCGAGCCGGGAGTGTTGACACCTCCCACCATGCCCGTTATACTCGCGTCCGCTCCCGAAAGGGGGCGCTGCAAAGCCTCTGGATCGGTGGTGCAGCGGTTAGCATACCCGCCTGTCACGCGGGTGGTCGCGGGTTCAAATCCCGTCCGATCCGCCAGAATCCCCACCAGGTCGCGGTGGGGAGATTTGCGGCAAAGTAGCTCAGTTGGTAGAGCATGCGACTGAAAATCGCAGTGTCGCCGGTTCAACTCCGGCCTTTGCCACCAGAAGAAACCACGTCTTAAACGTGGTTTCTTCTATTTTCAGACATTTTCTAGTCTCGAGTCGTGGAGAACGGGCAGTGACACTGCGCGAAGAAGCCCAGATTCGCCCAGGGACAAATTATGCCCAACCTCGAGCTGAGACGCATCAGCGTTGTGGCATCGGCACGAAAGTTAACCGCTCGAGCAGGGTCCACCTCGAGCGGTTAACGTTTCGCGGGGGGCTTTGTTTCGCGGAGCTGATCGTCGGATTTGAACCGACGACTTGCAGGTTGCAAATGAGTGAAGCAAAGCTGATTCCGGTGATCCCCTTCCGTCGTTCAGCTCGAGACCAACGCAGTAGCAAAGCGTATGTGAAAATCGCGTTCGGGACGCTCGAGGGGCTGGAAATGCTCGAGGCGGACAATGGGTGATCCTTGGCGGCAGAACTGAACTTGGCGCTTCCAAATTGATCCGACTCGAGAATTTCTATTTATTATTGCCGCTGGTTGTGGTTGCATTGCTCGAGGTGGATGCAGCATTCGTAGTCGCTCCTGAGACGCTGAAGGCTTGCACACCCACACTCGGGGTACTCACCGGTTGACTCGAGACGGTCGTGTTCAGATTCAATGTTGTCCCACTCGAGAAGCTTTGAGATTGGGCTTGTGGTTTGCTCGAGGCGGGCGGTGTGATGCTCCCAGGATCGTTCGAGGGCGGTGTGAGGTGCCAGGGGCTTGGATCGCGCTCGGTTCTCTTCACTTGCGTGGACAGCGGCGTCACCGGGGCTTGCAGTGGGGTGGCGCTCGAGTTCGCACTGGTTTGACATCTCAGCAATGCAACGATATTGTTGTGTGAATGTCGCTCAACTTTGACGCGCAAGGCAACCTCCTACCCGGCATTCACACCCGCACATGGACAGAATTCACGCAACGCTTCGCCTGGAACACGCACCGCCAAACGATGACCAACGGACTCCACGCTGTACTGACATTGTTACACACCTGCGGCTGCCCAAACGCTTGGATTGATGGCAGTTTCACCACACACAAAGACCAACCTGGCGACATTGACCTGTGCTACGACCACACCAACACCGATTTACAGCAACTGCGAACCCTCGAGCCAAGCCTGCTGGACTTCAGCAATGCGCGAGCCAACATGAAACAAAAATTTAGTTGCGAATGCTTTCCAGCCGCACTACCAGCCTCCCCGAACGGATTGAGCTTTCTCGAATTCTTCCAAACCGACCGTAACCAGCAACCCAAGGGCATCATTCGTATCGAGCTGAGTACCCTGACCCGTCAACCATGAGGAGCGAACCATGATCGAAAATCAACGCCAGTACCACTTCACCAAAACGCAACTCGAGGGCTTCAAAGTCACACTCGCCAACACCCTGCGAGGCGATCAGGACAGTCTCGAGGTGCAACTGATGCGCGACGCGGTGCAAAGTGAGATTGACGTGCTGTCAGCGCAACTCGAGGCGTATGAACAATTGCGGCGAGGCGAGGTTAGCATTGAACTCGAGCCGCTGCAAGGCATCGCGGAGCGCCTTATTCAAGCGCGGGTCGCGGTCGGGTTGACGCAGGCGCAACTGGCAGCGGCTCTGAAGTTGAAACCGCAGCAGATTCAGCGTTACGAAGCCAGCAAGTACGCGAGTGCGAGTTTAGCGCGGGTACTCGAGGTGGCGCGGGTGCTGCAAGCTCGAGGGAGGAGGTGAGGGGTGGCAAGGGTTGACGGGTGTGATTGGATGGTTGCGAAACCAGCGCGTGTAGCAAAGCACTTGAGCCCCGCACAACTCGAGTGCTGCCGAGGAGCGGGACGTGGCATTGCTTCCCACGTACTGCCTTCGCGCTTCCGCCGCCGCTCGAGCCTGCCCTACGCGGTGCGAACCTGGTCGTTCGGGTACACTTTTTTTCAGCTACTCAGCATAAATTACATACATCATTACTGATAACGGCATGATTCTCGTCACAGTTTGACAGATGCCTCCACTTTCGCCGGAGGTCTAGTAATCGTCACATTCGGATCTGCTATGGCAGCTTCCAATGTAGCCATCCAATTCCCGTCGTTCAGTAAAGTTCGTCCGCCTACAATCAAAGCTGTGTCTTCCAGACCATATGCTCCTAACCCAAGCACGATATGATCAGAAGACGCCCCTGCTAATGCTTTCGCTAACGGTGATGCAGCCAATTGTTCTGCCTCGAGCGCCCCACCAGCCCCCACAGCAGCTCTCACTCCGAGATTCCGCAGGAAACCAGACAGCAAGAACCCGAGCGGCAAGACATCCCAGAACCCATCAGCCTCCGCCCTAGCCCCACCCCCATCTCGAGTTTTCCTCAAGCCAACCGCCCACAGCACTGCGTCCTCAGCTTCCGACCCTCGAGCATTTGGATGGAATGACGCGACGTTTGGGACTGGACCACGCGGACCAACCGTCAACTTCGGCGCTTTCGCAGCGGCACTGACACTATCCAAGTAAGGACGAACGTACCGACCCACGTTTTCCAACCCAATTCTCACCTCGCTCGCTGGGCCAACCCGCACCCACAATCGCAACGCCAATGCGATTTGCAGGTTCTCCCTCGGGGAGTACTGCGCGGCCGCCAAATACAAGCCAATCGCCACGACTCCAGCCGCAGCCTCAGCGCCCAAATACGTGGCTGCGAATTTCCGAGCGTCCTGCAAAACCAATTCGGTCAAGCGAGCGGTTTTCTTACCGTCCTTATCGTTACCGGCTGCGATATCCGCAGCAAGTTTGCGTTGTTCCTCCTCGAGATTACGTGCGTTATCCCACGTCTTGCACCCATCACCATTGCCGTCACCGAATACGCTCGAGATGCACTCGCCATTCCAACGAAAATCCAACGGTTTGACAGTCGTCCCACTCGAGCCACCCACACTGCCTCCCGGTGGCACAATCCCACTACTCGAGCCTCCCGGTGGCAGAATGCTCGTGTTCCCCGGCGGTGTGATCGCAGATGGACCACTCGAGGGGGTCGTCCCCACACTTGGAATACTCGAGCTGCCCGGTGCAACGATACTACTCACATCCCCAGCGTTCGGTGTGACAATCGTCAGACTCGAGGGGGCGTTGATACTCGAGGCGGACAATGGTGTGATGCTTGGTGGGAGAACGGAACTCGGAGCCTCGAGATTGATCTGCGCTGTGAACTGACTCGGCTGACCTGAGCTTGCTGTCGTTGCGGGTTGACTCGAATCTAGTTCGTGCAGGACACACGCTTTTGATTTTTGTCGGGTACAGAGGGATCAATTTAAAATTTAAGGATTGGTTTTATAACCAAGTTTTTGCACAACATTTTTAATAAAATCTTTATTTTCAGGTGGCGAAAGAAAGTAGTGTCTTTGATTCGTTTTGACTTCAACTACACCAGAAAAAAGGGTTTCGACAAAACTTATTCTTCTTGGAAAGGAGAGTAGTATTGATATGTATTCTGAGTAACTGATTTCCCGTATGTAGTCAATTTCATTATAGAGAATGCGATAAGAAATACCTAGTAAATTAGTTAACGTTATTCCATTATCAGTTAATTTATACCGATTTAAGCGATATTTTACGATTTAAATGAGATACACGTATGCTATTGGGAGTAATAAAAGTGGAATTGCAATCCATATTGGAAGAGGATGAGTTTCTGTACCACGCATTCGAACCCCCAGATACAATTTTCTATGTTGGACAAACCGAACCGCTACGCGAAATGGCTATATTTGCCCCAAAACCAGGATTGAGTGGTATTGGTGGAGTAAAATTCAGTGCAATTTCGTATCTATCACTAACTGTTAAAGCCAAGTACCGGACAAAAGTGGAGCGAAGTCGTCCAACACAAAGCCATTCGAACGTCCCGAAAGCAAGATTTGCCGCAAACAATCCAAACCCATCCTAAACACACTCTTCAGGGGCAAGCCATGATTCCGAATCGGCACAGGTGAACACCGCGAGATCAACTCCCTTCTTTCAGATGGTGTGCCTCACAGCAAAACTTGAGTTTTGTCCGGTAGTCAGGTGCATCACATGCACTTGCCCATCCAAGATCACGGATGACTGCGATTTCATCTGATACCCATACAAACCGCTCCCGAAATCCGTCGTTGCCCCCTGAGCGCTCAACGCCAGATCACCAAACGGATCGTAGCGAAAACGCATCGCTCAAGTCACTGTGGCCGGGGTGGATTGTCCGGCTGAAGCGGGACCGGTGGCAGGAACGTTCTCCACCGTAGGACTACCGTCAAAATTGATCGCTCGATCATCGGCATCGTACCGCTTCGCTGCGTTGTTAAAGATGTTCGTTGTATTCGTATCCGTCATGTTCACCTGCACCACTCGGCATTCCGAGACTCGAGGCAAAGAAAAAGCCCCCGTCAAAGACGAGGGATTCTGGTGGAGCTGAAGGGATTCGAACCCTTGACCTTCTGAATGCCATTTCGTCACAGACAGGTCCATTGACTTCATTTGACCTCACTGAACTCCACCTCCAAATCGTCAGGGGCGCGGCTCTCTGCTCTGCTTGATGCGGTCACGTCACGGGATTTAACGTCTTGCCACGTGACCCGTTCCGCATCTGTTCCGCACGTTTCGCTTTCAAGCCCTGTGAACCTATGGCAGGCTTTTATCATGACTGGAGTTCAAATCAGCGGGCTGGGATGATTGTCGTTGATGAAGACCACAATCCCCAGCCCACTCCCATTCTTGACGCAACTCCCCGACCAACGCAACCCCTTCTCGAGTCATCCGGTGGAGGCACTGCGGTTTCTTGGACTCGCATCGTGATAAAAGCCTGAACCTATGGGACCTCAAGAGAAACCAGATAAATTCTTATGGTATAAAACCCCATGCGCGGAAAACGCTTCTTGACTCAAGCACACCGCGTATGAGCTTGCCGCGACCATCATGAACTGTGCCGGATGCGTGCAAGACATGCCAAGGCGTACAAGAGTGAGTGCGTATCTGCCCATTTAGATGGGCGACAAATTCTCGCCATGCTTTCGAGAACAGTGAATGAATACGCGCACCTCATAGGGCAGTTCTTCACCGCGATCATCGCTGTCCTGATTCATATTTCTGCACTTGTTCACTTCTCTGATATTCAAGTCGTGTTGGGCGTCGAATTGTTGAAGTCGAATCTTCCACTCCAACAGCGTCCTACGCTGATGACGTGCGCTCCGAACGCCTGAGCGAAGCCTGAGGACCAATCAGCTTCGCCCTCGAGCAGTAAAGCTCGAGCCATGCTTTCGGAGGACCAAATGAATACCACTTTGACGCCTGAACGCGTTACCTCTCAGTCGTTCCTTGACGTTGTAGGCGTCGCTGACCGCTGGGGTGTACACCCGAATTTCATCTATACCCTCATTGCAAATGGCGATTTGCCGCACCTGCGAATCGGCAAGCCCGGCACGAAACGCCCAGTGCTACGAATCCCGGTTGAGGCGCTCGAGTCCTGGGAGAAGTCCCAGCTTGAAAAGCACAAGGGGCGTGCAGCGTAATGCCCGCCAGGGCAAGCGGCGGGCACTCGAGCGAAGCAGAGAAAAGCATACAGCGCACTCGAGATCTACGCCCGATCACGGACACCGCGATCTCCTGGGAGGACCTGCCCGGCGCGCGACTCGAGACGGGCCGTGACAATCCGCTCCAGCTTGCCCCGATCTTGAATCACAGCAAGAAACGCGGTGAGCGCTGATGCAAAGCGACCCGCTAGACCGTGCGATTGACGCCGTAGACCTCCCCGCTCTAATCGCTGACCTGTATCCCTCGAGCGGCGCTCGAGCGGGTCACGCGGGCAGCATCAAAGCCGCGTGGCGCGATGATAAAAACGCGAGTGCAAGCCTCAACCTCGAGGGCGGGCGGTGGTTGTTTCATGACTTTGCGACGGATCAAGGCGGGAACGCCTTTCACTACCTAACGCAGATTCAGGGCTACGGCCCCGCCCAAGCCGCTGACGAATTGAAGCGCCGCGCCGGACTGAGTGACGGTGCGGGTACGCCCATGCGGGCCGTCAGCGCAGCTCGAGCACTCCCAGCACCGACCCCCGCGAAAGTCTACGCACCGCTCTCAGACCAGCAGCTTGAGGCGATCAGAGGCAACCTCGAGCCGGTCAAAGCGAACTCGGGTGCAGCGCTTGACCTGGCGCGGCGCGGGTTGCCACTGGTTGATTACTTGCAGGTCAAACGCGGTGATGGCAAGGTCAAGGCGGGCGCACTGGTCATCACTGTGAGGAATCACGCGGGTCAAGTCATGAATGTTAAGGTTCGTAACCCCGATCCGCTCGAGGGAGCGCCGCGCTACGTGTACCTGGTTCCGGGTCACGGTGCGCCTCCAGATCAGCAGCTAGACAATGGCGGCGCGGTGTTGATTGTCGAAGGCGAGCTAAACGCAGCGCGGACGAGGATGGCGCTCGAGAACATCGGTTTAACTTTCGCTGTGCAAGGCGTCGCGGGTGCGAATGGTCAACCCGATTTAAGCCGCGTCGCAGGGCGTGACGTGTTCGTTTACGCTGATGGTGACACGGCGGGCGTCAAGGCGGCTCGAGTGTGGTCAGAATCAGCATTGCAAGCAGGTGCGGCAGTCGCTCGAGTGTTGCAACCGCTCGAGGGTGAACAGGATTTTTGTGACCTCGAGCATGACGCGCTCGAAGCTTGGCTCAGTGAGGCGATTCAAGGCGCGGCGGCGGTCACGCTCGAGGATGCGCTGACCGACGATGCGATCAGCGCGGGATGATCCTCACGCGGGATGAGCTGGCGTCCTGGATTGCAAGTATGGAGCGCGAAGAGAACGCAGTCGCGCGCGGGTTTTTCCTCACCGCTTGGAACGGCACAAGCGCGTATACCTTTGACCGTATTGGGCGCGGCACGGTGCATATCACAGCCGCCTGCGTCAGCGTGTTGGGCGCAATCCAGCCGTCACCCTTGCGGGCTGTGTTCTCAAGGTTGCAAGAAGACGAGACGCGATCAGATGGCTTCTTGCAACGCTTTCAACTGTTCGTGTATCCCGATGGCCTCCCGGAGTGGCAAGCGCCGCGCTCATGGCCCAACCACGCAGCGCGAGACGCGGCGCTCGAGGTCTTCAAACGCCTTGACTCGCTCGAGCGTTGCGACGCGGAAACGGGCGACCTCGAGCCGCGAGAACTGCGCTTCTCAAGCGATGCCCAGACGGTGTTTGACGATTGGCACGACGCGCTTGAGCATCGTTTGCGCGGAGTTGAGGATGCCAAAACACCGCACTTTCACAGCCACATCTCCAAGTATCGTAGCCTCGCGCCGTCGCTGGCCGTGGTGTTTCACCTACTTGAGCTGGCGGCGCGTCCCGACTGGAGCGACTGGAATCAACTCGAGGTGGTCAGCCTCGATGCGCTCGAGTTAGCGCTGTGCTGGGTTGAATTCCTCGAGTTGCACGCCCGCAAAGTGTACGCGCCTGAACTGAACCTGTCATCCGTCGCGGCGCACGCGCTTGTGAAGCGCATCAAAGATGGCAGCGTGACGGATGCCGTGACCGTGCGCTCATTGCGGCGGCGCGATTGGAGCGGGCTACGTGGGGCGGCGCTTGACGCGGCTCTCACTGAACTCGAGGCGCTGAACTGGGTGCGCTTAGAGACGGTTGAGGCGCGAGGCAATCAGGGCGGCGCACCTTCGGAGATCGTGCGGTTACATCCTGACCTGCTAGGGGGTAGTGCATGAAGATTTTCGTTCCGACTCGAGGGCAGAAAAAAACTGAATTACCCCCTGAGCCGCACCGCCAAAACCGTCATAACTTTGACGCGGGGGGTTCTGTCAGTTCTGGCGGTGAGGGGGTCGCGGTTATTTCAGAAAAAACGCAGCTTGAGCTGCTCACCCGGACACCTAAAAAAGAGCTACGAGTCGCGCCCGATCAGCCACGAACCGCAGCCAGTTTGACAACCGCGGCAAACTCGCCCGCACAGACCCCGACCAACACAGCCGCACTCGAGCCTTTACCGCTTGAGCTACGCGCCCTCGTGCGTGGCTCCTCGAGCGGTGTGCTACCCAAAGGCGCGGTGAGTCTCGGGACGGGCTTCACGCCTGACCTCGAGCGGTACGTGCTGGGCTTCGCAGCGCAGTACCTCACGGGCGATCAGACCCATGCCCTGGAGAACCTGCGCGAGGCGTGCCACGCATGGCAAGCACGAGGAAAGGCGGTCAGTGCATGAATCCCAATACCATCACCGAGTCAGACCTGGACATGCGTACCTTTGTCGGCGAACACCTCGAGGACACCCTGGACACCCTGAAACGCTTCGGGGACAAGCTCACCCCGGAGGAACGCGCGGCGCTCGAGGACACGCTGAAAACCTTGCCCATGTACCTCGAGGACGGCTACGCCGGGATCAGGTCTGACCTGGATTTCATCATGGCCCTCGGGTTCCTTCGGGGCAGCTTGGAGCGACTGCGCGAGGATCTCGGAAGCCGCCGGGGAGCCGTCCCGGCATGACCCACGCCAGGAAATCGGCGCACCTGACAGCCGAAGAGGGTCAGCGCTGGGAGGACCTGTACGTCTACGGCACGATGCCCTTGGAGGAACTGGCGGCCATGCCCGGAGCGCCGCACATCAGCACACTCAAGGAGCGTTCCGCCCGTGACCGCTGGGTGGCAAAGCGCGGCGCGGTCTCGGAGCGCGTCACATCGCGGGCGCACGAACTGACCAAAATCAACATCGCCGCAATCCTCGAGCGGCACGCAGAACACGGGCGGACGTTGCAACGCATCGCCGGTGAAAGCCTCGAGTCTATCCAGCCGGAACGTCTCAGACCTCGGGACGCACTGGAGTACATGCGGGTCGGTATTGAACTCGAAGCGCAAGCGCGGGGTCTCAACACTCGTCGCCTCGAGTTGACCGGGCAGCACGGTGCGCCACTTCAAGTTCAGCATGACCTTTCCGGTATCGGCACCCAGGCGCTGCTGGCGGCGTATCAGGCGCTCGTGATCGGGAACGATTGAATCATCCCCGTTAGGTAAGGGGAGAAAGCAGGAACGAATGGACCGAATTCAATGGGTGCTCTCTCTGATAGATCGCCTCAGCGCCCCGGTCGCCGCTGTCGTGACCGGCGCTCGAGCGGGTGGGAACGCTCAACGGTCCGGCAGTGCCACGCTCAACGTGAACCTGAGCGTTAAAGGCGAGGGCGTCACCCGAACCGACGCGGACACGGTGACTGAGAGCGTCATGGAGAAGGTCGCCGAGGCTCTGGAGGCGCTCGGCTTTGAAGTCGGACTCGGCGCACGGTAAGCGCTTCTTCCGGTGGCGACCCCTCGAGCCTTAGACGTGTTATCACGTCCAAAGGCTCGAGGGGTCGCTATTTCGTTCATTAGGGATTGAGGTGTTTCCTGGTCGTCAAGGCGCGAAACTCACCCGGTGTGTACTCGAGCGCCTAATCGCCCTCCTCGTCCGAGTCGCCGGGCGGCTGATCCCCAACCAAAGTATGCTTGGATGCACGAAGCTGCTCGGCATAGACCTCGAGCCGGGTGCGCCAGATGTCGCTACGAATCGTTTTGAGACTGATAACTTCCAACTCGGTCAGACCATCGAAGTACCCAGCGGTTTCACCCTCCTCGAGGGCGCGGGTCTTCTCGTCAACGTCATTGCTGAGTACGGCCCTGGTGAGTTCCTCGCGTAAGTTCTCAAAATCGTAGCCGCGTGCAAGTTCGGCTTCAATCCTGAAACGGGTTTTGAAGATGTCGCTGACCAGCGCTTCAAGAACGCGTCGCTCATCATCGTTAAATCTGTCAAGTAAACCTGGCGTTTCGACCATTTCAAGCGCCCATGTTTTCACGCTCACATCGTCACTGGCGATTGCGCGGTTCAACTCCTTGCGTAAGCTTTCAAAACGACGGTTCATCGCGGGTCCTTTACCCTAAGTTGAACTTAGGGTATTACTTGAGTGACATGAAAAGGTGTCAGTTGACTACCGTCTCACTTGAATCCACTCGTCTATCGCCCAGCGCGGAATCCGGATCGCGCCGGGCTTCCCGAGGTTCGGGAGCTTCTCTTCGGCAACCAGTAAGCGCCAGTCATCGGCGGGAATGCCCGTCTCGAGCGCCGCTTCGCGTGGGGTCAGGACTGGTTTGCGGGGTTGCCCTGTGGAGATCTGCGATGCTGCGAATTCCTCTCGCAGCATCGCGCGCAGGTCAGCCATGAAGTACGCCCGTAGGGTCTCAAGCGCTTCCAGGAGTTCACGGTCAGGCATGGTCTCCTTTGCTGTTCTTGCAACGCTCGAGTTCGGCTTGAATTAGCGCTTCGTCATGGAGCAATGCTGTGACAGAGCCATTCTTGACGACGGGCAACGGGTCTCTCCCGACTCGGAAGCTGTCGTCCAGTAGCATCAGTTCCTCCATCAGCCACTGGATCAGTTCCGGCGTCAAATCGAGGAGTGCGTCGCCGCACTCGAGGACGTGCTGGGTCGTGACTCCTCCTTTGCCCCTGATGTGCGTGGTCGTGATGCAGAGGTCGAAGTCCGCCCCTCGGATGTCCTGTGCAACCATCGTGCCGATGTGCGCGGAATCGATTTTAGCGTCTGGATCAGGACGGCGGTACTTGGGCCAGAAGCGGTTCACGCCACCACTCGCTTCCCCAATTTGTGCGCTAAGAGCGCCGCGATGAAGGCCGTGAGGGGAACGCGTGCCTGAAAACGATCATCGCTCAGTCTGACCGCCCAACCGCGCCCGGTGCGCTCGAGCATGGTGCTGAATGCCGTGCCGTCTCGCGTCTCGAGCAGCACCGGGGCGCTGCGTTGCTCGGTGCTGGACCAGTCGGCGCGGCGTTGCAATTCAGCCTCTGCGATCTCGAGCCAGGTTTCGAGATCGCCTCGCAGCGATTCCGTGCCGTCGAAGCGATCCAGCCGGGCGGCCCGCACGGCCCCCTCGAGGGTGGGCGTGTCGAGTTCTAGCGGGTCGTGAAAACCGTCAGGAAGCTCGGTGCTGTGGCGGCTCACGTGCGCCCCCTGAGACCGGAGAAGCCACCCTTGATGCCCTTTCCAGCGCCCCACGGGGCAAGCTGGAGGCGTGGGATGAACGGGGTTTTGGGGAACGAGACGCTCTCGATCGGTGCGCCCACGTCCACCCAGACGCCGCGTGTCGTGTCGCCGCCGGGGGTAAGGTAAACGCGTTTGCCGTCCTGACTGACGGCGCTGATGGTGATGCTATCCTTCATGGTGAACCTCTCAACTTGGGGATTCTCGAGGGCGTCTGTCTTGGCGGATGTCCGCCCTCGAGTGCCTGTATATTACCCTTAATCAGGGAATATGTCAAGTATTGCGGGATTACATCTAATGATGTAACATTCCATCCTAGGGCGGAATGCTCGAGAATGGGGGAATGACTGTGAGATGGAAAGTGAAGGACTACCTTGACGCCGCTGGTAAGACGCCGTATGCGTTGTGGAAAGCCTCAGGACTCTCGAGAAACCAGACCTACGCGATTTGCAACGGGGAGCAGGACGGGCTGCGCTTTGACGGGCTGTCCAAGCTGATCCTAGGACTTGAGAAGCTGACAGGTCAGCTTGTCACACCGAACGATGTCCTCGAGGTGGTCCGCGATGGCGCGACCTAAACCTGATAAGAAGCGCAGCAACGGAGACGGCGGTATCTGGCAACTCGAGACGGGCCGGTGGCGTTGGGAGATCGTTCTAGGCTACGTCACCAAACCAGACGGCAAGCGAAAGCGCATCACCAAGAGCGGCACAGCCAAAAATGAAACCGAAGCCAAACGAGCGCAGACGCTGGCCAAAGCCGATAAGGAACGCGGCACACTGGCCGCGCCTGACCGCGTGACCGTTGGTGAGTACCTGCACAACTGGCTCGAGGGCCGTAAGCCGCGCCTCGCATCCAATAGCGTGACCAGCTACGAGGGTCTGATTCGCCTGCACGTCAACCCGACCCTTGGAGAAAAGCGCTTGCAGTCCCTCAAGCCCGTTGACCTCCGCAACCTGTACACGGTCTTGCTCGAGAAGGGCTTATCAGGGCGATCAGTGCGTTACGTTCACGGCCTGCTTTACAGCGCATTCAAGGAAGCCGTCAGGCTCGAGGTCATTAACCGCAACCCAGCGGAAGCCGCGACTCCAGACGTACCGACTGAGGACCGCAACGCCAAAGCTGCGCAATCTTGGACGGCATCCGAAGCGCTGCAATTCTTGACAGTCGCTCGAGGGGACAGCCTCTATGCGCTTTTCTACCTCATGCTGTCGCTTGGCTTGCGACGCGGTGAGGCGTGCGGTTTGCGATGGTCAGACCTTGACTTCGAGCGGCGAGCGCTCAGGATCAATCACACCATCGTCACCATCGCGGGCAAGGCCACACCCAGCAAGCCCAAGACCAAAGGCAGCGCTCGAGCGCTCGGAATACCAGCGGAACTCATGGAGGTGCTACGCCTGCACAGGGCAACGCAACAGCAAGCCCAACTCGAGAACGGCGTCACAGACCCAACGGTCTACGTCTTCACGACCCGCAACGGTACACCCTTGCATCCCGACAATGTAAACCGCAGCCTCGAGCGGCTGTGTGGCGCGGCAGGCGTGCGACAAGTGCGGGTGCATGACTTACGGCACACCTACGCCTCCTTGGCTAGACGGGCGGGTGTATCGCTCGAGATGGTCAGTGAGAAGCTGGGCCATGCGCGGGCCAGCTTCACGGGTGATGTTTACGTTCACACCTTTGAAGATCAGCACGCGGCGGCAGCTTTGAACCTCTCCGAATTGCTCGCTAGCAAGCCTCGAGCGGTCGCTTAAAAATGGGGCGTTCCGCATCTATTCCGCTATTGCCCGCGAAACTCGAGCCAAGCGGGTTGAGGGCTATAAGAAAACCCCGTCAATGACGGGGTTTGTTTGGTGGAGCTGAAGGGATTCGAACCCTTGACCTTCTGAATGCCATTCAGACGCGCTCCCAACTGCGCCACAGCCCCTCTCGAGTGTCACCCACTCAAAAGCTCGAGGAGTGTAACACAGGCATTGCCGACCTGCAACTGCGTTAGACCAAATAATCCAACGGTGGATGAAAGCTGCGTTGCAACGTAAACCGTTCAGCATATTTTTTGCCCACGCCACGACCCCAGGTGGCGCGTGAAGCGCGAAATTCGTCCGAGGTCCACTCCCACTTGTAAAAGTCAGCGTAGAACTGCCGAACCTGCTCAGCCACCTCGAACGTTTCAGAAACGTCCACATGAATCACGGGACGCGAGGATTCCACTGCCGGATACTGATAAAACGTGACTGGTTTTCGATGCGCCTCGAGCCGCTCTGTTAAACCTTCGTTGACGACTTTCGGAATACGGGCTAACGTCACCGCGTCAAACGCGACCCTGGCGGTTGCCCGGTGATCCGGGTGGCGATTGAAATCGTCCCAGGTGATGATCGCGTCCGGTTGAAACTCGCAGTACAACCGCGCCACCTCGAGCGCTTCCTCCCTGGAAGCGGTCATGCGGGTATCACCGAAATCGAAGAACCGATACTGAGCGCCGACCAGTTCAGCCACGAATCGTCCGTGTTCAGCGCGAGTCTGTTGGACTTCTGCGTGCGTCGCATCCCCGAATTGAGAGGCAAGCTCACCGTAGGTCGTCCAGACCAGCATCACCGAATCCCCTCGAGCCGAGTGCTTTTTCAGGGTGGCGATACAACTGATTTCGTCGTCGGGATGCGCGAAAATGGCGAGGATGTTCACGAGGCAAGTATATGAAAAAACTCGAGCCTTGTAAGGCTCGAGTTTGACAATCATTTTATTGAGTCGCGTTCAGTGGCAGCTTATAGCTGTATGGAATGACCTTACTTATCCCATTGTTGCCAATAACGCTGACACCCGTAATAATGAAATCATCAGACGTAGCACCTGGTAGCGTAAACGTGATCGGCGTACTGACGCTTGCGTCACAAGCTTTTGCCCCCAAGCCAGCCGCAGGGCAGGGCTGCACGTACAGTCCATCTGCTGGCAGCTCGGCACCGCCTTTGGTGATAAATGTCAATAATCTGCCACCAGGAGACCCTGGAATCGTGTATGCCTTGATGGTATAGCCTCCAGATAGAACATTGGTCGCAGATAAATTCGCCGTTACCAAATCTAGTTGAATAACGGGGGTTGGTACTCCAACTGGATATTGACCCAGATCAAAGTTACAGCCTGTCAAAGCCAGTGCGAGAACGATGGCAGCCCCAATAAACTTCTTGCTCATGAATTCCCCTTTTACTCTTCCTCGTCTTTGAAATCCTTGAGGTGTGGATTCAGAATATAGAACGCCAACCGCTTCATGCCTGCGAGAAAATCCACTTGCTCCACTGCCACGTCCTCTGGAACCTCGAGTACCGTTGGTGCGAAGTTGAGTATACCCTTGACTCCGGCCTTCACCAGTGCATCTGCCGCTTCCTGAGCCTTTTCCACGGGGACGGTCACGAAGCCCATGTCCACGCCCGCTTCGCGCACGGTCGTCTCGAGATCATTGATGTGGTTGATCGAGAGTCCGCGCAAGTTGATGCCGACCTTGTTGGGGTCAACGTCGAACAGGCCTTTCAAGTCGAAGTCGTACAGGTTGCTTTCCGAGTAGCCTCGGTAATCGGCCAGTGCCTGCCCGAGGCGTCCCATGCCGATGATGACGACGTTCCAGCGGCGGTTCAGCCCCAAAATGCGTTGCAGTTCGCGGCGTAGGGTAAGAACGGTGTAACCCATGCCTCGAGTGCCGAAACGCCCGAAGTACGCCAGGTCTTTACGCACTTGAAAGGCGCTGACCTGGGCTTCTTCGGCCAGATGATCCGAGGAGGTGCGGTTGACGCCGGTGCGCTCCAGATTGGTGAGGATGCGCAGGTACGTGACGAGGCGGGAGATCGTGGCGGTCGGGATGTTCAGGGTTTTGTCGCTCATTGTTTCACCGGGAAAGGCGTCAGGCCTTGCGAGCTAAGACTGGTTTTGGCGCTCTGGAGGTTGTCAGCCGCGTACGGTCCGACCAGGACTCGAGTGAAGCCGTCGGAGGCAGCGCGTAAAAGCGCCTTGAAGCCCGCCCCCTTGAGGCGTTCCAGAAGAGGCAGAGCGCTTTTGACGTTGTTGAAGGCTCCAACTTGCAGGAAGCTCATGCCGGGATCGAGTCGCACGGGCTGTCCGCTCGAGGCGACGGCGGTTGGCGGTTTTGCGGCAGGCTTTGGGGCAGCCGAGCTTGGGGCGGCGCGTTCTTTAGAGCCGTTCGGGGAATACAGCACGGCGTCGGGGTTACCGGCGCGCAACTTCGCAAAGGCGGCTCGAGCGCTGGATTCGCGGGCGTACGGTCCGACCACGACGATAAAGGAGGTACCGCTCGAGAAGGCTTGAGCCGGAAAACCGAGGGCGCGCAGTTTCCTGGCGGCCAGCCCGGCGCGGCTGGCGCTCGAGTAGGTACCGGTGGCGATGCGGTAATTGCGGAGGAAATCGGCTCTGGCATAGTTGCCGGGTTCGCGGCTGGCGACGGCGGGCGGCTGCCGGGGCGCGGCGAGCGCCGGTTTGGGCGTGGGTTTGCGGCCGGTGCTCGAGGGTTTGACCGCCACCGCCCCATTCACTCCCTTACTCGACGCGGCTGGCGTCACCCTAGAGGTTGGCGGTGTGATCGCGGTCGTTCGTGGAGGCTCGCCCGAGGACGGCAGCGCGGGAACCTCGAGCGGTTTCTGCGGTGAGGGCGCGGGTGGCTTGGTTTGCGCGGCGGGTGGCTTCGGGTTCGTGCTCGAGACGGGAGGCTTGGCGATGGGAGGAGTAACTGGAGCAGCTATTGAGGGTTGAGTAGCGGTCGTTGGGGCAGGTGACCCGGAGAGACCGCCACCGCGTAGCAGTAGGGCTAGGAAGCCGCCAACGACTGCGACGATCAAGCCGCCCATCAGGGCATCCACCCAGTTGCGGCGCAGCCAACTCACGCTTACCTTTTCGCCAGTTGCGCCAGGAGTTGTTTGGCGGCGAGGCTGCCCTCGGAAGCGGCGCGTCTCAGATACACCTTGCCCTGATCGAGTCGGCCCTGATTAATCACCGAGAGTCCCAGGTTGTACCAGGCCTCGGCGTTGCGCGGATCGAAGCGCGTCACGTCCAATAGCACGGTTTCGGCGTCCTTCCAGCGCTTCGCGCCCAGGTAAGCGACACCCAAGAGCGCGCGCACCTCGAGGTTGTTCGGACTGAGCTTGACCGCGTTTTCCAGGGCAACGATGGCGTTGTTGTAATCCTTGGTCTGGTAGAGACTCAGACCAAACCAGTACTGGTACTGAAAGTTTTGTGTGTCGGTTGCCAGGAGCGTCCTGAATTCCGTGACGGCTTCCGGGTAGAGCTTTTGATAGTAGGCGCTCTGACCGGCAATAAAGCGCGCCGCGTTTCGTTGCGGACCGTCCGGGAAGAGTTTCACGGCGCTCCGAGCGGCGGCGTAGGATGAACTGTAATTTTTCAGCGCAAACTGAGCGCTAGCGATCCCGAAAAGCGTATTGGCGTCGTCAGGGTGGACCTTCAGGGCGGCACGGAACTCCACCAGGGCGGCGGTCGGATTCTTGGGAAGCAGGGTGTACCCGTAGTTGAAACGGGCCGCCCAAGAACCGGGATCGGCGGCGGCCGCCAACCGAAACGTCTCGAGAGAGGCCGTGTTGCGACCCAGTTTAACTTCCAGTTCTCCGCGCCGAACCAGCAAACGGGCGCGGTCTCGAGGGATGCGGTTGTCATCCAGAACCCGGTTGAGTTCGCGCACCGCGCGATCTGATTGGTTCTGCTTTTCCAGGATGTCGGCGACCAGAATACCCGCGTCGGCGTTGCCGGGCGTTTTGGTGAGGACATTAAAGACCAGCGGCAGCGCGGCTGGCAGGTTGCCACCGTCGTAGAGCGCCTGCGCTTGACTGACGACCAGACTGAGATCACCGGGCCGGTAGGTTTGCGCGTTTGTATAGGCAGCCGCCTCGCTGGCGTAATCGGGTTTGGCCCGGAATTGTTTGGCCAGAGCGGTGTAGAGATCGGCCAGAAGATCGTTGTCTTTGCTGGCGGTTTCGTCCTTCAGGGCAGCGTCTATGGCGCTGTTAAAGGAACGAATGGCGTCATCCGTTTTACGCAGACGGGTGTAAATCACGCCCTGCTGATAGTACGGTTGCCAGCGAGCGGGAGCCAAGCGGATCAACTGATCGTACTCCGCCAACGAAGCGTCGAAATCGCCAAGATCGTAATAAGATTTGCCCAATAAAAAATGTGCGTCGAAACTGTTGTAATCCAGCGCCACCGCCGCCTCGAGCGTGTCTCTGGCATCCTTAGGACGCTTCAGGCAGAGATACGCCTCACCGAGCTGAGACAGGGCGGCGGCGGTGTTATCTTTCTTGGCTGTGGCCTCGAGTTGCTGTAATGCGCTGGCGGTCGGGCAGGTGACGCTCTGGGTTTGGCTCTGGGCACCGACTGCGGTTCCAAATAGCAAACTCAGGGTCAAAAAAGCTCTCAGCGTATGTCTCATTGAATAACCCCCACGACTGGCATGAGACTGATATTAACATGTTTCACAAGCGCCCCATGTGCGTTCCCAGCGCGGAAAAGACGACGCGTGAACGGGCAGTTTGTGAGCTTGGAGCTGGGTGCAACTCGCACCGGAACTGTAAACCGTGACGAGGCAAAGCGGAAGTGTCCGGGGCTAGGCTGAAGCTATGGACGAATTGCAGTTCAGCGATAACCCAGAGGCGCAACATTACGAGGCCAGGCAGAATAGCGGTCAGGTCGTGGCCTTTATCGAATACCGGATGAGCGGCGAGACTCGAGTTTTTACGCACACCGAGGTCAACCCGGAGATGGAAGGCAAGGGCGTGGGGAGCGCGTTGGTCAAATACGCGCTGGAAGACTTGAAGTCCAGAGGTGAACACGTTGTACCGATGTGCCCGTTCGTCAAAACGTACCTTCAGCGCCACCACGAGTACCTAGACTTGGTAGACCCAGGTCACCGCGAGATGTTTGGGTTGTGACGAGTGAGCTGTATAACAGCGCGAATCTCGAGCCATCGTTGCACGATTCGCCCTCGTATGCTGCGAGGACGTGGAGAAATTGGTGGCGAATTCGACGTTTGGAAGATATTCATTCCACAGACCACGCGCCCGGCCACCCTTGAGCTGTGAACCAAAGCAGCATCAAAAAAGGAGCGGTCTAAAAGGACCGCTTCTCAAAACACGTTGACACCCAGACCAGACTCGAGGCTTAGATATTGAAGCCGAACATCCGCATCTGACGCTTGCCGTCCTCGGACATTTTGGCGGGCGTCCACGGTGGCGTCCAAACGAAGTCCACGTTGACCGCCTTGACGCCCTCCAAGCGCATCAGTGCCAGCTCCGCGTCGGCGCGAATCATGTCCTGGACCGGGCAACCGACGCTGGTGAGCGTCATTTCAATATCAATCACGCCCTCGTCGCTGATCGCAACCTTGTAAATCAAACCCAAGTCTACGACGTTGACCGGAATCTCCGGGTCTTTCACGACCTTCAACGCCTCAAGCGCCTGCCCCTCGGTTGGCGCACCGGCCCCCTCGGATTGACTCGAGGTCACAGTTTCGACTGGGGCAATTGCTGTTTCTTCGGTCATTATGAACTCCCTGTCTCTACGTTCATTGCGAGCCTCCGGCTACCGTACTTATTGCGAGCCTCCGGCTACCGTACTTATTGCGAGCCTCCGGCTTCGACTGGCAAACCCGCCGCGGCCCAGGCGTTGATGCCACCTTCTAGGTTGGTCACGTGATAGCCGAACCCCTCGGCGAACTGCGCGGCTCGGGCGCTGCGAACGCCTCCGGCGCACATCAGCACGATTTCCTTGTCTTTAGGCATTTCCTGGTAGCGGGTCTCGAATTCGGAGAGCGGGATCAATTTGGCTCCGGTGACCCGAACGGCATCGAACTCGTCCTGTTCGCGGACATCAACGAGCACCGCGCCATCCTTGAGGCGTTGCTGGGCGGTCTGGGGATCAATTCGGTCAAACACAAGGGAATTCTACAGGCCGGGGGCGGGATCGTCTGTAGCGCGGTGAACCTCGTGGGCTGATCGCAGTTGAGCCTCTCCCCTACTGTTCAACCCTATGGAGTGACAGCTCGGATTCCAGAGCAGCCCGCCAGAGCCTCGTTTTCGCCTCGAGCGATAGGCGGGCGTTGGCGGGACTGCTGGAGGGCAGTTGCACCCAACGCAGACCTGGTTTTACTTGACAGAGCTGTGTCCAGGCGTAGCGTTTGAAGGCGCTCGAGGCGAAACCGCCGTTGGTGGCAATCAAGCCGATTTGCGAGCACTTTTCCAAAAGACCGTGTAAATCGTTCGGCACGGGATTGAGGATCGCGCTGTCCAGACTGCCCTGGCGCTCGGCACTGTGCAAGATATCCCAGACAGCGATTCCCACGTCCATCAACCGCTCGAGGCGCTGCTCGTAAACCAGATTTCTGCCCGCCCCGACGAGCGTCCCCATGATGTCCCAGAAGGCGTTTCGGGGATGCGCGTAGTACCGCACCGCCCGCAACGAGGCGATCCCCGGCATGGACCCCAGAATCAGAATCCGGGCATCCGCTCGAGCCAGCGGCGGGAAGCTGTGAACCAGGGACACGAGGGGAATCTACGCGAATCCCAGCCCCGGCAACTGTGTCTCACAAATATGGCTCACAGCAGCACCAATCCGCGTTCCAGGGCGGCGCGGAGCGCCTGCGACCTCGAGCGGACGTTTAATTTGGCGTAAATCCCTTCCAGGTGGTACTTCACGGTGCTCTCCGCGATTCGTAGCTCCAGCCCGATGCGTTTGTTCGGCAAACCCTCCACCAACAGGCGCAGCACCTCGAGTTCACGCGGGGTTAACGGTTCCTGGTCATCCGCGACGCGCACCGGCTCTAGCAGAGCCACGTAACTCGGTAGGACGATGAAGCCCTCGCTGACCGCTCGAGCGGCGGCGCGCAGGGTGCTCGGTTCGGCGTCCGCTGAGACCGCGCCCCAGGGGTGCGGAGCCAGTCGGCGCAACAGATGAATCTGCGCGGGATCGTCTGAAAGCAGCAGCACGGCGCAACCCTCAAGGTTCGTTTCCTCGAGGGCATCCGCGTCCAGCACAATCAGGTCTGCATCCGTGTGAACCGCATTCAGGAGGCGGGCACTCTCTGCGACAATCGCTATCTCTTCCCCCAAGAGCACCCGCAGTCCGGCGCGGGTGGCGCTCGAGGGAGAGCAGAGCGTCACCCGCAAGGTCCGCGCTTCCATGCGATTTATCTTGCGCGCCCTCTACGCCCAGTAAAAGTGTTTTCAGAGACAGGTCGCTCCGAAACGGTGATCTGAAGCGTGACCGTCTGCCCACCGCGTTGCAGTTCCAGCGGTACGCTCATACCGACCGATTGCGAGACCGCCAGCATCAGCTCGCGCATCCCCTCCGAACTCTGCCCGTTGAACTTCAACAGCACATCCCCGATCATCACGCCAGCCTGGGCCGCCGGGCTACCGGGTTCTACGCTGTTAACCAACACCGCTCGCTGCCCGGATTCTAACTGCACGGGCTGCATCCCAACGCCCAAGTACCCGCGCTTCAAGCCGCCGCCCTTCTCGAGTTCCGAAGCGATTTCCAAGACCGTCCCCGCCGGTAGTGCGTAACAGGAGCCGCGATCCAGGCTAGCGTTGACCAGACCGATCAGCTCGCCCTTGGCATTGACCATCGGCGCGCCGCTGATCCCAGAGAACGGCTCGGCGCTGGACCGCAGCAACCCCTCGAGCCTGAAGCGCCCACGACCCATCTCCAGCATCCCGGAGTTCAACGCCACGATGCCCTGCGAGACACTCAGGTTTCCGCGCCCGGTACGCGCCACCATCAGGTTCAAGGCTCCGACCCTGGCGGTGGCCTGCGCCGTCAACGGCTGCGCCGTCAAACCCGGAACCCGCACTAGGGCCAGATCGCTGCGACGGTCGCGGCCGACGACCGCGCCCTTGAAGCTGCCATCGGCACCGACCACGTTCACATCATCGTTCCGCTCCAAAACGTGATGCAGGCTCAGCACGTGCTCAGGTTTCACGACCAGACCACTGATCGTACTGCCGCCCGCTTCCACACCGACCACGCTCAGGGCGACGCGTGCGACAAGCTCCTCGAGTTCCACCGAAAACTGTTCTAGGTTCATAGCGTCAATCTACGCGCCACCCTTCGAGACTGCCCCGGCTGGATGGCGGGGTGGGCCTCACCGATGGAACAGGGTGGTAAGGGGGCTGTAAGAAACCTGACAGAGGGGTGGCTCTATGGTGTGCAAACGCCATATTCGATTGGAGGGCGATATGAAAAAAGCAGTGATCAAAGTGTTAGCGTTCGTGCTTTTGTTCGGCAGTTTGACCCTGGCAGCACCGAGCTTCCAACCCAGGTCAATCAGAATCTCAGAGCCAGTCGGGGGGGCGAACTTTGTCCTTTGTACTGGAGAGGGTTGCTGAAGTTTCAGGATTGAGGAGTATTCTCTAGAAGTCTGGTGAGCAAGCGAACGAAACCAACCTCGAGCGACGAGGCGACTGCAATCGCAGATCGTTTCAAATTCTTGTTTGACGCCACCGAAAAACTTAAAAGCAGTGAGCCGAAAAAGGCGTTGACCCATGCGCTCGAGATCATCGAACTCGGTAGACGCAACAGTCACCTCGAGCAGACGGCCGTTGGACTACGCCAAAGTGGAGTGTGTTACATCCGCTTGAACGATCCACTTCGAGCGCTTCCAAAATCCATGGAGGCGCTCGATTTGTTTTCACAAATCAGCCTTGACAGACAAGTCGTGGCTGTGCAAATTGAATTGGGCTTAATCTACTCTGAGCTGGGCGATTACATTGAAGCCATCAACTTCTTCGAGCAGAGCATCGCCACAGGACAACGGATTTCCAATCAGAACAGCAAGTTCGTCAGCCAATATCACTTGGCTAACGTTCACAAAAAGCTCCGCAACTATGACAAAGCCCAAATTTACTGTATCGAAAATCTTCAATTGGTTGAAGAAATTAATAATGATAATTTCAAAACCAGCGCCCTCAGTATGTTGGGCGAGTTACAAACGTTGAACGGCCAGGATTGTTTGAATCGTGGCGACCGAGATTCAGCGCAACAAGCTTTCGCAGAGGCCCAGCAGAACTTTCAGGCCGCACAGCAATTGGCAATTAACCTCAGTGACCAGTTTTTGCGTTTAGACGTTTTAGTCAAACACGCCAACCTTTGCATCATTCAGGATAACCTCGAGGAGGCCAAAACCTTGATTGACAAGGCGCTCGAGATCGCTGAGCGAACCGACAGCCCCGGTCAACGCGCGCATTGCCTACAGAGTCTTGGGCTGTTACATCAGCAAGCGGGCGATACCAGTGCGGCACAAATCAATCTCGAGGCTGCTTTGCGAATCTTTGAAGCTCACGGCATGAAATCTGAGTTGGCAGAATCGCATCGTCAACTGTCGGCGGTACTAAAATCAGCTAGTACCTTTGAACTGGCCTTGCACCACTTCGAGCGTTTTCACGAGCTGGATTCCAGTCTTCGCAGTCAGGGCGCGGAGCAACGCGCTCAGGCACTGGCAATTAAACTGGACCTGGAACGCACGAAGCGGGAATCAGAATTGCACCAGTTGCGTTCCACTGAACTGACACTTCTGAACGACCGCCTGCAAATCCAGACGAAACTCTTGGATCGTCAGGCCAGAGAGGACAGCCTGACAGGTCTCTCCAACCGTCGCCATTTGGAGGAATACGCG
The DNA here is from genome assembly GCA_965249745.1 of Deinococcales bacterium. Taxonomy (GTDB): domain Bacteria; phylum Deinococcota; class Deinococci; order Deinococcales; family JAAFIG01; genus JANYHH01. The sequence goes on along the minus strand of OZ252252.1, from coordinate 1,041,954 downwards.
CTGGAAGCCTTCCATCGCGCGAGGGATCGCCTCGAGCCGTTGACGTTGGTGATCGCAGATATCGATGATTTCAAACTCATCAATGACCGCTGGTCGCACGCGTTGGGAGATTCTGTCTTGCAGATCGTCGCCAACATCATGCGTTCGTATTGCCGTCACGGGGACATGGCGGCCCGCTATGGCGGCGAGGAGTTCGTGCTGGTGCTCTCCAACACCAGGGCATCAGACGCGTGGAAGATTTGCGAACGGATTCGTCTGGCGGTAAGTCAATACAACTGGAGCAGTCTGGCGGCGGATCTGAAGGTCACGGTCAGTCTAGGCTTGAACGACGACCTGAGTTTAGAGAATCACGAGCGCCTGCTAGCATCCGCCGATGAGCACCTGTACGAGGCCAAACGAGCGGGTCGCAACTGCACCCGTCCCGACCTGCGCGAACGCACCCTGAACACCTAGCGCTGAACCTATATCTGTCTTGAACCCAGTAGAGTGCCAGGGTGAAGGCAGAAGCTCAACCCCGCGTTCGTCTCGAGACGACGGGATACGTCGGTGGTCTGGCGGCTGTGACCGCGTGGGGCGCGAACGCGGTGATTCTGAAGTTCCTGACCGGCGCGATGCCCGTGGCGGTGCTGAACGCCTCGCGGTTGCTAGTCGCCAGCCTGGTACTCCTGCTGGTCGTGGGCGTATTGCGGCGGGGGCGAGGCTTGCCCCGGCTCTCCGCTCGAGTCTGGTTGAGCGTGGCGCTCGTCGGGTTGATCGGCACGAGCCTGTACCAGTATTTATTTGCCAGCGGCATCAAGCTCAGCAGTGCCAGTCTGACGGCGATGGTCTCGAGCACGAATCCGGTTTGGATTGGGTTGATCGGATTGTTCACGGGGCAGCGCCTGTCACGCTGGCAGTTAGTCGGCGTTCCGGTGACGGTTCTGGGCGTGGCAATTCTGAGCTGGCAGAGCATTGTTAGCGCCAACGTCGCACCGCTCGGTGTTGGGCTGCTGATCGCCAGCAACATCGCTTGGGCGGTTTATACCGTCTGCTCCAGACCCCTGTTTCGTTTTTTGCAGCCGCTCGAGTTCACCGCGTTTTCGTTCGCCCTGGGCGCGTTCCCGTATCTGCTGCTGACCGTTCCAGCCTGGTTCAGCCCGGTCGTGGCGAAGATTCCGCTCACCACCTGGGCGTGGGTCGTGCTGAGCGCCCTGATCGCGCAGGTGATCGGGTTTATCGGCTGGTTCATTGGAACCGAGCGACTCGGCGCGGCTCGAGTTAGCGTTTTGATGAACGTCACCCCAGTTGTCGGACTGGGACTGGCGGCGATTGTCTTGGGCGAGCGCCTGACCCTGCTGAAACTGGCGGCCGTGCTGGTAGTCTTCATCGGCGTGTACCTGGCGAGTCGCCGTGACGTTCCGAGAGCATGAGTTTCAGGGTGTAATTTTTAAGGTGCAATTTTTAGGGTACAGGATGCAGCTTCGTGACCTGGCCGCCGAACAGGTCGCCCGGATCGCTCTCAAAGCTGTAATGCAGGAAATCGTCCTGCGGAACCTCTAAAGCCATCTCCTGCTCCACGGTCATACGTTCCAGGTAGGCTCTCATGCAACGAATGCTGTTGCCGTGAGCGCTCAGCAAAATGGTCTTGCCATCGCCGCTCGAGCGCAAGAGTTCGTGGATGAACGGGTAGACGCGCATCTCGACCATTTTGACGCTCTCGCCGTTGGGCGGTGGCACGTCGTAACTGCGATGCCAGATCTTGTACAGGTCCGGGTACTGGGCTTGCACGTCGCTGTGTAACTGCCCAGATAGATCGCCGTAACTGCGTTCGATGATCCGGTCGTCCACGATGGTGGGAATTTCGTAGCTGTGCGGTTGCAGCAAGATTTCCAGCGTGTGCGTGGCGCGTTTCAAGCGGCTAGTGTAGGCGACATCGAAGTGAATGTCCTTCAAACTCTGCGCGACTTGCGTGGCCTGCTTCACGCCGACCTCGGAGATGTCCACGTCAATCCAGCCGGTGAAGGTCTTCGTGCCGCTGGCGTTGAAGGTGGTCTGACCGTGACGAACGATGTAGAGGTGGCTGCTCATGTCAGGAAATTGTAACAGGTCGCCGTCATCGGCTGGTCGCCTCAAGGCTTGGAGGTCTCGAGAACCGTGATGTGCGCCCCGAGAACTCTTGAGACCAGAAGCCATCAGCCGGTTCATGTCAAGCTGTAGGAGGTTTTCGCCTTTCCCCACGGGGAGAGTCTGCGCTGCAAGCGCGGGTGAGGGAAGCGAGCGCCTCGAGCCACCCTTGACCTTGGCCCGCCATCCCTCGTGCTACCTTGACCTCGAGATGCCAGAGACAGTTTCAGCGCACGCCACGGTCACGGCGGTTCATCGCAGCCCAGTTCACGAATTCAGCAAAGACCCACAGGCCGCCATTCGCTTGCTCGAGGGGCTGGGTGTCGAGGGCGACGCGCATTTGGGGGTGACGGTTCAGCATCGTTCCAGGGTGGCGGCCGACCCGACCCAGCCGAACTTGCGCCAGGTTCACCTGATTCAGGCTGAATTGCACGATGAGCTGAAGACCGCCGGATTTCAGGTGGCGGCCGGGCAGATGGGTGAGAACATCACGACTCGAGGCATTGATCTGCTCGGGTTGCCGGTCGGGGCGCGTCTGCGGTTCGGGGCGGCGGCAACGGTAGAGATCACCGGCTTGCGGAACCCGTGTGCCCAACTGGACGGGTTTCAAGCGGGACTGATGAAGGCTGTTTTATCGCACGACGAACACGGCAACCTAATCCGTAAGGCGGGCATTATGGGCGTGGTGATCGCGGGCGGCGAGGTCCGACCCGGTGACGCGATTCACCTCGAGCTGCCACCGCCACCGCACCGAAAACTCGAGCGGGTTTGAATTACAGGTCAGCCACTCGAGTGCTGACGACCGCAAACTCATTTGGCGTTGGTGCGAGGCTTAAAATCGGCTCCTGGTGATGCGTGCGGCTCAGGTTAGCGCTGATGTGTGAGCGCCCCTCGAAGCTCAGGTCAAATAACGATCCGACCAGCATTGGGTTGACGGCGTAGCGCAGGTTGACGCGCCCCTGAAGCCGCGTCGGCGCACCGCGAGCTAGCCAGACTTCACCCTCAATCAGCTTAGTGTCGTGGCTCCACGGTCCGTCCCAGCGGGCGGCGTTAGCGCTGGGTTGAACCAGAATGTCCGCCCCGAGCGCGTCGGCGCGCTCCAGGCAGCTTTCAAAAAACGCGTCGTAGCAGACGAGCGTCGTGATCTTGCCGAGCAGCGTTTCCGCCGCGACGATCTCAGACAGGCCCGCCCTGGAAAGTCCGAGCGCACTCTCCAAGCCCGCCGTCAGATTCAGCTTCGGGTTGCGCGCCAAAATCTTGCCGCTCGAGGCGAACAGGTACGAGACGTTTCGCACACACGCATCAGCAATGTGAACACCCTTCGCGGCCTCGTCATCCACGGCTGGCAGGAAACTCGAGCCGCCGACGATGAAAGCATTGTGACGCTGCGCGGTGCTGGAAAACGCCTCGAGCAGAGCGCTGTGCATCAAAACAGCTCTCGGCAGGATGAAGCTTGAGAGGCTGAACCGCAGGTGTTGAAGGCTCAGCCGCAATGTTTCAAGCCAGGATTCCCGCGCCAACTCGAGCGCCGCGTCCTGCACCCGTGCCGCGCGGGTTTCACGCTCCAAGAAGAACAGCAGCGGCAAGCCGATCAACTCCGGGAAGGCGACCAAAGCAGCTTCGTTTGGATCTCGAGTCTGGAGCGCTTTGGCGGTCTGTTCGTCAATCCAGGCCCGGAATGCCTCGACAGTCCGGTACGCCTCCGGCTCCAATTGGGTTTGCACCGCACTGAGAAACGCCACACCCCAATCTACAACCCTCAGTTCTCCAATTCCGTCCTCGAGCGAGGCCAGCTTGAGGCCGTGGAAATGGTTGTCAGGTCCTCGGCTGAGAGCTGCAATTCGTTCGCCCCCATCGAATCCTCGAGTTGACTGGTGTTGTTCGCGCCGATGATCGGCGCGGTCATGAACGGTTGCGCGAGCAGCCACGAGAGGGTGACTCTGGTCGGGGTTGAACCGTGCCGAGCGGCAATGTCCTGAATGGTCTCGAGGATCTGCCAGTTCTGATCGCTCATGCGACGATCCGCCGTTTCAGCCGCCCGTAGGCTCTCCGGGAGCGGCTGACCGCGCCGGTACTTCCCGGTCAAGAAGCCGCCCGCCAATGGGCTGTACGGGATCACGCCGACGCCGTAGGCCTGACAGACCGGGGCGAGTTCGCGCTCGAAGTTGGCCCGCGTCGGCATGACCGGGCTGTACTCGGGCTGGACCGACACGAAGCGTTCAAAGCCGTGCTGGTCCGAAGCCCAGAGCGCCTGCATCAAACGCCAGGCGCTAAAGTTGGAGCAGCCGATGTAGCGCACGTACCCCTTACGAACAAGATCGGTGAAAGCGGAAAGCGTCTCCTCTATCGGGACCAGCGGATCAATGAAATGCGCCTGGTACAGATCAATCTGATCCACTCGGAGGCGGCGCAAGCTGTCCTCGCAGGCTTTCAGAATCCAACGTCTGGACAAACCTTCGCGTTGAAACCGGGTGTTGCGCCCCTCGGAGAAGCCCTCGCCCATAGCCGCCCGGACCTTCGTGGCGACCACGATTTCGTCGCGCCGACCTCGAGACTCCAACCAGCGTCCGATGATCTCCTCGCTGATCCCGCCAGGGTTGCCGGGGGCCCACGAGGAGTAGCAATCGGCGGTATCAATGAAGTTCCCGCCGAGTTCCACGTAGCGGTCCAGAATCCCGTGCGCGGTTGGCTCGTCACAACTCCACCCAAATTGCATGGTCCCAAGGGCGATGGACGACACTTGCAAACCGCTGCGACCCAACATTCTGTATGTCATGTCAGCCAGACTAATTCCTCGAGCGCGCTCGAGGTCAAGGGTCCTGGGATGTTCGAGCCGTTGGGTGTCCTGTGGGTTCAGCTCGAGCTGTGGCTCGGCGCGTACCAGATTCGCCCTACGTGAAAACCGTTTTCGGTGAGCTGCCTACTGATCCGCGTGTTCAGCTTAACGAAGGGCGAACCCAAACCCTGTCTAGAACAGGGAACAGCCTTCTGCGCGGGCGACGCGAATCAATACTGATAGCAGCAGGCTTCGGCTCGCTCACGTTTGTTCTATTGCCTCGAAACGGTAAACTGACCATGCCGAACTCAATAGGATGTTGTCTCGGCTCGAGTCGAGCCATTGACCTCGAGCGCACTCCAGGTTTTATTCTGAAAGCATGACCCAGCTTTCCGTTCGGGCCGCCGCCGATCTGACCGGCGTCAGCGTCTACACGCTCCATTACTACGAACGCGAGGGCTTACTTCAGACGGCCAGGACCAACAGCGGGCATCGGCGCTACGACGAGGGCGACCTCGAGTGGATTCGCATCCTGACCTGCCTGCGCGAGACTGGGATGCCGATTCGTGGGCTGCGCGCCTTCGCTGAGCTGGTACGCCAGGATCGCGCCAACATCCCGGAACGAATTCGGATGTTGGAACGCCATCGTTTAGAGGTGCTGGAACGAATCGCTGAACTGCACCGCAACCTGACGCACGTCGAGGGGAAAATTGCGTATTACCAGCGGGTGATTGGCGACTGAATCGCGGAGGGACTGGTTCCACCTGCGCTTCACTCGAGGCGCGTAGAATTCAGCCCTTCATGCGCCCCAACCGAAAACGCTCCAATCCCAGATCACTGCTGCAAACCATCCGCGCCATCGCCGGATTGATCATTTTGGGCTACGTGATCTATCAGTATGTTTTCAACCCTCAAAACCCACCGACGTCGGGCGGCTCGACCTCGAGCGGACCAACGGTTGAATCGAGTGCCTCGCCCGATCCAACAATGACGCCTGGCGACGTGCTGACCACGAACCTGAGTCGCATCTGCCAGTCCGGGTACACTCAGACGGTTCGGAACGTACCGGAATCCTTGAAGGCACAGGTCTACCGCGCCTACGGCATCACCCACCACGCGCCAGGAGAATTTGAGGTGGATCACCTGATCTCGTTGGAGCTGGGCGGGTCTAATTCCATCCGCAACCTGTGGCCGGAATCTTTTGTCACCAAACCGCTGAACGCGCACGTCAAGGATGAGTTGGAAAACAAACTCCATGATCTGATCTGTTCCCATCAACTGTCTGTGGCACAAGCGCAACAGGAGATCGCGCAGGACTGGCAGGCGGCCTACCAGAAATACGTCAGACCGCTCCCCAGGAGGTGACAGTGATGAACCAAGTGCAGATCAACGGGCAAGCTGTGGACGTGGAAATCATTGCTGACGCAACCCCTGGTGCACTCGAGTTGACCGATGGGGAACGCGGCACGCTCGAGGCGCTAGACAGCGCGCTTCGCGCCAACTCAGAATTCATTCGCGCCTACCCCAATGCCCGGCTCGAGCGGGTGGATTCAATGCGGGCGCTCCAAGATACCAATCAGGGGCGCTTTTATTTGCGTTACAGCAGCGGCGAGGACATATCCGAATTCTGGGCGTGCCTGGGAACGGCAACGAAACTCGAGCTGGACACCGGCCGCTTCGTGCTGCATCTAAACCCTGCACTCGAGCCACAGCTCACTGACCTTGACTCGAGCGGTGCAAAAACCTCACCGCTGAAGTCGTGACAGGATAGACTTCAGCTTGCTTTCAACCGAACCCGGTACGGTCTAACAGACTCGAGATCACCGTCCAAAGTTAATCCATAGTAAAGCACTCGAGTTTGTCGCGCTTGACCTGGGATTCGCTTCTTGCTAAAACAGTGCAGAGTCGTTTACGGTGTACGAGCACCGAGAGGAGAACCAACATGGCCCACATTATTTCCCAGCCCTGCATCGGAACCAAGGACAGCGCCTGCGTCGAAGTTTGCCCGGTCGAATGCATCTACGAGGGTGACGATCAGTTCTACATCCACCCGGACGAGTGCATTGACTGCGGAGCCTGCGTTCCCGCCTGCCCAGTCAGCGCGATCTTCCCCGAGGAAGACGTGCCCGCCGATCAGCAGAGCTTCATCGCCAAGAACCGCACCCACTTCGGACTCTAAGCCTGCTCAATAAAAAGCCGCCTCATCTGAGGCGGCTTTTTTCACGTCTGCTCAAAAACACCCGGCTGCGTTTTTCCTTTAACAACTGGCAACGGACCATCTCGCAAGCCGCGCACCCAGAGCGGCAAGCTCGAGCCGTCCCAGACCAGCAGTGCCGCGAACGCGCCGTAAATCGGTAGGTGACCGACCAGTTCCACCCAGTCGAAGACCGTCAGGGTCAAGTTGATCGGCAGCCAAGCGATAAGGATGATTTCTCGAGTCCAGACGTTGAAGATCAGGCACAATCCGACCAGCAGTTCCACGCCGCCCGCCAGGGCAACGAACACGGGATCGGGGATGTTCACCCCGAGCGCTGAGGTGAAGTTCAGCGGAAACTGCGCTAGAAACGATTGTGCCAGCACTGGATTAGCTAATTTTTCGCTAAAGGCCGCCGCCACGAAACTCACCCCAATCCCGACTCGTAAGACGCTCATCGCGTAACCCATCAGCCGTGCGCTCGGCTCGAGACGCGGGAAGATCAGGCGGTCAATGCTGATCGGGCCGCGCCCGGCGAAAAAGAAGAACCCGGCGAAGCCCAGCACCAGGGCATTATCCAGTGCGCCCTCCAGCCCAATAAACGCGATCGAGACCAGCCACAACCAGCCCAGTATCACAGCCGCCACTCGAGTCAACCCGCCGTAAAATAGAGACAGCGCAATCCCGGCTTGCAGCAAGCCCAGAATGTACGCCCAGCCGCCTGGCAGGTGATGGTCCGGGGAAAACAAATTCCCCTGAACGCTTCCGACGAACAACGGCACGCTGAAATGCACAGCCAGAATCGCCGGAATCAACCCGAACAGCGCCGCGCGGTGCTCATCGGTCGCCCCAAACCAGCGTAGGTCGGGCAGTACCCCGCGCCCACCTCGAGCGCGCTGCACCAACCACAGCGCGGCCACCAACCCGACCACGCCCAGCACAACCGCCAGCGTCACGGGTCGCAGCACCGCATCCCACTGCAACGGCGGGCGGACGCCGCGATAAAACCATTTGACGTGCGCCTCGGCCGTAGAAGCGAACAGCCACAGCAGAACACCTGGAAGCCAAGCACGACTCATCGTGAACCCCCTGAAGAACCTCACCTGTCCGCGAGTCTCACGGCTCGCCTCGAGTTTAGGCTAGCAGCCCCGTCCGGGTGGTGTGTCCCAGGAAAACACGCTCGAGCCTTCAAGCTTTTCGCCTGACCTCGCGTGGCGCAGATGAGGGGGCGAGCGCACCGAGTTGCCCTTGGCGTTGATCGTCCTCGAGATTCGTTCGTTGGGATGTCTCAGGCAGGAACGTTGGTGGCCGGGCGAACAGTTCTCAAAGGTGTGCGGGTTTGCCACGGCAAACCCCTACAAAAATCGTGTGGCTCGAGGGGAGAAACTGCTGCATCTCGAGCTTTACGGGTTTTGAAGCGATGCGAACTTGGACTGAGCGATTCAAATCGTGCGATTCAGATCATGCGCGGTGGTCTGGTCGCAGTTTTCGGCGTTTCGTCAGCCTCGTCCGGCTCAGGAATCGGAACGCGCAGGTGCATCGTCAACCCTTGGCCGGGGTGGTTCTCTGCCCAGAGCAACCCGCCGGAGGCGCGCACGATTGCGCTCGAGACGTACAGCGCGATGCCCGCGCCCTCCTTGGATTTCTGGGCGTTGCGGGCGAACTTCTGGAACAGGTTCGTTTCTTGATCGGGGCGCAAACCGCCGCCGGTGTCGCTGACGCTCGCGTCCAGGCGACCGGCGGCGATTCTGGCGGCGACGCGCACCTGTCCGCCGGAGGGCGTGTAGCGCACGGCGTTAGCGACTAGGTTCTCCAGCACCAGTCCGACGCGTTCGGCATCCAAATTGAGGCGTTGCGGCTCTGGTACGTCCAGGGTCAGCTTGACGTTCTTTTCGAGGGCCATCGTTTTGAAGCGCTCGAGAGACTTTTTCAGGTTCACCCTCGAGACTCTGGTGTGGAGTTCAAACAGCCCGGCCTCTAGGTTCGAGGCGACTAGTAAGTTCTGCACGGTTTGGTGCAGGTTGTGCGAGGCGGTCAATGTAGTGTGCAGGAATTGGTCTTGTTCCGGGCTGAGCGTGCCGACCGCACCGGAGAGCATCAGTTCGTTGAAACCAATAATCGCCGTCAGCGGCGTGCGTAACTCGTGGGAGACGATGCCCAGAAATTGCGCCTTGGTTCGTTCCAGGTCCTCGAAGGCGCTGACATCCTGCAAGACCACGACGCTGCGCTGGCTCGTGGCACGCTTCACCAGCACCTGGAAGCGCCGATCTCCCAGGGTCAGGCTCGAGGATTCCTGTTCCAGCGTGGCCCGCAGTTGCGCGGGCAGTTGCGCCATCGGGAAGCGCTCGGGCAGATTCAACAGGGTTCTGGCGACAGCGTTGGCGCGTCCCAGGCCGGACAGCGTGGTCTGGGTCAACTCCGGGATCAGCGAATCGGTCGCGCTGTCCTCGAAGACGATCACGCCTTCGGCTAAATTCTCCAGCACGTTCTCTAAGCGTTCGCCCTCTAATTTCAGGCTGTGCAGTAGTTCCAGGTTGTCCAGCACCAGCGCCACCTGTTGCCCGACTCGCTCGAGTTTCTGAACGTCGCCTGGGCTGAAGCCATCTGGTTTGATGGCGTGCAACGCGCCGACGAAGCGCTCGCCGCTCAAGAGCGGCACACTCAGCACGGAGACCGCGCCGAAGGCGGCCGCTTCGACGCGCCCGAGCGGTGACTCGAGGGTGTTCTCGGTCAGCACCGACCGACGCGAGATCATCACGGCGTTCGTCAGGTTGTCCTCGCCGGGCGGGTAGTGCAGAGCGGCCCCGAAACTGCTGGCGATGGCTCGAGTCTGAACCGTACCGGTCACTTCTAGCGTGGTGATGAAAGTGGCCGCACCGACGTAAGCGCGAATCGCGTCGCACAGCTCGGACAGCCTTCCCTCCGGGTCGCGGTTGAACGGGGCGGCGAACCGGCGGCTCAGTTCCACCAGAGCTTGCGCCTCGCGCTCGTTCTGACGCAGGGTTTGCAGTTCTTTGAAGTTGTGCAGGGACAACCCGGTCTGAGCGGCGACCGTGCTGAGCAAGCTGAAATCCACCGCTTCAGCCGGGTGTGTCACCCGGAGCGACCCAATCGAACGGGGTTCCGTGCTCGAGAGGAACACGATTGGCACGGTCAGGCTGGTCCCGACCGTCTGCGCCGATCCGTGTATTGCCACCTCGGTCAGCGTCTGATCGGCCGTCTCCCCGAGTTTGATCCAGGTGCGCTGACTGTTTTCGTGCTTCAAAACCAGGTGAACCGCGTCGCCGTGACGCAAGGCAATTTGAACCTGTTCCACCCCGAGTCGCTCGAGCAGCTTGTCGGTTAACCGTTCCAGAATCTCGCGTTCGTTCTGCGCCTGCATGACCTCGCGGCCGACCTCGTAGATCAGCTCTAACTGGCTGGCCTTCCGCTGGGCCAGACTGCGTTCCTGCGCCTGGGACTCGTACAGCCGCGCGTTTTTCACGGCTAAGGCCGTGGCGTCGCCGTACTCGCGCAGGCGGGTCGCGCCGCTCGGTAGGTGTCCGAAATGCGAGACGGCCAGCACACCCAAGACCGCGAAGTTGGCACAACCTGGGCACTGCGTCTCACGGGTGGCCATCGTGGCGCTGGGTGTCACGGTGCAGCGCGTCTCCGGGGCCTGCCAGCACTGCGGCACGGCGTTGACGGGAGTGGCATCGGCTAGGGGCAACAGCAGCAAGCCCTGCCCGCTCCACTGGGACGGGCTGAACATCGCCTCGAGCAGCGCCGAACCGGGCAGGTCGGCGCGTTCCTCCCCGGCGCTCAGACTGCGGGTCTCCTTGTCCAACAGGTAGACTCGGGCCGTTTGAAAACCCATACCGGGCGCGATGGCTCCCGTAAGTTGCGCCAGCACCCGTTCCAGGCTCAGTTCCGCCAGCACGGAGCGGTGAAACTGGCTCAGTCCCTCGAGATCCTGCGTGGCCTGCTGGACCTCCTGGCGCGCCCAGGCGCGAGATCGGATGAGAATCAAGACCAGGGCCAGGCACAGGGCAACGATGGCGATCCAAGCGCCCGCGTCCACCTGTTGAAGGTCGTTGAAATTCAAGCTTCTCCCAAGTCCTGGCAACCTATCCTGGCTTCGTCGAAACCAACACTGTTCATGCTACTCAACAATATCTGAACGATTTATCACAGCTTTCAACTCACTTCTGGCCACAATTCATCGCAAACCTGACCGATCCCAGGCCGGTTGCCTAAGGGGATTCGGTTTGGAACAGCGTGTCAGCTCACCCGAAACGTGGCGGCGGCGCGTGATACTTTGCGCCTCATGACAGCGGGCACGGCAGACCTGAGAGGCGTCACAGCGGGCATCACGGTGCGACTGAGCGAACGCGACGCGCCCGCTAACCCGGAACGGTTGCTGGCAGGCTTTCAGCCCCCCGCCCGCTTTGCCGACGTGCGATTTTCCAGTTACCAGCCCAACCCGGCGTTCCGGTCGCAAGGGGTGGCCCGTGAACGGCTCGAGCGGCTGGTGGCGGACGGACAGCCGAAGGGCTTCTCATTGTTTCGCCGCAGGGAGGTTCAACCCAGCCTCTATCTGGACGGCGGGTTTGGTGTCGGCAAGACGCACCTGTTGGCGGCAACCTGGCACGCGTTTCCTGCCGAAAAGTTCTTTCTGTCGTTCGCTGAGCTGACCTTCACCATTGGGGCGCTCGGCATGGAGGCGGCTGTCAAAGCCTTCTCCCACGCTGGCCTGATCTGCGTGGACGAATTTGAATTGGACGACGTGGGGAACACCCTGGTGGTCTCAAAATTTTTAGCTGAGTTGATTCCGCGCGGCACGCGCTTCGTGACGACGTCCAACACACTGCCGGAGCAGCTCGGGGAGGGGCGCTTCAACGCGGACGATTTCAAACGTGAGATTCAGGGGATCGCCGCCCGCTTCGAGACGTTGCGAATAGACGGCCCCGATTACCGGCACCGCGAGGGTCTGCGCCCGCCCGTCCCAGTCTCGAGCCAACTCCTGCAAGCGGCCTTTCAGGAGTTGGCTGGCGTCAAGGCGCTGGAAACGTTCGATGACCTACTCTCGCACCTCTCCCGGCTGCACCCGATCCGGTACTCTAATCTGCTCGAGGGGCTGGACGCGGTGTTTCTGGAGGACCTGCATCCGATTCAGAAGCAGGACGACGCGCTCCGCTTCGTGCATCTGATGGACAAGCTCTACGACCGCCAGATCAAGCTGTTCGTGGCTGGCGCGGGGCTGGACGGCTTGTTCCAGGCGTCGTATCGGAACGGCGGTTACGCCAAGAAGTACGCCCGCTGCCTGTCGCGGCTGGGGGAACTGATGCGCGAGAGCCAAACCAATCTGACCGGGGGCGAGGCGTGAAGGTCCGTTGGAACGCGTGTTCTCTGCGGTTGCGAATCACACCCGGCGAACTCGAGGCGCTACGGACGGGGCAATCCGTGGTGGAGCGCTTGCCGTTCGACGCCTGGCAGATGACGCTGTGTGTGCAGGGTGCGGAGAGCCATCTCGAGGTGGCGGGCGCGAACCTGGAGTTCAGGGTATCTGGAACTGACTTCCACCATTTTTTGCTGTCCCAGGTGGAGGGCGTCTACCTCGAGCGGGACGGGTTCCGGTACTACTTGGAGAAGGATTTCCCGTGCGAGCATCCCGGCGTGGAGGGTCCGACCGCGCCCGAAGAAACCTTCCCGAGACCCGAAGAAATCGAGGCAAATCTCTCATAAAGCTAGTGTTTATGAACTTCATGTGAACAAAAGTGCCTCGAGGCGTCTGATTTCTCATAAAACTTGGCGTGCTGCTCTCAGAATCGAATGGCATCATCATTTCAGCAGAGAGACCCCCCGACCTCGAACCAAGCAAGACCCCCACATCGAGATCGAAAGCACTCCCCGGCGCGCGGAACCGCCGGGGAGATTGCTTTTGGAGCGGTCAAGAAATGAACTGCCTCAGGCTTGCCTCGGAAGGTAGAAAGCTCAAAGCTGGGCGTTTGAGCCTGTGGGTTCGAGGCTGTGTTTAAGACTGCGCTCGTACTGAAACGTTTTTCTCGACTCGAGCGTCAAGGAGCGAAGCAAGCTTCAGGGAATCTACCCGCAAGAGAGTCAGGGTTGAAGGTTGATCCCCAACTCGTTTTTCGCCGCTCGCTTCTTGCCCCTGGCGACACCACCTTACGGGCTTGGGGCGCTGCGTTCGATACCGCCGTCACGCCTAGGCGTGCGTCAACCCATACGTGTGTCAACATAGGTCCACACGACGGGTGAGGAGGCTGTTTCCAACGAGTCTCCCTCGACCCTGAATCTCGAGGGCAGATTCAACTGCACTTCGTTGCACGCAGATAATCACGAAAGACCAGCACCGACCTACGCGAGAACAATCTAAGCTTAAAGACCCATCGCGCGGTACCGGGCAGGCTCGAGCTGAATCTCTTATTTTCGCAGGGGGTTCAATAGATTTGTCAGGCTCCGAGGAAGGCGCGTTCGACGAACCAATACACGCCCGCCACCGCTGCCACACCGGAGGCCGCGAGCTGAATGGGGAGACTGAACTTGACTCGTTCCAGCAGTTTCAGCAGGGCGAAGGCGGGCAGTACGGCCGATAGTTGCCCGAGTTCCACGCCCAGGTTGAACCCGACGAGCGCCACCGGCAGATTCGCGGCGGGCAGGTTCAACTCTCTCAGGATGCTGGCGAAGCCCATGCCGTGCAACAACCCAAACAAGAACGTCACGACCCAGCGCCCCCGCTCGAGTTTCGCGGCTTCACGGCGGCGCAACAGGTTTTCCAGCGCCACGAAAGCGATGGACAGCGCGATGCCACTCTCCACGAACCGCGCGGGTAGGTGAATCAAGTTCAGCGTTGTCAGCGCTAGCGTGACCGAGTGCGCCAGGGTGAAGGCGGTCACGACCTTCAAGACGTACTTCAAGCCACCGCCCAACGCCAGCAGCGCCAGCAGAAACAGCAGGTGATCGTAACCGCTGAGAATATGGCCAATCCCGAGCAGTACGAAGCCCTTGAAATCCACCGGAGCCTGAGGCGCAGCACTGGAACTCGAGCTGAAGTCCCGATTCTCTGGGGTGAAGACGGCGCTCTGAATCTCAAAGCCGTGCCGCACCGTGGCCACGCACGAGGCGGTCGAGACGCCCGGTACGAACAGCCCGTAATGCACCCGGTAGGACGCGGGCGGAATTGAAAAGCGGTAAACCAGCGTGAGCGTCGTGTGCGTCTGACTCGAGACGCCCTCGGGCAGTGGAATGTCCGTCAATGCGGGGCGCACCGCTACTCTCCCCTGTTCCGCCCCACTCGAGCCGGTATTGCTAGAAACGGTGATCTTCGCGCCCAACGCGGCCTCGAGTTGCGTTTCGTGCCCCGCGATCTCCTGGGCCGACAGCGACCCGTTGCCGTCGGTATCCGCGAAGGCGGTCAGTCCGGTCGGGTAGGTCAGCGTGACTCGGACGGTATCCTTGAGGCTGGAGATTTCCGCGACCGCCAAATCAGCCCAGTGCGCCCCGGCATTTGAGGCGAGCAGCCCTGCCAACACGATCAGCCAGCGGGTCGCGTTCAGTCTCAGAGACGGCACGATGCCACATCCCCGCAGCGCTGCCGCGCCAATCTCAGCACCTCGAGCGTCTCCGCGTCGTGCCGCAGCTCTGCCTCGAGTTTTGCGTTCGTGTACGCCTCCTCCACGTCAGCCACCTGTCCACGCTCCAGGAGCGCTCGCGCCAGTTCGCGGCGATGCCCGAACGCGCCGTGCGCCACCTCGAGCCGCAGGGTCGTGATGGCTTGTGTCCAGAGCGCAACCGCTTCCGGCGAACCCTGGCGGGTGCGGATCCGGGCCAGTCCCAGCAGCGCCGCGTGATCGTAGGTGCTGGGTGAACCCTGCACGCCGCGCAGAGAGGTAAACAACTCTTCAGCCCGCCCCAGATGGCCCGCGTCCAGCTCCAGGTTCGCCAGGTACAACGCCGCCAATGGGTAGTTCGGCGCGATGCGGAGGGACTCCAGCAGCAGTCCCCGCGCCAGATCAGTCTTTCCCAGCCGCACCCAGTACCGCCCGAACAGCGCCCGGACTCGAGCCGAGGTGAACACGTCGTCGGCGTCCTCCAAGCGGAGCGCCCGCTCGAAATCGCGCCGAGCAGCCGCCGCATCTCCCAATCCCTCGAGCGTTGTGGCGCGCAAGGTCAGGTTCGCCGGGTTCGGCATGGCAAGGACCAGCCTGTCCGCGTCGCGTCGCGCCAGGCCCAAATCCCCTCGAGCCAGTTCCACGCTGGTGCGCAGAGAAATCGCACTGGCGTTCCTCGGTTCGGATTTCAACAGGCTCTCAATCACCTCGAGCGATTTCGGAAAGTCGTGATGGGCGCTCGCCACCTCTGCCAGCACCAGCCGCGCCCCGGCGTTGTAGACCGGCAGCCGCGCCAGGCTACGCGTTGCCGCGCTCTCGGCAAGCGTGTACCAAGCGTTCTCGCCCGTGACTCTCGCTTTGGAAAGATACGCCCCGGCGAGCGCCACGAGGTCCAACCCGTCCGCCGGGTTCTGCTCCACCCGCGCCTGGTAAAACGCGATCTCCCTAGAGAACGCCCCGGTGCGGCTGCGTTCCCGCGCCGTCAGGCTTTCTGAAAACGGGTACCGGTACGCGGCGGGCAGGCTCGAGCGGTGCGATACCAAGACCGCTGCGCCGATACTCAGAACGAGGATCGCGCCCCCGACCACCAGTTGCCAGGTTGAAAATTGCCGCACGGGTCGAAGCCGATTCGTCTCGAGCATGGTCGTGGTTGCCTTTCTACTGAGTTCGGTACCGTCAGGTTCACGTTTGAAGGCAATACCGTTTTCAGGTAATACAGTGTGTCTGTGAGGCACACGTCTGGTAGCCGACTCGTGCCGTTATCAGTATCTGGAGATGACCGCCCCGCGTTAACGGGGCAGCTTTGAGCGTCGGCTTTTAGTTCGCGTCTGCCAGGTACGGGAACTCCGTCAGCAATGGCTTGTGCTTCGTGCCATTGGCGTTCGGACCGTCGTAGGACACGTTGTCGGTCGTGACTGCCCCGTTGGAGAGGACGCTCAGGGTGATGTCAATCACGTCGTCCTTGATGAGACGCCCGCGAATTGGGCTGCCCTTGGCGTTCAGCGCGTTGGCGTAGCCGCTCGGACCGGTCGTGTCAATTCGCATCACGTCCGGCAGGAACGCACCCAGCAGTGCGCCGACCCGCTGCTGATCGTTGCCCAACAAGCTCAGCACGGTGCTGACCTCTTTGATGATCGGCGCGGCCGCCTCGCCCGCGGCCTTGTCACCGTTCAGCACGGCCGCTTCGAAGGCGGGATCAACCGCATTCAGGGTGTTCAGGTAATCGTTGGTCAGAACCAGACCCTCGTTGACGGCCGGACGGGCCAGACGTTCAATCTGCGTCCACTCGCCGGGCTTCTCTGTGTTTGGAATGGAAATCGTCTCCCAGACATCGAAGGTCTTCGCGCCACTCTGCGCCATCAACCAACCCATTGGGACCCGCACCGCGATCGCGTTGACGTTGTACCCGGCGGTGAAATCCACGCCCGGCGAACGAAACCCGACCTTGTCTCCCAGCCCGGCCAGTCCGGCCCGGACGCGGAAGAACTGCTCCACGTCAAAGAAAAACGGGTCTTCGCGCAAGCCCGCGAACAGACTGATGCCGCCGCCCGCCGTGTCCACTGCGACCTGCTGCACGGCCGGTTTCACGCCGAGCGGCGTGGTCGTGATCGGCTGCCCGTTGGTGGCGGTTTTCACGGTGCGAGTCGCACCATCGCGCATCCCGGTCACGGTGATCGCCTGCTGCCCCTTGGCGTCCGGTTTGCCGAACTCAAAACGCAAGAGCGCGTCCACCTTGCCGGTCGCCATCTCGTCCTTGTTGCGAACTCGAGAGATCTTGAACTCGTAACGCGCATTGGTAGAGAAGCTGTACTGCTGCCGCGCCAAGCTGCGCGGGTTGGTGTTCATGATGAAGACCAGGTCATCCCCGGCGAGGCTCTTGTTTTGATCGGCTTCGCGGAAGACAAACAGATCTGTCAGATTCAAGCTGCGCGGCTTCATGTCGTTCTCGCCATCGTCGTGATCGCTGGCTCGAGTCAGGGCGAACGTGCCGAGTGCCAGAGTCAGCGCGGCCAGTGCGATTTTGAACGGTGCTTTCATGTGAACCTCCAGGGGTTTCTGAGAGACGGCTTGTCGAATCGGACAACATACGTCCAGCGGGCTGTGGCACGACATCGCCACAACTCGAGTTGCTCACCTCCTGACGCTGATGGAACGGCTTTCATGAGGGTGTACGCGACTGAAAGGTGATTCGGATGACACCGCTATTTAGGTCTGGATTTCTGTGTGGGTAGCGGCGGCAAAGCTCAACGGAAGTAAGGGCGTCCGAGATGAGTGCGAGAACCGGTTGTTCAGGGCAAGCTCAAAGCTGCGATGTGAGGACCAGCGACAAGAATGAAAGCACCGGGGCCTCGCTAAGGCGAGGCCCCGGTGTAAACGAACCCATATTGTAATTACCCATGTCAAGTTGTAATACCCTCCCCTCGAGTTCAGGGGTTTCGACTTCCTCAGCCGTCCAGCACCGCCCGCATCGCCGCGACCAGGCCGTCGCCGCTCGGGTCCACGAACTTCTGCGCGACTCGAGACCGCATCAACTCGGAGGTTTGATACCGCAGGTGCGGCGCGTCCGATGTGGCCGCCTCCAAGATGACAGCCGCCACCTCCTCGGCGCTCTGCCCGGCTCTGGCGTACCCAGCGTTCGTGGCGGCCAGGTACGCTCCAAGCATCCCGGTGTACGCGTCCTCGGGGCGGTTCATGCCGCTGACGTTCTCCAGAAAAGCCGTGTGGACCGGACCGGGTTCAATCACTGAGAGACGGATACCGAACTTCGCCACGACCGGCGCGAGGCTTTCCATCATCCCCTCGAGCGCGAACTTCGAGGCGCAGTAGGCGTCGTTAAACGGCTGCGCGACCAGTCCGCCGATGCTCGAGACGCTGATGATTCGCCCGCTGCCCGCCTGACGCATGGCGGGCAGCACGGCTTGGGTGACGCGCCAGACGCCGAAGAAATTGGCATCGAAGACGCGTTGCAGATCCGCTAGCGGCGTTTGCTCGGTGGTTCCCAGGTAGCCCGCGCCAGCGTTGTTCACCAACACGTCAACCGCGCCGAAACGCTCCAGCAATCCCGCCACAACCGTTTGGACCGCCCGATCATCCGTCACATCCAACGCTAGCACCTCGAGTTGCAAACCCTCGGCGCTCGCGGTCTCCGCGAGGGCTGCCCCCTTCCCTGGATCGCGCATCGTCGCCGTGACCCGAAAACCCGCTCGAGCCAGTGACAACGCGCTCGCCGCCCCGATGCCGGTGGAACTGCCCGTAATCAACGCTATTTTCATGGTTTCTCCTGGTTCATCTTTTCCCTCTTCTGATCGTAAAACCGTCGTTTTTCCCGGATGGCTTCCAGGGCCACCTGCCAGTCAGCGATTCGTGTCCGTACCGCCGCCTCGTGCGCCGCCAGCAACGCCCCGCGCTCGAGGAAAGTGCTGTCTCCCAGCCGGTACAACCGAATGTACTCGCGAATCCCCTCGAGTGGCATTCCGGTAGAGCGCAAACGCAGCAGGAACCCGATTCCTTTCAGGTCGTCCTCGTTATAGATCCGCTGTCGGCTCGAGGCGTGCCGCTCGGGGCGCAGCAACCCGATTCGTTCGTAGTAGCGCAGCGTGTCGGCGCTCAACCCGGTTTCCAGGCTGACTTGGCGGATCGAGTAGGTCGGCACGGCCATACCCTAAAACCTAGAGTTGACTCCAAGTCAAGGGCGGGGTTCAAAGGGAACTGTTTAACGTTCGGCTCGAGAGATTTCGTGGGGTCGTGATTTGGGGCGGGCTAGCCTCTGGGCGCACGTCCGTGCATCCTTAGGAAGGCGTCACGTCAGGACTGAACGGTTCGCATCTGCCGCTCGAGCCAACTCTTCAGAACCTCGAGTGCTTCCGTTGAGCTGATCGTCCCAACTGAGCGAGCGTCACAAACGTCCAGTATGAGACTCTAGCTGTTGGTGCGCCCGTCTGTCACACGAACCCAATCCATCCCGAAAATCTAAAAGCCTCTGCCATTTGACGCACGCGGGGTTAAGCCAATACCATCGCGCTCTACCACCCTTCTGTCGGTACACTCGAGCCTGTGAACGCTCAGCGCCCAAGACAGCTAAGTTCTGGAACATCCAGAACTGTCGGCACGTTGCAAGCCTCACGACCCATTTCAACCTAACCTGAGCGATCCTCAGGTGAACCTCGAGGATCGTATGAAACGCAAACCCGCCCTCAAATCCAGCCAAGATATTGCTAACCAGATTCGTTGGGACGCCCGTCTCGAGATCACCGATTTCATTGTTGGGTTCGACACGCGCTTCGACGGTCTGCGCGAGATGCCGCTGCTGTCCTACTTGGAGAACTCCGAGGTACCCTGGCATCGCGTACAGTACTTGCGAAACGCTGACGGTATCCAATGGGACCGACGCACGAAACTGGATCGCATCGGGAACTCCGGTGATCCAGACGCTCAGGGCGGGGAAACCGCCAGTACAGGAATTGAAACCATGAACGCCAAAGAGTTGTTGAACATCGGCATTCCGCAGGGGAAGCTCATCGGGCAAACGCTGGAATTGCTTCGCACCCACCCGAGCCGTTTTGAACCGAGCGCCGTGGAGTTTGAGCTGCGCGAGTTGCTGGCACGCCCGGACGCGTACCAGGGTCACTTCGCGCCGCTTGCGGTGGAACTGGCGCGGCCCAAGCCCGTGACGCGCCGCGCCGTTCCAGCGCCGTACCAGGTCTGGGGCGAGGGTCTCGAGGCGGGCGCGTTGCAGCAGATGAAGCACGCCGTGGAACTGCCAGTCGCGGTGGTCGGTGCGCTGATGCCGGACGCGCACCAGGGGTACGGTTTGCCGATTGGTGGCGTGCTGGCCGTGGAGAACGCGGTCATCCCATACGCTGTCGGGGTTGATATTGCCTGTCGTATGAAATTGTCCATCCTGGATATCCCGGTGGAGACGGCCTTCAAGCGCCGCTTCGAGGATTTGAAGAACGCGCTGCAACAGGAAACCCGCTTCGGGATGGGTGGAAACTGGGAGCGCCCACTTCAACACGAAGTTATGGACATGGATTGGAACGTCACTCGAGTCACCCGTGACGTGGCGCAGAAGGCGCGTCAGCAGCTCGGCACGTCCGGGAGCGGCAATCATTTCGTGGAGTTCGGCACGGTCACGCTAAACCACCCTGAGCTGGGTTTGGAGCCTGGGACGTACCTGGCGCTGCTGTCCCACAGCGGTTCCCGAGGGTCAGGCGCGGCGGTCGCCAAGCGCTACTCCGATCTGGCGATGGAACTCCACCCGGAACTCCCGAAGGAGTTGAAGCACCTCGCTTGGCTCGAGATGGGATCGCAGGAGGGGCAGGAGTACTGGGCGGCGATGAACCTGATGGGGCATTACGCGGCCGCCAACCACGCGCTGATCCACAAGAGGGTCATGAAAGCGATCGGTGCGACTGCGCTGGCGGGCGTGGAGAACCATCACAACTTCGCCTGGCTCGAGACGCACGTGGTGGACGGTGTAGGGCGCGACTTGTACGTTCACCGCAAGGGAGCGACCCCGGCGGGGCGCGGCGTGCTGGGCATGATTCCGGGCAGCATGGCCACGCCCGGCTTCGTGGTGCGCGGCAAAGGCAACCCGGCCTCGTTGGAGAGCGCCTCGCACGGGGCGGGTCGCGCCATGAGCCGCACGGCCGCCAAGGACCGGTTCAACTGGAAGATGGTCAAGCCGCAACTCGAGGCGGCTGGGGTGACGCTGCTGAGCGCAGGCATTGACGAGAACCCGTTCGCGTACAAGGACATCAACGCGGTCATGGGGGCGCAGACCGATCTGGTGGACGTGATCGCTCGGTTTGACCCGCGCATCGTCAAGATGGCGGACGACGGCACGGCTGAAGATTAGAAGGATTTGGTCTTCAAAAGAACCATCGCCTCACCCGAATTAGCACAGACTCCACTCATGCCAGTTGAACGGGCGAAATTCTGGCGCGTCGGTGACCTCGAGTTGCTGTGCGCCAGATACGTCACGCATAGCTTCGCACCGCACACCCACGACGGGTACGCGATTGGTGTCATCCGTGACGGCACGGAGCGCTTTCGGTATCGTGGCGCGAGTCACGACGCGGTTCGCGGGGCAGTCGTGCTGGTAAACCCAGCCGAGGTTCACACTGGTCACGCCGCCACCCCGAGCGGCTGGGAGTACCGCATGTTCTACCCCGAGGTCAGCTTGCTCGAGCGGGCGGCGAACGAGCTGGGTCTGCGCGGCACGCCATTCTTCCCGGAACCCGTGGTGAACGACCCGGAACTGGCGCGGCGCTTGTTGAACGCGCACGCCATTCTTGAAAATGCCTCAAGTCAGCTCGAGCGGGATGCGGTACTGCTGGGCGCGTTGCAAGTTCTGATCTCAAAACACGCGGAACACCGTCCTGCCATGACCAACAACCTGAACGACCTAAGCGCCGTGCGAATGGTGCGCGATCACCTCGAGGCAAATTTCGCAGAGAACACCTCGTTGGAGGAACTGTCGCAGCTTAGCGGGCTATCCGGCTTTCACCTGACGCGAGCGTTCAAGCGCACGTGCGGCTTGCCGCCACACGCCCTGCAAACCCAACTTCGGGTGCGGGACGCGCGGCGACACTTGCTCGAGGGGAAACCGATTGCTCAGGCGGCACTCGAGGCTGGCTTCAGCGATCAATCGCATTTGACGCGTTGCTTCAAGCGCCTGTACGGTGTTGCACCGGGTGCGTATTTGAAAGGATCAACGCAAGAACGTTCAAGACAGACCGGTCCGGGGAATCGTAGATTGACCCGGTGAAGGATTTTTTCAAAGGCTTCCGAGCCTTGCTGCCGCTGTACCTCGGGATCGTGCCGTTCGCGCTGGCGTTTGCCGTGACTGCCAGAGCGGCCGGGTTGAGCGTTTGGGAAACGCAGAGTCTGAGCCTGTTCGTGTTCGCCGGAGCCAGTCAGTTTAGCGCGGCGCAACTGTTTGGGGTCGGCGCAGGCGGCTTTGCAATAGTTTTGACGACTTTCTTGCTGAACATCCGTCACGCGCTGTACGGCTTGTCGCTCGCTAGAGAGATCCCGATGAACCCCTGGCAGCGTCTCGTCGCTGGCTTCTTTCTGACCGACGAGGCGTACGGCATTATTTTGTCCAGCGGCGGGCGCAGCTTCGCGTTCCTACTCGGCGCGGAACTGAGCCTGTACCTGGGCTGGAACGTCTTCACGCTGGTCGGGGCGTTGGCGGGGTCTTTCGTGCCTGACCCTGGGGCGCTCGGGGTGGACTTCGTGTTTCCGCTATCCTTCCTGGCGCTGCTGATACCGCTGTTGCGCGCTCGAGCCGAGATTCTGGTGGCAGTCTTTAGCGGGGTGTTGGCGTGGATGCTGTCCAACCTGTTACCGAGCGGCTTACCGATTCTGGTCACCGGCGTCGCCGGGAGTCTGCTCGGGGCGTATCTGACGCGAGACGAACCCGTCCAGCCCACGACCAACCTAGTGGATGCGGCGCGGGAGGTGGCATGAACTTTTACCTCGTGCTGCTCGGCATGGTCGCCGTCACGTTTGGCTCGAGGTTGCTGGGATTATTTGTGACCGCACCGCTGCCACCGTTCTGGTTGCGCTTCATTCGCTTCGTTCCGATCGCGCTTTTCGCGGCCCTCGTGACGCCCAGCCTTGCCGGAACTCGGGGTGAGGGTCTGGAGCGAGTGATCGCGGCGGCTGTCTGTGGATTGTTGGCGTGGCGGACGCGGCAGTTGTGGATCGGGTTGTTTGCGGGCATGGCTGTCTTCTGGGTGCTGCGCTCGGTGACCTAGCCGCGTGGCTCGAGAGTACCGCGAAACCGGGCTAGTCCTGACCCTCGAGTCGAATCCTGATTTTGCCTCTGGGTCCTGTCTGTCACGGCTTGGTTTCCAAAGTTTGGGCATGGCCGAGATTGGGTCTCACAGAAATGCCACTCTTAGAGTAACAAATCATGTATTCTGTGACTTGTGACAAAGGAGGCTAGACTATGAATCAACGAACCCTCGGCAAGAACGGTCCCAAGGTTTCCGCCCTCGGGCTGGGATTGATGGGCATGAGCGACTTCTACGGCTCCAAAGCCAGCCGCGACGACGCGGAGAGCCTGAAAACGATCCATGCGGCGCTCGAGGCGGGGATCACCTTGCTGGACACGGGCGACTTCTATGGCGTTGGCCACAACGAGCTGCTGCTAGCTGAGGCGCTCAGGCAAGCTCCGCAGTCGCAACGCGATCGCGCCTTCATCAGCGTCAAATTCGGAGCCTTACGCGCACCGGACGGTGGCTTCAGCGGTTTCGATGCGCGTCCAGCGGCCGTCAAGAACTTCGCCGCGTACTCGCTTCAGCGGCTTGGGGTGGACGCGATTGACCTGTACCAGCCCGCCCGAACGGACCCAACAGTGCCGTTCGAGGAAACCGTCGGAGCCGTTGCCGAGCTGATTCAGGCGGGCTACGTGCGGTATTTGGGAGTGTCCGAGGTGAACGCCGATCAGCTCCGCCGCGCCCACGCGGTCCATCCCGTGACCGCCTTGCAGATTGAATACTCCCTGGCGACTCGAGTGATCGAACCCGAAATCCTGCCGGTCGCCCGCGAACTCGGGATCGGAGTTGTCGCGTATGGTGCCATGTCCAGAGGCTTACTAACGGACAGCCTTCAGAATCAGTTCGAGCCGGGCGATTTCCGCGCCCACGCCCCACGCTTCAGTGGCGACAATCTGAAAAACAACCTCGAGCGGGTCGAAACCCTAAAAAGCATGGCAGCCAGAAAGGGTCGGACCGCCGCGCAGCTCGCAGTCGCCTGGGTGCTGTCTCGAGGCGACGACATCGTGCCGCTGGTCGGAACCACCAAGCGTTCTCGGTTGGCAGAGAACCTTGGAGCGCTCGAGGTGAAATTTGACGCGGCTGATTTATCAGAACTCGAGACCGTGTTCGCACCGGGCGTTATGTCGGGTGAACGCTACGCGCCGCACGGGTTACAGACGGTTCCGCACTGAACGCCGTAGACTGGGCATCCCACCATGCCTCGCACTGGACTGACGACTGAAGAGCTGAAACTGGCCGTGCTGGATGCCGCCGAAGCCACGATTCGGCGGCACGGCGCGGAAAAATCGCGTCTGGTGGATGTCGCCAAAAGCGTCGGGGTGAACCACGCCATGCTGTACCGGATTTTCGCCGACAAGGACGCGCTGATGGACGCCGTGTCAGAGCGCTGGCTGAATCAGGTTGACCGGGATCTGGCTGACGTGCTCGCCTCCGGTGGCCTCCCTCGAGACCGGCTACGGCGCTGGTTCCTGACCCTGCACGGCTTGAAGCGCGACAAGGTGCTGTTCGACCCGGAGCTGTACGCCGCCTTCAACCTGGCGGCGGTGCGGGCCAAACCGTTCGTTCAGACCCACCTGAAAAACACCATGAACGGTCTGATCTCCATCGTCACCGACGGCGCGAATTCGGGCGCGTGGAACGCTGCCGACCCAGTGGTGACGGCGCAAACGATCTTCGACGGGATGCTGGCCTTTCACCACCCGCGCCTCGTGCTCGAGGGGATCGCGGAGGATCGCACCGCTCGGTTAGAGGCGGTGCTCGAGTTGCTGTTGGCAGGCATGGAAAGTCCGCAGATTCAATGACGCAATCTGAGCCATGTATCTCCTAAAGGAACGAAGATGTCCGTTTCGCTCAGGCTGACTCGGCTCAGGCTGACAGAGCCATCCAGGAACCACTGTAGGCTCCGAGAATGACAACCGATGCGCGCCGTTTAACCTGGGATGGCTGCTCCAACACCCGACACCTCGGTGGATTCTCAGGCCAGGACGGGCGGCTGACCCGTGAAGCGGCCCTGATTCGATCCGACAATCTGGCGCGGTTGACCGCTCAGGGGCAGGAGCGGCTGATCGGCGGCGGGGTTGCCACGATTATTGATCTTCGTTCCGGCTACGAGTTGCAGATCGAAGCCAATCCCTTCGCGGGTCAAGTTGCGCCCCAATACCACCACTTGCCGCTGATGAACGACTCTGATGAAGCGGCGATGCAATCCATTGGCTCAGCCGCCTCCCCGTTGGAGATGTATCAGGTGATGCTCGAGCATTTCAAGGACAACATCGCCACGATCATGCGGACGATCGCCGATGCCCCAACGGGCGGCGCGGTCGTGGTGCATTGCCACGTGGGAAAGGACCGCACGGGACTGGTGGTGGCGCTTTTATTGCGACTCGCGGGTGTCGCAGCAGTTGACATCGCTGAGGATTACGCGCTCAGCGACTCGTACCTTCAGGCGTTCTATCAGGAGTTGCTGTCCCACAAAACCGACCCAGAGGAACGCGCCGCCCTAGCGAGGCTGCTGACCTCCAAGCCCGAAACCATGATCGGAATGTTGGACTATCTTGAGCAGCGGTACGGCAGCGCCGAGGGCTACCTGCGCGCCTGCGGTCTCGAGGATCAGGAGCTAGAGCGGCTCAAAGCACGCATGGTCGGATGATATTTCAAGTGCTGAGCTGGGCTTAAGTTGAACGGGAACGATGGCCAGACTCTGCGGTCAAGCGGAAGAACGGTCGTCCAAAACGCATGTACGCGTCCACCAGGACTTCTACGTTCGCGGCGATCTCGCGTTCGGTCGCGCCGTACGGAAACTGGTAATACCGGTGCCGGATTGGGTCAGGGGAAAGTTCCAGCACGTGAAGACTTGTCAGTGTGCCGCTCTGCGGACTGAACGGCACGTCCCGGATTTCCGCGCCATGAAAGCTCTGCCATAACTCAACCCGCACCCCAAACCCACCCTTGTGCAAAAAGAGGGATCTCGAGGCATATCCCTCACGCACCTCGAGCCGGGTGGCGTTGAAGGTTCCGAAGCCGTCGTGACGCAGGATCGGTTGCCAGGCGCGGCGGAGCAGCTTGAAGTACAGGTTGTGCGCGTTCACCACAGCCGCATTCTAGAGATCACTGAGTTCGGCGTCGTCAGGTTCACGTTTGAAGACAATAGAGTGCGTCTATGACGCAAACATGGGTGAGCCGAAGCGTGCCCTTATCAAGATTTACGGGTCGGCTGGGCTGGCGAGCGCCGCACGGTACAAGTCTGCCGTACTCTGGTTGAATGCCACCAGCACGATCCGCTCAAGACTCGAGGGCGTTTGCAGCGACATTCGCACCGTGCCGACCGCGATTCCAGCGGCGCGTTCTGGTGGAAAGTGGTACATCCCGGTGCTGATCGCCGGGAACGCCACAGACTGCAACCCGCGTTCCATCGCCAGCTCGAGCGAGCGCTGATAGCAGGATTCCAGCAACCCATCCTCACCGTGCGAGCCGCCGTTCCAGACCGGCCCGACGGTGTGAATCAAGTACTTCGCGGGCAACTTGTAGCCTCTGGTGATCTTGGCATCGCCGGTTTTGCAACCGCCCAGCAAGCGGCACGCGTGAACCAGCTCCGGTCCTGCCGCCCGGTGAATCGCGCCGTCCACACCGCCCCCACCCAAGAGGCTCGAGTTGGCGGCGTTGACAATCGCGTCTACGGCCAGTTTGGTGATATCGCCCTGCCAGACCTCGACGAGCATGGTTCGATCTCCTTGAAACTCGAGGTTAACTGTTCAGCCTGAGATTCCTCGAGGCTTAGATCATCACGGGTTCTTCGTAGACACCGTAGACCTCGCGCAGCACGTCCATCTGCTCACCCAGCGTGGCGTAGGCGTGGGCGCAAGCCAGAAACGCGGGCATCGTGTTCGTACCGAGTGTCGCCGCCCGTCTTAGACTTTCTAGCGCCTGCTTGTGGCGGATCGGATCGCGTTCGCGGCGCACGGTGGCTAGTCGCTCCGCCTGGACGCGTTCCACGTCCTTGTCCACCAAGAGGATCGGCACGCTCAGCGGCGCGTCATCTTTGAACTCGTTGACGCCGACGATCAGGCGCTGCTTGCCGTCCAGCTCGCGTTGAAAACGGTAACTGGCGTCACCGATTTCTGTGGCGAAAAACCCCGCCTCGAGCGCCTTGACCACGCCGCCCAGATCGCGGATGCGGCTGATGAAACCCATCGCTTGCGCCTCTACGGTGTCGGTTATGGACTCTATGTAATAACTACCCGCGAGTGGGTCCACGACGTTCGCCACGCCAGTTTCAAAGGCGATGATTTGTTGAGTCCGCAGCGCGATGGTCGCGGCTTCCTCTGTCGGCAGCGCTAGCGCCTCGTCGAAGGAATCGGTGTGCAAGGATTGCGTGCCGCCCAGCACGGCCGCCAGCGCCTGAATCGCTACCCTAGCAATGTTGTTCAGGGGTTGCTGCGCCGTCAGGCTGACCCCGGCGGTTTGCGCGTGGGTGCGAAGCGTCCAGGATTTCGGGTTTTTCGCGCCGTACCGTTCGCGCATCTCTCTGGCATAAATTCTTCTCGCGGCGCGAAACTTGGCGATCTCCTCGAAGAAATCGTTGTGAACGTCCCAGAAAAAACTGATTCGGGGGGCAAACTCGTCAACGTCTAAGCCCCTTGCCAGCGCTTGCTCTACGTAATGAAATCCGTCAGCCAGAGTGAACGCCAATTCCTGCACGGCGGTGCTGCCCGCCTCGCGGATGTGATAGCCGCTGACGGAAATGAAATTCCATTTCGGCGTGTGCTTCGGCGACCATTCAAAGGTGTCAATCACTAATTTCACGCTCTCGTCTGGTGGGAAGATAAATTCTTTCTGCGCGATGAATTCCTTCAGGATGTCGTTCTGAATCGTCCCGCCCAGGTTTTCAAACCGAAAGCCCTGCTTCTCCGCGTTCGCCAGGTACATCGCCCAAATCGCGCTGGCGGGCGAGTTGATCGTCATGCTGGTCGTGACTTTTTCTAAGTCAACGCCACGAAACAGGACCTCCATGTCGGCAAGCGATGAGACCGCGACCCCGCACTTCCCGACCTCGCCCTTGGAAAAGGGATGATCCGCGTCGTAGCCCATCAGCGTCGGCAGATCGAAGGCGGTGCTGAGACCCGTCTGACCCGCCTCGAGCAGCTTGTGAAAGCGTTCGTTGGTCTGTTCGGCGCTACCGAAACCCGCGAACTGCCGCATCGTCCAGAGCTTGCCGCGATAGCCGCTGGCTTGGATGCCCCTCGTGAACGGGTACTCACCGGGCATTTCCAACTCGGGCGGGGCATCATTGGATGTGTACACCGGGTCTGGGTTGATGCCGCTCATGGAGCTGAACAAGAAATCTCGCTCTGGAAATTTCTGAATCGCCGCCGCGTAATCGTTGGCCAGCCAGTCTTGTTTGGACTTCATTTGGTCTCGAGTATAACGCTTTTGCGTTAGCCGTTCGTGGAAGCGCACGAGATAAAAATGGAGTTTGCCCTCCATTGTTGCCACAGCTTCAAATCAGACTCGTTTTGAGCCTTGATCTTCTGTGAATCTCCAAGGGCGATCTCAAGCGTAAGGGGTGTCGCACGATGAATCTCGAGGCTGCCCTGATGGCCGGGCGAACCGCCGTTCTACGGGAATGCGTGGAGGGCGGCTAATGGGTTCAATGTTTGCTGCGAAATCCACTGCCTTCACCTCGAGCCGCTGACACCTCCACTGACCCGTATTCCACTGGCTTGCGACCCATCCCACCAGTTCGTTATCGTTGAGGCATGACTGTCACCTCGAGCCTGCAACCACGCCACTCGGGGTGGCACTGATGCGGCGCGTGCATTACGCCTGGATCATCCTCGGGATTTGCTTTCTGGGAATCTTGGCGGCGCAGGGGGCGCGGCTTTCGTTCGGGGCGTTCATCACCCCTTGGGAGCAAGATTTCCACGTCAACCGGGGTGACATTTCCCTCGTGTCTTTCGTCAGTTTCCTGGTGTACGGTTTAACGCAACCGCTGGTGGGCCGCTTGGTGGACCGTTACGGCGTGCGACTGGTGCTGTCATTGAGCGTGCTGCTGGTCGGACTGAGCCTCGTGGCGGCCGCCTTCGTGCGTTCCCCGCTCGAGCTGGCACTGGTGTACGGTCTGCTCGCCTCGCTGGGCTTCGGCGGTGCGTCTGGGGTCGCCGCTTCGGTCGCGGTGACGCAGTGGTTCGCGGCGCGGCGCGGTCTGGCCTTTGGCATCATTGAGGCGGGCTTTGGAGCCGGGCAGTTCGTGCTGGTCCCCGCGTCCCTGTACCTGATTGACGCCCACGGCTGGCGCGTGACCCTCGGTGTTCTTGGTGGCTTCGCGGCGGTGGTCGTGGTACCGCTGCTAGTCCTTTTTCTGCGGGCCCGACCAGCCGACATCGGCGAGCGACCCTACGGCGAGACTCCTGACGCGCTGCAATCGGTCGCCGCCGCACCTGAAACACCGGCGGCTCGAGTCAACCTGTTGACCTCGCGCGCTTTCTGGGGTCTGGCATTGCCATTTTTTATTTGCGGCATTTCTACGACCGGCATGATTGACACCCACCTCGTACCGTTCGCCCACGATCACGGTTTCTCCACGGGCGTGACCGGTGCGGCCGTCAGTTTGTTGGCGGCCTTCAACGTCTTTGGCACGCTGGCGTCGGGGCCGCTGGCGGATCGGTTCGATAACCGCAAGATTCTGGGAACGCTGTACGGTGTGCGAGCCGTGACGCTCGTCGTGCTCGTCAACTCCCCGCACGAGGCGAGTTGGCTGCTCGGTTTCGGCGTGCTGTTCGGCCTGGTGGACTTCGCGGTGCTAGCCCCCACCCAAGTCCTCGCCTCGAGATACTTTCAGGGGCATTCCGTCGGCGTGATGTTCGGGCTGTTGTCGCTCAGCCATCAACTCGGTTCGGCGCTCGGGGCGTACATTCCAGGGCTGTTGTACGACCTGACCGGGAGTTACAACCTGGCGTTCACCGGGGCGGCGCTCGGACTGATCGTCGGTTCCACGCTGAGTTTCAGCTTGCCGCAACGTCCAAGGCTGTCCCCTGGCACGCCCGCGATAGTTTGAACGGTCAGCGCATCTCTGCTGGAAGCCGCTCGAGTTTGGATCGTTAGCTCGAGCCTAAAAGCCTTTTCGCCTCTCCCGCTGGAGAGGGAGGCGTTGTGCGCTGCACACAGAGATGTGACGTGCGCTGCACACAGAGATGTGACGTGCCCTGCACACAGAGAGATAGTACGCGAAGCGAGCTGCCCTTGACCTTCGCCTTCAGCATCATTGATTTGGATGTCTCGAGCATGGACGTTGGTGTCTGGGCGAACCGTCGTTCGCCCCTACGAGATGCGTGGCACGGGATCGGCGTTCCCGAGTGTGAATCGGACGAAGGCTCGAGGTGGCGCGCCCGCTAGCGATACGACCACCAGATATAATCGCGCCCGTGAAACCGCTCTCCAACGCCTCGCAAACCCTGAAGCCCTCGAGTACCGTGGCCGTGACGGCTCGAGCGCTGGAGTTGAAGCGCCAAGGCGTAGATGTCATCAGTATGGCCGCCGGAGAACCGGATTTCGACACGCCGGAACACATCAAGGACGCGGCCAGAGCGGCATTGGCGGCGGGTAAAACGAAGTACACCCCGACCCTCGGCGTGCCGGAACTGCGGGAAGCGATTGCCGCTAAGTTCCAACGCGAGAACGGCCTCCAGTACGCGATCAACCAGATTCAGGTCACGACCGGCGGTAAGCAAGCGCTCTACAACGCCTGTTTCGCGCTGATCAATCCCGGCGACGAGGTGATTATCCCCGCGCCGTTCTGGGTCACGTACCCGGAGCAGGTCCGCATCTTCGGCGGCGTGCCAGTCTTCGTGGACACCGATCCGGGTCAGGGCTATCAGCTCGAGTTGGATCGGCTCAGAGCGGCGGTTACGACGAAAACAAAGATGATTATTTTGAACAGCCCGAGCAACCCGTCGGGAGTCGTCTACTCCGACGAAACGATCGCGGGTGTGATGGAGATTGCGGAGCAATACGACCTCTGGGTGATGGCGGACGAGATGTACGAACACATCACCTACACCGGGCGGCAACCGGTCAGCGCCGCCAAATTCAATCCCGAGCGGGTCGTGACCGTCAACGGGGCCAGTAAGGCGTACAGCATGACAGGCTGGCGCATCGGGTTCGCGGCCGCGCCCGCCCACGTCATCAAGGCGATGGATGCCATGCAGGGTCAGACGACCAGCAACGCCAACAGCATCGCGCAGTGGGCGACAATCGCTGCAATAGACGATAGCCACGCCTATATTGAAATGGCTCGAGCCGCCTTTCACGAGCGCCGCGATGCGATCGTGGCCGGACTGAACGGAATTGGGCTGCCCACCCCGACGCCAGAGGGCGCGTTCTACGTGCTGGCGGACACCGCACGAATTCACGCGGACGAAACCGAAGCCGCAAAAATTATTTTGGAGCAAGCCAGAGTCGCCGTGGTTCCCGGCACGGACTTCCGAGCGCCGGGACGGGTGCGGCTCTCTTACGCGTGCAGTTTGGAGCAGATCAACGAGGCGGTGCGGCGGATCGGGAAGCTGGTGGGCTGATCTCGAGGACCGATCTCGAGCGGCTGGTTTCAGACTTCAATCATGACCTTCATCGAATTTTTCTTGTTCGTATCCGCGAACTCGAGGGCCACGCCCGCCTCCTGCAACGGGAACCGTTGCGTCACCAAGCGGTCCAAGTTGACCCGTCCCGAGGCGACCAGTTCCAGCGCCGCCGGGTAGCAGTTGGCGTAGCGAAACTGTCCGCGAATGTCCACCTCGCGGCTCGAGGCGGACACGATATCCAAGCTGACCATTGGGTCGGGTGGCAATCCGATCAGGGCGGCCACGCCGCCCGTGCGCGGTGCGAGAATCGTGTTGCGGCAGGTCGTAATCGTCCCGGCGGTCTCGAAGGCAACATCCACCCCAGATAACTCTAAGGGCAATCCGGTCAGCGGCGCGGTGATCTCGCGGATGCGCTGCACGGGGTCTTCTTCTCTGGCATTGATCGTGTGGGTCGCCCCAAGTTCACGGCACAAGTCCAGACGGTACGGTTCCACGTCCACCGCGATGAGTGTCGTGGCCCCGGCGGCTCGAGCGGCTTGCAGTGTGGTGCAACCGATCGGACCCGCGCCGAACACGGCGATGCTATCGCCCGATTTGACCTCGCCGCGCCTGACCGCCCAGACGCCAACCGACAATGGCTCCAACAGGGCGGCGGCGTCCAGCGTCATAGTGTCGGGGATTTTGAACACGAAATCGTCCGGCCAGGCGATGTACTGGGCGAAGGCTCCATCCACGGGCGGCGTGGCCATGAAGGTGATGTCCGGGCAGAGGTTGTAGCGCCCGCGCTTGCAGTGATAGCAGCGCCGACACGGATAGCCCGGTTCTAAGCTGACGCGATCACCGGCTTGTAAATGCGTCACCTCAGACCCGACCGCCACGACCGTACCTGCCGACTCGTGACCCAGCACGAGCGGTGATTCTACGACGAACGACCCGATCCGACCGTGCGTATAGTAGTGAACATCGCTGGCGCACACCCCGACCCGTTCCACCTTCACCAGCACGTCCCTGGGACCAGGCTCCGGGGTGGCTCGAGTTTCAAAACGCACGTCCCGCACCCCGTGCATGACGGCGACGCTCATAGATTTTGGAGGCACGGTGGTTCCTTTCTGGGGTTAGCGGCTGGCTCAAACAAGTTACGGTACTCTGATTTTGACCTTTGCAGGGACAGATCGTCAGGCTCTTTGTACTGTGCCTACCCCGTCTTTGCGGTTCTCGAGGACTGATGCTCAAAGAGACAAGTAGCTAGAATCCATTACCTGCCCCTCACGGCACGATCAAAACCTTCTGCGATCCCTCGAGTCCCGGTTGATCCTTGTAGCGGAGCGCCAGTCCAAGCTGATCTATCGGCAGGCGATGGGTAATCATCGGCTCGACTTTGACGCGGCCGCTTTTCAGCCACTCGAGCGCAATCGGGATCGTGCCCAGCAGGGAGAAACTGCCCAGAATGGTCAGGTCACGGCGAAAGATTTCGTAGGGATCGAATGGCACCGTGATGTGTTCCGGGGGGACGCTGTACATCAGGATCTTGCCGCCGGGCGTGGCGTAGTTCATCATGCCCTCGATCACCTTGGGCACGCCGGTAGCTTCGCTCACGATCTCGAAGCCGTAAGGCTCGAGGTCGCGGAGCTGACCCGCTTCGCTGGGGTCCAGGGCGCGTTTCGCCCCGAGTTGCAACGCCACGGCGCGACGTTGCGCGTTGGGTTCGACGATGCTGACCTCGCTGACGCCGGAGGCGATCATGGCCTGCATCAATAGCAGCGCAATCGGACCCGCGCCGAACAGCAGCGCCTTGCTACCGATGTCCGGCTGGAGGCGCTTCATGCCCCAGGCGATACAGCCCAGCGGTTCCGCGAAGCTGGCCACCTCCAAGCTTAGATCACCCGTTGGATACACGTTCTGCGCGGGCGAGATCACGTACTCCGCGAAGCCGCCGCCTCGAGTGATGCCCAACCCCTCGAAGCGTAGGCAGTGATGGCGCTGCCCGCGACGGCAGTGGTGGCAAGTTCCGCAACTGATGACCGGATCGAGCGCGACCCGCATTCCCTCCTCCAGGTCGCGCACACCGCTTCCCACCTGGTCAATCACCCCGGCGATCTCGTGACCCGGCACGAGCGGTAGGCGCGCCTCGAAGCCACCGTGGAGCAGGTGCAGATCGGTTCCGCAGACGCCCGTGGCGGCGACACGAATGCGAACCTCGCCGGTCCCGGCGTTTGGAACCTTGATTTCGTGGGTCTCGAGGACGCCGGGGGCGGTGATGACGGCGGCTCGCATGGTCTGATTCATAGAACTTCCTCCCAGCAGTGGAGCAGGATTGATTCTTACTTGATCGTTTTTACTTGATCGCGCCGAGCGTCAAACCGCGCACCAGTTGGCGTTGCGCCAACCAGCCGAAGATCAGCACCGGAGCCACCGTCAAGGTCGCAGCGGCCGACATCTGCGCCCAGTACAACCCCTCCGAGGATTTGAACGACGAGATGAACATGCTCAAAGTCGTGGCGTGAATCGTGGTTAGGTTCAGCGCGAAAAAGAACTCGTTCCAGGCGAAGATCACGCACAGGAGCGCCGTGGACGCCATGCCTGGCGTGGCCAGCGGCAACGCGATGTAAAAGAACTCCTGCCAGATGTTCGCGCCGTCCACCCGTCCCGCCTCGAGCACCTCGTAAGGGATTTCCGATAAGTACGAGTGCATCATCCAGATCACCAGCGGTAGGTTCATCGTCGTATACATCAGCATCAAGCCGGGCACGGTGTCCAGCAGACGTATTCCGAATAGGGACGTTTTGAAGATCAGGAACAGCGGCACGATCACGCCGACCGGCGGCATCATCTTGGTGGACACGATCCAGAGCAGCGTGCCACGCCCGCGTTTGGTCGGGTACAGCGCCAACGAGTACGCGGCGGGTAAGCCCAACAGGAAAGCGAAAGCGGTGGAGCCGAACGCGGTCAGAAACGAGTTGGTAAAGGCGGGCAGATAATTGGTCAGCGCCTTCTGGAAATTTTCAAACACCGGTTGAAAGAAAAAGACCGGCGGATTTCTGAACGCCTCGGCTTCAGTTTTGAAGGCGGTCAGAACCATCCAGAAAATCGGAAAGAACAGCAGAAACGCCAGAGTGTAGGTTAGCAGCGTCAACGCGGTATTCCCCAGCGTCTTGGATGCGCTCGAGCGGCGGGCTTTTCTGGGCAGACTGAGACTGGACGCACTCACGTGGCCCCTCCTGGATTTCTGATGTTGCTTCCCACAAGTCGCAGCACGAAACTGGCCATGATATTGGCAATCACGACGGCGATCACGCCCGCCGCCGATGCCGTTCCAATGTTGTATTCCTGAAAAGCTTTTTGATAGAGAAAATACGGCAGGTTGGTGGTCGCCGTGCCCGGTCCCCCGGAGGTGGTGACGACGATCTCGCCGAAGATTTGCAGGATAAAAATCGTTTCCAAGAGCACCGTTACCTCGATCGCCCTGGTCATGTGCGGCAGGATGATAAAGCGAAACATGGTCCACGGCCCCGCGCCGTCAATGCTGGCCGCCTCGATCTGATCAGAGGGCAGGGATTGCAAGCCGGTGAGTAAGATCAACATGGCGAACGGCATCCACTCCCAGGAAACGATCGTGACGATGCTGGCCATGGGAAATTGCGCCAGCCAATCCACCTCGCTGGCTCCCAAGGCTTTACGCAGGTCGCTGATGAGTCCGAACACGGGATGCAGCAACATGTTCTTCCAGATCACAGCCGTGACGACCGGCATGATGAAGAACGGACTAATCAAGAGCGTGCGAATTAAGCCTTGCCCTCGAAAACGTCGGTTCAACAGCATCGCCAGTCCGCCGCCCAAGAGCAGTGTCACGACGATCACCGACAACACCAGGATCACGGTGTTCACCACGGCGGGCACGGCCAGCGGATCGGTGAACAGACTCAGGTAATTGTTCAACCCGACGAACGGACGCTCCCCCGGAATCGTCAGGTTCCAGCGGAACAAACTGTAGTAGATCGTCATCAGGAACGGGGCCTGGGTCGTGACGATCAGAAACGCCAGCGCGGGCAGCAATAACAGAAAGGCGGGCAGGAGTTGCGTGCGCCGCTTCTGCGCTTCTGTGCTTCTCGAGGTCACGCTGCCGGTCATGGGTTCACCGTCCTTGGGACGCAATATTGGGTTGAGGGGGAATGGTTGTGAGTTGTAGGTCGTAGGAGCGAGCCTCGCCCAGCCACGGCTCGAGTCTGAGGTTCACCTACTGATAACGGCACGATTCGGCTACCTAACTCATGCGTCACAGACGCACTATATTGCCTTAAAACGTTAACCTGAACATGCCGAACTCAGTAACGAAAGGTTTTATCTTTCAGCATCGCGGGGTGCAGAGCGTCCGGGGTTGGAGGCAGGGCTGGAAATACTGCTCAACCCTTCCCGAGACTTGCCCTCCCTCCCGAGAGGGCAAGTCTGTCAGGGTGACTCGAGGATCTGTCCGTCCGACCACCGGCAGACCCTCGAGCCAGAACGGGGTTACTTCTTGTAGCCGCCGTCCACGGCGACCTTCTGAGCGGCGGCCTGGGCCAGCTTCAAGGCTTGGTCCACGGTGTACTGACCGGCCATGACGCCCGCCAGGTACTGCCCGACTTGCGTACCGAGGGCCTGGAACTCCGGGATGCCAACGAATTGCACACCGACGTACGGCACGGGGTCCTTGGTGGATTTGGTCGGGTCGGCGCGGTTGATCGAGTCCAACACGATGGGCGCGAAGGCTCCGGCGGCGCTCTTGTAGCTCGGGTTGTTGTAGGTGCTGGTGCGCGTGCCCGGAGGAACGCTGGCCCAGGTTCCGTTGGTCTTGGCAACCAGAGCGATATATTCCTTGCTCGTCGCCCAAGTGATGAACTTGAAGGCTTCGGTGGCGCTCGGGCTGGTCTTCGGGATCGCCAGCGACCACGACCACAGCCAGTTGCTGCCTCGAGGGGTACCGGGTCCGGTCGGGGCGTTAGCGAAGCCGACGGTCTTGGTGATCTTGGATTGCTTCGGGTCGGACAGGAATCCGGCGGCGACGGTCGCGTCAATCCACATGCCGCACTTGCCCTGGCTCATCAGCGTCAGGTTTTCGGTGAAGCCGTTACTGGTGACGCCGGGAGGGCCGTAGCGCTTAATCAGGTTCACGTAGAACGTCATCGCATCGTGCCAGGCTTTGGAGTTGACAGTCGCGTTCCACTGCGGGTCGAACCAGCGTCCGCCGAAGGTGTTGACGACGGTGGCGAAAACCGCCATGTTCTCGCCCCAGCCGGGGAGGCCGCGCAGGCAGATGCCGTAGAAGCCCGCCTTAGGGTTGTGGATCTTCTTGGCGAAGCTCTCAATCTGCGCCCAGGTGGGCTTGACCGGCATGGTCAGTTTCGCCTTGGCAAAGACATCCTTGCGGTAGTAGGTCATGCTGGACTCGGCGTAGAAGGGCAGGGCGTACAGCTTACTGTTGTAGGAGAGTCCCAGCTTCACGGGTTTCAGCAGATCATCCAGCCCATACGAGGAAAGGATGTCCTGATTGGCGGCGAACAGGCTGTCCATATCGTTCAGCCAGCCGTTCTTGGCCCAGATTGGAACCTCATAGGTTCCCACGGTGGCCACGTCGAAGCTGGCCGCACCGGTGGCGACATCGGCGGTCACGCGCTGACGCAGTTCATTCTCTGGGAGAACCGACCACTTCAATTTGATGTCGGGATAGGCTTTCTCGAATTCCGGGGTGAGTTTCTGCATCGTCACCATGTCCGGGTTGTTGACCGTACCGATGGTGATCTCTGTCTGTGCCACGGCTGAGCCGCAAAGCAGTGCCAGGGTCCCTAAAACCAGTGCTTTCTTCATCCAGCCCTCCTGGGTGTTGGGCGGCGACGCCCGAATGAATGCTTGTTCTGGTCCTATACGCGAAAAAGAACCAGCCGCTGCAACGATTGCGCGTCGTCTTTCGGATTACACCTCCAGTTGCACTTGGTTTCGAGTGGCAAACAATAAGGAAAGAGTGGCTATTCGGGTGATAAAACCCCCAAAAGTCAGCTTCTTCTAAAATGGTCTCGTGTCCATAGAATAGACCATGCCCCTGGATTTGTCTATACCCCCACGTTCTGATGGGGCAAGAAACACTTCCAAAGTCTCAAAGCGATCGCAAGCTCTTGTGGACGCACAACGACTCTGAGCGCGAATTTTTTCTCAGCTCGAGCCAGAAAGAACCGTGCAACTTGGAATCTGTACAACCGAATCTTCAAGGCTCGAGGGTGCCATGAGACTGTTTTTGGAGCATGACTGCTGAAAGTCTCGAGTCGTGAAAAGCGCAAAGTGGCTCGAGACTTCACAGCTTGAGACTTCACGGCTCGGGGCTGTACAAGGCGCGTTATAGTGCGAGCCGTGCCGACCATCCTGGACGTGGCGCGGCTCGCGGGCGTGTCACCGACCACCGCCAAGCGCGCCCTGAGAAACCCGGAGCTATTGCAGCCCTTGACCCTGGAACGGGTCAGACACGCGATCGCGCAGTTGGAGTACGAACCGGACGAGACGGCCGCCAGCCTGCGGCGCGGCAAGAACCGCACGATTGGCTTGGTCGTGGGCAGCATCGTGGAACCGTTCTTCGCGCAACTGGCCCGCACGATTGCCGAATCCATCCGACCGCTCGGGTACGCGCTGATCTTGGCCGACAGCGATTACAAATCGGACTTAGAGTTTGAAGCCTTGAAGCAGATGCACGGCAACCGGGTCAGCGGGCTGATTATTCGCTCCGGGTATGGCAAGTCAACGCTGGACTACCTGGAACGAATGCAGCGCGGCGGGACGTTCATTCTGGAAATTGATTACCGTCACGAGAACGGCCCGTTTAGCTGGGTGCTGTTAGATAATCACCGTTGCCTGTTCGACGGCGTGCGTTACCTATCCGACCTCGGGCACAGCCGGATTGCGGCGCTCGGCGCGTACGATCCGCTGATGCACAACGAGGAACGCACCAAGTACTTCAGTGAGGCCATGAAATCCGTTGGACTCAGCATCCCCCAGGAGTACGCTCGAGTCATTTCCCTGAACGAACGCGAGGCCTACGATCTGACGCTCTACCTGATGCAGCTCCCGAACCGACCAACGGCCCTGTTCTCTTTTAACGGCTCGAGTGCGCTCGGGGCGCACCGCGCCCTGCGCGAGTTGGGACTGGAAATTCCGCGCGACGTTTCGCTGTTGAGTTTTGACAATTACACCTGGACCAGTCTGGTCAATCCAGCCCTAGATGTCTTCGAGCAACCCGTGGAGGACATGGCAAGGGCGGCGGCTCGAGTCGTGCTGGCGGCAATCGAGGAGGGCGCTCCAACCGAGCCCGTGCGGCTGACGTTTCCGGCCCGACTGTTGAAGCGCGGCAGTTGCGCCGCGCCGCCACGAGACACCAGTAAGATTAGCTCGTGAACCCTCGCGCCCGTCCGTCCGCCAAAGCGATCATCATTGAAAACTCAAAGCTTCTGGTCATTACCAACCGCGGTTCCGACGGACAGGAATTCTTCATTCTGCCCGGCGGTGGTCAGGACGCGTTGGAAGCCTTGCCGGAAGCTCTGCGCCGCGAGTGTCTCGAGGAGATTGGGGCAGACGTTGAGGTCGGAGCGCTGCTGTACGTGCGGGATTACATCGCCCGGAATCACGAGTTCAAAAACGAAAATCCAGATTTTCACGGTTTGGAGCTGATGTTTGAATGCCGGTTGATCGGGAACGGCGTGCCGGGTGCGGGCAGCCTGCCGGACGAGTTTCAGACCGGCGTGCGCTGGGTTCCGCTCGAGGGATTACCAGATGCGCCGTTGTACCCGAAAATCCTGCGCGAGTTGTTGCCAAGGGCTGATCGGTCGTTGGTGTACCTCGGGGATGTCAACTGACACTGCGGCTCGTTATCACCTCGAGAACCGTTGTTGTGGCTGTCGTGTGCGGTGAGGTGAGTGACTGTGTGAGGCGTGTTGCGAATTTCGGAGACTCGAACCAACAGTCTCAGCCTTGCAACTCGAGATGCAATTTCATGGCCACATCCACCAACAGCATCGTCGTTTCCCCCGCTTGCCCGACCGTCTCGACGACTCGCTCACGGCTGAGGGTGCGAATCTGTTGCAATTGCACCTTGGAGTTCTTCGATAAGCCCACTTCACTCCCTTCCAGGAAGACCTCGAACGGATAAATCCGTCTGCTACTCGAGGTCAGCGGTGCGACGGTCACGGTTGGCATGAAGCGGTTGTTCTCGTCGCTCGAGATGACGAGGGCTGGTCGCCGCCCGGAGGCTTCGGAACCGCGTGCCGGATCGAGGTCCACCCAGACGACCTGACCGCGCCGCAAGTTCAATTCCTGATTCACCACGTCTCTGCCTCGAGACCGTCGGCAACCGTATTTTCCCACAGCGCCGCGTCTGGGTGCTCCCGCCATTCACGACCCGCTGCACGGTAGGCCGCCTCGAGTTCGGCTTTACGCAGCAGCTTCAGCGCCCGTTCGATCACCTCGGATTTGGTGCGCACCGTATGATCCTGTTGGTAACGCTCGATGAACGGCAGGAAATCCTGGTCCACGCTGACACTGAGCTTGACATTCGCCATACTCCAGATCGTACTCCCATTTGGAGTATGGACCAAACCGCTACATTTATTTCAAAGCGCAGGGCTAAAAAGTCACTCCTTCACGCATAGCTCTAGTTACTGGCTAGATGCAGCAGGCTGCGTCCTTACAAAAATCTGGGAACCGCCTCAATCGCCTTACCCGCGCCCTCGAGCCACGTAACCCGCCGCCTCGAGCGTCGCTCTAGCTTGCGCGGCTTCGTCAAGCAGTGCAAACCCGAGCCGCAACGCGCCGCCGTCCTCGCGCATGGAGAGGACTTCCACGTCCTTGATGTTGATCTCTGCCTCGGCCAGTAAACCCGCGACCCGTGCGAACTCGCCGGGACGGTCCGGGATGCCGACCACGACATCGTGCAGCGTCGGCAGCAGGGAACGTTTCACGACCGGCAGGCTGTCACGGGTGCGCTTCCCTTCCAGCGCCGCCTCCATGAGCATTTCCGGCGCGAACAGCATGGCCTCTAATGCCTCGAGTTCGGCGCGGTAACGCGACAGGGCTTCACGCAGGGCGGTCCGGTTTTCGACCACCATGTCGCGGCTCATCCGGGCATCGCCGGACGCGACCCGCGTGAGGTCGCGGAAGCCGCCCGCCGCTAGGAGCGCCAGCCCGTCGCGGTCCTCGTGCCGGGCGATCAGGCGCGTCAACGCCAGCGCCGACAGGTACGGCAGGTGTGAGACGGTCGCCACCAGGCGGTCGTGGGCCGAGGCATCGAAGACGACCGGTTTCGCGCCGACCGACTCCACCAAGAGGCGCACATGGGCAACCGCTTCGGGACTGGATTCCGCGCCCGGCGTCAGCACCCAGATCGCGTTTTGCAGCAGGCCCGCGTTGGCGTTCTGCACCCCCCCGCGCTCCGAACCCGCCATCGGATGCCCACCGACGAATCTGGAGCGCAGTCCTGGCGTCAGGCTCGAGAGCGTTTCCAGCAGTGGCAGCTTGACGCTGCCGACATCCGTCAGCACGGTTTCAACTCCAACGAACGGCGCGACGGCCGCGATTAAACCTGGCAGGGCGCGCACGGGAGCGGCGAAGACCACCACGTCAGCCGTGCGCAACCACTCCCCTGGCTCGAGTTTCGCGGCATCAATCACGCCCAAGCCCAGCGCGTTGGAGAGCGCCTCGGGTTCGGCGTCGAGGCCGATCACTTCGCGCGCCAGGAAGCGTTCGCGCAAACCCAGTGCGACCGAACCGCCGATCAGACCGACGCCCGCGATCACGACCGTGCCGAAGATCGGTTCTGGACGCACTGGGCTGACGGTGTGACTCATGGTGTGTTCCTTGAAAACATCGCGCTCAAAGCTAGCACGCCTTGACCCAGGCGCGTGACTGAGGTCAGGCTCGAGCAGGTTTGGCTCGAGGCGGGAAAGAAGATCGGTCTATCTCAGGGGAACCCGTCAGAAAACGAGGCTCGAGTTGTCACTCTGAGAGAACGCTCGAGAGGCTACCTGGCGTGACACTCGGCTGA
The DNA here is from genome assembly GCA_965249745.1 of Deinococcales bacterium. Lineage (GTDB taxonomy): Bacteria > Deinococcota > Deinococci > Deinococcales > JAAFIG01 > JANYHH01. The sequence continues at coordinate 1,000,356 of OZ252252.1, read as the reverse complement.
CAGGGTACTGACCGGGGCTTGATAGAAGGCTCGTAAAACAGACTCTCAATCCGCTCGGAATCTTTCGAGACTTCTGATCTCTCGAGACTTCTGGGTGGTCGAATCACCCAGGAGGAACCCATGAGAATCCATCACAGCCTCGGTGTTCAGCGCGCCCTCGAGTCCTTGCCGCGCCTGACGGAGCTGGGCATCGGTGCGGAGCTGTATCTGGAACCCATGGCGCTGGACGGCTGGACGGAAGCGCAGTGGCGCAGCTTGGCGGGTCAGTTCACGGACACCTCGCTATCGTTTCACGCACCGTTCTGGAACCTCGATCCGCTCAGCCCCGACCCGGCGGTGGCAAAACTCTCGAAGGACCGGTTGGAGCAGACGCTCTGGGCAGTCTCGCACTTCACCGCGCACCGCGAGGAACCGGTTCACATCGTCCTGCACAGTGGCATTCCGCACGGTCGCACGGTTTCGCAGGCGCTCGAGCGGGCTGAGCGGTTGATTCCGTTCTTAGAGCCGCTGCTGCGCGAGGCGACTCAGACGAACGCCGCGTGGTGCCTGGAGAACACCCATGAACCCGACCCGCAGAGTCTGGCGAGGGTGCTAGCAGCACTGCCCGACCTGCGCTACTGCTTCGATGCGGCCCACGCCCAAGTCTTCAGCCGCACCCCGCAGCCGGAACCGTGGCTGGCGCTGAACCCGGCCCACCTGCACCTGAACGACAACCACGGTGTCTTTGACGATCACCTGCAACTCGGTCAGGGGATGCTGCCGCACCGCTCCTGGTTGCCGGACTGGGCGGAGCGTGGGCCGCTCGTGCTGGAGGTGCGCGGCGATCCGGCGGCGTCACTCGAGTGGTTGAATCACGTCTTGCGCCACCGCAGCCAGGAGCACGAGGACCTGACGCACCGCGCCCGCGAAGCCCTGACGGTTGGTTGACAAGACGGTGACGGTCCGCTGACGCGATCCTCATAGCCTCCAACTGATGCGCGCCCTGCCTCAAAATCGCAAACCCCGCAACCTCGAGTGGCTCGAAGGGCTGGTGCTGGTGGCTCCCGGCGTGATCCTGCTGAGTGCGTTCCTGCTCTTCCCGGCGCTCGAGGCGCTGCTGCTGTCCTTTCAACGCGAGGGGATGCTCGGGCGGGATCGGCACTGGGTCTGGTTTGAGAATTACGCCGAGCTGTTCAGCGCGTCGGCCAGTTTGCAAAGCGCCTGGAACAGCTTGCGCTTCGCCCTGATCGTCGCGCCATTAGAGCTGGTGTTGGCGCTCGGCGCGGCGCTGCTAATCGCCCGACCATTTCCGGGGGTGGCGATCTACCGCACGCTTTTCTTTTTGACGACCGCCGTGCCGACCTCGGTCGCGGCCGTCGCCTGGGGCTGGTTCCTGCACCCGCAGGGCGGCTGGGCGAACTCGTTTCTGAACGCCATCGGGATCAATCCGCAACCCTGGCTGACCGACTCGAGCCTGGCGCTGCCGACGCTGGCGGTCATCACCGCCTGGGCGGGCGTCGGGTTCGCGGCGATCTTGCTGACGGCGGGCTTGCAGCAGATTCCTGAAGACCTCTACGAAGCGGCGCGGATTGACGGCGCGGGCGGCTGGGCGCAATTTCGCTTTATCACCTTGCCGCTGCTGTCGCCAACGCTGTTCCTGGTCACGCTGCTGGTCTTCCTGCGCTCCCTGACCGCCTTCGGGCAGATTCACATCCTGACGCGAGGCGGTCCCGAGGAATCCACGACCGTCTGGATTTACCGCGTCTACCAGGACGCTTTCTTTAACTTCCGCACGACCTACGCCGCGACCGAGGCGGTCGTGCTGTTCGTCGCGCTGCTGATCCTGGCCGCCCTGCAATTCCGGTTCTTCGGCAAGAAGGTGCATTACTCGTGAGCGAGATCACCGGAAGCGGCCTGGGCGCACTCAGCCAACCTCGAGGCTACCAGAAGCGCCAGAACCTTCTGGGTACGGCAGTTTTCTACGCGGGAATCTCCTTGTACGCGTTGCTGCTCGTGCTGCCACTGCTGACTCTAGTAAGTGTCAGCTTCCGGGCCGACAGCGATGTTTTTGCACCCGGCGTCTTCCCGCCGCACCCGACCCTGGAGGCGTATCAAACTGCCTTCCAGAAATACCCGATCGCGCGGTTTCTGCTGAACAGCCTGCTCGTCTCGAGCCTGGTGACGCTCGGGGTGCTGGCGGTTTCCAGCTCTCTAGGCTACGCGTTGGCGCGAGTCAACTTCGGCTTGGCTCGAGTTGTGTTCGGCGCAACCGTGGTGCTGCTGCTGATGCCCGGCGAGGTGACGTTCCTGCCGCTGTTCCTGATGGTTAATCGCCTCGGGTGGGCGGACACCTTCTGGGCGCTGACGGTTCCGTTCCTGGCCAGTCCGATTGGAATTTTTTTGATGCGCCAGTTCATGATGGGCTTACCGGGTGAACTGTTCGACGCGGCCCGCATGGACGGCGCGGGTCACCTGCGACAGCTCTGGCACGTTGGTATCCCGCTGTCCCTGCCCGCGCTCGGGGCGCTCGGGAGTCTGACGTTTTTGAGCACCTGGAACATGTACCTGTGGCCGCTCGTCGTGACCAACAGCAAAGAGATGCAAACCGCGCAGATCGCGGTGAGCCTGATCTTGAACGACGAGAGTACTCGCTGGAACGTCGTCGCCGCCGGAGCCATCTTCGTTCTACTGCCCACACTGATCGCCTTCATCGTCGCCCAACGCGCCTTCGTGCGCGGCATCGCTATGGGCGGACTGAAAGGCTAACGCCGCCTCGAGCTTGCAATCGCTTCTCTCCTCGAGCCAGCTTTGACTGAACTATTTCTTTTACTCCTTTCTATTCCTTTTCTCGAGAAGCGACACGGGTCGCCCTCTGATCTTCGGCACTTCACCCCAGGAGGTTGTATGAAAAAGCGATTGTTGGCAGCAGGGACTCTCATCGGCGCGCTCACCGTGGCGGCCTTGGCTCAGCAGAGCCGCGTCAACGTGGATTTCTGGTACGCCCTGGGCGGTAGCATCGGAGAGCAAGTCGAGGCGCAAGTCAAGGACTTCAACGCCTCGCAGAGCAACGTGACCGTGAAAGCGCAGTACGTCGGCAATTACGACGATGGCTTGAACAAGCTGCGCGCCGCCCTGCAAGCTGGCAAGGGCGTGCCGCACGTCGTTCAGGTTTACGACATCGGCACGCGCTTCATGAGCGACACCAACGCTATCGTGCCGCTGCAAGACCTGGCCCAAAAAGACGGGTTTGACCTGAACAAGTTCGTCGCCGCGCCGCGCAACTATTACACCGTCGAAGGCAAGATGAACTCCTTGCCGTTCAACAGCTCCAACCCGCTCCTGTACATTAACGCCGCCGCCTTCCAATCGGCGGGCGTACAATTCGACCCCACCTGGAGCCTCTCTGAACTCGAGGCGGCCGTGAAGAAGCTGACCGTGAAGGACGCGAGCGGCAAGACGACCCGTTACGGTCTGACGATTCCGATTGACTCCTGGTACGTGGAGCAGTTCAGTTACAACTCCGGCGAGTTCTACTGCAACAACGAGAACGGCCGCAAATCCAGAGCCACCGAGACAACCTTCAACAACCCGGCCGCGACCGCGCTGCTGGAGTGGTGGGGTCGCATGGTCCGCGAGGGCTACGTCGCCAACACCGGCCGAGCCGGGGGCGACTCGCAGAACCTGTTCGCTAACGGGCAAGCCGCGATCGGCGTATACAGCACCGCCAGCCTGACCGGGGTCACGAAGTTGATCGGCGGCAAATTCCCACTTCGTACCGCGTACTTCCCGTACCTGAAGACCCGCAACGGGGTCGCCGTCGGCGGGGCCAGCCTGTGGCTGATGAAGGGCAACCCGCAAGCCGAGCAGGACGGGGCCTATCAATTCATCAAGTACCTCTTGGAACCTAAGTCCCAGGCGAAGTGGCACCTCGGGACTGGGTACTTCCCGGTCATCACCGGCGTCACCTCGCGCCCCGAAGTCGTGCAAGCCCACGTCAAAAACGCGAACTTCACGACCGCCATCAAGCAACTCGAGACCAGCAAGGTCAACACCGCCAGCGCGGGCTGCCTGATGGGAGCCTTCACCGAGATTCGTCAGTACGTGCAGACCGCGATCGAGGAAACCATCAAGGGCAAATCCGCCGAGGACGCGATCAAGGACGCCAAAGCCAAGGCGGACGCTGCCCTGACGCGCTACAACGCCAGCGTCAAGTAAAGCGCCAAGTAAACAGCCCGCTCGCTCGAGCAAACCTCTCCCAGCTCTTGGGAGAGGTTTTCAGCCTTCTAGCTGATTGACAGCCTCCGAAAGCCGCGTATAATCCTGTTCGCTTGCGCCATGGTGGCGGAATGGTAGACGCCGCAGACTTAAAATCTGTTGTCCGCAAGGGCGTGCGGGTTCGAGTCCCGCCCGTGGCACCAAGCGAGCGTTGTAGACCAAGCCGAAGGGCGATGTAGCTCAGCTGGTTAGAGCGTACGACTCATAATCGTAATGTCGACGGTTCAAGTCCGTCCATCGCCACCAAGAAGAAACCCCGTCGCGGACGGGGTTCTTTTATCTCGAGCCACCAGCCAAGGAACGGGCGGAGAGTCCTAGCGCATGACTGTCTCGAGCGGGACTCGGAAGGCCCTTGCGTAGGCGCGCATATCTGAGGTTAATCTCGGGCTTTCCCAGCAAGTGCTTGCTGATAAGACTCTGATCCAGTCCGGTCTGTGACAACAAAGTGGTCTGATTCAGACCGTCATGGCTCATGTACCAGGCGAGCATCTCCTGCGGCTCCACCAACACGAGCGGCTGTGAGGCATCGCGTTCTTGCACGAGTCGCGTCACCACCTCGAGCAAATCGCGCAGCGGGTGACGAAGCTGTCCTCTGGTCAGGTCGAGCAGGTCGTCTAAAAGTACCGCGAGTTGACCGTAATGCGTTTCATTCTCAATAGGTTTGAGTCTGTTGGTTCGCAACAGGATTTAACCTTATTGAAGAAGAACCCCGGTGCTGTCGGGGTTCTTTCCGTCTCGAGCCTTTAAACCGCTTTCGCGCCTCGAGCGCCGCGTCCGCGCCCACCCCGGCGTCGCCTGCGGCTCGAGGAACTGCCAGCGTTCTCACTGGAGCTGACGGCTTGGCTGCGGCTGGCTGGGTGCGCCGAAACCGGCTGGGCTGAACTCGGCTGCCTCGAGGTGGATGGCGCTGACCCAGACTGTGCCCGGCCCGCTGATGCCGTCCCCCTCGGTTGACGCTGACCGCCTCCACCTCGAGACTCACTCGGTGCGCCCTGGCGTTGCCTTGGGTTGTGGCCTCTGGGCGAGACGTTCGGTGTCGGGCTGGACAGTGGCTTGACGGGACGGGTACTGTAATCGAAGCCCGCTAACTTCTCGCGCGGGAGCTTCGTTTGAATCGCTTTCTCAATGTCTTTCAGTTGCGGTTCTTCGTCCGGTGACACGAAGGTTAGGGCTTCGCCGGTGCGCTCGGCGCGGGCGGTGCGTCCGACACGGTGAATGTAATCCTCCGGCACGAACGGCACATCGAAATTGATGACGTGTTCCAGGGCCTCGATATCAATCCCTCGAGCGGCGATGTCGGTGGCGACCAGCACGCGGTACTTGCCGGATTTGAAGCCCGCCAGCGCCTCGGTGCGTTGCCCCTGCGAGCGGTCGCCGTGGATGCGTTCGGCGTTGACGCCGTGCCCAATCAGGTACTTGGCGACCTTATTGGCGCGGTGCTTGGTGCGGGTGAAAACGATCACGCTCTCGATCTCGTCGGTCTCGAGCATCGCTAATAACAAGCCCGGTTTGGAATCCTGCGCGACCGGGTAGACGGTTTGCGTCACGCCGCTGGCGGGCATGGCTTTGCGTTCCACGTTGAAGGTCGCGGGTCGGTTCAGCAAGTCCTTCGCCAGTTGCCCAATCTGCGTGGGCATCGTGGCGGAGAAGAACAAGGTCTGCTGCGGCTTTGGGATGTGTTTCAGCACGCGCTTGATGTCCGGCAGGAAACCCATGTCCAACATGCGATCCGCCTCGTCGAAGACCAGCACCTCCAAGCTTAAGAGCTTGGCGTACTTGTGCTGGAAGTGATCCAGCAAACGCCCCGGCGTGGCCACGATCACATCCACACCCGCTTCAAAGGCTCGAGTCTGCGCGGGCATTGGGACGCCGCCGAACACGGTGGCGCTACGAACCCCAGTGTAAACCCCAAATTGCTCTATTTGACCTTGGATCTGCGCGGCGAGTTCTCGGGTCGGGGTGATGATGAGGGCCCGCGTCACGCCCCTGGTTTTTCCCATCAGGCGTTGCAGGATCGGCAGCACGAAGGCGGCCGTCTTGCCGCTGCCGGTCATGGCGCAACCCAGTACATCGCGCCCCTCTAAGGCAGGTGGGATGGCTTGCAGTTGAATCGGTGTGGGTGTGGTGTACCCGCTGTCCGCGATGGCACGCAACAGCGATTTGTGAAGCTTCATTGAATCGAACGACATGGTTCAGCTTTCCGCGACCGCGACGCCCCCGGCTTCAGGGCGTGGGGACTCGAGTCGTTGACGAGTGGGTGATTCTGGGGCGAGGCAGCCGCCCTGGCGCAGGCTCGCGGTGTGTTGGCGCGAGCGAAATCTCAGCACACAAACGAGGCAGTGTACACGATTGGAGCGAGGGACGTTGTTATCTACGGCACGCTGTTATCCACCTAGCACTCGAGGGAATGGTCGAGCGGTTGGCTGACATGGCTGGGCGAGGCGAGCCTCACCCCTACAGGAAACGTGTCACGCGATAACTGGAGCGGATAAAACGGGCAATAAAAAACGCGCCTCTCGGCGCTGATAGGAACATAGAATAGCACGGTATGCGAAATTCGTCAAACGTATCCGCCCGACACGGTTCTCGAGACGCAAATATAAAAAGCTTTCCTGAACTCGAGTCACGGAGATGAATCTTCGTTGCTTAATCCTGCGGTGGATGCACCTGAACCTCGAGCACGCGCCCTCGAGCGCCCCGGCCTGCCATGAACACGAAGGCTTGCGCGATCTCAGCCGGATCAATCCAGGTTTCCGCCTTTTCAGCGCCCATGCTTTTGCGGTTGGCGGGCGTGTCCACCGTGCCCATCGGGTAGACGACCCCGGCGCGAATCCCTTTGACTTCGGCCGCCACAGATTTCAGGTAGAGCGCCACGGCTCCTTTGGCGGCTGTGTAGAGCGCCGCGCCCGCCCCGGAACCTCGAGCCACCTGACCTGCCGCGATGCCGCCCAGGAAGCCCTCGGTTTTCACGAGTTCTGGCAGCACGGCGGCGCTCACGTTGACCAGGGTGCGAACGTTGGTATTGAACATCGCTTCAAACGTCTCGGGTTTGAACGCCAGGGCTTTCTCGGCGGCGAATCCGCCGACCGTGTGAACCAAGCCGTCCACGCACCCGAACCGCTCGAGGGTCATCTGCACCATCGCCCCCGCCCCCTCGAGCGAATCCAGGTCGGCGACGGTCGTTTCCCCGGCGGGCGTTTGCACAACCTTGCGGTCAATCAGCATCAGGCGTGCGCCCGCCCCCAGCAGCGCCGCGTTGATACTGCCCGCGATGGCACCGGCGGCTCCGGTCACGATAAACACTTTATCGGTCAACATGGGTCCATTCTGCACCTCGAGACGGCAGTCAGCCTGAAGCCCAAGCACAGTTCTCAGAAAATGCTCACGCCATCCCTCGAGACTTTCCACGATGCCCAAGATTCGTCTATTACTGCTCTGTGGCGGTCAATCCGAGGAGCACGAGGTCAGCCTGAACTCCGCGCAGAGCGTGTTGAACGCCTTGCCAACCGATCAATTCGAGGTCACGCCGGTCGTCATCACCCGCGAGGGCAAATGGCTGCCACCCTCTGAAACGCCGCAGGCCTTGGCTCGAGGGAGCGCCTCGAGCGGTGGAGAATTGGTTCTCCAGCAAGCCTCGAGCGCCGCCGGGTACGACGTGGTGTTTCCGTTGCTGCACGGCCCGATGGGCGAGGATGGCACGGTTCAAGGCTTGCTGACGCTGGCTGGGATTCCGTTCGTCGGCAGTGGCGTGCTGGGCAGCGCCGTCAGCATGGACAAGCTCATGATGAAGGCGGTGCTGGGCGCACACGGCTTGCCGCAAGTCCCATATAGGCTCGTGACGCGGGCAGACTTTCAGCACGATCCTGAGGCGACTTTAGCGGAACTCGAGGCGTTGGGATTTCCGGTTTTCGTCAAACCCGCCAACCTCGGGTCATCGGTCGGGATCTCCAAGGCGGGCAATCGCCCCGAATTGCGTGACGCGCTCAAAGTTGCCTTGAAACTGGATCGCCGCGCCATCGTTGAAGCGGGGACCCCTGGCGGCAAACCGCGCGAACTCGAGGTGGCGATTCTCGGGAACGACTCGCCGCGTGCCAGTCCGGTCGGTGAACTCAGTTTTGAATCAGAGTTCTACGATTACGACACGAAGTACACCGCCGGTCGCGCCCAGATGCAGATCCCCGCCGACCTGCCAGGTGAAATCTCGAGCCGCGTGCAGACGCTGGCGGTCACCGCGTTCAAGGCGTTGGACTGCGCGGGGCTGGCGCGAGTGGATTTTTTCTACCTCCCAAAGACTGGGACGCTTTTCCTGAACGAGGTCAACACGATTCCCGGTTTCACCCAGACCAGCATGTACCCGAAGCTCTGGGAGGCGGGCGGCATTGGGTACGCACAGCTTGTGTCCGAACTCGTGCGGCTGGCGCTCGAGAAGCGGTGACCTAGCTGGCTCGAGTACCCGAAACGACGCTGGTACCTCAAGGGATTGTTTACAGTGCCAGGTATGCCTGACCCTCTTACTGACGCCTCCCCAGACCCAAGAGACGCCATCTGGGGCGATGCCAAACGCGCCATCGAGCGCCGCTTGACGCGCCTGGACCCGGATTTGGAGCGTTACGTGCGCGAGTTCGCTTACGGCGAGATCTACGCCAGGGGGACGTTGGAACCAAAGATTCAGGAGTTGCTGGCGACGGTGATGTTGATGGCGCTCGGGAATCCGGAAGAGCTGAAAACCCACCTGCGTGGCGCATTGCTGAACGGGGCGAGCGAACAGGAAGTGCGCGAGGTGCTGCTGTTCGCCGTGCCGTACCTGGGTTTTCCCAGGGTGATCGGCGCGTTCGCCCTGTTGAAGGAATTGCTCGAGGCTAAGCCGCGTCGGTAAGCCTCTAGTGCGCTACCAGTTACCGGTGTTTTTCGGCGTACATGGCGCGGTCGGCAGCTCGGTAGAGTTCATCCGCTTCGATCGCATCCGCCGGGTACAGGGCCACGCCGACCGAGGCGGTCACGGACGCGCCGTTTTCAAGCTGAAAGGCATCCACGCGGCTTCGGATCGTCTCGGCCAGTTGCAGGCAATCGGCGCGTGACGCGTTCGGCAAAACCATCACGAACTCGTCACCGCCCAGCCGGGCCACCGTGTCGGCTGGTGTCGCGCTGGTGCGTAGCGTCTCGGCGACGCCGACCAGCAGTTCATCACCAACACTGTGACCGAAACGGTCATTGACTTGTTTGAAGCCGTTCAAGTCCAGACTCAGCAAACCGACCTGCGCGAAATCGCGCATCGCCATCTCGAGCCGCTGGTGGTACAGGTTGCGGTTGGGTAGTCGGGTGAGCTGGTCGTGGGTGGCCTGAAATTCCAGGGTTTGCATCAGGCGGTCGTGCTCGATAGCGATCACCAGCAAATCCATCAGGGCGCGCCAGCCCGCGCTGGGGGTGAAAACAGTCTCGTTGTGAAACACTAGCATCGCCGCTAGCAGGTCTGCGTTACTGGAACGTACCGGCAGGACCGCGATCTGCCGGGCGTCGGTTCCCATGAGCTGCCCCGAGTACCCGACCAGTCGTGGATCGTTCATGGACAGGTTGAGAATCTCTCCGGTGCGCAACAACCGCTTTTCCCCGGCGAACTCGAGCAGGAAGGCTTGGCCCTCGCTGCTGTGCAAGCGGTCCACGGCCGAGGCGGTCATGCCGACGGCGTTGACGACGGCGAACTCGGATTGATCGAACAGGATCATGGCGCTGCCGACACCGTTGGTCTGCGCGGCCGCCATGATTCGTAAGCGCTCTAAGGTCACCTGGAGCGGTTGACCCTGGGCGATCAGTTGCAGCACCTCGTTGCGGTCGCGCTCCAACTCCGAGGCGCGTTTCTGGGCGGTGATGTCCAGGATCAGGCCACGAATATGAACCTGTCCGTTGTGCAGCCAGCCGCTGATTTGATCGCGCAACCAGAGCGCCCGCCCGTCGCGGTGAAAGGCTCTGGATTCTGCGGTCGTTCGTACCAGCGACCGCCCCACGCGAACCATGATATTCCGCAGGACTGGCAGATCGGACGGGTGAAGCACATCCTTCCAGACGCTCAAATCGTGGTTCCCCAGGAAGGCTTCGCGCGGATGCCCAAAGAGCGTTTCCACCTGCGGGCTGATAAAGATGCACTCCAGTTGCTTCCCGTTCCAGATGGCTTCCCAGACCACCCCGTCCAAGGTTTCCACGAGTGCTTCGTACCGCTCGAAGCTGTGCCGCAGTTGCTCGTAGAGGCGCGTCTGCTCCAAGGCGGGCGCGGCGGCTCGAATGACACTCGTGACCAGCTCGAGGTCGTCCTGACTGAACCGATGCGGCTCGTAGGCGTCTAAACCAATCGAGCCGATCACCTGGCCGTGAGCGATCACCGGCACGACCAACAGACTGCGAATCCCCAGTTTTCCCAGTCTGCTCCTCGAGTCTCTTAGCAGCTCGTGGGTCAGCACGTCGTCTATCGTCACGGCGCGCCGTTGCACGATAACTTCCTGCGTCAGCGGCTCGCTGAGCTTCAGCTCCATACCGAGGGCGCTCGGGCCGCTCGAGCGGTACTCTGAGATCACGGTCAGCGTCTGGTTGTTCGCGTCTAGTTGCGCGAAGGCCGCATCGGAGACGCCAATCGCGGCGGCCACCTCCTGGCAGACGGTGTTTAGCACCGAAATCGGCGACAGGTTCGCGGCGGCCGTGGTGATGCGAGCGAATAGCTCGGCCTCGCGTAGGCGGCGCTCTAAGTCGGGCTGGGAAGGGGATTGAGTCATGGTAGCTGGATCACGGTTAGAAATGCGGCTTTCCTAACACTTCAAAGCTGTAAATCGTCTCAGGTTATGGGACGCAGTCAGCCAAGGGTGTGTAAAAACCGCAGGCGGCTGACAGCTTTCTTACATCCGCCGACATTAAACGTCGTGTTGAAGGCAATTTCTCAGGTCGTGTATTCGGCGTTAATCCGCACGTACCCCTCTGTCAAGTCGCAACCCCAAGCGGTTCCAGAGGCGGCCCCGGCTCCAAGACTGATATCCACCACGACCTCCTCGAGCCGCATCGCGTTAGATATAACCGTCTTATCGAACGCCAACGGCTTCCCGGCGAAGACCGGAACGCCTTGCACCGCAACCTTCGCGGCCGTCGGATCAAACACGACGCCGCTGCGACCCAGGGCCGCCAAGATGCGACCCCAGTTCGGATCGTTGCCGTACACGGCGCTCTTGAACAGACTCGAGCCTGCCACAACTCGCGCCGCCTGAATAGCTTCCTGTTGGCTGGGCGCGGCGTTGACGTTGACGGTCAAGAGTTTTGTGGCCCCCTCGCCGTCTCTGGCGATCATTTTGGCCAGCTCCCGCATGACGTGTTCTATCGCCTCGAGGACGCCTGCCAGATCGCTCTCTCCCGCCGCGCCGTTCGCCATGACCACGGCCAGGTCATTGGTGCTGGTGTCACCGTCCACCGTGACCGCGTTGAAGGTCCGCATGACGATTCCCGGAAAGGCTGCCCGGAGGACCGGTTGTTCCAGCCTGGCATCGGTCATGACGAAGGCCAGCATGGTCGCCATGTTCGGGTGAATCATGCCCGATCCCTTGCAGCACCCGACCACTCTGGCCCCGCCCGGCAGCGTCACTTCGGCAGTTTTCATGGTCAAATCCGTTGTCATGATGGCGGTCGCAGCAGGCTCGAGGTCCAAGCCCAGGGTAACTCGAGCGGCTGGAATGCCCGCCTCGAGTTTTTCTATGGGCAGTTGCACCCCGATCACGCCCGTGCTGGCGGTCAGGACTGCGGCAGACACAAGATGCAGTTCGTGAGCGGCGATCTCTGCCATGAGAGTATCCGTCTGGACGCCCTGATCGCCGGTGACGCAATTAGCGTTCCCGGCGTTGACGACGACCGCCTGCAATGGGTCTGTCGTGGCGTACAAGCCTCGAGCGCGCACGACCGAGGCCGCCGCCGCCAGATTCTGCGTACCCGCGAAGGCCCAGGCGCACGGCGCAGCGCTGACGATCAGCGCCAAGTCTGGATTGCCGGATGGCTTAATGCCCGCCTTGACGCCGCTCGCCCGAAAACCGACTGGAAGCTTCATGTGGCGAATTCTATCAACCGAATTGACCGCGCCCGCTCGAGCAAACCGGCGGGTGCGGTTAATGGCGTAAAAACTCAGGCTTTGCTGACTTCGATGTGACCCTGTTCGCCCAGCGATTTTGGGTCTTTCGTGACGAGCGCCTTGGCCAATCCGAACAGGCGCAGCACCGGGTTGCGGTTGGAAGTCCAGTACTCCGCCTCGTTGACATCAACTTTCAGCAGAATCAAATCAGGGTCGTCGGGACCGTCCTCAAAGTAGATCTTGTACTCCGGCTTCCACAACTCCAGAATCTTGGCGCGATCACGCGATAGACTAGCCTTTCCAGTCACCGAAACGTACATGCCACCCTCGGGTTTGGAGTAGGCCACGTTTACGTCCGGGTTGGCTTCGATGTCGCTGATCTTGCCGCTCGAGGCTCCGGTGAAAAACCAGAGTTCGCCATCGAACTCAATGTCCTGGGTGAACATCGGGCGTGAATGCAAACTGCCGTCGCTCGAGCGCGTCGTGAGCATGGCGAATTTGATGTCCTTGACGAGTTCACCGAAGCGTTCCCGGCCTTCGGTTCCTTGAAGCTGTTCCATGTGATTACCTCCGGTTGAAACGCTAAAGCTGGGATCTGATCGAGGTCTGAAGCCAGGTTGAGTTCAGGACTCGCGCTCCGTCCGTTCGCCCGATTCCAGGCTGTTGACGCCGTAATTCTTCATGCCGCCGGGGGCCGGAGCCTCAGGCTCGAGTTGCTCGCCACGCTCGGCGACCAAGCCGTAGGCGCGCATTCCGCCGGGAGCCGGTTCGGTTTCAGCGCCCACCGCCGGGGCAAGGCTTGAAATTCCCAGTTCCGTTTCCACGGCCTCTCGGAGATCTTTCAGGAAGCCCTCTAAGCTCGAGTGAAAGCGTCCGGCACTGGCGGCAGGGTTGACTTGCAGCAGCACGTAGGACCCGTCCTGCGCTGGGATGACCTCGATTTGCCCGTTCAGATCTTTGGCCTCCCAGAAGACGTTACCGTTTTTGACTTTCGGTTCGGCGTCCCCGAAGGATTGCAACCTTTGCTGAAGGGACTGCAAGAACGCGGAGCTGGACAGGCGTTGCCAAACCTGAGTGGTCGGTTGGGTTGTTTTCAGTTGAAAAGTCGCCATAGGACACTTTCGCGCCCGATCATCAGCCCCGATTGACTTCAAGCTGAAGCCAACCTGAATGAGTAGTCGCTCAGCTCTAGTTCAGTTTTTGAACAACTCGGCTTTATTCGATGAGTAAACAATGAATCTCATGATGCAGGGAGCCGATTCCGCCCGTCACGGGTCTCCACCGAAAGCCTCTCTGCACGGTCAACAACGCTACCTCGAACCGGGCGACGCGCTGCTGCATTTGTGTTACGCCGCGAACGCCGATGGGCAGTGGCAGCACGTCAACGACCGCCTCTTAGAGTACACGGGCTTACGCCAGCCGGATTTGCTCGGGAACGGCTGGATAGGCTGCTTGCACCCCAGCGATGTGATGACCGTCCAAGGCTCCTGGGAACGGTCGCTGGCACAACTCAGCCGCTTCGAGGTCGTCTGCCGTTTGCGCGGGCGCGACGGCGGGTTCCGCTGGTATTTGCTGCGCGCCTCCCCGATGACGAACGCCCTCGGAGCCATCAGTGGTTGGGTCGGGCGCGGCACGGACGTGGATATCATGAAGCGGCGCAGCCGAAAAGCGGCGGTTGTCTGAACTCCAGCGAAAGCCTCGAGCAAAGGCTTTGTGCACGATTCCTTTGAAGCTTCCCGAGCCACTTTTGAGCCGAGCCTCGGAGAGTCCGCCACCCAGAGCTTGAAGCGCCCTATCAGGTTTGGCATGAATAGCAAACAGGAATGCGTACCACACACCTCAATCTATTTGATCGGTTGAGCACTCGAGCCGCCTATCTATCTCTCTGTTAAAACGTGAATGATGTGGTGTCATCCAAAGCTCGAGAATGCTGCGATACAAACCGTTTTCGGCATCTAAGATTTGAACGTTGCGCCCTGTGAACAATCTTCAGCGCGTCCATCCAAGACCGCATTGTACTGAGCTAAATCCGCTGAACTCAGCCGTACTTTTCACGGTGCCGCTCGAGTTCCCGCTGATACGCCTCGTCCGCCAGTGCTTCGTCCAGGGCCGCCCGAAAGATGGCGGCGCTTTCTGCCTTGATTGGGTCAGGCTCGAGGGGACGCTCAGATCGCCCGTGCGCTCCGCTCTGCCCGCGCTTCTCCTTTGGAACCGCGCCCTGGTACTTCTGTCCGGTGCGGTGGTTGGCGTAGCGTCTCGAGCGGGTCCAGCCCATCTGCAAGTACTTGCGGGCCATGTCCATGCCCACGAAGTCGCCCGCGTCGCGGTACCGACGGAACGCTTGCAGCAGCGCTGCCGCCGATTCCTGGGCAATCTCCGGCGTGCGAAACCGCCAGAGCGGGAGCAGTTCTGATTTGTACGGCTGCACCAGCAGCACGCCCTGTTCTCCGACGCCGACGCGGTACCGTTCTGGCGAACTGCGGAAATCGGTTTGGCGGTACTCGTCGCTGTAGATCACAGAGGGTTTGGCGGAGGTGGTCACAATCGCTCTAAGATGCCGACACAGCTTGAAGCGCACCTGAAGCGCCGTGCTGGAAATGGGCTTTGTTCTCATGAGCCTCGAGATAGAATCCAGGGGTCGTGGAGTATCCGAGTCTAGTATGGCATTTGAAGCGCACCAGTCTTTTCGAGGACTGGGAGCTGGCTGACCTCGAGAAGCTCTCGAAGACCACGCCATATCGCCGCTTCCGGGCGGGCGATGTGATTTATCACATGGACGATCCGGCGGACGCAATCTATTTCTTGCGAAGCGGTCTGGTGAAAATCAGTAAACTATTCCCAAACGGGAAAGAAGCCATCCTGGGCGTGGTCGGCCAGTACGACGCCTTCGGCGAGCTGCTGCTCACCCCGCAGGAGCGCCGCCCGACCCAGGCCGAAGCCATCGAGGACACGATTCTGATCGCGCTGCCCAGAGCCGGATTGGAAGGGCTGCTGGAAACCCGTCCGAAGGTCGCCCTGAAATTCATTCAGATCATGGCGGCCCGCCTGTTTGAATCGCAAGCCTGGTCGGCTGAGGTCAGCGCCTTCAGCGCCCCCGGTCGCCTGGCCAGTTTGCTTTACCGTTTCGCCTTGGAATTTGGGAAGCCCAGCTCCGAGGGAACCAAGGTGGACCTGAAACTCACCCAGGAAGATCTGTCACGCATGATTGGTGCGACCAGAGAAACCGTGTCGCACTGCCTGAACCGTCTGAAAGCCAGCGGCGCGATCCTACGAACCCGAGCGCCATTCGTAGTCAATCAAACGCAACTCGAGGCGTTCATCGCCAACGAGGAGTAACCGCACCGCCCTTCGGGTCAAAGCTGTCTGTCTTTCAGCTTCGGCAGCGCCTCAGGTCAGGCGGGTACGGTAGCGAAAGTCTTTATGCCAAGCCACTTCGTCATCTACATGGAATTTACCTTGCCGCCCGAGGCTGGTCTCGAGGCGGTCGCACCGTTGCGCGCCAACCTGATGGAAAGCTTTCAAACCCTGCGCCGCGTATTTGCCGATATCGCGCCCGTCCTCGGCACACGGCTCTTGCAGAATACCGAGGACCCCAAGGTGATTCTGTTAGAAATCAGTTCCACGACGGACATCCTCGACCAGGTGCGCGGTGCGTTGAATGTGCCGGGCGTCAAGACTAGGGCCTGGGCGTTCTCCGTCGTGTCCGACACTGTGACCCGTGACCTGGCCCAAGCCTGATGGTGGTTTTCGCGCTAGCAACTGTCCTCGAGCCAGAAACTGCGTTCAGCACAAACTCTGTGTGGCTCGAGTGTCAGTTTCGGAGCTTGGTCTCAGCCTGAGCGTCGCCGCTTCTCTTGTGCATCCCCGCCTCGGGCGGTATCGTTTGCAGGCAAAATCCAACCCCTGAAAGAGGTTCACCGATGTCACAACCGAATAACCCACCCTTGAAAGCCCTGAAAGAGGGCACGATGATGGCTATGGCCACCGACATGAACAACGCCAAGTGCGTCGCCGCCGGATTGATTCCCTGCTTCGCGTTTGAACTGCTGGTTGAGAACGACCAGATTCAGGTCAGCGTCCAGGAACTCAACACCGGACACGACATCCGCATGGCCAGAGAGGTCGCGGCTGGACTCCAGGAGGCCATGCGTCAGCTCGTGGCGAAAATAGACGCGCACTTGGAGACGCAGCCCAGCACCCCGAGCAACATCACACGCATCAGCTAAAACTCTACACGCTCCACCAGGCATTCTCGAGCGGCTAGCCATGAAAATTCTCATGACCGTATAGCCTGCATTGTGACTCGAGATTCGCTCTGACTGTCGCCAGAAGTTCCCTGCGCCTGGCTGCTCTCAAAACGGTCCGTGCCAGCGTCCTCGAGACCCGAAAAAAGCGCCCCCATCCAATCTCGAGGGGGGCGCTTCTGTTAGACGCTTATCGCCAGCCGAAGGTGCGTTCGTCTATCTTCCAGTCGAAGCGGAAATACACGCCGGGGTTGAAGCTATTGCCGATCCCGTTAAACCCGAGGGCGTTGAAGCCGACCGTGAACAGCAGGTTGTCCACGACGCGCAGGCTGCCCTCGACGCCGAACGCGAACTTGCTCGAGCCGGTGCTGCTGAAGAGGTACCCGGCTTGGACACCGACGGCGAAGTTCGTGGTCAGGAAGTAACTGAAGCCCGCGCCGATTTGACCGGTGAAGGTTCCGCCGCCGAACTGGTATCGGTACGCCAGCCCGCTTCGCAGGTAGAAGCGCTCGGACGCCTGATAGCCGAACTGCGTTTCGCCCTCCAAATAATCGCCGTTCGCGGCGTAAACGCCGAACTTGCCGGTGTTATTACTGAGCACGCTCCAGTCGTCGCCACGGTAGGCGAGTGCGACGCTGAAGCGGCCACCGTCGGCGCTGGTCGCACCGGGCACGGACCAGCGGCTCGGGTCAACCGCGTACTCAACGTAGGGGCTGATGATGAACTCGTTGGAGAGAGGCGCGATCAAACCGAAGGTGTAGACCTGCTTTAAGCCCTGCGGTTGGAAGCTAAGCTGCGCTCGCGCCAACCCCTTCAAGCTCGAGTCCTCGTACAGCAAGCCGACTGAGGCGCTACCGGTTGTGTTGCTGTTCGGGTTGAAGACGGCTTCGCCACCGAGTTGAGCGCTGAAATTATTGCTCAGCGGAATCGTGGTTTCCACACCGACCCTGGCGCGCCCGGCGTTGCCGTCCAAGGTATCCAGCTCATAGGCGGCCGTCACATTCGTCTGACCGAAGGCGTCTGGGATGAGCGTTTCGTTGCCGAAGGTGCCCCGCAGCAGTTCGCTGTTGCTAAACGCGCCCGTGACCCCGAACGAGGCTTGCTGGCGCGGCCCGTTCGGCTCGAAGGTGATGCGATCCTGCAAGCGCAGGCTGAAGTTCTCTGTCAGCGCGTACTCGAGACCGGCCGTCAAACCGCCGTAGGTGGTTGGGGTTCCCGCCAGCACGAGGCGGCCGTCCACAGTCACCTTGAGCGCCCCGAGCGGCACGGCGATGCCGCCCGTGAGCCAGAGTTCGTTGCTGTTGACCGGGAAGCTGTACAGGTACTGCAAGCCCAAACCGACCGTGAAATTCCCCCCGAGGTTGACTCGAGCCTCAGCGGACGCGCCGGTGCTACCCGTGCCGCCCGTGTACTCCTGATTGTGCAGCAGCGCGGCGTTGATGCGGAACCCGTTTGGGTCACCGATGGTCAGTCCGGCCAACAGGGCCCGCCCGGAGTCAATCGCGTTCGATTCGGGGTGGACGAAGTTCGGATTGCGGTCACGGTAATCCAAGCGGAACTGGAAGCCGTCTACGGCGTAGGAGGCTTGCGCCGCCAGACCCAAGCCCTGACCGGAGCCGAACGGTCCACTCAGCGCCCCCTCGAGGTTCACATTGAGCGGTCCCTGTTGAATGGCGACGCCCGCCCCGAACAGGAAGCTGCTGTTCCCCCCGAACTGTCCGTTACGGAATTGTAGCGCGGTCGCGGTCAGGCTAAAGCCGGGTCCGCCGATCGCGGCCTGCGCCCCGAAGCGGAAGTCGCGTCCCGGCACGCCAGTGGCAAAGTCAACCTCTAGGAATTGCGGGTTGAGGTCGTTGTCAGTGCTGGTGAGCGCCTGACGCAAACGCAGAATGCCGGTGTCGTACTCAATCGTGTAATCGGCGTTCCTGGTCAGCGTGCGCCCGCTGATTTTCTGCCCGGTCAGGCGGCTGTATGTGACGATCACCACGCGGTCGCTGTTCTCAGCGATGCCGCCCTGTGATAGGAAGTACAGGTCGGAACCGTCCGCCTGTTTGCGGAAGCGTTGATCGGCGTTCGGCGTGTCGGTGGCAAAACCTGTCAGGCTGAACCCGTCCTGACGTATGACGCCCTGGAAGCCGTTGTACGTCGGGTTATACCCGCTCAACACCCCTCGGAAGCCGGGGGCAAACTGCCCGAAGAGCAGGTAACTGCTGCCGCTCTCGAGCTTGAAGTAGGTCCCTTCGGTGCTGCGAACGTCACTCCCGAGCACGCTCGAGTCTCCCAGCAGCGGGAAGCGCTCGAACGGATTAGCCGGGGGCATCAGGTCGCCACTGAGCGCCAAGGCTCCGCTGGACAGGTCGTAATCGGCCAGCCAGTTGATGCCCAGCGTTAACGTGACGTTCTCGAAGATGTCGCCGCGCAGGAAGAAACGCAGACCACCGTTCAAGCTGAACGCGCCCGAGCTGAAATCGTAATTGCCACCAATGCCCAAGGTACCGGCCGCGACCACGGGTCTCGAGATGGCCGTGGTGTTGGTGCTGTTCGGCGCGAGCGGGTTAGAGGCGGTCAGGCTGAACTCCGTGACCTTGAAGTTGGAGCTGCTGGAGATGGTGCCATTTTCATTGATGACTCGAGCCTCGACGCGAACCTCTGTCACGGGTGGGGTGCTCTGACCGGAGACGCCGCCGCTGAGGTTCTGCAAGCGCACGCGTCCAACACCGTTTTCCAGTGCGACCTGATACCCTGGAATGCCAGGTTGCGCGTCTGCCTCAACCGGGTCAACGCTGAGTTCCACGGTCACGAACTCGTCGTTCGCGGGCAGACCGTCTTTATCGAAGGCCTCGATCAGCAGGGTCGGTCGGTCAACGCTGTCGGTCGTCGGACGCTCCACGCTGACCTTGAGACTGGTGGCGGGACCACCTTGCGGACGCTCATTCCCTGCACCCGCCTCGCCAGTAAACGGAATCGCCAGGTTGAGCGCCTCGAGAATGCTGGGATCGCCCTGCAAGACGCGCAGGTCGCCCAGTCCGAGGATTTTGCCCATCGCGCTGTTCGGATCAATTCGCGCGTCGTTACGGTTACCGTCGGCACTGCGAGCACCGGGAAGAGCCACGATGACCGCGACGCGATCGGCGGGCATGACGAGCGCCCCGGTGTGCGCCAGACGGTAGGTGATGCCGTACACGGTCTGACCCTGGGCGTTACGGCTCAGCGTCAGGAAACCGCGCTTGGCGGCGTCTGCCAGCGCTTGACGGCGGGTGGCGAGGGTGTTGGCTTTCAGCGGGATGACCCAGAACAAACGATCACCGGACATGTACGGATCGGCAATCGCTTGACCGGCAGCGGCGGTCGGGGTGTTGACATCAAACGTCGGGTTGTCCAGCAGACGACTCGAGCCGGAGATGTAACTGGAACCGGCGGGGATGCGGTCGGACAGGATCAGGGCACGGCCTTGGACGGGGACATCCGCCAGTTTCGCCAAGAGCACAACTTGACTCTCGCGGCGTTGATCCGGCAGTGGGGCGGGTGTGACCGTCAAGACGCTGTTTGCCGTCACATTGCAGCTCGGCTCGAGGCTGGCGCGCACCGTGGCGCTCGAGACACTCGTCAAAGCGCGCACAGGCACGCTCAGCGTCAGCGGCTTGCCGCTCGAGACGGTTCCGGCTTGGGTCAGCGGTCCGGCTGAGCTGAAGCCCTCCGGGAGCGTCAGGTTGATCGTGGTGGGCACGGGGTACGGGAAGAGTGTGTTGGCGGTCGCGGTCAGTGTGCGCGTCTCCCCCGCCGCGAGTTGGGCTGTGCCAGGCTCGAGGTTGAGGCTGACTTGCACGTTGTACAGAATCTCCGCGATCGCTGTCCCATTGGCTGTGACGTTGACTGTGACCGGTTGAGCCGTGCTACCGGGCAGGACATCGGGTTGCAACGTGTACGAACCCGGCGCGAGCGTCAAGCTGGTCGGTGTTGTATAGCGCTGACCGTTCACGGTGAACCCGGCGCTCGGCAACTCGAGGCGCTGATTGCAGGTCACCACGAACGCCTTGACCGCGAGCGATCCCTGGGCGGGTGGCGGCGGAGCCACTACCTCGAGGGCGGCGCTGGCGCGGTTGTTCTCCAGCGTGGTCTCGGTTTCTGTCCCGGAAACGCTGGCGGTGTTGACAAATCTGCCGGTTCTGACTGTCGTGGCTACAACAGTCACGGTGGCACTGCCACCTCGAGCCAACGATCCGAGCGTGGCGCTGATCGTCCCAGCCGCGAAGCTGGCACTGCCCTGCGAGGCTGTGGAAGAGACGTAGGTCAAGCCCTCGGGTAAGGGATCACTGAGCTTCACCCCTGTGGCGAGGCTCGGACCGTTGTTGGTCACGACCATTGTGTAGGTGACCGATTCTCCGATCTTGACGCTCGGAGCGCTGACAGCCTTGGTGATCTTCAGGTCAATCACGGGTTGCACCCGCACCTGAGCGGGCGCGGTCAGCACCTCGCCGTTCCAGTCCACGCGCGCGGTGTTGACGATCACACCCGTGGCATCGTCGGTCACGGTGGCGGGCAGGCGAACCGTGCGCGACTCACCGGCGGGCAAATCGAAGGTTTCCGCGATCGCATCGCCGACCAGTCCCGAAGGCAAGGTGTCCGTCAAACGAACCGCCGTGGCGGTGCTGCCACCGACGTTCTTCACGATGATTGTGAAGATGGGTTTGTCACCGGGCTTCACTAGGTCGCGGTCCACCGTCTTTGTCAATTCCAGTTTCGCTGGGTCGGGTACGGGTGGTGGTGTCGGCGGTGTCACGGGTTGGCTGATAGTGACTAACGTGACCGCCTGCACCCCGCAGTTCGGTTCCAATGTGGCGCGAACCTGAACGTCACTCACGGCGCTCGTGGCCCGCACCGGAATTCGCAAGGTCAACGGCTTCCCGCCCACGACGCTGCCCGTCAAACGCGTCTCACCCGTCGCCTCGAGACCGGCGGGTAGGGTCACATTGACTGTGGCTGGGACCGGCTGGGTGAATCCTGTGCTGACAACTGCCACGACCGTGGCGGTATCGCCAACGTTTAAAGCAGAGGTCGGATTCTCAAATTTCGCATCGCCAAGTTGGGTGGTGACGCTGAGGCCCCCGGCCGGTGGCTTCCCTTCGATGGCGACAGCGAGTGCCAGTCTCGGAGTGATCTCGAGGTTGACGATTTTGGTCTGACCACGTTCGGCGGTGACGAAAACCACTTGCGAGGTGGCACCGGGAACGTTGGCTCCGACATTGACTTGCCCCGGATTGACAATCACAACGGCGGGCGCGGTCACGACCTGACCACCGACATTGACACTGATGTTAGTGAGGGGAGATCGTTGCCCACAGACCAACGCCACGGCATTCACCTGCACCTTCGCCTGTGGACACTCCGCCACGAACCGCACCCGACCACTCGGACTCGTCACCTCCACCCGATCACTCGAGACCACCACCCCCACCCCCTCGAGGATGCTCGCACTCACCGGCGTGAAACACTCCGGCAAAATCGGACGTAACGTCCGCGTCGCCCCACCCGACACCGTACAACTCGCCCCAGTGATACTCGCACCACTCGGATCCACCACCTCACACTGCAACGGCAGCACCGGCGGTGTTTGAATCCCAAACCCTGGAATCTGCGCGAACAACGGTTGATCATTCACGCGCACGCGAAACGCGAACGAGTTCGAGAATTGCCGCGTCGTCGGCAAGATCCGCGCTAAGACCTTCCACGTGCCCACCAACCCTTGATTAATCACAAACGCATTCGTCGCCCATTGCACATCACCCGACGCGGTCAAAGCAATCCGCTTCCCATCCGGCGCGACCAGGGTCAGCACGATCTCCTGATTGCCATCGGCATCGTAATTCTCGAGTTTCACAGTTTTCCCGAGTTGACTCGGATCAATCTGCACGAACCCCACAACTTGATCCTGATTAAACTGTCCTCGAGCCGTCACCGTGAACTGACTCGCTTCGACCCGAGCGCCACCGGTCACGCGCAGAGCGAAGCTATTCTTCCCGTTCCCGTCTGCCAACGCGGTGAACGGGTAGAAGCCCGGCTCGAGATTCGCCTGGTACAGGCGTTCGTACGTGTGCTTCAAACTCTCACCGAACGTGCGATCAGCCAGGGTTTGCCCGGTTGGATTTTTGAAACTGAAATTCGTGGTGAGCTTCGCGGTTTTCCCGTATAACTCATCCCCGTAGTAGGTGCGACGATCACGACCATTGGCGTAATCGTTGCGGTTGACATCCGGGCTGAAGACTTCCAGGGCGATACTGCGACCACTCGCGGCTCGAGGGACGAACACGCGGAAGTCATCCGGGGCGATCCGCCACCCGACTTGCTTGCCCACGGCGACCAGGGGGAGGGCAACGCTCGAGTACCCGTCAGAGCCGAACCCGGTCGGTCCGTTGAGGGTACCGCCGTCTTGCACTTTCGGGTTGCTGCGCGGGGTGACCACGGGTTTCCCACCGGGTTGTGCGCTCGGCTTCGTGGGCGTGGGTGCGGGTGAGACTGGTTTCGTTGGACTCGAGCTTGGTTTGGTCGGAGCTGGCGTCGCTGGTTTGGTTGGACTCGAGACTGGTTTCGTCGGAGCTGGCGTGACGGGTTTCACTGGGGCTGCGGGGGGCGTGACGGGTTTGGTTGGACTCGAGACGGGTTTAGTGGGGGTGGGAGCGGGTTTGGGTCCACCGATTGGTTGCGGTTTCGTCGCTTGCCCCAAGGCTAGACCAGCGACGACGCACAGTCCAAGCGCTAAGGCTCGAGTCAAACCGCGCGTGGTGCTGATCGCCGTTTGGTTGCGGGAGGGCGTGCTGCGCGGATTCATCGGATCACCTCGGTGCTATCGCTGTTGTCACCGTTCGATGCACCAGCATTGGTCGGTAATGGCGCATTGCCACCCGGACGAGAAGGCGGCGCGTCGCCACCCGGACTCGAGGGGATCAGCGTGAAAATCGGCTCGAAGAGAATGTCGGGATCGGTCAAGACCAGATCGGGCGGTAACGCCGTGAACAGCGCGTAAGTGATTTTGTAAGTGCCAGGTTGCGTCACGCCTGGGAAGCGCAGGGCGTTCCCCTCGAGCGTCGCGCCGGTAACTGGACCACGTTCGGCACCCTGCGGCAGCGGATCGGTGATGGTGAGGTTACGCACGGCTTTGCTGACGGTGATCGTGAAGGTCACCGCGTAGCCCGCACCGCCTTGCGTGATGACTTTCGTCAGCGTCACAGGTTCGCGCTGCACCAGCGTGCTGCGGCTCTTCACGGCTGCGCCCTTCGGTTCAATCAACAGAAAGTCCTCGTGATCTATGCCACCAGAGTCAGGGGCGCGCACGTAACGGCTGCCCGGTGTGCCCTGGTCGTCCGGCTCGGGTTTGACGCTGTACGGCGCGGTCACCGGATCGAGGCGCACGGTGTAGACGCCCGGCAGAACGTCCGGCAGGCTGTAACGTCCCAGGCTGTCGGTCACGGCGGAACGACCGTCGCTCAGGTAAACGCGAGCGCCACTCAGCGGACGGTCTGTCCCCTGCTCGAAGCTGTCGTTGTCGTTGACATCGAAGTAGACGCGCCCGAGGATGATCGTCTTGTTGGTGAAGACCCCCAAGCTGACCTTCGCGGCGGCCACCGATGTGTTGGAAGCAACCGTGATCGTGCTGCCGGAGGGTCCAGCCTTGGCGGCGGCGCTGGCGGCGTTGACGAGTTGCCCGTTTTTGACTTCCGGGGTCACGTTCGTGGTGAAGCGCAGCGCCAAGTTGGTTCCCGGAGCCAGGGTTTGTGGCAGCGTCCAGACGAGGCGTTGCTTGCCCGTCTGCGCGTTCGCGGTGACCGTTGGATCGGCAATGGCTACCCCACCAAGCTTGCTGGTCCCTGGCAGATAGCGCAGACCGACCGGCAGGTCATCCGTGACCGTCAACTCGCGCAGCGGTACCGGACCAGTGTTCTTCACGGTGATCTGATACTCGAGGTTACCGCCCAGGGCCACGGTTGGCGTCTCGGAGCGCGGTACGAGCTGATTGTTCTGTACGACGTTCTTTTCTAGGCTGATGCCGGGCTTCACCAGACCGACATCCGGCACACGCCCGATGCTGCCCGCCGGAACGTTCACGGTTTGCGTCAGGTTGTCGGTGGTCACGACGTAACCGGGCGGCGGTGTGACCACGACCTTGGCGGGTCCGAAGGCCAACTCATCCGGCGCGGTGCGGTAATCGCCGTTGGCGTCTGTGACTTTGGTGACGACCTTGCCCTGCGCGTCGGTGATCGTCACGGTCGCGCCGGGAATGCCTCGCTCGCCGGGGTCTTGCACGCCGTTGGCGTTCGTGTCCTCGAAGACGCGCCCCTGGAGGCCGCCGGTCAGCGGTTGATAGCCGACATCGGCGGCGGTTCCCGTGCCGTTCGTAGGAACGTTGACCGTCTGCGAGCCGTTGTTCGTGGTGATCCGGGTGTTGTTCGGCGTGGTGTAGACCACGCTGACCGGACCTGTGGCGACCGTGGCGGTGTAGCGACCATCGGGTCCGGTCGTGACGACCGTGACCTTGCCGAACTGATCGGTGATCGTGACGGTCACACCTGGGAAGAACGGTTCGCCTGTTCCCTTCGTCGTGTCGCCGTTGTCGTCACGGAAGACGATGCCGGTCAGCGTACCTCGAGGTTGATAGCCGTCGAAGCCCGCATTGACGGTCTGTCCGGTCACGACGGTCGCGGTGCTCGGGTCGGTTCCGGCGGTCTGCGCGGTGATACCGGGCGGCAGGGTGGTTTCGTCCACGTCCACGGTGGCCGTGCCTTCAAGGAGTCCGCTGATCGTCACGTCGCCGTTGGCATCGGTGACGCCGGTCTGGACCCGGCCGCCCGCGTCGGTGACGCGCACGGTCACGCCCTGAATACCGGGTTCACCGGGGTCTTGGATACCGTTGCCGTTCGTGTCCTGGAAGACGCGCTCGGTCAAACTGCCCTGCTTACGGAAGGGATCGTCGCCCGCACTGACAGGCTGGCCTTGGGTCACGGTGACCGTGGTCGGGTTGCCGCCGCCTGGGTTATCCGGGCTGCTGGTGGTGACTCGAGTGTAGCCTTGCGCGACCAAGGCCGGGTCGTCCACGGTGACGACGGCTTGACCGGCTGGCACGCCGGGAACCGAGTAATTACCGTTGGCATCGGTCGTCACGGTGATCGGCGTCAGCGGCAGACCGGGTTCGGTCGCAGGGCGCGTCACGGTCACGGAGGCTCCCGGAATACCGGGTTCGCCCGGATCGCGCTTGCCGTTGTTGTTGAGATCCTGGAAGACGGAACCCGTGACCGTGCCGGTCGGACGGTACCCGTTGTCCTCCTCCTTCTTGTTCTCACCGATGCCAACCGTGACGTTCGTGGGGTCGGTTCCAGCGGTTTGATTGCGGTAATCGGCTGGTAATGACGTGTCGTCAATGTTGACGATGTACGTACCCGCTGGAACCCCTGGCGTGGCGAGCGTGGCGGTATCGAAGACGCCGTTGGCATCGGTCACGACCGTGACCGGTGCGCCCCCGCCCGCTGGGGTGATCTCAACTCGAGCGTTCGGGATCGGAGTCTCACCTGGGTCGCGCACGCCGTTGCCGTTCTCGTCGCGGAAGATCACTCCGTTGATGTTGCCTCGAGGTGTGACAGTCACACTAGCACGGTCGTCCTCCGCGCCACCAGCGCCATTGCCGGGCGTGGAATCCGGGTCTTTGATGTTGGAGGCTTGCACCTCGGCGGCGTTGATGTAATCAGCCGCTGGGCGGTTCGGAACGACCGTGGCGACGATCTCGAGGGTCGCGGTGGCGTTCGGGGCGATGCTGCCAGCGATCCAATCCACCGTCTGACCGGTCTGGGTCGTGGCAGGGTTGCCCGAGACGAAGGTGAACCCGGCGGGCAAGACATCGCGCACGACCACACCCGTGGCGGTGGCGGGACCTTTATTGGTGACGGTCAAGGTGAACGTCACGTCGCTGCCGGTGGCGGGCGCGTTGTTACTAACGGCCTTCGCCAACTCGAGGTCAGCGGTCAGTTCCCCGAAGTTGTTCTGCGTGGAGTTGTTCGTAGCGGGCGTGTTGCCCAAGATAATGCCGCCTATCGTACTAGGCGGTGTGCCCTGGACACCCGGCGTGCCGTTGGTGGTCGCACCTGTGGTTCCCGGTGTGGCCTTGCCATCACCGTAGTTCGGGTGCTGATTCTCAGCCGGGTTGGCGTTGCGGCCCTTCTCGGTCACGGTGTACGTGCCGGGCGGCAGTTGGTCGAACAGGTACGCGCCGTTCACATCGGTGGCAACCGGGGTGCGCGTGACGGGGTTGCCGTTCGTGTCCACGCCGGTCAATTCGACGCGAATGCCAGTGATCACAGGTTCGCCCACGTCTTGAACCCCGTTGTCGTTGCGATCCTCGTAGACCACGCCGGAAATCTGACCGTTGAAGGTCTCACCGAAGTTGACGTTGGAAACGGTGTTCCCCGACTGCGTCACGATGTTTGTGACCTTGCTCGGGGTGGTGGCGATTCCGGTCGGCGTTCCACCGTTGGAGCCTGCCGTCTGCCCGCCCGCGACTGTGCCGCCGAAGGTGGCGTCGTTGATCGTGCCGACGGGTTGCGTCGGTTCGACGACTTGATACGTGCCGGGCGGCAGGTTCGTAAAGCTGTACGTGCCACCCAGCAGGTGTCGTTTGATCCGCCACCCCAGGAATCGGGTTCCCGCTCGAGTCGCGCAAAGATACGGTCGCACCCTGGATCGGGTCATCCACGCCAACTTGGTAATTCGGCGTGGCGTTGCGCTCGGCGAAGACCACGCCGCTGATCGTGACCGGTTTGTACTCCGCGAAGTCGTACCCGGTCGCGTTCGTGCCCGGCGTCAAGCTGATGCCTGAAACGACGTTGTTCGCGGGGGTTCCCGCCGCACTGCCGGGAGCGGTGTTGGCAGGGTTGCTTTGGAAGCCGCCCGGCTGCGTTTCCGTGACCGTGTACCCTGCCGCGTTCGCCGGGAACAGCTCGCAGAAATAATATTGTCCAGTCGTCAACGCCGGAGCGCTCGAGCAGGTGGTGGTCGTGGCCGCGCCACCGTTGACGCTGATCGTGTTCGTCGTTGCACCCGCCGCGACGTTGCCGCTGGCGGTTGTCGTGGTCTGCACGATCGTGCGCCCGTTGATATCGGTGTAAGTCAACGTGATCGTCGTGCCACCGAGGTTGTTGGTTTCGGCGGCTTGCTGGATCGCGTCGTTGTTGAACGTCTCGAAGACCTTACCGCTCAAGCTGGACTTCGGAATTTCACCGAAGTTGTTGTTGACCGAGGTGTTCGTGGCGGGCGTCGTCCCGAGGGTGATCGTGTTGATTCGGGTCGGCGGTGTGCCCTGCTGACCGACGGGTGCGGTTCCATTGCCCGTGGTCAGATTCGTGCCCGGAGTGGCCTTGCCGTCGAAGAAGCTCGGGTCTTGCGTTTCATTATTAACGCTGGCCCGGCCGAGTTCCACGACGTTATACGTGCCCGCTGGCAGACTGGTGAAGGCGTACGCGCCGCTGGCATCGGTCGTGGCAACCTGCGGCACGCCACCCAGCAGGACAATGTTATTGCTCGAGTCTCGCAGCTCCACGCGAATTCCGGCGAGACCGGTCTCGCCGGAACCACCGATTTGCCCGTCGTCGTTGAGATCGCGGTAGACGACACCGGAGATGCCCGCGACGAAGGTTTCACCGAAGTTGACGTTGGAGACCGCGTTCCCGGACTGCGCCACAATGTTTGTGACCTTGCTCGGGGTCTCGGAAGCCGTACCGACGCTCGAGCCTGCCGTCTGCCCGCCCGCTAAGGTTCCAGGGAACGTGCCCTGATTGACTGTGCCTGCGGGCTGCGTCGGTTCAAACACGCCGTACGTTCCTGGCGGTAGGTTAGTGAAGCTGTACGTGCCCCCAGCAGGCGTCGTCTGATCGGGTACGCCAGGAATCGGGTTCCCGCTCGAGTCGCGCAAAGATATGGTCGCACCCTGGATCGGGTCGTCCACGCCGACTTGATAATTCGGCGTGGCGTTGCGTTCCGCGAAGACCACACCGCTAATCGTGACCGGCTTGTACTCCGCAAAATCGTATCCGGTCGCGTTCGTTCCGGGCGCAATACTAGGGATGGCACTGACGACGTTGTTCCCTGCCGTGCCGAGCGCCGTACCGACCGCCGTGTTGAGCGGATTGCTCGAGTAGGTCGCAGGCTGCGTCTCGGTCACGGTGTAGGTCGTGCCGGTCTGCGTCGGGCGCACGTTACCAAAGTAGTACTGCCCGGCGGTCAGCGCGGGCGCACCCGTCAGGGTCACGGTTGTGGCCGGTGCGCCATTGATGCTAACCGTGTTGGTGAACGTGCCCGCCGCGACGTTGCCAGCGGCGGTCGTCGCGGTTTGCACGACCGTCCGTCCCAGGTCGTCGGTGTAAGAGAGCGTGACAACCGTACCGCCGAGGTTATTGGTCTCCCCTGCCTGCTGAATCGCGTCGTTGTTGAAGGTCTCGAAGACCTTGCCGCTCAAGCTGGATGGAACGATCTCAGCGAAGTTGTTGGCAGAGGAGGTCTGACCCGCCCCGAGGGTGAGGCTGTTGATCGCGCTCGGGGTGGTCGTGACCGGCGTGGCCGCGCCCGCCGTGCCGCCAGTCGTGGCCGCACCTGCCGTCGTGATGCCGTTCAGCGTACCCGCTGGCTGGTTCGTTTCGGTCACGGTGTACTGACCCTTGCGTAAGCCTGGGAAGACGGGAATCGCCGCGCCGCTGCAATCGGCGCTGGCAAAGACCGTGTTCGCCGCGTTCAGGGCGAAGCTGTAATCGCCAGAGGCATTGGTGCGCGTGGAGAAGGTCACGGCGGTGTCCGCGTTGACGCCCGTGCCGCCCGCCACACCGTCCAACCCAAAGTCCGTGCCGGTCAGGGTGATGCACTGGTTGGTGATGCCCGCGTCCGCACCCTCGAAGGTTCCGTTGTTATTGCTGTCCGAGAACACCTTGCCACTGACGGCTCCGGTCAGCTCGCCGAAGTTATTGCCGCTCGAGCCGGTCGGGGGTACGACGCCCAAGGTGATCGTGTTCGTGTCAGGCGTGGCACCACGCTTGCCGTTGCCATAGGCGGCGGGTTGCGTTTCGGTGATCGTGGCGCTGCTGCCCGCCGGAACCGGCGTGCTGTAATCGCCACTGGCGTTCGTGGTCAGTGTGATCGGCGCACCAATCGAGGGGGTGACGGTGACGGTGGCACCGGGAATACCGGGTTCGCCCGCATCGAATTGCCCGTTGTTGTTGAGGTCAACGTAGACCTTGCCGCTGACGACCGGACTGACGATGGCTCGAGTCGGATCGTTGCCAGCGGTTTGATTACCTGACTGCGATTGGCTGTTGGTCGGCGCGGTCACACCGCTTGGCAGGGTCGTGGTGCCGTCCGCCGCATCGGTCAGGATGCCCGCCACTGGCAGGTTCGCGGCGGTCAGCTTCGCCTGGTTGTCCAGTTGCCCGTTCGCGGGAACACTGCCGTTGATCGTGGTGGGAATGTCCACGCGCACGACATCGCCCGGCGCAAGGTTGAGTGCGCCCGTCAGCAAGTTCGGGTTGGCGCTCGAGCCGTCATAATTGGAATTGCGGTTGGTGTTGTTGGCTGTTCCATTGACGGTTAACACAGTCGGTCCGGCGAAGGTCAAACCCGTCGGCAAGACATCGGCAATCTGGGCGTTGTTGATCGTAACCGTGCCCGTATTCTTGTAGAACACCGACCAGGTGAGCGTGTCGCCAATCGTGTTCTGACCGTTTCCATCGGGGTCATTGGTACGCACCACAAACTTCCAGCCTTGGGTCGTGGGCGTGGCAACCGGCGTGACTCTGGTGAAATCGTTGTTCGCAGCCGTCTGAGTGGGCGTCTGCGAAACGCTGCCCGCGGGAATCGTAATGCCTGCTGGTACAGCCGTCGTGTTGTCGGCGGTATCCGTCAGATTTTGAGGCAGGGTTGCAGGCTGACCTGTGTAGGTCGCCTCGGCGCGGTTATCGAGGTTAGTCGCAGCAGCGGCCGTGATGATAACGGGAACGTCCACGCGGATAACTTGGCCAGCCGTGAGGGTCACACCCGCGCTCAGCAGGTCGTTGGTGCCCGTGCCGTTGTAACCAGGGTTGACTGTTCCGAGCGTCGTGGTGATCGCAGGGGCACCCGTGCGGGTCACGCCCGTTGGCAGCGCATCGGTAATCTGCACACCGTTGATGGAGACCGTGCTGGTGTTCTTGTAAAACACGCTCCACGTCACCGTGTCGCCCGTGGTGATCGTCTGGCTGTTATCGGCGTCAGTAATGAGCTTGACCGATTTCACACCCACGAGCGGCTTCTCGAGCGTGATCGGGGCGGTCGCGGCGGCCGGGCTGTCACCGATGTTGGTTTTCAACGCGCCCGTCGGGATCAGGTTGTTGCGAGTCCCGTAGTTGAACGTGCCATCGTTGGTGACATCCACTTTGATGGTGCAGGTGGCTGGCGTGCTCGAGGTTCCAGCCGGGATGGTCAACGCCGTGGCAGTGATGACGCCAGGCGTCGTGGCGGTGGGTGTCGTGTTGACCGTCGCGGAAGTGCAAGTCGTGATGAGACCCGATGGGTTGGCGATCACGAAGCCTGTTGGCAGCGTGTCTACAAAGTTGGAGCTGAGCGTCGCGGCGGTTGTGGTCGGGTTGGTCAGGGTGATCGTGAGCTGCGAGTTTTGCCCTGGCAGGATCGTGGCTGGGTTGAAAAGCTTGGCGACTGTGGGCGGTGGCGGCGTGGTCAAGGTGGCTGTCACGGGGCGGCGGTTGGAGGCCGAACCTGGCCCGGTTCCGGCGTCGCCGGTCACGGCACCAGCCGGGATCGTGTTGACGAAACTATTGTCAGTCGTTCCAGTCGGCACTTTGTTCGCAGCGACCTTGATGGTGAATGAGCAGGCGGTACCGGATGGCAACGTGCCCCCACTCAACGAGACCTTATTGTCACCAGCCGTCTGCGTGACCGTGCCGCCACAGGTGTTGGCGACCAGCGTCGGGGTCGGCGCGATCACAATTCCTGTAGCCGCACCGCTCGAGGTTCCGTCGGAAGTGAAGAAATCTGTTAGCGCTAAGCTGGTGACCGCGCTGTTAAGCGAGCTAAAGACCTGAATCGTCATGTCTGACGTGCCACTGCCCGGCAAAATCGTGGTCGGCGAGAAGCTCTTGCTGACCGCGAGCGTGGCGAAAACGGTCAGTGTCGTGTTGACAAGGTTGTTATTCTGATGGCCCTGATCTGAGTTAATGTTGGAACTGACCCCGCTGCTGGCAGGAATGCTGTTGACTTGGTTGCCTGCAACCTGACCTGTGACCACGACGCTGATCGTGCAAGACGCGCCCGATGCCAGGAAGCCATTCTCTAAACGTACCGATGTATCACCGACCGCCAGGGCATTTCCTGCGCCATTTTTCAGCACACCCGTGAAGACTGTTCCGGCTGGCGGGTTCTGGGCCGTGCTGGTTCCATTACAGGTCGTGCTCGCCGTCAGCGGAGCCGCGACTTTGAAATTATTCTGTCCGGCAACCAGGGTGAAATCGTCCGTGAAACTGAGGTTAGTGAGTTCTGCCGCTCCGGCGGGATTGGTCAAGGTGACCGTGATCGTGGTCGGCTGATTTGGATCAATCTGCTGTGGGTTAAAGCTTTTCCCGAGGGTCAGCGTCGTGCCCGTGCGGTTCAGATTTGCGCTTGCCGCCGCCGCATTACTGACATTTCCCCCAGGTGGCCTAGCGACGACATTGCCCACTGGGATGGTGTTCGTCAGGGTACTGGTGGCATTATCCGTTTTGACGTAGAAGCTCACCGAGCAAGTTGTGGGCGTGATCGAGGTCGCGCTTCGGGAGGCAGCGCCCAGAACCACATTGTCGGCAGGACTGAAACTAGCGGTTTCGTTGGCCGGGAGTCCAGCACCGTCGGCCCGAGTGTCAGTAAACGTTGGCAACACCGCCGTTGTCCCGTTCGTGCAAGTACTCGAGGCGTCGGGAACAGCGGCAACGGCCATACCAACGGGCAAGAGATCGCTGAAGGTGATCTGCGGCATTGTGCGGGTCGTGTCGTTGTTGAACAAGGTGATCGTGGCGCGGCTGCGCCCACCGGGTCCGACCGTTCCAGGGGTAAAGGTTTTGGTGACGGCGATCGCATCCGTCACGGTAATTCGAGCGTCTATCCCGTAATCGTTGGAGACACCCTGAGTAGAAGAAATGCCGAAGCGATTGATCGTGTTGACGTACGGACCCCCCACTTGGGTCGAGGTCGCACGAACGAGAATCACGCAAGGGCTGGTGGCGGTCGTAGCATTGGCCCCGGTTGGACTGAGGGTCAACCCTGCGATCCCCAGGCTCGAGCCACTCAGACCCGTACCCGTGTTCGTTCCGCAGTTGGGGCTAAGGAAGAGGCTGCTGTACGTCAGTTGACTTGGCAGCGCATCCGTGAAATTCACACCCGTCAGTGGTGTGGTCTGGGCAGTTGGATCAACCCACAACCGAATCCGAAACCAAGCGGTGCTCTGCGAGGCGGGAACGTTCGCACCGCTATTAAGAATCACCGTGCTGTCATTCCAATTCTGCGAGGACTGATTGGCCAGCGTGACGATCTCAGCGTTGGTCGTGTCCTTTTCGGAAAGCACCGTGCGTCCCGTGACGCCCGTCGGCGTGATCTCGAGGTTGGCCGTGGCGTCGGTGAAGGTGGCTGGATTACCGTTCACCAGAACCGTTTGTTGCCGCAAGGTGTTGGTGACTGTGCCGCCCGCGATGCTCGAGGTTCCGAACACGTCAACCGTGATGTCGCAGGTTCCAACGCCGGTCCCAGTCGCGGCTGGAATACTAATGTTGGAGACTTTGAATCCCGGTGCGCCCGCCAACGCCGTGTTGCTGGGCGTTGCCCCCAACGTCAACCCGGTCGAAGTGGCTGATGTGCCACAACTGCTAGGATTGAAGGTCAGGTTTGGCGGCGTGGACACGCGCAGGTTCAAATCTGGGTTTGTAGAGAGACCGCCGTTGGTGAAGAAGTCAGAGAACTCCGCCCCAGTTACAGGGGAGGTGCTGGGGTTAGACAGCCTGATCGTGAGCTTACTAACTGTGGTGCTGAGATCCGCAGTGCTCTTGCGATCAACAATCGTAGGGTTGAAGCTTTTGGCGGTGTTGAGCGTCTGATAGGTCAGCGTCGCTGTGTTAGAGCCAGTGGTATCAGTCACAGCTTCGCGAGTCGTGATGTCAGCGGTCTGAATCTTGTTCGGGAAAGTGCCACCGGTTCCACCAATCACGCGCAACTGAACGTCACAGTTCCCGCTGGCCGCGATACTGCTGACCTTCAAGGTGGCTACGTTATCCGTCCCACTCGTGCCATTGCTGTACGTCACACTCGGTGCGGGCGTGCCCGCACAGGCGGCAGAGAAGACAGGCGTGAAGGTCGTATCGTATTTCAGACCCGCTGGGGTCAACGGCAAGCGATCAATCACCTGGACATCGTTGATCGGCTGACTACCATCGGCGTTATTGATGCGGATTCTCAGGGTCGCCGGGTCGCCCGTAGTCAGCGTCTGATTGTTCGTAGACCCTAGCCCACCGCCGAAACCTTTCGTGACCACCGGATCGGCAATCGTACGAACGTTGAAGGTTTCGTTAATAGCAGAGTTGGCGTTGGTCGTGGAACCATTCACCGACATGGTGTTCGCCGGAACGACGTTCTGCCTGTTACCACCGCTGACCGCCACGACATCCACTTCGATCTGACAATCGGCGGCGGTCTCTGAGGCGGTCGGCGCTCTGACACCGAAACCACTGACTGTAACCCCAGTCAAATTGGAGGCGGGTGTACCAGCGCTGACACCCGTGACGCTTGGCGTAGCCGTCCCCGTGCCGGTTGCGCCAACGCAGGCGGAACCGGGCACGACGCTGAACACGGGTGGCGCTTGCGTCAATTGAATCCCAGTCAGGCTAGGGCTTGGTGCGGAAAGACCATTGGTCGTGAAGTAATCGCTGAAAGAAACGTTGGTGATAGCGCCAACGTTCTGATTGAAGACAGAGAACCGCAGCTTGACAACCTGTCCTGGATTCGCAGGTGCGCTCGCAGAAATAAGCGTTCCGTTGGGTAGGTAAAACTTCTTGTTGAGGTTCGTCTGCGCCTGTGCGCTCGAGAACATGAAGACCGCGAGCATTCCAAACCCGGCCAGTGCGAACTTTGAGCGTTGACGATGGCGGGAACGACTTGCTGAACCTGTTGAAACCCCATTGTGCTTGGGTTTTGACCCAGGTTGAAACTGAGCTGCGAGGCGCAGTATGTTAAACATTTCTCCCCTTCTTCCCTGAAAAATGACGCTGTACATTGGTGAGCCAAAAATAAATGTAGCATGAAAACTATTAGCTTGTCATCATGCAAAACTGTCGTCGCCAACGATTAAATAAACACTTTTGTGGACTTAAACCCTTTATCTTGAAATATCTGGAACGCCCGTCTCTGACAGCGCGTATTGATAAAACATGGCGAACGTCTGTCCCTTCTGTACCGCCCCCCTGCCCGCCGAGGCGGTGACGTGCCCCGTCTGCGGCGCGAGTCTGACGACGCCAGCCCTACCAGTTGGGACACGAATTGCGGGTCAATACCGCGTCGAAGAGGTATTAGGTCGAGGTGGTTTCGGCATTACCTATCTGGCACTTGACGAAACTTTGG
This sequence comes from Deinococcales bacterium, assembly GCA_965249745.1. Classification (GTDB taxonomy): domain Bacteria; phylum Deinococcota; class Deinococci; order Deinococcales; family JAAFIG01; genus JANYHH01. Next base: position 965,112 of record OZ252252.1, on the reverse strand, counting down.
ACCACCGCGTCGCCATCAAGGAACTCTTCCCAGACGCCAGCACCCGCCACGGTCTCGAGGTCATCCCACCCCCAGGCGTGGACTTCGCCTCGCAGCAACACAAGTTCCTCGAGGAAGCACGGGTCGTGCAACGCTTCACCCATCAGAACATCGTGCGTGTCTACGGCACGTTTTCAGCCAATGGGACCGCGTACATCGTCATGGAGGCCCTGACCGGTTCCACGCTGACATCCGATGTCACCAGCAACGGCGCATTCCCAGAGGCAAGTGTGCTTGAGATGGCGCGGCAACTCTGTGCGGCACTGGTTGTGGTTCACGAGGCTGGTTTGTTGCACCGCGACATCAAACCCGACAACGTGTTCCTCACGAGCGACGCTCGAGTCGTGCTGATTGACTTCGGGAGTGCCAGGAGCTTCGCGGTGGGGCAGGTCAAACGGTTGACAAGATTGTTGACGCCAGGGATACGCCGCGCCGGAGCAGTACGCGTCTCAGGCGGCGTTCGGGGCGTACACCGATGTCTACGGCTTAGCTGCGACCTTGTTCTACGCGCTCGAGGGACGAATGCCGCCGATGGCAACGGAGTTGATGCTAGGAGAGAAGCTCGAGTTTGAGCGGACTCGAGCGTTACGAGGGGGATTGGAGGCGGGGCTGAGGCTCAAGGTTGGGGAACGACCACAGACGATGAGGGCGTTTCTGGAAACGCTCGAGCAGCCGACACAATCCATTCTGGCTCGAGAAGGCCACGGTTGCCGCTCGAAATCTGACTCTACCGGTGCCTAGGTTACGCGCTCAAGTACAAGGATGGCAGTTTGATAATCACGTGTTCTATCGCGGTTCACAACAATTTTCGTACCATGACTTCACCGCAGTGAAAGTCATACAGCGTCGGAAATATAGCCCGGTCAAAACTCAAGCATTTAGCCCAATGGCATTTTCTATTCTGGTCAGCATTTTCGGACTGGCAATCGCCATATTCAGCTTGAATGTCCCTCTCTTCTTCATTTCAATCGCTGTTGTGCCTTTATTCGGGGCGGTGGGACAATATTTCGTTGACCTGCGAAAGTTCCATTACGGCATTTGGCTCGAGACAAAGCACGGGCAACGGCTGGTGGAATACATGGACAGCCGACAAAATGCCGTATCACTCGGCCGGGCAATTCAGAAATACTCGAAGGCACCTCTGACTGTGCTGGGCTGATAGGTCATGCTTTCCTCGAGCCGTTCAACTTGTAACGCCCAACCTGTCCAGCACGAAGGCGTATTCCATCGCCACCTCGCGCAGCGCATCGAATCGTCCGCTCGAGCCGCCGTGACCCGCGCCCATGTTGGTATGCATCAGAATCGTGTTGCCGTCCGTTTTCACGGCGCGCAGTTTTGCCACCCATTTGGCAGGCTCGTGATAGCTGACTCGAGGATCGTTTAGCCCGGCGGTGACGAAGAAATTGGGGTACGGGGTTGCCTGCACATTGTCGTACGGGGAATAGCTTTTCATGTACTCGTAAAACTGGGAATCGTTTGGGTTGCCCCACTCGTCGTACTCGTTCGTGGTGAGCGGCAATGTGGTGTCCAGCATCGTTGTCACCACGTCCACGAACGGCACGTCCGCCACGACGACGCGGAACAGATCGGGGCGCAAGTTGGCGGTGGCTCCGACCAGCAAGCCGCCCGCACTGCCACCCGAGATCGCCAGGCGGTCGCTCGAGGTGTAACCGTGTCCAATCAGGTGCTCGGCGCAGGCAATGAAGTCGGAAAAGGAGTTGCGTTTCTCCAGTAGTTTCCCGTGTTCGTACCAGGCGCGTCCCAGCTCCTGTCCACCGCGCACGTGACCGATGGCGAAGATCACACCTCGGTCTAGCAAGGACGCTCGAGACGAGCTGAAGGTAGGGTCCATCGAGATACCGTAGGAGCCGTAACCGTACAGGTAGAGCGGCGCGGGTCCGTTCTGGGTCGCACCCTTCTGATACACCAAGCTGATCGGGATGCGCGTGCCATCCTGAGCGGTCGCCTCGAGCCGTTCGGTCACGTATTGACTCGGGTCGTACCCGCCCAGCACCTCGTCCTGCTTCAAGACCGTGCGCTCCAAGGTGTTCAAGTTCAAATCCATCACCTGACGCGGTTGCGCCAGTGACACGTACTGCAACCGAAACGTGGCTGATTCAAACTCGAGGTTTGCGCCGGGGTACACGCTGAACACGGCGTCCGGCATGGAGACGTGGCGCAGGTCAGCGCCGCGTTTCACCCAGAGCTGCGTGAAACCGCCCTGGCGGCCCCAGATGACGACGTGATTCTGAAACGGGATGATGGCGCTGATAAGACGTTCCGGACTGTGCGTCAGCCAGTCCGTCCAACCAGCCATAGCAGCGTTCTGGGCTGAGGAATTTCCTTCCGGTACGAGCATGATCTTAAAGTTCTGTGCGCCGCCCTCATTGGTACGAACCAGAAAACCCTGACCCGGCAGGTGTTCCAACCCGTACTCCAGGGAGCGAACTCGAGGTTTGAAGATTGTCGGCTCAGACAGCGGGGCAGCGGCTGGAATCAATCTCACTTCGCTCGTCACGCTGGCATTGGAACTGAGTTTCAACCATGACCCGTCTCGAGTCTTGCTGATGCCTAGGAAGAACGTCTCGTCGGCTTCCTCGAGAACTAGGCTGTCCTCTGCGCTTCCGATCTGATGCCGCCAGATCTGGTATGGGCGCATCTGCGCGTCCGCCCGCACGAAGAACAGGTGCGCGTTGTCCGCCGACCATTCCAGTCCGTAATAGGCGTTCTCGATCGTCTCCAAGGTCGCGCCGCTCGCCAGGTCCTTGACATGCAAGGTGTACCGCTCACTGCCGTCCGTGTCCAGCAAGTACGCCAACAGCTTGCCGTCTGGGGTCGCGTTCAACCCGCCGAGTTGCAGGTACGGATAGCCACCCGCTTCCGCAACCTCATTCAGGTCCACCAGAATCTCTTCGGTTGTTTCGAGCGAACCGCGCTTCCGGCAATGCACGCGGTACTGCTTGCCCTCCTCGGTGCGGCTGTAATACCAGAACTCGCCGCGCCGCGCGGGAACCTCCAGGTCCGCCTCTTTGATCCGGGAGCGCATCTCCTGGAAGAGCGTCTCCTGAAATCCCGCCAGTGGCTCCATCACCTCCTTCAGATACGCGTTCTCGGCTTCCAGGTACGCGATTGTCTCTGGGGTTTTCTCACGCAGCCAGCCGTAATCGTCATTTCTGGTATCACCGTGAAGCGTGTGAACTTGCGTGTCGCGTCGGGCTGTCGGAGGGGTGGGCATAGCCGGAGTTTAAGCGGCGACTGCTTGCAGCGTTTTCAACTCACGATACAAGGCAATAAAAAAAGCGCCCCAAAGAGGCGCTGATAGGGAAAAGAGTAGCACAGTATGCAAAATTCGTCAAACGGATTCACTCGAGCGGGACTACCGCCGCAGAATTCAAATCCTAGGTTGTCTGCGCCCCGTGACATGCTGACGAATCGCCTCCGCTTCACTCGAGACCTGCGGCTTAACCCTGCAAATACGGCTCTATCGCCTGTCGGAGTTGCGCGGGTTGCACACCATTAGGTAAACGCACCAAGGGCAAACCGGCTGCCTTGAAGGCGGCGTCTTTCTTACCGTCTCGAGTCTGCTGACGTTCGCTCTGATGCGAACTGCCGTCCAGTTCAATCCCCAGAATCGGTTGAAAATCGGGTTGCGAAAGCAGCAAGAAATCCACGTGCATTCGGTCAATCCGGTTGTTGTTGGCGCGTTTATGTTCACCCGTCGTCTCCATGATGTCGTTCAGTTTGACTTTGGAGAGGACTGTCACAGGTGCGCCCCTCGTGGCATCGCTGAGGGCAACGAAGAACAAGCGTTCTGCTTGCGAGAAGAAATATCGTTTTTTTCGCACCTCGAGCGCAACCGGAGCGGACGCGGCTGATGAGGCGAAACTGCGCTTCACTGCGCCCAACACCACTGCACCGACCACCGAGAGCAGGAGCAGCGGGAGAAAGCTGAGGAGCATGGTAGAGAGATTCACGGCAACAATCTACGGTCAGCGACTTCTATTTGTTGTACTTCCAGCACACCGTCATCACACGGTATTCAGCCACCTGGGACAACTCGCTCAGAAGGCTCGAGTGGGAATGACAGGACGCACCATCCCCCGAGCTGGGCTTCGCATCACCCCATGACCCGGAACTGCAACGCCCCAAGCGTCAGGCGGTCACCCTCCTTGACTGGGGTCGGTGTTCCCTCTGGAAGCCGCGTCTCGTTCAGATACGTGCCGTTGGTGCTGCCCAGGTCGGTCACGAACAAGGCGTCCGGCAGCACTTCCAGAAGCGCGTGATGGGTGCTGATGCTGGCGTTGCTGATAACCAAGCGGTTGTCCTCGGACCGGCCCAGGGTGACGCGGCCAGCGGGGAGTTCCAGCAGTTCCTCACCGAACAATCGCCAACGGCGTTGCGCTGGAACGGCGGGTTCGGCTCGAGGGGCGTGCAGGTTCTCAGTTGGGGCGGAGGGCAGTGGGCTGGTCTCTAAAGGGTTGATGGGGGTGATCGAAGCAGAAATTTCTGCGGGTTCGGTCACGACGGGTTCGGGCGAGTCAGCGCGACCACCGCGCTCCTCGAAGAGGAATTCGGTCTTGCCGAATTTCACCGTGTCACCGCCCTTCAGAGCGGCGTCGCTCGAGGGTAAGCCGTTAATTTCCACCGGGTCGCCCGCGTACTGCCAGCGGTTCTGCTGGTACTGGAACCGGCCTGCCTTCAAGCCCAGCCCCGCCTCGCGGTACAGCCCAATGTCGTTGCCGTCGGAACGCCCGACTGTGACAATTGGTTTCCCTAAGATGTACTGCTTGCCCTCGTAGGGACCGGTCGTGATGCCCGTTAACCAGGCGCTCTTCAGGGCTTGCTGTACGAGTTGCATCATCAGTCCAATGGCGAAGCCCAGCACCGCGAAACCGAGTAACCGCCCCAGAAACTCCAAGGCTCCGCTCGAGAAGGTGTTCGTCAGCAGGGCGAACACGAAGCCGCCGAGGTACCCGCCGAGCGCACCGCCAATCGCCCCGCGAACCGCTTTCTGCTGCGAGCGGTCCGCCAATCCCAGCACCGCGCCCGCAATGGCTCCGACGACCGCCCAAGCGGTGGCCCTCGAGGGGGCGTTGTCGGGCAGTAGCGCGAACAGGCCCTGTCCCAGCAGCGCACCGCCGAGTCCCAGGACGGCGCTCATCGGGGCGACCCAGCCGAGGTCTCGCCACGGGCGACCTCGTAAGCCGATCACGTTTTCGGCAATCAGCAGCGCCGCACCTAGGAACAGCGTCACCAGCCCGCCGAGCAGCAGCGCGTCGGTGAAACCTCTCGAGGTGTTGCTGCCCCCGGCGAAAAGCTGTTTGATCGCCCGGTCAGCCCGCTGGAAGGCTTCGGAGAAATTGCCCGCGCTCGTCGGGAAGACCAAGTTGCGATCCCCGGTCAGTTGCGTTAGAAACCCAATGTCCGCGTCGTCTGTCCCGACCGCCAGCAGGCGCACACCCTGCGAGCGCAACTCCTGGGCCACCGCGAGCGTGCGCGGCTTGGCCTCGTCAGCCGATTCCAGATTGCTGCCCGGCTCGCCGTCGGTGAACAGCAGCACCGTGCGAGCCACCCCGGATTCCGTGGCGGACAGCGCCCTGGCGGCCTCGCGCAGCCCGTCCGCCATTTCCGTCGCCCCGTTCGCAGTGAACCTTGAGATCGCCGCGAGTTGCGCGTTGATGTCCTTGGAGAGCGGCGCGACCGTCGCCGCGTCCGAGGAGAACCGCACCACGGCCACACCGACGATATTGCTGTCGCTGGCTTGGCGGCGCACGTACTCGCTCGAGACGCGTTTGACCTCATCAATCTTGTTGTCGTCCGCCATCGAACCGCTGGTGTCAATCAACAGCGCCACGCTCGAGCCTCGCAGCTCCTGAGCGGGAGCCGGGCGGGCCGGGAAGAGCAGCTCGAAGGCGAGCGCCCCGAGGACGCAGGCGATTGCCCCAAGGACGGCGAATCTGAGACTCGAGTTCCACTTCACAGCTTCAGAATACGCGGTCGCGCGCCTTGGCGTTCCAGAAAATAGCTCACGGGACAGCGGTGGTTTTGCACAGGGTTGGGATAAAGCTGTGGATAAGCTGGTTCCCATGAGATCACCCGTCTGGCTGGTTCTGATCGTGCTGCTGACGGCCTGCCCGACGCTGAAACCGCCACCCACCCGTGGGAGCGAGTTGGACGCGTCCGGCAAGCAAGCGTTCTTGGACGCGATCAACGCCCGGCGAGCCAACGCATCCAGCATCACCTGTTTCGGGGGCGCGGGGCTGGGGTACGCCGACCCGGAAAACTTCACGCAGGTCGCCCCTCCGCTGATCTGGAACACTCGGCTCGAGGCGGCGGCCACGAATCAGGCGAGTTTCCTGGCAACAAATACGGTGGACATCAGCACCGGCGACCCGCACAACGGCGCGGGCAACGGTACGCTGAGCGCTCGAGTGGTGGGTGCGAATTACCAGTATAGCTTCGCCGGGGAGACCATCGCGTCCGGGCAAACCAGCGCCACCGAGGTGGCAGCGGCCTGGCAGATCAGCACCAACGCGCACTGCAACATCATGCTGGACAGCACAGCCAAGGATATCGGCGCGGCCATGGTGACCGGCGGCAACGGCCAGAAGTACTGGGTCATGGTCGTCGGTAAGCCGTGATGCACCAGATCTCGAGTTGCTAAGATCAGGAAGCGCCCGCTTCCCAGAGGGCCCGAAATTCCCTGGCGTTCTGCAACCCCTGCCCTCGAGTCGTGTTCTCAAAAAATACGTACCCGTTGCCAATTTTAGCCTCGCGCAACGCCTTCACCCAAGGCTCGAGTTCCGCCGGGGTGTACAGGTAATCGTGGCGTTGCGCGGCGTCTTTGCCCTCGAACCAGTTCTGGCGATTGCGGCCGTGCAAGCGCAGGTACACGAACCCGGCCGGGCGCAGCATCGGCTTCGGCAGCCCCTCGAGGGCAGGCAGGTCTACGCTGACGGCGTGCAAGCCTAGGTCCGCCAGGAATTGATAGACCGCGTCCTTGTCCCAGCTCTGATGGCGAAACTCCACAGCCACCGGAACCCCGTCGAACCAGCGGCTCAGTGTGGTCAGGTAGGCCCTAGAATCGGGGGAGTTCTTGAACGAGAACGGAAACTGTGCCAGGAGCGACCCGAGCTTTCCGGCGTCAATCAAAGGCTGCATCGTGAAACGGAATTTATCGGCAGCGAGTTCATCGGCGCTGAAGTCATGCGTGAAGGATTGATGCAGCTTGGCGCAAAACGTCACCCGGCCACCGGTGCGCTCCAACATGCCGGTCATGGTCTTCTGCGCGGGCACACCGTAAAAGGTGCTGTTGATCTCCACGGCGTTAAAGTGCTGGGAGTAAAACTCGAGCCACTGCGTTTTTTTCAGCTCTGGCGGGTAGAACAAGCCCACCCAGTCCTCGTTGCTAAAGCCGCCCGTGCCGAGGTAAAGCTGCGTCACAACAAGGTTATACGCCAAGTTGCGGCATCTTTTTTGAGCTGAGCCTGAGCGAACTGGAACTACCAAGCCACTCGAGAGAATAGGAAGCCGTTCTGCGCTACGGTATCTGCTTTCGCGCCGAGTTTTAGAGCCGCGAGATTCACTTCGAGACTCGGCAACGTCATCCCTTAAGCTGAGGTTGCCCTTGGAATTCACCTGACGAGAGCGCAGCCTACCGCAAGCTCGAGATCCACGACGGCTCCATCAACGCTTGCGGTTGTACAGGGCTATGTCAGCAGGGTTACGTCGGCAGGCTATCGTCGCTCAGGTTGTAGGCTGGACCGATGCAACGCACGGGAACCTTCGTGGGTCTCAGGTCGTAAACCATTCACAGCCCCAGTGCTGGTCATCATCTTTACTCGAGGTTTTCATGGGCGATCAACAGCACAGGCACTGGTATCGCTTTCAGCGCGACAGGTTAATCGGTGGCGTGCTGAGCGGGCTGGGCTGGTATTTGCATGTTCACCCGGCGTTGCCCAGGGGAATCGCGCTGCTGCTGTTCTTCGGGGCGCTGCCCGTGCCGCAACTCTCCGGGCTGGTGGTGCTGGGATATGCGGCAGCTTGGGCGCTTCTCCACCCGGTTCCCGATAGCTTGGAACCGGAGAACCCGCCGCTCGTTCGCGGCCTGTACCGCCCACCGAAACAACGGGTGCTGGCAGGGGTTTGCCTTGGCGTGGCGCACTGTTACAAGCTGGACGTGCGACTGGTGCGGGTCGTCACGCTGGCATTGGCGATGGCGGGCGGCGTTGGCATTCTGGCGTACCTGGCGGGCTGGTTGCTGATGCCAAGCCTCGGGCAGGACTCGAGCGAGGTTTGAGGGTTCAGCCTCGGTTCAATTCAACGTGTCATGTGTAAGTGCATTCTGCCTCGGGTCTCGAGGGAGGCATTCCTACCAGTACCGCTTTCACACCTATCGTCGCTTGGGTTCTAACTCAGCAATACATCTTCAGGAGGTTGTCAATGCCAGGTTTCGTGATTCGAGTCGTAGTCAACGCCTTAGCCCTGTGGTTGGTGAGTTACGTTTTTCCGGGTCTGATCTATTTTCAACGCGCCGAGATTGGTGATTATCTGGTCGCCGGGCTGGTCCTGGGATTGGCGAACGCGATTCTGCGCCCAATTCTGCTGCTGCTGACCTTACCGATTAACTTCCTGACCCTAGGCTTGTTCACGCTTGTGGTGAACGCCATCGTGTTGCAGCTCGTGGCAGCTTGGACGCGCTTGGAAACGACCGGGTTCCTGCAAGCCATCGTGGCCAGCCTGCTGCTGTCGTTCGTCAGCACAGTCCTCTCGAGCATCCTCGGTGGGGAGCGGCGACGAGCGGTTCGCTGAACCCAGAGACGTTCAGCGCCTAGGAGACAGCGCGTCGTACCGAACCGCTTCTTGGTCCGTGACCTCGTAAGCGCCGTGGAAGACCCCGGACAGCACCTCGAGCGCTCTGACCGTCGCCGGGGTGCAACGCGAGAACAGGGCGGTTGCGTTCGTGACCCAGAGCTTACCGTCACGCACCGCCCGCAGCTTTGAAAATTCGGGTTGCGCTGACAACAAGCGCTCCAATTCTTGGGTCGCGTCCCCCAGGTTATAGCCGCACGGCATGAAAACGATCAGGTCCGGGTCGGCTGACGCGATCTCAGACCAGGTGGCGCGGCGCGATGGTTCGCCCGCACCGGACAGCACGTGCTGCCCGCCCGCCAGAGCGACGATCTCCGGAACCCAGTGACCGCCGAGGAACGGCGGTTCGCTCCACTCGAGCGTCAAAACTTTTGGTTTCGCCCAGCCCGCGACCCGCTCCTGCACATCTTCGACTCGAGCCTGCAAGTCTGCCACGAGTCTCCGCGCCGCCACGGTCGTACCCGTGGCTGCCCCGACGCGCTCGAGGTCAGACCACAGGCCACTCAAACTGGTGGCGGTCAGCATCACCAGATCCGCGCCCCCTGGCACATCGCAACGCGCTTGGGCGGCGTTGACCGCGCAGACATCGCAGACATCTTGGCTGAGCACCACAGTCGGCGCTAATCTGACCAGCAAGGCCTGATCGGTCAGGTACAAACTGTCCCCGTTGTGAACCGCACTCGAGACGAGGCGGTCTATCTCCTCGGCCGAGGCACTGTGATGGTCGGGCACGTTGGCACGCGTCAGCACCGGCAAACCCTTGGCGCTGACGTGATCGCATTCGTGCGAGACGCCGACCAGGGCGGCTTGCAAGTTCAGCGCGGCGGCAATGTCGGTTCCAGACGGGATTAGGCTAGCGATACGCATGGCAGGAGTGTAAGCCTCAGAGACGGGTCCGGTCTCGAGGGAGCGAGATACGTGGCAGCTCCCTCGAGAATCCGTTCAGAGCAGGCTCAATTCACGCCTCGAGCCTTGAAGCTGGTTCAAAGATCACTGGTCAAGCTCACTTTGCCTCGAGTAACCTGAGTCTATGCGTCGGCCAATCGTTGCTTTATTTTTTATTGCCCTGCTCTGCGGCGGACTGGCTTTGGCACACTCGGTTTCCGTCAACCTGAACGCGTTTCTGGAGGGCAAGCAATTCGTGGTGCTGATGAGCGGCTCGGCGGGCGAACCGATAGACAAGGCCAAGCTGGAATTCATTCTCTTCAATCAGGCCGGTCAGACCTTTCGCGGGGTCATGCCGCAGGCCGCTAGCGGTGAGTACCGCGCCCTCGCGCCGCAGGCCCCGGCGGGCGCGTACACGCTGGTGCTGCGCGACACGACCTTTCCCGGCGAGGCGCTCGAGGCGAAGCAGGAGGTACGTTACCCGTTTCTCAACCCGGTGCAACTGTTGCTGCCGCCCTCCAAGGCGGGCGCGCCGACCGTGCCGGTGCTGGTCATCCTGACGCTCGCACCGATCGGTTTGAGCCTCTTAGTGCTGGGCTTCATCCTGTTCGCCCGTCCGAAACCCAAGACGGCCATCCTCGAGGAACCCAAGGCATGAAGCGCGTTTTCTTACTGCTGCTGGTGCTGCTGGCGGCCTGCGCCCCGGAAACCAAGCAGCAGCTCACGATAAAACTCGAGGCTCCGATTGCTAGGGTCGGGAAGCAGCGCGTGGTGCTGAACATTCGTCGTGACGGCCAGCCGCTCGAGGGGGCGACGGTGAGCCTCCAAGGCGACATGACGCACGCGGGCATGGGTACGGTCTACGACACGGCGACCGACCTGGGGGGCGGGCGGTACGCGGTAACCGCCTTCGATTTCAACATGTCCGGCGACTGGGTGCTGACCGTGACCGCCAAGAAAGACAGAGACACGCTGACCGGCGAGGTCAGGTTCGGCGTGAACCCGTAACGATGAGCCAGCTCGCCGCGCCCTTGCCACGATCTCAGAGACGCTTCGATCTCTTGCGCCTGCCGGTCCTCGGCGGCTTCCTGCGCTGGCGCTACGCCCGCTTCGCGTTGCAGGTTCCGCTGGCGCTGATCGCGCTGCTGGCGGTCTACGACGGCTTCACCGGGCGGCAGCTCGCGCCGCAGAACGTGGCCACCGTGTCCGTCTGGGTGCAGTATCGCGGCTTGGTGGCGCTGGCAGTTGCAATCGTCGGCAATCTGTTCTGCGCCGCCTGCCCACTGATGCTGACTCGAGGCCCGAGCCAGTTCTTGAAGCGCTTCCTGCCGGAGTTTCAATTCCCCAAACCGCTGCGGAACAAATTCGGCGTGCTGGCGCTGACGGTAATCTTCTTGTTCAGCTATGAGCGGTTCAGCCTGTGGTCCAGCCCGTGGCTCACCGCCTGGCTGATTTTGGGCTATTTCGCGGCCGCGTTGTTGGCGGACACGCTCTTCCCGGCGGGGAGCTTTTGCAAGTACCTGTGTCCGCTAGGGAATTTCAACTTTGCGCTCAGCAGCGCTGCCCCGACCCAGATCAGCGCCAGGGACGAAACCGTCTGCCAGAGCTGCGAGGGCAAATACTGCCTGAACGGCCGTGAGGAAACCGCCACCAGCCGCGCGCCGCTCTGGGGCAACCGCCACGATCACGTGCTGATTGAACTCCCCATGCTCGAGGTGGCGAAATCGAAGGTACCTGGGGCTGTGACACTCGAGCCTATAAATCCTGAGCCTGTCAAACTCGAGTCTGTCAAACCCAGCCCCGCCAAGCCGCTCGAGGTTGTCCCGGCGACTGGCCGCTTCCCCGGCTGCGAGACCGATCTGTTCGTGCCGACAATTCAGTCCAACCAGGATTGCACGCTCTGCCTGAACTGCCTGCGCGCCTGCCCATACGACAACGTGGCTTTGACAGTCAGGTCGCCATTGCGCGAAGCCGAGGTCGTGCGCCCCAAGACCGATTGGGCCTGGTTCGTGACGGTCTTAGCGTGGGCCGGGCTGGTCAACGCCTTCGCCATGATCCCACCGTTTTTCAGCCTGGCCGCGTGGCTGGCTGTGGTATTGCACACCCGAGACGAAACCGTGCTGCTTCTGCTGGTGCAAATCGTCGGCATCGGCGGTGGCACGCTGCTGACGTTCTGGGCGGCTCGAGCCAGCGGCGGTAAATTGCGCGATTGGGTGGGTGTGCTATTTCCATTGGCGCTGGCGGTCTGGGGCGGGCATTACCTGTTTCACTTCATCACCGGGTACAACACGCTCGTGCCGAACGTCGTGAACCTGTTCGGTCGGGTCATCGGGGACGGCGCGACAGTGCGACTGCCGGGGGCGATTCGCGGCGACGGCATCTTCCCGTACCAGGTCGTGATCTCGTACCTGGCGCTGTTCGGCAGCCTGTGGAGCGGGTATCGAAAAGCCGTCAAGGGTTCCGATGGCAGCACCAGCGGGATCGCGTTGAAGCTGTTGCCGCAGATTCTGCTGGCACTGCTGTTCAACACGCTGACGCTGCTGATTTTCTCGCAGCCGATGCAGGCTCGAGGGAGCTTGTTGCAGTAACACGTTGAATCTGGCGGAGGTGCAGGCATGGGAGGAACGTTTTTCGAGTACGACGCCCCGTATCACGAGGACTTCGGCGTGGTCCGCGAGCGGCTGGTACGGTGCTTGCTGGCCTCGGGCGAGGCCAGCCTCGAGCCTGATTTGCTGGCGCGGATGGAGTTCATGGATTTGCACGGCGACGAGGGACTGGCGTGGCTCTTTGAGGGCGACGAATACCTCAGTCCCTTACAAAAGGCTTTGGGTGGATCAGTTCGGCTCGAAGCGGCACTAAAGCTTGTCGGGGCGTGGCAGGCTCGAGGGCAGCAAGGGTTGAACTGGTCAGAATTGCAGGTGTTGATCTCCCTATCCTGGACTATGGAATCGCCCCTGGGCGTGATCGCTCAAACCTCAGGTGAACGCAATCGTGCGCTGACCACACCTGAGATCGAAGCGTTCTTCGGGACGCCGTTTCCGACTCAAGCGGTGCTGGAAGCCTGCTCGAGTCGTCTCTCCGATTTGCCAGGACTGGAGGAGCGGGGTATCGCCAGAGGCATTCCGATGTACGACGAGGAACACGCGCCGTTGGCGTATCGCATCTGTGGTTACACCTACGATTGACCCAAACTTAGCCTCGAGATTCCCGCCCTAGACAAGTTTGTGTCACGCTCACCACACGGGATTGCGCCTCGAGCCTTACGATGCGCGGTGTGACCCCACTGGAATTGAACTCGTACCTGAACCACTTGATTTTGAGCGATTTGAAGCTGGCGGTGATGCTGTGGGGTGCGCCGGGCGTTGGAAAGTCCAGCATCGTGGCGCAGACGGCCGCCACCAACGGTCTGGAGTTCATTGACGTGCGGCTCTCGCAGCTCGCACCGACCGACCTGCGCGGCTTGCCAGTTCCAGAAGATGGCATCGCGCGGTGGTTCCCGCCGGAGTTCCTGCCCAGGTCAGGCAACGGTATCCTGTTCATGGACGAGATCAACATGGCCGCGCCGACGATGCAGGGCATCGCGCAGCAACTGATTCTGGACCGCAAGGTCGGGTCGTATGCGCTCCCCGAGGGCTGGTTCGTCTGGGCGGCGGGCAATCGCCGCGAGGACCGCGCCAGCGTCTTCGAGATGCCCGCGCCCTTAGCTAACCGCTTTTTACATTTGGAGGTTTCCGCCGACCTGGAAAGCTTCAAACGCTACGCCATCGGGCGCGGCTTGTCGGAACGGATTGTCGCGTTTTTGTCGTTTCGCCCGAACCTGTTGCACGCGCTGGACACGAAGAGTCCCGCCTGGGCCAGCCCGCGCTCCTGGGAGATGGCGAGCCGTTTGTTGGGCAGTGACCTCGAGATTGCGCCCGCCGTCGGTGAGGGCGCGGCGGCTGAGTTCAAGGCGTTTGAAAAGGTTTACGCGGCGCTGCCGGATTTGGAACCGATTCTGAACGGCGATTTCTCGCGTGAGTTCCCAGACGAGCCTTCGGCCCGCTACGCGGCCACGGTCGGGCTGGTGGTGCGTTCGGAAACGGCCCGTCAGGCGGTCAACGCCTTTCTGTGGCTGTCGGAGAAAGCCGCGCCAGAATGGGTGCAGTTCTACGCCGCCGACGCCTTCCCGAGGTTGCGCGGTCAGGGGCAGATCGGTGTCTTCGCGGAGCTGGTGCGCGGCGAACCGAAATTGCAAGACTTCCTGCGCGAGTACCGCGATCTGATCGGATTGTGATTCAGCCATGACCCCTCTGGAACGCGCCCAGGATTGTCAGACCAGCTCGGCTGACCTCGAGCGGCTGGCGGCGCACCGTGATGCGGCGGTGCGATCTATGGTGGCGCGCAACCCGAACGCCGCGCCGCAGACCTTGCTGCGCTTGTGCGTGCGTCACGCCGAAGATTTCTTTGCGAATCCGGTGCTGGATCTGTTGCTGCTGGAAAATTCTAACTGGCTGTCCGACCTGCCGGAGTACGCGCGTTTGGCGCTGCTGCGGCATCCGGCCTGCCCGGTCGCCTGGCTCGAGTACGCGCTGGCGGTCGGTGGCGATCCGAAATCCTGGCTGGCGGTGGCGCAGAACCCGGCCTGCCCGGAACGATTTTTAGTGGAACTGTGCGAGCAGGACAGCGCCCCCGGCGAGGCGGCAGCGTTGCACACTCGTATGCAAGAAAGCGGAAGGGCGAGAGGGCGACTGGGCGGGCAGCTCTCGAGCAGTGAAGGCATCCTGCCAGCTTTCGCGGTGTCTCTGGAGCGAGACGCCGAGGCGCTGAAAGACCTGTTAGCGGCGCGACTGGTTCCCGCTTGGCTGCTGGCGGGCTTGGCGGGCGACGACGATCAGGAGTTGCGACTAGTCGCGGCCCGTCACCCGGACTTGGACGACGCATCGCTCGAGGCGTTCGTGTTTCACGCCGACGAGGACACACGGCTGGCGGCGAGGGAGCGCACCTTACCCGTAGATTTACGCGAGTTGCTGACCCGCGCCGAGGGCAGTGCGGAAGGCAGTGCTGAAGACTGTGCGGCGCTACTACCAGGCGACCTCGAGCGGTTGGCGCGTTTTCCCTATGGACGGCTGTTGCTGGCGCGTCACGCGGGGGCGACGCCGAAAATCCTCGAGTCGCTGGGCTTGGACGAGGATTGGCACGTGCGCCAAGCCTGCGGCGCGAACCGGGCGGCCGGGGCGGGGCTGCTGGCGCGACTGGCGGGCGACTTGGACAAGGACGTTCGGGCGGCGGTCGCCGCGAATCCGCAGGCCACGAAGTCCACGCTGGCGCGGCTGATGCTGGACACGGAGCCTGAGGTGCGCCGCGCGGCGCAGCACAACCCCAGCACCCCGGCGGCCTTGCGCGACACGCTGGACAAACTGGAGCGCGGTGATCCCGCCCTTTCTAGCGCGGCCCTCGAGCGGCTGGTGCGGCGCGACGACGGCATGGCGGAACTGGCGCTCGGGCACGTCAACGCCACGCCCGCGATGCTGCGCGCCCACGCGAGCCACGATGCCTGGCGAGTGCGGCAGGCGGTGGCCCGCAATCCGCGCTCGCCGCTCGAGGTGATCGAACGGCTGGCGGGCGACGCGGATTACGACGTGCGGGCCGCGATCACCACCAACGGCCGCATCCCGGAGCGTCTACTGGAACGCTTCGAGCGCGACCCGCACGCCCTGGTACGAAGCGGTGTGGCGCTGAACCCGCGCACCTCCACGCCCGCGCTGGAACGACTGGCGCTGGACGAGGACAGCGACGTGCGCCAGGCGGTCGCGGTCAACCCAGCGGTCTCGAGCGGGCTGCTGGAACGCCTTTCCCGCGACGAGCGCGAGGCGGTGCGGCGGGCTGTAGCGCTCAACCCGCGCACCAGCGGCACGACCCTGGAGCGACTGAGCCGCGACCCGGACGACGAGGTGCGCGCCCTAACGGCCGAGCATCCGCAAACCCCGGAGGCCTGCGGGGCAGCCCTGTTCGGCGCGGAGTTCCCGTGGAAATCCATGTACAAGCGCCTCATGGCGGGGGCGGATGTGACGGAAACTGAGCTGCGCCAACTGGCGGGCCTGAACGGGTTTGCGCAGGCGTTGGCGTTGAAACACCCGAACTGCCCGCCGGACATCCTGCACGGCTTCGCCGCCTCGGAGAGTTGGCAGGTGCGGCAACGTGTCGCGCAGCACCCGAGGGCCGACGCCCGGATGCTGGCAACACTAGCAACCGACGGCGATTACGACGTGCGCGAGGCGGTGGCTCGGCATATCAACACGCCGCCGGGCGCACTGTTACAACTGGCTCGAGACGATCAGGTCGTGGTCCGGCGCGGTCTGGCGGCCCGCCCGAGGCTGTCGCCCGAGATCGCCGAGCTACTGAGCTGGGACGATGATGACGAGTTGCTGGGGGCACTTCAGGCTCGAGGGGCGGAGGAGTTGGATTTGCGGCTGCGCGCCTCCGAGAACGCACCGTTGCCGCCGGAGTCCCTGGCGCGATTGCAACGGATTGGCACGCCACTGGCGTTGCGATTGCTGGCGCAGAACCCGAACACGCCAGCGCCGACCCTGGCGGAGTTGAGCCTGACCTACGACTGGCACGTGCGCCAGGCGGTCGCGCGACATCCCAACAGCGACGCGAATACCTTGGAGCTGCTGGTGAACGACGCGGACGCCGACGTGCGCCGGGCGGTGGCCGCCAATCCAATCACCCCGGAACGACTCTTAAACGCCGCGCTCCACGACGCCGAAGCTGGGGTGCGCCGGGCAGCCCTCGGAAATCCGCATCTGCCCGATGAAACGCGGCAGGCGTACCGACGGGCGCTGCTGAACCGGGCGCTGACCCTCGGCGGATTGACTCGAGTCGTGGCCCTACAACACCCGTCGCTGCCGCGCACGGAGTTCGGCAAGCGGCGCAACCTGCACGCGCTCCTCTGGCTCGAGCGGCTGGCGCTGGCCCGGAACCCGTCGGCTCCACAGGGCGCACTCAAAACACTGGCGCTGGACGCGAACCGGCTCGTGCGGGCGGCGGCTTTAGAGTCTTTGTCGGACCCAATCCTGGGGGAACCGTGAGCCAGCCGGAAGCACCTTCTTCCCCCTCGGAAACCGTTTCCCCAGAAACGCTGGCTCGAGCCGACCGGGCGGTGCGCGGGAGCCTGTTGCGCTTGCGCTCCAAGTCACCGTTCTTTGCGACCCTGGCGCTGTTCGCACCGTTCCGGGCAGAGCCGAACCATCCGACCGCCGCGACCGACGGGCGCGAGGTGATCTACAACCCTGGCTTCATCGCCGGTCTGCCCCCGGTGCAGGTGGACGGTGTGATGATGCACGAGGTGCTGCACGCCGCGCTGCTGCACGTGCCGCGCCGTGGCACGCGCGACGCCAAGCTCTGGAACATCGCCGCCGATTACGTCGTCAACGGGGTACTAGCTGCCAGCGGCTTCGAGCTGCCCGAGGGCGTGTTGCGCGACGCAAACCTGGAACGCTTCAGCGTCGAAGAGGTTTACGCGATTCTCGAAAAAAGCAACGACGCCCCAGAACTCCGCGACCCGGACCTGCTCGAGTCTGACGGCGGCGATGGCGAGCGCGAGGGGGGCGGCGCTGGTCGGACACCCGGAGGCGGTTTACGGGACGCCAAAGCCTTGGAGCGTTATTGGCGCGAGGCGATGGAACAAGCCACGAGTGCCGCTCGAGGCTTGGGACAGGGCAAACTCCCGGCCGGTCTCGAGCGGGCGGCCGGTGAGATCACGGCGGAGCGGCTGGACTGGAAGACGATTCTCTGGCGCTTTTTGACGCGCACGCCGACCGATTTCGCGGGCTACGACCGGCGGTTTGTCTATGCCCGGCAGTACATCGAAACCTTGGAGAGCGAGTCGGTCAAAGTCTACGTCTGCGTGGACACGAGCGGCAGCGTGGACGACGAGCAGATTCAGGGCTTGCTGTCAGAAGTGCGCGCGATTGCCCGCGCCTACCCGCACGCCACGGCGCAGCTCTACTACGCCGACGCCGACGTGTACGGACCCTACGATCTGGAAGCCCCTGGCAACCCGCAAGGCGGCGGTGGCACGGACTTCCGCCCGTTCTTCAATGCGATTGCCAGTGAAGACCTCGAGAATGCCGTGGCGGTTTACCTGACCGACGGCTACGGCGATTTCCCAACCGACCCCCCCGACCTGCCGGTGCTGTGGGTCGTGACGCCGGGTGGCCTGGAAAGCTTTCCGTTCGGGGAGACGGTGCGCTTGATGGACGGCGCGTAAGACTCGAGGGGGATGGTTTCAAAAAGCATCGTTTTGGGAAGCACTGTGCTACGGTTCGCTGACGATGAGACGCGAGTTGATGGTCGCCATTCTGATTGCGCTCGGGGCCTTATTTTCCAGAAGTTCTTCTGCCGTGAGCGTTTTGGTAACGCCGAGCAAATCTTTTCGCATGGACGCCTTCGTTGGCTCGGACACGGAACGCGTGTACGCAACAGACGGAAATCAGCTCACAGCGATTCTGGTCAGCCAGCGCAGAGCGGTATGGCGTTGGAAGATACCGGTGAAAGAAGCGGTTCGGCTCCAGTACGCGTTCATGGGGAACCTGGTGTACGTGTTGCTCCCGAACCATCACCTGACCGCCTTGAACGCCCTCACGGGCAAGATCAGATGGAACAGGGCGCTGCCAGCATCCTTGACCGTACCATCTTCAATGGCTGCGAACGAGGGGCGTCTGGTGGTCGGTTACTCGTGCGCGGGCGCTGAATCGTCGACGTTGAACGGTTGCCTCGGACCGACGGTCATCACTCAAGTGGGATTGAACCCCGAATCGGGGCAGGTCTTGTGGCAGCTAAAATCCAGCGCTGCCAGACAAATGGGAGTGACAACCGTAGGACGGTCATTTTCTGTTGGTGGTAAATCCTCTTCCACCACCGCGAACCCAGACCCGCAATCGGTCTATCAGGTCCTCGAGTTGCCACCCAAAAAAATGGAGCTGACCTGGCAAGATGTACAGTCTTTCGATGGCCCGCAGGAACAAGACCCGCGCCCAAGATACTTCGTGAATAACAACGTATTCACTATCGGCGATCCAGAAACGAAAGAAGTAGTGCTGGACGGTTCTGGCAATCTTATTCTCGAGATCTTGACCCTACCTTCCGTGGTCGTCAAGCGGTTGGCCGTACCGGTCACGCCTCGCCCTAACTGCGAGCTGCCCAAATTGCAGTTCAGCCGAATCGAAGTCACACCGCCAGGTCCATTGTTGATCGCAAATTTTGCTGACGCTTGCGGTCTCTTTATGCGGTACTGGTGGTTAGGAAACGAAGCAAAATTGATTCCGAATCAGACTGATGACTCCCAAGTCTTTTACAGCGGGAAATCATGGTGGACGCTGACGCCCGACTCGCGCGGGGTAACGAACCTAAGCCAGAATCGGATCGCCTTTGAGCTTGAAAAAACAGGCATCAATTACCAGGTTGTTAGCAACCCGCCCTACCTGTTTATAGGGAACACCACGCGGCCTCGAGAGTTGCAGATTTATAACTTGAACACCGGGAATCTGATCGAGACGATTGGCTTGAAGTTTGATTTCCTAAACTGGAAGCCGATTATGGTTTTGGGAAAGACGGTCATTGTCATTGAGAATGAAGCGCTGATCCTGTACCCGCTCACTCGCTAGAAATCATTCATTTTGAGCTAGTCGTGTTTCCCACTCGAGTGCAACCTGGGCCGAGAACTTCCTTCATTAGGGATCACGCACGGTACAAGACGTGGCTCGAGCTACAGCGAGCGTTGCCATAAAAAAAGTGCTCGCCATTGAACGGCGAGCACCGGACCGCAGAGCAAACTCAGCCCTTCAGGTTCGCGCAGAGCGGCACGTTGGTCAGGTCAGACGCGACGTGGACATTGATGTACGCGCCCAAGTCCCCAGCGATTTTGGTGGACAGACCCAGCAGGCGCACCGTGGCGTTCCCGGAAGCATCCGTGGTGAAATTTACAAAGCCCAATGTGATCGGACCCGCCGACTTGCAGGGATCGCTCGAGGCGACACCCAGAGCGTGATAGTGCGCGGCGTAGGCGGTGTTGGCTTGCAGACCCGCCAGAACCAGGGTCGTAGCGTTCGTGCCGTCGCTCAGCGCGACAATCTTGGCGACGCCGCTGGCGGTGCTGCCCCCCTGGGCGGTGAAGGGTTTCTCGCTCGGCACGCCGGTCACGCCGGTCGTGTCCGTGCCCGGCTGTTCCAAGTCGGCGCAGAGCGGCACAGTGGTCAGGCTGGTTTCGAGGTGAACGTTGATGTACGCCCCGGCAGACGCGCTGATCTTGTCGGTGGCGCTCAGCAGTTGCACGCTGGCGTTGCCGGTCGCGTCGGTCGTGAAGGTTCCGAAGCCCTCGGTGATATCGCCGTTGGAAGCGCAGGCGCTGCTCGAGGCGAGACCCTTCTTGTGATAGTGCGCCACATAGGCCGTGCTGGGCAGAAGTCCTGTCACGCTCAGTGTCGAGGCGGTTGAACCGTCAGACAGCAACACCTTCTTGGCCGTGCCGGAAGCGGTAGAGCCGCCTTGAGGCGTGAAATTGTACTGCTTGGCGCTGCCGGTGAAGGTGGCGGAGCCGCCGACATTGCATCCGCTGAGCGCGAATGCCAGTAGCGCCGTGGGTAGAACGATGGCGAGACGGGACGGATTCATAGCTGTACCTCCTGAAATAGTCTGGCTGAGATGTCTGGATCGTCGGATACGCCCGACTGTCTCAGTCAACGCAATGAACCTGATCTCCAGATGATGACAAGGCTTGAGCCATCTTTCATGCGTTATTCACTCTGTTTAGAGGACTATCCCAGCCTCGAGCCGCCGACTCTCAGACTGACTCGAGGCTGCTGGGATTGACAGGGCGAATTTGTGATTCAGAGAGACCCAGCACACCTTCACCCACCACACATTCGCCCAGCACGCATTCACCTACCACGTTGCCTCTCGAGCGTTGACGGTTTTCAGACCAGGTTAGCGCCGACGCCCGAACAGGCGCAGGAGTTGCAGGAACAGGTTGATAAAATCCAGGTAGAGCGCCAGCGCCCCCATGATCGCGTAGCGCTCGCCGACATCGGTTTGAATCCCCGCCTCGCCCCAGCCCTGACGGTTCGGGCCGTAGAGCGCGATATTCTTCAGTTTTTGCATGTCGTAGGCCGTTAAACCGCAGAAGATCAGTACGCTAACGCCGCTCAGCACCAACCCGAGGGGACCGCTCTTCAGGAACAGGTTGACCACCCCCGCCACGATCACCCCGAACAGGCCCATGATCAAAATCGTCCCGAAGCGGGTCAGGTCGAGTTTCGTGGTGTACCCGACCAGCGCCATGCCGCCGAACATAGCCGCCGCCGCCACGAACGCCGAGACGACGCTGGACTGCGTGTAAATCAGTAAAATTGGCGTCAACGTCAACCCGTTCACGGTCGCGTACAGAATAAACATCACGCCCGCGACCATTCCACTCATGCGCCCGATCAACCAGCTCAGGCCTAGCACCAGCCCCAGCTCCGCGAAGACTAGCACCGTGAAATTCCGTAAGGTGAACCCTAAGACCTCCGGCGTCCGTAGCGTGAACCACGCCACGGCGGCCGTCAGCAGCAGGCCAGCGAACATCCACGAGAAGACGCGGTTGAGAAAGGCGCGAAAGGTATCCGCCTGAGCCGGGGAAAGCGTGTTCAGCATGGGAAAAGTATACGCCTCGAGGTGATCTGGCTCGTCCTCTCGAGCGGCGTCCCTGGTCTGACCCGCCCGTGGCGTGCTTTGATAGCGCTATGACCCAAATCGGTGCGACCCAGGCAAGCCCGCCGCGCCTCGTGGTCGGTGTGACCGGCGCGAGCGGGGCCCAGTACGCGATTGACCTTCTGGAAACGCTGCAAGGCTTGCGGGTCGAGACGCAACTGGTGGTCTCCGAGGGTGCGAAGCGGGTGCTGGCCGAGGAAATGAAACTGAGTGCCAAGGACCTAGCGGCGCTGGCCACCGGAGTTCACGATGACCGCGATGTCGGCGCGGGCATCGCTAGCGGTTCGTACCGCACCACTGGCATGGTGGTGATTCCGTGCAGCGCTAGTACCCTGGCGAAGATCGCGTATGGACTGGCCGACACGCTCATCACGCGGGCGGCCCACGTCCACCTGAAGGAGCGCCGCAATCTGGTATTGGTCCCCAGAGAAACGCCGTACAGCCGTCCGATGCTCGAGGCCATGCTCAAGGCGCACGACGCCGGGGCGCGCATCCTGGCGGCCAATCCAGGTTTTTATGGAAGGCCGGAGAGCGTCAAGGATATCCTGGGTTTCATCACGGCGCGGGTGCTGGATCAACTGGGGATTCAGCACACCAGGGCGGCACGCTGGAAGGACGACGAGAGCGAATGATCTTCGTGTCCGCGCTTGTGCCCGCCGCCGGGAGCGGTGAACGCCTTGGTATGGGACCGAAAGCCTTCGTGACGGTTGGCGGGAAGACGCTCTTGGAACGCACGATAGAGAGCTTGCAGCCTCTGGTGGACGAAATCGTCGTGGCAGTCCCGGAAGCAGATTTGGAGCATAGCTTGGTGCGGCACTTGCGAGCGTTGCCCAACCCGAAACCGCGAACCGGCAAAATCAGGTTCATTGCGGGCGGCGCGACCCGGCAAGAAACCGTTTTCAAATTGCTGCTGGAAACCATCGCGCCGGTCGTGCTGATTCACGATGCCGCCCGCCCGTTCCTGCCGAAAGCCGTGATCGAGCGCGTCCTCGAGGCGACGCTCAACACGGGTGCGGCGACCGCCGCGCTTCCCTGCGCGGACACGCTGGTTCTGGAGGAAAACGGAGCCTGGGGTGCGGTCGTGGATCGCCGCCAGATGCGGGCCGTGCAGACGCCGCAGGGCTTTCGGCGTGAGCTGCTTTTGGAGGCGCACGAACGCGCCCGGCTCGAGGGGATCGTAGCGACCGACGACGCGGGGCTGGTCGCACGGTTGGGACATCCGGTGGCGCTGGCGCTCGGGGACGAGCGGCTGTTCAAAGTCACCAGAGCGGGCGATTGGGCACTGGCAGAAGCGTTCGCGGGCGTCTGGGACGCGGAGAACGTAGGTCTACGGGAGATGACATGATCGAAGAATTCGCCCCCGCCAAGGTCAATCTGGGGTTAGCCGTCACAGGCAGACTGGCGAACGGCTTTCACAGCCTGGACACGCTGTTCGTGCGGCTAAACGTCGGTGACAGGCTGACCCTTGAGCCAATCGCCAGCGGTATTGAACTCTCGGTGACTGGAGTTGATCTGGGCGACCCGCGAGACAACCTGGTGTACAGGGCGACGGCGGCGTACCTCGAGGCGACGGGTCATCCGGGCGGGGTGAGGATAGCTCTGGAAAAACGCTTGCCGGTGGCGGCGGGGCTGGGTGGCGGCTCGAGCGATGCGGCGGCGGCGTTGCGCGGACTGGCACACCTCTACCGGCTGGAGTGGTCTGAGACTGCGCCACTACAAATGAAAGACAGGCTGGTGCGACTTGGGCAAACCCTCGGAGCCGACGTGCCTTTCTTTTTGTTCACTGCGAGCGCGGCTCGAGGGCAGCGAACGGGCGACCAGCTCCATCCGGTCAACCTGCCAGAAGTTCATCTCGTGCTGGCCAATCCCGGCGTCGGGATCACCGCCAAGGAAGCCTACGCGGGTCTGAACGGCCGGTTCGGAACACCGCTCCCGGTGGAAGCTATCATCGCGGCGCTGGAAACGAAAACAGACCCGCCGTACCGCAACGACCTGGAAACACCCGTGCTCAAAACGTACCCAGTCGTTCAAACCGTGAAGGACGCGCTGACAGCGGCGAGCTTGTTCGGGGTGCTGATGAGCGGCAGCGGCAGCACCTGTTTCGGACTGGCGCGGGACGCAACCCAAGCAGAGGCGGCCGCCGCGCAGATTCGACTCGAGCATCCGACCTGGTGGGTCACGGCCGCTGTGACCGACCAAGTCGGGTGAATCACGTTTTCGTCAGTTTCAACAACCACTGCAAGACGCCGCCCGTGGGGTAGGCAAAAAAGAACGCCAGCATCGGCAGTAGAAAAACCGTTCCTGCCGGTCCGAGTTTGGCCAGCGTGCCCGGAACCAGCAGGTCTAACAGGGCGAAGGTCAAGAAAAAGATGGCGACTGCCAGCAGGCTCGAGACGATCAGGTACAGCCACCACGGTCGCACGAAGATGCCCCAGACGGCTCCGACGAGTGCCAATCCGCTCAGGATGAAAACGGTCAGCAGCACGGCGGCGTTCTGATAGAAGCTCAGACCGATCTGTCGGGAAACGACCAGGAAAACGGTGATTACCAGAGCTGCGCCGATAAATTGTTGCAGACAGAGCAGCACGACTGGAATCATGGGGTTCAGTCTAAGCCTCGAGACGCCACGCAGAATCTCGGTAGCATCCCCACCGAGACCAAGCCCAAGGAAATTAATCCCTTCAGCGTTTCCCAGGGTCCACTCCCACCGCGTGAATGGGTGTCCGCTTCACCTGAGCAACACTGCCGTTTCTGCTCGTCCGACTCGCCAAGGGAACGTGGCGGAGGGGCTGCCGCAAACCTGGGAAAGGCTGTTGGAAGATTCCTGCTGCTGGACACTGCGGTCGCAATCTGCTTTATTAAGATGCGTGAACCCATCCATCGTCATCAAGTACGGCGGCAACGCCATGAAGAGTCTCGAGTTGCGGTGCGCGGTGTCACAGGAGATTGGCGCTCTGCGCCAAGCCAGAAACGTGATCGTGGTTCACGGCGGCGGGCCAGTGATAGAGCGCGACCTGCAACGGCTGGGGATTGAATCGCATTTCCTGCGCGGCTTGCGCGTGACCACGACAGAGGCGCTCGAGGTGATTGAGAAGGCGATCACGATGCTGTCCAAGGAATTGGCGCAAGACATCGGGGGCGCGATTGGTCTAACCGGACGCGATTCTAAACTCCTAGAGGCGGTCGCGCTCGAGGCGGAGCTGGGACGGGTCGGACGGGTGGAGCGGGTCAACACGGGTTTGATTCACGCGCTCCTAAACGCGAACCTGACCCCGGTGATCGGTTGCATCGCCGTGGACGAGGCGGGGAGTGCGCTCAACATCAACGCCGACTGGGCGGCGGGCGCGGTCGCGGGCGCACTGGCGGCTCCGGTGATCTTCCTGACCGACGTGAACGGTGTGCGGCGCGACCCGAGCGACCCGGACAGCCTGACCTCGAGCCTGAGCGCGGCGGATGCCCGACTGTGGATCAGCGATGGCCTCATCTCCGGCGGCATGATCCCGAAGGTCGAGGCGGCGCTGTACGCCTTGGAGCGCGGCGCACCGAGCGCCACGATTGCCTCTGGGATGGTGGCGGGCGTGCTGGAACGGGCCGTGAACGGCGCGGCGGGAACCGTGCTGAGCGCCTGATTCGTTCGCTCGAGGTGACAAAAAAGCTCGAGGGGTGATCCCTCGAGCTTTCTGGGTTCTGAAATTTACTCCTTCACGCCACCGGCCAGATTGCCGCTGATGAAAACCTGCTGGAAGCTGTAATACAGGACGACAATGGGAATCGCGCCCAGTACGGCCGCCGCCGCGAAGGTTCCGTAATCCACGCTGAACTGCCCCGTGGCAAAGCTGCGTAGCCCAACGCCGACGTTCCAGTTCTGGGCCCCGGTGACGAGCACGTTGGCGGTCAGGAACTCTGTGTATGTACCCACGAATTGAAGCAAGAAGATAAAGACCAGCATCGGGCCCGACAGGGGCAAGACGATCCTGGTGAACGCGGTCCAGCGGGTGCAACCGTCCACGAGCGCCGCCTCTTCCAGGCTGGGCGGCAACGATTCGACGTAACCCTTGTAAATCCAGGTTCCGAACGCGACCGCCCCGCCGGTATACGCGATCACCAGTCCTGGCAGGCTCTCCGTCAGGCCAAGCCGATAAATCAACTCGTACATGGCGATCAAGCCCAGCAGGGCCGGGAACATCTGAATAAAAATCAGGAACAGCAGAAACTCGAAACGCCCCGGAAAACGCAAACGCGCCAGACCGTAGCCGGTCGTCGTGGTCAGCATGACGGTCAACAAACCCGTCGCACCCGACACCAGAAAGGTGTTACGAACCCAAAGTAAAAACTTGCTGGCGTTGGAGTACCCGGTGAACTGCGCGGGCGTCAGTGTGATGAAAAACCCAGCCACCCCCAGAATCGCTAGCCAGGTCGCCACGACCCGAACCCTGGTCAGCGCCGGACTGGTGCGTCCGCCGCCCTGACTTTGCGCCAACACCCAGACGAGCGCAATGCCCAACACACCCAGTCCGATCATGATTGGGAAAATCCACTGCCAGGCGTTGATTTGCACACCTTCAAACAGCTTGGCGTAATTGGCGAAGCTCGAGCCATCAAAGCTCGGCAGTACTCTGGCCCGCAGCAGCAACGGTTCGCTCGAGGGTCCCAGGGTCGCTTGGCTGAGGCGGTTCAGTGGGTCCAGCGAGGCTGAGACGACGTAGAAGATCGGGTACAGCGAAAACACGATCACGATCCAGAAGAAAACGTGCGTCAACTGATCGTTCAGGATGGACAGATACGCCACCGGACGCTTTCGGGCGGCTTCCCCGATCAGCTTTCCGATGTACGACGTGACCAGTACCAGACCAATGATTCCCAGCAGGGCCAGCAGCGTGTACAGGCCAGCGTTCTCCGGGCGAATGATCGCAAACGACGGCGCTTGCAACCTCGAGCCGAGATCCTGAATCAGAATGTACAAACCGACCAGCACCGCGCCGAACAGAACCCAATTGAGAATCACGCGCCAGGTCGGAGTGCCGCTCGAGATTGGAAGGTTACGGGCGGGGCTGCTCATCGTCGCGCCTCCTTGAAGACACCAGCGGCGCGGAAGTTGAAGATCGAAATCGCAATCGTCAGAATCCCGACGATCACAGAAACCGCGCCCGCCAGACCGTAAGCCTGGGCCCCTGCCCCGGTGAAGGCGGTGTTAAAGCCCCAAGACAGCAAAATATCGGTACTTTGAGCGGTGGATTGCCGACCGGTTTCGGCTGGGCCGCCTCCGGTCAAGAGGTAAATGATGCCGAAGTTATTGAAGTTAAAGGCGAACGTGGACAGGATGATCGGGGTGAAGGCAGCCGTCAGCATCGGCAAGGTGATGAAGCGAATCTGTTCCAGCTTGTTCGCGCCATCAATTTCGGCTGCCTCGTAGAGTTCGTCCGGGATGGCGCTCAGTGCGCCTAGGGTGGCGGTCATCATGTATGGAAACCCGAGCCACAGGTTCACCAATAAGATTGCCACCTTCGCCCATAACGGATCGGTCAGCCACGGCACGGGCAGCGCCCCGAACAACCCTAACAGGCGGTTGATGCCACCAAAGTTCTGGTTCATCAGAACCTTCCACATCTGAATCGAGATCACGCCCGGAACCGCCCACGGCAAGATCAGCAAGGAGCGGTACAGGTTGCGAAACTTCAGGCGTTTATTGTTCAGTAGGATTCCCAGCACCAGTCCGGCGATCACGTTCAAGACCGTCGTGCTGATCGCAAAAATGACCGTCCAGACCAACACCGGCGTCAGTTGCACGCCCGCTTTACTGAAGATATCTTGAAAGTTTCCGAAACCGATATTGGCGACCGGATTAATGCGGCGCACCCTAGTCGTGTCATCCGGTATCGGCTGCGCGAAGAAAATCGTATCGCCCTCCGCTTTCAAGGCGCTAACGGTGGGTCCTGGTCGCCCCAGTTCTAAGTCGGAACGCAATTCTAACGGCTCACCAACGCAGCCCGCGCTCCGACACGCCAGCGTCTCGAGTTTCGCGTCGGCTTGCAACTTCAAGCTGTTCTCCGACGCGGGTTTGACGCTCACTTCGGTCGTGCTATCGGGACGGTTGTTATTTTGTGAATTGAAATTGGTGAACGCGTAACTAAACGTCATGACGATTGGGTAGACCGTGAAGGTCAACAGGCAAACAATCGCGGGCAGCAGGTAATACCAGTTCGTCAACCAGGGAAAGATGCGAACCGCAACCAGCATCAGCGGGATCAGCGCGGCGACCACGAAAATCAGCAGCAGCCACAGCGGCGAGGTTGGCGCGGTCGCCAGCACGGCGCTCAGTACGGTCTGCCCAATCAACAGGCTCAGCCCGCACATCACCAGCACCAGCGCAATGGCAAAGAACGCCCCTGCTGTACCCTCAGGGGGTTTGTTAGAACCCAACCCCATGAACCCGAACGATGGTTGCCGCTGAGGTGGTTTTGCCGCCATCATCGCCATAATTTCCTCCAGTCTGACCGCTGCACCGCTCGAGAAAAACCACGCGCTTTCATACAAACCATTTCTCAAATTTATTGAACCACCCTGATCGGGTCAGATCACTTCAAGTCTTGCCAGAACTGCAGATAGCTCGAGGTCTGTGTCGGACATTGAGCGTCCGCTTTTGAGATGACGAAAACAGGGTATTGACCGCACGAGAAGCCTGGTCACAGCAAAGGGCTAACGGTGTGAAACTGAACGAGCTTATCGCAGCCCTGGTGTCGTGTGCCTGTGTTTGACAACTCTGTTTAACGAATCTGTACGGTTGCGCCCCACCTTTGTGGGGTGGGGCGCGTTTGACTCACTCTAGGCGAATCACTTCTTGTTGATCGCAGCCTTGATCTGGTCTACGGCCTTGTTGTGCAAACCAGCGATGTCGGCGGTAGCAGACTTGATGGAGAGACCTAACGCGTCGCCCCACGGTCCCCAGACCTGACCCATTTCTGGGACGTTCGGCATCGGGATGCCCTTAGCGACGGCGGCACCGAAGCCTGCAACGACGGGGTCCTTACCAAGTTGGCGCACGGCGCTCTTGGAGACGGGCAGGCGACCGCCCTCTTTGTTGAGGCTAATCTGCTGGGCGGGCTGAATCAAGAATTTGGCAAACTCACTGGCAACGCTCTTCTGCTTGCTGTAGGCGTTCATGACCACGCCGCGCACGCCGAGGAACGGCTGGAAGTCAGCCACGGCTCCAGTTGGGCGAGGGGGCAGGCCAATACCGTAATCAATCTTGGCATCGCGCACGCCGCTCATGACCCACGGTCCGTTCAACCACATGGCCAGGTTGCCCTTCTTGAAGAGGTCTTCCTGCAAGCCCGCGTCTTCCGCACCTTCCGGGATAAGCTTGTACTTGAAGCGCATGTCGTTGATGAGCTGGGCAGCCTTGACGGCTCCAGCATTGTTCAAGCCAATGTCTGTGGTGTTGAAGCTGCCATCCTTGTTCTTACCGAAGACATACGCTCCGAACGCCTTGTAAAAGCCGTGCATGTGGTACTGCGTGCCGATCGGGGCCAGAAAACCGAACTGCTGCTTTTCTGGGTTGGTCAGCTTCTGGGCCGTGGCAATGAATTCGTCCCAGGTCTTGGGGATGCCGCCCGGCAGGAGCTTCTTGTTGTACACGATTGCCACGGCTTCACCGAACATGGGCAGCGCGAAAACGCGTCCCTTGTAATTGAAGGCGTCAATGCTGCTGGCGGCCAGATCAGCCTTGTACTTGACATCTAAATACTTATCCATCGGCTCGAGCACGCCCGCCGAGGCGTACTGTCCGACCTGATCGTGGGGAATGGTGGCGATCAGATCAGGGCCCTCGCCCTTGGGAGCGCTTTGGATGAACTTGTCGCGGTTCTCACCGAGCGGAACGGAGACCACTTCGATTTTCGCGCCTTTTGCGGCTGGAGTCGCCTCGAAGGCTTTGGCGGAATCGGAAATCCACTTGAGTTCTCCGCCACCGAAGTCCGTCCAGACCGTAATCTTCTGCTGTCCTTGAACCGCTGCACCCAAACCGAGCGCGAGCGTTAGAGCAGCCACCACTGCGAGTTTTTTCATTGCGTTCTCCTTGCAGGCGTCGTCGCCCGACAGACTCGCTTGGTATCGCTTCCACGCTGCAAGGCAGGTGAAAACGTCACTCACTGGATCTATCGCTGGCTGTTCGCCTACGAAAATGCTAACACATTTGGCGTATTAAATTGCAACCCGGACAGCTAAACAGCCCCCAATCCGCCGACCGAAATGGCACCTTTAGTCAACGGCACCAACGTCTCGAGACCATTGTCTAGAAGAGGTTTCATAACGCGCTGAGGTTTGGGTTTCCAGAACGACCAAGCTCTCACCGATCTTGAGCCAGCCTTTACAAAGCACCTCTGATGTCGAGCGGTGAATCAGACTCCTGAAAATGTCCGGCGTCTGGCTATAGTTTGGGCGGGTTTATGTCCAAGCTCAAAAAATCGTCATCCGCTCGAGTGGGAACTAGAACGAGCCGCTCGACCCTCCACGTTCTGTGCCACTAAGGTTCTGTGCCACTAAGCCCAGGGCTACCAGGTTTAGTGCTACCGAGTTCAATCCGGTGGCAGCTCGAGTTGAACCGGAGCGTGACCCAGGACTGGTGCGCCCCGCAGGACCTCCAAAAGCGCCGCCATCGCTTCGGGACGATACCCGTAGGTGACGAGCGCTGGAGCGGGCACATCCGCCACGCTGTACGCGTTCCACAACGCCAGATGCAGCTTGGGTCGCGCCTCGAACGCTAAGTGTCTCGCCTCTTCAGGGAGACGGTGGCGGCTGGTGCTGGCGAAGACAATCGTGTCTCCCCTGGCGCTGGCCGCCCTGACCGCCGATAAGGCCTCGAGCGGTTGCCGCAGTGGGTATAGCACGGGATTGACCCGGTACACACCCTCCAAGACGGTCGTTAGTGAAGCGCCGCTGATCCCAAGTTCTGCGACGTTCTCGCCGGGAATTTCGGCGGCGGCAACTAGCGTGATCGCGGAACCGGGAGCGGGAACCTGCGGCTCGCCCACGGCAGTGATGCCGCGCCGCCAGGCCTGTTGCGCTAAGCGTATATCCGCCTCGAGTTGGCTCGAGTCGTAGTGGGTCGTGACACTCGGGAAGCGCTCGGAGAGCCGCCGCAACCGCCCTAAAGAAACCTCGATTCTGGCCTGGCTGATTCGCCCGTCGCGCTCGGCGGCTTCCAACGCCTCGAAGGTCGCCACCTGCGATTTGAGACTCCCCAGCCCCTCGAGCATGTCTGCGCCCGCCAGCAGGCTGAGCGTCGCGGCCTCGCCCCGCCCCCAGTGTTGATCTATCGCAGCCATGCCCATCGAGTCCGTCACGATCACACCGTCGTACCCCCACTCCTGGCGCAGCAAACCCGTCAGGATGCGTTCTGAGAGCGTGGCGGGCAGCGTGTCCAGCGCCGGGTAGATCAGGTGGGCCGTCATGATGCTGGGTATGTCAGCCAGGGTTTCTCTGAACGGGGCGAACTCCAAGCTTTCCAACAGCTCGAGCGGCTTATTGACGCTGGGCAGCGCGTGGTGGCTATCCAGGGCCGTGT
This sequence comes from Deinococcales bacterium, assembly GCA_965249745.1. GTDB lineage: Bacteria > Deinococcota > Deinococci > Deinococcales > JAAFIG01 > JANYHH01. Next base: position 934,025 of record OZ252252.1, on the reverse strand, counting down.
CACCGTGACCCGGAAAGTGCTTAGCGCAGGGCGCGACCCCCTCCGACATCAAGCCTCTCGCCCAAGCGGCCCCGAGCGCGGCAACCCTGGCAGGGTTTTCACCAAAGCTCCGGTCCGAGATCACCGGGTTCTGCGGGTTGTTGTTGACATCCAGCACCGGCGCGAAGTTCCAGTTGAACCCCATCGCCCGTAAGCCTCGAGCCACCATCGCGCCAATCTCCGCCGCCAGGCCCTCGTCGTCGGTCGCGCCCAGACTCATGGCGCTCGGGGCGTGCGGCAGGAAGCCCATGCGCCAGACGCCGCCGCCCTCGCCGTCAATTGCGATCAGCAGGTCATCCCCCAGTAAATCCCTCAGCTCCACGATCAGGTCTTTGGTTTGTTCCAATGAGACGATGTTCTTGCGAAACAGAATCACGCCGCCGGGCCGATAGCGCCTCAGATGCGCTCGCGTTTCCGCGTCCAGGGTTGGACCGGGAATGTCCACCATCACGAGTTTGCCAATCATGGCGGGCAGCATATCAAGCCGTGAGCGCCGGAACATTCTGACTTCGAGCCAGCGATCCGTGGCAACCGCGATTCACTCGAGGAATTGGGAAGCTGACCTGCACTGTACCGTGCTGGAGGCTCGAGATTAACGCGTCAAAGATGCTGGTGAATTCTTAAGTCCTCGAGTCAAACGAAACCCTTCTCGAGAAGCTAGCCGAACGCAATCGAATTTGCGCTCGCAGTCGCGGGCAATCGTGACGCCTCGAGCTAAGTCAATTGCACATGAAAAGCCATTACCTCGAGGGAGTCGTTCGCCGCGCGTTCACGTACGCCGCCCGGTGCGCCTCGAGTTCACGCATCAAACGCGTCACAGTTTCTCCAACCTTGCCGGTTCCAACCGGATGTTCATCCACCGTCGTGATTGGCATCACCCCTCGAGTGGCGCTCGTCAGAAACAGTTCCGGCGCGGTTTCAAATTCTTTTAGAGTGATGGCCCGGCGTTCCACCCACGTGAACCCTCGAGCCAGTCGCAAGGCCCGCTCCAGGGTGACGCTTTCCAGCACGCCCTCCACCGGAGCGAGCACAGTCCCGTCCGCCAGTACCACGCCCAGTCCCGCCCGCGCCCCCTCGAGCGCGTGCGTCGCGGTTGTGAAGATCACCTCGGTCGCACCCGCCGCTCGCACTGAGGCATTCAGGCGCACGGCCGTCAGGTAATCGGTCGTTTTGGCAGCCGGGAGTTCTCTCGCGTGCTGATAGGTGATGACCTTCGTGCCACGGGTGTACGCCTCCGCCGGGTGCGGCGTGCGGGCTTTCTCGAGCATGACCAGATTTGGCGTGGTCGGCGTGAAACCGTCCTCGGAGTCACCACCCGTCAGATAGAGACTGACGCCGCTCAGTACAGCCCTGTTAGCCCGCAACAGGCTCAGAATTCGCGTCTCGAGTTCCGCCGCATCGCACGGCGGTTGGAGTTCCAGGATCGCGCAGGAGCGCCAGAATCGCTCCAAGTGATCCTCCAGAAATACTGGCACGCCATCGTCCACCCGGAAGAACTCGAAGACGCTGTACGCCCGTCGCAAACCCAGGTCAGACACGGACAATCGCGCTTCCGTTTCAAGAATCAGTTGACCGTTGATGTGAGCGAATCGCGGCACGCTCAGAGTTTACCGCGGCCTTCACGGGGCAGGGGTTGACTTGCTTTGAAAAGCGCTGACAGAGTATCTTGCATCCCAAAGCCTTCATCCCACTCGAGCTGCTGACCATGTTCGGTGGGAAATTCCTACAGTTCGGAGTTGAAATCTTGCACGTCGCCCTGCTGATCCATCACCACCAACCCTGCGGCAATCTCGAGGAGGGGATGCGCCGCGCGTTTTCTGACGCCTACCAGCCGATCATCGCGGCGTTGGAGGCGCACCCGAAACTGCGCGTCAACCTGCATTACTCCGGGGCGCTGCTGGAATGGTTCGAGGCGAACGAACCAGAGTTTCTGGACCGAATCAAGAAGCTGAAATTCAGGGCCGAGCACCTGTGCGGTGCGATGTACGAGCCTCTCCTCTGCACGATTCCCCGCGAGGATGCCACCGCGCAGATCAACACGCACTGGGCGACCTTGGAGCGGCTCTTCCGGGTGCAGGCTCGAGGCTTTTACCTGGCGGAGTTCGCCTGGGAACCACACCTACCCGCGCTGATCGCGGGCACGGGACTCGAGTTCGTGCCGCTCCCGTTGGAGCAGTTCCCCGAGGGTTGTCAGAGTGATGTCTACACCACAGAGGAACAGGGCAAACGTCTGAAACTGATCGCCAGCCTACGCCCGAACCTCGAGCAACCCGCCAGCCAAGCCCTAGAAAAACTTGATTTGGAATCAGAGGCCTTCGTTACGCTGATCCTCAACGCGGAAGACCTGAACCCCGTCTGGCTCGAGGCTTTGCTGCATCTCTTGGAAACCCACGAAACGGTCTTACTGTCCAATGCCGTGGACGTGCGCGACCCGCAGAGACTCGTCTACCTGCCGAGCGCCCTGGCCCCGGACGGCTCGAGTTGGCGCAGCCTGATTCTTCAGCACGCCGAATCGAATCACCTGCACAAACGCGCCGCCTACGCCTCTTCCAAACTGAACGCCGTGTTTCGCGTTCCCGAGGAAGCCTATCAGCACCTCTGGCGCGCCCAGACCGGCATTCCGTACTGGAGCGCGGGCGTGCAAGCCAATTACCTGCGCTTCAACGCGTACCGAAACCTAATCACCGCTGAGAATATCCTGGAACCGCGCAAGTACGCCTGGCTCGAGATTGATTACCGCGACCTAGACCTGGACGGGCTGGACGACGTGATCGCCGAGGCGCACACGATGAACCTGTACTTTCAGCCCAGGGACGGCGGCAGCATCACCGAGTTCGATTACCGCCCGAAAGCCGTCAATCTGCTGGACAGCTTTACTGCGCCTGGCAGCCCGTACCCGCGTCGCGCCCTGATAGATCACTTCATCGGCGCGGAGGACACGACGCTCGCAGCGTTCGCCGCTGGCACGTACCTCGAGCTGGGCGATTTCACAACCGGCGCGTTCTCAGCCGGGAAGTACCGCGACCGCGTGACGCTGATTCGCACCGGCACGGTGCGCGGGCCCGGCGGCGTGCCGGTCGCAGTGGAAATCAAAAAAGCCGTGCGACTGAAACCCAAGGAGGGCAAGCTAGAAATCGAGTACCGGATTCAGAACCACGGCGAGTGGGACATCGTGACGCGCTTTGGTTCTGAATGGAACTTTGGTTTGCTGACCGACACCGCGCCTGACCGCTATTACTTGGTCAACGGGAAGCGCGCGGGCAACCTGAGCAGTCAACGCGAGCACCGAAACGCCCTAAAAGCGGGCATCGTGGACGACTGGCTGGGCTTGGAAATTGAATTTGAATTCCCCAGAGAAACCATGCTCTGGACGCACCCTGTCTATAGTGACTGGAACGGCTCGAGGCAATTTCAGAGCAGCGCCATGTTGCCACTCTGGGATCTGGATTTGCCGAAGGGTCGCTCGAGACGAATTCAGTACAGCCTGCGTGTCCGGGAGTTGTGATTCCGTGTTCACCGACCGAGCGCTGCAAACTCTATTGTTCAACCTCGAGACGCGTGAAACTAACCGGCGTGAAGGGCTGGAACGCATCGCTCGAGACTGATGGGGTTGGATCTTTAGATTGATTATTCTGCCAGGGGCATCTCGAGCTGCGGCCGAGCGAGGCAAACCCATGTCTGGAATCAGGATTGACAGGGGTTGATTCCAGATTTAAGCTAAGTAAGATCAGTTTACAAACCCATTCACAGGCGCTTCCCGGAGGTTGTCATGGCGTACGAACCTAAACCCGAGCACCAATTCACCTTCGGTCTGTGGACGGTCGGCAACATTGGCCGCGATCCCTTCGGCAATCCGACTCGAGCGCCCCTGAGTGCCGAATACATCGTGCGCAAGCTGGCAGAACTTGGGGCGTACGGCGTCAACCTGCACGACAACGATCTCGTGCCGATAGACGCGACACCCGCTGAGCGCGACAACATCGTCAAGGGTTTCAAGGCGGCGCTGAGCGAAACCGGGTTGAAGGTCCCAATGGCCACGACCAACCTGTTTGGCGATCCCGCCTTCAAGGACGGAGCCTTCACCAACGCCAACGCGCAAATTCGCGCCTACGCGATTCAGAAAACGATGCACGCGATGGATTTGGGAGCGGAACTCGGGGCGAAGACCTACGTCTTCTGGGGGGGACGTGAGGGAGCCGAGGTGGACGCGGGCGGCAACGCGTTGGACGCGCTCTCCTACTTCCGCGAGGCGCTGAACTTTCTGGCGGACTACAGCCAAGACCAGGGATACGGCTACCGGTTCGCTTTGGAGCCGAAGCCGAACGAACCCAGGGGCGATATTTATCTGCCGGTCGTCGGCGCGGCCCTCGGGTTCATCGCCACGCTGGATACGCCCGAACTGTTCGGCGTCAATCCAGAGGTCGCGCACGAGACAATGGCTGGCCTGAACTTTGTTCACGCCGTCGCCCAAGCGATAGATGCCGAGAAGCTGTTTCATATTGATCTGAACGATCAAAAGATGGGCCGCTTCGATCAGGACTTACGGTTCGGCGCGGAGAACATCAAGCTCGCGTTTCTGCTGGTGAAACTCTTGGAAGACACGGCTTATAGCGGTATGCGCCACTTCGACGCGCACGCCCTGCGCACCGAGGACGAGGCGGGTGTCTGGGAGTTCGCCAAGGGCTGTATGCGCACCTATTTGATTCTGAAAGAAAAAGCGGCCCAGTTCAACGCCGACGCAGAAATTCAAGCCATCATCAGCGCGTACAAGTTGAAAGACGAGCGTCTATCGGCGTTCACGCGGCGCTATTCCAAGGACAACGCCGCCGCCCTGAAAGCGCACAGCTTTGACCGCGCGGCGCTCGGGTCAAGGGGACCGGGGCTAGAACGGCTGGATCAACTGACCGTGGAACTGCTGCTCGGCGTGCGCTGAGATTGATTCAGTCCGCTTAAGGATTGGTGTGTGAGATCAACGCGAGATTTCTCCTGACGGTCGTAGCTCGCATTAATGTATCTCGCAGTGACACTCCGATACCACCGCCAGCCTGCGCTCGAGTCCCACGAACTCGTAGGGGACAAACCATAACGCTGATGCCTGCAATCTGCACGACGTTTGCCCGGCCACGCCTCGAGAATTATGTTCCTAAGAACTTGAAAAGCTCGAGACAGAAATTTATCTCGGGCTTTTTATGGGCGCAGAGTGGGCAGGTCACTGGTTTTGCTCTGGAGCAATTCGTGAAAGGCATACCCGGCCGCGCCAACCGCACAGGCATCCTCGCCGAAGGCGCACGGCTCTAGGCTGACGTTCCGAAACTCCGTGCCGAACATGCGTTTGTGCATCTCATTCAGCGCCGGTCCCAGGATAGCAGCGCCCAGATCGGCGATCGGTCCGCCGACGATCAGCAGCTTCGGATCAAAGATATTCGTCAAATTCCCCAGGAAAATCCCCAGATACACGCCCGCCTTGTGAATGATGCGGCGCACCTGCGGGTCGCCCGCGCTCAGCCGCTCGAGGGTGTCGGAGACGCTCATGTCATACCCGAGTTCTCGTTTCAGGTTGGCTTTCACGGCGCGCCAACTGCACAGCGTTTCGGCGCAGCCGTGATTGCCACAACTGCATTTGGTTCCGTTCGGCAGGATCGTCATGTGGCCGATCTCTCCGGCGAAACCGCGTTGACCACGGTAAAGCTGATGCTCCAGGATCAACCCGCCGCCAATCCCGTTGTTCAGGTAGAGGTACAGCAAATCCGAGCTGTGCTTGTGAGCGCCGAACATGTACTCCGAGAAGACCGCCAGATTCGCGTCGTTGTCCACGTAGACATGTTGCAGTTCGGGGAGTTCGGTCAGAATCATGGCGCTCAGCGGCAGGTTCTTCCAGCTCAGGTTCGGTGCGTACAGCAAGAGGTCGTGACTGACATCCACCGGACCGGGCACGCCGACGCCAACCCCGAGCAGGTCTCGAGCTTGCAACGCGGGATCGGCGCGAAGCTTGCCGAGCGCCTGTTTCAAACGTTTCAGGGCTACCGGCAGCTCAGTGCTGCCCTTGAATTTCGCCTGCGCCAGGATGTGGCCGTAGGGGTCCACGGCGACCGCGTTGATCGCGTCCAGACCGAGTTCCACCCCGATCATGCCGAAGCGTCCGTGGTTGAAGGTCAGTGGAATCGAGGGTCGCCCTGGGTTGCTGCCCAGATCCGTCTGCCCGCTCGAGAGCCAGCCTTCGCTTTCTAACTCCTGCACGAGTTGCCCAACGGTGGATTTGGTGATTCCCATACGCTCGGAAACCGCGCTCCGCGAAATGCCAGGGTTCTCCCAGACGAGGCGCAGGATCGCGGCCCGATTCAGACGTTTCAAGAGGGTCTTCTCCCCCGCCAGCCCTCGCATTGTGACTCCCATTCTTTCGGTGATCCAACAAACATACCCCGCATTCTGCAAACTTCGCAACGGCTCGAGGGGTCGGCGTAGATTTCGGGAATTGCTTTCGATTCGTGGGGTTTGAGCCGTTCAGGGACGACTTCGGGCTTTCGTTTGATGAGAAGAAATCCCCAGGTCTTGACAGCGGCAACTCGAGCAGGCTAGGGTGCGTTTGTACGAAAAACGAACGAACTCAGAGATGGCCACGAGGCCGGGTTGGATGCGTTATGATGCGTCGTTCACCCTGTTCGCTGCACCCTCTGAGAACCCTGTCCTGGAAAGTCATGGGGTGAATCGCTCGAGAACCAGTTGGGCAAATCTGCTGTGAAGATTCGTTTGAAAGAAAATTCGTTCGAAAACTGTTCGGCTCTACCAACCTGAGGAGGTTGTATGAAGAAGTGGCAAGCAGGCGCGATTGGATTGTTGTCTTTGGGATTGCTCGGTGGCGTGTACCTGGGAACGATGGCGAACGCTCAGACCATGAAGACCTCGGTCGGTGTGAGCTGGAGCAACTTCCAAGAGGAACGCTGGAAGACCGACGAGGCCGCCATCAAGGGAGCCTTGACCGCAGCCGGGGCTGATTACGTCAGCGCCGACGCCCAGAGCAGCGCTGAAAAGCAGCTCAACGACATTGACGCATTGATCGCCAAGGGCGTCAAGGCGCTCATCATCTTGGCGCAAGACAAAGACGCGATCGCGCCCGCCATCGCTAAGGCGAAAGCCGCAGGCATCCCGGTGCTAGGTTACGACCGTCTGATCGAGGACCCGTACGCCTTCTACCTGACGTTTGACAACGTGGAAGTCGGGCGCATCATGGGCCGCGAAGTCCTCAAGGTCAAACCCAAGGGTAACTACGCCTTCATCCGTGGTGACCAAGGCGATCCCAACGCGACCTTCGTCTACAACGGTCAGCGCGAGATGCTGGACGCCTCGATCAAGTCCGGTGCGATCAAGGTCGTTGGCGAACAGGCGACCGACGGCTGGAAGCCCGATGTCGCCCAGCGCAACATGGAACAGATTTTGACGAAGAACGCCAACAAGATTGACGCCGTGATGAGCAGCAACGATGGTATGGCCGGTGGCGCGGTCGCCGCACTGACCGCAGTCGGTCTGGCAGGCAAGGTCGCGGTCTCCGGTCAGGACGGCGATTTGGGAGCCTTGAACCGCGTGGCCCTGGGCACGCAGACCGTCAGCGTTTGGAAGGACAGCCGTGCCCTCGGGAAGCGCGCTGGCGAAATCGCCGTGGAACTCGCCAAGGGTGGCAAAGTCACCGGCGCGAAGACCTTCGCCGACGGCCCGAAGAAGGTCAAGATGAACGCCGTGCTGCTGGCCCCGGTCGGCATCACCAAGGCGAACCTGAACGTCGTTCTGGACGCCAAGTGGATCACCAAGGATGTCCTCTGCAAGGGTGTGGACGCGGCCAAGGTCGCCGTCTGCAAGTAAAGCCATTCTGAACCTGGGCGGGCACGCGGTCAGACGTGTGCTCGCCCTTTTCAAATTCCCCTCGAGTGAAGCGAACTGGTTCAGCCTCGAGTCTACAGATCCCGATAGCTCAGCTCAATACAGTTGGGTCAACCGGGGACAATTATGAGGGATGAGCATGCAAACGACCGCCAAAATACAAGAAACGAATCGCCCAGGACTCTCGAGCCTCGGAGTGGACATCCGTCAGTTAGCGATGCTGGCGGCCCTGGTGGCGGTCTGGATTATTTTTCAGGCGCTGACCTTTCAGCAGCCCGGTTCCTTTTTTAGCGCACAGAATTTGTTCAATCTAGCGATTCAAACCTCGGTCGTCGGCATCATGGTCGGTGGCATGGTGCTGGTGATCGTCACCCGGCAGATTGACCTGTCGGTCGGTAGCGTGCTCGGGTTCACGGCGATGACGCTGGCGCTGTTGCAATCCGAATCGCTCGGGCTGGGCTGGCCGTGGTGGATCACGGTGATCGTAGCCGGTCTTGTCGGGACGCTGATCGGTGCCTTCACCGGTTCGTTCACTGCCTACCTGGGCGTCCCGTCGTTCGTGGTGACGCTGGCGGGACTGCTGATTTTCAGAAACGCTTCCTTTGTGGCTGCGTCCGGGAGGACGATTCCGCTGCCAGACCCGACCTTTCAACAGATTGGTGGCGGTTCGATCGGCGCACCCGCCACCTGGGTGGTCTGCGCCATCGGTATCGGGCTGATTATTTACCAGGCGATCCGAGGCCGTCAGCGGCGTCAACTCAACGGTTTCGGCGTCCGCCCGATCTGGGCCGAAATCCTGGTCACAGGCGTGATGGTGCTATTCGTGTTCGGCTTCGCGTTCGCCATGAACTCGTACAACGATCCGCGCACCGGCGATCCCAGGGGCATCCCGATTCCGACGCTGATAGCGATTGCCGTGCTGATCTTTTTAAACTGGATGACCCGGTCCACTCGCTTCGGGCGGTACATCTACGCGATCGGCGGCAACCCCGAGGCGGCGCTCCTGGCGGGCATCAATGTCAAGCGCATGACCGTGTACATTTTTATGCTGATGGGTTTTCTGACCGCCCTCGGGGCAGCCGTGCAAGCGGCCCGTCTCAACTCCGCGACCACGAATCTCGGCAAGGATCTCGAGCTGACGGTCATCGCGGGCGCGGTCATCGGTGGAACCGTCTTAGCGGGCGGCAGCGGCACGATTATCGGCGCGGCCCTGGGAGCCTTATTGACCTCGAGCTTGCAGGGCGGCATGGTGCTGATGGGGATTCCCACGGAGTGGCAGAACATTGTCTTAGGCATCGTGTTGCTGCTGGCGGTGCTCTTTAACACAGTCGTGGCCAGAAGGAGCCTGAAATGACGCCGCTGATCGAAATGAACAATATGTCCCTGCGCTTCGGTGGCAACCAAGCGCTGAGCGATGTCAGCATCAACCTGTTCCCCGGCGAGGTCGTGGGCTTGTTGGGTCACAACGGCGCGGGGAAATCCACGCTGATCAAAATCCTGGCGGGCGCGTACAAGGCGGACTCCGGGCAGATTCGCGTGGACGGCAAGGACGTGCAGATCAACAACCCGCAGGACTCCCAACGCTACGGGATCGAAACGATCTTCCAGACGTTGGCGCTGGCGGACAACCTAGACGCGGTCGCCAATATTTTCCTGGGCCGCGAAAAGCGCAAGGGTTTTCAACTGGACGAGGACACGATGGAGGTCGAGGCCCGAAAGGTGTTGGATCGGCTGCGCGTGAAAATTCCTAGTCTGCGCGTGCCAGTCTCCAACATGAGCGGCGGTCAACGCCAGACGGTCGCCATTGGTCGCGCCGTGTACTTCAAAGCCAGGGTACTGATTATGGACGAGCCGACGGCCGCCCTCGGGCCGGAAGAGACACAGAAGGTCTCCGAGCTGATTCAGGCGCTGAAAGCCGAAGGGGTCGGCATTTTCCTCATCAGTCACGACTTGCACGACGTGTTCGATCTGGCGGACCGGGTGACGGTCATGAAGAACGGTAAGGTCGTCGGTACGGCCGCCACCAACAACGTGTCCCAGGACGATGTGCTGGGGATGATTATCGGCGGTGTGGTACCTAAACATCTCCAAGATCAATCATTCAATAAACTCTAGGAGTCAAGAAAAAATGGGCCAGGGAGAGGGCACCGTCTTGACCTCGAGGAGATGCTATGAGTCACTGGAAAGCGTTGGGTTTGGGTTTAATGGCAGTCACGGGTCTCGGGCTTTCGATGACACAGGCGCAGAACAATCGCACAGTCATCGGAGTGAGCTGGAGCAACTTCCAGGAGGAACGCTGGCACACCGACGAGGCCGCGATCAGAGACCGACTGGCCGAGGACAACGCCTTGTACGTCAGCACCGACGCGCAAACCTCGAGCGAGAAGCAATTGAACGACATTGACTCGCTGATCGCCTCTGGCGCGAAAGCATTGATCGTGCTGGCCGTGGACAAAGACGCGATCGCGCCCGCCATCGCCAAGGCGAAAGCCGCAGGGATTCCGGTGCTGGGTTACGACCGTCTGATCGAAGACTCGAGCGCCTTCTACCTGACGTTTGACAACGTGGAGGTCGGACGCACGATGGCCCGCGAAATCCTGAAGGTGAAATCGAGCGGCAACTTCGCCTTTATTCGCGGTGATCTGGGTGACCCCAACGCGACCTTCGTCTACAACGGTCAGCGCGAAGTGCTCGATCCGTTCATCAAAGCTGGCCGCATCAAGATTGTCGGCGAGCAGGCGACCGACGGCTGGAAGCCCGATGTCGCCCAGCGCAACATGGAACAGATCCTGACCAAAAACGCCAACAAAGTGGATGCCGTGATGAGCAGCAACGATGGTATGGCCGGTGGCGCGGTCGCCGCACTGGCCACGGCCGGTCTGGCAGGTAAGGTGGCGGTCTCTGGCCAGGACGGAGATTTGGGTGCGCTCAACCGCATCGCGCTCGGCACGCAAACGGTCAGCGTCTGGAAGGATGCTCGAGTCCTCGGGAAGCGCGCGGCGGAAATTGCCCTGCTCCTCGCCAAGGGCACGAAGTTCGAGCAGATTCCTGGGCGTTTGATTTTCAGCAAGGGTCCGAAGAAGATTCGCATGAACAGCGTCTTCCTGAAACCTATCGCCATCACCAAAGCCAATCTGAACGTGGTCGTGGATGCCAAATGGATCACCAAGGACGTGCTCTGCAAGGGTGTCAAAGCGCAGACGGCCCCCGCCGCCTGCAAATAAAATAGAAAATGAACGAGCTTTCAATCGGGCGCGTTGACAAAGCCTACGCTACCCTCGAGCGAATAACTTTTCATCGAGTGTTCGCTCGAGAAAATTGATGAGGGACAGGCCGGGGACCTGTTCTGTGAAAGAAGAAGAATCATGAACCCTCGAGTCGCCATTCTCCCGCTCCTCGGTTTGACGCTGCTGGCTCTCTCCGCGAAAGCCAGCCCGCCGCCGCGCCCGACACCTCGAGTCACTGAGTTGGCGCAGGCGATGCCGCGCTCCAGTCTGGCAGCCGGAGTGACCAGGGAATGGTACGACTTGGCGTTGGAATTGGTACGGCATACGGCGACGTACTCGCCGCCGGTGGCCAGTCGCGCCTTCGGGTATCTGGGCGTGACGCTGTTTGAGGCGGTCGCGGCCCGCTCTGCGAAACTGCGCTCCCTGGCGGGGCAACTGAACGGCTTCGCGGGTGGGCCGCAACCCGTCCCCGGCGCGACCTACGACGACGCGGTGGTCGTCAACGCCGCCCTGTCAGCGGCCGTGAGCGCTCTGTTCAGCAACACCGGTCCAACCGGGCAGCGCGCCCTGGAATTCACCGTCGAGCGCTTACAAGCCGAGGTCGCCGGGGGCGTCCCCGCCGAGGTCGCCGGGCGCAGCCTCGAGTACGGGCAGAGGGTCGCGGCGGCGGTTCTAGCCTGGGCGCAAACCGATGGCGGGGCGAAAATCGAAAACCTCGGGTTTCCATTGTCCTACCCGAAAGCCAGCCAGCCGTCCGACTGGGTTCCGACCGGAACGCTGGGTTTGCAGCAGGTTCCGCTCCTGCCAGGCTGGGGCGCGAACCGTCCGTTCGTTTTGAAAAGCGCCGACACCTGCGCCCTGCCCGCCCCCGTCCCGTTCAGCACCGACCCGAGCAGCCCCTTCTACCAGGAGGCGCTCGAGGTTTACACGACCTCCAAGAGCTTGACCCCGGAGCAGCGTGCCATCGCCGCCTTCTGGGACGACAGCGCGATGCTGTCCATGACCCCGCCGGGACACTGGATCGGGATTCTCAGCGAAATCCTGGCCGACAAGAACGCCTCGCTCGAGATAACGGCCGAGGGCTACGCCCGGGTGGGTATTGCCGTGGCAGACGCCTTCATCGGTTGCTGGCACACGAAGTTCCAGTTTAACCTGCTGCGCCCCGTGACGTACATTCAACGCTTGATTGACCCGAAGTGGACGCCGGTCCTCATCACGCCGCCCTTCCCAGAATACCCAAGCGGACACAGCACCCAATCCGGTGCGGCCGCCACCGTCCTAACCGCCTTCCTGGGCGATGGCTACGCCTTCACCGATCACACCCACGACGACGATGGTCTCGAGCCGAGAGGCTTCAAATCCTTCTGGGACGCCGCGAACGAGGCGGGCATCAGCCGCTTGTACGGCGGCATTCACTTTCGCACAGCCGTGGAACGTGGCCTCGAGCAGGGGCGCTGCATCGGGGAGAAGGTCAACGCGTTGCAGTTCAAGCGTTGACAGGTAGGGATAACCTCTAAAAAGCGAGAAACTATCGCCTCCGGATACTCGAGGTTCGCACTCTTCGGGTTCAACTCGTACTGGGCGTCCTTCCCAACGACGCGGGTGAGACCGCGCAGGTCTGGACGCATCGTCCAGCGGAGCAAGAAACCGTTGGCCTCGCTGTACACGTCTCGTAACGGCTGCGGCAACGTCACCCCAAAATCGTGTTCGAGTTGGGTGATCGCCGCCGCGCTCAGTCTCGGTTGACTCTTGACTTCGTGCAGGGTCAGATACTTCTGGGCTTCAATCCGGTCCGCCAATGCATCAATCCGCTTGGTGATGTTCACTTTGGATTATTATGCATCTGCCACGGACTCAAGCCAAGCGCGATAACTCACGGTGAGCCATGTGTTCGCAGCGCCGTCCCGCCACCACGAGAACACCTGACCGACGCTCCCGCCCTCATCTGGATCGGTGTCAAGGCAAAGAAAGTTGCCGCCATCCCCAGCGAACGGAATCCAAGCCGCGCTCCAGATTTGTGGTTTCACTGGTCCCACGGATTCACCTTCGTCCAGATCAACGCCGGATTCCACGAGGTCTGATACGACTTCTTCATTCATCAGGGCGTAGTTCGCAGCGATTTCGCTGGCTGAAAACAACACGAAACGTTCGTAAAACGCCCCATCCGATGAGATCTGTCCGTTCACCTGCTCGAGCGACGCGAAGAGATCGTCTTGCGAGACGTTGATCGCTCGCTGTACCGCTTCAATCTCAGCCGATGACGCGCCTGCCGCGAGCGTTGCGAGCAGCGCCGGGTTGCTCATGGCGAGGCGTTGTTTGATTCGTGTCCACAGTTCTTCCATCACGAACTCGCTTTGACAGATTTGATTTTGAACCAGATTTGACGTGTGGTGTTGGCCTTAACGAATTGGCGCAACTGGTACACCTTGACCGTTTTACCACTTCGCAAGTTGATATCCGTTTTATCAATCTTAGAACCCGCTCCGGCATTGATCTTGTAATCGAGCGGCCACAAGTTGCCAAGCACGTCCTGTCCACCGAGTTGAATCTCGTGAATGTGATCTCCCTGCAACTTATCCAGTGTTGACTGAAAACCGTAACGCTCGAGGATCGCGTTTATAGAACCACCACCGGGCGTTTGTGTTCCATCCGGTGAGAGCGGCCCGATAGTCGTACCAACGCGTAACTGCCACGGACTCGTGATACCCAGGGTTTCACCCGTCGAGAGTACGCTACTGCTGTGCGGCTCGAGTTTCTGAACCGCGACGCCGTTATCGGTTTTCCCAGCCTCGTGTAACGATTTCAGTGCCGCCTGTGACATACCGCCCTTCGCGTGACGGTCACCGATGTAAATCGCTGGGTACTCTGCTGAGGCTGGTTTCGCCCAATCGAGCGGGAAGGGATTCACTTTTGTTCCCTCATTCGCGGCTGGCTCGAGGTCATCGGTGTACGGCTTACGGTTTGATTTGCGAATGCCGTTGGAGGCGAACCACTCGTAATTAATTTCGTTTTTCGCAACTTCGTAATGAACGATGATTTTTGTGAAAATCGGGTTGTTGCGCTTCACGGTCGCCGCGACCTGCTCCGCTTGCACTTTGGTCAACTTGCCATCGTGATCCTTCGCATCAACCACCGCTTCCACCGCATCTATTTCAGCCAAACCTTTCGCCACTTTTTTGTCGTGATCCGGGGCGTCACCTCGGGTTGACGGTGCGGCGTCACCACTGGTTTCTGGAGACGCTCCCGTGTCATGCAAAAAAGGATAGCAGACCTTGCGTCAGGCAAGCGAGCCGCCCAGCCTCCCGATCATTTCACTATCACCAGTCATACCGCCGCGTACAGCTAAAATGCCGTCGTGAGCGATTTGCGGCTCAGGCTGCTGGGAGCACCCAAGCTGGTCGGTGCGTTAACGGTTCCGTTAGACCGGAAGCTCGCGGGTGTGCTGGCGTATCTGGCACTCGAGGGGGCGACCCCGAGGGCGTTACTGGCGGATTTACTGTGGACAAAAGCACCCTCGGAACGGGCGCGTCAGAGCTTGCGGCAAGCCTTGCAACGTCTGCACCCGCTAACGAACGTTTTCGCCTCGAGCGACCCGTTGCGGTTTTCAGAATCGGTCACGGTGGACCTAATGGAGCTGCGGGGGGCACTGACACGGGGCGAGATTGACCTGAGCGAATCGCAACCCACGCTTTTGGAGGGACTGGAGTTTGACGATTGCCCGGAGTTCGCCGATTGGCTGCGCATGGAACGTGAGCGCCTTCAGGAGTGGCGACGCGATGCCCTGCGACAATCCGCCGAACGGCTCGAGCGGGCGGGTTCATGGCTGGAAGCCTTGCAGGTCGCGGGTCGCTGGCTCCAGCACGATCCAGTTTCGGAGGTGGCGCACCGTCAGGTGATGCGTTTGCACGACGCGCTCGGGGATCGGGCAGCGGCGCTTCGCGCTTTCGAGCATTGCGTAGACGTGCTGAACCGCGAGTTGAACCTGGTACCGCTGCCTGAAACCCAGCAACTCGCGGAACGGATTGGGCGGGGTGATCGTCTCAAAGCGGGAACAGGTTCTCAGCCTACCTCAGACCTTCAGTTAAAAAGTGCCGATCCGCTGGCGCTCGAGGTGCGGCTGGTCAGGGCGACGAAACTCATGGAGGACGGCAATCGCCCTGAGGCGCGGCAACTGGCGCTGAACGTGCTGGAGAGCAGCCAATCCACGGCGACGAGCCACAGAGCAAGTCTGATCGTGGCCCAAAGCCTGATCCTCGAGGGGCAGTTCTCCGAGGCGGTCTCGTACTTGGAGGTGGCCGCCACCTCCAGGGAGGCGGGGCTGCGGCTGCGTGCCTTGATAAACCTGGGAAGTGTCGCCAGCCGTCTGCACGGCCCAGCCCAGGGCGTGCCGCTGTTCCAGCGAGCGCTGCAAATCGCCCAGAGCCTGGGGGAAACGGGGTCCGTGGCGCTCCTGCACAACAACCTGGCGGCGGGCGCGGTGCGACTCGGAGGCTACGCGGAGGCGCAGCGCCATCAGGAGCAAGCTATAGCGCAACTCGAGCGTTCCACCAGCCCTGGAAGTCTGGCCCAGCTTCGTGCGAACTTGGCGCACCTGAACCTGCTCCGGGGCGGTCTGGCGCAGGCGTTGGAAAACGCGAGCCGGGCAACCCTCGAGGCGGAGCGCTCCGGCAGCCTGCCACCAATGGCGAGCGCCGCTTTCGCACTCGGTCTGGCGCAGCGACGGGTGGGCGATTCCGAACGGGCGCGCGCTAGCCTGAAGCGCGCCCTGGCGATTCACCTGGAATTGAACGACCCGCGCAGCGCCGCCGTGCTCGAGTTCAACCTGGCGGCCCTGGCGTTGGAACAGAACGCCGATTCATCTGATGCTGGCCTCTTCGCCACCGGACTGAGCGCCCTGGAGCGGCTCGAGATCACCGGCGATGCGGCGCTGATCGCGGTCTGCAACCTGGAACTGGCGCTGCTGAGCGCCGATCCAGCCCAGCGAGGCTGGCTGGCCGACCGAGGGTTGGAGCGCAATACGACCTCGCAAACGCGAATGCTGCACGCAGTCGCGCACCTGAGCGCAGCCTCAAAAACGACCGACCTCGAGCCGCTGATTGCCAATCTCACCAACAGCTTGGAGCCGTACCTGCACGAGACCGGGCTGGCGCACGCCGCGCTCTACAGCACCCTCAGCACCCTCGAGCCGCGCCGCGCCAGAGCCGCCTTGGAGGGGTGGCGCACCGCGTTCGAGCTGGAAACTCGAGGCTTGAGTGAAGTTCAGCGCCAGGGTCGGTTGCGCTATTACGCCCGGCGCGTGCCAGCGGAAACCCTGTCGGCGCTGGCAGCTCAGCCGCGTCAGTTGACGCCCACTTGACGCCGCTTGGGTCAAACTGCGCACTCGCTCGAGACCTTGCAGGACAGTTTTGAGCCACCTTGGAGGTGTGAGCAGCATGAGACCTTGGATGATTTGGACGCTTGTCGCCGTGGGCGGCGCAGTTGGGATAGTCGTCGCACAGCAAGCCGTTTCCGTGCAGATTAACGGCAAAACCGCGACCGTTGAGACGCTGCAAAAGAACGGTAAAGTCTTCGTGGACGGCCTGGCGTTCGCCAAGGCGCTCGGGGCAACCGCGAAACTCGAGGGCGGGAGGCTCAGTGTTAGCTCGGCCTCCGGCGCGACCCTGTACACGCAGGGCACGGCGCAGCAGGCGGGAGGCGCGGGCGTCATCGGGAAGTCGTACACCCTCGGGCGCACGAAACCGCTGAATTTTCTATTACGGAGCGCCGAGTTTCAAATTGGGCGGGTCGTGATCGGCAATGAGATTTACGCGCCCAAACGAGACGAGAAACTGCTAGTCTTGCACGCCACGATTCAGAACCCGCAAAAAGTCGAAGCTAACCTGTCCAACTATCAACTGAAGTTCACGGCTGTAGACGCCAAGGACGTGAATCACGTCTACGCCAATTATCTGGCTCGGGAAGGCAGCACGAGCGAATTAAACATCTATCTCAAACCCACGCAGAGAATTGATGTCGTCGTCCCGATCCTCGTGCCCGCCAGTAGAACTGTGCCGAAACTGATCGCCGAGAACAATGACGAGGCAGGCACGCCCGTGCTGCGCTACGACCTCAGCAAAGCCATCAAGGGACTGCCCGCTCCATACGCCACCGCGAACGACTCGTACACTGCTCCGCCCACGGTCGCCGCTAAGCCGGGGACGTACTATCCAGCGAGGGAATTCGATCTGAAACTCGAGTCCGTCACGTATTCCAACGAGGCGCTGGAGAACGAAACGCTAGAAGCCAACGAGCGTTACCTGATTGCCACTTTTAGCGCCCGCAACCCGATCAACGCCAATCAAACCCGTTACTTGCTAGCCCTGAAGAATGACCTCGAGTTCATCGCGCTGGACGGTGATGACAACATCTCCAAGGCGTTGAGCGAGTGGTACAAAGTGGGTCGGCCCGAACGGCTGAAAGAATTTCCGCAGATGGCCTACAACCAGGCGTCCAAGTTCCGGGTCGGTTTCAAGGTTCCCAAGGACTTGAAGCTGAAAAGCCTCAAAGTCATGGGTGCGCTGCGAGACTTCGTGTTCGATGTCTCGAGCGCCAAATGAATTGAATTTCTGGTGAGGCATTCTCCGCGAGCCAGCACGGGTGAGCGAAACGAGCTGCTCTTGACGTTCGTCTCGAGGGTCATTGTTTGAGATGGCTCGAGCAAGAACGTTGGTGTAGGGGCGAACCGTCGTTCGCCCCTACACGGTGCGTGGAATGTACCTAGCATTCTCGAGCGTGGCAGAGCTTGGCACGCCAAACCCTGACGAACACCGAGGGTCTCGAGCGGGAACGGGGTATCAAAAAGCACGACCAGTTTGGTTGCCGGTCGTGCTTTCCGGTGTGGTTTATTCCTCTGTGACGCCGACCTTGACGATCGTGTCGCCCTTGCCGCTGCGAATCGCCTCGAAGACCTTCTTACGCATCTCTTCCTCGAGATTCGGGTTGGCTTTGATGAACTCCACGACCTTTTCCTTGCCCTGCCCGATCCGCTCGCCGTTGTAGGAGAACCACGAACCGGCTTTCTCGATCACCTCTAATGACACCGCTAGGTTCACGAGGTCATTGAGCTGGTCTATGCCCTTGCCGAAGTAGATCTGGACTTCGACCTCCTTGAAGGGCGGCGCGACTTTGTTTTTCACGACCTTGATTTTGACGTTGTTCCCGATCGCGTCATTGCCGACCTTGATCGGTTGCCCCATGCGGCGAATGTCAAGGCGCACGCTGGCGTAGAACTTCAGCGCCTTGCCGCCGGTGGTCGTCTCCGGGTTGCCGTACATGACGCCGATCTTCTCGCGGACCTGGTTGATGAAGATCATCGTCGTGTTGGACTTGCTGAGGATCGCCGTCAGTTTTCGCAGGGCCTGCGACATCAATCGGGCTTGCAAACCCGGCAGGCTGTCGCCCATCTCGCCCTCGATTTCCGCCCTCGGGGTGAGCGCCGCCACCGAGTCAATCACCACGATGTCCACCGCGCCGCTGCGAACCAGCAACTCGGAAATCTCCAAGGCCTGTTCGCCCGTGTCTGGTTGCGAGACGAGCAACTCCTCAGTGTTGACGCCGAGCGCTCTGGCGTACAGCGGGTCGAGCGCGTGTTCAGCATCAATGAAGGCGGCCGTACCGCCCAGCTTCTGACATTGCGCGATGATGGACAGGGACAGGGTCGTCTTACCGCCAGATTCGGGACCGTAAATTTCAATCACGCGACCCTTCGGCACGCCACCAACCCCGAGAGCCAGGTCCAAGCTGAGGCTGCCGGTCGGGATGACTTCCACGTTCAACTTGGAGGTCGCGTCCAAGCGCATGATGCTGCCCTTGCCGAATTGCTTTTCGATCTGGCTCATCGCGGTATCGAGCGCCTTCTTGCGTTGCGCTCCACTCTGAACGGTTCCGAGTTCCTCTGCGGCGTTTTGCGCCTCTTCTTTGCGTTTGGCTGCCTGTGTCATACCTGCCTCCTAGTGTAGTGCCTATTTGTTATAAAACTCGAGGGTGTGATCGCTCGGTGAGGTCTGGCTTATGGAGGAATTTGCAGTCATCACAGTGGTGTGTCCGGTAAGAAAAATTTTTCTAGCGTCTTGAATTTGGAGCCTTCGCGCTCCAAGGAGCTTCGTACCAGGGCGAATTGCGTCGCGCGAAACGCCAGGTTCAGCGCTGTGGTCGGCGGTTTCGTGCCCGCCTCTTTTTTCCGCGCCAGCGTCACGTGACCCTGAAACTTTTCGGCATTCTCGAGTCTCAAGCCAGCCTGTAAATCCTGCGAAAGCGTGTTCAACTCTGGCGCGTCCGCCTTGACGAACCAGACCCGTGGGCTGCCCTCGAGCGGGTGAAAGCCCGTGCCGCGCAGGGTCACGGTGAACGGCGGTTGTGCCGTCGCAACTTCGCGCCCGACCGCCAGTAGGCGGTCCATTGTGAGGTCTTTCGCCTCGCCGAGAAACGCCAGGGTGACATGCAACTGGGCCGCCGGGATCGCCCTCCAGCCGGATTTGACCGCCGCCTGCAACGCCATAATCGGCGCGTGCAGTTCAGGTGGCAGGAAGGCTGCGTAGAACAAGCGGGACTGCGGTTGGGGTTTGGTTCGAGTCATCGGGTCACGGCTCGAGTTCCCGGTGCAGCGTTTCGCGCCACAAGGCTCCGAGGGTGAAGAACGCGGCGCGTTCCTTCATCGTGCGGCGGTCGCCCGCCAGCGTCAGTTGGCTGTCCACGACCGTTCCGTCCGGTTTGGCCAGGCTGACGAACAGCCTCCCGGCGGGCATCGCATTTCCCAACGACGCGTCCGCCGCCCCGGTCGCCGCGAGTCCCCAGTCAGAACCGAAGCGCTCCTTGGCGGCGATCGCCATCTCCCGTGTCACCTCGGCGCTGATCGCACCGTGCCGCTCCAGGGTTTCAGCGCTCACCCCAAACCGAGTCTTACCCTGCACGGTGTACGCGACTGCCGCGCCGTGAAAGACCTCTGAGGAACCGGGCGTGTCGGTCAGCTCGTCGGCGATCAGCCCGCCGGTCACGCTCTCGAAGACCGCCAGCGTCTGACCTTTCTGGCGCAACGATTCCAAGATAATACGCGGCAGGGTCTCGTCGTCCACGCCGTAAAAAAAGCCCTTCAAGCGCTCCGTCACCTCGAGTTCCACCGGGGCGGCCAGGGCGGCCGCTTCTTCCAATGTCGCGGCACTGGCGGCGACGCGCACGTGAACCCCGTCGCGCCGGGCGTAGGTGCCGATGCTCGGGTTGCTGCCCTGCGTCAAGCTACCCAGGCGCTCCGCCAGATGCGACTCGCCGATGCCAACCGTGCGAAAGGTGCGGTAATAGAAGCCGTTCTGCGGCAGCTCGAGGCGCGGCAGGAGCTGATCGGTGAACATGCGTTTCATTTCCCGTGGTGGACCGGGCATGGCGACAATAATTTTGGACGTGTTCGGCACTCGAGTGAACCAGCCGGGAGCTGTACCAACCGGGTTGGGCAGGGCTTCGGTGGACTTGGAAATCCAGGCTTGCTTGACGTTCCCTTCCGGGAAGCTACGCCCACGGGTCTGAAACCAGGCGCGCAGTTGCTCCAGGTACACGGTGTCCACCACGGCTTCCTCACCGATGGTCGCCAGAATCCCCTCTCGAGTCAGGTCGTCGTCGGTCGGTCCCAGACCGCCGCCGAGAATCACCAGGTCAGCCCGCGTCAGCGCCCGGCTGATGGCTTCCTGGAGGCGCGGCAGGTTATCGCCAACGGTGGTTTTCCAGTGGATGAAGACACCTCGGTTTTTCAACCCCTGAGCGATGTACGCCGCGTTGGAATCCACGATCTCTCCCATCAGCAATTCTGTTCCAACGCTGATCAATTCTGCTAACAACGTAATCAACTCCTCGTGTTTTATACCAGACAAATTCAGCCTTGTAAAGGCTTCACCCCCAAGTTTACGCCGCATCGGTGAACTCAAGCAGACCTGATTCTCTAAAGAAAGTCGCTCGGAACACGCCATCACCCGGAACCACACAGTCTCTCGAGCCGCAACACTTCAAATCAGGCGACCTCGAGCTATAACGGTTTGGGCCATACCGTTTCGAGAGACTGTATAACTCGCGGCGGCGATAGGGTCATCCGGCTCGTGCCATACTGGTTCATGCCGCTCAACCAGATTGACATCAGCGCCCTCGTCAGCCTCTCCTCGAGCCTCGGTTACGTGCTCTCGCACGACAAATCCCGTCTGGCGTACTACGACAACTCGAGCGGACGCTTTGAGCTGTACGTGATAGAGGTGGCGACAAAAACGTCTAGGCGGATCAGCGACGGTCAACTGCCCGCCACGCCGCGCTCCGGGCTGGTCTGGCTGCGCGACAACCACACGGTCGTGTTCGGCAAGGACGAGCGTGGCAACGAGCAAGCCGACCTGTACAGCTTGCAGATTGACACCCTGGAGCTGAAACAGCTCACCAGCACCCCAACCGCTCAGGACATCGCGCTCGAGGCACACCCGGACGGCGAACGGTTACTGATGTTGAGTTCTCGCACGGGGCAGATGCAACTCCACTGGTTGGATCTTCAAACCCTAGAAACCACCCAGCTCACGAGTTTCAAGAATCCCGTCGGAGCCAGCAAGCTCAGCCAGGACGGCTCCAGAATTGCCTTCAGCGCCAACGAGACCGACAACACGAAGAATCAAGACGTGTACCTGATGAACTCAGACGGTTCCGAGCAGCGCCAAATCCTATCGCTCGAGGCGGGATCGCTGGACATTCCAACCGCCTGGAGTCAGGATGGGACGCTCTTAGCGGTTCAATCCGACGCGGGCGGCGAGTGGCGCGCCGGGATTCACGATCCCGCCGCGAACGCGACGCGCTGGGTCTTGAGCGGGGCGTCCGGCATCGCCGAGTACCCGCAAGCCTTTTCGCCGGACGGTCGCTGGCTGCTCTGTCTGCGCGACGCGGACGCCGCCTACGCGCCCGTCCTGTACGAGACCGTGAGCGGTAAACCCCGAACCCTCGAGTTACCGTTGGGCGTGGCGAGCGGCGGCGAATGGCTCTCCAGTACACAACTGCTGAGTTTCTACCAGTCCCCGACGCACCGTAGCGAGGTCGGCATCTACGACCTCGAGACCGACCGAGCCGAGGTGTTACGGGCCGCCGACCTGGGGAAGCTCAATCCCGCGCTGTTCGTCGAACCGGAGTACCTGCGTTACCAGAGCTTTGACGGTCAACTCGTTCCCGCCTTCGTCTATGCCCCTCGAGACAGCTCACCAGGGCAGCGCTTCCCGGCGGTCGTCGTGGTTCACGGTGGTCCGACCGCGCACTTCCCACGGATGTTCGACGCGCAGGCGCAACTTCTTGCGGATCGCGGTTACGTCGTACTGATGCCAAACGTTCGCGGCAGCACCGGCTACGGCAACGCCTGGCGCGACGCGAACCTGAAAGACTGGGGCGGCGCTGACTTGCAAGACGTGATGCACGGCGTGTCGTACCTGCAATCCAGAGCGGACGTGATCGCGGACCGGATCGCTATCACCGGCGGCTCGTTCGGCGGTTACATGACGTTCATCGCCAGCGTCAAACACCCGGAAGCCTTCAAGGTCGCCATACCAGTCATCGGGATCACCGACCTGCACCAGCTCTACGAAGACAACTCGAGGTTACTCCCGGCACTGGGCTATTACTTCAAGCGCATGATGGGCGATCCCGTGGTGGACGCCGAGCTGTGGCGCGAGCGAAGCGCCATCACGTATGCCGACAAGCTCCAAGCCAAAATGCTCATTATTCATGGCCGCAACGACCCGCGCTGCCCACTGAATCAGGCTACTGGATTCATCGAGAAACTCGAGGCGTCCGGCAGGGTAGAAGGCGTGGATTTCGAGGTGGATATCTTCGACGAGGGGCACGGCTCCGCCAATCGCGCCTTGCAAGAACGCCAGTACCGGCTCATCACCGATTACTTGGAGCGGTACTTGTAAAGCAGACTCGAGTGACGGTAGTGAAAACGCACGAGAGCAAGAAAACTCTCGTGCGAATGATGATTTTCCTCTCGAGTTATTTCAGGGCGGCACTGCGGGTTCTGGCGGGAAGTTCAAAGCTCGTTTTCAGATCGGGCGAGATGCGAATCAGTAATGCTTTCGCCGGGCGGCTCGAGGAGCCGTAGCCGCGTTTTTTAACATTGGCACGATCCCTCACCACCGCTAAAGAGGTTTTGACGAACTCGAGAACCCGGTACGGCGCGGCAAAGTACAGCACGCCGTCGTCAGCCACTCGAGCGGCGTCAATGTGGTGATAGTCTGGGTTCTCTGAGGGCGTGACCAGGGCGTAGACGGTTCCGGGCGGAGCGTCAACCCGAATCCCGTGGGTCCGCGAGGTGCTGATAGACAACCAACCGCGCATCTGCGGGAAACTGCTCAGCGCGACTCGACCAGCGATAGAGGTATAAATTTGCCACGGGTTGGCTGGTAGCCGATCCGAGCCGATCTGCAAGCTGGTTGACCCAATTTTGAGTTTTGGATTGTGCCAACCCGTGAGTTGAACTGGCAGGCCGCTGCGTTGGCGAATCTGGGTCATGAATGCCCAGAAGGGCAGATAAAAATCTGGCTTTGAGACGCCTGATGGCGGCTCCACCGCACTACTCCAGATCAGGTTTCCCTTGTCGTCTTTCCAGGACATCGGCGAAGCTTGAAGGACTGTGGCTTTGGCGCTTCCAGGAAATGTAAAACGCAAGGTAGGCACGGTTTTGGCGCGGTCGTAAGACTCGAGCGGTTTCTGCGGTGTGTCGTCCACGACAATTCCTGCCGCTTCGAGGTTCTGTTTGATGCTGTCGAACTTGAGGTAATAGGCTTCCCAGTGACCGGAAGCCGGATAAAGGGATACAACGTTTCCCAAAGCCTTGATCGAGATCGAGGAAAAAGTTGCCACCTCGATCTGGGCCCGGCCCGAGTTGATGGCGGTCAGGCTGAGCGCGGCGAATAAGCCGAGCGCCAGCGTGTTTTTGAAGATTCTTGGCATGGTGTGCACCTGTGAGAGTCCAGCAGACAGGAAACGCGGTTCACCCATTTCACCCAGCGCCGTCTCGAGGGCGTGCTGGGGCGTGAAACCCTGACATTCCAATTTCCAAATGCGAGCTTCCAAGCTGCCGCGCAGCTCCGCCACGATTTCAGCTTTTTGTTTGCCCCAGAGTCCTCGAGTGGCGCGGTTCAGATAGGTCTCGAGAGGGGTCATGGCAACCCTCATGGCAGCTTCAGGATGTCGCGCATCGCGGCGTTGAAGCGCTCGTAGGCGCTGCGCTGGCTATTCAGTTCGCGTTTGCCGCTGGGGGTGAGTTCGTAGAATTTCACGGGGCTGCCGCCTTTAGGCAGGTATTGAAAACTGCCGGTGATAAACCCGGCTTTCTCCAAACGGTGCAGCGCGGGGTAGAGCGTGCCCTCTTTGAAGTCGAAGTACCCGGCGGTGCGGGCGTTGACCTCGCGGGTGATCTCGCCGCCGTAAATCGGCTCGGGTTCAATGACGGACAGCAGAATTAGCTCGAGGTTGCCCTTCAGTTGGTTGCTCAGCACGGCGCTTGCCTCCAAACTTCCCTTGTCGCGTCATGATTCGCGGTTGGGAAGCTCACCTAGGATGGCGACATTGTGACGCGATGTCTCTCATTTGTCAAGCTCTTTGTACCTCGCCTCTCGAGACCGTAGCGTCCCCGACAGTGCCACGAAGGAAATTGAACGGCAATTGAACAATCCACTCGAGATAATGGCTGCAACATGGTTTCCCGTAACCTCCAACAGCTCGGACTGGCAGTTCTGACCGCTCTGGTCGCCTGTACCGGTTCAACGCCGCCGACCGATGCCACGAACCCGCCCGCACCACCGCCGGTCACGCCTCCGGTCAACCCACCCGGTACGCCACCCCCTCCTGTCACCCCGCCGCTCTCCCCTCCCCCGAGCGCCCCGACCAGCAACCTCGTGACGTACGCTGGAAACGCCGGTAACGAACGCTTCAACGCCGTGGTCGCCCTGTCAGACGGCACGTTCCTGATCGGGGGCGGGGCGCAAAATCTGGATTGGCTCCCGAGCACCACGACCAAAATCTTGCTGGGAGCGGCTGGGATTGACAGCGCTTCAGGTGGCAACATCGGCTTTGTGCTGCAAGTCTCGAGCGACCTGAAAACGATCACCCGAGCCGCGTACTTTCCATCGGGCACGGTGCGCGACGTGAACCGCATCCGGCTCAGCAACCTGCCGGGCGCGACGACCGCCGAGGTCTTCATCAGCGGCAGCCGCGACGGTGGCAGCACTGACGGCTATTACCTTGCCAAGCTGAACGCCAATTTTGTGACGGTCGCCCCGAGCGGGCTGAGCTGGGCGTACAACGTGGACGCGGGCGGCGATCATAAGGACCGTCAACCCTGGGATGTCGGCGGCGACGGCAAGGTCGTCTACGCGCTCGGAAAGCCGATAGACACGCAATGGGCAGCCGTGCAACGTCTGAGCGTCAACGGTCAACCCGAGGTCGTGCCAGACTGGACGGCGCACTGGGGCGTAACCGGCGAGTGGGACGGCACGCCAACCTCGAGTTACGACGGTGGTAAGGGGGCACTACAGTACAGCGCCGTGGTCATGAAAGCCAGTCGCCGGGGCAGCTTGCGTTCGCTGACCCAAGCCCAGTTTGACGCGAAGCTGTCCGACGGCAACGGCCGCACCGACCGCCAGGGCACCTTCCCGGACGATTACTATTTCACCGGACCCTGCGACGCGACCTGCCTCTCGAGCGGGCCAGGCTACACGGGCTACAAGATCTCGGGACCGAAAACCCAGCGGGTCGGCGGTATCGCGGTGGATCGGCGCAACAACGACCTGTACATCGGGTACGGCACGCAAACCACGCTACCGGGCGGCAACCCGGATTTTGAACCGGCGGTCGTGGCGATGACCTCGAGCGGCAAACTGAAATGGTGGAGCCGACTGTACTCGGAGCGGACCGATAAGACCGGCGGCGGCTTCAACACAACCTCCAGCCCAGATCAGTACGTGGATCACTTGGCGGTTGATTACTCCGCCGCCTGCGCGGGCGGTTGCCTGGTGGCACTGGCGCGGGCGCACGGCAACAACGTGATCAATTTCTGGAGCGGTAATAAAATTGCCGCCAATCCGGGCGCGAGCGGTTTTCAGAATCAGTTCACTGGGACCAGTGGCAATATTCATATCTCCTGGCTGGGCAAGTTGGAGCTGGGCAGCGGCAGGCTGCAACGCGCGACCTGGCTGGCGGAATGGGCTGAGGGCGCGAACATTCCGACCAACAACCCCTCGAGTGACGCAAACCTGGACGGCTGGCCCAGCCCCAACACGGGTTGGGTAGACCTAAACACGACTCGAGCACAATCCCTGGAGGTGGATGGAGACGGACGGGTCTACGTGACGGCCCTCGGGCGGCGCACGATCACCACCAAGACCGCGTTTCAGAAGATGCTGAAACCCGCCGATGGCAAGTCCAGTTGGAACGCCTTCGCCCGCGTGTACACGGCTGACCTGAGCAATTTGGTGTACTCGAGCCTGCTGGTCGGAAGCTGGGACCCGACGACCGAAGCGGGCGGCGGCAACACCGAGCTGCGCGGCATCGCGCCGCTGGATGGCGGGTTGTTGACCATCGGCTATCACCAGGCGGACAGCGCCACGGGTGCAGCCAAGGGGAACCCAGTCCCAACCACGGGGCTGCCAGGTTGGGGAAGTGCGACGCCGAACGCGGAGAGCGCGATTCTCGGAGCGCTCAGATTCTAGCTAAGATTGGGTCAGATGAAACTCGAGATTGCCCTGATCGGGCTGCTGTTGTGGTTTGGCTCGGAGGCATTCGCCTCAAAGGCAACCGACCTGAGCGCCATATCGCGCCAGCTTCCAAAGCGTCACGCGATCATGCGGGTCATCGCGGGCGATCTGAACGCGGACGGGTTGAGCGACCGCCTGGTGGTCACCCGGAGCTGGGACGAGGCGCAAAACCCGGACGCGCCGCGCCCGCTGCTGGTCTTTCTGCGCCGACCGGGTGGCGCGTTGCAGCGCGTAGCTCGAGCCAACGGGGTGATCGCCTGCCGAGGCTGCGGCGGGCTGGCGGGCGACCCGTGGCGACGAGATCACCGCTACCCGGCATTTATTACCATCGGTCGTGGCAGGTTTAGCTTGGCAGAGTTCGCCGGTTCAGGCTGGCGCGGCTGGACGGTCACGACGTTTCAATACGATCCTCAAAACAGGCGGTGGTTCCTACTGCAATGCCGCAACAAAGTCTTCCACCTCGGTCACGACTTCCCAATGGAATTCAACACGTCCACGCGGCGCGACTTCGGTTCGGTGTGGCTCGAGCAATTCGGCGTTGACAGGGGTTGCTGGCGATAAAACCTGGGGATTGTGGAACGTCAGTGCGCGGGGTCGCTCGAGATCGTCTCCGGGTTAGACTTACCACTCGAGTTCAAGCTCCGAACCTCTCAGCACCGCAAAATTTGTGTAAGCCCTAACCTCGAGCCGTATTTCGCCCACGAAACCCTCGAGCGGGATAGTAGAGGGATTTCCGGCGAAGCGCTGACTGTTGACCTCAAAACCCTGGCACGCGGGATGAGGACTTTGCAGCTTCAAGCCGGGTCTCTCACCAGCGAGCGTAAACCCCAGCTCGAAGCCGTTCAGGTCGGTCCAAACGCGGCTGGCGTCTCTGGTGACGCGCAGCCCTTCGACCGCGAAGCGACCCTGGAACTCTGGGGTGAGACTCGCACTGGGCGCAATCCACAGGGCACTGCCAGATTGTGGATAAGCGAAATACGGGTACCAGAAGCGTCTCGAGGCGTCGTTCAAGGGCACATCCCTGAGGTGAACGAAATCAGGCGCGTCCGCCCCAGACCAGAAACGTTCAGTCAGCTCTCGAGCGCCGAGCGCCACGCCGTCGAATTCCCAATAGCCGCCGTTCTGACCGTCCAGCACGATCCACGTTTGCAGCTCGTCTATCCAAGCTTCGGTGACGACGTGACCGCGCCCGGTTCCGGCGTGATAGTCGGGCATTTTCAGGGCGCAGGTGCGCGCCACGATGCCACGTGCGTTCAATGCGCCCGCTAGCAGAATGCCGTACTCCACACAACGGAAGCGTTCGCCCCGTATGGATCGCTCAAGCAGTTCCAACGCGTCGGCGTCTTCGGCATTGTTGTTGCCATCGTGCCGCCACCGCTGTTGCGTCCAGCTCAAGAGGTGTTTCGCCGTCTCCCAGGCGCTCTGCTGCACGGGCGGTAAAAGCCGAAGCAGCCGCTCGAGACGTTCGGCGCTCAGCCCTTTCGTCCACAACGGCGTATCGGTGTTGAACTCCGGGAATCGCCCCAGGCTGACCCACGGGCGCGGCAGGTTAGCGCGCATTCGCACCACAAAACCCTCCCAGTTTGGGTGCGTCTGAAGACCCTCTGGGATCAGTTCAGGCTGCGCGAACCCGGCCGCTATCGCCCGCTCGAGCCAGGCGTCGGTATCAACCTGCTCGAGTCGCCAGGTGGCGCTGGCGGCGAAGGCCAGCCACATCGGGCGGAGCGCCTCGTCGGTTTCCAGCCCCGGCATCCGCTCCAGATACGCTTCAAAGCGCTCGTCGTTGAACAGGTCGCTGGCTTCCTGACGCCGCGCCGCCAGAGATGCGTCAGTCATAGGCGCTACCGCTCGAGCAGGTCCATCAATGGTTCGCGCAGCGGAGCCATCCCGAGCCGCACGATAAAACCGCGCTCGCCGCTGTTGGCGCGGTACTTCTCAAATAATTCCACCAGTTCGCGCTTCAAGTCCTGAGCGCGCTGCAAGTCCATTTTCAGCATCGCGTAATTGCTCCAACCCAGGTAGGCGTCGCCCTCCAAGATCGGCCGCTCCGTGCCCCTGGGGTCGTCCAGCCCGCCGACGCTGTGCGTCACGAAGGTTCCCTCTTCGGTGCGGCGAATCACGCGCCCCGGATCGGTGCCCTGTTCGTGCAAAACTTCCAACAGGTAATCAGAGAAGGAACGCATGAAGACGCGACGCAGGCGCTCGTCTTGGGCCATCAGGAAGTCTTCCAGATTGTCCGCACCGGTCACGCGGTACGGGATGAAGTACGCGTCGCTGCTGGCGCGGTAATGCTTCAAAGGTCGTCCGCGCCGAGTTTCAACCTGCGACACGACCAAGAGTTCCAGCTCTTCCATTTTCTTGACCGCCCGGAACATACGGAGCGGGCTGATCTGAAGCCGTTCGGCGGCGCGTTTGATCGTCGAGGTCTGCCCCATGAACGGCTGAATCAGGCTGACCGTGCGCGGATTCCCCAAGAAATCGGCGGCGTCTCGCCTCGAGATCGTCTGCCACTGACAATCGTCGGCTCGAGGTGACACCGATGAGACGGGCGGCGTGGGCGTCGAGTTGCCTTTGATATCCCGGTAACGAGGTCTGATCATCGCGGTCCTCTGACAGCAGCGTAACGGCGTGGTGTGTCAGGAATGCGTCAAACCCGACCCGAATCGGCTGTTATATCAGTGATGTTACCGCATCGGCAAATCATGACTCGGTGGTGCGCTTCAGAATTCGCGCCACACGAGGAAACCAAATACCAAAATCTTTAGCGCTGGGCTGAATTCAGCCGCTCGAGTTTCACGGCCCGACGGGCGTGGTGAGTCCGGTCATCGGAATCCAGTTCGGGTGCGATTGAAGCCTCGGCTTGACGTACTCGAGTCGCTTCTTCTGAGGCGAGGGTTGAGGCTGATGCGGCTGTTTAGGTTGCGTCATTGTGGGATCACCCGCCGAATCTGGCTGCTGTCGTCTGAGAAGTAAATAAAGCCGTCAGGGCCGGGCGTTACGTCGCGCAAACGACCGTAGGTGTTGTCAATCAAAACCTGATCCCTAGCGAAATCAGACCCGTTTAGCTCAATGCGGTACAGACGACCGGTTTTCAGCGTCACCATCAACAGATGTTCGTTCCACTCTGGGAAGAGCGGCGACTTGACGAAGGCGATATCGCTGGTCGCCAGGGTGGCGCTGGTGTCGTACTCCTTCTTGGCGGGCTGATAGTTACTGGCGGTCAGATTGCTCGAGCTGATGCAGTTGTAAGTCGTACTGTCCGCCGGGACGGACAGAGACGTGCCCAGGGTCTGCGAACCGACGCAGCTTGGCCAGCCGTAATTCTTGCCCGGTAGGATCAGGTTTAGTTCGTCGCGGGTGTTCTGCCCGTGCTCCGAACTCCAGAGCGCATTCGTCCCCGGTTGGAAGGCTAAGCCCTGCGGGTTGCGATGCCCGAAGGTCCACAAGCCTCGAGCCTGCCCAATCAGTGAACCGTAGAGCGGGTTGTCGGTCGGGATGGTACCGTCGTAATTGATGCGGTAAATTTTGCCCGCCAGCACGGCCGGGTCCTGGGCTTTGATCGGACCGGGCAGGAAGTCGGCCGCGTCACCGATGCTGATGTACAACTTTCCATCGGGACCGTTCGCCACGCGGCAACCGTTGTGGTTCGACCACCCGAGCATGTTGTCGAACAGCACCGCCTCCGACCCGAGCGTGGACCCAGAAATCGTGAATCTCGAGACCCGGTTGCGGCGATTATCGCTGGTTTGTTGACCGCCAACCCAGTACGAGTAGCAAATGTAGACCTGCCCATTGGTGGCAAAGCTTGGATCGAGTGCCAATCCCAGCACGCCGCCCTCGCCCTCAACGCGTACAGGCGCGGTGCCGGTGAAGCTCTGCACGGCTCCAGTGTCCACGTCAAGAGATTTCAACGCCACGACGCCGGAGTTGCGCTCGGTGAAGTACAGCTTGCCATCGGGCGCGAAACGCATCGCCCAGGGCAAGCCTAGCCCAGTCTTGACGGATTCTACCTTGAACCCGACCGTTGCTGAGTCATCCAACAGGTTCTTCCCAGCGCTCGAGATGACCGCGTTGGTGCGGCGCGTGACCGTGCAATTCGAGCAACTCGAGGTTTCAGTGTCAGCCCCGACCAGCACGACCTCGGTTGGGTTGCTGCGGTCGGTGATCGCGGCGGCTCGGGCGCTGGCGCTGGCGGCGGTTTCCTCGCGGGAACGCGTGACACGGGTGACGGGCGTGTCGTAAACCACCGACGTGACCGCGAAGCGGTTCGGTTTGGTCGCGTCCGAGGCGGTGTTTGGCACGCGGAAGGACAGCGTGATCTGCCCGGTCGCGCCCGGCGCAATGCCTCGAGCCGAACCGCTCCGGGCGGTGAAACCGTACTCCAACACGGTGTCGGACGCGCCGATGATAGTGGCGGCCCGAGCGTCAGTTTGAATTTGCGCGGCTTCGGCGGCTGTGAAGGCCTGGAAGTCTGCCTTGCTGGGGTCCACGGTCACGGCGTTCGTCATGCCGTTCGCGGGCTTGATGCGTTGGGCCACGCTGATATCAGTAATCGGAGCTTCAGCGAAGTTCCTTAGCGACTTGATGCCCGTCCCACCGAGGCTCTGCCCGGACTGCGCGTACAGCACGAGTGACAAATTTTTGAAGGCGGTCGCGGTGTTGTTCTTAACATCAAACGAAGCCCGGAAGTAGCGCACCCCTTTGGCATCCTGCACGGTGAAGGCGGTCGGCGTGACGGTCACGGCGCTATCGGCAAGCGTGCCAGCCGGTTTCAGCGCACCGCTCCCATTCCCGATCTCGAGTTCGAGCGACCCGAGAACCCTGGCCGCACTGGCAAGTTGAGGGGTCGTGTCGTTGCAACCGACCAGCAGACCAATACCGAGAATCACCGCTAGCCCGAGTACTCTCACGATAGAACCTCCACGAAACACTGAACTCTGTTCAGTCTCGAGGGAGGAGATGAAAGCGAGTCGAGGGGTCGCATGAGATTCGTCTGGGTGGTGTGCGAAAGCGCACAGCCAAGACAATCTTGGTTCAGGCAGGAACTCGAGGAGATTCGGTTGGAACTGCGAGCTGACCTCGTGCCCATAGCAGCGTCTCGCGGACCGCAATTTCTAGCGGCGTCGCCTGCCAGCCGAAGGTGCGGCTAAAGTCCCCTGAGTCCATCACGAACGGTTTCGTCCACTCGTACATCATCTCTACCATCTCAGCCACATCCGGTTTGAACAGCCCCAAGAGACGCACCATCAGCGGTCCCGCCACGAGCCGCTTGGTTTTGCCGCCCAGTTCTCGCTCAACCGTCTCGAGCAGTTGCGCTTGCGTCACGGGGACGCTGCTCGGGACGTGCCAGGCGCGGCCGTAAACACTGCTCCCCGCGAGACCCACGTCCGCCAAGGCGTGCCCGAAATCCGGGGCGTAGGTGAACGTGCGCGGCTGATCCAGTCGTCCCAGCAGTTGCAACCCCTTCCCGGTCACAGCGGGCTTGAAGATCAGGTCCAGCATGACACGATCCTCGGGGCCAAAGAAATTGGAACCGCGCACCAGCGCGACCTCGAGCTTGCCAGTCCGGTGCGCTTGAAGGGCCGTCGTGGCCATCGCGGCTCGCACTTTTCCCTTTTTAGAAGTGGCGCTGTACAGGTGATCCTCGCGTAGCGCTGTTCCGTTTGGAGGGCCGTACATGTACAAGTTGTCGGCGACGACCAGTTTTGCGCCCGCGCCCGTCGCCGCCTCGAGGATGCTGGCTTGGAGCTGAGGGAATTCCTCCGCCCAGCGGGTGTAGGCGGGCTGAGCGCACTGATAGACGACGCTGGCTCCAACCGCGAGCGCTCTGGCCTCATCGGGTCTCGAGGCGTCGCCTTGCACCAGTTCCGCGCCTTGGGGAAGGCCATCTCGGTTGCCGCTGCGGTTGATGAGGCGCACCGAATGCCCGCGCTCGAGCAGGCTTCTGGCGGCGTGCTTGCCGAGGGGTCCGGTTCCGAAAATCACGTGTAGGCTCATGGTCGTCTCCTGGGTACAGTTAATTCCTGGGTATAGCCAATTCCTGAGTACAATCAATCTTTACAGTGTCAAGTATCCTGACAGCAGTAAGATAGAGTATAATCTTTCGCGTGTCAAGTTCTGTCTCAGACGCCCCCCGTAAAACCGTTCCGTACCATCACGGCGACCTGAGAAACGCCCTGTTGGACGCCGCCAGATCGCTGGCTTCCGAGGTCGGTGTGGACAGCTTCACCCTGCGCGAGGTCGCCCGCCGGGCTGGGGTCAGTCACGCCGCGCCGTACCATCACTTCGCCGACAAAGCCGGATTGGTGCGTGCCCTGGCGATAGAGGCCTTCGCGCTGCTGACCCAGGAGTTGCAAGCGGCCGCCACCAGCAACAAGCAGCCGCTCGAGCGAATAGAACGCATTGGCGAGCGCTACGTGACGTTCGCGCTAGCGCACCCGGTGGAGTTCCGCTTCATGTTCCGGCGCGACCTGTGCCTGACCGATGCGACGCAACCCGATCAACTCGAGGTGGAGAGCTTGAACGCGATGGCAGTACTGGAGCGCGCCGTGAGCGAGGCGACAGCCGCCGGGCTGCTCCAAGGCGACGAGCGGACCGTTTCACTGACCGCCTGGAGCGGAGTTCACGGGTTGGCGATGCTGCTGCTGGACGCGCCGGGTTTCGACGGTTTGCCAGACGATCAAGCACAAAAAATGGCTCGAGGGGTCATCAAATCATTGCGGCTCGGGTTCGAGAAACGATAAAAAAGCGCGACGGTTTTATCCGTCGCGCTGCCTGAAATCTTGAAGATCAGCCCAGCTTGGAGAGCGCCATCTCGAGCGCCTTATCACGCGTGGCAATCACGCGGAAGTTCTCCACACCATCGTTGCCCAGCGCTTCCACAAGGCGCGGCACGCTGACGCGGCTACTGCGGGCGTAGTTGTCCAAGGCCAGTTTCCATTCATCATCGGTCAGCTTCGTATCCATGACCTCGGACAGGCGTTCCAGTGCCAAGTCATTACGCACCCGGTTGCGAGCGCCCTCGTTCAAGTCCTTCTCAAACTCCTCGAGCTTACCCTCCGCCCCGAGGTACTGCTTGTAGGCGTCCAGGGTAATCCCCTGCTGCTCCAAATCACGCGCCAGGTCCTGCTCCATCGCCTCGCGGCGACGCGTGACCATGACCTCGGGAACGTCCACAGTCGCACCCTCGCCGAGTTGCTTGATGAACTCGTCGCGGCGATCAGACTTGCCCTTCTGTTCCGCTTGGACTTCCAAGTCCTTCCCGACGCGTTCCTTCAACCCATCCACCGAGTCCACACCCTCGAGTTGGAAGGATTTGACGAACTCCTCGTTCATCTCCGGGACGCGTTTCTCCTTGATGTCCAGGATCTTGACTTTCAACATCGTCGTCTCACCGGTTTCCTGATTTTCAGAAACGGTGACTTCCACCTCTGCCCCGACGTTCTGACTCAACAAACCGTTCCGCACGCCCGCCTCGGCGCGTTCCAGATAGACCGGGTAGGTCTTTCCCGCGTCCTCACCCTCCAGAATCTCCACGTTCACCATGTCCTCGGCTTCGGCGGCGCGGTCCACTTGTTCGTAGGTGGCGCGGCTCTGACGCAAGTCGTCCAATGCCTTGTCCAAGTCCTCAGCCGCGACGCTGGGCTTGGCGGCCTCGAGCTTGAAGCCCTCCCAGTTGGGGAGCGTGACCTCGGGGTAGTTTTCTGCGTCCACCGTGAACTCGAAATCTGCACCCTCTGAGACTGTCCCCGGCGTGACGTTGGCCTGAACCGGAATCAGTTTCAATTCCTGCACGGCCACGCTGTAATTCTGTTCCACCAGGTATTGCGCGACCTCGTTTTTCACGAACTCCGCGCCGACGCGTTTCTCAATTACGCTCTTCGGAGCCTTACCGGGGCGGAAACCATCAATCCGCACCTGCTTAGAGAGCGCGTTCATGACCCCCGTGAAGGCCTCACTGACCTTCGCGGCGGGAACCACGACTTTGAACTTCACCTTATTGCCACTGCGTTCCAGCAACTCTGCCATTGTCAACTCTCCAAACCTGTCCAGCTCTACTGGTGCTGTTTTACTGGTGCGAGGAACGGGACTTGAACCCGTACACCTTGCGGTACTGGATCCTAAGTCCAGGGCGTCTACCAGTTCCGCCATCCTCGCACGTCAGGGTGTCCGCTTCGGGCACCAAGCCGATAGCCGAAACAGGCTACACCAAGACCCGAAAAGGGTCAATAAAAAGAGGCTCGAGGGGATGTCCCCTCGAGCCTTCTGGGGTAGGTGAAGGGGCTCGAACCCTCGACCTCCGCTTCCACAGAGCAGCGCTCTAACCGACTGAGCTACACCCACCAGACAGCTTCAGAAGTTTAGCCTCGAGCGAAACGGGTGTCAAGGAGGACGCGAGGGTTACGACAGCCACTTGGGTGGAATAGAGGGTTTGCAAAGCTTGATTGTCAGAATTGACACGATATTATTTTGCTGGTAACATAATCAGATCCAAACCGACTCCGGTTGGACAGCCGCAGACCTGAAAGGAAGATGACCCGATGAACCCACTCAACACGCTGAAAGTAAACGCTGCCCAACCCGAAACCCAGATGTACCGCCACGGCGATGTCATGATTGCCAGTGTCGCTACGCTCCCACAACAAGCTGTCGAACGAAGCGGCGTGACGCTGGCTCGAGGGGAATTGACCGGGCACAGCCACCGCATCCGCGACTTCCAGCACGCTAAACTCTACGAACACGGCGCTCAGACGTACCTGGAAATCCTGATGGAAACCGCTGTGATTCACGAGGAACACCGCGCAATCAGTTTGAAACCAGGTGTTTACCGTGTCTGGATGCAACGCGAGTACAGCCCGGAAGCGATTCGCACCGTCCGCGACTGACGTTGGATTCGGGATTGCCAACTCGAGATAGAAGAGCAGTTCACCCGCCTGACACGAAGCCATTCCATTCATTTCGCCCATCACGAGGTCAACCATGATCGCCACTGCCCTTTTTGAGTCTCGAGCCGCCGCCAGCCCATATACCCCCGAAGCGGCTAAACAACTGATCCTGGGCGGGAATGCCCCATCTGGGATGCGCGTCACCGGAACCCTGGACTTGCACGGCAGCAAGCGTCTGCGTCAACTGCCAGAAAATCTGACCTGTGCCAGTCTCGAGATTTCTGATTGCGAGAATCTTTTGGCGCTGCCATATGGTCTACGCTGTCAGTATTTGAGCGCCCAGAACTCGAGGTTGGTCAGCTTGCCCAACGATCTTCAGGTCAAGTTTCGCCTCGATCTGAGCGGTAGCCTGAACTTGCTGGTTTTGCCGGAGAACCTCAATGTTGGGTCGCTGGTCTTGCGCGAATGCACCGCTCTGCTCGAGTTGCCAGAAGGACTGGACACGAGCTTTCTGGACCTGACGGGCTGCACGGGTTTGGAGCGCTTCCCGAACAATGGTCGAATCAGCATTGGGCATCTGATCGCCAGGGGCTGCACGCGGTTACAAGCGCTCCCGGAGTGGCTCGAGCGACTGTCTCAGGTGGACTTGGCGGGCTGCGAACAGATCACACGGCTGCCAGAGGGCTTGCGGATCAGTTCGTGGGTGGACGTGGCGGACACTGGCATCACGGCACTGCCGGATGCCAGCACGCCGCTCCGCTGGCGCGGCGTGCCCGTGGACGCCCGAATCGCGTTTCAACCCGAAACGATTCGCGGGGTTGAAATCATGGAGACCGAAAATCAGGAGTTGCGCCGCGTCAAGTTAGAGCGCATGGGCTACGAGCGGTTCATCGAAGAGGTCGAGGCGGAAACGCTGGACCGTGACCGAGACGCGGGCGGAGAACGCAAGTTGCTGCGCGTCCCGTTCCCCGGCGACGAGGCGTTCGTGGCGGTCTGGGTAATTTGCCCCAGCACCGGACGGAACTACGTGCTGCGCGTGCCGCCGCCGATCAAGACCTGTCACGCGGCCGCCGCCTGGCTGGCGGGTTTCGACAATCCCGACGAGTACGCGCCGCTGGTCGAAGCCTGAACTCACCCGCGAGCGAGTTATCAAAGCGCAAACCTCGAGGCTGACCGAATGAGACTCCTCAGGACGCGTTCAACTCTATGAAACCGGAATTCGCTCCAAGACACCGTCTCCAAACAACTCGTAGGGGTCAACGCCGCTCGGTTCTAAGCGATTCAGGTGAACGTACCCGATGTGGCAATCGCAGACCCCTCTGGTGCAAGGCGTGGGTTGCAGCCACGTCTCGAAATCGGGGTCGTAGAGATTCCCAATCGGCGTCTCAATGAAGTGGCAGCGCCGGGCGGTTCCATCCCCGTCCACGCTGATGACGGTGTGACCCGTCCGGCACGCCTGTCCCTTGGAGCGGTAGCGCCGTAAGTTGAGCGGGAATAGCGGATCTACCGCTGTCAGCCGCTCGAGGGTGTCCGGGGGGTAGTACCCCGGTCCGCGTCGGTCGAAGGCGTTGACCCACAGGTAGACGCTTTCCGGCAACTGAGCGCGTAGGGTTTCAATCGTCTCAAGGCTTTCACGGATGCCGACCACGCCGACGCTGAACCGCACGCCGCAATCTAGCAACTCCGTGCAGCGCCTGACGAAGCGCTCAAGACTGATCTCCGACGGGTGAAAGGTGATCCACAGACCCAATTTTTCCAGGTTGACCCCCTCGAGCCAACGCGTGCCCCACGAGCCATTCGTTTGCACGGCGACCTTTTCAACGTGTGACAATTGCGACAGGGTTTTCACCGTGCGTTGATACCTCGAGTGCGTCAACGCCTCGCCGTACGGCGTGAACATCACCCGCGTCGGTGCGCCTCGGGATGTGACCCAAGCTGTGAAGCGTTCCAGGGCCGCCGCGTCGCGTTCGTGTTCGGCACGGGTTTCGGTGTGCTTGGCGAACGGGCAGTAGGAGCAGGCGTAGTTGCAGCTCGAGAGGAACCCGCGATAGAGGATCGTCAGCGTGGATGGTGACGGCGAGGCTTGTCTCGCTCCTACGGGGGTTGGGTGCGTTAGCGCCATTGGTACTCTTCCGAGAGCGCGTTGACGGCCGCCGAGTACAGGGCGGGTCCAATCGCGTCGCTGCGCTCGAGACCGGATTCGGACAGGCGCAAGCTTTCACTGTCAATAACCAGTAACCCGTGAGTCTCGAGGTCGGTCAGCAGCGCAAAATCGTTCATCAGATCCGACCCAAAGCGCCGTTGATACGTACCCCTCGAGACGCCGGAAGCATTGAAAATTCCTTGCAGCGCGAAGCGACGGCGCTGCTCATCGTCGTTCAAGCGGAACCCGTGCGAGGCGAACGCGAACGAGGCGTCGTCCCTGGCGTTGAAATCCGCGATGATGTCACGCACATTTCTCTGACCGACCGCGTACTCGCTCGAGTAGTGCAAGCTCCTCGTGTACGACCGCGAGCCGCAGCCCAAACCGATCAAGCCGTCGTGCTGCGCGTCGAATTGCACGCCGTCGTTTTGTACAAGGGCAACATCTCGAGCTGATTCTTTTTCGGAAGTCAGACGGCGAAAGACGCGCATGGATGATTGCTGGTAGCCGTTTTCCAAGAGAAAATCGCGGCCACGGCGGTACAGCGCGACGCGATGATCGTCCCAACTGCGCCCGAGTTTGTCCAACCCGGTCAGCGGGCGCACGTACAGCGGGTACAGGAACAACTCCTCGGGTTCGTAGTACAGAGCCTCCCGCAACGACTCGAGCCAGGTTGCGTTCGTCTGATTCGGCATCCCGTAAATCAAATCAATGTTGAGCGTCGGAAAGCCCGTGCCGCGCAAGCGCTCCAGCGTGCGGTGAACCTCGTCGGTGTTCTGGGCGCGGCCAACGGCGTGAACTTCCCTTTCCAGAAAACTCTGCACCCCGAGGCTGACTCGAGTCACGCCATTCTTGCGAAGCGCCTGCAATCGCTCCGAGGACGCCGTGGCGGGCGAGGTTTCCACGCTGATCGGAATGCGCTTCAAGTGTTTCCCAAAAGTCGTCTCGAGCGAGTGGAACAGCTTGTACAGCTCAGTTTCGTTCAGGTACGTCGGCGTGCCCCCGCCGAGCGCCATTCTGGAAAAGCGCAGGTTCCCGCCCGCCGCGTCCAACTGCGCCTTGACGACTTGCATCTGCCGTTCCAAGGCGCGCAAGAAGCCGTTCTCCAAACTCTGATCTGGATTGGCGGTCGTGAACAGGTTACAGAAGCCGCACCGCATTTCACAGAACGGGATGTGGACGTACAGGAACAGGTTCGAGCGGTTCTCGCCCATCCAAGCTTCTGACAGCGGTACGGCAGGCTCGAGGCGACGGTAGGCGGTCTTGTGGGGGTAGGCGTAGGTGTACGCCTGATACGGGCTGCCCTGAAGCACATCAAGCAAACTCGAGACGGATTGACTCGTGATCGGCAGAATCGTTTTCATCTGTCTTCCTCAAGCAGAAATTCAGCGTATGGAACGTTCCAGACGACCTCGTGCGCCAATCGGTGCCCCTCAAAGCCATCCTCACCGAACGCCTCGCCGTGATCGCTGCACAGAATACAGAGCGCCCTACCTCGAGCGCGGAAGGCATCGAACAAAGGTGTTAGCTGCGCGTCGGCGTATTGCAGCGCGGCGGCTTGGGTTTCCTTGGATTCACGCTTCGCGCCCTTCAAGAAAATTCGGGTCGGCGCGTGGGTCGCGGAGATATTGAGAAACAGCAGCACGCGTTCGCTCGAGTTCAGTTCACGCAAGACCCGCAGGGCTTGTCCGACCTGAACCTCGGTTGACCTATCGCTTTCAACGCCCATCCAATACGCCCAATAGGCGTGCTCAAATAAATCCGGCAAACTCGAGCCGAGTGCGCCGAACTTATTGAAAAAACCCACGCCACCCACGCAAATCGTGTGATAGCCTCGCGCCGCGAGCGCCTCGACCCACGTCCCCTCAGTGTGCGTAAAAGTCCGGTCGGCGGTCGTTTTGGAACCCTTGAATGCGCTGGCGAACAGGCGCTCGTGGCTGCCGGGACGGGCGGGCGTCGGCAGGAAACCCGCGAAGAAAGCGTGATGCGCCGCGTAGGTGAAGGTCGCGGGCGTGTGCCGCAACTCCCAGCCCTGATCCGGCAAGACGCTCTTCAACACCGGCGTCAACCCCGCTTCGAGCGCTTCCACCGCCACGTCGTACCGCATGCTGTCGAAGGTGATGAACAGCACGTCGCGTTGCCCAATAATCTCGTTGACGTTCAGCATGACTCACCTTTGCCACGGCAAACCCTCGTCCCCAGCGACACCCTTGAGCCACCGCACTTCATACGATACTTCACGCCGTCACCGCGCCCAAATCCCAGCCCAGCGCCTCGAGTTGTGTCGCATACGTGTCCAATCCGTTCACCAGGACATTGCGGTGATAATCCCCGAAGGCGTTCATTTCCAGAATCGCGTGCCGCGCCCAATCTGTTTGCACCAGCACGTCCACGCCCGCGTACAAGCTCCCTGGGAACACCCGCATCGCCGCCTCGCAGGTGGCCTTGATCGTTAGCCAGCGCTCCCCGAGGTGGTCGCGTACCGCGTCCCAATCGCCGCGCTCGTTCCCGAGGTGCAAGTTCGTGATCGTCCCTCTCGAGGCGCGAACCAGCACGTGCTTGGCTTCCCCGCCCGTGACCACGACGCGCAAGTCAAAGATGCGACCGGCGAAGCTCGCTTTGGGCAGCCATTTCTCAATCTGAACCCGATGCAAGATGATGGCGTTCACCAGCGCTTTGATGATCGGCAAGTCGCGGTACTTCCACAATCGCCGCGTGTTGAACAACCGCCCGCCCGCCATTTCCACGGTACTCGTGGCTTGCCACTGACCGCGCCGGGTTTCCAGTGCGATCACGCCCGCCGCGCCGGAACCATGCGCCAGCTTGACGAAGACTCGAGACCAGCCCAGGGTTTCCATCCGAGCGACCAGCTCGTCGAAGTTGGCAACGGGTGGTAAAGCTGGCGGCACGATGAT
The DNA here is from genome assembly GCA_965249745.1 of Deinococcales bacterium. GTDB lineage: Bacteria > Deinococcota > Deinococci > Deinococcales > JAAFIG01 > JANYHH01. The sequence goes on along the minus strand of OZ252252.1, from coordinate 893,150 downwards.
ACCAGCCGCGAGAAGTTTCGCGTGCGTGGCACGCTTGTCGAACATCAACGCAATATCATCCGGGCTGTTCATCGCGGAGCGTCCCAGCGTCTCGAGTTGCACTTTCACGGTTTCTAGCGCCTGACAGAACCCCAGATACCATTGTCGTGACGCGAGCAGCCGCCCCAGCTCGAACTCGAGACCGTGCGGGTTGACTCGCGTGTATGCGCCGTCGGAGTCGGGGGTATCCAGCCCCAACTCGAGGAAGCGTTTCTCTGTCTCCCAGCTTTCGCCCGGCGAATCCAATTTGACAGTCGTCCCCGCATTCACGAACCTCTCGAGCGGCACACCATCCACGACCTCGAGCCAGGACAGCACCTTGGCAGGTGGTAAGCCTTGCTCGAGCAGGCTGGTTTGAATGGCGCGCACACGACGACTTTCTGGGGGTGCGATCACGAGCAAGTTAGAGGTTTTCACTCGCTGACGGAAACGTTGCGCCACTCGTCGTTCGGGTCTTGCGGGTCGCTCGCGTCAATCTTCACTTTGAGCTTTCGCACGTGCGATTTCAGGTCGTTCAGCGTGTCCGGCGTCAGGAAGTGATAGTGAATATCCAGCTTCTCGAGGTGCTGGAGCTTGTCGCTCGTCATCAGTGACCGCGCCCCCTCGTCGGAGAGCGTGCCCAATGACAAGTCCAGCACTTGCAGCCGCTCGAGGATTGGGGCATTCGCGGCAACGGCAGCGATTTGATCGGCGATCTCGCTGTCCTTCAAGCCCAGGTAGGTCAGCTTCGGGAAGAGTTCGCCGCGCAACAGCGGCGCGAGATCGTCCGGCGCGGTGTTCGCACCGTAATTCTCTGTGCCCAGGTACAACTCTAAGTGTTCAAGATTCGGCAGGTCACTCCCGAGGATGTCGCGCACGATATTGACGTTCAAGCCACCGCTCTGCACGGTCAACTGCTTCAGATTGGCGTGCGACAAGTGTCCGAAGCTCAGGTCTTCCGAACCGCGCACCGTGAAAATCTCCAAATCTGGGTAGGCGTTGAAAATTGGGGATACGTCGCTCTGATGAATCCACGAGACCTCGCATTCCTCGCCGACAATATCGCCCAGGAAAATCGCTTTCAGCCCCTTCAGGCGGTCCTTGGCAGTCACGAGCGCTTCGACAATCTGTTGTGAACCCGCCTCGAATTGCTCGTCGTCCCACATCCCGATCACCAGCGCGGTCAGGTCGGGTGCGCCGTCCTGTTCCACAAGCTCGTTGAAGGTTTCAAAGAATTTCTTTTCGGCTTCGTACTCCTGTTTGACGCGAAACGCGAACTTATCTAAGTCGTACAGCGCACCGCCCGTGTAGTCGCGTACCTTTTTGCCAGCGAACGAAAAGCGGTGTTCGTAAAAGCCCATAGTGACCTCCCAGGATGTTGCCATGAAGTATACGAGACCGCCTCCATAAGCACCAATCCAAGTATGATGAGACTCAGCGATAGAACTGCGAGCGTGGGACTTGACGGGCTTCTGAATCGGTGATACATTCACTGCCGCTTCCGAGAGGAACGCGCACCGCAGGGTGGAGCAGTCTGGTAGCTCGTCGGGCTCATAACCCGAAGGTCATAGGTTCAAATCCTGTCCCTGCAACCAATACAAGTCCCGTCATTGACGGGACTTTCTTGTTTCTTCACCCATCTCAAGAGTCGTTTCCACGGCTCGAGATGCGGAACACCTGCGGAGTGTCGTTGTTGAAACCTGCCGCTCGAGGCGATTGGGCTGACGGTGTTATTCTCCGTCAAGCGATCTCAACATATCTAGAAGGTGAATCCTCTGAGGTTCTGCATCGCTCCTGGAGGACAGTATGACTCAGAAACTGGCGGGCAAGGTCGCGCTCATCACGGGGGCCAGCGCAGGCATCGGCAAAGCGTGCGCGGAGGCGCTGGCGGCGGAGGGTGCGAAACTGGTGTTGACGGCCCGGCGCAAGGCGCGACTGGATGAGCTGGTCGCCAGCATCGTCGCGGCGGGTGGCGAGGCGGTCGCCGTGGAGGGTGACGCCAAGGACGAGCAAACGGCGGTAGACGCCGTGGCAGCCGCAATCAATTCGTTTGGGAAGTTAGATATTCTGATCAATAACACTGGCGTCGGGAATTACAAGAACCTGGTGAACACCAGCGCCGACGAGTACGACGAGATGATGGACACGAACGTGCGCTCCACGTTTCTATTCACACGCCACGCTGCACCCGCAATGGTCGCGCAGAAATCGGGCACAATCATCACGATCTCTTCGATGGCGGGGATTTACGGCTTTGCCGGGGAAGCGGTTTACTGCGCCACGAAATTCGCGCAGGTCGGTTTCGCGCAGGCGCTGGACAAGGAATTGCGACCGCACGGTATCAAAGTCGGCGTGATCTGTCCGGGCGGCGTGAAAACCGAGTTCGCTCTTGGCAAGGGTCGCACCGAGGAAAGCGTGGCTGCGTCTGGGATGCTCGAGCCGGAAGACGTGGCGCAGGCGACCTTGTTGGCTTGCACGCAGTCCACCGGGTCGCGGATCATCGAGATTCAGATGCGAACGATGGACGAGGCGCTGACCTGAGCGAATTGGATACGCTGTTCCGAGTGAGGTGCGAGCGCAGGCTGTAGAAACCGCGTGATGGACGAGCATTCGCAAGTATCGCGTGGCGGCGATACTTGTCATTGCCCGGTGTCACACAAGTAGAACACAGTTAAAAATTAATTTTTGGCGGACCTCGAGAGACGCAGGTAGAGTTCGTCAGGGCTTCGGCACGATCACGCGCTCGCCATCCTTGATGAAACCCTGCTTCCGAGCCAGCCCCTCGAGATACGCCGGGTCGGTACTCAGTTTGACCCGTTCGCGCAACTCCTTGACCTCGAGTTGCAGTTGTTGCACCCTGGCGCGTTGCTGTCCCGCCTGGTAGCTCCAGTCGAAATGGCGGTACAGTGTCAGCAACACCAGCGCCGTGATCTGCAATACACCGAGCGCCACGACAACCGTGAAGATCGTCGCGGGTACATGTTCACGGACTGAACGCAGTAGGGATGTGCTTCTGGTCGCCACTGGTGACAGAGTGTAGCACGAAAACTGCGTCCATCACAACGCCTTTGACACAGGCTCATGAGGAAACCTGTGCTAAACGACCTCGAGGGGAAGCCTTTGCTTCCCCTCGAGGTCGAACTGGTAAACGACGGTTACTTGACGCCGAAATTGGCGAAGGTCTTGCCGTCCTTGACGGAGACGCTGATCCCCAGCGTGTGACCGCCAGAGTTGTAATGCCCCTGGAAGGTACCGTCTTTCATCATGGCGCTGCCCATCATGGCATCGTCCTTCTTCATGGTGTCGCTGCCTGCCATCGTGTCGGCCGGTTTGGTCATCGTGTCAGCGGGCTTAGTGTCGCCGCTGGCGGTCGTGTCACCGGGCTTGGTCATCGTGTCGGCTGGTTTGGTCATGGTCTCGCCACCGGCCATCATGGCCTCACCGGTTTTCCAACCCTCGGCTTTGAAGGCGGCCGCGTAAAAGTTGAACGCGCCCTTGGCGTCCGTACCCTTGTAGACTAGGGTGGCTTTGCTGCCGGTAACGCTCTTGAACACGAGTCTGGCTTTTGGATAGGCGCTCAGTTCAATCGTGCTGCCCTTCATCATGGCGTTCATCTTGGCGCTCGTGGTGAACGAAAACGTTGGGGCAGCCAAGACCAGCGTGGCGGCGGAAACGACCATCAATGCGGCGATCTTCAATGACTTGTTCATAGGTTCTCCTTAGACGCGGCTCTTGCAGCGTTCACCGGAGATACGCAGGCTCGAGATGATGGGTTCAAACGCGGTAACATGGAAAACTGTGAAACCGCCTGTCATCATTGGTTTATTGGTCGTGATCGCCGCCGTGGTCGCGCTGATCGTCTCGCAACAACCGCAACCCGCGAAAGCGGTGGCGATGTGCGACGCCCTGCCGGAATTCAAGCCGGTCGCCGCGAACACGATCACGGCGTTGAAAACCGAGGACATCACTGTCGGGAGCGGCGTCGAAGCCAAAGCGGGCAGCACACTGGCGATGAATTACGTGGGTTACCTGCCAGACGGCACGAAGTTCGATAGCTCCTGCGATCGTGGTCAGCCGTTCGCGGTCCAGATCGGCGCGGGTCAGGTTATCAAGGGCTGGGATCAGGGGATTCCCGGCATGAAAGTTGGTGGGAAGCGCCGCTTGCTGATCCCGTCGGAGCTGGCGTACGGCTCGCAAAGTCCCGGCGGCGTCATCCCCGCCAACAGCCCGCTGATCTTTGACGTGGAACTCGTTGCGGTTCAGTGATAGAGAGGGAAGTGGGCTGTAGGTTGTGGGCGCTCGGGGCTGATTGGAAATTCGAGATTTTGATAAAGGAGACACCGTGAATCAGGAAATGGTGGTTGAAGACATCAGCGTGGGGAGCGGACCAGAAGCCAAGGCGGGACAGACCGTGACGGTCCACTACACCGGCATGTTCCCGGACGGTCGCAAATTTGACTCGAGCTTGGATCGGCGCGACCCGTTTCAGTTTCCGCTCGGGGCGGGTCACGTCATCCGAGGCTGGGACGAGGGTGTGCAGGGCATGAAGGTCGGCGGGAAACGCAAGCTGACGATTCCGCCACACTTGGCTTACGGCGCGAGTGGTGCGGGCGGCGTGATTCCGCCGAACGCTACCCTCGTATTCGAGGTTGAACTGTTAGGTGTCGAGTAGTGGGAGTTTGATCCGCTCGAGTAACACCTTCAAGCTCAACACCCAGAGACCCGGTAGGATGACGCTATGACTGACCTCGGAATTTACGACCGCTGGCTCGAGCTGATCGTCTGGATGCGCGAATGGGCCGAGGTGAGGGGATTGCGATTTGATAAAGAATCGGATTTCACGCAGTACATCTACCGCATGGACCGTGAGTACAGCCTGCCAACGACGGTGCAATCGGTCAGCATCGGACAGGCGGACGGGAAGGCGGTCGTGGTCGCCAGCGTCTCTCCGTTGCACGAGCCGTTGAAGGGGATTGAGTTGCGACTTCAAGGCGGCGGGCGCTACTGGCACTTCCACGAGCACGACGGGCATCTCTTAGAGGGTAAGCGCGAGTTCACTCGAGCCAAGCTGGAGAAGCTTTTAGAAGGCGTTTTCAGCGTTGTGGTCGCCTGAAGATTTGATGGGAACAACAAGATCTCGAGCGGCAGGCTGAAGGCTCGAGATTTCTTGCTGTCCGCCTGGCTCGAGATTGGGTGAGACGAGGGTTGGCGGGCAGGGTTTGGCGAAATCCGGCTTTGAAGGGGCGCTGGGCTTCAGGGTTGGACTGCGAAGGAAACCGCGCCTTGCTGTCCCTTCGTCAACGGCAGCAACGCCGTACCCGCCGTCCCACGCCCGAGGTGACCCTGAAGCCACCCGCTGAACTCGGAAACTCGAGCGTACACGCCGGGGGTGCCGGGCCGGGCACAGCCATTCCCGAAACTGGTGACGCCCGCCAGCAGTAGTGCATCGCCCGCCGCGACCAGGAGTGGGCCACCGCTATCGCCCTGGCAGGTGTCCACGCCGCCCTGTGCCAGCCCCGCACAGATCATGCGGTCCGTGATCGTAGTGATGGATTTGTACACGCTGTGACACGTGCCCTGCTCCACGATGGGTACCTTTGCCTGTCGTAATTCTATTGGGAAATCGGCGGGGAACCGTCCACCATCTTTGACTGAACCCCAACCGACAATGCTGGCTGGCACGCCCACCTCGGCCAATCCCGCGAGGTCAGGCTCGAGCGGGGGAACGGCGGCGGCGTTCACGGGCTGCGCCAGTTTTAGCAGGGCGATGTCGTTATCGTCGCTGTTGCCGACCGGGTTGTACCCTGAATGCGGGATGATCTGCGTCAGATTGACGCGAGTCATGGAGGTCTCGAGGCGCGTGGCGTCCACGGCGACCTGAATCTGAGTCGGGTTGGCTACAGTAGCCTGATCGGTGAAGACGCAGTGCGCGGCGGTCAGCACCCATTGCGGTGCGATCAGCGTACCGCCGCAGAACTGTGCCAGGTACGGATCACTCGCTCCGCTGAAGAGCAGTGCCGCCATGTATGGATATTGACCCTGGGTCGCCGCGCTTCCCCCAACGATCTGTGGACGCACCCCAAGTTGGTTCTTGGAGATCAAACTGCCACCGTAGCCCAGATGCCCCTCGTAGCGCACCCGATAGCTTCCGGCTTTCAGGCGGTGAAACCCGTAATTTCCTTGGCCGTCACTGAAGGCTCGAGGTTCACCGTCATCGGGCGTGTTGTTTCCATTCAGGTCCAGGTACACCTGCCAACCGGACAGCGGTGGCTCGGTGGCGCTCTGCGCCCTATCCGCGTCTTTATCCCAGTACAGCTTGCCGCTCAGCCCGGCGCTGCGCGTGACGTTGATCGTGACGCTCGCCTGACTATCGCGGTTGGCGCGGCTGGTGACGGTCACAGTGACCGCCCGGGTCTCGTCGGGCGGGATGAAAACGCCGCCTTGGTCAATGCTGCCCGCGCTGGCGGTCCAGATCAAGCCTTGCAGCGTTGAGCCAGTCACAGTCGCGTTCAGCCTCAGCGTCTCGGCGCTTTCCAGGGCAGTCGTGGCGGGCGGCTCGAGGTTAACCCTGGCGTTTGGGTCAAGACTGGTATCAGGGCAGGAGACCAGCAAGGAGGTCAGCAAAGTCGCTAAGGAAAGGAACGGCAGGACGTGTTTCACACCCGGCACGATAACACCGTGATTCGCAGCCCCAAGGTCAATCTGGCTCGAGGCCGCTCGCGGGCGGTAGGCTGTTTAACCCGCTCTGAGCTGCGGTTTTACTCGAGCCGTGCACCCGCCTTGATCCCGTACCCGCGCACCCAGTCCAGCGCGTTCATGCGCGGCTTGCCCTCGGGTTGCACCTCCAAGAGTTCGACCGATGTATCAGCCGTGCCGACGATCACGCCCGCCTCGAAGCCGACAATTTCGCCGGACGCACCACCCCAGCGCGAGGGTCGCATCGTGTGAATTTTTAACAGCTTACTGTTGTGCAGGCAGTACGAGCCGGGCCAGCCCGCGACGCCGCGATAGCGGTTGTAAACTGCCGCGGTTTCCCGCGACCAGTCCACGCGCCCGTCCTCTTTCTCGAGCAGTCTGGCGATGGTCGCCAGTGAATCAATCTGCGGGACTCGAGGCAGGGTTTGAATGCCTGCCAGGGCTTCGACGATCAGTCGCGCCCCCATTTCCGACAGGCGCGGTGCCAGTTCCAGGGCGGTTTCGAGCGGGGCGATCTCGAGCGCATCCTGAAGCAGGACGGGTCCGGTGTCCAAGCCGACATCGGTCTGCATGATCGTGACCCCGGTGCGGGTCTCGCCCTCGATCAGCGCCCACTGGATCGGAGCCGCGCCGCGATACTTGGGCAGTAAACTTGTATGCACGTTGAGAAAGCCGTGACGTGGAATCTCTAGCAAACCCGCCGGGAGGATCTTGCCGTAAGCGCAGGTCACGGCCACCTCCGCGCCCGTATCGCGCAGCAAGGATTGAAACTCCAAGTTATCGCGTAGCTTCTTGGGTTGCGCCAGCGGCAAGCCGAGCGCCACGGCTCTGGCGGCAATCGGGGGCGGGGTGAGTTTCAAGCCGCGCCCGGCGGGTTTGCTGGGCTGAGCAGCGACCAGCACGACCTCGAAGCGTTCCAGAATGGCATCCAGCACCGGGAGCGCGAAGGCGGGCGAACCGAAAAAGGCGACCCTCATGGTTTGGCTTTCTTGGCGGCTTTCAGGTCCTTCAAGAATGTCTTCGCCTCGAGCTGCATCTTGACCAGTTCGGGGCGATGCTGCTGCACGGTTTCGGCCGGCAGGTAATCCAGGAAGAGTTTCGCTTCCAGGTGATCGAATTCGTGTTGCACGACTCTGGCATTGAAGTCTTCCAGCTCCACAGTTTTTTCCTCGCCGCGCTCGTTCTGAAACCGCAGCCGCACGGCCCGTTTTCGCGGCACGCCCTCCTCGTAAATGCCGGGAATGCTGAGGCAGCCTTCCAGCCCGTCCACGACTGCTCCATCCAGGGTCTCGAGGAACGGGTTGACAACCACGTGTTCCGCGACGACCTTGGAGACGGGTTCCTCGCCCTCCTCCTGTTCGTCATCAAATTCTGCCCAGACGAAAATGCGCTTCGATAACCCGACCTGCGGTCCCGCCAAGCCCACGCCTCTGGCGGCGTACATCGTTTCCAATAGGTCAGCCGCCAGCGCGGGCACATCACTGAAATCGGTGATGGCTCGAGCCTTCGTACGAAGCACGGGATCACCGTAGAGGCGAATCGGAAGAATCACTCGCACAGTATATGGAGCCGATCTGATCCGTGAGAAGCGTAGAAGTCACATCGAGGCTCGGTTGGCCCGTCTGGAGCGGCGCAACTCGAGCAGCACATCAGGAGCAGCGCATCTGGAGCCAATATTTTGTAGACTCTGCCCCATGACCAAAGATTTAATCGAGTACCTGGCGCGCAAAGTCGTGGATAACGCCGACGCGGTGAGCGTCGAAGAGACCGTGGACATGTACGTGATTCGCGTCGCAAACGGCGAGGAGGGGCGCGTCATCGGGCGTCAGGGCCGGGTGATTCAGGCAATTCGCACGATTGCTAGGGCCGCCGCCGGACCCCGCGAGCGGGTGCAGGTGGATGTTTTCGGAGCCTCGAGCCGGGATGCCGCGAACGAAGCTGGTGCGGGCAACGCCGAGGATGCGAGCCAGCCCTGAACTGTCCTGGAGTGAGTCCCTGCTATGGATGACCTGATCGAGATCGGCGCGTTCACGCAACCGCACGGCCTGCACGGTGCGCTGAAATTGCGGGCGGTCGGACACCCCGAGGCGCTTTTGGATTTAGAACGAATCTTCGTTCAATCTAGGGGCTGGCTAGGGGTTAAGAACGTCGTGATGCACAACGTCATCCCAGTCTTCACGCTGGCGGGCGTCAACTCTCGGGAAGACGCGCTGGCGCTGATGGGCTTGCAGGTCTCCGCCCTGAAATCCGCCCTGCCGCTCGAGGAGGGCGTCTACTACTATCACGACCTGATCGGGCGCGAGGTCGTCAGCCCGGATGGTCAGAGCTTAGGCGAGGTCGTGCGGATGCTGGACTCTGGGGCGCAGGACATCCTGGTGATCCGTCACGCGGAACGCGAGGTGCTGGTGCCGCTGCAAGCGCCGTACGTCAAGATTCTGGCTAACACTGTGGAACTGACGGCCGTGCCAGGGCTGTTCGACGAATGAAGTTCACGGTTTTCACGCTCTTTCCGCAACTGCTAACGCCGTGGACGACCGAAGCGATCATTGGCAAAGGCGTGGAGCGCGGGCTGCTGGAGTTTGACCTGCGCGACATCCGGGATGTCGCCACCGACAAGCACCGCACCGTGGACGACACGCCTTACGGTGGCGGCGCGGGCATGGTCATGCGGGTGGACATCATCGCCAAGGCGCTCCAAAACCTGAACGCCGACGAGACCGTCATGCTCTCCCCCGCCGGGGAACGTTTCACACAGGCCACCGCCCTCGAGTTCTCCCAGAAGTCGCACGTGGCACTGCTCTGCGGACGCTACGAGGGCTTCGATGCCAGGGTGGAAGCCCTCGTGACTCGAGAGGTCAGCTTAGGAGATTTCGTCATGATGGGCGGCGAGGCGGCCGCCGCCTGCATCATCGAAGCCACGACCCGGCTGATTCCCGGCGTTCTAGGCGACGAGGATTCGCACCGCGCCGACTCGTTCTCGAGCGGGCTGCTGGATTACCCGGAGTATACCCGCCCGCTGGAGTTCGACGGTGTGAGCGTCCCAGACATCTTGCGCGGTGGGAACCACGCCGCGATCCGCACCTGGCGACGCCAGCAAGCCCTGAGACGCACCTTGGAGCGACGCCCGGATCTGCTGCCGCTGGCGGGATTAGACGCCACCGACGCCGGGTTGCTCATTGAGTTGGGCGTCGCAACAGAGCAGCTTGAAATGTGGGGGATTCCGTTGCCGCTACCGCCGAAGAGGAAACGCAAGCGTTGAGATTAACCCTCGAGTCACGACGTATAGCATCCACGAACCGATCAGGATTTCTCCTCCGCAACTCAGTCTCGAGCAGGTTGTCTTATCAGACGCGCTTTAACCTTCTTCCAGGGACGCCCCCGCGCCAAGCCAGCATCGTAGGACTCGAACCGTTTGTCAATTTCTGTTTTCTGCGCTTGCGTCAATTCTGGTATGGCATCCTGCACTTCCAGACTCTGCTAGATCTGATCGAGTAACTCGAGACGTTCTGAGACATCGAACGTTTCAATATCTGGCTTGGAATCATCCATGAAAGTTTAATCCAAAGCCTTGGCTGTACTGATGATTCACAATCTGCTTGAAGCGTGTTCTCGTAGGAGACGCACTTTTTCTCTCGAAACTTGGCTACGCCAAATTCAGGAATAGACATTTTGAACTCGAAAACCCCCAGCTCGAGGCATGGGGGTTAGGAGCATGGAGTTAGAGATATTGAAGATGCAGCAACCCTCGAGTCTGTTACAAGCCAGCGCCGATTTCGTTGACAGCACTAATGACGCCCTTGGCGGTCGCCTCGTCAAGGTCAATCTTCGCCTTGATCCGCTTCAAGGTCGTGACTTCCTCGAGTGCCCGCTGGTCCAGCGTGTCGGTGATGAACTTAATCTGCTCCTGAATGCCCGGAATCACGATCTGTTCCAGGGCGTTCACGCGTCTCGAGGTTTTCTTGATTTCCTCACCGATGCGGCGGAGTTTGTTCTCTGTGGCGGCGACTTTGATGATCGCCTCCAAGAGATTCTGAAATTGCGTCGCGGCGTCCAGCGTGCGCGCCCCCGCTCCAATCGGTGAGAACGGCAATTCCTTGGAGAACTCCGGCGTCGTGATCCTCGGGATTTTCACGCCGTAAACGCTCTCGACTTCCAGTTCCAACTCCAAGCCGACCGGACGAGCCAGCGCCAAGGATTCGACCGCCTCGGGACCGTCCCAGGCTTTCGCCAGAAACAGCGAAAAGTACGCGTCTTTACTGGATTGTTGAAGCATTTCCCGCGCTGCCAGGGATTCCTTGACGAGCGCGAAGAACTCCCCGATCAGCGCGTCGCGCTTGCGCTTCAGAAGATCCGCGCCCTGGACCGCCAAACGCCTCGAGCCGCGCCGCGCGAGCAGGTTGGAGCGGGTGGGACTGATTTGTTCTGCCATGAGTGGCTCCTAGAGACCGGCTGCTAGCTCGTGAACCGCCTGGTATTCGTTGTTTAACTCTCGAGAGAAACCTTGATGATCTTTGATCGTGTTGCTTGGACAGTGCGGTGAATCCCTCGAGCTAGAAACGAGCGGTTAGTACTGCCTTACGCCGTGACGAGTTCGCTGAGCTTCTGCGTGCCGTAATTCGCGTCAATGTATTCCTTGCGGATACGCTTCAGCTCGGTGCGCGGGAATTCGCTCAGCAGCGCCCAGGCGATGTTGAGGCTGTCATCAATGCTGCGATTGACCTGACCCTGGTTGATGAAGGTCTTCTCGAAGCCGTCCGCGAAGCGCAGGTACTTCTTGTCGGTGTCGGTCAATGCGTCCTCACCAGTGATCGCCACGAGGCGGCGCAGGTCCATCCCCCTGGCATAACTGGCGAAGAGTTGATCGGCGACCTCCTTGTGGTCGGCTCTGGTTTTGCCCTTACCGATGCCGTTGTTCATCAATCGGGATAGGCTCGGCTGGACGTTGATCGGCGGGTAAATGCCCGCGCTCGCCAGATTGCGCGCCACGAAGATCTGACCCTCGGTGATGTAGCCGGTGAGGTCGGGAATCGGGTGCGTGATGTCGTCGCCGGGCATGGACAGAATCGGGATTTGCGTGACCGATCCGGGCTTGCCCTTGATGACTCCGGCGCGTTCGTACAGGGACGCAAGGTCGGTGTACATGTACCCTGGGTAGCCGCGACGACCCGGGATTTCTTCTCTGGCTCCACCAATTTCGCGCAAGGCCTCGCAGTAGTTCGTCAAGTCGGTCAGGATGACCAGCACGTGATAGCCGTGTTCAAACGCTAGATACTCGGCCGCGGTCAGCGCCATGCGCGGCGTCAACAGACGCTCCACCGTGGGATCGTCCGCTTTGTTCAGGAACAGCACCGAACGCGCCAGCGCACCGGTCTGCTCGAAACCGGTGATGAACTGGGATGCCTCGCGCTGCGTGATCCCCATCGCGGCGAAGACCACCGCGAAGCCCTCACCTTCACCGAGCACCTTCGCCTGACGAGCGATCTGCAACGCCAGGTCGTTGTGCGGCAAACCGGAGCCGGAGAAGATTGGCAGCTTCTGACCGCGCACCAGCGTGATGTTCACGTCAATCGAGCTAATACCCGTCTGAATGAACTCCTCTGGTTTTTCACGCGAGACCGGGTTGATCGCGGAGCCGTTGATTGGGACGCGTTTCTCGGCGACGACCGGCGGCAAACCGTCAATCGGCCGACCAATACCATTGAAGCGGCGACCGATCATTTCCTTGCTGACACCCAGCCGCGCCACGTCTTCCACGAGTGAAACACTGGTCTTCGCCAAGTCCAGACCTGAGGTTTCCTCGAAGACCTGAAGCACCGTGTAATCGTCCGAGACTTCGATCACCTGACCGCCACGGACGCGCTTCTGACCATCGGTGATGTCAACAATCGCGCCGTACGGCAGGTCCATCGCGCTCTTCAAGAACAAAAGCGGACCGGAGACGTAATCAACCGCCGTGTATTCCTTCTTCAATAAGTCCATTCACTCACCTCCTGAACAGCTTTTGCAGCAACTCGAGTACCCAACCCAGCATTGTCTCAATTATGTTCTGACTTGATGGCGTGGGACTCGAGTCCGATGAGGCTGCGACGGGTTGCGCCGCGACCTGTTTGAGACTGCGAGCGATGGCTTCTGTCTCTTCAACGGTGAAATTGCCTGTGATTTGAATCGCACCATTCGAGATGCAGCTTTGTACCTTGGCTTTGAGTACCACGCGACCCTCGACCAATACCTCGAGTTGCTTTCCCACGTTGGCACACGTCAGTCGCTCGAACTTCGCGGCGGCCGTCTTGTTGAGCTGTACGTAGACGCCCGGTTGCCCTGCCGGGCCCACTGTCGCCACCGCCGACTGGACATCCTGGGCGGTCAGCGCGAAGCGAACCACGCTTTGCGCCAGTGCGCTCGAGGCGACCAAGATCAGGACGGTGACGAGAAATCGCACAGGTTTAGACCTTCGCCCGGAACGCGGTCTCGAGCATCTTCATATACTCGGCTTGGTAGGCGGGGAATTCGTCTTCGGGCACGAAGCGGGCGCGACCGACCTTTTCAATCGTGGCGGTGTCGTCCAAGAAGTCGGAGATTGCGCCACCCTTGTTCAGCATGGCTTCACCAGCTTTGTAAAGTTCCAGCATCATGTTAATCATGCCGTAGGCTTTGGGCATGGAGCACGAGGCGTCCACCTTGTCGTAGCCGTTCTGCTGCAAGAAGTCCTCGCGGATGATCCGGCCGACCTCCAAGGAGAGCCGTTCGGCATCGGCCAGGGCGTCCGGTCCAACGAGTTGCACGACCTCCTGAAGGGCCGCCTCGCGTTGCAACAGGTTGATGAGCTGCGTGCGCTTCTCCGGGTAATCCGTGGCAATATTAGCGCGATACCAGGGCTCCAAGATATTGATGAACAGGCTGTAGCTGGCCGCCCAGTTAATCGCCGGGAAGTGGCGGGCGCGGGCCAAACTGGCGTCCAGCGCCCAGAACGCGCCGGTAATGCGAAGCGTGGACTGCGTGACGGGTTCCGACAGGTCGCCTCCGGCGGGCGAAACCGCGCCGATGACAGAGACCGATCCGGCATCCCCGGCGAGGGTCGTGACGCGACCGGCGCGCTCGTAGAACGCGGAGAGGCGCGAGGCCAGGTACGGCGGGTAGCCCTCCTCGGCGGGCATTTCCTGCAAGCGCGAGGCGATCTCGCGCAGGGCTTCCGCCCAGCGGCTGGTGCTGTCCGCCATCATGGAGACGGCGTAGCCCTGATCGCGGAAGTATTCCGCCAGGGTGACACCGCAGTACAGAGAGGCTTCCCTGGCAGCCACCGGCATATTGGAGGTGTTCGCCAGCAGAATCGTGCGCTGCATCAGAGGCTTCCCAGTCTTGGGGTCTTCCAGTTCCGGAAACTCCACCAGCACGTCCGTCATCTCGTTGCCGCGCTCACCGCAACCGACGTAGACCACCACGTCGGCGTTGCCGAATTTGGCGATGCTCTGCTGGGTCACGGTTTTGCCGCTGCCGAACGGACCGGGAATCGCGGCCGTGCCACCGGCGGTCAGCGGGCAAAGCACGTCAAGGATTCGCATCCCCGTCAGGAACGGCAGGTTCGGGTCTAATTTCCGGGTCACCGGGCGCGCTTTACGAACCGCCCAGTTGTGGTACATCTTCAATTCCGTGCCGTCCTCGAGGGTGGCCACGACCTCTTCAATCGTGTACTCACCGGCGGGTTTGATGCTTTTGATCTTGCCGGAGACATTCGGTGGTACGAGAATCTTGTGAGTGAATGAGAACTCTGGAACCGTGCCCAGAGACGAGCCGCCCTCTACGGTGTCGCCGACGTTGACGCCGGGTGTGAAGGCCCACTTCTGCTCGCGCGACAGGGATTTGACGTTGACGCCTCGAGCGATGAAATCGCCGCTCGCCTCGCGGATCTTGTCCAATGGGCGTTGAATCCCATCGAAGACGCCGTTCAACATGCCCGGCCCGAGTTCCACGGCGAGCGGCAGGTTGGTGGAAATGACTTCCTCGCCGACCATCAACCCGTTCGTGTCCTCGTAGACCTGCACGAAGCACTCGTCGCCGTCCAGACGAATGATCTCGCCGACAAGCTGTTCCTTACCGACGCGAACGATGTCGTTCATCTTCGCGCCCTCGAGATTCTGCACGATCACCGCTGGACCGGCAATTTTCTTGATTTTGCCTGCCATAGTTACCTCCTAAAACTAGCTGTGAGTGTTGAGCTATAGGCTTTGATGCTATGCATCCGAGTCTCCAGTAGGAATAATCGCTGCCGTTTCAACCATTAGAATCACCGCACGATCAGGTGCGCGGGTGCAATGCATAACACCTTTAGGTACGACAAAGCCTTGTTGTGGTTGAAGGTCAATTGAACGATTTTCAAGGTCAATAATAAAGTGTCCCTCGAGAACGAAAAAAAACTCGTCATCGTTGTCGTGCTTATGCCAGTGATACTCACCTTGCATAACACCAAGTCGAATCACAGAGTCGTTTACCTTACAAAGTGTCTGGTTGTACCAACGATCTGTGCAAGCATTAACAAGCGATGGAACATCAACTAAGCTGAGTTGAGGAAACTTAATATCGAGATGTGTGACGTATGGGTAGGTTTTGGTATCACTCATGCTTTGTCTCCTTCGCCCCTGCTCGAACACCTGTTTGACCTGATTTCAGGACTAATGTAAATAAGTTTTTTCCGGTACTCAAACTTTGCTTGCAGTCAAAGTCGGTTAGTCGCAAATTCCTCAGAGCTTGATCTCGAAGCCAATCGTGCTGCGCACCAGTTCTCGCATGTACGCTTTGGCATCCACGCTGTCGCTGAAAGCGACCGCTAGGGACGGCATCGTCAATAGCACGGGTAACTGACGGCCGCGCATCTGCCGCTCGAGCTGCTTCGTTGGATCTGCCACGATGCTCTCGTCTACGGCGATCAGTCCGTACTGATTGGATTGAATCGCGGTTTCCAAAGCTCTCACCGCGCTGGCGTTGTCGGAAGCGGTGATGACTTCCACGCCTGCCAAGCGGAAGCCGGTGGCGGTTTCGCCGTCGGTCAGGACTGCCATTTTAGTTGCCACCGCCGACCTCCCTGCGTAACGTTTCGGCTGGAACGTTGTAGTACTTGCCTCGAGCGATCAGCCTAGCGACCGCCACCTCGCGCTCTTTCTCTTTCAGGAAACCGATCACGACGCCGATCCCCAGGGCATCCGAGGTGTAGAGCCGCTTGGCGTTCCGCAGCAGAATCGCCCGCACGGTCGTCTCGGCGCTCGAGAGATCAGCCGCGTCGGACACGGCTGAGAACGTCCGCAACCCCTCGAGGCCACCGCTGCCGGTGGCAATCTGGTTGAAGCGGGTTTTGTTGATCTCGCGGCCACCCACGATAAAGTACAAGTCCAGGTTCTCAGACCGACCCTGGGCTTTTAGTTTCAACGCGGTCAGGATGTTTGCACCGTCCACCTCGCGGCGCATGTAATCCTTCAACACGCCGCTCGAGGCTTGGGTCAGCACGGTCTCAAAATAGGCCTGATCCAAGGCGACCTCAAAAGACAGCAGGTCGTTGTCACCGGCGAGCTTAGCGACAGCTTTACGGAAGGCAGCCGCCAGCGGCGACGAGCTAAGACCCGCCACGCCGACCAGCCCGTTCAGCTCCGGTACGTTCGCCAGCCCCTCGAGTACGCTGGGTTTCAGCGATCCGGCCGGGAGCAGGCTGGGGATGATGTCCTCGGCGCTGCGGCTGCCGACCTTGCCGCGCACGATGGCTTTCAGATTCAAGAGGTCATACCGCGAGAACAGCAACGCGATGTCGCGCCCACTGGTTCCATCCGCCATGCCGACGACTTTCTGCGCGGTGTTGAAAAAATTCCGTGACAGCGCCGCGTCCAACTGCGGCAAGCCCGCCCCGGACGCGGTCGCCTCTCCCAGATCAGCCCCGAGGTTGGACTCGGACAACAGCCGCAGGAACTCGCCGTAACTTGCGGCGTTCATGGTCTCCTCGAGCTTCTGCGTCACCAGATCGGCGTGCATGGCACGAATGCGGGCATTGATGTAAGCGTAGTTATCGGGCATCCACTGCCCCCTTTGAAAACGGCATTCTAGCTACCCAGAACTTTGGCGACATCGGAAAGCAGGCTGTCCCGCGCCCGCGACAACCGCCCGACCAGCGTGTTGGTGACGCTCGAGGAACCGCCCTCGGCGTACCCGCGCACGCCAGTCTCAATCTCAGGGTTGGCGTGAACTTCGGCGTTCACCCCGGCGGCGCTGGCGGCCCGCTTGGCGACCTCTACGTCAGCCGGGTTGACCTCGAGCTTGGAGACGGTCCCGACCGCGTTTTTGACTTCGGCGATCAGTTTCTGCAAGGTCTTTTCGTACTCGGCGGATTTGGTGAAGGCACGTAGTTCAGACTGGGCGGACGTGAAGGCTTGCTCGCTGGCTCCGTGGCTGGCGCTCAGTTTCAGTGCGGCGCTCTCCAGCTCGGCGCTGGATTTGGCGCGGGTGATGGTCGCCTGCATCGCGTTGTCGAAGAAGCGCTTACGCCCTTCCAGGACGCTTTTGGCCTGCTCCTCGGCGGCTTTCACGATGCCGTCGGCGCGTTGACGCGCCTCGCCGAGGATCGCCTCGATTTCGGCGCTGGCTTCGCTCTCTAGCAAACTGGCAAGATCAGCCATAAGGGGTTCCTTTCCGAACGCCAGACCCAAAACAGGGGTTCTGACGAGGCGGCACTTACTTGATCGCGCCCTGGAAGAAGATCACGACGAGGAAGCCGAAGATGATCAGCGTTTCCGGGATGACGATGTAAATCAAGAGCTGACCGAACAGGCTGCGGTCTTCCGCGACGGCTCCAGCGGCGGCCGCACCGATGCTGCTCTGCGCGATGCCCACGCCCAAGGCGGCCAGTCCAAGCGCCAAGCCCGCACCGATGGCGACCAAACCGCCACCGAGGCTGGTTCCGACGGCGGCCGTGGCTTCCTGAGCCATACCAGTTGAGGCGAACAGGGCGAAAACGAGGGCCGACACGATGAATCCGATGTACTTCTTCATAAATCCTCCGAACAGATGAGTGTCTGAATCAAGCGCGTTGGCTGACTCGAGCAAATGGCTGATAACGACGACCTGATTCGTCGTAGAACCCGAACTTGGTGAAAAACTCCGCGTAGTGAAGTCGCAGCGGTTGCAGGACGTGACCGATAATCGTGAAGACGATCGCAAACAGATGGACGAAGGTCGCCACGAGAATCCCGATCAGAATCCCCAAGGCTCCAAGGCTAGCTCCGAGGTTCCAGCCCAGGTCGGTGGCCAGGTTGGCTAGAATCGCGCTGGACAGACCCACGGCGAACAAACGCAGGTATGAAAGGATGTTGCCGCCGTTGGAAAGGATTTCAATGAACATCATGCCGCCGGTAATCGTGTTGTGACGCATGACCATGATGGCGCTGAGAACGAAGGCAATGATGCAAACCAGCGCGATTAGATTGAAGATGTCGCTCGAGCCGGGGTTGCGGTAGTGATAGGCGAAGCTAATCACGCCGACCAGGCCTAAGAACATACCGACACCCTCCCAGAAGTGCATCTGGTTGTGATGCTTCAGCGCCATGCGAGCGCGCAGGAACCAACCGCCGAGGACTTGCAGAATTCCAGGGATCAACGCCAAAATCAGCATGATGTTCGCAAACTCAGATTGAACTCGAGGCAGCAGAATCGGGATGCCATCGTGACGCGCCTCGTGGTATTCGCGGGCATGCAAGGCGCTTGGGAAGTGACCGTTCTCATTCCACTCTAGGTTGGTCTCGACCGGTATTTCCGTTCCACCTGCCAGGCTCGAGACGGCGACTTTTTGTTTCACACCGTTGACCACGACCTCTTGTTTCACAGTGTGGAACCAGCCCAGGTTCTCCCCGAGGGTTCCAAAAACTTCACCGTACAGGAAGCCGAACACGATGCTCCAGACGGCCATCCAGGTCAGCACGCTCGAGACTTGAAACAGAGGCTTAGGCGGCACAGTAATCCCGAGCGGCCCCAGGTCCAGTGTCCTGCCCTTGGCTGCCATGTTGCGCAAGAACAGCGCCAAGCCCAACGAGACCAAGCCCAGCCCGACATCACCGATCACGAAGCCAAAGAACAGTGGGAAGCAGATCGCTAGCACCCAGGTTGGATCGAAGGTGCCGTAGGCGGGCGGCGCGAACATGCCCAGCAGCAGTTCAAACGGACGGAAGACCGGGTTGTTCTCCAATTTCACCGGCACGTGCTCCGCGTGGTACTCGGGCGCGGCCGCGAACTGGTAAACGACCTGACCCTTCAGCGGAGCCAGCGCCGACTCGAGTTGCGCCTTGTTAGCGTTGGGAACCCAGCCCCGGAGCGCGAAACCGTATTTGCCCGCCACAGAATTGCCAATCGCGTCGAAGCGCGCCAGTTCGTCGCGCAGGTCGGCTCTGGCGGCTGCTAGGCTGCCCGCGTGTTCGCGCTTTAACTGATTAATCCCCTCGGTGATGCCCTGCAATTCTTCCGGTGCGGTCCGCGAGCGCTGCTCCATCAATTTGGCGGCGTCCGCGTAAGACAACCCTTCAAAGCGGCCCGGGAAACGTAACTCCGCCAGACCCGACCTCGAGAGGGCGATCCGGGCGGCGGTCGCGTCCTGGGTACGCACGACGAGCAAGCCGACGTTTCCCTTGGCGGCCTGTTGATGCCCAATGGCGTAGGTCAAACCCACATCCTTCAGGTTCTTCTCCAGTTTTTCCTTGTCGTCCACATCACCGAAGGTGAAACCGAGCGAGGCGGTACGGCCGCCCCGGCCGAGGGTTCCGCTCAGCTCACCGAGCGCCCTAGCCAGGCTGCCGAAGCTGCCAATCGCACTCAGCTCCGCGGCCAGGTCGGTACGCTCCTTGGAGAGGACATCAGCACGATGGCCAACCTCCTCGAGCATTCCTTCCATGTCCACGCCGCGCAGTGAACCGGGACCGGTATCCGACGCGCCGATGGCAGCCAGTGCGCTTTCCGCCCGCGCCAACATGCGTTCCAGTTTGGCTTTGCGTTCCGCGTCCACGCCGACCAGAACCGCTTTGGGCAGTTCGGTCGGTTCGATCGGATCAAGTTGCACCACGCCGACGTCCTGAAGCGCCCGCACGACTTCTAAGGAGTCACGCTTGCGTCCCAGGATCAGGACTTCCGACATTTGCGCAATCACGCGATACCGCCAGAGTCAAAACTTAGCGGACCGTGACAGAACACGCCGTTTGGCGCGCTCAAGCCCTCATCTGTTCCAAGCCAAGATTTCGACATTGACCACTGCGTCACATTCATCACGGCAGTACCTTTGAGACGATAGTTTTCACCGCGTCCGCAATCTTTGACTGAGCCGCCACCTTGGCGGCATCGGCCGCCGAACGAGCCGCCGCGACGCCGCTTTCCAAAATATTTTTTTCTTCAACACCGCTTTTAGCTTTGAACTCCGCCTCGAGCGAGGCCGCGTCCGTTTCAGCCCGAGCCAGTATTTCTCTGGCCTTGGTTTCGGCGTCCGCGACAATCTTCAGGGCGTCGGCTTTGGCCGCCTCGACTTTCTGGGTCAGGGCCGCCTCGCGGTTCGCCAAGTCTTTTAGCACTCCTGTGTTCGCTTCCAAGATGTCCCTCCTTCCTTTTCCTGCGCGATAACACACCAGGAGGGCGTCCTGGGGGGCGTTCTCGCGCAACGTGTTCGCTGGTACTGGAACTGTGCAAACTGCCGCGAAATGGTATCACAATCCCGAAAGACTGTTTTGCAGGGAAGTTCACCGATTCACTGCCTTGAGTTTCGCCGAGGTTCCCTAGGACAAATGGCTTTGGCTGTCGTCCCCAGCCCCGGAACACGCGCCCAAAAAATCTAGCTTGGCTCGAGCTGTAGAGACGGTATTCTGCCCGCCATGACTGTTAAATTAACCGCTCGAGGGTTGGAGCGATTCCAGACTGGCCACCCGTGGATTTACCGTTCCGATGTGGCCAGCATCCCAGAGACCTCCGGCTTGTACCCAGTGCAGGACAGGGGGCGCACGCTCGGTTGGGCGGCCGTGAACCCAAAATCTGAGATCACCGTGCGAATGCTGACTCGAGGCGACCAGGAAGCGAACGAGGCGCTGCTTTTGGAACGGCTCGAGCGGGCGATTCAATTCCGGCGCGACTTGGAGATTGACGGCAACAGCTTCCGCGTGACGCACTCCGACGCGGATGGTCTGCCGGGATTGACTGTGGACCGCTACGGCGACTACTTGGTGATGCAACAGAACAGTGGGGCGTTGGAGCCGTTTTTGGAGGGCTTCCTGGACACCTTGGAGCGCGCCTTCCAACCGGCGGGCATCCTGGCGCGCTTCGATGGCAAATCCAGAGGTCTCGAGGGGCTGGAAGGTGGGGTTTACACCTTGCGCGGCGAGGTTCCAGACTGGCTCGAGGCGCGAGAGGGGGACGTGCGCTACTGGGTGGACCCGTGGCGCGGGCAGAAGACGGGGGCGTTCCTGGATCAACGCGAGAACCGCTTGGCGTTGAGCGCCAGGGCGCACGGCCGGGCGCTGGATGTCTTCAGTTACCACGCCAGTTTTGGCTTGCATCTAGCTGAGGTCTGCGACAGCGTGGAGTGCATTGATGCCTCGGAGGCCGCGTTGGAACGCGCCGAGGAGAACGCACAGTTAAATGGCTTTCAGAATCTGAGCTTCACCGCCGGGAACGCCTTTGACCTGCTGCACGACCGCGAGCGAAACGGCGAGACGTACCACACGATCAGCCTCGACCCGCCCGCCTTCGCCAAGGCGCGGCGCGACCTGCCCGCCGCGTACCGCGCCTACAAAGAGGTCAACCTACGCGCCATGAAGCTCTTGGAGCCGGGCGGGATTCTGGGAACCGCCTCTTGCAGCTTTCACGTCTCGGAACCGGACTTCTATCTGATGCTGCGCGATGCCGCCGCCGACGCTGGGCGCACCGTGCGAGTGTTGGAGCGACGATCCCAGGCGAGCGATCACCCCGAGCTGCTGACCTTGCCAGAATCGAGGTATTTGAAGTACGCGCTGCTCGAGGTGACGTGAAAAAGGTGACGTGAAAAAATTTGCGACTAGCTTGATTCATCTTATGCCCCGCTAGGATCACTCGCCACGGCTCGGTGCTTACTCTTTCCTCGAGCGCTCAAAGGGGTTCTCTCTCTGGATCTGACTTTGGCACTCGAATCCTGGACAGCGTTCCCTGAACGCCTCAGTTCACGGTTGCGGCGCGAACGCGATGCCTCGGAAGGCGGTGTTCGTCCCGGCAGTGGCGACACTCAAGAAGCTACCGTTGTTGGGGACGTTATAGCCGCTGGAATCGGTCAGCGTCACGATGCTAGAGCCTGTACTGCCGAACAACATCATGGTCGTGCCACTGACAGAAGCGGTCAGTCCGCGCAAGTTCGTGTTGGCAATTGCGCCATTCGAGGTCCAGCTTCCGCCGACCAAGCTGTATTTCTGTAAGCCGCTCGCGTCATCCGCAACGTACAGCGTATCCAACCCAGCGACGCTCGAGCTGAGGTCAGCGAAGAAGAATGCGTAGGGGCTGCCCGTCAGAGGGAAGCCTGTTAGGTTCGTAGTTGTTTGCCCGCTCGTGCTTGGTGTGCCCGTGCCAACCGTGCCGACACGGAGTGTAGAACCAGAACCCGTAGATACGTACAACTGACCGCCAAAGATGTTGACCGTGCGCAGATTGGCAACGGTTGTGCTGATGTCACTGGATGAACCTGTTGAACCCAGGGTGACGTACCGCACCCCACTGGTCGCACCGACGACCCAGAAGCCCGAGCCGTCATTCGTGACCGCGCCGCGCACGTTGTTGCCGCTGAAGGCGTCCGTGATGCGCGTGCTCGTATCTATTGCACCAGCGTTGTCGGCCCGCCCGATCACTCGAGCTGTGGCGGTGCTCAAAGTTCCTGCGATGCCCGCCGTGCCGGGCGCGGCCGCGTATCCCGCGAAGCTCAGAAAGCGACCGTCGGTGGAGCGCGCCAGCGCCCCTTCAGAGGTCGCGCTGCCGCTGTTTGTCAGTGGCAAGCTGCTTCCGCTGGCCGCTGTCGGCAGTGGCACGCTCTGCACGAGCGTTCCGGTGGTCGTGTACTCGTCCAAGAACGCGGCAGTCGCCGTACTGCCCAGCGCACTCGAGCCGTTCCCCACTCGGTAAACGACAAGGTTGCCGACTGTGAAGGCAGCGCCAGACCGCACCGCCAAGGTCAGGTTTGTGGTGCGCGTCAATGTGGTGCTCGAGCCAGTCACGGTGATCGGGTAGGTGCCCGCGCTAATGCCCGAGGCGACTGTCAGGGTCAGGGTGCTGCTGGCAGTGGCGGGGTTCGGGCTGAAACTGGCGTTCACCCCACTCGGCAGACCGCTGGCGCTCAGCGTCACGGAATCGCTGAACCCGTTTTGCCCAGTGATCGTGACGGTGGACGTAACGCTACCTCCAAATGTGGCCACGGAATTCGGGGTCGTGGCAGTCAGTGAAAAATCCGCTTGGGTGACAGGCGCACCAACGGTCACGCGGTCGCTGCGCGATTTCTTCCAGGCGGCTTGCGTTAAATCCTTGGCAATCACGCCGTTGTTGTAATACACCGTGTCGCCCATGTCGGAAATGAGCTGAACCGTCTGCGCGTCCCAGGTGGAGAGCGCACCCCCTGGCAAGTCGGCGATGCCCTCGAAACTACCGCTCGAGCCGAGTGCCGTGAGGTCGGCCGCTCGCAACACCGGCGCGTCAGCGGCGTTGCCAGTCCAGGTGTAGAGCCGGAAATCCTTCGGCGCAACCCCGGTCGCCCCATCGTGTGGCCCGGCGACGATCAGACAGCCGACCGCGTTGCATTCCAAACTGCGAAGGCCGCGCCCGCCCAACTCGAGCTGAATCGGTGCGCCGAAGCTGGCGGGGCCAGCGCTCGGGTTGGCGTTCACGAGCGACGCAAAGTTGGTGACGGGTACGACTAGGGCGCGGGTGCGGGCGCTGGCGGGCACGACTGGCGCTCGGAACGCAACGTAAGCCGTGGTCGCACTGCCCGGCGCGAAGCTCAACGCCTCAATGTTGAAGCCGCCACCGTCCGAGCTTTCCGGCGCGACCCCGGTCGCGGCGCTCGCGGTCAGCCCAAAGTAATTCGCGCCCAAACCGTGCGCGTTACTCGAGTCCCACGCTAATAAATCAGTTTTCAGACCGTCGTACCGCCCAACGTAACTGAGCGTCGCGCTCGAGCCAGTGCCGGTCAGGTCGGTCGCAAACAGCCTCGAGCGGTTCGGGCGATTGTTACCGCTGCTGGCGTTGCTGTGCGATCCCAGCCAGTAGATTCGGTTGCCCACTCGCGTCGAGGCTTCGATGTCCACCTCGCGCAGCACGCCGCCGCTGGAATCTGTTAAGCCCAAGCTGCTGGTGAAATCGAAGCTAGCCAGCGGTGCGCCGCTCTGCGTGCGGTCGTACAAGCGCAACGCTTGGTTCTCGTCGTCCGCGACGAGCAGCGTGCCCCCATCCACCGCCACGGCGCTGCTAGCATCGCTCGAGCCGGTGTGCCAACGCGTCGCCGCGTTCCCGGACGCGGCGCTGGCGGCGTAATCAATCACGTACTGCCCGCCCTGGTTGCCGTCGGTAGCCGAGACGGTGATCGTGCTGAAGCCCGCAGCCATCGGGGTGATCTTCAGTGTGCGCGTCCCATCGCCGCTCGTCGCATCAAAACTCAGTCCACCGCTCGGCACGACCGCCTGATTGCTGCTCGAGACACTGAGCGTCAGACAGCCCGCCTGCGTGTCGGCATCCGCGAGCGTGAAACTCGCACCCGGATTGAGCGCCGGATCGGAGGTATCCCCGACCACGCCGCTCAGTGCGCTGGGTGAACCGGCCCCCAAGCCCAGGCGGGCCTGTCCGGCGGCGGGCACGACGGTGGCCGCGCTCACACCAGACGCGCACGATCCGAGCAGCACCCCTGGCAAGCTGGAAATCAAGGCGTTCGTGCGGCGCAACCCGGTCAGGTTCGCGCCGCTCACCGTATCCGCGTCCGACCCGACGAGGGCCACCTCTTTCGTGACCGATGCGCGGTCGGCAATCGCGGCCGCACGGGTTTCGGCGTTTGCGGTCGTCTCCGGCGGATACGGGCCGCGCGTGACTCGCGTCGCCGTTTCTTTCACGACGATGAAGGTCATGGAGAATCGGTACGGCGTGCTGCTATCACCGCGCGGTACGCGCACGCCCAGGGTGAGCGTGCCGCTGGCGTTCGGCGCAAAACCGCGATTCATCCCGGAGCGCGCCACGAAGCCATACTCGAGGGCGCGGTCGTTCGCGCCGATGACGCCAGCCGTGCGCGCCTCATTCGTCACCGCCCCCGCCTCCTGAGTCGTGAACACCTGGAAGTCGGCGGCGTTGTCGTCCACAACTATTGAACCGCTGTTCGTGCGCGTGCCGTGGGTCGGCTTGACATCGAGCGCGCTGCTCGAGGCGGGTGCGCCGCCGAAACTGGTGATGCTCTTGACCGCCGTGCCGAGCTGACTCACGCCCGCCTGGGTGTACGCGTAAAGCGTCAGGTTTTCAATCGTACTGGCGCTGATGTTCGTCACCGGGAAGCGCACGCTGAGGTAACGCACGTCGTTCACGGCGTCATCGAGGCTGGTGAAAACGCGGTTGGTGACATCGAAATTGACCGTTCCGTCACCGATCACCGCTTGCGTCCGCAGCCCGTCGTCTCCAAAGCGCAGCTCGAGCTTCCCGAGCACGCGGGTCGTGGGAACCGCCACGCTCGGCGGCGGGTTTTGGTTCGGGGCAACGCAAGCGATGAGCGCAGCGAGGACCAGCAACCCGGCAAACGTGCGTTTCATTGTCCGTCCCCGATCAAATCCAGCGCGTCGGGTGAAACCAGCAGGGTCGCACCGTTCACGAGTACCCAGCCTTGAAGGGACTCGAGTTGGGGCGCGACGTAGGGTTGGCGCGGCTCAGCTTGAGCGGGCGCGACAGGGATGGATGCGTTGGTGGACATCGGCGAATCCTAGTATACTAGGTGATGTGTGGCGGTCAGCCTCGTGTCAGCCGTCGCCTACCCGGTTAACCCAGTCAGCAAGTAGGAACCGCGTTGGCTCGGGGACAATTTTTTATTGTTCGCCCAGGTCAGATCAACTTGGATATCTGCGAATACACCAGGGATAGCCCGATCTCGCTCGAGGTGGCATAAAAATCAGTCGTTGGCCCGCAGTATGAATGGCGATCACTTATTCAGGGAGCGGCAACCGGGAGCGGCAGTCGCGCAAGGGTGGTCGTACCAACACCGGCTTGACTCTCGAGCCAGACCTGACCAAGCCAGACCTGACCAAGCCAGACCTGACCACCGCGCAATTTCACAATGAGCCGCCCTGAATTGCCGCTCTGCTCCCTTGTGAGCGCTCGGCTGACCCGGTAGGCTGGGACCGTGAACGACGATTTTGGTCTCGAGCTTGATGCAGCATCGCCGGAGACTGCGCCAGCCACGGTGATTCCCAGGGAGTACCTCGAGGGGCTGGGCAATCAACTCGTCTGGAAGATCGGCAAGGACGAGAACTCGGAGCAGATCGTGGTGCGCGTCGGATACGCCAGCGCTACGGGAAGTTTCCGTGACCTGCCAAAGCTGCGCTCGGCGGCCGACACGGAAATCGCCGAGGCCGCTAAGAGCGGTGAGCTGGTCGTGGAGTGGATCGAGTGAACATCGAGGTCAGCCGCGAGTTCACGATCCCGCACCCCGGCTCCAAAGACGAGGCGATTGCCTTTGTGCGCGATGTGGAGCGTTCGCTCAGCCGCGTCAGTTTCATCAAGAACCTGCGGCTCGAGGGGGCGGATGTGGCCGCGGACCTGGCGGTGGACGTGCCGTTCCTGGGACAGCAACTGCTGGACTTTCGCTCGCGTTTGGAGCCTCACCCGGACGGCGCGGACCTGATCGGTTTGGAGCGCTCCGGTCGCGCCTGGGCGAAGGTCTCTGGGCAGGGGCGCGCTACCCTATCAGAACACGGCTCGAGCATTCTGTACCGCTTACAGATCGTGGTCTTCGTGGCGCTGCCCAGCTCTGAGAAGTGGGGCGGCAAGGCGTTCGAGAAGATGGCCCAGGCGACAGCCACGAAATCGGTGGAACGCATGACCTTGGAATTTCCACGCGGCGTGGCGGCGGGCATCGCCGCCCAGGGCTGACATGTCCGCCCCGAACTCTGCCCCCGACACGAAGACTGCCCTGGAAGATCGTCCCGCGTTCTCCTCGCGCTCCTTGAAACGCACCCGCAGCTCCTTGCTGTGGTCACTCACCATTGGCTTAGCGGTCGGTGAGGGCGTCTCGCTGCTGCTGCACCTCGGCGCGTCCTGGGGCGTGATGATCGGTTGGGTAGCGGGCGCGGCCACGCTCAGCGGTCTCGCCTGGGGACGCGTCATCCTGCCCGCCACCCCGGAAATCACAAAAGCCAGGGCCGCCAGCGAAGACCCCGGACGCCTGACGGTGTTGGGGATTTTGCTCACCTCGAGCCTGCTGAGCTTAGCACTGGCGATTTACATCACCTCGCAAGCCAAAGTGCTGACCGCCGAGGCGAATCTCTTGGCGGCGTTCTGTGTGATCTCGGTGCTGGTCTCGTGGTTCACGATGCACACCTCGTTCACGCTGCACTACGCGCACCTGTACTACCGCGACGACGGCACGCCGGGCGGCTTGCAATTCCCCGGTGGCGAGGAACCCTCTGACTTGGACTTCGCGTACTTCTCGTTCACCCTCGGCATGGCGTTTCAGGTCTCCGATGTCACCGTCTCGAGCCGTGCTTTTCGCGCCGTGGTGCTGATGCACGCGCTGGTGTCATTTATTTTCAACACTGCGATTCTGGCGTTGACGCTGAACCTGGCGGTCGGAGCGCTCGGTTAGGGACGCAGCTCGAGGCTCCTAACGACGGCTGGCTCGAGGGCTGGGCGAACGGAGGTTGACTGACATTCCCACCGAGACCTACGTGAGCGCGACAATGCGCTTTCTACACTCGGCTCTTGAGGTCCAGCGCCCGTCACGTGCCTTACAACTGAGGCGCACGAGGCCCATCTCGACGCGGTGGGTTCGCTCTCTTACGGCGGTGATTTCCTTTCGGTGAGGCGCAGAACCCCCAAGTTGATCTTCGTCCGCTCGGCAAAACCGAGCCGCTCGTACGCACGCACCGCCCCAGCGTTGTCAGTCTTGACGTGCAAGAAGGGCATCTCCCGTCGAGCCAAGATGCCCTGGCAGACCCGCTGGACGAGCGCCTTGCCGTAGCCCCGGCCTTGGCAGTCAGGGCGCGTGCACACTGCGCTGACCTCAGTGAAACCCTCGAGCCGCAGGCGCTCCCCGGCCATCGCCACCAGCACACCCTCCTGGCGCAACCCAAAATACCGGCCCATGCGGATGGTATGCCACTTGAACGGCCCTGGCTTGGTGAGTTCGACCAGCGCCAGCATGTCCGGCACGTCAGCCTCGCCCAAGACCTCGAGGTCCAACTCGGGGGCGGGGATCAGCCGCTCGCAAACCATCTGCGAGATCACCTGCCGATGCAGTGTCTCCCAGCCGCTCGGAACCTCGAGCGGGGTTGCCGTGAAGGTTGCGGCAACTCCCTGGGGTTGTACCACTTCCGCCAGCTCCATGAAAGCCGCGCTCGAGTCTTCGATGCAGGCCGCGAACGGAGCCACATCGTGGGGGTAGCGCCGAGCCAACGCACCGCCTTGGGCAAAGTCGGCGTGAGTCGTCGTCAAGGCGTGCCAGATGGGGTTGTCCAGGAGGTGGGAAGGGGTTGTGATCATGGAAGCAGTCTGCTGTGGAGTTGGCGTTCGGCCTCGAGCCTGAAATTCTTCACCAAGCATAGAACGAAATCTCTAGCCTGTTGCACGATCACTCGCAGCTTGAGTGGCTGCGTTTCCCAGTGGCTGGCTGTTCCTTCGTCGTCAGGTTGCCCACGATTACAATGAAGCTCTTCCAATGGCGGGGAGATCATGGCTGTTGTGCCACTCGGGTGAGTTCGCGCTCAGACTGATGCGCTGTGCGCTCGAGAAATCACCTTTGTACAAGTGCTGGGCAGTTTTTGGGCTAGACCGCAGCATCCAGATCGGCATCAACGCCATCAATTTCAGCATCGTGAAGAAGTTCGGTTTGGCATCGGGCATCTTCGCCACGTAACGCCGGGCGATGGTCTCGAAGTCCTCCGCTTCCCGCCCCGTGATGCGGCGAACCACATCCGTCGGTGCGCCAACAGCGAAGGCGTCACGCTGGTAGTCGAGGTAGTACTGCTCGGTCTGAGCGATCAGAAAATTAGACAGTCCGAAGCCTTGCATGACTTTCTTGACTGTCCAGATCGGCGCATCAACGTACCGCACCTTTCGTCCGAGCACCCTCGAGAGAATCTGTGCCAAGTCTTCCGGTGACAAGAGTTTGGGACCTGTTGGCCGATACGTCTTGCCCGCGTGTCCCTCGGGTCTCGCCAGGATTTCGGCGATCACGGCGGCGATGTCCTCGTTCGAGGGCGGCGCGTTGCGACCCTTTCCGTAGGGCAGCATCAACATCCCGAGCTGAGCAGCGAAGGCCAGGGGAACCAGATCGTTGTCGGCAAAGAAACCCACGTTGATGGTGGTGACATCGGTATTCGGCAACAGGGCCAGCATCTGGTCAGCTAGCCAGGTTTCTCGAGTATGAATTGACGGGTGGTTCGGGTTGGAGAGCCACTGACTCATGGCGACGACCGACTCCAGTTTCTGCTCTGCGGCGACTGCGGTGAACACCGATGCAATCCGCAGGTTGGATGCCTCGGTCGGGGTCGGGGCGCAGAAGTACGCGCGTTGCGCCCCGTTCATGGCCTTTCGCATGTCGTTGATGTCGGTGAGCGACCCAGCGACGATATCTGCACCTTTCGATTTGAGTTTTTCGCTGCGTTGGTCTTCCTTGCGAACGAAGGCGGTCACGGGAAATCCTTCTTTGAGGAGTTGAAGCGCTGTTGGCAAACCGGTTTTTCCGGCGGCGGTCAGGATGAGGATTCTGGGCTTGTTCGTGTTCATGGTGATGGCTCCTTATACGTTCGGTGGACGACTGGAAGTGCTAAACGGTCAAAGCCGCTCGAACACGCCTTGAAGCACACGAATCTTTCCTTCCTGGGCGTTCAGAAAAAAGTTGCGCCCCATCGCTGCCGCATCCGATCCCAACAGCAGGTTTAATCCCAAGCTGCTTGTGGCCACATTTTGCGCCGCGCGCCCCCGCCCTCGAAACCAGTCCAACGTCCAATCGGTGATGTCGGTCCACTCGAGTTCACGAAAGCCAGCCGATATTGCCATCTCGCGCAATTTTTCTTGAGTCTCGAGAAAGGTGGTGTCCTGACTGCGCGCCCACGGCACGGGGTAATGCAGTGCTTCGCCCGAACCGAGGCTGACTTCGTGCTGCGCCAGCCGCCCGCCGGGGCGCAAGACCCGATGAATCTGGGCGTACTGTGCCGCTTTATCGGCGATGTTCATGGAGCTGTGCTGCGTCCAGACGAGATCAAAACTTGATGCCTCGAACGGCAACTCGAGGGCGTTACCGTGCCGGAATTCCACGCGGTCCGTCAGGTTGGTGCGAGCCGTGAGGTGTTCACCGATGCGGCAGTAGGCTTCGGTCAGGTCGAGCACCGTCACATGACAGCCGATCTCATGGGCCAGCAACCGCGCTGACCCACCGAATCCGCCGCCGACATCCAGCACACGGTCTGAGGCGGTGATTTTGGCGCGCTGCATCAGGGCGTGGGTCGCCTCGAGTCCACCCGAGTGAAACTGATCCCAGGCGGTCAGGTCTTCAATCGTCAGTGGGGTGTCGTCGCCGTACTGGGCGCTCAGGGCAGCTAACACTGCGCCCTCGACATCGCCAGGTGCGTAGTGCTGGTCGTGTTCTGAATGGTTCGAGTTCATTGTCATCTTCTCCTTTTGCGCGAAGATGACAACAACCTAGGATTTGACGTAGCGGCAAAGTCAAGTGCTTAGACTCGCTTTGGCTCTACGAACGGGTAATTGAAGCTCGACCACCGCCTCGTCGTGTGGAGTGATCAGCGGCAGTTGCATCAATATTTCCCGGCCAGTCCCGATGATCTCCCAATTATTCTGTTCGAGCCACCGACCGAGCGCGCCGTACTCACGGTGGGTTTCGTTGAGTGGTCCAACGTGGACGAGTGTCGCCATCGTTTCGATGGCGGGCAACTCACGCTGCGTTAGCACGCGATCTTCGGAGACGCGAACCGATTTCGGAGCTTTCCCAGTCAACAAATAGCCGACCTCGAGATCAAACGCGTCTGGATTGAACATCGGCGAGTGGATCACCACCGCGATATGACCGAGGTGACTTGCCCCGAGCGCGGTAGGGACCGTGCCGTAGATGTTCTGTACCAGTCCTCGAACCGCGTCCATGCCGGGCAGCACCTCGCGCAAGGAGAGGAAGCGCTGGGCGGGAACGGCTTTCAGCACGACATCGGGGGCTTGGACTAAGCCGTGGGTCTCGATCTGTTGCAGCCGCGACTCGACCACGCGCAGGCGCTCTGTTTCTTCGTGCACGGTTTGCTCGATCTGGGCTTTGCGCAGGGTCAGCATCCCGCGAAGCTCGTCCGTGGAGATGTCCCGCTCTAGCAACCGCGCGATCTGCTCGAGCGAGAAGCCGAGTTCCTTTGAGGCCAGGATACGGTTTAATCGCGGCAGTTGACTGGCGCTATAGAAACGGTAACCGGTTTGAGGATCGGTGAATTCCGGGGGCAGAAGGCCGATCTCGTCGTAGTAGCGTAATAGGCGACCCGAAACTTGGGCGATGATCGAGAACTCACCGATTCGGAACATTGTGTTTCTCCTTGGCGTGCCCTCAGGAGCGTACGGTTTGACGTTACGGCAAGGTCAAGGGAGTCATCTGAGCGGTGAAGCAAGTCCCTCGAGTGCTGGGCGAGCTAAGACTCGCTCCCCAAAAGATGCTGTTCTTCAACCTCGCCTCGAGATCGCGCCGTGAATCAAAATCGCCGCCGCCACGCTGGCGTTCAAACTCTGCACTTTGCCTCGAGTCGGAATTTGCACCAGCTCATCGCATTTCTCGCGCACCAAGCGGCGCATCCCGTCGCCCTCGCTGCCGATCACCAGCGCCAGGGCGCGTTTCGTGTCCAACTGCTCCAAGGTCAGCTTGGCTTCCCCAGCGGCTCCGTAGACCCAGACGCCGCGCTGTTTCAGCTCGTCTATCAGGCGCGGCAGATTGACGACTTGCACCAGCGGCAGATAGGCGGTCGCCCCGGCGGAGCTTTTCACCACGGTCGCGTTCAGCGGTGCGCTGCGGCGCTCCTCCACGACGACGCCGTGTGCCCCTAAGACCTCAGCGGAGCGGATGATCGCGCCGAAATTGTGCGGATCGGTGATGCCGTCCAACAGAATCAGCAACGGCAATTCGTCGCGGGATTCCGCCAGCTCAAAAGCATCTTCCAGGTCGCTCCAACTGGCATCTGGAATTTCCGCTACGACACCCTGATGTTGCGTGGTCTTGACCGCCTGATCCAGATCAATCCGTCCGTGCCATTCCAGTCCCACGTCAGCCTCGCGGCAGGCTCGCTCTAACTCTTTGATGAAGCTCGCTTCGATCCCATCGGCGGCGTACACGCGGCTGACCGCGCCGCTCCTCAGCGCCTCGAGTACGGGATTGCGTCCGTAGATCAACATCCCACGATTCTAGCCTGATGCTTTGAGGGGATTTCTGACCGGGTCTGCGTTTCGTGTACACTCCCCTCGAAGTGCGTTTTGTGCTCGAGGTTCAGACCGGCTCGAGAGGGCTGTAGAAAGAGAGCTATAGAAAACCGTGCGTTTCGACCCGGCAGCGTTCGGGGCGTGCGCCTTTAGGGAGAATGGATGAGTCTTTGGTTTTTACTGTTCCTGCTGGCAGGGGTCGGCGCGTTCGCGTACGGCGGTGTGATGTTCGCCTTCGGCAAGCGGCGCAACGCGGGCTTGGTCTTCGGTGCGGCGGCTGTACTGATGGGCTTGAGCGCTCCCTTGGGCGTGCTGATCGGTGATGGGGCAGCCCCAGTCGCGGCTGCCCCGGCGACCAACAGCACCCTGGCGTTCACGTATCCGGTCGCGGGCGAGAGGCTGGACGCTCAGGATTACCTGCTCGAGGGGACCGGCCCAGCAGGAGAACGCCTCGAGTTGCTTCAGAACGGCGTGGTGGTCGGGCAGGTGACGGTCGGCGCGGACGGCAAATGGTCGTATTACGTCTCTAAGCCGGCACCCGGCGAGTACAGCTATCAGCTCAAAGGGGCAAGCTCGAGCGCGGACTTGAAACTCAGTGTAGCGCAGGGTTTGACGACTGCCAGCAACGCGCAGTGCCCGTGCCGTCTGCGGATCACCCCACTGGAGAAGCAAAGCATCGGTGGGTCCACGGTCGTGCTTTCCAAGGACGGCTCCGAGATCGCCAGGGGCGAGGCTCCGTTCGTCTTCGAGAACCTCGCAGCGGGCGAGTACAGCTTTACGCTGGAGGCCGCTGGATACAAGTCCTTCAGTGGGGGCAAGGCGACGCTGCCAAAGAACAAGAACATCAGCGTCTACCTCGAGAAGCAGAAGTAAACCCGGCAAAGGTTCTAGTGATGCTGACCTGTGGAGATGCGGCTGGTTGACGCTCGAGACGACTATCTGTCTTCACCCTCATCCCCGTAACCCGTAGAGGTTTGCCACGGCAAACCCGCCCACCCAGGAGACCGCCAATCACGTCCCAACGACCGTTGCTCCAGACGAAAGTCAAGGACAACTCGCTGAAACAAGCCCCTCACCCGCCTGCGGCGGTAGCGAACGCGGGGAGAGGCAAAGGGGCGCATCGGCTCGAGGCTCCAGCCATCCGCTCGAGTCAATCTGAAAAGGGGACGCAGAAGTTCTGCGTCCCCTTTCTTTGCCCTCATGTCGGTCAGGCTTTCGGTTCGTTCAGAATCGTGATGCGACCTTCGACCTTGGGTTCGGCGACTTTCAGGAATTGGAAGTATTCGCTCATCACACCGTAATCGGGCAGATACGTGTCAATCCGGGTTCCCTTGGCGTTCTTCAAGGAGTCGAAGCCGTCACCGCCCGCCGCCATGAAATTGTTGACCACGGTCTTGTACGTCGCCTTGTCGTCCAAAGGTTTGAAACCGTCCTTGGCGTTACCAATCTGCACGTCTTTGACCCTCGAGCCAGGTTTCTGCGACAGGTCAAACGTGTATTTCAAGCCGGAGACCTGCAAGAACCGGCCCGCGCCCGCCTCCCACTGCGAGACACCGTTCTCGAGCGCGGCCCGCAGCTCGGCTCCGGTCACGTCCATCACGAACAGCGTGTTGCCGAAGGGTTGCACGTCAATGATGTTGCCCTGGTTGACGGGTCCGGCTTCAATACTGGC
This sequence comes from Deinococcales bacterium, assembly GCA_965249745.1. Taxonomy (GTDB): domain Bacteria; phylum Deinococcota; class Deinococci; order Deinococcales; family JAAFIG01; genus JANYHH01. The sequence goes on along the minus strand of OZ252252.1, from coordinate 859,111 downwards.
GCGGACGCCGCCGCCGTTTTGCAGGCTGATGCTAGTCCCGTACTTCTGGGTTTTCCACAGGTTCGCGTCGGCGATCAGGTTGCTGAGGTTGGTTTCGCGCTTACGGACATCGGCGCGGTCTCCGTTGAGGCGGACCTTGGCTTCACCGACGACATTCTTGCGGAAGCTGTCCACCGGAACCGTGAAGGCCCGTAGGGTCGCAGCCAGGCGTGCGTCTGCCTTAAAGGTACCGGTCACGGGCGTGTTCTCGCCCTTCCAGAAGACCGGGACGCCCTCGCCGCTGAGCGTGATGCGGATGCGACCGTAGAGCTTGCCCCACTCCCAGCTTTGCAGCACCAGCACGCTCTTGCCACTCGCGTCCTTGACGACGGTCGGGTACTCACCCTCGGCTTTGGGAAGGGAATTCCCCTCGTACTTCCCGAGCGGCGTGTGCGAGTGACCGCCGACGATTACGCCGACGCCGGTCAGTTTCTTGGCCAACTCGAGGTCGTTCAGATAGCCCAGGTGCGACAGCAGAATGATCTTCGTAATGCCCGTCCCGCGCAGGCGATCCACTTCTGCTTGCACGGTCGTAAGTGGGTCCAGGAACTTCACGGTGTCGCCGGGACTCGAGGTGATCGGCGTTTCCGGCGTGGTCACGCCGACGATGCCAACCTGCTGTCCTCCGACCTCGAGCGTCGTGGATTTCTTCAACAGGTCCTTCAGGCTGGGTTCGTTGCTGGCGTCAATGTTGGCGCTCACCACGGGGAAAGTAGCGTTCTTCATGTAGTCGGAGAGCTGTTTCGGGCCGTTGTCGAACTCGTGGTTCCCGATGGTTTGGGCTTGCACCCCGAAGGCTTCCATGTAGGCTAAGTCGGCTAGCCCCTTGTAGATCATGCCGTAAATCGTGCCGGTGAAGACATCGCCCGCGTCCAGCACGAGCGGGTTGATCGCGCCCTGCTTCAAACTTTCAATCGTGGTCTTGATTCGCGCCACACCGCCGTATTGCACGCTGTAATCCTTGCCCGCCGCATCTTTACCGCTGTAGGTGGTCGGCTCTAGGTGATCGTGGGTGTCGTTGGTGTGCAGGATCGTCAGCGTCAACGCTTGTCCCTGCGCCTGCACCTGTGGCACGCCCTGCAAGGCTCCCGCCGTGCCCGCCAGTCCGAAGAGTTTGAGGATGTCTCGTCTCGAGATGGTCATAAATCGCCTCCTGATCGCCCGGTTTGTCGGAGCGATCCCTTTACGAGTCGCAGTGTACTCGTGCCACAGCGTTTGCGCGATTCGTCAGGGAACCGTCATGGCAGCGCGTTTTGCGGCGGTGTCGTTCAGGGCAGCAGCGGGTCTCGAGCGCGTTTGCGGTCCTGAATCAGGCTGCTAATGACCAGCAGGATCACGCCGCAGACGACACCGGTATCGGCGAGATTGAAGATTGGGAAGGCGTTTCCAAAGATCGGTCGGTAGATGGCTGTCAACCAGTGGCTCTGGAGCATGTCAATCACGTGACCGCGCAGCACACCGTCAATCGCATTACCGAAGGCACCGCCGACCACCAGGGAATACGCGATGACGTTCACGAGGGGCATTCTCGGTTGGCGGATCACCCAGATCAAAATGCCCAGTCCTACCAAG
>OZ252252.1:720000-852500 GCA_965249745.1 Deinococcales bacterium | reverse complement strand
CTGGGTCCGCAAACCGCGTTCTACGGCCTTGCGTTTCACCGCGTCCAAGCTGATGCCGTTCCCGTCGTCCTGAACTTCCAGAATCAGGCTGTTGCCGCGCCGCCGGGCGGAAAGGCGAATCACGCCGTCAGCCGTTTTCCCCCTCGAGCGCCGCGTCTCAGCGGTTTCGATGCCGTGAACCACGGCGTTGTTCACCAAATGAATCAGGCTGTCCACCAGCCCATCCAGCACCAAGTTGTCCACTTCGACGTTCTCGCCGGTCAGTTCCAGGCGGACAGCCTTGCCGGTCGCCTGCGAGGTTTGCCGCACCTGACGACGAAGCCGCTGGTAGAAGCGACCCATCGGCACGAGCCGCAAGCGACCCGCCTCGAGCCGCAGGTTGCGGGTGATCTTCTCGAACACTTCTGTCTCGCGGCGGAAGGTGCGCGTCAGGCTGTCCATCTGCTCCTGAATCTCGCTCAAATCGGCCGTCATTTCTTGCACGCCTCTGGAGAGAAGACTGAGGTCGTCGTACCGGTCAAACTCGAGTTCGGAGAAGACCTCGCGGACGTTCTCCGCCAGGCCGCTCCGGGCAGGCAGCTTGTTGTCCAGCGGGGCGCTCTCCTCGAGGACATTGAAACGCGGGTTGGCGTAACGCTCGGAGAACTCGTTGCTGGTTTTCAGCAACCGCTGACGGCTGGCTCCCAAGAGTTCCGTCAGCCCGACGAATTCCTGGCTGAGTCGCTCCAACCGGGCGCGGGTCAGGAGTACCTCGCCGGACAGGTTCATCACCGTGTCCAAGCGGTTGACGCCGACGCGAATGGTGACGACGGTATTTTCCTGGGTAGGGTTTTCTTGAGCTGAGGTTTCCTGAGCCGCTTCGGGGGGCGTTTGAACGGCTGTGCCTGGAACCGAAACCGGAGCATCCACTCCCAAAAGCGCGTCCAGTGTTGCGTTCGCCGCCGCTAGCGCTTCATTGAGGCGCAGTTCCTTGCCCTCAGCGGTTTGCAGCATCCGGTTCAACGCATCCACGCCCTGCATGACACCGCCACCGAGTTGCTCGGTCCACGGCAGGTTGCCGTCGCGCACCAAGACCAGCGCATCCTCGAGCCGGTGCGCCAAACGACCCAACGGCTGGCAACCGACCGAGTAACTGGCCCCCTTGATGGTGTGAACGCCTCGGAAAATGGTTTGCACCGCGTCGGCCGGTGAGGCCGGATTGATGGTCTCCACGGCCTGTGTGACCGATTCCAGGTGCTCGAGGATTTCCGGGGCGAAGTACTCCCAAACCTCCTGATTGCCCTGGAAGAATCGCCGCAGTTCGGCGGTGACCGCCTCGTCCGGGGCAGTCGCCGCGACCTGGGCTTCGGGGGCAGCGCGTTTGAATTCCGCCTTGCCGCCTTTCAGCAGTTGTTCCAGCAGTTGCGGTCCGCCGAGTTCCGCCAGCGCCAGTCCGACCTCGCCCTCCGGTGCACCGGATTGAATCCGCTCCAACGCCTCGGTCATGACGGCCGTTGCTTGGGCCGTGAAATCCAGTGCGACGCCTCGCTGCGCGTCGTTTAGGCCGCTGACGCTTTCAAAGATGCGTTCCAGCAAGCCTGCCAGACTGGAAATTTCTGGATGCTGATACAGCCCGGCCGAGCCGCGTAAACGGTGGGCCGCCACGACCAAGCGGCGCGACTGATCCTGAACCAGGCTCGGGGCACGCTCGAGGTCACTGATGGTCTCCCAGGCTTCGGTCAGGAAGCTTTCCATCAGGTCGGCGTTGGCGGTCAATGTGGCAATCATCGGGTGTCCTTGTCGGGGTTGAAGTTCATGGGATTCTTTGAATGGAAAAGTATGGAGAGGTGATGGCTTCAGGCGGGCAGTCTGAAGCGTTCCAGGCTGCGCGTCAGGTTGTCGCTCAGCGTTTGCAGTTGCGAGGCGACCGCCTGACCGCCCTTAGACTCGGATTCGGTTTGCTGCGCGGTCTGCGCGATGCGTTGCACGTCGTTACGAACCGATTCCACGCCCTCCACCTGATCCAGCGCCAGGCTCGAGATGGAGTTGGCGGCGCTGGCCGATTCGTCTGCCAGCTCTGCGATGCGTTTCAAGCGGTCCCCGGCCTCCTGAGCCACTTTCGTCCCGGCGTCCGCCTGTTGCGCCCCGGATTCCGCTAGGAGTGCCAGTTGCTGAATCTCGGTTTGTACGTCTCGCACGAGCTGCGTGACTCGAGTCGCGGCTTTCGCGGATTCGTCCGCCAACCCGCGCACGGCTGTCGCTACCGCTCCAAAGCGCGCCCCGGCCTCACCGGCCCCGGCGGCCTCCAGCGAAGCGCCGAGGGCCAGCAAGTTCGTCTGCGAGGCGAAGCGGGAAATCGTGCGCACGACCTCGGAGATCTCGCCGGAGCGTTTCTCCAAGGATTGCGCGTTCTGCGCGATATTGCCCATTTCGTTGCGGAGGCTGAGAAGCTGCGCCTGCGTGTTCGTCACGGCGCGTTGACCGTCGCTGCTGGCATCCTGGGTTTCACGGGCGGTTTGCGCACCGCGCTCGGCGGTTTGCGCCAGTTGGCGAATAGACTCCGTGACCTTGACGGTTTGCGACTGCGCGGCCGCCGCGATACTGGTCTGCGATTGCGCCTCATTGAGGATGCCCTGCGAGGTCGTGTTCATCTGCGAGGCGCTCGAGGAGACCTGAGTCGCCGTTGCCTGCACGTCTTTGAGCAAGAAGCCGATTTCCTCGGTCATGACGTTGATGGCGTCCACCACGTTGCCCAGCGCGTCCTCAGAAACCTGACCCTTCTGAGTCAGGTCGCCCTGCGCGATCTGCATGGCGACCTCGAGGAAGGACGACACGTTTTGTTGCAACAACTGACCCTTGACGCGTTCCTGCTCTTGAAGGCGGTTGAAATCACGAAGCTGGGCGATGGACGCGTTCAGCGTCGCACCGACCGATCCGATCTCGTCGCGCCCGGCCACATCCACGTTCACATCCAGGTTACCGCCACGCATGGCTTGTGCGCCGCGCTCGAGCTTGGAGAGGCGCGAGGTCACGGAGCGAGCCACGAAGACCACGAGTGCGATACCAACGAGCAAACTGATGACGAAAGCCAGAATGGTGCTGAGGTTCGCCCGATCTGAGGCGGCGAAGGCGTCCTTCGCCGACAGGTCGGCGTACCCCTGATTGAGGGTAATTAGATCCTGCAAACGATCACTGATCTCGAAGTAGCCGCCGAGCAAATCGGCCACCAGCAAAGGATCATTGGTGGTCATCTTGGAAAGCTTTTGCAAGTTCGCGTTCATGCGCAGGTTGAGTTTATTGAGTTCCTCGGTTTGTAGCACCTCGCTGCGCTGTACGTCCAGCTTTCCCTGCCTGGTGAGCAAGGCGGTGAACTCAGGGCTAATTGTGGTTAACCATTCCTTGTTGTACTTCTCCAGAATGCCGTTGATGAACCCGGCGTACTCTATGCCCTGCGCGATCACGCTCTTGCGTTGTTCGCTATCAAGGTTGGGAATGCTGAGTGAGTCCAGGGTTCGCACCGTTTCGATCGAACGAATCCGGGCATTTTGCAGGCTGGTGATCGGGATCAACATGAAGTTGTACAGGTTATCCACCTGATAGCGCATCGTGCTCAAACCCGCCCGGCTGGTCAGCAGCAGCACCAGCGTTCCCAGTGCCAGAATCGCGGCGATCAAACCGATCTTCCAGAGTACCGCCAAGTTGTCCAAGAGTGACGCGCTCGAGGCACGCATCCCATCACCGAGCGTCTGCGATGAAACTCGAGACGATGGCAGGCGGAACCCGGTCTTTTTTGCTTCGCTCATACCAGTTCCTTTCACGCGGGCAACTTGAAACGCTCGAGGTTCGCGGTCAGGTTCTGCGCCAGTTGCCGCAGTTCCTCGGCGCTGTCCTGACCCGACTGGCTCTGCTCCTGGGTTTGCTGCGCGGTTTCAGCGATTGATTGAACCGCTTGCGTCACGTCCTGCACGCGAATCACCTGATCGCGGGTGACTTCGGAGATGCGCGTCGCGGAATCGGCCGACTGTTGCGCCAGCAGCGAAATCTGCTCCAAGCGCTCACCGGCTTGCGTGGCGATGCGATATCCCTGCTCCACCTCTTTGGTTCCGTCCTCAATGCCGATCACCAGACCCTGGATCTCGGTTTGAATGCCCTTCACCAGCGCCGCGACGCGTTGCGTGGACTTAGCGGAGTCCTCCGCCAGCTTACGCACCTCGTCTGCCACGATCGCAAACCGCGCTCCGGCCTCACCGGCTCCGGAGGCCTCAATCGCGGCGTTCAAGGACAGCAAGTTGGTCTGGGCGGCGATACCGGAAATCGCGTCCACAATTTCCTGAATTTCCAACGAGCGATCCGACAGGCTCTTGACGCCCTTGGAGATGTTACTGACCTCACGGCGAATCGCGTTCATGCCAGTCAAGGTTTCCTGCACCGCCTGACGCCCTTCCTTGGAAGCCTCGAGCGTCTGAAGCGCTGTTTGCGCCGTTTCCTGGGCGCTGACCGACATGCCTTGAATGCCCTGCGAGACCTCGAGAATCTGACTCTCTGTCTGATGTGCGATTTCCGCCTGCGACTGTGCGCCTTGCACGATGTTGCGGCTCGAGTGGGTCAGGGCGCGCGCACCGGAGTTGACCTGGGCGGTGGCTTGCTGCACGTCTTTGAGCAAGTAACCGACCTCTTCGGTCATCAGGTTGATCGCGTCTACCACGTTTCCGAGCACGTCCTCGGAGACCTTGCCCTTCTGTGTCAGGTCGCCACCGGAAATCTGCATGGCCACGTCCAGGAAGTCACCGATGTTCTTCTGCAATTGCTGACCCTTGACGCGCTCCTCTTCCTGCTGGCCGAAGAACCCGCGCAGACGAACGATGGAGTTGTTGAACGCCAGACCTAACTTGCCCAGCTCGTCCTGGGAGCGGATCGTCATGTTCTGGCTCAGATCACCAGAACCGAATCGCTGAGCCACGGCTGACATTTCTGCCAACGGGCGGGTGATCGAGCGAATGATGAAGAACGTGACCAGCACGACTGCCACCAGAAGCACTGCCAGAACCAGCAGTGCCAGGCGTTGCGCGTTCTGCAAACTGTTAATACGTGAGGTCAGCGCTTCGGTGAGCTTTGTCAGGGCGATTGCGTAATCAGTGAAGTAGTTGTTGAACAGCACCGACACGGATTTCGCAAAGACATCCACCGGATAGGAGGGTTGCGGCTTGACCTGAACGATTTCCGGAAGCACGGTGTTGCGTAACAGCGCTTCAATGTCACGGTTATTCTGATACACCGGCTGATAGAGGTCACCCAGCAGGGGTTTGTTGGCGTCGGCCGCTGTTTTCGCAGAGCGTTCACTGCCAACGATCTCAGATTTGAGGACCGCCACCAGATCGCTGATGCTTTGGCGGGTGGCGGGATCAATCTGTTTGCGAGTCAGGGCAATGTTTCCAAGACCGTTGATCTGACCCACGATATTGGCGACCGCTGGCAGTTTGTCCGTCACCAGGTCCATCGTGAAATAGGTATCAATAGATGGGTCCAGGATCAGGTTGGAGTTGACCGTCACGGTTCGCAACAACGAAAACCAGGCATCGTTAATTAGACGTGTGTGCGCTTGGTCGTTCTGAAGAGGCGTTAGTCCGGTCACGTTCTTGTTGAGTTCCAGCCAGGAATCCTTCAACGTCCGGTAGGCTTCGGAGCTACCGAAGGTGGTCCCGAAACGACCGTCCAGCGAATCGAGTTGCGTGAACAGGGCGCTGACTTCCGCGACCTTCGCCTGCCGCGCTTGCATGGCAGATTTCGATCCCATGCGCTGATCCGAAACCAGGTTGCGGTGTTCAGAGAAGCGTTGCAGCAGGGTTCCGAGCGTCTTCAGGTACTGCGAACCGTCGCGTTCACGCAAGGCGAAATTAATCTGATCTTGCTGGCTGTTGACCAGCAGTACCATGGCCACACCCAGCGGAATTGCCAGCAGCAACACCAGCAGCAGCAGGCGCGTGGAGACCAGCAGGCCGCGCTGCACCGCGCCGGATGCGGGCGCAGTCTCGAGATCAATCTGTTGTGGGTCCACGGGCTTTCTCCGGTTTAACAGAGATGCTCGAGGCTTGGGGTTGGACGCATTCATCGGTGAACCTCCTGCCGTGCTTGTTTGAGGTGGGACGCTTGTTTGAAACGGAGCGCTTGTTTGAACCGCAGTGACTGTGCCTGGGCTTGCCGAGGGTGGTCGCCGTATCTATGCCTGCGGCGTTGGTTCATGCCGCCGCCCGCATCGCGCCTTCCAGCGCATTCATCATTCTGGCTGTGTCTAACAGCAGCACTGGCTGGTCGCCCCACAAAAAAACTCCAGAGCTGAGGTTCCCTAAGCGTCCCACCTCGGGTGGAACGGGTTTCAGGCTGCCACGATCCAGTGGGTTGAACCCGAGCATCTCGTCCACGCCGAAGGCCAGCTCACGACCCTCAAAATTCATCTGCACCGCCAGCACGGGCTTTCCAGGCTCGAGTCCGAGGATCTGTTCCAGCGAGACCAGCGGTAACACGTTGGAGCGCACCGGGAACAGGCCGCGCAGCAGCGCCGGGGATTTCGGCACGATGCGCAGGTTCTGCACGGTGTGAACCTGACGGGTGTGTTCGCCGGGCAGGGCGAAAAGTTGTTCGCCTAGGCGGAACAGGCAGACTCGAGGGCTGATCTTCATCGGGGTTCCTTTGACTGAGCGGTCAGGCTGGCGACGGTTTGGTGGTTAGGCTGGCGACGGTTTGGTGGTTAAGCTGGCGACGGTTTGGATCAGGTCGTCCGGGGTGTAGGGCTTGGGCAGGTATCCGTTGGCTCCTTGCCGCTTACCCCATTCGATATCGCTGGCTTCTTGCTTGCTGGAAACGATGCAGACCGGGATATCCTTGGTTTCTGCGATGCGGCGCAGCTTGCGCAGGATCTCGTAGCCGTTGCGGTTGGGCATGACGACATCCAAGAGGATCAGATCGGGGTTTTCGCGTTGCGCGATCTCTTCCACGCCGTCTCCGTTGACACACAGCACGACGTTGTGCGATGCCCCTCCGAGAATCGAGGCGACGAGTTTCAGGTCTGCGAGCGAATCGTCAACTGCAATTATTTTGGCCATAGTAGTTCTCTCCGAGCGCGGAATGCGCCTATCAGGGTCAGGGTAGCACTCGCTTTTTGCGTTCCCCGTGCGTTTTGCACAGGCCTCCCCGAGTGATTGACGGGTCCCGATGGTCAGCCGGTGACCCTTGGGAGGTTGTGATGATTCAGAAATGTTAGTCCACAAAACCTAGCGTTTGACAAATGACCACGAGTCACCTATTATCTGACCTGTGGTCAGTAAATCCAGGGCGCGAAGCGACACCGCAAAACAGAGCCGTAAAACTCAACTGCTCGAGGCTGCCGCCCGGCTGTACGACGGGCGTGCGCTGAAATGGACAATGCTTGAGGTAGCAGCAGAAGCGGGACTCGCCAAGGGCACGACCTACCTGTACTTTCGCACCAAAGAGGAACTGCTGCTGGAGTTGTTGACTCAGGAGCTAGGTGAATGGTTCGCGGCATTGGAAGCCTGGTTTCAGGCTCAGGAACCCCAGTTGCAGGAACCCAGTTCACCTCGAGCCGATCTGGCGCACGCCATCGCCAGCGGTCTCGGCTCAAGACCCCGGTTGGTCGGGCTGATCGCGGTCCAGACGAGCATCTTGGAGCAGAACCTGAGCCAGGAGTCCGCCGAACGCTTCAAGCGCTTTTTCTTAGCCGCGTCGAGCCGACTGCTGCCTCACCTCGAGGCGTGGTTTCCGGGTTGTAACCCTCCAGAGCTGCTGCAATGGCTGAACGCGCTCGTGATCGGCGTGGCGCAGCTCAGCCTGCCCTCCGAGGTGATCGAGCGCGTGCTTCAGGATCAGGAATTACAAGTTTTGCAGGTCGAATTTCAACCCACCCTCGAGCGGAGTCTGCGTGCGCTGCTGGGCGGCATCACTGCGACAAACCGCCCATCGTAACCGTCCCTCACCCAGTCCACAGGAGGACAGTATGAACGCCCAACCCATCGCACTCGTGACCGGCGCATCCGGCGGCATCGGCGAGGCCATCGCCAGGGAGCTTCACCCGAAATACAAGCTGATTCTGGTGGCTCGCAGCCAAGACAAGCTCCAGAAATTGTCGCAGGAACTCGGCGGCGCGGAGGTGATCGCGCTGGACCTGTCCGTCCCGGACGCCACCCGGCAACTGACAGGGGAATTGACGGCTCGAGGGTTGCAGGTGGACGCCCTGGTTAACAACGCCGGGTTCGCCGATTACGGCGAGTTCTGGGGGGCTGACCTCGCTAAACTCGAGCAGATGTTGATGCTCAACATGGTCACCCTGACGCTGCTGACGCGAGCGCTCCTACCGAACATGGTGGCCCGCAAATCCGGCAAAGTCATGAACGTGGCCAGCACCGCCGCCTTTATGCCCGGACCGCTGATGGCTGTGTACTACGCCAGCAAAGCCTACGTGCTAAGCCTCAGTGAGGCGCTGAGCGAAGAGTTGCACGGCACGGGCGTCAGCGTCACCGCGCTTTGCCCCGGCCCGGTCGAGAGCGGCTTTCAGGCGCGCGCCGCGATGCAGGACAGCAAACTCCTCAGCAGCCCGATGAACCCGATGATGAGCGGCGCGGAGGTCGCCAGACAAGGCGTGGCGGCCATGGAAGCCGGTGCTCGAGTCGTGATTCCAGGGCTGTCCAATCAGCTCCTGACCCTCATGCCGCGCCTGGTCCCGAGGGCCTTCGTACCGGGTATGGTCAAGAACGCTCAGGCGAGAAAGCACTAGGCGCGAGCCACAGCTTGAAAAGATCAGACTCGAGACAGAGGCTGACCCGTGGAATTGGCTGGGTGCAAGCGCACGGCTGCCACTCGAGAGGGTTAGCGACTACCGTGTCCGAACCTGTGGTGTTTCTGTCTGCCCGATCAGAACTGAAGCGGTCTCGAGACGAGGTTTTCACCCTCACTACTGATAAAGGCACGCTTCGGCTACTAGACGCGTGCGTCACAGACGCATTCTATTGCCTCAAAACGGTAAGCTGACCATGCCGAACTCAGTAATTAAAGTCCTGATTTGGCTAGCGGGTATTTACCTCGTAGACACATGGCATTGACTTCAAACGTCAAGCTGACCACGCCGAACTCGGTAGTTTGATCCTCGAGTTGGCAGCCATACAGTCAAGTCCGAAGCTGAGAGGATGCAACTCCTCGAGCCAGCCCTCTCAAAGATGCCGCTCACAAAAGTCACCATCGTGACACCAAACCGATCCCTCTGAGACCTACAATGCCGCCAAGGTGACTCGAGTCTGGCGCTGGCTGCTGTTCGGTGCAATCGCATCGCTCGGTGGTGTGCTGGAGAGGGCTGTGGCGCAAACCCTGGAACCCGACCTGAGCCTGCCCGGTGCGGAGGCGCGGCTCGGTTGGGGCAGCGGTTTCGTCAGCGGCGCGTGGTCGGAACTGCGCCTGACTGTCACGGGCGGCGGCGCGTACAGGCTGGACCTGGAAACCGCAGATGGGACACTACGTGCGGGACTGAAGGCGCTGACGGCTCGGCTCGAGGTGACGGCCGGGGCTGGGGTGCGCGAACGCCGCCTGCTCATACCGCTGTTCTTCAAGCATCCGGTCAAACTGACGCTGAGCGGCGCGATTGGGAAGCGCAGTCTGCGGCTCGAGCCGTTCACGACGGTTCCCGAAGTAACAGAAGCCGTCAGCAGCCCGGCCGTGTACCTGGGCGGCGCACGACTCTCCGGGAACCTGGATTCGGGCGCGGCGCTGAACGCCGTCGCGGGCGGAGCTAGGCTTCCAACCTCGAGCGCTCAGCGGTTACCGCTCGGGGCGCTGGGACTCGGTGCGGTGCAGTCTGAGGCCGGTTGGCTCGAGGCGGGGACGGGTGCGGCGTTGCCGCTAACCAACCTCGTGGCTGCGCTGACCCCCGAGGCGCAGGTCCCCGGTCGCCGCTCCGAGGCACTGGCGCTGTGGAGTGTGGCGGCGTTTATCGGTGTGCTGGGGCTGTACAGCGCACGGCGTCTGAACTGGCGCTTCAGTTTCGCGGCGGCCGGATTGGCGGTCACGGTCGGCGCGGTCGGTTTCGTCTCGTTGCAACCGAAGAGCGCCTTTTCGGAGCGCAGGCAAACGGTGCTGGTCGGCGCGGGCGGTTGGGGCTTGAAGCTGGAGGTTCACTCGCGGTTCAACCCGAGAGGCGGCCCGCAACGCCTGCCCGTCAGCGCTCAGCCGCTCGAGCCGATGGCGCGGCAGTACACCAGTGAGGCCACACTGATAAACGTGCGCCCCTGGTCGCGCTTCGCGTACCTGGAACCCCCTCGAGCCGCGATTGTTCCGATGCGAGTCTCTAACGACTGGATCGAGAATCTGGGTGACACACCCCTGAAAAACGTTTACGTTGTCGGTCACGGATCACTGGAACCGCTGTCACAAACCCGCCGTCGCTTGACCGCGCCCAGCTCCTCGAGCTTCGCCCCAGCCGAATACGAGGCGGCCGCTCGAGTCCTGCCCGTGGGTTCCGCGATCGCGCAACAGGGTGATTTGATCGTGATCGCCCTCCCGGAGGGCGCACCGTGACGAACTCGCAAACCGTGAGACACCTGACCGCCGAACCGCCGTACCAGGTGGTGATGATCGTGGCGATGCTGGAACTGTTGCTGTTGGCGGCGCTCGCCCCGCGCTCGGGCAGCGCCGCGCCGCTCTCCTTCGAGGCGGTCGCCGGGTTGCGGCTGGTTGCTCTGTTGGTGCTAGGAACGATGCTCGGGGTGGGCGTCGGTCAGCGGCGGTCATTGCTGGAAACCGGGCCCGAACCGGTTGATCCGCGGCCGCTTCGCTCCAAGTTGCAGGGCGCGCTGGCGTTAGCGCTCTGGGGAACGATCCTGGTACCCCCGGAACTCTGGGCTTTCGCTCTGGAAGCGAGGGCCGGATTTCCGCTCACCGCCGTGATGAGCTTGCTGCTGGGCATCGGAAGCTTCGCCGCACTGCGGGTTCACGCCCGCCTCGGCTGGGCGTACCCGTTACTTGCTGTGCTGATCTTCGCCGCGCAAGGCTTCACCCTCGAGCCGCTCTCCCCCACTCTGATCGTGATGGGATTGGGCGGATTTGCGATACTGTTCTGGAGACGACCATGACCTCGAGTCCACGTTTCAACCGCCAAGCCCTGCCGAAAGGCTGGATTCACCCCAGGCTGCGCCTGCACCGCGCCTGGTACGCCCGTCGCACCTGGCAGTGGCGCGCTCGAGCCGGATTGACCTTGACGGTGGTGCTGCTCGTCGTCGTGATCGCCTTCAACCTGAACCCGTGGTGGTTGCTGCTGGCGCTGCTACCAGCCATGCTCCCAACTCCTGTCCGCCCGGAGGAGGCGCTGCGCGAGGTCGAAAAACTCAGCGGCGCGTACACGACCGCGCTGACCGCACCGGAGGATGCTTTCGGCTTTCAGGAACGCTTGGAGCGCCAAGCCCTGTACACGCAACGACAAACCGATCTGCCCGCCCTACCCTGGCTCGAGGGGGCGGCGATACTAGCGCTGTGCAGTCTGCTGCTGGTATTCCCACCTCGAGCGGCTGGGACGGACGCGACGACCCAACGCCCCGTGACCCGTGACGAGTTAGCCCGCAGCAACGGCGTCCTGCCGGACGGGGGCGGCAGTGATGCCCAGCCCGTCCTGGATGCCCCGAGTCGTGGGGCCGCACCGGGCGGTGGGACGAGCGCCAAACCGGGACGCGCCGCGAACGGCGGCAGCCTGCCCGAATCACAACTCGGGGATCTGAAACCCGGCGGCGGCAACGCCAACGACGATCCGGCCGCGATCAGCAAGGAGTTCATGGATGCCCTGGAACGCGGCTCCGTGCGCGAACGCGATCCCAACGCCGCCCAAGGCGGCAAGGACGGGAAGCGCGTTCAGGACAACAACCCTGGCGCGGGACAACCGGGCAGCGCCAAAGGCGACGGCAACGCCGACCCTTCGAGCGGGAATGACGGCTCGCAATCTGGGCAGAACGGCAAAACGGGGCAGAACGGGAATCGCTCCGGTCAGGGAAAGTCCAACGGGGGGAGCCGCAATCAACCGGGTGGTACCCAGCGGCAGGGCGGGTCTCAGACCGACCCTAATGGCGCTCAGAATCAGCAGGGCAATGGCAATCAACCCGGCAGCGGATCTCAGTCGGGCGGCAAGCAGCCCGGCGCGGGCAAGAACGGGCGCGGTAATCAGCCCAGCGCCGGGGATGACCCGTCGGAGCAATTCAATGATGGCAAGGGGCAGAACGGGCAATCGCCGCGAGGTCAACCCGGTCGTGGCGGGCGTGGCTCGAGCGAGCCGAAACAGGTCGGCGCGGCGAACGGTGGCAAGGGTAAGTTGCAGTACCTGCCAGGCGCGGTCAAGGGCACGAACGTTCGCAGTGGCGCATTGCAACTGCCGGGCGATCCGCGCCAACCGCTGACCGGCACGCCCGGCACGCCGAACTACCAGCGCGCCACCGAGAGCGCGATTCTGGACCCGAAGCTGCCGCCGGAGTACCAGGAGTTACTGAAGAACTATTACAAGTAACCACGACCCCGGAGCTAGCACCTCGAGATTCAGCTTCAGCGCCTGAACTTTGGGAGACACGCTCCATTGCGCTCGAGACAGAACGCCTCATTGAGACATTGAACTGCTATAAATCGCTGGCTTTCTTCTATCACAAACACAACTCGGAGGGGCAAACGGTGATTCACCTAGCCACCCTAGCCTCGAGACCGACGATCCCAGCCCAGCAACCTTGCTCGGGAGACGAACACGAGCGCCAGCGACAACACCTATCTCCCATCTGACTCGAGGCTATCGAATGATCTTGGCGGGTTCGATTCCGGCCGCTCGCCGTGCCGGAATGAACGCCGCCAGCACCGTGGCGACCAGGGACACGCCGCTGACCCAGAGGAAATCCCCGGCTCGAGGTTCGGCTGGGAGTGCGCTGATAAAGAACAGATCACCGGGCAGCCGGAAGGGTTGCCAGACGAAGTAATAGCTGAGCGCCAATCCCAATAGATTCCCGACGACCAGTCCAATCCCGCCCAGCACCAGTCCTTTTAACAGGAAGACGTTTTGCACCAAGCGCGTGCTGGCTCCGATGGCGCGGAGAATGGCGATCTCCTGGGTTTTCTCGAAGACGGTCAACAGGAAAACGTTGACCATGCCGAAGGCGGCCACGATCACGATCAGCGTCAGCACGGCCGCGATCACCTGCTTCTGAAGCCGCATCGAGTCCACGACGCTACGGTACTTGTCCTGCCAGGGCGTTCCGCTGAACTGCGCGATTTTGCCCGCTTCCAGGTTGGTCGGCAGCGTGTTGGCGAAGCGCGGCGCGAGTTCGGCGTTGCTGAGCCGCACGTGATAGCCGTTAATCAACCCGGTCGCCCCACGCAGCGTTTGAAGCGGCTCGAGGCGGGTGAAGGCCAACACGTTGTCAATCACGTAATTGCCGGTCGAAAACGTGCCGCTGACCTTGAACGGCTTGCGTTGCGCGTCAGCCACATTGCCCCCGCTCGAGGTCACGATCCAGACGGTATCGCCGGGGAAAGCCCCGAGGCCTCGGGCCAGATCTCTGCCCAAGAGAATCCCGTCGGCTGGTAGCTCCTGGAGTCGCTGGCGGTCATCGGCGTCCAAGTTCAAGGCTGTCACCTCCGCGGCCGGGACGACGCCGTAAACCTGAGCTGGGACCTGCGTGCCGCCGCGGCCCGACCCGGCACGCCGCGCCAAGAGCGCCTGCGCGGTCAAGTACGGCGACCAGCCAATCACTTCTGGAGTGGCTTTCAGGCGGGCCTCGAGGTTCGGGTCAGACGGAACGCCCACCAGGTTGCGCTGCCAGGACTCGAGTTCAATGTGTGGCTGCGCTTTAATCGTGCTATCGAACAGGGCTTGGACGAAGCCGTTCGTCAGTGACAGGGAGGTCGTTAGCACCATCACGCCGATGGCGACACCCACAACCGACAACAGATTCTGCGTCTGACGGCGCTTCAGATGCGATAGAGCCAGCAGCCACGTCAGAGACACAGGTGAAGTTTACCGTTTATCGGACATGAAAACGTGGGGCAGAACGCCCCACGTCTCTCAATTCAGAAGTTGCTGAGTTCGGCATTGTTGGCCTAATGTTTCGAGGCAATTAGTGCGTCTGTGACACAAGCGTGAGCTAGCCGAAGCGTGCCGTCATCAGTATGATTCAAAGATGCGATCCTCGAGCCTGACAGATCAAGGGAGCAGTCACGGTGCGAAAGTTCAGCCTCAGCGTCCGTAACGCACAGTTCTACTAGCGGCGTCCGTAACGCACAGTTCTGTTAGCGGCGTCCGTAACGCACGACGGTCAGCTTGACCTGTCTAGCTCCCCAGCGGAGCGCCTGACTGCGGCTGTAGAACCACACGTCCACCGTACCAACCTTGCGCGGGTGCATCGTGTCTTCCACTTGAAACTGGACCCCGGACAGCATCCGGTTGTACGTGCCGCGCCCGCGGCCACTGCCCCACGAACCCATATCCTCTATTTTAACGAGTGAACCGTAAGGGATACGGCGCAACATATCGCGCGACAAGGCGATCACCCCGAATCGGGTGCGCGCCCCGGTGGCGGTGATGTGCGGCGTGCTGTCGGTCTGGCTCGAGTGGGAGTTGTAGGCCGTGGATTTCAGAAAGTAGCTGGGCCCGACCCGAACGGTCGGCTTCGGGGCTGGCTTGGCGACTTTGATGACAGGTTTGGCGACTGGTTTGGTGACCGTAACAGGTTTCTTGGCTGGAACAGGTTTACTGATCGTAGCGACGGCTGCCTTGGCCGGAACGACGGGCTTGGCAACTATGATTGAGCTGGGCTGACTGAAGACCGGCAGGGTCATCAGGTTTTGTGGCAACCCCAAACTGGGGCTGAGCAGGGTTCCATCTGGTTCAATATCCTGTGCCGAGGCACTCGAGAAAAACGCGAGTGCCATCAGGCACGCGATCAGGTAACGCATTGTTTGTTGCCTCCTATAAAACCCTGAGCCGTGAATGGGGCTGCGGGGTACGGCTGAGGAGGTTCTTGGCGAGCGCGCGTGTCTGCGGCTATTGGGTCTACCAAGTGGGTGAAGCAGTTCCTCAGCGCCTCGTCGGTGAGGGCGACCGACGCCAGTTCAGTCCGACATCCGTGCCGGGTGACATGTCGGCAAGCTTAGGGACTTCTCCTAAGTAAAATCTGAGAAAAAGTATCTATCATCCTCATGAAATCCTCTGAGAAATTCTGGCCTTCAGGTTAAAATCTTAAATTTAAGGCTTCCCCATCACCAATGAAGTCTGAGAGAACTGCCAAGACAATGATGATAATTCTCACAAAGAGAAGTGAAAAAGTTGGCAAAAAACGGCGAGCAAACTCATGCTGGTTCACAATTGAACCCACGAGATTTGAACCTACGGAATAAAGAATAGATCTCGAGCCGAGATTCTTGCTTTCATATCTACCGCCTTCACATCTGGCTTCAGCCCGCCTGAACACCCGCGCCCCCTCGAGACACGTCATCTAGCCGCCCTCACTTCAACCCAAAACTCGGGAACTTCTATCAGCTTCATCGCGTATCTTGACCCATGAATTCTCGAGAACGACAGATTGGCTTTTTACTCATCGGGGTGGGTGCGCTGTGGTTTCTGACCACGGTCATCGGTGGGGACAGCGGCTGGCTTTGGGTAGCCGCGATTGCCACAGCCTTCCTGGTCGCCTATAACCGCACCCGCAACCCAGGGCTGGCGGTTCCCGGCGGCGTGCTCGCGGGCGTCGCGGCAGGCATTCTGCTCGAGGCACTGCTGCCGTTCGATGGGAGCGCTTTTCTATTGGGTTTGGCGGGCGGCTTTTACGCGATCAAGCTCCTCGAACCTAGGGTTCACCAGTGGGCGGTCTACCCGGCCAGTGTCCTGGCGGCGATTGCCGCACTGATCTTCATGACGCAGAACGCGTTGCTGATCGCCCTGGTGCTAATCGGCGCGGGCGCGTACTTCTTGACTCAAAACCGGTCTGCAAAACCCAGTCTTGCCCCCAGCGCCGATCCCGTACTGCGCAGGCGTCAGGCGCTCGAGAAGTGGCGCGCCAACCTCAGCAAACTGGAACGCAAACCGAAAGCAGAAATTCTGCGCGGCGAACAACTGGAGCGCCTAGCGCAACTCAGCCCGACTGGTCTGGAGGACTTGCACGGCACATTGGATGCCGCGCAGATGGAACGCTACGGCAATCAGATTCTCGAGGTGCTGAGCAGTGCCGCCTGAGCAGATTTCAACCCTAAAAACTCGTCTCCTCGAGGCGACGGGCGAAGTCTTTGAAAACCGCGTTCGTCCAACCGAAACCTTGCAGCGCCCCGTATAAACCGCCCTCGCCGGTCGCACCGACCTGTTCAACGTTGTACTTTTCCCAGAGCGCACCAGTACTAACGAACACGCTGGCGTTGTTATCGCACCAGGCTCGCATGATCCGCGCGGCTTCCACCTGAAACCCGTACCGCTCCAAGCCCGCCACGACCAGCCATTGCAGTGGGGCCCAGCCGTTCGGGGCGGCCCACTGCCGCCCTGCCTTGATCTCCAAGGTGGTCAGCAGACCGCCGGAACGCTCGAATTGCGGGAGCCACTCCGTCACGACCCGGTGCGCCTGCTCCGGGGACGCCAGCCCCGCCCACAGCGGGTAGAAGCCCGCCAGTGACGGATGAGGATTGAGGCGCTCGCCCACAAAATCGAAATCGAAGTAGAAACCCTGGTGATCGTCCCACATCAGCCGGTTGATCTGCTGTCCTCGAGCTGCCGCGCTCCGTTCCCAGCCCTGAGCCGTGTCAGTCTGACCTAACAGTCGGTGCGCCGCTGCAATGTCCAGCTCACGGACGTAGAGGATTGCGTTCAGATCCACCGGCAGATGCTCGAGCCAGCGCTCGTCGCAGCGCGTACTGTGATCCCAGCCGCTCTCGCAACCTGCCAGCACATCCAGGTAATTGATGTCGAAGTAGCGCGACAAGCCCTGGTACACCTGCCGATGATGCGGGTGTTCGGTCCCCAGCCAGACGGTCTCGTGTTCTGCTACCGCCACCTGGGTCATGCCCCGCAGCCACTCGAGGGCGTCCGGGTCGTCGCGCCGCTGCTTTACGTCAAACCCCAGCAGCATCAAGCGCGTGAAAAACGGCGGCTGACTGCGCGACAGGAAGTAGTACCGGCTGCCGTTCGGGATCACACCGAAGCGCTCGAAGAGATGCGCCAAGTTCTCCACGATCCCGACCGTCACCCCCTCGAGCGGTGTCCCCGTCAAGCCGAGCGCGATGAAATAGCTATCCCAGTAAAACATCTCGCGGAAGATCGGGTCTTCGCTGGGGACCAGATACGGGTGCGGCAAGCCGATCAGTGTCCCCCTATCGAGCGGCGTTTCCCGCAACAAACGCGACCAGTAACGATCAATATGCGTTAACACGGGCGCGTACCGGGCATCTGTCATGGGCGTCTCGAGTTTAACGCCTTTTGGTATGGCGACTGTAGAGCGCTGAGGGGTAGGTCGCTCGAGCCGTTCCGGTGGTGTGGCAGGGCGCGACAGGGCGAATCCAAGATTCGTCCGTACATGAAAGCCGCGCTCCGAACCTCGAGCGGCAGCATTCACAACAAAGCTAGCTTTGAATCTCGAGTCTGGTTCTGGTTTCCGCACTCTCAATCGCCGCGAAGACCATCGCCAGGCTGTTCAGATTGTCGCTCGAGACGGTTTCCGGTACCCGACCCTGGCGCACGGCCTCCACGAACTCCGCGATCACCCCAGCGTGTCCGCCCGTGCGGTCGCCAATCGCCAGCCCTGGCAACTCAGATTCGGTCAGGACGGCCTGAAAAGCATCCAAATCGCCGCCCGGTACTCCGCGCCCGGCTCGAGTAACCAGGCTGGCGCTGGGGTGATCCCTACCGTCCCAGCGCACGGTTCCGGCCGTGCCGACGATCCGCCAATCGGCTTCCCAGGCGGTTGGAAAGCCCTCCGAGGACCACGATCCCCGGTAGTTGAAGACGCTGCCGTCGCTCATCTCAAAAATGCAGTGAGCGCTCGCGCCGTGCGCGTACCATGAACCCGTCGGGTTCCACTCGAGCGCGTAGACGGCAGTCGCATTCGCCCCAGCGATCAACCGGGCCGCATCGAAGGTGTGAATCGCCATGTCCAGCAAGAGCGGGTGCTGCATCGCGTCGCGGAAGCCACCGAAGTGCGCCCCGATGTAAAAGTCCGCGTTCAGCGTCGTCGGCGTTCCGATCCCGCCGCTTTCAAGGAAACGCCGCACGCGGCGAATGTTAGCGTCGTAGCGTCGGTTCTGGACGACCGCGTGAATCACACTCGCGTCTCTGGCCGCTCCCACCATGCGCCTCGCTGCTGCCAAACTGTGCGCCAGCGGTTTCTCCCCGAGCACGTGAACACCGCGCTGGAACGCCAGCAGCGCGTTCCCCTCGTGCGCCTCGGGGACGGTGACATCGAACAGGGCATCCGGCTTCAAGGCGTCCAGCATCTCCTCGAGACTCGTGCCAACCCGTGCCTGTTCCAGCTTAAATTCAGCCCGCCGCGCCTCAGCCGCCGCCAAGTGCAAATCCATCAGTCCCACGATCTCGAGACCTGGCAGGGTGAGCGCGACCCGCAGCCACTCGGCGCTCATGGCACCGCAACCCACCAGCACGACTCGCATTTACGCCTTGCCCCGCATCAGCGCCGTCACCGCGTCCTGATCCGCTTGATGCGGCAACGACCAACCGGGTTCGTACCCGAATAGCTCCTCCAAGCGCCGACTGCCAAAGCCGTCATCCAGGATCTCCACGTGGCGACTCGAGATCAGCGCCGGGTGCGGTACGCCGCAGGCGTGCGACAGACGCAGGATTTCCTTACGCAAGGTCTGAAGGTAATTGGCGACTCTGGCGCTTTTGTCCTCCGGGTCCAAGCCGCGCATCAGCCACTTGTCCTGCGTCGCCACTCCGGTCGGACAGTGATTCGTGTGGCACTTCTGCGCCTGAATGCAACCAATCGCCAGCATCGCCTCTCGCGCCACGTTCACCAAGTCACACCCCAGCGCGAAAGCGAAAATCGCGTCCTCTGGAAAACCCAGCTTGCCGCTTCCGATGAACACCACCTGTTCCTGCAAGCCGTGCCGGGCGAACACGCCGTAAACCCTGGTGAACCCGATCTTGAACGGCAGCGCCACGTGATCGGTGAAGGCCAGCGGAGCCGCGCCGGTCCCGCCCTCGCCACCGTCAACCGTCACAAAGTCTGGTCCGCGCCCAGTCGCCTTCATCTGCCCCGCCAGCGTCTCCCAGAACTCGAGATCACCGACGGCCGATTTGATCCCGACCGGCAAGCCCGTTTTCGCCGCCAGCAACTCAATGAATTCGATCAGACTGTCTATATCGTGAAAGGCGGTGTGATTGCTCGGGCTGAGACAATCCTGACCGGCGGGAACGCCGCGTGCCGCCGCGATCTCATCGGTGACTTTGTGCCCTGGCAGCACGCCGCCCAGACCCGGCTTCGCGCCCTGCGAGAGCTTAATCTCGATCATGCTGACCTGTGAGGCGGCGACCGTCTCCAAGAATCGCTCGAGGCTGAAGCTGCCATCCGGGTTGCGACACCCGAAGTAGCCGGTTCCAACCTGCCAGACCAGATCGCCGCCGCTCCGGTGATACTTTGAAATGCCGCCCTCGCCGGTGCTCTGCATCGCGCCCGCCAGCTTGACGCCCCGGTTCAAGGCTTCCACGGCCGGACCGCTGAGACTCCCGAAACTCATGCCGGAGACATTCACGACACTGCTCGGACGAAACGCCTTCGGGCGACCGTGAAACGCGCCGACTACCTTGGCGCAGGGAATCGCGTAGCTCGAGTCGTGCGATTCTGGTAGTGGAAACGCCGAATGCTTGATAATCAGATAATTCGGCGTCAGCTCCAAGTCATTGTCGGTCCCGAAGCCGAAGTAATTGTTCTGTCCCTTGGCGCTGGCGTACACCCACGAGCGCTGGTCGCGGTTGAACGGGCGTTCCTCGTTGTTGGCGCTGATGATGTACTGACGCAACTCCGGCCCGATGCTCTCCAGAAAGTACCTTAAATGGCCGACGACCGGAAAATTTCGCAGCACCGCGTGCTTCTTCTGACGCAAGTCAGACACCGCCAGCGCCCCGAGACCCAGCCCCACCAGCAGCAACACCCAGACCATACACGCCCCCTGTTCTATAACTCGAGGATACAGGTTGGAGTGATTCTCTGACGGGCCTGGTTCAATGGCATCCCCGAGAACGGCGGCATCCCAACTTCAAGCCTCGAGCCGTTCATTACGCCCCTACAACCCAAGCTCGACAACCCATCTCCCCTATTACTGATCCGCGCGTGTTCAGCTTCACAAAAGGCGAACTGAAAGCCTGTCTGGGACACGAGGCAACCTTCAGCGCGGGCAACGCGAATCAGTAATGACGGTAGGCTACCCGCATGGCCAACATCGATTTTATCGCCCTGATCCACACTCTGGTTCACACCGGCGAGGCGTCCCTAGGGCAGCTCAATGTCCTCAGCGGGCGGTTGCAACGCGATGGGGTGGAACGCAACCGCGCCACCGCCGAGCGCTCCCTGCGTTTACTCGAGGCGCTGGTTCAGAAGACGCGGGGCAACCTTGACGCGACCGAGGCGGAGGCGTTGACGACTGGGATTCAGAGTTTGCGTCAGGGCTTGAGTGATCTCAAAACCGAGTGAACTTCTTCAGGACAGCACTTTGAGAGAAACGAGCGAGTCTGTCATCCAAGGCTCAGGCACTTCCAGGCTCGAGCGGCTGGTGTTCAAAGGCGGTGCTGAGCGTCACCAGCGTATTGGTGCGGACCACGCCGGGAACCTGTTTGACGCGGTAGAGCAGCAGTTCCAGCGCGTGCGGGTTCGGGGTGCGAACTTTCAGCATCACGTCCACGTCGCCAGCGATGCTGTGGCACTCCTCGACTTCGGGAAACTGAATGAAGTTCGGGGCGACCAACATGCAATTGCTGTTATTTTCCAGCCGCACCTGAATGAACGCCAGCGTGCTCAGTCCCAACGCGGTCGAATTGACTCGAGCGCCGTAACTCTGGATCACGCCGCGCCGCTCGAGGTTTTTGACGCGGGCGTGAACGGTCGCGGCGCTGAGGCCGACCTTATGTGCGATGTCTGCGTAGGTCTGGCGACAGTCGCGTTGCAGTTCCAGAAGGATCTGATGATCGGTCTCGTCTAATTGAACCATATTCGGATTTTAGCACATGCGTCAAACCACGTATTGACACATCACGTTACAGTCAAATAGCGTCTTGGTATGACGCCCGTCCTAACCGTCCCACCCGCCCGCAAGGAACGACTGTTGATTCCGCTGGCAATGATCTCACTGTACCTGATCTGGGGTAGCACCTATTTGGGCATCAGCGTGGCCGTCAGACCCGGCGGTTTCGCCTCGTTTCAGTTGAACGCCGTGCGCTTCATCGTGGCGGGCGTCCTGCTGTTTCTCTTTCTACGCGCTAGAGGCGCACCGATACCCTCGAGACGGCAGCTTCTGAATGCTGCCCTCGTCGGGGTGCTGTTGGTAATCGGTGGGAACGGCCTCACAACGCTGGCCCTGAAATGGGGCGCGTCCGGCGGCACGAGCGCCACGGTGATTGCCACGACCACGCTCTGGGCGGGCTTGTGGAGCATGCTCTGGGGGAACCGACCGCGCGTGTTGGAATGGCTGGGCATGGGCGTCGGACTGGTCGGCGTGGCGGTGCTGACCCTGGAGGGCAGCTTTCAGAGCAATCCGGCGATCTTCATTCAGTTCCTCGCGCCGATGCTCTGGGCGCTCGGCAGCATCGTCAGTCGTCACCTGGACATGCCTAAGGGCGTCATGGCGAGCGCCGTGGAAATGATCGCGGGCGGTCTGCTGGCGCTGCCAATCAGCCTGTTCCTGGGCGAACGCTGGAACATGCCAAGTCTCGAGGCGTGGGGCGCGTTCGCGTACCTGGTCGTGCTGGGATCGTGGATCGGGTACACCGCCTACAATTACCTGCTCGGTCAGGTGCGTCCGGCCGTAGCCACGAGTTACGCCTACGTCAATCCGGTCGTCGCGCTGGGATTGGGCTTGTGGCTGGCGAACGAAAAGATTGACGCCAAAACACTGATCGCGCTACCAATTATCCTGGTCGGTGTCGGGTTGATCGCGCTGGCGCAGAACAGAGCCATTGACCCCGAACCGCAGAAAGCGGAGGCCTCACCGTGAACGAACCCATCACCACCCACACCAACTTGGACGGTCTCGAGCGGGCACGGCTGGAAAGCGGCGGGACGTATCTAGAGTTTCTGCGCGTCCCCACGATGAGCGCCGGGCTGTACACGCTGGACGCGGGCGGCACTGACCTGCAACAACCGCACACCGAGGACGAGATCTACGTTGTCCTCAAAGGTCGCGCTCAAATCAGCGTCGGTGACACTGATTTTCCGGCGAACGCGGGCGATACAATCTTTGTGCCCGCCAAGCTGCCGCACCGATTTCACAGCATCATAGAGACGCTGAAGGTGATCGTTGTTTTCGCGCCCGCCGAGTACTCGAGGAAACCGTGAAGCGCGCCCTACTGGTGATAGACGTGCAGCAAGGCTTTGACGAGTACGAGCGGCGCATCGGTGGTCGCAACAACCCAGGAGCCGAAGGCAATATCGCACGGATTCTAAACGCCTTCAGAGCCGCTGGTGAGACGATCATTCACGTCCAGCACGCCAGCCTGGAACCTGATTCGCCGTTGCACCCGGAATCGGCCGGGTACGCGGTCAAACCCGAGGCGGTGCCGCTGCCAGGCGAACCGACAATCGTCAAACACGTCAACAGCGCCCTGATCGGCACCGACTTGGAAGCTCGCTTGCGGGCCGCAGGGGTCTCGAGTTTGGTGATCGTTGGGGCGACGACCGATCACTGTTGTTCCACGACGGCGCGAATGGCGGCCAATCTGGGCTTCAACGTGCAACTCGTGGAGGACGCCCTGTGGACGCTGGACAAGTTCGGTGCCGATGGTACGCGTTACCCGGCGCAACTCGTACACGAGGTCAATCTGGCCAGTCTGAACGATGAGTTCGCGCAAATCACCGACACGTCCGCTATTATCGCTGGTCTTGAGTCAGGCAGCCTCGAGTCGGACGATCTCGAGCAAAGCTCGTGAATTACTTGTTTCTGCTCTCCTCGAGCCGCGAGGGTGGCAACTCCGAGCAACTCGTGTTCGTCATGGGAGACGCGGCGGCCCTCGAGCTGGCTAGGCGCTTCTTCACTAAGGACGCATGAGGTATCAACAGGTTTGCTTTCCCCTGTGGATGGGAGCGGGCCGGATTACGAACCTGCCGCAGGGCGCGAAGGATTTGCGGGCGGCCTTGGGCGGAGCCGCCTTGGAAATCAGCGTTCCCGAACACGCCAGCCTCGAGCTTGAAGACGGCATCAAAAGCAAAACCGCAATTCTGACCGCGCTGAAAATCGCCGCTCACCGACTCGAGGAGTTGGAACGCGTCATGCTCTTGGGCGGTGATTGCTCGAGCGACCTTGTACTGCTGGCGCACACCAATCGGCGGTTCGGGCCAGATCTGGGCGTCGTCTGGTTGGACAGGCACGCCGACTTGAACACGCCGCAGAGCAGTCCCAGCGGGCATTTTCACGGGCAAGTTCTGCGGGCCGCGCTCGGTGAGACCGACCCCGATTTTTTAAGGCTGCTCCCGCACCCGCTCACGCCGCAACAAATTTTTTTCGGTGGCACTCAAGACTTCGATCCGCTAGAACTGGAGTACATCGGGAGGCACGCGATTCCCGTCTACGCCCCGGATGCCCTGCGAACCGATCCAAGCGCTCTGGCTCGAGCGGTCGTGGGCGCGGGCTTCACCAGAATTCACGTTCACCTGGATTTGGACGTGCTAGACGCGACTGAGTTTGCCAGCACGGGCTTTTCCAGCCGGGGCGGTCTGCGCGTGGCTGAACTCGAGGCGGTGATTCATGCCCTGGACGTTTCGCTCGAAATTGTTTCTGTCGCCGTGACCGAGTACGCGCCGCGCGATCCCCACGACCTCAGGACGGTGCTGCGACTGATTCGCGCTTTTCAGGGTTAAGAACAGCTTCGGAACTCGAGCAAGGCATCGCGGATAGTTGGAGGGAAAACCAATAAAAAACGCGCCTTTCTCAGGCGCTGATAGATACAGAATATCCCGGTATGCAGCATTCGTCAAGCGCATCCCTTCGAGCTGGGTATTTCCCAGAAGGAAATACCCATGTGAAAATCTCGGGCTATAGCGAATTGGTGTGTACAACAGACTAGATTGGATTCGAGGCAGACTTTTGATGTCCAAGTTTTTACGAGGAGTTACTGAGCTGCCAGACCCATCAACACCACGTCAAGGTTCAGTCTTCGGGGTCTGACCGAACCGACCTCAGTTGCTCGCCCAAGGCTTTCAGCAGTTCCAAATCCCCTACTGTCGTTTCGCTGGGAGATGCGGATTCAGGAGACTCAAACCGTCGCTGCCACTGAACGCGCCCCTCGAGTTGCAATTCCTCGGAACCATCAAAAGTCATGGTCCACAGGCAATGCGCGACCGTCTCCGCCGCCGCGAACGACGCGGCGCTACGCGGATCAATCGGCATTCCGAGCCAACGCTCCCACGGTTCAAACATCAGCGCGTACCGCGATTCAGCCCGTGTCCCCTCGAGGTCTGGCGCGGGCGAGCTATCCACACCGGACACCAGAATTCGGCGCTCATCCCCTGGAAACTGCTCGAGGATGATTCGCATGGTGCTAACCTCCGGCGTCAAGCCCTGCACGTGCGAGAAGACCCGTCCATAAGTCACGAGGTCCGCGTCCGGGTACGCCTCACGCAAAGCGGTCCTGACCGCCGCCCACGGCGTCTCACCCACCATTGCCGCCAGCGTCATGTTGTCAGAATAGCGGGTATGGGACCATCTTGCCCACGATAACTATCGAAGGCTCGAGACCAGTATTTTTGTCTGCTCGAGAGTCGTGCAACGGGATGCCCGATGTGAATCTAGCTCGAGCAAGCGCGACAATGAAGGCACGAACAACGTATCTATCAGCGCGAATCTCTCATGCTACAATTTGCATTGTGCGACGCGCTCGTTTCATCGTGGAGCAACACCCAGACGGCTTTATCGCCTACCCTCTGGGCGTGAATGGCGTGATCGTCGGGCAAGGCAAAACGAGAGAGGCAGCCCTCGAGAATGCACGATCCTCATTGGAATTTTACATTGAGAAGTTTGGCGCAGACGTATTAGAACCGCAGGCAGACGTGCTTGACGCTTTTATTGAGGAAGCAGAAGTCACGCTCTCCTGACAAGTTTCCCGTGGTCCTCACATAATATGGGCTGCGTGCTTGGGTTCGTGATCGTCTGCGCCGCATAAGTCCCTGATTGAGACTCGAGGGACGCGTGAATCGTTTCCAGATGCGCCAATGTCCTAGCAGACCAGATGAGCTTCACGCTTTGGGTATCAGCTTGAACTTCTGCCGCACTTCATCTGACGTGTAGACCCATCTAGCGTCAATATCCGCTTGCCCTGCCTCTACTGCCTGATGGACATAAATGGCGTACTGCAAATCTTCCCAAGTCGCATCATCGGGTAGCGTCTCGAGCAACCACCGCACTTGTTCTTTGATTGACGTGGTCATGGGGACAGCCTAGGAAATGTTTGATGAAAGCGCAACAACCGCAGGGACATTCAACAATCTCAAGAGTTGCAACCGTCACCCGTGATCTCGAGTCAGCACGAGCAGCGCCGCTTCGGGGTCAGCAACAAAATCCGCAATCAACCCGAGGTTGCGCCGCAGCAGCGCCGCCACAAACTGGGTTGGCGTATTGCCAATATCCAAGCACAGCACCTTTGGCGGTGCGCCACGTACTGCGCTCAATTGCCTGAAATCATCGTCCTTGCTGACCACGACAAAACCATGCTCGAGCGCATATGCCCAGATCACTTCATCAAGGGATTCGTGCAAACCCAGATCAACCCTGACGTGCTGCGAGCCAGCGCAAATATCGCTTAGTAAACCGCACAACTTCGCTGATAGATTCTGGTCAAACAACAGCTTCACGCGGCGACGCGCTCCATCAAACGCCCCTCGCGGGTGGCAGCGAACTCGAGGCAAGCGCGGATGTCATCGGTCGTCAATTCTGGGTACTCCGCGATGATTTCGCTCCAACTGCCATACGTGGCTACGAAGCCCAGCACGTCACCGACCGTCAAGCGCATTCCGCGCACGCAGGGTTTACCGCTGCGCTTGCCGGGTTCTATTGTGATGATCTGACGCCAGTTCATGGGCGTAGCGTAAACCGTCGCGGGTCACTGAGGCAAGGCGCGGCTCGAGCAATGGCGACAAGCTCGAGCGGGTCAGAAAACTGGTACTCACACTTGTTGCCTCACGCCGTCAGAGCGTACACTCGAGCATGCCGTTAGACTTCCAAATCAACGATGCAAAGCGGCTCGAGCGCCTGAAACGCAGCTTGAACGCATCTGAGACGGATGTGATTTCAAAAGCGCTCGAGGTGCTGGAGCGGCGCGAAGCCTTGCGGATGGAAATTTTGA
The DNA here is from genome assembly GCA_965249745.1 of Deinococcales bacterium. GTDB lineage: Bacteria > Deinococcota > Deinococci > Deinococcales > JAAFIG01 > JANYHH01. The sequence goes on along the minus strand of OZ252252.1, from coordinate 825,964 downwards.
AACCTGCGAAGGGTTTCAAAAGCATGACCGAACGCGAGGCAAACAAATTGGCTTTGACTGAAGTGCGCGGCCTGCGTCAACGACATTGATGCGTATGGTGATTGACACGAGCGTCTGGGTCTCTGCGCCGCTGTCACCGCAATTCAATGCCAGACGGGTGCTCGAGACGTTTTTAGACGAACACTTCATGCTGTTGTGAAGCGGCGAAAAACCCCTCGTGTTAAAATTCACCTCATGCAACGCGCTCATTTCATTGTTGAACAGCACGCAGACGGTTTCATCGCGTACCGGCTCGGCGTGCGCGGCGTGGTCATCGGGCAAGGCGACACGAGAGCAGATGCGCTCGAGGATGCACGATCCGCGCTAGAGTTTCACATGGAAACGTTTGGCGGGGAATCAAATCAAAGCATTTGAGGGACGCGGTTGCTCGAGGTGTAAAAAGAAATCGCATTTTTAGAAACACGAATGACGCAGCCCATCCGTGACGCTTTGGTGCTGAAACGCGGATGATTGAAGACCTCGTGCAGCAAGTCTGGCACGAGTAACACTTGTGAATCGGGCAGCGCGAAGCAAATCACGCAGAAATCGTCTGTGATCTCCACGACGCCCCAGAAATCCGATTCGTTGATCGTCACAAAGCTCGCGTCTCGCTCAGCTCGCAAAAGACTGGGAATCGCGTCGTCTTCGATAACCGTGTGCGGTCGTAACTCCGTGATGAACCGCACCGCACCCGGATACCAAGCACCAATCAGCCGCTCGAGCTTGCGCCCCAGCAGTTGTTCATCCAGGATAATCACGCGGCTTGCAGCTTCGGTAAGTGCTCAATGAATTCGCGCGTCATGATTTCGGTTGCCTCGAGCACCGCTTCACGACTCACCCGACCCTCGTATCCAACTACGATGTCATCCAATGCCTCGCCGCCCGCCAACCGAGCGAGCGCACCCGTGATTTCAATGCGGGTATGTTTGAAGGTGGGTCTGCCGCCACACACACCGGGAGCACGCACGACGTACTCGCCCATTGGGTAGTACATGTACGGTTCACCACCGATGGATTCCGTGACAAGTTCAGGCATGACCACAGCCTAGGAAATGTTGTCAGATTAAGCAACACCCCAAACAACAGTGTTAAAACTCGAGTGGCTATGCGGCGAGTTCTGCTGTCGTGGACTTCGTGCGATGGGGCTGCCCACGATCTCTCGAGCGCGTGCCAAAGCGCAGGGTGAAGCGTGGGCGTTTAGCGGGTAACGAATTCCGTTTACGTTGACGCAACTGGCGCAGCTTGGTACGCCAGAACAATCTGGTTCACAGGAACGCCCAGCCGCTCGAGTTCAAAGGCAATACCAAAGTCTGTGCCATCTTCTTGCACCCAGATCAGCCCGTCTTTGATGTTCATGTGTGCGACGATGCCATGCACACGCTGACCAAGTTGCCAGCCAGTAACGACGAGTTGGTAATGATGGCGCTGCGTGTCAATCACTTGGTCGTAAGACAAATCGCCAATCTTGCCGCCCGTCGGCGTGATGTCATTCAAGACTTGCAAAATGGCGCGTTGCGCTTGGGTTACGTCCATTGGCTCGAGCACCTTTTACGTATCAATTCTCCGCACAGTCTTCAAACTGGGATTTCGTCGCCCTGCGCGAATTCTGTGAACGCACGCTTGTACGGCGCTTGAAAACCCAAGACGATCCGGTTTTGCGGCACGCCTTCTGCCAGCAACGCATCCACAATGTTGTACTCCGTGTTGTCCGCTTGCACCCAAACAAAATCGCCTTTGATGTCAAGTTGCACCAAGATGCTGTGAATGTGTCTCGAGCCATGCCAACCAATGTTCAGCAGTTGGTAATGCCCGTTTTGGTCATCCATCAAAAATTGACGTTCAATGCCCGGAGGCGTGAGCGCTTTGCGTGCTTTCAGGTCTGCGAACACGCGATGCACTGCTTTTTGATGATTGCTTAAAGCCATGCCTCGATCACCTCTTCACTGGGATTGTAGACGAGGAGTTTGATGTTGTGCTGTGAAACCATTTCCTGTGCGAAGCGGCTTTGAAAGAAACCCTGATGCGTGTCGCTGGGAATAGCGAGGAACAACACACGCTCTGGGTCTACGTGCTTCAACGCGTGGTGGTAACTGAGGTACTGCCCGAGCGCTCCGTGAAATTCGTGCGAAGCGGAACGCTTCAAAAAAGTCTTGATTTCAACCGCAATACGTTGACCATCGCGCTCAGCGGCAATGAATCGCTCAGCACCCAAGTCAATTTCAAACGCGGCATCGCCGTACTCTATCGAGAGCGGGTCGTGCGTAATGCGCCACCCGTCTGCCTCGAGTGCGCGTCTGACCACATTATGGAATTGGTCTCGAGCGGGCACGAAGGCAACTTAGCACGTCTGTTCCACCGCTACCCTCGAGCGCGTGCCAAATTATCTGTGCCTCAAAACTCTTTTGGTAAACCCGCTTGCTACAAAACCCCGTTCGCGGTGTGTCTCGAGCGAATGCTGGCATCAACAACGAAGATTCGTGCTGTGATTGGACTGAACCAAATTTCGTGATCGCCCTTGCCGTACCGTACAAAGCTGCATCCTGCCGCGTTTAAAAATCGTTTCAGACCCGGCGTGTAATCTGCCATTTACGCCACGAGCGGCAAATCACGACGCGCTTCCAGGTGAATGAACGCATCGCTGGGAAGGTTCTCCAACAACTCTGGAATCATGACCGTGAGTTTTTGCGTCAACAGTTCCAGCGTTGACGCTTCAGTGCTTAACCCTGGCACGTCTTCGCTGCTCGCAACCCAAACCTGAGCTTCTTCATCCCAGAGCGCGTTGACGGTGAACTGCTTCATCGTCTCGAGTATAGCCTTAGGAGGTTGGATGGTTGAGTCAAGCCAGAATTCCGTTGCTCTCGAGCGCGTGCCAAAGCGCAGGCTCGAGAGGGTTGGCAATGCGGTAGCATTCCGGTCACTCGAGTTCATGATGTCCAGACCGCTTTTGTACGAACACATTGGGATGCGCTCCGACGGCGCGGTCATCATCACGCCATCTGGTTTCAAGGTGCGGATGCTGGCTGAACGATACCTCAGCGGCTCGAGCGTGGAAGATTTGCACGAGGATTACCCGTTTCTGACCTTCGGGCAGATTCACGCGGCACTGGCGTATGATTGGGATTACAAGGAAATTGTGGACGCGCAAATTGCCGCAGGGGAAGCAATGGCTCGAGCGTACATGAGTGAGCATCCGCAGGGGTTATCACGGGCTGAATTGCTCGAGCGGCTCAAACTGAGAGAGGTTGGGTAGCACATGCCAAAGCGTAGGCTCGAGGAGTGAATCTAAAAAGTTCTGTCTTGAAAATATTGAACAGCAGGACACCGTTTGGGTTGGGGGTTGTATAGTCGTAAACGAAATTGTAGATTGCGGCGCACAAGTCTATAGACAGGATTTGACCACTCTCATGAAACATATATGGTTTATAGTCGAAGATGTACTGATCTGACCGTCAACGTGTTCAAGAGTGTCCATGGTTCGAAGAGTTGATTGGAGGCCAAAAATGAAGAAAACAGACTCGCAGATTTTGGCAGTGTACAGAGACCTTGGTATTGATACTTCAAGGTTTCCAGCTCGAGAGAATCCAGCCGATACTGCCACGAAAATAAATCCAATGCGATACGATGCCGTGAAAATGACTATCTCTTTCTCTGGCAATGAAGAAATTAAAACACGGGAGCGACGCTGAATTTATGCCAAATTGGAACTCCGTTCTTCAGGAAATTAACCAATCGCCTCTCAAGGAGGCGATTAATCATATTAGACGTGAGTACATTAAAAAGGTATATGAAAAAACTGGACGCAATGTAATATTTTACTACTCGGGCTTTTTGCAGAAAACTTCTAGTCAATTTATAGATATAAATGATGACGACAAAAATGCATTTATGAATGCAATTCATTTAATGGACAGAAGTAAGGGTCTTGATTTGGTGCTACATACACCAGGTGGTAGTGTAGCTGCTGTAGAATCGATAGTAGATTATTTGTGGGTTATGTTCAATAAAGATATCAGGGTTATAGTACCTCAAATAGCCATGTCTGGTGGAACAATGATTGCGTGTGCCGCAAAAGAAATCATAATGGGAAAGCAATCAAATTTAGGGCCTATTGATCCTCAATTTAGCGGCCTGCCAGCACATGGGGTAATAGAGGAATTTAACGCTGCAATTGAAGCAGTAAAAAACACACCCCACTCTCTTCCAATTTGGCAAGCTATAATTGGTAAGTACCCACCTACATTTATAGGGGAATGTCAAAAAGCTATGGATATGGCTAATCAAATAGTAGGTGACTGGCTATTTAATAATATGTTTGACGGTGAAGCTGATGCTTTAAGTAAATCCAATAGGATTGTCAGCGAGTTAACTGACCATGCGACTATGAAGACACATGGCAGACATATATCTTTGCAAAAATGTCTTGATATTGGCTTAAAAATTTCTAAACTAGAAGACGATCAAGATCTACAAGAACTTATATTGACAACACACCATGCTTATATGCATTCGTTTAGTCAAGGCACAGCCGTAAAAATAGTAGAGAATCATTTAGGTGCAGCTATGATTGTTTCAGCGGACGGTTCACAGCAAAATTAAAAGGTTATTCAGTGATAATACCTATCACTGAATAACCTCATTTCTCCTCGAGCTTTGGCAATGCTGCCTCGAGCGGCCCGTCCGACAGCAAAAACGTCACGCTTTCTATATCAATGCTGGCGTACACAACGGGACGCATGGCTTCTTTGTGGTGCGCCGCTAAACTCAGCGCGTACTGCGTCACTTCTGGATCTCTGACGGGGAGTGGCACTAGCTCGAAATGATCTGGCATTTGCGCCAGCACCTCGGGTTGCTGCGTGAACAGCGCGGTCAATTGACTGTGGTACTGCCCGAGGGCTTCACGGAGTTTTGGGTTGCTTTGCTCTGCGATCATCGCTTGTTCACGCGCTTCTCCCCTCGAGGTTTTTGGCTGCGAGGCAAACATAAGTATATGCGCTGTCTAACGATTGTTCCACGTGCAATAAATATATTCAACTATAGCACAAGAGATTTTCACTGAAAGTTGTGCTTGATGTCTTTGAGCATATTTGTCGTCCTGGCCTTTACCGTGAGCGTCACTGAATTTGTTTCTTAAAGAGGCAACTCCGTGAATAATAGAGGAACAACCACCCAAAATCTGCTTTAGCTCTTTTTGATCGTCATCAGCAAAAGTATCAATTCGTTTGATGACTTTTCTGTAGAGAGATGGCAGATCATCTTCAGGAGAGTATGACTCATTTTCAGAATCCAAAATATGTTTCAGAGCCGACTCGAGCATGGAAAAAGAAGCAGTTAGCGCACCTGAAGGATCATTTTCTAAACGATCTATAGCTTTTCTCGTAGACGTTTGCACGTGAGAGTTGCCAAACTTGAAAAGATTTTCTGCGTCAATAGACTCTTCAAGAGAAGTAGGAAATCCTTCTTCAACCTTTTTGAAAGTTGGTCTGAATTCGTTGTCAAGCCAAAGCTTTCTTCCTTCGTATGTTGACTCCTCATTTTTAATGAAACGCCAAAACTCGGAAAGATTTCTATGATCTTCTATGAATTTCGGAATATGAGGCTTAAGAACAGGATCTGAACCCATATCATTTCTTAGAGTTTGATACTCTTGGTCAATAGCGTTAGATGTTTGGGCATATTCATTTGGCTGAGTTGCCCTGATCTCGAGGATTTCTCTCATCCTCTCCACTTTCAATAGCCTATTTTGATCGAGTTCTGCCATTTCAACCACACTTACTGTAGCCGCAGCTTTGGCATTTCAAGCAACCCTCTTCGCGCACCAGATTCGGACTCGAGCAACTCGGGCATTTCTCGCCCTTCATCTCCACCTTCGCACCCTGCAACTCGAGCAGTGGCGCTTGCACCAGCTCGTCTGCACTTGGGGCGGCTCCCATCAAGGTTGGGTACAGCAGCGGTTGCTCAGCGGGTCGAATCGCGCCGCTCGAGGAGCCGCCCGTGCTTTCCAATGCCACGGCGATCAGGTCGGCTTTGCTGGCGACCAGACGCCCGTTGTACGAGCCGTACAACCCGCCGTTGATGCCGCGCAAGGTTTTCTGAATCGCTTCGACCGGCACGCCGTATTGCAGCGCGATGCTGACCACGCGCCCTAAGGCTTCGGAGTCGGCGTTGGCTTCGTCCCCAGCGCGTCCTGAAACGACGACGATTTCCACGGGTTTGTCCTCGTGCGTGTTCGTCGTGATGAGGAAGGTGCGCTTCGTACCCGCCGCCAGATCGGTGAGTTTCACCATGTCCGTCACGCCCGTCAGTCGCGCGGGACGTTCCATCAATGGCTTCCCCGGTTGAAAAGCGGCGGCAGCGTGCCACATGTGCTCCCCGGACGCCTCGAGACTCGAGGAGATGGTGACGGCTTCTTCAGGGGTTGCTTCTTCCTTCTTCTCTTCTTTGCTGGTGCTGAGCACCTGGAATTGACGGCTGCCGTCGCGGTACACGGTGATGCCTTTGCAACCCGTATTGAAGGCTTCCAGATACGCGGCTTCGACATCTTCCACGGTGGCGCTGTTCGGCATGTTGATGGTTTTGCTCAAACTGTTTGCGGCGTACCCATCGGCGTCAAAGGCGCGTTGCACGGTTCCCTGCATTCGCACGTGTTCCAAGGGCGCGATGTCGTGGGCGCAGACGAAGACATCCTGAACGGCTTGTGGGACGAACTCGAGGTTTACGCAAGAGCCGTGATTCCCAGCGATGGCGTCCGTCACCTTGTCCCAGTCCCAGCGTCCGTCCCTCGCATACGCGGGGTGGGCTGGGTACTCCTCTAGGATTTCTTGGAACAGCGGCGCGATCAAGGCTTTGTACTCCGCACCGATCTTTCGCCAAATGAACGGGCTGAACACGGGTTCAATCCCGGAGGAGACGCCCATCAGCATAGAGGTCGTGCCGGTCGGGGCGACGGTCAGCACGGCCACGTTGCGACGCGGGGCGTGCGGCATCTTGGCGGCGTTCTCCTGGTAGACGGGGTACACGCCGCGTTCGCTGCCCAGGTGCTCGCTCTCGGCAATCGCCTCGTCGCGCATGGCGCTCATGATCTTGTCAATCGTAGCGCGACCCTGAGCGTCGTCGTAGCGCTGGTTCATTTTGATCAGCGCGTCCGCCAAACCCATCACGCCCAGACCCAATCGGCGCAGGTTCTGACTTGCCACCCGGTTATCCTCTAAAGCGAAGACGTTCACGTCCAGCACGTCATCCAGGAAGCGAATCGTGTGGCGCACGTCCTGACGAAAGGTCTTGTAGTCAAACTGCCCGTCGGATACGTAAGCCGCTAGGTTGATCGCGCCGAGGTCACAGGGTTCGCCGACCGTCAACGGGATCTCGCCACATGGATTCGTGCTCTTGATGATGTATTTTTCCCCCAGCCCGGCAATCGCGCTTTTCTCGTTCACGCGGTCATTGAAGATCAAGCCCGGCTCACCCGTGCTCCAGGCGTGTTCGGCAATCTGTCGCCACAACCACTTGGCGGGCACGCCACCGTCGAACAGCGGCACGCCCTTCGCGCCGTCGGCTTCCCTGACGGGCAGTTCTGGCAGCACGCCCTTGTACTCGCCACTCTGCGGCGCGATGTAGTACTTGCTCATCACCTCGAGCGGCGCGATGTTCCACAGACCGTCCAGTTCCAAGGTTTCCAAGAAGGCGTCGGTGGCGAGGATACTGATGTTGAAGGTGCTGATATCGCCCTCGCCCTGCTCGCGGTCCAAATCTTTGGCGGTCAGGAAGTCCAGCACGTCCCCGTGGTCAATGCTGATCGTGGCCATCCCAGCTCCACGTCGCGTTCCTCCCTGACGTACCACACGCAGCACCGGAGCGTAGCAGTACCGCAATGTGGCGACCGGACCGGCGGTTTCCGCACCCAGATTCGCCCATTCCAAAAAGTTGTCGAAGATCTCAAACAAAAACGAGACCGGCCCGCTCGAGGTTCCGCCGCTGCCCTTGATCGGTGCGCCCTCAGCCCGCAGGTTGCTTACGTCAATTCGGGGTTCCAAACCCATCTTGGCGCGGGCACTGACCTCTCGAGCCGCGTCTATGATGCTTCCCATGTCGTCGTTGACGATTTCCACGCCCTCGGGCAGAGCGGCCGTCAGGGTCACGCCGTACTGCCGGGCCAGGGCGGTTACGCTGGCGGGCACGACCCCGTAAATGACTTTGTTCCAGTTGCGAATCGTGGTCGGAACCTTGTCGCCGTCCGGCATCGTCGGGGGACGCATCAGGCCCTTGATAAAATCTTCCACATCCGGGTGTGAGGCGCTCATATACGCCCAGCCGCGCACGCCCGCGTCGCGTCGGCTCGAGGCGGCGCGTGGGGTGTACACGTCCAGATTGACGCCGTTGCCGCCGCCGACTTTGGTCACCAGGGCCAGTTTCTTGGCGACTTCCATGACGCCCTCGAAGCTGTGCGGGGGGTGGTCGGTGGCTCCTTGCACGAAGCAGTTCAGCACGTTCCCGTGCTGGGTTCCAGCTCCGGCCAGGACGCGCCCGCCGGGGCAGAAGCGTTTGCTGGCCATCAGGTCGTAGAAGGTCTCGCCCCATTTGGAGCGCAGTTCAGGGGTGGTCTCGGCTCCGGCGACCCAATTGGCAATTCGGCGGAACATCCCGAAGACATCGCCGTCAGCGCTTTGCATGTACTGGCGCTTGGCAATGGCTTGCGCGTGTTCATCGAAGTGGTAGGCGGTTTGGGTCGGCTCGAGCGATAACGTCATATCTTCCCCCTGGGGTCTGGACCTGGTAGTTCACAAATAACGACCTGCGATTGAAATAAGTGGTGCTGACCTGATGGGCTGAATTTCCCGCGATAACGCTGGCTTCCCGCAATAAAAACGCACCGCCGGGGGCGGCACGCGATCTTCCGAATCAGGTGGACTGGGTGGCTCGAGGGGCGGTGGCGGGTTGTGGCTGAGACCTGAGCATCGTTCTCCCTGGAAAACCCGCACCGCTGGCTGCAAACCTACATCTAGTGGGGTCTGGGGAAGATGATACTACCTATTGCGTTTGTGTCAAGACTCACGCTAGAGTGCGCCGGACACAATCGGAACGGCGTCTACCCGCCAGAAAACGTGTTCGTGACTGTGTAAATTAGCTTAAAAACACGATTTACCGCTCGAGGACAACCGCCACACCTTCCGAAGCGCTGGATTGGAAGCTTTATCAATCGCGGTTTAGAGCCAGAATCGCGGTTCAAATCCGCTCCCGCCGCTAGCCCTCGCGCCCGAGTTCCTGATTCGCCCAACGCTCCAACAGTCGCACCGCCGCGACGTGATCCACGTCGCCCAGCTCCCGTAGCGCCACCTCGAGCAATTGCTCGGTCAGGGCGGTGATCGGGCTGGGGACACCCTGTTCGCGCAGGCTCTGCGCGGCGATTCGCACGTCCTTGACCATCAGCGCCAGCGCGAAAGTGTTCGGGAATTTACGACCCACGACGCGCTCCGGGAACAGGTTCATGGACACGTTGCTGCGCCCGGAACTGGCATTGATGACCTCGAGGGCGGTGGCGGACATGACGCCCTGTTTTTCTAGCCCAATCAGCACCTCACCGAGCGCCAAGATATTGACGCCCAGCAGCGCTTGGTTGGCGGCCTTGACCGCCATGCCCGCGCCGGACGGGCCACACAGTACGATCTTGGCGGCAAAACTTTGCAGGGCGGGACGGGCTGTCTCGAGCGCAGCACTTTCCCCGCCGATCATGACCGTTAGCTTGCCATCCACGGCTCCCTTGACGCCGCCCGAAACCGGCGCGTCCAGGAAGTGCATTCCGCGTTCCATCAACATGGCACTGAGCTGGCGGGCGCTGGCCGGGTCGCCGCTCGTGCAGTCCACCCAGATCAGACCCGGTTTGGCGACTGCCAGGACTTGCGGCGCGATCTCGAGCGTTTCCTTGGAGGTCGGTAGACAAGTGAACAGCAGGTCCACGTCTGCCACATCCGCAATCTTTGAGACCGCCTTGGAACCGAACTCTGCCGCGTGCTTAAGTGCCTTATCGTTCGAGCGATTCCAGACGAGGGTCTCAAACTGTCCTGCCAGATGTCCCGCCATCGGGTAACCCATCAAGCCCAATCCCAGAAAAGCTGTTTTCATCACCCTGATTATGACCTGTCCGATCGTGACCCGCCGCGCAACCCAAACGACCGAGGGGCGCGCAAACGATCTGCGCACCCCTGGACAGCGACTCGAGTTGTGCTTTTAGCTGAACTGTGAAGTTTAGTTATCCGACTCCACGTTCAGGCGAAACGCTCCACCCTCACGCTCGATTTCGAGCTTGAGTTTCCCTTTCCCCTGTTGGAACTCGAGCCGAACGCTGTCATTCTGAACCCGCGACTTGCGAGCGCGCCAACCGCGACCCTCGAGCTGACGACGGTAGCCGTCAGCGATGACCGTCATCGAGCTGCCGCTGGTGTACAGGAAGGTCACTTGGTCGTTGCTGCGGTTCTCGTAACGCACGAAGCTCATCGTGGGCAGCAGGGTTAGGTTGTAGCGGGCATAAACGACCGAGCCGGGCTGGACGTTGACATTGACGTTCACGTTGATGCTGATGCCGCCGGAGGTGTTCGGTGCGGGCTGCTGCGGCTGTTGTGGTTGCGGCTGGTAGACGACCGGTGGGTTGGCGGGCGGGTTGCTGACAACCGCACCACGAACCTGCAACTGTGTGTAAGCCGTGGTCCAGTCTTGGGCGGGCACTGGGGTGACGACGACCGACAGGGCGCGCGCCAGACCCTCCTGACCCTGAGTGGTGGCTTGCGCGAACGGCTGACCGCTTTTAAAGGTGGCCAGTTCACTGATGTTGAGCTGACGCTTGCTGGCGACGGACAAGAGCTTGTCCTGACCGGCGGGACCGTCAATGCTGAGTTCGTAATTGGCTCCCGATGGCGGGAAGGTGCGGGTTTCGTTGGCGCGCAGGAACTCGTTGCCGCCAGAGAGCTTGTTCGGCAGGATCAGATCAGTCACACCGTCGGCATGAATGCTGAAAACGTAGACGTAGGCGTCCTGGTTGACGCTGACGTTGATGCGAACCTTTTCACCGATGCTATAGACCGGGTTGTCCCCACCGCGATCCACCCAGATCTTCGTTTGCAAGCTTGTCGTGACCGGATTGACGATTACGGCCTGAGGCGAAACCCTCGGGGCGGATTGGGCGAAGGCGCTGGAAAAAACCAGGGTCGAGGCGGCGAGTGCAATAAAACCAGACTTCTTCATGGTTGCTCCTTTCGCCCGTGTTCGTGGGCGGAATGACGCAAGGTTAATCCCGCAAACGAGCCGCTCCATGAAGCGAGGCTTAGTTTCCTTTAGAAATGAAGTCGCGGTAAAGAATTCCCGGTTTTCTGGCACTCCGATGAGCCTCGGCTCAAATCTGCCGTGCGTCTCTCAGAGAACAAAAACATTGTCCGACACAGCTTCTCGAAGCAATTCCCGAACTTCTGAAGTGACTGTAGTGTGCGAAGTTGCCATTGTGAAGCACCAACAGGTGTATATTTTCACTTGGAGTTTATGGCGACCCTTAGCACCCATCCGCTCGGCCCGGTTGCGACAACCCCCGAAATCAAACCCCTCACCTTGTTGACGGGCAGCGAACGCGAGGCGTTGCTGGAGCATCTGACGCTCCGCTCAGTCAACGCCGACGATGAATTGCTGTTCGTGGACGAACTCGATCACCCCTGGGTGGATCGCCCGGCCGTGCGCAGTAACGGCCGCGAACTGGTGCAGGTCTGCTGGAAGGAAGTCTGCCTGAACTGGCCGGACGCCTTATGCGCTGAGGAACTCGAGAAATAAAAGCGCGTTAGCTGAAAACAGTTGACCTGAGGGGCAGCAGGGAGTTGGTTCCGAGCCGCCTCTTTTCATGTCGCCACCGTTACATGTTTCACGAATCTTCTCGAGCGCAGTCCGAGGGCAAACCTCTTGTGCATGACAGGTAGATCGTTGCCTCTGACTTACTGAGTTCGGCGTGGTCAGGTTCACGTTCAAAAACAATCGAGTGCGTCTATGACGCAAACGTGGGGTAGTCGAATCGTGGGGTTATCAACAAGGTTGCAGCAGATTCATGGCTGGCTTCGACGGGCAAATCTCACTGCCAGACGCGTAGGACTTTCAGCCTCGAGCCGTCACCGTCCACGACCGCCACCAGTTCCCCTTTGAGCGTCACGACGGCTCTGCCAGGGTGTTCGTGGGCTAAACGCTTGCCGTCGCGGATGTCCTTGGCTTGCTCCGGCGTTACGGCGATCACGGGCAGCTCGAGGCTTTCCAGGTCGTTTCTGGGCTGAGCCGATGCCAGGCTTTCCAGCGGTACGGCTTCGGCCAGGTGGAACTGCCCAACTCTGGTTCGCACCAGACCAGACAGATGTGCGACCGTGCCCAAGGCTGCGCCGATGTCCCGCGCCAAGCTGCGAATGTAACTGCCGCTCGAGACGCTGCATTCCAGCACCAGGGTCGGGAAGTCCCCGAGCGGCGGTGGAAAGATGGGCGCGCCGTACTGGGCTGGGTTCGCGTCGCGCACCGAGGGCAGGATAGCCCGTAAGTCCAAGCGGTGAACCGTGATGCGCCGCGTTTGGAGCGTCACCGCCTGACCGCTTCGCGCCAGATCGTAAGCCCGTTGCCCGCCGATATGGATGGCGCTGTAATCCGGGGGCATCTGATCCTGCACGCCCCGAAACCGCGCCAGCACTGGCTCTAGCAGTTCGGGGGTCAGGGCTGGCACGTCCGCTCGGCTGGCGATTGGACCTTCGGCGTCTAGGGTCGGCGTGCCCGCGCCCAGGGAGACGAGCGCCAAGTAATCCTTGCTGTCAGTTTCCAAGAACTGCACCAGCTTCGTGCTGTCCCCGACCGCCAGCACCAGCACGCCGGTGGCGAGTGGGTCGAGGGTTCCGGTGTGTCCGATCCGGCGCGTGTTCAGCAATTTCCGGGCCCGCGCCACGACATCGAACGAGGTCAGACCCATCGGCTTGTCCACGACGAACACGCCCACGATTAGGCGCGCTCCAGCTTGCGGAATTCGGGCGTCACCCCTCGAGTGTACGCTGATAGAAGGGGGATGGATACGCAACCGAGGGAGGTGAGGGCGTATCCATCCGGGGGCGAGCCTGGTTGGAACCGGCTCGCTCAGTTTGGTATACGCAACCCTGTGCGCGGTTGGATGAGCTGAATCTGGCTCGAGCGTTGCGAAAGAACTTTCGGTTCGACCTGTTCAGCTTGACCCGTTCAACTCGACCCATTCAGCGCGACAAACTTTCGTCTATCGTGACTGTGGTTTGCTTGAGCTTCATCGTCTCGCGCTTCTCGAGCATCTCGTTGATCGTCTGACGCAGGTTCTTGCCCGCCAGCGGCTTGTTGACGAAGGCGTCCGCGCCCGCTTGCAGGGCACGCTTCTTGGAATCCTCGTCGGTGTGCGCGGTCAGAATGATGACCGGCGAGGCTTTCAACCGCGAGATGCGCTTGACCCGCCCGCAGATTTCTATCCCGTCAATGAACGGCATCGTGACATCCAGAATCAGCAGGTCCGGCGTGTTGTCCTTCAGATACGCCAGCGCCTCGCGCCCATCTCCGACCTGAACGACTGTGTGACCTTCGGCGGAGAGAATCATCTCGAGGAGGCTGCGAATAGACTCGCTGTCATCCGCGATCAAGACTGTGGCAGGCATCAAACCAGTTTACCCGAGGTGTCAAAGAATGACGTGTGAAAACCGCATAGGCTCAGCTTGACCGCTCGAGACTACAGGTTTTCGGGCTTCGCGTTTTCAAAACAAACTTGTCCCGCACGTGCTCGAGCTACGGTGGGAAGCCACGGTCTCGCTCGCTGAAATTGTGAGCCGCGCCAGTAAACTTTGCCCTCAACGATTCGCTCGAGGTTGCACGAAGTACACGACCCCGCTGCTATCGTCCGTCATCAGAAACCCTGTCCCGAACGCGAGTACGTCCACGGGCCGCCCGAGAATCTTGCCGCCCTTCAAAAAGCCGTCCATGAACGGCTCAGCGCGACCGCTGCTCCGCGCGACTCGCCAGAGCGCGTACCCAGTCCCGATCCGAATAAAGCCAGAACCGTGCAGCGCAACCAGAAACGAATCGCGCAACTCCGGCGCGCTGCCAGACCCGAAATACTCGAGTCCGAGCGGTGCGGCGTGAGCTGGCAGTCCGGTCAGCGCGGCGGGAACCTTGGCGCAGTTGAAGCGCACACCGTTTGGGTTGTACTTCTGGTCAACCTGCGCCCGCGTGCCCTTGACGTAGCAGTATGGCCAGCCGTAATTCGCCCTATCTTGGAGCGCGTAGAGCTGATCGTTCGGTAAGCCATCCCCGAGGTGATCCGCGCCCATGTTCGTGGCGTAAAGCTGATTTCCAACGAAGTGCAAGCCGACCGCGTTGCGTAAACCCGTGGCGAAGGGTCGCTGATTTTTGCCGTCTAAGTCCATCACGACCACGCTGGCCCGAATCGCTTCCTTCTCCACGCAGGCGTTGCAACTGCTGCCCACGGAGACATACACCCGCTCGTCCGGTCCGACCACGACGGTGCGCGTCAAATGCCAGCCGCCGTACTTGTAAGACAAGCCGTACGCCGGAAAGGTGGCCAGCGTTTGCGACGCGGCGCTCGGTTTCAGTTCGCCGGGCGTGAACCGGTAGCGCAGCAGCTTATCGGTCAACGCCAGGTACAACCAGTTCCGACCCGCTCGGTCCGTGTGAAAGGTCAAGCTGTTCGGGTTGTGCAAACCTGATAGATACGTCGTGACCCGCTGAAACTTTCCGCTGCTGGCATCGAAATTGGACAGGGCGTAGACCTTACCCTTGGTGTTATCGGTGCGGTCAAACATGTCGGTCACAAAGATGCGACCGTCCGGGCTTTTCGCCATGAAGCGTGTGCGACCCAGACCTTGCGCGGCGACCCGCAAATCAAAATTCGTCGGCATGGTCACGGTGAACGACCGCCCATCGTCAAGCGTTACCTTGCGCGGACCACGCTCGAGTGAGCTGGGCGCAGCCGTGCTGACGGTGAGCGCAGCGAGGCTTAGGGCAATCAAGACGGTGGAGAGACGCATGAGGAAATTTTACGGCGCGGCCGTGAAAAAGTGGTGGCTCGAGGGGCGGTTGAATGCGAGCCGGGGTTGAATTCGCAACGAGAATTTATTTCGCGCTCGAGTCCCACGGTCTTCGTAGGGTTTTGGCACGCCAGGTACGTCCCACGCATCCCGTAGGGGCGAACGGCTGTTCGCCCAGCCACCAACGATCATGCTCGAGACATCCCAAGCAATATTTCTCGAGACGAAGGTCAAGGGCAGCTCGCTATCGCGTCCTATCTCTCTGTGTGCAGGACACAACGCTCCTCTCACCCCTCGCTGAAGCGAGGACCTCTCTCAACGAGAGAGGCTGGTGGCAACGGACAGGCTCGAGGGTTGTGGTCTCGGGTGTTCAGAGAATGCTTTTCCCGAGGAGGCTGCACGCCATTTCCACCATGACTTTGGCGGTCATGTTCTCGCGGTCCAGCACTGGGTTGACTTCCACGAGGTCGAGGCTGCCGACCTTGCCGGAGTCGGACAGGAGTTCCATCAGGAGGTGCGCCTCGCGGTAGGACAGGCCGCCGGGGACGGGGGTGCCGACGCCGGGGGCGATGCTGGGGTCCAGAGAGTCGGCGTCGAAGGAGACGTGAATTCGGCTCAGTCCCTTGAGGCGCTCGAGGGTTTCGGCGGCGATTCTGGCCATGCCGATGGTGTCCACCTCTTTCATCGTGTACAGGCAGGCTCCGTGCTGCCGGAGGAGTTCGCGCTCGCCTCGGTCCACGCTGCGAATCCCGATCATCACGATGTCCTCCGGACGAATCTTCGCGCCGACCCCGCCGATGTTCACCAGGCGCGGGTCACCGAGTCCAACGAGGCTGGCCACGGGCATCCCGTGAACGTTGCCGCTCGGACTGGTTTCTGGGGTGTTGAAATCGGTGTGGGCATCCACCCAGATCAGCCCGACCCGTTCGCCTCGAGCGGCTCCGGCGACCGTACCCATGCTCATCGAGTGATCGCCGCCGATGGCGACCGGGATCACGTCGGGCTGGAGCGCGGCGAGCCGTTCGGCCGCCTCCTGACAGGCGAGGCGAATCTGTTCTAGGTAGTGCGGGTGTTCGTCGTAAATTCGTTCGCTACGGTCTATCGCTTCCACGACGGGCACGCTGACGTTGCCCAGGTCGGTAACGCCGTGTCCGAGGGCGCGCAGGTTTTCACTGAGTTGCGCGTATCGCAGGGCGCTCGGGCCCATGTCCACGCCGCGTCGTCCCGCACCGAGGTCCATCGGTACCCCGAGAATGGCGATTTGCATATCCAGACCCTAGCACGCGAAAACTGCGATGCAGACGGCTTGCATTCTTATGCAGCGGCCCAGAGGGCGATTCTCTCTCGAGCTGTACAGCCGGGCTGGGCGACTCGAGTTCTTTCGTGGGAAGGCGGATTGAATAAGCCACTCGAGTTAGGCCGCATAGGTGAGGCGGGTCCTTGACGGAGGGCCTAAACTGAAGGGATGAATCAAGTGGCCGGTTTGAACGTGGCAAAAATTTTGAATGGGGGCGACATCAGCGCCTCTGGGGAACTCGAGCAGTTGGAATTCCTCAGTTTGAACCCTGATGGCTCGCAGACGCGCACGCCGATTCCGTTGCAGGGAAACGCGCAGTGGCGGGCGGTCGTGTCGCACGTGGGCGCGGACGAGTACTGGCTGGCGGGTCGCATCAAAGCCGTGGCGCTCTTGGAATGCGCTCGCTGCCTCGATCCGGTCACGGCTTCGGTCGAGGCCAGGCTCGAGAGTTTATTGCAGTACAATCCAAAAGTTTTGAAGCCGCGCCGCGAGGTGCTGGACGACGGCGAGGAGATCATCGTGTTCGGGAATCCAAACCTGGACCTGACCGAACTCTTCGCTGAAGCCTTCAGCCTGGAAAGCCCTGAGATTGTGCTCTGCAAACCCGACTGCCCCGGTCTGTGCGCCGAGTGCGGCACGAATCTGAAGCGCCTCGCGGAGAACGCCTGCGCCGCCGGTCGGTCCGACTGCCCGCAACTCGTTCAAAAAGACACCCCCTCGAGCAATCCGTTCGTGGGCTTGAAAGAGTTGTTCAAGGACGAATCTGGTGGGTGAACCGTAAGCTGAAACTCTCTTCGGATGCCAGGCTGCGGCGTTGTCTGAGATGAACAATCACAATCGAGCCTCGCCCCTAAACTGGTTTTATGCCAGCGCTTTTCGCCGTCTTCACCAGCACCGTTCCGTTGCTGGTCGCGGCGATCCTGTCGCTGGCGGCCGTGCTGACCAGTTTCAGTTATCAGTACCGCCGCAACGCCGATCAGCGCCTACTGGTGAGTTACCGGATCACGTTGGGCATCAGTGCGTTGCAATTGCTGGTCTACGTGGCGTATTTCAACCACTGGGGCGGCACCATGATGAGCAACACGCTGCTGGCGCGAGTCGTGATCGGGAGTCTGGCGTTCTACCCCAGCTTGGTCTTGATGTTCCGTCACGGCTTTCAGCGCAATCCCGGTTCTCGAGGCCCCGTGGAGGCGGCAACTCTCTTGTTTGGAGCTGTCATGACCGTCTGGATGCAGGCGGATGAACACAACCTGATTCGGAGCGCTAGCACCACCCCGCAGGGCTACGCTCGCTTCGAGAACGGACCGGCCTTTGCCTGGTTCGTGACGCTTTTAGCCAGTGCCATCTGCGCTTGTCTGGCACTGGTCTATTCCCAAGCCAAAGGCGGCAGCAAGGCGCAAGCGCGGCGGTTCACGTTGACCGGCTCGGTGCTGGTGGTGGCCGTGGGTTTGGACCTGAGCGTGGCGTCATTGGGACTGAACCTGCCACCCCTGGTTTGGCTGGCCACGGTCATGCTGATCTACGGTTTTTTGCGCGATTCGACCGAAAACTACAGCGCCGCCGTGCGCGCCTGGCGACGCATCGCCGAGGAACACATGGAGCTGAAACAAAAGGTCATCCGCGACCCGCTGACCGGACTGTATACCCGCACCTATGGCATCGAAGCGCTCGAGAAAGCCTTGAAGGACGGAACCGCCAGCGTGGTCTTCGTAGACCTGGATCACTTCAAGAGCTGGAACGACCGCTTCGGTCACGCCGCCGGGGACCGCGTGCTGACCGAAGTCGCCAACGCCATCCGGGTCAGCGCTCGAGTTGGCGATATCTGCGCTCGGTACGCCGGGGACGAGTTCTTCGTAATCTTGCAGGACACCAAGCTGACCCAGGCCGTGCAGATCGCGCAGGCGCTGGCTGATGAGCTGGCACGGATTCAGCTCAAAGCCGGGTTGACGATCACCGGCAGCATCGGTGTGACGCTAGCTCAGCAGCGCGAGGATGCCGACAAGGCCATGAACCGCGCCGATCAACTGGCGTACCAGGCCAAGCGCGGCGGTAAGAACCGGATCGTCAGCGATACCAGCACCGTGACCTCGAGCGCCACCGAAGTTAGAGCCTCCAGCGCGGTCTGAACCTCAATCCAAGTTGAACCATTTCTGTTCTCCCAACCCGTGTCAGACGAAGCTATAGCCTTGTCTCGAGCGGTCGCCAATACGGTTTCTCTACGGCGACACGTTTTGCTCCATCTTGGCTATACTTTGGATATTCGGAATGAGCCTTTAACCCTCGTTCCTTCACGGAGGACATATGCCAAGCATTGAATTGAACGCCGTGTTTTACCTCGAGATTCCTGATGACATTGACCCGGACGATGTGACCCTGGAGGTCAGTGACGAGGGCATCGTCAGTTTCTTCGCTAACGGCGAGGAGATCGCCACCCACAGCGAAGTGGAGGGCTGGGAGACGGAGAGCGTTTTCGCCGACGAAGACGATGACGAGGATGAAGACGATACGGATGACGAGTAACCCCCGCCCGTGAATCAAGTCACACGATCCATTCTGAGTGCCGACGCCGTCTACAACGGCGTCGGTTTGCCGTTGTCGGATGCAGGCGTGGTCGTCGCAGGCGATGGTTCGGAGCGAACCGTCGTGAGCTTCGGGAAACTGAGCGATCTGCGGGCGCAATTCCCGGACGCCCCGGAAACCCGCGTGGGCCGGGCGATCCTGCCACACCCGGTCAACGCGCACACGCATCTGGACATGACCCGTTTTCCGTTTTTGGCTGCGCCGTACTTTGACTGGATTCCCAGGGCGGTGATTCAGAACCGCGACCTGCGCGGTCTCGAGGGGGCACGAATCGGCGTGGAACAGCTTCGTGCTTCGGGCGCGGGTGCCTTCGGTGACATCGTGGCGCGGGAACCGGTCATGGCGTACCTACTGGAAGAGGCGAACCTGCCAGGGGTCGCCTACTGGGAGGTGATCGGCGCTGACCCCGCCCGCGCCGACGAGTTGATGAGCGAACAAACCGCCAGATTGCGCGCCTGGCGCACCTTTGAGCGAACGGGCGGCGTGCGGCTGGGCGTCTCGCCGCACACGGCCCACACGGTCAGTGCAGCTCTGTTGAAACGACTGGCGGAATTCTCCCGGTCAGAGGGACTGCCAATGCAAATTCACCTTGCGGAACACGCCAGCGAACTCGAGTGGTTCCGTACCGGCGGCGGGGCGCTGGCGGGCATGTTGGCCGGGATTCCTGGCGTGCCGGACGCCGAGACGATTCTGGGACGCAAACCCGACCCAGCCCTGACCCCGGTCAAGCACCTCGCGGAATTGGGCGTGCTGGATGCCCGACCGACATTGATCCACGCGGTCAACGTCACCGAGGAGGATGTCAAAACGATCGCGCAGTACGGCTGCGCAGTCGTGACCTGCCCGCGCAGCAACCGCAACCTCTCCTGCGGCACGTTCCCGTGGGCGCTCTACGCTCGCTACGGCGTGGAGGTCGGGCTGGGCACGGATTCGGTCGCCAGCGGCGAGACGCTGGACATCCGCGACGAAGCCTTGGCTGCCCTGGAGATTCACGGCGAGGGACTCGGCTGGCGCAACGTGGTGCGTTGGGCGGTCAAGGGCGGGTACAAGGCGCTGGGCTTGAAACCGCCGACGGTCGGACGCGGTGACAGCTTCGCCTCGAGCTTGACGGTCTGGGAATAGACAGCACAAGCCGCATCTCGAGGTGGCTGGGAGCTACGGCTGGGTGACCAGCAACCGCGCATCAGGCTCAGGCTTGATCGGTGAACACCGCGCTCAGCTTGACCAGAACGCTCAGCACCGTCTCGAGTAAAATCTCGAGACAAATCAGCCGGAGCTTCGAGGGTTGCGTTCCCTCAAAACCGCCTCACCCCAGGCTTGCCTCGAGCTGCGCCAAGTGGTTGGCGTCGTGATTAACAATGAACTCCGCCCATTGTGCCAGCCTAAACTCGCCTCGAGTCGGATGGGTGGCAGGATGCTCCCACTCCTCTGGACTGAGCTGATCCAGCCAGTCCAAATTCTTCGCCCGGAGCGCCTTGAAGGCTTCTACACTGACGAGTGGGTCTCTGGCATCGTAATGCCCGGTGGCGGCGTACGCGTCCTGCTGCGCGGGAACCAGCCTGACAGCCGAATCCGTCAACCAGCCCAAGAAGCGGTAGCCGTTCAATACTTCAATGTCCGCCAAGTGATGCACGATTTGGCGCGGCGTCCACTTGCCTGGCTCGCGCGGCAGGTCCAAACGCTTCAACCCCTCGAGACGCTGGTACACCGTTTCCAATTGCGCTGGAGTCGCCCTGAGCGCCTGTAATGTTTCCTTCATGCGCTTAACAATAGCGCTTCTAAACTCATGGCATGAAACCTCGAGCCTTGCTGTTCGCCCGCACGGGCGGTACCTTGCTAGCGACAGTTGTTCTCTCCCTAGGAGCCTTCTTAGCCTGCCAGGACCGGGTGTCCGCCTCGCCGCCATCGGTTCCGGTGGCACCGCCGACCGAGGCTCCGCCCCCGCCCGCGAATCCCCCGGCCACGAGTCTCGAGTTCAGCACTGAACCCCTGAGCGTTTCCAATGACCTGAAGGCTGCACCGCTGGATGTGTCTCGGCAACTCAAAATCCCAGCCGGATTTAAGATCAGTGTTCTGGCCAGGGTGAGCAAAGCGCGGTTCATGGCTCGAGCGCCGAATGGTGACCTCCTGGTCTCGCAGCCCTCCGGCGGCAAGGTCTTGTTGCTACGACCCAAGGCGGGGGGCGGCGTGGAGCAGTTTGATTTTGTAACCGCCCTGAACAGCCCGCACGACATCGTGTTCGATACGGTGGACGGGCAAACCTGGGTCTATCTCAGCGAGGTCAATCAGATCAGCCGGTTCAAGTACGCCAGCGGCAGCACTCAGGCGGGCGCACGCGAGGTCGTGGTCAGTAACCTGCCCAGTAAGAGCACGCCGGAACTGAGAGGGCAGTACGGGCACGAACTCAAAAACATTGCGATAGACGGCAATCACAAGCTATACGTCTCTATCGCCAGCACCTGCAACATCTGCAAGACCGACACTGAATCCGACCCGGTGCGCGGTGCAATTTACGTTTACGACGCGGACGGCAAGAACGGGCGGCTGTTCGCCAGGGGCTTACGTAACGCCGAGGGGTTGAGCTTTGTGCCCGGCACGAACGATCTTTGGGTCGTCGTCAACAACCGCGACAACGCGCTCTACCCGTACCACAAGGATTTCGATGGGGATTCCAAGGACGATTACGGCAAACTGCTGCAAAGCTTCGTGGACAATTACCCGCCGGAGCCGTTCACTAAGGTCCGTGACGGCGGCAACTACGGCTGGCCGTTCTGCAATCCCAACCCGAGCGCGGGTGTGGACAACATGCCGTTCGACAATGACGTGGAGATGAATCCAGACGGGACGATCACCGATTGCGGCAAGCTAGACCGAGTCAGTAAAGGCATTCAGGCCCACAGTGCCCCGTTGGGTGTCAGCTTCATCAAAACCGCGCGGCTCGAGGGGGCGGTTTCGGGCTTGCACGGCAGTTGGAATCGCGCGGTGAAAACTGGCTATAAGGTCATCTACTTCCCGTTTTCTGCTGGTAAGCCGGGCGCACAGGTGGATCTGGTCAGCGGCTGGATAGACGCCAACGGTGGCAATCTCTGGGGGCGTCCGGTGGATGCTATCGGGGATGGGACGCAGGGCTTGTACATCAGCGACGATTACGCGGGGGCCGTATACCACCTCGAGCCGAAGTGAAGATTCAGCCCTGAGTTCTCGAGCCTGATGGCAAGGCTGTGGGCGGGGCAAAAAGCTGGGTAAATCGGCGGCTCGAGGTGGTGACCTGGAGTGAACCATTTGCCGGACTTCAGTTTGCTAGGCTCCTGCCATGACACACGGACACATCCCAGGTCTGACCAAACCCGTCTCGAGACTCGTGCTGGGCATGGACAACCAGACTGACCTCGAGGTGTCACGCCCCTTGCTGGACGATTTCCTGGCGCGTGGCGGGAACGCGTTCGATACGGCCTTCGTGTATCAGGCTGGGCGGTGCGAGGCGCTGCTGGGGCAGTACGTGCAGGAGAACGGCCTGCGCGATTCGGTCGTCATCCTCGGGAAGGGCGCTCACACGCCGCACTGCACCCCAGAGGCGATTGGGACGCAACTTCAGATCAGTTTGGAGCGCTTGCGGACCGATTTCGTGGACGTGTACATGATGCACCGCGACAACCCGGAGGTTCCCGTCGGGGAGTTCGTGGAGGCGTTGAACCGAGAGTTCACGCTGGGACGAATCCGGTCCTTCGGGGCTTCCAACTGGACGACCCAGCGTTTGCAGGCGGCGAACGCCTACGCGGCGGCGGGCGGCTTACAGGGCTTCACGAGCGTTTCCAACCAGTTCAGTTTGGCACGAATGCTGGACCCGGTCTGGCCAGGCTGCGTCTCGAGCAACGAGCCTGAATCGGTGGCGTGGCTGACGGAAAATAAGATTGCGTTGATGCCGTGGTCATCGCAGGCTCGGGGCTTCTTCGTACTGGGCGATCCGGCGGACACGGGTAACCCGGAACTGGTGCGCTGCTGGTACGGATCAGACAATTTCAGACGGCTCGAGCGGGCGAAGGCGCTGGCGGGTGTTCTAGGGGTCGAAGCGATCAATGTCGCTCTCTCCTACGTGCTGCACCAACCGTTCGTGACTTTCCCGCTGATCGGACCGCGTTCCATAGTTGAAACCGCCAGCTCGTTCCGCGCCTTGGAGATTGCGCTGCAACCCGATGAGGTGAGCTGGTTGAATCTCGAGACGGACGAGGTTCCGAGGCGGCTGACAGCCTAAACATCTGGGAGACGCTGTTTTTTCTCTTCGTATCACTCGGGAAAGGCTGTCAGTTCGGCTTCACGCCCTCTTCCAGCACCAGCGTCGCGCGGTACTCGAGCACGCCGGTGGCGGTCAACGCGTCTTGCGCGGTATGCCGCGCGGCTCGGCTCGGGTCTTTCATCAGGCGCTTGTTCTGGTACATCATCTGATCGGCTTCGCTGAGCGCGGTGTTGAGGTTCTGATCGGTCACGACTACCCAACCGACCGCGACCGCCGGGAAGTGCGTTCGGGCGCGGCGCGCCAGTTCTGTCCCATCGCGCAAGCCCATGTGCAAGCCGATGAACTCGTCGCCGGAGAGTCTGAAGCAGACATCCTCGGCTCTGGCCGTTTGCCGCAGGGTGTCGGCGAAGGCGCGCAGGTGCGCGTCACCGGCGGCGTGACCTTGCGTGTCGTTGATTCGTTTCAGGTCGTTCACGTCCCAACTGGTCAGCAGCAGCGGTAGTTGCCGACGCTGAGCCAGTGCCAGATAGCGCTGAAAGGACCGCTTCAGGGCGCGACGGTTTTCCAGCCCGGTCAGTTCGTCCAAGAGCGCCAATGCCGAAAGGTTCTGGTTGGCCAACTCGAGTTGGCGGTACAAACCGTTCATGGCGATTCCCATGAGGCCTAGCAGGATCAGAATGAAGCTCCCGAACTCCAGAAACTGACCGCCGTAGGAAAGCCGTAGCCCGATCAAACCCAGAACGGCCAACCCGCAGGTGGTCAGACCCCCAACCCAACCCACTTGGATGCCCGTCCCGAAAGCGGCCAATCCCGCCAGCATGACGAAGCCCAGGTCGTGCAGGCGCAGGTGGTTGAGGACGCTCGTGGGGTCAGCCGTCATCCAGAATTCCACCGCGAGACTGCCCAGGCCGTACAGGAAAACTGCTTCGCCGCTCGAGCGTTTCGCCCAGCGTTGCGCGACCAGCGTCAAACAGGCGAACAAACCCAGGCGAATCCAGTCGTTCAGATGCCCGTAGACGACATTCATGACGATTGCGCCGAGCATGGACACCCAGACCACGCGCCACATGGCGCTGGCGAACGGGTTTCCAAGGAAGGGCGCAGTCATGGGCGCTAACATCATAAATTGCTGGGTATTACAGCGTGGTCACAGCGCCCCAGTGTATTGCCAGTGTTCCAGGGTACTAGCCCAGTGTAGTAGCCTCTCGAGAGGTGACCATCGCTGGCAACCAGGCCTTCCTGAAGACCCTGAACCGTAACGCGTTACTGCGGCTTCTGTATGAGCATCCCGGTGCGACTAAGGCATCGTTGGCCCGGCTGTCCAGCCTGACGAAGATGACGGTGGGCGCGTTGACCCAGGAGTTAAAAACCGAGGGCTGGCTGCTCGAGGGGCAAAGTCTACGCGGGCAGAGCCTTGGTACGCAGGGCGCGACTGGACGACCGGGTTCTCCGCTCAGCCTAAACCCGCATCAACTCTGCACCCTCGGTGCGGAGATTGCCGTGGATTACGTGATGATCGTCGCCTGCAATCTTCTAGGCGAGGTCGTGGCCCAGTTCGACAGTCCTCGAGCGCCGCTGAATCCTGACGACGCGGTTCGCACGATTGCCGAGGGTGTGCGGAAGCTGCAAGCTTCCCCAAGCGTTCGCACCCAGCGGATCTTGGGGCTGGGCGTCAGCGCGCCGGGTCCGGTCGAGGCCGAACGGCTGCGGTTCGCACCGAACCTGCAATGGGGCGAGACGCACTTACTGGGGTTGCTGCGCCCAGCGCTGGCGTTATCAGATGCCCCTGTGATCCTGGAAAACGAGGCGAACGCGGCCGCCATCGGTGAGTATTTTTACCGTCTGGGCGCGAAGCCGCGCTCGTTGGTGTACCTCAGCTTGGGCGTCGGTGTCGGTTGTGGGCTGGTCATCCAGGGTGAGGTCTTCCGGGGCGCGGGCGGGTTTGCGGGCGAGGTCGGTCACACGATCCTGTACCCGCCGTCGGGCAGCACCGAGGATTTCGTGTCGCAACGCGCCCTGGCAGGGCAGCTTGGGTACCGCCGGATTCCGCGCATGGCCGACATTCTGAAACGCGCCGCCAGCCGACCCGAGGCGGTCAACGCTGTGGGACGCGATCTGGGCTTACTGCTGGTGAATCTGGTCAACACCTTCAGCCCGGACGAACTGGTGGTCGGCGGACCGCTCAGCCGCCTCGGGGACGCGCTGCTGCAACCGGCGTTGGAAGTACTGCACGCTCACGAGGGCCGCTGGCAGCATCTCGAGGCGGTGCGGGTGAAACTCTGCGACAAGCGCGACCGAGCGGCGGCGATTGGGGCGGCGGGAGCGGTACTGCACAGTTTATTGCAAACCTCGAGATGAAACGGAACAAGCCGAAAACCTCGAGCGGCTCGCGTGACACCCGTTCGCGTCTCCTGGCCTTCAGACGGCTCGAGGTTTCGTGGTGAACAGATTGTTCAGCGCCTCGCTGAAGGTCGGGTGGGCGAAGGCCGCCTCGCGCAGCGTCGTGAACGGGACGCGCCCCAACATGGCGGTGTGCAGGATCCCCATCAGCTCGCCGCCCTCCGCACCCAGCACCGCCGCCCCGAGAATCAAGCCTGAGGTGCTATCCACAACGGCAGTCATTAAGCCCTGAGTCTCAGCCGTTTCCCTGGCTCGAGCCACACGAGTCATTGGCATGGTGTAGACCTCGGCGTTCAAGCCCTGCCCTTTCGCGGCGCTGGCCGTGATGCCGACTCGAGCCAGTTGCGGGTCAGTGAAGACGGTGTAGGCCACGACCCGATCTTTGACCCGCCGCCGCTTGCCGTGCAGCAGGTCATCGCGCAGGATGCGGTAATCGTCGTAACTGACGTGCGTGAAGGCTGCACCCCCCTTGACATCACCGAGCGCGTAGACGCCGCTCATATTGGTCTCGAGGTGATCGTTGACCTTGATGAAGCCGTGTTCGTCGGTGCTGATTCCGGCGATGTCCAGCCCTAAATCGTCGGTGTTCGGCTGACGCCCGACGGCCACCAGCAGGTGCGAACCGCGTACCCCTGGCGCGCCGCTCAACTCGAGTTCCAGGCCGTCGCCGTGGCGTCGTACCGACGCCACCCGGCTTTGCAATCTGACCTCAATCCCCTCGCCGTGCAGCATGTCACGCATCGCGGCGCTAATGTCCGAGTCTTCCCTGGGGAGGAAGCTGTCGCCCGCTTCCAGGATCACGACCTGACTGCCGAAGCGGGCGAAGGCCTGACCAAATTCCAAGCCGATGTAGCCGCCGCCCAGCACGATCAGCCGCTGGGGAATTTCAGCCAGTTCCATCAACGAGCTGTTGTCCAGAAACGGCACGTCCTGAAGCCCTGGGATGTTCGGCAGGCGGTTGCGCGTGCCAGTGTTGATGAAAATCTGGTCCGATTCTAGGTTCCGAAACTGGCCGGACTCGAGGTTGACCTGAAGTTGATAGGCGCTAGTGAACCTGGCCTGGCCGTGTAACACGGTCAAGTTCTTCGTGCTTCCCAGATTCTTTTCCAGCCCGCCGCGCGAATCCATCACGATCCGACGCTTGCGGGCCCGAACCCGCTCGAGGTCAACCCTGACTGGCCCGGTGTCTACACCGTACTCGGCGGCGCGGCGAGCCAAGTGCGCTACCTGAGCGCTGGCGATCACGGTCTTGGTGGGTGTGCAGCCCTCGTTGACACAGCTTCCCCCGAGAAACTGGCGTTCCACGAGCGCCACGTGCTGCCCGGCGGCCGCCAGATCACTTGCCAGGGGCACACCCGCCTGGCCAGCGCCGATGATGATCGCGTCGAAGCGTTCCATTTTTCTCAGTCTGCTCGGCTGAGCTGCGCGGTACCTGAAGATCTCGAGCGGTCTCCTCGGCGGCTCAGGGCTTGAACTGATCCAGATACCCGGTGCAGGCGTGCTGAAAAGCGCCTCGTTGCGAGTCAGGAAGGTGCGGCAGCAGGCCAGCGATCAGACGCGCGGCCTGGGCGGGAGTCATGGTCCTCGAGTCAACCCGCAAGTCCTGCGCCACGTCCTCTAGCAGCACGTACCCGGCGGGTCCAACGGTTCGCACGAACAGCGCGGTCAACGCCTCGAGGAAGCCGGGACGCATCGGCGCGGCATCCAGGTTGTCCAGGGCATCCAAGTTGTCCAAGGCATCCAGATCGAAAACGTCCAACTCGAGCGGCTGCGGGTTGGGTGCGGGTCGTTCGGCCGGTTTGGGTGGCGGCGTGACCGGCGAGGCGCTGACTGCGCGAGTAGCGCTGGGACTGCCCAGGTTGGGACTGGCAGGGTTGGGACTGACCGGGTTGGGCGGCACTTTGGCCAGCAACCCATCCAGCGTCTGATGGATTCGGTTGCGCGACCCCAACTGAGAGAGTTGCACGAAGCCCTCCACAAACTCGAAGTGCCCGCCCGACCAGGCGGCGATCTGTCCGAACGCGGCTTCCGCGCCCGCCTGGGCCGCCTCAGCCGCCGCCAGTTTGCCCTGAATGAAATGCAATCGGGCGCGTTGCTCTCCGGTTTGCAACCGCAACTCGCCCGAGGCGCGCCGCGCCGCGATGTTTTGCAGCAGCTCAGCCAAGGAGGCTTGCGTAAAGGAACCATTGAAACTCGAGGGGCTGGGTGCGCTCATCGCTGCTATCACCGGACTTCCGAATCTGAATCGCTCAAAGGGGTCTCGAGCGGTTGGGATTGCATTCTACCTGTCATCGCTATTAAGTGCATCAATAAAGTACATCCAGTTTGAGCTGTCTGCATGGCGAACTCTTACGCGCTCCAAAACTAGCGTGGCACGGCTTCACTTGAACTACCAAAGAATTTATAAGCGTAGGTTTTGACGCACAGATCCTAAGCTGCATCAACCGCTTAAAAGATAAAATGGTGAACGGTCACCTTAAAGGTGACCGTTCACATTGGCCGTAATGCAGTTTACTGCGTAGCGGTTGGAACCACGATCTGACCGGCGATAATCATCTGTTTGATCTGAGCGATCTTGGCGATCAGGCTCGCCGGGATCAGCGCTCGGTTGTACTCGTCCACGGCGTACCCGACTCCGAACTCTTTGAGTCCGAATTCACGCGCCCCGCTTTGCCACTTCGCGCCTTTAGAGAAATCCTGGATAATGGCGTAGACCGCGTTGTCCACGCGCTTTTCCATAGAGGTCAAAACCACGTTCAGGGTCTTCGGGTTCTTGTCAGTGTCCCCCAGGTAATTCTGGTTGGAGTCCACCCCGATGAAGAACAGCGGACGCGAGTTGCTCTGGCACAGGCTCGAGTATCCGGCGGGTTTGGCGATCTTGCCCGCCAGGCTCGGTCCTTTGAAGAAAACGCCCTTCGGAAGAGCACTGGCGTTCAGGCAGAGCTTGGATTTAACGTAATCCAGGGCACCGTTCCCGGAGGCTCCGGCGGCCGCGTACACGATATCGGCTCCCTTGGCGACCTGTCTGGCGGCGATTTCCTTGGCCTTGGCGGGGTTATCCCAGGCGGAGGGGGTGGTGCCGACGTATTCCGCTTGCACCTTGCAGCTCGGGCAGGCGCGCAACACCCCGGCCCGGTAACCGGCCTCGAACTTGTGAATCAGTGGGATGTCCATGCCGCCGACGAACCCGACCACGCCGGTGCTCGAGGAGGTCCCGGCGATGTAGCCGACCAGGTAGGAGCCTTCCTGTTCGCGGGAAACCAAACCAATTGTGTTGCTGCCCTGCGGAACAGCGTCTATCACAGCAAACTTGGTGTCGGGCGATTCCTTGGCGACGGCTGTGATCGCGGATTCACTGGCGAAGCCGACACCGACGATCAGTTGCACGCCGTCCTTGGCCATCTTGCGGATGCCGGTCTCAATTTGCGTCGGGTCACTGGGAATGAACTCTTTGACGCCATTACCGAAGTCCTTGGCGGCCCGTTGGAGACCCTCAGAGCTGCGCTGGTTGAACGAGCGGTCGTTCTTGATCGAATTGCTGAAGATGATGCCAACGTCGAAGGTTTTCTGGGCGCTGGTCATGGCTAGGGTTAGGACACTCAGGGCTGCGATCCACTTTTTCATTCGTTCCTCCATAGGAAGTGCTACTCAACAGATAGTGCTAACAAAAGATATTGCCAAACAGAAATTACGCGTTACTCAACCTTGCATCGCTGATACAACTGTCTCGAGGGGCTGGTACGGGTCGGTCGGGTCAGTGTTGTGCGTCAGGGGGTTTCAGGATCGTTTGCTCCGCATCCGGTCCACCAAGACCTTGACACTGATCCGCAGGCGGTCAATTGATTGGGCCAAATCGCCCAACTCGTCGTTGCCAAAGCTCGGGACGGGCTGGTCAATCTCACCCAGGCTGATGCGGTCGGCGATCCTGGACATTTCCAGAATCGGCTGCACCACGCGGCGCAGAGCGGCCGACATGACCGTCACGATCAGCACCGTGGCCAGAAGGGCGACCGCGCCGAAGACTAAGAGAAAGTTGTTACGGATGTTGAGGCTGTCGTCGCTGATGACACCGACGCTGACCACGAAACTAGCCTGCGGGACCGGTACGACTTGGCGCACGCCAGCTTTTTCGATGAACCCAATTCGTCGCACCTCGAGGGTCGTGACGCGGCCCGCCGTGGGCTGGGTGCGATTGACGTTGGTCTGTACGGCTTTAATCGCGGCGTCGGTGGCTTGCCCGGACGATTGCATCTGTTTGATAATCGTGGCAAAGGCTTCAGCCCGGTTGTCCTTCCAGGCGTACGTACCGCCCTCCTGGTTACCGTCCAGGAATTCGCTGAGCGGGGCGCGCACGATGATCTCGTCGTCGGCGTCCTTGGAGCGAAACAGCACCGTCCCGTCCGGCAGTTTGACGGACACGAAGAAGACCTTCGGCTGCTGAGTGATAAGCGTCAAACGACGGTTCTCGCCGCCGGGATTGTTCAACTCAATGCTGTTACCGACCGCGATCGCCAGTTGATCCGCGCCCTCGAGGATCAGTTGCCGGACCGTATTCGGCAGGCTGAGCGCGGTGAACCCGAGAATCACGGCGATCAGCACCAACAATGGAATCAGTGTGCTCAAGAGAATCCGGTTACTGAGCGAGGAGCGTCTGCCAGCGGGTGCAACCGGATTGTTCAATTCGGTGTTGAGTGAGACCGGTTCATTGGAAACCGTTGGGGCTTCCGTGACGGTTATGGAGCGCAACTGCGTCTTGAAGCCCAGCCGCTCGAGTTGTTGTGAGACCTGCCGCGCGGAGGCTTCCGGGATCGGTTTGGTCACGGTCACCGGTCCCCGCTTGAGCCGCTCGAGGAGCTGTTGAATCTGCTGTTCCTGCGCGTTTAGTGCCTGGGCGAGCGCGGCCACGAACGGGGCGAGGTCGCCTACCGGTGATTCCGTGATGGTCACGGCGTATGCGTTATTTGACATGGGTTCTCTTCGGGGGTTGATGAAGTTGAGGGCGACTCCCGTTACCAATAAAATGCGTGCTAGACGTACTCACACAGGAATTCTGTGGCTCATCTGGAGGCATTCTATGGGCGAAGTCTGATGAGTCTGGGTCAAATCCGGCCCGTCTCAGTCAGAGTTTTGAGTTGCGTTTGAGATCACAATTCAAACGACATCGAAAGTGAGCTGACTGGTTAGCACAGCTCGCCATAGTGTTCCCTCGAGAGAATGCTCCCGCACCAGACCGGCAACTCGAGGAGGCGTATTCAAGATCAGGGCAAGGGTCGTAGGTTTCAAGGATCTGTGACAGATATCCAAAGGCAATCCTGAGGACGCAAGGATTTACACCAGGAATCTCTAGGCATACTTGCGTGCCAGAGCGAATCGCCGTTCGCCCCGATGACAACACATGACAGGCATTTCTAGGTGCGCCTTTTGCCGTCAATCTGACATCTCAACTCGAGGGGCAACAGAGTCGGTCTCGAGGACGCGCTCGCTGCGTTCCTCCCATCAATCAGCCCTGGTCAATCTGCTCAGCTCAATGCTCCAAGCTGACCTTCGGCAGGGCGCGCTTCAAGCCTTGCGGCATCCACCAGTTCCACTCGCCCGCCAGCGCCAGCACCGCCGGGACCAGAATCAGCCGCACCAGGGTCGCGTCCAATAGCACCGCCACGAACAAGCCCACCCCAATCGTCTTGTTGGCGACCACATCGCCCTGCACGAAGGCGGCGAACACGATCAGCATAATGACCGCCGCGCTGGTGATAACGCCCGCCGTGCGCTCCAAGGCGGCTTTCACGCTGTCAAACGTGTTCATGCCACTCAAGTGCGCCTCTTGGACCCTCGAGAGCAAAAAGATCTCGTAATCCATGCTCAGCCCAAAGGTCACGGCAAACATGATGAGCGGCAAGCTCGAGTCAATCGCGCCCACGTCGGTCGGGGCGTTCAGAAACTTGGCCAGAAAACCGTTCTGGAAGACTAGGGTGATAAAGCCGTAACTGGCTCCGACGGTTAACGTGTTCATAATGATGCTCTTCAGCGGGATAATCAGGCTGCGAAAGGCGACCGCCATCAGCAAGAACGTGGCCACGAAGACCGTCCCGATCGCCAGCGGCATACTCTGCACCAGGGCGTTGGTGAACTCCTGGCTACCGCCCGGCGCACCGCCCAATAGCACGTTTTCAAAGCCCGCTTGGTTCGCCGCCGCGCGGAGCCGTACCAGCCAACCCTTGATGTCGGCGGGTCGCACGGCGTCCTTCGGGATGACGCTGAGGCGCAGATACCGCCGATCGGCGCTGATGCTGCGGGTCGTCAGATTCGCCAGCGCGGTGATGCCGCTCGTGCCGCCCGAGGAAACGGCCGTGGAGCGCGAGGCCAGAAACGGCGAGATCACCAGTTGCACGTCCCGCCAACTCACCAGCTCGGCATCCAGATTGCGCCAAGCGCGTCTGGCCTCGCGGAAATCGCGGTCCTCCAAGTCCAGCACGATCTCGAAGGTGTCCAAGCTGCCGCCCAACTCGAGCGGACGAATCAGCTCCAAGCCTTTGCGAGATTCGACGCCCGGCGCGAGTCCCCACGCACCGGTGTACCCCAATTTCATTTGCAGTGCGGGGCTGGCAATCAGCAGCAGCGCACCGGCCGTCAGCACCGCGAAGACCCACGGGCGACGCATCACGCGCTGCGCCCAGATGCCCCAGAAAGCGCTCCGCTCGCCGCTCGAGGTCAGTTTGAATTGCAGGCGGCGCGGGCTGTTAACGCGCTCACCGATGATCGCCAAGAGCGCGGGTACGGCGGTGATACTGACCAGCACGGTCAGCAGGATCACCAGCACGCCCGCCACACCGATGCTACGAATGAATAACAAATCTGGAATCAGCAGCGCCGCCATCGCAATCGCCACGGTCAGGCCGCTGAAACCGACCGCCCGCCCGGCCGTGCGAACCGTGTTGGCGGCCGCCTGCGGTGGTAGGCGGCCGTGCGCCAATTCCTCGCGGAAGCGGTTGACTAGGAGCAGCGCGTAATCAATCCCCGCACCCAGCCCGAGCATCGTGACGACGCTCTGCGCGAAACTAGTCACGTTGAACAGATAGGTGACACCGTAAATGGCCGCTAGTGACAGCGTGATGCTGAACATACCGACCATCAGCGGCACACCCGCCGCGACCAAGGCCCCGAAGGCCAGCACCAGCACCAGAGCCGTCAGTGGCAAGGCCGAGAACTCGCTGCGTTTGGTGTCAGTCTCGCTCCGAGAGATGAAATCGTTGGTGATTGCCGACGCGCCAGTCACGTACAACTCGGTGTCCGGCAGCGCCGCCGCTTTTGTCAACGAACGAATCTCTTCCAGAATCGGTTCTGGTTGAAACAATCGCGTCTCGAGGATTGTGGCTGTGATGTGCTTGCCGCCGACATCGCCGAACAGCTTCAACGGGCTGGCGGCATCGAAACGGGTCAAGCTCGAGACGCCATCCACGCGCTGCAACCTCGCGATCAGGCGGTCGTAGGCGGCCTGAAAGGTGGGGCTTTTCGGGTCGGTCAGGCCCTCGGTGACGATCAACGTGCTGTCCACGCGTTTCTGCCGGAAGGCGGTTTCGATAAGTTGATTGACGCGTTCGGTTTGACTGTTGCGAATCGGACTGGTCCCACCGGACAGGCGCTTCGGGGCGAGGGCGGCCAGCGGCGCGGCCACCAGCAGCAGCACCGCCCAAAACGCGAGTACCCACCACGGGCGCTTGGAGACCAACTTGGCGATCAAACTAAACATCTATGTCATACCTCGAGGAGAATGCGATTATAAGCTGTTCGGAATGGGCTGAGCCGACGATTTTGGGTGGTTGAAGGCGCACATTTCAGCCGATTCACTTTAGCCTGTGCCTCCCACCCCGAGCTGGACAAGTGACCCGAACTCGCACGGGCACACATCGGTGACAGCGCGAGATGAAACCTGGGAGAGGTACAGCTCGACCCGGTGACGCCTCCCCTCGAGCCGAGCGTTCACCCGGTTTGCAGCCCCTGTATCTCCTGCACGAACTCGAGCGCCCGCCGCGCCGCCAGGCCTGTGTCATCCAACTCGGATGCCTCCAGGGTGACCGAGACAACCTCCAGCCCATCGCCGAGCCAGACGGCGCTGACCCTGGACCCGCAGACCCGTCCGACGCTGGCGCTCACCCCGGCTGCCCGTAACACCTCGAGCAAAACTGCGACGCCCGCCCGGTCTGGCAAACCCGAATGCACCTCGAGCGGTTTGGTGACGGTCATCAGTCTTCGCCCACAGAGACCGGGCGGGCGTCGTCGCTGACCCAATCCGACCAACTGCCCGCGTAGAGCTTGGGGGTACGAATCCCGGCCATCTCGAGCGCCAAGAGGTTCCCGCCCGCGCTGACGCCGCTGCCACAGTAGACGATAATCTCCTCGGCGTCCTTCAGGTCAGCGAAACGCTCCCGCTGTTCCTCGGGGGATTTCCAGAAGCCGTCACTGACGCCCTCCGTCCAGTTGCGGTTGATCGCGCCCGGAATGTGACCCGCTTTCGCGTCGAGCGGTTCCACCTCGCCGCGAAAGCGTTCGCCCGCCCTCGAGTCCACCAGCACCGCTCTTGGGCCACGAGATTGCACGTCGTTCGCGTCCACCAGCATTTCCGGTCTGGGCTGCGCCCGGAAGCTTGCGGGCGGATGCGCCAACTCTATCGTCTCCAAAGTTCCGCCCGACCCCCGCCACGCCGGAAGCCCGCCGTCCAGAACGCTCACCGCGTCGTGGCCCAGGTAGCGCAGCAACCACCACAGATGGGCTGCATAAAAACCCTGCCCACCGCTCGGGTCATCGTAGGCGACCACGTGATGCTCACCCCCGACACCCAGCCCAGAGAACAGCACCTCGAGCTTGGCCGGATCCGGCAGCGGGTGACGCCCGCCCTGCCGGTCTGGACGCACCGGGGCACTCAGGTCGCGCTCCAGATCCACGAAAACCGCACCGGGAATGTGGCCCGCCTCGAAGGCCGCTCTGCCCGCGTCCGGCTTTCCGAGCCAGAAGCGCGTGTCAATCACACGCAAGTCGGGGTCGTGTAGGTGTTCAAGGAGCCAGGCGGCCGTGACCAGCGGAGAACTCATGATGAACAGTTTAAGCGCCACAGCGCAATCCATTCGTGACCCCTTGCGAGATTGACCCTTGTGAGATTGAATTGTCAGGCCGACAATGCGCCCATGTCCGCCCATTCAGCCCAGGGTGATTACCTGCGCCGCCGCAACGACCTCTGGCGACGCCTGCGCCAACTCGAGCCTGCCGAGGCCGGTTTCGAGGCCCTGCTAGCGGAACTCATGGCGTTGACCCAGCAGTCCAGAGCCAAGCTGCTCGAGGGGCTGGGCTTGCACAACTTGCTAGGTGTACACGACCCGCTGGGCTTGCACGACCCGAAGGACACGTGACCGACGCCGTGTTCGATCTGGCCGTCAACCGCGCCGCGACCTTCCTGCGGGGTGCTGGACCCCGTGCCAATCTGAATGAGTGGCACGCCCGCACCCGCTTCGCGGCTCGGGTGGAACTGAGCACCATCCGCGTCATCCTCGAGAGTCTGCCCGATGAAGGAGTCTGGCACTGGGCGGGCGGGGCGGGCGGCGCGTGGCAGGCGGGGAACGCGCCGACGCCCTGAGTATTCTCTTGAGCTAACTTCGAGACAGAGGCGGTCGTCACCCACTCGAGACCCGTCCTGGACTTCACTCAGGGTTCATATCGCGCCCTGTATGCTGTTTCGTGTGGACTTACTGAACGCGATCATCCTGGGCATCGTCGAAGGCATCACCGAGTTCCTTCCCATCAGCAGCACCGGGCATCTGATCGTCGCTGAGCGGATCTTAGGCTTCCAGGACAGCAACGCCACGTTCACGGTCGTGATTCAAATCGGCGCGATTTTAGCGGTGATTTTTTATTACTGGAAGGATTTGCTGGCTCGAGTGGTCGGGCTGTTCCAAGGGCAGCCATTGGCGCTGAAATTCTGGTTGAACCTCGTGATTGCGACCGTACCCGCCGCCCTGATTGGCTTGGCCCTCTCCAGTGTGCTGAGCAACTTCGAGACGCCGCTCGTGGTGGGCTTGGCGCTCGTGATCGGTGGCGTGATCCTCTGGATTTTAGAAACCCTACGTGGCAACAAGCCCGCGCCCGCTGAACCCGATGAAGTACAGATTGACAGCATCACGCCCGTCCAAGCCTTTTGGATCGGCTTGGCGCAAGTCCTGGCGGTGATCTTTCCAGGCACGTCGCGGAGCGGCGCGAGCATCGTTGGCGGCTGGCTGCTGGGTCTCAACCGGGTCACGGCGACCGCGTTCTCGTTTTACTTGGGGCTGCCCATTCTGGGCTTAGCAGGGCTGTACAAGCTTTACAAAGCCAGAGACAGCCTCGCGCTCATCCCCGGTGGCACGCCCGCACTGCTCGTCGGAACCTTGGTCAGCGGCATCGTCGCGTTCTTCGCGGTGACGTGGTTGCTGCGCTACCTATCGCGCAACAACTTCAAAGGTTTTGCGATCTACCGCATCGTTGCTGGAGCGGTGATCCTCGCGCTTGTTGCCTTCAAAGTGTTGTGAGGATTCAGCCTCGGTTCCCGAGTTCAGCAGACCCTACCGTGAGGTGATACCCTGTTCGGGCAGCACAACAGGAGGTTTCACCATGACGCTCAACGAGATGCTCGGCTCGGTGGTCAATCAACTGCAATCCC
Organism: Deinococcales bacterium; assembly: GCA_965249745.1. GTDB lineage: Bacteria > Deinococcota > Deinococci > Deinococcales > JAAFIG01 > JANYHH01. Next base: position 789,677 of record OZ252252.1, on the reverse strand, counting down.
AGGAGCAGGACCTGAACGCCGCCGATCCGCAACACCCGACACACGGCTCGGATTTATTGGCGAAGTTCCAGGCGGCCCAGGCGGCCGCACCGACCGATCCGAACGCGGACCTGGGCGAAGCCTTCGCGCAAGCCTCGAGCGCCATTTCCGGGCAGGGCGGCGGCTTCACCTCCAAGGCGTATGGAGACGCCTTTTCGACGGGAGCGCAAGCCTTCGCCGGGCGACCCAATCAGCTCAGCGCCAACGACATTGGCCCGATCATCGGCGCGTTGACGCAAGGGTTCGCCAATCACGACACTCGAGGCGTCAACGCGGCCGGACCGCTCGGCGCACTCGGACCGCTGCTGGGCATGTTGACCGGTGGTCAGGGTGGGAGCGGCGGGATTGACCTGGGGAGTTTGGCAGGTAGCCTGCTCGGTGGTGGCCAGCAGGGCGGACAGAGTGGTGGACAGCAGGGCGGGCTGGGAGGTCTGCTCGGCGGGTTGATGGGCGGGGGTCAGGGCGGCCTTGGGAATATCCTCGGGGGACTGCTCGGCGGCGGGCAAACTCAGGCACAAGCCATGCCGCAACAATCCTCCGGCGGCATGGGCGACATCCTCGGGCAACTCATGGGGGCCGCGCGTCAGGGCACGCAGATGACCAATCAGAACGGTACCAGGGACGCCGGTGCGAGCAGCACCAGCGCCGTGCTCGAGGGGATTCTCGGCGCGTTCATGCACCGATAAATCAGACAGGTTTTATTGGGGTGACAAAAACTCTTGTCACCCCTTCGCATTTCAAGCCCTCGAGCCAAGTCCTGGCAACCCGCCGCCTCCAACTGGCGCGTGCCAACTCAAGACGGTGGCTCGAGGCGCTGGCTCAAAACATTGGCTTAAGGCGGTGACCAGAGACAATCACCCAAGTCACCCCGCCAGGATGCGTTCTGTGTCCGGGGCTGGCTCGAGACCAAACGTGGCCCGCAGCCGCCTCGAGTAATCCGCGAAGCGCCGCCGGGCGCTGACCCGCCTCCCCGAACGCATCAAGTGCGCCAGTAGTAGCGATAACGCCTCCTCATGCAATGGATCGAGCCGCAACAGCCACTCGAGGGTGGTTTCGTCATCGCTGTGTTGACGGACGTACTCGAGCGCGACTTGGAGAGTGCGTTCGCGCCAGTGATCCCGCGCTTCGGTCACGGGCAGTAAGTGAACGTCCGGCGCGAGGTCGGCGTAGAGCGCTCGCAGGTTGGGAATGTCACGTCGCGTCAGAGCCGCCTCGAGATCGCTCAGATCCACGTGGCAGCGCGTCAAGCCGCCCTCCAGCAGATACGTCGGGATCACCCACGGCTCGAGGCGCTTCCTTAATAGATTCAGGTTGACGTGCAGGTTGTTGCGGCTTTTTTCAAAGTCAGCCTCCGGCCACAGTGCGTCGGCAATCGCGTCGCGGGATAGCCCTAAAGCTAGCAGAATCAGGATGTCCCTCGAGCGTCCCGTCAGGCTCAGTGGCTGCCCGAGCAAGTGAACTGCGAAGCCGCCCAATACCCTAATCTCGAGCGGCGGGATTTCGGCCTGGCGCTCCTTTACGGCTGCCCGCCAGCCGGAGTGCAGCACATCACGCAGCGGATACGCGCTCGCCAAGTCAACGCGGTCTTTGGGCAAATCTGAGAGCGGTACGAGGCTGGGCAGCACCTCAGCCCCCACGTCAGACATTTTCAGCAGCCTCTCAAAGTCGGCTGGGTCGCGGGTGATGCGAAACTGGGCGGCGCTGGCGCGCATCAGCTCGAGCCGCAACGACGACTCCAGCGCAGGCGTCAGACACTCGAGCGCCGCTACCGACTGCCCGAGTTCGCGCAGCGCCAGCGCCTGTTCAGTCCAGACCAGCGCGGTCCGAGGCAATCCTTCGAGTAATGCGTGCGCCTGTGCGACCAGACCTGCCAGTCGCAAGCAACGCGCCCAGTGCGCCCGCACGAAACCGATCTGGGCTGGACTGGCGTCGCGCTCGAGCGCCGCGAAGCGATCCGGCAGCCACTCGAGCACCATCACGCGCAGCGCGGTCGCCTGCACCCGCCCGAGCAACGCCACGTCCGGGCTGTGTTCGCGCAGCTCCTCAAGCCGATCAAACTGCTCGAGCGCCCGTGCGGGCTGCCCCAACAGCGCATAGAACTTACCCAGTGTCTCCAAAGCCATGCAGACATTGAAGGGCTTGCTGCTAGCTAAATCCGTGCTTTGCTCGAGCTGCTCCAAATAGCCGCGCAACTCGCCGCGCAGTTCCCAGCGCACGAGCGCCAGATTGATCTCGCCCGCCCGTCTGTTTTCAGGCGACACAATCGGCAGCGCTTCGATCAGCAACGGCTCGGCGTCCTGCCAGCGCTGCATCTCCATGTAAAAGGTCGCCGCGTTGACCAGAAAACTGCCGCGCACAGTCGGACTGACCTGTTCCAGCCACGGTCGCGCCTCCTCGAGCAGCCTCTCGGCTTGGTGAAACTCGTGCGGTTTTAAGTCAAACAGCGCCCAGCCGTAGGCGTTCAAACGCTCGTCTGGGCTGGCGTCGGCGTGCTGGGCGGCCGCCAAGTACGTCTGCATCGCCAGATCGTGCTGGTTGGTCACCGAGTACGCCCAAGAGAGCGTCAGCAGCCTCGCGGGGCTGGGCGCTGTCGGGTGCGCCCGCTGGCACAGCGCGTCCCAGCGCAGCACCCCGACCGAATCCTCAACTGCCAGCCCGTAACCCTCGAGCAGCGCCTCCAAATCATCCAGCAAGCCACTGCGGGCGAAGGCTTCGGCTCGCAAGGCCAGCGGCAGCCGCTCGAGGTTACCCAATACGGCGGCTCGCACCGCGTCGCCGTGACGCTTGAAAACTGTCTCCGCCGCCAGCGGATGCAGGCGATAGCCGCTCTCCAAAGCCTGCACGAAGCCCAAGCGCGTCAGCTCTTGGCAGCGCCCATCCGCCAAGCCAGTTGGCAGGTACGGCAGCGCCGAGAGCAGCAGCACCTCACCCCAAATCGGCGGCTCGAGGCTCTGCCGCACGCCCTCCCACAAGCTTTCGGGGGCGGGCAGCTCGCCGGTTAGCGCCGCCATGTGCAGCGGCAGCGACCAACCGCGAGTCTGCTCATAAGCGCGGCTCGAGTCGCCATCCCCAAACAATGTGGCGGCCTCTGCGGCGGTGAAGGCCAGATGCTCAGCCCGCAGGTGAATCAAGCGCCCCTCGCTGCGGCTGCGCAGCAACTCCGGCGAGTGCAGTGCATTGCGGCTCGAGAGGACGATCAATCCGGGGTTGTGCTTCAATAACGTTCCTAGCAGCGTCATGGCATCGGGGTTGTTCTCTAAATCCTCGAAGATCACCAAGGTCTTGCGTTTGCTTAATTCCTCGAGCATCGCCGACCACGCGCCATCCGCCAAACCCAGCGCCGACGCCAGCGCGGGTCGCGGGTCGCCGTCCACGAGCGCCAACCAGATCACGCGCCAATCGTCGCGCTCGAGCTGCGCCACCCACTGCGAGACCAGCACGCTCTTGCCGTACCCATACGGAGCCTCGAGCCAAACGATGTAGCCAGTCTCCTCGGGCAGCATGTTCAGCAGCCGCGGCCGCTCCAAGAAGAGCGCACTCGGTTTCGGGCGAAAGCCGATCAAGGCTCGCCCCGCGCCACCGCTTGACGGCCGCTCATAGGGTGAATTATCCAACATTTGCCGCGCCGGTGTGTGAAGCTCGAGCCGTTGTCGAGCGCTACACAGCACGACGCTACTCGCTTTTAAGTCAGTTTTAAGTGCGTGTGACTAGCCTGTGACTCAGCAGTCGGGCGCTTCAAAACCCGCGCAAAAAAGTAGTCGCCGCCGCTCGAGTCGCAGCACTTGAGGGGGCGCTCGGAGGTTACGTATGAACTCGAGATACGGTATGGTCTTTTTTGGATTAGGCGGCCTCGCGCTGCTGACGGCGCTGAGCGCCTGCGGCGGGAGCAGCGGCGGTAACCCACCGCCCAGCAACAACCCGATCACCGTGACCTGCACACCAACCAAGCTGGGCATTTATGCCAGTGGAAAATGCAGCGCCATCGTCAAAGACAACGCTGGAAACGCGCTCAACCCGCAACCGCAACTCTATTTCATCTCGAGCGATGAGAACATCGTCCAGATTTCCGGTGACGGAGGATTTGGAACTTACGCCATTGGCAGCGCCGCAATCACCGTGCAAAGCTCAAAGACCCAAGCCCCGTCATTGCCCGTCACGATTGAGGTCACGACCGAAGGCTCCTCCAATTGCGGCACATTCGCAACCAGCAAAGACGCGAGTGGCGCTGATTTCAACGGCCTCTCGAGCAGCGCAGTCTATGCCCCTTTTGCGTCTGGGTCGCTGAGTTCTCGCACCATCACCTGCCGAGGCGATCAATCGGTTGGGGGAAAGCGTGTGCTTCGCACCGTTGGGATGACCTTGGGGTCGGGCAGCTTGGTCGTTGGTCAAAGCTACCCGGCTGACATTGGACTCTTTGAAGAGCAAGTCAACGTCGCTTACCGGAATTGGAAAAACATCAAAGGAACCGCCGATGTTCGTTTGGAAAGCATCAACGGCAACCAGTACCGCTTTACGTACGCCAACATCCTGCTCGCACCTGATCCCAGATATGCCACTCAGGGCAATTTGACGATGAGCGGCGATATCACCGCGACGATGCGCTGAGCTATTGCCTCGAGAAACGCACTGGAGGTTGTATGAAACCGTGGACGAAGAAGCAAACCGTGATCGCCATTGCTGGCGTGCTGCTGGTGGTCGGCGTGCAAGCCGCGCTGCAATGGGCGAGGGAAGATGCGGGTCAACCAAACGCGGTCACGGCAGGCACGACCGACTCGAGCGGGATGGATTCTGGCACGATCAACTTGAGCGATGCGGGCTTCGGGTTTGGAGGGGTGAACTCGAGCGGGATTGACTCGAGCAGTACCGATTCCAGCAATCCAGACTCGAGCGACGCGACTTCCGATGGCATCATCCAGCGCTACAACGACGCGCAGCAGAGCGAGGATCGCGTCTTTCAGGGGCAGGACAACTCCATCAAAGACGAAGTGACGCTGCAAAACCCAGACACGGGCGAGGTCACGCAAGGGCAGGCGGGCAGCAGCAACTACTACCAATCCCCGAGCGTGGACGGCGCGATGGGCGAATCCACGATCATCGGCACGGACGGCGGCAGCGCCCCACCCGCCGATGCCACGCAACTGAACGTCGTGGGCAGCGACCCTGCCCCAGCCCCTAGCTCGAGCGGCGACGCGGGCGGTACGCCGTGAGCGCCGCGTTCAGAGGAATCGCGTTGCTGTTCGGGTTGGCGTGGTTGCTCAGCGCTTGCGGCGATGACCCGCTTCCCACAACGGGCTTTTGGCGCTCGACCGAGACCCCCGATCCGATCATGGGCGTCGCGCAAACGCCCGAAACCATCAGTTTGTACGAATTCAACTTTTCTACCGCAGGCGTCACCGGCTGGCGTTACGGGTGCGACGCTGGGTGGATTGCCTGCGCCCCAAAAGGGTACGGCTTGGCGCTCAGCGGCACGATTTCCAAAGGCATGGGGGATTTCAGCTTCACCTACCTGCCCGCGTTCGGTTTGAACGTCAAGGTACGAATCACTGGCGCGTTCACCACGGGGGGCTTCGTTGGCCACTTCAAGAAAACATCCAGCACCGGCTCGTACACGCCCGTCAAAGGCAACGTCACGATGGTCTGGGTGTCAACACAACGCTGACTCGAGCCGTTTTGCGTCCAACCGTCACAAAGGAGTGTTTATGAACTTGTTTTCGATTCGTTACATCCTCGCTGCTCTCACCGTCTCGCTGACCCTCGTCGCGTGCGGCGGCACGCCTAGCCCCAGCACCGTGACCGTGACTGGCCCCACGACAAACGGCTTGAAAATCGGTGAAGCCACCGCGTTCACGGCTAGCTTTAAAGACGGCAGCGGCACGGCTGTGACGGGAAAAACCTTCACGTGGACTTCAAGCGCTTCAGACATCACGGACGTTGACGCAAGTGGCAATGTCACCGCCAAACGCTTCGGCACGGTCACGATCACCGCAACGGCCGATGGCATCAGCGGTGCGAGCGCCACGCAAAAGACCTACGGTCTCGAGGTCGTCGGGGGTACGTCGGACACGACGACCTTCATTTCTGGTGGGCGCTTGGGCTTGGCGGTGCTGTTTCGCTTGCGCGGTTTGAATGCCAGCGATATCCCAGCGGCGACGCCGTTCACTGTTTCCTATAGTGGCCCGAGCGTGTGGAATGGCGGCGCGAGCGTCAGCCGAGGCATCTGGCAGACCGGCACGGGCGGTGTCAGCTTCTGGGACGAACCCGCCCCGACCAAAACCGTCGTCAGCGGCACGTACCAAGCCAGCACCAGCTTGACGATTGCGGGTGTGACCACCGCGTACACCACCAGCTTCATCGTGGATGCCACGCAGACGCAACCTCGAGCGACCGCGATTGCGCAGACCAGCGCGACCGCGACGGACGTGACCGCCTCGTGGACAGCCGCCAGCGGCGCGAGGTACTACCGCATGTACGTCGTGGACACGAGCGGCACGCAAACCAAAAACGCCTTTACCTCGAGCAGCAACGCCGCACTGACGGGGTTGAGCCTCAACAAAAGCCTGACCAATTACGTGATCGTCGGCGCGATGAACTTCAATTACACCGCTGGCCTGGATGTCGTTGCACCAGCGCAATTCAACATTGGCTACGATTTCAAACAGCTCAGCTTTTAAGTAGATCCTGTCTAAGATTTGCGGCTCGATCCAAATCGTACACCGACCAACAGGGGTAAGGACGATCTGCCTGACGCTGAAATGACGAGGGTGAAGCGATCCTGCCCGTCAGGTGCCCCGGTAGGACCAAGAGGCAGAGGCCTCACCATGAAGGCGTCAGGCACTTACTGATAACGGCACGATTCGGCTACCTAACGCATGCGTCACAGACGCACATATTGCCTTAAAACGTTAACCTGAACATGCCGAACTCAGTAAATGGGGCATGCCGCAACAACGCACGATCCTCGCGTGCCAAACCGATTCCATCCCCTCGAGCCTGCATCCTAAGCGGGTAAGATGCGCCTGTGAGCAAGCCGAGCGTTTTCATAGATGGCGAGGCGGGAACCACCGGGTTGCAAATCCGGGCGCGATTGCTGGGCCGCGATGATCTCGAGCTGGTCAGCATTGACCCCGCCAAGCGCAAGGACGACGCGGAGCGGGCGCGACTGCTGAACAGCGTTGACCTGGCCGTACTGTGCCTGCACGACGACCTAGCGCGATCGGCCGTGACGATGATTGACAACCTGACCACCAGAGTTCTGGATGCCAGCACCGCCCACCGCGTCGCGGACGGTTGGACGTACGGCTTCCCGGAGTTGACGCCCGATCAATCCGATCTGATCCGATCCTCGAGGTTCGTGGCCAATCCAGGGTGTTACGCGCAGAACGCGATTGCGCTGCTGCGCCCGCTGGTGGACGCCGGGTTGGTTCCAGACGATTACCCGTTATCCATTCAGGGCGTGCAAGGCTACAGCGGCGGTGGGCGGCAGTTGATTGACGCCGTGGAGGGACGCGACGGCGAACACCCGCTCGCGGGAGCCTACCGGGCGTATGGCTTGTCGCTCAACCACAAGCACCTGCCCGAAATTCAGCGGTACGCGAGGCTGACCACAGACCCGATCTTCACGCCCGCCGTCGGAGCCTGGTATCAGGGGATGCTGGTACAGATACCGCTGCATCTGAGTCACCTACCCGGTCGTCCGAGCGCCCAGGATTTGCAGGCGGCGCTCGAGGCGCGGTACGCGGGACAACGTTTCGTGCGCGTCTTACCGCTCGAGACGGCCGCCCCGCCCACCGTTGCCCTGGACCCGGAGACCTTGAACGGCACGAACACGATAGAGCTGATGGTCTTCGCCAACGCAGCCAAGAATCAGGTGTTGCTCGTCGCTCGAGCCGACAATCTGGGTAAGGGCGCGAGTGGTGCGGCGGCGCAGAATATAGACATGATGCTCGGGTTGAGTGGGGATTGGGAGTACGGGTATTTGGAAGCGCGAGCAGTCGGTTTGTAACGCCACTGACTCGCTACTGACTCGCTCGAGACTTGATGCGTGAAAAACAGCGGGGTTTCCTAACGTGGCCCCGGAATCTGTCAAAAAATCGTGGAAACTTTAACCTATCCTCGAGAACCCCCGCTCGAGCCTATTCACGCCTCGAGCGAAGCGCGTCCTCCAAACCAGTCGGACTGACCCTGAATCACCGCGATTCGCTCAGCGGCGCATCCCCGCCGCCCTCCTCCACGGTCACGACTCGAGCCTGCGCCGGGAGCGCCAGACTCATCTGTGGCAAGGATGACCGCAATCCGAGCCGTTCAAATTCGTTCTTGATGCGGCGCTTGAACTCCCGTGCCACGCCCCACTGCTCCTTGGGCAGGACCTTCATCAAGACGCGCACGGTCGCCCCGGTCGGGGTCAGCGCTTGCGTGCCCAGCAACTCCGGTGATTCCAGGAATTTGTCACCCCAGGCTGGGTCGTCGTGCAGGGCGGCGGCGATCCCCGTCACCAGCTTCAAAGCGTCCTCGAGGGGGTACTCGTGCGGGACATCTACGTCACCGACGACTCGGGCCCAGTCTTTGCTGAGCACACTGATGGTTTTGATCTCAGAGTTTGGCAGAATGTGGGCTGTCCCCTCGAGGTCGCGCAGCACCGTGACGCGCAGGTTGAGGCTTTCGACCGCACCGGACATGCCCTGGCTTCCGTTGACGCGCACCACGTCCCCGATACCGTACTGGTCTTCCAAGAGGATGAAAAAGCCGGTGATGACATCCTTGACCAGGCTTTGCGCCCCGAACGAGACCGCCAGCCCCAGAATGCTGACTCCGGCCAACAAGGCCGCGACATTGACCCCCAGCTCACCGAGGATAGCCGTGCCGCAAAGGATGTAAATGAAGACCGTCAACGCCGAGGTCAGAACTTTCCGCAGCGTCTCGAGGCGCACCGAGCGGCGATTGAACGGGGTGTCGCTGGAGACGACGCGGCGCGCCAAGCGCTGCACCAGCCACAACGCCAGGAGCGCGGCCAGAAGCGTCAGGACGACACTCGGAATCTGATCTATCGTCAGGTTCAGCAACCGCTGCTGCCAACGCTCCGCCATCACGAACCCGGTTGGGCTTCGGCAACCTCGAGTTTTCTTGTCAGCCCCTCGAGTTTCGCCGCCACCTTTTCTAATAAGCCCGCTTCTACGGCTTTGGTGGCAAACTTCAAGGCGCTGTAGACGGCTCTGGCGTTGGAGGAGCCGTGACCGATGAAGACCAGACCCTTGACGCCCAACAAGGGCTGCGCCCCGAACTCGTTCGGGTCTAGCCGCGCGCCGACGCCGCGCAGGGCGGGCCGCACCAGGGCCGCGCCGAGCTTGGTGAGCAGGCTCCCGCCGCTCAGCGCCTCCCGAATCCAGCCGATAATGACCTTGGCCTCGGCTTCCGAGGCTTTCAGCACGACATTGCCGGTAAAGCCATCGGTGACGACGACATCCACCGTTCCCTTAAAGATGTCGCGCCCTTCCACGTTGCCGTGAAAGCGCAGCCCCGGTGTGGTCTTCAGCAAGTCGTAACTCTCCAAAACCAGCGCGTTGCCCTTGCCCTCTTCCTCACCGATGCTGAGCAGCCCCACGCTCGGGTTGTCGTTCCCTTGCATGGCGCTAACGTAAGCTGCCCCCATCAGCGCGAAACCCTGCAAGAACTCGGGTCGGTTATCGGCGTTCGCGCCGACATCCACGAGCGTGACCCGCCCGGTCTGATTCGGGAAGTTCGCCAAAATCGCGGGACGCTCCACGCCCGCCAGCCGCCCCAGCCCGAACAAGGCACTGACCAGCGTCGCACCCGTGTGACCCTGCGCCACGACCGCCGCCGCCTTTTTTTGTCGCAGCAGGTTCATGGCCACGTTGATGGACAGGTTCTTGTTGCGTCGCGCCTCGGTCGCCGCATCGTCCATGCCAATAACATCTGAGGCGTGAACCACGTCTATCGGCAACCGTGCCGCATCGGGAAACCGCTCGAGTTCGCGGCGCACGTCCGCCTCGCGGCCAACCAGCGTCACGGCAACGCCCGCTCGAGCGGCCAGCACCGCGCCCTCGACGGTCGCGCCCGGAGCGAAGTCACCACCCATGGCGTCTAAAGCGATCGGAGAAGAGGAGGTCATCAGTGATGCAGTTTAACAGTCGCACCTCATGAACTCGAGCGGCAGCGTCCAGTCACCAGGTTTGGATCACGACCTCGGTTCTATGCTCGCGCCTGGAAGCCTGACGCGTTCTTCTCGTGATACAAGCCCATCTACCCTTTCGTGTCGGGGCGTGATCTGCTGGAGGCTGTGAAAAGAAATTCCCAAGAACGATTCGGTGGTGTCTCGAGCGGACATACAGCTTCCTGATTCTTTGCGGTCGCTCTGTTGTTCACGCTTGCCCATCCTCAAGCCAGCGTTTAATCTGGGTCACTGATATGCGATGGCGTTGGCGATTCTTGATCGGGGCGACGGTCTGTGGACTGGCGCTGCTACCATTTCTCTCCTCGAGCCGCGCCGTACAGAACAGCGAGTTGCAGAACAGCAGGTTGCAGAACACTGGGTTCAGCGCCCGCCGCCTGGATTACGCCGGGCGTTCCTACACGGTGGTGACGGCCGATCTCAGCCGGGTGCAACTGAAACTGTTCTGGAAGGACGAGGCGGGGAAAAAGCTGGGCAGGCTCTCCAACCTGGAAGCGTATCTGAAACGCAACCATCACGAACTCTTAGCGGGTATGAACGCCGGGATTTTCGATGCGGCCTTCACACCACTCGGTTTACACGTGGAACGCGGTCGGGTACTGCATCCGTTGAAAACGCGGCGCAAGGGGTACGGCAATTTTTATCTGCAACCGAACGCCGTCTTCTACTTAGACAAACTCGGCGCTCACATTCTGGATACGCTCTCGTACGCCGATACCGCCCCGAACACCTTGGAGGCAACTCAGTCCGGTCCAGCCCTGGTGCTGCGCGGCAAGATCAACGCCAGCTTTCAGGCGGGCAGCCCCAACCGCCTGATCCGCAACGGGATCGGGGTCGAAAACGCGAACACAGTGCATCTGGTGGTGGGTGACGACTGGGTGAACTTCGACGAGTTCGCCAGGGTGTTTCGTGACGCGCTTCACTGCCCGGACGCCCTGTACCTGGACGGCAACATCTCCAAGCTGCGCGTGCCCGGCAGCCGCGATGACGACGGCGAGTTCGCCGGGATGATCGGCGTGATCCGACCGTGACACCCGCACGCTTCGGTCAACTCACGGAGGGCGAAGCGTGCTTCGCCCTCGGGGATACGAGTTATTTTGAGATTTACCCGTCCCAAAATTCATTGCGCGACACCGATCAGGCTCGAGCGGTCGCACGAGGGCCATTCAGGTTTGAAGACTGAGCCTGAACCGACTGAACTCTGGCGTCAAAACCGAACTGTCCAGCCGAGCTGAACCGTCAGCGCGAACGCGGGTACGGTTTGCAGACTCGAGCAGCTTGGATCGGGGCTGCACCGTGAGAGCAGGGCGACTCCGGGGGCCGCCTCGAGGAAGAAGCCGTTTGGGAAACGCAGCCCGATCAGGCCGTGCCAGTCCACGTGCGAGCTTGATGCGCCATCCGCTCCGGGCAGAATCAGCGTCCAGAGGCCAACGCCCGCCCCGGCGTAAACGGTGAAACCAGATTCAAGGGTGTACGCCAGATACGCGTCCGCCGCGCCGTACCAGGTCAGGAACAGCAGGCTCGAGCCGGAGAGTCTGGCTCCGAGACTCCAGGCGTTGAAATGAAACTCTGCCCCGAGTTGCAACCCGAACTGCGGCAATGCAATCCAGTTGGTGTCAGTCACCCGCACGGTCAAGGCAACTTGCGAACCGTAATAGGCGCTGAAACCTGGCTCTGTCTGAATCTCTTGCCCTCGAGCGGCTCCGAGCGTCGCAACCACGAGGACCAGTAGCCAAGCGCAACACTTTTGTTTCACAGCTCAGCTTAACAGCACGTCCAGTTTCGTCAACCCGCGCACGCTGAAATTGTTGCGGTAGGTCAGGGTCTGGGCGGGCAGACTGAAATTCGGGAATTTGGCTGCCAGCACTTCCAGAAACACCTGCCCCTCGAGTCGCGCCAGTGGGGCCCCGAGGCAGTAGTGCGCTCCGCTGGCGAACGCCGCGTGTTTATCGGCGTTCGGGCGACGAACCTCTAAGGCGTTTGGGTTCTCGAATCGGGTCGGGTCGCGGTTGGCCATGCCGAGCAACAAGGTGACATTCGTCCCAGCGGGCAAGGTCTGACCGCGCCACTCCACCTCGGAGCGCAGCAACCGCCCAGTCGCCTGGACCGGCGACACGAAACGCAAGCATTCCTCTACCGAGTTCGAGATCAAACTCCTGTCTTCCAGAATCAATTGCCACTGCGCCGGAAACCGCGAGAACTCGAGGACGGCACCCGCCAGGAGATTCGTGGTCGTCTCGAAGCCCGCGCCGAGCAGCAGCGCCGCGTTCGCCAGCAGTTCATCGCTCGAGAGTCGCTGACCGTCGCTCTCCGCCCGCGCCATCGCGGCCAGCACGCCGGGACGGGTCGTGTCGCGCAGGCTATCGGCCGCCTCACGGAAGTACGCCCGCATGTCGTCCACGTCTCGCGCCATGCGCGGAGCCTGCGACTCGTCGTAGCTGCTGCCGTCCAAAAGGGCAATCAGCGTGTCCGCCCACTGTCGGAAGCGCTCGCGTTCGGTGTCCGCCAAGCCCAGAAGCTGCGCGATCACTAGCATTGGAAATGGGACCGCGACCTTGGAAATGAAATCGCCGCCGTCTCTGGCGTAGTCTGAAAGCAGACTATCGGCAACTCCCACCATGTACTCCCTGGTCTCCGCGACCGCTTTCGGGGTGAAGGCCTGCGAGACCAACCCACGCAACCGAGCGTGCGAGGCACCATCGTGAAACAGCATCATCGGTTTCAGCAGTGGAAACCCGAACCAGTCCGGCGACATAGCCCCCAACCGGTCGGCGCTCGAGGCGGGTTGCCTGAAAAACGCGTTCGTGGCCTCCAAACCCGTGGCGAACGCCGAGTTCCAGGCGGGCATCGGAAGCAGTTCACCGTGGGGACGCAGGCGCTCGTAATTCGCGTAGGGGTTCTGGATCGCCTCGGGCGAAAAGAGCGCTTGCAGCTCGGTCTCAGGGTTCATCGGCGCAGTCTGGACGGGTTCTACTCCACTTGCAAGCGGGCGGTTCAAGTAGCGGCGGTTTAGACTCGCTTATGAGCGCCGAATCGGTCGCCAACTTCGGCACGCGACCGACCGACTGGCAAACCGTGCTGGAACCGGCGGCAGTGCGACTGCTCCTAGACCACAGAATGCGTCGCCTGCTCGAGCCGATGATGCTGGAGGCGCACAGCGTCAAACGACTCTCTGAAATCCTAGGGGAGGATCTCAACCGCGTGCATCACCGCGTCCAGCGCCTGCAAAGAGCTGGTCTGATCCGAGTAGCCCAGCTCGAGACTCGGCGTGGCAGAGCGATCAAGCATTACCGCGCCAGCGCCAAGGGTTTCTTCGTACCGTTCACCGCCACGACTACCGATGGCTTGGAGGGTTTTCTGGTGGAACAGGGCGCGCCGGTCTTCGCGCATTTTTCCAGACTGCTCGCTCGAGCCGGTTCGACCATGATCCGCGATATCAATGAAGTTGGATTTCGCCTGTACGACGCGGGCGGGTTCGTCAACACCGATTTCACCCCTCGAGGGCAAGGCTTCGATCTATTCCAGGGGATGCTGGCGGAAGACGCCCCGGCGATCATGTCGTCGTTCACGCCGGTGCAGCTCTCCAGGGAAGATGCCAAGGCGTTGCAGTTGGAGATGCTGAATCTGCTGGGAAAGTACGCCGGACGCGGCGGTGCAGAGAATTACCTGATTCACCTCGGTATGGCTCCGGGCGATTTCTCGAGCGACGATTAGATATCTGCCTGAACAACTTGCCAAGTCTTCGCGTGCGAGAAAAACCTGTCTCGCTTGTCCGAGGACGCCTCGAGATCAACCGCTTTCAAAAGATGCTATGCAATTACTGTTTGACGCCGACGTGAATCGCGGCCAGACCCGCCGTCAGCACCGTGAACCGCGCCTCGAAGCCAACTTCTTGCATCAGGCCGCGCAGGATTTCAGGTTTCGGAAAGGCGATCACCGATTCTGGCAGGTAGCGGTACGCCTCGGGACGCCCAGAAATCAGACCACCAATGAACGGCAGCACGTGACGAAAATAGACGTTGTACCCCTGACCCAACAGGTTCTCCGGCGGCGGCGGGAATTCCAAAATCACGCAGCGCCCACCGGGGCGCAGGACGCGGTGAAACTCTTGCAGGCCGCACCGAAAATCCGCGAAGTTGCGAAACCCGAACGAGCACGAGACCGCATCGAAGCTTCCGTCGTCATAGGGCAGATTCAGCGCGTCGCCCTGCTCGAACGGAATTTCCAGATTTTGCTGGGCCGCCTTACCGCGCGCGATCTCGAGCATTTTCACCGCGAAATCGCTGCCGACAACTCGAGTGGCGGGGGAGAGTTTCTTGATGGTGAGGGCGAAATCGCCCGTGCCGGTCGCCACGTCCAACACGTCCTGCGGATTGTTCGCCAGCACTTCCCGCGTGGCTTGCGTGCGCCAGCCGCGATCCACGCCCATGCTGAGGACGCGGTTCAAAAGGTCGTAGCGTCCTGCGATACTGTCGAACATCGCCTGAACCTTTTGCGCCTTCTCCGGGTTTTCGCCTACGGGCGGAGCGTTTCTCACAGGCTCGACGTTAGCACCTGCGGCGGGGGACGTTTGCGCTCGAGGGGGAAATTTGTTCTGATGGGGCTGTACCGCAAATCTTCGTTGGTCTCGAGACCCGAGCGTGAGACCGTGATTTTTAGAGGCATCACAGCTCACAGTCCATACAAATCACTCTTGAACCAAACACGGTTCTCGTAGGGGCGAACATAAGGTTCGCCCACCCCTCGAGACAGGAATGACGGACCTCATGCAACATCTCGCCAGCTCGAGCCATTTTTCGTAGGGGTGGGTTCCCACACCCACCACAGCTCAAAAACGTCCAGCCTCGAGCCAACCTCTCCCCTGCTCGAGCGGTCGCCGTTTCAACCGACCGTTTTCAGAAACACGCCGTCCGTGACCCGCTCGAGCGCCGCGCTGACCGTCAAGAGTCTGGCATCCTCCAACGTCGGGGCGATGAACTGCACCCCGACCGGCAACCCCGCGCTGCTCGAGTACGAACCGCTGCTGGCATCCTCGAAGCCGAATGGGATACTGATCCCCGGCAAGCCCGCCAGGTTGACGGTCACGGTGTCCACATCCGTCAGGTACATGCTCAAAGGATCGCTGGCTTTTTCGCCCAATTTGAAGGCGGCCCCCGGTGCGGTCGGCAGCATCAGCACGTCCACCGATTCGAAGATCCGCGCGAACTCCTGGGCAATCAGCGCGCGGGCCCGCAAGGCTTTGGAGTAGTACGCGTCGTAATAGCCGGAGGACAGCGCGTAAGTTCCCATCAGGATGCGCCGCTTGACCTCAGCGCCGAACCCCTCGCCTCGAGAGCGGGCCATGACCTCGTTGACATCGCCGCCGCCCCCATTCCCGCCGCCCTGGGCGCGACGGCTGTAGCGCATCCCGTCGAAACGCGCCAGATTACTACTGGCCTCCGGGCAGGCGATCAGGTAGTACGCCGCCAGCCCCGCTTCCAACGACGGCAGGCTGACCTCGGTCACGGTCGCGCCCAGCTTTTCTAGGGTATTCCGGGCAGCCTCGAGCGCCCCGGTGACTCCGGCGCTGTTGCCCGCGCCCATCGCCTCGCGGACCAATCCGACGCGCCAACCGTTCACGTCCCGTTCCAAGGCTGCCGCGAAATTCTTTTCGGCGTGCAAGCTCGTGGCATCCAACGGGTCGTGACCGCAGATCACCTCCAAAATCGCCGCCAGATCAGCCGTGTTCGCCGCGAACGGGCCAACCTGATCCAAACTGCTGGCGTACGCGATCACGCCGTAACGACTGACCCGCCCGTAGGTCGGCTTCATGCCCAGACAACCCGTGAAGGCGGCGGGCAGGCGAATGCTGCCGCCCGTGTCCGTCCCGAGCGCCACCGGCACAACTCCCGCCGCAACCCCTGAGGCGCTGCCGCTGCTGCTGCCACCGGGAACTCGAGTCCGGTCTCTGGGGTTCAGGGTCGGACCGAAGGCGCTGTTCTCGCCGCTGCTGCCCATACCAAACTCGTCCAGGTTGGCTTTGCCGATCACAACCGCGCCCGCGTCCAACAGGCGCTGCATGGCGGTTCCCGTGTACGGCGAGACGTACCCTTCTAGGATCTTGCTGCCCGCCGTGGCTGGCAGGCCTGCCACGCAGAGGTTGTCCTTCAGCACGACTGGCACACCCGCCAACAGCAAGCGCTCCCCGGCCGCGACCCTGGCATCCACCCGTTCAGCCTCGAGAGACGCGTTTTCGTTCAAAGACAAAAAGATGTGGCACTCGTCCGCTTTGGCTTTTTCCACGGCGGCGTTCACCACCTCGAGCGCACTGAATTGCTGATTCTGAACTCCCTGGGCGATGCCGGTGGCCGTCATGAGGGGATGCTACCAAACGGCGGCGTCTGTGGCGGCGGTGGGAGTTAACTGTTAACTCAAGGTGGGAGTCTCGAGACATGTTTTCTCCCTCTCCCGTCGTGCTGAAAGCACGCAATCAAGACTGGAGGGGCGAAACGGCTTGGAGGCTCGAGTTGATTCGCCAGTCTCAGGAGACGACCAGCGCTTGGAAAATCGCACCCCCTCGAGCCAATTCCTATTTCTGTGTCTGGATTCCCTGTATTCTGGCGGCTCAATGACTCAGACGGCTCCTCATCTGCCGGTCGCGCCGAAACCGCTGGAAGACGCGGTGATCGCTGTCAGCGGGGCTGGGCGCGGTTTCGGGCACAGCATCGCTCGGGCGCTCGGGTTGTCCGGCGCAACCGTCATGGCGATTGATACCGATCCCGAGGCGGCCAGCAGTACGGCCGCCGAACTGGAACGGCTGGGCGTGCAGTGCATCCCGATCAAAGGCGATTGTGCGGTGCAACTGGAGGTCAGCAACGTTTTCAGCAAAATTCTGGAAATTTACGGCGGCATCACCGGACTGGTTCACGTCGCGGACAGCGCCTCCGTCACGCCGTTCAAACGCTTGATGCAAGCCGAGTTCTCCGAGATGCTCGAGACGAGCGCCCTGTCGTCTTACCTGATGTTGCAAGCCTTGCAGAAACGCGCCCCGAACGCCTGGGGCACGCTGATCCTGCCACCGGAGGACAACAATCAGCCGCACACGCGGGCGTTGCGGTCGTACCTGTCCGGCCTGGTCGGTGGGCTGGCGGACATGGGGATGCGGGCCAACGCGCTCGTCCCGAGCCGTCACGCGGGCGGGGTTGAATTCGACGCTCGTCTGGGGGAAAGCGCGCTGTCCCTGGCACTCCCAGCCGCTCGAGGCATCATTGGCCAGACGATTGGCGTGTCCTTATCGCCACTCCCGGATTTGAAGAACCGTATCCCGAGGGAGTTCCTGGAATGAGATGCCCGCGCTGCCAGCACCCGGACACGCGAGTCGTGGATTCCCGCCCGTCCGACGAGGGAACCAGCATCCGTCGTCGCCGCGAGTGCCCGAATTGCGCGTACCGCTTCACCAGTTACGAACGCGCCCAGTTCGAGCCGCTCACGGTCCTGAAGCGCAGCGGGCGCAAGGAAACCTTCGATCCCGACAAGTTGCTGCGCGGGCTGATGATCGCCACCGGCAACCGCCCGGTGGACTCTGAGAAGCTGCGCTCGTTCGCGTTCTCCTTCGAGGACGGTTTCGAGGGGCAGGACATTAAAGCCGAGGAGATCGGCCGCCGCGCGATGCGATTTTTACGCAAGCTGGACGAGGTGGCGTACATCCGCTTCGCCAGCGTCTACCGCGATTTCGAGGACGTGCAAGACTTCATTCGCGCCATTCAGGACCTAGAAAAAGACGCGCTGGACGGCTGAACCTTTGAGCGTTAGTCGGGAGAGTCCAGATCGTATTCACCGTAGGGGCGAGGCTCGCCTGCCCGTTCTGATAGGGCTGATAACCTCGAGCCAAAATACGAGACTCGAGATTGTCGTTCTCGAGATAGGCACGGCAGGCACGACGACCCCCACGAGCTGCGGGCGGACTCGAGCACCAATGGAGCGTTTCTCAAACCTCGTGCGAAAACATCACGGCTCGAGCAGCCCTCACTCGAGCCGTGATGTTCAGTCCGTTGCCCCAAGCGCGGGCGTGCCGCCCATCGGCGGGCTGGTGGCGGTGCGGCGCTTGTCGAAGGCGCGTTTCTCGAAGCGGTAGAAAGCGCTCGGCACGACGAACAGGGTCAGAACCGTGCTGGTCAGCACCCCACCGAGGATCACGATGCCCAACCCTCTTCGGAACTCTGCGCCCTCGCCGTTGCCGAGGATCAAGGGAATGCTGATGACCAGGACCGTCAGCGTGGTCATGATAATCGGGCGCAGACGCAGCCCGGCGGCTTCAACCAATGCCTCTTTCAGCGGCAACTGCCGGGCGCTTTGCACCACGAAGTCCAACAGCAGAATCGCGTTCTTGGTGACCAACCCGACCAGCACGACCATGCCCAGCACTGTGATGATGTCCAGCGCCACACCTAAAATCACCAGCGCCCAGATTGCGCCGACGACCGCCAATGGCACCGGCAAAAGCAGATAAACGGGATATTTGAAGCTGTTGAACTGCGCCCCCAGTACCAGGTAATTCAGCAAGACCGCCACGATCAGCGCAATCGGACCGTACAGGAACAGGTTCCCCAAGAGCGCGGCGCTGCCGGTGGAGCTACCGGAACCGATATAAACGGTTTCATCTAACAACCCCTGGTCGCGCAAGGACTTCTCAATCGGTGCTCGAGCCGCAAAACCGCTGACACCCTTTTTCAGTGTCAGGTCCACGGTCGCGGCGTACACTTTGTTAAAGCGACTGATTGCGGCCGGAGCCTGTCGTAACTCGAAACGGCCCAGCTCTGAGAGTGGCAGGTTGCTTTGCAGGTTTCCAGCGTAAATCGGTAGGTCTAAGAGCGATTGTTGACCGCCCAACAACGCAGGGTCGAGGCGTACCTTGAGGTCGTAGGTTTCGTCGCCGTCGCGGAAGCTTCCGGCGGTCGCGCCCTGATTGGCGGTGCGAATCGTTTGCGCCAGGTCGTCGGCCGTCAAGCCCGTGCCGTTCAGCTTGTCCACGTCCGGCACGAAGGATTGCTCCAACCGAACCTGTGAGACCGAGGAGCTGACCGCGACCACCCTCGGATCGCGGCGCAGCGCGGCGGCAATCTTCGGCACGCGTTCCGAGAGCGCCCCCTGGCTCGAGGCGTTCAGGCTAAGTGACAAGTCGGCGCTGTCACCGGGTCCGTTCTGCGGCCCCGAGACCTTGAGGCTGACCTCGGGGCGGTCGCGGTAAATGGCTTTCAGGGCATCGGTGTAACGGGGCAGCAGATCAAAGATCGTCGGACGCGTGTTCTTCTCCACCAGATCCACGTTGATGACGGCGTTCCGGGCTTCGACCGAACCGCTCTGAAAGCCGCTCGTCGTGCCGACGGTCGTGGCAATCTTTTTCACCTCGGGCCGGGTTCGCAAGTACACTTCGGCGCGTCGGGCCATGCGGTCGGTTTCCTCGAGCGTCGTGCCGGACGGTAGGGTCAGGCGAATCTGGGCGCTCGAGCTGTCTTGCTTGGGGCTGAAGGTGAAGCCCAGCCTAGAGAAGGCGGGGACGATGCTCAGGAAGAACAGCGCGGTCGCGGCCAGCACCCAGCCGTTGAAGCGCAGGGCCCCCCTGAGCGCTTTGGTGTAGCCGGTTCTCAGGGCCGTCAAACCACCGTCCACGAGTAGGTACAGCCAGTGCGCCAGCGTGTTGAGTAAGCCCAGCAGTACAGTCGAGAGATACCGCAAAACCGTCAGGATCAGCGGGTAGAACACGACGCTCAGCGCTAAAATGCCTAGTTTTAGCGCCAACGGCATCGGATTGGCGGGGGCGGCCGCACCGGGCGCACGCAGGTTCAACAGCATCGGCAGTTGCGCCAAGACCAGCATCAGCAAGCCCAGCAACCCGAGCGGCCTGCGCCAAGTCTTCCAAGCCCAGCGCCAGCTCGAGGGGACGCCGACGAGCGTGCGTCCGAAATCCGCCCAGCTCATCGGTGTCGGGTCCGGCGTGTACGCCATGCGAACCGTCAGGAAAAACAGCGCCTCGAGCCAGGAGAAGAGAATCGCGGCCGCCAAGCCTAAGGAGAACTCCCGGAAGAACGACCCGAGAATGCCGGGGATCAGCGCCAGCGGCAGCAGCACCGCCAGCAGTGAGAAGGTTGCGGCGGCGACCGCGCTGAAGACCTCAGAGGCTCCCTTCAGCACGCTCTCGACCGGACCGTAGCCCATGTGGCGGAAGCGCTCCACGTTCTCCGCGACGACGATGCTGTCGTCCACCACGATCCCCATCGCCACGATCAGGGCCAACAGGGTGATGATGTTGAAGGTAAAGCCGAATAGCCCGAAGATCAGCGGCGCGGCCGACAGCGAAATCGGAATCGCCAGCACGACCGCCAGGGAGGTGTTGAGCTTCCCCAGGGTAATCAGCACCACGAGTGCCACGATGCCCGCCACCAGGAAGGCTTCGGTCGCGGTGTCGTTGACGCTCGCAGAGATGCTGACCGAGTTGTCGTTCGAGATTCCCGTGCTGTACCCGGCGGGCAGGCGCAACTCCTTCAGCGCAGAGCGCACCCCGGCTGCCACGGAAACTGTGTTAGACCCGCTGGCCTTACGAATCGCCATCAACACGACAGGTTTGCCATTCAACCGGGCGTAACTGCTGGTCGTGCCCGAGGTGTCGCGCACCACGCCTAGATCCACGACTCGAGTTCCCTGAGCCGGGTCAACCAGGATTTGTTCGATCTCTGCCAAACTGGTCGGCACGTTGCGCGTGGCGAAACTGACCTGATTGCCGTTCGTGGCGATGTCCCCGGCGGGCAAGTCCAGCGCGTTGGCACGGAGCGCATTGCTGACCCTGGCGGGGCTGAGGTTGTAACTGGCTAATTTTGCCGGGTCGAGCAAGACCTGAATCTCTCGGGGTGGTGCGCCGGAGATCGTCAGATCGGCCACGCCTTCCACACGTTCCAAGCGGTTTCGCACGGTGCGATCCGCGTACTCGAAGACATCGCGCAGAGCCGCACCACCGCCGGACACGGCCACGCTGATAATCGGCGTGTCGTTCGGGTTGAACTTCTGGACCGTCGGCGCGGTCGCGCCCGTCGGGAGCTGCGAGCGAATGCTGGCGACCTTCTGCGAGACATCGTTGGCGGCTCCTCCAAGATTGGTGGTGCTAGAAAACGTCACCGCCACCTGAGAGAAGCCGCTGCTGGAACTCGAGCTGATGTCGGTCACGCCCGCGATCGTTGACACGGCGTCTTCCACCTTGCGGGTAACTTGCTTGTCCAGATCCTCCGGGGTCGCGCCGGGGTAGGCGGTGCTGACGGCCACGATCGGCACGGTGAAATTCGGGAGTTGATCCACGCCCAGACCAATCGCGGCCACCAATCCGAAGATCACCACGGCCACGAACGCGCCCAGTGTCAGCACGTAGCGCTGGACGCTAAATTTAATAGCGGCGTTCTCAACGATCCCCTCGCCCTCTTGCGGGCGCGACAGCACGACCTCGCTGCCCTTGACGGCTCGAGGCAACTTGTCGCCGGACTTGGTGGGTTTCATTTGCGACCTGTTTCTTTGATGACAGTTTCTTTGACGACGCTGACCGGTTCACCGCTTTGCAGGCTGCCCGGCACCGGGTAGATCACCTGTGTGCCCGCCGCGACGCCGCGCACACCGACTCGACCTTGCGTTTCAGCGATCACCGTCACCGGGCGCTGAACTGCCTTGCCGTCCTTGACGATGTAGACAAAGGTCTGACCGCTGTCCGTGGAGAGCGCCCCGGTCGGAACCAGCACGCTGTCCGCCAGCGTCAGCGCGTACCCCACCTCGAGACTGCCGCCCGCTGTCAGACCCTGCAAGTTCTGCCCGCCCGTGAACCGAGCGTACAAGTCCACGAGTCGGTTAGACCCCGTGACCTGAGCGCTGCGGGTGACGCGACCTATCAGCGTCCGCCCGAGGGCACGCAGGGTCACGCCCGCCCCCGGCTTCAAGGCGTTCGCGTCCTGCGACGGGACTCGGAACTTGGCGCGCAAGCTCGAGGAATCCACCAGCCGCACGACCTTACCGCCGACGTTGACGAACTCGCCGACCTCCACCGATAGCTCCGCGATCTCACCCGCGAACGGAGCCTTGACCCTCGTTTGTGACAGGCTGCGCTGGGTTTGCGCCAGTCGGTTCTGCGCCTGCTGAACTTGGACCTGCAACAGCGCCAGGCTCTCGTTGCTGGCTCGAGCCGTCTGGGCCAGGCTACCCTGGGCTTGCAGGAGGGTGGCTTGGGCTTGGGCCAGAGCCGCCTTAGAATTCTCCAAGTCCGTTTGGGCCAATCCGCCCGCGTCGTAAAGACGCTGGTTGCTCGCCTGGGTGCGCTTGGCTTTTTCCAGACTGATCTGGGCGCTCTCCAGGGAACTTTGATTCTGACCCAGGGTCTCTGGCGTTTTGCGCTGACTGGTTTGCAGGTTGATCTGCGCGGTTTTCAAGGACAGTTGCGCGTCGGTCAACTGCTGGCGCAGGCCGCTGTCGTCCAGTTGCACCAGGGTCGTTCCAGCGGTCACACGGTCGCCCTCTCGGTGCAGGACCGCTGTGACCTGACCGCTCGTCTGCGCCGCGACGCTGCTATCCACACTGGCCTCTAATGTCCCGCTGACGCTGCGGTTGGTGCGAAGCGCCGCGACCTGCGCGGTTACGACTCGCACTGAGGTCGCACTGACGGTTGGCGACTCAGCGGGCTTCGGGTCGGCGGTGGCGGCGGGTCGGTTGCAGGCGACCAACCCGAGCGAAACGACCAGGAACACAAGCGGGAAAAGCTGTTTCACACGACGCTGTTTCATACGATCCGCCCTCACTGCGCCGCTTTGGGCAGCCAGCCGATGACATCGCTGCCGGAGGCGTTGGAGAGCTGCGTCAGCGCGCGCCAGTACGCGTCCACCGCCTGGGCGTAACTGAACTCACTGCGCCGTGCGGTCACTTCGCTGGTCTGGAGTTGCAGCTTGGAGATCGTCCCGGACTTAGCTTTCGTTTGATCCAGCGCCAACGCATCGCGGGCGTTCTGCAAGTCTTTCGCCCGCAGCTTCACCTGCTCGAGGGCGTTCTGCACCCCTCGGCTGGCGTCGCGCAGCCCGGTCAGGGCGCTCTTGGTGGCGCTGTCCAAGTTGCGACGCGCGTTTTCCAGCGTGACTTTGCTATCGCGCAGGGCCGTCGGCGGCGTGTAATCGTTATCGGACAGGCGCACGTTCAGTTCGTTCAGTTCCACGAGCTGCGCGGCTTGCAGAACAAGTGGCAAACGAGCCTCGAGGTTCTGCTCCAGGGCGTCCTGATTGAGCTTGACCTCTTTGAAGGCGGGCGGGTCAGTCACGGTCAGATTCCCGGAGAGCTTCAAACCCAACAGCGGCTCGAGGCGATTGGAGAGGATCGCTAGGCTGGCCTTGGCGTCTACTAGACTCTGCTGGCTGCTGCCAAGCGTGTTTTGCGCCTTGGCGACATCCAGTGCCGTGCCATTTCGGGCGTCTAGTTTGATCTTGGCGATTTCCAAATTCTTCGCGTCCAGCGCTACCTGCGCCCCTAGCACGCCGATGTTCTCCTGCGCCTCGAACAGATTCAGATACGCCGTCACGACGTTCCCCACGACCTCGAGCTTCTTGCCTTCAAATTGCGCGGCGTTCAACGCGACCATCTGGCGCGCTTGGGTCAGTGGCAGGATCAGCGTGCTGGGATCGGTTTCTTTGGCGGAGAGGTCGGCTCGGGCATTTTGCAGCGTGGCGGCCGAGGATTTCAGGTCAGGACCTTGGCGAAAGGCTTGTTCCAAGGCAACTGGCAGCGTCAATGCGTCGGCGGCGAGGGCGAAACCCGTGACGGTGACGAGAGCGAGGGTGGCTAGGTGAAACGGTTTCATGCTGGCTCCTTGAAGGGCAGGCTGAGGCTGCCGAGGGCGTTTTGAAGGCGAAGGACGGCGGTGTACTGCGTGCTCACGGCACTCTCAAAATCGCGTTCCGATTGGGCGACAGCCTGTTCGGCCGTGCGAACGTCGAGCGCCGTGTTCAAACCCGCACCGTTCCGGGCTTTGGCGGTCTCGAGCGCCAAACGGGCGCTCTGCACACCTAGGCGTGCGGTTTCGACTCTGGCGGTGGCGATGCTGGCCTCACTGGAGCGTTGCCGCACGTCCAGGTCGGCGCTGCGTTTGGCGGTCTCAAGGGCTGCCTTGGCGCTCTCTAAAGCACTCTCGGCGCTGCGAATCCCAGCGTCCGTACTCGGCGCGAGCACGGGCAGGCTGACCGAGAGCGACAGACTAAAGCCGCTGACTGGGCTGACGGGCGCGGGGCTTTGCACCACGGGCAGAGAGGCGCTGACGCTGGCGGTGCCGCTCTGCACGTTCAGGCTCCCGGTGACGCTCGGGCTGCCGCTGCCGGTTGTCCCCAGCACACCGTACCCGAGGCTCAGGTTCGCGTTCGGCAGCAGGCGATTCAGTTGCGCCGCCGCCAGCGTGTCCTCCGCGTCGCGCACCCGGCTCGAGGCTCGCGCCAAGTCGCTGCGTTGACCCAGTGCCGCCGCGATCAACTCCTCGAGCGGGCCAGCGGGCAGCGCCAGGGCGGTCGGGGCGGTCGTCAACTCCAAGCTGGCCGCGTTCAAACCGAGCGCGTTGGAAAGTGTCAAGCGGGCGATGACGGCGTTGTTGGTCGCCAATTGCGAGTTGATCTTGGCGTTTTCAAGAGTTTGTTGCGCGGTCAAAGCCTGTTCTCGAGTGATCTGACCGTTGCCCTGCTGCGCCGTGGCGACGCCGAGCCGCGCTTCGGCTAAACCCTGATTGCCCTGCGCGAGGCGGACATCCAGCGTGGCCGCCCGAGCGTTGAAGTACGCGGTGACCGCGTTGACAAGGATGGTGCGGCGGCTGTCGTCGCGGTCCAACCCAGCGCGCCCAAAGGCGCGTTCCGCCAGCTTGAATTGAGCCGCGGCGGGCGACCACGGCAGGACGCTGGCGCTGGCGGTCACGGACAGGGAAGCGTTGTTGCTGTCGCTCAGCGGTTGCTGCTGCGGCGTGCCCCCGGCCGTCGGCGAGACCAAGCTGTACTGGCCGCCCGCGTTGACCTGAATCCCGAGGGCCGCCCTGGCGCTCTCGAAGTTGCGTTGCGCGTTCTGATAGGTCAGATCCGTGACTCGCCAGTCGGCGGAGCCGGGCAATGCCTGAAGCGCCGCCTCCAGGGTGAGACTGGACGATTGGGCGTTCGCCGCGCCCGCGCCGAGCAACAGTGACACACCTAGTAGGGCGGCCCGGCGGGATAGCGATGATGGGATGGTCTGGGTCACTCGAGGTCCTCCTGAAGGGTCACTGCTCTATTGGGTCATGCCAGCTTCAAATCGCGGTCAACTCACCGTGACCCCGCTCCAAAGAAGGTCAATCAGACCCTCAATGAATTGACGGTCGGTCGCCTCGGTCTCGGTGGCACCCGCCCTGGGACGGACCTGATGTCCAATCGCCCCGAGCAGCGTTTCGATCAACAGGTCAGTCTCCACCGCCCGCATCCGCCCGAGCGCGATCTCGGCGTGCAGGTAGGCCGTGAGCGGCTTCAACTCCTGCAAAACCGGCGATTCCCCGAAGGCTTCCGATAGCGACACCGCCGACCCTCGAGACCAAACGGCCAGCAGGCGCGGCATGAACTCACGGGTTCCGCGAAGAATGTTCAAGCCGATTTCGGTCAGGTGCGCTTTGAGATCGCCCTGTCCGACCCGGCCCACCAGCCCCTCGAGCCACTGGGTTTGCCCGCGCGGGCGCATCGCGGCCAGAAACAGTTCTTCCTTACTGTGAAAGCGTTTGAAGAGCGTGCCTTCAGAAACCCCGGCGCGGCGCGCAATCTCCGTGGTGGTCGCGGCGAACCCCAACTCCACGAACGTCTCGAGGGCCGCGTCCAGCATCTGTTCGTCGGTGTAGGTCGCGGGACGAGGCATAAGTAAGTGTACACTCACTTATTTATCGGGGATTGTATTTTGACCTTCAGGAATCCTCGAGGTTTCTCCTTGAGGGAATTGGTGAACCGAGTACCTTGGAGTGCTGAACTTTCAAAACGGTTTTTGAAATCTCGAGCGATACCCGGTTTATGTGTGCATCAGACACGTCTCGTAGGGGCGCAGCACGTTGCGCCCGGCCACTACTACCGTTTGATCTCGAGAGACCCCAAACAACGGTTCTCGAAACCAAGATCAAGGGCAACTCGCTTCGCTCACCCGCGAGAACGCGCAGACTCTCCGGCAGGCAGGGGCGAAACAACGAACTCAAAAAGTCCAGTTTGGTCGCCGCCTATTTTCGCTCGAGCATCTCGAGTGTAAAGTTCGGCAAAAAACTGGAGTGCCCCATCATTCACGCCTTCCCTCGTAAGGGCGAGGTGTGCGCCACATCTGTCTGCAAGGGCACAACGTCCGGCCACAACACGACCGCAATCCTCGAGTCCGAATCAACCCGGCTCGAGCGACGCCGCACAAACCAGACCGATCTCGAGCCACAACCCAGCCTCTAACACCCGGAACCTCTTCACAGCCCACCGCGTAAACTGCAAGCATGACTGTCCTCGAGGTTTCCGGTCTCTCCAAGAAGTACGGCGCACGCAGCGCCGTGGATGGCATCAGTTTCAAACTGGACCCCGGCGAGGTCGTGGGTTTCCTGGGACCGAACGGCGCGGGCAAAACCACGACGATGCGGATGATCGCCGGTCTGATTAGCCCGTCGTCCGGCAGCGTCTCAGTCTTAGGACAAAAAGTTCCTGGCAACGCCCTGCGGCAGATGGGCGCGATGATCGAGGAACCCAGCTTTTACCCGTACCTGAGCGGCAAGGACAACCTGCGCTACGCCGCTAAGATGCACGGCGCAATTCCAGAAAAGCGAATCACAGAAGTCTTGGAATTGACCGGTCTGGTCGGACGCGCCTCTGACCGCGTGTTCAAGTACAGCCAGGGGATGAGGCAACGCCTGGGCTTGGCTCGAGCCTTGCTGCCCAGCCCGAAATTACTGCTCTTAGACGAACCCGCGAACGGCTTGGACCCGGAGGGCATCGCGGAGCTGCGCGAGATCGTCAAGCACTTCGGCTCGCAGGGCATCACCACCCTGGTCAGCAGTCACATTCTCAGCGAGGTAGAGAAATTCGCGCCGCGCATTCTGATTATCAACAAGGGCAAGCTCTTGCGCGACGGATCACTCGGCGGGGTCACGCGGGCGATAACCGAAGCCGATGTCGTCTACCGCTTGGAGACCACCGAAGCCCCCAGAGCGCTCGAGGTCTTGCGCCGCGAACCCTGGATTAGCGCCAGCGAGGCTGTCCCGGACGGCTTACAACTGCGCGTCCCGAGGGCGGGCGCGTACCGGCTCGCGCCGCTCTTGGTGCAAAACGGCATTCCGTTCACGCAACTCATGCGCGAGGACACGCAACACGCGGGCGATTTGGAATCGTTGTACTTGCAGGTGATTGGGGATCAGGGCAACGCCAAGGGCGTCGCCTGATGCCTGTCATGGTGATATCTGTGTTTCAAGCCGATGACGTTCACGCTGAGCTGGCTCGAGGTTATCGCGCTGAAGATTTTGCTGCTGAGCGTTCCGCGTTAGTTCTAGCGATTCCCCTGAGCGACACCCGTAACCCGGATGTCTTTGAGCCGAAAGTGGTGTCTCTGTGATTGAAATGATTCAAGCCGAACTGATGAAAGCGTCCCGCAAGAAGCGCTTCTGGATCGTGACCGTGGTGCTGGCGCTGATCGTACCGCTGGTGCAACTGGTGATCGCCGGATTCGTTCACGACCGCACGGCGGGCACGGTCGTGGATCAGAACGACCTTGTGGCTCGAGCCATCCAGGAGATCGCCTCGCCGTACAGCTTGGTGCGGAACTTCCTGGGCGGCGTGCTGCCGACGGCCTTGCTGGTGCTGGCGGCGCTGATCGGCAGTTTCTTGATGGGCGAGGACCGCTCGTACAAGATGTGGAAAACAATTCTGGTCGCCAACCCCGACCGGATTCGCGTGCTGCTAGCGAAATTCCTGTCCGGCATGTTGATCGTCCTCTTCATCATGATCGCCAGCGTGATCGGCGCATTCCTGTTCGGTTCCATCGGCGTGCTGATCGGGTACGCCTCGAGCTTCGCCGGAGACTGGGGCAATATCGCCGCGATCTTCGGGCTGCAATGGCTGATCTTCGCCGCGCCGCTGGCGTTGGCGTTTCTACTGGGCTGGATTCTGGTTTCGCCGCTTCTAGGCGGGGTGCTGGTCGTGATCGGACCGGCGCTCATGGAGGGAATCGTCCTGGCGGTCGTCTCCTTGACGCAGGTCAACCGGGTCACGCCGCTGAACGCCCCGCTGCAATCGCAGCGGATTCAGGAGACGATTGAAAATCTGCAACGCTTCTTCTTCACGCCGAACATCAACATCAGCTCGCGCCTGATCGGGCAGGCCATCCGCGACACCTTCGGCGGCTCGCTTCCCGGCGGGGTCAACGTGCCCGGCTTCCCGGTGCTGGACTGGGACAAGGTCTGGTTCTCCGGCGGCGTCTCCGCCGTCTACGCCGCGCTATTCGTGGGACTGTTGATCTGGAGCTTCACGACCAGGGATATCCATGAGTGAGCGTTTTGAAGCCTAGCCGCTAGACTGATCTCATGGCCAACAAAGATCAGTTCACGCAAGACGAGTGGTACGCCGTCCTCGGCGGGCCCGCCAGCGCCGGAACCTACGTCATGGCGGTCTCGCCTTCTGGGTTGACGGGCTTGCTGGCGGAAATGCAGAGCATTGTCACGGGCCTGCTGGAACTTAGTCAGGCATCCCCAAACCCGTTGATTCAGGAAATTGCCGCCAGTCTGAAACCCAACTCGGATGAACCCGCCGCGCCGCAGCAGCAAAGGGAAACCTTCAAAACGGTGGACGAAGCCAGGGAACGCCTCGTCAACCGCGTGCGCCAAGCCGTGTTCCTAGTGGACTCCAAGGTGAACCCGGAGGACGCTAAGGCATACAAAGCGCTCGTCATGGGCGTGGCGCTCCGCGCCGCCAACGCCGCCACAGAGGGCGGCTTCCTGGGGATTGGCGGGACTCGAGTTTCAGACAAGGAACAGGCGGCGCTCGAGGAGTTGCGGGGCTTGCTTGGGATGTGACTCGAGGTTGGGGAACAAATCTGCGACAGTCGTTTGGTTTCGCGCTGATCGGATTAGGTTTCCTCGCGCCGCTGGGGTACATCTTGTACCTCATGCTTTGTTTTCGCACGGAACCGGCCAGCTTTATGGGGTTGCTGTTCCTCTATGCGTTTCAATGGTCACCCTTTATGGCTTTGAGTTGGTTCGCCGCAAGTTTTTTCCTGAAAGATTGGTGGTGGTGCATCGCAGTCGGGGTTTTATCGGCACTAACAACTTTGGTTAGCCTATGGTCTTACTTGCTGGTATTGCGGTTGAGCATTTGAGAAATGGAGTCTCTGTCCCGAGTACGAAACCGAGGGGTTTGGAACGCTCAGGGAACGCTTAGTCAAATACACTGCCAGACATGACTCCTCGCTCCCGAACGCTGCTGGCAACGACTTTGCTGACAAACCTAATCGCCTGCCAGTCTGGAACGGCGGCGATCAACTCGAGCGTTGGGCGCGACACGACAGGCACGCTCCAGTCTGGCGGCTTGACTCGCAGCTATGAGCTTCACGTTCCCGCCGGCCCCTCGCGCCAACCGCGCCCCTTGCTGATCGCCCTGAACGGTCGGGGGGGAACTGGGCACCAGTTCTCGGACCTGACGAACTTCGATGCGCTCGCTGACAGCCAGGGGTTCATCGCCGTTTACCCTGACGGCTACGAGAAAAGCTGGGCCGATGGCCGTGGTGGCACACCGGCCGACAAGGCGGGCGTGGACGATGTCGCCTTCATCAATCGTTTGATTGAGGTCATCTCCGATCAGCTCGAAGTGGACCCAAAACGAATCTACGCGACGGGTATATCGAACGGCGGGCACATGTCGCAACGGCTCGCCTGTGCGCTCTCGGACCGGATTGCGGCCGTGGCCGTGGTGGCCGCGACGATGGGAGAGCGGCTGGCGCGGGGCTGCAAACCGGGGCAGCCAGTGTCCATGCTGTTGATGCACGGCACCAACGATCCACTCAGCCCATATCAGGGTGGCGATGAGGGCGGTGATCGCGGTGTGGTGCTCTCCGCCGAAGCCACGCTCACCCAATGGGTAAAACTGGACACCTGCCGACCTGAACCAACCATCACAGCCTTGCCAGACACAGCCAACGACGGAACTCAAGTCAACCGCTGGGTGTACAACGGGTGCTCGGGCGGCAGCGAGGTCACGTTCTATCGGATCGAGGGCGGCGGTCACGCCTGGCCGGGTCAGGCGGCGTACTTGCAATACTTGCCAGAACGAATCATCGGCAAGGTCAGCCGGGATATCGAAGCGACGAACGTGATCTGGTCGTTTCTGTCGCGACTCTCGAGGTAAAGCCAGTCTGTTGGGAGGATTGGCTCGAGATCGAAATGAGGTGGTTTTCAGTGTGTCGAAACCGAACTAGGAACGCCACACACCGTAGGTTAGGGACATGAATATCTTTTCCTTTGCCAGAATCTTGACCCTGACGTTGTTCCCGTTCCTACTCGCGTTGAGTGCATGTCAAACGATTCGAGCCGCACCTCCGTCCAGACCTGCCGCTCAGGAGCAAATACCCGCCCAGAATCTCAGTGGTACCCTGAGCCTGGGTGGTTTGAACCGCAGCTATCAAATGCACGTTCCCGCCAGAAAACCAGGTCAACTCCTGCCACTGGTCGTCGTGTTACACGGTGGCAGTAGCACAGGTCGGGGAATGCGTCAGATGACAGGAATGGATGCCAGAGCGGACCAAGCTGGCTTCGTGGCGCTCTATCCCAATGGGTATCTGGAGAGTTGGGCGGATGGTCGTAAAACCAGTCGGGCCGATGTGGCGGGCGTGGACGATGTGCGCTTCATCTCGAGTCTGGTCAAACAGGTGGCAAATGACACGGGCATTGATCTATCGCGCGTTTACGTGACCGGCATGTCCAACGGTGGCTTTATGACGGCTCGTCTGGCTTGCGAGTCCTCCGAACTGTTCGCGGCAGTCGCGGTGGTCGCGGCAACCATGCCGCAGAACGTCACTCTCGCTTGTAAACCTGCTCGAGGCGTACCGTTTCTGCTGATTCACGGCACGGCTGATACTTTCGTACCGGCAGCCGGAGGTCAGATCACGAAAGGGAACATTGGTCTGATTCTTTCGACCGATCTCACCGTGGATTTCTGGCGCGAGATCAACGGCTGCTCCAAGGAGGACACTCTCAACACGATCAATCGTGTCGCTGACGGCACAAGCGTTGAAGTGTCGCGTTTCTCGAGCTGTGTAACCAGGGCTGATGTCGTGTTCTACAAAGTGTTGAACGGCGGTCATACCTGGCCGGGCGGCGCGCAATACCTGCCTGAAGCTGTCATCGGCAAAACGAACCGGGATATAGAGGCGAACGCCGTAATCTGGGATTTCTTCTCAACATTTTCGCGGTGAACAAACACATTCGCCTGAACCGTAGGTTGTCACGAAGCCGTTGACCTGCACCTCAGAAATCGGAGTTACACCGAGTCGTGAGTGGAGGCTGGTGCAAACCCTCAGCCATCAGATTTACGCCACTGCCGCCGCTCGAGCGGATGAGCTTGGCAGCGTCAAGTGATAGATTTCCTCTCTCAGATTCAACTTTGATTCTGGAAGGGAGGAAAACTGTGAAACTCGCTGAAGCGCTAGTCTTACGCGCCGACATTAAGAAGCGGCTCGAGCAAATGCGGGGCTTGCTAGGAATGTAGATGGTCGAAGTCGGTGGCGGGCGAACAGCCATTCGTGCATGGAAGGAGCGTCACACAAATACTCGCCCAGAGCGCACCCAATATTAACAAAGTAAGAAGACATCATGCAGTATCGCGCGAACATCGAGACATGCACTGACTATCATTTTCGTCGAACTTCGTATGCCAGCTGGTCCAAGCTAGCGAGTACTTGTATACCAGCACCATACTCAGGTTTGCGCTTATAACTTGGATTGAAACAAAGGGTACGTTAACTGGTGAGATGCAAAACGTATATGACAACGGAGGCGAAATCCCGCGTCTCAAGGCGGAACCTTTTTAGCGGCATTAGGAATGGTTGCACTGCGACTGAACTTTGTTCAAAGGGCTTTTGGTTTTGATCTCGGCACAAGCATTGGTGGCACAGTGAGTCCAAAGACGTTGAAGCTAAATCTACCAGCACAAAATGGCGGTTTTAATGTAATTATTTTTGCCGCCAGTACAGTGACGAAATTCAACGCTGCTGTCAGTGTTTTACAAGGTGCCGTCGAAAAGTGCGCCCAAATTGCCTACGCTGCTCTCAAGACTCGGGAGGAGCAACGAGCACGTGAACAACGACTTGTCAGTCAAGAACGGGGCATACGAGAAGCGAACGATGCATTGCGTAATAATTTCGATGCGCTCAACGCGTTACGTTCTGAACTTCTCTCAGGCCTCGAAACACTTAAGCAGAGGCAAACCGATTTGCTCGAAGGACTCGCAGAACTGTACGCCGCAGTCGAAAGTTACGAGGTTGATGGGCTGCATTTACAGATTGCGATCACAGCTACACGATCAAAAGCACCGGTGCCTATGGTATTGGATCAACAATGGCATATCGAAGTTGGTAATACTCAAACGTATGCAGTGGAATTAGCCAGTAACGCACTTGAACGCATATTAGACCGCTATGTAGATCTACCTAAAAAGTTTGCGAACCCACATTTTCACTGATCTGCCTAGCATTGTGACAAGGGCAAGCTCACAGCGCATTGTCATTACCGGGTGTTGAACTGTTCTCAAAAGCCGAGGGTGGGTACGGGGATTCGCGCCGCTTTATTTCTAACTCGAGCAAAAAGAGGAGCCTCGCTTGAGGCTCCTCTTTTCTAACCGTCTAAATCTTCAATCCCCGGCGGGCACAGGCTGAGCGTTGCCGCTCGTGGCCAGACGCGTGGAACGGGCGTCACCCTCGAGAATCTTTTCCTTCAGGCGTTCGTCCATAACCTGCGTGGCGCGAACGTCCTGGAGTCCCGTACCGGCCGGGATGAGCTTACCCAGAATCACGTTTTCCTTCAGCCCGATCAGGTCGTCCACCTTACCGGCGATGCTGGCTTCGGTCAGGACGTGCGTGGTGTGCTGGAAGCTCGCGGCGGACAGCCACGAACGGGTGGAGAGGGCGCTCTTGGTGATGCCCATAAGCTTCGGCTTCCAGGCGGCAGGAGTCTTCCCGGCGGTTTCCAAGCGCTCGTTCTCGACTTCGACATCCCAGCGTTCCAACACTTGACCCTCGAGGAAGTCGCTTTCGCCGCTGTCCTCGCCCAGCTCCACGTACTTGAACATCTGGCGAACGATCAGCTCGATGTGCTTGTCGTGCAGCTTCACGCCCTGGGCGCGGTACACGGCTTGCACCTCGTCCACCAGGTAACGCTGCGCGGCTTCGGTGCCTTTGGCCTCGAGCAGATCCTCGGGGTTGATCGCACCTCGAGTCAGGGGTTGACCGGCGGCGACCTTCGTGCCCTCGCGGATTTCGGTCAGCAGGCGCACGCTCCGGTCCAGCTTGTACTTCTTGCTGAACTCGTTGTCAGAGACGGTGATGATGAGCTTGTCGTCCTCCTCGCTGATGGAGACGGCTCCGTCAATCTCGGAGAGCGTGGCTTTCGTCTTGGGCTTACGGGCTTCAAACAGCTCCACCACCCTTGGCAAGCCGAGCGTGATGTCCTGTGCGCCCGCCACGCCGCCGGTGTGGAAGGTACGCATCGTGAGCTGCGTGCCCGGTTCGCCGATGCTCTGCGCGGCGATCACACCGACCGCTTCACCGATGCTGACCAGCTTGTTCTGTGACAGGTCGTGCCCGTAGCACTTCTGGCAGACGCCCGCGTGGGTGCGGCAGGTCAGTGGCGAGCGCACGGCGATCGTGTCCAAGCTGTCCTTGTTCTTCAGGACGAATTTCACCTCGTCCATGCCCAGCACGGTTCCCTCCGCAAAAGTCTGACCGGACACGGTCAGGTCCTGCGCCAAGGTGCGACCGTAAATGCTCATCTCGAGGTCGCTGCTCTTCCGGGCCTTGCCCGCCTCGTGAGTCAACACGGTCACGTAATCGCTCGTGCCGCAATCGGGTTCGCGGACCACGATCTCGTGGGCCACGTCGTGCAACTTGCGGGTCAAGTACCCGGAGTCGGCGGTCCTGAGGGCCGTGTCCGCGCCGCCCTTACGAGCGCCGTGGGTACTGGTGAAGTATTCCAGCACGTTCAAACCCTCGCGGAAGTTGGAACGCACGGGGAGTTCGATCACGTCACCGTTCGGCTTTTGCATCAGACCGCGCATACCGGTCAATTGACGAATCTGCTGCTTGTTCCCTCGAGCACCGGATTGGCTCATGACGTAGAACGGGTTATTCGGGTAGTTCTCGCGGAAGTTATCGAAGGCGCTGTCGGTGACGCGCTCGGTGGTTTCGCCCCAAAGCTGCGTGACTTGCAGGTAGCGCTCGCGGTCGGTCAATAACCCGAACTCGAAGTCCTCCATGATCTGCGCCAGTTTGCCGTCGGCTTCCTCCAAGAGTTCCTTCTTGCGCTCCGGGATGATCGCGTCGTCAATGCCCACGGTCACGCCGCTGTTAGAGGCGAGCTTGAAGCCGTACTCCTTCAGGGCATCCAGCAGGGCGGCCGTCTTCTCTATTCCGAGGAACTTGAAGACATCCATGACCAAGTCTTTGAGGGCATTCTTTTCAAAACTAACTTGCAGGTTGACGAACTCGTGTTCCAGCACGGTTCCACCCTCGGTCAGGGTCTCGTTGATGATGCGGCGGAAGTAGGCGCGACCGGCGGTCGTTTCCACCATCTGCGCCCCACCAATCAAGGGCATACGGATCGTGACGACATCTTGCATGTCAATCGTGCCGCGTTGGACGGCGTGCAAGGCTTCTTCTGGATTGGCGAAGATGTACTTGATCGCGCCAGCGGTCGTGTCCTTGCCCGCCACGGTGATTCGGGCGTTCTGGTCAATCTTGCCAGACTCGAGCGCGCTCAGGGCTTCGGCGGGTTCCTTGAACTTCATGCCCGCGCCCTTCTTGCTTTGGCGCGGCAAGGTCAGTGTGTACACGCCCAGAATGATGTCCTTGGCGGGCTTGACGTTCGGCTCGCCGTTCGCGGGCGACAAGAGGTTGTGCGCGGAGAGCATCTGCACCCTAGCCTCAGCCTGCGCGTATGGGGACAGTGGCACGTGAATCGCCATCTGGTCGCCGTCGAAATCCGCGTTGAACGCCTCGCAGACGAGCGGGTGCAACTGAATCGCTTGACCTTCCACCAGGGTCGGCGTGAACGCCTGAATCCCCAAGCGGTGCAGGGTCGGGGCGCGGTTCAAGAGCACCACTTTGTCCTGGATGACCTCTTCCAAGGCGTCCCAGATCTCGTCGCGGGTGTCGCGGTAACGCTCCAGCATCTTGCGGGCGGACTTGATGTTGGTGACAACACCCTTTTCCTCTAAAACTTTGAACAGGAAGGGCTTAAAGAGTTCCAACGCCATGCGCTTCGGCAAGCCGCACTGGTGCAATTTGAGCTGCGGACCGACCACGATGACCGAGCGCCCAGAGTAATCCACGCGCTTTCCCAGCAAGTTCTGACGGAAACGACCCTGCTTGCCGCCCAAGAGGTCGGTCAAGGAGCGCAAGGCACGATCGCTGCCGGGGTGGGTCACAGGCGTACCGCGACGACCGTTGTCAATCAGCGCGTCCACGGCTTCCTGAAGCATCCGCTTCTCGTTGCGGACGATCATCTCGGGTGCGCCGGTGTTGAGGAGCTTCTTCAAACGGTTGTTGCGGTTAATTAAACGGCGGTACAGGTCGTTCAGATCGGAGGTGGCGAACCGACCGCCGTCCACCTGAACCATCGGGCGCAAGTCCGGTGGCATGACCGGCACGGCATCCATAATCATCCACTCCGGGCGATTGCCGGACTTTCGGAACGACCGTGCCACCTCGAGACGCTTCCGGGCCTTGGCGCGCTTGTGGCGGCTCGGGTTCTTCATCTCGTCTTCTAGCTCAGCCTCGAGCGGCAAAAGGTCAATCCCTTCCAACAGTTCGCGGATGGCTTCCGCGCCCATGCGGGCCTCGAAGTCGTAGGCTTCGATCAGGCGCACCTGACGACGCACCAAGTCCAGCTCCACGCGACCGTGGATTTCAGATTTGATCGCGCCATTGTCGGCCAATTCGTCGCCGGGCTGCACGCGGTCACCGTTCACGACATCGGGTTCGTCCTGGTACGGGTAAATCTTAGCCCTAGCCACGACAATGCTGGCGGGTTCCTGCAAGCGCAGCGAACCGTCGGCATCGGCTGAGACCATCTGGGCCGGGTCAATCGCGCCAATCAACGGATCGCCCGCGCTGAACTCCGCGCCGTCACCGACGAGGACATGCATCGTCGGGTTGATGTCCAAGCTGACCTCGCGCGCCCAGGTCAGGGTCAGCGTGATTTCCAGATTGCTGCCCTTGCGCTTCGTGGCGACACCCTTGGCCGACGCCCCTCGAGGCATACGAATCAATGACCCGTTGCTGCGCGCCAGTTCGGTATCGGTCTCAACGCTCTCGCCGCTGCCGACCAAGACCTCGAAGCCCATTGGCACGAAGACGCGTTCCAGCACATCGTTGTCGTCCGGGTCGCGGACTTCAATCACGACGCCGCCCTTGCCGAAGCCCTCGCCCAACTCGGTGACCGTGGCCACGCCATCACGGGTGGCCAGGATCGCGTGATCCTCGACAGGGTCGGTGATCTGCTCACCGGCGCGAAGCGTTTCCACCTCGAGTTCGGTGCCTTTCGGCAGGGTGAACTTGGCGGTTCCCTCTTCTTTGTATTCCAGGGTGGCCTTGCGCGGGAAGCGGTACTGCGCCACGCCGTCCATGCGGCTGGCGACGTTGCCACCTAATTTCTGACCCTTGGTGACAAATTCGCCGTCGCGGACCTCGGCTTGCGTGCCGACCGGGAGCGTGTATGTCTCCTGCTTACCGACG
Organism: Deinococcales bacterium; assembly: GCA_965249745.1. Lineage (GTDB taxonomy): Bacteria > Deinococcota > Deinococci > Deinococcales > JAAFIG01 > JANYHH01. Next base: position 752,461 of record OZ252252.1, on the reverse strand, counting down.
CGCAACTCGCGGTGTTCCTCGTCACTGAGCAACTCGCCGCGCTTCAGCGGGCGACCGTCCTTGATGGCTCCCTTCGGGTCGGTCACGATGTACTTCCCGAAGTACAAGACCTGCTCCAACTGTCCGGCGCTCAGGTCCAGCAGCGTGCCAATCTTGCTGGGAATGTCCTTGACGTACCAGATGTGCGCGGCCGGGGTCGCCAGCTCGATGTGGGCCATGCGGTAACGACGCACGATGCGCTTCGTGACTTCCACGCCGCACCGCTCGCAGACCTTACCCTCGTAGCGCTGACGCTTGTACTTGCCGCAGGCGCACTCGTAATCCTTTTCCGGTCCGAAGATCCGTTCGTCGAACAGACCATCGCGTTCTGGCTTCAGCGTGCGGTAATTGATCGTTTCCGGCTTTTCGACCTCGCCGTAACTCCAAGAACGAATCTTCTCCGGGCTGGCGAGTTGAATTCTGACTTTTTTGAAATCGCGCATTGTTTAACTCCTAGCTTCTAGCGGTTCGCTATCAGCTTGTTCTGTCGGTTGCGATTACGCTCTTATCCTTTGCCTGGCTCGTCTCGAGCTGTGAGATTTTGTTCCGTTCTCACAGCTCGAGACGAGCGAACCGCCTAGCGGCGGGGCATCATGCCCTCGAAGATGTCCACGGTCTTGTCGTTCTCGTCCAGCACTTGCACGTCCAGACCGAGGGAGTGCAACTCTTTGACCAGCACCTTGAAGGATTCTGGGATGTTGGTGTCCTTGACCTCTTCGCCCTTGACGATGGCTTGGTACGCCTCGTCGCGGCCCTCAATGTCGTCGGACTTCACGGTCAGAATCTCCTGAAGCGTGTGCGAAGCGCCGTAGGCTTCCAAAGCCCAGACTTCCATCTCACCGAAGCGCTGACCGCCGAACTGCGCCTTGCCGCCCAGCGGTTGCTGGGTGATCAGGCTGTACGGTCCGGTGCTGCGGGCGTGAAGCTTGTCTTCAACCATGTGGTAGAGCTTCAAGACATACATGATCCCGACCACGACCGGACCCTCGACGGGTTCACCGGTGCGACCATCGAACAACACGGTCTTGCCGGTTCGCGCCAGCTCGCGCTGCTGCTCCTCGACGCTGCTGTCGCGCCCGACGATGCCCAGCTTCCCGGCTCGAGTCAAAACCTGAGCCTCGCGCACGTCCAAGGTGAAATCGTTCGCGGTGTGCGCGTCTCGAGCCTCCTTGGAGGTTTGCTCCAAGAGGTCCTTGATCTCGTGTTCGGTGGCGCTGTCGAACACCGGGGTCACGAAGGCCACGCCCATGCGACGGGCGACTTCTCCCAGGTGCGTCTCGAGGATCTGCCCCAAATTCATACGGCTCGGCACGCCAAGCGGGTTGAAAACCAAGTCCACCGGGGTTCCGTCCGGCAGGTACGGCATGTCTTCCGGGGGCAGAATCTTAGCGACGACGCCCTTATTGCCGTGGCGGTTGGCCAGCTTGTCGCCAACTTGCAGCTTGCGGCGTTGCGCCACGTAAACGCGCACCATCTCGCGCACGCCGGGCTTCAGGTCCACGCCCTCGTCGCCGCGCTTGAAGCGCACGGTGCGAATCACGATGCCGCCCTCACCCGAGGGAACGCGCAACGAGGTGTCTTTGACTTCCCTGGCTTTTTCACCGAAGATCGAGCGCAGCAGGCGCTCTTCCGGCGTCGGTTCGGTCTCGCCCTTGAAGCTGGTGTGACCGACCAGGATATCGCCCTGCTTGACCTCAGCGCCAATGCGAATAATGCCGTCCTCATCGAGGTCGCGCAGTGCCGCCTCAGAAAGTCCCGGAATGTCCCTGGTGATCTTTTCCGGCCCGAGCTTGGTGTCTCTGGCTTCGCGCTCCTGCTTCTCAATGTGAATGCTGGTGTAGAAGTCTTTCCTGACCAGGTTTTCAGACATCACAATCGCGTCTTCGTAGTTATAACCGTCGAACGGCATGATCGCAATTGTGATGTTGTGACCCAGCGCCAAACGACCGTACTCCGAGGCGGGACCGTCGGCGATGATCTGACCGGGCTTGATCTTGTCGCCGACCTTGACAATCGGACGCTGATCGTGGTTCGTGCCCGCGTTGCTGCGTTGGAAGCGAATCAGCTTGTATTCCTTGATGTGCTTGCCGTACTTCACGACAATCTTCGTGCCATCCACTTCGGTGACTTCGCCCTCGACATCCGCCACGAGGCTCGTGCCAGCGTCCAAGACGATCCGCTCCTCAATCCCGGTCCCGACCACGGGCGGTTCAGCCCGGACCAGTGGCACGGCTTGCGACTGCATATTGGAACCCATCAGCGCACGGTTCGCGTCGTCGTGCTCCAAGAACGGAATCAAGGAGGTACTAATCGAAACGATCTGCTTCGGCGTCACGTCCATGTAATCGCACTCGTCGCCGCTGACAATGAACGGATCGCCGCGCTTACGAGCCACGACCTGCCCGGTCAGGCGGTTGTTCTCGAGTTCCGTGTTGGCCTGAGCGATCGTGTGCTTGTCCTCCTCGTGGGCGGTCATGTAGACCACCTCGTCGGTGACTTTGCCCTTCGTGACCTTGCGGTACGGAGCCTCGATGAAGCCCAGCGGGTTGACCTTGGCGAACGAGGCCAGGCTCGAGATCAAACCGATGTTCGCGCCCTCCGGCGTTTCAATCGGGCAGATGCGCCCGTAGTGCGTGCGGTGAACGTCGCGCACGTCGAAACCGGCGCGCTCGCGGGTCAGACCGCCCGGCCCGAGCGCCGAGATGCGACGCTTGTGACGCAACTCGGAAAGGGGATTGATTTGGTCTTTGAACTGGCTGAGCTGGCTGCGTCCGAAGAACTCGCGCATGGCCGCCACAATCGGGCGATTGTTGACGAGCTTCTGCGGCGTGGCCGCGTCCGGGTTTCCGAGCATCATGCGTTCGCGCACGCCACGGGCCATGCGGCCCAAGCCGACGCGGAACTGATCGGCCAGCAACTCGCCGACCGTCCTGACGCGGCGGTTGCCGAGGTGGTCAATATCGTCCTGCTCGAAACCGGGTTCCTCGTTCTGAAGCTGTAACAGGTATTGGATCGTGGCGATCAAGCCAGCGTCCTTGAACTGCCCGTCTTCAAACGTTAAGAGCGTCTTGTCCTGGTTCTTGATGCCCAGCTTGGTGTTCATCTTGAAGCGGCCAGCGTCGCCCAAGTCGTAGCGCTTCGGGTCTGCCAGGAGGCTGTACAGGTAGCTGATCGCCTTGTCGCGCTTCGGTGGGTCACCGGGACGCAAGACCGTGAACAGGCGCAGCAGCGTCTCCTCGAGACCCATGCCCAGCGTCTTGTCTTCGGTGATCGTGGTTTCCAGCAGGCTCTCGTAACCCTTGAAGAGTTTCCGCACCGCCTGATCGTCGTACCCCAGCACGCGCAACATCATCGTGACCGGGAACTTACGCTTGTTGATCTTCATCTCGAGCATACCCGCCGAGGTGAATTCCAGTTCAATCCACGGACCACGCTTCGGCAGCGGAATAATCGCGCTGGCGTAAAGCTTCTTGGAGCCGTGATACGAGGACGTGTAATAGACGCCGGGGCTGCGGTGAATCTGCGAGACGATCACGCGATCCGCGCCGTTGACGATAAAGCTGCCCTCTTCGGTCATGAGCGGCAAATCACCGAGGAACACCTTGTCCTCTTTAATCAGACCGGTGTCGCGGTGGATCAGTTGCAGCTTGGCGAACATCGGGGACTGATAGGTCAAGTCCTTGTCGCGGCACTCTTCGGTGGTGTACGGCGGCTCGCCCAACTCATACTCCAAGAAGTCCAGTACCAAGCCGCCGGTGCGGTTCTTGTCGGACTCGTCTATCGGGAAGATCTCCCGGAACGCGCCCTGCAAGCCCGTGTCTTCACGTTCGGCCGCGGAAACGCCTTTTTGTAAAAAATGGTCGAAGGAACCGATTTGCAGTTCCACCAGTCGCGGTAACTCGAGGATTTCGTGAATCTTCCCGAACCGCTTGATCTCTCTTCGCGCCATCCACACTCCTTGGTACTGAGACGCAAACAGCCGCCTCCAGTACAGCACCCGCTCAGGCATTCACCCGATTCAGGTGAAAGGCACAACACTAAAGCCAACTTCCGACCGCCGCGCCGAAACTTGCCTCGTCAGTGCCCATCGTGGTTGACGTAACAAGACCCCAGGGCTGGTAACCCTCGGGGGAGAAACTTGAATTCAATTCGCCTCAAAGCCAGGAGGCACGAAAGGAATTCTACTCCTAGGGGAGAGAAAGTCAAGGTGAGCCAAGTCACCTCGAAGGGCAAGTTACCAATGCGACACATGGTTCGTCTCAGAACTTGATCTGCCGCAAAAGATCTTCGCTCGAATATCCCGCTCTGACACAGTCTTTCTACGATTTCGGGTGAATCAATGTTCGAGCTATCTTTCCAACCCAGAAGTGGCGGGGATGAAACTCGAGCCACCCTCTAGTTTTGCGTATATCACCCGAGTTCTTAACCCAGTTCAATCTCAGACCACCCTGAACGAGTAGAATGCCGGGCGTGAGTTTCGTGATCCGCGCCTCGAGAGGTTGCCTGTGACGCTCGAGCGGTTCTTTCGTCGTCGCCCGCCGCAGCAAAAAGAGGGTAGCTCTGACGAGTTGCCGGACTTGTGGGGCAAGTGCCCGAAGTGCGGCAAGCAAGTCTATAACAAGGAGTTGGAGCAGAACTTAAGAGTCTGCCCGAACTGCGGCTATCACCATCGGATGCCAGTGAAAAAGCGCATCGAAGCCCTGGTGGACCCAGGCAGTTTCGAGCAGACGAGCGGTAAGGTCCGCGCCACCGATCCGCTGGCCTTCGTGGACACGGAACCCTATACGTCACGGCTCGAGCGAAGCCGCAAGAAGACTGGGCGCGAGGGCGCGGTCGTCGCGGGTCGCGCCGCGATGGGCGAGCTTCCCGTCATGCTCTGCCTCATGGATTTCGAGTTCAACGGCGGCAGCATGGGCAGCGTCGAGGGCGAGGAGATCACCCGCAGCATGGAACTGGCGGCGGCTGAGAATCGGGCGCTGATTCTGGTCAGCGCTTCCGGCGGGGCGCGAATGCAGGAGGGTGCGCTGTCGCTGATGCAAATGGCGAAAACGACCTTCGCTTTGGAGGCGCTGGCCGAGAAACACTTACCGTACATCACGGTGTTGACCGATCCGACGACCGGCGGCGTGGCCGCCAGTTTCGCGGCGATCGGCGATGTCATCATCGGCGAGCCGGACGCGCTGATCGGGTTCGCTGGGCAGCGCGTGATTCAGCAAACCGTACGCCAGAACCTGCCGGAAGGCTTTCAGCGCTCCGAGTTCTACGAGAAGAAGGGTTTTATAGATGTCGTGCTGGACAGACGCGAACACCGTGAGGCATTGACCAACCTGATCGCCATGCTCACCCACCAGCCGAAACCAGAGGTGGCTGCGATTGTGATCGCGGTGGACGCCCCGAAAGTCTCGAGGGGTCTGTTCGGGAGGCGCGGATGAATTCGCTTCTACCTCGAGTTCAGAGCACTCGAACTCAGGGCACTCGAACTCAGGATAAGGTGAGCTGAGTGGCGCTCGAGTTTGAAAAGCCGATTCAGGAGTTGGAAACCCGCGTCGCGGAACTGAAAACCTACGGCGAGACCTCCGGCGTGGACATGACCGAGGAGGTCGCGCTGCTGGAAAAGCGGCTCGAGCGGCTGCGGTTAGATACCTTCTCTGGCTTGTCGCGCTGGCAGCGCGTGCAATTGGCGAGGGCGGCCGGGCGGCCCACAGCGATGGATTACATCGCTAAGATCTTTACCGATTACCAGGAGTTGCACGGCGACCGCGCTTACGGAGAGGACGCCGCGATTGTCGGCGGACTGGCGCGACTCTCTGGGAAGCCGGTCGTGGTGATCGGACAACAGAAGGGACGCGACACGAAGGAGAACATCCTGCGCAATTTCGGCATGGCGCACCCCGAGGGCTTCCGCAAGGCCATGCGCCTGATGGACCTGGCGGACAAGTTTGGCTTGCCGCTTATCACCCTGGTGGACACGCCCGGCGCGTACCCTGGTATCGCCGCCGAGGAGCGCGGGCAGGCCTGGCTGATCGCGCAGAGCATCCAGAAGATGACGCGCCTGCGCGTCCCGGTCGTTTGCACCGTGATCGGTGAGGGCGGCTCCGGCGGGGCGCTGGCGGTGGCGGTCGGAAACCGCGTGCTGATCTTCGAGAACGCCGTCTACAGCACGATCTCGCCGGAGAGTTGCGCCGCGATCATCTGGCGCGACGCCAAGGAGGCCGAGAAAGCCGCCGAAGCCATGAAACTAACCGCCCGCGATTTGCAGGAGTTCGACATCGTAGACGAGGTGATCTTGGAACCGAAAGGCGGCGCACACAACGACCCAGACGCCAGCGCCGAGAAGCTCAAGGCAGCCCTGGAAAAGCACCTCGCGCAACTCGAGGGGCTGGATGAAGCGGCGCTCATCCGAGACCGTCACGAACGGTTTCGGAAGCTCGGCGTCTTCGAGGAGATCGGCTAAACTGCTGTTTAGAGGTGATTCCGGTGACCTGGCGCGAAGTGATAGTCCATCCCAGCTCGATGGATTTACCGTTCAAGATTGAAACCAACCGTTTTGGACAGGTTGTTATGAGTCCAGCAACATCCTGGCGCGGCTCGTTCCAGGGCGCGATCCAAGACCTGATCCGGCAACATATCGTAGGTGGCAGCGTCGCCCAGGAATGCCCAATTGAGACCTCTGATGGCGTCAAGGTCGCCGATGTCGCTTGGTTGTCATCCACATTTCTGCAAGCTCATCTCAGCCAGGATGTTTTTCTGAACGCGCCGGAACTCTGCATCGAGATCGCCTCTCCGTCCAACCTCGAGATGAAAGCCAAACGGTTGCTGTACCTGAACGCGGGTGCGACCGAAGTCTGGACGTGTGACCTGAAGAAGAACGTGCGCTTTTACGACAGGGCGGGCGAACTCGAGGCTTCAAGGCTGGCTCCGGGATTACCGACGCTCGTCTCACTCGGATAGCTTATTGATAACGGCACGATTCGGCTAATCCATGTTTGCGTCGTAAGCGCACTCTATTGTCTTCAAACATTAACCTGACTACGCCGAACTCAGGAGGAATTGGATAACTTGGTATGACCACCCTTTCACCGATGACCCAGGAGAGCTTCGAGCGCTTTTTGGAACGCACCATCCCGGAATACGCCCAGGAAAAAATAGAGGCGGGCAACTGGCAAGCTGAGGGCGCGTTGCAACGTTCCAAGGACGAATTCCAACGCCTCTTACCCGACGGTTTAGCAACCCAGAAGAATTACCTGTACAGCCTTCACCTCGAGCGCGACGGGTTGCGTCACGAGGTCGGGGTGCTGTGGCTGGCGGACATGGACGGAACCGGCTTCATCCTGGAGTTGTTCGTGGCGGAAGCCTTCCGCAACCAGGGCATTGCCTCGAGCGCGATGCGCGCCTTGGAGGGTGAGGCGAAGCGCTTGGGGTTGAATCGCTTGGCGCTGCACGTGTTCGGGCATAATTTGACCGCTCGAAGGTTGTACGAGAAACTGGGATTTGAAATCACCAATCTCAACATGGCCAAATCACTCGAGGCTTGAGTGACGGGTTGTTCGGTACCGGGTTCAGGGGGCGTTAGCGTGTCGTGGTACCTAACGGTTTGCTCGGACGAGCGTTACACGGCGTTCACGGACACGTCCCGAGCGCTCGAGTTGCTGTCTGGCTTTTCTGAACTCCGACCCACTGGGGCCATGAGCTTCTCGTCGGTTCAGCCGTGGGTGTCAGTTCAACTTCACGCCTGCGACTCGAGCGGAAATTACGCGAGTGACGGGTCGTTCATAGCACGGATTAACCTCGTAGAATTGGTTTGCTCGTACGACGCAGGTCCTGATTGGTGTGAGCGCTTGGCGGCCCGGATCGCTGACGCTCTCGGCTGGAAGGTCTTTGAAAACGACGATCAACGGCAAATCCATCCACCGGCCCAGATGTTCTGATAAATGGCTCAGTTGTGATGTCAAGAATCGCGGGCACGGCAACTCTTATCGTGGCCGCACCTCCCCAAACAGTCCAGATGCGAGTTCTCGGTCAAGACTGTTTGGGGAGGTACGGCTTTCCAACCGCCCCCCAATTCCAGGTCGGCATCGGTAAATCAGGATTCGGCGCAGCAACTCCTGATTGAGAATTCACAACCGCCAATCTCGAACCCCACTCGAGATACCCCACAAACGCCGAGCGAAATTCAGGATCGTCCGGTAGCCCCGCTTCATCGGCGCAATCGAGCAGCAAATCAAACCAACGGCGGCGCTGCTCTTGGGTCAAATGCCGATTCATGTGTTGCGCGATCATATGCGCGTGGCCTTGATTGTTGCGTCCCTGACTGTAAAGTTTTGGACCTCCCATTACTTCCGCAATGAAATGCCCGACCTGTTGAGCGTGTTCAGGATTCATGTGCTTGAAAATGGGAGCCAGCAGCGCATCCTCTTGGACTCGGCGGTAGAACACGTCCGTCAAACGCTCGAACACCGTGATACCCCCAGCCCACTCGAACAGGCTAGGAATGGATTCTTGTGCCATGCGATCCCTCTTCCTGGCAAGCATTCGCTCGAGTCTTCGGTTCCTGAGTTCGGCAGAGTTCGTTTGAAGTTTCGAGGCAATAAAGCGTGTCTGTGACGATCTCCTATGAGTGAGGCCGAATGATACCGGTACCAACACGCACAGCCGATCAGCGGTACTACGTGCCTCGTCCATCCCGTCAGAAGCCACGATACACGTACGGTGTTCATATTTTCACCCGCTGTTTGGACAGGGCTGGTTCTCAAAGATTGCGGGCACTTTCGACTATCCGGGCAGGCTCGAGGAAGTTAGAACCAACCGTTTTGCACAGTTGGTCACGAGTCCAGCCTCCGCCTCGAAATCATCTCACCATTGAATCTGGCGCTCGAAACGAACACCGAGCGCCTGCCGTACATCGGCGCGGGTGCGATAGAGGTCTGGACGTGCGACCCGCCGGGGGCAACCTGCGCTTTCACGATGCTGGCAGCAAACTCGAGACTTCGAGGCTCACCCGTGAATTTGCGAGGCTCGCCTGGCTCGGGTAGTTTCATCTCATGGACATCACCCTGGCCACACCCGCACTGCTCTTCCCCGCCATCTCACTGGTGATGCTGGCGTACACAACGCGCTTTCACGCGTTGGCGGCGCTGATTCGGCAGCTTTTAGAGGCGCACCGCGCTCAGCCCGACGCGCGGCTTCAAACGCAGATTCGGGCGTTACGCTACCGCGTGCGGCTGATCCTCTGGATGCAGGGCTTCGGCGTGTTCAGCTTTGCGCTCTGCGTTGTGGCGATGCTGGTGCTGTTGGCAAGACTCGAGGGGCTGGGGGTATGGTTGTTTGCGGCCAGCCTGGGGTTGCTGCTGGTGTCGCTGCTGTTCAGTATTTTGGAGATTCGCCTCTCGGCGAACGCCTTGGACGTGGCTCTGGCGGCCATGGAACGCGAATGACCCATTGTAGGTTGCTGCATCCCGCCCGAGGCCAACCTTGAACCGTTCTCAGAACTTGAACATATCTCGGTTGCTCGGCAATAACACCCTTCCAGAGACCGCTCGCCGTTACTTTTGTTGATCACTGCACTCGTTTGAAGCCAACTCTCGAGCTGAACTTCGAGACTACCAACTCGGTCAATCAATTCACGTATCGCTAGCTAGGCGTTCGCAGGTGTTCTGAGGCCGTGCTTGGTTGCGCCAGGCTCGAGTCATCGGATTGGCGCGGTGGACGGAAACGATGTTCAGAATTTGGGTGGGCTAACAATCCCAACCAGCACGCCGTTCAGATCGCGTACCCTCGAGACGGTCTGACCCCAAGGTTTGAGGTTCGGTTCGATCACGCTGACGGCTCCAGCTTGAATGGCACGAGCGAAATCCCCGTGAACATCCTCACTGACGAACGAGATCTGGAGTCCCGCCGGGTCTTGATCTGGGCGGTTGTCGCGGTACTCGAGCTTCCCGGCAAGCTCATGACGTTCGTTGCTGTTGAGGCCAAACGCCAGCGTGGTCTGCCCGGTCTTCATTGCCGCGAACATTGGGGTCACGGCTTGGGACTCAAAACCGAAGGCGTTCTGGTAGAAGGCGACGGTGGCGTTGATGTCTTCGACGAAGATGATCGTGTATCCGAGTTGCATGGTGTTCCTCCTGGGTCTCGAGCGTGTTTGGCTCGGCGTGAGAGACTTTGGATTGATATGCCGCTTAATGGTTAATTGATTAATAATAAAAGCATGAAAAATTACTCCTCCCGTAGAGCGCTCAAGCCACCCTGAATTTTCTCGAGCAGGGCGCGAAATAAACTGCGTTCGATCTCAGTCAAACCGGACATCAGTGCGGCATTGCGGCGGTAATGCTCGGGCATCAGCGTCTTGAGGAGATCGTCGCCTTGGCTAGTCAATTGAATCATCTGCATTCGGCGGTCGCTCGGCGCATCCTGACGTTCCACCAAGCCAGACGCCTCGAGTCCATCAATGATGCTGGTCACGGCGGCGCGGCTGACCGCGATGCGATCTGCCAGTTCGGACGGGGCGAAGGACTTGCGCGGGCGCTCGTTGAGAATGGCCAGTACGGCGAATTTCCCGTCCGACAGCCCGAAGCGGTTGAAAAAATGGGTGTAGGCGCTCGAGGTCTGTTTTGCGGCGAGCAAGAAGTGCATCACAGTTTCGATGGCGCTGACATCCATCCCGGTGTAAACATCCGCCAGACGTTGGTTGGTGTCGTGATCGGGGAGTTGGTTCAGGGGAAAGCTTTGGGTCATCAGGCGCAACTCCTTCGTTCATTGATGGTAAATCAGTTAATCGTATTTGTCAAGTCTGCTATCGAAAGCGCCAGGACAAATCGCGCATGAAGGTCTCAACTCTGTACAGGTCCTCGCAGCTCACAAGCGCTCGTCTCGAGCATGGTCGGGTGATGGTTGCCGATCTGACCATCAAATGACTTTCATCAGCGGTTCCAAGACTAGAGTGGGCTGACAGGTGAACCGCAATTTATAAGAGGCGAAAATCCCGATTGAACTTTTCATCTCGAGGTTGCGTACCCTGGTTGCGGGTTGACAATTATTTGCTGGTTCACGTTTCAAGGAGGCTGGTATGAAAAAAATATGGTCAGGTCTGATCGGCGCGGCTGTGGTTGCAACGGGTTTCGTCGCGGTCACATTCACCTCTTCGGCGGCGGTCGCCACACCGGTCTCGCAAACTGCCACGATGGAAAAATCATATGTGGAGTACAACAAAGTGGCCTTCGATAAGGCGGTCGCTAAGAAACGCGTCCTGTTTTTCGCCGCGAGCTGGTGCCCAACGTGCCGTAGCGCCGACAAAGATTTCAACGCCAACCTGAAAAGCATTCCCGATTCGGTCGTGATCTTCAAAACCGATTACGACACGGAGCTAGACTTGAAGAAGACCTACGGCATCACGCACCAGCACACCTTCGTCTACGTGGATAAGTCCGGCAAGGCGCTGAAAACCTGGTCTGGTGGCGCAACTGCCGAAATCTTAGTCAACACAAAGTAACCGTCATGCTGACCGTCGCATTCTTCGCTTTCCTATCCGGGGTCGTCACGGTCGCCTCGCCGTGCGTGCTGCCGGTGCTGCCGTTTCTGCTGTCCGGGGCGATTGGCGGGCGACTGCGACCGTACGGCATCATCGCTGGCTTTATCGTCTCGTTCACAATCTTTACCTTGCTGCTCAGCACGATCGTGCGCGTGCTAAACATTCCACCGGACGCGACCCGGCTGATTTCGGTCGGGTTGCTGTTTGCCTTTGGAGTGACGCTGCTGGTTCCTGCCCTCCACACCGTGTACGAGCGCTTCAGCACCCAATCCGTCTCGAGGTTGCAAGCGGGTGGCAATACGGCCTACTCGAGCGGTGGGGATCGGTCCCAGGGGAGCGGTTGGCTGGGTGGGATGCTCGTCGGCGGGACGCTCGGGTTGCTGTGGACGCCCTGCGTCGGTCCGATCATGGCGAGCGTCATCACGTTGGCGCTGAGCGGCAACGTCACCTTCGATGCCTTTCTGGTGACGCTGGCGTTCTCAATCGGAACCGCGATTCCGATGCTGGCGGTCATGCTGGGTGGTCGCGGAGCGCTGGCTCGAGTTCCGTGGTTGATGGGGAACCTGGGATTGGTTCAGCGCGGCTTCGGGGCCGTCATGGTGGTTTTTGCGATTGGGATCGGGTTCAACTTGGATCGTAAAGTCCAGAGTTGGTTCCTGGACACCTTCCCGAGCTACACCGATGGTTTGACGAAATTCGAGGAGAACGCACCGATCAAAAATCTGGAACCACCAAAGCAGCCGTAAATCGTTTGAACCAGAACCTCCCAAATAGGGAGGTTCTTTCACACAAATCCCGAGACGACAACTCGCTTTTGCCTCGAGTTACTGCGTTTTCGGCAAACCCGCCCCAAACACCCAGGCGCTCGAGGCGTTATCCAGCACCACGCTTGCCCCAGCCGTAGCGTTGGCTGGTCCACCATCTCCGCTCGAGACGGGTTCCAGCGTGATGAAAACGCGACTAAACTTGGCTTTCAGGTCGGTGATTGCGGTTGGTAGGGCCCCGTTCGCCGGGGTGGGGCTGCCATAGTTGAAGTTCCCAGTGCGCCCATTGCTGTTGAAATTTCCCAGACGACCGGTGTTGCTGGCATCGTCCGTGGCGTAGACCACGTAGGTCCAGCCACTCGGGTTGACGGGCAGGGCGTTCCAGGCGACGGAGATGCCATCCCCGGCAAATCCAGCGGTCAGGTTCGGGTTGGTCAGCGAGACCTGACCGGCCGCACCCAAGGGCAGCGCGTATGCGGCAGGGATTCGCAAGCCATCGCTCGAGAGTGAGAGCGTGACATTCGCCGTACCAGCGGCGACGGGTGTAAAGATAGAGACCAGCGTGGCGTTATTGAGATTCTCCACCTTACCCGTACCAACGCTCTGCAACACGAGCGCCACGACGTTGTACCCGCCCGCCGCCAGATTAGCGGGCGCAACCAGTGGAGCCACCAACGGGAAGCTCGAGGTTTTCCCCAAAAGCGTAACCGCACTGACATTGCCATTTGCATCCTGCTTCGCCAGGTAAACACCGTAGACGTGGCTGGCATCCGGGACGGGCAGGTTGCTGGCGGCGCTGACGTTGATGCTTCCCGCCGCCGCGCCCGCATCGGTAACGCCGACGGTAGCGGTCGGTAGGGAGACAGCGGTGGGCGCGATCAGGGGGCGCTGCGCGGCCCGAATTGCCGTGTTGAAATTCACCGACCCTCGAGCGGCCGCTTGACCGACAACGGCGAAACTCGTGCCGCAGTTGACACCGGTCACACCCAGAGCTGTCACGGTGAAGGCGGCGTTACCGCTCGCATCGGTGCTCAGACTGGCTGGACTGACTGTGCAAAACCGTGTGTCACTCGAGGCGTTGACCGTCACGCCCGCCACACCGCCAGTCGCGGTGACGACTTGGACCGTCAATGGCGCGGCGGCCGCCGCGCCGCTCGAGGCAATCTGATTGTTGCCGCTCAGCGAGTTGAGCGTCAGCGTCGCGGGAGGGGTGACGGCGGCGCTGTTACAGCCTGCCAGAGAAATCGCACCGAATGCCAACAAGAGCCACTGTCGCATAGATCCTCCACTGACTCGAGCGTTTGAAGGCGCTGAGTCAGACCTCGACGGGCAGCCTTGAAACGCTGCGCGCCGCGTTGCCATGTTGGGACAGGCGTGAGCGGCATCCATTCATGCCGTCTCGTCTGTCCTCTGCTGGTTTAGAGGTGAGCGGACAGGCTAAGGTTCCCAAGCCCAAGAGTCGTAGACGCCCCAGAGAAAGCCCACCCGTTGGTGGGGTTTGACATGTCAAACCGGTCTCATTCTCGAGATTGAAGATCATGAGCGCTTCACGCCCATACCCACAATCAACCCAGAAAAAGACGAAAGAACTTTGCGGCTCGAGGTTTATTCTTCGTCGGGGAACGCGGCCGCGGCGGGTGGGTCTCTCACCACACTCAGGGCGGGCGTCGGCAACTCGAGGCGACTCGTGAGATCATGTATGGCGACCTCTTTGGCTTTGGCTTCGATTTCGATGAACGGCACGCGCAGAAAGGCGCTCGGGAATTGATCAATCAGGTCGCTGTGCCGCCGGTCCAGGAAACCGTCGCGCCCGTTGGAGAGGTGCGCGATTTGCCAGCTCAAATCGGGCCAGGTGCGAGCGGCGGCACTGGTAAAATGCGCGATGCTGGCGTCCTCGTAACTTGTCAGCCTCTCGTGGATCACGTGATGGTGCGCGTCGAAGACCATTGGCACACCAGTTTTCAGGGAAACCTCGAGGATGTCCTGGGCGCTGTAGCCATACTCGTCGTTTTCCAATGCCAATCGGAGGCGGATGTTATCGGGCAGCGCTTCGATGCGCTTTATCAGCGCCTCGCTCCGATCACCCTTGCCGCCGTGAATCAGGATCATGGACCACGAGGTGCGCGGCAAACCCATGCGGTCGAACAGACCAGCGTGTCCTGCCAGCACTTTGACGGCGTTCTGCACAACGTTTTCGCTGTCGCTGCTGAGGACCACGAATTGCTCCGGGTGAACCACGACGCGAATACCAGACTGTGCCGCTCGAGCGCCAACCGCCGCGAAGTCGCTGCCAAGATCTTCCAGCACCGCCGCGCCGATCCCGTCTTCCAAGTCGTTCATCGGGAACAGTTGCGAGGTCATGCGGTACAGGCGAATGCCGTTCGCGGCGCAGAACTCGAGCGCAGCTAGGAGTTGTTGCAGGTTGGACCGGTACAGGTCTCGCAGCTTGGCGTGGCGGGCGGCGCTATCCAGCTTCAGGTAATTCGTGCGCGTCGTGGTCCGAAATCGAATCAGCGGCGAGGCGGTGATGCAGACCAGCCCGAGGGCTGGGAGCGGACTCGAGGGGGGACTCACAGGTTTACTTTTGGAGGGCATGATGAATGGGAGTTGCGCTCGAGCTGCATTGTGGCTGAGTAATGAAGCTGAGTGCCAGTAGTTGAGTAATGCAAGTTAGGCAAAAATGGTTGAGTCTGGATTTAGGCGTCGCGGAAGATCAGCGCTGAACCGGAACGTCCAGTGAAGACTGGCACGATCGTGCTCCGTGAGACCTCGGCGCAAACGGCAATGTCGGCTTCTAACCCGACTGCCACGATCAGTTCGGCGGCCCTCGAGCGCGACAGGGGTTCCATCGGGTCGGCGAACTGGCGGCGCACGGTCAGCGCGATTTGCGCCCCATCGTCCAGCGTCCACTCCCCCATCGCCAGCAGGTACTCGCACAGCACCCCGGCGGTATAAACATCATCCAGCCCGATCCGCCCGCCCGATCCGGCACAGAGGATTGCCAGCTCTTCCGATGAGACCTCGCGGGCTTTCCGGGCGGCCGCGTGCGCGTTTCTAAGGCTGGCCAGCAAGACCTGCTTCCCGGTCTCGCAGGCGATGCTGGCGGCGGCCGTGCCATTGCTGGTGCTCATCACGACGATCTGATTGTCAAACCGCCTTTGTTGCGCCTCGAGCGGGCTGTTCCCCAGGTCGAAGCCTTCCGGTGGCAGGCAGTTGCGTTCGCCCGCCAGGATCACGCCGTCGCCCTTGAAGGCGAGCGCGGTTTCCAAGTCCGGGCACAAGTACAGCGATTCCGCACCTTGCTCCAAGAACACGCCAGCGATCGTCGTGGCGCGGAGCGTGTCCACGACCATGACAGTATCGGCGTAGGGCTGATACCCCACGTCGCCGGAGCTGCGCGGCAGGGCGTCTACGCGCAGTCGCATCAGCCTAGACCCGCCTGGCTCATCGTGCGACGCATCTCAGCCAAGTTCGCGGCTGCCCCTCGAGCGTTAAAAACGGCGCTCCCCGCCACGAGCACGTCCGCGCCCTCTTGAAAGAGCGTCACCAGATTGTCTGCGCTGACCCCGCCATCCACCTCGAGCAGGCAATCGGGGTTCACGGCATCGCGCAGCATCACGAGTTCGCGCAGGCGTTGATAGGTGTTCGGGATGAATTTCTGACCGCCGAAGCCGGGGTTGACGCCCATCAGCAGCACTAAATCCGCGAGTTCCAGCAGCGGTTCCAGCAGTCCGACGGACGTTCCGGGGTTGATGCAGATTCCGGCGCGTTTCTCCAACCCGCGAATCTGTTGCAGTGCGCGGTGGGGGTGGCGCGTGGCTTCCAGGTGCAGGGTTAGTCCGTCCGCGCCCGCCCTGGCGAAATCCTCCAAGCGCGCCTCAGGAGTCTCGAGCATCAAGTGAACGTCTATCGTGAGGTCTGTGTTGCGGCGGACCGCTTCCAGAATCGGCAAGCCCAGCCCGATGTTGGGCACGAATTGTCCATCCATCACGTCGAAGTGCAACCAGCTCGCCCTGGCGGCCTTGACGGTCTCTAATTCCGTCGCCAGATGCGCGAAATCGCAGGCCAGCAAACTCGGTGCAATCAACTTCTGAGCGGCAGGCATCGCGGGATTGTAACCGAAAGATGGGTGAACCGTGGCCAGCATTACTTCACAGTGACCGCCGCTCGAGCCACCGCTGTAGACGACTGCCAGAAACTCTGGCTGGTGGCCTGAAGCGGATTGCACTAGGGGCGGTCAACGTCGTACTCGAGACCGGACAAACCATCCAAGGTTGCGAGAGAGAACGGTACGCTGATTCGAGCCTATTGGAACAGCGCGTATTCGAGGAACACTCTAGTTTCTATCCTGCACCATCGAACATCCGTTGTCCCGCACTCTGGCTCATCCGCGAGCCGAGTGGGCTGGTTTTCTCGATTTGCAAAACCTTGACCATCCTGCTATGCTCTAACTAGACCGACTGGTCAACTACTTATGGGCGCAACGCATCCCGAAACCAGAGACCGACTGATAGACGCCGCGACGGCGCTGATCTTCAGGCGCGGCTACGCCAACGTCGGTGTGCAGGAGCTGTGCGAACTGGCGGGGGTCAAAAAGGGCAGCTTTTACCACTTTTTCGCCTCGAAACGAGACCTGACCTTGGCGGCGCTCGAGGGTCATTGGAAGACTTACCGAACCAGCATTGAGGCTTGCGTCACAGCTTCAATGACGCCGTTCGAGCGCGTCGGATTTCTGTTCGATAGTCTCCACAAGCAGTACCTGGCGGCGGCCGAGACGGGTACCCCACTGACCGGTTGCGCCTTTGGCACGCTCTCAATGGAAGTTAGTGCCCACGATACGGTGCTGCGCGAGGCCCTCGAGCGGGTTTTCGCAGACTGGGCAGGTTTATTTCAGCGCGTCTTTCAGGATGCCGTGAACGTCGGTGACTTGCCATCCGAAACGAATGCGGTGGTCGCCGGACAAACCCTGCTGGCCTATCTCGAGGGGGTGCTGCTGCTGGTGAAGACCACACAGAACCCTAATTTGCTCGCGCAGCTTAAACCCAGCCACCAGCAATTCGCGTCGTTCGGACGCGCCTAACCTTTGAGAGGAGAGACCGATGTAAAACTTTATGCCCATTTATTTTACCGACTGGTCAACTACTCTCTCACTCGAGGAGCGCCATGAGACACCGAGCCAGCTTTCCGAAGAACTTTCGCACCGCAACCATCCCCCTCGTCACGCTCTCGCTTTGCCTGATCGGAGTCACCATGCACCCTGACGCTCGAGCCAACTCCACCCAAAATACAGTCACTCCGGAAACCCTCCTGCAATCCGTGACCGAGGGCTTCGTTGATAACAACGGCGTCAAAATTCATTACGCGACCCTGGGCAGCGGTCCGCTGGTGGTCCTGATCCACGGTCACCCCGATTTCTGGTACGGCTGGCGCAATCAGATGCCCGCCCTAGCGGCCGACCATCAGGTCGTCGCGATTGACCAACGCGGTATCAATCGCAGCGATCAACCCGATGGAATTGAAAATTACACCGTGCCGAAACTCGTGAGTGATGTCGCGGCCGTTATCAAATTCTTCAAACGCGACAAAGCCACAGTCATCGGACACGACACCGGAGCGGCCGTCGCCTGGGCCTTCGCCACCGCCCTGCCCCAGATGACCGAAGGGATTGTCAGCCTCAACCTGCCTCACCCGCTGGCGCTCGCCAAGGCTCGAGCCACCGATCCCGCCCAACAAGCCGCCAGCCGCACGAGTTACGGGTTGGCGCAACCCGGTTCGGCCGCCGCCATCACTCGCGCCCAGCTTCTTGGCGTCGTCAACCCGCGCACACCACAGGAAACCGCCGCCTACAGCGAGGCGTTCGCCCGCACGAGCCTCGAGACCTTCGTCGCGTACTTTCAGGCGAACCTCGGCGCAACTGCGCAAGCTGCCACCACACTCCCCAAGATTAAGGTTCCCGCGCTGGTGATTCACGGGATGCAAGACCCGTTCATCCTCAGCGGCAGCCACGACCGTAACTGGGAGTACGTGGACAACACGCTGACGACCGTGATGATCCCGAACGCCGGGCATTTCGTGCAAACTGACGCGGCCGAACAGGTCAACCGCGTGCTACTCGAGTGGCTGAAACGATAAATTCTTTTTTGTTTTTGAGACCACAGTTCCGCTCTCTCTAGGACAGCTCATCGAGCAATCGAGCTTAAGAATGTGCCGCTTATTTCCTTACTGAAGCGGTGATTGAACTGTACAAGCGATCAAAGGGAACAGCCTTTGGATCGCTTGTACAGTTCAATCACGACTCGAGCCGATCCGGCAGATCACCCGAGCGGCCGTTGCCCCGCTCTCCAATAGTTCATCGTCCCTCTGCCCCAACACCACAAGGTATTCTGAAAGCCATGCTCTCCGATGCGCTCGAGATCAAGCCGTTCCAGAAGCCCGTCAACGCGGTCGTCTCGCCGCCCGGATCGAAGAGTTACACCAATCGCGTGTTGCCGCTGGCGGCGCTGGCGCTCGGCGAAAGCATCATTTCTGGCGCACTGTTCAGTGATGACACCCGTTACATGGCGGCCGCCCTGCGGCAACTCGGGGTGAGCGTCCAAGAGGACGCAGCCTCGAGCCGCTTCACCGTCCAGGGAACCGGCGGGACGTGGCAGGCGTCCAGTGCGCCGCTGTTCATCGGGAACTCTGGGACGAGCGCCCGTTTCCTCGCGCCGCTCGTGGCACTCGGTCAGGGCGAGTACCTGATTGATGGTGTCGAGGCCATGCGTCAGCGACCGATTCAACCCCTAATAGACGCCCTGAACCGCCTCGGGGGAAATGTCGAGAGCATCGCGGGCACGGGCTGCCCACCGGTTCGGATTCGGGCGGACGGGTTGCGCGGCGGTGCGATTCGGATTCGTGGCGACCTGTCCAGCCAGTACCTGAGCGGCTTACTGATGAGCGCACCGTATTTTCAACACGGTCTGGAACTCGCGGTGGACGGAGACCTGGTCTCCAAGCCGTACCTCGAGGTGACCGCCCAGGCCATGCGTGCCTTCGGCGTGGAAATGCACCTGAACGGTTTCTCGAGTTTCTCTGTCGCACCGGGACGCTACCAGCCAACCGCGTACCGGGTGGAACCCGATGCCAGCGGCGCGAGTTACTTATTTGCCGCCGCCGCCATCACCGGCGGGCGCGTGACCGTGCCGGGCTTGGGCAGCGACAGCCTGCAAGGGGATCTGAACTTCGTGCGCGTCTTGGAGCGAATGGGTTGCACGGTCAACATGACCGCCTCAGAAACCGAGGTGATCGGAAACCCAAATCTGCACGGCGTGGAGGTGGACATGAGCCAGATTTCCGATACCGCGCAAACCCTGGCGGCTGTCGCCGTATACGCCGATGGCCCGACCAGAGTGACCGGGATTGGCTTTATTCGTAAGAAGGAAACGGACCGGGTCGGAGCCGTGGTGCGCGAACTGCAACGCTTGGGGATTGACGCCCTGGAGGAAGAAGACGGGTTCGTAGTCCATCCGGGCGTACCGAAACCAGCCCGTGTGGAAACCTATGACGATCATCGCATGGCGATGAGCTTCGCGCTGATTGGCTTGCGGGCGAACGGCGTCACGATTCTGGACCCGAGATGCACCGCGAAAACCTTCCCGACCTACTGGGATGTCCTCGAGACGATGCGGGGATGAAGTCAACGCGTGACTGAGGAGGACGCCTGTGGAAATTGGAATTGACAGTTTTGCCGCCGTGGTAACCGACCCCGAGACTGGCCTGACCCTGAGCGCAACCGAGCGTCTGAGTAACCTCTTGGAAGAGATCGAACAGGCCGACCGCATGGGAATTGATGTGTTCGGGATCGGCGAACACCACCGCCAGGAGTACCTGGACTCTGCCCCGACCCTGATCCTGGCGGCCGCTGCCGCACGCACGCAGCGCATCCGACTGACGAGCGCGGTGACCGTGCTGAGCGCCGACGACCCGGTGCGGGTGTTTCAGCAATTCGCCACCTTGGATCTGCTCTCCAAGGGTCGGGCGGAAATCGTCGCGGGTCGAGGCTCGAGCGTAGAGGCGTACCCACTGTTCGGGTACGACTTGAACGATTACGACGCGTTGTACAAGGAGAAACTCGAGTTGCTATTGCGACTCCGTGACCAGACCCAGGTCTATTGGTCTGGTCGTCACCGTCCAGCCTTGACGGGCCAGGGCGTTTACCCGCGCCCGGTCCAGGCTCAGTTGCCGGTCTGGGTCGGCGTGGGTGGCACGCCCGAATCGTTCGCCCGCGCCGGAAGCCTGGGCTTGCCGCTCATGGTGGCCATTATTGGCGGGAGCTTCCAGCAGTTCAGACCGCTGGTTGATCTGTACCGCCAAGCGGGTCAACGGGCGGGGCACACTTCGGCGCAACTCAAAGTTGGGGTTCACGCCTTCGGGTACGTGGCTGAAAGCGCACAGCAGGCGAGGGACGATATCTTTCCAGGCTACGAGCGCCTGATCTCGACGATCGGTCGGGAGCGTGGCTGGCGAGCACCGACGCGCGCTGGGTTCGATGCGGCCTGTGCGCCCGGCGGGGCGTTCCTGATCGGTGATACCGGGGCGGTGGTCGAAAAAGTGCTCCATGTCAACCAGGTGCTCGGGGGTGTTTCACGCCTGACCTTTCAGATGACGAACATCATGCTGCCCCAGGCGAAGATGCTGCGGGCGATTGAACTGCTGGGGACTCGAGTCGCCCCAGAGGTGCGGGAACGATTGGCGCTGGCGGCCCGCGAGACTTGAGGCGAGTCAGGCTCGAACCATCAGCAGGTCAGGCCGAGAACAGCTCCAAACGCTCGAGCACTGCATCCGGTGAGAACAGCCCAACCAGATCGCGGATCAACTCGAGTTGACGCCCGACTGCTTCGACCGGTACGCCAGCCGGAGCGTAGGTGGCGTACAAAGCCCGGCGCGTCTTGGCCGAAATGGGGGTGCGTCCGTCCTGCCCGTACAGAATGGTACAGACGATAGCCTGCTCATCCCGCATCATCATGTCGTTACCCTTGAGGGATCGCACGCTGCCATTCACACGCTGCCATTCATTTGCGTGAACACCTCGCCGCCCCGCGTGGCATCGAACACGACCGGAGCCTCGAGCGTATCCGCATCGTGTGAAGCTGTCAGCACCAGTGTTTCGAGTTCGGCGATAAACGAGGCGTCCACCAACGGGCTGACGTTCGGCAAGGACTTGCCCTTGTGAATCACCGACTCGAGTTGCAGTTGCACGTGGTAAGTCTGGTCAAACTGCCGGTAATACTTCCGGTACGCCTTCAAGACCTCGAGTTCGTGCAGCTCGGCGCGTGAGCACCCGCCGAGGCTTTGGCGCAGGCTCGCCTCAAGCTCGCGCTTGCGCTCATCGAGCGGCGTGGGCCGTGGGCGGTTGTCCACGCCGCCGATCAACAGCACGCCGACGTGTCCTCCAGAAAACGTCTCGCGCCAACGATCAGTAATCGAAATGTGCATGGTTCCTCCAGGCTGTTCAGGTTCGGGCGAGGACCGGACTGGCGCACAACACGCACATCGGCCCGAGCGCGTGCCACCACGTCAAGAGGTCGTGTAACACCGGCGCTCGCTGGAAGCTAACCGGTGAACATCATTTGGGAATAAGCGAGGTCTCGAGATCGGGCGCGGCGAAACTCGTCTGGAACGTGAACGCGTGCGCCGTTGGGCCGTGCGCGACCAGGTGATCGAGGCGGTCCTTAGCCTCAAAAACGCTCGGGATGTGACCCGCCGGAACCCACCACAGCACGTAAATCGGTTGATCCATCAGTTCAAACCACTCCTTGCGGCGGCGCACAAATTCCACGTGGGCGGTCTTGTAGACGTACTCGCGCAGGTGATCAAAGCCGTCCCAGACGCTCATATTGACCAGTAGCGTGTCATCCGGGAACGGGCGCAAGCCGGTCGCGTCGTTGGTTCCGTCACCGATCAAGCGCCACACGAACCCCGGCGTGGCCTCAGCCAAGGCGTTGATCCGATCCAGGTTGTCCACGAAGTCCTTCATGCGCGGCGTGTCCAGCGGCTCGAGAATCCGACCGATGTTCAGTTGGGCGAGGTGGTTCATGTCGAAATCCTGGCTGCGAACGTGTCCGCCTCGAGCACTCGGGCAGCGCGTCGGTGGTACAGGAAGCCAGGTTTCGACGGTGGTATCTCGTGATGCGTCATTGTTTCCTTTCCTGGGGTTGCAACCGGGCGATCCACGGTGAACCCATACCGCAGAGGCTAGGCTCGAGCCGCGCGCAGTGACTAGAACGTTTTTGACGCGCCCAGTCGGTACTGCTGTGGCGTCACCGCGAAGGCCTTGCGAAAATGCCGTCCGAGATGGCTTTGATCGGCGAACCCAGCCCGCAACGCCACCTGCGCGGGCGCTTCGCCCTGCTGCAACCAGCGTTTGGCGTGGCGCAAGCGCACCTGCAACTGATAGGCGTGCGGTGGCAACCCGTAGGCGCGGCGGAACGAACGCAGCAAGGTGAAGGCGTTCAGGTCGGTCAGATGAGCCAGTTCCTCCAGCGTGACGTTGCGGGCAAAATCATCCTCGAGCACGGCACGAACCTGACGAACCGCCGAGGCTTCCGGGCGCACCGCCGGGACCACAGGCTGCTTTGACGCGTGACGCACGATCAAGGCGGTCAGGGCGGTCTGTAACAACGAGGCCCTGGCGAGGCTCGAGGCGGATTCCGCGAAGGCCCGATGCGCCTGAGCCAGCATCTGCGCCAGTGTCCCGTCCTCGATCACGGTCGGCAACCGGGGCAGCTTGGAACGTTCGTTCAGATCGTGTAGCACCCGCTCGAGCACCGTCGCATCCGGGTAGAGGTTGCGGTACGTCCAGCCGCTCGTGTCGTCGGCGTGGCCAGTGTGAACCTCATCCGGGTGAATCAAGCCGACCGACCCAGGCCGCAGCGTGTGCGTGCCGCCGCGACACTCGTAGGTCATGGCCCCATGCTCGAGGATACCGATGCTGTAGGTCTCGTGCGTGTGCTTGGCGAAGGCGTGCCGGGTGAACGTGCCGTGCAGGAGATCCATCCCGCCGAATTCGGCGGTGCGCCAACTGCGAATGGGAACTTGGACGGGTATCACGTCAACAAACAGTACCGCAGATGCAGGTCACGTTGTGAGCATCCGGTTAATGCCCACGCCTCACAAGCTCTTTGAACCTGCGTTCGGGTGAGTGGCAGATCAGGGCGTGTGACAGCTTCTACAGCGTTTCCCAGGTTTCATTGGTCACTCCAGCGACGATTCGCTGGAGTGACCAGGACCCGAGCAAACCTCTGCCATTCAAGGCCCGCGTTGTCTTCCGATCAATGCCGCCAGTTCCACCGGAACCTCGAGCGGTAACAAATGCCCGGTTTTTGGAATCACCTCGAGGGAGGCGTTCGGCAACCGCACCCGGACTTCGCGCTCCAAGATCGTGGCGGGTAGCACCGGGTCCGCGCCGCCCGCCACGACGAGCGTCAGCCGCGTGACCTGGGGCATGACGGCGGAAATATCCTCGCGGCTGCCAACGGTCAGCCAGGCGTTCCAGGCGCGTTTCTGGCAGCGCAGATTATCGTCCAGCAGCGTCTCGAGGGTTGGAACCGGGATCGGCAATCGCGTGATCTCGCGGTTCGTGTGAGCCGCCTCGGCGCGGTCGCCGTGCGCCTGCAACAGTCGCTCGCGTTCCCGGTCCGCCATCGGCTCGGGCGTCGGTGGTGACGGCGCGACCAGCACTAACCGCTCGAGTTGGGCGGGTTGGCGGGCGGCAACAGAGAGCGCGACCTTGCCGCCCATCGAGTGCCCGATCAGTTCAACCCGTGCCAAGCGCAAATCGCCCACCGTCTCGAGCACGTCGTCCGCCATCGCGCCGAGGCTGTACTCCTGTGCCGCCGCAGCGTCGCCGTAACCGCGCAGGTCCACGGCGACGCAGTGGAAACGATTTGCTAGCAAATCCATTACACCAGCCCAGGTTCGGCTCGAGCCGCCAAAGTGATGCAGGAACACCAGCGATGGCAGTCCCTCGGAAGGTGCGCCGCGCTCGGTACGATGCAGCTTCACACTTCGACTTTCAGCGTCGCGGGGCGACCGGTGATCTCGAACAGTTCCCCGTGCGGCACGACCGTGATCTGCCCGAACTCTTGCAGCAACTCCCCATAAGCCGCCGCGACCGGGCGCGGTTTACGCTCTAAGTCGTACAGCCCGCAGGCGTTGACGTGACCTAATTTTTTAGAGAGCTGCGTGTCCCAATCCACTTGGTCAATCAAGCTGTACCAGGTGAACCCCAGCACCGGCACGCCGTCCTGACGCATCCTGAGGACGTTCATCCACTGCTTCCACAGCCAGATCGGAGCCAGCTCCGGGTCAAAAACGTTGGTTTCGGTGTGCATCACCGGTTTGCGGTAGCGCTGATAGTAACTGTGGGTGATCTGGTACCAGCCCAGCACGTCCTCCGCCTGACAGACCGTGCCGTCCGGTTTCACCAAGCGCTCGTTGCGACCGTAGTAGTCGTTCCCGAGAACTTGATGACCGGGCGGTTCACCCGCCATAAACCAGTCGTACTCTTTTTTCGTCAACCCGTTGTCCAACGCGTAGCGGTAGACATCCGCGTCCGGGATGCGGGCGTAGAGCAGGTCCAGCGCTAGGAACCGCAATTTATTTCCCAGCGTCACCTCAGTGGATGGATTAACTCGAGCCTCGTGGGTGTACTCGGCGCTTTCAGATTGGACAATGATCGCGTCGGGTCGGCGCTGGACAATCGCCTGGCAAGCCAGAATGCTCGAGGCGACTAGGTGCTTCACAGCCGTCACGAAGGCGCGGTCTGTTTTGAGCTGTTCGTTCCAGACGCCCTCTTTGGCAGAAAGTCTGGCGGTCACGTAGATCTCGTTGACGGGCGTGTAAAAGCGCACCCACGGGTAGCGCTCGGCGACCGCCCCGGCGTACTCAGAGAAGCGTAGCGGCAACTCTGGGTTCTGAAAGTCGCCCAACCAATCCGGCACGCCGAAGTGCAGCAGGTCCAGGATTGGGACGATCTTCAGGCGCTTGATCTCCGCCATGACGGTATCGGCGAAGCTCCAGTCGTACTTGCCGGGTCCCAAGTGTACGCGGTGGTACGGCAAGCCGTAGCGCAGCACGCGCAACCCGAGTTTCTTGACGAGTTTCAAATCCTCGCGCCAGCGCTCGTAATGCCCGCACTCTTCCAACAGGTCGCGCCGCAGCCGCCCGCCGTCTATCGTCGGGTACGAGCATTCAACCCCGGTGGCGAACATGAAATTCCCCGGCGAACCGCTCGGCAAGCCCGATCCATCCGAGCCGCTTGAGCCGCCGTACTGGTCGCCACTGTAATTCCCACTGCCACGTTCGCGCTCGATGATCTCGAGGAAATGATTAGATGGGCGAGATTGGCTGCGGGAGGCGGATTTCGCGGGAACAGATTTCGGGCGGGCTGATGTCATGGTCGCCTTTCAGGGTTTGAACTGCCCGACTCGAGCCGATTGACTCGAGATAGAAACCGGTCTGCGGTGCGTAAGGAGAGCGCCATGATCGTCAACGCCGGGTTGACGCTGAGGGCGCTCGGGAAGACAGAGTTATCGCAGATGTACAGATTGGGAATCTCGAAGGATTGCCCGTCCGGGTTGACCACGGCGCTGTTCGCGTCGGTTCCCATGCGGCAAGTCCCTATCGTGTGAGCGCTTCGCGGGTACGCCCACACGTCAGTTGCGCCCGCCGCCGCCCAAATCTGCCGCATCAGCGCCTCCGCGTGCGCGGTCAAGCGCTTTTCGTTCTCTGAAAACGTGAAATGCACCCTCGGTTTCGGTAGTCCAACCGTGTCCAGCTCACCTGATAGCTCGAGGTAATTCTGGTCCGATGGCAGGCACTCGCCCAGAATGTTGATGCCCGCCGTGTGGTTGTAGCCGCGCAGGTGATCCTTCAACGCCTGTCCCCAAAGCCCACGACCCCTGGCCACCTGCGCGGCGTAGGTCACGGGCATGACGCCGATGCTCTGCAATAAATATCCGCCCGCGAAATCGGCGTCCGCTGGCCGGTGCGTGTCCTCGGAGATCAGCCCGCCGGGAATCCCCTTGTGCGGATGCACGTCGTCCTCAAAGCGTCCCCAGACCTGAATCCCGGTGTGCGCCATAAAGTTGCGCCCGACCTGTCCGCTCGAGTTGGCGAGGTTATTCAGTAGCAGCAGGCGCGGCGTTTCGATTGCGCCCGCCGCCAGGAACACGTTCTGGCACGGCTGGCGTTGTTCTACGCCAGCCCACGTGTAAATCACGGCGGAAATCTTGCCTGTCTGGTCTGTCTCGAGGCGGGTCACGAAACAGCCGTCGCGCACTTCCGCGCCGTGAGTCACCGCATAGGGAATGAAGGTTACGTCCATGCTGGCTTTCGCCCCGGTCGTGCAACCCGCCTGACAGAAGCCCCGATTCGTACAGGCGGCCCGCCAGCCGACCCCAGCCGTGTAATACGAGCCGGACAGCGCGGCGTTGGCGGCGGGCGAGCTACGAATCCCCAGCGCATCGCAGCCGCGCCGCATGAGTTGCGCCGCACCATTGAGCGGTAACGGCTCGAGCGGATAGCCGTGGGCTGGACCCCAGGGGTACGGCGATGGGCCGGACACGCCCAGGAAGCGCTCGAGTTTCGTGTAATACGGTTCCAGATCCGCGAACGACAGCGGCCAGTCCACGCCGACACCGAATTCGGAGTGTAGCCGCAGGTCGTCCGGTTGCGCCCTCGGTGTGTAAGCCGTGAAATGAAGCGTGGAACCGCCGACGCCCGTGCCGGAGTTGTTTCGCCCGAAACCGGTCGGATCGCCGCCCGCGCTGAGGCGCTCGTGGTTCCAGAAAAGTTTAGATTGCGCCCGTTCATCGGTTGGGAAATCGGTCGCCGGGTTCCAACGCGGCCCCGCCTCGAGCGCCACGACCTTCAAGCCTGCCCTGGCGAGTTGCGCCAAGAGCGGTGCGCCACCCGCGCCCGTACCGATTACCACGGCGTCCACGGTCTCGGCAGTCGAATGCCGTTTCATCTCGAGGGTGAACGGGTCAATCATCAGTCAACTCCGTCCGACGGGCATCGAAAGCAGAAATCTCGAGGCTAGGGAGCAGCAAATCTTCTCGAGCTGTCAAGGGTGCGGATTGGTTCAGCCCGACGCGCTGCCAGCCGTGCGCGTCGGCGAAACCGATGTAACCGATCTCTTGCTGCGCCAGCGGATGACTCATGTACAGCTCCGTCAGTTCCGCCAGCAGGTCTTCAAAAAAGCGCCGCACGGCGAAACCATCCCAACCTTCAATGCTGAGTTCGCCCGCTTGCGCGGCCCCGAGCAGCGCGTCCTTTCGCTCATCCGTCAAGTCCGCGAACGACGCGCTAAATTGTTGCAGGGCGCTCGTCTCGAGGGCGTGCAAGCCCTGGCGGTACGCCTCGCCGTCCGAGGGCAGGGCATCGTAGCGCCAGCCATCGGTTTCGCCGCGCACCAACCTCAGGTCCACCTCGAGCGCCAGATTGGTGAACTCCTGCGGTAGCAGCCGGGCGCTGACCGCTTCCAAGATGGCGAAGTCACTCGCCGCGAAGAACTGCGGTGCTCCCGTCACCGCCTCGAGCCGCTGAGATAAAACTTGCCGGGTCGCTTCGGTCACGAGATCGCTTTGCAGCAGGCTCAAGAGTTCGCGGCGCTGATCGTCATTCATAGTTCTCGCATCTCGTACGGCTCGAGCGAGCAGCCTGGTTTTGAGTGTAAGCGCCACTTTTTAATGCGCCCCGCTCGAGGTGACAGTTGGATGTCCGCTTCGTAGCGTGGGTCACAGCTTTCTGAGTTGTCAGGCGTGAAAGCCTCGCCTCAGCTTGTCACTCTAGCCTAAACACACCTCAGGAGGCAGACCATGAAAAACCGTCCGAAAGCCACAGACATTCCCGGTCAGAAATTGCCGTACCCCGCGAAACAATCCGAGATGAACCCGCCGCCACAATCCGATTTCCGTGAGTACCGTGCCGCCCAGAAGCTCACGGGTAAAGTCGCCCTAGTGACCGGGGCAGATTCCGGTATCGGACGGGCCGTCGCCTCCGCCTTCGCGCTCGAGGGGGCAAAAGTGGTGGTGCTGTACAACCAGAACGACTCTGATGCTGAGGACACGCGCCACTTCATCACCCAACACGGCGGCGAGTGCCTGCTGGTAAAAGCCGATGTCCGCGACCCGGTCGCTTGCCGCGACGCGGTGCAAAAAACCGTGGCTACCTTCGGGGGTTTGAACCTTCTGGTCAATAACGCCGCCTATCAGATGGCGCAGCAGAACTTCCTGGAGATCACCGAGGAGCAGTTTCGTCGCACGCTGGAAACCAATATCTTCGGCTACTTCCACATGGCACAAGCCGCCGTGCCGCATCTCAGCGAGGGCGACGCGATCATTAACACCGGCAGCATCGTGGGACTGGTCGGCAATCCGCTGCTGGTGGATTACTGCGCCTCCAAGGGCGCGATTCATGGCTTCACCAAGGCACTGGCGCTCAACCTCGCGGACAAGGGTATTCGCGTTAACTGCGTCGCGCCCGGTCCGGTCTGGACGCCGAACATTCCCGCCACGATGCCCATCGAAGAGGTGCAGAATTTCGGGCACGAGGTCGCGCTGAAACGCCCCGGCCAACCCGAGGAACTTGCCCCAGCCTACGTCTACCTGGCATCGCAGGACTCGAGTTTCGTGACGGGCATCATCTTGGAAGTCACGGGCGGTAAGCTCTCGAGCGGCTGAGATGACGTGTCCAGCGGGAGTTATCACAAAAAACCTGGACAGTCCAGACTCTCACGACAACTCGAGTTGAAAAAAGGTATGCCAGGGGGGAACTTCTCTGACCCAAGCCTCGTACACTACCCCCATGAGACCCCAACTCCTGAAATCTGCTGCGATTGCCCTACTGCTGGCGCTCGCGCTGGCGAGCTGCGCCAAGAACGAAACCGACACGTTGCGCGACAGCAACCAACGCCTGCAAACCCAGCTCGAGACGGTCACCAAAGAACGCGACACGTACAAGGCGAAGCTCGATGGGATACGTCAAGCCCTGGACGGCTCGAGCGCCACCGCACCAGATTCAGCTAACCCGGATTCAAGTCGTTCAGGCTCGAGCACACCGGATACCAACGGGGACTCCACCGCGCTGCCACCAGCCGCGACCCAACCCCCACTGACCCTGCCCGCACCACCAGCACTACCTGTTCCAACCCCGCCCCCCTCGAGCGGCACGGCACTGCCACCGAGCAACGAAGCCGTCACCAAGTTGAAAGCTTACGCCGACAACGTACTGACCGCCGCCCAGAATTACAAAGCGCAGAACAAGCAGGAGCCGCCGACCAGTTGCCAGAACGGGTACGAGGCGGGCGATTACAAGGTGGAAGACAGCGACAACATTGTCCAGGATTGCAGCGTGACCATCAAAGGCGACGGTGCGTATAGCGTCACCGTCAAGGACGACAACGGCAACAGCGTTTCGGTTCCATAAGCAACTCTCGAGCCTACCTAGCGTGCCCGTTGCCACCAACCTCTCCCTATGAGAGAGGTCCTTGCTGAAGCGAGGGGTGAGAGGGGCGTTGTGCCCTGCACACAGAGAGATAGGACGCGGAGCGAGCTGCCTTTGACGTTGATCTTTCTCGAGAAACATTGCTTGGGATGTCTCTCGAGGCAGCGTTGGTGGCCGGGCGTAGCTACGCGATATGGGAGACATATCGCGTTCTCGAGGATGGCCGGATTTGTCATGGTGCGAACATCATGTGTCGTGCGGAAAAATAGGCGCACAGATCAAAGGGCTAACCCAATCTACTCGGACGCCTGAGCTTGCAGAACCGATTCCTTTTTTGCGTAGACTCCAACCATGAAACCAGTCGCGTTCATTACCGGAGCCGCGCAGGGCATTGGGCGGCGCATCGCTGAGGTGCTTGCAGAGGACGGTTACAATCTCGTCCTGAACGACTTGAACACGCCGAGCGCCACCCTCGAGTCAGTGCGGGCATTGGGGGCAGAAGCCATCGAGGCCCTGGGTGATGTCTCGAGCGAAAGGGACGTGCAACGCATGTGCGACGCGACCCTAACTCGGTTCGGACGGGTGGATGCGCTGGTCAACAATGCAGGCATCAGCTTTATCAAACCCGCCGAGGAGATCACGCTGTCCGAATGGCAACGCGTGCTCGAGGTTAACCTGACCGGGCCGTTCCTGACCTGCCGCATCTTTGGCAGAACTATGCTGGGCGCGGGCGGCGGCAGCATCGTCAACGTGTCATCGGTCGCGGGCTTGCTGGGCATCTCGGATCGAGCGGCGTACAACGCCAGCAAGCACGGCTTGATCGGATTGACGCGCACCCTGGCCGGTGAATGGGGCGCTCGAGGCGTGCGGGTCAACGCCGTCTGTCCCGGCTGGGTCAAAACCGAGATGGACCAGAAGGACATGGGCAGCGGCGCGTACTCGGACGACGATATTCACGGTCGCGTCCCCATGGGTCGCTTCGCTAGCCCAGACGACATCGCGCAGGGAATCGCTTTCCTAGCGGACACCAAACGCAGCGCCTTCGTCAACGGCCACACGTTGAGCGTGGACGGCGGCTGGTACGCCGATGGCAGTTGGGAATCGTTGCGGGTACGCAAGCAGAGGCGCGATTAAACCGGAGGACTCGAGATTGAGATTTTAATGGTGCTAAACGGCTCTCAGGCTCGAGTCACAGAGATAAAGTCTACCCTCGAGCGGCGCTGTACTTCTCCAGAAAGAGCCGCTTTTAGCACTTATTTGTTCCGTGATGAAGGACTTGAAAACTTCGACCGACAGCGCTTGGGTCTGGTCTGGAATTTCAATTTGCGCTCTGGGACTAGATTTTTATCGCGCCGCCCCGTATTCTTCAGCGTTTATGCGCTCCATCGTCGTCGGTACTCGTGGCAGTCCGATTGCCCTCGCTCAAGCCCGTTGGGTCATCTCGCGCCTGAAAGAAGAATGGCCCGACAACGATTTCAGGCTGCATACGATTGTCTCAAAAGGCGCTGTCGAGGGAACTCGAGGAACTCGCGCCAAGGAGCTTCAGGAGGCGCTTTTAACCTCCAAAATTGACATTGCGATTCATCACCTGCGCGACCTGCCGTACGCTCCCACCGAGGACCTGGAAGTTGCCAGCATCCCGCGTCGCCTCGAGGCAAGAGATGCACTCGTGGGACGCGCTGGCTTCAAATCGGTCACAGGCTTGCCTCAGGCCGCGCGGCTCGGCGTCAGCGGTCTGTTACGCCGCGCACTGCTGGGCAGTTACCGCCCCGATTTAGTGCTGATGGATATAAAAGGTGACATGGATGATCGGCTCGAGGCATTGGGTGCCGGAGAGTACGACGCAATCATCCTGCCCGCTGGGGACTTACAACAACTCGAGATGCGTAATCGCATAGACGAGATCATAGACGCACAGATCCTGCTGCCCGCCCCAGCTCAGGGTGCGATGGCCTTAGAGGTTCGCAGCGATGACGACATCGCCAGTGAGGTCGCGTACTGCCTGCAACATCGTCCGAGCGACGACCGCGTAACCGCCGAACGCGCCTTCCTGTCCGGCGTCAAGGGCGAATCCAAAGCGGTTGGGGCGCTCGCCACGATTGGCAACGACGGTACTTTGACCCTGGAAGGTTGCGTCGCATCGCCAGATGGTGCGCAAATGATTCGCGCCAGCATAGAAGGCGACCCCGAAGAAGCCGAGGATTTAGGGTCCGAACTGGCGCAGGACGTGCTGGCTCGAGGTGGAGCCGCCCTACTTAAAGAGTGATCGCCACCGAATCCGAGTCTTTCACCTAGATTTTGAGTCTAGTCTCGGGGAATCGTGCTGACGCTTCTTTTAAGTCGTGCGACTCAGCACAGATTGAAAATCGAGCATTCACGCTCATACCGAACGGCGCTTTAACACAAGCGCCTCAGCGTTACTTCAGTGAAAACGCTTCTCCAAAACCAGCGGAGTACACAACTCGGAATCCATCATCGCCCTCCACGGCAACAACCGCTGCCAACTGCAAATCATTATCCAACACACGAACATGCTCAGACCAACGTAATCGTAACCGTCATCAGTGATAGCGCCTTCGGACCGCTGCGCTAACAACTCTGGGATGCGATATCGAAGATCAGCGTCCGGGTTGCTGAGCAATTGTGG
>OZ252252.1:0-717500 GCA_965249745.1 Deinococcales bacterium | reverse complement strand
ATTACGCACTCTTTAAAGGGTGGCTGCTTCTAAGCCAACCTCCTGGCTGTCCTAGCAATCTCACATCCTTTACCACTTAACCAATACTTTGGGACCTTAGCTGACGATCTGGGTTGTTTCCCTCTCGGCAATGGAAGTTAGCTCCCATGGCCTCACTGCCGCGTAACAGCTTGCCCCTTCAGAGTTTAACAAGGTTTGGTAAGCTGGTAGGCCCCCTAGCCTAATTAGTGCTTTACAGGACAAGTGATAAGCGCGACGCTGCCCCTAAAGGCATTTCGGGGAGAACCAGCTATCTCCTGGATCGGTTAGCTTTTCACTCCTACACCCAAGTCATCCAAATCTTTTTCAGCAGACACTGGTTCGGTCCTCCACCCCCGGTTAAGGGGGTTTCAACCTGCTCAGGCGTAGCTCTCCAGGTTTCGGGTCTCGTCCGTGCAATATAGGTCGCCCTATTCAGACTCGCTTTCGCTCTGCCTACATCTAACGATTTAAGCAAACTGCACGGATCGAAGTCGCCGGCTCATGCTTCAATAGGCACGCCACCACCCCAAGTAAACTTGTGGGGCTATGACTGCTTGTAAGCGCACGGTTTCAGGTTCTGTTTCACTCCGCGCCAGCGGTTCTTTTCACCTTTCCCTCACGGTACTATGCGCTATCGGTCACTAGGAATACTTAGCCTTGCCCGATGGTCCGGGCGGATTCCGTCGATCCTTCACGGAGATCGACGTACTCAGGATGCCTCTACTATTCAACCGGTTTTCACCTACGGGACTCTCACCCTCTCTGGTCGCCTCTTCCAAGGGCGTTTGGTTAACTGTTGAATTCGATTTTGAGGTCCTACAACCCCACAGTGCGAGCACCGTGGTTTGGGCTGGTCCGTGTTCGCTCGCCGCTACTAACGGAGTCGATGTTCTCTTTCCTTTCCTCCGGTTACTAAGATGTTTCAGTTCACCGGGTTCCCACCCTCTCGGGTGACACGCGTCGCACGCGTGTCGGGTTCCCCCATTCGGATATCCTTGGATCAATGCTTATCTCCAACTCCCCAAGGCTTTTCGCAGGTGATCGCGTCCTTCGTCGGTTCTAGTGCCAGGGCATCCACCGTGCGCCCTTAATAACTTGACCAGTTATCTAAGTTCTTGCAACTTCGAGCGATGCGAAATCCTCGAGTCAAACAAGATTCTGTCTTGTTCGTCTCGAGTATCAAGCGTCACCTCGAGTTTCTCTCGTTGTGTCGCGTCAACAACCACGCTGTCAAGGTGCTCACCCGCGAAACTCTTCTTCTTGCGAAGATCCCGTTTCGGGGGCGACCAAGACAGTATCATCTCAGCGAAAAACTGTCAAGATACGGGCCGGAGTTGTGGGAAATGCGTTCGGGACGAGCAGAAATTGATTCTCCCGCCGCCTTTAATCCTGACTGGACTCAGGTACGAAAATTCCTTTGAGGGTGGCTGCTTTAGATATCTTGAATTCTGACCTGACGCGTCGAGCGCGTATAATTCGCTTACGATGAACGATATAGGTCAACCGGGCGAGTACCCGTTCACTCGAGGGATTCACCCTCAAATGTACAAATCGCGGCCGTGGACGATGCGGCAGTACGCTGGGTTTGGCAGCGCCGAGGAATCGAACAAACGCTATCGGTATTTGCTGGAGCAGGGCACGACTGGGTTATCGGTAGCCTTTGATTTACCAACACAACTGGGTTTGGACCCGGACGATCCGCTGGCTCGAGGGGAGGTCGGACGGGTCGGGGTGAGCATTGCAACACTGGCTGACATGCGACTTCTGTTTCGTGACATTCCGCTGGACCGAGTGACGACCAGCATGACGATCAATGCGCCCGCGATGATGTTGCTGGCACTGTACGCCTTGGTCGCCGAAGAGCAAGGCATAGCTCTCGAGGGGATTGGTGGCACGGTTCAGAACGACATTCTGAAGGAATACATTGCGCGTGGCACGTACATCTACCCACCGCGCCAGAGTATGCGGCTCATCACCGACTTGTTCGCGTTTTGCAGCGAGCGCATCCCGAAGTGGAACACGATCAGCATCAGCGGCTATCACATCAGGGAAGCAGGCTCCACCGCCGCGCAAGAGATCGCCTTCACCCTCAGCAACGCGAAAGCTTACGTTCGAGCGGCCTTGGAGCGGGGTTTGAGTCTCGAGGAGTTCGTGCCGCGTCTCTCATTCTTTTTCGCGTGTCACAACGATATCTTTGAGGAGGTGGCGAAGTTTCGTGCAGCGCGTCGTTTATGGGCGCGAATCATGCGCGACGAGTTCAAAGCGGCTCAAACCAAATCTTGGATGCTGCGATTTCACACGCAGACTGGCGGTAGCACCCTGACCGCGCAGCAGCCCGAGGTTAACATCGTTCGGACAGCCTATCAAGCCTTAGCCGCCGTGTTGGGCGGTACCCAAAGCTTACACACGAACGCCTTCGACGAGGCATTGGGCTTGCCGACAGAGAACAGCGCTCGGCTGGCCCTGCGAACCCAGCAGGTGCTGGCGTATGAATCCGGCGTGACAGATGAACCCGATCCGCTCGGAGGCAGTATTTATATCGAAGCCTTGACCGACAGGCTCGAGGCGGAAGCGGAACGTATCGTGATGCAGGTTGAAGCTCTGGGTGGCAGCGTACCCGCCATCGAAGCGGGGTTCATTCAGAGTGAAATCGAGGAAGCCGCCTACCGTTTCCAAAAGGACGTTGAGAGTGGTCAACGAGTCGTCGTCGGGGTCAACCGCTTTCAAAGCACAGACACAACGATCACCCCAGTTCAAAAAATAGATAACAGGATGGACTCGAGCCGGGTCGCAGAGGTGCGGGCGCACCGCGAGGCTCGAGACGGGGCGCTCACGGGCGCGGCGCTCGAAGCGGTGAGGCTGGTCGCTCGAAGGGCTGACAACCTGATGCCCTTCGTTATGGACGCCTTCCGCGCTGGAGCCACACTCGGAGAAATTTGCGGTGTGCTGCGCCAGGAGTGGGGCGAGTACAGCCCTGGTTAATACGCCTATCAGCCTCCAAAAGCGATCTCGAGCTTGATGGGTGTCGGAGAGTGAGGCTTGCAGAGGACACACGAGGACCGTCCTCGCTACGACATAAAACTTGTTGCCCAACCGCTATTCCATGAGCGTGGCACGGTTGCGCCCAGATTCCTTGACGCGATACAACGCCTCGTCCGCCCGCCCGAGCAATCGTGCTACCGTGTCACCAGACTTTCGTTGCGCCACACCCGCGCTCAGCGTGATGTCCATTCCGCCCGGATGGGTGCGCCCGACGGCGGCGCAAAGCTGGTTCGCCTGATCTCGCGCCTCTGCGGCGTTGAAACCCGAGAGGATCACCAGAAACTCCTCGCCGCCCCAACGGGCCAGGCTCGAGCCTTTCGGGGTGTGATTAGAAAGGGTGAAAGCGATCTCGCGCAGCACCTCATCGCCGAACGCGTGCCCACGGGAGTCGTTGACCCGCTTGAAGAAATCTACGTCTAACATCACCACCGAGAGCGGCTTCGTGTCCTTCAGAGCGCTCTCGAGTCTGTCTTGCAGGAAACGGCGGTTGAACAGCCCGGTCAGAACGTCGGTTCTAGCTTGGTATTCCATCTCGGCGTAGCGAGATTGCAGTTGCGCCAACACCCAGACGAGGACCAGGCTTGTCACGTTGGCCGCGTGAAATTGCAGTAAGCCATTGAGCTGCAAGCTGTTGACGCCGCCTCGGAATGAAAAGAGGTTTAGCACCAGACCGGCGCTCAGGTACACGATGCCGAAGCGGACTGCGTTTCTCGCCGAGAGCACGATGAACGCCATCACAATCACGACCGCGTACCAGACCACGCCCTGACCGAAAGCGCTCGAGCGTTTCAGCTCGAAGGTGAAGGTGGTGTAGAGGTCCACCAATTCGTAGAGAGCCAGCATCCCAAGGGCGATTGGCATGATGACGGTCACGCGGCGCACATCGAGCGCCAACACCAGCGAACCGAGCAGCGAGATGAACGCGATCAACGGCAAGAGATACAGGTCGGTTACCGAAATTTCGTGGTTCAACAACAAACCCCATGTCCCCAAGGCGGCCAGAGCCGTCAACGGTAGGACAATGGTCATGGCGCGAACCCGAAACTGGAACAGCGGATCGTCCAGCCTTGGAGTGTTCACCGGACGATTCGTCAACAAATTGAGGCTCCCCAAAGGCAGTATACGGATAGCTTCACGAATTCTGCGGTGCGAAACGAGTCCAAAAAAGAAGTGGCGCTTCTGCGCCACTTTGAAAAGTAAAATGATTCACCTCAGAACGCGCCGCGCCCCAATGTAATGACTGATGTAATAGCGTTCGCTCAGGCTCGAGACGATCACGCCAGTGCTAGGCGTGCTGGCGTGAGCCATCTTGTTGTTGCCGATGTAAATCCCGACGTGACCGACCCCGCCACCGCCCGGTCCACGGAAGAACAACAGGTCGCCGGGTTGCAAACCGCTTCTGGAAACTGCCCGCCCCATGCCAAACTGAGCGCGGCTACTGTGCGGCAGGTTCACGCCGAACTGACGCATCACATACATCGTGAAGCCACTGCAATCGAAGGCTCCGGGCCGCGACGCACCCCAGACGTACCTCGAGCCGACCTGAGAGAAAGCCGTCCTAACGACAGCCGACCCGCGATTGCTCGAGGTTGTGACAGTTGCGACAGGCTTCTGGGTTGATGCGGGTTTTGCTGCTGTCCCATCCACGTTGATGCTCTGACCGGGTTTGATGTTCTCGGCAATGCCGGGATTCAGTTGCAATAACCGCGTCAGACTAACGCCGTTCTTCTGGGCGACCCGGTACAGGGTATCGCCGCTTTGCACGGTGTACGTCTTGGCAAACGCTGCGTTTCCGACTAAAGCAAGGCTCGCAGCGAGCAGGATTCGTTTCCACATCACGTCGTGACCATAGCAAGCGGTTAACCCGGCTTACGTGAAAAACCTGAGCACTGGACCCTTCAGACCACGAAACTCTTCTGGCTTTAGGTTGCCGCTTTTACCCCTGACAGGGCAAAACGGGGCACATTCTGAACCTCAGTTAAACTTCAGCCTCGTCTCAGCTTCACATCAGCCTGTCTTCACAAAACCTTCCTAGGATTGTGCGTTTTTATACCCTCGAGAGGTCAATATCACCGGGCAGCTCGAGGCAGAACTTCACGATTAGGTCAATCACGGCCTCAGCGTCGTTCAGATCAGCCATTTCGGAAGGTGAGTGCATGTAGCGGAGCGGGATGGACAGCACGACACACGGAATCCCAGCTCGCACGACCGCCACGGTATCGGCATCGGTTCCGGTCGAGCGCGGGTAGGCGCTCAGCGAGGTCTTGATGCCGTGTTTCTCTGCGACACTCAGCATTAACTCGTTCAGCCTCGGGTGTGTCAGGGCGCTGAAGGTCAGGTTCGCGCCGCTGCCGAACGGTGTCACACCGACATCGCTCTCTTCGACGCCTGGCTGACTCGTCTCGTGCGTCACGTCCACGACGATTGCCAGCTTTGGCTCGAGTTCAAAAGCCGCCACCTGCGCTCCAAACGCGCCAATCTCTTCTTGTGCCGCGCCGACCGCCGTGACCGTGTGCAGACAATCACCCTGGTTGAGCCGTCGCAAGGCCTCTAAGATGATGAAGGCTCCCAGTCGGTTATCGAGCGCTTTGGACACGATCCGGCCACCCGCCAGCTCGAGCACGGGATGATCCAACACGCCAACATCTCCGACCCGAATTTGGCGCTTGGCTTCTTCAGCATTCAGCCCGAAATCCACCCACAGGTCCTCGAGTTTCACCGCCGTCGTCCGGTCGTCGCCCTTCAGCAAATGAGCCGGTTTGCGCCCGATCACGCCGATCAGGTCGCCGCCCTTCGCTAAAAGCCGCACCCGTTGCCCCGGCAAAACCTGTGCGTCCCAACCGCCAATCGGTTTGACATGCGCGAAGCCCTTGTCACCCACGTGTGAGACCATCAAACCGATCTCGTCCAAATGTCCAGAAAGCATGACCGACAGCCCGCGGCCCGCACCAATCCCAGCAAAGACATTCCCGTACCGGTCAAACTTCACGCTCGAGAACCTTTGAGCCTCCTCTGCCCAGACCTGCGCCGCCCGCGATTCGTACCCGCTCGGCCCGGCGGCTTCCAAGAGCCGCTTCAAAAAATCCAGATTTTGCATCCCCAGCATCGTAACGCGAAAACCAGTTCCATCTCGAGACCTTTCATCTTTGAGTTATTCCCGAGACACTGTCATGGACAATTGCTGGTTCGCTGAACTTGACGACTTTTGAAACGCGGTTTAACCTGGAACGCAGATGAACCTACCTTCGCCCTTTACCCAGTAGCGCAGCTTCCACCGGGAAGACTGCGCTTGTGACTTCGGCTCGAGCCGAAGTTTTTTATTGGCTGCTAATCAAGTGTCAACACTTAAATTTTATTCCATCGCTCGAGCGAAATTCATGTCGTCCTAAACGTGCTTCATCAGTTCAAGAGTCTGACATCGAAGACAGCCACGCTGAATTCAATGCACTGAAATTAACAGGAGCCAATCATGGTCAACGAAGCCAAACTCGAGATTGAAAAAGCTGAGAGCTTGCCCGCGTTGCAAGAGATCCGCGTCAAATACCTTGGCAAGAAGGGCTTGCTGACGGCGGAACTGAAAACCTTGGGAAACCTGACCCCGGATGACCGAAAGGTACGCGGCGCGGCACTGAACCTCGTCAAAACCGAACTCGAGGCGCTGTTTGACGCCAGGGAGAATGCGCTCAACGCCGCCGCGCTCGAGGCGAAACTCTCCTCCGAAGCTGTAGATGTGACACTGCCGGGAATCCCGTTCCAGGCGGGCGGCTTTCACTTGTTGACGCGAATCATTGACGACCTCGCCACGATCTAT
Organism: Deinococcales bacterium; assembly: GCA_965249745.1. Taxonomy (GTDB): domain Bacteria; phylum Deinococcota; class Deinococci; order Deinococcales; family JAAFIG01; genus JANYHH01. The sequence continues at coordinate 710,626 of OZ252252.1, read as the reverse complement.
AAAAGTCTGGGTTATCAGGTCGTGCAAGGACAAGAAGTCGAAACCGAGCACTACAATTTCGACGCCCTGAACATTCCCGCCTGGCATCCCGCCAGGGATTTGTGGGACACCTTCTGGCTGACCGACGGTCGCGTGCTCCGCACCCACACCAGCCCGATGCAAGCCCGTTTCATGCAAAGCTATGAACCGCCCTTCAAAATCATCGTGCCCGGCAAAACCTTCCGCTTTGAAGCCGTGGACGCCACCCACGAAAGCATGTTTCATCAACTCGAGGGTTTAGCCGTCGGACCGGGCATCACCATGTCCGACCTGAAAGGCACCTTGGAGGAAATGGCGAAAGGCTTATTCGGCGAACGCTCCCGGATTCGCTTCCAACCCAGTTACTACCCCTTCACCGAACCCAGCGCCGACTTCGCCGTGTACTGGGAAAACCCGCGCACCGGACAAGCCAAATGGCTCGAGTTGGGCGGCAGCGGCATGGTTCACCCACGCGTCTTTGAAGAGGTTTGCAAGTTGCGCGGCGATGAGGTGTACGCGGGAAAAAGAGGCTTCGCGTTTGGGCTGGGGATAGAACGGATTGCCATGATTAAGTACGGCGTGCCGGATATTCGGTACTTCTTTCAGAACGATTTACGGGTATTAAAGCAGTTCCGAGGAGCGCTCGAGTAAGGAGAATTTATGTGGAAACGTGTTCTATTGATCGCTATTTTCGCTTGGTTCCTACCGATTTCAGTGGCGGGTGCTCAAGACATGAAATTTGGTGTCAGCTTTGGAGCTTTCGATCAAATTGATCTTACTTACCTCGCCGACAACGTGATTCCATCAGCCGTTTTCCCTTTTGGAGAGCTTCATCTAGAAGTCAACCTCTCAGACCATTTCTCCGTGCGCCTCAACGCAGTTCCACTCATCCTCATTAACCAACTCGGTGCAGACATTATCTACCGTCTCGAGCCGATACAAAACAGTTTTTATCTAGGTGCTGGCATTCAAGGAAACCTAGGAGTTCTTCCAAATGTCAATTTCGGGTTGATCCCTCGAGTTCTCACTGGGTACAGAATCAACCTCTACGATGGCGCACAAGCCTTCTTGGAAGCCGACGCTGGATGCTACTTTTCTCTAACTAACACAAATCGTTTTATTGTGCTTTCTCTGTACTTAGGGCTGATGTTCCCTATCTGATGGCGTTATTTGAGAACCGCGTCGTGTAGCCACAACGAATTTGACGTTTTGGGCGCGTAATTCATGGACTCGAGATTGTAGAAGAGTTGGTGATCGGATGAAAGATTTTGAGGACACGCTCGAGGGTGTGTGCAGTGGAGACTGGTGGGCGGGGCCCTCCCCCCGCCTGCTGCGCAGGGCGACCCCCTCCTCGAGGGGGTTGGGGTTAGCTTGGTTTTTTGGGTCTGGTTTCGGTCTGGATTTTTTGGCAGGCGGCACTGAAGTTGTGCATCACTTCAGCGTTCTCAAAGCGAATCAGGCGCACGCCGAACTGCTCGAGGGCAGCGGTGCGAGCAGCGTCTCGAGCCAGTCCTTCCGGGGTGTAATGCTGCGAGCCGTCCAGTTCTACGATCAGTTTGAACGACGCGCAGTAAAAGTCAGCGATGAACCGCCCAATCGGTCGCTGCCGCATCCAGCGCACAGGCTGGACATTCAGAAACCCATACCAGAGCTTGCGCTCCGCTGGAGTGAGTCCTGCTCGCAACACCTGCGCTCGAGGCGTCAGTCGTTTGTCATACGGCAACCGTCGCACCCCAAAACACTACAGCACCTCACACACCCTAACCCCCTCCCCGAGGGGGTCGCCCTGCGAAGCAGGCGGGGGGAGCGGCCCGCCCACCAGTCTCAACCGAAAGGTCACCCATGAACGTCCCCTACTCTTGGCTCACCGAACTCCTCCCCGACCTCCCCACAAAAATAGCCAATAACCCACATAACCTCGAGCCAATTTTCGCGTCCCTAGGAACGGGTATTGAGGGCATCACCGAGGTTCCAGCCCCGCCAGCGGGCGTGATTTTTGGCGTGGTGGAGCGTTGCGAGGCGATTCCAGATACGCACCTCTTCAAGCTGAGCGTCAACGTCGGTCTCGAGGGGAAGAAGCAGATCGTGACGGGTGCGCCGAACTCGAGGGCGGGAATAGGCGTGGCGGTCGCGCCTCCGGGTTGCACGATTCAGGGCGTGACGTTAACGGAGCGCGTCATGCAAGGCGAAAGCTCCTGGGGGATGTGCTGCTCCATCAAAGAATTGGGGTTGGGCGAGTACGGCGGCGGGTTGCTCGAGTTGTCGGTGAACGAAGCCGCTCCTGGTACGGCATTCTCAGCGCTGTGGGCGGCGGATTTCATGCTGGATGTGGAGATCACCCCGAACCGCGCCGATGCGCTGAGTGTTCTGGGCGTTGCCAGGGATGTCGCGGCGAAACTCGAGTTGGAATTGAAGCTGCCCTCCAGAGGTCTCGAGTCGGCTCATGACGAGGGTTTTCCGGTGGTGGTGGAGCTGGACCCGAAGCGTGGTTGCGACCGCTTCGTAGCGCGGAGCATTCAAGGTGTCAAAAATGGTCCGAGTCCCGCATGGATGCAGCGGCGTTTGACCCTCTGCGGGATGCGGCCGATCAACGCGCTGGTGGATGCCAGCAATTACGTGATGATGGAATTGGGGCAACCATCCGCAGCCTATGACGCCAAGGATTTGCCGGAAGGCAAGATCGTGGTGCGAGACGCTCTTCCAGGAGAAAAAGTTGTCGGGTTGGACGGGGTTGAACACATCTGCGACCCCAGAGATTTGCTGGTGACCACGCCTGTGAACGGCGAATCGAAAGCGGTCGGCATCGGGTCCATGCTGGGCGCGCAGTACTCCAGCATTCAAGCGGACACGCAAGACGTGATTCTCGAGGTGGCGCACTGGGAACCGGTGCGAATGCGTTTGACTGGGCGCAGATTGGGAATCGCCACGGATGCGCTGTACCGCTACGAGCGCGGCGTGGACGTGAATCTGTGCCTCTGGGCGGCGGATCGCTACATGGAACTGGTACACGCAGCTTGCGGTGGCCAGGTCGTGCCGGGACACCGAGATATCGGCGGTGAACGGGCGTGGAAGGAAATTGATCTCGAGCCAGGGTTCGTCAACGATTATCTGGGAACGCAGTACGGGTACGACGATATGAAAGCGGCGCTCGAGCGGCTGGGTTTCGAGGTCATACAGAGTGTTTCCAGCATCGATATTTTGTATTCCTGGGACAAAGATGAGCTTTCATTTGATGGAACGTTACCAGAGGCTCGGCTCGAGGAAATTGCAGCTCGAGTGAAGCAAGAATTGACAAAACACGACCGCCAGAAACTCAGTTGGTGTGTTCGCTGCCCGACTTGGCGCGTCAACATGGACATTTCGGAAGACCTCGTGGAAGAAATCGCTCGAGTCCTCGGGTACGACGCGATTCCCGAAACGCTGCCGAATTTCAAGATCAACGATGCCACCCGCACCGCGTCTATCACGTACAACCGGACTCGAGGCATCAAGGAGGTGTTCGTCGGGCTGGGCTTTCAGGAGGTGCTGGCGTACAGCTTCACCCATCTGACGGAGGCGACCCGTACCCGCGTGCCAACGCCCGTCGTGGAGTTGCGAAACCCGCAGAGCGCGGAACGCACCCACATGCGCTCGAGTCTGATTTCTGGTTTGCTGGGAATCGCGCAGACGAACCTCAACGCTGGGAGCGTCATGCTGCTCGAGGTGGGGCGCGTCTTTCCGGCGGTTGACGTGGAAGAGGAACGGCTGGGCTTGCTGATGATGGGTGACCTGGCGGCGAAGGGCTGGCAGCCCGCGTTGCAGGGCGGCTTTTACAGCTTCAAAGGATTGCTCGAGACGGCCGCAGCGAAACTTGGCGACGCGCTGAGCGTGTCCGCGCTGCAAAACCCGCCCACCTTCTTGCATCCGGGCATCGCGGGCGAGGTCGTCTGGAACGGGCAATCCGTCGGCGTGATCGGCGCGTTGCACCCAAGCATCGCCGCTGATCTCGAGTTGCCCGCCGAGACGATGTTGCTGGAAATTACCTTGCCACTGCCGACTCGAGGCTGGACGTTCAGCGATCCCTCGCGGCAACCGGCGGCGCTGCGCGACCTGGCGATAGTCGCGCCGAAAACCGTTCCATACGCGGAACTCGAGCGGATTGCGCGAGACGCGGCGGGCGAATTCCTGGAAGGGATCGAGGTCTTCGATGTCTTCGAGGGCGGCAAGATTCCGACCGGCAGCCGCTCCGTGGCGCTCAGCTTGCGTTGGCGTGCCCAGGATCGCACGCTGAACGATGAAGAAGTCAACGCCGCCTTCGAGCGAGTGATTGGGGATGTCAAGGCGGCCGGTCTCGAGGTGCGCGGCGCGTGAAGACCCCGAAGGCGATTCTGTTTGACCTAGACGACACGTTGACCGACCGCGAGGCGACCCTACACCTGTACGCCTCGCGGTTCTTGGAAGCGTTCAAACCAGCGCTCGGGAATATCTCTCTGCCCGCACTCACCCTCGAGATTCGGCGGGCAGATGCGGGCGGTTACCATCCGAAGCTCGAGGTGGCGGCGGAGTTGTTAATGTCCTTGCCGTGGCTGAACCCGCCGACAGCGGTGGAACTCGAGGCGTTCTGGCTCAGCACGTTCCCGCGTCTCGCCGCGCCGATGCCAGGATTAAACGTGCTGCTCGAGACCCTGCGAGCCAGAGGTGTGCGGCTAGGTGTCGTCACCAACGGGCGTGGCAGAGCGCAACACCCGAAATTGGACGTGCTGGGGATTCGCAGTTTCTTGGAGGTGATTCTGGTTTCCGAAGATATGGGGGTGAAAAAACCGGATAGACGAATTTTTGAACTGGCTCTGGAGCAGTTGCGACTTTCCCCGCACGAAGTCTGGATGGTCGGCGATCACCCCGTGAACGACACCCTGGGCGCTCGAGCGGCTGGGCTGACGGGCGTGTGGTTCAAACAGGGCTATCACGCCTGGCCGGGTGACGAACCCAGAGGCCTCGAGATTGACGCGTTGCCGGGCTTGCTCGAATTGCTGGGCAATTAGGGAGTCTTGCATCCTGGCACGGCGTATTTTTTCGCGTCGGCAATTGCCTGCTTGAGCGGCGGCACGTTGTACTCGGCGCGTTCCGCGTCGGTGGTGCGCGGATCAACCACGTACAATCGGGTGCAATCGTTTTTCCAACTCGAGTATTGGGTTCCAAACTTCTGTGCTTTTCTGGAGTTCTCAAGTTACGCAGTGATGAATAAACGTGTACGGTAGAGCCTCCTGCGGTCACAGGAGGGCGTGTGCCAGTCTCAAAAGCCGATGTGCTCGAGTTCCTCGCTACTGCGTAACTTGAGTCAGGCCAGGGCAGGTCAGTGACGATACACTTGGCCGTCGAAGCGCTCAAGATTTAGCGTCCCAGAATTAAAGGGTTGTCAAGCCACCTGGCTCATATGGTGCTTCAGTTGCGTCTGCACCACTTTCGAGAACACGGCGGGCGTGATCTGGGCGAAGGACTGAAACTCCCTCGTCAGGTGCGCCTGATCCGCGTAACCCAGATCAAAAGCCAGTTGCGAGAGGTTGGGCTTCGGTTCCCGCCAGATGTGGTTGTGAACCTCCTCGAAGCGAATCACTCGGGCCAGGGCTTTCGGGGTGATGCCCACGTCCTGAACGAAGCCTCGCTCCAACTGGCGCAAACTCAGCCCGAGCCGTTCAGCGATATCCGCGATCCTGCCCTGGCCGCCCGACTGGTACAAGAGGGTCGCCGCTCGAATCGCGGGCGTCGGCTCCTGAGAGAGCAGGTTGGCACGCCCCAGCAACCACGTCTCGAGCAAGCCCGTCGCTTCGCTCAAATCGCCTCGCTCCAGCAGCGGCTCAAGCTGGCGCGCCAACCCACGACAGCTTTCCTCGACGTTACGCCCAAACAGGTTCCGCACGCCAGACTGCAACCCTAAGAGCCGCAGGGCCCCCCACGGGTAGAGTTCCACGCCGAGCGCCTGGGTCATGCCCCTGGAGATCATGCTGCGCGCCTGATTCTGAAAGCCCATCAGATAGACAGGCTCGAGTTCCGTGAATTGCCCGTCAGTGTCACTCATGTACGCCTCGCCGCTGTAAAACACCAGCCGCACCAAGCGCTCCGGGAATATTCTATGGACCTCAGTCTGCGGCGTGTGCAACTCTGTCAGCGACCATAGGCAACGCACGCTGTCGCGCAACGCCGCATGTGGTGGATACTCGAGGTAATTCATGGTGGAGAACCGCGCGGACAACGCGGCGTCTCACCAGTGTAGCGACTTTGACCACGAATGTTTTGAAGAAACGCGACACGTGCGGGCGGGTCAGTCTTCAGGTAGAACCGAGTGGCGATCTAAGACCTAACCGTGAGTTCGTACTCACTTCAAGAAATCTCAGCTTCGCGCCAGGAAGCCGAGGTTTTCGGCACAGCTAAGTGCTCGATACTTCGCAGCAACGTCACAAAGCTCGAGGAGAACATCGTCTGAGAGGTTCGCCCGTCGTTCGTTCCTTTTACCTACCAATACCGCTCGAGTCCCGTCACGCGCCGGGATCACAGGGAGTCTCATGTTTTTGAGAGTTGACAAGCTCCAATTCGAGTTACCGATGCCGGAAGCCGCCAACCCGAACGCGGCGGCAGCCGTACAAGAATTGCTCGGCGGCAAATTCGGCGAGATGTCCACTCTGATGAATTACATGTATCAAAGCTTCAACTTCCGGGATCGTAAAGCGCTGAAACCGTATTACGACGTGATTGCCAACATCACGGCCGAAGAACTCGGGCATGTAGAATTGGTGTCAGCTACAATCAACGCCTTGCTGTCTGGGCCGGATACCGTGGAACGGGAAGACCCCGTTGACCCCGCCAGCAGTCCGCTCTTCGGATATCAAGACGTGCGTCACGTGCAGCAGTTCATCGCGGGCGGCCCAGGTTCCATGCCCCAAGACACGCGCGGCATCCCGTGGACAGGTGACAACGTGTTCTCGAGCGGCAACTTGACGTTGGACCTGTTACATAACTTCTTCTTAGAAAGTGGTGCGCGGCAACACAAATTGCGCGTTTACGAAATGAACACCGATCCGGTGGCAAAGGCGCTCTGCGGCTACCTGCTAATTCGAGGTGGTGTCCATCAGATTACGTACGCCAAAGCCTTGGAAAAACTGACCGGCGTCGCCGTGGAAAAGATGCTGCCGATCCCGAACATTCCCACGCAGCTCATCCCGGAATGCAAAGTGCTGATGGATCAGGGTATTCACCGTGCGCTGTACCGTTTCAGCCCAGACGATTACACTAGCATGGGCGAAATCTGGAACGGCACACACCCGGATGACGGCTCAGAGGTGTTCGTGACCGACGATCTCCCAGTCGGTGCTCCCGCCCCGGACGGCGGTCATAACTCTGCAACCTTCGCGCCGTTCTACGACATGGGCAACGAACGCATTTACGCGGAAGAAGTGGCTGAGGTCGCCAAGAAAATGCATCGTAAATCTGGCAACAAATAATTGGATCGCTGAAGCTCGAGGTGGTGATCGTTCACCCCTCGAGCTTCTTCGTGTTTTGTGAACCGCCTAGAATGACTGAGCTCGGCGTGTCCGATTCATGTTTCAGAACAGAAGAATGCGGCTATAACAAAAGCGCGACGCGACCGACTCGTGGGGTGAGCTATGGCGCTCCAGTTACCCAACCACGATTCGGTACCCGTGGTCACCTGAGCAGGTCAAGTTCAGGAGAGCTGTCGCATGACTGCGCTGAGCACGTCAAAATCAGTGTACTCGAGACGGTTGAAACCGTCTGTCACATCGGATGGCTAGAGATAATAGAGCGAAGCAAACTAAAACACTTGTCGCTAATTACAGTCTCGAGCGAGAGCGGGTGAAGAGTCAATCAGCAACGAATTGAGGGATTTTGCCACCCTAATCAACTTTAAGGTTTATCATGATCCTTGAAGTTTCTGAAATTTTCTTTTATGCGCCTCCTAGTCATTTTCTTTTTTCTTTTCGTAGTCTTTCTGGATGTATTCACATTTCTTATCTCCTTTTCGAGACACTCAATTGCACTTTTCTCTCCCATTTTTGCTATTTTAGTATCAACTCCGATACTAATAAAAATCCTTCCGCAGAAATATATACTGTTTATGTGGACAGTTTTTTTTACTTTTCTCTACATTAAATCCATTTCTCCAACCAGATCTTCGAGATCAAGATAGAAGACGTTAAATTTCATTTCTCGTCTCTATTTAAGTACTATCAATCACAAATGTGATTGATAGTACTTATTCATTTTCTTGAAACCTGTCTGTCAGGTACGACCCAAGCCTGTCAATCGATTCTTGCAATAGAATATCAAAATGATAACGCTAGAAATAATCTAATGTGTGACTTTGCCAATACAGACGATTTTACAAAGTAAGGTTGACCTGTAGTAATTTTCCTTATTATGAGACGCACTTTTAGAGTTTTTTCCTTAGCTGTAACCTTTACTTGCCTAGCTTGTTGCTTTGTACATGCTTCAGAATCTAAAGGTCACTCGAGCATGTCGATAGACAGGCTAGTGATTGATGTTCTTTTTCCAACAGCACTTGTTGGACTTTTCGGAGAAGGGCTAACCAGAACCCTTCCTCAGGACGATTAGAAAGAACGATGTTCTTTCTAATCGTTGAAATTACTACTAATCGCATTGTCGATTAGTAGTAATTTTTATTTCACTCAGCACGATAGGAAACAGTGTCTAGTTAGCATCTAGATGCTTGCTCTTCCCATAAATCGAAGCCGTAAAATTGACAGATGGACTAGCGCCGGGGACTACGCCCGAAGAAACCCCATATCGTCGTCACCAGCGTCAAAACCAGCCCGGCGATACCCGTATACAGTAAGGGATCAGCTTCCAATTTCTGCTCGTTCAACGGTGCCACCTCGAGCGTGCTGTACAGCCCCACCTGAGAGGTCGGCGATAGCACCTCGAGCGCCTGAGGTGCGTTTGGAATCGCGCTCACCAAGCGCAACGGGTTCCCGGCCACCTGGGGTCTGGCGAGACCGTCCGGGGTGAGCGGGTCGTACAGGCTGACAAGCGCCCAGTAGGTGTACGCGGCGGCCGGTAAGCCGGTGTCAATGATAATGCTCGCCCCTTGCACGCGGACGCTGACGCCGCTCGAGTCCGGGGCGGAACCCGTTTTCTTGTTCTCTTGCAGCGTCGTGTTCCACGGCGTGACCCGCAGGTGATACGTCCAACCGCGGCCGGGCGAGGTGTGAAAACCCGTGCCAGCCAGTTTCTCCATGCCGCCGCGACCACCTCCCAAGAACACATCTATGACGGGCACGCTAAAACCGTTCGGAGCTTTGTCCGGGTTTTGCACTCGCCCCATCGTCAGGCTGAGCGTCAATTTGCCGTCGCGGTCGGTCGCGGTGAAAGTTCGTAAGTCCAACTGCGCGGCGTCGGCCCGCGCGGCGGGCAAGCGATACGCGCCATCCCCGAGGCTATCGCCCTGAGGGTCGGAAACGCTGAACAGAATGGTTGCCGCCGCCGCTAACATCGGGCGCGAGTATACCGTGGGGGTGTGAAGTGAATGAATACGCAACCTCAGTTGCCACGTTCCATACAAGCCAGCCCGTTCTCAGCCCGCAGCAGTTTGAACCACCTCGAGCCAGACGGGGCTTCTGTTATCTGAGAGGCCGTTTCATATTCATCTGACATACTGAGAGTCATGAAATCCAGCCTGCTCCTATTGAGCCTCGGTTTGCTGTTCATCGCCTGCGCACCCAGCAACACACCCGCTTCGCTGAAGTGGCCTGTTTTGGGAAAGCAGGGACAGACCTGGGAAATTGATATTCAGAAAACCGGACATTGGACGCTGACGCTGAATCAGCAGGTGGACGGTCCGCAAAACGATGGAACTAAAGTGCTGGGCGGGTACAGCAGCGGGAACGAACGGCGAATCGGGTACTTCGAATACTTCTCTGATGACGATCACTTAACACTGTGGCTAGACGGCGCGAAGGATTACTTCGGTTGCGAAATTGGACGCAGCGGTTTGCAAGGTCTGACGCTCAAGGGGCAAGGCGTCAAGGGCAAGCTGTACAACGATCCGGTCGCCTTGAACCTGCCCTGCACTGTGGCTCTGAAAGGCGGCGATGCCGCCACTATTCAAACCAGTACCATCACTGCCCGCCGGACGAGCGCCGTTCACGGCCAACCCCACAACTGAAAGCGTCCTGCGATAAGCCTCGAGACCGGGTCTCGAGGCTTATTTTTTGCCGGGGTGTCGGTGTGGCGAGGCTAGATTTTGGAATCAGATTTGCAAACTGTCACCCAAAGACGAACACTTGCCACGATTTTGTGGCGCGAATCGCCAAAAAAATTGAAATTCTGGCTCGAGTCGTGCTATTTTCAGGTCGCCTGAGCGTTTTACTGGCACCGAGTTACGACAAGGAGCGAAAACATGAGCCTGAACGGATTACGCGATTTTCTCGAGATGCCCTACGAGCAACTGGAAGAACTCAATCTTCAAGCCAAGGAAGATCGGTTGTCGCGCAAAGACGCGGGCAAGATTCAGGAAGAACGCATGAAGTACCTGGCCGACGAAAAGGGCATCAAAGCCGTGACCGTCTGCTTCTCCGACTTGGAGGGCAGGCTGCACATGCTGGATTACGACAAGAAGTTCTTGTTGAAAAGCGCCGATAATCTGACCTTCGACGGTTCATCCATTCGTGGCTTCACCGCGCAATCCGAATCCGACTTGCGGCTGGCGATTGACTGGCCCGCCTTCTACTGGTTGCCCGCCGATATTTTTGGACCCGGCAAAGTGCTGGTTTTCTCTGAGGTCCGCGAGAAGGACGGTAGCGCCTACGACGCCGACATGCGCGCCCGGCTGAAGGAATTTACGGCCTCCTTGTACAAGAAGGATGGCATCGTAGCGAATGTCGCCACGGAGATCGAGGGCTTCCTGTTCAAGGGCCGCGACGCCGAGCGCCACTATCATCAGACCTCGAGCTTCGAGTACGCCTCCGAGGGCGGCTATTACAACTCCTTGCCCGGTGATGTGCTGCGCCTCTACATAGACGCGGCCGCCGAGGTGCAACGCGCAATGGGCTTCCAAAACGAAAAGGATCACCCCGAAGTCGCGCCGAGCCAGTTTGAAATGAACTTCTCCTACACCGAAGCCTTGGTGGCCGCCGATCAGGTCCAGCTTTACAAACTCCTGTCCCGTCAGGTCGCGGCCCGGATGGACATGACCGCCAGCTTCCTGCCGAAACCCGTGACCGGCGTCAACGGCAGCGGTATGCACACCAACATGTCCCTCTCCAAAAAGGGCAAGAACATGATGTACGACGCCAAGGGCCGCGAGGGACTATCGGGCTTCGGCTGGGAGTTCATCAACCGCATCCTGACGAACGCCCTGGACCTGTGCCTGGTGCTGAATTCGAGCGTGAATTCCTACCGCCGTCTGGACCCGCACTTTGAAGCCCCGAACCAGATCAAAGCGTCCGCTGTAGATCGTGGCAGCATGGTGCGCGTGCCGATTGGCAACGAGAAATCTGCCCGCGTAGAGGTACGTTCGGTCGCGCCAGACGCCAACCCGTACCTGACCTTTTACAGCCTGTTTAACACCGGCATCAACGGCCCGCTGGACGAGCGCAAGGCCACCAGCAAGAGCCGTTACTTGCCGGATAATATTTATGATGCGATCGGCAGCTTTGAGAAAAGCAAGTACATCAGCGGCTTCCTGGGCGGCGAGGTCCAGCAGAAATTCGTGGATCTGAAACTGATGCAGGCCGACCGCTGCGCCAAAGCGCTCGGCGCGATCATCAAAGTTCCAGAGATTCAGTTCCATCACGAGGTCACGAACCAGCTTCTCTGGTCCAAATTCTGAGCTGACGTTTTCAAAGCGGCGGGCACGAAGCCCGCCGCTTTTTTGTGACTCGAGCAAGAAAACAAATTTCCTGCAACTGTCCGAGATCCAATCGGTATCTGCCGTCAATCCACCTCGAGTAGCGCCGCAAATTTTGAGCCTTCATTCAGTTCGTCGCCGCTGACCAATACGACATACAACACGTCATCCCAAATAAAATCTTTCAGCTCGACTCGAGCGGTCAGCTTTAACGTTCGTTTAAGCTCCAACCCGGATACTGCCCCTCGTTCGACATCGGTACCTTCACCCCCACCTTCTAAGAGGTGCTGATGCAATCGTGGTGGGAACCAGAGGAGCACTATGTCAACAGCGAAAACGGTTCAAGGTCTAATCGGCGCGGCCGCTCTCATGGTCAGCTTCGCCTCGTGTAACAGCGTGGTGGTTCCCACCGCAACCCGCACCGTCAGTGGCACGATCACCGCGATGGGCGCGAATCGCTCGAGCATCACCGTGTCCGGGCAGCGCTTGACGCTTTCCAGCGCCGCGCTCTCCACCGCGAGTGACCGGGCCCAGGGGCAACAGTCATCGCGGGTTCGCGTCAATGGCTCCGATGCCAACGAACACGCGCTCAGCGTTGGCCAGAAGGTGGAAGTCACGGCCACGAATAAGGACGAGGCCACCGAGATCAATGTCAGGCTCGAGTTGAAGGGCGCGGTTGAAAAAATAGACGTGACCGCCAAAACCATTGTCGTGGCGGGCAAGACCGTGACCGTGACCAGCACCACCCGCTTCGATGTCGGCGGCGATGGCGACGACGATCAACCGACCAGCTCGCACACGCTCTCCGACATCAAGGTTGGTGACTTTGTGGAAGTCACCGGCAGCACCGATGCCACGGGCAACGTGACCGCCACGAAGATCGAGGTGAAATCCGGGCCGGAACTCGGTGAGGACGGTGAGGAGCACGACACCGAATTCAAAGGCGCAGTCACTAATCTCAGTGCCACGAGCTTCACGCTGGGGGCGAACACCGTCAATTGCGCCGCACCCTGCACCCTGCCGACGGGTCTGAAAAACGGCGATCTGGTCGAAGTCAAAGGCAGCTTCGATGCCACCACCAAGATTCTGACCGCCACCAAGGTCAGGCTCGAGGAGACTGAAGGGCACGAGGCTGAATTTAAAGGCGCAATTAGCAATCTCAGCGCCACGAGCTTCACCCTCGCGGGGAACACGGTCAACTGCGCCGCCCCTTGCAGCCTGCCTACGGGTTTGAAGAATGGGGATTTCGTCGAGGTCGAGGGTAGCTTGGACGCCGCCACAAAAATTCTGACGGCCAGTAAAGTCAGGCTCGAGGATCAGAACGAGCACGAGGGCGGCAACGAAGGCGGCGGTACGGGTGGGGGCGGAAACGGCGGTGGCGAAGACCACGGCGGTCACCACTAAACTCAAATCTGATTGCAATGAGTGGGAAGACACGTGTCTTCCCGCTCATTGCTTGTGGAGGACTAGGTTCAGCCCCGGTGACTCGAGTGTTAGAGAATAAAATAAAATACTGTATCTACCGCAATCATCCGGTAGGCGATTCAGGCATCACGCCCAACCGACTCGAGAGCACAAATCATTTTCAGCATCATCTCCGCCGAACGTCCATTTGCTCTCGAGCTGCTCCCATAGCGTCAGCAGCCCCTCGCGGTTGATGGCGTACCGACCTCGACCGCCGTGATTGACGGTTCGGGCATGTTGCGCCTCTTCTTGGGGTTGTACAATCCGCTCTCGAGTTTCGTCGAACGGGAAGTCACGCGGGTGCTGGACCGGCTGTGAGCTTGACCGCAACCACTTAAGTCGCACACCCGCGACTCAGGGAGGTTTTGATCGAATCACGGTGTAGGCTCAGGCTTCGTGAATCCGCTGACCGCCCGTCCGCAAACCCTGGAGTTGTACGGCGCACCGGGTACCCTGCCCGAAGTCGCGGCGGAGGCAACCCAGATCATCAAGGACCCGTGGAAGCCACACAAATTCGCCGCCACCGCCGTGGCCGCTCGAGGCTTCGTCCGCGTGCGCGGCGCGTCGTGGGAGCTGGCCTGTGAACTCGCGGCTCGAGGGAGCACCGTGCATGACGTGCGACTGGCATTTCCGGCCGTGACGGTGCGCGACTGGGACGACGTGCCGTTCGCGCTGGCGGGCTTGCCGTGGCAGGGTTTACTACCGGACGGCGACGCGCTAGAGATTCACACCGAGGCGGCGGGCGGTGCCCTGCCGCACGCGGGACGCTTGCAGCGGGTGGCAGAGGAATTTTTCGCAGCTCGAGGCTTCGAGACCGGCAAGTTGCAACCGTTCACGCGGCTGGAGCTGGAAACCGGGGCGGATCACTTGCGGGTGCGGGTCAGCTTGGGGAACGACGCGCTGCACAAGCGCGGCTGGCGAGCTACGACCGGAACCCTGGCGAGCTTGCGCGAGGACCTGGCGGCGTCAGCGCTGCAACGCTTGGCCGCGTTTGAACCGCGCACCTTTGAGGCGACGCAGATCACCGTGCCGTTCGCGGGCAGTGGTACCTTAGGCGTGGAAGCCTGGCACGCGCTGTTCGGCTTGCCGCCCGCGATTTGGGGCGCGATGCGCTCCTGGCAGCGTTTACTCACCCCCAGCGACGCGAACCTGCAATGGTGGTGGCGGCGCGTGGTGCGAGCCGCGCAAGAGGCGCACCTACCGCCGATTACCTTCATTGAGAACCATCCGCGCCAATTCCAGGAACTCGAGGCGAACGTCCAGAACGTCTCAGCGTTATTAGAGGAGGAAGGCGTGAATCTCTCGACCCTCGAGACGCTGTTGGCGGATGTGTTCAGCGTGCCAGCCGAACGGATTTCACCCCCAGGCGCGATCACGCTGCTGCCGTTGCACCCGCCCTACGGCTTGCGACTGGCGCAAGAGTCGGACATGGAAGCCTTGTACACACGCCTTGGGCAGTCCGTAAGGGCATGGGCGCTCGAGGCGAACCAGGGCGGTGGGGGGCTAACCGGGTTTTGCCTGTGTCCGTCCGCTGAACTCTGGCGAGCCTTTCGCGCCGGGCTGGACGGAATGCGCGTGGAAACGAGTCACGTCACCCAAGGCGGGTTGGACGTGCGCTTGTGTTGCTTTAGCAGTCTTTAACCCATTTGGCAGATGCGCCTCCCGAGGGCACGCCGCTATCGTGACCCCGTGAAACGCATTCTGACACTGTACTGAAAGCGAAGCTCATTCACACCCTCACGGGCGCAACCCTCGAGGGTCGGTGATCTATCGTCTTTTTACAGTGGAGGAATCTATGGCTCAAACCATCACGCGCTTACTCGAGACTACTATCAGGCGTTTTATCTCTAATACAGCAGAATTTGAAATCACTGGTTCGGAGACGCTCAAGGGCGGTCTATCGGGTTCCAAAGTTCAACGCTTCCGACTCCGGCTCAGCACCGGTCAAGCTAGCTCTTTGATTGTTAAAGAATCGTCCCCACTCGAGGATCGGGTCTTGACTTGGCTGACCGCTCAGGGTCACGCCTGTTTGCCGTATCACTGTGCTCTCGAGCAGGCTGGAACCGGGGAGACGCTGATTTGCCTGGAGGATCTGGGCGACGAAACGCGTCCGAACTCACTGGCGGAATGCAGCGAGGAAGTCTGGACCGGTGAAGCGGCGGGACTGGCAGGCATTCATGCTCGCAACCTTGGGGCGGATTTGGACTGGTTGCCTCGAGCTAATGAGGCGTACTACCGCGCTTATATTGAAAAGAAGTTCTGGCGACCCGCCTGGGAGCGAGCGCTGGGACAGCAGGACTTCGTGACGACTTTTGGCGCGGCTATTCCTCGAGTCGAGGCAGTTGCCGCTTCGGTCCTCGCGGAGATGACAGCGCTCTACGCTGAGGGGACATCGCTGACCTTGACGCACAGCGATATCAATCCCGGCAATGTATTGGTGCCACCCGGACGAGTCGCATTCGTGGATTGGGGCACGGCGCACCTCGCGCCGTTCTACCTGGATGTACCGCATCACTTCTTCACCCTCGAGCTGGCGGAACACTACCGACGGGCGCTCGAGACGCAAGGCGTGCTGATCTCACGAGACGATTTCGCTGAACGGTACCGCGTGGCAGCCCGTTACATCGCACTGCGTTACCTGTGGTGGACGCTCGAGGCGTGGCAGCAGGATCACAGGCTGGAACCTTGGGTGCGGCATTACTTCGGCAGGCTCGAGGTCTAAGACCTGGTACGTCTGGGAGGCAACAAAGGTGTCGCCTCCTGACAGCATCTATTACTCAAGGGGCACGATTCTCCTCGAGACCCCTGATGTGTCAGCCCCGGCGCTGTGTTCTCGGCTCAGGCAGAGTTGAATGGCGGCAGATGAAAAAATTGTTGCTGACCCTCGCGCTGGCGTTGACCGCGTGTGCGCCGCTGAGTACCCCCGGACGCCCGAACGCTTCGGATGCCGCGACCGCACCGCGCTTGCCCGGCATGACCTCGAGCGCGTTTGTGGAACTGGCCGGTGAGCGGGTGTACTACGAGTCCGGCGGCAGCGGCTCGCCGGTGCTGATGATTCACGGCATCGGGGCGGGCAACAGCAGCCACTTGTGGCGCAACAACACGCTGGCGCTCAGTCGGGAGCATCGGGTGTACGCCTTCGACTTTCCAGGTTTTGCGCGCAGTGGTGCTCGAGCCGGGGCATACACCAATGACTTATACGTGGCCGTGATTGAAGGATTCATCAAGACCGTGATCCGAGAACCCGTAATGATCGTGGCGGGCAGTTACGGCGCGGATTACGCGATCCGACTGGCGGCGGAGCAACCCGCGCTCATCACGCGGCTCTTACTGTCCAACCCGTCCGGGTACGGACTGGCGAACGCCGCGAACGACAACATGACCCTGTTCGGCGGCAACAGCGCACGCGATGAGGCGCGGTACAAGCAGTTCGCAGAGACGCCGCTGGGTGGGCTGGTCTTCAACCTTCTGGACACGGACGGCGGGCTGAATTTCTTTCTGAACTTCTATGTCTACTTGGACGCCAATAAGGTCACACCGGAACTGACGAAGATTTACCGCGACAATCTGGCCGGTCCGAACAAGGCGTACGCGCCGTTCTCGTTCTTTTCGGGACTGCTGTCGCAACCGGCCGAGCCGTACTGGCCCAAGTTGACGCAACCGACGCATCTGGTCTGGGGCACGGACGATCTGTTCACGCCGATCACGCAAGCCAGCGAGTACCTGGAGCGTCGCCCGGTTCCGTTCACAATCCTGCGCGCTCGAGCGATTCCGTACGACGAAGTGCCGGACAAGTTCAACGCGGTGGCGCTGAAGTTCTTGGCGGGCAAGTAACGGGTACACCTCGAGCGATATCGTCTGGGGCGCAACCGTCAGGCTCGGAGAGCGTTGCGACAGCGACTCCGGCGAGCATCCATCTTGAGCCTTTCGATCCCAGCCCGAACTGGCAGAACTCGAGGGTGAACAATCCCCTCGCCCTGCTTTCGTTTTCACCGATTGTTACCGTGCCAGAGGCAGCCCCGACGCTTGGACTTTCCAGCGGTGCGGTTGGTAGACTCGTTCATGGTCGTCTCCTCAAGCGTCGCGCCGTATCAGAGGCGACTCGCACCGCGTTGGAAACGATTCTGGCGCGATCCGGGCGTGATCGTGGCGCTCGTCGTGATCGCCGCGTTGGTCTTGGCAGTCGCAGCCGCACCGTGGCTGGCCCCTCGAGACCCGGCGATGAGCTTTCCGGAGGGTTTGAGCGACGCTGGAGCGCCGGTCGCCCCGAGTGCTGTCTTTCCACTGGGTACAGATTTGCTGGGGCGCGATTTGCTATCCAGGGTAATCTGGGGTGCGCAGGTCAGCCTGTTGGTCGGGTTGGTGGCGAACAGCGCGGCGGTGCTGATCGGACTGGCGGTCGGGTTGCTGGCGGGCTTTTACGGCGGCTGGCTCGGCGCGTTGCTGATGCGTTTCACCGATCTGATGACGGCTTTTCCGGTGCTGCTCCTGGCGATTGCGCTGACGGCGATTCTGAAACCTAGCCTGTGGATCGTGGCGCTGGTGATCGCGCTCTTGAACTGGGTTGGATTGGCGCGGGTCGTGAACTCGCAGGTCTTAGCCTTGAAAACCCGCGAGTACGTCACGGCTGCGCAAAGTTTAGGGGCCAGTCAGACTAGAGTCTTGCTGCGTCACGTGCTGCCGGGTCTGATTCCAACGACGATTGTCTGGGGGACGCTGGGGATTAGCACCAGCGTCATGCTCGAGGCGACACTGTCCTTTCTGGGCGTCGGGGTGCAACCGCCCACGCCCTCGTGGGGCGGGATCATCAACGAATCGCAGACGTACTTCACGCTCGCGCCGTGGCTGGTGGTGTTTCCCGGATTGGCGATTCTGCTGACCGCGCTGGCCTTCAACCTTCTGGGCGAGGGTCTGCGCGAGGCCCTGGACCCGTCCAGCCGCTCGAGTCGCGTGGGGTTGTGATGCGGTTCTTGTTGGAGCGTGGGGTGCAGGGGGCGCTGGTACTGCTGGCGGTCTCGTTTCTGACGTTTGCCCTCGGCGTGCTGCTGCCCGCCGATCCGGCCCGCATGGTCGCCGGTCCGAGCGCCAGCGTGGCAACGGTTAATAGCATCCGTCACGAACTCGGGCTGGATCGTCCGTTTCTGACGCAGTACACGCTCTACTTGTCCAAACTCTTGCGCGGCGACCTGGGGCGGTCGTACAAGCAGAGCGCCAGCATCACCGAACTTTTATTCTCGAGATTGCCCGCGACCTTGCTGCTGATGCTCGGCGGTGTACTGTGCGAGGTGCTGCTCGGCGTGCCCGCCGGGGTGCTGGCGGCGCTGAAACCGGGCGGGGTCTGGGATCGCGTTTCAATGGGGTCAGCCTTCGTTGGAATCAGCATTCCGCAATTCGTGCTCGGGCTTGGTTTGCTGTACCTGTTCGCCTTCACGCTGCCGGTCTTTCCCCTCGGCGGGTACGGCACGCTTCCGCACCTGATTCTGCCCGCACTGACCCTCGGGATCGGCGGGGCGGGTTGGTACGCCCGCGTCGTGCGCTCCGAGATGCTCGAGGTGCTGGGTCAGGATTACGTGCGAACCGCCGCCGCCAAAGGGGTGACGGCTGGAACGCTCGTTTTGAAGCACGCGTTGAAGAACGCTCTCCTTCCGGTCATTTCCATGATCGGTTCCGATATTGGGGTTTTCATGGGCGGCGCGGTCGTCGTGGAGAGCGTCTTCGGCTGGCCAGGCATTGGCAAGCTCACCTGGGACGCGATTCGCGTCGTGGATATTCCGGTGATTTTGGGCGTGGTACAGCTCAGCGCCGTGATGATCGTGCTGGGCAATTTAATCGCCGACCTGAGCTACCCGCTGGCCGACCCGAGAGTGCGGTATGACTGAGTGCGGTATGACTAAATGCGTTACGACAGAGCACTCAAATCAATCTGATGGTCTGGAAGCCAACGTGTTGAAGATGAATCTCGAGCTGAGATTGTGACCGACAGGTCAACGCCCTGACACTCAACCTGAAATCGAATGGACAACCGCGTCAAGAACTAACTTCGGAAACGTGTTCACACCAGCGTCGTAAAAGCTCGAGTCCAGGATGAACCCCAGAGCCAGCGCTGGCTCGCACACCCTTTAGATACCCGCTTAGATACCCACCGCCCATCAACCTCTCGAGACTACCCACCCATTGCAAGGAGGCCACCCGCACAGATTCGCTGAACTTCAGTCGCACCGTATTACCGTTCGCCAGCATCGCCCGTGGAGGTTCTATGAAACGTGCCGCAATCGGATTGCTCGCCCTGGCCGGAGTCGCCGCCCTGACCGTCGCCCCTCGAGCACAAACCTCGGAACGCGCCATGATAATCGCGTACAAGGACGATATCGCCACGCTGGACCCGCAGGTCGGCTACGACTGGCAGAACTGGCCCGCGATCAAGATGGTTTTCGATGCGCTCCTGGATTACAAACCCGGCACGACCGATTTGGAGCCTCGGATCGCCGCGAGTATGCCGACGGTCGGGGACGGTGGGCGCTCGTACACCTTCAAACTTCGTACCGACGTGAAATTCAGCAACGGGCGCATCTTGAACGCCTCTGACGTGAAATACACCCTGGAGCACGTGCTGGACCCGAAAGCCAAATCGCCCGGCGCGGGCTTTTTCGCGGACATCGCAGGCTCAGAGGCGTGGAGTGCGGGCAAAGCCAAGGAGTTGACTGGCGTCAAGATCATCAACCCGACGACCGTCAAGGTCACGCTGTCGCAACCCAATGCGGCGTTTCTGAACGTGCTGGCCACGAACTTCGCCTTCATCGTTCCGAAGGAAGAGGTCGTGAAAGCGGGTGCGGACTGGGGTCGCAAGCCCGTCGGCAGCGGCCCGTTCACGCTGCAAAGCTGGACGACCGGGCAGGAACTGGTGTTCGTCAAAAACCCGAATTACTTCCTGAAAGACCTGCCAAAGCTGGACAAGGTCACAGTCAAGGTCGGGCAAGACCCGAGCGTCGCGTACCTGGGCTTGCAACGCGGCGAGGTGGACCTGCTGGGCGACGGGGTACCGCCCGCGAATTTCTTGCAAGCCCAAGCCGACCCGAAACTGAAAAGCCTGATCGTCAGCACGCCGCTGGTCAACACGACCTATGTCTCTATCAACACGGGACTGAAGCCCTTCACCGACGTGCGCGTCCGGCAAGCGCTGAACTACGCGATTGACAAGAAGAAAGTCCTGAAGATCATCAATGGGCGCGGCCTGGTCGCCACGCAAATCCTGCCGCCGAAGATGCCCGGCTACGACTCGAGTTACGCGGGGTACAGCTACAACCCGGAGAAGGCCAGGGTGCTCTTGAAGGCGGCCGGGTTCGCCAAGGGGTTCAGCAGCGTCATGTACACCAATTCGACCGATCCCAACCCGCGCATCGCGCAGAGCATCCAGCAGGACTTGGCGGCCGTCGGGATTAAAATTGAGTTGAAGTCGCAGGCGGCCAGCACGGTTATTGAAGCCTCTGGCACACCGAAGACCGCGCCGCTGGTTTGGTCGGGCGGCATGGCCTGGACGCAGGATTACCCCGATCCCTCAGATTTCTACTGGCCGATCCTGTCCTGCCGGAGTGCCATTCAGGGCGGCTGGAACTGGCCGTTCACCTGTGACAAGAGCCTGGACGCGATCGCGTCCAAAGCCGATCAAATGACGAGCCTGGCCGACCGTGAGAAGCGCTTGGGAGAATACAAGAAGGTCTTCAAAAAGCTGATGGATCAGGCCGTCTGGATTCCGATGTTCAACGAGGTGCGGTACACCATGCACAGCGAGCGCCTGGTGGGAGCCGCGACCGACCTGATTGACCCGATTCACAACATCGCGTACGAACGCCTGAGCGTCAAATAATCAGGCTCGAGTAGCAATCGCTCGAGGGTGGTAGAACCCTGTCCTCGAGCGGACGCTCTCATAACAAGTCCCGCCACAAGGCACCTACCGCAGGGCAACCTAACGCACGATAGCTCGAGCCAATCGCCAGAAGGGAATCCCATGTCCGACCATCAGCACAGTCACCCGTGGCAGACGATTCACAGCCATCATCAGGGCTGGGACAACGCGCTCGCGCCCGCGCAGCGCATTCAACCCGGCAGCACCCTGTCGTTTGAGATCTTGGACGCGGGCGGCGGGCAGTTGCACCGGGCGGCCACGCTCGAGGATTTGAAGGCGTTGGATTTCAATAGGGTCAATCCGGTCACGGGTCCGATTTTCATTGAAGGCGCAGAACCCGGCGATGCGCTCGAGGTGGAACTCCTGGAGTTCCGCACGTCCGGTTGGGGTTGGACGGCCAACATCCCCGGCTTCGGCTTGCTGGCGGATCAGTTCCCGGAACCGTATCTGATCGTTTCTGAGCACGATGTCACGGCCGCGAATTTCTTGCCGGGCATGGTTCACGTGCCGATCAAGCCGTTCACAGGGGTGATTGGGGTCGCGCCCGCCGAGGCTGGCTTGCACAGTGTCGTCCCGCCGCGTCGCGTCGGCGGCAACCTAGACGTGCGCGACCTATCGGCGGGTACGAAACTGTATTTACCCGTGGAGGTGGACGGCGCACTTTTCAGCGTCGGGGACACGCACGCCGCGCAGGGTGACGGTGAGGTCTGCGGCACGGCGATTGAAAGCCCGATGGAGATCACCCTGCGCTTCAATCTGGTCAAGGCTGCCAATTACCGCTTTCCGCGCTTTGTCACGCCCGGCCCGGTCACGCGCCACAACGACGCCAAGGGCTACGAATGCACCACTGGGATTGGACCGGATCTGTTTCAAGCCGCCAGGGACGCGACGATGGAAATGATTGACCACTTGACGCGGGGCTATAAACTCTCACCGCTCGAGGCGTACCTGTTATGCAGCGTCGCGGTGGACCTGAAAATCTCCGAGATTGTGGATCAACCGAACTGGGTGGTCAGCGCCTATCTGCCCAGGGCGGTTTTCGTTTGACGGCTCGCGTGACAGTTCGTGTCGGGACAGGTCGTGTCAGGTCAGGTCGGGACAGGAAGGGTACTCAAGGCTGAATCACGGCCTCGAGCGGCGTCCAAGTCAGGTCGGGGTAGCGACCGTTATCGGGCGATTCGTGGTGAGCGCTGAACATGCTCTGCAAATACTGACCCTGCTGCCAACTCGCGTACAGGTCGCTCTCGCCCTCTGGATGGGCGGCCCGCTCCCGCTTGTTGGACTCGCGCAACTCTTCCAGGCTGCCCAGCCGCACCAGTTTGTACGGCGCAGCCGACCGCTCAGCGGTGAAGCGCAATAGGTCGTTCGGGCTGACCTGGAAGCTAGCGATTCGCAGGGCGCGAGGGGTATTCGCGTCTTGTGCGGCGGCAGCGGTATAGGCGGCCGTGTCGTCCATCGTGGTGAAATCAACTGGCAGATCGGGGCTGTCCCAGTAACCGACCGTCTTCGTTTTGGTGTTCAGCAGCGGCAGGTCGTAGTGGAGAATATCGGCGAACGCGCCGTTAAAGATCGAGGTGGCCGCGATGGCAGCCGTATCAAGGCGGTCGTGAAATTCGCGGCGCAAGTCAAAATTGCGGTTCTCACCGGGCGTCAGCTTGGTGAAATCGGTCGAGAAATC
Organism: Deinococcales bacterium; assembly: GCA_965249745.1. Taxonomy (GTDB): domain Bacteria; phylum Deinococcota; class Deinococci; order Deinococcales; family JAAFIG01; genus JANYHH01. The sequence continues at coordinate 687,706 of OZ252252.1, read as the reverse complement.
TGATGGGATGAACCTCGGCACGCCCGCCATCAGCGCGGCGTCTAGCAGGACCGACTGCGTGCCCACGATGACATCGCGTAAGCCCTGAAGCGCGGAGACAACGCAACTCGAGCCTTCCAGAGCGCGGCTCAAGGCTGCCACGTCGTTCAGGTTGATGGTGACGGCTTCCGCACCGAGATCGCTGAGTTCTTTCAGCTTCTCTGCATCCGTGCCGACTCGAGCCAGGGCCACGACCTTGGCTCCGTTGGTAGCGAGAGATTTAACGATCCGCTTACCGAGGTTTCCGGTGGCTCCCGCCACTGCGATTCTGGTGTCCATAGCTGTGCTCCGATTCTGTTGTTGGCAGGGCTGATGAGGGAATTGACCCGAATGACGGTACGAGTTCAACCGATGGACTCTAACAGAAAATGACCAATGGTTGCAATGTGTCCAATACTATTATTCTGCCTCAAAAGTAGCGTATGAGTGTTTGCAAACCGGCTACGGCTCGAGAACGACAATCTCGTTTGTCTCACGGTCGCTCCTCGCAACGTCAGTTCGCAGCTTGAGCGTGACAATCTGATAGACGCCTCGCAAAAGTCGAAGTCCTCACCTGAATCCAGAGGCTGGCGTAAAAGCAAATCTTGTGCTTCTCTCGAACCTCAACGAGGCCTCGAGAACGAGCGGTGGTACGGCGAATGCTCAAAGTCTGCGTCGGACGTTCGTCGAAGTTTAATCTTTGATGCTCGAGTTAACGTTCATACTCTGTGCGGGCTTCAGAGGCGCAGCCCTCAAACCAGCCCACATGATCGCAATTGAACGCTCGAGGACGCGCTCGGGCGGTGGTACGTTCGGCAGGTTTCCCTGGGTGATGAGCACCTGGGTCAAGCCAAAAATGGACGACCACCAGGTATGGGCATCTAGGAGCTGATCGCCCTCGCTCAGACCGCTCGCTTGGGCGCACGCCCGGAAAATCTCCACCACACGCTCGAACAGCGGGCGGCCGATCTGGTTGATGTAATCCCCAGCGCGAATTCCCTGGCGGTCATCGGGCCCGAAGAAAACGATCCTGAAATGTTGCGGGTGCGATAACCCAAAACGAACGAAGCCTCGAGAGGTCTGGAAGAGGCGCTCGGCCGGGTCCGGGAACGACGCGGCGATGGCATCGAACTCTGAGAGCAAGAGGTCGAAGGTCTCACGGCAGATTTCAGCCAAGAGGTGTGACTTGTCAGGAAAATAGCGGTACAGCGTCGCGTGGGCGTACCCCAACTCTTCGGCGATGGCTCGCAAGGTCACGTTCTCGTACCCAAGCTGCGTGAAGAGTCGGCTGGCTGTGTCCAAAATCTCTTGCCGCCGTTTATCCCGCCGCTCTCCTCGCCGACTGCTCGATTTGCTGGTAACTGACTTCGTGGTCACAACCGACACGATACGCGTAGACGGCAGCCCGCGAATGGATGTTCTAGCGTTTGAAGAATCGGTTCAACAGACTCTTTTTCTTGACCGGCTGCACGATGTTCGGACGATTGATGTCCAGCAGTTCACTGACATGGTATTGATCGAAGCCGGGGTAGAGCGCCTCGACGCCCTCGCGGAGCTTCAAGTCCATCTCTTCGGGGTACAGCGGGATGACCGCCCAGAGGTGAATCAGCGTTCCATCGGGGAGCGTGACCGTCGGAAAGTCGTCACCGAAAAGAATCGGGGGCAGCAACACCACGCCGCTCAGGTCCGTGTTGGAAGCCAGCGGTTCGGGCGGATCGCCGTTCGGGACGGTGTGACCGAACGACAACCAGGTTTGGTACTCGTGCGGCAAGCGCGCCAGTTGCTTCAACCAACGCACTGGCCAGTAATTGTCATCGTTCTCAAACGCCTCCTGGCTGATCGGCCACTCTCCGGGCAGCGCGATCACGAGTTCCGCAAAACGCGTGTCCTCCGCGCCGGGCGGTGTCTGCATCGGCAGGGCGCTCATACCAACCGTGGTCAGCACCGTGAAATCGCGCTCCGAGGTCGGCGGAAAGAAGTACACGTCAATGTGGACCAAGTCAGAGATCAATTCGTGAAAGACGGTGCTGGTCCCACCGAGGTACCGTTCAAAATGCGCCTCGAGCGTCTTGTACCCATCCTCACCCACGGTCAAACGATAGATGTCGCCTCGAGGTAAAAAACGTTTTGATTGTACCCATCCTCACCCACGGTTTCGGCGGGCGTCCAGTCCCTGGGCTTGTCCTCGTGACGATAGATCGGTTGGCCGCCCTCGGTGAATTCGGGTTCGTCTGGCATGAACTCACTATAAGCAACTCGAGGTAAAAAACGTTTTGATTCGAACCAGAACCGTCTCAGGCTCGAGCTGCGAATTGAGATGGGTGTGACGGCAGAACCGCAACAGCCCGTTGGGTAATCTGCTGGGGCATACCGGGCCATGACTGGACGATTAACTATGAAAACATGATCCGCCACACACGAACGCTGCATGGCTCGAGATTCCCCGGAGCAGGTGCGGAACATTTCTCAGTGTCCAACGGTGTGCGCCTACGCCTGACCGTCTCAATCGGCGGGTAAGGCTTCCCCGAGCTGGTAGCCTCTGGCTTGCAACCGAAACAGGCTCGAGTACGTGCCACCCTGGACTAAGAGTGCCTCGTGCGATCCCGATTCGGTCACGACGCCATCCTCCAAGACGACGATCTGATCCGCCAATCGGACCGTGCTGAAGCGGTGCGAGATCAGCACCGCGATGCGGTCGTGAACCTGCTCGCGGAGGGCCTGAATCGCTTCAAACTCGGCTTGCGCGTCTAGTGCGGCAGTCGGTTCATCGAAGACGATCACGCTGGCATCGCGGAAGTACAGGCGGCTGAGCGCCAATCGTTGCCACTGCCCGCCCGATAATTGCCGTCCGCCCTCGAACATCCGCCCGAGCATGGTGTCCAGACCCTTCGGGAGTTCTGCGACAAATTCGTTCGCGCCCGCTCGAGCGCCCGCCCGTTCCAGCGCGGCTTCGTCGTCCAGACCGGAGAGGTCGCTCATGGCGATGTTCTCGCGGGCGGTCATCTGATAGCGCCCGTAATCCTGAAAGATAATGCTCATTTCCTTTTGCACGCTGCGCGGTGAGAAACGGCTCGCCTCGAGACCGTTTAACAGAATGCGCCCGGCGCTCGGTTCGTAGAGTCGCGTCAAGAGTTTCACGACCGTGGTCTTGCCCGCGCCGTTCTCCCCGACGAGCGCCAGCGCGTTACCCTTGGCGATCTTGAACGAGACGCCCTTCAGCACGTCTTTGCCAGTCAGCGGATAGCGAAATGCCACGTCCTGAAACTCGATCGTGTCAATCGGACCCGTCCAAGTCTCGCCCGCGTCCAAGTCTCGAGCCGGAAGCTCTAGGAATTCAAACAGGTTGTGCATGTACAGCAGACTCTGGTAAATCCCGCTGAACCCCGCCAGCAGCGTCGAGAACTGCGATTGCACCTGCGCGATGCCGCCGACGAACAGGCTGAAATCGCCGACCGTGATCGCGCCGACCGCCGCCCTGGACAATACTTGAAGCGTCGCCAGCGCCAGCAGTCCGGCCGAGGCCAGAGACGCCGCGACGCTCCACCCGCCGCGCTTCACGACCATTGGTACGAGTTGCGCCCGGAAGCGTTCGTAGTACGCCTGCCAGCGTTGCAGCAGGTACGGCTCGAAACCGAAAATCCGCACCTCCTTGACATAATCTTCCAACAGCAGCACCTGGGATAAATAGTTTTGCGCTCGAGCGTCCGGGGCGCGGCGGCGAATCATGCGGTAATTTTCAAACCCGAACCGGTTGGAAACGATCACGCCCGGCACGACGCTCAGCAGCACCAGCGGCACGACCGCCCAACCGAGCTGCGCCAGCAGGGTTCCGATGGACAGCAGCACGATCAAGGCTTGCACCAACCCGATCATCTGCGTCGCCACCCCTAACGGCCGCGTTCCAACCTCGTTCGTGGCGTTCAGCATCACGTCATAGGTTTCCGAGTTTTCAAATTGCTCTAACTCGAGGGTCGAAGCTTTCTCCAGGATGCGGCGGTGGATGCGGTTCTGAAGGCGGTCGCCCAGTAAATCCCGCGAGGCGTTCTGGACCGCCCCCAGCAGGGTTCCGAGCACACCGATCCCGACCTGTAACGCCAGCAGGCTCGCCAGTTCGTTGAAGCCACCCGTCAACTTTCCCTGCACGGCTGCTGCCACCGCATCCAGTAGCAGTTTCCCGACATACAACCCGGCAGCGGGCAGCAAAGACTGCGCCACGCTCGAGACGACGATCACGACCGCCTGACCGGGGCTGGCCTCGAAGAACAGACGCAACGTGGCGGATAGATCGCGCAGCAGCGCCGCCGGTGGAACTTTCGCTTCGATCGGGGAATTGCTCGGGCGGTTGCGGGGCCTACCAGCGCGTTCACTCACACGGGTAATCTACGCCCGAGGCGGTAAAACATAACCAGCCGAATGGCGGAGACTCGAGGGGAGATCACTCATTTCGTGGCGCAACGACCCGGACGCTACTCTACTGAGTTCGGCATGGTCAGGTTCACGTTTTAAGGCAATAGAGTGTCTGTGACGCACGCCTCTGGTAGCCGAATCGTGCCGTTATCAGTAGGACGTGAAGAGAACCAAGCCTCGAGTAAGAAACGGCTTTTTATCTCGAGGTTTACTCCCTTACAGAATCGTCACCCGATGCGTGTCCGAGACGATTACCGCGTCTCGAGCCAGGGTCAGACGGGCCGGGGCTGGGGTTGGTGGCACGCTCGAGCCTGGAACGCTCAGACCGACCAGGACCTCTTCCACGATTTCCACACCGGGAACGCGCTGCAACAAGGCGTACAGCTCCGAGGTGTGCAGGTCGCGCCCAAAGGCCCAACCCTCACCTCGAGGACCGCCGACGTATGGGTTCAGGTAGTGGTACAGCGCCGCCTCAGCGGCCGCTCTGGTTTCCAGGGCGATGCCGGGATCGGTGGCGCGTTCGGTCAGGCGCAACTTGGTTTGCACGCTGACCCAGATGTACTGCGGGGCGCGCACCTCCAAGACTGTGCCGATCAATCGCTTGTCGTTGAGCGCCGCGAACACGGCGGCTCTTAAATCGGCGGGTAAGGTCAGGGCATCCGGCATGATCCGACCCGTCTGGTGCTGCAAAGCCGGGATTACCAGCAGCATGACCTGACCAGGTTTCGGATCGCCCGGCCGTCCCGGTTGCTCTCCCGGTCCGAGCGTTTTGACTCGAGCCACACCGTTGACGCGGCCCGCCAAATACTCAAAGTCGTCCGTAGTGACAGCCCGGTTTCGGGCGCGCAGCAGGGCTGGGGCTTGGCGTTTAGCGTCGTCCAAATCCTGGGCGTTTGAACCACCGGTCGCCGGACCGCGATTAATGGCTCTGGCGACATACGGGATTGAACCCTTCAAGACGCTCAGTGCGCCGCGTGGCACGTTGCCAATCACGCCGCCGCCGTGCTGGTATCGGCTGAAGTTCAGGGCGCTGCCCTTGACCGGAATCTTGGAAAAGGCGTAGACCTGCCCGTTGGTCTGCGGCAGCGTTGGGCCCAGGGTGATCGTGCCATCCAAACTGTCCAGGGTGAAATGCGTGTCGGCGTCGTTGGAATCCGCGAAATCGGGAACCTCGTGCCAGATCAGCGGACGCTGCCCCGGTTCCTCCACGATCAGGTGATCGCGGCCGGGATCGCGGGCCAGCACTGGGCTGCGACTGAGCTTGAACTGCTGCCCCGGCGTGCCATCGCTCTCACCTAGGTACTCGTCGCGCACTGTGACCGCGTGCCGGGCCGTAACCGTGCCCCCTCGAGACTCGAGCTTCAAGCCTTCCAGGTCTGGGGAGACTTTGTAGGAACCGGTCTGCGCGTCCGGCTGGGTCAGTTGCACCCGCAACCAGTGCGCGGTCAGGCTCTGAAACGCGCCGGAGACCATCTTGGGGAGGTGCAGGATGACTTCGCCGGAGGTGTTGAAACCGCCCGTGCCGTCGTACTCCACCTCGCAAGCCACCCAGCGGGCAATGTTGCCCTGCCAGACCTGCCATTCTAACGGTGGCCGCTTTGGATCCACACCCGCGCCGCCTGCGATCTCCACCTGCACGTCCACGGACATGACGTGATCGCTGTGATCGTCTTCCAGGGCAATGTAAAAGGCGTCCCCTGGTGTGGGCGGTGTGCCAAACATGGCGAAGCGGTTCCCGGCCAGCTCCAATTGCCTGAGATCGTGATTGACCCAGCGACCGTCGCTGCTGGTGAAGGCTCCGAGGGTGCGCGGCGGATGAATCGCTAGCGTGCGTTCAGCACTGAAGATGACCGCCTCGCTGTTCTCGGTGCGAACCGTGGCGACCTCGCTGCCCTCCGGGATCAGCACGTCGTCCGGTTGGGCCGCCGACAGGTAAAACGTGACCGGAGCCTGGGCCGCTCTGGGCGGCTCGAGGCGCGCCCCAATCAGTTCTAATAGACGAATCAGTACCTTGTCCGGCACGCGGTTGACGCGGTACAGGACCATCTCGGTCATCCAGGCGAACAGCTCAATCAGCGCCACGCCGGGGTCAGAGACGTTGTGATCGGTCCACTCCGGGGTGTAACGCGGAATCAGGCGTTTGGCCTGATCTACGATGTCCTGAAATTTGCGGTCATCCAAGTTGATGTCAGGTAAGGGCATGATCTCCTTTTCGCTCCCAGTTCAAAGGTCCATCACGTTTTGAGGTTCAAGTCGTGTTGAACGAGATTGCAACGCGCCCCGGTTTACTCGCCGGGGATGCGGTAGAACGGAAACACTAGGCTGCGGCGGTCGTGGGTGGCCTTGATCTCGTAGTCAATGTCAATCAACATTCGCCCATCGTTCGCGTCGTCGTTACGAACCCGGACTTCCATGACCTGAATCCGTGGTTCCCACATTTTCAGCGATTCCTCCACGTAGTACGCCGCCAAGCCCATCGTCGTGGCGTCACTCGGGGAGAACATCAGCTCGTGAATCTGGCACCCGAAGTCAAACCGCATCACCCGTTGACCCTTCGGGGTCAACAAGATCATCTGGATCGCCTGCTCGATATCGCGTTCGTGACGCGACAACGCGATCCGTCCCCTGGGGTCCACCTCCACCGGAAACGCCCAGCCTATCCCGAGAAAATCACGCTCCATGCGTCATACTTTACCGTGCCAACCGGGGCGACAATGAGGAGAAACTGGGTTGACAACCCCCGCCCATCGGCTGCACTCCCGCTCCAGCCACCTCCGGCTAGTCTGCCCAGCCATCGAATTCCCCACCGCGCGGCAAGCGTTTGAGCTTCCGTACCTCCTCGAGGGCCGACTCGTGCAGGTGCCGCATTCGCACCGGGCTACCCTCGCTCGAGGCGTTGAAGGCGGCGTTCAGCGCAATGTTACGAATGTTGCCGCCGGAGACTTCTAACTGCGCCAAGCGTTCAAAGCGCAGTCCTTGCGTGGGCGTGTTGATTGGGAAAATCCCCTGCCAGAGTTTGGAGCGGGCCGCCGCGTCCGGGTTCGGGTAATGCACCACGAAGCGCAGGCGGCGCATAAAGGCGGAATCCATGTTGCTCTCCTGGTTGGTCGTCAAAATCACCAGCCCACGAAAGGCTTCCATGCGCTGCAACAGGTAACTCACCTCGAGATTCGCGTAGCGGTCGTTGCTGTCTTTCACCTCACTGCGCTTCCCGAAGATCGCGTCCGCCTCGTCGAACAGCAGGATGCAGCCGCCGTACTCAGCCGCGTCAAAAAGCTTAGAGAGCAGCTTCTCCGATTCGCCGATGTACTTGGAGACAATGCTGGGGAGTTCGATCCGCTGCAAATCCACACCGAGTTCCCGTGCGATGATTTCCGCGCTGAAGGTTTTCCCCGTGCCGCTCGGGCCGCCGAACAGCGCACTGATCCCGAAGCCCCGCGTGCTATCGCCCTGCCAGCCCCAGGTCTCGTAGACCTTCTGGCGCTGCTTGACGTGCGCCACGAGGCGTTTCAACATGTTCAGGTCGCTCTCCGGCAGGATCAACCGCGACCAGTCGGCCCGCTCGGCCGGTTCGATTCGCTGGGTCAAACCCTCCAAACGCGGTCGCAACAACGCCAGGCTCGAGTTCCACAGGGCTGACCCCAAATCTTTCTCGCCACGCCCGAGGGCATCGGAGGCGACCCGTTCAATCTGCGAACCTGTCAGATCGAACTGCCCGGTCAGACCCTCTATATCTGCATTCTTCAAGAGTTTTGGGGGGAACCGCGCCCGCCACAACTCGCGCTGCTCCTGACCAGTCGGGCGTTTGACCTCGAAGCTGACGGTTTCCCGCCCCCAGTTCAGCGCCAGTCGGGTCGTCACGAAAACCGCCCCCTCGAGCTGCGCCACGAAGCCCCGCGCGGCCCGCAGCTTCGGGTCCTCGGCGCTCGTCTCACCGACGCTGAAATCCCCGATGTCCACCAGCAGTAGCGCGCGCTTCAACCGCGCGAAACGGTTCCAGCGCACCGCGAAATCATCCACCGCACTCACCTCGAGCCGGGCGATGTCCAGCGCGTACAGCGGGCGCTGCAAACTCCCAGCGGCGCTGGCCGCGAGCTGGAACCGCAACTCGGTCTCTGCGCCCGCGATTTGCAGCACCGGAGCGGATTCGCTAGCGACCGCCGCGATCCGGTCCACCACGCGTCGCTGCGCCTCGCTGAGATGCGCGTTGGACGGGTGCAGCGCGGCCACCGCCGTCAGCAAGCGCCCGTCCAGCTCCACAATCCCCATCATCGCCAGAAACGCCCACTCGTCTATCAGCAGTGGTCGCAAGTTCAGCGGTTGCGACGGTCGGTCATCCCCGAACTGCATCAGATTCCAGCGCCGCAGGCGGCCCGTCGGCGCGATCGCCGCCTGCTCGAGGTACGCCTCTTCGGTCAGCAAAGCCAGCCCCGAACCGAAATCCACGTAGCCGCCGCGACTGACCCCGATCACCTCGGAGAGCGCGTGATTGATGTTGATGCCCGCCAGGAACAGCAGCAGGTCGCGCTCGAAGGCGGAGAGTTCAAAGGCCGCGACGAACTCCTCGACTGGTGTATCCGTGAACATCCCGGACTGGAACAATGGGAGCGGCGGACGGGCGCTGGCATTCAGCGCCTCCGCCAGCCGAGTCGCCGCGCGTTGCACCGTCTCGAAGCCCGCGACCTGCGCGTCGAAGCTGAGTTTCTGTTTCGTCACCACAGGGTCATTCTACGACCCCTGTTTTGCGTGTTTTCAGGCAACCCAACCGCGCTGGCGAATCTACGACGAAGGCGTTATTAAGGACGATGTTTATTGGGCCTAAAGATACTGGTTCTAAAAATATAAACAACAAGCTCGAGGGATCAGAATGGACCCGAGGGCAGGCACACGCTTTTTCTCCCATCGCTCGCAAGACTCGAGCTGCCTATGACACTTTTCTCGAGTCCACCCTCAAATTTTCAGCCCTCACTCATTCGTCTCCCCCACTCACTGTAGTACTCTGCCCCATGACCCGCGACGCGCTGAAACGGCCACTCGAGCCGGTGAACCCAACTCAGCCGATGCAACCGCCCCGACCGGGTCAACCCAACCCCTTCAGAGGCTTGAACTTTCCGATCACCAGCCCAAGCTCGGAGCAACTCGAGGCAGCCCGGAACCGCGCCAACAACGCGGACGCAGAGATTATGCAGACCGCCAAACCTGCGCTCGAAGGATGGACCAAGAGTTTCACCGGGACCGCCGACGGCATCGCCGTAACCCTGGAATTGCAACGCTCCACCGAGGGCGACCTGAGCGGAAATTACCGCACCTCTGCCGCGCCGACACCCGTGACCGTCACCGGCAAGCTTTTAGAGGATAACGACCTGTTCCTTCAAGGCTCGAGCGGCGCGACTTTTCACGGACGCTACACCGATCACAACACGCTGTTGTTCGGCAACGTCAGGCTGCCCGCCAGCCCTGGGAAGCCCGCTCAGGAACTCAGCAATTTGGAGATGAAGCCCGGAACTATCCCCGGTCCGACGCCCTCCAACACGGGAGGCGGCAATGACACGCTCTGGCAGGGTCGCACGTTCTCCGCGAACCTGGCCGGAACCGACGGTGACCGCCGCGCCGACTTTAACCTCAACCGCCAGGGCGCCAAGATCACCGGCTCGTTCGCCGTTCACGGAACCGGACACGGCACAATCACCAAAGGCGAGTTCAACCCTGACAACAAAACCAGCCCGCTGCACCTGGAATGCAGCTTCGACGACGGGGAGCTGAGCGGTCAGACTCGAGTCCTGGACGGGTGGTTCTTGTACGCCGAAGGCGTCACGAAACGGGACGAAAACAACGACGGGCGGGATGACTCGAGCGGGGCGGCGTTGCCATTGTTGATGGGCGGGATCTGGAAGGGCGGGAAAAAGGACTACAAGCTCGAGCCGATTAGCCCGAGCGCATCTACGGGAAGCACTGAACGCGTTAGCTCAGTGCGAGAAGACCAACCTGATGGTTCTAAATCTTGGGAGGATACGATTACGCCCGCCATGCGTGACAAGCTGCCAGCGCTGAAAGAATCAGGGTTTCTGCTGGGTGTGGAGGCCCTGGCACGGCGCTTAAGCGTGCCACGTGACCATTTGCTAGCGTTGATGATGCTAGAGAGTAGTTTAGATCCAGCTAAAGACAATGGAAAAGGCTATTACGGATTGATTCAAATTGGTGAGGCGGCTCGACTTACCATTGATAATCACATCAAGGCGAATCGGTTAGGTTTGCGAAAACTAGGATTGGCTGAAAGAGTCGCACAACTTTCTGCAATGCAGCAACTTTCGTACATCGAAATTCACTTTCTTGAGCATGGTATCCGGGAACGCATCGCCGATTTTCGTAATGGTGGCAATCCGATCACACTGGAAGAGTTGTATATGAGTGTGTTAGGCGGAAACGCTAGCCTTGCGTCTAGACCCGCCTGGAAAGTTAGTCCAACTCCTGGCTATCAAAACAACAAAGGTTTAGATAGTGATCGTGATGGCACGATTACACCAACGGAAGCCACTGACACCCTCAGGCTCCGTTGGCGCGAAACATTTGGAACGAATCTTGACGAACGCAGTGAACATCTCGAGCGTAGTCGTGATGGAACTATTACGAGCCATGAAGATAGCGTAAGCGAACTCCCTCGCAACCAAGATTCGTCTCGAGCATCTTGGGAAGCCTCCATTGAAGATCAGCGAGCATACAAAAAGAATGGCATGAATGACTGGGGCGAAGTGCTAGGTGAAGCCAATGGCGTGCGAGCGTACTTTAATGCTGGCGACACAGGGAACCAAGGGAGAAATAAATTAATAAAAGATGGTAAAGAAGAATACGATTTCGGCTTAAGATGGCAATGTGTCGAATTCATCCGGCGTTATCTTCACACTGTGAAGGGGCACGCGTTCGAGGAGAAAGGGCATGCCAAGGATTATTTCAACGAGGGAGTTGAAGACGGCGGCTCGTATCGGGGATTAAGACAATACAGCAATGATTTGAAACATGGGAGTCAGTCCAGGCCGCAAGTTCACGATCTGATCGTCATCAAAGAAGCCAGAGAGAACGGCGGCGTAGGGCACGTAGCGATCGTCATTGATGTGGCAGATGATTACGTGACGATTGCCCAGCAGAACGTAGGTACGCAGTTCACGGACACTATCAAGCTTTCGAGTATCAATCAAGGCAAAGACACGCATTGGAAACTAGATGATGCTCGAGTCTACGGTTGGTTGAGGAAGGGATGACATGAATCGCTTTCTAGCTCAAGCGGTAGTAATTGTGTTGACGCTGGTTCTGTCATGCACGGCGCAGACCAGCACGACACAAGGAATCTATGGATCTACAGTGAGAATTCAGGATACTTGGTTTTGTAAAAAGTATGGTTGCTCAAATAATGGCACTTATGTTGGGAAGTTACGTACAAACGAAGATTGGATCAGTTTCAGACCAGATTCAAAAAAAAATCCGGGGCTTGATAAGAAATACCGTGAGTTTGCACTCGGTTTATCCCGTGACCTACAGAAAAGACTAACTCATTTAGCTTTGCAAACACCTCCAACTTTGGCTTCTCGAGGCTGGAGTGACGAAGAAATTGATTACGTACGGGATTGGATCAAATGCGTGCTTGGCGTTGACATGCCCTGGCAGAAAATAGAGAAGGCCCAAGCTGGCACTCGAGATGCCATTTCCAAAATCCCAAAGACACCCACTTGTAAAAATGAAGCGAAACCATCGGATATGGAGTGCATTATTCGAGGTTCAAAGATATACATTATGCAACGCGGACAGTCCAACACAAAACCACCCAAAACCTACACGATCTACTGGTATTACGTGTACGGTGGAGGCTACCAAGGTACTCCGGTTGACGATTGGATGCACATTGGGATTGAAGAAAAAGAGCCAGAAAGAATCTAGATTCCTGACAAATGCCCTAATCATAAAAAGGTGAAATTTTGGTGTTGCAAACTGTGAGTTACGGGCATGTAGCAACTGTAGTGGAAGTGAACGAAACCGGTTTGAAGATTGTTCAACAAAACGTTATTCATGAAGGGTTCTTAGCTGATATTCCTATGAAGAAGTCAGATGGTGGAAAATGGGTTTTGACGACTAAATCTCGATCAGCTTTACTGAGAAAAACATGAAGTGGTTTATATTAATCATATTGACTGTCACCGCAGTATCGTGTATATCACAAGCGCAAAGTAAAATACCAGTACCACTGTTAGGCAGCAAGCAAGATATCTTGCCATCAGAGTTTTGTAAAAAATACAAGTGTCAACTGATATCTCGAGGCATTGGAGTTGGCTATGTCTTACAATTATCTGGTGATATTGACTGGAATACTATTAAAAGTTTCAAAAACTCAAAACTTCTCAATCAAGCACAACTATTATCACAATACCGGACGGTCTTCTCGCTCAAAGAGGAGCGTAAGTCAAAACAGATTGCTCTATTCACTTTTGACTTACGCGAAAATTCAAAATCCAACTTTGCAACGTATGCTCCAGAAACGGTCATGTTGGCCGACTTTATGTATTACGCAGTTGGGAAGCGCTTACCTTTAGGTAAAAGTGCAGGCGAATCATTCGCTCCAGACATCAACGATTGCTTTTTCAACACCAAAGGTCGTCCAAAGGAAAACATTGAGGAGCTGACTCGAGTCATGCTTACTGGACAGATCACGACTCAAATTGGTTCTAAGAAAGTGCAATACCGTACGCTTTGTAGCACACGATTCGAGGGGTCAACACCAAAAATGTACAGCCCTTGGTTTTCACTTGAAATTCCGAGTATGAAAGATCTGGCAACACCGAGCGACAAATAAAATAAACTCCTCGAGTCTCCAAGAGTGTGGAATAATGCGTGTTTCACAGGTTTATGGTGCAGGTGTCTACTTTCTCCTTGGTCGGATTGGGTAGCCTTTATTGCTTCAAATAATGTTGGTCAAACTGCGGGAGAACTCAAGAAAAACCCGTCTTCTGTCGGTGAGATGCCAGAGGCAAAATGATTCGGATTTTAATCGCCATTACTTTGTTTTGCATTTTAGCAACAGCGCAAACGCAAAAACCTTACCCCTATCTTTTGGGTAATACCAAGTCAATTTTGCAAACATCGTTTTGCGCGAAATGGATTTGTAAGCTGCTTTATCTAAAAAACGAAGGGGATTTTGTCACTAGTTCTGCCCCAAAGAATAAAGAACCATATCAGATAACAGAAGTCTATAAACTTATTAAAGCTCCTGGCATAGCTGTTTCCTTGCGCAGAACATACCAATCAAAAAATAAGACGGATGGGTTTTTGGTTAACACGGACTTATACCCATTTTTTGACATTAAGGATGCCAATTGGTGGGGGAAGCCTGGTATGAAGACTATAAATAGGCTTACAGAAGAAAGGTTTGAAGTTCTGAAAGAATTTCAATTTATACTTTATAATAATTATGTAATCTCTAATAATGCTTATACGCTTTTCTATTGGAAGGTTGATTTTTATAAAAACTGTTATTCTCAAATTAAACAAGACACAAGAGATTTTTCAGGCGGTAATTCTTTAATAAATCGGATCTCTATCCAAACAGGATATCCAGGCGATAAAATTGCATATAAGTACACTGGCTCGTGTGGATATGATTTCCCGGATTATGATAATTATCCTTTCCCTAAAGCTGTAATCTTCATTAGATGGTCATTGATGGGTCCTTAGGTCAAAAAACATGCTTTTCGGTGGCGAATTTACTTCTCGAATCTTGAATATGATGAAAAGGTTTTTACCCGTCTTAGCAGTTTTTTTATTAACCAGAATAATCCACGGGTAAATGTAGCCGTGAGTCAGTATGATTCTAAAACTCCTTGGATGTTTTATGCTCAGAAGCGAGCATTTTTATGCTTCAATTTGCCGAAATATAAATGCAAAGATAATAGCGTAAAAATACCCTTGAACAGAGATTGAAAACTTGGGTATTGGCGGTGCAAGATATTCCAATTATTTTAAGATCAGCGCTGTACGTTCTCGGTTAGGAACATCCAGCATGTGACCCAATGGTGTTGATTTTTGGATAAATTCCGAAATACGATACAGTACTTTAACAAATAATCTGGCAAAAGAGTTTATAGATTCAGATACTTATGAATCAGTGTCAGACTTAGTTTACAGGTTGATCGGAAAGAAATGTTCAAAAGAACGAATTATTCGTTCTTTACAGACGAATAAAAAATCAACTGATATTTATTATCTGGATGAATTTTTAAAGTTTCCAGCGAGCGCTCCGATTACCAAGGTCTCCTCGGGTCAGGGAGTCCCGCTCTATCTAAAAGTCTATTGTGATCTCACGAATGAAAGCACGCTTTCGATAGAACTAAGCCCATGAACCTCGAGCATCAGCCCTCACACCCGCACTGTGACTCGCGCCCCTTCGGTTTCTAAATGCACGGTATCAATGAACCTGACGACTCGAGTGCTATACCCGGTGGCAATCGTGCGGGTTCGCGCCCCGCCAGAGAAACGGCGCACGCCCTCGAGCAATTCGCCGTCGGTGATGCCGGTCGCGGAGAAGACGATTTCCTCGCCGGGCGCTAGATCGTTCACGCCGTACACGCGTTTCGGGTCCACGCCCATGCGCTGGCATCGCTCGAGTTCGGCCGCGTCACCGGGCAGGAAGCGTCCCTGGATTTCCCCACCGAGACATTTCAGGGCAGCGGCGGTGATGACGCCCTCCGGCGCTCCACCGGACCCCATCAGGGCGTGAACCCCGGTCCCGCGCACGGCCACGGCCAGCGCGGCGATCACGTCACCGTCCCCGATCAGTTTGACTCGAGCGCCGCAGGCCCGGATGCGTCCGATCAGGTCTTCATGACGTGGACGGTCTAGTACCACCACGACGACATCTTCTAGTTTTCGCTCCAAGCTGTGCGCGATGGCTTTCAGGTTGGCTTCGACCGGCCAGTCCAGGTGAACCCGGCCAGCGGCGGGCGGTCCAACCACGAGTTTTTCCATGTACATGTCCGGTGCGCCCATCAGTCCGCCGCGTTCGCTGAGCGCGATCACGGCTACGCTGTTCGGGAGGCCCTTGGCGGCCACGTGGGTTCCCTCCACGGGGTCAACCGCGATATCCACCTCGAAGGCATTCGGTGTTTTCAGTCCCAGTTCCTCGCCGATAAAGAGCATCGGGGCCTCGTCCATTTCGCCTTCACCGATGACAACTTTGCCGTGAATCGGCATTTCATTGAGTACTTGGCGCATGGCGGTGGTTCCAGCGTCGTCCACGGCCATCTTGTCGCCCTTACCGGTGAGGCGGCTGGCGCTCAGGGCCGCGGTTTCGGTGACGCGCACGATATCCAGTACCAGGGCGCGTTCCATTGCGGACGGAGTTTTGGTCACCCTGGCATGTTAGCTGAGTCTCGAGCGGGTCGGGGCGGTCGTGTTAATGGGGTCAGGTGTCCTCGTAGAGTCCGGCCAAGATCTGGGCCTCGTTGTCCAGGAACAACTTGACGACCGCCGGATCGAGGTGCGTGCCGCAGAGGTCTTTGACGTGGCTGCGAACTCGGTCTGTCGGCCAGCCCTCGCGGTACGGGCGTTTCGATTTCAAAGCATCCCAGATATCCACGACGGCGAACAGCCGAGCAGAGAATGGGATGTCCTCTCCAGTCAGTCTGTCCGGGTAGCCCGTCCCATCCCAGCGTTCGTGGTGAGACAGTGGGATGGACAGGGCGGGCTGCAAAAACTCGATCGGTCCGAGCAGATCACCGGCGAAACCGGGGTGACGACGCATGACCGTCCATTCGGATTCGTCCAGTGGACCGGGCTTCAACAGGATCGCATCGGGAATCCCGACCTTGCCGATGTCGTGCAGCAACGCGCCGCGTCTGACCTGCACTAAATCCTGCCCATTCATGCCCGTCATTCGCGCCAGCCGCAAGGTCATCTCGGTGACGCGCACCGAGTGACCCTCGGTCTCGTGATCGCGCAAGTCGAGTGCTCGAGACCACCCTTCAATGGTTTCGTCGTAGGCGCACACCAGTTCGGTCGTGCGCCGTCCGACCTCGCGTTCCAGCGGGCGAAAGATGAAGATCGCTTCCAGCAGCAGTGTGATCAAAAGCACGCCCAGGACAAGCGATTCGGCGGTTCGCAAGCCGCCGATTTCTGCGCGGTTCTCGTTGGCGTAGCGGGTCGTGACGGCGTCCAGCGCTTTCAGCAACGGCCCACCGGAGGCCTCGAGCATGGCTTGCAGGTCGGGACTATCCGCCGCTAGGTCAGCGGCACTCGCCGCGAGGATGTTGCGGCCGTGCAGGATGAAGCGGCGCACCTGTTGGTCCACGCGCATCGGTGCGGCGAAATACATGGCACGCAATTCGGGTGAATTGGGAACGGATAAGCCGAACTCGAGGTTGCCTTGGCTCAGTCCGGAGTGGGAGCGTTCCATCAGGTCCAACGACGCCTGCAAAGTCGCCCGGCGTTGCGCTCGCAACTCGTCGTTGCTCTGAACCAGCAGCGAGGCGAACAGGGCCGAGCGCTGAGACAGCATACGTTGGCGTCCGGCAATGTTGACCACGTTGGCGTTGCGTTCTTGAGCGGCGACCACAACTTGCACGAAGACGCTGCCGCAGATCCCCAGCAGCGCGATCAGACACAAGCCCAATAGGTAGCGCCCGCGAATCAGGTAGACGGTGCGCTGCGTCAGGAAATCGCGGCGAAAACCGGCGGCCGTGACGTGCTTGGGTTTTCTGATGGCTCGAGGCGGCGCTGAACGCAGCGCACCACGACTGGAAATCATGGTGCGTTGCATCACCCTTCTCCCCATGCTGACAGTGAGCGAAGCAGAGCTTGAAGCACGCCTCAAATCTACGACAGGTCAGCGCGGCCGAAGGTTCAATTCAAGCTACGGGAGTTCGTGGGTTCAGACTGAAGTCGGGGCTGCCGGATTCTGCCGTCGCACGACCGCCTCCAGGGCGCGCACCAGGCGTAGTTCAAGTTGCCCGATCTGGGCGGCCTGATGCAACTCTTCAAGACTGTGTTCCAGACTGAAGGCTTCCTTGTAAACGCGCTTGGATCGGAGCGCATCGAAGACATCGCAGACGGCAAAGATGCGGGCCGCCAGCGGAATGCGCTCACCGCGCAAGCCCTCTGGGTACCCTGTGCCATCCCAGCGCTCGTGATGAAATAAGACGATTTGCCGCGAGGCTTCTGGCAGGAACGGCAGGTCGCGGATCAACCCGAAGCCCAGGCCGGGATGGCGGCGCATCTCGAGGGTTTCAGCTTGGGTGAGCGCACTAGGCTTTCGCAGAATCGCGTCTCTCAAACCGAACTTGCCGATGTCGTGCAGGTACGCGCCCCAGCGAACTGCTCGCACCTCAGATTCGCTGAGATCCAGTTCGCGGGCCACAGCCTCCGCAAGCTGCGCCACCCGCTCGGTGTGATTGGCGGTTTCCAGGTCACGCATTTCCAGCGCCAAGCCGATGGTTTTCAGTGCGCTCGAGTAGGCCGTCTCCAGGGTTTGCAGGCGTTCCAACCGACCCAGCAAAGCTCCCAACATGCGTGCGGCTGCCTCCAAGGTGTGACGCTCGGCGGCGCTCCAGTTGGCGCGCGTGTAGCGGTACAGCACCAGCGTCCCGGTCGCACCCGCGCTGAGGTTGACCGGGACGTTGAAGGCGGTCCGCGCCCCGAGTCGCCGCAAGCCCGCCTGGGCCGGTTCCTGCCCTTCGTCGGTCGTCTCGAAACTGCGCTGCGATTCAGCGTCCAGCGGCAACCCCTCGAGGAGAACCTGGGACAACGAATCGGAGAAATACCCGACCTGAATCTTCGGTTGCAGCCTGTCACCGTGCTGGGTCAGCAGCAGCGCCGCGTCCGCGCCGCCCAGTTGCCGCACGCGTTCCAACGCCCCCTCGAGACTCTGCGCGTCGTTGCCCTCCAAGAGTTGCGCCAGACTCAGCAGATTCAGGCTCTCCTGGACTTGGCGTTGCAAGTCCCGCGTGACGCGGACGCGTTCCAACGCGCCCGCCGCGACCCTGGCGATCACCTCGACGAGGCGCTGATCCAGTGGGCTAAAACCCTGCGGCAGATCGCGGGCCACCATCAGCACGCCCAGCGGTGCCCCGCTCGAGTCCAGCATCGGTACGGTCAGTTGCGCGTACGGCGGGGTCTCACCGTTCGGGTCAACATCGGTGGCCCTCGGATCGGCGGGCGCGTCGGGGCTAACAATCGTTTCCTGAGCGTGAATCGCGGCCCAGCTCAGGCCGTGGCCCCAGGGAATCGCCTTGGCGGTGATCGGCGTGAAGTTCCCGCGTGCACTCGAGACCTGCAAGCGCGTGCCGTCGTTGCTGATGAGCAGCACGGCCGCGTGCGGCGAACTCATCAGCCGCACGGTTTCGGTGACGACCGACTCGGCGATGCGCGCCCCGGTGTGCGCGTTGTGCAGGGCGCTGGTGACCAGTTCCAGGAACTCGAATTCGCGCAGCCGCGATTCCAGCTTTTCGCGCTCGAGTTGCGCCTTTAAGAGCGCCGCGAGTTGCAGCGCGAACTGGCGGGCGGTCTGCACCGATTCCTCGGTGAAGGCGTTGGCGTGACTGAAATTGTCCAGGTTGATGTCCGCCATGACGGTGTTGTCCACCACGACTGGCAGGTACAGGTTGGCGCGAATGCTGCGCGTGGCGGCCGAGCTGAAACGCGGGTCGGCATCCAGCGGCGGTCGGCGGTCGCTCTCGAAGGGCCGCTCGAGGATTCGGGGTTCACCCCGGTGCCAGGCCAGCCCATCGCCGTGCCAGTCCCTGGACTGCTCGGCGCTGATCGCCAGCCCGATCAGATCGTCCCCGAACCCGCGCTGGGCCACGAAACGAAACTCGTCACCGGAGCGCACGCGAATGCTGCCGCCCTCCGCGCCTGGAACCAGCATGACCGCGCTTGAGAGCAACCGTTGCCAGCCGTCCTCGGCCCCGGAGACCAGAGCTTGGGTGGTCGTGACCAGGGTGGAAATCAGCCGTTCCTGGGTCAGGCGCAGATTCTCCGGGCCCGCCAGCGCCTCCACGGTCCCGAGCAGGCTGTCAAAAGCGGCCCGCTGCGCGACCGACATGGTTTGCGCTAGATTGCTGCGATCCAAATACCAGGCGGCCAGAACGATCCCGCCCAGCAACATTGCCAGTCTCGAGGGGAGATCAATCGCGGCGTTCTGATTGAAGGCCGCAAATAGCAGCAAGTCCGTGAACAGGCTGATGCAAACGAACATCGCCACGCGCACGAAGCCGAAACGACTCCAGAGCTGCTGCACCGCCAAGCCGAGGCCACCGACGAGTGCCAACGCCACGACCGACAGACTAATCCGAGACGGGACGGCGGGCGGCAGTTGGGTCGCCAGCAGCCACGCGCCCAGCGCCAGCGGCGTTAGCAGTGCCAAGCCAACCAGCAGCCAGGACCACCAGCGGCGCGTCTCGGCGAACAGCAGGTCCATCAGCAGCAGCAGCGCCACCGCGAAGAACAGGCCCTCACCGAGCCAGCGGTCTCCGGGGATCAGATGCGCCAGGACTGCCAGCAGCGCACCGACGAACAGCAGCCCACGAAACCCGCCACGCCCCCACCGGGCGCGCCCCGCGTGGGCCCCCACCGAGAGCGCCATCCAGATCATCCCCGAAATCACCTCGAGGTTACTCAAACGCCCTCCGGGCCCAGGTTCCCGACCGACCCTCCCAGATCAGCACCATCCCCTACGGCTCAGCATACCGTCTCTCGCGGTAGACTGCCACCAATGTTGCATTTGGTGGTCAACCCGGTCGCGGGCGGGGGTCGTGCGGAGCGAGACGCGAAACGGCTCGAGGCGCGACTAACCGAACTGGGAAGGTCTTTTCAGACGTATCACAGCGCCGCTCCCGGCGATGCCGAACGCCTCGTGCGCGCCCTACCGGACACTGAACCCGTCGTCGCCGTGGGCGGTGACGGCACGGTCTCCGAGGTGGTCAGCGGCATTCTGCTGAGCGGTCACCGCAGCGCCTTCTGCGCCTCGCCGTCCGGCAGCGGCAACGATTTCGCTAGGGCGCTGGGTTGGAAAACGCTGGACGACACCCTGCGCGCTTTTGAGCGCGATGCCCGGACTCGAGTTGATCTGGTGCGGGTCAATAGTCGCATCGCCGCGTACGGATTGGGCGTGGGCTTCGACGCGCAGGTCGCGCACGAAGCCTTACATTTACCGGGTTTCCTGCGCGGTTTGCCGCGTTACCTGTACGCGATTCTGCGCGTGCTGCCCGGTCTCGAGACGCCGTATTTGAAACTGATCGCGGACGGTGAAACGGTCTATCAAGGGAAATCCGTGCTGGCGGCGGCGATGAACACCCCGACCGCCGGGGGCGGTTTCAGGCTCGCGCCGGATGCGGATCACAGCGACGGCCTCCTGGACATCGTGGTCGGTGGAGACCTCAGCAAGTTGGAGACTTTCGCCATTCTGCCGCGCGTGATCGCGGGCACGCACGTGACCCATCAGAAGGTGCGCGTGTTCCGCGCCCGCCACGTCCGGCTGGAATGGGACCGCGCCATGTACGCGCATGTGGACGGCGAGCAACTGCCGCGCACCAGGGCGTTTGAAGTCGAGTGCCTACCCGCCGCGCTCGAGATTTTCGGGTGAGGCCGGGCGTGAACCGCGTTCCCGGAGGACGCAGACCGCTCGGCTCGAGCCTGTTTTGACGAGCCTGCTTTGGCGAAACTGTTGTGACAAGACCGCTGCGAATCGCCTCCGGGTAGATTCCGAAGCGGGTTGCGGCATTACCTAACACTCGAGCCGAGATAACCGTTTTGGTCAAAGCGCGATCTCGAGCGTTGTGATCGCCGAAGCAAACTTCGGTGCCGTTGAATGACTGTCGGTCGTAGCAGAATTTCTTACAGCACCTTATTTCTCACAGCCGCTCGAGACCGGGTGCAGTACATTCGGCGCATGGGTCAAGGTTTAGGTTGGCTGATTCGTGGTCTGGTGTTGTCGGCGACTCTGCTCCTCTGCGGGTGCAATTCGCCCGAAGCACCAGTCCCCTCGTCAGGCACCCAAGCCATCGAGCTACCGCTCGAGGTGCTGGGGGCGGAAGGCTACACCGTGACCGCGCACCTCGAGGTTCCCGAGGGTGCGGCGGCGCGGCGGTTATCGTTGCAGATCAACAACCTCTCCTACGACGACAAGGCGAGCCTGCAAATCAATGGCGGCGCGTGGCTGAACCTGCGCAACAGCACCACCGAGATCGAAGCCTCGGGCAAGGCGTACGGCGGCATCGGTGGCGGGTACAGTTCGTTGCGCCTGAGCGTGCCGATCAGCGGCGCGGTGAACGGTGCGAACACGCTGAAGTTCCGCTTCAATCAATCCGACGGTTTCAGCATCGGGTATCGGGTGCTGGCCTTCAACCTGTTGGACGAGACGGGGCGCAGGCTGATCCCCGAAACGAGCTTCAAACCAGCCGACCCCGACGGCTGGACCCCAATCCTGAACAACGCCGCCGACATCGCCACGGGACAAACGCTTTGGGCAAACGCTCCACTGAAAAGTTCGTATCGCTCGAGCGCGCAACCGATCCGCGCCCATTGCAGCGATTGCCACGCGCAGGACGGACGCGATCTGTACAAGTTCAATTACTCGAACCGCTCGATCGTCGAACGCTCCAAGTTTCACGGTTTGAGCCAGAGAGAGGGCGAGCAGATCGCCAGTTACATCCGCAACCTTCGCCAGACCTTTGAGACTCCCGGCAAGCTCTGCCGCCCGTGGAACCCGCCGTATCAGCCGGGACCGGGTTTGGACGAGAAACCGCTCAAAGATTGGACCTGCGGCGCGGGACTGAACGCGGTGCTGGAAAGCGATGCCGATAGCCTGAGGTACATCTTCCCGAACGGCGTCACCAAAACCGCCATCAGCGCCGCCGGACTGCTGAACGCCCGCAACGTTCCAGTCGCTCTTCAACTGCCCGACTGGAAACGCTGGCTGCCTCGAGTTCACCCGAAGGACGCCTGGGGCGATTACTTCGTCAACAGCAACCTCAACAAACGCCTCGCGGGCGAGGGGGGTGGCGCAGACCAGATTGTGCTGCGCGACCGTCTGAAATCCAGAGGTGAGCGCTACGTCCTAGGGCAAGATGGCGATTTCTGGAACGACCTCTACGGCTGGGGGGTCGAGTGGGGCGAGCGCTGGCAACCAGCCAAGAAAGCTGACCTGACCACCCTCGAGGGGCAATCAGCCGTGTATGGAACGGCGCAGTGGTTGGCGGTCAAAAACTGGGAACTGGCGCAGGAGTTCAACCTCGAGCGGCTCTGCCCAGAGGTGTACAAGAGTCGGGCGACGGCTCAGATCAATCCCGCCAAGGTGGAAACGAGAAGCTGGTGCGGGCACTGGCGCTTTCTCTTCGATGTCTCGCCGCACATCTTGCAAATCCCGGAGAGCAATAATATTTTTGGCTCCGCCACCGCCCGCACGTATTTCGCCAACGCCTGGTACGAACTGCAACTCCTGACCAACCCCGGCTCTGGGAGTCACGTGGTTCACCTGCCGACCGACTGGCAGTACGCCTACGGTTTGATGAACGACTTACGACAAGTTAGCGGGCGACGCGAACCCGCACGCAATCTGATCTACATTGTCAAAGGCACGCAGGAAATGGCGAACGGAGTCGGGGTCAGCGACGTGGATCACGGCTGGAATTTCCGCGATGCCTCACCGCTGGACGTGTGGGGTTCCGGCAAAACCGGACTCTGGCAAGGCGTCCCCGACGCAACCCGGCAGGGCGTGGTGAACGCGTACCTCGAGACTTGGCTGACTGAGAGCGAGCGCTACCCTGAGGCGCAGTGGCAACGGATTGACAGTCCCGGCGGTGACCTGTGGTGCGGTTGGAGTCAGCGCCGCCTGTGCTGGCGCGACTTCCAACCTGGAACCCTGCGCGGCAAGGACCCGACGACGGAAAACTTTGCCACCTGGAGCTTCGCCGCGATTCCTGAGATGCGAGCCGATGGCATCAACGCCGATCTGTTGAACAGATTTGCCGGTCTGATGGATCGGCTCTACCCGAACGCCGGATTCGCCGCGCTGAAACGCTAGGCTCACAGGTCTCAAGGTGAATCTGATCTCGAGGTGGGTTTGGTCTCGAAGTGGGGTTGGGGATTCACCGGGGTGTGACTTGGAGCTGCAAGGTTGCTGGGCGTAGCGTGCGCTATGCCACGATGAAAATAAGCTGTTCCTCGGGATCGCTCACGACTCTCCCCGTAAACTCGAGCGATATGGGGTACATCTTGGAATTGCGTCAGCTCGTCGGCAATCGCCCGCTGTTCTCGCCCGGTGCGACGGTCGTGGCTTTTAACCCCGAACATCACGTGCTGATGCAGCTTCGTAGCGACACCAAAACCTGGGGCTTCCCCGGCGGCTCGAGTGAGTTGGGCGACAGCTTGGAGGACACGGCGCGGCGCGAACTGGCAGAGGAAACCGGGTTGAGTGCAGCGCGGCTGGAATTCGTCACGGTTCTGAGCGGAGCGCACTACCGTTTCACTTATCCAAACGGCGACGAGATTTACAACGTCGGCGCGGTCTTCGTGGCCAAAGGGTTGACGGGCGAACTGCGAGCCGACGAAGAGAGCCTGGAATTGCGCTGGTTCGCACTAGACGAACTGCCATCTCAACTCGCGGGTCCGATCACGACTTGGATCGTGGAACACCTACCAGAGCTACAACGCCGCTAAGACTCTACGCTCGAGGTCGGACAAGTCCAGCGAGACTCGAGGGAACTCTCCCAGCTCATCGCGCAACCTCGTGGCCGGAACCGGGCCGCTCACGGGTGTGCCCCAGGCGGGTGCGCCGCCCCAGAACTCAGCTCGCAGCCGCCACGCGCCGTCGGTCTGATATGCGAACCCGTACGCCGCCCCAAGCTGTCGCAACTCGAGCCACAGTGCGGGCAACTCTGCCTCATCGCAGGTCCGCTCGAAGCGCGTCACAGCGGGACTGGGACGAAGCCGCAGCACGGCTTTTTCTATGTGCACCGTTTTCTGCAAGGCCGGGTCGCTACCGACGACCAATCGCAGGTCGTAGCCGGACACGTTCTTGACGACGACACCGCCGATGCTGACGCTGCCGTGTGCGCCGTTGTACGTCAACCCCAGCACGTCGCGGCGGGTCGGTGATGCCTGGAGCAGACCCACGCCGCCGGACAGCAACCAGTCCTCGACCGTCAATTCCACACCCGGCGCACGGTAGTGCAAGCCCTCCGGGAGCGCCGCCTCGAGCGCCGCCAGCGTCACATCACCGGAGACGACCGCGTACTGATCCTCGGCGCTGACCTCGATCACGGGTTCACCAACCTTTGGCAACGCGCAGGTTGACCGCG
Source organism: Deinococcales bacterium (assembly GCA_965249745.1). Classification (GTDB taxonomy): domain Bacteria; phylum Deinococcota; class Deinococci; order Deinococcales; family JAAFIG01; genus JANYHH01. The sequence goes on along the minus strand of OZ252252.1, from coordinate 662,951 downwards.
TGACCCAGGTGATTTCTCGAGTGCCAGTCGTACAGCGCCAGCGCCTCGTCTAAACGGGTCAAGCCGTTCTCGGGATGGTTGAAGCCTCGCGCCCACTGCGGTTCCGTCAGTGCTCGCAGCAGCCTCGTCCAACGGGTGTGAATCCCCTCGAGCAGCGCCAGACTGACCTCAATTGGCAGGCTCGAGTCGGGGAGGGTTGCCCAGGCGGCCTCGTCGTAAGGTTTGACCGTTGGCGCGTCCTCGGTCAGTGCCAGCTTCAGGCGCGTGTAGGCGTTCAGGTGGCTGTCCGGCACGTGATGCGCCAGTTGCCGCAGGGTCCAACCACCCTCCCGGTACGGCGTCTCTAATTGCTCACCACTCAAACCCGAAAGGGCTGATCTGAACTGCGCCGGGAATTGCTCCAGGGTGCGGGTGAAGCCCTCGCGGTCGGCGGCAGAGTAGGTCGTTCGAGGCTCGAAGACACCAACCGGATATCGGGGATCGGTCACAGCGGGAGTCTAGCCGCTCGAATCACCAAATGCACCCGTTGCGCCGTGGTTGTTCTGCTGACGATTGATGCCCCGGTTGACCTCGGACACCGTGGGCGCGTCGCGTAAGCGTTCCAGCCGTCGCAACGGCTCGCCGGGGCGGACCTGCCCGTTCTCCAACACGCGACAGTAAAAGCCGGTATAGCCTGAGACCCGCATCCAATCCTCGAGCTTCGGAGCGTTGTAGCGCAACCCCAACTTGTCGCAGTAACCGCGTGGCTGGCTGACTTGGACGGTGGCAGAACCCACGCGGTAGACATCGCCGATGCAGACCGTCTCCTCTGTCATGCCCCAGACGCTGAAGTTCTCACCGAAGGCGGCCGCGCCCATGTCCTTGGAGAGCAGTTCACTCCAGTACGGGTAATGCTCCAACGGGTAGACGCACACGGCCCGTTCCGGTCCACCGTGGCGCGAACGGTCCGCCTGATCGTCCCCCTCGAGACCGTCCGCACGAAGCCGCACGGCCGTCCGGGTCGGGATTTTAGCGATTCCGCTGAGCGGTGCTCGGCGCGAAGCACCGATCGGTCGGAGCTGCCCGAGGTTGAGCGACACCAGCCCTGGGAGTACCGAAGCCACGAGTGAGGGCTGAAATAGCGTCTCGAGCGGCACATCGTAGATTTCCGCTAGGCGCAATAGAACCGCGAGCGAAGCCTGACGGTCGCCCGCCTCGAGCCGCGACAGGTGCGCCTTGGAACACCCGGTCGAACGTGACAGCCGCTCCAGGGTCCAGTCGCGCCCGAGCCGAAGCGTGCGCAGACGCTGCCCCAAGAGGATCAGTCGCTCGGTCAGGGCGATCGCGGATGGGGCAGACATGGGTCGTCAGTCTAGCCGATCTTCGCGCCCCAGAGAAGTTGCCTCAGAGTCAACAGAGCGCCTATACTCTAGCCTGTGAGCCTCGAGCCGATCACTTACCAACCTGTCGGCATCGTGCGTTCACCGTTTCACCAGCCAACCGGCGCACCGATTCAATCCGTCGCCGCGTACGGAGTTCACGGCACAGTGGAGTTGGAGCCTGACTTTGTGTCTGGTGAAGGCTTCTCGCACCTGTGGCTGCTCTGTCACCTGCATCGCGTCACCGGGTTTGATCTCGAGGTCGTGCCATTTTTGGATACCGTTTCGCACGGTATCTTCGCCACGCGCAGCCCGGTGCGACCCAACCCGATCAGCCTGACGGCCGTGCGTTTAGAGCGAATCGAGGGATCGGTCCTGCACATCTCCGAACTCGACCTCGTGGACGGTACCCCAGTCCTGGACATCAAACCCTACGTGCCGCGCTTCGACTTGCGCCAGACGGAGCGCATCGGTTGGTTCGCTGATCGCTTGACGGCCTTGGACGCGACGCTCGCCGATGACCGCTTTCAAAGACCCTCAGAGAGACCGGGACCTCGCCACCTCGAGTCAGATCGTTGAACCTCACAGGAGTCCGTATGAATTACAAACCACTCGTCACCATCGCACTGCTCGCCGCGATCGCCGTCGCCGGACAAACAACGGTCTCCGGGCAGACCGGGTCTGCTCTAACCGTATTCGCCGCCGCCAGCCTGACCGATAGCTTCACCGAGGTCGGAGCCGCCTTCGATGCCAAAACCGGCGGTAAGACGACCTTCCAGTTCGCCGGGTCGCAAGCGCTCCGAACCCAACTCGAGAACGGTGCGCGGGCCGATGTCTACGCCAGCGCCAATGCCGCGCAGTTCGATCCGCTGGTGAAATCTGGGCTGGTCGTGGGCGGCGGCGTGTTCACCAAGAACCGCCTGATCGTGATCGTGCCCAAAAAGGGCGCGGGCAACGTCAAGACGCTCTCTGACCTGGCGAAGCCCGGCGTGAAACTGGTGATCGCCGACAAGACCGTCCCGGTCGGCGGTTACGCCCGGCAGGTCTTCGCGGCGCTCGAGAAATCGGGCAAGTACGGCACAGACTTCAACACTAGAGTGCTGAAAAACGTCGTTTCCGAAGAGACCAACGTGCGTCAGGTGGCGCTGAAGGTGCAGCTTGGCGAGGCCGACGCGGGCGTGGTCTACACCACCGATGTCACCCCGAGCCTCGCACCGCAAGTGATTCAAATCGCCATTCCGACACGGTACAACGTGATCGCCAGCTACCCGATTGGCACGCTGAAAGCCTCGAGCAACCTGGAGACCGCCAAAGCCTTCGTGGACTTCGTGCGCTCTGAGGCCGGACAGGCGATCCTGGCCAAGTGGGGCTTCCTACCCGCGAAGTGATCGCCCACAGTGATATCACTCCACAAAGAAACGAGGAACGAGCATGAGAATCAGCGCCAGAAACACCTTGAAAGGCAAGATCACGCGCTTTGAGCGCGGCGCGGTCAATGCCCAAATCAGCTTGGAACTCGAGGGTGGCGAAGTCATCACCTCGGTCATCACGCTGGCCAGCGCGGAGCGCTTACAGCTCGAGGTCGGCATGACCGCCTACGCCGTGGTGAAAGCCAGCGACGTGATGATCGGGATTGACGATTAACGGAGGTTCACTATGCGAACGCTCAACCTGTGGCTCTTCGCCTGCCTGACCGCGCTCACCTGCGGTCTCGTCTCGGGTCAAACCGCGCCGCGTCAACCCAGCCCCGCGTTCGCCATCGCCGGACAGATTGCCAATCCGCGTAGTTACACGTTGACCGACATTCAAGCCTTGCCCGCCAAACAGGTCACGCTCGAGTACAGCGCCGCGAATCAGCCGCAAAAGCACAGTTTCAAAGGCGTGCCACTGTTCGATCTGATCGCCGCCGCCAAGCCGCAACTCGATGCCAACACCAAGAACGACGCCCTCCGCTGGATCGTGCAAGCCGAGGGCAGCGACGGCTACACCGCCACCTTCGCCCTCGGAGAGCTAGACCCGAACTTCGGCAACAAGGGCGTACTCGTCGCTTTCGAGCAGGACGGGACAGCCTTGCCGCTTGAGGACGGCGCGATGCGCCTCGTGGTCGCGGGCGATGTCAAAGGCGGACGTTTTGTTAGCGCCCTGACCCGCGTGACCGTCAAACGCGCCCAGTGAACCGGACGGTCTCTATCCAGCGCTCGAGATTCGCGGTACGACAATGTGTCCCCACACGCCTCGCCAGTCTTGGCAACGCGGCATACTGAAAGGCTGGAGATACCATGACAAATTTCACCAAACCTTCCGACGCCACGCTGCGCGCCCGACTCACCCCGGAGCAGTACCGCGTCACCCAACACGCCGGAACCGAAGCGCCGTTTGATAACGAGTACTGGGACAACCAAGAACCCGGCATCTACGTGGACATCGTCTCCGGCGAACCGCTGTTCAGCTCCCTGGATCAGTTCGACTCCGGTTGCGGCTGGCCCAGCTTCACAAAGCCGCTCGAGGAGGACAACGTTGACACCACGAGCGATCAGACGCACGGCATGACCCGCACCGAAGTCAGAAGCGTCAACGCCGACTCACACCTCGGACACGTCTTCGAGGACGGCCCCGAACCGACCGGGTTGCGGTACTGCATGAACTCGGCCGCGATGCGCTTTATCCCGCTCGAGGAACTCGAGGTGAAGGGGTACGGGGAGTACCTGAAGTTGTTCCAGGGCGGTAACGAGGCGGGGTGAGTTGGCGTCTCGAGCGAGGCTGTTTCTTGAGTCCCGGTATCGCATAGGTGTAGATCCGACTTGCCGTTGTCCGGGCGAGGTGTGCCTCGCCCCTACGAAAAACCTGTTTTGGACGGGTGACTCGAGACTTTTGGTTATGAGCTGACTTTCGACTAGGAGCTGGCGCTCGTGTACGACCGCAGCGCGAAACGCCAGAACCACCTCGAGACGACGAGCAGCACCACCGCGATCAGCAGCGCAATTGCCAGATTCACCGTCTCGAGCTTCCCGGTGAAGGCTTCTGCGGGCACGGTCGTGATAAAGGCGATTGGAATCACGAAGGTGAAAAACACGCGCACCCAGCCTGGGAAGGCGGTCACTGGAAACTGCCCGGCGCGGTAAAACCCCCAGAACAGTTCGGTGATGTTCTCCACCCGCACGAACCAAAAGGCGCTCGTGCTGAGCATGAACCAGATGCTGTACACAATCGCGTAGGCGGTCAGTAACAACGCCAGTCCCAGCCCAATCCCCAGCGGACTCGAGCCGAGTTGGGCCAAAGCCCAAACCATGATGCCCGCTCCGAGCAGCACGTCCGGCAGGCGCAAGATGTTGACGTTTCTGAACGAGACTAAAAATTGCGCGTCAATCGGTTTGAGCAGCGTGAAATCCATCGTGCCGGTGCGAACGCCCTCCGCGATGCGGTTTAGGTTCGGGGTCAGCAACATGCTCATCAGCCCGTCGAACAGCGTGAACACGCCCAGCACGACCGCCGCCTCGAGGAAACTCCAACCGCCGACGCTGTTGGTGTCCCCGAACAGGATGCTGACGCCCAGCAGCGTGCCCAAGGCCCGCAAAACGGTTTCCACGAGGTTGACGACGAAATTAGCGCGGTACTCCAACTGCGCGGATAAGCCAGCCCCGATGAAAATACCGATCAGCCGGGTGTACTTCGCCAATTTCACGCGCCCACCGCCCCGTAACGTCGGCGTCCGGCTCGCCACAGGACTAGGAACAATGCGAAGAGACCCACCAGCCACAACAGTTGTACTAAAACCACGCGCCAGGTGTCATTCCACTCGAGCGATCCGGTCAAAACCTTCGACGGGTAGTAGACGATGTATGGAAACGGCAAGTACTCCAGAATCGGACGCAGCCAAGTCGGGTAGAACTCTAACGGTGCGAAACTGCCCGCCAGCATCACCGACAAGACAAAGTACAACTCGTCCAGCGCGGTCGCATTCTCGAGCCAGAAGCAGCACAGCCCAATGCAGTACGAGATCATAAAGCGGATGGCGAAGGCAAACGTGACCACCAGCAGGTACGCCAGCAGGTGCGGCAGGCTGGCCACGACCGCCGTGCCCGGAACCAGGAACGCGCCCGCGATCAGGATCACGACCAGAAACGGTCCGCGCACGAAGCGTTCGGTGATGTGCTGCGCGAAGAACTCCCAGAACGGATTGATGGGTCGCAAGAGCTTCGTGGAAAAGGTTCCCTGGCGGATGGAGAAATCTAATTCCCAAGCGACCCAGGCGACCGTGAGTTGCCCGGACAGCCAGGCACTCAGAAAGTACGCCGCGAAATCCTGCGCCTTGAAGCCGCCGACGCTGCCGCCGCTCGCCTGCGCCTTCCCGATCCAGACCGCCATCATCACCAGTGGCACGGTTCCGGCCAGCATCCAGATCACGATCTCGGCGCGGTACGCGGTCATGTGCGCGAGCCAGGTTCCGAACAGCACCCTGGCCTTTCGCCAATTCGCCTCGAGCGGACTGAGGGGGCTGTTCGGCTCGAAATTCTGTGGCTCGAGGGTTTTCATGCCGTCACCAGCGCCTTGGATTGGTTGAACAGCTCACCGATAATCTCTTCGATCGGCGGGTCTTCGATCGTGATGTCCGCGACCGCGAGTTCGGAGAGTAACCTTGCGCTCCGCTCAGAAACCTCGGCTCTCGGGACGCTCAGCTCCGCGTTCAAGCCCTCCAAAACTGTGACCGTGCCGAACCGCTCGAGGTCGGATCTTGAGACCAGCCGCTCCAATTGCAGTTTGATCAGTTTGGCGGGGCTGGCGCTCTCGATCAGCCCGCTCAGATCACCGTCGAAGATAATCCGTCCCTTGTCAATCACGATGATCCGCTTACACAGTGCGGTCACGTCCGCCATGTAATGGCTGGTGAGGATGACCGTGGCGTTGTGGCGCTCGTTGTAGGAGCGCACGAACTCGCGGATGCGAACCTGCATGTTGACATCCAAACCAATCGTCGGCTCATCTAAGAATAAAATCTTCGGTTTGTGCAAGAGCGCCGCCGCCAGCTCGCACTTCATCCGCTCACCCAGGGAGAGCTTACGAACCTGCTTCTTCAGCACGTCCTGTAACTCGAGCAGCTCCGTGAATTCGCTCATCGTAGCTTTGTACTCGGCGTCCGTGAGTTCATAGATCGCCTGGTTGACCAGGAAGCTGTCCAACGCGGGCAGATCCCAGATCAGTTGTTGCTTCTGCCCCATCACCAGAGTGATGGTTTTCAGAAAGCCGCTCCGCCGCTCGAACGGCACGAAACCCGCCACGCTCGCGGTTCCTTTGGATGGGTGCAGCAAGCCTGACAGCATCTTCAGCGTCGTGGTTTTGCCCGCGCCGTTCGGTCCTAGAAAACCGACCATCTCGCGTTGATCTAACGTGAATGACACACCATCCACCGCTTTCACCGTTTTCGTTTTGCGGTTGAAGAAGCTCCGCAAACTGCCTGCCAGACCGGGTTCTTTCTCGGCGACGACGTAATGCTTCTCCAAACCACGGACTTCGATCATCGCCATGAGCTTATCTGACTCGAGTCGTTTTGATATGGGCGAAATGATCTAGCTTCCCACGACCAATGTTTCGCCTCTACCAACGAGGGAGAAGGGCGGGTGTAGAAAGCTGCCCTTACCCCTGATCTCGAGAAACGTTTATTGGGATATCTCGAGCAGGGATGTTGGTGGCCGGGCAACCCGCCGTTCGCCCCTACGAGCTGCGAGGGTCTCGAGGGTAAATGGAGTGTTTCGCAGAAAATCAACATCGGGCGGGCGATACATAACCTCGAGTCAACTGGTCGTCACGATCTTGCCGTGTCCTCGTGAGCCTGCGTTACACTCTGCCCTGTGACCGCTCGAGCCGCATCCACCAAAAAACAGATCGTCGTTCACACTGACGGCAGTTGCCTCGGCAACCCCGGCGCGGGCGGCTGGGCGGCGGTGCTGGAATACACCTCGCCGTCCGGGGCGCAGAAAACCCTGGAGCTGAGCGGCGGGGAGGCGAACACCACCAACAACCGCATGGAACTGCAAGCCGCGATCTCGGCACTTTCAGCCTTGAAGGAACCCTGTGAGATCACCCTGCGAACCGATAGCAAGTACGTGCAACACGCCTTCACCAAGCGCTGGCTCGAGGGTTGGCAACGCAACGGCTGGCAAACCTCCAGCAAGCAACCCGTGAAGAACAAGGAACTCTGGGAGCAACTCATGGCGCTCTGCAAGGTTCACACGGTCCGTTGGGATTGGACGAAGGGACACGCCGGGGACAGGTTGAACGAGCGTTGCGACATTCTGGCGCGAACGGCGGCCAAGAAGTACTTGTAGCTCGAGTCATACACTCGCCTGGAGATGAATCGTGGTTGAGTTTCAGGGGTCATCTGCCTAAGATGCAGGCTTGAAACTCGATTTGCATTATATGGAACCGCGCTTGGCGGATCTGTATGACTTTGAGAACGCTCGAGGTGCAGACACCGACTTTTACCTTCGGCTCGCGTCGGATCTGGCGGCGAGGAAGATTCTGGATCTAGGGCTGCGGAACAGGTTTACTAACTCTGGAATTGGCGGTCGCCGGACATGAGGTGATAGGCGTTGACCCCTCACCCGCAATGCTGGCAATCGCTCAACGGCAGCCAGAAGCCAAGGGTGTCCAGTGGATCGAAGGTGATTCCAGTGCGTTAGGAACCTCCGAGGCTGATCTGGTCATCATGACCGGTAACGTTGCCCAGGTATTCCTTGAAAACGCTGATTGGACCGTTACCCTGGACGATATTCACGCTGCTCTAAAACCTGGGGGTCGCCTTGCCTTCGAGAGTCGCAATCCAGATTTTCAGGAGTGGAAGCACTGGAACCGCGAGGAAACACACGAGCAATTCGAGTCTCTCCACGGACCAATGGAGTGCTGGCTGGAACTGGTGGGTGTTGAACATGATCGGGTGCAGATTGAAGGCCACAACGTCTTCAAAGCCACTGGCGAGGTGCTTGTCGCGGGCAGCGAATTACGGTTTCGTTCCCAAAACGAGTTCAGAGATTCATTGATGAAGGCTGGATTTGTAATTGAACACCTGTACGGCGACTGGTATCGCGGACCGCTTTCCAATCAGAGCCGTGTCATGGTGTTCGTCGCACGTCGTGATTAATTTACTGATATACATTCCCACTCGAGCCGTAAACTGTCTCGGGCGTGGATGACAAGTCGGAAATCACCTCTCAGCACCTCCTAACACCTCGAGCGCCCGATCCCAGCCCGCCTGTTGCACCCTGGCGTTCGCCTCGGGTGTGCCGCCGCCGGTTCCCCACGGGGAGCGCACGAAACTCGGGAATCCGGGCAAACTCAGGTAATGTCCGGCGTTCGCGTCAGTCACGTGAACGACGGGTTTCCCGAGTGCCTCGAGCCGATGTTGCACGTCTAGGCTCAGATCGTAGGATTGCCAGGTCGCATCGTCACCTCCGCTCACCAACAGCAGAGGCGTCTCGAGGTGTTCGACTGGAATTCTGGCCACCTCAAGCGTGATGGGATCGCAGCGCTCCACGGCTTCGCGGTGCGCGGGCGTCAGGCTGACGGGTGGCGGCTGGCTGAAGTACGTGTTCCAGTCCACCGTGTACGGCACGAACGGGAGGGGCTGCCCGCGCAGGGACCACGAGGACATCGTTTCGGTCGGAACCTGCCGCGTGCGGTCAATGCCGCTGAAAACCAAGCCGCTCGGTACCACGCCGACGACCCCGCCGACCTCCTGGGGGTAGATCGCGCCGATCAGGAGCGCCGCCTCGCCCCCCTTGGATGAGCCGATCACGCCCATCCGCTCGCTCGAGACTTCGGGACGCGCTCGCAGCCACGTCAGTGCATGATGAAAATACTCCAATGGAACGTTGATGAGCTGGTCCGGCAAGCCCGGCAGGTCAAAATACGCCAGCGCCAGCACCGCGAAGCCGTGCGACGCCAACAGCGCGGCTCGAGTCTCGTAAAGCTTCCCTTCAGAACCGCCCAGCTCCAACACGCCCGTGTGTGCGCCGTGCGCGGGGGCGAACAGCGTGCCGACCAGACCGTTCTCGCGCACCTCGAGGCGGCGCAGGTCCGTATGCCGCGCTTGTCGGTAGAGCGTGGCGGTCTCGAGGGTTGCGCCATTCGCTCTTAGGGTCAGCGTCACGGTGAAGCCATCGTCCGGTGTTTGAAAGAAAGCGTTCTCCAAATCGTCCCTGGGTCGCAAGCTCCAGATCAAGCCGTTCGGGTCAGCACGATTATACGAACCGGATTCAGGCGTTTGCGCCGCTACCTGGAGCGAGCCAGCCTCAGGAACCCGAAACACGGCGCTCGAGCGCCAGACCTCGCCGTGCCGATCGGTGGCCTCGGCAAAGATTTCTATCCTGCTCTCAGGCTCCAACCGAACGAGGCGAATCTGCGGAACTTGGCTGACGAGGGCGGTCGGATTTTCGATCACGAAGTGTTTGGTTGGTCCGGGCATACTTGACCTCCGCTCGAGACGTGAATCCTCGAGCCTGTTGGCGAATGTCTTTTGATCCCTGCACGCAAACCGGATCAGCGCACCGGAAAGCCGATCTCAGTTTTTCCAGACTCCAGCCGGAGCGTGTACGCCGAGCCACAAACGCGCCGCCCGCCAGCCTCGAGCCAGGTTTGCACGGCGGCGTAACTCGAGCCGAACGTGCGCCAGTCGCCGGGGTGAACGGCGCAGGCGACTCGCCCGGCAGGGTGAACCCCGACGCGCACCCGACCGGAAACGGGAATCGGGGCGGCGACCGGCAGGCAGAACTCGGTTTCCAGTGCCTCGCCCAGAAATTCCTGATTGTGATACAGCTCGAACTCGAGACCCGTGGCTTCTATCCCGGACGAATCCAGCAGCGCTCTGAGTTCCGCGTAGGCCGCCTGGGAGACGCGCCAGAAGTCCTCGGCGTTGGCGCTGTCACGCACGCTCAGCACGGTTTGCTCTGGCCAGTCGCGCTCAGCGACATTGAGCGGCGGCAGGTTGCGTTTACCGCGCAGCATCTCACCGATCGTCCGCAAGGATTCGCGTTGCGACTGGAAGCGCTGAAACAGTCGCTGCTCGTGCGCCTCCAATAAATGTGCTGACGAGTCCTCCGAGGCGTTCAACAGCGTTCCAATCTCCTCGAGCGGCATGTCCACCCCTCGCAGCGCCGCGATTCGTTCCGCAATAGTTGCCTGTTCTGGCAGGTAATAGCGGTAGCCGCTGTCCGGGTCCACCAGGGCAGGCTCTAACAGGCCCGCGTCGGCGTAGAAGCGCAACGCGCTGACGCTCAGCCGCGTGAGCTGCGAGAACCGCCCGATGGACAACAGGTTTCGCAACGCCTCACCTCCTTTCACGCAGCAGTCTGAGGTCTCGAGTCGCTTGAGAGTCAAGGGCTGAGGAGTTTGGGCTTGATCTGCTCTTTCGGTGAATCGCCCGCCGTCAGCTCGAGCGGCGCGAGCAGCCAGGTGACATCGGTTTGCGTCAGCGCCGTGGCGCTGCTGAGGCTACCCTCCAGAATCCCCTTCGCCAATTCCGCTTTCCGATCCTGCAACTCCAGAATCCGTTCTTCCAAACTGCCCGCCGCGATCAGCTTATAAACGAAGACCGCTTTCGTCTGCCCGATCCGGTGCGCCCGGTCGGTCGCCTGGTTTTCAGCCGCCGGATTCCACCACGGGTCGTAATGCACGACCGTATCGGCGGCTGTCAGGTTCAACCCGACTCCGCCCGCCTTCAGGGTAATCAGGAAGACGCTCGTCTCGCCGTTCTGAAAGGCATCAATCTGCGCGGCGCGGTCTTTGGTCTCACCGGTCAGTAAGCTGTACTTCACGCCCAATGTTTTTAGTTCAGGCTCGAGCAGCGCCAACAGAGACGCGAAGCTGCTGAACAGCAAGACTTTACGCCCCTCCTCGAGCATCGCGGGCAGGGTCTCCAACAGCCATTCCAGTTTGGCGTTGCCTTGGACGTTGCGGGCGGCGCTGAGCTTCACCAGTCGCGGGTCGCAACACGCTTGACGCAGTTTTAAGAGCGCGTCCAGAATCATGATCTGGCTCCTCGCCAAGCCCTTCGCGGCGATCTCCTCGCGCACGCGCTCGTGGACGCTAGTGCGGAGCGTTTCGTACAGGTCGCGCTGCGAATCCTCGAGTTCCACCCGGACAATCGTCTGGGTTTTCTCTGGGAGTTCGGAGGCCACGAGTTGCTTCGTGCGCCGCAGCAAGAATGGTCGCAGGCGGTTCGCCAAATGCGTGCGGCGGTCCAAGTCGCCGTGCTTCTCGATGGGGTTGCGGTACAGCTTCTTAAAGCTCGTCTCGTCGCCCAGGAATCCCGGCATCAGGAAATGCATGATGCTCCACAGCTCCCCGAGGTGATTCTCCAAGGGCGTGCCGGTCAGACACAGCCGATGCTGCGCCTTCAAGCCCAGCACCGCCTTGGCAGTCGCGGAGCGGCTGTTTTTAATGTTCTGCGCCTCGTCCAAGATCAAGAGGTGAAACGGTTGCGCCCGCAAGGTCTCGAGGTCGCGCTGAATCAGCGGGTAGGTCGTAACGATCAGATCAAAGTCATTCAGCCGCTCGAAGTCCTCCTTACGGTGCGCCCCGTGCAAGACCAGCACGCGCAGGTCTGGCGTGAACCGGGCCGATTCTGAGCGCCAGTTGCCGATCACGCTCGTCGGCGCGACCACCAGACTGGGCTGCCGGGCGCGGCCAGCGTCCACCTCGAGTTGCAGGTGGGTCAGGGTTTGCACGGTCTTCCCCAAGCCCATGTCGTCCGCCAGAATCCCGCCCAGCTCGTATTCGCGCATGAACTGCAACCACGCGACGCCCTGCAACTGGTACGGGCGCAAGGTCGCGGTCAGTTTTTCAGGCGGCTCGAGCGGCGCGATCCCGGAGAAGTCCCGCAGCTTGCGTCCCAGGTCCAGCAAGCGCTCCCCGCCGAACCAGCGCAGTTTCACCAGCCCCTCGAGTTCCGCCAGTCGGGCCGCGTCCAGGATGGACAGCCGCACCGTGTCGCTGCTGCGCTCGGTCATGTACAGCTCCAGCAGCACACTGAGAATCGGTTTGACCCGACCCAATTCCAGCGCCAGCGCCCGACCGTCCGGCAGGCGCGGGTAAATGCGTTGCGAGTCCGGTAAGTGTTGCAGGTTCTCCAAGGCGTACTCGGACGGAAAGCGGCGCAGCAGTTCAATCAGGAGCGGGATCAGGCTGACGCGCAGGCCGTCCACGGTCACGCCGAGTTCCAGCCCGAACCAGCCGGATTCGCCCTCCTGCAAGTCGCCGTACAGCTCGCCCGCCTCGATCACATTGAAGGCGAACGACGGGTCGAATTCCACCGTCCAACCTTTGGCGCGGAGCTTTGGTGCGACCTGCGTCGTGAACTCGAGCCAGGCGGCGTCGGACAGGCGGCCACCCCAACGCCCGCGCAATTTTGGGGGAATGTTGTACGCGACAGTGAAGCCGTCCAGCGGGCGTAAGTTCAGTTCGGTCAACGTCTTCGAGGCGGCTTTCTCCGTGCGAAGGTCGCGTTCCACCTCCAATAGCACGCCGTTCCTGTACTCGGAGAGGTTATCGCGGGAGTTCAGCGACGCCTCGAAACCCAATCGCCTGCCGCCGTAATCGAAGCTCAGTTCCAGCGTGTGCTGAAACTCGAACAGACGCCCGTACTGCGCCAGCGGCGGGTTCTCGCTGTACAGCCGCAGCACGGGCGTGCAAGGCGCAGCCACCCGCTGCAACTGCACCTGTGACGGCACAGGGAGCTTCAACCCGCGAGCCTCGAGCGCCCTGGCCAGTCCGGCCGCCGCCTGCGGACGCACGGCGGGCGCACTCAGGAAGGAGCGCAGCAGTGACGGAGCCAGTGAGATCTCTAACGGCCCGACCTCGCCCTGTTCCAAATCCGCGTACCACGGGTGTTGAAACGGCAGCAGCTCGGCGGCGCTCGGAGAGATCTGAAAACCGGGGTGTTGCACGCCGTTCGCGTCAAACACCCACCTCGGCGTGCCGGTCCTGGCCGCGCCCAGTCGCAGCTTCACCCCGGAATCAGGATGCTCCCAGTAGACCCGCCCCGTCTCGAGCAGGCGCTCTAGGGCTTCAACAGACAGCGGCGTGTCGCGCAATCGGATCGCGCCGCCGACCATGGGGCCGGTCTCGCGGCAAGCCAGCAGCAATCTCAGCAGGGTCTCGTCGCGTTGCACGTACTCGGGCACGTTCCGCAGCTCAGCGTCCAGCGTCCAAGTCTTAGAGACCTTGAAGCCGCCGCTCTTGTTGAGCTGCGCCCCGAAGGCTGTAACGGCCGGGCGGCCCGCCGCGACTGTCAAACCGAACAGCAACTCGTAGGCGGGCCCCTTGGGTTTCTGGTTCAAAGGAGGCGTTGAAACCACTGTGTTGGAGAGCCAGAGTTCCAGATCCGCCGGTAAATCCGAACCGTTTCGCCCCGCGACCGCGCTCGCCACTCGAGACACAGCAGGCACGGGTAAGCCCGAGGCCGCCTGAATCAATCCCGCCGCCTTTAACACCTCGAGTTTCAAGGCCGCGAAATTTGGCGGCACGGGCGGCAGGGTCGCCCCCGGTTGCGCCACCACCGTCCCGGTTTGCAGGCCGTACAGCATCAGCGCCGCGACGTGCTTGCAGTTGTACCCGACCGGGCAGGTGCAATCCCCGAAGATTTCCACCTCGCCCTGCCGGGACGCGCTCAGCATCACCTCTAAGCGGTACGTCTCGCCGTGCGACCCGCGCACCTTGCCGCGCAGGGTGCCTTTTTGAAGGTCAGGTTTCAACTCCAGAACCTTATTTTGCCGAATAATCTTCCGCGCGTTCTGGAGCTGGTTCTCGGAAAATTCCTCGAGCAGATCCGCTTCGGTGTACATAAGGCACAGCTTACCCCGAGGGCAAAATTGGCTCGCGGTGATTTTGGTGAGTTCCCTGGAGTTTAAATCTCGCGCAGGTGTGGCAGGTCTAGCCCTGACGTTCGTACAACACCGCATTTCTGGCAACGTGAGATACTGCGCACATGACCCGGATCGAACTCTGCACCGAAGGCTTGACCGTGGAAACCCGAGAAGCGATTCTGGACGTGATCTACCAGGAGTTGCACATCTCCCCCGGCGAGGTCTCGAGCGATGGCAATTACGAGTTAGATCTGGTCGCCTGCGGTGAGGGCTTGGAGAACGCGCCGCACCTAAAGATTGATGGGATGCAGTTCGGGCAGGTCACGGCCGCTCGGGTGCGCGATCTGATTCGTGGCGGCAAGCGGCGCGGCGGCAAGTCGTGAAGCTGTCCGCCTTTGAGGATTGAAGATGCTGAGCGTGATCGTTCCAAGCTATCAGCGCATGACCCTGCTCGAGGGGTGTCTGATGGCGCTCGGGGCGCAGACCTATCGGGAGTTCGAGGTCGTGGTCGCGGTGGACGGCAGTACCGATGGCACGGTCACGCTGTTGGAGAGCTTACGCAAGCACAGCGCCTTCCCGCTGTTGCCGCTGGTCTTGCCGCACGGCGGACGCTCCAAGGCGCGCAACGCCGCAATGGGGACGGCGACCGGCGAGACGCTGGTTTTCGTGGATGACGATGTGACGCTGGACGCGGAAACCCTGTCGCGTCACGCCGCGTTTCACGACCTGTTCAAAAACAGCGCCGCCATCGGACCGCTGTCCTTCCCAGATGGGCAGACGCGCTTCCCAAAGCGACCCAGTTGGATCAACTTCAGCGGCTGCAACGCTAGCCTGCCCAGAGCGGTCGCGCTCCAAGTGGGCGGCTTCGACGAATCGCTGGGCGGCTACGGCGGCGAGGATCTCGAGTTCGGGTATCGCCTCGGGCGGGCGGGCGTGAAATTCAGACCGCTCCCCGATGCGGGCGCAGCTCATCACGGGGCGCGAATCGCGGGCGCTGAGAAAGCGCGAAGCGCCGGGTATCAGGCGGTGGTGATCGCCCGGAAGCACGGCTCCGGTGTGGCCACACAACTCGGGGTTCACCCGAACCTGCTGGCGGTCAAGGGCTTGTACCTGAACCCTCTGGGTGATCTGCTGCTGCGCCGCGCCGAGGATTACAACTTCGAGCGTGCCTACCTGGACGGCGCTCGGGCGGCCTGGCGCGACCTCGAGGTTGAACAGAACGAGCGGGCGCTGCCGAACCGGTAAACTCCGTGGCATGGAACTGGCAAAGTGGCTCTCTGGGAACGCGCTCACCACGGCTGACGCAGAGTCGGTGATGGGCGCGATGATGGACGGTGAACTCTCGGCGGTGCGCACGGCGGCCGTGCTGACGGCGCTCCGGGTGCGCGGCGAGACCGTGGACGAGATCGTCGGTTTCGCTCGAGCCATGCGGGCCCGGGCGGTTCACGTGCCCGCGATGCACGGCGTGGTTGCGGATACTTGTGGCACGGGCGGCACGGGCGTGCAGACCTTCAATATTTCCACGACGGCCGCCTTTGTCGTGGCGGCGGCTGGGGTGCGCGTCGCCAAGCACGGCAACCGCACCGCCGGGCGAGCCTCCGGGAGTGCCGATGTCCTCGAGGCGCTGGGCGTGCAATTGGAAATCAGCGCGGAGCGCGTCTCCGAGGCGGTCAACACCCTCGGGATCGGGTTTCTGTTCGCCCGATCCCACCACCCGGCGATGCGTCACGTCGCACCCGTGCGCGCCGAGCTGGGCGTGCGAACCGTGTTCAATATCTTGGGACCGCTGACCAACCCAGCGGGCGCGACCCATCAGCTTCTGGGCGTGCCGGATCGCAGTCTGACGCGAATGCTGGCGGAAGTCCTGAGCGGACTCGGCAGTCGAGCCGCCCTGGTCGTGGCGGGCGGCGCACCCGACGGCAGCCGCTACGACGATGTCAGCGTGGCTGGCACGACCTTCGTGGCGGAACTCAACCACGGAAGCGTCACCGAGTACACCCTCGAGCCAGCCGATCTGGGCTTGCCGCTGTATCAGAGTCAGGAATTGCTGGGGAGCGACCCGCAAAGCAACGCCGTCGTGGTCCGCGCCGTCCTCGGCGGTGTTGGCACGCCCGCGCAGCGGGATGCTGTGGCCGCGAATGCGGGCGCGACCCTGTACATCGCGGGTGCGGCTCCCAACTTGAGAGACGGCATTCTCAGGGCGCTCGAGGTGCAGGCATCCGGGGTGGCGCTGAACTTGCTCGAGCGATACGCGGCCTTCACTCACGGCTAAATCTCGAGACGAAAGCACTGGCAGGCTCGAGGCGTTCCGGGCAACAGCTTCTTCCCACCTCGAGTCACACTGTTCCCCTCGAGGTTTGTTATTCTGAGCGATATGGGCAAGGCGCGGCGCGAGGAGAAAATCAAGAAGCGTGAGGTCGTGGAGCAGGTCACGAAGGCGCAGGGACCGCAGAAATTCGATTGGAAGCGGTATTTTGGTTTGATGGGTCGGACACTGCCGAAGATTCTGTTGCTGTTTGCGGGTACGCTGGCGGTGCAGATTCTGCTGACGAGTCAGAAGGTCCCGTTTTTCAGCTCTGGCGTCGGTCAGGTGCTGCTGTTCGCGCCGATGTACGTCATGACGTTTATCTGGACGCAACAGGCCGCGAAGGAAATGCGCTCGCCACCGACGTTGAAGAAACCCGACAAGCGGTTGTGAACCCTTACGGTGGAACGCCGACGGCGCTCCGCGTCAGTGTCAACGCGCTTATCCTGAACGACGACGGCCAGGTTTTGCTGCAACACCGCGCCGACAACGGGTACTGGAACTTGCCCGGCGGTGGTCTCGAGCTGGGTGAGAGCCTGGAAACGGCCCTTCACCGCGAGGTGATGGAGGAAACCGGGTTGACGGTCCGGGTGGTGCGGCTCGTCGGGGTGTACAGCGATCCGGCGATCACGACGATGGCGTACCCGGACGGGCGCGTCTTGCAGTACGTGACCGCCTTGTTTAAATGTCGCGTTCTCAGCGGTCAACCTCGAGCCGATCACGAATCCTTAGCGTTAGGCTGGTTCAGTCCGTCGGCGTTGCCGGAACCGTTCAGTCCGAATCACCGCTCCAGGATTCAGGATGCGCTGACGGGTCTCGAGGCGGCGTTCTTCCGATGACCTGCCTTCCGGTGAACGGCTCCCCTAGCAACCTGCGCCCGTGAACCGGCTCTTCAACGCGCTGTTCCCGAGTCGCTGCCCGCTTTGCGGATCGTACCTGGACGACGAAACCGGCATCTGCGACGCCTGTCTTCAGCAGATCCCAGAACCTCAACTCGAGGGAAACCTGATTCATCTGGGGAACTATCACGGCACGCTGGAACGCGCGGCTCGGGCCTTGAAATTTGGCAAGAACCGCAGCGTCGCCGCGCCGCTGGCGCGGAGGTTGGCGCTCGGGATTCGTGACGCGGGTTGGCGCAGCGACGCGCTCGTGCCGTTGCCGCTGCACGTCGTCAGGGCCAGGGAACGCACCTACAACCAGGCGGAGGTGATCGCCAGATCGCTCGGGGTAGCCCTGAAACTGCCGGTTTTAAACGCGCTGGAACGCACGCGGCAAACGCAACGCCAAGCCAGACTCGAGCGCTCAGCGCGTGAACGCAATATCTCTGGGGCGTTCAGGACCATAAAACCCGTGATCGGATTAGAACTGCTTCTGGTTGACGACGTATACACTAGCGGCGCGACGGCCACCGAGGCCAGCATCGTATTGCTCGAGGCGGGCGCGAAGCGAGTGCGAGTCGTGACGCTGGCGAGGGCGCGCAACGCGCAGCTCGTGAAGTGACGCCTCGTATTGATACGATTCGCCCTCCTCACGTTTGCGTTATAGAGGCATTTGATGATCCGACAGCGGTTCCCAGTGGCACGCCCAGCGCGTGAATGGGTGTCGGTTGCCCTGAGAGACGCGGCTGTTTCTGCTTGTACAACTCGTCAGGTCTGTGTCCCAGACGGTTTTCTCGAGACGAATTTTTGAGTTGGACAGGCTTATATCTGTAAAACGCTAGCTTGACCACACCGAACTCCGCCAGGGACCGTCACTTCATCGTGATGAGTTCGAGTTCGGTGGGGAGGCTGATGGCTTGGGGAGCGCACCCGCTCGGGCCGCAACCGCAACTCGAGTCGCCGCTGGTTTGGGCGCGGTCGTTGGCTTTGCAGGTCACGCCGGGTTCGTTCAGATTGACGACGAGCCTTTCACCAACAAGCTGAACTTCGCCAACGAAGTATTGAATTGCGGGCCGGTCGGTGTTGCCATACTCGAAGCGAACCTCGGACGCACCACGCACGGGTACGGCCGCCGCGACCTTGCCGTAGATACTCAGAAACTTATCGGCCGTCATAAAGCCTTTGCGTTGATCCTCGAGATTGCCGTCAGAGAGTTGAACGACCGTCTCGCGCCAAGTATCGGCCTGACCACCACAGTCCATCGCCTCGATCAGCACAGCTTTGACTTCCGTAACGTGATACCCGGCTGGTACCAGGGGTTGACCCTGCAAAGCGAATTCAAGCTGATGATGACGATGAGCAGCTACAGTTTCAAGAAAGTCCTGAGTGCTGTTTCCGATAATCTTCATGGTGTGCTCCTTGGTCAGCGATTTACGGCGAGCCGGAGGGTTGGTAGGGTGCGGCCTCGAGTCTTCTGGGTACGTTTCGTTGATAATAGATCGGAGGTTATTGGGGCGCTGAACCCTTCGAGTGCGCTTCGGGCGACCGCGAGGCCAGTCTCGGAGAGTTGGTAGTACACCCAACGCCCACGCTTGGTACCGGTGATAAGACCGGCATCGCTCAGGATCTTCAGGTGGTGACTGACCGTCGCCTGCGCTAACCCGGAGATCGCTTGCAGATCACAGCCGCAAATACCGTTGGGAGTCAAACAGTCATTCGGATCATTGCGGACGATGAACTCGAGCATCTTCAGGCGGTGTTCGTCACCCAGTGCCTTGAAGACATCGGCTGCCTTTAGAGCATCGTCCATATATCGAAGATATTCGATGTATTGAAATCTGTCAACTCTAAGTCTCGAGCGCGGGTCGTCAATCCTGGCAAGCGCACGACTCACGCGCTGGCTGCTTGAGTCCTCGCAAATTGAGTTAAGCACCCATATACTAGTCTTGATGACTATCGCGCTGATGCATCCAAATATCTTGGTGAATTCCAGCCTCGAATTGCTGAAGGCTTTGGCCAACGACGTACGTTTCGAGATCGTTTCTATGCTGGCGCAACGCGACTGTTGCGTTTGCGACCTCGAGGTGCTGCTGGGTTTGGGGCAAAGCAAGGTTTCGTATCACCTGGCTGCTCTGCGCGAGGTTGGACTGGTTTCCAGTGAGGCGCACGGCAAGAATGTCTATTATCACCTCGAGCGTGCGCCACTGTACAGGCTCGGCGGTGATCTGCTCGAGACACTGCTCCGGCCCCGCCCTGACTTGCCACTGACAAATCAAGATGAATCAATATGTTAACCTAACCGGTATATGCGAATCTTGATCCTCTGCACCCACAACAGCGCCCGCAGTCAGATGGCGGAGGGCTGGGCGCGACACTTCGCCGAGCAGCTCGGATTCACGGCAGACATCTGGAGTGCTGGAACCGAAGCCACCAGGGTCAAACCCGAAGCGACCACTGTTATGGCAGAAGTCGGGGTTGACCTGAACTCTCACACCAGCAAGACGCTCTACGATTTGCCCGACCCGTGGAACTTCTCATACGTCATCACAGTTTGCGACAGTGCCGCCGAAGCCTGCCCGGTTTATCCCGCGCAGACCACACGATTGCACTACCCGTTCACCGATCCGAGCGGGCACGGTTTTGAGGTTTGGCGCAAGGTACGCGATCAGATCGGAGCGCAGATGAGGGCGTTCGTGACGGCACTGAAACTGGCGCAACCCGTCCCAGCGACGTATGCCGATTCTCCGACCGTGGCGAGCTAACCGTGACTCGCCGTTTGATGGCAGAGTTCATCGGCACTTTGGCGATTGTCTACTGCGGGGTTGGCGCGATTGCCCTGACCTCGAGCGGCTTGTTGAACGGTGGATTGATCGGGGTCGCGTTCGGTCACGGCTTCGCGGTCATGAGCATGATCTACACGCTGGGCGCGGTTTCGGGAGCGCATTTCAATCCAGCGGTCACGTTGGCGTTCTGTCTAACCAAGCGCTTCCCGTGGCGCGACCTGTTACCTTATGTCGCGGCGCAACTCGCGGGCAGCGTCGCGGCCACCGCGCTTCTCACCGTGACGCATACGGGCGCACTCGAGCGGGTCAGTTTCGGCGCAACCCTGCTGGCGGTCAACGTCTCACCCCTGGCGGGGATGGTGATCGAAATCGTACTGACATTTTTTTTGACGCTGGTCATTTTTCGCGTGGCCGTGCTGGAACAGAATCCGCTGGCTGGGCTGCTGATCGGTTTGACGGTCATGATGGGCATCAGCGCCGCCGGACCCCTGACGGGGGTCGCCCTCAACCCAGCCAGGGCTTTCGGTCCAGCCTTATTTCTGGGCGACTGGCGCAACCACTGGGTGATGTGGCTGGGCCCGATTCTCGGCGCGGCCCTCGGGGCGTTCGCCGCCCGTTGGTTGCAACCCGAACCGCTCGCGCTCGAATTGACGGCCACCGAACTGCCGAACCCGCGAAAGGATGTGCCCGCATGAACAAGACCGCGAACGCTGCCGAACCGACTGGACGAAAACTGACCGTGCTGTTTCTTTGTACCGGCAACACCGCCCGCTCGCAATTGGCGGACGCGCTGCTTCGTCACTATGCCGCTGATCGTTTTGACGTGACCAGCGCTGGCCTGGAGCCAGGGACGCTCAACCCGTTCACGGTGCAGGTGCTCGAGGAGCGTGGCGTGAGCGCTTCAGGTTTGCACGCCAAGGGATTGATACCCATGTTGGGAAAGCGTACGTTCAATTATCTGATTACCGTGTGTGCTCGAGCCGAGCAGAAATGCCCGATCTTCCCAGGTGTGTCGTATCGTCTCGCGTGGCCGTTCGAAGACCCGGCGGCTGTCGAAGGAACTGATGAGACGAAGCTGGAGAAATTCCGTGAGGTGCGCGATCAAATCGAAGGACGCATCCTCGAGTGGCTAGCAGACTTCAAGGCGGTTTGACTGATCATCGTAGCGTGATGATTTCAGCCTTGACAAAATAATAGCTTCTCGCGCTCGAACGCGTACCCCAAGCGAAACGAACGAGCCGTGCCTTTATCAGTAAGGCACGGCTCGGCTGGCTCACGCTTGTGTCGCAGATACACGAATTGCCCTGAAACTTGAACCTGACCTTGCCGAACTCAGTAAGTGATTGGGCGGCAGAGAAATTGAAATCTTGACAAATATTCTTATATAAGAATATACTTGTCTCATGGCACGTTCAGCGACCACCTCGGATGTTTTTAACGCGGTCGCCGAGCTGCAACGCCGCCGCATCCTCGAGTTGTTAATGGACAAAGAACTTTCCGTGGGTCAGATCGCCGAAGCCCTAAAGTTGCGCCAGCCTCAGACCTCCAAGCACCTGCAAGTCCTGAAAGAGGTCGGACTGGTGACGGTGCGCGGCAACGCGCAGCAACGCCTCTACCGCTTGAACAGTGCAGCCATCAAACAGATTCACGACTGGACAGCACCTTTTGAGCGGCTCTGGACCGAGCGCTTGGATCGTCTGGACACCTACCTAGAAAAGCTACAGCGAAAGGAAAAAACTGATGAGCGACCCTAATCCAATCCAACTCGTGCTCGAGCGCACGCTGAACGCCCCGCGCGAACTGGTTTTCCAAACCTGGATTGACCCGATTCACTTGGCCCAGTGGTGGGGACCGACGGGATTTACGACGCCCGTCTGCGAGGTGGACGCCCGACCCGGTGGCACGATTCGCATTCACCTGCAAGCC
The DNA here is from genome assembly GCA_965249745.1 of Deinococcales bacterium. Classification (GTDB taxonomy): domain Bacteria; phylum Deinococcota; class Deinococci; order Deinococcales; family JAAFIG01; genus JANYHH01. The sequence continues at coordinate 640,847 of OZ252252.1, read as the reverse complement.
CCTGACGGCACGCTGATTCCCACCGAGGGCGTGTTCCAGGAGATCACGGAACCGGAGCGCCTGGTCTTCACCAACAGCGCCTTCAAGGACGAACACGACGAACCGCAACTCGAGACGCAGTACACCGTGACCTTGATTGAACAGACGGGCAAGACCAGGCTGACCGTTCACGCCCTCGTCACCAAAGCCGGACCGGGCGTCGCGGTCTCGCTCTCGAGCATGGAATCCGGCTGGAACGAGAGTCTGGATCGCCTGACGACCCTGACCGACGAGGAGGTGATCCGACTCGGATAACGTCCCTAAAGATTTTATTGTTGATAGGAAACCGGTAGAACGATACCCCGACAAACGTCTCGAGCCAGCGAACGAGAAGGTTGAACGCGCTTCTCACCCCATCGTTCGCTCGAAAGGAGATTCAAGATGACCACCGCATCACACGCCGCCCAAGCCTCAACACCCGTACTCAACCGTAAAAACCAGCCTAAGACTGCGCTGGCCGCAATCGCCGTTCTGTTCGCGGTATTCTTCGCAACCTTTCACCAAAACGCACAATCAGCCGGACCGGTCGCCACGACGAGCGGTTACGCCCCCGTCAACGGTTTGAAGCTCTACTACGAGGTGCGCGGCACTGGAACGCCGCTCGTGCTCCTTCACGGCGGTCTCGGTGCGCTCGAGATGTTTGGCGAGGTGCTGCCGTTGCTCGCCAAGAATCACCAGGTGATCGCCGTTGACCTGCAAGCCCACGGGCGCACCGGAGACATTGACCGTCCACTCTCCTACGAACGAATGGCCGACGATATCGCCGCGCTGATTCGGTACTTGCACCTCGAGCGGGCAGATGTCATGGGTTACTCGCTCGGCGGCGAGGTCGCCCTGCGAACCGCCATCCAGCACCCTGAAACCGTCCGCAAGCTCATTGTCGTCTCCACCGCCTTCAAGCGCGACGGCTGGTACCCCGAGGTGCTCGCGGGCGAAGCGCAGATGGGACCGCAATCCGCCGAAGCCACGAAAGCCACGCCGCTCTACCAGGTCTACACCAGCCTCGCGCCGAAACCGCAGGACTGGACGACCTTGCACATCAAGCTTCACGACCTCTTGGCTCAGGATTACGACTGGTCAAAAGAAGTCGCCGCGCTCGAGACCCCGACGATGATCGTGGTCGGGGACGCCGACGCCGTTCGCACCTCGCACGCGGTGCAATTCTTCGAGCTGCTCGGTGGCGGCAACCGCGACGGCGGATACGACGGCTCCGGCATATCCAAGGCTCGGCTGGTCGTGCTGCCGGGCATGACCCACTACACGATCTTCGCTTCGCCCGCGTTGGCGTCGGCCGTCACACCGTTTCTGGATGAAGCACCACGGGGCAAGTGAAATTCTAAGAGATGGCTCGAGGCAGCACGAAACCTAGCTCATCAAGCAATTCCATCAGGAGGAAACTATGAATCAGGTCACCTCAAAAGACGGTACGCTCATCGCCTTCGACAGGCTCGGACACGGCCCAGCCGTGATCCTGGTCAGCGGCGGATCGGTGGACCGCTCCTCGAACGCCGCCCTGGCGGCACAGTTGTCCGAACAGTTCACCGTTTTCAACTACGACCGTCGCGGGCGCGGCCCGAGCGGCGACACGCTGCCCTACGCGGTGGCCCGCGAGATCGAGGACATCGCTGCCGTCGCAGATGCCGCCGGTGGCACGGCCTACCTGTTCGGCTCCTCGTCCGGCGCGGCGCTGGCGCTCGAGGCGGCGCGTGAGTTGCCCGGCAAGATTAGCAAATTGGCGCTCTGGGAACCGCCGTACATCCTCGATCCGGCCCGCCGTCCGCCCGCCGACACCGCCAAGATTTACCGCGATTTCGTCGCGGCGGGGCGGCGCGGGGACGCGGCGCAGTACTTCATGGAGAAAGTCGTCGGGATGCCGCCCGAGTTCGTGGCGGGCGCGCGGGGCCAGCCGTGGTGGCCCGCGCAGGAAGCGTTGGCGCACACGCTCGAGTACGATGCCACGGTCATGGGCGATTACTCGTTGCCGGAGGAGCACATTAAAGCCGTTACCATTCCAACAGTTGTGCTGGACGGCGGTGCCAGCTTCCCGTTCATCCAGGAGACGGCAGAAGCGGTCGGGAAGCTGCTGCCAGACGCGCAGCACCAGACGCTCGAGGGGCAGACGCACAACGTGGACGCGGCGGTGCTCGCACCCGCGCTAGCCGCCTTCTTCAACGCCTGAATTCCGGTACCTCGAGCCGCGCAGCCCCAGCCCTCGGGTCAGAACCACCAACAGGAGACCACTATGTCCTTCCAAGCGTATCTGGATACCGTCAAAGCCCAGACGGGCAAGACGCCCGCCGACTTTGCCAAGCTGGCCACCGAAAAAGGCTTGACCAAACATGGCGAGATCGTCGCCTGGCTGAAGAACGATTTCGCCCTCGGACACGGACACGCCAATGCGATTGTCGCGGTGCTCTTGAAATCCGACTCGAGGCGGGCGAGCGGCGACGAAAAATTGGAGGCGCTGTTCACTGGGAAGAAAGCCCACTGGCGCGACCCGTCCGAGGCGTTGCTCACCCGGATCAAAGCCCTCGGTGACGACGTGCAAATCGTACCGAACGAAACCTACGTCAATATCCTGCGCGGCAAGAAAAAGTTCGCCATCCTGCAAGCCTCGAGCGCGGAGCGCTTGGACGTTGGTATCAAACTGAAAGGCGCGGCCCCAGAGGGGCGGCTCGAGGCGGCCGGATCGTGGAACACGATGGTCACGCATCGCGTGCGAATTGCGGAACCCGGAGAGCTGAACGACGAGCTGCTGGGCTGGTTGAAACGCGCCTACGAAGCGAGCTGAGCGCTAGTCGCAGTTAGCAACCAACCTCGAGCCTGACAGCCTACCGCCCGCGTCTCGAGTTGGGATCGGTCTGCTCACGTCACAAATCCCCGCGAACCTCGAATCTCGAGCGCTCACGGCTTATACTCCGAAGCGTGAAGACGGTGTTTTCCGGCATTCAACCCACGGGCGAGATCCATATCGGCAATTACCTCGGCGCAATTCGCAACTGGGTCAGGATCGGCGATCAGATTGGCAGGAACGCGATTTTCTGCCTGGTGGATTATCACGCCATCACCATCCCGCACGAGGCCGAACACCTAGCGCGACTGACCTTCGATGCGGCGCTGGCCAACATGGCGGCTGGTCTGGACCCGAACAAGATCACCCTGTTCGCGCAATCGCACGTCCCGGAGCACCTGGAACTGGGCTGGATCTTCATTACCCAGACGCCTCTGGGTGACTTGGAACGAATGACGCAATTCAAGGACAAGTCCGAGCAGCACAGCGTCCTGGCCGGGTTGCTAACCTATCCGGTGCTGCAAGCGGCAGACATTTTGCTCTACAAGGCGGACACCGTGCCGGTCGGTGAGGATCAGGTGCAACACATTGAACTGACCCGTGAAGTGGCGCGGCGCTTCAATAGTCGCTTCGCGCCGGACAAACCGATCTTCCCAGAACCCAAAGCCAGCTTGGACCTCAGCGCGGCCAGGGTTCCCGGCCTGGACGGCGCGGGCAAGATGAGCAAATCCAAGGGCAACACGATTGGCATCCTGGAACCGCAAGCCGCGGTCTGGGAGAAGTTGCGCGTCGCACCGACCGATCCGGCTCGAGTGCGACGGTCTGACCCTGGAAACCCGGATATCTGCACGATGTACGCGTATCACAAGTTATTCTCCACACCGGCCACGGTTGAGCTGGTCAACCTCGAGTGCCGCCGCGCCGGGATCGGTTGCGTGGATTGCAAGAAGAAACTGATGGAAGGCCTGTGGGGCACGCTAGAACCGATTCAGGAACGGGCCGCTCATCTGACGGCGCACCCGAACGAGGTCAGCGACGCGCTGGTGGCTGGGGCAGAGCACTGCGGCGCGATTGCCCGCGCCACGATGCTCGAGGTGAGAGACGCGATTGGACTGCTGCCTCGAGCCTCGCAGAGACCCGCATGACGGAACCCGTCGCGCCCTTCGAGCCGGTCTTTGTGGCGCATTTTGACGGGTTCTCCGGTTCGCTGTTGGAACTGGCGGCGGCCCTGCGCGCCGATCAACTGAAACCCGCCCAGGTTCCGCTGCTGCAACTGACGCGAGAGGTACTGGAACGCTTCAAGTTCATTCGCCTGAACCTGCCAGCGGAGCAAGCCCTGGATCTGGCCTCCGAAGCCCTGCCGCACCTCTCAGGGGTGATCGAGCTGAAAGCCCGGTTACTCCTGCCTCGAGCGCCGAAAGCCCCGCTCGAGGATGGTGAGGAGGCTGTGGATGCCGCGCTGGCAGATGTTCTGAGTGGCATCGAGGCGTTGGCGCAGTTGGAGGGCGCGATTCAATTTTTGAAGGACAAGCGCTTGGAGCATTCCAGGGTGCTCGTGCCGCAACCCTTCCCGGTCAGTTTGCAACGCCGCGCCAAGCCGCTCGGCAAGGGTCTGGGAGCGCTCGTGGCAGCCGCCAAAAGCAAGGTCCGCGAGGTCAACCTGTTCGATCTGGCGCTCGAGCGGCTGACCCTGCCGCAAGCCCTGGAGCGCTTACGGCAATTCGCCCGAACCGTGCGGCGATTCTTGTTCGCCGACGTGCCGCAACGCGGTTGGGGCGAGCAGACCGTGCTATTTGCGGCGCTTTTGGAGGGTGTGCGCGAGGGGCATTTCGAGGCACAGCAGGAGAGCGCCTACGGAGACTTGCACGTGCATCAGTTGACCGAACACCGCTGAACTCAGTCAAAAGTCGTGATCCTTAAAGGTTGTGTCGGACTTGTACGCCCACGCGGTTTTTCATTTTGTAAAGTGTGACGTGCCGACCAAACGGCGATCACCATCATGACCCCAACGATCAGCATCGCAGACGCCATCCTCGAGACCCTCAGCGAGGCTGTAGTGGTCGTAGATCAGATGTTCAGGATCGTGCAATTGAACGCGGCCGCCGAAACACTCTACGAGGTGAGCGGTCAGTCAATGCTGGGCCAGCCATTGCCGAATCTGATCGGCAGCGTCTCAGGTGCGACGATCACCGAGGGTCTCGAGACGGTCATGCGCGGCGAGGTCTGGCGCGGTCAGGTCTGGCATCAGAAACCCAACGGGGGGCGCTTTCTGGCGGAGATCAAGGTCCGCGCCCTGACCGAGGGCAATCTCCTGGTGGCACTCGTACAAGACATCACCGAGCAGCACGCCAACGCCTTACGGGGGCAGGTGCTGGGCACGGCGCTGAAGATTATCGCCGATACCGAGTCACTAGGTCTCATGTATCGGGCCGTGCTCGAGTGTTTGCTGAGCATCGGCGGCGCTGAGGCGGTCATTTTTCGCAGCCGCGAAGCGGACGGGTACCGCGTGGTGGACGCCGCTGGATTAGATCAGGCGACGCTGGACAGTCTGCGGGTCGTGGATTTCGACACTGAGGAGGAGGCCCTGCTGCGTGGCGAGGTGCTGCGGATAGATCTGACCCACCCGGACAATCAGAGCGATTACGTCTGCACGCTGAATCTGGGTTTCACCGAGGCGCACCTCGTTGGACAGCGGGCCAACGGGGAATTGATTGGAACCGTGGCACTGCTGTACCGGGGTTTCAATGGCGTTAACCTGTCGCCGATTCTGCCAGAGCTGGCGGGGGCGCTGGCGACGCAACTCGAGCGGGGACGGCAATTGCAGGGTCTCTCCGACCGCAATCGCCTGTTGGAGTGGCTGCGCCGCCTGGATCGCTTGAACCTCGAGTACGCGCCGATCAACGTGTTGCTGGGTAGCCTGACCGAAGATCTGCAAAGTATTTTTCAGGTGGACTCAGTGGCTGTCGGAACCGTCTCTGCCAGTGAATCGGCAGTCGTCTGGTACTCGCACCACCGGGAGGAAGCCGGTTCCGCCTCGAGTCCACTGACGGGAAGCCTGGCGGAAGCCGTGAAACACCGTCGTTTGACGCGCTGCGACGAGGGGTCGCGCCAGAGTTTGTACGTGCCGGTCAGCAACATCGAAGGAACCCTGGTGCTGTCGCTGAGGGGACGCGCGGGAGCCTTCACCCCGGATCAGGAGCGCGACGCACAGTTCATCGCGGATCAACTGGCGCTCTCCCTGTCGCGCTGGCGCGATCGTCAACGCCTCGTGCTGGAACGCCAGAGCTTAGAAATTCTGGCCCAGGTCACGAGCGCCATGCGCGAGGCCAGTTCCCAGTCCCAACTCTTCGAGATCGCCGCCGATTACGCCCTGCGAACCACTCGAGCCTCCACGGCGATCGTGTTGCTGGCGGACGAAGCCCGCGATGGCATGAGCTTCGCGGCGATTGCCGGGGTCAACGCCGAGGCCATGCGGGGCTTGCCTGTGACCCGTCAGCGCGGCCTGAGCTGGCGGGTGCTGGACACCGGCAAACCGAGAATCGAGGACATCGCCGCCCAGTTGCCCGAGGCGCACACCGTCCGGCCGCTGGCGCAGGGCGCGTACATCGGCATCCCGATCTTTGAAGGCGAGGGCATCCAGCGCCGCACCGTGGGCGTGCTGACGGCCGACACCCAAGCTGACGGCGCTCGCTTCCAGCCGACCGACCTGGATTACCTGACGACGATTTCCGAAACCTTGTCCTCGGCCCGGGCCCGACTCGAGGCCTTGGAGGCCGCTCAGCAACGGGCGGTCGCCTTTGCGCGCTTGGCTCAGCTTTCCAGCGACCTGGAACTCTTGGACGACGACGCGGACATCGCCCGGCGCGGTCTCGAGGCGCTGCTCTCGTTGACCGGTCTGGAGGCGGCCGCGCACTTCACGCACCAAGACGGTCACCTGACCACGACGGTGACCGTGGGCAACTTCCCAGCCGGGTACGTCGCCGAGCGCGAGATCACGGCCGTGAGGCGCGGCACGGGCATGTTCGGGAAGGCGCTCGAGACGGGCCAGGTTCAAATTGCAGGCGACTATCAGAGCGCCGCTGATGCTGTCGAGATTGCCAAGAAATTCAACTTTCGCACGGCTCTGGTAGCACCGATCGTTCTGAATGGCACGGTGCGCGCCTTTTTGGGTGCCGCCAGTCTGTCTAAAACGATTAGTCTGCCCCCGAACGCGCTCGAGGTGGCCGAATTCCTGGCGCGCCGCGTCTCCAGAGCGATGGAACGCGCCGATCAGATCGGTGAGATCCTGTTCACCCGCGCCTCGAGTTTTCGCACCCTGGGGCGCGCTCTGGAAATGCGAGACTTTGAAACCAAGGGCCACACCGACCGCGTGGTGAAGCTCTCCCTGCAACTCGGGCGGGCATTACAGCTCACCGACACGCAGATGCAACACCTCGAGTGGGGCGCGTTGCTGCACGATATCGGCAAGATCGCCATTTCCGACAGCATCCTGCTGAAACCCGGTAAGCTCACCCCAGAGGAATGGAAGATCATCCGCGAACACCCGGAGATCGGGTACCGGATGCTCGAGGACCTGCATTTTCTGCCGCGCGAAACCCTGGAGGTCGTGCGTTACCACCAGGAGCGCGAGGACGGCAGCGGCTACCCGGAAGCCCGGCGCGGCGCGGAAATCCCTTATCTGGCGCGGTTGTTCGCCGTCGTGGATGTCTTCGATGCCCTGATCAGCCGCCGTCCGTACAAGAACGCCTGGAGCTTGGACGAGGCTGTCAGTGAATTGCGCGATCAGGCCGGTCAGACCCTGAACGCCGAACTGATCGCCACCTTCCTGGCAACCATTGAACACGAGGGCGTGCTGTAATACCGGGCGTGATCTCAGATTTCGTCGTGATCGGTGCGGGCGTGATCGGCTCGAGCGTGGCGTATCACCTGGCCGCCTTGGGGGCCAAGAACGTGCTGGTGCTGGAGCGTGACGCGGCCGTGAACGAGCAATCTAGCGCCAGTTGCGCCCGCGCCACGGGCGGTTTCCGCGCCCAGTACGGAACGGACATCAACGTTCGCCTGTCCCTGCTGGCGCGCCAGGAGTTGCTGCAATTTCACGACGCGACTGGCGTCAACCCTGGCTACGAGGAGCGCGGTTACCTGTTCCTGGCAGGGTCCGACGCTGAACTTCAGGAGTTGACTCGAGCGATTGAGGTGCAACGAGGCGCGGGACTGGTGGTGACGCGCGCGGTGGAACCAAGCGAAATTCAGACGCTCAATCCGGCGCTCAATCTGGACGGCATCGCCGGCGGGACCTACTGCCCCTGGGACGGTTTCATCCGTCCGCTCGAGTTACGACGCGGCTATCAACTCGCCGCCGAACGCCTCGGGGTGAAGTTTCAGTTTGGGGCGGATGTGCGCTTGGAGCGAAATAGGAAAAGAGTCGAAATCTTGTTGCGCGGTGAACATCTGAATCCAGATGTCATCGTCAACGCCGCCGGAGCCTGGGCCTCGCAGCTTCTGCCCGACCTCGAGATTCCCGTGATTCCGGTCAAACGTCAGATCGCCACGACAGCCCCGACTGGGGTTCTGCCGCCCGAGATGCCGATGAGCATTTTCGCCAGCGACGGCTTTCACCTGCGCGTCCGCGACGGCCGCGTGCTGCTGCTGATGCCTTGGGATTTCCCAGATCAGGACCTGAAATTCGACGAATCGTGGCTACCGCACGTACTCGCCCAAACTCAGGCTCGAGTACCGGTGCTCCGTGACGTGCCAGTTAGCGGTGGCTGGGCTGGGCTGTACGAGGTTTCCCCGGACCATCACGCGCTCCTGGGGCGACACTGGAACGCGGAGAACCTGTACCTAGCGAACGGCTCGAGCGGCCACGGGGTGATGCACTCGCCCGCGCTGGGGAAATTATTGGCGGAAATCATCTTGAATGGACACGTTTTGAGCTTAGATGTTCACGCGCTCAGACCAGAACGATTTTTGGAGAACGATCCGATCCCCGGCAACAGCTTGCTCTAGAACACCTCTGCCAATTTTGAGGGATGCAGCGACTCGCCTAGCCCGTAAAACTCGAGGAAGCTCATAATCAGCGGCCGCCACTTCTCCGGGTCAATCTGGTGACGCTTGTTCGGGTTCAGTAACGCCTCGTCCACGTGAACCCGCACGATCCGCGCCTCTATCGCTAGCGCGTGATCGCCCTCGAAATCGCGCATGGTCTCCACGATCGCCTCCAACTGCACGGGACACTCAGCGACTCTGGACGGCGCGACCAGATCGGCCGGTGTAGCCGTGAGATCGGCGTGTGCGAACTTGTGGGCTTCATGGCGAAAGCCCATGCGCCGTTTGTACTCCGGCATCAGAGGCTGTCCGGTGGTGAGCGCCAACCGATCCACCGCCCCCACCAAATCAGCCGACGGCAAGTTCAGCACCAGCTCCGGGCAGCGCCGCAAGTTCTCAGCCGTTTTGGAACGCTGCCCCATGCCCAACATGCACGACTGTCCCAGCCACCACGCCGACGACATCGGAGCCAAGTTGCTCGAGCCGTCTTCGTTCAAGCTGCTGATCAGAACGACGGGCGTACCGAAATAGAGAATCTTGGGTTCGATCACGCGATGCACACGGTTAGGCTAGATCAACTGCGAACCAATTACTCACCGATTTTTGCTGACTAGACCTGCACCCTCGAGCCGAACTGGATTTTTTGAAGGTTGAATTCTTTGAGGTTCACCGCTTTGACACAACCCTCGCGTGAACACGGGCAGATCGAGGACATTCGACGCGGCTATCAACTCGCCGCCGAACGCCTCGGGGTGAAGTTTCAGTTCGGGGCGGACGTGCGCTTGGAGCGAAGCAAAACCCGAGGCGAAATCTTGATCTTTTTGAACGGTCAGCGTTTAAACCCGGTTGACGGTGGTTGGGCCGGGCTGTACGAGGTTTTCCGGACCATCACGCGCTCCTAGACTGGAACGCGCAACGCTGTGCAAGGGCGCTCAGTTCCTCGAATAGATCTTCATCTATTCGGCTGAAGTTAAAGCACGTCTTGCCCTGGCGGCGCTTGGTGAGTGCAGGCGAAATGTTGGCACCGAGTTCTGGCGCGAAATAGAGCGGTGCCAGGTGGACCGCGACATAGTTCTTTTTCGTCGTCACGGTGCCGAACCAGCCGGGCTGCTTCGTTTTCGGATCAATTTCTTGCGTTCGCAATTCGAGCGAGCCGGGCGCGTCTTTGTTGACGATCATCGTTGGCGCTGCTGCAAGCATCATCGCACGTAAATGCGCGTGAATGGGCGCGAAATCTTTGGCCATTGATTCCCCTTTCTCGTCTAAGAGACTACATGATCTCTGAGCGCCGGCTTCCCCAGAACTCGCCTCGTTATCGCAACCCTCGAGTGAACACGGGTGGCTCAAGAAAATTCGAAGCTGTTCACCCCTCGAGCTGGACTCAAAGGTTGAGCTGGCATTCAAAAAGGTGGAGCGCCAACCCGCGACGCTCCACCCTGAACTTTCAATTGCTCCTTACTTCATCGTTCCCATCTTCTTGCCGGTCGCCTTCTCCCAGACGCTGTAATCCACCGCGCCCGCGTCCGGCTTCTTCTTCAACACGCCCAGCTCCATCAGCAGTTCCACGTTCGCCTTGTAGACCTCCGGGTCCAAGTACCCTGCGAAACCCTTTAGGGTCGGACCGGCGTAGTACAGCTTAGCGATCTCCTTCATCTGCCAGGTCTGGTGGTCTCGAGCCTCGATTGCGCCGGAACCCTTGCAGGTGTTGCCACATTTCGGAAGCACGATGTCCACGGCCGCGCCCTGATTCTGGACGGCCCAGTTCCAGCCTTTGATGCTGGCGCGCAGCAATCTGGCCGCGATTTCCTTGCCGGTCATGCCAGAGGATTTGAAGTTCTTGTCGTTCAGCACTTTCTCTGGGGCGAACATCAAGTCCTCCAAGAGATTGATTCCCAAGTCCGGCAGACGCAGGATGTTGAGCTTCTGCAACGGGTAGCCTAACCCAACAATCTGGTTGACCTCGTTGTAGGTCATGGCGCTCACCGCGTCCACCTTGTCCGGGAAGACCAGCGAAGGATCGAACGGATAGGTCACGGCTGTGATGTCCGGGTTAGCAACGCTCGAGTCCAGGCTAGTCGTCAGACCCGCCTTCTTCGCCAGTGCCACGACCGGGAACTCGTTGCCGCCCGGCCAGACACCGACCTTCTTACCCTTCAGATCGGCCGCCGTTTTGATGCCGCTGTCGGCCAGCGTCACCAGGGTAAACCCGGAACGCTGGAACATCTGCCCGATGTGAACGATCTTCTGACCCTTTTCGCGGTTGACCAAGAAGTCCGTGATCCAGGTCGTACCGAAATCGGCCGCACCGCTGACGACGGCATTGACTGGGTTGGCATCACCGGCGGGTAAGAGTGTCACCTCGAGACCCTCGTCCTTGTAATACCCGCGAGCTTGCGCCGCGAAGTACCCGGCGAACTGCGATTGCGGGAACCACTTCAGTTGCAGCTTCACCTGCGTCAGCTTCTTCATGGTCTGCGCCTGACCTTGCGAGACCAACGCAGCCCCCGCCAGCGCAGCGGTGAGAATCGCAGCGGATACCAGAACGGCTCTCTTCATACCTACCTCCGTAGTGCGTGTTCAAAGGGGGTGAACCCATTGGAACCAAGTGGGACGGTATACCAGGTCTGGAACGAGTCTCGAGGAACATGTATGTTGGCAGGCGAGCGTTGAAGACGGTGAGCGCTCTGAGAGGGTGCTAGGAATCTGATCGAAACGAACTGTGCCAACCGGTGACGCGACGCTCCAGTAATGCCAGCCCATTATAAACCGCTATTCCCAGCGCGGAGGCAATGTTGATCGCTGCCCAGACGGTATCTAGACTGGCCGTGCCAATCTCCACGACGATCCGAAAGCCAAGCCCGGAACCGTTCGCGCCGAAAAACTCGGCGACGATGGCGGCGATTAAGCCCAGCACGGCGCTGGTCTTGATACCATTAAAAATAAACGGCAACGCCCCCGGAATCCGCAGGTCCGCGAAAACCCGTCCGCTCGAGGCGGCGTAGGAGCGCATCAAATCCAGTTGCAACGGGTTGACCTCTGACAGTCCTCGGGCGGTGTTGAGCAAGATTGGGAAGAACACGGTGACGCCCACGACAACCGCCTTGGAATCCCAGTCCACACCGATCGCTTTGATGATGACGGGTGCGAGCGCCACGATCGGAATGCTGCTGAACAGCGTCGCATACGGCATCAGTCCACGCTCGAGAAACGAGAACCGCCCGGTCGCAACTGCCACCACGAACCCGAGCGAACCGCCGACCGTGAATCCGACGACGGTCTCGAGCAGCGTGGTCAGGGTGTCCCGCCACAACACCGCCCGCGCCTCCCAGAGTTTTTGCAGTACGGCGCTCGGCGGCGGAATTTGCGCCAACGGAATCGCGTAGCCCCGCACTAGCCCTTCCACCGCGACTACAACGACGAGCGCCAGCAGCAATGCGGGCAGCAAACTCACGAGTTGTCGTAGGGGCCAATCCCGATTCTCGCGGTCTCTGGGTCGGTCCAAACGACGCACGGTCGCGCTCGAGGCGAACCCGACGCCGATCACGCCGAACGCCGCCCCCAGGTACACGAGCGCCAACGCACCATCCGACCACCCCTCGAGCCTAGCGGCGTTGCTGGAAATGACCAGCAGCATCATCAGCACGCCTAGCCCGGCGAAGCCAACGCTCAGCCCCACCAGCTCCGCCAAACGTAACCGCCGCAGTGTCACCGGTCGCGTCGCCACGGCGTCACCAGCCTCTCCACCACACCCACCAGAGACACCAGCCCAATCCCCAAAGCCGCCGAGCCGATCATAATCAGCCACAGGTTTCGCGCGTTGGACGCCTTCGAGTTCTCCGAGAGCATCCGCCCCAACCCGGCATCCGAAATTGTGGCGCTCTCCGCGACAATCGCGCCGATCAGCGCCGCCGCCATCGCAATCTTGAACGCCGTGAACAAAAATGGCAGGCTCGAGGGGAAGCGCAACTTTCCAAAGGTCTGCACTGAACTCGCGTTGTAGGTTCGCATCAAATCCACTTGCAGCGGATCGGGACTGCGAAAACCCTTAGACACGCCAATCGCAATCGGAAAGAACGCGATGTAGCCCCCGATCAGTGCCTTTGGCAGCAAACCCTGCACGCCGTTACTTCCCAACACGACTGCCAGCATCGGCGCGATCGCAATAATCGGGACCGTTTGCGAGGCCACCAACCACGGCAGCACCGCCCGCTCGAACGCCTTTGAAGCCGTCAATAAGACTGCCAACCCCAACCCGACGAGCGCCCCGAGCGCCAAACCCAACAGCGTCTCGAGACCCGTGAAGAACGCGTTGTACGGAACAGTGTTTGGGTCAGTCGGTGGCCAGTACAACGCGGGCAACCCATCCAGCAGTTGATTCGGCGCGGGAATCAGCGGGCTGGGCAAGTGAAGCGCGCAATCCAACCCCGGTTGACACGGCAACTCCGCCCCTCGAGACAACAGGCGTTGAGCTTGGCTGGTGTTGAGCGCGATCATGACAGGGAAGTACAGGGCAATCGCGGCGAGCGCCACGACCAGCATCGGAATCAGGCTCGAGCGGGGAGAGGGTTGGGCGCTCACTCCGCAACCTCGTACCCGTGTCCATGCCGCAAACTCTCTCGGACCTCCGTGGCGATTTCAAAAAACCGTACCGATTCTCTGGTTTCAAAATCCCTGGGTTGCGGCAAATCCACGTGAATCACTTTCTCAATTTTCCCTGGTCGCGGCGTCATCACGACAATTCGCGTGCTCAAAAATACAGCTTCCGGAATGCTGTGCGTCACGAAAATAATGGTTTTGCCAGTCTCGCGCCACAACCGCAGCAACTCGAGGTTTAGGTTTTCTCTGGTGATCTCATCCAGCGCTCCGAACGGTTCGTCCATGAATATCAATTGCGGATCGAACGCCAGGGCGCGCGCGATGCTGGCGCGTTGCTGCATCCCACCGCTGAGTTGCCACGGGTAATTGCGGGCGAATTTTTCTAGCCCGACCAGCTTTAGCATTTTCGCGGCTCGAGACAGCCGCTCTTCTTTGCTGTACCCCATGATCTCCAAGGGCAGCATGACGTTTTGTTGGACGGTGCGCCATTCAAATAAGGCGGGAGCCTGGAAGACATAGCCGTAAGCCCTGGCTTCGCGGGCGTGCTGCGCGGTTTTGCCGCCGATGCGGAGCGTGCCGCTCGAGGGTTGAATTAGATCCGCCAATAGGCGCAACAGGGTCGTCTTGCCGCAGCCGCTCGGCCCGATCAGGCTGATGAACTCGCCGGGCATGATCTCCAAATTCGCGTCTTGGAGTGCGACTGTTTCCAGAGCCGCGCCGGATGGGTCACGGGTGCGGTAGATCATGCTGACCTCGCGCACGCTCACTAGGGCGTCCTGCGTGACAGCGCTGGTCTGAGACTGGGATTGCGTTTGCGTCACGGGTGATTCCCGGTCAGCGCCGCCGTGACGCCCAAGCCCATATAAACGCTTCCCGTGACATATTTCTGGCGACTGGCAAAACGAGGGTTGCGTTGCAACCAGCGTCCCAGACTGCTCGAGAGCATCGCGTACAAACCGTCACTGCACGCGGCCAGCGATACGAACAGCAATCCCAACGTCAGCATCTGGCCCGCCACGCTGCCCCTAGCGGGATCAACGAATTGCGGCAGGAAGGCAAAGAAGAACAGGGCCAGTTTCGGGTTCAGCACGCTCACCAGAATGCCCTGCGAGAAAATTTTCAGAAGCGAGTCTCGCTTCAGCTCGATCTGTTCAAACGCGCCCTTGGTGAAAAACTGTCGCACGCCCAAATAAATCAGGTACCCCGCGCCGACAAATTTCACCACCGTGAACGCCAGCGCGCTCGAGACGAGAATCGCACTCAACCCAAGCGCCGCCGCGAAGGTGTGCAGCAACGCCCCGGAATTCACACCGAGCATACTCACCAGGCCCGCCGCCCGACCCTGCGACAGGCTGCGCGTGACGATGTACAAAACCGCCGGTCCCGGCACGACCAGCAACGCGAGGCTGGCGGCGATGAACAAAGCGAGTTTTTCTGGCGGAATCATGGGTTCACCTCGAGCCTCAACTGGATGGCGGTTAAAAATGCTGCGGTTTGCGCCGCAAGAACTGCCCCATCCCTGCGTCACCGACAAATTTGCCGTCGCGCACCTGCACCTTGCCGCGCACGGTCACGAGACTGGGCTTACCGTCAGTTTCCATGCCTTCAAACCCGTTGTAATCATTATTGACGAGTTGCGTCCGGCTCGAGATGACGCTTTTGTGGTTCGGGTCGTAGATCACCAGATCAGCATCGCTGCCGACCGCAATAGTTCCCTTCTTTGGAAATAAACCAAACAGCTTGGCGCTCTTGGTGCTGGCGGCATCCACGAAGCGGTGAATGTCCAGCGTGCCGCGACTGACGCCGTAAGTGTAGAGCAGGTTCACCCGATCCTCAATCGCTGGGATGCCGTTCGGAATCGCGGTGAAGGCGTGTTCCCCCATCGCCTTTTGCGCCACGTCGAACGGGCAGTGATCCGTGCCCACGGTATCAATGAATCCTCCCTCGAGCGCGTCCCATAGGGATTTTTGATTGCGCTTGTCGCGCAGGGGCGGCGACATCACGAATTTCGCGCCCTCCACGCCGCCGCGCTCGGCGTAAGTCTTGTCCAACAAAAAATGGGGAATTACGGATTCAATGAAAATCGGCACGCCCTTGGCTTTGGCCGCCATCGCCCGCTCCAGGGCTGGCTGGCACGAGAGATGCACCACGTACCCGGTCGCGCCGGTCGTCTCGAGGAAGGTGGCAAAGCGTCCTGTGCCTTCGGCTTCGACGGTTTCGGGTCGGCTCGGTTCGTGGAACTCCGGTCCGGTTTTGCCTTCACTCATCAATTGCGCTTGCAGGCGTCCGACCAGCTCGGCGTTCTCGCAGTGCGCGGTCACGATCACACCGAGTTCCTTGGCGAGTCTCATCGTCTGGTACATCTCGCCGTCGTCCACGCCAAAGAAATTCTTATAGGAGAGGAAAATCTTGAAGCTGCTGATTCCATCCGCGACGATCTCACGCAGTTGCGCTTCTGTTTGATCGTCGTACTTCGTGACCGACATGTGAAAGCTGTAATCGCAAGCGCTGTGACCCGCCGCTTTCGCCTTCCAGAGCTTGTACCCCTCGAGCGCGTCGTCACCCCGGCTCGGGCAGCACATCTCAATGAAGGTCGTCGTGCCACCGACTAGGGCGGCCTGGCTGGCGGTCGCGTGCGTGTCCTTGGCGAAGGTCGCCATGAACGGCAGGTAGACGTGAACGTGCGGATCAATGAAACCCGGGAAGACGAATTTCCCCGTCGCATCAATCACTTCTGCATCAGCAGGAGCAGAAAGGTTCACGCCGATCTCAGTGATTGCTTCGTTCTCCACGAAGATATCCGCGACGTACCTCGAGTCAGCGGTGACGATCTCGCCGTTTTTGATGAGCAGTGCCATTCAACCCTCCTGATGTGATTGCGCTACGATACCCGCATGATTATCGCTTCACAAAAAGCTGTAGCTCGAGTCAGACTGCTTTTAAAACGTGAATGGGATGGCAAAATTTCCGAAAGCGAACGGTCTGAACTTGATGACGCCTTGCAACTTGAGCACTTGATGCGGCTTTCTAAAGCGAAGGCACTCAAGTAGTTTGAACGCGTTTTATTTAAAACACCAATGTGTTTTATCTAAGCAATTACTGAGTGAATTTTAGCGAAGGGAATGTTAATCCTTCTTTGAGGCGTAGAAAAGCCGCTGGGCTAAAAAATTGGGAATATTGAAAGACTCTCTCTCTAGCAATGTGTATGCTCGGTTGTATCGATGACTCAATATTTTCTTTCCTTAAATAAAGATTAAGAATAAAAAGTCCTCCTAAAGCGTAAAGACAATTTTCATAATTCGCTTTCTGAAACCCTGAATCCCTGTCATGCTTAATCTTGTTGTATGCTTTATACCAGTCTGGATTTCCTGATTTCCACCCTTCGAAAGGCTCGAAGGCGCTTTTCGTTAATTTTTGATATGGCCATATGACTTGAATTTCTTTATTTTCAAAATTTTCAATCTGGCATAAGTTTTTGCCTAAAGCAGGGAAATTCATGTCTTCGACATCTACGGCATTAATATCGAGCATCTTTAATAAACTTTTACTGGCATTTTCACATTCTGAGCCGATTCGGAGAATCAGCTCACTCATTCTCAATGAATAAACTTTGAGATGGCTATCATTCAATTCTATAACGTAAGTTAACTCAGTAAATTCAGATTCTAAACGTTCGTAAATTGGGAAATACTGTTTCCACATATTTTTCCTATGCTAAAGAAAGCTGATTTGAACTATCCTTTTCAATCATGATTGTCATTGCCGCAATCTCTGTTCGTCCCTCGAGTCTACGCGTTCAGTGAATGTCAATGCCCACTTCAGCCCGGTAGCGTTTCATCGCTTCCCAATCCTGCGTGACCTCGGGTCGTTCGGCTGAAAGTTGCCGCCAGGTCGTCGGAGCGCGACCGCTGGGAACTTCCACCATCGTGATGCAGCCCGTGACGGGGCAGACGTTGTGGCAGAGGTCGCAACCCACGCAGTCTTTCTCGCGCACGACAGGAAAAGGGCGGCTCGAGGTGGCAGTGACGCGGCCGTTCTCGCGGATATCGAAGCCGGGCATGACGAGTTCCTCGCCGCGCTTCAGGTCAATGCATTGATGCTCGGTGTCATTGCAGGCGATATAACACAGGTTGCACTGAATGCAACTGTCCTGGTCAATTCGCGCTACGGTCTTGAAGCCCAAGTCAAAATCACCAAAGTCTGAAATGCGTGGCAGGCTCGCGCCAATAATTTCGTTGACACTCGAGATTCCCTTCTCGTCTAGCCAGTTGCTCAACCCGTCTATCATGTCCTCCACGACGCGATATCCGTACAACATCGCGGCCGTGCAAACCTGAAGGCTCGAGGCTCCGAGGAGTAAGAATTCGGCGGCGTCCTGCCAGTTCATGATGCCGCCCATACCACTGATCGGGAGTTTGGCTCTGGACACTTCTTCGGTTAAGGCAACTTGCGACATGAGGTGCAGTGCAATCGGTTTGACCGCCGGTCCCGCGTACCCACCGTGGCCGCCCTTACCGCCAATGTTAGGACTGAGTTCAAAGGTCTCGAGGTTCACCCCGACGATAGAATTGATTGTGTTGATGAGCGAGAGCGCGTGGGCCCCACCTGCAACAGCCGCTCGAGCCGACGCTGAAATATTCGTGACGTTCGGCGTCAGTTTCACGATCACTGGAATATGGAGAACTCCCGTACCCAGGCGGTGATCTGCTCGCAGTACTCCGGCACTTGCCCGACCGCCGCGCCCATACCGCGTTCACTCATGCCGTGCGGACAACCGTAATTGAGTTCAATCCCATCCGCGCCCGTGTCTTCAATTTGCTCAATGATCGTCTTCCACGCCTGCGGATTGCTTTCCACCATTGCGGAGGCAATCACCGCGCGATCCGGCCAAAGCTGCTTGATCTCCTTGATCTCGCGCAGGTTCACCTCGAGCGGACGATCCGAGATCAGCTCCACGTTGTTCAACCCAATAATCTGACCGTTGTATTTGATCGTGCCGTAGCGGTTAGAGACGTTCAGTACGGGAGCGCCAATGGTTTTCCAAACCGCGCCACCCCAACCGGCTTCAAAGGCTTTGTGGATTTGATGACCGCTGTTCGTGGGCGGAGCAGAGGCAAGCCAGAACGGGTTTGGGGATTTGATACCGCAAAAATTGGTGCTCAGATCAGCCATGACGTACCTGCTTTCGAGGCTCGAGGACAAGCTCGAGTTTGATGGATTGAGATGGCGACTGGGTTGGATTCGGACGCGCCCTCATCCGTCAGCTTCGCTGCCACCTTCTCCCTGCGGGAGAAGGGATTTGACAGGTAGAGTGCGATGTGGCGTCGTATCGCAGAACGTTGGCTCGAGCGAGTCGTAAGGATTTGACGCCTGCGGAGGCACGGTTGTGGTTTTATTTGCGGGATCGCAAATTTGAGTTTCGTAAATTTGTTCGCCAAAAAGTGCTGGGGCGATATCGGGCTGACTTTTACTGCCACGAAGAATTGCTGGTGGTTGAACTGGACGGCGCGTCCCACGACGGCCCTGAAGCCCAAACCTACGACCTTGAGCGTACCCAATGGCTCGAAGCGCAAGGCATTCGTGTCCTGCGATTTCAAAACCACGAAGTGCTGAGAAACCCGCAAGCCGTTCTCGAGCAGATCAAACAAAACCTGACTGCCCGTCCCGACCCCCGAACACCAGCCCTTTTCCTTCTCCCCGTGGGAGAAGGTGGCAGCGAAGCTGACGGATGAGGGGCCGCACCACGGCACCACCTCAATCATTCGCCGCCCCCATCCCCTCGAGCAGCATCTTGTGAATCCCCGCCGCCGCAATCTTCCCGTCCTGCACCGCCATAACGGTGCTGGCATCCCCGACCAGTCGCACGCAATCCCCGCCCGCGTAGACTCGAGGGTTGGAGGTCTGGTTCGTTTCTAGGTTGACGGTCACATAACCGTTTTTCGTCTCGAGGTTGAGCGCTTGCGCGAGTGCGGGTTGCTTCTGCTGGCCAATCGCGGAGATCACCATGTCGCAATCCAGGATGAAGTTGCTGTCGGGAACCTGTTCTGGACGGGGCCGTCCGCTGGCGTCGGGCGCGCCGAGCGTCATTTTGACGCACTCGAGTCCGGTCACGCTTTCGCTGCCGTGAACCGCGACGGGCGCGGTCAGGAAGCGGTACTCGATGCTTTCAATTTTGGCGAACTCGTATTCAAAATTGTACGCGGTCATTTCGGCTGGGGTGCGACGGTAAATCATCGTAACGCGTTCGGCTCCCAAACGCTTGGCAATCGTCGCGGCGTCTATCGCGGTGTTGCCCGCGCCGATAACAGCCACGTGCTTCCCGACCGGGATGTGCTGGTACGCCTGGGTTTTCGTGCGTTCGATGAAGTCAATCCCGTCCACGACGCCGGGCAGCCCTTCACCGGGAATCTCCAATGTGGGAACCTTGCCCAGTCCTACGCCCAGAAAGATCGCGTCGTAGTTCCGCTCGAGGTCGGTTAGGCTAATGTCCTCGCCGACCGTCACGCCAGTTTTGATTTCCACCCCGAGGCGACGCACCATGTCCACTTCCGCTAGGCTCACTTGCACGGGTTCGCGGAACACGACGATGCCGTAGGTGCTCAAGCCGCCCGCCTGCGGTTTCTTTTCAAAGACCGTGACGCTGTGCCCCAGCTTAGCGAGTTCCGCCGCGCAGCTCAGACCCGCCGGTCCAGAGCCGATCACGGCGACCTTCTTGCCCGTGGCGGGCGCGGGCTTGAACAGGTCCAGTTTTTGCTCGAGGACGAAATCGGTGCTGTAGCGCTGCAAGCGTCCGATCTCGATGGGTTTGTGATCCGCGCCCAGCACGCACGCGCCCTCGCAGAGTTCTTCGACCGGGCAGACTCGGGCGCAGGTGCTGCCCATGAAGTTGCTCTCCAAGATGACTCGAGCCGATCCGCGGACATTGTCCCTGGCGATCTTCTTGATGAACCCTGGAATGTCAATGTGAGTCGGGCAGGCATGGGTGCAGGGCGCATCGAAGCAGAACAGGCAGCGGTTGGCTTCCAGGGTCGCCTCGCGCTTGGAGAGCGGCGGCAAGACCTCGGTGAAGTTCTGCTCTAATTCAATGAGCGTCAATCGGGATGGCTCGAGGCTCAAAACTGGCTCCTTTTCTGCGAGAGGGAATCGTTGACCTCTAACGGACGCGAGTGCAAACCGAAACGAATTCTGGTTCAGCCCTCGCCGGAGCCGATTTAACCTGCTGCGTGAACCACGGGCTGCGCGAGGGAAGTGTAACGCGGTTCGCGCCGAGGTGTCAACGCGAAAGTTGTCAGATGAGCGGGTTTCAGGAGACAGGCTGCCGATTGGCTGGGCACGTTCTGAACCAACCCAGGGTAGCAATGCCGATTTGTAGAACGGGGACGACGAGCGCGAACCAACTGTCGTCTAGGGCGTCCTGCAACGAGTAAGGCGATGAGTACTGATAGGTCAGGTATTTTAACAGTACGAAACACAGGCCCAGGAGAGTGTTGTATGTAAAACTCACCCGCCAGACTCGAGGTGGCAAGGGCGTTTTGGTCGTGACAGCCGTTTCGACTCGAGTCATCAGCCACCAACCCAGCCGGACGATACCGACCAGGATCGCTACGGTAGCAGCCGTGAGCGCGATCACCAGAGCGGTATTCCCCGTGATCTCGAGCGGGTTCATCTGGCGGTACGACTTGAAAAATTCTGCAATCGCAGAGATGGGAAAAATCAACCCGAACAGCAGTCCTGTGATACCCAGCACCGCAAAGGGAAGACAAACCCAGGTCAGAAAGTACGACCCGCGCTCGAGCCACATGAGAGAAGCTTAGACCTCGAGCCTCGGGCATCGCAAATTCGGTGAGCCGCACTCGCTCTATCAAATGCTTTTCGAGCAGTCCCAGGAGGCTACTTCGGCGCAATCAGGTCACCGTTTGAAAGCCGTAAAATGTGTTTGTGACGCAAACATCTGATAGCAGAACCATGAGGTTATCAGATGTTCATTCGTTGCAGTATCATGCCGTCCACCGTTGCTCGAGGAGGTTTTCATGAAACACCTGTGGCTGGTTTTCACCTTCGTTCTGTTCGCATTCGCTCGAGCCGACACGCCCGCGCAAATCCTGCGTCAGGGTGACACGATGCCGAACTTCAAAGCGGTCACGCTGGACGGGAAGAGCGTGCAGTTTGACAGTCTGCGCGGCCAACCCGTCTTCCTGTACTTCTGGTCCCGCGCCTGCCAGACCTGCGGCAACGAGTACGACCTCGTGGAACAGATCGCCGCGCAGTACAAAGACCAGGGCTTGCGCGTGATCGGTATCAACACCAACGACAGTCCGAACACCGTGCGCTACGTGGCGGATCAGGAGGGTATGGATTTCGAGGTCTGGATGCAAGACCCGAACAGCACCGTTTCGTTACGGGAAACCCTGAACGCCTGGCAGGGCCTCGAGGATCAACCGATCCTGTCGTGGGCGTACCTGATCGGCAAGGACGGCGTGATCCGCAAGTACTTCATGGGCTTCAAGGAAAGCATTCTAGACACGATTAAATCTGAAGCCTTCTCTGACGCGCCGGTGATCGGCGGGATGCGCCCCGGCTTCGTCGTGCCTGATTTCGCGCTGTTTGACTCGAGTGGCGCGAAAACGCAACTCAGCGCCCTGCGCGGTTCGGTGATCGTGGTGAATTTCTGGGGATCGTGGTGCCCACCGTGCCGGGCCGAGATGCCGGAGCTAAACGCGATGTACGCCCGGTTAAAAGACAAAGGCTTACGGGTCGTCGGTGTCAACCTCAATGAAACGAAGGACAGGGCGGTCGCGTACCTGCAACAGAATCCGGTCGGGTACGACCTCTGGTACGGCGCGGACGCGAAGCAGACCCAAGCGTTATTCCGTGACTGGGGTGGGGTCGGCGTGCCGTGGAACATCATCGTCGGGCGTGACGGCAAGGTGCATTCGTGGCTGATCGGGTTCGGACCCGGCGCGATCGAAGAGATGGAAAGCCGGATTTTGAGCCTGCTGTGAACCTCGAGTGACGAGCGTAGTCCCGAAAGGTTTCGGGCGCTCAAGAGAATCGTGTCGGCAGTGCCAGCGTTAACAGCCAGGTTTTCACAACGTCAGCCTAGCGTCGTTTTAAAGTCACGAAATCAAAAGAAAAAGCGTGCTGCTCGTCAATCCCGTGATGCACCCGGTTCACCTCGAGCCAGTCGTCGGGGTTCCAGACTGGGAAGAAGGCATCCGCACCTTCCACCACGGCCTCCACGAACGTCAGCTCGAGACGGGCGGCGAGCGGCAGCGTCAGCCCGTAAATCTCACCGCCGCCGATCACGCTGACCTCGCCGTCCAGATCGGATAGCGCCTCGTCCAAAGTGTGAACGACTTCGATTCCAGGTGCAGTAAAGCTTAGGTCTCGAGTCAGGACAATGTTGCGACGCCCTGGCAGCGGACGCCCGATGCTGGTGTAGGTTTTGCGACCCATCAGCATTGGCTTCCCGATTGTCAGGCGTTTGAAATGCTGTAAGTCGTCCGGCAAGCTCCACGGCAGCGTGCCATGCTTGCCAATCGCCCTAGCCTTGTCCATCGCCGCAACGAACACGAGTTCCAGGCTCACACCGCCACCGGAGCCTTGATGCCGGGGTGCGGTTCGTACCCTTCCAGGAGAATGTCCTCGAAGCGAAAATCGAATAGGCTCGCCACCCCTGGGTTCAGCGTGACTCGAGGTAACGGCTTCGGTTCACGGCTGAGCTGTAACTCCGCTTGTTCCACGTGATTGCTGTACAGGTGCGCGTCCCCCAACGTATGCACGAAATCTCCAACCTCGAGACCCGTCACGTGCGCGATCATGTGCGTCAGCAACGCGTAAGAGGCGATGTTGAACGGCACGCCCAGGAAAATATCGGCGCTGCGCTGATAAAGCTGGCACGAGAGTTTCCCATCCGCGACGTAAAACTGAAACAGCGAGTGGCACGGCGGGAGCTTCACGGTGCTAGCAAAACTTGGGTTGTATGCCACGACTAGCAAGCGCCTCGAGTCAGGGTTCTTTTTGATGGTGTCCACGACGTTGCTGATCTGATCCACCGTGGAGCCGTCCGGGTTGGGCCAGGCTCGCCACATGCTGCCGTAGATACCCTGACCCAACTCCCCACTCGAGTCCGCCCATTCGTCCCAGATGCTGACGCCGTGCTCCTTTAAGTATGCGATGTTCGTGTCGCCGCGCAGAAACCACAACAGCTCATACACCACGCTTTTCCAATGCACCTTTTTGGTCGTGACCAGGGGAAAACCGGCGCTTAGATCGTAGCGCGTCTGATGCCCAAAGACGGAGCGCGTGCCCGTGCCCGTGCGGTCGGATTTGCGAGTTCCAGTCTCGAGGACGAGGCGCAGGAGGTCGTGATATTGCTGCATTGGGAGGAGTTTACAGCAATTCGAGATCTTTTGAAACAACCGTCAGGGTCAAGTGATCTCGTGCTGTAAGTTCATATCGCTCGAGGCAAAGGCTTGAGTCAGAGTGTCGTATCGCTTTTGCATAGTACTGTACGGCTTTGTTACTGATTCCAAAGACCGAGGCAACCTCGGCTTCGTTGATCGGCTTTCCTGGTTTCCGTATCGTGCCAAACTGCTTCTTGCAAGACAACGAAATTCATTAATATCTTGGGCAAAGTAGCGTTTCGGAGTAAGTTGCAATTTTGCTCTGAATAACCAGTCTACGAGTGATTTCGCGCCCAATAGCAGTATTCAGCCTTTCGGACCAACGATTTCGATAAAGGCGCGTGCTGGAATTTCATACAGTTGCGCTGCATCAAGCGGTTGACTGCGGCTTGCCATGTCTCAACTATTTCGACCAAATGATTCATAAGACCTCCTGAGTTGGGTCATCCAATTACTGGATGTATTATGCATATAAATGTAAATGCATGAGTGTATACTGCCTGATGCCGCGAAAAGCTCAGATCAGAACTCGAACCTGACATGATTGGTCAGGCAAGTCCTAGTTACTTTTCAAATCGGTAGAATTTTTAGCAAACTTGGCTCAATAGATTGTCACCACGAAGCAAAACCCACAACTCTTTCAAATATTCACGTGCTACAAGCAGGAGACATGAATCCATTTCCATCTCCATGGCGTAAGAAAGCGACCTGGGTATTTCGCCGCCCGCATTCAGTTGATCCTTGACTGCCAACGGATTGGTAATGCAAACGCTCGAGAGAGAATATCCTGCGCCGCACTTTGGTGTCGCAACGCGTATGGGCGCGCTGTACTTTCTAGAAATCACAAGCAAGGTCAGCAATCTCCAAAACCTTCACATGGATTAGCTTCTTGCATAACTCGATGCAGAGCGCTCAGAATCAGCGCTTATTGTGTTTGAAGACCTTTGTTATTCCCGTGACTGGTCAAAAGCAGATCGCAGCCAGTTCGCCCAACTATTCATTCGCTTCTCGCAAGCCACTCATAGATAAACAAGACATAACTTCTAAGAATTTTAGCTACCCATTCCATCGTCTTCTGCGCCAACCGATCAAACGCCACCACGCACAGCTCGAGGTGCTGTTCCGGCGTGTCCTCCAACTTGTTGTGGCTGATGCCGGGGCTGGATTGCACGAACATCATGACGGTGGGAATTCCGACCCTGGCAATCTCGGCGGCGTCGTGCAGTGGGCCGGATGGCAAGCGGTGCGAAACCCCGGCGGTCTCGAGGATCGCGGCGTCGCAGAAAGCGATCAGTTGCGGGTGGAACGGGATCGGTTCGATGCTCCAGATTTTTGACCACTCCACTGTGCAGCCCTCTTCGCTGGCGAAGTGCTCCGATGCGGTCTTTGGCTTGCTCGTACATGCTTTGCAAAACACCCGCGTCTAAATCGCGTTGATCCAAGGTCATCTCGCAGCGCCCAACGACTGCTGTGACAATGCCGGGGAATGTCTTGACGCTGCCGACGGTACACACGGCGTCCGTGTGCTGCAAGGCGATTTCACGAATCTCCAGAGCGAGCTTGGCGGCTGCCCCGAGCGCATCGTGGCGTTGCGTCATCGGGGTCGCGCCGCTGTGCGCCTCCTGCCCGTGGAAGGTGATCGCGTGCCGCTCCACCCCTTTGGTCCCCATGACCACGCCCAGCGGTAACTCGAGCGATTCCAGCACCGGACCCTGTTCAATGTGAAGTTCGATGTACGCCCCGGCGTTCTGCTTGGCTTTCCCCGCCTCGAGCGCCGTGTTCAGGTCAATCCCGTGAGCGCGTGCCGCATCTTCTAATCGCACGCCGTCCTTATCGGTGCGGTTGCGAAGATCGTCAGGATCAAAAAATCCTGAGACCGCGCTCGAGCCGAACAAGCTCCGCCCGAATCGTGCGCCCTCCTCGTCGCACCAGTCCACCAGTTTGACCGTCACCGGGGGTTTCCCATCGTACTGATCGGCGATTCGCCGCAGCACCTCGAGACCCGCGAAGACGTTCAGGCAGCCGTCCAGCCAGCCGCCGTTCGGTACGCTGTCCAAGTGTCCGCCAATCCAGAGTTCTCGCGTGGAGGTTCCGGGTAGCGTTACCCAGAGGTTTCCGGCTTCGTCCTGATGGGTGGTCACGGGCAGCCCCTCGAGTTGCTGTTTGAAGTAATCACGGGCTGCAACCCAGGTGTCAGTGAAGGCAACGCGTTGCGCGCCGTGCTCGTCCGCCGTGAGCCTGCGGAGTTCTTTCAGTTCGCCTATGGTGCGCTGGGGGTTAACGCTGGACACGGGTTACTCCTGGACGAACTACTCCCTGTCGAACAAAGGCGTACCAGGTGACAATGCCCCACAAGAGTCCGGTTATCAGACCTCCGGGCATTTGCTCAAAAGGGTGAACGAAAGGCCATGTTCTATGAAGCAAGGGTTGGCTGACGCACTCGATCAGCAGGGCAGTGCCTAGACCGACACGCAAGACACCGTAATTCATGACGTACTGCCAGAATCCGATTGTCGGCGACGGGGGCGTCCTCAACCAGCGCCAGAACTTCAGTGCCATGCACCAGTATTTCACATCCTGAGTTCTGCCAGCTCGCCCTGCCACGCCACGCGCCCAGCCTCGAGTCTGACGACGCGCCGCACCCAGTCCGGGATGTCCTCGCGGCGGTGCGCGATCACAAGATAGGTGACGTGACCGGACAGTGACTCCAGGGTGTGAAAGAGTTGCTGTCTCGAGGCGGCGTCCAGGTAATCGAAGGCTTCGTCTAGGATGAGCACGTCGGGCCCAGTGACTAGGGCGCGGGCGATCAGCAGTTTTCTCATTTCGCCCTGCGAGACGTGCAGCGCGTTGGGACCACCAAGTTCTGACACGCCCAGCAACTCGAGGGTGTCACGCACCTTTTGTTCCTCATCAGCTTTGAGCCTGCGATGCCATCCGACCGAGCCACTGAACCCGCTGGCGACGATGGTGAAGCCGTCCGCGTCCACGCGATGCCGTAAGCTCCCGTCGCTCGAGACGAGGCCGATTCGCGCTTGCCGCTCCCAGATTGGTGTCTGCGGGGAGCCGAACCAACGCACCGTGCCGCCGAGAGCGGGCGAGATTTCACCCAGCATGACCTTGGAGAGCGTGGTCTTGCCCGCGCCGTTCGCCCCGAGCAGGGCAGTGTGCTCGCCCTTTGAGAGGGTCAAACTCATATCGTGCAAAACGTGCTTTCTGGTGCTCAGGGCGTGACCGTCCAGCGCCGTGGCATCGTCCTGGGGTTCCCCGAGGTAGACGTTCGCCTGCCGGACTTCGATCAGCGGTTCGTGATCCGCTCGTAGGGGCACGGCACGCTGCGCCCCTACAGGTGACTGGCGACGCACCCCAGACGCACCGCCGTCCACCAATCTCCCAGCCTCGAGTGTGACCGTTCGAGTTGTGGCGTTCAGGCGTTCCTCGTCGCGGTGTGTGGTGTAGATCAACGTCGAGCCGTTCGCCGCGAAGCCTTCCACGAGTTCGTGCAATCTGCGCCTGGATTCCGCGTCCACGCCCGCGAAGAACTCGTCCAGCAGTAACACATCCGGTTTTCCAACCAAGGCTCTGGCTAGCAAGACCTGCCGCAGTTGCCCTTGGCTCATCGTGTTGACGGGCACGTCAGCCAGCCGCTCGAGGCGGAGTTCTGCCAGCAGCGTCTCAGCTCTGAGGCGTTGCGGGGCGGTCAGCGGCGCGTACAGGTAGTCGGTCTGCGCGAACCCCGTTTCTACCACCTCGAGACCAGAGGCGGTGAAGCTGAGCCTTCCGTAGCGTTCCTGCATTTCCGGGGCGACCAGCGCGATCCGTTCCCGTGAGCCTATCGGGGATTCTCTGGGCGGATTGGTGAAGTGGTAAAGCCTTTGCCCGGCAGTCGGCCACAGGTCGCCGCGCAAGATTTTCAGCAGCGAACTCTTGCCTGCGCCGTTCGCACCGCGCAACCAGACCGTCTCTCCAGGCTCGAGGTGGAATTGAATCTGTTCCAGGATGTGGCGGTCGTTGAGGCGCAGGTGGACATCGCGCAGACTGACGAGGGGCACGCCAGGTTATATCAAGCTCGAGGTGAATTCAGAGCCAGGGCAACCCTAACGCCATCAAATACGATCGTGGTTTGCTCGAGCGCCATCGCATCACAAAGCTGGTTCACTTCAAACGACTCGCACGACACGGTTTATGGCGAATCTTGTACTCGCCCGGTCACACATGACCTCGAGCGGGCTACTGATCAGTCAGAGCGAACTCCAGCTTAGTTTCTGTTGCCCTTCAAGTTGCGATCAGGTTCTTTTGGGACAATAACACTCGAGGTGAATTATGTCTCTGAAAGATTTACGCAAGAACCATATGATGACCCACCTGCATGACGCCCTCGAGCGCGGTGACGACATCGGGCATTACGGACGGCTGGTCTTCGCCATTGTCGGACGGTATTTCCTGAGCGAACAAGAACTGGTCGCGGAACTTGCCAAGGACGGCGATTTCGACGAGACCCAAGCTAAGGGGCTGGTGGAGCAGGTCATGGAAAAGGATTACAGCCCGCCGCGCCGCGAAACGATTCGGGAGTACCAGACCAAGCAGGACTTCCCAATCCTGCCCGACCTGGACGATCCCGACGAGGGTAATGTCTACCGCGACCTCGAGTTTCCGCAAGAGGTCTACGATCACATCAGTCAGTACCATCAGCAGAAAGCCCAGTAACTTCAAGCTGTGCGTGAAGCAGTGACGGCTGTCGGCGTTGCTCGAGCCGTAGGATTAAAGCCGTGCCCAGCTCGCTCGAGGTCTTCAAAGCGTTCCTGTACATCGGCGCGACCGCCTTCGGGGGCGGTGGCTCGGCGCATATTCAGAACGCGGTTGTGACCCGCCGGGGCTGGCTCTCCGAGGACGATTTCTTGGAGGCGTACACGCTCTCACAGACGTTGCCCGGTCCCGTCTTCAGCAATCTGGCGACGCAGGTCGGCTCCCGATTAGCCGGGTGGCACGGCGGGATTGCGGCGATGATGGGCGTCAGCCTGCCGGGAGCCTCGCTGATTCTGCTGTTGGCGGCGTTGTACTCGCGGATTCCTACCAACTCCAAGCTCCTCGAGGGGGTGCTGGTCGGGGTCGGGGCGGGCGCGGTCGGGATTTCCTTGTCCATGCTGACCCGGATCGTGCCGAGTGCGCTGAGACCCAGGGGCGGGCTTCTGCTGGCGGTCGTTGCATTCCTGGCGAACGCCGTATTGCACGTGAATATTCTTTGGGTGCTGTTGGTCTTGCTGCCACTCGGGATGTGGCTCAACTGGCCAGCCAAGATGCCCCAGCAACACCTGGCTTCTCACCAGGAATCCTCGAGCGATGCCTGAATTCTTCGTGGTTCTTCTGGAGTTCTTGCGGATTGGCTTTTTCTCGTTCGGCGGTGGCATCGCCATGATCTCGGAGTTGACCCGGACCCTGGTCACCGAGCATCGCTGGCTGACGCAACGGCAATTCGTGGACGGCTTCGCGCTCGGGCAGTTCGTACCGGGACCGAACATGTTGTCCGTGGTTTTTTACGGCTTTCGCACGCTCGGATGGGCGGGGGCGCTGGCGGCCTGGCTGGGGATGTTCGCGCCCGGTGCCGCGCTCAGCCTGGTCGCGGCGCGAGCCTGGAACCGCTGGCGCGACGCACCGTGGGCGAGGGCCCTCCGGGCAGCCCTGTTGCCAGTCGGGTTCGGCTTCAGCGCGGGCGGCGTGCTGACCCTGGCACAAGCCTCGTTCCATCAAATCTCGAGCCTGATCCTGGCGCTGGCACTGGGCTACTTGGTTCACTCGAGACGCTTGAGTTTAATCGCGGCCGTGTTCGTGGGCGGCGTGATCGGCGGGTTGTTGACGTTGCTGTAACGCGGCTTCGGTACACTCGAAGGGTGAAATTATTCGGTCTGACGCTGGTACTTTTGATCGGCACGGTCTTAGCGCAGGGTTGGACGCTTCAGGGTAAAGCGCGGCTCTACCCTGGCGGCGCGGCCGAGGTCTACGCGATGATGGTCGGCAAGGAGAGGGGCGAGATGCGCGTCGGCGCGATAGCTGCCGACGGCCAGTTTCGCCTCGAGCTGCCCGAAACGCTCCCCGTCACGCCGAGCGCGCCCGGCGACGCTTGCAACCTCGTCGTCACCCCAGGTCTGAAAATTGCCGCCGTCGCCCAGCTCGAGGTGCGACGCGGTGAAGCCGTCCTCGGTGAACTGAGTTTCGCCTCGCAGCCTCGGAGCGCCAGCGCGGTCGGCTGGGGTGAACTGGGGGACGAAGGACGCTACGGCTTTCTGTTCCACGCCAATCAATCCAGCAGCTTGCGTCAGAACTGCGTGACCGATCAGGAGGAACAGATCAGTGACGTGACATTCCAACCCGGTTGGAATTGGGTCACGGCTCGAGCCGCCCGACGCAACGAAAAGCCCGCCCTGTACCTCACGAGCGGCGTAAAGGCGGGGCTGATGCGCTGGTGGTTCGTGGCGGCAGAGCCAAAGTAATAGTTCAAAATCAGCAAACTCGAGGTCAGCCTCTTTGTTCCAGACGCTCAAAGGTGGTGGCAATCTCCAACTGCCACTCGGCGCGGGACAGGAACGGTTTGAACCCCAACGCCTGATTGATCTTCAGCATCGGCGCGTTGCTGTCCGCGTTCCCGGTGCGAACCCGATCCGCCGTTGGACGCTCTTCGACAATCCGCTCGAGCATGGCGGACTTCAGCCACGCGCCCAAGCCTTGCCCTCGGAATTCTGGCAGGACGCCCGTGGCGCGTTGATGGACAAAGGTTGGGTAGTCAGGATGGAAGCGCGTCTCGGTGTACCCGACATACCGCCCGCCCTTCCGCTCCCTGACGTAGAACAGCCACCACTCCACACCTCGAGCCTTCATCCGCTCCGTCGCCAAGCGCAAGTCTTCGGGTTTGAACTGGCGGTCGTTCACGTTGAGATCGCCTCGCGGTTCCGAGTTCATAACCTCGAACAGGTCACACAGCGCCTCGAGTTCCGATTCTGGGAAGCTCTCCTGGTAAGACCCGATCTCGAAGCGGTCAGTGGGTGCGTGTTTTAACGCCGCCTTCACGTACTCGAGATTGAGATCGCTCAGCAGCAGTTGATGGACGTGGCTCTCCTGTCCTAACTTCGCGCCGAGACCCGTCACGAACGCCCCACCCGAGGGAACGCGGCTGGTCGTGTCGGTCAGGAAATGCGTCTTCCCGGCTTGAAGGCTCACCCTGAGCAGGGAACGCAGCAGCGCCGTACCGATCCCCCGCCTGCGGTGCGAGACTGCGACCATGACATCCGCCCAGGCGAGATGCGGGTTCTGCGCGTCAGTCTCGTCCCATTCGGCTTCGGCGTAGCCGATGACCCGATTCGCTTCTACCGCTCTGAAATGCCTGCCGCCCTGGTTGGGCGAACGGTTGCGCCAAGTGGTTATCCGCTCCGAGAACGAGACTGGCGCGTCCTCCGGCAAGATTTCGGACCGCACGGCGTTGAGGAATTCGTGAAGCGGTAGCGCCGCTTCGTCCGACAAGGACGCCAGCTCGATTGGCTCGAGGTTCATGGGGATAGGCTATTCCAGGCGCTCGAAACCCGGCATCGGTGCGATGGCGTACCGGGGCGCATCCTCGAGTCAGCAAAAACCCCTCGAGCGGCAAGACTCGAGGGGGACACGGACTGCTGTTTTACGCCTTGCCAGCGCTGCCCAGCACCTTCATGCGGTGCGAGGCGATTTCTTTCATCACGTCCTTGGCGGGTCCCAAGATCTTGCGCGGATCGAACTCGTTCGGGTATTTGTTCAGCACCTCGCGCACGGCCGTCGTGAACGCCAAGCGCAGGTCGGTATCAATGTTGACCTTGGCGATTCCGTGTTGGGTGCTGCGGCTGACATCCTCGTCGTGAATCCCGGCGGCCTCGCCGATCACGCCGCCGCTCTCCTTGAAGCGCTCGGTCAGCCAGGTCGGCACGCCGCTCGCGCCGTGCATGACCAGCGGAATTCCGGTCAGGCTGGCGATCTTTTCGATTCGGGCGTGGTCAATGAACGGACGCCCCTTGCCCTTGTACGCGCCGTGCGACGTGCCAATCGCCACGGCCAGGTAATCAATCCCGGTGCGCTCGATGAACTCCAGGGCTTCTTGTGGATCGGTCAGGAAGGCATCCTCGGCGCTGACGTTGACATGTTCCTCAATCCCACCCAAGCGTCCCAGCTCGGCTTCCACGGTCACCCCTCGAGCGTGGGCCATGTCCACGACATCCTTGGTGATACGGATGTTCTCGTCGAAGGCATCGTGGCTCGCGTCTATCATGACGCTGGTGAAACCCGCATCAATCGCGGTTTCGCAGGATTCAAAGGTTGAACCGTGATCGAGGTGAATCGCTACAGGCACGCTGACGCGACCCGCCATGTCTGCGATCATATGCGCCAAGCTCTCCGTGCCCGCGTACTTGCGTGCGCCCTCGGAGATTTGCAGGATGACCGGAGATTTCAGGGCTTCGGCAGTTTCCAGAACCGCCTGGGTGATCTCGAGGTTATTCGTGTTGAACGCTCCGACGCCGTACTTTCCGGCTCTGGCAGCGGTCAGGATGGTTCCACCTGTGACCAATGGCATACGCGACCTCCTACAGTCGGACGCATCGTAACGCAACTCGAGGCTCGAAGAGACGAACGGGTGTTCGAGCTTGGCTATGATTCGGCATGTCATCAGCCACTCTGTTGGTGCGGCCCAGTCTCGAGTTTCAGGGGAGTTTCCTGGAGGCTGTAGCTGAATTTCAGGCGGACGGACACGCACTGGCTGATACAAAGCTGTTGGATCTCGAGGTTGTCGAAAAGGATTTCAACGCGTACCTCGAGCGCCGTAAAGCCTACGAGCATCCCGCCACGCTCGAGCCTGGATACGTGCTCCAATCCGAGTTCTGGCTCGTCTCGGGTCAGGCGTTCATCGGGCGCTCTAAGCTCCGTCACACCCTGAATGACCGTCTGCGTCAAGCCGGTGGTCACATCGGGTACGAAATCCGCCCTTTGAGACGAAAGCAGGGCTACGGCACGCTGATCTTGCAACTGACATTGCGGGAAGCGCGACGCATCGGTCTCGAGCAGGTCTTGGTCACCTGCGATGTCGAAAATCTGGGATCGCGCCTCGTGATCGAAGCCAACGGCGGAGTGCTGGAGGGCGAATTCAGCCTGCCGTGGCCTAGTCAACCGATTCGGCGATACTGGATTGACTGCGAGCAGCGTTCAGGTGACAGGGGAGATATTTTGTCAGGGAATGTCAGTCACTGAAGACTGACATTCCCTTTCTAGGCTAACAGGATACGAGGCCACTCGGGGCGACCGGGCTGGTACTGCGTGGTGACCGTCATTCAGCGGCGCACAGGAGGAAATTCATGGCTCTGTCTCGAGTCCAGGCTTTGGGATTGACAGTTATTGGAACGCTGGGCGTGGCAGCGGTGGCACAGAGCCTCGTGCCGCGTTTGATCGGCCGTCAAGCGGACGGAGCTGTGCTGCTCAGCACGAATCAGACGATCACCCCGGCTGGCAAGCAGGTGGAGTTCGATGGTCGTCCGAACGCGATGGCGCTCAGCCCGGACGGGAAAACGGCCGCTGTCCTCAACGGCAACGCCCAAGCGCTGGTGCTGGTGGATTTGGAGAACGCCAAGGTCAGACAGGTCTTCGATTCGGCCGGGTCCTCGGCCTCCTACGACGGCATCGCCTACGCCAAGGACGGCAAGACGCTTTACGCCTCGCAAGCCGGACGCATCATCGTAGCCGATGTAGCAGTTGACGGCACAGTTAAATTGGGAAAGCTGATCGAAGCCCCTAGAGCCACGGTTTACTTTCCGGGCGCGGGCCCGACCAGTTACCCAGGCGGACTGGCGCTCTCCGAGGACGGCAGCAAACTCTACGTGGCACTCTCGAGGAACAACGCGCTGGGTGTGCTGGACTTAGAATCCCTGCACTGGAGGGCGGAAATCGCGGTCGGCAACGCGCCTCACGCGGTCGTGGTGCACGGCGACAAAGCCTACGTCAGTAACCAGGGGGGACGCAAAGCCCGTCAGGGTGACACCACTGTCGGCTCGAGCGGGACCCCGATTGTGGCTGACCAAGGCTCCGGGTTCTCCACCACGGGTACGGTATCAGTTGTAGATCTGTCAGGTGAGCGCGAGATTGGCAGTATCCCGGTGGGATTGCAACCGACCGCGTTGACGTTGGACGGCGACCGACTGTTCGTCACCAATTCCAACAGTGACACAGTTTCGGTCGTGGACACCCAGAGCCGCCGGGTGACGCGAACGATTGCCGTCAAACCCTTCGCGGGGGCGCTGCTGGGCAGCTCGCCGAATGGGGTGGCGGTACTCGGCAATGATCGAATCGCGGTCACACTCGGGCGCAACAACGCCGTGGCGCTGTACCGGGTCCCAGCCTCGATCACCGAGGTAGCCGTGTTCGAGGGGCTGATCCCGGTCGGCTTTTACCCGGTCGCCGTGGCAGGTCTCGAGGGGCGTCTCGTGGTGCTGAATGGGCGCGGCGTCGGAGCGCTCGGGGCGGACAGGAAGGTCGGGCCCGACCCAGCCACCAACAAAAC
Source organism: Deinococcales bacterium (assembly GCA_965249745.1). Lineage (GTDB taxonomy): Bacteria > Deinococcota > Deinococci > Deinococcales > JAAFIG01 > JANYHH01. Next base: position 606,412 of record OZ252252.1, on the reverse strand, counting down.
CGCCAAGAGCGTGTACTCGGTCGTGGCGAGCGTGTCCATCGTGGATAAACCAGACGCGGCGACGCTGAAAACCATGACCGCGCAGGTCTTGAAGAACAACGCCTGGAACACGCTTCCCAGAACTGCCAGCGCGAACACAGGAACCGCGCCGACCGCCATCCCCAACCGCCCCGGTGAACCGAGCCTCTTCAAGCACGTTTTTTACATCATCAAAGAGAACCGCACTTACGATCAACTGCTGGGAGATGTCAAGGAGGGCAACGGCGATCCGAAGCTGGCTCAGTTCGGTCTCGAGGTGACACCGAACCTGCACGCGCTCGTCGGGCGTTTCGGGTTGCTGGACAATCACTACGTCAGCGGCACGAACTCGGCCGATGGCCACCAGTGGAGTACCCAAGCCTTCGTGGACGATTACGTAGAGAAATCTTACGGCGGTTTCACCCGCAGTTACCCGTTCAACGGCGGCGACGCGCTGGTCTACCCGCCATCAGGCTTTATTTGGGACAACGCGCTGCGCGGTAACAAATCGGTTCGGGTCTACGGTGAGTACGTTTCCGGGTTGCGGGTGTACGGCGAGCCGGTCGGCGGGGTGCGCGTGGACGGCCGCGAGATGGGACCGTGGCTGGATAGCAGCTTCTTCGGCGGCGGCGTGACCGAAGCGGGCGTCTGGCAGAACTTCTACGACGACGCGCTCATCATGGGCGGCAAGAAGACGGGTTCCATGCACGTCTCACGGCTCGAGGCGCACGCGGACGTGCCAAGTTTGCAAAAAATTATTAATCCCGATTTCCCGCCGTACCATCAGGTGATCTCCGATCAGTACCGCACTGAAGTTTGGCTGAAAGAGTTCAATCAGTTCGTGAAGAACGGCAATCTGCCCGATTTCAATATCATGGCCCTCGTCAGCGATCACACCAACGGCACGGCCGCCACCTATCCAACGCCTCGAGCCATGGTGGCCGACAATGACCTGGCCCTCGGGCGAGTCGTCGAAGCGATCAGCAACAGCCCGTATTGGAAAGACACGGTGATTTTCGTGGTCGAGGACGACGTGCAAAATGGCGTGGATCACGTCAACGGGCATCGCGGCCCGGCCAACATGATCAGCGCTTACAGCAAGGCCGGAACTTTCAGTCAGTACATGACGCAGATTGACTTCATCGCCGCGATGGAACGCATTCTGGGCTTGCCGCCGATGAACCAGATGGACATGGTCGTGGACCCAACGCACCTGAACGCGCTGTTCAATGCCACACCCGATCTGAGGCCGTTCAAGGCGCTCGAGCCAACGGTGAAGTTGGACGAGTTAAACGCCAAACCGGTCACGCTCGAGGGGTTGCCGAAAGCCTGGGCGCTGGCGTCAGAGCGGTTGAACTTCTCGGCGGGGCCAGACATGGCCGACCCAGAGCTGCTGAACCGCGCCGTCTGGTACGTCATGCATCACTACAGCACGCCGTACCCCGGCGATCCCAAAGTCTTTCATCCCAGCCAGGTACATGTTTACCTCAAATCGGTCGGACGCGATCTGCGGTTTGTGGACAGCGCCGACCGGATGCTCGGCGGGCTTTCCAAGCAACGACCTATCACCAATGGCAGGCCAGCCTTGGAGCGGGCCGTCCAGAACCTCGAGCCACGCGGGCTTGATCTGACCGACGACCACCTTCGCTAAAGGCCGACAAGGGTAGGCGGACTGTACAGTCCGCCTATTTCTTTGGCGCGAGATATGCCTGTCCTCATGGACGCCCGGCAGAATTTCCGGGTGTCCCCGCCGCGCCCCAGCTCGTTTCGTCCCGGTTGGCTGCTGCTCGTGGGACTGTTGATTCTGGTCTGGTGGTGGCTCAACCCGCCCCGTGAGGCTGCGTGTGGCGGCGTCACACCTTCCAATTTTCCAGTTCCTCGAGCCATGCCAAGCAATCTCCGCGAGGCTCGAGTCATGCTGAACCCCGGTCACGGTTTGAGCTTGCACGACGATGGTACTTGGCAATTTCAGCGCCCTCGAGCCGATGGGAAAAGCGTCTTCGTACTGGAAGACGAATCGAATCTGCTGATGGCGAGAGCCGTGCGGGACGCGTTGCGAACGATGGGTGCGACTGTGCTAACGACTCGAGACTTGGATTCAACAGCCTCTGGCGCGAGCCGTCAAGCGCGTTTCCTTGAGGGGGCGCGGGCGCATTTGGAACGGAGCGGCATGGAGCGCGGCATTTGGGATTCGGTTGGTAGTGCCCTGCACGGCGATTGCCGCTCGAGTCAGGATCTACGCGCCAGAGCCTATGCCGCGAACGCCGAAGGAGCCGACGTGATGGTCAGCCTGCACAGCAACGCGGGTCGCCCCGGTGTCAGGGGCACGCTCGTGCTGTACGGCAGTCGCTCGTACCTGCGGGCCGCGCCGCCCGACCTCGAGACGCGCAATGCGTGCTTGGCGAAGGCTGTCGCGGCGGCCGTGCCAACGGCGATTCGCGCGGCGCGGCCCGATCTGGGCTGGGAGAACGCGGCGATCACCGCCTCCGCCGGGTACGGCGAGAACGGGTATGCGTTGATGCCCGCCGTAATCCTCGAGGTGGGCTATCACACCAACGCTCGGGACGGTGCGGCACTTCAGCAAACAAGTTTTCGTGCGGCGGTCGCGGCGGGCGTCGTCACGGCATTGCGAGCCTTCTTGCAACGCCGCACAACCGAGGGCTGCTAAACTGGCGGGCATGACCGCGCTCGCACCGAAAACCATGAGCGTAGAAGCGTACCTCGAGTTTGAAAAGACCGCTGAGGGACGACACGAATTCGTGGATGGTATCCTCCACGAGATGCCCGGCGAGACCTATCAGCACAACGATATCGTCGGTGATATTTACATTGCCTTGAAACCGTTCGCCAGAGCCGCTGGTTGCCGGATCGCCTTCGAGTCGCTCAAAACATCCACGAGAGGAACCCGCTATCGTTACCCAGACATTAGCGTTTCCTGCCTTCCCGAAACCGATGATCGTTTCCTGGAACAGCCGTGCTTCATCGTCGAAGTGACTTCTGACAGTACCTCAGACACCGACCACGGCGCGAAGCTCGAGGAGTACACGAAGTTGCCATCTATCCAGTGCTACGCGATCGTCTCGCAAAGCGTTCGGCAAGTTTTGGTTTACACGAAAGAGGGAGATCGGTGGGTGTTCGCCGTGCTAAGCGAACAAGGTGAGATTAATGTTTCGTGTCTCAACACGAAACTGACATTGGATCAGATCTACGCGAGCCTAGAGCCAGTTCCAGCCAACACTTGAATCACCGCTTCTGACATTGCGGGCAAAAATGTGTTCCTCGAGCCGCCAGCACGTATTTCTCTATCGGCGTGCCGCAGACCACGCAGGGCTGTCCGGCGCGGTCGTACACCGCGTGCTCCAGTTTGAAATAGCCCGGCTCACCGTTCGGTTGCTGGTAACTGCCGTCAGACAGGGTGCTACCCCCCACGGAAACCGCCTTCGTCATGACTTCTACAATGGCTTTGTGGAGGCGTTTGGATTGTACTTTCGTGAGCTTGGAGGCTTCCGGATGAATCCGGGCGCGAAACAGTGATTCGTCGGCGTAGATGTTCCCGACACCCGCGACGGGTTTCTGGGAGAGCAACGCGGGCTTGACCTTGGAGACCTTCGCCATGCGAGCCGCGAACGGTTCCAGCTTGAAGCTCTCCTCCAAGGGTTCCGGTCCCATCTCGTGCAGCGCGGTGATGTGCGCCCATTGATCCCTGGGGACGACCTCCCAGAAGCCGAAGCGCCGACTGTCCACGAAACTGACCTCGCCATCGTGGAGTTTCAGGCGCAACCGCTCGAACCGGGGGGGTTCCTGAAAGGGTTCAACTGTGGTGCGAAACCCGCCCGTCATCTTCAAGTGAACGATGCAGTCCAGCCCATCATCCAAGCGCAGAATCAGGTACTTGCCGCGCCGCTCCAACTTCTGGATTTGCTTCCCCAGCATGGCGGTCGTATTGCGGTAGCGCTCTGGATCGGCATGAATCACGTCTCTGACGACGCGCCCCAGCAGGTGCGGCTCGAGCATACGGCGCGTGGTTTCGACCTCGGGGAGTTCGGGCATGAACGGGTATTGTACGTCTCTCACGGGTGCGGCATGATGCCCGGCTCCACATTCTGTCAGATTATAAATTCTTCAACCGGTGATCTGGAGCTACATCTCCGCCCACTTCGGGCGCAGCTCGAGAATGCGAGCGTAGGTTGGGCAACTCGCGTCGTGGGCACCGGGCAGGTAGCCGGTGCTGGTCAGGAACTCACCCACAATCTCGCCGCCGGTAAACACGAAGCTGCGTTTGAAGAGCGCCACCCAGTCGGCTTTCTCGAGCGGGTGATGCGCGTCCAGCCAGCCTGAGAAAGAGCCGTGCGACTCGCGTAATTGGAGGATGCGACCGGCATTGGTGATCGCGGCGCGAACCTTCAGGCGGTTGCGAATGATGCCTGGGTCGTTCAGCAAGCGCGTCACGTCGTCTTGGTTGAAAGCGGCGACCGTCTCGAGGTGAAAACCGGCGTAAGCGCATCTGAAACCCTCGCGCTTTTTCAGAATTGTTTCCCAGGAGAGTCCAGCCTGATTGATTTCCAGCACCAAACGCTCGAAGAGGTCATCGTCCGTCAGCAATGGGAAGCCGTACTCGAGGTCGTGATACGCGGTGTGAACCGCGTGCAAACCGCTATCGCGCACCGCCTGACAGTAACTCTGGGCCATGGAGTCAGCCTACTCGAGCGGCGCGGCTGATTCGGCTTTGACGTTCAGCCCGCTCGCGCCCTTCAACCATCACAATCGCAGTGCCTCGCCCGGTGGCAAGCGGCACAGCAGCGATGATTTCTGAGGGTCGGATTCCCTGAGGCTTGCACCGCTCGAGTGATCGGGCGTACCTCATGGGTGACTCGAGAAGATTCAAAGCCAATCATGCTTTGAGCCTTGGCTCGAGGTTCTTGATTTTTGTTCGAGACGCTGGCGTCATCCAGGTTTCGACCCCTCGAGTTTCGCACGTTTTCGTCGTTGCCACGTTTCCGGGCAAACCGCCGTTTGCCCCTACAAAAAACCCTGTTGCCACTCGCCACGCCCTAAATAAGCTAGCTCGAGCAGTGCGCCTCACCAGTCGCCGTACTTCAGCGTCCCCTCGTACAAGGCCCGTCCGACGATTGCGCCCTCGACACCGATCCGCTGAAGCAAATCCAGGTCGTTCGTGTCGCGCACGCCGCCGCCCGCCACGAGCCGTCCCGGCCAGGCGGCTCGCATCGCCTCGAGCGGTGCGGCGTCCAAGCCTTGCAGCGTGCCGTCTCGGGTGATGTCGGTGTAGATCAGGGTTCTGACCCCCGCCGCCCAGACGCTCGAGGCGAGATCGGTGGCGAGGGTGTGACTGGTTTCCGCCCAGCCTTTGATGGCGACGCGGCCGCCCGTGGCATCAATGCTGACGATGGCTGCGCCCGCACCGAACGACTCGAGGCACTGGGTCAGCACCTCGGGTTGGGTCACGGCGACCGTGCCGATCACGACCTGGGAGACGCCGCCCGTCAGCAATTTTTGCGCGGCTTCTAGGGACCGCACACCACCGCCGACTTCGACCGGGACGGAGAGTTTAGCGGCGATCTCCAAGATGATCTCCAAGTTGCTGCCCGTGCCGGTCGCGGCGTCCAAGTCCACCAGATGCACCAGTTCAGCGCCCAGTGAAACCCAGTGCTGGGCTGCTTCGAGCGGCGATTGGAAGTACACGGTCTCCTGTTGAGGGTCGCCTTTGTAAAGCCGCACGGCACGACCGCGTTGAATGTCCACGCATGGAATGACCTGAACCACAGCTTTGGAGCTTAGCACTGGCGGGCGCTCCAGAGGGAGTCGTAGAGGCGAACGACCATTCATCTAGCGTGGCTAGCATGAATCAGGTGGTGGAAAGGCTGAGGAACTGTGAACCGGGTAGCCGCTATCGCTACGCACCTACGATTCCCCCGCTCGAGTTATCCACAGCTTTGGGGATAACCCTGTGGACAACTGTGGATAACTTTTTGAACTGTACTTTTCCGCTCAGTTGATCGTTCGAGTCTTGCCTGGTGTCAATCCCTCGAGATTCGCGTCGGCGGGGGGCACGTAGCCCGGCGGCTCGTTCAGTGGGAAGCGCGGCAGTTCTGCCGTGAACAGCTCACCGTCGGCGTTCTGGAAGGTGTAATAGCCTTCCATCGAACCTGGCGGGCGGGACACGGGCACGCCACTCGTATAACGGTACGTTTCACCCGGCTCGAGGATCGGTTGTTCCCCGACGACACCCTCGCCGTCCACCTCTTGCAGGTTGCCGTGACCGTCCAGGATCACGAAATGACGCCGCAGCAGTTGCACGCGTTGCGAACCGGTGTTGGTCATGGCGATGAAGTAAATGTAGAACAAGCGATTCGCCACGCTATGACCCGGCGAGTAAATGACTTCGACGTTAATGTCCACGCGGTTGCTGGGGGAATTCATGGTGACCTTCTCTCAAAAGGAACAGGCTTCTTGTGGCAGAGCCTAGACCAATTCGCCGAGAGAAACAATCGGGCGGCTGTTCGGGCAGCGCGCACGCCATGAATCCGTCTCGAGTGAGATGAAACAATGTCGTGATGGCTCGAGGCTCAGTAGCATCTTTGATGCTTCGTTTTTGATGCTTCGCCCTCAAACGGCAAACCCACGAAACGCAAGCGAGCGGTGTCAGGCTCGAGTCACCGCCAGTCACTTCTGCACTTCGTCACCTTTGCCCTTCGCCTTTCCCGCGCCAGGCTGCATAATCGGGCGTATGTCTCGAGAAGCACGCAAACCTGAACTGATGAGTCCCGCTGGGGGCATGGCGCAACTGCGGGCCGCCGTGGAGGCGGGCGCGGACGCCGTGTACTTTGGATTGGAGGGCTTCAATGCCCGCGCCAAAGCGATGGCGTTCACGCATGAGAATCTACCTGAGGTGATCGCTGGGTTGCACGAGCGCGGCGTGATGGGCTTCGTCGCCGTCAACACACTGGTGTTCGATAACGAACTTTCCACCTTGGAGCGCGAGATTATCGGCATCGCAGAGTCGGGTGCCGACGCGGTGATCGTGCAGGACATCGGCGCGGTCAAGTTGATTGCCGCCATCGCGCCGGGCTTACCAATTCACGCCAGCACGCAGATGACGATCACCAGCGCCGAGGGCGCGGAACTGGCTCGAGGCTTAGGCGTGAGCCGGGCAGTGCTGGCGCGGGAACTCTCCTTGAAAGATATTGAACTGATCGCCAAAGCCACCACGTTGGAACTCGAGACGTTTGTTCACGGGGCGCTGTGCGTCTCGTATTCCGGGCAGTGTTTCAGCTCCGAAGCCTGGGGCGGCCGGAGCGCCAATCGCGGGGCTTGCGCCCAGGCCTGCCGGATGCCGTACGAATTAATCGTGGACGGCGAACAGCGCGACCTCGGAGAATTCCGATACTTGCTCAGCCCGCAGGATTTGTACGCCCTAGAGCAGGTCCCAGAGCTGACGCGGATCGGCGTTGACTGCTTGAAGATAGAAGGGCGGTACAAGGACGCGGAATATGTCGCCGCCACGACCGCCGCCTACCGCCAAGCGATAGACGACGCCTGGGAGGCCCTGCACGGCGGCCACCCACCGGGGCGCGACCTCCGCGAAATCAAGTTTGCGCTCGAGGGGGTGTACTCGCGGGGTTTGCTGCCCGCGTTTATGCAGGGCACGAACCATCAGACAGTCGTGCGGGGCAGAGCGCCGCGTCATCGGGGCGCTCGAGTCGGCAGCGTCGTGGAGTTCAGTGATCGCGGTGTTTGGGTGCAATTGGAGGACGAGTTCTCCCCGGACGGCGTGGGCGTTTTGAAGCCCGGCGATGGACTGGTCTTCGATGCCGCCGCCTGGCGCAGCCCAGAGGGGCGCGAGGAGGGCGGGCAGGTCTACGAGATCTTCGGCGCGGACAAACGCCGTTTGGTACGATTGGAAGATTCTAACGGGCAGCGCGAGGTGGAACTGCGCTTCGCCAACCGTCAGATTGACTTTCGCCGCGTGGAGGTGGGCGATTGGGTCTGGCGCAGCCGCGACCCGGCGCTCGAGCGGGAGTTCAGGGTCTACACCGAAGCCGGTGATCCGGTCTCGCACCGGGCGGTCGCCTGGCAGGTCACGGGGCAATTGGGGCAGCCGCTTCGGTTGACGCTCGCCGACGAACACGGGCGAAGCGTCACCGTGACCACCGACGAACCGTTGCAACCCGCGCAGCGCCGTCCGCTGGACGGGCGCACGCTCGAGGTGGAGTTGGGGAAGCTCGGGGACACGCCGTTCTTTCTGGACGCCTTAGACGTGAACCTGACCGGCGACCTGTTCCTGCCGCTGTCCAGCCTCGGACGCGCCCGGCGCGAGGCGGTCGAGGCGTTGCTGGAGTTGCGCCGCATCCCGGAACCTCGAGTGGTGAATCGTGGGCAGCTCAAAGCCATGCGCCAAGCCGCCAGAGTTGATGCGGTCTCGAGTCCAGCGCAGCCAACTTTGAGTGTCCTGGTGCGAAAACCCGATCAGCTCGAGGCGGCGATTGAAGCCCGTCCGGACGAGATCGTGCTGGATTACCTGGAACTCTACGGCTTGCGTCCTAGTGTGGAGCGCGTGCTCGAGGCGGGAATTCGCGTCGTGGTGGCGGGGCCGCGCATCCTGAAACCCGCCGAGGAACGCATCAGTTCCTTCCTGCTGTCATTGCCTGTGACCGGGATTCTGGTGCGCTCGCTGGGTTTGCTGCACACGCTTTTGGAGACCTCAGAGCGCCCAGAGTTATACGGCGATTTCAGCCTGAACGCCGCCAACGGCTTGACCGCGCAGCACCTCTTGGACATGGGTTTGGCCCGGCTCGCGCCGACGCATGATTTGAACGCCCAGCAAATCAGCGCCCTGGCGGGCTACGTTGACCCCACGAAACTCGAGGTCGTGCTGCACCATCACCTGCCGGTCTTTCACACCGAACACTGCGTTTTCTGCCGGTTCATGTCGGACGGCACGGATTACACCAATTGCGGGCACCCCTGCGAATCGCACAGCCTAGCTTTACGCGACGCCAAGGGCTTCGAGCATCCGGTGGTGGCGGACGTGGGTTGTCGCAACACCGTCTTCGAGGCGAGGGCGCAAACCGGGGCAGTTCACCTGAAAGCCTGGCAGGGTGCGGGCATTCGCCAGTTCCGTTTGGAATTCGTCCAGGAGAGTCCGGCGCAGGTCGCGGCGACAATCCGAGCGTACCGTCAGACGTTGGAGGGCAAGCTCAGCGCTAAACAATTATCCGTGGAATTGGAACGACACGCGCCGCAAGGGATCACCCAGGGCAGCTTCATCGTCCCAACCGAGGATTTCCTGTCCCTGCCGATGGTCTGATTGAACTCTTTCCCCTCGAGTCACGTGATTGTTGTAGGGGCGAGACACGCCTCGCTCGGACATTGCGTTCCTTGAAGAATTCACGCACCAATCTCGAGCGTCCCGCCTCCGCCATTGAGCCTCGATTTGCCGCGTGATCGTCTGATCGCAGCGTTTTCTGACACAAGATGCGTTGATGGGGTGCAGCTTCCACCTCGAGCGATACATTGAGGGCAAAATAGCGGGGAAACTGGAGATCGCGTAGTCTGGGTGTTTCCTCATCAAAACTTGAGGGTTCGTTGAAACAGGTGAGGGTTTTCAATTTCTTGCGCTAGGCTTCAAGCATGAAAAAGATTCTGGCACTACTGGCTGTGGCGCTGACCTTCAGCTCCTGCGTCTACCGCGTGACTCGCAACCCGGACGGAACCACGACGACGACCTCGAACACGTCGGTCAGCGTTTCTGTGTCGTTCGGCGTCCAGGTCAGCAACATCATTCAGGACTTCCAGCCGAACAAAGGCGCTGGAGCCACCTACGTGATCGGTGAACCCGTATCGTTGCGCTTGACCTCGAGAGAATCCGGCTACGTGACCTTGGTGATTTACAACCCCGGCAATTACCGCAACACCGAAATCCGCAACATTCCCGTGCAGCGCGGCACGAACTTCATCCCGAACGGTGTCTCCCTGAGCGCTTCACCGCCCGCCGGTGTCACCCGCTTCCGCGCCTTCTTCACCCCAGAACCGAACGACAACGTGCGCTTCTCCAATGGAACCTCGGAAACCTACTTGGACACACAGACCTCGGCGTACCTGAACGGGTACCCGGTGCAACTGCGCGACGTGAAAGAGACGTTCCTGTACGTGCGATAAACGTTTTCTCAACCAAGCGGAGCCAATTGGCTCCGCTTTTTTATAGACTTCACCCATGACTTTGAACGATCTGCAAGCCCAGGTGGACGCGTACATCTCGCAATTTAAAGAAGGGTACTTTCCGCCCTTAGAAAACATGGTGCGCCTCAGCGAAGAGGTCGGTGAGCTGGCGCGTGAAGTCACGCACCTGCACGGTCACAAACAAAAAAAAGCATCTGAGGCTCCTGGCAGCGCCCTCGAGGAGATTGGCGACGTGCTGTTCGTCGTGGCTTGCCTGGCGAACCAGATGGGTTTGAGTCTCGAGGAGGCGATGCGACTGACGATGCAGAAGTACGCGATCCGCGACGCGAATCGTTGGACGCCGAAAGAACCCAGTAAGTGAAGAGATGACATCTCTGCCAAACTCACTCGAGACGGTGTCACTCGAGATGGTGCGTCTGACCGAAGCGGGAACATGAGAGCATCGCCTCAACGGTGAAGGGTTTTCAGCGCCTGAGTCAGAAACTTTGCCTGACACGGTAAGATAGCCGCCATGAATTACGCGGCCCTGCTGGCGGTGCTGGTGATCCTGTCACTGGCCTTCCCGGTCTTGGTGCGGGTCGCGCACGCCAACGGTGTTCCCCAGGCGAACAGCATCGTAGGTGGTTTATTGGGCGCGTTGTTCGTGCTGGCCTGGTTCATCATCCGGGGGCGCGTCAACACCTACCGCGCCACGACTGCCAGGGTCGCCCGTATTAAACAGCGCCTCGAGGTCACGCCGGACAGCCCGGAGGCGTACTTCGATGAGAATGAACACTTGGGTGACCTGCTCTCCAAGGTCAATCGGAAGCGCGAGGCGCTCGAGGTCTTCGAGCAATACCTGAAATTGGAGAAAGCGGCCGGTCGTGACCTGCCGGGGCTGGAGCAGCGGATGCAGCGCTTGCGCGAGCACTTGGACGAGTGAGCCGCTCGAGAGGGTTTGGCAGGCGACCTTGTGGGCGCAGGGGAATCGCAACGTTTCATGCTCGAGCGCGAGATTGTGTTGTGGCAGGGCAGATACGTCGTGCGGCTTGCAGGCACGGCCTCTGCACCCCCTGAGACTGGAGGGTGACGAAGGCGGAGGATTGCTTGAGGTTTGCACCTTACACCCCTAAGCCCTGCGTTTGGTATGGGGCAAGTCGTTTCTCCCCTTCCCCACCCGGTAGACTGACGCGCTTTGACGCATTCGCTCCTCCTGCCGAACGGTCTGACCCTGCTGTGCGCCTCTGACAGCGCCGCGTCCGGCGTGACCCTGGAACTGTTCGTCCCGGCCGGGGCGCTCACTGAGCCACTTCAAGGTTCCTCGAGCCTGCTGGAGGAATGGTTGTGGCGCGGCGCGGGTGGGTTGGACTCACGGGGCTTGGAGGACGCGCTGGATGACCTGGGCGTGCGGCGCGAATCCGAGGTCAGCTTGGATGGGATGCTGTTCTCTTTTTCCTGCCTGCCAGAGGATCTGGAGCGGGTGCTGGGGATCGTGGCGGACATCGTGTTGCGTCCCCGGCTGGACGAAACCGAGTTCCAACCGAGTCTGGCGCAGGCCAAATCCGCCCTGGAACGGCTCGAGGATGCGCCGGACGAAAAACTGTTCGGGTCGCTGATACGAGCCTTTTTTGCTTCCAACCACGGGCGCAGTCCGTTCGGTACGCGGGCGGGACTGGCGCGGCTAACCCCTGAGAACGTGCGCTCCGACTGGGTGCGCCGGTTCACGCCGCAAGGCAGTCTGCTGGCGACCAGCGGGCCACTCTCAGCCGCTCGAGTGTTCGAGCTGATCGAGAAGAGCTTCGCCGGGTGGCAGGGCGCAGCCCTCGAGCTGCCAGCGCTGAAGTGCCGGACAGGTTTTTACAAACATCGTCGTCAGGCCAGCGCTCAGACGCACATCGCGCTGATCTACCCGAGCGTCGCCTTCATTGCGCCCGGGTACTACGCCTCCCGCTTTGCGGTGGAAACCCTATCCGGCACGCAATCGAACCGATTGTTCAACCAGGTCCGCGAGGCTCGAGGTTTGGCGTACAACGTCTATGCGAACACCAGTTTCTACGCCCGAACTGGCTCCGCGAACAGCGGCACGCTCGAGGTCTACGCGGCGACCACGCCGGACCGCGCCCAGGAAACCCTCGAGGTGCTGCTGGCTGAGATGGCGCGGTTACAGCACGGGATCAGCCCGGCAGAGTTTCAACGCGCCCGCATCGGCATCCTGACCAACCTGGCGCTGTTCGAGGAAGCCTCGAGCGCCCGCGCCGCCACGACCATCCGCGATTACCGCTTGATCGGGCGGGTGCGCGAACTCGAGGAGGTCAGGGGGGCGATCGAAGCTGTTACCTTTGAGGAAGTGAACGCGTGGTTGCACGAAAATCCGTACACGAACCCCGGTGTGATGACCCTCGGGAAAAAGAAACTGACCGTGCCATGACCCACCGCCGGAGGGGTGCAGCTTGCCTCACCCCCCGCCCAAACCCAGCCCCACTCGAGCCTGTCCTACAACCTACGACCCCACACCCCCATCCCCCGAAAGGCCCCTCTTGCTCCTGCAAACCCAGCTCCCCAACGGCTTCACCATCATCGCGGAGCGCACCCCGGCCTCGCGCAGCCTGGCCCTCGGTGCGTTCATCAAAGCGGGCGCTCGAGACGAATTGCCCGCTCAGAACGGGGTCAGTCACTTCTTGGAGCATCTCTGCTTCAAGGGGTTCGGCGGGTTGGAGGCGGGGGGCTTAAACGCGCAGGGCTTAAACGCAGCCTTCGATGCGATTGGAACTCGAGTGGATGCTTTCACGACCCAGGAGTTGACGGCCTACCACGCGGCGGCGCTGCCGGAATCGCAGGCGCGACTCACGGAGTTGCTGCTGGGAATGCTGCGCCCGACGCTTCGCGCTGAAGACGTGGACTTGGAACGGCAAGTGATCTTGGAGGAAATAGAGATGTACCGCGACGATCCCGGCAGTGTCGTTTTCGAGGCGGGAATGCGGCACTATTTCGGGTCGCACCCGTTCGCGCAAAGCGTGTTGGGTACACCGGAAAGTTTGGAGGGATTGACGGCAGACACGATTCGGGCGCACCTCGAGACCTGGTACGCGCCGGATAAGGTCGTGTTGGTGGCGTGCGGGAATCTGGACTGGGAGGCGCTGGTGGCGCAGGCGACGCGGCTCACGGCAGACTGGCAACCGAGCCGGGCGGCGCGGCTGCACCCGCCCTTTGCGCCCACATTTGGAGATTTCAATCTGCCGCACAGTTCCACCAGAGCGCAGGCGGCGCTGCTCGCGCCGGGTGTGGCGGTGGAGGACGGGTTGCATCTCGCGGCGGGTGTGCTGGGGCAGATCATTGGCGACAGCAATTCCAGATTGTACTGGGCGCTTGTGGATGACGGTTTGTGCGACGAGGCCAGTTTGGAACACCAGGCCGAGGACGGGCTGGGCACGTTTTACGGATCGTTATCGTGTGACCCGAGCGATCTCGAGGAGGCGCTGGAGCGCTATCGGGGCGTGCTAGAAACTGTGCAGCGCGATGGCATCAGGCCGGGCGAACTGGCTCGCACTAAGAAGAAGATTGAGGTGTCGCTGGCGCTCCGCTTCGAGACGCCGCACGCCCGGCTGGTCTCTTTGGCCGAGGATTTCGTGAGCTTGGGTGAATACCGCAGTGTGGCGGATTTGCTGTCGGAGGTGCGCGGCGTGACGTTGCAACAGGTGGGGGCGGTCCTCGAGCGTCAGCCGTTCGACCGGCTCTGCGTTACGACGCTGCAACCCAGCCGTTCGTGATCTGCCGCGCCGCCTCGAAGGCGACCACGCCGACCGCGACCGCCACGTTCAAACCGCGCCCCTGTCCGGGCATGGGAACCGTCAGCGCCGTGAAGGTTTCGAGGATGTCCGGTGGCAGGCCGTCCGCCTCGCGCCCAAAGACGAGGTAATCGCCGCGCCGAAAGGCGACCGTCGTGTAGGGCAGACTGGCGTGACCGGAGGTCAGAAACAGTCTTGTCTGATCTGGCACAGTTTCCAGGAAATTCTTCCAGGCGGCATGCTCTACGATCTCCACGTGATCCAGGTAATCCATGCCCGCCCGTCGGAACTGCGGATCGTGCAAGCGAAAGCCGAACGGTCGAATCAGGTGTAACCGCGCCCCGAGGGTCGCACAGGTGCGCGCCACGTTCCCAGTGTTCTGCGGAATCTCAGGCTGGTACAGCACGATGTTCAGCATCTCAAGCACACCCCAGAAAACACAGCTCGAGGTTCAAGATTTCGTCTCGAGGTCGTGGGTGACATCTGGGTTTTTATCCGCGCGCCGAAAGCCGTGACGCTCGTAGAAGCGCGCCGCGCCGGGCGTGACCGCTCGCAACTCCAAGCGGGGGAACCCGTTGAACCGCAACAGTTCTTGGAGCAGGGCCGCGCCAACGCCGCGACCTCGCTCGTCGGGTAGCACGTAAAAGCGTCTGACTCGAGCCGTCGAGCGGTTCACGCGGTTCAAGCCACCCACACCGATGATCGCGCCGTTCTCCGCGTAGGCCGCCAGCAGGAATTCGCCGGGTTGGTCAAACCGATTTGCGCCGCTCGCGTAGCCCTCCAAGAGCGCCCGCACGATGCCGACTCCCTCGGCGTAGGCCGCCAGTCGCAACGGCTCGAGCTGCACGACGGGCAGCGTTGCTAAGCGTTCAACTCGCATCTTGCAGGTACGCCAACAAGAGCTTGGCCGTATCCTCGAGCGCTCGGACGTGGGTGCGTTCGTAGGCGTGGCTGGCATCCACGCCGGGACCGATCAGCGCGGCGCGAAAGTTGCCGCCCGCGTTCCAGGCGGCCGTCGCGTCGGAGCTGTAGTACGGGTAGGTGTCCACTTTCAGCTCTATTCCCACAGCGCTGGCAATGCGGCGCAACCGCTGGCTGAGATCGTGATCGTACGGACCGCCGGAATCCTTGACACAGAGCGTGCAGTGCAGCTCTGAGGAGCTTTGCCCGTCACCAATCGCCGCCATGTCAATCGCCACCAGCTCTGCGACCGCCTCTGGGATGCCGTGAGCCGCGCCGTGACCGACCTCCTCGTAATTCGTGACCAGGAAATGCACCGGGGCTGCCAAGGTCAGCCCGTCCCGCAAGACCGCCCGCGTCACCTCGAGCATCACGGCCACGCCCGCCTTGTTATCAATGTGGCGGGATTTGATGTAGCCGCTTTCTAAGACCTCGGTGCGCGTGTCCCAGGAGACGTAATCTCCGACCTCGATTCCCAGTGCCCGCGTGTCGTTCCAGTTTTGCAGGGCGCGTCCATTCAGTAGCGCGTCCACTCGCACCTCCAAAGTATCTGCGGTGCGTTTCAACTCTCGCAGTTCTGCTCCCCAGACGTGACTGCTCTGCTTGATGTTGACGACGGTTCCGGTGAAGCGCTTGCCGCTTGCGGTGTGAACCGTGCAGTACTCGCCCTCGACGGTCGCCCAGTCGTAGCCGCCGAGCATCGTCAGCTTCAAACGCCCGTTGAACTTGACCTCCTTCACCATCGCGCCCAGCGTATCCATGTGCGCCGCGACCGCCCTGGCTTCGCCCGCGCCACCGGGCAGCGTCCAAGTCATCGCACCCTTCCGGGTCAGGACGGGACTCGCGCCGACAGCCTTCAGTTCCGTCTCGAGCCAACGCATGGCGGCGGTCGTGAATCCGGTCGGCGAGGGGATCAGCAGCAGCTCGCGCAGCTTGCGAATCATTGAGTCAGTTTGGACGGACATAGGACGTTTTAACATGTCGCTCACGGCGCTCGCCAGGTCTTCGCCAAATCTTGACACAACCTGATTCGCATCTTGATTTCATCGCCCCATGCTAGAAAGAACAAGGAGTGTGACTGAGATGACTTCGATCGGACAACAACCGCTCTCCGCCCTCGAGTGGCGAGGCTTTGAACGGGTCGGCGCGTGGCTGGTGTTAATTGGTGTTTTCACGACCCTATTTGGATTGAGCTGGGACGTGCAATGGCACAGCGATGTGGGACCCGACAGTTTCTGGACGCTGCCGCACCTGTTCGTCTACTCCGGCGCGGCGATCACCGGTTTCGCCGCCCTGACCGTGGTGCTGCTCTGCACCATGACGGCTCGAGGGGAGGCTGACCCAGGCTGGATTTCCATTCTGGGCGGGCGGTTTCGGGCACCGCTGGGCTTTATTGTCGCGGGTTTTGGAGCGTTCGGTTTCTTGTCATTCGGCGTGTTCGATCAGTGGTGGCACACGATCTTCGGTTTCGATGTCACGATCAGCTCGCCGCCGCACCTGGGCTTGATCCTGAGTGACATTCTCAGCACCGTCGGTTGCGCCCTGATCTTCGTGCAGGGAAAACGTGTTCAGCCGGTTGGCTTGGCGCTGGCAGCCGCCTTTTCGATTGCCTTCAGCCTGCCGTTCCTGATCGCGGTGCTGTCCGACTTCCAACTCATCGTGCCGCTCTTGGGGTTGCAAGCCTTGCTGATTCCATTGGGAATGCTGTTCGTGGCCTCCGCGACCCGTAACCCGTGGACCATGCTGGTCATGACCGTGGCGCTCGTCGGGTTCCGTTTCCTGGCCGAACTGATCTTCCCTGCGATGACGCTGGGATACGCGGACGCCCTAGGCTGGTCGTTGCGCGACGGAGCCGAGAATCGCCCGGAACTCCCAATGCTAATCCCGCTGCTGTCGCCGCTCGCGGGCCTCCTCTCGAGCGCTCTGCTAGCCTTCTGGAAAGCCAGAGGTTGGCGCGTGATTCCCGGCGTGCTGCTGGCGGGTTTCGTGGCCGCGCCCGCGCTGTACCTGGACTCGAGAATGCTGCCGATGCAAGGTCAGGGGATTCTGCTGTTGATCCCGGTGGCCGTCGTCGGCGCACTGGCAGGCTGGCTCGGCTGGCAGTTGGGCGTCGTGGTCCGTCACGCCACCCCGGAACCCGAGATACAAAAGTACTCTCCCACGGCTGCGGCTCGAGCGTGAAACGCTCCGGTTGGCTGGCGCTGGTTCTGGTCACGGTTTTGCAGGGGGCAGTCTCACCGGTTGGCGCGGCGGCTGCGAATGTCAAACACACGGAAACCGTCAAGCTCGGAGCAGAAACCCTGCGCGTCAACTTCAGTGAGTTCCCGCTCCAAGCGGAGCGCTCCTTGGACCTGACCTTCGCGCTGGACAGCGGCAACGCGGGCAAGGTCGTGCTGCTTCGCTTCATCCACCCTGACGGCAAGTCGCCCCGCGACGACTTCCGACCCTTGCCGCACTTCCCACGAGACCGTAAACTTTGGGGTTTCGACTCGTTCGCGCTGCCAGACCAGGGAACCTATCAGCTCGAGCTAAAGCTGGGCGGGACGAACACTGGTGGTACGAACACGGTGGCTCGCTTGCCGTTACAAGTGCTAGCCCGTCCCGCCGGTCCGCCCAGCAATCTGATTTTGTTCCTAGCCAGCCTGCCGCTGCTGTCCATTTTCGTGCTCGCCGCTCGAGCCTGGCTGCGGGTCAAACCCTTGCGTCAGGTGGACTCGAGAAGCTGGTGAGTTTTAGTTTTCACCCTCGAGCTTCACAGGCTCGAGGGTGAACTCGAAGATCATGCGGTTTTCTGCTGGCGCGGCGCGGTAGATCGCGGCCACTACCCGGTACTCGCCCGCGTCCCGCCACGCGCCGGGTCGAAGACGTTCAAAGACGCGCACCGGGCGACCAATCTCCAGGCATTGCAGCAGTCCGGCGTTGCCCCCGGTCGGTGTCTGATCGCCGCGTTTGCCCTCACCCTCGTAGGAGATGCGCTCTCCCTCGCGGCGGTTGACGTACAGGCTCAACCCAAAGTCCAGCAGTAATGTGGCCCGACTCGCGGTGACGCGAATACCGCGCCTCGAACCGTGAACGCGCAGAACCTCGTGCCAGGTCAGGGTGTCTGGATTGTTCACATCCGGGCGGTTCACACGACTTGCAAGAAACTCGCCGCGACCCGCAAGCCCTCGCGGGCGAACAGCACGAAGCCGTGGGGCACGGTCACAGCCAGCACATCCTCGAGGGCGCGACCACCGCCGCCCGGCGAAAACGCGAAAACGCGTCCCATGTTATCGGCCCGAATCGTGAAGGCGCGACCCATAACCTTGACGGTGATCGGCTCGCCCCGGTACGCCAAAATCACGACCTCACCGGAGGCACGCACCTCCAAGCCTTCGGCGACCTCACCGACATGCGGCTGACTGGCCTCGCGGAAGACTTTGGTCAACAGTTCAGCTCGAGCCAGCCCGCCCTCTTCGGCCAGGGTTTCGGCGGCCGTGACAAAGGAGCGCTCCAGCACGGCTTCCGGGAAGCGCTTGAAGCGTTCGATCAGTTTCTCTGAGGCGTTCCGAGCGAAACGGCCCAGATTGTCTTCCGGGGCGGTCGCGTAAACCTGTGCGTTTTCCAACCCGTGTTCGCTGGCTTCAATCCGGCGGTCTCTGACCCAGGACGCGGCGGCCCGGAGCAGGCGCATGTTCAGGTACGCCCCGGTCGGTTCCAGTAGCACGGCCGTGCAGCGCGCTAGGGCGATCAAGCCCCACAGTCCGCCGCCCTCGCGGTCGCGCACCTGCAACAGCGCATAGGTCGAACCTGCATTCGTACCCGCGCTGCCACCGGCACTCTGCGCGGTCAGCACCCGCAACTCGAGGCGTTCGGCTGGAATCGTCGTGATCTGCTGGCGCAACGGGTATTCCGCGCCGCCAATTTCCAGCACCCAACCTTCCGGGCGTTGCGACCAATTCAGCTCCACACCCGCGAGCTTCAGACCGCCCGCTCGCGTGAACCGGACCGCGACCTCCTTGGCATCGGGAGCCGGAGCCTCGAGCCGATACTGGGGCTGTTGCGCCCCGAGAGCCTGCGTGGGTGCAATCGCATCCTTGCCGCGCCCACCGAGTCGGGCGGGCAGGCGCTCGCTGAGGTACGAAAAGAGCGTTTCCACCGCCAGCAAAAGATTTTTACGTTCCTGATTCTGCTGCTGGTTGATCTCGCGCTCCTGCGCCAATGCCTGATCGAGTTGCCGGTTCAGGCGCTCTAACGTCTGACGTTTGATCTCGGCACTGGTGGTTTCGGCCCTGGCTGACTCAATCGCGTTGGTGATCTCTCGAGGACTCGGGTTGGGTTGCGGAATCGGTGCGCCCGCCCGGTGATCGTTAGCGATGGAGAGTGCGAAGCGGCGCAGGTAGGCCATGACCTCGGTGCTGGGCAGGGCGAACTTCGGGTAGTGCGTCTGAAAGCGGACACAGTGCGAGGCGAACGAGGCCATCAGCTCGTCAATCACGTCCATATTGTTAAAGCTAATCAGGGAATCGTTCGGCGCGGGAACTCCGGAGATGACCTTGAATTTGGAGAGGTTGATGTCAGACGCGAAATTTGGATTCTCGGCGTACTGATCCAAGTTGTGCATGACGGCGTAGATCAGACGCAGCGTCGGTCGGTTGGATTCCGATTTGAAACGGCGACCCTGCTCGCGCATCTCGTCAATAAAATCGGTCTCCCAGACCCGCAAGCCCAGTTCGCGCAGAACAGCCAGTTCCTCGTCCACGGGCGCGGTGAAATCCACTTCCGGGGTGGCCGGAATGACTTCCGGGGTCAGGGCCGTGGCCGACATGGAGGTCGTACCCGCCAGACCGATCGAAATTTCCAACCCCTTCTCTTCGATGACATGCATGTTGCCGCTCGGGATCACGGTTTTCTCGCGCAACTTGCGGTCCGCCTCACGAAAGCGCCGCAGCAGTGTGCCGTTCAGGGCGCTGTTGGTCAGCACCTCGCGCAGTTCGCGGACACTCGTCTTGCCGCCTCTGGGTTCGCGGTTGAAGAGCAGATCCGTGATCTTGTACTCGTAGAGTTCCACGAGGTGATTGAGGCTGGGCTGCGTCACACCCTCAGTATAGGTCAAGTTTTTCCGGTGGTTGGGATGAATTCCACGCGCCTGGGACTCCGGACGGGTTTGACCCGCTTCAGCCTCGTGTCCAACATCGCGTCGCTCGAGGTTCGCAGACGAGTACAGACAAGATATGTCGCCTCGAGCCTGCCGAACTCATTTGCTTATTACCCCATTGCCACGCGCCAGTACACCCCCTTGTCTCGAGCCAGCCATCCAGCCCCGACCAACTCGCGGCGCAACGTGGCGCTGTCCGGGTGATACTCCTCCAAGATCGTGTTGACCTCGGCTTCGGGGTAGTGTGCGCCCGGCTCGAAGCCTTGCGCCAGGAATTCCAGGATCACATCGCGCTTCTTGCGCTGCGCGGGAATGGTTTTCAAGCGTCCGCGCTCCATAAAATCGCGCAACACTTTTTGCTTCCATGGGTCGTCGTGGGAGGGTGGCGGTAACGGCGCGTCCAGCAAGCCCTTCAGTGTCTGCCCCAGCAGGTCCTTACGGAGCGCGTAATTCTGGTAATGCCCGTCTCGGGTCGGCGTCAGAACTCCCGCTCCCTCGAGCAGCTTCAGGTGATGCGAGGTCGTGCCACCCGTGAGTTGCAACAGGTGCGCCAGCTCCTCGGTGTGACGCGGCTGAGCGCGGCAGAGGTTGACGATCAGGATGCGGCTGGGGTGCGCCAAGGCTTTGAAGAACTCAGCTTTTTCCTCCAAGGTGTTCATGGTGTTTGGTCCGGCCAGGGGCGGTCTTTGCGAACCGACAGGTAGCACCCGGAGTACATCCCTCTGGCGGCGGTCAGGACGCCGATTTTGATCTGCTCTTTGATAACCTCTTCCTTGTCGTTGGCGGCCTGAGCCAGTTGCAACTGGCGCTCGAAGCCGTCCAGGATGCGTTGGGTCAGGCGATCAAATTTTTCGGTGATGGCTCGCAGGTCGTTGTCTGGTGGATCAGTCATGGCTCGCCTCCAAAGTGATTCGATGGTTCTCAAATCATTCTGGGTCTTGATTTGAAGTTTGTCAAATCAGCCTGATGGCGTATCCAGTTTAAGTACCCGTCCCAGCGCTGGAGCGATCCCCGTCAAATCCGTGACCCTGGCAAACTCAAGTGCGCCCACTCCAACAGCAGCCAGCGGTACAGGATTCAAGGTGTGCGTCTTGACGCTCAGATCCTCGAAATTCCCGTGATCGCTCGAGACCAGGAACAGCACATCCGCCGGTTGCTCTCGCAGAACGACCTCACAAAAAATCTCGAGCCGAGCAGCGAAGGCCAGTCCTTCCGCTAGGTTCATCTCGTGACCCAGGCTGTCCGTCCACCACTCGTCGAAGATCGTCACGGTCGCCGCCGAAGTCACGAACGCCCGCGCCCAATCCGCAATGCGCCCCGGAGGTGTTGCGTCACTGTTCGGATCGCGCAGCATCGGCGGAATCCCCAACCCTTCCGCCCCCTCGAGCCGCGCGCCCGCCCCGAGCGCGGCCGTGGCAATCGCGTTCAAACGCACTGCACCCGTTTCCAGGCTCTCCAAGTACCGCTCTGGATAGTAGTTCGCTAGCCGCACGGTGCCACCCGTTGCTGCGCCATCCGTTGCTGTGCCACCTGTTCCTGTACCACCCGCCGCGCTGACGCGTTCCAAGATGTTGCCCGCCAAGAGCCGCTTCAGACTCGGAGAGATCCACGGCCCATAATGGCGATTCATGGCGGCCGCCGCGTTGACGCCACTCAGAATCGTCGTCTGACCCGTGCCAGACTGCGGCAAGCCCTCCACCCCGAGCCGCGCATCCACCGCTCGAGTCACCAGGGTGTCAGTCGTCTGCGCGACTGGCGCGGTGATGCCCAGACGTTCCAGAGTCGGCAACCGAGCGACTAGGGGATGCTGAGGGTGCGGCGCGGTCAGCCCCACACCGTCTAGCATCAACCATGCTACGCGCATGAATCACTGTACCGCGTCGCCCTCGAGCGACACCGTGACCGAACGGGGATGGTTATGGTTATGCGCGAGGCTTACTCGAGGAGAACCGGGTAGGCGCGACCTCGTGTTGTGGACTCTTTCCAATCCCCCTGCTTGCAAATGCGCACGGTAAAACTTGAGGTCATGGATTTCTTCTTACCCTCGGCGTGATGAAGGGAATGCGAGATTTCCTCTGGCGGATCAAACCCGGTCCAATCGTGATTCTGCACCCTGCTGTCTGGCGCGAGACTTCCAAACACGAGCGCTGACGCATCCAAGCCCGGTAGCGACTCGAGCAGGGTTTCAGCGACGCGCAAGTGATAGATCCAAGTTTCGTGGTCCCTGAAGATTGAAATGGTCTCAAAGTTCAATCACAAGCGCACTGACATCTGCACCCAATCGCTGCACCCAATCGCCGAAAATGCTTGGCGTTTAGAGTGACAATCGCAGCAGCTCCGATTTTCAGAGCGCAATGGGCGATCAGTGCGTCAAATACGACTCCACCGGAGAGCTGTAGCGTCGTAATCCGATCTAAGACCGCTGCGTAATCGCTTGTTCAAGCGACACTTTTTGGAAACGCTCGAGGTTCACCTCTATCATCTGCTGTGCAACTCGAGGACTGATCTTCGGTTTGCGCGGCATTCCGCTCAGGACGCTGTACAGTTCAGCAATTGAATGCGAGGAAACGCAACCAGTCCCGGCATCTCGAGCTTCCAAAAACATCTTCTGAGCTGCTTCGTGAAACTCGTGATCCTCGAGCATCGCGGCGATCAAGCTTGACGTATCGAAGAGCTTCACGATCCGAGAGCGTGCCGCATTCTGTCCTCGTGCGCCTGCTCCAATAAGTCAGTTTCCGAATCTATCGCACCAGTCCAGACCAACATGCCCCGAACTTCTTTGAGTTGACCTTCCAAAATCGGTTCTAGCACTGGTTCCAGCACAATGCGGCCGCCCTCGAGCTGCAAGTTCAGCGCGTCCCCTTCGTGCAAATTCAAGGAATTCCGCACCTGCTCGGGAAGCACAACCCGTCCGAGTTGATCAATTCGCAACGTCATGGATGAAATGCTACTCGCATCTCTGCTCATAAAACACCTTTCCCGCTTAAAGCGGGAAAGGTTGCAAAGCTTTGAAAATGATTATCGCAGTCGCGTTCTCAAGTACTCCTCGAGTTCGCTGATCTTGACGCGTTCCTGCGCCATCGTGTCACGCGCACGCACGGTTACAGTATCAATCAAGTTAGCGTCGGCGGGCTTTTCATCGGTCGCCTTGCCCTGCCCGATGGTGTCAAAATCCACGGTCACGCAGAACGGCGTGCCCACCTCGTCGTGACGGCGGTACGCCTTCCCGATATTGCCCGTGTCCTCGTACAGCACGCGCCCCATCCCAAGGGCTTGCAGGCGATTTTTCAAGGCTCGAGCGACGGAGGTGATCTCCTCGCGGTTTTTCGCCAGCGGGATCACCGCAACTTTGATCGGCGCGAGGTGCGGGCGGAGCTTCAAGACAATCCGCGTCTCGCCGTTCTCGAGCGTTTCCTTAGTGAAGGCTTCGGTCAGAACTGCCAGCACGCCTCTGTCCACGCCCGCCGAGGGTTCGATCACGAACGGCACGACTGGCTTCTGGGTTTCTGGGTGCGGGATCGTCAGTTTTTCCGTACTGTCCGCGTTCGGTTCAACCCTTGCCGTTAGGTTCAGGCTATCCTGGTTCTTGCTGTGCGACCCTAGATCGAAATCGGTGCGATTGGCGATTCCCTCCAATTCCTCGATGCCATGTGGGAACTTGTAGAGAATATCCACCGTGGCTTTGGCGTAATGCGACAGGTCAGCCTCGGGCTGGTGAAACTCCTCGAGATTCGCGCCTTCCAGACCCTGATCGCGCCACCACGCAACCCTGGCAGTCACCCATTTCGCGTGCCAGTCCTCGTCCGTGCCGGGCAGCACGAAAAACTCGAGTTCCATCTGTTCAAATTCGCGCACACGGAAGATGAAATTGCGCGGTGTGATCTCATTACGAAATGATTTCCCGATTTGCGCGATGCCGAACGGCAAACGCCGGGCGGTGCTGTCCACGACGTTCTTGAAGTTCACGAAGATGCCCTGCGCGGTTTCGGGTCGCAAATAAGCGTAGCTGTCCTCATCCGCGACGGGGCCGACGGTCGTCTTGAACATCATGTTGAACGGACGCGGCGCAGTCCAATCGCCGGGCTTACCATCCTCCGCATCAATGACCTTCGCGGCTTTTAAGGCAACCTCAGCCCGTTCAGGGGCTTTGGTGAGCGCACTCGAGAGCGCGTCAATGTCGGTGAACTCCACGCCGAACGCCGCCGCGACCGCCTGCGCCACCTCGAGTTTCTGGTATAAATTGACTTTCAAGAGGTGATCCAAGCGGTAACGCTTTTTCGTGGCGCGATTGTCCACCATTGGATCGGTGAAGGTCGCCTCGTGACCAGAGTGACGCAAGACCAATTTGTGCGTCAGGATGCTGGCGTCCAAACCTTCAATGTCGTCGCGCTCGTAGACCATCGCGCGCCACCAAGCGGCTTTCAGGTTGTTCTTCAGCTCCACCCCGAGCGGGCCGTAATCGTAGGTTCCCTGCAAGCCGCCGTAAATGTCGCTGCCCGGAAAAATGAATCCCCGGCGTTTACACAAGCTGACCAATTCGTCCATCGTCTCTGCTGGCATAAAACCCTTTCCAGCTCGAGCGTTGAGTCCCAGTCAATAAAAAACCAGGCGGCTGCTCGAGCCACCTGGGGACGCAAGCTGACTTGCGCGGTTCCACCCCAGTTCCTCGAGACTAGCTTGAAAATCAGTTTCTGATTCTCGCTCGAGACGCTTTTCCTTCGCGCTCCCCGCTGCCTTCGCGCTGCTCTCGTCACCCGGCTTCCACCATCCCAGGCTCGCTCTCGACTCGAGGTCAGCGGTACTCCTTCGGATCACCGCGCTGAGTTGATTATCCCGCGCTCAGTGCGTTCGGTCAAGGTGAGTCCAGAGAATGGTTGACTGGGACGAAGATTCTTGCTTCATGGGTTGGTCGCGTGGAACAGTACGCTCAATGAGTAATTCTCGCCCGGCCCGTCCTGCTCGTGAAGGAACGGTTCGATCAGCGCCCGCAGTTGGGCGCGTAACTCGAGGGCACGATGTTCGGTCAAGCGCAGGGTCTGCGCGAACACGAACGCCTGAGACAGGGATTGGTCATCGCCGGGCGACAGGTTGTACTCCAGGTAGGCGCGTTGCGCGTTCAACTTGCCGAACGACAAGCTAAAGCGGTCTTTGACCTTGCCAACGATGCTGTCCAGACTGCGCTCGAGCCAGCCTTCGATATCGAGCCGGGCGAGTTCTCGAGCAGTGGCGGCCGGGGTCAGCTCGAAGGGGATGTCCCAAATCAGGGCGACCGGTTCGTACAGTTTGATGCCGCGCCCGGCGCGGGGCTGAACCTGGGAGACGCGAATCAATTCGAGCGACTCGAGTTTTCGCAATCGGTAGTGCAGGGTGTTCATGGCGATGCCGAGCGTCTTAGCGAGGGTGTTGGCGCTGGCGGGTCGTTCCAGGAGTTCTGCTAACAAGTCTTGGTTCAGGTGCTCGAGTAGGGCGCACGCTTGGGTAGTGGTTTGAACGACCACGCGAGGTTTGGGTCTACTTGAATCGAATTCTATCATTTGAAGTAGGGTACATCCGATTCTGAGCGCAGGAAAGCCACGGCGGGTCCGAGCCAAACGGATACCGCAGGGAGCGTCTTTACGGCTTCCAAAAGGAGCACCTATGCCGCAAACCGCCCTAACCGGTCCAGCGGGCTGGCCAGTCATCGGACACCTACCCGCCATGGCACTCAACCCACTCGCCTTCTTAGAGCGACTGCAACGCCAGTACGGTGACACCGTGCCATTCTCGTACGGTAGTACGCGAGCCGTGCTGGTCAGCCACCCAGACGATATCGAACGCGTCATGCTCGAGACGGGCAAGCACTACCACAAGGGCTATCAGTCCAACCTGGGCGACCGCCTCGTGCTGGGAAATGGTCTCGTCACGAGCGAGGGCGATTTCTGGCGGCGGCAACGCAAGCTCGCCCAACCCGCCTTTCACATGAAACGCATCGCCGGGTACGCCAGCACGATGGTGCGCTTCACCCTCGAGGCCTTGGAACGCTGGCAGGGCGGTCAGGAACGCGACGTTCACGCTGACATGATGGCCTTGACGCAACGGATCGTGGCGCAAACCCTGTTCGGCAGCGACCTCAGCACGGAGGCGCACCGATTGACTCGAGCGCTGGACGTGCTGCTCGGCGAGGGACAATCCGACCTCGAGTCTTTACTGCCCGACTTCGTGCCGACGCCGGGTCGCAGCCGTTTGCGCTGGGCGGTCAAGGAACTCGATACCTTTCTAACCGGCATCATTCGCGCCCGCCGCGAACAGCCCGGAGACCATCCAGATCTGCTGTCCATGCTGCTCGAGGCTCGGGACGAAAACGGTGACGGGATGAGTCAGTCGCAGTTGTTGGACGAAATGCGAACCATGTACCTGGCCGGGCACGAGACGACCTCGAACGCCATGACCTTCGCCTGGCAGTTGTTGTCGCAATACCCACGAACCAGAGCGATGCTGGAACAGGAGTTGCACGCCGTTCTGAACGGACGCGCACCGAGCCTGGAAGACCTGTGCGCTCTGCCATACGCGGATGCCGTCCTTAAAGAGGCCATACGACTCTACCCGCCCGTCTGGGTTGTGGCTCGAGTGGCGAGTCGGGATGTCGAACTCGGGGGTCGGATCGTTCCCAAAGGCAGACAGGTGATTCTCAGCCAGTGGATCGTGCACCGCGATGCCCGTTGGTTTCCCGAGCCGCTCACCTTCCGCCCAGAACGTTGGTTGGAGGCTGCTCAGCAATCCATGCCCAAGTACGCCTATTTCCCGTTCGGCGGCGGGCCACGCATCTGCATCGGCAACAGCTTCGCGCAGATGGAAGCGACGCTGATCCTGGCAACGATAGCCCAGCGTTTTCGGCTGAATCCCCCAACGAACGCAGCGATCAAACTGGAACCAAGCGCGACCCTACGCGTTAAAAGCGGATTGCGGGTTCGGCTCGAGCGACGTGGCGACCAATCGGAGACCAGTCAATAAAAGGGGCTGCCAATAAAGGGGCTGCCAATAAAAAACGCGCCTCTCGGCGCTGATGAGAAATACAATAGCACAGTATGCGCCATACGTCAAATTCATGCACTCGAGTCGCTGTTAACCCCCATTCTCTTCTGAGCGCTGATCCCCTCGAGTCAGCGAGAAGCGAAGAATGCCCCGCGCCGCCCTGCTAGAATGCGCCTAATGCAGCACACTCGAGACGCGATTCACGCCCTCGAGCGTTCCCCGGAGGCTCAACATGCAGGTTATGGAGAATGGCGCGGTCGCGCCCGATTTCACCGCGACAGATTTGAACGGTTCCGAACTCAGCCTTTCAACGGCCTTACAAAAGGCTCCCGCCCTCGTTGTGTTCGCGCACCCGAAGATCAACGCCTCGAGGCTGGTCGTCGGGTACTTGCGACGCATGGCGGAGATCGCGCCCGCGCTATCGGTTTGGATTTTCAGCCAGGGGCGGCAGGCGGAAACCCTGGAGTACGTCGGTTCCGGCGAGGGTCAATACTTGAAGATGCCGGTCGTGCAGGACGATTGCGCTGTGGCAGGCCTGTACGGCGCGAAGTTCCTGCCGACCACGTATCTGATCGGGCAGGACGGCACGATCATCAAGGGGTACAGCGGCTTCAACCGCGATTTTCTGAACTGGATGGCGAACGAGGCAGCCACGCTGACCGGCGGTAAACCGAAGGAACTGATTTCGGACGGTGACAACAAAGGCTTCTACGAGCTAGCGGAACGCGGGCCCTGCGCCTGAAGCCATGAAAGTCGTCGCCATTTTATTGGGACTGGTGCTGCTGGGGTCGGGAGTGGCGGTGCTGTGGTCGCTCTCAAAAGTGAGCACCAGCCAGCGTCCACTCCTGCGCGGGGTCGCCGTTGCCCAGATTATCTGCGGCGGTGCGGCCGCCCTGCTGGCGGGTTTCACCTCACTGATCTGAACTGATCTGACACCAGCTTCGCAATTGGCGCTTGGACCATTGACCACCCGTGTATTTCCAGACTCAGTCCAGCTCACTCGAGGGCGTAGTTCCCGAGGCTAATTTTTGCAGTACTGTGATGACGACTCGAGATAAACCGTGGAGCCTGCCCCGACCGGGCTAGTTTCGTTTTGGACTTGGTACGGTGCTGCTGAAGACAGTGCCCAACCATCAATCCCATCCTCTCGAGCCGCTGGACTGAGGAGGAACGAATATGGCGAAATGGGTTTTGCTCTTCTGGACTGGACTACTGGGTGTAACCTTGGCGGCGGGTCTGCGAGGTTTGCCGGACAATCTCGCTGGCTTTCAAGGCTGGACCAAGGTGGCTCAGAACCTGGATACCGGCGGACCGCACGCTGGGAAGAGTAAGTTGGTCTTCGCCAATGGCGTCGCCGCCAAGGGGTGGAAGGGCGGCAAGCCCCTGCCGGTGGGCAGCATCGTCGTCAAGACGGCCGGTTCAGCCTCGAGTCCCGATTTCGTGGCGGTCATGGAAAAAACCAAGCAGGGCTGGCAGTACGCTGAGTTCACGGCCAAGGGCGGAAGCTACTCTCTGATTCTGGCGGGCAAGGTCTGCTCAAGTTGCCACGCGAACGTGAAGGATCAGGACTTCTTGTATACCCGTTGAAATTCAACCTCGGACGGCTCGAGGGTAACAGACGCGAGTTGTTTTGATAGTGCTGAGTTTGGCACGGTTGGCTTAGCGTTCCGGTGCGATGTGTCTGCGACGCAAGGTGTTTGTGAGGCAAGCGTCAGGTAGCCGCGCCGTTATCAACTCTGACGGGTTCGCGGAACGTCTCGCATCTGACGGCGCAATCACAACTGTCTCGGTTAGGCTGGCGAGATGTTCAAGTTCAAGCAAAAAATTCCGGTCACAGTCGTCGGGGGGTTCCTCGGGGCGGGCAAGACCACGCTGGTCAATCACCTCATCAAGGACGGCGGCAGGCGCTTCGGTGTGATTGTCAACGAGTTCGGCGATATCAACGTGGATGGGGCGCTGATCGAAAACATGGACGACGATGGCGTCAGCGAGTTCAGCAACGGCTGCCTGTGTTGCGTCGGGCGGGACGACCTAGCGGAAGCCATGTTCAAGCTGGCGATGCGAAAGAACCCGCCACAGCATTTATTGGTGGAACTCTCCGGTCTGGCAGATCCGGTGCCGGTCGCGCAAACCGTGTTGGACCCGCAGCTCAGAGCCTTCTTTGATTTGGATGGGATCATCGGCGTGGTGGATGCCAGAAACCTCGAGCGCACGCTGCAAGAGGTCCCGGAGGGCGCGGTCCAGATTGCTTACGCCAGCAGCGTGGTACTGAACAAAACCGATCTGGCGGACGCGGCGCAACTCGAGACGGCGCGGAATCTGGTGCGGCAGCTCAACCCATTGGCGTCGGTCGTGGAAACCACCAATGCGGACGCGGACGTAAAGACCTTGCTGGAGCAGGGCGCGTTCGAGGCGGATTGGAAGCCGCAGGGTCACGAACATCGTCACGCGCTGGACGTGAACACCTTTACCTTGCATCAGGATCAACCGCTGGATGCGATCGCCTGGAACGGCTTCATGGAAGAGATGATTCTGGCGCGGCCCGGCAATGTCTTTCGCGCCAAGGGCTTCCTGGCGTTCCGGCAGATCCCGGACGAGATCGTCTTTCAAGCGGTGCGCGAGATCGTCAAGGTCACGAAGGGCGAGCAACGCCATGATGGGCGCTCCAATTTGGTGGTGATCGGGCGCGGTTTGAACGAACAAGAGTACCGCGATGGTTTCGCCAAACTGCACAAACCGGTCATGCCGAAGTTCAAATAAACTTTCCAAATAAACCTGCCAAGCGAGGTCTCGAGGTCTCGAGTGAGCGATTACGTTTTTCAAACCGCAGAATCGCCTTCAGAACCCACCGAGTTCTGGCTCGAGTTAGAACGTAGTTACGTTTTGCGGGCGGAACTGCTTGTGCGGTCGGACAGTCTAGATGCGATCAGCCAGTCCTTGATCGGGGACGTGGTGTTTGAATTGCAAGAACTCGAGTTTGCCCATCACGGCGAGCCGAAGGCTGAGGTCTCGGAGGACGCTTTATTGCGGGTGCGGGCGTTAAACGCAGAGTTGGCAGGCTGGCT
Organism: Deinococcales bacterium; assembly: GCA_965249745.1. GTDB lineage: Bacteria > Deinococcota > Deinococci > Deinococcales > JAAFIG01 > JANYHH01. The sequence continues at coordinate 576,260 of OZ252252.1, read as the reverse complement.
CGAGCGCCCAGGGGATGCCAGGTGAGCACGATCAGCACGGCGACCGACTCCTACGAGAAGTTGCGCGAGAATGTCGTCCTCGAGCAGGTCTGGTTTCCGGGTTGAGTGCTATGCTTTTACGGTTTGAACAGTCTTCCCTCGCATCCTGATTGGACCCTGCCCGATTACGCGGGCGGCAGCATCCTCAACCTCGCCGCCAGTCTGCACGCCCATTTTGGGGTGGACACGGGTCACGCCGGTTTGCGTACAGCCTTGCCGCTGGACGGGGTGGAAACTGTCGTGCTGCTGATTGTGGACGGATTGGGCCAGGCGCAGTTGGAACGCCACATCGCGGACGGCGACGCGCCGAACCTGGGGGCGCTCATGACCGGGGGGCACCATCAAACGATCACCAGCGTCTTTCCCAGCACGACGATGGCGGCCGTGACCAGCATCCACACCGCCAGCGCTCCGGCCCAGAGCGGTTGGCTCGGCTACACCCTCTGGCTCGAGGAGGTGGCGGCTGTCGTGGAAATGATCGGGCAGATCAATCAGAACACGAGCCTCGCCCTGGAGGACCGGGCGTTCCTGCGGGCTGTACCGGGCGCGTACCGGAAGCTTCAGGAGCGCGGCGTGCCCGTCTTTGCGATTCAGCCGCTGGGGTACCGGGGGTCGTGGCTGAACGAGTGGTACTGGCAGGGTGCGGCGCAGTCCGGGTACGTGACGGCCAACACGATTGGGAGTCGGATCAGTAGCCCACTCGAGGTGGAAGGCTCGAAGATGGTCGTCCTCTACTGGGCGGATTACGATAGCGTCTGTCACCGTCACGGACCGTCGTCGCTGGCGGCCGCCGACGAGATCAGCGCGGTGGATCACGCCGTGGGGCGGCTCCTGAAACGCTTGCCACAGGATGGCAAGACCCTGTTTCTGCTCACGGCCGATCATGGGCAGATTGACCTCGAGGCGCGGCAGGCTGTCTATTTAGAACGTGATGCCTGGCTGGGTGAGCGGCTGCTCGGCGCTCCGGCCGGGGACCGCATCTGCCGCACCTTTCGTGTCAACCCCGCTACCCTAGAGGAAACGCGAGCGTACTTGGAGCGCTACGGCGATGTCATGCTCAGCCGTGACGCCTGGGAGGCGGGGCTGTTCGGTGGGCCGCCCGCCCAGGAACACTTTCGGTCTCGAGTCGGGGATCTGATCGTCTTGCCACGGGACGGGACCCAGCTCTGCTGGACGTTCAGCGGTAAACAGCCTGCCCGTCCGCACCTGGGTTCTCACGGCGGTCTCAGCCACGACCAAATGCGCGTCCCTTTGCTGGCGCTGCGCTTCTAAGCGGTCGGTGTAGGATAGTCAAATTCAACCCGGAGGTAACGGCATGATCGGCTCGAGGGGGGTGCGTCTGGCGCAGGGCGAGGTCGAACTGCGCCGCCTGCTGGATATGGACGCGACCGACTGGGCCCGGTTTCATCGGTACTTCCGCGACCGCGAAATCGCCGCCTTGAACGGAGCTAGCCCGATCCTCTTGCCGCTCTGGTTATTCAAACGCGTGGTGATCGGTGAGGAAAAGGGCGGCGAGCGCCTCGGGTTTGCGATCTACGTTCACGGACAGTTTGCGGGCAGCGTGGAGTTCTACGATCTCGAGGCACGGCGCAGTGCGGTGCTGGGAATACTGATCGGCGAGAAACCACTCTGGGGCAAGGGTCACGGCAGTGTGGCACTGCGCTTAGCGTTGGAGTACATCTTCAACACCGAACACTTCGAGCGGGTGACCCTGCAAACTTTAGAAGGAAACGCCAGGGCGCGACATAGTTTTGAGAAGGTCGGCTTCCGTTTTTCGGGTATCGCCGACGCCGGTCGCCACCGGTTTGCTCACTACGGGATGACCAGAGCGCAATGGTTAACGCTGAACAATCCGCAATCTTCAAGCTAATCTAGGTTGCTTCGACCTGATTGCAAGCTCTTAAACTCCTCGCGTCAACCCGCAGTCTCGAGCGGGTTAGTTTTGTCACGATATGCGATTTTAGCGATGGGAATCAGCTTTTTTGTACTTTCACAACAAACTATTTAACAGCTCATTCCAGGATTATGCGACCAGCGCGACATAAAACGCTTGCGTTTTCAAATTTTGTGCTACTATCCGTTTCAGTGCCTATCAATTGGAAAAACCAATTGGCAATCCCTGCCGTGCGAACGGAGTTGGCGGAGACGCCCTCCAAGTTCCCCAGGAGTTGCGAGATAGGTATGTCACGTTTTGATCTTAGTGCCGGAAAGGGGGTGTCATAACATGGCAGAGAAGAAAGCAGTCAAACCAGCGGCGAAACCGACAGCCAAAGCCGCTCCCGCAAAGAAAGCAGCCGCGAAGCCTGCTGCGGCGAAACCCGCCGCAAAGGCAACGGCCGCCAAACCAGCCGCGAAGAAGCCAGCCGCGAAAGCCGCTGCTAAACCCGTAGCGAAGAAGCCAGCCGCAAAGGCCGCAGCCAAACCCGTTGCGAAAAAGGCAGCGGCCAAACCAGCCGCGAAAGCCGCCGCCAAGCCAGCCGCGAAGAAGCCAGCCGCGAAAGCCGCTGTCAAACCCGCTGCAAAGGCCGTAGCCGCCAAGCCCGCTGCGAAGAAGGCAGCCGCAAAGAAGTAACCGTCCCGATTTCAGGACAGTGTGGCAAAACGAAGCTATCCTCACCTCCGTGGGGGTGGCTTTGTTTTTGGGCTGAAGCGATTGGCACAGAGACCACTCGAAGGGTTCACGAAGCTCACTAGGCTCGAGTGACGGAACACGATCTACTGATCCTTTGGCGTGTTGAGCTTGACACAACGTCTCGAGATAAGGTTGGCGAGCTGTTATCTGGAATAAAGACTCGCCTCAGCCGGGGCGACCAGAGTGGATAAGATCGTGCTTTTGGACCCACCTGAGCGGACTTCTAGGTTCGCCCCTACCTTGGATCTCAGCGAACGATTCAGCCTCGAGCCGACTATGGTTCAGCAGTGAACAAAGATTTCAGTGACTTCCAACCCTGAGCCGCCCCTCGAGTCCTAACCCACTCTGACCGGTTGATCCCGAAACCCGAATTGCGCGACCCGCTCCTCGAGCCGAGCATCGGCGGGGGGGCGCGCCCCGAAAACGCTGACGACCCAACCTGCCACGTTGACCGCCAGGGTCGCCGCCTGATACGCGTCCCTCGAGCGCAGGTAATGTCCCAGGAACGCGCCGCAGAAGGAATCGCCCGCCCCGGTCGCGTCGCGCACCTCGTCGTGGGTCGCATCAATCTGAAACACCTGTCCGTCCTGCGAGACCATCACGCCGTCCCTGTCCAGCTTCAGACAAATTAACGTGCTCGGATACTCCTCGTGCAGCTTGGAGAGCACCTCCTCGGGCTTTTGCAGTCCGGTCAGGGCGCGACCTTCCTCGAGATTCGGGAACATGATATCCACCGAAAGCGCCCGCGTGACCCGTTTGAATTCCTCTCGCCCGATCTGGCGGATCATCTGATAGCTGCCCGGATCGAAACTGACGGTCGCTCCCGCCGCCGTCGCCTCGCGGGCCGCCTCGAGGGCCGCCGACCGGGGCGGATCGGTGAAGACGCTCCAGGCGGTAATGTGGACGTGCCTAGAAGCGCGAATCGTTTCCAAGGGTAATTCATCCGGCATGAGCTGAAAATCCGCGCCCTGATTGGTCAGCATACTGCGCTGCCCGGACTGGTCAATCAGCACCAGAATCACGCCGGTCGCCAGGGTTTCCGAATAAACGATATGCGGCGTAACCCGTTCCTCTACTAGTTTAGAGACCGCGAACTCGCCGAACTGATCGCGCCCGATCTTGCCCAGAAAACCCGTTTCCATCCCGACCCGCCGCGCCCAGACCGCGACGTTGGCGCTCGAGCCGCCGTGTGCCAGTTCCACCCGGCCGGTCGTGTCGCCGCCGGACATCAGCATGTGATCGGGTTTCGCCAGGACATCCCAGTTCAGATCACCAACGCACAACAGGCTTTTCACGAAGCCTCGCAGGACTCGAGGGTCGAGGGGTAAGCCATCTGTCGTAGCGGCTGATTGGTGAATTGCGACACAAGCTCTGGCACAAGAGATGCTACAATACGCGTACACCAGAAAGGGGGTGGTCCAACTGTTACATAAGAATACTGTTGGTGGAGGTGCCCGTCCGGGCTAACTCGAGCCGCTCTCAGGGTTGTTGGTGCAACCGCTTAAACTGAGAATGGCTTTGCCCAGACTGGACGCGGGTTAGTCCCAAAACCAGACGGGTACTGAGGAGCGTCAGAGCAATCTGACGCTCTTTTCGTTTTGCTCGTCACGCCTTGCTAATGCGCCAAACAGCGCATGACATGCGCAGGGGTTTCTATCCAGAATGTCACGATGATCTCAAGAGCTGCCCTCGCCTATCAAGCCACCCTGCTCACCCCGCGTCTACGCCTCGAGCAGATGGGACCGCCGCATTTGGCGCAGATTTTAGAAACGGTCAATGACCCGGAATCGCGGCGCTTGACCGGAACCCACCGGATTTTCGACGCCGAAACCGTGCGTGCGTTTCTGACGCGCTTGCCGGGTGCGGACGACCGTGCTGACTGGGCGATCATTCGCACCGCTGACAATGCGTTCTTAGGTGAGGTCGCGCTAAACGACTTGGACGAGGACAACCGAGCTATGAACTTTCGGATCGCCCTGTCAAACTCTCTGGGAGAGGGGTACGGCACAGAGGCGACTCGAGCGGTGATTGAGTACGGTTTGGAGGTCGTGGGCTTGCACCGGATGAGCTTGAGCGTCTACGCCTTCAACCCGAGGGCGCGGCGCGCCTACGAAAAGTGCGGCTTCACTCAGGAGGGCGTGGACCGGGACGCGCTGCTGTGGGAAGGCGAGTGGTTCGATTCCCTGCGAATGTCCATCCTCGCCACCGACCCCAGAGACTGACGCCTGGGTGTAGTGATTCTCGAGAGAGAGTTTTGCGCGGTAAATTTCTCTACGGGTATACGCAGTCTCGAGCCACTGAGAAACGCCTCAAGAGTGAACCGCTTCGTAGCCACACCGGGGGGTCATGCGATAAAATCAGGCAAGGCTGGAACGCTTTTTGACCGCTCGAGCGACACGCAACCTGACAGACACGATTGATGACCTCGAGTTCTCACTGATAACCCCACGATTCGGACTCCAGACGCGTGCGTCACAGACACACTCTATTGCCTGAAACCGTTACTGCCTCAAAAGGGTATTGCCTCAAAACGTTCACCTGACCATACCGAACTCAGTAGCGACAACCTCATTGAGAGGACACCGATGAGCCGAAACCAAGACGAACAAGCCCTGAACGCTGCCTGGGCCGTCCTGCGTCAGTACAGCATTCCAGATGGCCTGCTGGGCGTGTTTTACCTCGAGACCCACGAGACCTTCGTGCTGCATTACGAAGAGGAGGGCTGCCCGTACGCCGAGTGGGTGCGCGTGCCAATTCCGAGCTTGGACGGCTTACCGCAGCCCGTCTTGGAGGAAGCCGCCGAGCGGCTGGCGCGGCGAATTGCGATCACGCGCCGCCGCTTCGTGGACCCGCGCAGGCATCTGCAAGCCTGAGTTCTCCAGGAGAAGTTCAGCGCTTCAAAGCGGCCTCGAGGATTTTCTTGTTCTGCCCCCAGGCTGGGTTTTCCAGTCCCTCGTAGACGCGCAGGTTGCGGAAGCTAGCGCTCGAGCCAGCTACGGTGAACCCGATATTCGTTTTCGCCGCGCCGATCAGGTCTGCCGTCCCAAACGACACGCCCATTTTTTCCACGGGTTGCGATGGGTCACCAACGACTCGAGCCAGCATTTCCGAACCGCGAATTTCAATCACGACCGTGGACCACTGGTTGGCTTTGAGCGGCACGGCGACTCGGTTGAAATTGACCGCTTTGTCGTCGCCCTCGTGATCGTGGTCGTCCTTCCGCGCCAGCAAGCCCTTAGCGTCCAGCAGGACCCGTGCCACGTGACCCTGGGCGTCGTTGAGGCTGAAGGTTGCCAGCTTCGCGCCGTTCAGATTGAACTCGAATTGGATCACCGCGTCCTGAAAACTCAAGCCCCGACGGTAGGTGGCCGGGTGGTTGTCGGCGCTTAGCTCGGCTCCCTGCAACGCGCCATCCACAATCTTCCACTCGCCCTTGGCGGCCTTCCAATCGGTTTTGGAAATCGCGCTCAGGGTATCGGAGACCAGCAACTTCCCCCGCGTCGTCATCAGGGTTTGCGGGTCCTGGCTTTGGGCGCTCGCCACAGCGAGCGCCGTCAGGGTCGTCAGCAACAACAGAGTCTTCTTCATCTCGAGTCTTCGATGACCGTTTGAGCTGCTCGGTTCCCAATCTGGAACCCTCTGGCCGTGAACGGCCAGCCGCCCCCTCGAGCCAGCATTACCCGAAGCGGTCAGACTCGAGCCGGTTACTTGTCAATCGGTGAGCCAATCGCACCCGTGCAGGACGCACCAAGTTCCGGCGTCTGCGGGCCGTTCATGTATTTTTGAATGAATTTCGCTAAGCGAGGATCGTCCGCCTTGTCCACGCCGACCCGCACGCCCCAGCCGACGGCGTAAATCGGTTTGGCGAGCGCTCCGTACTGGTAGGGGCTGACGAGCAGATAGCCGCGGCCCTTCGCCAGGTCGCGCAGCTTCTGGACCTGATCGGCTGGCAGGTCGGGCTGGTAGGTCAACCAGACCGCGCCGTGCTCCAAGCTGTGAACCGCATTTTCCAGAGCGATTTGCTTGTCGTAAATCCCGCAGTTCTGCCAGGCGGGGTTGTGAACGCCGCCGGTCGGCGGACTGGTGTCGTAGGTCAGCCGCCCCTCTTTGTGGTCGCGGAGTACCGTGAACGTCTCGAGGTCCTTGATCCCGTCGTCCGGTTTGTTGCAAGCGGTGAACGCGGTCAGCGCGATCAAGGCGATCAGCAGCGGTTTCATGCCGTACATTCTACGGGTCTTCGGGGTGAGGTTTGCCACCTGACGCACACCACCCTCTTGCTCGAGCGGCCTCATAACACGGTGCGAATTCGTGCCCCTAGCATCTCCAAAGCGGGTTCGTTCATCCCACCGTGCGGGATGATGACATCGGCGTAGCGCTTGCTGGGTTCGATGAATTGCAGGTGGCTCGGGCGCACGGTTTCCAGATACTGGTGAATCACCGATTCCGGGGTCCGGCCGCGCTCGCGGACGTCGCGTTGCAGACGGCGGATGAAGCGCACATCCGGGTCGGCGTCCACGAAGACCTTGAGGTTGAACAGTGATCGGAGCTGTGGGTCGTACAGCGCTAGAATCCCCTCCACGACGATGATCGGTGCGGGCAGAATGGCAAGTGTGCTACTGGCTCTGGTGTGATTGTTGAAATCGTAAATCGGGCAATACACAGGCTCGTTGTCAATCAACCGCTGCAACTGTTCCAGCAGCAACTCCCAGTCAAAGGCGTCCGGGTGATCGTAATTGGTTTCCTGACGGACTTCTATGGGTAGCTCGCTCTGATCGCGGTAATAGCTGTCCTGCGCCAGAATCGCCACGCTACCCACGCCCGCCGCCTCGAGCACGCGTTCGGTCACGGTCGTCTTGCCGCTCCCTGTACCCCCGGCGACACCGATGATGAAGGGAGGTTTGATGGCCGTGGCGGTGAACGAGGCGGCGGGGGCATTGCTCATGAACTGGAATTCTACGGTTTATGAGGCGGAACCCCAAATTCGCCGGGCGCTAAGTGAATCGCAGGAAATTTCACGTGCCCAAGTTGCCAAAAGCCCTTTGTGAGCGTATAGTAGTGTGCTGTTGCTTACGAATCATGGCGCAGCGCTCGCGGGTGAACCGTTGACACCTGCACTGACACCTGCACTCAGTTTTCTGGAGGCACCCATGAGCAGTCCGAGCAACGCGTTTCAGGTTGGTGACACTGTGGTTTATCCCACGCAAGGGGCGGGCAAGATTATCGCTCGAGTTGAAAAAGCGTACGCGGGTCAGACCAATGAGTACTTTGAAATTGAGCTGATGAAGGGCAGCATGCGGGTTCACGTGCCTGTCAGCTCTCCAGAGCGGGTCGGGTTGCGCCGCATCACCGATGCGAGCCGCATCACGGAACTGCTGTCCAACCTTTCGTTACCCGATCTGGAACTGCCCGCCGGGTGGACGCCGCGTCACCGCCGCGAGCAGCTCCTCTTGGCAGAAGGCAATATCTTCACGATCGCGCAACTCGTCGGCACGCTCCACCGCCGCGACATCGAGAAAACGCTCAGCGCCACCGAGCGCAAGCTGATGGACGACGCGCGCCACATGGTTTCGACCGAAATCGCCATGAGCTTAGACATTCCGCTCCCAGACGCAGATGCGAAAATCGTCAAAGCCTTGGAATAACCGAGCCGCTCGAGCAGAGTTGAGCCGAGAGGTGAAGCGGTTCGAGCGTCAAATTGATTGAACGGTACCCCGCCTCCGACGACCGGAGGCGTTTTTTATGGTGCTTCGGCGCAGCCTGGAGATAGCATAGTCTCGAGATAGTACAGGCTCGAGAGAATCGCACTACCAGTTATCAAAAGGCACCCAAACTCGGGAAACGCTGTAAGGTGCCATGTTGAGCTTTCCAAACCGAATTTACGAGACCAGTCCGACCTGTTGCAGCCAGGCGTCGAGCTTGGCGCGGTTAAAATTGCTCAGGCTGGTCGCCTGACCGTTGTACTCCAGCGTCGGCACGCTGCGCTTGCCATTGTTGATCCTCATCACGACTTCGGCCGCCGCTGGATCCTGCTCAATATCAACCTCTTGATAGGCAATACCTTTGCTGTCTAGCACGCGCTTGGTTACGCGGCAATCGCCGCACCAGGAAGTGGTGTACATCGTAATCATCTCAGACCTCCACGCCAGTCGTAGCGTTCGCTGGCAACACCAGAAATTATCACCAGCCCTGTGATAGGCCGGTTTCAACGGCTACAGGCGAAGTTTTCTAAGCTCAAAGGAAGCAAGCTCTAAAACTTCACCAATCTCGAGCCTCGCTCAGACTCACCTCAGCCCGCGTGGGACAGCGACCCATAGAGTGAAGGTGTGACCCGTCAAAACCAGCGCGCCCTAGATCGCCGTATGCTGGAGCGCACCCTGGAACTAGCCCGTGAAAGCCTGAAACGCGGCTCGAGTCCGATTGGCTGCGTGATCGTGGATGGGAGCGGCAATGTGGTCAGCGAGGGGCGCAATCGGTCTGGCGAGGTCTGGCCGCGTACACCGCACGAAGTCGCGGGCAGCGGCTTGGCGCACGCCGAGATGGTCGCGTTCTACCGCATGACCAAGAAGGCGGCCGAGGACGTGGAATCCTACACGCTCTACACCAGCTTGGAGCCGTGCCTGATGTGCGGCGGGGCGATTGGGATGCTGGGCTTGAAACGCGTCATCTGGGGCTGCGACGATCCCTGGGGCGGGTCGGGGCGGTTGATCGCCTGGAACAAACACCCGGCTTACGTCAAGACCAAGCACCGAGCGCACCCGGAATCCGACCTGGAACTCGAGGCGGCCCGACTGTTCGCCCCCGAAGCCAAGCGCGTGTACCCGCAGAAGGGCTGGCGCTTGTGGACCGAGCATTACCCGGAGGTCTGCGCCGAAATTCCCGCTGGGTTGGACGACAAGCCGAAGCTCAGAGCGCACCAGAGACGGGTGGCTCGAGCGGAGCATGGATCGTTGCGTTAAGCGGGGATTGCGTCGAAGCCGTACCGCGATCCCCGACGGTCAGCTTTCCCTCCTGGGTGCTGTGCAAGTGATGCCCGAACAGGACTGCCTTGCCGTGACGCCGATACCCAGCCAGCGTCCGCAGCGGTTCCAGACCCAATTCGCCGCTGCTAGGCTCCAAGTTGATGACCATGCAGCGGGCGCAGGGTTCGTGGGTCACGAACTCGAGGTCGGGGAAACGCAGGTGCGTCCAGTCGTCCTCAGCGTACGGGGCTACGCCGCGCACGACCAGATTGGGGCGGAAGCGTTCCACGGCGACCGCCGCGCCGACTCGAGCGGAAAGGTCGTCCAGCGAAGCCTGGTTGACCAGATGCAGCGGGTTGCCGTCCACGAAGCTGATCCGGGACGTGCCGAAGGTGGGATTCATGCGGCGCTCGGCGTGATGCGGCATCCAGACGAGGCGGGGCTTCCCGCCCAGCAGGGCGCTAAACCAGGCGTTCGCCTCCTGGCTGATTTCTAATCCCGCCATCCAGTCGAACCAGACGCGCACGCGGTGTTCCTCGCCGGTTGGCTCGAGCGGCACCGCGATGCTCCCCATTCCGGCGGCACTGACCACCAGGGAATCGCCGGAAAAGGTGGTTGTCACCGTTAGCAGCTTCGGGTGCTTCCGAGCGGTGATCAGATGCCCGCCCTCGTCCACCAGCATGAAGCGGCGGTCGTGCTCCAAGCCGCGCTCCAGCACGTGAGCTTGGCTGACCTCGATGCCTCGAGTGGATTTGATCGGGTAAACAAACAGCCGGGTGATCTCGAGTTCGTTCACAGCACATTCCTTTCTGGGTTACCTCTATTCTGTCCGACGGCGCGAGAGAATCAGGTGTGAAATAGCGCGGCTCCGGGTAGGCTGGCGGTCAAGGTGTCACGCACCGCATCGGTCACAGTCGCGCCCGCCGTTTCCATTGCCAGAAAAACCGCGCCCGCGACCGGCTCGAGCGGCAGGTGAACCAACCGCGCGCCAGAGGCGACCTCGTGAACTCGAGCCAGCAGCGCGTCCGCCATCAGCCGCGACGGGTGACGCATGACGCCCCCGGCGGTCACGAGCGTGAATTCTGCCCTCAACAACCCGACCTTGCCCGCCGCAATCAGCGCGTAATCGCCCAGAGACCGACCATGCTCCAAGGTAATCCTCAGCGCCGTCGCGTCTCCACCCGCCGCCGCATCTAACAGGACTCGAGCCAACCGACCGACCGATTGCGCCCCCCGGTGGTCCCTGGAGGTGTACGCGTGCAGCAGTGCCTCGACATTCTGAAAACGGTGATGCTCGAGGAGACGACCGGTTAAAGAGGTTGGGGGGTCGAGACCCAGTTCAGCCCGGTAGACCGCCCGAAGCGCCGCCCGTCCGAGCTGCTCCGCGCCCTCCGGCTCCTGCCAGAAACTCGAGTGCCAGGCACGTCCGTCAGATGATTTCGCGCCGATCCCGGCGGAAGTCCCACAGACCACGACCACGCCCGTCCCGTCCGACGACCCGGCCCGGAGCGCCCCCATCGCATCGTTGACGACGTGGGCCCGGCGGTAGCCACGCTCAACCAAACTGGCTTGAAACAGCGCGAAATCCTCGGGCCAATCCGCGCCGGTCGCACTCAGACAGGTCGCGCTCACCACCTCGAGCCTCGCACCCGCCCCTTCGAGCGCCGCACGGACCGCCGCGTCCAGCGCCTTCAATCCAAGCGCCACTGAGTCGTAAATGTTGCACGGCCCGGCGCGGCCCGAGCCGACGATTCGCCCTGAACGATCCGCGAGCAGCGCCACAGTTTTCGTGCCGCCCGCGTCCACGCCCAGAAACAGCCCCTCGAGCGCGTGGGCGGCTGGTGTCTGACTGTTCGCGGTGGCGGTCACGAGTCTCCCGAGGAGAGTGTTCCCATTGCCGCCCGATCTGCGATCACGGTCAGGTTGGCCGAGCGTAGCCACGAGGCGGGCAGGTCCGGCGTCGGTGGCTCAAAGAGCGTGCGCCGCAAGATCTCGCGTTTGTGTTCACCGCTCACCAACAGCAGCACGCGCTTCGCCGCCAAAATCAAATTCAGACCAACCGTGACCGCCCGCCGTGGAACCTCGAGTCCGCCCCAGTAATCCGCGTTGCTCGTCAGACTCGCGGGGGTCAGCTCCACGACTCGCGTCGGCGCATCCTCCGGAGACGGCGGTTCATTAAAGCCAAGGTGTCCGTTCGGACCCAAGCCCAGCACCGCCAGGTCAATCCCACCTGCCGCAACGACGGCCGTCTCGAGATCGCGGCAGTCTTGAGCTGGATCGGCGGCGTTCCCGCGAAAACGAATCAAGCGGTCGGGCGTCACCTCGAGCGGCCCAGTCAAGCTCAAAACCAGCCAGCGGTACAAGGAGCGCGGGTCGTCGTCCCCCACGCCCAGATACTCGTCGAGCTGCACGACCCGCAACCTTCCCACCTCGAGCTGTCCAGTTTTGTATCGCCGCCCGAGTTCGGCGTACGCGCCCATCGGCGTGTTGCCGGTCGCCGCCAAAAATCGCAGATCAGGTTTCTTGGAAAGCTCGAGCGCAATTTCGTCGGCGGCCCGCGCCGCGAGTTCAGCGGCATCCGTTACAACAATCGTCTGCATCTACCAGCTCACGCTCCCTCGAGCAAGCGCGGCGGCAGGTACGCCCGGTGCGCGGCGCTCATCTCAGCGTACAAGGATTCCGCCTTGGAGAGCGACATCACCAGCGGGTTGGCGGCGAGCGCCCGCACCGCGTCGCGCTTGGAGCCGCTCCAAGCGGCTTCGGCGGCCAGCCACTGGTACTCCGCCAGCATCCGCGTCAACCCCATCACCTGGCGCGGCATCGGCGGTTGCGCCAGCGGCGTGACGCCTTGGCGGTCGCAAAATCCTGGAACCTCGACGACCAGATCGGCTGGGAAACTGGGGATCGCCCCGCGATTCGGGACGTTGACCGGCCAGACCTCGCGGCGGTCATTGAACACGGCGCTCATGACATCCACCGCCAGTTCCAGCTCAAACAGCCCGCCCCTCGAGCGATCCGGGTCCAGCACGGGACTCTCCATCGCCGCCTGCTCGCGGTAATGCGCCCAGTAATCCGGCACGCTCGCCAGAATATCCTCGGCTCGAGTCGTCGGCTTGGCGCACAACTCCGCCAAGACCTCATCACGAAAGTAGTAATACTTCATGTACGACGCTCCGACCGATCCCATCGTGACCGTCAGCTCGAGCCAGCGGCGAAGTTCAGGGCTGAGCGTCGGCGCTTCGCGCTCCTGCACCAAAACCCGCCCCAAGTGCGGCATCAGGTCCTCACCGTCGTACAGGTGCCGCACCGTCCAGGAACCGTGATTCAAGCCGATCATGGTCGTGTCCAGCAGCTCCGGGTTCAGACCGACGCCGCGCACGAGTTCCGCCGGGAAGACGATTGGACCCTCGCACAGGGAAACCGTCGGAATTGGGGAGTGAAGCGTGACGGCTTGCGAGACGATATTGACCGGATTGGTGTAGTTAAAGAGCCGCGCCCCCGGACAGACCGCCTCCATGTCCGCCACGATCTCACGCATGATCTGAACCGAACGCAGCGCCATGAAAAAGCCGCCCGCGCCCTGCGTCTCCTGCCCGATCACGCCCTGCGACAGCGGGATGCGTTCATCCAAACGCCGCGCCTCGAAACCGCCGGGACGGAAGCTGGTCAGCACCGCGTCGCAACCCGCCAGACCCGCCCGCCGGTCGGTGGTCGCCGTGACCGTCAAATCTATTCCAGCCGCCCGCGCCATCTTCGAGGCGATCGTTCGCACGATCTCCAACCGCTCCGGCTCGAGGTCAATCAAGACGATCTCTGACCCGGCGAAATCCGCACCGCGCCCAATGAAAGCCGCGACCGTGCCGGGCGCTCGGGTGCTGCCACCACCGATGTACGCGATTTTCAACCGCGCCATCAGGCGACCGCCCCCGTGCCGGTAATTCTAGAGGCAGCCGCTCGGGTCTCACCTGGAATCCCAGGCGCACCGAGTTCGGGGTAGTACAAGACGCACCGCACCTGGTAATTCGGCGCGATTGGAACGAGCCTCGGAAGCGCCGCGCGGCACTCGGCTCGAGCGTGCGGGCAACGCGGCTCGAACGGACAACCCGGCGGCAACTGCGTCAAATCGGGAACCTCGCCGCGCGCCTCGACACGGTCCGGCTCGAGACCGGACTCGGGTTTCGGCGCGGCACTTTTTAGCAACCTGGTGTACGGATGCGCGGGCGAGGCGATCAAATCGCCGCTCGGGCCGACTTCGACGAGATGCCCGGCGTACATGACCGCCACGCGGTCGCTCATGTACCGCGCCCCGGCCAGGTCGTGGGTGATGAACAAATAGGAGATGCCCTCCTGATCGCGCAGGTCCAGCATCAGATTCATGATGTCCAAGCGGATTGACACGTCGAGCATGGATGTGGGTTCGTCCGCCAGGATCAGCTCCGGCTGCACCGCCAGCGCCCGCGCAATCCCGACGCGCTGCCGTTGCCCCCCGGAGAGTTCGTGCGGAAACTTGCGCTCGTAGGCCGCGCCCGGTGACAATCCGACGCGTTCCAGTAGCGACCGCACCGCCGGAGCGGTCGCGCGGCCCCTGGTGATGCCGTGAATCTCGAGCGGCCGGGACAGCGCGTAGCCGACCGTGTGCGTCGGGTTCAGACTCGAGAACGGGTCCTGGAAGATCATCTGGACCTTACGGCGATACGCCAAGAGCGCCCGCCCGCTGGGATGCAAGGGAAGTGGTTGTCCGTTCAGGCGAACGGTGCCCGCCGTCGGCGCGTGCAGTTGCGCCACGAGTCGCGCCACGGTGGACTTGCCGGAGCCGGATTCCCCGACCAGTCCGACGACCTCACCACGCCCGATGCTGAGATTGAAATCGGTCACGGCTTTGACGGCTCGCCGGGCGCGACCAGTCCGAAAGACCTTCTCCAAACCGGTGAGCTGCAACACCGGCTGGCTCGAGGGATCACTGTTGACGCCTGAACCTTGCTTGGAATCACTGAGCGGTTGCGACGGTTGCACGATGTTCCTCTCTGCCTTTCATGACGACGGGATCGTAGAGGTGACAGGCGACGACGTGATCCGGCGCGACCTCCAAACGCACGGGCGGTACGACCTCGCACAGTCCGGCCATGGCGCGGTCGCAACGCGGCGCGAACGGGCAGCCCTGAATCGGCTGCCCTAGGTCCGGCGGGCGACCCGCAATGCCGTCGCGCCTTGTCCGTTCCCCCTCGAGCGGCGGGAAGGCGTTCATCAAGCGGCGCGTGTACGGGTGCAACGGGTTGGCGTACAGGGCGTGCGACGGGGCCTGTTCCACGATCTCCCCGGCGTACATGATCGCCACGCGGTCGGACATCTCCACCAACAGGGACAGGTCGTGGGTGATAAAGACGATGGACAGGTTCAACCGCCGTCGCACGGCGTCTATTTCTTGCAAAATGGAGCGCTGCACCACGACATCCAGCGCCGTCGTCGGCTCATCCATGATGACGAGTTTCGGCTCCAAAGCCAAGGCAATCGCAATCACCACGCGCTGCTTCATGCCGCCCGAAAGCTGATGCGGGTAGGCTGTCAAATACTCCGGGCGGATCCCGACCATCAGAAACAACTCTTTGGCTCGAGCCTCAATGACTTTGGGATCAATGATGCCGTGGGCGCGCATCGCGTCGGCGATCTGATCGGAGACGCGCATGACCGGGTTCAGCGCGTTCATGGAGGCTTGAAAGACCATCGAGAAATCCCGCCAACGCGTCTGCCGCAACGCCTCTGGCGGCAGACGCACGAGTTCCTGCCCGTCCAGCCAGACCTCGCCGCTTAGGACCTGACCGGGCGGGCGCAAGAGCTGCGCGACCGCGAACGCCAGCGTGCTCTTGCCGCACCCCGACTCACCCGCGATGCCTAGGAACTCACCGCGCTTCATCGTCAAGTTGACATCCTTGACCGCCCTGACCGTGCCGCGCTCCGTCAAATACCCCGCCTCGAGACCGCGCAATTGCAGCAGCGCATCGTTCACTGGCACGTCCCCCACCGGCTCGAGCTGGCGGCGCTTGAACCCGGCCGCGACCCGCTCGGAGCGCAAACGCGGGTTGGCCACCTCGTCCACCGCGAAGTTTAGCAGCGCGAAAGCCGTTCCGAGGGCCGCGATGCACAAGCCCGGCGTGGCGATCCACGGCCACGCGCCCTGAAGCAGCGCCTGGCTGGACTGCGCCCAGTACAGCATCGTGCCCCAGGTGACCTGGCTGACATCACCGACGCCCAGAAACTCGAGACCCGCCTCGGCGAGCACCGCGTAGAGCGCCGCGCCAAAGAAGTTCGCGGCGATCAGCCCGACCATGTTCGGCAGAATCTCCGCGAAGATGACTCGAGCCGGACCCTCGCCGCCCGCGATCGCGGCTTGCACGAAATCGCGGTTTCGTAATGATAAGGCTTGCGACCGCAGCACCCTGGCACCCCAGGCCCAGCCCGTGAACGAGATCACCGCGATCACCGGCACGACCCCGGAGACTTGCAGGTAGGCGGCCGTGACGATCACCAGCGGCAAGCCGGGCAGCACCAGAAAGATATTGGTGATGCCGCTCAGAATCTCATCTATCACCCCACCGAAAAAGGCGCTCGCCAAACCGATCACGACGCTGATGAGCGTGGCGATCAGACCCGTGACCAAGCCAACCAGAAGCGATAACCTCGAGCCGTACAAGAGCTGCGAGAACACGTCCTGCCCGAGCGCGGTCGTGCCCAACCAGTGCTGCGAATTAGGATGCACCCAGGTGTCGTTGCTAAGTTGATTCGGCGGGTATTTCGCCAATATCGGCGCGAGTAACGCCATCAGGGCCAGCACGCCCAAGATGACCGCGCCGACGACCGCCCGGCGGTCATGAAACGCTCGGTTTAGTGTTTCCATGTCAGCGTCTCCATATCAGCCCCGTCCGTCGCGGACTCGAGGGTCCAGCAAGGTGTAAGTGGCGTCCACCAGGAAATTCGCGGCGAGCACCGCCAGGGAAATAAAGAGGAAGATCGCTTGCATCAGCGGGTAATCCAAACTCGTGACCGCGTGATACAAGAGCGTGCCCAAACCCGGATACCCGAAGACCACTTCGGTCAGAATGGAACCGCCCAGCACGAACCCGAGCGCCATGCCAAAAGCCGTCAGGCTCGGCAGAATCGCATTGCGAACCCCGTAGCGGTACAGCACCTGCGATTCCGGCAAACCCTTGGCTCTAGCGAACGCCACGTAATCCTCGCCGAGCGTGGAAACCAGATTGTTCCGCATGGAGATCAGCCAGCCGCCCATCGCCGTCAAGACAATCGTCGCGCCGGGCAGGATCGAATGCCCGATCACCGACCCGATCCAACTGAGGCTCCAAGTCGGACCCGTGACGATATCCACACCGCCCCCGAGCGGAAACCAACCCAGCAGAAACGCGAACAGGTACAGCGAAATCAGCGCGAACCAGAAATACGGCACGGAATTTAAAAACAGTGCCAGCGGAACCAGGGTGTCCGCCAGCTTGGAACCGCGTCTCGAGGCGGTGAAGACGCCCAAACCCGTCCCGAGCAAGAACGAAAAAATCGTGCTGACGCCGACCAGCCCAATCGTCCACGGCGCGGCCCCGCCGATCATTTCGGTGACGGGCGCGGGAAAAAAGCTGATCGAACGCCCAAGATCGCCGCGCGTCAGCTTCACCAAGTAATCGCCGTACTGCGTCAAGACGTTCTTATCGTGCCCCTCCAAACCGTAAGCGATCATCAGCGCTTTAGCCGCGTTCGGATCGAGCCGACCCTGATACTTGGCGATCATCGCCCCAATCGGATTTCCCGGCACGAGGCGCGGCAGGAAGAAGTTAATCGTCAACGCCGCCCAGAGGGTCAGCAGCAACAACGCGAATTTACGAACCAGATAGGGCATGCTGCGCCTTTCCAAAACGGGGTGAGACCTTCAACCGCTGCGCCCTCTGAGGGGGAAAACTGTTCTCGAGGGAAACCGTTTTTGAACCCTGCCAACTCGAGCCAGCCGAAATTCTTGAACTTTGCTGCTAGAACCTTTCCCGTGGCTCCGTAGGGACGAGGCGTCATTCACTTATCTGTCTCGAACACCGTTATGGGATGTGATTTCAGGCTCGAGACTGGCTGGGCGAATCCTTGTGTTTGCCCCTACGAATTCGTGCGACTCGAGCGCCAACAGATTAGCGAAAACCCGGCTCGAGCCTTTTATTCGTTTGACTCGAGAGGGTTAGGATCAACCCCCTCGAGTCTGCCCGTCAGACCTTATTTCAGGTGAACGTTCAAGTACATCAGTCGAGCACCGATGCCGTCATCCGGACTGCCGTCGTTGTACGGGTCCTTGTCGGACGGGAAGCCAGTGAAGCGCGTCGCGTTAAAGAGGCAGAACTGCGAGCGGTCGGTGAGTGGCACGAACGGTACGTCGCTCAGCACTTGGGTGACGATCTGGTTGATCGCAGTCTTGCGGGCGGTGGCATCGCTGGTGGAGCGGAAGGCTTGCAAGGCTTTCGTGACGGCCGCGTTGGTGTAGCGCGTCAGGTTGGAATCGGCTTGCTTGCCCACGGCGGCTGACAGTTCCGGCGAGAAGGACTTGTAGAACAGATCGTACGGCGTGTCGCCGTTGCCCCAGCCCCAGGAGATGCCCATGTCATAGGTTCCGGTCTGGAGTGCGCCCGCGTACCCGCTCCACTGCTGCTGGTCAATCGAGGTGGTGAGACCGACCTTCTTCAGGTTTTCAGACACGACTTGCGCCATCGCAATGAAATCCGTCCAGCCCGCGCCGACCAGAATCTTCAGCGTCCCGAGCGACTTCCCATCTTTGCCCATGAGCGCCCCGCTCGAGTCGGTCTTGTAGCCAGCTTTGGACAGGGCCGCCTTGGCTTTCTCCAAATTGAAGGTGTACGCGTTCTTGGTGGTGGTCGCATTCAGCCACTTGCCGCGTTGGGCGGGGATGACGCCGCTCGGGTCGGCGGCCGCGACGGTTCCGTTGTAGCCCTTTTGCGCCACGTCTTTCGTGTCCACGGACATGGCGATGGCGCGGCGGAAGTTGACATCATTAAACGGAGCTTTGGCGTTGTTCATATACAAGAAGTTGGCGTTGTTGACGGGCCACCAGTACAGGTTCAGCGCTGGGTTCTTGTCGGCGTAATCCGCTTTGACGTTGGTGACGCCAACGTAGCCGAAGTCCACCTCTCCCTTCAAAAGTCTGAGCAGCGCCCCATCGTTACCGCCCGCGACCGTCCAGACGATGCTGTCCACGGCGGGCTTGTTGGCCATCCAGTAATTCGGGTTTTTCGTGACCTTCAGGGCTTGCACGGAGTAGGTATCGAACACGAACGGCCCAGTGGCGACGGGCTTTTGATTGGTGAAGGTCAGCGGGTCGGTGATGGATGACCAGACGTGTTCCGGGATGATCGGCAGGTGCGCGATGTAGGTGAAGATCGGGGTGTTGGCCTTGTTGAAGGTGAAGGTGACACTATCGGTTCCGTTCGCCTTGACGCCCGACAAACCGTTGTTCCAAACGCCGGAGGTGTCCAGCGCCGGGTACTTCTTGACATAGTTGAAAGTGAATTCCACGTCCTTGGCATCGAAGGTTTGCCCGTCGTTCCACTTGACGTTCTTGCGGGTGTTGACCGTCAAAGACAGTGCGTCTTTGCTCCACTTGTAATCGGCTCCCAGCACGTTCGTCACATCACCGGAGATACTGTTGACGAAGAACAGCGTCTCGTAAATCGCGGAGAGTGTCGGCAGCAGGTGCTGATCTCCGGGCAGGAACGGGTTCAAGTTGTGAGCGCCCCACTGATTGTCGCGCACAACGATGAATGTGCCACCCGTTTTGGTGGTCCCCTGCGCGGCTCCAGTAGAAAGGGCGGCGGTCAGCGCGAGCGCCAGACCCCCAACGATGACGAGCGGCTTCCAGAGTTTCCCGGTTCTGTTCATACACACCTCTTTCTGACTACCTGCGAACGACCTACTCGAGCGTGTTCCCAGTTGATTTCGTCCTTTGAACTTCATGACCCATCAAGGTTTCAAGATGTGTCATTGCCTGCCACCGTGGAGCCACGCACGACCAGCTCCGGCTCGAATAACACCGGCAGCGCCGCGAGTCCTGGTGGGGCGAGACTGTAGGTGTGCAGCAGCAAACGCGCGGCAGCCTCGCCCATCGCGGCGGCCGGTTGGCGCACGCTGGTCAGCGCCGGAGACAGCAGCCCCGCGATCTCGGCGTCGTCGAAGCCGATCACGGCCACGTCCTCGGGAACCCGCAGACCCACCGCCCGCAGTTCTCGCATGGCTCCGGCGGCCATGATGTCGCCGGACGCGAACAACCCGTTCAGCCCGTCGCGTCCGACCCGACTGAGAATCGCTCGAGTTCCGGCACGACCAGCCTGTTCCGAGTAATCGCCGGGAGCGCGACTCACGGGCGTCACCCCAGCCTGCCTCAAAGCCTCGAGCCAGCCGTTTTCGCGGTCGTGACCTTCGCGTCCGACCCCGGCGATGTGCGCCAACTTGCGCCGACCGATAGCCAGCAGGTGCTGCGCCGCGAGGCGTCCCCCGGCGCGGTTGTCCAACTCGACCGCTCCCGGCACGCCCGCGACCTCGGGCGAGATATGCACCCACGGGAAGCGCGGTGGCTGCGGCAGGCGGTAATCGGCTCTGGAATTAATCACGATGCCGCCGTCCACCGCGTGTCGCAGCAGGGACTGCGCGGCTTCAATCTCTCGCGCCGCGTCGTCGTCGCTCGAGGCTAACAGCGCTCGCAACCCGAGCGGCTCCAATACTTCTTCCAGGCTGCGCGCCATCGTGCCGTACAGCGGAAAGCCAATGTTCGGCACGATCAGACCGATCAGGTGGCTGCGTCCGACAACCAAGTTGCGTCCAAGTGGGTTGGGACGATAGCCGACCTTGGCGGCCGCCGCCAGCACCCGGTCACGGGTTTCCGGGGTGACCTGCTGCGGCGTGTTCATCGCGCGGGACACGGTGGCGATGGACACGCCGACGATCTCGGCAATCTGCCGGGCGCTGCTCGTGCGGTGGGCTTTGCGAATAGACACGAGTTCACTCCCTCGGAGCCTGAGCGCTCGAGACGGCAATGACGACTGACACAGCGATGTAAACGTTACATGGAGCGTAGCACGAGGCTGTCAGAACTGCAAACGATGCAGGTCTCATTTCCGGCAAGTGCCGATTGGGTTGTTCGACTGTGAGCGCGTTGCAATGGCTTTCCTCTCGAAGCGTCCAGCCAAAAAACCGCCTCTCGTAGAAGGGAAGCTCAGATTCTTTTACCTCGCGAGACCGAGGATTTCATTGCAAGCGATACGGCTCGAGATAACTCAGGCAGACCGCCTGATTGTGCTGTTGTGGCCTGCCTCGAGATTGTCTGAGCTGGAGCACCCCTGGCATTCGATGCGCCGGGGGCGCATTTCTCGAGGCGAGAAAACTGGCGCAAAACCAAAGAGGCTAGATTCGCTTCAGCATCGCGCTCTTGTGATACTCCTTGTACACCTTCGGCGGCAGCATCTCGAGGTCAATCTCCTGATATCCGCACGCCCTAAAAAATACCGGTTCCAAGGTCCACGCGAACAGCCGCAAAATTCCCAGATCCCTGGCTTCCTCTTCCACACCCAGTACGAGGCGTTTCCCTAGCCCCTTGCCCTGAAAGTTCGGGTGAATTGCTAAGCTGCGAATTTCTGCCAGGTCGCTCCACAGGACATGCAACCCGACGGTGCCCGCCAACCCGCCGTCCTGAGTTTCCAACAAATAAAAATCCCGAATCTCCTGGTACAACACGTCCCGCGATTTCGGTAGCATCGCGCCGCGTCGCGCCCAGTGCGCGATCAGTTGCAGCATCGCCTCCACATCCCGCATCGCCGCTTTTCGCAGGTGCAACGCGGAGTTGGCATCCAAATCTGGCAGTGGCACGCGACCATTCTAAACTCAGCTATCTCTGGAGCCATGACTCTCAAGCTATGACTCTCGAGCCATAGCCGCGCCTCGTTCAATCGGGTACACTCGAGATCGCCGATGAAACCCAACTGGCAAACGGACGCGATTCCACCACCGCTGAGCGACTCGTTTCTAGCGGCTAGCGCTTAGCTTGTCTTTGAGGTCGCTCGCGTCGGCTTGCCCGTCAGATCACAACCAATTCAGTTCATTCGCTCGAGTGAGAAGCTACCGCCCAACGGCTAGTGGCTATCAAGGAGTTTCATGGGTCACATCCAGTTACACACCGTCATTCCCGGTCCGCAATCCAACGCCCTGAACGAGCGCCGCGCCAAAGCCGTCACGGGGGGGCTGGCGATGGCCAACGGGATTGCGGTCAGCCACGCCGAGGGTTCGCTGGTTCACGACGCGGATGGCAACACATTGATTGATCTCGCGGGCGGGATTGGGGTGTTAGCGGTCGGGCATCGCCCGGAAGCGGTCACGAACGCTTTGCACGCGCAGGTGGACAAGTACCTGCACATGTGCAGCATCGTCGCCAATTACGAGCCGTATGTCGCGGTTTGCGAAGCGCTGAACCGGTTGACGCCGGGCGATTTTGTGAAGAAAACATTGCTCAGCAACGGCGGCGCAGAAGCTGTGGAGAACGCCGTGAAACTGGCGCGGCGATTCACGGGTCGCGCTGGGGTGATCGTCTTCGAGGGCGCGTACCACGGACGCAGCAACCTGACGATGGCGATGACCAGCAAGTGGGGGCTGTTCAAGAAAGGTTTTGGTCCTTTCGCGCCGGAAGTTTACCGCCTGCCACTCCCGAACCTGTACCGCACGCCGAAAGGCATGACTGAATCCGATTACCTCGAGTGGACTTGCAAGAATTTGGACGACGCATTGATCTCGCACATTGACGGGAGCGCCGTCGCCTGCATCGTGATCGAACCCGTCGTTGGTGAGGGCGGCTTCATTCCCGTACCCAAAAAATTCCTCGAGAAAATCCGCGAGGTCTGCACCCGCATCGGCGCGGTGATGATCGCGGACGAAATTCAATCTGGATCGGGACGCACCGGAAAGATGTGGGCGATTCAGCACAGCGAGGTCGTGCCAGACATGGTGATTAGCGCCAAAAGTTTAGCGGCGGGCTTGCCACTCAGTGCCGTCACGGGTCGCGCGGAAATCATGGACAGCGCCCACATTGGCGGCGTCGGCAGCACCTACGGCGGCAACCCACTGGCTTGCGTCGCGGCACTCGAGGCACTGGAACTGCTGCAAAGCCCAGAGCTGCAAGCGGGCGCGGTGCGCATTGAACGGGTCGTGCGTGAAATTTTTGAACCCATGAAAGCGGAACTGCCCTGCATTGGTGACGTGCGCGGCATCGGCGGCATGATGGTCGTGGAATTCGTGAGGGATCAAACCACGAAAGAACCGTGGATGGAAATGGTTCCCGAAGCCGCGAAGCGTTGTTTGGAAGGAGGCGTGATTTTGCTTAGGGCGGGACTGTACAGCAATTGCATTCGCTTCTTGCCCACGCTGGACATCCCCGAAGAGATGCTGCGCGAAGCCTTGGGCGTCGTCGCGGGTGCGATTCGCGGTGCCTACGCGCAACACGCCCCGAGCCTCGAGCCGAAAGAACTTATACCCGCGTGAGCTACGCCGAGCTGTCCAGTCTCGTCTCGAGCGCGGACGGGCGTTACCACGTCGTAGGCAGCACCCCGGACATGGTGCGAGACCTCGAGTTGATTCAGCGCGTCTCGTTCCCAGATTTGGCGGACGCGGAGTTGATGCTCGCCGATCATTTCGCGTCGCACATCAAAATTTTTTCCGTCGGTCAGCACGCCGTCGTGGACACGCTCCAGAACCGCATCGTCGCCTCCTCGAGCGACCTGCAAATCCCTTTGGACTTCCAGCATTATCAGCACAAGTTTTTCCCCGCCGTCGGAGACGGGTATTTCACCACGCACGACCCGAGCGCACCGTGGTTGTACGGCGCGGACATCGGCGTTCACCCCGAATACCGCAGCCAAGGACTCTCGAGTTTGCTGTACCGAGCGAGGCAAGATCTCGTCGTGCGGTTGGGCTTGCACGGGCACTTCGCAGGCGCGATGCCGAAAGGCTACGGCGCAGTGCAACTCGAGATGCCGATAGAAGCCTACCTGCACGAAGTTATCCGGGGTGAACGCTTCGATCCTGTCATCAGCATTCAACTGAAACGCGGCTACCGCATTTACGGCGTGATCCCGGAGTACCTCGAGGACCCGAGTTGCGCGAATTATGGGATTTTGATCGTCTGGCGCAACCCGGCGGTGGCGTGGTGAACGGCAAGGTCAAAGGCATTCGCTGCGCTCACCCCCTCACCCGCCTTCAGCGGCCTCTCCCGCAGGGAGAGGCGAAAAGAACAAGAGCGAGCTGCTCTCTTTTGAACTTTCCCTTCTCCCGGCGGGAGAAGGTGGCTCGAGCACACATACCACCCGAACCCCGCATTCAGTCGAAGCAACTTGGTGCGCCATTGCTCGAGACGGATGAAGGGCCCTCACATGCAAGCTGACCTGCTCGTCACGAACGCGAAAATCTGGGTGGCTCGAGGTCAAACCGCCTCGAGCATGGCGGTGAAAGATGGGCGCATCATTGCGCTGAACGACCCAAATCTCGAGGCTCGAGAAACGCTCAACCTCGAGGGGAAGAGTGTCTTCCCTGGTTGGAACGACGCGCACGTTCACGTCTGGAAGGTCGGGCATCTTGCGCACCACCATGCTGGATTTGCGCGAGGCAGCCACGCTCGAGGCGGTCTACCAACTCGTCTCTGACCGCGCGGCAACCCTTGAGCCGGGGCAGTGGTTGCTGGGGCGTGGCTGGAACGAGGCGAAACTCGGCGGTAGCCCAACGCGCACGGCGCTGGACGCCGCCGCGCCGCGCAACCCGGTCGTGCTGACCCGCACCTGCGCCCACATTCACGCGGCGAACTCGAGCGCCCTGAGCCTCGCGGGGATCACATCGGACACGCCCGTGCCGCACGGCGGCGAGATTGATCTCGAGCGGGGAATGCTGTTTGAGACCGCGCACGGTTTGGTGACGCGGGCGATGCCACCGTTCACCGTGTCCGATTACAAGCGCTTCGTGCTGGCGGGTCTCGAGTGGTTAGCACACACGGCATCACGAGTTGCACCGACCCAGCCGTTGACCCAGCACTGCTGACGGCGTACCGCGAACTCGAGGCGGCGGTGAACTACCGATTCGCGTGAACGTCCTCTTCATTCGCCGCCCGGACGGTGGGGACGAAACCTATCCCCTGCCCGAAAAGTTCGTCAGCGATTTCCTCCGCGTGGACAGCGTGAAGTTCTTCGCCGATGGCGGCTTGAGCGGCGCGACCGCAGCGGTCAGCGAACCGTTCAAGAACGTGGAACCCCCCAGCCTCGGCGTGCTGCGCTTTGAAACCGAGGAGCTGTACGAGCTCGCGCTCGAGGCGCACCGGCGGGCTTTCGCATCGGCACGCACGCGATTGGAGACCGGGCACTGGATCAGATTCTCGAGGTCTACGAACGACTCGAGCGCACGCACCCCAATGGTGCGCGACACCGGATCGAACATTTCGGACTCGCCAACTCGAGCCATCGCGCCCGCGCCAACGCGCTCGAGACGATTGTCGTGCCGCAACCGATTTTCCTGCACGAACTCAGTGGGAATTTCGAGCGGTACGTCCCAGACGCCTTCGCGCCCGATTGCTACAACTTGCGCGCGATGCTGGACGGGGGACTCACCACCGCTTTCTCGAGCGACGCGCCCGTGGTGCGCGAGGTCAACCCGCTCGTCGGGATTCACGCCGCCGTCAACGAACCGTTCAGATCAGGCAACGCGGTCACGCTCGAGGAAGCGATTGAGGCGTTCACGATTGCCGGAGCGATTGCACAGGGCGATGAGGGCAATCGCGGGACGCTCGAGGTTGGGAAGTGGGCGGATTTCAATGTGTACGGCAATGCGGACGCGGCTGTACTCGAGTGGGAGTTGGTGGGAAGCTGGGTTGGTGGAAAGCGAAAATGGCAGAATAGAGCAATGACCGGAATCTTTGAAGCTCGATCAATAACGGTTTCGGGAAGCTGACCTGAGATTCTGGCTGGCGACACTTCGACGATTTTGCAGACTCGAGGAATCTGATCTCGCAAGCTCGAGCTCTTTGGTCTTTTACTGAGATTGACGGACTTCTTCAAATAATCGGCCAAATTGCACGAATACGCTTTTGCGAAATCATTGAGACCTCTAAAACGGGATGTAAATGTCGGATGTATCGACGTTTAGGAAACGCGATTTGCGAGAAATCCTCGAGTCCACTTGTGGAAGAGCGCGTTGCTGAATGATTGCAATTGCAAAATGAATCTAGTCTCGAGGCAATCAGAATGATTGAATATCTTAAAAAATTTTTCAGCTTCTCTAAAATAAATTAATTTCCCAAGTTCACTCCTAATTAGAATCTGCCATCTTTTGATGCGTGGACGGCCCCGAACTTGCTCACTTAGAATTATTGGAAATGATTTTTTCCAACAGTCAATGATATGTATTATAAATTTTTTGCTACACCGCGCATTCTTGTAGCGAATGGCGTTGCGCAATCGACCTCCGAGTTTTATAATGCATTTATTAGCTGTGGAAATTGATCCTAGAAAAAATGCACTATTCGAAGAAAAATCTTGCCATTTGTAGCTAGTAAAACTTCGAATGCTTGGTGAAGGTGGAGATGCTCAGTTCTTTTGATTAAATCCCGCAGATGTCCTACCACCCTGCTAAATTTGGGTGCAAATTGGCAAAAAGTGCTAGAATTGCCAAATGACTGAGACTGTGACAATTGACAAATTCGGGCGATCATCATCCCCAAAAGTTTACGCAAGTCATCTACACTTCCAACCGCATCAAAAGCTCGAGGCACGCGCTCAAGATGGCGAGTTGAAGCTCCGATCAACTGAAAGTCACGGCGAATTGATTGAAAAAGATGGAAGGCCGCTGTGGGTCAGCTAAAAACCCAGTTTTTGCGAGAAATGCTCGAATCTGCCCGCGAGGAGCGTGTTGACGCAACGTTCTCGAGAACATATGAAGTTATTTTTCGATACCAACGTGCTGATCGCAGCATGATGCCACACCGCGAACATTACGAGCGGGCAGCAACGACATTCGAGACGGTTCAACGTGCTGGAGAAGCAGCCATCGGCTCTCACAGCTTAGCCGAGTTGTACAACGTCCTGACTGGAAGATTGTTGGTCAATCCAAAGGATGCAAACACGTTAATCAAACGGTACACGTCTGGTCTTGAAATTATTGAGCTAGACGCAAGCGGATATTTCAACGCCATCGCTCGAGTTTCAAACCTCGGAATTTCAGGTGGCGCGATCTACGATGCGATTCTCGCAGAGTGCGCGGTCAATCGGCAATGCGATACGCTCTATACCTTCAACATCAAGCATTACTCGAGGTTCGGCGCTGACATCAAAGCCATCGCTCAAGAACCGTAAACCCTAGGAGTCCTACCCATGCTCGAGTCCATTGCCCGTCAAGCCCTCTTCGCTGGTGGTTGGCAGACCGTCACCAAGACCTTCCCCGTCATCAACCCGTATGACAACGCCACAGTGCTCGAGGTTGCCGATTGCGGCACAACGGAAGCCAAAGCCGCGCTCGAGGCAGCGGTATCAGCTTTCTCGAGCTTCCGGCACACGACGGGTTTCGAGCGCAGCGCGATCATGCAGAAATGGGCGGCGCTGATTCGCCAGAACGCGGAGACACTCGCCCGCACGATGAGTATGGAGATGGGAAAACCTGTTTTTGAATCCAGGGGCGAAGCGAATTACAGCGCGACCGCCGTGGAGTGGTACGCCGCCGAAGCTGAGCGCATCGCGGGCGATATCGTCCCCAGCCGCTTCGCACAGAAGAGAGCCTTCAGCCGCCTCGAGCCGGTTGGCGTGGTCTACGCGATCACGCCATGGAATTTCCCGGCGGCGATGATCGCCCGGAAAGTCGCGCCCGCACTCGCGGCGGGCTGCGCGGTGATTTTGAAGCCCGCCGAGCAATCGCCGCTCACGGCGCTGCTCTTGGCGAAGCTCTGGGTCGAGGCGGGCGGGCCCGCCGACACCTTCCAAGTGCTGCCCGCCGCTGATCCCATCCCCGTCTCGAGCGTGCTGATGGGTGATGCGAGGGTTCGGAAGATCACCTTCACGGGCAGTACGGAGGTTGGCAAGCTCTTGTACGGGCAGGCGGCGCAAACCTTGAAGCGCCTCTCGCTCGAGCTAGGCGGGCACGCGCCGTTCATCGTGTTCGAGGACGCGGACATTGCGGCAGCCGCGCTGACGGTTTCCAATTCCAAGTTCCGCAACGCGGGTCAGCAATGCGTCGCCAGCAACCGCGTGTACGCGCACGAATCGCTGCAAGGCGCGTTCGAGGATGCTTTTTCTGCGCAAGCCAAAGGCTTCAAGTTAGGTAATCCGCTCGAGGATGACACGACGATTGGGCCGCTCGTGGACAAAGCGACCTTAGAGAAAGTGCAAGCGCACGTCAACGACGCGGTGGCTCGAGGGGCAAGAATTGTATCTGGCGGGAACGCGACGGGCGGTTTGTTCTTCGAGCCGACCGTGCTCAGTAACGTCCACGCCGATTCGCTGATGCTAACTGAGGAGACGTTTGGGCCCGTCGCGCCAGTCGTCGGGTTCAATAACGAATCAGACGCAGTGAAGTGGGCGAACAACACGGAGTACGGTTTGGCGGCGTACATCTGGACGCGGGACATTGGGCGGGCGTTCAGGGTTGCGGAAGCCTTGGAGTACGGCATCGTCGGCGTCAACGACGGCGTGCCGAGCGCGATGGCTCCGCAAGCGCCGTTCGGTGGCATGAAGAACAGCGGCGTCGGGCGCGAGGGCGGACGCTGGGGTCTCGAGGCGTTCCTGGAGTTGAAGTACATCAGCATCACGTTACCGGACTGATTGAGCTAGCTGACTACAACTGAACCCCCTCGAGTATCAACGCTCGAGGGGGTTCAGTTGACTCAGGTTACGGCTTGGGTTTGAACGCGTCCACACCACCAAGTTTCTTTAGATCAGCCGTTAACACGGCGGTCGTCTTTGTGGGTTTGGAAGTCGCATCACCCGGCGCTGTTTTAGCAATAACCTCGAGCAGATCGCTGTACCCGTCTTTGTCGCTGTCTTTGTTGGCTTTCAGGATCAAGTACAGCGCTTGGCTGATATTGCGTTTCGCCGCACCGTCGTACAAGTCATTCAGGGCTTTGCCGAAAGTATTACGGTTACCGCCGCCGTATGAGCTGGTATGACAGTAGATACAACCAATGCCGCCCTTGCCGTCAGCGCCGACCAACTTGTACTGCGTCTGCGCTTGCAGACGATACGCGTTTCTGGCATTGACCGCTGGCGAGAACGAGATCACAGCAGTCGCAAAAACGGACGCCACCAGCAGGTGTGTGGGTTTCAAGATCATGAAGCCTCCTGCCCTGCACAGTATCAGCGAAGCCAGGAGGCGGCATGGGGTTTTAATGAATTCTATGTTGGTCTATTCAGCCAGAAACCTTCATTGACTGCCCTCGAGGTTACTGAGTTCGGTAACTTCAGGGTAATCATGTGTCGCAGTACAAAGCTTCTGCGACGCATACGTGAGTTAACCGAATCATGCCGTTATCAGTAGTACTTGATTTTCATGGCCTGTGGCAACCGCGCTGGATTCGGTTTACCTCGAGACGCTTTACTTCACGAGCTGAATCGTGATGTCTGCGATTGGTACGCGCTCGAAGGACATGACGCCCACGCCGACCTGTCCGGTGAATTTCAAAACGGTAATCTCACCGCTTTTCCCAAACGTCCCTGGACGTTCCGCTTCCACGAGGCGGAGGTTGGCGCTTGGGCTGCGATACTCGAGGAAACCGTTTTTATCAGCTACGGTTAAATAGGCGTACCGCAAAGGCTTGATAGGGTTACCGACAAAAAGATTGTTCTCCCTAGAGACGATAATGAACTTGTCGTTTTCACCGGCATTCTTGACGGTGATTCGATACTCTTTGGCAGTTCGGGTGTACCTGTCGGCTTCGGCGCTATTGGTTATCCAGTCGTCGTCCGCGTCATAGATCGTCAACCCTGGAAATTGGGCTGGCAGGAATGACTCGAGCGTGGCGCGAAGTGAGAACAGGGCGTTGAAAAGAAATATTTTTCCTGACACGGGTTGATCTTCGGTTCCCACAATGAAACTGGTGTTGCCCACCGTGACCGAAATAGGGTTCAAACCTGTGATCGTTACTGGCGTTCGGCTCTGCGTTAGCGCACGGACCAAATTCCAAACATCTATGTAATCCGGGTCCAGTGGCTTTGTCACGAATTCATTGCTGTTGGCTGGTGTGAAACTAAAATCCGATTCCTGAGCTATCTCTATCGGAGCGGACACGCCTGGGAAATACAGGATGAGCTTGAACCGGTTTGACAAGTTCACTCGGCTGACCTTTACGCCTTTGGCTTCCAGGGTCGCTTGCAGGCTCGAGACTTTGAGCCATAGGAGTAGGTCGAAGTCGCATAGGCTGCTGGTGTCTTTACCAACGACGAACGTTTCCTGATTTTTCGCGCAGTCCTCTATTGGAACTCGAGTTGTCCCCACGACCTGCGCCATCCCGGAGGTCAGATTTCCAACCCCCAATGTGGCCAGTACAGCGCAGAGCAACGTGTTTCTTAATAGATTCGG
The DNA here is from genome assembly GCA_965249745.1 of Deinococcales bacterium. Taxonomy (GTDB): domain Bacteria; phylum Deinococcota; class Deinococci; order Deinococcales; family JAAFIG01; genus JANYHH01. The sequence goes on along the minus strand of OZ252252.1, from coordinate 545,999 downwards.
CATGGTGTACACCCCGTTCATTCCGGCGCTGACGACGTGAGGTGGACCCAGGTCACTCAGCGCTCGAGCGATGGCTTCTGATGGTTGCAGCCCGGCGATTTGGTACTTCCAGGCTTTGTGACGAATGTGCGATTCTAGTTCCTTTCGCACAGTTTGTTTGTGCGTGCCCCACAAGCCCCACGTGGCCAGACGCAGATACCGCTCGAGGTCGGTCATGCGGTTACGCATTCCGAGACCAAGACACGAGTACGAGTGCCGTAACTGGTTTTTCCTCGAGACTGGGCATTGCTTGGCTCTCCAGACTGGCAAGTTGGCTTCCGGTGGTCGCACCGCTTGAATCACTTGAGCGCTTCTACCGTGACATCGGTCGGCGAGACTCGAGTCAGAATGTCTCTGACGTTTTTATCAATTCGCCCTGAGAACCGCAGAATAGAAATCGTACCTGCGCCATCCACAACGCTCAGGGGCAGCTTAGAATCACTTGAAACCACTAAATGTTGGCTGGGTGATTGGTACGAAATAAATCCATCAGCTCCAACCGACGCGATGTAAGCGCGCCGAACGCTACTGACCGTGACTTGCTGACCTTCAGGAGTAAAAAGGTTGCTCGGTCCTTCTCGAGACAGAATGAGGAACACATCATCGGGTTTGCTGCCACTGATTTTCAAATGGTGACTCACGCCCAGTGGTGATGCGGGATTGATGCTCAAAGGCTCAGCGAAGCTGCCGACAATGAGGGCCTCGAAGTCAAATAACTGGTTTCCGCTTTGATTTGTTAGTATTACAGCAGGAAAAAAAGTGCCGATTTGGTCAACTGAATCGTAATCGAATATATCGTTGTAGAAAGCGTTTCCCGCGATTGGTGCGGTGGAAGTGCCAATTGAAAAACTGGTTTTCCCGACTGTGATTGTAGGATTGTTCCAGCCTTGTACAGTGACAGGTAAATCCATTGCCGACAACAAGTGCAAGAGATCAGGAACTTTAATGAAGTCTGGATTGGTCGTAAAATCAGCTAATCCATCGTTTCGAGTTCCGAAGCTGACCCCCTGCCAGACGTAGAGCGAAAGTTGTCGTTGTGAATCAGGAAACCGGACGTACCAAGTGATCCGTCCAGCGATCTGAACGGGCGGTTCGGTAATTTCTACGCCCTTTGACTCGAGCGTTTTGCGCAAGCTGGATAGTTCCATCCATACGGAGAGCTGTTCGCAGGCTAGTCGCTGCTTACCGACCGCGAACGATTTCTGATTCTGGTCGCAGGGCGTTATCGGTACTCGAGTTGTCCCTACGACTTGCGCCATCCCTGAGGTCAGGTTGCTCACGCCAAGTGTGGCTAAGACGGCGCAGAGAAGCGTATTGCGTAAAATATTTGGCATCGTGTAGACCCCGTTCATTCCGGCACTGACCGCATGAGGTGCCCCTAAGTCGGTCAGTGCCTTTGAAATCGCGTCGGATTCGCTCAGTCCGAGCGTCTGATATTTCCAGGCTTTGTGGTACACGTGCGACTCGAGTTCAAGGCGGATGGTGCGTTTGTGTTCGCCCCACAAGCCCCACGTGGCTAATCGCAGGTACCGCTCGAGGTCGGGGTGTTTCATGGCGCTCAGGCGGTGCGTAAGCCTTGGACGACTTGACTGAAGCGGTCAAACTCTTGCTGCTTCTGGTGCAACGCGGTTTTGCCCTGTTCGGTCAGGCTGTAATAGCGGCTGGGCATGTTGCCGCGCGGACTGGGCTTGAATGTGGCGGACAGCAGTCCGGCTTGGGTCAGGCGGTGCAGGGCTGGGTAGAGGCTGCCTTCTTTAAACTCGAAGTAGCCGTCGGTGCGGGCGTTGGCGTCCTCGATGATTTCCAACCCGTACATCTCGCCTCGCTCCAAGATCGTCAACAGGATCAGGTCCAGGTTGCCCTTTAACAAGTTTGCGTCCACATCGCCTCCGTCAGCTCAGGATGGCTGCAAGGACAGGAGTTGTACACCTCGAGTCCTCGATATCCTAGAGCTATAGTGATCCTATAAGTTGCGGTTGTCAAGCCGGACAGTAAACAACCCCTCGAGTTTGATCGCTCGAGGGGTCACTGCAACCGAATCCTTCAGGGTTTGGGCTTGAACGCGTCCACGCCACCGAGCTTTTTTAGTTCAGCCGTCAGCGCCTCGGCCGTTTTGGTGGGTTTGCTTTTCGCGTCTCCCGGTAGGGTCTTGGAGACCACTTCTAAGACATCGGGGTAACCGTCGCCGTCACTGTCCTTGTCAGCTTTCAAGACTAGATACAGCGCTTCAGCGATATTCTGCTTGGTCTCCCCAAAGTACAGATCCCGAACAGCCGTGCCGTACTTGTTCCAGCCACCGCCGCCCGAAGCGTTGTTGTGGCAGTAGATGCAACCGATGGTTCCCTTGCCGTCAGCCGTGACCAGCTTGTACTGCGTCTGGGCTTGCAGGCGGTAGGCGTTTCGGGCATTGACCGTCGGAGAGAAAGCAATAACGGCCGTGGCGACGGCGGATGCGACCAGCAGGTATGTGGGCTTGAATGGCATGTGGCCTCCTGCCCCGAATTGTAGCAGGGCAATCAACTCGGGGGGCAGGTGTTTAAGAAACCATGAACTCGAGGCATAGCCCTATCCTCACCTGGCTGACGGTTTTAACGCTCTTCTGCCCGGTTATGATAAGGCGTTGTGTTGGTGGTCTCCGAACTTCATAAGAAATACGGGAACTTCGTCGCGGTAGATTCGGTCTCGTTCCGAATCGCCTCGGGTGAGGTGTATGGGCTGCTCGGGCCAAACGGTGCGGGCAAGTCCAGTACGATCAAAGTGCTTTCTTGTCTGGCGAAACCGGATGGCGGCAGCGTTCAGATAGATGGGTTGGATATCGTGCAGAAGCAATCCCAGGTGAAAAGCCGGATTGGCATCGTGCCGCAGGATATCGCCCTCTACGATGACTTCTCCGCCAGAGAGAACCTGCTCTTCTTCGGTCGCCTGTACGGGCTGGGCGGTGCGGACCTGCGAAAACGGGCCGACGAACTGCTCGAGGCGGTCGGATTGCTGGAGCGCAAGAACGATAAGGTGGGCGGCTTCTCTGGGGGCATGAAGCGGCGCATCAACATCGCGGCTGGGTTGATGCACCGCCCGAAGATGGTGTACCTGGACGAGCCGACGGTCGGAATTGACCCGCAATCGCGGCGCTTAATTCTGGATCTGGTCAAGGTACTAAATCAGCAGGGGCTGACAGTGTTGTTCACAACGCATTACATGGAGGAAGCCGAGGAACTCTGTCACCGCATCGGGATCATTGACTTCGGCAAGATCATCGCCGAGGGAACCATCCCAGAGTTGCGCGCCGTGGCCGGAGAGGTCAGCCCGATCAGAATCGAGCTGCGCGACGAACCGACGCAGAAGCAGCTCGAGGCCTTGAAACCGCACTGTGACAGCATCAACACAGATGGCCACAAGCTAACGCTGCTGTGCGGCGATAGCAAAACGGCGCTGCCCGTGATTTTGCAGGCGCTCGCCCAGAACGGGGCGCGAGTTCATCATTTGGAGATGGAAGAACCGGACCTCGAGACGGTGTTTTTGAAATTGACGGGACGGCGACTGCGTGACTGAATTTTTTAGGCTAGCTCGAGGGGACTGCTGATGGGCGGCATCTGGCCAATCCTGCGCGTCACCGAACGCGACTTGCGGGCACAGTTACGCTCGAGGTCGTTTCTGGTCCAGACGCTGTTATTGCCGCTGATTTTGACCTTCATCATCGGGAACGCGCTGGGCGGGTCCAAACCGCCCGAACCCGCCCCGGTCGTGATCGTCGGCACGGAAAACCGTGTCTCCAAGGCGCTCCGCGAACTCTTGGAGGTCAGCAAACTGGGCATGGTGCGATACGAAACCGCCGAGGTCGGACAGGCGCTCTTGGAAAAGGGCAAGGCGGTCGTCGTGATTCAACTGCCCCAGAACCCAGAGCGTGACCTATTACGTGGGCGCGAGTTCAAGATCGGCGTCACCGAGGACGCCGCCAGCCATTACCGGGGCGCGGTGATCGAAAGTCTGATCGCGGGCTTCGGGGATCGGCTCGAGGTGACGCGGGCCACGCTGCTCGGCGCGGTGCGCGCCCTGAAACCGGCCACCTCGGCGGAGTTGGGAGCGCTCCTACAAAAGCTGCAATCTCAGGTGCAAAACGATTTTACAGCTCGAGCGCCACAGATCAAAGCCGAACAGATCGAGGGGCGGCAAGCCGGGTTCTTCACCTATTACGCGATCGCCTTCGGCGTGATGTTCACGCTGCTGAGCGCCACCCACGGCGCGGGCAGTCTGGTGGAGGAGTTCGAGCGCGGCACGATTCAACGGCTCCTGTCAGCGCCGCTCACTCCGACGGGTTTGCTGCTAGGAAAATTTCTGGCGCTCTGGGCGATGGCCGCCTTTCAACTCGGCAGCTTCGTCATCACCTCGAGCCTGCTGTACCGCGTCAACTGGGGCGAGGGGTTCGGGGTCGTGGCCACGGTGCTGGCGACCTCGGCGGCGGCGGCTGGATTCGGTGGGGTCATCATTGGGATTGCCAACAGCCACGAGCAGGTCAACGTGCTGGGCTTGCTGTTCGTGTTGGTGATGAGTCTCTTGGGTGGCAGCATGTACCCGGTGGATTCGTTGCCGGGGATCGCGCAGCCCCTGTCGCGCTTGACGTACAACCGCTGGAGCATTGAGGCCTTTCAACTTCTCTCCTCCGGTTTGCGCCCGTCGGTGATCGCGTTGGACGCCGCCGTACTGGTGGGTATGGCCGTGGTCGGGCTGGGCATCGGTGCGCTACGGCTCTCTAGGAGGTTCGCCTCGTGAATCCCCTGAGCAACGTCAGGGTGATCGTCCATCTGGCTTTGAGCGAAGCTTTGCACGCGCTGCGTCAGCCTCGTTTGATGGCGCAACTGTTCTTGCTGCCGATCATCTTCAGCACGATTCTGGCGATCTTTCAAACCAGCGAGGTCGCCCCAGCCAGGGTCTTGCTGACCCGCCCAGATACGACGCTGGCCATGGAACTCGAGGCGCGGTTACGGCAACTCAACCTGAATATAGAAACGGCTGATGGTCGGGCGCGTTTCCTGCTGGCGCGTGGCGACCGGGATGCCTGGTTGAAGCTCGGCGCGGACTTCGACAGTCAAGTCTTGAATGGCAAACCGCAACTCCAACTCATCAGCCCCAGCAACAGCAGCCGCGCCGTGGAGGTGCTGCAACGCGTCCAGGGGGCCATCGCGCAGATGCAAGCCCCAGGGATCGCCGCCAAGGCCGCCCCGAACACCAACGCCGCCGAACGCACCCGAACCTTGTTGTCGGAACCCTTCGTGAAACTCGAGCAGGTCCAGACCCAGGTCAGGAAGTCCTCGAGCGTGCTGGCGGCGGGCGGTTCCAACCAGACCGCGCCCGGCATGACCCTGATGTTCGCGCTGCTATTCGGGGCGCAGACCGGGCTGAGCTTTCAGCGCGAACGCACGCTGGGAACGCTGACGCGTCTGTTTAGCGCCCCGACCTCGAGCTTCGCCATCGTGGTCGGGAAGCTCTTGGGGAATACGCTGTTACTGATCTTGCAACTCGCGGCGATGGTGCTGTTTTCGGGATTGGTGCTGGGCGTCAACTGGGGCAATATCCCGGCACTCGTTTTGCCGTGCCTGGCGTTCGCGCTGTCCGCCGCCAGCTTCGGTGCGATGGCGGCTGCGATCACCAGCACCGGGGCGCAACTGACGGCGCTGACCGTCTTGGCCGTGAACGTGCTGAGCGCCCTCGGCGGGCTGTGGTGGCCGTTGGATTTGACGCCGGTCTGGATGCAGCAAATCGCCAAGTTCCTGCCAACCTACTGGGGAATGCAAGCGCTCCAGGACGTGATCCTGCGCGGGTCCGGGATTCTCAATGTCCTCCCGAACACGCTCATCCTGCTGGGTTTCACGCTGATCTTCGCCACGATTGGCTCGCGGGCGTTCAAGTATGAGTGACGCGGCGCAATCCCCATCCGAGGTGCGCTCGAGCCTCGCCCTGTTCTTCACGTTTGGCTTGGGTCCAGTGCGCGTGAAAGCGTTACTGGAACACTTCGGCACCGCCGACGCGGTGCTAGGGGCCGGATTGACCCGATTGCGCGAAGTGCAAGGACTCGATGCCTCGAGCGCCGCCAACATCGGTTCGCAGACCAGCTTGGACCGCGCCGACACTGAACTCGAGCGGGCGCACAAGGTTGGCGCTGAGATCGTGCCGCTGAGCGACCCGCGCTACCCAGAGGCGTTGCGCGCCATTTACGATCCACCCCCGGTGCTGTGGGTGCGCGGCGACCCAGAGGTGTTGGCGGCCTTGACCGGCGCGACCCCTCGAGCGATTGGGATTGTCGGAACCCGCAAGTGCAGCCCGCATGCCAGGGCCTTCACGCAAACCCTCGCCCGAGACCTCGCGGCGGCGGGCGTGACCGTCAACTCTGGGCTAGCCAGAGGGATTGACACCGCCGCGCACACGGCGGCGGTCGAAGCGGGCGGCTCGAGTATCGCGGTCTTGGGCTGCGGCATAGACACGATTTACCCCGGCGAGAACCGTGACCTGGCGGTGCGCCTGACCGTCGTCAGTGGCTATGCGATTGGCACGCCGCCCGCCGCGCACAACTTTCCAGCCCGGAACCGGATCATCGCTGGCTTGAGTACCGGCGTCGTGATCGTGGAGGGCGACTTGGACAGCGGCAGTCTCATCACTGCCGTGGCCGCGCTGGAAAACGGACGCACCGTGTTCGCCGTGCCGGGACGACCGAACGAACCGAACTCGCGCGGCCCGAACCGCCTCATCAAGCAGGGCGCGGCCCTCTTGGAAAGCGCCGAGGACATCCTCGAGGAGTTCAGATGGGGCAGCCTCACCGCCGCAAAACGCCAACTGCCCGCGCTCGAGGGGGACGAGGCGAAGGTTTATGCGGCTCTGGATGGTGAACTGCTGGTGGACGATCTGGTGCTTCGCACCGGGTTGAGCGGACCGCAGATCACGGTGGCGCTGATGATGTTGACGCTGAAGAATGTCGCACTCGAGTTACCCGGTGGGCGATACGCCAGGGGTTGATGATGGATAGACTCGGTGACGTGGTGGACTTGACGTTACAAACTCTGCTTGAAGAAGCAAAAACTTTTGCCGTCGTGATCTCCGAAATGCGGGAGACTGCTTTATTCGGTGTCACCGATGGTAAGGCGGTAGGGACCTACTTGGAAGGCCAGTTCATCGCGTATTTAGCTGAGCGGTATCGGTGGAAATGCCGCGAAAGGGATTGATATTCCTTCGGTTAACGTAGACATCAAGACCACAAGCATCACGCAACCTCAATCCTCTTGTCCGTTCCGTTCGGCACGGCAAAAGGTGTTCGGTTTGGGGTATTCGTTGCTGGTATTTGTGTACGAAAAAACCGATGATCGCAAGCGACGGACAGCCAATCTCAGGATTCAACACACGATCTTCATTGACGAGACGCGCACAGCAGACTTCACACTGACGCGCTTACTGCGTGAATCGCTCGCGGCGGGAGCCAATAACGAAGACCTGATCGGGCTAATGCTGGACCGCAACCTACCGCTGGACGAAATCGAAGCGGCGAGCATTGCCAAGGAATAGTTGCAAAACCCGCCTCAGCAAGGGTATTTAACGATTTCCAATGCCTTGCAATGGCGCTTGCAGTACGCTCGAGCCATTCAAGAGGCGGGCGGTGTGGACGGGGTGATGCGGCTGTGAGTCTCGAGTACGGTGATTTTCAAACGCCGGACAGCTTAGCGCGGCGTGTGATGGAACGTTTCAAAAGAGGTGGTTTCGTTCCCGCAAGCATTTTCGAGCCAACCTGCGGCGTCGGGAATCTACTAGTGGTGGCACTCGAGACGTATCCACAGGCTCTGGGCGTCGGCTTGGAGATCAACGCGGCTTACGCATCTCGAGCGGCGGCACGACTGATGGGCAGAGCCGAAGTGCGACAGGCGGATTTCTTCGGCGTTGACATCAAAGAGTTCGTCTCTAACCTAAATGCGCCAACACTGATCGTTGGAAATCCGCCCTGGGTAACGAATTCTGCGATTGGTGCGGTCGGCGGCTCTAACTTGCCGAAAAAAACGAACGCCGAGGGTTTGAGCGGTTCGGACGCACGCACTGGAAAAAGTAATTTTGACATTTCAGAAGCGATCCTTTTGCGGTTGCTCGAGGGTGTACAAGGAACACAGAACGCCTTGTGCGTGATCGTTAAGACGAGTGTCGCTCGCAAGTTATTGCGTCACGCGGCGCAGCGCCAGTGGCGCATCCAGAGTGTTGCCATGTATGCGATTGATGCTAAGAAGGAATTCAACGCCGCCGTGGATGCAAGCGTATTGATCTTGAGTGGTACCTATGGACCTGCCGATTATCAATGTCAGGTTTACGGATCGCTGGAAGCCAAACATCCCGGTAAAACGATCACCGTTTCCAATGGTCTACTCATTGCGGATGCCGCCGCCTACGCTCAAAGTAAACGCTTTATCGGAAAAACCCATCTCACCTGGCGCAGTGGCATCAAGCACGATTGCGCGAGCGTCATGGAACTGCGGATTCAGGACGAGGGCAGCTTTGAGAATGGGCTAGGAGAACGCCCCCTCCTCGAGGCTGATTACCTTTATCCAATGTTGAAAAGCTCAGATCTAGGAAATAGGCGTTTGGCGGCGCGTCTGATGATGGTGGTTCCGCAAACCTTTATTGGGGAACCCACGGAGCCATTGCGTTGGACTGCGCCGCTCACCTGGGCATACTTGAACGCGCATCGTGAAGCCTTGGGTCGGCGTGGCAGTTCCATTTACAGAAACAATCCTGAATTCAGCATCTTTGGCGTCGGGCCGTACAGCTTCGCCCCTTGGAAAGTAGCGATCAGCGGTCTGTACAAAAGTCTCGAGTTTGCGCTGATCGCACCGAGTAGTCACAAGCCCGTCGTTATGGACGACACCTGCTATTTCCTGGCTTGCGACACTGAAGCCAAAGCTCGAGTCCTTCACACGCTGCTGAGAACTCCCGAGGCAACCGATGCTCTGAATGCGCTTATTTTCTGGGACGAGAAACGTCCGATCACCAAAGAGCGATTGCAGCTCCTCGATCTGAACGCCATCGCTCGAGCGACCAAGACGCGAGCGTTGCCAGAGCTGCTGGCACGCCATCCAGCCATTCGAGCGGCGCTCGAGGCTGAGTTTGATGCGTTGTGCCAGTCAGAACTCGAGGATGTCCCGCTCTTTGCTCTTTCCTAAACCGTTGACACCTCTCTCACCTCGAGCCTAGAATCCCCAAGGTTTGCAAGCTCGCAGACTGTTCATCCTGCACAGCGTCGCCCCCGACGGAGCGGTAAGTTAAACCTCAGTCGAGACGTGCGAAGAGGAGGTGGTATGGAACCCATTCCCAGTTCAGGGCCAGTGCCTTTACGTCAGTTCTACCTGACGCGCACTGCGGGCGTTCATGCCGTCTCCGAAACGGCCGTGCCACGATAAAATCCGAGATCCGACGCGCTCGTTGCTAGCAGCTCGAGCGGTCAATCCAGGTTTTAGCTCGGAAACACTGAACCCCCGAACCGCCCTGACGAAGTGCTCGAGAGAGAGAGTTTGTCTCAGAGTTCTGTGCTTCGGTGCGCCTCTCACCGGCGACCGATGGATTTCGCGCTTTTTCGCGCAGGTCAGGAGGTGAACCATGATTCGTACCCAAACCGTGCTGGAACCGCTCGAGCTGCTGGCGGCCTTGCGCGAAGGCGACCGCCTGGAATTCAAGGCGCTGCTGCGTGCCCAACCCGAGACCGTGGTGGACGCGGCTTTTGAAGAGGCCAATTTTGAAGAGCGCTTGGAATTCTTGCGGCTGATGCCGGTGGAACGCGCCGCGCTCAGCTTCACCGACCTTTCCATGACGGAGCAGGCGGCGGTCGTGCCAGAGCTGGCCCCAGACCGGATTCGCGTCATGGGAGCCTTCTTCGGGCCCGACGAGATCGCCGATTTGCTTCAAGAACTCTCCGCCACCTCGAGCCGCGAGTACCTGCTGAACGCCCTACCGCCAACGCTGGCCTCGAGCGCGCTAGGGTTGTTGCAATACGCCGAGGACGACGCGGGCGGCATGATGACCCCGGAATTTGTGGCGGTCAAAGAGGGCTGGACGGTGCAGCACGCGCTGCAATTCCTGCGATTGGCCGCCGATCAAGCCGAGACCGTCACGAACCTGTACTTGGTGAACGCCGAGGGCCGTTTGACGGGGGTCGTGCCGCTTCAGGCGCTCGTCACGGCCGCCCCGAGCGCTAGGGTGGACGACTTGGCGCGGCGCGACGTGATCTACGCGAAAACGGACACCGATCAGGAGGAAGTGGCGCGGCTGATGCGCGATTACGACTTGTCCCTGATGCCGGTCGTGGATGAATCCGGCGTACTGAAGGGAATTGTCACGATTGACGACGTGGTGGACGTGATGCAAGAGGAAGCCACCGAGGATATCTACAAGGGCGCGGCGATGGAGGGATCGGAAATTAATTACCTTCGCACCAGTCCCTTTGAGCTGTGGCGTAAGCGCGTCTTCTGGCTGATGGCACTATCGCTATCGGAATTCTTGACGGTCAACGTGACCGCCAACTACGAGAAGCTAATCGCGCAACAGGCGATTCTCTCGAGCTTTATCGCGGCCCTGATCGGTACGGGTGGCAACACGGGTTCGCAAAGTGCGGTGCTGATTATTCGCGCGATTTCCCTGGGGCAGTTGCGAGGGCGCGACTCCTGGCGGGTGCTGACGAAGGAACTCACGACCGGTTTGTTGCTCGGGGTGACGCTGGCGGTGCTGGCGTTCTTCCGGGTCAAGTTCTTCTACGCCAAGGCGGGCGATAGCATTGCGCTGATCGTGGCGGTTTCGATCATGGGCATCGTGCTGTCGGCCAATGTGATCGGGGCGATGCTACCGCTGGCGTTTCACAAACTGAAAATTGATCCGGCGCTGACCTCGAGTCCGTTCATTGCCACGATCATGGACGCCACGGGGTTGCTGATCTACTTCAACATCGCCAAGCTGGTGCTAGGCGTTTAACCCCGGCTCTAGACGGCAAGCGCTTAGCTCAGCAGCAACTTGCGGGTTCCTCGAGTCGCGCAGCGTTTCAATAGGTAGGTCACGGCTTGCCGGGAGTCCTCGTCGGCACGAGCGAGTTGTTCCAGTTTCTGCCAGCTCTGCCATTCCAGGCTGCGCGCCTCAGAACGGGTGGCTCCAAGAAACGCGCCGACTTCACGCAAGGTGTGCCGCCGTCCGTCCACCAGACCGGCCCGAAGTTTCATGACCATGCCCTCGCTCGAGTTCAGAGCCGTGAAGGCCCGCTCGAGGTCGGTGGTTTGGGGGGCGCGATAGGTTCTCATGGGGTTCCTGGGAGCCTGATAAGCGGTATTGCTTAGTAGGCTTGGGGCAGTTTATCCTGCCACACTCCAAAGATGATGTTACGCGCCGCTATTACGATGAGAATCGGGGTTTTCGCCCTCATAAAAGATTGAGCTACGGTTCAGAGATGCTGCTGAACCAGCCTTGTCAGACCCGCCACGTGGCCTGAGTCGAAGGCCAGTTTGATGCCCGCCGTCTCGAATAGGTCACGCAGGCCGCACGTGTACCCGAGCGCCAGTGCCTGGCGGTACTGCTTGACGGCTTGCGCCTCGTTTTCCAGGGCGTTCCGCCAAACCTGAACCGCGCCGAGTTGCGCGATGCCGTATTCGATGTAATAGAACGGAGCGGTGAAGATGTGACCCTGGCGCTGCCAGCGAAACGCCAAGCCCTGTTCGGTCCCAACGAAATCCACGTGCGGCAGGAAGGTTTGATGTAACTCGGCCCATTTCGCGTTGATCTCGTGGATCGTGACGTGTTCCGGCGCATCCACGTACAACCAATGCTGGAAGGCATCCACGACCGCCATGTACGGCAGGAATTTGATCACCGCCTCGAGCAGTTGGTCGTGTCGGGCCCGAGCCGCGTCTTCGGGGCTGTAAAACCCGCCGTTGGAGCGCTCTAAATAGGGTTGGGCCAGCATCTCCATACCCATGCTAGCGACCTCGCAGAACTCCATTGGTCCGTGCAAGTTCCAGTAGAGCTTCTGGTGGGCGTTGCTTTCCAGCGCGTGAAAGGCGTGACCACCCTCGTGCAATAAGGTCTGCACGTCATCTTGCGTGCCGACCGCATTCATGAAGATATAGGCGCGGCCGGACTGTGGGTGAAAATCGCAGTAGCCGCCCGGACCCTTCCCCTTCCGAGACTCGAGGTCCAAATCCTGTTCCATGAGCGTGCCGAACATCTGACCCAATTGCGAATCCAAACTGCCGAACACCCTCTGGCAGACGGTCTCGAGGTCTTGGATGGAAGTGAATGGCTTGAGCGGTGGGCGGTTGCCGCTATCCACGTCCATGTCCCAGGGTTTCAGGCTGTCCAAACCCAACGATTCGCGGTGCTTGGTCATTTCGGATTGCAAGACTGGAACAATGTGTTCCAAGATGCTGGCGTGCAATGTGCGGCAGTCTTCTGGACTGTAATCGAAGCGCGATTTCGCCTTCCAGACGAGTTCGCGGTAATTGCTGAAGCCCGCGTTTTTAGCGATCTGACGGCGCAGGTGCAGCATTTGCATGAACAGTTCTTCCAGTGCAGCCCGGTCCTGCTCCCAACGCGCCACGAGCGCCCGGTAGGCCGTCTCGCGCACGGTACGGTCGGGTTCCTGGAGCTTAGCAAAGGCTCCGTACAGCGTCAGCTCCTCACCGTTCAGCATGATCGTGAAGGCTCCGACGATCTTGTCGTACTCCACGCCCAATTTGTCCAGCTCGGTTTCCAGGGTGACGTTCGCCTCGCGGAAGATCTCCAGGTTGGCGGCGGTGCGCTTCACCAGCTCGAGCGCATCATTCGGCAAATCCGCCACGGGCAGCGCCGCAAGTTTCTGCTCCAATTTGTTGTGCGCGACCTTGGCGTGCGGCACGACGTTCTCCACTAGGTTCAGATAGCTGCGCTCGGCGGCTTGGTCGGTCGTGTCCTCGGATTTGGCGCGGTACGCGCGGCTGATGACCTCGTAAATGCTGCGCTCGAGGTCTGACCAGCGCAGCAACCACGCGGCGGCGTTCTCGGCGCTCACGTGTTCTCGGCTCAGGGCTTCGTAGCGGGGTTGCAGGTTAGACCAGTCGTGTGCGTTCGGGGACATGCGGGGGAATGTACCGCATTTCAGCTTTCAGCGCTCCGCTCCGGCGAAGCGGTCCGGGTCTAGCGGTCCTCAACCTCAAAGAAGTCGTGAGTCCTCGGGTTTCGTTCATACCTCGAGCCTTCAAGGTCGCAGCGTTTTGATCGTCCGATGCCAGAGCCACAGCGCGAGCGGGGCGACGGTGAAGATGGCAGGCAGGGCGAACACACCGCCAACGATGTAGACGAAGAATAGCGTGCCCGTCAAGCCGAACTCGGAATCGCCCAGGATCCCTGGCAGGCTCAGCAATAAAACAGCGGTCGCCGTCAGCAGGAAGCAAACCACCCCCCAGACCAGACCGTCCCGATATCGGTAGGCTCGTTCAGCGCCGCGCCTCGAGTACCAGATTAGCGACGTGACCGCCAACCCGAGCGCCAAGGCTGGGAAGTACATCAGGGCATCCGGACTGATAAGCGACGCGAAGTTCAAGCCGCGTCCCTGCACCAGATCCGCCGCCAGCAGCGTGACCGCCACCGCCAGTGCCCCCAGCAGGGCGCTCACGACGACGAGCGCCAATCCCTCGAGCGGCGTGTTCTGACGTGGATTCAGCATGGGTTCAATCTACCGTGTTCCAGCGTCTCGAGTGCCCGTTTTCTAGCGCTGGCACTCAATCCTGAACGAGCCGTTCCACCGCGTCCCGGATGGCTTGTCGCCGCCGCGCCCGTTCATCTTTCATGCCAAGCGCGAAGGTCGCCTCTGTCTGCGCCAACGAGAGAATTAGCTCCAAGAGCAGCCGCGCGGGAAAACGAGGGCTGATCTTGCCCTGTTGCTGCGCCTGTTCTATTGCAGCCACCTTCAACGCGTTACTTTCGATCACCTCTGGAATATTCAGGCTAAACCCCCCCCGCTCGAGGCGGTCCCAGGTCAGCAGGCGCAGCACCTCGGGGTGCTTCTGAAACTGATCAAATAAGCGGGCGGCATACTCGGGCAGGTTGTTTACATCGGTTGGAACGTCGTGCAAGCTTTGGTTGATGAGCGCCTTGCCGACGGCGTTGAACAGTTCGTCCTTGCTGGTGAAGTAGGCGTAGATCATGGATTTGTTGCTGTTTGAAGCTTCGGCAATCCGGTCAATTCTGGCTCCGGCGATACCGTACTGGGCGAACTCGGCGGTGGCTGCCTCGAGGATGCGGGCTTGGGTCGCTTGGGCGTCGCGCTTCACCGGGCCATTATACAACCAACAGGTTAGTTGACTTTTAGCCTCAGGTCTGCTCTAATGCGATAAACAACCAACTGGTTGTTTGCATAAAACCGGAACGATCAGCGACGCCCGCTCGAAACAGCCTAAGCCCACTCCCAGACCCGAGGTTCCACCATGACGCCGACCAACCCCGCCGCCCGCAAAACCGCCCTCGTGACTGGAGCCACCAATGGCATCGGCAAGGTCACCGCCCTCGAGTTAGCCAAGGCGGGGTATCGCGTGCTGTTCACCTCCCGCGATGCTGGCAAGGGCCAGCGCGTCCTCGAGGAGCTTCGGGCACAGAGCGGCAGTGAGGCTTTGGAGCTGTACATCGGTGATCTGTCCAACATGACCGATGTGCGCCGGATCGCGCTCGAGGTGCGTGAGCAGTACCCGAAGCTGGACGTGTTGGTCAACAACGCGGGCGGCGTGTTCAGCGAACGCAAGACAACTGTGGATGGCTTCGAGTACACCTTCGCCTTCAATCACCTGGCGTACTTCTTGTTGACGAACCTACTCCTTCCCAGCCTGAAAGCCGCCGGAAACGCCCGCGTTATCAGCGTCTCCTCGAGCGCGAACCTGCTGGGGCGGATGCGTTGGGACGACCTCGAGTTCAAGACCGGGTACGGCGATTTTGCCGCGTACAACCAGAGCAAGCTGATGAACGTCCTGTTCGCCAACGCGCTGGCGCGCCGCTTGGGGGGCACAGGCGTCACCAGCAACTCGTTGCATCCTGGTCTTGTTAGGACTGGGTTTGGTGAACAGATGACGGGCGTGACGAAGTTCTTCCTCGGCGTCTTCCAGCTTTTCGCCATCACGCCCGAAAAGGGCGCTCAGACCAGCCTGTATTTGGCGACCTCACCTGAGGTCAACGGCGTGACTGGGGCGTACTTCTACAACAAGAGACAGGGCCGCGCCAATTCCATCGCCTACGACCAAGGGGCACAGGATCGGCTGTGGGCGCTCTCTGAAAAGCGACTCGAGCCTTGGTTGGATCACGCCTAAGACCAATTCAGGCTTAAAGCATCAACCCTCAAATCTGTCACGCCTCGAGCCGTCCCAGATGGGTTTCGCGTAATGCTTTCGTTTGTCCCTCCAGATCAAAGGGTTCGTTCTGAGCCGTTCGGTATTGTTCACCGACGGGGCGGTACTGATGGCTCCACTGGCTGATCTGCATCAGAATCGGCAGCAGCGCGATGCCCTTTTCGGTCAGGCTGTAAACGACTTTTTGCAGGTGGCTGGGGTCCTCGGTTTTGGTGATGATGCTCTCCTCTAAGAGCCTCTGCAGCCGATCCGCCAGAATGTTGGAGGAGATGTGCTCGTCGGATTGCAGCATCTCGCGGTAGTGCCGCTTGCCGCTGAACATCAGGTCGCGCACGATCAGTAGCGTCCAGCGGTCACCGAAAATATCCAGCCCGAGGCTGACCGGGCAGCCGGACCTCGGCTGTTCGTGCGCCAATTTTTGCTGTTTTGCCATGTCTAACCCCCTACTGCTTGCATTATCGCACCAGTCGAAGTAATCTACAACCGGTTGCAAAAAGCAATCACTTTGAAGATCGGCCGCTCTTCACTCAGTCTGAACGCCACTCGAGCTGGACTGCAACAACACAACCTCAGAGGTGGACACATGCGCTACAACCGATTGGGCAAAACCGGGCTTTTCGTCTCCGAGCTGTGCTTCGGAACCATGACCTTCGGCGGCACGGGCAACTTCAGCGTCATGGGTAGCGTCCAGCAAGCCGAAGCCGACGCGCTCCTGTCCAAAGCCTTCGAAGCAGGCATCAACTTCATTGACACCGCCGACACATACTCCGAGGGCCGCTCTGAACTCATCACCGGGCAAGCCCTGAAAAACCTTGGCGTTCAGCGCGACCAGGTGATTGTGGCCACCAAAGTTTTTGGGGACATCGGAACCGGACCGAACGCCAGGGGTTCGTCTCGAGGGCATATCCTGGATGCTGCCCAGGCGAGTCTGGAACGCTTGCAACTGGATCACATTGATCTGTACCAGCTCCACGGCTTCGACCCTGCCACGCCCGTCGAGGAAACGCTCGAGGCGCTGAACGACCTCGTGCGACAAGGGCTAGTGCGTTACATCGGCGTCTCCAACTGGGCGGCCTGGCAGATCAGCCGGGCGCTCGGGATTTCCAAATTGCACGGCTGGAGTACATTCGCCTCACTCCAGGCTTATTACACGCTCGCCGGGCGGGATGTCGAACGCGAAATCGTGCCAATGCTCGAGACCGAAGGTCTGGGCTTACTGGTCTGGAGTCCGCTGGCGGGCGGCTTACTGAGCGGCAAGTTCAGCCGTCACGAAAACGCCGCCGAAGGCAGTCGCCGCGCGGCGCTTGTTTTTCCGCCCGTGGAGATGAACCGCGCCTACGACGTGATTGACCGCCTGAAAGAGCTGGCTGCGCAGAAGCACGCGTCCGTGGCGCAACTCGCTATCGCTTGGCTGTTGCATCAACCGCAGGTCACGAGCGTGCTGCTGGGCACGAAGCGTTTAGAGCAGTTGAACGATAATCTTGGAGCCGTGGACATCAAGCTCTCCGCCCAAGAACAGCAATCGCTCGAGGATCTGAGCCGACTGCCCGCCGAGTACCCCGGTTGGATGCTCGGGATGTGGAGTGGAGCCAGAGCGCAGCAACTCGAGGATTCGCGCCGCAAGTAAGCCCGTTTCAACTCAGGCGTTGACCTCGAGAATCCCATGAGAAACTACGGCAACAACCTTTCCTTCTCGAGATACTAGGAGTCCCATGTCACTGACCGATTTCCGCACACTGGGACGATCTGGATTGGTCGTCAGCCCGCTGGCACTTGGAACCATGACCTTCGGCACGAAACGCTGGGGTTCGCCCGACGAGACCTCTGAAGCGATCTTCAACGCCTACGTTGACGCGGGCGGAAACTTCGTGGACACCGCCGATATCTACGCCGGGGGGCGCAGCGAGGAACTGCTGGGCGAGTACATCGCCGCTCGCAAGTTGCGCGACCGCCTCGTGCTGACCAGCAAATTCACCTGGAACCCAATGCCAGGGAATCCGAACTCGGGCGGCAATGGGCGCAAGAACCTTCACCGGGCCCTCGAGGGATCGCTCCGGCGGTTGAAAACCGATTACCTGGACCTCTACTGGTTGCATCACTGGGATACGGTCACGCCCGTGGAGGAGGTCGTGCAAACCCTGGGCGATCTCGTGCGCTCAGGGAGAATTCGTTACTACGGTTTCTCCAACGTCCCCGCCTGGTACGCCACGAAAGCGGCGATGCTGGCCCAGATGAGCGGCGCACCCGGCGCGATTGCGTTGCAACTCGCGTACTCGCTCGTAGAGCGCGGCATTGAACGCGAACACCTGCCAGCGGCTCGAGAACTCGGTCTCGGGATCACCCCGTGGAGTCCGCTCGCGGCCGGGTTTCTCAGCGGCAAGTACGAACGCGGCAGCGCGAGTGGCACGGGCGAGCGGCGGCTCGATGGGCCCAACCCGTTCGGGGATCGGTTGTTCACCGAACGCAACTGGCAGATCCTCGAGGGACTGCGCGGCGTCGCGGCGCAAATCGGTCAGCCGCCCGCGCAGGTGGCACTCGCCTGGGTCATGGCGCAACCCGGAGTCACCGCGCCAATCATCGGGGCCAGCAAACTCGAGCAGTTGCGCGACAATCTCGCGTCGTTAGAGCTTCGCTTCACAACAGAGCAACTCCAGGTCTTAAACGGGACGGGCGCACAGGACAGCCTGTACGCCGGGATCTCGCCGCCAGAGGTCAAGCGCAGCATTTTCGGTGGAGTGGAGGTTCAAGGGTGGCAGTGACGGGCTAACTTTGAGGTTGGCGATTCAGGGTGAGCGCGTTTTTAGGGAAACGTTTCAGCCAGGTTGATAAAGGTTATCAACCTGGCTGAAATTCGCTCAAAGGTTACACGAATTCCGGAAAATTCCTTCAGGATGGCTCGAGGTGCGCTCAGCTCTTGCGTCGTCCCCCGGAACGCCCGGAATCCCCGCCCTTGGAGCGCGCCCGCTGCGGTTTCGCGCCGGGCACGGATGCCAGCTTGACTTCCTTGCCCGCCAGTTTCGCCTCGAGTTGCCGGATGTCGTCGCGCAGGCTGGCGGCCTTCTCGAAGTCCATCGCCTCGGAGGCCTGCCACATGTCCAGTTCCAGATCGGTGATGCGCGCCAAAATATCGTCCCGCGTGGTGAACTCGCCCATCGGCTCGAGTTCGGTTTCCGGGGCTTCCTCGCCGCGAATCACCTTGCGGATGCTCTTGCTGATGGTCGTCGGCGTGATACCGTTTTCAATGTTGTACGCCTCTTGGATGACGCGTCGGCGGTTGGTCTCGGAGATGGCGAATGCCATCGCGGGCGTGACGCTATCGCCGTAGAGTACGACGGTTCCGTTAACATTACGGGCGGCCCGCCCGATCGTCTGAATCAGGCTGCGCTCGGAGCGCAGGAAGCCCGGCTTGTCGGCGTCCAGGATTGCCACGAGGCTGACTTCCGGCAGGTCCAACCCCTCGCGTAAGAGATTAATGCCGACCAGCACGTCGAAGTGACCCAAGCGCAGGTCGCGGATGATCTCCTGGCGTTCCACCGTGTCAATGTCGCTGTGCAGGTACCGAGCCTTGACGTTGTGACCCAGGAAGTATTCGGTCAAATCCTCTGACATGCGCTTGGTCAGGGTGGTCACCAGCACCCGCTCGTCCTTGGCGGCGCGCTCGCGGATGGCTCCGAGCAGGTCCTCGACCTGACCCAGCGTCGGGCGGACCTGCACTTGAGGGTCCAGCAGGCCAGTCGGACGAATCACCTGATCCACGATCTGCGACGAGACGCTGCGTTCGTGCTCGGCTGGTGTGGCGCTGACGTACACAACCTGGCCGACCATATCGTAGAACTCGTCGCTTTTCAGCGGGCGGTTGTCCATACAGCTCGGCAGGCGAAAGCCGTAATCGGAAAGCGTCTTCTTGCGGTGGTAATCGCCCTTGTACATGCCACCAATCTGACTGTGGCTGAGGTGCGATTCGTCTAGGAAGGTCACAAAATCGCTCGGGAAGTAATCCAGCAGGGTATACGGCCGCTCGCCGGGTTGCCGCCCGTCAATATGACGGCTGTAATTTTCAATTCCGGAGCAATACCCCAGAACCCGCATCATCTCGAGGTCGTAGAGCGTGCGCTCCTTCAGGCGTTGCGCCTCCAAGAGCTTCCCGACCGAATTAAAGTACTCCAATCGCTCGGCCAATTCCGCCTCGATACCCTGAATCGCAGGCTCCAAACTGCCCTCTTCGACGACGTAATGCTTGGCGGGGTAGATGATCGTGCTTTGAAGTTCAGAGATAATTTCACCCGTCAGGAAGTCGAAGATCTGAATCCGGTCCAGATCATCGCCCCAGAGTTCTAAGCGCATCGGTTTCTCGTCGTAACTGGGCCAGATTTCCAACACGTCGCCCTTGGCCCGGAAGCGTCCCGGAGAGAGTTCAATGTCGTTGCGCTCGTATTGAATCTCCACCAACCGGTCCAGTATCGCCTCGCGCCCAATCGGTTTCCCGACCTCGAGATTCAAGTTCAGGCGTCGGTACTCGGCCGGGTTGCCCAGCCCGTAAATGCACGAGACCGAGGCGACCACGATCACGTCCTTGCGAGTCAGCAGACTGCGGGTCGTGCTGTGGCGCAGCCGCTCTATCTCCTGATTGATCGCGGCATCTTTTTCAATGAAGAGATCCTTGCCGGGGACGTAGGCTTCGGGCTGGTAGTAATCGTAGTAGCTGACGAAGAACTCGACGGCGGCGTTCGGGAAGAACTCACGCATTTCGCCCGCCAGTTGCGCGGTCAGGATCTTATTCGGCGCGATGATTAGCGCAGGGCGCTGGACTTCCTCGATCACCTTTGCCATTGAGTACGTCTTGCCGGTGCCAGTCGCTCCGAGCAAGGTCTGAAACCGATACCCGCTCTGTAAACCATCCACCATCTCGGCGATGGCTTTGGGTTGGTCGCCGCGCGGCGTGAAGTCGCTCTCTACCTTCAGCATGAAATCTCTTCTCCCGTCCCGAGCGGTTCCTGCAAGCGATTCGAGTCTCTGGTTCCGCCATACCCATTGCAGCACGTCAACATGAAATGCTCCCCTCCCGAGCCGTGAGCGGTGACTCGAGAAAACGAACCTTGATTGTCTCATCCAGGGCGTGTTCTGTCAATAACAGAATATGATTCTGACTTTCGGAAATACTTCGATTTACCCCTCGAGCAATCTCGTGATGCGGAGGGAGCGGGCGCGACCGTCCGAGTGAATTCTCGAGACGCCATTTCTGAGTGCAGCACATCCTCGAGACTCGTTAAACCAAGTTTGGCAGGCTGTGACAACTTTGTGACGCAAAGCTCAACTGTGTCTCATCTGGGACAGCTACTCGAGACCGTGAGAGCGCAGTATTCTATGGCTCGTAACATCAGTTCAAAGGAGAAACGCGCAGATGAAGAGATCGCTTCTAGCCGCACTCGCTATCGCCGTCACCGGCTTCACCGGTGTGCTGGCCAGCCCCGCCGAGGATCTGGTCAAGCAAGCCTCGTTCTACATCGGCTTTTATTACAACGGACCCGCTAAGGTTCCGTACTGGCGCGACCTGCAAAAACAGATGTTGGCGGATGTCCAGAAGGTCTGCGCGGGCGATGCCAAATGCGGTTACGACAAGGGCGTCGAAGTCGTCAAGGCGACTATCAAAGCTGTCAATGACGGCTTCACCGAGTACCGCACCTCTGACGCTGTGGACGACGAGGACCGCTTCGCCGAAGGTAAGGGCCCCGCAAAGCCCAGCGTCGGCATCACCGGAGCCGACTTCGGTGGGCGCGGCGTGATCGTCTTGGAGGTCTTCCCCGGCGAGGTCGCCTTCGACGCGGGATTGCTCAGAGGGGACGTGATTCAGACGATCGGGGGGCAGCCCGCGACCGTGGTGGCGCTGAAAGCCGCCGAAACCGGCGGTAAGGCCTTTGACATCGCCTACACCAGTAAGGGAGCCGCCAAAACCGCCAGCCTGACCGGGAAGCTAATCGAGGATGGCCGCGTGCCGTACCGTCAGAGCTTGCAGGGCGGCAAAGTGCTCTTGATTCGCGTACCGAACCTGTTCGGCTCGCAGACGACCAGCATCGGCAATCGGATTCACCAGACCGTGCGCCGAGCGCTCAGCGACAAGGCGACCGGCATTATCATTGACTTGCGCGATAGCATCAGCGGTTACGACACCGAGGCACTGCTGGCTGCTGGAGCCTTCGTCAAGGATGGCGGCTTCATTTATGACCAGCGCTTCCAGGGGCAGGATCAGACTGTGACCCTGGCGGCGAACGGCGGTCAGGTCGTGCTGAAAGACGAGGCGGGCAACGGTCAGGTCGTCGGACAAGCCGACAGCCCGCAGTCGTACACCGGAGGCGTCGTGGTTTTGGTTAACAAACACACCGTCAACTCCGCCGAGATGCTCGCCTGGTTCCTGCAAAAGCCCGGTCGTGCCAAGGTCGTCGGCGAGTCCAGCGCGGGCGCGTTAACCGTCAGCGGCAGCAACTTCGACCTGATCAACGGCGATTACCTGGCGATCTCGAGTTTGAGAATGCTGAACCTGGACAAGACGCCGTTTCCCGCCCAGATCACCCCGGATGTCGTCGTCCCAGACGATTACGGCAACCTGGCCAACGGAACCGACGTGCAACTTCAGAAAGCCCTCGAGACCCTGGGGGTGAAGTGATGCTACTGCGCCGAGTTCTGACCGCCACAGCCATCGTGCTTTCGCTCTCGAGCGTTGCCGGGGCGCAGAAGTTCTTGCAGAGCAACGCGCAAGCCCTGTTTGACCAGGCGACCTTTTACCTGGATACCCAGTACTTCGGACCGAGCAAAGTCAACATCAGTGATCTGATCGCCAAGTACCAGGTGAAACTGGACGAGGCTTGCACGCCGCAGGCGCTGGCGTGCGGCTTCGACAAAGTGGAGCCGCTGCTGGACGAGATGTTCGCGCAACTCCAAGATTTTCACGCCTACTACCTGACGGCTGACGACGTGCGCGCCGAACGCGCCAACACCAGCGGCAACAACGCCAGCCCGACCCCCAGGGTCGGGATCACCTCGAGAGGCTTCTGCGAAACGCCAACCGGGGCGTGCGCGGCGGACGCGCAGGGGAACCTGACCACGAAACTGCTACCAGATCGCATGATCGCCAACGTGGTCGCGGGCGCACCGGCCGACAAGGCTGGCATCAAGTACGGAGACCGCTGGCTGGGCTACAACGGCACCCTGTTCAGCAGTCTGGACCCGGCTTCTCCCGAGTACACGAAGTTCAACAACGATTTCGGCGCTCGGATTCGGGCCGGTGAAACGATCACTATGCTGCTGCAACGCGGACCCGAAAAGCAGCGTCTGGAAATCAAAATCAAGGGCGAGATCATCAACCAGGCGGAACAACCGACACTGGAACTTCGTAGCGATGGGGTCGGCATTCTCACGATCAAAGATTTCCTGATTCAGGGGATCGGGCAGAAGGTCCATGACTTGATGGCCGACGCGATCTCCAAGGGTGTCAAGGGCGTCATCATCAATCAGCGCAACAACGGTGGCGGTTACGGCAACGAACGCGCCCTGGCCCAGGGGGCCTTCATGGAGAACCCAGAGTTCTTCCGGCGCATCCCGCGTTACAACGCCGACAAGACCGCGATCGAAGAGGGGTACATCACGGCCCAGGGGGCCTGGGTGACCCGCAACTTGCAGGGCGTGGAATTGGGGCGTACCGCCGTGCGAAACCCGCAACTCTTCAAGGGTCCCATCGCTATGCTCGTCAACGGTGGTTGCGCCAGCGCCTGCGAGTACTTCGCCAGCGCCCTACAACGCGCCAAGCGCGGGCCGGTCATCGGTGAGGACACCGTGGGCATCGGGAACACCAACAGCGCCCGGTTCAACCTGATCAACGGCGGAGCCGCCGCCATGCCGACGGTGCAAGCCTTCTGGCTGGACGGCACATCCCTGCCCGCCACGGTCAAACCCGATATCGTCACCCCGAACTACGAGTTCGAGCTGTACAACACCGGCCGCGATCCGGGCCTGACCAAAGCGCTCGAGAGTGTCGGCGTGAAAACGCTGAGCCTTTCCACCCCCAGCCTGATTCTGCACAGCCCAACGCCGATGCCTGACCTGGCCGGTTCGGTGCTGATGGACAACCTGATGAACGATTTGTACGTGCGCGCCCCTGTCGTGCAACCGTTAACGGTGCTACTGAACTGATCGCTAGCACTGAAAAGCCCCGCACCGCTTCATCAGTGTGGGGCTTTTTATAACCTCAAAGTCTGCTATCCTTTCTTGCATGACACGGGAGCGTCTCCAGAAACCAGTGGTGACGCCACAACGCCAACCCGAGGTGACGCCCCAATCCCGAATCTCGAGCCAGCACAGGTCCCGAGGTACAGCGCTCTCCAAACTCGAGCTACACGCACCAACACCCGCGCAACTCGAGGGGCAACGCCAGCAAGCTTTAGAAGTTCAACGCCACGTTGATCTTCAGCAATCCCAACTCGAGATTCAACGATTCCACGACGCCCAGCTTTCTCAGGCTCGAGTCTCCCAAGCAACCTGGCGCACCTCGAGTCTGAAAACCCTTGCCGTGCAACGCGCCCTGTCCGATCACACGCGCACCGCTCGAGTCGCGGCTGACACTCGAGCTGCATTCGTTGCTCAACGCTCACAGCAACATCTCGAGAGATTGGTAACACAACGACTCCAAACAGCCGTTCTACCCGAGGTCACTGCACCCCCTCGAGGTCAAACGCCTTCCCTCGGGTACGTGGCAGAGATTCAACGCTCGAGAGCCGAGGAACAAGTCAACGGTGATCCAACCCTAATTCGTAATTACCAGGGGTTCAAGAACACCGGAGCCACCCTGGTCAAACACTTCCGATCTCCAGGCTCGAGTCACACGATGGGTGACTTGGCAGGGGCGATTCAGCGGTTCACCGATCCGGGTCAACGCGGCGCGGTGGAAAGTGCTGCGTTCGCCGCCTTGGGTCATCACCCGAGTTTCCCCGGTCAATTGCAGCGTGCCTTGGATGCTCGAGCGGAACGGCTCGAGGGGCAACGGGAAATCTGGCAGCGAGAGTTGGAGCCAATCGCGCAACGGCAAGCGCTCGAAGAGGCGAGTGGAAACGATGCGGCTGAGCAAATCGCAGTCGCTCGAGGTGGGGGGCAACCCCTACCAGAGAACGTGAGAGCGATGCTCGAGGTGAAGTGGAATGTGGACCTGTCCAAGGTCAGAGTTCACCTGGACTCGAGCGCGGATGGCATCTCGAGGAAGTTGAATGCGAAAGCCCTCACAGCGGGGAACGATATTTTCTTTCGAGCTGGGACGTGGAACCCGACCTCGCTCGAGGGGCTGCAATTGATCGCGCATGAAACCTGGCACACCGTGCAACAAGGCAACGGACTCGTGCAGGCGGGGGTGGATCGGGATCATGGACTCGAGCTGGAAGCGCAGGGCAAAGGGAATGCGCTCTCGAGCACAGATGTTCAGACGGTCTCAAGTGTCACGCCTCGAACCTCGAGTGCCGTCCGAACCGCATCACCTCGAGCACCATTGACGGCAAAAGCGGTGCAACGGGCTTCCACTCCATCCACGCCTAAAAAGCGGACCGCGCCGGGAACAGCCATCTATCGCACGGGTGGCGTGATTGACGATGGCGGTCTCAACCTACGCGATCAACCCGACACTAAAGGCAAGATCGTCACGCACCTCCAACCCGGCGCGACGTTCTCGGTTCACGAAGAATTGGACGGTGGCTGGTACAAGATCAGCTCCGTCGCCGGGCGTGGCTTTGTCGCCTCGCACCTCGTGAAGCTCGCCCCGGACAAAGGAGCCGTGCTGCACAAAATTAGCGCTGGGCAGCCCGCGATCGGCATTGCTGAGCAGTACTACTCGAGCGCCGTCAAGCGCGGTGAGGATTTACGCTTCTACGTGAACGTGTTGCATCACGTCAACCCGGACAGCATTCCCAACCCGAGCGGGGACAATTGGAAAGCCGCCGTGACCTTAAAGAACTTCTGGATCTGGGTTCCCAGTGTGACTTTCGCGCAGAGCTTACGCGGCGTGGTGAAAACCGGCAGCATCACCGGTGGTGCGTACGACGCGATTAAGGACAGTGCCTCGGCGGTCGTCAAAGCCACGATCGGGCAACTCCCCGGCGGCAAACAAGTCCTCGAGATCCTCGCGCAGATCGGCTCGAGCACTGAGAAAGTCCTCAGCAACCCCGGTGCGTTCGTCTCCAACCTTGGGGCAGCGGTCAGTCAAGGTTTTGGTGAGTTCACCGCGCACCTGCCGCAGCATCTCGAGGCGAGCGTGGTGAAGCTGTTCACTGGGACGATGGGCGGGATTGACCTGCCGAAAACCTGGGATGCCACCGGCATCTTTCACGTTGGATTGCAGATGATCGGCGGCACGCCGGAGCAACTCCAAGCGAAACTCGTGAATGCCGTACCGGGGGGCATGGCGGCGATCAACGCGGCGGGCGAGGCGAAAGCGGCGCTCACGGAGATTCAAACGAACGGGTTCACGGCGACCGCGAAACGACATTACACCGAGGACGGCGCG
This sequence comes from Deinococcales bacterium, assembly GCA_965249745.1. GTDB lineage: Bacteria > Deinococcota > Deinococci > Deinococcales > JAAFIG01 > JANYHH01. The sequence goes on along the minus strand of OZ252252.1, from coordinate 520,055 downwards.
GTGCTGAAGGAAACGATTCTTGGCGGAATCAAATCGTATGTCCTCAACACCGTCGTGAAGCAGGGCATTATCGCGCTTTCCGCGATGTTCATCCCCGGTGCGGGGATCATTCAAGCCGCGATCAAACTGTACGAAACCATCAAGTTCATCTGGGACAAAATCAAAGACCTCACAAAGACGTTCCAAGCGATCACCTCGAGCCTGGCGGCGATAGCGGCGGGGAACATTGGGGATGCAGTCAAAAAGATTAGCGCGAGCCTCGTGGGGATGCTCGGGTTAGGTGTGGGCTTCCTGGCGAGGGTGGCGAAGTTGGATGGGATTGCGGCTCGAGTGCATAAGTTGTTCGAGACGATCAAAGCACCGATTGAGAGGGCGATTCAAAAGGTGATCGCGTGGTTCAAAGGCTTGGTGAAGGGGAAGGGTGCGAAACTGGACGCCTCGAGTGAGACGAGTCCCAAACTCAAAGACCCGGATCACGACAAAAAAGTGGCGAAAGGTTTGGCTGAAATAGATGCGGTGGAAGCGGTGGTTGATGCGAAGGATCACGATGGCAAGTTGACCAAAGTGCAAGCGGAGCAGGTCGCGGCGACCGTGAAGCGCAACAACCCGATCTTCACGAAAATCATCGTTCACTATGAAATCGCCAAGAACGAAATCAACTACGAGTGGTTCGCCTCGAACGGCATTCGCAAATCCAATCGCAAGCCCTATACCGATGACCTCGAGCCAGCACCAGATGAGGGCACGCAAGCCAAACCCTTCCCGCTCGATTGGGCGAAACCAGCCTCAGCAACATACCCGAAGATTTTCCTCGGTGGTTTACGCACGGATCACAAAAGCCAAAACGATCTCGCCCAGATGGTTGGAAAAGTGGATGAATCTGGCGCGATTGTGCAGCAGTACGCTCCACATACTCGAGCCGTGCTGCCCAGTGGCGAAACGATTGGTCTGACCGCGAGCTACTACCTCGATGTCGGAACCGTGATCGGGCCGCTTGCCCCCGATGGCGTCAAAAGCGTTGGGGGGTACGTCATCAACGATGTGCTGAGAAAATACGGATTTCGTCCCGATAAAGACCGCCTTGACGGGGACCATGTTCACGAAATGCAGCTCGGCGGACAGAACGTTCTCGAGAATCTGTGGCCGCTCGATAAATCAACGAACCGTGGATCGGGTTCCACGATTGATAAAGCCGATGTAACTTTGAAAGATGGGAGAGTAATCAAGGTGTATCAGTTGCGTCAATTCGTCAAAACGTCAGGTCGCAAAATTTACTTCTCAATCAGGTCAGTGGCATGAACAACCTCTGGGAACGCATTCAAAACTCACTCGAGGCGAAATCGGCCAGGGCAGTCGTGAACGATCTCAACCCAGGAGCAAACCCAGATCAGATTGCCGAGCTGACACGTCAATTCAACGAGGAGTCAATAGCAGAACTGACTGCGTACCTGCGAATCCACGACGGACAAGATGGGCGTTACAATTTGATATTTCCTTGGCAGCTTCTTTGCGTGCAAAGTATTAATTCGGAAATTGAATTGATGAACGAAACGTTTCCCAATGGGGCAGAAGAAGACATTGACGCCATTGGGCCAGTCAAACCACTTCTTTGGAACCGCGCCTGGCTTCCGTTTGCTTCTGACGGCGCGGGCAATCTGATGTGCATTGATGCAGACCCGGACGACGGGGGCACGAAGGGTCAGGTTATTCAATGGGCGGCTGACCCGCCGTACGTGGAGGTGATTGCATCCAGTTTGCAAGCATGGTTGGAAGAATTTGTAGTTGATCTAGAACGTGACGCGTACGAATGGAATGGTCAAGACGAATCTTGGAGTCGGGCCGACAGATAGACAAACTCATCTACTCAAAAACTGTGGGAACGCATGTTTGAACTGTGGGATCGAATCAAAGCCAGACTGACCGCCTTGAACCCCGACGTGAGTAATTCGTTCAACCCGCCTGTCACAAACCCCGGTGCGCTCGAGACCCTTGTACCAACGAGTCAAACCGATTTCTACGCGTGGTACGGGATTGCTGATGGACAGGATTCCGGTCAGACGTTCGTGGATCACTGGGTGATGCTGCCGATCAATGAGATTCTTGACCGTTACCGTCTGATGAACGAGGAAATAGCGCAAGAATGGAAGTCCCAAGGTTTAGATCTCGGTGAGGGCGAGTCCATCGGTCCCGTGAAACCAAGGCTGTGGAGCGAACGCTGGATACCCTTCGCGGAAAAGGGCATGGATTATTTGTGTCTTGACCTTGACCCGGATGAAGGCGGAGAGGTTGGACAGGTCATTCATTACCGCCGCGAACCTGAACCTGTTGAGTGGGTATCTGAGAGCCTGAGGGCGTTTATGTCCTCTGTTGCGGAACGACTCGAGGGAAGTGATGTCAAACTCGACAGACAACGGCAAATTGAGCTTGGGTGGATTGCGTGATTCATTCAGGACGGTGGCACGAACAACGTCTGGGAACGAACTGAAAACGCACTCGTAAAGATGGTGTTCAATACGCAAAAGGTTGTTCTACACGAACCAGATTAAATCGCGGGTGGTAACCCAATCATCGTTTTCGACCCAGCCAACATAGACTGGTCGCTGCTACAAACCAAGGATGACACGCCACTGCGACGCGAAATGATTGATCGCCTGAAAGCGTTGGGGAAGGAAGCAAAGACGGTGCGAAGCGGGGCCGAGGTATACGCGAGTATGGACGCAGAACCTGAGAACCGTCGCAGCGCACAACGCAGAACCGTTCGGACAGCGATGTCTATATTGAAAATCAGCGTTGAGAAATTTGGAGCGGATTACAACGCGAACGATATTGACGATAACGTCCGTCAACTCTTTGGGAATCCGCACTTGAACACGCTCGCTGTGTTAGAGCGCTGGGGTTGGACACCGAAATCAGTTCTTGGACGGCGGGTGTATCAGAAAGACGCTCTGATTCTGCCAACGAAAGTTGTGAATGGGTTGTCTAATCTCCAGCGAATGCAAGGTTTCTACATTGATGAAGTAACAGCGACTACCAAGCAGAACAGCAAAGGGAAATCCCCGCTCTCGAGTGATGAGCAACCAATCAACTTGCATCACTTAACTCAGGATGAACCCGGCGATATGGTGGAAATGGACGAGACTCAGCACACGAAGTTCACTGCGTTTCTGCACGGGTTGAAAAAGCCGGGCAACAGTTTTCGTAACACGCCTACGCTCCTAAAAAGTTACGCTGATTTTCAATCGAATTATTGGAAAGAGCGCGCCAAAGATTTTCAGAGGTAGGACTCATGAGTGTCATTGAGGACATAGAGGCGTTTAGGGGAAGAAATCCAGGGGCCCTCGAGTCGTTCGGAGGCGTGTCAGATGAAGTCATTCAGAACGCTGAGGCGAGCATTGGGTTTCCGTTCCCGGAATCATATAAATTGTTTTTGCGTGCTTACGGGCAAGGCTACATAGGCAATTACTACCTTATTTTGGGTCTCGCCAATCCTAACCGAAGCGATGCGTTAAAAGATTGTGTTTTTGTCACACAGAGACTTCGCAAAGACGTGAGTGAGGATTTCCCGAAGCATTTCATTGCGTTCGTTAGCGATAACGGTGAGATGTACTTCTGCTTTGACGCGTCCCAACAGGTGGCTGAAAATGAATATCCGGTTGTTAGGTATTTTCCCTTTGAGGGAATAGAAACTGGGTTCCCAGGCTTTCCAGAATTTGTCAAATACGCTATTGAGTTTTACGAATCTTGATGGCAAGACTCGAGCTGTGAAAGCGAACGATGAACGATTTGTGGTTGAAGATTGAGCTGCGACTCCAACAGCTTGCGCCCAGAGTGCGCGACGTTCTCGGCCCGCCAGCCTCGGACAGTGATCTCGAGGGGTTGCTAGTGCTGGACGAATCCGATAGTCCCGCTCTGTCAAATTCATTACGCATCCACAATGGTCAGAAGCACGGGTTGCTCCCCGTCGTAGAACCTTGGATCTTACTGACAGCCAAGCAAATCACCGATGAGCATACGAGGTTAACGAAATCGCTGCTTGAAAATGCGGACATTGATCCCAACCTCGGAAGTGAGCGGCGTGGCTTCGTCAAGGCTGACGTGTGGAACAAACGTTGGATTCCTTTCGCCACGGACGGTTCCGGGAATTACTTGTGCGTTGACCTCGACCCGGATGTCGGCGGGACGGTGGGGCAGGTGATTCAATGGGCGGCCGATCCGCCGTACGTCGAAGTGACCGCGGCGAGCTTCCGCGCTTGGCTGGAAACCTTTGAAGCTGATCTCGAGCGCGGATTGTACGAATGGGAAAACGCGAGTGAATCCTGGTCTCGAGTTGAAGACTGACTTTGAACCTGTTCAGAATAAAATCAAGGACCTCAGCTCGACTTTTGAGGCGATCACCGGCAGTCTCGCAGAGATCGCGGCAGGGAACGTCGCCACTGCTGCGGGGAAGGTCACGACGAGCCTGATCGGGATACTCGGGTTGGGCGTAGGGTTCCTGGCTCGCGTGGCGCACTTGGATGGGATTGCGGCGTGGGTGAAGAAGCAGTTTGATAAGATTAAAAAACCGATTGAGAATGTGATTGCGCGGGTGATCGCGTGGTTCAAGGGATTGATGGCGAAGCGCGGCTCGAGATCAAAACCTGTGAATGCGGTCAGCCCAACCACATCCAAGGGCTTACAGATCGATCTGAAAGAGCCAATCACGCCGAAGCATCAGCCCGCCCACACCCTCGTGTTGAAGGGCGACATCGGCTCGGCGCAGCTCGAGGTGCATTCCAAACCCAAAACCTTTACGGCTTGGGTGGCCGCCGTCAGAGCCAACATCGCCCCGGCTCCGAACACGCCGCTCTCCGCACAGGTCGCCCGCGCCGAAAAGACGGCTGAACTGATCTACGTCGCTAAACGCGCGTCAAGGGCACTCGGGGACACGAATTACAACCGCATGGTCAACCTGATGAACACCCTCGGAAATACGATGGAAACCATCCTCGAGCTGTCCGCCATGACCGTGCCCGCCAGCGCGGTGACGTACGGGGCGCTCAACAGTGGCCAGCAGGGCACACTGATGCACGCTAAAGTGCTGTCCACGAATTACGTCGAGGGTTCCGTGCCAAAAGAGGATTCCACCGTGATGGCGACGATCAAAACCAATCGCAACGAGGGGCGCAGCATTCGCTACGTCGAGGGTCACCTGCTGAACCACAACCTCGGCGGTAAGGGCGAACTCTACAATCAAACGGTGCTGAGCCGGAAGGCCAATAAAGCGCACCTCGATGAGGTCGAGGCGGAAGTCAAGCGCCTCATCAACGCGGGGCGGGTGCTCGAGTACACCGTCACCCCGGATTACGCCACCGCGCTGCCCGCGACGGCGAATCAACTGGCGTTGCAAGCGAGGCTAGGCGGTCTAGCGGCCAACGATCCCCAACGGGTTCAACTCACTCGTAAGTACGGGATCATGGAGTACGAGCGCGCCAACCTCGCGTACCGTTTGAACGCGCAGTGGCACGGTCTGAGCTTTGACAACACCGATATCAAGTGGAAGAAATCCGGCGCGACCCAACGCAAGAACATCGATAACACCCTGGACGAGCGCGAGCCGAATTGAATGCAGAGGTTAATAAAGTGAACATCACCGAGCGGATCGATGCCTTGGCAGATCGGATTGAAGCCCACAAGTTTCTGACCCTGCACGAAGTCAAGAGCCAACCGGGATTGAGCGCGGCGGCGATCACCCAACTCGAGCACGATTTCAGAGTGACGCTTCCACAGTCGGTGCGAGACGTGTACAGCCAAGCCAACGGTTTCTTGCTGCACTGGACGATGCGTCCAGACCTGCGCGGTGTCACCCGCGCCGTTGGGAAGGACGCCCAGTACGAACTGACCCCAAAGAGTGCGAACCTCGAGTACCCGGAGGCGATCATTCAATTCTTGCCGCTCGAGGAGGTGCTGGGGTTCGATTGGTCACCGCAGTTCTTCCCGGACGATCAACCGGCGTACGCGTACCGTGGCGAGCGCCTCGATCAGTCTCAGCTTCGTACGCAACTGCGACCCTTCGATGAGTGCGGCTTGTTCTGCGCGGCCGCGTTCTGCGACGCCTCGTTCGAGCGTGTGATTCTCGTCACGGACAGCCTGACGAACTGGAACGATTCGGTGATCGTCCGCTTCGAGGATTATCTGGATTTCGTGTTTCACAGCGCGGGTTTGCTCGAGGCGCGGATGGACTTGTTCGTACGCGGCGGCACGATCTTACAGCGTGATCTCGAGTTCGTTCACGACGGATAATGGATTCAACGTGTCGGATGCGCTCGAGCCTTGAAGAGCAGAACGCTCGTGAGACCCGTGTTGAAAACGCGACAGGAGTACGAATGAATATCAGTGTGGTCACGGGTCTGCTGCTCGTCCTGGCAATGACCGTTCACGCCCAGTCCGAGGATGACAGGCAAGCCGTTCAGCGTTTATCGCTGACGCTCCGCCCGATGTGGACGCGTCAGAACATTCCGTTGGGACTGAAGCTCGAACGCTCCGTCCGCGATCCCGACGGTTCGACGCTGTACCACAGCGCCTACGTGACTCCGCTCGCCACCGAGAAACCGACCAATGCAGCCGCCTTTGCAAAGAAATTGTTGACGAAGGATTTCGATCAGCTTGGCATGGTGTGGACCGAAGCCAGGCTGCAACCGGTGAGGAACGGATTCGTGGTTCGTGGCTCGATGATTTTTTACGCGAGTAAGCGACACGAGGTGTTTCGGACGGCAACCGTCGTGCTGAACGTGTCGTCAGGCTGGATTGAATGCAGTGCGTTCGATGCGCCTCGAGCGGTGACAGAAGAAGCCATTGGGATTTGCCTCAGTGCGAAATGAAAGAGTCACACCAGACCTCGTGGAATCCGGCGTTGATCTGGACGAGGGTGAATCCGTGCGACCAGTGAAATCACAAATCCGGAACGCAGATTGGATTCGGGTTGCTGGAGATGGCGGTAATTTTCTCTGCCTTGACACCGATCCAGATGAGCGTGGAAGCGTTGGTCAAGTGTTCTTGTGGTGGCGCGACGGTTCCGCGAACACCTGGCTTGCTGAAAGCTACACAGTGTGGCTCGAGGGATTGTAGATGTGTGATCGTCGGTAGTGGCTCAAGGTAGAATGTCCAGATCATGGCAATCGCGGTTAGGTCAAGGGGTAGTTTCCCAACTCGAGTTGCGCCCTTGAAAACTCGAGCCAATTAAAAAACCAACTCGGATTCGTGAGATTGGAATCAGTCGCAAGTTCTCGAGGCAACTTTCACATCCTCTCCTTTCGATTTCGTTTTGAGCGACCGCAGCACCTCATACTATGAGTGCGGGGTTCTATTTATCTCAAGACTCCAGCCTCGAGTCTTACAAAGGTAGTTAGGATTGGCACGTAGAATTCTGCGGTGAAAAGGACCATTCTGACGACGCTAATAGGGCTGTCTCTAACAGGCGCAGCCCTGGCCAGTCCGGCCACCGACCTGCTCGCTCAGGCGCGGCAGTATTTGGAGACGCAGTACTTCGGGCCCAGCACGACCGATTTGAAGGCGCTCGGGGATAGTTACGCCGCGAAGTTGGCGATGTCCTGTGCGCCCGCGGTTGACACTTGCGGCTACGACAAGGCGGAGCCGATCATCGCGGAGATGCTGGCCAGTCTGCAAGACCCGCACTCCTATTACCTCACCGCGCAAGACGTGAAAGCGGAACAGGCGAACCGGCAGGGTGCGAACACCAGCCCATCGCCGCGCATTGGGTTGCAACACCGGGGGTTCTCGGACAAGGACGGCAAGCTCATCACCCAGGATCGGCTCATCACCAATGTCATCCCTGGCAGCCCCGCCGAGAAAGCGGGCATTCGGTACGGTGACCGCTGGATCGGCGTCAACGGGACGCTCTTCAGTTCGTATGCCACACCGGAAACGTATCAGGCGGCAATCGCTGATTTTAGCGCCCGGATTCGCGGGGGTGAGACCGTGACCATGATGCTCGTGCGCGGTACCGACCGTCAACGTTTGGACATCAACCTGAAAGGCGAGATCATCAACCTGTCGCAGTTCCCAACGCTGGAACTTCGCCCCGACGGTATCGCCGTCATCAGCCTGCGCGATTACCTGATTCAGGGCGTCGGTCAGCGCCTGCACGACCTCTTGCGCGACGCGATGGCTCGAGGGGCGAAGGGCGTGATCTTCAACATGCGCGGCAACGGCGGTGGCAGCGCCTATGAAATGCTGATTGCCGTCGGGGCGTTCCTAGAGAACGTGGAATCGTTTCGCTTCACGCCGCGCTACAACGCGGACCGTGACACGCTGGAATTCGGGTATAGCTTGAATAAGGCCTTCACCCGCAACGGCGGCTCGAGTCAGACCGGAGCGAGCGTCACGAATCCGGTGCTGTACCGGGGACCATTAGTGACCCTGGTGGACGGCGGTTGTGCCAGCGGTTGCGAGTACTTCGCGGCCTACATGCAGCGCAACAAGCGCGGCCCAATTATTGGTGAGCCAACCGTGGGAGTCGGGAACACCAATACCGCCCGCTTTGGTTTGGCGAACGGCGGGGCCCTGGGAATCCCGACCTTGCGCGCCCTGTGGCCTGATGGTTCGTCCTTGCCCACCCGAATCACGCCGGACATCCTGACGCCAGATTACGAACTCGAGTTGCTGGACACGGGGCGCGATTCGCTGCTGGAAAAAGCTGTCATGACGCTGAACGCACCAGCCGCTATAGTTTCGGCTCCTGCCGCAAACGCATTGCTGGAAATGCAGCGCCCCTTGGGGCACAGCTTCGGATTCTCGAGCGGCTTGTGAGGGAGTAAAGTCCGAGTTGGCGTTGACGAGGGGCATTCGTGTCCCTCGTTTTCCATTACTGGAACTGGAGGGGTTTTTCACGTCTCGAGCCTGTCTTCAAAACTGGCGGCGACGGTAGGGCACGTGTCGTATTCTGAAGCTATGACGCCCAGGGAACTCGGATTTTCCATGCCACCAGAGTGGGACCCGCACGCGGCGGTCTGGATGGGTTACCCGGCGGACGACGCGCAATGGCTCGGGAATTTAGAGCCTGTGCGCCAAGATTACGCCGGTTTGGTGCGCACCATCGCCCGATTCGAGCGCGTGGAACTGCTGGTGCGTTCCGAGGAAGCCGAACACGATGCCCGGCGGCGACTCGAGGGGGCGAACGTGCGCTTCCATCGGCACGCCCACAACGATGTCTGGTTCCGCGATTGCGCTCCGATTTTCGTGACGAAAAACGGTGAGGTCGCGGCGACCGACTGGAAGTTCAACGGCTGGGGCGAGAAATTTGAAGCGAGTCTGGACGACCTCGTTCCCGTATTCGTGACAGACGTATTGAAAGCCAGACGCTTCCAACCCGATCTGGTCATGGAGGGCGGGGCGCTCGAGGTGAACGGCGCGGGCGTACTGCTGACAACCCGGCAATGTCTGCTGGAGAAACACCGCAATCCCGAACACTCCGAGGCTGATCTCGAGCGGGCGCTGGGGGATTACTTGGGCATAGAAAAAGTGTTGTGGCTGGGGGACGGGCTGGAAAACGATCACACCGACGGTCACGTGGACACGATCACACGTTTCGCTTCGGAGCGGACGATTGTCACCTGCCTCTCTGAGGACGAGACCGATCCCAATTTCGCGGTCCTCGAAGAAAACTTGAAACTGCTGCGCGGCTTCACCGACCCTCACGGACAACCGTTTCAGATCGTGACCCTGCCGCTTCCTAGGAACCGCCTCGAGTTAAAGGGTGACCTAGCGCGGCTCGAAGGGCTGGAAGGCGACCGCCTACCGCCGACCTACGCGAATTTCTATATCGGTAACGGTTGCGTGATCGTACCCCTCTATGACGATCCGAACGACGAGCGCGCGCTGGAAATCTTGCGGCCACTTTTCCCAGACCGCGAGGTGATCGGCTGCCCATCACGGGCGCTCATCACCGGGGGCGGCAGCTTCCACTGCGTCACCCAGCAGCAGCCCGTGGGTCAGATGTGGAACGGCGATTAAATGGCGCGGCAGTCGTTAACACTGCCGCGCCCGGTCAGGAATGGCTCGAGTGGCTGGGATGAGCAGGTCTCGAGCCGGAGAGATCAGATTTTGCTGGAAGAACAGTTCGATATCGTCGTGTCTCAACCTCAAACTCGAGCGAGCCTGCCCGTCGCCCTGCCTCCCTCAATGAGAGGAGGTCCTCGCTGAAGGGAGGGGTGAGAGAAGCGTTGCGCCCTGCACACAGAGAGATAGTACGCGGAGCGAGCTGCCCTTGACCTTCGTCTCGAGCGATATTGCTTGGAATGTCTCGAGCAGCGGCGTTGGTGGCCGGGTTTGCCGTGGCAAACCCCTACGGATTCGTGGGACGCTATTTGCCGATGGCTCTTTCATGGCAGATTGAACCTATCCATGATAGAGAGTACCCATCATGCCACGAACGGGACGCTTGAAACTTTCCCCCGGGAAGGCTCGTAGAACTGCCATGAACCCAAGCTTTGACCGCCCCAGGGGAGTCACGTGATCGAAGTTCAGCATCTCAGTAAGCGCTTCAACGCCAAGGTGGTCGCCGTGGACGACCTGAGTTTTTCCGCGAGAGCTGGGGAAATCTACGGGCTGCTCGGACCGAATGGCGCGGGTAAGACCACGACGCTACGAATGCTCGCCACCCTGCTGGAGCCAACCGGTGGCAGTGCGACCGTGGCGGGTTTCGACGTGCAGCGGCAACCCGCCGAGGTGCGCCGCAGCATCGGCGTGGTCAACGGCGGCATGGGCTTATACGACCGCCTGACCGGCCGCGAGATCTTGCAGTACTTCGCCGGGTTTTACAACCTCGGAAAAGTGGACACCGCGCGGCGCATCAAGGAACTCGAGGGGGCATTGGAGATGAACGAGTTGCTGGACCGCCGGGCCGGGGAGTACAGCACCGGCATGAAGCAGAAGATCGTGATCGCCCGAGCCGTACTGCACAACCCGCCCGTGCTGGTGCTGGACGAGGCCACGAACGGATTGGATGTCGTGGCGCGCCGGGCGGTGCTGGAATTTGCCAGGGCGTACAAGAATTCCTCGAGGGTCGTGCTGTACAGCACGCACATCATGGCCGAAGCCGAGGAGTTATGCGAGCGGGCCGCAATCATTGATCACGGAAAGTTGGTCGCGGAGGACAGCTTGGGCAATCTAAAAACGAGCGTCGGCGCGGCCAATTTGGAAGAAGCGTTTTTCAGATTGACTCGAGGGGTGGCGCGTGCGGCTTAACTTCATCTGGCGGGTGGCATTCAAGGAATTGCTGTCGGCCGTGCGTGACCGCCGCGCCTTTCGTAGCAGCATCGTCACGACTTTCATTATCACGCCGCTGTTCCTGTTGGGCTTTCCGCTGATCTTGTCGCAGACCCTGGGCGGTGAGCAGGAGAAACGTCAGACAGTCGGCGTGATCGGGCTGGAACGCCTGCCCGCACCGCTGAGAACCATCCTCGAGGGGCAGAACGGGGTGAAGTTAATTGCGGTGACCGAAACCGTGCCCGCGATTCAACGCGGTGATGTGGATGCCGTTATCAAAGTCCCCGCGTCCGGGCTGCCAACGGTGGCGGGCGGCAAGAGCATACCCTTGGAGATTTATGCCAAGCTCAGCAATCAACGCGGCAATATCATCCAGCGCAAGATCGAAGACTTGATCGGGTCGTATTCCAAAAGTTTAGTGCTAACCAAACTGCGACAGCTCAACTTGCCGCCGGACACGTTGGAACCGATCGTCACCAAAGCGGTCAGCGCCGACACGGTAGCAGAAAAGGCGGGCGGCTTCTTCGCTTTCATCTTCCCGATGCTGCTATTCATCAGCATTATCGGTGGCGCGTCCACGATTGCGATTGATGCCACCGCCGGGGAAAAGGAGCGTGGCAGCTTGGAAATCCTGCTGGTCAGTCCGGTCCTGCGCTCCGAGGTCGTGCTGGGAAAGCTCCTGGCGACCACACTGTACGCCCTCTTCACCGTGACGGTGCAAATCTTAGCCTTCGTCTTCACCAGCGCCATCAGCCCTTGGGTATTGGCCACCTTTGCCAAAAAAAGCGGCGGTGAGTTCGCGCAACTCCTGGGCGGCAACCTGAACCTGGGCGTGGCGGGTTTCGCGCAGATGATGCTGATCGGCGTCTCGGTGGCGCTGATGCTGAGCGGTTTGCTGGTCAGCATCTGCATTTACGCCCGCTCCTTCAAAGAGGCGCAAACCTACCTGGTCCCGGTGCAACTCGTGTCGCAACTGGTCAGCGTGGCGCTCCAATTCGGGGATTTCATCGCTCGAGGAACCGCGCTCTACGCCGTGCCAATCGTCGGCAGTGTGATCGGAATTCTGGACGTGGTGAAAGGAAAATCCACCGCTGAGATGGTGCTGGTAATCGTGCTGAGCAATCTGGTATTAGCGGTCCTGACCGCTTTGCTGGCATTGCGAAACTTCCGTAGCGAACAAGTGCTGTTCCGCAACTGAGCCAGACTCGAGGTGCGGTTGACTCTCGAGATCGCCAATTCACCCTTATTGAGTCTCAAAGGAGTTTCCCGTGAATCCGATCGGCACCGTTTTCCTGACTGCCCTAGTCGCCTCCTCGAGCCTGGGGTCGGCGCAAACCCGTCCCACCTTCGAGAAAATCCCCTGTCCGAGCGGTGTCAGCGCGACCGAGTGCGGTTTCACGGTTGTGCCGGAAAACCGAGCCGCCAAGACTGCGAAGACGATCAAACTGTTCACGGCCGTCGTGCGAACGAAAGCCGCCAACAAATTCCCCGACCCGCTCGTGTTTCTGACCGGCGGACCCGGTGAGAAAGCTGCCGCGTACACGGTTTTAGCTCAGATTTTCCCGCGCTATGACGTGGTGATCTTCGATCAGCGCGGCGTGGGTCTGTCCCAGCCCGTGCTCGAGTGCCCGGAGTATAACGCGATCAGCTCTGACAACTCCGGGAGCGCTGCCGTCGGTGATATGGCAGTCAAGGCACTCGTGACCTGCGGCGAGCGCTTCAAAACCCAGGGAGTTGACCTGAGCGCCTACAACGCCACCGAGAGCGCCGCCGATGTCAACGACTTACGTTTAGCGCTGGGCTTCAACAAGATCCTGCTGTTCGGTGTCTCCTACGGAACCCGGCTGGCGCAGGAGGTCATGCGCTCTTACCCGGAAGCCCTGCGCGCCGTCGTGCTGGATAGCGTTATCCCGCCGCAGGTGGACCGCGCCGCCGACACCCCGCGATCCTTGGAGGAGAGCCTCCAAAAGGTCTTCAAAGCCTGCGCGGGTGACGCCACCTGCAACAGCAAATACCCGAATCTCGAGCGAACTCTGAACGACCTCGTGACGAAGCTGAACGCCAAACCCGCCAAGGTCATGCTGGGCGGTGTCTCGAGCGACTTGGATGGGAGCGGAGCGCTGGGATTGGTCGTGGGTTCGCTCTACTTCGCGCAGGGCATCACAGAATTGCCGAATTTGATCTACGCGCTTAGCCAAGAGCGGTACGACGTGCTGGAAGGCTCCTTCGTGGAACAGTTCACGCAAGCCGTCAGTGATGGCATTACGATCGGCGCGTTTTTCAGCCACGAGTGCCGGGGCGAGATCGCCTTTTCCAGCATCGCCAACCTGCGCACCACGTATCAGCAATTTCCGCGCTGGACGGACGCGATCGGAAACGCTCCCAGCATCTCGAGTGAGCGCGGTTTCGCAGTTTGTCAGGCCTGGGGTTTGACAACGCCGAGCGGCTTAGAGAACACCGTCCTCGTCAGCGAGGTGCCGACGCTCCTGATGGCAGGCGAGTTCGACCCGGTCACACCCAGCCGATACCTAGCGATGGCAAGTGCGGGCTTGAAAAACGCGACGGTCGTGGAAATGAAAGGGCAGGCGCACAGCGTTTCCCTGACGAACCTGTGCGGCTTCGGGATTGCCTCTCAGTTCTTAGCGAACTCAGCGGTCAAACCAGATGTGAGCTGCGCTGCTCAAGGCAAGCTCAGTTTCAAGTAACCCACGAGTATCTGAAACCAACTCGTCGCTTCCTGTGGTGGAGGCATAGAAGCTTGAGCTGGAAACACCAACCGGCTCGAGGGGTGGTGCGGCGGCGGCGGGTGGACCTGGAGCGTTCAGCGGTAAATTTCGGGGTCGCTCGGGTTGGCGTTCGCCAGGATGTGCTGCAAGCGCTCGGCGGTCGGGTCTTCCAGCAGTCGTGAAAATTCGTGCGGCGCGAGCACGGACTCCTTGAAGTTGCTGGCACCCCGGTCGGTTAGCATTGTCACGAGGTCCGCCAGCGCCCGTTGTCCCGCCGCGCCGTAGCGCCCACCGAAGGCATCCTCGGAGAGCAGGCTGCGCTCACCGTTCCTGACCAGCACCGCGTATCGCGCCGAGTCGCGCCGCCCCTGCCAGTCCGCGATCAGCGTCACGATGCTGTCCTTGACATCTATGCTTCTCAGTCCCGCCCGCACCGCCTCCAAGGTCTCTAGCGGCGCGCCGCGCAAGCCAATAGGGTCAAGAGTGTCGGTCGCAGAGTTCTTCATAGGTTGAATGTATCACCTGCGCTTCAAACCGTGACTTGATCCTACGGGTTAATTCGAGTAGCCCGGTGCGTCTGACGGGCTGCCAGAAATTTTGAGCAGCCTTCGGAAGAATCACGCGCTTCTCGTACACTCGGGGTGTGAAGATTCTCTTCGTCTGCCTTGGGAACATCTGCCGCAGTCCAATGGCGGAAGGTATCTTTCGCCAACTTCTCCGTGAGCGCGGTCTCGAGGATGTGTTCAGTGTGGATTCGGCGGGGACGGGCGGTTGGCACGCGGGGCAGGGCGCGGATGCTCGCACGACTATCATTTTGGAGCGTCACGAGGCAGATTTTGACCATGTGGCTCGAGAGATTCGCATTGGCGACGCCGGTTTCGATCTGATTCTGGCGGCCGATCGGACGAACCTGCGCGACCTCGAGCGGCGATTGCCGGAATCGAAGTCCAGAATGCGGTTGATGCTCGGTGATCGTGAGCTGCCCGACCCGTACTACGGCGACCTGAACGATTTTGAGCAAACCTATCAACTGCTCGAGGTACGATTGCGCGAATTGGTGGATGGGTTGACGAACGGCTAGAGGTGCTGTACGGTAAAAAAATGTTAAGCGCTGAACGCAAAATCACTCGGAATCGCAAAGCTGATTTGAGTCTTCAGATTCGCACACGACTCCTTCGCGCCGCCGGACGCCTCTCCCGCGATGCCACCCGCAAGCTCGAGGTGCGCGGCGTCAGTCAAGCCCAACTGGATTTGCTGCGCCGCATCGCGGGCGATCCCGACCAGACGCAGCAACACTTGGTGACGCAACTTGGGGTAACGCGCGGCAATGTCTCGCAGTTGTTGACGAAACTCGAGGCAGAAGATCTGGTCTCGCGCATGGCGGTCGGAACCCGCAAGGTTCTGCGTCTCACCCGAAAGGGCGAGCGTCTGCTGGAAAGCGTGATGCCCGCCGAGGATGAACTCCTGGCGCAACGCTTCACCAATTTCAGCAAGTCGGAATTGGAGCAACTGCTGACGCTGCTGGAAAAATTAGAGCTGTAAAAAAATTTCGGGCTTCTCTCCATAATACC
The DNA here is from genome assembly GCA_965249745.1 of Deinococcales bacterium. Classification (GTDB taxonomy): domain Bacteria; phylum Deinococcota; class Deinococci; order Deinococcales; family JAAFIG01; genus JANYHH01. Next base: position 504,496 of record OZ252252.1, on the reverse strand, counting down.
TGAACCTCGAGCCGCGTGAGGTTGACCTGTTGGCCGGACGCAGCCCTACAGATACCCTGCGGTTACGTCAGCGACGGCGTGCGGCACATTCCCAAGAAGAGTGCGTGCAACCTCGAGTCACGCGTCAGTTCCGGGTGAAAACTTCCTGCCAGGAGACGACCCTGGCGCACCAGCACGATCTCATCCTGATAGCGCGACAGCACCTCCACGCCCTCACCGACGGTTTCGATGACTGGGGCGCGAATGAAAAGTGCCGGGAACGGGGCGTCCAATCCGGCTACCGTGAGCGGAGCCTCGAAGCTGTCCACCTGCCGCCCGAACGCGTTCCGCCGCACTCGCATGTCCATCAGACCCAAGCGCGGCTGATCGGACTGCACAATGTCATCTGCCAGCAGAATCGCCCCGGCGCACGTGCCCCAAATCGCCCCGCCAGCGGCATGAAACGCAGGCAACGCCTCGAGAAACCCGTAATGCACCATCAGCTTCCCAATCGTCGTGCTCTCACCGCCCGGAAAGACGATCCCGTCCAAGCCCGTCAAGTGCTTCGGTAGTCGCACCTCCGTGACACTGCAACCCAGCCGCTCGAGGGTCTGACGGTGCTCGCGGAACGCGCCCTGCAACGCTAAAACACCAATCTTCAAAGTAACCTCAAAAGGGTTTTTGCCTCTCCCTCTCCGAGAGAGGACGTGCCGAAGGCGAGTTGCTCCTGATCTGCGTCTCGAGAAGCGTCTTCTCGGGATGTTTTGAGCGGGAACGTTGGTGGCTGGGCGAGGCACGCCTCGCCCCTACGAGATGTGTGGAACGGAATTGGCGTTCTCAAAGGTGGCCGGGTTTGTCCTGCCAAACCCCTACGAGATACGGGTGACTCGAGCGGAAACAGGCTGTGAGATGAATTTCAAAGGCAGTCAATGAGCGCGGTTGAAACAATCTCGAGCCGCTGTTCATTCCCTCGAGCGGCGTATCTGTGACCAACCATTGTTACCAACCACGCACCGCCATTTTTTCCTCCGGTGTCAGCGCTACAACTTGAATCCCGACCATCGCCTCACCAAGGTTTTTGGAAACCTCCGCGAGAATTTCTGGGTCGTTGTAATGCGTGGTCGCTTTGACAATCGCTTGAGCGCGTTTGGCGGGGTCGCCGCTTTTGAAGATGCCACTGCCGACGAACACGCCGTCCATGCCAAGGCGCATCATCAGCGCGGCGTCGGCGGGTGTGGCCACGCCGCCCGCGGCGAAGTTCGGGACGGGCAGCTTGCCGTTGGCCCAGACGTAGCGCACCAGTTCATACGGGGCTTGCAGGTCCCTGGCGGTCGTCATCAGTTCCTCTTCGGGCAGGTTTTGCACGCGGCGGATCTCGCCCATGATGAGGCGAGCGTGGGTCACGGCTTCCACCACGTCGCCCGTGCCAGGTTCGCCCTTGGTGCGAATCATCGCCGCGCCCTCACCGATGCGCCGTAACGCTTCCCCGAGGTTGCGGCTACCGCAGACGAACGGAACTTTGAAATCGTGCTTGTTGACGTGGTACTGCTGATCGGCGGGCGTCAAGACCTCGGATTCGTCAATGAAATCCACGCCGAGCGACTGCAAGATTTCGGCCTCCACGAAATGCCCGATCCGGCACTTCGCCATGACCGGGATGCTCACGGCGTTGACGATCCCGACGATCATGTCCGGGTCAGACATGCGGGCCACGCCTCCGGTGCGGCGAATGTCGGCAGGTACGCGTTCCAGCGCCATGACGGCGGTCGCGCCCGCGTCTTCGGCGAGGCGCGCCTGATCGGGGGTGACGACATCCATGATGACGCCGCCCTTGAACATCTCGGCGAACCCTGTTTTGACGCGCAACGTGCCCGTCTCCGTGTGGCTTGGACTATTCTCAAAGATCATCAGACCTGGACGCTACACCCCTGCCGTTCTGCGCCCCTCTAGCCGCCCTAGATGTCTAGAGGAGAAGGGGTCAACTTGCAATTTCACAATACAATTCTATGGTGGCGTCCACGTATCGGGAGCAGCAGTTTAGCAGAGCAACCGCAAAGTCAGGCGATAAGCAATTTCAACAAGTAACCCTGATCCGGGTAAAGGGTCATCTGGGATGTCCTCGAGACAATGAGAAACTAAGTGGTCACCACACCTATCACGGATTAATCAAACCAATTCGATTGCCGATTGAGTACCAAATCTTACCCGTCGAGGTTGCTGCCAATCCCTCGAGATAGCTACTATCACCGTCCCCGACAATAATTGTCTCGGTGGTGCTCACTCCTGACACCGTGGTCGTTCGCCCTATACCCTGAGAAGATCCGAAGCCGGTGGGTTCGCTGCACCAGAAAGCACCATCTTTACCACGAGCGAAACTCGAGCCATTACAAGAACCGCCAGCTTTTGTGGCGGTGTTGTTGAAATCAATGCGCGTCAATTCGGGACTACCGATCCAAATGGCGTTGTCCAACTGGATTATACCTTCCACTGGAGTAGAAGAAAGCATAGTCACAGTGCCACTTGGCGTAATTTTGCCGTACCCTGCTTTACTTGTAAACCAAACATTGCCATCGGCAGCAAGCAACATCTCGCCACGCTGTAGAAAGACAGGAAAATTGGAAGGGCTAGGTACAACGAATGTTTGAGGACTTCCACCTTTTAAAGGTAAACGCACAATCTCATTGGCATTCACGTTTGCAGCCCACAGGTTTCCATCTGCCCCAAGCGTAATCATTCTCGGACGTAAACCAGCGGGTATTGGAACAGTGGTGATCGTGTCATCCGCTGCAACACGAAGAATGGCATTGTTAAGCGCAATGAAAACATCACCAGAGGGGCTAATCGCCAAATCATAATAGTCAATGGCTGGATAGTTATTCAGGTTCACTCTTCTAAGTTCGCCTGATTCATCTCGTCTAACCAGAGATTTTGATCCATTAAACTCTATATAATATAAAGCATTGTTGGAATCTACAATCAAGTTGCTTGAGAGAGCACTATAAAATTCGGAGATGTCATAAAATTTAAATTTCGCTGCATTTGAGATTGCTGATGAACCTCGAGATGTTTTCACCGTGACATCGACAACTCCTAGTAGACTCGGGGGCACAAGTACCTGGAGGAAACCTGTGCCAGTTGACAGAATTTGGGTCACTTGAACATTACCAAAAAACACTTTTGCGCCCGCCAAAAAGTTGTAACCGACGATTGTTAGTCTATAGCCACCGTTTTTGGAACCGCCAGATGCAGAAAGCTGTTTCAAAACAGGGCGAAAATCGTGAATCACGCTTGCACGAGAGGAATCAACTTCACCGTTGGTGATACCACGCACATAAATGACCCGAATGGAATATGTATGGCTTGAATCGAAGTTCACATTTTCTATTCTCATTGGGGAATAAGCAATTTGACCTTCGTCAATGAGAATAGAACTTGTTGTTAAATCTTTTACCCTTAATAAAAGACGATTGTCGTATCCATTCAAGTCAGAGATAGTATCCCAAGCAATCTCTGGCGTGTTTCCACTCACATTGACAATGGACAACCCTTGAATCGGTGAAATTTTCTTAGCAACATCGATAGAAAACAGCATTCCCGAACTGGAACCGTCTTGCAATCGAACTGAGGGTCTTGCGGCACTGATCGGGTAAGCCAGTGCAGAGCGCGGTAAAGAAAGGTCTACCATTGGCTCGAGCGTCGAAGAACGGGTTGATGCAGGTGCGACTTGCGTAGGACGCAAACGGTATGGCCCACTGATCGCTGGAATCTCGCTCAGCAGCGGTAATGGGTGCGATCCAGGCGCAAACGTGGATGTAAAAGGTTGATTGTTATTCCAGCCTTGCGGTCCTGTAATGGTGTAATTCAAGGCGGAAGGCATGGCAGCCCCACGCGGTGGAAAATAACGCAGGCGAACGGCAGTGCCAACGCTGTTGTTCTCAAGATTAAACGTGCCACCTACACCCTCGAGTCCATAGACAAATACGCGAGCAATTGCTCCTGTTCCCGGTGCGTCTTTGACCGCTACAGAAATGCTTACAGCATCCCCGTATCCAAGTGTTTTCGCGGTGATAACACCTTCTGCTGAAACATCAACCACACTAGGGGCGCTCGAGGACCAAACTAGCTTAGGGTTTGGAATCGCAGTGCCATCAAACTCAGTCGCTTCGGCTTTTAAAGCAAAAGAAGTGCCAATCTCGAGTTGATCGGGACTGTTGGTGATGTTAATCAGACCCCCGCCTGCCGATGCAAAATGCCAATTGACATCGTTTGGAATGGGATCACTCGAGTATCTGATGTCCGTAGCGGAAGTGTATTCAATCAAAACTGCATTCCAACCCTTGAAAATCTTCCAATCGAGGGTGACGGAACCTGCCCCACTCGGGTTTTGGCACTGCCCTTTGATTGTTCCAGCTTGATTAGCGTGGATGTATGTTACGAATTTGTAGCCCGTTTTGGGCGTTCCTGTGTACTCCGGATCGTTGGATCGCGCAATGAGGCCGCTCGCCTTGCCGTCACTTGTAGAGACCGATAGGCCTGTGATTCTCGTCAACTGAATATTTGGTGGTGTGATCGCAATTGCTTTGGTGCATGCCGTCCCAAAATTCGGGGTGAAAGATGCCGACCCGTCCGGTTTTGTCAAGGGCACGTTGAAAGCACCATTTGGTGCGAGTGTGCCAGTCGCAACAGTCTTTGGTCCGTCGCCTGTGTACGCAAATCCAGTAACGACTCGTTCACCACGAGTCCATAACTGCAACGTGCCGGAAATTTCGGTTAGAACTGTATCGTTCTGCCCCGAGTCAACATCCGGTAGTTGTGTACAACTTGAAAAAACGAAAACAGCAAAGATCAATAGGAGATTAAAAAACCGCTTCACAATGCGCCTCCTCACCTGGCACTTCGTTCTTACTTTACACTCAGAGATAGGGAAGTGTACTACCCAGTCCTCGCCCACTATGAGCATCGCCTCAACTCTGAACACCTGTGTTGGCTCGGGCGTTCGAGTACTTAATTCTTAAGCGGCTTGTTGATGCACGACACGAAAACCTCTTCGCTACTACTTCGTTGCATTCGAGCCGCCTTGAGCAATCAAGGCGGACAGCAACCCCTTAAAGAGCATCGGCTCAAACCTTGATTTCGGCGGGTTTGTCTCTTCTTGATGCGAGCAGATCAATTCCCACTGCCAGCTCACAACGATCCAAATTTCCCGTACATTTCCCTCACCCAACCAAGCTCACGAACTCGTCAATTCTCACCATGATCTGATTGAGGCTTTTCGTCCAGAACTCTTCGCTGCGGATCTCGAAGCCAAACCGGGCGGCGAGCGTTGCCGCGTCGTACAAGCCGGTGGAGGACAGCAGGTCGTCGTAACTGGCTTTAAAACTCTCCGGGTCTTTCAGGTACTGTGCGTACAAACCCAGCCCGAACAGCAGCCCAAAGGTGTAGGGATAATTGTAGAAGCTGCTGCCGTAGTAATGCGGCTTCATCGCCCACATATACGGGTGCAGCGTGGCCTCATCCAGCCCGTCCCCGTAAGTCGCCCGTTGCCCCTCGAGCATCAGCGCACAAAGTTCTTCGACGCTCAGCTCGCGCTTCTCACGCTGCTGGAAAACCTGTGATTCAAACAGGAAGCGGCTGTGAATGTCCACGACGACCTGCGCCTGACCTTGCAACTCGGTTTCCAGGATATGAATTTTCTCGAGTCGGTCATTGGTTTGGGAGAGCGTCGCGTTGCTGACAATCGTCTCGCAGAAGATGCTGGCGGTTTCCGCCAAGGTCATCGGGGTCTGGCGTTGCAGTGGCGTGCGACGCGCCAGGTTGAGGTTGTGATAGCCGTGCCCGAGTTCGTGGGCCAGCGTGGAGAGGCTGTCGAGGCTGGGTTCAAAGTTCATCAGGATGCGCGATTCGTCGCCGCGCACGCCCATGCAGAACGCGCCGTCGCGTTTCCCAGAGCGAGGTTCAGCGTCAATCCAACCCTCTGCGAAGCTACGCCGGGCGAAATCTTCCAATGTCTTGGAGTACGTCCCGAATTGCGTGGCGATGAAATCGCTGCCCTCCGTCCAGTTCCACGAGCGCGAACCACTCTGCCCGACGGGCGCGAACAGGTCAGACCATTTCAGCCCACCGCTATAACCCAGAAGTTTGGCCTTGGCGCGAAAGTAGCGCCGGAAGTCCGGGAAGGACTTGACGCAGGCCGCCTGCATCGCCTCTAAGGTGGCGCGGTCCATGTTGGCGGCTTCCAAGGTCGGTTCCAGCGCGTCCGCGTAGCCGCGCCGCTTGTTGAGGACGCCGACCTCGCCCTTGATGCTGTTCATCGCCGCCGCGAGCGGCACACTGACGGTTTCCCAGGCGGGAACCTCGGCGGCGTAGGCGGCGGTGCGCAGGGCGGCGTCTGGGTTCCGGGCAGTGGCGCGCACGGCGCTCATCGGGAGGTCGCGCTCGCCGTCCGGGAAGGCGACCTTGACCATCAAACGGCTGGTGATGTTGCCGTGCAAGCGTCCCCAAGCGCCGCGACCAGTGGGCATCAGGCTGGCACTCAAATCTTCCTCGAGCGGGTTCATCTGGTGCATTGCGCCCTTTGCCAGCTTGCGGAGCGCGAATTCGTGGGCTTTGGCCGTCTCGCTGTCTGCGAGCAAGCCTTCCAGGTCAAGGCTGCCAGTCCAGGCTTCAAAGCGGGTCCCCAACTTGCCAGCCCGCACGAAGGCAGCTTGCAGTTCGGACATTTTGGCTTGCGCGGCGTTGTCCCTGGCGTTCGTGGTGATGAACAGTTGAAGGTAGCCGCCGACCAGCTTGGTGAGTTCGTAATAGGCGTTCAACTTTGGGGCGATGCTATCGAACGCCGCGACCGCGTTTTCAGGCGCGACCTCGAGCTTTTGAATCTGGTGCCTCTCGAAGACTTGCTCGAGTTCGTCCAGGCTGGCGAAGACCCGCTGAAAATCGGCGGCGAAGGCGGGTGACTCGAGACCGGGGTAAAGGGTGTCGGTGTTCCAGTGTGGCAGGCGTTCCAGGGTCTGGGTCATCGGAGCAGCCTACCGGTCTGGGAGTTGCGGGCGAAAGGGCTGGCTGAAAGTTCAAAGCTCTCAGGGATACTTGTAGCTAAATATGATTGACATGATTAGTATGATCCACTATAATCTGCAACATGAAGATCGAAAGCAAACCGCAAATCTTTGGGACCGTGACCGTCGGTGAGCGCGGGCAGGTCGCCATTCCGCAGGAAGCCCGCGAGCTGTACAACATCCAGCCCGGCGACAAGCTGCTGGTCATCTCAGGGTTGTTCGGCGGCGTGGCCCTCGTGCCGCAGGATGTCGTCAGCACCGCGCTGCAAAATATCTTTGCTGAAGGTCTGAAATCTTTGGAGCCAGCAGAGCAGAAAGCCGTGACGAAATGAACCCCGACGCCGCCCCCGAACTCGAGTTGGCTGCACCGAAGCCAGTGCCGATCAAGAAACCAGTGTCCAGCAAACCGACGCCCGCGAAACCTGCCCCTCGAGCCAGCCTGCGCGACCTGTGGCGTTTAGAGTTCGGATTGCTGCACGGTCGGCCGCTACTCTGGGCGGCGCTCTTTGTGGTGGCGTTCGCCCCGACGCTGTACGCGGTCAGTTACCTCAGCAGCGTTTGGGACCCCTACGGCAACCTGTCCAACCTGCCCGTGGGACTGGTGAACGGCGACACCGGGACGCGCTTCAAGGGAGAGGCGTACGACCTCGGCGCGGACTTGAAGAAGACGCTGCTGGCCGAAAAGAAATTCAACTTCCACGAGTTCAACACCACCAAAGCGGCCGAGGCAGCCGTGAATCGCGGCGAGGTGTACTTCGCGCTGCTGATCCCGCCCGCCTTCAGCCACGATGCCCTGTCCGGCGAGTTCGCGCAGAAGGGCGAACTGACCGTTTACGCCGCCGAGGGCACGAGCTACTTCGCGGCCACCCTGGCCAAGCGCTTCGGGGGTGAGGCGGCTCGAGGGGTGAGCGAAAAGCTCAGCCAGGGGCGCTGGGAGAGCGTGCTGGGGAAGCTCTCAGCGTTGCGCGACGGTTTCAAAAAACTGAGGAGCGGCGCGGCTCAACTCAGCGATGGTGCAGCCAGACTCGAGACGGCCACAGCCGGGCTGGACGATGGCGCGACGAAGCTGCGCGACGGCCTGCGCCAAGCCTCGAGCGGTGCGGGGCAACTGAGCGCCGGGGCGCAAACCTTGAGCGGCGGCGTGACCCGGCTGACCGCTGGAACCGCCAAACTTGCGGGCGCGATTCGCACAGTCGCCGCCCAAACCCCGCAGGACGCCGACCTCGAGCGGCTGGCAGCGGGGAGTCAAGGCGTCAAAGATGGCAGTGCGAAGTTATCCAGCGGCTTGGCGCAACTGAGTTTGGGTACAGCGCGACTCGCCACTTCGGGTGGGCAAGTCGCAGATGGGCTGAAGACCTTAGCCGCGAACGGCGCGAAACTCGAGGCTGGCGCGACGCAACTGAGCGCCGGTCTGACCCAGACGCAGGCGGGCGGTGCGAAACTCAGCGCGGGCGCGGCGCAGTTGGAAGCGGGCCTGAAACCCGTTCCAATGCCGCCGCAGGCTCGGCAGGGTCTCGGCGACCTAGCGAGCGACGCATCCGATCTGAGCGGCGCGTTGACGCCACTCTCACTCGGCGCACAATCGCTTCTTGATGGGCAACAAGCCTTCAACGTCGGGCTGACCAGAGCCAGCGACGGGGCGGATCAACTGGCGGCCGGAGCGCAAACCCTGAACTCGAGCACGGCTGAAGCGGGCCGGGGAGCCGCCAGCCTCTCGAGTGCCGCAGCCCAGGTGGACGCTGGCGTGCAGCGGCTCACGGGCGGCTTGAAGAAGCTCAACGCTGGCTTGGGTCAGATGACGGCGCAACTCCCAACGCAGTCAAATCTGACGGCCCTCGCAAACGGAGCCACGACGCTAGCCAATAAAACAGCTCAACTCAGCGCGGGGCTGGGCACGCTCCAAGCTGGCAGCGGCAGGCTGGAATCCGGCAGCGCCCAACTCCGTGAAGGTGCCACCAAACTCCGTGACGGATTAAAAACCTTGACCGCCAAAATTCCTTTGAGCCTCGAGACCTTGCCGGGTGATGCGAAGGGACTGGCGGCGAGCGTCGAATCGCAAACGCAACTGACCGCCAAAGTCGCTGACAACGGCACAGCTTTCACACCGTACTTTGTGGTGCTGTCGCTGTGGTTCGGCGCGACCCTGACGAGCTTTGTCTTCGCCTTCAACAAGCTCCCCGCCAGCACGGTCGGGGCGCGTCACCCTGCGAAGATTCTGGCCAAATTCACGCTGCCGGGTTTATTGGTCGCGGCCCAAGCCGTGCTGCTGATGCTGGCCGTGCGCTTCTGGCTGAACGTGCCAAGCTTCGGACTCTCGAGCAGTCTGATCGTGCTGGTGGCGGCGTTGGCGTTTCTGTCGGTCGTGACCGCCCTGCTGAGCGTGTTGGGCGACGCCGGACGCTTGATCGCGGTGATCTTGTTGGTGGTGCAACTCGGGGCGGCGGGCGGGGCGTACCCGATCGAACTCGCCCCGCCGTTCTTTCAGGTCCTGCACCCGCTGTTGCCGCTGGCGAACGCTATGAAAGCCCTCAGGGCCGCGATGTTTGGCTCTTACGACGGCGCGTGGCTCGGGTACACGGCGGTCGTCCTGCTGACTGGCGCGCTCGGTTGGGCGACTATGCTGCTGGTTGGCCGCTGGCGCTGGAAGCCCGTAGCAGACGAGCAGTACGTTCCGGCGCTCGAGATTTAGTGAGGAGCCTCGAGCCGAGGGTTTTTTAGCGAGCGATCTTCGGTTTGAAGAACTCCAAGCCGCCCAGTGCCTTGAGTTCCGCCTCGAGTTCCTCAACGCTTTTCTCTGGTTTGGATTCGGCATCCCCTGGGAAGCTCTTCCCGAGCACCTCTAAGATGTCGCGGTAGCCGTCCTTGTCGCTGTCCAGGTCTCGTTTCAGGGTCAGGTACAGGGTTTCGGGAACCCGGTTGTTGCCCTCGTCAAAAAACACGTCGCGGACCTGCGTGCCGAAGGAATTCCACGAATCGCCGCCCTCTGAGTCGGTGTGGCAGTACAGGCAGGTTCCGCGCAGGTCCTTGTCGTCGCGCAGGTTGTACTGATAGGTCATGATCGCGTTGTAGACGGGTCGGGCCGTGACCGACGAGAGAAGAGGCATCGCCACGACCACCAGAGCGGTGGCGACAACAACGGTGACGGGCTTCACGCGCAGGGCAAGCTTCATGAGTCGCAATATAGCGCCCTAAGTGCCGCAGTCCTGGCTATTCTTACCAACCGCCAAGTGCCGATCACACTCCACAGCCGAACCCCTCAAACGTTGGAGCGACCCGTCTTGCTTAAACCGTCAACCTCGAGCGCGGTTCAAACGCTTCGAGTTTCAACTCGAGTCGTCAGCCGCGCGATCAGGTCGTGACGCAGGGTCACACCCAAGCCGATCCCAGGCAATGGGTGCGTGATGCCGCCGTCCATGACGATCTCGGGTTCGATGATGTCCTCTGCCCAGTACCGGGCGCTCGGGGCGGTGTCAGACGCCAGCGTGAAGGCGGGCAGGGTTTGCAGCGCCACGTTGTGGGCCCGGCCCACGCCGCTCTCGAGCATCCCGCCGCACCAGAGGTCAATTTTGTGTTCGCCGCAAAAGGCGGCGATTCGGTGCGATTCGCTGTGACCGCCGACGCGCCCGATTTTCAAGTTGATGACCTTGCCGCTGCCCAGTGCGTGCGCCTTTCGGACATCGCTGAGACCGTGAATCGGTTCGTCCAGACAGAGCGGTGTTTGCAAAGACTCAGCGAGGGTCGCGTGATCCACGATGTCGTCGTTCTCCAAGGGTTGCTCGATGTACTGCAAGCGGTACTGGTCCAGCTCACGCAGCAAGTCAATGTCGTCCAGAGTGTAATCGCTATTGGCGTCCACGGTCAGGTTCGTATCCCAGCCGATCGCGTCTCGAGCCGCCTTCACAAAGCTGACATCGCGCCCGCGTCCAATCTTCAGCTTCAAACGCTTGTACCCCATCGCCTTTTGTTCCGTCACGAAGGCCGCCAGCGCCTCCGGGCTGGACTTGATACCAATGCTGAGGCCAACCGGCAAGTCCGTTTTCGTGCCGCCGATGAAGTTCCACAGGGGTTGCCCAGCCGCCTGCGCCGCCAAATCCCAGAGCGCCAGTTCCAGGCCCGCCTTGGCGAACGGATGTCCCCGGAAGGGCTTGAACAGCCCCTCGAGGTCGCTCGGGTGGTTCAAGGTTTTCCCCAGCACGGCTGGCACGAAGAACTCGTTCAGCATCAGCCACGCGGTATCGGTCGTCTCGTAGCTGTAGCCTGGCGTCTCGTTGCAGGAGACCTCACCGTAACCCGTCAATCCCCCCCCTGAGACGGCCACCAGGATCATGCGGCGTTCCAGCGTCATGCCGAACGAGGTCTCGAACGGGGTTTTCATTGGCATGGCGAACTCGCGGAGTTCAATGCGTTCGATCTTCATGGCTGTTCAATATACCGCCCCATCAGATTGTCGGCTTCGAGGCGGGGCAGTCGCCAAGTCCAGACCTTGAGATCCGCTCGAGCCACAGCGCAGACTCCACATACAAAACCTGTCTCGAGCGGGCGGCGAAGATACGCCATTGCGCCGATGCCTTTCCCGGACAGCTACACTAGCGTATGCCCATGAACCCTCGAGCGATTGACCTGGTCTCCCTGTCCGATGACGAAGCCCGGCCGCTGCACGACTTTTACAATGCTGTCAGAGCTGAGCAGCTCCCAGATGACCCGCCCATTCCCTTCGAGGAGCGTCTGATCGGGTGGCGTAACCCGTCGCCGAAAGGTCAGTTCTACACGTTCGTCGTCAGCAAAGGTGCAGAGATTGTTGGCGCAGCGGGCGTCGGCTGGGAAAAGGAAGACGAAAATAATCCGCACCTTGGCGGATTCGATGTGGACGTGTCCCCCAGCCATCGCCGTCAAGGGATCGGCCGGGCCTTGCTGCAATCCGTGCTCGAGGTCTCCAGGGATGCGGGTAAGACCAAGTTATTCACGGGTACTGCCGATCGCGTCCCGGCCGGACACGCCTTCGCCGAGTGGATCGGCGCGAAGCTCGGGTTGGAAGAGCACACCAATCAGCTTCTTTTCACGGAGCTGAACCGCGACTTTATGGAAGCCTCGATCCGCGAAGCGCCGAGCGACCTGTTTGAGATCGGCTGGTACGAGGGCGAGTACCCGGAGGCTGACCTCGAGGCGATTTGCAACCTCTTCGAGGTCATGAACACCGCGCCGCGCGGCGATTTGGAGTTCAACGACTGGAAGGTCAAACCCGAGGATTTACGGATCGAATCTGAGCAGATGCAGAAACGCGGCATTCAATGGTGGATGCTGTACGCCAAGGAACGCAGCAGCGGACGCTTCGCGGGCTACACCCAGACGGGTTTCCACCCGAACCGACCGCACGTCGTCAACCAGTGGGGCACGGGCGTCATCCCAGAATACCGGGGGCACAACATCGGCGCGTGGCTGAAATCTGTGATGATTGAACGCATCTTGAACGAACGCCCGACCGTGGACCGCATCCGCACCGGCAATGCCGACAGCAACGCACCGATGCTGCGAATCAACCACACCCTCGGGTTCAAACCGTTCATGGCTCGAGCCGACTGGCAGTTGGATGTCAATGCCGCCCTGGAAAAGCTCGAGGCGATGAAGGTAGTCGCCGTTTGAGTTGAACGGATTGCTCACGCGGCGTCCTTTGTGTGGTTTCCGAAGTCATAAATAATCGCTACGCTTGAAGCGAGAACGGCTTGATCTTGTCTGGCTAGAATGGGCCGCATCACCTCGGAGGTGACATGGTCTTCACGGTCGAGAGCCAAGAATCCGGTTCACCTTTGGTCGAAACCATCTGGCGTTCTCAGAGTACTCAGCCCAGGTCGTTCACTTCGCTGGCTGTCAGTTTGTCGGAATTGGTTATTACACGCCAGCAAGGAACGACAAGCGTCATGATGCGCGGACCGGAAACTAAAGCGACCGTCGCGCACGCCCCAGAGAACGCCGCGTTTTTAGGGATCACTTTCAAGCTAGGTGTCTACGTCCCGGCGCTGCCACCGACTCATCTTTTGGACCGGCACGCGATCCTGTCCACCACGGGAAGAACGTTCTGGTTGAATGACCGCGCCCTGCCTGTCCCAGACGTTGATGACGTGGATGCCTTCGTCGAACGCCTGATTCGCCTCGGGCTGCTGCGATTTGAGCCAACCGTCGAACCCCTGCTGAGCGGTCAACTGCTCGAGCGCCCCGCCACCGCCCGCACCTTGCAGCGGCGCTTTCTACAAGCCACTGGGTTGTCACACCGCACTGTTCAGACCATCGAACGAGCGCGTCGAGCGGTCGCGTTGATTGAAGCTGGAAGCGCGATCCCTGATGTTGTTCACGACCTGGGATATACAGATCAGCCTCACTTGACGAGAATGCTCCGACACTTGGTCGGTCGTACGCCTGCCCGAATCGCCGATGGTGCTTGGCTGCATGCGCCGCTCAGGGCCCAGGAATCAAAGCGCTAAAACCTGGTACTCCAGCGCGTTGCTCGAGCGATGGACGCAGCTCTGAGCCTCAAGCGGTGATCGGTGTCGTTTCGGTACAAGACGACGCTTCCCAGGATTCTTATACTCCAAGCCAGTTGGGGCAGAGTGCGTTTCAAGGACGAGAGCGTATTGCCGCAACGAAGGAGTATCAACTATGCGAAAAGTAGTCGCCGGACTTTTTATTACCCTGGATGGTGTTGCCGAAAACCCCGGTCAATGGCAAGAAACTTTCGACGAGGATATGGGCGCGGAACTTGGTGCGTTCTTACCGACGGTGGAGGCAATTCTTATGGGTAGGGTGACGTATCAGGAGTGGGCGGCGTACTGGCCGGGTATGCCAGACGATGCACCTGACGGGGGCTTTGCCCAGTTCCTGAACCACACGCCGAAATATGTGGTGTCCACAACCTTGAGCCAGGTGCAATGGGGCAACGCTCAGAACATCACTTTGATTCGCGGTAACCTGGTACAGGAAATTGGCAAGCTCAAAAACCAACCCGGCAAGAACATCGCGGTGCAGGGCAGTCCAAGGTTAGTCAACGCCTTGCTCCAACACGATCTGCTAGATGAACTCACGCTATACATTCACAATGTGGTGGCTTACGAAGGCAAGCCGCTGTTCGCGGAGGGCACTTTAAAACGCCTGGATTTGATCGAAGCCAAACCGACCCGGTCTGGGATCATGATTGTCAAATACCAACCGCGTCGAGCGTGATGGCTCGAGTTGATTGGCGGACCGAGAGTAACCCCGCCATGGAAAGACTCGAGGTGATGAAGGCAGTCACTGTTTGAGTGTCCATGGTGTTTTCTGCTGAATAAATAAAGATACTCGAGGGGCTTCTGTGAGAAGCCCCTCGTTGATATTTCAGAGCTTTTCGCTCAGTTGTGGTTGATGTGCATTAGCCACAGACCGACCACGAAGGTCAGCCCCGCCAGGGCTAATTTCACCAGCATGGCTTCGGCCGTCAGCTCACGCTGTGGGAAGAAGGAATCAGCCGTCCAGTACACGAACCCGGCGAACACGGCGATGCCGACCAACCAGCCCGCCAGACGCGGCGGATTTTTCGGGGCGCTGAGCGGGCCAATTTTCATGGTCTGTTCGTTCATGGAGAAATTCTAGCGGGTGGCGCTGGGGACAATCAACTCGAGCGGGGAGGCCTGAGGTACTCGAGACAACCGGCGGCTCGTCGGATCGGGGTTTTAATAGCCCCATGCAACGCCTCGCCCCGACCGACATCCCAGAGGACGCGATTCTGATAGACGTGCGTGACGAACTCGAGGCGGCCGCCGCACCGCTCTCCAAGCTGACCGACCTCCGGGTCGTGACCGTGCCGCTCTCTGAGTTGGAGGATGGTGCGACGCCGGAAATTCCGGTGGGCGCGAGGGTCGTCGTGGTTTGTGGCACGGGCACGCGGGGCGAATTGGCGGGGGCGTACCTACAAGCGGCGGGGACAGAGAATATCAGCGTGCTGGACGGTGGGGTGCGCGCCTTGAAACGCAGCCTGAGGCGGGGCAACGCAGAATCTCCTGATCTCGAGACAAAACTATAGATTCGTGTTACTGAAGATCGCCCTTTATCGCTTTGGGTTGATTGTGAGATACTGCGGGTGTGAACTCTGATTTGACTGCGGCTCTGTGGGGAGGAGCTGCCGCACTCTCGTGGGGTGGCGGCGATTTCAGCGGCGGCATGGGGGCCAGAAGAGTTAGCTCGCTGGCGGTGACGCTGATTTCCAACCCGGTCGGCGTGGTTTTTCTGGTACTGGTGGCCGTTTTCAAGGGTTCACCGGTTCCGACGGCTGGCGACGCGCTGATCGGGGTGCTGGTCGGGATTTTTGGGGCGCTCGGTATTTTCTTGTTGTACCGGGCGCTGTCCACGGGTCAGATGGGGATTGCCGCGCCGATCACGGCCGTGCTGGCGAACGCCGTCAGCGTCCTGGTGAGCGCCGCCACCGAGGGCGCGCCGAACCCGCTGAAATGGCTGGGCTTCGTGATCGCTTCAGTCGGCGTCTGGTTGATCTCGAGGTCGGACGACGCGCCGCAGACTCGAGGCTTCCCGAAAGCCTTACTGCCCGCCGTGCTGAGCGGCCTGGCGTTTGGCGTGTTCTTCAGTCTGAGCGCCCAGTTTTCGCACGCCGATGTGAGCTGGTCGCTGGTGGTCGCCCGGATCACGTCCATGTTGCTGTTTTTCGGGTACGCCGCGCTGCAACGCCAGATTCGCCTTGAACCGGCGGTGCTCTGGTTCGCGCTTCTGGCTGGGGTCTGCGACAGCCTGGGGAACGTGTTCTTCGCGCTGGCCGGGCAGGCGGGACGATTGGACATCAGCGCCGTCTCGAGCAGCCTGTACCCGATGGTGACGGTGATTCTCGCGGTGGCGCTGCTCAAAGAGCGATTCTCCAGGCCGCAGGTGGCGGGCGCGGTCCTGACCCTGGGCGCGATTGCCATGATCGTGGCGGTCTAGTCTCCCTCAGCCGACTCGAGCGCCGATTGCAACCCACTGGCAAGGCTAGCCCCCTCGAGTCCAAGCCGGGTGAGGCTGTAATCGCGTCCCTCGCGGCGGATCAGATCGTGCTGAAGCAGTTCCTCGAAGGTCAGGGTCAGGGCACGCGGCGTGATGCCGTCCAGAGCGCGTTGTAGTCCGGTAAAACGCGACTCATTCCGGGTGGCCAGCAGCACGGGCAAGCTCCATTTCTTCAGCAGGGCTTCCGCTAATTCATGCCCCTCGAGCCAATCCACGAGCGCCTGACACGGCGGGCCGAGGGTGGCACTGGTCAGAAGGTATTCGGGGCGAAGCGGGTGTCCGTAGCCGGGATTGCGTCTAACCCAGCCGAGTTCGCTCAGCGCGGTCAGGCTACGGCTCAGGGCGTCGCGGCTGAGTTGCAATCGGTTGGCGATCAGCACGAATTTTGCGCCGTGTTCGCTGTGCAGCAGCGCCAGGATCGGGATGGCCCAGCGGTGGTGAGTCAGCGTCTCGAGGGTGGGGGTGATTGGACGGGTTTTCATTTCGCTCTTGACATAATGTCGCCGATTTGCTATAAAAATAGTACCAAAAGGAGAACGCCATGACTGCACCCAATCCCACGGTTTCAGCCCCCGACCTGCAATTCATCCCAGAACTCACCTGCTCCGTGAGCGTCAGCGACTATAGAGCCGCCATAAAATGGTATCAGGAAAAGCTTGGTTTCAAATTCCTGTACGAGATGCCAGAGATCGGTTGGAGCGAACTGGCCACAACCATCCCAGGCGTCAACATTGGACTGTCACAGGTGGAACAGGTCACGCCTCGCGGCAGCGTTGTACTGACCTTCGGTGTCAAGGATATCCAGTCGGCACGCGCCCAGCTCGAGGCGCACGGCGTGCCCTTCGACGGCGAGACGCAAGTGCTGCCCGGCATGGTCAAGTACGCTGGCTTCTTCGACCCGGACGGCAATCCGCTGATGCTTTTTGAGAGCCTCGTCAGACCGGCCTGAGGCTCACCGAAACAGCCCGTTGGCTTCTGGAAACGCCAAGCTCTCGTGGAGCCAATCGTAGGTTCCCCGCTCCAACAGCTCTTGTGCCGCTCGCCGCGTCGCCTCCAGAGCTACCTGAGCCAGACCGGACCCGACACTGACTCGAGCCACACCGAGCCGCGCTAACTCCGCGACGTTCGGGCTTCCCGAAGCCACCATGATGTTGAGTGGCGCGGGAATGGCTGACACCAGCTCAGTGATAGTTTTAAGGTCAGTCACACCAGGGACGAACACACCAGCCGCGCCCGCCGCAACATACGCCCTGGCGCGACGCACCGTTTCCGCGAAACGCGTTTCGGGCTGACCGACTCCAAACAGGTAGACATCGCAACGCGCATTGATGAACAGGTCCGTCCCAGCCTCGAGTGACGCCGCTCTGATTCGTTCAGACTGGTGTTCTGCCGTCAACAACGGCTTTCCATCGGGCCCCGGAGAATCCTCGAGATTGATGCCCGCCACGCCCAGCTCCAGCACGGCTTTGACGGTCGCAGTCACATCATCAAGGCTCCCCGCGCCGTAGCCACCTTCAATGTCAGCCGTGACCGGGACTCGCACGGAGGACACGATTCTTGCTAGGGCGGCTAGCATCTCTTGACGCGTCAAACCCCGCCCGTCGGCGTACCCGTGCACCCAGGCGATCCCGGCACTGGTCGTGGCCACCGCCTTTGCCCCGGCCAGCTCAATGATTCGCGCACTCGAGGCATCCCAGGCGTTGGGCAGCACCAGCGGCGATAGGGGTGATTGGTGAAGAGCACGAAACGTGGCGGACTGATTCATAGAACACCTCTGGATGGGGCGTACAGGACGCGAAGTACCGAGTTCGGTGTGGTCAGGTGACGATACCGTGTGTCTACGACCCAAACATGACTGAGCCGAATCATGCCGTTATCAGTCAGTCTCGAGAGCGGACAGCGCGTACCAAATAGCGCGATCACCTCAGGTAGCAACCGCTCAGCGCGAGTCACACAAGGACTGTACGGAGTTATATTCACCGTGTCACGAATTCAAGAAAATTTGAATTACTCTATACTTGATGCGCTTCATCCTCTCCCCTCGAGACCTGAGCCGCCTGCGCTTTGCGATCTCGCCGCTGTGGGAATGCGTCGCCAGCCTATTCACCCTTCAAGATGAAACTCGAGCCGCACTGCACGCAACCTGGTTGCGCCGACAGCTTCCCAAAAGCCAGGAAGATCGGACGTTACTGTTCAGTCTGATGCGCCCCAGCGGGTACATGCCGGACTTCCTAACGCCGCCACCAGCCGTAGCCTTCCCAAACCTGGAAGACGAACTTAAACGCTTACGAACCACCCCGAAAAAGGTCGTGCGGGCAGAACTCCTGAAAATGTGGGGCTTGGAGCGTCACGTTCCCGAAGCCGCCAGAATCTTCCTGCACCACCCACGCGAGGCGCTGGCACACCTCTCCAGTCTTCTTGAATCGCACTGGCAACACAACCTCGAGCCGCACTGGGGACAACTTCGCGCACTGCTGGAAGCTGACATCAACGAACGATCCAAGGTCTTGGCACTGGCCGGACCCGAAGCGATGCTGAACAACCTGCACGCCAATCTGATCTACCGGGACGGCGCGTTGGAACGCACTAACAGCCTGCACGACACCGTGAAGCTCAACGGGCGCGGCGTGCTTCTGATCCCCAGCGTGTTCGTCACCCCGAAAACGATGGGGATTGACTCCGAACCCTGGCAACCCACCCTGATCTATCCCGCACGGGGCGCGTTGACGCTCTGGGGCGAACCAAAACCGGGCAATCAACTCTCCGAGCTTCTCGGCGCACAAACCGCTCGAGTTTTCACGCTGCTCCACGCTCCGCGCACCACCCGAGACCTAGCGACCAGCCTGAGCGTCCCGGAGAGCGGCGCGAGCTACCATGTCTCCCGACTCAGAAATGCCGGTCTGCTGGAATCCAACCGGAGCGGCCGCCAGGTATTTCATCGCCGCTCGAGCCGGGGTGAGGCGTTGATGGAACTGTTCGGTGGGTGAACTTTTGAGTGTCATGACCTCGAGGTACCAGTTCACCTGTGGGAGTTTGGCACGACAGACCCAGCCACTCGAGCATCAGGCTCAAGAAGACGTTTCTCGCGCTGAAGGGCAATCCGTTTCGCTGCCTCCTGACCCGCAGCGAGCGGTGAAAGGGCGTTCGGTCTCGAGGTGAAGCCAGCGTGCGGCGCTCTGTGTTTCGGAGTTCGATTAACTCAGGTGTTTCGTCATGTAAACGCCCTTCGTGTCCGAACCCGCGAACAGTTCGCGGTGGGTTTCCACGTAACCCAGTTTCACGTACAGCGCGATATTGCTGAGCATTCGTTCGTTGGTGTACAAGCGCAATTCCGGCAAGTCCAACCGCCGCGCCTCGAGTTCCGCGAACGCCATCAGTTGAGAGCCGATGCCCTGCTTCTGATGCGTGACCGCCACGGCGACGTTTTCAATCAGCAGGTGATCCGGCTTCGGCACGAGTTCCAGCACCGCCACCAGCCCGCCCGAGTCGCCGAACAGCCAGACGAGATGGTCTCGCACGGCGCTCTGGTAATCGGCTCGCATCGGGCGCGGCTCGCGTCCGAGGACCGGAACCCACTTGGCGTACGACGCCCGCACGAAGTCACGAACCGCTGTCGCATCCGCAATGCTGGCGCGTCTGGGGTCGCTCAGGTTCACGCCAGCACCTCGAGCCACTGGGCGTAATCCTTGACGGCATATTTTGCGCCCGCCTCCAAAAGCGCCAGTTCGGTCAGCCAAGTTTGCACCGCGCAGACCGTGGTTCCGGCGGCTGACGCGCTCTGCACGCCCGCAATCGAATCCTCGTGCGACAGGCAGCGCGTGGCCAGAACTCCGGCTCGAGTCGCACCGAGCTGAAATGGTTCTGGATCGGGCTTCCCACGCTTCACGTCCTCGCTCAACACCCGCACGGTGAAGGTGTCTTGCAAATCCAGGGCGTCCAGCACGAACTTGGTGTTCAGCGCGTCGGCACTGGTCACGAGGACGGTCTGGGCATCCCGGCGCTTCAGAAACTCGAGGTACGCGCCCAAACCGTGCACCGGCTGAATCTGACCGGCGGCAATCTCGCGGTAGAGGGACTCTTTTTCTAGATGCAATTCCAGCGCCTCGGCATCGGTGAAATTCCGCTCCAGTACGGTTTCCAGGATGAACTTGGTCTTGCCACCGTGGACCCGGTGATCGGTCGGTTCCAACGCATAGGCAAATCGCACCTTCAAAAACTCGAGCCATGCCTGGGTGTGAAACCTGGCGTTGTCGGTCAGCGTCCCATCCATGTCGAACAGCACAGCCTGGTAAGGAAAAGTCTCGTCAGAAAATTCGGGCACGGGTGGTTCCTCCTGGTGGTCTCGAGCGGTGAATTCACGTTTTGGCGGTCGCGTAGGCCACAGTCTGCCAGCGAATGGCGATCACGACCGCGACCAGCAGCCCCGCGTACAGGCTGAGCGCTCCCGGAATGGTGCTGGCGTCCCTGGCGATCAGATTGACCGCTTGGGCAGCAACGATCCCACCGCCGCTGGCGGCAGCCACCACGACCGAGGTGGCCGCCGCCCCGCCCGGCACGACCCGCGTCAACCAGACCAGCGCCGTCGGAAAGATCGGACCGCAGGCCAACCCGGCCAGCGTGTACGCCACCGGCGCGAAGCCTGAGAGGTGGGTCAACAGCAGACTGACGGCCACCAGTGCAGCCGCGCCCAGAACCAAGTGCGGTGCGGCGACCCGCAACCCGAGGCTCGCCCCGATCAGGCGGCCCACGGTCAACCCGCCCCAGAACAGGGAGTTGATAAATGCGGCGTTCTGCGGCGTGAACCCGAGCGCGTCGCTTAAGTGACGCGGTTCGGAGCTGGATGCGCCAACTTCCACGACGACGTAGACCAGAAACAACAGCGTGAACAGCAGTAAGCCCGGCGTGACCCGGAAGCTGCCACTCGAGGATTCAGTTGCGGATTCGGTCACCAATTCACCCGAGGCACCGTCGCTCGAGGTGCGGCGAAGGTTGAGCGATAATCCCAGCAGCGCCACGCCGCAGGCGGCCCCGATCCAGAACGGCCCGCGAAAATCTCCGCGCAACCCGCCGACCAGGAGCGGCCCGCCGATGCTGCCAATCCCAAAGACCGCGTGCAGCAGATTCGTCATGCTGGCGCTGCGTGACCCAAAGCCCCTCGAGAACAGCGTGTTGAAGCCAATGTTCGCCCCGCCGTAGCCCAATCCGGTCAGGAATACCGCCAGCAGGGCCAGCCCCCACAAGGTTGAACTCGCCACACCCGCGCAACCCAGCGCCAGCAGCCCGCTCGAGACCAGCAGCGCACCGCGTTTGGAGAGACCGTATTTGGAGAGCAAGCGCTCAAGGACCGGGTACGATACGACCCCGGAGACGCTGCCCGCGAACAGAGCGCTCAGGAACACGCCAACCTGACTCGGGGAAACGCCGAACGCGGCTCGCAACGCGAACTGAGCCGGTCCGTACAGGGATTGAATCGCGCCGAGCAGGAAAAAACTGAGGAAACCGGCGGCGATCACGGAACGGGGCACGCGGCGATTCTAAACGCTCGCCCGCCAAGCCAGGGTCAGCCAGGCCGCGAGACTTGAGGTTGGGAATCTCGAGTCCAGGCTCCGAACCCTCGAGCCTGTCAGCCCTTTCGCCCCTCCCTGGGTTGATGGCGCACATAGGCGTGGGTGAGGGAGCTTTCTCCAACGAGTTGCCCCTGCCTTTGACTTGAAAGCTCAGGTCTCGAGATCAAAGTCAACTTGCTCCGCTCAGGCGAATTTCCCCTCGAGCGCCGCCAGCGCCGTAGCTCGCACGCGCTCGTCGGGATCGGATCGGAGCGACTCGAGGGTTCGCACGCCCTTTTCCCCGAACCGTCCGAGCGCCCAAGCGCAGGCTTCGCGTACCTCCCAGCCCAAGTCTGCCGCGCCGCGTTCCAGCAGCCACAGATGCGCCTCGTCGCGCAGATTACCCAGTACCAGGGCGGCGTTGCGCGCCATGCCCTTGCGTCGCGCCCGTGAAAACGCCGTGTCGCCGTACTGCTTTTCAAAGGCGTGCCCTGAGCTGAGGAACCAGCCTTCAACATCTGGGTGCGCCAGTTCCGGGTCTGGCTCGAGCAGCTTGGAAAAGCGGCCAGCGTGGGTCGTCCACGGGCAAACCTCGAGGCAATCGTCGCAGCCGAACAGATGATCGCCGAATCTGGCGCGTAAGCCCAACGGCACGCTCCCGCGATGCTCCACGGTGTAATAGGCGATGCACAGGCGGCTGTCCAAACTGCGGTCGTCCAGAATCGCGGCGGTCGGGCAATCGCGCCCGCAAGCGGTGCAACGCCCGCAACGATCCGCGTGCCCCGCTTCCAATTCCAGCGGCTCGAGATCGGTTAGTAGCACCGCTAGCGTCGTCAGCGCACCTAACTCTGTGCTGATCGTCTGACTCGAGCGTCCGCGCCAACCCAGTCCGGCGCGATTGGCAAAGCCGCGCTCCAGAATCGGCGCGTGATCCACGAAGCCTTTCGCCGTCACTCCGGCCCCTGCCGCAACTTCCTCGAGCCTCTTCAGCACGGGTTTCAAAACTGCGTGGTAATCGCGGCTCCAAGCGTACCGCGCCACGCGACCAACTCTCGTACCACCGCTCGGCGTTCCAGGGTCAGGGTGATTGTGCGAGACCATCAATACCAGGGCGCTCCGGGCGGGCGCGAAGCTCGTCGTGACATCGGCGCGACGCGGCAGGCTGGGGGGCAGATACGCCATGCCCGCCTGCCGACCCGCCTCGAGCCAGCTCTGGAAGCCCTGCACATCTCTGGCATCCACGGTTGCGCTCACCCAGCCCGCCGCGTCAAACCCCAACTCGAGGGCAGCCGCGTGCAGATCGGCGCGAGTTCCCTGAGCGGTCACGCGCTCTCACAGACTGACAAGGACTTTCTGGAGCGTGCCGCCTCGAGGGTACAGACCAGGACGCGCATCGGCACAGCCTAGTTCAAATTCTGCAATTTTAAAAACAGCCGCCCCAATCAATCAACCGCGATCTGAATTCTGTCCTCTTCAGAAAACCCCATCACCGGGCAATCATTGGCGTAGGTGCGTTCCGGCAGCACGATCATGACGTTGACGGTTTCGCCGTTCAGCGTGAACGGGGCGTGATGCCAGACGCCGGGGCGGATGCACAGCATCGTACCGCGTGGCACGCGAAACACCCTGATCTCCGCGAACGGAAACCCGGCGTCTCGAGGGGTGGCCGGAGCCACTTGAACGAGCACGTCGCCGTCTAGCGGCAGGATGCCCTCGCCGGTGAAGGAGTGATGCTCCATGACATCAATCACGGCGACCCTGGGTTGGACGCGACAGACGGAGAAAACGGGACTCTTCCCGCCCAGTTCCAGCGGCAGGAAATCGCGGAAAAAGGCAATCGGCGTACCGCCAAGGTGCAGACCCTCGGGCTGCGTCAGGTTGGCGTACTGCCCGAACGGGGCAAAGCGGCTCGGCTCGAGGTCTTCGACGTTCACGGTTCGCACAGCAGGCTCCTGACGCCCGCCAGACGAGGTGTGAAGAAAAAGGCGAGCAGATCGAGTTGACGGCTGAATTTTATCACTCGAGCTTCAAAAAGGCTGTACGACAGACGGTTGCTCTACCGATAACCCCATGATTCGGCTAGCTCGCGTTTGCGTCGCAGACCAATTTTCTTGTCCTGAAACAGTGACCTGACGGTGCCGAACTCAGAGGTAGTACACGGCTTGAGAATCCTGGCTCGTTACAAAGTTCTTGGGCGGGTAAGTTGGGCGAGGCAAGCCTCACGTTCCCTCATTACCGCTCGAGTCGCGCACGGTATCCCAAGCGGCGATCTCCGCTTCACGGCGCACGACCATCCTGACAGCTTCACCCTTTCCTGTTAGCCTGTCCGCGTGACCGCGACGACGACCCTGCTGAGCGGACCCGCTGGGAGCGGCAAAACCACGGCCGCCGTGGGGTTCGCGCTCGAGCGGGCACGGGCGGGCGAACGGGTGATTGTACTGACCCTGCCGAATCAGCGCGACCTGTGGCTCGAGCGGCTGGCGGCTGGCGGGGCGAGCGTCGGGGTGGAGGTCACGAATCTTCAGAACGTCTGTTACCGCATGTTGGACCGTCTGGGCGAGAACCGCGCTGTGGTGCTGAACCCCGGTCGCGTGGCACTCACGGCCAGGGCGTTGGAAGCGGTTCTGGCGCGTCCGATCAATCCCGGCGAGGCCCGGCTCTACGCCCGCGCGATCGCCGAGTGCAAGCGCTTCGACACCGTACCGCCGGAGAGCGCCGACCCGTACCAGCGAACGCTGGCGGGCGTCTTCAGCCACTACCAACAGTTGCTCGAAGACCAGGGTTTGCAAGATCTGGACGACGTTCGTACCCGAGCCACGAACCTGTTGAACCTGACTGCCCTACCGCTCAGGGCGCATCTGATCGTGGACGGCTATCGCGCCCTGGTGAAATCAGAACTCGAGGCGATAAAAACCCTTTCCGAGATTGCCCTGAGCGCCCTCGTCACGCTGCCGGGCGGTGCGCCGGACACCGGGCACGAAGCCTGGGCACACCCGACGCGGGCATCGGAACTCGAGGTGATCGCGCAAAAGTTGAACGCCCGCCGGAAGCGCCTCGAGGGAACGGGGAAACCCTGGTCGGGTTTGCCGGTCAGCGTCAACTTGCGGGTGCATCCCAATCCGGTCTCAGAGGCTCGAGGGGTGCTACGGCAGATTAAACAAGCCCTGCACGATGGCGAGCGGGCGCAGAGCATGGCGATTGTCGTGCCGAACCCGGCCGCGATGCGCGTCCTTGAGGCGCTGGCGAAAGAGTACGCCGTGCCGGTCGCCCCGGAAACCCTGGGCAGCCTGCTCGAGACCCCGGAAGGCCGCGTGCTGGACGCGCTCCTGGGCGCTGGCGTGCGCGATTACCCGGCGCGGGAGCTTCGCACGCTGGCGCGCTTGGAACCCGCTCTGTTGCGACTGGCGGACACGTTGGAATCCAGGGGGATCGCGGCGGGTGCGGCCGCCTACCCGCTCCTCAGCGACGACCCCGAAGCCCTGGACGCGCTGCTGCGAATCCAACGCCTCGGTGCGCCGCCGGTCGCGTCGGAAACCAGGATGCTCGAGTGGTTCGAAGGGCTGCTGGAGAGCGTTGTGACCGACACCCGATTGCGCGACTCGGCTCGAGTCACGGCCCGCGAAGCGGCGCGGATTCTCGGTGGTCAGACTTTGAGCAGTGTCGCTCTGGACGGAGCCGTCTTCTCGGATTGGTTGCGGAGCTTGTTGGGCAGCGTGACCGTACCGCACCCGGACGCCGGGCGCGGCGTGGCCGTCCTCAGCCCCGAAGAAATCAGCGGGCGGCGCTACAACCGCGTCTTCGTCACCAACGCCGTGGACGGCGCGTATCGCAGCGGCGAACCCGAGGATTTCTTCATCCCGGAAGACGAGCGCCGCGCACTCTCAGAACTCTTGCGCGGCACGCCCGGTCTGCCGGAGCGCCTCGTCGGGCTGGAAGACAGCACCCTGTACGACGTGCTGACTCGAGCCGACGACGCCACCAACTTGTCGTACCCTCGGGCAGAACGCGGCTCCAGTTTGCGGCCACACCCGCGACTGGCGCAACTCGGGGCGCGGCTGGAAACTGACCCGCCCGTGACCGCCAGCCATCTGGAACTCACCCACGCCCGCGCCGGAAACGCACTGGAAGAACTCCTGGAAAGCCACGAGGTCGGTTTCCAAGAGGTGACCCGCGCCACCGACCTGGAACGCTTCGCCGTTTGTGGAGTTCGCGCCTGGGCAGAAGCGCGCTTGCCCGCACCCAGAGGCGGGTCCGGGCTGGTTCCCGGCGATCTCTTGGACGGCTGGGCGCGGCGGCAACGCAGCAACCTGTGGCGCAACTCAGGGAAGTCCGCCGCCGAGGTCGCCCCGGAGGAACACAAACCGATTTTAGAGAAACTCTCGCCCGCCTTCCGGGTACAGCTCGAGGCGAGTGTCGAATCCAGGGTTCCGCCCTTGCCAGACGTGACTGGGATCAAACTGGCGCACAAAGAAATGCTCGAGGGAATCGAGTACGTCATGGACGGCGTGCGCCTGCGCGAGGACCCGAGCGGCAAGGTCAGGCTGGTGGAAATCTATCGTGTCGTGGACAACGTGGAAGAGGGCTACGAGGCACTGATGCAGGAGAACCGTCACCGCGAATGGTGGTTCGCGCAAGCCTGGCTGAATCAGGGCGTGCTGGTCAACCTGATGGTTATGGATTTCCGCAACCCACCGAAGCGCCCGTTTGACCTCAGCAAACCCTACGCCCAACGGCGACTCGAGACGGCGAACAAAACCCTCGAGCGGGTGCGGGAGGATTTGCAGAACGGCGTGGTGCGAGCCTCGCCGGGGTTTCACTGCCGGGTTTGCAGCTACCGGGATCTGTGCCGCGTGGCGGATTGACAGAGTTATGTAAGACGATTGTTGGTTAGGTGCTATCAAACAATCAAAAAAAATGTATATTTCATTCTAGTGATTTGTGTGAAACGCAATCGTGAAAACATCGTGTTGAGTGGAGCGCTCAGTATCTTTAACCTCGAGCCAAAACTTTTACGTGGTAGCCGCATCCGTATTCCGGCGAACCAACGAGAAACAGCGCTGGCGGCGGCGGACTCTTGGAATCGCGTCTGGGCAGATTTGGAAGCAGCGATGGACAATTTCTCCAAAGCTGAAACCGTGGTAAAACAATAGACACGAATGCCTACAGAAAATGGTGACTCAGCCGATCAAAACGGTTCCGCAGAGATAGCGTTGCCCGCTGATTTACCTCCAGAAGTGATCGAGTTAGCTAAAGAGAACCCCCAGGTACGTCAGGCAGTCAAGATCATTGCCGAGCAGTACCGAGGTCCGATTCCTCATCCAAGAACCCTCCAAGAATTTGATAAAATCGTTCCTGGCAGTGCCAAAGACATCTTTGAGGACTTCAAAGCCTGGGGACAGCTCAACCGCAACCTGCTCGAGCGCCAAGTCAATAGCGAACTAGCCCAGGACACCGCAGATCGCAATCTCGCCTTTAGGGGTCAAGCGATTGCCACGTTGCTGATCTTTGTGTTCGGTGTCCCCGGCATCATTCGTATATTTATGGGAGACCCTGTCGGTGGCGGCTTACTGATCGCTCCAGCCTTGCTGGGCGGACTGGCTCGCCTTTTCTTAGGGAGCCGCTTACCAGAAAAGGACGAGAAGCCTGCGGAAACACCGAGAGATGAAGATGACAAGCCTAAGCCTTGACGATTCACCGCAGTGAATCAGCGCCCGCCGATCCTCGAGGTGCGCGCCGCGTCCGCCGGGACCGGCAAGACCACGAGTCTGGTGCTCGAGTACCTGGAGGCATTGCGTCACACCCCGTCGCGGCGCATCGCGGCGGTGACGTTCACGCGCCTTGGAGCGCAGGATTTGCGGGAGCGCTTGCGGGCGGGTTTGCGCGAGGTACTCGAGACGGGAAAGTATTTGCATTTCACCGCACCCAGCCCAGAACCGTATCGGCGGGCGCTCAGGGAGATCGGCTCGAGTGTCATCACGACGATTCACGGTTTTTACCGGGATTTGCTGCGTTTGAACGCGCCCGCGCTCGGGTTGGACCCGGAGTTCACCTATCTGGATGAGGGCGAGAGCAACAACCTATTTCTGGAAGCCGCCTCGAGCGCGTTGGCAGCAGCGGCCCTGAGCGACGCACCGGGCGGCGAGGCGCTGGCGGCGTGGGGCTGGGAACGCACTTTGGAGACGCTGGAAACGTTGCACGGCAAGCGGGTCTACGCGCCGTTCTTCACGCCGGAGGACGCGCCGGATTCGCTGGCGGCGTCGTTGCTGGCGCTGTACCGCGTGGTCGGTGAGCTGTACGAGGCGCGACTCGGGGGAAAAGCCTTGGGTCCGACCGACGTGGAACTGCAAACCCTGCGTCTGCTCGAGTCACCGGAGATTCTGGCGCGCATCCGGGAACGCTTTCATTTGCTCTTGGTGGACGAATTCCAGGATGTGAATCCGCTGCAAGCCCGAATCTTTCAGGGCTTGCAGCTACCGCGCACGCTGCTGGTCGGCGATGCCAAGCAGAGCATTTACGCCTTCCGCGACGCGGACGTGAACGCCTTCCTGGACGTGTACCAGAGCGCCAGACGGCTCGAGCCACTGACGGTTTCGTACCGCCACGGTCGCAGTCTGTCCCGGTTTTACTCTTCACTAGCGGAATCGTTATTCCCGGAATTTTCGGAATTAGGTTTACCGGCGGCGGTACAGTCCGGGCGCAAGGACAGCGACGACGAGCCGAGGGCAGAACTCCACATTTTCGAGGCCTCGAGCCTAGCGGAAGCCAGGGTGACTGAAGCGACTCTGTTGACGCAGCGCCTGCGTGAGATCCGAGCGACCGGCGTACCGTGGAGCGACATGGCGGTTTTGGTCCGCTCGAGGGGCAGTGTGCCGCTGCTGGAGGAAGCCTTTGCCAACGCGGGCGTGCCGTTCCTGGTCGGGAGCGGCCAAAAATACTTTGATCGCCGCGAGATTCGGGACGCGCTGAGCTTGCTGCGCGCCAAGCTCGGCGTGACGCCGCTCAACCTCGCCGCGCTCTCGAGGTTGCCGGGGGTCGGCGTGCCAGTGCAAGAGTTGCAGAATTGGTTGACGCACCGTCACGGCTTGCTGGCGGGCGTGGCGCAGTCCACGCTCCCGGAGGCGGCACGGCTGCGGCAACTGTTGGAGGTCATCCAGGACAGTGGCGACGCGATAGATCTGCTGGTGCGCGCCTGGGTGTTCCTGGGCACGCGGCTGACATCTAGGGCGCAATCGCACGCCAACTTGGACGGCTTGCTGTATCAACTGGCGGCGCAGGGCGCACGCGATGTTCGCAGCGCCGTGCAATTCCTGGAACGCGCCCGCCTGACCGAAGCCGAGGGCGACGAACCGCTCGAGGCGGGCGACAGCGTGCGCGTCGTGACGGTTCACAGCTCCAAAGGCTTGGAGTTCCCGGTGACGGCGGTTTTTGACATTTCCAGAGGTGACCGGAATTCCCTGGAGGACGTGGTGATTCACGCTAGCGGCGAGGTCGCGCTGAAACCCAGGAAGCTCCTGGGATCACGCTACGACGCGATTCGCCAATCTTGGAACGCTCGGCGCGACGGCGAATCCAACCGTCTGTTGTACGTGGCGCTGACCCGCGCCAAGGACCGCCTGATCGTGACCGGCTCGAGGGCGGGCAAACCGAGGGGCTGGATGCTGACGATGCTCGAGGGGCTGAAGCTGGGACAGGACGGCGTGACGATGCCGGGGCTGACGGTGCGGATGCACAGCGCGGGCGGCATCGTGGACGCCGCCAGGGTCACCAGCGAACCGTACCGGGTCAACACCCTGATAGATGAGGACCTGGCTCGCGCTCGGTTTCGCCGCCCCGCGCCACGGGTGCGCGCCCCGACTCGAGCGCCGGAAGCGAGTGGTGACCCGCCGGACGATGATCTCGAGTTAGGAGGCGCAGAATCAGCCCAGGACGATTCCAGCGACGCACGCGGCGACGTGCCGAGCGGGGATTTAACGCAGATTCCAGACGGGGAGCGCGTCGTTGGAACGCTGGTGCATTACGCCATTGGCGAAGATTTGTCCCCAGACAACCCGACACACCGCCGCGTGCTGGCGGCGCAGTACAGCCTGCACGCCTACCCGGAGGATGAACGACAGGCGCTGCTCGAGCGGGCGTGGTGGCTGGTTTCGCGCTACGAGGCGTTGAACCCAGATCGAGCGAGTCGTCGTGCCGACGAAGCCGAGTTGCCGTTCGCCTTCAAGCGCGGGCAGACGACCTGGCAGGGCGTGCTGGACCGGCTGTACCAGACATCGGACGGCGAGTGGGTCTTAGAGGATTACAAAACCGACGACGTGACGGAGAGCGCCCTGCCGCAGCGAATTCGGGCGTACCACCGTCAGATCGCGCTGTACTGGGAGGCGATTCGTCAGGCTCGAGGGATCACGCCGACGGCCCGGCTGACCTTCTTGAGCCACGGCATCACGGTCACGCTGGAACCCGCTGAACTCGAGGCGGCGCTCGAGACGGCCTGAGTGGACTAAGTTTGATTGTGATAAACTAAGTTCATGAATTCCGTTAATATTCATGCTGCCAAAACGCAACTCTCGAAACTCGTGGAACGCGCCCACAATGGAGAAGAAATCATCCTTGCCAAAAACGGTAAACCGTATGCGCGGCTCGTGCCGCTCGAGGCTCCAGCTCGGAAACTGCGACCACTCGGATTCGTGAAGATCAGACTCAGCAATGAGAGTGCTGCTGAGTTACTGAAACCGCTTGATGACGCGGAACTCGAGGGTTGGCAATGAATTTATTGTTAGACACACACACCTTTGTCTGGTCATTGACCCAACCGGCACTTCTATCCAAAACGGCTCGAGCGTTGCTGAGTGATCTAAGCAATACCATCTTTATTTCGAGCGCGACACCGTGGGAGATGGCTATCAAGTTCCGTTCTGGCAAGTTCCCAGAAGCAGCGAGCATTCTGCCCAATTATCACGCCTTTCTCGCCAAGGCCAGTTATGTCGAAATCCAGATTACGGGTACACACGGGATACGCGCTGCGACACTCTCTGGACATCACAAAGACCCTTTTGACCGAATACTAGTGGCGCAATCATTAGAAGAACAGTTGACGCTTGTCAGTGCGGATTCTTTGTTGACTACCCTTGGTGCCGTTAACGTTCTTTGGTAGAGCTTTGAGCGAAAAACCTTATTCAAAATTCCACTCGAGCAATAGGCACGACCCGCCTAGTTCCCCACAACCCCGCTGAGTGCAAGGTCGTTCGCTGTGCTGATGCGGCCACGAACTGGCCGCAATCGCGGTTGCAGTGCCAGCAAGCTTGCTGATGGGTTCAAGATCAAGCCGCTCGAGCGGGAGACATGGGATGCCTACGCACGGTTGATTGAGCGGCACAACGGCCTCTGGGGCGAATGCTGGTTACCTGATTTCACACGTCCGTGACCGAAAAGCGGTAGAGCACAGAGATCATTCGCCACCACTCGAGTCAGTTTTAAGCACCACGACCGATTACCGCGTATAACGGGTCGCCAAAACGCGAGCTGCGATCAAAGCTTTGCACGCCCTCAAACCCAGCCGTCTCGAGGAAGCCGCGCACCAGTTCCACGCGTCCCGCGTCGTCCAAGTTCAGCCAAGCGCGAATCGCCTTCGTTGGAAAGCAG
Organism: Deinococcales bacterium; assembly: GCA_965249745.1. Lineage (GTDB taxonomy): Bacteria > Deinococcota > Deinococci > Deinococcales > JAAFIG01 > JANYHH01. The sequence goes on along the minus strand of OZ252252.1, from coordinate 473,265 downwards.
CGATTAGAAAAAGTCACGACGAGGGGCGCACCGGGTTTCAAGACGCGGCCGACCTCACGCAGCACGCTCACCGGGTCGGTCAGATAATCCACGCTGACGCAGATGCTCGCCCCATCGAAGCTCCTCTCAGCGAACGGCAGGCTGGAATCTTGATTCAGGTTCTGCACGACTCGAGTCGTCAAGCGCGGGTTGCGGGCCAGTTCCGCCGCGTTCATGCCCAGTCCGGTCACGCTCGAGTATAGAATTTCAGGCGGCAGGTGGCTGACCCAGGAACTCATCAGGTCCAGAATCGCGCCACCCGAGGGGAAGAACTCGCGGTAGAGCTGTGTCACCGCCGCGATCGCGCCATCGTCAATGTGCGTCACGAAACGCGGCGCGGCGTAAAAGCGTTCGTCCGGGGATTCGTCGTCGCGGCGAAAAGCGGCTTTCGGAAGATCGGGCATAGCTGCATTCTGGCTCGAGGATAGAAATGGGTTTGCGCTCGAGACTACTGATTTCGGCATGGTCAACGTAACGTTTTAAGGCAGTAGAGTGCTTCTGTGACGCACGCGTCTAGTAGCCGAATCGTGCCGTTATCAGTAGGATTGGAGGGCTGGGGATTGCGCCTCAATCTCGCGCTATCCCGACTCGAGTAGGCTGAGCGCATGGGTACAAGTAAGGACACGATGCTGTTTCTGGCGGATCAGTTGCAGGCTTGCGATCTGGGGGAAATCACGTATCGCAAGATGTTCGGTGAGTACGGCGTGTACCTGAACGGGCAGATTTTCTCGCTGGTCTGCGACGATCGGTTGTTCTTCAAGATCAAACACCTGGATGACATCGTGGTGGACAAGTTGTTCGGCAACCGCGAGCAGCCGTTTCCGGGCGCGAACGGGTACGCGGAGGTTCCCGTGGATTTCCTCGAGGACATCCCAGAGTTGACGTTGCGGCTGGGTACGGTCATGACGAACTTGCCCGCTTCCAAACCGAAGAAGCCTCGAGCCAAGAAGCGTTGAGTCCCGAGGGAACTGTCCTACAAACGGAGTTGTCGTAGGCAGTATTCCAAATAATTTGACTTCATTGTTCAGTACAGCAAATCAGAATCACCCCCTGCGAAGTAGCGCTCAAGCCCGTGAGGTGCTGCTGTCAGGGTAAGAAGAGGGTCGTGCGACCCGTAGCTGAAACTCACCGTCGCACGACCCCTCCGTCAGCTTCGCTGCCACTAGACAGACCGTGTGCTGTCCTTTCCTTCAGGAACCCATGTATCCGCTGGTACTTCGCACGGGAGGACAGGCGCTTGAAGCCTCGAGATCTCATCTTGAACCGAGTGCAAAAAGCGTTCTTATGCACGATATTCATGCCCTCATGCGCCGACCAGTAATCTCGTAACTGTTACTTTCAGGGTGAAGGGTACTAAAATGCGTTTCTATGGCAAACCGCCGTACTCAAAAACGAGGTGCGACCACCAGCGAGGGCGACGTATTCGCTGGCAGCACCCTTGAAACAACGGAACTCAAGCCCTTTCAGATCATCGCGCCTGACGGTCGCCCCGTCCGCGAAGACCTGATCCCTGACCTCGAGTTAGTGGAGGACATGTACCGTCAGATGACGCGAATGCGTTACTTAGACGATAGGTTCATGCTGTTGTACAAATCGCAAAAGCTGGGGAACTACGCGCAGTTCGGTGGTCAGGAAGCCTCGCAGGTCGGAAGCGCACTTGCCTTGGAGACGCAGGATTACCTGTGCCCGATGTACCGCAACACGGCCGCGATGGTCACGCACGGCTGGGGCTTGAAGAACGCGATTCTCTACTGGCGCGGTCACCCGGAGGGCTGGCGCATCCCGGACGACCTGAAGATCATGCCGATCATCATCAGCATCCCCGGCCAGATCGTTCACGCGGCGGGCGTGGCGATGGGCTTGCAGGCGCAGAAATTGAACGCGGTCGCCATGACGTATATCGGCGAGGGCGGAACCTCGCAGGGTGATTTCCACATCGGTGTGAATTTCGCGGCGGCGCGGAAGGCTCCAGCGGTCTTCATCATCGAGAACAACGGCTGGGCGATTTCCGTGCCCAGGAAGGTTCAGAGCGGCGTGGATCACCTGATGCGCCGCGCAGAGGGCTACGGCATCCCCGGTTATCTGGTGGATGGCAACGACGCGCTGGCGGTTTACACAACCGCCAAGAAAGCCGTCGAGGATGCCAGGGCGGGCAACGGACCGAGTTTAATAGAGCAGCTCACGTACCGCATCCGGCCGCACACGACCGGCGACGACCCGAAGGCGTACCGTACCGAGGACGAGGCGAACGACTGGATTCAAAACCGCGACCCGATCAAGCGTTTGAAGGTCTTCTTGGAGAACGAAAAGCGCTGGAACGACGACCGCGAGGTGGCGATGCAAGCGGAAATCGAAACCGAGTTCCAGGTCGCCCTGGACGCCGCCGACAACACGCCCGCCCCAGATCCGAAGGCACTCCTCGAGTACGTGATGGTGGATCCGGTCTGGCAAATCAAAGAGCAGCAGGCCATGCTCGAGGCGCGAATTCGCGCCGAGGGAGGCGCGCAATGACGCAAGTGATGGAGAAACCCGTGTCCGGCGAGACGAAACCGATGACGATGGCGGCCGCGCTGACCGACGCCATGAACGTGGCCTTGGAGCGCGACCCGAAGGTCGTCCTGTACGGCGAGGACGTGGGCCGGATGGGCGGCGTCTACCGCATCACCACGGGCTTGCAAGCCAAGTACGGTGAGGATCGCGTCTTCGACAGCCCGTTGACGGAATCCGGGATCATCGGGACGGCCGTGGGCATGGCGGCCGTTGGGATGCGCCCCGTGGTGGAACTGCAATTCGGTGGCTTCATGATGCCGAGCTTCGATCAGATCTTCAGCCACGTCAGCCGCTACCGCTATCGGACTCGAGGACGCTACACGACTGGACTGGTCGTGCGCTTTCCGGTCGGCGGCGGGCTGGGCTTGTTGGAGCAGCACGCCGACAGCCCGGAGGCGTACCTGATGCACACCCCTGGCATTAAGGTGATTTACCCCAGCAACCCGTACGACGCCAAGGGCTTACTGCTGAGTGCGATCGAATCTGACGACCCGGTGTTCTGCTTTGAAACCATCAAGCTCTACCGCGACCCGAAGCTCCGCATGGATGTCCCAACCGGGCATTACACGATTCCGATGGGCAAAGCCAGAGTTGTCCGCGAGGGCACCGACGTGACCCTCATCACCTACGGCGGGATGGTCCAGCAGTGCGAGACTGCCGCCGAGGCCGCCGCCCAGGGTGGCATCCAATGCGAGATCGTTGATCTGCGAACAATCGTGCCACTGGACATTGAAACGATCCTGGAGAGCGTCGAGAAAACCGGTCGGGCCGTGATCGTCCACGAAGCCTGCCATACCGGGGGTGTCGGCGCGGAAGTCGCCGCGCTGATCCAGGAACGCGCCTTCTACAGCCTCGAGGCTCCGGTGCAACGCGTCACGGGTTTTGACACGATGCCCAGCCCGTTCAACAGCCTGAACCACTTCGCCCGCCCAGAACCGCATCACGTGGCTGAGGGGATCAAGAAGGTGCTGAGCGCTTGACAGGAAACTGCTAGCCACTGGTCCCTAACCAAGCTCACACAGCGCTGGCTCGAGAATCGGCAATTCCAGGTCACGAAGCACACCGCCAAAACCTATCGCTTTTAGCTAGAGGCTAGAAGCTAGTAGCCAGCAGCTAAAAGGAGTCCCATGTCCAAAGAAATCACCATGCCCGTGATGGCGGAGTCCATCGTCGAGGCGGAAATCTTGAAATGGCTCGTCAAGGAGGGCGACGAGATCACCGAGGGCCAGATGATCGCCGAGGTCATGACCGATAAGGTCACGACGGAGATTCCCGCGCCGTTCTCTGGAAAATTGGAGAAGATTCTGGCGCAGGAGGGCGCGGTCGTGCAGGTCAAGGCTCCGATTGCGCTACTGGCAGGTGAAGGCGGCGGCTCAGCTCCGAGCACGCCCCCCGCCTCGAGTGCCGATACAGCCTCGAGTTCAGCCCCCAGCACACCCTCGCCCTCGAGCGTTGCCCCCGATTCGGTCAGCACGCCCGCCGGTGCGCCCGGCTCGAGTGCCGCGCCGAACACCAGCATCGGCGACGATTCGCAGAGCGCCACGCAGAGCGCCACGAACAGCATGTTCGGCGTCAACACCAAGAGCGTCAACATTGACTTTGGCGGTGTGGCCAAGGGCGGCTCAGGGGCCGCCAGCACCGCCGCAGCGGGCACGAACAAGTTCGGTCGCGCCCTGGCAGTTCCGGCCGCCCGCAAGATTGCCCGCGAGAACGACCTAGACATCATGACCGTCCCTGGCAGCGGCCCGAACGGCCGGGTCGGCGTTGACGACGTTCGCAGCTTCTTAGAGAAAGGTGTACCCGCACCAACGCCCGCTGCCACGCCGCAAACCGCTCCCTCGAGCGCTCCGTCGTCCACGGGGAACGGAATGCCCGTCCCACCACCGCAGTACAAGACCCCCAAAGGGCTGGAATCCTTGGAGACGCGCACGCCGCTCCGGGGTTTGCGCCGCATCATCAGCAACAGCATGGTCGCCAGCCACCTGTACACCGTTCGCACGCTGACCGTGGACGAGGTGGATCTGAGCAAATTGGTGGAACTTCGTGAGCGCCTGAAGCCGGTGGCGGAAAAGGCGGGCGTCAAACTGACGTACCTGGCGTTCATTTTCAAAGCCGCCGCGAGCGCCCTGAAAGCCTTCCCGAACGTGAATTCCAGCTACGACGAGGCGGCCGGGGAAATTGTCCACAAGCGCTACTACAACATCGGTTGCGCCGTGGACACCGAGGCCGGGCTGATCGTGCCAGTGGTCAAAAACGTGGACAGCCAGAGCGTCATGGAGATTGCCAAGAGCATCACTGACCTAGCGGGCAAAGCCAGGGACGGCAAGCTGGCTTCGGAGGAGATCAGCGGTTCTTCATTCGCCGTGACCAATATCGGCAGCGCCGGAAGCTTGCTGTCCTTCCCGATCATCAACGCGCCGGACGCCGCTATCCTGGGGGTTCACACGATTGTGGACCGCCCGATTGTCCGCGACGGGCAGATTGCGATTGGCAAGATGATGTACTTATCACTCTCCTTTGATCACCGATTGATAGACGGCGCGGAGGCGGCACGCTTTATGAAGTACCTGTCACGCCTCTTGGAGAACCCCGATTTGATGCTGTTCGAGGCAATTTAATTTCTGAAAACGGGAGGGACGAATCCCTCCCCGTTTTGCTAGAACCCGTCCGCTCAATTCAAACTCGAGGGACTCGTCAGGTGAGCTGTGATAAGTTGCAGCGCGATCTCTTTGACGCTCTCGTAGCTCGGTTTGGTGTTGAAGACCGGGCCGACCGATTGATGCCCGGCAGCCGTGTTGATGCCGATCAGGTACGGCGCGCCGCGTTCGCGTCCGTACTGGCTGGACTCTAACTGCACCGTCATGGTTGTTTGGTTCTGATCGTTCAGTACGTGAAAGGTGGTCGCATAATAGAGGTCCGAATCGCGCGGGCGCAGCATCTCGGTCGCCAGAACGCGGTGGCCGATCACGGTGAATTGATCCACGGCGACATCGAACAGCTCTCGCACGGCTGGGTCTGCGCTGCGCTGCCAGACCTCAAACAGTCTCGCCATACTGTTGTTGGCGTCGTCCCAGCGCTCCAGTGCGCGTTGCGCCTGAACGATTTTCTTGATCGCCGCGAAATCCTCTGGCAGCAGACGATGCGCGGTTTCCCAGTGCCCCAGGGCTTGGGTGAAAGCAGCCCGATTGTAAAACGCCTGCCCGAGGTTGTAATGGGCATCGGCGTGATCTGGCTCGAGTTGCACGGCGCGTTCCCAGTGACGGATCGCGTCCGCCTCACGCCCCTGCTCTGAGAGCAGTAAGCCAGCGCTGTAATGCGCGGCGGTCAGACGTTCATCCAGCGTCAACGCCCGAAGCTGCGCGTTTAGGGCCTCCTCGGGTCGCTCGAGGGAATCCAGCACCAGACCTCGCAGGTGGTGTAATGGCGCACTCTCTTCAACCGCCAGCGCCGAGTCCAAGTCCTCGAGGAACCGTGAGAGCCGATCGGTGTCCTTGGAGCTAACGGCGGCCTGGTACTCCCGGAACAACCCGTTCATTTCGGAATGGCTTTGCGTTCAAACCGAAACAGGGACATGGGATCACTGGCCTGGGAGACCGTTAATTTACCGCCATTTTGCAGCGGCAGCTCCTCCCAGTGGGCTGACTCCGCGATGTAACCGATTTCCAACACCGCCCAGTGAGGCGTTCCCTTAATGGGGGCGGTCGTGCCCTGGTAGTGCCAGGCGGTGACGGGTAAGGGAATTTCAGCCGAGCCTTCCAGGGTCTGACCCGGATCAATCGCTCGAGCACCGGGGTCCACCAGAAACGGCAATGGGGTCTCTGACGCGACGCGGCCGCGCGTGAAGCGTACAGTGTCCTGCTCCGCGCCGTTACTGACAATCACAGCTTTGTCTGCCACCGCCCAGCCCTTCGCTCCGGACACGGGCAACAGGTCACTGAGGTAAAAACGCGTCTTGGCGCGGCTGGTGATGCGGTACTGCAATTGCAAGCGATTGTCTTTGCGCATCAACGTCCACTCGAGGTCAGCCGGTTGTTCCATAGGTCTCCTAGTTTGCACCGAAGGTAATTCGCCTAACGATAAAGGCGAGCTTGGACGGCCCAGCAACGCCCAGGCCCCGCCCAACAGTAAGGCTGAGCCGACCACCAGAGAGAATCTCCAAAGCATGAGATCTACATATCTCCTCGTAAAAACTTGGACATCTCCACTTCATTGCCCTGCAAATCCAGGTTGTCGTACACACTCACATGGAACGGTCCAAAATTTTGACGGGCGTATTTTACAGAGAAAAACTCTTAATCGTGATCTTCAATCGGTGGCCAAATTGCGCCGGGCGCGGCCGGTGAACCCGTGCCCGTCGGGGCTGGGGCGGGCGCGGGGGCGCTCGAGGGATGACCGACGTAGGTGTCACGCTCGGTCAATACCGCATCGCCCTCGTCCACACCGCTGCGGCCACCGATCAGACCGACCGCTCCCAGGTCTGCCATTTCGCGTCGCTCGCGGCGGTAGGCGTTTTCGGTCATGTCGTTGCCGGACGATTGACCGATGCCGACCGCTTGATGCTCGATGCGACGCAGTGGATTGCCACTGCCGTCGCGGTAGGCGGCATCAATCCCGACGCCGGTGCTGCTGGGGTCGTCGCTGGCCTGAACGGCGGTACTGTCGCCCGTGCCCTGGGTTTGTTGAACCGCGTGGTTCATCTCGTGGGCTAACAAAATATCGCTCCGGAACGATTCCATCCACGGGTTGTCGGCCTGCATACCGGGCCGCGAATCACCGATGTTGACGCCGGGATTGTAACGAATATGCACGTCCGAGCCACTGCCGCGATCACCCGTGGCGGTGTCACGCATGGACCCGTCACCGTCCGGCGCGGCGTAGCCATTGGTGGTATCCATCCCACCCGTGGCGTTCAGCAGGGGAACCATCGTGGTGTGGTGATGGATCGGATCTCCGAGGCCACCGTCCAGATTGCCCGGCAACTGCGGCAGCTCGAAACCGAAGAGGCTGTTGCGCGTTTCGCCCGCGTCGTTGACGAGCGGATTATCGTGCAAGGCTTCGATTTCGTGACGCCCCGAGCGGGTTTGCATCATCGAGGCAATGTCGTTCAGCGCCCCCTGGCGATACTCTTCCGGCGTCATACCATACGTGCCCTGGGCGGTTTCGCTATCAATGCTGCTGGTGTCTATCGTCAGATCGCCCCGCCCGAGGCGAACGTCGCTGTAGGTGTGAGCGATCCGCTCGTACTCTTCCCTCGAGACGACATTGGAGGCGGACCCAGTCGGGATCTCGCCGTCTGCGACCGTGAAACGGTCTGCCAGTTCCTCCTGAGCGCGCTGGCGGTCCATCATGCCGCTCATGTCCGTCAACCCTCCCAAGCCCTCCTGCATGACGCCACTGCCGAACTGCCCGACGGTGTGGGCCGCCTCTTCCATCCAGTCCGGCCAGGTGGAAATCGCGGCCGAGGGAGCCGCGTCCAGCGTCACGCTCGAGCCAAAAACCGCCCGGTCCGAAGCGGTGTGGGCTTGCCGTTCAGCGCCGTCGTCAACCCGACTGAGACCCGCCTCCCGGTTGACACCGAAGCGTTCGTTCTGGGCCACATGGGCCAGCTCGTGGGCCAGGATGCGTTGCCCTCCGAAACTCGAGGGGGTCAGATCCCCTAGCACGATGTCGCTGCCGACCGTGAACGCCTTGGCGTGCAACTCGGCGGCGGTTTCTGTGGCCTCTGGACTGGCGTAGACGCGCACGTCTGCAAAATTGTGCTGGAAGCGCTGCTCCATCGCCGCTCGAGTTGCCGCCTCAAGCGGCTGCCCGGTCTGCTGCGCGGCGAAATCCAGAGCCTGCTGCTGCGCGGGGATGGCGACGGTCGGCGCGAATGTTGGCTGGATTGGCTGCTGGACCGGCTGCTGGGTTGACCGATGCTCTCGTTGTGTCCTGGGCATAGCAGAACCTCCTCGGTGGTTTTGGGCGAGCCGGAAACGAGCGCCGAGAGAGGGTTTGAGCGTCCATCGGGGAAACTGCGGCGTGAAACGATGATACTCGAGGATCGAAAAGTTCCCACGATTTGTGGGTTGTGGCTCGTGCTTGACGGCGGCCACGAGTTTGTGTCGCAAGCGATGTTCCAGCGGGGACAATCCGACTCCCAGGGGAAGCGCAAACTGCATCTGATGAACAAGCGTTTCCTGACCCTCCCGTTTTTACTGTCCGGCCTGGCACTGGCCGGACTGGTACTGGCCGCCCCAATCACGTTCCGCGACGCTCTCGGCCGCTCCCTGACCGTCAACGCCCCCGCCAAGCGCATCGTGGCGCTGTCACTCACGGCCACAGAAATCCTGATTGACATTGGCCAGAACCCGGTCGGTCGCCCGAGCAGCGCGACGCACCCGGACGCTGCGAAGCGCATCCCGGAGGTCGGGAGCGCCTACCGACCCGACCCGGAGAAAATCCTCGGGGCGAAACCTGATTTGATCGTTGGCAGCGTCGGTACGACGGCCGCCGCGATCGGGCAACTCGGCAGTCTGCCCGTGCCGGTCGTGGTCACCCCAGACTCGAGCCTGAAGGACGTTTACGACACCTACACGCTGCTGGGACGCTTGACCGGACGCGAGCAGTACGCGGCGGCGCGCTTGGATTTTCTGAAGTCACAGGTCAAGCGCAGCCTGGCGAAAATCCCGGCCACTTTGAGCAAGCCGAAGGTCTTGATTCTCCTAGCGGCGGGCGGACAGAGTTTCGCGGCCACGGATGAAACGTACATCGGTGATCTGGTCGAAAAACTCGGCGCGACGAACGTCGCCAAGGGCACACCGAGCGCCGACCCGCGCCAGCCGGGATTCGTGGTGCTGAGCCTGGAACAGATCATCGCCGCCAACCCCGATGTCGTGCTGGCGTTTCGTCCGGTGACCGCCACGGGAGCGCCCGCCCCGAGTCCGTTGGAGCGCTTGGAGACGCAACCCGCCTGGCAGGGATTGAGCGCCGTGAAAGGGAATCGCGTGCATGTCCTCAGCACCGATCCGCACGTGACCGCCCCCGGTCCTCGAGCCGTGGAAACCTTGGAGACACTGATTCCGCTTCTCTATCCGAAGAAGTAAATGACCGAATCACCACCCGCCGTCGTCCCTCGAGCCGCGCCGCACGGGCGCGGTACCGCCCTGCCGGGGATGGTCGCGCTGGTGATGATTTTGGGGCTGGTGCTCTGGTTCGCGCTCGTGCTCGGGGCGTACCCGGTCTCGCCGCAGACTTTATTTTCGTGGGTCACTGGACACGCGGACGCGACGGCCGCGCAGATTCTCTCCACCGTGCGCGGACCTCGGGTGCTGTTGACCGTCATGGTCGGCCTGACGCTCGGTTTGACCGGACCCTTGTTGCAGGCGGGCTTTCGGACCGCGTTGGCCGACACGTATCTGCTCGGGCTGGCGGGCTTCGCGGCCCTTGGGGCGGTGCTGTTTCAACAGATGGGATTGGGCGGCTTCGGGACGCCCGTGCTGGCGATCATGGGCGCGATGCTGGCGGTTTGGCTGGTCGGCTCGCTCAGTGGTGAGCGTTCCAACGAGCGCCGCGCCTTGATCGGCGTGGCCCTGGCCGCGATCAGCTTGGCGGGACTATCACTGTTGCTGGCATTGTCGCAAAGCCCCTCGAGCGCGAACGTGCTGGGCTGGGTGATCGGCGGGTTTTACGCGCTCGGAATCCCGCAACTGAATCTGATGCTGCCGTTCGCGTTACCCGCCATTCTGATTGCGCTGTTCATGGGACGTGCGGCCAACCTGTTGCAACTCGGGGACGACGTGGCACAGAATCTGGGGTTGAACGCGCCCGTGACCCGGAACGGCGTGCTGATGCTGGCGGCGGTGCTAACCGGGGCGGCGGTCGGCTCGTGCGGACTGATGGGTTTCGTGGGCCTGCTGAGCGTCAGCGTCGCCAGGAGCCTGTTCGGTACGGATTACCGCAGGCTGCTCTTGGGGAGCGCCCTGGTCGGCGCAATCTTCGTCAGCCTGTCGGACCTGTTGGGACGCACGCTGATCGCCCCGAACGAAATTCCCGCCGGAGCCTTCACGACGGTTCTCGGTGGGCTGTGGCTGCTCGTGCTCTCGAGACGAGCGGTATGACTCTGCTCAACCTCACCCAGCCTGCAACCCAAGCCGCACTGCTCGAGGCGAAGAACGTGACCGTGCGTCGCGGACGGCGAGCCGTGGTGCGCGGCGTGAATTTAGAGTTCGCGGCGGGTCAGGTCACGGCGATCATCGGCGCGAACGGATCGGGCAAGACGACGCTGCTGTCCGCGCTGGCGGGTTTACGAACTTTGGAGCACGACGATGGCGCAGTGCATCTGCTTGGCCAGGACCTGACGGCGCTCAGCAAAACCGCGATCGCCGCCAAGCTCAGCTTTCTGCCCGCGCAGTCCAGCCTGCCGTTCCCGCTGACCGTACAGGAGTTGATCGCGCTCGCGGAACCAAAACAGAATGCGTACTACGATGCGCTTCACAGCATGGAACTCGAGGGGCTAGAACATCAAGCGGTCACGCAACTCAGCACCGGGGAAGCCAAACGCGCCTGGATCGCCATGACGCTTTCTCGAAACACGCCGCTATTACTGCTGGACGAACCGCTGGCGGGCTTGGACCCGCGCTACCAGGTGCGCCTACTGGAAAGCTTCAAACGTCGCGCAGCGCTTGGACACAGCGTCATCTTTATCGCGCACGACATTCCGTACGCCGCCAGAGCCGACCGCGTAATCGCCCTGGGAAATGCAGGCGTCGTGGCGGACGGTGCGCCCGAGGGCGTGCTCAGCCCCGAGTTGCTGCGCGAGCTGTACGGCGTGGAGGTCTGGCTGGGCAAGGAACCGGAAACCGGCGCGGTCGTGCCACTGCCGCTCAGAGCCGTGTAAGGCTCAAAGATTGCTGCTCGAGCCTGTCACCACGTAGGCTAACCCGTGCCAGAACCGCAGCAGACGCACCCCCTCGAGCCTGCCGACCTGCTGAGGGCTGCACGGTTGCTCGAGGCGACGATCCTCGCATCCAACCATTACAACCGTTGGGCGAAAACAGAGGAAATTGCGGCTCACAGCCTGGAAGCCTTACGCGCTAAACTCGAGGTGGACCCGAAAAGCCTGATTGGGACGTTCGTGAACGGTGAACTGGCGGGCGTGGTCGTCTCCCAGCTAGACGCCGGACTGATCTGGTTGGGGTGGATCGTCGTGGGTGAAACGTATCGCGGTCAAGGTTTGGGTCACGAGCTGATGCGAGCGCTCGAGGCGAGCGCCAGGGGACGCGGGGCACACAAGGTCTGGTGCGATTCACGGGTTGAGAACACCGCCAGTCAACACCTGCTCGAGGCGCACGGGTATCAAATCATGGCCAGGCTAGAGCGCCACTGGTACGGGTTGGATTATTTTCTGTGGGAAAAACTGCTTGGGGAATAGCTTCACTCCAGCCAGCAATTATTTCTGACAATCCAGTCGCACCCGGAAGCTCGGGTTGGGTGTGGTGTACCCGGCGGCCAGGCCCGTGTTCGCTAGTACCTTCGGGTCAATCTCCACGAGAAACTTGGCGGGCTTCCCAAGCCGGTCGGCCGTGACCCCTGATTCGGCGTAAAACGCTAGCTCGAGCGTCGCCCCTGCCCCCTGGGGCAACTTCTTCGCCGTCAAGTCCTGAGATGTTTCCGTCTGCAAGACCGTGCCATCGCTGAGAACCAGATTGAGATTCTTGACGCCGGTGTTGAGCGCGTCCGCCGTGACCTTCGAGCCGTTCTTCCACTCCAAACTCAGGCTGTACCCGAGCTGCTGCCCGTTGTACCGACTGACCGGCTTGAACGATTTCACCGTCAATCTCCAGATGCCGTTGAACAGCGTTTCCCCAATGCACCCCTCGAGCGAAACCCGTTCATTTGCGCCGCCCGCCACCGTTTGACCTGGGGTGACGCTCGAGGCTCCGGGCAGCGTCAGCGTTAACCCGCCCGAGGCACGCACGACCTTCGCACCGGCTCGCTCGAGAGCAGAGAGAGGGATATAGGTTTGCCCGTTCACAACCATCGCGGGGAGCGCGGACGGTTGCCCGTTGACGGTCAGCCGTAGCGCCGCCTGCGCCAGTGCGAGCGTGCCGAGCGCGAAGACAGTGATGACCCAGAAACGTTTCATGTTGACTCCTACCCTTCTGATCCCCTTTGATCCATCGCCGACACTTGAAATTACGCGGGGGTCGTCACAGACATCAGTTGGTTGATGTCCGTTTGACAAGATTGAAAATCTTGTAATTCCCCATTCGCGCCCCGCTCGAGATGCTCAGCGAACACTGCTTTGCCTCGAAATCAGTCGTCCAAGCGCAGGAAACCTGACCTGTGTCTTTCAAAGCATCTTTGACCGTGAGGTCCAGATTGGAACTAACCCACCAACTGGGTTGCTCGTCTGCCTGAACGTAGATTTCCCACCCCGCACCGAAGACTCTTCCCGAGACTTCAACCGCCGCATCATCCGCGAACGTCAGCGTGCCCAGCAACGTGTACATTGATCTGCTGACGTAAGTCGCCGTCAAGTCCATTCGCAGTGTTGACGTTTGCGTTCCAACGTATGCCTGCGTCTGTCCGATCCACGTACCACGAAAAATCGTGGGGTCAGAGTTGAAGTTCAGTTCGCCGCGCCCGATGCAGGAAGTCAGGAAAAGAATCAACATCACCGATCGTTTCATGATGACCTTCTCTCAGCGCGTAACCTCGAGTGACGCGATATTTCTTGAAGTGAACCGGCTTCGATGGTTACCAGTCGAACGCGCCATGCAGCATCAACGGCCCGTGATTGATTTCATCCAAGACGTGCCCACCAATCGCGGCCTCAGCAATGTATGGCAGGCTCAGCACGCTGCCGCCCGCCTTGGCGAGCGTCGTCCCCGTGCCATCACCCTCCTTCGGCGCGAGTAATCCACCTTGACCAATCAGCGGATTCAGACCAGCCTCGACGAAACTTCGGTCTGGGTTCAGTCCGAACAGGTGATCCAACCAGCCGCCCTTGTGGTGATGCTCCTCGCTCCCTTCGGGGTCTCGAGCCACGCTCAGCCCCGAGGAACCGCTGACCTGTGCCGAGCGTCCCGCCAATACCTGACTCGAGGCGGTGTGGGCTTCGCGTTCCCCGGCGTCACCCCTCTGACTGACCTCGAGCGGCTTGTGGTTGGGCTTCGCGCCGCGCTGCTGAATCGTATGCGTCAACTCGTGCGCCAGCAATCCCAACCCGCCCGGTGAATTCGGGTCGTACTGGCCGTCGCGGAAGTACACGTCTTGCCCGACCGTGAAGGCCCTCGCCTGGTAGTCCCGTGCGAGTTGGTCGGCTTCGCTGTCCGCAAAGACACGCACGTCAGAAAAACTATGCCCAAACCTCGGCTCTAACGCGGCTCGAGTTTCACTGTCTAACATCTGTCCCTGGCTTTGCGATTGAACACCGCGACCAAAATCCCGAGCGGATGAAGAGCGCTCTTGCCGTTCAGCTTTCATAGGTTCCCCCTTCGGGTTGCGATTCAAATTCGTTTCCAGTTTCAAATCTGGGTTGGCGCGGTAGTCGCCGCCCACGCAGACGCTCCTGGCTTAAGACCTCGACCCACTCCTCCAGGCTGCGCTTACCGCTCAGCACGAGTTCAGCGGGTGTCTTGCGCGAGGTACCGCAGAAGCGGCGGCGGGCGCGTTTGGCGTAATCGGGTTCACGACGATGTTTCAGATTCATCACCTCTCACAGTAAAAACAGTGGTTGCAGTCGCTCAAAGGAGTTACGAAAAATGCAGCACCAGACCACCGCGCAGCATCGCTCCGAAACTCGCGCCGCTTGCGCTGAACACCACGCCCGGCGTCGCCTCGAGGAACAGGGCCAGAATCGTTCCGAGCCGCCACTCGTACCCCAGCAGGGCGTGCAGCCCGTAGTAATTGGTGATCGTGTCGAAGACGATGAACTGATACTCCGCGCCACCACCGAAATACGCGTTATCTCCGCTAGCAGTCAGGGAAAGCCGGTAATACCCGTCCAAAGCAATCTGCCCAAGAATGGCGAAGTTTAGGCTCAGTCGTCCCCCGAAGCTGTTCGCGCCGTCATCCACGTCGTACCCAATCTGCACACCCGGAATCGGCAGTGGCGTGATGCTGAACCCCTTGATGTACGGCTCTCGTTGCGGCCCGCCGACCACCTCGAGGTTGATCCCGAAGTACAACCCGCCCGCATTCGCGTTGCTGGAAAAGGCGAATGCCATGCCAAGAAATGTGAGCAGCGCGAGCGTGGAGCGTTTGAGGTTCCCGTGATTCATGACGCGTCTCCTTTGAAAGCGGTTCGAGGGTACACGCGTTCAACCTCGAGCCAGACGGTTTGCTTCAGACGGTGACTTCGACGGTTTCGGGTTGCTCGTGACCGTAATTGAAGTGCGCACGCCGCTGCCAGAATTGCGAAACCAGTGCGGCCAACCGAGCGGGAAGTACACGCAATCCCCCGCCTGTAAGTCCACCTCGAGCCATTGCTTCTGTGGTGTTTGCAGCCCGGCCTTGGTTGACCCTTGCAATACGACCGCCAGTTCTGGCGTGTTGGTGTGCAGGTGCGGCGCTCGCTGACCGCCGACGGGAACCTCGACCTGCGCGATGGACACGCCCTGAAGCTGCGCCCACGCTTTCTTGTTGCCTTTGCGGGCGAGTACGTCCGTTGGAATCGTCACGGGCGCTAGTTGCCCCAATCGCAAGGTGTAGTCCGCCGCCGCTCCCCGAGCGCCGCTACGCGCAGCGCATCCCGGCGCGAGAAGCGACCCTCGAGTGTGCTTTGCCAATTTCGTTGCTGGGTCATGGCGGTCTCCTTCGGGGGATGGCTCGAGCGGCTTAGTGGTACAGCGGCGTGTTGGTTGGAACTGGGTAGAACCTCAACGTGTAATTTTTGACTGCACCAAAATCGAGTTTTTGATCTGGGGCAATCTCGAGCGTCGTTTTGGGCGTCGTAATTTGCGCGGCCGTGAACTCGTAAATGCCGTAGTTATCGTGAACCCACAGGTTGCCCGCTTTGTCAAACGCGGTCGCGCTCGCTTTATCAAAGCCACTCGTGCGGTTCAGGGTCAACAGCGGAGCTGGCTTACCGTCTGCGGTTGGCGGGTCGTACTTTTTGACACCACTATTGTCAGTGATCCACAATTTACCCGCCCCATCAAACGTGATGCCGGAAGAAAAATCAAACCCTAAGGTCGCAGTGACACTTGGGGCTGGGTTGGCGGTCAAATTGGCAGCGTCGAACTTGTACAGGTAGTCGGGTGAACCGCTACCGATTCTGTAATCCACCGCCCACAGATTGCCCGCAGCATCAAACGCGATCTGCTGGTATCCCGCCAAACCGACCGTATCAATGGTTGCGTCTGGTTCAAGCGCGTTTGTGCCCGTTGAGGTGTCGAGGACGGATTTGTTGTACCTGACGAGGGTGTGTTTAAAATAATTCGAGATCCACAGGTTGCCTTGTGCATCAAAAGCAATCCCAACGGGACCACTCAACGAACCCTTACTGTTCGATGTGATGGTCTGAAGCGGAGTCGAATTCTGATTTTGGCTCCACTCCTGAACGACGTTCGCTCCACCGTCGGTAATCCATAAATTACCGTTCTTGTCAAAAGCGATGTCATCGTAATTCGTGCCCGCACCAAGGCTCGAGCCTGGCGTGATGGGACCCTGAGGGCCCGCCAGCACAGCATCGCTAATACCGTAGAACTTTGGACCGCTTTTGGTTAACCAAAGCGTTCCACTAAAGCCACCAATGTCATAAAACACCGTTAGCTTGGTCACAGCACCTTGCGTAATGCTGACCGTGCTTGAGGTTGGGTTACCCGTACCAAAAATATACCCAGAGAACACGCGATCCACGAACGCGCCCGCTCTTGTGACACTGTTGACAGTCACTGTAATGTCGCCAACTGGCACGGTCAAGCTCTGTTCCCCGAGGCTGGTGACTGGTGTGGCCACGCCGCTAACACTGACATTCGGGACAAACCCCGTCGCGCCGACTGGCCCAGCGATATTCAACGTCAGCGTGCCCGTGAGGGTTGGAGCGGTGACCGTCACCGTCACAGTTTTGGACACGCTCGAGTCGCCCACCGCCGTCGCCTTAATCTGCACCGTGGTACTTACCGTCACGCTTGGCGCGGTATAAGTCACGCTTGAGCCGGTGCTGGCAGATAAAGTACCGCCGCCGGAAAGAATGCTCCAGTTGACGGCGGCGTTGAACGCACCCGTGCCACTAACCGTCGCGCTCAGGCTCGAGGTCGCGGCGGAGGCAATTGTGGCAGGTGTGGCGGTCGCGTCAATGCCCGTGATTTTATCCATTGGGCAGGACATGAGGATCGCTGCGAGTAGCGGGACGGATAAGCTTTTGATCCAACTCTGATTCATTCGTGAACCTCTTTTCGCTGCGCGAAAAACTTGTTTCACTGCACGGTGATGGTGATGCTGCCTCCCGAACCGTATCCAGCGGCATCTGGCTCGAGGAGAATGCGCGCCGTGCCAATCGCGGCGCTACTCGAGACGCTGACCGTGTAAATTTGGCTGTCACCGCCGATGTTGGCTTGCACGGGCGTGACGGTCACGCCTTCAGCCTCAGATCGGGCGGTCACGACAGCGATCACGCCCGCATAGCCCTCGGAGCGTTGCACACCGAGCGTGAAGGTTTGGCTCGAGCCTCGAGCGACTGTCAGGGCGGTTGTGGGAAGGGTCAGCTTGTATCTCGGTGGGGGCGTGCAGGCACTCAGTACGATCAGACCTGCGATCAGCCAGCTTATAAATTTCACGCAACCTCCTGCTTTTCGCACATGTCTTCGGTGATGACGGCCTTGTTTAACTCGAGGCCGCACCCGGCGCAGAACCGGGTGTACGGGCTGGTGATCGCGGCCTGACAAGACGGGCATTCCTCGAGCAGCTTTTCTCCGTCGTTGATGCAGTACCGTTCCTTTGAGCTGGCGGGCACGGCGCGAGCGCAGCGTGGGCAGAGTCGGTAGGTGATGCCAAACCCAGGCTCGTCTTCCACATTCGGTTCTCCTCTCTAAACGCAAGGTAGTCCCGCCCTGGTCAGATGGAGATCGGAAATGGGAGCGTTTGCGCCGATTCAGCCTTCAGAGGCGCACGGTCTCGAGGATACAGAACGATGACCGCGTGCGAATGACCCGTAGTTCAGAGAATCCAGTCTGCGTCAGCAAACCTGTGAACTCCTGAAAAGTGCGTTCGCGTCCTTGCAAATTCACCATCATGTTGATGTCGGACAGGTACGTCATTGGGTTGCTGCGACTCGCTTCCACCTCGAGCAGTCGTTCGATCACCAGGAGGCGCGTGCCGGGTCGCAGGGCGGCGCGAAGCGTACCCAGAATCTTCAGGCAATCCGCGTCGTTCCAGTCATGCAGAATCTGCGACATGGTGTAAAGATCACCGCCCAGCGGAACGGTTTCAAAGAAACTGCCTGTCGCCGTTTGCAATCGCTCTGCGAACGCCTCGAGCGCATCCGCCGCTCCGGTCACGACGTGCGCCTGGTCGAACAGCAACCCCTTCACGTGCGGGTTGGCAGTCAGGATTGCTGCGAGCAGTGCGCCGTTGCCGCCGCCGATGTCCACCACCAAAGCGGCGTCCGAAAAGTCGTAGGCGTCCACCACCGCCGCGTGGCGATCCTCAGGGCTGTGACGCATGAACTCGTCGAACACCGCTGCCTCGGCTGGGTGCAATTTCAAATACTCAAACTTTGACATGTGAAACACAGATTCAAAAGCGGATTCTCCCGTGCGAACCGCGTGCTCGAGCTGCATCCACGATGCGCGGACGTGCGGGGAAGCGTAGTACCGGGCGGCGTGATGCAGCGTCGGCGCAGCCGTTTGGCGCAGGTACATTGATCGCGGGGTGTGGCTGAGATTCCCGTCAACGTTCACCGAAAAAATGCCAAAGGCTGCGAGCGCTTGGCATAGCCGCAGCAGCATCGTCGGTTCTGCCCCCGCCTCGAGCGCCAGCGCGGTAATCGGTTTTGTGTCCTCAGCCACACGATCCGCCAACTCGAGCGTCACCGCGACCTGGATCATCGCGGAGACCTGAAAGGCCCTGACCAGGAACGCCATGTCCGCGAAACTGTCACCGTTTTCCTGGGGTGTGAACATAGAAGCCTCGTTTCATTGGAACCCGCAGCCGTGCTGTTTACGTGGAAGTGAATCCAAGCACGTTCAGACCGAGGTCGGACATTCAGGGGTTCGCGCCGACCGGCGCAAGAAACTCTTGCCAAGCCTCAGGCAGCGATTCACCGATCTCCAAAAAACGAACTTTCGCTTGCTCGTACACCCTCGAGAGGCTGCGATGGTTCCCCCCGGCGCGTAAGCCCGTTAGCGTCAAGCGCACCGCCTCGAGATCGTAAGCGTCAGCCTCTGATAGCAAACGCCCGACCCTAGTGGCTTCAACCGGATCAGTCTCCAACAGTGCCTCGGCTCGAGTTCGCAAGGCCAGATAGATACTTTCCCGCACGGTGTCCGAGCTGGAAAGCGTCAGACCTTGCAGGTACGTACCGCGCCACAGTCGCGTGTCACCGGATTTCAGAAAATCTTCCACGTCACTGCTAAGGTTCCCCAGCGCGTAGCCGTTGGCGGTTGTCGTCAATGCCCCATCGCCAAGGCTCAGGCGAAGTTGGTACACGACATCGCGTAACCCCGCGTTGGACTGAAGCTCGTCGGCGTCCGGGTAGAGCTGATCCACCAACTCTAGCTTAGAGACTTCACCGCGTCCCGAGATTCGCGCCTCTAAGAGCAACGCCAGCAATTCCTGGCGTTTGCGACCGCGCACGGGCGTAACCGCACCCTCGAGACCGATTTGCAAGGTTCCCAGCACCTCGAGTCGGGGGGGTGATGGGGACTCCAGGGATGCAGGGCTTTTGGGAGTGGCGAGCGCTGGGAAGTAGCGACGAGCGATGTTCGCGCCGTTCAGCATCCCTTGATGCTCAAACCATGCCAGAAGCTCGCGTGCTCGCTCGAGGTCATGAGTCATACGAGCGATCTCGAGACCAGTTTTTTCAGCGTAGACGCGCCAGTCTGACTTTAAAGCCATTGAATACGCCTCGTTGAGCATTGCCTTGGCTTTTTCAGTATCGCCCAGTTTGTCCCAGGCTAACCCCAATACGTTCAGCGTATGCCACGGGGTACTGATTCCAGATGCTTGAACGAACTCTAAACATTCCTGAGCCAGTTCCAGACCGCGCCCGGCATTTCCCTGATGTGTTGCAACCAGAGAACACTTTTCCAGACTCAAACCGAGTTTGTTTCCACCCATCGGACGAGCGATTCGCAGCGCATGTTCAGCGTATTTGCTTGCTAGAACTGAACCGCTCACAGGTTGCCATTCCAAATACAAGGTGCTGAATTCAGCCTCGCACGTCACTAAAAAATTTGAGGCGTCACTTTGGAGCAACAGCGCACGGCTCTCTTGAAAACACTCTTCAGCCCGTTCGTATTGGCCCATCTCGTGCAGAATCCGTGCCTTCTTTGTCAGCGTACTCGCGTAATTACGCACGAGTCCGACTTCGGCGTACAGCCGCAACGCCTCTTCGGTATCACTGAGCATTTCAACTGGCTGGCTGGTGCGTTCCCAGACCATTGACCGGTTATGCAGTGTGGCGGCCGTGAACGCCGGATTCTTGGCTGCCTGCGCCGCCGCGAGTGCGTCGTTAAAGTAAGACAGAGCGCCGCGTTGGTCATCCTGGTAATGGCGCGATAAGCCGCAAACAGTCAGTAGCCGGGCGCGAGACAGATCAGAAAGCTCCGGCTGTTCCAATGCGGCTAGGGCAATGGTTTCCGCACCCATT
Organism: Deinococcales bacterium; assembly: GCA_965249745.1. Taxonomy (GTDB): domain Bacteria; phylum Deinococcota; class Deinococci; order Deinococcales; family JAAFIG01; genus JANYHH01. The sequence continues at coordinate 452,879 of OZ252252.1, read as the reverse complement.
TGATCGCCGCGAAGACTTCGGGCGAAACCCACGTTGTACGCCAGTGTCGGGTCAGAGTCGTCGCGCAGTTCGGGTCTTGATTCCCAACGCTCGAGGACGCCCGCGTAATCGCCCAGTGCGAATCTCAAACTGATCTGACGCTTGAGCCAGCCAAGTTGCGCTCTCTCGTCATCAGAAATTCTGCTCAGTAGCTTTTCGACTTCATCAGATTGACCGATGCTGGCGTAACAACCGGCGAGCCAGAAGATCGTGTCAGCGTGTTCTGGCTGTTCCTCGAGAGCAATTTGGAGCAATCGTATGGCTTCGGAACGGTCCGCTTTCTCCAGCACCCGGCCAGCCTCGAAGGCCAGATTCGCACGCTGACCGCCGGTTGCGTAGTCCACCGCCTGGGCCTGCCAGCCCGCAGCCCGCAACTCACTTCCAGCGTTCTTGGCCGCTTGCGCCGCTCGCTCGAGGACCCCGAGGGCGGCTGATGGCTCGAGTTCGGCCGCCTTCACAAATTGAGCCGCTGCCTCTGGCTCGTCGTGAAATGCCCCAATCGCCCGCCGCGCCAACGAACGCCGACGCTCGAGCGTCAGGTTGTGCAGTACGACCTCGCGGTACAAGGGATGAGCGAAGTCCCCCGCTGAAAACAAGCCTAGCCGCTCGAGCTGATGTTCCGCCCCATCCAATTCTTCTGGTGATAAGCCGGAAACCTCCCTCCAAACCGCTTTCGGTCCACCAATCCCCAGCATGGCTTTCGCCCCCATCACTGCCTCGAGCGCTGGCGTACTGGTCGCTTCTTGCAACATGCGCTCAATCAACGCCTCGACTGTGACCGGCATGAACTCGCGTTCCGGTGTGCGCCAGCGCCAGCGCCTCCCATCGTTCCAAAGTGTCCCCTGCCGTGCCAGAAAACGGAAGTACTCCAGGGTGAAAAGCGGGTTGCCCACGGCGTGCTGAAAAATCCAGGCCAGCCCCTCCTGCGGCAAGACCGCCCCAGCCTCCGCTTCCAGCAGCGCATCCGAGGCTTCGCGGTTCAAGGCTAGGAGCGTGATGACCTCGAGCGCGTTCGGTGGTGGCACGCGGCTGGTGGTGAGCAATCCCACGCCGCGCAGCCGTGCCACCGTGACCGCGAGTTGCCGCCAGAACTCGAGGCGTTCGTCGTTCGCTTCGTGCAGGTCTTCGACGTGCAAAATAAACGGCGCATTCGCCGCCAACAGGCCCGCCAGCGTCCCAAGCAATGTCTCAGTGCCGGGTGACCCACCGCGTTCCAATCGTTCCAGCGCTCGCTCGAGCCACAACGCCAGTTTCTTCGGGCGCGGTAATCGCGACACGGTCCCCTCGAGCGGCTGGGTGGCGTGAACGCTCATTGAGCGGCACGGCGCGCCGCGCAGCAGTGCCAACGCCGCGTGCGTCTTTCCAATGCCGGGTGCGCCCCACAAGCAAAACGCCAGACCGGGGCGTTTCATTGCCAGTCCAGTCAGTCGCCGCGAAACCTGCTGGAGTCCAACGTCCACGCGCACCTCACTCGAGAATCTGATATCCGAACTCGAGTATAGCCGTGGAATTTTTCTAGACTGCTTTTCGGGGAATTCGGCTGTGGGTGACTCGAGATTTTTGAAATAATCTGACCGCTATTTGAAGTCTGCGTTGCCCGCTCGAGCAAGCACTCGAGTCTTGGTCCATCAGTCAGTTTACACGTACCTGACGCATCAACCGCAGGGGCGAGGCGTGCCTACCATCTCTGTGTGCAATGGCACAGCGGCCGGTCACGCCTCGAGCCTACTCGTCACGTCCCAGATAACGATCCTTGAGAAGCAGCGAGCCGCCTCGAGCGGGTGAAGCTTTTAGCGCGGCAAACGCGGCGTGACCGTGACCTTCAATTGCACCGGCTTCTTATTGCGCCAGACGGTCAGCGTCAGCACCTGCCCTGGTCGCCGCTTGGCGATCTCTTGAATCGCGTCGAAGCGCCCGCCAACGACTTTATTGTCCACTTTCAAAATGATATCCCCGAGGCGTTTCAGCTTGCCGTCGTTGCTAATGTCCGATGCCTGCAAGCCCGCCCTGGCTCCCGCGCCGTCCGGCGTGACTTCCATGACCAAAGCCCCTCGAGCACTGTTTAAACCCACGGCTTCCAGCGCGAACGGTTCTAACTCGGAGACATCTTTCAGCGTCGCGCCGAGCTGCCCGCGTTGCGAAACGCCGAATTTCTCGAGGTCGCTCAGGCTTTGCTGCACCAAGTTGCTGGGGATGCCCAGCCCAATCTTGCCGGTCGCGGTCACGGTGCTTTCCAGGTTGGCGTCCACGACACCGATCAGGTTGCCCTTGGAGTCCAGAATCGGGCCGCCAGAATTGCCTTGCTCAATGTTGGCATCGGTCAGCATCATCTCCGGAATTTCGACGCCGATCTCGTCGGAGAACTCGTCTATCCGGTTGAAACTGCCGACCACGCCGACGGAGACGTTGTTGGGCTTTTTCAGTGGCGATCCCAAAATGACCGCTTTCTGCCCGGACAGGACATCACCAGAGTTCCCGAATTTGATCGTGGCGGGTGCGGTCACGCCGGTGACGCGCAGCACGGCGATGTCAATGCCCTGGTCGTAGGCTTCTATCGTGACCGGGAACTGACGACCGTCGGAGAGTTGCACGCGAATGCTGACCGGGTCCTGATTGATCGCGTGGTAGTTCGTGACGATCAGATTTGGTTTATAGAAAAAGCCGCTCGAGAAGAAATTCGGGTCTTCGCCTTGTGGCACGGCTTCTGGGGCGCTCTTGGCGATCACCATGACGACCGCCTTGATGGAGCGGGTTTTGATTTCCACGGTGTTGATCTCGTCCGGTGTCACTAACTTGGAGGCCGCGCTGGTGATGCCAGAGTAATACCCGGCAGCCGCCGCGACGATGAACACCAACAGAACCCCTAATCTCCACATGCAATGACTCCGAGCTGAAACCAGATGGGCGAACGTCGTACCGACGCGATGGCAAAGCGGCGAACCTCGAGTTTAATGTCGCTAAGACTCAGGCCACCTCGAGGCGTCCTCATCTTATCGTCTCACCTACGATAGCCTGTCGCGTCAGATGAAAATGTGCTGTGAGAGATGAGAGCCGAGGCATAGGCTTTCAAGCGTAAACGGCGTTTAGGTATTGCACCAGAAGGCGGTTGACGTGCGCGTCTGGGAGGGCGTCCAGCAGCGTGTTGATAAGGGCGTAGCGTTCCGGCAGAGCGCCTCCGCTGACACCGACCAGTCCCAGCAGCGTCTCGAGGGTGTGCTCGTCGGGTTCGGACAGGACGGCCATGACTGCCCCCAGTAAGGCTTCCAGGTCTATCGGCGGTTGGGCTTTCACGGCGGCCACGGATTCGCGTAAAGCAGTCAGCATCGCGTCCACGTGCGGCACGTTGCTGCGGTTCAGGCTGAGGTGTAGGTTGGCTGGGGTTCCCGGTGCGCTCGGTTGCGCTTGCAACCACCAGCCTCGGTCCACCATCGCGTCTTCCAACTCGAAGACGCTGATCTGCGCGGCAAACTCCGGTTTGACTGCCAGGGTGAACACGCACAGATCAGGCGCTCCCAGCACCTCGAGTTCCGGGATGGCGTTGATGCCCTCTATCGCGCGCTGTGTGGCCGCCATGACGCTTCGCACGATCTCGAGATACCCGGATTGTCCCAGCGCGTGCAGCGTCGCCCAGGCCCCGGCGAGCGGCCCGCCGCTCTTACTGGACATGACCCCAGTGTTGATGACGCTGTACCCAGTCGTGTCGGCGTTGGCGTAGATCGCGTACTGCCGCAGGTGCTTGTCGTGGTACAGAATGACGCTAGCGTTCTTCGGGGCGTACCCGTACTTGTGCAAGTCCACGCTCAGCGAGGTCACGCCGGGGACGCCCAGGTCAAATTCCGGGACGGGCATCCCGGCGGCTCGCATGAACGGCAGTTGCACCCCGCCGACGCAGGCATCCACGTGCAGTAACACGCCACGCTCCAAAGCCAACTGTCCCAGCTCTACGATCGGATCCACTACGCCATGCGAGTAACACGGCGCACTGCCCACAATCAACACTGTGTTCGGCGTAATCGCGGCGGCGTAGGCGGCAGGGTCGGCCCGGTAATCCGCCCGGAAATCGGTCACGACCACCCGCAAACCCAGATAATGCGCCGCCTTGTGAAACGCCGGGTGGGTCGTGCGGCAGACCACCAATTCCGGCGCGGTAATGCCTCGCGTGGCGGCCGCGCAATCTCGAGCGGCTTTGACCGCCAGCATGATGCTCTCCGTCCCGCCCGAGGTGAACGTGCCACAGGCGGACTCTGGGGCGCGCAGCAAAGCTTTCATGGAGCGGACGACCTCGTTTTCCAGCGCGATCAGGCTGGGATAAAAATTTGGGTACAAGCCGTTCTCCGACAGGAATTCCAGGTACGCCGTCTTGACCGTTCCCTCCAGCTCGAGTCCCGCGTCGTAGACGCCCGCCATCACCCGCCCCTCGCGCCAGCGCACGTCCTTCGCACGGAAGGCGCGCAGCGTCTCGAGGAGATCGGATTTGGACAGGGGAAATTCTGGGATCATTTGGAACCTCGAGGGGGAATATTGAATCAGGTTTTATCATGACCTGAGCCGCGATGGAGAGCGAACCGACTGACAGAGAGACTGCTCTCGAGTGGTCATCGGACAGAGCGGTTTGGTACGATGACAAGGCAGGTTTTTGAGGGTGAAATGTGATTTTCGCAGTATTGTAAGAAATGAACGCTCTCGAAAGCAGCGCCCAGAAACTGACTTCCTTCCTCGGTGTGTACCGCTTCGTGGGACCGCTGCTCTCCATTCTCAGTGGCCTCGTGGTGGTCGCCGGGCAAAATCCAGTTTCAGCCTTTGTGACCGGCGCGATCACAGCGGTCATCACGTATTTTCTCAATACTTGGAGCGCCGAATGGGTCGCCCGCTCGGGCCAAGCCGTACTTCAGGGGCAGACTGACGGCACGGGACGTACCCGAGCGCTGTGCGACACGCTCAACCGTTGGAACACGGCCTCGCAATGGCTGCTAGTCGTCGGCGGGGGCTTGGGTGTCCTCGGGTTGCTGATTGCCGGTCTAGCGGGCGCGGTTTGGCTGATCCTGGTTGCCCTCCCCTTGATCCCTGTTTTGATCCTGTCATATTTGGTGATCGGGTGGTGGAAAAAATGGCTCGAGGATGCCACGGCCAGAGCCGAACGCGGCAATGCGCCGCACACCATTGTGACTCTGAGCGATACCCTGAGCCGTTGGTACTTGCTGGGCGTGGTCCTGGGAGGTATCAGTCTGCTATCGGTATTTTTCTTGCCGGGTCAGAACGGGTTCGGTCTGGTCATCTCACTGGTTTCTGCTGCGCTCGGCTTGACGCTGACCTGGTTTTGGCGCGAGTTCTTCATGGCGTTCACCGCCCGCGCTTTGGTCGTGCCTCCGACGCTGGGGGTCAGGGCAGAGCCATAAGTCAATCTATCTGAATAGCTTGGAGCCGAACTCAGTACTTCAACCGCCTCGAGACGAAAAAGAGCGTGACGCTCGCCAGAAACGCGCCGACCACGATGCTCATCAGCGCCGCGTTGTAATCCCCGGTCGCCCCAAGAATACTGCCCGGAATCAGACTGCCGCCGACACCGCCGAACACGACGCTCAGCCCGTTGTACAAGCCCGTGCCGCTCCCGACCTTGCCACTCGGCACGAGGCGTTGCACGGTCGCGTACTCCTGCGCGTTGAACGCGCCCTGCCCGAACACGCCCGCCGCGAACAGCGCCACCAGCGGCACGACCCCGCTCGAGGTAATCGCCAGAAACGCGCACACGCCTGCGGCCGCGAACCCAAGGCTCGCCAAGAGCAATCGCCGCCCGGTGCGGTCCCCGACTTGCGCCCACAGCAATGTCCCAATCACGCCCGAGGCGAACACGAGCGCCAGCGGCCAGCCGAGCGCCTCGAAGTTGATGCCTTTGGCGCGATTGAAGTACGTCGGTAACCAGGACAGAAAACCAAAGGCGCAAAAGGCGTTCAAGATTCCCGCCAGGCAGTACCACCAGTAATTCGCGTCTCGAGTGAACGGAACAGCCAGAGTGTCCTGGACCGTCTCAGGCTCGAGTTGCCCGGCTCGGATGGACTCGAGTTCCGCCGCGCCCACCGTTTCGGCGGTCGGTCGTTCCTGCACGAAGAACCAGACGAGTGGCAAGGAGATCAGCAAGCCCAGCCCGCCCAGCACGGCGAAACTGTCGCGCCAGCCGACCACGCCGATCAGCGGAACCACGAACAGCGGTCCGAGGGCCGTGGCTAGAATCGCGCCGACGCTCCACAAGCTATTGGCGCGCGACCGCTCCGTGCGCGGAAACCAGCGTGCGGTGATGGCGCTCATCATCGGGACGTGAACGCCCTCGCCGACGCCCAACAGCAGCCGCAGCAGAATCAGTGCCGTGAGCGACTGCCCGAGCGGGGCTTTCAGGATCGTGAACAGACTGAACGCCACGAGCGCCAGCATCAGCGCCCGCTTCAGGTTGCCGCGCTCCGCGAATGGCGTCAGAATCATCTGCGCCACGCCGTACGCCAGGAAGAACGCCGCCAAGAGCAGGTCGCCGTTGCTGCCGATCTGCTTGTCCGTCCAGTGAAAATCTTCGGCAATTTTCGGCAGCGCCAGGGAGATCGTGTTTCGATCCAGGTAATTGACCAGCATCGTGACCAGCAGCACCAGCGGAATCCGCCACCGCAAGCCGCTCACACCAGTCCTCCAGCCACCACTCGAGGGGCCTGCCAAGCTTCAATTTTCATGGGCACGGCTTCAGCCTAGCAAACCCGGCGCGTCATAGAGGGTTCGACTCGAGCCTGACCGATTCAGGGCAACTGCTTGAAATCCCGCCCGATCAACCCGGCGATGTCGCCCGCCAGTGCGCCGGGATCACGCATCTCAATCGGATTCCCCGTCTCGAAACGGTACTGGGCCACGACCTTGGCGGTCTTGAAATCAATCACACGAATAACCGCTTTGGCAATCCTGCTGGGACGCGGATCACTGCTGCTCGCCGGGGAAATTTCCCCCTCGAGCTTGACCGAAGCGCCCTTCGGAGCTGGGTATTTGACACCCGTGACCTTGAAGCCAGCGCTGGTCAGTGCGCCGGGCAGCGCGTTCAGCAGTTGCCCGTCCAGATCGCCCGCGCCGAAGAACACCCCGATGTACACGCCCGTCACCTCGACTGGCGCAGCGGAAGTCGGTTTGGTGACGGAGTAAGCGGGGGCACACGACACGAACAATACCGCCAGCAGCAAAGGGAGAAGTTTCACTACAAAAGGATACAGTCGCGCTAATCGGAGGCTGTGACAGTTGACCAGCCCGCTAGGGAAGACGGCTTGACCCGAGAGCAACGATCAGGTCGCCCAGAGTCTTTCTCGAGGATGAAGCATCGTCCCATCTGGATTAAAATCCGTGCCTATGCCAGTTCAAGCGATCATGTTGGGCGCGGGCAATCGAGGGTTCAACGTCTACGGCGCTTGGGCGCTCGAGCATCGGGACGAGTTGCAGTTCGTGGCCGTCGCGGATGCTGATCGGACGAAGCTCGAGCGGTTCGGCGCGGCGCACGGCATTCCGGTGGAGCGCCGCTTTCTGGATTGGCGCGAGGCGTTGCGGTTCATCACGCCCGAGCTGGTTGCGCCCGATCTGGCCGCCTTCGTGTGCCTGCCGGACGCGCTGCACGAGGAGGCCGCGATTGCCTGTTTGAAGGCCGACCTGCATCTGATGCTGGAAAAACCGGTGGCCAGCACCCTCGAAGGAACGCGGCGCGTGGCGGTCGCCGCCGAAACCTCGAGTCGCGTCGTGCGATTGGGGTACGTGCTGCGCTACACGCCGTTCTTCCAGACGCTGCGCGAAACCGTGCAGAGCGGCGCAATCGGTCAGATCGTGACTTTGGAGTGGCGCGAGAATGTTTCTGCAATTCATTACGCGCACAGTTACGTGCGTGGCAACTGGGGCAACGCGGCGCGGTCCAGCCCGATGATCCTGGCGAAATGCTCGCACGACTTGGACCTGTTGGGCTGGATCACTGGGCTGACGGTTTCGCGGCTGAACAGCTTTGGCGCTCTGAAGCATTTCCGCGCTGAGAACGCCACGGAGGGCGCACCGAAACGCTGCCTCGAGGGTTGCCCGGTGGAAGAGAGCTGCGCCTTTTACGCGCCCAAGATCTACTTGACGGAGGACACTGGCTGGCCCACCAGCGTGATCAGCCCCGATCCCAGCTTGGAGGCGCGCCGTCAGGCGCTCTTGACGGGACCGTACGGGCGTTGCGTCTACCGCTCCGACAACGATGTGGTGGATCATCAGGTCGCGGCCCTCGAGTTTGCTGGCGGCGCGACCGGCGTGTTCACGATGCACGGCCACAGCGGCGAGGAAGGGCGCAGCCTGCGGATAGACGGTTCTCACGCCACGCTGCGCGGCGTCTTTAGTGCCAGCCAGCAAGAGCTACGCTTGGAACCTCACGACTTGCAAACCGCTTTCTCTGGTGGCGGTGAGACGATCCCGATTCGTGCCCCGGCTGGTATGGCGGGCGGTGGTCACGGGGGCGGCGACGCGGGACTGTGCGCGGCGTTCGTGAAGGCCGTGCTGAGTGGTTCTCGAGATGACTCGGCGCAGTACTTGGAGAGCCACGAGCTGGCGTTTGCGATGGAACGGTCGCGCTTGGAGGGGCGCATCGTATCAATGGCGGATTTCAGAACGAGTTAACTCTCCAAGCTCGAGTCTCACGAACGGTTCCCCTTCAAAAAACTTGTGACGTGCTTTTTGATGTCCAGTGATGCCTCGCCCTGATAAACGGTTTCAAACAGGATAAGCATCATCACTGGTCCGAACAGTTCTGCCAGTTGCTGCATCGGTTCTTTTCGCATCAGTTTGCCTTCGTTCTGGTACTGCTCGAGCATGGTTAAAATTTTTTGAATGATGCGTTGCGGATACTCGAGGACGGTTGCCAGTTCGGGATGCCGCGAGATCTCGGTGTAGAACGTCATGATGAGCGGCGCTCGAGCCTGGAGCAGCGCTTGGTAAGCGGTCAGGATTCCGGTCAGGTCCGCCTCGAGCTGCCCGCTGTAAAAGCTGATCGCGGTGTCAATCTTGGCTGATTCTTGTTTCAACGCCTCCAAGATCAGCCTTTCTTTGTTACCGAAACGCCGGAACAGCGTGACCTCTCCGATGCCCGCTTCCTCTGCGATGAGTTTGGTGGTCGCGCCGACGTAACCGCGTTCGGTTACGACTTTGAGGGCGGCGTTGAAAATGATTTGTTCGTCAATCGCGGTCGGCATGGTTCGGCTCCTTGCGGTCTCCGGCTGGGGGTTCTCAGCCCTTGGGTTGATTCTATTTTCTTCCCGTGCCGAACACGGGTGGTCAATTCCTGTTGACAGTGATCGCTTTCAATGCTATCGTCCATTTTATGGATAGTAAGTACTTGCTGTCAATCGAAGAGACTCGAGTCAACACACCTTTTCATCAAAGGAGCAATCATGGGTACCCTAATATCGATTATCCAAGCCCTGATGGCTATTTTTTTTATCATTCACGGCATCGCTATGTTTCACCAGCCCCTAGCGGTTCAGGAAAGCGTCATCCAAAAATGGGTTACACCCTACCATTCCTCAAACTCATCGGCACGCTCGAGGTGTTAGGTGGATTGGGATTAATCCTACCGTCCTGAACACGAATCATGCCCTCCTTGAGTTCCACTGGCATCATTAAGGTATTGAGCAACACGATGGGCGCAGTTGTCAGTCACGCTCGTCAAGGTAAAAGCAGGCAAACAGTTGTCACCCTCGCTATGACGTTGCTCTTGGCCTTCGCTGCCATCGGGCGTTTCTGGCTCGCACCGATCTGAAGTCGAAAACCCTGTCCAGATCCTATGTGAGGAGACCCATGAAAACTCAGACCGTAACCGTTCTTGGAATCAGCGCCCTCGTCCCACTACTTGTTTCATTGCTGTTGACGGTCTTTGCTTGGCCAGCCGTCAATACCGCCCCCAACAAACTTCCGGTGGGTCTCGTAACCAGCGCCACAATGACCAAACGCCTACCGCAACTGCTCGAGCGTATCCGTCCCGGTGCGTTCGACTTCAAAGCCTTCGGCAGTGAAGAAGAAGCCCGTCAAGCCATCATTGAGCGAGAAGTTTATGGCGTGATTCTCTTGGACCCCGCGAGTCCCGAAGATTTCAAAATCCTGACCGCTTCAGCGGGTAGCCCCGGTGTGGCGCAACTGATCGGTATCATCGGTACTCAGATTGGTACGCTGCTGTCCGCCTCGGGATTCGGCACTCCGACTATCGAGGATGTGGTTCCAGCGACCAGCGACGATCCGCGCCAAGCGGCGCTGGTGGGCAGCGCCTTACCCCTGGTTCTCAGCGGTATTGTCAGCGGCTTGCTGTTGACCATGCGTCTGCACAGCGCCAGTGAACGAATCACCGCGATTGTATTAATCGCCCTGTTTACCGGATTCGCCATGACCGGCATCGTGCAGTTCGGGTTCAAAACGCTCGAGGGTTCGTACCTGACTAACAGCCTGATCGCTAGCCTCGCAGTTGCCGCCGTGGTTTCGTTCGAGGTGGGTCTCGGCGCTAGCCTTGGCGCACGCGGTTTGGGCCTGGCGGCTTTCACCATGATGCTCGTCGCTAACCCGTTCTCGGCGCTCTCGAGCGCCCCGGAAATGCTACCCGGAATGTGGGGACCGGTCGGACAATTGTTGCCGCTCGGTGCGTTCGGTCATCTGCTTCGTTCGGCCGCCTTCTTTGAGGGGAAAGGCGCGAATCAACCGTTGTGGGTGCTGCTTGGCTGGATCGTTTTTGGACTGACACTCATCCTGATTGGCTCGAGACAAACCAACCAAACCGCACGCAAGACACTCGCCACCCATTGAACACTCGAGTCAACCAAATCATGTTCTCAGAAGTCAAAAGGAGTTCACCATGAACAACACTAACCCTCGTTTCGCCCTGATCGCTCTTGGTGCAGGTCTCGCACTCGTTCTGATCGGTCAGAGCATCGCGCAATCTACTGTGGCAGACATTATTAAACAAACCCAAACCAACCTCGAGACATCTCCATGGCAGGCTACAGTGTTAGGCAATTTCAAAACGGGAGGCGGCACTCAAGCTGCGGAAGTCGCAATCCAGGTCATTCCCGGCGCAGACGCCATGATACGAATGGATTTCAAGAAACCCGCCCCAATAGAAGGTAACTTCACAATCCTAACTAAAAAAGAAGCTTGGAATTACCTGTTCGTGTCCAATCAACTCGTGATCGAACCTCGAGCGGGTGCGAAACTGGGCGAACTCGCGCAGCAAATCTCCGGCTTGGGTGATGTTGCCAGCCTGGACGATCAGTTCACCCTCAAACTCGAGGGCGAAGAACAGACCGCCGATGGAGCCGCCTGGAAGCTGAGCGGCAAACCCAAGAAATCCGGGCAGCGTTTCGCCAGCGTCGCGGTGCTGATCCTCAAAAGCGACCCGCGTCCACTGACCCTGACGCTCAAAGATGCCGCTGACAAGGTGATCGGCACGTTGGACATTCGCAACTTCAAACGTGCCACATTGACGGCGAAAGACCTGCTGAAATACCCGAGCGATGCGGTAGTAGTTCGCAAGTAACCCCGGTCCGCACTCGAGACACGCGGATCGTACACGCTGCACGAAGGAGAACCCATGTCGAACGTTTTGAAACCTTCCACACCCAAAAGCGAAAGCGGTCCGTCGCTCGACACGCTGCTCGAGTGGAGTGACAAGCACATCTTCCATCTCAAACACCTGATCCGACCCGCGCCCGAATCCAAACCGCGCACGCCCTTCGCCACCAGCCTGCCCAAAGAAAAAATCTCGACCCGCAATTTCACCGGACGGCAAATGCTTCAGGTGCTGCCAAAAATCGTGCCGTTGTTAGCCAACATCGTCGGTGGCTCACGCATGTACGACAAGGAATTCAAAGCCTCAAAGTCCGAGGCTAGCCCGAAATTCATCAGTGAACTCGAGGCGATGGCTAAGGCCGCCGGAGCCAAAGACATCGCCTACATCAAAGTGCCACCCAACGCGATCTTTCAGGACAAGGGCATCCCCTGCGAGTACGCCATCGTCTTCACCGTCGAGATGGACAAAGAACCGATCAGCACCGCGCCCAGTTTTGAATGCCAACTCGAGGTGATGGACGGTTACAAGCGAATGTCCACCATCTCCAACAGGCTCTCGAGACACCTGCGCAAGAACGGTTTCGCCGCGTACCCCGGCACGGCGCTCGGCGGCCTGACGGATTACGTTCACCTGGCAGAACTGGCAGGCCTGGGTGCGATTGGCTATCACGGCCTGCTGATCTCTCCCGGCGAGGGCGCTCGGTTGCGGCTGAACACGATTTACACCAACATCACCAACCTGCCGACGCTTGAGGCCCGAGGTGAAACGAATCAGCATCTGTGGGTGCGGGACTTCTGCGCGATGTGCAACAAGTGCGTTCGCAAATGCCCGGTCGGAGCGATTTATGATCGCCCGCAACCGCGTGGCGATGGCGGCTTTCAAAGCATTGACCACGCTACTTGCCGCGATTACTTCACGGAACACCACGGTTGCGCCGTTTGTTTGGCGGTCTGTCCGTTCAGTCAGATCGGCTACGAGAAAGTTCACGCGGGCTTCAAAGGCAACGAGGCTGCGCCGCAGTTGCGGATCACACCCCAAGTGTGAAAACTCGAGTCATTCGTAACCGCTCGAAAGAAACCATGAATGTATAGTTTGATCTCGAGAAACACGATGCACGCAGCGAATGGCAAAGGTCGGAACTATCGCTGGACTCGAGTACCCCCGTTGTGAGTACAGCTATGAGGGTCATTCCTAGCAAACTCAGCGTCGGGCAAACTCGAGGGTCTTCAAAAGCGGGTGATCGTTTTTCGTGGTTCACCAGTAACGGTCAAGATGTCTTCAAGCAAATGACCGGCACGCGATTCAGACTGTTCGCCCAGGGGGATTGGTCAACTTATAAGGAATGAACCGGAATCCATATCAGAAGGCAGACCTCGAGGCGTTGCGTTCACCGCTCTTTGAGCCAATCGTGATCCAGAACCGGGCTGCTTACGCACTGAGCGGTTTGCGTGACGGTGTGTACTCGGTGCGACACGTATGTTTCGCTAACGCTTGAATTGACAGCCGTTGCCCCGACCAGTCCTTCAAGAGGAGTGTCCGTGCTGTGATCCCCTAGCCCCAGATGTGAGCTGCAATTTACCTTGGGCATCCTGAACCCGAGTATCATCTGACAGGATTCTTCGTGACGCTCCCACCGCTCAACCCCAAGGAAATCGCTTTGCTGCAACGCCCCGTGCCGCACGATAGTCGTGTTCACGTGCAACAGGCGCGACTCAACTATCGCCGGGCGTTCGTCAAATGGGGCCGCGAAGAGGACGCGATGCTACGCCGCCTCTTTCTGGATGGAAGCAGCCACAACGCGATCTCGAGAACTTTGGAACGGAACGACGCGGGCATCAAAGCACGACTGAAAAAATTGGGTCTGGTTGTCATCATGCCGCCCAAGCCATTGGGAACCAGCGCGTACCCGCCCCCCTTGACGAAGGTTCGCGTCGTGCCTCCGAAAGGGACACACCCTACACCTCGAGTCAAACCGCCTCCTGGACCTGCCGCAACACCTCGAGTTCAGATGGCACCAGTCCCGCCCGCGCCAGCCCCTCGAGTCGTGGCGCTACCCGGTGGCGTGGTTCGGGCGGTCGTTTCTGGACAGATTTGCCTGTACTGCGTCGCTTCGATTCCGGCGGGTGCTAGTCTCTGCCCGAACTGCGGGGCGTCGGTCGCGGCCGTTTCCTCGCATCGATTGGCGGTCGGTAGCAAATTGCAGGGCGGGCGGTACTCGGTCGGAAAGGTCTTGGGCGAGGGCGGTTTCGGCATCACCTACATGGGCGCGAACGTGGCGCTCCGGCAACAGGTCGCCATCAAGGAGTTCTACCCGCAAGGGGCCACCCGGCACGCGGGCGGCGTGATTCCCCCGCGCGGCATGAACGCCCAGGATTTTGCACTGGAACGCGCCAAGGCGTTAGACGAAGCCCGCCGCGTTGGTCGTTTCCATCACCCCGGCATTGTCAAAGTCAGCGATGTCTTCGAGGAGAACGGCACGGCGTACATTGTCATGGAGTACCTGAACGGCGAGAGCTTGGAGGGGCGCGTGGCGCGGCGCGGCCCGCTCGAACCTGGGTTGGTTGCCCAGATTGCAGAACAACTCTTGTTGGCATTGGACCAGATTCACGGGGCTGGCTTACTGCACCGTGATATCAAACCGGACAACATCATGCTCAATCAAGACATGCTCAGTCAAGACGCGACTCGAGCGGTGCTGATTGATTTCGGGGCCGCCCGAGAATTTCAGACTCAGGCCCCGCAGAGGCACAGCCTGATCCTGACCCCAGGCTACGCGCCGCTGGAACAGTACGGCTCGCACGTCAAACGCAGCCCCTCGAGCGACCTGTACGCCCTTGGTGGCACGTTGTACTTCGCGCTGACCGGACACGCCCCGCCGCCCGCCACGGAACGGGTCCAGGGTGTGACGCTGACATCGCTGCCAGAGGCGGTGGTGCAAGGAGCGCTGGGTTTGGCGGAAGCCATCACGGCCGCGCTGCGGATTCGCGTGGACGAACGCCCACAGAGCGCTCGGGAGATGCTGGAGCGCATCCGCTGGAAACCCAGGAACGCGCAGGCGGAACCGCCCGCTTGGCTCGAGCGGCTGATGCGGGCGTTGAAGGTGCGATAAGCGTTGTTCGTGTTCTCGGGAATTGTTTACCGATATACGAAACTTGGTCAGAAGCAACACGCCATTCCTCTCGAGTTAGATGCTCGAGAGGAGATGATCTGCACTGGCTCACCGCATGACCGGGTTTCGATTCGTCTCCTCACCAACTCTGATGCACGTGCTCGCGGATCAACCCATCGTAGACCGCCTGCGCCTTGTCCATCACCGCGCCCTCGAGCGGGGGCAGACTGGCGGCGGCAAAGTTCTGTTCCGCCTGCGCCGCGTTCTTCGCACCGGGGATGCTGCACGTCACGGCCGGGAACATGCCGATCCAGCGGAGCGCGAACTGGGTCAGACTCATCCCGGCGGGCACGAGCGGACGAAGGCGTTCCACCGCCTCGAGACCGATCTCGTACGGCACGCCGGAGAACGTCTCGCCCTTGTCGAAGGATTCGCCGTGGCGATTGAAGGCGCGGTGATCGCCCTTTTCAAACGTGGAATTGGTGGTCATCTTACCGGTCAGCAAACCGCTCGCCAGTGGAACTCGAGCCAGAATGCCGACCTTAGCTTGCTGCGCGGCGGCGAAGAACGCATCGGCGGGTTTTAGGCGGAACAGGTTGAAGATGATTTGCACGCTTTGCACGCCGGAGTACCCAATCCCCAGCATCGCCTCTTCCACGGTTTCCACACTGATCCCGTAGTGCCGGATCATGCCGCCCTGCACCATGTCGTCTAAGATTTTGAACACGTCATCCGAGCGGTACAGGTCGGTCGGCGGGCAGTGCAGTTGCAGCAGGTCAATCGTGTCCACCTTGAGATTTTCTAAGCTGCGCCCAACCCAGGCGTGCAGGTTTTCCTTGGTGTAACCTTCGACGGTTTGTTTCGGTAGTCGCCGCCCGGCTTTGGTGGCGACGTAAAACGGGTCTGTTCGCTCACCTCGTAATCTGGCGATCAGGCGCTCACTGCGCCCATCGCCGTACACGTCTGCCGTGTCAATGAAGTTGACGCCTAGGTCCAGCGCCTTGTGCAGCGCCCCTAGACTGTCCTCGTCGCGGACTTCGCCCCAGGTTCCGCCAATCGCCCACGCGCCAAAGCTGATGCTCGAGATGGAGTAACCGGTGCGACCCAATTCCTTGTAATTCACCCGACCAGTTTACGGTGTCTCGAGGAGCGGCGCTGTCGTGACTCGCCCCCTCGAGTGGTCATGTCCGAGTGCCGCTTGGTCTCAGCGTGTCGGGCAGGTCAATTTCGGGTCGGTGAAACTCGAGGTCGTGTCCTGCCCGGTGACCGTGCGCCACCCCGCGAAGTCGCGGTCTTCCGCGTACCCGAGCTTCGAGGCGATGCTGAACGGTTTTGGCAGGTCAGCGAACCAGGTGTTGTCGGTGGAGCGGAAGGTGGCGATGAAGGCCTCGAAGTCGCTTTTCGATTCGGGACTGTTGGGGTCTTTGGGATCGGAGAAATACCAGTAACTGCCAACCAAGCCACGCGCTCCGCTCGCCGCGATGATGTTGTTTGCTAGGGTGATGTCGCGCAGCGGATACTCGGCGCGTTTGGCTTCACCGCCGTCCCCAGGCTCTTTGCGCCGCGTCTCCCCGAGCAGCAACGCCAGGTTTTGGGTGGGAACTTCCGTGTTGGCGGGGGCGAAGCTGAGGATGCGATTATTTTCCATTCGCACTTGACGCACCGATCCCAAGATCAGGTCGGTCAGACCGTTGTTGCAAATCGTGTTGTTGCGCGCCACGAACGGACCGTCGCTGGCTTCAAAAAAGAAACCGTCCCATTTGTTACGGGCAATCAAAGAATCTTCCACAGTCACGTTCGTGTTTTGCGTATCAATCCACAAGCCGTCGGCTTCGTTCTCTAAAGAGCGGTGACGGCGGATCAGCAGGTCAGATACCAAACCGAATTTGAGTCCGGCCGTCGCCCAGCCCTTGTACCCGAACGCCCACGAGCGCCAACCGTTGCGGTTGGTTTCGTTGTCCTCCACGAGCCAGCCGCTCGAGACCCCACCGAGCATTCCTGCGAAGCCGTTGGCGTTGACGGCATTCCCCCGCCAAACCGTCTGGTCGCAGTAACTCTCCAAGCCACCCTGCCCGTTCTCTTCCACGCGCGCGTTTTCCACCGTAAAGTTCTTGCAGCGCTTGCCCTGCCCGCGTTGAGCGGCGACAGCGGACTCTCCGAACCCGTCGGCGGAGTGCGTGAAGGTCAACCCTCGCAGCGTGAAATTGCTGACGTTCCAGATGTACAAGAGCCGCCCGCGCACGGCGACCTCGGTCTGCGCGGTATTGGGGTTCAGGTTGGCTTGAAGTTTCAACGTGATCCGTTTGGCGGCGGCGTCCACGAAGAAACTGCTCGCTTCCAACCGCCCTCCCTCGAGGACTTGCTTCAACCTCGAGCCAGCGACCCACACGGCTTCGCGCCTAACCGCTCCGGCGGGCACGGGCGGGCCGCCCCAGCTCGGTACCGTCGCATCGAAGTTGTACGGCCAGGCTCGCGTCCACAGTCCGCCACCCTGCGACTGCCAATCGCTCCACAGGTCCGAACCCGAAATTACGGCCGTGCCCGGCGTTTTGGCTTCTAGCACCAGCGTCGCGTCGCTCTCCGGGATGCCCCAGAACGGCGTGTCAACGTCGTCGAAGATGCGCTGACGGTAGGTGCCGGGGTAGAACAGGATGCGCACCGGCTGACCGCCCGCCCGCAAGGGGCGCATCGCGTCGTAGGCCTGTTTGAAGCGCGTGAACGGTTTGGCGCTCGAGCCATCACCCGTACCAGCGGCGGTCGGGTCGAGGTGCAGAGTCACGCCATCAAAGGGTGTCGGCGGGTTCCCTGGAACGATTGGAGGTTGAACCGGAACCGTTGGGGGTTGAGCAGGACTCGGCGGTGTTGGACCAGTTGAACCAGGTGGCGTCGGATTCGGCGGGGTAGGGCTGGGCGGGTTTGAATTTGGCGGCCCTGAACCCGGTGGCGGGGTCGGATTCGCTTGGTTCGAGGGCGTCTGGGTTTCCTGGCAAGCCACCAATCCCAACACGAGGCTTGCCAACAGCATCAACACGAAACGCATGGGTGAACCGTAGCCCTTTACGAAACAGCACGGCTCGAGAAACATCACATTGCTTTATTCTTAGCCGTCCTACACGGCTCTTATCTCACAACACACCGATGACAAGCAAGACGCTCGAGGGAAGAGTTAATTCTTCCCGGTCGCGCCTCAGGCCTCAAAGGAGACCACCAGGCTCCCGGTCGGACAGAGGTCTAGCAGCACGCACTCTTCGCACTTTGGGCGTTGCGAGCGGCAGATTTCGCGCCCGTGCGAGAAGG
Source organism: Deinococcales bacterium (assembly GCA_965249745.1). GTDB lineage: Bacteria > Deinococcota > Deinococci > Deinococcales > JAAFIG01 > JANYHH01. The sequence continues at coordinate 434,847 of OZ252252.1, read as the reverse complement.
CGTTGACGTGAAACTCGTAGCGCGCCTTCCAGGTGTCCGGCAGGTGCGTCTCGAACCAGACTTGCGTTTGCGGGGCGCTGGCATGGCCACTCACGAACTCGAGCCGTTTGGCGATCCGGTGGATGTGGGTGTCCACGGGCATTGCGGGCAGGCGCAACTCGAACATGATGACGCAACCGCTGGTCTTCGGTCCGACGCCCGGCAAATCCTCGAGAAAATCTCGAGCCGATTCCAGCGATTCGCGCCGCAAGAACTCGAGCGACAACTCCCCTCGAGCTTCGAGAATCTGACCTAAGCAGCGGTGAATGCTCTTGGCTTTGACCGCCGCCAGTCCACCACCCGTGCCTTCTAGAACACGCTGAATGCCATCACTACCCGCTTCGAGCGCCTGCCGCCAGGTGGGGAAAGCGGTTTTCAAGGCCTTGTAGAGTCGCTGCGTGACCACGCCGATGTTCTGCTGCGACAGGATCGTGTGAATCAGTTCCTCAATCGGATCTTCGCGGGTCGCGTCACGTTTCGGGGCGCGGCGACCGTAGCGTTTCACGAGACGCCTGGAAACTTCAGCCAGCCTGAACTCGAGTTCGGTCATGAGGCGTGAGTCTCAGGGTTTCATGCTTTTCGCACAGGGCGCTGGCTCACGAGTCGGGGAGGTCTGCTGCTGAGTTCGGTATGGTCAGGCTTAGGTTTCGCACCGACAAAGTGTGTCTGTGAGGCTAAGACATCCCGGTCTTAGATGTATGCCATGTTAAAATCTTAGATGTCAAACATCGTTATGTACACATCACTGTTAAGATTCAGATGGCACCCCATCCGCTAAGTACGACACGGTTCCATTTTGAGGCATCCGCTTCTTGATCCAACCCATGCACGCAAGATCATACTGTGCCCATTCACGCGTCGCACTTATGTGCGCAAGGCGCAACGCGTGATGGTTGGTTGAAGAGTTGGATCAAGCCTCAAATCTTCAACGCAAGATACTGAGTACAGCCTCGGATTAATTGTTAAGCTTCGGGTACCTCCCAGCAAATCGCTCCTGAGCCAACAGAACAGAAAACTGCCAATCCGCCTGTTCAAACACTGCCTCGAAAGCACACTCAACTCGAGTTCTGCCAGATTCAACCAACTCGGCTTCAAAGAGTAGGATTCTGGTGCGTTTGATGGTAAGAACCTTGGCGGTTCCCTTCGTGGTGAGGTCCTCGAGTTGCTGGCGTTGTTTCTTAGTGAGTTTGGCCGGGTATGTTCTTGCTCGCATTCTTGAGGCTACTATTCAATCTGACGCTGCACCAAGGCAGTTTTGTACGGCAAATACTTCGGGTACCAGAACCGTGTCCGGGCAAATTCCTCGAGTTGCTCCAGGGTTTTCTCGCGCAGGCTGAACTCGGCGGCCACACCGTCCTGCACGGCACGACTCATGACTCGAGCGGCGACTTTGATCGAAACCTCGCGCAGCCCGGAGATTCTGGGGTAGACGCGCCCGGCGTCCAGTGAGTCCTGCGGTGTGTTCTCGGCGAGCGCGTAGCAGGCTTCCAGGACCATGTTGTCGGTGATCTCGGTGGCGCGGGACAGGATGCTGCCGAAGCCCAAACCTGGAAAGATGAAGGCGTTGTTCCCCTGCCCGATCGGATAGCTTTTCCCATCAATCGCCACGTCACTGAACGGACTGCCAGTGGCGACGATCGCCTGCCCGTCCGACCAACGCAGAGCATCCTCTGGGAGGACTTCGGTGTTGGCGGTCGGGTTGCTGAGCGGGAAGATGATCGGTCGCAAGGTGTTGGCACAGACCGCCCGCACCACGGGTTCGGTGAAGCATCCGCCCTGACCCGACAAGCCTAGCAGTACGGTCGCTTTGGCATTTCGCACCGTCTCCAAGAGATCAGGGTAGTTTCCCGCCCCCGCCCAGCCTTCGACGTGCGCCGGGTCCTGCGCGTACGGTAACTTGTACGCCTCCATGCTCCGATCCGAGGTCAACAAGCCCCTCGAGTCCAGCACCAGCACGCGGCGGCGGGCTTCGGTGTCAGAGAGTCCATCGCGCTTCATGCCCTCCACGATTGCCCAGGCGACCCCCGCGCCGCCCGCGCCCGCGCCGTGAATTACTATCACTTGATCGCGTAAGGATTCGCCCTTCAGTTTGCAGGCGTTCAGCACCCCAGCCAGGGTGACCGCACCCGTGCCCTGGATGTCGTCGTTGAAGCTTGGCACGATTTTGCGGTAACGATCCAGCACCTTGAAGGCGGTGTCCTTGCTGAAATCCTCCCACTGGATGATCGCCTTCGGGTAGCGCACTCGAACGCTCTCTACGAAGCGGTCCAGAAAGTGATCGTAGGCTTCCCCGGTCAAACGCTTGTGGCGCACCCCCAGGTACAGCGGGTCCTCGAGGAGTGAATCGCGGTCGGTCCCAACATCCAAGCCGACCGGCAGCGTCTTGTCCGGCGCGACGCCACCCCCGGCGGTGTAAATGGAGAGCTTCCCGATGCTGATCGCCATACCGCCGAAGCCCTGATCCCCAATTCCCAGAATCGCGCTGGAATCGGTCGCCACGATCATTCGCACATCCTCGAGCGGCACGTTTTGTAGGAGTTCCCCGCAGCGCTCCACATTTTGCGTGTCCACGCTGAAGCCGCGCGGGAAGCGGTAGATATGACTGAACAGCTTGACTGCGTCCCCGACGGTCGGGGTGTAAAGCAGCGGCAGCATCTCTTCGATGTGGTCTTCTAACAGCGCGAAGAACAGTACCTCGTTGCGGTCTTGCAGGTTCCGCAGGTAAATGTGTTTCTCTATCGGCGCGTCGTAGGCTTTCACCCGCTGGTACGCCCGCGTCTTCTGTTCCTCTAAGTTGCTGACGTGCGGCGGGAGCAGCCCTTCCAACCCGAGGGCGCGACGTTCGGACAGCGTGAACGCCGTGCTTTTGTTCATCAGCGGCAAGCGCAGCAGCGTGAAACCCGTGACCTTGACTTCCAAATGGCGCTCGCCGTTGGCGTCGCGTTTCACGTCGTAGAAGCGGGATACGGGCATGGGTCTCCTGGTGGCTTAAGGATGGCGAAGGGATTTGAGCGAACGTTTGTTTGAAATGGCATCATAGCTCAGGCGGCGTGCCTGATGCCAGAACCTGTAATCTCAAAGGAGACTCACTTTGACAGGAAGACATCCGTGACGCGTTCAGAAATTCTCGAGATCACCCGCCACTACGCCGCTGGCTATTTCCTAATGGACAACGGCGACGGACTGGACTGGTACAGCAGCCGGGTTCACGCGCTGATCCCGCTCGACGAGCGCTTTCACACCCCGAAATCCCTGCGCCGCGCCCTCAACAGCGGCCGCTTTGAAACGCGCATCAACAGCGATTTCACAGCCGTCGTAGACGGTTGCGCCGCCCGCGAGGAAACCTGGATCACTCCGGAACTGAAAAGCATCTACCTCGAGTTGCACCGCTCTGGCTACGCGCACAGCTTCGAGACCTGGGTGGATGGCCAGCTCGGCGGCGGTATGTTGGGACTCGCCATTGGCGGCGCGTTCATCGGCGAGAGCATGTTCTACCGCGTGCCCGAAGCCAGCAAAGTGGCAATGGTGAGACTCGTGGAGCACTTGCGGACTCGAGGCTTCAAGCTGTTCGACGCGCAAATCATGAACCCCCACCTGGCACGGTTTGGAGCCTTTGAACTGCCGGAACGCGAGTTCAAAAAGCTGCTCGAGGTTGCCGCGAAACAACCTCTGAGTTTCGTATAAACTTTTTTGCCTCTCCCAGTATTGATGGCGTGACGCGAGTTGCCCTTGATCTTCGTCTCGAGAAACGTCTACTTGGTCTGTCTCGAGCAGCGGCGTTGGAGGCCGGGCGAACGGCGGCTCGCCCCAGCGCGATGCGTGGGACGTGATCGTCGTGCTCGAGGCTGGCCGGGTTCGCCGTGGCAAACCCCTACGAAAACCGGGGGACTCGAGGATGCATTCTCGAGCCGTATGGCTTCTATTCTTCTGTTGCCCCTTGACGCTTCAAGTGCCGTCGCGCCGTCTCGAGGAAGCGTTCACGCCCATTGTTCAGTGAGATGATCGGCGCGGAGTAGTTCTTCGGGGGTCGGAGCGAAGTCCAGGGTTGATGGGCTTCTTTGACGCTCAACCCCTCGAGTTCGGGGATGAAGCGCTTCAGGTATTCTGCGTCCACATCGAATTTCTCGCCTTGACTGACCGGGTTGAACACGCGGAAGTACGGCGCGGCGTCCACGCCGCAGCCCGTGACCCATTGCCAGCCGCCGTTGTTGGCGGCTTCGTCGCCGTCCAGCAGGCGCTCGTTGAAGACCGTTTCGCCGTGCCGGTAATCAACCATCAGGTGCTTCGTTAAAAAGCTCGCCACAATCATTCGCACGCGGTTGTGCATCCAGCCGGTGGTCTCGAGCTGCCGCATTCCAGCGTCCACGATCGGATACCCGGTCATGCCCTCGCGCCACGCTTCGAGGTCATCGTGGGCGTCGCGGAACGGGAAATCTTTCCAGGCGGGTTTGAAGGCTTCAGTCGCCAAGCGCGGTTCGTCCCAGAGGATGTGTCGGTAATAGTCGCGCCAGCAGAGTTCGCGCACCCAGGCGGTCATCCCGGCACGTGAGGCTCGAGCAGCGGCGGTTCGGGCTGAAATCACGCCGAGGTGTAAATACATGGACAGCCGAGATGTGCCATCCAGGGCGGGCAGGTTGCGCTGGTACTCGTACTGCAAGCCGACGCCGCGCAGAAAGGCGGATAGTCGCTCAAAGGCGGCGGCTTCCCCGGCGGGCGGCAGGTCCAATTCCGTTTGCGGTTCTGGAAACTCGAGACCTGTCAAACCGTGCGGCTTTAAGGCTTTTGGAACTGGCAGCGGGACCGGCAGGGCTTGGGCGCTCCAGTTGCGCCAGAACGGGGTGAAGACGCGGTACGAGCCGCCGCTCCCGCTACGAATCAAACCCGGTTCAAAGATGCAGTCGCCTGTGAACACCGTGAATTCCACCCCGTTCGCCTCGAGCAGCTTTTTGACGCGTTCGTCACGCTCGCGCCCAACGGGTTCGTAACTGCGAAGCGCGTACACGGCGGTCGCGCCCGATTCCCGAGCCAGCTTCAGTAGTTCTTCCTCCGGCTTTCCGGCGCGCAGTATCAACTTAGAGCCGATGGTTTTGTAGGCCTCGTTCAACGCCCGCAGATTGGCGTGCAGGAAAGCGATTCGCGGTTTGCCGCTGTACGGCATCTTCAGCAAACTCGGGTCCAGCACGAAACACGGCGCGACCGCCCCCCCTCGAGTCGCCGCCTCGTGCAGTGCGGGGTGATCGTGCAGCCGGAGATCGGCGCGATGCCAGACCAGAATCATGCCTGACAGATTATGCCTCGAGCACACGCCCAACAGCGGTACGGATTACGGGACCCAACTCTCCTTAGTGAATCTCCAGGTTCACAGTGATATTGCTAGCCACGTAATCCTTGTAGGCGGGCACAGCCCAGACGTGCAGAACCTTCGCACTCGCATCAAAGTAGTACGTGTTCGCCCTCATCGCTCCGAGGCTCGAGACCGACTGGAGGACGATGTTGTCCTGATCCACGACGGGCGGGATACCGCCTGAGAAATTGAGTTTGTTGGGCGTTCCACTGAACAGCATCTCGAAGCGCCATGCGTTTCCCGGCAGATGCCCGAAAAACTGCAACTCCGTCCCCGGCGTTGGCACCGACTGGAAATCGAACCGGTTCGTTTGCGTCGCATCGAAGGCTGCGTTGTACCGCAGGTAACCGCTGGCGTAACTGCCGCCACCAACTCTAGTTACCTTGGTGATCGGATTGTCAAACCCGTTGCTGACATCCATGAACCGGTATTTGCTTGCCAAGGTTCCACTCCCGGTCGGGCATACGTCCATGCCCCAATCGGCTCGAGCCGTGCAACCCGAGTCGACCAGGGCATCATTGCCCTCTACAACAGCGCTCGGTTGACCGGCAAGCGAGCCATCTAAATCGCGAAAGTTGAATTGCTCTCCGCCGAACATCGAGACGCGGTTGCTGTCCGGCATTCCGATGAACCGCAGTTTCTCTGTCGTATTCGCATTCCCGGAGTGCAACCCAGTGTTAAACGAGATCGCCGAGACCTGCCGCCGATCAGCCCCGTCACTGAGCTTCCCAGGGTTGAAATTGGCAAAGGTCAAGTTCTTTAACTTGATCGGACCCTCGTAAAAGCGATACCCAACGAGCGTCTGATCGAAATCTCTGACGTTCGGGTTCGGCAAGCTATGCCCGAACGGCCCCGTGCGCTCACCGGGCTTAGGGTTGCCCTTGTTCGCGGTTTCCCCGGCGATCACACCACCAACCACCTCGCAATCGAAGCACGCCAGGATCATGCCATCACCGTTGTCCGCCAAGCGCACGTCGTTGTACCGCTGATTCGTGCCGCGATTCCAAACGCCCAGTTTGTTCTTGTACGCTGTGAACGTGCCTGTGGTGATGTCCAGGAAGGTGCGCGGGTCACTGGCTTTCGGTACGAACCCAAGCTCGGTTCCCTTGGCTCGAGCCGACCCGCCGAAGTAACAGGCGGTCGTGGAGAAATCTGGCAGAACGCAACCGTCCTCGAATAAGCCCGTGCCGGACGAGTGGGCGGTGTTGCCTGAAAAATCAAACTTCCATTCCTCCTGAAATGGCAGCGTCTTGTACTCGCTCGGGTTAGTCGCTGCGGTGACGCCGATCTTGTCCTGTGGCAGCGCGAACCAGTACCCGAAGCCGTCTGAACCGGCAGCCACGTTGCCAGTGAAGGTGTTACGAGGGTTGGTGATCCAGAACGTGGCCGGACTGTCCGCATCGGCTGGAATGACTGCTTTGCCGGACTTTGGTACTCGAGTCAACATACCCAGGTTTTCAATAAATTTATTCTCTACCTCCGCGCCGTCCTCCAAGAAGAAGGCGTGACCGATATTATCCACGCAGGAGTTGCGTTGCACCAAGAGTTTATTCGTGCCGTGAACCACAAGGCAGCGATTGAACGTGTCGTGAATGCTCGAGTTCTTCACGAAGCTGTTCTGCCCATCGTCGAAGAGTTGATGAAAGTGCAGCGCGTAGCGCTTCAAGATGCCTTCCTGACCCATGCGGGTTATTTCCACGTCTTGCAGTTTGGCTTTACTGGCGCGGTCCATAATCATCATGTGCCCACCGAAACCCGACGCGAGGCTAGAGTCATCTCCTTGAATTTTGATGCTGCGATTTAACAGGGCCACTTCCGCCCGTGAATCCACGGCGAGATTGTTGAAGCTTTGCACTTGACCAAAATGCGTGTATTTCAAAGCCGGGGTGAACGTCACGGTGTTGCCGTTGACGCTGGTCACGGTGAGCGATTCCGCTTGGTTCATATCGAAATCGGTACTGGCAAGCTTCAAGGTATCCCCAACGCGCCAGTTCGAGTTCCCCTCGAGCGTGAGCTGCGTCGCGCCTTTATTGGCGGTCTGCGTCAGGTGCGTCCAACCGGTACGGGATTCACCGTAGAACTCTAGGCTCCCGCCGCCCATCGCACCGAGGAACTTCTCGCCCATGCCCATGTTGTTCGCGCCGGTATTCCCGCCGGTCAGGGTGATCGTGGCTCGTTGGGTGAACGGTTGAAGTTCCGAGCCGATTTTGAACGCGCCACCGCCCATGACCATGATGAAACCCGCTTTGAGTTCCAAGTCCTTGCGAGCGAACTCGAGGGTTCCGTTGACGGTCAAACTTTTCACGGTGACGTTTCCATCAAGCACGATGCGCTTCCCAGCCGGAATGACGACGCTCGAGGTTGCGTTGGGCAATCCACCTCCCCAGTTGCCCGGGTCACTCCAGGCCTCACCAGGTCCGACCGGTGTGACCGCTGGCGGTTGCGGAGTCGTCGGGGGCGTCTGACCTGGCGTCGGTGCGCCCTGACAGGCGACTAAGATCAACAGCGGCAACAACAGAACTCGGGTCAGCGGCGTCATAATTTGATTGTAGGGGCGGGATTCACGGGTTTGTGGGACATTTCTGGCATGTTGAACTGGTCAACGATACAGATATCATCTACCCTCAGTCTGAGCAACCTCGAGACACCGCTATCCTAGAAGCGAGGCGCGATTTCAGTTGAGAGAGCCGAGGCGAATGTCCATCGCCCCGGCCCGTTTGTACTGCCCATTTGCGCACACCAATACGTTTAAGCCAGAGGTTCATTCTGAGATCGTCGTGTTCTGCCATTAAACTATCACCGCGTAAATTAGATTGGAGCGGCGAACTGGGATTGAACCAGTATCCAACGAAGATCGACCTTTGGCGCTTGACTTGATGTTCGGCAGTGAATGCGGAGCTTGAAGTGAGAGTCTGAGCCTGTGTTTTGAGGATGGTATGCCTCTGCCATTGGGCTATCCCGCCGTGTCTGGTGGCGGTCGCAGGAGTCGAACCTGCACTGTCTACCTCTCCTCGGTCAGCTTCAGCTTCAATCTGAGCTTGCACTTCCCGGAAAGTCTAGCAAGACCTGTCAGCCGTGACAACTCACCGGATGGCTTAGTCCTCGAGTCAATCGCAAACTATCGCTCGACCTAACCTCGAAGCAGAATCATGCTCGAGTTGGCTCGAGCCAAAAAAGGGTCAGCCCGAAAGCTGACCCTTGAAGACCAAACGATGACTCTATCCCAGCAGGTACTCGAAGAAGCGCTCGCCAACTTTTTGCTCACTGGCTTCCGCCGCGTTAGCTTCTTCCCGAGCGAATTTCACGGCCGCCTGCAATTTCTCGACGCGTTCCAAGAGTTCGTTGACGCGCTTGGCGGGCATGGCTCCAGAGAATTTCAGCGTGCGCCAGAAGCCGATGGTGACATCCTCGTAGTAAACCTCGACTTGCGCCGGGTGCTTCTCGGTGGCTTCGGCTTTGACGTGGTTGCGCGGGATTTTCTTGGTGCGAAGCGTTTGCACCGGTTCGGTCGCCCAGCAATCGGCGGAGGGATCGAAGGTCCAGCTCTCCGAAGCATCCAGCACCGGGAGCTTTTTCACGAAGGTGTGCAGGTCGGTCAACTGTTTCTCCAAGAACAACAGGTACGTAATCGGCACGTCACTCAGGATTGTGCGTCCGTCCACGACGACGTTCGCCTTGGCAAGACAGTTCGCCCAATCTTTGCTGGCGGTGACATCGAACAGCCGCGTCAGGATGCCCGCCGTCTGCCGCAACACCTCCTCGGATTTAACCTGAACCTTAGTGGATTCGGGCGGCAGTTGCTCGCCCTCCTCGTCCTTGGGGCGGTAGGTGCGCGAGATACCAGAGAGCAGCGTGGGTTTTTGCAGCGCGTGGTGCGCCTCGGTGAGTTCCTGAAACGAGCGGCTCTTGACGCCCTTTTCAACCGCGATGATCTGATTGAGTTTTGCCATGATGGGTTTCCTGTTCTAGTTCCATTTTTTACTGATACGTGAGTGACTGAGTTCGGCGTCATCAAGCTGCCGTTCGCGCCCGATACAGTATGTCTGTGACGCAAATATCTGGTAGCCGAATCATACTGTTACCGGCGAGGTTCGCGGAACTGTACCGCGTCTGAGTGCCTCGAGCCATCCATTTCTATAAGGCTCGAGGGTCTGTCAAGCCTTAATTGCGCCCGCCGTCTCGAGTTCGTACCACTGTTCCATCGCGCCGTTCACATCATCGCGGTGACGCACCAGGTACTCCTGGACTCGGGCCATGCTGAGCGCCCCATCTGTTACTCGAGCCGCCAGGGTTTCGGCGGTGTTGGCGTCCAGGTCGGTGTAAAAGCGGGTCAGCATTCGCGTCACCTGCTCGCGGCTGGCGTTACCGACGAACTGGTGCAGGTCGCAACGACCGGGGCGGATCAGCGCCGGGTCTAGTTTCTCCAGGTGATTGGTGGTCATGAAAACCATGCGACCCTGCTGGGCGGTCACGCCGTCCAGCGCGTTTAGCAACCCGTTGAAGCTGAGCTTCGATTCGTTACCGCTGCTGCGCTCCCGCCCGCTGAACACGGCGTCCACGTCTTCTAACAGCACGATGCTGCCATCCGGGGCCTGGGAGAGCAGGTTGGTCATGGCTTCGTCAGTTAGCGTCAGGCTGCTGAGGTTCATGACGCAAACGCTCCGCTTCAAAACGCCCGCGAGCGCGGTGATGAGGCTGCTCTTGCCGTTACCGGGTGGGCCATAGAGCAGATAGCCGCGTCGCCACGGAATGCCCATCTCCGAGTACCAGGTTTCCGATGCCAGGAACTTCTGTGCGTCCTCAAGGGTACGCTCGAACAGGCCGTGGGCGTAGACCAGTGAGGCTGGGGAGCGCGGCACGACGCGTTGCATGACGTTCCAATCGTCCCAGCGCGGCGCGAGAATTTCGACTCGAGGTTCCTCGGGTTTGCGAACCGTGCGGTACGCCGCACCGACCAGGGCTTTCAGCGCGACGCGGTTGGTGAAAAGGGTGCGAATCAGCAGCGTCTCGTGGAAACCCACGAGCAGGCTGTTACTGCCCTGCATCCGTTCTCGAGAGGCGCTGAACCAGAACAGCCGACTCTGGAAGCGCAGGTAGAAGGTGCCATCGGTCGGGGAGAGCAAGGCTTTTGGGGCGTTCTCGTCGTCGGTGACGCTGAAGCCGCCTTCCAGGTTGTGCCGGGTTTGCAGCGCTAGGTCGCGCATTTTGCCGGAGACGCGTTGCTGCGAGAGCCAGACCTGGAACCACTCGAAGGCGTTGTCCTTGGAGTCCACCTGCATGGTGACGATCAGGCGCTCGAAGCACCAGTTGTAGATCTGGCGCGGCAGGTTCCGCAGATACGCGACCGCGCCGCCCAGCACCATCAACACCAGACCACCCTGCGCAAACTGATTCGCGGCCAGGGCCTTCTGAAGCTCGAGCCAGAGGCTGTGCAGGGAGAGAGTGTGTAAGGAGATGTTGTGCAAAATGTCCATGATGAATTCCTGCCCGAAGAAAATTGCGCTCGAGCCTCGCTGAGAGGGTGTGATGCGAACCAGGGTGATCGCTCGTTCGCCCAATCGTAAATGGGGCCGCCTTTCAATGCATGGTGGTAACGGCGTACCACCCACTGATTGAAATAGCTTTGTTAGGGTCAGCGTCTCGAGGTTGGATCGGTGTCTCGGTCGAATGGCGTGGCGAAGATCAATTCACTCGAACGCAGTAGTTTGTTTCTAGGATTGATATGTGATATATCAATCTATGCCGCTTCCACCCACCGTCGTCCCGCCCGCCGACAAGCGCCTGTACCGCGATGATGTCTACGCTCAGCTCCGCGAGTGGATCGTCAGCGGAACCCTCGAGCCAGAGGAAAAGTTGCGCGACTTGGACCTGGCCGCCAGACTTGGCGTGTCACGCACACCTGTGCGCGAGGCTCTGCGGCGACTCGAGGACGAAGGGCTGGTGCAGACCAAGCTGAACGCCTGGACGCGGGTCGCGCCGGTCACGCGCGAGCTGGCGGCGCGCATCTACCCGATCTTGCACCGCCTCGAGCCACTGTCCTTGGAACTGGCGGCTCCGTTTCTGACGAAGTTAGACTTCAAGCGGATGCGCGGCTTGAACGCCCAGGTGAAAACCGCACTGGAAAACAATGATGGCAGGAGCGCCGCGCAACACGACTCGGATTTTCACGAGTGCTTTATTGTCAAGTGCCAGAACCCAGAGCTACAAACCATCGTGCGGCAGCTCAAAACCAATCACGTGCGCTTGGAGCTGCATTACTGGCAGGGCGGGTCGCTGGCATTGGAGAGCGTCCAGGAACACGCGCAGATTGTGGCGGCGCTGGAAAACGGTGATATGAAGACCGCAGTGCGCGCGTTGGAGCACAACTGGATTCGCGCCTTTGAGCGTTGGGAACGCCTGTGAGCGCTAGGGCGTCCGTGTGGCGCTCGAGTCTGCGTGACCTGCCCAAAGCCGTGATCGCGCCGTCCGTCTTGGCGGGCGTGTTGATCGTGATCGTCGGTTTCACGGGGTCATTGGTGCTGACCTTCGACATCGCTGATAAAGCCGGTCTGACGCACGCGCAGCTCTCGTCCTGGGTGCTGTCCATCACGGTCGGCAGTGGCCTGCTCAGCCTGGGACTCTCCTTGTGGTACAAGCAACCCGTTATCACCGCCTGGAGTACGCCGGGGCTGGCGGTCCTAGCGGGTTCGCTGGCGCACTACCCGCTTTCCGAGGCGGTCGGTGCGTACCTCGTTGCGGGACTGGTGATCGCGCTGTTAGGTGTCACTGGCTTATTTGAACTGGTCATGCGCTTCGTGCCGCAAAACGTGGCTCTGGCGGTGTTGGGCGGGTCGTTGCTGAAATACGGACTGGGGCTGTTCACTGCCGCAACCTTGGAGCCTGGACTGATCCTGGCGATGATCGCCGCGTTTCTGACGGCCAAGCGCGTCCAATCCAGAGTCCCGATGGGCTGGGCGCTGGTCGTCGGCTTCGCAGGTGCCGCCCTGACCGGCAAGTTCAACCCGAGCGACCTGCGTTTAGAGCTAGCCGCACCCGTGTTGATCGCACCAAGTTTCTCGCTCGAGGCGCTGCTGGGATTGGGCGTGCCGCTGTTGGCGCTGGCTTTGGCCTCACAGAACGCGCCGGGCTTGGCGGTCATGCGGGCCGCCGGGTACGATCCGCCAACTCGAGGTGCGCTGGTCAGCACGGGCTTGCTGAGCGCCCTGTTCGCGCCGCTGCTGTGCCACGGGTTGACGCTCGCGGCGATTACGGCCGCCCTCGGGACTGGGGCTGAGGCGCACCCGGACCGCGACCTGCGCTACGGCGCGGGCGTCGTGGCGGGCGCGTTGAAGATCGTCTTCGGATTGTTCGGTGCGACCGTCGTGGCGCTGTTCCTGGCGGTTCCCAAGCCACTCGTGGCGGGCATGGCGGGGCTGGCGCTGTCCGGCACGATCCTGAACTGCCTGAGCGGTGCGTTTCAGGATTCTAAAGTCAGAGACTCGAGTCTGTTCGCGCTCTTGGTGACCGCGTCTGGGGCAGAATTTCTGGGCTTGGGAGGAGCCTTCTGGGGACTCGTGGCGGGCGCGGGCGTGAGCGCTTTCCTCGAGCGGCGACGTGGGTGAAGAATCGTCCTGATGGTGAGCGATTGGAAAATAGGCTCGAGCTTTTCGTAAACAGTTTATTTGCAGGTTCATCCCACACAGCTCGTGGGGGCGAACCGCGGTTCGCCCGGCCACCCTCGAGTACGACGGCTCGAGGGGTGTAGAAAGGAACGGAGATGAGTGAAGTTCAACAATTGTTGGAGGCGCTGGTCCGCATCAACAGCGTCAACCCCGACCTGGTAGCAGACGCGCCCGGCGAGGGTGAAATCGCGGACTTCATTCAGACCTGGTTGCACGATCACGGCTTCGAGGTGACACGGTTGGAGCCAGTGCCGGGGCGACCCACGGTGGTTGGCGTGGCTCGAGGGTCGGGCGGCGGGCGCAGTCTGATGTTCAACGGGCATACCGACACCGTGGCGTTACAACCCTTCGAGGGCGACCCGTTAAAACCCAAGGTGGAGAACGGGCGGTTGCACGGGCGCGGCGCGTACGACATGAAGGCGGGCGTGGCCGCGATGCTGGTCGCGGCGACTCGAGCCAAGGCTGTCAGGCTACGCGGGGACGTGATCGTGGCCTGCGTTTGCGACGAGGAGGTCGCCAGCCTCGGCAGTTTTGACCTGGTGCGGCACTTCACCGCCGATGCCGCGATCGTGACCGAGCCGACCGATCACGGGCTGCTGATCGCCCACAAGGGCTTCGTTTGGGCAACCGTCACAACGCACGGAACCGCAGCCCACGGCTCGAGGTTTGACTTGGGTGTGGACGCAATCGCCAAGATGGGGCGGGTGCTGGTGGCGCTGGAGGCGCACGACCGCCACTTGCGTTCCGGCACGCCGCACGCGCTCCTGGGTTGCGGGTCGCTGCACGCGGGCACGATCCAAGGCGGTCAGGGCTACTCGAGCTACCCGGACGCCTGCACCCTGCGATTGGAGCGGCGCACCGTGCCCAGCGAGACGCCGGAGACTGTCGAAGCCGAATTGCGGGCGCTGTTGGAGGGGATTGCCCGCCAAGACCCGGATTTCCGGTTTACCCTCGAGATCGGGCTGAGCCGCGAACCCTTCGAAATCGCGCCGGATCACGAGTTCGTCAGGTTGGTACAGCGACAGGCAAAAAAGGATGATAGTCAACTGCCAGAACTTTCCGGCGTCGGCTTCTGGGCGGACACCGCTGTTCTCTCCAGCGCCGGGATTCCCAGCCTGATGTTCGGCGCACTCGGCGCGGGAGCACACGCGGCCGACGAGTGGGTGGACTTGCAGAGCCTCGAGTGGACAGTCCAGGTCTACGAACGAATCGCGCTCGAGTTTTGCGCCTGAAGTTCTCTGATGTCTTTGAGCCTCTACGTTGTTTCGCCTCTCCCAGTATTGATTGCGTGCCTCTGGCACGACGGGAGAGGCCGCACCCGTCACGCCCATGCACGCAAGGTCATACTGCGCCCATGCACGCAAGGCGTGACGCGATTTGCGCTTGATCTTCGTCTCGAGAAACAATGATTGGAGTTGTCTCGAGCGATGGCGTTGGTGGTCTACGAAAATCGGGCGACTCGAGCGAAAAAAGTGGCTCTGTGAAAACCTATTTGAACGATTCCAAGCTGAACTTGACGCTGACGCCGTACACCGTTTTCCATTCGGCGTTGCCAATCCCAACCTCGGGTTTCAAGGTGACGCGAATGTTGCTGTCGGTCAGCTTCAGACTGCTGCGGAGTTCTAGGTCGGCGCTGCGTTCCAACGGGCTGGGACCGGGCAGATAATGCCAGGAGTAGGTGAACGACCGCCCCGCGAAGTCGCCGCGTCCCGCCTGGTAGGTCGCCTTCCCCTGACCGCTGGCCTCGGTGAAATCGGGCAGCGGCAAACCCGGCTCGAGTCGTCCACTGCCCGCCTGCGTGGTCAGCGCGGTGATCGTCGGCGGGGTGCGCGACCAGTCGAGGCGGTAGGTGTGTCGCGCCCCGACTCTGGCATCCAGGGAATCCGGGAAAATATGCACGCGAACCAGGCTGGTGTTGCCCGCCTGCGGTTCGCTCCAGACGCGGATGATGTTCTGGTAGCTGATCTTCAAGCCGGTGCGTTCGGCGCGGTAAACCCACTCGTGCTTCTGACGGTACGGCTGATACAGGCTCTCCAAGGATGGCGCACAACCGGAGAGTAAGACGATCAACAGCAGCAGAACTCGAGACACCGTTTCAGTTTACGGGCGGCGCGTGTGACGTTCGTCTACCTGAACCTGAGCCACTAGTCCAGCGTCCACAATCGCACCCGCGCTGCTGTCCGAACAAAGGCCACCTCGTCACCCGCCGCGATGCGCTCGAGTTGCGCCGCGTGGCGCGTGACGCGCACGGCGGCCAGTCTGACCCTGGGGCGGGCGTCAGTCAGCAGGAAATCCAGGTTGAAGCCGGGGTCCAACGTGGAGAGCGCCGTGACGGCCGCCGCCGCGACCGCTTCCCTGGCGTCGTCCAGGTACGGTCGCAAGGTTTCAAAACGCGCCCCGAGCCTGGAGAGCGCTTCCAACGCCCGTGGCAGTTGCGCCTCGGGTAGGGTCGGCAGCGCGGTCTCCAAGGATGCTGGAGCGAAGCGTGCCCCCTGCGCGGCCAACTCCAGCAGTTCGGCGGCGTTCGTGAACGGCGGTTGCCCTGCGGCTTGACGAGTAGAGCGCTCGGTGGACGGCGCAGACTCGAGGATTGGGGCTTGGTCTGCGCCCGAGGTGGTCGTGGCCGCCCCTCGAGTTTTCGGGTTCCACAGGGCATCCAGCAGTCCAGCCCAGAGACCTTTCAGTTTTTCTGTGCCCAAGATCGGTCGCAACTCATCGTGTGTGCGCGGTGCGCACCGCACGATCTCCAAGAGTTGCTGACCGCTCAGCAGTTCTTCGGCTTCCGTTTCGGTCGCGTTGGCTTGCTGGAAGCGAAACGATTTCAGCGCACTGATCTGCTCTATGCTGTCCAACTCGAGCGGCGTCGCGTCCGCGCTGGGGTTCAGCAGCGTCAGGAGTTCCGCACCGAATTTTTGCAACTTCTGCACGCCGACGCCTGGCACGAGCAGCAGCGCCTCCAAACTGTCGGGGTGCTGCTCCGCCATGTCCATCAACACGCGGTCGTTCAAGACCGTGCCGGGTGAGATGCGATCTCTCGCGGCGCGGTGCTCGCGCCATTGGAATAACGTTGTCTCGAGGTCGCTGGTGGTTTGCGAGCCGCTGGATTGCGATTTCCCTGGCTGCGATCTGACTGGCTTTGACGGCGCTGGTTGTGACGAAACTGAACTCGAGGCTGAACCCGCGCCTAGAATTTCTAACAAGTCAAGACCATACTTTTCTGCCTTGCCTGCCCCGATGCCGTTCACCGCCAGCAGTTCGGTTTGGCTGCGCGGCCGGTCTTCCAACAGAGCTTGCAGCGTCTTGTCGGAGAAGATCACGTAGGGCGGCACGGCATCTCGCTTGGCCCGCTCGGTGCGGTAGGCCCTGAGCCGCAGCTCGAGATCGGACGAGGCCGCACCAGACGATCCCAGCGTGGCTTTGCCCTGCGGCTTGGCAGCCGCGACGATCACGCCCTCCTCGAGTCGCAGGGTTCCGTCCCTCAGCATTCGGTCCAACGCCTCGTTCAGGGCTGAACGACTCGTCTCGCGCAGGGTTCCGAACAGCGGGTCCATCCGCAGGCCAGAGAACTCCATCGTGTTGGAATCCGCGCCCAGCAGAAACTTCACTAGGTTGGCCCTGGACAGCGCCTGCCCTCGAGTCACGGCCAAGATCGCGTTTTGGACCTGTGAGCCGCCCTTGGTTCGTTTCGAGTCGCGGGTTTTCAGCGGTGCCTCGAGCCGCCCTAGATCACCCAGCCTTGGATCGCAGGCGTCGCACTTGCCACACGGTGGTAGGCGCTCACCGAAGTGCCCGACCAGAAAGGCGCGGCGGCAGGCGTGCGTTTCGGCGTACCCGACGACCTTTTGCAGCGCCACCTCTTCAAGCTTTTTACGTGTGTGGAGCTTGGTGTAATCCACGGGCTTGCGAGCGTTCACGACTCTGAATGCCCCACCGTCGGATTCCAGGTTCCCGTTTTCCCATAAGAGCTTCACCGCGACGTTCACGGGCGTGCTGTTGAAGCCAACCCGTCCCGCCACGTCGTTGGAACTCCCGGCGGCAAACTCGAGGCTGCTCAGCACCTTCCGCACCAATTGCTCCGGCGGGTAGTTCATGTCCAGCAAGCGCTTCCGGGTCATCAGGTCAGAGACGCTGTAGAGCAGCGCCGCGTGCGCGGGGCCCCCGTCGCGCCCGGCGCGGCCCGCCTCCTGGTAGTACGCCTCCAGGGTTCCCGGAATCGCGTAATGCACCACCAGTCGCACGTCGGGTTTATCAATTCCCATGCCAAAAGCCACCGTGGCCGTCAGACAATCGGTCTTGCCCTGCAAGAACCGGTCCTGCACGGAGCTGCGCGTCTTATCGGGCAACCCAGCGTGATACGCCTGCACCCCAAGCGCCTCGGCGACCTCCTCGGTGCTTTTGCGCGTGGCGCAGTAGACGATGCACGGCCCCGGATGAAGTTCGCGCAGGGTGCGCAGCGCCTCGAGTTTCTGCGACTTACTGACTGTGTGGGCGCTGAAGGTCAGGTTGCGACGGTCGAAACTCCCGACTTGAATCAGCGGGTCGCGCAGCAGCACCCGAGCGATTTCCTCGCGGACCTTCGGCGTGGCAGTCGCGGTCAAGGCCAGTCGCGGCGCGGCGATCCCGGAGAGCAGCTCACCCAGTTGCAGGTAATCCGGGCGGAAGTCGTGACCCCATTGACTGACGCAGTGTGCCTCGTCCACCACGACCAGACTGGCGCGTTCCAATAAGCCCCTCGAGGCTCTGGCGCGTTCTGGGGCAATGTAAATCAGTTTGTACTGCCCGCTTCGGATGCCCGCCCAGCGCTCGGTGCTTTCGGCCTCGGTCATGCTCGAGGCTAAATAGGTGGCTGGCACGCCCTTCCGGGTCAGCGCGTCCACCTGGTCCTTCATCAGCGCGATCAGCGGCGAGATCACCACGGTCGTGCCGTCCATCAGCGTCGCCGGAAGCTGGTAGGTCAGGCTCTTCCCGCCGCCGGTCGGCAGGACCGTCAGGCAGTCGCGCTTTTCCAGCACCGCTTGGACCGTCTCGAGTTGCAGGGCGCGAAATTCGGCGTGTCCGAAACGCTCCAAGGCTTGGTGAAGGGCAGCGGCGGATAGCACCTAGGGATAGTACGCCGAAAACAGAAGCTTGTCTCGGCCTTGCCTAACAGTCTATCCGGGGCAATCACAAGATCACTAGAGCGGCAACCATTAACACACTTGAGACAAATTCTGCTCTGTTTTAGGAGGAGATCAGACCTTGAACCTGAACCGACTCGAGGGTCTGGTTCTCTGGCAAACCGTTTCAGGTCCAACGGTTTGGGGCGCGATATGCTGCGTCCGATCACGATGACCCCCGCGCTTCCCTCCAAGACCGTAAAACCAACCGTCGTCCGAGCGCGCTGGGCCACCGCCGCGATCTTCTTCTTCAACGGGGTCGGGGTCGCCAGTTGGGCGGTGCGCATCCCGGCGATCAAGGACGCGTTGCACCTGTCCGACGGTACGCTCGGTCTGGTGCTGCTGGCGATTGCGCTCGGGTCGCTCGTCAGTATGCCGTTCGTCGGCAGGCTTTGCGAACGCCTCGGTTCCGGGTGGGTCACGACGGCGCTGAGCCTTCTCTACGCGCTGACCCTGACCCTGCCCGCGCTCGCGGGGAGTGTTTTCGTGCTCGTGCCAGCGCTGTTTTTGTTGGGAGCCACCAACGGCGGCTTGGACGTCGCCATGAACACGCAGGCCACCAGCACCGAACACGGGTATCGCCGTCCGATCCTGTCCAGCTTCCACGCGCTGTGGAGTGTTGGAAGCCTGATCGGGGCGGCGGCGGGCGGTTTGTTCGCCACGCTCGGGGTTCTCCCAGCGGTTCACCTCGGCGCAATCGCGTCGCTGTGCCTGGTGGCTTTTTTGATCGCCTCGAGATTCCTGTTGCCGCACGATCTCCACGACGAGGCCAGTTCTGAAGCGGAGAATTCCAAAGCGCCCACCTCCTCCAAGTTGAACCTGACGCCGGGACTGCTGGCGATTGGTGGTATTGCCTTTGCCGCACTGCTCGGTGAGGGGGCCATCGGAGACTGGAGCGCCGTGTACCTCAGTAAGTCGCTCGCGGCTGACGCCGGACTGGCGGCAACCGGTTTCACCGCCTTCCAGTTCAGCATGGCCGCACTTCGCTTCGCCGGAGACGAGTTACGCGCCCGGCTCGGTGATGGACGCGTCGTCCTGTTGAGCGGGCTGGTCGCCATGACCGGGCTGGGGTTCGGGTTGATCGTCAACCAGCTCTGGGCCTTGCTGATCGGTTTCGCGCTGGTCGGCGCGGGCTTCGCCGTGATCTTCCCGGCGGCGCTCGGGTTGGTCTCCAAATTGGAGACCCGTTCGCGCGGCCCGGCGATCGCCTGGGTCAGCACCGTCGGCTACGCCGGGTTCCTGGTCGGCCCGCCGCTGATCGGTTTACTGTCGGAGGCGACATCGCTACGAATCGGCTTGGCGACCGTGGCCGTGGCGGGCGCGGCCATCGCGGCCCTGTCCAGTCTGGTTCGCGCTGGACGCTGACGGCGGCTAGCTCGAGCGGACTACGAGATCGGACTACTAGATCGGATGAATCGCACGGTCAGCACCGAGGATTTGCCGTACCATAGGGTCATGTCCCAGGTGTCTGGGAGCCAGAACAGCTCCGATTCCTCAACCGCCGAACTCACCACGAGCCTGGCGAGGATCGAAAGGCTGCACGCTGCAATCCGTGACATCCGCTATAACCAGCCGCTCGAGGCGCTGAGCTTGTTGGAGCAGAGCCTGGAGTTGAGCCAGCGGGCGGGGTACTTGGAGGGCGAGGCGTGCAGCCTGTTGCTGGCGGGTCTGACGCGAGCGCAACTCGGAGCTACGGCGCTGGCGCTGGCGTTGGAGGAACGCGGCTTGCGCTGCTTCGAGCGAGCCTCAGCGGACGCGGCGCAACCGCGCAGCGGCGAGTTGCGATTGGCGCTCAGCATCATCTTCTCCCTGCGTGGACGGCTCGAGGAGGCGTATCTGACGCTGATCGAGCTGATCGAAATTGCCCGCGAGCAGCGCAACCGACTCTGGGAAGCCTACGCGCTGCACGACATGGCGCTGACCTTTCAGAGTTTCGGCGACGCGCCCGCCGCACTGGAGTACATGTTTGAATGCGTCAAGATTCAACGCGAGGCCGAGGACAAACCGGCCGATATCGCCTTCAGTCTGATCAATCTGGGCACGATGTACCTGGGGCAGAACGAAATTTCTCGAGGCGTCGCCTGTTTCGACGAAGCACTGCAACTCAGTCGGGGCATCGGTGACACCTCGAGCGAGGCGCGGGCGCTTTTGAATCTGGCGGAAGCCCGGCATCGGCGGCGCGAGGACGAGCTGGCCCAGGCGAGCTGCCTGCACGCGCAGGCGCTGTACGAACAAATCAACGATTCACCGAACGTCGGAGCCTGTCACGACTTTCTGTGTCGGTTGCGAGCCACGCAAGGCAAACCCGCCGAAGCCCTGGCGCATTTCGAGCGGGCCACCCCGCTGGTGACGCCTGACCTGTCGCCGGAGGCGGCCGGGCGGCGCAAGATTCTCCTCGTTCGATTGCAGTTGATGCTGAACCCGGAGCACGACACCGAGGAAATTTTGGGCGGTTTACAGGCCGCGCTGGAAACGTCCCGGCAGACCGGCACGAAACCGCTCGAGCAGGAGGCGCTGCTGGGGTTGGCCGATTTCTACGAGTCGCGTCAGGAGTTTGAACTGGCGCTGACCTATTTCAAAGCCGCGCGCGAGGTGGAACGCGCGCTGTTCAACGATGCCTCTGATCGGCTCGCCAAGAGCCTGTCCATCCAGTTCGAGACCGAGCGCGTCACCCAGAACGCCGCCAGTCAACGGGAACGGAACCTGGAATTGCAGAATCTCAATGCCGCCCTGGAGCGCTCCGACGCGGAGAAAGCGGCTCTGCTTGAAAAGTTGCAACAGCACAACCTGCAACTCGAGCGGCTCAGCCAACGCGATCCATTGACCGGGCTGTACAACCGCCGCGCCCTCGAGGAACGCTTTCAAGCCTTACACGAACGGGTGCGTTTGCATGGACAGCCGCTCTGCGTGGCTGTGGCCGACATTGACCACTTCAAGCAGGTCAACGACCGCCACTCGCACGGGGTCGGTGACGAGGTGCTGCGCGTCATCGCCCAGATTATGCTCGAGGCTTGCCGTGGAGCCGATCTGGTCTCGCGGCACGGTGGCGAGGAGTTCGTCATGATCCTGCCCGACACCGGGGCGGAGCAGGGCGTGTCCGTCTGCGAACGAATCCGAGGGGCCGTGGAACGGTTCGACTGGGAGCGGGTGCAGCCCGGTTTGCGGGTCACGATCAGCCTCGGGATGGTCTGCGCCCAGGATGCCAGCGACCTCCGGGGCTTGCTGGCGGGGGCGGACGAGCGGATGTACGCCGCCAAGCGAGCCGGTCGCAATCGCGTCGTCACCTGACGTTCTCCTGTCCTGAAGTCGGTGGGACTCTCAAAGCAGCACGCCGGTTTCGGCTCGAGGCCACGGGCCTATCCGATTCGCCTTTGAAACTCACAGCATTTCCCAGGTTTGTGACAGCCCCTCCGCCACAACCCTGGCGAGGTCGTGCTCACGCACGCAAGGTCACACCGCGAGCAGAAACAAAAGGCTGTCTCAGGTGAAGCGGACACCCATTCACGTGGTGGGAGTGGAACCTGAGACTCGCTGCCAGCCATCCGTTTCTGCAAAGCTGAGGCGGTTCTTCAGGAATTGGGCGTACCCTCCAGCCTATGGAAACGCGTTCGCTGGGTGGGGAGGGGTTGCAAGTCTCGAGCCTCGGCTTGGGCTGCATGGGCATGAGTGAGTTTTACGGAGCCGCCGACGAGGGCGAATCGCTGCGCACCCTGGAACGGGCGCTGGAGCTGGGGATCAACTTCTGGGACACGGCCGACGCTTACGGCCCGTACACTAACGAGGAGCTGCTCGGGCGGTTCCTGCGCGGCAGACGCGACACGGTGGTGCTGGCCACCAAGTTTGGGATCGTGCGTTCGGCCGACAAAACCGCACGAAGCTACTCCGCCACTCCCGAGTACGTGCGGGCCGCTTGTGATGCCTCGCTGAAACGCTTACAGACCGATCACATTGACCTGTACTACATGCACCGCTTGGACCCCAGCACCCCGATTGAAGACACCGTGGGCGCAATGGCGGAACTGGTGCGGGCGGGCAAGGTGCGTTACCTGGGCCTCAGCGAAGTCTCGAGCGACACGCTTGTCAGAGCGCACGCGGTCCATCCGATCAGCGCCGTGCAATCCGAACTCAGCCTGTGGTCCAGGGACGTGGAAGAGACACTGTTCCCGACCTTGCAACGGCTGGGCATCGGTTTCGTACCGTACAGCCCGCTCGGGCGCGGCTTCCTGACCGGACAGATCACCAGCCCCGATAGTTTTGCCCCGGACGACTTCCGCCGGGCCCTGCCGCGCTTTCAACCCGAGCATTTCCAGAAGAATTTAGAGTTGCTGGACGCCGTGAAGTCTCTGGCCCAGGCGAAAAACTGCACGCCCTCGCAACTGGCGCTCGCCTGGGTGCTGGCTCGAGGACCCGATTTCGTGCCGATCCCAGGAACGAAACGCGTTTCGTACCTGGAGGAGAACGCGGGCGCGGTCAACGTAACGCTCACCCCAACCGAGATTGACGCGCTGGACAAGCTCTCGGTGTTGACCTCCGGGGAGCGGTACCAGGCGTCTGGAATGCGAGCCATTCGCGCCTCCTGATTTGAGCAGGAGATGGTCAATCTTCTACGAACATCAAACCCGCCGCATGTGTCGTGGGGGCGAACGGCCGTTCGCCCGGCTACCAACGCCGTCTCGAGACGTATCGTGCGCCACCCGCCACCCTCGAGATTGACCTCCAATGTTGGCATGAAATGGTTGAAACCCGTTCAAACATGGCTCGAGGCGCAACGAAGAGCCTAAAAACGCGCCACCCTTGAAACGGGAGCGCGTTATCGGTGAAGTTGCGATTCGGCTCGCTCAGGCTCGCGTCACAAACGCCATCTACCGCCATTCGATCTCGAGCTGACGCCGCCGAACCCAGTAACGTTTGAATTTACTTGGGGGTCGTCATCCGTGCGTCAGCCTTCTGTCCAGCAGAAACCCGCAGGTGCAGGCGTAACGACGTGACGTATTCGGAGAGGTCCGTCAGCCCGCGCCCCAAAGGAATTTTCAGGTGGTACTCGCCCAGTCCAACCGGGGTGAGGATGTTGAACGGAGCCTTGCAGAGCGTTTCCAGAATTTCAATCACGGTTCCCGTCGTGATACCGCCCGCCGGGAGCTTGCCGCAAATATCCTCTGGCGTCACGATGCACGGCGCGTCGAAGTGCTTCAGCGCCAGCGTCACGAAGCTGAACGCACCGCGCGATTCCAGACGACTCGTGGCGTTCTCCTGCAAGGACTCCAACGCCTCGGCGCTGATCCCCTCGGCGTTCCAGTAGCCCTCTAACTCGAGCGGCGTGATGTTGAACCGCTGCTGTAACGCCTCCAAATTATCCAGCGCCTCGAGTTCCACCTTGGCGACCCGACCGAACGGCGAGACCGGGTTGACCAGCCCGAGGCGGTCCTTGGGGGCGACGACCGCCAGGTACTTGATCCCCTGCACCCTGGCTTGCTTCAGCACGGCGTCAGGCTCAAAGCCTTCGAAGCCCACGGCCACCCGATGCCCGAGGCGACCCAGACGGGTTTCCAGTAGCAAACCGCTCTCCAATTTGCTCACGTCGTAGCCAAGCTTAGCGAAAACATCGGCGGCGCGGTTCAGCGCCGGGTTGCCGAATTGCGATTCACTTTCTGCGGCGGTCACGGGCGCAGTCTGCAAGGGTAAGGTGAGCGGAAGACGTGAACCGGGTGTGACTGGCAGCTTCGAGTCGGTCGGTGGCGTGACTGGCTCAGGGTTCTGCGCCGATGTCTCGAGTGACAGGGGTTTGCTGGACTGGATTGAGCTGGGCTGAACAGGGTTGGGTTGAGCAAGGTTGGACTGGGCTGGATTGGACTGGGCTGGATTGGGTTGAGCAGTATTTTGCTGCGGGAACATGATCCCGTTCGGGTACGGCGACACGGCCGCGATTCGCACCTCGCGGATGTAGTCGCTCTCGTGTTCCACGATCCGTTCCGTGGCTGGCTTTTGCAGCGCGGCGCTCGTGAGTCTCGGCGCAGCATCTCTGGACTTGGCGACCGACTCGAGTTGCAGCCTACGATCCGCCAGCGGCGTGATGAACAAGGCATCGTTGACGTTCAGGGCAGCCGTGCGAAAGTACTCGCCCAGTCCGTAAATGCGACCGTCGGGGCTGAGGCTCAGTTTTAACTCGCGGCCGCTATCCAACACGAACGAAAACGTGCCATCCAAAGGAATGAACGGTTCCATGTATTTGAGAACAGCGATTGAACCGCTGTCCAGGCACAGGCGTGTGACGGTATAGCGCAGTCGTTTACCGAGCATTGCGCCTCCAGTGATTTGGTTTGTGGGTAGGGGACTGAGGTGGTTTCTGATTGAATTCATGGTGCAGCTCTTGGAGTTGAACGTCGCGGTCGCCCGCGAGCGAGAAGTACAGGTTTTCAGCAATCGCAAGCGTGATTTTCGCGTCATCCAACGCCCGGTGGCGCTTGCCCTGCGGGACATTGTAAAGCCTTCCGAGCGTGTCGAGACCGCGCTTGCGCTTTCCAGGCAAGGCTGCCTGCGCCAAGTTCACGGTGTCAACGACTTGATTATGCAACTTGTAAGATAATTTACCAAATTCTCTGGTGAGGAGTGCGATATCGAAGCCTGCGTTTTGTACCACCAGCGTCGCATCACCCAGGAACGTCCGAAACTCCTCCAATGCCGCGTCGGCTCGAGGGGCATCCTGAAGCATGTCCAACGTGATTCCGGTCAGTTTGGAAACGAACGGCATGAGCGGGCGATCTGGCTTGACGAAACTCTGAAACTCCTCGCGGCCAGCCGATGAGAGCTTGACCGCACCGATCTCGATGATGTCCTCGGTTTTTGGGTTGCCGTTTGTGGCTTCCAAGTCCAAGGCGACAATCGTTTCACCGGCCGGAGGAAAGCTCCGCGACCAGCGCCGCAACCGCACAGTGTCTTCAGAAATATCGAAGCGTCCGTCCAACAGGCTTGGCAGGTGCGCGCCCGCGAACGGCACGCTCAAGCCCAGCGCCGCCAGCAGCACGTCCTGCGGCATGTCCTGGCCGTGTGCCTCGAGCGTCAGCAGTGCCAGTCTGGACAACTGCGGGTACACGAGGCGGCGGCGGTGCGGCATTGCCAGGAGTGTACCGCGCCGGGCGCAAGTTGTCCTCGGACTCAGGGTGAGAAGCGCCGAGTCAAGGTCTGATCTCGAGGCTAACGCGATCTCAGACAGATTCTTCGGGATCGCCCTGACAAAAAACCGTGTCTGACTCGAGCCTTCGTCCACCCTGCGGGCCAGCCCATGATTCGACCCCTACTGATCCGCACGTGTTCGGCTCTACAAAGAGCCAACTAAAAGCCTGTCTGGGACATGGGACAGCCTTCAGCGCGGGCGACGCGAATCAATAAAGCTGCGTGGTCGCCTCGGGCGCGTGACCGTCAAAGGTATAAGCACAGCGGGCGGAAAGCGGAAGCGATTGACCTCGAGCCTCATAAGGGTCTTTCAATCTTGGAATCGTGTTCGTCCAGCAGCGGCGGAGCCAGTCGAACCGGCAGGCGCTCACCATCGAATTCAAACGGCGGCACGGTCAGGCGCACGGTTCCCAGGCTCGAGTGTTGAACTTCTTGCACCACCCCTCGAGACCGCACGAACTGGCTCTCCAGCGCCTCGGCCACGCTCCAAACGGGTCCACACGGGACGCCCGCCGCCTGCAATCTGACGACCGCCTCGGCGCTCGTCAATTCGCCTAAGGCTGCCGTCAACAAGGCATCCACCTCTGAGCGCAACCCCACTCGGTCAGCGTTCGTCGCAAACCGAGGCTCGAGCAGCGCGGGAACCTCGAGCGCGTTCGCCAGGGCGATAGACAACCGATCATTGCCGCCCGCGAGGTTGACGAAACCGTCCGCCGTTTGAAACGTCCCGTACGGCACGATGCTGCGATGCCCGTTGCCCAAGCGCTCCGCGTCCTCGCCCGCCCCGAGATACCGACCGACCTGATAGCTTCCGAGCGCCAGCATCGCCTCGAGCAGATTGACTTCCACTAGCCGCCCCTGCCCGGTGCGTTCGCGGTCAAATAGCGCCGCGAGAATCCCCTGGCAGGCCAGCGCCCCAGCAAACACGTCCGCGACCGCCACACCCGCCTTCGTCGGCGGTCCGTCCGCGCTGCCCGTGTACGCCATGAAGCCGCTCATGCCCTGCGCGATCACGTCGTACCCCGCCCAGTCGGAAAGCGCCCCGTGTCGCCCGAAACCGGTGATGCGGCAGACGATCAAACGCGGAAACTCGAGGCGAAGCGCGGTCGGATCGAGTCCCAAACGTTCCAGCGTGCCGGGACGAAAATTTTCCACAAGCACGTCCGATCTGGCAACTAACGCTCTAGCCCGCTCGAGATCAGATGGATTTTTCAAATCCAGCACCAGGCTCTGCTTGTTGCGGTTGCAACTCAGAAAATAGGTCGCCTGATCGCCCACGAACGGCGGTCCCCAGGCTCGCGTATCATCCCCGCCGGGCGGCTCCAGCTTGATGACCTCTGCCCCCAGATCACCCAGGGTCTGCGTGCAGTAGGGTCCGGTTAGGACTCGAGTGAAATCCGCGACGCGCACACCGGCTAGAGGCAAACCTGTCATAGCATCATTCTCGCACTCGAGCTACACTGAGCGGCACCATGAAACGAATTCCGGTTCAAAGTTCCAACCTGCGCTCGGTTGGGTATGACGCCGCCTCGGAAACCCTCGAGATCGAATTCCTGCACGGCGGCGTGTACCAGTACCACGACGTGCCCACCTCGGTTCACGAGGAATTGATGGCGGCCTCGTCGCACGGGTCGTACTTTGACGAGTACATCAAGCAGGGCGGCTATCAATACATCAAAATCAAATGAACTTTGAGGCTCGAGAAAAAATATTTATAGGGGCATAGCCCGTGCGCCGCACCGACCATCATTCTTTGAGCGAAACGCTATCAGAGTTATCACGCGCCAGCTCGAGAAGCTGTGTTCTCGCCTCCGCCCAGTCGTAAACTCCTGCCATGAAGACCGACGTGCCCTTGAGTGAAGCGATTGACATGCTGGCGGCGCTCCTGCCCGAACCGAACACGGAGCAGGTTGGACTGACACTCGCCTTCAACCGCGTGCTGGCGGCTGACCTGGCGAGCTTGTGCGATCACCCGAACTTGGACGACAGCGCCCTGGACGGCTACGCGGTACACCTGGAGGATACGGTCAGCGCCTCAGCCCAAAACCCCGTGCGGCTCGAGGTGACAGGTGAGGTCGCGGCGGGCGGAGCGCACTTCGCAGCAACACTTGGAGCGGGGCAGGCGGTCAAGGTCTTCACCGGAGCCGCCGTGCCAGACGGTACGACCGGAATTGCGATGGTCGAACACACGACCAGAGACGGAACATTCGTGCTGCTGAACCAACCCGCCGTGCCAGAGGTGCGCCGCCGGGGGCAGGACCTCGAGCGTGGACGGGTCTACCTGAAGCGCGGCACAGTCCTGCGCGGCGCTCAGATCGCCCTGGCCGCCGCGATGGGTCACGCCGAACTGCCCGTCTTTGAGCGTCCCAGGATTGGCATCCTCTCAACCGGAGACGAGGTGGTGGAGCCTGGGCAGAGCCTGCCCGCCGGAGCGGTTTTCAATTCCGGCAGCTACGGCTTGTCAGCATTATTGCTCGAGATGGGCGCGGAACCGACGATCCTACCCAGAGTTCCCGACGATTTGAATACGCTACGAACCGCGATTCGGAATGCGGGCGATCTGCACCTCTTGATGACGATTGGCGGCGTCAGCATGGGCGAGCGGGACTTCGTGCGAATGCTCTTGGAGCAGGAGGGAAGCGTTCACTTCTGGCGCATCCGTGTCAGACCCGGCGGCCCCCCGATCCTCGGGACGCTCCACGGTCAAACCCTGTTCGGACTGCCCGGCAATCCCGTCTCGAGCCTGGTGATTTTCCGTGTGGTCGTTAAAGCCGCGCTGTACCAGCGCTGGGGGATCACCGAACCCGCCCAGGAAACCGTGCGAGCGGTCGCCGCGACACCCTTCAAAAGTGCTGTGCAGAAATTAGGCTTGTGGCGTGCCCGCCTCGAATACAAAGATGGTACGTGGCAGGCCTCGAGTTTCAGCAATCAAAGCTCTCAGGTGCTGCGCTCCCTGGTGGAAAGCAACGCGCTGGCGGTCGTGCAACCTGGCACGGAAGTCAAAGCTGGGGACACGCTCGAGGTGATCCGGCTGTAAGCCATTTGCTGTTGTCCTCCCCTACTTCGCAGGGGAGGTGGCTCGAGCGATAGCGAGAGACGGAGGGGTCGGCCACAACGTTATCGCTGTGGCCGACCCCTCCGGCACTTCGTGCCACCTCCCCTACTTCGCAGGGGAGGACGGTTTGGAATACGTCATCTCGCGCTGGTACGCCCTGCGGGTGCGTCCGTATAATCCCCCGATGATGCTCGAGCCTCGATACTTGAAAACCTCTGAAATCCGCGAGATGTTCCTGAAATTCTTTGAATCCAAGGGCCATCTGCGCTTTCCTTCGCATCCGATTCCGGTCTACGACGATCCGACGCTGATGTTCAGCGTGGCGGGCATGGCGCAATTCAAACCGCAGTTCGTGGGTGCACCCGCCAGGTTTTCCGGCGTGGACGGCGAGTGGAAACGCGTCGTGACAGCGCAGAAGTGCATTCGTATCGGGGACATTGAAAACGTCGGGCGCACCTCGAGGCATTGCAGCCTGTTCGAGATGCTGGGAAATTTCAGTTTCGATTCGTATTTTAAGCGAGAAGCGATCACTTGGGCGTGGGAGTTCATTACCAGCCCGGAGTGGCTGGGCTACGACCCGAACCGCATTTACGTGACGATTTACAAGGATGACAACGAGGCGTTCGAGTACTGGACGAAAGACGTGGGTCTCGAGGCGAGTCGTGTCAATCGCTTCGACGCCGATGAAAACTTCTGGCCGCAAAACGCGCCCAGCAAGGGCCCGAACGGCCCGTGTGGGCCGTGCAGCGAAATCTTTTACGACCGGGGCGAGACGTTCGGATCGGACACCTGGGAGGATTACGCGACCAACCCGGAATCCAACCGCTTCCTCGAATTCTGGAACCTGGTCTTTCCGGGCTACAACCGCACCGATGGACCCGATGGCAAGGGTCACTTGGAGGATTTGGGTCGCCATAATATAGACACGGGTCTAGGCATGATTCGCGCCGCGTTCATCTCGCAGGGCGTGGAGGATTTGTTCGACACCGACGATTTCAAACCGCTGATCGCCAAGGTCGAAGAACTGAGCGGCAAGCCTTACGAAGGTATGCGTAGCTTGTCGCATCGCGTCATCGCGGAACACATTCGCATGGTCAGCATGACCTTAGCCGACGGCGTGAGCTTCGGCACGTCTGAACGCGAGTACGTGGTCCGAAAAGTCATGCGCCGCGCCTCGAGACACGCGTACCTGCTGGGATTGAAAGAACCGACGCTGTACAAGCTCGTGCCGATTGTTGTTGAGACGCTGGGCGTGGCGTACCCGGAATTGGTGAACGCGCAGGACAGCGTGATGAAGCAGATTGAGGAAGAAGAGAAACGGTTCTTGCGAACGCTCGAGAATGGTCTCGAGCTTGGGAACAATAAAGTAGCTGTTGAATTAATTCGTAGCAGTCTTCGCAACCCTCGAGTTGAAAATGGAGTGCTTCAATCTTTTTCTCACTTTGAAGCTGCCTATTTCGACGCTGGGCTTGATGTTCTTGGTCTTCTCAACCCTAGGAATTACCAATCTCCAAGTCTCGAAGCGCCATCTGAAATAGACAAGTTAAAGTCTGCCGCCATTCGCAAAGAGGCTGCGCGATTGAACGCCACCATACCTTCAATGTTTTTGCCGCCAAACATTCTGAACACTGGCGAGTTATTCCAGCCCGGTACTGTTCTCCTTGATGGTGAAGATACGTTTATGTTGTATGACACCTTCGGTTTTCCTCTAGATCTGACTCGAGAAATCGCTGAAGAGAACGGCATCACCGTGGATGAAGCTGGCTTTGAAGCAGCCCTCGAGCGAGCGCAAGACCTGGCTCGAGCGGGCAGCAAGTACGGCAAGAAAGACGGCGTGTTCGGCGGCGGCAAGGACTTGTACGACGACGTGCCCGCCACGAACTTCGTCGGCTATGAAAAAACGATTGCCTCCAGTAAGGTGCTGGCCCTGATCGTCGAAGGCTCTCGGGTCGCGCAAGCCAACGAGGGCGATCACGTGCAACTCGTCCTCGAGACCTCGCCGTTCTACGCGGAGGGCGGCGGTCAAGTCGGTGATAAGGGCGTGCTCGAGTGGGCACAGGGCAAGGCGGTCGTCAGCGACACGCATAAGAACGCGAACGGTGTCTTCACGCTGGAAACGCGGGTGCTGCGCGGGTCAATCACGGAAGGCATGACGCTCGAGGCAAAGGTGGAGTACGGCGTGCGTGCGGCGACGGAACGGCATCACACGGCGACGCACCTGTTACAGGCGGCGCTCCGGGCGACCCTTGGGACGCACGTGCAGCAGAAGGGCAGTCTGGTCTCGCCGGATCGGTTGCGGTTCGATTTCACGCACAACGAAGCGGTGAAGCCGGACGAATTGCGCTACATTGAGGCGCTGGTGAACCGCTGGGTGCAAGCCGATTTCCCCGTGACATACAAAGTCATGCCGCTCGAGGAGGCGCGCAAAACCGGCGCGATGGCATTGTTCGGTGAAAAGTACGGCGACACCGTGCGCGTCGTATCGGTGGACGGCAGCATCAGCAGCGTTGGAATCTTGGAGAGCGCCGTGGAGGTCAGTTCCAAGGAACTCTGCGGCGGCACGCACGTCAGCAGCACCGGGCGGATCGGTAGCTTCGTGATCGTCTCCGAAGAGGGCGTCGCGGCGGGCGTTCGGCGGCTCGAGGCGCTGTGCGGCGAGGAAGCCGTGCGCTTCGTGCGTGACAGCCTGGACAACACGCAAGCCGCAGCGCGGGCGCTCAACACCACGCCGGACTCGCTCCCGGAACGGCTCGAGCGATTGCAAGACGAGTTCAAGCAGAAGGACAAGGAAATCGCCGCCTTGAAGCAGAAGCTGGTGCAAGCGCAAACCAGTGGCGGCTCCAAATCGGACGTGATGGAGCTGGGTGGGTTCAGGGTGGCGCGGTTGATGCTCGAGGGTGTCAGCGGCAATGAATTGCGCGGCGCGGCGGACGACCTGATGGACAAGTCGGGCGCGGACATCGTGATCGTGGGGTCTGACGGCGGGTTGGCCGTCAAAGCCAGCAAGGATGCCGTGACTCGAGGGGCACACGCGGGGCAACTCATCGGGAAGCTCGCGGCGGCGGGCGGCGGCAAGGGCGGCGGGCGACCGGATATGGCCCAGGCTGGCGTGAAGGATGTGACGGCGTCACTCGAGGCACTCGAGGGGGCGTTTTAATGACGTTAATGCTCGGAAAACTCGAGAAGATTGATTTGCGTGAATACTGGAAAGGCGAGTCCTCCGATTTCACGCCTTGGCTCGCGCAAATATTCCTTGAGTTGCTCGGTGATGCTATCGGACTGGATTTAGAGTTACAAGGTGAGGAACAAAGTGTAGGTCCATTTCGCGCCGATATCCTCTGCAAAGATACTGCTTCGAGCGCTTGGGTCCTGATTGAAAATCAACTTGAACGCACCGACCATACTCACCTCGGGCAGTTGATGACCTATGCGGCTGGACTGGATGCTGCAACTATTGTCTGGGTCGCTCAGCGCTTCACTGACGAACATCGAGCTGCACTAGACTGGCTGAACCGTATCACTGCTGATGGCTTTCATTTCTTTGGTCTCGAGGTTGAGCTTTGGAAAATTGGTGAGTCAGCCGTTGCACCAAAATTCAATCTCGTTTGCCAACCTAACGATTGGGCAAAAAGGGTGGTTCCGCTACCGATTGCGCTGACTGAAACCAAACAGTTGCAGCTTGAGTACTGGCAGGCATTCCGCGAGTACTTGCTAGAACACAGCGTTATTCTGAAACCCCCAGTAGCGTTGCCACAACATTGGATGTACCTGTCAATCGGTAGAAGTGGCTTCACACTTGAGGCTCGAGTGAATACGAAGACCAACAGTCTTGGTGTTGGGCTGTTGATGACAGATGATTACGCCAAAGGTTACTTCGATCAAGTGTTCGAATCAAAACCACTGATTGAAAACGAAATTGGTGAGTCACTCCTGTGGCAAAAGCTTGAGGGAAAAACACGCTCGCAGATTCAGTTAGGGAAGCTAAACAGGTAACGCGCTGCTGGGTTCACGCGAGGATTGGGAACGGCAATTCGCGTGGTTGAAAGATCAACTCGAGCGTTTTCACCAAACATTTTCATCTCGAGTCAAACAACTCAAACAGATCAAACCAGAAGCTCTTGATGTTGACAACAATGGACTGTGATCTAGTCAGGACAGCACTGGCTTCCAAAACCATAACGGTGGAGGAATACCTCGAGTCTGAGCGGCACTCAGAGATTCGGCACGAATACGTGGATGGTACGCGGCTGCCAATACCTGGGACGACGCGCACACACGGCATATCGTGACTGACATTCTGGTTGCGCTACGCCCCACGGCTCTGGCTCGAGGGTACGAAATTTAAGCGTCGGACATCATGACTCGCATTCGGGGGACGCGTTACCGATACCTAGATATCGTCGTGTCGTGTAACCCCGGCACTGACGAGTACCTGCTCGAGAACTCGTGCTTCATCGCGGAAATCACTTCGGAATCCACAGCCGACACAGGTCACGGCAAAAAGCTCGACGAGTACACGAGACTCCCGAGCCTCGAGGCGTACGCGATTGTGCGGAGCGGTTCGTGATCGTGTACAAACCTCTCAACGGGGCGTGGACGTTCGAGACCTTTTCAGACACGGGCGAATTTCAAATCCCGTGCTTGGAAACAATACTGAGCCTGGATCAGATCTACGCGAACGTCACTCTCGAGGGTTGACAGCCACAGCCTCGAGGTGACATCTCGAGGCGTTCCAGACGATAGAATTCCTGCATGGCAACCCATCTTTTCACGCTCGAGTCGGTGCGCTGATGGCAGGCGCGGCGCGGCTGCGCCTGCGGATCACGAAAGCCGCCGAGTCTTACGTGCGCGGCGGTCATCCGTGGGTGTACTCGGACAGCGTGCTGTCACAAAACCGTGAGGGCGAGCTGGGCGAGTTGGCGGTCGTGTTCGACCGGAGCGACAAGTTTCTGGCGGTCGGTCTGTACGATCCCAGTTCACCGCTGCGGTTGCGCGTCTTGCACGCGGGCAAACCGCAGACCGTGGACGAAACCTGGTGGGCGCAGCATCTCGAGCGGACGACTGAGCGCCGGGCGGGGTTGTTTGATGCCCGCACGAACGGTTACCGCCTCATTAACGGCGAGAGTGACGGCTGGCCGGGGCTGGTGATGGATCGGTACGCGGACACTGCGGTCGTGAAAATCTATACCGCCGCCTGGTTCGCGCACCTCGAGACGCTGCTGCGGGTGTTCACGGCGCGGTTTCCCAGTTCGCGGTTCGTGCTGCGCCTGAGTCGCAACATTCAAGCAATCGCGCAAGCCCAGTTTGACCTCAGGGACGGCGACGTGCTGCGGGGCGCTGAGACTGACGATCCGGTGATCTTCCTCGAGTCGGGTTTGCGATTTGAAGCGGATGTGATTCGCGGGCAGAAGACCGGGTTCTTCCTGGATCAGCGCGAGAACCGGCGCTGGGTGGAAGGTCTCTCCGCCGGGCGGCGCGTGCTGAACGCTTTTAGCTTCAGCGGTGGGTTTTCGCTGTACGCCGCTCGAGGTGGCGCGAAGTCGGTCGTCAGCGTGGACATCAGTGCGCACGCGCTGGAGAGCGCAAAGCGTAATTTCGCGCTGAACGCCGATCAAACTTTCATACCAGCCTGCCTGCACGAGACCGTCCAGGCTGACGTGTTCGACTGGCTCTCTTCGACCGCTCGAGATCGCCGTTTCGATCTGATTGTGTTGGACCCGCCCTCGCTCGCCAAGCGCGAATCGGAGCGCGACCAGGCCATCCGAGCCTACGGGCGTTTGGCTTTGGACGCGATTCGCCTCCTCGAGCCGGATGGGGTATTAGTTTCGGCGTCGTGTTCGGCGCACGTCAGCAGCGACGAGTTCTTCACAGCCGTCAGGGACGCCGCCGATGCCTCTGGGCGCACGTGGCAGGAACTCCGCACCTCGCACCACGCGCCAGATCACCGCGCTACGTTCGTGCAAGCCGAATACTTGAAGGCGATCACTTTACGCCTCGAGTAGTACGAGTCTGGCTGTTAGTGGAAAATGGAAAGTCTTGAGACTCGAGGTGCTGGAAGATCATTCAATACCGTTGGTGGGGTCAATTGCTATCCCATCCTCAGGCGTCCTCCCGCCTCTGGCAGGGATGCTATAAGTTCGTGTGCGACGTGATCGTTGGCAGCGGCGGATGGCCTAATCAGCTGGAGACAACGGTTGCCCAATAAGGCTTTGCAAACAGCCTCGAGACGGGTACGTGATCGTGCTTAGGGTTTTTGACAAGCCTGTACTTGGATGCTATATTCACTCCGCGCTCGAGAGGGCGCGGTTTTTTTCGGTTGTCGCTCGCGTAGCTCAGTGGTAGAGCACTCCCTTGGTAAGGGAGAGGTCGTCGGTTCAATCCCGACCGCGAGCTCCACAAGTTGAACGGTTCGCCCGCCCCTGCGGGCGGCTTTCATGTGAACTAAAGCAGTGTGATCTAGGACACGCTGCACTCTCAGGAGGAACCACTATGGCGAAGGGTACGTTCGAGCGCACGAAACCACACGTCAACGTCGGCACGATCGGACACGTTGACCACGGCAAAACCACCCTGACCGCAGCCATCACCTTCACCGCTGCGGCAGCCGACCCGACCATCGAAACTCAGGATTACAGCCAGATTGACAAAGCCCCCGAGGAAAAAGCGCGCGGCATCACCATCAACACCGCCCACGTCGAATACAACACCCCCGCCCGCCACTACTCCCACGTTGACTGCCCCGGACACGCCGATTACGTCAAAAACATGATCACCGGAGCCGCCCAGATGGACGGAGCCATCCTGGTGTGCAGTGCCGCTGACGGTCCGATGCCACAAACCCGCGAACACATCCTGCTCGCCAAGCAAGTCGGCGTGCCCTACATCGTCGTCTTCCTGAACAAAGTTGATATGGTGGACGACGAAGAACTACTCGAGTTAGTCGAAATGGAAGTCCGCGAGTTACTCAGCAAATACGAATTCCCCGGCGATGACACCCCGATCACGCGAGGCAGCGCCAAAGAAGCCCTGGATTTCCTGGTGGCTAACCCCAAGACCGCGCGCGGTACGAACAAATGGGTGGATCGCATCTGGGAGTTATTGGATAGTGTTGACAGTTTCATCCCAACGCCGGAACGCGCGATTGACATGCCGTTCCTAATGCCGGTCGAAGATGTCTTCACCATCACCGGTCGTGGCACCGTCGCCACGGGTCGAGTCGAACGCGGTCGCATCAAAGTCAACGAAGAGGTCGAGATCGTCGGGTTGAAGGACACCGTGAAAACCGTGGTCACCGGCGTGGAAATGCACCGTAAGCTACTCGATGAGGGCTTGGCGGGCGATAACGTGGGCGTGTTGCTGCGCGGTGTGAAACGCGAGGACATCGAACGCGGACAGGTCTTGAGCAAGGTGAACAGCATCAAGCCGCACACGAAGTTCAAAGCGAGTGTGTTTGTGTTAACGAGGGAGGAAGGGGGTCGGCACTCGGCGTTCTTCGCGGGGTACCGTCCACAGTTCTACTTTCGCACGACCGATGTCACCGGGATTGTCACATTGCCAGAGGGTGTGGAGATGGTGATGCCGGGCGATCAGGTGATGTTCGAGGTGGAGTTGATCAAGCCGATTGCGATGGAGAAGGAACTCAGGTTCGCAATTCGTGAGGGTGGTCGCACGGTTGGTGCAGGCGTCGTAACCGAAATCCTCGAGTGAAGTTAATAGCTGCTAGCCACTAGCTTGATCTAAGCTAGTGGCTTTTTCCTCGAGGGGAATCACGGTCTGGCAAAGCAACACAAAGCGCTACCCGAATCAAAGACTTTGTAGTACAATCCCGAAGCCCGTTAGTCAGGCAAAGCCTGACACACCCCAAAGCCACCGACGCGAATACGATTACCGCGCACGAGCGAACAGCCAGTGATGAGCAACGACTGGCTCCACAGGGGGAGGGAAGGAGATCTTTATGGCGAAAGACGGTCCACGTATTATCATCAAGCTCATGTCATCGGCTGGCACGGGTTACTTCTACGCGACGGAGAAGAACCGCCGCAACACCACCGCGAAACTCGAGGTCAAGAAGTACGACCCGGTGGCGCGCAAACACGTCGTTTTCAAAGAACAGAAGATTTGACGTGAACGGGCTGATTTCCTACTTCCGCGAGTCCTGGGAGGAATTGAAGCGCGTCTCCTGGCCGACCCGTGAGGAGATCATTCAGGGTACGCAGACCGTGCTGATTTTCGTGTTGGGTCTAACCGCCCTGTTCGGAATCCTCGACTTCGTGTTCCACCTGGCCATCGGGCGCGGCTTGCTGCCGTTGCTGTCGGGGTCCTGAAGCATGAGCATGGATCACCCAGGGGTACAGCATGGCGATTGAGTGGTACTCGGTTCACACCTACGTCGGTTTTGAAGACAAGGTTCGCGTCAACGTCGAATCTCGAGCCAGGGCGCTCGGGTTGTGGGACACCAAGATCTATCAGGTCTTGATTCCCACCGAGGACAGCGTTGAAATGAAAGAGGGCGGCAAGAAAGAAACCGTCAAGAAGAAAACCTATCAGGGCTACGTCTTCGTGCAAATGGATGTCGAAGACGAGTTGGAACCCGATAAGTTGAACGATGCCTGGGAGGTCGTGCGCGGCACGCCGGGCGTGACCGGCTTCGTGGGCACGAAAAACCCGCAACGCTCGAGCGACCTGTTCCCGCTCACCCCGGACGAGATCACACGAATCCTGACGCAAATGGGCGTCATGGGGCAGAAGGAGAAAGCGCCGAAGGTCAAAGCGACCTTCAAGGAAGGCGATCAGGTGCGCGTCACCTCGGGACCTTTCAGCGATTTCACCGGTGTGGTCTCAGAAGTGGACAGTCACAAGGGAAAGCTCAAGGTTCTGGTCAGCATCTTCGGACGCGAGACGCCCGTGGAACTCGATTTCACGCAGGTGGCGAAAAGCTAGCTCGAGGGTGAACCACGACAGGCACGAGCAGCACTTTATTACATGTTGGGCCTTCGCTAATGGCTAAACGCTATTAGCTCACAGCTAAAAGACTTAGCGTCAACACCCCACACTCGAGAAACTCGAGCCGCACTTGGGGGAGCTAAGGAGGACTTATGGCAAAGAAAGTTACTGGTTTCGTGAAGCTCCAGCTTCCAGCGGGCAAGGCAACGCCCGCTCCGCCCGTCGGTCCCGCACTGGGTCAACACGGCGCGAACATCATGGAGTTCTGCAAACAATTCAACGCCGCCACCGCCAATCAGGGCGACGCGATTGTCCCCGTGGAGATCACGATTTACGGTGATCGCAGCTTCACCTTCATTACCAAGACCCCGCCGATGAGCTACCTGATTCGCAAAGCCAGCGGTATCGGTAAGGGCAGCGGTCAGCCGAACAAGAACAAGGTTGGCAAGCTCTCCTGGGATCAAGTCATGGAGATCGCCAAGACCAAATCCCCCGACCTGACCGCCAGCGACCTTCAGGCGGCCGCGAACACCGTGGCAGGCACGGCTCGCAGCATGGGCGTCACGATCGAAGGGGGTCCGCAATGAAGCACGGCAAGCGGTATAAGGCTCTGGCGGGCAAGGTTGACGCCAACAAGGTCTACAGCTTGGACGAGGCTACCGCCGTGGTGAAGACCCTGGCGAGCGCCAAGTTCGACGAGACCGTGGAAGTTCACGCCCGTTTGGGAATTGACCCGAAGAAGTCCGATCAGAACGTGCGTGGCACGGTCGCCTTGCCGCACGGCACGGGCAAGACGGTGCGCGTGCTGGCGCTGACCAAGGGCGACGGCGCGACGGCTGCCGAAGCCGCGGGCGCGGATTTTGTCGGTGGCGACGAGCTGATCCAGCGCATCGCCGACGGCTGGCTGGATTACGACGCTGTGGTTGCCACGCCGGACATGATGGCCGCAATCGGTTCCAAGCTCGGTCGTATCCTCGGGCCGCGTGGTTTGCTGCCCAACCCGAAGAGCGGCACGGTCGGTTTGAACATCGGCGACATCGTTAAAAACCTGAAAGCCGGTCAGATTGAATTCCGTAACGACAAGACCGGCGTGGTCCACGCGCCGATTGGCAAGGCGTCGTTTGAACCAGAGAAGCTTTCTGAAAACCTGAAAGCCTTCCAGAGCGCACTCGAGGCGGCCAAACCCGGTTCTGCCAAGGGCGTCTTCGTGCGGAGTCTGTTTCTGACGACGACAATGGGTCCGAGCGTCAAGGTTTCGACCAGCAGCGGTCAGTAAACCTACACCTTTCCGAACAAAGCCCCTCGAGTTCAACGCTCGAGGGGCTTTTTGTTGCGTCTCCGCTTCAAATTTCCCGTCGCTCTCCTAAGAACGCGAGTGACTCGGGCGTGAGGCAAGAGCCGCCGAGCATTGTCAGTGTCCAAGGGTCAACGTTTTGATCTGCGATACGCCAACGGCGTCTGCCCCGTGCCGCGCCCGAAGGCGGCGTAGAAGGCGCTGGCGCTCTGAAAGCCGCTCTCGAAGGCGATGCTCAAGATATCCGTCTCGGTCGTCACGAGCAGGCGCTGCGCGTGCGCCAGACGGTGCTGGGTCAGATACTCGAGCATCGTCATGCCAAAGGTTTTCTTGAACAGCGTTGCGGCGTAGTTGACGTGCAAGTTTGCGGCAGCGGCGATCTCGGGGAGAGTCAGCGGCTCGAGGTAGCGTACAGAGATGATGCTAGCCAGACTGATCGCGGCTGAAGCCGAGCCGCGCTTCTGGCTTCTCAGCACCCGTCGTCCCGACGGGAGGTGTCCCAAGCCCAGCGCCAAGCGACGCAACCGGGCTTCCAGCTCTAACTCCAGGATGCGGCGGCGCTCCGGGTCGTTGGACGCGAAATCCTCAAACCAGCGCTGAAACAAACGCCGATCGGCGGGGTCGCGCCCTAGGAGTTGCCACCCGTGCAAGACGCGAGCAATCAAGCGTTCGGGAAGTTGCAAGCGCAGGGCGTCCTCGAGGGGCACGGTCAGCCAGAGGCACTCGGTTTCGGGTTCGGCAGCTACCAGCACGTGTGGCAGAGCGCCCCAGAACAACAGCCACGCGCCCGCCTCCACAACGCGCAGCTCGCCGCCGAACAAGTAGGTCATCGTGCCGCGCATGACGAGGTTGAACTCGAGTTCGTTGTGTTGGTGGGCGAGCCGCATGGTTCCGACCACGCCCCGCCAGACGCGCCAACCGAACACCTCGAGCATGATTTGCAGGCTAACACGGCTGAGAATTCAGGAGAAACCATGGGATTCTCTGGAGGTCAAGCCGGATTGAGAGATTTACACTCTGCCCATGACCGCCACCGCTCGAGCCGCGATTCACCTCAGCCCCGTCGCGCCACTGCCCGCCCCGAGCGCACCGCGTTCCCCGTACCACCTGACGGAAGAGCAGGTGCAGTTCTTCGACAGGCACGGCTATCTGGTGCTACGTCGGTGGGTCACGGGCGAGTTATTGGGACGGCTTCAGCGCGCGGGGGAGGCGTGGATCGGGTTGGGTCACAGGCCTGATCTCAAGCCGGACCTCTTGAAGGATTTTACCTTTGCCAAACGTGACAACGGCGACGTGATGTTTCGCGTTAATTACCTGCACAATAAACAGCAACCCGCCAGCCTCGAGCTGCTGGGCAGTCCGCAGGTCTTGGGCGTGGCGGAGGCCTTGTGCGGTCAGAATTTCGTGCCGACCTATGAAAGTATGGTTTTTAAACAGCGCGGCGACGGCGAGGCGATCCCCTGGCATCAGGACGCGGCCCACCCACGTCGCTATCGGATCTTCAATTTTGACCTGTATCTAGACCCCAGCCAGATTGGGGCGGGAGCGCTCAGGGTCGTGCCCGGCTCGCAGGTCAGGGTTCAAGACGCCTGCAAGGTCCGCGAGAGCGGTTGGGATCAGCCGGGGGCCATAGACGTACCGATGGAACCCGGCGATGTACTGCTGCACGACGTGATGATCTTGCACGGCTCAGACCGTGTCGAGGGCAAGGCGCTCCGCCGCACGATCTACTACGAGTTCCGCAGTGCCGAACAGATTCGCAGCGAAGGCCCCTGGGACGCCGCTTGGGTGGATAAGCGCATGCGGCTCATCCCACTGGCGCTCAACGCGTTTCAACAGCAATTTCCCGATCTTGAAGGGTTCGCGTGGCGGGCCGACCCTGAGTTCCGCCCTGCACCCTTGGAGAACCAGGACGCGGAGTTGCGGGTCGTCCACGAGGTTCACACACCCGGATCATGGTGTTCGGCGGGGGACGCTTTGCCGACGGCGTGAAGGGACATCCCACGAGCACAAGCTTGTGTTAAGTGAGGAAATCCTGGCAGGCTCGAGTTCTGAAATTTCAAATGGGTCGTTTCAACCCTTGACACTGCCCGCTGTCAGGCCACTCATCAACCCGCGTTGCAGCAGGAACCCGATCAGGATCGGTGGTAGCGCCGCCAGTGCGCCCGCCGCACAGATCAAGCCGTAATCCACGGCTCGACCGGCTGCGAAATCTGCGATGGCGACCGGCAGCGTTTTGGCGCTGGCGTTGCTGGTGAAAATCAGCGCGTAAAAGAATTCGTCCCAGCCCAACAAAATCGCCCAGACGACCGCCGTGGACAGTCCCGGTAGTGCCAGCGGAACCGCCACGCGGTAGAGCACACCCCAACGATTCAGCCCGTCCAACTGGGCGCTCTCCTCGATCTCGAGCGGAACGGCATCAAAATTGGTTTTTAGAAGCCACGTGGAGAATGGCGTCAGGATCGTGCAGTAAACCAGGGCCAAGCCAAACGCGGTGTTCAGCAGATGCAGGGTCGCCAATAGGTTGTACAGCGGCAGGACCAGCGCCACGGGTGGAATCATGTACGTCGCCAGCACCGCGTACAAGAGGTTGCCTCGAGCGCCCTTGGAGCGCGAGAAACTGTACGCGGCCGGAATCGCCACGGTGATGGAGAGCGCTGTCGCGCCGAGCGTGATGAACAGGCTGTTCCTGAGCGCCAGTACGAACTCTGCACCGACTCCGTTCGGATCGAGCAGCGCCGCGTAGCGCGACGGGTCCCAGTGCTGCGGCAGCC
The DNA here is from genome assembly GCA_965249745.1 of Deinococcales bacterium. Lineage (GTDB taxonomy): Bacteria > Deinococcota > Deinococci > Deinococcales > JAAFIG01 > JANYHH01. Next base: position 393,411 of record OZ252252.1, on the reverse strand, counting down.
AACGAAGCGGCAAAGCGGTCAGATCATCGGTACTCGAGACGCTGGACAGGATCAGCCAGACGATCGGCGCGAGGGTCGTCACGACGAACACGGCAACACCAAAATACACGGGAAGCTGACGGAAGGAGCGACTGGTTCGTATCCGGCGTGGGCCGATGACATAAGTTTGCGTTCTCACGCGACACGCTCCTGTCGGCGCAAGAGAGCGATATACAACGCGATCAATGCAGCACTAATGAGGACCACAACGTAGGCGTAGGCGGCTCCGCTGCCGGATCGTAGGCTGCTAAAGGCTTCCTGGTATACCTCGAAGCTGAGTGTGCGCGTGCTGTCCGCAGGTCCGCCCCTGGTCATGACGAAGATGATATCGAAGACCTTGACTGCTTCGATGGTTCGCAGCACGATCACGACCGTCAAGGCCGGAATCAGACTGGGCAGGGTGATTCGCCAGAAGCGCGTCCAGGTGGAAGCGCCGTCCATCGCGGCCGCCTCAAAGAGTTCCTGCGGGATAAGTTGCAACGCGGACAGGGCAACGAGCGCTACGATCGGATAGTTCTTCCAGACATCCGCCAGGATAATCATGTTCATCGCCACCCCCGGATCGCCCAGCCACGAGCGGTACTCGGATAGCAGATGCGTCTGGGTCAACAGGGCGTTCAACGCGCCGAACTCCGGGTTGTAAATCCAGCGCCACATGATCGCGTTCACGACTGTCGGCAGCGCCATCGGCACGATCAACAGCGCCCGCACCAGCGCACGACCCCGGAAGCGCTGATTCAACAGCAGCGCTACCAGCACGCCCAGCAGCAACTCGAGACCGATATTGACGATCACGAAATACGCCGTGCGCGCCGCCGACGCCTGGAACGCTGGATTCGTCAGGGCACGCCCGTAATTCTCGAGCCAGACCCAGTTCGGTGCGGTTCTGAAGGCAGTCAATCGCGCATCGGTGAAGCTCAGGTAAAGTGTTCGCAGCAGCGGATAGCCGACCGCACCGACCACGACGACCAGGGCGGGCAACAGCATGAGCCAAGCGGTGCGTTGTTCGTGGCGTTGAGTCACAGGAGTTCACTTTCTGGTAGTGAGCCACATCTCGAGCCTGCACGCCTCTTTGCCGCTCCCTCTAGAGAGTGGTCTCGAGCGGCGAGTTGATCGCTGGGCTTTTCCCGTGGACGCCCCTACGGGTTCGTGGGCCTCGAGCACAGACGGGTGTTGTCGGACGAGTCAGATGGCGTGTGGCTCGAGATGTGTCAGCGGGTCATTTCAGCGCGGCGGCTCGCTTGGCGGCATCCTCGAGCGCGGCTTTCGGTGTGACCTTACCTAACAACGCTTCCTGAAGGGCTTTTTGTAGGATGGTACTGAACTCCGCGTAGCGGGCGACCGTCGGGCGCGGGTACATCGCGCCGATCGAGGTTTGCGCGGCTCTCACGACCGCCTCCTGTCCCTTGGTCACGGCGGGATCGGTGTACGAGGATTTCCAGATCGGCAGGGAGAGCTTAGCGTACTTGTTCTGCACACCTTGCGAGGTGATGGCGCTGATGAACTTCCAGGCTTCCTCGGGGTGCTGGCTGCCGCTGGCGATGCCCAAGCCCATCGAGCCGTTCACGGCGCTAACCTTGCTGCCGCCGGTTGAACCGGGCGCGGGCAGAATGCCGACCTTGCCAACGACTTTGGATTCCTTCTTGTCCTGCGTGAGGTTATACATGTACGTCCAGTTCAGCGCGAAAGCCGCCTGCCCGCTCGAGAAGACGCGACGCACGTCTTCCTCCAGGTACTCCTTGGAGTTTGGGTTGCTGACGCCGCGCTTCGCTGAGTCCACCATCCACTCCAGCGCCTTCAGACCACCGCCGGTCTGGAAGGCGGGCTGGTCCTTGTCGTCCAGGAAGCGTCCGCCGAAAGCCGCCAGGTACATCGTGTAATCCGCGACTAGGGCTTCGGCTTGCGACCAGCTCGAGACGAGCGGGTATTTCACCAGTCCCTTCTTTTTGATGATTTCGGATTGGGTCATCAGTTCCTGATAGGTTTTGGGCGGCGCGGCGATCCCGGCTTTCTTCAGGATTTCGGTGTTGTAAAAGAGGTATTTGGTGTCCAGAATCCACGGCAGCCCGTAGTACGCGCCCTTGTATTGCACCGTCGTCCACGCGCCCGGAAAAACCTTACCGATGTCGGCCTTGTTGATGCGGCTCGAGACATCGGTGAGAAAGCCGTTCGTGGCGTACTCGGCTGGCCAGATCGTGTCGAACAGCACCACGTCGTAGCCGCCGGAGGCTTGCGCGGCGATCGTTTTGTCGCGCAGGGATTCGTAGGGCACGAATTCCAGGTTGACCTTGATCGAGGGGTTGGCCTTTTCAAACCCGGCCGTCATACTTTTTACGTCGGCTTCGCTGTACGCGGCCTGCTTCATGAACAGGGCATTCAGCGTGACTGTGGCTTGTCCCTGCGAGAGGCCCGCCAAACCCAACCCAACCACCGCGACGCCGATCGTGACCGTACCCAACCGTTTCGTGTGCTTCATACTGCCTCCACGGGCGAGGTCGCCCATCGTTGATTCTCGAGTTTCGTGTTTTGAGCCGTCTAGCTCAGGTGAGGGCGCTTATTTCTCAGTCCTGAACTTTTCAGAACTTTTCACATGGTCCCTGCGAACAGGCGATCCCTGGCCAAGCGTGCGGCTTGAAGCACCGCGCCCAGAAGCGGCCCGTCATCTCCAAACCGACTGGGGATCACATCAATCGGGCGCAGCACAAACTCGCGGACGCGTCTGGCGACATCCAGCGTGGCGGCCCCTTTGGCGTTCTGATGCACTAGAAACACCCCGAGATCTAGGGCGACCGCGAGTGCGCTGCACACCTGAGCCAAGGCCAGTTCTCGCGTGCGAATCGGTAGTTCTTCCAGCGGTTGCTGACGGTCAGCGTGCGACCACGCGATCAGGGCCAACTCGCCCGCCCGCCCGCTGTGTCCCCGGTAGAGTTGCCCGTCCAGGAACAGCCCGAGCGCCACGCCGCTCCCCTCGCGTTCGGTCAGTAGTGCGAAGTTGGCTTGTGTTCGCGCCGCGCCACGCTCGAATTCCGCCAGGGCGGCCAGTTTGACATCGTTTTCGAAACTGAGTTGCACGCCGCGCCGTTCGCCCCATAGTTGCAACGCCGGGCTGTCCAGTTCTGGCAGACGACTGGGCTGACCCAACTCGCCCGCAGTTGTCACGGGGGCTGGCACAGCGATCACGACTTGGCACAACGCCCCGTGGCGGGCGCGTTTGTGAAGCGTCTCGAGGATGTTCAGCAAGGCAGCGGTGCAGTCGGCAGGGCTTTTCAGGACTCGGGTTTGCCTGTCGTTCATCTGGCTGGAGGTTTCGGTCGTGGCGCTCAGGTCGGAGACTTGCCAGCGAACCCGGTCCGGTTGCGCGTCTATCCCGATGACCGTGCCACCCCTGGGGTTCAGTTCCACCAGTCCGGCGGGGCGGCCGGTCGCGCCCTCGGTCTTGGCGCTCTCCACCAGCCAGTTCGAGGCGACGAGTTCGTTGACGATCGTGGTGATCGTGACCTTAGAAACGCCGATCAACCCGGCAATTTCGGCTCTGGAGAGCGAGCCGCGCTCGGAAACGAGTTGCAGGATGCGGCTTCGGTTCTGGTGACGCAGGTTGTGAACGACGTTCATCTGGACCCCTGTGCGGTTCTACCCCACCAGCAAAGCTCGAGTCGATCGTCGGAAGACGTAGGTTAATTAAAAAAGTTTCTTAACGAAGTATGCGGGTCCGATCTACTAAAAGTCAAGCGCCCCACGTTTCAGTCCGGTCACGACCCATTTGAAGCCCGCTTCCGGCGGGTAAACTGTGCGCCGTGCGTCGCGTTCTAGATATTAAATTGCTGCTGGCCGCGCCGGGCTTACTGATGATGCTGTTGGGCTACGTCGGTTGCCAGATCTGGCACGTACCCCTCCCGGACAGCTCGCTCGAGATCATGACCTTCGCGGCGCTGACCGCCTTCTTTGGCGCAGCCGCCCTTTCCACAGCCTTCGAGCATTGGGTTCCGAGTTTCCGCACGGCCGGTGGCTCGCTCGAGTTCGCGGTGCGCCAGATGGGGCTGACGCCGCTCTGGGCGCTGGCGTTGTCGCTCACCAGCGCCGTCGGTGAGGAACTGTTGTTTCGCGGGTTGCTGCTGGGCCTGGCGCTGAAATTCCTGCCCGTCTGGGCGGCGCTGCTAGTTCAGGCGGCGGGGTTCGCCGCGCTGCATCCCGCCCCGAGGGCCGCCTGGGGGTACCCGCTCTGGACGGGCCTGATCGGTGTCTGGTTCGGATTGATCGCCGTCTGGAGCGGCAGCATCGTGCCAGGAGTGCTGGCGCATTACCTGTTCAACCACCTGAATTTCAACGAGTTTTTGGAGGCGCAACACCAGGATTCGCCAGGACTCTGAAGTCAGGACCTTTGACGGCTTTCAGGCTCGAGTCTTAGCATGGGTTCCAGTGAGTGAGCTTCAGTGAGAGAGGTCTAGTGGCACGGCATCCAGTGGCGAGGCATCGAGTGATAGGGCATCCGACGTTGCGGGCGGAGTTCCTCGGAGGCTGGCGCGTCTGGCGCTCCGATGGCACACCCGTGCAGTTGCGGTCCAGAAGCTCGAGGTCGCTGCTGGCGTATCTGATCGTTCACCGCGAGCGTTCGCACGCACGCGACCATCTGGCCGCGCTGTTCTGGGCGGACGCGCCGGAGCCGCGCCGCCGTTTGAGTCACGCGCTCTGGCAGATCGGCACGGCACTTCAAGGAACATCCAGCCAAGTCGAGTACCTGAGCAGCAATCCCCTGACGGTCCGGCTCGAGCCGAAGGTGATTCTGGAAACCGATTTTGATCTGGCCACCCGCGACCCGGAAGCCTTGCTGGAGGCGCAGCGTGGCGAATTCCTGGAAGGTTTCAGCGACGACTGGGTACTCGAGGAGCGCGAGCGCCGACGGACGCAGAGCGTCGCCGCCGTGGAACGTCTGGCGCGTCAGGCGCGAATCAAAGGCGAAACCCTGACGGCTTTGAAGGCGGTTCAAGCGATTGCCAGTTTCGATGGGCTGCGCGAGGACGCGCACCTTGAGGCGATGCGGCTGTGCCTGTTGCTGGGACGCCCGGCTGAAGCGTTGGCGCAGTACGAACGCTGCTGTTCGGCGTTGGAGCGCGAACTGGGTGTCAGCCCGAGCGCCGTCACGACCGCCCTGTACCGCCGGGTGCTGGGCGGCGAGGCGACCCCAGCTCCGCCAGAACCGCCCTCGGGACCGCTCCCGCTCGTTGGTCGCAACGCGGAACGCGCCAGGTTGTTGGAATCGCTCGAGCTGACGCTCACCCGGCGCGGCGGCACGGTGCTGGTTGAAGGGGAGTCGGGCGTTGGCAAGACGCGCCTGTTGGAGGAGCTGATCGTGGACGCGCAGTGGCGCGGTTTCGAGATCCTACGGGCCGTCAGCGACGAATTTGCGCCGCGCGAGGCGTACGCGGCCGTTCGTCGGGCGCTGGAACACGGCTTGACACCGGTGCGGGCGGAGCTGTTGCTCGAACCCGTCGGCGGGCTGTGGCTGCGTGAGGCTGGGCGAGTTATCCCACAGTTACTAAGGTCCGTCTCCGACAAGGCCGTCATGGCAAGCCTCGAGCCGCAATCCGAGCGGGTCCGATTGCGTGAGGCGCTGGCGCGGGTGGCAACCGGCCTGACCCGGTTCGCGCCGCAAGTACTGATTCTGGACGACGCGCAGTGGGCCGACGACGAGAGTCTCGAGTGGCTACCAAGGCTGGTCGCTGAGGCCAGAAACGCGGCCCTGCTGGTGGTGATCGCCTACCGCCGTCCCGAGGCCGTGGAACGTGACCTGGCCTGGACCATCCTGCGAACGCTGGACGCCGACCCAGCGACGCGTCGGGTTTCGCTCGAGCCGCTTTCTAACGATCAGGTGACCGAGCTGGTGGATCGTGCTTCCGGACGGCACTTGCCCGCGATACTCCGGGCGCGTGTCGCCGAGGAAGCGCAGGGCAGCCCGCTGTTCGTCCTCGAGATGCTGCGGGCGTTAGAAGATCGGGTGCTAGAAGACGGTGTGTTAGAAAATCGTGCGTTAAAAGACCGGACGTTCACGGCGAGCGACGCTCACCTGCCGTTTCCAGGTAGTTTGCGTCAGATCATCCTCGGACGCCTGTCGCGGGTGCGGCCAGCCAGCCGAGCCGCGCTGGAGGCGGTCGCGGTGCTCGGCGTGGACGCTGATCGGGCACGCTGCGCCGAACTCTGCGTTCGCATCGGGCGTTACACGCGATTGGAGGCGCTCGAGGCGCTGGAAACGGAGCTGATCGGGCACGGCTGGTTGCAAGAGCGTGCGACTGGACTGCGCTTCCTCCACGATCGGCTCCGGGAAACCGTGTACGGCCAGATTCAGCAGTTGGGTCTGATCGGTTTGCACCGGGCGGCGGGCGAGTTACTGGAGGCCGACGCGGAAATCGCTCCGGGCAGACTGGCGCAGCATTTCGAGTTGGGTCTCGAGGGCGCTCGGGCCTTTGTCTGGCACACCCTGGCCGCCGAACGCGCCGAGGAGCGCTTCGCCTCGCAAACCGTGGTGCAGCATTGCAGTCGGGCGCTGGAACTGGGGGTGGCCGACCCCAAACAGCGCTACCATCTACTGCTCCACCGCGAGCGAGCGCTGGATACCCTCGGGGATCGCCAAGCGCAACGCGCCGATCTTGATGAGCTGCGAACACTCGTGGTTGACACGGCCACGCGGCTCGAGGTGCTGGAACGCTCGGCACAATTTTATCAGGTCACCGACGACTTCGACACGGCGCGCGCCTGCGCCACGGAGATGCTGGGGTTGACGAGTGCATCAGCCTCCTTCGGCGCACAGCGGTCAGCGGCGCTGCGCCTGTTGGGTGACCTCGCGTACCATCGCGGTGAACTGCAACGCTCGGCCGATCAGTACCTCGAGTCGGTGCGAACCGCGCAAACGCTCCAAAACCCGCAGCTCGAGGCGCAGGCGCGTTCGGAGTACGGCTGGACGCTGAGCGAACTGGCGCGCCCCGAGGAAGCCGTTCGTGAACTGAAATCAGCTCTGAACTTGTATCGCCGAACCCATGATCGGCGCGGCCAGGCGGACGCGTTGAATCGCCTTGGGGCCTGTCAGCAACGATTCGGTTCTTCCGAGGACGCCGTTCTGCTGTACCGGGAAGCGCTGGGGCTGAACCGCGAGATCGGACACCGCCACGCCGAGGCCACGGTGGAAGCCAATTGGGGAAATCTCGAGTTCCTCAGCGGTGACCTGAGCGAAGCCGTGCAGCATTACGAAACGGCGATCACCATCTTCCGGCAGATCGGCTCGAGCCGCGCCGAGGCGCAAGTGCTGGTGAATCTAGCCAGTCTGCAAAGTGAGAGTCTGGAGGATCAGGAAGCTGCGGTGAGCAATGCCCAGACCGCTTTGATTCGGTTCACGGCTCTGAAGGTCACCGTCGGCGAGGCGCAATGTCTCAGTGTGCTCGGTTCGATTGCCAGCAAGCGGGGCGATCCGGGGCGCGCCGAGTCGCTGCTCCGCCAGAGTCTGGCGTTGTTTCGGCAGTCAGGCAACCGCTTCATGCAGCAGCAATCCCAGCGTGTCCTGGCGATGATTCTCCTGGACGCGAACGCGCTCGAGGCCGCCGAAACCGAAGCGCGGCACGGCGCGGAAATCTGCCAGGCTCTCAACTTACCGGGGGACTTGCTGTACTTCTTGCACATCCGGTCATGCCTCGCGCTCCGACGAGGAGAGTTGCCGCTGGCGCTCGAGTTGATCGAACGCGCCGTCAAAATTCAATCCGAGCAGCCCAAACTGCTTTCGATGCTGTACGTCATTCACCTCCAACACCACGATGTTTTGCGCGACCTGGGTCGCACGGACGACGCCCGAAACGCGATTGAAGTGGCGTACAGCGGGCTGATGTCATCGCTGGGTGGTACCACGCCAGAGCAACGCGCTCAGGCGCTACGCGCCTCCGACGCGCGTCCCGTGATCGTCGCCTGGGAGGCCTTTCATGTGCAGCAAGACCGCGTCCGCCTGCCACGAGCTAACGTCCCGACCGGACGACCGCTCCGCCCCGAGGATTACCTCGAGATCACGTGGACCGTCAACGATCCATCGGATGAGCTGATTCCCGACAAGGTGCTGCGCCGCCAGACGCGACTCGAGCGATTGGGCCGTGAGGCTTTAGCTCAGGGGGCGGCTCCGACCCTGGAGGATCTGGCCCGCGCACTGGGCAGCAGTTTGCCCACGATCAAGCGCGACCTCGAGGCGTTGCGGGTTCGCGGTCAGGCCCCACGCACGCGCGGAACCCGAGCGCCGCGAACTGCCGTTTGAGACTGGCGCGATCAGCCGATCACGAACCTGTCCACTCGAGACGGCTTCACGGCGCTCAGTCAGAATTTGCTCGTCACAGCTTCAGGCTAATGGGCGAAAAAGGCTCGAGGCGTCTGGAGTGGTCGAAAGGTTGAGCCGAAGGTCATGACCTTCGGCTCATTTCTTTGAGACAGCGGTCAAAACCTCGAGTGACAAATTGATTCCAAGCCGGTGAGCCTTCCCAGATCTTTGGTGGGGCATGGCAGAAAGGAGGATTTGTGATCCGAAGCCCTAGAAAGCGCAAAGCCTTCACGGGAACCGTGGCGCTGATAATTCCCTGCTCACCCCCGAGCGGGTCGGGAATTGACCACCGGTCGCCGCGCGGTTCCTACCACTGTGTCGTCGCCAGAAGCATCGTGGACACCATTTTGCACCTATTGATTCGCGTCGCCCGAGCTGAAGGCTAGTTTGTGTCCCAGACGGCTTTCTTGAAACGAATTTGTTGGGTCGAACACGCTCGGATCAGGAGTTCATCCCGGAAGCCCTGGGGACGCTCGAGATCAAATCCGGTGGTTACGGCTACAAGGGTTCCGTCAGCATCCCGAACTGGAAATAACGCACAAAGAGGTGAACCTATGAACCTATTCGTCAGCAAGTCTCGAGTCACCATCGCCATCTTCTGTCTGACAGCCGCTCTCGTCGGTTGCCCACAGAGCGGCGGGACCGGCAACGCGCAAATCACCACTATCACCGTCGCGCCGAGCAACCCCAGCCTGAAAGTGGGCGGGACGGTCAGCCTGACCGCTGTGGCCAAGGACGCGGCGGGCAACTCGGTGAACGGGGTCAGCTTCGTCTGGTCCTCGAGCAAACCCGAGATTGCCAGCGTCACTCAGACCGGCAAAGTCACTGCCTTGGCGGTTGGGGTCAGCGATGTCTCGGTGCGTTCCACGCCCGGCGATAAGCTCAGTGGGGTGGAGGTTTCCGTGACTGGTGGCGGTACCAACCCTCCCCCGCCCGGCGGTGGCGGCACATTGAGTGGAACCGTGACCGCGCCAACCGGCAAAGACGTTGCTGGTACCACGGTCGCCGCTTGCTTCATTGAAAACGGTGGGTGCAATGTTGACTCCGCTAACAGCCAATTCCTCGAGATCGCTCAGGCTGGCTCGAGCGCCCCGTTCAGCTTCACCGGATTGGCGGCCGGACAGTACGGGTTGTTGGCAATCAAGGACGCCAACGCGAACGGAACCCTAGACGCGGGCGATTACACCGGTTGCCACGTTGCCATCGGGAACTGTGTGACCCTGACGCCGCCGGGAACGGGTAAGAACATCCCGATGGAAGTTTACGCCGGAGGGACCAGCGCTGGAAACCAGGATGCGGCTCGGGTGGTGCGGCTTCGTGGTCTCCGACAGTAAACCGAAACCCGAAGAAACCCCTAGGAAATCGTCCTAGGGGTTTCTTCATCGTGACCCGTCACGCTGGGATCGCGCCTTCGATCTCCCAGGTTGGGACTACAGGGGAAGCGCTTCCCCCTCGAGTCAGGCTTCAATCAGCCCGCTCTTCAAAACCTGGCAATCGCGCCGAACAGTAGATTCATATTAAAAAAGAGTTCACCGCCGCCGATCAGCAGTCCAGGCGTGAGTTCAATAAAAATGCTGACCGCTTTGGCGACGCGAAAATCGAGGCCCACGAGCGCGTTCGTCTTGAAAACGAAAACGTTGTACCCGACCGGCGAAATCGCTAATTTCACACCGACGTACGGGTTGACGACGCGACTGATGGAAAACTTGGCGTAGGTCGCAGCGGCCAGTTCCAGCGTGAAGCCGCTCGAGAAATATAGCCCGGTCTCAAAGTACGCGCCAAAGTTGCGACTGAAATCGCCACCGAACCGCAGGTGAAACCCAAAGTTGGCATCGAACGGCTGGAAGGCCGTCAGGTTCAGCCCGAACCCGCCGCCCGCGTACAGGGATTGAGCGCTGACCCTGGACTGAAACGCGCCGAACATCAAGACCGCCATCAAAGCTATCCAACCGATTTTTCTCATGGTGTTCCTCCGCGCCTAGCCTAGGTGGAGGGAATTTCAAGTCTGTCTGTACCGAGTGAGCCAAAGGTTGACAGCTTCGGCTCACGGGCGAAGCGTGCCGGGAATTACTCTGTCCGTCCCAGCGCCTCGCGCCACTCGAGCGCTAGGTGCGCGAACACGAGGCTCGGCGTGGCGTACTGCTCCAAAGCTTCCACGGCGCGATTTAATGATTCGTCGGCGCGAACTCGAGCCGGTTCGGAGAGTCGTCCCAACTGGAAGCGCAGGGCGTGCGGGGTCAGGTCGCGCTCGTAGCTTTTTTCTAGCGTGTCGGCGGCACTGAGCGCGTCTATCAGGTCGGTTTGGACCGTCTCGAGGAAACGCCGGGTGTGTTCCAACTGCGTCCCGACGCGCTCGCGTTGCACGACCAGTCCGACCCGTCCAGCCGCGAACCGTAAGAGTTCGGGATCGGTTTCCGGGAAGGCGCGTTCCAGGTCTAGGTCGGAGACGGGCGCGACACGGTAACGCACACTGCGGGACAGGATCGTCGGGATCACACCGCTGGCGTCTTCGGTGATGAACACGAAGCGGGCCGCGTGCGGCGGTTCCTCGACGCTCTTCAGTAGGGCGTTCGCGGCCGATTCGTTCAGGCACTCCGCGCCGTCCACGATCACGACCTTGTGGCGGTAGCGCGGCGCAGTCTCGAGCCAGTCCAGCACGTGGATCTCGAAATCCTTCGCGGTGTCGTGCGAGCGGCTGATCGCCCCAATCGGGATGATGCTGCTGCGCGCCTTCTTGCCGGTGCTGGTCTCCTCTTTCGGGCTGACCTCTAACAAATCTGGGTGCGTGCCCGCCAGGAAGTTCTGGCAGGACGGGCAGACACCGCAGGGCTGATCCTGAACGGGTTGGCGGCAGTTCAGAAGCTGCGTGTACCAACGCGCCAACCCGTGCCGCCCAATCCGGGCCGTGCCCTCCAAAATCAGGCTGTGGGCGCGGTTCTGCGCCAGTTGCGCCATCGTGCGAGCGTGACCGATCACGGGTTCACCCCAGGCGCTGTTGATAGTGCCACCCGCGAGCGGCGCTGATGGAGCGCGTTGAAGGCTCGAGCCGCGAAACGTATTTTTCTGGGAGGTTCAGCCACCAGCCTGTCGTTTGCGGTCATTTCACTGCTCCCATCTCACTGCTCCCATTTCACTTCCCCACTGACAGGCGCGTGGCGAGTGCCTCTGGTAAGCCCGCCGCCCGAATCTTTTGCTGGGCCGCGTGAATATCGTAATCCACGCGGTAAACCTCCAAGGCGTTGCGAGCGAAATCGAAGATGCCGTAACTGGCCTTATTGATGCCGTCCCTGGGCTGCCCGACGCTGCCAGGGTTGACGATCCAACGACCCCTGGGCGGCATGGACAGACGATTCTGGGCTTCCACGAACGGCGTCAACCGCACGTTCACCGGGTCGCGCTCCAGGGCGGCGTACACCCCGGCAATGTGAGTGTGACCGATAAACGCCAGCTTCCCCGGCCAGTCCCGAAACGAGACTCGCGCCACGCCCAGACTGTCCACGTACTCTTCCGGGTTGCGTGGACTGCCATGCACGAAGAAGCATTCCACCCCGCCCTGCTGCGCCTTGACGCCCTGCTTCCAGGAGCGCAACCAGTCCAGGTCGGCGGCTTCCAGTTGCTCGAGTTGATGCTTCAACGCCAATCCAACCGGGGTAGTAGAGGGGCGTTTACCGCCTGCGACCGCCAAGAGCATCGTTTCGTGGTTGCCCATGACGGAACGCGGCGAGAGTGACCGCAACCGATCCAGGACCGCCTTAGCATCCGCGCCGTACCCGACAGCATCGCCCAGAAAAACCGTTTCGGTGTACCCGCGCCGCGCCGCATCCTCCAGGACAGCTTCCAGTGCCTCGAGATTGGCGTGAATGTCGGCGAGCAGCAGCAAACGCATGAAGCCAGAGATTACCGCACTTTCTTGCAGGGTGATTGATACTTGTGCCCGGTAACTGTGCGGCACGAAACCCTGTCAGCCTTTTTTGCCTCGAGGCGTTGGAGGAGTCCCAACGCTGAGATTAACCTCGAGCAGCCGGAAGCCGCTTTCGTGACCCCTCGGGCGGTCGCTTCTTACGGGCTGATCTTACGGGCTGATCTTGCGTGCTGATCCTACTTACTGAATCGCTGCAATGGGTACGATTTGCCATCGCAGGTGGCCAAGATATCCTTCCCTTGAAGCGCGACGCTGCAACCGAGGAGTTGCAGGGCCGACGCTGGAATCAGCAGTCCGCGATTGTCAACCCTCGCGCCGCGATCCAGTTTGACTCGTTGCCCGTTCACCCCGCCAACGTAGGCGTCGCGCGAACCGGACACGACCGTCAAGCGCTTCGGGTCCTCGTTGTTGCGCCCAATCGTGTAGGTCGTACCCTGCGAGGAGATCACGTTGGTGAACCGCAGGGCGAATTCGCGGGCGCGAATGTAATCCGTCAAACTGCCAGCCGCCAGGCTCAGGAGGGCGAACGAAGAGAGGACCAAGGCGGTCAGCAGAACTTTTTTCATCGCGCTCATAGTACTCGAGCCAGGGTCCGGTTTGACCGAGAAACCCTGGCTCAGATTGAAGATTCTGATGAAACCGATCAGGCGCGTGGGTTTAGAGTGGAGCGCCGTTGTAATCCCAGGTTCCCGACCCGCAACCGGCGATATCCCACTTCAGCAGGTTGTTATTGTCGTCACTGAAGACGGCCGCCGCATCTTTGGCGCTGCTCTGCGTGACATCGTCGGCGCAGGTTTCACGGTCAATGAAAATGTTGGTCAGCAGCAATTTGAATTCGCCGTTCGAATTGACCGATTGACTGCCAATGGCGGCGGCGAAGCTGTAAGAGAATTTGCTGTTGGAGTTGACGTAGCCTCTGGAAAACACGTCAACGCCGGAGGTGGCTGCGACATCTGGGCTGTAGGTCAGGCTGCTGTCGGTGCTGAAGCTGGAACGGATGAAGTCCTTCCCGACGGTCGCCTCGAGCGAGAACTTGGAGCTTTGCACGTCCTTGTACGAGCCGCCCGTTGCACCCGGCGCGGTCACCGTGTCGGTACCGTTCAGGGCCAGTACCACGGTCGCGGTGATCGTGCCGCCCTTGCCGTCGTCGGTTTGTCCGGTGTAGGTGAAACGGAAATCGTTCAGCGCGAAGCTGTACCCACTCTCAGGGTCGTTATCGCTCGAGTCCTTCAAGCTGACCTTTCCGGTTAAGGTACCGGAATTCCCGTCCTGCGAGTCCTGGCAACCGGTGAAGGTGTAGGAGAAGGCACTGCCATCAAGGTTGACTGGGATGCCATCGTTGTCAACATCCTTGTAATCAGTTCCATCTTTCGGCGTGCTACAACCACTGTAATTCTGGAGTCGCACCCTTGAGAACCACTGCGCCATGCGCGGCGCGTGCTGTTGCAAGAATGCTTTGGTCTTCGGGTTGGCCAGTGCCAGCGCCTCGAGCCGCCGTCCAATATCTAAAGCGCCGATCGGTGCGCCCTTCAAGAAGGTGGTCGTACCGACGATGGCTTGACTGCCGAAAGACTGAATTTCAGTCGCGTGGGATTTGTTGAGTTCCACCTTTGGGCAGGCCACCAAGGCTGTCATCAGTGCGCCCATCGCCAAAATACCGCTCGGTTTCATGTTGCCTCCATGCGAAAATCCTATCAGATTGCAGCGGTTCAGCGTCTGAGAGAGGGTATTTTGAATGTCAGCGACAGCGAATTCTCAGTTTGGTTCCAGGTCAGTCTCGAGGCTGAAGGCGACATCCCGCACGAGTTGACCGATTGGTGAAACCCGCACCGACTCGAGGGTAGTTCTCAGCCGGGCGCGAATCACATCGTCCCAGACGGTCGTCACAGCTTGCATCGCAAAACGGCTGTACTGCCGGGCCAGATCGGGGCGCAGGTTCGGATCAACCAGGGATTCCAGGTTCAAGAGTTGCATCAGTGCTGATTGCACGTCCCGCCCCAAGCGCCAGCCCGCGTGAACTCGAGCCAGCGCCCAGTGCCAGTCAGCCGTGCTGTTCGGGGTTTCCGTCAGCGCGTAGGCCCGCTCGTAATCGCCGAACGAGAGCGCCAGTTGCACCTCCACGAGACGCTGCAAGCCCTCGTCGGTGGCGGTCGGGACTTGAAGCACGAAACCGTCCCCAAGTTCTAGCGTCAACCGGGTTTCCCAGCAGCGGGCATCATTCGCCAGCGAGTGATCCTTCACCCGGGCGAAGTGTGCTCGAGCGGCGGGCGCGTCGTTCCGGGCATAGCTGCACAACGCCAAGTTGTAATGCACGATTTTGACGGCGGCGCTCTCGTCCATCCGCTCGGCGAGTTCCAGCCCGTGGAGCAATAACCGCTCGGCTTCATCGAAATCCATGTCTTGCATCTCCACCAACGCCGTATTGATCTCTAAGCGCATTTGCAGCGCGATATCACCCGCTCGTTCGGCAAACCTCGACGCAGTGCGCCAAGCGGCAAAGGCATCCTGCCGATCTTGTCCGTACAACGCCACGCCAAGGTCGTTCCAGACTCGAGCCAACAGATGCGCGTTGCCGAATTCCTCGGCCACTTTTGTCGCAAGTCGCAACAGCGTGACCTTGCGGCGCGGTGCGCCCTCTGACATACCAATCCCCATCAGGGCGCGCACGACTCCATCCAGATTCTGACCTCGTTTGGCCGCCCCGAGCGCCTCGAGACCGTAGTGCTTGCCCAATCGAAACTGCCCCTTGGTGGCGTGCAGCGCGGAGAGTTCAATGCAGATATCCTCGAACAGCGGTTGCCCCGGATCGGGTTCACCCAGCAAGCTCTGCGCTACCTCGAGCGCCCCAGAGCGGCGTTGCGCCCGCACTAGGTTAACTTTGGCGCGGGCGACGATCGCGGCGCTGTCTGAAAGCCAGGGGGCGTGTTCGATCACGTGCGTCCAGAGCTGACTGGCTTCCTGGTTACGCCCGACGAAACTCAGCACCTCCCCCAGAGCGCTGCGGGCCTGAAAGCCCAGTCGTTGCTGCGCTTCCGAGGCCGTGTTGTTGGCCTCGAGTTTCGCGGCGCTCTCCAGTGCGATCCGGTAGCCGCGTTCGGCTTGCGGGTAGGCGAAGCTGCCTTGCGCTCGCTCGCCCGCTTCCAGCCCCAGTTCCAGCGCGGCGGCGTACTGTTCAGCCGTTAGGCGGTGCTCCGCCAGTTCCAGCGGTTCGGCGCGGCCCGTCAGCAGCGTGGCCGCCTTGCCGTGCAATCGGCGGCGTTTCAGCGCGATCAGCCCCTCTGCCAAAAGTTCGGCGTACAGCGGGTGGGTGAACCGGAAACCCTCGCCGTCCGTGCCGGGCGTCTCCGCAATCAAGCGCGCCCGGAGCAAGGACTCGAGCGCCTCGAGGGCCGCATCATCGTCCCATTCCAGCAAGGCTCGAGCGTCAGAAAAACGAAAGGCTCGTCCCAGCACGCTGCCCGCCCGCGCGAACTCGAGAGCCGCTCCAGTAAGCTGGCGCACGCGATGCTGTAACAAATCGCCCAAGCGCTCCGGGATGCCGGACGTGGCCCGGTTCCATTCAAAAATGCCGGAGCGCCGCCCGATCGCGCCCGCCTCCAACATGGCCCGGAGGCGTTCCTCCAAGACCCAGGGGTTGCCGCTGGCGCGACGCAACATTTCGGCTTCCAGGGCGGGTTCCGCCTCGTCGCCCAATAATGAGCGCAGCAGTTCCAGAGTGTCGGATTCGGAGAGCGGGTTGAGGCTGATCGTCTGGCGCGGACGCGGGAAGCCCTTCGGGATGATCGCGCCTTCCGGCAAATCCTCGCCCCGGTACGAAGCAATTAACCGCGCTTCACTGCCCCGAAGTGCGTGCGATAAAAGCGCCAGCGTACTCTCGTCGGCCCAGTGCAGGTTCTCGAAAATCGCCGTGTGCCGCTTGGAAACCAGCGTTAACAGCTCAGTGAACGCCTCGAACAGTTTCAGGCGGGCAACCTCGGGCGGCAACCCCGGATCGGGCGGCGCGACGCCCAGACTCGGCGCGATTCGACTCAGTTCGCCTCGAGCGGCCTCGGAAAGCTGAATCAACACGTCTATCGGCACGTTCTGAATAAACCTCGAGACTGTCCCGAGCGGCGTCGGATCGTCAGAAATGGCATCTCCAAAAATCAGCTTGATACCGTCCCCCTGGACCCGTTCGCCGAGGGTTCGCAACAACCGAGTCTTCCCGGCACCGACATCGCCGGTCAGTGCTACCCAACCCGCGACTGTCGGCGTCAAAGCGAAGCTCTCCAAAACCCGCAACTCCGTTTCGCGCCCAATCAGCGGCGCAATCAGCAAGGCATCAGCTCGAGCCGGTTGAACGGGTTGCACCAGGGTTGGCGCTGGCGCGTTCAGCGCGGCGAGCAGCGCCTCACGCACCGCCAGTGCACTCGAGGGGCGATCCGCCGGGTTCTTGCTGAGTAAGGCCAGGCAGAGTTTTTCTAGGGCTTCCGGGATGTTCGGATTGATTTCCCGTAAGGGACGCGGGGCTTGCTGAATGTGCTGCATGATGACGGCCACAATGCTGTTTCCCAGAAACGGCGGTTGCCCGGTCAGGGCGCGATACATCACGGCTCCCAGCGCGTACAGGTCGGCGCGGTAATCCAGGGCCGCGCCGCGACACTGCTCTGGAGCCATGTAAAGCGCCGTTCCGACCATCGCGCCCGCTCGCGTCAAGGCGATTGAACCCTCGAGCGTCTTGGCTAATCCGAAATCCATCAGTTTCGCCTGTCCGTCTGGGGTGACGCGAATGTTTTCCGGTTTCAGGTCGCGGTGAATCACGCCCTGCGCGTGAACCGCGTCCAAAGCCACCGCCACGCCCGCCAGGACTCGAGTGATCTCTGAAATCTCAGGGATGGCGTGACCGTCCGTTTCAAACGACGCGTTCTCGAGCCAGTCACCCAGGTCCTTGCCGCGCACGAACTCCATGACGATGAACGGCGCGCCGTTCTCCTCGCCGTAATCGAAGACCTTGACCACATTCTCGGATTGAATCTGGCTGAGCGACCGGAATTCGCGTCGCATTCGCGCGCCGCCCTGAATGGCGATAGTTTCGTGCAGGCGCTTCACGGCCACGAGTTGCTTCGTCTGACTGTCCAGCGCCAGGAAGACACGACCCATCGCACCGGAACCGAGTTCCCGCACGAATTGATAGCGTTCCTGAACCGCCTGGGTCACGCGCCCCATTATGACCCGCAATGTCACGGCTCGATTGCGCTTTTTGGCTTGGTGAGGTTGAAGGCTCGAAGCGAGATTGGCTCGAAGTTCGCTGACCCACAAATTCCAGCGCGAGGCAGCCCTCCAAATTCAGATTACACGCGCGACACACGCATTTCGTAGGGGCGAACCTCTGTCTTCGCCCGGCCGCATCTCGAGAGTAGGCGCACGTCCTAAACAATGAATCTCGAGATTCAACCTGAAGAGCCACACGTCAAAGAATCCCCGAGCATCATCGCTACTCGAGACTTGACCCCAACGGGTACGATAGCTTCATGCTAGACCGATTCCTAGCCGGTGACGAGCGGGCGCTGGCTCGAGCCATCACCCTGATCGAAGCCGATGACCCGCGCGGCGCTGAGTTGTTGTCACAACTTCGCTCGCTCGGGCGGCGCGGGGTCGTCGTCGGGATCACGGGCGCGCCGGGCGCGGGCAAGAGCACGCTGACCGACGGCTTGATCGCGGTGTGTCGCGCCGCTGGGGAGCGCGTGGCGGTGCTGGCGGTGGACCCGAGCAGTCCGTTTTCTGGGGGTGCGATTTTAGGGGACCGGATTCGCATGGGCAAACACCATCAAGATCGCGGTGTGTTCGTGCGCAGCATGGCGACTCGAGGGGCGCTGGGCGGCCTGGCGCGCACGTCCGTGGGGGTCTTGGCGGCGCTCGAGGCGTTCGGCTTCGATTGGATCTTCCTGGAGACGGTCGGGGTTGGTCAGAGTGAGGTAGACATTGCCAGCGTCGCCGATCACACCTTGCTGGTGCTGACCCCGGCGGGCGGCGATGCGATCCAGGCGTTCAAGGCGGGCATCATGGAAATCGCGGATGTCTTCTGCATCAACAAGGCGGATTTGCCCGGCGCGGATCGCTTGGAGCGCGAGATCAAGGCGGCCCAGGAACTCGGGGCGCACGACGAGCGAACCTGGTGGTCACCGGTCGTGCAGACGGTCGCACAGAAGACTCAAGGCTTGAATGGTTTGGTTCAAGCGATTCAAAAGCACCGCCTGCATCTAGGCGAGTCCGGTCTGACGGAGCGGCGTCTCGAGCGGGCGCGGTTTGAATTGAGCGCCGCGATTCAGGACGCGGCGCGTTCGGCGGTGCGGGACGGCGGCGCAGCCTTCCTGGCTCAGATCGTGGCGGGCGAGTTGACGGCCCGAGAAGCGGCGGCCGCGTTGTTATTGGCGACCGTCCGAGGCGTCTCGAGGTCGTAGAGACTAAGCTTGATCCGCTCGAGCTTAAGCGTCTGAGTGTTCAACCCGAGCGAGCAAGCTTGAAATAGCTCGAGGTTCGGCAAAGTGAATCGTGCTGCACGACCCGGCTGACCTGACTCGGATGGGGCGACCTGTCAGGTTGCCCTCGAGCGGGGAATGTACTAGGCCATTCTATTTAGTTGCAATTTGCAACTATTTCAAGTAGAAAGTACTTCGTGTCGAAGATCACCCGCGAAACCCAGCCCAAACGTTCCCCGAAAGCGCCCGATCCTGTGGCGCTCCCCGAGGGAAACGATGAGGCCGTTTCGTCAGAGGGCGATCAGGCCGATCAGACTAGCCCTCGAGCCTCACGCGCCCATCAACTGATGGAAACCTTCTGGGGTTTCGGACAACTCATGCGCCAGCACATCATTCCCAGCGTCGTCGGGGAGCACGGGTTGGACTTCAAGGATTTCATCACGCTAATTTCCATCAAGGAGGGCGCGCACTACCCCAAATTCATCTGCGAGCGCCTGCTGACCAGTCCCAGCGATGTCAGCCGCACCCTGGAAATGCTCTCCAAGCGCGGCCTCATCAGGCGCGAACTGGACGATCACGACTCGAGACGGGTCCGGGTGACACTGACCGCCCAAGGCACAGATATTCTCCGGCAATCCAAGCTGCGGATTCAGGAATTGCTCAGCTTCGCCGAAGGTACTTTAGAAGAGACTGAACTCGAGCGGCTGAGTGTCACGCTCGCTCACTTGCAACAGATTATGGTCGCCCGCATCAAGGATCTTGGCCTGAGCGTCCCACCGGGCGATCACCGGGGTTGGTTCGGGAATTTTGGCAAGGCACACAAGGACTCGAGTTAAGCATTTCTGATCTTTCCCCGGCTTCCGGTTCAAGTTCTCCCGAAAGGATCTATCATGGCTGCACCCGCTTTCGCCGCACCCGCCATCCCGCAACTCACCCAACAGGAAAAGACCTTCACGCTGATCGGCGTCTTTTTGGGAGTGCTCCTGGCCGCCTTGGATCAGACAATCGTCGCCACGGCCGGTCCCAGCATTCAGGCGGACCTAAAAATCCCGGCCGGATTGTTCGTCTGGGTCACGACTGCCTACATTGTCGCCAGCACCGTGATGGTTCCGATTTACGGCAAACTGTCCGACTTGTTCGGCCGCAAACTCATTCTCTTGGTCGGTATTGGCATTTTCTTGTTGGGAAGTTTGCTGAGCGGTCTTTCCACCGAAACCTGGGAGATCATCGCAGCCAGGGGCGTCCAGGGCTTGGGCAGTGCCGCGCTCTTCACCACAGCTTTGGCAGTTATCGCCGACATCTTCCCGCCCGCCGAGCGGGGTAAGTACAGCGGATTGTTCGGCGCGGTCTTCGGCATCTCGAGCGTCGTCGGGCCACTTGCGGGCGGCTTTCTGACCGATAACCTTTCCTGGCACTGGGTTTTTTACGTGAACCTGCCCGTCGGGGCGCTCGCGGTCGCATTCATCGTCGCCAAGATGCCGCGCCTGCACCTCGGGACCAGCAAGCCGACGATTGATTACGCGGGCGCTGTGGCACTGCTGACCGCGCTGATCCCGTTGCTGCTGGCGCTCTCCTTGGGCAAGACAGCCGTCAATCCGGGCGATACTGGCTTCCTTTGGGGCAGCGTTGAGATCATCGGCATGTTCGTGCTCTCAGCCGTCGCTCTGGTGGTGTTTGTACTGATTGAGCAACGCGCCAAAGACCCGCTCGTAGACATGCACCTGTTTTCCAATAAGACGTTCACCATCGCTAACTTGGCTGCCTTCGTGATCGGTATGGGCTTTTTCGGCGCGATCATCTTCCTGCCAATCTTCATGCAGAACGTCGTCGGTTTGAGCGCCACGGCCAGCGGCTTCGCGGGTCTGCCGCTCGTGATCGGTCTGGTGATCGGCAATATTCTGAGCGGTCAACTGGTGAGCCGCTTCGGTCGTTATAAACCACTGATGCTGGCTGGGCTGGTCATCCTGACGGTCGGCTTCACGATCGTGGGCTTCACGTTGACACCACAAAGCACCTTCTGGGAGGTCTTCGCCAAGATGATCCTGTTGGGTCTGGGTCTAGGACCAAGCATCCCTCTCTATACCCTGGCGGTCCAGAACGCCGTCAGCCCAGAGAAGATCGGTGTCGCCACATCCGCCGCAACCTTCTTCCGCAGCATGGGCAGCACCGTCGGACTGGCAATCTTCTTCAGCATCTTCGGCAATTATCTGTCGCAAAACCTGCCGGGCGCAATCACAGCCGCGACCGCCGACCTCCCGCCAGCCATGCGCGAGCAGTTCTCCGGCGGTCAGGGTGGCGGCCTCAGCAGCGAGGGCAGCGGCAACAGCCTGCGCTTCGACACGGTCGCGATCAAGAAAAGCGCGACCGAGGCAGTTTCAAAGAGCTTTGACGACTTCGGTTCCAACATCACCAAGGCCTTACGCGACAACGACCCCGCCGCGATCAAAGCGGTCCTGGCCAACTCGCAAACGCCCGCGCAACTGAAAACCGCGCTCGAGTCCGGCGGCATCGCCGCGAGCGTCCAGAAGGGCTTCGCCGCGCAGTACGCCGCGATCTCAGGGGTCGTCAACAGCGGCAACCCGGCCGCTTGGCAAGCGCTTCTGAAGAACCCGCAACTGCCAGCCGCACTGCGCGCTAACCTGGCCCGCATCCCAGCCCAGTCGCTTCAGAACCCGAAGGCTCGAGCTGGAATCTTGGCGCAGATCAAGACCGGTTTGGATGCCGCGCAAGCCGGGGCGATCACGGCTGCGACCGAGGCGGCCGTGAAGGGCGCGACCAGCGGCTTGGACACCGCGAAGCAGACCGTGCTGACGCAAGTATCCACGACTGTTGATAAGGTCGGGGCTGCCTTCAAGCAAGTCCTGACCGATGGCATCACGACGATTTACAAGCTGGGCATTTTGGTGGCGATCATCGCCTTCTTCATCACGCTGGCGCTGCCAGAACTGCCGCTCCGCACGGGCAGTCGCTACACCGCACCCGCCGCCGAGTAACTCGAGTACATACCCATAAAGAACCGGTTGCCCGTGAAAAGGCAACCGGTTTTCTATTCTCGAGATTCGCGCTGAACCTCGAGACGATTAAATTTATTTCGCGGTGAAACTGACACCCCAATCGTCTTTCACAAGATTGCTGAACGATCTCGAGGCGGGTTGAAACGAAGCGCCTTCCGCCGTGGGCGTCACGGTGAAACTCGAGCCGCCGGGCATGGTGCAACTCCAGCGTTGCGCGTTGCCCCAAGTCCCACAATTATTTTGTAAGGCTCCAAACGTGATGTTCAGCCCCGCCCGCCCGAGGATGTCACCACCGACAGCCACCTTAGCGTTGAAAGCAATCTCGGCACGCGCAACCGCCACCGCCGGATCATCGCTCAGCGCCCGCCCCTCGAGCAGCTCTTGCCGCCCGCGCTTCACGGCCGCCTCGAGTGAGCTGAAACTGCTCTGCGTTCCAATGGTGCGCTCCCACCAGTTCATATTCTCCGCGTAAACCCAGACGAACTCGTCGGAGGATTGCAAGCCGTAATAAACGTTGTGCGCAAGCAAAGCACGGCGGTCATCGTCGTTCTTCAGGTAGTACCCAAAAAAACGAGCGCTATCGAACAGGTTCATCACGCCGTCCACGTACACGGCATTGGCAAACTTCACCTGACGCTGGAACTTCTGACGCAACGCGGGAGCCACAAATAACTGCGCGGCCACAAACACGCGCCTGCGCCCCGCCTCGAAATCTGCCGGACGCAAGTGATAGTACGAGGGTTCAAACCCGTCAACCATGACCGCCTCCTCCGTCGCCGCCTCGAGCATCCCCTCTGCGAAGGCCGCGAACAAGCCCAAACTGCCGTCCTCCTCGAGACTCGCGTGGGCAGATTCGTAGGTCGCACCCGCGGCCGCCTCGAAAGCGCTGAACAGGAAAAGGCTCAGCACCGTCACGCCGGGATACGCCCGCTCAAAGGCTCGCATGGTTTGCGCCCCGCGCTTTCGCATCTGCGTTTCAAAGTCCTTGAAGCTGTGCTGAGCGCGTCTCGGTTGCGAGTTGTACGCCCAAAGATCAAACTGGTAGACCTCCGGGTCAAACATCAAACCGCGCAGACCGCCCTGTTTGGCAACTCTGGCATGTTGATACAGGTTCGCCTCGGCGTTTCCCCACTGCGCGTCGTCAAACCAATCCCAGGCTCCCGTGTTGACGTTGATGACATAAAAACTGTTCTGCAATTTACTTGAGCGAATTTTTTTCAGGGCTGCGATGTCATCGTCAAACGATTTCACTGGCAACACCTCCGGCACGATTACGCGATCCCCGGTACTGGGGGCGAACATCACACCATCAAAAACGCCCCCCTCGAGCCTCGCGGTCGTGAGTTGCGCCGGGCGCGGCTTGTCCCAGCCGAACTCCACGAGCTTCTTCGTAACAGCCGCATTACCTGGCGGCGCGGGTGGAACCTGTGTCGGGGGCAACGCCGGTGTGACCGGTATGGTTGACGCCCCGAAAAAACTACACCCGGTCAGCACTAGCGGCAAAATCCATCTCATGGACGACCTCCCTCGAGCCTGAAACGTGAGCGAAGTCTCTAGGAGTTGCGGATGTGAAACCTGGCGTCTGGCTGAGAAGCCAGGGTTTAGGGCAAACTCAAGGCTGAAACAGTGCGAGTTGACGGGCGAAATAGGGAATCAGTGATCGCCAGAACGGGGAGTCTCGCAAACCCTGTTGCGACTCGAGGCGAGCTTGTTAAGCGATGAGCGACCGCCTCGAAGCGTGTTCACCGTTGTACAGCAGCGCTGAGAGAACACCGAGAATTAAAGGCTTGGAGAAACAGTATCAAAAATTAAGTTGCACCAAGTCCGAGGGTTCGGAGAGTCGTTTTTTCGCTTTCGGCTCGGCTCGAGAATGGTTGCTGTATGTCGCCCAAGTTGGCGTGTACTCGTCGGCTTGATTGCCCCATGTCGTCCAATGAGGACGTGATCCACGGGCGAACATCTCGAGCCGCGGCCCTTGACTGCACGCTTCCACGATGTCGTAAAACTCATCAGGCTTGCGCGAGTGTTCACGCTTTTGTGTTGCTAAGAAATTCACTTGACGCCGTCCTGGTGCCAGGGTTCGCGCACTCTTACCGCGCACACCAAACAACACCAACTCTGTTACATTGCGAAAGTAAAATCCGACCCCGCGCCCGTCTGGTCCGCCGTCCTTCCTGATTTTGTGCCAGACGATGTTGCTTTTGTACTCGAAACCCCAGGCAGCTAAAACAGCCAGCCCTTCTGGTAGCAGCGCGTTCGGAACCCAAAGGTACAGGTGTGCTGGCTCCTGCACGACCTCTGTCACGGGCAGTGCTTTGATCTCCTCGAGCGTCATCGTGCCGTAACGCGCCAAGCGGCGGTGCTCAGGGGCCATTTTGCCCGTGCGGTTTTGAAATTGCCACGGTGGGTCAGCGAGCACAGTATGAAACTTGCGTTCAGCACAACGCTCAAGAAAATCGGTGGATACACTCATGGCAGTTCTCCTTTTTGTGGAGCAGCCGCGAGGTGCGCGGCGAGGTCGGTGATGACCGCAGGTTTAATTCCGACCGCAAGCACTGGACACGGACCGTTACGCCCAGCCTCAAGTCGGTACAACAGCTTACCCATCCAGGTTGTTGACGCGCCGTATTTATTGCGAATGGGTTTACCCTTGTCATCATTGCCCAGTTGTGTGAACACTGGATTGAGGTCAGCACTACGGGTTAGCAGCACGCCTGCACTGATGACCCCGGTCTGTGCAAACGCGCTGAAAGCATATAAATCGCGGTCGAAAGTCTGGTCTTTGGAGTTCCATTCCATATCGAACGCCACGCGGTTCTTGACATAATCAATGTTGTGTCCATCAATGAAGTTTGCCAGCGTCATCACTTGTTCAATAGTTTCATCTCGAGCGCCGCGCACCAGTTTGCGGACAATCAAATCGCCTTGAACGCGGGTTTCTCTCCAGCCTTGAGGACGCAAAAGCGCCGTGAGTTTTTTGGGTATGGCTGATTCGTTGCCGCCCGGTGTCTTGATATCTGAAACCGTGATATGAAACGCACGCAATGCGTTCAGGAGTTCATCGAATTCAGCCTTGCAACTCGTCGCTAGGATTTCAGCGGCGTGACGGAAACTGTAGAATTCGTAGCGCTCGAGCAGATCAGCAGAAATATAAGCCGTTAAATCAGCATTCGTCTGCGTTCCAAGTTTAATGAGGGTTGCCTTAGCATCAACGTCAATCAATTGAATTTCAGTGTCTTGCTCTGATTCTGTCTGCTCCAAATCCATGAGTCTCGATTATATCTGACTTCGAGATGTGCGGTGTCGTTCACATTGCCCAAGTTTAAATCACGTCTGTAATAAACACCTGCTCACCTCGAGTGGTACGCAGCCATCGCTTCTCGGAATGATGGTAGAGATCGTCCTTGTGTTCACCACGTATTGGGGACGTTGTACTGCTGGATGGCTCCGTCGTCTGTCAGAAGCACAAAACCTTCGCTCAGCGTCTGAGCGATCAGCAAGCGGTCGAACGGATCTTTGTGATGGGGCTCGAGCTTGGCAACCCGCATGATGTGGTTGAGGTCTACCGGTAAAACCTCGTATTGGTTGTCGCGCACAGCATCCAAGAAAACAAGTTCAGGGGTGTTGTTAAGTGGTAACTTACCGTTTCCGTGCTTGATGATCATTTCCCAGGCACTCACGACAGACACGTAAATCCGCTGTTCAGGGTCTTGAATTAGTGACTTCGCTCTGCTCGAGAGTCGCCCATCATTGGCTGCTGCCCACAACAGTACATGTGTATCCAACAACAAAATCATTTCAGCCCGAACATCTCGAGGATTTCGGGGTCTTCGGCACAGAAATCATCCGGGATAATCCCGATATCAGCCGCTTGCCGTCCAAGGACTCGAGGGCGTTTGATGGCACTAAGTTCAGCCACGGGATGTCGCCCTCTGGCAATGATAATCCGTTCACCACGCTCAGTTTGCTCGAGGAGCTTGGAGAGTTGAGTTTTGGCTTCGTGGACGGTGACAGTACGTGGCATGGCAAAAGGTTAGTCCAGTTGCTTAGCCCTGTCAAATCACGTCCGTAATAAACACCTGTTCCCCTCGAGCCTGCAATTCCGCCCGCAGCAACGCGTTCTGGGCTGACTCGAGTTTCGGATCGTCCTCCAGAATCTCTTTCGCCAAGTTTCGGGCGTTCTCAATGATTTCCACATCGTTGACAATGTCACCCAGGCGCAGGTCCGGCATTCCGCTCTGGCGCGTGCCGCGAATCTCGCCGGGTCCGCGCAGGCGCAGGTCGGCTTCGGCGATCTTGAAACCGTCGGTGCTACCCTCAATGACTTTTAGGCGTTCTTTGGTCTTTTTGCTGTGATCCCCGGCGACCATGATGCAGTAGCTTTGCAGGCTGCTGCGGCCGACCCGGCCGCGCAACTGGTGGAGTTGCGACAGCCCGAAGCGTTCGGCGTTTTCAATCACCATGACGGTCGCGTTCGGCACGTCCACGCCGACCTCGATCACGGTCGTGGAAACCAGAAGGTTGAACTCCTGGGCGCGAAAGCGGTTCATCACCTTGTCCTTCAGGTCGGCGGGCATCTTGCCGTGCAGTAGGTCTACTTTGGCGTTCGGCAGGATTTGCTTCAGGTCTTCCGCCAGTTGGGTCGCGGCCAGAATCTCCTCGAGCTTCTCCGATTCTTCGACCAGAGGTGCCACGACGTAGACTTGTCGTCCCTGCTCAATTTGTTGCATCGCAAAGCTGTACGCTTGGCGGCGGTGCGTGTCCAAGAGGAGCTTGGTGTGAATCGGCGTGCGACCGGGCGGAAGTTCATCAATGATCGTCAGCTCCAAGTCGCCGTAGGCGGTCAGCGCCAAGCTGCGCGGGATCGGTGTCGCGCTCATGACGAGTACGTCGGGGCGGTCTTGGAGCAGCGCTCGGCGCTGGTTGACGCCAAAGCGGTGCTCCTCGTCAATCACCGCCAACCCGAGGCGTTTCCAGGTCACACCGTCCTGGATCAGGGCTTGCGTCCCGAGGACGACATCCACCTCGCCGGATGCGATTCGTTCCCTGGCTTCGCGTCGCTCGCGGGCGGTCATCGCGCCGATCAGGAGTTCCACGCGCACATTCAACGGCTCTAAATACTTCTGGAAGCTGTAATAGTGTTGCCGCGCCAGGATTTCGGTCGGAGCCATCAGCGCGCCCTGATAGCCGTCTCGAGTCGCCAGGTACAAGGCGCAGGCGGCGACGGCAGTTTTACCGCTGCCGACATCGCCCTGCAAGAGTCGCGCCATCTGCTTCTGGTCACGCATGTCGCGCACGATCTCCAAAATGGCGCGGCGTTGGGCGTTCGTGAAGGTGAATGGCAGCCTAGACTCGAAGACCGTCATGTCCGTCTCGAGGGCGCGGAATTGCTTGCCCAAGAGGTGATGCTCGCCCGCCAGGAGAACCCGCAATTCCAAGAACAGGTACTCGTCGAATTTGAGTCGTCCGAGCGCCAGTTCCAGTGTCTCGAGTTCTGTGGGCAGGTGCGCCTCGCGCAAGGCTTGTGCCAATGGCATGACGTTCCGCGTGCCGCGCTGCTGGGAGGACAGGTAATCTTCGATCTCAGGAAAGGCTTCCAAACCAATCGCGGTGCAGCGGCGCACGAAGGCTTGCGAGACGCCCTCGGTCACGGGGTAGACGCCGATGATTCGGTCGGTGCTGACGCTCTCGCCCTCCACGTCCTCAACTTCAAAGTATTCGACCGCCAGTTCCAGTTTGCGTCCGAACTTCTTGGCCTTGCCGGTCAGGATCAGCCGGGCGTTTTCCTTCAGGTTTTTCTCAATCCACGGCTGGTTGAACCAGGTCGCGGTGGCGCGGTTCCCCAGGTCGTCGCGCAGTTCTACCTTTAAAATCAGCATTCCCTTCCGGGGTTGGTAGCGCGTCTTGTTCAGCACCGTGCCGACGACCGTGACCCGTGAGCCGTCCTCGACGATGTGAAATCCGGGCAGCTTGCGGCGGTCCTCGTAGCGGCGCGGGTAGTAGTTGAGCAGGTCGCGCACGGTTTTCACGCCGAGCGTCCCCAATTTTTTTGCGCCTCCCACGGGCAGCGGCACCCTCGAGACTTCACTGTCAATCGCAATCTGGTTTCGTTCCAAAACGGGAGGATTGGTGCGGCTCGAGGGGCGAGTGGGGCTTGTGGGCGTTACCGGTTTGCGTTCCGCCTCGAGGAGCTGCAAGGCTTCCAGCAGCCGCTCGCGGCGCTCTTCCAAGCTCATCACGCCGTACCCGTCCAGGGCCGCGCGAACCTTTGGGAAGGGCTGGGCGACGTTCGTCAGCAAGGCTTCCAGTCCGGCGGTCACGACACGGTTCTGGCAACCCATCGCCAATTCGCGTTCAAGAGGTTTGCGGAGGCGTTCCCGCAGTTCTTCGACGCTGGCCATGGCGAGGATTTTAGCATTCTGTCCGTGACGGAACCGTGTCCTGGAAAATCGCTCAGCGTTGAGATCAGTGCTTCCACTCAAGATCAAGCCGGGGCATCGGTTTTAGAGATCGCGTACTGGCGCTCCTGAGTTTGGAAACCGACGCTTTCATAAACGCGGATCGCGTGGTACTCGGGATCAGCCACCATCACCAGTTTGTTCACGCCCAGGCCGTCCAGTGCTTGCATTCCCGCGAAGTGAACCAGCGTCCCACCCAGCCCGCGCCGCTCGAAGGCTGGGTGGGTTTCGACACTCTGGAATCGTCCCAGACCGTCTCCAACGCTGAAAATCCCGAGGCTCGAGACGAGTTGTCCGTCCAGAAACGCGCCAAACCATTGTCCGTGTCCGGCTTCCACCTGCCGCCGCCGCTCGAGGTTGCTGCGCTCCATAAACTCGCCGCCCCAGGTGTGAACCGCCCGGCTCAACTCGAGCCGGGCCGCCCAATCCACGTCCGACCTGAGTGGGCGCAGTTCTAGTGCTGCTTCCCGATTGGGGCGCGGGGGTTCGTGTAGGGCGGTCGCGGTCATGACGGCGCTCGTTTCTACGGTCAAACCCGCGCCGCCCTGCTCCGGAGGCAGGGTGAACTCGCTCGTGTCACCCGGTTCAGGGCTGTCGTAGCCAATCGCAATGTGCTGCGCTGTTTTGTGCTCGGCATGGAACGCCTCGAGCCAGTTCGAGGCGTCTCCAGCAACCGGGGCGCGTTTGAAGAGCAGGTAATTACCCCACCAGAACGTCGGGTTGGACGGGGTGCGGATAGAGAGGTAATCGCCTCGGTCGCTCACTTCCCCGGACAGTCTGGAGAAGAACAAGTCGGTGCGATAGCCGAGCGATTGAATGGCCATCCCGACAGTTTAGGGGGTCGTTACAACCGCAAGAATGCGCCTTCTGACCTATCGGGTTGACGTGAGAGACATCTGCTCTCCTCGAGCGTTTCCAGCCTCCAATACGCCAACAGAAACAGCGTTCTAAGACATCTCCCCTGCCAACACGCTAAACTCCGAGATCATGACCCCCGTGCCACACTTTGAGCGACCATGACTCAGCCCGCCAACGGCTTACGATTGCGGCTTTCCGGCGCGTGCGTCCTCGAGCGGGACGGCGTACCGCAACCCGTGGGTCGGCGGGGGGCCGCGATGTTGGCCTTTCTGGCGGTCGAGGGCATCACGGCTCGAGGGCGCATGGCGGGGCTGTTGTGGTCGGAGGCGGACGAGGAGCGCTCCAAGCAGAGCCTGCGTCAGGAGGTGTACCGCGTCAACCAGTTCGGCGCGGTCGTAGAGAATGACCGCCACAACCTCTGGCTGCCGAGCGGTTTGCACTCGGACCTGCCGCAGTGGAACGCGCTAGAGGGCGATTTCGCGGCTGGCTTGGACTTAGACGACGAGTTCGAGTTCGTGGATTGGCTCTCCAACACCCGTGAGTTACTGCGCGATCAGCGCCTGACGCACCTAGACACGGAAATCTCTCGCCTCGAGACTCGAGGGGCGTACCGTGAGGCGGCCAGCCTAGCGCGGCGCGTCATCGCTCTGGAACCAATGTCTGAGGCGGCGCACACGCGGTACTTGAAACTGGCGTACCTGTGTGACGACCGCGCGGCTGTGCGGGCCGGGATTCAGGATTTGCGCCGGGTGCTGCGCGAGGAGCTGGGCGTGGAGCCACTGCCGGAGACGCTGGGTTTGCTGCACGCCCTCGAGACGGGAACCTATAAGCGGGCGCAGTCCACGCGGCGCACGATTCCGCTCTCGGTGCTGCGCCCACCGCGCCTCGTCGGTGGCGCGTGGAGCATCGCGCAGAGCGGCATCACTCGGGGACGAGCGGTCTTCGTGATCGGTGACGCGGGCATGGGGAAGACGCGATTGCTGCACGAACTCGCGGCCAGCCGGAGCGCCTTGGGCGGACGCATTTTAGAGATTCACTGCCGCGAGGCGGAGCAGGGATTGGCGTACAGCGGTCTGACCCAGGCGGTGCGAGACAGTCTCGTGCTGGCGCAACCGGACATGCCAGACCTGTGGAAACTGGAACTCTCACGGCTGATCCCGGAGTTCAAGCAGAACGTCAACCTAATGGCGGCGCTCTCGGGCAGCGCCGAAATGCTCGAGGCGAGGCTGCGGCTTTTAGAGGCCTTCACGCAGTACGCGCTGGCGCTAACCGCGCCCGGCGGTCTGATCGTCGCGGACGACCTGCACTGGGCCGATAGCGCCACACTGGAATGGCTAGCTTACGCCGCCCCGCGTTTATTGAAGCAGGGCGTCGGCTGGCTGTGCAGTTACCGCCCACTGGAGGCCAGCCGCGCCCTGCAAGACCTGGTGACGCGGCTCGAGGCGGAGGGGGTGAGCAGCCGTATTCCCTTGGAGCCACTGAGCGAAACAGAGGTGGCCGAGTTGCTGGCTGGGATTGATCCGAGGGCGGCAGAACTGAGTCCCGATCTGCATCGCACCACCGAGGGCAACCCCCTGTTCATCATCGAGACCTTGAAAGCCCTCCTGGAGACCGGTCAATTGACCCCCGACTGGCGTCTGTCGGGCGATCTGAAACTGCCGGAACGGATTCACGCCTTACTAAAGCAGCGCTTGGAGCGCTTGAGCGCCACCGCCCAGCGGACCCTCGGCGCGTTGGCGATCCTGGAGGATGGCGACGCGCCCTTGATCGCGGCGGTCCTGGAAACCCGTGAACTCGAGGTGGCGGAAGCGCTCTCCGAGGCACAGGCGGCTCGGGTGATCTTGGAGAGCGGCGCGTTCAGTCACGATCTGCTGCGGCAAACGGCACTGGCGTTGATGCCAGAGGCAGTGCAACGGGCGCTGCATCGTCGGGCGGCCGTGACTTTGGAAGTGAGGGGAGCCGATCCTCGCCGGATCGCGCTGCATTACGAGGCTGCCAACGATGCCCGCCGCGCCGCGCCGTTCCTGATCGAGGCGGCCTCGCAGGCGCTGGAACACCTCGAGCCAAAGTTGGCCCTCGAACACCTCGAGTCGCCGCTGTCACAAAAGTTAGAGCTTCACCTGCGCGAACGGGCCCTGGAGTTGCAGCGGCGCGCCCTCGAAACCCTAGAATTCCCAGGCTGAGTTTCTGAAGATTAGCGTTCGAACGGTTGCGCTTCATCTCAAAACATTCGTCACGAATTCAGGCTCAATTCTGGCGGTTTTTCCCGCCCAGTAGCAGCCCCAAAAACCACCTCGAGTTATCCACAAGCCAGGTTTTTCTGTGGACAACCCCAAAATGGCTCGAAACTCGAAGGTCGGAAATATAGCTTTTCGTTCGTCTGACACGGCGTTTTTGGGTTTTTAGCATTTACGTCAGGGAATTGTCAATCCCCAGAGTTATCCACAAGTCTGTGGATAAGTGCAGCGCCGCCTTAGGGCTAACCACCATCTGTAG
Source organism: Deinococcales bacterium (assembly GCA_965249745.1). Taxonomy (GTDB): domain Bacteria; phylum Deinococcota; class Deinococci; order Deinococcales; family JAAFIG01; genus JANYHH01. Next base: position 361,825 of record OZ252252.1, on the reverse strand, counting down.
TATCTCAGAAACGTAAAGGCTAGAAACCATACAACCCCTGGTTTCTGGGTCGGGTCGTACCGAAAGTGCGGCAGATTGTATCGTCCTGGCATGACCCCTTTAGAGGAATTCAAGAGCCTGCTTCACGAAATTTCTGACCTCTCCGGCATCGCTGCACTCGTCGGTTGGGACAAGGAGACTCAGATGCCCAGAGGTGGCGCGGCGACTAGGGCGGTCCAGGGTTCAACCCTAGCGCGGTTGATTCACCAGAAAAACACCGCATCGAGACTCGAGGAACTGCTCTCAACCCTCGAGCCGGAACTGGGTAAGGCTGACTCGGTGGAGGGCGCGATGGTGCGCCTGATGCGCCTCGAGTTTGCGCGGCGCTCCAAGTTGCCCGCCGATTACGTGGCAGAGGTCGCTCAGGCGCGCAGCATCGCCGGGACGGTCTGGGAAGAATCGCGTCCCCGGAACGACTGGAAAACCTTTCAACCGCACCTAGAAAAGATGTTCGATTACGCGCGTCGCTCGGCGGACTACTACGGTTTTGAGACTCACCCTTACGACGCGCTGCTGTGGGATTACGATCCGGGCTTGAAGACCGAGGACATCAAACGTATTTTCTTGGAGCTGCGCCAGTTTACTGTCCCCTTCTTGAAGCGCGTCGTGGAGGCGGGTGAGACCGTGGACTACAGTATTCTGGTGCGCTCGTTTCCGGTCGAGGCCCAGCGAGCCTTCAGTCTCGAGGTGGCGCAGGCCTTTGGCTATGACCTGAACCGAGGACGACTAGACATCACCGCGCACCCGTTCGCCACGAACTTCGGGAAGGACGACGTTCGCATCACGACCCGGTTTGACGAGCACTACTTTCCAATGGCTTTTTACGGTGTGCTGCACGAAGCCGGTCACGGTATGTACGAGCAGAACACTGGCGATGAGTTGCGCCGCACCCCACTGGCTCGAGGGGCGTGGAGCACGGCCCACGAATCGCAATCTCGGCTCTGGGAAAATCTTGTCGGCCGCTCGAGGGCGTTCTGGCAGCATTGGATGCCGAAGGCGCAACAGCATTTCGCGGCGCTCCGTGATGTCAGCGCCGAGGCCATGTATCAGCTCGTCAACCGTGTTCAGCCCAGCTTGATCCGGGTCGAAGCCGACGAGCTGACGTACAACCTGCATATCATGGTGCGCTTCGAGCTGGAACTCGAGGTGTTTGACGGCAAGACGAAGGTTTCCGAACTCCCCGAAGCCTGGCACGCCAAGATGCAGGAGTACCTTGGCGTGACGCCCTCTGACGACCGGGACGGCGTGATGCAGGACGTTCACTGGTCTAGCGGCTATTTCGCGTACTTTCCGACCTACACGCTGGGAAATCTCTTGAGCGTGCAACTCTTCGAGCGTGCCCAAACCCAGATGGGGGACCTGAATGCCATGTTTTCTAGAGGCGAATTTCAGCCGCTACTGCAATGGCTGAGCCACGCGATGCTACGACATGGCAAGACGTTTTTACCCCCGGAACTGATTCAACACGCTACCGGTCAAGCGCTAACGACGAAGCCGTACCTGAATTACTTGGAGACAAAATTTAGTGACCTGTATAACCTGAAGTAAAAAAGCGCGGATATATCCGCGCTTTCAAGCAACTCAAGTTTGGGGTCTAGATCAGGCGCTCCGCTCCCAAACGCCCCGCTTGATCGCGGTCTCCTCGAGCTGCTTCATGACCTCGTTGCCGTCTTTCCAGTGCAAGGCGTGAACGTCAGCGATGCTCTTCTTCAGGATCTTGCTCGAGGCTTCCAGAACCCGGTTTTCGAGTTGCTCACCTTTGAGATTGAAGAGTTTTCCGGCGATGCTGAGCAGGCGGCGGACCTTGGCTTCGCTGAAGAGTTCGTCGTCTGGCACAGCTCCATGGTCATATTCTTCTAAGCCGTCATCAATGTCTAAATCCTCAGATACGGCGGCTTGGGTGGACTGCGGTTTGACTATCGCTTCAGGCTCCACATTTTGCGGTTTGCGTTTGTTGGTCGGTGCCGCCAGGCTCGAGGCGGGTTTCAAGCCTAGATTGGCGAGGCTGGCATTGGCATCCGGTTTGACTGTGGGTTGCGGCGTGTCCACGACGCGCGCCTCGAGTTGTCCACCCATCTCGTCAAACTCTGGGGCGAATTGCGTGCCGAATCCGAGCATTCCCAGGGCGCGTCCAACACTACCCGTTTCGCTCTTCTCGAGGAAATCTGGGAAGTGCGTCTTGTCCTCCCGCTTTAAGGCTGTCGCCGTTTTTAGCATTTGACCGTTTTTGTCAAAGACCGAGACAGTTGCCTGAACCACGGCGTAGGTGTCTTCCAACTTTAGGATGCTGGTGGTGATGGTGTAGCGCTCTGTTTCCTCGTTCAGCCACACAAGGCGGGCGGCGACCGGCAGGTAATCTTTTCCCTTGAGGCTAATCAGGTGTTGGCGTGGATCGAATGGCATGGGTTCTCCTTCGTGTAAGGTTTGGGGCAACTGTATCCGGTTTGATTCCTCAAGAATCGTGGCGCTGGAATTCCAGCGCCACTAGTATATTATGTTTTGAGCGTAAAATCTAGCTTTCGTAACCCAAAAGTGCCAGCAATCGGCTCAGGTCTTCTTGAGTATGAAAATGCAACTCAAGTCTTCCCTTTTCCTGCCCGACGATTCTGACCTTCGTCCCTGCAAAGCGACTCAGTTCCAGCTCCAATTGGCGATGAGCCCGAGGTGCAGTGGCTGATGTTTCACGTGAAACCAAACTCTCCTGTTTGAGTTTCAACTCCTCTGATTGGCGAACATTCAAATCCCCGGAAAGAATTTGCTCGAGGGCCCACTGCTGTTGGTCCTTCGGTAAGGCTAGGATCGCTCGAGCGTGACCAGAAGTGATGATGCCATCCTCGAGCGCCTTCTGTGCGTCTCGAGGCAGTGCCAGCAGACGAAGTGCGTTCGTGATCGTGCTTCTCCCCTTCCCAAGCGTTTTCGCCAATTCATCTTGGGTCGAACCTAAATCAAGTAATCCTTGAAATGCTCTCGCCTCCTCGAGCGGATTGAGATCTTCGCGTTGAAGATTTTCAATCAGTGCGATCTCTAGGGTTTCCTGGTCGCTCAACTCTCGGATCAGAACCGGTACTTCGCTCAATCCCGCCAATTTTGCCGCACGCCACCGACGCTCACCGGCAACGATTTCGTATTTATCCCCTTTGGGTCGCACCAACAACGGCTGAATAATGCCTTTTTCTGCGATAGACTGGGACAGTTCTTGCAGCGCGGCATCATCAAACACAGTTCGGGGTTGTTGCTTGTTGCCCTCGAGTTGTTGAATCGGTAGCTTAGACGGAGCATTTCCCATGGAACGCGGTATCAATGCATCCAAGCCCCTACCGAGTCCCCCTGTTTTAGAGCTTTTGGACACGTTGCATCACCTCCTGGGCGAGTCTTTTGTACGCGCCTGCACCACTCGAGATTGGGGCGTACCTATTGATCGTTTGCCCATAGCTGGGAGCCTCGGAGAGTTTTACATTGCGTGGAATCACTGACCAGAAGACAAGTTCTCCAAAGTGTTCACGGACATTCTGTTCAACCTGTTGAGCCAGGTTCGTTCGGGTATCGAACATCGTAACCAAGATACCGAGCAGTTTAAGCGTGGGATTCAGCGCGTCCTTGACGCGATTGATCGTATCCATCATGCCCGCCACCCCCTCGAGCGCGTAATACTCTGCTTGTAAAGGGATGATAATCCCATCAGAGGCAACGAGCGCGTTGATCGCTAGTGCACCAAGAGATGGCGGTGCATCTACGAGCACCACATCAAACCCCTCGAGTTGCGCCAGTAATACTTTCAGTCGGTCGGGTTGCTCGGTCAGTTCAACCGATGCGCCCGCCAAATCAGCCGTCGCAGGCATGAGGAACAAATTCGTTTGAGCAGTAGGCACAATCGCATCGGCAGCCTTGATATCCCCAAGCAGTACGTCATAGACGCCAATTTCAGCCTCTCTGACACCTAATCCACTCGAGGCGTTTGCTTGTGGGTCAAGGTCAATCACCAAGACTTTACGTCTCGAGGTAGCGAGATATGCGGCAAGGTTAATCGTCGTCGTGGTTTTACCGACGCCACCTTTTTGATTTACGAAACTAATAACCTTCACGTCTGTCCTTCAATCTCGAGCACATATCCTCCGTCAATCGAATGTTTCACGTGAAACCCCACTAGATTCGCTATCTTTTCCAAGGCCGTAATTTCTTCCTGGTAGTCTGCGCCCTTACGTACAACCATTTTCCAGGAGGGAGTAAGGCAATGTTGCGTCAAAGCGTACAACTTTTCTAATCGGGCGACTCTCAGGGCGATGACGACACTATACAATCCAGAAATCTTGGCGACATCAATGTTGTGAACTGATACGTTGGCAAGTTTCAGCAGGCTGACGGCTCTATCCAGAAAAGCCGCTCGCTTAGAACGAATTTCACACAGCGAAAACAGAAGCTGAGGGCGTTCAATCGCAAGTGGAATTCCAGGTAGCCCATTGCCCGATCCGACATCGAGAATCGCCCCAGATTCCGGCAAAAACGGCAGGTACTCGAGCGACAGTTCGATGCCAGCGTGAAAGTCCTCGAGAAGTTTGGGTGATGTCAAATCTAGGACTTGACTGTACTGCTTCACTAGAGTTGCGTACTCCTGCAAACGTTCCCAATTCTGCATGGTCACAGTATCTACCCAGATGCGAGTCGTGACAACAACGATTGAAATCCTAAGTTCTTAGGAGGTTTCATCAACTTAAAATCTCGGGCTGAGATATCTCGAGGTCCAAGCTTCAAGACTATTGGTTTCGGAGAACAAAACTCTTGTCCACAGCCCAACCAGTAGTTATCCACAGGTAACTGTAGGCGAATATTTGTCGCAGGCGCATTACTTTACATATTTCAAAAATCGCAAACCTCGAGTTGCTGGACTTAAACTGCGACTCTAGACAGATCTCGTAGATCGCGTCGTAAGATGCCGAAGTGAGTCAGTTGGACATCTGGGAACAAATCCTCGAATACGTGCGGCGGAAAACTACCGATGTGGAGTATCACACTTGGTTCACCCGCATACGCGCCCTGGGTGTGGAGAACGGCGTGTTCATCATCGGTGTTCCCAACTCATTCGCAGCCGACTGGTTGAAGCAGCACTACATGGAACTCCTGGAGGAGTCGCTCCGACAGGCGGGCGCACCTAATCCAAGAGTCGGTTTCAAGATCTTGCCGACGACTCAAGAACCGGTGCTCGAGCCGGACATGAAATCTGGCAAGCGCAGCCAAAATGCCTCCACCAACGATCCAGGGCGAGGCAAGCTCAACCCGAAATACACCTTTTCAAATTTCGTGATCGGACCTAATAACAACTTCGCTCACGCGGCGGCGCTAGCGGTGGCTGAACAACCCGGCAAAGCCTACAACCCGCTCTTTTTATATGGCGGGGTCGGGCTGGGCAAAACCCATTTGATGCACGCCGTTGGTCACAGTGTTGCCGAGCGATTCGCCGATAAACGAATTGAGTACATCAGCACCGAAACCTTCACCAACGACCTCATTAATTCTATCCGTGAAGATAAGATGACCGCCTTCAAGGACCGATATCGCAGCGTTGATTTATTGCTTGTAGACGATATTCAGTTCATCGCGGGCAAGGAACGCACCCAAGAAGAATTCTTCCACACCTTTAACGCGCTCTATGAAGCCGGCAAACAGATCATCCTGTCCTCTGACCGTCCACCCAAGGATATTTTGACGCTCGAGGCTCGGTTGCGCTCCCGCTTCGAATGGGGTCTCATTACAGACATTCAAAGCCCCGACCTCGAGACTCGCGTGGCGATTCTGCGCATGAATTCCGAAACTCGGCGGGCGTATATCCCGGATGAGGTTCTGGAACTGATCGCTAAACAAGTCACCAGCAACATCCGTGAACTCGAGGGGGCGCTGATGCGGGTGATCGCCTACGCCAGCCTGAACGGGTTGGACGGCAATCAGGTCAATCGTTCGATCGCGGCCAAAGCGCTCAGCAATGTCTTCACCGAATCCGAGGTTAACCTCGAGATGCAGGACATCTTGGAGGCGGTCTCAACCCACTACGCCGTGCCGTTGGATTCCTTGAAGTCACAGGGGAGAGCCAAAGAGGTGGTGTTGCCCCGGCAGGTGGCAATGTTCCTGATTCGTGACCTGACAAGTCACAGCCTGCCAGAGATTGGAACCTTCTTCGCCAGGGATCACAGCACGATTCTTTATGCCATTCAAAAGGTCTCAGAGCTGTCAGAGCGAGACGCCGATCTGACGAATCACATCAAAGAGATCCGCAACAAGCTGATGTGATGGCTTCCATTCAACACGGGAGGACCGAGAGCTGTGGATAACCCTGTTGAAAACCCTGTGCATAACTTGTGGATAAGTTGTGGACAACTTGTGGATAAGTCGGTCTTCCGGCTACCCTGTTGATAAGTCGGGTTTTATCCACAGCTTATCCACAGACCCTGCTAGACTTATCCACAGAGATATTCACAAGCGAAAGATCGTCTAGAACGGGCGACAGGTTGGTTATCCACACTATCCACAGGCCCTATTATTACTACTATTAAATCTTTTACGAATCAGGTACAGTACTCAGACCCCGCCCGATGGAGGCACGATGCAAGTCCAAATTCCAAAAAAGAATCTAAGTGACGCCCTGAGTGCCCTGGAACGAATCGTTCCCTCGAGAAGCTCAAACGCAGCCCTGACCCACCTCAAGGTCTCGAGCACAGACCGGGGGCTTTCTCTCTCTGGGACCAATCTAGAAATTGATCTCGAGCAATTCGTCGAAGCCCAGATTGTGGATGGTCAGAGCTTCGTCGTTCCAGCGCATCTGTTCGCGCAGATCACCAAATCACTTCCCGGCGAACTGGTCGAACTTCATCTCTCTGGGAACGAACTGACGGTTGCGAGCGGTGGTTCAACCTTCAAGCTACAAACAGGTGACCTGAGCGCCTACCCGGACCTGAGCTTCCCAACCTCGAGCGACCTGACGATAGACGCCCGTGAATTCGCTAAAAGCATCTCGAGCGTGCGCTACGCGGCCGCCGCCGAGGAGTTCAGAGCCATTTTCCGAGGCGTGCAACTCGAACTCAGCACCGAACGCTCCCGCTTGGTGGCGACCGACGGGTTCCGACTGGCGTACCGGGACTTCAGCGCCTCGAGCACGAAGGAAACCCGGAAACTCGTCGTGCCCGCCCGCAACGCCGACGAGATCATCCGCGTCTTGCGCGACGGCGAGGTCAAGCTCACCATCCAGCAGGGCACGCTTTCCATCTCCACAGACCGCGTGCGAATGAACGCCAAGCTGATGGACGGCGAACTGCCGGATTACGAGCGGGTCATCCCGAAGTCCTCGAGCGTGACGATTCAGGTGGACTCGAGCGCACTTCGTGAATCGGTGGCTCGGGTGGCGGTCGTCGCGGATAAGCTCAGCAACAACAAAGTGGAATTCATTATCGCGGGCGGCAAACTACAACTCGTGGCGGAGAGCGATTACGGGCGCGCCCAAGATGTTCTGGAAGTTCAGCAGCACGGTACCGAACCGGCGATCACCGTCGGGTTTCGCGCCAAGCAGCTCACCGAAGCCCTGACGCCGGTTGATGGCGAGGTCACGATCGGGTTGGGTCTGAACGCCCCCGCCGTTTTTCGCGCCTCGAGCGACACCGGCTATCTGGCGATTGTGAACCCCTTGCGCGTCTGAAGCCTCTAAAAACCGCCTGCGAACCTCGAGTTGACTTCTGGCTCGAGGTTTCTCTTTGAAGGGATTCTCGAGCCAACAGGGGAGACTCGAATTGGTCATGACAGCCTGGGAGAATCGGCGCATGTTCTCGAGACGCCCGACAATACGTTGGTGGTTGCAGCGGTTCCCGCCAAGAATGGCTTTGCTGTTACTGCTGGCAGCGCTGACCCTGACCTTCGCCTCGAGCCTCGTGCCGCGACCCGTGTACCAGCCGTCCGGTCTTGGAGTGATCCGGTACGGCTATCCGATGCCGTTTCTGACCCAGGACCGCTCAGCCGCCCGACCCGAGACCTTTCCGGCGTTCATCGCTTGGACCGACGGTCAGGCTCCAGTGAGCCTCGGGTGGGGTTTGGCATTGGTGAACGTCGGCTTTTACCTGACTGCGTTCGCGCTGGCTCGAGTCCTGCTGGGCCGCAGCCGCTGAGCTGTAACCTTATTGAGCCTTTGGCTCGAAAGCACCGACCGTTTTTTCGTCCCTGACGTGAGTGCAGGCTGGGCGGATTCCGGGTTACACTAGCCAACAATTTTATTGAATCTGACGGTCTAGATTTCAGAGTGGACTTCAAAGTCTGGGAGGCTTAAGGCGTGAACGGAAAAACCATCGTAGTGACCTCGGGTAAGGGTGGCGTCGGCAAGACCACCACGAGCGCCAACATTGCCACTGGATTGGCCAAACTCGGCGAGAAAGTCGCCGTGATAGACGTGGATGTCGGACTGCGAAACCTGGACACCGTGATGGGTCTCGAGGGGCGCGTCGTGTACGACTTGGTGGATGTCATCGAAGGCAAGTGCAAATTGCGTCAGGCGATGATCCGCGACAAGCGCGTCGAGGGGCTGTTCCTGATTCCCGCCTCGCAGACGCGAGACAAGGACGCGCTCACGGTGGACGGCATGAAACTCGTCGTCAAACAGCTTTTGGAAGATGAGGGCATGGACCGGGTGATTCTGGATTCACCGGCTGGTATTGAGAGCGGTTTCAAAACGGCCGCCGCACCCGCTCAGGCGGCGCTGATCGTCGTCAACCCCGAAGTCAGCAGTGTGCGCGACGCCGACCGGATCATTGGCATGTTAGACAGCATGGACGTGCGCGAGATGCGGCTCGTGATCAACCGCCTGCGCCCGCGCATGGTAACTCGGAAGGACATGCTCAGCATTGAGGATGTCGTGGAACTGCTATCCATCAAGCCGATCGGGATCATCCCCGAGGACGAGGGCATTCTGATCAGCACGAACGTCGGTGAACCGGCTGTCCTGCACGCCAAAACCAAGGCGGGGCAAGGATTCTGGGACACCGCCCGGCGGATTCACGGCGAGGAAGTGCCGTGGATGGAACTCGAGGAGCGGCAGGGGTTCTTCGCCCGGCTGTTCGGGAGGGCTTGAGATGCGCTTCCCTAAGCTTCACCCACTCGAGGAGGCGATTCGCTGATGTTCTGGGGTCGTCGTAACAACACGAAGGACACGCTCAAAAACCGCCTTCAGGTCGTGCTGGCCTACGACCGCGCCGGAATGCCGCCCGGCAAACAGGAGGAGTTGCGCCGCGAGTTGCACGCCGTTTTGAAGCGCTACTTCCCGTCCTTGCGTGATTTCAACATGGAAATGAAGCGCGACGGCGACAACGAGGCGATGGTCCTGACCGCCGACATCCCGCTGAAATAGCAATCTTGGGAGAGCTTAATCGAGGTCGGTTGGGGGGTTCACGTCTACCAGAATCAACTCGAGTTGGCCCTCATTTCGGGCCGCTACAAGCTCCGCTCGAGTCAGGGGTTGAATTTCCTCAAGGGAAATATCGTGCGCCACGATCAATCCGAAACCGCCACTCGCTCGAGCCTGTTGGAGCCAGAGATTGCCCACCGGGCAAGTCAGCAAGACTCGTTCGTGATCAAACAGAGAAACCGTTTGACCGTCGGTTGTGTTTCCGAGAATTCCATAGGCGTCCTGAGCTGACAAGTACCAGAATTCGTTACCTTCGTATAGCCGAAGCATCAGATCATCGAAGAGCGCTGCGTAGGGGAAACTCTTGAGGACATCATCGGTCAGCCCTAGCATGGCGATCGGGTCATCTGGATTATCGTCAATCCAGAATGAAACACGCGTCATCTCACCCAATCAAGCTCGAGTACCGAACAACGCCTGCCGCTCTTCTAACCGCGCCTCGAACAGGAGTTCCACGACGCCCAGCCAGCGCTCTAGCCAGACCCTCAGCAGCGTCACGTGGCGTTTCACACCCAACGCCTCCAAGGATTCGACGGCGGCCTCGAGCCGCGACGCGACGGTTTCCGCGTAGCGCTGGGCCTCCTCCAAGCTGTCCCCAACCTCGAGTTGCGTGACCTCGCAACGCAGCACAGGAAACGCCGCTGAGCCAGCGGCCGGCATTCCGAGCGGGTGTGGAGGAGCCGAGGGGTCATTTTGCTCGAACCGCATAGTTCAGTCTACATCCTCGCGGCGTATTCTCATCGCCATGACCCAAAGCGAATTTCTACTCCCCGAAACAGTCGCCTGGTTGGCGCGTCCCAAGAAACTCTTGATCGGCGGGCGCTGGCTCGAGGGGGTGGCGGGCAGGTCTTTCGATGTGATTGACCCGGTTTCTGGCGAGAAGATCTGCGCGGTCTCGGAAGCAACCCGAGGGGATGTAGACCTGGCGGTCAAAGCCGCCCGCCGAGCGCTCGAGGGTTCCTGGGGCGCGACCACGCCGAGCGAACGCGGGCGAACCCTGTGGCGACTCGCGGACTTAATCGAAGAGCACGCTGAAGTGCTGCGGCAACTCGAGAGTCTGGATGTCGGGAAGCCCGTGATGGAAACCTATGTCTTTGACCTGCCGCTGACTGCCGATCACTTCCGCTACTTCGCGGGTTGGGCGACCAAGATCACCGGTCAGACCGTGCCCAGCTCCCTGCCCGGCGAGGCACTGGCGTACACCCGCCGCGAGCCGGTCGGCGTGGTCGGTGCCATCGTGCCGTGGAACTTTCCGCTGGCGATCACCGCCTGGAAGCTGGCACCCGCGCTGGCCTGCGGCAACACGGTGGTCCTGAAACCCAGCGAGCTGACGCCCCTGAGTGCGCTGTACCTGGGCGAACTGCTGCTCGAGGCGGGCGTTCCGCCGGGCGTGATCAACATCCTGCCTGGCTTCGGCGCGGAGGCGGGCGCGGCGATTGTCGAACACCCGGATATAGATAAAATCTCGTTCACCGGGAGCACCCGTGTCGGCCGTGAGATCATGGCGAAGGCGGGCGGAAGCTTCAAGCGCGTGACCTTGGAACTCGGCGGTAAATCCCCGAACATCATCCTGCCCGATGCGGATCTGAACGATGCCGTCGGCGGGGCGATGACCGCGATGTTCTTCAACCAGGGCGAGGCCTGCGTCGCAGGCTCGAGGTTGTACGTCCCCAGAGCGCTTCGCGACGACGTGTTGAACGAACTTGTGTCCCGCACGAGTGGCATCGTGCAAGGAGCCAGCCTAGACCCGACGACGCAGATGGGACCGCTCGTGTCGCAACTGCAACTCGAGCGGGTGATGGGCTTTATCGAGCGCGGCGTCGCGGCGGGCGCTCAGGTCGTCACGGGCGGAGTGCGCAACACGGCGGCAGGCGAGGGGTTCTTCGTGCAGCCGACAATCTTCACCGCCACCGACGAACTCGAGCTAGCCAAGGAAGAAATCTTCGGTCCGGTGCTGACGGTCCTGGAATACGACAACCTGGAAGACCTCGTGACTCGGGCGAACCGCAGCGTCTACGGGCTAGGGGCTGGCATCTGGACGCGGGATTTGAAGACTGGCATCAAGCTGGCGCACCGTTTGAAAGCGGGTAGCGTCTGGATCAACGGTTGGGGGATGCTCGAGGCGTCACTGCCGTGGGGCGGGTACAAGCAGAGCGGGATTGGCAGGGAGATGAGCCATCACGCCCTGGAGCATTACACCGAGGTCAAGACGGTCTGGGTCAACTTGCTGTGAATAGATCTCGCTGGAGTTGCGTGATTCACCCAAGTTTGAACGCCCTTTCGCCTGTCCCCGCGTTCGCTACCGCCATCACACCCATGCGGGCGTCGAACATGGGTTCGCAGGGACGAAACACACATGGCGGGTCAAGGGGCGAATTGCTTTTGATTTTCGTCTCGAGAAACGTTTTCTTGGGATGTCTCGAGCAGGGACGTTGATGGCCGGGCGAACGGCTGTTCGCCCCTACAGGATGGGTGAGACATGCTGGGCGTGTGTCACGCTCAGCACAGGATTTGCCCCTCGAGCGGCTGCGTGTCACGAATTGCGATAGAACTCTCGCTCCCCCCTCAGCCTCGGGTCTAGCATCGGGGCGTGTACAAAAGCATCCTGATTCCGACCGACGGTAGTGACGCCAGCCAGATCGCTCTGCAACACGGTCTCGAGCTGGCCAAAGCGCTCGGGGCGTCGGTGACGATTCTGTTTGCCATCGAAAACCCGTTTATGACGACCTGGGGCGGGTTGCTGCCCGAGGACGCGGGCAGCGTGGATAACATCATGGTTGACCTGCGCGGCTTGGGGCAACGCACGATGAATGCGGCGCTCGAGACCGCTAGAGGGGCGGGTATCACAGCGACCCCACAGATTTCCGAGGGGGTACGCGTCCCGGAAGCGATCTTGGAGGTTGGGAAACAGCATGACCTGATCGTCATGGGCACGCACGGGCGCGGCGGGCTGGACCGCGTGCTGGTCGGCTCGGTGACCGAGAACGTGGTGCGGCACAGTCAAACGCCAACGCTGGTGGTGCATCCCAAAAATGCGAAGAGTTAAGCGTCTAGCCCACTGATAACGGCACGATTCTGCCTCCAAGTGCGTGCGTCATAGACACACACTATTGCCTCAAAACGGTATTGCCTTGAATCGATTCTCGAGAATGCGGGTTACAGCAAGACAGGGTCGTGGATTCGCCCAGGTCGTCCGTTCAGGCGGCCGCCCGCGAAACCGCGCCGCACGGCGATCAGTTCCGCCATGACGGAAACCGCCACCTCGTCGGGTGATTCCGCGCCGATGTCCAGGCCAATCGGGTTGTGAACCCGCTCGAGTTGCGCGGGCGTCGGCGTGAAACCTTGAGTTTGTAAGCGTTCTAAGAGATCCAGATAGCGTCCCCTCGGACCGAGCACACCGATGTAGGTCGCGCCGGTTTGGAGACAGAATTTCAGGCTGGCGGTGTCGCGCTCCAAATGGTGATTCATGACGACGCAGAAGGCTCGAGGGTTCAGGACGACACTGTCCTCGAAACGAATGCCGGGATTCAAGAGGGTCGCGCCGGGGAATCGGCTGGCGGTCAGAAACATCACTCGAGTGTCCACGACGCTCACCGCCCATCCCAGCCCATTGGCTCTGGCATTCAGCGGTATGCCGTCGTGACCCGCGCCGAAAATCACGAGTTCGGGTGCCGGGCTGCTGGCATCGAAGAAGACATCGGTGGTGTGGTGTAAGGTTTGAACCGCCCTGGTTTCAGAGCGTGGGTAGATGTTGGCCATCATCTCGAGCGCGACCTGACGAATCTGACCCATCACCACCGGATCGGTCGCGCCTCGGAGCGTGCCGTCGGATGAGATCAGCACGCGTTGAAACTCCCATTCCGAAATCAGCACAGTCGCGCAGACGCCCAGCTCACCGCTTCCCAGCACCTCTAGCCACGTCTCGAGAGGCGCGTTGTTCTGTAACGGTTCGATCAAAATATCCACGCTGCCACCGCAGCCTATCCCGAGGCCCCACACGACCTCCTCGGATAGGTCGTAACTCACGAGTTTTGAACGGCGACTGACGATCACGTCCTGCGCGGCCAAGGCCACCTCTGGCTCCAAGCATCCGCCGCTCAACATGCAAACGTGACTGCCGTCCTCTAAGACGAGCATCTTGGCTCCCTCGCGGCGGTAGGCGCTGCCACGAACCCGGACCACCGTGCAGAGTGCGGCACGCAGGCCGTCGGCCTTCGCCTGTTCGATACCCTGCAAGATCTCCTCGAGTTCGCGGCGTTCCATGTGTGGTGCTCCTCCACCCTGAACCGTGACGCGCTCAAAGGCTGATTTGTGATTGGTGGAGACAGATTACCGGACGGGCGGGGAAACGCAATGTGGTCTTTGGGGGTGATCGGTCGGCTCGAGGTTTAACTGGGTAGATCTAACTGACTAGGTCTAGCCGGGTGAGACGAACCTCATTCCCAAACATCCTAGGGCGATCTTTGTAGGTGTTCGAGGAGTTTCTAACTGGCCGATCATCGTTTTTCGGAAACTTTGACCTGCAACTCCCGTAGCTCGAGTCACAACACTTGATAGGTGCATTACGGTACGATTGACATGATCCAACAATTCTCGAGTTGCCCGCACGCCCCCGCGTCGGGATGCCCGAAATCCCGTTTTCCAGGAGCGTGATTCATGTTTCCAGCGAATTTCGAGTACCTTCGCGCCCACTCCGCCGACGAGGCCTTCTCTGCCCTGCAACAGCACGGCTCTGAGGCTCGAGTCTTGGCCGGAGGCCAAAGCCTGATTCCGGCGATGCGTTACCGACTGGCGCGACCGGGCGTGCTGGTGGATATCAACCCGATCAAGGACCTCGAGTACTTGCGTGAGGAAAATGGCTTTCTTTGTATCGGCGCGACCACCCGAGACGCGGCCCTGGAATTCTCAAAGATGATTCTGGATCGCTACAGCCTGATTACTGCCGTTTCCAAGGTTGTGGCCGACCCAATTGTGCGCCACATGGGCACGGTCGTCGGCAGTATCTGTCATAACGATCCGGCGGGCGATTGGACGGCCACGGCCCTCGCCTCGAGGGCGGTGATGGTGATTCGCGGCAAGGATGGAACCAGAGAAGTTGGCATTGACGAGTTTTTAGTGGATTCATACACGACTGCTGTGCAGGAGGGCGAGCTGGCCTTGGAGGTACGGATTCCGATCCCGGACGGGCATACCCAGGGTTCGTACCAGAAGATTGAACGTAAGGTCGGCGATTACGCCACCTGCGCGGCGGCCGTGCAGCTCAGTTTGAATTTGGACGGCACGATCCGCGAGGCCGGAATTGCCATCACCGCCGCCGGGCCGATCGCCATGCGCGTCGCGGCGGCCGAGGCCATGCTGGTCGGTCAGAAGCCGACGCTCGAGTTGATGAAGGCGGCGGCCGCCGAAGCGCCGAAGATCGCCTCACCGAACCCGGATCAGCGCGGCAGCGTGGAGTACAAAACGGATATGACCCGCGTGCTGGTCGGGCGCGGCATCAAGGAATCACTGGCGCGTTTGGGGGTCACGGCATGACACAGGTTTCCAAGACACAGGTTTCATTGAAGGTCAATGGCAAGGAAGTCTCAGCGGACGTGGAGAACCGCACGCTGCTGGTGCATTTCATTCGTGAACAGGCCAAGCTCACCGGCACTCACGTCGGTTGCGACTCCTCGAGTTGCGGCGTCTGCACGGTGCTGCTGGACGGGGTGACACCCGTCAAATCTTGCACGATGTTCGCCACGATGGCCCAGGGCCGTGAGATCACGACCGTGGAATCGCTCGCGTCGGGCGGAGCCTTACACCCTTTGCAGCAAGCCTTCTGGGATCAGCACGGCTTGCAGTGCGGCTACTGTACCCCCGGCATGTTGATGAGCAGCGTGGCGCTGCTGAAGCAGAACCCGAACCCGAGCGAGCACGAGATCCGCGATGGCCTATCCGGGAACTTATGCCGCTGCACGGGCTATAACAACATTGTCAAATCCGTGCAGCAGGCTGCCGTCGTGATGAGCCAACCGCAGGCCGCCGCCGATTAAACCCTGCCTTCGTCCTAGCAGTTTTCCCCTCGAGCCGCCGCAGCTTTTCCCTCGAGTTTCCCCGGAGGTCACGTTCATGAGTGAGATCACCACCGAACAGCCCGCCAAATTTGCGATGGGCAAATCCATGAAGCGCAAGGAAGACCCGCGTTTCTTGCAAGGCAAGGGCAATTACATTGACGACATCAACCTCCCAGGACAGCTCTACATGGCGCTGGTTCACAGCCCGTACCCGCACGCCAACATCAAGGGAATAGATGGCAGCGCCGCAATGCAGATTCCCGGCGCGGTGGCGGTCGTCACTAGCAAAGAGCTGAACGCCTATAACGTCGGCTGGTTGCCGACCTTCCACGGTTTGGACAAGCAGATGGTGCTCGCGGACGGCAAGGTGCTGTATCAGTACCAGGAGGTGGCCGCCGTCTACGCCGAAACTAGAGAAGCCGCCTACGACATGGCGGAACTCGTCGAGGTGGATTACGAGCCGCTCGAGGTCGTGACTGATCCATACAAGGCCATGAAGGACGACGTGTTGCTGCGACCCGACCGCGAGAGCAAATCGAACCACATCTACAACTGGAACGTCGGCGACTCGAGCGCCACCGATGCCGCCCTGTCCAGCAGTGAGGTCGTCGTCAAGGAACACATTGTCTTCCCACGGGTTCACGCCGCGCCGCTCGAGCCGTGCGGTTGCGTCGCGGAGTTCGACGTGATGGGTCGGTTGCAGTTCTACGTCACCTCGCAAGCGCCGCACGTCTACCGCACCGCGCTATTTATGGTGCTCGGGATTCCAGAGGACAAGATTCACGTCATCTCCCCGGACCTGGGCGGTGGCTTTGGCAACAAAGTCCCGGTCTACCCCGGTTACGTCTGCGCCATCGCCGGGGCACTGGTGTTGAAGCGCCCGGTCAAATGGATCGAGACCCGCACCGAGAACCTGACCTCGAGCTTCGCCCGCGATTACCACATGGATATTGAGCTGGGTTCCACGAAAGACGGCAAGCTAACCGCGCTGAAGGTCAATACGGTCGCCGATCACGGAGCCTTCGACGCGGCGGCTGACCCCAGCAAGTACCCGGCGGGCATGTTCGGGATTGTCTCTGGCAGCTACGATTTCCCGGTTGCCTATGCCAACCTAGACGCATACTTCACCAACAAGCAACCCGGCGGCGTGGCGTACCGATGCAGCTTCCGCGTGACCGAAGCCAGCTACCTGATCGAACGGGCGATGGACATTCTGGCGGACGAGCTGAAGATGGATGCCACGGAGTTGCGGCGCAAAAATTTCATTCAGAAAGAGCAGTTCCCGTACCAATCACCGCTAAATTTTATTTACGACAGCGGCGATTACGAGCACACGATGAACGTGGCCCTAGAAAAGATCGGCTATCAGGATCTATTGAAAGAGCAAGCCGAGAAACGCGCCAACGGCGAGTTGATGGGCATCGGGATTAGCACCTTCACCGAAGTCACCGGCGCGGGTCCCAGCAAGCACTTCGACATTCTGGGCATCAAAATGTTCGACGGTGCGGAAATTCGGATTCACCCGAGCGGATCGGGCATCATTCGCACCGGCACGAAATCGCAGGGCCAGGGGCACGAGACGACCTGGGCGCAGATCGTCGCTGAGGAACTGGGCTTAGACCCGCAGAACTTCCTCGTTGAAGAGGGCGATACCGATACCGCACCCTACGGATTGGGAACCTACGCCAGCCGCAGCACGCCTGTGGCGGGCGGGGCGCTAGCGCTGGCCGCTCGGAAAATCCGTGAGAAAGCCCGCAAGATTGCCGCTCACGTGCTCGAAGTGGACGAGCGCGACCTCGAGTGGAAGGATTACGCCTTCCAGGTCATGGGCGCGCCGGGAAAATCGATCACCATGAAGGAAGTTGCCTTCGCCGCGTACACTAACCCCGGCGAGAACGAACCGGGTCTCGAGGCCACCTTGTATTACGACCCGCCGAACATGGTCTTCCCGCACGGGACGTATGTGGCTGTGGTGGACGTGGACCGCGACACCGGCGAAACCAAAGTGCGGCGCTTCCTGGCCGTGGACGACGCGGGCACGATCATCAACCCAATGATTGTTGAAGGACAGATTCACGGTGGGCTAACCGAAGGCTTCGCCATTGCCTTCATGCAGGAAATCGCCTACGACGAGGCGGGCAATAACCTGGCCACGAACTTCACCGATTACCTGATCCCGACCAGTTTGGAATCACCACACTGGGAAACGGCCGCGACCTGCACGCCCAGCCCGCACCACCCGATCGGCGCGAAATCGGTCGGTGAAAGCCCAAACGTTGGTAGTCCCGCCGCGTTCGTGAACGCGGTGATTGACGCGCTCTCGCCGCTCGGGGTGCGACACATTGACATGCCGCTGACCCGCGAGAAGGTCTGGAGGGCGATTCGCACCGCCGAAGCCCAAGCCGCCGATTGAAGTCCTGCTCCTGAAATCTAATCTTGAAGCCCCTGTCTCGAGCGGTGAAGGCTGCTCGAGACAACACCACCGTAAGAGTTTGCAAATCGCTACTTTTATATCAAGCTTTTGCCATAGGATGCGCCCGTGACCAACCCATCCAAAATTATCATTGACACTGACCCCGGCGTGGACGATGCGATGGCCATCTTCCTGGCCTTGCGTTCGCCTGAACTCGAGGTGATTGGGTTGACGACAATTTTCGGGAATGTTGACACATCGCTCGCCACGACGAACGCCTTGCGTCTCCTGGAAATCGCGGGTCGGGCTGATATTCCTGTGGCACACGGTGCGGAACTCCCGCTCACCAGAGCCTACGGCGGACCGGTCGCTTTCATCCACGGCGCGGACGGGCAGGGCGACGCAAATCTGCCCGCGCCGAAGGGTCAACCCATCGCGCAATCGGCGGCCGTGTTCATCGTTGAACAGATTATGCAAAACCCTGGCCAGGTCACGCTCGTGCCAGTCGGTCCACTGACCAATCTGGCCCTAGCCTTGCAGCTCGAGCCTCGAATTGCTGAGAAGGTCAAGGAAGTCGTGCTGATGGGTGGGAACGCCTTCACGCAAGGCAACGCCTCGCCCGCGGCCGAGGCGAACATTCACAACGACCCGGAAGCGGCTGAGCGCGTCTTCGCCGCCGCCTGGCCGGTCACGATGGTCGGATTGGATGTCACCCACGAGATCGTGATGAACCGAGCGCAATCGGCGCGACTCGAGGCGAACCAGAACCCGCTGGCGCGGCACTTAGCGCGAATCACGCCGCTGTATCTGCGTTTCGCGGAGACTTCCAGGGGCGCTGAGGGGTATTACATGCACGACCCGAGCGCGATTGCCTACGTGATTGACCCCAGTCTGTTCAGCGTGCAGCGCCATCCGGTGCGTGTGGAAACCCAGGGTATCGGCGCGGGCAAGACCTGGGTGAGCACTTCGCGCCACTGGACGCATCCCGACTGGCAGGGGAGACCGGACGTGAACATTTGCACCACCGCGCAATCCGAGCGAATCCTCGCAATGATTCTCGAGCGGTTGAGTGACAGTCCTATCTCGAACTCTGTGACTTGATTCAGAACCGCTCGAGTCAAGAAATGGCATCACCAAAAAGGAGTCAGCATGAAACTCGAGTACAACGGTTCGGAACAGGTTCCGCTGGGGAAAGATGCGGTCTGGGCATTCATCAACGATCCGCAGAAGGTCGCGTCTTGCCTGCCGGACGTGCAAGAGGTGATCGTTCACGATCCCAAGAATTTCGATGCGATCGTCAGCGTTGGGTTGGGTCCGGTGCGCGGCAAGTTCAAGTTCAAAATCACCCTGGAACCGCAACCGGACGGCAATCGCATGAACGTGCGGATCAACGGCGGCGGCTTTGGCAGCGTCGTTGATTTGCTGGCTGGCGCAGACTTGAAGGACAACGGTGACAGCACCACGACGCTGGATTGGAGCGGCGCGGCCACGATGCGCGGCCCCGTGGCCACGGTCGGCGGGCGAGTGCTGGACGCGCAGGCACAAAAGCTGATCGCGGGAACTTTCGCCAACGTCAAGACGCGCATGGCCGGAGCCTGAGCAGTGAACCTTGAGGTGACAGCCTTGAAGCGTAAACCGTGCCGCTCGAGGTGGGCGTGAACTCGAATCTCGAGATGCTGTGGCCCACGCCATTACTGCGCCGCTTCTTGGAGAACCACGAGACCGTCAACGCGGAACTGGTGGAACTCTTTTACGCGCATCGCAAGGCAGACCTCCTTCAGCGCGGCGAGAAATCGGGGAATCTGTACTCGTCCGGGGATGATCTGCTTCAGCGTTACGACAATGCCGCGTTGAAGCAACTGTTTGCCTTCATCAGCAACGGCGTGTTTGAAAGTGCCCAGGCGATGAACCAAACGATCTGGCAACAGATGGGCGCGACCCAGTTGCAGATGCACGTCGTCGGCGCATGGTTTCAGATTCAGAACCGCTACGGCTTTCACGACATCCACAATCACGGCAATTGCTCGTGGAGCGGCGTGTACTACGTGCAGATAGACCCTGTGGAGCGTCGCCAGGAACATGCCACGCTCAAAACCACGAATGGCATCACCCGCTTCTACGGGCATCAACTGGGGTTGCTCGGCGGGGCGCATATGGACCTCGGGAACGCGTATTTGCAGCAGAGTCATTTCGATGTCACGCCAGAGCAGGGAACGCTGATTGTGTTCCCGAGCTGGCTGAGCCACAAAGCCATGCCCTACGATGGCGACAAGGACCGTATCATCATCTCTTTCAACGCACAGGTTCACGGCAAGCAGGGCGATCAGGCGTTTCAATATGACTTTCATTAGCGTGATGTGATTGACTTCGAGCTTGGCTCGAGCCGGGCAACAGACCAAGACAGGCGTTTCCGAAGAGGTTCACGATGATTCGTTCAGCAACAGAAGCTGATATCCCGCAGATGTACCAGGTTATCAACGACGCCGCGAGCGCTTACAAAGGCATCATCCCGGCGGACCGCTGGCACGAACCGTACATGCCAGAATCAGAGTTGGCGGAGCAGATCGCGGACGGGGTGCGCTTCATCTGCTACTTTGAGGATGACAGGATTGTCGGCGTCATGGGGATTCAGGATCGAGGCGAGGTCAACCTGACTCGTCACGCCTACGTCACGACGAACCGCAGAGGCGGCGGAATTGGAGCGCAGTTGCTCCAGGAGTTGATTGGGACTTCTAGGAAACCGGTGCTGATCGGAACCTGGAGGGCGGCCGACTGGGCGATTCGGTTTTACGAGAAGCACGGGTTTTCTCAGGTTTCGGAAGCTGAAAAGAATAGATTGCTGAAAACGTACTGGGCCATTCCAGAGCGTCAGGTAGAAACCTCGGTCGTGCTGGCGGATCGAACCTATCAGCACGATCAGGCGAGCCTGTGAACCCTTTCTGGCTCGAGCAGACTTTTTTGAGACGAGATGCACCGTGACCTCGGATTTTTTTGAGCGGCTGGCGCAACTCAAACGCGACGGTGTGCGGTTCGCTACCGCGACCGTCGTCTCGAGGCGAGCGCCGGTCTCGTCGCACCTCGGTGATCGAGCGCTGGTCTACGCTGACGGTCGCATGGAGGGCTTCGTCGGCGGGTCGTGCAGCCGCGAAATCGTTCGTAAGCAAGCCCTCGAGGTGTTGCGCTTGGGGAAACCGCGTTTGGTTTTGATTCGCCCGGATGCTTCTGAAGAAACCCGGCAGCACGCCGCCGATTCGGAAAGCATCGTCGTGCCGATGACTTGCGCCTCCGAGGGCGCGGTGGACGTGTACCTCGAGCCGCACTTACCCGCGCGACTGTTGCTGGTGGTCGGGTTCACGCCCGTGGCGGAGGCGGTGGCACGTCTGGGCGGGCTGTTGGAATACAACCTGGTACGGGTTGTGACCCGCGAAGAGGCGCGTGACCTCGAGCCTGCGGGTGTCGTGACCTTGCTAGATCTGAAGGCGTACTTGGACGGGTTGACCCCTGAGGCGCGTTCCGGTCTGGCGGCCGTGGTCGCCTCGCAAGGGCATTACGACGAACCGGCCCTCGAGGCACTTTTACTGTCAGACGCGGGCTTCGTGTCGTTGCTGGCCAGTCGTAAACGCGCCGTGACCGTGCGTGAACTCTTGGAGTTACAGGGCATGAACGCCGAGCGCATCCGAATGATTCGCAATCCCGCCGGGCTGGACATCAACGCCAAAACGCCCGCCGAGGTCGCCATCAGTATCCTGGCCGAGATCATTCAGGCTCGAGATAGCTCCGATCAAGCCCCGACCTTCACGCACTCCAAGGATTACGATGCCGCGCAGCACAAAACTCGAGCCAGTGAATCACAGCTTGCAGTCACACCTGCTTCCGCTCAGGTCTCGGGTTATATGCCAAGCCCAAGCCTGGACCGACCCGCGAGCCAAGCTGAACTCTCGAGCCAACCTGAACTCTCGAGCCAGATTGGACCTTCGCGCCCCGGTTACGCCCTCAGCCCCGTGGACGGCGAGGAAGTCGAGATCGCCACCGCCGTTCACTTCGCCGAGCACGCTGGGCAAACCTATTACTTCACCTGTGCCAACTGCAAGCGCCGCTTCTTGAAAGACCCACAAAAATTCCTCGAGCCTGCCCGCGTCAGTTCAGCCAACCCTTCGGAAAGCGGTTCTCTGTGAACGACGATCTGCGCGGCGCGTTCGCCGACCGCGGCTACATCGCCTCGGACGAGTTCGCGGTCGCGTTGCAACTCGTGATGGCCTTGGGAAAGCCGCTTTTGATCGAAGGCCCAGCGGGTGTCGGCAAGACCGAGAGTGCCAAGGTGCTGGCAGACGCCCTCGGGACGAAACTGATCCGCCTGCAATGCTACGAGGGTCTGGACGCCTCGAGCGCTCTGTACGAGTGGAACTACCCCAAGCAGATGCTGCGAATTCGCCTGACCGACGGTGAGGTCAGCAGTCTCGAGGCTCGTGAGGCACAGATTTTCTCGGAAGCGTTCCTGTTGAAGCGTCCCCTTTTGGAGGCGATCACGCAGGCGGTCGCGCCGGTGCTGTTGATTGACGAGGTGGACCGCGCCGACGAAGCCTTTGAAGCGTTTCTGCTGGAGTTGCTGGCGGAGTTCCAGATCACCGTGCCAGAGTTGGGCACGATCCGCGCCACGGCGCGCCCGCACGTGATCCTGACCAGCAACCGATCCCGTGAGCTGAGCGATGCCTTGCGTCGTCGCTGCTTGTACCTTTGGCAATCGTATCCGACGGTCGCGCAGGAGTTGCAAATCTTGCGGGCGCGATTGCCGGATATTTCCACGCGCCTCGCGGCGCAGATCACGAAAACGATGGCTGCCTTGCGACAACTGCCCTTCCACAAGGTTCCCGGCATCGCCGAGACACTGGACTGGGCACTGGCGCTGATGCGCCTGCACCGCGACGAACTGAAACCAGAGACCGTGGCGCTGACTCGAGGTTGCATCCTGAAAGCCCGCGAGGACTGGACGATGCTGGAAGGGAACCTGCCGAAGCTGGAAAAGATTTGGAACGAGGAAATCGGCAGTCGTGTTTCCGCCGCACCAGAAATGGATTTCGGCATTGGTAACGTCACGGTGCGTTGAATGCTGGCTCGAGTCACCCCGGAGCTTGCCCCGACAGAATCTGGTACGTTGGCGGAGAACTTGCTGCGTTTCTGCGAAATCCTGCGCGCCGATCACGGCTTCGGAATCGGTCCCGGCGAAACCATTGATGCCCTGCGCGCTCTTGAGGCGGTCGGCGTCGGGAATTTGGAATTGGCCAGGGCAGCGCTGCGCTTGGTCTGCTGCGCCAGGGAAGAGGATGTGTCGGTCTTCAACACGGCTTTCGACGCCTTTTTCTTCCCTGCCACGGCGGGCGTGGCGCAGACGAAACTGCCACCAACCCAACCGCCGCGCAGTCGTCCAAACAACAAACGTGCCGAAAAAGCTGACACGCGCAGTTCCGAGGACGCGCCGCCGGAACCCGGCGAGGAAGAGGACGATCAGGATTTTGTTGGCTCCAGCTCGCGCCGCACCCCAGAGGACGACGACGATAACGTCGAACCATCCGATCAGATTATGCGCGGCCGGTTCAGCGCCGAACACGCCGACTCCAATGCACCCCGCATCCCCAGGAACGGACTGGAACCGATGCTGCTGGCGGCGGGAAAACTCGTTTCGAGTCTACGCTTGGGGCGGTCGCGTCAGTGGCGCACGATGGACAAGGGAGCGCGCTTCGATTTCCGGCGCACCCTGCGGCAGAGCCTAGCGACCGGCGGCGACGCCCTGCATCCGCGCTGGAAGGGGCATCCCCGGCGGAACCCTCGAGTCGTGCTGTTACTAGACGGCAGCCGTTCCATGCTGGAGGTGGTCGGACCCGCCTTGCAATTCGCGTACTGCCTCTCGCAACGATCCAGACGCGTGGCTGTCTTCACCTTCTCGACTGAACTGCGCGATGTGACCCCGGACCTGCGGCAACTCGCGTTCTCAAACAAAAAACTCGAGTTACCGCCGCTGAAAACCGCCTGGGGTGGCGGTACACGTATCGGTGAGAACCTGCGCGTCTTCGTGCGCGATCACGCCGCCCGCGTGCTGACACCGGACACGCTGGTCATCGTCTCGAGCGATGGCCTGGATGTCGGCGAGACGGAGACGCTAGCGTTCGCGCTACGCGAGATCAAGCGCCGCTCGGCGGGTATCGTCTGGCTCAACCCGTTGGCGGCCCACCCGGCGTTTCAACCGACCGCTCGAGGGATGCGAACCGCCTTGCCTTACCTGATGGCGTTGACCCATGCGAGTGGACCAGAGGAATTCGCGGGTTTGGCCGCACACCTGCGATAGTTTCAGGAACCGCTATCGTCAAAAGACTCGAGTGGCACGCAAACCCACCGTGCTAAGCTGACGGTCATGCCGACCGTCACGCCCGTTGCCACGAGAGAGGATCGCAAGCGCTGGATTGAATACCCGTACCGCAAGTACCAGGGGCATCCAACCTGGGTCCCGCCGCTCTTGCTCCAGGAGTGGGAGGACACCGACCCGAAAAAGAACCCATTTTTTGAACATAGCGAAGTCGAACTTCTTCTGGCACTCGAGGAGAACCGGGTCGTCGGGCGGGTCGCGGCCATGAACGACCGCAATTACAACGAGTTCCACCACGAACCGACCTGTCTGTTCGCCTGTCTCGAGGCGGATTCGTTGGAGGTCGCTCAGATGTTGATGAGGGCTGTCGAGGACTGGGGTCGTAAGCGCAATCTGGCGCTGGTGAAGGGCCCCAGCAAAATCACTCAGAACGACATGATGGGTTTCCTGGTGGAAAACTTCGATGATCCGCCGGTTGTGATGATGAACTACAACCCGCCCGAGTATCCGCAGTGGATGGAAGCCATCGGGTACGTGAAATCCGAGGATACCTTCGCCTGGAAGATGACCGTCGCCCAGGGCTTGCCGGAACGCGTTGGACGGATAGCCCAGCGCGTCAAGAAAAACCTGAACGTGACGCTCAGAAAGATCAGCAAGAAGAACATCAACGCGGACGCCCTGATCCTGCGCCAGATTTACAACGCCGCCTGGGATCGCAACTGGGGCTTCGTGCCGTGGACGGAACATGAGATCGAACATCTCCGTGACCAAC
The DNA here is from genome assembly GCA_965249745.1 of Deinococcales bacterium. GTDB lineage: Bacteria > Deinococcota > Deinococci > Deinococcales > JAAFIG01 > JANYHH01. The sequence goes on along the minus strand of OZ252252.1, from coordinate 336,760 downwards.
TGAAACAGGTCGCGGATTTCGATATCTGCTTTATCGCAGAAATTGACGGCAAGCCCGTGGCGTTTTCCGTGTCGCTGCCCGACATCAACGAGGCCCTGCCCGGCACGGGTGGCCGCCTGCTGCCTTTTGGATTGGTGAAGCTGTTACTGCTGAAACCCAAGCGAATGCGCCTGATTGCCCTCGGAATTCTCCCCGAGTACAAGGGACGCGGGTTGGACGCGCTGCTCTACGCCGAAACCTTCTGGCAGGGACAGAGCCGCTACGCGACCGGCGAGTTCGGTTGGACGCTAGAGAGCAACGAATCCATCAACAGTGGCATGAGAGCCTTGGGGGCCGTGCCATACAAGCGCTACCGCATCTTCGAGAAAAAGCTGTAAACCAGTCTTTAGATTGGTGGGCCGCTCCTGAAAACACACCGTTTCCGGCTCGAGGTTTTGAGTCGTAGAGAACGTGCAGTGGTGGGCGCAGCGCCTTAGACATGACGGAAAATATGGTATCTCGAGAGTGGCTGCTCGAGATGGCAAACTATCCTTATCAGTCCCGGAATCCGGTGTCGCAGGCGTGAGCCTCGAGTGATAGACTCCTCGTCATGGAAAAAAATCTGGACAGTTACCTCGAGAACCTTGGCATCTCGGACGATGCCGAGAGCAAGGCCCCGGTGATGCCGTCCGGTGCGCCCAACCCAGTACAGGCCAGCCCATCCCAGCCCAGTCCAACCCAGTCCAACCCAGCACAATCCTCAACAGTCCAGGCAAATCAGACGCAGGGCACACCAGAAGCCCCTCGTCCGCTCGAGCCGGGTGAGGCGGCCAACGCGAACGCGATCGTGGAGGACTTTCTGGGTGGTCTGCTGGTTCACCTGGGTAGCGGTTACAAGGTCGCGGCGCGCATTCGTGATGACAACGTTCACGCGGAGATCACGGGAGGCGACAGCGGCCGGATTATCGGGCGCGAGGGCCGCACGCTCGCCTCGATCGAATTCCTGGCCAACACGGTTCTGACCAAGGAACTCGGTGCCAGTGCTCCACGCGTCAACGTGGACGCCGCCGGATACAAACGCCGCCACGAGGAACGCCTGTTGGAAGTCGCCCGCCGCGCCGCTGCCAGGGTTCGCAAGAGCGGCGAAGCGTTCGAGATGGAACCGATGAATGCCTCGGATCGTCGCATCATCCACATCGCTCTGCGCGAGGATGCCTTCGTCAGCACGGAATCGGTCGGTGAGGGCGCGGAGCGGCGCACGATTATCAAGCCGCGATGAAGCTTGTCAGTTTCGGATCAGCCTCCTATCGTAGGAGGCTTTTCTTGTGCCTTGAGCATGTTCTTCTGGAGCATCATCCTGATTGAACGCTCAAAGGTGAGATGAGTCGAGGTCAAGGGCGGCTCGCTATCGCGTACTATTTCGCTGTGTGCAAGACAGTACGCCTTCCCTCTACCAGGAAGGGACAGGCAGCCTATTCTCGAGTCAGTTTGAGCGAAAGAGTTTTTCGTGCCCCTCATTAGTGAGACGCTGAATGCCGTCACCCAGCGGCTCGAGCGGGCGGGTGTAGCCAGTCCTCGAGCGGACGCGGAGTGGTTGTTGGTGCACATTTTGAAATCCACTCGAGGTCAGATGCTGCTGGACTCCAAGCGCCAATTGCACCCGGTTGATCTCGAGCAGTTAGAGGCCATTGTGAGACGCCGAGAGGCGCGTGAACCGCTGCAATGGATACTCGGGAGTGTCGAATTTCACGACCTCGAGCTGATCGTGGAACCAGGTGTGCTGATTCCGCGTTTTGAGACAGAATGGATGGTGGAACTCATTTCGCGGGAGTTATCCACAAAGTTATCCACACCCCCCCTAAAAGCTGTGGATATCGGCTGCGGAAGTGGCGTAATCGCCCTCAGCATCGCACGAAGTTATCCACAGCTCGAGGTCTGGGCGACAGACATTTCGGCCCAAGCTGTGGATTTGACCCGACGCAACGCTGACAAGACTGGGCTACGCTTAAACGTCCGACAAACCCGGCTCTTGGACGGCATTCCCGGCACGTTTGATCTGATCGTCAGCAACCCTCCTTACCTGCCCGACGACGACCCACTCGAGCCGGAAGTCGCCCTGGAACCTCGTGAGGCCCTCTTTTCCGGCGCGGACGGCCTTAGCCTCGCCCGTGAGATCGTCGCGCTCGCCCGGCAACGCCTCGAGCCGAACGGGTTGTTGGCACTGGAACTGGACCCGCGCAACGCGCCCACCCTACGCGACGAACTCGAGACGCAAGGCTTCACAGCGCGGCTCGAGGCGGACCTGACGGGACGCGAACGCTTCGTCTTGGCTAGCCTGCGCCGCTAAACTGTCCTCATGAACGAACTGCTGCCCGCCGTTGCCCTGGATGTCGGTGATGCCCGGATCGGTTTCGCCGTGACCGACGGGAAATTCGTCTTTGGGCGCGGATATCACATTTGCGGCAAACCCGAAACCAACGTGATAGCCGTGCAAGCTTTGATGGAGCGCGAGAAGGCTCGAGTCGTCGTCGTCGGACTTCCCCTGAAACGCGACGGCAGCGAATCGCCGCAAACCGAAAAAGTCCGCACCTTCGCTGGTCTGCTCGAGGCGGCCGGGCTGAATGTGCGAATGCAGGACGAGCGCTTCACCACAAAATTAGCCACGCAAAGCCTGATGATCGGCGCGAACCGCAAGCAACGCCAGGAGAAAGGACGCACCGACGAAGCCAGCGCGGTCGCTATCTTGGAGACGTGGCTGGGACGAATGCACGGATGAAAGGGTTGCTCCAAGATGGCAAACTCGAGAACGGTTGATTGCAGGTTGCCAACGATGACCTTGGTGGCACGAAAAACACAGGCCTCAACCAAGCTAAAATCTCGAGCCGTACCAAGTCTCGAGATAATGCGTTTGCTCACTCGAGTCCTGGCACGAAGCCTCTCGCGGTTTCTACGAAATCGCGCCGCGTGAAATCCATGTACAAGGGCGTGACCGACACAAAACCCGCCTCTATAGCGCTGTAATCGCTCTCCGGTTCCACGTCCCCGGTCGGCTTGCCACCAACCCAGTAGTACGGCTTCCCCTCCGGGTCAAGGCGCTTTTCCACAGCGTCCTCGTAATGGTGCGTGCCCTGCACCGTGACCCGCACGCCCTTCGGCTTCCCCACCGGAAAATTCACGTTCAAAACCGTCTTCACGGGCAAACCTGCCGCCAGCACCGCCCGAGCCAACCGTTGCGCGTAGGCCGCGCCCGGCGCGAAATCCATGTCGTCACTGAATTGCAATGAGAACGCGATGCTGGGAATCTCGAGATGCGTGCCCTCAATCGCGCAGGCGAAGGTTCCCGAGTGCGTCAGGTCATAGCCCAGATTCGGACCGAAGTTGATGCCACTTACCACCAAGTCCGGGCGACCCAGCAGGTGAACGCCCATGACGACGCAATCGGTCGGCGTGCCGTCCACCCGATACGCGGTCACGCCAGGCTCCAAGTTATTGAGTTTCGTCCTCTGCATCCGAAGCGGGCGGCGCACGGTGATACCGTGACCGACACCGCTTTGCTCCACGTCAGGAGCTACGATATTGACTTCACCGAGGGCTGCCATCGCGTTCGCCAGTGCCTTGATGCCGGGACTGTACACGCCATCGTCGTTCGCTACGAGGATCTTTGCCATAGATGCGGATTCTAAGGGATGAGATTGAAAGCTCGAGAGCAGCCGGAGAAGGTTCAAGTTATTCTCGTGTAAATCGCACAAGAAATCCAGCACAACACCGATAATGTGATTGACACATTAGAAACTGGATGAGCGCTAGCGATGACGGGAGAAAAATGCGAGAGAAAATTCTGATGATTGTCAAAACATACCCCACACCAAGCGCTACTTACGGCGAGGTGGTCTGCACAGCAGGAATCAATGTTGAAACTGGAGAGTGGAGACGGGTTTTTCCATACCCATTTCGAACCGTTGCAGAGGTGGCTCAGTTTGAGAAATACGAAATTGTCGAAGTGGATCTGAGGGAAGACAACAGGGATAAGCGACCCGAAAGTAGACACATTGAAAATATAGAAAGTATTTCACCACTCGGGCAAAAAATTTCTACGAAGAACAACTGGCAAGAGCGCATGGATTTTATTTTGCCTACTTGCTTTGAAAGCGTGGCAACTATGATTGATCAGATGATCGTTGACGATGTGTGGGGGCGGACTTTAGCCCCTGTGCGTGTTATTGCCGGTAGTGCCCGAGTCACTTTCGAGGAAGATGAACGCGACTGGAACGAGAAAGATGCTGAAAAACTTGAGCGAGCAGAAAGCAATTTGTTCCGTCCAGCAGGTTCGCCTTCACTTCGCACCTTGAAAAAATTGCCGTATAGATTCAGATTGAGTTTTGAAGACATGACAGGAGCGCGACATAGACTGCTTATTTTGGATTGGGAAATTGGCGTCTTGTTTCTTAAAGAAGTGAAACGTAAAGGTTCAGAAAAAGCCGCCCTGGAAAGCGTCCGCTACAAAATAGAAAAGCAAATTTTCTCAGCAACAAATGATCCATACGTGATTCTTGGAAACATGAATCATCAATATAAGAAGAAACAACTGGCAGTGATCGGTTTTGTGTATCCGAAACGCGCTACACGGTCAGAGCTAGGGATGGATTCGCTTTTTTCTTGAGCGGTTTGAGGTGACGTACGTCATCTACCAAACGCAGCTCTTCCATACGTCGCGTGACGAGTGAACGATGACATTCAGCATAGTCCGCTTCAAAGCACAACAAGCAAATATCCTCGAACTCGAGGATGCGAGACAATTCTTCCTCTCGAGGAGCAAGAAATTCCAAATAGGAACGTTCATACGCCTGCCAATCACCCGTAATTCGTAAAGCCTCACGGATGGGTTTAGGAGTTCCGAGAACTCTTTCGTGAACGTACTCAATCTTGACCTCAGCTAAGGCTTTGCTCAACGCACTCTTTGAAAAACCCGGTTTGCGACTCAATGGCATTTCCCTCACATCAACCACGCGGCGGACACCCTGCGCCTGTAGCACGTCAAGGAAATCGCCAAGTCCAATTCCTTCGTACCCAATAGTCAAGACACGCATCTGACCGTCAACATAGCATGTGCCCACCGAATATTCAGCATCGTCACACCAGACAAGCTACCATTCGAGTCCTTCCCCGGAACCTCGAGCTGCTCTCTGCCGTACAGTCCGGCAAACGCATTTTTCTCGGCAACCTGGCCGAGCTTCGCGCCATTGTTGTCTCTCGTTTGGAGTCGGACTCAATCTGTTTCAAAGTTTTGAAGATCGAATTATAGAATTGTTCGCGGATCACCTGGAAATCCAGGGCAGCGAAAACCCCATTCTTTACAATAACCTCGAGTTTTTCAGCTCACGCAAATGAAGCACACCGTCAGCAATGCTCGGTATCCGTGTTTGGCAATCGTTACTCAAAACAACGAGCTAGACGTTTTTGGAATCTCCAATCCTCGAGTTGCTCAGCGGGTTTATGAAACCCTCTCGAGCCTCGTTGAGTTTCGACCCAGCACACCCGATGAAACCATTGATTTCAGGTTGAGATGAAGTTTGAAACCCGCAAGGCGATTGGTGTTTGATAGAATTTGTTGATGGCTTCCAAATTGATCAAAGCCGCCTTGCAACTTGAGCCTGCTCAAAAGCTCAAGTTAGCACGGTGTTTAATCGAGATGGTGGGTTGCGCGATAAGCTAAGCCATACAAATGCCTACGTGCTGCACATGAAACTCGAGTTTTATAGTGCTTAGAAGGGCTTTAGTTAAAACGGAGCTGTGTGAGACGAACTCAATTTAACCCTGTTTTCTTATCACGCATTTCCTCTAGAGTGTTCAAAATTGCATTTCTGGAGAAGTTGAACTCGAACTTCCCGAAGCTGAGCGGTTAGATTTTGAAGCGCGTCTAGAAACCGTTCGAACTCAACCACTCTCTGGTCTTGATGAACAAGCTTTGCGCGATTCGCTGTCGTTTTGACTTCAGAAGCTTTCAAGCACCCCCTCACTCAAGGTCGTCAGGTTTTACGCGTTTATCCCGTTTGCGGTCGTACTCGTGTTCATTCTTGTGAACTCGAGCTGCCCTTGTGACCGTGTGCCCGACAGCTTTCTTCGGACGCTCGAGCTTTCCTGGCACGCGCAGTTTTTGCAGGTCTCTGGGTTTGATCTTGCCGCTCGGCATAGAGGAAGTTTACGATGTGGGCGACGCTTAAGGCTATCTTGAGATACGGCTGGTTTTCGGTGAGTCTCGAGGCTCATTAGGCGCTACGTTTCTGATCCTTGAAAATCTTGCCTAGCACCCTCGGCAGGGCAATCGTGACGATCATCAACGACCCGATGATGACGCTGGCAACGATACCGGGAATGTTCAGCAGCCCCATCCCGAAGATAATCATCCCCAGCGTCAAGACTGCCAGAAAAACCCCCAAGATGCTGCCACTACCGCCCGCGATGCTGATCCCGCCCAGCACGACCATCGTGATGACATCCAGTTCCCAGCCTTGAGCGATGTTCGGTCGGGTGCTACCGATTCTCGAGGTTAGGCACACGGCGGCGAATCCGGCCATGACGCCCATGAAGATGAACAGTCCCGCGCGGAGGCGTTGCACGGGAATGCCGCTGAAACGGGCGGCTTCCGGGTTGTTGCCAATCGCGTACAGATACCGCCCCAATCGGGTGCGGTGTAGCACGACGCCGACCAGCACGGCCAGAACACAGAAGAACACGAACTCGAGCGGCAGGTATTTCAGCGTGTACCCCTGTCCGAACACGGCGAAGTCGGCCGGATAGTGCGTCAGGGCTTGATCCCCTAGCACGCCCTGGGCGATGCCGCGAAACAGCGACATTGTGCCAATCGTGACGACGATGCTGGGCACGCGAAAGCCGATCACCAGCGCGGCGTTGACCGCGCCACACAGCCCCCCAACGCCCAGTCCCACCAGCAGCAGCACCGCGCCACCCGCACCGCCCTGCGCGGCGTAGCCCATGCACAATGAACAGAGCGCTATCGTCGCCGCCACGGACAGGTCAATCTCGCGGCACAGGATCAGCAACGCCATCCCGAGCGCCATGATGCCCTTCTCGGAAAAGTTTTGCGTGCTGTCCCCGAGGTTGAACGGGTCCCAGAAGTACTTGGAAAGCCCACCATCCACGGTCATCGTGAGGATCAGTAGCGCCAGCAAGATCCATTCCCAGCGCAGCAGCACCGAGCGCCACGAGAACGGGCCTCGAGGGTTGACGGCAGCGCGGTTCGCAGAGTTAAGGTTTTGCACGAGTGACCTCTTGCGGTTGGAGAAGAATGCGTTTCCCTTGCGCTCGAGCGCCCTGATTGACGACAGCCGCGATCAAAATGGCCACACCAACAATCGCGTTTTGCCAGAGCGTCGCGTTCTGCACGCCGGGCAGCAGACGACCGATGATGATGGGGAGCGCGTTGTAAATCGTGATCAGAAACAGCGATCCCAGCACCGTTCCAAAGACGCTGCCAATGCCGCCCGCGATACTGACCCCGCCGAGCACACAGGCGGCTACGACTTGCAACTCGTACCCGAGGGCCACCTCGGTCGAGGCGATGCCGTAGCGACTGACCCACAGCACGCCGCATAGCCCTGCCACCAAGCCGCTCGAGGTGTACAGCGCGAAGTTCAGGCGCGTGATCGGAATTCCGACGTAACGGGCGGCGGTCGGATTGCCGCCGTAGGCGCGCACCTCGCGCCCGCGCCGCGTGTTGTGCCAGAGCGTCGCCAGCAGAACTGCCAGCAGGGAAAACCACTCGAGACTCGTCAGACCCAAGAGGCGCAGTTCCGGGAAGGCGGTCAGCGCGGGTGGCATCTCGTTGGCGCTGACCCACTGCCCGCCGGACACGACGTAGATCATGCCCCGATACACGCTCATCGTGCCAAGGGTGGCGACGATCGGTGGCAGCTCGAGAATCGTGATCAGGACGGCGTTGACCGCCCCTAGCAGCGCACCTGTGACCGCGCCCATCAGCAGGAACAGCGGGACGGGCAGCGTCGGGTACGCCTGCCCGACGAGCATCACCAGCATTCCGGTGAGCGCCATGTTCGCCGCGACCGACAGATCAATGCCTCTTGACATGATGATCGGCATCATGATCAGCGCCAACGCGATCAACACGCCGCTGTCGGTCCAAACCGTGTCCAGGCTGGAGAGACTGAAAAACGCGGGTGAGTAAATTCCAGAGACGACGAAAACGGCGATCAACAAGCCCAGCAGCACGAACTCGCGGCGAAAACGGCTCACGCGCTCACCGCCTGTCCGGTGATGCCCGCCGCGCTCGCCACGATGGTTTCGGGGCTGGCATCGCGCCCGAATTCGGCCACCAGCCGCCCCTCGCGCATGACCAGAATACGATCAGACAAGCCTATGATTTCTGGAAGTTCACTGCTGACCAAGATGACCGCCATGCCGCGCGCCACGAGTTCGCCCACGAAGCCATGCACGGCCGCCTTGGCTCCCACGTCAATTCCCTTGGTGGGTTCGTCCAGAATGATCACCCTGGGATTTCCCGCCAGCCACTTGCCGATCACCACCTTTTGCTGATTGCCGCCGGACAATTCGGAGACGAGCTGCTCGAGATGCGCCGCTTTTAACTCCAAGCGACCCGCCATGTCCAAAGCCACGGGTTCCTCGAGGCGACGACGGAGCCAGAAGCCTTTCAGCGTCGGCAGCGTCAGGTTGTGCAGGATATTCATGCCCAGAATCGCTCCGCTGTGCTGACGGTCTTCCGGCACGTACGCCAGCCCGGCCCGCATGGCATCGCCCGGCGAGCGGACCCGCACGGGTTGACCGGCGATTTTTAAGCTGCCCCTGGCTTGCGGTTTCAATCCAAACAACGCCTGCATCACCTCGGAGCGGCCCGCGCCGACAAGACCGTAAAACCCCAGCACCTCGCCTCGCCGCACCGAGAAACTGATGTCGGCGAATTCCGTCGGGTGCTGATAGTCGCTCGCCTCGAGCATCGTCTCACCGGGCGTCGCCGGGAGTTTCGGGTAGAGCGCCCCAAGTTCGCGCCCGGCCATCAGGGCGATCAGCGCGTCAGAGTTGGTGCTGGCAATGCTGCCCTCGCCAACCTTCGCGCCGTCGCGCAGGACGACGTAGCGGTCGCACAGCGCGAAGACCTCATCGAACTTATGGGTGATTAGCAAGACCGCCTTGCCCGAAGACCGCAAGCCGCGCACGACGCGGTACAGGTCTTCGATCTCCTGCTTGGAGAGCGCCGCCGTCGGTTCGTCCATCACGACGACTCGAGCCTCACCGGACAGCGCTCGAGCGATCTGCACCAGATGCTTTTGCGCCACGCTAAGGTTCTTCAGCGGCGTCTGCGGCGCGATGTTCGCCTCGATGCGCTCCAACACGGCTCGAGCGGCGTCTACTAATTCGTGCCAGTCCACCAGTCCGTTTTTCATCGGCAAATGCCCCATGAACAGGTTCTCTGCGACCGAGAGTTCGTCGAACATCACAGTTTCCTGGTGGATCACGCTGATCCCGAGGTTCCAGGCGGTCTGCGGGTCGCTCAGGTGCAACCGCTCGCCAGCCATCCGAATCTCGCCGCTGTCGGGCTGGTAAATTCCGGTCAGCAATTTCACGACCGTGCTCTTGCCCGCGCCGTTCTCACCGATCAGCGCCAACACCTCGCCGTCGTCCAAAGAGAAACTGACCTCGTGGACCGCTCTGGTCGGACCGAAGGATTTGGAAAGGTTGTCTAGCTCGAGTCGCGGCATGGTTGAAAAGTTCCCTCGAGATGGGATGGAGAATGGCTCAGGGTGCTCGAGACACTTGAGACTCCTCCTGCGCGGTAGGCGGAACAATGCCGTTGCAAACGGTATTCGAGATTGTAGAGCGTTGGAACGGGGTTCGGGGCTGGTGGTGCTCAACGCCCGAACCCCGTTTCTAGCGCCCTTAGAAAATCTTGGCGAACTTGTCAATGTTGGTTTTATCGAACACGAACGGTTCTGCCATCGCCGCCTCGGTGTTGGCGTCCAATGTGATGCTGCCCATGCGGCCCATCATAATTTTCTCGCCAGAGGTTCCCTTGGCTTTGCCGGTGGCGAACTGGTACGCCAGGTAGACGGCGCTGTAACCCAGATCAATCGGGTTCCAGATGGCGAAGGTGTCCACGGCTCCGGCTTTGACGTAGCTAATCATCTCGGACGGCAAACCCAATCCGGTCACGAAGACCTTACCAACGAGCTTCTGATCCACCACAGCTTTTCCGGCGGCAGCAATACCCACAGTCGTCGGCGCGATGATGCCCTTCAGATTGGGGTACTTCTTGAACAGCGCCAGCGCCTCGCGGTAGGACTTGTCGGACTGGTCGTCGCCGTAGACCACGTCCACCAGCTCGAGGTTCTTGTACTCGGGGCGTTTCAGCACGTCTTTCATCACGGCGATCCAGGCGTTCTGGTTGGTGGCTTGGGCGGTGGCGCTGAGAATAGCGATCTGTCCGCCTTTGCCTTTCAGGGTTTTGGAGATCATATCAATTTGTTTGTAGCCGATCAGTTCGGTGTTGCTAGGGTTCAAGTGCATCAGGCGTCCGTCCTTGGCGACGCCAGAATCGAAGCTGATGACTTTGACGCCGCGCTCGAGGGCGCGCTTGGTGGCGACCGCCACGGCGGTTGGATCGTTGGCGCTGATGGCGATGGCGTCCACTTTTTGCGCGACCAGGGAGTTGATGATCTCAATCTGCCCTTCAGCGGTGGCGGTCGTCGGGCCGGTATAGATCACTTCGGTGTTCCCGAGCGCTTTAGCGGCCTCCTGTGCGCCCTCGTTGGCGGCCTCAAAGAAGCCGTTCCCGAGGCTTTTCACCAACAGCGCAATCCGAATCTTGCTGCCCTGGGCGCTCGTCTGCGTGAATTGCACGGTTCCGAGTGCGGCGAGTCCGAGTACGGCGAAGGCGACGAGTTTCAGTTTCATGGGTTCTCCTGGAAAGCACGGTAGAGCCGTAACACAACAGATGGGCCAGAGATTCAGACAGGTCAGGCCAAGTAGCGCTTTACCTCCTCGAGGAATTCAAATTTGTGATTGACGCGCACAGTAGCACCCTGTTCGCTCGAGTGTCAAGTTCCTGTTCGCGCTTGTTAGATTTGTGTTATCTTTTTGTTCACCCATGCCCCTGGAAACGCCCCAAGTGCCGCTCGAGCGGCAGCAGAGCATTTTGCGTCTGGCTGTGGCCCAACGCGTGGTTCGCATCCGCGATCTAGCGCGGCAACTGGACGTTCACGAGATGACGGTTCGCCGCGACCTCGACTGGTTATCGGAGCGGGGCTTATTGGAACGCGTCCACGGCGGGGCGCGCATCGCGCAGCAGAGCGCCAGCGAGGTCAGTTACAGCCTGCGGGCCGCGCAACGAACCGAGGCCAAGCAACGCATCGCTCGAGCCGCGATGACGCTGATACAGGACGGCGATGCGGTTGGACTGGATGCCAGCACCACCTGTCTGGCGTTGGCCCAGCGGCTCGGGGAGCGCCGCGTCAACGCCGTCGTCACCGGGCTGGACGTGGCGGGCGCACTGGCCGCGCAGGACGTACCGTTTCTGCTGGCAGGAGGCAATTTCCATCCGCCCGCCCGCTCGTTCACCGGCAGTTTGGTCAGCGGAACGCTGGCGCGCTTGCGTCTGGACAAAGTTTTCTTTAGTGCCAAGGGCTTCAGTTTGGAGCGCGGTTTCACCGAAGCGCACCTGCCCGAGGCGGAATCGAAGCTGGCGCTGATCGGCAGTGGCAGCACGGTGATTGCCCTGGTGGACGAAAGCAAATTCGCCCGCGAAGCCTTCTGTCAGGTTGTCAGTCTGGAGCGAGTGGACGTGATCGTGACCGATGAAATGCCTCAGCCAGACGTGACCGAGGCCTTAAAGAGCATGGACATTCGGCTGGTCGTAGCGACAGCCTAGTCCTCGTGCGCCGCTCGAGTGCGCCTCGACCTCTAAAGAGGAGATAGATACGCCTGATGGTGCTCGAGTCTGAATTTTTATTTCGAGGACCGTGACCTGAGGCTCGAGATTTCTATCAGCCTGGGCTCGGACCAACCCGAGCGGCTCAGGGTGTACGAACTTTCCAGAGAAACGCCGTACTCGTTGCGACTTCGTAGCAAGGTGTCAGTCGTCGCGCAGTACTCAATGTTGGATGTCAAGCAGAGCAGCATGGCGTTTCTCTCGAGCCTGGGATTTGCGGGTGAATGATACCCGAACTGCGCTCGGAACACAGAAGGTTTAAGAGATTGACATCCAACATCACTGTGGGTCATCGCTAACAGGGTCACGCTCATTAGCCGCAATTGGAAGTGAAGCGTTAGCGGAATGCTACGGGAGCAATATCGGACCGCCTGCGATTGCATCATTGCAGCGCTCACAGGTTGGGTTGCTGCATTGGGTCACACCAGGGGTACTCCGAATGACGAGTGTTGCGGCGCTCAGAGCTTGATGGGCGGAACAAGTTTGCCAGTTGCTTTGTCCTATCAAGACTTTACTGAACAAGGGTTGAAGATCACTTTCCAGATTATCGAAACCATTCGAGCAACTACCAGCCTCAACGGACATACTTTGCCCATGTACGTCCTTCGCCCAGCGTCTAAAGAGAGTGCGTCCAGCCGTCTTTTCGGCAAGATGCAACAGTGTCATCTTCTCGAGTCCAACGCCCATCAACACAACAGCGCCATTGTTTTGGGTTAAAGCAATCAGAGGTGCATACACGTTCTGGGGCGATTGACCAATCGTTACGTCTTGCGCCAAAGGTCCTATCGCAGCGAACGAACAGAGCGGGTGATTTCCACGCGCACGGTCAGGTCGAGTGACAACCGTTGCCGCAATAAGTCCCATGTCTCTGTCAATGGATAGCGAGGCCGGAGTGTAGATTTGCTGGACTGCCATGATTGGATTGGAGAAATCCTGGTAGTTCCAGCCGTTACGCGCCGGGCGGAGATGCAGTGGAGGTGGTACGGCAAAAGTCCACGAAAAAGCTGGTACAACCACTGTGCAATCTTCTTCCAAGAACGCCTCGAGCACAGCTTCGGGACCATCCACAACAGGACCAAATGAGCTTAACGAGGCATGGAGGCATAGCGGGCGACCAGAAAGCCCTAGCCTTCTGATGCCCTGCTGAATATCACGTTGGGTGATTGTCGTGGTCATTGGTAACGTGTTGCAGCATGAGCCTCTGAAACGCCCAAAACGTGAGTCTATCGCTCAAAGACCTCAGATCTTTCGGGCGATGCTTTTCATCTGCACGAAATGCAGCAGGTAATCCGGTCCGCCGCCCTTAGAATCCGTGCCGCTCAGGTTAAAGCCGCCAAACGGGTGGCACCCAACCATCGCGCCAGTGATCTTGCGGTTCAAGTACAAGTTGCCGACATGAAGTTCCTTCTCGGCGCGCTGCAAACGGCTTTCGTCCGTAGAGAACAATCCGCCCGTCAAACCGTAATCGGTGTCGTTCACGACATGCAGCGCCTCGTCAAAATCTGCCACGGGAATCACGGACAGAATCGGGGCGAAGATTTCCTCCTGCGCTAGCCGCGCCCCCGGTTTCACGTCCGCCACGACCGTCGGTTGTACGAAGTACCCGTCAGTCTCGGGGTTGTGCGTGGCACCCCCACCCGTCGTGACCCGGCCTTCACTCGCTGCGATCTCGAGGTAACCGCGAGCCTTGTCCAAGGATTCCTGATTGATGACGGCGTTTACCTGTGCGTTGTCGAGCGGGTCGCCAGCGGAGAGCGCCTTGACCTTCTGCGTCACCCGCTCGAGCAGATCTGGGTAGACGCTTTCCACGACGATCAGGCGCGACAGGGCGCTGCATTTCTGCCCGGCGAAACCGAACGCCCCGGCGACAGCGGCGTTGGCGGCTGCCTCGAGGTCGGCGGTTTCGTCCACGATCATGCCGTCCTTGCCGCCGAGTTCTAGCGTGACACGCTTGATCCAGCGCTGACCGGGCAGAACCTTGGCGGCTTCGGCGTTGATGTACAACCCGACGTTTTTGCTGCCGGTGAAGTTGATGAAGCGCGTCCTCGGGTGCTTGACCAGCGCGTCGCCGACAGTCTCACCCAGACCGGGCAAGTAGTTCACGACACCGTGAGGCAGTCCCGCCTCGAGCAAGAGTTCAATCGCCTTGTACGCGATGATCGCGCTGTCCTCGGCGGGTTTGACAATCATCGTGTTGCCCGCAATGATCGGGGCGCAGGCTTGCCCTAGGAAGATCGCCAGCGGGAAGTTCCACGGCGTGATGCTGACCCCGACCCCGAGCGGGATGTACTCGGCGTGATCGTGTTCCTGCGGCAACTGATAGGTCTTGATCGGTTGCAGCAGCGTCAAGGCTTGGCGGGCATAATACTCCAAGAAGTCAATCGCTTCGGCGGTCTCGCCTTCGGCCTCGGCGTAGTTCTTACCGACTTCATAGGTCAGCCAAGCGTTGAATTCCAGTTTGCGCTCACGGATCAGACCGGCCGCTCGCACGATAGTCGCCACGCGCTCCTCGAGCGGTACGTTCTTCCAGGTCTGGAAGGTTTTCCAGGCCACGTCCAGCGCCATCTCCGCGTGTTCCGGGGTGGCGCTCGAGACGCGACCGATGGTTTGCAATGGTCTGTTCGGATTGACCGAGGCGATTTTGTTATCCAGCATGAGACGCCGGTCGCCGATGATGAGTGGGTAATCCCGCCCGAGTTCCGACGCGACTTTTTCCAACGCGGTGCGGTAGGCGGCGGCGTTGTCGGGGACGGTGTAATCGGCGTAGGCTTCGTTGCGGTACTCGGGTAAGTTCATGGTTCTCCTCGGGTTGGATCAAAGCGTGAGTGCCAGTAATCTTGATCCTGCTTGTTGTGAACGATGGCGTAAATGAAGATCGCATCGGGATCAACCACGTAGTAAACGATGTACGGAAATCCCTCGAGATGAATTCGGCGCACACCGAACTTGACGAGCTTGAACGCCTCTGGAAAAAGGCGGATGTTCTCAAAGCAGGCTTCAAGCGCCAGGTAAAACTGAGCCGCCAGTTCGGGTGAGCGCGCGCGATACGACTCGGATATTCTGATCAGTTCAACTCGTGCCTCGAGTTCAAAGATGACGCTTAAGTTCATTCATGACTTCCTCGAGCGGAACGCCTTGGGTTTCCCCAGAACGTAATCGGGCCGCACGAGTCGCAACGGTTTCCAACCACTCGCGGTCCAATTCGGCGTTGACGGGGCGTGTGACCTCGTTGATAAAGGCAGCCAGGGCCACCTGGTCGGCTCGAGGGAGTTCCAGGATTTGCTTTTGCATCTCGAGTAAGCTCATGGGTTCATTGTGCTCCTTCTGCCTGATAATTCAACCTGATAGGCGAGTCTTGCCGCCGCTAAATCCCACAGGGCGCAACCGACGCTTTTGAAGAGAACCGGCTGTTGTGTGGCGGGCGCAACGTGCTGCGACCCAACGACAGCTTGCAGGCTTTCGACATTGCCCCACTCGAGACCCGCCTGAATCAGATCTCCGGCTTCGCTCCGCGCTCCAATCAAATCATCCACGACGACTCGAGCGCGACGGGTGATGGTGGGCGGAATCTCGAGCATGTCCGGGCGATACGCGCCGACGGCGGCGATGAAGGCAGAGGGTTTGACGTTGTTCGGGATGACGGGTGCGTTGGCGTTCGTGGTGGTGCAGATAAAGTCGGCGTCTTCGATCACCTCGGCGGGATCGTGGATGGCGACCGCCCCGAACTCCGCCGCCAGTTTTTCGGCGTGCGCGAAGTTCCGACTCGAGACCCAGATTTTTCCCAGTTCTAGGTTTTCACCGAACGCCTCGAGATGGCTTCTGGCTTGCGACCCACTGCCGACGACGAGCAGGTTACCGGCTTTGGTTGGCGCGAGGTGTTGCGCCGCCAGTAGGCTGACGGCGGCCGTGCGTCGCGCGGTGACGGTCACGCCATCCAGCATCAATAAACGCTCGCCGGTGTCGGCTCGCATCAGGATCACCTCGCCCTGAACTGTTGGCAGCGCGGAGTTGCCCGCGTGAACCGTGACGAGTTTCGTGACCGCGAATTCCGCGTCCAGCGCGGGCATCAACAGCAGCACGCCGCCGCGTAGCTCGAGCCGGGAGCGCTCCGGCGCACGGGCGTGCGTGTCCAGCAGCACGTCGTGGATCGCGGCGCTCAGGGCAGGGTACGGCAAGGCGGCTATCGTCGCGGCGGCATCAAGAATTCGCATCGTTATATCGGTTTCCTCGGGAACTGCCTGACCTCGAGCTACCCTAAACCGTTCAGCCCTGAACAGTTTAGCCCTGGACCATGCCGCGCAGCACGAACAGTGCGTTGCTGGGACGTTCCGCGATGCGGCGACTAAAGTAGGCGTACCAGTCCTTACCGTAGGGAATGTAGGCGCGCACGGTGTACCCTTCCCCCGCCAGTTGCTTTTGCAGGTCGCGGCGAATCCCGTACAAGAGTTGAAACTCGAACTGGGTTTTAGGAATCTTGCTTTTCTCGGTGAACAGTTTCACATCCGCGATGATGCTCGGGTCGTGCGTGGCGATCGCGGTGTGATTACCCTTTTCCAGGTTGGCGTAGACCAGGCGGCGGTACTGGTGGTCCACGACGGCTTTGTCCGGGTATGCCAGCTCTGGCGGCTCGAGGTACGCGCCCTTGACGATTCGCAAGTTCGGTTTCAGGTCGCTCAAAGCTTCCAGGTCTGTCTCGGTGCGGCGCAGCATGGCTTGCAGCACCAGCCCGACGTTATCAAATTCCCCGCGCAGGGTGCGGAAAATCTCCAAGGTCTTGTCAACTCTCGGGCTGTCCTCCATGTCTACCCGCACGAAACTGCCGACGCTCTTAGCGGCCCGCAGAATCTGGCGGCCGTTTTCCAGCGCCAGTTCCGAGCTGACATCCAAGCCCAACTGCGAAAGCTTGATGGAGACGTATTTCGGAAATGTCCGGGCGGCAATCGCCGGGAAGATCTCCAAAATTTGCCGCACGAAATGATCCGATTGCTCGCGGCTCGAGACCATTTCGCCGAGCAGATCCAGGATGCCGTGAACGCCGTCCGCCTCGAGGCGCTCCACGGCGTCCAAGGCGCTGCCCAGGTTTTCCCCCGCCACGAAGCGGCTGGCCATGCGCCAGCCTCTGGTTTGCACCAGATTCTTCAGGCTGCCGTTTCCGGCCACGCTGAGAACGGCGCTCCGGTACAACCGATCCAGGTTAAGCATGTCCGCCTCCGAGTACGGGTCTGAGTTCGTTCAGAACGATTGCGCGGAACTCGCGCACGTGCGCTCTGGCATGGGCTTCGGCGGCGTCCGCGTCGAAGGCTTCGATCGCAATGAGAATCTGGCGGTGCGCGGCTGTCGTGGCGTCGCTCTGGTTGTACTGCTTCGTCAGGAGCTTGACCCGTGCCACGCTCTGCCCGAGCGTTCGCAAAGTTGCCTCGAGCGAGGCGTTCTGTGAGGCGACCGCGACCGCGCTGTGAAACTCCAAATCGGACGCGATCTGCGCGGCGTAATCTTGCGCGCCCACCCGACCCAGTTTTTCCAGCGCGGCACTCATCGCTTTCAAGTCCTTGCCACTGCGGTGTTCAGCCGCGAGCCGCGCCGCCAGTCCGTCCAACACCTCACGCACGGCGTAGACATCTTCGACCTCCTGGGCGCTGACGCCGCGCACCCGTGCCCCCTTGTTGGCGGCGACCTCCACGAGTCCGTCCTGCGCCAAACGCTGTACGGCTTCGCGGATCGGTGTGCGACTGACCCCCAAACGCTCCGCCAGCGCGATCTCCGCCAGTCTCGAGCCGCTCGGGAGCTGACCGCTCAAGATTTCCAGCTTGAGGTGGTCGTACACCTCGTCTCGGATCAGTCCCGGACGGGCGAAGTGATACGTTCTGGTTTGCATTGTATACAGGATACAACAAAACCCGGCAGAATCAAAACTGTTGCA
Organism: Deinococcales bacterium; assembly: GCA_965249745.1. Classification (GTDB taxonomy): domain Bacteria; phylum Deinococcota; class Deinococci; order Deinococcales; family JAAFIG01; genus JANYHH01. Next base: position 318,884 of record OZ252252.1, on the reverse strand, counting down.
GGTACTCGGCGGCCACGCTGACGGCTCTCGGTTCGTCGCTTGAGAGTCGCCCTTCGATGGCGATCAACCCGTGTTCGGTCGCCTCAATCCGCGCCAGCAGGGCCGGGACGATCCGTGGCAACTCGAGCCGTCCCTCACCGAGCAGCGCGTGCGTTTTCTCAGCGCTGGTATCGCTCAGGTGCGCGTGACCGACCCTGGGAACCGCGCCTAGGAAGTCCAGCGGATCGCCCAGCGTCCCGGCGTGCGCCATGTCCAGCGCCAGCACGACCTTGCTGGCAGCCTCGCCCAGCTCCTCGAGGGTGCGCGCTAGCCGTTGCAGCGCGGGAATCCCGGTCACAAACTGCAAGCGCTTCTTCTCCATCCCCTCGAGCGCCACCGTCAAACCCAATTCGCTCGCCCTGGCGTTCAAGCCCACCGCGTATTCTGACAATCGCGCCCAGTACTCCTCTAGGTCGTCGGTGCTGCTCGAGACCTGACCCGGATGGACCACGACCACACCCGCCCCGAGCCGGGCGGCGGTGTCTAGACTCTCCAGCACCTGCCGCCGCGAGACGTTGCGAATCTCAACGTTGCTGCTCAAGGGATTCAAGTCGTAACTCGGGGCGTGCAGGCTCAACCGGAACCCCAGCTCCGCCGCCCTGACCGCCACCGCATCCGGGCTGACGCCGCTCTCCCAGAGGTGCTGCGCCCAGACCTCGGACGCTTGAAAGCCAGCCCGTGCGAACCCTTCGAGCGCCCCGAGAACCCCGGCGCGCCACAACAGACGCGTGGCGGGTGCGAAACGTGCGTTCATCAATGCCAGCCTAACCGGTTTGAGCGGAGGCATTGGTCATACGAATGCGAGCGGAGCCTCCCAGGGGAAGCTCCGCTCCACAACTCGAGGTTCGTTTTTTACCGCTCGAGAGCCGTTTTCCAGTTCAGAACGGGAAACCGAGGCGGAAGTAGAAACGCCCGCCGGGGTTGACAGCGCTCCAGCCGTAATCCAGCCGAATCGCAGGCAGCAGCAGTTGACCGAAGCCCAGGTTGATTTGCACACCCAGCCCGTATCCGAACTGAATGCCCTCACCGATGCCCGTCCTGCGGGCTTGCTTCGTGCCGCCCCAAGCGTTGCCGAAATCTACCCAGGCGATGCCCAGCAAACCGTAGGTGAACGAGGTCTTCAACCCAAAGTCGTATCGCAATTCCAACGACCCGGTGTAGTACACGTCGCCGCGCAAGTCCTGAAAATCAAAGCCGCGCAGTGAGACCGCGTCGTTGCCGGGCGCACCGCCGATGCTAAAGACGCGGCTGCTCGGGGCATCCCCGAGAATCACGCCCGCGTTGAAACGGAAGGCTAGCGCGAAGTTGCGATCCTCACCGCCGATGCCCAGCTCGCCCTTGCTGTCCCAACCCAAGCCCAGGTAGGTCTTGAACCCGACCTGCGATTGCGCCCAAGAGAGGGCGGCCGGGGCGGAACTGCCGACACCCTCCGTCCCGAAGCCGTAACCGACGCTGCCGTTCACCACGACACCGGCTGTGGGGAAGTCGGTGCGGTTCTTGGTGTTGTACTCCCCGGAAACCTGGGTGAAGGCGGTCACGTTGTCGCGCGGCAGCAACCCTTGCGCCGTGGCGTCCGAGGTCGGATAGATCGTGTTGTCCTTGCGCTCGAGGAAATTCTGTTCGTACTGGAAGTCAAAGGAGAGGCGAATCGTGAAATTCTGGAACAATTCCCGTCCGAAGCTGATACCAAAGCCCGTGTTGCGGCTGGTGAACTGACGCTGCAAGCCCTGGTTGGGATCGGCTTCGTTGACCGCCGTCAGTGGATTATCCACCAGTGCCGGTTGCGGCGCGATGACCCGGCCGCCCGCAATGTTGGAGGATACGTAAAAGCTGAACTCGGTGCGGATGGTCTGGAAATCCAGGAACTTGATGTCTAACCACGGAATCGTGTACGACGCCCCGCCGGACAGAACCTGACCGGCATCGTTCGGACCCGCCTGGAAGCTGGCGTTGATGCGGTGACCCAGACCCCAGGCGTTCGTGTCGGAATAAGAAATGTTGCCTGACCAGCCTTCCAGCGTGTTGAAGCTGATCCCCGGCAGGAACTGCTGCGAGCTGCCCTCCTCGAGTTGTAAGATCAGGATAACCTCGTCGGGCTTCTCAGGGTCGCGCAGCTTGAAGTCCAGTCGAGCATCCTTGAGAATCCCGAGTTCCTGAATCTTGCGAAACGCGCCACGAATCTTGTTGGAATCCAGCAGGCCACCCACAGGCGGCATTTCGCGCAGAATCACGCGGTCGTTGGTCTTGTGCGGTCCCGTCCAAGCGACCTCGTAGCCCACTAGCTTTTGCTCGAGAACCGTGATCGTGTAGACGCCGTCTAGGTAGTTGACCTTGGCGGTTGGCACGATGAACAATCCCGCGTCCTGATACGCCTGGGCGACCGCCTGAAAGTCAATCTGTTCGGCGATCTGCGCGTTGTAGGTATCGCCAACTTTCTGTTTCAAGAGCGTCAGTAGCTTCGCTGTCGGGATGGCCGTGTTGCCCGCAATGCGAATTTCACTGATCGGTCCGGTGACATCCTCGCCCAGGGTGAAGGTGACGATGACGCTACCCTCGCTGACGGATTCGATTTTGATACCGACCTGCTTGGTACGACCCTTGGAGAGCCGTTGCGTTTCCGTGATGAGGGCGTTGTAGTTGAAGAAATCCCCGACTTTCAGCGCGACCTCTTCCGGGGCAATCCCCAGGGCGGTCGCATCTATCGCGGCGATTTTCAGCTCGACGATGACGATGCTGAGCTTCCCGTCGGCTAATTCGGTTTTTTCCAGGCTGGGTCCGCTGCCGCGATAGCCCTTGGCGGCGTACAGGGCTTGCACGCCTCGCAGGGCCTCTGAATACGTTGGTACCGCGAACTTACCTGCCGATGTGAGCGGTTTGAATAACGCTTCGATATCGGCTGTCGGAACCAGCGTCGCGCCGGTCACGGTCACGGATTTCAAAGATACCGCCTCGTTGATGGTGTAGGTGACCGTGACCTTGCCGTCTTTGACCGCAGACAGTTCCAGCTTCACGTCGGGGGTGAATGGCAAGCTCTGACGGTACGCCTGGCCAATCGCGGCTCGAGCCTGCTCTAGTTTGGCGTTGTTGACGACCACATCGGAGGCGATGTTGAAGTTCTGATCCAGGAAGCCCGCCAGGGTAGCTGCCGGGAAGCTGCTGCCAACGAATTTGACCTCCCCGATCACCGGGTTCTGTTCCACGGTGATGAGGACGACGTTCTTACCGTTTCGCACGACCACTTCAACCTTGACATCTTTGAAGAAGCCCGTCTCGAGAATTTGCGCTTTGAGTTCATCCGGTTTGGCGTCCGCGACCGGATCGCCGACGGACACGGTGATGGACACCTTGACCAGCCCAACCAGGGTATCTGAGATCGTCGCACCGTTTGCGCCCTGCACGATGATGTCGTCAATCGCTCCGGCTGGTTGCGTTTGCGCCACCACCGGAACGGTGGAAACTCCCACGAAAAAAGCGAATGCCAACAAAAAGCCTTTGAGTACCCTCATTCACCCTCCAAGTCCATCTGATGCTGCCAGGATATATTCCGCGTTCGAGTCTACGGGGTGTGGGACAGCGCGCGTGAAGCGAGCGTGAGAAAAGTCTCAAACAGGTGCAAAGCTGATGAGATGCCTGTCCTCACCACAACAGATGATTGGGCGTCTCGAGGAAAAGCTCGAGCTGCCTCTGCATGACCGGTGGTTCAAGCCCGTTTCATTCCAGCAATGTCCAAGTGATTCTTGATGATCGGTTGTGACAGAACCACGCTGGTACGGGTCGCGCCGAACATGCCCATGCGCTCGATTAAGCCCTGGAGTTCGTCTATGGATTTCACCAGGATGCGCGCCACAAAAGACGAATCGCCCGTCACGAAGTAGCATTCGCGGACCGCCTCCACCCTTTGAGCGAACTCGAGGACTTTTGGGTACTGGGTCGGATTGGTTTTGACTTCGATCAAGGCCATGACACCCAATCCGAGCGCTTCAGGGTTGAGCCGCACGCCGTACCCAGCGATCACCCCGGCGTCCTCCAATTTACGAATCCGTTCGATCACGGTCGGCGTGGAGAGTCCAACGCGGCGCGCCAAGGCGCTGTAACTGACTCGCGCGTCCCGTTGCAATTCCTCAAGAATTTTTAATGACAGATCGTCTAGCGGATTTACATTCGTTGCCATGGGGGCAGTATAAGAGCTGAAACGTAAAGACTTTCTGGGATTTCATAGTGCAAATCTTCTTCCCGAAGCACCTTTGACCTTTTACTATGGAACTCAGTTTTTCAACCAATCAGTCAGACCTGACACCCTCTCGAGACCCCTCGAGTTGATGTCACCGATTCAGCGTTCAGAGCAATAAATATCATCACCCTCGAGACCGGTTCATTCACAGGAGGTTCTATGATCGTCGGCGTTCCCAAGGAAATCAAAGTCAAGGAAAACCGTGTGGCGTTGACACCCGGCGGCGCGGCCACGCTGGTGCGGCGCGGGCATACCGTGCTAGTGCAGAGCGGCGCGGGCGTCGGTAGTGGGATTGGGGACGCGGATTACCAGAAAGCGGGAGCCACCATCGTGCCAGACGCGGCTGACGCCTGGGGCGCGGAGATGGTCGTCAAAGTCAAGGAACCCGTCCACGAGGAATTTCCGTTCTTGCGGCGCGACCTACTGTTGTTCACCTATTTGCACCTGGCCGCCGACAAACCGCTCACTGAGGTGTTACTTAGCTCCGGCACGACTGCGATTGCCTATGAAACGGTGCAGTTGGAGGATGGCAGCCTGCCGCTCCTGACCCCAATGTCCGAGGTCGCCGGGCGGCTCGCGCCGCAGGTCGGCGCGGATTGCTTGCTGAAACCCAACGGTGGGCGCGGCGTGCTGCTCGGCGGTGTCCCCGGCGTGATTCCGGGACGGGTCGTGATCCTCGGCGGCGGTGTGGTCGGCACGAACGCCGCCAAGATCGCGGTTGGCATGGGCGCTCGAGTCATCATCATGGATGTCTCGCATCGCCGACTGGCCTACCTGGACGATATTTTCGGTGGGCGCGTCCAGACCTTCGCCAGCAACGAGGCCAACATCCGCGAGGTGATCCAAACGGCCGATCTGGTCGTGGGCGGCGTGCTGATTCCCGGTGCTCGAGCGCCGCACCTGATTACGCGCGACATGCTCCACACCATGCCCGAAGGCAGCGTGATCGTAGACGTGGCCGTAGATCAGGGCGGTTGCGTCGAAACGATTCACGCCACCACCCACGACGACCCGACCTACGTGATTGACGGCGTGGTCCATTACGGCGTGGCCAACATGCCCGGCGCGGTCCCGCGCACCAGCACCTTTGCGCTCACCAATCAGACGATTGGCTACGCGATCAAATTGGCTGCGGGCGGACTCGAGGCGCTGAAAACCGACGCGGCCTTGATGCGCGGACTCAACACTCGAGATGGCAAACTGACGTACAAGGCGGTCGGAGAAGCGTTTGGTCTGGAAACTGTTGCCCCCGAGGCGACGCTGTAAGACCAGCAGCTCGAGATAGCCTGAGAATCACGACTGTTGCCTTCGAGCCATCAGACGATAGACTCGAGGGCAACTACAAAGTCTCGAGTTACCAGTTACCCCCTGCGAAGTAGGGGGTCGCTGTCTGTGAGAGCGGCGGGGGGTCGGGCGATGCGGGAGTTTCACCTGACCCTCGTCCGAACCTCAGTCTCGAGCATTACCGATTGCACGCATAGGCCTGACACCGATGACGCGTATCGAACGTGTGTTTGCAAACCCGAAACGGCGTGACCTCGAGACCACCTCTCCGAGAGGTGTGCGGGCGCATTAAAGCCTCAAAGGTGACTCTGTTCTGGAGTGCTCGAGCGGATAGAATCGCGGATGTGACCGCCGCCAAGAACAGCAAGCGCCGCTACTGGCTGATGAAATCCGAACCGGATGTCTACGGCTTTCAAACCCTTTGGGACGCGCCGAATCGTACCGGGGGCTGGGAGGGCGTTCGCAATTATCAGGCACGCAATTACATGCTTGAAATGCGCCTGGACGACGGCGTGCTGTTCTATCACAGCAGCGTCACCCCGGCGGGCGTCGCGGGCGTGGCTCGAGTCGCGCGGGAAGCGTACCCAGATACTGTCCAATTTGATGTTGCCAGCGATTACTACGATGCGAAATCCAAACCGGAAGCGCCGCGCTGGATGCAAGTGGACATTCAGGCGGTCGAGGCATTGAATTTCATCACGCTGGATGGGTTGAAAGCCGATCCGAACCTCGAGGGGATGCTGGTGTTGCGGCGCGGAAACCGGTTGTCCATCACGCCGGTCGAAGAGGCGCATTACCGTCACATCCTGAAACTCGGCGGGATTAAAGTGCAAAGGAGCAAACCATGAGTGATGCCAAAGCCGTCCTGGAGAGCCTCAACGCCAAACTGACCGATAGCGTCAAAGCTGACTTGAACGCCGTGATCGGCGTGCGGCTAGACCAGACCGATTACACGATTGATGCCCGTCAGAACGGTGCGGGGCTGATCGAGGGCGCACCGGAAGCCCACAGCCTGCAACCACGAATTGCGATTGCCACCTCGAGCGCGGATTTCATCAAGCTGGTGAACGGTGAACTGAACCCGATGATGGCCGCGATGACTGGGAAGCTCAAGGTTTCCGGGGACATGAGCTTCGCCATGAAGTTGACGAGTCTGTTCGGTTAAAAGGGTCAATCTCCAAGGGTCGGATTCCTCGAGGTTTTTGATTTCACCTAAACCATAGTTCGAGAACGCTGTAACTTCTCGAGCTGCTCCGACCACCAAGACCTGCGCCAGTTTTTGTATGCCTCGAGTTTTATCACTTTGAGAGATGGAATAATCGGTCCGAACTTTGAGATACAAAAACAGGCGAGGGGAAGCCCCTCGCCTGTTCTGAAGCGGGTTCAGCGCCCGTAATACCCGATGAAATCGGCCTTGCCAATCGCGTTGCCATTGATGTTGAACCCAACGAGGGCCTGTGAGGCGGTGGCGGGGATGTTCAACTTGTCCACGCTGAGCGCGTAAACCGTGAAGATATAACGGTGCGGCTTGTCACCCACGGGCGGGCAAGGTCCGAAAAAGCCGACTACGCCGCCCGAGTTTGTTGCTTCCACTGTGCCTGCCGGGAGGGCGGCGGGCTTGCCGCTAGAACCCTTTGCCAGACCGGTGGCCGTCGCGGGGATGTTGTACGCCAGCCAGTGCGTGAAGCCACCGACGCCGGTCGGTGCGTCCGGGTCGTGCAGGATTAGCGCGAAGCTCTTCGTGCCAGCGGGCGCACCCGTCCAGGTCAGCGCGGGTGAGACGTTGCCGCCAGTGCAGCCGAAGCCGTTGGCGACCTGTTCCAGCTTGATCGTGGAACCCGCTGGAATATCACTGCTTTGCAGCGTGAACGATCCAGTTTGGGCGACCGCACCGACCGCGAGTGCCAGGGTTGCCGCTGCGAGTGGAAGAAAGCGTTTCATGGTGAACCTCCTGAATGGGTGAGGGCTTAGAAGACTCGAGGGTGAAATTGGTCCTGCTGTAAAGCCGTTGGCAGACCTATGGTAACGACGAGGTTCTAATACCTAGGTTCCTCGAGATACCGGCATTTGGTAGGTAGGCTTCCATACTCGTGAGAGCGCTCAACCTTGGAGCAGGTCCACGACCGCCTGCCCGACCCCTCGAGCCGAGGCTGGGTTCTGACCTGTGACGAGGTGTTCGGAAACCTGGATGTTCGGCTGAAAATCGGGGCCCGCCACGTACTGCGCACCGCGCTCCTTCAGGCGCGTCTCGAGCGAGAACGGCACGACCTCGGTCAGTTTCACGGCTGCCTCTTCCGCGTTGGTGAAGCCCGTCATGGTCTTCCCAGCGATCAGGAATTCGCCGCTCGAGAGTCGCACGTTCACCAGGGCAGCCGGGCCGTGACAGACGGCGGCGACGACACCACCGCGTTCGTAGATTCGGGCAGCGATAACGGCCAGTTCGGTGTTATCGAGGAAATCCCACATCGTGCCGTGACCGCCGACATAAAAAATCGCATCGTATTGATCGGCGTTCGCCTGCTGTGGCGTCAAGGTGTTCTCGAGGGCGAGCTTGTTGTCCTCCAGGAACGCGACCTGCTCAGGGTCGTCCGCCTTGAAACCGTCCATCGGCGGCTGACCACCCTCGGGGCTGACGAACTCCAAGCTGTACCCCTGAGCCTTGAAGACCATGTATGGATGCGCGGCTTCGGACACGTAGTAGCCGGTCTTTCGCAGCCCTCCGAGATCATCGTGGCTGGTTAAGACCATCAGCACTTTTTTCATGAGGCTCCTCTGCTCGAGAGCGAGTGTTGAGTTCACCCTCGCTCGAGCGAAGCTGAGGTTAGGCGCAGTTCTAGTCATAAAGCAAATAGCAATTCGTCATATTATCCATTCAAATTTTTATGGATAACCTCAATCAGCTCCGCACCTTTCTGAGCGTGTACCGCACTGGGTCGGTTTCTAGGGCCGCCGAGCGCGTCAACCTGACGCAACCGGCCGCGACGAAGCAACTCCAGCAACTCGAGGCGCGATTGCAACGGCAATTGTTCACCCGCGTGGCTCGAGGGGTGACACCGACCGCCGCTGGCCATGAATTAGCGCGACGGGTTCAGCCTCACCTGGATGCCCTGGAAACGCTGGCGGCTTCGCTGAAGATCGGCGCGACTGGTCTGGCGGGCACGGTCTTTGTGGGTGGCCCGGCTGAGTTTCTGGGCGCGAAGCTGCTGCCAGCGCTCCCTGGACTGCACCTTCAAGAGATTCAACTGCGAGTGCGACTGGCAGAACCCGAGGCGTTACAACGCGACCTGCTGGCGGGTGCGCTGGACATCGCGGTCTTCACGGTACGCCGATCCCATCCGAAGTTGGAGTTCAGTCGGTTGTACCAGGAGGAACTGGTGCTGGTCGGCAGTCGCACTTGGTTGACGCGCTTTCCTAGAACGGGTTTGAGCGCGGAGATACTAACAGGCGTTCCACTGCTCTCTTACGCCGAGGAGCTGCCGCTGATTCGGCGCTACTGGCGCAAGGTCTTCGGGAAGCTCCCAACCGCCAGTGCCAGCCTAGTCGTCCCAGACTTGCGGTCACTCCAATTGGCCGCCGTGGCTGGCGCGGGCGTCACGGTGCTGCCGCGTTACCTGATTGAGAGCGCCGTTCATGCGGGTGCGTTGACCGAATTGCACAAGCCAGCCGACCCGCCCATCAATCAGCTTTACTTAGGCTGGCGCGGCGATAACATTCAGCCGCGAGTCCAATTCGTACTGGACCTGATCGAACGTGCCTCGAGCGGCTGGTGATATCGGCTGGGTTTGCCTCACGGGGCGTTGTTCTTGGTTTCACTGACCCTGGCATCCACCTCTTTGGACTTCGATTTCTGCGAGGTGTACCAGCCCAGCGCCGCCACCAGAGCGGCGATCCCAACGCCGACCTCGAGCAGATTTTGATTCGTGTCATCCCGGATTAAAATTCCCAGAAACAACACCGACATCGCCACGACGACGACACCGATCAGGTTTTGCTTCAGGTCGTCCAGCGTTTCCACCTCGAGCCAGCGGGCGGTCGTCCCGTCCTGACTGGTCGGGCGCTTGCCGATGAATAGGGCGTACAGACCGGCGGCGGTCACGTAGAGGACGACCGCCACCAAGAACAGGTCGGCGGTTTCCACCGCGAACAGCATCAGCGCTTTTGAAGAGCTGGACGACAGTGATGACAGCAAGCCTGGCAACGAGTAGATGGTTTTCACCGTGGCGTACCCAAATAAAACCGCCGCCAGCAAGTACAGGGTCAGCACCGCCAGCATCACCATGTAGCGGCTGTTGAAGAGCGTCACCGAGAAACGCGGGCGAGCACCGTTCATACCACCACAACCCAGCAAATCTCGAGGCGGGCGCTCGCAAAGACATCACGGCTCATGGTTGATGCTACACGAGCTGTTTGACTGCGATGTCCCGAGACTCAGACAGGCTTCACGCTCGAGGCTCGTAACAACGCCAACGTTAATTGCACATCCCCGAGCGCCCGATGTGACTGAGCCGCGGTTAACACCCCCTCGAGTTTCGCGGCCCGTTCCAGACCGATTTGCCGCCGTCCGATCGTCGCGGCGTACAGCCGCATGGCGCAGCCCCATTCCGTAATCAACAGTGGCGCTTTCAACGCGTACCGTTCACGCGTCTGACGCACCATGCCGCGATCAAACGCGACGTTGTACGCCAGCACCGTACGCCCGGTGACCGCCTCGCGGAAAGCCTCGTCCAGCTCCGACCACATCGGCGCACCCTCGAGGGAGCGCTGGGTCAGCCCGTGAACTCTTTGTGCGCCGGGTTGAATCCGTGAGCTGGGACGCACCAAAGAGTTGAACTTGACAGCGCCAGTCGTGTCCATCAGCGCGACTTCGATGATCTCCGAGCGCGGCCCGCCGCCCGTGGTTTCCGTGTCCAGCACCAGAACATCCTCGCGGTCCAGCAAGTCGCGCACTCGGTCTCGAGCGGCGGTAAAGCTAACACGCTCAGTCGGTCGGACCAGTTCGTCCTCTCTGTGCGCGGACTGCCTCGAGGTTTTAGGCAAGCTCACAGGCGCGATTCTGGGTTCTGCGGTCGTGAGGTCGTACAGCAACTCGCGTCGTCCATCCAGCGTCACGGTGGCCACGGCGGATCGTAATGACTCGAGACCCAGGTCCAGCAGTTGGCGTTGCGTCACCAGACCTGAGGGGATCAGGCCGGGGTTCTCGAAATGCGGGCGGGCGGGGCGTTCGGATGGGGTCATGGGAGATCCGAAAGATCGAAGAAAACGGCAATAAAAAAGGCGGCTCTTCGCCGCTGATAAACATAAGATATCACGGTATGCGAAATTCGTCAATTTCATGCACCTGAGCTGCGATAAAAATCTAGATGTTCAGCTCAGAACAATAATCTCGAGGGGTTTCGACTCTTTGGAATCTGGTACCTCGCCAGGCGGTTAGGCAGGGTATTGCACGAGTTCATGCCGGTCAACAACAGCCTTACTCGGCGGCAATACATAACGTCCGCGTCTCAGGCTGTGAATCAGCCAGATTAGGAACTTGACCCAGACGGGTACGCCAAATTAACTAGAAAACAGACTTGACAGAATAGAAAGATTGGTTTTATATTCTATTCAAGAAGCAGGAGGTACGAGATGAATCCCATGCAATCCCACCTCGAGATCGCCAAGTGTCAAATCGAAACACTGCTGGACGAAGCTCGGACGATGCGTGCCCTGAACACTCAGAAAGTCTCGCTTCGCTGTCGCCTCGCCCGTTTCCTGAAAAATCTAGCGCTACAACTCGAGCCAGAACCCCGCGCCGCACGCGGTTGAGGCGACCGTGATCGTCTTTTACTCGGGGTTCAGTCGCGCCGAACGCCAGTCCAAACCTCACTTTGAGCGCACCGCCAACGACCCCCCGATGAGACTCGAAGCGCACCAAGCAAGCCGTTCCTCAAAGCACGTTCAGCGCCCACCCGAAGGGAGCAACGCGAATGACAGGCGTTCGCGCCTTGAACTAAGCTCGGGAATTGATGCCGCTCGAGCTGGCAATGAACCCTCGAGTCCACGCGTTTCGTAGGGACGGTTCGCCCGGCCACCAACGCCGCTGCTCGAGACATTCCAAGCAATATTTCTCGAGACGAAGGTCAAGGGCAGCTCGCTCCGCGTACTATCTCTCGGTGTGCGGGGCACAACCCTTCTCTCACCTCTCGTTGAAGCGAGGACCTATCTCTGTGAGAGAGACAGCACGGCATAACAGGCTCGAAGTGATGGTTTGGGTCAGCGGCTTCGTCCGTCGCGGTAGAAGTTCTCTAATCCTCGAGCGATCGCGTTCACGATTCGGTCCTGGTCCTTGGGGTTCATCAGCAGGCGGAGGTTGTCCTTGTTGGTCAGAAAGCCGGTTTCGATCAGGACTTGCGGTATCTGCGTCGGGCGGGTCACGGCCAGGTTCTGGTAATGCACACCGTCGTCACCCATTTCTGACACGACTGCGAGCGCTTGAAGTTGAATCGCTTGCGCCAAGCCCCTCGCCATCGGATTGAAGTAATACGATCCCCAGCCCTTCGAGGTTTTCGGGTCCACGCCGTCCGGGAGGGCGTTGTTGTGAATGGAGACGAAGCTGCTGGAACCCGCTTTGTCGGCAATCAGGCTGCGCTGGAACAGGTCAATCTCCACGTCGGTCTCGCGGGTCAGGGTCACCTCCGCCCCTCGAGCGCGGAGGGCGGCTGCGAGTTTCAAACCAAGCTCCAGGGTGATGCCCTTCTCGGGTTTGCGGAGCGGTCCAGCACCGCCGGTATCCTCGCCGCCGTGACCGGGATCAACCGTGATCTTCTGCCCCTCGAGCGGGCGGGCGATGTTAGGAACTTTGGGTGAGTCGCGGATTTCTAGCACGAAAGTGTTACCGTCGAAATAGGCTTTGTAGCCCCAGAGCTGACGCCCTTTGAGGCTAATCTTGGCGGTGAAGAGATTGTCCTGATCGGTGTACCAGCGGATGTCGCCAACCGTCGGGTCTTGGGTGGCGTAGACGATGTAATCCACGTCGCCCTTGGTGTAGTAGAGCTTGACTTCCAAAAACCCATCCGCCTCGTCTATCCAGTGCGGCACGATATCGGAGGTTTCAAAGCGCACCTGAGTCGCGCCCGGCACGCGGCGGGTGCGGATATTGGTAAAGACCTGCTCTGGCACGGCCGCGCCCTCAGCCAAGAGCCGCATCCGGTCTTTACGAACGAAGACGATCTGCCCGGAGTTCAACTGGCAGCGGTACGTGTTGTACTCCTCGCCGACGACGGTGAACTTCGCGCCCTTCCGGGGGTAGAGCACATAGGCATTCCCGACGCCGTTCCGAGCGTTGTTCGTCCCGCTCGAGGCCCCGCCCGGTGTCGGTTCCCCGGTGAAGATTCCGACTCGAGGTTGACCGGCTTTGGCGGTCAGTTTGCCCGGCGCGATCTTGGTGACCGTCTGCCCGTCGGTTCCCTTCAAGGAGACGGTGACGCTCTGCGCGTCAAAGGTGTCACCGGGTTGCAGCGTGTACGACCCCTGGTACTGCCCCGCCAACGCCGAGGCTCCACCCGGCAGGCTGAAACCGGGAAAGTCCGCCGCGACCGTCTCGAGCATTTTGAACGGACCGCGATCCCCGATCTTGAAGCTGGCTTCACCCTTCGGGGAACCTTGAAAGGCAACTTGCAACACGCCGCTGCTGACGGTGTAGAAAACATGATCGCCCCACGGCACGATGCTGTCCTCCACGAGTGTCGTGGGTTGCTCCGGGATAGGCTTCGGGATGTTGGAGGTGATCTGATACTCCAAGGAACCGGTTTCGGAACCCAGCTTCGTCTGCATGGAGAGCTTGTTGAGGCCCGGTTGCAGCGGGAACCATTCGATGAACAAACCGTCCGCGCCCACGTCTATCTTCGTGCCGTTGATCGTCAAATCCGCACCGGGCGTCACGGAACCTTCCAAGAGCACGTGATCGAAGGCGACCTCGTATTTGTCCGGCGGGTACGCCACGAAGATGTCGGGCGGGGCAGCCAGGGACACTCCGCCGAAAAAGCCGAAAGCCAGAAGCCAGACCAGAAAACGCTTCATAAACCCTCCTGTGGTAATCAGAAGGGAAGCGTAGCACAGGTCAAATAAAACACCTCCTGGCTGGGAGTCAACCGAAGGCTCTGCTAGACGAGACCGTTCCTAAGCCTTAAAACTGTGGACATGCCTCGAGGCTTGTTCAATATCCCAGAAGTGACCTTGCAGGATGGGGCGCGTTTGTTCGTGGCCGCCTATCCGATCGCTGATTCGCCGATTCGCGGAGCGCACCGATACACGTTTTATGGACTGAGCTGGTTGCGTGGCGGTGCGGCGACGCTCAACTGCGATGGCAAACGTCTCGAGATTGCTCCAGGGTCGCTAGTCTGCACGGCCCCCGGACAGGTGACTTGGTGGGAACGCCCAGAACCGGACACACACATCACCTTATTAGGGTTTATCCCCGAGGTGTTCACGGGCGGTGCGCTCGATGTGCGGCTTGTCACCGACCTGCCATGCTTCACACCCGATGGCAGCACCGTCATCAGCGCCACACCCGAGGTTGGCACGGCGTTGGATACCCTCTTCCAACAGGTTTGGGAGCGCTACACGCAGTCGGCCGCGCACGATCCCAACCGAAGCTGGCTGTCCTTGCCGCGCGGACGCGAGGGGCTGCTGCTGGCGTATCTGCACGCGATTCTGGCCGAAGCGGCCACCCTCGAGATGGATGCCTCAGTTCCCCTGTTGACGCAGACGCAGAATGCCGACCTGCGCCTTTCCAGGCTGTTTCGCCTGCACATCGCCGAGAGCGCACTGCAACGCCATCCCGTAAGCTATTACGCCGAGTTGCTGAACATCACCGCCGACCATCTGGCGCGGGTGGTGCGTCGTGCGACCGGAAAAACTCCAGAGGCGTGGCTCCAAGAACGGGTGCTGCTCGAGGCCAAGCGGCTTTTGACGTTCACCAGTCAACCGGTGGAACGAATCGCTGAGGAACTGAACTTTCCAACCGCGACCCAGTTCAGCCAGTGGTTTCGCACGCGGAGCGGTCAGACGCCTCGGGATTTCCGGCAAGGTGCTGGGCGTGTATCGGAGCGCACGTCGGATTTTCGACAGTTGTAGCGGAAGGCTGAACTTCTCAGGTTGAACCCACCGAACTACACTCTGTCTCAGGGCTGCGCTCTGTCTCAGGGCTGCGATCTGTTTCCGGACTGCGATCTGTCTCAGAACCGCGCTCTGTCTCGAGACTTCAGCACAGCCTGAAGCCGGTCTGCTGGGCAAACCCGACACCTTCCGGTCAACACGGCCAGAATGAAAGGAAAACATTGCTCTGAAAACCCTCACGATAACCTCGAGTGTGCGAGTACACCCCTTTTGAAAACGCGTCGCTGACCTGTTTTTCGTCACACATCAGCGCCGCAGCCCGGTCTCCATCGCTGGACCCGATCTGGTAGCCCAAACCCTCAACCTCAAATTGAAAGTACAAGGAAACCATCATGAATAAGAACGTTCTGTATAGTTTTGCCGCTGCTGTTGCCCTGCTGATCGGAGGAGGCTCGAGCCTGCTCGCCCAATCCGGCGCACCTGTGGGCAAGATCGGACTGACCTGCACACCGGATCAACTCAAAAATAAGGCGTTGGGACTCGAGAAGGGACACCTTGCCACCTTCGATACTCTGGATTTCGATGTCTTCACCAATCAGAAATGGGATCGTCTGGGAGAAAGCCACGCCAAGAACGTGATCGTTCACTGGCCGGACGGGCACACCACGACCGGGATTGATGTCCACATCAAGGACCTGAAGGCGCTGTTCGTTCACGCCCCTGACACCCGTATTCTGGAGCATCCTGTTCGTATCGGTTGCGGCGATCTGACGGCCGTCACCGGCGTCTTCGAGGGGACGTTCACCAAGCCGCTGCCAATTGGCAACGGGGAGTCTATCGCCCCGACTGGGAAGGCGTTCAAACTGCCGATGGCGACGATCAGTCGCTGGGAGAACGGCCTCATGGCAGAGGAGTTTTTGTTCTGGGACAACCAAACCTACGCCAAGCAGATCGGCTTGACGAAGTAAATCCAAATCTACTCATCCAAGAACCAAACCTGGCTCGAGTCTTTAAAATGCTCGTCCTGTGCCCAACGGAGTCGCTATGAACAGCATGAACGCCGTCGTCATTCACGAACCGGGCGGCCCAGAGGTTTTGAAACTCGAGCGTCGCCCGATCCCCGAGGCGCAACCCGGTCAGGTGCTGATCCGCGTCAGGGCGTTTGGTTTGAACCGTTCGGAGCTGTACACCCGGCAGGGTCATTCGCCGGGCGTCAGGTTCCCGCGCATCCTCGGGATTGAGGCGGTTGGTACGGTTTTGGTCGCACCGGGCGGTGAGTTCGCGCCGGGCGACGTGGTGGCCACGGTCATGGGTGGCATGGGCCGGGATTTCGATGGCGGCTACGCCGAGTACACCCTCGTGCCTGCTCATCAGGTTCAAGCTATCCGCACGCAGCTCCCCTGGGAGGTGCTCGGTGGATTGCCGGAAATGCTTCAAACCGCTTGGGGATCACTGTTCAAATCGTTGCGGCTAGTGGCGGGGGATCGCCTGTTGATCCGGGGCGGTACGACTTCGGTTGGGTTAGCGGCGGCAGCCATCGCCCGGCAACACGGAGCGGTCGTGTCCGCGACGACGCGCAACCCTGAGCGAGAAGCGTTACTCCGCACCAATGGCGCGGAACACGTCTTCATTGACACCGGCATCCTCGAGGATCAGGTTAGAGCTGTTTACCCGGACGGCGTGGACAAGGTTCTCGAGTTGGTCGGAACCGCGACGCTGCTGGACTCGTTGCGTTTCGTGAAACCGCACGGCATCGTCAGCATGACCGGGATCGTTGGCAACCGTTGGACGCTGGACGGCTTCAACCCGATGGAAGGCATCCCGAGCAACGTCTGCCTAACCTCGTACAGTGGTACGGCAGAGGACTTCATGGACACGCCGATGACAGCTCTCGCGGCGCAGATCGCAGCGGGAAGCCTGCCGTTTCAGACGGGTGCAACCTTCCATCTGAACCAGATCGTCGAAGCGCACCGCCTCATGGAAGAGAACCGGGCGGGCGGCAAAATCGTGGTGCTGACCTGAACGTGAATCTTGCACTCTCACGATGGCGATGTGCTCGAGCCTCACGGTGACCCGAACCGCGTCAGTGGCCACAGCCTCAGCACCGCCCGCCCGGACACGTCCGCCGCTAGCACCAACCCGAACGCCCTCGAGTCCAGGCTGGCTCCCCGAGCGCGGTTGTCGCCCATCACGTAATAGCTGCCGGGTCGCACCACGGTTTTCATCGCGTCGTCCAGCCCTCTGGCGGCGCTGATGTACGGCTCAATTATTTTGGCATCGTTGATGTAGACCTGTCCCGCCTTCACCTCCACGGTGTCGCCGGGCAGGCCGATCACGCGCTTAATCAGGTACGGGCGAAAGCGCGTGTCTCGAAAGGCGTTCCAGTTCAGGTTCCCAACCAATGGCAACGATTCCAAAAAGCGTGCGAGTGGCTCAGTGGACGACGGATTGTCGGCGGGAGCCTTGGTCACGATGATGTCGCCTCGGTGGATGTACTCCGGGCGCAAGCCCCAGGCGGCCAGCCAGCGCTCGGCTTTCAAGACGATCAGGTAATCGCCGCTGTTCAGCGTGGGTTCCATGCTCTCGCCGCGCACTCCGACCGGGATCAACACGAAGGTCACGAACAGCCACGCGGGAAGCAGCGTCTCCAAAACGACTTCGCGCAAGAAGCGCGTCCAGAATGGTTTCGCTCTGGTGGGTGGCCGCGTCTCGAGCGGCTTTGGCTGGGGTGGTCTCTCGAAACTTGCAGCCTCGGGTGTTTCGTCTCGCATGATTGATGCCAGATGCTCGAGCAGGTCGCGCTCGGTGATGAGACCGTTTTTTCCAGAACCCTTGAACTTCTGCCACTCGAGCGCGTTCTCTTCTGCCAGACGCCGCGCCAGGGGCGTGATCGGCGGCTCGCTCGAGGGAACGGTTTCAGGCTCCGGCGGGATGAGGTCTTTGTCTTCGGAGGAGGGCGGCACGGACACCTTGGGATTCTACGCATTGCGCTTGAGAGATCCAAATTCGCTACCACTTGAAAATCTGATTTCCAAGCAACGGCTCATGGATTTTTATCAGTTGTAAAGCCGATGAAACCGTATTTGAACCTTCGAGGTGGACAGTGCGTAATTTAAGCTAGTTGACTGACTTAAATCGAAGTCAGCGCCACCTTAAACACGCCGCCGACACCCGACTCGAAGGTTTCTCATGTCCAAATTCAGAACACGTAGCTTTCGTTCCCTGAAACGAAAAACAATCACCAAGCTGCGCCCAAAGCTCATCGAAACAGTCTCCGTACCAGCAGACCTTGTGAACCGCGTTTCACAGTTCCTGGACAGCCTGGCCAGGCTCGAGGTGGAACACGCAGAGCTTCAGGTGTCTGTCACCCTGCCAGCCAACAAACAGAGTCTGTGGGCGGCGGCGAGAGCGCGTCTCGAAAAGCTCAGACCTGTGGTCACCGAACCCGTTCAGCTCGTGATCCGCACCTTCGCGGCCTTGGAGATCCGGCTCAACGATGAACCTGTTCGCCTCCCCTTCGCACGTTGCGGCGAGCTGATCGTCTGGTTGGCGTTACACGGGTCCGCTACCCGCGAACAAATCGTCAACGCCCTCTGGGACGGATCGCGCTCTCCAAGCCACCTCGAGTATTTCCGAGTCGTAGTCCGCCGCACCCGCGCCGCGCTGAGCGCCGCCGGGCAACTGAACTTCAACCCGTTGGTGTTTCAGGACGGGCGTTACCGGCTCTCCGCGCAATTCGAGATCAGCACTGATGTGGCCGCGCTCGAGGCGGTTGCCCAGCCCGCCTCAGCCGATCAGCTCCAAGCTGCGCTGGAAGTGTATCGCGGCGAATTCCTGCCCGCCGTGACGAGCGAATGGGCCGCGTTACGACGCACCAAACTGTTAGATACCGCCCTAGAGATCGCGCTCCGCCTCGCGGAAACCTTAGAACGCGATAACCCGCAGGCGGCACTCAGTGTCTATCACCGAGCGGTGCAACTCGAGCCACTGCTCGAGGTGGCGCACCGGGGGATTGTGCGGCTGCTGGAACGGCTCGGGGCCTGGTCAGCGGCTGTCATGGCACGAGCGGCTTACGGCAAAGCCCTGCGCTTCGAGAGCTGAGCCTCACGCCTGACTCGGGTAACCACCAGTCCTCGAGCAGCGGCTGACTGAGTTGAGTACTACAAACTCTCTTTGAATCACAGCATTACCCAGAAATTACCCTCCTCAGTTTGCATCATGGCCGTCCACAGGAATCGTCTGTGGGGGTTTCCTTGTTCGGTGACACCAGGTTCTCGCTCTCCCGGTTCGTCAGTTCAGAAAGGGTCTTCATGTCTCATTTCAAACGCCCTCTTCGCTCCCAGGTCAGCGCCGGACTTTCGGTCGCGGCCCTCGTCGCCGTGGCGGGTCTCGTGTTTGCCCAGAGCGGCGGCGACAACGACACTCAGCCCGCGCCACCCTCGATTGGTGCTGACGTACCCTTGACCTACTTCGGTCCCGCCCCCTCGAGCGTCCAGAAGGAATTGGTCGGGCCGGTGCAACTCCTGAAATCCGGCACGATTGACGAGGACAAGGGCACGATCACCCTACCGCTGTATCGCGGTCAGACCAAGGACGGCAAGAGCGTCTGGTACGTGCTGACCGACACCAACGACAAGGGCAACGCCGATGCGCTGGGATTGAACTACTCCGCCAAGCTGACCTACGCCAATGTCGGCAAGGCGGCCCGGAATGCCCGTCTGGAAAAGAACGGTACCTTAACCTTCGAGTCTGGCACGGTTGACTTCAGCCCCGAGCACGTCCTCAAGCCCGCCGCACAGCCGAATCCCTTTCCGCCCGCCGAGTTCAAACCCGGCGCGGTCGGGGATGCCAATTACAGCCCGCTGGTCCGCGTGGAAAACGCGGGCGGCTTCATTTACAACGCCCCGATTGTGGCCTTCAACGTCAGCGCCGATCAGATCAACTTCTGCAACAAGACCGTCAATTACAAACTGGTTCACGACAAGGTGATCTCGATTTGCCCGGAGGGCAACGGCGGCACGGTCACGCTGGCGTTGACCCCCGGTTTCAGCTTCTCTAAGCCGGTGCTGTACCTCAGCTTGGACGCCAACAACGCGCTGCCCGCCGCAATGGAAAACGTCACCCTGGCTCCGGCCCTGAGCGACATCCCGGTCGGCCGCGATGACAGCGCCTTCAGCGGCGTCGAACGGCTGTTCGCCCTGGTCAACGGACCCACGGGCCGCGACAACCCGCAGCGCCAGGGCTTCAACAGCGCCCTCTCGAGCGAGGGCCCTGGGCCGCTCAACGTCCTCGGTGGTATCCCAACGGTCGCCACCGATTACAGCCCAATGTGGGACCTGAACGTCGGCGAGTGGACCAAGGATGCCGTCGCCAAGGGGTACCGCTCGAGGGTGATCGAGGAGTTCCAGATGCTCGGACTGGTGCAGCGCGGTTGGATCACCGGACCGGGCGGAGCGCGCTTCGGCTCCACGGGGTTCATCGTGAACTGCCCTATCGTCAAACGCTTTCTCTGATTTCCAAATAAGTGCAGGAGAACCTTCACGGGTTCTCCTGTTTCACTTGCGGCATTCTCGAGATGCGCGAGGCTGTCTCAAACGTCCTTCAGTTGTAGCTTCGCGCTGACGAATTGCTCGAGCCGTGCGTCAATGCTCGCCAGGTCTGCCGGGTTATCCAATTCGGCGACCACTACCGGGATGTCGTTGCCGTCCTCAAAGAGTTCATCCTTAAAGAATTGATAGAACGAAAACAGATAGCCGCACGGGGTACGCTGGAAATCAGCCTCCGAGTACGCCCGAAAAATCAGTGAATTCACCTGAAACAAACTGTCGGCAAAGATGACCGGCGCGAGTTCGCGTCCCAACTCGAGCCGACCGCCGTCCCGCACCAACACGCCAATCGTGTTCAGAATGTGCATCCGCTCCAGCATGTCTCTTGGGCCGGATTCCAAGAGAATTTCGGGATGGTCGTACCGGTAGTACAACCCAGCCGTGTATGAGAAGCCCTCTGCTTCCAGACCGATCACCATCCAGTCCTGCGCGAAGAGTTGCGGCACGAACCCGAAACGTTGCCTGCAATAATCGGGATTGTAGTCCTCGAAGAACGCGTATCGCTCCTCCAGGTTGGCTTGCGGGTCGTCGCGGAGCAGCGCTTTGAAATGCGTCTTCTCCTGCTCTGAAATTTGAAGATCGTCCAGCATCGTGCGCCTCCTACAACCTGAGAGATACGCCGATTGTACTGACTTGAGTGGCGTAATTACATCAAGCTTCGAGCAGTAAAGCGGAGTGAATCTCGAGGAATATTTCACCTCGAGTCACCTCGTCAGGCAATCAATGCGCGTCGAACCACGTGTCACCCACGCCCACGCCCACCCCGAGCGGAACCTCGAGCGGGAAGGCGTCCTCCATGATGCGCTTCACCACGCTCGAGACTTCTTCGATGCGATCTTCCGGCGTTTCGATCACCAGTTCGTCGTGAACCTGCAACAATAACCTCGCACCAAGCGCCTCGAGTTCGGGGTGCAGGGAGATCATGGCGCGTTTGATAATCCCGGCGGACGTGCCCTGAATCGGCATGTTGATCGCGGCGCGTTCGGCAGCCTCGCGCACCGGGAAGGCTTTGGCGTTGATGTCGGGCAGGTAGCGGCGGCGCTGGAACAGGTCTTGGACGTAGCCGTTCTCGCGGCAGAAAGCTTTGGTGCGCTCCAGATACTCGCCGATGCCGGGGTACGCACCGAAGTAGGCGTCAATGAATTTCTTGGCTTCGTCGAACGGCAAGCCCACGTCTCTGGACAAACGATGCGCGCTCATACCGTACAGCACGCCGTAATTGATCGTCTTCGCGCCGCGCCGCTGATCCACGGTGACAGACTCTAAGGGGATGTTCAGAATCACGGCGGCCGTGCGGCGGTGAATGTCCTCGTCTAGCCGGAAGCCTTCAATCAGCGCGGCCTCCTTGGTGATGTGCGCCAGGATGCGAAGTTCAATCTGGCTGTAATCGGCGCTGATGAGTTTGAAACCGTCGTCAGCGATGAAGCCGCGCCGGATCTCGCGCCCGACCTCGGTGCGAATCGGGATGTTCTGAAGATTTGGGTTGATGCTGCTGACGCGCCCGGTGGCCGTGCCGAGCTGATCGAAAACCGTGTGCAGCCGCCCGGTGCGCGGGTTGACCAAGGCGGGCAGCGGCTCCAGGTACGTGCCGCGCAGCTTGTTGATCTCGCGGTACTCCAGAATCTTGTCCACGATCGGGTGCAGCTCGCGCAGTGGCTCGAGGGCGCTGACGGCCGTGCTGCGCTTGCCGGTGAGTTTGGTCTTCTTGCCGCTCTCCAAATTCAGCTTGTCGTACAGGATGGATTCCAACTTGTCGCGGGAGTTGACGTTGAATTCTTCACCGGCGTACTCCCATATTTCTTTTTCCAAGGCGGACATGCGCTCCAAGAAATTGGCGGAGAGCTTCCTGAAGTACGGGCTGTCAATCCGAATCCCGACGATTTCCATGCAGGCCAGCACCTTGGAAGTTGGTTTCTCCAAGCCTTCGTACAATTCTTTGGCTTCGGGTGTCAGCGCCTCACGCAGTTTCGGCAGCAGCTTGGCGGTTTGCGCGGCCCGACCCGCCGCGCTCATTGCCCAGTCTTCCTCCAAGTACCGGCTGACAATCGTCCTTGGATCGTTGTTGTTCGGGTCCATCGTCCAAGCCATCAGGAACGGATCATCGCCGGGTTCCGCGACCCGTCCGCTCGAGGAGACGAAGACGCTCAGGTCCTTAGCGTCGGCCGCGTGAATCACGCCTGTGGGCGCGAACTCCAATGGCCCTTCGCGCACGGCGAACCCGGCGCTCGGATCGGCGTAGGCGATCCCTTCCAACTCCGCGCCCACCGGGTCGTCCTCCAGGGACAGCTTGAAGCCCCAGATGGCGTCCACACCGGGTTCCGCCCAGGGAAGCGTCTCGAAGGTGGCGCGGTTCTCCAAGCCTAGGTCTTTGATGAAGCTGTTCATTTCCAATTCGCGCAAGACCGCACTGAGTGCGGGTACGTCCGGCTGGAACTCCTTGGCGGCCGCGAAGTCCACGGTCAAGTCCATGTCGGTGACCATGCGGCTCAGTTCCTTGGAGAAGATCACGTTGTCCAAGCTGTCACGGATTTTCTGCGCGTCCTTCTTGGGTTCCACGGTGTCTAGGTTGTCCAGGATGTGCTGCAAACTCCCGTAGGTCTCCAACAGTTTCTGTGCGCCCTTCGGACCAATCCCTTTCGCGCCGGGAATGTTGTCGCTGCTGTCGCCGGTCAGCGCCCGGTAATCCACCCACTGCGCCACGGTCACGCCGTACTTTTCCAGCACTTCGGCGGGCCCGATCTCCTTGTCGCTCGAGTCAATCACCTTGACCCGATCGCTCAGCAACTGATACGAGTCGCGGTCGCTGGTCAGGATTCGCACCTCGAGACCCTGCGCCTCGGCTTGATGCGCCAGGGTTCCGATCACGTCGTCCGCCTCGAAGCCACCCACTTGCAGGCGCACTAAGCCCATGGCGTCCACGACTTGCTTGATGCGGCGCACCTGATGCGGCAGATCGTCCGGGGTTTCGGCGCGGCCCGCCTTGTAATCCACGAACATCTCGTGACGAAAGGTCTTTACGGGCGCGTCGAAGACCACGATCACGGCGTGTTCGCGCCCCGCCTTGCGGTCGCCCGCCTTGTGGAGCTTCATCAGGGTTTTCAGAAAGCCGAAAACCGCCTGGGTCTGCTCCCCCGTGGAGGTGCTGAGCGTACCGCTGCTGCGTTGCAGCGCGAAGTAACTGCGGTACGCCAGCGCGTGACCATCAATCAGGACGACCCGTTTCGGCAGTTTGCCGCCCCCGGTGCGCGGGCTGGGCGGGGGCGCGTCCCCGGCCGCCGGTGGAATGCCACGTTCGTCTTCTGTAGTCGGGGCTGTCACGATCAGCTCCGGCAGGTTCGTCTCGAGCGTGGGCGCTGATTCTGACTCTGCACGCTCTGGCTCGAGTCCCGATTCCACGGCCATGGTTTCCTCAGTCTCACCGCTGGAATCTGCACTGGTGTCTGAACCGGTTTGTGAACCCTCGAACAGGTTGGGTTGCGTCATGGGAACAGTTTACTCGAGTTGACGCCGATTATGTTCTGAGCGGAATCACCTTCAGCCTCAGGGCTAGCCGCGACCGAATTTGGTTTTCGGCTCCGCCCAGAGAATGCCGTGCCAGTCGCCAAAGTCAATGTGATCGGCGGCCACGTATCCCGCCCGCACCAGCGAGGTCCAGCCGCGCTCTCGACCCAGGTCGGTGTCGGGATGCTTGAAGTTATCCGGGTACATTGTCCAGAAGCGGGCGTCCTTGCGAAGCGACATCTGCGCTGTTGGGAAGACCGCCTCGAACTGCTCGCGGCTCTGTAAAAACAAGATCACCACGTCGAAACGCCCCTCGAGCCGTAAGGATGCGGTCGGGGCCAGCGCCATGATGTGTTCCAAGGCACCGGGCGGTGCGCCGATCAGCGCGACCCCATCACCGGGCAGAATCCCGAACTTGTTCGTGGCTTCGCTGGGCACGCCTACATTATGCACCGTGGACGCAATTCACCGCCAGGTGTACTGCCGGATGACCCCGTTGTCAGCCGCGAGGTACAAGCGATTCCCGTCCGGGTGAAAAGCGAAGGCTTCCACAGCCGCGCCGTTCAGATCAAAGCGGGCCACGGCGCGTCTCAGGCTGAGATCAAAAATCGCCGCGCCGCGATCCGTCGAAGCGACCGCATACCGCCCGTCCGGGCTGATTTGCAGGTCGCGGGTCGCGTCGTAACAGCACTCGTCGTAGGACGCATCCTCGAGTTCGTGCCAGTCCGCCAGGTGCTGTCCCGTGCGAGCATCCCAGAGCCTGACGCGTCCGTTTTTACGAGCCGTCACGAAGAATCGTCCGTCGCGGCTGAGGCGCAGATGCGTGTCACTGGCGCGGCGCGGGATGCCGTCCCGATTCCCGAATCGCCGAACTGGTCTGGCGGTCTCGAGGTTCCACTGCGTGAACCCCTCGTCGGAGTTGAAGCTGTACAGCGACCCCGAATCTGGGGCGAAAACGCTCAACTGCGGGTGGTACGTGTCACCAGGGACGCGTAATTCGGTTGTCTTGATTATAGATGACCGCAGATCGAAGCGCTGGGCGCGACGCTGACCGATCGCCCATTGTCCGTTCGGGCTGACCAGAAGCTCATCCTGAGCGTCCCAACTTGGATTGGCAAACCGCTTCACGCGGCTTGCATCCACCTCCAGCAAGGTTGCGCCACCACCGCCGTCGCTGGCGAACACGAACAGATTGCCAGCCACGCCCAGGCTCAAACCCTTTGGCTCGATGGGCGAACCATCCAGAGAATTCTTGAATCGCCTGACCGTGTATCGCCCCCCGTTCAACTCGAGCCTGCCCAGCTCCTCGGAGTCGTACTGCGCCATCCAGAGCAGATTGTTTTTCGCGTCCAACTCGAGGTGCGAGGGATCGGCGGGCGTGGAAAAAAAGGTTTTGACCTCGAGTTGCTTTTTCGTGTCCAGGACGTGAATCCCGGCGCTGCTGATGCCGATGGCGCGGCGATTTGCGGCGAAACCGAGTGCGAAGACTGGGTTACCAATGTCGCCCAGCGATGAACCATCGGTTTTCAAGGCTGTCAGACTCAGCAGCTTGACCGTGCGGTACGAGTTCAGGTCACTGAACAGAAGTTGCTGACTGTCCGGGCTGAAGGCCACAGCCACGCCCCAGAGTAATTCTTTGACCAGCCTGAAGCCTGCCCGCACGTCCCACAACCGCACCCGCCGCCCCTGCTCGTCACCGCCACCGTCGGCTGAAGCCATCCAATGCCCGTCGGCACTGAAGGCGATGTCTCGCACGTCGTTGACATGTGGTTTCAGCGGCAGCGCCCCCTGCAACCGCTCGCCGCGCCGGGCTTGCCCCAGCAGTTTTTGTAAGGCGTACACGCGCATCTGGCCTCGATCACCGCCGACTGCCAGATAGGAGGCGGCCGCGTTGAAGGCGCTAGCCCAAATCACACCGATGCCCGGCTCGAGCCGCAATAGCACCGTGCGCTTCCCCTGTCGCAGGGCGGCCACCGACAGCAGCTCGAGGGTTGATACCGTGCCTTCGGTTCGGGCGGTCAGTAGGTAACGTCCGTCCTGACTGAACAACACCTCGGTCACCAGGCCAACGTCAACGCCGCCAACCGACTGTTGGTGCTCTAAATTCATGATAGTCGTGCCCTGGGTGCGCGTGGCCACCGCGACGAATTGCCCCGCCGAATCCAGACTGAGTTCTTCAATGGTTTCTTTGACGAAGAACCGTCCCCGCCTCGTTCCCGTGGTCGTATCCCAGACGCGCACGTCACCATCCGGGAAGCTGACCGCCGCGAACCGCCCATTCGGGCTGAGCGAACCCACCTGGATTCCGCCCTGGTAGGCTCGCTCGAGCCGCAAGACGGTGTTCGCGCCCGGCAAGCGTTTCAGCAACGTCTGCGGTGTCGGACTGGGAGGCTGAGCCGCCGCCACTGGACTCCACAGCGCATCCAACGCCTCGAGCGACTCGAGGTTGACAGGGTTTTTCGCTGTTTGATGCTGAATGATGGTTGCCACGCGTTCCAGTAAGATCGTGCGCCCGGCACCGAAGGTTTGATAGTCATCTGGTTTCAACGCGGCGGTGGACACCAACACGAAATTCTGTCCGCTCTGGTAGGAGGCACGCTCCAAGAATTCCACGGTTCCTGTGATCGGCTTCGAGGTCAACAGAACAACTGTCGCCTTCATGGACAACCAAGCACCGGACACTGCCAACTGCGTCTCCAAGAGCGGCACGAACTGCCAGATTATTTCTCCCGCTTTGGCGCGGTCTTGGCTGAGGCTGACATCCTGGCGGGTGAATTTCTGAACCGCGTTGGCGGCATCCGAACACGGCAGCGCCTTGGCGGTCAGACGCGGCTCGAGCGCTTGGGCGACCGTATAGCTTTCATCGTCCAGCGGGATCAAAAACCTCCCGTGTAACATCGTTTCTGTGAACGGCTTCCCGAGGTGCCGCTGACAGACCCATTTATTCCCCGTGATCGCCCCATCCGCGAAGGCGTTGGGCGGCACGGGTCTCGAGGGCGGCGTTGGGGCTACTGGGCTGGCAGGGTTGGCCGCGTTACTCGAGTTGAAGAAGCTCGGGAAGGGGTTAACGAACCACCCGAAAATCAGCAGGGGAGCGGCCAGATGTAAGCCCAGCCTCGTCCAAGGGCGCAAGGGTCTGGGTGGATTCGTGCGATTGGATACGACCAGACCGAACAGCATCAGAAAAAATCCCAGGAGGAACGTTGGTGGGATTTCCTTTGAGAACCCGCGCCAGTTTCCAAGAAAATACCGCAACAGCACCGCCGCACCAAAGCTGTACACCCCAAGCATGGACTGACGGTAGAAACTCATCGGAATAAGACGCATGGCTCGAGTCAAGATCCAGTCGGCCGCTCGCACCATGAATCCCGCGCCGATGAAAACCCCGCAACCGACCATCAGACCAATCGCCGCCGCCAATAAAACCTGCTGACCCAAACTGGTTCGCCCGAGAACGATCAAGACAATCCCCAGCGCCATCGCCAAGACCGCGATGACCGTCGCCCCAGTGAAAATGGTGTTGTCACGAAGCGCGGCGGGCTGGACAACCCCTGGATTGGGGGCTGCACGACCGGCATTCCGGGCGGCCCGAGGTGGCTTGGCAGAAACTGATGCTGGCACTTTCGCCTCGAGCAATTTACGAAACGCGGCCACCGACGGCGGGCGGGCCTCCACGCGCACCTCGAGGGCAGCGTCTACCGCTTTGGCGAAGGACACCGAAATATCCGGGCGCAGGACGTGCAGCGACTCGAGCGTTGCGCCGTTGGCGCGTTCCAGAGCGCTCGCGGGGCGCACGCCGCTCACGGCTTCGTAAACCGTGGCCGCCAGCGAGTACAAGTCTGAGGCGGGCGAAAGTCGCACGTTCTGTCCGTACAACTCCAAAGGCGCGTAGGCGGGCGTCAGGAGCCGCTGGCTGATCTTCATCGTCCGGTTCTGGGTGATCTCTAAGCCGCTGCCGAAATCAATCAACTCCGCGCCGGTCGGTTGCAGGATGATGTTGGCCGGTTTGATATCGCGGTGCAGCAACCCGGCCGCGTGAACCTCCTCGAGTACCCCGAGGATATCTCTGAGCAGGTTACGGGCTTCCTTCATGCTCAACCGTTTCCCGGTTTGCAAGCGCGCTTCCAGGGTTTCGCCGCGCACGAATTCCATCGCCAGATAGAGCGTGTCGTTCGCCGCGAACAGCGCCACGAACCTCGTGCTGGCACGGTGCTGAATTCGCTGCAACAGTTGCGCCTCTTGTGCAAAGCGGCTTTTGAGCTTCTCCCAGTTTTCAGAGGTCGCGCCGGAGACTCGTACCGCGTTATTGGTTCCTCGAGACGCGACGCCCTCCGGGAAGAGTTCTTTCAGCGCCACCGTTTCGCCCGTGGCCGCGTCCCGCGCCCGGTAGGTGATGCCAAAGCCGCCGCGTCCTAAAACGTCCTCCACGACGAAACTACCGACGCGCTCCCCTGGCGGCAGGAAGATCGAGGCCTCGAGTGGCGCACCGCAAACCCGGCACGCGACCGAACCGAGCGGATTGACCGTGCCGCAGTTCAGGCAGGTGGAATCCAAGTTACCCGGCATCAGAACTCATACGTTGGCTCACGGGGGCGGGTTGCAATGCCTTGTTCAACTGTGCTGCCAGCCGCCCCAACACCCTCCACGACCAGAACAGAGCCGCCAGTCCAAGCGGGAGCGTCCCGATTCCCAGCCAGGCTTGCCCGAGCCGCAAACTCAGCCCAATCAGCAGGTACGGGCTGACTCGAGCTATGGCGATCTGCCGTAAGCCTCGCCAGACGTTTTGAATCGCACGGTCGTGCCCAGCGGTGAACCAGACGGGTGGCAGCAACACGCCCAGGAAGCTCAGCGCGGGCAACAAGAACCAGAGGTTGAGGACGGGAGAATACGGGGTTTCGGCTCGTATTCGTGCAATAAAAACGACCAATAACAGCAGCGATGTCAGGCTCGGCTCGAGGCGATTCAAACCGATCCAGCGTAGCGCCAGACGACGTTGTGGGAGCAGAGAGGGCGAGGGGAGCAACGCGTCTAAGCCGCTGAAAAAACCCCAGATCAGTAGACCAGCGAATACGACCAGCATCACAGTCGCCAGCGCTTCGCCCGCCCCGAAGCTTGGAGAAGCGCCGAAGCCCATCCCGGTCTGCCCTCGAGCGGCATTTCCCAACGCGATCATGGCGACGGCGAGCGGGACACGTTTCAAGATGGCTCCAACGCCTCGAATTGCGCCTGGGTGTGGTACGCCCGGACTGTGCCATCGTTGGCGAATTGGGTTCCGCCCTCTGGATCATCGTAAATCCAACCGGTCGCCGCGTTCAGTGAAAACGCCCCGATCAAACCGACCTCGACGGGAAAATCATCCATGACCCGTCTGAAACGCCCAGCGATTTCTGAGGCTGACTCGAGTAACCACTCTTGACTGCCGTCTTCTTTCAGGGCGTACACCCAGTCGCTCAGTTCGTATCCAGTCGGTGTCTCATCCACGCCAAAGTACAGATCACCGATCCCCTGGGCTTCCATGACAGCACAGAGTTCGCTGAGCGCCTCAGCCTGAGCACCTGAGAAATCCACCAACCGATGCGCGACATCCGCCTCGTCCTCAAGCAGCGCCCGACGCGTTTCGGTGTGGTACATGCGAATCACGTTCTCTTCGATGTCCATCATGCCGCCGGACGCGTCGAAGCTGACTTCAGCGGTGCGCACGTCGAAGGTATACGGGTAGCAGTAGCGAACGCTCAGCAGAAACGTGTCGTACTCCAGTTCCTTTAACCAGGCGTCCTGTTCCTCAGTCTGCCCATCCTGGTATTCCAGCACCGCGTACTCCGCTGGGCTACCGTCGTCGTTGACGTAATCCACGCCGTAGTGAACCCGCACGATGCCACGCTCCAGCAATTTCTGAGCGGTGGTGCGCAGCACAGTTTGATGTTGCTGATTGAACGCTTGAAGGTCGCGCCGCATAGATTGACTGATCTCATTCATCGGGTTTCTTCCTGCGGGGGTTTTTTGCCTGCAAAACTTCTTCCTGTGAAACCCGCAAACCTCGAGCACCGACCGACATCCACGGACGCAACGGCAACTCCCCGAGCCAGTCCTGCACGCTGGGAATCCGCCCGCCCATGTCCTCCTTGACGTGCTGCTCACCCAGCAAACGCACCGGGACGACCTTGCCATCGCTGTTGGTCAGCGTGGGCCCGAAGACCTGTTCGCACAGGAAAATCCCGAAACTGGAATGCAGAATCGCACGGTGTCGCACGTCTGCCAGATGCGCCTTGGTCTGATCGAACCAGTCGTGAATCGCCTGGTAATCCTGCGCTTGACCGCCGTGCTTCCTGGCGCTCGAGACGGCGTGATGGTACGGGTGCGCCACGATAATTCTCCTCCCGATAGACGCAGTATAGATCAGCTCAGCTCGAGCGCAAAGACTTTCAAGGGCGGTTCCAGGTCGTCCGGCACAGGGAAATCAGTCTCGGATTGACCCAGACTGGCGAGCAAGTTATAGCCGCGACCGGCGCGTTGCAGACCGCGCTTGATCGCCGCCAAGAACATGCGTCGCTCGAGCTTCGCGTGGTTGCAGCACGCCAGTAATAAGCCGTCCGGCTTTAGGAGTGACGCGGCGCGTTCCACCAACTCATCGTAATTGGCGGCCGCCGAGAACCGCGAGAATTTGCTGGTGGCGAAGCTCGGCGGGTCCAGGATGACGCAGCCAAACCGATCCTCGCGCCGCGAGAGCCGCGTGAACCAGTCGAAGACATCGCCCGCAATAAAGTCAAAGCGCTTCGGAACCAGAGCGTTCAAACGGTAATTCTCTTCGCCCCAGTCCAGCACACGTCTCGAGAGATCGAGGTTGACCGCCCTGGCACTGCCGCCGAGGGTGGCGACTGCGCCAAAGCCGCAGGTGTACGCGAAGCTGTTCAGCACCGTGCGACTCTCAACATGGTGCCGCAGCCAAGCCCTCGGTTCGCGCATGTCCAGGAACAATCCGAGGCTGAGATCCCCGCCGGGACGAATCCGGTATTTCACACCGTTCTCTGAGACGGTCAGTTCCTTCACCGCGTCCCCAGAGGCAGGCGCATCCGGCGCGAGTTCGTCCCGCCGCGTGCTGGCCACGACTCGAGCCTCCCTCGGGCGGCGCTTCAGGTAGAGGCTGCGCGGCTGCAAGGCGGTGGCGATCACCTCTATCAAGGCATCTTCCTGAGATTCAGCTAAGTCTTCGTACAGGGAGGCGACCAGCACACCGTTGAAATGATCCAACGTCAACCCCTCGAGACCGTCGCCCACGCCGTTCACCAGTCGGTAGGCGGTCGTCTCCGGGTCTGCCGCCAACGTTTCGCGCTTTGCCGTGGCGAGCAAAAGCCGCTCAGAGAGCAGGTCAGCCTCTCGAGCGGCGGTGAAGATCGGACTCACCGGGCTAGTCTATCAATCCTCGTCGTTACCCACGGGATCGCTGTCCTCGTCCTCAATCATTCGATCCGGCAGTTCCTCGTCCAGCATGGCGGGATTGGTGTTTTCCTCGGTGGACCCCGGACCCCTGGCGGCGCGCAAGGCGTTCACGCCGTCCTGTGGTTCGGGGTCCTCCATATACGAGAAATTCGCTTCGTCCATCGCGGAATTGGAGGCTTCCTCGGCTTGCCCCTCGAGTTCGTTCTCTTCCAGGTCCAAGGCTTCAATGTTTTCGGCGGTGGCTTCTTCGATCATGCATGAAGTCTGCTCCCACAGGCTGAAGCGCGGTTGAGGTCAACCACTCGCCCATCGCAGACTCGAGGGAACACGAGACCAGGCTCAGTCACTCGCTATTTTTTGGTGTGATGGCATGGGGCGCGACGGGAGCAGTCACGACTCCCAAACGGGTGAGACTCACTTCTGACTGAAGCCGCTCAGCGGGTTGACGAATGGGTTGGTCTGCGGCGTGTACCCGGTCAACTCCATATACCCAACGCCTTTGACGCTGCCGCCAACGCCGACCGCGCCCTCGTAGTAGTTGAAGCCCGCCGTGGCCCTGGATTCCACTTCCTGATCCGGCACGGCCGCCCGAACCGTCAGGCTGGTCCCGTCGGAGAGCTTGATCCACCAGTTGATCGGGTAGCGTCCGTTGGACTTGGCTGAAGTCCACCAGTGCCAGGGCGACATGACCACGTTGCGATCCTCCGTGGTGCTGCCATCCGGGTTGACGATGCTGGCGAACTGATCGGCAATACCACCACTGGCGTTTCTGACTCGGTAAATCATCATGTCGCGCCCGTCTGCCAATTGCAGGGAGAACCAGTCCCAGCGCGGCGTGATGTTGGAACTGCCATCGCCGCCCTGCCCGCCCCATTGATGATCGAACCAGGCGATGCCACCGACCGGCTGACCGTCCATCGTGCCAGACACCTCGAGCCTGGTGGCGCTGTAGTAGTACATCCTGCCGGTCTGGGCCGTACCGCTCCAGCCGGGCCCGTGAATCGCTTCGCGGCGCGTCGGTCGGAGTTTCAGATCAACCGCACTCTTGCCGCGCACATCAAATTTGGCGGTGTACGTGCCGTCCGCCTCCCGCGTCATGCGCCAACCGCCCAAGCGCACGTCCATGCGTTCCTCCGAGGCGCTGGCGGCTTTCACGGCGATGTCCGCTTTGGCTCGAGGCAGGCTGCTCAGTTCAGCGGTTTCGAATTTGCCAGATGTCTTGTCCAACACACCGAAATGCCCGAAGTAAAACGCGCCCGGATAGAGCTGCGCCAGGTTATACGAGGTTCCGTCCGGGATGTAGGCCTGGAAAATCGCGCCCGCGATCCCCTTGTCACCGCTCGGCGTCGTCAGATGCCCGTTCAAATACCACCATTCGACCGGCGAGCGATGCGCCCCCTGATCCAACACCGGGTCGGGTTTGCGTTCCACGAACGGCTCGAGGTTGCGCGGTGTGGCCGGGGCGCAGGCGGCCAGGAGGGCGGTCAGACCGAAGAGCAAGACGCGTTTCATGACGTTAGTGTACGGAGTTCAACCCTAAAAATTTGTGGTGCAACAAAGACATGTCAGGGCGACCGCAACGACACTCGAGCGACTGTGCTGCGAGGCTTGCTCCAAACTCGAGCCGTGAAAATAAGGTTACCCTAGAGATGAAACGACGTTTAGATCTCACAAGGTTTCTGCGAACCGCAAACCCGCCGACCTCTTCTGTGCCTTCTCGTCAGGGCGAAGGAAGATTCGTCCACATGAGCAAATTCTTACTGCCGCACGCTCGAGATTGACCTCGGAGAGTAGCAAAAATCTAGCATTACTCGAGTCTGACAGGACTGTTTCGGAAACTCCAAAGTGACTCAACGCAGCTCCGTGCGGTAGAGGTCAACCGTGTCGTCACTCGAGTAGAAACAGCTTGCTTGCTGGGTGGCCGACGCTTAGGCTTTATGGGCAGCCTCGAGGATTTCGGGCGATGATAGGCTCAGAATGTTGGGAGCCAGAGGGAAGCACATGGCAAAGCACACGATCACACTGATAGAGGGCGACGGCATCGGGCACGAGGTCATTCGCGCCGCCAAAACCGTGCTGGAAGGCATTCAGATCAGCGGAGAATTGGAATTCTCCTGGGTTCACGCCGAGGCGGGCTGGGAGTTGTTTGAGCGGACCGGTAACAGCATCCCCGACGCGACCTTAGAGACTGTGAAAGGTACGGAAGCCACGCTGTTCGGCGCGGCCACCAGCCCGAGCGCCAAGGTTCCCGGTTTTCGTGGCGCGATCCGCTACATGCGTCGCGCCTTGGACCTCTACGCCAACGTCCGCCCGGCCGTGCATCACCCGGTTCCCGGCTCACGCGCCGGGGTCAACCTGATCGTCGTGCGCGAGAACACCGAAGGCTTGTACGTGGAGCAGGAACGCACCTACATGAACGGCGAGATGGCGATTGCCGATACGGTCATCACCAAGCGCGCCTCGCAACGGATCGGGGATTACGCGGTGCGCTTGGCCAGCAGCCGCGCCAGAAAGCAGTTACACATCGCGCACAAGGCGAACGTCCTGCCGATGACCCAGGGCTTGTTCCTAAACACCGCCAAAGCCGCGGCCGCCGCCTACCCGAACGTTCACACGCGGGACATCATCATTGACAACTGCGCCATGCAACTCGTGACGCGCCCGGAGCAGTTCGACGTGATCGTCACGACCAACCTGTTCGGTGACATCATCAGCGACCTGACGGCTGGCTTGGTCGGCGGGTTGGGCATCGCCGCCAGCGCCAACATCGGCGATCAGTACGCGGTCTTCGAGAGCGTTCACGGTTCAGCCCCGGACATTGCGGGTCAAGGCATCGCCAATCCGACCGCAACCGTGCTGGCGGCGGCGCTGATGCTACGGCACATCAATGAGTCTGCCACTGCCGACCGACTCGAGCGGGCGGTGGACATCGCCTTGGAACACGGCCCGCGCACTCGAGACTTGGGCGGCACGGCCAGCACGAACGATTTTGCGAACGTGATTTTGGAAGCCTACAAGGGCGCATAACTTTTCAACCTCGAGCGTTCAGGGTTTAA
This sequence comes from Deinococcales bacterium, assembly GCA_965249745.1. Classification (GTDB taxonomy): domain Bacteria; phylum Deinococcota; class Deinococci; order Deinococcales; family JAAFIG01; genus JANYHH01. The sequence goes on along the minus strand of OZ252252.1, from coordinate 284,634 downwards.
CTTGAGTGCTCGAGGTTTATTTGAGCGGGCTGTTGGCGGTCAGGTAGGACTTGATCGCCGCGTACGGCAACTCGAAATCGTCCTCGCAGACGGATGCCACGTGCGGGAACGAGGATTGCACGACCAGACCTTTCGGCGTCAGATACCAGCTCAGAAACGAGAACGGATCACCGATCGGGTCCTGATCCTGATACGCGTCCTTGCATTCCGCACCCACATTCTTCGTGAACGACCCGTACTGCGCCAAAATCAGCTTTTTCACAACTTTGGCGCGAGCCGAACGATACGCGTCGAAGGCTTCGGAGTCCTCATTTTTCGGGACCGGTAGCGGGATGAACCGATACAGATCCTCGAGCTTCAAGGCTTTCGCGGTTTCTAAGTCTAGTGTGAAGTTATCCGGCCCGCCGTCCGGGTGCGCCCCGCCGCAATCGTAATCCTCCCGCCCCGCCAGGCTGAACAACCGCCCGAAGAACAGCCGAACCTCGGTGTTATAGCTGTACCCATCCGGTTGCGGGCACTGCAACGCCCCGGAAGCCAGCCGGTAATGCTCCAGCAACAACGTCTGGTTGACGCGCTGCGTCGCGTCCGGCAGGCGCGGGAAGCGAACCTTGGATTTCGGCTCCAAGGTCCACGTCACGCGCTGACCGCTGACGCGAGCCGTGTCCAGCGTTTTGAACGGCAGGTCGAAGCGCAACGCATCGAAGGGCGACTGGCGTTGCCAGGCGGTCACGGCGGGCGTCGCGGACAGGTTGAGCTTTGCCAGATCAGCCGTGGTGAAACGGCGCAAGGCGATTGGAAGAATTCGTTTCGGGTTTTTCAAATCCGTCCAGGAACCCGTGAACCCATCCGCCTGCGATTTCAACGCAATTCGCGCTCGAGGATCGTCACGCACCTGCCTCTCCACCAGGTTGAGGACGTTTCCCTTTAACGAACCGCTGATTTCAATGTCGCGCCCGTGCTGCCGATAGTAGTAGTACCCGTAGGCGTTATCGTCACCGGTGGAGACCGCTTCCAGGTGCACGACAACTGCCGATGCGCCGAGCGTCCCGACGTAAACACCTTGAAGTGCCTGCGGACTCGAGGGGGTTAGGGCGGCCCTCGAGGAACTAACGAGGACTACCGCGCCAGCCGTGAAAGCCAAACCGACCAAAAAGCGCCGAATCGTCATGCCTCGAGTGTACGGCAGACCGGGGTGAATCAGGCCAGGCTTCGTGTAACGCTGGGCGCTGACGCCAAGATTGCGGTTTCAGACTTTGGTGTTTCGCTCCCAAAACGGTAAAATCAGAAACTTTGAAATACCCCAATGCCCTGATCCAACTGATCCGTGAACTGTCGCGCCTGCCCGGTGTCGGCCCGAAAAGCGCGCAACGACTGGCGTTCTACCTGTTCGCGCAACCCAAAGAAGAGGTCGAAGCGATTGCCCAAGCCATCCTTGAGGCGAAACAAGTCCTGAAACTCTGCCCGGTCTGTTACAACGTGACCGACACCGACCTGTGCGCAGTGTGCAGCGATTCAACCAGGGATCAGGAGGTGATCTGCGTCGTGGAAGAACCCGGTGACGTGATCGCGATTGAACGCAGCGGCGAGTTCGGCGGCTTGTACCACGTGCTTCATGGGGCGCTCAGTCCCATGAACGGCATCGGGCCGGAGCAACTGAAAATTCCCGGTTTGACGAAACGCGTCATGGACAGAAAAGCCCAACAAGAAGACGGAAAACCGCTGTCCTTGGAGATCATCCTGGCGACCAGCACGACCGTGGAGGGCGACGCGACCAGCATGTACCTGCAACGCCAGTTAGAACCGATGGGCGCGAACGTGACCCGAATCGCGTACGGCCTGCCGGTCGGCGGGTCGCTCGAGTACGCCGACGAGGTGACGCTCGGACGGGCGATTGCCGGACGGCAGAAGGTGCAATGAGCCTTGAGAGGCAGGATTTACCGGAGGGCTGGAGGATTCTCAGTCCTGAAGAGTCTGAATTCATTCAGCGCGAATACGAACTCGAGCTGCCGATTGAGAATCCACAAGTTCACCCGCTCGCCGGAATCCCGGTGCGCGTGATCGCGGATTGCGGGGGCAACGATGACGTGTTGGTGCAGCATTTGTCCGAGCTATCTCTGTTCAGCGTCGTGCATCTGACGTGGCGCATGGGGCAAGAAGTTCCGAATCATCCGACTTTGGAATTCACGGGTTCGTTTGCGGAGTTTGTAACCTGGGGCGTCTGGGATTCCTGAGGTTTGATTGAACCCGACTAAGCCTTCAGGGAACACTCGAAGCCAAGCTCGTTATTACACTCAATCTCGAGCCATCTGAGCGCTTGACTCTCAGGCCGTCTCAGGGTGCATCCTGTCTCTGAGCGCTCGAGAGAAGCCCTGACCGGTCGGGAGAGAGATGATTCGAATAGGAGAGTTCGCTCGGTTGGCGAATGTGTCCGTGGCGATGCTGCGGCATTATGACGAGTTGGGTCTAGTGAAGCCGTACCTGGTGGATGAAGCAACGGGTTACCGCTACTACTCGGTACGGCAACTGCCGTTGCTGCATCAGATCGTGGGCTTGCGCGACTTAGATTTTTCGCTGGCACAAATCGCCGACTGGTTCATGGCTGATGCTAACCCTGATCGGTTGCAGACCATGCTGGAGCTGAAATATAACGAATTGCAAACTCGCATCGCTTCCGAACAGGCGCGCCTGTTGCGCGTGCAAAGTCGGCTGCGACTGATCGAACGAGGTGAACCCATGAACGCTGTGAAACTGAAATCTGTCAAATCTCAACTCGTGGCATCGGTGCGAAACCCAGCCCTCGAGACCAGCACCCCGGAGGGCTGGCGCAGCATTCAAGGCTATTACGACCTGCTTCACGCCCATCTGAAACAGCACTTGAAGCCCGACAGTCCCAGTTATGGGTTGCCGCAAACGAACCTGTGGCACGAGGCAGGCAGCGACAACCAAACCCCTGAACCCGAGGTGACGCAGAACCTCGAGAAACCAATTCCTGAAAGCGAAGCGGTGCGCGTCTACGAGTTGCCCGCGCTGCCAGAAGCCGCCAGTCTGATCTTCGAGGGTCGGTATGACGGTGAACCGATGACTCGAGCCTTCACCGCGCTGTACGGGTGGATCGAGGACAATCGTTATCAGATCGTGGGTCCGACCCGACAAGTGTTTCTGAGCGCCTTGAAAACGCCTGAGGAATTCCTGATTGAGCTTCAGGTTCCGGTTCAACTAATTTAACTTTTGCGTTCTGCTTTGCGCCCTCTAAACTTCAAGATGCTCAAACACGTTTGAATCCGAGCCAATCAGGAAGCGCTTGCCCACACCAATCGCGGTAGTCTTGCGTGGTCTCGAAGGCGCGAAATTCGGCATCGTCCAGAACAGGCTTGTAGCTCTTAATGAACGCGTATTTCAGTCGCGTCCCAAGCGAGCGTTTCGATGGCGCTTCGAATTCTGCCCTCCACTATTTGACTTCCGCGTCATTCATAGGAAACCGGTAACACAGCGCCGTGAAAGCCAACCCAGGTTGACCTCTGTTCGAGCAGGACTCGAGCGCTAGAATTGCGCGATGCACGACTTTCTGATTCGCGCCGCGACCCTCCCGACCCTCGAGACCGCCGACATCGCCATCACGGACGGCCTGATCTCAAAGGTCGCCCCGGAGATTGCCGAGCCTGCCAGAGAGGAGTTCGACGCTTCCGGCTTGCACATCCTCCCCGGCGTGGTGGACGCGCACGTGCATTTCAACCAACCTGGCCGCGAGGATTGGGAGGGGATTCGCACCGGCTCGAGTGCTTTTTCCGCGGGTGGTGGCACGACCTTCCTGGATATGCCGCTGAATTCCAGTCCGGTCACCACGACGGTGGCCGCGTTTGACCTGAAACTCGAGGCGATGCGCCAGGAGTCGGTCACCGATTTCGCGCTCTGGGGCGGGCTGGTTCCGGGAAACCTAATGAGTCTGCCGGAACTGGCGGAGCGCGGCGTGATCGGCTTCAAGGCGTTCATGTGCAACAGCGGGCTGGCGGAGTTCGGCGGTGTGGACGATGCCACGCTGTACGAGGGAATGCGGGCGGCGGCCCGGCTGGGGTTGCCCGTCGCGGTTCACGCTGAGAACGACGCGATCCCGGCGGCATTGGCTCTGGCCGCTCAGTCCAGAGGGGAAACCGATGCGCGGGCGTACCTGAACTCGCGCCCGGTCGTCGCGGAACTCGAGGCCATCCACCGCGCGTTATTCTTCGCGGAGGAAACCGGCTGCGCCCTGCACGTGGTTCACATCTCGACCGCTCGAGGCGTGCGACTGGTTGCGGAAGCCAAACTGCGCGGCGTCAACGTAACGGCTGAGACCTGCCCGCATTACCTGTGGTTCGTGGACGAGGACTTGGAACGGTTGGGCGCGGTCTTGAAATGCGCGCCGCCCGTCAGGAGCCACTTTGAGCGGGACGCGTTGTGGGGGGAGGTTCTGGCGGGGAATGTGGATATCATCGGGTCGGATCACTCGCCCGCGCCACCAGGGATGAAAACAGGGGATGATTTCTTCAAGATCTGGGGCGGCATCAGTGGCGTGCAAAGCACATTGCCAGCGATGCTCACCGCTGGACATCACGCTCGAGGCTTAGCGCCAGTACGGATCGCGGCAATGCTGAGCGCGAACCCGGCCACCCGATTTGGCTTGACGCGAAAGGGCAAGCTCGAGGTGGGGCGTGACGCTGATCTGGCACTGGTGAATCTAGATCAAAACTGGACGCTGGAACGGGTACTGTACAAGCACGCGCAGAGTCCGTACTTGGGGGCGTCGTTCACTGGGCGCGTGGTGAGGACGCTGCTACGCGGTAGGACCGTCTGGGACGGGGAGCGGGTCAACCCGGAAGCTCGAGGGGAATTGCTGCGACCGGGGAAATGAATTCATGAACGTTTCATCGGATGACTCATACTGAATTGATGTCCTGCGCTGAAGCCTGGCAGCGTGTTCAGTAGGTTAGCCTGAAGCTACGACCGATCCATTCAAATTCACGTGGCGATCAATCAAACTCGAAGCTCAAGAGGTCAACTGGCGCAAGTCTGTGAGGTCAGCATGACAGACAGTACGATGTCAAAACAGCAAAGTCCTCAACCACAGGATGTCCCGAGCGCACGTTCGCCTGCGCTCGAGTCACTTCAAGCACTCGTCGGAACGTGGTTTATCAAAATGACTCATGTTGCGCTCCCGGACACAGTCCACGGGCATAAGGCCTTCGAGTGGCTCGAGGGCGGTCACTTTCTCATCGCGCGCAGCCACTTCGACCATCCCGACGTTCCTGACACCATTTCCGTCATCGGTGCCGACGACTCGGGCGAGGGGTTATCTGAACACTACTTCGATTCGCGCGGCGTTTTGCGAGTGTTAGAGATGAGTCTGAGCGATAGGATTTGGAAGGTCTGGCGGGACGCACCAGGCTTTTCGCAACGCTTTACGGGCACGTTCAGTGACGATGGTAACACCATTGAAGTCCTGGGAGAACTCTCGAAAGACGGAGTGGACTGGCAACGCGACTTTACCCACACCTACACCAGGGGAAAACTGTGACAGGTCGCGGCAACGCTCAGCCGGAATCCCGCTGCTCGCTTCGGATTGACTCAGAAGGGCAGGCTCGGGGTGGGTTGCGACGCTGACCCGGAGTGGTGAATATACATCAAGCCCCGATGCTCGAGAACGTGCTGTGCAAACACGCGCGGAGCCGTACCTAGGGGCATCGTTCACTAGATATGTTGTGGTGCAAACTTTGTTGCGCGGACAGGCTAGGACAGAGAGCCGATCAACCCGGAGGCGCGGAAGTAACTGCGGCGACCTGGGCGCTGAATGTGTTTCTGGAACGTTCTGCCTCGAGCCGCGTAATGAGTTGATGTCATGCGTCAGAGTTTGATCGAGGAGTACGAGAATGCGATTTTGTTTCATCTGCCGAATCACCGAGATGTTTTTTTGATGATCTTTCTACCCGTCTGGCTAGGTGGATGGCTTTTCGGTTGTTTCGCCGCGATGTATTCACTTGTCACTGGAACTTTTTATAGCGTAAATCCAACGACCCCGCCGGTCCTTCTAACCCTACTTATGATTTTTTGGCTTTCCGGTTGGTTAGCAGGCGGAGGCTATTTCGCGTACTCCGTCTCCAAAATGATTTTTGGTCAGGAAACGCTCGAGTTCACCGCAAAAAACTTGATTGTTCGCCAAAGGATTTTAAGCTTTGTTCGTCAAGTTGTTTACGAGCAATCCACCGTTTGGCACCTCAGAACTCGAGCCAAGAGCGATCTCTCCGTCACCTACTGGCGGAGGCGAGATTGGATTGAGGGTCAGCAAACCCTCGAGTTTGAGTATGGTCCCGCCACAATCCGTTGTGCCGCAGGGATCAGCCAGAGCGCTGCCGCCAAGATTCTCGAGGCGGTGCAGGAAAAGTTCCCGCAGTACGGGCCGCGTGATCCAGCCACCCGGTATCGCTGGCAACCACCTCGAGGGGTGTAGATCGGATGCCAGCACTGCGAGCGCGCTCGCAATCCTGGCGCGTGACACGTGACGTTTCGCCCAGGGTGGAACGCCTAGACTCCAGGTTGTGAATTTCGCCGATCTCTCCAACTTGGCGCTGCGCGGGTTGATGCGCCGCCCGGTGCGTACCCTGCTCACGGTGCTCGGCATCGTGGTGGCCGTGGCTAGCATGGTCATCTTCCTATCGCTGGGCGAAGGGTTTCGCCGCGCCCTGGGCAACGAAATCGGCAATGTCGGGCCGGACATTCAAGTGACGCTGGAAGGGTCTGACAGTAGCAGCATCTTCGGGAGTCCGATCCCGGACGTGCCGCTCGAGTTTGCGACCCAGTTGGAGGGGGTGAAGAAGGAGTTCAACATCACCCAGGTCATCCCGTATCTGCTGACCGCTCGGGGCAGCCTGACCGGGAGCGGGTATATCATCTCCGGCTATCCTTTCGAGCGGGTCAACCTGAACGACATCTACCCGAGTCTGAAGCTGCAACAGGGTCGCTTTCTGGGAGCCGCCGACAAGGATGCGTTGGTGGCCGTGGTCGGGTCGCAGGCCGCCAAAACGGCCGGGTTGAAGCTGGGGGATGAATTGAGACTCAACCGTCAGGACCGCTACAAGATCGTCGGCATATTGGGGCGTGGCGACGGCTTCACCGACAGTTTCGTGTTCGTGTCGTTCTCGAGGTTGCAACGCACGCTGGGCGTGACCGACAAGGCGACCGGGATTGCCCTGAAACTCCGTGAGTCCGGCGAGGCGCGGAAAACCGCTGACGCGTTGAAAATTCGCTTCCCAGACCTGCGACCGCAAACCCAGGGCGACGTACTGAAAATTCTGGACCGCGCGATTGCGATTGGGGACGCGTTCCGCTTTGGGATTTCGTTGATCTCCTTGATCGTCGGCGGGCTGGCCGTGGCCAACACCGTGATGATGGGCGTCTACGAGCGCACGCGGGAGTTCGGGGTGATTCGCGCGATCGGCGCGAAACCTAGTTTCGTGTTTCAACTCGTGGTTTTTGAGAGCTTGCTGCTGGCGATTCTGGGCGGGATTGGCGGCATCATTCTGGGGTACATCGGGACGATCATTGTCAATTACGTGGTGCGCGACCTGGTGAGCGTCCAAATTGCGGCCGTGACCTTCAGGCTGGCGCTGCTGGCGGTGGGCGTCGCCGCCGGGCTGGGGCTGCTGTCTGGGTTGCTGCCCGCCCGCACCGCCTCGAGAATCGTCATCACCCAGGCGCTGGGACGGAACTGAGAACGATATGACCATCACGACACAGAACGCGCAAACCGCAATCCCAACCGCCTCTCGCACGATTTTGGAAGCTCAGGACATCTCCAAGGTTTACCCGTCCGGGGAATCCACCGTGACGGCCCTGAATCACCTGTCCATGACCTTCGAGGCGGGGCGTATCACCGCGATTGTCGGCCCGAGCGGCAGCGGCAAGAGTACCTTGCTGAACCTGTTGGCGGGCTTCGACACCCCCTCGAGCGGCGCGGTGTTGCACGACGGGAATGATCTGTCGAAAATGCCAGAAACGCAACTGGCGGCGTACCGACTGGCGCATTTCGGGTTCATCTTCCAGAATTACAACCTGATCAGTATTTTGAACGCCCAGGAAAACGTCGAACTCCCGCTCAGTCTGGCCGGAATGCCTCGAGCCAAGCGAGTCGCTGTGTCCACGGAACTGCTGAAGCGGGCCGGGTTGGACAAGCGCATGACGCACTTCCCGAATCAGCTCAGCGGCGGCGAGCAGCAACGCGTGGCGATTGCACGGGCATTGGCCACCAACCCGAGCGTGCTGTTCGCCGACGAACCGACCGGAAACCTGGACACCACGACCGGACAGGGCATCCTGCAACTCTTGACCGAACCCGTGGCGGGCAGCGAGGCGCGCACGCTGATTTTGATTACCCACGACATGGAGGTCGCGTCCAGGGCGGACCGAATCGTGCGAATTCGTGATGGGGCGCTGGATGGAGAAAGCTGAACTAAAACTCCCGGCCTGAGCTTGGGTGATTGACTCGAGCCACACAGGGATTCGTCAGCCTCTAGATAACCCTTGCTGGGTGAGCACCAAAAACCGTACACTCCGGCACCGACTCCTCGAGTAGCCTGCTGGTATGAACTACTGGCTGACCGTCCTTGTACTCGCACTCACAGCTTGCGTCGTTGATCCCGGCAGTTCCAACCTCGGCGTCTCGAGCGTCGCTGTGACACCTGCCACCGTGACGCTCGAGGTTGGAGCCAAGCAAACCCTGGCGGTCGTCTTGAAGAACGCGGCGGGCGGGGTCGTCATCGCGGACGCGAGCTGGAGTTCGTCGGACGCCGCCAAAGCCAGCGTCAATCCCGCGACCGGCGAGGTCGTAGGCGTGACCGAGGGCGGCGCGACGATCACCGCCAGCTCGAACGGCAAAACGGGTTCCTCTGGTGTGACCGTGCAGGACAACCGCGTGGCGAACGTGACCGTCACGTCCGCCGCGTCCACCGTTAGCGTCAACGGGGGATTGAGCTTGAGCGCCGCCGCCACCAACGCAGTCGGGCGCACCCTGGGCGGCGCATTCACCTGGACCAGTTCCGACCCCGGTCTGGCGACGGTGGGCGCTTCGGGGCTGGTCATGGCCAAGGCGGCGGGCAAAGTCACGATCACGGCTGCCCTGGGCGGCAAAACTGGCAGTCTCGAGCTGACGGTGGTCGTGCCGACCCTACCCAGTCAGCGCCAGACGAAGAAAAGCCTGATGAGCGGCACGACTCGAGTCCGCTTCTGGCAGTACTTGCCCGAGGAGTACGATGCCAGCACCGCGACCTACCCGTTGCTCGTCTTCCTGCACGGTGCGGGCGAGACCTCGCAGAACGACGATCCGACCGCCGATCCCACCGAGTACGACCGCGTGCTGGTTCACGGCCCGCCGAAACTCGTGAAGGCGAACAACGACTTGTGCTTCACGGTATCAAGCGTCAAATCGTGCTTTATCGTGCTGACGCCGCAAGCCCCAAAATCGGACGGCTGGTGGAACAACGCCCGTGTTAGATCGCTCTTGGATTACGCCAAGGCAAACCTGCGGGTTGACCCCAGCCGCGTCTACCTGACCGGGCTTTCGATGGGCGGCGGCGGTAGCTGGAATTTCGCCAGTGCCCAAAACGGCGCGAAGCTGTACGGCGATGAGCTGGCGGCAATCGTCCCAATCGCGGGCGCGTCCGGTGTCTCGAGCGCCACCTGCAACATGGCTGATAGCCACCTGCCGGTCTGGGCGTTTCATGGCACGGCTGACTCGACGGTCTTGCCGCAAAGCTCGAGGGATTTCGTCAATGCCGTGAACGGCGTCAAGGTCGGAAGCTTGCAGTGCACCGCTAACCCGACTAAGGCACTCCTGACCGAGTACCCCGGCGTTGGTCACGACTCCTGGACGCGCACCTACGATCCTGTGAATCGCTTTAATCCCGTCACCGCGCAACCCGACGCGAGCGGCATCAACATCTACGAGTGGTTGCTTCAACATCACCGCTGAGGCGGTAGAAGTCAAACTCGAGATTGCTGCTCAGCCTTAGCGGAACCGATACCTCAGCAAGCGCAGCGCGTTGGCCGTCACCAGCACGGTCGCGCCAGTGTCCGCCAGAATCGCCATCCAGAGGCTGGTGATCCCCAGCAGGGTCGTGACTAGGAAAATCACCTTCAGACCCAGCGCGATCACGATGTTCTGGGTGATATTCCCCATCGTGGCTCTGGACAATCGCACGAGGTCCACCACGTCGCCGACGCGGTTTCTGAGTAGGGCGGCGTCGGCGGTCTCCAAGGCCACGTCCGTCCCACCGCCCATGGCGATGCCGATGTCGGCGGCGGCCAGCGCGGGCGCGTCGTTGATGCCATCGCCGATCATGCCAACCTTGCCCTGGATTTTCAGCGCCCCGATCAGTGCCAGCTTGTCCTCTGGCATCAGCTCCGCCTTGACTTCCAGCCCCAGCTCAGCCGCGATCGCGTTCCCAGTGCGGGCGTTGTCGCCGGTCAGCATCAGGCTCGAGACACCGAGGGTTTTCAGCCCGGCGATTGCGGCTCTGGCGTCGGCTCGCGGTTCGTCGCGCAGAGCGATCAGTCCGACCGCCTCGGAACCCGCTAGCAGCACCACGACGGTTTTGCCCGCCCGCTCGAGGGTTGCGATCTGCGTCTGGGTTTCAGCGGAGAGCGGCTCTAAACCGGCGGCGTACTTCGGGGAGCCGACCGCGTACTCCAGACCGCCGATGCGGGCGGTGGCCGCCTTGCCCTGGAGCGCTCCCGCCTCTTCCACGGCCGGCAACTCGAGCTTTAGCGCCTTGGCTTTGGCGACAATCGCTCCCGCCAGCGGGTGACTCGAGGCGGTTTCGACCGCACCCGCCAGTCGCAGCAGGCTCGCCTCGTCGCCGCTCAGCGGAATCGTGTCGGTCACGCTCGGTTTACCCGCTGTGAGTGTGCCGGTCTTATCGAAAGCAATCGTTTTCACCGTGCCCATTGCCTCGAGGGTCGCGCCGCCCTTGATCAGAATGCCGCGTCGCGCTCCGCTCGAGATGCCGCTCGTGACGGCCGCCGGGACGCTGATTAGAAGCGCACACGGGCAGCCGATCAGCAGCAAGGACAGGCCCTTGTAAATCCACTCGTGCCACGCGCCACCCAGCAGCAGCGGCGGGATCACGATCACCAGCGCGGCGACCAGCATGACGCCCGGCGTGTAAACCCGTGAGAAGCGGTCTATGAAGCGGGCCGTCGGAGCTTGGCTGTTCTCGGCCTCCTCGACCATGCGAATGATTCGCGCCACGGTGTTGTCACTGGCGGCCCGGTCCACGCGCACGGTGATCAGACCGTCCGCGTTGATGCTGCCCGCGTAGACGGTATCCCCGATGCTTTTATTGACTGGGACGCTCTCCCCGGTGATCGGGGAATCGTCCAGGGCACTCGAGCCGCTCAGAATAATGCCATCGGCGGGCACGCGGCCACCGGGTTTGACGCGCACCGTCTGTCCGATCTCGAGGCTGTCAGCCGCCACCTCGTGCTCGTGATCGCCGTGCAGCACGAAGGCCGTTTTCGGCGCGAGCGCGGTCAGCGCTCGGATGCCTGCCCTGGCGCGGCCCGCCGCGACCCCCTCGAGCAGTTCACCGACGGCGAACAGGAACACCACGGTCGCGGCTTCGGCGGCCTGACCGATCAGGATCGCACCGAGGGCCGCGACGCTCATCAGTGTGTTGATCGTCCACGGGTTGCCGACACTCGCACCCTGATAGGCTTTCCGGGCGAACGTCCAACCGCCCAGAGTGGTCGCCAGGATGTAGCCCCAGGTCCCAAGATTTGGCTCGAGTTGCCCGAACAGCCAAGCGGCGACGAGCAGCCCGCCGGAGACCAGTACGGGTCGCCCGGAGCGCGTCTGCCACCAGGGTGTTCCGGCCGCAAATTCTTCGCTGTGATCGTGGTGGGCTTCGTGATTGTGCGCGGTTTCCGGCTCGAGGGGTTGCCCGGCCGTTTTCTCCTCGAGCCAGCGCACTGTGTACCCGAGCGGCTGGATGACGCGAGCGAAATCCTCGAGTCGGGTTTGGGCGGGGTCGAAGGTGACGCGCATTTTCTCAGCGGTGAAGTTTAGGTTCAGCGCCGTGATGCCGGGCATCCGGTTCACGGCCGCCTCGACGGTTTGCACGCAGGACAGGCAGTCCATGCCTTCCACTTTGAAGCTGGCCTGCTGCGAGACTGGCTGTTTGGCTGTTGTCATCCTCGGGTCCTCCGCTGTCCAGATAGTCTGGAACGTTTACGAAGCTTAGCACAAATATCTGAGCAATTGCTCAGATATTGAGAACCGATTCTCAGTACCCTACGGGTCTAGATTGCTGTGCTACGTTACGAGCCGTGTCTTCAATTCCAATCTGGCTCGAGCGATTCGTGGCGATCCAGGATGAACCGACGCCGCTCGTGCCGATCCTGCTGCTGGACGCGTTTTGTTTTGAGCGAGCCGCAGAGAAACCGATTCGTTGCGTGGTCGTCGGCTGCGTTGGTGGCGAGCTGCGCCTCGTCCCCGAATCGCACCTGCACCGACTGCCGAAACTGCTGCTGGAAAGCTGGTGGCGCATCCAGGACAGGCCCCTCAGGACGGTGGGCGCGACTGACCTGGCCTTGTGTGTCATGGACGCCTTCTCAGCCTCGAGTCAGGGCTGGCGGGTGTGGCTGCGAACGATGATTCATGTCCGAGTCACCGACAACGAGGTGACCCTCGAGCCAATCCATCGGCGCGGCGAAACTGTCGTCTCAGCGGCAATCGCCAAGGTTTCGGTGGCTCAGAGCGCGAGCGATGCCTTCGATAATCCCAGAGCCGAGGACGAGATCACCCATCACTGGTGGCTGCCCACGGCCACCCCAAGTGAGACTCGAGCCGGACAGGGCTTGCTGCTGGTGTACACCTTGCCCGATCCGGCAGTCTTCGAGGGCGCAGACAACCGCGCCGTGCAGCGCCGTCTCGAGATGGACCTGGGGGTGGGAGCCACGGTTGCAGACCCACTGGCTGAAGCGCTCGAGACGTTTCTGGCCGGGAAAACAAGTCTCGAGCCGGAGGTCGTGAGGGCGCGTTCACCCGCGTTCAGAGAGGCAGAATCGCCGCTGCCAGCCCCTCGAGCCGCGCCAACCCTGGGAACGATTCGCCCGCCGGGTTCGTACACCTCACCAGGCCCGTCCACCGGAACCCAAACACCGGGAACGACAGGCGGATCGGGACGCGATTGGTCGTCCGATTTCTCCGCTCCGAACGCCCCAAAACGCGTCTCGCAGGGCGGCTGGTGGCGCGACTTCGCACCGGGAGCGGTTGGCGTGGGCGACCTGTCTAAACCGCGTCGCACGGCGGCCCTTTTGAGCCAGGATTACGCCAATGATTTCGAGTAAAGTCAGGGGAGACGATGAAACTTCACAAGGAAAACGGTTTGCTGGAACCCTTCGCCGAGATTCACGCCAAGGACACCAGCGAGGGGTTGCAACTAGAGCTGACCTTCGCGCTGGATCCGACGATTGAAAAACTGGCGGCCGCGTTTTACATGGATGGCAGCGGCTCAATGCAGCAGATGGGCGCGTACGGCCGTACTGAAGGCGGGTTCTTCGGGCTGTTCGGTACCCCGCGCAACCCCGTGCAGGAAGCCATGCGGATCATGGTTCCGTACATGGCCAAGAAAGACGCCAACGGTCAGTGCCGCGTGGCGTACTGGGCGACCGGCGAGGGCGGCACCCAAGTCGAGATCATCAGTGAGCTATCGGCTGAACAAGCCAGTTCGACCGAATTCAAGGGACCGCGCACGTATGGGGGTGGGACCAATTTACTGCCCGCCGTGCGCGACTTCGTGTCGTACATCAACACCGGCCGCGACCGTGGCGAGGACATCAAAGCCTGCATTGCCGCGATCGTCACCGACGGCGAGATTCACGACCTCCCAGATTGCGTGGCCTATACCGCCACACTCGCCAGAGCGGTTGAAGACAAGAAATTTCCGCGCACCAACCTCGTGATCGTCGGCGTCGGCAAGGAAATTGACGAGGAGCAATTGGAACAACTCGAGGAAGCCACGCCCGCCTGGTATTCCGGGCGCGACATCTGGTGCCACGCCGAGGCTGACAGCGTGGCAGACCTGCCAGAACTCGTGGCGCACCTGTTGGACGCGAACATTCCCGCTTTCTGGGGGGGCGCGAAGGTCAAGGACACACAGGGGAACACGGTGCTGATGCTGGATGACATGGTTCCCGCCGTGATTGAATTTACCCTGCCGCGTGGCTCCAAGTCATTCACCCTGGAGGCGGGCGGGCGACGCTTCGTGCAGGACTTGAGTGGGCTGGGTCAGCACTAAAAAGGAATTAGAGAAAGGGCGGCCATCTGGATATGGCCGCCCTTCGTGCGTAGCTATGAGGTTGGTCTCAATCACTTCAAAAAAAGCCACGCCGACTCGAGCGATCTACATCTTTACGCGATGCGATAACGAACAGTTCACCCACAGCCTTGGAACCCTGCTGGATCGTGTGGGTCTCGAGTTGGCTTGGGTCTTCAGCGTGGATGACTCAAGCCTGCTTGACCTTCAACGCTCCGTTGCGTGTTCCAATGCGCTTGAGAGCAATTGCAGCACGTGTCCGTCCGCCAGCCGGTAGTAGACCTCGCGCCCACGCTTGTCCCAGGCGACCAGGTGGCGGTCGCGCAGGAGTCGCATCTGGTGCGAGACCGCCGACTCGGAGATTCCCGTCAGCACCGCCAGATCGCAGACGCACAGCTCGGTCGCCGCGAGCGCCGAGAGAATCCGCAACCGCGTCGGGTCGGCCACGGCTTTCAATAGCAGACTGGCTTTCAGCACGTCAGCTTCGTCCGGCATGGCGTTTTGGGCGGTGGCGACCGCCTCTGGATGCTCGAGGTGAATCTCACAGTGGGGCGAGAATATCGGCACGGTTTTCGGCATGTTGCCTGGAGTGTATCTCGAGCGCGTGAAACAAGAAGTGTCCCTTGACAGAAAGATTAGCCATACCTAAAATGACTTAGAGGTTAGCCTATGCGAGAACTTCTTTCACCCCAAATCGAGGATTACCTGAAGCAAATCCACGTCCTATCTCAGCGCGGCAAAGTCAACACGCAAGCCCTGGCGGACGCCCTGGAGATCAGCCCACCGAGCGTCAGCGGCATGTTGAAAAAGCTGGCCGAGCTGGGTCTGGTCCAACACGAGAAGTATCAGGGCGCGCAACTCACCCAGACTGGACAGAAGATCGCGTTAGAACTCGTGCGTCACCACCGCCTGATCGAAACCTACCTGCACCAAGCCCTGGGCTACGGTCTCGAAGAGGTCCACGACGAGGCCGAAAAATTGGAGCATCACATCTCTGAGGCGTTCGAGGCCCGGATCGCGGAACGCCTCGGACATCCGACCCACGACCCGCACGGCGAGCCGATCCCGACCAAGGACGGTGTGATGCCACCACAGGCCACGCTGGCGCTGGCGGACGTGCCCGCTGGCACGGACACCCGCGTCGGGCGCGTCTCCGAGAAAAGCCGTGAACTCTTGGCGTACTTCGTCTCGAGCGGGCTGATTCCGGGGGCCCAGCTTCGCGTCACCCAAATCGAACCGAGCGCGGGCACGATCACCGTCGAGGTCGCCGGGCAAGCCCAAACTCTGGCATTGGAGACCGCCCGTCAGCTCTGGGTGGACGAAACGGTGACGGCATGACCGGCGAAACCACAGCCACAACCCACGGAGCCTTCGACCAGCAGATGAATACCGCCGCGCTCGAGGTGCTGGGACGGCGCAGCCCACGACGGGGTTGGCAGCGGCTCGCGCCGTTTCTGGGACCCGCCTTCGTAGCGAGCGTCGCGTATATGGATCCCGGCAACTTTGCGACCAACATCAGCGGCGGCGCAAAATACGGCTACATGCTGCTCTGGGTAATCCTGCTGGCCAGCCTGATGGCCATGTTGGTGCAGAGCCTGTCGGCAAAGTTGGGCATCGTCACCGGCAAGAACCTCCCGGAGGTCATCCGCGAACGCTTCCCGAGGCCGCTCGTCTGGTTCTACTGGGGGCAAGCGGAACTGGTGGCTATGGCAACCGACCTGGCCGAGTTCCTGGGCGCGAGCCTGGCGTTCACGCTGCTCTTTGGAATTCCGCTCTGGGCGGGCGCGGTGCTAACCGGGATCGTGACCTTCGCGCTGCTGGGTTTGCAATCCAGAGGCTTTCGCCCAATCGAAATTGCCATCACCGCCTTCGTGACTGTGATCGCGGCCGCGTACGTCGTGCAGGTAGCACTCAGTCACCCAGGGTTGGGCGTGCTGGGCGGTTTCGTGCCCAGGTTCAACGGGACCGAGAGCATCTATCTGGCCGTGGGCATCATCGGCGCAACCGTCATGCCGCACGTGATTTACCTGCATAGTGCTCTCACCCAGAACCGGATTCCCACCCAAGACAACAGCCAGGTCAAACGGTTGCTGAAATTCAACAACATTGACGTGCTGCTAGCCATGAGCATCGCCATGCTGATTAACATGAGCATGCTCGTGGCGGCTGCCGCGACCTTTCACGCGGTCGGGAAGCCGATCACCGAACTGACCGAGGCGTATAAAACGCTGACGCCGCTTCTCGGCGGCGGCGCGGCAATCGCTTTCGGGATCGCGCTCTTAGCCAGCGGCCTCAGCTCGAGCGCGGTTGGTACAATGAGCGGTCAGGTCATCATGCAGGGCTTTATTGGCTTTCGGATTCCGGTTTGGTTGCGGCGCACGATTACGATGGTTCCAGCTTTCGCGGTGATTCTGGTGGGTCTGGACCCGACTTCCACGCTGGTGTTATCTCAGGTCGTGCTGAGCTTTGGGATTCCGTTCGCGCTGATCCCGTTGCTGATCTTCACCAGCAGCCAGGCGATCATGGGGCAATTCGTCAATCATCGCCTGACGACGCTGCTGGGTTGGGGCATCGCCACGCTGATTATTGGGTTGAATCTGTATCTGCTGCTGGGGACTTTCGGGGTCATCAAGTAAGGCAGTCTCCGGGGGCGGACGCTACTGATAACGGCACGATTCGGCTCACCTATGTTTGCGTCACAGAGGCACTCTGTTGTCTTCAAACGGTAACCTGACTATCCCGAACTTAGGGGAGCCGAACTCAGCATCTTCGTTCTCGAGAGGTAACCAACTGGGCGTGAACAGAGCCGAAGCTCCAGGATCACACACTCGGAAGGGATTCCAAACTAAGCACTCGCTTCGAGTTGTCGCCCGCCCGAGTCGAACGAACGCACCAAGCTCGAGCGGGTGACAACGGCGGCTTTTAGGTACCCTCTAAACCTCCACTCTTGCTCGCCAGGGTTGAGGCGATAGGACTTCAGCTTGACCTCAACAAACTGCGCAAAATTGAAGGCGTGAACTCGAGAAGCATCAAGTGGTTGAATCTGATCGTTTTCCTGGGAACGATCGCCATGAACGCGGCGGCGGTGTTGTTGCCATTGGCGGGTCGGAAAACCCAGGATGTCTCTGCGATGTTTGAACACCTGTTCACGCCAGCCAATTACACGTTTTCCATCTGGTCGGTGCTGTACACACTGCTGCTCATCAACGCGGTGGACAGCTTGCGCCGCCCTGACCCCGAAGACCCGTTCGTCAACCGGGCGAGAATCTATCTAATCGCCGCGAACGTGCTAAACACGCTTTGGCTGGTGATGTGGCATAACCTCTTGATCGGGCTGACGGTACCGATCATGCTGATCATTCTGGGCTGCCTAATCGCTGCTTACGCCAACCTCGAGCGAGCGCCACTCACGGGTTGGGCGCACTGGGCGCAGCGCGCACCCGTGGCGGCGTACCTGGGTTGGATTTCGGTGGCGACGATTGCCAACACGGGGAATCTGCTCGTGTCTCTTGGTTGGAACGGCTCGCCGCTCAGTCCGGCAACTTGGGCGCTGGTTCTGGCACTGATCGCGGGCGGCATCGGCGCGGCACTGGCCCGGACTCAGGGTGGACTCGCGTTTTGCGCCAGCCTTGCCTGGGGGATGCTCGGAGTGTTGAACCGCAGCTCTGACCGCGAAGTCGTGATTGGTTTGTACATCGGACTTGCGCTGATTGCCCTGCTCGCCTCGAGCCGATTTTGGCGACCCGCGTCACTCCCGGAGCACGCGCGGTAAAACGCCGGATTCACCAGGGAAGAGATACCTCGAGTTATCTGAACGAAATCACAAGTTCCAAGATTCCCGCATTGTACATCAAACGTTGCACTGCCAGATTTAATCGGCGCTGTCTCCCCCATCAACCGGCAGGACGATTCCGGTGATGTAAGACGCTTCGTTGGACAGGAGAAAACAGACTGCGTCCGCGATTTCTTGGGGTGTCCCTTGCCGCCCCAATGGAACGTCTCGAGCCACCATTGTGGTGATTTCAGCTTCGCTGAGTGCCTTCAGGACGGGAGCGTTGAATCCGGTTCCAGCAACCCAGCCTGGACAAACCGTGTTGACCCGAATGCTACAGGCTGCGTATTCAATTGCTAATTGCCGCGCTAAGTTGATAACGGCGGCCTTGCTGGAGTTATACGCGCACTGCTGCGCCTCGCCCTGCAATCCAGAGGTGGAACTGATCAGTACGATGCTGCCGTTATGCTGGCGGAGCATCCCTGGGATCACCGCGCGGCAGGCCAGCATTGTGCCGCGCACGTTCACAGCATAGGTTTCATCCCAATCGGACAGCGACAAATCTACGATGCTGCCCGGTTTGAGGACGCCTGCCGAGGTGACAAGTCCGTCAATCCGACCGAAACGCGATTCGATCTGATCCATTCCGGATTCCACTGAAGCGGCGTCTCTGACATCCATTTCAATCGCTAAGCAGGCATCGGTAATTTTGCCGACCTCAAAACAAGCGGCTTTCAATCGCGTTCCGTCACGGTCAACGAGGGCGACCTGAGCGCCCTCGGCCGCTGCGTTCAGGGCAACCGCCAGCCCAATGCCATGCGCACCACCGGTCACGACTATGGTTTGCCCTAGAAATCGCGGGCTGGTCATCGGTTGGTTTCACCGCCACCCTGTTCGCGTTGACCGATGGCGTGAAAAATCAAGCCGGTCAGCACGGACAAGAGGATTGGGACGAACGCAATCATCAAATACCCGAGCCGAGAAATGCCTTCGGGCAGAGCGCTGTCGTCCAGTAAAAGACCATTGGATAAGAATCCCGGCAGCAGGCTCGAGATCGAAGCGTAAACCACGAATAAGATCGTGAGCGTGACGCAGATCAGTAAGCCAGGCTCTCCGAATGGAACCCGGAATGGGCGTGGGCGATCCGGGTCAAGGTCACGCAAGCGCCAAGCGGCTGGGAAGATCACGAGGTACGACAGAATCGTGAACAGCAGGACCACGCCCAGGAGGGCATCGAAATACTTCTGGTTGTTACCACCGGTGAGGGCGAAGGCGGCGACCATTGTGATGGTGGCGACGACCCCGGAGAGGATGTTCGTGGTGGTGGGTGTGCCGTTGCGTCTCGAGATGTGCCCAATCCATTTTGGAGCCGAACCGTCGAATCCGGCGGTGGCGAGCGTACGGTTGGCTCCCATCATCCAGGCGGTGCCGCTGGTGAAGAGAGCGTAAATGATGCAGATGCCCGCGAACCAGGAGATGATGAGGCCGAAGCCTGTGAGCGTCACTGCGCCATCGGCGGCAACCATTCCACCGTAAACGGTGAAGACTTTCTGGCACGCCTGAATCAGACCGTCCAGCCCGGAGAGCGGGGTGCCACCGAGCACGAGTAGGATCAGCAGCACGGGAACACAGTAGAGGACGAGTACCGCGCCGACCACCCGCCGAATCGCGGTGGGCACATCCTTTTGAGGGTTGACCATCTCGTCACCGGCCGCGCTGGGCACTTCAAAACCCACGAAGGCGAACAGTAGCACTGGAACGAGTGAGGTGAAACCTTCCCAGGTAGGCGCAAAGGCGGTGATGTTTGGTAACTGAAACCCGTGTCTGAGACCGTAAATCACGGCGCTGATGGAAAATAAACCCATCAGTGCCACTCGAGTGAACGCGCCGAGGGCCGGAATCCATTTGCCGATGCGGAAATCAAAGATCATGGCGATCACGGATAGCCAAATGAAGAGAGCTGCGAACAGGTATTTTTGAAGTTGATTCATGGGCGCAAAAAATGTTTCAAAGGTTGCAATCGCAATGATCGTCAGTAAGCCGCCCAACCAAATCGGGTTTGAAAACCAGTAGATCACGGTGTTGACGGCGGCCACCCGCCGTCCAAAAGCCAACTTCACCCAGACGTACGGGCCGCCTTCGTCTGGGTAGGCTGATCCCAATTCTGAGATCAGCAGTGAGAAGGGCACAAAAAAAAACAGGGCGATCACGGCGATCCAAATCAAGGCTTCCGCGCCACCCGCCGCGACTGTTCCGTAGATGTCAATGCCGACGAGGGTACAGATCAGGTAGTAGATCAGATCAAAACGCAGCAGGGTGCGGCGGAGTTTCGAGCGCTCGAAACGGGCGGTTGACGAGGTCAACGCGCTCTGTTCCTCTGCGGGCGAGCCTACTGCGGAATTGCTCGATGCCATGTGAACCTCCGGCTTGAATTGTGACCGACGTTTAAACTATATTGAATTAAGTTAAGAAATACAATCCTCCGCAGATCAGGCCAGTTCATCCCTCGAGCCAGCGCTCGAAAGCACAGGAACTCGAGCGCCTCAGCCTTCAAAGCCAGCCCTCACTCTGACTCGAGAAAACGAAACGCCAGAACGGAGCTACCCATGGATCAGGAATACGACATCGCGGTGTTGGGACTCGGCGGCATCGGCAGCGCGGCCGCCTACTGGTTAGCTCGGAGCGGAGCCAAGGTGATCGGTCTCGAGCAGTTTGAACTGGGTCATGCCAGGGGCGAATCTGAAGATCACTCACGGATCATCCGCTTGTCCTATCACACCCCTGGGTACGTGCGCTTCGCTCAGGACGCGTACCGCACCTGGGATGAGGTTGAGCTGGACGCGAACGAACAGATCGTCACGCGCTGCGGTTCGCTCGACCTGTGGCCGAGCGGTTCAGTTCTAGACCACGAGATGTACACCTCGAGCATGACCGCAGCCGGGGTGAATTTTGAGACGCTGAAGGCTGGTGAGGTCATGCGGCGCTGGCCGCAATTTCACCTCGAGCAGGATGTCATCGGGGTTTACCAGGCGGACGGCGGTCTGGTCTCACCGTTTATCGCCAACCGCATTCACCGCCAGCGCGCCCGCCTCTACGGCGCGACCTTGCTGGACGAGACGCCGGTTGAACGCATCGAGTACGCACCCGGAGCCATCACGCTGTACACACCTCGAGGCGCAATCCGCGTTCAGCAACTCGTCGTCACGGCCGGGCCGTGGAGCAACCGCGTTCTGGAAATGCTCGGGCATTCCTTACCGCTGACGGTCACGCAGGAACAAGTGACGTATTACGCGACGCCCCACCTGGCAGAATTCAGCCCCGAACGCTTTCCGGTTTGGTTGTGGATGGATGAACCCAGTTTTTACGGCTTTCCGGCCTACGGCGAAGCCGCCACGAAAGCTGCCTGGGACGCCGGGGGACGTGAAACCACGGCGGACACGCGCAGCTTCGAGCCAGACCCGCACAACCGCGCCGCCGTGACAGATTTCCTCAGGCGCGTTCTGCCGCGCGCCGTGGGACCAGAGTTGTACACCAAAACCTGTTTGTACACGATGCCGCCCGACCGCGATTTCGTGATTGATCGGCTGCCGGGTGCGCCGGAGATCCTGGTGGCGATTGGTGCGGGCCACGCCTTCAAATTCGCTTCGGTGATTGGTCGTTCGCTGAGCGAACTGGCCTTAAAAGGGCAAGCCACCAGCGACCTTTCCGCCTTTCGTTTCGACCGGCCAATCATGACGGAACTCAATCCAACCCGAAATTTTTTATTGTAGGTTTCGTTGCATAATCTGCCACTGCGTTACTGGCGATGCGAAGGTTGTTGCGGCGCACGGCGGGCGTGTCCTCAAACTGCAACCGTTGAAGTAACCCGTCCAGCAACGAGGTCAGCTCGAGGGCAGCGGCAGCGACTTCCGGGCTGCTCAAGTTCAGCGACCCGTCATTCACCCCCGCCAAGAAAATCGTCTCGAAGGATTCGATCCATTGACGGTTTTGAACCCGGCAGGCCAGCGCGACCTGCGAATCATGGCGAGCGATGCTCACCGCGTCGTACCAAACAGCCCAATCTCGCTTCCAAGCGGCTTCCTGATCCTGGGTCGGTGAGAGCGTCAGTTTAATGATGCGATCCAACCAACGCGAGGCGGGCGTGCAACGCAACCGCGCAATCTCCGCAAGCCAGCGTTCGTCTTTCAACGACAAGGCTTTGGAAAGCAGATCCTGCCGCGACCCGAAGCGGCTAATCAGGGCCGAAGGGGTGACTCCGGCCGCTCGAGCGATGTCCTGCATTTTGACGTTAGCAATCCCATCACGCCCGATCAGCTCGAGCGTGATCGTCAAGCAATCGTTGAGTTCCACCAGGGGTCGGCGCGGCATGTGATCTTCAGGCTAACACCTCAAGGTCTTCAACTTCGTCTCCCCCGTTTTTTGATGGCGTACCGCTCGAGATTGCAACCTTCAAGACTGATAGCCCTCCTCAGGCTTGCGCCACAGACAGATCGCGTCACAGGTATCTTTACCGCCCTGAATGGTTAAGCGAACCGTGCCGAATTCAGAAGCATCTGCGGTTCTCCTCAGTCTCAGGGCCGGTTCAAGACCTCGAGCGCCCGCGTCAAGGCCACATCCTGCCCGGTTTCGGCTTGCAGCTCGAGTTCGCCTGGAACGGGTTCATCCGGGGTGACGCGCTCCGGCAGGTAGGTTCCGTCCAAGCGCAGGCTCTTAAAAATTGTCAGCACCAAGGCGCTGCCGTCGGGCAGGTTGAACTCGGTGCTGCCCGTGTTGCCCAGCCCGCCGGTCGGTTCGCCGACGATCACGCCTGTATGGGCATCCTGCACGAACTGCGCCAAGTACTCTGCGCCGCTGTAACTGTGGCTATTAACCAGAATCGCCAGCTTGCCCCGGTACAGAGTCGGGTTGGGGGTGGCGTAAACCGTGACGCCGCTACTGAGCTGAACCGCGCCCGCTTCGACCGTTTGCGTGCGACGGCTGTCGCGGTAGGCTTGAGTAAAACCGGTACGTTCAACAAAAGCTCCAGCCGCCGCCAGCACCTCGAAGTCAATCCCGCCGGGATTGTCGCGCACATCCACCACGAGGCGCTTCAGGCCAGCCTTCTGGGCGGTCCGCACGAGCTGATGCACGGTCGCGGCGATTTTGCCCGGCACATCAAAGCTCGGGATGCGAATATAGCCCACACCGCCCGGCGACAAGGTTTTGAAGCTCGGCAGGCGGGCGGGCAGTGACGCGCCCAGCACCGTCACCTCCAGAGATCTCGAGGCGCGCAGAATCCCGAGACGCACGGGCGTTCCGGCCGAGACCGCCCTAGCAACCGTCGTTTGAAAATCCGCGCCGAGACTGGCGCTGGTCTGTTCGTTGACGCTCACTAAGCGGTCCCCGCGTTGCAACCCGGCTTTCGCGGCCGGGCTGTTCTCCCAGACATCGGCAATCAATCTATCGCTGCTGTTGGCAATCTCACGGGTCACCAAGCCCAGGCGCGGACTCGAGGGGCCAAGACCGGAGCGTTGGCGTTGCACCTCGTCGCGTTGCGCGGCGCTCAGTAAATACGAGTGTCCGTCCGAAAGCCCGGACAGCATCTTTTGCACGATCGGCACGGCCGCGCTGTACGGGCAGATCTCGGTTTGCGCGGCGCAGGTCGCGTCCAGTTCGGGGCGGAACTGGGTGGCGTAATCCTGGTACGGGACAGAAGAAAAACCGTTGTAGCGGGAGGCGATGTAGTACGTGGCTTGGTTGAACAGGTCCAGCGCCGGACTGGCTTCTGCCATCCCGGTCAGGACGAGTAGGCTGGTGACGAGCAGACGTTTCAGCATGGTTCCATTCTGACCGATTCAAGAGGTGAGAGCCGTGAAAAATGAGCAACATCACGTCCTGGGGCTTGGTTTTAGGTGACGAATTTTTCAAAACCCATCTCATCACGCAAACACCTCGAGCCGGAACTCGAGGTGCGAAGGGTTCTGAAGTGTTCGTCCAGCCTCGAGCGGGATTTACGGCGCGTTCAGCTCTTGCAGGGCGCGGTCGTACACGTCGTCTTTCCCCTTCAGGACTTCGTTGTCCACGTTGTCTCGCACGAACACGTCCGGGTTGACGCGCTCCGGGTACGGCGTGTTGTCCGGGTGCAGCGATTTGACGATCGTGACCGCCAGGATTCCGCCGTTGATAAGCTGAAACGGTAGGGTTCCAGTGTTGCCTAGACCGTAGGTGCGCTCACCCAGCACGAGACCGCGCTTGCTGTACTGTACGTCACTGGCGAAGTACTCGGCGCAGGAAGCGGAGTCCTTATTGACTAGCACCGCCAATTTTCCGGTCCACTTGGCGGGATTGGCGATCTTGTACGCCTCGGTTTCCTTGCCGGTGGTTTCGTCGCGGGAGTAGACGCGACCATCTTTATAGCTGTCAGTGCGGCGGTCGCGTTTGGTCTCGCGGACGCGGCTGACATCGGGCACGAACGCGGAAACACCCGCCAAGCATTCGGTCGAGGTTCCGCCGGGATTGTCGCGCAAGTCCACGACGATCGAACGCACGTTCAAGCTCTGCGCCTTTTTGACGAGCGCGTGCAGCTTTGGGGCGATCTTGTTGTACCCCTCGAAGTCCAGCACCCGAATCCGCGCCACCCCATTGGTAATGTTCATGAACGGCAGCAGGCGCAGGTCGGTCCGGCGCGGCGTCACCGTGATTTCCAGGTTCTTTCCGGCCCGCTCCAAGGACAGTTTGACCGGTTGCGAACCGCTGTCCGCCCGTTGGAAGAACTGCACCACCGCGTCTCGAGTTTGCGGGAAGGGCTGCCCGTTGATCGCGTACAGGCGGTCGAGGCGTTGCACGCCCGCCTCGTCGGCGGCACTGCCCTCCAGCACCTCGAGCACGCGCAGGGAAACGCCGCCGGTGGCGCTAAACAGGGCGGGCAGCAAGCCCAGCGTGATCTGATTGTCCGGGCTGTCGCCGCCCGCCGCGCCGCTGCTGAAATCCTGAGCATCGTCTGGGGCGATGTAGTACGAGTGCTGATCGCCGAGTTCCTCGAGCATGGCTTCGATGGCGCTAACGGCCGCGTCGTAATCGCAAGTCGTCGGCGCACTCGCGCAGGCGCGGTCGAGTTGCACCTGGTATTTGGCGAGCAGCTTGTCCACGTCTACCGTGTTAAAGCCGTTGTAATTGAACGACAGGTAGAAGCCAGCCTGATCGAACAGATCCTGCGCGGGTGACGCGAGCGCCACACCCGAACCCACGCACAGCGCGACGACAGCCATCCCGGTTTTGATCCAGCGCTTCATACCAACCCCCTCGAGAGATGGGTGATTCTATACGGCGCATCCTGAGATAAAGGCAACGCAAGCCACAGGCGCTGTCGGTCACATTGTGTTCCGGCCCAGGCGTCCGGCGAACCCGCCCCCGTAAACTCCTTTTCATGAAATATCCCACCGGCTCGAGGCGCGGCTGATGTCAGCGTCCGATCAAACCGCCTTTGAGAAAACCGCTCTGGCGGCGCTGGCCCAGGAGGCGCTCGACCGCTGCGAGGCGCTCGCCGCCTGCACCGAGGAACCGGGGCGCGTCACGCGGCGTTTTCTGTCGTACCCCATGAAGCAAGTCCATCAACTGCTCGGTATGTGGATGCGCGAGGCGGGCTTGACCGTGCGGGTGGACGCGGTCGGCAACGTCATCGGACGACTCGAGGGGACGAGCGACCCGCGAACATTGCTGATCGGGTCGCACGTGGACACCGTGCCGAACGCTGGGAAGTACGACGGTTGCCTCGGGGTGACGCTCGGGATCGGGCTGGCCAAGGCGCTCCACTTGCAAGGAAAGCGCCTCCCGTTCGCGCTCGAGGTGATCGCGTTTTCAGAAGAGGAGGGCGTGCGATTTAATGCGCCGTTCATTGGGTCGCGGGCGCTCGTGGACGATCTGCCGCAGGAATTCCTGGACAAGACCGATGCCAAGGGTGTCACGATCGAAGCTGCGATTCGGGATTTCGGTCTCGAGCCGTCCCAGATTCAAGGCGCAGTGTATCAGTCAAAGAATCTGCTGGGCTATTTTGAAATCCACATCGAACAGGGCCCGGTCTTGGAACACGCCAAGAAAGCCCTGGGTGCGGTCGAAGGCATCAGCGGGCAAACTCGAGCCGCGCTAGAATTCACCGGGCAGGCCGCGCACGCCGGAACCACCCCGATGAACCTGCGACGCGACGCGCTGACGGCAGCGGCCACGGTGATCCTCGAGGTGGAGCGCTTCGCCCGAACCACGCCGGGACTGGTCGCCACGGTCGGCACGCTGGAGGTGGAGGGCGGCGCGGGCAACGTCATTCCGGGTACGGTCAAATTCAGTCTGGACGTGCGCCATTTGGAGGACGTAACCCGTGAACGGGCTGTGGCGGAACTGCTCGATTTCGCCTGGCACACCGCCCGGAAGCGCCGCCTGCAATTCGCGCACCGCATCACCCTGGAGCAACCCGCCAGCCCGTGCGACGCTTTGCTGACCGACTTTCTCTGCGATGCCCTGGAGGACACGAAGCACAAACCGGTGCGCCTGCCGAGCGGCGCGGGACACGACGCGATGGTGATGGCGCGGATCACTCGCACCGCGATGCTGTTCCTGCGCAGCCCGAACGGCCTCTCGCACCACCCTGATGAAAGCGTGATTCCCGGCGATGTCAGGGCAGCATTGGAGGTGGCGCTGAATTTCGTCGAGCGATTGGGCGACGCGCACACCAGGGGTGTGCTGATCCCTCGGTGACGGTTACACTGTGCCCGCTCGAGACGGGAAGCGTTTGATTTCCCCCCGAGTCAGGTACGCCTTGCTTGGCCACCCTCAAGAACGACACGCACGTCCCACAAATTTCGTAGGGGCGAACAGCGGTTCGCCCAACCACCAACGCCCCTGCTCGAGACAGCCCAGACCAAGGTTCTCGAGAAGAGGGTCAAGGTCAAGGGCAGCTCGCTTCGCGTCACATCTCTCTGTGTGCAGGGCACAACGCTCCTCTCGCTGAAGCGAGGACCTTTCTCTGTGAGAGAGGTTAATGGTAACGGCCAGGCTCGAGATTGGTGTTCCAGAGATGTTTAGGGTTGGCTCGAGGCGGTGACTTGTAAGGGCGGGTTGTACCAGTCGGTGCGCTTTAACGGCAAGCCGCTCGAGCCATCCTCGTGGGGCTTGGAGAGGAGAATCTGGTTCAAGCCGTTGACTCGTGCTTGGAAGGTGCGGATCACGGCGTTCAAGTACAGACGGTAGGCGCGGTAGGTCGCCTCGCCGACGAGTTGGCTGGCTTCGTCGTGGTGCGCCTCGAGTCGCGCCGCCCAGTGTTGCGCGGTCAGTGCGTAGTGTTCACGCAGACTCTCTAAATCGCGTGGTTCAAACCCGGCGGCTTCGGCAGCGACCAATAATTCGCTCGGGTACGGGGTTTCGCCGCCAGGAAAAATGTAATGGTGCAGGAAAGAGGTGCTGCGCCAAGTCAGGGCATGAACCAGTTTCGGGATTCCGCCCTGCGGGGTGCGGGTTTCGACGATGCTGTGGCAGAGGAACACGCCGCCCGGCGCTAACAGGCGATACGCGGTCTGGAAGTAGGTGCGAATGTTCGGGCGGCCGACATGCTCGACCATGCCGACGGAAACGATCTTGTCGAAGCGCGTTTTGGCGGGTAGGTCGCGGTAATCGCGGACTTCGATTTGAATCTGATCTTCCAGTCCGGCTGATCTAATGCGCTCACGTGCCAGTTCCGCCTGTCGTTCGCTGAGCGTGATGCCGGTCCCATGAACACCGTGGTGCTGGGCGGCGTGAATCAGCAGGCCGCCCCAGCCGCAACCGATGTCCAACAGGCGCTCGCCGGGTTGCAGGCGCAGTTTACGGCAGATCAGCTCGAGTTTCGCGGTCTGGGCGCGTTCCAGCGTGTCGGTCGGAGATTCGAAATAGGCGCAACTGTAGACCATATTGGCGTCCAGAAACAGCCCGTAAAAGTCGTTCCCGAGGTCGTAATGGGAGCGCACGTCATTGGCGTCCTGGGTTTTGCTGTGAATTCGTCCGCTGGTAATACCCGGCTTCGGGCGTTGCAGGATTGCCTCGGGCGGCAGATCGTCCAGCGGCAGGGAACGCAACAGCGGTAGTAAGCGTGCGGCTTTCAATGGACTCGAGGCGGCGGCGAAAGCTTGCTGCATCCCGAAGGCGGCTCCCAGGTCGTCCGCGTCCCAGTCGCGGCGGATGAAGGCCTCCGCGAGCGCCAGTTCCGTGGGCGGCAGCAACATACGACGCAAGGCCCCCGGAAATCCGAGCGTCAGCGTGAACTCTGGTTGAGCCTGAGCGGGCGCATCCTCGGAACCGTCCCAGAAGCGCACGGCGAAATTGCGACCCGCGACCCCTCCCGCCAGGAGTTCAATGATCGTGCGGCTCGTCTCCAAGGGGTCTGAGACGGGTTTCTCTTTCTGGACTGGTGGGGCCTTGTAACTCGAGTTGGATTCCTGCATGGTTGCTCCCTAGTGCTTTGACTGTCGGGCACTATCCAGGTTTGAACTGAGGTGAAACTGAGCTGTCAAATTCGAGGTCTCATCTTGGAGGCGTGATAGCGTGCGTGACATGTTATTGGGGTTTCAGTGCGGGCCGTAATTCAGCGCGTCTCGAGCGCCAGCGTCAGCGTGGAGGGGGCGGTCGTCGGTCAGATCGGGCGCGGCTTTCTGGTGCTCTTGGGCGTGCGGCGCGGCGACACGAGAGATGACGCGGCGTATCTGGCACGCAAAGTCGCCCGGTTACGGGTGTTCTCTGACGAGGCGGGCAAGATGAATCTGGGCCTGGCTGAGGCGGAGGGTGCGGTGCTGGCGGTCTCGCAGTTCACGCTCTATGCGGACACGCGCGGAGGCAATCGCCCGAGTTTCACCGAAGCTGCCGCCCCGGACGACGGGAAGCGCTTGTACCATCAGTTCTGTGAATTGCTGCGCGACGAGGACATCGAAGTCCAGCAGGGTATCTTTCAAACCGACATGAAGGTGTCGCTGGTCAACGACGGACCGGTGACGATTATCGTGGACTCGAGCGAGCGCTTGAAGCCGAAGTGAGTCAGACGCCGGAGCGCACGTCGGACAATCGCTCAGCCCGGTATTGAAGTTCTGTAAATCGCACCGCGCAACCCGCGCCGACCGGCGATTGCGCCAGAAAGCCAGCTTTATAGCTCCCCGCCCCCCGCGAGAACAGCCGGACCATGTGCCAGAAGCTGCCATCCACAGAGTAATGAAACGCCCAGGCTGACTCGAGCCGGGAAATTCTTAAGCCCACACTGTCGCCTGGGATCACTACAGCGTTGGCATCGTCGGACGTACCCTTGGTGACGACCGAGACGATCATCATCTGCCCTTGCGGGGAACGCTCGAAGCAGAGTTTAGCCCAGCTCGAGTCGTCCTGGTACACGAACAACACACCCGCGTCGTAGGTTCCGGGGGCATCGGTTTGCACCCTGGCGCTGAGGGTGAAATCTTCTAGCACGTCAAACAGCAACGACGGCGCATTCAAACGCGTGGCTACTTTGAGCGGGTCCACAAAGAAATCGGTCAATCCCGGCGCTTCGATCAATAGCCCAGTCTCGGAGGGAGTCCAAGTGCGAGGTTGAATCCGCCACTCGAGCGGTTGAGCGAATTCTGGGAGATGAATGGTCACGATACGGGGAGTTTACGGCTCGCGGAAACTCAGTTGGTGTCCGTCGGGGGTACACACGATGAACATTTTTCCGAATGGACCGTTCTGTGGCGGTTGAATGATCTCCACGCCTCGCTCTGAGAGCCGTTGGTGGTACGTGTCCGCGTTCGGGACGATGAACGAGACACTGACATCACCGCCATGCTTTCCAATCAATGTTTTGTCCTCGCGGATCGCCAGTCCGGCCCCGCTGGCTTGCACGAACGCGTTTCCGTTGGGGCGTTCCTCGACCACCTCGAAACCCAGCACGTCGGTGTAGAAGGCTCGAGTGGCCTTTAAGTCCTGGGTGTGCAACGTGACAAAATCGAGAATCGTTTTCATGCTCCACCTCCGAGGTTCAGTATGAGTCATCGCCGTTAAAAGCCCGACACCAGGAACACGTTTCACGGCCTTACCAACTCTGCAAGCCGTGTGAAAAATCGGCGGTGCCGCAAATCCGCACTGGCACGACTTCGAGCCGATCCGGGTTGGAGAAGTCAACCGCCTCACCTATGATTTTCAGCATGGCCACCATCCGAGGCGTGAGTTGGAGTCTCTGGGCAACCTCAGCCCTGGCGAGCGCGTCCCTATTCGCTTTCGTGTTGACCTATGGGGTTCGGTTACTGCAATTCATTGAACGTGACCCGAAGAGTTCGGTCTTTTCGCTGACCCGCTCTTCTCTGGTGCTCTGGCTCTCTCGTATCCTGCCAACCACAGTTGGGTATCTGATCGTCGCGGCGACCGTTGGACTCCTCGGCTGGCTGGCATACACGCAACTCCGCCACGCCAACCCGCCTCGAGACCTGATCAAAAATGCGGTCTTCAGCCTGGTTTCAGGGGTGCTGCTCTCCTGGGTCATGGCAGAATTTCTGATTTACGTGACCGTCGTGTTTCCGAATCTGCCCGCTCGAGGTCAGCCGTGAGAGCGCAGTTTCAAAGCGTTTCTCCTGTGAGCTGGGGGCTGGTGATCGGTTGCGGTCTGCTGCTCAGAAATTTGTATTTCGTTCTGGCGAACCTCGTGCCACAACTGGCGGCCATCTTGCAGCAATCAGGGTTGGCATTGCCACCTCTGCTCAGTCTCGTCGTGGCGTCAGCCAGTTTCTCGATGCAGAGCTTCGCGGTCCTGTTCGTGTTGGTCGGCGTTGGCTGGATGCTCTGGGCGCAGATTCGCCATCCCGCGAGTCACGGCATTCTGGTCCGCAACGCGGCAGTCTTCGTGTTCCTGCTGGGCCTGACGCTGGCCGTCATGTTGAGCTGCGCCTTTGAGTTCGTCTATACGATTCCGGCGGCTCGAGGGCAGATATTTTTACCGTGAAACCCGTACATTGAACTGACAGGACGAAATAAAACGACGAGTCCGGTCATTCTGTTTATAACGAAACGCAGTAGAATTCTCCCATGACTCTGTTCGCCCAAGCCGCGCCTCTAGCGGAGCGGATGCGCCCGCGCACCTTAGAGGAGGTCGTCGGGCAGCAGCATCTGGTCGGGCCCGGTAAACCCTTGCGGACGATACTCGAGCGGGGCAAGCTTTCCAGCTTGATCCTCTGGGGTCCGCCGGGGTGCGGCAAGACAACGCTGGCGCGGCTCGTGGCGGGACTGGCGGGGGCGCAGTTTCATCAGCTCAGCGCGGTCGGCGCTGGCGTCAAGGACGTGCGCGAGATCGTCGTGACGGCCGAAGCCAGTCGCAACATGGGGCGGCGCACCGTTTTATTTTTAGACGAGATTCACCGTTTCAACAAAGCGCAGCAGGACGCGCTGCTGCCGCACGTGGAGTCGGGCTTGCTGGTGCTGATCGGCGCGACCACCGAAAATCCCAGCTTCGAGGTCAACCCGGCACTCAGGAGCCGCGCTCGCACGCTGAAGTTGGAGCCGATCCCGAGGGACGAGATTCTCGCGTTATTGCACCGCGCTTTGTCAGATCCCAGAGGGCTGCCAGATTTTCCCGCTGACGAAGCCGCATTAGAGGCGCTGGCGGCGCTCACCGACGGCGATGCCCGAAAAGCCCTGACCGCCCTCGAGGTCGCGGCGCAGATCGGGGATCGGATTACTCTCGAGTCGGTGAAGGAAGCCCTGGGGGCGCAAACGCCCGCGATGGACAAGAACGGCGAGGATTTTTATAACCTCATCAGTGCGCTCCATAAATCCGTTCGCGCCTCGCACGTGGACGGCGCGTTGTACTGGCTGGCGCGGATGATCGCGGGCGGCGCGGACGCCCTGTACGTGGCGCGGCGCGTGGTGCGAATGGCTGCCGAGGACATCGGGTTGGCGGATCCAAACGCGTTGAAGCTGGCGGTCGCCGCGCAGCAAACGGTGGATTTTCTGGGCGCACCGGAGGGTGAGCTGGCGCTGGCAGAGGCCGTGGTCTATCTAGCGCTGGCACCAAAAAGCAACAGCGTCTACACCGCCTGGAAAGCGGCCCTCGAGACGGCTCACACGCACACCGGAAGTCAGGTTCCGTTGCACCTGCGAAACGCGCCGACAGGGTACATGAAGAGCATCGGGTACGGCACGTCTTACGCCTATTACTTCGACGATCCAGAGGGCAGCTTTGCCCAGACGTACCTGCCGGATGACTTGAAGGGGACGCGCTTTTTCGAGGCGACCGGCGAGGGCTGGGAGAACAAAGTCAAGGAGCGTCTCGAGGGGTTGCGGGAGCGATTCGGGCGCGACTGAGCGGCTCTCTGAAAACTCGAGCCAATCTTCCCTCGAAAGATTACAGTCCTAGATACTATTACTTTTAAAGGTTGAGCTATACATACTCAGCTTTGTTTCAATCACGCAAGCGTTAAATTCGTATAGACGTTATTTGGACATCCTGCTGTCAAGCTCCTCCAAGAGCCGTTGCTCTGTGGGCAGGAAAACAACTCGAGCGCTAGCACCACCTATCCGGGAGGGGATATGGCAGATGTATTTTTGGAGGATTGTGTTCGTGTCACACGGGTTTTTTCAGGGCTTCGTGACAGCCTCTGGGCGTGTCAGTGAATCTGGCGCTCGAGTTGCTGCAAACGCTCGGGGTGGACGAGGAGCTGGCGCATCAGGTCGGCGCGGCCCTCGAGACGGCGGTCAGTGGAATCTCGGACCCGGCGAGGCGCAAGTCGGAAGTGGCCTTCGCCCTGGACGAGTTGCGCGACGGCATGGTTCCAAGCATCGTCGCGGCCCTGTTCGATTGAGGGCTGGCGATCATGAAGAAACCGGACTATCAAGCGCCAAGGCTGGAACGGCCCGGGAGCTTGCGATTCTTGACCCCAATAGAAATACCAGATCTGAACGAGGCGCAGACAACTCGAAACCACTGACAGAACCTCAACCTCTGCTCGAGAAAGCAGAAGCGCCCCTTTGAGCGTGAGTGAGCGTTGATTCCTGATCGCGGGAGGCGGTGGATGAAACCACGGGAGGTTCATCCACCGGGCAGGTTAAGCACTAACGCTTGGCGTACTTGAAGGTCAGCCCTGTCCCATCCGCGTCCACCTCGAGCTTGCCGCCGTCTTTCAGTTTCCCGAACAGTAATTCGTCAGCCACGGGTTTCTTCAGGGATTCCTGAATCACCCTCGCCAGTGGCCGCGCACCCATCCGCCCATCGTAGCCTTGCACCGCCAGCCAATCCTTCGCGGCATGGCTGACTTTCAACTTCACTTTGCGCTCCGAGAGCTGCGTTTCCAGTTCCAGCAAGAACTTGTCCACGACTCGGTGCATGATGCCGCTGGAGAGCGGCGCGAACCCGACGATCCCATCCAAGCGATTGCGGAACTCTGGGGTGAACAAGCGCTTCACGGCCTCGCTCGAGGCGGACAGGTTCAGAGTTCCGGTGAAGCCGATCGATTTCTCTCCAGCTTCGGCCGCGCCCGCGTTCGTGGTCATGACCAGCATGACGCTGCGAAAATCAACCGATTTACCGTTGTGATCGGTCAACTTGCCGTAATCCATGACTTGCAGCAAGATGCTGAACAGGTCCGGGTGCGCCTTTTCAATCTCGTCTAGGAGCAAGACGCAATGCGGGTTCTGATTGATCGCGTCCGTCAGCAACCCGCCCTGATCGAAGCCGACGTAACCGGGCGGTGCGCCGATCAATCGGCTGACGCTGTGCTTCTCCATGTACTCCGACATGTCGAAGCGCAGGAATTGAATCCCCAGGGATTTCGCCAGTTGCTTCGCCAGCTCGGTTTTCCCGACGCCCGTCGGACCCGCGAACAGGTACGAGCCAATCGGCTTGTTGGGATCACGCAATCCGGCGCGCGAGAGTTTCACGGCGCTCGAGACTTCGCGGACCGCCGCGTCCTGCCCGAAAACTGTGCGTAGCAAGTCCGCCTCGAGGTTTCGCAGCACCTCGGCATCGTCCTTGGAGACGCTCTGCTCCGGGATGCGCGCCATGCGGGCCACGACGGTTTCAATCTGCGCTTCGGTGATCGTGTCAACCCTGATCCCAATCGGTTTCAGGCTCTCCGCCGCGCCCGCCTCGTCAATCACGTCTATCGCGCTGTCCGGGAGTTTGCGCTCCGATAAATGCCGCACCGCCAACTCCACCGCTCGAGTGATGCTGTCAGGCGTGTACTTGACGCCGTGATGCGCCTCGAAGCGGGATTGCAAACCTTGCAGAATTTGCACCGCCTCGTCGCGGCTGGGTTCGGGCACGTCTATCTTCTGGAAGCGGCGGTTGAGGGCGCGGTCTTTCTCAAACGATTTGTACTCGGAGAAGGTCGTCGCGCCAATACATTTGAGGCGACCGGTCAGCGCGGGCTTCAACATATTGCTGGCATCCATCGTGCCGCCGGTCGTGGCTCCCGCGCCGACGACGGTGTGAATCTCGTCTATGAACAGGATCGCGTTTTCGTGGGCTTCCAGGGCTTTCATGACGGCTTTTAACCGCTCCTCGAAATCGCCGCGATAGCGCGTGCCCGCCAGCAACGCGCCCATATCCAGCGCAAACAGTTCCGCCCCGATCAACTTCTCTGGCACGTCCCTCGAGACGATCCGTTGGGCTAGCCCCTCCAAAAGCGCGGTTTTGCCGACGCCGGGATCACCGACTAAGAGCGGGTTGTTCTTGTTACGTCGCGCCAGCACTTGCATCAAGCGCGTCAGCTCGCCCACCCGCCCGATCAACGGGTCCAGCTTGCCCTCCTTGGCTTGCGCGGTCAGATTGGCGCAGTACGCCTCGAGCGGGTTCTGGGCCACGCCTGGATCGTCGTCGTTGACCGGCGCGCCCGCGTCTGACGGGTCGTTTTCCAAACTGCCCTTCGGCGTCACCCCTCTCGAGATGGCGCTGGTGATGTCCAAACGCGACAGTCCGAACTGCTCTAAAAGCGCGTGAACCCGGCTCTGGCGCTCTTCAAAGAGGGCGACCAGGACGTTCGCACCGTTCGCCTGATCGCGCCCGGCCGCTCGCATGGACAACCGGGCGCGTTGCAGCACGCGGTGAAATGCGGCCGTCGGCACGGGATCGGCCTCCTCCAGGATTTCCAGGTGAGACAGCAACTCTTCCAGCTCGTCGCGCATCGTCGTGAAATCCAGCCCGCAGCGCGTCAACACCAGATTGGCATCGCTATCGTCCAACAAGGACAGCAATAGGTGCTCCAGCGTCACGTACTCGTGTCCTCGAGCCTTGGCGAGGTTGACGGCGGCTTGGACGGTGGTTTGTAAGGTGGGGGTCATGGGGCTTCTGGCTCCTGGCTTTTGGGATGGGATCGGTGTGCCATTCAAATCTTCAGCTTGGTTCTAAAAATCAGGTCTCGAGCTTCTGAGAGGTCGCCCGGTGAGATAGCCAGAAGCTCGCCGCTTCATTCCGGTTCCATCGTGCATTGGAGCGGGTGGCCCTCGGCTTTGGCCAGGTGTTCCACGGTCAATAATTTCGTTTCCGCGATCTCGTGGGTGTAAACGCCCGCCACGCCGACGCCGACGCGATGCACGGCGTACATAATCTCCACGGCTTCGTTTTCGGATTTCCGAAACACGGTCTCCAGCACCTCGACCACGAAATCCATCGGAGTGTAATCGTCGTTCAAAAGCAGCACCTTCCACTGCGGTGGCAGGGCGGTCTGGTTCTGGGTGCGGGTCTTGGTGGACGTACTCATAGAGGGTTCCCGAGGCGAAGTCTACGCTCGAGACCGACAAGATAGCAGGGGGGCAGGGCTGAGATTGTGGGGTTTCGAGCGGTCAGCCTGGACGGTTTGAGGCTGGATGGCTTGAGGCTGTACGGCTCGAGGCTGAAGGGTCAAGGCTAGCCGGTTCACTCCTCGAGCCGCAGCGCGAATCCGGGTCCGCCCGCGTAGAGGCAGCCGTCCACGTTGATGCACCGCCCGCCCTGGTAGACCCAGGGTTCGGTGACTGTGGCCGCCTCGCGTTCCAGCAGCCGGTAAATCGGTGTGTGTCCGTGAACCAGTCGCCGCGCTCCAAAGGTGTTCAGCACAAGCTCGAGGTTTTCTAGAGCGACATCCTCGCCGAATCGTTCCTCGAAGGCATCCACACGCTCCAGGTTCGCCTCGAGTAAAAGACTACGCACGGTGGCGTTGACCTCTTGCACGCTCGAGCCATACTCCAGATAGAAAGTGCTATCGGCGTGCATCAGCAGCGTGTCCCCGAGCCTATCACTGACCTTTGCCAGCGCGGGCAGGTTCATCAGCCACTCGAGATGCCGGGGTTGCAGGCGCTCCAAGTCCTCAGGGCGACCGCCCGCGTTCTGCAACCACATGTCACGAAACCCGAGGCTGCGCCCCTGACGCTTCCGGCCGGGCGACTCACGGTTGCCAAAGCGCATCACCTCTTGCAGGATCACGTCGTGATTACCCAGGAGCGCCCCGACGAAGCCGCCCGCCCCGCTCGCCTCGTGTTGTAAGCGCATCAGCAGGTCAATCACGCCCACACCGTCAGGACCACGGTTGGTGTAATCCCCCAGGAACCACAGATGCGCGGTTCCACCCGACCAACTGAACTTGTCGTCCGAGAGAGAAAGCCGTTGCAGCAAGGCTCGGAGCGGCTCGAGGCAACCGTGAACGTCACCGATGACAAACGTTGGCACGGTTCACTGTAGCAACGGTTGACTGGACTTGTTCCGCGCATCGGTGCTGTTGTCCCGCTCCCAGGGCGGCTTTCAACGCAGAGGGCATTCCCACAGCCGCCTCTCGAGTGCAGCATCGAACGCGGGGCGGCGAAAAAAATAGTGGTGTAAGAGGTCTACTGCAACAACGTCACGCCTTTCCGCTCATCAATGTGCGAAAATGACCCGGTGAATCTGGCATCGTTCATCGGCGAATTCAAAGCCGAGAGCCTGGAACACCTCGAGCGATTGGGGTCGGGCCTATTGGCATTGGAGCGTACCCCAACCGACGCGGCGCTGATCCGCCAGCTATTTCTGAGCGCCCACACGATCAAGGGCGGCTCGAGCATGTTGGAGTTGCAGGTCTTGAAGACGTTGACGCACGCTTTTGAAGACGTGCTGGCACGACTGCGCGATGGCAAGGACACTGCCGACAGCGCCACCGTGACGCTGCTGCTCGCGGCGACCGATGCAATCCGGGCGCTGGTGGAAGACGATCCCACGCTGGAAACGCCAACACCGCATCAGGAAGGGTTGATTGAGAATCTACGCGCCCGAGCCAGGGGTGAGACGGTCCTGATGACATCCGAACCCGTCCCTCCAAACACGCCTTCTGAGGATCACCCGACGACCGCCGCCATCTTTGAGCCGTCTGACACGGCGCGGTTACTGCTCAGGCTGCAACTCGAGGAGCGCGGCTGGACGGTTCGTGACTTTGCCACTCAGGACGCTTTTCTGGCGGGCGTCGCGGACGCGAGGCTGGTGCTGCTACCGCTCGAGCCGGGCGGGGTGGACGGCTTACAACTGGCGGCCGAGTTGCAGGCCCGGCAACCTGGGACGCAGGTGGCCTTGAGCGCCCTAGACTTTAGCGAAGCCCAACGCCTCGAGGCGGAGCGTTTGGGGGCGCGCTGCGTTTCACTCACCTCGTGGCGGGAGAACCCGTACTGGAACGCTGAAGGGACAGGGGTCGCATGACCGAAGGGCGTTCCAGCAACAAGCGCATCGTCATCTTCGACGACAGCAGTCTGATGCGGAACCTGCTCACGGGTCTGCTAGAAGAGGCCGGGTACGGCGACGTGGTGGCCTTTGCCAACCTGCACGACGGCTGGGCGTACCTGGATGACCCGCAGGCCCAAGTCAACCTGATCCTGATGGACAAGGCACTCCCGGACGGTGACGGCATAGACGCGATTCATCGCATCCGCGAAACACCCCACCTGTGCGACAAACCCGTCATTATGATTACCGGCTTCGATGACCGCGACACGCTCCGGGCCGCCTTCGATGCCGGGGCGACCGACTTTATCAACAAGTCCTTCGACGAGGCGGAATTGCAAACTCGAGTTCGCAGCGCCCTAAAGCTGGATGCCGCGCTGGAGGCCTTCAAGGCCAGAGAGACAGAACTACGAGAGTTGACGCAGAATCTGGCGCGCGCCAACATCAAACTAGAAAACCAGTCCCTCACGGACGGTTTGACCGGCGTGGCCAACCGGCGGCATTTCGATCAGGCGCTAGAACGAGCCTGGCAGGAAGCCAACAGCACCGGCAAGAGTCTCAGCGTCGCGCTGCTGGACGTGGACCATTTCAAGCGGTACAACGATCACTTCGGCCACTTGGAGGGCGACGAGTGCCTGCGTTCCGTGGCGCTAGCGCTCTCCGGGGCGGTGCGCGGTGGCGCGGAACGTCCGAACGACTTGATCGCCCGCTACGGCGGTGAGGAGTTCGCCGCGATTCTGCTGGCCACCCAGCCTCAGGCCGCGGTCGTGGCCGAGCGGATGCGGGAAGCTGTAGAGCGATTGGGTCGCGCACACCCGCTCTCGAGTGTCGGCGGGGTCGTGACGATCAGTGTCGGAGTCGCCACGATTTCTCCGGGGAACGGTGAGACGAATGTTGTTACGCTCTGCGCGGCCGCCGATGCCGCGCTGTACCAGGCCAAGGACACCGGACGGAACCGGGTCGTCGTCGGGGGCAAGCGGGAAGCCAATGCGTTTCACGGCTGACTGATTCGCGCTGCCCCTCGAGCTTGAATCAGCCGAGTTAAATCAACTCCTGATCCGTGCGTACTCAGCTCCACAAAGAGCGAACCAAAACCCTGTCTGGGACATGGGACCGCCTTCAGCGCGGGCGACGCGAATCAATCGGACAGGCGAAATCCCGGTAGGATTCACGGTATGTTCTTCATGCGCCGCAAGCCCAGCGAACCGCAGTTTCTCAAGGTAGAATCCCAGAACGTGTTTCGGGTGCGTGTCAAAACCGCTCGTCACGGCGAGATCGTCGAGGTGCGCTTCACCAAATCCGGCGATATCTCCCCGAGCGAAAACGGTGGGTACTTCGTGCGCAAGGGCATCGTTGGCCCGAAAAGCTTTGACCGTGCCACGTTGGAAGTCACCTGGGGCGCGAATTACACCCGGCCCGTGGTGAGCGTGGAGGGCGGTGAGGCGGTCGCGGTCCAAGACTGGAGCTGATCCCTAACAGTCGCTCGAGCTTGGGAATGATCGCTCCAAATCTGATCGCTCGAGGTCAAACTGCCCCGAGTGCGGTTTAAACGCGGCTATCCAAGCGAACTTCTCGAGGGTTGCCGGTCATTCCCGCCGACCGGCGCTCGAGTTGAAGTCATCACGCCGGGCGTGGGGTTGACCGCATCCCATCTGTCCCGGAACCTTTTCATAGAGCGCACCGTATCCTGCCGTGTGAATCCAATCCTGAAGAACGTCACGCGCAACGCGGCCGCGCTCGTCGCGCAGGGCTTGAAACTGCTGCCCGGCGAAGCCCCGACAAGCGTGATCTTGGAACTGAAGGGCGCGTACCCGGTAACCCGCCCCGGCAATCCGCTGCCTGTACCGATCCCAATCCCTGGTCAACCCAGAGTGGAAAGCCTGCCGGAATTCCAGCGCAAGCTCGAGGCGCTGGCGAAGGTTCCAGCCTTGGAGCACCTGATTTTGCTGAATCGCGGTCTCGAGTGTGGGCTGGCCACAGCCGCTGCCCTGCGGCAAGCGCTCGAGGAATTCAGAGCCACCGGGAAGCGCGTGACCCTTTACGCCGACGGTACCGACAACCTGACGCTGTACTTGAGTAGCGCCTGCGACGAGTTCGTGATGCTCTCCGAGGGCGTCATGGGCGCGACCGGCGTGGCGTCTCGAGTCGTGTTTCTGGGCGAGACCCTGAAGAAGATCGGGATCAACCTAGAGTTCGAGCGTCGCAGCGAGTACAAAGCCGCGCCGGAGCGGTTCACCGCGACAGGCTTCAGCGACGCGTACCGCGAAAGCCTGACGGCGCTGCTGACGAGCGTGCAAGATCACTGGCTCGAAACGATCGCCACGGGACGCCAACTCGAGGTTTCTCAGGTGCGTGACGCTATCAACGCCGCGCCAATGATGGCAGACGAGGCGCTCGAGCGGGGATTGCTCACGGGGGTGCGGTTTGAAGACGAGTTGACCCTGAACGCCAAGCCGGTCGTGGAAGCCCTGCGGTTCGCGCCGCCGGAACTGCGCTGGGACGATTCTGGGTCCATCGCGCTGGTGAGCTTAGAGGGTGGCATCGCGGACGGCGAATCGCGCAACGTGCCACTCCCGATTCCGCTGATTGGTGGCAAGCAAGCGGGCGGGTACAGCCTCGTGCGGGCCCTCAGGGCGGCGGCGCAGGACAAGAACGTCAAAGCGATTGTCTTCCACGTGGATTCGCCCGGCGGGAGCGCCCTGGCATCCGAACTGATCTGGCGCGAGGTGGAACGCGCCAAGCGTGTCAAACCGGTCGTCGTAGTGATGGGTGAACTGGCCGCCAGCGGCGGCTACTATGTGGCCTGCAACGCTACGCGAATCATCGCCGCCCCGAGCACGATCACCGGCAGCATCGGCGTGTTCAACCTGCACCCGGACAGCAGTGAGCTGTGGGCGCGGTTGGGCTTCAAGCCGGAAACGATCAAGCTCGCCGATCACGCCGACTACGGGAGTCCCGACCGACCGCTATCCGATTCAGAGCGGCAGAACATGACCCGTTTGGTGGAACGGATCTATCAGACCTTCAAAACCAGGGTCGCCGAGGGTCGCGGCCT
Source organism: Deinococcales bacterium (assembly GCA_965249745.1). GTDB lineage: Bacteria > Deinococcota > Deinococci > Deinococcales > JAAFIG01 > JANYHH01. Next base: position 243,802 of record OZ252252.1, on the reverse strand, counting down.
GAGCGCGGCCGGGGTGGAAGCGTTGGCTCGAGGACGCATCTGGAGCGGTGCGCAAGGCTTGCAGAACGGGCTGGTGGACGAACTGGGAACGCTGTTCGACGGCATTAGAACCGCCAAACGTCTGGCGGGCCTGCCGGACAGCGCGGGCGTCACGAGCTTCACCCCGCCCGCCAAGTACATCGCCCCAACCGATCTGGCCGCGCTGGCCCGAGTTTTGCAAGTGAAAACGCAGGTCTGGGCGGCGCTGCCGGACAGCCTCGAGATTCGCTGAGGTAAAACGCGATTGATTCCAGTCGTCTCGAGTCTGTTCAACCTGCCTCTCGAACCAGACGAAAACTTTTTCGCCTCTCCCAGGAGTGATTGCGTGCCTTCGGCAATATTCATTGCGTGCCTTCGGCAGTATGGATTGCGTGCCTTCGGCACGACGGGAGAGGCCGCGCAGCGAGCTGCCCTTGACCTCAACCTTCCTCGAGAAACGTTTTCTTGGGTTGTCTCGAGTGATGGCGTTGGTGGCGGGGCGAACGGCCGTTCACCCCTACGCGATGTGGGGGACGTGATCGGCGTGCTCAAAGGTGGCCGCGTTTGATATGTCAAACCCCTACGGGAAATTACATGACTCGAGTTGTGCGACTTCCAATCACCTTGGGACTAACCCGCTCCTGAACTTGCGCCGTCGGGCGCTCTCGCATCATGACCTCGGGTAAGCTCGCACATGACTTTTTCGGAAAAACTCGAGGCATTGGCCCATCTGACGGTGCGGGTCGGGAACAACTTGCAGCCCGGTCAGCGCTTGAACATTCGCGCCCCGCTCGAGTCCGCGCCGCTCGTGCGGCTGGTCACCGGGGCGGCGTACCGGGCCGGGGCGAGCCTGGTGGATGTCATGTGGGTGGATGATGGGGTGACAATCGAGCGCCTACGGCATTCCAAAGCGGAGTACTTGACGGAAATCCCGGAGGCGTTGTTTCGCGTGCGCGAGGAGACCGTGGCGCGGGGCGACGCGTACCTGAGCATCCTCGCCAGCGATCCCGGCGCGCTGGAAGCCGAGGACAGCGCCCGAATCGGCACGATGCTGCGGGCCGTGTCGGCTCGAGGGCAGAAGATCATGCAGGCCTTCGGGACGGGCGCGGTCAACTGGAGCATCGTCGGGTACGCCGTGCCCGCCTGGGCGGCCAGGGTCTTTCCGGGCGTGCCAGAGGAGGAAGCCGTCTCAAAACTCTGGGACGCGATCTTCAAGGTCTCCCGGGCCGATCAGAGCGACCCGATCACTGCCTGGTACGCGCACGTGGATGCCCTGGAGGCGAGGCGCGACGTACTCAACGCAGCGCACCTGCGCGCCCTAGAGTTCAAGGCGGCGGGCACGGATTTGCGCCTCGAGTTGCCCGAGGCGCACCTCTGGGCGGGTGGGTCGGCGTACACCAACTCCGGGATTCGCTACGTGCCAAACCTGCCAACCGAGGAGGTCTTCACGCTGCCGCACCGCGAGGGCGTCAACGGTACTGTGCGGGCCAGCAAATCGCTGTCGTACTCCGGCAAGGTGATCGAGGGCATAACGATGACCTTTAAAGACGGTCGCGCCGTGAAAGTCAGCGCCAAAACCCACGAGGAGGTTCTGCACCAGCTCCTCGAGACCGACGAGGGAGCCGCCCGCTTGGGCGAGGTTGCGCTGGTCGCCGCGAGCAGCCCCGTGGCGCAGACCGGGTTACTGTTCCAGGAGACGTTGTACGACGAGAACGCCGCCTGTCACATCGCCCAGGGGCGAGCCTACCAGTACACGCTGACCGACGGCGTTGAAATGCCGACAGAGGCGTTCATGGCGGCGGGCGGTAACGACAGTCAGATTCACGTGGACTGGATGATTGGCAGCCCTGACATGCAGGTGGATGGGATACGCGCCGATGGCTCAACAATGGCGATTCTGCGCGACGGCGAGTGGGCGTTTCAACCCTGAACCCTCGAGTGAACAGATTTTTTCGTAGGGCATTTTTGCCCCTAACCCGCGTCTGGCAAACGCAGCCAGGGGTTTGGCATGCCAAACCCGGCCACTTCCAGAACGCTTCCTCCAACCCAAAGCACGAGGCTCGAGCCACCCAACACCCTCGAGTCTCGTGCAATTCCAAACTCTTCAGCGACCCAGTAACCCCCGCGTCGCCCCAACGATATCGCCCGCTCCCGCCAGACTCGAGCCGATCAGCACCGCGTCGAACACGCCTTCCAATGAGATCAGCTCGGCGCGGTTAGAGTAGCCGCTGAGTGCGACTAGCACGCCCTCGAAGTCGTATTCTCGGGCCAGCAATCCAACTCTGGGCGCAGTTCCCAGGTTCATTTCCAAGGTGTGCAGGTCACGGTTGTTGACGCCGATCATGCGCGCCCCGCTTTGCAGCGCGATCTCCAATTCCTCTTCGGTGTGAACCTCCACGAGCGCGTCCAACCCGAGGTGATGCGTCAGGTCCAGATATTCGCCCGTCAGCGCTTTAAGAACATTGACCAGCAACAGCACGGCGCTGGCTCCAGCGGTCTGCGCCTCCACGATCATCTGCGGGTGAACCGTGAAGTCCTTTCGGAGCACCGGCACGTCTACGCCAGCGATCACCGCCCGCAAGTCCTCGAGCGATCCGTTGAAGCGGCGCGTTTCGGTCAGGACGCTGATGGCGCTGGCACCGCCCGCCACGTACTGCTGGGCGGCATGAGTGGCGTTCAGGTCCAAGTTGATCGTGGCGCTCGGTTTGGAGCGTTTGACCTCGGCGATCAGTTTCAGATCATGACCGCGCAGGGCGGCTTCAAAACGCTGTGCGCCAACGATCGGCTCGAGCGGTACGTCGGTCGAGGCATCGCGGTAATCGTCGCGGCGGTCACGACAGATCTCGCCCAGCACACCGCTCAGGCTCGAGACATCTGGAAGAGAGATCGGCACGCCCGGTATTCTACTGAACATCTACTGGACAGTTCTGCCGAGCACCCATCTTCACCGTGCTGCCAATTGCGCTAGACTTCAGGCATGAATGCAGACGCGATCACCGTTTCCACGACCGTCCACGCTCCAGTTGAACGCGCCTGGCAAGCTTGGACGCAACCCGAGCACATCACGAGTTGGAACTTCGCGTCCGACGACTGGCATTGCCCGAGCGCCAGCAACGACCTCCGGGTCGGCGGGGCGTTCTCGAGTCGCATGGCCGCTAAGGATGGGAGTATGGCGTTCGATTTCGGCGGCGAGCACAGCGAGGTCTTTCACTTGGATCGGATCGCGTCCAGGATGGGTGACGGACGCCTGATGGAGGTGCGCTTCGAGCGGATTTCAGACGCTGAGACTCGGGTCACGGAAACCTTCGAGCCGGAGGGAACGAACCCAGCCGAACTTCAGCAGGCGGGTTGGGGCGCGATTTTGGAGAACTACCGGAAGTACGCCGAATCGCTTCAGCCCTGAGTAAACCGCTGCAACCTCGAGCCTTGCGATTAAGCCATACCAGCCCCTCGAGACACTGATTTAGAACAAGCCCGTCTGTTCCACCTCGAGTCTGACCTCTGAGGGCTTCTCCCCGAGGCTGTCCAACTCGACTTTGACGGCTTTGATGTCCTGCCAGGTCAGCCACTTCGGGCCGCCCGTGGTGCGAACCGGGTTACGCAGCAGGTACGCCGGGTGAAACATCGGCATGACCTTGATCGGCTGCGAGAGTTTTTTGAAGGTTCCCCACTGCCCTCGAGTTTTGGTGATGCCCTGCGTGGTCTCCAATGCCCATTGGGTCGGAACGTTCCCCAGCGTCACGATCAGTTGCGGTTGCACCAGACGAATCTGATCCAAGAGCCAGTGCTGGCAGGAGGCCGTCTCGTCGGGTTCCGGGTTGCGGTTCCCCGGCGGGCGGCACTTGACGATATTGGCAATGAAGACGCTCTCCCTGGGAATCCCGGCCGCCGCCAGAATCTGATCCAGCAGTTGCCCGCCACGCCCGACGAACGGGCGTCCGGTGCGGTCCTCCTCCTCACCGGGCCCTTCGCCGATCACCATCAGTTGCGCGTCTTGGTCGCCCTCACCGAACACGACGTGGCGGCGCGTCGTGGAGAGTTTGCATTCCACGCAGGTGACGCAGACCTGCCGGACCGCCTCGAGTTCGGCGTGACGAGTGGTGGCGTCTGACATGCGTGGAATTCTACGGATTCTGTCTGAAGCAGAGCGGAAGGCGTGCCACAAAACGCGGGGCGAACTCCGCGTCCAGCCGGGTCTGCTCGGTCCATCCTCGAGTTGCAATCCAGGAAAAGATTTGCCCCCGCGAAAAACTGTGTGCCGTAGCTGACCTTGCGGTCCCCCGAGCACAAGATGGCAGCACCAAAAAGCGCCTCGAGCGTTTACGCTCGAGGCGCTGAAGATACTCGTGGATTAAACGGCGACTTTCGCCTCGAGCGGCTGGCGCTCTCGCCGCGCCTCGCGGCGCACCTTCGGGTCCAGGCCGATCATCAGGAAGAAGTTCTCCAACGCGTTCTCTTTGCCCTTCACGTCTGGGTACGCGTCCTCGGCGGTCCCATTCACGAAAGGAAGGGTGCGGTACAGCTCTAAGGCGCGTCCGACGACATCCTCGGGCGCTCCGGCCTCGGCCAGTTCCGCCAGCGAACCGTAGACCTCGCGGCGCGCCTCGGCGTGTTTGGTGAAGGCATCGGGAGCCGGTGTCTCCGGGGCCCGCAGCAAATCCTGCTTGGCAATGCGGCGGTAATGCTTCAGGCCACGCAAGATTTCCTCGCTCGAGAGAACCACTTTCATCATGAACACCTCCGTCTCGAGCCGTGAAAGACACAAAAACCGCCCAGGGGCGGTCAAAGCGGTTTCAGGGGATGGGCAGCTCGAGTTTCACTGGACCCGAAGTATAGGATTTGTAAATGTGAAGTGTCAACGCCCGCGTTTGTGACGAACTAAATAAAGCTGAAAACGATTGCATTGACCTCGAGTGACACGGGAGTGAGACGGTCTGATACGTTCCCAACGACGTGAGCAAACCGGTTAAACTCTGAAGCGCCGTGAATGACACGCAACGAGGTATGCTCGCCGCCGCCATCGCCTCAGCGATCTGGGGCGGCATGTACGTGATCTCCAAAATCGTCCTCGAGGTCTTTCCGCCCGTGACACTGGTCAGCCTGCGCATGGCGGTCAGCGCCGCCACGATTCTGCTGTTCTACCGGCTGAGTAACCGCGACTGGCGCTTACCTCGAGCGGTCTGGGGGCGGGTCGTGCTGATGGGCGTGATTGGGTACACGCTTTCGATCAGCGCTCAGTTCGCGGGCACGGCCCTCGCGGGCGCGGCGCTGGGGAGCCTCATCACGACAGCCGCGCCGCTCGTGACGGTCGCTCTCTCCGCGGCCTTCGGATTAGAGCGAATCTCCTGGAAAGCTTGGCTGGGCACGGGTCTGGGCGCGGCGGCATTGCTCGTGCTCTACGCGCTCGGCGGCGGCAACGGCGCGAGTCTCGAGGGGATCGTCTGGCTCTTGGTGGCGGCGGTCTCCTGGGGAGTTCTCGGGATTATCGGCTCGCAAGTCGTGGAACGGCACGACCCGTTCGTGGTGACCGGCTGGGCGAGCCTCGTCGGACTGTTCGGGACGCTACTCATCCTACCGTTTGAACTCGGTACGCGAGGCATCGGTGCGCTCACGCCGGGAATCGTGCTCGGTATCCTGTACCTGGGGGTCGTCAGCACCGCGATTGCCTTCGCGCTCTGGGTGTACGGCGTCTCGAGGGCGGGCAGTGTGCTGAGCGGCATCGCCTTCTTCGCGCAACCGCTGGTCGGATCTTTGCTGGGAGCCGCCCTATTGGGTGAACATCTGGGCGTCGGATTCGGCATCGCCGCCGTTCTGCTGTTCATCGCCGCGCTGCTGGCGCGCCCCGAATCCACCCGCGATGAGATCACCCTGGAGACACGCTTGTGAACCCGTTTTCCCTGCGAACCGAACGTCTCAGGCTGCGTCACTTTGAGTTGAACGACGCTCCCTTGATCCTCGAGTTGCTGAACTCCCCCGGCTGGTTGCAGTTCATCGGGGATCGCGGCATTAAAACGCTTGCAGACGCCGAGAAGTACCTTCTGAACGGACCGATCACAATGTACGAAACCCTAGGGTTTGGACCGTATCATCTGAGCCTGACCGGTGATGGCACGCCAATCGGCATGTGCGGTCCGATCAAACGCGAGACGCTGGACGATGTGGACATCGGCTTCGCGCTGCTCCCGGAATTCACCGGACACGGTTACATGCTCGAGGCGGCACGGGCCGTTCTGGCGCACGCCAGGGATGATCTGAAGCTGCCACGCCTCGCTGGGATCACGACACCGGGCAACACCGGCTCGATTCGCGTGCTCGAGACGATTGGGTTGCGGTTTGAAAGGGCGGTCAGGTTAGCCCCGGACGCGGTGGAACTGAATTTCTACGCGATCAAACTTTGACGCGGGGAGCAGCCTCGTAGGGGTTGGTCATGACAAACCAGACCGCCTTTAAGCACTACGCCCGGCCACCAACGTCGCCGCTCGAGACAACCCAAGAAAACGTTGCTCGAGATTCAACGGCAACTCGCATCACGCAATTACATGGTACCGAAGGTACGCAATTACATGGTGCCGAAGGCACGCAATCAATACAGGAGAGGCGAAACGGCGCACAGTCTTGAGATCGTTTAGACCTGCTGGTTCAGAGCGAGTTCCACAAATATAGCGACCTTTTCTCGTTCAACGCCAGAATCGCCAAGCGCCGCAGGCTCAGCAGGACAAATTGCAACACGTCGCCGCTCGAGGCTAACTCTTCCGCCTCGCCCCAGCGCTGCACGATTTCGGGGACGCGTTCGTCGGGCAGGGTTCGCAATGCCAGCACCAAAATGTCCGGGAAGCGCTCCAAACTGGCATTATCTACGGCCTCCAACTCGTGACGGTCCACGTTCCACGCCTGCCCCTCGAGCGCCGCCCAAAGAAGTCCGATCTCCAAGCCGGTCAAGCCGTTCGCGGACACGCACTCGAAATTCCCCAGCAGCGTGTCCTTGGTAAGGACCAGATTTTCGTATTGCGGCGCGTCTTCCGGGTTGGCGACGAAGAAATCTGACAGGACGCTCATCGGTGCAGTATCGCACCGCTCGCGCAGCACTGAAACAGCACTGAAACCTGGAGCGGAGAATCGGAGGCTCGAGGGTTTGAGCTACGGGTAGGGGCGAATGGTCGTTCGCCCCTACCTAAATCTCTCAACCGCCTTTGATGCTCGAGATTGTCAGCGGCAACACTGGCAGAATCGCCTCGAGCGCGATTCGCGTGTCCTGCGCGGGCAGGTTGACGATCAGCGTCTTGTTGCGCTGTCCGGTCAAGCCGCGCCACAGGGCGGCGCGACGCGATTTTTGGATGCCCGCCAAGCGCATCAGTTCCGCCAATCCGGGGATCGGACGTTCGATTAGTTCCTGGGTCACCTCGGGTACGCGTTCCCGAATGCCGACGGTGCTGCCACCAATCGTCAGGATCAGTTCCAAGCCGCGAATGTCGGTGAAGGTGCGCAGGCTGCGACGAATCGTGGGATTGTCGTCGGTCACGGTTTCGGCCGCCACCTCCGCGTACTGATCCCCGGTCAGCAGTTCACGCACCGCCTCGAGACCCTCGGTTTGCGGTTCGACGCAGAGAACGGCGTATTCGATCATTCGCAGCATCATAGCGATTCCGGCGCGTTTCCCTGGGCATTTTCCCACTCGAGCCGCGCGGTGTTGGCGGCCCCGTGCGCGGCTCTGGACGGAAACGGCAGCCGCAAGCCATCCAAGTGCAACCCTACAAACCGCAGTGCTTCCTCCAGGTCGCAACGATGACCGCTCGAGACGAACACGGGCTTGGAGCGTTTGCGGGTGCGAAGCGCGTAAGCTAGCACCTCGGATTGCAGCGTCACGGGCGCGACGCTGCCCGCCGCCTCGTCCAGCGGTCCAACCTGTCCCACGAACGGCGTTTTCGCCACGCCCAGCGCGGGCTTATCCAGCGTCACCCCGAGGTGCGTGGCGATTCCCGCCCGACGCGGATGCAAACGCCCGAAGCCGTCCACGTACACCAAGTCAAAATCCGACTCGAGCAAACCGATGGCTTTGAGCAGCACCGGAGCTTCGCGGAAGGACAGAAAACCGGGGATGTACGGAAAATCGTCGTCCAGAAACGCGGTTTTCACCTCGAGCGGCTCCGGGTTCCCGGTTTCAAAGACGACAGCCGCCGCGAACATCGGTTCGCTGCTGCGCGACAGGTGCGACATGTCGAGCGCCACGAAACGTTTGACGGTTGCCAGGGAACCAGTCGTGATGGCGCTCTCTGCCAGTTCGCGCTGCTGGGTTTTCAAAGCCTCTAAATTCATAGCGGAGAGCATAAGAGGAAAAACTGAATCTGCGCTCTCAAAGATTGTTGCCTGAGACCTTTGGGAACTTCATGACCCGCACAACCTTTTTGTTATCGCGGCAATTCAAAACTGAAGGTGCTGCCCTCACCGACGCCCGCGCTCTCCGCCCAGACGCGCCCGCCGTGCGCCTCCACGATCGCTTTCACGATCACCAAGCCCAAGCCCGTGCCACTCGAGCGGCGCGATTCACCGGGCAGCCGCTGGTAGCGTTTGAACAGGCGTCCGATCTGATCCTCGGGGATGCCGTTGCCGGTGTCACACACGCTCAGCCGAGCGAAAGCTTCGCTCGCTTTGAGCTTCACCTCCAAGAGTCCCCCCTCTGGGGTGTATTTCACGGCGTTAGAGATCAGGTTGTCCAACACCTGCGTCAAACGCGGCGCGTCCAAGTTGATTGGAAGTGCGTCCGGCACTTGTAGATGGATGGTCTGCCCGCGCCGATCCGCCAGCACCCGAGCGCGTTCGACCGCTTTCGCCACGAGGGCCGACAGGTTCGCCGGGGCACGCTCGAGGTCGAGGTATCCGGCGTCTATCTTGGCGTAATCCAGGTACTCCACCACGAGGCGCAGCAAATCCTGGGCGGCACTGTTCGCCATGCCGACGGCTTGCCGTTGCGGTCCGGTCAGATTCGAGGTATCCCCGAGTTGCTCCAGCGCCAGTTGCACGACGTTAGCCGGGTTTTTCAGATCGTGGGTGACCATGCTGTAAAAATCCGCTTTCAGGCTCTCCAGTTGCTGCCGCGCCACAATGCCCGCCCTAGCCTCTCTCGCTTGATCGAGCGCGTGGAAAAAAGGCTCGCGGTCCCCATCCAGCGGCAGGTCCTGCTTTTGGATGTAGCCGTCCGCGCCCTGCTGAATCGCGGCGATCGCGGTTTTCACGTCGTCCTCGCTCGTCAGCATGACCACAGCGACCTCGGTCGAACGCGCCCGCAGGTACGGCAGCAGTTCAATCCCGGTCATGTCCGGCATGTTCACGTCCAGCAGCACGAGGTCGTACTTGCCAATCTCTTTGAAGCGCTCTAAGGCTTCCTCACCGTTGCGGGCTTCCTCAATACCCGTGCCGGATTCGCTGAAGATGCGCCGGAGCGCGGAGCGCACCAAGCTCGAGTCATCCACGCTCAGCACGCGGCGCAAGCCCCCGGCGCGGTCGTCTCTGGCGGGTTCCACGACCGGCGCGGGTTCCAACAGCAACGCTCCGATCGGCGGCGTGTACAGGAAGGCGTCCTCCTCCAATTTTTCCAATCTGGATTCCAGTCCACCCAAGTCTTCGGCCGGGTCAGCCCGCTCGAGCGCCTTGAAGGTCGTGTCCAGCACGCTAACCGAGACCGGGGCCTTCATGTCCTGCGCGGTGCGCGCCAGTCCCGCCAAGCGTTTCGTGACCCGCTCCAGATGCGTAGCCCCGTGACCAGCGGCAATCTTTTTCAAATCCTGCGCCCAGACTCGAGTTCCGCCAGGGCCACGGGGGCGCTCGGGGCGGCGGAGGTGGTTGCTCCGATACGCTCGAGCATGGTTTTGACAGCAGTTTGAAAGTCGGGAAGCATAGTTGTTCCATGATTGTACGGCTTACGGTTCGTGAAGGGCGTGAATTGAAACACCGAAGACAAATTGTGAGAAATCGGTAGACTGAAGCGCCATGAGTGAAGCTGCCACACCCCTGTTCAAATCTAGAGTCCTCGAGATTCTGGAAACTATTCCCGAGGGGCGCGTCATGACCTACGGCGGGCTGGCGCTGGCGGCCGGAAAACCCGGCGGGGCGCGGCAGGTCGGGGAACTGATGTATGGCCTCGGGCGCGACACCGACCTACCGTGGCAGCGGGTCATCAACGCCCAGGGCAAGATCAGCACCTACAAGATTGGCACCGGCGAATTGCAACGCGCCCTGCTCGAGTCAGAGGGTGTGACCTTCAATGCCGCCGGGCGCTGCGATTTGAAGCGGCTCGAGTGGTTCCCGGAGGCGTAAAGGGTACGTCCACGCTGACTCAAGGAGGCTGAGAGCGGGTATCCGACAATCATTCCGGCACTGCCTCGAGACTGCACAGAATATGAAACCCCAAACCTCACGGGAAAAGCGCCAACCGCTCCCAATAACGCGAGCGCCGAAGCTACGACACGGTTCCATTTTCGGGTTATGCTTCTTGATCCTAAGGGTGCACCTCAGGGACAGGATCGCTTGCGTTTCAACCCTGCTATTTCGCCGTGTTGTACGTCGTTGTTACTTTCATTAGTCGGTTTAAGATTTGGATGAGGACGCATCATCTACGTTTTAACTGGGAGATATTTAACGTCCTGTACCCGAATCTCTGGTAGCTGAATCGAGCCAGTATCAGAAGGAGGGGCTTACTCGTCGTGGCTGCGACCGAAAAACTCTGCCAGCCCTGGTTTTTCCGCGTCTCTGGTGACGCGTACGGCCGACTCCGGTAATTCGTCGTCCCAATCCCAGTTCTGCCCCTCGAGCGGAACGCCTTCCGGGGGACTATGAAAGGTCTCGGCGAGTTCACCAGCTTGAAAGCGGTAGTACAACGTCGCCGCCGCCCAGACCTCGTGAAAGGCTACAGACAGTGGCACGGCCAGTTCGCTGATGTCAGCCAGATCCTCGCTGAGTTGCTCGGCGTGAAGGCTGACCCAATCGCCGTGCGGCAGCAGCACTGCGCTCGTGTCGGGCAGCAAATGCGGCTCGAGGGTTTCAGCCGCAGCCCTGATCGGGGCACGCAGCAGCAAACGAACGCCCATCAGCCCGCCGTCTCAAGTTCACGGGTGTCCGGTTCACGATTCTCGAGTTCACGCCCCACGAGTTCTTTGGCGTACCAGCTCAGCACCGGGCGGGCATCCACGGCGAAGTGATACCCCAGACCCTCCCAGAACCGGGCCGCGCCGGGATTCTCACCGAAGACAGCCGCCAGCAATTTGACGGTTTTGCGCTCCAGTCGCGTCTCGAGTTCACGCATGACCCGCGCACCCAGGCCGCGCCGCTGCTGGGATTCGGCGATCAATAACAGATTGACGGTGACATCGCCCGCCTGTGGGTAATCAAATTTCAAATCGAGGTATCCGATTGGTTGGTCCGATTCCACAACAAACTCGAGTTGCCGTCTGGAATCCAGCAGAGCACTCTCCAGCTCACGTTCCACGTCCTCCAAATTCGGGATCGGCGCGGCAATCGTGTGAAAGTAACGCGGACTCGAGGCGTATAGCGCTTGAAGCACGGGTGCGTCGTTGAGTCGCACGGCTTGGTAGTGGATGGATTTCACGGCTTTTCTGATTGTACAGCCGCCCATGAGAAACGACCCGTCATTTGACGGGTCGCCAGTGGTGATCGGTGAGACTACGTTTCAGCGCGGCCTAATTTTGGCACTGGTTGCGGGAACCTGGGATTTACTGCGCCACAAGTTACTGTGATACAGAGACGTTCACGGCTTGCGGTCCCTTGCCCTGCTTGCCCTCTTCGACCTCGAACTGCACGGTTTGACCTTCCAGGAGCTTGCGGAAACCGTCTGTCTGGATGGCGCTGTAATGTACGAAGACATCCGGGCCGCTCTCACGGCTGATGAAGCCGAAGCCCTTCTCAGCGTTGAACCACTTGACTACACCTTTTTCCTGCTGTGCCATGTTGACTCCGGGTCGAATGCTGGATTCGCTCCTCGAGCGTCCCGTTGGAATTGTGTGCGTGACGAGAGGAGAGCAAAACTCTAGCACGGAACTGTGGCCTGTGCGACAAATGGACCTAAGGGTATGAGCCTGAGTCACAAAAAAAGAACCCCTGATGGGGTTCTTTGAGACCATTCAGGGGAATTAGATCTTGAATTGAAGGTGCAAGCCACCACCGACATAATACGTGAGGCCAATGCTACCAGTGTAAAAGCTGACACCGGGATTGATGCCAACGCCAATTGCCAGATTCGGCTGGAGCAGGTAATCAACGCCGACCACGGCGTGTGCGCCGAATCCGATAGAGCTGAAACCAAAGAAACCGTAGAAACCAACGTGTGCGCCTGCACCGTAAAACAAGGTCAGCTTGTTATCGGTTCCCAAAGGCATACGACCCAAAAGATAGTTCACCTCGAGATCCGTGGACACGAATAGGGTTCCCAGCGTGATCTGTAAACCGGTTCCCTGGCCAGGATCGAAGGTGTTGTACTCAACGCCGATCAGTTTGACGCCGAATGACTGAGCGGAAGCTGGCATGGCCAACCCTAGGAACGCGACCAATACGATCAACAGTCTCTTCATAGTGTTTCCTCCAAGTAGCCTTAAGTTTGCTACAGTTCTCATCCTAGCATTGCTGCGAGCCGTCACGCACGCCTGCCAGGTTTTTCACGTCATGTAGGCGACGTAGTGTCTACACACCGATTCGCGTATTCTGCCAGCATGACAGAGATCGAAACCGTCCAGGAACTGAAGCCTGGACCAGAACTCGAGGTGGGGTTCAGCAGTCCGCTCGAGGGGAAAGAGGAGGCTCGGACGGCGGCGTTGCGTGACGACCTAGGTATTGGACGGATCGCTTCGGAGCGCAGCCAGCGGCGTTTCCTGAACCGTGACGGCAGTTTTAGCACGCGGCGGCAGGGTCTGGGGCTGATCGCTTCGTTTAGCCCGTATTACTGGTTGTTGTCGGTCTCGTGGCCGGTCTTCTTTGGGGTGGTGGCGCTGATGTTCGTGGCGGTCAATCTGGTCTTCGCCAGTTTGTATCTGCTCTGCGGCCCCGATGCGCTGCTCAGCAGCGCTCATCTGACGCGGCTGGAACGAGCCTTTTTTTTCAGCGTCGAAACCCTGTCCACGATTGGGTACGGTCACATCTCGCCGAACAACATCGCCGCGCATTGGCTGTCCACGGTGCAAGCCTTTTTCGGTGTTTTGAGCGTGGCGCTGGCGACAGGCTTGGTGTTCACTAAGTTTTCCAAACCGGCCGCTCGTATCTTGTTCAGTCAACACATGCTGATCTCGCCGTTTCAGGGCGGGACCGGCTTGATGTTGCGCGTCACCAACGGGTTAAAAAATGAGATCATCGAAATTCAGGCGCAAGCCACGATTTCCTGGTTTGAGACGGTTCACGGACAGCGCGTGCGCCGCTTTTACCCATTACCTTTAGAGCGCAGCAGCGTCGCCTTTTTCAATCTGTCGTGGACGGTCGTGCATCCGATCACCGCCGACAGTCCGCTCTGGAACGTGACAGAGGAGCAACTGCTCGAGAGTGACGCCGAAATTCTGATTATCCTGCACGGTATTGACGACGTGATGTACCAGCGGGTGCAGGCTCGCACGTCGTACAAGGCGGACGAGGTGATCTGGAACGCTAAGTTTGCCGATATGTACGTGCGTCTAAACGATGGTGGGCTGGGAATTGATGTCCGCCGTCTCAGCCTGCACGAAAAAATCTGAATAGCCTTTTTGTAAGCGTCTCCGCTCATCACGGCCGTTGAAGAGGGATCAAGCCTGTCTCCGCCCCGGAACGGGAAAGGTTTTTGGAGAAATCAGGCGTTCGGTTCGCGGCGGCTCGAGAGCTGTTTCGCAGGGGATAAGATATCCTGAAACTCAGCGCAGTACGCGCCAGCCACGCGCTAACGCCAGCCGCTCGAGACGCACGTCGTTCCCCGCGATCACGATCGCCTCCTGGGCCGCTTTGAGCATCGGGATATCGGCGAGGGTGTCGCCGTAGGCGCGGTTCAAAGCCGCACCCTCTAATGCGGCTATCAGGCTCACGCGTTTGATCTGTTCGACGTTGACTGGACCGTCCAGTTTCCCGGTTAACGAGCCGTTCACGACGGTCAGCGGCGTGCCAATCGCTTCAAACCCAAGGGTCTGCGCCAGGGCGTGCAGCACGGGTTGATAGGTTCCCGATGCCAGGATCACCCGTGCGCCGGATCGTCGCGCCGTTTCCAGTTCATTCAGTACGTTCTGGCGCAGTTTCGGGCGCAATTCGTGTTGCACCACCCAGGCGGCCACCGCCTGAAATGACTCGAGGCTGTGACCCGCGAACAGCCCCGGCAGGTCCTCAATCCAGCGGTTCTGGAAGTGGCGCTTATTGACCAGCCCAAGCTTCGCACCCAGGTACATCGGCATTTTGCTGCGCATGAAGCGGTCGTAGTCTGCTTTGCGCTCGTGCGCCTCCAGATAGGCACGGATGCCGCGCCAGGTCTCCCCAGTGGTCAGCGTCCCCTCGAGATCAGACGCGACGATCATCTGGTCCCCAGCTTGGGGGATTGGTGACCGATGTACACGGTTTTTTCAACGGTGGCGTGAACCACGCCGTGGCGATCGGTCAGTTTCACATCGTACACCCGGTTGGTTGACCTTCGAGTCTCGAGGTCGCGGCGAATCGCGGCGATTTCCTCGTCTTCCAATCTAAACTGGGCGTACAGCGTGGACCGTCCCGGCTTTTTGAAATTGATGGTCGCCGCCTTGTCCCAGACCGTGTAACCAGGTCCAAGCACACGGTAGAGCATGACCACATAAATCGGATCGGTTGCTGCATACATGCTGCCTCCGAAGATGGTTCCCAGGTAATTCTTGGTGCGCCAGGACAACGGCAGTTTGATTCTGACCTCCCGGTGATCGCTGGCAATGTAAGTGATAGACATGCCTGTTCCAAAGATGGCTGGAAACAGATTGAAGCCAATCCGCTCGAGTCGCGTGCGCCACGACTCAGGCACCGGGTTCCCTCGTGGCTTCTCTTTTTTCGGGGGTTGTGTTCGGCACAATCGCTAAGGTGCAACGGGAAATACAGACCAGTTGGTCGGTTTCATCGGTGATGCGCACCTCCCAGACGTGCGTGCTTCGCCCACGGTGAAGCGGCAGCGCGGTTGCGGTCACTATCCCGTCACGTTTGCCACGCAGGTGATTCGCGTTAATCTCTAATCCCACCGCCGTCATGCCCTGGGCGCTGACCCCCAGATATGCCCCGAAGCTGGCAGCGGTTTCCGCCAATGCGACAGATGCGCCACCGTGTAGTAAACCGAACGGCTGATGCACCTTCGGCTGGACCGGCATCCGCGCTACCACCCGGTCTTGGCTGGCCTCGAGAA
The DNA here is from genome assembly GCA_965249745.1 of Deinococcales bacterium. Lineage (GTDB taxonomy): Bacteria > Deinococcota > Deinococci > Deinococcales > JAAFIG01 > JANYHH01. The sequence goes on along the minus strand of OZ252252.1, from coordinate 228,417 downwards.
TTTCAATCTCGAGGGTGCTAAGCAGGGATTCTGGGCTGGAGGAGGGGGTCATAGGGTGGCTCCTTTTGGGTTGCCGGACAGCGGGAATAGGAAGCAGGTCGTGCTGCCGTGCGCGTACAGTTTGCCGTCGTCGCGGCCGTAGAGTTTCCCCTCAGCGGTGGCGATGCTTCTACCGACGTGAATGATCGTCCCTTCAGCCAGGACCGGACCCGTGCTGTCGGTCATTGCTCGCACGTAGTTGACCTTTAGTTCCACCGTCGTGTACCCAGTTCCAATCCCTAGAGCGCTGTGGACGCTGCAACCCAGCACTGTGTCCAGCAAGCTCGCGGCGTATCCACCGTGAACGCTACCAATCGGATTAAAAACGTAATCCTCTGGCGCGCCCTGAAAGATGACGCGCCCTGACTCGAGGGTGTGGGGTGCGAATCCAAGCGTCGCGGCGATGCTGCTACCCGCGATCTCACCAGAGAAAACGCGCTGCAAAAACTCGAGTCCGGTCAGTCCCAGCATTTCCTTGGGATCGAAACGACGGGCATCGTAGGAATAGGTCCTGGTTTTCTGCACTGTCGCCTCAGCTTTCAGACCTAACGGTCGGTTTCAGGTACTTTGAGCGTCTCGAGATGGGTTCTCAAGAAAGACACCGCTCGCCGGATATGGACCGCGTCGCGGTACAGGTTAGACAGCATCACTGCCCCCTCCAACGTGGCGAACAACACGCTCGAGACCTGCTCGGGGTTGACCTCAGAGCGAATTTGCCCCTCGAGTTTGCCGCGCTCCACGATTCCTTTGACGGTCGTGATCCAGCCGTTCATGGCGCGTCGCACGCGGTCGCGCAACTCTGGCAGGGCATCGTCGGATTCAATCGCGGCATTTAGCATCGGGCAACCGCCGCGCACCACGGGGTTGACGATCATGCCCTCGAAGGTTGACAGGATGCCGTTCAGCCGCTCAAAGGCACCGGCTTTTGGGTGCAAACCCGCCCGGTACTGCGTCTCTAGGAGTCGCACCGCGTATTCAAACGCCTCGAGCATCAGTTCTTGCTTGCTACCGAAATGGTTATAAATGCCGCCCTTCTCCAGACCCGTGGCGGTCATGACATCGCTTAGCGACGTGGACGCGTAACCGCGCCGATTGAAGAGTGCCACTGACTGCTGCAAAATGTGGGTGCGGGTGCGGTCACCTTTGCTCATTGAATCCTTTTCATACCGCTCGGTCGGTTTCACCGTAGAGGATACGGCACGGGCTTGTCAAGCCGCTCGGCTCGAGGAGTCTGGGATTTCTGGACGCGTGATTTGAACGTGATTGAAAACGAATTTGTTGTCGGGCGCGGCACTACAGTCTTTTCTGGGCTATTTGCAGACACGGGTTTTCTGAGCCTCGAGCAATACCCGCTCTCACCTCGAGCCGCCGTGAAAGCATTTCAAATCTGGGATGGGGTAAGCGTTGTAATCTGATCCCATGAAATTGGGCTTGCAACTGTACACGGTGCGCGATCTCGTCGCTCAGGACTTCCAGGGAAGCTTGCGGCAGGTCGCCGGTCTCGGGTTCGCGGGCGTGGAGTTCGCCGGGGATTACGGCGGTCTGACGGACAGTGAACTGAAAGCCTTTCTGGAAAGTTTGAACCTCGAGACGGCCGGGATGCACGTTGGACTGGACACGTTAGAAAACGATTTGGAGGCGCAAGTGCAACGGGCGGTCGCGTTGAAGTCCCCGTATTTGGTCTGTCCGTGGGTGGACGCGGCGCGGTACTCGAGCAGTTGGGACGGTGTGATTCGCTCTCTGAAAGCCATTCAGGACAAGCTCCAAGGGACGGGCGTTGGCTTGGCGTATCACAATCACACCTTTGAATTTCAGACTCGAGCCGGAACTGCCTACGCGCTGGACGCGATTGCCGGGGCTGGGATTGACTTGGAGTTCGATGGGGCTTGGGGTCACGCGGCTGGGGTTGACCCGGCGGCCTACCTGCGTCAGCGCGCGGGCCGCGTCGCGTTGCTGCACCTGAAAGACGTGAAGCGGCTGAAACCGGGAACTGATACGTCCGATTGGGAGACAGTGGAACTCGGGCAGGGCGAGGTTCCGCTGGTGGGGGTGGTCAACGCTGCCCGCGAAACGGGCGTCGGTTGGGCGCTCGTGGAACAGGATCAATGCCCTGGGAACGCCCTGGACAGCGTGCGAAAAAGTATGGAGTGGTGGCGGACACAGATCGCGTAGATTGGAGACCATGACCCAACCGACCGTGGTTTTCCTGCACGCCTTCCCGCTTCACGCAGCCATGTGGGACAGCCAGATCGCCGCCGTCAAAGCCGATGGTTGGGCGGCGCTGGCGCTGGACTTTCCCGGTTTCGGGCGCGCCCACAGCAGCGGTCAACGCACGATGCAGGAGTTCGCGCAGAGCATCGTGGATCGTCTGGAACGCAAGGAAATCGAAGAGATCATCCTGGTTGGGTTATCGCTCGGTGGGTACGCCGCGTTTCGGATCATGGAGCGCGACGCGGGACTGGTCAAGGGACTCGTGCTAGCCGATACCCGCGCCGCGCCGGACGACTCGAGCGCCCGCACGAAACGGTTGCAGATGGCGGCCAGAGTCGAATCCGAGGGACCCGGTTTTCTGATGACCGACTTCGTGCCGAACCTGCTCTCCCTGAACGCCAGCCCTGCCGCTAAGGAGAGAGCCGCCGAGTTAGCCCAGCACGCCAGTGGGCAAGCGATCTACAATGCCCTGGCCGCATTGGCCAGTCGCCCGGATTCGCGGTTGCTGCTGGAGGATATCGGCGTGCCAACTCTGGTCGTCGTCGGAGCCGAGGATACGGTCACGCCGCCGTCCGAAGCGCAGGTCTTGGTGGACGCCATCCCGAACGCCCGGCTGAGCCTGATCCAGAATGCCGGGCATCTCAGCAACCTCGAGCAACCGGAAGCCTTCAATACGGTGCTGCTGGAGTTTCTGCAATCCTTCAAAAGCGTGTCACCGGACTGAAACGAGTCCAGGGTAAGGTTGAAGCGTGAAGTTGCTTCGCGTCTTTTGCCTGGTCGTCTTTTTTACCTCGAGTGGGCTAGCACAGTTTCAAGCTCAGAACGGTTGGGGATTGCCGCACCGCGTCGCCACGACCGCCATCACCCAGGGCGTCGTTCTGGATGGTCCAGCCGGGCGGATCATCGCGGCCGATCAGACCGGTTTGCTTGCCAAAAGCCTGACCGGAGGCGCGGATCAGACCATTCTGACCGCCTCCGGCATCAAAGGTTTGGTTGGGACGGGCGGTGGCTCGAGTCTGGCGCTCGCCTGGTATCAGCGCAGCCTGACCGAGAACAGCGCCGTTTGGGGCTGGTTTCAGGGCAAGCCTCGCAAACTGGCGGAAACAGAGTTCCCCGGAGTCGCAGTCACGCTCTGGCGCGATCAGCCGCTGACCGTCTACGCCGTCGGAGTCGGTGACGAGACCGTGATCTACGCACAGTCTTGGGCTGGTAAAGCCGCCGAGGTCCGCCGCACCAAACTCAATATCGGTGCGCTGGCCGTGAATGTCACCCCAAACGGACAACTTGGAATTGTCTTTGCCGAGGGTTACCGCAATCCGCAAGACGAGAAGTACGACGCGATTTTCAGCCTTGGGGATCCAGAGACGGGTTTTCAAGCGCGGCGTTTGGGCGCGGCCGTGTTCACCGGCCGCGAGCAGCGCTACGCGGTCGCCGTTCGCGGCGAGCAACTTCTGCCCGCCTGGTGGTACGAGAGCGACGAGCAGCAACGCGTCGCCGCGCTGACAAAGACCCACGACCCACACCTGGCGTACTGGGACGGGTCAGGTATCCGGGAGTTCACCCGGCAATCCGGCGAACTGCTCGGACAGACGCAGGATTCGCTGTATTACGCCCTCGGGTCGGACATCTGGGCGCTCGAGTTGAACACCGGCCGGGTCAGTCGTCAACTGATCGCCCCAGACGGTCTGAGTTACGCCAGCCTGGAGTTCAATCCCAGTACTCGAGTGCGATCCTTCGTCTGGCAGAGCTTGCAAGCCGACGGCTTCGCCAGCACGGTCTACCAGGCCGACTCGAGCCAACCGTACCAGCCGACAGTCATGGATCGGGTCAGTGTCGCACTCGGTTGGAACCCGTGGTTCCCGGCTCAGAGCGCCCTGGCGCAAACCCTGATGGCGCTGCTGCTCGGGGCGGGTGCGACGATGCTGACCGCCCCCGTGATCTGGTTCACCTCGAGCCAACGGCAGATTGCGCCGCCCATCGCCGCGCTGATTGGGGTTGGTTTCGTCGTCGCCTTCAGACTGGCCAGCGGGGCGTTCAGCGCACCCGGCTGGAGCCTCGAGCCGCTGTTGACGCCGCCGTGGTGGACGGCTGGAGTGGGTGTTCTCCTAGGATTGATCGTGGTCGTTCTATCGCGTAAACGCTTGAGCGCTTCGGAGTTGGGACCGACGATTGCCTCGAGCCTCGTGGTGCTGCTGGGCGTGTTCGTGATGGTGTTCTCGCGGGCGGGCTTTGTTCACTTCTGAGCTGTCTGCGGGAATGGCATCAAATCCCTGTTTCCAGTACGGATTTCCCGTGTTAAACTGAGAATCATTCTCAATCTTGAGCAGGGGCAATAGCTCGAGACCGGAGGTTCGACATGTGGATTTCTACCAAAGCGCAGTACGGGCTACGCGCCCTCGTCGAAATCGCCAAGGGCAACGGTGAACCGATGGCGCTGAAGCACGTCGCGGAACGCCAGGACATCAGCCAGCATTACTTGGAACAGATCGCCAGCAACCTGCGCCGGGCTGGGTTCATCCGCAGCGTGCGCGGAGCCTTCGGTGGTTACAAGCTGGCTCGCGCCCCGGAGCAGATCAGCACGCTGGATGTCGTTGAGGCGATGGAGGGCAGCATCGCCCCGGTGGAGTGCATCGAGGACCCCGGCAGTTGCTCGCACGAATCCGCCTGCGGCACGGAGAACCTGTGGAAACGCGTGGATTTCGCTATCCGCGATGTCCTCGGGAATACGACACTGGCAGACCTGATGCGCGAAGCCGAGTTCGCCACCGCCAGCGCCCGAATGCGGGCGGCCGTGGCGCAGCAGGGGCAACCGCTGCCGATGGCGCACGACTAATCCAGCTAACCTCATGCGTGTTTATCTGGATTACGCCGCCACGACGCCGTTAGACCCCGAAGTCGAGGCCGCGATGCGCCCGTATCAGCTCATGCTCGGCAATGCCTCGAGCGTTCACCGCGAGGGGGGCTTGGCGCGGGAAGCCCTGGAGGAAGCGCGGGAAAGGCTGGCGGGAGTTCTAGGCTCAAAAAGTCAGGAACTGATCTTTACCAGCGGCGGTACGGAAGCCAACAATCAGGTGATCTTCGGGTTCGGGCTGATGCGCCCCGGTCATATCGTCACGACCGCCATCGAACACAGCGCGATCCTCGCCCCCGCCGGGGCGCTCGAGGCAATCGGTCGCGCCACCGTCACGTACCTGCCACCCGATCAGCTCGGCAGCCTAGACCCACAGCAAATCCTCGAGTCACTGCGCCCCGAGACCATGTTGGTCAGTGTGCAACACGTCAATAACGAGGTTGGCACGATTCAGGACATTCGCGCCATCGCCGATATCTGCCAGCAACGGGGAATTCCCTTTCACGTGGACGCCGTGCAAAGCCTCGGGTACGTGCCGCTCAGCGTCACGGGTTTGGGTTGCGATCTGCTGACGGTTTCCGCCCACAAGTTCTACGGCCCCAAAGGAGTCGGCGCACTGTTTGTCAGCCGCGAGTTGGAGCGACGCGGCTTTTCCCTGCCGCCGTTGCTCTACGGCGGGCATCAGGAGCGCGGCTTGCGCGGCGGAACCCACAATGTGCCCGGCGCGGTCGGCATGGCGCTCGCGGCACAACGGGCGCACGCCGCGCAACCCACCGAAGCGATTCGCCTCGAGGGGCTACGAGATTTCTTCAGCGCCAGATTGCAAGAGATTCCCGGTGTGACGCTGAACGGTCACGAAACGCGGCGCAGCCCGCGCCACGTCAACATTACCGCGAGCCGCGCGGACGGCGAGGCGCTGCTGATGAACCTGGATTTGGAAGGGGTCGCCGCCAGCAGCGGCAGCGCGTGCAGCGCCGGAACCCTGGAACCCAGCCATGTGCTGACCGCGATGGGTCGGACCCGCGACGAGGCCAGAGCCAGTCTGCGATTCTCACTGGGGCGCGACACTGCTCAGGGGGCGCTCGAGTTCGCGGTCAGTGCGTTTTCGCGGGCGTACGAACGCTCAAAAATCTGACCTGCCCTGGGAGGCTGTCAGTCTCCGCATCAGACGGTCTCGAGCTGAGAATCCGACCCTGAAATGTAGACTGGACACGTTTTGAGACGCGACGTGCTTTATTTTCCGGTTTCCTCCCGCATCCCAAGGCTCCTTCACAGAAAAGTAAGGGTTTTGTCAGGTTTGGCAATTTATAGTCTTTCCAATGAAACGCCAAAGTTCACCACTGGAAGACGCGTTACGCGTTATCGGTCGCAAAGGTACGCTTGTCATCCTCGAGATGCTGATGAAGGGACCGACCCGTTTCACCGCCCTGGAAAAAGTGTTGAAGGTCAGCCCGCGCACACTCTCCGAGCGCCTGAAGGAACTCGAGGGGCAGGAGATTGTGCACCGCCAAGCCTACGCCGAGGTTCCGCCGCGCGTGGAGTACACACTGACCGCCAAGGGCGACGCGCTGCGTCCGCTGTTGGAAGCGATTGGCAAATGGGTGGACTCGCACGAGAAGTCCGCCGCTAAGCCCAAGAAGAAGTAAGTCAGCGTCACACACTCGAGGGGCAGCCAGCGTCGGCTGCCCCTTTTCTTTGCTCTCCTGTGAACCTTGAGTTGAGGGTCGAGCGACGCGGCAACGATGGCCACCCTCCGCCGTCATGACGGACGACGACCCCTGTCTTGACCCAACCCACGTGCTTGGGACTGAGATCGGACGTTGGCAAAGCTTTATCGGTTCCCAGCTACCTGAAAACGCGTCCGATCTCCGCGAAGTCCGCCGCGAGTTGATGCTCCTCGCCGGGTGCGGACAGACCCGATAGGTTCAAGCCGCGCACTCCTGGAACCTCGAGCAATTTTTCGGCGTGTGCCACCGCCGCCCTGATCCCCTCGAGACGCGGGTTATCGGCGCTGAGGATGCGGTTTAAGAAGCCGTCCGGCAGGCGCAACCCGTGGAAGCGCAGGACTTCCTCGGCGGCTGACTTGGAGGTGATAACCGGGACGCCGACCACGAACGGCACGTCCGCGCCCGCCGCGAGAGCTTGGGCCCGAAACTCTCGCACCAGTTCTGGACTGTGCGGCAGGTTGACGAAGCACAGATGCGCCCCAGCCCTGACCTTCTGCGCCAGCCGCCCGGCCCGCAGATGCACCGGCGGCGCAACCGGATTCTCTCCAACCGAGACCAGCAGCCCCGCCGCTCGAGCCAGACTTGCCAGTTGCGTGCTGTCCAGATCGAAGACCGGTTTGGCGTCGCTGCGATGCCCGCTGCCCGTGTGGTCCCCGGTGACGCAGTTGACGCCCGCCACCCCAAGGTGCGCCAGTGCCGCCGCCTCTGCTTCCAAGGCCACGCGGTTGCGGTCGCGGCAATTGAAACCGACCCAGGATTCCAGTCCGGCTTGCTTCATCAGCATGGCGCGGTAGGCGGGCGGGAACTGTACCCGTGCGCCGCCGTGATCCCCGATCAGCACCGCGTCCACGCCATCGCGGATCAGATCGGCAATCTCATAAATGCTGTCGGCGTGCAAGGGAATCGTCGGGATGTCGGTCACGACTACCGGGCGACGGCTCATCTTCTCCAAGAAAACCCGACCGGCGGGCGTCACTGTGTGGACGGTCGGAGCCACGCCCGTCCACAGGATGGCTGTGTCCCTGGTCGAAAAAGGGCAGCTCACGCCGGGTAACTCGCACTCGGTTTCGCCTCGTAACCCGCCGCAGGGTCCGTGCGTCATGCCCTTCGGACACTCGAGGGCGCGGGCGATCTGCGTCATGCCACCGTGTCCCGGAACCACGATCCCGCTTGCACGCCAATCTCTCCGGTCTCGAGTTGCTTGATCTTGCCGGGGTTCAGCAGGCCCAGCGGGTTGAATTTTTGCACGCCGTCCAGCACGGCCTGACCGTTCCAGCGAATGTCCTCGTCCAAATAGTAAACGTGCGGATCGGCGATCTGGACGCCGATCTCCTCGCAGCCGCGAATGATCTCGTAGAGACGTTCCTTCGTGGTGTAGCGCACGAGCGGCAGGGAGGCCGCCACGAGGGTGCCGCCCGCGCTCAGGTTTTCGTGGATGAATTCCAAGTGCAGCAGCAACTCGTCACCGAATTTGGCTTTCAACACTCGAGTCTGCTCCAAAAGATTCGTCGCCTCGAAGCGCCCTTGCAGATAGGTCATCGTCGGATCGGTTTTCAGCGCCCAGAGCGTCGTGTGATTCCAGGTGAAATCGGTCAGCGCGAACGAGGACTTGTGATAGCGCTCCGGTGGGTTGGTCCAGTCCAGCGTGCCGCCAAATTTTGCTGCCAATGCCACCACCGTTTTGAGCTTGGAACTTTCCACCTCGAGCAAGACGTTGGCGCAACCCTCTCGCACACCGTTCTCCGCGACCAGTGGCGTGAAGAACTGCGGGATCGGAGCCTCATTGACGCTTAGCTCGCGCTTCGGGATGCTTTGATCCAAGGCCAGTTCGTGCCCGAACCCAATCGCCGCCTCGAGCCTGGGAAAGCTCAGCACGGCCTCCTGCCAGTTCACGGCTCTGGCCAGCGGCACGGTCAGTTCGGTCATCACGGCGGTCGTGCCGTAGGCGTGGATGACACTGGCGCAATCCCAGCCGGTCAGCAAAATGGGTTCCGGCGATGCCGTCAGTGGTACGACCGTCGCCGCCAGGACATTCCCGTCCCAGAGCGTGCCGTAGTTGATGCTGCCAACACCGCCGAAGCCGCCGCCGACGAAACCCCCGAGGGTACAGGTCGCCCAGGTGCTCGGGTAAATCCGCAGTTCCCAGCCGACCTCACGCGCCTTGCGCTCCAAAGCCCCCATCCGCACCCCGGCTTCGACACGGGCGATGCCGCGCTCCGCGTCAATCTCTAAGATGCGATTCAGGCGGTGAAGGTTGACCAGAATCCCGCCGTGGAGCGGTACAGACTGGCCGTAATTCCCGGTTCCCGCGCCGCGCACGGTCAGCGGCGTCTGAAAGTGGGCCGCCAGCCGCATGACCGCGATCAGTTCACTCTGTGAACCCGGTGCGACCACGACCTCCGCCAGCTTGTTCTTCAGCGTCTCCACCAAGACCGGCGAGAACCAACTGTGATCCTTGGAGAAAACCTCGAGCGATCTAGGATCGGTAAAGACTTGTTGGGGTCCGACAGTTTGTTGCAGGGCGGGGATCAGTTCGGGGTTCACGGTCTGCCTCCTCAGGGAAGTTGCAGGTTGATGTGGCGCTCGGCGCTCGAGACGACGCGCCCACCAACGATCACATAGCTTTTCTCGGACTGTCGCTTGATTGCCTCGTACCAGTTCGGCGCGTCCAGCACCAGCAAGTTCGCTCGGTCGCCAACGTTCGCACCGTATTTTTCTAAACCGATTGCCCGAGCCGGAACCGTTGTCACCATCTCGAGCGTCCGATCCACGTCACCGCCCCAGGCGAGCGGTGCGAGGTGCGCCATGTAGCCCGCGACCTCCAAAAGATCGTTGCGCCCGAACGGGTAGTACGGGTTGTTGATGTCGTCCTGCGCGGCTGCGACCGGCACACCAGCCTTTATCAATTCCAGAACTCGAGTCATACCTCTGGGCGCGGGCTGGCGGCGTTGCGGCGCGGTCACGAGCGCCACGTGCGCGTTGCTGAAAATCGTCATCCCGGCGCGTTTAATCAGTCCAATCACTCTGGCGGCGTGCGCGTCATCGTAATAGGAAAGTGCGTTCGCCTGCGTGCCGCAGACCCGCCCCTCGAGACCCAATTCAATCGTGCGAGCTGCGACCAGCTCAGCCGTGCGCGAGGTCGGATCATCGGTGTCGTCCAGCACGAAATGCGCGGGCAGGTTGAACCGCGTCGCTAAGTCTAGCACCAGATTGATATGTGTGCGCTGTGCATCTTCGGTCGGCTCAAGCCAGGGGATGCCACCGACGACATCGGCTCCCATCTCGAGCGCTTGAGTCAGTAAATCCGTGGTGCTCTGTTGAGCGGTAAACACGCCGTTCTGTGGAAAGGCGGCGATCTGTAACTCGAGAACCCCGGTGTATTTGCGTCTCAATCTCAGCAGTCCTTCAAAAGCCCTTAAACCCGCATCCTCGTCAACGTCGGCGAACAGGCGCAGCGCACAGGTTCCGTGCCGCACCGCCAGCCTAACCGTGCGCTCGGCTCTCTGCATCACATCTTCAAGGCTGTAGCCGCGTTTGACCCGCGCGACCGCCGCGAAGCGAGCGTTTGTATCTGTGAAATCAAAATCTGGCTCGAGCGCCAGCAGTGCCTCGCGCCAGTCGCTCTTGCAGGCGTGCAGATGACCGTTGACGAAGGCGGGCACAGTCAGCCGCCCACCCGCGTCCAGCTCGAGCCTGGCCGTCCCCTCGAGACCCGGTTGCAGCGCGGCGATCGCGCCGTCTTCCACGCCGATGTCCACGACCGTGTTATTCAGAGCGGCGTTGCGCAGGATCAGGTCCACGCCGACACCTCGAGCTTCCCAAGGGCGCGCCGCGTCGTCTGCGTGCTCGCCACGAGTTGCCCGCGCTTGTAGACCGCTAAGCGATTTGGTATTCGGCTCAGCGCCTCGAGCGGGCTGAGGGCGTCCACCACGACCAGATCAGCCCAATCACCAACCTTCAGGCCATACTCCGCTAATCCCAACGCCCGCGCCGGACGGCTCGTGACCATCTCCAGCGTCTCGAACATCTGCCCATCGCCGCTCAGGTGGGCGGCGATCACGCCCAGGTTAGCGGCTTTTAGCGGATCGTAATCCCCGATCGGATGGAACGGGTCGCGCACGTTGTCCGAAGCGAACGCGACGTTGACACCGCGCTCCAAGAGTTCCGCGACTCGAGTCAGACCGCGCGGCGCAGGGTGCGCGGCGCGCCCCTGAAGGTTCAGGTTGCAGGCGGGCAGGCTGACGACCTGCAAGCCCGCCTGCGCCACCAAGTCCATCAAGCGGTCTGCATCGCCCTGCGCTATAAACTCGAGCGAGCAGCAATGCCCGACCGTGACCCGCCCCTGCCAGCCGCGTCGAATCGTCTCGAGGGCGATCTGTTCCAGCGTGTTGACGGTCGGGTCTTCGGTTTCGTCCACGTGCAAGTCAATGGGTTTCCCCGTCGCTTCCGCCAACTCGAAAACCGCCTGCACCGCCGCGCTCGGATCGGGCGTGATCCACGGGCAACCGCCGACGACCTCCGCACCCGCCGCCATCGCCGAGCGCATCAGTTCGGTCTCATGGGCATCAATGCCCGCACCACCGAGCGCGACAGTCTGCACGTCCATCGCCCCTGCAAATTGTTCCTTCGCCTCCAGCACCGCCTCGAGCGCCCTCAAACCGCCGATCACGCTGACATCCACGTGGCTGCGTAACGCCGTGACGCCGTTCAAGAGCGCCATCTCGAGTCCCGCTGTGACCCGCTCCAGGTAATCGGCGTGCGTCAGGCTCGGTTTGAACGCCACCCAATTTTCGATCGCTTCCATCAGCGTCCCCGAGGCGTTCCCAACCCGTTCCAGGGTCAGGTTCTTGTCGAGGTGACAGTGAGCCTCGACAAAACCCGGCAGCAGTAATCGCCCCGCCAGGTCTCGAGTTTCACCATCCATCGAGGCGGCAGCTCTCGAGTCAACAGCTCTCGAGTCAACAGCTCTCGAGTCAACACCGTGCAGCTCGAGCGACAAGTCCTGCACGACGGCAATTCGCCCCGCGCCCACGCCCAAGTGAACCAGACGACCATCAACCAAGCGAGCGTTTCGCAGGATCAGATCCACGATGCACACCCCGCGCAGCGGTCTGGTCCATCGTAGGGGCGAGGCACGCCTCGCCCGGCCACCCTCGAGCATGACTGCCTCACGCCCGAAAACGTCTCTCGAGCCTCAAAATCATTCATCCAAAAATAATTCTTCATTTGTTCATCTCACGACATCCGGCACGCTGAACCGACTGATCTCCTGGAGCGTCCTTGAGAGCGCCACGACCGCCGCCTCGAGTCGCGCCGCCCCGCGTTCCGGTGTGGCGGCCGTGGCATCCCCAAACACGCCGGTCGGACTCCAATCGCGTGTCAGCCACGCGGTGACTGCCGCGCCCTGGGTCAGGCCGACACCCGTGTTGGGGTCCAAATCCGGGTAATGCTTCACGGCGCGTTCCATGTGAACCAAATCCGGCTCCAAATGCAACACCAGGCTGGTCTCCCAGTCGTTCGCGTGAATCCCGAAGCTCGCCTCGAGCGGCGAGATATCCACTGGATCGGGTGACCCGGCGTTGGTGGTCGTGTTGAAAACCATCAGCCCGGTCTCCGCACGAATTTCGCGCGCCATCATCGCTAGGAGCGCCGTGTTCCCACCGTGCGCGTTGACGAAGCACAACCGCCTGAACCCGGAGGTCGCCACGCTGACGGCGATGTCACGTGCGACCATCATCAGCGTCTCCGCCCGCATGGAGATTGTGCCCGGAAATCCCAGGTGTTCGTTGGATTTTCCGTAACTCTGTACCGGCAAGCGCCAGACCCGCGCCGCCTCCGGCAACCGCGCCAAAGCCAGTGCCGTGATTCGCTCCGCCAGCAGCGCATCGGTCGCCGTCGGCAGGTGCGGCCCGTGCTGCTCGATCGCCCCGATCGGCAAGACCACCACACCCTCGGCTTTCTCGAGGTCACGGATTTCGGTCCAGGTCAGGTTTGGCAGGTATCGGGTGTCGCGCATTGGGTTTTAGCTCCTAGCCGCTAGTTCCTAGCCAAGCGCCACGTTCAACGGTGGCATTCTGCGTCTGGCGTTCTTGAGGAGCGGATGATCTGATCTCAACGCTTCGTTGAGAGATCGTTCTTATCCGGGTTCTACCCGTTCGGTAGCAAGTGTATCGCCATCAGGCTGACCAAGTTGGCGGTGAACAGGCTGCGATGCGTTTCCATAATGTTGAAGCCAGGGACAAGGAAGGTCAGGAAGAATTCGTCCATGATGACGAACATCGCCCAGAGCGCCAGGTTGACCAGGAACGCCAGGTTGACGGGGCGCAGATTGTTCGGGTCGAAGCCAAGCAAAGCCGTCCAGAGAAATGCTACCGCGACGATCTCCCAAACGATTGCGGAGAGGTATAGCACCCAGGTGATCGCGTTCGGCGCACCGTAAACCTTCACGACCGCCTGCATGAACGGGAAGTTGCCGCTGTTAAACTTCCAGCCGTCGCCCAGGACACCGTGTTGCTTCAACACATCCAGAATGTTCAGCACCAGTACCAGAGATAACCAGACTGCCCAGAACAGAATGATGCCCGCTTTTAACGTGACCAGATCAAGATTCAAACCCGCCCCCAGGTTCACCCACGGCTATCTCGAGTCTGATTCCATCCTCGCAGTGCCCGAGGGCGGGGGATGTTCTCGCCCTCGAGCACTGCTGGCCGGGTCATGGTTTCTTAACGAAGACGGTTGTGAACGCCTTCTTCACGTCCTGGTCCTTTTTCAGCACGCCGACCTGCTTCAGCGCGTTGTACATCGTGTTCCAGCGACTGAGCGTCATCGTGCCGAGGCCCAGCTTCTGCGTCTGGCCATCTTTGCCAGTCACGAAGGGAATGACCGCCTTGCTGCTCCAGGCCAGGAAATCCGCATCCAAATCCTTGTTATCCGCTTGCAGCGCCCCGCCGTACTTGGCGGGGTTGGCGATGTACCGCTTCCAGCCCTCCTGGCTGGCTTCGACGACGGCTTTGACAATCGTCGGGTTCTGCTTGATGTAGTCCTCAGTCGTTCCGATCATGCCGTACGGGCTGAAGCCGGAATCGCTGACCAGCAAGTACCCGATGTCGCCCCCGGCTTTTTCAATCGTGTACGGTTCGGCGACCGCGTAGCCCTGGCTGACGGCTTTCGGGTCATTCAGGAAGCTGGCCACTTGCCCGGTGTAATTGACTTGCTGGACTTTCCCTTGGAGCTTGTACTTGGCCAAAATGTAATCCCAGTACGGGGCACCGGGCGTCACGGCAACCTGCCGCCCGGCCAGGTCCGCGAAGTCTTTGACCGGATTGGTCTTGTGATACATCAGCACTTGCGGCGAGAGCTGGAAGTTGGCGAAGACGCCGACCACGGGCAAACCCTCTTCGCGGGAGGAGAGAATCCCGGCTGTGTCCATCATGGCGAATTGCGCCTTGCCGGTGGCGACGAGCTGATATCCGGCGACGTTTGGACCACCCGGAATCAGTTTCACTTTGACGCCTTTGGCCTCAAATAAGCCATCTTGCACGGCCGCGTAATACCCGCCGTGGGGTGGCTCGGCGAACCAGTCCAACACCATGCTGACCTCGGGCATGGATTTCTGGGCACTGACGAGCGAGGCGACCCCGAGTCCTCCGACGATGGCTCCAGCTCCGAGCGCGAACAGAACGGCTTTCTTCATAGATCCTCCAGCCCAATGGGGCACGTGTCGTCAGTCAACAGCCAAGCAGAAATCTCGAAAGGATGGAGCGGTTCCCTCGAGCGGGACGAGTTCAGTTCTCGAATTGCACGGCCGATTCGTGCCAATTTTTTAAGAGCAGATACCCGAAGAAATTAACCAGCAGGAAAAATGCGATTCCCAACAGCGCCGCGCATAAGGCTGAGGCGAACAGGTAACTCGTTTGCAGACGGGCACTGGTCGCGGCAATGATGATCCCCAGTCCGCCCATGCCGCCGCCGCCCGCGCCCGCCATGTACTCACCGACGATGGTTCCGATCACGACTTGCGCCGCTGCGATCCGCCAGCCCGTGACCATGTATGGCAGTGCAAACGGCAGGCGCAGCTTGAATAGGGTTTGCGGCTTCGTAGCACCGTAGAGTTTGAACAGGTTTTGCAAGTTGTTTTCTACGCTGATTAAGCCCTGCGTGGTGTTGGCGACGACCGCGAAGATCGCAATGATGACGCTGATCGTGACAATGCTGGCAAAGCCAATGTTGAACCAGATGATGATGATCGGGGCAATCGCAATCACCGGCGTGGATTGCAGCATGACCGCGTACGGGTAGAGCGCCTTTTCAATGAACTTGCTGCTGCTCAAGAGAAATGAAATCGCGGTTCCCAGCACCATGACGATCAAAAACGACACGAACGAGGCTTGAAAAGTGAACCAGGCACTGCTCAGCAAATTCTCGCGGTGTTCTACGATTGCTGACACCACCCCGAGCGGGCTGGGCAGGATGTACGGCTTCAACCCCGCGACCAGAATGATTCCTTGCCAGAGCACCAGAAACACCACCAGAGAGACGAGCGGCGGGAACAGCCGCTCGAGCCAAGCGGGAGGTTTCACGGAACGGGGCAGACTCGGGGTCAGGTTGGGTTGGGCTTCGATCATGGCGTCTCCGGGTTCTGCGGGGGACTCGGTTGCGTGCTACTCGAGCGGCTCGTCAATGCGTGTCTGCTAGGAGGTGCATGACCTCCCTGGTGTGTTGCGCGAATTCGGGTGTGCCCCGGTAATCGCTTTGCCGAGGATACGGCGTGTCAATCAGGATTTCGCTGATGATCCGCCCCGGTCGTGGACTCATCACGACGACGCGACTGGACAGGAAGACCGCCTCGAAGACGTTGTGGGTCACGAAGATGACCGTGGCTCCGGTCAGGTCGCGCACGCGCATCAGGTCGTCGTTGAGACGCTGGCGGGTGATCTCGTCGAGCGCCCCAAAGGGTTCGTCCATCAGCAGCAATCGCGGATCAGTGACAAGGGCGCGCGCAATCGAGACGCGCATCTTCATGCCGCCCGAGAGTTCCCTGGGATACGCCCGTTCAAAGCTGCTCAGCCCGACCATCTCCAGAGCCGAGTTGACAATTCCTGCCCAGTCCGTTTTTGGTTTCCCCATCAGTTCCAATGGCAGTTCTACGTTGTGCCGCACCGTCCGCCACGGCAGCAGCGTGGCTTCCTGAAAGACGAAGCTGGCTTGTCCACGCGTCCCGGCATCGCCGGGTTTGCCGCCGCCAACGGTGACCTCGCCGCCGGTGGCATCGCCCAGTCCGGCGATGATCCTGAGCAGCGTGCTTTTGCCGCATCCGCTGGGACCGACGAGGGAAATGAATTCGCCCTCGCGCACTTCCAGGTTTGCGCCAGACACCGCGAGCGTGCCGTTCGCGTACTGCTTGTCCACGTTGCGGACGCTGACTAGAGATTTGCCTGTCGCGGGGTGGCTGAGTGGCAGTTGGGTTTGCGTCATGGTCAGCCTCGAATGGGAGAAACGTGCAGTGGTGGGCGGTCAATCAGACTGTCAATCTAACTCGAGCCTTTTCCGAGTGTCAAGCAAAAATAGATCACTTGCACAATTCATTGTGACATTTTGTCAAAATGAGCACAAAATTCGTAAATCGTCAGGACAAAAGCCGAAAAACCGTAGCTCGAGCTGCAATCTTTGCTGAAAACGAGTTTGTGCCTCTGCCAGTCGTATCAACCATCAGAGGTATCGCAATTCGTCCGCCTCAAGAGACTGCTAGGCTGGGTTTATGGTCGTGGAGTGGTTGAAATTCGCGGTTCCCGAAACCAAGCGCCAAGCCTTCCTAGAACGAGACGCCGTCGTGTGGACCGGGGCATTGAGCCGAGTTCCGGGCTTTATCAAAAAAGAAATCTGGCTCGAGGAAAACGCGGTGATCGCGGTGATTCACTGGCAGAGCCTGAGCGCCTGGCAAGTTGTCTCAGCCGATGAATGTCAGCGCTTGGACAATCAGATGGGTGACTTGAAGATGCCGCTTTTGGAGTCCAAAGCCTTCGAGGTCGTGTCATGAATCCGATCCGGGAGGTCGTGTCATGAATCCGATCCGGGAGGTCGTGTCATGAATCCGATTCAGACGGCGATTCAGAACGGTTGGAAAACCGTTCTGGACGGCTTGCAGCGCCTCAACCCGATCCCAGAACCGCTCCGCCCGCTGTTCGGAAGTCGGCTGTTCTGGTTCGCGGTCTGGGCGGCTGCCTTCAGCGCCTTCGGCCGCAACTTGCTCGGCGAACGGGTCGGCGGCTGGGTGGGCGTGGCCGTTGGCGGGTTGCTCTGGTACAGCCTCGTGCCGGACGCCAACCTCGAGCTGGGACTGCTGGTGCTGGTGGTCGTGATTCTCCCGCTTTTCGGTTCGCTCCTACGCGGAACCACCTTGGGGCGTCGGACTCGAGGCGCGAAGCTCTGTCCAGATTGCGCCGAGGAAGTCAAAAGCGCGGCCCACGTCTGCAAACACTGCGGCTATCGGTTCGCGGTGCAAGGGAAGTAGAGGGCTGGTGGCTCGAGGAATGTTTGGGCTATCGGCTAGGAACCGAGCACTTTAACCTCGAGCCGAATCCCACGGGCTTTCGTTTCTGTTTCGTTTCAATTGACAAGCAAAACCTACGCTTCTACAATCAGCCTCGTGCCAAAACCAATCTCACACCCGTCTCGAGCCGCTCTCCCGCTGGCTCTCACGAAGCTAATCGAGTTATATGGCTTTTGAACGCCTGACCGTGGCGCAGGCGCTCGTCAAGTTTCTGGCAGCGCAATTCTCTGAACGCGACGGGGTGCGGCAACGCCTGATCCCCGGCGTCTGGGCGATCTTCGGACACGGTAATGTCTCCGGGTTGGGACAGGCTCTAGAGGAGTACGGCGGCGCGGCGGATTTGCCGACCTACCGCCCGCAGAACGAGCAGAGCATGGTTCACGCGGCCGCCGCCTTCGCCAAGCACACGAACCGCCTGCAAGCCTTCGCCTGCACCGCCAGCGTCGGACCGGGATCGCTGAACATGCTGACCGCCGCCGCGACCGCGACCGTCAACCGCGTCCCGGTGCTGCTGCTACCATCGGATTATTTCGCCAATCGCCTGCCCGACCCGGTGCTGCAACAGTTGGAGCATCCGATAGAACACGACTCGAGCGTCAACGACTGTTTCCGCCCGGTCAGCCGATTCTTCACCCGGATTAGCCGCGCCGAACAACTCCTGTCCGCGCTGCCTGAAGCAATCCGGGTGCTGGCTGACCCGGCTGGCACCGGCGCGGTCACGGTTTCACTGCCGGAAGACGTGCAAACCGAAGCCTACGATTTCCCGGTAGAATTCTTCCGCGAGCGCGTTTGGCGCGTGCGTCGCCCCGTGCCAGACTCCGAGGCGCTGTCAGAAACGGTGGCGCTAGTTCGGCAAGCCAAGCGTCCGCTCGTCGTAACCGGCGGCGGCACGATTTACAGCGCCGCCTCGAGCCAACTGGCGGCCTTCGCCGAAGCGCTCGGGCTGCCCGTGGCGGAAACGCAGGGCGGCAAGGGTGCGCTGTCCTGGGATCACGCGCTGAACGTCGGTGCAATCGGTTCTAACGGTGGCACGGCGGCCAACCGATTGGCGACATCGGCGGACTTGGTGATCGCCGTCGGCACGCGATTGGCGGATTTCACGACCGCCTCCAAAACCGCCTTTCAACACCCGGACGTGCGTTTCGTCGGACTGAACATTAGCGCGTTCGACTCGAGCAAATTGCGTGGAGCCACCTTGACCTGCGATGCGAGGCGTGGACTCGAGGCGCTGAGTGAGGCGCTGACAGGCTTCAAGGGAACTTCTGGTGGTTACCGCAAAGAGATTGCGCGGCTGAAACTCGAGTGGGACAACACTGTGACGAAGTTGCGCCAGCCGCAACCTAAGAAAAAAGAAATGGCGCAGGCGGAGGTGATCGGACTCACCAACGAAGCCTTCGGCGGGGAGGCGACCGTGATCTGCGCGGCGGGCAGCCTGCCGGGAGACCTGTTAAAACTCTGGCGTCCGACCGACCCAAAGGCGTACCACCTCGAGTACGGCTTTAGCTGCATGGGCTACGAAATTCCCGCCGGGCTGGGCGTGAAGATGGCAGAACCGACGCGCGAGGTCGTGGTCTTCGTCGGGGACGGCACGTATTTATTGATGAACTCGGAAATCGTGACGGCCGTCGCGGAACACATAGACTTCACGATCATGCTGCTGGATAACAGAGCCTACGGCTCGATTCGCGGGTTGCAGATCTCAACCGGTTCACCGAGCTTCAACAACGAACTCCGCGCTCGAGATAGAAAATCCAATCGCACCGACGGCCCTCAGATCATCGTGGATTTCGCGGCGCACGCCGCCAGCCTCGGTGCGACCGCCTGGAACCCACAGACCTACGCGGAACTCGAGACCGCGCTACAAGAATCGCGGCAGACTCGAGGGGTGAGAGTGATCGTCGTGCCGGTCAGTCTAGAGGACCGCGTGCCAGGGTATGAGAGTTGGTGGGACGTGCCCGTGGCCCAGGTTTCCGGGCGGTCGCGGGTCAGGCGGGCGCGCAAGGAGTACGAACTGGCACTGAAAAAGCAAAGGCGGGTGTATTGAATGATGAAACGGCAATTTCGGTGCGAGTGTCAGGGTGCAGCGGCTATGAGATGCGAATTTTTGAGACGCACCGCCGGAGGTGGCTTGTGAGCATTCGTTTCGGCAACGCGCCGTGTTCGTGGGGCACGATTGAGGGCTGGGGTCAGGGCGTCGGCTACGCGCAGATGCTGGACGAATTGAAGGCGACTGGCTACACCGGCACGGAACTGGGCGATTACGGTTACATGCCGACCGATCCCGATGAGCTGCGCGAGGCGCTGACCAGCCGGGGCTTGACGATGCTGAGCGCCTATGAGGGCGTCTACCTGCGCGACGCGGCCGCCCACGCGGAGGGCGAGGCTCGAGTCTTACGGACGGCTCGGCTGTTGAAAAGCGTCGCAGACGTGGGCGACGCGGACACGCAACCGACGCTGATGCTGGCCGACGAACACAGCCGCGACGCGCCCCGCTTCGAGCACGCCGGACGGATCACGCCGGAGCTGAGTCTGTCGGCCGCTGACTGGAAGACCTTCGCCGCTGGCGCGGAACGAATCGCCAGGGCGGTGCTGAGTGAGACCGGACTGCGAACCGTGTTCCATCATCACTGCGGCGGGTACGTCGAAGCACCGTGGGAAATAGAAGAGTTTTTATCCCTGACCGACTCGAGCCTGATTGACCTGTGCTTCGACACCGGGCATTACCTGTTCGGTACTGGCAGCACGCACGGCGAGTTGGTGCTGGACGGATTGGAGCTGTTCAAGGAACGGATTGGGCTGGTGCATTTCAAGGACTGCAATCCGACCGTCGCAGAACGCGTCCGCGAGGAAGAACTGAATTACAAACAAGCCATCTCAGAGGGCGTCTTCTGCGAACTGGGACGCGGCAGCGTGGACTTTGGCATGGTCACCGGGAAGCTGGTGCAGCAAGGCTATAACGGTTGGATCACCGTGGAGCAGGACGTGCTGCCCGGCATGGGCAACCCTGAAGAAAGCGCCCGCCACAACCGCGACCACCTGCGAGCCGTCACCGGCCTATGAACCCGGCAGATTCGCAGGAGACCGTCACCCTCGAGCCAGATTCAGAGCTGTCAGCGTCAGACCGGCTCGAGCGGGTTGAAACACTGCCCCTCGAGCTGCCCGAACTCGAGACCGCGCTGCTGGAAACGCCGCCTGCGTTCGACCTCATCACCCTGGGCCGCTCGAGCATAGACCTGTACTCGCAAGACATTGGCGCGGCGTTCCCGGACATCGGCAGTTTCGGCGCGTACATCGGCGGCAGTCCACTCAACATCGCTGTCGGCGCACAGCGCCTGGGGCTAAAAACCGCCTTGCTGACGGCCGTCGGAGCCGATAAGGTCGGCGAGTTCATCACCGAACGCCTGCGCCGCGAAGGGGTGGACACGCGCTTCATCCCGATCAAACCCGGCGCACGCTCGAGCGCCG
The DNA here is from genome assembly GCA_965249745.1 of Deinococcales bacterium. Classification (GTDB taxonomy): domain Bacteria; phylum Deinococcota; class Deinococci; order Deinococcales; family JAAFIG01; genus JANYHH01. Next base: position 207,575 of record OZ252252.1, on the reverse strand, counting down.
TGGTGCTGGGCATCGAGCCGCCGGACTCGTTTCCAATCACCTTCTACCGCGACAACGCCGCTGACGTTCAGCTCGGTATAGACGACGTGCTGAACACTCCGATTGAATCTGCCCTGGCGCTCGAGGTTTCGGGATCGGCGTTCGCCAAGGAACCCAGCCGGAGCGCCGCGCTGAGCGCCGTGGAACGCGCCAGATCGGCGGGCCTGACGGTCTACCTGGACCTGGATTTTCGCGCCGATCAATGGCACGACCCTCGAGCCTTCGGGGTCAATATTCGCGCCCTGCTGCCGATGGTGGATGTGGCTATAGGTACGGAGGAGGAGATCAACGCCGCCATGCTGCAACGCCCCGAGGACATCACGATTCTCAACAGTCAGATCACCGCCCCGGAGATTCGCGGTGACACCGAAGCCAACATTGCGGCGCTGCTGGCTCGAGGCTCGAGGGCGCTGGTCGTCAAGCGCGGCGCTCGAGGGGCGGACGTGTACCTGCCCGACAACATTTTGCGCGTGCCGGGCTTTGCGGTCGAGGTGCTGAGCGTCCTCGGGGCGGGGGATGCGTTCGCGGCGGGGTTGATTTACGGACGCGCCCAGGGTTGGGACTGGTACAAGAGCGCTCGTATCGGGAACGCGTGCGGAGCCATCGTCGTGACTCGGATTGGCTGCGCCGATTTCACACCGTACCTGGCAGAAGCCTTGGAGTTCATCGCTGAGCATGGTGGATTTTGATGCGCGTCATTAAGTCTCGAGGTGATTCTATGTTCTGGCTCGAGCGGTCCGGTTCGGGCTGTCCTCGAGTAGCGTTTTCTGGAACCTGCCCTTACGAGTTGTAGGAGACTCGAGCGCAAGCTGGTTGGATGGGAAAATAGCGAATCTAATTCGTGCAAGCATCAAAGTCTCGAGTCAAAGAAACAGTCCAAGGGGAACACTATGAAAAGCTTTGGGGTCGCTCTGCTGGGCGCTGGACGGATGGGGATGGAGCACGCCCGCAACTTGGCTGGGATTCCGCAAGCGCGGGTCGTGGCGGTCGCCGATCCAAACCTCAAGGCGGCGGAACGGGCGAAGGCGCTCTCAGGCGCGGAGCGGGTTTACGCGAATCCAGAGGACGCCATCGCTGACCAGGCGGTAGAAGTCGTGCTGATCTGCACGCCGACACCGACCCACGCGCCGTTCACCGAGCTGGCGGCGCGGGCGGGCAAAGCCGTGTTTTGCGAGAAACCGATTGCCCTGGACTTATCAGAAACGTTGCGCGTCATGGCGCTCGTGGACGAGACCGGGATTCCGTTCCAGATTGGCTTTCAGCGCCGCTACGACGTGGCCTTCGCCGACGCCAAGCGTCGCATCGAATCCGGGGCGCTCGGACAGTTGGAGCAATTCCGGGCCGTGGGACGCGACCCCGCGCCGCCGCCGCTCGAGTACCTGAAGATTTCCGGCGGCATCTTTTGCGATCAGGCGATTCACGACATTGACGTGGCGCGGTTTTTGGTCGGTGAAGTCGAGGAGGTCAGCGTCTGGGGCGCGGTCCGGGTGGACCCGCAAATCGGTGAGATCGGTGACGCCGACACCGTGACGAGTTTGCTGCGCTTTGAGAACGGAACCCTGGGCGTTATGGAGAACTCCCGGCGGGCGGTTTACGGGTACGACGTGCGGAGCGAAGTCTTCGGTTCCAAGGGCAAGCTGGTAGTTGATGCCACGCCGAAAACCCCGATCTGGCAGTTTGGAGAAAATGGCGTCAGCAGCGATCACTATTACTTCTTCATGGACCGCTTCATAGACGCGTATCGGCTCGAGATGGAAGCGTTTTTTGGGTCTTTGGAGGCGGGCACGAAACCGACACCGGGCACGAAGGACGCAGTTGAATCGTTGCGAATCGCACTGGCGATGACGCGCAGCCTGCACGAGAAACGCGCCGTGCGTCTCGAGGAACTGCAAATAGCGGAGCTGCGATGAATCACTTCAAGCCGGTCGCAGGTGGCACGTCGGTGTCGGTCACGCCTAACACGGCGGGCTGGAAGTACCTGAGCTTCGCGGTGCATCGCCTCAAAACCGGTGACAGGTTCGCCGGGGAATCGGCGGGTCTCGAGCTGGCGATGGTACCACTGGGCGGCAAGGCGGTTATAACTGTTGGAGACACGGAATTTCAACTCTCGAGGCGCGGCGTGTTTTTGGAGATGCCAGCCGTTCTGTACCTGCCGCCCGGATCAGGCTTTACCGTGCGAGCCGAGACGGACTTCGAGTTCTCCCTCGGCGGTGCGCCCGCCGAGGGCAAATATCCGCTGCGGTTGTTTCAGCCTGCGGAAATGCGGTCCGAGTTGCGCGGCGGCGCGAACGCGACGCGGCGCGTCAACCACATCCTCGGGGCGAATCTCCCCGCCGAGCGACTGCTGCTCTACGAGGTCTACACGCCGTCCGGGTTCTGGTCCGGCTGGCCGCCGCACCGCCACGACGGACGCATGAACTCTCTGTACATCGAGGAAAGCTATTACTACCGCCTCGAGCCTGCGGATACGGGCTGGGCGGTTCATCGCAACTACAGCCCGGAGGACGGGCTGGACGAGTTGTTGTTGGCACGGGACGGCGATCTGATCCTGGCCCCCAAGGGGTATCACCCGGTCGCCGCGCCGCCCGGCAGCAACGTTTACTACCTGAATTACATGGCTGGTGAAGCACTCCATGAGGCTCGAGGTACGCCGCCCGTGGACGACCCGAGTTGGGGCTGGATGCGGCAGGATTGGGCGGGGAAACCGTTTGACCTCCATTCGTTGACCGCCAAACCCGACCCGCATGACGGCTGATCTGTATGACAACTGAGCAGCGGCGCAGCCGGATCATCGAACTCTTGGAGCAGCGCGGCAGCGTCGCGGTCGAAGCGCTCTCGCAGCAGTTCACGGTCTCCCTGGTGACGATCCGCAAGGACCTCTCCGAACTCGAGACTCGAGGCTTGCTGCATCGCACGCACGGCGGCGCGACCTGGGCGCATCGCAGCCTATTCAACCCGTCATTCCGCGAGAAGGTCTACCTGCAACAGGCGGAAAAGCAAGCGATTGCCGGGGCCGCTTTGAGGCTGATCGAAGAGGGCGACTCGCTGATTCTGGACGCAGGCAGCACCACCCAGACGCTCGCCAGGGTCATCAAGAAACGCTTCCGCCACCTGCACGTCATCACCAATTCCACGCCGATCGCGCTGGAACTGGCCGATACCGGCTGGGAGATTCTGCTGCTGGGCGGACAGGTGCGGCATCACAGCATGGCGCTGATCGGACCCGCCACCGTGCGCGCCTTGGAGACGTACCACGCGGACAAGGCGTTCATGTGCGCTACCGGCGTCTCACTGCGCCACGGGTACACCACGCCGAATGACTTGGAGGCGCAAACCAAACGCGCCATGATCGCCGCCGTGGACCGGGTGATCGCGGTCGTGGACTCGAGCAAACTGGGACGGGCGACCCTATCCAGCTTCGCCGAGCCGGATAGGGTCAGCTTGTTGCTCACGGATTGGAACGCGCCAAAAGATTTTCTCACAGCGATGGCGGGGCAGGGTTTGCCGGTGACGGTGGCCGCGCCAGAAGTTGACTGAGCCAGAACTTGACCGAGCCAGAAGTTGACCGAGCCAGCTTGCACCCGAAGCCACAACTATGTTTCTGATCAGACCCCCTGCGAAAAATCTCAGTCACCATCACACCGGACGCACGATTTCGAGAGACTGTTTTTGCTCCAGGGTGAAGACAAGATTCGCCGCTACCGGAGGGCTTGGATTTGGGTGATACCTCAAGTTTCGCAAGAAGTTTATTGGGGAATTCCAAACCTGGGGCTAGCCAAGCACGCTATTACGATTGAGAATGGGCGCATGAACTTGCCACCGTTTCGCATCGAAGCCTTCTACGACCGCCACGAGTTCACCGCCCAATTTATGCTCTCGAGCAGCGATTGCGAATCCAGAGACATCAGCGAACTGCTGGCGCTGGAACCCGATGCCACAGAGCGCTTGCTGTCGCAACGCCTGGGTTACACCGAGACTCGAGGCTGGCCAGCATTGCGCGCCACGGTCGCCAGTTTGTACACGACCCTCGAGGCGCGGGACACCGTGGTCGTGGCCGCCGCCGAGGAGGGCATCTTTCTGGCGTACGCGGCGCTTCTGAAACCCGGCGATCACGCGATCATCGAAAGCCCGTGTTACGAGTCGGCACTGCAACTGGCTCGAGCGGCCGGGGCGGAGGCGTCATGTTGGCAGCGCCGTTTCGAGGACGGCTGGGCGCACGACTTGGACGAGTTAGCGGGGCTGGTGCGCCCGAACACGCGACTGATCTACATCAACACGCCGCACAATCCGACTGGGACGCAGATGTCTGTAGCCAGCTTGGAGCGGATTGTAGAGATCGCCAGAGACGCGGACGCGTATCTCTTCTCCGACGAGGTTTACCGCGAGTTGGAACACGACCCGGCGGATCGGTTGCCCGCCGCCTGCGACCTGTACGAGCGCGCGATCAGCTTGGGGAGTATCTCCAAGAGTTACGGGCTGCCGGGACTGCGCCTCGGCTGGCTGGCATCGCGCGACGCGGATGCCTTAGAGCGCCTACTGCAACTGAAGCTGTACACCACCATTTGTTCGGCCGCACCTTCCGAATTTCTGGTGGACTTGGCCCTGCGTCACCGCGACACCCTGACAGCTCGTAACCTCGAGATCGTCGCCCGCAACCTGCCACTGCTGGACGGGTTCGTGTCCCGCCACGCGAGTCGCCTCGCGTGGGTGCGCCCCACGGCCAGTCCGATCGGGTTTCCACGGCTGAACGGCATCCCCGATTCCCTCGAGTTCTGCGAGACGGTCGTGCGTGAAACGGGCGTGCTGCTGCTGCCCGGAACCGTTTACGACCAACCGCGTCACCTGCGCCTGGGGTTCGGACGCGCCAACCTGCCGGAAGCCCTATCGCGGCTCGAGGCGTATTTCAATAAGCTGGACGCGTGAACCCACACACCCTGCCGGAAATTCTGCCAGCGATTCCCGCCCAGCATCAGCGCTTCGCCGCGTTCCTGCGGGCGCTCCCGCTCGAGACCTTTTTGAAGCCCCTGCAAGACACTTGGTCACCGCTGCAACACCTGCAACATCTGATGAGCGCGGAGCGCCCGTTCACCGATGCGCTGACCGCGCACAAATTCAGGCCGCTCGGGACGCCCGCCACTCCCAGAAGCTATGCCGAGATCGGTGCGGCGTACCGGGCGGCGCTCGAGGCAGCCCCGGCAGGATTCCTGGTCAACAATCCATTTCCGCCACCGGAGTACGGTGCCTTGGACCCGCTCGAGGCGACGCGAGGACTAGCCCTGTCGGAGTGGTTCGCCTGTGGCGAGGCGATGACAGCCGCCCTGGCAGGGTATTCAGAGTCCGATCTGGACGCGCTCTCCGGGCGTCACCCGCTGCTGGGCTGGATGCCGTTGCGCGATTTTTTGCTGTTTATGGTCTATCACATCGCGCATCACCAAGGCGTCCTCGAACGGCGTTTGGGCGTGGTGAACGGTTGAGCGTTGGAATGAACGCTCAAAACATGATCTGTGCATTTCTGGGCGTGGCTGGCCTCACGGGACGCACGATCACCTCGAGCCAGCAGGTGTTACTCGAGATGGCAATTCCCCTCGAGCCTCAGTCTTCCATATGGCCTGGTCGGCTCCATATCTCCCAGTTAAAACGGAGATGATGGGGTGCCATCCCAATCTCGAGAATGCTGTGACACAAACCGTTTTTGGCTTCTAAGATTTGAAGGTTTCGCCCTGTGAACAATTTTCAACGCGTCCATCCAAGACCGGGATGTGCTTACGAGCAGGCTTTCAGACGAGCCACCCTGACCTCACTCAATTCTGCTCGAGGTCGTTGAAGTCGTGGAACTCCGCGCCCGAATCGCTCGACTCCTCCTCGTCGTCCGCCCAGGGACTGGTCGTGAAACTCTGATACCGCTCCAAAAAGCCTGTCAGAATGCGGTTGAACTCGTCGGGTTTCTCCAAGGGTGCGTTGTGCCCGCCTCCGGTGATCGTGACCAGCACGCCCAAGCCCTGCTTGACCCATTCAACGATCTCGTGGCTGTACCGGAGTGGCGTCAGGTTGTCGTCGCTGCCGACCGCGACCAGGACCGGCGAGTTGATGGCGCGTAGCCACTTGCGCTGGTCCCCAAAGCTCAGCACGTACTCCAACGCCCAGCGCATCGGTTCGCTCGGCAGCGCCGCCGCCCGATCCCGGACCGCCTCGAGCTTCACGCCTTGTGCCGTTAGGTACGCGGCTCCCCACAGCCACGGCGCGGCGACCGTGTGGGCCAGTCCCCCGCCGCCCGCGTCCAGGGCCGCCAGCACGCTCCTGACCTTGATTTGCAGCGGAATGTCCAGTTTCCCCAGGCTGTCTGCCAGGCACAGGCTCAGCACGCGCTCCGGGTGATGCCCGGCGAAGCTGTGCGCTAGCACACCGCCGCCGCTGTGACCGACCAGATGGACGCGCTCCAGGGACAAGTGATCCAGCAGCCCCTCGAGTTCCGCGACGTGCTTGTCCAGCGTCATCGTGGGGCTTGGGATGCGGTCGTAGCGCAGGATTTGGAACTTGTCCGACAGTGCGTCCACGGTGCGTTGCCACGAGGAACCGTCGTTTAATTCTCCGTGCAGCAACACTACGGTTTCGCTGCCTTGCCCCTCAGAGGTGTAGGGAATGGATTGGAAAACGGGCATGGGTGCAGATTACTCAAAAGGGGGCGGTCGCATGTACCGGCTTCAACCAGAGGTCTGTTCGCGTGAACCACCCAAGAAACGCCCATCAAGGCTTTTTGATCTCGAGCCGCATCGGTTGGTAAAGCTGATCGTTGGAGTTCGGGTCCTGATCCCAGTACGGGTTCTTTGCCAGACCACCGATGAGCTTGATCCAGACGAGACTGTTGGCCTTATCCTGATAGAAGGTTTGCCCGGTACTGTCTGCGTTGACGCTTTCCACCGTCGCGCCCGCCGTGCCGATGACGCGTTTCTCGCTGCCGGTATCCAACGAAATGACCGGCGTCACCGCAGCGCTGGTTGAAACGGCCAGCAGCATCGAATCTCCTGGAGTCACGAAGTTGCCCACCGTGGCACTGAACTCCGTGGGAACGCGGTAACCACCGTTCACGTTTGGAAAGCGCAACACGAAACGCCCCGCCTTGATGCCCGCGAAGTGGCGCATGTTGCAGAGCTTCGGGCAGCTCGTGTTGCCATCCCCGACGCTCCAAACCCCGAGGCTGGAACCGTCCGGGCTGACTCGAGTCGCTTCGATCGGGGCTTTGAAGTTGTAGCGGTTGGTATCGAAATCGGTCAGGAAATCACCGATCGCGTAGTACGGCCCAACGCAACTCGAGCCGTTTTTTCCGGCGGGCTGGACGCTCTGGCAGGTGGTTCCACTCGTGAAGAACGGTTGATCGTAGACCCAGTAATTGCCGGGTGGTCCCCAGTAGCCGTTCGCGTCCCAGAGCGCTCCGGCTAGCGTCCAGTGTTCGTTTGTAAACGGTGGCACGCGCCGCCCTGGGCTGGACAGGATCAGTTTGTTGCTGGGGTTGCGTTGCAAGCCCTTGTCCACGGCGGTGATGTAGTAATCGTCGGTGCGAAACGCGCCAACGCTGTTGTTGGGACGATCTGAGTTCAAATCCTCCGCGCCCGTGAAGGCGAACCCGACAATCAGATTCTGGGTGATATCAAAGGTACTGTGATAACTGGCGAAGGCGGACAGGGGATACGGGTTGAAGCGAGGCGTCGGCGTGTTCAAACTATTGGCGATCACCACGCTACGGCGAATCACGCCGTTGTCCCCGGCTCCTGCGAACCAGTTCCAGGTCTGATCCGCGGAGACCCACTCCTCAAAATCGGGGAAGGTGTTACGGTTCCAGATGCCGCCGCCCGCGCCCCAGTACGCGCCGTTCTTGTAGACCGTGACCTTGGAGAGCTTGAAGCGCACACCGTTCTGATAGTTGTACTCGCTGCCGTCCCGCGTCGGCATGTACTTCATCCCCTCGAGTTCGCCGAGACTGCTGTCCTTTGGCACGTCGTCAATGTGAACCCCGTTGTTACCAACGCTGTGCGCGACATTCCCCTCGAACACGCCGAAACCCTGATTGAAGGGTCGCAAGTTGACACTCGCGTTAGCTCCCAGGGTCTTCGTAGGGAACGCCAGCCAGTAGCCGTGACCGCTGGCATCGCCGACTGTGTTATTGCGCAGCGTGTCGTCAGGGTTGGTGACCCAGAAGCCGCTCGAGGTGTCCTCGTGTTTTAGGAGCGGCTTGGCGGAGTTCCTGACCTTCAGGATCAGATTGCCTTCCAGCGTGTTGCGGCGTTCCACGGCGTCCTCCAAGAAAACCGCGTGCCCCTGAATGTCGTAACAGATGTTGTTCTTAAAATTCACTCCATTCGACCCGTGAATCACCAGGCAGCGCTGTGAGGAATCGTGAATGCTCGAGTCGGAAACGTTGAAGTTGGCATCGCCCAGTTCTTTGCCGCTGGCATCGTAAGACAGGTTGTGGGCGTGAATCGGATAGCGCCCGAAGTGTCCGGCCTGCCCGACCCGGCGCAGTTCCACACCGCTCAGTTGCAGTTTGCTGCTCGGGTCCATTACCATGACCTGGGCCCCGAACCCCGCGTTCTTCCAGAGTGCGTCGTCAGCGCCCTGAATCACGATCTGGCGGGTCAGATTGCCGACCTCGGCGCGTTCGTCCAGCACCGTCGGTGTGTTAGGGGCGGGTGTCTGAAACCCGGTTTGCGCGGTCAGACTCATGCCAGCGTCGGTCACGTACTGCAACTTGCCCCAACGGGTCGCCGCCAGCGGGGATTTCAGGGTCAGACTGTTCCCGGAGGTACCAGAAACCTCGAGCTGTTCGGTGACGCTGGTTTTCATGAAGTTGCCGTCGTTGTAGAAGTCCGTCGGTGCGACCACGACTTGATCGCCCGGCTTCCAAACCACCGCGTCGGTTAGTTTCAAGGCGCTGGAACCCGCCTCGGCCGTGTCACTGAGCTTCGTCCACGGGATCGCTGTGGCCTGACCGTACAGTTCTAATTTGCCGCCCATCACCAGAATCCCCCTGGACCCCATCTCCATGACGTTCTCGGTGTTCCCACCCGTCAGGGTGATCGTGGCGGACTTCGCAAACGGTTTCAAGGCTGTTCCGATCCTTAAAGCACCGTGCAGCGCGATGAAATCTGTTTCCAGACGGATATCCCGATCGGCAAACTCGAGCGTACCCAGGACGGTGATGTTCTTAACTTTCGCGTCCGTGTCCAGCACCACGCGCTGGTCGGCGGGAATCGTGACACTGGTACTGGTACCGGGTACTGTGCCGCCCCAGGTGGCGGGGTTGCTCCAGAGGCTGATGGCGGTGTCCGGCCCCGGTGGATTGGGTGTGCCACCCGTACCACCCGGTGGGGTCTCAGAACCGCAGGCGCTTAGCGCCAAGAGAACGACGAATAGAGCGAAGCGATGGGTAAAAACCTGCATGGTTCAGCCTAGGCAATCTGCTGCGCTATGGTTGTAAGAAACCCGCAATCGAAGAATTCCATCTGCCAACTGGCACATTTGCTGAATGCAGCCCGCCGCTACACTACGCCTATGACCACCGCCGATGCCTCGCCCGGACTGCTCAGCACCCCCGGCGGGCGCGGTTTCATCACGATGTGGGCGGGTCAGAGCATCAGCATGTTCGGCTCGAGGTTGACGATTTTCGCGTTTGGCGTGTGGTTGTATCAGCGCACGAACGAGGCGACACCGCTGTTCCTAACGGCGCTGTTCGGGTTCCTGCCGGGGATTCTGCTGGCTCCGCTGGCGGGCGTGATCGTGGATTGCAGCGACCGCCGCCGAGTTATGCTCTGGATCAACGCGACTCACATCACAGTCGCCGTGCTGCAAATGATCCTGCTCTCGAGCGGCGCGTTCCAGCTCTGGATGCTGTACTCCCTGTTAGCCATCTCGAGCGCCGCCGAAACCTTTCAGTGGCCCGCCGAAGCCTCGAGCATGAGCGTACTGGTCCCGCCGGAGCAACTGGGACGGGCGAACGGGTTGTACTCCATTTCCAGCGGCGCGAGTGACCTCCTGGCCCCCATCGCAGGGGCAGCCCTAGTCGGTCTGATCGGCATGGTCGGGATCATCGGGCTGGACTTGGTGAGCTTCCTGATCGAGTTCGTGACCGTCTTCGTGATCCGCATTCCCCGCCCGCCGACAAGTGGCGCGGGCGCAGGCATGGGTGGCTCAGGCATTCTGATCCAAGCCAGGGAGGGATTTCGCTTCATCCTGCAACGACCAGGCTTATTGAGCCTGCTCATCACCTTCACCGGCGTGAATTTCACCGGCAGCCTGACCGGGGATTTGCAAGCGCCGCTGGTCCTGTCCCGCACCGGAGACCCGCACGCCTACGGTTTCGTGGCCGCCGCGTTCGGCGTCGGCGTGCTGCTCGGCGGACTGTACATGACCGCTACGGGCGGTCCCCGACCTCGAGTTATGGGCGTGCTGATCGGATTGGGTTTGCAAGGCTTGATCGGGCAGGCTCTGTTCGGACTGGCGCGGGGCGTACCCGTTTGGATGCTGGCCAATTTCTTCGCCGGGTTCCTACTGCCTGTGCTGAACGGCTCATCACAGAGCATCTGGCAGTCGAAAACTCCGGCCGACATTCAAGGTCGCGTCTTCACGGCGCGGCGTATGATCGCGCAGATCACCTCGCCGCTCGCCTTCGTGATCGCCGGACCGCTCGCAGACCGGGTGTTCAAACCCGCCTTCGCGGGCGAGTTCGGGAACCAATTCGCCTGGCTGCTCGGGCAACCCACGGGGCGCGGGTTCGCCGCGATGTGGGTCTTGTTTGGACTGATGACGAGCGCCTTCGGCTTTGCGGGGTATCTGCGCCCCGCCGCCCGCAACGTAGAACGCGACATTCCAGACGCCCTGACCGCTTCGAGCTGAATATCTATAGACGGTCTCGAGCGAATTGCATTTCTGGCAGCTCGAGCCACCCCAACTGGGATTGAGCCGTGACCGCTTTACACTGCCGAATACGCCCAGATCGTCCCGATCAACCCGTCGTGAACTTCAAAGACCACGACGATCTCGAGCGGTTGTTCCGCAATTCCTGTGATGCGCTCGTGATCCACGACGTTGTTCCCCAACACCATGCGATTCAAAATCTCCGCGTGCAAGTCTGGCAGATTGAAACGCTTCGTTCCATAAAACTCCTCGAGCTGCGCCTTGCCGCTCAGACTCGGTTCCAACGCGGGCAACCGAAACACCCGCACATCCTCCGCAAAATGCTCGAGGAAGCGTGCCAAGTCGCGGGCGTTGTACGCCTCGAGCTGAGATTGCACGATCTCTTCGGGCGTCCTCACAAGCTCGTCCTCACGACATCACGGGACGCATTGGTTCCAAGAGTTTTAGCATCGCAATCTCTTGGCAGTTCGTCTGGAACGGGCAGCGCGTGCATTCCTTGTAGATTTCCACGGGCAGCGTTGGCACTTCCCTGGGAATCCGGGTGAAACCGCATTTCTCAAAAAAGCGTTGCTCGTAAGTCCACGCGAACAAGCGCTTCAAGCCCCAATCCCTCGCCAGCCGTTCCGCGCCCAGCACCAGCCAACGCCCCAACCCTTTGCCCTGAAAATCTGGGTGAATCGCCAGTCCCCGTACCTCCGCCAAGTCCTCCGCCATGCGGTGCAACCCCACGCAGCCCGCCAGCTCACCCGCCGCGTTCTCGAGGAGCAGGAATTCATGGATCGTGCTGGCGAGCAGTTCCTCGGAGCGCTCCAGCATCCGCCCCTTCTCCGCCCAGTACTTGATGATCGCCTGAATCTTCGGCACGTCACTCAGCGCTGCGCGTCGCAGCTCGAGCGGCAGGTCAGGGTTGAGTTGCGGCAGGTACGTCATCGGCTCGAGTTGCAACATGGGGAACCTCCTTTGGGGCTTGTAGCTTGTGGGTTGGACTAGCGGTGTTGCTAGGCTTGGCTGGGGTCTGGAAGATCAGAAAAGTGGGCTGACAAAGTGAGGCTCCGTCTCGAGCCAGAATCTAGGCGGTAGCGTCTAACAGCCTCCTCGCCTCTGCTATCGCTTCCCGCACCCGTTCCGGTGCGGTTCCGCCGTAACTCGTGCGAGCGGCGACGCTGGCTTCCACCGTCACGACCTCGAGCGCGGAGGGATTCAACTTCTCGTGAGCCGCCTCGAGTTCTGCGCCCGTCAGTTCCCAGAGCTGCCGTTTGCTATTGACGCACAGTCCCACAAGTTTTCCGACAACCTCGTGCGCCTCGCGGAACGGGACGCCTTGCCGCGCCAGGTAATCCGCTAGGTCGGTCGCAGTGCTGTACCCCCTGGCGGCGGCGGCTTTCGTGGTCTCCGCGTTCCAGTGGCAGAGCGGCAGCATGTCGGCGTAGAGCGTCAAAATTACCTCCAAAGTGTCGGCGGCGTCGAAGACGGGTTCCTTGTCCTCCTGAAAATCCTTGTTGTACGCCAGCGGCGTGCCCTTCACGACTGTCAGGAGCGCCATCAAATCACCGAAGACGCGCCCGGCTTTGCCGCGTGCCAGCTCGCTGACATCCGGGTTTTTCTTCTGTGGCATGATGCTGCTGCCCGTCGTGTGCGAATCGGGCAGCGTCACGAAACCGAACTCGAAACTCGAGTACAGCACCAGCTCCTCGGAGATTCTGGATAGGTGCGCCATTGTGATGCTGGCGGCGCTCAGAAACTCGAGTGCGAAATCGCGGCTGCCGACGGCATCCAAACTATTGCGGGTCGGGGCTTTGAACCCGAGGTCCTTGGCAGTCTGAGCGCGGTCAATTGGCCACGGCGTCCCCGCCAAGGCACCCGCGCCGAGCGGTGACTCGTCTAAGCGCTCCAGGCAATCCTGGAACCTCAGGCGGTCGCGGGACAGCATTTCGAAGTACGCCATGAACCAGTGCGATAAGAGAATCGGCTGCGCGACCTGCAAGTGTGTGTAGCCCGGCACGATCGTGCCGAAATTCCGTTCGGCTTCACTGACCATGACGGCCCGCAGCCGCTCGAGTTTTTCAATCGTGCGTGTGCAGGCAGCCTTGACCCACAACCGGAAATCTAACGCCACCTGATCGTTTCGAGACCGCGCGGTGTGCAACTTCCCGGCGACTCCACCGATCAACTCGCGCAGCCGCGTCTCCACGTTCATGTGAACGTCTTCCAGCTCCACGCGCCACGGAAACGAACCCGCCCGGACCTCCTCGAGTACTTGACTCAACCCGTTGAGAATCGCGTTCGTTTCATCCGCCGTGAGAATCCCGGTGCTGCCCAGCATCGTGACGTGGGCCCGGCTGCCCGCGATGTCCTCCAAAACCATGCGCCGATCAAAATCCACGCTGGCATTGAAGGCTTCCACAAGTTTGTCGGTTGGCGCTTCGAAGCGCCCCCCCCAGGGTTTCTTGTTGGTGTCACTCACGGCGGTTCCTTTCGAGCGTCCACTTGCCATCCTGCAATCGCTTCATTCACGGTACCGCTCTCCGAGCGCCCCTCGAGCCAGGTCTTTGCCGTAATGCGCTTCGAGCCAGCGCTGCAATCCCAGTTCGCCGCTGAAGTTGGTCTCGAGAAAGCCTCATCACACCACTCGAGAAGTTCGATGCGAGTCTCAAGCGCTCTGTGAGCGTGAGCGCTCGGAGCATTTCGATGCGTTTGCGTTCAATCGCGGGATGCGTGTCGTTCATAGCGATTCGCCCCTGGATGGCCCGCGTTGAAACAAATATTTCCGCATCGTGACCGGGGCTGGACTGTCCGGGTTTGCGTGGCTGTAGGTGAGGCGGTCGTCCACGAAAAAACCTTGTTGCTCGTACAGGCGCTGCAAGCCCGGTTCGTCGGTTCGCACCGCCAGCCGTAACTCTTCAATCCCGCGCCGTGTGGCAACCATCATCGCCTCGTTCATCAGCCACGTGTTCAAACCGCGACCGCGATACGCAGGCAAAATGCCCAACCGGGCAATCTCGAGCGCGACCGGTCCAACGCGGCTGCCATCCTCGGCGGTTTCAAACACGGGGTAGAGCCGCACGCTGCCAATGGGTTGACCGTCCAGCTCCATGATGATCGCCTCGCCCTCTTTGAGATTCGCTCGCACGGTCTCAGCGGTTTCGCGGTGCCCGCTCGAGTTGGCGGGTTTGTGTACCCAGGCCTCTCGAGTGAGTTGTGCGATCAGCTCGGCGTCCTCGAGTGTGGCGGGGCGTAGAAAGGGAATCATAGGTGGTCACTTTCGCCGCTCAAGGAAACTATCGTCTCGAGGTCGTACCAGAAGCGGGGGTTTTGGATCACTGCGTCAACGCCTCTTCGTTTTGGGCTTGCCAAAGAGTTTCGTTGGTTAGATCAATGTAGCCTAGCCCCGGCTTGTGCGAATAAGCCGGATCACAGAGGATTACCACGCCAGATTCCAAATTCAGTTGATCTATACCAATGCGCCACTGACTATGGGCGTAATCAAGTCTTGCTGTTTTGAGAAATAACATCAGGGTGCGAATATCCAATCCTTCGTACAGAATCCAAGGATTAATGTCCGCTCGAGGGATTGACGGAATTCTCAGTCTCGACGAATTAAACAAACGTCGGCAATGTCTTTTTTGGGAGGGCTTGAAGTTGTGAAGGGTCATTCTGCTGATGATCTGCGTTTCTTCGTGAAACCAAAGTTCTAGGCTGTCATATCTGAACCATGATGAATTTCTGATAAAAGACGACTGGGCTTTGTACCAAGGTTCGCCAAACGCTCGAAGTACATCCTTGGTTGTTGCGCCACAGGTGATTCCCCCAAGAACTCCCGTTCGCAAGAACTCGAGCATAGAAATTACCTGACGCTTTGCCATCACATCAATCCTTTTGCAACCGAGCGCGGACCCTGGCTCGTAGGGCGTTGAGCTTGATGAACCCGCCCGCGTCCGCTTGGTCGTACACAGTTTCCTTTTCAAAGGTCACCAGGGTCGGGTCGTACAGACTGATCGGTGATTTGCGTCCGACCACCAGGGCTTGACCCTTGAACAGCTTCATGCGGGCAATCCCAGTCGTGTTCTTGGCGACGTGATCGAAATAGACTTGCATCGCCTCGCGTTCAGCGGTGAACCAGAAACCGTTGTAGACCAGTTCGGCGTACTTGGCTTGCATGGAATCCCTGGTATGCAGCACTTCGCGGTCCAGCGTGATGCTCTCCACGGCGCGCCGGGCGTGGTACAGCAGCGTGCCGCCCGGCGTTTCGTACACGCCCCTGGATTTCATGCCGACAAAGCGGTTCTCCACGAGGTCAACCACGCCGATGCCGTGATTCCCAGCGATCCCATTGGCTTTTCCAGGAGCGCCGCCGGGCTGAGCTTCTCGCCGTTGATGGCGATCGGATCACCACCCTGGTACTCGATTTCCACGTATTCCGGCGTGTCCGGTGTGTCCTCAATGTTCTTGGTGAGTTTGAACATGTCGTGCGGCGGTTCCGCCCACGGGTCCTCGAGGATGCCGCCCTCGAAACTGTTGTGTAGTAGGTTGGAATCCACGCTGTACGGTTTCGCGGCGGTCGCGGGGACAGGGATGTTGTGCTTGGCGGCGAATTCCATTAGTTCCTTGCGCCCGGATGGCCCCCACTCGCGCCACGGGGCAATGATTTTGATTTCCGGGTTCAGCGCGTAGGCGCTGACTTCAAACCGCACCTGATCGTTGCCCTTGCCGGTCGCGCCGTGACTGATCGCCTCGGCGTGTTCCTTGAAGGCGATCTCCACGAGGTGCTTGGCAATTAGTGGACGTGCGATGCTGGTTCCCAGCAGATAATAGCCTTCGTACAGTGCGCTCGAGCGTTGCATCGGGAACACGAAGTCGCGCACGAATTCTTCGCGCAGGTCTAAGGCATACGCGGCGACCGCGCCGGTGTTGAGCGCTTTGACCCTGGCCTCCTCGACTTCCTCGCCCTGCCCGATGTCGGCGGTGAAACAGACGACTTCATAGTCGCGCTCTAGCTGCAACCACTTCAGGATCATACTGGTGTCCAACCCGCCCGAGTACGCCAAGACCACTTTTTTCTTTGCCATGAATCGCTCCTGTGTATGAATCGGTTTGACGCTCGAGTGAAATTTCAAAAGACCATCTGCCCTGCTCTTAATAGTCAAAATCTTGGTGCAGCCCAGTCTTGACTTTTTCCAACTCGTTTCATACGGGCTGTCAGCATAAAACGCCCGCGTCAGCTCAACTTCTCAAAGCGTGGTGCGCTCGAGAGGTCAGGCGGGTCGTCGGGAGAGTTGGTTTGTCATTTTGATTTTGGTGAAAGGCGCTTATGCGCCCTGTTGCATAATTATAAGAGTTTGAACCTGAAAATGCAAGCTTTATGCGTTCAGCTTCGAGCCATGAGAAAGCCTCTCGAGTTTGTCCGCTCGAGAGGCTTGAAAAATCCGACTTAGCGCGTCACAGGCACGAGTTCCACCGAAACCACGTTCACTCCAGCATCCACCTCGAGCATCAGATACGGGCTGGTGAAGGCCTGCGTCAACAAGCGTCCCGGCGCGGGTTCGCTCGTCTCGAGTTGCAGGGTCAATGTGTCGCCGTTCAAACTGGCGTTCAGCAGTTGCAAGCCGTACCCGCCGGTGGACTTTTGACCCAGGAAAACCGTGACGACTCTAGACCGCGTGAAATCAACGAACGGTGCGGCCTGGGCGGGGATCTGACCGCCGGACACGAGCGCCCAGGTCGCCGCGAAATCCTCGGGTGTGCTGTCCAGACGCGTCTCGAGGTCCGTGCCCTGAAACTGGCTCTGCGAACCGCTCGAGATCATGTTGACGCTGGTGTTAAGGATCGTAGATGACTCGGTGCTCGGTGCTGGGTTCGTCCAGGGCAGCGTCCCGCTCGAGGGGGCATCGGGGGCAACCGGTGGATTATTCAACACGACCGGCGGTGCGCTCGGTACGTCGCGCACGCCGACCTGAACTGATAACGCGGTGCTGCGGTACGAACTCGGGGCAGGGGAGAAGGTCACCGGGCTGGGCGTGGTCGGGATCACGCCGACCACCAACTCGGGCCCCTTGCTGTTCAGGTAACGACTCAGCGCCGCCGCCTCGTTCAGACTCAACCCGCCCGCCCCGTACAGACTGGCTCGAGGCGTCTGGTACACGGGCAGGTTCTGACCGCCGGAAATGGGACCGGTTAGCGTGAACCACTTGGAATCGGTGTACAGATACACGGCTGTCAGCGGAACCCTGGTGATCAGTCGCAAACCCTCGGTGCCGCGAATCAGATTGAAGGCCGTGAGTTTCGGCGCGGGTAACGCCAGCGATCCGCTGCCGCCCACCCGCAGGCTCCCGGCCACGTCCAGCCCTGCCACGACGCCGTTCGGTTTGGTCAGCGTCAGGGTGTTCGCGCCCTGCTTGAGGCTGCCAGGCTCGCCGTAAAAGACCGCGACGCGCTCGTCCAGACCATACAGTGT
This sequence comes from Deinococcales bacterium, assembly GCA_965249745.1. GTDB lineage: Bacteria > Deinococcota > Deinococci > Deinococcales > JAAFIG01 > JANYHH01. Next base: position 190,177 of record OZ252252.1, on the reverse strand, counting down.
GATGTCCGCCACGCGGTAACTGGCAGGGGCAACCTGGGTTTGCGCGACGCCTGCGGTGGTCAGAAACAGTGCCAGCAAAAATCTCTTCATACCTGCATCGTAGCCGAACACGGTGAAGCCAAGTCCGATCCGGTTCAAGGCCCGCTTAACGTTTCTCCTCGAGCGATCCGGCGCTGTGGCGAGTTCTCTGAGAGCTGCATCAGTTCAATCGGGTTGCCGTCCGGGTCTTTGATCCAGGCTTGCAAGTTGTCGTCCAACCCGAGGCTCGGACCGCTGTCAACGGTCACCCCTTCAGCTTGTAAGCGCTCGAGGTCAGATTTTAGATCGTCGGACACTAGACAGACGTGCATGAAACTCTGGTTGGTCTGCGCGACATCGGCCGCGCCACCCGGAAACAACTCCAAGAAGCGGTCCCCCCCGATGTGTAGATAGACCAGCATCAGTGAACCGTCAGTGTGATTCAACCGAAACGATTCGTGAATTCCCAGCAGCGCGTAGAACGCCAGGGAACGCTCGAGGTCGGAGCAACGGAACGCGGTGTGACCAAGATCAACGATCATGACAGTTCTCTTTTCTGGAGCCTGAGAAGCCGTTTCGCCTGCTCGAGACCCTGATTTCAAATACCCTGACTTCAAAACCCCTCAAAGTTACAGGCGGCTGCGCGGGTCTAGCGCGTCGCGCAGACCGTCGCCCAAGAAATTGATGCTGAGGCTGGTGAGTAGGATAAACAGCCCCGGCCAGAAAACCGTGTACGGACTCTGGAAGATGGCCTCCTGCGCTCCGCTCAGCATGTTGCCCCAGGACGCGGTGGGTTCCTGAATCCCAAAACCCAGGAACGACAGCGCCGCCTCGGAGACAATGTTGTTCCCGACATCCAACGTCACCTGCACGATGATCGGTGCGACCGCGTTCGGTAAGAGGTGACGCAACATAATCCGCCAGTCGCTCGAGCCGATCGCGCGGGCGGCATCGGTGAACTCGCGCTGGCGCAGGCTCAGCACCAGACCACGAATCACTCTGGCCGTGCCCAGCCAGCCGAAGATTGTCAGCACAAAGATAATCAGCACAATGGACCGCGACTCGCCGAAGGTGCTATCCATAACCTTCCCAAGCGCTACATCCGGGTTGGCCAGCAATCCAGAGAGAATCAGCAAGAACGGAATCTGCGGCAGGGACAGCATCACGTCAATGAACCGTGAGATCAAGCTGTCAATGTCCACCACGATCGCGCGGTAAAACGCGAAGTAGGCCGTCAAGAGCGCCAACCCGATCCCAACTACCCAGGTCAGGCCGACCGCCGCGCCCGTGAAGGTACTGGCGAACTGCGCGGTGATCTGCACCACGAAAAAGACGACCGCCGCCCAGATCAGATAGCGAATACTGGTGTAGACGGCGAAGGTCTGACCCTGAGCGCGCCGCAATTCACCCCATAAATTGGAGCCGGGACCGGCGGCCAGCACGAGGGGTTGCCCACTGTAGTACCCGGCCAGCAAGCCCATGACCACGCCGATAATGGCGGACAGCAGCGCCACGACAATCCCGACCATCAGGCTGACCCGCCCGGCGAACAGCACGCGGCTGAAGATGTCTCGCCCCAAGCCGTCCGTGCCCATCACGTGCGCCCCGGACGGAGCGGCGTACAGGTTCTTGGCATCAATCTGGCTCGGAGAGTACGGCGCAATCAGCCCCGCGAAGATTGCCAGCAGCAACAGCACCGCCAGCAAGCCCAACGAGAACATCGCCAATCGGTGCTTCTTGAACCGCCGCCAGGCGATGGCGCTCGAGGATTCGTTCTTCGGTTCGGGAATGGCGGGAAGGGCGACGGTGGCTTGGCTCATGGGGTCAACCTCTGGGAGTGAAAGGCTCGAGCGGGGTTCTGAGTTCTCAAAGGATGTAGGTTCAGTTGTAGCGAATTCTTGGGTCCACCAGGGCGTACAGCAGGTCGGTGATCAGATTTGAAACCAGGGTCGCCAGCGCTAGGACCATCAGGATCACCATAGCCACGTTGTAATCTTTTTGCACCACGCTGTCCAAGAGCGCCGTGCCCATGCCGGGCCAGTTGAAAACGGTTTCGGTCAGCACCGCCCCGTTCAGCAAGCCTGGAATGGACAGCCCGATCAGCGTCACAATTGGAATCAGCGCGTTTCTGAGCGCGTGCTTGTAAATCACGATTCGCTCGTTCAGGCCCTTGCTGCGGGCGGTGCGCACGAAATCCTGATTGATGACCTCTAAGAGACTAGCCCGCATAAACCGCGTCCAGCCCGCCATCTGAATGATGCTGAGCGCCAGCGCGGGCAGCAACAGGTACTTCAAACGATCCAATGCCCAAACGATCCAACTCGAGGCGGTCACGGTCTGCCCGGCCGCCTGCCCCTCGCTGACGTAATCGCCGACCTTGACGGTCGGGGTGATGCCGCCGGGCAGCTTGAACTCCTTCGGTACGTCCCTCGCCAGCCCCGAGTCATACGCGTTCACGGTGATGAGCGTATCCCCACCGCTCGAGACAATTTTCTTGACCTCGCCGGTCACGTTGAACTTGGAATCGCTCTCCACGTACGGCGTGACCCCATCGGAGCCGATGCCGCCAGACGGCAAGACTTTGAGCGTGACGCTGAACAGAATCAGCATCATGATCCCCAGCCAGAACACGGGAACGCTGTAGCCCACGAACGACAGAAAGGTGGTGATGTAATCCAGTGCGCTGTACTGCTTCACGGCCGCGTAGATTCCCACCGGAATTCCAACCAAGAGCGCCAATAAAAACGAGGCGGTCGTCAGCAGCAAGGTATTCCCGAGGCGCTGATTGAATACGAACTCGGTCGCGGAAACGTACCCATTCGTGCGCGACACCCCGAAGTCCAGGGTCGCTGCCTTGGAAAGCCACTTGCCATACTGCACGTACCAGGGTTGATCCAGACCGTACTCGCGCCGCAACCGCGTCACGTCCGCCTGGGTCATCTTCGGATTGCCCAGCCGCAGTTCGCTGATGAAATCACCCGGTTGCAACTGCACCAGACCAAAAATCGCCATTGAAATAGCGACCAGCAGCGGAATCATGAACAGGACTCGCCGCGTCGTATAAATCAGCATGGGCAGATTTTAGCAGTCGCCCGCCCCCAATTGTGGCAAAAGTTCGACTCGAGTGCGGCTGTCGAGCCAACCAGCGCTTCCCCTCGAGCCGCCACCGATGTTGTCAAGCGCGGCCGTGCGCGTTAGCCTGCTGGTACCCGTGACGCGTCTTCGTGAACCCGATTCAGATCAGCATCTTATGGACGCCGTGGCGGAGGCGTACACCCGGTACGACCGACAGGCCAGCCGCTGGCTCGAGCGGTACACGCGCCAGGGTGGGACTGTACATTGTAAAAGCGGTTGCCTGCATTGCTGCAATTTCCCGGTGCAGGTCAGTCTGGCCGAGGCGTTACTAGTCGCCTCTGAACTTGACCCAGCCCAGTTAGCCGCGATGCGCCACCGCGCCCTCGAGGTGATGGAGAACGCTCGTACGGCCAGCGATTGGAACCTGTACTTTCAGCGTCACCGTGAGAGGATTGGGTACTGCCCGCTTCTGGACGATGTGACCGGAGCCTGCACTGCGTATACGGTGCGCCCGGCGCGCTGCCGCGACACCTTCAGCGCCCTCAGCAGCCATTACTGTCAGGTTGGCACACTCGAAGGGATGAATCGCCGGGAGCGCACCGAGTACAACCGCGAGGTCAGCGCCAACCCGGCCACCGACGGCGTGAGTCATTACATCGCGCCGCTCGAGGATCTGGGAGAAACAATCTGGGACGCGGCTCGTCGGGCGATGCGGTCGGCCTGGGACTTAGAGGTTTGGGGCGATTTCTGGGTGCTGACGGCGCTGACCCAAGACGAGGCGTTCATGGCAGCCGTTCGCGGTGGGCAAGGAAAGCGAGCCGTCAAGCGTGCCAAGGCACTGGGATTGTGGCACGTGGAGATCGTGCGAATCGAGTAAGTACGGGGTTTGCGCTTCACGTCCGCTCGAGTAAACTCAGTCTGTGCAAGTCATTGCTGAACCATTCTCGGAGTGCTTTGGGGTTGTTGAACCCCGTTTTAAGCATGACGTGATCGGTGTGTACTCGAGTATCAAGCATCAACCCACGGTGTAGCTATGCCGCGACTCGATATCTATCACGATGTTGTTCGCCGCGCCCTCGAGCCGGATCGCGGTTTAGTGCTGGCGGTTCCCGCACCCGTGGCAGAATTGTTCAAACGGCGCATCTGGGAACAACTGCTGACCAACGAAAACATCATCGTTCTTGTGTACGACGCGCTTCAGGAGGTGATTCTGGAATGGTTACCGCAGCAGCAACAACCTTGAGCGATTCACAAATCGCACAGCGGGTACTCAGTGAATGGAAAGACTACGGTTATAAAGACGATGGCGTTTTAGTCTTTGACAGCGAACAACCTAGATACCTGCTGCTTTCTGTCGGATGGGAAGGACAAAAGCGCTTTCATTACACTGTGATTCACCTGTACCTGAAGGATGACAAGTTTTTTATCGAGTGGGACAATACCCCTGAAGGTGTGGCGCTGGACCTCGAGCGGGCGGGCGTTCCTAAAAACCGAATTGTGCTGGCGCTCTATACGCTCGAGCATCGGCGGCATTCGGATTACGCCCCGCAATGAGTCAGGCGATCTGCCAGGATGAAACGGAGTACCAGACGATTCTCGAGTTTTTGCGTGAACTGATGTGAACCCAGAATGTCAAACACGAACCTTTCAAAAGTTTATAGGCAATGGCAGCGGCGTACGCCGCTGATTGGGAAGCATCACGATCCTTGGTTACAACAGGCAAGTTCCACCCGCAGATTTGAGCGATACCAATGACCTATGCTTTGACTTCCTTAGCGTCGCGTCTCAGACGCAGTTTATTGATTTAAGACGTTTACCTGAATTCCCCGAATCCAGCCAGCAAACGCTTCAGCCTCGAGCATTTCATTCGCCTCGAGTAAACTGCGCCTATGCCTGCCATCGCTGAACTGTTCCAGTCCCTCGAGTACGGTCTCGCCCCAGAATCCAGCGCTGAAGCCCAGGCGTGGCTCGAGGGTCACAAGCGCGATTTCGGGTTGTTCATCGGCGGGAAGTGGCTGCGCCCAAAATCTCCCCCCCACTTCGAGACGGTCAATCCAGCGAACAAAAAAGTTTTAGCCAGGGTCACGCAAGCCTCGAGTGCTGATGTGGACGCAGCGGTCAAAGCGGCTCGCAAAGCGCTACCGGGGTGGAGCGCCCTGAGCGGTCACGCTAGAGCCAGATACCTGTACGCCTTGGCGCGGTTGGTCCAGAAGCACAGTCGTCTCCTGGCTGTCCTCGAGACGCTGGATAATGGCAAGCCGATTCGTGAGACACGGGACATTGATATTCCCTTGGTGGCGCGGCACTTCTACCATCACGCGGGCTGGGCGCAACTGCTCGAGACCGAATTTCCCCAGATGCAAGCGGTCGGGGTCGTCGGGCAGATCATTCCGTGGAACTTTCCGCTGTTAATGCTCGCCTGGAAGGTCGCGCCCGCACTGGCGGCTGGGAACACGGTCGTGCTGAAACCCGCCGAGTTCACGCCGCTGACTGCGCTGCTGTTCGCTGAGATCGCGCTCGAGGCGGGACTGCCGCCGGGCGTGCTGAACATTGTGACCGGTGATGGCGAGACCGGGAAGGCAATCGTGGCGCACGCGGGCGTGGACAAGATCGCGTTCACTGGCAGCACCGAGGTCGGTAAGTTCATTCGCCGCGAAACGGCTGGGAGCGGCAAGAAGTTGAGCTTGGAGCTGGGCGGGAAGTCGCCGTTCGTGGTTTTTGATGACGCCGACCTGGACAGCGTGGTCGAGGGCGTGGTGGATGCAATCTGGTTCAACATGGGTCAGGTCTGCTGCGCGGGTAGCCGGATTCTGGTCCATGAAAGCGTTCATGACGCGCTGGAATTGAAACTCCGCGCCCGCATGGAAACCTTGCGGGTTGGCGATCCGATGCAGAAGAACATTGATGTGGGCGCAATCGTTGACAAATCGCAACTCGAGCGAATCACGCGGCTCGTGCAATTGGGCGTGGCGGAGGGCAGCACGCTCTGGCAGCCGTCCACGGCTTGTCCGACCGACGGGTACTTCTACCCGCCGTCGCTGTTCACGAACGTCTCGCCCGCGAGCACGATTTCGCAGCAGGAGATTTTCGGTCCGGTCGTGGTGATGATGGGGTTCCGCAACGTCGAAGAGGCGATCGGACTGGCGAACAACACCGTTTACGGACTGGCGAGTTCCGTCTGGACAGAGAATATTAATTTAGCGCTCGAGGTCGCCCCTCGGATCAAGGCGGGGATCGTCTGGGTCAACTGCACCAATCAGTTCGATGCAGCGGCAGGTTTTGGCGGCTACAAGGAATCTGGCTTCGGGCGCGAGGGTGGCCGTGAGGGCATGTACGAGTACTTGAAGCCCAAAACCGCGAAGCCCAAACCCGTAGTGGCGAGGCAAGCCTCGCCCGCTCACCCGCCCGCCTCCTCGAGCGCCAACAGCGACGCCTGGGACATGCCCGCGATTGACCGCACGCCGAAACTCTTTATCGGCGGTAAGCAAGCCCGCCCCGACAGCGGGTACTCGAGTCCGGTCTACGGCGCGACCGGTGAGCTGATCGGCGAAATTGCCGCCGGGAACCGCAAGGACATCAGGAACGCGGTGGAAGCGGCGCTCTCGGCGTCCGGCTGGGCGAAAGCCACGGCGCACAACCGAGCGCAGGTCCTGTACTACCTCGCGGAGAATCTGAGCGCTCGAGCCGACGAGTTCGCCGGGCGTATCGCGGCGACCACGGGCAACTTGAAAACCGCACGGCTCGAGGTGGAGGGGAGCATCGAGAAGCTGTTCACCTTCGCGGCTTGGGCGGATAAATTTGACGGCGCGGTTCATTCGATTCCGATGCGCGGGGTGACGCTGGCGATGCACGAACCAATGGGCGTGATCGGGTTGATCTGCCCGGACGAATCGCCGCTCCTGGGCTTTGTCAGTTTCATCGCGCCCGCGATAGCGATGGGGAACGCCGTGATCGCCGTGCCATCGGAAAGACACCCGCTGTCCGCCACCGATTTCTACAGCCTGTTAGAAACTTCCGACGTGCCAGCGGGCGTCGTCAACATTGTCACAGGAGAAGCCGCAGCCCTCTCCAAGACGCTGGCTGAGCACGCCGATGTGGACGCGATCTGGTTCGCCAGCCAGGGCAAAGAGATTGAGCTGGAAAGCGCCAGCAACCTGAAACGAACTTTCAACCTCGAGACCCGCGACTGGACGGGGGTCGAATCCCGTGAGTGGTTACGCGAAGCGGTGCAGGTCAAGAACATCTGGATTCCGTACGGTGAATCGCTCGAGGGTGGCACGAAGTATTGACGCTGTGATGGATTTTGCAATTACTTTGTGTCTTGTTCTATAGTCGCTTTATGCCCTGGCCACTCGGAAGTGTGTTCACTGTTCGTGTGGGTGAACGAGAACGCATTTTTCTGGTTGACGATATCGAACCCGACACCGATGCGGGCAGGATATCGCAATCGTCCCCCTTGGGACAAGCCTTGCTGAACACCAACCTCGGAGAGGTCGCTCATTGGGAGAACGCTGCTAAGAAAGCCTTTAGTGGTGAGGTCTTGCGCGTAGACTCGGCTGGTGATTTCGATGATGAACCGGATGCCCACCAAGGTGCCGAAATTCGTCGAACTTGGTTTTTTGGGCAAGCCGAACACTTTTACAAGCTTTTTCTCGAGCTTCATGATGGTTGGAATCTGGCGCTAGCGAGCAAATATTTTCGACGGGCTGGGCGAGCGCAGCGCTCGGTTGAGATCACGGACGTGATGTTCGATGATCCCCGTTTACAAACCGCGATCTGCGCCACTCGAGCGGGCGCGTTGCTTGATTTGCGACAAATAGGTAAAGCACAGGTGCTCTTAGATCAAGCTGTCACATCGGCGGGATGGTCAAAGCAACTGTATATGGTGCAGGCAAGGATTCACTCGATACAGGGGCATTCAGAGGAGGCCGCGCATTACGGAAAACTGGGAGAAGACGACTCGAACTAAGGTTGCATCTCGCCCTGCGCCAACACCGCGTCTATCTCACCCTCGAGCGCGTCCCCAGCGCGGCGCAGGCGCTGGTTCTCAGCCCGATGCCAGGTGTTGTCCTGCAACAACGTCTCACGGGCGCGCTCTAAAAATGGTTGCATCGCCGCCCTGGCTGGTCCGCCGGGGATCGTGCGGGCGTCCACGAAGGCTCTCGGGTCCAGGGCGCGATGCACGAAGTCGTCGGTCACGCCAAGTTCGTGTCCCAGAACTTCCTGCGCGGCACGCTCGAGCAGGGCTGCCGTGACATCCAACGGGGCGGTTTGCGTGGCGTACGCTAAGTCCACCAGCTTCGAGGCGACGTGATGGGCTTGGCGGAAGGGAAGCTGCTGGTCTGCCACGAGCGCGTCTGCCAATCCGGTGGCGGTCGTGAAATGCTCGCCCGCTCTGGCGTGCATCAGAGCCGTGTTGAACTTCGCCCCCTCGAGTACGGCGCTGAGAAGATTGACCGCCTCATCCAGCTCGGTGAAGCAGGTCAGGGCGGGTTCGATCAGTTGCTCGCCGACATCGTTGATATCCCCGAACGGCACGTTTCGGGAGAGTGTGTACACGGTTTCGCCCGCGCCGTGAGCGCGTGCCAGTTTGGCGCGGCAGTGTTCCAGAACGACCGGGTTGCGTTTCTGCGGCATGATGCTGCTGATCTGCACGAACTCGTCTGGGACGCGTAAGAAGCCGACCTCGCGGCTGGTCCAGTTCAGCAGGTCAAAGACCAAGCGTGACAGCGTGACCGCGCAGGTCATGGCGGTGCTGACCGATTCCAGGGTGTGATCCACGCCGCCCACGGCGTCTATCGCGTTCTCTGCCAGTCCCTCGAAACCCAGGTATGTCGCCGTGAGATCGCGGCGAATTGGGAAGCCGCTCGTGGTCATCGCGGCGGCTCCCAAGGGATTGCGGTTGACCGTGTTGTACGCGAACCGGAGGCGTCTCGCGTCTCGCTCCAAGACGCCCAGCACGCCGCCCAGGTAGTGCGCCAGGGTGGTCGGCTGCGCGGGCTGATTATGGGTATAGCCCGGCATCAGCGCGTCCACGTGTTCCAGCGCCCGTTCCAAAAGCACGCCGCGCAGTTCGGACAGTGCTTCCATGAAACCCAGCAGCGTCTCGCGCAGGACCATGCGGATCATCGCGGCGTCAATGTCGTTGCGGCTGCGTGCCACCTGTAAGTTGCCGCCCGCCTCGACCCCTGCCAGCTCGATCAGTTTGGCTTCAACTGCGAAATACAGGTCCTCGTGGGCTTCGGAGTAGATGTACGCCCTCGAGCCGCCGCGCTGAATTTCCTCTAAAGCCGTTAGCAATTTCTGCGTTGGCTCTAGCGCCATCAAACCCGTGCGGTACAGCATGACTGCGTGCGCTTTGTTGACCAGGAGGAGCGGTTTGAACAGGTAACGCTTGGCCTGCTGAAAGTTGGGGCGCAGAACGTGCGCCACGTAATCCTCACTCCAACGCCTGGACACGAGGTCAGTCTAACTCGAGCTTTGTATAAGCGTCCGCTGGAACGATGCCTTGTCTCGTCAGCCGGGTTTCGCTCGAGCCAAGCAGTAGCGAACGAAGTAGTTGTGAGTCGGATCTTGGATCTCTGGATTTCAATGCTTGTTTCACGGGCGCTGTGATGCGCGTGAACCCTTCACCGATCCAAGATTTTTACAGGCGTCCATCTCAAACCAGATGTCTTTAACGCTGGGTGGCGGTAGGTGAAAGCCAAGCCCAGCAGTCCGATCTGAGCCAGAATGCCGGTAGCCAGGACAGGCGCTTTTCCCGTTAGTGACGCCCAGAGCAGTGACAAGCCATTTAACTTCGGGTCAATTTGCAACGCGAATTCCGAATTCGATTTCAGATGGATGAGTGCGCCCAGGAGGGCCGTCAGGAATAAGCCCAGCATCACGACACGCACGGCCACCAGGACCCTCGCCGTCGGTCGCCACCAAGCGGCAGCGATGACAATGGCCGCCGCGATGAGCGCCGCGAACGGGATGAATTGCGCTGGTTCGCGGTAATGTTCCATGAACACCAGCTCGAGCGGGGTGACGACCACGCCTAGAGAGGCCAGTCCGAGGGCGAAGTTACGAAAGTGGCGGACGGTTTGGGATTCGGGGTTCATCGGCGTCTCCTGATACTGATTCCGTTAATCACTTTGTTCATTCTTGCCAATAAATTGTGCTCAGCACCGAATCCGTCGTTCTTCCTACGCCTTCAAAGGCGGATTCATTCTGAAGCAATGAACCGGAATGCGTGGAAGGTCTGAATGTCTAACGATCTCGAGTGAGTTTCAGGCTTGAATCGCTGTTCTGGTTCGTCAGTACCCACGCTGACAAGCCAACGAAGCTGATCTCGAGCAGCCCAGCGATGACGCCTGCCGGTTCACTCCAATTGCCAATGTCGCCCGTGGCGAGCGGCAAACCAACGCTGCGGGTCAACGCGTATCCGACGAGCGCTCCAAGTGAGACAACACTTCCCAGCACGTACCCGTTGCGCCAATGACTCGAGAGTAACCAGGCTCCGGCGGCGGCGCAGCCCGCCACGAGCAGGATGTACATGAAGCCCATGTACGGGGTTTCACCGAGTTTGTCGGGGATGTCTTTGAAGTGCATCCAGGCGATTCCTGCCAGCAGCGCCAGTCCGGGAAGTTGTTTCATCAGTCTCCTTTTGAGACGACTGCACCAGTCGCTCGAGGTGGAGTTTGCCGCAGATCGGTTAAGCCAGGGTTACAGAGGCTTTAACCGCGCCGTAACCGGGTCCGCCTAGGTTGCTGAGCGGAGGTTCACATGAATGAGAAGACGAGTTGCGACGCGGTGCTGCCTAAAGTCAACGCCCAAAGCGAGGCTGCGGGGCTGGCTTTGGAACGCCGCGATTTCCTGCGACTGGCTGGCTTGACCGTGGGTGCGTTGACGCTAGGCGGAGCGAGTCTCGTATCAGCTCAGGGTGACGAGGGACGACCGCAACTCGCGGTCAGCCAGGGTGCGGTGGACCTGGGCGCACTCTCAAGCGTCAAAGCGGGTCAGGCCTTGGATCGCAGCCAGGATTTGAAGTTGGTTTTGACGCACACGAAAGCCGGTCTGATCGCGCTGTCTACCACCTGCACTCATCAGGGTTGCTCCACGGCGTTCGCGGCCGGAGCGCAGCAGTTCATCTGTCCGTGCCATCGTGCCAGTTTCAACGCTGACGGTAGCGTCCTGAACCGTCCGGCGCGTTCACCGTTGGCTCGGTACCCGGTCAGTCTAAAGAACGGTCACATCATCGTGGATACGAACAAGTTGATTCAGCGGTCCACCGTGCAAGCGAGCGATTTCGTCAAATCCTGAGGCTTGCCGTAATCAGAAACTCGAAGGTTGAAACTCTGATGCTCGAGTCAACGGCGATTGATTCAACCGATCAGCTCGAGGGCTGACAACGGTCTCGTGGCCCGTATTGTGGTGGTGAGAGGACCGGCCTAACCGTCTGCAAGGCGAGCGGCGTGGACTACAGATTTGAGCGTGTGCAATTTACTGATAACGGCGCGATTCGGCTACCTCACGTTTACGTCACAGAGGCACTTTTTTGCTCTGGAACCTTGACTTGACCATGCCGAACTCAGTAACAAAGTCGTTTCGAGAGAGCCGTCTGGAACACAGACCAGCCGTCAGCTCGGGTGACGCGAATCAGGTCAGCCAAGCGATATTTGAGAGAAGACCCGTATGAATTTGCTGCTCGTGGAGGACGAACCCGGCATTGCCACACCGCTCCGGCGGGCGTTGGAAGCAGAGGGTCACGCCGTGCGTTGGGCGGCCGACCTCGAGCGGGCCCGTGAGGCTCTATTGGAGGCGGAACCCGATCTGATCGTGCTGGATGTCATGTTGCCGGGCGTGGAAGACGCTGGCTTTATCCTGGCAGCCGAGGTCAGAACTGCCGGGTTCAAGGGGGGTATTCTGTTCATGACGGCCCGCGATGCCCTGCCGGATCGGGTGCGCGGCCTAGACGCGGGTGGCGACGATTACGTGATCAAACCGTTTGAACTGCTGGAATTCCTGGCCCGCGTGCGCGCGCTGCTGCGCCGCAACACCGAGGCCCGCTCGAGCGTGCTGCGATTCTCGCGGCTCGAGGTGGACTTGGCGCTACGGAGTGTCCGCGTGGACGGGGAGCGCGTGGAGCTTTCCACGCGTGAGTTCGGGCTGTTAGAACGCTTCGCGTTGTCGCCAAACCGGGTGTACAGCGCCGAGGAACTCGTGGATCTGGTCTGGGGCGCGGAGGCCTCATCGGTCGGGGTCGTCAAGGTCTACGTTCATCACCTGCGTCAGAAACTCGGGGCGGACGCGATCCTGACCGAGGGGCGCGGCTACCGCCTGGGTCTCGAGGCTGGGGATGCGCCAGCGGTGCGCCTGTTGAGGGTACAGTGAGTCTTCGGGTGCGGCTGGCGCTGCTGATCGCGCTGGCCGTAGCGGGAGCGCTGACCTTGCAGGGCGTGCTGGGGTTCTTCGTGCTGCAACAATCCATGCGAGCCGACTTGGACCGCGACCTGGGGTATCTGATGCAGGACATCAGCCGCCACGTTCGCACCCAAGGCGGCAACCTGCGCCTACCCTCCATTTTTGGGGACACCCTAGTGCTGACCCGGATCACCCGAGGCACGCGGGTGATTCTCAATTCGGCCGATGCCCTACCGCGCTCCTACGATAACGACACGCACCCCGGTGTGGAGGCCATGACCTTGCCGGATGGATCGCTGGCGACCGGATTTCCGGAACCGGTGGGCGGGGTCGCGTTGCAACCGCACTCGGTCGGACCGTGGCGCGTACAAGTCTTGCCGCTCGGGGACGGGTCGCAGCTCGAGGGGGCGATCTCCAACCGTCAGTACGCCTCGAGTTTGGAACTGTATCGTCGCACCGTCACCTTGACCTCGGTGGTGCTGGCCGCGCTGGGTGCGCTCGGGGCTTTGTGGCTGGCGAGACGGGCGCTGCTGCCGCTGCTAAGTTTCGCGGCCACCGCTGGGCGAATCGCCGAATCGGGCGACTTGCGTTCCCGAATGCCCGTCGTGCGCGGCGGGGAACTCGGACACCTCTCAGACACGCTGAATCTGATGCTGGAACGGCTCGAGGGATTCCGGGCCCGCGAGGCGGAATTCGTGCGTCACGCCTCACACGAGCTACGCACGCCATTAACTGCGCTCGCTGTCAACCTAGACGCGGAGCGGGCCGGGTTCATGGAGGCACGCGAAACTTTGCAGGAGGTGCGTAGCCAGGTGTCTAGGATGCGGGCGCTGACCGAAAGCTTGTTGCTGCTAGCCCATGAGGGTCGGACTGAACTCGAGCCTCTGGACCTAGCAGGTCTGACCGGGCGAATCGCTGAGCGCACCGGAGTTCAGTACCTTGGACCGATTACCCTGCGGGTCATGGGGAACGCCGTGTTGCTGGAACGCGCCCTGGAAAACCTGCTGGAAAATGCGCGCAAACACGCGCCCGGTTCCCAGGTCACAGTCTGCTTGGCGGGCAGCTACGAATGGGTCAGGTTGAGCGTGTCGGATGACGGCCCAGGCTTAGCGGCAGAAGCTCTGGAAAAAGCGACAGAAGCCTTTTACCGGGCCCCCGGAACGCGCGTCGCGGGCAGCGGCCTCGGGTTGGCGGTCGTGGCACAAATCGCTGAGGCGCACGGTGGCGGGCTTCGAGTCGAAAACCGGCAACCGCACGGTTTGACCGTGACCCTCGAGTGGCGGGGTGGACTGCCCTCGATCTGAACCGCATCACCCTGCGGCTGGTACAGCCATTTCGGAGCGTTCCAATTTTCGCTTAATAAAGACTGCGCTAGAATGTGAAAAAGTTCTGATCCCCACCGGACAGTCCCCCATCAACACTGCTAAACAGGACACCACGTGAACTCAGCCCAACGCCAAGCAGCACCTCGAGGATGGTCATTCATCCTGGCTGGTCTGCTGTTGACCGGTGTGGCGCTCGGGGCCGCACCCTCGAGTGGGAACGGCGCGAAGCTCAACATGCAGCCGGGCCCGAACGCGCCGCGCACGTTGGACGTGCCGCGCCGCCTGACTGAGATTCGCCGCGACTTACGCATTGGCCAACTCTGGGTGGCGCAAAACAATGACCGCCCGACCGCGCTCAGAATCAGCTTGGAGTACGGCAACCGCATCGTGGCCGCCGTGACCGTGGACCCGGACAACGGCAAGCCCGTTCCGTTTCAGGATCGCGGCAACTACCGCCCACTGAGCGCCCCCGTGGAAACGACACTCGGGACGTACCTGCGCGACCTGCGCCAAGACACGCAGAACATGCGCTTCGGCGCGTACGTGCTGCCCTCGCCTCGAGGGTACGAGGTCCAAGTGTACTGGGGCGGCAAGCTGGTCAGTTACCTGTACGTCAACCCGAACAACGGCGATGCCAGCACCGATGAGACCGCCACGAAGGAACTCGCCGCCAGCATGATGCGCGTGCGCTGAACGCGGGCCGCCGCTCAACCTCGAGCCAATCACCGTGTCCCGCCTCGAGCGGTTGCGCCTAAAAGCTGTACGCGAAGCGCAGAAAGCTGTACAGCGTGCCGTTGAACCCAATCTCGAGGCGCAGGGTTAAGCCATCCAGCACGGTATAAAAGGCGTCGCTGTAGACGTTGTACCCGAGGCTGCTGGGGTTCAGGCTGACGTACCCGCCGAAGGCCAGACTGAGGTTATCCAACACCTGATAGTCCAGCTCAAAGTACGGGTACGCGGTCGGCGTCTGGGTCGGGTAGAGCAGCACGTCCAGCTCGAGTCCGAAGTAGGCGCTGAACTGCTCGCTAACGAAGTATGCGGCATCCACGCCGCTCAGCGTCATGACGCTGAACTCGAGGACTTGCGTGGGTTTATAGACCCCGCCAGGTCCGCGTTTATCCTCCGCTTCGGTCTCGTTCTTGGATGACCCTGATCCCGATCCTGAGGAACCTGATGATTCGCCGCCGCCCCCGTGATCGTCGTCCACCGGAACGGTCGGCGTTGTCGGACTGGCGGCACTCGAGATACCCGGTGAGTAGTACCCGCCGAGCTGCAAACCCACGTAACCGCTGACCGACCACAGTCCGTCGCCGTAGAGTGCCAAGTGGTACATGCCGAAGGTTTGCAGGCGTGCCGCGAATTGGGATAGCAGCGGTACGCTCTCCACGTTCAAGCGCGCCCCGACGGAAACGCCGGTTACTGGCAGGTAAGTCCATTCCATCTGCGACCTCCCGTTGAAGACGCTGAACGGCGTGGGCGTCGCGGTGCTGAATTGAAACGCGACCGTGAACTGCTGCGCCGCCGCGATTGGCGAGAGCGCTACAAGCAGTGCGACGAGCCAGACGAGTTTATTCACCAGTGACCTCCAGACCACTCTACCCGCCAATTGCACCAGCGCTCTCAGGCGGCCCCTCGAGTTTCCAAGGTGGATCGCAGCAGGGATGCTCTGGTGAGTTCCACCTGAAAGGTCGCGCCCTGCCCAGTGTCTACCTGCCCAGTCTCCACCAGCTCAGTGCTCGCCTGCCCAGCGCCCGCCTGCCCAGTGCTCGCCTGCTCAGTGCTCACCACCCTATTGTCCTCGAGCGGTCTCAGCACCGCACCGTGAGCGCTGGCGATCTGCTGAGCGATGGCCAGTCCCAGCCCCGCGCCGCTCGAGGTTTCACCCTTGGCGAAGCGTTGGAACAGGCGTGCCCGCAATTCTGGTTTGATCCCCTCGCCATCGTCCCAAACGCTTAGCCGCACCGATTTAGATTGCAGCTCGGCGCGCAGACCAAACCGGGTTCTCGCGGCTTTCGCGGCGTTGTCCAACAGATTCGCCACGAGGCGCGGCAGCGTGTTGGCATCGCCCAGAATTTCCAGATGTGCGGGTAGCTCCACGACGAATTCTAGATTGCGCTGCGAAGCCACGCGCCGGGCGGTGTCAATCGTCCCCTCTAGGGTGTCGCGCAGCAGCAACGCTTCCAAGGGTCGCTCCTGTCCCGCCTCGAGTTTGGAGAGCGTCAGCAGGTCTTCGGCCAGTTTGGAGAGCGCTTCGACCCGTTCCAACAGCCGCGCCAGCGTGTCACGGTACTCGGCCGCCTCGCGCGGGCGGCGCAGGGCCACCTCGAGTTCGGTTCGTAAGACCGATAACGGCGTGCGCAGGTCGTGGGCGGCGTCGGCGGTGAAACGGCGTTGCGCCACCACGAGCGTCTCGAGGCGTTCCAGCATCGCGTTCAGGTCGCGTTTCAGCCCGCCGATCTCGTCGCGGCCGCTCGCCCGTGGGATGCGGCGCTGCAACTCGCCTTGCCCAACGGCGTGGGCGGTCGTGGCAACTTCACGGAGCGGTCGGCTCAGCCAGACCGCCAAGCGGTCCCCGGCCACGAGCGCCAGCAGCGTGGCCAGCAGCGCCCAGATCAGAATCGTGGTCCGCAACCGCGCCAGACTCTGCTGTCCGACCCGATCCGCCGAGACGAGTGCCAGCGTGTAGGCAACGCCGAAGTTGCCGTTCAGCGCGAAGATCGGGTACAGCACGGCGGCGCGTTGCTGCCCCAGCAAAACGGTTCCCGGACTGGCAGGCAGGTCAAAACTCGCACCCGGCTGCGCCCCTGAGAAGCCCGCCCCAGAGAATCCCCCGCGCTGTGAACGCTCGAGTTGCGCTGCTGGAATTACCGGCGCACCGGTATCTGCACCGAGGGAATCCACGACGTGACCATCGGAGGCTAGCAAGTACACCTCGTGCCCCTCGAGTTCGTCGTGCAGCGGGTTCGGTGGCGGTTCGCGCAGCCGCACGCTGTCTGGTTGCAGCGCCAGTTGCGCGTACTGCTGCGCCAAGGTTTGCAGTTGTACCGTAAAACGCACCCGCAGATCGGCGGCCGTCAGCGCGTAAAGGGCTGCGCCCAAGCCCAGCACCAGCAGCCATAGCACCCCGGCCAGACTCAGGGTCAGACGCAGACGCAGGGACACGGAATCAACTGCCGCGCAGCACGTAACCCATGCCGCGCACGGTCTGAATCAGGGGCTTTGGGAAGGGCTTGTCTACCTTGGCACGCAGGTAGGACACGAAAACATCCAAGACATTGGAATCCAGCCCTATCTCCTCCTGCCAGAGCGCCGAGGCGATTCTCGAGCGGCTCAGCACCTCGTCCGGGTGCCGCATCAGAAATTCCAGGAGCGCGTACTCGCGGGCGCTCAGGTTGATCGCCCTGCCCGCTCGAGTCACGCGGTTGCTAACCGGGTCTAGGCTCAGGTCCGCAACCTGCAAGACCGGGCTGGGACTCGAGTCGCGCCGTGACAGGGCGCGCAGTCTGGCCAGCAGTTCCTCGAAGGCGAAGGGTTTGGTCAGGTAATCGTCGGCTCCGGCGTCCAAACCATTGATCTTGTCGCTCACGCCATCTCGAGCGGTCAGCATCAGGATTCTGGCCTTGACGCCGTGATGGCGCATTTCGGCGCAGGCGGAGAAACCGTTTCTAAGCGGCAGATTGACATCCAGCACGATCAGGTCGTGATCGCTCACCGATGCCTGGTACACGGCGTCCTCGCCGTCACCGGATTCGTCTACGACGTAGCCCTCCTCGCGCAGACCGGACGCTAGGGCGGCCCGCAGGTTCGGTTCGTCCTCCACCACCAGCACTCGCATGTCACATGTCGTATCACACTTTGCCGGTTCGTGTGAGGTCTGGGTTAATCCTGGCTTAATGGAGATGCTTCAAGTTGTTGCCAGCAGCAACCGTGTGACCAGAGCTGCCCGCTCGA
Source organism: Deinococcales bacterium (assembly GCA_965249745.1). GTDB lineage: Bacteria > Deinococcota > Deinococci > Deinococcales > JAAFIG01 > JANYHH01. The sequence goes on along the minus strand of OZ252252.1, from coordinate 172,403 downwards.
GTTTTCAAAACTATCTCGAGCGGGACGTGAGCTGAAGCACGGCTTGTCAGAGGGAGCATTTTCATGAGCATCGTCATGGGCATCGCACAACTTCAAAGGATCGCGTGAACCGAATCGGGGTCGGCCTGAGCGCGGTGTTCTCCCTGTGTGCAGCGTTGGCGGGCGGGGCGCTGGCGCAGGCGCAGGCTGCGATGCCCACCCCGCAACTTCAGTCCGCTCGAGTCGTGGACGGCTGGGTGGCGGTGGACTTGGTGTTCTCGCAAACGGCGGAGTTAAGTTTGCAGATTGCGGGCGCGACCTGCGCTGCCAGCGTCAACCCGACCGCGCTAAAAGCGCCGGGCATCGCCACCTTGAGCGTCGCGCCGAAGGGTTTCAACGCCTGCCTGGTGACGCTGAACGTTGCGGACGCGGACGGCAACAGCGCCATGTACCGACTGGAAGTTGGCTCGCCGGGCGAATCGGGCTTCAACGTTTCCTTGAGCGGCATGGGCGGTTTCGATCCTGCTAACCCGCCCGCCCTCGGCGGCAAGGGAACGCTGCGCGTCAATGGCGGCGTCGGCGAATTCCACCTAGACGGCGCGCTCGAGGTCAACGACGCGGGCGCACCGAGCGGCGAACTGAACTTGCAATACGGCGGCTTTCAGGCTTTCCTGGGGTACGGAGTGGGACCTTCACAACACCCGGCGGGCGCGGTCGGCGAGGGGTTGTACGTCTCGCAACGGCTGGGCATTTTTACGCTGGCGGCCGCCGCCCCGTGGGGGCAGCCGATCCGCTTCGGCGCGGCGGTTCGCTCCCCCTACGCCTGCGCCTCTGCCAGCATCAACGCCTTCCTGGGTGATCCGGCGTTCGGTGTGCAAGTTGGGTACAACAACCTGTCCGCTAGCGCTCAGGTTCGCCCGGAGGCGCAAACGGTGCTGAGCTTCAACCTCGAGTACCGCGACCCGGAGTGGCGTTTCAGCGTTGGCGGTTCGGAACGCGCCTTGTCGCTGAGCGGTTGGGGCTTCGTGGCGGATTCACCGCTCGGCTGGGTGTTGATGAAGGCGGACGTGGGCCTGGATTTGCCAACGCTTGGATTCTCTTCTAGTGGTTCGTTGGAAAGCCTGAACGCGGTTTTGAACTGGACCTCGGACGATGTTGGTTTGACGGAGATCAGTCTCGAGGGGCGCTGGTACGACCCGTTGCAGGCGTTGCCACTGGCACTCCGTGAAATCCACTTGAAAGCCATTTCCTCGTTCATAGATCTGACCGGACACTTGAACTTGGACGCTGCCTTTGGAGACGACGAACCGCTGATCTTCGACGCGGGCGTCAGCCTGAACGCCGCGCTGGACGTGAACACCTACGCTCTCAGCAGCTTCACCGTTGGCGCTCGAGGCGGTATCGAAGCTCAGGCGCGCCTGCCGTCCGGGGTCTACGGCGGCTTCGTGGGCTTGGGAACCACCGACGTAGGGAGCGTAGACGCTTACATCGCCACCCTGCGAGCCAGTTACGCCAACGCGGGCGGCTGGCAGGTCCGACTCGAGCTGGCGGTCCCGGTCACGAAACCCGAAGGGGTCACAGTGACACTGACGATCGCCAGTCTGTCGTACCTGCCGGTGCAAGTCGCCCCGCCGACAGTGCGTTTCGTGAACGACGCATACACGCCGCCACCCGCCGCCCCAGTCCCGTTTCCGTGTCGCTACTAGTCACCTTCTCTCCAGCCGTCTCCCATAAGCCCGTCAGGTTTCACGAAGGAGGAGTTATGAAGCAGGTCGTTCTGATCGCCACCGTTCTCGGCAGCACATTATTTTCTGTGGTCGCCGCACCCGGCAGTTTCAGCCCGGTCGCCACGATCACCTACGAGGCGCAAGGTCCCGTCGGGAAATTCCGGGGTACGAACAAAGCCGTGACCGGCAAATTCACCTGGGACAAAGAGGCGGGAAGCGTCAAGGGCAACATCTGCGTCGAGCAGAAAGCCTGGTCGTCCGGTGAGGGCATCCGCGACGATCACACCCGCGAAATGTTCGAGGTGGATAAGTTCCCGACCGCCTGCTTCGCGCTGGAATCTCTGGACGGCGAGGTCGGCAGCGGCAAGGTCGTGTTGGTTGGTAGCTTGACGATGCACGGCGTGACATTGCCAGTAAAGATTCCCGGAACCGTCAAGACCGACGGCGAGAAACTTAAATTCACCGGGCAGTTTGTGACAAAAATCCAGGCCTGGAAGATGAATAAGCCGAGTCTCCTCGGGATTACCGTCGGCGACGACGTGACCGCAATCATTTCGGCGGAGGCGGTGGGGCAATGATCGCGGGCGCAACGAAGGCCAGACCGTGAAATTCACCCTGACGCCGCTCCGCTTCCTCGGACTCCTGGCCCTGCTGGGTCTGCTCGAGGTCAGTGGTGCGTTGTCAATCGGGTACTCGGCCGGATCCAAGGTTCTGAGCTGGGTCGTAGCGGACGGCTTGCACTTGGCTAACGGTGCGGCGTTGACGACGCCACTGACGCCAGGACAATTCGTGGAGGTCGTGGACGGTCAGGTCAGAGCCAAAGATCAGTGGCGACCCCCGCAAGACATTGAGAAGCGGTACCTGCCCGCCGGTCAGGGGCGCGTCAACTTCAGCCACGAGCGTCATTTCGGAACCATCGGCACGAAAAATTGCGTCATCTGCCACGCCGACGAAAAGGGTCTGGGCCGCTCAGATCCTCGCAATAGTTTCGCCCCAACCCCGGCCCTCGAGCCACACGGCGCACAATCCATCGGGCGTTTCTGCGAGGGCTGCCACAATGGCAACCTGAAGTCTACCGAGATCGCTGCCGACGCCAAACCCCCGCTCCGAGTAACCGTTTTCACCAGCTTCGGGCAGACCGGCGACTCGAGCTGCCTGCGTTGCCACACGCCGCCCAGCCACGGCGCGGATTTCACGCCGATTCATAACCTGATTGCAGGTCAGGGTACGCAGAGTTGCACCGCCTGTCACCGGGGTGGGCGTGAGATCAGCGTGCCGGAACTCGGGCAGGCCAGAGGTTTCGTGGCCGCCCAGTTGCAGATCATCAAAAACCCAGAGGACACCGCCGCCTTCGCGCACACGCTGCCGAACCAATTCTGTACCTACTGCCACACAACCCAGATCGGCTTCTGGAAACCTCGAGTCACGCCCTGAAGCCCAAGTTTGAAGGAGTTTCGCATGAACCCAAGCATCAATCGCCGCGCCGCCCTGCAAACCCTCGGACTGGGCGGAGCCACGCTCCTAGCGGGTTGTCACCTACCCACACCGACCGGCGACACCACGCCGCCGACGGTTTCGCTCACCGCCTCGAGTAGTAGTGTCACAGCCGCTGGGATGGTCACGTTGACCGCGACCGCGACCGACAACACCGCGATCATCAAAGTGGAATTCCTGGACGACTCCACCAGCCTAGGCGTGAAAACCAGCGCCCCGTACACGCTGGACGTGCCGGTCACAGCTCAGAATAACGGCACGCGCAATTTCAAAGCCATCGCCTACGACGCCGCCGGGAACGCCGCTCCGAGCGACCCGGTGCCCGTCACGGTCAACATCGGCACGACCCCGACCCCTGACACGACCCCGCCGACCGTTACTTTGGTCAGCAGTGGCTCGAGCGTGACCGCCGTGGGCGGCGTGACCCTGACCGCGACGGCCGCCGATAATGTCGGCGTCAGCAAGGTGGACTTCTACGAGGGCGCGACGCTGTTAGGCTCGGTCGCAGCGGCTCCGTACACGCAAGCTGTGAGTTTCACGGCTACCAATAACGGATCGCACAGCTACACCGCCAAGGCCTTCGATGCGGCGGGCAACAGCGCCGCTAGCGCCGCCGTCTCGGTCACAGTGGGCATTGACAACACGCCGCCAACCGTGAGCCTGGCCGCCTCGAGCGTCAACGTCACGACTGCCGGAACGATCACGCTGACCGCCACGGCGACCGACAACACGGGCGTCACGAAAGTGGAATTCTACGAGGGGGCGACGTTGCTGGGGACTGCCAGCGGCACGCCGTACACGCAGAGCTTGACCTTCACCAGAGCCGATAACGGCACGCATAACTACACCGCGAAAGCCTTCGATGCCGCCGCGAATTTCGCCTCGAGCGCCCCAGTGGCGGTGGTCGTCAACGTTCCCGCCAGCAATGACACCACGCCGCCAACAGTTTCACTCACCGCCTCGAGCGGCAACGTCACGGCCGCCGGGGCGATGACCCTGACCGCGACGGCGGCTGATAATGTCGGCGTTATCAAAGTGGAATTTTATGAGGGCGCAACGTTGCTGGGAACCGCCACAGCCGCTCCGTACACGCAAACGGTCAATTACACCTTTGCCAACAACGGCTCGCACAGCTACACCGCAAAAGCCTTTGACGCCGCCGGGAACTCGGCGGTTAGCGCCCCTGCCACACTTGTGACTGTCAACATCGCGGACACGACCGCGCCGACTGTTACCCTAGCCACCTCGGGCAGCAACGTCACGGTCGCGGGTTCAATCACGTTGACCGCCACGGCCGCCGACAATGTTGGCGTCACGAAGGTCGAGTTCTACGAAGGCTCGAGTTTACTGGGTACGAAAACAGCCGCGCCTTACACGCAGACCGTCACCTTTGCTCTGGCCAACAACGGTTCACACCCGTACACCGCTAAAGCCTACGACGCCGTGGGGAACGCGACCGTCAGCGCCGCTGTAACCGTGACCGTCAACATTCCCGCGCCGGACACCACGCCGCCGACAGTCAGCCTGGCCAGCTCGAGCAGCAACGTCACGGCGGCCGGTTCAGTCACGTTGACTGCGACTGCGACCGATAACGTGGGAGTCAGCAAAGTGGAATTCTACGAGGGGACAACCCTGCTGGGTACGAAGACGGCCGCGCCGTACACCCAGAGTATCGCGTATACCAGTACCAATAACGGTTCGCACAGTTACACCGCGAAAGCTTATGATGCGGCCGGGAACGTCACGACTAGCACCGCTGTGACCATCACAGTCAATATTTCTACCGGAACAACCGGAACGCTGGTTTACGCCAACAGCGTGCTGGCAACCAACTTTCCCAGTGTTGGCAGTTCAACCTATTTCACGCATCCCGCCAGCAAGAACGGCGCTGTCATGTACCGCTCGGCGGCGCTGCAACCCGGCGGTGTCTCCGTCGTGGTCGGTGGGGTGACGTATTACTTGGTGGCCTACACTCGAGTTTGCACCCACAACGGTTCAGTCGTGAACAAACCGACCAACACGACAAATCACACGATGATCTGTACCGATCACACCGCCAACTTTAATTGCGAGAGTGCCGGAGCCAACACTGTCGGTCCCGATAAAACCCCAGCGGGCAGCACACCAGCCCTGCCATCGCTGACGATCAACAATCAGAACGGCGATATCTACCGCCCGTAAACGCTGTGAAACACCCATAAGGAGACCCATGTTCGGACCGCTCGAGATTGCCCTCGTTTTATTGACTGCCGCCGTGCTGTTCGGCGCGAAACGCCTGCCAGAACTCGGCAAGAACTTGGGGCAGAGCCTTCGTGAGTTCAAGCGCGGCACGAAGGATTTGCGCCTCGATCTCGAGGATGCGCTGCGCGACGAGACCGACCCCAGAAAACCTTGAACGCCGGTGTTACAGAATCTCTTTTCACGGCTGTTGAAGTCCGGCGACCCGCGCCCAGACTTCGTGGCTTCGCGCTGCCTGGTAGAACGAAACGCCGTGGGCGGCTGCGACCGCTGCGAGACCGCCTGTCCGCACGAGGCGGTTTTGATCGGGACTCGAGTCACGATTTTTGAGGAAGCCTGTACGGGTTGCGGTTTGTGCGTGCAAGTCTGTCCGACGGGCGCGTTGGAATACGATCTGAACCCTGTTTTGAAAACCGTCAAGGCGCAAGGGATCAACCTCAACGCGGACGACCCGACCGTGCGCGTCAGCCTAAAGTGCGCTCAGGTTCCGGGGGATACACCCACGATCCCCTGCCTGGGGCGCGTCACGCCTGCCGTGATGATGGCGAGCGCAGCCTGGGGTCAGCATCTACGCCTGATTCACGCGGACTGTCAAAGCTGCACCATCGGAAGCGCTGACGTGCCAGAGCAACTCCAGATCGCTCGAGACACGGCCGAACGCGCGCACGGGCTGGGGCGCGTCACCGGTATCGAACGCTGGCGGCGCGGCGATCCTATTCCAGAGCGCCGCAGCTCAGCTCCGGGCGTCTCGAGGCGAGAGGCGTTGCAACACCTGTTCGGTGGGGCCGGTCAGACTGCGGCGAAACTGATCCCCGATGAGCTGTTGCCGGGTGTTTCCACGCGCCTCGAGCCGGGCCGCATCCCCCAGGAGTGGGTCTGGCGCGCACGTGCGACGCGCGGCAAACCCACGCGACCAGGCTATCTGCCAGTGGTGAACGAAGCCTGCCAACCCTGCCGCGTGTGCGAGACCGTCTGCCCGACCGGAGCTTTGAAACTAACGCGGGACGAAGCGCTGACGCTCGAAGTCGCAGCCTGCATCGCCTGCCCCGCCTGTGTCCTGAGCTGCCCGACCGGAGCGGTCAGTTTGCAAGAGGCGCTTCCCCCACTCGAGACCGTCGTAACGCTGTATCCAAGCCCATCCAAATGAGATGAGCCAATGTCTTCAGCGAATCTATCTCGAGAGACGGGGTTGGCGATGGTGTCGCCCCGCTTCTAAGTCGCCTCGTGCGGCCCCATCAAAGGTGTACTAAAGCCCATCGAAAATAGAGAACGCGATACAAATGACTGCGTGTTACCCACAAAACTATGTTCTGAAACAGTACTAATTCAGATTCCCATCAGCACCTCTTCTTAAGGTCTTTTCAACGCCGAGACCGGCGCAACGGAATTGAGAGGACGTATTCAATGAAGATGACTCGTGAACGGCAACTTTGGGCCCTGGCAGTTTGCGCCACACTGCTGGTTCCTTTCGCACAATCTCAGACCAGCCCGCCAGCCTCACCGCCGCCCACTCCGACCTCTCCAACTCCAGTTTCGCCCGCTCCAGTCACCACGAAATTACCAACCAACCAGATCACGCAACTTCCCAGGTCAGGCACGAGTTCAATACAGAAGAGCATCAAAAACTTGCAAACCACGCTGACTGAGCTGCAACAGCTCCAACTTCAGACGAAGCAAGCGCACTGGAACGTTTCGGGAACCCTGTTCTGGCCGCTCCATGAGATGCTCCAAGAACACTACGAAGGTATTGCCAAGTATGCCGATATGGTAGCGGAGCGACTCCTTTCGGTCGGAGCCTCCTCTGATGGGCGCGCCCCAACAATCGTCCAAACCTCGAACCTGCCAGAGATTTCTGGCGGCTTCATAGACGATGCCCAAGTGATCGTGTTCTTTTTGAAGCAATACCAGATTGCCGGTGAACGGCTCTACAATCGTATCCAGGACCTGAACGATGCTGACCCAACCAGTGCCAACTTATTGCAAGAGGTAGAACACAACATTGAGCAGTACCAGTGGCAGATGCGTGCCCACTTTCAAGCCACGCCGACGGATCGTAACAATGGCGCGGACATCAACGGCGGCAAACCCGTCTCGCTGCCCACGACTCGCTAAATTTCACGCAAAGAAAGCGCCCTGAAATTCTGGGGCGCTTTCCCGATTATCAGCCCACCCTCGAGCTTACCTTGGGCACTCACGGCGGATCGAGTCTCGAGTGTGATGGGTGTCACACGATAAATCTCGAGGCAAACTTGGTGGCTGTTCGTCCATACAAAACGTGCGATGGAGTTAGCGAATTCGACGCTGGCAGGAGACTCAACCCTTGACGCCGGTCAGCACGACGCCTTCGATGATCTGCCGCTGAAACACCGCGAACACCATCAAAACTGGAATCACAGCCAAGCTCGAGGCGGCCATGATGAGTTGCCACTGCGTGCCAGACTCGCCACTGAACAGGGCAATCCCGACCGGGAGGGTGCGCATATTGGCGCTCTGGATGATGATGAGCGGCCACAGGAAGGCATTGTAATTGCCCAGGAAGCTAAAAATCCCGAGCGCCGCGAGTGCGGGCTTCACCAGTGGCAAGCCGATCCGAGTGAACAAACCGAACTCGCCCAGGCCGTCCACGCGGGCGGCATCGAAGAGTTCATCCGGGATGCCCTCGAAGAAGCCGCGCATCAGAAACACGCCGAAAGCGCTGATTAGCCCCGGCAGCGCGATGGCAAAGTACGAATCGGCGATGCCCAGCTTCAGCGCCCCGACGTACCACGGAATGACCAGCATCTCGGTTGGGATCATGACGGTGGAAAGAATAATCACGAAAATAATTTCCTTACCCGGAAATTTCATCTTCGCCAGTGTGTACCCGACGAGGGAATCGAAGAACAGCACGCTCAGCGTGGTGGCCAGCGCCACGCCCAAGGAATTCCCGAACCAACGCAGGAACCCAGTCTGGGTTAGAACATGGTCGTAATTCTCTAAGGTCGGATTCGCGGGCAGGATGCCCGGTTGAAACACGTCACTGAACGTTTTCAAGCTCGTCAAAAGCATCCAGACGAACGGGAACGAGGTGATGATCCCGCCAACTGTTAAAACCACGTAGACCCAAGTCTTCCCCGGCACCCTCGAGCGACGAGGCTCTGATTGCGTCCCACTCGAGGCGGCGATCACCGCTCACCCACCTTGCTTGAGCGAACGGTTTGAACTCGAGGCTGACCTGCAAATCTTGAACACAGCATCAGTACTCCACCCTTCGGCGCAGCACGCGCAGTTGCAACACGGTGAAGGCTAAGATAATCACGAACAGCAGCACCGTGATCGCCGCCGCGTAACCCATCTTGCTGCTCTGGAACGCCATGCGGTAAATGTAAAGCGCCACGGTGAGCGTGCTGTCGAGCGGCCCGCCCTGATCGGTCGGGTTCAAGTTGGCGACCTGCGCGAACAGTTGCAGGAAGCCGTTCGTGGCGATCACCAGGCTGAACACGACCGTGGCGTTCAACAGCGGCAACGTGATGAAGCGAAACCGCGTCCAGGCGTTCACCCCGTCCAAGGAGGCCGCCTCGTAAAAGACCCTGGGAATCCCCTCGAGGCCCGCCAAGAAGATCACGATCTGAAACCCGAGCTGTTGCCAGATCACCAGGGCGGCTGCGCTGACCAACGCTTGGCTGGGTGAACCCAGAAACGGTTGCGACGGCAAGCCCAGCAGCTCCAAGAGCGCGTTGACCGGTCCGAAGTTGCGGTTCAGCAACCACTGCCAGACCCAGGCACTGGCGACAATCGGCGTGATGTAGGGCGCAAAATAGATCGCTCGGTAGACGCCCCTGGCGCGGTTGATGGCTTGCAGCAGCATGGCGATGCCCAATCCCAGAATGAGCTGCGCCGGAACCCCGATGACCGTGTACAACACTGTGTTCAGCAGCGCCCGGTGCAGTGTCGCATCCCCCGCCATCGTCTGGAAGTTTTCTAACCCAATGAATGGATTCTTGGTCAGCGGCGAGCGGTAATCCAGCAAGCTCAACCGCAGACTCTCCAACGCCGGGTAAATCCGCACAATCAAAAAGAACAGCATCGGGACCAGCAAGAACCCATACGCCCAGAGCGCCTGACGCCGCGCCAAGCTGAGACCGCGCCGTGCTGCTCGAGGGGCTGGGAGGGGATTGGTCAAGTGAATTGCTCCGATGTCCTGATCTAAAACTTGGAGCCACGACCCTCGCTCGAGGGACGGAGACGCCCTGGTAGACGCGAGTTCCAGATCCAAGATTTTAACATGGGGTTTACTGGCTTCCAGCCATTGACTGAGCGCTGGAAGCCGAGCGTTTAATTCAGCGCTTGAAGAAATCCGTGACGAGCTTTTGCTCGCCGCTCGAGGCAGATGCCAAGGCTTGAGCGGGATCTGTTTTCGTCAGCCAAACGCTGTTCATGGCATCACTCAGCGCTTTGCGTTGACCGGCCTCGTCCACGAAGAAAGTGGCTTTGGCGAACGGGATGCTGGCGATGAACGGGCCGTAAATCGGGTCTTTCCGGAGTTCTGGCGCGGCCGACAGCGTGGTGTTCGCGGGCAGTTCACCGACGGCTTTCAACCAGCGGCGCTGCACGTCGTCACTGGTTAAGAACTTCAACCATTTCGTGCTCGCCTCGAGCTTCGCGCCCTTGGCGTTCGGGGTCAGGCCGTGAACCCAGTACGATCCGAAGTTGGCTTTGAGGCCACCGACGGTTTTGACCGGCAGTTCAAACACGCCCCAGTTGAACTTCGCTCCGCTGCGAATCGCGCCAATCGCAAAGCTGCCGTCCACGATCATCCCAGCCCGCCCGGAGATGAACGAGTCGCGGTAGGCGTTGCCGGAGCCGGGGAATAGATCCAAGCCTCGAGTGGCCGCGCCACGCTCGATCAAACCCGTGTACCACTTGAAGGCTTCCAATCCCTGCGGGCTGTTGTACGCGATCTGTTTGAAATCCGAGGTGTACGGCTTTCCGCCCCACTGCCGGGTCAGCACCTCGCGGAAGAGTTGATGATCCTGACCCTCGGGTTGGACCGCCCAGCCCGCCACGGAAACCTTGCCGCCGTCGGATTTCTGAATTTTCTTGGCGGCGGCCTCCAGTTCGTCCCAGGTTTTCGGGAGTTTGGTGATTCCGGCGGCTTTGAATAGGTCTTTGTTATAAAACACCGCCAGCACGCGCACGGCGGTCGGGACGGCGTAGTACTGACCGCCGATCTTCGAGGCTTTCAGCAAACCCCCGACCCGATCCTCGAGCGTTTTGGCGGGGAAAGCGGCGGTGGGCAGCGGTTGCAACAGGTTGCTGCCGACCCAATCCGGCAGCCAGCCGTAGAACAAGTTGGCGACATCCGGGCCCTGACCCGCCCCGAGGGAGCTTTTCACCTTGGCAATGTAATTGTCGTACGGAAAGGTTTCCTGCTTGACCTCAATGTCGGGGTTGGCCTTGTTGAACTCCGCGATCAGGTCGTTCACCAGGTTGACCTTGGAATCGAACTGGTACTGCCAGTACACGACCTGGGTTTTCTGACCTTGCGCGGCGGCCACCGCCAGCGCGGCGGTGAGACTGGCAATGGCGACGATGAAGCGTTTACGCATAATGCCCTCCTAGGGAATACTGAGTTTTGCATGGACAAACCAACGCTTAACTGTGTCTGTGACGCAAACGTGTGGTAGACGAACCATGCCGTTATCAGTGATGACCGGATGAGTATACGAGTTGGTGAACGGGCGTCTGTACCGGCTGATGCACCTTTGGACGAACCACCCGACCACCCAGGAGTCCCATCAAAATGCGTCCGGCAAACCCTGTGAAGGTCTGAAAAATAACTTCAGCACGCCATCCCAACAGCTCAAAGGGACTCAATCCCAGAAACGCTCACTTTGCGACTCGAGCCTCCGTTGGGCTACGCCAGGAATGTTAGACTCGTGTCAGGGAGATTCACTCTCATGTCAGAACCCATCAGCCTCAGGGCTGTTCAGTGTCATAAACCGATCGCGCCCGCACTCGAAACCTCGAGTCTGGGCTTGTTGTGGCAACTGATCGTGGGTGTTCTGACGTTTTTAGGTCTTTTCCAAACAAATGTTTCACAACTTGTTTCAACACGAACCGTTTCAACGCAAACCGATTCAAAGCAAGCTGTTCTGATTCAAGACACCGTGCGCCCTCGAGGGGTGCGCGGTGCGAACCCATTCCCTCGAGAGGAGTTGACCACATGGATATTCTTTCTATCCTCATTGGTCTTCTCGTCGGTGCAGGTGTTGTCTTCTTCGTGCTCAACCAGAGCCAGAAGCGTGAACTCGAGCGGCGCGAACGCGCCGATGCGGGCATCCGCGAGGCCGCGCAACGCGAAGCCGAAACCATCCGACGTGAAGCCGAAACCATTCGTCAGCAGGCCAAGCAGGACAGTGAACGCGTCCGTCAGGACGTGGAACTCAAAGCGCGGGCGGACGCTCAGGCCCTACAAGCCAAGCTGGAAACCGATCTCAAAGCCAAGTTTGAGGCCGACGCCGCCCGCGAACGCGAGGCGATTCGCAATGAGCGCGATTCGTTAAGGCAAGACCGCGACAACCTGAAAGCCGAACGCGACGCCAGCCGCAGTGAGCGCGAGGAAGCCCGCCTGGAAACCGAGCGCCTGTCGCGGCGCGGCGAGCAACTGGACGCTCGAGCGTTAAAGCTGGACCAGCTCGAGGAGACGCTGGAAACAGACAAGCGCCGCACCGGGGAGCTGAACCTGACCCTGGAAGCCAAGATCGCGGAATCCGACCGGAAACTCTTCGAGATCGCGCAGCTCACCCGTGAAGACGCCGCCCGGCAGATTTTGGAGCGGCTGGACAACGAGCTGGAAGAGGAAAAAGCGATTCGCATCAAAGCCACAATGTTAAAGATCAACACCGAAGTCAAACGCCAGTCGCAGAACATCATCGCGCAGGCGATCCAACGCAGTGCCTCTGAAACCACGGCCCAGATGGCGGTCTCAGTCGTGCCGATCCCATCGGACGCCATGAAGGGTCGGATCATCGGGCGCGAGGGTCGCAACATTCGCGCTTTCGAAGCGCTGACCGGCGTGGACCTCATCATAGACGACACCCCGGAAGCCGTGATCCTCAGCTCTTTCAACCCGATCCGCCGCGAGGTGGCTGTGAAAGCCTTGGAGCAACTCGTTGGGGACGGGCGCATCCACCCAACCCGGATAGAAGAGGTCGTGCAAAAAGCCCAAGAGGAAATGAAGACCTACATCCTCGAGCGAGGCGAGGAAGCCGCCATTGAAGCCAACGTCGTCGGCTTGAAGCCGGGTTTGCTGCAACTCCTGGGACGGATGCACTTCCGCACCAGTTACGCCCAAAACGTCCTGAAACACAGCATCCAGGTCGCGCACCTGTGCGGCATCATGGCGGCAGAACTGGGCTTGGATGCCCAGCTCGCCCGCCGGGCCGGACTGATGCACGACGTGGGTAAGAGCATTGACCGCGAGATCGAAGGCACGCACGTGGACATCGGCGTCAACCTGGCCAAGCGCTTCAACGAACCGTTTGAAGTGATAGACGCGATCGCGCATCACCACGACCCCGAAAATGGCGAGAGCGTCTACAGCGTCCTAGCCGCGGCCGCCGACGCGATGAGCGCCGCCCGACCAGGGGCGCGCCGCGAGGACCTCGAGACGTATGTCAAGCGCCTCCAGCAGCTCGAGACGATCGCCGTGAGCTTCCCCGGTGTGGAGAACGCCTACGCGATTCAAGCCGGGCGCGAGGTGCGCGTGATCGTGCAACCGGACAAGGTCACCGATTCCAAAGCCACGATGCTCGCCCGCGAGATCGCCGCACGGATTGAGCAAGATATGGAATACCCCGGACAGGTACAAGTCACGGTTGTCCGCGAGATGCGCTCGGTTGAATACGCTCGTTGAGAGCAACGCAAACGCTGTATTTCAAAGGCTGTGCTCGAGCTATCCGAGCACAGCCTTTGGTTTTGGAGTCCAACAATAGCGTTCTCACAAGTTTTTTGCCTCTCCCAGTATTGATTGCGTGCTTTCGGCACGACGAGAGAGGCTGCGCGAATGCGCCGATGAGTGGACTGAGCCTAGCGGAGTGCCATTGACCTTGATCTAGAGCGGCAAAGCTCAAGGGTAACTCGCTCTTCTTGCCCCTCACCCCGACCCTCTCCTACAGCATTTCCCAGGTTTGTGGCAGCCCTCCGTCACGTTCCCGTGGCGAGTCGTACGAGGAGAAACAAACAGCGGGTCTCGAGTTTTTAGTGTGACAGTCTAGGCTGGAGCGGGCCGAACGATCTTTGCAGCACCGCTTCGCAACGCCTCGAGCTATTCCTCGAGCGGTCAAAGCAAACCGTTCGTCACGCCAACCGTTTCTCCTCGAGTCGTCGCGCCGCTTCCCCGACGATTGCCGTGTACGTCGGGTACGCGAAGCGCACCCCTGCCAGGGTCGCAGCGGTTGCCCCGGCGGCCATCGCGGTTGCCACGGCTTGCATGACTTCCACGGCGTTCTCGCCCGCGCCGTGCGCCCCGACGATCCGCCCGGAGTCTCGCTCCGCGATCAGTTTCAGAAACCCGGCGATGCGACCGTCAATGATCGCCCGTTCCAAATCCGCGTATCGGGCCACGGAAATTACGTAATCTAGCCCGGCGTCCCTGGCTTGCGCCTCGGTCAGTCCGACGCCCGCGTGATCGGGATCGGTGAAGCCACCACTCGGCAGGGCGTTCCGGTCGTACTCGAGGCTCGTGCCGTTGACGGCGTTCTCAGCGGCGGTCTCGGCTTCAAAGTTCGCGCCTTGCACCAGCATGTCGCGCCCGTTCGCGTCGCCCGCGACGAAGATGTGCGGCGCGCTGGTTTGCAGCGCCGGGCTGACCTTGATGAAGCCGCGCTCTACTTCGACACCCGCCGCCTCGAGGTTCAAGCCGTCCAGGTCGGCGGGCCAGCCGACCGCGAGGATCACGGCGTCTACCGTAACGCGGTACATCGCCCCAGCGAGCGTGTACGTCAGGCTTCTCGAGCCGTCCGGGTTCAGCTCAATCTGTTCGATGCCGCCGATGCCCGTGACGACCCGCACGCCTTGACGCTCGAAGCCCTCGCGCAGGGCGCGTCCGACATCTGCGTCCGCCGGGGGCAGGATCGTCGGCGCGGTCTCTAAAAGCGTCACCTGTGCGCCGAAGGCGTTCATCACGGTCGTGACCTGCACGCCGGTATACCCGCTGCCAACCACGACCACGGATGCGGGCAGGTGTTCCAGGTCAATTACCTCGTCCGGGGTGAGCGCGTGTTCCACGCCGGGAATCGGTGGGCGACGCGCCTTGCCGCCCGTACAAAGGATGAATTTCGCGCCGCGCAAACTGCGCCCGCTGTCGGACAGCCGCACCGTGTGCGCGTCCACGAACGACGCGTTCCCCTCCAGGAAAAGTTCGCCGCCCGCGTCGCGCAATTTGTCCTGCACGCGCTTGACGTTGTTGATCTGCGCGATCACCTCGCGCACGCGCAGCACGGTGCGCGACCACTCGAGACTCGGGGCGGAAACCTCGATGCCGTAGGTACCCGCCGTGCGAATGTCGCGCAGCAACCGAGCGGTGATCGCCAGCACTCGCGTTGGGACGCAGCCGGTATTCGTGCAGGTTCCACCCGTGCGCCGACGATCCAACAGCGCGACCCTCGAGCCGAGCGCACTGGCTCTCAGGGCGGCGGTCGCCCCGGCGGGTCCTGCACCGATGACGATCACGTCAAAATCCTTGCTGGCGGTCTGCGTCATGGCGTCATGATACGGCGCTCCGTGCTAGACGTGGCCAGGGTTTCATGACCGGGGTTTCGTGGCGAGGGTTCCGGTGATCGGGTTTAAACTCTTCAGGCTCGAGACTTACGAAGTTTCAAAGCGGACTTCAACCGCAGCCCGCCACCCAGATCACGAACGATCCGCAGCGGACGCGTTCAACACCAGCGTCACTGATAGATCGAACATGGTTTTACCTCTCGCAGTTCGGATGCAATGACTCGAGCTGTGTATAGTTTTCGGATGCGATTTTGTGCGTTACTACTCGGGCTGATGCTGACATTCGTTCAAGCGCAAACGACGACTCGAGATTTCTCCGATCTCCTGGAAACGGTGCGTGCCAAGTACAACCTGCCATCCTTGAGCGGCGTCGCGGTGTTGCGCGACAGCTTGTACGGCGCGGGAACCGTTGGGAAGACACGAGTTGACGGTGACGTGCGGGTTACACCGCAGAGCGCCTATCAACTTGGCTCGGTCAGTAAGGCCATGAATGCCACGATGATTGCCCGACTGGTGGAGCGCGGTTTGCTGCGCTGGGACAGCACGCTGGCAGAAGTGCTGCCGGACGTGAGAATGCGCGACGAGTACAAGGCCGTGACCCTAGAGTTGCTGCTCACCCATCGGAGCGGCATCGTTGGAAACGCCGAAATCTCGCCTGCCGCGACCAGAGAGCCGGCCCGAAAGCAATATCTCGAGGCGGCGTTGGCGCAACCTCGCGGGGCCAAGACCTACCTGTATTCCAACGTCGGGTACGTGACAGCGGCGATGATGGCGGAACGGGTGACGGGCAAACCGTGGGACGCGTTGATGCGAGAGGAAATCCTCGAGCCGCTCGGCATGACCGGTTGCGCTGTTGGATTTGGGGTGGAGGGCGATCCGCTCCCGCATCGGTTCCAGGCGGGTCAAGCCAAAGCGCTGCCGATGAACAGCGGCAACCCTCGAGTCCTGGATGGCGCGGATCAGATGCGCTGCCCGCTCACGTCGTTTGCCCGATACGTCAGTGCCCACCTGCTCGGTGAGCGCGGTGAGTCACCGCTGCTCAAACCCGAGACCTGGAAGCGTTTGCACACCGATCCATTCGGCAATCAGTACGCCTTCGGCTGGCTCGTCGGCACGCGAACCTGGGCGCGCGGTGGCATCCTGACGCACTCCGGCAGCAACACCAACAACTACGCTGTCGTGTGGATCGCGCCAGAGCGAGGCGTGGCGGTGGTGGTGGCGACGAACATTGGCGTGGACGAAACCAACTCATTGGACAAAGTGACGCGGATCGCCGATGAAGCGGTCGCTGCGTTGCTGACGGAGTTGCTGAAAGTCGCGCCCTAAATACTGATAACGGCATGATTCGGTTAACTCACGTATGCGTCGCAGAAGCTTTGTACTGCGACGCATGATTACCCTGAAGTTACCGAACTCAGTAATTCGTCTATCCCTGAGCCGATTGCAGCCACTCGAGGTGCCGCGCCCAGATCTTCTCCCAGAGCTGCGAGGTTTCGGGCAACTCGAGGTTGAACCTGTCCAGCAGCGTCTCGCGGTAATCCTCGGCATTTTCTAGAGTGCGCTCGGCGGTTTCTAATTCGGTGATGGTCGTCAGGACCGCGCCCCGCAGCGTGTAGATGGCTTCCCGAGTGGCGCGTTGGCAGACGGTGGTCCGCACGAAACCGGATTCGGGTGAGGATTGCAGGACCGCGCAACGCTCCGTAAAAAAACTTAAGTCTCTCGGCTCGAGGGTGAAACGAAATCCGCTGCTGTCCTTCCCGGTCAAGTCGCGCATCGTCCAAGCGTGGCCCTCCTGGGACATGCTGTACTCCGAAAAACCGGCTCGGTACCTGCCTTCACGGAGCGGCAACGCGTGAATCGCGCCGCTCCCGAATCCGGCGTCCGTCAGAAAATCGCCCTCGTTCAGATGCACCAACAGGATCAGGTGATCGCCGTCCGGCGTGTTCCGTTCCGGGCGCAGCACGCCAGACGAGAGGTACGTCACGCTGAACCCGAGTTCGCGGAGCGCCAAGGAGAGCAAGCCATTCATCTCATAGCACCAGCCACCGCGCTTTTGCACGACAATTTTTTCATAGGCTCGAGCCGGGTCTAGCGTTAGTGGTCGTCCGAGGTGAATGTCCAAGTTCTCATACGGGATCGCGTTCAGATGCGCTTCCTGCACGGCGTTCAACACCTCAAGCGTGGCAGCCCGAGGTCCGGCGTAGTGGATGCGGTTCAAGTATGTCTCGAGGTTCACGACCCTATTTTGCCCGACGGCGCAAACGGCTGGGTCAAATAGGGCGATACGAGTAGACTTACGTCGTCATGACTCCCGACTGGCAGGCTCGAGGCGGTTGGTTCGTGGTGGCGCAATTCGCGTTGCTGGCACTGGTGTTCCTCTCGCCTGATCTATCGCCTCGAGTCTTCGTTCCAGTCCTGCTGACGTGGACGGTCACGCTTCTGGGTTGGGCCTTGCTGGTCTGGGCGGCGCTCAGCCTGGGCCGCAACCTGACGCCGTTACCGCAACCTCGAGACGATGCCAAGCTGGTGACGACGGGCGCGTTCGCCTTCGTGCGCCACCCGATTTACAGCGCGATCGTGCTGATCGCCCTCGGCGGGGCGCTCGGCCGGGGTAGCCCGCTGGCGTTGGCGTTCACCGTCGCCCTGGTGACTCTGCTCGAGTTCAAGTCCCGCCGCGAGGAACGGCTGTTGCTGACGCGCTTCCCGGAGTACGCCGCGTATTCCACCAGGGTGAAAAAGTTCGTGCCGGGCGTGTACTGAGCCGAGTCAAGCCACGCCCCCGCCGAATAGACTGGTGCGCTCGAGGATGAGCTTGATCTGGCGGTCGTTCCGCCAGTCAGGGTTTAGCGGTTCGATCCACTGGCAGCGCCGCCCTTTCGGGGATGGCTCCAGACGAATCAGGCGCGCTCGAAAACAGGACTCGGGGAAGCCGCTTCGCGTGGAATATTGAAATAATTCCTCTCCGATTTCCACAGTCGCGCCCGTTTCTTCCCAGACCTCGCGCCGGGCTGCGTTCTGAAACGTTTCGTGCTGCTCCACGCCGCCGCCGGGCAGTGTCCAACGCCCGCTACCGTAATCCGTTTCGACCATCAGAACCCTGCCCTCCTGGACGACACAAACGCAGACTCGAGCCACGCGATTTGGTGAAGGCGAGAGGTTCACGCGTTCCCCTCGAGCCGCCCTGTCGTGAGATTGACCGCCTCCCAGACCGTGCCCGCCTCCCGCCGCAATCGCTCGAGCTGACCACCTGTATGTAACTCTCGAGCCAGTCGCACGACGTTGGGTTGTTCTGTTTCAAATCGCCGCACGAAGTTGTTTTCGGGGGTGTCCCCGCGCCACTGAAGATCGCTTTGCAACACCCAAGCGCTGCACAGGACCTCGAGAATTGGATTTGACGGCGGGTGAAGTCGAATGTTTTTTCCCGCCAGGTAAATGTTTTCCTTCAGTATTCCCGTGGAACCCGCCCAGGCGTCTCTGGCAGCGAAGTGAACGGTTTTCAGACTGGACATGGCGATCGCTCCAACGCAGAGCGGGCAAGGTTCCATTGTCGTGTACAACTCCAGGATGCTGGTATCGGCGTCACCGCGAAGTTGCACGATGGCGTTCAGTTCCGCGTGGGAGACCTGTGTGCCGCTGATGAAAATATTGACCTCATGAACTTCCGCGATTCGGTTACGTCCTCGAGCCACAATCTGATTGTCTTGCAAGATTACGGCCCCTATCGGTAGCGATCCTGCCCGATACGCCGTCCACGCCTCGGTCAGCGCGGCTTGCCAGGGAACAGATAGCGACTCCCAAAAACTCACAACTCGTCCCGGTATTTCACCAGCAAATCCTCGAGTCCTTCGCGCAGCAAACTCGCCTCCGTGCGCCCGGTGGCGTTGCTGAGTTTGCCCAGCCGTTCCAACTGCGCCTTCGGATAAAAATTGGATTTCAGCGTCATTTTATCTTCGACGTAGATGGCGACGCGGCTGCGACCCTCGCGTTTGGCGCGGTACAAGGCTTCGTCGGCGCACCGGCTGAGGTCGGTCAGACTCTTGGCGTGCGGCGGCTTGGCGGCGATCCCGACGGAGAGCTGAATTTTGCGCGGAACTTCCGGGCTGGCGTTGCGTCCGCTGAAATGCTGACGAATCTCTTCCAGCAGAATCAGGGCGCTCTCGGCGCTGGTGTCGGGCAGAGCGACCGCGTATTCGTCCCCGCCGAGCCGTCCGACGATCGCGTTGTCGGGGACACTACCCGCCAGCGTGCGCTCCAAACTGCGCAGCACGGTATCGCCCGCCGCGTGCCCGAGGGTGTCGTTGATCTCCTTGAAGCTGTCCAAGTCCAGCACTGCCAGGGCGGTTTGGATGGATTCGAGCCTGCTGAGGGTGGTCTCGAAGTCGTGGCGATTGAGGATCGGTAGATAATGCATATCGCTCCTTTGTAAAATCTTAAACATATATATGTCAGAAAGACATGCGTCTGTCAAGAGTAGGTCTTGGCTCGAGGTTTGACCGTTTGAGAACTCGCTAACGTCTCATGCGCTGTCGTAGCTTCACCCTCTAGAGAAAGCTGGCTCGAGCATCACCCATCGCAGGCTCGAGATGTATTTCAGAGGCCGCTCGAGCCTGTCAGGTTTCATTAAAGGAGTGCCTGCAACAAAAAAGCGGAGCGCATCTGCGCTCCGCTACGCGGCTCTGGACCTACCGCAGATCGCCGCAGGTGATCGGATCGCCGATGCCGTTCTGCTCGTCACGACCGCGCTGGTAGTAGACGATGTAACCCGGCGCGGGAATCTTGGCTGTTTCGACCTCGGTTCTGACCGTACCGTTGCCCGCCTCGTCGGCGTTCATCTCGTTCAGTAATAGCGCTGGGTTGCTGCTGCGATTGTTGCAGGTACCCTTGAAGATCGCCCCGGCGTGCTTGCTGCGCGGTGGTTGATTGCTGAGCTGCACCTCGACTAGCGTTCTGGCGTTGGAAAAGTTGGTCAGCTTGGCAGCGCCCAGCACAGTGCTCTGCTTGCCATCCGCCAACCGACCGATCGGTTGCAGCCCAACCGTTTTCGGCTGTCCCACGGGTTGCGCCGCCGGAGCGCAGGCGGAAACGAACAGCAGCGCGAACAACCAGGCTTTTTTCATAGTCTGAAGTCTACCGATTTTTCGTCTGGCAGGGATGTGAAGTGAAGAACTCAGCGGAAGCGTCGGGAACGGGCTGCGTTCGCGCCCACGGCGCATGAAAATCAAACGGTGATACAGTTGATTGAGCAGTTTTGCACCCACGCAAACAATCTCCTCGAGCCAGCGCTCAACACGCTCGAGCACCTGTTGACAGTTCGGTGCAGATGCACAGTCACGTTCAGATATACAGTTCCGTTCAGACCTACCTCTGGAGAGACCTATGAGCGCGCACCTGACCATTGCCTCCGTCACCGCCGTGCTGAAGAACCTACTGGAGAACACCGTGGTTTCGCGCGGCGTCTCGAGCGCGGTCGGCGGCGACATCGTGATCTCGTCGTTGCCACCGGATCGGATCAACACGGCCGGGGACGAGAAGCCGCAGCTCAATCTATTCTTGTACCAGGTGACGCCCGCGAGTGTGCTGCGCGCACCAGGGTTGTCGTTGGAGCTGTACTACCTCATCACCGCCTACGGCGCTCAGGAGTTCCAGAGCGAGATCCTGCTGGGTCACGCCGTGCAGACCTTGGCGGAGCATCAGCACCTGACCGGAGAAACGATTCAGAAAACCCTGACCTCGCTCGGGAGTGGCAAGAGTACCCGCACCGCGCAACCAACGCTCTCGGCGCTCGCGGGCAGCGGATTGGGGACGAATGTGACCACGCTCGAGGTGCGCCCGCAATTCCTGGACGCCGACACCCTGGGAAAGCTCTGGAGCGCCCTGCAAGCCAAGTACCGTCCCAGTGTGACCTACCGGATTTCTGGTGTGCCGCTCGGTGAGGCGGCTCCCGTATTGGCGGGCAAGGGCGCACGGTCGTGACCCAAGCGCCGCAGCCACCATTGGAGCGACTGAACTGGGTGGACGCCAATCAGCGCCACCTCGGGAGTTCGCTGGCCCAGTTGCGCTGGCATTTGGAAACGCATCTGGCGACCCGCGATGGCACAGAAGCGCCGACTCAACCCGAGCCGTACCACTACGAGGGCGCGGCCCTCGAGGTGCTGGCCAGGCTGTTCGGCTTGACACCGTTTGAACGCGATCTGTTGTTGCTATGCGCCGCGCCGGAGTTGGATAGCGGTTTCGGGGCGCTGTTGGGGAAGCTCAACAACGATTCTGTGCGGCAGCAACCAAATTTCAGCCTGGCGCTGGCGGCGCTGCCAGGGGCGCACTGGAGCGCCCTCAACCCGGCGGCCTCGCTGCGCCGTTGGAAGCTCGTGGAAGTCGTGAGCGGCACGACCCTGACTGCCAGCGCGCTCCGCGTGGACGAGCGCGCCCTGCACTACCTGGCGGGCGTCAACACGCTGGACGCACGGCTCTTGCCGCTGTTGGAACCGATTCGGCTCGAGCCGGATTTGGTTCCCAGCCAGCGCGAACTCGTGGAACGGATCGTGCAAACGTGGTCCAGAGGCGGTCAACCGCTGCCGATCGTGCAACTGATCGGAGCCGACCGCGAGGGGCGACGCGCCATGGCGGTCGCCGCCACCCGTGCCTTTCACGGCGACCTGCACGCGCTGAACGCGACGCTGCTGCCGACGGGCATCACCGAACTCGAGACGCTGGCGACCTTGTTGCGCCGCGAGGTGGCGCTGATGAACCTAGCGCTGATCTTAGAGACCGACGATCTGGATGCCACGGACAATGCCAGAAACCAGTGGTTGAACGCCTTCATCGCGCGGTTCTCCGCGCCGATCATCCTGAGCGGCTTGGATCGTCAGCGGGTGCCGCACCGGGCCGCGCTGCACCTGGACACGCCCAAACCCAACACCTTGGAGCAGCGCGGCTTGTGGCGCGATCACCTCGGGGCGGAGGCGACGGAGGTGATTGAGCAGATGACGGCCCAGTTCAACCTCAGCCCGCACTCCATTCGCGCCATCCATCAGGAAACCGCGCACCACGAACTCGCCGCCCGGCCCGCCGCGCTCTGGAACGCCGCCCGGCAGCACGCCCGCCCGAAGCTGGACGATCTGGCGCAACGCCTCGAGACTCGAGCTACCTGGGACGACCTGATCCTGCCCGAGGCGCAGAAGAACATCCTGCGCGACATCACCGCGCACGTGCGGCAACGCTTGAAGGTCTACGAACACTGGGGCTTCGCCCGCAAGAACGCCCGTGGGCTGGGCATCAGCGCCCTGTTTGCGGGCGGGTCAGGCACGGGCAAAACCACGGCCGCGGAAATCCTCGGGCGTGAGTTGGACCTGGACGTGTACCGAATTGACTTGTCCAGCACCGTTTCCAAGTACATCGGCGAGACCGAAAAGAACCTGCGCCGCTTATTTGATGCCGCCGAGGACGGCGGTGTCATCCTGCTGTTCGATGAGGCTGACGCGATTTTCGGGAAGCGCTCTGAGGTCAAAGACAGCCACGACCGCTACGCCAACATGGAGGTCAGTTATCTGCTGCAACGCATGGAGGCGTACAGCGGACTGGCGATTCTGACCAGCAACCTGAAAACCTCGATAGATACCGCCTTCCTGCGGCGGATTCGTTTTGTGGTGCAATTCCCGTTCCCGGATCACGCTGAGCGGGGCGAGATGTGGAGCCGGGCCTTCCCGCCGGAAACGCCAACCCAGGGCTTGGACGCTAGCCTGCTGGCGCAGTTGCAGGTCGCGGGCGGGAACATCAAGAACATTGCCCTGAACGCGGCCTTCATCGCTGCCGACGCCGGGGAGTCCGTCAACATGCGACACGTCTACCGGGCCGCCGAAGCCGAGTACGCCAAGCTGGAAAAGCAACTGACCGACGCCGAAACCGGCGGCTGGCTCGAGGAGACGCTTCTCGAGAAGACCGGACCGGAGGGGACGCTGTGAGACAGCTTCGGGAACGCCGGGCATCGCCCGTGTCAGCGCCGCAAACCGGCGGGTCACCGCTCGAGCTAGGTTTGCGCACCACCCTGGAACCGCTGTTCGGGCACGACTTCGGCGCGGTGCGGGTTCACGATGACGCTGCGGCGGAGCGCTTCGCCGGGCAGCACCGCGCGGCTGCCGCCACGGTTGGCAGTCACGTGTACTTCGGAGGACCCGTCAATGATCCGCTGGAAGCCCAGTACCTGATGGCGCACGAGCTAACCCACGTCGTCCAGAACGAACGACATGGCAATACCACACCCAAGCAGTCTCGCTCAGGTCGCGGTGACGCCGCCGAATCCGAAGCTCGAGACCTGGCGATTGGCGTGCTGGGCGGTCAGGCGGTGAATGTCAACGCCGAGCCGAGCGCCATCGTCGCCTGCGAGGACCCCGCGCCGTTCAACCTCAGTTTGTTACCGCCAGAGATGCGCTTACGGCTGGGATCGTTCGGCTTGAATGCCGATACCAGCGCCGCTTCAATGCAACTCGGGTCGGATCGGCGCGGTTTCGACGCCGGGTATCACTACGGCGGCGATCTCACGGCGGGCTTGCATTACGACGGCTTCCGCGCCGGACTGGGCGTCAATCCGGGTTCCGGGGCGTTGTCGCTGGACGGTAGTTACCGCGATTTCAACTTCGGCGCGAACGCGGATATCGGCGCGGGCACGGGCGGCTTTCACCTCGGGTACGGCGCACCGTTGCTGCCCAACCCAGCCGATTTCTCGGCCACGATGATGGCGGGCGGGAACGGCTTGACCGGTGCGGTCGGCGGGTTGCCGGGGGCAATCTCAGACCCGCTCGGGTATTACAACGCGCAGTCAAGCAACATCAGCGCCGTGACCGGAGCCGTTGGAGCCGCCAGGGACGTTGCCACCACTCCGACCCAACCGTTTGGTTTTGGATTGACGGGCAGCGTCACGCCGGAACAGTGGTCTGTCATGGCGGGGCTGAGAGCTAATTTTTAGTTCGCACTCCAGACGATCTCGAGTTGTGAAAAGGGCGGCCAACAACTTTAATCGCAGTAACCGATCAGTCTCAGCCCAAAGGAGCCAACATGAATCGCAAGCAGTACCAGTCGCAAACCAGGGATCTCGCTCCGGCGCAACACGTGGAGCTGGGGTTGAACTCGCCCTCGCAACCGCTGGACGCCCAGACCAGAGCAGTTCTGGAACCGCGCTTCAATCACGACTTCAGTCAGGTGCGGGTTCACAGCGACAGCAACGCCGCCAGAAGTGCCGAACACCTGGACTCGAGGGCATACGCGGTTGGGCAAGATATCGTCATGAACTCGGGCGAGTACGCGCCCGGCACGGTGAACGGTCTGGGCTTGCTGGCGCACGAGTTAACGCACACGATTCAGCAGGGTCAGACGCAAGCAGGTCAGGCTCGAGTTGGAACGGATTTGAAGCTCAGCCATCCCGGTGACGCCAGTGAGGCCGAAGCCGGTCACGCCGCCCGCAACCTCATGCGTGGTACGGGAACGATCGGTGTCTCGAGCGGCGGATCAGAACCCGCCACGGTCAGCCGCATGATCTCCGGGGCGTTTGATGACTTGGAAATGCCGTCGTGGGGCGATGTCACCGGCGCGGTCGGTGGAGCCGTGGCGGGCGGGGCGGGGGCGATTGGTGGCGGCATCGGCGCGTTTGGGAACACCGTCGGTAACCTGATCGGAGGCGCGGGAAATCTCGTGGGAGGCGGGATCTCTACTGCTGGCTCGATGATGGGTGAGGCCGCTCGTTTCGGGGGCGGACTGTTCGGAGAGACCGGAGCGCAGATCGGCGGTGTGGCCGGAGGCGCGATAGACCAGATTGGCGGTCTGTTGGGTGGCAGTGTCGGTGGTGGCATCGGCAATTTCGGTAACCGAGTCTCAAACGGGTACAACAATCTTGGTGCGGGCCTGGCCGGGATGGGGGGCACTGCCGGGGGTTACATCGCTGGCATGGAACAGCCGAGTCTTCCAGAATTACCGCCCTTCGATCCCAGATTGCTGTTGATGTGAGGAGCGCCATGAAATCGAATCAACGACGACGCGAACACAACCAAGACAGTCCCCTCGAGACCAGGCAGCAGAACGCGCTGAACGTCTTACAACAATCGGGGCAGGCTCTGGACGCATCAACTCGAGCCTTCCTAGAACCGCGTTTCGGGCATAGCTTTGCCGACGTGCGAGTTCACAGCGATGCGGCTGCTACGGCTGCCCTGGACTCCAGAGCGTTTGCGCTCGGCCAGGACATCGTGCTGGGAGATGTCAACCCAACCACGCCCGAAGGCCTGGAGATTCTGACCCACGAACTGGCTCACACGGTTCAGCAACGCTTCGTCAACACCAAAGCCCCGCCCAGCCTCACCCCGACAGACTCGAGTCTGGAATCCAACGCTCGAGCCGCGACGCGGAGCGTCCTGACCGGGGGAACCGCCAGCCTCAGCGGCGCGGATTCGGCCCAGGTGTCGCGCTGGGGCGACGACGAGACCAATCTGGCCATTTCCCTGGGGTTGACGGCCGCTGGAACCCTGCCCGGCGTTGGCGGTGTTATCGCCTCGGTCGCTGGGGCCACCGATGCGGTGCGGCAAGCGCCGGGAGATAACGACCCGATGCGCGGCATGAAAAATATCGAGGCTGGCCTCGGCGTGGGAGGCGGGATCGTCTCGGCGGCGGCGGGTCTGGCTGAGGGCAGCTTGCCGTTCTGGGGCGCGGCCGGAGTCGGCGGTATGGAGGCGGGTGCGGCTGTCGGTGGGGCAGGCATGAGCGGTGCGGCGGCCCTCGGGCCGGGCGCGGCGGTTCTGGGCGCAGGCCTGGCAGGTATGGGCGTCGGGCATTACCTCAGCGAACACACCTCGGTCGGGGGTCACACAGAGGATACCGTCGGCGGGTTTGACCGGTTCCTGACCAATAACTTGCTCGGTGAAGGCTCGAGGTCCATGACGCTGCAACTGGACGAAATGCGTCAAGACGAGTGGGATAAAACCACGCTGAACCCGCTGACCTGGGGTCACGGCGCGCTGTCGGCCGGTGCGCTGGTGGACGAGGCGGCCATTGGGACCGTCGGGGCGCTCGGCGGTCTGGGCGGCGGTCTCGTGGACGCCGCGAGCTGGGCGGGCAACGGCATCGCGGGCGGAGCCTCGAGCGCGTACAACTGGCTGGACAGTGGCGTGCGCGGCCTGTACGGAGTCCCTGAATAACCATGCTTTCAGACATCAATCAAACCTTGCGTCAAATGATCTTCGAGCGCGCCCGCCTGGACCCGAGCGAGGTCGAAATTCAATTCGATGCGCCCGCCAAGGAGTGGATCAACTCGCGCACCAAACCGACCATCAGCTTCTTCCTGTACGACTTGGAAGAGAACACGGAGTTGCGCCAATCAGCCATGGAAGCCGTGCAGGTGCGCGGCGCGAACGGCAACACGATCTCGGTCAAGCGGCCCGCCCCAAGGCGGTTCAACCTGAACTACATGGTCAGCGCCATCAGCACCGTTATTGAGGACGAACACCATCTGCTGTGGCGCGTCATGAGTGCGCTGCTGCGAACCCCGGTCATTCCAGAAGAATTTATCTCCGAAAACGTCAAGCGGCTCGAGATTCCGCTCCGAGGTCGGGTCAGTCAGCCCGATGACGGGCCGCGCCCAATTGACCTGTGGAACTCCTTAGAGACCGCGCCGCGCCCGTCACTATTGTACGTATTGACCGTCCCGGTGGACCTAGAAACTGAGTTCACCGCGCCGCTCGTGCTGACGCGAACCTTGCGCTACAACACCGTCGAAGGGGTGTTCGCGGACGCCTTTCATCACATCGGTGGGCGCGTCGTGGACAAGCTCGGCGCACCGATGCAGAACGCCAGGGTGATGCGAAATGGCACGGAGATTCGCACCGATCAGAACGGGCGTTTCGTGATCGTCAGCGTGCCAGAGGGCGTAATGCAACTCGAGGTGAACTTGGACGGGCAGAAACCGCGCAAGGTTAAATTAGAAGTCCCCAGCGAACATTACGACGTGATTCTCGAGTGAGCCGGTGGGGGACGAAAAGCGGGGCAGTGCCGATGAGCACTGCCCCGCTTTCGTGACGGTCTTGGGTCAGGGGTTCAGCAAGCAAGGGGATGGCGCGTTGAAGCCGCTCCGCCAGCCGCACCACTGCACCGTTTGTCGGTTCAGAGAAACCGGTTTACCATCCAACTTCGTCTGCTGAGCGCTGCCCTGGAATTGGACGGACTCGAGGCTGTTCATGGAGAACGTGACGACGCCCGCACTGCGACCATCGGTGCGTTTGAACTCTCCCGTCGCCACGATCTTGCCCTGTTTGTATTCAATCGTGGCGGCCATCGTCCCATTGCAGTAGGTACCGTCTATTTTTAGACCTGTCTGGACGAGTTTCATCGGGCAGTTGCTTTCGCTGGCCGTACCACCGAGCGCAGCGAACCAGGACCCGCTGAAGCCGCAACCCTCGGGCAGGGCCACACCCGTCTTAGCCCCGCACCAGCGTGTCCCATCTTGGGTGGTCCCGTTGAAGGTTCCGTCCTTGACCGTCCAGGTAAACGCCTGACCATTGTTGTACGTGCCGCGCAGCAACGCACCGTCCAGACTCGCCTCGAGTTTGCTGCTCTTCTTGGTCAGCGCGTCGTTGAAGGTTCCCGTGACTTTGTTGCCCGCCTGGGTCAACTCGAGGGTACCGAAGTTGTGATACCAAGTTCCCGCCATCGGTCCGCCATCCACACGAGGCTGTGGTTGTGGCCGTGGTTGTGGTTGTGGTTGTGGCTGTGGTTGTGGTTGTGGTTGTGGTGTGGCTGTGGTTGTGGTTGTGGTTGTGGTTGTGGCCGTGGTTGTGGTTGTGGTTGTGGTTGTGGTTGTGGTTGTGGTTGTGGTTGTGGTTGTGGTTGTGGTTGTGGCTGTGGTTGTGGTTGTGGTTGTGGTTGTGGCTGTGGCTGTGGTTGTGGCTGTGGTTGTGGCTGTGGTTGTGGTTGTGGTTGTGGTTGTGGTTGTGGTTGTGGTTGTGGTTGTGGCTGTGGTTGTGGTTGTGGCTGTGGTTGTGGTTGTGGCTGTGGTTGCACTACAGCGACGGGCGGTGGTGGCGGGGGATCAACCACCAAGACCTGACGATCCACGAATTTCGTGACGCCTTTGGAATTCCGCACCGTCAAGCGATAGGTCTTGGTGGCATCAGGCGCGGCGACGCGTTGCGTGCTCGAGGGTGGTAACCCGTTCCCCAAATCGGTCACCTCAACATCTGAGGCGTTGCGGGTCTTCCACTCGAGCAGAACCTCGAGATCCAAGTTGCGGACGATCTTGCGTGACACCTTGAAACCCAGGATGACCGGCGGTAACACGTTCACGGCAATATCCAGTTTTTGCGATATCGATTTGTCACGGTTCTTGGCGATCAACGTGTACGTGCGTGGGTCAGTCGGTTTGTCAATCACGATGCCTTTGAACTTTTTCAAAATTACGGGCGGTTGTCCGTCACCTTTGTCCAATGAGACTTGCTCGGCATCCTTCACCTCGTAGAACAGGCGCACCGGCTGACCGCGAATCAGTTGCGGCGGACTGGCGCGGAACTCGGTCACGGTCGGAGCTTTGGCTTGCGGTGTGAGCGTAATTTCCTTTTGCGCGGTCGTGCCAAAGTTACCTCGAGCCAGCAGGGTCAGCTTGACGGGTGCCGTGTCCTTGAAGCCTGGAAGCAAGAAAACTTTCTTGCTGGCGTCCACCGGGACGGGCGGGTTCGTCCCGATCTGGAGTTCCACTCGGTTCGTGCCGCCCACCTCGAAACGAAGCGGCGTCGCGGTGTTCAGAAATGGTTGCAACGTGGCCGCCTCGAAGCTGGTGATGACGGGCGGACGGTTGAAGATAAAGAACAGCAGCGCTAACAGGGCCAGAATCGCGGGCGGAACCCAGAATGGCAGCAGCGCTTGATGCCCGAGCTGCGCCATCAGCGGTATCGGATCGCCACCGGCGATGACCGCGTCCTCTGGAACGATCGGAGCCAGTTGGGCGTTGCGTTTTCCGGCCAGTGCCTTCCGACCCGCCTCGAGCAGCTTGCCCTGGGCGGCCTGCGCGGTTTGCAGCCCGATGCCCTTCATGTCCTGCCCGATCTGGCGCTGCGTGGTTTCGGCAATCGTGTTCAAGTCCAGCTTGCCCTGGCCGAGCATGGCGTTCTGCGCCTGTTGCAAGGCTTGGTTGCCGCCACGGTCGGTGGCGTTCTCCATGCGCGCTTGCGCCCGCTGGGCGGCATCGGCCGCCATCTCCTGCGGGTTCATGACGGGCACAGCCGTTTTCACGCCGGGGGTCGGAAAGGTGATCGGGCGCGTGGCGCTCCGGGCGATCACCCGGAAGTTTCTGAGTTGCGTCCCGCCCAGCAGCTTGAAGGAAGCCGTCACCTCGAGCGGAACGTCCTTCGTCTGGCCGGGGTCCAGGGTGAAGAGCGGTTCCGCGAACTTGAAGCCCAGTTGCGGCTCGTCCTCCTCGCAGTAGAGCGCGTAGTACAGCTTGGCGTTGCCGTTGTTGCTAAGCGTCGTGGTGTAGTTCGTTTTGGTGCGGGCGCTGCGCCGCATCGGTTTCAGGGACAGATTGGTCTGCGCGAAGGGTTCAATCGTGAGCAATGCCTTAGCGCTGGCGGTGTTCTCCGGGTGTTCGCGCGAGGTGGCGACGACGCTGATCTCGTTAGTTCCAGCTTTGGCGGCGCTCGAGCGGGGCGGCATGATCGTCAGCATCACGGCCGTTTGCACGCCGGGGTTCAGTTGCACCGCGTCGGCCGGGCCGCGCACCCAGGCTTCCGGGATGCCCTTGATGGAGAAGTTGAAGTGATCCACCAGCCGTCCCAGATTGGCGACCGTGACCCGGATCACCCCGGCCGATCCGGCTTGCAGCGTCAGCTTTTCGCTGGCCGCGTCCAGTGCCAGCCCGACCATCATCTTTGCGGCCAGCTCCGGTCCCTCGAGTCGTAGCCAGTAGGACCCGACCGAGACGACGCTCCTGAACGACCAGCTCACCGGGTTTTGCGGCAAGAGGCGCTGATTGGCCAGAATCGTGCCGTTGCTGGACCCCAGATCGGTGATGTACGCCTGCTCGCCGTTCCAATCAATTCGCATGTGTTGACGCGATACGTCGTCGTCTTCTAGCCGCGCCTCGTTGAACTCGAGGCGACCGACGCGAATCCCGGCACTGGTCAGCGGCAAGACCTTGACGATGCGCCCGAACTGATCGGCCACGGTGACCCTGGGCGTGTCACTGGTTTCGGGCAACTCCGGGATGTTCGGCATGGTGGCGAGCGCATCCGTAGCGTTCCGAACTAGCGTCGGCGGTGGCCCCTGCGGCTCAATTCGTTCCAGCATCCCCTGCAAGGCATCGCGTACCTCGGCGGCGCTGGCGTAGCGATCCGCGGGGTTCTTCGCCAGCAAGCGCAGAATCAGCGCCTCGAGGTCGGTCGAGAGTTCCGGGCGCAGTTCTCTGGGGCTGCGCGGTGCGGCGTAGAGGTGTTTGATTGCCGCCTCGCCGATGTTCTTCACCTCGAACGGCAGTAACCCGGTCATGGTCTCATACAGCAGAATCCCGAACGAGTACAGGTCGGTGCGGGCGTCTGACGGCAAGCCCTGGCACTGCTCCGGCGACATGTACGCCGGGTTGCTGACGACCAGCTCGTCCTGCGTGATGGCGACATCGCTGGCGAAACGCGCCACCGAGAAGTCACCGATTTTCAACGTGTACGACCGCGAGAGTTGCTGCGTCGTGGCGGGCACGGACAGCAGCAGATTATCCGGCTTCAGATCGCCGTGAATGATGCCCTTACCGTGGGCAAACGTCAAGCCGTCGGCCGCCTGGCGCATCAAGCTCAGCGCCAACGGCATTTCCAGCGTCTTGTTATCCCGGCCGTAGCGGCTCAGCAGGGTGGTCAGCGACCCGCCGGGCACGAACTCGGTGACCATGTAAAGCTGGCTGCCCGCCTCGCTGATTTCCAAGGTTTCGACGATGTTTGTCTGCTTCAAGCCTAGCAGCGGTTGCAGGGCCGCCTTCAACTGATCCTGCAAGGGATTGGGTTTGAACAGCTTCAGCGCCACATCCCGCCCGGACTCCGTGTCCTTGGCGCGAAACAACTGCCCGCTGTGCCCGGCTCGCATCGAAGCCTCGAGCCTGTACCGTCCGAGCGTCTGACCGACCAGTTCATCCATTCGTTGCCGTCCTCTGTGAAAAGTGCTTTGTGACCAACGTGACAGGTCATGATACTCGGGTTGTTGACCTGAGGAGTGAAAAGCTGGGTTTTACGGTGTCAGTGACGCAAAAAAAGCCACTAAAATGATGACTGAGTACTTCGTCTTTTCAGGACTGGTTTCAAAAGTTAACGTAGCCTAGTCGGCCGCGAGTATCTGTCTGGTGCGCCGCCAGGCGGGAATCGTGCCGGAATCCATCAAACCGTCAAGATCAGCTCGAACCACGCCGAGGTTCGCCAGCGCGAAGATTGCGCCCCCTGGGAAGTTCCACCAGGGTTTACTCGAGTCACCGCTTGTCCCCCCGGAGAAGCGAGCGCCAACCGCATCGAGTGCCGCGCGGTGACGTTCTAGGGCCGCGAGGTACTGCCTCATGCGCTCCGGTGAATCCACCAGCCAGAGCTGCCCATTGTGCCGTCCCAGAAGCGTCGTCAGGCCCCATGGCGTCTCGAGAAGCTGATCGAACAGAACCGCTTCGCGTTCCAAGCTGAAGCGTCGCACGGGATTGCGCCCGTGACCGAGCAGTTCGCCCAGGGCGCAGACGTAAAACCCTGGCTCTTCACCCTCGCCCGGGTAGGGACGCTCGATCATGATCTGACCCGGCAGGTTGCCCGTCTCGAAGGTTTCGTTCGTGTTTAGAGCCTCGCTGAGGTTCACCCCCTTGACAATGCGCGTCACCGCTCGCCGGGTTTCGCTGGCCACAGTTTTATAGGTTCCGTACAACTTCTGTGGAATGTTCACGGGCCCTCCTCGAGGTATCCAGTTTAGGGTAGCGGGATGAGGTTGCGGGGCGGGAAGGCGATCCGGCTGCCCTCGGACACGATGATGTACAGCAGCAGCGCCAACCCGGTCAGTCCGGTGGCCCGCTCGAGTTCGGCAATGATCGCGCTGGTCCCTTCGGCTGCGAGCGCCGGAGCGCCAGCGCGGCCCGGCGTTTCCTGCTCTGACTCGTCCTTGGCGGGCAGGCGACCGGCCACGGGCAGCGGCACTTTGGCGGGGTCGAAGTCCCCCTTTCGCATCCGGTAGAGGATTACACCGGGCAATGGCGAATAGTACAGCGCGTGGCCTCCGGGGGCTCCACTACTACTACTCCGTTCGCGCCGGGCGCGGTCATGGGTCCGCGTTCGATTGGAACGCCAGCGGTTTCAAAGACGGTCATGTAGATGTCACGCTCGATCACGGCGTCAGCCACCAGCTTCTCCGGTTTGATCTCGTACAGGTGGCGCTTGGTAACGTTGAGGATGTCTGGCTGCATTGCCTTTTGCTTGGCGCTCAGGGCGGAACTGGCGGCCCGAAAGCCGTCTTTCAGAATCTGACCCATCGAGATGTCGTTGGTGAACACGACATCTCCGGGGTTTTCGAGAATGTAGCGCTCGGCAATCGCTTGGTGAACCTTATTGCCGATGTACATGCTTTTGGGTTGTTTCTTCGGGTCCCACTTGCCCGCCTTGAAACCCTGCTGGGCTTTCATGATGTCCAGTGCCGCCGGTGGAATCTGCTTCAGCGATCCCTGCACGATCCCGAGTAGCTGATCGAGCGTCACCGATTGCGCGTTGGCTGTCCCAGCGGAACCGAGGATTTTCTCGAGCACCGGGCGCAGCACGGACGAGCGAAGCCCCTTCAGGCGTGCGGCGGCTGCCGTGAAATTTCGAGCGTCCAGCAAAGCTTTCACGGATCGAAACGCGGCCGCGATCTGCTCCTCGAGGGTTCCAGCGCCATTGATGGAGAGCATGGCGAAGGCGGCCGTCATCTCGGGGGATTTGTTGGCTGGGTCGAACCCAGCACTGGTTCCCGGTGATCGTCCCTCGGAACGGCGCTCGAGCGGCTCGGAGAGCCGTGAACGCTCTGTTGGGACCCGATCTAGCGATGATATAAGTTACTTTAGAAAAAGCGGCACTCGAAAATGAATACTTGCGAGTTGACCACCTCGTTTTGAAAGGAACGCAAGTCCACTGCTCAAGCTCCTTTCAGGTGGTAGTGCTCAGGTCACTTAGGTGCGTTTTCACCGTTGCAGAGCGAACCTACTGAGTTCGGCATGTTCAGGTTAACGTTTTAAGGCAATATAGTGCGTCTGTGACGCATGCGTTAGGTAGCCGAATCGTGCCGTTATCAGTAACTGTTTGTCATTATGGTTCAGCGGTTTGGTTGGCGTTCAATACCGTATCTAGGAAAATCCTAAACGTGGTCTAAGACTCGAGGTTCAGGCGGCGGTCGCGGCTTTGGACTTGCGCTTCTTCGGTTGCCCGCCGATCTCCAGTGTGTACGAACACGGCGCGGGTTTGTGGGTGCGAATCAATTCGTGCAGCAAATCCATCGGCACGCTCGCGCCCTCGGACGGGTTGATCTTGACGTTGAACACGAACGGTTGCTTTGGATCGTTCTGAATGTCCGGGGTGAAGCCGGTGCAGAGTTCTATCGTGCGCGACAAGCCGTACAGCGTGCCACGCATCCGTAGCAGATCCATCGCCTCTAACAGCACGCGGCGGCGACGCGCCTCCGGCCAGTGCTCCGGCACGGGAAAGCCCAACCAGGTGGCGATCCAGCTCAACATCTGAGCCGGTGCGGTTCGCGGATCAAAGTACAGATGCACGTGATCCTGACGCCATTCCAACGGCTCCCAGAGGTTCTGGAAGATCATCAGATAGCGGTGCAGAAAATCCTGATTGTGATAGATCACCGGCAGGTCACGCATGTACAGCGCCGTGACCTCAGTGGTTTTCAGGGCGGGCAGCATCGGCCGCGCCGGGGGAAGCGGCGGCGGTGGCGGCGGCGGTGTGTACGGCTCCGTCACCAGTTCCTCGGGTGGCTCGAGGTCAGGTTCTTCCTTCAGGTTCGGCGACCCCTCGCCGGGTTCGTAACTCAGCACGTATGGCCCGATCTGAATCGGCAACCCCGGCAGCAACGGATACGGGCGGTCAGGCTCTAATTTGTTGCCCGCTACGAACGTGCCTTTCTCTGAGTTCAAATCCACGATCACCGGCCCCGCCGGGGTCAACCGAATCTCCGCGTGTTTGCGCGACACCCCCGGCAAGCCCAAAGGCAAGTTGTTATCGGCGCTCCGACCGACTGTCAACACCCCCTCGAGCGCCGTGGTGAACACCACCTGCCCCTGAAACTGCACGATAATTTGCGCGCTTTTGGCCATACTTACTCCCAGTTAAAACTTGGACTTTGTTCGTCGTTTTCTTTGAATTCGGGGTGTTGCAAACCTGGGGTTGTTTATGTCAGTCAAAACTTGGACGTTGTTCGTCGCTCGAGGGGAGTGGCGGGTTTTACAAACTTCAGTTCCGGGTCCAAGATTTTGATATCGGGTAAGGCGCACCTGGCCAGCCTTTGGATATCGGCCCGAATTCAACTCGAGGTTTTGCGGGCGTTTCTCTAAGACCTTGTTGGGTGCTTCTCGAGTATGGAAATTCCCCCTACCCCGCCTCGCCTCGCACCACGGCTCGCACGCGATGGTTTTCTGAGGCTAAGAGTTCTCCTGGGGCCACCTCGAGGTGATTCGGCACGGGTCGCGGCGGCTGGTTGCTGCCGGGATCGCTGATGCCGACGCGCACCTCTTCGACGTATTCGACCATTGGGATGCGTTGCAGCAGCGCCACGAGTTCCGGCTGATGCAGGTCGCGCCCGAACGGGTAGCCGCGCCCTCTGGGGCCGCCGGTATATGGGTTCAGAAACTGGTACAGCACCGCCGATGCCTGGGCTTCCACGTCTGCCAGCACTGCCGGATCGGTTCCGACGGGCACGCGCAGCTTGGCTTCCACAGACACGAAGATCAGCTTCGGTCCGCGCACCTCCAGGGCTGTTCCGACCAGGATGCGGTGCTTTAAGAGTTCAAACACCTCGGCTCTGGTTTCGGCGGAAAGCGTCATGGATTCGTTCAGTACCCGCCCGGTCGTGTTGTCGGTGCTGGGTAGCACGATCAAGGTGACCGTGCCCGGTTTGACCGCGTTCGGGCTGTTGGCGTCGCCCGGAGTCAGACAGTACGCCCTGGCGACACCCGGCACTCGAGTCGCCAGGGTTTCGTAATCGTCGGCGGCCACGGCCCGGGTGCGGGTTCGCAAAAATTCCGGGGCGCGCAGTTTCGCGTCCTCCAAGGATTGCGCGTCGCGCCCCCCGGCGGCCGGGGCGCGGTTGATAACCCTGGCCACGAATGGGATGCTGGTTTTTAAGACGCTCAGCGCCCCGACCGGGACGTTGCCGATCACGCCGCCGCCGTACTGGTAGCGGTTGAATCGCACGGTCGCGTTCTTCGGCGGGACGGTCCCAAAGGTGTAGACGCTGCCATCGGGTTGCGGCAGGGTCGGCGCGAAGGTGACCTCTCCCGACAGACTGTCCAGGGTGTAGTGGCGGTCCTCCTTGTTGGAATCGGCGAAATCACCGACCTCCGCCCAGGCTTCAACGCCGCCGCCCGCCTCCACGGTCACGAAGTCCCGGCTCGAGTCGCGGGACAGGAGCGGCGCTTGCAGCGTCCTGAACTTCTGACCCGGCGTGCCCTCGCTGATGCCCAGCACCTCGTTTTGCACGGTGATCGCGTGGCGCGCCCCGACCGTGCCGCCGCGCGATTCCAGCGTGAAACCTTCTAACTCCGGCGAGACGCGGTAGCCTTGCGTGGTTTGCACCTCGGTCAGGCGCACCCGAAGCCAGAAGGCTTCCAGGTTCTGAAAGGCCCGAGACTGCATCTGCGGTAGGTGCAAGATCACCTCACCGCTCTGGTTGAAGCCGCCCGTGCCGTCGTACTCGAGTTCGCACGGAACCCACTGGGTCGTCGGGCCCTGCCAGACCTCCCAGCGGGTCGGTGGGTTGGTCGGGTCCACGCCCGCGCCGCCCGCGACCTCGCAGTCCAATAAGAGCGCCAGCACGTGATGGCTGTGATCGCGTTCCAGCGCGATGTAAAACGCGTCGTTCGGTTGTGGCGGCGTGGTGAACAGTGTCAAGCGCTGCCCTGGCAACTCGAGCCGCTTCAAGTCGTGCCGCAGCCACGGCGCTTCGCGGGCCTGGGCCGCGCCGCGCGTGAAGGCTCCCAAGAGTTTCGGCGGGCGAACTGTCAGTGTGGCTTCGGTGCTGAAGGTGATCGCCTGACTCGTCTCGGTGCGAACCGTGGCGACCTCCGCGCCCTCTTGGATGCTGAGGTCACTGGCCTGCGCGGCCGTCAGGTAAAACGTGACCGGCACGATCGCGGCCCTGGGCGGTTCCAAACTCATGCCCATCAGTTCCAAGAATTTGGTGTACATCTTGTCGGGAACCTGATTGACGCGGTACAGCAGTAAATCTGTCATCCAGGCGAACAGTTCGATCAAAGCCACGCCGGGATCGGAGACGTTGTGATCGGTCCACTCCGGGCAGTACTGCGGAATCATGCGTTTGGCTTGATCCACGATGTCTTGAAATTTGCGATCGTCCAAACTGATTTCGGGCAGTGCCATAGGGGTGAGCCTCCATACGACTGACGTTTGATGACGAACCTCGAGCTGTGACGCTCGAGGCGAAGAGGGTTACTCGCCGGGGATGCGGTAGAACGGGAAGACCAGGGTGCGACGATCCAGGGTTTTCTTGACGACGTATTCAATTCGCACGTTCATGCGTTCGTTGTTGTCCGGGTCACTGCGAGCGATCACGTCTATGACCTCAATCCGAGGTTCCCAGAAGCGCAGGGCTTCCTCCACGTAGTACTCCGCCAGACCCCAGGTGTTCGCGTCGTTCGGCGCAAAAATCAAGTCGTGAATCTGACACCCGAACTCCGGGCGCATCACGCGCTGACCCTTTGGGGTCATCAGGATGATCGTGATGGCCTGTTCAATGTCCGTGACCTGACGCGCCAGCGCCACCCGGCCCCTGGCATCCACGGCCACCGGAAACGCCCAGCCCACCCCGAGAAAATCGTTCGTCGTCACAGTCAATCGCTCCTGTCAAACCGTTGCTTCGTCATCACTTCCCAAGTCTTTCCTGCTCGAGAATCTGATCGCGTCCTAACCGCCGATGATGACCGTTGGAAAGCCCATCACGATTGAACCCCCGTGGGCTGTCATATCGCCCATTCGTGCGGCGGGCATGTTCCCAATCAAGACCGTCGCGGAACCCATCGCAATCACGTCTGGCGGCCCGACGCAGGTCAGCATGTCTCCGACCCGAGCGGCGGGCATGTTGCCAATTAGTACCGTCGGGCAACCCGGTGGCAGGATCGGACCACCGACGTGCGGCACGAGGCCTGTCACCATCGGGCAGACGTGGGGGTCACCGACTCGAGCGGCGGGACCGGTGGGCATCAGGTGGTTTTCCGATCATTCATGGATGTGTCCTTTAGAAAACAAATTCCCCGTCTCAAACTCAGTTGATCTTCACCAGTCCACCCTTGATATTGGTCATGCCCGAAGCCTCGAGATTGGCTGTGCCATTGGCTTTCAGGTCCAGCGAGGCATCGGCTTTGACCGCGATGCTGGTCGCTTTGACATCCACGGTCGGACCACCGTCCACTTTGACGCCAGTCGAACCGTTGATTTTGATGTCGGAGGAAGCGGTAATTTCAATCGCTTTCTGGCTGTCAATCTTGATGTTGCCCTTGGCGCTAATGTCAATATCGCCCTCGATCTGAATTTTCATGGCGTTGCTCGAGGAATCAATGTTGATCAAGTTTTTTTCTGTCTTGTCGCGGATGGTGATGCTGGGCTTGTCGTCGGAGTCGTTCAGGATAATCACGTGCCCGGTGCGGGACCGGATCACGCGCTGATCGGTTTTACCGTTTTTCACGGATTCGCCTGACGGCAGCGGCGGCGCGTCCTTGCCGTTCCACAGGCCGCCCAGCACGCAGGGGAAATCAATGTCGCCGTGCTCGAAGCCGACCAGCACCTCGTCGCCGACCTCTGGGACGAACAACATGCCGCGCTTGTCCCCGGCTCCGGCTCCGATTGCCCGCGCCCAGTGACTGCCCTGCTCCTCGGTCAGCCACGGGTACTTCAGTTTCACCCGGCCCATGTTCTCCGGGTCGTTGTTGTCGGTCACGATGGCCACGGCCATCGTGCTCGGGGCGCGAAACTCGCGGTCGGGGGACAGCAAACTGACCAGGTTCTGCGCGTCGTGCCCGGAGACGGTGAATTTTGTGGTGTACCCGCCGCCCGCGCTGAAACTGTGACTCGAGGAGGTCACGAAGTACTCGCCGCTGAAGCGCGTCCCGACGCCCTCTATTTTGATTTTCGTGCCCGCCAGCAGGTGCGGGTTGCCGACCGCCACGCCGTCGGCCTCAATGAATCGCCCCTCGAGCCGGTTGGCTACGGCCTTGGCGAGTTTCTCAGCGGCCGCCTGGGTGCGAACCACTGGGTCGTTGACCAGGAAGTTGGCGGTGGTGGAGTGGGCCGACTGCGCCAGGCCGCCCCCGGATTCGGCCACGCCGGTTTTCGGTGCGATCTCGCCTTTCGTGGCCTCGCCGAGAACGACGGTTTTATTTCTGATGTCCCAGCCTCTGGCCTGAACCTTGGAGACCTGCCCGGACGTGGAGAGCCGGGGGTAGAACTCGCTCAGTTCGGTGTGGAGTTTCATTGGGAGGGCGGGCGCGTCTCGGTTCGGTGGCCCGCAGTGAATCTTCTTGCCCTCCGCGTACAAGTAATAGCCCAACGCGGCGGCTCGAGCCTGCAAAAATTCCAAGTTGGTCTGGTTGGATTGGAAGACGTGATCGTGAACCTCGGAGGTGCTGGTCACGTCGGCGTCCAGCCCGGAATCACTGATGATCTTCTTCATGATGTCACTGTCGGTCATTTGCACAAATGTTTTGGCGCTTCGGCCCCGACTCAGCCGATGCAAGCGGTCGAAGGCGCTGATTGTGACCTTCTGTTCGGCCGCGCCGAAACTCGGTTCCAAGCCAACGATCTCACCGTCAAAAATCGTGTCCTCGACCTCGCCGTTGCGGGAGATGATCTGCAAGGTTTTGCCCGGCATGACATCCGCGTGATCGGCCCATTTGGTATTGTTATCGGTCAGTACAATCGTTGCGGCGTCCGGCAGGTGCAGGCTCGAGTCAATGTGCATCTCTAACAGGCTGCTCTGCATGTCAGCCGGGGCATCAGAGCCGTTCAGCTTGAAGAAGATGTGCGGTTGGTACTGGTTTGCGCCGTCAGGCATTCGGGATCACCAGGACGGTCCCGGCCGCCAAGTGGCGCACGGCCCCGAGCCGATTGGCGGCCGCGATGCTGCGCCAGGCGGCCGTTTCCCCCATCGTCTTATAGGCGATATACCCCAGGTTGTCGCCCTCGCGGACCGTCCACAGGCGCTCGCCGCCCTCACCGCCGGAGGTCGGGTTCTGCGATCCCAGGTCGGTGCCGTCCTCAATCTGCATCAGCGCGACCGTCAACGTGGCTCGCACGGGCGTGCCATCGGAGAGAAACAGCGTGTACTTGGCGGAAACGCTTTGCACGACCGACTGGAAGATGAACTTGGCGCTGGTGCGATCCATGCCCCACATGAACAGCACCTTCGGGGGACGCCCCTTCTTGGATTTCTTGTTGGTCAACGAATCGTCCACCAGCATCAGATCGAAAATTTTCTTGGTGTACTTCGTGACATCGCGGTCGCTCAGCTCATAGGTATCGAAAAACAGTTCCACCTGCATCGTGGCGGGTTTGCCAGCCTTGAATTCCAGCTTGTTGGTGTTCTTGCCCGCCCCGGACGGCGCGTTCCATTCGACCTGCTTCTGGATCGTGTACTCCTTGGGGTTGAACAGGCACTCGATGGCCGTGTTCTCGTCTTTCCCTTCCAGAATCTGGATGCGGGCTTTCGTCGGGGCTTGTCCGCTGTCACTCATGGTCGTTTCTCCGGGGTTGGGCTAGGGGGTGTTCGCAGGCTCGAGAGGGTTGCACTAGCTGGGGTTGTCGCGTCACCGCTAACCACCTCGCCGTCGTTCGTGGGCTAATTTGCGCTTCAACACGTCGTAGACTTGTCGCGCCAACCCCTCGAGATCGGGCGCGGCTCCAGCGCCAGACTGGGACGCGGCTTCGCCCTGGGGCAGTTCACGGTCCTGCTCGGCGAGCTGCGCACCACTGGAAGAGCTTGCACCGGACGCGCTCGAGCTGCCAGAGACAGATGGGCTGGGTGCTAAACCGCTCGAGGGGGCGCTGGTGCTGGTGGCCGTGTCGCCCCAGGCATCGTTGGACAATCCCGATCCAATCAGGGAAATCACGTTGTCGCTGGTCGCCGTGTGATTCACAGGTGCGCCCAGGTCAGGCATCGGTTCCCACGGCGCGGGCAGGCCGTTCCAGCGACCGGCGGCGGGCGCGAGCGAAGCAGATTCACCGCCCGCTAATCGCGCGACTCGAGCCTCAGCTAGACGGGCCCGACTCTCCTCGGAAGTCCAGCTCGCCGTGTCGCTCACGACCGGGGCGCTCGAGGCGCTGATGTTGCCCGGCTGACCTGGCGGGGCGGGTTGATCGGAGTCAGTACTGCGGGCCGGGGCGAAGCGGCGCTGCTGCGGCACGTGAACCAACTCGTGCGCCAACAAACCCAGTTGCCCTGGTGATTCGAGGTTAGTGGCGTTTGGCAGCAGGACATCGCCATCCACGGCGGCGGCGTCCGCCCGCAGGTCGCGGGCGATTTCTGTCACCGCGTCCCCGGTGTAGACGTTGACCGCACCCGGATCGAATCCAACCAGCGGCTCGAGGAAGCGCCGCGTGTGACCGCTCAGTTCTACCCGCTCGAGCGGCGCGTGCTCGGGTGCTGGACTCTGAGCGGCGTCATTCCCTGGTGTTGGGTTGGGTGGGATCGCGGGATCAATTGCCGGGCGCTCGAGCTGAGACGACTCGAGTTGCGACGAAAGAACGGGTGAGTCTGTGGGGGGCGCAGCGGTCGAGGTCGTGAACTCACCGCTCGGTCCGGTTCGGGAGGGGTTGCGCGAGAGCGTGTTCTGCTGCGGGCTGGGTTGCGGGTTCGGAGCTTGCGTGCTCGAGCGTTGCCCACTGGAAGGCGGGCGGGCGGGCGTTTGCGTCTGGCGCGGTTCGACGAAACGCCGCGACGAACCCGCTCGAGGGGCCTCGGGCTGACTGCTGGAGCTGCGGTTCGGCGCGATCTTCTGCACAATGTTCTGCGCCCGTGACGTTGCGACTCCTGGCGTTGCGACTCGAGGTGCGACGGGTTGCGAGACCTGTTGAACCGGATCTGGGTTGGCGCTCGGACGCCGGGTTGCCTGGCTGTCGGTTGGGGCTGCGTCTTCGGGGGAAAAGAGTTGCCGAAGCGTGCGCCCCCAGTCCTTGAGCGTGCGCGGCCCGGCGTTGCTTTCCGCAGTCTCCGCGACCCCCGCTCCCGCCTCATCAGCACTGGCTTCCGGCACGGTCTCCTGCGGTGGCAGCGAGGCACGGAAGGAACGACCGGGGCTTGAGCGCCCCCCGTCATCCGGGAGCGCCTGGGCGGGGGTTGCGTCTGTGTTCGAATCTGTGTTCTGCGTTTCAGTCGGTTCACGCTCGGGGTCGGCGGGTGCCTCCGGTGAGAAGCGCTCTTGCAGGAGGCGTCCCCAGTCCCTGAGACTGCGTTGACCGCTGTCCGCCCCGGTCACGGGTGCTTCGATGGCTGGCAGACCGACCGTGTTCGCTTCCGGTGGGTTGGACTGAGACGATGACGGGGTGGCCGACTGTGTAGCAGATGCCTGTGTAGCGGCTGACTGTGCAACGGATGCCTCTGGCGATTGAGCGAGTGGCGAATCCTCTTGGGGTGGGGTGCGTGACGACACACTACGCGGTGGCATGTTGCGCGGCGGTTTCGCCTGGACCTCTTCGACCGCGATGAATCGCGCTCCGGGCGGTGTTTGCGTTTGCGGTGCGGGTGTTTGCAATACAGGGATCTCAGGCGAGACTGGCGTCTCGAGGTTGGGCGTGTTCGGGGTTGTTTCTGCTTGCCCGACCGACCGCTTCACCCCAGCCGCCCTCGAGACTCCAGGTTC
Organism: Deinococcales bacterium; assembly: GCA_965249745.1. Taxonomy (GTDB): domain Bacteria; phylum Deinococcota; class Deinococci; order Deinococcales; family JAAFIG01; genus JANYHH01. Next base: position 130,109 of record OZ252252.1, on the reverse strand, counting down.
GAGGGCGGCTGGGGTGGGCGCTGTTGCGATTGCTGGTTCCGAGGCTGATGTTTCGACCGCTGCCACGGGTTCCGACGCGTTGGCACGCGTAGTTTCGGTCGGTCCCGAATTCAACTCCGGCTCGAGGTTCGCCTGGAGCTGTTCTGCCTCGCCTGGAGCCGCGCTTGCCAGGCTAGCCTTGGTCAGATCGCCGGAGCCACTGATCTGGCGGGTCAACGTCTCTAACGGATCTAACGGAGCCTCGAGTCTTGCTGGCATGGCGGTGACGGTTTCGGGAGCATCAAGCGAGCGCAAGACGGTGGCAGCCTCGGCGGGTGTCAGTCCAGGGCGCATCAAATCGGTGCGCGTCAATAACGAGGCTGCACTCTGCGACTCTTCCGCACTTGGCTGCGACTCGAGCGTTTCCGGCGTCACTGCTGGGAGGGCCGGGGTTGCCGTCAGCTCGGGCTGCTCCGGCTCCTTTGCCTCAAGGGCGATCTCGAGGTCCGCCTCAAAAGTTGTTCCGGATTTCAGTTGAGATCGTTCGTTCGTTCCCGCTTCGACCACGGGTGCGTCCGCAGTTCGCGCGGGCGGTGCGAGCTGCGACTGAACCTCTGAGGTCTCGAGCGGTTCCAATGCGGCCAGTTTCGCGGCCACCTCAGCTCGAGGGTTTGCGGGGCTTGACCTGGCGGCATCGGAGACCAGCGCGGGCGCGTCAGAGTCTTGCCTCGCCGCGCTCGAGTCGTTCTCTGAAAACGCCGATGGTAACTGCGTTGCGGTAATGGGTTCAGCCGCCTCATTCCCATCCGGCTCGAGCGCGGCGTCCTCCATCTCGGACATGTTTGTAGGAAGACCTGCCTCATTCTCAGCCCCCTCGAGCGCCGCATTCTCGAGCGCCGCATTCTCAAGCGCTGCATCCTCAAACTCTGCCAGGCTCGTGAGACTAGACGCCTCTGGACCTGTGACCTGCTCGGCAGCGTCTGACAGCCTTGGCTCAAAGGAACTGGGGCTGAAGACTGAAGGCTCGAGGCTGGCGGGTGACCGTGTCTGGATTGTTCTCGGCGGTAGACCGACAGCTAGCTGAGGCGTGACCGCCCTGCGTTGCGATGCCGCGATTGAGACCTGTTGCAGCTCGAGCGGCCGCAACACCTGCGGCACGCCCTGACGTAACGCCAGGGTGTGCGCCGCGTACACCCTGCGCGCAAAGGCGCGATTTCGTTGGACACGCTCGAGCAACCCGGTCATGGTCGGTATCTATTATTTCTTCGGGAGCTGCATGCCCCCGTGAGCAAACTCAATGCTCTCAATCGCAATCGCATTGGAGGCCATGGTGAACTGCGGGCCGCTCCACTTTGTGGGATAGGCCCCGTTGAAATTCCAGCGTTGTAACTCCTCGCCTTTGGCGTCGTACATGATGATCGTCAAGCTTCGGCGCTTGATCGTTCCCAAGGACACGTCAGAGAGCCACTGCAAAAAATCATTCTTATTTGTCAATCCACGTTTCAAGGTCAGGGTGCTGCTTTTGACGCGTCCTGGCAGGCGATGGGTGAAATCGTTGACCCCGCCCTCGGTGTACTCCATCGTTTCAATTTCTAATTGCAAGCCGGACACTTCGGTGAAGACGGCCTGTTCGATGCCCGCGCCGTCAATCGAGACGTAGAAGCGCTGCGACGAGAAAGAATCCTTGCTGTTGTTTGCCACGGTTCACCTGCGCTTCCTACCAGCGTCCCTCTGACCTCGAGTCTTGGCTTGCCGGGCTTCTGCCTGCATCAGCTTGTAGACTTCGGCAGCCAATTTTTCGATATCCACCTTGTCCTGACTCACGCATCAACTCCCACGGCGGGTACCAGGTCCAACTCGAAGCGATGCGCGCATTTCGGGCACTGCGTTTCGATCACGTTGTCGCGGCTGTTCAACTGCAAGTACAACTCTTGAAGGTAGGCGTAATCGGCGGAGAACAGGTTCTCGATGACATCCGTGGTCACGACCTCCAAGCTTCCCAGTTGCGTCACCACGCGGCTCAGGAGCAGCACACCCAGGTACAGCTCGTTGTGTTTCACTCGAGGGTCGGACAGCGGTTCGATTTCGTCTCTGGCCGTGGCGAGGCGAATCACGCCCTGCTGGTGGCGCTGGCGGTGTTCGTCAACGTAACCAATCGGCAGGGAAAAAGAGAATTCAGTGTTCATGGGCTGAGCCTACCCCGCGTTGCTATTTCACGACCCGCCTGGGAAGGGGAACGCGTCGTTCCCCTTCCCAAAAGTTTCAAGGCTGCCTCAGCCGCCCGGCTTGACGCGGATGAAGCCGGTGTGCTGAATCGTCATGGATTCCATGGCCAGTTCGTTCGCCTTGGCATCCAGCTTCGGGAAGGTCAGTTTGGAGGGCCAACCCTGGGTGATGTTCCAACGCGCCACCTCTTTTTCGCCGGAGGCATCGAAGGCTACCAGGGAACCGTCGTAACGGGCCTCGCCGACCTTGCCGTTCTGAATCTTCTCGAACCATTCCCAGAGTTCGTAGCTGTCCGTGATCCCGCGTTGCAATTCGACTGGTGTGAACTTCTGCGTACCGGGAACCGCGCGGTAGGTGATCTTGCCTTTCTCACCGACCTCTTTGTGCTGAATCGTCTCGAATTCGCTGCCACCACCGGACACGGACGTGAAGTACCCCTTGCGGTTGTCGCCGAAATCAACCATAAAAAATGATGAATTAACGGGATCGTTCTTGGTATCTGCCATGATTCAGTTCCTTTCGTGTTCCCCTGAGCCTGATCTGCTCGAGTGGGAGAAGAGCCAATGGATTCTTGCTGAAGGGTCTCCTGGTAAAAACTCGGACCTCTGAATTTCGCTTCAAATCCAGAAGCAGCTATCTCGAGACCGTCCAAGATTTCCACGTGCGTATTTCCGCAGTAAGGAAATACTGAAGATTTCGGTTACGCGCCGCCGCCGGTGTACTGCGAGAATTGCAGGATCACAAATTCGGCGGGTTTGACCGGGGACAGACCGACTTCGACGTACAGGCGGCCCAGATCGCGGGTTTCAGGCGGGTTGTTGCCAGCGTCGCACTTCACGAAGAAGGCCTGGTTCGGTGAGGCTCCGAACAGCGCCCCCTCGCGCCAGACGACTGTCAGGAAGGCGTTGACATCGCGCTTGACGCGCTCCCAGAGGTTCATGTCGTTCGGCTCGAAGACGACCCACTGCGTGCCGCGCTCCACGGATTTCTCTACGTAATTAAAGAGACGGCGCACGTTGATGTAACGCCAGGCCGGATCGGAGGACAAGGTTCTGGCTCCCCAGACGCGCACGCCCATGCCGGTGAAGGTGCGGATGCAGTTGACGCCGCTCGGGTTGAGCGTGTCCTGCTCGCCCTTGGTGATCGGCGTGACCGGATCGAGCGCGCCGCGCACGACCTCGTTGGCGGGAGCCTTGTGAACCCCGCGCTCGTTGTCGTTTCTGGCCCAGATGCCCGCCATGTGACCGGACGGTGGCACGGCCATCGGCTTGCCGTCGGGACCGTTGACTTTGATCCACGGGTAGTACATGGCGGCCGCCTGCGAGTCGTAATTGGCATCCTTCTCGCGCCACTTCTTGACTTCCTGCGGCGTCATGTTCGGCAGCGGATCAATGATCGCCATGCGCCCACGCACGCGCTCGCAGTGGTTCATCATGGCCATCTGCACGGCTTTCACGCCGTCCTTGTCAATCATGCCCTGCTCGTAGGCGCTCATCAGATCGGGGGCCACCAGGATCGTGACATCCTCAGCGATCTCGAGACCTTCCAAACCGGTGCGGGTGGAGACATCACCAACGAAGTGGGTGGACTGAACCATCGGCAGCGCTCCGCCCTGGGCGGCTTTGATGACGAAGCTACCGAGTTCCGGGGCGCGCTCGGCGGGTGCGCCCGCGGCCTTTTCTTCGACAATCGTGATGATCTGGCTCTGCGCCACGGCTTCGGTCACAGCCCTGGATTTCGCGCCCTTCGGGGGTTTCCCCAGGACCACGTTCTCATAGACCTCTTCGACGCTGCCCAATTTCACCTTCAGCGTGAACGCGCCCTCGTCCACGTCGTCCGACGGTGGGCGAGTGATATCTACCTGCACGTCGCTCGAGGGTGCGCCTTTGGTGCTGATCGTCAGGCTGGGCACGGCCTTGGAGGCGCGGCTCGGGAGTTGCGCCGAGGCGGGCTTGTCGTCGTTCTTGCCGCCTGTGGCAACCACGCGAGTGACGTACGCCCGTGCGCCGCCGTTGTTGAAGAACCCATAGATGCTGTGCGACAGGTACGCGCCCGGCATGTGTGGGTTGCGACTGCCGCCCTCCTCCAAGGAGCCGTAGGTATCCACGTACTGCTGCCACGAGGTGACCAGCATGGGACTGTTGGCGGGTCCGCTCGGGGCGAAACCGACGAACGCGGCCGTGGACGTGCCAACGCCCTCGATCGGGCGCGGCCCGGAATTGATCTCCTCGATGTAGACGCCTGGGGATAGGTACTCCGGCATGAAACTCCTTTCGTAGCTTTGGGGCGATACGACCCCGAGCCTCGAGACCGCGTTGTGCGGCACGATGCTGTTGATCTGGAGAGTGGGCTTTGGGTCGAAACGCGGCGTTCGGTATTGATGCTACACGAAGCCCAAAAAAGTATCGCCAGAAGCCCAAAAAAGCCTGTCCTGAACGCCCGAAATCGGTTTCGTTTCAGATTCACCTCAGCTTGAGTGGGCCCGCAAAGCGTTCCAGTTCACGCATGAAACTTGAGTCCGGTATGTATAATCCCGCCAGACGGTTGGATCGAAGGGATGAGCATGGATTACTACGAAATTCTCGGAGTCGCCAAGAGCGCCGATGGTGACGAGATCAAACGCGCCTACCGCGCCCTGGCGCTGAAGTACCACCCGGATAAGAATCCGGGCAACAAGGAAGCCGAAGAGAAATTCAAGCAGATCAACGAAGCCTACGCTGGCCTATCCGACCCGGAGAAACGCGCTCAGTACGACCAGTTCGGCCGGGTCGGCACGCCTGGCGGTTTCGAGGGCGGCTTCTCCCAGTCCGGCGACCTGTTCGATTTATTTAACAGCGTCTTCGGCGGTGACATCTTCGGAGGCGGGCGCGGCGGTGGACGCGCTGGCAATGCCCGCCGCCCAGGGCGCGGCGAGGACCTGCAAGTCGAAGCCCGAATCACTCTGGAACAGGCTCGAGCCGGGTCTTCCATCGAGGTGGACGTGGACCGCTTGGTGAACTGCGACCGCTGCCACGGGTCTCGAGCCGAACCGGGCGGCAAGGGCGTGCAAACCTGCACGACCTGCAACGGCAGCGGTCAGGTCCGGCAAACCCAGCGCACCATTCTGGGGAATTTTATGACGGCCGCACCCTGCCCGACCTGCCAGGGAACCGGCGAACTCAACCCCGAGCCGTGCGAGAAGTGCCACGGGCGCGGCCGCACGATCAAGCAGGAACAGGTGACCGTGCAACTCCCGAAGGGGATTGACGGCGGTTACCGTCTGCGCGTCTCTGGGCAGGGCAATCAAGGTCTGAACGGCGGTCCCGCCGGAGACCTATACGTCTACCTGGACCTGGAACCGCACGAGCACCTGACTCGAGACGGTGACGACCTGCACTACAGTCTGCCAATCGGACTGGCCCAGGCCGCCCTGGGGGGCAAGTTTGAAATCCCAACCCTGGACGGAACGCAAATCATCGAGGTTCACGCGGGCGCACAGTCCGGAGAACTCGTGAAGCTGCGCGCCAAGGGTATGCCGCGCCTGCAATCCAGGGGCGACGGCGACCTGATCGTGACCCTGGAAGTCACGGTTCCCAAGAAGCTCAGCAAACGCGCCAAGGAACTGCTCGAGGAGTACGCCAAGGAGGTCGGTGAGGAAATCGCGCAGCCGCAGACCTTGCTGCAAAAGATTGGTAAGGCGTTTCGCGGCGATTGATCCCAGGCTTTATCACGTCCAGAGTTCACCGAATCGTTGGCAGGGGCGCAGCACGCTGCGCCCTCGCACCCGTAGCGTCAGACTCGAGTTACGATCTCGGTCACGATCTCGAGGGGAACGTTCGGTGAGGTGATTCTGGTGGGGCAGCTCGAGCTGTGGGTATTAACGAGTACAAGATTCGCCGCTGCGTGAAAACCGTATTCTGTCGTAGCGCTTCATGCGGATCGCCCTCGTATTGCACTCATCCTGAACCTCATTTTCGATGACGTTGCGGTGACCCTACTCAACCCTCTTGACCCACTGCGCTCGACTCGAGAGGTCGTGATCGGGTGCTACGCACACTGAGTTTGTTTCCGCTCGAGCCAAATGTTGCTTGAGTTAGGGTTGCACAGCTCTGAGTTTCGTAGCTCTGAGTTGGACAGCGCCAAGTTGCCAGAAGTTGCACAGCGCCGAGTGCGAATCGGTAAACTGTGCCGCGTGACGCAACCCAACACCTACGGCGGACGCGGCTTGACTCTGGACACGGAACCCTTGCGGGTCGGACTGATCGGCGCGGGCGGCATCGCGCAAACCCATTACAAGGCCTACAAGGCGGCCGGGGCGCGCATCATGGGCTTCGCGGAACCCGTTGACACCACCCGCGCACGGCGCGAGACCGAGTGGGGCATTCCGGGGTACTCGAGCGTGACTGAACTTCTGGAACGCGCCGACGTGGAGGCAGTTTCGGTCTGTACCCCGAACGCCAGCCACGCCCCGGCCACATTGGCGGCGGCGGCGGCGGGCAAGCATGTGCTCTGCGAAAAACCGCTGTCGCTTAATTTAGAAGAGTGTTCAGCGATGATCGCCGCCACCCAAAAAGCGGGCGTGATCTTGCAGACCGGGCATCACCTGCGCGCCAACTGGTACGTGCGAAAAGCCAAGGAACTGATTGAGAGCGGCGCGATTGGACGCATCTGCTACCTGCGCCTGCGCCAAGCGCACGACTGGGGCGGTAACAAAACAGTTTCGCCGAACTTCGCTTCCTTGGAGCGCTCCGGCGGCGGCACGCTGCTGGACAACGGCTGCCACATGATGGACTTGGCGCGCAACCTAGCAGGCAACGTCAAGAACCTGTTCGCCCGCACCGCCACGCTGGGCTTCGAGATCGAGGTCGAAGATGTCGGCGTCGTCAACCTCGAGTTTGACTCTGGCGCGATTGGCAGCGTCGAAGCCGCCTGGACCGCCACCGGTTGGGAGGAGGGCTTCTGGGTGTACGGCACGGACGGCGCGTTGGAATGCACCAATCGGCTGGGCAAGCGCAAACTCCGCCACGCCCACCGCACCTCGAGCGGTTCCGACTGGGCCAAGCTGGATGAGACGATCTACGACGTGCAAGACGAAGGGGGTCACGGCGAAGAAATCGTCGCCTTCATCCGCAGCATTCGCCACGGCGACCCGGTGATTTGCACCGGTCAGGACGGACTCGAGGCGGTGCGCTTGGTGTTAAGTTCCTACGAGAGCGCCCGCTCTAAGACGTTGGTGACGCTGTAAACGGTTGAGCAAAGTCGGCGCGATATTTGGTTCGCGCATTCGCCGTTGTCAACACAGCCCGGTTGCACTCGAGTCCCCCGCAGCTCGTAGGAGCGAAGTGTGCGTACTATCTCCCTGCGTGCAGGCACAACGCCCGGCCATAGCGAAAACGCCGATCTCGTCCCCATCAACCAGACTCGAGACCTATCAACCTTCAAGACGGTAGGGCTTGCAACGATCACAAGCCCTGCCCTTGAGTGACACCGTTCAGGTGGCGCTGGGTTTGGCGCGGCGGTACAGGTTATACAGCTTGAAATTGCTCGAGCGATAGCGGGTCATCGCGTCTTCCTGGGTGATGCGAAGCTGCTGCGCGGCGGATGCCATTGGCAGGCGGTCACCGTTGATGAGCTTCAAGAGCTGCGCTGTGGTTGGGTCGAAATCTTTGGTGAACGGTTCGAGTTCGTTCCAGGCGGGTTTGACTTTCTCGGTTTCCGGCTTGGCGGTTTTGCTCGCCGCTTTCCCAGAAACCGCGCGGCGGCTGGCGGTCGTTTTCTTCGGGCTGCCCTTGGCGGTTTTGGTGCTCGAGGCTTTACCGCCGGGGGCTTTGGCACTGGGGGCAGCACGCTTCGTGCCTGAGGCGGTTTTACCCGTTTTCGCCCCCCCTCGAGTTGCGCCCTTCTGTTTGCTCTTGGGCGGCTTGGCGCGGTCCTCGAAGATGCCGCGAATCGCGGCGGCGTCTAATGTCTGCGCGTTGTCCTCGCGTTTCAGGTAGGCATTTAACTCACCGTCGGTCAGGTACAGCCCGAAGCGTCCGTCGAGGAGTTGAATCGCTGTGCGGTCGGGGTACGAAAACACCTGCAAGGGTTCTCTGGCAGTGCGACCCCTGGCTTGCTTGGGTTCCTTCAGCAGTGCCTCGGCATCTACCAGCGACAGCGTGAACAGTTGCTCGTGACCGCCAGGCAGCGTGCGGCTGTCCTTGCCGCGTTTGATGTACGGCCCGAATTTGCCGTTGAACGCCCAGACCTCTTCGCCCTCAATGTTGCCGACGAACCTCGGTAGGGACAAGAGTTTCATGGCGCGTTCCAGCGTCAAGTCCTCGAGCTTTTCGTTCGGGAACAGGCTGGCCATCTTCGTGGTCGCGCCGCCCGATTCCCCAAGCTGCACGTATGGACCGAAGCGCCCGTTCTTGGCGTAGACGTTCTGCTCGGTGGCGGGGTCCACGCCCAGCACGGCTTCGGAGGAGCGCTTGTTAAACAGTTCCTCGGCTTTTTCCAGCGTCAGCTCGTCCGGCGCGAGGTCGTCCGGGATGTTGCCCGTCTGATCCTGACCGTCAGCGGCCGTCCGTTTCATGAACGCGCCATAGCGCCCGACGCGCACCTCTATTCCCTGCCCCTCGAGCCTGGGGACGTGAATTGTGGCCACGACCCTCGGGTCAATGCTCTCCAAGCGCGCCGCGATCATCGGTTTCAGGCCGTGATCCTGCCCGAAGTAAAACGCCTCGAGATACGGGATGCGTTTGGACTGCCCGTCCGCGATCCGATCCAAGTCGTCTTCCATGCGGGCCGTGAAGCTGTAATCCACGAGCTGCGCGAAGTTCTGCTCCATCAGTTGCACGACGCTCAACCCAATAAACGTCGGAATCAACGCCTGACCGCGCTTGATGACGTAGCCGCGATCTTGCACGGTCTGGATGATACTGGCGTAGGTACTGGGTCGCCCGATGCCGCGCTCCTCGAGGCCTTGCACCAGGCTGGCTTCGGTGTAGCGGGCGGGCGGCTGGGTGGTGTGACCCTTCGGGTCCAGTTTCTCGTCACGCACCCCATCGCCAGTCTTCAGGGCGGGCAGCACGATCTCACGGTCCTCCAACGCCGCCTCTGGGTCGTCGGAACCTTCGACGTAGGCGCGCAGGAAGCCCGCGAAGTCAATCACCTTGCCGGAGGCGTTGAACACGGCATCGCGCCCGTCTTTGGATTTGGCCGCGATCCGGGCCGAGAGTCTGCGCCCTCGAGCGTCCGCCATCTGACTGGCCACGGTGCGCTTCCAGATCAGGTCGTACAAGCGCCACTCGTCCTCGGCTAGTTCGCCGCGCAGCTCTTGCGGCGTGCGGAAGGAGTCCCCGGCGGGGCGGATCGCCTCGTGGGCCTCCTGAGCGTTCTTGACTTTTTTCTCGTAAGTCCGAGGCGTCGGGTGTAGGAACAGCTCGCCGTACAGGTCCACGACCTGCTTCCGGGCGGCCGTCAGCGCCTCTTTGGACAGGTTGGTGCTGTCGGTTCGCATGTAAGTGATGTAGCCGCCCTCGTAGAGGCGTTGCGCGGCCCGCATCGTGCGTTGCGCCCCGAACCCGAGCTTGCGCCCACCCTCCTGTTGCAGGGTGCTGGTGATGAACGGCGCGTAGGGGCGCTGCGTGAATGGCTTTTCATCGGTGCCGGAGACCCGGAAATCAGCGCCGCGCAACGAGGCGGCTAGCGCCCTGGACTCAGCCTCGTTCAGCCGCACGACTTTGCCTTCGCCCAGGAACTTGCCGCTCGAGTCGAAATCCTTGCCCGCCGCCAAGCGCTTCCCCTCGAGTTCGCTGAGTTGTGCCGGGAAACTTTCCGCGTTTTCGGTCCTGAACAGTGCCTCGAGATCCCACCAGGACGCCGGACTGAAGGCCATGCGTTCGCGCTCGCGGTCCACGATCAGGCGCGTGGCGACGCTTTGCACGCGACCGGCCGACAGGCTGGGCTTGACCTTCTTCCACAGCACCGGACTGACCTCGTAGCCGTACAGTCGGTCTAACGCCCGGCGGGTCTCCTGCGCCTGCACCAAATTCTCGTTGACCTTCCGAGGATTCTGAATCGCGTTCAGAATAGCTTCTTTGGTGATCTCGTGAAAAACCATGCGCTTGACCGGGACCTTGGGCTTTAATTCGTCCAGCAAATGCCAGGCGATCGCCTCGCCCTCGCGGTCCTCGTCGGTTGCCAGAATAATCTCGTCAGCGTCCTTGGCGATCAACTTTAATTTCGCCACCTGTTGGCGCTTCTCGGCGGACACGATGTACAACGGCTCGAAGTCCTTGTCCACGTTGATACCCAGCCGCGCCCAGGGTTGCCCCTTGACCTTGGCGGGAATTTCATCGGCGTTCCGTGGCAGGTCGCGGATATGTCCGAAACTGGACTCCACCACGTAGCCCGACCCCAAAAACTTAGAGATGGTTTTGGCTTTCGCCGGTGACTCCACAATAATCAACGTCTTAGGCACAGTGCCCTTTCTCGAGCCGCAGCAAGGCGGTCAACGTGTCGGCAGGCTAAAGCCAAACTACGCCGATTGCAAGTAAGCCTCCTCACGTATTGCGATTCCACCGCGTCCAGGACAGGAATCCTGATTCACCTCAGAGGTCTCGAGTCTGTCTTGGAGCGAGTCCAGCCGATTCCATGATGAATTCATGACGATCGCAAGGTTACGTTGACCTGCTGCAACGCCCGTCGGGGCATGGAGGAGTGGTCATGAAGAAACCGCAGATTTTCGTTGGTATCACCGTTTTAGCGGGTCTGAGCATCGTATTGGCAGCCGACAACATGTCCGAACTGGCCGCCAAGGCCAAGCAGGAAGGCACGATTGTCAGCTACGGCATTCCGAACGACTGGCTGAACTACGAGAAGATGTGGGATGTCTTCACCAAGCGCTACGGCGTGACCCACAAGGACACCGACATGAGTAGCGCCGAGGAAATCGGCAAGTTCCTGGCGGAGAAGAACGCACCAGTCGCCGATGTCGGCGATGTCGGCTTGGCGTTTGGACCGATCGGCACCGATCAGGGCGCGTACCTGCCGTACAAGGTCGCCAAGTGGAACGAGATCCCGGACTGGGCCAAGGACAAGGACGGCAATTTCGCCGCCGCCTACTACGGTGCCGTTTCGTTCGTCGTGAACCCCAAGCTGGTGAAGAACGTCCCTAAGCAGTGGCATGATTTGCTGCGCCCCGAGTACAAGGGCAAGATCGCCATGAACGACCCGCGCAAGGCCGCCAACGCGCAGTACGCCGTGATCGCTGCGGCCATGGCCTTTGGTGGCAGCGAGACCAACATCCAGCCCGGCATTGACTTCTTCGCCAAGCTCCAGAAGTCTGGCAACCTGCTGCCGACCGCCCCAAGTCTGGCCAACATCCAGAAGGGCGAGGTCGCGGTCGCCATCAACTGGGATTACAACGGTTTGAACTTCCGCCGTCAACTGGAGAAGGACACGCCGTTGGAAATTCGCATCCCATTGGACGGCACGACCACCGGACCCTACGCCCCGGTCATCAACAAGTTCACCGCCCGTCCGAACGTCGCCAAGCTGTTCATGGAATTCCTCTTTAGCGACGAGGGTCAACTCCTGTACGCCGAGGGTGGCGCACAACCGATCCGCGAGAGCATCCGCAAGAAGCTCCCCGCCGACATCAAAGCCAAGATGATCCCCAGCTACCAGTACACCAAGGTCATCCCGATCAAAGCCTGGAAGCAGATGCCAGACATCGTGAAGGGCATCGGCGAGAAGTGGGCGACCGAGGTTCTAGGACAGTAAGCTGCTGGCTCGAGACTTGTCCGCGCCGCGTCCTTAATAAGATTCTCTGCATCAAATAACGGGTGGCTCGAGGTGTCAACTTCCTCGAGCCACATCGAATTAAGTATCTTGCGTTTAAGATTCGAGGCTTTATCCAAATCTTAAACCGACCAAAGGAAGTAACGACGACGTATAACACGGTGAAATGACAGGGTTGAAGCGCAAGCGATCCTGCCCGTGAGGTGCACGCTTAGGATCAAGAAGCGATCCTGCCAGTGAGGTGCATGGGTTGGATCAAGAAGCGTAGACCCGAAAATGGAACCGTGTTGTACTTACAAGGGCTTGGCTTCTACATATCTCCCAGTCAAAACGTAGACCATGCGGTGCCATCTGAATTTTGAGAACGCTGTCAGACAAACGATGTTTCGCATCTAAGATTTCAACCTTTCGTCCTGTAAACAATGTTCGACGCATCCATCCAAAACCGGAATGTCCTTAGCTGAGCGCTGATAACCAGGAGCTGAAATGAACTTACGCTGGGCCACGTTCGCCATCGCGGGTCTGTTCCTAGGCTTCCTAATCCTCTTTGAAATCCTGCCCGGCATTCTGCTCGCGGTGACGGCGCTGACGAACAAGGCTGGCTTTACGCTGGCCCACCTTCAGGAAGCCACGAAGCCACTGTTTCTGCGGGCGCTCAACAATTCCGTCTGGCTGTCCCTGCAATCCGCGCTCGAGGGGGCGCTCCTGGGAACGCTCACGGCGGGGGCGCTCTGGAGCAGCCGCAACCCCAGGGTGCGGGCGTTTGTCACGGCGGTCTCCGGGGTGGCGGCAAACTTTGCGGGCGTGCCGTTGGCATTCGCGTTCGTGGTGATGCTCGGCTCGAGCGGGATTGTCAATTACATTTTCGCGCAAACCGGCCTCAGCACGGTGGACATTTACCGCCGCGAAAACCTGCACTGGGTCTACCTGTACTTTCAGTGGCCGCTGATGACCGCGCTGATGCTCCCAGCGTTTGGGGCGATAGACAAATCCTGGCTCGAGGCGGCGCGGGGCATGGGCGCGAGTAGCCTCACCTTCTGGTGGCGGGTCGGGATTCCGGTCTTGCTGCCGACGCTGCTGGGATCGGCGGTGCTGCTGTTCTCCAACAGCTTCGGCGCGTACGCCACGGTCTATGCGCTCAGTCAGGGCAGCATTAATCTCCTGCCGACGCAGATTGGCTTTCAGGTCTCCGGTCAGGTCGGCTACGATCCCGGCGCGGCGGCCGCGCTGTCGCTGATGATGGCGGCGGTCTTACTGACCTGTCTGGCGCTGTACCGAGGCTCGAGGGGCTGGGCGGCGCGGTTGCAAGGCGGTGGCGCGTGACCTCGGCGGTGTCTAGGCTGCTGCGGCGCGGTCTGATCGGGCTGCTGGTGGCGTACCTGCTCGTGCCGATCGTGTTAACGCTTGTGTACAGCTTCTCTACGACCTGGACCGAACTGATCCCGAAGGCGTTCAGTCTTGAAGGGTGGGGCACGCTGTTTGCCGACCAAGAATTCTGGGCGGCCACCGGGCGGTCGCTGATTCTGGCGGCCTCGGCGGTAGCGTTGTCTATCTTCTTTCTCGTGCCGACCCTGTTTGCGATCACGCTCTACGCGCCGAAACTGGCGAGTTTGCTCGAGTTTTTTTCCTTGTGGCCGTTCGTGTTTCCCGGCGTGATTTTAGCCGTGGGCTTGATTCAGATTTTCTCCAATCCGCCGTTGGCAATTTCCGGCACGCCTTGGTTGCTGATTCCGGCCGTGACCGTGGTCGTCATGCCGTTCGCGTACCGCGCCGTTAGCAACGCCTTCGAGAGCGTCAACGTGCGCGAACTGGCGGAGGCCGCCAGAAGCCTAGGCTCGAGCGACCTGCAAATCCTGGCTTGGGTGATCTTCCCGAGCGTCCTTCCCGGCGTCCTGTCCGGCGGTGTGTTAGCGCTCTCGGCGGCCTTCGGCGAGTTCTCCTTGGCGCAACTGATCGTCGGGAGCGCCTGGCAAACCCTGCCGTACTATCAGTACCTGACGAACGCTCAGGACGGCCACCGCAGCGCCGCGATCAGTGCTTTAGCGTTCGCTATCGCCTGGGGACTGGGAGCATTAGCGTTGCAACTGCGCCGCGACTCGAGGATCGTGACCGCCGTTTGAAGGATAGACAACGAGCTATTTTCAGCGATTCTCTATAAGCTCAAGAAGGAGACGCATGACCGCGACCAGCCTCACGACCACCACCCTCCCCGCCTCGAGCCAAGCGGTCGGCATCACCTGCGCCAATCTGACGAAGCGCTACCAGGGCAAGGCGGCGGTTGACAACATTCACTTGGAGGTGCGCCCCGGTGAGCTGCTGAGCCTGCTGGGGCCGTCCGGCTGCGGCAAGACGACGACGCTGCGAATGGTCGCGGGTTTCGAGATTCCCGACGCGGGAAGCATTCAAATCGGATCGCAAGACGTGACCAGAACGCCCGCCGAGGCGCGGCGCGTCGGCATGGTCTTTCAGAACTACGCGCTGTTCCCGAATCTGTCCGTGGCGGGCAACGTCGGCTTCGGGTTGCGCGTCGCGGGCTGGGAGCGGCAAAAACTCGAGGCTCGAGTCGTGGAACTCTTGGAGGTCGTGGGCTTGACGGGCTTTGAACGGCGCAATGTCACCACCCTGTCCGGCGGGCAGCGACAACGCGTGGCACTGGCGCGGGCGCTCGCGCCGAACCCGAGGGTGCTGCTGTTGGACGAGCCGCTGAGCGCCTTGGACGCGAAGATTCGCGCCGAACTCCGCACCGAACTCCGCCGCCTGCAACTGGCGCTCGGCGTGACGACGCTCTTAGTCACGCACGATCAGGAAGAAGCCATGAGCATGTCGGACCGCGTGGTCGTCATGAACCAGGGCCACATCGAACAAATCGGCTCCCCGAGAGACCTCTATGCCACACCCGCGACGCCGTTCGTGGCCGGTTTCGTCGGCGCGATGAACTTCGCGGCCGCCGAACCGCTCGAGGCTGGACGCTTCCGCGTCAGCGGGCAGACCGTTTCACTGCCGCACCTAGGGCAGAGCGCGCACCGGCTGGGCGTGCGCCCCGAAGCGATTGACCTAGGGGATCACGGTGAACTCGAGGGGCTGGTGGAACTCGTCACATATTTAGGGGCGGATCAGCAGGTGATCCTGAAAGTCGGTGGCGACACCTGGGTGGCTCGAGTGCCGAATGACCGCCGGTTTGGTCGCGGCGACGCGGTGCGCCTCGAGATCAAACCCGATGCTTGGCTCGTGCTGTCCTAACTCTTTGTCAACGATGTTTTCGCCACTTCATGCCAACGTGTCGCACGCGCCGCCAGTGCGCCTTACGCCAGCGCTTCGGCATCAGAAACAAAATCACGCGGCTCCCTGGGGCGCAAATCGCGCCGTGGAAACCGCGTGGAAGTCAATCAAAGAACGTCGGCTCGAGCACAAGCTCAACAAATAAGCACGCCCCTTTCAAGTACGGTTTAGGATAGCACCGATTTGTCAGCGCCCTGTGCGCCAGCGCCTCAAAAGGACACCTCGAGCCTGTCCCATGACCTCGCTATACTAGGCTATGCAGCTCGAGTTCAGCGGCCAACTCCTGTACTGGCGCGGTCCCGCCCCGCACTACTTCGTGCGGGTTCCGGCGCAAGACTGCCGCGACTTGCAAGCTGCCGCAAAGTTCGTGACCTACGGCTGGGGCATGATTCCGGTCAGGGTGCGACTCGGTGAGACCGAGTGGAAGACATCGCTGTTCCCGAAGGACGACGGGTATCTTGTGCCGATCAAAGTCAGTGTCCGCAAACCAGCCGGTCTCGAGGAGGGCGACGAGCTGAACTTGCGCCTCGAGGTTGGGCGGTAGCGCTTTTCATGTCTCGAGATGGCTCGGCCTCAAATGCCGATCAGCGCACCCGAGACCGCCGCGAGAATTTGCTCGTGGATGACATCGGCGCTCTGAGTCGCGTCTACGACCAGGAAGCGCTCCGGTTCCGCCGTCGCCAGCGTCAGAAACCCGGCTCTGACACGCTCGTGGAAACCTAAATCCGCCAGCTCTAAACGATCCTTGCCGCCGCGCAGGGACGCCCGCCGCAAGCCCTCGGCAGGCTCGAGGTCCAGCAGGATAGTGATGTGGGGACGCAGCCCGCCGGTGGCTTCCCAGGTGACTTCGTTCAGAAAATCCAGGTTCAAGCGCCGCCCATAGCCCTGATACGCCAGGCTCGAGTCGGCGTAGCGGTCGCAGATCACGACGCTATTATTTTGCAGCGCGGGTTTGATGACATCGCGCACGAGTTGAGCGCGAGACGCGCTATACAGGAAGAACTCTGGCAGCGGGTCAATCTGCAAGTTCAAATCCAGCAGCACCACGCCGCGCACCGCGTCACCCAAGGGTGTACCGCCGGGTTCTCGGGTTAAGAGGACGCTGTACCCAGCTCGCTCGAGGGCGGCTTGCAGGAGTTTGGTTTGCGTGCTTTTGCCCGCACCTTCGGGACCTTCAAAAGAAATGAATACTCCAGGCATAGTTCAGGTCTCCAGTAACAACGGTTGAATGAGCGGCGTCCACCAACCCGTGCCGCTGACAGGGCGGCGCAGAATACCGCGTTCCAGCGAAGCGATGAGGCGCGGACTTCGTGCCGAGTTGTCGTAAATCATGGCGCGGTCCACGAGTCGGATCGTGTCAGGCAGATTGGCGCGGCTGCGTTCGAAGCATCTGACAATATCCTCGTCGGGAATATCGTGTCCACCTCGAGCCACCCGCTGCTGAACTCGAGCCAAGTACAGAGCAGCGCTCTCTAGTCCAATGTAATACAACCAGGTTTTATAGCCTAATCTCTGAGCGCGACCGAGAAGATCAAGGTGGTGGTTGCGATCTGACAGCGTTGTTTCCACGATGAAACGCTCACGTCTCGCAAACGCCCGATCAATCATCTCGAGGATGAAACGAGCTGCCTGAATCGAGGCGCGTGAGGGTTCGTCCGGCGCGAAGGCTCGAGCTACCGCATCTGGATCGAGCAGCAGACCGAATTGATTGCCGAATCGCTGCGCCAGTCGTAACGTCAAGGTGCTTTTCCCAGCGCCGTTCGCGCCCGCGACAACGATCAGCCGAGGCGCATTCACCCGAGTCTTGGGAGTTCACGAATGACTCGAGCCGCACCCCGTTTGAGCGCCGTGTACTCGATCTCGAAACGACGCCCATCAGGGTCTTCGCGCACCAACGTATCGCCTTCCGTGTAGTGAATGCTCACGCCGTGCGCCAACGAATCCGCTATAGCCTCAGCGCTCGCTTCCATTGCCAGCGCCTCGAGTTCCGCGTCCGGCGTGTCCTTCTCGAGTTGAGGCGGGTTTGGTTTCACGGTCATGCGGGTCATGTTACAACCCGGTCGGCAGGTGCATGAACTGCCACGGCAACCCGAAAGTGTCCTCAATTTTGATCGCCAGCGCCTTCACGCCGAAGACCTCAGACTCATAATGCCCGCAGAAAATCGTGTTGATACCGTACTCAAAACTGTCCGCGAAGTGCGCGTGACTCGGTTCCCCGGTGATAAAGCAATCTGCGCCCGCGGCCGCCGCCTGGTCCACGAAACCGGCCGCGCCGCCACTGATGATCGCCACGCTCGAGACGACTGGTTTGCCGCCGCCGTGAACCAAGCAGACTTCACCAGTAATTTTTTGAATCTGGTCGGCCAGGTCTTGCAGGCTAAGCGGCACGGGCAGATCACCCTTGAACCCGAGGCTGAGCTTGCCTGACTCTCCGAACGGCTCGAGGTTTCTGAGCGATAAGAACTGCGCCATCTGCGCGTTGTTACCGACCTCCGGGTGAACGTCTAGCGGCAGGTGCGCGGCGTATAGGCTAAGGTTCCCGGCGTTCGCCGCTTTGACCCGCCGCGCCATTGGACCGCTGATTCGCACGGGTTCTTTCCAGAACCAACCGTGATGGACCAGCAGAAAATCCGCGCCGCTCTCCACGGCAGTTTCTATCGTGGCAAGCGTCGAATCCACCGCGCAGGCGACTCGAGTCACCGTTTCATTTCCTTCAAACTGCAACCCGTTCAGGCTCGAGTCGGGGATGCGTTTGATCTCCAGGTACGTGTCCAGCCACTTCACCAGTTCGTCTCTCGGGATGCTCACGACCGGATTCTACGGCGATCCGCTGGGATAAAAAAATCGTGCTTGCCAGGGTTGCTTGACACCGCCATACTCGAGGGATGACTCTAGAATTGCGCCGCGTGATCGTCTTCGCCCAAGACATGAGAAAGCTCGAGGCATTCTACCGCGATGTCCTGGGATTAGAGCCGAAAATCACCCCGGACGACCCGCGCACCTGGCTCGAGTTTCACGCGGGCGCTTGCAGCCTCGCGCTTCACAACGGCGGTCAGGCTGGCACGGGTCGCCCACCAAAAATCGTTTTTTACGCCCCCGATGTCGAAGCTGCCAGAACAGAATTGAACGCTCGAGGCGCAAATTTCGGGCGAGTCATACACGCGGGCGAGTTCACGTTCTCCAACGGCACGGACCCGGAAGGGAATGCCCTGCAACTCTCGAGCCGCCCGTAAACTGAGCACGTCAACCATGTCCATCTCGAGCCTGCACGCCGTTTCGCCTCTCCCTGTGGGAGAGGCCGCGCTGAAGGCGCGGGTGAGGGAGGCGAAGCGAAGCGAGCTGCCTTTGACCTTCGTCTTGAGAAATGTCTTTTTGGGATGTCTCGAGCAGGAACGTTGGTGGCCGGGTTTGCCGTGGCAAACCCCGACGAAAATAGGTCTCGAGGGCGCGGTTTAGATGCCGATGGCCAGCACCGGATAGACGTTAGAGATGATCTTGTACGCGCCGTACACCAGCACGACCAGACTGACCGCCGCCAGTGCCGTGCGTGTACCTCGAGTTGGACGGCGGTAGAAGTAGCCCAGCAGCAGCCCGGAGACAATCCCGCCGACGTGACCCCAGTTGTCCACGTTCGGGATCAGAAAGCCAATCCCGAGCGCTAGCACCAGGTTTTGCGCGTTGCGTTGCAGTTGCCGTGAGAGCTGTTGCAGGTTGCGCGTGCCGTTGGCGACCAGAAATCCGAGCAGTCCAAAAATTGCGCCGCTCGCGCCGATAGAAATCACGTTAGGCGCACCCAGCAGGGCGCTCAACAGCGATCCGCAGATTCCGGTCACGGTGAACGCCAGCAGCAGTTCCTCCGGTCCGACCAGCCCCTCGAGTTGCCCGCCGAGGTTCCAGAGCGCTAAGCCGTTCAGCAAAATATGCACGATGCCGCCGTGTAAGAGCGCAGCGGTGATGAGTCGCCACCATTCGTTACTGTCGAAGGTCAGCACTCGTGCGTTGCCGCCGACCTGCGCCAGCTCGCCGACGGTCGGGCCGTTGATAACTGTGGACAGGTTCAAACCCCCTGGCGCGAGCGATGCCAGGTACAGCACCGCCAGCGCGGCGAGCAGGGCGAGGGTCACGGGAGTCGGTTGGCTGGGGCGGCGAAACATGGGTGCAGGTTACGTTACCGCCCGACGCGGCATTGTGGCTCGAGGGGAAATGAGTCGTTCTGAGATCGCGGCACGAATCTCAGCCTCTCTCGAGAAACGCTGCTCGGAAGCTCAGCGCAGGCTGTTCAGTCCGGGCGTCCAAAGTACTCGCCCAATTGATCCCGCGTAATCAGCACGTCCCTGGATTTGCTGCCGTTGTGCTTCCCGACAATCCCCATCGCCTCGAGCATGTCAATCAACTTGCCTGCCCTGGAATGCCCGACGGACAGGCGACGCTGCAACCTCGAGACGGCGGCGTAGCTTTCTTCGATGACGACCTCGGCGGCTTTCTTCAAGAACGGATCGCCGTAGTCCACGTCCTCGGCTTTCATCGGGAGTCCGGCGGGGCCTTCCAGCACCCCGTCGAAGTCCGCGCCGTATTTCTCACCGAAGTCATCCTCGAAGTATTGCTTGCGCAGGAATTCGGTGATCCGTTCCAACTCTTTCTCGCTGATGTACGGACCTTGGAGGCGCATGGCTTTGGCCAGTCCGGGGCGGTAGAAGAGCATGTCGCCATACCCGGTCAGGCGCTCCGCGCCCATGCTGTCCAGAATCGTGCGGCTGTCAATGCCGCTTGACACCGCGAAGGCAATGCGGGCCGGGATGTTGACCTTGATGAGTCCGGTGATGACATCGGCGCTCGGGCGTTGCGTCGCTAGAATCAGGTGCATTCCGGTCGCCCTGGCCATTTGCGCCAGTCGCATGATGGACGATTCGACTTCCTTCGGGCTGGTAATCATCAGGTCGGCCAGCTCGTCAATGAAAATGACCATGTGCGGCAGTTCCGGCAGTCCCTCGAGTCTGGCTTTCTCGTTGTACTGTTCCAAGTTTTTGGCCTGAATTTCCGACATCATCTTGTAGCGCCGTTCCATGTGGGCCACGCAGCCCAGCAGTACCCCGGCGGCATCGGCGGGATTGGTCACGACCGGGCGGACCAGATGCGGAATGCCGTCGTAGGGCGTGAGTTCCACCATCTTCGGGTCCACCATCACGAAGCGCAACTGGGTCGGCAGGTAGCGGTACAACAGGCTCATGATGAGCGTGTTGACGCAGACGGATTTGCCGCTGCCGGTGCTCCCCGCGATCAACAGATGCGGCATTCGCGCCAGGTCCTCGATAATCATTTCGCCGTCTATGGATTTCCCGAGCAGCAGCGGCAATTTCTGCTTGCCCTTCTGGAAGGTCTGCGATTCGATTCCCGTGCGAAAGGTGATCGGTTCGCGCTCCAAATTTGGCACTTCGATACCGACCACGCTCTTGCCGGGCACGGGAGCCTCGATTCGCACGCCGCCGACCGCCAGCACCCGCGCCAGATCGTTTTGCAGGCTGGCGATGCGAGCGATTTTCTCGCCAGGCGCGGGTTCCACCTCGTAACGGGTCACGGTCGGACCTCGAGCGAAATCCAAGACTTTGGCGTTGATGCCGAAGTTCTTGAAGCTCTCGTCTATCAGTTTCGCCCTGGCCCGGGCATCGCGGTCGAAGGCGGCGAAGTCAATCCCGGAGCTTTGCATCGGGTCTAGAAAGGACACGCCGGGAACCTGAATCGGGATCGCTCCAATCGCCTTGCTGGGGTCGAAGCGGATGCGTTCCCCGACGTTGGAATCGGCGATGCCTTGCGCGTCCGGTTTGGCGTGTTGGTTCAGCTTGGCGGCCGCGACTTTCTTGGCGGCGCGTTCCGTGGCGCTCTCCCAGGGGGCGTCCTCCGGGGCGGGCAGTTGAATGTCGGTGGTTTCCAGAGCCGTACCGCTCAGGCTCGCACCGTTCAGCCTCGCACCGTCCAGGCTCGTGCCGCGCATGAGTTGCGCCACGTCACGCCCGGAGACGGCGTTGCCACCCGGAAACTCGAGTTCAAACACGGCTTCGTAGACTTTGGGTTGCGCGTCTTCCACCTCGAGTTCTGGGGTATCTACCCGCTCTGGCTCGAGGTTTGAGTTCGCGGCGCGACGCGCCTGGTTTTGCAACTCGCGCTCCAAGGTGTCCAGGTCGCCGCTCCACTGCGGCAATTCCGGCAGCACGTCCACGCCGCCATTTTTCAAGGAGCTGGCCAGGTTATCTCCGAACAACAGGTATTCCGGTTCGGTCTTGCCCTCCAAACGCGTCACGAAGTCGTGCCAGCCGCGCAACTGCGAGACCTTCCCGAGCAGTGCCTCGGCGCGCACCAGAAGCGACTTGGCGGTCTGACCACGGCTTTGGTGATGCTCAATTTCGCCGCGCAGGTCAGCCGGTCGGAGCGCCGCCCCGAGCGTCTTTAGAGCGAACTCGCGCTCACGCTTCAACCGCGCCTGCGCGTCTTCCAGCGTGCGTGCATCCAACTGCAAACCGCGCCGCAGCCCCTCGAGCGCTTTCGCCCCCAGATTCGTGCCGAGGGCGGCTTGCTGGAGGATCTTCTGGGATTCCGCGATCAGCGGCTCCGCGCCCGCGTCCTCGGACGGCAGGGTTTCCGCCAAATCCTTCGCGCGCGACTGCGCGAAACCGCTGATCAGGCTGCGCCAGCGGGCGACGTTTTCCTTCAGGCGCGTCTGCGTGCCGTCGTCGGTTTGCGCCACGTCCTCCAGCGCCTGCGCGACATCGTGCGCCCAGGCGGACAGATCGCTCGAGCCGGGGTAGATCTTCAAGAGTTCCGCCACGTCCTTCTGCACGCTCTCTAATTGCGCCCGCAGGCTGACCTGGGTCGCTAGGCGTTGTGTCGCGGCTCCGGCTTTCACGGCCGCCCGCCCGGTGACGCTGGCGGTTTTGGCGACCAGCAAAGATGTACCCAGGGCGGTCGCCCTGGCAATCGTCGTGCGTCGCCAGCCGAGTGCGATTTCCAAGCCCAGACTCGCCACGAACAACACGCCGAGGACCGCCAACGGCATGACCGCCCTGGCCGGAGCCGCGATGCCGTTGACGAAGCTGCCTGCCAGCGCGGGTTTGAACAATCCTGTCGCCAAGAGCGCCGCGAACGCGATCACCGCCAGGCCCAGCATGATTCTTGCGGCCAGACGCGCGTTCTGACGGATGAACGCCAGAAATCCAAACACCAGGAACGGCAGCGGCGTCAGGTAGGCACTCCAACCCATCGCGCCGGTCGCCGCCGCCTTCAGCCCCTCGAGCGGGCGCAAATCCAGGTACAGGGCCGCCCCGAAAAACACGGCGATCCCGAGCAGCACCAGTCCGACGGCTTCAATGTCCACGGTGCGGCTGTGGGCCACCGGAGCGCTCAAAGCCTTGGCGGACCTCGGTTTGCGTGGCTTACGCGGTTTTGCCGCTCTGGGCGGCGGTGCTTCGATATTGGCCATTGCTGCGAAAGTATACACAACCCGTGGGGTGGTTTGGTTTGTGAAACGCGAAATCTAGCGGTTAACAGCCACGTCTGAGCCAAATTCCGCCTCCGATCCAAAAACCATATGTTCTGTCTCGAGGAGACCGTAGGATGCGCTTGTGGCGCTGGTGCTCCCCAAATCCTTACGTTCAGAACTGCAAACGCTCGCCCACGATGCCCGCCCGCTCGAGATTGTGGGTTTGCTGGCAGGGGAGACGTTGACGCGGATCAGTGCGTTGATTCCGTTGGAGAACGCGGCGGATGAACCGACGCGGCGGTTTCAGGCGGCCCCCGCTGGACTGGTCAGGGGTTTGAAGCTGATCCGCGAATCGCGTTTGGAGCTGTGCGCCCTGTTTCACTCGCACCCGGACGGGCCCGCCACACCGTCGCGCACGGACATTGAGAGTCGGCAGTGGGACCAGCCGATGCTGATCGTGGATGCCAGCAGCGGCGCGGTGCGCGCCTGGAACCTCGAGACGGGCGAGGAAATTGAACTGGAAATCGTTTGAACCCACCAGAAGCTCAATTTTCACAGGTAGTTCTCGAGCCAGTCCAAGTACTCGCGCAGTCTGAACAGCCGTCGGTCGGGTCGGCCGCTGCGGCTCAACTCGTGGCTCTCGCCGGGGACACGCACGAAGCGGGTTGGGACGCCCTGGGATTTTAGCGCCACGAACCACTGTTCGGATTGCTCGATCGGGCAACGGTGGTCCTCCTCGGAATGCACGATCAGACACGGGGTTTTGACCTGAGCGGCGTACTTCAGCGGCGAGAGGTTCCACAGTCGGTCCGCGTCCCTCGGGACGGAGCCGTGGAGTTCTCTGGGGGCGAAGCGGTAGCCAATATCGGACGAGCCGTGGAACGACACCCAGTTGCTGATGCAGCGGTCCGTAATCGCGGCTTTGAAGCGGTTCGTGTGCCCAATGATCCAATTCGTCATCACGCCGCCGTAACTGCCGCCGACCACGGCGCTACGCTTTTTGTCCAGCCAGGAAAAGCGCTCTAAACAGGTGTCCAGAAAGACCATCAGGTCGTCGTAATCACCGCTCAGATAATCGCCGCCGATGCCAGCGGTTTGCGCGTCGCCGTATCCGGTGCTGCCGCGAATATTGCAGAAGGCGACCGCGTAGCCCTGCCCAGCCAGAAGCTGGAACTCGTGCATGTACCCGTGGCCCCAGGCGGTCGCGGGACCGCCGTGGATGTTCAGCACGACCGGGTATTTCTTACCTGACTTCCAGCCGACAGGCTTCATGACCCAGCCCTCGACCGTCTGCCCGTCGCGTTCGAAGCTGACCTGCTCGAGACCCGTGACAGCGGCGGGATCGTTCAATTTGGAAAGCTGCCGGGTGCGCTTACCGGTTTGCAGGTACAGCTCGGGCGGTTGCGCGTTCGACTCCAGCAGGTACGCGATCGCGCCCCCGTTGGCGCTCACCGCCAGGGCTGAAAGGCTGGTGTTCTTGGGTTGCGGCAACACCTCGAGACCGCCGTCAGGAGAAATTCTGGTGATCGCGCCCGCGCCGCCCGTCTGATGCAGCGCCATCAAGCGCCCATCCTCGAGCCAGTGCGGTCCGGCGGGGTACGCGCCGATGTGCGCGTCGGAGTTGACCGATTGACCGGCGTACAGGTCAGTGCTGCCCAGCCTGGTCGGAGTGGTGTTGGAGCGCAATTTGAACGTGTAAAGGTGCGGGTCGCCAGGCTGGCTTCCCGCGTCGTGGTCGGCAATCACGGCGGCGGTCGTGCCATCCGGTGAAACGGCAATCGCGCCCATCGCGCCGCCCCAACTCGTCAGCCGCTTGGACTTTTTCTTACCCAGTTTGACCGTGAACGCCTCGGAACTCCAAGAGCTGCTCTCCTCGAGACTGACCGCTGCCGTGAACACCAGATGCCCACCGTCTATCCAGTCGTAGCCCTCGACATCCGTCGGGTGATGCGTGACCTGAGCGACCTCCTCCCGTTCGAGGTCGTAGACCCAGAGGTTCAGCGGTTCGCCTGGCACGACGCCTGGACCTGGCAGACCGTTCTGCTTGTAGCGCAGGGTCGTCACGACTCGAGGTAAGCCCGCCTTGCCGTCCTCGTCCTCCCAGTCGCCCCTGGAGAGAAAGGCCATTTTCGTGCCGTCCCTGGAGAATCTGATCTGTGAGACGCCGCTTTTGAGCTTCGTCAGTGTTCGCGCCTCGCCGCCGCCCAGGGGCATCAGGCACAGTTGCGGTTTGTCCTCGCCCGCTCCTCGAGTAAAGGCAAGTTGCGAACCGTCCGGCGAAAATCGCGGGTTGGCGTCTTTAGGGCCGTGCGAGAAGGCATCGGACGGAGCGCCGTTCCTGGACAGATGGATGCGGCTCTCATACCCTTGCTGGTCGTCCTTGGCGCGCGTCACGACGAAGGCGACCAGTTTGCCGTCGTCGCTAATTTGCGGGTCGCTGGCGAAGTTCAGACCCAATAAACTCTCGACGGAGTGCTTCTTTCTCATGGCGCAGCATACCGTGATAGCGTGCCAGGCGTGCCACAAGCCCCAGATCTGTTCGCCGCCGACTGGTTGGTCATTGAAAACAAGGTGCAACCCGGCGAGCTGGTGACGATCCAAGCGGGCGCGGACAAGTACGCCCTCGTCTTCACCAGTCCCGAGACGGCGGGCATCTTTCTGGCAGACCTGCACGATGACGCCCTAGTCGTCTCGAGCCTGGCGAACTGGGTATTAAAAGAGTCCTACCTGACCGCCGCCAGCTTGATCGCGGCGACTCGAGTCATCTTCGATTACCGGCGCGGACAGCACGACGCGGTGAGCGCACCGTTGCCAGGTCTGCTCGAGTTGGTGCGCGGTCGTATCGGGCGGTCAGGATAACCTCGCTTTGGGCTAGCTCGAGCGGGCAGTACCAGACGCCTTATTGATAACGGCACGATTCGGCTCACCCACGTTTGCGTCATAGATACACTCGATTGTCTTCAAACGTGAACCTGACGCCGCCGAACTCAGTAGTACACCTCGAGCCGTGCGGATATTCTCCAAACTCAACGCCGGTCGTTTTCCTTCCAGCCTGACACCCGTAGGGGCTTAGCACGCTAAGCCCGGCCGCAGCGGTCAACGCCAGATCAAATCCAGAACCCCTGTCATCTCGAGCCGCCGCAACAGAAACCTCGCTGAATCAATAATGGGGGCTGCGGGCTTTACAAGCCACCCCTGTTGGCTCGAGTATGGCGGTCGTGTCAGGAAAGCCAGGTCTTTGAACGTGAACGCAACCTCTAGTAACGCCATTGTGTTGGATGAAACCGTTGTGCTGTTCGGCAAGCAGCGCGTGTTCGACGAGATCAGCTTGGAGGTCCAACCCGGTTCACTGCTATGGCTCTCCGGGGCGAACGGAGCGGGCAAGAGCACGCTGCTGCGGGCCGTGGCGGGCTTGCTGCCGTACAACGGCGAGGTCACCGTCATGGGCGCACGCCCCGGTTCCTTGGAGGCGCGTCGGGCCTGCCTGTTCGTGCCGGACGAACCGGCGCTGTTTGAGGACCTGAGCTTGCGCGAACACGCCGAGTTCACCGCTGGGATTTACGCGCGACCGGTCGCCTTGGAGCGCATCATGCACTGGCTCGAGGTTTTTGATTTGGAAACGCGGCTGGACGAGTTTCCCGCCTCGCACTCCAGGGGGATGCGGCAAAAGCTTTCCTTGGCGCTGGCGTTGGGACTGGAACTGCCGGTGACGCTGCTGGATGAGCCGTTCAACGGTTTGGACGCCGCCTCGCAGGAAAGCCTGCAACTCGGCATCTTGGACATGATCGCTCGCGGGTTGACGTTGGCGTTCAGCGCCCATCAGACGGATATCACAACAGCCTTAACGCGTCACCCGCGTTGCATCGTGGCGAGCTTCAAGGATGGAACGGTCACCGTCTCGAGGGCAAGTTGAGTCCAAGCTCCGTGAACCAGACTGATTTGCAGCGGACCACGTTGGGCTTGAATCGGCTGCGTCGTCTGACGCTGACTCGAGCCACCGGGACGTACTGGCGCTGGGTGGAGCGCAGTATTGGTTGGGGGACGCTCGTCTGGCTGGTCGCCTGGCTGGTGTTTTACGCGGTCGCCGCCTCCCAGGTGGTGATCTTCAACGTCAAGCCGCACGTCAGTGACACCGCGCCACTGGTGGTGCTGCTCGTATTCGGGCTGGGCTTGAACTACGCGGTGCTGACCCGGCGCACGCCGCCGGTCATCCTGAACCGCCAGGACTTGTACCGGCTGGGACTCGCGCCGTTGACCCCGCAGAGTGTGCTGGCCTGGGAGTTCACCTACTCGAGAGGCGTGCTGTTCGCGCTCGGGGTGTTGATCGGGCTGGTCTGGTGGCTGATCGGGTACGCCTTCTTTGGGTTGCAGCCGTACCTTGCTCCGGTGGCGGTTGGCTTGTGGTTCGCGGCGGCGCTGGATTGGGGCTGGTTGCAGTACGTGGGCTTCAAGCGGATCTGGATTTTTCCGGCGCTCACGGTCGTGGGAGCCGTGCTGGATCGTGTGCTAGGGTTTGGCTTCTCGAGCGCTCTGGTAAACGCGAACCCGCTGAACTTGGTGCTGCCCGCCGTGGCATTGGTGGCCGGGATCGTCTTCTCTAGGGCCTCGTTGCAGGGTGCGTACCCACCGCAGTTCGCCTCGCAGAGCCTGATTCTGTCGCAACTGCGCGCCATGAACCTGACGGCCGCGATGGTCCAACGCCCGCCCGACCCGGACGTGCGCCGTCGCCTACTGCAAAACCTGAACCGTAAGGAAAGCTTCGTGCGTCCGGTGCGGTTTTTGCCGGTTCCCAGGGAGTTGGGCGCGGCTGGCCTCATCGCCTGGCGCGTGGCGCTGACGCTGTATCGCCGGAGCCTATTGGAGCAACTGGCGCTGGCGGCCCAGATTCTTTTTTTCGTCTTCTCGAGTGCGGGCCTGATTCAAGGGTTGATCGGCACGCTCGTGCTGGCCGTGGCGCTCAGCGTCTTGACGCCGCGCTTACTGGGCCCGAGCTTCACGCCGATGCCGGTGGACGTGCCGACCCGCACGCTCGGGCGCAGCCTGCCGGGAATCCTGATCGTGACCGGTATCGCCGCGCTCAGTCTATTGGCAAGTCCGTTGATCCCAGCCCTGACCCCTGGAACCGTTCTCTCAGGTGCGCTGCACGCCCTGCTCGCCCTGGTGATGCTCGAGAAACTGAGCCACCGCTTCGGCGTGCCGCCCGCCAGCCGCGATGTGGCGCTCGGCGCGGCGCTGTTCGCGGTCCTGCCCGAGGCGACGCTGGGAATTCTGGGCTTGTCCTCTAATTTACTGTCAGTTCAGCTCGGGTTGCTGTTCCTGCTGCTGTGGCAACCGTTCTTGTAAGCAGTGCTCGAGGAAACGCTCGATGACTCGAGCCGACAAACTGGCTGAGGAGAACTTTGACAAGAGTCGTGACCAACAATTCAAGCCCGGTTTCAAGCGGACGTTAGCCGCGCCCGGCCGCGATTGCCTCGAGGAACCAAGCGGGAGTCTGACCCTTGAAGTACCGGGTTCCCCACTCGAGGGCGTGATCGTGATAGCGTCCAGCCGCAATCGTGGCTCGAGCGGTTTCGGTCAGGCGGTGTAAGTAGCGCAGGTTGTGCAGGCTGAGCAGCCTCGGGGCGAGCATCTCCCCGGCCCGCAGCAGATGAGAGATGTACGCCCGGCTGTGATGCTGGCAGGCGTAGCAGTCGCAATCCGTTTCTAGCGGTCGCGGATCGGTGCGAAACTTGGTGTTGTTTAAGTTCAGACGACCCTCGTCGGTCAGGGCGTAGCCGAAGCGGGCCGTGCGCGTCGGGTAGACGCAATCGAACATGTCCACCCCGAGCGCGATGCAGCTCACCAAGTCCTCCGGGAAGCCCACGCCCATCAGGTAACGCGGTTTCTGCGCCGGTAAGCGGCGCGTGGTGAACTCTACGGCGGGAATCATTTCCTCTTTACGCTCCCCGACCGCCAGCCCACCGATCGCAAACCCAGGCGTGTTGAAGGGCAACGTCCCCTCGAGGCTCTGCTGCCTCAATTCCAAGCTCACGCCGCCCTGCACGATGGCGAACAGCGCTTGATCGGCTCGGTTTTTAGCCTTCAGGCACCGCTCGAGCCAGCGCACGGTCCGCTCCAAGCTGTTCCTGCCGTACTCAAACGTGGCCGGGTGCGGCGGGCACTCGTCAAACGCCATGATAATGTCAGCGCCGATGGCTTCCTGGGCTTCGACACTGCTCTCTGGGGTCATTTCCAGGGGATCGCCGTTGATGTGGTTCTTGAAGGTCACGCCGTGTTCGGTGATCGTGCGAATCTCGCCCAGACTCATCACTTGAAAACCGCCAGAGTCTGTCAG
This sequence comes from Deinococcales bacterium, assembly GCA_965249745.1. Lineage (GTDB taxonomy): Bacteria > Deinococcota > Deinococci > Deinococcales > JAAFIG01 > JANYHH01. The sequence goes on along the minus strand of OZ252252.1, from coordinate 101,055 downwards.
GAACGGTCCTGGATATGCGGTAAATCCCGGCAAGCCGTGAAACTGGCGCATCACCTCGAGACCGGGGCGCAGGATCAGATGATAGGTGTTCCCCAGGATGATCTGTGAGCCGATCTCAGTGAGTTCCCTGGCGCTCAGCCCCTTGACGCTGCCCTGCGTGCCGACCGGCATAAACATTGGGGTGGTGACCGTGCCGTGCGGGGTGATAAGTCGCGCCACTCGAGCGCGCCCGGATTGACTGAGAAGCTGGTACTCGAACACAGCCTCACGCTACCAGCTTCTAGCAGGACACGATTAGCAGGCCACGACCGGTAGCTGGTAACCTGCCCGCCATGACTCGAGACGAGGCCTGGGCGTTGGTGCAAGAGTTTACGAAGTCCGAATCGTTGCGCAAGCACATGTTGGCAGTCGAAGCCGCAATGGTTTGGTACGCGGGAATCCTGAATGAGAATGTGGAAAAGTTTGCCATCACAGGCTTGCTGCACGACTTCGATTACGAATCGCACCCCAATCTCGGCGAGGACGGACATCCGTTCTGGGGCGTGCAGTACCTGCGCGACCACTACACCGATCTCCCCGAGGAGATTCTGGACGCGATTCTGGGACACTACCGAGAGAGCGGCACGCCGCGTCTGACCTCGCTGGCCCGGACCCTGTTCGCGGTGGACGAACTGGCGGGCTTCTGCACCGCCGCCGTGTACGTCCGCCCCGACCGCAGTCTTCATAATTTGGAGACCGGCAGCGTCAAGAAAAAATTAAAAGATAAGGCCTTCGCCAAAGGAGTCAGCCGCGAGGATATCGCCGTGGGTCTGGAAGAGATGACCCAGGTCATCCCAGGCTTAACGCTGGAAGCCCATATCGAAAATGTCTTGGAAGGACTCCGCGCTCGAGCTGAGAGCCTCGGATTGGCTGGCTCATAAAGCCTTCCCCTCGAGTGACACGGGATTCGCCGTCCATCACCCGTGAGCGAAGAGTGATTTCAATTTCCTTTCGTGAAAGCCCGGCACAAGCGTTTCACATGCAATCCAAAGAATGTCCTCAGCTTAGCTTCAGTCCAGGACGCTATTGCGCTCCTCAGAATCACGAAAACGCTTTTCAGCACGCTTGACTTTGGGGGTTTGGCTTGTGTTAAAGTTACGTTTGGAATGGGGCATCAAAAGAAACTCAAAACCTGGGAAGGAGGTGAATCCCCTAAAGAGGGTCTTTTGACATGCTCAGAACCAGGCTGGAAACGATCAGATCGGATGTGGTGTCAGTACGGAGAGGAAACACGGCAACTCGCCCGGAACGCATCCCAGAGGGTTTGAAAGCGGAAAGCCTCAAATCTCAGGGGGTAATACCAAATGAAGAAAATCTCTGCTGCATTGTTCCTCACAGCGGCGTTGAGCCTGGGCGTATCCGCGTACGCACAGACCACCAACCCGACCGGACAGGTTGACCCACCAAGCGGTCAAGCTGGCAACCAGAAACCCGCCGAACTGAAAGACGTTCCGGCCGGTCACTGGGCTTCCGCCGCGATTCAGATTGCCGCTAACTGCGGCATCGTCCGTGGTTTCCCAGACGGAACCTTCCGTGGACAGGAACCCATCACCCGCTACCAAGCAGCCGTCATCATCGCCCGTTTGCTCGACGCTATCAAAAACGGAGAATGCGGTATCGGCGTTCCCGGTCCGAGTGGCACGATCAGCGAGGCTGACTTCGCCGCGTTGCAAAACGCCGTGCAGGAACTCAGCGCTGACTTGGCGCAACTCGGCGTTCGCGTCGCCGACCTGGAAGACAACGCTGTCACCCAGGACGATCTGGCTCGAGTCGAAGAGATCGCCACGCAAGCCCGCGACTTGGCTGAACAGGCCGCCGCTGGCACGGGCGTTGACACCGGAACGTTTGCTACGGCTGACGAACTGGCTCGAGTCGAAGAAATCGCCAACGAAGCCCGCGACCTGGCCGAAGCGCTCGCTAACGGCACCCCAGTCGAGGGTGGTACGGGCATTGACCCGCAAGCCATCATTGATCTGACCGACCAAGTGGAAGCCGCGAGCATCGCCGCTGACACCGCGTTGGCTCAGAGCCGCGAATTGCAGGACAAGGTGGACGAACTGAGTGGCCGCGTTGACGACCTCGAGTCTCAGCTCGGTGAACTCGGCGCGACCGTCGAAGGTCAAGCCGACAGCATCGCTGCCCTGAACGACCTCGTGGTGCTGCTGAACCAGGACGTGCTGAGCTTGCAGGACCGCGTGACGGAACTGGAACGCCAGGTGTCCGACAACACCACCGCAATCGCTGATGCCGCGAACACCTACGCTACCCAGGAGGACCTGGAAAGCCTGCGCGAGTTCACGACGCTGCTGCGCCGCGACCAGACCGCCTTGGCCGACCGCGTTGGCGAGCTGGAAGGCCGCGTTGGCGCGTTGGAGAACCGTGTGGCAGGCGTCGAAGGCCGCGTCACGGTTTTGGAGAACAACGGCTTCACGGTTTCTGGCACGCTGGGCTTGAGCTACTACCGTGGAACCACGTGGGACAATGCGGGCGCAGGCGTCGCTCCGAACTTCGACGTTGACCGCTTGTACTTCGGTTCTCCGTTCAGCACAGGCGCTTACACGGATGGCGATTTCACGGGTGACGGCTACGTCAGCAACTCGCGTGATTTCGGCGACTTCGCACCAGTAACACTGAACGATGTCTACGACTACGGGTCATTCGCCGGTTTCAAAGCAGCACTTGCTAACTACATCGTTGATTCGCACAACAAAACCCCGGCCGCTGGCGGTGTCCGCATTGAGGGTGCAGTTGACCCAAGCATCAGCCTGAACTTCACGTTCAAGCCACGCGCCTTGATTGGTGCGACGACCAACGGTATCGGCAACAACTTCAGTGTTTCATTGACGCTGGCTTTGGATTCGTCCGCCGCCTACGGCACGCCGAGCGATGGTAGCGATACAGTCAATCCGGTCGTCCTGAAGCTGACCAGCCTGGCCACGAAGTACAACGTTGGTGGCGCACCGCTGTTCATCAACTTCGGTATCAACCCAGCCTTCAAATTCACCAACTACGGCTTCAATAACACGGGCGGTCGCGGTGACGGTTTCGTCGCCACACTGGACGGCTCTGGTCTGTTACCACTCAACCTGGGCTTGACCATCGTCTACGGTTCCAAGAGTGGGTTGGACCCAGCGGGCGACGTGAATCAGTTCGTCTATTACGAAGGCGTTCGCGGTACGGCATCGTTGATCCCAGGCTTCACGGGTGGCATCTACTACGCCGTCGAAGCGCCCGATGTCATCAACCCAACTCAAACCGCGCTCACCACCAACCTGTACGGTTTGAATTTCACCGGAGCGCTCGGACCAATCAGCCTCGATGGTGAATACAACGTCGGTATCACTGGTGGCGCTGCTGGTAAAGTCGCCGGATACGCTCGAGGCGCTGCCGACTTCGGTATCTTTACCATCGGTGGTAACTACCGCGTGATTGACAACGCTTACGAAGGACTTGGCGACACTGGCGATTACGCGCTGAACCAACGCGGTTTCGGTGCGAACGTTGCTTTGAAGTTGGGCTTCGCAACAATTGGGGTCTACTACGATTCGCGCGTCTCGCAGAATCCAAGCGCGACGGTTGGCAACGGGCCTTACAGCAACACCGATGCGGTGAATCTTGGCGGTGCTCGGGGCGAAACCGATTTCGGCGTCAACTTGTCCTTGCGCTTGATCGGTTTCGACATCAAGCCTTACGGCACACGCCAGAACGAATACGACGGTGCTGGGAACGCTCTGTTTGACCTGACCACTTATGGTGTCAACCTAACCCACGATGGTAGCAAACCCGACGCGCTTATCGGTGGCCTGAACTTGGCCTTAGGCTACCGCGTGACCGTCAACGGTACTGCCCCAGGCGGCACGTTGACGGTGCTGTACGCTTACGCTGATGCAACGATCAGTCTGGCAGGCATTGCCATCACGCCGAAGGCGTACTTCAGCCAGTCGAACGACACCAGCACCACGGGCGCGACCAACCCATACTATGGTGGGGCAGTCTTGCGTAACGGCGACGATGTCACCAACTACGGTGGCGGTTTGTCCGTCAAGACGGGCTTCCTGTTCGGCTCCACGCTCAGCCTTGCGGCGGCATACGACCAGAGCGGTCACAGTGGTGGTGCCTCAGGTACCTTCACTTCAACGACCAGTTGGGCCACGGCTGCGCTGAGCTTCAACCCGAGCATCTTCGGGACGCCTAGCACCTTCAGCATCGCCTTCGCTAACCGCAATGACGTGAACCGCAACGGTAAGGGCGCTGGCCCAAGCCTCGCCAGTCCCGTCGGTGAGCGTTCATGGGCCGGTGCTAACAGCAGCGGCTCGACGAACGGCTTCACGGGCAGCTCTTCCAGTGGTGATCGTATTGACTCCGGCTCCAACCTGAGCGGTCTGTACTTCACGTTCAGCTACTACGGGTTGGACTTCGCCTACGGTATTTTCGCCTTGGTTGACTACCGCTTCGCGTCAACCGCGCAGGGCGCAATCACCTTTGGTCAAGCCTTCCGCATCGGGTATACCCTCAAGTTCTAATCCCACCTGAGCTGATCGAAAAAGCCCCCGCTCCGGCGGGGGTTTTGCTTCGCAGACCCTCTTACTAGACTTAGCAGACAGGGTATATGTGCCGCAATTCAACATGTCCGATGCAGCAACACACCTCTCGAGCCTGGTAGACGCGCCATTAAGGGCGAGGAAATCGTCATCGCTAAGGCGGGGGAGGCGCTCGTGAAACTGACGCCCGTCAAGCAGCGTCAGGGGATTCGTACGGGAACGTTAAAAGGAAAAATTGTTATTTCTGATGATCCTCTGCTGCACGAGTTGCTCGAGGCGTTCAATGGCCGGAGCGAACTTTGAAAATCCTGTTGGACACCCACATTTTACTGTGGAACTTGAACGCTGACCCGCGCCTCACTCAAAAGGCACTGTCGTACCTGCATGACCCTGAAAACACCATTTTTGTCTCGAGCATCAGCGTTTGGGAGATAGCGCTCAAGTTAAAAATCAATAAATTGCAACTCGCGGTAAGCCTTTCAGAACTGTTGAATGTTCTCAAGCAGGATGGCCTTGAATCTTTAGCGTTTCAATGGGATCACGTGTGTGTGGCAGGTGAACTGCCCCTGCATCACCGAGACCCGTTTGATCGTGGTCTGATTGCCCAAGCGATGACCGAACCGATGCATCTGATGACGCACGACGATTGGTTTGATCTGTACCAACTCAAGTTACGCAGTAGCGAGGAACTCGAGCACATCGGCTTTTGAGACTGGCACACGCCCATTGCGGGATACGCGATGTCGCGTTTGTTCAAGCTTTGCCGCTGACGCGGTTGTTACCCTCAGGGCATGAATAACATCTCGGAAAAACGACCCGCCCCGCCTCGAGCCACAATTTTCTTCATCCTCGCCAGCGCCTTTCTGAGCACGATGGGTTTTGGGCTGGTTGGACCCGTGCTGCCGTTTCTGGTGGCCCGCTTCGTGGCCGACCCGAAACAATTGGCGGTTGTGGTGAGCTGGCTGAGCGTTTCGTACGCGCTCTGCGCCTTCGTGGCCTCACCGGTTCTGGGGGCGCTCAGTGATCGGTACGGTCGCCGTCCGGTGTTGTTGGTCAGTTTGTTCGGGTCAGCGGTTGGGTACGCCATTTTCGGGTTCGGCGGGGCGCTCTGGGTGTTCTTCCTCGGACGAATCGTGGACGGGTTGACGGCGGGTAATTTCAGCGCTCTGTTCGGGTATCTGGCCGATTCCACCGACCCCGAGGAGCGCGGCCAGTACTTCGGGCAGATCGGCGCGGCGGCTGGCGGCGGCTTCATTCTGGGGCCCGCCATCGGGGGTCTGGCCTCCAAGTTCAGCCTCGAGGCTCCGTTTTTTATCGCGGCCGGGTTGACGCTGCTGAATCTGCTCTGGGGGTATTTCTTCGTGGGTGAGAGCCTGAAGCCAGCCCATCGCAGCAGCGCGATTCAGTTGGGGCAGCTCAACCCGTTCACGCAGATCGCCGGGCTGTTCGGTCTGCCACAACTTCGAGGCTTGCTCCTCTCCAGTCTCTTGTTCGTGATTCCATTCGCCATGATGCAGACCACACTCTCCGTACTCATCAAAGACAGCTTGGGTTGGGGGGCAGATCAGACCAGTTTGGTCTTCATTGTCGTTGGCATCTTCGACATTATCGTTCAGGGTCTGCTGCTGGGCTGGCTGATCAAACGCCTCGGGGAGCGACCCCTGGCGGGACTGGCGCTGCTGTTGGGCGGGGCGGGCTTGAGCGGCATGGCGCTGCTACCGCAGTTCCCCTCGAGCGTCCTGCTGTTCGGGAGCGTGATCGCGTTCGCGGTCGGCGAGGGCGTGTTCACCGCGACGCTCGGCGGTCTGATCTCCAAGGCGGCGGGCGATGCGGCCCAGGGACGCGTCCAGGGCGGTAGCCAAGCGCTGCAATCGCTGGCGCAAGTCGGCGGGCCGCTGCTGAGCGGGCAATTGTACAGCCGGATCGCCTCGAGCGCCCCGTTCTGGTTGGGCGCGGGCATGGTCGGGCTGGCGGCGCTCGTGCTCGGATCTGGTGCGAGTGCCGCCCCCGAGAAACCGGTCCGAGGCTGAGATCAATTTGTAATCTAGGGAAGAGCCTATCCGCGTCTCGAGCCGTCAAGGTATCGCCCGCTCTATGGACGGGGGTGGCTCGAGCGTTTCGTTGCTGATCGCTGAAGTCGCAGGGGCGAATGGCTGTTCGCCTGACCATCAAGGTTGCTTTAGATGAATAGCTTTTGAGTTCCCAAAACGTTGATATGTAACGAAGCCTTGCGATCACGTGGCTCGACCCTGGACATACGATGCTCAAAGCCACGATCCTCAACGGGTTCACCGAGAATTACCAGTCTTGGCTACGAAAGCGCACCGATCGCAACCCCTTATAAACTCAGGTTCACCAGGTCTGGTTTCAGCGCCACGCCGTCCACCGGCTCGCCGCGCTCGTCCACGGCCGTTAGCTTCACCTCGAGACTCTGACCACGATTTGGGACGCGCGTGGCCACGGCCAGCGCGAAGGCCACGCGTTCCACTTGGGCGCGCCGACCGTTGACGGTCACGATCTTTGGCGATAAACGCAGCGGTGTTAAATCCAACGATCCCGGCCCTCGAGATTCCAGGCTGGCCAGGCGCACACTGACCCGCTCGCGGACCAGCAGTTCCAGGGTTCCGCTAACGCGACTGGGTTCCAACGCGATCTTGCTGAGACCTTCCGGCGCGGTCAGACGGACCGCTTCAGAGAAGTACCCGTCCGCCAAGGAGCCGACATCCACGGTCGCTTCCAGATCGCGCGGCTCGAGGTTTTCCAGCGTCACGCGGGGACCGCGCACGGTCGCCTTGACGCTGATCGGCAAGTCGCTGACCGCCCGTTCCGCAGAGAGACCCTGAACCTGAAGCGGTAATTCCAGCGTTCGGATCACGGTTGCACGGCGATCAGAGGTGGCCGCGAACCAGAGCAGGCCCGCGATCAGCAAGGCTCCCAGCTTGGCGGGCAGGTTATGGGTCAAACGCCGCACCCAGGTCATGGTGCTAGTCAGCATGGGCGGCCTCCTCGAGCGGCGGCTTTTTCTTTGGCGGCACAGGTTTGTCGCGCTGCAAGAGCTTCAGTGGATTGAAAACCTTGGCGTTGTCTGGGTTCGGGGTGACGGCCGCCTCGCGCAGTCGCTCGCGGAGTTCAGTGATGCTCAGGTCCGGCGACAACTGCCCGTTCATGGCCACGCGAATGCTGCCGCGCTCCTCTGAGACGACCACGATCAGCGCGTCGCTCAGTTCAGACAAGCCCAGCGCGGCCCGGTGACGCGTCCCGTACAGGCGGCGCACGCCGCTGGATTCCTGCTGAAGCGGGAACAAACAGCCCGCCGCCTGAATTCGGCCGTGCTGCACGATTACGCCGCCATCGTGGAGCGGTGTGTTGCGGGCGAAGAGCGTTTCCAGCATCAGGCTGGTCACAGCCGCGTCTAGCGTCACGCCGTTCCCGGCGTAATCACCGAGCGGCGTCAGGCGTTCCAAGGCGATCAGCGCCCCGATCTTGCGTTCCGCCAAGCGCTCGGCCGCTCGAGCGATCTCGTTCAAGGCAAGTACTTGCGGCGCGTCCTCGCGCTCTCTCGGGCGACCGACGCGCTCCAAGAGCGCTCGCAGTTCCGGCTGAAAGACGACGATCACCGCGAAAAGTCCGACCGTGGCCAATTGCGACAGGATGAAGTTGATCGTGGCCAACCCCAGAAGGCGCGACCCGTACAGCAGCACCCCGAAAGCGATCAGTCCGCGCAGCAAGTTCAGCGTTCTCGAGTTGACCACCAGCCGGTAGCCCTGGTAGAGCAGGACCGTGACCAGCAGGATGTCGAGCGCGTCGAAGAGCGTGAACACGAATTCCTCTCGGGCAGGGATTGGGCGGTGGCTGAGGTCAGTGCTGTTCTCAGTCTACGAGGAGTGTAAAAGCGAAACGTGACAGAAACGTAAAACGATTTCATCAATAGTTTAAATGAATTCTGCGGCCAGGTCAGTGCAACAATTGGCTTACTGAGTTCGGCATGGTTGGGTTCCTGTTTTAGAGCAGAAAAATGCGTCTGTAAAGCAAACCTGAGTTAGCCGAATCACGCCGAACTCAGTAGGTCCCAGGTTCGTCCAATCCCTGCTCGCTGATTGCGGTCTCGAGTGGGCTTTGATCCCCCCGCCTCGAGACTTGTGTCACCGACCTTCTCACCGCACTGGCGTACAATGCCGCGCATGAAACGTGAGTACATCATCTCCGCCGCCATCGGCGTGGTCGTCGCGGGCGTGGTCGGGTTCGCGCAGCTTCGTAACACTGGCACCGCCTCGCCCGCCAATGATGCCGTCTGGCAGAGCAAGAACGGCAAGGCGTTCCTGGAGACCTTTCACGCCCTGCGAACCGAGTACTTGCGTCCGACCGACGATCAAAAGCTTTTGGAGGGTGCGCTGACGGGAATGTTGTACGCGCTGGACGACGAGTTCACCTATTACATCCCGCCCGCCCAGGCGACCACCGGACGCGAGGATTTGAACGGCGAGTTCTTCGGGATCGGCGTCGGCATCCTGCCCGCTAACAAGGACGGTACAGGGATGCAAGTAGAAACGGTGTACAGCGGCTCTCCGGCCGCCGAGGCCGGTCTGGTGGCCGGTGACGTGATCCTGAAAGCCAACGACAAAGAGCTGGGTAAGTTGGCGCTCGAGGAAGCCGTGCGATTCGTGCGCGGCCCGAAGGACAGCCAGGTGAAACTCCTTGTCTACCGCAACGGAGCGCGCCTGACGCTGACAGCCACGCGGCGCAAGATCACCAAGGTCAACGTGGAAACCACCGTGCTGCCAGGTGGGATCGGGTACGTGGCGATCAGCGATTTCGCCAACTGGAAACTGGCCGATCAGCTTCAAGCCGCCCTGACGAATCTGCGCGGCCAGGGCATCAAAGGACTCGTGCTGGATCTGCGCGGCAACCCCGGCGGTCTGGTCGCCGAAGCCGAAGCTGTGGCTGACACCTTTCTCCAGAAGGGCAACATCTACACCACCAGGGACCGCAGTCAGAAGGTCAAGGTGGAGTACAGCGCCAGCCCGGAAGCCAGCGATTACACCGCGCCGATGGTCGTCCTGGTCAACTCCTCGAGCGCCAGCGCCTCGGAGATCGTCACCAGCGCCCTTCAGGAGAATGGCCGCGCCAAGGTCGTCGGCGAGAAGACCTACGGCAAGGGCGTCGCCAACACCCCGGAGAAGCTCTCCAACGACGGACAGGTCAATGTCACCGTGATCGAATGGTTGACCCCGAAGGGCAACAGTATTTATAAGAAGGGCATCACCCCGGATTTCACTGTGGCTGACACGCGCTACGAAAAACTGCTGGCATTTGAAGGCGTCAACGCCAAACCCGGTACGCAGATTCAAGTCAAGTTGGACGGCAAGACCGTCAACCTGGTCGCTGACAAGGACGGACGCTTCCAGTACCAGCAAGCGCCACAACGCCTGAAGTCCTCCAACGTGCAAGGCCAGGCGACCGTCAACCTAGGCACTGACGCGCAACTGAAAAAGGCGCTCGAGGTGCTGGGCGTGAAAACCGTCGTCATGACCAAATAATCCCAAAAAGCGGCCGCACCCCTAACCTGGGGACGCACGAGTGTGACGCGATGCGCTATTGTGAGTCCTATGGGGGATTGGACTGAGAAGTTACGGCTCGAGACATCTGCGCGTGGTGTGGCCGAGGTGGAGGCTCCCGACGCGGGCTTACTCTGCACGGAAAACGAGGTCTTGTTCATCAATGCGAACGGCGTGCAACGCGCCCCGCTGTCCGAGATCACCAAGGTCAGCCGCGACGGTCCTGACTTGGTGATCGCAGGCTCGAGCCACACGTTTATTCGTGGCACGATCTCGAGTGACAAGTTGACGTTGGCGAACTTCTTCGCCGAGGTTCGGCAGGCGGCCGCGAACGCCCGCTCGCAACGCGAGGTGCTGCTGGACACAAGTGCGCCGGTGCCACCCTCTGCGGCGGTTCAGCCATCCTTGACAGCTCCAGTCGCCGCCCCCTCGAGCGTGCCCGCTGTCAGAGACGACGCGATGAACCTGGGACGCCCGCTGCCGGTCGCGCCGCTGCCAGTCGTACCCCTGCCGAGCGGCTCGTTCGGGCAGGATTTCAATACGGCTACCAGGGGGGACGCACTGCCTCGGATGAGCGAGCCGCCGCGCATGGGCAACGTGGCAGTCGAACCCGTAGCGCTTCAGTTCCAACCCGGTAGTTTCTGGTGGCGCTTGTTAGCGTACGTGATTGACAGCGTGCTGCTAACCATAGTCGCAACCGTGCTGTTTCTGATCCTGGGCGGCGGTTCGATTCTGAGTCTGATCGCATCGGCTGGCGCGGATGGAAATCTGACTGATGCGACCGTGATCCGAGGCGTGGCAGGACTTCTCGGTGCTTACTTCTTGTGGCTTCTGCTGGTCGGTGTTGGCTCATGGTTGTACTACGCGCTCCTGGAGTCCGGGACGCGCCAGGGAACCGTGGGCAAGATGGCGGTCGGCCTGTTTGTCAGCAACTTGGACGGGCAACGGATTACCTTCTCGCAGGCTTCGGGACGCTTCTGGAGCAAGGTTGGGGTTTCCGTCGCGGTCGGCTTCGTGCTCGGTCTGGTGACGTTACCCCTAGGAAGGTCGGCCGGGGGTATCACGCAGTGGCTGAGTTTTCTGATCATCCTCTACACCTATGTGATGTCTGCACTGACCCCACGCAAGCAGACGCTGTACGATCAGATCTCAGGAACCCTCGTCTGGAAACGCTGAGATGACCCACCCCCTTGAGCCGCAGGAGAGAAGCCGCTGATGCGTTGGCTCGAGCGATTGCGAAGTGCTTTGGGAGGAGAACCCGCCCTAGTGATGCTGACGGACAGCGCCGCGCTGGGTTGCGATGCGCTGGAACTGGTGTTCGTGGACGCGGATGGCTTGCAGCGCCTGAAGCTGCGCGACATCAGGAAGGTCACGCACGCCGATGGCGAGCTGATGGTCTCGTCCTCGGAACGGGTCATGGTGCGCGGCGCGTTTGCGGTGGACAGCCCACAGATCAAGGCGTTCTTCGCGGACGTGCAAAGCTTGCGGCAACGGCGCGAGCAGGGTGAGAGCGCCGCGCTCGAGTCGGCGTTCAGCCCGGCGGCCTTGAATGTGGCCGCGCCCAAGCCCGCCCCCGAGGTCAAGGCGGCCCCAGAGATTCCAGGGTTCTCTCTGGGTGGGAGCGCCCCACTCGAGGCCGCGTCAGTCCCGCCAATATCAAGCCTGCCAGCGCCAATCCAGCCTGGGAGGCTAGAACCCGTTAAAACCGTGATTCCCCCACAACTCGAGCCTGTGCCAGCTCCGATTCCCGCACCCGTCCCAGAGCCGACGAAGACCCCCGAGGCTGCCTCACCGCCCCCGAAGCTCGAGCCGCAAACGGCCCCAGCCTTCGTAAATGATTTCCTGGCGGTGCAACCTCGCGTACCGAAACCGAACCCGAGAGCTGGTCTGACCACCCAGAAGGAATCCTTGCCGCCGCCGAAAGCCAATCCAAGGGTCAGCCCTCCCGAACCCGTGCGTCCCGCATCTGCTCAGCCCGTCGCTCGAGCCAAACCGATGGCGGCGGAGTTGTCAACACCAGAACCGCGTTCGGTTGCGCCTGTCTCAGCACCGCCTGTCCCAGCACCGCCCGTCCCAACACCAGCCGCTCAAGCTGAACCCAAACGCACCGCCCAACCGCAACAACCCGCTCGAGCGTCCGAGGCGCGTCTAACCCCAGCCACGAAACCTGAGGTGACACCCGCCGTTCCGCGACGAACAGCGCCCCAAGCTGAACCAACCCCTCGAGCCAGACCCGTTGGCGGTCCCAGCAAGCTAGCCTCGAAGCCCGCTGTCAAACGCCCAGATTTCTCGGCATTGATGAAGTCCGCACAAGCCGGAGCCGCCACGGGACTCAAAGCCGCCCAGGAGCGAGCGGCGGGTGGGATGAAAGCGGCTCAAGCCAGAGGGGCACCGAAATTGCTGCCGGACCTAGACTGGCTGTTCCTCAGACGGCGCTTCCTGGCGGGCTTGATTGATGGGCTGGCCGTGCTGGTGCTGTGCTTCATCGTGACCCGCTTCTTCGGCGGCCGTGAACTCGAGACGCTGCTGCGCCTGCCCGGAGAGGCGCGACTGGACTTACAACTGTTGAACTCCATCAAGGACTTGCTGCCGCCGATCATCGCCGGAGCCTTGACCGCCGTGCTGGCCGCGACTGTGGTCGCCGGAGCCTACTTTGTCGGTCTCGAGGTGAGTCCGTTACGGGCCACACCGGGGAAGCGCTTGATGAATCTGCAAATTGTGGACGTGACGAACGGTCGGGCGGCCACGGCGGCCGGGTTAGGGGCACGGTTTTTCGTCAAGCTACTGTTGCTGGTGGTTCCGCCGATGTTGGGCTTACTGCCAACACTGGTATCCATGAACGGCCCGGCGGTGGGGTTGCGCGGGGCGCTCGGGTTGTTCGGGGCGCTCACCTGGGTTGGACCGATTGCCTTGTTAGCTGGGCAGCTCCCGCTGTACGGCGGGCGCGGGCAGAGCCTGGCGGATTACCTGAGCAACAGCCTTGTGAAGAGCGCACCGAAACCTCGAGCCGAAGCTCGTCAGCCCAAGACGCACAAAGAGACTCAGAACACGAGCGCCTGACCGTCGGTGCGCGATTCACTCGCGGCGATCAACGTCTCGCCTGATCGCCAGATAATCTGCCCGCGCCCGAACGACCCCGACTCCAATTGCAGACTGATCGCGTGCCCGCGTTCGCGCAAGCCATCCGCGATCCAACTTGGAACCTGAGCCTCCAGTTCCACCCGGCGACCCTCGAGCCACTGCCAGCGCGGGGCATCCAGCGCGGCTTGCGGATTCATGCCGTAATCAACGGTGTTGACGACGACCTGAGTGTGACCCTGCGGTTGCATGAAGCCACCCATCACGCCGAACGGTCCAACGGACGCGCCATCTCGCGTCAGAAACCCCGGAATGATCGTGTGGTACGGGCGCTTCCCAGGCTCGAGGCGATTGGGGTGCGCGGCGTCCAGGCTGAAGTTCGCCCCGCGATTTTGTAGCGCGATGCCCGTGCCGGGCACGACGATGCCGCTCCCGAAACCCGCGTAATTGCTCTGGATGTAACTGACCATCATGCCGTCGGCGTCGGCGGCGCAAAGATAGACCGTACCGCCGCGTGGCGGTTGCCCTGCTACCGGCTCGAGGGCGCGATCACCGATCAGGGTGCGGCGCTCGGCGGCGTAGGCCTTGTCTAACAGACCGTGAACCGGTACGTCCGCCCGTGTCGGATCGGCAACGTGAGCCAGGGTGTCGGAGAAGGCTAACTTCATTGCCTCGAGTTGCAGGTGGAAGGATTCGACCGAGTCTCGGGCGTGCCGAGACAGGTCAAAACCCTCCAAGATGTTCAGGGCCCCTAGCGCCGCGATGCCTTGCCCGTTCGGTGGGATTTCCCAGACATCGTAGCCCCGGTAATTCGTGGCGATCGGGTCCACCCAGGTGCTCGTGTGCGCCCGCAGGTCAGCCGCCGTGATGACGCCGCCCGTCTGCGCCGCGAAGTCCTCTAACTGCTGCGCCAATTCGCCACCGTAAAAGTCCTCCCCATGACTCGAGGCGATGCGTTCCAGGGTGCGGGCGTGATCGGGCAGGCGCATGACTTGACCGGCTCGAGGGGCTTGCCCGTTGACGGTGAAGGTTTGGAACCACGGGTCGAACGCTGGATGCGGCGCGGCGGCCTGGGCTGCCCCGTAACTGCGGGCGGCGTTGCCCCAGTTTCGCCCGAGCGTCGGTCCAACCGCGTACCCGTCGCGGGCGTACCCTATCGCCGCCTCGAACAGTTTGGCGAATTCTATTCGTCCGAATTTGGCGTGCAGGTCGCGCCAAGCGGCGGGCGCACCGGGTACGGTCACCGGCAGCCAGCCACGCATCGGCACGGTCGTGTGTCCGGCTGACTGTAGAAGTTCCGGCGTCAATCCGGCCGGGGCGCGCCCGCTGGCGTTCAGTCCGTGCAACTTACCGCCGTCCCAGACAAGCGCGAAGGCATCCCCGCCGATGCCGTTGCTGGTTGGTTCCACGACGGTCAGCGTGATCGCCGTGGCAACTGCCGCATCCACCGCGTTGCCGCCCAGCCGCAGCACCTCGAGACCGGCCGCCGCCGCCAGTGGTTGACTCGTGCAGACCGCGCCCCGAGTGCCGAGCATCGGGTTGCGGCGGTTATACGGGTTGACGCTCAGCGACTCGGGGTTCATGGCTTCACTTTAACGCGCGGCACTCTATTCAGGCATTGAAGTTATTTGGTTGATCTTGGGGTTTCGGATGCCAAACCCTCACCACACCGACTAAGGTCTCTCGAAATCAGCCTCGAGCCTTTTGGTGGGAAACGGATTCAGTCCGCTGTGCTCGAGAGCGCGTGGGAATCTCGAGATTACTCGGCAGAAACCACGTCATTTATAGTGTAATAGGCTTTGAGTCAGCAGTTCAGTATCAGAATATCCCACTCGTGTCTGGCATAGAAATTTTTTCGTGACAGTCCTAATGTTTTACTGAGTTCGGCATGGTCGGATTCACGTTCTTGTATGTTTATCTAGGACGGGAATTTAGTGAAATCAAATCGGGTCGTTGTCAGAACTGTCTTATGGACCATTAATTGTAATGTATTCGATGGTACAGAATCCGAGACAGACTATGACGAATTTCTTACAACTCGAGACAGGATTTGACCCCGGCTAGCATTTATTGGTGACTATCATCCGGTTATAACTTTCAGCGCACTGCCATGAGGGGAGGCTCATGATCTTGAACAACCAGCGCAAATCAGCCGTCGTTTCTGCCACCCCAAGTGAGGGAACGTCTGGCCTCTACGCGCAGATCGTTGAGTCCTCGGCCGATGCCATCGTCGTCACGACCCTCGAGGGATTCGTCACCTACTGGAACGGCGCGGCCGAACGGTTGTACGGCGTCACATCAGCCGAGATGCTGGGACGGGGCTTCACGGAGCTGATCCCCGGTCATCTGGACTCTGAATATCACGCCTACCGCTGGCGGGTCTCGACCGGGATTCGCGTGGAGCCGTGGTTCACCAGCCATCGCCATAAACAGGGACAGACCTTAGAGGTTCGGGTTTCCATGTCAGCGCTGCTGGACGCCTCGGGCACGGCGGTCGGAATCGTCTACCTGATCGGGACGGCCGCCGCCTCTGAGGGGTTTCGCGCTGCGTTACTGGCTCAACCCAGCAGCCTGGTCAGTGTCACTGATTTCGCTTTGGAAGCCCTTTCGCAGTCCGAACGCCAGCGTTTGGAAACCGAATCGCAGTACCGCCTGCTGGTGGAAAGCGCCGTGGATTACGCGATTTTCTCGCTGGACTTGGACGGTCGGGTCAAGAACTGGAACCTTGGAGCGCGACGCCTTTACGGGTACAAGGCGGACGATATCCTCGGCAAGCACCTGGAAGTCTTTTACCTGCCTGACACGCGGCGGCAACGTCAGGCCGCTCAGGCCCTCGAGGGGGTGAGCCGCGACGGGCGTTACCAGGACGAGGGAGCAAGGGTTCGCAAGAACGGTTCGGAGTTCTGGGCCCACACCAACATCACTTCGATTCAGGACGGCAATGGCCGAGCGATTGGGTACGCCGTGATCGTGCGTGACCTGACCGAGCAGCGACAGCTCATGGCCCGTCAGGAGTTGCTCGGGGCATCGGTCGAGAACACCCCGGATTGTGTCCTCATCACCGACGCCGACCTGAACCAACCGGGCCCGCGCATCCTCTACGTCAACCGCAGCTTCGAGCGCATGTCAGGCTACAAGCTCGAGGAGTTGCAGGGCCAGACGCCGCGCCTGTTCCAAGGCCCGCAAACCGACCAGGCCATGCTGAAGCGCTTACGCAAGGCACTCGACGAGAAGCGCGTCTTCGTTGCCGAAACCACCAATTATCGCAAGGATGGCACAGCCTACCGCGTGCGCTGGCAGATCGCGCCGATCCACAACAGTGATGGCAAGATCACCCATTTCGTGTCGGTCCAGCAAGATGTCTCCGCCCATCGCTCCGGCGTGGACCTGCACGCCTCGTTTCCAGAAGTCGTGCGGGTGCTGGACTTCACCGTCTCGGGTGGTCCGCTGCTGCCCGGTTCCAGCTTGCGCGGACGGCTCGAGGATGTCGGCGGCGCGGGCAGCTTGGTCCAGATGCTGTCCGTGGTCAACCCGAGTGGGGCGCTGATCCTGAACGGACAAATCCGCCTGCACTTTCGGGGTGGCCGGATTGTCTACCTGGAACACCCGCACCTGACCGGTCTCGAGGCGGCCGTGCAAGCCTTTCAACTGGAGAGCGGCAGCTTCGAGTTCAGCGCTTTGGAACACCAACCTGAAGGCGTATTGGCGATTGATCCGGTGAGTGTGGCGTTGGAAGCGGCGCGGCGCAGCGACGAGGCCAAGCAGAGCGGTGAGTGGCTGCCGGACATCACCCCGATCAAAAGCGAGGGCTTTCTGGTCCTCCCAACCGTTCAGGTGGCGCTGGCCTTCGCCTCGAGCGTCGGTCTGGAACATTTCCGGGCTGAACTGCAACGCGATCCGAGCTGGGAGGGTGAACGCGTGGTGTTGACCGGACGCGGCTTCCGCGTGGTGGCCGTGACGGGCCGCTTGGACGAACTGCCGCCGCAGATAGACCAGTTTTTCTAGCGTTTCATATTCGGCCTGATAACTCCTTGGGAACCACGGTTGTCAGCCGCTCGTAAGACCCGGCAAAATCCTCGCACCATTTGCCCAGAAGGCTGTACAGGAGGCAGAAACTGTGGCAATTTTTGGCAACCTAAACGAATTCCCGTTCATCGAAGTCCTCGCCATGCTCGAGCAGCGGGTCGGCGTGCTTCGCTTTAGCAACATCGCGCAGTATCAGACCCTGGAGTTGCACCTCAGCAACGGGCAGTTACAGGGAATGCAGGTGGATTCGCACGTCGTTCGGGAGAGCTTCGAGGCGCGTTCGTACCTGATGGAACTGGTCGGGCAGCATCGCGGCGAGTTCTCGTTTGATCGCCGCGATGCTGCCCGAATGCTGAATGACTTTTCTCTATCAGCTCGCAGCGTGCTATTCCAGGGTGCGGCTTACCTGGACGAAATCCAGCAGTACAAAAACCATCTGCCCGAACCGACGACCGTTTTCACGATGGCTGTAGCCAACAGCAGTTGGCTGGACGATGACCTGAAACCCTTCTGGGAACGAGCGCAATCCCTGCTCTCCCGCCACTCGAGCGCCGAAGAGATCGCCAGGGCACTCAACCTGAACCTGAACTGGGTGCAACTGGCGTTGTACAAGCTGCGCCTCGCGGGATTTGTGCGCCCGGTGCGTCGCGTCAGTGAACCAGTCGCTGGCCTCCAAACCCCTTTCGGTCAAGCCGATTCGCCGCGCGCGCCTCTACCCAATACAGCCCTGTTGAATGCAGCCCTGCCAAATACACCCGTTCCAGGACGCCCGACCCTCGTCTCGAGGTTACTGGGTGCCCTTGGATTGATGAGGAGAAGCTCGTGACCGAGGTAAAACCGTTGAAGCTGGTCGTTTCTGGACCGGTCGGCGCAGGGAAGACCACCTTCGTGGGGTCATTGTCAGAGATTCCGGTTGTCAACACCGACGAACTGGCTTCGGAGGACATCGGCAAGGCTACGACCACGGTGGCCCTGGATTTCGGGATTCTGACGCTGGATGGGATTCCGGTTCACCTGTTCGGAACGCCCGGTCAGGACCGATTCGATTTCATGTGGGAGATTCTCTGCGAGGGAGCCTTGGGTCTGCTGGTCCTGGTCGCCGGGGACCGCCCGCAGGACTTTCCGCACGCCCGGCGCATCCTGGAATTCATCACCAGCCGCATCCCCGTCCCGTTTCTGGTCGGCGTCACCCGTCAAGACCTGCCACGCGTCTGGGAACCAGAGGACGTGGCGGAATACTTTGCCTTGGAAACCGATCAGGTCATCGGCATCAATGCCACCAGCCCCACCTCGAGCCTGCTGGCGATGGTGCGACTGCTGGAATCGGTGCAAGCGTACGACCCGTTGTATGCCGAAAGCCTGCAATCTCAGTATGTCTTTGGTCATAAAGCTCCCGTTTGAGTGTAAGAATTCAGGAATTATTGGTAGAATCAAATCTTTTAATGAAATGAGTCACTTTGACCGCAGTTTAAAGCTTTTAAACTGCCGGTTAATCCTTTTTGTCTATGTGCAAAAAATTTTGATATAGAACGATGTGATTTTTAACCACGTGAACTTCTTAACACATGGTTATCTGTGAAGGAACAAGCCGTATAAGGAGATCTACTATGAGTCTAGGTAAACAGGAAGCCCTGCAACAAGCACTCGCCACTCTACGGAGCGCCATTCCAGAAGTCCGTGGCGTCCTCATCGCCTCGAGCGATGGATTGCCGATGGCCCAGAACCTAACCGGCAGCGAAGACCCGAATCGCGTGGCCGCCATGGCCGCGACCGCGCTCGGCTTGGGTAAGCGCATCGCCGACACGTTGAACGCGGGCAGCCTGAGTGAAACCAGCGTCACCGGTACCGAAGGACTGGTTTACCTGTACTCCGCCGGTCCCAAAGGCGTCCTCGTGGTCGTGGCACCTCCCCAGGCGAACGTCGGCATGATTCACCTTGAGGCTCGAGACGCGGCCCGCCGCATCCAGGACATTCTGTAATTCACACCGGTTACAAGCCGTCAGCTTCGGAAGCCAAGTCAATTCACTCAGCGTCAATTCAATCATCTATGAGGGCACACCTATGACAACCCACAGGGAAGCACTGGGAGATTTCAGCAGCGTCGTTTGTTTCAAAGCCGTGATCGTGGGTGTGGAAGACACCCTAGGGACCGATGGGGCCGCCGTGGTCTTCACCCGCGCTGGCAAGGTTCGTGGGCAACAACTGGTGCAGAGCCTCGGCTTGACCGGAAAGAACGTGGCGGTAGAAGAACTCGCTAGGACACTGGACGATGCGCTGGGCAGCAACGGCACGAAACTCTGCCGCGTCGAGAGCGCCGGGACCGAAGGCGACACGATCATCATCAACACCCAGGAAACCGTGTGCTCGGCCGGTGAACCTGACGGTTCGACCCGCAAATGCACCTTCACCCTCGGAGCCATCTGGGGCGCGCTCGAGGCTGTCAGTGGCAAGAAGTACCTCGGTGAGCATACCGAGAGTGTGCTGCGTGGCGGTAAGAGTGACAAGTTCGTGTTCAGCCCGATGTAAAAATAGGCAAGCTCCAAACACCCCTCGAGTTGCGAGGGGTGTTTTCGTTCCAGCCAGAGCAAGCGCAGAGTTGACCGAAGTGATCTGCTGGCGTCATCTCCAGCGTCGGAATCCTCGAGCCAGATCTTACTTTGTAGCCAGCGCCCGGCGCTGCGCCTCTTCCAACGCCGCTCTGGATTCCGCACCGCCCTTCAGCACGCGCTCCATCGCCTCCTCCAGGTAAACCTTCCAGGTGGCGTACCCGGCGACTCGAGGGCGCGGCACGGCGGTATCGAACTGCTCGAAGGCGGTCTTACGGTACGGGTTCTCCTTGTACCAGTCGTTCAACAAGGGCAGCACGCTGCGCCGCACCGGGACGTAGTAACTGGCCTTCGTCCAGGTGACGATGCTCTCCGGCTTCATCAGGTACTGCCAGAAGGCCCACGCGCCCGCTTGCTGCTCGTCGCTCGAGTCACGCATCACGACGAGTTGTGCTCCGCCGAACGGCACGACCGTGCGCGTGCCCTTCGGGAGCGGGGCCGCGCCGAGTTCAAACGCGACACTGTACGGCAGGATATCCGGCCAGTTGGCGATGCTGGCAATCGCCATAAACGCTTTGGTGCGCACGAAGTCCAGAATCGCAAACTGGGATTCGCCCAGACTGCGCGGAATCGCGTTCCCCTGCCGGACTTGATCGCGCAGGAAATCCAACGCCTCCACGACCTCCTTGCTGGTGAAGTTCGGCTTGCCGTCGGCGGTCACGACCGCCCCGCCCCTAGATAAGACCATCTGTTCAAACTGCCAGGAATCCGCGATTGCCAGGAAGCCTTTGGTGGTGCGGTTAGAGAGCGATTTGGACAGCGCCGCGAACTCGGTCCAGGTCGTCGGCGGTTTCAAACCTCGGGAACGGAACTGCGAGGCGTTGTAGAAGAGTACCGGCGTGCTGGCGTTCCACGGCAAGCCGAAGCGTTTTCCCTCGTAGACGCCGTAGTTCCAGATTGCCGGAAAGAAATCCTTGGCGACTGTCGGGTCTAAAGTTTTCTCTAAAGCCGCCAGGTCTGCCAGCGCTCCGTCCTCCGCCAAGCGCGGGAAGAAACCGATCTCTGCCTGAAATAGGACCGGCGCGTTCTTGGCGCGGAGCGCGGCGATGATCTGCGTGTTGGCTTCCGGGTACGTGCCGACCATCTTGGGGACAACCTCGAATTTCTCTTGCGACCGGTTGAAACCTTCCACCAGCGCGTTGACGGTTTTCTCCGCGCCCGCCATCTCGTGCCAGAAAGTGATCTGCGTCTTCGACTTTTGCGCGTGCGTCCCCAGCAACAGGCTCGAGACAAGAGCGGTGCTTACAACAACGGTCAGACCCAACCAGAATCGGCGTTTCATACATCCTCCTGAGGTGAACCATACGAGTCTAGCGTTTGCGGCAGGTCAGCGCGAGATGCTGAGCGCCACTCGAGGCGAAGCCGTGTTCAAAGCGGATCGCTGTGAAAAGCGAATCCTGAACGCATTTTTTGTGCCCGCCGATCAGGATTTTGGGATTATCGGATAGTCTGACAGGAGATGATCGCCGACTGGCAGGTGTACCAACGCGAGCGATTTCCGCTCGTGCGTCACGCACCGCTGGTCGTGGTGACCTGTCTCTGCACACTCGCTTTTACGCTCAACGCGCAAGGTCAGCCGCGCTTCCCGAGCGTGGCTGCTTGGCTCGGCTCGAGCCTGACAACGCTCGGGTTGTTCTTCATCCTGCGCGTGCTGGACGAATTCAAAGATTTTGCGGACGATGCTCAGTTTCGGCCCTATCGTCCGATTCCGCGCGGCGTGTTAAAGCTCCGCGACTTGGCGGTGGCGGGTGCGATCGTGGCGGGGACGCAACTCGGGTTGACGCTGCTGGCTGCCCCTCGAGCGGTCGCGCCGCTGCTGATCTGCTGGGCGTTCATGGGCTTGATGGCGGCAGAATTTTTCGTGCCGCGCTGGTTGAAGGCGCGGCCCCTGCTATACATGCTCTCTCACGCGCCGATCACCGGTTTGATTCAGATCGCGGCGAGCGCCTGGGTCTGGCAGGGCGCGATACCGCCGCAGGTGGTCGGGCTGGCGCTGGCGGCGACCGCCGCCGGAACCGTCCTCGAGATCGGTCGCAAACTGCGCGCCCCGGAGGACGAGGAACCCGGCGTGGACACGTATACGGCCGTCTGGGGGCGCGGCGCGGCCGTCGGCGCGTGGTGGCTGGCGGGCGTGACGGCAGCGCTGCTAACGCTTGTCTCGAGCTTTGGCGTGTTGACCGTGGTGCTGATGATGGCACTCGTGGCGCTCAGCCTGTGGGCGGGGCTGAACTTTCAGAGCCGTCCCTCGAGCGGCAACGCCCGCTGGTTCGAGCCGGTCTCCGCACTCTGGGCGCTCGGCGTGTTCGGATCACTGGCACTGACGGGGGCGCTGTGAAGTTCGAGGACAGCGTGAGCTTAGAAGATAGCGGGAAGCTCGAGTTGGTGGAACCATTCATTGCTCGAAGTCAGGACGCGCTTCAAGCACGTTTCGGCGGCAAGGCCAGGGCACTCGCGGCGCTCGAGGGACTCGCCAGGATTCCCGCCTGGTTCGCGGTCTCGCCCACCGCGTTCGAGGTCAGCGTTTCCACTACCCTCGAGCCAGACCACTTCAGGCTTAACCCCGAAGTTCGCGCCGCCCTCACCACCGCCGTGGCCGCCCTCTGCCCGGACGGGTCGGCGGTCGCGGTGCGATCCAGCGCTAGCGACGAGGATGGCGCGGGGCACTCCTTCGCGGGTCAATTGGAGTCCGTGCTGAACGTCGCGCCAGGTGACGTGCCCGAGGCAGTGCTAACGGTCTGGCGCTCCGCCTTCTCACCGCGCCTCTTGGCGTATCGGCGTCAAATGAAACTGGGTGCGGGCGCGGCTCCAGCGGTTCTGGTGCAGCGCATGGTTCGATCAAGCGCGGCGGGTGTCGCGTTCAGCGCCGATCCGGTCACCGGTGAACCCGTCACCACGGTCGCCGCCGTGCCGGGACTCGGGGAGAGTTTGGTGTCCGGCGAGCGCGACGGGGATACGTACCGCGTCCTAGACGGGCAGGTAACGACGGTGGCGACCCCGGAGGGCGGCACGCTGACGGACGCTCAGGTGCTCGAGGCGGCGGCGTTGGCGGCGCGTTGCGAGGCGCATTTCGGCGCGCCACAGGACATCGAATTCGCTTTTGAAAACGACCAACTGTTCCTGCTGCAATCGCGCCCGATCACGACGATTCGCTCGAGTGGTGCGGTTTCAAATTCGGCAAGCTCGAGTTCGCGAGTGCCCCCGAGTGTCGCCTCTGACGCCTCCGGCGAGCTGGTGATCTGGGACAACTCCAACATCATCGAAAGCTACTCTGGCATGACAACGCCGCTGACTTACAGCTTCGCCCGTCGCGCCTACACCGCCGTCTACCGTCAGTTCCTCGCGCTGCTCGGCGTGGACGGTGGGCGGATCGCGGACAACGCGGCCCGGCTCGAGACGATGATCGGACTGGTGCGCGGCCGAATTTATTACAACCTGTCCAACTGGTACCGACTCCTGGCGTTGCTGCCGGGCTTTAAGCTAAACCGTGCGTTGATGGAGCAGATGATGGGCGTCAACGAGGCGCTGCCCGCCGAACTCGAGGCGGAAATCGCCGGGTCGCAGCAGCCTGTCTCTAAGCTGAAAGACAGTCTCAGTCTGTTCAAGGCGGGCATCGGACTGGTCGCGTCCCTGGTGCGGCTCGAGGGGATGAAACTTGCGTTTTACGCCCGCCTCGAGTCCGCGCTGGAGAAAAACTCGAGCCACCTGGAGCAGATGTCGCTGGGCGAGCTGATCGCGCATTACCGCCGTTTGGAAGGGCAGCTCATCACGCGCTGGGACGCGCCGCTGGTGAACGATTTCTTTGCGATGGTCTTTTACGGCCTGCTGCGCCGCATCGTCGAGCGCTGGTGCGCGGACAGCCCAGGTTTGCAGAACGCGCTGATCGTCGGCGGCGGCGGCATGATTAGCGCCGAACCCGCCGCGCGACTGGCCGAGCTGGCTGGTCTGGCTCGAGCGGACGCGGCGCTGCCGAAGATTCTCTGCACGGGGACATTGCCAGAGATCGAACGCGCCCTCGAGGGGCAGTCACAGCTCCGGTCAACGGCGGCTACGTACCTGGAGCGATTCGGGGATCGCTGCCTGGACGAACTGAAACTCGAGAGCGCCACGCTGAACGACGAACCGCTCTTGCTGTGGCGCTCGGTCGGGCAACTCGCGCGACTCGAGGCGCAGCCGCTGAAATCTGACGACCGCGCCGCGCGTGACGCCGCAGAAATCAGCGCTCGAGCGGGTCTCTCGCCAGTGCGCCGGGCACTGTTCAATTTCGTGCTGGGTCAGGCGCGGGCCCGCGTGCGCGACCGCGAGAACCTGCGCTTCGAGCGCACCCGCGTGTTCGGACGGGCGCGGCGAATTTTCCTTGAGATCGGTGCTCGGCTCCACCAAACCAATGACCTGAACGACCCCAGGGATGTCTTCTGGCTCGAGGTTGCGGAACTGATCGGCCTGGTTGAAGGCACGGCGACCGTCACGAACCTGCGGCTGCTGGCGGCGACGCGACGCGCCGAATTCGAGGCCTTCAAAACGCTGCCCGCCCCGCCGCGCCGCTTTACGACGCACGGACCCGTGCGTGCCGGACTGGAGTTGCAGCCCTCTGCGAGCCTCGAGTCCACAGCCTTGGACGACCATAGAAGCGGCATCGCCTGCTCGCCCGGCGTCGTGCGCGGACCCGTGCGCGTCGTGCTGGACCCTCGAGCGGCAAATCTGGATGGTCCTGTCATCATCGTCGCGGAACGCACCGATCCCGGCTGGATTCTGATTCTGCCGCTGGCACGGGCGCTGCTGGTGGAACGCGGAAGCCTGCTGTCGCACTCAGCCATCGTCTCACGGGAGCTGGGCATACCGGCGATTGTCGCAATTCCCGGCGTCACGAGCTGGCTCAGGGATGGCGATCTGGTGGAGCTGGACGGCTCGAGCGGCACCGTCAGACTGATTCAGCGACGGGTCGAACCGGACGGGACAAACCCGTGACGCAGCTCAACGCGGAAATCTCCGGGCGCGCCAATTTTGAACGTATCCGTTACGCGCAGTGCTGGGAGGACGCCGATATTCTCCTCGAGGGTTTGGACGTGCAACCCGGCGACACCTGCTTGTCCATCGCCTCGGCAGGCGAGAACACGCTCTCATTGCTGACCAAAAACCCGGCTCGAGTGATCGCCTTGGATCTCTCCGCCGCGCAGCTTCACTGTCTGGCGCTGCGCGTCGCCGCGTTCCAGAATTTGACGCACCCGGAACTCCTAGAGTTGATCGGCTCCAGCCGCAGCCCGCGCCGTTTGGAGCTGTACGTGCGCTGCCGCAAATCCCTCAGCGCCCCAGCTCGAGACTTCTGGGACGCCCGCCCGGAACTCGTCAGGAACGGCATCGGGGACGCGGGCAAGTTTGAGCGGTACTTCAGGATTTTCCGAACCTTCGTGGCTCCCCTGATTGCCTCCAAGACGACCCTCGAGTGGCTGTTCGCGCTGCCGGACAGCCAGGACCGCGAGCGCGTCTTCAATCAATATTTCGACACCTGGCGCTGGCGCTTCTTGATCGGCGCGTTCTTTTCCGAGCGCGTGCTGGGCTGGCTGGGACGCGACCCGAGTTTCTTCAAATACGCGGCTATCAGCCCGAGCGAACACATCAAACGCCGCGCTCGGCACGCCCTGGTGACCCTGGAGCCGGGCCAGAACCCGTACTTCGAGTGGATACTCTGGGGCGAACATCGCCGCACCCAACCGCACGCGCTGCGGGCCGAGAATTTCGCCGCGATCCGCGATAACCTGCACCGTTTGGAATGGCATCAGGGCGCGTTGGAGTCGCACCTGGAGCAGCTTGGACCGCAGAGCGTGGACCGCTTTAACCTGTCCGACATTTTCGAGTATATGTCCCCCGAGAACGCCGCCGCCCTGCTCGAGCGGCTGTCCGTCGCCGGACGCGACGGCGGGCGGCTCGCGTACTGGAACCTGCTCGCGGGGCGCAGCCGCCCCGAACGCCTCGCGCACGTGTTGCAGCCACTGGAGGCGGAAGCGGCGCGCTTGTTTCAGCAGGACAAAGCCTTCTTCTACAGCGCTTTCATCCTCGAGCGGATCACGCACTCAGCACCCTCGGGCGTGACCGCGTGAATCTCCCTCGAGCCAAAGTAACCTACGTAGGGGCGCAGCCTGCCGCACTCAGCCATCCACGCTCAAGGATGAATCTCGCTCACGATTCCTGGCGCTCTCGAGATGATGAGCGCCGGTCACAACCTTTCTTTTCTAGAGAACACGTATCTCGAGGCCACGTATGTTGGGCGTGATCGCTATGCTGTTGGCGCTGGCCGGGTGGCTCGGGCTGATCCGCGCTTGGCAGCATTACGCCAAACCGCACCCGGAATGGGCGCGGAAGCTCCTGCACATCGGTGTGGGCATGGTCGGTTTCGGCTTCCCGTTCGTGACGAATTCCCGTCCGGCCGTCTGGATCACCTGCGGCGCGGCGGCGTTGACGATGCTGGGTTTGCGCTTGTACAGTCCGCTGAAGAACGGTTTCGGTGGTGTGCTGGGCAGCGTCAACCGCGTTTCTCTGGGCGAATTTTATTTTCTTTTGGGACTGCCCGCGCTGTTCACGTTGTCGCAGGGCGGACCACTGTACGGCACGGCGCTGGCGATTCTGACCTTCGCCGATGCGGTCGCGGCGTTGGTCGGCACGTTCCTGGGGCGACGCAAGTTCAGCACCGACCCAGACGCCAAGAGTCTCGAGGGGTCGCTGGCCTTCTTCGCGGTCAGCCTGCTGGTCTGCGTCACAGGCTTGTTCGTCAACGGCGTGCCGCTGTTCGAGGCGACGCTGACGGCCTTCGCGGTAGGTGTTCCAATGACGCTGCTCGAGGCGGTCGCGCGGGACGGGTTGGACAATCTTCTGCTGCCGGTCAGCACGTATTTGCTGCTGCGCGGCTTGCTCGGGTTGGACGCGGGGGCGCTCTCTGTGGCGTGTATCGCGGCGGGCGTGATAGTGGCGGGCGTCGTGCCGTGGGGGTACTTGCGCGGGCGAGGTGTCGTGTGAGGATCGTCGTGTGGGACGGCAGTACAGACTTGAATCGTTTAGATGTAAACCTTACAGATGTAGGCCGTACAGATTGGGCGACGCTGGAGGTGGCCCAACTCCAGCGCGACGCGCCGGACGCTCACCTGCAACTCTTCGCGGGGTCTGAACTCCTGGCTCGAGCCAGCCTGTGGCTGAACGGGCCGCGCCTGTCCCCGACAGAGCGCACGGGCTTGATCGGGCATTATGCCGCCGTGAACGCCGAAGCGGGACGCGCAATCCTCGAAGCCGCCTGCCAGCCGCTCCAAGCCGCCGGTTGCGCTCGAGTCATCGGTCCGATGGACGGCTCGACCTGGAAATCGTACCGCCTCGTGTCAGACGCGGGTTCCGAAGCGCCGTTCCTGCTCGAGCCGAAGAATCCACTTTCCTGGAACGAACACTTTCTGGAATCGGGCTTTGACGTACTTGCCACGTACCATTCCAATCTCTGCCTCAGTCCCGCCCCAGACGAGCGCGTGCCTCGAGTCCGCGAACGCTTGGCGGCGCAGGGCATCACGACCAGGGCCGCCAACCCAGCTCAGCTTGACGCCGAACTCGAGGCGATTCACGATCTGGCGCTGGAAAGCTTCAGCCGGAACTTCCTGTACTCGCCGCTGTCCAAATCAGATTTCCTCGAGCTGTACCGTCCGGCACTGTCAAAATTACCGCCCGGTTTCACGCGCATCGCCGAACATGGCGGTCGCGCCGTCGGTTTCGCCTTCGCCGTGCCGGACTTGCTGCGCCCGCAGATGGACACGCTGATCCTAAAAACCGTCGGCGTGCGCGGTGGACGCCAGTACGCCGGACTCGGGGCGCTTCTAGGAGATGAACTGCACGACCTGGCTCGAGCCTCCGCGATGCCCCGCGTGATTCACGCGCTGATTCACGACGCCAACGTTTCCGGGAACGCCAGCGCCCGCACCGGAGGGGTGATGCGCCGCTACGCGCTGTACACGCGACCCCTATGACCGCCTCGAGCCGCGCAGCATTTATTCCCGCACCATCCATTCCCGTAGGGACGAGGCTCGCCTCGCCCGCCACGCCCCGTTCCCGCCCGTCCCGTCCCACACAAGGCACCTCGAGCCTCGAGATTCATGGGCAACGCGCCCCACTCATCCGCGTTTGCGGCTCGGTCCCTCCCGTCGCGCCCGTGCGCGCAATCAACTCAGGGCTAGGCGAGAGGATGGGTTCGTGAATCTGCTCGAGGGATTGCTGTCCCAACTCGAGGCGCACCCGGAGCGCACGGCAATCCTGGACCGGGATGGTTCCAAGATGAGTTTTGCGGAATTGAATCTCGAAGGGATGCGCTTGGCGGCGTTGCTGCACGCGCGGGGCGTGCGGGCTGGGGACGCGGTCATGGTGCTCGTGCCGATGTCGGTGGCGTTGTACGTGACGCTGGCGGCGGTCTTTCGCTTGGGGGCGGTCGTGATGATCGTTGACCCGGCGGCGGGCTTGGGGCACATCCAACGTTGCTGTCGGCTCAATCCACCTCGAGCCTTAGTCGGTGCGCCGCTGGCGCACGCCTTGAGTTTGCTGATCGGGGCGCTTCGCCACGTGCCGGTGCGGGTCACGACGAGGGGCTGGTGGCTGGGCGCAGTGCCGTGGGCAGCCAAAGATCACCTCGAGCCGCATCGCAGTCTGGAACCTGCGACCGCCGACACCCCGGCGCTGCTGACCTTCACGAGCGGCACGAGCGGCACGCCGAAAGCGGCGATGCGCTCGCACGGCTTGCTGTTGGCGCAACTCGCGGCGCTCGAGTCGCTGTTGGAACCACGGGAGAACGACGTTGACCTGGCCACGCTGCCCGTCGTGGCGCTGGCGAATCTGGCCACGGGGATCACGACCGTGATCCCAGACGCCAATCTGCGCCAACCGGCAGGCATCAATCCCGCGCCGATTTTCGAGCAGATTCGGGTTCACCGCGTCACGCGCACCGCCGCGAGTCCCGCGCTGTTGGAACGGTTGGCGGATGACGCCCTAGCGAACGGGGTGACGCTGCCGGGCTTGACGCGGGTCTTTTCTGGTGGCGGGCCAGTCTTCCCACGCGTCCTCGAGAAGCTTGTCAGGGTCGCACCGAACGCGGAGCTGGTCAGCGTTTACGGTTCGACCGAAGCCGAACCGATCGCGCACATCAGCTTCGCGGATCTGACACCGCAGGATCTCCAAGGCATGAAGTCCGGGCGAGGTTTACTGGTCGGCGCACCCGTCCCAGAGATCGAACTTCGCGTGCTTCAGAATCGTCACAACTTACCGCTCGAGTTTTCCGCCCAGAGCGACCTCGAGCTGGCCACCTTGGAGCCTGGCGCGACAGGTGAGATCGTCGTGTCTGGGGCACACGTGCTGCCAGGCTACCTGCACGGCGCGGGCGATGCGGAGACGAAGTTCCGTGTCGCCGGACGCGTCTGGCACCGCACCGGCGACGCGGGCAGCTTGGACGCGCAGGGACGTTTGTGGCTCGCGGGTCGCGCCGCCGCTCGCATCGCTGACGCTCAAGGCGAGATCTACCCGTTCAGCGTCGAATGCGCCGCCTTGGAGCATCCCGGCGTGCGCCGCTGCGCCTTCCTGGAATATGCCGGTCAGCGCGTGCTGTGCGTGGAATGGCATGGTGCGGACGAATCGGGTGCGTTGCTCGAGACGCTGCGTTGGGCGCGGGTCGCCGAGGTTCGGAGCGTGCCCACTCTGCCGATGGATGCCCGTCACAACGCCAAAGTGGATTTGAAAAAACTTCGTCGCTTGCTTGGGCGCGCATAGAAATTGCCAGCTTCAGCGCGCATAAAAATTGTCTGCTCGAGCGTGTATGAGGTCGTTTTTCGTAGAGGTGGTTCCCTGTGCCGACCCGGCCACCGGAGCCAGACGATCACCCATGTCCGAAACTCGAGGGTATTCAATCTGGTGAACGATTACAAGAAATATTTCCAAACGTAGAAATCTCGCTTCGGGACAACGCTTTTCGTAACGGCGAATTTCATGTTCACCCCGCCCCAAGCTCGAGCTTGTTGTAACAACTGAAATTCGTCTCGTTTATCTCGCCGCTTTAATGCTCGAGAACCCACCTGTGCCTTGCTTAACGCCACGATTCGGCTGTTAAGTGCTTGCACCACAAATGCTTTTGCTGGCTCGAGACAGTCACATGGGTAGGCCGAACTCGGTAGCCCTTGAGGAAAGCCGCTCGAGGTGCTAGTCTTCTACGGCTGTCGGCGTGGCTGCATGGCTGCTGGACTCGCCGAGTTGAAATGGTTCGATCCGTCTCGAGCCGCACCTCACGAAGTAGAAAATATAAGTACTTAGAAGTAGAACGTGCTTGATAGAGGAGTCACACACAATGGTCAGAATTCGTCTCACCCGTCTGGGGAACACCCACAACCCGCACTACCGCGTCGTCGTCGTGGATCAGAAGCAAAAGCGCGATGGAGCTTACTTGGAGAACTTGGGTCACTACGATCCTCGTAAGACCACCGAGAACTGGCTCAGCGTGGACGTGGACCGCGCCAAGTACTGGCTCGGCGTGGGCGCTCAACCGACCGATACGGCTCGCCGCTTGTTGAAGCAGGCGGGCGTGTACAAGAAGGTCGCCGTCACCGCCTGAAGCTACTGAGCTTTGAGAGACACCTCCCCAACTGGGGAGGTTTTTTATCGGCAGGTTCAACATTTCTAGGTCATCCGTGTTCAACTTTGTGTCCAACGCGCTGCCTTGGTTCGTGCCAGCCAAACAATGGAGACTAGGCACAGGGCAATCGTGATCGCGCCCGCCTCGAAACCGAACGCGCCGCCCGTGAATAGCTCCGATCCTTGAATTCGAGGCTGAATCAGGCTCTGGAACGTGTTGCCGGAAACGGCCACGCCGTAAATCGGTCCCTGCATGAAGTTCCACATCAGATGCAACCCGGTCAGCAACCACAGATCGCGCGTCCAAGCGAAGACCGCGCCGAGGGCCACGCCCGCCAGACTCACGGCCAGCGCCCCAGTTAGACTGGCGTTGGTATTCCCGAGGTGCAACGCGCCAAAGAGTGCGCCGCTGATCGCCAGCGCCCAACCTGTCCCGAGCGCCGTCTCGAGCGATTGAAAGAGAACGCCTCGAAACAGGAGTTCCTCGAAGGCGGCCGCGAATAGCAAGAGCGCGAAACTGCCGAGCAGCGCACCAGCCTCTATCCGCGTGCTCTGAACTGCGTACCAGCCCGCGACGGACGCGACCAGGATGATGCCGCTGTACAAGAGCGTCCCGGTAACAGCTCCAAACAGCAATCCTCGAGCCGGTTGCGGTGGCTGCAAACCATTCGTCGCCGCTTGCACCCAGCCGACCCTGCCGAGTCCGACGAGCGCCGCGACGCCGATCACGCACCCTACGGCGCGACTGACCAAAACGGGCGCACCCGAGCCGTCCAGCACCGCGACGATCAGGCGAATCCCGACCACCAGCCCAAGCGTCAGCACGACTCGAGTCAGCCAGAACCGCCAGAACAAAAAGGGTGCTCGAGGTTTCATTTGGCTGACTGTAGCAGAACAGTATTGATAACTCCACGATTCGGCTACCAGATGGTGCCGAACTCAGTGGTCCGCCGCTTCAACGGTCTGGCGGGTCTGGGCAGGGGCGCGGAACTGCCACCGCTCGAGGTTCTAACAACGCGGCTCGCGTCAGACTGTCGCGCCCGAAGCGTTCTCGCACGCGATCCGCGCCACCGTCCAAGCGTCGCAACTTCGGGGTTCTGGAAAACAGTGACGGCTGTCCGATTCTTTCCGACTCGAGGTTTCTCAGGCTCACCCCGATCAGCCGGACTGATCCTTGGAGCGGCAGGAATCCTTGCAGTAACCCGTGTGCGGCGCGGTAGATCGTGATCGTATCGTTCGCAGTTTCCGGGAGGGTTGTCTGGCGGGTCAGAGTTTGGAAATTGCTGTAACGAAACTTCAACCCGACCGTGCCCGCGTTCCAGCCGTCGCGTCTGGCTCTGACACCAGCTTTCTCGCACAGATACAGCAGTGTGCGCTCGAGGGTGGCGGGCGCATCCACGTCTCTGGAAAAGGTCTGTTCCTGCCCGATGCTCTTGGGTTCGCGCTCCTGCCAGTGAACGTCCCGCAAGTCAATCCCGTTCGCCAAGCGCCACAGGTGCGAGCCGTGATCGCCGAACATGCGCCGCAGGTCGCGCTCGCGCCGCCATGACAGATCGCCGACCGTGCGAATGCCGCGCCCCTCCAAACGCTCCTGGGTTTTTGCGCCGACCCCCCAGAGCCGCCCGATCGGTAATCGCTCCAAAAAATCGCGTTCCATGCCAGGTTTGACGACCGTCAGCCCGTCGGGTTTGTGCAGGTCGCTGGCGATCTTGCTGATGAACTTGACCCCGCTGACACCGATGCTGCACGTCAATCCCGTCTCGAGGGCGATGTCGTACTTCAAGCTGCGGGCGATTTCTACGGCGTCGCCGAACAGCGCCCTCGAGCGGGTCACGTCCATGAAGGCCTCGTCGGACGAGAGCATTTCCAGCTCCGGTGTGTAGCGCGCCATGATCGCGTGAATCTGCTTCGAGACCGCGCTGTAGCGTTTGAAATCGCATGGCACGAACAGGCCAGCCGGGCAGAGCCGTACCGCTTGACTGACTGGCATGGCGCTCCGCACCCCGAAGCGTCGCGCCTCGTAACTGGCGGTGCTGACCACGCCGCGCCCCAGTTTGGGATCAGCCCCGACGATCACGGGTTTACCGCGTAACTCCGGGTGATCGCGCTGTTCCACAGAAGCGAAAAACGCGTCCATATCGAGGTGCAGGATGGCTCGAGTCCAAATCACACGGTTGACCTCGAGCAGATTGTAACCTAATACTTATGTTGTGAGCGTAATCACTCTCGGGTCTGGCTCGAGTCCAAATTTCAGCACTCGGTCAAACCTCGAGCCTAGACGTTTTTTGTCTTTCCTTTCCCAGAAGAGGCTGCCAGCGAATTGCGTTTGACGTTGATCTCAGGCAACGCTGGTTTAGCCGTCTCGAGCAGCGGCGTTGGTGGCCGGGTTTGGTATGCCCAACCCCTACGAAAACGTGGGCGGGAATGGTTGCGCTCGAAGGGCAGCCGAGAGGACACGAAAACTGCCGCTACTATTTTGTGTCAGGTACCCAGCGCAATAGGTGCTACAACCCTCGAGCCTGCCTGGGTTGAGGCTTCACCGCAACTCCTCGAGTGCCCGTCTCGCCTCCGCGTTCTCGTCCCAGGGCAAGAATTCCGCCCCTCGCTCCAAGGTGCGTTCGTGCCCCTTCCCGGCGAGCAGCACCGTGTCGCCCGCTCGAGCCAAGCGCACCGCACGTCGGATCGCTTCACGCCGATCAGCGATCACCTCGAGCCTGCCGGGATCGCCGCCCGCCGCGAGGTACGCGCTTTTCATTTGCGACAGAATCCCCTCGAGCGCTTCGGTGCGGTGATCCTCCTCGGTGAAGACGGTCAGGTCCGTGCCGCGAGCGGCGGCCTCGCCGATTCCGCTGCGCCTCGCCGGGTCGCGCTGCCCGGCCGCGCCGACCACCAGGATCAGACGCCCAGTGGGAGCGGTGGATCGCAACGTCTCGAGGGCGGCCCGAAGGCTGGCTCCGGTGTGTGCGAAATCGTTGATGACCCGAAACGGCGAGGCTTGCAGCAACTGCATTCGTCCGGGGACGCCGGGGAAGCTTTTCAAACCGCGCTGCAAGGTTTCCGCGACTCTGGCATTGGAGAAGCCGCGTTTGAATAGCACGGTTGCCGCGGCCATCAGGGCCGCCAACGCGTTGGAGACGTTGAAGTTGCCAATCATCGGCACGAACGCCGGAAAGCCCCAACTGGGCGCGTCCACCAGGAAGCGCAACCCATCGGCGGACTCGCGCAGATCGCTGGCGTGCCACTCGAGCAGACCGAGGATGGGCGGGTGGTCTCGCAGGCTGTACGCCACGTGCGGGAAGCCGGAGAGCGCCGCGTAACTTGGGTCATCGCGGTTCAGCACCGAGATCGCGGAGCGTTCCAGCAAGCGTCGTTTCGCCGCGAAGTACGCCGCCTCGGAACCGTGAAAGTCCACGTGATCGTCCCCGGAAAAATTCGTCCAGACGCCGACATCGAACGCCAAGCCGCGCACCCGGTCCAGTTCCAGCGCGTGTGACGAGACCTCGAGCACCGCGTGGGTACCGCCCTCTTTGACGAACCGCGCCAGCGTTTCAAACACCTGCGGCGCTTCGGGGGTCGTGAAATGACCTGGCAGGCTGAACTCCTGCCCGCGAAACCGCCCACCGACCGTGCTGACCCGCCCCGCCCAGACGCCTGCCGATTCCAAGAGGTGATGGAGCAGCACGGCCGTCGTGGTCTTACCCTTGCTGCCCGTCACCCCGATCAGGGAGAGCTTGCGTTCGGGGTGCCCGAAGATCGCGCCTGAAAGGTCCGCTAGGGCTGCCCTCGGGTTGGACACCCGGATGTACGGAACAGGCAACTCGAGGGGTTCAGTCCCGACAACCGCCGCCGCGCCGCGTTCCAGGGCGGCCGGGATGAAACGGTGACCGTCCAGCGGGGCGCGACCCGCCATTGGAATGCCGGGAATCGCCACGAACACGAAGCCTGGTTCTACCTGCCTGGAGTCGTGAGTCACGCCCACGATGATCGGGTCACTCGAGACGAGCGCCGAAAGATCGGTTCCGCTGAGAAGTTCGGAAAGTCTCACGCTACCGCGTCTCCAACATTGGCACGTCCAAACCTCGCGCCTCGAGCTGCCCGCAAATCCATCCGAACGCGTAGCGATCCGCGATGAAATCCAACTCGTCGCCCGGCACGGTGACCACCGGTGAGAGCGTGTAATGGCGGATGAAATCCTCGTACAGCGCGTTCAGTTGCAATAAATACTCGTCCGGGATGCGCTGCTCGAAGCCCCGCC
Organism: Deinococcales bacterium; assembly: GCA_965249745.1. Classification (GTDB taxonomy): domain Bacteria; phylum Deinococcota; class Deinococci; order Deinococcales; family JAAFIG01; genus JANYHH01. The sequence continues at coordinate 66,323 of OZ252252.1, read as the reverse complement.
CACGACCGATGATGCGCCGCTTCAGCGTTTCCAAACTGCACTTGATGTACACGGTCAGCGTCGGGACTTGCAGCGCAGGCGAGATACCCTCGTACAGACTGCGGTAGGTGCGCCAGTCGCGGTCGTCTATCAAGCCCTGGTTGCGGAGGTTCTGCGCGAAAATCGCGGCGTCTTCGAACACGGTGCGGTCTTGAATCACCCGTGCCAGATTGTTCACGTCCCTGAGGTGCTGCTCCAAGCGCTTTCCTAGAAAGAAAACCTGGCTCTGAAAGGCGTATCCCGCCATGTCGCGGTAGAAATCCTCTAAATACGGGTTCTCGTCCACCGCCTCAAACACGGGTTGCAACGAGTACCGCTCCGCGAGCAGAGTCGTCAGCGTTGATTTTCCAGAACCGATATTGCCAGCGATAGCGATGTACATGAACGCTCCAGAAGCGTCACAACCCGGTACGCTCCAAATCTAAGCTGAGAGATCAGTGGGTTTTAGGGTGCTTGACAGAACCGTTGGAGATTGATTGGGAGGCTGGTTTCACAACCCCGTTTCGGGTAGCAATCAACTTTTGAAACTCGGTTTCGTCACCGTAGCCCATTTCTTTTCCCAGATAGACAAATTTCAGGCGACGCTGCTTCATGGAGTCATTATGGCAGATAAACCTATGGTGTGGGTGAAGGGACCGCCGTGGAGAACTGAAGCACGGTGAAAGCCGCCACGACTAAATACAACAGCATGGCCAATCCAAAACCGTTGACGAAAAACCTCAACGACATCGCCTGCCTGGATTTCGCTCGCAACAACCCGAGTGCTTCCGTCGCCATCGTCGTGTAAGCATCCAGAAAGGTTGACTGGGTTTCCTCCACCGAAGATGACCCGAGACCGATGGATTCGACCTCGCCCGGCTCTGGAAAGTTGGCCATGCTGGCATGGACAGAGACCAATACACCCTAAAGGCATACAGAAGAAGAAGGACAGCTAGGAACAACGCTACAGCCGCCAGCAGCTTGAAGCCAGGCTCGTACTTGCCGGTCAGAATGTCTTGCGAGCCAACAAGGCGACCGCCGCGAGCGACGCGGAGGCGAGAGTCAAAAAGTTCCTCGAGGAGCTTGATCTGAGCTTGTGTAGCCTTCAAGAGTTCGCGTTGAAACTCGAGTGCCGCTTTCAAGTTGTCCAGACTCACATTCAGACTCACAGAGTCGCCTTGCGGCCAACCGCGTCCCAAACCTGTTCCAGGATGCGCTGACGATCAAACAGGTTCTCCACGTAATCGAATTCCTTCCCCTCGAGCGTTAAGAGTCTGCCGGGGTAGGTGCGGAAGTAACTGTCGTAGTGCGCGTTCAACGTCCGCAGGTACTCGGGGTCAATTCGCTGCTCGAACTCGCGCCCGCGCTTGGCGATGCGAGTGAACAGTAGGTCCGTGTCGGCGCGCACGTAGACGGTCAGGTCAGGCACGCGCAACTGCGGTTTCAGGTGCGCGTAGAGGTCCTTGTAGAGTTCAAACTCCGCGTCGCGCAGGTTCATGCTGGCGAAGATGAAATCCTTGTCGAACAGGTAATCGGAGACGACATTGGTTTCAAACAGGTTCTCCTGCGCTAGTGTAGAAAGCTGTTTGAAGCGCGAGAGTAAAAAGAAGGCTTGCACATTGAAGGCGAAGCGCTCCGGGTTCTTGTAAAAATCTGCCAGAAACGGATTTTCCTCCACGAACTCGAGGTTCAGCGTGGCGTTCAATTCTCCAGCTAGAATCTTGCAGAGGCTGGTTTTGCCAACCCCGATCGGTCCTTCCACGACGATGTACACACGGCTCCCTGGAACGGTTTTGAAGTTTCGCGCCTTTCGGTTGATTGGCAGCGGTCGCCAGTGTACGGCCTCCGTGGAAAGGGTGCGAGATGCCGCCGCGTTCTCAGAAAACCGGGCGTATACTCCGCTCATGAATTTGGCGCACCGCTCGTTTCAGCCGTGGTTGTTGCGGCTGGCGGCGTTCGTGCTGTTCATCAGCGGCGGTTCGTTGGCGCAACGTTACCTGAGCAGTGAGACGACGATCAAAGCCTTGCCTCTGGAGCGACACGAGTTACCCAAATCTTTCGCGGTGCTGCTAGAAACCCGCAAACTCGAGGCGAGTGCAGGCGTTTCCCAGGATGCCGCACCCAATCAGACGGTTCGATTCGCCGTTCCTACGATTCGCCTGTCTTGGACTCGAGCTGTAGTAACAATCGCCCCAGAGTCGCGTTCCCCTCGAGCCTTCGACGCGCAGGCTCCACCAGAACTCACTCGCTAGATTTTGAACCCTCGAGCGCCGCGCCACTGCCCTATATTCCGGTAGCGCCTCGAGGCTGCGTCTGACGTTCTCGTTCATTCTTCTGGAGTCAACCATGTCCGATTTAACCCCCGAGACGCCTCCCGTCTCGAGCAGTACCCCTGCCAGCAATGTTCCTATCAGTAGTGTGCCTGTCAAGAAAGCCAAGAAGGTCTTCCGAAACGCGGGCGATTACCTGTGGCGCGAGTGGGTGCGGCCGATCGGTGAGGCTGTCATTATCGCTCTGGTCATCACGACTTTTGTGTTTACAACTGTGGCGATTCAAGGTAGCAGCGACATGCCGAACATCCGCGATGGCGAACGCGTTTTCGTCCCGAAATATGAAACCTGGCTCTCCAAGTTGGGCATCATGAGCTTCAAACGTGGTGATCTCATCGTGCTGAAACCACCCAAAGAGTACGGGCGGATCGCGCCGATTCCGCTCATTGGGAACATCGTTCCGACCGCCACGTACAAGCCGTTTTACATCAAGCGGATCGTGGCAGTTCCCGGCGATAAGGTTCGTTTGGAGCGCGGGCAGTTGTACGTCAACGACATCAAGATCGCGGAGACGCACACGGTTCCGTACTGGAAGTCGCGCCAGAATTACGATGACTGCTCATACCTGGCAAACTCCGATTTCTGGACCTTCCGCGAGACCAAGGACATTCCCAAAGGTCGCCCGGAATCGCCGTGCGCGGATAACACAGCCGGGTACAAGATGCAGAATTTCCAGCTCAGCGCCACGCAGTACTTCGTGATGGGCGATAATCGCAGCCCCGGTGGTTCGGAAGATTCCAGGGCCTTCGGTCCGATCAAAGCGGACGAGATCGCGGGTCGCGCCACCTTCGTCTGGTGGCCCCCGGTCGCCAGAGACGAGAAAACCGGAGCGATTGGGTTCAACATGCGCTTCCTGGCTCGCCCGCCCGCGTTTCAGGCGTTGAACGACGGTCAGCCGCAACCGACGATGCCTCCGATTGTCAAAACGCCGTAACGCCTTCAGCCATTCAGTCGCCCCTCGAGTTAACCTTGCGGGGCAGTCTCTTTATCAGGCTCGAGCCACGGGTCGTTGCGCTTCTGGGAGTTCCCTGGCGAGCAGCCAACGCGCCCTAGCGACGCGCCCCCGCCAGAGCGGCTCGAGGAAACTGTCGTGCGGTTCCGTGGCGCGTTCCAGGCAGCGTTCCAACCACGGCAGGGCCCGCAGGATCGCCGCTCTCGAGGCACCGTGGAAAAAGTCGTCCTCGGGTTGATTGACGCCCGCGTTGGCGGCGTCCCCGAAGCGTTCCAGGTGCAGCTTGACCGTCGTTTCCAGCACGGCTCGTTCCATGAAGACCTGCCCGATCTCCTGCGCGGTGGTCAGCGCCTCCTCGAGTAAGTTGAGGGCGTGCCTGAGGTAGCCGTACTGCGCCAGAATCGGGGCGGTCACGCGTTGTGCGTTGGCGACGCCGTGGCGGTCACCGCGCAGGTGGAACCAGGATTGGCTCTCTTCTAGTGCCGTTAGCGCCTCCGGGAACGCGCCCCTGGCGCTCTGGCAGAGCGCCAGGGTGTTCAAGACCCAGCCGCGCATCCACCAACTGGCGGGGGCACACCCGAGCGCCTCGAGGCAATCGCGTTCGGCTTCCAGGGTTCGTTCCAGACTCAACAACGATAATCCCCTCGAGTACCGCGTCTGAGCCTCAATGGCGTTTGGGAGCTTGTGGTGCAACAGGCGCGTGGCGCGGTCAATCCCATCGGCGTAACGTCCGACGCGAAAGCAGAAATCGGTCCAGCCCATCTGCACGAAGGCGATTAGCTCGGGTGACTCGAGCCGGGCGGCGGTCGCCTCGAATCGGCGGAGTTCCGCCTCCAAATCGGTCCAGTCGGCCAGCGCCACGAACAGGCGATAGCGCGGCTCGAACAGGGCTGCGAAGCCCGCGTCGTCCAGTCCGTCCGAGAGCGCCCGGTTCTGCTGCGTCAGGGCAAGCTCGTAGGCGTGAAGGCGCGAGGCTTCCACGGATGCCCGCAGGCGGTACGGGATAGCGTCTCGAGGCAGGCCGCCCAATTCCAGGTGTTCCGCGATCCGACCGGGTTCTGTTAACCCCGTCTCTGTCAGTACCATCGCCAGACGGCGGTGGAGCGAGCGCTGTCGTTCACCGCTCAATCCTTCAGCCACCGCCTGCCGGATCAGCCCATGCGAGAAGCGGCCCCCGTGCGAACCGTCCACGATTAGCTCCGCCTCCAGGGCCAATTCGTTCGCCTCGAGCGCGACTGTTTCCGAGAGATCGGCGGCTCGCCGGGCGACTTCCAGGCTGAACGCCTCGCCGCACAGACTGGCGGCTTCTAGCAAGCGACGCACGGGTTCCCCGAGTCGCGCCACGCGGCGACGGACCAGTTCCAGCACGCCGCGCCGCGCCCCCTGGGAGTCGGGGTGACGGGCCGCTTCCAGCGCGTAGAGCGGGTTGCCGCCGCTGATCTGATGCAACTGGCTAGCATTACTCTGAAGGCCCAGCAGTTCCGAGACCTCGGCTTCTGACAGCGGCTCGAGGGCGAGTCGCGTTACATTGCCGTGCCGCTCGAAGTGTTCCAGAGCGCTCCTGACCGCCAGGTTCGCCTCGAGTTCCGGGACGCGCACGCAGGCTAACGTCAGACCACCCGTCCGCCTCGCCAGAGTCAGCGCCAAGGCCGCGCTGTCCGGGTCGAAGCTGTGCAGGTTGTCCAGCACCAGCACGCCCTGCGGTCCGAGGGCGGCAAACAAGGCTCGTAGCAGACCCTCGAGGAGCCGTGTGCGACCCTCGGGCGCGGGAGTCGTTAGCTCGTCCCCACCCGCACCGAACTCTGGCAGCAGCCGAGCGACCTCCACCCGCCACACGGCTTCCAGCCCTTCGAGCCGGGCGCGCCGCGCCGGATCAGTCAGGGCGGCCCGCAACGCCAGCGCCACCGCCTCGAGCGGTGTTCCTCTGCTTGGCTCCTCCGCCCACAGCACCAGCGCCTCACCGTGGGTAGCGGCGAACTCCAGCGCCAGGCGCGTCTTGCCGATGCCCGGTTCACCGCAGATCAGGCAGATGCCCCCTGTTAGGCTGGCGTGTTCCAACGCCTGCCAGGCCACCCCTCGCCCGACCAGACCCGCAGGCGCGACGAAGCCCAACCTAGCCCGCGCTCGAGCCGCGACCGCCCTGGTCTCCACGCCCGGACTCAGCTCGAGTTCCCGCGCCAGCACCGTGCGGCAGGCTTCAAAAGCGGTCAGGGCCGCGCCAGGATCGCCAGTCGCCAGATGCGCCTCCATCAGCGCTCGGTGGGCATTCTCGTTGGCAGGATCGCAGCGCAACCAGCGCTCGGCGGTCTCCACCTGTCCCGAGGCGGCCTGGGCCCCGATCAACGCTTGCACGACCCGCTCGAGGGTCGCGCGGCAGGTCTCGCGTTGCCAGCGCCACCACTCGGCGGCGGCCGGTTCGGTGACCTCGAAGCCCAGCATGAACTCGCCCCGATACAGCATCAGCGCCGCCTCGAGTTGCGCCTCAGGCGCGCCCGGTCCCGCTGCTACAGCCAGCTCGGTCACGTCACATGTCAAGTCATCAGCTCGTAGCTCCAACGTTTCGCGCGTCGCCACGAGCGCACCGGCGCACTCGCCCAAGGCTGCCGTCAGGTATGAGAGCGCTTTGCGAAACTCGCGCCGCGCCGCGTCCACGCCCAGCTCACCCCAGAGCATGTCTGCCAGTGCCTCGCGGCGATGCGCCCCTGCTGTGACTGCCAGCACTGCCAGTAGCGCCAGCGTTTTCCGGGTGCGAAAACGCAGCTCGCGGCGGGCGGCGTGAACCCTGGGCGAACCGAGCAGTTGGATCTCGAGTTTGGGCATGGTTTGCGACCAGTCAGGGTTGGGAACGATTTGGGAACGATAGAAGGCTACGGTGGTGACAGGTTCGTCCCAGAAAGTATAGAAGGCATCGCAGGCAACGTTCCCAGATGAATGGTTTTTCCGCTCTGGGACGTGAACGAGGAGCAAAAATGTCAGAGCATCAACGCGCCACTCGAGAACAACGCTCACCCCAACGCACCCCCGAACAGTCGGCCCTCGAGTTCAGCAAATCCAGCCAAGGTCAGCCGCTCGAGCCTGAACTGCGAGCCGCCCTGGAACCGCGTTTCAACCACGATTTCAGTCAGGTCCGGGTGTACGCGGACTCGGACGCCGATTCACTCGCGCGGCAACACGAGGCTCGAGCCATGACCCTCGGGCAGGACATCTATTTTCAGCGCGGCGCGTACCAACCCCAGTCGGAACTGGGGGTATCGTTGATCGCGCACGAACTGGCGCACACAGTCCAACAGAGCACCGTTGAACCGAAGAACAGGCAGCAACGCGGTACGTCCGCTTTCCCAACCCAGACCACCCAGCCCGGTGATGCCACCGAAACCGAGGCTCGAGCCGCCGGGAAAGCCGCGCTCCAGGGTCAACCCGTGAATCTGTCCGCCTCGAGTGGGACAGCGGTGGTGGCCAGGGAAACGCCGGAGGAGGCCGAATCGGGCAAAAGCATCTTTGAACGCCTCGGCTCCTACGCTGACCTGGCCGAGTCCATCTCGCACGGGCGGGCGGAGATGGAGTTCGGCAAGACCGTGACCGACGTTGGCAGGCTGGAGAAGCTGATGGAGGGCGAGGAGACGATGGGAAAGTTTGGAGATGTCTTCAACGTCTACAAGGGCGGCGAGGGTCTCTACAACGGCTTCAGCTCCATGTATCACGACGGTCTTAACGTCAACAACGGATTGGATGCCACCAAGGGCGCTCTGGATACGGTCACGGGCTACGCGGGTCTGATGGGCAACGGTCCGCTGAAGGGTGGGGCGGGCATGGTCTCAGCGAGCATTGATGTCGGGCGCGGCCTCCACAAGGCGATCTCGAGCCGCGATGTCGGCGAGGCGACCGAGGGCGCGTATCAGGCGGTCGAGGGGATCGGTTCGGGCGTCTCGAGTTTCGGGGATGCCACCAAGAATCCGTTTCTGATGGCGGGCGGTCGGGCGTTCAACGCGGGCATGGCGATCGGGAAACCGCTCGTGGCCGCCACGGATCGCCACGCCGTCAACGCCAACCTGTTCCAGGACGAGTACGGCGAGGCCACGACCGGCTCGCACGCGGCGGGCAACACCGGAAGGGCGGTTCAGGATTACTTGCACAGTACTTGGATGCCAGATGTCGTCGGTGATGTTGCGGGCGGCGTGACCGCCATCGGGGCCGGGATCGGCAACGCGGCGTACAGCGGCGTTCATGCCGTCGGGAGCGGTATCTACGGCGGGGCGGTCAAAGCCAAGGATTACATCGCCGACAACGTGACCCTGGACCCCGACGAGATTGACTGGGGCAGGACGTTCTCGCCGTGGGACTGGTGATGGACGCTGTTCCCAATCCTCTCAAGGGCACGATCACCCGGCTGCTCGTCTGAGTGTCAAGAAAGCTGAAAGGAAGGGAATGACATGACATTTTCGTCTCGAGTCTCGAAGTTCATTTTGGCACTGCTGACCGCCGGATTCGGTGTGACACTCGGCTTGTCACAGACCGAGGCCACGAAACAGGTCACAGCCACCCTGACACCAGCGCTCATTCCCAATGAAACCGCCAAAACGCGTGGTTGTCGTAACGGAGTGAATCCGCTGAACCGAATCAGTCCGTCCTGGGTCAGTGTCGAAGCCAGCGATGCCCCGAAGGCCGCCGAGGGTATCGTGCGCGAGAGCCACACGGCCACGAACGACAATCCCGCCTTTCATGTCAGTCACGATTGGAACGCCGACGTGTTTCTGGACTCCGCGTATAACGGCTTGAACAGCGACGGCAACGGCGTTGAGGATGGCGAGCGGCGCATGGAAATCGAGTGGGAGAGCGCGTTCTTCCCACCAAGTTTTTGGCCCACGCCCGGCGACCGCGCCTGGATGCTCGGACGTTGGATCTTTGACTGCGGGCATCCTGATCCGTACCGGAGCGAGATTCACCCGCCGAAAGCCGTCGCGTTCACCCACGCTGAACCTGTCATCTTCCCGGGCGACCAGCAACCGTCCTCGAGCAACCTGACACGAATCTACATTCACGGGCGCGGCGGCTATTACAAAACCCCGGCCGCCGGCCGCAATTACGAGTTCAACGTTCCACTGCCCCCCAAACCCGTGAGATTCAGTTCGTTGCGTACCCAGATCTTGTCCCTTCCGTTCGGTGGGCCCAGTCCGACGTTCACCGTCACCAACACGAAACCGCCAATGCTGCACGTGACCTACCCGCTGGCGGGGGTCAGCGATCCGGGCAACACCCGGCGTTTCGGTGCGGTCATCGCTACCGCCTGGCAGAATTCAATCAGTCTCCTCGGCACGCCAGGGTATCGTTTGCTGCGCGTCACCCTGGATTCGATCAAGATCAACAACGATCACGACGGCACGCTTTCCGGGTCTGGCGAGTGGCGTTTGTGGGTCCGCATTGGCAGCACCTGGCTCGAGATTCCAGGATTGGGTGATGTGGACGGCGGGGATACCGTGCGGATCAATAAGAGCGTGGTTGTGATCGTGCCCGATGCTGGAGCTTTAGCATTGCAAACGAGTGGATGGGAGGATGATTGCGACAATCGTTTTCGTGCCAGGGACACTGACATCAAGCTCTGGGACGCTTCGGTAGGCGATCTGCAATGCGAGATCAATGGCAACGACAACATCGGGATTCTGGAACGCAAAGGGGAATACTCGGCAGCACAGAATTACGGAATCGGTTCCCATGACGCGCCCTCGGCGCGGAACGGTGACGCGGATACGGCCGGGGATTTCAACTTGCGGTATCGCGTCGAGTTGGTCAAACGTTTCCCGCCCAGCACGGGGCCCGTGATTCAACCGGCGCAACCCGCGATTCCCCCGACCCGGTGATTTTGCGGCACGCTAGCCCTGAAGAGATGGCCACCCGTCCAAAAGCGCCCTCGAGATTCGCCAGACCAGCTCCGGCAACATATCAAACGTGTACGGCGCGTGCGCCCGCTCGAGCCACTGATGGTAATCGCGCCCCCACGGGCCCAGATTGACGACCGGTAGGCTCGAGGGGACGGTCGTGATGCGGGCCCTGGGCGCGGCCGTGTTGCGGTTGACGAACCGGATGTCGGTTTCGTCGGCGTGCCCGAACCAGCTCATGTCGCTGATGCCCATGAACAAGCGGCGCTCGGTGAGGTTGACCCTTAACTCTGCCCGAGCCGTCTCGAGGGTTTGCCTGACCGTCTTTAGCAGCCTCGCGTCCCTGGGATCGGTTTCGTCCAGAATCGTGCTCGGGTAGTGCAGCGAGCCGAAGCCCAACACGACCGCCGGCCCCAGCAAACCGCCCTCGTCCCAGAGCCAGCTCGTGACGCGTTGACTCTGCGTCGGCAAATCCAGTTGCGGCTCGAGGGTGGATACAAAAGCGTCCAACCTGGCTTCAAACCCCTCGCCCTGGTTCTGCCGGGCCTGCTCGAGCAACTCCGCGAAGCTCAGCACCAATGCCTCTGCGCCGTGCGCGGCGGAATTCATGACCCCAAGCGCCTCCGCTCGAGACCGCAGCGTGGCGAGCGCGGTTTCTAGTCCCGTCCGTGCCTCGCGCCGGAAGTCCGCCAGCACCCGCTCGGCGCTCTTCTGAGCGGTCAGCACGTTGAAGTAGGCCCAAGCTCTGGCGGGCGTGGTCACGTCGTACTGCGTTTTCAGATCCACCTGTTTTAGACAGGTCGGTGGTGGCAGCCTTTCGTTTCCCAAACGATCCGCCAGCTCAGGGTCGCACTCCAGACGGCGCGTCACTTCGGCTATCAGATAATTGACATTGATGCCGTCCAGCGCGTACCCGGCGTGCGTGTCCACACCGATCGCCAGGATGGAGACCAGCAGCTTCCCGACGCTCCCCAAGTAAATTGCCCGCCCGCTCGAGCCGTCACCGCTGTCGCTGGTCGCGTCCAGGTTGATGACGCCGACGATCTCGAGACTGTGTTGTGCTGCCAGCTTGAGGATTTCGGGCGCGGCGGCCCTCGCGCCGTGAGAGCTGTCCTCTTCGTCGGCGACCGCCACGAACAACAGGTTCCCGCTCCGCTCCTCTTGCCTGGCGAAGCGATTCAGTGCCACCAGTCCGGCCGCCAGCCCGGACTTCATGTCCAGTAAGCCGCGCCCCGGCAGGAAATCACCTGACTCGAGATCTTGGAGCGCCTGATGCTCGGCGTCGCTGCGGGCGTTGAGACGCAGGTCTGCGACGAGTCGCGGCAGCAATTCCTCCGGCTCGAAGGCCCACGGTTGCAGTGGTCCATAGTTGGCGGCGCTCACCACGTCGTAATGCCCGGTCAGCACCACGGTTCCCATGCCCGCGCCGCGCACCAAGGCGCAGACGTTGCTCCGCGAGTACGGATCATCCGGAATCGCCTCGAGCCACAGATCCTCTGGGTGCATCTGAAAGTACGGTTCGCGCCGGATGATCTCCAACAGGACCGGCGCGAACTCCCGTTCGCCCGCTGTGTTCGTGACGCTGGCGGCCCGCACCAGTTCGACCGTCAAGGCTCGAGCTTCAGAAGTCACAGCGGGAGTTTAACGAATTCGTGATGAACGAATTCGAGCCTGTGTTTCTCGGGAAGGACGATTGCTTTGACGCTGAAATGCTTTTGAATCTTCCGCATACAGCCATATCGAATCGGGATGAACGCGAAATAAATGCGTGCAAAACCGTGTTTTTCGTAGCGGCGAACACAAGGTTCGCCGCTACGAAATCTTCGTATGCCATCGCCCTGATCGCTGAGACTCAACAACCGCAAAGTCGCCTCAGCGGTCCTACGCGATTATTTACCGGCGGCTCGAGTGATGAATATTGGCTTACACAAACTCCAAACCACTCCAAGCCGTTACACACGCCTCTAAAACACCTCCTCGAGTTTTCGGTTGCCGGGTCTTCAGGCTATGAAAAACCCCGCACTTTGGGCGCGGGGTATGTGAGCAGTCGGGAGCGCTTAGCGCTTGCTGAACTGCGGGGCGCGACGCGCCTTCTTCAAGCCCGCCTTCTTGCTTTCGACCTCGCGGCTATCGCGGGTCAACAAACCTGAGGGCTTGAGCTTGCCACGGTTGTCGCTGTCCAGACGCACCAGAGCGCGCGCCAGACCCAACTTGATCGCATCGGACTGACCGGCCGGTCCACCGCCCGCCACAGTGATCGTGGCATCGAAACGACCCAAGGTGCCGGTGACGCGCAGGGGTTCCAGGGCTTGCACGGCACGGATGATCCCACGGAAGTAATCCTGGAAGTCCTTCCCGTTGACCACGATCTTGCCCTCGCCACTCCTGAGAAAGACTCGAGCAATGCTGGACTTGCGACGGCCCGTGCCGTAAAAGGATTCAACGGTCATTTCACTTCACCTCGTATTTGCCGTGCGGGAACTCAACCTTGACGGGCTTTTGCGCGGCGTGCGGGTGAACGTCACCCTTGTAGACCTTCAAGTGATTGTGCAAGGTGCGACCCAAGCGACCCTTGGGGAGCATTCCGAATACGGCGTGTTCGATCACGCGCTCCGGGTGCTTGGCGATGGCGATCTCGGCGGTCTCCAGCTTCAGACCACCGGAATACCCGGTGTACCGGGTGTAAACCTTGCCTTGCATTTTGTTGCCGGTCAGCATGACCTTTTCGGCGTTCAACACGATCACAAAATCGCCGTTGCTGATGTTCGGGGTGTAATCGGGGCGGTGCTTACCGCGAATCAGGGTGGCAATCTGCGTCGCCAGACGACCCAGGGTCATTCCGGCGGCATCCACCACGACCCAGCGGGACTCTGTGGTTTGAGGGGGAACAAAAGTTTTGAACACGATACTTCCTCCGACAGAACACAGTTGGAACTGTGTCTGTGCCGCATTCCCGCCTCATGACCTTGCCTCGGGGGAAGCGGTGTCGTGAGTGTGCCGGAGGGCTGTTCCGGGGCGGTGGGTTCTACCAAACCTCAACTGCCAGTTGCGAAATCTACCACGGACCCCCAGCTCTTTACAAGTCCGGAATCCCCGTGATACTCTCCTCAGGTTGCCAGGAACTCCTGGCTTTCTTCCTTCGGGAAGCACGACCCTCGAGTTCACCCCTCGAGCGGATCGTGGGCGTCGAAGACAGCGGGGGCCGCCAGGCTTAATGTAACCCCGCCGAGATGCGCGCATGGGTGGCAATTCAGTTTGCCTTTCAGCCGCGTTTCAGAGGTCAATCGTCCTCCGAGCGAACGCGGTTTTTGTTTGCTTCGAGCAACAGTAGAAAGGAAGCGAACGTGGCGAATCCTCGCAACACGGAAACACTCGCCTCACTGCGCCAAGCGCTGGACGGCCAGTCGAGCTTCTTCGTCGTGAATTACCAGGGTCTACCCGCCAACGATGTCGTCAAGCTCCGCAAGGAACTGCGCGGCGTGGGCGCGACGATGGTGGTCGCCAAGAACACCTTGATGCACAAAGTCATCTCCGAACGCGGTTTCGAGATGCGCGACCTGTTCCACGGACCCAGCGCTCTCGTGCTGGTCGGTGAGGACGCGGTCACCCCCATCAAGACGCTCTCGGAATTCTCGAAGAAGAACGACAAGGGCATCCCATCTGCCAAGGGCGGCGTGCTGGACGGCGAGATGCTGGACGCGAAGAAGCTGGACATGATTAGCAGCCTGCCGAGCAAGCAGGAACTGCGCGGTCAGGTCGTTGGCGTCCTCAGCAGCAAGCTCCAGGAATTCGTCGGTATCTTGGAAGCCAAGGTGGAAAAGGACGGCGGCAACTCGAGCAGCACGGAAAGCGCCGCACCCGCCGAGACTGCCACTACCGAAACTGTCGCTGCCGAGGCAACCCCAGCCGAAGCGGCCCCAGTTGAGGCCGCACCCGCCGAGGCAGCCGCTCCAGAAGCCAGTACCGAAGCCGAGCCAGAAACTCCCGCTTCAGAGTCCTAAGCCCCCGCCCTCGAGAAGAGACCAGATTTCTCGAGCGTGACCGATTCCCAACCCCTCGGGGAAACCTCGAGCGGTACCACACAAGGAGAACCACCATGGCTTTAGACATTGCCAGCATCAAGGAACAACTGTCCGGCGCGACCATCCTGGAACTCAAGTCCCTAATTGACGACTTGAAGGAAAGTTGGGGCGTGACCGCAATGGTCGCCGCCGGTCCAGCCGCCGCCGCTGGACCGGCCGCCGCCGCCGTCGAAGAGCAGACCGAGTTCGATGTCATCCTGAAGAGCATTGATGCCGCCAAGAAGATCGGCATCATCAAAGAAGTTCGCGCCATCACCGGCTTGGGCCTGGCCGAAGCCAAGAAGCTCACCGAAGACGGTGGCATGATCAAGGAAGCTGCCAACAAGGACGACGCTGCCAAGATCAAGAAGCAGCTCGAGGACGCGGGCGCTGTCGTCGAACTGAAGTAATCCGAAACTGGATGCTACTGAGTTCGGCGTGCTCAGGTTCACAGTTGAAGACGATGGGGTGCGTCTATGACGCAAACGTGAGTGAGCCGAATCGTGGGGTTATCAATAGGGAGGAGGAGCGTTATGCTCTTCCTCTTTTTGAGTGGCACTTTGCCCTAGACTGTGCCAATGGAACGTAGCGAACCACCAACTCGCCGGGTGAGTAGCGCAGAAGAATATTTGCAGCTCGAGGAGCTAGCCACGGAGCGCCACGAATTCGTGGACGGTGCGATGTTCATGATGGCGGGTGGAACTGTGGCGCACTCGCAGATCGCTCTCAGGCTCGCTGCAAAGTTGCTCGAGGCGACGGACGATACCGATTGCGAGGTCGTCAACTCGGATGTGAAACTGCAAATTGGGGGCGTGTATTACTACCCGGACGTGATGGTGTCCTGCCAGGAGGACCGACTCGAGCGGCGATTCTTTCAGCACCCCTGCGCGATCATCGAAGTCTTGTCCGAAAGCACCGCACCGATCGATCGCGGCGAGAAACTGCTGCGCTACCGCACCATCCCCAGCCTGCAAAGTTACGTGCTGCTCGCGCAGGACACCGCTCGAGCCGAGGTTTACAGACGGATGCCCGACGGCTCGTGGCGCTACGATGTCTTTGAGGACGACGCGACCCTAGAAATTCCCTGTGCGAATCTGAGCCTGCCCGTCTCGAGTTTGTACCGGGGTGTGCTGCCCCTCGAGTCACCGTAAACTCATCGGCATGACGCCCTGGGCTTTGCTCGGTCAGACGCCCATTCCCGGCAGTCAGGATGAACTGCAACTCTGGCGGCGCGGCGATGAGTTCTCCATTCGGGTCTCGGGTCGTCCCGGCGACCTGATGAACAGCCGAATGCACGGCTCCGAGGACGCCCTGGCGACGCTCGGCTGCGAACACCTGAAACTGCAAGCGAACCCACGCGTACTGATCGGCGGTCTTGGCATGGGCTTCACGCTCGCCGCTGCCCTGAAAACCCTCCCCTCGAGCGCAGCGGTCGTCGTCGCGGAACTCGTGCCAGAAGTTGTCGCCTGGAATCATGGTCCACTCGGGGATTGTGCCGGGAAGCCGCTCGAGGATGCGCGGGTGGGTGTTCAAGCTGGCGATGTTGGAGCGCTTCTGAAAACGGCAAAGCCGATCTACGACGCGATTCTGTTGGACGTGGACAATGGGCCGGACGCGTTCACTCGAGACGACAACCGTTGGCTGTACTCCCCGGATGGACTGCGGGCGGCGTTCGCCTCATTACGAAAAAACGGCGTGTTGGCGGTCTGGTCAGTTGCACCCGACGCGAAGTTCACCAACCGGCTCGAGCGGGCAGGATTCGCGGTTCGCACTGTGACTGCCAGAGCGCGACCCGGCAAGGGCGCACACCACACGATCTGGCTGGCGGCTCGAGGGTGAACGTTTTTGTCCCGAGGTGTGGGAGGAGCGTTGACGTGGTGAGGCGGGTTTAGCACGCTAAACCCCTACGGAAAATCGGGAAGATCATGAATGCCTTCCGCCTCGAGATTCGCTGATTGGGCTGTCTCGAGCAGAGACGTTGGTGGTCGGGCGTAGTTCTCGAGGGTGGCCAGGTTTGCTGTGGCAAACCCCTACGGAAAACCGGGCTGTGCGTTCGGCCTGAGAAGTCGTATCCCAGATAACCCTCGAGCTAGAGCCACACACCGTCCTGTAAAGTGAGCGGATGCCAAAAATAGCCGCGCTGTTCCCCGGTCAAGGTTCGCAAGTCGTGGGCATGACAAAGGAATTCTTCGACCACAACGACAGCGCCCGCGCGTTGCTGGAACGCGCCTTTCAAGTCCTGCCCGGTCTCGAGACGCTGATGTTCGAGGGTCCCGAGGATGCCCTGAAACTGACCGAGAACGCGCAGCCCGCCCTGGTCGCCGCCGGGGTCGCCTGTTACCGCGCCTGGCGAGCCGCGACCGGATTAACCCCGGATTACGCCGCTGGTCATTCCCTGGGCGAGTTCTCTGCGCTCGTGGCGGCTCGAGCCTTGGAGTTTGATGATGCCCTGCGACTCGTGCGTGCCCGAGGGCATTACATGCAAGCCGCCGTACCTGTGGGCGAGGGCGCGATGGCGGCGGTGCTGAAGCTCAGCCTCGAGGAGATTCGTGAAACCCTGTCAACCCTCGAGGGCGCAGAAGTGGCGAACCTCAACACGCCGGAGCAAACCGTGATCTCTGGTTCCGCCCAGGGTGTTGCCGCCGCCACAGAAGCCCTGAAAGCGCGCGGTGCTCGAGTCATCCCGCTACAAGTCAGCGCCCCCTTTCACAGCTCCTTGATGCAACCCGCCAGGGCACGATTGGAAAAAGATTTGGCGATCACGGAATTCCACGATTTTTATTTTCCTGTGATTGCCAATGTCACTGCCGAAGCCAACGCGGATCCCTCGAGCCTGCCGAATTTGTTGTCGCGTCAGGTCACGGGCAGCGTGCGTTGGGTGGAAAGCGTGCAGCGGCTGGTGAGTTTGGGTGTCTCGGAGTTCATTGAGTTTGGGTCCGGCACGGTGCTCACGGGCATGGTGAAACGGATTGCGCCGGAGGCGGTGACGTACAACGTCAACAGCCCGGAATCGCTCGAGGGGTATTTGAGGAAGAATACATGACAGAAGTAGGGATGTAATTGTGGCATCCCTACTTCTGATAGATCAAAGTGCGAACAAAATTATCTTTGCCAAGGTAGTCGCCATTCTAGTGGTAGTAGTGTTTTTGCGGTTGACCAGTTTTCATATCTGCAATTATATTGGGCTGCATATGGGCATGGCACTGATTCGCCTGCACTCATTCCTGAGGCTGCCAAAGTGGTGTCAATCTCGTTAAGAACATATGCAATTGCATCTGGATAAGCTATTCCCCATGAACCCCAGTTTTTTACACCGTATACTGGATTCGATCCGTTTCCATTGCGATTTTGATTATAGATTGACCAACTTCCTTCGAGACACTGCGTAGAGCCACAAACGTCTTTGACCGTCCACAAAGCGGCGAGAGGTGGCGTTACACAGTGTAAAGTGCCACTAGCAACGAAAGCTGGTGTATTGCTATTCTCTTGGTAGAAATTGACTTCAAAGCTAGCATCAATTTGACTATAGAGTATTTCTGGACATTTCAACCTAACATCAAGGCTCAAAGCTCCACCAGCAGCGACAGTGCCACCCGCATCACTTACAGATGTGAGACCGTATCCTCCAGATGTTGTCACTTTACTATAGCTGAAACTAGAGTTTCCCATATTGCGAATAATGAGCGTATTAGATGTTTCCCCGCTCCATGAGAAAGGACCAGCGGCAACGTGGAATGGATTATAAATAAGCTTGACACAACCAAGCGTGATAGGAATGGTTATGGGTCCAGAGTTAGAGGCATTATATGTAATCTCGAGGCTGCCTGAAGCTGGTTGAGTTGTAACGTCTGGTCCGCAATATCCAGTCACAATTAAAGTCTGACTGGTTTTTGGTGCAATGGAGTCAGCACCTGTAAGACTAGTCTTGGAAACTGTAATCCAAGATTGGTCTGGAGTGATAGCGATTTTCGAGATTTCGAGAGGTACGTCTCCTGTATTAGAAATAATTAGGGGAGCAGTTGCATTTGCATTGAGAACTGCGACGAGGGACAAGCTTGACGGGGAGACAGAAATTTGAGGTGTCCCAGAGCAAATTATAGAGATATCAATGAAAATAGGTCGCGCTGCTACAGCATTTCTTTGGCTGTCCCACTTAGCGTTGTGAAAAACCCCTAGGTAACCTTTCCATGTACCCATCGTTGGCCCACAGCGAAGAGCTAAACCATGCTGAGCAGTTTCGGTTGGGCCAAGAGCTTCGTAATACGGTTTGCTCAGCCTATAGCCCGAGAAGGTAGGTATCCCAACAAAAGGCTCACTTCCACTACTTGAAAGTTTTACAAGATCAAGGGTGTACTCGAGTAACCCACCGGATCCTTGGCCTGGTTGTTCCTGCCCATTCACAATCACGGTTTCGATAGGTGATGTGTTTGTAACTTCTATACTGATCGTTTTGCGCTCGTTCAACAGCATTGTTTCATTGACGTTTGATGGCAGGACCCTGATGTTGACTGGACATCCTTGAATTCCAGGCGCGAATTTACCCTCAACACAATCCAAATATTCCTGCCATAGTCTCTCAAGACTCAGAGCGGCTGGTAAAGCTCCAAATATTGCGGATGGAATATCTGATCCTGAAATGGCTGCATCTTTCCACTTGACAACGAGATCAGGCACTTCTGCCGCTCGATTCAAGCCAGAAGCAATCAAATTTGCAGCCAGAAAATCCGCTGTGGCAATCGCAGCCTGACGATAGCGGTCTGCGTAGGCTGAGCAGCTAAAGCATGACGGCACATCAGGCACGAAAGGATCAGTAAAAATTTGAGGACGCACTATCCCTGAGCTATTCATGGTTGACCCGATGACGCGGAGTCTTCCTCTCGAGACCATTGGGAGCAGTTGCGCTGAAATCAACCGTTTCTGAGCCACGCTGAGCGCACCTGATGCGTTTTTGAACTGCGTCAATAAGCCGAGTTCTGCGACTTGTCCGCTCATCAAATCAGTCAGAATCACATTTTGATTGCTAATTTCAGTTTTGAATAGAGAAATAACTGCGCTAGTAGGACTTAGAAGACCACTGTACAGGGCTTGACCGCCTGCTTCCACAGCGTTGATTACGAATGTTCCCTCTAGCTTCGTTCCAGCAGAATTAAGGTTATCAAAACTTATTGAAGATGGAAAACCAGTAGTTCCTCGGATGGCCGCAAATGCATTTTGTAGATTCGATCCTGTCGTGAACAAACTTGCTTGCGGCACAACCTGCTTACTCCGACTCGAGCTTTGCCACTCGAGCTTCACCGTGCCTGGGTTCGTCGCATTGCGGTAGTAGTCCAAGCGAATGTCGTACTTCGTGTTCGCCTGCAACGCCACCGTCCCACTCCGCACCCAACTCGAGCCATCCTTCCAATCATTGACCAGGACTTGACCGTTGACCATCAACCGTGCGCCGTCGCTCGAGGTCACGTAGAAGGTATAGGTCTGACTGAAGGCAGGTATGATCTGACCCGTCCAGCGCACGCTATAGGTCGTGGGTTGAATCCCGGTAATGGGAGCGCTCGAGGCGAAATTCTTGTTGATCGTGGCGTCATAGCGGGTTTTGAGTGTGCCCGTGAAATCTACGTTGTCGTAGTAATCGCCTTTCAAGCCGTTCGTGGGAACGGCTTGTGTGGTCAGTGTGTTGTTATTCTCGTCGCTGACCTGAACGCCGTCGCTGTCGGGCGGTGTTGGTGCTCCCCCGCAACTGATGAAGAAGGCAAGCAACGCGCTTGCCAGACCAAGTTTCCTGAATAGATTCATAATCCCCCTCCTCTATGAAACGCGACCCCTCCCGTGAGGTCACGCCTTTGGGTGTGTCACCCTCCCGAGTGAGCAACCGCGTGAAGTGTAAATGAGGGGCGGAGAAGAACCGGATAACCTGCCGTCCAGGACTGCGTTTTCTGCGGTTTTTGTAACTCGGATGCTAACTTGGATCAGGTAAACTTGGTGGCATGAAAAAGCGCAACGGGCCGGGAAAGGGCGTCACTGGAATCTCGAGAATCCCGCGTGCGGTGAAAACGGAAATTGAACGCCCTCGGTTGTTGAAAATCCTGAAAAAGCAGGTCAACGCGAAGCTGCTCGCGCTGCTGGCCCCGTCCGGGTACGGCAAGACCACGCTATTGGCGCAGTTTGCGCGGAGCTTACGCCAACCGGTGGCCTGGCTCGCTCTGGGTGCGGATGACGCAGAAGCGCTGACCTGTGCAGGCAGTGTGGCTCGAGCCATCCGAGAGACTTTGCCTGATTTGTTGTTATTGCATTGGGATGCGGCGGTTCAGGCGAAAGCCTCGCCAGATGGTTTAGCGAAGGCGTTGGCGGCGGACCTGGAACCCTTGGAGTTCAATCTGTGTCTGGTACTAGATGAAACCCAACACCTGGGGACACGGGCTGGGCAGTGGCTCGAGCGGTTCACGCAAGCCTTACCGGAGGGTCACTTGGTTTTACTGACGGGATTTGACCGATCAGCGTTGCCGTTGACGCGACTTGTAGCGGCCGGGGATGCAGTCATTCTGGGTGTGGAAGAGTTGCGATTCACGGTGACGGAAACCAGGGCGTTACTGAAAGCCTCGTTGGTAGCAGCAGACCCAGACAGGTTGACGCGTTCGCTCGAGGGGTGGTGCGCGGGTGTAGCCCTCGCGGTGCAATCACGGGGTGAGGTTTCAGCCCCGGAATTCTTGATCGCTGATTGCCTGGCGCGTTTAACAGAATCGGTTCGCCTCGCCTTGCCAGAAGCGAGCGTTGCCGTCACCTGGGACGAAGCGAGCTTGCAGCAGCTCGGTGTGGATTTGCCAGCGGGTTGGTTGCGTGAAGTGCTATCCGTTGGCTTACCTCTCATGCCGCTCGAGGTTAACGTATATCGCCCGCATGACTTGCTGCGTTCTGCCTTAGACGTGAAGCTACAGCAGCGTCCAGCGCGTTTCAAAGAATTGTTAGAAACAGCGGCACGTCTCGAGTTAGAACACGGGCGTAAGCTTGGAGCTGTTCAGCTTTTTCAACGCGCTGGCAATCAAGATGCTGCCCTGCAACTGGCTTTAGAAATTGTTGGTCCGCTCGGGGAGCGCGGTGAATTCAAACTGGTGCGGGGTGTGTTGGAACAATTTCCAGAAGATCAGTTGCCACCGAATTTACTGGTTCGCTGGGCGCAAGCCTTGCTGGAAACGGGCGACGCCCCGAGAGGAGATGTCCTGGTCAGACGCTTGTACGCTGACGGATCTCGAGACCCATCTCTGTTGTATCAACTGGCAATTCTCGAGTATCGGCATGGACGGTACGACAGACTCTTGGAGTGTGTTGCTGAAGGGTTAGCGTCTCGACCCACTCCGAAATCAGAGGCTTCCTTGCGATTGCTGGAATCGGCTGGATTGGAAGCGCTTGGGCACTTCCCGGAAGGATTGCGGGCGGGTTTAGAAGCGGTACGAATTGCCGAGGGTCTAAACGATTTACCGTTACTCGCGGCAACGTTGACTGGGCTGGCCAGTTCTTACGCTGAAAACAATCAGCGTCTCGAGTGTGAACGCACCTTTCTCAGAGCTATTGAGTTGACGGAGCGCTTGGTGATGGATCAAAGGCTGTTGCCCAACCTGAACAACCTCGCCAATCACTACTCTGATTGGGGCCGCGTCTCAGAGGCAATAGAGCTAGTCAATCGTGGTTTGGACATCGCAGAGCGTGAGCCAAACTTCTGGCAACCCATTTTGCTAGGGACTCGAGGCTTGCAATTCTTGCGCTCAGGAGATTTTGCAGCAGCCATCGCGGACTTTCAACGTGGGCTAGAGCTATGCCCAAAGTTTGATTTGGCCGCGCCAGTGTTCAACTACTTGTTGTGGCAAGCAGAGGCTTGGCGCTTAGGGAATCAACTGATAGAGGCGCAGCGTTGTGTGGATGAATGCCGCGTAAAAAGTATGGCCACCGAGTCATACTTTCAATCGCGTCTCGAGGCGATGGATGGATTGATCGCCTTCTCTCGCAGTGATTTGAATAAGGCAAAACAGCACTTTGCAGCGGTAGATGTGTCACAGCTTGACTGGTGGGATCAACCCAGGTTCAAAGCGCACAACGCTGAACTCGCACGACTCCAGGGATTGCTAACCGAGGCGGACGTGAATGCATTTTGCCTAGATCTGGATGGCTTGGGTCACGACACGCCCTTGTATTTGGATAACAAGGCGTTGCAGGGACTGTTCCAGGTTTGCATTGAACGCGGCTGGCAAGCGGAACGATTCCAACAGCTACTTCTTAGCTCGAATCAGCCGGTGCTTGCTAACAAGCAACCCCTCGAGTTGATGGTAAACGTTTTTGGGCGAATTTCAGTTGGATATGCCGGGGCGTTTGTACAGATTCCCTTGGCGAAATCTACAGAGTTACTCGTGTGGTTAGTGCTGCATGGATCGGGGAGCCGCGATCAGCTCATTACCGCCTTGTGGGATGGCAGTCGCAACGCCAAAAATGTGCATTATTTCAAGGTGGTGGTGAGACAACTTCGACTGGCGCTATCGCAATTGCCAGACGTGACCTTTAATCCCTTACTCTTCGAGCAAGACCTGTATCGGCTGCATTCAGATTTGCGGGTCTTGCTGGACGCAACCGCGTTTCAAAAGCCTCAACTAACAGATGTATTAGCGATTGTCCCTCTGCTCGAGTTATACCAAGGCGAGTTCATGCCAGGTTTCGATTCAGAATGGATTCTGGAAACGAGAACGCACTTTCACGATCAGGCTGTGACTTTGAATCTGCAACTGGCGCGTCACTTAGAGGCTGAACAACCACTCGAGGCGATCCAGTGCTATCAACGGGTTTTGGAATTGGATGAGGTGAACGATACAGGTTTTGATGGATTGATGCGGGTTTATAGCAGCATAGGTGATACCATCAGTCAACAGTCGCTCCAAGCCGCAAAGAGTCGTGTGCTGGCTCGAGAATACGGTGTCGTTCGTAAATCTGGGTTGAGAGCGATTGCTTGATTGAATTGATCTGGCTCGAGGGGGCGCAATTACGCGCCCCTTCGAGCTATTCGTATCGCTTAGAAATCCGCCACCAACTCATTCTCCACCGGTTGCCCGAATTTGATCTGCCCACCGTCCACCCCGATGTGAACTTCACCCTCCGGGAATTCCAACAGCGCCATGCTGAGCGGGTCTTCGATCTCGTCGCGGATGATCGTGCGAAGTTGACGGCTCGAGCCTTTCAGTTTCACCTTGCTAACCAAGTGCTTGGCGACGCCCGCCTCGAATGTGACGCGCAACTCGCGGCTGACCAGCTCTAAACGCATCTCCTCGAGCATACTCTTGGCGACGTTAATCAGTTCGGTCTCCCCGAGCGGTTGGAAACGGATGACTTCATCCAGGCGATCCAAGAATTCTGGGGTGAACAGGTTTTTGATCGGTTGCGTGTCAGTGATCTCGCCGTCGCCGCTGAAGCGCACGCCGCCGGTCTGGTTGAAGCCGGTGTTGCTGGTCATAATCAGGACGCAACGGCGGAAGTCCACGGCGCGACCCATGCCGTCGGTCAGGCGACCGTCGTCCAGCACTTGCAGGAAGGTGTTGTACACGTCCGGATGCGCTTTTTCGATTTCGTCCAGCAGGATCACGCTGAACGGTTGGCGACGAATCGCTTCGGTCAGGCGTCCGCCCTGATCGTAACCAACGTAGCCGGGGGGCGCACCGATCAGTTTGGAGACGCTGTGCGGTTCCTGGTACTCGGACATGTCGAATCGCACCAGCGAACGCTCTGAGCCAAACAAGGTCTTCGCCAGGGCTTTCGCCAGGTGCGTCTTGCCCACGCCGCTCGAGCCGACGAACAGGAAGCTAGCGCTGACCCTGGTCTGCCCGCCGAGGCCGACGCGTGAGCGCCGCAGTGCGGCCGCCAAGGCTTTCACGGCGTCCGGTTGCCCGAAGACTTGCGTACCCAAATTGTCTTCCAACGTCAGCAGCTTCGTGTCGTCGCGGTCGTCCACGTACACGCCGCCCCAGGAGTCCACCACGGATTCGATGTCCTCGCGGCTGACAATCGGTGTGCCGTCGGCGTCCTCCAAGATCGGCATATTCAAGCTGGCGTTGAGGCGCACGCGGCTGCCCGCCTCGTCTATCAGGTCTATCGCCTTATCGGGGAAGTTACGACCCGGTAGGCTGCGCTCGCCGACCTTGACGGCCAGTTGCAGAATCGCGTCAGGAATCAGGACGTTGTGGTGTTCCTCGTAGCGAATCTTCAGACCGCGTAAGATCTCCAACGTGTCCTCGGGGCTGGGTTCCAGCACCAGCACGGGTTGGAAGCGCCGCTCGAGGGCTGCGTCTTTTTCGATGTAGCGGTGGTATTCGCCCGTCGTGGTCGCGCCGATGACTTGGACCTCGCCACGTGACAGTGGTGGCTTCAGGATGTTTGCGGCATCCAGCGTGCCCTCCGCACCGCCCGCCCCGACGAGGGTGTGCAACTCGTCCACGAAAGCGATCACTCTGGACTGGCGCAGTTCGTCAATGATCTGACGGAGGCGCTCTTCAAATTCGCCCCGGTATTTTGTGCCCGCCACGACGCCCGCCAGATCAATTGAGATCAAGCGCATCCCCCGCAGGGTTGGCGGCACGCGGTTCTCCACGATGGCCTGCGCCAGACCTTCCACGATCGCGGTTTTACCGACGCCCGGATCACCGATCAGCACGGGGTTGTTCTTCGTGCGACGGCTGAGAATCTGGATCACGCGGCGAATCTCGTCGGCGCGACCGATCACTGGGTCCAGCTTACCCTCGCGGGCTTCCTTCGTTAAATCGCGCCCATACTCGTCTAGGAACGGCGTGTTGGCGGGCTTCTGTTCTTGCTTGGGATCGGCGTGCGCTAGGATGCGCCAGCGGATCGTGTCCGGGTCCCTGGCCAGATCGGTCAGGATGCGGTAGGCCACGCCGTCGCCCTCGCGGAGAATGCCCAGCAAAATATGTTCCGTGCCGATCACTTGTGATCCCAGGTTGCGCGCCTCAGAACTGGCGAGTTCCATGACCCGTCTGGCCCTTGGTGTAATCGCAGGAGCCTCAGTGTGGCGCAGACCCTCGCCGCGCCCGATGATCTCTTCGACCCGGCGGCGGAAGCCTTCCAGCGTCGCGCCGAACTCGGTCAGGATGCGGCAGGCGGTTCCGCCCTCGCGCATCAGACCTAATAGAAGATGCTCGGGACCGATCATGGCGTGCCCGAGTTTGCTGCCTTCCTCGCGGGCGTAGTGAAACACGAGCCTGGCTCGGTCATCGTAACGGTTCATGGCAGGACTCCTCGCTCGGCATGATTCATGGCTCTGCCAGTATCTTACAATGTCCTCGAGGAAGCGTTGTGCGTCAGCGCTCACGATAGCGATGTCTGAGGAGAAACCTAAGTTGACCCATTTTGCCGTGCCGAACGGGGGCGCGCTCTGATGCCAGAATGAATGGAACTCCGCCAGCATGACCCTCCTCGAGCCGTTGAACCCCATCCCCTATTTCGAGCGTCACCAGCTCGAGGTTCACGAGTTAGAGCGCGCCAGCCAGGGGTTGAACAACGCCGTTTGGTTGACGAGTCGTTACGTCCTGCGGGTGGCGAAAGGGGAGAGCAGCGATCACGAGCGCGAGGCGCGACTCGCGTTGCACGCCCTCAGGCTAGGAGTTCGTACCGCCAAGCCGCTTCATTGGACGCGCGAGTACAGCCTGTGGGAGCGCTTGCCGGGGGACACTGCACGACCGCCGCAACCTCGAGCGGTCTGGGGAGCTTTGCTGGACGACCTCGAGCGGTGGCGTGCCAGTCCACCCGAAGCCGCGCCAGAGGTGACAACTTGGGTGCAAGATCCGTTCCCATGGGATCGCACGCCGTCTCCACCGGGCGTCTGGGACGGCGACCTGCGGCTGTTGGAGACCGAATGTGCTGCGAGGCTCGAGGTGGGCGAACGCGCCCAAATCGTGGAACTCTTTCAACCGCGAGTTATTTCCAAACTCCATTTTCTCCACGCTGACGCTTTCTCTGCCAACGTAATCGTCAACGGTGGCGAGTACCAGGGTCTGATTGACTGGGGCAACGCGCAGTGGCACGCCCTGGAGCGCGAGTTCGCCTGGATGGAAGACGATGCGCTCGAGATCGCCGTTCAGCGCTACAACTTGAATCTCGAGTTGCTGCTGGGAATGCGGGTAGAACTCTTGTTGAAGGTCGCCGAGTACAAAATGGCGACGCTCGAGGACATCAGAGGCGCACTGGAACAACTGGCATAAAGAAAGGGTGCGGCCTGTCCGCACCCCGTCTCAAGGCTACAATTTATCGCTTCGAGCGGTAGCCACCACTATCGCGTGAGCCACTCGAGGGGCGCGAATCGTTGCCGCTTCTGGAATCGCGGCCCCCGTAGCCGCCGCGCTTCTGATCGCTGTACCGCTTGGTGCCCTGACCGCCGCCGTTGCTGTAACCGCCCGGACGACGGTTGTCGTCGCGCGCCTCGATGATCTCTGGAAGTTCTTCCGCGACGCTGACCGTCACATCTTCCAAATCCTTCGTCAGCAAGCTCTGCACCAGTTCGGTCGGGACATCGGCGACCACGCCACCGCCACGAATCTCCTTGATCTTGCCCAACGACCGCGCACTGATGTTGAGCGCGTTCGCCAAGACCGCCACCGCCTTCGGAATGCTGACGCGTTGACCGCTCAGGATCAGCGTCGTGAAGCCCTCTTCGCCGGTGATCAGGCTCTGCGGTTTCTGCGGCGTGGTGACGCCTGCGATGTACGCCAGTGCCCTTGCTAATGCGTCAGCGCCGTACTCCTCTAAGAGTGCCGCCGCCTCGTTGCGGAACGGGGCGATCACGGTTTCTGGGGTGCGACGCACGTCCAGCCCCGCGTTCTTCGCGGCCGCTTCCTGAACCTCGCCCGGCTTTGGCGGTTCCTGACGCTTGAAGTGCGCTCCGGTGTCGTTCTCCAAACGGCGCAGGTCGCGCTCCTCGCGGTTGGTGTACAGCACGACCGCCATGCCAGCGCGACCGGCGCGCCCGGTTCGCCCGGAACGGTGAACGTAGGACTCGCTGTCCTGCGGGAAGTGATGCTGCACAACCAGCTCAATGTCCGGGATGTCCAAGCCTCGAGCGGCCACGTCGGTGGCGACCAGAACCCTGGCCGTGCCGCTGCGGAAGCTCTCCAAGGCGCGTTCGCGTTGCGTCTGCGCCAGATCGCCGTGAATCGCTTCGGCGGCCAGGCCGCGCTGGATCAGCGCCAGCGCCAGCTCGTCGCAGTCGCGTTTGGTGCGCGTAAAGATGATCGCGCGCTCCGGTGCGACCACGGTCAGCAAATCCGCCAGGACTTTGGTGCGGTGATTCGGCGAGATGCGAACCGCGACGTGTTGCACGGTCGTGTTCTGCACGGCGTCATCGTTGCCAACCAAGTCAACCTTCTTCGGGTTGTGCTGGTACTTCGTGGCCAGGCGCTCCACCCAGCGCGGCATCGTGGCGCTGAACAGCATCGTCTGCTTCGTCTTCGGGGTAGTGGACAAAATCGTTTCGACCTGCTCCTGGAAGCCCATGCTGAGCATCTCGTCGGCTTCGTCCAGCACGACGACTTCCACGGCGCTCAGGTCTAGCGTGCCCTTTTCCAGTAAGTCATTGACGCGGCCCGGCGTGCCGACGACAACATCCACACCGCGACTCAACGCTTTCTGCTGCGGCATGTAACTCGAGCCGCCGTAGACCTCGACGACCTCGAGCGATCCGAGCAGGGAGAATTCCTTGGCGATCTGCTTGGCGAGTTCACGGGTCGGCGAGAGCACGATCACGCGTGGCAGACGGCCGCGCTCGCGGCTGGCGGTGACGCGCGTCACGATCGGCAGCGCGAAGGCCAGCGTCTTACCGGTTCCGGTGCGGGCACGACCGAGAATGTCACGACCCTCAAGGCTGTACTCCAAGCTCTCGGCTTGGATTGGGGATGGGTTGGTGATGCCTCGAGCGGCCAGCCCAGAAACAATACCCTCAGCGAGGGCGAAATCGGAAAACAACATATTTTATCCTTTCGGGGTTAAACCGCTGCTTGTGTTTACCCAGAAAGAACCGCGCTCGTTGGCTTGGAGATGCTCTTGGCTGTGCGCGCCTCTTTGAAAATTCAGCCGTTGAATTTCGAGGTGCTCCCATCAGTACCAAATCTGCATCCCGCGTGCCGCGCAAAACCCTTAAGTAGGCAACGGGTGACCCTCTGACTGCGCCTAGCGCAATCCAACTGATAAGGATAGGGGATACGCTGTGGCAAAACCAGGGCGTTTGTCCCGGCTCAGAACGGGCGCGTAATTCGGATTGTGTACCTCAGCCTCTCGAGAACGACTTCGGTGTGTTCACGGCAAGGCTAAACTCGCTACCGTGAAGCTTGAGCGGGGCGACCCTTGTCCTACAGAAAACGGTTTCGTGGCTTTCAGAATCACTTCTCGAACCTGAAACGATTTGCGACCCGTGCCCGTGTGCCTCGAGTCGTTCAGCGGTAATTCGCGCCCTCGTCGCGCTTGTACGCCCAGACCGCGAGCGCCAAGAAGACCAGCGTGTAGCCGAAAATCCAGACTAGGTGCGTGGCTTCCCCGGCGGCACTCGGAACCCCGACCGCCACCCGCGCCAGCTCACCGCTGTGATACGCAGGGAGAAACGGCGCGATGTCCTGGACGATCTTCGGCAGGCCGTCCAGCGGGACGAACAAGCCGGAGGCGAACGACATTGGGAAGAAGATCAGGTTGATGAGCGGACTGGCGACCGTGGCATCTCTGGACAGGTACCCGATAAAAACCGCCAGCCCCGCGAACGGCAAGGCTCCGATGAGAACTCTTGCCACTAGAGACACCCACGCGCCCGCGCTCAGTCTGATATTCGCTGTGACCGACGCGAATACCATCAGAATCAGCAGCGCCAGCAAGCCAATCAGCAAGATCACAATCAGCTTCGCGGTGAAGGTCGTCCAGACCCGAACCGGCGTGGTCCGGGTGTAGCGATACCAGCCGCTCGAGCGTTCATTGGCAATGCTGATCCCTAGGTTGAACATGACCGTTTGGATAATGGAATAGACAGCGAAGCTGGCCAGGATGTACGCGCCGACATTGAAGCCGCTCTGAGTGACCCTAGCGTTCGGCAAGCCGAAAAACAACCAGAACATGTTCGGGAAGAGCAGTGTCGGAATCAGCGCCGAGGGGCTGCGCAAAATCGCCAGCAAACCAGCGCGAATCTGCGCCAGCAACGTACCGAACGGCGAGTTGACTCGAGGGATGGGTAAGGCGGTGTTGGTCATGATTGATCCTCTCAGGTTTCTAAAGCGTGGCTTCAGGCTCGAGCGCCACTGCCAACGGATGCCGTACCCGTGAGTTCGACGAAAGCCGCTTCCAGCCCACCGCCGCGCACCTCGAGGTCAGAGATTGGCAAATTGCGGCTGAATATGTCGCGCAGCAGGTTCTCAGGGTGTTGCGTGTACAGCTCAAACGTTTCGGAGACCAGATTGGCTCGAGTCACACCGGCCAGCGTTTGCGCCGTTGCCAGCCTCAAACCCTCCGCCTTGAAGCGCACAATTTTGCCGCCGACCCTGGATTTGATCTGCGCCGGGCTGCCCTGTGCGACAATCTCGCCACGATTGATAACCACGATTCGTTCCGCCAACGCGTCGGCTTCCTCCAAGTAATGCGTCGTCAGGATGATCGTCTTCCCGGAGTTGGCAAACCCCGAAACCTGCTCCCAGAAGCCGCGTCGGGCCTCCACGTCCAGCGCCGCCGTCGGTTCGTCCAGGAACAGCACGTCTGGATTTCCAATCACGCTGAGCGCGAAGCACAGGCGCTTCTTCTGCCCACCGGACAGACTCGAGGCGATCGCTTCGGATTTCTCGGTCAGGTCCGCCATCTCGAGCGCTGCTCGCACCGTCAGCGGGTGCGGGTAGTACCGCCCGATCAGGTCCACGACCTCGCGGACTTTCAGTGTCCCCGGCACGTCCGAATCCTGAAGCATCACCCCGATCCGGTCTCGAGATCGCGGATCGGTGGGGTCACGCCCGAAGATGCGAGCCGTACCAGAGTCCGGGCGGCGCAACCCGAGCATCAGACTGATCGCGGTTGTCTTGCCCGCGCCGTTCGGTCCCAGGAACGCCACGACCTCGCCGGGTTCCACGCCGAACGAAACGTTCTTCACAGCCCGCACCGCGCCAAAGGATTTGCTGGCGTTCTCCAACTGCACTGCGTTTAACGTCACCAGGTTCAATGTCATGGAAATCTCCTCTAAAGGGAGTTTGCTCCTTTCCGCCTCGAGCGGGCAGTGCGAGCTGTCAGCCGCTCTGGGTGACAAGTGTCATGCCTCCAAGCGACTCGAGTCTCAACCGGCAATACACTGGCTAGAACGGTCTGGATTGCTGGCACGAATTCATGGATTCTCAAGTGCCGACCAATCTGGCAACTCGAAGCCGACAGACGACCTGAGGACTAGAGTGCGGTATGCACCGCGTCTGCGTTTTCTGTGGCGCTTCTCTGCCGAAGCGCGAATCGTACATCGAAGCCGCGCAGGAACTCGGGGCGCTGATTGCCCGCGAACACTTGGAGCTGGTCTACGGCGGCGGTCAGACCGGGCTGATGGGCGTCGTGGCGGACGCGGCACTGGCGGGCGGTGCGTCCGTGATCGGGGTGACGCTGCCGGGCCTGATCGCCCGCGAGATGGCCCACACCGGGATTCAGGATTTGCGACTGGTGGACACGCTCTCCCGGCGCAAGGAAATGATGTTCGATCTGTCCGACGCTTTTATTGCGCTGCCCGGCGGGTTCGGGACGCTGGACGAGCTGATGGAAGCCGTCACGATGACGCAATTGAACCTGCATCAGAAACCCGTCGGGATATTGGAGGTCAATCACTTCTTCGAGGGGCTGATCGAATGGCTGGACAATGCCGTGCTGGAGGGGTTCGTGCGACCGCAGAACCGGGGCTTGTTGGTGGTAGACACGCACGCCGACCGATTGCTGGAGAAACTCCGCGCCTGGACGCCGTTCGGAGCCATCTGAACCGCATCCCAGACGCTAGCCAAGCAATTCTCGAGGCTCGAGTTGGGGCGGTTCGTCCGGGGGCAACACCGGGGGGGGTGGCGGTGCGTTGTTGTGCAATTCGGACGGTAGCCAGTGCTTGCGAATTAACAATTTCGCTAGCGCTACCAGTGGCACAGCCAAGATGCCGCCGAAAATGCCCAGCAGACTCGCACTCGCCAGAATCGTCAGCACGACCGTGATCGGATGCAGGTCGGTCGTGCGCGCCAGAATCGCCGGGCTGAGGAAATGCCCCTCGATCTGATTGGCAGCCACGAACAGCACCACGACCAGGATCACCTTGACCAACCCGAACTGACTGGCCAGTAGAATCGCGGGCGCAATCGAAATCACCACGCCTAAGTAGGGGACAATGTTGAAGATCGCGCTGAGAAACCCGAGCGCCAACGCCAACGGAATACCCAGAATCGCCAGTCCCGTCCCGATCGTCACACCGATCGCCAGCGCGATCAGCAACTGTCCGCGAATGTACCCGCCGACGGCTGTGGAAACATCCTTGGAAAAATCGGCAATGCCCGGCTGCCAGCGCTCTGGGAAGATCTCGAGCATGGTTTTTCCCATCGCCTCAAAGCTGCCCAGCATGTACGTGCCCACGACCAGCACCAAAAAGAATTCCACGACGCCGCCTAGCACTCCGAGCGTGCGCGTCAGCAAGCCACCGCCCGCGCTCTGAAGCAAGCCCAACAAGTTCTTCACGATGCTCGAGAGCGCCGTCTGGACCGCTGTGGTCGCCTGATCTATGATCGCGCGAAGCTGTTCGTTCTGACCTCTGAATTGCTCCAGTTGCACCAGCCAAATGTTGATCTGTGCCTCCGCGTCCCCGGCCAGCTTCGGAACCTGCTCGGTGAAGATCACCAGTTCACGGATGACACTGCCAATCAGTACCCCGGAAATCCCCAGAAAAATCAGCACGATCACGAGCGCGAACACCACGCCGAGCGTCCTCGGAACCCGTCGCCGCTGAAACCAAACGACCAGCGGGTGGAACAGGTACGCGAACAGGTACGCCAAGCCCGCCAGCAGGGCCACGCCGCGCAACTCGCGGAGCGTCAACAGTGCCAGCACCACCAGTCCCACGTAGATCAGCACCCGCAGGTACGGGTTGCGCCAAACCTGAGCGAAGGCGTTCACAACGCTCCCGCTCGAGTCGCGGGCGGCTTGACAATCGTGGACGGGCGCGACTGATTCTGCGGCATCCCCAGCATCCGCTCCGCGTCCGCCGCCAGCACCTGAAACCCAACCGGTCGTTCCAGAGCGCGAGCGTGATTCGTGACGACGAAAGTCTCCAGCGCGTCCACCCCATTGGCGGTGATATGCACCATGATCGGCGGCACGGATGGCTGGACAGATGGCTGCCCGCTCGAGGTTCCGTCGGAGAGCATGTCCTCGGGCGAGGTTGCTACCTGTTTCGGCAGCGCCTCGGGCGGCACGGCTCCCAACAGGCCACGCTCGAGCAGATAAAATGCGGCGGCCCGCACCTCCGAAGCGGTCGGCGGCTGCGCGGTGAAATCCGCGTGAACCCCTGGCGGGCCGTCCTCGTCGTCACGCGTTGGACGATCAAGATTGGGCGGGGTCACGACCTCCAACCGACTCAGATCCCAGAACGCGTTCGGATCGTCCACGAATCCTTGATAGGCGCTCACCAGGAGACGCAAACGCAACTCCTGTTGCCGGGCGACTGTTTGAACCATGCCAGCAGTGTACGCGCTCAGCTTTGCAAGAGTTCCGGGGCGAACGGAGATGGGCGTTGACGCGCTCCCGGAACCCGTGATGGTTGCGGCTCGAGGTGTGGGGGGATAAAGCGGTTGGTTTTGAGGGTGGCCGGGTTCGGCATGACAAACCCCTACGATTTGGGCGGTTCAAGGTGGTCAGACTCGAGGTGGGACCGGGCGCTCACGAGGGGAAACGGGTTTGATCGCAACTCGAGGGCTGAAAACACCATCCTCGAGTCCGTGAAGGCTCAGAACGGTCGGAACAATTTCGTCGCCTGGGCGCGAACCTCACCGGGTTTCAAATCCTGTCCCAAGAACTTCACGTCCCCACCGAACCAGACCTCGAACAGCAACCGGGCATTGTTCTTCGTGCCTCGCGCCCCCTCGAGCGTGCCGCTGTTGCCGACGTACCCAATCACGTCGCCGCGCTTGACCGGGTTGGCGTAGGACAGGTTCGGTGCAATTTTACTGAGATGCCCGTAGCGCGTGACAGTTCCATTGTTGTGCTTCAACCAGACCTGCCGCCCGCGCAGCCGCTCCAAGTCATTGGTGCTGGCTCCGTTTTTGACCTCCGTCAACAGCTTCAGAAATTCTGGGACGGTCGGCTCCTTGTAACTCGCGTCCAGCTTCGTCACGTCCCCGTCGGCGGCGGCCACGACCGGCGTCCCGAAGGCGACCGAAACCCCAGAATCTGAGCCGGTGAAGACGAAGCCCTGCGAGACGCCCTTGCGGTAGGTTCTAGCGGCGTTCGGCAGGTGATCGTCATCCCTCGGGAGGCCCGCGCCCGCGATCGGGAACGACAGCTTCGCGTTTTCCAGTGCCGCCTGGCGGTCGTAGACCTCGAGCCGGGCTTGGGCTTCGGTGAGTTGCTCAGACAGGGAGAGCCAGTTGGCGCTGGCAATCAAACTCCACACCGCGAGCGCCGCCATGATGTACCAGCCGGGCCGGATGCGCGTCCACGGAATCCGTCCGAGCCATTCGCCGACCTTCAACAACCCGCGCAGCGCCACCGCGAACACGGCGCTGAAAAAGCTGCCCAGCCGCTCGAGCCACGGGCGAGTGCGCTGCAACGCTCGCTGGAGCCGTTCGCGCCCATCGTTGCCTTGGGACATGCACGGCATTGTACGCGGTCAGGTGAGGAATGGGGAGAGGCGAGGCGAATCGAAAGGTGTTTCACGGTTGGTTCAACGATGCGACGAACGCGCCCTCGAAATCAGGCGACCTTTGAGAAAACACCCGCGACTCAAGCTGAAGCGGCTGGCAGGCGCAAGTTCCGATGATCCGCCAACAGGCAGCGATCCTGAATCACTTCGATCCCCGCCTCGAGGAGCTTGGCGGCGAACTCTGGGTTTCTAATCCCGAGCTGCAACCAGACCAGTTTCGGGCGCGGGTTCATGCCCAAAATATCGGGTAAATGCGCGTCTAGCAGCTCCGCCCGGCGGAAAACATCCACAATATCCACGGGTTCCGCGATCTCCGCCAGAGTCGCCCGGACCGTTTCCCCGAACAGCCTCTGCCCCGCCAGCAGCGGATTGACCGGGATGACCCGGTAGCCGCTCTGCACGGCGTACTCCGGCACGTAATGGGCGGGCTTTTCCGGGGTGGCGCTGACGCCCAGCACCGCGACCACTCGAGCCTTCACTAGGGGTTCCCGCACAGCTTCCAAGCCAATTCGTTCGATGCTCACGTTGATTCTCCTCTCGAGGTTGGGGGGACGGATCTGGCGCGCCGCCGCAAGCCTTGGGTGCCCAGAAACACGCCCGCCACGAGCAGCAGAATCGCCGCAATGCCCCACCACGGGTTGGCATCGCCGCCCGCCCGCCCCTCGGTCACGGTGAACTCGAGCGGACTGGAAACGCTGGAACCCGGTTTGACCTCTCTGGCATCCTGAGCTTCCAGCGCGTACAGGTCGGTGGCGGCCGCCCAGACGCGTTTGCCCTCGAAGAGCCGAAGCGTGGCGACATAGGCGTAGGGCAAATCAAGCGCAATTCTGGCGACCCAGGCGCTCCCGTCCCGCCGCATCGGGTACTCGCCCACGACCCGCCCGGCTCGAGTCAGGTTCAGCGAAGCGGTCTGCCCGTCTTTCAGATCGGATTCCAAGCGAAATTGGATTTTCTGCCCGACCACCACGGTCGGACCGCGATCCAGGGTGCTGGCGGGCTTCAGGGTCAGTGTCCCGGAAGCCGCCAACCCGACAGAACCCAGCCCGATAGAACTCACAAGCCAGCACAGCACCAACAAAGCACGTTTCATTCAGCTTCCTCAGCCAGTCCCGCGACGATGCCCGCCGCGCCGGGTGCGATCACCTCGGCTTCGGGCAGGGCAACCTTGGCTTCAAACCGTCCCGCGCCGATCACCCGATGTGAGAACAGTTTAGACAACGCCCCATAGTTCGCGTGTCCCGTCAGGCTGCTCGGCGCGGTCTCGCCGCGACGCTTCGGGGGGGCGCTGACATCCCCGAAATCCAGATCAAAGGCTTCTAGCGGCGGCGCGTCCGGGGCGGCGCTCAGGTCATAGGTCTCGAGGTTCCGCCCAGGGAGCGGCGCAGTTTCCTCCGGTTCGGGAATCGGATCGAGTTGCACGGGCGTGGACGGCTCCAACATGGAGTGCTGGGAAACCTCTTCGCCCTCCAGAGCTGGTTCCGCTGCGACCGCCACGAACACGGGCGCACCGAACAGACTCTCGGCCGGATTTTGTGACCCGAGCTGCTGGAAGACCAGTTCGTCCGGCTCCTGGGACGGCGCGGTTTCGATCGGTGCGCCCATCGGGTTGGCTCGAGGGGAGTGAGGGGCGGGTTCGGGGTCTGGGACTGGGATGTCGGGGTCGGTAGCCTGCTGTGTCTCTACGGGTGTTTGTGTGACGGCGATTTCGTTTAGGATGGCGGTCGCAGTTTGCGCCACGGACACGGGCGCTCGAGTGGCAGGCGGTGTGGCAGCAGTGCTTAGCTCGTCAGCTCGAGAGTTTTTTTTAGAGCCGTCCGGCATGACCAGTTCCAGCGCGTAATGCGCCCCCAGCACCTCGCGGGTCAGCGTGCCGAGTTCCTCTAATTTGCTGGCGACCTGATCGGCGTGCCATTTGTGCTTGGCGGTGTAGGTCAGCGTCAGCGTGTCCGAAGTCAAATCGGCGCTGGCTTCGCGCAGGAAGGCTTTCAGTTGCGCCTTGGCTTTGGTCACGACATCGCCCCAGGTCTTGCCGTTGCCGCCCTGCGGCACGTTATCCCTGACAGCACCATCTTTAGGAGCCGAGACGGGTGGCTTGGCGCTCAAAACGGGCTTGCGAGCCTCGAACTCCTGCACGAACGCCCGGTTCGGCGAGGGTTCGCGGTCGTCATCGAAGGGTGCAATCTCTGGGTCGGCGGCCTTCGGCGCGGGTTCCGCCCTCGCCTCCACGACCGGCTTTTTCGCCCCTCGAGCCATCGGATCGAAATCCGGCAGGCTCGGTCTGGACAGTTGGGCGGGCGCGGCTTTCACGCCCTCTTGAAGTTGCTTTTCCAGCTTCATGACTCGAGCCATCAAGCCCAGCTCAGCGCCGCCCGCATCCAAGCCCTGCGCCACGACTAACGCCTTGGTGAACGCCATCTCCAACGACAAGAGATCGCTGGCCCTGGCGAAGCGGCCGTCCTCCTCGTCCAGCGCCCGAATCAGTTTCAATAGCAAGGACTCGTCGAAACGCTCGTCTCGCTCACCGCGCAGATTGGTGCTACCCACGCGAACCCCACCAACCCCAAGCTGCGCGTGCAGCAAATCCCGAAGTGCGATCTTGACCCGCTCGGTGATCGTGCGCGGCGCGAAGCCATCCGCGTACAGCGCATTCAGCCCCTCGAGCACGGCACTCGAGTTGACCCGCACCAGCGCGACCGCCAACTCCTGCAAGCGATCCTGCGGCGGCAAGCCCAGTGCTCCCTCCACGGTTTGCAAGGTCAGCACCGGCTCGCCCGCCGCCAGCATCCGCTCCAAGAGACTTTCACCGTCGCGCATCGCCCCATCCGCCGCTCGAGCCATTAGGTTCAGCGCTTCTGGGGCGGCGGTGACGCCCTCACTGTCGCAAGTCTTCTGTAACTTGCCCGCGATTTCTGCCACCGACAGGCGACGGAAACGGTAGTGCTGGCAGCGACTGAGAATCGTCGGTGGCAGGCGCTCCGGTTCAGTCGTCGCCAAGATGAAAACCGCGTGCGACGGCGGCTCCTCCAGTGTTTTCAGCAGCGCGTTGAAGGCGCTCTTCGACATCATGTGCGCCTCGTCCAAGATGTAGACCTTCTTGTCGCCGCGCATCGGTTGCAGTGCGACCTTCTCGCGCAAGTCCCGCACGTCGTCCACGCTGTTGTTGCTGGCAGCATCAATTTCCAGCACGTCCGGGTGACGCCCCGCCATGACCATCCGGCAGGACTCGCACTTGCCACAAGGTTTGACGATTCCAGAGTTGTCGTCGCAATTGACGGTCATCGCAATCAACCGCGCGGTCGTCGTCTTACCGACCCCACGCGGACCGCTGAACAGGTACGCGTGACCGATCCGACCGCGTTCCAGAGCGGGACGCAGCACGTCCTTGACATGTTCCTGCCCCACGACCTCATCCCAGTGGATCGGACGGGTGCGCTGGTAAATAGAAGCCACGCCGTATCCTAACCGCCAACTCGAGGGGTCACAAGCACACCCGTTACAACCTGTCCAGGACAGCAGAAACGACAGCGCGCCGCCAGTGAGTAACGGCACCTGATGGGCATCCCTTAAGGCTGCTGTCTTCCGACCCTGACCTGGTTCGAGAGCCACCACCGCGTTACGCTGGCAGCGCTCGAGGAGTATAGGCTCGGAAGCCGAAAGGCGCAAGGGAGCCAGGTCACCCGATCACGAATCGGCTCGAGGGTGTCAACGCCCATTGCAAATCACGGCTTCACCTCGAGCGACGCGCCAATTCCCATCACGTCCCACAACATTCCTGTAGGGGCGAGACACGCCTCGCCCGGCCACCAACGCCGCTCGAGATTTCTGAGGTGGTTCAGGCGGCGGATCGTTGCGGGGGCAGAACGTGCTGTGCCCCTACGGATGGCGTTTGGGACTCACGGTCCCCGCTCGAGTTTGACCCGCGCCTTGTCACTGATCCCCTCGAGCGCCGGAGTCAAATACGCCTCGAGTTTCGTTTTCCCTTGCAGGTGCGCGCCGAAAAAGGCGGTGGCGAAATGCTCGGTCAGGGCGTGCGAACTGGCGTGATCCCAGCTTGGTTCGCTGCATCGGTCAAAGTCCTGGGCGTTCGCTTTGATTTCCGGTGGGCAGACGATCCACGGGTTATGGGTCGCGCCCTCCAGCGTCAGCAGGTACTTAGCGCTCGAGCCGGAACGTTTGAAATCCTCGATCCCGTCGCGGCTCGGGGTGGCCACGGCGTCTTGACTACCGACGCCAATGAACAGCGGCAGGCGCATCTCAGCTAGGGCTTTCGGGGAGAGCCACGGTCCGCCGTAAGGAGCCATGACAAAGACCGCCTTGATGCGCGAGTCGGGTTTCACGACATCTTTGCCGCGCACCGCCTCGAGTTGTGCGAACACGGGCAGGAGGAAGCACGGTCCCTCATTATTGCTCCGCTGGCAGTAGGCCTTCAGGTTCGCGCCGTCCAACCCAACTCCCGCCGCGTTTAGGCTCGAGTAGCCGCCGTAGCTGTACCCGATCAGCCCGGTGTTACTGCCGTCTGCGCCTGGCACGAATTTGGGGACTGCACCGATGGTCGTCAGAATGTCCTGCGGACGATCAATCAAACTCGAGGCGTAACTCTCCTGGGTCAGATCCCCGTAGGTGCTGTTCTGATGGTCTATCGCCGCCACGACGAAGCCCTGAGATGCCAGATGCTCCATTAGATACGCGGCTTGCAAACGCGCTCCGGGTTGCCCGTGCGAGTAAACCAAGAGCGGAAATTTCCCCTCGAGCGCGGGCGCGTCCCGACCGGCTTTGCCCGCCAGCGCGTACAGAGTCGCGCCAACCGTCGAGCGGTACGTGGTGCTTTCCCCGGCGGCGCTGAGCTGTGCCGGGTACCAGACCTCGAGGGTGAGTTTGCGCTTGCTGCTCACAGTGTTGACGGTTCGCACACCGACGCGAAATTCGCCCCTGGCGGTCAGGACGGGCGGGGTCAGGTTCACACCGACCACCTGACTCGAGAGAGCGGTGACTGCCAGCAGGACCAGGGCCGCCAGAATTGTTCGCATGGGAAAACCATACGCCCATCATGCCCTATTGACCTTGTTAGGTAATCTCGAGCGAGGGCCGGTCCCTGTGCCGACCCCTACGAAGACCTGACCGACACCTCGTAGGGGCGCACGGACGTGCGCCCAGCACCCAGATAGCTTCAGGTTTCAAACAGGCGAGGCTCGAGTGGCACCGAATTAAAAGCGGCCACGCCGTTTGGCACTTGCCAACACGGGTTCGACGCCTGCAATCTGCTCGGCTCGAGACGAACATACAGCTCCACAA
This sequence comes from Deinococcales bacterium, assembly GCA_965249745.1. Taxonomy (GTDB): domain Bacteria; phylum Deinococcota; class Deinococci; order Deinococcales; family JAAFIG01; genus JANYHH01. The sequence continues at coordinate 27,879 of OZ252252.1, read as the reverse complement.
CCGCCAACCTCCGGCGGGAACTCAACCCAGCGCGACCTCGAGAAATTCCCCTGGCACGTGATCGGTCAACCACACGCCGTTGTCGGAGCGGTAGAACACGAGGCCCGCCTTGGACATGACTCCAGCATTGACGCGCAGGATCACGGCTTTCCCGTGCCGTGATCCTACGCGGTGCGCGGTTTCAACATCGGGTGAGAGATGTACGTGATGGCGTTTCATGCGTTGCAATCCGGTTTGAAGGACGCTTTGGAGCGCGGCGCTGGTCGTGCCGTGAAATAGAACGGCGGGCGGCTCGAGCGGCTGGAGTTCCAGGTCAACTGGAACGCTGTGACCCTGGTTGGCGCGGATGCGCCCACCGGAGGGGTCGAAGCTAAACCGCTGCTTATCGTTCTTGGCGACCACCTCCTCGAGTTGAGCGCGGGTCACGGCGAAGCCTTGGTGATTGAGTGCCGCTAGCAGGTCGTCCACCTGGACCCAGCCGCCGGATTCTAGCGTCAAGCCGAGCGATGCGGGTTCGTGCCGCAGGTGCAACGCGAGGCGTTTGCTGAGCTGTTTCAGTTGTTGTGTTTCCATAATCCTATTGTGCAAGCAACCTGAGCCTTCTGACATGCCGGAACTGGCGTATCGGACGCTAAGCAATCCGCTCAGGCTGTTCCCAGAACCTCGAGCCTGCGGGCGTCCTCGGTTAGCACAGGCGACAACCAGTGCACGGCCTCTTCCAGATTCCAGCCTTTGCGCCTCGCGTACGCCTCGAGTTGATCGCGTCCGACCCTGGACGCGGCGAAATACTTGGCGTCAGGGTGCGCCAGATACAGACCGCTGACCGAGGCGGCCGGGGTCATGGCGCAGTTTTCGGTCAGCGCCAGTCCGATCTGCTCGGCGTTCAACAGCGCGAAAATCGTGCGTTTCTCGGTGTGATCGGGTTGCGCGGGGTAACCGGGCGCGGGTCGAATCCCCTGGTAGCGCTCGCGGATCAGGTCGGACTGGGTGAAGTCCTCGTCCGGCGCGTAGCCCCAGAATTTCCGGCGCACGTCCTGGTGCAGCCGTTCCGCCAGCGCCTCCGCCAGTCGGTCCGCCAGGGCTTTCACCATGATCGAGTTGTAATCGTCGTGATCGGCTTCAAACGCCTTGGACAGCGCCTCAGCCCCGTGAACCGTGACCGCGAACGCCCCAATAAAATCCGTGATGCCCGTCTCGAGCGGCGCGAGGTAATCGGAGAGCGCTAGGTTCGGTGTGCTCTGATCGCGTTGCTGACGCAGGGTGTGCAGCCGAACCGGGGGTTCCGCGTAGACCTCAATATCGTCCCCGACAGCGTTGGCTTCCCACAGCCCGAACACCGCTCGAGCGGTTAAAGATTTCTCCGCAATGATTCGCTCGAAGAGGGTCTGAGCGTCGTTGAACAAGATCGTTGCCTGTGAGCCGACGGCAGCATCGTCCAAGATGTATGGGTAGCGCCCTTTCATCTCCCAAGCGATGAAGAACGGCGTCCAGTCAATGTACTCGCGCAAGGTCTCGAGGCTGTAATCCAGGGTTTGCACCCCGAGCCTCGCGGGTCTGACGGGGGAGTAAATCAACTCTGGTCCTCTTGCCCTGGCTTCTGCCAGCGCCAGCAGTTTGATCTCGCGTTCAGCCCGTGAGGCGCGCAGCGCGGCGTACTCCAAGCGCTTGTCGGCGGCAAAGCGTTCGCGGTCGTGCAATAAGCTCTGCGCCACACCCACGGCTCTCGAGGCGTCCAGCACGTGAACCACCGGAGACTCGTAAGCGGGTTCAATCCGTACCGCCGTGTGCGCCCGCGAGGTCGTCGCGCCGCCGATCAAGAGCGGCGTCGTCATGCCGCGCCGCTGCATTTCTTTGGCGACGCTCACCATCTCGTCCAGGCTTGGGGTAATCAGACCGGACAGACCGATCAGATCGGCTTTCATTTCTACCGCCGTGTCCAAGATTTTCTCGGCCCCCACCATCACGCCCAGGTCCGTGACCTCGAAGCCGTTACAGCCCAGCACTACGCCGACGATGTTCTTGCCGATGTCGTGGACATCGCCCTTGACGGTCGCCATCAGTACTCGCCCGGCTCCCCTCGAGCCGCTGCCCAACTTGTCCGCCTCTAAAAACGGCGTCAGATACGCCACGGCTTTCTTCATCACGCGAGCCGATTTAACGACTTGCGGCAGGAACATCTTGCCCGCGCCGAACAGATCCCCGACCGTGTTCATGCCGCGCATCAGCGGACCTTCGATCACCTCGAGCGGCCGGGCGAAGCGCCCTCGGGTTTCCTCGGTGTCGGTATCAATGAACTCGGTGATCCCCTGCACCAGCGCGTACTCAAGGCGAGCCTCCACGTCCAGGCTGCGCCACTCCAGCACGGCTTTCTTAGCTTTTTGATCGTTCTGGAAGGTACCGGCGATCTCCAAAAGGCGTTCCGTGGCGTCCGGGCGACGGTTCAGGATCACATCCTCGACGCGTTCGCGCAGCTCCGGCTGGATGTTGTCCACGACCTCGAGCATTCCCGCGTTGACGATGCCCATGTCTAAGCCCGCTTGAATTGCGTGGTACAGGAAGACGCTGTGCATCGCCTCGCGCACGGTGTTGTTACCGCGAAACGAGAACGAGACGTTGCTGATCCCGCCGGACACGAGCGCCCCCGGCAGGTTGCCCTTGATCCAACGCGTCGCCTCGATGAAATCCAGCGCGTAGCTGTCATGCGCCTCAATGCCGGTGGCGACGGTCAACACGTTCGGATCGAAGATGATATCCGCCCCGTTCCAGCCCAGCTCGTCCACCAGAATTCGGTACGCCCTCGAGCAGATTTCGATCCGCCGCGCCAAGTTATCCGCCTGCCCGGTTTCGTCAAAAGCCATGACCACAGCCGCCGCGCCGTAGCGCCGCACCAATCGGGCGCGACGTTTGAACTCCGCCTCGCCATCCTTTAAGGACAGCGAATTGACAATGCCCTTGCCCTGGACGCACTTCAGCCCGGCTTCCAGCACGCTCCACTTGGAGCTATCAATCATGAATGGCACGCGGGCGATCTCCGGTTCCGCCGAGATCAGGTTCAGGAAATGCGTCATCGCCGCTTCCGAGTCCAGCATCCCCTCGTCCATGTTGACATCCACGATCTGCGCCCCGTTCACGACTTGCTGACGCGCGATTTGGACGCCCGCCTCGAAATCACCGCCCAGGATCGCCTTCGAGAACTTCGGGCTGCCAGTGATATTCGTGCGCTCACCGACATTGACAAAGTTCGTATTGGAGGTCAGAAACAGCGGCTCGAGACCGGAGAACGAGGGTATTTGTAGCGGCTCGAGGCGATCAGGTTGAAGGTCGGTACTCTCCCCGCTCGAGACGGAATGCCCGGCGCGACGCGGTGCGACGCCCGCCACGGCTTCGGCGATGGCTTTGATGTGGGCAGGCGTGCTGCCGCAGCAACCACCGACCAGATTGAGCCAGCCCTCCCTGGCAAAGTCGCCCAAGACTTTGGCCATGTACTCCGGCGTGTCGTCGTACTCGCCGAACGCGTTCGGCAGACCCGCGTTCGGATGGCAACTGATGAATTCCGGCGCGATCTTGGAGAGCGCCCGCAGGTACGGGCGGAACATCTCCGCTCCGAGGGCGCAGTTTAAGCCCACCGCGAGCGGTTTGGCGTGCGCCACGCTAAGGTAAAAGGCTTCGGTCGTTTGCCCGGACAGCGTGCGCCCACTTTGATCGGTGATCGTGCCGCTGATAATCAGGGGTACCCGCGACCCTCGAGCCTCGAAGACGCCTTCCAGTGCGAACAGCGCAGCTTTGGCGTTCAGCGTGTCGAAGATTGTCTCCAAAAGCAGCAGGTCCACCCCGCCGTCCAGCAGCGCCTCGGCTTGCTCGGTATAGGTTGTCACCAGCTCATCAAATGTGACGTTGCGAAAGGCGGAATCCTCGACTTTCGGGCTGATGCTGGCGGTCCGGGAAGTCGGTCCCAGCGCACCCGCCACGAAGCGCGGCTTGTCCAATGAATTGAACTTCGCCACCGCCGCCAGCGCCACTCGAGCCGCCGCGAGGTTGATCCGGCGCACCCAGGGTTGCATCGCGTAATCGGCTTGCGACAGTCCCGTCGCGTTGAAGGTGTTGGTGCTGATGATGTCCGCGCCCGCCGCCAGGTACGACTCGTGGATGCCCTGAATGACATCGGGGCGGGTGATGCTGAGCAGATCATTGTCGCCGTACAGGTTGAACGGCACATCCAAATCGGGCGGGCGAAAGTCGCGCTCGTGCAGGTTGTGGGCCTGAATCATCGTGCCCATCGCGCCGTCCAGCACCAGGATTCGCTCGAGGAGAAGTTGTGAAAGCTCTTGCATGTCTGGACCTATCTGCGGCGATGGGTCGTTCCCAGCGAATCGGAGATCGGCAACTCGAGGATTCGCGGTTTGAAGTGAGTTGAATGGGTCCGTCGGGACTTGAACCCGAAACCAACGAGTTATGAGCTCGCTGCTCTAACCGATTGAGCTACAGACCCACACGCACGAAATTCTACCCTCAATCCCCGGCGGTCGCAACGCTCAAAGCGGCAACCGCCGACAGGGACGGGAGCGCGGCCGGATTGGTGCGAATGAAGCCGCCGCCCAGCAAGCGAGAGCCGTCGTACAGCACGACGCTCTGCCCCGGTGTGACCGCGAACTGCGGCTCCAGGAACGACAGCGCAAAACCAGCCTCGTCGGCTCGAGTCAAGCGGGCTGGAACCGGGGCGGTGCGATACCGAACCTGCGCGTTCACGATCTCCGGCAGAACCGCCACGTCCACCAATAGATTCGCGCCGACCGCCTCGAGTTCGGCGCTGAAGCAATCGTCCCTACCGCCCACCACGACCCGGTTCTGGGCCGCATCAATTTGCACCACGAAGCGCTCGAGGTGCGTCTGGTGAAGCTTCAGGCCCTTCTTCTGCCCCAGGGTATAAAACTGCGTCCCCTCGTGCTCACCGACGACAGTTCCTTGCAGGTCTACAATCTCACCCGTTTTCGGCGCGATCCGCTCGCCCAAGTACTGCTGAATCGTGCCCGGCACGAAGCAGATGTCCTGCGATTCGGGCTTCTCGGCGGTGATGAGTCCGTACTGACGCGCCAACTCGCGCACCGCTGGCTTCTCCAGATGACCGACCGGGAACAGCACCCGCTCGAGCGCGTCCCTGGGCGTGCCCCAGAGGAAATAGGTCTGGTCTTTCTTCGGGTCAGAGCCACGGTGGAACTCTGGGCCGGATGCCGCGTCCACGCGGCGCACGTAATGTCCGGTCGCCACGAAATCGCAGCCCAGCATCTTGGCCTTTTTCACCAGATGATCAAATTTTACCTTGGAGTTGCAGAGCACGCACGGGTTTGGGGTGCGACCCTGGCGGTACTCGTCCACGAAGGGCTTGACGATGTTCTCTTCAAAGACATCGCGGTAATCCAACAGGTAAAACGGCAAGCCCAGGTGATCCGCCACGCGCCGCGCCTCGTAAGCGGCATCCGGCGAGCAGCACGAGTCAAAGGTGGAAACGCGCTTCTGATCCGGCCAGAACCGCATCATCGCGCCGATCACTTCAAAACCATCGTCACGCAGTAGCGCCGCCGTCACGCTCGAGTCCACACCGCCGCTCATCGCGGCCAGCACACGTCCTTTGCTCATGGTTTAACACTCACGGTTGAATCCTCTCGCTGTCCGGCAGCAAACGACCGGCATTGTACCCGTCGGGGCTGGGAACCTGGTAAGCGAATTGACACACTGTCCCAATTGATACACCGTCCAACCCGCCAACCGTTCGTCTCGAGGAGGCGTCACTCGTAGGGGCACAGCAGCCTACTTCACCCACCTAGCCGCCCGCATCGCCGATCCAATCCCGAAAGTCAACGTTCTCGAGACGCGTTCTCTAGATTTGCCAGATTCACCCCTCGAGTCTCTAATTTGAACCCCGACCTGGAATGAGTGCCGTCTCACCCCTCGAGCCGTTAGACTCTTCCCAGAGGCGTTTCGTGACGAAAAAAAATTTGCAATCCATCCTCGGTTTGTTGCTGACCCTGAGCCTGATTCCAGCCCTGATTTTGGCGTGGCAGCGTATCCAGTTTGAACGGGATTACGACATCGTAGGCTTGACGATTGACTATCAGGACTTGGTGATTCAGTCCCGTGAAAACGGGCTGACCGAGGACGACCTGTTGAAGAAGTACCAGGCGCTCGGCATCAAAGGCATCAGCCTGTACGAAGCCAGCCTGTCCCGACTGGTGCAGCAGGATCGAGCGGTCTTCCGCGACGGCTCGAGTTGGCGCAACGAACGGCTGTCACTGGGGCAGGATGTCAGTCAGATTAGGTCCAGGGAGTATTACCTGCGTTCGCTCGTGCCAGGTGTGGCGGAGCGGTTCACCGCCAAGTACCGCTACGCGACGCGCAACGTCAGCATAGACGGCGCGAATTGGATCGCCTTCCCGCTGGACGTGGCAGGTCTCCCCGCCGGACCTGATCTGGCCTTGATTCAGAAACTCGAGGGGATGGGCTTTTTCGTCGTTTACCGCCCGTTCGAGGCGAGCAGTCTGGTGGATCCCGGCGCGGACTTCCCGAAGGTTCCGTTCATCGTGTACGCTGGGGATCAGGTCACCGGGAACAGCACGAAGCAGAAACTCGAGACACTAGTGAAGCGCAGCGCGAGCTTCGTGACCGGGGTCGTGGAGAGCGTGGATCAGGCGGGTTTGACGGACATCGCCAAGGTCAATCCGGTCGTGCGCGTCTTTGCGATTCCCGCCGCCTGGCAAGCCCTGCTGACCCCCGAGGAGGTTGCCGGGAAGTTCGTGCTGGCAGCGCGGGAACGTAATCACCGCTTGCTCTACATCCGCCCGTTCCAGCGAATAGACGACACCGAAACCTTCCTGCAAAAAATCGGTGAGGGACTGGATCGGGCCAAGCTGAAATTGGGCACGCCCACGCCGCTCGAGTTCAAGCAGGACGAGCTATTGCGCCGCCTCAGTCTGATCGGACCGCTGTTGGCGCTAGCCCTGTTCGCCACGGTTTTCAGCTCACAGATTCTCGGTGTCGTCGTCGCGGCGTGCGTGCTCGCCTTGAGCTTCCTGTTCGGAGGGTTCGCCTCGAGCGGCGAGGCACTGCTGGCGGCGATTGTCTTCCCGGTGCTGGGCTTCGCGCTGGCTCGGGAAAAACTCTTGGACTGGGGTCGCGCCTGCGGCATTACCCTCATGGGCGCGTTCTTCATCAGTGCTTTGGGAGCCGGTCGCAACGAAGTCCTGGCCCTCGAGCCGTTTCGCGGTGTGGCCCTGACGCTGGTCATGCCGCCGCTGTTGATCGCACTGACGATGCTGCCAAAGCAGGATATCCGCAAGACCGTGCGCGACCTGTGGAACACGCCGGTCAACCTGGGCGTGATCGCTATTATCGCGGCGGCGGCGGCAGCCGTGGCGCTCGTAGTGTTGCGGCGCGGCAATGCGACCGGCGCGGGCGTCAGCGTGACCGAGGCCAAGGTGCGAGCCGCGCTGCAAGACCAGATCATCCGTCCGCGCACGAAAGAGCTGCTGCTTCACGCTCCGGCGATGCTGGCGCTGACCAAACTCCTGCCGCCGTGGACGAATAATCTCTTGCTGATCGCGGGCGTGATCGGACAGGGCAGCATCGTGGACACCTTCGCCCACTATCACACGCCGCTCCTGATTAGCCTGCAACGCACCGTGAATGGCATCTTCCTGGGTGGTCTGATCGGTGTGGCGACGGTGATCGTCGTACAGATCGGCACGCGGTACTTCAACGCTGCTGGCCCTACTCGCAGGAAACCCGCGTGATCGTCTCGAGAAAGCGAATCCCGTGACCCTGGAGCGTCGTCAGAAAATTCGCGCCGTGCTGGACAAACGCCAGCCCGATTTGACGGTGCTGATGGAACACGTTCACAAGCCGCACAACCTGAGCGCCATCCTGCGCTCCTGCGACGCCGTGGGCGTCTTAGAGGCGCACATCGCCGCGCTCGAGGGGCGGCCACCGACCTTTAACGAGACAAGCGCGGGCAGCGACAAGTGGGTCGGGCTGGTGACGCATGAGAATATCAGGGATGGGATTCAAAGCTTGCGGGCGCACGGGTTTCAGGTCGCGGCCGCGCACTTATCCAATGAGGCGATTGATTACCGCCGCTTGGATTACACCCGCCCGACCGCGATCCTGCTCGGGGCAGAAAAGTGGGGCGTGTCCGACGAGGCGACCGCGCTGGTGGATAGTCACATCATTATCCCGATGCACGGCATGGTGCAAAGCCTCAACGTCAGTGTCGCGGCGGCCGTGACCTTATTTGAGGCGCAACGCCAGCGGCTCGAGGCTGGATTTTACGAGCGCTCAAGACTGGATAGGGACGTGTACGCCCGGCTCGAGTACGAGTGGTTGTATCCCAGAGAAGCGGGCATCTTGCGTGAGCGCGGGCAGCCCTATCCAAGGCTTGAACCGTTCGTGGAGGGGTGATGGAACGCTTCGTGATCGTCTCTGGTCTGTCCGGCGCGGGCAAGACCACGGCGCTGCACGCCCTCGAGGAGTTTGGGTACTTCACCACCGACAACCTGCCGCCAGAACTTTGGAAGCCGCTCTTGGATGGGTGTGAGGCCAGGGGATTGAACCGCGTCGCGGTCGTCGCCGATGCCCGAACACGGTTTTTCCTGGACGGTCTCGAGGTGGCGCTGACGGGATGCGCGGCGCTGGTGAAACCTGAGTTGGTTTTTTTAGACGCCGACGACGACGTGCTAATCCGGCGTTACGGCTTGACCCGCCGCTCGCACCCGCTGCAAGAACCGACGCTACTGGGCGACCTGCGCGAGGAGCGCCGCGTGCTGCAAAATATTCGCAATCGGAGCGAAACGACGATTGATACCTCGAGCCTGAACGCCAAGGCGCTGGTCGAACGCCTGCGTGGGCTGTACGGCGCGGATGCCGGGTTTCAGGTGACGCTGTTCTCGTTCGGCTTCAAGCACGGCGCTCCGAGGGACGCCGACCTCGTGCTGGATGCCCGCAGTCTGCCCAACCCGTTTTACGATCCAGAGTTAAAAGACCGTAGCGGTCTCGAGGGAGACGTGGCGGCCTACGTCTTCAGCGTGGACGGAACCGCCTTCTATCATCAGATGCGCGAGTTCGCCGAGAGCACCTTGGAGCAAGCTCAGCGCAGTGGCCGCACGAATTACGCGGTCGCGGTCGGCTGCACCGGCGGCTATCACCGCAGCGTGGCCGTGACCGAAGCCCTGTCCAGGGACCTGAGCGGCTACCGCGTGCAAGTCTCGCACCGCGATTTGGCTCTAAAAGAGGGCGGAGCCTGATGACCGCTCGAGGCTCACGGCGCAAGTTCATGCTGTCCCTGTGGCGCTGGTTGATACCGGGTTTGCACGTCAAACGCTACGTATTATTGATCGCTGTCGGACTGACGATTCTGCTGCTGGGTTTCGTCGCCTGGGCCCGCGTCGGGCCGCAACGCAACGTCTTCATTAACACGACCGCCCGGCTGATCGAACTCTCGGAAAGCACCGGGCTGGGACGCTGGGGCTGGGCAGCGCTGATCGCCGGGGCGGGCTTGCTGACGGTTGGCGTCGGCGTCGTCGGGCTGAACCGTTCTCTGCTGAGCGCACTGGATTCGACACCCTCGGAGACACTGGAACGGATTTACAACCTGCGCGCCCTCGGTCGCGGTCCTCGAGTCGTCGCCATCGGCGGCGGTACCGGACTGAGCAATTTGCTATCCGGTCTGAAACGCTTCTCGAGCAACATCACCGCGATTGTCGCCGTGACCGACGACGGCGGCTCGAGTGGGCGGTTACGGAACAGTCTGGGAATGCCCGCGCCGGGCGACTTGACGGATTGCTACGCGGCACTCTCCGACAGTCCAGTGCTAGCCAAGCTCTTGCTGCACCGCTTCGAGCGCGGCGATGGCATTGAAGGGCACACCTTTGGGAATTTATTCATCGCCACGCTTTCCGAGGAGCGCGGTTCCTTCCGCGACGCGACCCTGGCCGTCAACGAAATTTTGAACGTGCGCGGTCGCGTGCTGCCCGCCAGCCTCGAGCCTGCGGTCTTGGTCGCGGAGTTGGAAGATGGCGCGACCGTGCGCGGCGAGAGCAGCCTGCACCTGGAAAGCCAGGGGCGACGCGTGGCGAAAATGCGAACCGAACCCGTCAACCCGAAAGCCGCGCCCGAAGCGATCCGCGCCATCGCGGACGCCGAACTGATCGTGATTGGACCCGGCAGCTTGTATACCAGCGTTACGCCGCCGCTGTTGGTTCCAGAATTGGCGGCCGCGATTCGTGGCGCTCGAGGGACTGTGGTCTATATCTGCAACGTCATGACCGAACCCGGCGAGAGCGACAACTTAAGCGCCGTACAGCATTTATCTGCGATCAGCTCGCACCTGGGGCGCAAACCGGACGTGGTGCTGCTGAACAGTGCGCCAATCGCGCCTGAAGTTCTGGGACGGTACCGGGGCGCAGGCTCGACCCCCGTCGTAAACGACCTCGAGGCGATCAGAGCCTCCGGGGTGCAACCGCTCGAGTTGCCGTTGATCGGACTGGGTGAGGCGCAGCACGACCCGCGCCGCCTGGCGGCCACGCTGATGCGGTTAATGTTGGCGCGGCGCTTGCGCCGACCGATGAGTTTTTATTTCTGGCAGCGCCGCGTCGTGAAGTGATTCGAGGTTCGTCAAGACAATGATTGGCTTTGCGTGACGGCTCGCTCGAGCAAATCCGCCACTCCGATTTCGGACGCCCAGCGCTTCGCATACTCGAGGTCAAACTCTGGGGTGGCTCGCAGGATGCCGAGGATGTCAGTCCACTGGCGGTCACTGGTTTCATCGCCCGCCCTGTACCACTCGAGTTTCCCCAGCAGCACGTCCTCTGGGGTCATGAAGGAAGGCGTTTCCTGAGTCCGCCGATCCAGAGCCGTGCGGTCGTAAGGTCGGTCTTTCGACACGAAAAAATCGAGCTTGATGCCCGTCTCTAGGTGCAACGCGTTGAAGCACGAGCGTCGCTCTAAAGCTTCGGACACCAGTTCTTCGTCCACATAAAAATCGGGGCGCAACGCGCCGACCAGAGCCACGATCTGAGACGCCCGGAAATCCGTGACAATATCCACGTCCATCGTCGCTCGTTGCACCCCAAATTTTGAGCTGGCAACCGAACCGACCACGGCGTAGCCGATGGAGAGCTGCTTCAGCAAGGTTCCGACTCTGGAAATCAGCGACTCGAAATCTTCCGCACTCAAACCTGTTCCTCGCGCTTAGCCAAGGCAGATCGGTACCTTTGAGCCAGCTTTTCCCCGTAATTGATGCGAACCCACTCTATTTTCGCCTCGGTCGCACTCATTCGTTTCTCGAGTTCACCTCGAGACAAGTTGATGAGGTACGCAGAGTAAGCCAGTGCCAACCGTAACCGTTGTTCAGGCAGGCGTTTGCGTTGCAACTCGAGTTGCAGGGCAGCGATGCGGGGGTGGGTGTCATTCATTTTTAATTGAACTTATTCATAGAGCCGAACTAAATTTAAAGGTGCCTGATGCAGAAAAAATTTTAATTATCATTAAAACACAAGCCTCAATTCTTGAATCCAGTATTGCAAAAAGGATGCGTTAACTGCGCATTATCAACAAAATTATTCCCACCATCTTGTTTCCTTTGTATATGATCAATTGAGATAGAGTTTTTGTGAATGTAACCACCACAAATCGCGCATCTGAGCGCGGAATTCAAAGCATCTCTGATGAATACCTCTGATTTAGTCTCACGCGAAAAATCCCCCTCCCTCCCTTCACTTTCAAATGCAACATAGCTTAGGAAGCTAAAATCTTTCTCTTTCGTGATTCTCTCTGGTATTTCCTGGAAAACCACTTTATCTAGAAGCATGTTTATAATCAACATGTAAAATTTTTTGATATGTTCATAGCTATTTGATGCACTTCTGTACCTTCTCACTATTTGTTGTACAAAATAATCATTTTCTAGAAGAAATTTTTCAAAATCAGCTCTCACACTAGTAAATTTCTTAAAGAAGTTTCTCTTTTCGAATTCCTGTATCAACGCAAGAACGGCAAAGAACGAAGCAACTTTATGTCGCCCATTAGCAGAGTATGTGTATACAATTGGATGTAATCCTAACGATCCTGGATGGTTGCTGTTGATAATTTGCGCGAGTTTTTTACAATTTTCTAAAAAGCTAATTGTTTCTGATCCTAGCAAATCATCTGGTAAATCATAAACATCTTCACCATGTTCTTTCTTATTCCTTACGTTGTTTGTAATGTTAATAAACTCTAAAACGAGCGGCAGGCTTTGAGATGAAAATAATTTCCCGCCGATTGGTAAGTCTAAAGTTTTGATTGGGCTATCAAGATTGGGTTGAAATAAAAGCTTATTTATATTCTGCGCTAATAATTCTACTTGATTTTGTACTTCATCGGAAAAGCTAGACCAATATTTATGTCCAGCGCCGCTTTTTGCAATAGCTCTCGCGGCTATTCCATTTGCTTTACGGCGAGCTTTTAGGATCCTTAGTTCTGTATCATCAATTGGAGATGCTTTCTGGTTTATTTTGAAGAATGATGCTTCTGCTTTTTTCGAGTCCCCTTGAACCCACTGTAGTTGTATAGCTAAAGCGCCAAGAAACTTCGCCCTAGCAACAATTTCAGGAACAACCTTGTTCGGATTTGATGTAGCTAAGACATAATCTTCATAAGCTCCAATAGTTTGATTGATTAAATTTCGTGTTTTTTGAGCAACGTTTCTCTGCTCTTCAGGAATAATTCCATTGTAAAAGTGTTTTGAAATCGTACCATCGCCATAATCATTATTTACCCAAGCGACCAACGCACTGATACGATGTGAACCATCTATTATGAAAACAGAGCTTCCTGCACTTCTCCATAAAATTATTGCAGGTATCAAATCTTCTTGTAGAAAACTTTGTATGAAGTCGCAAACTTTCTTTGGATCCCATTCACTTGTTTCGCGCTGGAAATCGGGTTTTCGCATATTTTGGTACAAGAAATCTGAATTCCTCAGGTCAGTAATAGATATAGTGCTTTTGTTGCTACTAACGGCACCTAAATTGTATTCTTTAATCTCGAAATCTTCTCTTGGTATGAGAGCATCTAAATTTACTTTCATGTCATGTTTCCCTTTTCATACATTGGCTCAAAAAAGCTCCCTACCACCACTCGAGCGGGGCGACCGCCTGCCCACCTTGTATTTGCGGGTTAGCAGGTACTCCTCGCCGCTGGGTTCTCGGTGAACCTCGAGTTGACCGGTGTGCAGGTTCAGAATCCAGTATTCGGGGATGTTGTTGCGGGCGTAGCTTTGAAGCATGGCGCTCTGATCGCGTGAGAGGGTGGAATCGCTGACTTCGATCACCAAGAGCGCATCGCTCGAGGTTGCCCCTCGAGTTTTGTACTGATCTTTCGGCAGTCGCAACAAGGCCAGATCGGGTTCCACGAAATCGGGCGGCGGGTTGAACAAGGTCAGCGGCAATTGAGTGCGAATCGTTGTCCGCCCCGCGAGCTGAGCGTGAAAAAGGTCGGAGAGGTTTTGAATGGCGTAAGCGTGCTCTTGACTCTGTAAGCCCTTCACAAAGATCTCTCCGTCCAGCAATTCGACGTGTTGATCGGCAAAGAAACCCGCGTCGCTCATGAACTCGAACTCGGCAAGCGTGAACCGGCGCGGTTGAATTTCCGGCGTCGTCACCGCTTCAGTTTCGCGTTCCACAGCCGAGGTCATGATGAAGTGTAGCACCTGTCTTTAGGCGGTTTCCGTGACTCGAGTTTCCAGAATTTCAGCCAATACCTTCGGGCGTCCGAGTGGGTACAGGTGCGCCCCGGCCACGCCGAGCGCCTGCAAGTCCTGCACGATGCGCCGCGCCCAAGTGATGCCCGCTGATTTTCCACTCGTCTCGAGGTCGCGCCTCAGGGCTTCCGGGATGCTCGTCCACTTGCCGACGCGTTCCGCCATCTCCAAGCTGCGAACGGGCAATACACCGAACAGCACGGGAATGCTGGGTTGCACGACATCCAAAAACCGCTCGACCGTCTCGAGGTCGAACACGGGCTGAGTCTGCGCGAAGCTGGCCCCGGCGGCGACTTTCTCCTGGAACCGGTCGCGCTCGAGGTGCAGGTCAGCCGCGCCGGGATTGGCGGCCACGGCGACGCTGAAATCGGTCGGCTCGAGGTCGCGCCCACTCCGGGACTTCCCTGCGTTGAGACCGCTTACGATTCGGGCTAGGCCCACGGCGTCCACCTCGAAGACGCCCTTGGCGTCCGGGTGATCGCCGCGTTCAGGCGGATCACCACGCAGGCAGAGGATGTTGCGAACGCCCAGCGCGTGCGCTCCGAGCAGTTCGGATTGCAACCCGATCACGTTGCGGTCGCGGCAGGTGAAGTGCGCGATCACCTCGAGGTTGACGGCATCCTGCACCAACTTGGCGGCAACGAGCGGCGTCATCCGCAGGTTGGCTTGCGGGCTGTCGCTGATGTTCACCGCGTCCACGAAGTCGCGCACGGCGCTGGCTTCCTCGATCGTTTTGGTCGGATCACTGCCGCGAGGCGGATCGAGTTCTGCCGTGAACACGAATTGCCGTCCCAGCTTGTCACGCAAGCTCATCGGCTGGCTCATCAGACCCCCGCAATCTCGAGCGGCTGGTTGGACAGGGCGATCTCGAGGGCTTGTCCCAGGTCGCGTTTCAGGTCGTTCGCGTCTTCCAGCCCGACGCTCAGTCGGATCATCTCCGGGCTGACGCCCGCCGCCCGCTTCGCGGGTTCTTGAAGGCGTCCGTGCGTGGTCGTCCACGGGTGGGCCGCGAGCGTGCGCGTGTCCCCGAGGTTTGCCGCCAAGCGCACTAAGCGCAGCGCAGCCACGAATCTCGAGGCACCGTCCTGTCCGCCCTTGACGCCGAAGGTCAGCACGCTCGGTTGTGCCCGCAGGTAACGCCCGGCATGACTGTGGTGCGGGTGCGACGCTAGACTGGTGTGCGAGACCCAAGCCACGCCGACGTGCGTCTCGAGCCAAGCGGCGAGGTCACAGGCGGTCTGGGATTCGCGGGCGACGCGTAAGCTCACGGTTTCCAAACCCTGACAAATTTGCCAGGCGCTGTGTGGCGCGAGGGTCATGCCCATCTGGTGCAGGCCCAGGTACCGGGCGCGAACCACGAAAGCGCGGTCGGCGTGACGGTCATTCAGGGAAACGCCGGTCGCGTCAGCCTCCGTGAACACCGGGGCGGTCGGCGTGAAGCCGTGGCGAGTCAGCACCGCGCCGCCTAAAACCGCGCCGTGGCCGCTGGCCCATTTTGTCAGGGATTCGACGACGATGTCCGCGCCGAGTTCCAACGGGTTGCAGATCGCGCCCGCCGCGCCCCAGGTGTTGTCCACCACGAGCGCAGCGCCGTGTTCTCTGGCAATTTGCACCAGGGCATCGAAATCCGGGATGTCCAACGCCGGATTCCCAATCGTTTCGACCAGGATGGCGCGAGTGTTCGGGCGCATCGCACGCTGAAGCGCCTCGGGCGCGTTGTCCGTCAGGGTCGCGGTGATTCCGAAATTTGGCAGCACGACATTCAGCAACCCGAGCGAGCCGCCGAACAAGGTTTTCGTGGCGACGATGTGATCCCCGGCTCGAGCCAGTGCGATCAAGGCCAGCAACGTGGCGCTCTGACCGCTGGCGGTCACAACGCAACCCCGTGCGTTCTCCAACGCCGCGAGCCGCCCCTCCAATGCCTCGAGCGTCGGATTCTGAATCCGGCTGTACTGATAGCCTTCCTCGCGCCCCTGGAAGACATCCGCCATCTCCTCTAAGGTTTCAAATTGAAACGCGGCCGCCGCGTGAATCGGCACGCCGATTGGGACGCCTGCCCCTCGAGCGATGCCTTGCTGAACGGCGAGCGTGGCTACATCAAAGGTTGAATCGGAACGATCACTCATAGCGTTTCCCTCCGTGAATTGGGGAAGGAAACCGTTCCTTCCTCATCGTCCCACGAGGGAATTCCCCGTGGCTGGCAGTAGCACCTGATTTCTCTGACTGAATCCTGCTCGTGCAGCGTTGAAGGGACCCTAGAGGCGGGTGTTCAACGCATTCGCATTCGGCGGGAATCGGTCATGGGAATTTCGGTTGCTGCGGCTGTCATCGCGCCAGGACGCTCGAGCCGCTCCTGATGAAGTGCCTTGCGGCTAGGGCAGTGTCTCATCTGGTATACCAGGCTGTCAAGCGTCTATAAATCTCAACGCGACGGGTTCCCAGGGCGGGTTCAAACGCTCTTCACAGAAGCTGTATTAGGCTAAGCCCATGACTCGAGGTTTCGTGCTGCTGGCGGCGTTGCTAGGTGTGAGCCTGGCGCAATCCGGGGCGAGGCTGGAGCTTTTCAAACCTACGCCGCTCCCGCAGACGATTAAGCCCAACCCGATTCCGAAAACGATGATGGATTACCCGGCGAATGTTTCCGTTTCGGGGGCTGGCAGTTGCTCACCGTCACTCAAAAACGTGATGATCCCGGCGGATTTATCGAACGCGAAACCCAACCTAGCGCTCTCGAGGCAACTCGCTGAACTGGTCACCAGGGACCAAGCGCCGCGTCTGGGAAAGCCCGATCCAGACGGAGCGTATGGAGATTGGATTCGCCGCGAGAAAGCGCTCCCACTGATTCAGCAAGCCGTGACTCTCGAAGATTTCATCAACATTGCCCTAATCTTTCAACACGGCGATTGTATAGACGATTTCATGCTGGCCAACAAGCTCGCCTCGATTGCGATTGGGATTGAAGATCGCGCCAAGGTCAAATCGAAATCCGTTGACCCGCGCTAGTTTTACGCGATCACCCTGGATCGGGCATTGAAGAACTCCACTCAAGTTACGCAGTAGCGAGGAACTCGAGCACATCGGCTTTTGAGACTGACACACGCCCCCTCCTGTGACCGCAGGAGGCTCTACCGTACACGTTTATTCATCACTGCGTAACTTGAGTACCAACTGAGCGTCATCAAGGTCTAGGACTTTTTGGTGACTTGAAGCTCGAGGCTGCCACAGACAGCGTGATAGGGTAGAGGCAATGTCTTTTTTCATTCAGTTGCTGGCCACCGACCCGTTGGCGTACCTGGTGGCGTTAGTAACACTGGCGTTCGCGTTGGTCTTAAATAACGTGGTTCAGGCGAGCGTCGCGTCGCTGATGGGTGATCGCACTGCGAAGTTGCGCGGCTTTACCAGCACTGAGCCGCGCTTGCATCTCAATTCCATTTACCTGATCTGGTTGGTGCTGTTCGGGTTCGCGTTGCCGAATCAAATTCCCTTAAACAGTTACGCTTTTTCCAAAACTCCGGCGCGGGAAGCTCTGGTGTGGTGGTCGGGTCCGCTGACGATGGTCGTGTGGGCGTTCGTGCTGTTTGTCGCCTACGTGCTGACCTTGCGCTTCGGCGGTGATGCCCTGCTGGGTCTCGGGCAAGGCTTCGCGGTTGGGGCGTCTCGAGTGCTGGGTCTGGCGACGCTGTTTCTGTTCCCCGTGCCACCCTTGCCGGGTGCTCGAGCGGTTTACGCGATTGGTTCGCCGGAGATTCGTCGTGGTCTGGCGAGTCTCGAAACCTGGATGAATCGCACGCCGTTCGGGTTCATGATTATTTTTATCGTGCTGAGCATCCTGGGCGTCACAGGTGCGATTTCAGGGTTTTTCCTGAATATCTTCCAGGCGATTTTGCAGGCTGTGGGATTGATCTGAAACCGTGACGATTTTAGAGCGGTTCCAAGCCAATCCCATTCACGCCCTGCTGTGGGCGTTGGCATTGGTCGTTTCGGTGGTCCTCCACGAGTACGGTCACGCCTGGGCGGCGATCTGGCAGGGCGATGACACACCCACAAAAAATGGTCGTTTCGACTGGAACCCACTGCGTTACCTGGATTGGACAGGAATTTTGCTGTTCTTGCTGATCGGTTTCGGAGCGCTCGGGTACGTGAAGACGCAACCGTGGAAGTACCGCAATCCCGTCTGGGGCAGCTTCGCGGTTTCAATCGCCGGGATCGTCATGAATCTAGCGCTGGTCGTCGTCAGCCTGCTGTTAATCAGAACGCTCGAGACTCGAGTGCTCACCGAAGCGTCTGGGCTAGATGCGCTTCGCAGCAATACCGTGCTGGTCGGGAGCTTTCTGTTCACAGGGGACGCGCCGGGTTGGATTGTGTACTTTCTCGGGGAGTTGCTGAGCTTGAACATTATCTTGGCGGTCTTCAACGCGCTGCCCGTACCGCCGCTGGATGGGGCGCACGCGCTCGCGGCGGTCGCACCGGGCAATCTCGGCGCGAGCCTGAGGGCGCACATGAACGGGTCCTGGTGGTTGTTGTTCCTGGTGATTATCTTCCTGCGCGAACCGTTGGGAAATCTGATTTACGAGGTGCAACGCCTGGTTTTGCAGTTCCTGACGTAATTTACCGCGTCTCGAGCCAACCTGCGACCCATCTATCGCGCTCTTTCTGAACTAGAGGTCGCCTCAATCGTGCGCCTCCCACTCGGCCAGAAAACGGGCCACGTACTCTCGCACGTAATCGTGACGCGCTTTGCCGATAGCTCGAGCGCTGCCGGTGTGAAGGCGGTCGTGCAAAAGCAGCATCTTCTCGAAGAAGTGGTTTAAGCTGCTGCCACCCTTTTTCTGATAGGCGCTGAAATCCTCGTGGAGTGTGACAGCCTCGTTGGGATCGTGCAAGGCACGCCCCCTCGAGCCACCGTAAGCGAAGGTCCGGGCGATCCCGATAGCTCCGATCGCATCCAAGCGGTCCGCGTCCTGCACGACGCGCCCCTCGAGGGTTGGCATGTCGTCGGGGACGCCCGCGCCCTTGAAGCTAACCCTGGTGCAGAGGTCGTACACGGTCTCGACGGTTTCACCGTCCACGCCCGCCTCGGTTAACCATTGGCGAATGCGCGGCGTAGCATCCAGCTTGTGGTCCTCGAGGTCGTGCGCCAGCGCCGCGAGCGCCACGATGTACAGGTCCGCCCCCTCAATGGCTGCCAGTCGCTCTGCCATCCGCCAGACGCGGTGCGTGTGCCACCAGTCGTGGCCGCTCGAGTCGTCGGCGAAGAAGGTTTCGACTCTTTGTCGCAGGGTTTCGATGGTTCGTTGCTGGGCACGCGTCACGTAAAGATTTTACGAGACCGTCGGCGGTTTCACAGGTCTACAGAAAACCTCGAGCGTTTTTGAGACGCTCGAGGTCGAAAGGGGTTCTGATCGGTTCAGGCTTCGGCGGCCGGGTTGATGACGCGCAACGCCAGGGCCGTCAGCTTGTGATCGGTCGTGCCCTCTTCCTTGGCAATCTTGTCTAGCACCATCGCCGCCTGCTGATCTCCGAGTTGCACGGCGTAGGCGCAAACGGTTCCGTAACCCGCAATTTCGTAGTGCTCGACGCGCTGGGCGGCCGCGATCAACCCGGCGTCCATCACGTCACTATCGGCATCGCGCCGCTTGGCGATCAACTCCTCGCCCTCCTTGATGATGCCTTTCATCGCCTGACATTCGTGACCCTCCGGGTTCGCCCCGTACTGGCGAATCAGAGCCGCCACATCGTCACGTTGGCGTTTGGTGACCTCCAAATGCTCCGAGAAGCTGTTCTTCAATTCCGGGTGCGTGGCCGCCTGCATCATCTTTGGCAGGGCTTCGGTGAGCTGGGTTTCGGCGCTGTAGAGGTCGCGGAGTTGTTCGACCATTAGATCTTTCAGGGTGGCGAGTTCCATAAGGTGCTCCTTTGTAAAACTGAACGTCAGGCTCGAGGTGGCGGGTTCAGCGCTCGTTGTAAGAGAGTTTTTCGTCCAGCGGTGCGTTCTCGTCGTGATCTTTGCTGCTGTCACGTGAGGTTCCCTTGGGATCGGGTTTGCCTTGCGATGTGTCTGCTGTTGGGCGAAGTGGGCGTCCATCGGCGGTCTCGTCCGAAGTGTCACCTCCCTGCGGGTAATCGAGGTCGTTCGGATCTTTGCTTGGCATGTCACTCCTTTGTCCCTGTCATACCGGGATGCCATCAGGGTAAGAGCACTCTTTGACGGTCTCCTGCCGCTGATCTGAACTGACCCTGAAGCGGCTTTACTGATAACTCCACGATTCGGACTCCAAGCGCTTGCCTTAAAACGTGAACCTGACCACGCCGAACTCAGTAGCCACTACAGCGAATTTCATGGGAACGCAGTAACCTTGGTGAGCGTTGCAAATCCAAGCTCTAAGGGGAACCTATGAAAGCGACTCAGACCCTGCACGACCTGCATCAGAGCCTGTGGCTGGACAACATCACCCGAGGACTCCTCGAATCTGGCACGCTCGCCCACTACATCTCCGACCTATCCATCACCGGATTAACCTCAAATCCCAGCATCTTCGAGGCCGCCATCAAGGGTAGCAACGATTACGACTCGAGCATCTTGGAGAAAACCAAAGCCGGGTTGCACGGGGACGACCTCTTCTTTGAAATCGCCCTGCAAGACCTGACTCGAGCGGCCGATCTGTTCAAACCCGTGTACGACGCGACAGACGGGCTGGATGGTTTCGTCTCCCTCGAGGTTTCACCGCTCCTAGCCTACGACACCTCGCAGACCATCGCCCAAGCCAAACTGCTGTACCAGAAAGCGGGACGCGACAACTTGTTCATCAAGATTCCAGGCACACCGGAGGGTCTGCCCGCGATCGAAGAAACAATTTTCAACGGCGTCCCAGTCAACGTCACGCTGCTCTTCTCGAGGGAGCAATACCAGGCGGCGGCCGAGGCGTACCTGCGCGGTCTTGAGCGGCGCGTGGCGGCGGGCTTATCACCCAGAGTGGCCTCGGTCGCGTCGGTGTTTGTCAGTCGCTGGGATCGCGCGGTGGCGGAGAAAGTACCAGTGGAACTGCATAACAAACTGGGTATTGCGGTCATGGAACGCACCTATAGGGCGTATCGTGAGCTACTCGCCTCAGACCGATTCAAGCACCTCGAGTCGCTCGGGGCAGTACCGCAACGCCTCTTGTGGGCGAGTACGGGCACGAAGGACCCGAACGCTTCGGATGTGATGTACGTCTCTGCTCTGGCCGCCCCTGATACTGTCAACACGATGCCCGAGGCGACTCTGCTGGCTTTCGCTGACCACGGCACGGTCAGCGGGGTCATGGACGTGAACGGTGGCGATGGCGAGACCAGGCTCGCGGAGTTTGAACGGGCGGGTGTGGACGTGGCTGGGTTGGCATTGCAATTGCAACGCGAGGGCGCGGATGCGTTCGTCAAATCCTGGCACGGGTTGCTGGGCGTGCTCGAGTCCAAGAGCGCCGCTCTAACGCACTGAACGCACCTGCACAGCTCCGAGCAAGGCATGTGGCTCGAGCGAAAAAATCCCGCCAGCAAAGGCGGGATTTTTTATCGAAGCTTCTCAACGAGTGCCGTTGGTGGTCGGGCATTTCAGGGCGTTGCTGCCCTTCTGGGCATCTTTGTAATCGCTCTGCAACTTGAGCGCCTGCGCGTAGTTCTTGCAAGCAGAGTCCTTATCACCGACCGCCTCATTGGTCTGACCCAACCAGAACCAGTACAACGGCTCGCTGGGTTCGATCAGCACCGCTTTGCTGAGCTGCAATTTGGCTTCCTTGGCGCGGGAGAGTTCCAGGTAGACGCGCCCCAGGAAGTAGAAGTTCTCGTGATATACAGCGCTCGAGTCCACCTTGACGGCCAGTTCCAACGCTACTCTGGCGGGTTCGCGGTTTTTATTGGCGTACTGCGCGATGCCGTACTGTCCGATCACGAAGGGGTTTTTGCATTTACTGATCCCACCGCACAGGTTGAAGGCCTGCGTTGCCTGCGACAGCGCGGTCTTCAGGTCGGTCGCTTTGATGCGAATGGCTCGAGCCAGCGCGGCGCGAAGTTCGGCGTCGTTCGGGGCGGCGTCCACGGCCTTACCGAAGGCGTCTATCGCCTTGTCAATCTCGTTGGTGGCTAGGTACAGCGAACCGAGATTGAAGAGGATGTTCGGTGTTCCCGGCGCGTAGGACAGCGCCCGCTCGAAGCTGCTGATGGCTTGCTTGGAATCACCCTTCAGCTTATAGATTGTGCCGCGCTGGTTGTAGACCACGGCGCGACCCTCGTCGGTGGCGACGATGCGCTCGGCGTCGTCCAATACCTTGAGACCCTCGTCTAAGAGTGGAGCCAGACTCTTGCGGTCGCTCGAGAACTGGTACTGCGAAACGTACGCGTCGGACAGGGCGATGTAGCAACGCCAGTATTTGGCGTCCGCTGTGATGCAGTTTTTCAGGTGTTGAATCGAAGCGGAGTACAGGCGTAATCTGATCTCGGTCCGTCCCAGGCTATAGAGCGCCTCCAGATTGTTAGGGTCTTGCTTGACGCACAAACTGAAGGCGGTGTACGCCGCGTCCATCTGACCTTGCGAGTAGTACAACTTGCCAAGCGGAATGTACTGCGCACAGGTGGCTGGCTTTTTCGGATCAGCCGTCTGCGCCAGGGCGGGGGAAGCCAGCAGCAGGGCGAGCACCGCGGCCAGGACTCGAGATTGGACATTCAACACAACGTATCTCCTCAGAACTGCTTCAAAAAAATTATGCCTCTCGTGAGGCAATGCGGCGCACCCAGCGATAATCTCGGGTGGATAATGACGCGCAAAGTCTACGGAGTACGCGCCAGGGCTAGGTGAACAGGGTGTGAGAAGCGTGACGGGCACGCTTTTTATCTTCATAGTGGGCTGGCAGCCGCGACTGCGAACGAGCGGTGACCTCGAGTACACTTGAAGGAATGAAGCCCAGCCCGTATACAATTTCCATTTTCGCGCTGCTCGGCGTCATGGCGGTTTTACTATTGCTAAGCTCTGTTGCTGGTTTTCCCGTGCCGCGCTGGAGTTTTGTAGTGCTCATCATGGGACAGGCGATCCTGCGGGTGCTGAGAGACGCCAAGCAGCCCGTTTTGAGAAATCGCAATCTGTTTCAACTCGGGATTTCGGCGTTGCTGTCGTACTTTATTCTGACAGTCACTTGAAGCGTCTCAGCTAATCTTATGTTTATCGGGAAGCCTGACACACCTCGGCTTTAGCTCGTGTCTGACAGAATGCAACCAGGGTCGCCGACGGGATACTCGAGGAGGTTAAAGGAGACATGAACAGCCCATCACAGCCGACAGACTGGTTCGCGCAGATCGCCGCCTCGAGCCGTGCCCTGCTGAACCGCGCCCCGCAAGAACTGATCAACCGCGTTGTCACCCGCCAACCGCTCTACGACCTCGAGTACGGAACTGGGGTGCGCCAACGTCTGGACCTGTACCTGACGCCGCACGCCAGGGGAACGGTGATGTTCATTCACGGCGGTTACTGGGACAGCGGTGACAAGAGCGATTACCCGTTTCTGGCGGATGCGATCTGCCGCCTGGGATTTAACGCCGCCATTATCAACTATCGGCTGTCGCCGGAGAACGTCTTTCCAGAATTCGTCACGGACGCGGCCCTGGCGGTCCGCTGGCTTCACGAGAACCTGGAACGCTTCGGTGATACGTCTGCCAACCTGTTCGTCATGGGACACTCGGCGGGGGCGCATATCACGGCGTTGCTGTGCTGCGACGGCAGGTACCTGGAACGGGTCGGTGTCAGCCGCCATCTGATTCGCGGGGCGATTGGCATGGCAGGCCCTTACGATTTTCTGGACTGGATTCCCGGTGACGAGCGGATGCAGATTGCCTTCGGTGGACCGGAACGTTGGGCGGACACACAGCCAGTCTTGCGGGCGGACGGTCACAACCCAAAGATGCTTCTACTGCACGGCGAACGCGACAGCCTCTGTACACCCTTGCACGCGCCCGCGCTCCGCGATGCCATCCTTAAACGGGGCGGGCAAGCCGTGAGTCGCTGGTATCCGAGGCTGGATCACTTCACGATCCTCGGTGCCTTCAGTCGAATTGCCCGTTGGCTCGAGCCGAGAATCGTGGAGGACGTGGCACAGTTTTTGAACGAGGCAATTTCTGAAGCCAGCACCTCCCTGCCAGCACCCTCCTGACAGCACCCTCTCGAGCGAGCTAGGGGTGAACCGCGCACCAAAAATCAAAACGTCCCTTGGGTCATCACCGAGCCTCGAGCGACACTTCAAGGCATGTCGGAGGCAGCGACACTTCAGGGCATGTCGAAGGCGTTGCTCGGGAATTCCGGGTTTACGTCCACACTTTTGACTTCCAGATTGGCACTGGCGAACCCCGGAATCTGACTCGAGTAAATCTTGGCGTTCATCGGAATTTTCACGCCGCCGATCGTTTTGAAGCTCTCGTATACCAGTGTGAACTCGGTCTTTTCATTTTTCTCGTTGATGAAAACCGTCTTTTCCAGGTTGAAGCGTCCGTCCGCGCCGAACACGTAGGTTGCTTGGTAGGACTTGGCATCGCGTTGAATGGACGCGCCCTTAATACCTTGAACTTCGACGCTGGCACTGCCGGAAAGCTTCTCGTCGGCGGCCTTCCCAATTGCCAGCAAACCCAACACGCCCGCCTTGATCGGTGTGGAAAAGGTGAATGGCGCACCGGGTTTTAAGCTCAGGGTTCCGTCCTTCGTGCCGTCCTTTTTGGTCCACTGCTTAGAACCCTGCGAGGTGAGTTGAAAAATTGTCTGCAAGGTGCCGTTGTTGAAAATCTCGATTCGTCCGCGCCGCCCGGCGAAATCCACCAGGGTACGAAACCGCAGGTTGTACAAACCCACGCCGAGTACGCTGGCGTTCACCACGTCATCCTCGAGGTAGGTTTTCATGCCGGTCAGTGCCTCGCCGCCGTGCGCCGCCAGGGCTTTCTCTAGCGTGACCGCCACGTTTTGCGGCACGGGCGATTGTGCCAGCGCACCGCACAACACCCAGGCGATGACCACGGTTCCACGAACGACGCGCTTTCTCACGAGTACCCCCAGGTGTGCTGTGCTCGAGCCTTCAACAAAAGCATCCTATGACCAGCATCTCATAAGCAGCATCTCACAGCCAGCATCTCACAGTCCAATGGGGGAATCGTTAACCCTGCTGACTTAAAGCCACGACAGCTAGCTTCGTGAATGCGTCTCACCTGACCACCCATGCGTGTCTCGAGCCACGGATGCCCAGAAGGAACTCGTGTACCG
Source organism: Deinococcales bacterium (assembly GCA_965249745.1). Classification (GTDB taxonomy): domain Bacteria; phylum Deinococcota; class Deinococci; order Deinococcales; family JAAFIG01; genus JANYHH01. The sequence goes on along the minus strand of OZ252252.1, from coordinate 2,827 downwards.
TTCAGAGGCAATCTCTCAAGGAGGTAGACCGTGGAGCAGCGTCAAGATTTGTTCCGATACGTCGTCGAGGAGTTCGCCGAGGATTACCATCAGGGTGAAATACCGCGCCGCGAGTTTCTGCGCCGCATGTTGCTGCTGGGCGGTGGCATCATTGGCGCGACCGCGCTGATGGACTCACTGGGGTTGAACGCCGCGAGCGCCGCCGAGTGGAAGCAAGCCCTGGAAACCACAGCTACCTTGGAGCAGGCGCAACCCGCGCCGCAGGTCAACCCGGACGACCCGGCCATTGAAGCCAAGACCTTGAAATATCAGGCTCGAGGGTTCGAGCAAATCGCGTACTACGCCCGTCCGGCCGGAACCGCACCCGTGCCGGGCATCTTGGTCATCCACGAGAATCGTGGGTTACAGCCGCATATCCAAGACATTGCCCGGCGCTTAGCGAAGGCCGGTTACGCCGCGCTGGCCCCTGACCTGATGTCCAAGCAGGGTGGGACCGACAAGTTCACCGACACCGCGCAGATCAGCACTTATCTGGCGCAGACCAGCGGCGATGAACACATCGCCAATCTGCTCGAGGGGGTGAAGACGCTGAAAGCCCAGCCGAACGTGCAAGCCGTGCGGCTCGGAGTGGTTGGCTTTTGCTTCGGCGGTGGTCTGACCTGGCGACTGGCGACGGAACTTCCAGAGTTAAAAGCCGCCGTGCCCTTCTACGGCCCCGCGCCCGACCTGGCTAAAGTGCCGAGCATCAAGGCGGCCGTTTTGGGCTTGTACGGTGGGCTGGACAGCCGCATCAACGCGGGGATACCCGCGCTGGAAGACGCACTGAAAAAAGCTGGGACGAAGTATCAGCTCAAAATCTTCGACGGTGCCAACCACGCTTTCAACAATGACACCGGCGCGAATTACAACAAGGCGGCCGCCGACGAAGCCTGGAAGCTGACGCTGGACTGGTTCAAAGCCAACCTCTGATTCCTCCCTCAAAAACTCGAGTCGCTTCTTACGTGGCTCGAGTTTTTCATGCAGATTTGCCGAACTCAGCCGTAAAAAAACCTCTCGAGCTGTGGGAGGTCAGCTCGAGAGGCGGAGTCACGCCCTCGGCAGGGAGGTACCGAGGGCGGCAGGGGCAACGGCGGGCCACCAGAGCGGACACCGTTGTCTGGCTGAAATTGTAATACAGGTCAAAAAAGTTGTTCGTAGACTGACGCCTGCGCTCGTGCTGGACGGATTGAAGGTATTACAATTATTGTTAGATTCACCGACCCCATGAGGTAGACTGCCGCCCATGACGTTGATCGCCTCCCGACCTCAGTTGCACGCCATTGGCTTGATCCATCGCTGGCGAGATCGCCTGCCGGTGACGGACGCGACGCCCGTGGTCAGCCTCGGAGAGGGAAATACGCCGCTGGTAGAGTTGCGCGGCCCGCCAGAAGCCAATGCTCGAGGTATCCGGGTGTATGCCAAGTACGATGGTGCGAATCCCACGGGCAGCTTCAAGGATCGCGGCATGACGATGGCGGTTAGTAAAGCGCTCGAGGCGGGTGCGACCGCGATTGCCTGCGCCAGCACGGGCAACACCAGCGCGGCGGCGGCCGCTTACGCTAGTCGCGCCGGGGTGGAGTGCATCATCGTGCTCCCGGCCGGGTACGTCGCGGCGGGCAAGATCGCGCAGACGATTCTGATGGGGGCGCGAATCGTGCAGATTGAAGGCAATTTCGACGATGCCTTGCGCTTGGTACGTGAACTCTGCGAGACGAGCGCCGTCGCGCTGGTGAACTCCGTCAACCCGTACCGGATTGAGGGGCAGAAAACGATTGCCTTTGAAATCTGCGCTGAACTCGGCGGCGCACCGGAGTACCATGCGCTGCCAGTCGGCAATGCCGGGAACATCACCGCGCACTGGAAGGGGTACACGGAGCTGCTCCAAGATGGCACGGTTGGGGGCCGCCCGAAGATGCTGGGCTTTCAGGCGGCGGGGGCCGCGCCGATCGTGCTGGGTCACGCGGTGGAAAAGCCAGAGACGATTGCGACTGCGATTCGGATTGGCAACCCCGCCTCGTGGTGCTACGCGCTGGGGGCGAGAGACGAGTCGGGCGGCATCATCGAGGCTGTCACCGACGATGAGATTCTAGCTGCCTACCAGTTCCTGGCGCGTGAGGGTCTGTTCTGCGAACCCGCCAGCGCCGCCAGTTTCGCGGGCGCGTGGCGCACGATCCGCGAGGGCAAGATTCCAGATGGCTCGAGGGTCGTGTGTACGCTGACGGGTCACGGGTTGAAGGACCCTGGCACGGCCGGGAAGCTCGCCAGTCTGCCCGATGCAGTCCCGGCCACGCTCGAGGCGATACGACGAGCGGCTCGAGTCTAAATCTGTTACGCACGCAGTAACGCGCCTAAATCACGGTTCGAGGCTGGCTCGAGGTGACTCCCCCAGTTTGACTTCGCGGGAATTGTTTTTACTTTCCCTGACACGATCTATCAGACTTGTACTGTTCTCGAGGGAGGCTAAGAACACCCTCGAGTTGAGCTTGTGAAGCGCTTTTCACAAGCCGTCAAGTTGTTCCTACTTGTGCCATGAGGTGTCAGATCGTCTCAAAAGCGGGAAAGATCTGACTCAAAACTCAAGCGAACACTAAGATTTGGCAAGATGAAACTAATTCTGAGACTGCTAGCTCAAATAGTCTAAATTTTATGCAAACTGTTATCCAAAAATTGAGCAATTGCGCAAAATAACTTGACACCTTGCATCACAGTTCGTAACCTCCGTTCAGCAGTTCGTCCTGTTCCCTCTGAGCGGAGGTCAACCCATGAACCCGATTGAACGCCTGAAAGT